>OY829846.1:0-4800000 GCA_963691875.1 Aureliella sp.
AAAGTGGTTTCTTCTCCGAGTCGCCTTCCGTGATTCCCGCAAAACGATACTGATCCGCGACGGCAATCTCCTTTTGATCTGAACGTGTCCTCAAGTCGCCATCAAGATCGAGTATGTAGCGAGCGTCGTGAGTGTGAACACCACTCCCATGCACTCCCCATGAAATCCAAACTCGAAACCGCCCCACTGCCTTCGGATTCCAAGTAAATACATCTTGCCCAGTTTTGTTCGGCCACCACGTGTAACGACCACGGCTGAGATTTCCGACATGAGAGTCATCGCCTGGGTCGTCTTTGTATCCGCGACTCGTTCCAACTGGATTGGCTCCATGTCCGTTCTTCTTCGCCAGTAATGTGACGTGATCTAGGTCCTCGTCGTCAATGATGATAGTGCGACGAGTAGACGCTAGTGGCTGAAACGCGACTAACTGATTTCGCAATGCGTCGAGCCTTGGCTTTAGTCCTTCTGCTTTGGCGACATTGGCTACATATTCCTTGTCGCGGATTTCTCGATCACCGTACTTTACGCCAGCAAAGAACGCTTGCAGCGAGTAGTAGTCCTTTTGTGAGATCGGATCGAACTTGTGATCATGGCAGCGGGCGCATCCCACGGTCAGTCCCAAGAAAGTCGCTGTGGTACCGACGATGATCTCATGCAGCTCATCTTGTCTTGCAAGCCGTTTCGATGCATCGTCTTTGCCGATTTGACCAGGCAATAATGCCGCTGCAGCGACCATGAAGCCGGTGCCCGCTGGGACGCTCATCGCGTCGCCCACAAGTTGCTCTTTCACAAATTGATCATAGGGCTTGTCTCGATTGAATGCACCGATGACGTAGTCGCGATAAGGCCATGCGTTGGGCCGCGGCGTGTTGACTTCGTAGCCGTGCGTGTCTGCATAGCGCACGATGTCGAGCCAGTGCTGAGCCCAACGCTCGCCGTAACGCGAACTGGCGAGTAACTCGTCAACCAATTGTTTAGTGGCTTCGAGCGTTCTCGATTCATCTCCAGAAAGTAGCGGCACCCAATGTTCCAGATCTTCAGGAGTTGGGAACAGGCCATGCAGGTCTAAAAACAGACGCCGCACCAAAGTCACTGCTTCTGCTCGAGATGATCTTTTGAGTCGTTTCTCCGCAAGCTTTGCATCAACAAATCCGTCAATCGGATGTAAAGTAATGCTCGGCGGATCGGTTTTCTTCAAAGGCTGGAAAGCCCAGTGCGAATTTGGATCTGCCTGCGGCTGCTCTTCTGTCGGAGCAATGGCACGTTCTTCGATCCATTGTCGAAACCGAGAGAGTTGCTCGGGCGAGAGAGGCTCGCCTTCCGGCGGCATTCGGATTTCAGGATCATCAGAGGAAACGCGAGCGAAAACCTTACTTTCCAGAAGATTGTCGGGATCAATGGCAGGCCCGGTATCGCCGCCTTTTTTCATCAGTGCGACAGTGTCGACTCGTAGTCCTGCCTCTTGTTTGAGCGCGCCGTGACAGCTGTAGCACTTCGCCTTCAGCACCGGTTTGATGTCGCGCGTATATTCCACCTCGCCAGCCAGCGGATAACTCGGCGTTAGCAAAAAGAGCAAGAGTGGAACACAAAGACATTTCATGCCATCCAGTTTAACTGTTCTACTCTCGAAGTGGGATTTTCAAAGGTTGAGTTCCAGGCCCAAGACAAAGCGAGACTCCGCAGACTGTAGCTCTCTTGCGGCTTTCGAGGAATTGCACGGTCCCGTCCGAGTCCGCCCACTTATAAGCATTTGAACTTATGATCTTCGCTCGTGGTCTCAATGGGGCCAGATCGAGCTCCGAAGGAATGGGGATGAAATTACGAAACCTGATATCGAATTCTGAATTAGCTGCAGAGCTAGAGCCCAACTTTTTTCGGATTTCGCGTGTCTGTCGATTGGCGTCCATCCCCTAATGTGGATGCATGTATTACGTGAGGGGTCTGGTGAAGAGAACTTCGATGACGAGAAAACGAAAACGACGATAGCTAAAAGATCGTAAAACTAAGTCAGGAACGCCAAGCAATGCTTGCGGCCGATAAATCGGAGGCGAAAGTTGTCAGAGACCTGAGATTACCTTGTCCACCTAACAGCGCGCATCTCTATTGCAAACTATGCAGTCCGCCATGTCGCGCAGTCCATCCCGGTGCTTCGTTAAGCTCCTGTTCCGAATGCAACTAGGGTTTTAGGGAAAGTCGCCCTATCAGAGCCGGAGCGAGTTTTACCCGGTTCTAATTTTGTTCTGTGTCGATCCTTCGAAACACAGGACGGATCCTGACTCACATTTATTGAGTGCGTAGAATCGGATAATGCCGGCTAAATAAAGAAATATACTGGACCTCTTTCGCGACTTCGACAACTGGTTGGCTGGAAACAATCGTCTGGTGGCTCAACGCCAGCACTTATTACTAACCCACGGCTTCGCCTTGCAATCTGTGAGTAGGCAGAGCTCGACGCTTGTACTCTCCCTTTGAGGGCAGCGCCTTTGTGAGCTTCGCGTCTTTGCATGAGACTCAGTGAGAAAGTCGTGACGGCCAGCTGAACCCCATGGGCCATCTGTCAACGTACTTTCAGCTTGTTGCACTAGCTAGAGGTCGTAACTTTAAATTCTTGTTTGCTCTATTGCCAAATCACTCGTCCTTTTTCGGTGGGCGGTGTTGGTATTTCTCGCCCCAGAGGCGTTCGGTGGCTCGAACAAACTGTTGATCGGTAACGGGAGTTTCGGTATCCCAACGGAAGCCCATCTGAACTCCAAAGCTCGTGTGGGTTCGGTGGTTCTTGGCTGGTGGGTTGTACCCCAGAATCGTTTTGCGGAATACAGCGGGATCCATGTTGCCTGGCTCGAGCGAAGCGACGACCCTTCCATACAGTCCGTAGGAGTCCGGTGCAAGTAGGTGGATTCCGCGTTTTGCTGCCGGCTTAAGGCCTTGGATGTTGCGTAGTTTCATATCCTCGGTGGCGGAAGCAAAAATAAACTGACCTCCTAGCTCTTCCTGCCAAGCAATGGGCAGCAGCTGTTTCCGAAGTGCTTCGAGATCCTGGGCATCTTTGCCAACGGCAAGTACCACGGGGATGTAGTCACAAGAAGCAACATTGATTGCCAAGCTCACGCTTTTCATCTCTGGCAAGGACTTGTTCTGCCAACGCTGCGTTTCCGCCGCGTGATATTTATTTTGTAGCAGTTGTCTCATCGTGCGAGCGCTGAACATCGCGTGACGGCCAGGACGGCTAAGCAGTGTCTTGCCATCTGAGTCGAGTAATGCCACTACCGTGTTGGCCAAAGTTTGACCATAGAGTTCTTCTAGGAATTTTGCTTCTTCGGGGTCTTCATAGGTTGCCAAGCGGATACAAACGAAGTCTCGAGAGGCTTGGATCACGTCGCGGTCAGACAGGAAACTCCTGTCCATGTTTTGCTTGCCTGGTCACCAAATGCCAGGCACCGCTTCACATTGGGGAGCTGCAGAGACGAGGAAGACGGGACGGTTGCTACGTTTCGCCTCCGCTAAGCCGTCCCTGAGCTGACCATACCAAGCGATCTTCGGGGTGATCTCGCTCTTAGGCGGATTCGATTGCTGTGCGAGAGTGCCGCTTGGCTGCTGAGCAGAGTTAATGGCGGCTATGACTGCAATCGCAGCCACAAGTCCAACAGAGCCACGTTGAAAGAGTCTCATCGTGCGTCCCATGAAAGTTATGTTCCGAGAAAAGAGCCGTTAGAAGTCATTCCGAAAAGTGTCTCCGGCAGAGGACGCATTTAGAACGAGATTGCGTACTTCGCCGAAAGCGGTTTCGATCGGGGGAGGAGAGTAGCGATTCGGAGGACGTGGGCAAAGTGGGCGAAGAGGTCGGTGTGATGGGAGGAATTCTGGGGAATCCCACTACTTGGAGATGTTCATGAGGAGGCCAAAGACTCCAAGAAATGCAATGACGGCTCCACCAATCGCGATGGGACCGATCTTCTCGCGATACGCAAAATAAACGACGGGAATGACGAACAGCGGTGAAGTTGACGTGAGCGTTGCAGCCACACCGATCCGACAGTATTTGAATGCGATCAGCATGAGACACACGCCAAAGACGGTTCCCACGAGGCTTGCAAGGCATAGGTCCCGTATGGCAATGCGATTTCCTCTCATTTCTTTCAGCTCGGCAATCTGGCTGCCCCAAAAGCTTGACACGACACCGAAAACAGAAGCAGCCAGCAGTCGAATAAAGGTTGCTTCCAGCGGCGGAACGTCTTGCACGCCTTGTTTAAGAAGAACAGACCCGACGGCCATGTTCGCGATTCCAAATAAGGCGCAAATAACACCCCAGTGCATCGATCCTGGACGGATCTCCTGATCTCGATTCTTTTCAGACCTTTGCAACATCACGACCGCAATTCCAAATAGCGTCATTGCGATCCAACCCCAGACTAGGACGGTCAGCCTATCGCCCAGCCAAACTTGGCCGAGCAAGGTGGTTGCCGGTGTAGTCAGCAAGGTCAGAGTTAAACCACGGCGTGGTCCCAAGATCTGGATACTGCGAAAGTATGCAATATCGGCAAATCCCAGCCCAATGACTCCACTGATCGCGATGTCGCGAAATGCACTCGCCGAGACCGTGAACAAGGGCTGATCGAAAAAGAAATAGGCGACCAGCAATACAAAAAACATGCAGACGGTAGCCAGCGTATTCTTACAAGTCGTTATGGCTCCAGCGCCCAGCGGTACTCGCACGTACCACACACTGGCGATCGCCCAGCTCGCCGCGGCGGCCAGCCCAGCAATTGCTCCTAGTCGCTCCTCCATCTATCTCTACCTGAGAGTAATCCACCAGTATTGCAAGAGCCAGCATCATAGGCAGAAAGACCAACTTGGCAATCTCTCAACCGAACCCTAAACTTCTGAACCTCGAAATAAAGCAGTGCTTGGTCCGAAAACTTCTCCGCCCGTGCATCTTTCTTCGAATTAGAGCCTTCGTCCAGCTACCCGCGGACGTCGAAGAGAGCACAGACAAATTTCTTGAAATCCAATTGCTGCGACGCGATGACATGATCAAGATCGCCTGGATCAAAGGATGCGTTCTCCCAAGACCTGCAAGCATTAACTGCGGTTTTGTCCAGCAACTCCATTTTCACCGGACTACCGGCGAGTCGCTTTTTGACGTGTTCAATTTCCTCTGCAGCACGAACGTCCTTTTTGCTAAATGTCAAGTTCATTCCTGTGGTGTTGAGGTCAACGAGAAAGATGAAATTCGAAAGCTGCCCACCGTTGTCCTGGTTGAGTAACTTCCTAAACTTAATCCCGCTCTCCCTCATATCGTCGCGTAAGCCAAGACGAACCGGAGCCGTCATGCATCTTCGAAACCACGGAATCAAGAACGACCCTCCAAATAACTTGGTACACCGCAACGATGTCCGCATTGTGGCTTGCCAATTAGTCAATTCCCCAGCGGCAGGGCCTCTTGGAAAACCTCGTGTTCTTCTTGGTTGAACCAAAGTGCTATGCGTTCCAAGACGCAAAGGAAGATGCTTTTGCCATCAGGACACTCCAGGTGTGTTGCGTGGCCAACAAAACCTTAAGTTAGAAGTTTTGAGTACCACCGGTAACGCAGCGGAGAACCTGGGCAGGGCATTGTACGAATCAGCCTTATTCATAACTCGAAGCGTGAGCGCGGGATCAGCCGTGTCCTCGCTCACTCGCCGATGCTTCGAGCTGAAGTAGGAAAAAAACTGCCCACGGATAGCCGGTCTTTGTCTCGGTTTGCTGTATCGCTGTAAGACGTCAGTTATTTCACGACTTAACAGAATGTTTACCGCGGCCTTCCACAAAAAACCGGGACTACGAACAGAAGAACCATTCAACGGGGCTTGGGCAATTAGAGTATGGCTTCATTCTGTCACACCATAGATCTGCTAAAATGATACAAAACACCACCACCGCATTCTATGGTTCATGTTTTCCATGAAATACTGCTTGATCCTTTGCGTACTTGCACTTGGCAATCTTTCACAGGCAGCGGAGCCGCTGCGGCCTAACATCCTGATCATTTTCACCGATGACCAAGGCTACGGCGACTTAGCTTGCTACGGAAACGAAAAGAACAAAACGCCGCGTTTGGACAAACTAGCCCGCGAGGGGATGCGTTTTACTTCCTTCTATTCACAAACAGTTTGCGGGCCTTCGCGATCTGCACTGCTGACTGGCCGACAGCCGATTCGCAGCAAAGGCTGGGGCATGCCAGCGAGTGAGATCACATTTGCAGAGCTGATAAAGAAATCGGGCTATCAAACTGCTTGCATCGGTAAATGGGATGTGTCGAACCGCAAGGCAATCATCGATCGCATGCCCAATGCGCAAGGCTTTGACTATTACTTTGGTACGCTCGGCGCGAACGACAATGGAGCCGTAAAGTTCCACGAGAACAACGAGCCGGCGGGCAAAACGAATGACATGGGGAGCCTGATTGGCTTGTACACCGACAAAGCCATCGAGTACTTGGAAGATAGACGTGATCCAGAAAAGCCCTTTGTGCTCTACTTGGCTCATACAATGATGCATACCATTATCGATGCATCGGAGGGATTTCGTGGCCGATCCCAAGGCGGGCTTTATGGCGACGTTGTAGAGGAGTTTGATACCGAAACTGGCAGGCTTCTCGATGCCATGGACACGCTGGGACTTACTGAAAACACGCTCGTGATTTATACGAGCGATAATGGCCCTTGGAATCAGGAGAAGTACACGAATAAGAAAAAAGGACATCCAGAGGGCTCGATATTCTGGGGAGACTCGGGCCCATTGCGGAACGGCAAGGGCTCACCCTACGAAGGCGGATATCGACTACCATGCATTGCCCGTTGGCCTGGCACAGTGCCCGCAGGCAAGAGTTCCGATGCAATTTTTGCCACAGTCGATTTGATGCCGACTTTTGCAAAATTAGCCGGATTTGAGATTCCTCAGGATCGCAAGATCGACGGTGTCGATCAGACTGCTCTACTTCTCGGTCAAAGAGAAACGGGCCGCGAGTATTTCTACTTCTCCGGTGCTGGAGTGCGTCACGGCAAGTGGAAGTACCTGAAGGCGAATGCACACTTTCACGGATATGCGATGGAAGACTCGCGCGAGAAGGTCGAAGAACTCTATGACTTGGAGGCAGACCTTGGCGAACAAGTGAACCTTGCAAGTAAGTATCCGGAACGCGTTGTTGAACTGAAGAATCTAATGCAAGCGATCGAATCGGGCGACGTTCTCACAGCAGCCGACAATCGGAGGTAAACGTCCTTTCCAATTTCTAAGGCACTCGTTGTTTCCGGCATTCCCATACCACTCCAATGCTAGAAAGGGCTGAAGAATATGAGATGCCTTGCAGCACGGCCCGTTGCTGCCATCCGTAGAGCTCATGGAACCGAAGATGATAAACACGGCGTGAACCTATTCATCTCGCATCATATCGAAGAGCTTGCGGTCGAATACTGGGGCCAGGATTGCAATATCGCAACGCCAGTGGCAGCCCAGGTTCTCGACATCCTAGTTCAAAAACCTAGCATGGACGATGAAGAGGACGCGTCAGAAATGATGGACTTCACTCCTCCTGGAGGTGTTACCGATTACGTTATTTTCGTCGAATTCGACGAAGACGGCAATGTTGCAGAAATCACGATGGAAAGCTGAAGGCTTGCAGAGCTCTTAGCCTTGTTGTTTTAAATGCTGGGATCATGGGGACACGAACTATAGTTTTATTCTTGTTACTGGATCGGAAATCAGTGCTGATCAAGTTTTAATTCTGGTCAACTGTTGCTTCGCAAAGGCAACTGCATACGTGCGCGAGGTGAAAAGCTACCACGCTAAATTGAAACGCTGATCGGCCCCCTTGCGGAAACCTCTTTGGTACACAATCTGTGTTATCCTGGGACAGGTGTAGGTCTTTGGTCGTGCCTTCCCTTCTCCGTTTCTTTCACCCAGTCCGTTCAGTTTCCAATGCACTACTTTGCTCTTCGCGTTACACTCGTCGCGATTCTTTTTCTCGGTACGACGTCTGAAGGAACTTTTGCCGACAAGCCGAATATCATCGTCATCTTCACGGACGACCAGGGCTACAACGACTTGGGGTGTTTCGGCTCACCCAATATCAAGACGCCTAACATCGACCAACTCGCGAAGGAAGGTATGCGGCTGACAAGCTTCTATTCCGGTTCGTCGGTTTGCACTCCATCTAGAGCTGCTTTGCTTACTGGCTGCTATCCCGAACGAGTCGGAAACCTTCCTGTTCTTTTTCCAAACTCAGATCGCGGCTTGAGCCTTAACGAGACAACGATAGCAGAGTTGTTAAAGAGTCAAGGTTACGCCACTGCCTGCTTTGGCAAATGGCACCTGGGGCATCACGCTCAGTTCCTGCCCACGAATCATGGCTTCGATGAATACTTCGGAGTTCCCTACAGCAACGACATGGGAATCGATCCCGGTATGAAACTTGCCGAAGCGGCCGTTTTTCGAGAAGGAAAGACTCGGGAAGCGTTTCTCGCGGGAAAGGAAAAACTGCCTCCGCTGATGCGAGGTACCGAAGTTATCGAATGGCCCGCCGATCAAACTCAACTCACCCAGCGATACACGTCCGAAGCGAAACGCTTTATTCGAAAAAACGGAGATCGTCCGTTCTTCATCTATTTGCCTCACACGATGCCTCATATTCCGCTGTTTGTCTCCGATCGGTTTCGTGGGCAAAGCGACGCGGGGCTTTACGGCGATACGCTTGAGGAAATCGATTGGTCGGTGGGCGAAATCGTCAAGACATTGAAAGAGCAGAACATCGAAGATAACACATTGATTGTCTATACCTCGGACAACGGCCCTTGGAACCTCAAAGGCAACGATACTGACAAAATGAAGGGTAATATGAATCGCCGTATTGGTGGTTCTGCTTTTCCGCTCCGGGGGCACAAGTTTTCAAAATGGGAGGGCGGTCTGCGCGTTCCTTGTGTCGTTCATTGGCCCAGTAAAATTGCAGCTGGTGCAGAGACCGATGAAATCATAGCCAGTATCGATCTTCTACCTACTTTTGCGGCACTATCGGGAGCGAAACTACCTGCTCAAAAGATAGATGGTGTCAGTGCAGCCGACTTGTTACTTGGCAAGTCCGACACGTCGAGTCGGCAAACTTATTTTTATCGCAATGCTGCTGTTCGCAAGGGCGATTGGAAGTTTGTCGAAAACAAGCTTTTTAATTTGAAGTCGGACATTGGCGAGTCTAAAAACCTGGCTGATAAGCATCCGGCGAAACTGGCTGAACTCAAACAGCTGTTAGCCGACCATCAAGCCGAGATCAAGTCGGATGGTCGAAGCCCGGCGTATCACGAACGAGCTCCTTATCCCTTTCCGCAGAACAATGATTGGACTGTGCACCGCGGAAGATGGAGCTTCTCGAAAGAAGCACTTCGGCAGCGAGCCGACTGGAACGACGCAAAAATCAGCCTGGCCGAGTTTGAAGAAGGTGCCACGATTGTTCAAGTTGAAATCAAGGTCGCTCAGGGAAGCAGCGCTGGCTTGGTTTTGCAAAGTAGAGGTAGAGATTTGGCTGAGCTAAGGGTGCTATCCGACGGAAGCATTCGTCTCCAATCCGGAGGGGTAAAACAAGTGGTTCAGCTTGAAAGCAAGAATGGCGGGTGGCGCTTATGCAGATTGGTTATTGATGACTCAAAATTGATAGGCACCGTTGACAAAACGAAATTGGAATCAATCGAATTGACAACGTCGCCTGACCAATTATCCGCTTCACTTATTACCTACAAGTCGCAAGCTCAATTCCGGAACTTTGCGAGCATCTCCGCCGACGGAAGAGTGTTGGTCAATGCATTCAAGAAAGATTAGCTGACCTTCGACGACGGTATTCACCCGCTTCATTCTACTGCTCCTCTCAGACTAAACCATGAAGACCTTTTTAATCCTTCGGTATATCACCTTTGCTATGGTTGTTAGTGCGATACCAACTTTGGCTCAAGCACAACTCAACGTATTGTTGATCTGCGTCGATGACCTTCGTCCGGAACTTGGATGCTACGGAGTCGACTACATCCTCAGTCCGAATATAGATGCATTGGCGGGCGAGGGGCAGTACTTTACTCGACACTACGTCCAAGCACCCACTTGCGGTGCCTCCCGATTCGCGTTGCTGACCGGGCGTTATGGTGGAGCTTCTAACGGAGCTTTGTTTGCTAGGGCCGGAAAGATAGCGGAGGGCGATGAGGTACCACCCAGTATGCCAGCTTGGTTCCGCCAGCACGGTTACACAACGGTGTCTGTCGGCAAAGTCTCTCATCATCCGGGGGGGCGTGGTGGTCGCGACTGGAATGACGACGAGCAGGTTGAAATGCCCAACTCGTGGGACCGGCATTTGCTGCCAGCAGGAGATTGGCAACATCCGCGTGGCTGGATGCACGGACTTGCCAACGGAGAGATACGTGGGAACGCCGACGAAATGGACGTATTTCAGGCATTGGAAGGACCAGATTCCATCTATCCAGATGGGGTATCGACGGATGAAGCCGTCAAACAGTTGAAGCGTCTCGCAAGTCGAGAAAAACCATTTTTTATGGCCTTCGGAATTCTGCGTCCGCACTTGCCGTTTGGGGCTCCAGAAAAGTACCTCGAGCCATATCGTGGACTGGAACTGCCCGCGATCCCGCATCCTGTGAAGCCGACTTGGCGAACTACTTGGCATGGTTCAGGCGAGTTCATGAAGTACAACCGTTGGCAGCGAAACCCGAATGAGGACGAAGTGTTTTCCGAGGAAGTGCGTAGACATTATGCCGCATGCGTTTCCTTTGCGGACGCACAGGTGGGACGAATCATCGCCACGCTAAAGGAAAGCGGGAAATGGGACAACACTGTCGTTGTCCTTTGGGGAGATCACGGCTGGCATTTGGGAGAGCATGCGGTCTGGGGCAAGCACACGTTGTTCGAAGAGTCGCTGCGTTCTCCGCTGATCTTGCGCTCGCCGAAGGTCCAGACTGTTTCTAAGGGCTGTTCGTCGATTGTTGAGACGATCGATGTATTTCCGACGCTGTGCGAATTGACGGGCCTTCCGGTTCCTGAATTCGCATGTGGTCAATCGTTGGCTGAGCATTTACCGGCGGGAGAGGGACCAAGCCATGAAGCGATTTCCTATTCCAATAAAGCGCAGACTATTCGCACTGAGAAGTTTCGCTTGATTGCTCACAAGGACGGCTACAATGAGTTGTACAACTGGTCCGCCGTAGGTTCGGAAACTAAGAACGTTGCCACAGCAAACCCTGAGATCGTTGAAGCCCTGGGTAGCCAGCTGAAGACGCGACTCGCGGACTGAATCACCTGCGCTAGATTGGCTAGCTGTACATAAGTGTGCACCACTATGGGAGGAATGTAGCTTTAAGATAAACTGTTGCCGTGCGTCTCAGACGCCAAAACGTACTCTAGTTTTGCTTCTTACGATAGTGATTTCGCCTGCCTTGCATGACGCACGTGCTTTGGCTCAACTGCCGATTCAAGCCCCCCGATCCAACTTCGCCCTCGCATCAGCCTGTTTCTACCGTCAGTGAGACAACCACAGACCTGCGAGGCACGTCATCGCAGGTGGGGTGCAAGATGTTGTTTTGAAATTCGATAGGCTCAAAGGCTCTGTTCAAATCGGCAATCTATCACTTTACCCTTCACTGCAGATTGGACAGACGCTTTCCAACCGGGGTGCAGCAGCTGCGATTGACAATCGACTTCGACTTGCAGAGCATCGTGCGACGGTCGGGGCGCTTCAGGATAACTGTGCAAAGATTAAAAAATACGCCAGGGAAGAGGCAAGGCTCGCCCTCTCCGAGGCAAGTCTGGTAGTAGAACAGCGAGAAGCCGAACGCTAGCTCACTTTTGGGACACGTGAGGTGGGTCGGCGTTCGTTAGACGCCACGATGCAGTTGCAAAAACGGTGAAACGCTCAAGAAGTCTTTGGAAGAAGAGGTTGCCCGCGTTGAAAGGCACTTGGACCTCGAGATGCAGGGGCTCAACTTGCTGAATCAATTGCAACTAGTTCCGCCTGCTGCTGTTCCCGACGAAGCTGAAATTTAAGCGTAAGGGACTGGAAGGGAATTCCTGCCAGCCTCAAGGGGTACGTTTGTTTTGCACCCAGCCGCAGGCGTTTGCTGACTCTGGCACTCAATCTTTTAGATAATCCAAGACCAAATGCTGAAGAGCGTCACTGCGGCTGCTACAGAAGCCCATAACCAAGGGCGTCTTCGAAACGTCGGAAACTGCTCAGCGGCTCGCTCGGCCATCGTCGTTCGGAACTCGACTCGCGAATTGGCAAGCAGTTCAGCACCGATCATGTGGCTGCCGTCATACTCTTTGGACCAACGTGCAAGAGTTGTGAATTCGATCGACTCGCCTGTGATACCACACAAGATTAGTTTGACATACTGTCCTTGTTCGATTTCTTCTTCGCAAGTAAACCGGATGCCTGTGTCAGAAAAGTCCAGAAGCTTCACAGGAATACGCGTTGCTTTGCCTTGAATCTGAACCTCGGCGTCGAGCTCCGTCTTTTGTCGAGCTGATCTCCGACGTTCGATTCCTCCAGCGATGCATAGCTGGTGGATAAAGTCATCATTGATTGGGTCATCAGTAGCGCAACCGACGACCCAATTACCGCGATACTCCTTGAACCAACGAACCTCTGCAGCGAATCGCATATTGAGGCTTGGCTTGGATTCTGAGAAGAACTCAAGTTCTACATTCTCTTCGAAGTTCAAGGGCGACTCGACAATGATTTTGATGCCGTTGTTCGACAGGTCGATTGGAACTGTGATGCATTCCTCTGCATCTGGCGGGTCGTGTCGATGCACGAGAACTTGCAGGTCGGTTTCCTGAATCGGAAACCGCTGTTCTTTGCGTGAGATTGCGTTGGAAATTGAGGCGTTCATTCAACTACTCCGACCGACTGGCAGACACTTTTTCTCGTCTTTCTTACCATAGGGCGCGAGAAACGCCCTGCGTGCGAAACGCAAGATGGCAAGTAGTTCCTTTTCGTAGTACGCAAATATGCCAGTGAGTTCTCACAGTCGTAGCGATCGCACCGGGCACAGGCTTCAAGACGAGAGCATCGAGTAGCAGGCCAATCCTGCAAAGGGGGCAAGTGACAACTTATGACCGATCTTCCTCGGGAAAGGTGTCTTTGATCGCTTAGTCCCTTATCAGGAATCCGCCATATCTCACTTTGTTAGACTGGTTTGTCTCTCAAAATCTCTACTCGAAGTGGTTTTCTGCAAATGCCCAAGTTCGTCATGTTATTGAGCCCAATGAGAATTCAGTGTTGCTTCTTTGCTTTTCTAATTGGCGTCCCCTGGGCAAGCTCGCAGGCTCAGGAACGTTTGTCGCTCGGGACGGGGCTGAACATCAAGAAAATCGCCGACAACGATTTGGTTCCTGATTGCAGCAGTTTGGCGACTGATTGGAACGACAGCATCGTTGTATCAGGTTCCGGCTACATCCGTCGACTTGTGGACGAAGATGGAGATGGGGTCGCGGATCGAACACAAGAGCTCTTTAGCAATCTGCGTCACGCCGCGCAAGGATTGTACTTCGAACAACCCTATATGTATTTCGTCGCCAACAACGGAGTGTGGCGCCTGGATTTAGATGCGAAGTCCGGTGATCCAGAACGTCTGCTGGAGATCAAAACGGGTGGCGAGCACCATACTCATGCGCTGCGCCGCGGAACTGATGGGCTGTGGTATCTAATGATCGGTAACGGTGTAAATCTTGCCGGGCTACAGAATGTAGAAACAACCAAAATTCCGATTCCCCGAGCCGGCGTCATTTTGCAAATTTCAGAGGACTGGAAACAGCGTAGAGTATGGGCCCATGGGTTTCGCAACGCCTACGACTTTGACTTTGGAAGCGATAACACAATACACACTTTCGATAGCGATGGAGAACGTGAAGTCTCGTTGCCGTGGTACCGCCCGACTCGTGTGTACTCTGTTGCTGAGGGAGACGATGCAGGCTGGGTGACTCGAAATTGGAAACGCCCCAACTACGATCCGGCCATGCCTGAAGTATTAGCCGAGTTTGGGCGTGGCTCTCCGACGGGAGTCATTCGGTATCACGATGGATGTCTTCCATCGCGTTTTCATGATTCGACTATCGTGCTCGACTGGACGTTTGGACGTGTGCTTGCTGTTGATGGCGTTGGGCGCTGTGAGGTTCTGGTGGAGCCAGCAGGAACAGACGGATTCGCAGTCACTGATCTCGATCGATTGTCCGACGGCCGCATTGCAATCAGTGTTGGCGGAAGACGCAGTCGTGGAGGAGTGTATTTGTTGGCTCCGAGTGAAAACGAGCCACAGACCTCAAACAGCATGTCTTCGGTTTGGAAATACGAGAAACAGGATCTGGAACTGAATCGCGAGGCGAAGAACTCGTACGCGCAGCTGTTGGACGCAAAGGAGGGGGCTGCAATTCAGGTTGCTTTCCAGATGTTAGAATCCCAAAAAGGCACTGCCGATTGCTTGGCAGCCATGCGATATTTCATTGATCTGCAAGGTGGTCTCGGCGCTTCGGGAAAGACTGATACCCGTTCGCCTCATCAGCGGGCCGCAGTTTTCGATGGCTACCGAGCCAGATATGCTCTGGGTGATGCAGTTTTGAAGCGACTCGAAAATGCGCTAATATCGCTGCTTCGGGATACCAGCTTCGCGGGGCCAGTTCACGAAGAAGCGATCCGTGGACTGGCAATCCTAGGATCAGATTCTGCTGCTAGTCATTCAGTCCTGCTTGACGAGCTAGACAAAACTTCAGAGCCTTCGCGCCGTTTGCATCGGTTGATCGCATTAGCTCGTTTGGAAAAGCGTTGGGAGCCATCCCAACGCGATAAGATCTGCACGGCGTTGGTCGAAATCCCACAAGCGATATCGGAAAGTGATCGGAAAGTCGATCGTAACTGGACACCACGACTTATCGAGTGTCTTCTTGCTTTGCAAGCAACCAATCCTATTATCGGTCAAGAACTCGTTCGGCGTCCGCAATTCGGCCATCCCTCGCACTTCGTGTGGCTCGGCGCTCTCGACGGCAACTCACGCGAAGCGGCCGCGTCTCGGTGGATGTCAAATCAAGCGGCCAGGGGCGATCGAGCAATTGCGTCATTCTTGCTTCAAAATGCATCAAGTTGGGGTACTGATACGCTTGTCCAATGGCGAGCTGAATTGTTGGATTCCCCTGAGACCGAAGCTATAGCCTGGCAGTTGATACTTCGTGATCCTAAGAAGGGCCATCTAACTGAGTTGCGGAGGGCTGCAGCGAGTTGGGACAAGAAGCTCAGCCAGAGAGCCAACGAGGCAATTTTTCGACTTACTGGAAAACGCGAATTACATCAGCCTCCGTCGGCCAGTCGCAACTATTGGTTGACGCAACTCTCTACAATCAAAAGTATTGATAGCGATGCCGCGCGCGGCAAGAGTATCTTCGCAGCTCGACAGTGCGCACGCTGCCATGATTCTGCTCAAGCACTTGGACCGTCATTGCAGGGCATTAGCAAACGTTTCGGCACGAAAGACCTCCTACTCGCTACCGTTGATCCAAATGAAGCGATCCCGGATCGATACCGTGGAGTCAGAGTATTGACGGTGGACGGAAAAGTAATCCGCGGCCTTAAAGTCTACGATAGCGTAGACGGGCTAACGTTGCAGACTCCAGAAGGAGAAACGAAGCGCATCAATGCCGAGGACATTCTGAGACAGCAACCAGCGACTCAATCCTTAATGCCAACCGGCTTGCTCGACGGAGCGACGACTAGAGATGTAGCGGACCTTATCTCGTACTTAAAATCTCTGTAGCAAGTAACTGTACAAGGTGCTCTCACTTTAGTTTCCATCTTTTCCGCCTTGGAGAAAAATACGAGCGGAGGCGGCGACTAGTATGGGAACAGCGATAGCGATACCGAGTGCGAAGGGCAACCATTGATTTCGCTCCGCAAAGTCGCCGAACCAAGCATAGGCAACGGAAACACCGAGATTGCTGAGGAGTATCGCAGGCAAGAAGCGTTTCCAACTGAGTTGGTGTATTCCGGCGATCAGCACACTCGCTTCGGCGAAAACTGGCATCGCGCGGGTCAATACTAGAACCAGCGGTCCGTAGCGGTGACTAACTTGCTGCATACGTTCTAGGTCTCCGCTCGAGCTAAACCAGAGAGCCAATGACTTGCCCCACCTCAGCGCGAGCGCAAATCCCAGAAATGCACCTAGGTTCATTCCAAGCCAAGTTGCAATGGTTCCCCACATCACTCCCAGCTGCCAGCCACTGAGAGTGCTGATCACACTGGAAGGGATGGGGAGAAAAATGTCGGTGGAGAGGAGTCCGACGACTAGCCAGAAAGAGAGCTGGGGCGATGGCGGGTTCTCTGAGATGCCTCGCAGCCAATCCTCTAATTGACCACCGAAGAATAGGAATGGCACGATAGGCACAAGTAGAACTGCGCACATGAGCGGGAAGGTGCGAAAAAGCTCACGCATCTACTCGACCGGTTCGACTTCATGGTATTCGAGCGCCCATTCCCGCATGAATCGCACTCTTTTTGGCCGAATGCAGTAAACAAGCAATTCTGGGTTATCGATGCTGCCAAGATAATTCCTCAGCAGCGGGTTGCTATCCCATATTTCTTGGAGAGTCGATCGATCGTCAATAGTTTCTGCCACTCCGGTGATTCGCACCTGATCATGTTCCGCATTCAAGTAGCACAATTCGACTTTTGGGTTGGCAGCGATTTCAAGCGTTTTATGGTAGCTCTTCAAATTCGCAACATAGACGGTGAACTCATTCGTGCGCACCGGAGAAACCGGTCGTAATCGCGGTTGGTCTCCTTCAACAGTTGCGAGTTGAGGGAAACGATCCTCAGCGATAACCGCGAGCGCCAGCCCGCGTACTCGACTTGGATCGATCGGCTTAGGTTGCGGTTTTGCCACTAGAGGGTGATCACTGGGGTTGTGTTTCTAAAAAATCTTGCAGGCTCAATCCAAATCTTTTCGCAAAAGCAGGTTAAGCTGCTTCGTGCCGGCCGTCTCGTAGAGCATGACATCGGCTTCAGCCCAAACTTGTTTTCGCCGTGAGTCTTTTTTGTTCTGAAGCTGTGTGCCAGCTTCCGATGGAGTCGGGCACTCCTCGCAAAGGTTGGCCACGAATTTTGGATCTAAGCCGCCGGACGATCCAACCAAAATCATGGCATCTTGGCCGACCAAGCTTTCAGCCAGCATGTAAAACTCGCGAGAGCAACTGTTCATGATCGTGAGGACACCAGACGAACACTGGGAGACGACTCCGTCCTTTTTCAAGTCTTCGATCAACTCTTTGTCGAAAGCTCGAATGCGGTCTTGACTAACAATGGCGGTCATTGCGAAGTCGCGTTCCAGTTTTTTCAATACAACCGAAATCGAGTGCTCTGACTGTGCCCCCTTGGCTTGGCAATAAAAGCCAGTTGCACCAGAGTGCTCAAACCTCATTTTCCTCCACCACGGCGTGGAAGAATTTCGGCTTGAGTCCTTGCTGCTGCCGTTAACTCGATTTGTCGAATCGTCGTCCATACGAATCTTGCGAGCCACTGAGGAGTCATTCTCAGAGGCAAGTCGCGAATCGTGTTTTGCAGAATCACGAACGGAGTCTACTGAGTCAGTCGAAGTGCCAACGGCTTCAATGGAGCTGGTTTGCAGGGAAAGAGCAGGCGTTGGGCTGTCCGTACCTTGGATGATAGAAACTGCGAATTGCGTTTCACCCGCTTTGACGATGTCGCCATTGCAAAGTTCGATCGAGGAAACTTTGGCCCCGTTTACAAACGTATGATTGACGCTTCCGGCATCTCTAATCCGAAAACCATCCTCCCGACCTTCTAAAATCAGGTGGTGGCGGGACATGTGCTTGTCGGTTGGAACTGAAAAATCGGCCGTAGAGATACGACCTATCTCCAGTTTTTCATTCGCACGAATCCAGAAACGCCTTCCGCGAGCTGGACCATCTGTCACATCAAAAACGCAAATCATGAACGAGCAGTTCGACTTCGCTACTAGGCAAGAGGGCCAAGAGTCACAATTACAACAAATTGACTCCCCCCTAAGTCTAGAACGTGGCTCGACCGATTTCTAGACGATTGCCGATGGATAGGAGCGAGTGGGCAACTCAATTAGCGTCGGCAAGTTCGGTAACCCGCATTTTGTGAAGGTGCCAAAACGAAAAAGTTACCAATATTGCCCAGATCCGCATCTGATTCATTTCGGTCAGGAATCCGATAGTTTCTTCGCTAAGCCTTCCGTTTGTTGCTTAATGTTTGTTGCTTAATGTTTCCTTCCAAGCAAAAATTGCCGCATCGATCTGTTCGGAGCACTGCTCAGAAACCTTCCGGGCTTTGAAGATCGATTTGCTCCCTTTCGCTATCGGTACGCGGCGGTCGCTACTCTCCGCTAAGCGATCTAAGTTAGGCGTGCCTTGTTCTGCGTAACTTTCGCGTTCGGCTGCATTCGGTACAATCGCGAACAAGTCGTCAAAGACTGTGTGACCGCAGTGCACATAGAGCGTTAAGCCATGATCGACGTCAAGCAAGAACCATGCTCTTGGTCTGCACTCTCGAACTCGCAAACATTTTCCGCGAATGCCTGAGAAGTATCGGTTAGAGGCTAGGGGTAAATCGAAGCGCCGCCGAGGCGACTAGGGCACAGCACTCGTGACGCACGCTGGCTCGAATCCCGCCTAGGATACCTCGTCCGCAGGGACTTAGCAGGACGCGTTGGAGCCGAATCGAAGCAAGGCTATCTCGGACCAGGTTGGTCGGGCACAACTCGAAAGCCAACGGCTTTGCCTTGGAATTTCGGTGGTAGGCGTTTCTTGAAAAAGCTACCAAAGTCGAGAAATAATAGATCTTGTTCTGGCGTGACGCCCCGAATATGACTGATCTTAGCTGCATTTATCACCTTTGACTGGTCACCAAGCCACAGGTAGGTTGTTCCTTCCTTACTTGTGACGAAGAACAGATGATCGTTGTTACCCCCTTCTTTCTCTTTCCACTGACCGGCGGCAACGATCTGATGCTTCATCAGACTGGTTCTATTCTGAACTGCAAGGATCAGGTCTTTACCTAACGCTTTGATTGCCACTTCCTTCGAGATCAAGAACTCGAAATGAAGTTTTAGGGGGCACTCCAGTTCTTTCAATTCCTTCTGCTTGTAACCTAGCAATAGGCAGAGTTCTGGTGCCGCTTTCCACCGGCCAGACCACTCAGGATGATCGGACCAAGCGTCCTATGCTAGCGTGATGCCGGGCGCAAAAGAAGTCAAAACTAGAAATGTGGCAAGCCAACGAATGCAATCGAATGAGGGCATTATTTGTTTTCGTTTTTCTTGTTGAGGAATGGGACGGGACGCAGCTTTAATTCCTTGACACTCTGCAGGTATTCAAGGACAGGTACTGCATCCTTTTGGCCAACTTGTGCATGGAAGTGTAAATTAAATCCGTGTGGGCCGGGAACGTCGATCAGTTTGGGTTCCAAGGTGAGCATGGCTTGGACTACTTCAAGCATTCCCATCATAGCCGCGCAGAAAATGTCGATTCGAGCGCCTTTGGACAGCAGGAAGCGGACAATCTCCTTCCTGCCCATATGAGAAGCGCCGCCGAGTGCCGTCTCAAAATCACCGTTGCCCCAATCCATTGCTGAGTTGATTAGTTTAGGCTCACGTTCTAGGAGCTTTTCAACCATCTTCAAGTCGGAATGCGCAAAGATGACGAAGTCCTGCACCAAAGTTCGGTTAAGTTGAGGGGCCTTCCAACTTGGCTTGAAAGCGGGTGGCTCATAGTCGCGACTGAACTCGGCTTCTCGCGGTCCAACATTTGCACCAGGACCTGGTTTTGACTTCTCCTTTGCATCTTCGGGTATTGTATTGCTGGCGATTGCCGCAGTTCCAAGACCTAACGTGAGGGCAGAAGATCCCAGTATTGCCTTTCGGCGGTCAAACCTCATTCCCAAATTACCCCGTAGCGAGTGATGATTGCGTTCGATTTCCCTTCTCATTATAGCCCTGCAGAGGATATGAGTATTGCCATGCAAAATCGAAAAAGATGGCTCGTTTCTTGCTTCGTAATTCGGCTTCCAGAGAGGCCAAGATCGCCACTCTGACTCTTGCCGTAATCTATGGGAAACACGCACTTGGAGACAATCACGGCGTTTCGGGAAAATACCATTTCTTTGGCACGAACATCTGGCTTGGCTCCGAATAATTTCACGCGACAGAAGACCATCCAAGTGCTTTTCGCAAAGTAAGGCTCGACGAAAGCCGGCAGTTGTCGAAGCACGTACTGGTCGTGATCGCGATTCGACCAAATATCATTCCATTCCATAGAGCAGGAATCATTTCGTGATACTAAAGTCGAAGCAGCGCAATTGCTGCGTCTCAGATTGAGGTGATTGTATTCGGATCGCTAAATTGAGTTCCGTAACTAGTTCTGACGCCTACGAAGCCGAGGGACGACCATAAGGCCAAATTTGCATTAGCGCATGCAATTTCGAATGTAGTTTTGTGAGTTTAGACAACCTTCCGCAGTAGGGAGACTAAGGTCATCTTTCAAAATCCCGGACGCAGCTGCTTGCGATCGTTTTCCTAATTCGCCGAATTGTAGGTTTCCTGCAGCTCGGCGAGGCTAGCCTTCAATTCGGCAAACCTGTTTTCCGCTTCTTGACCAGGAGCCTGATCTGCTCTGCTGACCATGTTGTAAAGATATGAAACTTGGCTCGCGAGTTTTGGTTGAGGGTAGATAATATCCGCCGACTTCACTTCCCTAAGTACATCGTTCACCAACTCCAGGCGAGCTTCTTCCTCAGGCGACAATGCCTCGCCGTTCATGTTCAGTTTTTTTTGTTCATCGGTAAGCTGCTTTTCAAATCTTCGAATTTCCGAAATCAGATCAACCACTTTCAGCTCAAAGGCAACTTGCGAATCAATATCGTCAAGAGTTGTGCCCTGATTGAGTACTCTTGGATCGACGATTAGCTCGAAGGATTTTTCAGAAACAGAGCCACTGGCAGTCAGCTTCAACGTATAGCTCCCAGGCCTAACGAGCGGACCGCCGCGAAAACGACCATCCCGATTGTTGGTCCAAGGTCCAAAATGGGACATGTTCCACCGAAATCGATTCATTCCAGTATTGGTTGTTAAGGACTGGTCCATGATGAACCGTAGCTGACTCAAGTTCATATCCGTGACTTCCTTTTCCTCAAGTCTTTTACCACCTTTGCTCTCGTACGCATTCACTAATTCTCCGTCCGCATCAAGCACTTCAAGTTGAATAGGTTCAGATATTCCCTCGGGCAGGAAGTAGTCAATGATCACAGATGGCGATGGATAATCTGGTACCCCTCGTCCGCGATAGACGGTGCGGTATCGAATCGTATCCTTTGGCTTAAACAAGACTGCTGTGTCACCCGATGTCTGAAACGCTTCCTGCCGAAGCGTCGATATATTATCGAGTACCCAGAATGAGCGGCCCATCGTCGAAATAGCAAGGTCACCGCGAATGATTTTCAAATCGGTTACGGGCGTTACCGGCAGGTTCTGCTGGAATTTTTTCCAGGTGTCGCCATCATCAAGCGATACGTACATACCCGACTCGGTTCCTGCGAAAAGCAATCCTTCCCGAACCGGATCTTCCCGAACGACTCGTGTAGGAACGTCCTCGGGGATTCCATTAGTACCGTCGGTCAAGAGTTTCCAGTGAGCTCCAAAGTCCTCTGTTCTATATATGTATGGCCTCCAGTCTCCTAACTGATATCGCAGGACCGCGACGTAGGCTTTTGCGGCATCGTGCGGCGAGGGCTCGACGGCATCAACACGGCCGCCAGGTGGCAAAGCTCGAGGCGTGACAATTTGCCAGTTCTTTCCATTGTCCTGTGTAACGTAAACTGGTCCATCGTTGGAACCAGACCAAATAACGCCTTTTTGAACCGGCGACTCACGCAATGAATAGATCGTACTGTAGTATTCTTCCCCGGTGATGTCCCGTGTGATGGGTGCACCTGAAATGACTTGTTTGTTAGCCTCGAACGCTGTCAGGTCCGGCGATATGGTTTCCCAAGTCCTGCCATCATCTGTGCTTCGGTGTACGTATTGAGAAGCCATGTAAACGACATCCGGGTTGTGTGGCGACACATGAATGGGAGCAACCCGTTGGAAGCGATACTTCAGTTCCCGAGGGTTATGGCCGTACATATTGGAAGCGCCGATGTGGTATCCCTTTTCGATACCGAGTCGCTTATCAAAAACGAAAAAACGGCCTTTGCAATTTGAATAAACAAGGTTGTGATTGCCTGGCTTGGGAACGGCCGGGCCTGTTTCACAGCCACCGGTATTGACGATCCAAGCGGCGGTGTGCTGCACGCGGTATGGAGGCATGCTAGGAATTGCAATCGTGGTGCTATTGTCCTGTTGGCCCGCGTATAGCCAATACGGATATTGGTCATCCACTTCCACCTGGTATAGCTCCGCGGTGGGTTGATTGAACTGGGTCGACCATGTCTTTCCGCCGTTCTGAGTAACGTTTGCGCCGCCATCGTTACCTTGAACGAACAGGTCCGTGTCATCTGGATTGATCCACATATCATGATTGTCACCGTGAGGTACTTGTAGACTGTCCCAAGTCCTGCCGCCGTCGACGGATTTCATGTTGCTAGTGGCCATCGAATAGACGATGTCAGGGTTCTTCGGATCGACATCGATATTCGTGTAGTAAAAGGGACGTGTCCGAATCACGGATGCGTTGGAAACTAAGTTGAACGATTTGCCCTGGTTGCTCGACTTGTAAAGGCCACCCACCTCGCCAGACGCTTCGACGAGGGCGTATATGATTTTTGAATCAGCGAGACATACGGCAAGATCCATCTTTCCGATCAGTCCTTGAGGCAAGCCTTCTGTCACTCTTTCCCAGGTCCGACCGGCGTCGACGGATTTGTAAAGGCCGCCTTCGTCTTGTGTTCCACCTGAGATAATGGTCCACGGCTTTCGCTCGGCCTTCCAGGCTGTCGCGAATACAATGCTGGAATTGCCCGGCAATAATTCGATATCCGAAAAACCAACGGTATCGGAAATGAATAGTACTTTTTCCCAGGTCTTGCCGCCATCGACTGTTTTGTACACGCCTCGTTCTTCATTCGGATTGAACGCTTGTCCAATCGCCGCAACCCAGACGATGTTGTGGTTCGTGGGATCGATTTCAACCGCGCCAATATGGCCTGTGTTTCGCAGGCCAATGTGTTCCCACGACACCCCGCCGTCAATTGACTTGTACATGCCCTTTCCGGCGATGACATTACTCCGCAGCCCGTCCGAACCGGTACCGACGTAGACAATGTTTGCGTCGTTTTGCGCAACGGCAATGTCGCCGATGGATGGCGTTTCAAAGAAACCATCGGAGACATTGTTCCAGGACAGGCCATAGTCTTCGGATTTCCAAACGCCGGAGCCAGAACCCCCAAAATAGAAGGTCGAACGAGCAGCTGCCGTGCCGGCAACCGCAGTGACTCGTCCGCCGCGTGAGGGGCCGATGTTGCGGTATTGAAATTGACTGAAATCCTGCGCGAGGAGAGAAGTGGCGATCAAGGCAATCGGAAGACAAAACAGCAGTCGAGTTAACGATTTCATTAACAGTTTCTCATGTGGTTCAGGATCGCGATAAAACGTGCTGTTCACAATCTACCTTATCATTCTGATTAGCCTGTTGACGTCGGACAACGAATATTCCGCGAACTCCCGACCGTTTCGGTCAGTCGTTTCGGCTAGTTACAGGCAATGGACGCCAGTGCTTCTGCTGTCCGAGCCAAAGTGAGTTTGCGACGACGGAAACGTGGCTAGAGTCGCTGCATTCAGAATACAAATTTGCCCCAACATGAAAATCAGATTGCCCTTCGCTTCGTGCGGCTTTGTTGAAGTGTGCATCCCGCATCGGTCAAATTGGTTAGCCAGAACCATCCCCTCGCATGTTGGTAGATTCTGTGTTCGTGAGCTTCTAACTTTTGCCTTGAAGCCCTGACCATGATGCAGGCGATCGGATTTTGGTAAGAAAACGGCGATCGCTCGTAGATTCAATCAAAACGTTTAGTTGATCCCAATTGGCAACTAACCGACTGCGACAAGGTTTTCGATTATCTTTTCGCAGGGCCAGAGGTCTGTAGCTACTTGGGCTATGCTCGGTGTCGCTTCGACTGTGGACTTGCGTAGGAAGCTCAAAATTGACAGACGAAGTTTGGTGTTGGCCTTCTGGCTTGGCGCACTACTTGGAGCAGCACGCCGTCAGGTGCCCGCCGAGTTCCTGACACATGCGAAATCTTTAGACTGGATTCCAGTAGTAGTTGATGAACCTGCGCCTGAGTATGACTTGCGTTTCTGGCGAGAGTGGTGCAAGAGCAATGCGAGAACTTGGTGCAGACAACTCCACGATGATTCCTGGCTTAGGATATCCTGAGAATTTTCTTTCTCCTGAGCTTGAAACGGAGCTCGCCAGCAGGCTTGAATCCGACGGAGACGGAGCTGTATCCTCAATAGATGCGGTAGTTGCCATCAAAGGTTCTCATCACTGAGCTAAATAACTCCGTTGCAGCAGCCGGGCTCGAGACTCGTGCCCGAAGTGAGTCTTCCATTGCTCAAGCACGGCCAGTCTTTTTTTTCCTTGGGAAACTGCTCGTCGTGACCAGGCCTTGGCAGAGGAAGAACTCTGGATTGCCTAAGAGACAGAAGTTATCGAGAAAATACTTGGCAAAAGAGTAGGTCTTTCGAATAGCGAATGACGAGAATCCAGCCGACGTGCTTTTGAGTCGCCGGCTGTTTCTGTTTATGCACAGGGAGTTCGCATAAACGATTTCATCGCAAAACAGTCGCACTCATGCCTGACTGAAGAGAGTCCCGCATCTGCGAAGGAGCCCGTGAAGCGGTTCGCAGCGGTGCTCGATTCTGGTTGCCGGTGATTGCATTTGCTGCCGCTGTCAAAGGTTGGAGCCCGGCGGATAGAGGTTGAGCCGGCGCCGCAGCCAGCCGAGTTGGCGATGCTCCTGATTGCGGTGCTGGATAGCCGATTGTAGGAGGACGCGATGGAAGAAGTGCTGAAGGCAAGACTTGCTGGCGCGCAAGGAGCGGAATCCGTACTCTTGGTGTAGGCTGCATGGCGTACATCAAAGTCGGATTCGTAAGGCTCGGTGCACCCACACTTGGCAGCTCTGTTGTAACAACTTGTTGCTGAGTCTTGGTCTTTCGTACTGGCTCTGATACGTAAACAGTTCTCTGTATCGCTACCCAATTTTGGCTGGTCAGCGGCACTTGTTGATTTTGGGTTCTCGGAACCCATTGAGTCACTGGCACGTACTCGTAGGCCATGCGAGGCTGGCGAAAGGGATTCCAAAGTCCAACGACTCGCGACTGGAGCACTTGTGTCTGATGTGGCACGTAAACCGTTCTCGGTACGTTGACGTAGCGTGTGCTGACCTGAGGTTCGTAAAAAGTCTGTGGAACGGCCTTCGTTTGCCAGGAAGTAGTCGGCACCTGGACATCGACCAGCTGCTGGCGATATCGACGTCCGGTGGCCGGATCGAAAATGATCCTCTCCTTTGGCTGTGACCTTTGCTCAGAGGCGGTGACCGCAGGGGTTTGAGCATACGCGGAATGCAAGAATGCTGTTTCAGTCAGAATCAGCGACAGTAGCATACCAACCGCCCGATTCGTTCGTGAATCCAGATACATTTCTCTGTCCCGCGTGATAGGCGTCTGAGATGCAAGGCAGTAGTTGTCGAACTCAAGCGACTGGCGGCTGTACAGCCAATTTGTCTGAGGCCCAGACCACTCCGTTTCTATCAAGATCGACAGAACAGGCCGTAAAATCCACCCAATCGCTCCAGTTTCTCTTCGTCTGAAGGGCGCTCTGTCTCGTCATGGCCGCTTGTCGGATTACTCTGGAGGTTGAGAATACCGCTATGAGTGCTTCGCAACCGAGCGTTCACCTACCAGAGACACGTATTATCAGCCAGTTATGCAAAAGAATTCCGAGTCTGCAGATCGCCGCTTTACTGTGGAAGAAGCCAATGCAATGCTGCCATTGGTACGTTCGATCGTGGAAGACATCTGTGATGTATTCCAGCGCGTGACACGCCGACGGTCCGACCTGCACAAGATGTTGCGTGGCAAGTCAAAGGTAACAGGTCCATTCTTCGACGACGAGACGGCTGAAAGTCGAGCAGATCTTCAGGAGGAGTATGATCAGATCTGGGAATACCGCGAGGAGCTAGAAGCTCTTGGTGCATTCCTTCGCAATCCTGAGGATGGACAAGTTGAATTCCCCGCCGAAATCCTGAATCAGTCTTGCTTCCTTTGCTGGCAAAGAGGTGATGCGGCAGTCAGGTACTACAGACTTGCTGACTCCGCAAGCACCGAACGCCTCCTTCTGCCAGCACTTCAAGATGCACCGTAGTGCTGCGGTGTAAGAAGCCTCGCCTACCATAAGCTCTCGTCGGCGTTGCGAAATTCTTATTTTTTAGAGGCTCCCGTACCGCAGCTGTCGTGGCGCCAAGTTCGCTATGCCAATCGAAGCTTCAAACCAGCTGCACTTAGCCGTATTGTTGGCTCGACAGTTCACTCGCTAGTTACCTCGGCGAATGCCAAAACGCCTGAAATCCGAAGTTAGTCCTCCATCATTCAGGGCAAATCAGAGTTTCAGTTTGAAGGCGAAGATTCCTTGGTAACCCGAAGCGCTAGCGACGGATCAGCCTTTTCCCTCTTTAAATCGTCGGGCTTCCCCAATTCCGAGAATCAAACTGTGATTCGACCTGCCGCATCATGTTGGCCATTCGTTTTAGGCTTAATATGCATGGTATATTGGGACTTCTTACCAAGCTGCGGAGAAATCCGGCGAGTTTCGCATTCCCATGTTAGTAGTATTAGAACAATGTTGCGACTTGTATTTCTTATTGCTGTCCCCCTGCTGCTACTCAAACCGGCTGGGGCAGATGATAGCGTTCTCACGAGAACTCTTAAGCCGGGAAAGCCGACAGACGTCGCAGTTGACGCCGAAAAGTTGGACCTAGCTGTTTCGTTGATTCGTCACGCAGTTGAGGACGATGAGATTCCAGGCGCTGTAGTCTTGGTCGCAAGACGCGGACAAGTGATTTTGCATGAGGCGTTCGGTCATCGTGACCTCAAGCGTAAGGTACCGATGCAAAAGAATGCTTTATTTCGCATGGCATCTAACAGCAAGGCGGTCACATCAGCGGGTATTCTGGTCCTAGTCGAAGATGGAATACTGGAGCTAGATGCTCCAATTGGTCGGTACTTGACCGCATTTGACACGGACGACTGGAAGAGAGTCACGTTGCGTCATTTGTTAACGCACACTAGCGGCAGTCGCATCAAGCCTTTGTTTCTGACACCACTTCTCAAGAAATCCGAGATACATCCTCAAGCGCCCGATCTGAGACTTGAAGTGGATAGATTCGCGAATATTGCACCTGAGAAAGAACCTGGCACAACTTACTCCTACAACAATGCCTGTTACAACATCCTGGCGGCACTCATTGAAAAACAGACCGGATCGTACAAGGAGCATTTGAGAAGTCGGATTTACGAGCCCTTAAAGATGTCTGATAGCTGTAACCATGAGTCTGATGCGGACAACACTCGCATGTCGACTGTGCTGAAGCGTCAAGCAGATGGAACTTGGAAGGAAGGCTGGACTCCGGGCGATAAGCCAGATTGGCCATTTCCACGTGGCTCCGGCGGAATGGTTTCCAGCGCTCTCGACTATGCCAAGTTCTGTCAGATGTTGCTCAACGGCGGAACATACGAAGAGCAAAAGATCTTGTCTGAAGAGACCGTTAAGGAAATGACCTCACCGCAGTCCAAGCTCATCGAAGCAGCAACTGGCTACGGACTGGGATGGAGTGTCAAAGAAGCCGGGGGGGGATTCTCCCATTCTGGCTCAGATGGCACTTACGTCTGGGTAGATCCGGAGAACGAAATCATTGGAATGCTGCTAACGCAAACGAATGGAGCAACTCATCCGCGTAAAGGTTTTCGCGAACTCGTACTTCAGTCTTGCACGGATAGGAAGATCGCTCGCGATACTGCGCTGCACACTCCTGCGCGTTCGGCAGACGGTTTCTACAAAGACATATTCATGAGCAGTGGCAAGAGCCTTACGAGTCGCAAGAGGCTTCACGCCGCTGAGTCGATTGGCTTGGAATATGAATACTACGCTGGCTCTGATGTAACCAGGCAAAACCACTTTCTAATTGGTAGTGCGGAAGACGCGAACGGCATTCTGTTGTACCCGGATGGATCACCGCGTTTTCGGATGCTGTATGTCAATGGTGGTGGAGCGACATCGCACGGTAAGTCTCTTACGAAAGATGGCCGGAATCGCCTAAGGGGTTTCTATCGCTCGGGTGGCAGCTACTGCGGGTCATGTGCTGGCTCATTCCTAAGTGGTCGCAACGTAGACAAACGCTCCGAGCGACGGTTGGGCTATTTGCACATCTTTCCATTCAATACGCTGAACACTGGAATCAAGAAAACGAGAGTGGGACACCAGATCCCTCAGGATTCGCCGCTCCTGCGCTATCGAGATTTTGGCGAAGACAGTTCCGTTTTGAATGTGTATCACAACAACGGAAACTGGCTCGACACCACCGCGGATCTCCCAGGAATCGAGGTGTTGGCACGCTATAGTCATCCGGGGCACAAGATCGATGGCGGTGCGGCTATATGGGCTTATCAAGCAAAGAAAACGGATGGCCGTATCGTGAACATTGGCTGTCACCCGGAAGGCAGCAGCGAAGGTGAATTGCTCGCCCTTACAGAAGCATGCTTTCTGCATGCATTGAGTGGAACAGGTCGTCCCAGGCTCAAGGCAACTTTGAAGCTAGGCGATGCTCGAGAGATGTCGCGCAGTACCAGCGACGATCAACCATCCTTCACCAAAATTGGTGATCGGCAGTACCATCACTTCGCCTTCGATGTTCCCGATTCAGCTGGCAGCATCACGATCGAAATGACTTCGAAAGAAAAAAACGTAGATCTTCACTTGCTGTTGTGCAAAGATTCCATCGCTTTCCGGAGCAACTCCTCACTCTTCGATCTACGGTCTGGAGCAAACAAGAAGTTGTCGCATCAACTTTCTCCAGGGCGTTGGTACCTTAGCGTCTATTGCGCCACCACAGTGCAGACGATCAATGATCCAGATTCGGGTTTTTATCGCTACGTTGGTGACCGAAGCATTCTCAACGGTGCTGCCTACACGATTCGCGTGGATCAAAGCGAAAACTGAGACACGCTATGTGTCTTGCCCACTCAGGCGTAACGACGTGCTCATTGGTCTACCGCTTTTTCTCTCTTGGGCAAAACCCAATTGGGACGAGCGTAGTGGCAGGTGTAACCGCCGGGATTCCGCTCAAGATAATCCTGATGCTCTGGCTCTGCTTCCCAGAAGTCTCCTGCTGGCTCGACTTCGGTAACCACTTTTCCTGGCCACAAGCCCGACGCGTTAACGTCTGCAATTGTGTCGATGGCGACTTTCTTTTGCTCTTCAGAGGTGTAGTAGATCGCAGAACGGTATGACAAACCGAGATCGTTGCCCTGGCGATTCTTCGTGGTAGGGTCGTGAATCTGGAAAAAGAACTCAAGAAGCTTGCGGTAGCTCGTCGCATTCGGATCAAAAACGATTTCAATGCCTTCAGCATGCGTTCCGTGATTGCGATAGGTCGCATTTTTCACGTCGCCTCCGGTGTAGCCCACTCGAGTTTCGAAGACTCCTGGCATTTTACGAATCAAGTCCTGCATTCCCCAAAAACATCCACCGGCCAAGATTGCCTTCTCGCTCATTTGATTGTCTCCTTCTTTAGTCTCTGGTTTCTTCTCTTGAGACGCGTGGCTGGCTCCTGGGGTATTCCCAGGTGATTCCCCTGAAGAGGATTCCGACTGCGGGTCCATTGAATTCTCCGCGACAGCAGGGCTCCCAAACTCCCGCGTACCATTGCCGCATCCTGAAAATGCCGCAATTGCGAGTGTTGGCAAAAGGATTAGCAACGCAAAACGAGCTGTTCCGAAGGCCGATCTCATAATCTCATTCCCGATCCAGATAAATTAACTTGGGCGACGCTCTCGAGAGCCCGGCAGTTGCCAAACCAATCTTTACTCTCTGCCCGTTACTTTATACATCCGGCGAGCGTTAGATTTCAACGCCAGGAGAAGGACATCGCACGAATGAGTTGCTTGTTGTGCCGATCACCTATCCGAATCAGCGCGATCTGCTAAGTGCAGTACATATGGTCTAGGCTAATTGCCGCGAACGCGCGCAAAGGTCTGTGAGCTTCCTTCACATTCCATTTACATTTCACATTGAAGAGACTCGATGACTGCTTTGCAGAGAGTATCCCTATCGTTGATCATGATTTTGATTTCCAGTTGAGCTGTAGTTGGGCAAGATGAACGGCCTGAAGCTGCAAGCACACAGAATTCCAAAGACATCTCACTTGCCCAGATCGAAGGCCGGCATTGGCTGATGTACTCGCAAGGTAAACCGTTCTTTGCTCACTGCATCACGCATGCAGGAACGATTCGAGCTAATTTCGATTTGAAAGAGTTTTCGGCAGCTTGCAAGAAAGTTGGGTTTAACTCCGACGGCTATGGTTGCCCCGCTCCGATATGCCTTATCTGGAGAGTTGGAATCATTTAGTGCCAACCGCGATGTATCGTAGTGACAAGACACATGACTATTGCGATGTCTTCGCTCCCGATGTTCAGGGTCGAATCGAAAAAGGAGTCAAGGCGAGTTACGCTAAGGTTAAGAACAATCCGGACTGCATCGGCTACGCATGGAACCACCTTGCGACTTGGCCACTCAAGAACCAAGTCGAATAGAGCTGGGTTGCGTTCATCCGAGAGCTGCCTGATGAAACGCCAAACCGAAAGGCTTACGAAGCGTTCCTCAACACCTGGGAAGGCGGCGATGACAAGGCACGCGACCATGCCATTCTTCGCTTCATTGTTCGAGAATACTTCCGCGTCATTGGCACTGCGAATCGCAAGCACGATCCTGATCATTTGAGCTTTGGCGACCGTCTGTCTTTCTTCACTTACGACGAAGATGTGCTCAACGAAATTTTGCCGTGGATTAACGCCATTGCCTTTCAGCCGCATTTGTGGAATACATTTCCTAAAAGGTAATTCGACAAGATGCACGAGATTTCGGGCAAGCCAATCTTGCTCTGTGATTTCGCAATCCGGATCAAGGACGTGCAGATGTGAAGAGTGGAAGAAGACTCTGTCGCGGCCGGCAAGGCGTACGCCAACTATGTGAAAGCAGCACTCGAATCGGCAGACATCATCGGCGTCTTCTGGTGCAATCCAATTGATAACCCAAAGGATTTCGTAAAGCCGGCGTGAAACAGGGATTCTTTGGCGAAGGCCTTACCTAGCTCCCAGGCCTATATTCCGCGGTGAAGAAGCTAAACGTTCTTCGTTACGAAATGAAACCGACTAGCCTCCACTGGCCTAGTACCAATCGAACCACGAAGCGTGAGCGAGGAAAAGCGCAAAGGGGATTTTCGTCTTTTCTCAGGAACACATAGTGGAGTGGTTACTCAGGGTCTAAATGCGACAACGCACTAGATGGTCAATTTCTCATCAGAGCTGCCAGCAAGGTTGCTAGAATCACGATTGCAACCACAGTACGAAGCACATTCCAGCGGTTCCAACGCGATTCGAATTCTTCGCGGGCTTGACTTGCCGCATCCGCGTCGAGAGTCTTGACGTCTAGTGCCTGAACTTGGTTGTTCAACGGTATGTTAATCATCATAGTAGGAATTTGAATCAGCAAGACGCTGGCTACCGCGGCAGAAACAAGAAGCACGCGGTCGAGTCCTGTTTCGTACTTGATTGCCATCACAGCGGCAATGATCAGACTGAGCGTTGAGCCGAGCCACATGGCCATGAACAACGGATTGCCATTCTGAATCACGCGATCAATCGCTTGGAAGCTCCCCAAAAACTCGCGGTCCTCCAAATGCTTCATGCCAGGCATGACCACTACAGCAAAGGCGAACAGGAATCCTGCCATGAGTGAACAAAGAAATGTTGCCGTCACAAGAACATAGGTAAAGATGTTCACAAGATCATTCCAATTGCTGTGATAGAACCCAACGCTGTCATCGAGACTCTGCGGTAGAATTTACCGAAGTTGTCCGATCCAATGAAGGAGTCAGATTGACATTCGATTTAGTCTTTGTCTCCGCCTGGCTAGCGGCTGCGTTGTTCTTCTGGGCAAGGCTGCACGGTTTGCGCGAGGCCCCGAAAAAGCGACTGGATCAGTCAGGTGCTGTACTGCTCTGGCTGCACATTCTCATCGCTTACGTACTAACGCACCAGGGGTCGCATTCCGCGGCGGTGGAGCACGTGGCGATTCGAACGGAAGAAACGGTTGGTATCCGTTCTGGAATCGGCATCTACGCCAACTACCTCACCGCATTTCTCTGGTCCCTGTGCGCCTTCACTTGCATCCCGTCTCATAGCCAGATGATGCGGTGGATGATTGAAGGATTCCTGTGGATGATGTTCATCTCCGCCTCGGTGGTGTTTGCCGAACGCACATCCTCCATTGTCTTTGCGGTACTCAGCTTGGCTGTCGCTTGCAGTTATCTTGCCCGCTCCGGACATCCGTCGCAGAATTGGAATACACGAAGCGACCGAAGGAACAGGAATTGAAGGGGACGTGCCATTGACAAACTGCTTGGTGAAATTGGGTCGGAACAAGCATTCAGCCCTGAGCTTTAAAAGTACTCGATGGTAGTAAGTGATGAACGAATGAGCGAGAAAGCCGCGAGCTGACTTCATCTCCGGCTCGACAAAAGAGTCCGCCCTCTCCCGCCTTCGCCATCGATGCGACCTGGTAAACCATGAAGGCCGATGCGATGGCGAAGCCGAAAGAGGCTTATCGATAGCAGCTTAGGGATAAACTAGCAAAATCGAATATGTGCAACTTAGGGACACTAACCTCTATTCTTTGGGTGATTCCCAAGAGTGGGCTTGGCAAACGACACCAGCAGTGAAGTTGAAACGGAGAAGCAAGGTAGCTCCGAAAACATTAAGAAGCAGCGGTTTGAGCCGTACGAGGATTTCATTCCTTGCGACGTCAAAATGCTCACCGTCGCTGCTCTTCGTGCTCAGGACCGTGGGGCCAGCCATGAAGCTGCTAGCCTTGCTGGATTGGCTAGGTCCAAAGAGCCGATTTGTATCCGTTCTAAGAATGTTTGGCAGTGTTCTGCTTTTACTGCGTTGTGCAGTCTTACTTGCTGCACCTTGAGGATTGGGCGCTTTATTGGATCTTCCGCGGCGTCCTTATTGTGGCGATGCACAGAAGTGTATTGTTTGGGGCCGGTGTTGTTTGGGTGCCGGCCGAGTGAGGATTCAACGGACCAGGTGGGCTAGCGCAAGTCTACGTCGCCAGGGTAATTCTGTTCGCACTGCTTTTTTAGCTCTGCAATTGGTTTTGCGTTGAAAACGATGCAGCAGGAGCTCGATTTACAGCTGTCTTTGAGACACAGTTAGCAACTCAGCGACGGTCAAACCAACTTCGCGGAATGAGAGCCGCGTTAAGCTGAATACGGTCGCGATTCCAGGCGGGTTTGGCGTACATATAAGTTAGAATCGCGTTTCCTTCCTCGGTGAAGAAGCAATCGAGATTCGTGTATTCGGCCTGTGGGTCTGAAGCCACTTGCCCCACAATTCTCCAAGAGTTCCCGTTGTCAGAGGATCTTGCACAAGTCAACGGCGTGCGTTCTCCAAAGTGATGGTGCTTGGTGTTGTACTTGCTATTGTTGAAAAACAGCACGACATCATTGGTGTCGGGCAATCTTCTCAGGCAGGTCCCTGACTCACCGCCTTCCAATCCGCTGAAGACTGGCTCGCTCCATGTTTTTCCTTCATCGCTGGAGCGAGAAACATAAGGCCCGCCAAGCTGGGTGCGCAGAGTCATCAACAGACTCTCATCGGCAAGTTGCGCGACGGAGGCTTCCATCGCTCCTCGCTTGGGAAGGTCGATTTGAGTTGACTTGCTCCAGTTCTTTCCACGTTTATCCTTCAGCAGACACCACGCACTATTTTTTTGCCTCCATTGATTCCCCGTGCCTCCGTGGAAAGGAAGTAACAATCGCCCTGATTCAAGCTGGAGCAGGCTACTCGTTCCACCTTGCAGCAACTGACCGTTGGACTTACTCCAAAGAGATTCGGTAGGTGCAAATGTTTGACCTTCGTCAGTAGACCGAAACAAACACATGGTGCTGCTGTCTCCACTGTGATGCGCTCTCAGTGCGATCAACAACAGCTGGCCATCCTCCGTACGCAGAAGTGCTGGTGCTTGAACATTCATATCGCCTTCTGCAACGTCCACCAGCATGCGTGGCTTCGTCCAAGTCTTCCCCTGGTCCGCACTCACCTTGGACCAGATTCTGCAGAGACCGTGGTCATGACCGCTGTCTTTACCGCCTTCGTACTTGTGGTACACGACCATCAGCCCCCCATCCGCCAAGCGAGCAATCGACGCGGTATCGCTGCGCGGTGTTTCCCTTGTTGCAGGTTCAATGACTACATGTCGAATCAGCTCTGGCTCATCACCAACTGAAGGCGCTCCATTCGATAAAGCGAACAGCAAGAAAAGAACAAGAGGAATCTGAGGAGAGCGCATTACTGCCAAAGCCATCAAGCGAGAATTTCCCGAATAACCTTACCACCTTGCGGACCGGTCAAACGATGCCTGCGACCTTCGAAATGATAATCAAGCGAATCATGGTCAAGGCCCATCATGTGGAGAATCGTCGCGTGAAGATCACGGAAATGCATCTTCCCAGTAATCGCCCTCACCCCGGTGTCGTTAGTAGCTCCATGAGTGAAACCTCGCTTCACGCCACCACCGGCCATCCAGAACGTGAAGCCACGAGGATTATGTCCAGTCTCATCCTTGCCGCCAGGCACTAATCCTGGGCGTCCAAACTCGCCGCCCCACACAACCAAGGTGTCATCGAGCAGCCCTCGTTGCTCCAAGTCTTCTAGCAGCGCCGCAATCGGCTTGTCTGTTACCGAACAATTGGCCATCAAGTCACGCCTGTGAGATTTGTGCTGATCCCAGCTGCCATGATTCACTTCAATAAATCGAACACCAGCCTCGGCAAATCTTCTTGCCAACAAGCATTGGCGACCGAAATCTGACTGCCGGCAAGTTCCAACCACATTATCAAAGCCGACGTTGTACCGATTTAGCGTGTACGCAGTCTCATTGCTGATATCGAGAATGTCCGGTGCAGTAGACTGCATGCGAAATCCAAGCTCTAGCGAATTGATCACGCCTTCCAATTGAAGATCTTCTGACCGTTGCTCCAGGTGCCTTTGGTTCAATGCTTGAACGAAATCCAACTGCCGACGCTTAGCATGAAGCGAAAGATGCTCGCCTGAGACATTTGGAATCGTAGCCTTAGTCATATCCTCGCCGTTTACCCCGATTGCTGTTCCCGCGCAAACGGTTGGTAAGAACGCAGAGGTATAAAACTGCGGCTTCGATGTGTTCAAGCTGACGTAGCCGGGAAGATCTTCATTCTCTGTTCCCAAGCCGTAATTGACCCAAGCACCCAAAGTAGGTCGCTTTCGCAGGCGTTCGCCAGAATGCAGCTGAAGCGAGGATTGCGCATGGTTGCCCGTATCACAGTACATTCCCTTTAAAAAACAGAGTTTGTCGATCTGGCGAGCAGTATGCGGCATCAGCTCAGATGCCCAGGCTCCCGACTCGCCATGTTTAGCAAACTTAAACGCCGAGCCTCCATGCGGCTTTTTTCCAACTTGTGGCTTGTAATCAAACGTGTCCAGGTGGGCTGGACCACCACTCATAAATAGAAAGATCACTCGTTTCGCAGACGCAGTTCGTGCTAAAGGCTTGGCCGCAGCAGCTTCTGCCGATAGAAGTCCCTGCAATGCAGTAAAACCGAATCCGCACGAGACAGCCTGCAACATTCTCCGCCGCGAAAAATTGAGTTCATTCATCGTCAATCCACATAACGAAATTCACTAGCCAGAAACAGAGCTTGGCAAAGTGCAGTCCAACTTCGCAACTCAACTTGCATCATCCGCGCAGAGCTCTCCTCTAAGTCGGCCCGCAAACCACGTAGAAGAGCAGAGGCCGTTTCAAGCTCCCATTGCTCCGGCGTGCGTGTCAAAACTCGTTCGTACGCTTGGATGATCCGCTGACTTTCGTTTTGTCCCGGCTTCCCCACAAGTTGTGCAGCGAGTTCCTGTGACTGCTCGACCAAGAACTTGCTGTTCAAAAGGTAGAGTGACTGCGTCGGTTGCAAAGTCACATCACGACGGCCTTTTACTTCCAATGCATCCGGAAGATCGAAGGCGGCTAGATCTGGAGGAGGAGAGTTTCTCAGCATGCATAGATAAATACTGCGATGCTTGCTTGGCCTGTGAAGCGTATCGCCTACTTGATTCACTTGAACATCTAAGTGCTGCACGTCGGAGCCGGTACCGGGCTGAAGATTCAGTTGTCCCGAAGCCATGAGAATACTGTCACGAATCGCTTCGGCATCGAGTCGCCGGCGACTGTGACGAGCTAGCCACTTGTTGTCCGGATCGAATCTTGCGGTTTGCGAATCACAAAGACTGTCTAAGCCGTAGGTTCGAGTGAGAACAATATCTCGAATCAGCTGCTTAATTGACCAACCATTTTCGATAAATCGCGTCGCTAAGTGATCAAGCAGCTGGGGATGCGACGGGCGCGAACCATAAAATCCAAAGTCATCAGGAGTAGAAACGAGCGGTTGCCCCATGAGATGATGCCAAACGCGGTTGACCATGACCCTCGCTGTCAGCGGATGTTCTCGATCCACAAGCCATTGAACAAGCTCCATTCGGCCACTTGCCTTCGGATCTTTCACTGGACTATACGGGCGAAGAGACTCATTCAGACGCTGCACCTTCAGGTTGCGAAATCGAATCTTGCCACTCTCGCCCTTTCCAGCAGCACTTTGTAAGGCAATCTTGCCCGCAGGCAAGTTCTTTCTCTCCAACGTATAATCAACAAGTAGCTCATCATTGATCCAGCCTTGAACTTTCTCGCCAGCGACTTTCAAACGCAGGCGATTCCACTGCTCCAGCTCGATCTCTTCCTCCGGCACCGCTTTTAGTTTCCATTCGCCATAGAACACGCCGAACGGCTCGCCTTCCGAAGCTTTGCCGAGATTGAAATGGGGGGCAGAACCAGGTTTCGCGTCAAATCGAAATGATATGCCGCTGTTGAATGTTCCTTTACCCTGTAACTGGAAATCGCATTGCAGGTCGAAATCCAGAAACTCTTCTCGAGAGGTTAGAAATCCACTCTCGGCTGCGTTTGCCGTGCCCGATATGGTTCCCTTGGTAATTGTCCATTTCGGCTTTCCAACTCGAGAGGCCTCACTCATGGAGCTGAGAAATGGACGCAGTTCTTTGTCCGCTGGGATGACGACTGGAGGCTTGGGCTCTGTCCAAGCAGATAGGAAACCGCGTGGTACGCTTTCACCCAACTTCTGAGACTCGCCATTGATGTTGATCTTGCAGTCGCCAGCAGTTGTAGCTTCGCGCACTCCCATCGCGAGATTGTTGGGCGATGGCACGATCGGTGCTGGCTGCACAGGGCCGCTTCTCTCTGGCTGGCCCGAGGCGGAATGCAGCAACTTTGCTTCTTGGGGCGACAATGCTCGGTCAAAGAAAGCGAACTCGGTCATGTTGCCCTGGAGCGAAAACATGCCATCGGAGCGAGACCCCAAAGTGAACTCACGGACCTCTTCAGAAGCAGGTGGCAATTCGGCGTCGATATCAAGGTTTTCGACTCCGTTCAATTGCAGCCGAACTCGATCTTTCTCACGAACTAGAACAACGTGATTCCATGTGCGCTCTGGAATGACAGCCGCACCAGTCACTGAAGGTACGTCCTTGACACCTGGAAAGACGAACAGATGACCGGGATCTGCACCTTGGTAGGTTCCGCTAAGCCCGAGGTGATCCCCCACGCCTTCCAACTTGGCTCGATTGGCAAACGAAAAGAGATAGGCCGTCATGATGACAGAACTACTCTTCAAGTCATTGCGGAACCAGAAAGAGACGGAATAGGAGTCCGTCTGCTGACGTACTTTGCCACGAATCCGCCCCTTGCCCATCGTAGCAAAGGTCGCGGGCGACATCTTCGCGCCATCTTCAGGCCGGAGATCTGCGTGCGGAGCATCGAGCTTCGAATAGATTGCTGGCTGCAGTGATCGGATAACCTCTGAGTAGCCATCGGGAAACGCCGGTAAGCCTGGTCCGATTTCGGGCAGAGAGGTATCACTTCGCTTCAGCACTTTGAGTTCATGCAACGGTGTAGGCGGCGCAGTGAGTTTTTCGTTTGCCGCCGCACCCCACATCGTCGTCGTGCTTGTGAAGATCCCAGCCATCGCGTAGTAATCGCGAGTTGGAATCGGATCGTGCTTGTGATCATGGCAACGCGCGCAGCCAACACTCAGACCCATAATTCCTGAACTCACGACTCCGATTTGATCCGCAACAACATCCATGTTGAAGTTCACATTCATTGCGCTAGCAGGTTTGCTACCAAGAGCCAGAAAACCAGTTGCGATCTTGTTCCAGTCACTTTCAGTATCAGACTTGGCTGGCAACAAGTCGCCCGCAATCTGTTCGGCGATAAAGCGATCGTACGGCGTGTCACGGTTCAGCGCGCGAATAACGTAATCACGGTATCGCCAAGCGTGGGGAAAAGTCGCGTTACGCGCTAGTCCATCGTTGCCATTCGACTCACCGTAGCGCGCAACGTCGAGCCAGTGTCGCCCCCAGCGTTCCCCAAAATGCGGCGAGGCGAGTAGCTCGTCGACCAACGCCTCAATTGCTCGCCGATTCAACAAACCTACGGGTGCAGCATTTGCATATTGTTGCGCCCCAGTGATTCGCACACTCCATCGGTCAATCTGACTCTTACTCGGGGGAAGCCCAATTAAGTCGTAAAATAGTCGCCGAACCAAAGTTCGCGCCGGAGCATCCCGCGTTGGCTTGAGTTCTTTCTGAATAAGCCTTGAAAAGACAAACTGATCAATCGGATCTCGAGCCCAACCCATTCCGACGCTCGGTGCCCTGGGAAAGCGGATGGGTTGAAAGGCCCAATGCCTTTGAGGTGGCATGCTACCATCTCGCGGCGTTTCCAGCCCTAATTCTTCGTCGGCTCTTGGATTTGGCGCGCCACTTTGAACCCATTTTTCAAAATCCCGCAGGACGGACGCCGGTACAGGCTGCTCTGGAGGCATTTCGGTGCCGTCCCAACGCAATGCCTGAATCAGCAGACTTGCATCAGGGTCTCTGTCGATCACAATCCGCCCAGACTCTCCACCTTGGCGTAGGCCACGTTTCGAGTCCAAGAGTAGCTTCCCGCCGGCTTCGTCCGACTCCGATGAATGGCACTCGTAGCAGTACTTCACCAAGGCAGGACGAATTCGATTCTCAAAGAAGTCTCGCTCGGCGCCAGTCAGCGATTCGGTCTGCGCCCAAGCCGCACCGGCCAGCCAGATTGCAGAAGCGAGAACAAGAAACCGAATGGTTTGCACAGATACAACTTATTGATGCAGATTGTCTTCGGGATGTAATGCGTCAGGAAGGAGAAACGCAACAGGGGAAGAGCGGGCGATAAGCCGTCTACTGAGTGTAGCACACTTCGAACAACCAGGGTCAGACTAAGTTCTGAACGCCGAGGGTTGATTCGAGTTTCATGCTGGACGATCTTTGCAATCAGCCGAATTGGCGCAAGCTACGATTGTTAGCGAGAGAACCTTCGCTAGGCCGGTGCGGCTAAGTTCCGCTGGTTCGAAACGATTATTTGCCCTACTGAACTGCCCAAGCGACCTGAGCTCCCTAGGGTAAAGTGAGCCGAAAGCGCTAGCGTCGGGCCAAGTCAAGAAAACGCTGACGCGAGGCTAAAGTCGTCGAATCTCAACCTCTAAACTTAGCATCTCTGTTTTGATAGGGCACCAGTGCCGTCGCCCTAACTCAATATCGTCTTCTTTCGCGATATCCGCGAAGAGCGAATCAATGTTCGAAATCTTTATGACTCTCTCACTGTTTGCATCGGGCTTCGCCAGCGTTTTCTACCGAATCACTGATGATGCGGTCACTTCGGTCATGGTACGAATGTGGCCTCTTGAGCTAAAATCAACGCGTGATTCGTCCATGGCTAGAACTAGGACCTTAAGGGATGCGTTCTCTCATATTTGCTCTTTGGAGCTTCTTTCTGATTCTCAACGCCGAATCAACTCACGCTCAGCGGATGCCGCGCGAAAACGTCGTGGAGACTCCGGCGATCAGCGAGGGGCTCTGTGTCAGCAACTTGTTCCAGTCCGGGATGGTGCTGCAGCGAGGCAAGCCGATTTCGATTTGGGGTTGGGGGAAACCAGGGGCGGAACTGTCGGTTGAGTTCGCCGAGTATTCCGTATCGGTCGAAGTCGCAGATGACAGAAGTTGGAAATTGAACTTGCCTGCCTGCGAAGCAACTGCCTTTCCTCAGGCTCTCAGCGTAACCAGTGGTGGCGACTCGCTTCAATTAACAGACATCCTCATCGGCGATGTTTGGGTGCTTGGCGGTCAGAGCAACATGGAGTTTGAGCTAGCCAAGGTTGAAAACGGAAACCTTGAAATCGCCTCAGCAAACTATCCGCAGATGCGCTTACTCACAGTGCCTCAAGGCGTTGGCCCGGAGCCAAAACGGAGCTTTGAACGTTTGCATGAGTGGAGCGGTTGGCTTGGGCGTCACTTCCGCAAAGGAAACTGGGAGCATTGCACGCCGGAGTCGGCTCGTGAACTTTCCGCGATCGGCTTTGTATTTGCTCGACGAGTGCATCAAGCGAGTCAGGTGCCAATTGGTGTTATCGATATTTCTCGAGGCGGAACCACCGTCGAGGCGTGGACGCCGCTAGAAGCTCTCCGTAAGCTTGAAAGTCAACCGCTGCAAGCGAAGCTAGCAAGCATGGATGTTAAGGTTGCAGAGTGGGATTCGGAAAGGGATCTGGCAGATCGCATCAAGAAGCACGAACAGTGGTTAGAAAAGCAAGCAAAAGAGAACAAAGCAGTGCCAGAGGACCGCAAAGCAGCTCCAACGGACCTTCGGCCGGGGCCGATCGCCGACCAGAATTACCCTGGCAACTGCTATGCCGGAATGCTTGCTCCGCTTGCCGGCCTTTCAGTAAAAGGAGCGATTTTCCATCAAGGCTACAACAACGCCTTTGATTTCTCGCGGGGCGCTGAAATGTACCGGGACGTCTTTCCCGAGATGATTCGCTCGTGGCGCGCGGCGTTCAATGATCCTGAACTTGCTTTCGGAATTCTTTCACTTTGTACCGACGGATATCCTCAGACACGGGATGACTATTGCGAGAAGATGTTCAACGCTGGAATGGAGATCCGCGAGGCACAGTATCAGACTTTTCTGAGTCTGTACGATTCCGGCGACAAGAACGTCGGGTTTGCAAGCTCGTATGACTTGCGGCGCCGCTGGTACCATCCTCAGCTAAAAGTACCTGCTGGCGAACGATTAGCACGTTGGGCGCTAGCTACTCAGTATGGCTTCAACCGCCAGTTGGAATGGAAGCCTCCTCAAATCATCGAGATGGAAACGGCGGACAACGCACTGCACGTCGTCTTCGATGCCGATGTCGGGGATCCAGGTGATGGTAGTATGGAGGGCTTTGCGATCTGTGGCAAAGACCGGCGGTTTCATCCTGCCAATGTTGCTTACTTTGAAAAGGGGAAAGACGCGAGAGGGCGTCCACAACTCGACCGACGAACGTTAGTGTTAACCAGTCCGATGGTGAACAGCCCGATACACTACCGCTTCGCTTGGGGACGCAATCCGCTGGCAAACCTTCAGAAGACCGGCAACAAGGACTTGCCCATCGCCACTCAACGCAGCGACAACTGGAAGATGCAGGAGGTGCCACTTGGGGTCGTTGAGAATCCTAGCTCGGAGCTCTCACGTGCCGATCGCGGAAAGATTCTTCAAGCACTCCGCGCCCAGGATCAAGCCCGCCAAATCCGAAACGCTGAACTGATACTTGAGAGTGAAGGCAAATGAGGGGAGGGAAATCGTTGCTGGTGTATTGGTCCAATGGGCCGTTAACGAGCGAAGCTCTGTTACGGCATTAATAGTGGCGCCTGAGCGAAAACACTCCCACACTTCGTGAGCTCTGGGCTTTTGCCATTCCGCTCAATTTGAACCGCCAATGCATATAGCGACCGAAGCTACTGACGAGGTCTGCTACATAGACGCCGTTATAGTTTGTTCATCGAAGTTCGAATAAGTGTCAATCAGTGTTCCCTTCTTCTTCAGCTGATTCCTCAACCACTGCCGTGGTGCCGTTAAGAGTTGGGGCGACGGAACCAGAAACACCCACAAGCGTACTTTTGATTGAGCACCAAGTCTCGTGATGGATTCTCAACCAGCCCTTGCGAAAAATCATCTGGCAAGACCGAAAGCTGTTGAAGCTGCAGTTCGGGCAATGCGGCTTCGATCATCTCAGGATCGTAGATCCGGTGAGCGTTGAACTGAATCTTGGGTTCGCCCACTGGCATCACGACCATCAGCGAACCTCCGGGGGCAACGACGCGCTGTAGCTCAGCTAGTGCAGTTTGGTCGCCGAGTGGGTCAAGTGGATCGCCGTAGCGTCCGAGTCCGATGTGTTCAATCGTGTGCATGCAAGAAATCGACTCGACACTTTGATCTGAAAATTCCAGGTTGCATAGATCGGCCGCGCCGCACTTTAGATTGCTCAGCGTGATATCAGCCGGTCGATAGTCATAGAATTCGACGGGAACCCAAGCGGAAGCGAGGGTCGCAAAATAAGTGTACGAGCTTATATCGATGTGCTTGGTCGGGTTGATTTGAGCCAGAACCCGTGCTGCCCAAGCGGTATGGTAGACGTAGTGCGCGTCAAAAGGCAGAGTGCCGGTATCGTCATCCAAACGCGCCCAGCGGTCTTCCCAGGCTGCACGAAACTCTGGACGAGCTTTCTCATTCAAGTCGCTAAATTCGCGAAACTGGCTGGCAAATCCCAATTTGCGTTTCGCTTTCCGCAGCATTTTCATCGCAGTTACCTTCCTTGTTGCTCGCAATGCGACAATTATGGCCTCAAATTGCCATTGGACTCAATACGGATCCCGATCCTCTTTCCTGGGCATAGTGGGAATCGCCAGAGGACCGTCGCACCTGCGCATTATCCAAGATCTTAGGAAGTCTCAGGTAAGGTTCCCAGTTGTCAGTTTCGCCTCACAAAACGCAAAAAACGTGACTTTCGCAGGGGAAGAAGGAGGCCGTTGAGCAATGTGCTCACATCCATTCTTGCCCAGTCATTCTGGATCCAGCCCTTAGTTGGATTCGACAGCAAGACAGACAGGAAGCTGATATAGCTCCTGGCGTATTTGCACCACCGAGGTTTGCGACAGGCGAGCCGTCTTTTACGCCTCGTCTATTTTGTTTTTCGTTGCGTTGAGCCCACTCCGCGATAACATCGGCACAGCCGCGTCGACAGAAACGATGTGTCCACGAGCTAGTGTCAAGGCATACTTGACCTGGTTCTCAGTAGGACCGTCGGCCGCCCTCGCAATTTCCTGGCTATCCCAGTCGAGGAAAATTTGCGTTGCAAGACACGAATGGATTTCGCTGTTTCCAGTAAACGAATCCAAGCAATTGGTAAAGCCAGAGAAGCGATCTAACGCAACGAGTGTTCCAGCAACAACCATCGCACCGGTAGCATATGCCGCTGAGGGGCCTTTCTCTTGTTGAGCAGAGATCAGCGGCAGAGCTGACGCCTCCAAGAACATTGGCGGTTATATGGAATAACTTTGCCAAGACCTGCTTTCCACTTTTCTGTCGTTTGTACCGGTCAACCGCATCTGCAGAAAACTGCACACAGGCATTTCGCAAGGCGTCCAGCGACTCTGCCGATTTCTCGGAATCCCGCTTCAATCTGATAATGCGCCGCTATCTATGTCATTATTTGGTGACCTGCCTCGAGGCGTAGATGGTTCATTCAGGACCAATCCCGATTCTCAATATGCGTCATAGCAGCTGTGGGGGTAGTCTTCACCGACAATTTGTGTCAATACAGTGCATCATGGCGTTCGGCTGTAATTGCCAGCCCTAAGATTCAGAATGCAATCAGAAGGTCGACCGATTGCAGGGCGGCTCGACATTGGTTTCCAACCGCACCCTGAGCAACTCAATGTTTCGATCACGCTAAGTTTCGGTCCGAGAATGCGGCGTGATTTCCTAGGCCGAAATGCGATGCGACCGATTCGCAACAACTCCTCAAGTAAAGTTCTGATCCACTCCGTAGACGCTCCATGGCGTATCAACGCTTCCATCGATGAGCCAAGGCCGAACGCACTTTGTCGGTGGTCTGGGTTCGGCTCAACCCCAATGCATTTAGCTCGATTGACGATCTGCAAGGCTGAATTGTGCCTCTTTGCGCCATCCAGGAGATCTGTGCGATTTCGAGAGTCCGCAGTAAAATCTGGCTCAATCGGTAGACGAAATTGCGGCTCGCCAGCAAGCGGATGGAATGAAAAACACTCGGAACTTTTGCATTATTGCTCACATCGACCACGGCAAGTCCACGCTCGCCGATCGCCTCATCCAGTCCTGTGGCGGGATATCACAGCGTGAATTGCACGAACAAATGCTCGACTCGATGGACATCGAACGTGAGCGTGGCATCACGATAAAGAGCAACACCATCACGCTGAGTTACAAAGCTAAAGACGGCGAAGAGTATCAACTTAACTTGATCGACACTCCCGGCCACGTGGACTTTTCCCACGAAGTTCGCCGTTCGCTAATGGCCTGCGAAGGAGCGTTGATCGTTGTCGATGCTTCGCAAGGCGTCGAAGCGCAAACCGTCGCCAATCTGTACTTGGCGTTAGAGTACGATTTGGAGCTATTGCCGGTCATTAACAAGATTGACTTGCCAGCTGCAGACGTCGATCGTTCACGCGAATCCATTGACGCCGAGTTAGGACTAGATCCGTTTTCTGCGATCCCTGTTTCGGCCAAGACAGGAGTCGGCATCGAAGAAGTGCTCGAGGGCATCGTGCAGCAGCTGCCACCGCCAAGTGGTGATCCTGAGGCACCACTAAAAGCACTCGTTTTCGATGCCTACTTCGACAAGTATCGGGGTGTCATTCTCCAAGTTCGTGTTCTGGATGGAACACTAAAGCCCCGTGATGTGATCCACTTCATGCATGCGGGCCGAGATTACAAAGTCGACGAGCTTGGCTACAACCAATTCAAGCTGAATCCGAAAGAACAACTCAGTGTCGGTGAAGTCGGCTACATCGTTGCCGGTGTGAAGAGCGTTCAGGATATCGAGATTGGCGATACGGTTACGCATCTCGAGCATCCCGCTGAGGAACCGATTCCTGGCTACCAAGAAGCAAAACAAGTTGTTTTCTCGTCGGTCTATCCGATGAGCACTGACGAGTACCAGGATCTGACGAAGGCGCTCGACAAGCTGGCGATCAACGACGCTGCACTAACTTATGAAAAGGATTCTTCAGCGGCACTTGGATTCGGTTTCCGCTGTGGCTTTCTAGGCTTATTGCACTTGGATGTTATCCAAGAGCGGTTGCAGCGCGAGTTTGATATCGGACTGGTCATTTCAGCGCCGTCAGTCAAATATCAACTGACGCTGAAAGATGGTTCGACCATGGAAGTCGACAATCCCACTTACTGGCCCGATCCATCGACGATCGACGCCACAACTGAACCCTACATCAAGGCTTCGATCCTGACACCCGAAGAGTACGTCGGTCCCGTGATGGAGCTTTGCCGCGAGCATCGCTCAGATAGCCAGACGATGAACTACTTATCTGCTGGCCGTGTTGAAGTCACCAGTGAAATGCCACTCGGCGAAGTGTTGTTCGACTTTTACGGCAAACTGAAGCAGATCACTCGCGGTTACGGTTCGTTTGACTACGTGCCCGTCGAGTATCGCAACACGGATATTGTTAAAGTCGACATTTTGGTGAACAAGGAACCGATCGACGCTCTATCTTATTTGGTTCATCGAGACAAATCACGAGCCCGAGCTCTGCACTACTGCGAACAGTTGGCGGAAGCAATTCCAAGACACCAGTTCAAGATTCCAATCCAAGGTGCCATTGGCGGAACCATTATTGCTCGCGCTACCATTCAAGCCTTCCGCAAGGACGTGACCGCAAAGCTGTACGGTGGCGACGTCACTCGAAAAAAGAAGCTCCTAGAAAAGCAGAAGAAGGGCAAAGCCAAGATGAAACAATTTGGCAGCGTCAACATTCCCCAGAAGGCCTTCGTCGCGGTGCTCAGCGAGAACAAAGACTAATTCTGACTCGCGTCAGCGATGAATCACAACCCGAAATTTCAGCGAGGATTTTAGGGCCATGGACCCTGTTTTTCACTATTTCTCATGCGAAGCTAAGCACTGCTGTCACTCTATTCCGAGCTTCTGCTCAACGTGCCCACACCTACCTTCTCACCGCCCGCCACGGGCGAATTCCCCGAGTACTTCGAATCTAATATCCGCAAAGCACCGGCGGGTGATTTCATCGACGTACTCATTGGCCAACCCCAGATACTGAGAGATTTACTCGGCGACGTGCCCGAGGGCGAAGACAACAGAGGCCATGCACCTTACACCTGGACACTCAATTAAGTCGTCAGGCACTTGCTGGACGTCGAAAGGATCTTCAGCACTCGGATGCTTCGCATTGGCGTCCGCAATACGACTCCGATGCCTGGTAAGGAACAGAATGATCATGTAGATGGACTCGACTACGAGAACCTCAGCATGTCGGCCTTGCTGGACGAGTTTGCCGCTTTGCGAGAATCAAACCGGCTGTTAGCTCTACGTCTTGGTGAAGAAGCATTAGCGCGAACGGAAACCGCTTCCGACGGCGCAGTTTCCGCCCGCGTCAATCTCCATATTCTCGAAGGCCATGTAGAATATCACGCCGAGATCATGCGGTAACGCGTGAACGGAATGGACGGATAGTGACACCTAGAATCACCGGTTCGTATTGCGATCCCGGGAATTCCTCCTTTCCACAATTTGTGGTCTTAGAAACAAACTTGAGCCGATCTGTCTAGCGTCAGGCTGAAAGAAGGGAACGCAGGCCGTCGGCTTACACATTGAGACTCTGGTTAGCCTGCTCTGGAAAAAAGGGAGCGTGACATCCCGGGCCAATCGGTCATAATGGAGTTTGAACGATCATCTATGATTTAGGATCGGCACTTTATTTTCCTCATTTGAAATCTTGAATTGCTCCAACACCGTCTTATTTCTGCCGCGATCGTGATCGCGACTTCGCTCCTGTTTGTTTGGATGGATGCGAACTATTCTCCTTTCGGTTGCAAAGGGGTTTGGATGCTGCCGCTAGGATGCTACTTGGTGTTAGGAAGCGCAATCGAGTGTGCTGGTATGCTGGGGCAAAGCAAGGCGGTAGGCAAGCTTGCCTCGCCTGCATTGCTGGGCTGTGGTGGAATCATGTTGGCGGCGATGATCCCGGTGTTTTGGCCCGCCTTCGAACCTTATCCCGAAGACTGCTTGCTCGGCAGATTAGGCTGGCCGCTAGCTGCAATGTTGATCGCTTTGATCGCAAGTTTTGCGTGGCACATCCGGACCTATGAGCCAGACACAAATGTTTTTGCGCGAGCCATAGCGGCGGGTTGGGTGTCTTGCTATTTCGGCGGCTGTTTTGCGTTTGCTATCGCTTTGCGGATGACAGGTGACTCGGTCTACGGGCTTTATCTTTTGGTAGGCGTCATCGTCATCACAAAATGGGCAGACTCGGGGGCTTATTTCGTAGGAAGGGCGATTGGCCGTACGAAACTTTGCCCGAAAGTAAGCCCTGGAAAGACAATTGAAGGCCTCTTAGGTGGGATGCTCATTGCCACACTCACAGGATGGATATACTTTTGTTGGTGCGGATCGATGGCTTTCGGCGACAAGATCCAAGCTGGTTGGTTGGGCGTGACGATACTTGGCGTGTCGCTGACGATTTCCGGAGTGATTGGTGACTTGTTGGAGTCAATCGTTAAGCGCGAAACGGGCTGTAAAGATAGCGGCAAGCTGCTGCCGGGCTTAGGAGGGCTGTGGGACGTTACTGATTCTCTGTTGCCAAGTTTTGTTGTCGCCTATTTGATCGTGGTGGGTGAGTTGATTACTGGACCTGGGCAGTAGTTGCATCGGGGGCTTTTCTGAGTTTCTCGGTCCATTATCTGAAGGGTAAGTGAGACGCAAGAAGATGATTGCAAATGACTCTCCGCGGAGGGTACCATCCCTGCCCAGATAGGCCGAATCTCACTCAAAAGAGAAGGTGAATTTGAAAGCGAAAATCTTGAACTTGATTCGTCGTGGATAGGAAGACCCATGTCGGAAGCCAACATAAATCTGAGCGACCCCGCAGCGGTTTTGAGTCTCTTTGGGCCACAAGATCGGTATCTAAAGATGATCCGTGATCATTTCGCGGTTGCCATTACGCATCGCGATGGCAAGCTGAAGATCATTGGCGAGGCGGAGGCGGTGCGGCGCGCGACGGGACTACTTGAAGGACTGCATGCGCGAGCTCAGCAGTCAGGTGGTTTGACGCGAGCCGAGGTCGAGGGTGCTTTGGAGGGAGCTCTGGAGGGAAAGCGAAACAGCGCACGGATCTTCTCGCGTGGCGGAGGGCGACTTGCTGCGGCTCAAGAACAACTTGAAACGGCTGTCGATCTGCAGCACCAGAAGCGGAAGATAAAGCCCCGGAGCCAGGGGCAGGCGGAGTATTTGACTGCAATTCGCAAAAGTGACCTAACCCTCTGCAGAGGGCCCGCTGGCTGCGGTAAGACTTACTTGGCCGTTGCTTTGGCAGTAGAAGCCTTGAAAAGCCAGCGAATCAAGAAAATCGTACTGGTCCGACCAGCCGTAGAAGCGGGCGAAAGCCTAGGATTCCTGCCAGGTGACTTGCAGGCAAAATTGAATCCCTATTTACGGCCTTTGCTAGACGCACTCAATGAGATGTTGGACTATGACCAAGTAAAGTATCTAATGGAACATGACGTGATTGAGGTTATACCCCTGGCATATATGCGGGGTAGGACATTAAACGAAGCGTTCATCATCTTGGACGAGGCGCAGAATACAACCTCGGCGCAGATGAAGATGTTTTTGACTCGAATGGGAGATGGTTCCAAGATCGTCGTTTCGGGGGACATCACACAAGTCGATTTGCCTGGCGGCGTGACTAGCGGACTTCGGGACGCTTGGCAGCGTTTGGGTGGAATTCGAGGTATCAGTTTCGTAACTTTGGATGGCAGTGATATTGTTCGTCACCGCTTAGTGCAAGAAATTGTTGGACGGTATGAGCCGCCGCGTGGGCCGGTCGTTCACTCGCCCATTGCCGGTTGTACTGATGTCTTGGGGCAAGACGACGGAACGATGATGGAGAAGGAAATGTTGGATCCAGCTTCGAACGATAGCCCGCGAGGCCACAACGGCCAAAGCGGAAGTGAGGAAGGCGAGTCACCGGTTAGCGACTAAGCCAGACATTTGCGCCACTATGGCCTCATCAACTAAGCGTACGCGTAGCGAGCGTGTTGCTTCTCTAAAGCTTGAACCGAGCGATTTATCTCGTAGGATCCGGACCCTGCTAACGGGGCCTGCACTGTTACGGTTTGCGCTCAGCCTTGTGACGGCAGTCTTGCTCGTCGTGATCTTTCAAGGCTGGAAGCCCCCGTTTGCCTATCGCGAAGGTCAAATTCCGCAGCGTGATGTGTTGGCTCGGGTTGAGTTTGAGATTGTCGACATCAACAAGACCGAGGCGGAGCGTGAGCAGGCTCGCCGGCAGGTTGCTTGTTTCTACGAGAATAAACCTGATGAAATCACTGATCTGAACGCGCGTTTGCGGGGAGCGCTTGGAGCTTTGGCGGGTGAAAATACATTCGCCGATTTGACCAAACAGCAATCTGACGCGCTTGAGAGCTTTATCGCCCCGGGCGAAGATGAGGATTCGCCTTCTCCGGGCGACTCGCTATTGCTCATTAGAACGTTTCTAAGCGAGCATGGGGTGTTGGACGATGGCAAGTTGGATTTGCTGCTTAAGTCCATACTTGCACCGATCGCCGACACCGGCATCTTGACTCAGCTGGCGCACAATGCCGAAGAAGGCGAACAAGGCCAGATCTTGGTTGATGGAGTCGTTGTCAATGTTGCGAAAATTCGCCGAACTGAAGTCGTAGCTGCTTTGTCTCAGCAGGTGTCCGAGGAATTTCAAAAGACCTTCAATAGTCCGGAAGTTCAGGTTGTTGCGCAGTTTGTGTCGAAGTTTCTCGTCGATAATCTACCTGCGGCCACGCTGACATATCAACGGGATGCGAGCGAGGAGGAGAGACGCAAAGCGGAGGAGTCTGTCAAAGACGCGTTAGTCGCGTACTATCCTGCGGTTAGCAAATTGGCCGAGGCCGGGAAACCGCTTAGCCGTGAAGAACAATTGCCTGTGCTACGAGCCGAATACGAAGCATGGATAGCGCAGTTGTCGTGGGGCGAGGTTTGCATGCGAGTTGTCGCCTTCAGCGGCATGGTTTCCGCCATGTTCTTGCTGTGTGGTTTACTCATTCACTTCCAGTACGAAGTCGATTTGGTGTCGGGTATCGCCGAGTTGGCGCGTTTGCTGGCAACTGTGCTTGCCACTTGCTTAGTGTGCCGATTCTTTGCCGCTGATCCGTTTCGAGCCGAACTCATTCCGCTCGTCCTATGCGGCATGACTCTGACAATCGTATATGGGCGACAGCTGGGGTTACTTGTGACGACCTGTGTAGCGCTTATGGTGACCCTCGGCATGGGGCATGATATTGGCGACTTCGTGACGATTTGCAGCGGCGTGTGTTCAGCAGCTTTCCTAATCGGACGGATTCGCACTCGCAATAAACTGATCTACGTCGGTCTGGCTACTGCAGTGGTGGTCGCTGCGACAAGCTTAGGTGTCAGCATCGTTCAGGACAAGATTCACGCTTACATCCCTGTTGCGGAATCCACGAGCGCGGTTGTCTCCAGTTGGCGTTCTATTCTGCCATCGCTATTGCAGGAGTCCCTTCGACATGGTGGGTTTGTGCTGCTGGCAGCGGCTACCACCGCGGGCTTCCTTTCGTTCATCGAGCGGGGCTATGGAGTACAGACTGATCTGAGTTTGCTCGAATTGGGGGATGCAAGTCATGTACTCTTGCGCCAACTCGCACAGCGTGCACCGGGAACTTATAACCACTCGATCAATGTCGCTGCGATCGCAGAAGCAGCCGCGGACTCGATTGGAGCGCACGGATTGCTTACGCGTGTCGGGGCTTACTTTCACGATATCGGCAAGATGTTCAAGCCGAACTACTTCGTGGAGAATCAGGAGCAAGGCGGCAATCGGCACGATCAGTTGCAGCCTGCCATGAGCACTTTGATCATCATAGCTCATGTTAAGGATGGGGCCGACTTAGGGCGTCAACATCGCTTGCCCAAGCCAATCATCGACTTCATTGAGCAGCACCACGGTACGACGCTAGTAGAGTATTTCTTCCGTGAAGCGGAGAAGCGAAGTCAGGAAAATCCAAACAAGGAAGAAGTCTCGGAGACATCTTTCCGTTATCCTGGGCCGAGGCCGCAGACTTTGGAAGCAGCAGTGCTGATGCTGGCTGATTCGGTCGAGAGCGCTAGCCGCACTTTGGTCGAACCCACACCATCGCGTATTCAAAACCTGGTTGACGATATCGCGATGAAGAAGCTACTGGACGGCCAGTTTGACGAATGTGGTCTGACTTTGCAGCAGTTGGAACAAGTCAAAGCATCGCTCGTGAAGTCTTTGACTGCGATTTATCATGGTCGTGTGAAGTACTCAGGGCAGGCATCGGCTTAGTGTTGGCATGAGGTTTTCCTCGCTCACGCTCTAGGTAGTGGGCAACGCACAACGTTCGCCTGAATTTTGATCTCAACCTATGCACGAAGCCATATCGCTCGAAATCGAATACCAATTGCCAGCGGGTGCGGAGCAGCCGAAGCAGGATGAAGAACGCTTCCGGAAAGCCGCGGAGTGGGTGCTTTTGAAGTTTGGGCTGCAATCGATTGTCGCTAGTGTTTCAATTATCGATGATCCGACGATCCATCGCGTGAATCGTGAGCACTTGGATCACGATTGGCCCACGGATGTGATCAGTTTTGTGTTTGAGCCCGCTCCAAACGTGCAAGGCGAGATCATTGCGAGTTCGGATACGGCAAAGCGACTGTGTGGAGACGCGGGCTGGTCACACGAAGATGAAATTTTGCTTTATATTGTCCACGGCTTGCTGCATTTGGCTGGCTTGGATGACCAGGAAGAGTCACAGCAAAAGGAAATGCGGTGCGCCGAGCAAGTATGCTTGTTGGCCCTTGGAGTGTCAGGTGCAGCGGAACATTTAAGTCGTTGGAATGACATCTCTTATTAGTGTTTCGATTAGAGCTTGCTCTCTTTGGAGAGAGTCGGGCTGTAAGGTCCTGAGAGCGGGGGTGTTTCTGGCAATCCTTTCCCCGTCAATCGGGCTCTGCCCCTCCTTACAATCTTCGTGGAACTCGGACAGGGAGGGTCCCCACAAAAATGTGCAACACCGAGCCTCACGATCCGGTCATAGAAAAGAATGGCTTGTAAAGCTCAGACACGCTCTGCCTCCACTGGCTCTGTGGAGAGGAACATGAATGTAACTTGGCTCGGCACAGTGATGCTGACTTGCTGGGGTATGACACTGATCGGTGGGCTTGGCTCGCACGTTTTGCAAAACTTTAATGGCAAGCGTCTCGAGGCCTACTGTCGTCTGCGGCGGCGTCCAGATCGTTATGGCGATATCCTCGACGGTCATGAACAAGCTGCGGTGGCGGCTCAGTACTTGATGGTCTTCGCAGTGGTACTCGGTTCGTTAGCTGCGGGTGCATGGTTTTATACCAATGGCGAAGTAGAAGTCATCGAAGGCCACATTAGTAGTGCCGTTGCGCCAAACGTGATTTTCGCTTGGATCATCAGCTGGTTGCTTCTTCTGACTCTGGCCGGCCTGTGGCTGCCGAGGGTCGTAGTTCACTACAGCTCGTCTCTGTTCTTGTTTCACTCCTGGCCCCTGTGGCGGACCTTAGCTTTCGTGACGCGTCCGTTTTACGGGTTCGGTGATGTGTTTTCGTGGCTTGGGTATCGCCTGAGTGATGAGCGTGACGGGGATGATTTGGAGGAGGAGGTACTGGAGGATGAAATTCGAACGATGGTAGCCGCTGGACAACGCGAAGGTGTTTTTGCGGCTGGCGTAAGTGAGATGATCCAAGGTGTGATGGATTTGGATGAAGCTGACGTCGAGGAAATCATGACGCCACGTAGCTCAGTAGATGCGATCGACCTTGCGACGAGCTGGCAAGAAGTGTTGGCGGCAATTGCCGATTGTGGCCGGACGCGTATTCCAATATTTGATGGCACGTTGGACAACGTCGTCGGAATTCTCTACGTGAAGGACGTCTTGAGCGTCGTGGCAAAGGAGGACTTTAAGCCGGAAGCGTCTACCTTGCGAAGTCTGCTTCGAAAACCCTGGTTTATACCGGGCAGCATGAAAGTTGACGAGTTGCTGCGAGTCTTTTTGCACAATCGAAATCACATCGCGATCGTGATCGATGAGTATCAGCAGTTTACTGGCGTCGTCACGATCGAAGATGCGCTGGAAGAAATCGTTGGCGAGATCTCCGACGAGCTTGACACCGAAGAGGAAAGCGATCTGACTTACGACGAAGACCGTCACGTTGTTGAAGCTGAAGGCAAGGTCCCCGTGGAGAGCATAGGCGACCTGCTGGGATTGCAGCTACCTGAGTCGGACGATTATGACACGATCGGTGGATTGATAGTCCACCGCCTATCACGAATTCCCCAGGAGGGAACCGAGCTTGAGGTCGAAGGCCTAAAACTCACCGTGCTGCGAGCCAATAGTCGCATGATCCAACTTGTGAAGCTGGAGTTGCTCGAATCTGATTTGCAGTAGAATCAACCTTCACTTGGCAGTAGCCTTCGGGCGGCAAGTTCTTCAACCCGGCCAGTGCTGCTTTCGGTCCCACCAGAGTTGGAAACGCTGGAGGTCGTTGCTAATCATCTGCAGCGGGCGATTGTGTTTCCGGCCAACCTGGCGGCATAGCACATGGAACAAAGTTGCTTCGTAGTTTTCCGGCTGCTTAAAGTTCTCGGCGAAGAAACGTTCCAAGCTCGCTAGGCTTCCGGTGTCTTGCGCCTCTAAAGCTAGCGAGATCATTTCAAGCATTCCCTGGCAACCGGTCTGAACTGATCCTCGATCAATCTGCATCAAGTACCGGGTGACGGATTGGAAGTCGTTCTGTAGGGCTGCGCAGACAACCCGAAAGGCCATGAAATCGGGATGCTGTGTTTGATGATTGGCTTCAGCGAAGTCGATGATTGCCTGAGCCGAAGTTAGATTAATTCTCAGGGTGAAAGCGGCCAAGCCAGCAGACAGTGAATCGGAGGTCGGATTGGGGACCTCCGCGAATCGCTTGGCAAGGACCTTCGCCAGGTCATATCTTCCAATCATGAGACTGGTCCTAATCGCTCCAGCCCAGCACTTGTCGCTGCGAACAAGATCTTCCGTTCGACTCTTGATGATCTTTTCAATGCAGTCGAACAATTGGGCACTTGTCGCCAGTTCGCTGAAGTCTACGCCGTCTAAGGCACTCCAGCAGAACTTGATCGCTTCGCGCCAGCCACGTGAGAAGTGAATCTTCAGCAGCAGCTCGAAGGTACCTGTTGGTCCGTATGAATTCATAGCCAGGGCGGCCCAGCAGTTTGCCATTAGTCGCGAGGCGCGACCAAGCTGCAGTTCTTCTTGCGCCAACTTCAGAACGTATTCCCGTTCTTTTTGGGTGAATCGGCTATCGCATCGTAAGATTGCATCTAAACATTCATCTTCGTCTGGCGGCTCACGCAGGAGCTGCTCGACTCGATTCGATCCACGACGAGAAACGGCTATCAAGAGCGAAGTTTCCCAAACTAAAACGTCACTAACTCTGCCGGTTGAGGTTTCGATCAGTTGCTCCGCCGCATCCCATCGCCCGGCTTCTGATAGAATCAAGAACAGCTGGAAGACACCATATTCATAGCCTGGATTGATCTGAATCGCCGCTCGCAGACATTCCTCTGCTTCCTCCCAGCACTCTTGCCTCTGAAGTTTGGCGAAGCGGTAGCCCAGAGCGACCTCGCTATCAGGTGCGATGGAATACAGCATGTCTGCCGCTTCTGAGAACAAGGCTTCTTCTTCCGCCACTTCCGCCATGTCTGCGAGTCGCGACCAGTGCGCTGGCACTTTGCAATCTTTGTAGATGGTATCGTAGAGCCATCGGCAGGCTTCGGATTGTCTCCCGTGTGCAAAGAGGAGCTCTGCTCCATAGCACTGCAGCTCCATTGCATCCTTTGCTGGTAGACCTTCGGGCTTACATGCCTCAAGTGCCGCGTCCATTTGATCTGTTCTGGCGAGAGAAGCCGCCAATGTCTGATAGGCCGGCAAGTAAGTCGCATCGAATTTGAGGGCTTGCTCTATCGTTTCCCGGCAATTGGTTTCTTGTCCCATGGATGCAAAGGCATCGGCTCGCCGTACGTGCGCTGCGACGTCACGTTGATTGCGTTCAAGCAACTCCGCAGTGACTTCAAGTCGCAGTATGGCGTCTCCACTGCCTTCGATTTCCTCCAGGTATTCCCAAGGAGCATCCCAGCGCGGCGCATTGAAAGCAGCTTTGCTCGCCATGCGAACCATCGACTCTTCCGACTCACTCAACTTTGCGAAACTCAGCAACAAGCGAGGATCATTGGGATTGCCAGCTAGTGCACGCTCAAGCACCTCGCGGCTTTCGTTCAGTTGTTCAACTTGAGTGAGCGCGTAGACCAATCGTTGAGCGACTTCTACCGAATTGGGATCGAGATAAAACGCACGGTGGTACGCTTCGATTGCTTTTTTAAGCTGTTTGTCCTCGATCAACGCCACACCCAGCTCGGACCAGTACTCGGCCAGCATGCCGAAGCGTTCTTCTTCGGCCCGAATCGCTGCAATAGCTTCTTTGTGACGTCGATGATCTTGCAGAAACTCAGAAAGAAGATTGAGGATCTGAAGCATGTTGGGCCATCGTTTCCTTAGGAACAGCAGCGATTGTTCCATCGCCTCCGAATCTAGGATCCAACGGGCTTCATCAAAGAATGTTCGCAGGCCATCGCCGTTGAGCGATTGCGTCGCCAACTCCTTCATTAGAAAACGCATGACCTCCCTTCTCTCGTCCTCGTTATTGCAAATACTAAGCCATCGACGAATTGCATACGGAGAGTCGACATCTAGTGCCAAGCCTGCTTGATAGTCTTGTTTTGCCTCTTTCGGATGCCCCAGCGCGACATACACATCCGCGCGAGTCTGGTAGGAGTAGACATTCTGTTCGCAATGCAATGCCTTGGCCGCGTCCTCCAAAGCTTGTTCAGGTTCGTTCCACTGAAGGAACAGCAAAGCCCGTTCTCTCCAGGCCCAGCCATGCGATGAATCCGCATGCAGGACACGATTAATGAACTCGTGCCCACGCTCCAACTCTCCAACTTGGATCAGCCACGATGCCGTCTCAGACAGGACGCCAACGTTGTCTGGATTTCGCTCAGCTAGTTCAGACAGGTAACGGATGGTAGCCTGCAGACCTACCACCTCAGAAGTCAATCTCGTGATTGGCTGCATGCACAAGCACTCGTCTGCCCCAAGTTTGATGGCTTGATGCCAAAGGTCTAGAGCCTCCTCGAGGCGCCCTTCCACTTCAGCCAGCTGGGCCAGAGTTCGGTGGTGGCTGATTTCAGGCAGCGGAATCTTGGCGCTGTCAAGGAGCTTCCGGCCAGATGGAGCGTCTTCGAGAAAGCCAATCTGCATCGCGGCTTCACAAATCAGTTCGCCATCTTCGGGCCGTTTGGCAACTGCTTCTCTAAGTACTTTCGCAGCTTCTTCAATTTGCAAGTTTACGCTGAGGGCTCGGGCGTAAAGCAGACCAGGATCCGAGTTCAAATGTCCGAACTCGTGAAATCGTTCGCGTAGGATTTCAATTACTTCGCTGCTTCGCCCAAAACGCTCCGACGCTTGCAACAGTCGCCCCATGACATTGCCGCTTGCTGGGGAAGCACAGGAGGCGAGTCGCAAAAGCTCAAATCCGTTTTCGAACTCTCCCGTCTGTTCCAGATGGTATGCCGAACGTAGTAAGGCGCTTTCTTGCGACGGTGCCCAGGTTAGAACTTTCCGAAGGAGCTCTTGCATTTCATCCGAGCAATCGTCGCCAAGCAAGCTGATCAGTTGTAGGTGGCTTGCGAGGCCAGCTTCTCGACTGTCAATTCTGCTCCTCAGCACTTGAATGGAATGATCGGTCTTGCCGAGGCGAATCAGTTCATCAGCCATCCGCATGAACAATGCTTCGGATTTTGGATACTGTTCGCAGAGGGCCGTTAGGGCAGCAAGACGATTGGCAGCGTTATTTTCGTGGCAGGCTACAAGCCATGCTCCCCAGTATGTCAGCCGGTGCTCTGCATCCCACGATTGAAGCTTGCTGAGCATGCGTTTGGCGGAGCTGCTGTTGTGTGCCCGAAGAGCTATCTCCATGCGATACAGCCATTCGTACTGTTCCGCTTCGGGTAAATCGATGTTATTGAGCAGATGAGCTTTCTCTTTGGGAACAAGTACCAAAGCACGTGGGCCGCACCACTGATAATTCTCTAATAGCTCGGCAAATTGGCCTTGAGCGACGAACCAAGAACTCGGGTCTTGAATCAAGACCGTTCCACGTTGGCGATCGTAGCCGCAGATCACTTGAATGTGTGCCGAGTCGGGTTCGATCGTAGTTAGCGCGAAGGGGATTTCGGCATCGATTAGTAGCTGTGTCGCGTCTTGAGTGCAGCGGAACTCTCTAGCGACAAAACCGTTGGCTTCTGCCCATAAGCGCTGATCAACTGCAGAGGTGCCTTCGTAGCAGATCTCATTTGCGATTTCGTCATGATTTATTGAAGCTTGCCAGTAGCCTGCGAGCATGGATAGCGTTGCGGGCGCGCAGGTCATATGATCCTGACGCTGAAACGGAATCTTAAGCTCTCTGCGTTTGGGTTCGTCGGTGAAATCCTCTAGGTGCTTCGCTAATCGGTCATAGTACGGACGCCGAACTCGGCGAGCTTCTTTGACGCAGAGTTTGAGCTTGCCGAGATGATAGAGGACTTCGGATCGCTCACTGGCGATGTCCGCGTGAAAGCTTCCAGGCTTGGGGAGACCTTGTCGAAGGGGATCAGCCAAGGGGAAATATTGCTCGATGCCGCGCAGCAACCGCACGGAATTTTCGTATTGCTCACGCTGGGTGTATAAAGCAACCAATTGCGTTGCGACTCCTCCGTACTGCGTGATTGGAAGGTGAGATTCGAGTAGCTCTACTGCCTCATCGACTCGGTTTGCTTGTGTCATGATCGAGGCCAATCCACTAGCGACAACGCTGCATAGGGGCAGGCTCTCGTGTAGGTGCGTGTTTAGCTCGAGTGCTTCGTCCATTTTGTCTTCCTGGAGTAGCAGCGAGATGCGATGGAGCTGCACGGAAGGGTTTTCCGGCGAAAGTTCGGTCGCATCAGCGAGAAGCGAATGAGCGGAGGAAAAGTCACGAAAAGCTCCACAAATCCCTGCCTTGAGTTGCAGCCAACCTGCCTGAAGACGTGGGAAGTCCACGTCAAGTTCTCGTTTTCTATACTCGAGCCATACTTCCGAGAGTGGGCGTGTATCGATTGCACGGGAGAATTGATAGTATCGCGCCTCGGCAGATTCGGGTGACATTCGGGTCACTCGATATGCGAGTACTTTGCCAAGCTGCCATCCGCCGAGGCGATTGGCAAGGGAGACAGCAAATCGCTGCCCTGTAAGCGTTGGCCAATGACTAACGTTGGAGCCGAAAGCCTGAATACCAAGACCGTAACAATCTAGGTAATTGCATTCAGAGAGTAGTTCTTCCATTCGTGCGAAGACTTGGCCTGCACTTCGGTTGGGAATTCGAGCAGAAACATGTGGTTCTTCAAGCGAAAAGACATTCTTTTCAAGCGTTTGATTCATGGCTTCGGCAATTGGCGATCCGGGGGCAGAAAAGTGCAATTGAGTTTCAGCAAGCTGGATTCGGAACGGCTCGTCGGTCGAACTCGTTTGGGGAATTCAGCCAACTAGCTAGTCAAGTGGCCAGTCGGGTGAGCGGGCATTTTTCTTAGAAGGACTGGCTTAGATGTATAGGTCACCCGCAGAATCCGAATGCGGGTATCACACTCATTTGCTCAGTATGAGCACTTTGACTCACCAAAGTCTCCGAATAACCGATTCAGCTGGCCGTTATCGGGCGGCTTCCTACCATCGCAGTCACTGGCCAAAGAAAGTTTCAACTTGTGAGGATCCCCGAATTGGTCGCGTCCTTGCTAATCCTGTGGATTGGTCGGCAATCTGTAGGTGTCGTTATATTGTTTGTTTAGGAGAGTTAGTTCGACAATGCCGCCCCTCGTTCATAGTACGTGGTCGATCCTATTTTCCGATTCTCATCGCCGAACTCGACTCAAAGGAACTTCTTGTGTTCTGACGTCACTTCCTCTACTTGGCACTGTTGGCTTATTTCATGCATCAGACAACGCGAGCAAGAAACTTCATGATGGAACCAAGGCCCTGCAGTAGAAGCGGATCTTGCGGAGCAGGATTCTCCGGCGCGTACTCCTATGTTGGAATGTACTTAAAAGCCGGCGCGATCGTGCCCGTTCAACATGTGGTTGCGTCGCCCGTCGTTCTGAACACGGCAATGGTAGCTCCAACGCAGGTAGTTGTCACACTACCCACCTGAGCCGCTAGTTAACCAAGCTGTTGCTTCTTCTTGTGCAGGAAGCGGATGCGCGACGACCGCAAATTACGGTGGAAGCTATGTCAGCAGCGGGGGCAGTACTCCTGTCATTCCTTCGGCAGATACCGTTTATTCAAACGCTCCTTATGTTGGGAGCGGCAATGCTACCGGTGCAGGGTATCGTGTTTTTATAGCGACTGGCAGTGTCTTCAGCTCAGGACGCGTGCCAGGATATCCTGTTCAAAATTGCCCAATGCGTCGCATTTTGGTGCCCTTGCTTCTAGTGCAGGTGTGGCCCCGCAGTTATGCGGGATGGCCGGGCTCAAAAAGAATGGAATCGCTGAGGAAGGCCTAACTTGATAGTGCATCGCGCTTGCATGAGTTCAAACGCAATTAGGAGCGATCCTCGATTGGGTTTTCGCTTGCATTGAGCTAAGGTAGAAAATCGATATGATCGGCGATAAGTCCTGCTTCCCGCATACGTGACCAGATTTCGACTGGAACCGCTGTCTGCAATGCGTTGATATGGCTTTCCACTCGATCCGCCCGGCTAGAACTTAGGGCGACCGCCGTTACGGCGGGATGAGCTTTGCCAAACCCGACGCCAACATCAAAAGCCGAGACCTCGAATTCCATGCAAAGCTGATGGAATCTGCCCCGCCAGTTGAGACGCCGAAGATCCTCTCCGCTGGTGAAATCAATCTTTCGATAGTCAAACAATTCTCCGCCGAGTAGAAAGCCGCCTTGGAAAAGAGCTGAATTGATAATGGCCACATTCTTAGCCGCAAGATGCCGCATGAAATCATCAAGCTCCTTGGGGTGACTCATGATCGTAAAGCTATTGGCGAGCATTACCCAATCAAAGGAGCAGGAGTGATCCAAGGCTTCGATGGCTCTCCAATTCTTTGCTCCCACTCCTACTGCAGCTACCCTGCCCTGCTCCTTGAGTTCCGAGAGTGCTTGGTAAGCTGCGACAAGGTCATCAAGGCGTTGCTTACGATCGCGATCGTTTTGTGCAGCATCAAGATACTCATCTGGATCATGGACGGAAACGACTTGTGCCTCGCGTCCAAGTAGCTCGTTGCCTTCCTGCCAGCAGCGTAGAATGCCGTCGTAGCTGATGTCTTGTACCGCATCGTGCTCGAGGCCAAACCAGGCTCCGGGTTCAAATGTGGGCTCTGGGCCCTCAAGTGGTATCCTTCGCCACCCGAGCTTGTTGCTGATGATCGCCTGATCGGCCGGTATTCGTAATCGGTCGAGTTCTCGCCCGATCACTTCTAGCGAAAGTCCGGCGCCATATTTTCCAGCCGAGTCCACAACGAATGGTGCAAGTCCGGAGTTTGCCCAGGCGTCGACGATTGCAGCCTTCTCTTTTTCTTCAACTTCACGAAAAAGATTTCCAAGGCTGGTTGCACCGAAGAATAGCGGTGGTACCTGTAGCCCAGTGTTTCCGAACGCGACGTTTCTAAGAGGCATGATTGTTCTTGGTGAATTTGTGTACCGTTTGGTCGAAGGAACTCTGGTTGCCCTCGTCGTAACAGCGCTTCGCTCGTTAGCGGACTATGGAGAAGCGAGACCCGCTCAAAGTTCGATTCGATAGGCAGCGGCCGCGTTGTTACCCCAGAAATCTTCCTGTTCGGAGCTAGTCAGCGTGTTGCTGAGGTCCTTCACCGCACCTATCCAGCGTCCGTAGTCGCTCTTCAGCAAGCAGACCGGCCAGTCGCTACCGTACATCAATCGCTTGCTACCAAAGGCCTCTAAGGCAACATCCCAGTAGGGCCTGATCGTCTCGATGCTCCAGTCTGCACCACGCACCTCGGTGACGACTCCGGAGAACTTGCAGGTGACATTCTCGCGACGAGCCAGTTCCTGCAGGCCGGCTTTCCATGACTCGTCAAATTCGCTCGCAACAATTGTCGGCTTGGCGATATGATCGAGAACGAAGGCTTGATTCGGATGTTGATCGACGAAAGTAATCGTGTTCGTCAGGTGTTTGCCGAAAATCAAAATGTCATAGACGAGGCTGTATTTTTGCAGCATACTGACACCTCGATTGAAGTCAGTACCTAAAATAAAAGCATCATCAGGCTCATCCTGTACCACGTGTCGAAGCGATTTTAGCTTGGCGTGCTGAGACCACTTTTCAATTTCAGGCTCCACGCTGGGATCTGCCAGGGGAAGCCAACCTACCACGGCAGGAATCATTACATTGTCGTTGGCGATTTCCAGCAGCCATCGTGTTTCTTCGACCGATTGCCGTGCCTGAACGGAAATCACCGCGTCGATGCCTGCTGGTTCGATCTCCTGTAGAAGATCTCGTGGCCCAAAGTCGCGCCCCAACACCTCCATGCTTTCACCGATCCAGCCATATTCCTCGGCGGAGTAATTCCAAAAGTGGTGATGGCTGTCGATCCTCATGATTTTCACTCCAAGTTGACAAGCGATTTGTTGTTGCGCGGCAGGTATTCTACGCGCTGCGTGGACGGGCATGAAGTACCGGTCGCAATCGAGATCTGGGCCGCCCTAGCTTTTTGCTCGTGTTCATACTGACGACTCCCTTTGTACGTGCTTAAGGGCATGTGTTAATTCGATGGAGCGAATTCGCATACCTACCGTCCAAGCAAGTGGCTCATCATGTCGATCCGTTTCTTATTTGTCGCCGTCGCTTAAGTTGTTTTGGCGATTGCAGGCTGAATTTGCAGCTGCAATTTGAGGTGTCGGCTCCGGCGCTAAAAGGTGTTCTTTAGGGGCTGCGGGTTTGGCTAGCTTTTGTTGGTGAACCCATGGCACAACTGTTTGGGGTCGGCTTCACTGTGTTTTCTTTTAGCTGGTTGACTTTGCACCGCACTTATCCCATCAGGAGATTAATCGCTCCAGGGGTGTTGTACGAGTATTTGGCTAGTTCCGAAGAGATCTACTACGAGTTCGGTTTGACGGAAGACCGCTAATACGAGCAGATGGGCAGAACTGACAAGGAAGACGTTGGGAAGACGTTGCGCTCGATAGCTACTGTGACGTGACTTACAGTCCAAGAAAATACGCGGAACTTAGAAGCATCCATCGGAAACGCATCCGATATATAGCTAACTGCATCGCCTCGCCGGCTTTGGCTTGACCGATGGATTGCCTGACATCGCCATTTCACGTAGGAGACGACATGCGTTGGATGTGGTTGCAGATTGCCGAATGCGTGTCCGGTACCTTTGCAAAACCTTCAAACTCGAACCTTCAACAAACGTTGGGTGACCTTCTCGTGTGTCAAACGGCATTTGTCTCAACATTGCTGCTAAAAACCTTGAATGTGGAGTCGTACAGTACTGCCACCGCGAGTTTTGGCGGCAACATTGAGTCGCAGACTTGGGATAAACCATGAGCACCGGACTGCAGAAGCACTGCGAGTACCTCAAACGCAAGCGAGACGTTGGGCATCTTCTTCTCTTTTTGTGCTTTGGACTCCTTTAGATTACGACGGGCTTACTGAATTTACGTGGGCTGCAGAAAGAAAGCGGGTTGCATTTCTTGGGTCGATGACAGCTGAGGAGCGAGACGATGCACGAAGAGTTTGCCCTGACCGTTTGCTGCTAATCACCAGTGGTAGTGGTTTGACTATGCATGGGGGGAGTAGCTTCAACAGTTTTATTGCTGTCATCATGCAGATCCGAGCCTCGCCTTGACACCCGTGCGGAAACGACGATTGAGAGGGAAGCGGTTGTGCATATATTCTTTCGCGACGAGATGGTAGTGAAGGATTCCGGGCTAACGACGCCAGCTCATCATAAACAACTCCTACTCATTGACTTGCCGCATAAGCGACCGGCCGCGGTAGTGGTTTCAGAGTTCGAAATAATGGACTGGAAACGATGGACTGCGGTACGCGACAGCGACATGGTGTCTGCCGTTCATAGTGGTCATCCCCACGATGGCGACAATCCTCTTACAGCAGTGCTTGAAGGCTAGGTGAACACTTTAGACGTAGCCGTGCAAGCGTTCTGTTGAGTATCTGGGTGTCGTATTCATTCGACTCTAAAGCGAAGGGTAGAAGAGTGAAACCACAAAGGACGCGGAGAGCAAGAAGGAAGAGCAGTTTTATGCTTCAAGCTTCGTGTCCTTTGTGGTTCATGTGGCTTTCATGGGAAAGATCAAGCTCGGAGCTCCCATTTGTCGTTCATAAGCCCTTTAGGCTACGAGAGTACAGGGGACGCTGCATCCGAGTCGAATCACGTAGATCAACTTGGCGGGCTGCGTTTTCATATGTACTCTAACCTGCCGAGTAGCTCTGAATTGCCTTGAAATTTGAATCCAAATGACGACGACCAAAGAACACGACGAACGCATTCGCACCATGACCTTTGCTTCTGTTTACCCACACTACGTGGCCAAAGTCGAAAAGAAAGGCAGAACGGTCAAAGAACTTCACGAAGTCATGACTTGGCTTGCCGGCTACGACGCCAAGGAAATCAAACGCTTGGCCAAGAGCGAAACAACCTTTGAGGAATTTTTCGACAAAGCAACATTGAACCCGAACGCCAGTCTCATCACGGGTTCGATCTGTGGTTACCGCATCGAAGAGATCACCACTCCACTAACGAAACAGTGTCGCTACCTGGACAAATTGATCGACGAACTCGCCAAAGGCCGCAAGATGGAAAAAATCCTGCGCTCCGAATAGCCAGCAATGAGGTATGGATGGCTATTTCCTGATTGGGCGATAATTGAGACCGATTGTTGAGACCGATTGCGTAGCTGCATTTCAGTCGCATTGGATCGGGGCCCGAGGCTTCATGCTCCTTTTCGGTTTTTAGGCTGGCTGCAGGTCGATTCTTGGTCGTCACGCCCGCGAACGGAAAAACCAGGAGATTTGGCCGACGCCTTACGGCGATACGGCTCACCTATTTCGAAGCGGCGCGGCATTTACCTACAGAGTTTATCCTAGTTCTTCGTGGCGGCACGAAAACTCTTCTGGTGAAAGTCCAAGATATCCTTGGAGCGTTTTTCGTAGATGATCTTGGCGCTATGCGGAGCGTCCGGCACTACAAGTCGCTCGAAGGGAATTCCTTCCGTTTTAAGAAAGCTCATGAATTCCAAGTTGTTCTCATAGTTGAAGCCTTTGTCGCCAACAAAGACAAGCATGCGAAAATTGGCCGCATTGTCATTTTCCATCGTGGCTGAATAGGATCGAGCCAAGTCCCAAGTGTTGTAGCCTTCTGCGAAAATCAGAGAATCACTTTCACGACCACCTTCTTCAGAGATGCGTTTCTCCGTCTCATAGCCACCGCCACCCGGTGCGGCCGAGCAAAATAAGTTCGGATGCCTCATGATGATCCGCATCGTACCACGTCCGCCTTGTGAGAAGCCCTCGATGCCGCGTCCACTACGATCGGCAATCGTGCGATAAGTTCCATCGATATGAGGAATCAACTCCTTGATGAACACGTCTTCTCCCATCGCGTTCTTCTTCTGCGGATAGTTGTAATGACTTACCGGTCCGCCGTTGATAAACACATAGATGGTGGGATCGATCTGCTTGCTTTGGGTGGCTCGGTGCACGAAGGCGGCGAGTGAGATGCTTTTCTTTTCGCTGCCAGGACGGCCACCGTGCAGATAGTAAACGACCGGGTACTTCTTCTCTGCGTTCTTTGGCATTTCGTAGCCAGGAGGCAGATAGATGAAGTAGCCGACATCGAGATCCATCGAGGGGCTGCGAAAGGTAGCGTGCTTAAGTCCTGGGATATTGGACTTCGCAGGATTCACCCACTGAAACGTTGCTGGTTTCTTCTTTTTGTTCGACTGCTCCTGTGCCAAAGCTGGGCTGACGCAGAATGTGAGTGCGATAACAAAGCAGGGAAGTTTCCGTATTAGCATTGTGGCTCCAGTGAAAAAGCAGCGGTTCGCCATATTTTGAACCGATCGAGCTCGCCGATCCAGTATCTACCAGGATTCCTTTCTACAATGTTGCTGTCTCGCTGTTGTCCCAGGGAAAGAAGATTGTGATTTGGCATATGATTTCAAAACGAAGTTTCGCTTGGCACTTGAGTTTCGCTATTCTTGGCGTCCTGACCCCTCTGTCAGGGTCCTTGTTCGCGCAGGAAGAAACTCGAACCCTGCGTGTGCTCAGCTACAACATTCATCACGGCGAGGGGACGGACGGCAAACTCGATTTGGAACGCATCGCCAGGTTGATTCTTGACTCAAAGGCCGATTTGGTTGCCTTGCAAGAGGTCGACAAGAAAGTCGGTCGCAGCCAAGGTGTCGATCAAGCCGCAGAACTGGCCAAGCTAACGAAGATGTATTTTGTTTTCGGTAAGAATATCTCCTTTGGCGGTGGCGACTATGGCAATGCGGTTCTCTCTAGGTTTTCTATTCAGGAGAGTCAGAATCGGCACTTGCCAAACGTGAACAAAGGGGAGCAGCGAGGAGCTTTGACTCTGAGAGTTCAAGTTCCTGGATGGAAGACTCCGCTACTGTTTACCTCCACCCATTGGGATCATCGTCGCGAAGTGGAAGAACGTGAGCAGTCGGCGAAGGTACTGGTTGAGATGGCGACGGACACGGAAATGCCGCAGCTGTTGGCCGGAGATCTGAATACAGTGGTTGGCTCCAGGGCATTGGAATTGCTCTGCGCGAGTTGGACTTTGGCAAACGACAAGCCGCTGCCAACCGTTCCCGTCAGCAATCCTACGAAGCAGATCGACTTCATTCTTGGAAACAAATCTTACCGATGGATATTTGAGCAGACACGAGTGCTCGATGAGGCGATTGCGTCTGACCATCGCGCGATTCTGACTGTCGTTCGCTTGGACGGTGCGTAAAGTAAAGTTTTGCACTACTGGGGCGGTTTGTTCTTTCATGACAAGCGAGATGCTTATGCTGCATCGTGGGGCGTGATGGTAACTTACAGTTACGGATTGCCATAACCTGTATAAGCTTTGCTGATCTTCCTCCCGTGTTCTCTCCCTCTGGCCCGCCTGACGGAACGGATTTTGACGATGAAGTGTTCCTGTGTCTTCAAGACTGTTTTTCTTCCTTTGGTTCTATTTTGCACCTGCAGCTCCATTGCTTCGGCAAATGACAACGCCGGCTCCTCAGCAGCGCAGCCTTTGAAGAGCTTGCCAAAAGTGGGGCATCCGACTTTCCTAAGTCCTCACGCCTCTCCGATCTTGGCGCACGGCTCACAAATCTTCGTGGTCAATACTCCGGCAGACACGGTGGATGTGGTTGACGCGAAGTCACAGCAGGTTACGGACCGGATTCATGTCGGTGTTGATCCTGTCAGCTTGGCTCTGCGTCCTGATGGGAAAGAGTTGTGGGTCGCGAATCACATATCTGACTCGGTCAGTGTGATCGATACAGATTCGAAGAGTATGACGCACTTTCAAGTCATCGCTACCGTTCAGGAAATCGACGCTCGCAGCAAGTCTACGCGTTTTGATGAACCGGTGGGAATCGCATTTGCCAATGATGAGAAGGCCTACGTTTCTTTGTCTTCTGAGAACAAGATTGCGGTCGTTGATGTAGCCAGTCGCAAAGTTGTGCGGCGACTCAATATTCCCGCTCAAGATCCTAGAGCGATCCGAGTTCGAAATGGCAAGTTGTATGTGGTTCCGTTTGAGTCGAACAACAAAACGCAACTCTCCGGTGGCACGGGCGAGTTGGATGATGGGATCGAGACGTTTGACGCTTATCAACATTCGATTGCCGTCAACAATGTTCTTTCGATTGGTCACGTGGTCGATGTTGTGAAACATCCGAAAGTTCCCGATCGGGATTTGTTCGTATTTGATACGGAGACCGACAAGTTGATTGAGACGGTCGATACGTTGGGGACATTGCTGTACGGGCTCACTGTTGACTCAAAAGGTCGAGTCTTTGTTGCCCAGACCGACGCTCGTAACGATGCAAATGGGAGATCCGGGACGAAGAAGCATGGTTTGGCTGAACTTGAGAATCGAGCGTTCTTGAATCAGATCACACAAGTCGGTTTTGTCGATGGAAAAGCTCAGAAGCCACAGTTCTTTGAGCTTGAGCCTTTGCCGCCGATGCATCCCGCCGAGGGCGAAGGCCTGGCGACTCCCTTTGCGATTGAAGTCAGCTCAGACGACAAAGTTCTGGTCTGCTCGGCGGCCGGTTCCGACATTGTGTTCACAGTGGATGCGGAAAGTGGCAAGATCTTGGGCAGAGTCGAAGTTGGCGCCGTGCCACGTGGCATATCACTTGTTCATGGCGAGGACGGTGAACTCGACAAGGCCTGGGTTCACAACGCAGTTGACAATTCGATCAGCCAACTCGATTTAACCGATGTCGCTGAACCAAAGCTAACTTGCACGGTAGCTCTGGAAGATCCAACATTGCCTGCGGTCAAACGGGGAAGAATTGCCTTCAACACTGCAGCGGCTTCCACCACGCGGACTTTTTCTTGTGCCAGCTGCCATCCAGATGGCCACACAGATCAATTGTTGTGGGTGCTAAAAACACCAGTGGTGACCGGAGGCAGTCAGATCATGCCGCGTTCCACCATGCCGATTCGTGGGTTGCGAGACACAGCTCCTTTCCATTGGGATGGCATACCCGGCGATCCGTATGGCGGCAACAACAGTGGCAACATCTACGGCAGTGATGAGCCTAACTCGGATGTTGCAAGACCGGAAACCACCACGCGGCACTTGATCGACGGTGGTCTCGCATCCACCATGAAGTTAGTGGGTTCAAAGCAGAGGAACGACGAGGACAAGGAAGGAGCTTTGACCGCCAAAGAACGGGATGACATGGCGACTTTCTTGCTAAGCGTCCTCTATCCCCCTGCACAGCGACGGTCATATACCAACGAGTTGTCCGAACGTGCCCAAAAGGGATACAACTTGTTCCATATCGAAGGTGACTATCAGGGGGATCCGCGACCGAATGTCTGTGGCGACTGCCACCGGATGCCATTCCTTGTTAGTACCAATACGCCAGGCAGCGGAATGGACGCACCAACTTGGCGCGGCGCCTACGATCGTTGGTTGATCTTGCCACAAGGTCGGCTGAATATCATCGACTTCGATTTTTTTGAACGCATCGCGCGGCAAGGGATTCCGGAGCGAAATCTTTGGCAGTTTTCGTGGGCGGGGCGGCGACGTTTCGATCCGATATGGGACATGGTGCTGGAGAACAGTACTGGCTTCTCGGGTGCATTTGCACGACAAGTCACGCTCAGTAAGGCGACGGTAGGCGAAGAGTTGACGACCGACTTGCTCAGTGCATTGGAAACGGCGGCACAAGAAGGTGCGGTGCAGTTGCAGGTTCACGGCGTCTTGCTTCGCGGTGTGAAATCGATGCAGGTGGCTCTTCATTACGATCCTAGCATTGAGGGGGGAAGCTATGTGCAGGTGGGCGGAAAGAAGCGTGTTCGCAGAAAAACCTCGCTCGAGGTGGGTGCTGATAGCGCAGTGGAGTATCCAACTTACAGTCCACAACGGTTAGCAGCATTGGCAGCCAAGGGGCAGTTTGTCGGTACATTTACCGCTCAACAAGGCGTGTGGAGCAATGTTGAACATCCACAGCCTGGTTTGTGGACACGTGGACCCATCGAACAACAACGCGGCCACCAGGTTTTTCCAATCCTGTTCGGTGACCTTCGCACGATGGAAATCAGCGGCAGGCACATCGCGAAAGATGCGCACGTATACGTCGATGGTCACCGCGTAGAGGGGAAAGTCACCTTGGGCGAGGATGATGACCTCAGCATCGAACTGTTGGAACTGCCTAATGAAGGAATGCATTTAGTTCAGGTGCAAAATGTGGAGGGCATGTTCAGCAACGACTTTATTTTCCACGTGGTCGCCGACGAAGCTGCAGCAATGACTTTGCGTGAACGGCGCGCGGCGCTACAAAACCCTGGTTCCGCTCTCCAAAGCGCTATTGCAGAGGGCAACCTGAAACGAATGAAGCGGCTCATTGATGGAGGAGCGCGAGTGAATGCACGCGGAGGCGATGGTGGCTCAATTCCACTTAGCACGGCTGCATTACATGGCGAATTGGACGCGGCGAAACTGCTTCTGGAGCATGGAGCGCGAATCAACCACACCAATCGAGATGGAAACACTCCGCTGCTTATAGCCGCCTTTATGGCTGAGACCGAAATGGTCGAGTGGTTGTTGGAGAATGGCGCAGAAATCTTAAAAGAAAACGAGCGAGGCGAGACTCCAATCGACGTGATCACAAGCGATGTGGACGAAGGGCTGGCGAATTTCTATCGGGGAATCGGTGTGTCGACCGGTGCGGAGATCGACCTCGCGCACATCAGGAAGACGCGTCCCGTTCTCCGCAAGTTTTTCCAGGAGAAACTAGCCGAGCAAGGAACCAAAGATGAACCCAAAGATGAACCCGAAGCTGACCGCGACGATTAGCCGGTGAAGGATAAGTCCGATAGCAAGTGATTGCCTACGACATATTTGCTGATCCAATCCTTGAATCTTTGAAAGAATCTTGTCGCAAGACAATCTTGAAGTCACGTACGTCCAGACGTGAAGAATTGCCTAGACTCCGTAAGCGTACGTGACCTTCCAATAAAGATCCTAGGTCGTTTTGAGTAAAAGGGGGGCATAGACTACGCGCGGCAAGGCAAAGATCAGTGCGTAACCTGCCGATTTTGGTGGAACCGGAATCTTCAGATTCAAGAAGAAGACAACTACGGAGGTCGCAAACAGACAGCCAACGCAAATGTTAACTAGAAATGGATCGCCGAGTAGCCTTCGCAATTTGGTGACGTATAAAAGCCAAGCTTGCAGAGTGAGCAAAATTGCAAGCGAGGCTGAAATCAAGCTGGCTAGCTGCAATTGCCGCGGATTTTGCTAGAGTGCCGCAGCGATATTACTAGGCTGATAAGGATGCTCCGGTGCTAGGGATAGCTCAATCGAGTGGTGGTGGGTCGGCAGTCAATCTATCATCAAGTAAATTGAGCCGAATGCGATTGCTTCGGGGTGAGGGAAGAATATCTAATAACCCCTCAGAATAACCGAGTTCTCGGTATAGCAACGAAGCATCTGGTAGCAGGAAACCTCTGTGCTCTTTGTGGACCCTGTGGGTATCAAACCGTGACAGCAGGCCTTTTATGGGCGAGAACACAGATTCCACAGGCTTTAAACGGTTGGTTTTTGCGATTCATGCGGATTGGTGGTCCGTGCAGTTCGTCTTGAGTGCGACTACGTAGACCGATGGCGTTCTGACGTAGGCTGAACCAAGCGGCTTACGACGGGCAGCGGCGATTTTGGGCGTCCGATCCATGCGCTTTGATTTCGTTTTGGGGATGCAGACGGTATGAGGCAGTGCAGCGTTAATTGGTAGGGAATAAATCCTGTGCGACCTGGCTCTAAGGTGCTCGTAGAGTATGTTGAAGGGAATCCCCGAGTACCGTGTATTTGGGTCCATTGCTCCGGCTTGCTGCCGCTTTGGGCGGGAGCAGTGATCCTCTTCCTGCGTTACGGCGGCGGTTGCGTCTTTGGTGTTGTGATCAGAAAGCCAAGCTTGCCTGCCGAGGAAATCTCTTCGCAATAGAATGGCTGCTAACGAGAATCTGGTGAAGTAAGTTCGGAAACCTCCGAGCCTGATGGCTCGACCTTTGGCAAGCTGAGGGTGGCTTCTCAGATCCGTAGTTTGTGTTTTGAGGACCGCGGCAGGATGCCAACGGTACGCTTGTTCTTGGATGGCGGCAGGATGAGACCGAGCGGACGTCGTTGGACGACCTGAAGAGCCCATAGGCTGACCAGGGCTCGCGCGTCGCTGGATTTTCGGCTATAGTGCGATATTGGGCGAGAGAGATTCATTTCTCGCCTTACCACACAATCTCCGACTGGATCCCATGCGAATCCTCACTGAAATAAACGGCTTAGACTCCGCTGAAAAATTTGTCGCCTATCTTCTGACGCTAGAGGTCGATACCCAGATTGAACGTCGAGAAGGTGACGGGGATATTTGGGAAGTCTGGGTGCGGGATGAAGACAAACTGCACGTGGCAATGAAGGAGTTGGAGGCCTTCCAGGCCGATCCACTCAATGCCAAGTACGCGGAGGCTCTTCCAGCAGCGCAGAGGATTTTGGCGGCTCGCGCGGAAAAACACGAGGCAGCGATAAAGAACATCAAACGCATCTCGAAATCGAACAGTCCCGCTAGTTTTACTCGAGGGCGGATTCCACCGCTGACTCTGACGCTGCTGATCATCTGTCTGGTCCTAGGCGTATTAACTGGGTTTGGACGCCCCAAAAATACGACTGGTGTATGGATCATGAATCAGCTTGCCTTCGCGGAAGTAGCTGACATAGAGCAAGCTGGTGGAGATCCAGCGGCGAGTATCAGGAAAGGCGAAATCTGGCGTGTAGTGACACCGATCGTTTTGCATGGCAGCATTATTCACCTGGCGATGAACCTGTATTTCTTCACATCGCTGGGAAGAATCATCGAACGATGGATTGGCACACCTAAGTTTGCGATCCTGATCTTGACGCTCGCAGTCTTGCCCAACCTGTTGCAAGGATTGTCTCCAGAATGGATGCATGGAAATCCACGGTTTGTTGGAATATCTGGTGTGGTGTACGGCTTTCTTGGCTATGTGTGGGTGCGCAGTACGATCAACCCGCTGCATGGTATCCAGATTCCCTTCCCAATCATTCTAGTTCTTCTGGTTGTTATTCTGATCGGGCTCTCTGGTGTGGTGCCAGACTGGAGGTTGGCCGACCTTTGTCACCTTGGCGGATTGGTTGTGGGGTCGGCGATTGGATTCGTGTCTGAGAAAGCTTAGCCGAGCTTCTCCATTCAACAGCTGTCTCGCCAGGTTTCATTTGTGAACGATCATCCTGAGAGTCTTGTCGTTACCATAGACGGTCCTGCCGGCGCTGGGAAAAGCAGCGTCGCGCGGTTGCTGGCTGCACGACTCGATTTCGAGTTTCTGGACACAGGGGCAATGTATCGCTGTGTTACCTTGGCTGTCTTGCGGGCAGGAATCTCTCTCAGCAATGCGAACCGAATTGCAGCTTTAGCTGAGACGCTTGAGATTGATGTGAAAGGGACCGAAGTCCGCATGAATGGCGAAGATGTTTCCGAAGCGATTCGGCGTCCCCAAGTGGCTTCCGCCATCGGTTTGGTCGCCGATAATGTCGACGTTCGTGAGACTCTCAGCGACTTGCAACGTAGGTGGACCCAAGGCCGAAGAGTCGTCACCGAAGGCAGAGATCAGGGTTCAGAGGTCTTTCCTAATTCTCCTTGCAAGATTTTTCTGGTTGCCAGCCCCGAGGAAAGGGCGAAGCGTAGAAAGAGGGAACTTATCGCCCGCGGAATCGAGATGACTTACGAACAGGTACTTGCGCAGCAATTGCAACGCGACTCAGATGACAGGTCGCGACCGGTAGGTGCGTTGCGCAAAGCCGAAGACGCAGTTGAGTTCTCGACCAACGGGCTACCACTTGAGGAAGTCGTCGATCAATTAGTCAAACTCGTGCATGATCGGATTACGGGTTCATGAGTCAGGCAGAAACGGTCGAGAGTGCAACGGACGTTGAGTCTTCTGCTGAATCCAAGCCACGCCGGGAAAAGAAGAAGCCAGCGCCGGCTAAAAGAAGCCTCGCGAAGCATATCTTCTATTTTCTGGTGCGTCTGATTTCTCAATATTTCGGAGTTTTTCTCTTTCATGCGAGGTGCTACGACCGGCATTGGATTCCCGGTAAGGGTGGTGGGTTGATCCTGAGTTCACATCAAAGCCATTTTGATCCGGTGTTGATCGGTGTCACGTTCAACGAGCGATTGAACTATTTGGCGCGACGAACTTTGTTCAATAATCGGATCTTTGGCGCCATCATCAGTCTGCTCGACGCAATCGAGTTGGACCGTGATCGTAGTGGACTGGCTGGGCTCAAAGAAACGCTCACTAGGCTACGACGTGGTGAAAAAGTTTTGATTTTTCCTGAAGGAACGCGTTCGAGTACCGGGCAAATGGCTCCACTAAAGCCCGGGTTTATTTCGGTGGCCAAACGCAGCAAAGTTCCATTGATTCCGGTCGCGATTACGGGAGCTTTTGAAGCACTGCCGCGAGGTTCCAAGATTCCGGTTCGCAATCCTATTCGACTCGTTGTTGGCGAGCCGATTGAGTTTGAAAAGATCGGAGAACTCTCTGATGATGAGCTGCTGGCATTGGTGCAAGCTCGGTTGCAGGCAATAGACACGAGAGCTCGAAGCTTCTCCCTACTGTAGTGGGATTCGCAAGAATCCAGTGCTGTGTTTGGGGGTTCGCCAAAATTCAATCAAGAGGCTTTCGCCTCAATCTATGAGGGCGCAATGAGGAAAGTGCCGAAGTATCGGCAGCGCCGGAGAGTTGTATGAGGCTGCTCCGAGAATGTAGACCAGGGAATTTGGGCGAATCCCACTACGACGGTAACGCCAAGGATTTGAGGGCGGGGACGATTAAGTCCTCCGGAAACAAACAGAAGCTAAACTCTCGGGACTCTGCAATCTGCGCCTGCTTGAGTTCCAATTGTAGGCTCTCAAGTGCGGACTCGTGTTCGGCTTGAAGCGGTGCTGCGAGAGCGGCTAGCTGATCGTTGACTCGTTTTAGTTCGTGGTGCCACTCCCATTTCTCACCCTTTGGGGGAATGTTAGCTAAGAGCCTTTGCTTCTCGTCCATCAACCGCTTTGCTTTGTCACCCAATCGTCCCACGTGTCGTTCAGCATGAAAGCGATCTTGCCAACGTGCATTGCGCTGGGAACGAATCTCTCTTTCGATTTCGATACAAGGCCTGCCCGAATCGATCATTGGCAGATGCAGAGTGCTTGTCGCGACGGCAAAGGGAGGCGGGGCGATGCCGAAGTATTCGGAAAGAATTCCATCCGTGAGTTGATCATATTTGCCACCGCCGATCCCGTGCAAGAACCAGTCAGCAACGAACAGACGTAGGTACATCGTAGTGAGCAGAGCTCTGGGACGTAGGCAGACGCCGCCAGCCAATAGCTCCAACCATTGAGTCGCCGCGTTGTCGCAATCGAGCCGCCCATCGATGACTGCTTCCCACCCTGCCCTATCGCTCAAGATCAATTGGTTGTCGAACATTCGGATCCAGAGTCGCTGTCGAGTTGGCGATTCCGCGCGATAGAACCACCAAGGGCCTTCCAGCCAGCCGTCCTGCTGTTCAAGAGCGGGAACCGGATGTGCGACGCTTCGGATCTTGTGAGCTTTCCGATAGGCATCCAACTGCGAATTGTAGACTTTCTGAAGTCGTGGCAGATTCGACATCAGCTGAATGCTAAACCTTGCGAAGGCCCTTGTGCCGACAAGTTGGCTGAGCGGTACTTCGAGAGTGTTCAAGCCAAACTCGGACTCAACTTTATGTCTTGCTTGCGCTATGGCTCTTCCCGGCAATCCAAACTGTTTCAGCGACTCGAGCGTGTGCGGCCAAAGTTTGTGAAGCAATGGTGAGTCGATTCCAACAGTACTCAGATCGGTTTGGACTCTTGATGGGAAGCTGTGCCATTGTTCTGGGTTCTGCAGACTCCTAAGTTCCCAGGGCATGGAGACACTTCGTTCGTCAAAACGTAGCGACGCAAACTTCAAATGAGCATTCGACTGTCGAGTTGGGACACGAATGGCTGTGTCACGACACAAGTCATTGTCCACCAAGAAATTGATCGCTAAGCCGCCAGTCGACTCGGCGAGTTGCGAGAGCAGAAAGTTCTTGAACCAGACGCCCGAGTGGAAAAGCTCTGGTTGATGTCCAGAAAGAAAGAAGGGCTGCTCTAGATAGTCAGCACTTAGCCTAGAGACGCTCTGGTATTGGGAAGTATACTGGACTGCCAGCTTAGCGGCTTCTTGACGGGCAAGACGTCGAGTGTCCTCGAGTGACTTGCCGCAAAATTCCAGCGAGGAGTTGTCATCGAAAGCGTTGCCTGCAAAAGTCTTGCTCCCCGCCGCTATATCTAGCGCACTAGGTGTGACGAGGCTAGAGTGGTTCTCGCTTGGCGCTCGATAGTTTTGGTAAGTGGCGGTTATGGTGCCGCTCATCTGCAGCCTTGTCCTGCCTTGTGGTGTGATGGGAGCGTGAAGCCTTGGGCTTGCATGGCTTCGACACTCGAATCGATGACTTCATTGTAATAGGCTAATCGCTTATCCGAGTCATCTAAAGCGCCACCAAAAGATCGGTTCAAATCTAAGTAGATTAACGGAACTGGAACTTCGATAATCCGCATACCCCGCATTGCTGCCTGGACCCACAATTCCAACGGCATCGCGTAACCCGAGTCTTGGATGTCGAGCTTCTTTAGTGCCTCAACGCGGTACGCCTTGAACCCGCAGAAGGAGTCTGTCAAGCTCAGGCAGAGCATTTCGTTTAGCTGGCCAGTTATGTGGCGATTGATGAATTGTCGCGAGCTGGGCGGAACGCTATCGCCCTTGTACTGCTTCAAGTAGCGACTGCCGGAGACAATATCTGCACCCGCGCAGGCAGAGATGAAGCGTGGAATACGCTGAGGCTGATGCTGACCGTCACAGTCAAGGGTGACTACGTAGTCGTAATCGTGCTCGATGGCGTATTCGAAAGCCGACTGCAAAGCGGCGCCGTATCCTTTGTTGACTGAGTGTTCGACTACGTCGACATCGGACCACCCTGCGAGGCGTTCCGCGGTGCCATCACTCGAGCCGTCATTGACGACCAAAATGTTGTCAGCGTATTTGGACACCTCCTGCAAAACGTCGTCGACATATCCTTCTTCGTTGAATACTGGCAAGGCTGCGAGCCAATGCGTCATGCTTGTTCCTTCAGTTCAGTCGGCCTGAATGTAGAGGAATTCATTCTCAGGGACGCCAAACCACGAAAAGAATGGTTTGGACGCCTGAATTCTAGGCATTATGTCTAGCTCGTCAAAACGCCCGCATAGCTTAGCAGCAGCTATACGCGATTTCCAAGCGTTTGGAGCTATATTTGAGCCAGTAGCGGGATGGCGGCTACTTGAGGAGCTTAATCATGGCGTCACCGAAGCCCGTGCCGGCTTGGGCGAAGAACCAAGGACTTCCGTAGTAGTGGTAGCCGCGGTCATTTCCGAAATGGCGCCATTTGTCGACATCTTTGTTCCAACCGCCTGGACCGGTGTAGATCGCGTGAGCCTCCATGTCCCAGTACTGGTCTGTTTCCACGCAGATGACATTGCCTTGAAACTCGGGATAAGTCGGAACCTTGGCTTGCGCCCGTTTGATGAAGGCTCGCGGCGAATCTTCCTTGATCGGTTCTACTTTGCCTCCGTGACCCATTTGGCCAATGACAAAAGGGAGCTTCGGAGCGTCCAGTTCTCTGCGCACGTCCCGAATAAAGTGAGCCATGTTTTTTTCATAACTCAGCCAAAATTCATTGTACTGATCGTTCCATCCTTGGAACCAGACAAAGCCCGACAGCTCATAGCCTTGGCCGGCATAACCTGGGAAACGAACCTTGAGCTCCGATAAACAATCACGAACTTCCTGCATCATGTTGCGATAGTCAATTCCGTAGTTAGCTTTGAATTGTTCGACCGTAACTATCTCGCGGGCTTTGAAGGTTCGTGGCCGTTTGGCCTTGCCTCCTTTGGCATTCTCTTTTGCGATGCGCGCGTTGTACTTTTCAATGCGTGCGGGCTCTTCCTCGTTCCATTTGCGGTTCTTATCGTTCAGAGCCTTCGTCATTGCGGCGAATTCTTCGTCAGAGTGCATGGCTGACGGAGGCATGAAGCCCTTTGCAATGGCCCGTCCACCCCAAGAGGTCTTGATAATAAGCACTTGTTCGTCGAAGTGATTGCCGACCACATGTCCAAAATTCAGTTCTGGGCCGAAGCCGTCTCGTGGAGTGCCATAGCCAACTCTCAGATTGCCACGTCTCTCTAGGTAGTTGATCCAAACGTCTTTGCGTTCGCTCCACAGATAAGTTGGAGACTCGCGAGGTTGATCGGCGTCGCGTGTCTCGGCTACTTTTGCCAGGAACGCTTGATAGTCACCGCCTTGAATCAAGTGTGTGTAGCGGTCACGGTATTGTTCTTGGCCGAGTTGCCAAACCATCGGCTCTGGAAAACCCTTGCCTTGCATATTGGACTGACCAGCAAGGATAAAGACCTTTACAGGTTTCTTGTTTGTTGATGCCGGGTAGTCTTCAGCGACTGCTCGGGGTGAACTTACGGTTGCGAAAAGGAGGCAAGGTGCGAGGGCGAGATGGACTGGATGCATTTCTGTGACTTGGTGAGGTAGGAAGGATATCGCAAGCAAGACAGTGTGAGCGGCTTAGTCGCAAGTGTAGGGTGTTGTGTGTGGGCGAAAGCAAGCCAGAGCAAGCCGGCGACTACGGCTGGAAGTAAACGAGAATCGTGCGTTAAAACGGCACTAAACGATGCCTCGCAACGGTTTAAGTCCCATCGTAACAAGAAAAAAGCCGTGCCTGCTGAGGGAGCAAACATGGCTTCTAGATTCTCGCCAAAAAGGCGGTGTGCGAGAATCGAGGGTCTTAGGGGTTCGTCCTCTGCTGAGGATAGAGAACGAGCCTGAAAGGTCTTGGGTGACGAAGGAAAGAGCGGCAAAAGCCTTTACTCCAAAAGCAAGCAGCTAAATGGAGTGCTCCAACAACGAGCGGCTAAAGCGTTTCATTCGGTGGATAGGCCAATTGAGACAATTGACCTAATCGGATGCCTTACCTTGCGATTAGCCTTGGGCAGCTTCCGTCTCAAATGCGGCTGGATCAAGGCCGTCGATGAAGCTCATCAAGGCCTTGTTGCGATAAGGCTGCTGGAGCTTGCGTACTGCCTTGCTTTCGATTTGACGAACACGCTCACGGGTCACAGAGAAGATGCGACCGACTTCTTCCAAAGTGTAAGCGTAGCCGTCAGCCAAGCCGTAACGTAGTCGGAGAATTTCACGCTCGCGGTAGTTAAGCGTTTGCATTGCTTCGTCGATGTGATGCTTCAGGGACTCTTGGTTTGCCTCGTACAACGGATCATCGTCGCGATGATCTTCCAGGAACTCACCGAAGTAGCTGTCGTCGTGATCGCCAACCGGCTGGTCGAGCGAAAGTGGCTGACGGGCCATTTTCATAATGACGCGAGCGTCGTCGATCGAAAGGCCAGCTCGTTCTGCCGTTTCTTCGACAGATGGCTCGCGACCAAGTTCTTGAACAAGTTGTCGCGTTACCATGCGAACCTTGGTCATAGTGTCGATCATGTGAACCGGAACGCGGATGGTTCGGCTCTGGTCGGCAATGGCTCGGGTGATAGCTTGGCGAATCCACCAAGTCGCGTAAGTCGAGAATTTGAAGCCACGCTCGTGCTCGAACTTGTCGACGGCTCTCATCAGACCCGTATTACCCTCTTGGATCAAGTCCAGGAAGCTCAGGCCGCGGTTGCGATACTTCTTAGCGATGGAGACAACTAGTCGTAAGTTGCCAGCAGACAGCTCACGTTTGGCTGCATCGTAAGCGACGCGGTTGGTGCCTACTCGCTCAACACGGCGGCGCAATGTCTTTGGGCTTTCGTATGTGATTCGCATTAGGTAGCGAAGTTCTTCGAGTTGTTGGTTGTAGTTAGGGTCTTGCGTAATACCACGTTCACGAGCAGCTTCGATCTGACTTTTCAGCGTGCGGATGCGCGCTTCGATGGACTCCAGCTTCTCGAACAATGGCTCGAGACGATTCGTTCGCAGGTTCATCTCTTCGACGAGGCGGACGCAGCGGTTGCGACGACGAGTTAGGCGACGCCACGCGTCTTGACGAACTTCTTTGCGAAGCTTCTTGTTGATCGCGGTGAAGTAATCGTGGTAGTTGAGGATCAACAAGTGACGAAGCGTGTTTATGTTAGGCACGATTCGCTTCATGATCGCTTTCTTCTCGGTTGCGTTGGTCACGCTAACCTCGATGGTACGATCCAGTCGAAGCTTGCTATCGCGAACCTGCTCAAGCAACTTGCAAGCACCTTGCAGCATGAAGTCGGTTGCCAGCATCCAGTGGCGGTACTTGCTGCGAGTCCCCTCAATCTTCTGAGCCGAAGCAATTTCTTCTTGACGGGTCAGCAATGGGATCTGTCCCATTTGCATCAAATACATGCGAACTGGATCGTCAGTGCTTTCGACTTCTTCGGTGAGCTCTTCTAGATCACCTTCTTCGATCTCGCCATCTAGATCTAGCTCTTCGTCTTCTTCATCACGTTGACGCGAGCGATTGTTATTGTTGTATCCAATGGTGCGACCAAATTCTTTGTCCATTCCTTCGAAGTCGCGTTCGAGGCCGTCTTCCAATCCAGCTTGTCCTTGAAAACTCTTGTTCATGTCGACCCTCAGCGGCAGAGTGTTTGTCTTAGAGTGGCTGGTTGTTGTCATGCCACGTGTGCCTTTCGAGAGTGGGAAGAATGCAGGCCGAGTGCCAAAAGTTCAAACTGCGTTCGGGAATTGCCGGAAGTCCCTGGGCTGCAGTAACTTACGTGCTCATGACACCAATTTCGGTTGCTATGGAAGGTTGAATAATCGCAACCTAGGGAGGAAAGAGAGGCGTCAAGTGTTGCCTAGGATCAACACTATTTATCTATTTTTCCCATATTGGCTATGTTGCGTCAATCGCCTCCTCGCTGTTTTGGAGATATCAGCCGGTCAGATTTACCATGCGGAAACTTTTACTAGGATGCGGGCAAGCTTCCTAAGTTCCCCAGGTTCAAGGAAAGATGGCAGCGTGCAGAAAGAGACTGGCACGCACGCTTTTGAGAAATTCATGGCTTTGAAACTAGCTGTGGACGCGGAAACGCGTTCATAAGAAAGGCTAAAGGCACTGTCCTGAATGACACAACCCGACGCGTCAGCGAGGAATGCTGGATTCGTTTCCTCGCTGACGCGTCGGGTTGTGAATGCCCTTGCAACGCCGGGGATTAGCGGTCAATCAGTCGTCAGCGCGTCCAGCTCCTTCACGAGATCACCGAAGTACTGCAACGCTGTTTCGACGGGTTCTGGAGTCGCCATATCAACGCCAGCATCACGCAGCAAATCAAGTGGATCTTTGGAACAGCCGCCCTTCAGGAATCCCAGGTAGTCATTCAGTTCCTGCTGTCCGCCTTGAAGAACGCGACGCGAAAGTGCGACAGCGGCAGACAGCCCAGTCGCGTATTTATAAACATAGAAGGCTCGATAGAAGTGCGGGATGCGAAAGCACTCCAGTGAAAGCTCGTCGTCAATGACGAAGTTCGGGCCAAAGTAGGCTTCAAGCAACTTTCGATAAGCCGCCTTGAGCGATTCCGTGGTGAGCGGTTCTCCCGCCTCAGCCATTTCGTGTGTCTTCTTTTCAAACTCCGCAAACATTGTTTGCCGAACAATCGTGGCTCGAAGGCTATCGACTTCGTGATTGAGCAAATAAGCCTTGAAGCGATCATCGGTCGAATTTTCCAGAAGATAATGAGTCAACAATTGCTCGTTAAATGTGCTGGCAACTTCAGCGACAAAGATTGTGTAGTTGTAATACTGGAAAGGCTGCTGCTTGGCCGAGTAATAGCTATGCATCGAGTGGCCAGCTTCGTGCGTCAATGTGAACAAATCATTGAGTACCGCAGGCTTGTAGTTCATCAAAATGTATGGATCGCCATCGAAGGTGCCGCAGCTGAATGCGCCACTTTGCTTGTTTTGGTTCGGATAGCGGTCACACCAGCGGCCAGCCAATCCTTGACGCAAAGCATCGCAATATTCGGTTCCGAGCGGCTGGAGTGAAGCAACTACAGTTTCTACAGCTTCGTCCCATTCGCGATTCTGTTCCAAGTCGGACAAAATTGGCACGTAAGTATCGTAGTGGTGGATGTCGTCCAACCCCATCTTGCGGCGCCGCATGTCAAAGTAGCTATGGACTGCTGGCAAGTTATTGCGCACCGAAGTGATCAAGCTGTCATAGACGCTTTGCGGAACATTGTCAGGGAAGAGGGCGCCACCGAGGCTGGAATCGTATCGGCGAGCACGGGCGTAGTAGACGTCGCTGTGGATACTACCAGCCAGAGTCGCAGCGAGAGTGTTTTCGTGTGCAGAGAATTGCTCGTAATATTGATGGAAGGCTGCTTTGCGGACTTCGCGGGAAGGCGATATAAGAAATTGCGAGAAAGTAGCATTCGTCAGCTCGCACATCGTGCCTTGCTCGTCTTCGAGCTGGCCGAATTTCATGTCCGCGTCGTGTAATTGGCCGAAGACCTTGCTAGCTGTCTGCGCCATCTCGCCTTGCATCGCGAGCAACTCTTCTTCCGAGTCGGTCAAGGTATGGTCGCGATAGCGCGTGATGCGTTCCAGGCTCAACCGGAAGTCGGCCAGCTCATCTGAGGCCAGGTATGCGTCCATCGTTTCCTTGGGAATCGCCAAGATTTCCGGTCGCATGTACGCAGCGATCTGTCCGGCCCTCACCGCGACATTCTGAAAGCGAGCCATCAGCGCTTGATAGGCATCTGCGGTCTGGTCCTCGGTTGTCTTAAGAAAGGCGTAGGTGCCTAGTCGCTCGGCCAGACGATCGATGCTTTGATCAAAGTCCAGGCAAGCACGCAAAGCGTTGGGGCCGTCGCCAAGCTTGCCGCGAAAATCCGCGTACTTCTCAATCTTTTGTTCGAACTTGGCGAAGTCCGTTTCCCAATCCCCGTCCGACGCGTAGAGGCTGGTGAGGTCCCAGCAATCGCCCGGATCGACATCGGACCGAGCAGGAACAGTTTTGACTTCCAATGTAGCGTCATTCATGGAGAATTCCTTTTGTCCCGGTCTGACCATTTCTGGCCAATCTGCCGCGGAGGTTAAAGTTGTGTTTGGATGTATAGCAGAGCGTTAGCTAAGCAAACGTGTCGCAAAGCAAACGTTACCTAAAGGACTTGCGATAATAATCACTGGCTATCGTACAGGATGCAGCGAATCCTTTGTATGCGGTCTTGGCTAGCAATGTAGATCGCCGTTGCGCGTTGTCTTTCCGTCTCACACGCTTCTCGCCGGTAGCTAAGCATTGCAATCTGAAGGTAAAAGAAGGTATATCAAGCTGCTGCAGTTATAATGGCGTGCTGCGTCGCAACCGCTATTCGCTTTCTGGCGAAGGCGACGGCGGTAGATCCTAAAAACTGCCCAGCCTACCCTTAATCTGTTTCAAGAAGGATCAAGACTGTGATCGCGTTTTCCTCGCAACGAATTCGAGTCTGGATTCCAATTCTCTTTGGAATGTTTGTTGTAGGCATCCCGCAGGAAAAAATGGATGCGCAAGAAACAAAACCCAAGGAAAAAGTGGTCGTCCAATGGTCATCAAAGCCCATCGACGAGGAGGTTGAAGTCGCGGAAAAATCGATTGATAAGAAAGTGGTTTCACCGGTAGTCGTGCTGGAAGCACTTGAACCCATCCGACTTGAGGAAGTGGTGAAGATGCAGCCCGCTTTGCCGAGCAAGGTTTGGCCAGCTACGCAAGGTAACGAAGTTCCTACGCCGCAAACGATCCTCGTTCAGCGACCTCAAGTGAAGGTTGGCGGCAATATTGTATTGGGTGATCCCGAGCCAGTTCTGCTCGCGGCGGCACAGCGTGGCCGAGGCGGAAGAGTTCAACAGCCAGCCAAGGAAGCTCCCAAAGCAGAAGCTCCTAAAGCGCGTCAGCCTCAAGATCAAGATCTTCGTCAAATGCGTCGCACGGAGAGCAGTGGTGGCGCTGGTGGGCGAGGACCTGCGCCTCGAGGACCAGTTTACGATGGTTTGCCACGCGGAGAAGTGAAAGGACCTGAACGACTAGAAAGAGCTCGGCCAGACCAAAAGAAAATGCAGCAAGAATCGGATGACGAGCACGCAGCAAGACGAGCGGCATTTTTCGAGCAATTGAGATCTCGGGGCGGCTTCGGCGGTGCGCGCGGAGGCGGGGCACGAGGTCCGCAGACGGATCGACCACCTCAGCGAGATCGCGATATAGCTCGCTCTGAGGGCTTTGGTCGGTGGGAGTCTCGCGATCACGAAGGCGAAGGCTCGAGATTCCGCTGGTACGAGTTCCGCTCGGAAGGTGATGGAGAAAACGGTCCAAAAGAACGCCGCATGCGAATTCGAGTACTCGGTGATGAACGTCATGGCGAGCACGATCATGAGCATGGACCTCGTGAGCACGGGCACGAACTACACGACCACGATCATGAAATGCACGAGCATGATCATCCTCACGAAATGGAGTTTGATATCGAAGTGCACGGCGAGCATGAGATGCACCACGATCGCGATATGCACCACGAGGACGAAGAAGAGTTCGCGCATGGCTTCGATTTGGACGAAATCCTCGAATCCAAGGGCATTCAGAAGATCCTCAGCTTGATGCAAGAGAACTTCAAGATGCACGCAAAGCTCGAGTTGCTTGAGGCCAAGAGTGATTTGCGCGTCGAAGCGGTCGAGAAGGAATTTGGTTTCAAAGCGGAGCTCATGGAACGACAAATCCATGAACTCGAAGAAGCACTTTCTGAAACTACCGAGGCTTTAGAAGATTCAGATGAGGACAAAGGCCGAGCTCATGACCTTGAGGCAATGGTGGATGAATTGGCCCATCAAAATGAAGCACTTCACAAAGAGCTGGATCACCTCCGCCGTCGCGCTGAAGAGAGTCGTGACCACGCGGATAGAAGTAACGCTGAATTGATGGAGCTTCGTTCGCGACTTCGCCAGATGGAAGAGGAAACGAATCAGCTGAAAGAGCGCCTTCGTGACACGGCACGGGAGCTGGAGGAAGCCCAAGATGGCTCTGCCGAGCTAAGTAATGAGAAGCAGAGGTTGGCCCGCGCTAACGAAGAAATCGAAGAGATGATGGAGAAAATGGAGAAAGAGAAACTCCAGCTTCACAACGAGCGATCGATGTTGAAGGAAAAGGCGATGAAGTTCATTAAGGAAGACACGCGTGAGCTCAATGAGGACAAGTTGAGAGCCATGCAGACGGTGGTCGAGAAACTGACCAATGAGAGAGACCAAGCCATCAAGGATGTGAAACTGATGTCTCAAGCGGCCAGCAAGTCTTCTAGCGAAATTCACGATAAACTTGCCGCGGAAAATGCTTCGCTTCGAAAGTCGCTGCAAGTAATGGAATTAGAACTGCACCAGAAGAGTTCTACGCCAAGCCCGTCTGAAATACAGAAGCTAGAGCTTGAGCTTGGTCGCTCCCGGCGAACCGCATCGGATTTGGAAAGCAGGGTCAAGGAAATATTGCAGCAACGGGCGAAGCAAGAGCTTGAGGTCAAGGATCTTCGCGCTGCCTACGATCGAACGAAGACTCAGTCCGTCAAACAACTGCAAGCAGCTGAAGCAATGATTCGTGACTTGCAAAAGAAGCTTGCTGTCTCAGAACAAAAGATGGAAGTGGAAAAGCGGAAGCAGCAAAGTGAGAAGAAGTCTGAGGCTCGCAAAAAAAAGAGTCCGAAGAAGCCAAATGAATAAGTACATTGATTGGCACTGAGATCGATGCCGGAAATCGACTCAGTATTAACAGGGACGCACTCTGTTTTGACTTTGGAGTTTCGGAATATGAAGGTCGCTGTCTCGTTTCCAGTTTTCACTGCCTAGATGCCGGCCTAAATTTCTCATTTATCCCTCAGCGTGGTGGTTCCTATTTCATGCCACGGTTGATCCTTGAGGCGAACCACGCGGCAAATTTCGACGTCCAAGAGCTCGGATTCAAGATTGACAGATGCAGCTGCTTGGAAAGAAAAGTCGCTTGCCTTGCCACCTCTCAAACGTTTGTCATCTGCACGCTGCTCGAAGTTGACATATTACCTCGGATTTTCACGTCGGGAGAATGTTGCTCGTTCTAGGCGAATGTAGTTCTGCTTGTCTTGCTGTGACGCTCGGGATCATTAATTTCCGCCCAAGCGCTCAGGTCCGACTCTTTTGTAGCGATAGGATCAGGCTCGACTCCCATTTCTTCTTAGTGCAGCGATAAAAATGTGGAAGCACAATGTACAGATTCAGTATCGCGGTATATTTATCCACTGATTACCCCGGGGCGTTTTCTTCGATTCGACCTCATGATTGTTCCGGACGTTGGAGTTGAGTGCAATCGTTTCAGGACAGAATGTCTCCAAGATGTCATACGGGGCAAGATGCCGAAGAAACAGGCGCAGTGGCAGGATGCCCCGACACGTTGGTAAGTACAAGAAATCTCCGCTACAGTCTTATGGTTTCGGTGGCATCCTGCCGCCGCTGCTGAGCATTCAGGTTCATCGCTACCTAGGTTAGTTAATGATCTCAGAGTAGAGAAATCGGATCGTCTAATCTTAAGCGTTGCCGCTACGGACTGCGTTTCTCAGTCGTCGTTTGCGAATGCAGATAATGCTCTCGAAAGCTGCTAGACTCTACATTCTCGTCCAGTTCTCAACCACAACCACCACATTCTCTCCATGCCGATAATCGATTTGTCCTTCTCAAGGCGGTTTGCTCGTTCGTTCTCGTTCGGCCTCATTTTGATTCTGCTTCCCATATCTGCGTCGGGACAGCAGTTGGAGTTGGCAACACCGTTTACGGATAACTTGATTCTGCAGCGTGAGAAGTCTGTCCCAGTTTGGGGCTTTGATGCTTCGGGCTCAAAAGTCACTGTCGAGTTTGCTGAGCAGTCGAAGCAAGCCGTCGCCAGCGATTCAGGTGAGTGGATGATCAAGCTTGATCCGCTAGGGGCATCTCGGACAGGACGTACTTTGGTGGTTCGGAATGACCGGGGAGAAACAAGCCAGGTCGAAAACGTCTTAGTTGGCGAAGTCTGGTTCTCCTCCGGCCAGTCAAACATGGTTTGGACAGCCGGTAAGAGCATGTGCCGTGATCTGGCCAGCGAAATAGCACGATCGCTAGATGATATTCCGATCCGAGAGATCAATATCAACACCGTTTCGGCGTTGTATCCTCAAAAAAGAGCCGCTTCAGACGAGGGATGGAAGACACATAAAAGTGCCGGAAACTTTTCCGCTCTTTCGCTTTCTTTTGCCTACGAACTCTACAAAGAACTCGACGTGCCGATAGGCATCTTGCTGAGCGCTCATAGCAATACTCGCATCGAAGCATTCACCCAGCGCGATGCGATCGAGCAGCACGCGAAGCTGAGCAAGGATCTTGATCTGATCTTGGACGCCGACCCAAGTGTCGAACAAGGCCGCAATGCATTCAAGCAGTACTATTCAGATCTAAAAGAATGGGAGCGAGTTGCCGGTGAAGCCGCTGATGCACTTGGACGCGTACCCTCACGCCCAAGTCTTCCAGGCATAGCAGGGATGTGGCGTGGTCCGTCACAGTTCTTCAATGGAAAGATTAATCCAGTCATCCCCTACGGAATTCGTGGTGCGATCTGGTGTCAGGGGACTAGCAACTCGGGTGATGGTCGAATTTACGCGGCGCGAATGGAAGCACTTGTGCGCGGCTGGCGTGATGCTTGGGCTATGCCTGACATGCCTTTCTACTTCACGCAAATGCAATGCTACGGTTCCCCCGATCCGAACAACGTAGGTTTTGCGGATATCCGACAAGTACAACACCTATTCTTTGTGAACAATCGCGAGAACGTCGGTATGGTCGTTCAGTCGGACCTCAACTCGGCACGACCACAAGGTATTCACTATTACAACAAGCTTCATCCAGGCATGCGGATGGCTCGCTGGGCTCTGGCGAAGCAATATGGGAAGGACATTGCCTACACTGGTCCGATTTACTCGGGCTATAAGGTCAAAGACAACAAAGTCATCGTGTCTTTCGAATCAGACAGCCTGTTTGGTGGTTTGATGGTTGGCAGCAAGGGAATGGCCAAGGACGTGAATGAGCATGGGAAGTACGTCGAGCCAGCTCGATCGACTCCTGAGGAGAAGTTGAATCACTTTCGGGTATGCGGGGAGGACAAGGTTTGGCATGCCGCTGAAGCTGAGATTCAGGGTGAAACTGTCGTCGTTCATTCTTCAAACGTCGATTCGCCCGTCGGCGTTCAGTACGCGTACAGCGCTGTGCCAGAAATGTCGAATCTTTACAATAAGGCTGGTTTGCCTGCGACGCCTTTTGCGATGATCGATGGTGAATTCATCTTTGAAGAAGACGATCGTGAAAAGGCAGCGGCGCTCAAGGCGAAGTACGCCGAATACACGGATCCCAATTTTCCCATTATGCAAGTCGTCGAGTATTTCCGTGATGGCGCGATCATTCAACGCGATCAGCGCATTCCAGTTTGGGGGCACGCAAACGAAGGCGTCACGGTGACGGTTAAGCTCGGCGAAGATACCCAAACGGCGGTCGCTAACCAGCATCAGCAGTGGTCGGTCGAGTTCTCCCCGATGAAGGCGTCGACAAAGCCGATCACTCTTTCGGTCACTTCTAGCCACGGGCACCAGCGTGAGGTGAAAGATATTTTGGTCGGTGATGTCTGGTATCTCATGGGATCAACCCGACTCAATGGCGAGATGGCTTACAACCAACGTGACAAGGACGCTAAAAAACCTGAGCATCTTCCGTTTGTTCGTGAGTTCCGTCGCAAGACCTCGGCGGACCGATTTACGACCCCGCGAAAACGTAAATTTGAAACCGGCGGTGGTAAGTATCGGTCCTCATGGATGTCCACGGACGACTGGGAAGGCGACCGTGGTGTTACGGTGTTTGCTTATCAGTTTGCAAAGGCAGTGAATCGTCCAGGGATACCGCAGGGATTCATCACGATGTCTTCGGGGCGTGGTGGTCGCTCAGCACAAATGGCTTCGCCACTATCCTGGACGTCTTTCGAAGGTGTCAAGGATGTTAACAGTCCAGTCTTTCAAGCTCGACTAAAGGAGCTGCAGATGCAGTATCCAAATTCTGCGGTCGCGCGAGCTGCGCTTGACGAGCATATTCGTGAAGTAAGGGAATTTGTGCGTGAGATCAAGATTGATGCCGAAAATGGTGAAGACCTCTCGATGACTGCTCCGCTCGCCGCCCCGCCATTCCCTGAGCCTGGCAAGACGGGCGAAGTTGCTGCGGACACCATCCCGACTCATGCCTACAATTGGTGCGTCAGTCCGATGACTCCAATGGCTGTCTCTGGTGTTATCTGGGTTCCAGCGGAAGCGAATATCGGATACGAGCCCGAAAACTACGCAGCCGAGTTGGAGATTTTCGCGCGTAGCCTGCCCGATACGTTCGGCCAGGATCATATCCAATTCCTTTACGCTCAACCAACTTCAGTGTTGGTAAAGGGAATCAGTGTGCCGGGTGCGCCCAAATCGAAGTCAGTAACTTTTAACAGCTGGGCCAAGAGCTTGAAGGAGCTCGCGGTCGAGCTTGGTCAACTCGCCAAATGACTTTGCGACGTGATAAGTCGCGGCTGGAAAGCTGTGCTTGAGTCCCCGACGAGCTCGTGGAAATGTGAGGAGAAGCCCATTGGCATTCCAATTTGCGAGTCAGATGATTGGTTTGGCTATTTACAGCGTGAGTCCTTCGTTGGGATTTGCGCAAGATCTAACCGCCGGCACGGTGCAAGACCGCTGGAGGCTCGCGTTTGCTGACACATGCGAACAGGACTGGCGCAAGAATTGGTTCTTGGATGGTGAAAAAGCTAAGGTTATCAATGAGAACGGCGTAATGAAGCTCGATACCTCGGATGGCTACGCTGTGTTATGGACAAGGGAAGAGTTTTCTGGTGATTTGCGTATCGAGTATGAATTTCGGCGCGTTGACGAGAATAATCGCGGCGTGAACATCATCTACATTCAGGCGACAGGCGATAGGCAGGCCGGCCACACACGTGATATCAGGCAATGGTCGGACCGCCGTAGCTCTGCTGCGATGCGTGACTATTTCCTCAATATGCATACCTACCACGTAAGCTACGCCGCTTACAGCAACAGAGCAGGCAACAAAGATCCCGATTACATACGCGCGCGTCGTTACTTACCCCTTGAAGACAAGGGGCTCAAAGGCACGGAGCTAGACAATGAGTACCTAAAGACAGAGCTGTTTGAGGACAAGCAGTGGATTCAGATCACTCTGATTAAGCGTGCCAAAAACCTGAGGATGGAATTTAAGCATCCCAACAAGAGTCTTGAATGTCATTTTGTTAACAAGGACAAACCAGCCATCTTCGAGGGACGTATCGGACTACGCCCGATGCCAGGTCGTTTATCGGAATTTCGAAACGTTAAGGTCTATACCTTGAAGCTATAGTTCCAGCCCCGGTACTTAAGGTTGTACTCTCTTTCGCCGGATTAGGGCGATCAATTCGTGCTGTTAACACTATTTTGAGACGGTTTAGCTGTAGCCGTGCACGGCATTCGTTTCGTGATAATTGCACTCTGAATATGTCTAGCGCATTGTCTGCCAAATCACACAGGCAGTCGTGCTCACTGCGTGGTCCACCGGTCCAAGTCTATAGTCGGTGGCGATTAGGGCAGGTACATGCCTCGAGTCATGCACGGTAGTGCGAGTGCAAGAGGATCCTGATGTCGGAATTACTATGTATCGAGGCAGTAGGTGGGTTTTTCTTTTCTTTCGGATTTGCTGGGGCTCCTGGCACCGCGTTTGGGAGATCGAATACGGATGCCTCGAACAGAAAAACGGTGGATCCTGCAGTGTTTCTGGAGAAACCGACTGACATTCCGGAGCATTTGTGTGAGCTATTTGATCCAATGAAAACCTCCAACCGGCGGTCTCGAGATGTGTTTCGCAAGCTTTCCACGGCACAGATGAATTTTAAGTCATCCAAAGGCAGTCATACTCTGCGTTGGAATGCCGAGCACATGGCCGGCTATCAGCTACTCTTTTTCTTGCAGATCTATCAAGAGACAGATCCTGAGATTCCGCTTGTCAACTAGAACCCAGGTCAGATGCCACCTAAGCACAACGCCAGGCACCCGAAGTGGAGCGGCAAGGAAGAAGCACGGTTTGATTCGATGAGTTGACGATTTCTGCCGGCGTTACGCAAATCTACTCAAGGACAAAAAGTTTCGACGTGAAACCGCCCGCCACGAATTGGCCGTCACTCAGAGCCCTACGATTACAGATGGAACGTCACTATGACGAGGACACTGTAAAAGTTGTGAAAATTTTTGACTTGCTAGATTGGCCGAAGGAGTAAATCGTCGTTCAATACTGCGCGCCCGATTCGGCATCCCTTGCCCTATGATTTGACGTGAGCGGGTTGCACTTCTGCATTCTTGGCGGCGCGATACAATTGGCTCCCCTTGGTAAATGATCAGAAAGGTCTAGCTTGGGTTCCAATCCGGCTAGATCTGCGCAATGTGAAGATGCTCCTCTGTGATGGGTATTTGTGGAAAGAATCGCTTCAATGGCTTTGGTAGTACAGAAGTTTGGCGGCACCAGTGTTGCCGACACAGAAAAAATTCAGGCAGCCGCACGGAAGGCAATTCGAGCTCAGCAGGACGGCAAACAGGTAGTTGTTGTGGTGAGTGCCATGGGCCACAACACGGACCATCTTGTGGATTTGGCCAGTCAATTGGCCGACGATCCACCAGCTCGAGAAATGGATATGCTGCTCTCGACTGGGGAGCAAGTGAGCGTGGCATTGATGGCCATGGCTGTGAACTCGCTTGGCTACAAAGCGGTCAGTCTCACCGGTGCACAGATGGGGATTCACACCGATAGCTCATTTACCAAAGCCCGTATTCGCTCGATCTCGGCTGATCGGATCAATAAGCTTCTCGCCGACGGAAATATCGTCATCGCCGCAGGATTCCAAGGTATCGACGAGGATTTCAATATCACCACCCTTGGCCGCGGTGGAAGCGATACGACAGCGGTAGCCTTGGCGGCGGTCTTGCACGCGGATGCGTGTGAGATTCATACCGATGTGGACGGAGTCTACACAACCGACCCACGACACTTACCCGAAGCACGGCAGGTGAGCCAAATCAGTTACGATGAGATGCTCGAGTTTGCGAGCCTTGGCGCGGGTGTGATGCACAACCGTTCCATCGAGTTTGCGAAGAAATACGATGTACCGATTCACGTTCGTTCTAGCTTCAGTGATACTAAAGGTACTTTGATTATCGACCGGAGCGAGTCGCCGACGACGGCGGTCTGTGGCGCGGCGATGACCAAGGATGAAGCGCGTATTACGATCCAGGGTGTTCCCGATAAACCTGGCACGAGCAGTCGTATCTTCAAGTTGATGGCGGATAACAAGATCACCGTCGACATGATCGTCCAGAATATCGGTCAAGAAGATCGAGCGGATATCTCTTTCACGGTCCCGTCGGAAGAGCTGAAGATAGCATCCAAGACGGTTGCAAAGGCCGTGCTGGAAGTCGGGGCGACTGGATTTACTCAGGACGATCAAGTTTCGAAAGTATCTGTTGTCGGACTTGGAATGGCGGAACAAACCGGCGTCGCGCAAGAGATGTTCCGAGCGCTCTCTGATGCGGAGATCAATATTCAAATGATCACGACGAGTGAGATTAAGATCTCCGTGTTGGTAGAACGTGCGCAAGCTCAAGCGGCACTGCGAGTGGTGCACCAGAAGTTTGGACTGCATCAGAAGCCCAAAGATGCGGTTGTTTGGGATAGCCTACCGGAGCGAAAATCCAGCCAAGCCGATATTGAGAAGCTCGTAGCGGACCTGAAGATCGCCGACATGGAGCAACTGAGCCTTAGTGATATTTCTCTAACCGATGATCAAGCTCGTGTTACGCTTCTCGGCGTGCCAGATACGCCCGGCGTCGCTTCTTCCATTTTTGAAGCGATCGCTGATGCGGGGATTTTCGTTGACATGATTGTTCAAAGCTGTGACGGGTATCAGAACAAGACAGCGATTAGCTTTACCATGCCGAGGGAACAGTTTGTCGCTGCGGAGGCAGTTGCAAAAGAGCTGCAAGAGAAATATTCGGTCGAGCGAATTCTGTGTAGCGCCGGCATCGCCAAGTTGTCGGTGCGAGGCATCGGCTTGAGAAGTCATACGTCGGTCGCGATTGGCATGTTTGACGTCTTGGCCAGTCAAGGCATTAACGTGGAGATGGTCAACACGAGTGAACTTAGCGTCAATGTCGTGGTGAAAACTGGCTCAGGTGAAGCGGCTCTCGAACATCTACGCAAGCGATTCGAAGAGAACCTGATCTAACCTCGTCTGCATTGGCTCTTTTGTATTGGGATTTGCCAAAATTCCTTTTCCAGCTCGCTAACTCACGTCCGCTTGGTGCTTTCTCCAAACATGACGGCTGAGCCGATCAAGTGTGCTATCCTCGATGCTTATCGAGCTGGATATGACTTTGCAACAACCAGAGATCGACCAAGTCGTTCTTACGCCAGCGGAGTCTTTCGAATTCAATCAGACCATGAAGTTTCCATGCTTACATGACTTCTGAGGCCGGCGAAGAGACCTTCGTTTGCTTTTTTTGCACGTCAACATCACACAGATGAACTCCGATGGGTAAAGGATCGTTGGAAGCGACATCGATTTGCGACTGATTTTGTTCGGAGTCGTTTCCACCAGGTGTGCCCTCGACATGAACGTGATGTCACAGTCCCGGAAACTCAGGCTCCTCGAAGATTACTTCAGCGTGTGGCTCTTTGCAGACTAGATTCGCGGCAGACAGCAAGGTAGTGATTTCAAGAGTCGTGCGTTCTCGATCTGGAAGATAAGTAGCCAGGTAGTCGAGAGTTGAGAATCGCCGCCGTTTCCGGCCGAGCTAAAGGGAGAGCTAATTGCTGCCGTGAAGCACCAGTCCAGTATCGGAAGGTTCGTCACTCCCGAGAATTGCATGAATCGCACTTTCGATGCTTGCGTCCATTTTACGTGCTGTAACCAGAAGCACGGTTTCGCGTTTCACTTGTTCGATATCAAAGCCACTGCTTGCGAATGTAGTTTGTAAAGTGCAAACACGCTCGTTTGCCGCCTCTTGCGTGCCCTCGTAGATTCGCACATAGCCCTTCCATAGGGTTGGGAGCAATCGAAATGTCTACTAGATCGCTCATCTGAATTCGCCAAGAAAAGTCCCGTTTGCTTGCATCGCCAAGGTGCCTACTGGACTGGCAATGTACCATGCTTGTTGAGGGAAAATCTCTACATGTTGGCGTACGCGACCAAATGTTCCCTAACGTTAGGATGCTGTCGAGATGACACAGTGAAATGGGAGCTGGTTAGATGGCGAACAGATTCGCAGGCATTGGATTGATTTTTTGTTTTCTGTTTTTTGTAACTACAAGTGCGTTTGCGGTAGAGCCAGAAACCGATCACAAGCCGAACTTCATCGTGGTCTTTTGCGATAACCTGGGGTACGGCGACATTGAACCTTTCGGCTCCACGTTGCATCGGACTCCGAATTTGAATCGGATGGCGCGAGAAGGTCGGAAGTTCACCCATTTCTGCGTGACGGCCGGCGTTTGTACCCCGTCGCGAGCGAGTTTGCTGACGGGTTGCTACGCGCAGCGTGTTGGAATGCACTTGAATGATCGAGACGGATGGGTGCTTCGACCGGTTTCGCCATATGGCTTGAATTCTGACGAAGTCACGATTGCAGAAGTGCTAAAAGCCGAGGGGTATCAGACTGCGATAGTGGGTAAGTGGCATTTGGGCGATCAGCCTAAATTTCTGCCGACCGAACAGGGCTTTGATTGGTTCTTTGGCGTGCCTTATTCCGATGACATGACCGAGCGTGTTTGGGCAACGGACGGTTCGAAGTGGCCGCCGCTACCGCTTATGGAGAATCTCAAGATCATTGAAGCTCCTTGTGATCGCAATGGGCTAACGAGGCGATACACCGAGCGAGCGATGGAGTGGATTTCCAAGTACCGAGATGAGCCGTTCTTTCTCTACTTTCCTCAGGCCATGCCTGGCAGCACCAAGACGCCTTTTTCGAGTCCCCAGTTCAAAGGCAAGAGCCGCAACGGTCCTTGGGGCGACGCCATTGAAGAACTGGACTGGTCGATGGGCGTGCTTATGGACCACCTGCAAGATCTGGGAATCGCCGAAAACACTTTCGTGATTTGGACTTCCGACAATGGAGCTCCGATCAATCCAGATATCAATGATTTAAGTCGCGGTTCCAATCAGCCGCTTCATGGCCGAGGCTACACTACCAGCGAAGGTGCATTTCGTGTGCCGACGATCATATGGCAACCAAGCAAGGTTCCTGCGGGAACGGTGTGCGAAGAGCTAGCGACTACGATGGATCTTTTGCCGACCTTTGCTAAGCTTGCCGGTGCGGAGCTGCCTGAAAGGAAAGTCGACGGCCACGATATTTCATCGTTGTTGTTTGATGGTGCTGATAAGAATTCGCCTTACGAGGCATTTTTCTACTATCACCAGGATCAGTTGCAAGCGGTTCGATCGGGCCCTTGGAAGCTGTTCTTGCCGCTTTCCCCGGTTCCTGCAGGACATCCACATTTTGCGAAGGGAGAACCGGCCAAGGCTATGCTTTTTCATCTCGTTGATGACATTGGTTGCCAGAAAAACGTTGTTGCTGCTCATCCCGAGGTCGTTCAGCGTCTTTCGAAGTTTGCGGAGCAGGCACGCCTAGAACTTGGTGATCGCGGCAAGCAAGGTTTAGGCCAACGCGAGCCTGGCAAGATATCAGGTGCTCCTCGGCCTCTCAAACAGTAGTGGGATTCGCTAGAATTCCTTCGAGAAGCGTGCTAATCAATTCATGCGCAGGGGTAGTTTGCGAAGAGTACGCATGCCGATGCGGCGGCTCCAGTCGATGTCGGTGTCAGGGATAGCAAGTTGTAGATTGGGGAAACGACGCAGTGAGCGTTCGAGCGCGATTGCGGCTTCTACTTTTGCGAGTTTCACTCCCAAACAAATATGAACACCGGTTCCAAAGGTCATGTGGGGATTGGGGAAACGGGTGATGTCGAAGGTTTCAGGAGAATAGAACTTTTCGGGGTCGATGTTGGCACTGCCAAATACTGCCGCGATTAGTTCGCCACGCCTGAGCTGAACATCGTGAAACTCGGTGTCGTGAATGACATAACGGGGCTTGGACATTTGGATGACAAAACCGAGACGCAGAATCTCATCAATGGCGGACGGCATCAAACTGGGATTTACCTCGACTAGCCTGCGTTGCTCGCGATTGAGCAGGAACATCACGAGCCCGTTGGAGATCAGGTGAACCGTCGTCTCGTGGCCAGCTGCAAGCAATACAAACGAAGTTGCAACGAGTTCATCGGAACTCAGTTTCTCACCTTCCGATTCTGCTTGAACGAGTTCTGATAGCAATCCGGGGCGTGGGTTCTTGCGAAACAGCTCAAATTGTTGCTCGAGATAGTTCATTACCTTTCGCAAATTGGGAAGCATGCCGACAATTCCCAGCATGTTGCGAATCTCAGAGAACCCTTGAAACCATTTTGTGAACTTGGGGCGGTCTTCTTGTGGTAGCCCCAAGACTTCACAAATTACAGCGAGTGGCAGTTGTCGGCAAAAAATATCCAACGCGTCCGCCGATTTGTCTTTGCTCTTCGAGGCTTGCTGCTCAAACTGGTCGAGCATTTGGTCACAGATGGCTTGGATTCTCGGACGCAGTCCTTCCACCTTGCTTCGCAAGAACGCTTGGTCTGCGATTCCCCGCATGCGTCTATGTTCCTCTTGATCGTAGCCAGCATGTTGTTCGCGAGCCGCATGAACCTTTTCGGGACCCACCACGGTAGACCGGCAACACCGCGTTTGCCAACACGTCTCGGATCACGCCCGAATCTTTCTTGGTCACGCAAGACGGTATTGGCTGCATCCCACGAAGTAGCTAGCCACAGCTTGTTGAAGAAGAGTATTTTGGTTCGGCAAACAGGGCCATCAGCCAGCATCTGCTGATACATCGGAATGGGATTCCGGGCCGTGGCAAGGCTCGTCAGCGGATACTTATTGATAGCGGAGGTAGACATAAGCGGTTCAATTGAACGCGTAAAGTCTCAACACACTCGAAGGCGTCCTGACGCTATGATCACTTGCAATCAACCCACTGACCTTTTTCGGCCGATTGTTGCAAGCACTGACAGATATGAATCGCGTCGCGGGCTACAGCTCCACCCAACCGTGCTTCAACGCTGCCAGTTTCGATCGATCTCACAGCATCGTCAATCTCGGCAGCAAATGCCGAGATTTCATCACCACTTTTCAGCTCGGGTTTCGACGAAACGCCGTCTTGGCCGAGCAGTAACAATGGCAGGATCTCGACATCTGAATTCAATGCTGCGAGCTCAAACTGCATTGCCGCTTTCTCAAACTGGATTTCGAAACCGTGGCAGAACGGTCGAGCAGTTTGGTTGCTCACTCCGCTACTAGTGCTAACCATCACACCGGAATCTTCAAACTCCATCAACGAGTAACAATACTTCACCAAGCCGTCTTGCATTTCGGCCGTACACATAACGCGGCTCGGCATGCCAAACAACAGACGAACGAAATGAGTGTCATGGACATGCAGATCGATGAGCGGTCCGCCGACCTCGCTGGAGTCGTAGAAGTTGGGAATCCAGGCTGGAGGGGAGATCACGCGCTTCAGATGAGCTCGTTTAGGCTGGCCGTACGTTCCAGCACCGGCGGCGCGATATGCAAATTGATATTCGCCCATGTAGGGAAGAACTTGAGCAACCAAGACCTGTTTTCCCGCCTTTTGAGCGGCTTCGAGAATTGTGTCGCAGTCGGCCGTGTTTAATCCCAAAGGTTTTTCGCAAAGCACATGTTTGCCAGCGGCCAAGGCGCGGCATGCTGCGTCAACGTGCAGGTTCGGTGGCAAGCATATGTCTACCAAATCGATTTTGGGGTCGTCCAAGATTCCGTCGAGCGTCTCGTAGACATCGAGGTTCTCTACTGAAATCTGCTCGCCCGGAGGCCCAAAGTTGCCTTTGATGCTGGTCCAGTCGCCGGCTCGCTTGTCGGAATTTCGCGAGCAGAAAGCAGCAAGCTCTGCTGATTGCGAACGTTGGTAAGCGAGATAGTGAATCCAGCCCATAAAACCGACACCAACAATCGCACTTTTCAACATTTTCCGCCACTCGCACTCGTACAGACAACATTCATTGCGTTAAACCACATGGGCCGGCCAAATGGCAACGCGTTCAGGTTCATGATTCTCGCAAGGACCGGCTTTCTTTACAACTCGACTGAACACACAAAGCGAGTTTCCACAGCTAGACTGGAAACAAGTGCGTTCTGGGCGGTACAATCCCACGGCACCCTTGCCCAGATTTGACCAGGATACGGAATGAATACCTCGCCAAGGAATACTTTTGCAATGAAAAACGTGATCTACCTTTCCGCTACGCTCGCTGCGATCCTGCTCTATGGAAGTGCTTCGGCGCAGGAAACGGGTACTCTACCCATGGCGTTGAAGCCTGAAGTGCAGACGGCTAAGTGGGCGCAGAGCTGGTGGATGCCTCGGCATGAAGCCAAGCTGAAAGAACGCAAGGAGATGAAGCAAATCGACTTGCTAATGATTGGCGACTCAATCACGCACGGTTGGGAAAACAACGGCAGAGAAATGTGGGCGAAGTACTACGCTCCTCGTAATGCTCTCAACATCGGCTTCAGCGGTGATCGAACCGAGCAAGTGCTTTGGCGATTTGAGCATGGTGAGATTGACGATATCAACCCCAAGCTAGCTGTGATCATGATCGGGACGAACAATACCGGCCACCGCCAAGACCCTCCGAAGGATACGGCGGCTGGTGTTGAAGCGATCATTGAGCAGTTACATCAGAAACACCCCAAGACAAAAGTCCTATTGTTGGCAATCTTTCCGCGAGGGGCAAAGCCAGACGACAAGCTTCGGAAGATCAACGACGAAATCAACCAGCTGCTCGCGAAGATGGCAGACGAAGAAAAAGTTTTCTACTTGGACCTAGCCGATTCCTTCTTGGGTGACGACGGCACGCTACCAAAGAGCATCATGCCCGACCTGCTACACCCCAACAAAAAAGGTTACCAGATCTGGGCGGAGGCGATGGAGCCGATGATTGCGAGGCTGATGAAGTAGCGCTTAGTCGCTAATTGGCGGCTTCCTCTTGAACTCGGTCGACGATATGTCGGCCGATTTCGAGTGATGCCGTCGCTGCTGGGCTAGGTGCGTTACAAACATGCACCATATTTTGCCCTGTTACCCATAAGAAGTCATCCACCATCGATCCATCGGGTGTAAGAGCTTGTGCTCGGACGCCCGCGCGGCACGGCTTTAGATCCGCCGCCTGAATTTCTGGAATGAGTCGCTGCAGTGCTCTGACAAAAGCCGCTTTAGACAGCGATCGGTGCACCTCCCCGAGACCCATTCGCCAATGTGCGAAGGCGAGTTTTAGAAAACCACCATAAGTCAAAGATTCGGCTAACTCACCGGGGTGAATCTTTCCCCAAGAGTAGCCTTCTCGAGCGAGGGCGAAAACCGCGTTTGGTCCACACTCGACGTCGCCACCTACCATGCGTGTGAAGTGAACTCCCAGGAACGGAAAATTTGGGTCAGGCACGGGATAGATCAAGTGGCGACAGAGGTCGCGCCGGCTCTCGACTAGCTCAAAATACTCGCCGCGAAACGGGACGATCTTTGCTGGCGGATTCAATCCTGCTTTCCTAGCAAGTCGATCGCTATATAGGCCTGCGCAGGAGACCAAGAAACCAGCTCGACAGGACCCAGTTTTGGTTTTCACTTCTACTTCATTGTTTGAAGCGACGATGTCCTCTACTTTGCAGCCCATGAGAACGTTGTGCCCGGCTTCGGTGAGCAATTGCGATAGCCGTTCGCAAACCGCTGGATAATCAACGATCCCCGCTTCTGGAACAAGGATCGCTTTGACACCTCGCACGTTTGGCTCGCGTTCCTTCAATTGCTTCTCGTCGATGATCTCACATCGAATTCCATTTTCGCGGCCGCGAGAGTAAATATTGTCGAGTCGCTGTACCTCTTCATCGTCTACCGCAACGATTACTTTGCCGCAGTTTTCGAAAGCGATCTCGTGCTCGCGGCAAAATGCTTCCATTGCCAATTTGCCTTCGCGGCAAGTCGTGGCTTTCAAGGATCCAGGCTTGTAGTAGATTCCTGAGTGCAGGACTCCGGAATTTCGACCTGACTGATGCGCTGCTAGCTTTGGTTCTTTCTCGATGACTCTAATACTTGCATCTGGGAATCTTTGGCTTATCTGCCATGCAGTTGCGAGGCCCACAATGCCGCCACCGACGACAATGAAATCAGAATGTTGATCAGAATGGGTAGACATGACTTAGAATGGCCAGATGAGTGGGATCAGAACTACAGCGAAACTGCCGATAAGCAGAGTGAATGGCAACCCTGCACGAAGATAATCTTTGGGACGATATCCGCCAGGGCCCATTACCATCAGGTTTGTTTGATAGCCGATTGGCGAAACGAAGCTTAACGAAGCGGCGAGCGTAACGGTAATAATGAAGGGACGCGGATCCACTTGTAGGTTGCTCGCCATGCCAAAGGCGATCGAAATCATGAGAGCAGCAACTGCCACGTTACTGATTATCTCCGTAAAAATGACTGTGATGAGAAACAGAGCAGAGAGTGCGGAGTACGGATTGCTCCCAATCGCACTTACGACTGCCCAAGCAACTGTGTCCGCCGCACCGCAAAGGTGTACAGCACGGCCGACGCCTATCGCAGCGCCAATCGTCAGCAGCATGGGAACGTCGATCGCATTCCTTGCGTTGGAAGTGGATAAACAACCGGTCACTATCATCCCCATCGCCGCGACAAAAATGGCTGCCGATGGAGAAGTCCAAAATGAAGGAACGTCGGTACCGTACAGCGGAGTTAGCCAAGTTTTCAGCCAAGGCATGCACAGGAGCCAGCCAATAAGCGCAATCGTAATGGAACTCGCGAGAAGCATCTTTCCTGGTCTTCTCTCTTCGATTTCGTCAACGCCGCTGACGAGATAAAAGTCTGGCCTGTTGCGAAAGTTACGTATGAATCCGGGAGCAGCCTGAAGCAGAAGCGTATCACCTGCTTGCATCTTGATATCGCCAATCTTCGTCTGCAATCGTTCACCATTGCGATGCACCGCAATGACGGCTGCATTGTACAGCCTGCGAAAGTTGGCATTGCGAATGGTGCTGCCCAATAGAGGTGAAGAGGGGCTCAGAACCACCTCGGCGAGACTGCGATTGCTGTCTGGATTGGGTTCGAACTCGGCAGTCAAATCGCTGGCGGGAACCAGACCACGCACTTTCTTTAAGTCGACGATGCTAGACAATATGCCAGTGAATAGTAAACGGTCGCCTTCCTTGAGCCGCGCTGACGGCGAGACGGGGTAGAAGACATCGCCGTCTCGATCGAGTTCGACGAGAAACAGACCAGGCAAATGCCTGAGTCCCCCCTGCTCCACTGTCTTGCCAATCAACGGACACTCGTCCATCACGACCATTTCGACCAAATACTCTCGTCGCTGGTCTTCTAGACTGCCTAGCATTTCGGTGCGGTTGGGCAGCAGCCTTCTTCCTAGCAGCAACAGCATAACGGCGCCGAGAAGGGCACAGGGTATTCCAATTTTCGAGATCTCGAACATCGACATGGGAGCAAAGGAGGCCCTGTATTCCCGAAGCCAGTTGCGATCGTACTTGTTCAAGATGGACTCAGCACGAAACTGCTGTTCCGCGTCAAGTTGTACCAACTCGCCATCGATCTGATTCAAGGTTTCGTTTACGAGGAGATTCGTGCTGGTGCCAACGAGAGTGCACGTGCCGCCAAGAATGGCCATGTAGCTGATCGGCAGCAATAATCGCGAGGGGCTGATACTGTGCCTTCGGCACCACTGAACAACCTGTGGCATCAGCATCGCAACGATTGCCGTGTTGAGTAGGAAGGCACTGCCCGCACCGACCGCTGCGACCAAACGAAACATAGCCAAGCCTTCGGATCGAACAGAGCCCAACAAGACTCTGCCCAGATGATCCAGCACACCCGAGGTTTGTAAGCCCGCGGTCACCACCAAGAGGCTACCAATCGCAATCACCGTACCATTCGCGAAGCCCTCCCACGCTTGGCTTGGTTCGATCAGTCCGCAGAAGACAAACAAGCCGAGGGCAAGACTGAACAGGATCTCCAGCGGCGCGCTCCGCCTCACATACAATACAGTGAATACAGCGACGATGGTCGACAGAGCTATCAGGATTTGAATCGATTGATTCTGAAACACGTTGGTTCTGTTCGCTTTGGTACAAGCTGCTTACTCTATGCCAATTTAATCCAAGCAGTCTAGAAGTCGCGTCTCCAGGCGAACTTTCACACTGGTTCCCACTTGTAAGTTGGTGGTCGGACGAATTGAACTCTAATAGAGGATTCAGGCTGTTTCCAATGGGTAGAGCTTCCGATCGACTTTGCTCCATTCCTGCAGTTTTTGCGGTCGAAGCATACGAGCTTAGCATAACCCGTGGCTTCGCTTCGGCCGTCATGCCAGCGCAAATCCCTACAATCGTCATCGGCAGAGCAGCAAGAAATAGCGGTAGGAATGTTCTAGAAAGAGTCTTTGAGCGGTCTGCCCTAAGGAGTTTGTAACTTCTAGGTAAAAGGACCGAATAGCGAATCCAGGTAAGTTCGATAAGTTCTTCCGACAGGCAAAGACTGAACGCTCCGTTGCCCGTTTCAGTCAATTTTCTCCTACCAAATTCAACTTTCGCCTTGCCCCACAAGGAGCAATCTCTTGTTGAAAACGAGCCTCATACGCATCGTCCTCCGCGTCGCCTTCACCACGCTGGTGACGAGCAATTTGACACTCAAGCTAGCCGCCCATGACCATCTTGAAGCTCATTGGTCGAACGAACATATCAAAACATCATGCTTCACATGTGAGTCGGACTTGACGCCCGATGTCGCCTCGAAAACAAAGGCTTGGCGACACTCCCTCTCCTCGAGCTACAACTTGCTGCGTAATGGGGTAAGCCGACTGCAAAACCTTTTTGAATATCTCCAACCGTTTGAACTCGCCGCCAAACTGGCGTCGCAGATTCCGACTCAACCTGCTGACCGCCAGAATGAGCTTGTCGTGAGCAAGCCTTTGGAGGGATTTGCGCCGCGACCGAAGGCGAAGCCTCTACAGCTAAACTATCTCTACGCGACGCATGTTGGTAATTGGGATGAACCCTACTTGCCATATGACCTAGCGGCAAGGGACCGGCATTTCGGCACTCGACTTGAACTTCTCGCGATTCGCGAAAGTGCACCTGAAGTAAGTAGTGAAGCAGACTTTGCTCCCACAGAAGAACAAGATCTATTATCTCGATTTGTCGCATTCGCGAAGGAACGATTGCTTGATCCTCAGTGGGCGAGTTTCAAGCGGAAGATCGAGGGGCAGGCGGAGTCGATCCTCGCGAGCGTGCAGTCACATGGTCTACGAGTGTTTGAAGGTCGGAGTGCGCCGGAAACTAGTAAGCCTTATTTTGAACAGCCTAGTTTCGTCTTTCTCGAGCTCGAGGACGGAAAACAGCTGCTGTTGAAAGTGGAGGACGCGTTGCGATGGAGTTTCTTTCAACAGCACGAGTCTGTTGCGGTAGAATCTGCTTCCGGCACCGAAGGAGATCTGTTCGCTGCCCTGATAGGCATCATCTCAAAAGTGAACAAAGAATTGAAAGAGATGGCCGGATTCAGCGTGCAAAAATTGAAATGCGGCTGGTCAAATGTTCGCGATGGCATTGAAAGTTGGTCGGCGGGTTTGGAGACGCTGACTCAACAAATGCGAATGGCAACCCAAGTTCGCTTTTACCGCGGGACACGTTGCCTTCGGTAGGTTTCAAACCCGCAACTCGGCTCAGAGACCCTGGATGAGCCGACCACGATGATGCCACAGATGTGGCATGCAGACACGCCCTCCCCATCCGTGTCGGCCTCTCCCTAAATGTAGCTCAAGCGGGCCAGAATTGATCCGTGGCAATTCTGGCCCGCTTTGTCGGTTTGAGCGCCGGATTATTGTCCAGCGTCCCCATCCTTCTCGCCGCCATGTGCTCCGGCGTCATCGTCACCTTCGGCGTGTCCCTTACCGTGGTCGTCTCCGTCATGGTCATGGCCCTTGCCTTCTGCCTTCCCGTGCTCGCCATCGTCCTCGTCATGCCCTTCTCCCTCGGCATGGTCATCTCCATGATCGTGGCCGTGATCTCCGTGGTCGTGCTCGCCGTGATCGTCCTCGCCGTGGGCTTCGCCACCGTTCGGAGTTACGGACTCGGGAGATTCCGCAGGACCTGGGTCGCAACCCAACTGAAAGGCAGCAAGCAGTGCAATCAAAAGTCCGAAGTAACGCATTTTCTATTCTCTCGTATGGGTTGGAAATCAATCAACGGTTCGTCACAAGTGAGTGGTCACGTACGTCTGATTATAGGGTTGCGAGCTGGTTTGTGCAGAGACAACGGTCGCATTTTGCAGGGCAGGCATTGACTCACAAGTAAGTGAGCAGAACGCGGTAGTTAAAGCCCTCTGCATTTCTGCAGCGGGCCTGGCATGCCGAAGCACGTAAGAAAAATACTGAGGCATATCTCAGGATGCGGAGTATCTAAAGCGTTTGCATTTGTGTAACTGCCTCTGCGGCTTCTTCAGAATCAGTTGTATCGCAAACGACTTCGCCGTCACGCATCACGATATTGCGCCGCGCATTACGAGCAACAGCCAAATCGTGAGTTACAAGAATGACGGTAAGATTCTTTTCGCGATTGAGCTTCTCAAACAACTCAATGACTTCTCGGCTGGTCTTCGTATCGAGATTTCCCGTGGGCTCGTCACCCATCAAGATGTTCGGGTTAGTAGAAAGTGCTCGAGCAATGGCGACGCGTTGCTGCTGTCCGCCGGAGAGCTGTCCAGGGTGGTGATCCATACGATCGCCGAGACCAACCAAATCCAGCATCTCGGAGGCAACACTACGCCGCTTCCGCTGAGACTTGGTCGCGCCGTAGAGCAACGGGAGCTCGACATTTTCGAGTGCTGAAGTACGAGCCAACAAATTGAAGTTCTGAAAGACAAAACCAATCTGGCGATTGCGGATGCGCGCTCTTGCGTCTCGTGACATCGGCACGACGTTGCTGCCGTCAAGAAAATAGTCGCCTTGCGTGGGGCGATCGAGGCAGCCTAGCGTGTTCATGAGCGTCGATTTGCCGGAGCCTGAGGGCCCGATCAACGCGACGTATTCGCCTTTTTCGATTGAAAGCGTGACACCGCGCAGGGCGTGTACCTCCATCTCGCCCATGCGATACACTTTGGCAACATCAGTTAGTTCAATCAATGCCATGGTGCACTTTCAATCAGGGCGATCTCGGGGCAATTCGCAAGCTTGTGGCCCGTCAATGCGAGCTTGCTTCTACCTTCGGAATTGAAGACTACTGCAGATTGTCACTCAAACTTTCGATCAGAGCTACTCGGGTAAGGAGTCTTGGAGGTTTCTTCTTCGTTAGATTTCTGCAGGATCTTGGGAGATTGGTCCTGTGTCGCCCTCCGGCTGAGATGATGGCTCATCGCCGGAATTTATCTCAACTTCCCCGCCGGATGATTTTTCGGTTTCAGGTGATTCACTGTCGTCGCCTGATTTCTCTTCCGAGCTTGCACTGGATTCGGCATTGCTCTTTGCCTCCGCCTCGAGTTTAGCCTTTGGAGCTGCAGCTTCAGCTTCCGCCTTTGCTTTTTCTTCTGCAGCGAGTCGGGCTCGCTCTCGTGCCTCAGCTTCCTGAGCAGCCAATTTAGCTTCGATTTGAGTAATGAATTTCTCTTGGCTCTCCGCCATCTTTTCATCGCCGAGCTTGCGGTAGGCGTTCGCGACCCGACGGCGAAAGTCGACTCGCATCGGTAGCAGCTGGATTGCGGTTTCGTAGGCAGTGATTGCACGTTCTACGTCGTTGCCTTTCATCAGCAAGGTACCGTAAGTATCAAAATAATCTCCGTTCGGAGTCTTTGCTCCTACTGCGATTTGGATGGCTCGCTCACAAAGCTTGATCGCTTCATCATTTTTCTCTGGATCCAGTGCGCTGGTCACATAAGCCAAATTGTTCAGCGATTGATGGTCCAATGGTAGCTTGGTGACGACTTGCTTAAGGTGCGGCAAGGCGAGTTGCAATTGCCGCTGAACCAAATAGGCCTCTGCCAGCCAGCGGTGCGTAATTCCAGTGGCAGTGCCGCGATTGACCAAGTCACGTAGTTTGTCGAACATCTCGTCGCTGACTTGTGGTCCGCTGAAACGAATCAGCTTCGCAATCTCTTCTCCGATTTTTGGATTGGTTGGATCGTAACTGTACGCTCGATCAAGTAGCTGAATATTGACATCCATAATCATGTCTGGCGTCGTCATACTCTGCAGGAATCGATACCGGTACAATTCCGAAAGCCCTCGACTGATAGCGTCGGTTCTTTCGGGAGCATCTAGAAGAAGTTTTTCGGCTTCCTCTATTTTGTCCGCCATAGATTTGCATTCAGCCAAATTCAGTCGCGCGAGCATGTCTTGAGGATTCTCGCTTAACATCTTTTCGAAGACAGCAGTCGCATTGGAAACGGCTGAATTGCCGACGACCCTATTTCCCAGAATCCGCGCGCGTCGCGCTAGCTCAAGATTCAACGTTGGGTCCGAGCTGGCAGCAGAGGTCAAGAGTTTCAAGGAAGCTTGCCGATAGCCAAGTTGCGATTCTGGATCAATTCGAATATTCGCCGCAGCCCAATACAGATCACTTCCTGCCTTCAGGAGTTCTAACGGCAGCCGATCTTGTTTTCGTGCTTGTTCTAGGTGATGTAGTATTAAAGGAAGATTTTCGCGCAGTTCTTGCTGGGTGCTATCCTGGATCATTCGCAAGGCGACGAAGGAGTGAGCCATGGGCAGACCTTCTCCATCATCGGGAGCGAGCTCATCCAGGATCTCATTGGCCTCTGCATCTGCTCCTCGCTGCGCCAAGCTAGCGGCGATGAAAAATCGGCTCCGGTCGTTAGGGGCCAACTGTTCGACTCGGCGGAAGAGCATGTCAGCGTATGCGGTAATCCGAGCCGGCGCGGCCTCCTCGGTGTCCGCAGCGGCTTCCTTCAGCTCATTCTCTCCAATCCATCTGTCTTCCCAAGCCGCAACCTCTTTCTGAGCGAGACCGGCGTACCAGCGTGTTAAATCTTTCTGGGTGCGTCCTCCTCCTGCCGTGCAAAACAGTGCAAGAGCTGTCGCCAGAATGGCTGGCAATGCAAAGAGTCCGATCTGTTTCCATGGACGGGAAAACACGAAATCGTAGAAGACCCCGACCATGGGAATGAAGAGCTTCGTTAGGTCCATTGACATAGTTTGCTCCACGCAATCTGCGTGATTCGGGCGAATGAAGTTAGGTTGGGCTCGCCTTCGGCTTTCGGAAAAATGCCGTTTTAAGCGAGTCGGGGATCCAAGGGAGGCAAACTGTACGGCCTCTCCATAAAGTGAAGTTCAGTCGATCGCGGCAATTCGCATTTTGACGCTCGTTTCAGAGCTCGCCTCTTCCTATAATATTAGCCATCCTTCTGTTTCTACGCGAGAAGCAATCGTTCCCACCCTAAACCCAAACTCCGTTTCGTGCGGCTCGTTAGGGTTTTGACGAGATTGAAGAGAAGATCCCATGACGAAAACCGTACTATTTTCGGTAGCAACCTTGTGCCTGTTGGTTTGTCCAGAGAACGTGTTCGGCCAGATCGATTCGAATAAGCCAGAAGTGAAGGGTGCCGAAGAAAAACTAGCCAAAGTAACCTTTGGCGGTGGATGCTTCTGGTGCGTGGAAGCTGTGTTTGAGAACGTCAGAGGCGTCGAAGATGTCGTTTCCGGCTACGCAGGGGGGCGACGTCCCAATCCGAATTACAAGCAAGTGTGCACAGGCCGCACAGGCCACGCCGAGGTCTGTGAAATCAAATACAATCCCGAGGAAGTCTCCTTTAAGGAGCTGCTAGAGATTTTCTGGAAAACTCACGACCCAACGACGCTGAATCGCCAAGGTGTTGACGTTGGGACTCAATACCGAAGCGTCATCTTTTATCACGATGTTGAGCAGAAGAAGTTGGCAGAGAAGTATAAGAACAGTTTGGACGAGTCCGGAGCGTTTGCAAATAAGATCGTAACGCAGATCACGAAGGCCCCCAAGTTTTACGTAGCTGAAGACTACCACCAGGATTACTATCGAAAGAATCCGGGGCAAGGTTACTGTGCGGCCGTCGTTCGACCGAAAGTCGAAAAGTTCAAGAAGGTGTTTGCTGACAAAGTCGCGAAGCCGAAATAGAACAGTAATCGTTTAGCTTGCAGTTCTTCGAAGGCCGATAACTAGAACAGTGCTGATACGGCGATTTCACCTCTTCGCAGTGAACCGATCTAATTCGCTCAGACAAGCTAAGTCGCTATGCCTCTCCGGTTTCCAGCGGCAAGTTATGATCGGCGCCCCACTCTGCCCAGGAGCCATCGTAGACTGAGATGTTACGATGGCCCTGCTCGTAAGCAGCCAACGCCAAGATGCACGCGGTAACACCAGAGCCGCATGAGCATACGAGCCTCTGCTCACAAGCAAGCTTGCCAGTAAATAGCTTGGTCAATTCTTCTCGCGGCAAAAGTTTGCCATCGGAGATAAGCTGCGAGGCAGGCAGACTCTTGCTGCCCGGAATATGGCCACCACGCACCTCCGGCCGCGGCTCAGGATCGGTCGCAGCAAACCTTCCCAGCGGGCGAGCATCCACGATACTTGTCGCAGAATCGCCCGTCGCTTCCAAAACTTGATCCGATAAACACAGCCATGACTCAACGGGTTTCGCTTCAAAATCTCCCGGAAGGCCGGAGTAGGCCTCTGGAGCGACTGTCTCCAGCCCGGCGGCCGTCCAAGCCGGAAGTCCGCCAGCGAGGACAAACACTGACTCATGGCCCATCGCACGAAACATCCACCACGCTCGCGGCGAGCTATAAACGCCATGATGATCGTAGATCACAACTAAGCTCTCTCGAGAAACGCCAAGCATTCTTACTTGAGCTTCGAAATGCTGCGGAGTGGGGACCGTATTGGGAGAAGGTGCTGACTTGTCGACGAAGACTTGCTTCATGTCAAAATCTCGAGCACCTGGTAAACGCGTGTCCAAGTAGGAATCGGGTGGCTTGGGCTGTCCAACCTTGGCTATCGTTGCGTCGAGCAGCACAAGATTCTCGTCTGCGAGGTGCTCCTTTAACCACTGAGTGTCGACCAAAGGAGATTCCATTCCTAAACCCATTGTGTTCCTTTTGATAAATGAGATAGCCTTTCGAGCTCAATTCTCTGCGGCAGAGGTAGTTTGGAGAGCCGAAGGTTTCTGGTTGCCGGGAAGTAAATGTGGCTACTAATCGGCTATCTGTTGCATGAACCGGATGTAGTTTGCCCAGTCCCAGGCGTTGATGTCGTGCTTTCCCTCGCGAAGATGGTAGCTAACACGACCAATTTCCGCCGTGTTGGCCGGCGGCAACTCCTCTAGCTTTAAACCCGCATGCCCTAGAGCCTCGTAGACTGTGCTAGAAAGCTTGGCCGAGAGGAACTCTCCCTTGGGGTCAGCCCAACGGTCCTCGGATGCACTGGCAACGTAAACCGGCCTCGGTGCAAGTAGTGCGACTAGTTGATGCTGGTCGATGGGTAAGGCAGATTCGTTCTTGTTGTACCGCTTGAAGTCTCCGCAGAACCAGTGTGGAAAAGAAGTGTTGATGCGTTCCACCGTTTCGCCAAAAGCACGTCGACTGAGCGCTGCGCCGCCGCATCCTGAATCGTTCGAAATTGCGCCAGCAAAACGTGCGTCCATGGCTGCTGTCCAAAGCGAAGTTTTGCCCAGACGCGAGTGCCCAATTACAACCACTCTTTCGCCATCAACTGCCTTTACCTCTTGTTGCAAGCAATCCAGCATCCGTGACAGTCCCCATGCCCATGCGGAGATCGTGCCCCAGCGGTCAGGGTGCTCCGCATCTGGACGGTGCCTTGGGAACAAGGCATGCACGCCATTGTTGAAACCATCATCATAATCTGGGTCGATATCCCCGCAGTAACACGTGGCTACACCGAATCCGGCGTCGACAATCATTTCGACCGGCCAACGCGATTTGCTTGCGCCGCGTCCGGCCTCCGTCGCGCGATTGTCCTCAACGCCTTTATCTTTTGACGAGCGACACCATGATGGCGTCACGGTAATCATCTTGTCGTCCGCCACTGTGTGATTACCAAAGAAACTCAAGCCTAGGAATGTTGGAACTGGCTTCGTTGCTTTCGTAGGTGTGAATACAAGGAGATCGATGCTGTGTTCTCCTGCCTCTGTGGCGAGCTTAACGCGAAACTGTTGACGCAGTGCCTTTCCATCGAATGACTTACCGCCTTCGATTTTCTCAAATCGTATTTTGAATTCGGAGTCAGGTTGCGTCCCGTACATCTGGTTACCAAAGAGCTGCAATAGCTCTGCGCGTCTTGGCTTCCAGCGCTCAGCCGTCTTTTCGCCGTCGTCCTGCCAAATGGGTGGGAGTTGGTAAGAAGGTACTTTTGACTCGTCGTAGTTTGCGACAAACTTCTTTTGTGCGAGAAGCGGCGAGCAACTTGCGGCCACAAAAACGCTGAGCCCAAAGACTAGGGTTGCTCGAAAAAGTTGGCTCGACATTGGCGTAATCCAGGTGTTGAGGTACCAAGGCGAGTCAAAGTTTCACGCCGCATACTTTGGAAACCCGACGTGTGGGCGAGAGACAAGGCTGATTCATTTGCTCAGGCTTCGGGTTACTAAACTACTTCTTGTACGCAGTGAAACCTTGTTCGCACTGGTTGAGGAACGTAATCACAGAGAACAGAATAATACCAATTGCTACAATAAAAGATTGTCGGCCTCGACGCCACTAGGTGCCCGTAGCAAACCTGCTTCCGGTTCCTACCCACCTAACTTACAATTTGCTTCGCCGCCTTTGGGAGGAGCAACGATTCCTCACCTACCTCTGCTGCTAACCAAGCAGTCTTATCACCATTTGGAGACAGTTCGATGCAGCTTCGTCTTCTTAAGCTTGCGCTTTTGTTCAACTGCTTAGTCGCCGCCCAAGTACTTCGTGCCCAGGATGCGAAAGTCACCTTCGAGCAGCACAAAGACAAAATCACTGTGTTGCTGAACGACTCCTTATTCACGGAATACGTTTTTGCTGGATATGAAAAGCCAATCCTCTACCCCGTCATTGGTCCTGCCGGGACTTCAATGACCCGAGACTATCCGATGAAAAAGGACACGCCGAACGAGAAGCCGGATCATCCGCACCACAAATCGATCTGGTTTGGCCACATGAAAGTGAACAATGAAAGCTTCTGGCACGTCGGCAAGAATGCTGGGACGACGGAGCATGTTGGCTATGAGATCAAGGGAAATTCGATTCACAGTAAGAACAAGTTGGTGGATCGTGACGGAGAAATTATGGCAATGGACAGTCGCGTGATCGCATTCGGTGGCAGCAGTCAATCTAGATGGATAGACTATACGGTCACGTATCACGCGAGTGAATCGGACTTGGTTTTTGGCGACAATAAAGACGGACAAATGGGAATTCGCATGAACGCGGCACTTCGAATTGCTGGTCCAATTGCCACAGGCAAAGCAATCAACGCGGAGGGAGTTCGCGAGAAGAATATTTGGGGTAAACGTGCTCCTTGGATCGACTACTGGGGAGAAATCGACGGCAAGAAAGTAGGGATCGCGATGTTCGATCACCCAACTAACCTCCGGCATCCCACGTGGTGGCATGCTCGTGATTATGGCCTACTATCCGCAAACCCTTTTGGTATCCACCACTTCGAGTCCAAGGCAGATGGCAAAGCCGGTGAGCACACTTTGAAAAAGGGCGGGAGCTTGACCTTCCGCCATCGTTTCTTGTTCCACTTGGGTGATTACAAGTCCGCGGGAGTTGCAAAGGCTTACAAGAGCTGGTCTGATCACTAAAAAAGGGCGGACGAAATAATTCGCCCGCCCCAGTTTGCGAACAAGTGATTCTGCCCCACACACTCATTCGCTCGACAACTAGTTGCCTAGGTATTTGCATCGGCCTGACCCCATATCCTACTAGTATTACCTTCGCGAATTTGCACATGTCCGCCGAGAGACTACTCTAGGACACCCCCACAGACGAAGCTTCGTCGGTGTTTTAAATAGTTCCACTCCCTAAATACCCCAAAAGTTGACAGCAATGACACAATCCGCAACTGCTAGCAGAATCGATCGTCGCAAGTTCGTGAGTGCATCTGCAGCCACGGTAGCAGCTTCCGGCTATTTCACCAGTTCCGCCACAGCTCTCTCGAACTCTCCAAATGAGAAGCTGAATTTGGCGTGTATAGGAACCGCAAACCGAGCGGCGGCAGACATCGCCGAGGTTGCACATGAGCAGATTGTGGCACTCTGTGATGTGGATTCGAACAACTTGAAACGCAAGCAGATGGAGTTTGCAGACGCCCGCGGCTACGCTGACTACCGCGAATTGCTCGAAAATGAGGGAGATCGAGTAGACGCTGTCGTCATCGGAACGACTGACCACCATCACGCGCCAGCGACCATCCGGGCGATTCGGGCTGGTAAACACGTTTATTGCGAGAAACCTCTGACACACACCGTTGAAGAAGCACGCATCATCGCGTCTGCTGCAAAAGAAGCGGGTGTTGTGACTCAGATGGGTACACAGATTCACGCAGGGGACAACTATCGTCGCGTGGTCGAAATCGTGCAAGCAGGCGTTTTGGGTGACATTACGGATGTGCACGTTTGGGTCGGCAAGGGGTGGGGCGAGAAGCCAGACTTTGTCCGAGGCGAGCCAAGTGATCCACCTCCGCATCTTGACTGGGACCTCTGGCTCGGACCTGCACCAGAGCGGCCGTATTCAAAGGGCCGTTACCACCCAGCTCAGTGGCGCCGCTACTGGGACTTTGGCCAAGGCACGCTTGGCGATATGGGCTGCCATTACATGGACCTTCCCTTCTGGGCGCTCGGGCTTCGACACCCTGTCTCCGTCCAGGCAGAGGGCCCCGCAGTGAACAGCGAGACAGCCCCCTTGGGGCTAACCGTCCGTTACAAGTTCCCAAAAACCGATCGGCACCCAGCTTTGAACTTCACCTGGTACGACGGAAACATGATTCCCAAGTCGATTAACGGTGTACGCGTCAAAGCTAACGGCGTGATGTTTATTGGCAGCGAGGGAATGATGTTTGCTGACTATGGCAGCTACCGTTTGATGCCCCCAGCGAACTTTGCCGACTTCAAGCCACCGAAGCAAACGATTCCCAAGTCGATCGGGCACCACCGTGAATGGCTTCAAGCTTGTCGAGACGGCTCACCGACTACCTGCAACTTTGACTACTCCGGTGCACTTACTGAAACCGTCTTGCTTGGCAATGTAGCCTATCGCAGCGGCACCAAATTTGGCTGGGACGGAGCAACGCTCATAGCCGACAACGCCGATGCGCAAAAGCTCATAGCCAAGGAATACCGCGCCGGATGGGAAGTTAGAGCTTAACGCCCATCCGATCCGTTCCTCGCAACTTTTCTGTAATTGGTCCAGCGATAGTAGCGGACGATGTTAAGAGTCTGGCGGAAGCACTTAGTTTTGCTTGGCAAAGTTGTCGCTAGAGGGCTAAAAAGCCATGCTTTCCGCCATCCCTACCTCACTATGCATCCCACCACTGCATGTTGATTTATTAGGATAATTTCTCCTACTCCCATAGGGATAGTAAGAATAGGTCCTCGGACACAACCGGGGATAATGAAGACTTCTGTATCTAAATTGGGCCCACTCATGGCAGAATGGCAATACATCACGCTGGTCTACGGTACCGCCGACAAGCAGGGACGACGATGGGTTATCACTGCGCCAGATCCAAACTCTGAAAGTGGACAGGTCGGCAAGGCTGAAAAGGGGCGCATCGGGGGCCGCGTCTGGCAGGCGATGAGGCTACTCGAAATAGCTTTAGAGGAACTCGACGCCGATGGGCGGGAACTTGTGTCAACCTCCTTCTCTGGTCTGTTCATCTTTTACGGCACGGCCGTATTGCGACGTCCGAAATCGGGGGAGTCCGGAGACTTTGAATCGCAGGGGTGAATCTTAACCCTCGAAGGCCGAAGACGAATAGACTTCGGGGCACCTTCTCTCAGCCATTTGTCTGGCCGCGTTATATTGTTCCTAGCATTGCCTGCTGTGATTGGCGATGGCCAGCTGATTTTGAACTCAACGTCAACTCCCGCCGTCCCGTGATGCGGGACGTTATTACGCTTCCATCAATTCCCGATCTAAGATGACAACACCAGAGCATGCTCTTGTCGGCATTCACGCTGCTGTGGCGACGGGTCTGTCCTACAGATATGACTGGAATCTAATCGCTCTCGCCGGCATCGCATCGATCATCCCTGACTGGGATGGCATACCAATGCTTTTTGACATGTCACGCTTTGAGTCTGGTCATAGAGTTTGGGGACACAATTTCATTTCCATCCTACTGTCGTCATTTTTATTGGCGTGGTCACAAAGTCATTATTGTTGGCTGGAGTACATCGGCAAAAAGATTGTCCGATTCCTCCCATCCGACGCAAACCTAGCAGCTACCAATTCAAACTGCTCAACAGCTATTTTGTTTTTGATTGCAGTCATCGTGCAGGTAATTCATTTGCCATGCGACATGGTCGTTTCTGGTGGTAATGGCCTTTCGGATTGGCTAACCAAACCGTTTTGGCCATTCAACGATGCAGGCTTCGTATATCCGTTGATCCCCTGGGGCGATGTCGGGCCAACGATCATTCTCATGGCCGGACTAATTCTGTCCGCCAAATATCCAACGAACAGTTCCGGTTTTTCGATTGGGACATTAGCTTGCCTTTGCGTGTATTTAATCGTCCGCGGATCAATGCACGGTGCCGTCTGACACCCTATGGTGTGATGAAAATGCGTTGAACTCGCAGTTGCGTTGCCGTGTGAATCTGCATGGAGTCAATCGTCGCGGCTCGGTTAACACAAGCGTTTTTGCATCATCGATCCATGATGCAAGATTCCGTTGGCAAAATTCACAAGCTAGGATTTTATTGCCTTGAATTGGGCGATTATTCCGGTGGACTGGACGCGTTCGCACGCGCCAACGGGCTCTGCCCAAACGCCCATGAAATGTTGCACTTCATTGGCGTCGCCCTTGCAGGACATAGGCTACACCAACAAGCATTGGAACGAATAGAAGCAGCGGTGAGGCTGTTTCCGCAAGTTTCTGACGCACTCGCAGATCTCGGCGACTGTTTTGCAAAACTGGGGAGATGTGGCGATAGGAAGGTTGTGTGCGGGGAGGCGTTAGAGTCCCTTCTGCCAGGCGAAGAATTGCGAACGCGGGTAGAACCAATTTTTGGTTGGCCTAGCCTAGATCAATCAAGCGAATAATCACAGCTTCCGGCCACACGCAAAGGTAATTGGCGATCACGGCGTCGAGCACGACTACGAGCAGTGCTTTCCAGCTTTGAGAACTGCTACACCGACGTGAGGCAAGCACTCTGGGCCGGGGCCTAGGTGACTTTCTTGATTTCTCCCGCCTTTCAAATAGCCTTCACGAGCATGTACCTGTGATTGAGATAAACTGAAGTTGCAGTCTCAGAAGTAAATCAGACTACAGCGAAAACTCGCAAAAGTGGTGCCCAATACCCCACGCCTTTCGCTAAGTTTTGGATCGGTTTCTGGGAACGCATCAACGTGTTACTCGTGAAGGCTGACCTGCCGAAAACCTGTGTAACTAGCTTGCCCGGGTTGTCTGAATTCCCTGCTCGCGTTGTCCCTTCCTCACTAAGCATCCCACAACCTTATGTTGCTGTATTAGGATAAGGCTCCTATTCTCATAAAGATACGTTAGCTCACGAGACATGTCCCCAGTCACAACCGGGCACGATTGAAAGTTATCTCCTGGAACATTGGAATGCAAAATAATCTGGTTTTCACACTTGCTCTTTGTCTTCTTCTGCCAATTTCTACCGTTGCTCAAGAGGATGCGGAAACTCCGTCACTCAAAAAGTTGCATCAGGCGATTGCTGAACTCGGTGACCGTCATTACCCAAAGTCTACTTCGCATGTGTTTCAAGACACAATCGGATTCGAGTATGCGACGCGCATTTATGTCACGCGAGTGGTCTCCAAAGCAATTCCCCCGCCGCTGGCTCCGGAACGCGGGCCAATGAACGGCGGCGTTTGGTGTAATGTCTACTACCGCCCAGGGGATCTGGAAACTGAGCCGGCCTACGCCAGAAGTGAGGGGAGCACGAAGCGAGAGTTCTTCAAAGAGTACATTTACTATCCAAACGACAGTCGGAAAAAATGCCATCTGGTCGTTACCTTACGACTGCCGATGAAAACAACGAAGGCACAAATGCTATTCGTAAAGGAGTTGCGTGAATTATTAAACCAATTTGGAAAGTACCTGCCCGCAAACGATGGATAACTATCGCGGGAGTCGGAGCACTCCTTCACGCGGTATCTCAAATCAGTGTCTCCCGCTCGTACCCTGTTACGGCAGGCGTTCGGCAAGGAAAGGAAAACGGGAATGGGCTCGATCGCATGTCCTGAATGTAGCAAATCAATTTCTGACATGGCCGTGAGTTGTCCGTCATGCGGATACCAATTGGTAACACTAGGTGCCGGCAACAGCTCCGCGCGGAGGGCCCTCTTGAAAGTCGCGATCTGCCTCGGCCCTTGCGAGTTCTGGAATCATTGTTGTTTGTCGCGGCCCTGTGAACGGGAACATTAAGCTCGGGCTCGACTCTTTCCTGAATTCGTAATAGAGTCGAATGGGAAGTGCTGAATTCAATCCAAATGGATACAGGGCTGACCATCGTTTCGAATGGTTGTCCGACACTTTATTGGAGAGGATCTTTTGCTGACGCGTTACGGCTCCAGGACCAATCGCGCGCAATCGTAAACTCGAGCGTTATTCGTACTAACTCGAGAGTAAATGAATCTGCAAATACTCGGCAAGGATGGAAGCGACCGTAGAACGCATCTCGAGACTTCAATCGTGATGCTTCGTAAGTCGTTGGGGTACACTGAAATCGTCAGCAGCAAAATTTCTTGTGGTGGCCACTAGAATGATGCTAAAGCGAAATATCACCCACCTTCGATCGGTCAACCGATCGCGTAACCTTGATATGCGACGGCAAAAGCCTACGACCAGCCGATTGTTACGCCCGTCTGGCTGAAATTCCTCGGCAAGGTATTCACTGATGAGCTGTCGTCAAAAACGCCGGTGTCGGCGTTGAAGATCGCATTTGCAGATGTCAATGGCGATGTGAAAGGGCAATACGCTTAGGTGCACAAACAACGAAGGGACACTCAGATTCTGACGGGCGTGAACCTGACGGAAAAGCTCAATGTGACTTATCCGCTCCGAAATCCAGAAGATGTAACGCGCGAGAGTTACGAATCAACGACTCGGACGATAACTACATTTGAACTAGGGTATTATTAACGCGAAGTCATTTGTTCAGGTTCGTTTCTGACTACCCTTACAACGCCTTCAGGGCAAACCGCAAGGATGGTGCGGCGTCGTTGGCCGCAATGCTGATTTGGTTACAGACTCTGATGCATCGGGCAAATGAATCGACCTATGCGCTGAAAGAGAATTCGCTAACGGCAAGACAGGAGTAACTTCGCCAACCCTACCCTTACGACTACGGCATCTTGGTCGCAGCCTTTGCCAATCTAAATGGTGTGTACAAAGCACTGGATGCGGCTAAATAGGTTTATGTTGAACGCCTGATGGGGGAATCCGGTCCTGTGGAGAACACCTTTTCCATTAGGGAGTGACCCAGACGACCAATCTAAAAGCGCCAGAGGGATTGCCTAGTTCTGCTATTCGTAAAAAACCGAGGCGAATTTGCAAGCACTTGGCCACTAAACGCTTAAGCGGGTATAAAATATCGGCCAACTTACAGAGAAAGAGCTGCTATGTCTTCGGAAACCGAACCGCTAGAGTTTGTGCGTGAAACCCAAGATCGCCTAAACGGCCGATGGAGGTTTCGTACCAAAATTGCCTTCGTCATATCTGCAGCCGGATTTCTCATAATTGGCTCAGTTGCTGGATTCTCCCTCGCCCGCACATTCACCCCTCTTAGCCAGGCGTCTGATTACGAGCGTGAGTTGGTGAATGGGCATCGACGCGCAAAAGCTGATTTCGAAAAGAACCTTGCCAAGATTGAAGACGCGAGTCGCGATGCGGCGCGCATAGCCCAGATTCTGAACAGCAAACGAATACCAACGCCGAGAGGGCAAGTGGCTACCGAGGAGCGGAAGGTCCGCGTTAGCGCGAAACCTGCGACACCTGATATCGTAGCGCCCGAAAATCTCTAGAAACGTGTTTCCAGTCGCACACCCATTTTGCTAGAAGGGAGTTCAAAGAAGGTCACGAACGGATTCGGACCTCAAATTAAAATTGCTCATGGAAGGGCATCAAAATGCATTTTCTTCGATGTATTGTTCTGGCGTTTACTCTTCTCGCCAACTCTCTCACTGGTGACTCTGATATCTGTGTTCCATGCGCCGCGGAAGCTACAGCATTCGTCACCGCTGAAAACATTCTTATTGCTGCCGAAATGACCCTCCAAGCAGCAAAAGAGGCATTCGAAGATGATCCTTCCACTGAGAATGCATCAGCACTGTGCACTGCTCAAAACATCCACGCCGCCGCATTGGCAACTTACAGCTCGGCACTCAGTGCCCTACAAGACTGCTTGTCGAGTGGTGGACCCATAATCGAAGACACAATTTCGATCCTTGAGTAAACGCAGTGCTGGAATACCCCCTAGGTTCAAAAGTTCTGTCTACATTTTGTACGTCGGTTTCGGGCCTCGCCCCATCATGCGGGCACCCGGTAGGGATCCGCCGGAAGAACTCGTTGAGCCCGGGTGCAATAAATTGGATGTTCAGCGAGTAGGATGTGTTCGGTTCTTTCTCAGAGCAATACGCAAATAGAACCATGAGAATCGAATCTACCTGAGGCTTGAGAGTATAGATCGGCCCGCTACCAAGGTAAAAGCACGCAGGCAAATAGCATTTGCGGATGCTTTCACAAGATCATCTTAGAAGAGTTCTACCAAATCGTATTTCGAGAAAGGATCTACGAAAATCTTGAGCAATTCCAATTGGTTCTACGTGACTGGATGAACAGCAACAACAGCTGAATACCACATAGTGGTCGCTACTGCTATGGCAAAACGCCGATGGAGACTATTAAAGGATCGCTGTGAGCGACCAAGGGGAAATTGCTCGATGGATCACACAAAAAACTCCGCTGACAGCACTGTAAGGACAGGATGCAACTGTCAGCTCAAGCACGCGCCACTACAGATAAATGCTTATTTCAACGCTGGCGTGAAATGCCTGCCAAATACGCTATGTTCGCCCGGATGATCGATGTTCGCGGCAAATGTCTCTTCTTTGTCAGATGCAGCTGTGAGGAAAGCCTTTCGTTAACTGCGGCAGATTGCTGAGCAGAGGAATGCCCACTACTTGCGACCAAGACTGTTCCTTTTGCGACTCATTACCGAAAACATCGCAATGCCGCCAAAAATCATAAGTGACGATGGTTCAGGAACTGCTGTAAAGAATCCGTCGTCATAATTTTGTTTAATGCCGGGCAAACCGATAACACGAAACCCACCCCCGGGATTGTTTTCCAAAGTCGCAAATCGATCAAGCCGGGTGGATGATTGCAAAAACCAACTCGAGCTATTCCAATAGCCACCGCGGAATCCTCGATTCGCCAAAACGTCAGAGTTGGTGAAATCTACGCTGGTCTCTTCCCATTCGTCAACGTTGCCGTTCATTCCCACAACACCATATGCGTTCGCACCACCGGCCAGTGTTATATCCGCAGGACCACCTATCGGCGCTGCGGGATGGCCGTATACGGCCGTGTTTGCGGCCGAGTCACTCACCACTGATGTAGGGATATCTCCAGTTAAGGTGGCATACTGCCCCCAAGTATCGGACACCGGATCGAAGTAGGCTGCTTTGTACCACTCGTCCGTACAAGGGAGAGCATAAACAGCTTTTGAATTACGGTAGGGGTTCATTGGATCGTACCCATCGTCGCTTCCAGTCCAAAGCTCGTTCATGTCTCCAATCCCGCTGTCGGGTGCAAACTTATAGGCAGGGGCATACCCCTTGCTGGTATTCATCCAATTCACAAAACGGGCCGCCTCCAACCAGGAAATCCCCGTCGCTGCTATGTTAGGACCATTGGCAGGATAGGTGCTATTGTTTGAATGCGTGATGGTCAGGTTATTACTATCGCCAAACAGCGCGTTGTATTTGTCTATCACGCCGCGGCTGATTTCGTACTTACCTACTTGGTATTCATAAGAAACCGAACCAGTTGGGCGTTGACCTGGATGGACATCAGCCGTGTTACCTGTATCTCCGATGGTCACAAATTCCATAGTGAACGCATTGCTGCCCGACCCGAACACAACGATTCCCGCCTGGGCTTCGGAACAAAGCAATGCTGGAAACGAAGAGAGAAGGATTAACACAGTTCTCAAAGGCATTTTGAATTTCTTTTTTGAACTAGGGCATCCGGCAGGTCCGATTTGTTAGAACCTTGCTGCTCGTCAGCCGAAAAGCAGACTACCTGCTCAAAGTGCGTGCACGACCGCGCATTATATTTAGTGACGTTTAGTGATAAAGGCTTTTCTATGCAAAACTTAATACTCTCGGTGCGATCGTGAAATTAATGACTAGTTAGTAAATATTTTACAGTTCCCGCTGCACGACCCAGTCGGCTCAGCATGCGTGAACCATCACCTTCACGTCGTACCGTCTCAATAGCAGTCTTGAAAAACTGCTTCGCTCAACTTTCTTATTAGATGCACACTTGCGTTCTGAAAACTCATGCTTTTGCTCCTCTCGATTGCATTGTCAGCAGAAACGTCCGAATTCGATCGTTATGTTTTAACGATGGTGTTGGACAAATGTTGTGTCTGCACCTGGCATGAAAATGAATGTTTGGATGCTGTTTTACGACTTAACTCGCAGCCATAGCGTTTACAGTTATCAACGCAGGTAACCAAGATTAAGTAAGTGAATTGCAAGAAGCACCACGGCGGCTGCGTTTTCTTCCACGTGGACAAGATGCAGATTTACCGAATGCTAATGCATAAGCATCTCTTAGGTGCATCGCTATCCACCTCCGAGCTACACCAGACAACCATCTCGAATTTAGATCGTGGATTGCAAACGCAAAAATACATTGACTGGACTCGGTACCGTCAATTGTTTGGGCTGCTAGAGTGCTCCCCTAAAACAGATTCGTGTGTTGTGTGAAAGATCTTACAAGGAGAGCTTCCATGAACAGAAAGCCAGAAAGACAAAAGCCTGAACCTCTCGTACAAACACTCCAGAAGGGGCAAGCGATGGTTTCGGCCGGAACATCGGAAACAGAAGTTTTCGAGAGGCTTGAGATCACTGAGTCCACCTGGAAGAGATGGAACAGCTAGTACGGCGGAATCAAGTCCGATGAAGCCAAGCGACTACTTGGGCTTGATACAGAGAAACAGCGTTTCGAGGAAATGTTCGCTATGGCAGGGCTGGATAAGCGTATTCTGAAGACCGCTCTGGAGGCAACTACTGAGCCCCGCACTGCGACGCGAAGCAGTCAGTCACGCAAAAGACTTGCGTCGTATCGCAGCGTCGAGCATTCGCATCTCGCAGTGCGGCTTTAAGTCCAGTCGCTGCGCTCCCTACATTTAATCCGGCACACCGAACTTATCGGACAAAGGGGGCACTGCAGGGCTACACCCGGATTCTTGGCTACGTAGGAAACTCGGCATCGAGTCGCTGACGCTTGTATGGACACGGGGAGCTTAGCGATCGAGCAATTTCTGATCGGTGCGTCCCACTTCATCGTCCTCTGATAGGCTCGCGAGTGTTGCCTTGCCCATTTTTAGTTGTGGTGGCTACGATGTCAGTGGGTTGTATGCCAGCTCCAATCACTCCCTTATTATTTGATCTCGTTTGCCAATGATCCTATGGTCCACAATATGACGAGGAATTGGATTGCGATCGCGACAATGATGAACACTCCTAAAGTGTCCAAACGAAAAATCACCATGACCACACCTCTGAAATAGAGGTCCCACCATTTGTCTAAAACGCTTGTGTAGCGTTTTGTCCAATCGCACAAGTAACATCTGTTTGGAGAACTCAAGACTTTACCGCAACTGGGGCACAATCCCTTGCGCTCGAAATTTCGTGGAAATCTCTTTTTGTCATATCCGAGCCATCCCTCCACAAATCCGTCATACCAGAAGCCGTACCAGAAAGGTATCGGCAAGAGCCCCACCACCAAGGAAATAAGGCGGAGCGTATACGGCATGGGGCGTTTATGGTCCTTATTTAACCGAAGATACTCTTCGTAATCTGAATTTAGTTTGAGTTGTTTTTCTGCACCTTGCCTTGCTGCCTTTAACTCTTCCTTTTCCTTCAACCTTTTTTCTTTGACTGCGAACTTCTGCTTGATGTTCACCCAAAGTAATTCGAAAAAGCCTTTACTGCGGGGATGGCGAGCTTTTGCAAATGCAGGGGGCGGAGGAGGTATAGGCGGTTGCGGTGGAGTTGATGCCTCCTTCGCCCCTCGGGTATCGACAGCAGGTTGTTCGGAGACGCTGAAGAATTGTGAACTCGGTTTGAACGAATCAACTAAGCCTTGGCGGATTCGGGTAGTCGGTAACACCTCACCATTGGCAATCATCGATGTGAGTTTCGTTTTTACGAATGGCCCCTGAATTCCATTGGAAGATTTCACGTACCAGCCAAACTCATCCAAACGCTTAAAAAGCTTTCTAACATAATCAACAGAAAACTCTTTCCCCCCCTTTCACCTTGGGTTATGCGAGCATTCGTAGGTATCTTATTAGCATTTAGAAGTACCCGAAGTTGCGATTCGGTAAACGGACCGCTTATTTTTTGGTTGATTCTTATGAAGTACCGACTCATGTTCTGCTAGCTTCTGTGATGTTATTTCGGGCATGCTGTAACACCACCTCGTCTTGATCCTGCCCCAATTTTGCTAATAGAGGTCTTATTGTGGCTTTGGTTTTCAAAAATTGTGTGACGTTGCAATCAACTGTTACGTATTGAATTGTGGTGAGTTACAGCTGGTGATGTTCTTCGGCACCCGCGAGCTTCAGGATTTTTTCCCATAGTTCATAACGCTTCGGAGAGTCTTTTTTCAGCTGGAGCAATTTTCCGGCATCGAGGCAGCCTGCATATAACATGGCAAATTCAGCAAGATCCTCGTGAGCCACACCATCACCGTATCGGGATACGGAAACGTTATCAGCCTTCAATGCGAGGCTCCATTGTTCGAGAATGTCTGCCTGCTGAGCGCGAGCGCGCTGTTCCATGACATGACCGGCTTCATGCATGTACACGGCTGGACCGGCTTGTGGAATGATATTTAGATAATTTTGCGATCCGTGTGCGGCAGCACCATTTAGGGTCTTGTAGATGGCGATACCGTCTTTCCCCGGCTCCGATACAATTGCAAAGGCTCGTCGGTACAAAGGAGGCAGTTTTTCCAACTTGGCTGCGACATCAGCCAAACTTGTTTTTGACTGATCTTCGATTGAAATGCGGAAATCAGTTTTGCCCAAAGATACCAGCCAGGTTTTCCCCGGTGACTGCCCACGTTTTAAAGCTATGACGTTTGGCCCGGAGACAATCTTCAGCTTGTCAGTATTCTTTAATCCAGCCTTCAGGCAATATTGCTTGTAATCATTCACAAGGTACTTCTTGTCCTGTGCACTGGCATCTGTGTCGATGAAAACCAATGCAATGGAAAGTGCTAAAGCTGTTTTTAATAACATCTGAGATCTCGGGGGCAAATTCTTTTTTATCATCCTCAAGCTTCATCACTCGGCAAGCTTGTGTTTGCATCGCATTGTATCTGGCAATGCAGCAGCATGTTGGAAAGTAAGTCGGCTAATCCTTTAAGGGATGCAGCGATCAAGACCTCGCCAGGCAGCTTCTAGTAATTTGCTGCCGAACCTTGCTCCGTGGTGTAGCTGAAAGCAGCTCTCTGTGCGGCAATCTCTTGCTTTATTTTTAACTCGTTTCTGTCGAGACAATTGTGATAGTTACTTTCGCGGTCTTCCTGGTAAATGGCAGATTCCAGTGGCCGGCTGGTAGCGAGCTAGCCTAGATTTGCCCGTGATCTTTACTTAGGGTGAGCGGCCGTGAATAGCTCCTTATTTGGCTTCGAAACCCTGTGTTTCCTGCTAGATCTTGTGACGGGTAGAGGTCGCGGCTAGAATAACGTGGCCTACTTCGGAAAGGCAGATCCCCCTGTTTTTCCTGGCGGTATTAAGTTTTCGAACTGCTGGAAAGCAACATCGGGCTATAGCGCAGCCTGGCTAGCGCGCTACCTTGGGGTGGAAAAAAGGCGGTTTCTGATATACTGTCTTTTCCCTTGGAACTCGCTCGATTTAGGTTTGCACGTCTCTCTGTCGGTCCTAAATCCGGTCCTAAACAAGAGCAGCAGATGGCACGACCTAGCAAGCCTTACTTCAGCACAGAGAAGAAAAAATGGCTTGTCACGATCAAAGGCAAGCGGATCGATCTGGGGCGAGACGAAGAGAAGGCGATGAAGAAGTTTCATCGCTTGATGTCCGCAGAAGAAGAGATCGGTGGCGAGATCGTCAACTTGTACCGCTTCTCGCAAGTCTACTTGAGCTGGCTCAAGAAGAATCGCAAAGAAGCCACCTACCTAAAAGTGCGGCGGAGCCTGAAGAGCTTCATCGAGCACGTCGGAAAGAGACTCTATGTCGCGAGTCTCAGGGGGCACCACATCACTAAGTGGCTAGAAGCAAACCCTGGTTGGCAGAGCCCGACGACGCAGAACATCAACGTGCGATGCGTAAATGAGATGCTCAATTGGGGAGTCGCAGAAGGGTATTTCGACAAGAACCCTATCCGGTACTACAAGAAACCAGCCGAGCGGACTCGGGATGCTTACTACTCAAACGAGCAGTGCAGCGAACTACTTGCTGCAGTGAAGAAGATGCGAGGCGACGTTGGTGTGCTGGTCGAGTTCCTTCTGGAGACAGGAAGCAGACCACAGGAAGTCCGCTTGATGCAAGGTCGTCACCTTAAAGATGATACATGCTTCATTCCGGCAGAAGAGGGCAAGATGGGACAGGAGAGAACCATTTACCCTAACAACAAAGCGCTTGCCATTCTAAGAGCCCAAAGGGAGAAGCGAGAGACTGACAACGAGTACTTGTTCTTGAATGATCACGGCAAGATGTTCACCAAGGACACTATCATCAACGCTTTCAAACGCGCCGAGAAAACAATCGGATGGAAAGCTCGTTCATACGACCTGCGGCACACTTGGTGTACCAATGCTCTTATGGATGGGCTGGACTGCACTGCCGTCGTTCAGTTGATGGGGCACAAAGATCCAGAGATGGTGATGAAGGTCTACAGCAAGCTGCAGAAAAACCCTGGCTTTCTGAGAGAACAAGCAAACCGCGTTAGAAATGTATCTCCTCAGGTTCCGGAAGAGAGTCAATCTTCGGCGTAGCATGAGCCTGCAGGTACTCGTCGATATGCTTACCCGTAATCCGGATCGCGTTTCCAATACGGTAGTGACCGAGTTTTCCGGAATTAACTAGGCGCCGTACTACGTGTTCGGACACCTGGAACAGTTCGGCAGCTTGCTTCACGCTCTTGTAAAGCTCTGGCTTTTCTTTTTCGTGGGTGGTCGTCGTCATGGTTGTGGTCAGCTCTTGCCTTTGCCGAAGATCGAGATTCCTAGTTGTGCCCAGAAAAGCATCATTCATCATTATTGTTTGTACTGTCTTGGCTCACCTCTTTGAGCTGTTCTCTGAGCCAAGACTTGGGAAAGAATACAAATGCGGGAACAGCGATGACAAACGAGACAACACTACCAAGTGCTAAAACAAGCGCTGATGCTATTAGTACAATCGCAAACACAGCGATTGCCACAAGTACGAACACTAGCCCCACGCGAAACCGAACTGTGTCCCATGTTCTTCGCATCCATTTACCTTCTTTCTTCTGTTCAAGTTCTGAGCTCATTTTTCATTTCCTATAAAACGGGGTTTCGTCCGCTTCTGCTGCGAGAGGACAGCCAGCTGCCCAACTAGGAGCATGCGACATTAGACGGTCCATCTCTGCTGCAGATCCTTGACCGATCGGCACTTCTGTTACTGCTTCGTCGTGTAAGGTCAGCACTACCGGATACCCGGCTGCTTCACAGTTCAACATGCCGTGAACCATGATGTCTCTCGCAGTTGCCTGAACGATGTTCTCGGTGATGATCCCACCGTACAAGCGAGTCCAATAGCCGTTGCCTCCAGAGTCGCTGTTCCAGTATTTGACTTGGGTCCGCTCTCGCCCGTGACGGACTTCTTTCGAAAGCGTTGGGCGGAAGTACCAAAGAGGACGTCCGCTCGGTAGCCAGATCAATAGCCAGTCTGGATTGCGTCCATCCATCGTCACGAGACTGTTTCGAGTCGGTACGATGCTCTGCGTCACGACTGCTTGAACGACGCAGTCTTGTACGTGGTACCAGTAGCTGACGATGTCAGGGTTCTTTTGTCGGTAAGTCGTGACAGCACGTTCGACTAGTTGAAGGTCTAGCAGCACCCCTGACTTCTTGTGGATGTTCTTCTGAAAGGTTGGTGCAGCCATTTGAAAGCCGCAACCAAGCACGGTACTCTTGCCTAGGTCTCGCTCTTTCTTTCCGACTGCTTCGTTTGGGATACCAAAGATCGCTGCTCCCATCGGAACGTATACGTCTTCTCCGGCAGCGAAGGCAGCAATCAGATCCTGCTGACCGGCTTCCCATGCCAAGACTCTGGCTTCGATTTGAGCTAGGTCACAAGTGACATAACGTTTTCCCGGTGCGGCAGTGAGGCAAGGACGCACCATGCTTGCTAGCAGCTTTCTCATCCCAAGCGGGTTTTGAAATACGGCTGGGTCGCGTTGCTTGACCTGTTGAACAGTGCTCGGTAGCTCGTCGACGGGATTCCCCAGCTCATCTTTTGACTTGAAGATGAACCCCGAGGAGAGATTCTGCGGCTGGACACCGTTGCCAGACCATCTGCCGGTCCCAGCACCGTAGTAGCGAAACCCACCGCGAAGACGTCCATCAGAACTGAGGTCAGTCAGCATTCGTTGAAACTTCTTAGTCGCTGCGCTGCCGATCTCCCTTCGGATCTTCATCGCTTGCATTAGCCCGGTTTCGTGCTGAAGTTCAGGTGCGTCTTGTAGATCTCTTAGGACGTCATCTGCACAGCTAGTTATCTTTTTGCCTAAGTGAAACTCCGTGAACTTAGAAATCCATGCAGATAGCTCTAACACTTGAGTGTGAGCAAAACCCGTTAGACGTTTGAATTCTTCGGCTTTAGCTGATTCGTAAGTTCGCCAGAGTTCGATCGCTGCGCGGGCAAGATCCTGATCAATCAAAAGCCCGCGTTCGTTCATTTGCTGATCCAGTAACCAGACCTGACGCTCACTGTCGGTCATGGGAGGCAGGTACTGTGCTATGAACCTTTCAGCGTAGGTGTCTTGTTCACAGTATTCGTAGAGTCTCTGCAGGTCTGCCGGAGTAGGTACGCGGAACTTTCCGGTCTTGCTGTCGGGCTTCGTCAGTTGTTTCATCAACCGACCACCTTCGATGTCCTTTGCGACATCGATTCCGAGCCACTTAGGAATGTGCTCTAGTTTTCGAGGTGCTCCCACAACAGCGGCTCTAGCTGCCGCACAGTGCCATTGCTCTAAATGAAGGAATGGCCACCCGTAGAGACGAGTGCAAGCCCGGTTCCAGACGTTCCGCTCAAACGCTGCATTGAATGCTGAAAACGCACCTCCCTGCCGAGCGTAATCCTGCAGCCACTGTGGTAGGGAACCGAGTCCGGGATGCCAAAGATAGGACTCTCCCTCGCCCAGCCCCCACCGAAACGAAGCGCAGAGCACTTCGAACTCAGGGCACATAGTATAGTTATGAACTCCGCGAGAGATTTCGATCCGTGATTTCGTTTCGAAGTCAACTGAGATGGGATGCAATTGCTTCCTCCCACATTTGTTGACCGCCATCGTATGCGGTGTAGTTCAGAGGCAGTTCGCCAGCAGCGATTTGGCAAACGAGCAGATCGAGCAACACGAGAGCTTCCATGTCGGATTTAAGTGAGAGCTGTTGCGAAAAGTTTGCAGGTAACATAGCCTCACCGTACATCCCTTGCTCGTTGATCTCCTCACTGTCTGGGTGTTGTGCAAAGAGCTGAATCTGATGTGTTCGCCCAATCTGGCAACCGCGCTTGAGTGACGCTTTGGTCGCCCGTAAGTGCGTCACTGTCAGGAAGTACCAATCCCAGACAGGATGCATTTCAGGCGCACGGATTAACCAGCCGCCTAAGATTCTCCACGTAGAAGGGTGCCTATCATCTGGTGGCGGTTGGCTTAATTCGAGTATCAGCATGTAGATGCCCCACGTTGAGATTGGTGACTGAGTCTTGATTCCTCATGCGGTCTGTCAAACCGCTCAATCTGCCCCAGCAGGACTGGGGCACCTCCATGCGACAGCAGCTACCAGGGAATTCCATGCCCCGGAGCAGCGTTCGGCTGAGCTGGTTGTACGACTGGTTGCATTGGTGGTTGTGCGACTGGTTGCATTGGCGGTTGTGCCATTGGCGAAGGAGCAACAGCAGGTACTGGCATCGCTCCGGGCATATTTGGGACGACCTGTTGTGCTCGGTCGTATGCACCTGCTTCAACTGCTTGGAAGTCATCGGGGTGGCTTTGTGCTCCTCCTCCCAACTTCTGTCCGTGTCCCAACCACTGGACGTCGCCAAGAGACAGAGCAATCCCTTGACTGCCCTTGGTGTAGGCGTACATCTCGTACGTAGCACGACCGACGCAGCCGCCGTAGACAAGCCCCATCTCCTGGGTGCAGATTGCCAAGTTGTTGTCGTAGACAATTGGCTTATGTGAAGTATCCGACCGCAACCGAAGGATGATCTTGCCCATCGAGTGAGGGTCACCCGTAATGTTCCCGTCGATGAAGCAACTACGCCACCCTGCTGGAGTCCCAGCGGGCCATTGCTGAGCCTTTAGTGTTGCTTCCTCTTGCTGCATCCGCTGCAGCACCTGCGCAACTTCTGGGTTCTGAGGATCACAAATAATTGCAAGAGAATAGACGAGGTCCCCTTGTCCTTGGTACTTTGGTTCGGGGGTGAACAACTTGGGGTAACTCAAGATCCCGATCGGAGTCTGTTTGCGGCGCCTAGTTTCTGACATATCTATTCCTGTTCTGGTTGAGTGTCAAAAGGTACTGAAGTATCGGATGGTTGGTCGTTCGTGGTTACAGGAACCAGCTTTTGGCCTGTAACATGCCTCTCGGTACGTTCGTCTAAGAAAGCGTCTCTCTCCTGCTTTGGCACTTGTAGGTCTTTCAGGAGGTTCTCGATCTGTCTCGGAGACTTCAGTGAGCTCTCAGTTGCGTCGTTGAAGTTCACTCCTAGATCCGCTAGTTCCCGTGCTATGGCTTGCTGTCGTTTCTCGTCTCCTAGCCAAGCCCGGTTGGACTTCTTGTCTGCCACCTTGTAGCCGGGCACAGCAACTCCGGTTCGTCCGGCGTAGATTAGCCCCGTCTCGCAGTCCTTGAGGAAATTCCGGATGACGGTTGCCATGCTGTGAAAATGCAACATTGTGGCAACCTGTTGTTCATTAGGTGTGCTGTTGAGTGCGGTGTCTCTGATCAGTTCAATGCGATCCGCAAGCGCTTTGCACTGTTTTTTCGCGAGAGGACAAAAACGACAGTGGTCCCCCGGCTCAAAGTGATTGTTCTGTTTGATCTCTGCGATGGTTCGTTCGAGAGAGTCGATGTCCGTAGCCGCGTACTCAGCGTGTTGGATCGGGTCAACTGCGAAGCTTCGAGGTTGCACCACCGTGCCTCGGTATACCGTTGGGTCGAGTACACAGTAATCGCGCAGGATTGAAGCGTAGCCACGTACCTGCAGATTGTTTTTCGCTGTGACTGGAACACCTACTCCAGCCTTGAAATCAACAATATGCAGAACAACTTCATTGCCCTCGGTGTAAAGAGTGGCATAGTCGGACGTCCCGCCGAAGTCTTCAATGGTCGAGTGAGCCAACGTTGCCTCTACCCACTCTTGCACGATGCGCTTGTTCTGCCGGATCTCAGACACTTGACCGACAAACGTTTGACACGCACGAAGCAACTCCAGATCCCCTCCGACCGACTCAAGCGTCACTCCAGTACCGCTCTTGTTGGCTTTCTCGCATGCAGCGTGCGCAAGGTCTCCCTCGCTGCTGTATTCGCTGTCATTGCTCACGCCTTGAGCAGCACCAAGACTGGCAGGGCAGTTAACCAGTCTTGAAAGCGAGCTTGGGCCGATCGGAAAATGTTTCACGGGAAGTTTACCGCTAAAGGGAATTGCAAAAACTACGACGCTGGGATTAGCTGCTGCGTAAGACGAGTCAGCTCCTCGTGTGCGGTCATCACAAGCTCCGCAGGACACTGAGAGAGTTTCACAATGCCAATACGGTTCACCATTTCCATAACGTGCTGAGCATGTCCAGCATTCGAAAGGTCGGTCGCGAGTTTAATTAAGGTGTCCGTGTTCGCTGCACCCGCTGGAGCCGGAGCCGTTGCCGGGGCAGGCGCTGGAGCGACTGCAGTTGGAACAGGCTGAGGAGCAACCGTAGCAGGAGCTGGTGCTGGCGCTGGAGCAGCTGCCGTCGGAGCAGGCTGAGGAACGACTGCCGGAGCTGGTGCAGGCGCCGGAGCGACTGCTGGGGCAGTCTGTGCAACTGCTTGCAACGTAGCAATGTGCGGTTGGATCGCTGACTCGAAAGCTTCGAGCTCTGTCTGGGAATCAAAGGAGTAGCGCAGTTCAAACGATTTGGAACTCTTCATGGTTGTTGAGCACTTTCAGAAATGGGTAGTTAGTTACTGAAGAACGTTTTTGATGTTTGAATCCGCAGCTACAGGAGCAGCAGATTCGCATTTGTCGTAGAATCCGAGAAAACGGATATCAGCGGAGCTGTATTTGCGTAGATTGGTGTCAAGCCAGTCTTCCACAGCTTTCTCATTGTCTCCAGCGTCTACTTTCAAAACGCGGAGTACTTGTCCTTGTTGGATCAGAGCAATCCGTTGAGGCGAAGCAGACTTCTCCGCGTGGTTCGCTCCGTAAAAATGTTTGGATGGTTTATCGGGCATAGCCTTGTCCCTAAGCAGGAGTAAATCGAACAGCCAGTACTTTGTTGGATAGTTTTCGGGTCATCACTTCGAACCCATCCTCCCTAGCCCGAAAGCAGACGTAGGAACGGAAATGCTCGACTGAACGCTTGAAGTCCTTGCCTTGTTTCAGTTCGTGCCATTCTCCATCCTGCCAATCGCTCCAACGGTACTTAGAGCCTCGTGCCGGATAGTCTCGGTCAGTTTTCTTCCGTGTCTTGCGATGCGGCATTGTCTGCACTTTGCGGTAAATTTCCCGGGTTTGTTTGCGACAAGTTTACAAATGTTCTATGCCTAGTCAATGTCGTTAACTGTAATAAGCTGCGATTTTTGAGGTTATTTACCAGAAATTTCCGGGGAATTACGTTTTCTTTTCCCGCAGCGTGCTGTAACATCCTGTAACGAGCTGTTGTTTGATCCTAAGGAATTTTTGAAACATGGCGTACAAAGAATACTCTCTCGCGGACTTAGAAGACTACCAAGCCTGTCTTCAGCGAATGATAGATCATCTAGAATCTATCAAGGAACACTGCGAGGAATCGCATTACGGTGCGGCGTATGCTCAACTGGGATCAATGGATGTGTATCTTCCGAGGTTGGAGGTTGTCGCTCAAACAGCATTACAAAAAGTTGAACTTCTCGGACCTCTCGGCTTGCCCGAGAAATACAAGCAGAAAAATGACACGCTGCCGGACCCAGCAGAGATCCGTGTGAGGAAGTCTGCTCGCAAGAAAACCAAAGCATCTAAGAAGAAGAAGCGGTAGTTTCAGCAACTTGCGAACACTGTAAAACCAGCGTTTCTAAATCCGCTGCACAACTTTGTCGAAAATCCGCGACCTGTTCAAAGAAGATCCTAGCCATAGGTAGGTAGAGTAGACCTGACACAGACTCTTCGAGAGTCTCATTACCGACGCGGAATTTCCCGTCCTCGAATCGCAGAGGACAGCCAAGGTAGGTGATTGACTTGTCGCACGTTCTATCTGCTAGAATCCGCTCCAGGTGATGTATATCATGACGCATTTCGTCGGGGATGGTGAAGTCAGGTTGAGTTGTCATGCTTGAAAGTTCCGTCGAAAATAGGTTCAGAATGTGGTGCCAAGAGATGGGCTTGCTGTGTCTGAAAATGGAAGTCCCGCAACAAAAAGGCTTCCCGGATCGAATGGTGCTCGATCAATACGGCAACACAACATTCATCGAATTAAAACGTTCGGTTGGTGGTAGAGTTAGTCCTCATCAAGCGTATTGGTTTGAAAAGTTGAGCGGTATGGGATTTGTAGTGGGGTCTGCTTGCAATCTGGACGAAGCAATCCGACTTGTGGTCCTTGCTAGGTTATGAAGCAAGTGAGTGTGGGTAGTTTGCTTTGAAGTGATCTATCATTGCTTCTTGTTCGGTCGCTTTCCGCTGGAGTTTTCGTAAGATCGGACGGTCCAAAGTTCCTGGCGCCATGAGGTAAAAAATGGTCACGGGTTTAGTTTGCCCTGTCCGATCCAACCGGCAGTTCATTTGGTCATGTGTGTCAGGCGTGTCGGTCAGAGTTAACCACACCAGCATTGAACTGCCGTGCTGCAGTCCGTCTGTTCCGTGTGAGAGAGCGTCAGCTTGACCGCACAGGAGAGGATGTACCCCCAGCTGAAACTCATCAATGAGGCGCTGAGTCTCTTCCGCTGATGTTTGTCCATCTATCGTTGGCACTTTTCGTCGGGCTATTCTTCGAATTGCTTCGATCTCGTGGGAGTACTGGTAGGCACACAAAACCGGCTCAGGCGATTCCTCTACCAGATCCAACAACCGTTTAATCTTCTGGTCATGTAGTTCCACTACACAGCGATTTTCATCATAGAATCTGCCCGAGGTGATTTGGCGGCAGCGGTTGTATTTCTGCGAACCACTGAATACATAATGATGCTGTCCTTGAAACTCTGTGAACAAATCTTTTTCGATTTCTCTGTAATACTTTTTAATGCTTGGTGGCAACTCAACTTCGAGTTCGATGTAATGAACGTTTCGACCGTCCTCAGGTGGCAGTACCGACTTGTCTTGGCGTAGGTACCAAGGTGATAGCAGTTGGTTCAAGTGAGGAAGGCTTTCATAATTGAAAAGCCACTCGCGGTTCTCAAAGCCCCCTCGCCGCATGAAACGATCGCGAAAAGCTCCTACCGTAGCACCTAGAGTTCTGCCTTTGTCGAGCAGAAACTGCTGAGCAAAGAACTCCGATGGACAGTTAGGTGCAGGAGATCCAGTGAGCAGAAGTGCATATGGAGTCTTCGCCGCAATGCGACGGGCACCTTTGGTTCGACGAGCAGTCCAGTTCTTGTACTTGGAGCTTTCGTCTACCACGAACATATCCCAGTCATGGTCAAGTAGCTCGGTACGATGGACGCTGTCCAGCGACAGACCATAGATACCAGCTCTGTTTTCAGCGAGCTGCCGATTTCGGGCTGCTGGAGTGCTCTTCAAGAGTTCCACCGGAAGCGCGCATCCCCACTCCGTTGCTTCTCGTTGCCAGTGCCTGAGAACTTTTTCTGGTGAGACAACCAACACACGACGCACACCTTCAATACAAGCCATCGCTGAAACCAGCCTCAAGGCAACTCCTGTCTTACCGAGACCAGGAGCGGCTAGGTAGCCTTGTCCACCCAACTGTCGAAGGTTGGGAAACAGGTAGTCAAATGCATCACGTTGGTGAGAGCGAAACTGTTTCATCAGTGCAACGATTCTGGGTGTTAGCTGGCAACAATGACGGTGGGGCAGTTTAAAGTGACCAAGGACACGTTTGGTCCATTTTTGGAAAACGAAAAAAGCCCTCTAACTGTGCTAGCCGAATGTCACCCCGGGTAGCAGTTGAGGGCTGGTGTTCTGTGTTTTTGGGGCTTTACCCGGGGTGACGCTGTAATATTACTCTGGTCGCGTAACTTGTAAATCCCTTTTAGGAATAAAAATACGTAAAAGAGAGTGGGAACTAGTACTCAGGTTATTTGGAATTTTTTTCGCGGCTTCCTATCTGAGACGGTAGATTTTTGGTAGCATTTTGATATGGCTAGACCTTCTGGAATCCAACTCGTAGACATCAAGGCACTGAGCGAAGTCAATGACTCGCTTCAGAACTGCATCGACATTTGCGAGAAGGCGATTGAATCGGCAGCGGGCAAGAAAGAGCTGCCTTGCAAGAACTTCAAACAAGCCGTCAAAGGCTGGGGGCAGTTTCGTGCCTTTGTTCAGTTCATGGCTGGTGCCGCAAACACTGCCAAGGTTGACTTGGAAACAAATGCAATCGCCATCTCCGTAGAGAAGCAGTCTCGTGGTAGCGTCAAAACCACAGACGCAAAGAATCTAGTTGCAGCAATGAAGAGCTATCTTGCCCTTGTGCAAACAGCTACATCAACGTGCCAGAAAAACGACATCAAGACGCTTGACGCGCAGAACTTTAGACAAGCCTTAGAAGGCTGCGCGAGTTTTGCGCAGTTTGCACGTTCACTTGCTGGAAGCCTGCATGTTCAGCCTATCTTGGATGCGTTCGTAGCCGCCAGAGGCAATGTATTCATAACCGCTAGAGAGAAAGCGGAGATCAAGAGAGCCAGAACGGCGGCAAACAATCTTGCCGAAGAATTCTTCAACTAGCTTGGCAGGAAGATTAACCGGAGAGTCTCTGGCAGCTTTGGGGTCTTAAAGAATTGGTCACGCCAAATTTTGAACCAGAGCGGAGGAACCTGATCAGAAAGCTTCGTAATCTTTCGCGTGCGAAGGTCGACTGCGTACACCACCCAAGGGTGCTCAGCTTTGGCCAGATGTTGCGCTCGATAGATCGCCGCCGCCTTCGCATGTGGAAGAGCAAACACTGCTCGTCCAGTCATCTCTTGCCATTGCTTGCGAAGAGCAAGGGCGTCTTCCATCGCAAGTTTGAGATCGAGGACTGGCTTTATGGAATCCTTTGTTAGAAAAGCTACTGTCCACACGATGTTTTCTCGTAAAGGTCCGGAAAATAACCCTAGTGACTGTGGATTTTACGCCGTAAGATGATGCTTGCAATACCCAGACCACCTACTTTGAGGGCAGCATGAAGAAAGCACCATACTACAGCCGCTTCGATCGGTCAGACTTAATCCCGAATAAGGTAGAAGAGCTAATCGAAGATGAAGATGCCCTGGAGGTAATGCAGCAACAGTTTGAGGAGATGGCCGAGAACGCCCGGATTAGCGAAAACCGATGGCGACCCAAGAACCGAATCCTGGTTGCAGGGCTAATGGCAGTGTCCTCCTTTGCTGGCTTTCTTGCTGCCGACTACTTTCAACTCCGCCTTTTTTCCACTAGCCCCCAGCCTGAGATAGATGGTACACCTGTGACTGAACTAGATAAAAGCTTTCTCCGGGGTAATCGCAAGGCTCTAAGCGATTTCAAAAAGAATCTTGCAGAAGCCACAGCGAATGATGACGGAATGAAGCTAAGAGGGATTCTGGAGCGAGCTGAAATGGCAAGAAGGCTCGCCGGGGACGATCCAGACAAGCTAAAAGAGCTTAACAAGTATGTTATCGGGGAAAGAGTAAGCCCCATAGGCGAGCCAAGGACGGCAAAGCAAAGTAACAAACCGCTCAAGGAAGTGCAAAGCGATGAATCTGATAATCCTGACTCTGGGGTTGATATTCGGTAATGGAACTGTCTCATGTTCTGAGTGCGCAGCAGAGCTTTTAGCGATGCAAAATGCTCAGGCCATCTACGACGCAGCTTATGACAACGCCCAGGATGCACTGGATGCGTACTTTACAAATCCGACTCAAGAGAACTACGACGCCTGGGTAGCTGCTGCCGCAGTACTAGTGGTGTCTGAAACGGCGCTAACGAATGCCCAGCAAGCTTATGCTGACTGCATGCTTGAGAATGGTGGCGGCCCAATCGAAGACGATTTACTGAGAACAACAGTAAGCATCCTAGAGTAACGCATGCTTGCAAACGAGCCCTGTTCGACCTGCCTGGGCATTGTTGGTCGGACAGGGCTTTTTTCATTCGCCTGTTCTGGTTAGAAATAGAGCTTCTGAGGGTCGATCGCGACGTTGTTCTCCTCTGATATGTGAGAACAGTAGGTTTCGCTGAGTTCGACAAGCGTAGCGATCCGATTGATCCTCTCTGCGACCCGTAAGGTAACTCCAGTTCCACCGAAGCAGTCGAGCACTGTTTCATTTTCTTTTGTCGAGAACCGGATGACTCTCTCGATCAGTCCCTCATGCAGCTGGTTGTCATGCCATCTGCGCTTTTGCTTCGAGTTACCAGTGACTCGCGGATAATCGAAGACAGTGTCGTCTTCATCTAGTTGCCCAGTTCCGTCGTAAACGTCACCAGGAACTTTGCCTTGCTTGGAAGCTCTTTTGTCACCATTCTGCAAACGCCATGACGGGATCAGGCACTGCTCGGGGTATTTCTTCGCCTTTGGAGCAAACAGCCGCCACAATGGACGATGAGCATTCCCCAGCTCGTGTTTGTTGTGTTGGTAGAAAGTAAAAGTCTGCACGCAAGGTCGAAAGAGAAAACCGTGTTTTACAACGAGAGAGTCGACCAATGAAGCGAATGAGAGTAAGTGGCGGGAATTGAAAGACAACCAGACTCTATGTGAGACTTGGCAGGACAAGTCAAGAGCATCGCTAACTAGCGAACAGTACTCTTCATCTGACCGCTTGTCATCGACTCCTGCATATTTTCGACCGATGTTATCAGGTGGGTCCAAGATAACACATTCCCATCTTCTGCCGGATTGCACTGCCCTTTCTAGGTACTTCACGCAGTCTTCATTGATGAGTTGATGTGCGACCATAACAAAATCCAGAACCGAAAAAAGTAAGGCTTCTGTCACTGTTGTATCGGGTAAGGACTGTATCGCAACAGCATATTACAGAAAAAGACAGTAATTTACCGCAAACGTCCGTGCGAAGTATCAGCTTGGAACTTGACGTTCCGTCTAGGCTCGGGTACTCTACCGTGGCCTGTTCGGGGGAAGTTTACCGCAAACGACCCAAGGGCGCAAAAATAAAAGCGAGTCCTGCGTGAACAAGACTCGCTTGATGGATCGGGCACCACCCCTACCAAATTATGGATGTAAGTATGCACTCTGCTGAGGATTATTTCAAGTGCCTCTATCCGCCAAACTCTTTTGGCAGCGTAATATTTTGTGAACCTGTTGAATCGGTAATTGGCTATAGAAGACTCGCGACCTTTGCTGCCACAGACACTAGTGGAATCGCTAAGTTCGCAGCAGATCCGTCTCGGGACAATCTCTACTACAAGTACAACTTGTTCGATGAGACCTCAATCGTCGCAAGAGGCTCGGCGTCCATTGGTTCTAAGACAGAGGTGCAATCGGTTGTTGCGTTTGGTCTTGATATCGATTGTGCAGAGAAGAGTGTCCAATATGCTTCGAGAGCAGAGGCACTAGCCACTCTCAACAGTATGCCGCAGCTACCGTCTGCAGTCATTAACTCAGACGGTTCTGCCAAAGGTTTGCATGGTTATTGGTTCTTTGACAAGCCCATCGTAGTGATGGGACCAGAGCACTACGATCAGCTCGTTGCAATCGCTCGTCGCTGGAACCGAAAGCTGGCTGAACTACTCTCGCCTTTCGGCGAAGTTGATGCAACAGCGGGACTAGAGCGTCTGTTACGCCCCCCTGGAGCTCTTCGAAAATCAGGTAACCGCGTTACGGTTGAGCAGTTGCATCCAACACGACGGTACACCTTGGAAGAGCTAACTCTGCCATTGGATACGAAAGACCTTGAGCAGCTGCAGAAGCAGCAGCTCTTCGCCAGTTCGACAAACGAAGGACCGAGGCAAGACAGTGATATCCTTGACTACCTAACAGGGGAACTAGGCTACGCTGATATCTCGAACCTGATGCAAGCATATGGTTGGAGCGAGCGGTCAGGGGCACCTGGTTTCTGGGACCGACCAGAGGCTACTTCTGGAGCTCCGACGGGTGAAGTATGGAAGGTGCCGGATGGACGCCTAGGACTGACTATCAAAACACCTGGACGGATCAGAACGGCAGCTGTTGACTCGGCAGGAAACGTAATTGACTTCGTGCCAGAGCAAGGTGGTTGGTACTCCTTCGAACACTTCTTCGTCTTCATGTCCACAGGCGGGGACACTCAATCGCATTGGTCACGATGCGCAGCGATGTGCCGAGAACAATCAGTCAATCTCCGGGCACAAGCGTTCGATTCTTGCTCGCCGATCAATCTTATCCTGCCCTCTGGTGCTCAGAAGTTTGCATCTGGCGAAGACGTTCAGAAGGCAAAGGATAAGATCCTCTGCTCTACCGGCGACACAGGATCAAGGATATTCAATGCTGCTCGTCAGTGCGTTGCGTACGGACTAAGTGACCCCCAAGCAGTTGACGTGATTTTGGAAATTGACGCACAAGCCCCCTTTGGGATGTGCCCACTGATTGAGTCGGACATTCCGCAGGTTCTAAGATCAGCAGAACAAAAGACGAGACGCGGCAAGGACGCTAACGGGGACGATAACCGAAACTTCCTCGACCCTGAGCGACTTGCGAGAGAAGTAGCGTGGCAGCTGGGCTACGACTGGGATGAGCCCAAGATGGTTCGCTTGCGATACTACCGAGAACAGTGGTTCCACTTCGATGGCTGCAAGTACACTGCAGTCCCCGAGATGAAGGCAGAGAACCTGATCCGCATCGGTCTGTTAGCAGCTCTTAAAGAGCGAGCCGAGTTCCTAAACGCTTTGCACGACATTGAAGTCAAAAACGCTCCTAATCCCGACAAGGTCAAACCACCTACCATACCAGCATACAAGACTTCGCTGCTGAAAGATGTTGTCAGCGAGTTCGCGTTTCTGTGTTTCACGGAAGCTTGTCCAGAGATATCGGTTTCGGCTCCGGAGCTCACTGAAAAAGCCAAAGCAGTTTGCACTGATTCAGGTATTGCTGTCATCGGAGAAACTGGGCAGGTTGAACTTCTGCCTAGTGACCCCAGAGTCTTTACACTGAACTCCATCAACTTTGGGTTCAACGCCTCTGCCGCATGTCCCAGATGGCTAGAGTTTCTCGAACAGGTTTGGCCTGGAGATCAAGCCAGCAAGCATCTACTGCAGGAGTGGTTCGGACTTAACATCGTCGATGATACTTCCTTTCAAAAGATCATGTGGATCATCGGTACTCCTAGGAGTGGTAAGTCGACTATCACTTCGATTCTGAAGTACCTTGCTGGAGACGGGTACGGAGCAGTTGACTTCAACACCCTGGCTAGACCACACGGCACGTCAGCATTGTTAGGTAAGCGGACTGGGATCATTAGCGATGTCCGTGCGACTGGCGACAGAATGGCAGCACTTGAAAAGCTGCTTATGATCTCCGGTGCTGACGGTGTTACCGTTGAGCCAAAGTTCAAGACTCCGTTTTCGGAAGTACTGCCTGTCCGGTTTACCATCGTTTCAAACGAAATGCCTTATCTGCCGGATGCGAGCTCTGCGATGTTCTCTCGTGGGCTGTTCTTGAAAACTTCAGTGTCGTTTCAAGGTCGCGAAGATCGTTCTTTGCTCGGCAACTTGAAAGAGGAACTACCGGGCATCTTCAACTGGGCAGTGCAAGGTCTCGCTCGTCTCAATTGCTTTGGGAAGTTCACAGAGCCGCAGAGTGCAGACGATCTTCGTCGGACAGCAAAAGCAGACGGAAACCCGCTGCTGGAACTTGTAGAAGATTTCTTTGCTGTCGGTCCGACCGAACAAATCCCTAAAGACTTGTTGTACCGCTGGTACGCAGAGTGGTGCAAGTTTCACAATACTCGCGTTCTGACGTCCGCCATATTCCATAAACGATTGAATGCAATGCCGGGGCTCAACCTGCAGAACATTCGACCCGGTCGAGCACAGTCGGGCACCTTTCGTCGGCGAACGATTCAAGGGATCGGACTGCGGAAAGAATTTGCCGGAGTTGCTCCAGAGCAATTCTTTCTCGCTTCGTCCCTATCTACCGGACAAGTAACACCTAGTTTCTCTGCTAAGCCTTTTACGAGCGTAACATGATGTTCAAAAGAACTAGTACGAATTGCCAGTGTGATGGCGGCTATCGAACGAACGGTCACCGATGTCTTCGTACATCTCACGAAAGGCAGACCAAAGCGAGCAGTACTCCGCTAGGGCGTTGTGATCAATTTGTGAGAGGCGATTGATCTGAAAGACATAAGGTGTGATTCGCCGCCACTCGGCAGTCGCTTTGGTGTCTAGAATTTCCGGTGGACTTACAAGCTCACTTGGAAAAGTGAACCAATCGTTACTCACTCTTAATCTCCGCTACCCAGAAAAAATTAAAAGTTGGTATGAATTGAATGCGGTGGCTGGGCGTCTCTTTGAGAATGAGATAGTCTCTCTTCAGTCGCCAACTGCGGCACTCGACTACGCTCGATTCTTGGTCAAGCCACTTAATCTTGATGCGCCCATATGCCTACTACCTGTATCGTTCCCTACAACGGCGAGAAGTACCGCGTGGATGTGCGAATTTCAGGTTCAATAGTTTATGTACGTCACCCGGTTGCCGGATGGATGGATCTTAATGTTCTGGAAGAGCGATTGAGGCGTAAGCTGTATGGCTTCGAGGGTGCTGACCTCACGAAGATCCGGCAGCTACGCGATTCGTCGAGCAAGATCGACTAGCCATTTGCACATTTCCGGCCTCGTTCGTGATCGCTGAGCATGGCTCATACACTGTTGTGTTCTGCGGTCATTGCCAAGCCAAAGCCAGCATTCTTAAAGAGGAAGACAGTTAGCAAACGATGGAACCAAAGCAATTACGAACCCTCGGAGCAATAGTATTGTTCTTGGCATTTGCCGCGTGCTTGCCTCTGGTGTTTTCTGACGCGGATAAGAGCGTCTTGGATCAATGGCGAGCAATGAGCGATGCGGAGCAGATAGAGTTTCTGGCTGCGGGTATTCCTGATTACCTGCCAGAATACACTCACTCGGACATAGTCTTGGATGGCATGATGAATATGGAATATGTGATCCAGAACCACGGCAATGAGATCTACGATACAAAGTCGGATTCACTTGAGGAAGCTCGTGAACTTGCATTGGCTTTTTCAATCGGCTTCATTCGAACCGAGCTAAAGAAGAGTGAAGAGCTTAATTTCTGGGACCGCTGAACAACAGCGAGCTAAAGAAAGCCGGTGTTCTAGTCCTCGATAGCTAAGTTGCCCAGCCTTCGCCGTCTCAGGCCAAAGCGGAACTGGGCGTCTCGTAATGAACGTCCCCTCTGAAGACGAAGTCCCGTTCTAGGGGATTACCTTGTCTGCAGCTCCTTCTTTTCGAGCAACTCAGTGCGATAAATCGCTACGGCGTTTGGTGCTTTGATGCCGAGCAGCGTCTTGTTCCCGTCAGATCGTGGGCAGAGCACGATCTCTGTTCCACTCGGGTAATCACGGAGCAGCTGCTGCAACGTTTCGCGAGTGAGCGGTAGAGTTACTCTCTCGTTGTCTCTTCTTGTTATTACTAACATAAAATTCCTTTCTTTAGAGTTCCAGTTCTTCGGCTTTGTCTTCGAACTTCTCCAGAGCTAGTCGCTGCATCTCGTCACCCAGCAATCGCACTGGGATGTCTGTCGCGTAGTATCGAGAACTGTCCATCTTGAGTCCGATGACGTGTCGCCATTCCGTGGCTCGCTCTACGAACACTTGCATGCGACCAGCGACTCCGAAGTCGCTACGTACAAGCGGAACGAACGTAGTTCCGTCTCCTGCATGGATCTCCGAATCGTCACACTCGACAGGCCAAAGGTTCTCGGCTTGAGTGTCGCGGATATGGATGTTGTGCCTGCGGTCTTGTAGCAAGTACCTGGAAGTGGTCTCGTCGTAGTCTTTCAGTGCGTACAGTTTTACTGCACGACGCGAAAAGTTGGTCTTGCCAAATAGTTCTCTGAACCGCTGGATGATCGGGTCGTTGATGTCTTCTTTCATGTCAGCAGAGCTTTGTATTTCCGTTCAAACTCGGTAGCCGCTAGTTTCTGCAGTGTGAGTTTGGGATCTCTCTTCGGTGGCAACCGCCAGTAGATGTCCGGCACAAGCTTCAGTTGCAGAATCCACATTCGAAGGGTTGAAACCCTCTGGTAGACCAAGCCCTGCCGGAAAGATCCGAACTCAGTTTCTGTTGCGGAGGCATCGATCAGAGCGAGCCTTGGAGTTGCGAACTGGTCTGTCGGGAAATTCGCACTCCTCGCAAGAACTAACCTTCGCTGTTGTTCGGGAGTGAACGGAATCTCCTGGCCTTTCCCGAAACTCACTATCAAATTGTCTTGGTCATCAAACCGCCCGGCTGCATGTGGCGTCCTCGACAGCATCATTAGGAGTCGACGTTCGCGCTGTGTCTCTTCCGTTTCGTTCAGTGGTTCCATCCCTACATTCGGTTCAATAATTAGCGTAGACAGCATGTCCTTGTTCAACCAGTGACGTGTTAAAGTCTTTTCCTGTGCCTGGCACTAGGTCCTCTGTCCAAGGCAAGTAAATCTTTGCTAGGTAACGCCCGAACTTTCCGGTCTGCTCCTGCGTTCGTCCTTTGATCGTTTCGATCCAGATCTCTTTGTCGAGCAGATGTTCTTCAACAAACTTTTTAGCTTCTAGCCCCCTCTCTCGCTCTTCACCTCGAATCTCTGGCGCATTGATTCCATAAAAGCGAAGTCGCTGTTCGATCGATGCTCGGAATCCTAGGTCAACTCTGACGTCAATCGTGTCACCATCGACCACGTTGGTAACAAGCGATTCGTAGAAGTAAAAGTTTGGCTTTAGCACAGTTGAGTCCTTCTGAATGTGAACAACCGGTCGCCCTCTTGAGCGATCCTATTTGCAGCGATTGCTTTCTTGATGGCTTGATTCCACTCGTAGACTGTCGCACCATTTTGATCTTCCACACGAAGGTTTGTAACAAGATCTATCAGGTCGAGACCACGATCAGAACCGCGTTCAACACGTTCCACGACAGTATCACAACACTGCCCGACAACACTCGCTCGCATTGGAATTGACACTGTTTCCCGGTTGTTACTCTGTTGCAGCCGGGTCTTCTTTTTCAGACGTGAATTGCCCCAACGCTTGCGTCAAACACTGACCGGCGAATGTCTTTACTCGCCGCACAGGTGTCTCAACGACGTGTAATTTATCGATTTCACGCTTGCTTGCTTCTTCGCAAGCTCGCTTGAGACGGATAAGCTCAAGCTCTAGCTCGACGACGAAAGCCTGTACTTCTTCGACGCTGTACCATTTTTTTCGCATCCTAATTGCTCCTTTAGCTGGTGGTTTGTACTGTTATCGGCGATTTTCGCGGACAAAAGAACCCGAATCCTTACCGAACCGGTGCTAGACTCCCTAATGTACTGATTGTTGTTCTTTTGGGTACATAGTAATTCGACGTAGCGGAGCGGATTTTGATGATCTGTTCTCGCTGGCGATGGAATGTCAGACTGTGCATTCTCTGACCCACTAGTAGTTCTTCCATGATGGTTCGCTAAGTCGTCCAGTAGCTGACAAAGGGAACAAGAATGAAGGCGGCTGCGATAATTACCGACAGCGTTATCGCACCGACTACTGCTGACGAAGAGTCGTTGAGCTCATCCGCTCTGTCTTCCTCCAAGAGTCGGTTGACCTCAGTCGTCACCTGCTCTTTTGTCATCTCTTGAAGATCCATCTCTCTGTCCTTTCAACTTGAGTTGAACTAGTGAGCAGCAGTTGTCCGGTGCTGCCGATCCGGAATTGAGACTTGAATAGCGGGGCGACTTGTTCTTCAGGTACTTGCAGTTGTGCCAGTGTGTGACGAGTCGGAGCGTGAGTAGGAGCAGGGGGTGCGATCGTAGACATGGTCAGGAATCATTCCTTGGAGATAAAGGTCAGGAGCTAGCTTTTCAGTACCGCAGGGGCAATCAGAGCGACGACGAAACTCGCGATAGCTTTAGACAAAGAAGCAACGGGAGTGTCTCCGCTTGCGAGACCGACGTTGAAAACTGCTGCATGCCTCCAGACTTTCTCGTGATCATTGCAAGCGTCACGGAATTCATTTTCGAGCCAATGTTGCAAGGCTCCTTCACAGGCACTGTCCCAGGCACACTGAATTGCTTCGGGAAGTTCGCTGAACTGCGGCATCGGTTCGCCTCGAAAGTTTTTCCAGTGAACGGATTCACCGTATGCGGCGTAAGCTGCTTTCGCTCGGTCGGTCATGGAATCATTCCTTTTATGTGTGCGGGAAATTTACCGTAAGCGGGGCGTAAAGGTCAGTTCGAAAGTTGAAGTGCAATCGCTGTTGCTCCAGCGCCAGCGAGCAATGCTAGGAAAATGAGAAGCGGCTTAATGATCTTGAACCCTTCGTGCATTGGTCTGCCTTTGTTCTGTTGTTATCTGTTATCGCCTGTCATCTACCGGAAATTTACCGCAAACGAGGCAAGGCGTCAAGAATCTTTTTCTCGTTTTTGCTTCTTTTTAGCGGTGCGTGTAGTTGTTGTGTTATTGCTGCTGGCAGAAGAGTTTTCTATGATGGCAGGCTTCCACTAAATTGGACGCCAGAGCAACTATGGTTCAAAATCCCTACGGATTGCGCAACAACAATCCTTCCGATTGGGTCAACGTCAGAGACGTAGACCGAAGTTCCCCTGATGAATACTTCTGCGCTGAGTGCGGGGGCAAGCTGATTCCTGTTCAACCGTCGAACCCAAAGAAGCAATGGTTCTTCCGCCATGCTGTGGAAAGCAATTGCGAGGGCTCACGAGAGACAGCGATACACTTAATGGCAAAGCAGATTCTGCTGGAAGAGCGAAGAATCATGCTTCCTTATATGCTTATCAAGCCAGAGCCTCACATTTACATAGAGTACAAGTCGCATAAACAAGTCAGGATCTATCAACTTGGTTCTCGGAAGCTGTTTCAGTTTGACTCTGTGCAGGACGAAGTTTGGCATGAGGGGAGAATACCAGACATCGTAGCTGTTTCAGGCGACCGAAAGCTCTTCATCGAAATATGCGTCACCCACGGAATCGATGCTGACAAATTGAGTTGGATTCAGGAACAGAATATTTCGACTCTAAGCGTCAATCTTAGTGGTCTTTCTCGTGATGCAAGCAAAGCAGATGTTCGCAAGTGCTTGTTGACTGGTTGGCTGCACAACATGAACATAATGAACTGGACGCACCATGCGAAGAAACTAGATCACCAGCAGCGAGCAAACGAACACTACGTTCAGCAGGTGCTGAAACTCGGGCTTGGGCCGAAGGGTAAGAAATCGCGGTAGCGGTGCGTGTAGTTGTTGTGCTACATGCTTTTGAGCTTCTCGGCAAACCTCAGGCAGTTCATGTTTTGCAGAGCAGTGGCTTGCTCTGACTTGTCTATCGCAGGTGGGTGGATGTAGTAGTTCTCATCACAAGCGAGCCGGTAGATGATCTGGTCCGTTACTTGCATGCCGATGCTGCAAATGTAGCTGCCAAGTAAAACCGCACCGTGGTCAGTAGTGAACTGTGTTGTTAGTTCTTCGGGTGCGACTAGTCCTCCGTTGATATTAAGGTTAGGGATCGGTTGCATACGTTCGTCGTAGATGAACTTCTTCCCTCCCCTAATCTGCCGGAGACCTCGGGCTTGAGCGATCGTGAAATTATGTCGCTGAGTCACTGCCCTGCTGCTGCCGAAGCGTATCTGAATCGTGTGCGTGTCCTTCTGTCGGTCGTACTGCAAGTCAGCAGACAGGGGCCGAGTGATCATGCGGTTCAGTTCTCTGGTCAGAGCTTGTGCAGCTTCTTCGCGCTCCGTTCGCTCGTTCATCGACCACGGTCCGACGTCAGGGTTCATAAACTCTCCAGTCGAGCTTTGGACTCAAATGCCAAGCAGTTCATCTTCGCGAGAGCGTCTAGTGCATTCCGTGCCGGAGGACGAACGTAGTAGCGCTTGTTGAAGGCAAGGTAGTAGAAGACTTCATGCTGCACTGGGCCATTAGAGGAGATCCAAGGTCCGACTAGGACTTCTCCGTGAGCACTAGTGTGTGTCTTGCGTAGATCATCAGGATTGAGCAATCCGGCGGGAGCAGTCATGTTGGGCTCTTGAACACCTCCCAAACCTATTCGAAAGTTGCGGGGTCGTCCCACGACTTGGACCAGCTTGCCTGCGTCATCCGCTGTGAGGCGATGCGTTGATGATCCTCTTCTTGATCCAAAATGTAGCATGATCTGGAACTCTGCCTTGATAGGACAGTAGTAGGACTCCACTCTGATAGGGGCCGGTACATCACGTCGGATCGAGTTGACTAGTCTTTGGGCTTGGAGCTCGTTTTCGTAGACGGTCATAGATCAATCTTCTCTGCCTTGAGTTCGAATGCTCGACAGTTCAGCTGCTTGAGGGCTTCTAGTGGGTCAGATACTGCCGGATGGATGTAGTGGGCGCCGTCACACGCAAGCCGGTAGAGCAGTCCGGCTTCTTTCCACCCTTCGGAGGAGATCCATCGACCGGCGAGCACTGTTCCGTGGTTGCTGGTTTGAAGGATTCGAAGGTCTGCCGGATTGACTAGCCCTGCACGCCGCGAGACTAAAGGCAGTTTGTGAAAAGCGTAGCCAGCGTCACTGCCCTTCACTGGGACAAGTGCCTGAGCGACTTCTTCAGTAGCGAAGCGTTCATGGTTCTGGAAACGGAATCTGACTCGACGTCGGTGCATCTCAGGACCATGTTCCGATGTGACCGCGACCGCGCGAGGAGTGAGCAGCTGCAGCTGGTTCACTAGGTGGTTCCATTCGGCTTTCTCTAGCCGGTTCGGCTGAGCGAGCTCGACCTGGATTTCATGTGGGATGACCATTGTTGCTCCTTACAATAAGGGGGTTCGCTGTTTGTTGGGCGACTAGTTGCAAGGCTTAGCTGTGAAAACGACGTTTTTAGCGAGCCTTGGAGATTAAAAACGACGTTTTCTAGGAAGCTCTAAAAACGACGTTTTTGAAAAACGACATTTTTCGGTCCAAGGAGTCCAAGTAAGGTCCAAGTAACGACATGCGTTTGACCCAATAAAAACAAGGGTGGTCCAAGGAGTCCAAGTAAGTCTCCAAAAGTTAGTTGGGAAAAGAAAAGTGATTTAATAGCATCGAAGCGTTTCTATGTAAGGACTTTTGGGAAGTTACTTGGACTCCTTGGACCGACCAATAAAAACAAGGGTCAAACGGGTGTTCTTACCTGGACCCTACTTGGACCGAGCCCGGACCAAAACGAGAAAATAAGAAAACGACGTTTTCAGAGAAAATGACAAAACGTCGTTTTGAGGTTTTTAGACGTGAAATTTACCGTATTAGTGCAGGAGCTAAGTCCTACATTACGTGAGCCATCATTTCGCGTTGAGCTTTCGAAGCATCTGGCAGTCCGAGCTCGTCGAGGTACCCGTACTTGTCGAGCGTATCCATGATGATCGCGGTCGTCTCGATCTTGCCCTGGGCAATCGCTTGCACTAGGTGAGCTGCAGGATGGATGCAGTCCCAAGTGTGTTGCTCGTTCGCGGGGTTATCGTTGGGCGATTCAGTTGCTGTCGTGGGCAGTGCCTCAGTGTACCCCTGTGGGGTCAGTTCACCGTCCGCGATAGCGATCTTGATTTCTTTGACGGTTCGGAACAGGTGGTCGCCTGCTTCCTCTACACGCCACTTGTTACCCTCTGGGACGCAGATGTAGTCGTGCCCGTCTTTGGTCAGCTTCCAACGGTTCGATCCGTCGGGTTGTTTGAGCTTGGTTCCCTTGGGCAGTTCATTCGGGTTTACCATGGTAGAAAGTAGTCCTTCGGTTAGAGTTCGTTTACGAGCGAGTTCGCCCGTCTAGAAAGTTCTTTGGAATAGGTTGGTTGTTGACAGTCTCTTGAGCGATCGGGAGCAGGTACGCCAGAGCCCACGCGGTGAAGGTCATCCCTTCGTCCCGAGCAGCCTTCTTGAGCGTAGCCCAAGTCGCATCGTCGACACGTCCTAGTTGCCGTGGTCGGTCCCACGCACCTTGTTTGGTCGGCGGTCTTCCTCCTTTGCTCATCGGTTAGTTCTCCTTTCGTGTTGGTGTAGTGACGGTATGGTATCAAACGTCAATACGTGTTTTCTAGGCTTGATTCCCTTTCAGCAATTTCTTTGCTTCAGCGTAACTAATGGGTTCATCGGTTATGCTGTCTCCAGGAGGATGGAACCTGCCTGCAAGCGTTGCTTTCCACCCGGTAGCGACCATTTCTTGGAAAATGGCGAGTTTTGAGTCTGGTAACAAGTACGCCCCCTCTCGCCCTGAGAACCCTGCTTTGAGAGCGTCTAGGATATGGCTTGTTGGACCCTTGTATCTGTCTCGGTTGTCTTGAGGGCGAATCGCCCAATGCAACCTGCGGTACCGTGCTCGTGAGACGGTGTAAGGTTTAGTTTCAGTGTTCATTGGTTCTAGTCTCCCTCGTTTGATAAGTCGTTCGCAATTTGCCGCATCCCAGCAGAGATGCCCGTAAGCAGTGAGACAGTGGGTGGAGAGTTGTCGAGTCGATCCGCCCAGTCGCGAAGTTGTTCAGCCATCCCTTCGTTCACGTACAGCGCGGCGTTCAGGTTGTATTCGACGTGGTTGGCGATTACGTCATCCCAGTAGGAAACAAATATTTCACTTCCGCGGATAATGATCGTCGCGCCGCGAGGAACAACGGTTTCGTTGCCTTCTGTTGCGTTAGTGGATTCCATTAGTTCCCCTCCAAAATCTGCTTGTCGAGTTCGTAGTTCGCCATCGGTTCAAACCAGACACGTTTGCCTCCAATGTCGAGCCAGTCTCGCTCGATCTTCGATCCTAGTAAGTAGTCCGCTAGTGGATACCAGTCGTCTGAGTACACGCAGAGCGTTCCGTTTTCGTCAGCTATCGCATGTTTGATTTTGTGCTGTTCGATGAACGCATTTGCATCAGTGCGACTAGGCACCTGGTTAGGCCGTTTCGGCTTCTCGGTCAGCTTGATTCCGACCGCAGCTGCAAGCAGCAACAGAGTTACAGTGAGACTTCGTTTCATGGTGGTGCCCTCGCTAGTTGACGAACCCGTTACGCATTGTCGAGCGTGAGTAGATTTGTGGATTTGCGACCGTCGGACAAAGATTTCGACGTAGTTCACAGAGCTCGTCAATTTGCCGGTCAAGTTGATACAGTTCTTCGGCTACCTCGGCGATGTTGTCGAAGTCTTGCTTTCTTTGGTCCGCCAATTCGACTTGAGACTCTGCCGATGACACGCGCCGTTCGTACTCTCGGCGGTGCTTTGAATTCTTGCGAAGTTTGGCGAGCTCTGCTCTCTGGTGTTCCAGATAGCCTCTTGCTCCTTCGAGCCTACTTGTGCCTTCGGAACGAAGCAGCTCAGCGGCTTGTTTCACAGTAAGTTTGTTTTCCATTTCTGTCTCTCCGGTAAGTGGTGTGTGTAAGTGGTGTGTGTAAGTGGTGAGTTAAAGGTAAACAGGTTCTCGGTTGTCGATACAGTCGATCGCCGTTTGGAATCGAACGTCCGCGCGTAGTTCTCGGAGTTCTGCGTTTGCTTCGATCCGTTTGGAGATCGGCATATCTTTCTGGTTCTTCAGTCGAAAGACTCGTTCGAAGAGTTCGACGTTAGACTTTGTGCTGTCGTTCAGGTGGGCAATAGCTTGGTACTTAGTGAGCTCGCAGTAGCTGTCGCCCTTCTCCGCCCGAAAGTGCAAGTGGTACTTTCCGCCCCTCCTACCGTTCCAGACTGCAACTGCTTTGCAGACAACTTGGTACCCTTGTTCGGTCAGTTTTCGGATCTGTTCTTTATTCATTAGTTAGTTCCTAGTTCTTTTGTTGACGTTAGACGCCAAGTTTCGAAGCGTATCCGCATTCGTTTTTCAAAGCTTTGAATCCGGCTTCGTCATCCTGCCCTAGTAATTCAACTAGGTTTGCGTGGTATTGGCTCGGGACATGCCGATATGTTCGCGCGGTACGTCCCGCTTTTGTGTGTGCTCGCATCCCTGCGCGGTATTCGGCTGCGGCTAGGCGTTGAAGGTAACTCTGGGCAGACTCGAAGAAAGATCGTTTGGGGTTTCGCATTAGTTAGTTCCTAGTTCTCGTGTTAGTTTTCGTTGTAATCTTCGTTTGGTAAGTCCCACCGAACTTGCAAACCAGCAAATCGGTTCGGAGCACTGTAAAGACAGCGGAACGGTAGTTTGTCTCGAAGCTCGAAGAATTCGTCCTCCTTGCTTCGCGGTAGATAGAAGTACTCACCTCAGGGTTCGACTACTTGTCGAGTCGCCCCTAGTCGCGCAAGAGCAGCTCTTGTTACGCGACGTAGTTTCTTCGTCTCTTCTGTTTGCTCTTTTCTGGTCATAGCTGGACTCCTAGTTCTTGTGTTGCCAGTTCTTCGAAGACTCGTTCAGACATGGTTCAGTTCCTAGTTGCAGAGATACAGCCAGAGGATGTAAACGAGTTCGATAAGTCTGACCGTATAGACAATCAGGCCGTGATAGTCGTTCTTTTCGTACCATTGTTTGCGGTTCATCAAATTAACTCGGCTTCTAGTTTTTGTGCTCGTGATTCGAATTCGCGCAGAGTTACTTGCTGACATATCCGGGCGCCGTGTTTGTGCCCTTTGGACAAGTAGTAAAACTGCTGGTCCAAGTGGGGCCACGCAAAGAAACTCGTTTTGGTTTCCGCCTTGTCGGTCAGCCAGTTTGCTCGAAGGGTTCGACCAAACCGGTTTGGTTTGGATTCGAGAATCTCGAATACGTATCCGTTAGATTCTTGGCTTAGCGTGTTGACTAGTCGCACTGCCGGTTCGCGTAGTTGCTCCGGTTTCAGATACAGCCGCCGATCCGTAGTTAGGAGAGCAGCGCGAGCAACTGGTTTCCCTGCTGAAAAGTTCAGCCAGAACTGAAAGTGGGGACAGAACTGAAAGCAAACTCCCTCGATAGTGCGGGTCCGACGTTCAGCCCATTTTGCTAAGTACCGCTCTTGGTGAACGTATGGGCGCCGCGAAAGTTCCACGCGGTAAGCGCGTATCTGGTGGTGCAATTCGCAAATGTAGCCAACCTGATCGGAGCTTGCCGACCGGCCAAGCTTGTGTAGTTCTTCAAGCAGATCTTCTTCGGAGCAGTACCGTTTGCTCTTAATCTCTGCGATTATCGCGCTATGCGGAATCGCGCGGAACACTCGCATAACTTCGCGAAGTTTCTTTGTTCTTTCTTTGTCGTCCATCGTCGAACCCTTAAAAGTTGCCAACTAAGCAGAGCAGACCGCACTAGAAAGCCAGTGCGGCATCGCTCCGACTAGTTAGCTCAACGGGATAACCTTGCCGTACGGGATTCGCTCCGGACGAACAGAGTGTTCAGAAAGCGCCCAACAAACGGGAAAGCGCGGTTTCTTGGGATAGCTCGCATACCCGTCAGTGAGCATTACGAGAGCAGCTGCGTCGACTTTCTTTGCGTGAGCGAAACACTCTTTAAAGTCAGTACCACCGCTCTCGATTTTGCCGACTTTGAACCGTTCGCCATTGCGGAACACGTCCACGCGGTAGACTTCGGAATGGAAATAGACGACATGCAATTCGGAGAATGTAGAGTTGCTGAAAACAGAGTTGAGAGCAGCTGAGACCCGTTCTATTTCTTTGCGTCCGATCGATCCGGACGTGTCGACAGCAAAAACGAGTTTTTCGAGTCCATCGTTGCGGTAGCTCGCATAATGGACGCCCATAGCAGCTAAGCGCTTATCTGCAACGTTCCAATCTCCGGCAGACGGTTCGCATTGCTCCACAAATTGGGATAGGTAGGATTCAAGCGCTCGAGATTGTTTGCGCTCTTGCGCTGCTATCGTCTCGATTCCGTTTGCTTTGCCCTTCCCAGCTGCTTTTTCCGCAATAGCTGCGCGTTGAACTGCTCGCGATACTTCGCGGTCCAATTTCTGCAGCTGCTCCGGAGTCGAAGCGCCGTCAATCACACCGCCCATCGAGACTTGGCAAGCTTCGCTTGCTTGTCCTTGTCCTTGCCCTTGTCCTTGCCCTTGTCCTTGTCCTTGTCCTTGTCCTTGTCCTTGTCCTTGCCCTTGTCCTTGTCCTTGTCCTTGTCCTTGTCCTTGTCCTTGCCCTTGTCCTTGTCCTTGTCCTTGCCCTTGTCCTTGTCCTTGTCCTTGTCCTTGTCCTTGTCCTTGTTTCTGCTCCTGCTCCTGCTCTTGTTCAAGTTGCCGATAAATATCGTACTCGTTCATTCCCCGGTATTTCTCGTCGAGCAGTCCATCGGTTGGCATCGCAAGCCAGTCTTCCGACTTGGCAAGATCGGACAACGTCAAGTTGATAACGTAATCAGCTGCAACGTTGAAAAGCTTTGCGTCGCGCTTTCCGCGCCGCAGGTGGTGTTTAAGCGCAACGTGTAAAATTTCATGCAAGTAAACAAACGCGCGTTCTTGCTGGTTCAGAGCGTTCCAAAAGTCGACTCCGAACCAAACAAACTTTCCGTTGGTACAAGCAGTCTCGACTTGGTCAGTAAAAGCAAAGTTGAAAATCGAGCTCAAAGCAAAGTATCCGGGCGCTTTCATCCGGACGCGCAAGCGTATCTTGTCGAGTTGTCGTTTTTGTTCTTCTGTTGGTTGAACTTCGTTAAACATGGGAGAAAAAACCTTAGGTAGTGCCAATGATACCGGGAAATTTACCGCAACTAGTCTGCAAGTAGATCTTGGAAAGCAGCAACCGCGTCAGCCCATGCTGGCGAGCTCCTGAAACTTGGGAACTTAGCGCGTAGATCCCAAACGAGTCCGAACCCTGAAACACGGTCCGTACGTTCCGCGTACGTAACAACGTTTGCAAACTGCGCGTGGTTGTCCTCACAAGCGCCAATGATTGCAGCTGCGTAGCAGCATTGTTCCTCAACCTTGGAAGGAACCGGGGCAGAATCCGGACTCTGCAGAACTAGTTGCGGGTCCGGAGTCTCAATCTCGCGAAAAGCTAAGTACTTAGCGCCAACGTCCTGACCTAGACAACCTACGCACTGCAGTTCCGCAATGGTCGGATCGGCGCTTATCTGCGCCGCGGATTCAAGTCGGTTCAACCGCTCGTAATCCCTTGGAGTCGCGCCCGCGTAGCTGTCGTCCGGATCGAATCCGTCATTAACTGCAGTTTCGCCAAACGCGCGGATGAACCCTAGCAGCTTCGAATCCCATGCTCGCGAATACCCAAACTGCAACAGCGTCTGATAGCAAGCTTGCAGAGTCACGCACAAACAGCGACCCTTGAGAGCGGTGGAAATTTCGCGAGCAGCTGCGCTATCCTCTGGCCGATTGGACGCAGCGCAAACGTAGGAACCGTCTGCAAGTTTGTGTTCGCCTAGCGTATGGTCGTTAATGAGACGATACCAAGCAGACTGTTCGAAGCTAACGCAATCCCCTAACTCGTCAATTAGTATCAAGACTGGCTTGTCCAGTGGGATACGTCCGGACGCAGCGCGTTGGGTCTTTCCGTCTTCGACGTGATACAGTCCCGCCAAGTCAATCGGATTATTCTCGCGAGTCGATAGAACATAGACACCACCGGTAAAACGATCTGCGAACGCTCTGCCAAGCGCTTCAACAATAGTCGTTTTTCCGAGTCCTGGTTGACCGAAAAGCAGAGTTGGAACGTTGCAGACGACGTTAGCGCCCAAAATTTTCTTGACTTGGGAAATAGTAGCGGTTGGAACGTTGGTCATTTTTGAAACTTTCGAAAGTGAGTAATAAACGGGAAATTTGCCGTAATTGGATTAAAAGTCGAACGAGTCGATATTGAAAGCAGGAGCAGCGACCGGAGCGGGAGCAGGAGCAGGAGCAGCGACCGGAGCGGGAGCAGGAGCAGGAGCAGGAGCAGGAGCAGCGACCGGAGCAGGAGCAGGAGCAGGAGCAGGAGCAGGAGCAGGAGCAGGAGCAGCGACCGGAGCAGTACCGACAACGGTTCGCAAGTTGCCTACTAGCTGCAGTGCGGTAGCTGCGTCTTTCAATGCGGTTTCAGCTGCAACAGGTAGCAAGCTTGCCGCGCGGTCGATCTTGCCAGCAAGAATACCGTTGCCCGTGAAGTTCCCGTCTTTCAGAATCTCAAGTTTTTCGCGCAGTCCTGAAACCAAGGAATCGCAAGCCAGTCTGCGCCCGTCGTTCTTGTGGTATCGTTCGACAATGCCGCAAAAGTTCTCAACGTGTTCAACTAGTCTTTCGCCTAGCAGTTTGGTCGAACGGTCTGCAAGTTTGCTTTGCTTCGATTCGAGTTCCGCGCTTAGTTTGTCCGCCAAACTTTGAACGTTAAAAAGATCGTCAAACCTTCGCGAGTCCGCAAAAGGCTCTATTTCTGCGGCGATATAAGTACTTCTGCGGATAGCGCCCGCACTAGCGTAAAGACTGGAATCGAACAGGCCACCAAGTCGGTTCTGCTCCTGATTGATCAAAAGCGCGTGTTCTTGTTCCAACTGGTCAAGCAGTCTTTCGAGCTCCTGCTTGGAACTTTCGACCAACTTGGTCACGCGCTCATAAAGTTTGATCGGGACAACAAATTTGCTTTGCTTTGAACTGCTATCAACTGGAAGCGCGACCGCATGAACTGCTTTTCGTAGTCGCGAGAACAGCGCGGAAATTTCTGCAGTTGTTGGATTGTCAAACAAGCTTTTCACAACTCGCAAGCTCGCAGAGTCCGCGCCGTTATCGCTCGCAACGTTGCTGGTAGCGGACTTATCGACGGCGCTTTGCTTCCAACCCTTGTGAGCTCGAAGCGATAAGCAGACGCAGCTTGCAATCGAGGATAGTTTTGTTTCTTGCATGGGTGATATTCCTTAGATGGTGCCAGTGGGACGGAACTTTGCGGGAAATTTCCCTGCAGTCTAGTATTCGAACGAACAGCAATTACGTCAATACAAAAACTGCAATTAGCTGTAACTTTACCGCAAATATCCGTCTGCTCGTCAGCTGCGTCTAGTGCTCCTGCTCGTCAGCTGCGTCTAGTGCTCCGTTCGTCAGCTGCGTCTAGTGCTCCGTTCGTCAGCTGCGTCTAGTGCTCCTGCTCGTCAGCTGCGTCTAGTGCTCCGTTCGTCAGCTGCGTCTAGTGCTCCGTTCGTCAGCTGCGTCTAGTGCTCCTGCTCGTCAGCTGCGTCTAGTGCTCCGTTCGTCAGCTGCGTCTAGTGCTCCGTTCGTCAGCTGCGTCTAGTGCTCCTGCTCGTCAGCTGCGTCTAGTCGCTGGGATTGCGCGGAGATGAACCGGAGAATTGCGCGGAGGTGCAGCGGGGGTTTGCCGCGTCGGGTCCTTTGGACGCCCCCACACCCCCTGCGGGGCCTGCGGGAACAACCACCACAAGCCAATAAATATTGCAATGTGTGGAGGCTAGGCGCTCCCGTATTGTTTGACTGTTTCTACCTGTCACGGTAAATTAGCGGCAGAAATCCCGTAAAAAACAAAGGTAAGGACGCATTTGTGATTGCTACTGCCCGCGCATCCACAGGACCGTCGAGCACTTTCTCACCTGGAGCAGGACTGACCGAAAGCGAGCGACACCGGGTGGAGGATACCCGAAGCCGAGCTCGAAAACGACAACGTCAAATATACGACGAAGCCGCGAGTCTTGGGGATCTACCATACTGCAAGGACATTGGGAGAAGGCGAGCTTGTGGACAATCCCTCTTGGAGTTTTTGATTCGGTATTTTCCGCATAGCACGGGGCTAAGCCCACTTGGGGAAGACCAACTTGCTTGCGTGGCAAGAATGCAGGTCGCGATCGAGGAAGAAGGCTGGGTCACAAATGTCATGCCTCGTGGATTCATCAAATCCACAATGTCTGAGAACTCTCTGCTTTGGGCTCTGCTTTATGGGAAACGTCGCTACGCGATGTTCTTCGCAGGAACAGCAGGACTAGCTGAGAAGGGAGTCGCCTCTGTCCTGAGCGAGTTGATTACGAACGATCTGCTTCTTGAGGATTTTCCAGAAGCTTGTATTCCGTTTCGTGCCCTTGAAGGCAAGACCATTCGTGCGAACTACCAGACGTATCGCGGGCAAGCAACGAACTTAGAATGCAAAAAGGATCTTCTCCGGTTTGCTAATATTCCGGGCTTCGAAGGTGCAGGCGCGATCCTTGAAGCTTACGGCGTTTTGGCTCCTCCTCGTGGTGCCCGGTACAAGAACGAGAAAGGAGAGAACGTTCGCCCTGACCTTGCAGTGATCGATGACCCTAGTACCGACGACTCCGCAAAAAGCGATACACAAAATGCGAGTCGTCTCAGGTATATCAAGAACTCTATTTCGATGATGGGAGGACACGGCAGCGAGATGTCTCTCGTGATCAATGCAACGATCATTGCAGAGGGAGACTTAGCTTCTAGGTTGACCGACCCTGAAGAGAGTCCCGAGATCCAAGGTGTCCGCGTAGCGATGGTGAAGGAGATGCCGGATGCCTTGGAATCACATTGGCTGAAAGAGTATGCAGAGATACGTCGGAACTACGACCGAGACAACCCGCGAGGAAGAGTAGAGGCGAAAGAGAGATCGACGCAGTTCCTCAAGGAGAACTACGAGGTCATGCACGCGGGATCTAAAGTCGCTTGGGAGAACATCGGTTTGGAGCGTACGGAAATCTCAGCTTTGCAGCACGCTCTAAATATCCTGATCGACAAAGGACCGGATACGTTCTGGGCAGAGTGCCAAAACAAACCTTTGCGTCCTCAGGGTATCGAGTCGTTAGAAATCACGAAGGATGTCGAAACCAGGTACTCCGGGCTGTCGGAGAAGATCGTACCTAATGACACTTCTTTCTTGGTTTTCGGAGTCGACGTTCACGCCGAGCTGCTCTATTTCACGGTCACCGCAGTCCAGCACGACTTCACTGGAACCGTTATTGACTACGGGACTTTTCCAGAGCAGCCAAACGACATCTTCACTCTCCGAAGCGCGAAGAACACTCTTACAAAGCATTACTCTCTAGAGAAACAGAAGCTTGGTAACGAACGAGCGATTGAACAGGGAGTAGAAGACCTTGTCCATGAACTTTTGAACTCAGCTTACCGTACCGCGAACGGCGACCTTTTCCCGGTGACCGGAGGTGCTGTTGATATTGGGTACAAGCAAACTGAGTGCAAGAACGCTATTCGGCGACTGCTTCCTGCATCGGACAAGGTGATTCTGACTCGCGGTATCGGCATCGGAGCCGTAAAGAAACCGATGCGAGAGTACGATCTTTCGGCGAAGAAAGTGATTCGATACGGACCTTCGATCGAAGACCCCCGGTGGATCGTTCCTTCATCTGGGAGGGACGGAGAATTGTATGAAGTGCAATTTGACTCCAACTTCTGGAAGGCAGTTGTAGCTAGCCGATTGACACAAAGCGCAACGAAATCTCGCTGGGATCTATATGGTTCTAGCAACCTTCGAACGAACCATATCCACTTTGCGAAGCATCTAATGGCTGAGCAAGCTACGCAGGTTTCTGCAAACGGTCGTGTAGTTGATGAATTTAATGTCGTTGGACACCAGGACAACCACTGGTTTGACACAACAGTCCAGTGTGCTGTGACTGCTAGTCTCTGTGGTGCAGTGCTGCCAGTAGCGGCTGTGGCACCCCTCCGAGCAGACCCAACACCGACACCAAAGATGGTTTCTGACTTGGAAATGGATCTTGGCGACGAACGTCCGTTCCTGATTACAGCAAGATAGGCGTTTTTCCTTCGGGTTATTTGTGGTAAATTTCCCGCTACAAGAAAAAAGGGCTGGAAATGTCATCTTCTAAGATCAACGCACTGTACGAAAAAGCCTGCAGCAATGCTGGCTTCTATGCGAACAACTCGCTTGCAGAGGCGAAAGACTTCCATGCTGCAGCGACCGAATTGCTTATTCGCCGTCCAGAAGAGGTCGTAATCGATGGAAACAGGACGAAGTTCGATGCAGCAAGCATGCGAAAGCTGCTCGATAAAGCAGAGAGTTTCATTGCATCGAATGATGCGAAGATCAGCGGCAGTCCTGAAACACATATCTACAGCATGAATGACGTGAGGAGCTAGGATGCCGCGCAGAGATAGCCCTCAAAACTTAGCAGAAGTTTACCAAGACCTGCGGAACGACTTCCGCGCGGCCGACCAGACTCGGTTCACGCCTCGGATGAAAGGTGTCCGAGGTACCGGCTCAGGCGCGGACTATCACTACCGTGTTGAGTCGAAGTATCTCCGCATGGTCGAGAGAGCTCGTCACTTCGAGCGGAACGACCCAGTTGTAGGACAGGGTATCACTAGACTTGTCGCAAACGTCATGCAGCAAGGATTCACACCTGATCCACAAACAGGTGATACCGACCTGGACAGTGCGCTGAAGGAAGAGTTCAACGCCTGGGCTAACGATGCTGATGAATGCCACAGCGAGAAAGAACTGCACTTCAAGCAAATTGAGAAGCTTGTTTTGCGATCAGCAATCCGTGATGGTGATATCTTTTCGTTCCTCCGCAAGGATGGCTCCGTTCAGTTAGTAGAAGGGCACCGGGTAAGAACACCCTTCAACACCAAACGCAATGTCGTAAACGGCATTCTTTTGGACGATGACGCAGTCAGGCAGGAGGTGTGGGTCGCCAAAGAAGAGATTGGTACTCAGACGACCGTTCACCGAGTCAAGGATGTGCATCGCAGGAGGATCAGAGACGAGGATGGGAACAAGGTCATCCTGCAGACGTTCTTTCCTGACCGGAGCTCGCAACGTCGGGGAATCACTGCTTTAGCCCCCTGCTCTGACATTGTCGGGATGCACGATGATCTGCAGTTCACGACTCTGGTTAAAGCTCAAATGGCATCGTTGCTTGTTTTGCTGCAAGAGCGAGACGGAACTGCAGCGGGTAACGGACGTGGTCCAAATCTCGGCACACAAAGCGGATCAGGCGAGACGCAGACAGATGACAACGGGTTCATCAAACAGATCTCCGGACTGCAAGCAGGCTTGCACGTTCGCCCTCCCAAGGGTGAGACAATCAAAGGCTTTGCGCCAAACATCCCGAACCCAGAGTTCTTTCCTCATACGATGCTGCTGTTGACCTTTGTCAGTATCAACCTGGATCTGCCGTTACAGGTTCTACTGCTTGACCCTCAGAAGAGCAGCTTCAGTTCTTGGCGAGGTGCTATCGATCAAGCACGAGTTCGCTACCGAGAGATTCAGTCGGACTACACAAAACAATGGCATGTGCCAATTTGGAAATGGAGAGCACGAAGAGCCTATGATGCCTCACCAGCCATCCGGCAGATGGTGGATAGGAACCCTCGCTGGTTAGTGCATCAGTGGAAACCTCCTTCCTTTCCGTACATTGAGCCTCATAAGGATGCACAGGCAGATGCACTGCAACAGGACCGTTTCCTAAGCAGCCCACGTCGTATCCACGGCAGAAAAGGCGATGAATATGAAGAGATTGTTGCGGAGATCATCGCGGATAGGAAACTGCTGATCGTCGGAGCACTCGAAGCGACTCGCGAGATCAATGAGAAATACGAAGAAGCGAACCTGAGTTTCCGGGACTTCCTATCTGAAGACCTTGGAGCGAAGCCCAGAAGTCCGGTCAATCTTGACCGTCAGGAAGAGAACGGTGAGCAACCTGTCAATGTTCCAGCAGGAGCTGAGTAGTGCCAGGTGCAAAGGGCATTGAAGCAGGTAAAGCGTACGTCTTGGTCGAGCTTCGTGAGAACATCGACCGGGGAATAGCACAACTGCGCAATCGCATGAAGCTAGTTTCAAAGGAACTAGTGGCGAACGGTAAAGCGATTGCAGGAGTAGGGATCGCAGCAACCGGTGTCTTCGCAGGGCTCGCGAAAGCATTGTCTGCCCCGATCCGTGTTGCAGCAAACATTCAAAAGACAACAGCAGAGTTCACCGCTCTCACCAGATCAGCACAGCAAGCTCGGGCGGTCATTGCCAACTTGCGAATGTTCGCTGCGCGGACTCCGCTTCAATTCGAAGGACTAGCACAAGAGACGAGGACTCTACTCGCCTTTGGCATCGGCACCCGAAAAGCTGTCGAAGACATCATGCGGTTGTCTGAAGTGTCAGGAGGTAACCAAGAGAGACTGCAGCGGTTGGCTCTAGCATTCGGTCAAGTGGCTGCAAAGGGACGACTATTCGCAACCGAAGTCAGGCAATTTACTGAGAACGGGTTCAACCCTTTGCAAACCATTGCTGCGACGACAGGGAAGTCGATGGGTGAACTGCTTGACTTGATGGAAGATGGGCAGATCACGTTCCAAGATGTTCGGCAAGCGTTTGTTGACGTTACTAGTTCTGGTGGTCGGTTCTTTGGATTGCTACGAAAGCAGTCCCAGTCGTTGATTGGCTTGTGGACGACGCTCAAAGACTCCGTGAAGATTGCAATTGAACCGCTTGGGCAGGAACTCATTCCACTGCTTAGCGACCTCACTCGACAAGCGATTGCCGCAGCTAACGTTGCTGGGAAATTCTTCAAGGAGAATCGAGCTCTGGCAATGTCTTTCCTGGGCATCACAGTTGCAGGACTCGCGGCAGGTGCTGCACTTGTCGGTCTGGGCGTCCCATTGATCTTGATTGGTAAGACAATGGAGGCGTTTGACCAAGTTGTACTCAAGTCGACGCGAAACTTGATCGCATTGATGCGCGTTGGTGGTACTTCTGCTAAGGCTCAAGGAGTGGTGACGGTCAAGAACGAAGTCGACGCAATGTCGAACTCTATCAGCGTTTCGACTCAGCAAACACGTCTTGATCTAACAGCACTTGGCAAAGCCTTCACTAACGCTGCTCGTACTGCGATTGTTTCGTTCCGGAAGATCGCAACCAGCGTTACGGCAAACACATCTCGGGTCACAGCTTCTTTGACAAAACAGATCGCTCTGATCGAAACGTATCAACAGAGGCTCTACAAGCTGCAAGCCGATATGGTCCTCGCTCCCGCAGCAGGAAAAGCATCGGCAAAGGGAGCATCGAAAGCGAGATCAGCAAAGGCAGCAGCTGACGCAACAAAATCAGCAGCTAGTCGCGAAGGTGTCACGGTCGCGCAAGTAGCCGCTGGTGCGTTCGCTGGCGAACTATCAGCAGACCTATTCTCCATGTTCTCCAAGCATGAGAAAGAGTTCAAAGAAAGGGGCAAAGAACTAGCCACAGCTCTTGGAATGGAAGTTCCCAAAGAAGCCCCCGTGTTCAACAGTCTTGATCAACTAGTAGCGAAGGGAGAGGAGAACGTCCGCAAGGCCAGAAAGGGGATCACTGGGGAACTGAATGCGCTCGAAGCAATGATCCTTCGTGGCACATCGACAGGCAAACCACCTGATCTGTTCGAGGGGATCGACGATGCGAAAACCTTCAAGAGCTTAGACACAATGGTTGATGCATCCTTGAACAAAGGTCAGCACAGTAGAAACCCTGCGACAAGGAAGTACGCGGCTTCGCTGCTAGCGGGGGCGAGGAGAGACATCGAGAAGGAAGCTCGCAGAGCGAACCCGATGCAAGCTGTTTTGGAAGCTCTTGATCTTGCAGGACCCGGAGCAGAGCTGACTCTAGCCCGTGAGAATTCGAAACGTAAGATTGCACCTCACATTGCTTCCTTGATGGAAGAGATACAACGAGAATCACGCAAGGCGAAAATGGATACCGCTAAACGTAGCAGCGGTAAAGGGGGATTGCTGTCGGGAATGCTAGGGGGAGTTCGTACTGGTGCATCCGGGGTTTCTCGCGTACTCGCAGGTCTCCGTGCTAGGGTCGCTGCTCTGCTAGGTCCTTTCTTGGGAACTGCGGCGATTGTAGCAACCGTTGCAGCAGGATTCCTTTACCTTGCAAACCGAGCTGGGGTATTGCGGGACGTAATCAACAATTTGGCAGGTCCACTAAAGAAGTTTATGGACACTGCGACAGAGACTTTTGGTGGTATCAGTGATGCTATCTCGCTTGGTGAATTCACACGCGCAATAAAGATCTTGTGGGCAGGTATCAAGACAGCATTCTTCGAGGGTGCAGCTACGATCGTCGAGAACCTTCCAGCGATCTTCGAAAAGGGCTTGGCCTATTCGTACGCGATCATTGAGTCTTTTGCCGCCACGATTGTGGATATCGTATTAGCCATTCCCAAGCTCATCTACGCTGGGTTCGTCGGAGGGAAGTCTATCGCGAACATCCTCGGCGACATCATTACGGGCAACTTCAAGAATGGCGAGATCCAGAAGCTGGCTGGAGGCGCCCGAAAGGAACTAGACAGCTTACTGGAAGCAAACAGTACCGATATTGAGCTCCGACGTAAACGAGAAGAAGCACGGTTACAGGAGCAAGAAGAGAAGCAGAACCAAGGTGTAGGCAGTATCGCGGACAGCCCAGATGCGGCAGTGGGAGGAGATCGCCCCGGTTCAGCAATGTCCGAAGCCACGCGAGAGGCTAGAGAACGCAATGCAGAGCTGCGAGACGAGATCATAGAGCTACGTCGGGGGAAAACGACTCTCATCCGTTTCAAAGATAGCCTGTCAGGTGTCCATCCTGCTATCACTGCAACCACGCTGCGGCTTACCCGCATGAAGAAGGCTCTCGAGGCAACCAAGGAAGCGAAAGAGAGAATCCAAGAGCTCAAGAATGAACGGCTAGAAGTCCAGATCGGCGCCGACGCATTGAAACGACTGACTTTGGCTCGACAAGGAGCAAACAGAGCAGTGCTGGAGCAACTGCGAATCGAGCAACAGCGGACCAAGTTCATGAGTCTTCGAAGCGACCTTCAGAACGAGATCCGCACTTTGGTTATGGGTGAAGCAGCCGCAGAACGACACCGACTTGCGATGGAAGGCCTTTCTAAGGCACAAATCGACCAGATCCAAGCCCTGCAGCAGATGAAGAACAGACTGAAAGAAACTTCTGAGTTTGCGAAACAGCTGAACCAAGAATTCAAATCGCCGTTGAAGGTATTCCAAGACCAACAGAAGAAGATCCGACAGGCACAACTGGCTGGGCTCATTTCGCAAAAGGTTGCAGCTGAGGCAAACACCGCTGCCATCAAGAAACTCCGCGAGGAGTCGGAAAAGCTTAACCAGAGAGACCCGCTGAATGCTGCAGTCACAAGAGAACAGCAGATCGAAGCGTTCCGTAAGGCAACCGAGTTCCAGCAGCAACTAGCAGACCAACAAAAGGGACGAAGAATCGCAGCTGCGACAGCGAGACAAAGAGCGGCAGCTGCAAGAAAGAACGGAGGAGTCTCAGAGCACGATCGGGTGATGCGAACCATTGCAGCGCAGACTCGTGATGGTGTGAACATGGTCGTTAGGAAGATAGGTAACGGCGGAGAGGTTGCGATCATATGACAGTCCAGACAGTGAAACTGGAGACCGTCGAGGGCGGCGAAAACGCAGATAACGTCAATTACCGTCTGAAGTATCTCGTGTCAACTGATGACCGCGATGACGGACCATTGACGGTCCGTAACGCAGTCGGATGGGCATACGGAGACCCCTACCTACTAGGGAACGACAGTGACCCAAGGTCAGTGGCGACAAGCATTACCGAGAACCTAGTTTCTGACGCACATTACCTCGACTGGGAAGTTGTGGTCAGCTTCGAAGCAATTGATACCGACCTTGATCTGACGAACCCACTCAATGACCCGGTCGAAGAAGAAGTTATTTGGCGACCTGTCAGACGCCAGATCTACATTGATCGTGACGGCAACTGGATCGGGAACACAGCCGGTGACAGATACGTCGGTGGTCTCGAAGGGGAAGATAATGTTCCGAACCTTGTCTACTCGTTGAACCAAGCAGCCTTTCCTTTTGCTGTTGCGCAAGCCAATCGCAATGCGGTCAACTCCGCTATTTGGAAAGGTTTTGCTGCGAAGACTGTTAAGGTTGCCGGAATCACAAGCCGCCGCAAGTATCACAGAACAATCGGTGTGTACTACAACGTTTCTTATTCGTTCTTGACCGATGCCAATACATTTGATGTTCCCGTTCCGTCACACGGATACAACGAGATCACTGGCACTCCTAAAAAGAAGAAGCCCATCATTGTTCAAGGCAAACGTCCTCCTTCGCCGCAACCACTAGATGCTGTCGGAAAAGCAATTGCATTTGACCCCGACACCCGAGTATGGGCGTCACTACCAGCGGTACAGAATCACGGAATCTATCCCCTAGCCGACTTCAATTCTCTCTTCCCGTTCCTGTAGCACTGATATGTCTAGCCAGACCAAGCAAGACCAGAAAATTCTGACAGAGATCAAAAAGCACCAAGAGCGGATGGCTTTGATTGCCAGAGGTCTGCAATCTGGAAAGATTCTGCTGGAGGAAGCTGGGTTGATGCAGGCAGAGGAGATTCGCAGGTACCGAGAAAGAGCTGAGCAGGACAGAAAAGAATACCTTGAGCAGCACAAGTTAAGGCGAGCGAAAGAAACAGGAACGCAAGAAAGGCGAGAGCCAAGCGATGGGTAGAACATTCGACGCAAAGTCGCAACAGCGAATCGCGGATGCAGTGCGTTGGGTGGAAGGTAGACGCACTGCTCTCGAAGAGCGTCCAGAGGACCTTGGCGACTTCTTCTATTTCGAAACAACAGAAACTGCCAACAGCGGCACCGTTGCTGCGGACATCAAGACCTTTGATGATGACGAAGTCTTGGTTGAAGGCGGAGAGGTCAAGTATCGCGATGGAGTACTTGATGGTGAAGATACGGGATTCAGCGGAGTCTGTATCCAATGGGGCGAGAACTATTGGCATCTAGATGCTTCAGGCAGTCGCCTGCGATTCGCTGTTTTGTTAGAAGACGCAGCAAGTAAAGGTGAACTCTGGGCGAAAGAGACAGATGAAGTCGGTGTCGATGTCACTCCAGAGAACATTTTTCAAGTAACGAATTGGGGGCAGTCCGGTCTAGGTGTATTGGCTAACTGTCTCGTTGGGTTCTTTGGGCTGTATGAACAAAAAGGCGGAAAATGGGTTTTTAAGCAAAGTGACATCTGTGCCCCCGAAGGCTGCGAGCACAGCGGAACTGTTTCAGGACTGTCACTCAGCGCTACGGAAGGAACAGCAATAACTCCAGCCCACGACATCACTGCTTCCGGCATAGAAGTAGGAACGTTCTCAGTTGGGGCTCTGCCAACAGGACTGACCTACACACCTGGACCGATTCCTGAGAACGGAGGCACGATCACTGGGACTCCAGCAGCTGGAACTGCAGGTACACATATTGTTCAGATTACCGCTGAGTCCGTAAAGACCGGACCCGGTGGAAGCCCAACGGGAAACTGCACACTGACCCGCGCTCTTGTGATTACGATCGCAGAGGCATAGTCAGTTAGAGGGAACTCAAACACAGGATTTTTCACGGATGGCTACAAACGCTAGGTATGAACGAGCACAGCAATTGTGCAGAGAGTTTCCAGATGCTGACACACGCACACTCGCAAAGAGATTGGCCAGGGAATTCAAGTGTACCATCGAGCAAGCAAGATCAAGCCTTCGTCGTGTTCGCGGACAGGTGGGCAAGGCACATCGGAAGCACGCAACGGTTCCCAAGAAAGCAGGCAAGGCTGGCGCGAAGCCCAAGCTACCGCCCAGCCAGTCGGAAGAGTGGAAGCCACTCAATCTTGATCCGGGCAAGACCTTGTGCCTGAGTGATATCCACATTCCTTACCATGACTCCGCTGCAGTTGAGGCTGCTGTCACATGGGCTCGCCGCCGGAAGCCCGACACTGTTTTGCTTAATGGCGATACGCTGGACTTTTACACGATAAGCAGGTGGATCAAAGATCCTCGCAAGCGGGACTTCAAAGCTGAGTTGGAAGCAGGAGTCGAGTTTCTACGTTGGCTGCGGAACAAATTCTCTTCGTCTCGGATTATCTTCAAGGTTGGCAATCACGAGGATCGCTGGAACCATTGGCTCTGGAATTCTGCTCCGGAAATATGCGATTTGCCCCACGTCCAATTGGATGCGATTTTGGAGCTTGATGATATCGGCATTGAGCTGATCGGAGACGGTCGTCCAGTGCAGGCTGGTAGTCTCCCGATCTTTCACGGACATGAATTGCCAAAAGGAATGACCAACCCGGTCAACATGGCACGCGGTGCGTTCTTGCGGATGCTTGATACTGTTCTTGTGGGTCACGGTCACCGCAGCTCCAGCCACACCGAACCAAGTTGGATGCATACAGAGGTAACAACTTGGAGTCAGGGTTGCCTATGCAACCTTTATCCAGAGTATGCAAGGATCAACAAGTGGAATCACGGTTTCGCGTTCATTGAGCACGAATCCTCAGGTGAGTTCGATCTACAGAATCTAAGAATTAGTAAACAAGGAAAGGTAAGGGCATCATAATGGAACTACTCGGAGCAACAAACATCCAAGAGACTCTTCTGATTCATGGACATGACGAAGACTTTGAGCCGTCGCCCGATTGCAACTTCGCCCCAGTCTCGTTTAATCCGGGGTCAGCTGAGAAAGTAAGGGCAATGAAAGCTCGTGTTGAAGCTGGACTGCCGTTACATCATCCGGAGGACGTAGTCGTTAGACCTTCTGCAGCAAATGGCAGAGCAGCGTTGTTCGCAAGAGAGCAGCCGATAGCAACACCGCAACGGGCTAGAAAAAACTGCAGCGATTAACGTGTAGGGCTTGCACAGCGGATCTGATTTGCGGTAAATTTCCCGCATGGACGTAACGCAGCAACTAGATTTTGCCTTCTCTTCAGGAGATGCCCCCCGCTTCGAGCAATGGATTGGGGCTTGGTGCATCGAAGAAACTGCAAGGCAATCATTAGTTGCTCAGCTACAGAATTTTGATCTCAGCCAGCACTTAGCTCAACATCAGCAAAGTGCTGCTTCTCGGACTACCCAGAGACAAGACAGTGACTCGGTCGCTGTGATCCGGTTGCAAGGGGTCCTGCAAAAACACTCGTCGAGTTTCAGCCGCTCAGGATCTACGGTTCTTGCTCGACGCGATATCCGTGCTGCTGTCAAAGATCCTGACATCGGTGCAATCTTTCTCGCGATTGAGTCCCCTGGTGGAACAGCTGCGGGAACGTTCGAGCTGTTTAACGAAATCGTTGCAGCAGCAAAGCAAAAGCCAGTTCATGCACACATTGAAGATCTCGGAGCATCTGCTGCATACTGGGCAGCTTCGGGAGCTACTCATTTAACCGCAAACGAACCAGCATCAATCGGAAGCATCGGCACCTACACCGTAGTGGAAGACTGGAGTCAACGTGCTGCAGCGACAGGTGTCAAAGTCCATGTCATCCGTTCGGCTGAATTCAAAGGCATGGGAGTGCCAGGCACTTCCATTACTGAGTCACAGATCGCACATCTCCAAGACCAAGTGTCCCGATTGAACGAGAGGTTCCTGAACGGAGTGTCAGAGGGAAGAAACCTTTCTCGGCAGCAAGTTGACGCGGTTGCGACTGGGAAGACTTACTCATCGGAAGAATCTAAACTTTACGGCTTGATCGATGCGACAGCGACTTTTGAAGAAGCGTTCTCAGCAACTGTCGATGCCGCTCACAAACATCTGAACCGAAAGTCCACCAAAGGGAAACCTCGCATGTCTGATAGCACAGTGACCGTAGCAGCCATCAAGCAGGCTTGCCCAGGTGCCGGAAATGATTTCGTTGTTGCGTGCCTCGAATCTGGCAAGAGCATGGAAGACATCCAAGCGGACTGGCGGCAGGCTGTCACCGACGAGAACGCGAAGCTCAAGGCACAGAACGAAGAGCTGCAGGAAGAGAACGCGAAGCTCAAGGCAGAGAACGACAAGCTCGCCAAACAACCCGAAGCTGCTTCTAAGAGCGTTGGCACTGATCCAATCTCAGCTGCGTCCGCTGACACGGACAGCGATTCACTTGATGGTGCTTCGCAGTATTGGGCAAAGGTCGGAGACCTCCAAGCGGCGGGCAAAGATCGCCCAGAGGCGATGAAGATGGTCAACAAGCAGTACCCCGACCTCCGCAGAGCGATGTCAGCGGCTTCGCAACCAACGCGATAAGCAGCAACAACTACGACACTGTTACGGTAAATTTCACGCGACCTGACTAGGTGACGAACGATGCAATTCAACGATTCTGGCGTTAAGACCTACGCCTCTACAGCCGCACTCGCAAAGCACAGGCTTGTTAAGAAGAGCGGTGCTTCGGTGGAATACAACACCGCTAGCGACCGTCCCGTAGGCTCTACGCTCAATCCATCCTTCAATGCTGAAGAGCCGGTGCCCGTTCGTCTGACCAACTGCCCAGGAACCTTCCTGGCGACAGCCAGCGAAGCAATCGGACTGAACGGTGACTGTTTTGCGGCGGCAGACGGAAAGGTAGCGTCGACTGGAACAGTCCTTGTCGGAACCGCTGAAATTGCAGCCACAGCGGATGGTGACGTGATTGAAGTTATGCCTCCATCTGCGTCTGAGTAAGCACAAACGCCACGAGTAAACACAGCACATCGCTAAGCCACGGAACTAAGTCCAAGGAAATCTAACAGTGCCATCTCCAAAATCCGAACTGACGAACCTGCGTCCGGAACTAGCGACCTTCATGCAGCTCGATACCGAGATGAGCCGTCGCGGGTATGTAGGGACTCGCTTGCTCCCAGCATTCCCAGTGATGAAAGCCTCTGGGGACTTCGGCGTTATCAAGCTTGCAAGTCTGCTCGCATCGAAGGACGCCGACACGAAACGTACCAGCAAAGGTGGCTACAACCGAGGCGACTACGAGTTCGAAGAGCGGTCCTTCAAGACCAAGGAGCACGGTTGGGAAGAACCAGTCGACGAACGCGAAGAAGCTCTGTACGAAGACTACTTCGACCTCGAAGAGATCGCGACGGTCCGTGCCTGGGAACACGTTCTCGCCGGTCTGGAAGAACGGATTTTGAATAAAGTCCTCGCTGATACTGTAACGGCTGGCTACACAGCTGCTTCAGGCGGGGTTTGGACTACTCCGGCAACAGCGACTCCAATCGATGATGTTTTCGCAGCGCAGGAGGCAGTTTGGGCGCGTACTGGAATGTGGCCCCGCACCGTTGCGATGAGCCGGAGGAACTTTCGAGCTCTGCGGCGAACGAAGCAGGTCAAAGACGAAGTTGCTTCAAACGGAGCAGGTTCAAGCCAAGCTCAGAAGAACATCACTGTTGAGATGCTCAAGGAAGTCTTAGACGTTGACGAGATCATCATCGGCGATGCCGTGAAGAACACTCTGAACCAAGCGCAATCAGCCACGATTGCGAGCTCCTTCCCCGACGACCAGATCGTTGTCACTCGAACCGCGACCTCGAACGACTTCAAGGAACCTTGCCTTGGTCGTCTGTTCCACTGGGGTGGAGACGGGTCGAGGATCGACGGAGCCGGAAGTATGCCGGGTGTCGTTGAAGATTACGAAGAGCCACAAACCCGCAAGAACATTATCCGTGTTCGAAACGAAACTGATGAATTCATCTTGTACGGTGAAATGGCTCAGGTCGTAACCGGCGTTCGCTAAAAAAAACGGTAAACTTACCGCGTAGAAAACCAGCGAGACTGGGATGAACATATTTGCGGACGCAATGGGATTTGGTTTTGATGCGGCTGAAACAGTCGCTGGCGAAACGATCTGCTACACGTACGCAGAAGAGTCAGAAGAGTTTGAGGACGTTGTTGCAGGTGAGACAGAGTCCCGTGAGACAGGTGTGGGAGGGAACACAGTAGTTGCCTCTCGCAGCTGTGACTTCCTGATCCGGCGAGAAGCTTGGGAAGAGAAGTTCGGTGACAAGTTCCCAACTCGGAACAACGTAATCACTAGAACCAATGGTAAGGCTTACAAAGTGTTCTCCGGAGCTCAAGGGCATATCTGGAGATACAGCGGACCTCAGAACACTTACTTGCGAGTTCACACGATTGAAGTGAAGAAGAAAGACTGAAAGTGTCAGTTCGATTTGTAGAAGCTTGGAAAGGCTTGACGGAAGAACTGAGCACCCGGCTTTCTCCCCAGAAAGTAGAACGTCGCTACGCTCCGTACTTCGAGCGAGCTGCACTCGGGGACGAAACCAAGATCTCCGTCTCTCTTTCAGACCATGACATACAAAACTTAGCACGAAGTTCTCTTGATTCGGAAACGGTAACTTTCATCATCGCGCTGCAACAGTCAGTCGGTGATCAGGTTACTACCGATGTCAACGGGAACATGGTTCTCGATGGAGTAGATGATCTCTCTGTTGGGGATGAAATCCTAGAAAAGGTCCAGGCAATCATGGATCTATGGCGGGGAGAGGGACCTCTTCGCCAATTAGAGATTGCAGGTTACCGGTTCACCGGAACGATAACAAACGATCCGCCGTTCGAACCCTTGCATTTACTGTCGCAAGGCATTTTTTCAGCAATCATCGACGTCCAGTACAGGTATTCAGGAGACTAACAAATGAGCGGAACTGGTGTTGATCATGGTCGCGATGCAAAACTGTACTACAACGACACTCCCGATAGTGCATCCGCAGGAGCTGGTACGTATGCGGTTCCTGTTTATGTCGAGATTGATCGGATCGGAGATCTTGATCGCGCTGGTCAGAAAGCGACGACAGAGATCAACATCAGAGCATCTAAGACAACTCTGACTGTATTCGGCAACAAGTCTCGCGAAATCACCTTCACCTATTACAAGAAGAAGGGCGCCAACGACGCGGTCTACAACGTGCTCTTGGACTCCTTTGAGAACAATACCTGCCTTGATATCACGATGGCAGAGGACAACATCGCCGCTAGTGGCACCGTCTACGATCGTGGACCCTTCATTGTGTCCCAGCTTGAAAAGACGGAGCCGATCGAAGGCGCGCAAAGCTACGCGGTGACTATGTCGGTGGCGGACGCCGAGCAGCCGGGCAACCCTGGAACTCCGTTCCTCTATGAAGCGAACCAAGCGGTAGCTTAGTCCCAGCTGTCGATTCAATCTTCTGAATTCGAATTTGACCAAGGTACTCTTCGATGGCTGCTGCAAAACCGAAATCTGCCTTCACACAAGCTCTCGAATCTGACAGCAAGATGGTCGAGATCAAGGCAGGTTCGTTGGCTGCAATCGAAGAAGAGTACAAGCAGCTCGACACAGACGTGAAGAAGTACGTTCAGCGAATGGGCACTGTTGTAGTGCCAAAAGAAACTGCCCTTAAACTAGTGAAAAAGAATGCATCAACTCAAGGACAACCAAAATCGTGATTGGACGGTCGGTCCACTTACACTTCTAGATGTACGTCGCGTCAAGAACGAGACAAAAGACAAATGGACTCTCACTGAAGCTGAAGACGTCGGTGAGTTGATCGGTGACGACTTGGCTCTGTACGAAGTCTGTTGGGTACTGCTCCAAGATCAGGCACAGCAACACAAGCTAGACGAAGTTGCTTTTGCAAAAGTGTTCACTGAATGCTACGAGAAGTTCGTAGGCGCGTTGGTAGACGCGCTGAAGGATTTTTCCCAGTGCCTCGGGAAGTCCGAAATCACCGTAAGCATCGAGAGAATCTCCGTCGAATTGACGAAAAAGCGGTCCGCCGTGGTGAAGAACCTATCTTCGGCGAAATACGATCAAGCGATGGAAGCCGAGATCAATCGGATGGACAAAGAGATGGACGAGAAGCTGAGCAAGATTATCCAAGGCGAAGGCTTAGAGACCCCGCCAGCGACGGACCAGAGTACGTAACACTCTGGCGACTGGCTGGGATCATCGGAGTCGATCCGCTCAAGTTCAATGCCCGTGAGCTGGTCTGGATGGCAGAAGCAAAGCAGGAAGTTGGCTGGGATCTCAGCAACAACATCCTAGCTTCAGTCAGGCAATCAGCAGACCAAGTGTGTGATCAGATCGTGATTGCACATGGAGGACGACCGAGAAGCCGCAAGCCCATCGATCTCAACGAGCTCAACCCATTCCGTAGAGACTAGGTTCTGTCATGTCGGCTACCTTCGACTTCTCTATCAACGGATCGATCAAAGATTTCTTCTTTGATCGTCGCCGTGTTCAGGAAGCACTAACTGCCGCAGAGAAGAAGAACCTAAGTCTCATCGGCTCTTACATTCGGCAACGAGCGAGGACTCGTATTCTTCGTCGCCGCAAAGGTGCCTCTGACCCACTGTCCCCTCCACACGTTCATAGCCAAGACAGTGTTCGGAATCTCAAGAACATCCTCTTCGCATATGATCCAAACTTACATGCTGTGATTGTAGGTCCCGTTGGTCTTCGCAAGCGGGTGGACACAACTGAGATCGCAAACCAGACCGTACCGCAGATACTTGAGTTTGGCGGAGTCGCAGTCATTCACGAAGAGCGATACAAGCGTAGCACGAAAACGGTTTGGTATCGCAGAGACGACCGAACAAAGGTCGAAGAGTCAAAAGAGTACCGGACCCGTACTGCGTCCTACGCTCCACGCCCATTTATGTCGGTAGCGTTGAAACAAGAAATCGCTGCTGGCACGATCAAGAACGTTTGGAGGGCATCTGTGACTGCCGGTGCAACAGCATAACGATGGGCGTCGAATACAAGTATCGAGGGATCTGGTTTCTGTGGAGCTCTCATGCAATTCAACGAATTCGCCAGAGGTTCAATGACGATGATGTCTCACTTCCGCACGATCAAATCATTAAGGCATCGTCGAAGGTCGAGATCGTATGTGTCAAAGATACAGACACTGCCATTGGTATCCTCACTGTTCTATACAACGTGTGAGCAGCGATTGAATCTACTTTTGTATTTGCGGTAAACTTACCGCGTTAGAACTATAGCTCAGTGCCCACTGCCTTTGGAGAACCCGTTATGCACTGGTCGAAGAACCCAAAAATTCAGTTTGCTGTTGGAATTACGGTAATCATTCTGCTGGCTCGGTGGCTTTTCACAGGCGATTTACTGCTTGCTGGACAGGTTGCGATGGCACCCGAAGACTCCGGCGAAGAAGGGCTTCGAAGCATCCCGTTTACTTCGATCGTTGGCAGTATGTTCTGGGAAGCGGGAGTCATTGTCGGCGCGAGCGTTATTGGTTGGATGTTCAAGATTTGGGATCAAATCTATGAGTTCCTCTCTAGTCGGTCCTCGGCTGCAACATCGCCTGTCGACTCCGTGCCGTCAATCGCTGCTTCCACCACAGACGACAATCCACTTGTTTTGCTTGGACAAGCTGTTGCGATGGGAGACTCGGAAAAAGCAATTGAACTCCAACGCAAGATCCGTCTTCCTTACGCTACTCGCGAGCTCGTAGAAGCTTATCAAACCGGGAACATGGATGCTGCCAAAGAGCTGCAGATCGAACTAGCCACACTCGTAGGGAAGAAATGATGGATCACGATCCGTACAACTTGTTCCCACAGCAAACCCAAGCAAAGACAAAGAGCAACAATCTGCTGCTCGGTATTGTTATCGGGGTTGCCCTGACTCTGCTCTGGTTCAAGGCATTCCCGAACGGAATCCCCGATGGTTTTGAATACCGAGACCAAGATCGGCAAGAGCAAAACGACAACGAACTAAACGGCGACATTCAAACACTGATCATTGTCGAAGAGACTGGTGACAGACGCCGTTTCCCGCATCTCGCAATTCTTATCAACGACGACAAGTTCTGGGATGAGCTTGAGAGTCAAGGCGTCAAGATGCGTCTATATGAGATTGATAGCCCCTCAGCTGTGCCTTTTCGGGACGCTGCAAAAGAAGCTGGTCTCCCAGCAATCCTCGGGCTCGATGCCAACAAGAAGATCTTGAAGTCCAAAACCATTCCTCCGTCGAAAGATGGAATCCTTGATTTCCTGAGGTAACCCATGAGCGACGAGTTTGACGACGTACCAGAAGATCAAATATTTAAACTGGACGGACAAGCGGTCCGAACCGGGAACTTGATGGAGGAGCGAAAGCCTTCGCTGTTCACGCCTTTTGTCTCTTCGGAAGGCGTCCTTTCGAAGGATGAGATCGCGAAGATCCTCAATGCCTCTGGGCGAACCCCTGCCCGTGAAAGGTTTCCGTCTAGTTGGATCAAGAATCAAGGTCGTCGTGGATCATGTAACGCATACGCAGCTGCAGCTGCATTGGAACGAGCTCGGGAACTACGGAGACTCCCGCGAGTTGAGCTAGGCCCTGAGTTTCTCTACGCGCAGATCAACGGTGGTCGGGATCGAGGCTCCGGACTAGCCAACGGTATGAAAGCACTTCGTGACATCGGCTGTCCGCCAAAAGAGTTCGTCAAGTACGAAAGCTATCTGAAAAAGCACCAGTCCCCCGAAGCAGTCGCAAACGCGGGTCGCTTCAAAACTCTTGAACCTTACGCAATCAATTCTGAAGAGGAGCTCGCGACAGCTCTTGCTCTCGGATTCCCTTGCGTCGTAGCCGTCCATGTCACGAACAACTGGATGAAGCTAGATGGTGACGGAGTTGTCTACCCGACCAATGGTGTTGGCAACCACGCAATCTGCGTAGATGACGTTCGGATCAACTCTAAAGGCGAATACGAATTCGACCATGCGGGTTCCTGGGCAACTAGGTATGGAGATAACGGCAGAGGCTGGACGACTTGGAAGCGACACTACAAGACGCCTAGCCGGTACCACCAGTTCTACGCAATCCGATCCACAACTGATGACCCGGACGGCGATCAGCTCTGAACGAATCTATTGCACTGTTCCAATTAAAGGATTGATATGAAAACGAAAGCACTAGCTTGGATCATCTCACTGGCTGTCATCTTTCTTGTCATCAGCACTGACGACAAAACCAAGGCAGCTCCTGACCGACCACCTTGTGACAGCGAAAGATACTCAGCTGCGAAGACAGACCAGCGAGTCGTAATCACCGATTCGGAGAAAGTAGAGTCGCTGGTACTCAGCAAGAGCCTGAAGTACGTTGGGCCGTTCCACGCGCACGAGGAACACGAGACTGAAGAAACATCGGAAGCAGAAAGCACTGAAGACGAACCAGCATTCGCAGACCCCCTTTCAGCCAGAATGGATGAGTTCGAAGCAAGGCTAGATGCTTTAGAGAGGCAAGTTAGAGCACCCAAACCAAAGGTCGACTATGCGCCCAAGGCTACTGTGTCGTCGGGTTCAACAGGCAGCTCTCCGGTAGTGAACTACGTGCCTCGTTGGACGAACTATGACGGACTGACAAGACGCGAGCATGCAGCCACATACCACGGGTTGGACACAGCAACTATGTCCGACACTGAGATTGCGATGCAGTTAGATGCAGATCACGACAGACATGGTGGCGGACACCCTGCTGCAATGCGATCAACTACGACCACAACTCGAACAAGAACTCGCAGTACGACGAATTGCCCGGGAGGTGTGTGCCCTACTTCGAGACCAAAACTCTTGAATCTGCTACCTCGGAACTGGGGTAGACGCTAGTGCTGGATCTCAAGGGAACTTTCTTTGCATTCGCTGTCGCATGCCTCGCACTCATGTTCTTGATGCGAGGCTGCGGCAACAGAATGGACAAGTTCCGAGAGTACCGGCAACAGCGATACGAACAACGGAAAGAAGATCGGCAACAGCGAAAAGAGGAACGGCAAGATCGTCGGGACGATTGGCGCGAGCGATGGCAGGACCGGCGTTTCAGATTCCGCAGATAACTATGTTTGAAATCGACCAACTCATTGTGTTTGTGTACGGAGCAGCAGTTGCAGTTCGGATAGCTGTGTTAGCAGCGGATATGTTTCGAGAACGGTGGGTGGTCACTGACGCTATCGGAAGGATGTTTGTTGCTGAGGTCACTTGCATCGTCTGCACATTGATTTTTACAGCAAACGCCATCCTTGCAGGTAACAACGACATACATCCCTATTTGGGGACTTTACTTCGAGTGACTATCTTCTCAGCCTTGTTGCTGGCGTCCAACCACGTTGCGTCCAACCAAAAAAAGATCCGGGAGCAAAAGGATCACGTTCTGACCAAGATCGAGCACGAAAAACAAGCACTGCAAACTTACCAATGGTACCAAGAAACGATAGCGAAGCCGCAGAGCTCTTCTGGAAACTCCTAGTTCAGTACTTGGACGGAAAACCGTTGGGACTAGCGAGACTGAGTTTCGATGGAGAGATCGTGGACTGCACTCATGAGTTTGCAGAGAAGCTACGCACAGACAAAGTTGGTGCGATTGGGCTGAACATCGCACAAGACCTTACACTCAAAGCTGACAGAGCAGACACTAAAAAAAGATTCGAGAATCTCAGGTCAACTGGGGGCTACATCCACACGTCGAAAGAACTCCGACGAAACGACGGTAGTACAGGGCACTTCGATATCCTCGCCGTCGCGCTTGGCAGCGAGTACATCCTTGACGTGATTTCGGACACAGGACGAGGCGAGATAGCAAGCCTCGAAGAAAAGCTGTCAGTAGCGATGCAGGAGAACGTTACGCTGCTTTCGATGGTTGAGACACTCCAAGACCTATTTAGGCAATCAACCCCTGGAAGGGACATTTCCGTGAACGTAAAAACGCAGACTGGTGGAACCAACATCGAAGGTAGCGGAAACCAGGTAACGCAGACAACAAATCAGGCTCGTGTCATGCTTGGGGTTGCTACGGTGCTTCTGGGGATTGCTGGCGCAGTAGCCTATTTCGCGTACACCGTGCAAGGCAACCCCGACTTGGAACCACCCGATATTAACCCAGCATCTGTCACGCCTGCAGATGGAAGTGAGGATGGAAATCTCTAATGGTCTGGAGATCCCCCAAGCGAGACTGTGATTGTTGCAGTGACGACGTCTGTGAGGGGAAGAATGTCACTGCGTTCTGCTACATAGATGGCGACGGCAACCTAGCTTGGGAAACTAGCTACGCTACGTCGGCTACCATCACCGCTGGTCTTGGGACTGTATACAACCTGCCTGTCACTGGTGCAGCCAGCGAATCGGGTGCGTTGAACACCTATGATACGAACGATACGCATACAATCGAAGCGATCGGTATTTGCGGTAGTAATTCCCGAACCTGTGTCCCGTGTGAAACAGTATCGTGCGGAAGCTGCAATTTCATTAACGTCAATCAGACCACACAGCAGCTCGAATTCACTTGGTGTGCGACATCGACGTACGTACCAGCTGGTCTTCCAGAAGAAACGAATTTTATCGAGTCAGTCATCGTCAATGGTGAAGAGCAATTGACTGAACCCGTTTGGCCTGTTGACTCACGCCCTTACGGAAGGGTTCAACCCACAGGAACTACCTACTACGCGAGGACTTGTGACACTGCGTCTATCGTTGTCACAGTTACAAGCGTCTGCAACGAAACAGACACTTGCACCACAGAGCTGCTCTGCTGCTACCGGAGTGGTCGAATCGTTGGAGAGTTCGCAGGGTTCGCTCCAACTATTACTAACACTTGCACTCGTCAACCCGTTTGGGACACAGTTGATTGGACTTTTGACGTAACGCTTGGTGGTCTCGATGGGTTAAATGGAACCTACATCGACGACAATGAAACGAGCAACTTTGGTTGCCTAGTGATGCCTCCAACGATCGAGTTCTTTGCAGGGCTGGGGGGCACAATTACGATTGCGGGAACATCAAACGGGGCAAGCACGTTCGGCGACTACACAGTCGTTTTCAACGGTACGTTCGACTTCGTATGGAACCTAGGGCGTCTCACGCTAACATTTACTTACACCTCGTATGTATGGACTCAGACTGTCAACGGTCAAACAATTTCATCGACAATTGATCAAGCTGGTGGTTTTTGGTGTGGGTTCCTCGACCCAGCACTGCCGACGTGTTGTGAAGATCTCCCCGCAACATTTGAAGATTTCGCTGTTGGGGCTAGTCCATCTGAATGCTCGACACTCTCCAACGCAGGACAGTTTCGACGGTACTACTTGGATTGATCTATGACTGCAACAACACTGACGACGACTAAGAGATTCGTCATATTCTACTCAGGCACAGACTTGCACCAAATCGTTGCAAACACTGTGGGCTCAACAATCGACTACGACGACTCTTGGTCCTACCAAGAAGAAAGCACAACTGCGGATGTCGATACTTGGCTTTCGTCGCAAAGTTTAACGGGGAACTCTGACGAGGTGCTGCGGAATATGCTTGATGACTTCGGATATTCAATCCTCAGTGATCCGAACTCCGCGCTGGTGCTAAACACTGAAAAGGCAGCACTGAAAAGCGACCTTGATGAAACCGGAGGAGAGGAATAGTGAGCACAGCAATACAGTGTTCTTGCGGACTGTTGGTTCCTGCATATGTGACTCTTCCTCTGCACTGCTCTTGCGGAGCAAGAATAACAAAACCGTCCCTTGTCGAGGTCGACGATGCGAGATTTTCGACGATCGACTTTACTCGACGGATCGGAGCAGGCAGTCGACCACATTCTGAAAGATCGCCCAAAAAGTGGGGACCAGAGAAATGGGAGCAACTGCACCGGAAAGTCAGAACGCTTCAAGACTTTCGTGATTGGGCAGCATCCATCCCATGCGGCGATTGCAGTCGTAAAGTCTCCATCTACGTATCTAAGAATCCTTTTCAAGAGCACAATCCTTGGTGGGGCTACCGTTTCCATAACTTCGTAAACCAGCAGCTCAGCACCCCTAATTATTCAGAGGATGAGGCAAAGGCGAAATACGGCTGGAATTAGGCGTTTTTTGCTCGTGGAGGTTTGTGGTAAACTTCCCGCGTAAGAGAATCCTGCCAAAAGCACAAAACAGATTGATGAAACTGCTCACATTAGCCCTGATTCTGTTCGCACCCGTAATAGCATGTGCGCAGGTGAATCCGTGCGACTACGGTGCAATTCCGAACGATGGCTTGGACGACTCGGCTGCGTTTTTGGCTGCTTACAAGGCGGCGATGGAGACCCAGCGGGACGTGCGTGTTCCAGCTGGTGTGTTCGAGCTCAATCCGTTGGTTTGCTACGTGTATGCACAGCTGAATGTCATTGGGGAAGGTCGCGACAAGACGAAGTTCCTGAGATTGGTCAATCGCAGTTGGACTCAGCGATTCCGATGTGGCAAGGGGGCTGGGCTACGAATTGAGGGTATTGCATTAGACGGAAACGCAACGAACTTGGATCGGGTTGATGGTGACGATCAACACCACGAAATCCGCATCGATCAACTTGGCAATACTAAGATGCACTTGGTCACGCTGCAATCAGTCGGCGTCCACGACTTAGTTGCCGGTGACGTTGGGATTAACGTCAGCGCCCGATTCGGCCCGATGGCTTCTTTGAAGGAGTCAGGAAACACCTGGGCGAAGACTTCTCTCGCGCTGAAGCAAGTCACCACTGGGCATCCCTTCGAATTGAACATTGAACCTGAAACCCTAAAGCGTCTTACCGGAAAAGGCGACTACTACCCGATCGAGACTTCCACGCAGAGTAGAGAGTAGCAATATGAGTCTTGACTATCTAAAGAACATCAAGCCACTCGAAGATGCTGGCGTTTCAAGTGACGCAGCTATTGCTGAAGCTCTTGTGAACTCGCGGCTTACGCACCGCGATATTCCGGTTACCGCTGCGGGTGACAAGCAGGGCGCATCAGTATTGTTTTTACTCACCGCTCAGTTCCCCGTTATGTCGATGGGAAGCGATCAAACATGGGTTGGCCCGTTGGTAGACCTGCGTTCAACGAAGAGCGAAGTGGACGATGCGATGGGGGTTCTAATGCCCTATTTGCAGGTACAGGGCTCGAAAGTGTCGTCCAGCACGATGCCCCTATCCGCCAAAGCCTTGTATGCCATCACGGAAGCAGTGAAGGGCATCGTTCCGAATCTGCCCCCCGAGCTCAATCTGGCACCCGAGCAGGTTGATGCTGCGGTCGATGCGATCACTGGGGGGCGACTCTTCGACAGCATCACGGCCGCCGACGTCGTCGCGGCCCGCGATGAACACGACGATGCGACGTTGAAAGACGATGCCGTCAACAAAGTGTTTGCTTGGAACAACGGGGCAATCGCGGCTGCGGAGGCGGCTAGGGAATCCGGTAAGACCCCCGCCGAAATCGAGCAAGCAGCACGCGACGTCTGGGGGATCTAAGTGGGTATCCGGCAAATTCTGGAAATGACCAACCCTGGCTATGGGGACGTTCAAACTGGAGTTGTTTCCGTTGTGACCGGCGACACGATTGTAATTGTGTCGCTAAACACCTCAAGCTCGCTGCTTGAAAGTGCGACTGACACTGAGGGCAATACCTACACAATCGACCACGAAACAGACGCTACCGGGCGGGGGCGAGCATTCATCTCAGCCATCGCTATAAGCACTGCCACGACGACGATCACGCTTACTCAAGCACAAAGAAAGTCATCAAAACAAGCCGTCATATTTGTCGTCGACCAGTCGTGTACCTACGTCGATTTTGACGAACAAACCGACACAACAGTGACCAGCTCTCACACTAGCGGAAGTCTAGCCGCGCTGGCTGGGGATTGCGTATTTGCGGCGAACGGATTCGGTAATGCGACGTGCTCCAAGGGGCCAACCTGGGATAGCCAGTTCCCGGACCCGCCAGCGTATGGACGGATGATCGAATACAAAGAGTCCTCTGGAGGGACTGAAGTAGGTGACTTCACGTCGTCGCCTAGCCGTAGTGGCAAAAAGAATTTCATGGCTGTCTATCGTCCGGTGGGTGGAGGCGGGCCGACTGCAAACGCGCTGCTTGCGAGAAAAAAACGAGCAGCGGGCAAGGAGGTTTTGGCGCTATGACAATACAAGCTGGCTCAACAGATCAGTACGCAACCGTGCAGATCATGAACACGGATGGTACGGCAAAGACCGACGTGACTAGTGCAACATCGGGGCTGAGTATCAAGTATCAGCTCGACAACGGCACGGTAGTGACGCTCACTCCCGTTGCGATGAGTGCTGGAGGTGCCCACGCCGATGGCGGCATTTATCACGTTGATGGAGGTCGCTACAAAATCGGCTTACCCGACGCCGCAGTTAGTTCAGTCGGAAAGCTTTGTGTCTGGACAACGTTGACCGATACGGAGTTTGTTGAAGATGAGATTGCGGTTGTAGCTTACGATCCGGCAACAGCGAATCTCGGACTGAACAATGTCAGCCCTTCGGATGTGCAGAACTCATGCAACGCAGCGATGGTCGCTCTGTACTTGGACCGACTCTTTGCAGTGAATTATGCCCCAGAGAGCAAGCCGGGTGCTCCGACTGCCTTGCTCAACGAGTTGATCGTCAATGAAGGCGGGGTGAGTATTTTCTCAAAGGTTCAGACGGTAGACGATCTGACTAACGCCAACGACCTGGATGAATCCCAGACTACAGCCGCATGCGCGGCAGCAATCACCGCCGAGAATGTTGCATCCACTGGCGATGCGATGACCTTGACCGCAGGCGAAAGAACAAGCCTCGCAGCAGCCCTGGAAGCTGCGGTCATCAACGAGCTGGATGGAACTGCGGTAATGCAGGCCATTGCGGATTTGATTGCCAGCGACATGACGACCGGGGACTTGTCCGTGCAAGCAATTGCTGCTGCCACTCGCGATTTGATTCTTGATCGTGTCCTGGCAGGAAACCACGACACGGCAGGAACCGTCGGCAAGCAGTTGCAAGATCTACCGCTGCTGACATGGCAACAGAGTATTGCAGGAATCACTGGGGGCACTCAAGCTGGAGCTATCCTAGACACTCTGAAAACAGATCTTGAGAACCTTGACGTAGAAGATTCGTGCTTAGCGGCTATCCAGTCCGAAGGGGTGCTAACAACTGGGAGTACCGTATCCGCGAACATGATCCAGATCAACGGTCATTCTATCGCTGGAACCGGTAACCAAGTTGCTGATGGTTTTGAGTTCCTGTTCAATGTAGCTATTCCGACTAAGACAATGGAGGATATCGGAACAGGCGTAGGAGGTAGCGGAGACTGGACGGCGACAGAAAAGAATCAGATCCGCCATCGGCTTGGTGTTGACGGTACAACTGCCACGCCAGCGACGAATACGCCGAATCTCGACATCCCAGCGAATCTGGGTGCTATTGTTGCCGACTGGACGGACGGAGGTCGCCTAGACTTGATTCTCGATGCGACAGCGACGAATACGGATGACATTCTTTCTGACTTGGATAATAAGCCAACCGCTCAGGAGACTCTCACAAGTTTCAAAGCAGACGCAACATTCGTCAGTCTGTTCAGCGATGCATCCAACGCTGCAACGTCGTCTGCTGCAAACACTACCGCGCTAGCTGCTGTTCAGGCTTCGATCGATGGGCTCACAACAGGCATCACTTCGCGAATTCGAGTCGCGACAGCGGCACAGTACGAGCACCCCGAGTCAGGAACAGTGGAATACAAGGTCGTCTTGCTCTGCGTCAATGAATCGGGAGTCGCTGTTGCTCCTGACTCGGCGCCGACATTGACAGCCGTGAACCCCTCCGGCACAGACCGCAGCGGAAACCTTTCTGCTCTGACCAATCCGTCTGTTGGTAGGTACGAGTCGATCTACACCGTGACCAACGGAGACGCGCTGGAACAGCTGATAATGACTGCGTCTGCGACGATTAGCGCGCAAACCTATTCAGCCGTAGTGAATCCAACCGTGACAGACGCGGTAGCAACCGACTTCACGGCGACCGACAGAAACACGCTCAACAGTCTTGTTTCAGACATCTGGAGCAATGGCACTCGCTCGCTCACCGACCCAGTTGCCGCGAACCTGACACAGATTCTAGGATCAGCGATTCCAGCTGAGTCTGCAGCTGGTCGAATGGCAACTGCTATTCAGACGCTGCTTGATGTTGTCGCGCCGTTCGCCATGACGGATCTAGCTCGGCAAGGCGCCGATGGTGACACGCTCAAGACTCTATCTGATCAGCTGGACGCCGTTACTACGGGTACTAGCCCAACTCAGTTGCTCGATACCACGATTGGAACCGTCACATCACAAACCGTTCTGATCCTCAATGCCGGAGCTCCTGACGACGACGTCTACAACGGAGCTCTAGCAATTGTCACCGATCAAGCGGATGCAAGCCAGAAAGCTTTCGCGACCGTCACTGACTACGACAGTGCGACGAACACAATCACGCTTGCCGCCGCGCCTGGATTCACGGTCGCCGCAGGTGACAATGTGAAGATCGTTGCCGGTGCAACTGGTGAAGGTGGCAGCTGTGACGAGAATGCAATCGCTACAGAAATTGCGAGCCAGCTCGCCAGCGTCCCGATTAAGCTTCTTAGTCCTTACAGTACGAACTCTAAACGCCTCGAATTGGTACAGGACGCCGACTACCAAAGCACTGGAGCGAGCCAATCGATCGACTTTGAAATCACGCAACCTGGAATCATCGCCGGGGACGCTGCTTACTTCGGAGCGAAACTTGCTACGAACAACAGCACGATCGGGCCAATCACTGGAACGGTCATCGACGATGCAGGCACCCTACAGGTTCGCATAGAGATACCTGATACCGAGCTCGCAGGTAAAACACCAAGCGAGAATTGGCTTTTCACTGTGGTGCATCGCAAGGACGGCATCACGACACCCCTGATAGCTTCGTCTCCAATGACACTAAAAGAGAATCAGGTAGGGATGATCCTCTGAGAACACTCAGTTGTCTTAACAAAGGGCTGAGGATAGCTGCTAGGGCAGTGCAGCGGGGCCGGAAGAGCTTGTCTCCTCCGGTCTTTTTTTAGTTCTTCGGTTTCTTTCCTCTGTTGCTGATGATTTTACGAAGTCTATCTGCGTCTTCATTGGCGAAATCCCGCAGAGCGACGAACAGTTTTTTGCCGTCAGGTTTCAATAGTTGGACTTTGCCGCCGCCGTAACGAACGAACTTCGCCTGCACTTTCGAGCCAGTTTTTGAAGTCCAGGTCGGGTAGTCGTGATCCGTCTGTTCCTTCGCCGTCAGCAGCCGGAATGTGAACACCGTGTTGGAGCTCGTGGACGTTTTGTAAGTCTTTGTCTCGCCGATTCTAACAAGCCCTCGAACCACCACATCTTCGCCATCGGACAACTTATCTGCAGGATACTCTTGCAGCCAAAGAAGCTTATCTCCGAAGCTGATCAGAGCTTCCGTCTTACCGAGAACCTGGAGGACTTTGCCGTTGTCAAAAGCCAATCGACCCACATCTCCTTCGTTCAGCGAGTTCAGGTTCAAGGACTTCAGTTCGTGTCTTGAGTCCCACTCCGGCAGAACTTGGTCATTCTGAATCCTTCGAGCCCGAGCCAGTCTCGCCTTTTCTTCTTCGAGTTTCAGACGCCATTTCGCTGCCTCGGCTAGAGGGTCAGTCTGAGCGAGACCAACTACCGGATAAACTAACAGCACAGTAACTAGACTCGCTGCTAAACACCTACGCATTCTTACCTTCTCCCCGGAACCAAATGAACTGGAGGACCAGTCTTACATAAGGGCTAGCAGCTGTCAAAAACCAGGCGCCAGCTCTGATCCACATCCTCGTTCAAAAGTGTCTAGGATCGGGTCCTAAACCGGTCCTAAACCGGTCCTAAACCCCCGCTAGAACACCCCAAAAGCCGCAAAAAACCAACAGGCGTTGTCCGTGAGAAGCACCGAGAATATAATGGGCAAAACGGCAACGAGAGAACAGAAAACCCTTGTTTTTGTTGGTGTTTTTGACACTGAGAGGCGAATCAATTCGCCCATCGGGCTATAGCGCAGCCTGGCTAGCGCGCTACCTTGGGGTGGTAGAGGTCGTGGGTTCAAATCCCGCTAGCCCGACTTTACATAAACCCTGCAATTCCTTGTGTTTCGCAGGGTTTTTTCGTATCGTGGAGTTTCTGGCTTAAGGGGTACCACCCTTTTCGGGAATGTCTCAGTGCCACGACAACCCAAGCCGTACTACCGCGAGAGCGATAAGCAGTGGGTTTGCACGATTGAAGGTAGGCGTATCTACCTTGGGAAGTTGAAGAGCAAGGCGCTCGAGGCGTTTCATCAGCTCATGGCTGATCGTGAGGCTATTGGTGCCGAGATCAATACCGTCTACGCCATGGCTCAGGAGTATCTCACTTGGGTTGAAAAGAACAAGGCACCCGCCACTTACGCCAAGGTGCTTCGCAGCCTTAAGAACTTCTGCAAACACACTGGCAAGTCGCTTAAGCTCTCCAGCCTGAGAGGACATCATCTCACAAGGTGGATTGCAAAGAACCCAGGCTGGAAGAGCACGACAACGCAGAACATTAACTTGCGTTGCGTAACAGAGATGTTGAACTGGTGCGTAAAGGAAGGTTACGTTTCAAAGAATCCCTTAAGCGGATACAAGAAGCCGCAGGAGCAGGTGAGAGATGAATACTACGATGATGACCAATGCAGTCAGATACTCGGCAACGTCAAGGAGCCGTTCAAGTCGTTTGTCGTGTTCCTGATGGAAACTGGATGCTGACCAGGGGAGGCAAGGAGACTCAAGCCAAGGCATATGCGAGACAGGGTGTGTGTTCTTCCGCCTGAGGAATCGGCCAAAGGTGATGGCAGAGAGCGCACCATCTATCCCAGCGACAAGGCATGGGAGATCTTGGAGGCTAAATCGCAAGACAGGGAACCAGACGACTTTCTGTTTCTCAATACGAAGGGCAGGCCATGGACCAAAGACAGTATCAAATGTGCCATGCACCGAATTGCCGATGAGATTGGCTGGACGCCAATCGCTTATGGCTTAAGACACACTTGGTGTACAAACGCCCTCATGCAAGGCATGGGACTTGAGACAGTCTTGCAACTGATGTCTCACAAAGATGAGAAGATGGTACTCAGGGTCTATCAAAAGTTGAAGAAGAACCCCGAGTACCTTTTGGAGCAAGCGAACAAGTTTAGAAGTGCCGCTTCGTAACTGAAGCCTTCTTGTGTGCCGGCTCACCAAGGCAGCATTCCAAGTATCTGTTGAGCTGCTCGTCGCTAACACGCACTGCCCTTCCTATTCTGTAGTGCTCGATTTCTCCTTTGCTTATAAGTCTCCGAACCATTGATTCTGAGACACAAAGCTCTGCTGCTACATCTTCTACTGTTTTCACTCTTTCTGTATCGCTTGCCAGAAGCTAGATAGGGTTTCAAGAAATACTAAACCTAGCGTTCACCATCATGGGCTCCTTTTATACGAGATCTTCTCACCGTGTCAAATTTGTGAAGCGAATCATTGAATCTTACGCCAGCATGAGCCATGGCGGCGACATGATGACGCAAACTTATCCACGCACCCGAGCAGACCACCTGTCCAGCTCATAGTTGAAGACACACACCTACATAAAAGACAACATCGCGATTGCATAGGCATAGACATTGCCCCCTTGCCTCACATGCGCGCAGGATCGCATATAAGACCTAAAACTTCTCCTAGGTGAGAAATTCGGTAGTTAGACCGCGAGGAAGGCCTTGATCCCACTAAGGAGCATTTCGTTTTCCTCCTCAGTGCCAATGGAGATCCTCACAAAGTTAGGCATGTCCCACCTTTGACCTCCGCTCACTAGGACGTTTCGGTCGGCAAGAAACCTAACGAGTGGGCCACAGTCCTCGCCGATGTTTACCCAGCAAAAACAGGTGCAGCTTGGTGTCATGTTCCAACCCGCATCATGAAAAAACTTCGCCCATGAGGCGTGAATTGCTCGATTTAGCTTCAAAGTATCGCGAAGGTGCTCATCGTCGTCTATCGCTTGTTGTGCCGCCAAAATGCCGGGCATGTTAAAGGAGAGCCCGCCAAGCATATAGTTTTTTAGCCTTCCAATGATGTCCTTGTAGGCAATCCCATATCCCACCCTCAAACCAGCGAGACCATATATCTTGGAAAATGTTCGCGAAACCAGCACATTGCTTCGGTTTTTCGCGAGCTCAACGGCCGTAGTAGATTCTGGCTCCTCGGTGAATTCTATATAAGCCTCATCCACGAAAATCAGCGCGTCACTAGGCGTTTGTTTGGCTATGCGTTCAATCTCTGAAAGAGTGATTGTGGTCCCTGTGGGGTTGTTTGGGTTACAGATTACTACCAGTCGCGTATCCGCGTCGATTGCAGCACACATGGCTGCAGCGTCAAGCCGATTACGACTATCTAAAGGAACCATTTTGCGTTTGACGTTCGCACCTGGGATTCCAGCTGCCGCGGAACCAATTGCCGAATAGCTGGGATATGGCTCAACAACATTTCCACCCGACCCGCAGTAGGCCCAAGCGGCAGCCCGCAGAATCTCTGAAGAACCCACACCTAGAAGTAGGTTGACGTTTCCTTCTCCCTCCCTGTCATCACCCAATGCTAGGGTTTCACTTACTTCTTCGTAGGGTAGTCCGTTGTGCTGACGGAGTTTCATTGCCAGCTTTTTACTCTCCAACAATGGGTACCGAGCAAACTGCTGACCGGCTGCCATGAGTACCTTTAAAGATTTCGGTGATGGGCCTAACGGATTTTCGTTGAACAGGATTCTAGCTGCGTGATCCGTGCCGCTTGCTTCTGCGGCTGCTAACGCAGTCGGCCTTACCTCATCGAGTAAAAAACTGCTAGCAAATGCCCCTGCTACTGAAGTACTGCCCAAAAAGTTACGCCGAGATGTGAGCATGACTAAACCCTCTATGTTTGCGAACGGTAATTACTCAGAGTTGGAGTACATAGTCTCGCAACCCCTGTGAAGAAACAGCCCGCCTGGCGTTATTGTATCGAACGCTAGGGGTTTTCAAGTTTGCATAACAAGAAAGGTAGGATTTTGCTTTCCAATGTAATTCCTTCAACCAGCAAACAGGTTTATACCATCGCCGCAGCCGCCGCATGACTGGCCGCATGTGCTCGGCAGTGCCGGTGGGAGTTCAGTCTTTGTGCCGATAATACTTCTCTGCCAAGATGCGATACGCATTAATCAGGCCAGATAGGGTTGGACTAAATGGAGAAAATCTCTTGGAAAAACGCAGCACTGCTGCGAATCCATGGCCGGAACTGATACCACCGACGATACGATGTCACCCAAAATCTGTCAGGAAAAGAAGAAGCCGTATACTACGCGCATTAAAAACATCCAACTAACTGCCGGTTTTTACTTTCAGTTCTAATGACTAGATGGGAGGAGGTAACACTCTCAATCACGAAGAGCCAGGAAGTTTGCTTCTTGGTGCCTCTAGAGAGAGGGAAGCTGCTTGAGTCAGCGGCATCGATAGACTTTACCCCCAGCGGCAGCTTGCACAACCCCGGGGCACGATTCAGAGACAGAAGCGATTACTTCTCTGAGTGACAAAGCTTGTTAGAGGATTGCAGGGGATCGCAGGAAGGCCCTGAGCAGTATCGCAAATGGGCAAAGCAACTTGAGCAGGAGCAACCGGATTTCAGACGGCCTGCTGCTTGGGGGCAAGCGGTCAGAGGCCATAAAACGCGCTGGCAATTGTGACAGACTAAACCTGGGCCGGTGGCAAGGCTGATTCGAGAGCAACAGTTCCTGTCAAACATGCACTTTTTGCGACTTCTGTTTCGCAAATACGGATAGAAAAAGGTAGATGAATGCACCCCAAACATTTTTGGAAACATCAGCAATTCTTCTTGCAAGCGGTCGCTTTTTCTTCGGCGTAAGTATTTTCGCAGATTTGCCAGGCACCTCAAACTTACTGAGACAAGTTGGGCAGATATCGATGATGCCCGCCTCGTCCGAAGATGACTCCAGCTAGACTTTGCAGTCGGGGCAGGCGTAGACAACGACTGGCGCGCGAAACCACGACTTCTCAATTCGATAATCCATCACTTCTTAGTGACTCCTCTTTGAGTACTGCCACCTGTCCAGCTGCCAGCTTTTCAAGACTTGCGATACTTATACAGATGCGAATAACAGATGCGAATACGCCGCCAACTGCGGCTGCTGCTTCTTGCTCCTCACTGCCACGACTGAGTTGGCCAGGAACGATTCCAGGTTAACTCTGAGGTGGCTTCTGGAGCCTGTGCCAGCATCGTAGTGCTGCATCCTATTCTGTTTGCAATATCTCCTGACTGTATCTGGGGACACCTTCAGCAGCTCTGCTGCTACATCTTCTACCGTTTTCACTCTTTCTGTATCGCTTTCCAGAAGCTAGATAGGGTTTCAAGAAATACTAAACCTAGCGTTCACCATCATGGGCTCCTTTTATACGAGATCTTCATACCGTGTCAAATTTGTGAAGCGAATCATTGAATCTTACGCCAGCATGAGCCATGGCGGCGACATGATGGCGCGAACATATAACCGCACCCGAAAAGACCACCTGTCCAGCTGCTAGCTTTCACACACTTGCGTTGTACAAAAACAATTCATACAGTGTTGAGATGCCCAAAATAAACAAAGAAAAGATGCTGCGAGATCTTAGGCACGCTCCAACAGCAAGAGGAATTGATTCTGACTGAACGAGACATCAATGACTGAACAACCAAATCCATACAGCCAGCCAGAGAGTAGCGAGCTACCTATCGTTGAAGCGAGGAAGCCCACAAGCAAGCGTAAACTTTGGTTTTGGCTAGCGATGGGTGGCTGTGTCTTCCCGCTTGCACTTATTGGGTTAGCGGTAGTTGTGTTTATCGTTTTCTATATTTTTAACGCTGATTACGTGAATAGCGTCTGATCTTTTGACTTAATGAAATCGCCTATCGCAGCCGTGTGGCATGTGGGCAAAGCCTAGAGGGTCATTTGCGACAAGAGTGCTTCCGATTGGCCTGCTCTAATTGTTCCATTGCTTCTTTGCTGAGCTTAGTGCGTATGGGGCGTCCTATTTTAGTAGCACCTACTGGCAATATAAGGTTTGCTTTTTCAAGCGTTTCCCAAGTCGTCTTACCTTCGGCGACCCTGCGTCGTGCTTCGTGATAGCAACTCGCTTTGCAGATGCCGCGAACCACGTCTTTGCTGTTTGAGACAGGTTGCTTGCAATAAAGGCAAATGCGACTTTCGTCAGTTGATTCTGCGTCGGCGTTTTGCTGCGGTCGTTCACACAAAGTACCTCGTTGGTTCTCTGGCTCATTCTCTAGTTTTATCGCCCCTAGGGGGGCCTCAGGCGTCGCCAGTCGCGACTGGATTCTCAGTGCGATAAGATGCACCCTGTTTTTGCAACGCGTTAAACCGGCTCTCCGTGGCTCTCAGGGGTATCTGCGTGGAGGTCTCTCGCACCTCTTACGAAGATCTATCTGACCGAGATGACCTCAACGAACGCCTCACGGATGAAATAAGGAAAGCCTTCAAACCGTTCGGGTTCAAAGGCTTACAGGCTTCGATTGAATCTCTCGCCAAAGGCAAGAGTCATTTGCTGATAGGCACTTTGGCTGCGACTGAATAAGTTCGTCAAAAATTAACCTGAGCAGGCAGGTCACTTGGTTGGTCAGAACTTGGGCGTCACGTCATTGCGGTGATGGCCTATGATCAACTTTCGCAGGAAGAGCTTTTGCGTCCAGATCTATGCCCTTTTTGTCTCTAGGGCCGTCGCTTCTTTCCCACTGTGGCGAGTCTTCGCCATCTCTCTGATGTCTTGAGTACCTCTCTTTTCGCTAGTCGTTCTATTCGTGCTACACGTTGTGATCACAAACACAACCAAGCCCGCCGACGGTTACGTTCTAGGCCCTTCTTGGCCTCCCGCGTGTAGCAAACTGTCGGCGGTTGGTAACAGTGCGCTGACAGCGAAGGAAGAAGGACAGATGGGGATCAACCCAATGAGAGAGGTTGCGAAAGGCATCTACGTAGATTCATGGATCCGAAAAGCAACAACATTTGGATTTGCGATTGCAGCAATGCTGGTCGCGAATGCGGGACAGGTGCAGGCAGGGCTGATGACCTCCTCCGGCGCACTCAGCAGCCCATTGCTGGTTGATTTTTCAGAGTTCTCGGGAGCTTTCAATTTCACTGCGGGACCCGTACAGATCGGGAACCCGATTGGTGAAGATATAGTATATTCATCTTCGTATTCACAGAGCGTGATAGGAGATGGCAACTACAACCTAGTTTCAAACGGTCGTTGGAATGCTGGCAGAAGCGGATTCGTAGGCATCAATTCCCCGAGTGACACTATCCGTTTTGACTTCAATGACGGACTCGTTAGCGGGGTAGGCGGATTCGTGAACTATGCTCCCGATTATGCAACGCCATTTACCATCACAGCACTTGCGGCGGACAATTCAGTCTTAGAGAGTTATGTCATCGAGGCGGAGGCCCCAATTTCAACTCCCGGCAGTACCGACGAGGGTGCGTTTAGGGGAATTCTTCGTTCCACCGATGATATCGCAGCCTTTACAATAACTGGGGGCTACGGGGTATTGGACAATCTTACGTTTGGACGCAGTCAAGTAGCGGCCGTTCCCGAACCAACCTCCCTCGCCATCTTCGGCATCGGTGCTCTCGGCCTAGTCTTCCGCCGACCACGACGTTCATAACAGCGAGTCGCAACGGCTTAAGTCGCGATTGGGAAAACGTTAGATAGGACCGGCACGGAAGTCCTTATGACGGAGACTCGGGAGATTAGCCCGAGTCGCTACGCTCAGCTGGCGGCAAGCGTTTCTAACTTTCTAAAAGAGCGGCAGCTTGATTGACTCGGGCTGTCGCTTCTTTCGTTTTTGGCGGGTCTCCGCCTCTTTCTGAAGCCTGAGTACCTATTGCTTTGGCTATCCGTTGTGTTGCCTAAGCGACACAACATTTGGTAGGCTCACCCGCCAGCTAAGCACTGAACAGTAGGCGGAACCAGAGAGGTAAAGATGAAGAGTTTTGTCTCGACGACGCTGGTTATGATAGGACTATTCGGAGGGTTGGTTTTATACGATGACCTCACAGGTCAGACTCCGCCCGAAGAGAAGCCGGGCCTGATCGGGTATGGAATGATAATACTGGGCATGACTGCCTTCAGCGCCTTGGTCCACTTCTTGGGCGCGTTATGTGGCCCTGGAGACGGGATAGAGTCTAGTGGCGGGGGAGACTCGGGAGACGGCGGGGGAGATGGGGGAGATTAGCCTCGAATGCTACCCTTTTGGCTAGCGTTTCTAGCGTTATCACGGCAGCAAAAAAAGGCGATATTTTTACCACCCTTTTCACGACCCTTTTCGAGTGAAAAACAGTCCTAGTCAGGCCCACTCGATTAGCGTTTTACCTCGGAAAAACAAGGGTTTTCTATGCCCTGCACTTCCTTGGGGTGGTAGAGGTCGTGGGTTCAAATCCCGCTAGCCCGATTTGAAATCAAAACAGCTCGTCGCATCGATTTGCGTCGAGCTGTTTTTCGTGTGTTGCCAACGCTTCGCGATCTCTTGAAATTCTGTCTCTGTAGTTCAAACAGTCATTCGATCTCGGACCGTTGATTTGGTCATCTGCGATATCTTTTGCTGCGTAAAGAGATGGTAAGTTTAAATCCTGTCGCCACTCTCGTTTCGCGTTGACGTTAGGGGACTGACGCCATGCAATCCGAATTAACGTTGACGCGACATCCGAACCAAGAGCAGGAAAGCCAAGGCCCCTCTTAGAAAGAAAGCTCTTCGTCGTCTTTTTCATCGTCGTCTTTTGGATTGTTGTTTGGGGGATACTTCCACGCTGCCAGCGCCACGGCCACTTCATCGAGCCATTGCGTCTCAGGTTCGTACTCGGGCGACTTGCCCATGGTCGGGCAAATGCCGCCGCCCCCGGAGTGTTCATTCCATGAATACATGATCACAGTCTGCGCCTCGCAGTTCTCGGGGTGGGTTGCCACGAAATCAAGAACAGCTTTTACTCGGGCCGCGAGGTCACCGTCCTTGGGTCACTGGCAGTGATACAATTCTTTTATAGGCTTTTGCTTGCGATTAAAGGCGTGGGCCCACCGATAATGCATGCTCGGGCAGGGAGGAATGAACGGAAGGTCGCGGTTCAGATACTCTTGCTCGCAGGTCTTGAGGATCTCCTCGGTGGCCGACGCATAGGTTGGCGCTTCGTCTCTTCTGGCAACCTCACCGCCATAGGCTCCCTCATAGTCCATGAATGCATCGTAGCCCTCTTTCTTCAGTGTTTCGGCATGCATGAAACTATACCTCGGCTCCATGCAACCAACGATGTAAGGGGTCTTCAGGCCCGCGGCTTCGACCTGCTACCTGACGTACTCCGCAGTTTCGCCGCCGGTCATGTGCTCTTTGCCCTGGGCGATCTGTAGGGCCGCTCGGAATCGTTCGGGATGGTAGACGACGATCAAGGGGCGACCGTCCATCACCGTCTGCCAGTTCGGCATTTTGATGTACTTAATCGTCTCGTCCATCATGGTGGTCACTTTGCTTCGCGTGTAACGAATGGCTCGGTGCGCATACAGAGCCCAAGTGAAGTTTACTTTTTGGGCTTCTGGTATCTTGCTGGCCATGTGGCAATCGAAATTGTTCCTGAGTCCCCAACCGTTGGCGTAAAGCTTGCGTGCCGGTCCGTGGTAGACAAAGAAATCAATTCCGGCGTTGCAGGCATAGCGGAGCTCCTCGTCCATGGTCTCCTGCAGCAGTTGCTGGCTGAAGGGATGGTTGAACCACAGAGGACCGGCGTTGGCGGGCTGGGTAGCCCTGCAGGGACGGCTTTTGTTGAGCGGGGACGTGACGTTCGCGCCCAAAGACGACGAAGTCACCTCGGCTGTTGCGGCGTCCCGTCGGCTGATTCTTGAGAATGGGTAGCAGCGAATCCCCAGTCATTTGCCTGGGTATTTTGCTGCCGGCGACTTCCAGAAACGTCGGAGCCAAGTCGGTTAACGAAACCAACGTGTCGACAGAGCGAGGCAATTTCACTTGCTGACCCCAGCGAATCGCCAGTGGTACGCGGGTGCCCCAGTCGTAGAGGTTGGCTTTGCAGCGGGGAAAGGGCATACCGTGGTCGCCAGTCATGACGATGATCGTATTTTCGAGTTCGTTGGCTGCTTCGAGCAGTTCGATGGCCTTGCCCACGTCACGGTCCCAGCGCTGAACTTCAAAATAGTAATCCGCAATGTCGCTGCGAATCTCGGCAGTGTCCGGATAGAACGCAGGGACCCGTACTTTGTCGACGGGAATTCCGCTCTTCGCACCGCTGTCTTTGACGTAGCTGCGATGCGGATCACTGGTGCCGAACCAGAAACAAAAGGGCTTGCCTCTATCCCGCTGCTGCATGAATTCGTTGAATGTGCTCGCAGGTCCGCACGGGTCCTCGGTGTATCCGCCTGGCATAAACGAACCGGGCCCCCACGCTTTGCGCCAATGACCAATTTCATAGCCCGCTCCTCTTAAAAGAAACATAAAGTTTGGATAACTAACATCCAAAGTGCTCCAAAGATTCGCCCCAGATTCCAGGCGGTAGAACTGTTGCCCGGTCAGGATGGAATTGCGACAGGGAGTGCAGGAGGGGCAGGAGACAAAGGCACGCTCGAAGAGAATCCCTTCTTTCGCCAGCCTATCAAAAGTGGGTGTCTTGATCACTTGATCGCCATAAACCCCGGCATGTGGCCAACCCCAATCGTCCGCCATGCAGAACAAGATACTGGGAGACTTTGCTTCGACTCGACCAGCAGGCGTGAAGGCAATCAAGAGCGGGGCGATTGCGACCGAGAGGAGTGCTGGTTTCATTTTGTTTGCTCCTTCAATTCGCTCAGGTGTAGCTTGCCGTCGCCATTTGAATCGATGTTATTGAATCGCTTGGTTAGGGCGAGCACATTGCGCCCCTTTGGGTTACCAATGAATTCTTCCAGCGTGATCGCTCCGTCACCATTCCGATCCCGACTCTTGAAGAATTGGTCCTGCGAGCGGCGCCCGGGCGGGGGCCATTGCGAAGCGGCTTGATTGACTGATCCTGACGGCAACATCACGTACTCATGTGAGACCTCGGAGCCATTCCGGCTGAGCTCCAGCACACAGGCGGGAATCGTGGCCAAATTGATCTCTTGGGGAATGGCTCCACCTTTCCAGCCAAACAGGACCTTGGCAGTTCCATTCTTTGGTGCCGCGTCCCAGCCCAGTTCCACGCTTCCGTCGGAGATGTTGTTGACCCGAACCCAGTTCGATCCCTCCAGCACAATCGCATGTGTGTGGCGAGAGGCGTCGTCCTGATCTGTCAGCCGGATCAGGCGATTGCCCGCCTTGTCGGTCTTGATTGGGGGGACATTCAAGCGAAGCGCCCGAGGTCGCTTTGGACCTGTGCGGACAGACTGCTCCGTGCGCATCGCCTGTGGGTCTCCCATGAAGTTAGGATTGCGAATCGGAACAAGGGCATCCGTGTCGGCAAGGAAGGTTTCAATCAAACGATCAAGCTCCCGAACTTTTTCCGGGAAGTGGTCCGCCAGATTGATCGCCTCGGAGGGATCACGTTTCAGATCGAAGAGTTCGTAGGCATGCGAGGCAGCATCCTTTCCGGCATGGAAGAAACGAATGAGTTTCCAGTCCCCATATCGCACGCTGGTCGAAGGCGCGCATAGCGCGCCCATGTTGTGCGGGAAGTGAGTGAAGATGGGACGGCGTTTCATTGCATCACCGCGCAGCAGGGGAACAATGCTCTTTCCGTCCAGTGGCATACCCTCACAAGGCATCACCCCGGCAGCTTCCAACACCGTCGGATAGATGTCGGTGGATTGAACCGGATCGTGGCATACAGTTCCCGGCTGGATCTTTCCGGGCCAGCGGACAATCCACGGCTCCCGCACGCCGCCTTCATAGGTATTGGCCTTGCCGCCGCGCAGAGGGCGGTTCGATGTCCAGGGATTGCCGTCCACCTGATTGTGAATCACGCCGCCGTTGTCGGAGGTCAGGATGATCAGAGTGTTTTCCTTCAGCTGGCGATTGGCCGGCTTGTCTAGCCAGTCGAGTAACATGCCAATGCTGTTGTCCATGCTGTCGAGCATGGTCGCCATTTCGGGACAGCGTTGATCGGCCTTTGGGTCTCTGCGTCTGTTGTATTTGGGCAACAGGTCTTTCTTAGGAATGACCGGACCGTGTACCGCGTAGTGCCAGAAGTTCAAGTAGAACGGCTGGTCGGAATCCTTGACCGAATCAATCCACTTGATGGATTCCTCCGCCAGTCGTTCATTCAGGTACTCCCCTTCTGGACCTGGTTTCAAGTTCCGGATGCCGGATCCGTTGCGTGCATAGGGCGAGTAGTAGTCGGGCGGCCCCGGTCGGTGCGCGCCTCCGATGACAAAATCAAAACCTTGATTTTCCGCGTGATACTTCGTGTCGCCTTCTGTAAACCGCGCGCCAGAGGGACTCAAATGCCATTTGCCGATATGTGCTGTGTGGTAGTTCGCCTCCTTGAGCGCCTCGGCCAACGTGAAAACTTCCAACGGCAGATGATTTCGGTTCTGCACGCGACCGCAGTATTCATTGGGATTCGGCGGCAAAGCCTTTGGATTCGGCACGTTCTTAGGTGTCACCGCCTGGGTCATGCGCAGCCGGGCGGGATATTGGCCCGACATGATGCTGGCGCGGGTGGGTGAGCACAGGGGAGCCGCCGCGTAGGCATCAGTGAAACGAATGCCCTCGCCGCAAAGACGCGCCAGGTTGGGAGTGTCGTAGTACATCGAGCCGTATGAAGCAGAATCGGCCCAGCCCATGTCATCAATCAGGATCATGATCACGTTGGGTTTTTGCGCGTCTTTGGTGGACTGAATCGGAGCGCTCCTCAACGGGGACGTTACCGACGGCGTATTCCGATGCTTTTGCGCGGCGGCACCGGTTGACTGCGACTCTCTGGCTTTCGAATTTCGTTCCACGGTTTTTGAACGACCAGAGTTCTCGCGCACGCCCCATTGTCTTTCAGCAAATTCATAGAGACTGGAATGGAAGCCGCCAGAGTAATGGGGAACCGGCAGGGTCTTCGTAAAGGATTTTAATTCCTTCCTGAACTCGGCGGCTTTCTCCGGCATTTCTTCAATCAAGTTGACCGCCTCATGGAAGTCCTTGTCGGGGTTGTAAGCTGCCGGCTTTTCCATGGAGACGTCAAACAGGAGTTCCTCGCCGTTCTCGTGCCGCATGTATTTGAGTTTCCCTTCGATGATGGACGCCGTATTCATGTAGCGCTGATACAGATATCGATGCGGGGCGCCTTTATCCTCGCCGGTGAGGTGCGGCATCAGGTTCACCCCGTCGAGCATGGGGTCCGAATCAGGGGCGCCGCCAGCAACAGCTACCGCGGTGGCGCCGGCATCCAGTGTATTGACACCCTGGTCAAACACCTGACTTGGGATAACGCCTTTCCAGTGGATGATGTAGGGAATCCGGGAACCTCCTTCGAAGATGATTCCTTTGGACCCATGCCAGGGATCGTTAACGGAGCCATCCCAGGATCGGACGCTTAAGGGGGCGCCGTTGTCACTCATGAAGAAGATGAGAGTGTTTTCCAACTTCCCCTTTTCTTGCAGCAACCGATAGATGTCCCCGACGCCGTTGTCGATGCCCTTCAATAGAGCCAGACCTTGCTGCCGAACCTCGGCTTCGGTGTAGTCTCTTGCGTAGTTGGCACTCTTTTTGATCATCACGCTGGAGTGATCGTAGCCCTTCTGCTCAAGTTCCGAGAGTGAAAGAACCTGATCAGTCAACGAGGCAGGTGCGTCCAAAGGAACATGCGGACCGTAGTAGCCGAGGTACAGAAAAAACGGATCCGATTCGTCCACGTGTCGATTGATGAAAGCCAGAGCAAGCTCGGTCTGCAACTGGATGCGGTACTTTTCCTTGTGCGAATTTTCTTCATAGGTGCGATAGTTCACCTCTCTGGCAGGGAAGCTTTTTCCGGTGACATCGAAGTTGGACCAGAGGCTTGTTGCTGTACCCTCGGCAAATTCATCGTAACCAAACCGTTGCGGTTTGAATGAGTTCAAAACCGAGAGAGGAACGTCCGCCATGCTTTTGTAGCCATGCGTCTTCAACCATTGCTTGGTTCCTCGATTGACATCGAGGTGCCATTTCCCGACGTGTCCGGTCGTGTATCCCAATCCTTTCAAACGCGAGGCAATGGATTTTTGTGTCGTGGGAAGCGGCCCCTCCTTGTTTGATTCAACCCCAAAGCGCTGCTGATACCGTCCAGTGACAATTCCCGCGCGCGATGGCACACATTGCGGCGCGGTGCAGTAAGCCTGCGTCATCAGCGCTCCGTGGGTCGACAGTCGGTGTACGTTAGGCATGCTGACTTCATCGCGCAGATCGGTCGCTTCCAGGTCGTTGTAGCCATGGTCATCAGTCACGATGAAAATGAGGTTCGGCCGATGAGCACCAAGCTTTGACTCCTGAGCGAATGCGGAAGGGGTAACAGTGCAGAACATCAAGAATGCCAACATTAATGTCGCAAGCATTGTCTTTGCCTTATCCAGGGGGAGAGCCATGGTGATTCCTGTTATCCAAAAACATGGCGTTTCATAGGCTGGTATAGCTGCAGTAGGTCTTGAACTTGACTGGCTGGTCAGCCACGGCTTGGGGATGGGGTAGTTTTCTTAGTTGTCGGCTTGTCCGCGAGTTGCTCTCGCTCGGCAGCTTCATTACGCAGGTACTCGACCAATTGGCCTGAGTGCGAATGGAGCGATTGACTTGCCCGCTGCGCATCTCCGGCGTCCAAGGCGTCGACAATAGACTCATGCTCACGAGCGATAGCGACGAAATCAGCAGTCTTGAGAGACTCTAAGGCGAAACGGGTGCGAACCTCGAAGGCCAGAGAATCCCAGACACGCAGCAGCACACCGTTCTCCGACGCTTGTACGATCGCGCGATGAAACGCCTGATTCTCACGCTGATAGGCGTCGAAATCGCGGCGCCGGGCTGCCGCCACAATCGCTTTGCAGACCTTTCGAAGCTCGCCACAATTTCCGCGGAGCACGTTGGCGGCCGTCATCGCCGCAAGCGACTCCAGAGCAGCGCGGACCTGGAACGCCTCGATGGTCTCGGTCAGCGACACTTCCCGGACCCAGGCTCCTTTGTGGGTCGCGGAATCGAGGACTCCCATGGCGACGAGTTCGCGGATCGCTTCGCGCACCGGAATAGCGCTGACCGCAAATTCCTTTGTCAACCTGCTTTCTACGATGCGTTCCCCGGGCGCGAGTTCGCCGCACCCTATTCGCTGCAACAGGACCTCTCGGATTTGCTCAGGTACCGAAAGGCGGACCAGATTCATGAGACTGGGCTCCTCGATCATGAAGGAATACCTGAAAAGCGAGACGAGCCATCGATCATGAATGATATATGATGTCTCGTCAAGTTATGCTCGTCAGGCGAGATCACATGAAGCTTCACACGACGAACCTGCCCGCGGGAGGTACTTGGGGATTAAACCAGGTGGCGGACCGCCCAAGAAACTTCGCCGACCGATGCACAGAGCCGAACGTGACAATTGAGCAAGTTGATCCTGCAAACAGATTACGCAAACACCGCCGCAACACGACTGCACACCAGCGGTTGCGATGTTTGCAGCGCGACAATACCAAGTTGAAAAGGTGCTAACCGTGTCCTGTCGCCCCGACTTGAAAAACCTTGTGATACCTTAGGTTCCACAGGATTTTTTCGTATCCTGGCGCTCCTGGCCAAAAGGTTACCACCCTTTTCAGGAGTGTCTCAGTGCCACGACAGCCTAAACCGTACTACATCGAGAGAGACAAGCAGTGGGGTTGCACCGTTGCCGGTAGGGGGATCTACCATGGCAAGTTGAAGGGCGAGTCGCTTGACAAGTTCCACCAGTTGATGGCTGATCGTGAAGCCATCGGTGCCGAGATCAAAACCGTTTACGCCATGGCTCAGGAGTATCTCACTCGGGTTGAGAAGAACGAGGCTCCCGCTACTTATGACAAGGTGCTTCGCAGCCTGAAGAACTTCTGCACTAACACCGGCAAATCCCTCAAGCTGACCAGCCCGAAGGGGGCATCACCTGGCTAAGTGGATTGCAAAGAACCCAGGCCCGCAGAGCACGACAACACAGAACATTAACCTGCTATGTGTGACAACAAATGTTGAATTGGTGTGTGGAGGAGGGCTACATCTCTAAGAATTGCCTACACGGATGGAAGAAGCCACCGGAGGAGGTTTGAGAGGAGTACTATGACGATGAGTAGTGCAGTAAGATCCTCGACGATGCCACAGCGGAGATTGTGTCCACGTGTAAACCTTGCCACATCCGCGCGATCCAGCAATCATAAACAGTGAAAATCAAAGCGTGATAAAAGCGGGCTGTTACCTACATTGGATTACAAAGTGAGTCAGCATTTGACGTGCGGATGATACGCTTGCCAATGCCTCATAGCTGGTTTGATGGTTCGCATCTCAACCCAATGCCCATGAGTTTTTCGCTTACTGGAAAGCAGTGTGTCCGGCTCTATTTCGCCTGACTCAATACGACCTAAGATGTTTTGCTCAGAAATGGGGCCGATACATTTCGGGCGGCGCAAAAATCTTCGTTTCTGGACAAAAAACCAGTCTGCTGACATTCGATACTTCTCTACGTGAGGTGGGACTGAAAAGTACAATCGTGCATCGGTGGTACCAACTTCCATGGGCATTGGGGGGGCTTTGTTGACTTCAATCGACGATCGCCCGATGGACTGAATTTGATCCGGAGGGTTCTGTTGAGATGACCGCTTCCAATGTCTGTATTCAACAGAAAAACTTTGCTAAATCGTAAATCACTGCCGCCTGTCTAGCTCCTGATTGAAGATAGACAGTTATGGAAGACAGCACAGCAAGCACATCGCCTCACAGAAGCCTAGAGCTCGTATGCCCAGCTCCAGAGCGGAACAGACGTAGTCATAGGCGACAGCGGCAGTAGAGGCAGTTGTGGTGACTTAGGTTCTTCTGGGGCAGAAAGCCGCAGTTGTGGCCAAACGGAAGAGCACCGCCGCCTCGGAATCTGAGTCCACCCTTATCGTCTGGGAATGCCGTCTCCACTGTGCCGCTGCACCCCTTGGCGTACTTGCAGCCCCCATTGCCTACCAGAAGACGGCCTCCAGTCAGGCTCTCGATCCCAAGCGAGCAATCGATCTCGTGTCGTCCCTCCGTGTTTCAGTAGGAGTCGGTGACAAGCACGATTGGGGGATCGCTTGATCAACCGAACCACCAACGCTTTCGGGCGAACGCCGGTGTTTAGATTCCTAGATGTTGGTGCCCAGTTTGATAATATGTTTCTTCAAGAACTTGAATTTGCCGTCGTACTCGTAAACTAAGTTCTACTCGACGGCATCAGGCAGACCGCCGACCACAAAGAAATGAACGTCTAGGTAGCCGCTTCTACCTGAGCCAGAAAAAACGTTTCGCGTCGAGCATGCTCCTAAGCAGATTCGGCGTCATAGATTCGAACCCACGGAGCAGCAACGCGTCCAGGATCGTTGAACTTGCCCAAATTCACAGCGACTTAGATCTAGTTGCCGCAGAACCGAAGATCGCCGTGGTGATTGGCTACCGGAAGCTTCTTTAGTAGCGTACCTTCCATCTCGATCCGCACGAGAGTTTTCGTGAAGGACCAGAAGATCTGCTTCTCGTCAGTGCAAACGCCTTAAAGATGATGACTGTACATTCCTTCGAACAAGACCTCGAACAACTCAACGAGCGCCTTTGCCGACCTTAATCCACTCGACTTCCATCTTGAATGGTCCGGGCTTCTTGTCACCAAGTAGGAAGCCAAGGCCGCTCACTTTGCCGGGATCGAGTCTTTGATTTGGGAAAATGCGCCCTCGCCATGTTGCTGCGAACTGATTTATCGGGAACTCGACTTCGATCCATTCGTCTTTCTTTGTCTTAAACGACTGGCGGTACGAATAGCCGCCGAGGTTCCTTTGGGCGTAGACATTGAAATTGTACTCTCTGCCATCTCCCTTAACTCGGGCAACGATCACGTCATCTTTCTTCAGGGCGAGGTTGCCGCCTCTGGCTCTCACTGATGCAAAGCCACCGTTATTCTCCAGCGACAGATTACCGAAGAACTCCATGTTCTTACCTTCGTTGATCTTGAACCTCCCATCGGATCGACCTCCCATCACACCGTCGTTCACCGTTTGCCACCGTTTGGCGGATTCCGCTTTGTCGAAGGTGAAGAGCACTCGATCCTCAGCGCTTACGTTCAGCGACACCACTGCGAGCATTAAGGCCGCCGCAAGTGTTTTGAATTTCATAGTGTTCCTACCTTTGTTGACATGAGCCCCAGAATACAGCCTCCCAGATCAGCGATCTATCGCCCTCCATTGGTGCCAAATACTGTTCAACAATGTCAAGTATCAGCTTCGGTCAGCCAGCTTGAGACGCAGCATACGTCTTGCTGGTCCGGCAGTCGGTTGTCCTTTAGACAGCGATTACGGAGAATCGCCAGAGAGATTTCGGCAATCAACGTCTTTTCTTTTCACACCTGCCAAATAACTTGCCAATCAAGCTGCCGTGTGCTTTTTCGATTCCGAGTCCCCCAACTTCCTTGGAGCCGACCGCTGTCCAGTCCGCTAGTGACTTGGAAAATACGCTGCTCTTGTCTGCCCGGTGCCTCAAAACCGTTTGATCGAGTAGCTGATAAGACGCAGAGAAATCAGCTACATTTTCGCCACAGCAGAGCGGTCCTCGTGCCCAATCCACAAACGACATTCCTTGAATGTGATAGTTGATGTCGTTTTTGTCGAGGGCAGGATACGCAAGATCGTCGGCGTCGAAATTTATCTTTGGTTCGCGATTACCTAAAACTACCAGTTTCCGTAATGCTTTGGTAAATCTGCTACCGTTTATGCTGCCGAAAAACCCCCGCAAATATTGAGAACAATTGCAACCGTCGGATACGGATCTAAACTGCACTTTTTCTGAGATAAATGCTGAACGAACAGTAGCTTCGGTTTTTCTTTGGGGTGGTAGAGGTCGTGGATTCAAATACCGCTAGCCTGACATCAAAACCCTGTAATTCCCGAGGTTTCGCTGGGTTTTTTCGTGTCTCGGTGCTTCTGGGTGGTAGGAACCATTCTTTTCAGGAGTGGCTAGGTGCCACGACAGCCTAACCCGGACTAACGCTAGAGTGAGAAGCAATGCTTTCGCACGATTGACGGGAGGCGTCTTTATCTTTGCAATAGGAAGACCAGGCTCATGAGAGGTTTTACCAGCTAACGGCTGATCGGAATTCTATCGTTGCTGCGGTGAACACCGCCGACGCAATATGCCAAGAATATCTGATTTGGCTTGAAAGCAACAAGGCGAAGGGCACCTATGAGGAGGGTGCGCAGCCTCAAAAATTCTGTGAGCACATCGGCAAATCCCTCAAGCTGTCCAGCCTGCAGGGGCACCATATCACCAAGTAGTAGCAAATAATCCAGGGTGGAAATGCACTACTAAAAAGAACAGCAAGGTGCGTTACGTAACAGAGACGCTTAACTGGGGCGTGGAAGCGATAGATGCCGCATTATTCCGCAACATCGACGACATTCCATCACCCACTCTGACACACACATATTACGGTGAGGCGAAGTTGTTATTTTCTTTCAATACATCGTCAATCAGTTCGACAAGCTCTGCAGCCACGAATGGCTTGCTCAGGAAATGGAATGCTGCCTCTTGAGAATCGCCAAGACCGAGATGCTCAAGCGGGTGTCCGCTCATCAAGACGACCGGCGCCCGCGTTACCTTTTGAACAAATCGTTGTGAGAGTTCAATGCCTGACATGCCAGGCATATCGAAATCAGTCAGTAGAAGACCGATTTGGCCTGCCCTACTATCGCAAATGGAGAGAGCTTCCTCGCTATTTTGAGCGACTAGTACAGCATAACCGGCTTTGGTCAGTATTCTCTCCACAAGCTTGCGAATTCTGGGGTCATCATCTACTACCAGTACTGTTCTCCGATAGCCTGATGAGGCGACCTCGGTCTTGGGGGCAATCGTTGCCTTAGAGGTCGCGTCCTGAGATTGTTTTTTTTCAGGCAAAAATATTTGAAACCGCGTCCCTTCCTCTAACTGAGTTACCACACGAATCTGGCCGCTGTGCTGTTCTACTGTAGAAGCGACCATAGACATGCCCAGACCGTTACCGCCTCTCTTTGTCGTGAAGTACGGATCGAAAACGCGTCCCTCTGTCTCAGCGTCCATTCCGTGTCCAGTGTCTGCTACTTCGAGCACCAATGTCCGACCGTTCTTTGTGCTGTCGTGTGATTGAGAGTCCGAATAAGAAAGACTAATCGTAATATCGCCTCCATCTGGCATGGCGTCCCGCGCATTCAGCACCAGATTAATAAGCACTAACTGTATCTGATCCACAGCACCGAGCATCCAGCCGGGGCCGCAGCTGGAAACGACGAGATTAATATTGTCCGGGATCAGCTCAGACAGCATTCCCCGAGACCTGTTGAGGACTTCCTCCAAAGAAATCAACTGATGCTCAACCGGTTGTTTGCGGCAAAAATTTAACAGCTTCTGAGTGAGCCCGCGTCCCTGCTCGGCGCCGGCAACAAGATTCCTGAGAGCCTCATTCAGTTCCGGGTGGCCTTCCGCATATCGCAGCGAGATTTCAGCGTAATTAGAAATGATCAGCAGTACATTGTTAAAATCGTGTGCTACACCACCTGCAAGACGACCAAGGGCTTCGGACTTCCTTGATTGAATCAATTGCGTGCTTGTATCTCGTAGCTCCTACTCTATTTGGAGGCGGTGGCGAAGTATTGAGTGAAAGAATTTAAAACTCATTACGACAAACACGCTGCCCCAGAAGAAAATCACAGATACAACAAGGTTCATCTCAAAGAGCAGGTCTTTTTCGGTGACTAAAAAATAAAGAAACAAGCAATAGCCACATAAAAACAGCAGCACTAAGCCTCCTAATACCCGGCACCCAATGATCGTGCCGGTGGACACTGTCGAAGAGCGTCTCAAAAGCATATACACACGACGAATTGCAATGAATGCATACACAAACATCAGAATGCCGCCGGTCACGAGCAAAATTTCGAAGTTCCACATCTCTTGTCTTCCTGGTACCGCATGGTCAAGAAACTCCGTCGAACTCACTCCTGAAACACGCAGTCTTGACTGCTGCCAGTTGTCTCATGTCGCCCGCTTGATTTCACCCCGCATGCTACCCGAGCCCTGATGACTCATGTGGTCGGATTATAGCTAAATCACAAACTAGCTAAATCACAAACAGGTTTTCGGAAAGATGGCCGAGAGCACTCAGGGGCCCGCGCGGACCACCACTTCCGAGGCTTACGCTCCCTATCGTGTATCAACCTCATCGGCAGGTTTCGCCGAGGGCTTGCGAGACGAATCGATTTCAGTGGATTGATCCTTCCAACAGCGGTGGTGATAACTCTGTACGGAGGGCTCGCCCGAGGAATGTTTGCCGAGCACGAGGTGATAGAGCTATGGAAATCAGCCTCGGGAGTTCCCGTTATCGTCTGGCGGGCGACGTGGTAATTCGGCCTTTATGGGATTTCTCTTCCACGCTGGTGGCGGCGGCCGGTTGATACACTGTTGAGAATGTGGCGTAGGCAGTCGCTGACGCGTAGGGAGCACTGTGTTTCTGTTTCCCGGTGGTGTTCGCTGCGTTTACCGCTCCGATCGATGCGACGGTTTTAGACTTTATGGTCGTCACAGCTGGCTCAGCATTAGGAGCGATTGGAGCCTAGCTCGGAGCCTATCGGGGGTTGCGCACGTAGGCAGGGGAGTCCGAAACGGGAAATCGCCCCAAACCCAAGATACGTCAGTTGACTGAACATAGTCAGGTACTTCGAAAGCGAACGCATTCCGGGACTTCAGAGCGTTCTTCAGGTTTTTCTGGCGAGAAGATCGAAAACGCCGGCCGGCAGTTCTTCTGTTGTGCTTGCAAGAATATTTGCTCGGTTTCAGGGCAACCAGGCGCAGCAGTTTTTCGGGTAGATCGAAGCGGTGTTTTTCCTGCCACCCCGCTTCCTTAAGTGGAACGAATGAACAGTTGATGCGGGCCATTTCCGGTCTGCTCAGTTGTGACAGGAAATTGCGTCTGTGCAAAGTGACAATAGCGATAGCCGGATTTGACTGGGCCGACGACATATTCTTGTGAGTCAGTGTTTATGCCGTAGATTGAGACTCTTGATCGAACCAAGAGAAACTTGCAATCGTGAGTGGAGCGAATGGAGCTGACTTCATTGGTTATCGGAGCTCCTTTCCTTCGTGATGACGTTTGGTCACGATCCAAAGCTGAACGGATTGCAGCTTCACGCGTTGTCAGCATTCTTCCTGCCTTCCGATGGCGGGTCGAATGGTGGTGTCTTCGTGCAACGCATTAGACATTGGACTGCCGATTCGTTTACTAGTGCGAGTGGACCACAGTCGCAGTGTTGTCCAGTCGGCTGTTTAGGCGGAATCGTTGCTGACAAAGCCAATCTCGCCATCACCCGCAGTTGGAATCGCTGTTAATACTGCAGAGAGGTTCTCCAGCTCGTAGAGCTGTGCATTCGAACCATAGAAATCGGCGACCAACCTCGTGCCGTCCTCCGAGAACTCGACTTGTCGACCGTAGGAATTTCTCCGCGCTCCATCGATCGGATGCTAGAACACTGCGATGCGCGCAATCAGCGGTAGCGCGGTAGCAGCCGAAAACAGAAGTATAGAATAGGCCAGAGAGATTACGATTCGTCGAGTGTTTGCCAACATTGTGTTCCTCGCAATAAATGGTGGTCGTTCTTCATACCTCAGATAGCTTCGCACCTTGGTTTTCGCCGGTCGAAGGTCGCGAAGAGAGTTCCTCTGCTCTGCACATTCTGTATTTGCGATGCGAACACCAGGAAAAATGCTCAAAAGGCTAGCTTCGCGATCCAATAGAACGACGGAATGGATCATACTGCCTCACTGCTTCTTTGCGAGTGAAGAACTGTAAACAATGAAGCTATCAACCTGCCCAGACCCCCATGACCAAATCAAGAAAGCAACTACCCATGTCTCTTTTTTCTCGACGCTGTTTTCTGCATAATTCTGCCTTTGCTGCCGCAGCGTTCACCACACCCGGATTGTTTGCAGATGAGCTGACTCGAACGGCAACACAGGCTGAGGGGCCGTTCTACCCAGACAAGTTACCATTGGATACGGACAACGACTTGTTGATGATCAACGATTCGATCACGCCTGCGGTTGGCGAGGTAACGCACTTGACGGGAAAAATTTTGGATCTTTCGGGCTCGCCAATTCGCAATGCGGTTGTTGAGATCTGGCAGGCGGACAATATGGGGTCGTACATCCACAGCAAAGGGAAAGGTGAGAAGGTCGACAAAAACTTTCAGGGCTTCGGTCGATTCCTGACCGACTCGAAGGGCCGATACTATTTCCGCTGCATTAAACCAACGGAGTACGTGGGGCGTGCGCCACATATCCACTTCGCGGTCGAGCAAGGTGGCAAAAGGCTGCTTACTACGCAGTTGTACGTACAGGGAGATCCGCGAAACGAGAGGGACTTTCTTTTCAACAAAGCGAAAACGAATGAGGCCAAATCGACCCTGGTTACTGAATTCAAGCCGATCAAAACATCGAAGGCTGGTGAGCTTGCCGCCAACTGGGATGTTGTGATCGGTATGACCCCAGAAGATCCAAAAGATACGCGGAGCGGTCAGCGCGGTCCGCGAAAAGATTCTTAGCCGCTCAGCATGATGATCTGAACGCGAAATTTCGCGCTCGCTCGCAAGCAGAGCAATTGCCTCAGTCCTTGATTTTTGATTGAAATTCCTTAGATTGGTGAGCTTGGAATGAATCCAAGCCTTTTTCTTATAGATTTGATTCTGCGCGGTGTCAGGGATGCGAATTCGCAACCCACAAGTGGGTGAAAAAGTCGTTTACGCCAAGGATAAACACAGTCCCTCGCCGGGGGAGCGCGCGCAGGATGTTACTGCGAATGCTAAGGGGGATGGCTACACCTACATTGTCGAAAAGTATTGGATCGTCAAAGCAGTGCTCGACGATGGGCGGCTTGTGCTCAAGACGCGACGTGGCAAGGAGCATATCATCTCGCCCGATGACCCCAGTCTTCGCGTCGCCTCTATTTGGGAAAAGCTCTTTTTGGGCGGACGCTTTCCAAGCCTCGATTAACCTCAGTTTTGAGTCCTCTCCATGTTATCGGCCCGACCATTTCTGTTGCTGATTCCTAGCCTCTGTCTTCTCTGCTCGGTGGTTTCGGCCCAGGAGAAGAGAAAAATCGCAATCACCATTGACGATGGTCCAGCTGTGAAGACAGCTGAGCTTGAAGACTGGTTGCGCATTGCAAAGGGCCTAAGAGAATCGTTTGAGCAAGCCAAAGCACCGGTAATCATGTTCATCAACGAGCACCAACTCGACGTCTTCGGGCAGCATAAGGAGCGACATGCGTTTCTTGAGAGGTGGTTGGATGCTGGATTCGAACTTGGCAATCACACTTATTCTCACAAGAGACTTCGTGACACGCCTATCGAGGATTACTTCGATGACATCCTGCGTGGCGAAAAGTTCACGCGTCCGCTACTTGAAGAGCGAGGCGAGGAACTCTCGTGGTATCGATATCCGTATTTGTCGAGCGGACGTGGGGAACAGGCGACGCGAGTGGAGAAGTTTCTCGCGGATAAGAAGTACCGAATTGCACCGGTGACGGTCGACTACCACGATTATAGTTTTTCAAACAACTACAGTCGCTTTCTTCGAGCCGGCAAGCAGGAAGAGGCGGACCGCGTCTACGAGGAAATGTCGCGAGCTTTGGACATTGCCTTTGATCGAGCAGAGGAAAATTCGCAGCACTTCTTTGGTCGGCAGATCAAGCACGTGCTGCTGATCCACTGCAATGAACTGAATGCCAAGACTTTGCCAAAAACGTTAAAACGTATTCGAGATCGTGGCTATGAGTTTATTACTCTCGAAGAAGCCATGAAAGATGCCGCCTATACGACTCCCGGTCTTCCGCCCGGTTCACTTGGTGGGAGCTTCTTTGGTGGCATGGCAAGGATAGCAAAGTAGGGCTGAATTTTTGACACGAAATTGGTGTTAGAAAACAGTTCGAGCTCGTGTCTGGCTGAATAGGACATCAATTAACGTAGGCTAGCGATATCGACTGACTACAATGCCGATCCATAGATCGCTCGTTTTTGGCCTATTTGTTAGGGATCTGGATCTGCACCTGGGAGCAGTATGTCGCACCTGAGTCGCTGCGGTCGACGAGTGTATTGATGACTGATTTGATCGAACGTTGCGCTTGACCTTCGAAGATCTTAGCATCGCCTGAGTAGACGGTGAGGGGCTTGTCCAAATCGACAAAGTCGTCGTCGAGAAGAATGGAGAATTCAGAAACCGTGGACTCGTCGATCCAGAAGTTGTTTCCTTCACGCCGGGCAACGATCTTTGCTCGCCCTTTCTTTTCTTCTGGAGCTACGTTGAGCCAGTAGAATCGATCGTGTGTCACGTCATCTTGAAGCCAAACGACTTTCTCGGGTGCTCGGGTGCGCTCGAAATTCGCCATCCACTCTACACCCTTGGCATCTTGCCGATCCATCCAGTGTCCCTTGCCCTCGTGTATTTCGACCCAGTGCTCGTATCCTTCTTCGTCTTCGGTTCTTAGCTTGGCCAGCATCTCCTTCCACTGCTCTGCTTTTTTGTTTCGGCTGTAGGCGCCATCGTTGGCACCCATGTGTAGCGTGAATGGTAGGTTTCGCAGACCGTCCGGCCTAGTTTCATTGGGGTGCCCAGCCATCATTGCTGCCGCAGCCAGTTGGTCAGCCATACGAGGAGCCAGTTGGTAAACGCCGTCACCACCCGCTGAGTATCCGGTGATGTAGACACGATTGGGATTAACGTCTTCGAAAACGATCATGTTCTCGATCAAGCGAGTGAAGAATGCGTCGATGTGACCTTGATGCCACATGTTCCATGAATCTGTAGGTGCACGCGGTGCAACGTAGACGCCTTCCTTTAGTTTATAAAGTCGCTTTTGATTGCGCCACTGTCCGTCGTTTACCCGAGCTGGGGCGCCTCCCCCGCCGTGCATAGAAATGTAAAGGCTGCGGCCTTCGCTCGGTTTCTCTCCATAGATTGTAAAGTCGAATTTCATCTTCAGCTTATCAAGCTGCATTACCTTAGCATCGTGCTCAGCCTTGCGGGATTCTCGGAGTTTATCTAGGTGGCTTTTTAACAGCAGCGTCTTAGCTTCTGCCGCTTGCTCTTTCGTTAGAGGTTTGGATGCCCAGTCTTGCTCGGCGAGCTCTTTCAAAGCGGAGCTATTGTCAAGCAAAGCTTCTTTGAGGGATTCGATTGGCGAACCATCACTTGCTTGGGGAACGCGAAGCGTTATTGGCGTATCGCGTGCTTCTACCACAACTTTTTCACGAAGAGTACCTGCTCCGGTTCGCAATTCGAGTTGATAAGTTCCTTTTTCAAGTTCGGCTGTCAGGTGATCATTCATATCAAATGAGTCGTCATGCGTCTTGCCGCGAAACACGACCTTGCCCTCAGAATCTTTCAGCACCAAGTTTGCTTGGCATCGATTCGGCCCTTTCGCCCCAAGGGTCTTAAATTCTATTGCAAAGAACCCATCCGGCAGAGGTTCTTTTTTCGCGTAGCGTTCCGTCACTTCAACGCAGTAAATTTCGTTGTCTGGCTTGCGAAAGCGAGACCAAGCCAAAGGAAAGATGGTGTCCGTTCTCTTAAAGCTGGTTGCGAAAATGCCATATCGTTTATCTCCTGGCTTTTGCCCTGACGCGCGTCCCACAAACCATCCACGATTTAGCTTGTCACCAGTTGGTTCGGCTGCTCCCGTGAAATGCCAGCCATCATCCCAGATTTCCACCCATGAATGATTGCCGCTGTTATTGGTCCACATTGGTACGCCAACAAAACGAGCTGGAATGCCACAAGCTCTGCATGCATCAATGAGAAGAATTGAAAGACCTGTGCAGGATGCGAGTCCACTTTCCATCGTCTCAGCTGGCCCTTGGTTCGCAGCTCGGCGACGCGTCGAGTACTTGACGCCCAATTCGCTGAAGACCAGTTGATTGAGTTTCGCGGCGGCGAGACTGGCGGAGCCTAGTTCGCAGATCTTCGGCCAGAACTTCTCTCGCAGCTCCTGTCGAACGTCGTCACGCTGCTCGTCAACTGAGGCATAGGGCAAAACATCGTTTAGGAAAATTTGTTCCGGTATCTTATCGCCCCACTTAGCGGCGTCGCGGGCTTCATACGCAACGGCAAGGTGGGACAGCAAATAGTCTGCAGAGAGTGACTGTAAATCACGTGTCGGCATGTTCTCGATTAGGAACTGTAAACCCTTCTGCTGCGAAGCTGGAACTTTTTGGGCAGCGTTGTTGATTTCCTCAGCATTCGCTTCGGCCCGGAGGATGATGTCTTGGCTTAGCTGATATCGCTCAGGTGATGTTGGGGCGTTGGCGTTAGCTCGCGCACCTACAATGGAGCCTGCGAGGAAACAAATCACTAGGCAGATTCGAATTTGAAATTGCATGCTAGGGCTTCTTACTTAGTTGTGTCAGATTCGCAAGCAATTATCGTTCGTGAACGCCGAGTTTCCAATAGCAACACAGATTACGATAAAGTTACAGATATTGGGCCTGGCAGAGGCTCGCGTTATGCATAATTAGTATCTGTAGGTACCGTTTGAGCTGCATGGCGGTAGGGGATTCCGTTCTTAGAACGGCAAATGACGAGTATGCCGACAGGCTAGGCCTGACGCCTTACGGCGGTGCGGCTCACTCGGACAGTAGCCCGACGCCTTGCAGAGACAGGACGCACAAAGACAATAGACAGCTCGCGCTAGTCGCTCGTTCGTTTCTTAGTTGCTCAATACGATTGAGGCCAGTAATGCACAGAATGAATCATCTGAGTCGCCGGCGGCTTCTGCAAGGAACTGGCATTGCCTTGGCTCTTCCGGCGTTCGAAAGCGTAGCGGGCGGCAGCACAAAAGATGCCGAGCCGCCTAAGCGTTTGGTTTGTGTTGGCAATCATCTCGGGTTCTATCCTGGCAACTTCTTTCCTCAACTTAGTGGAAAAGACTATGTTGCGACCTCAACACTAGAACCTCTCGAGAATCATCGTGACGATCTGACGGTCTTTTCCAATCTGGATCACGGTCTCAATGGAGGGCACAAAGCCGTCGAAGGGTTCTTGACAGGAATTAAGAAAGCGGAAGCGGCTGGATTTCCGAGGAAGAATATTTCACTGGACCAAGTCGCCGCAGAGCACGTGGGCAGTGCGACGCGTTTCCCTTCGATCCATACTGGCATTGCTGAAGGCACGGATATGTGTTGGACGGGTTCCGGAGTCCGCATTCCGCCTGTAAGTAATCCCGCGCAGTTGTTTCGTGCACTGTTCGTCGGCTCGCCGAAAAGTCAGCTTGAAGAGCAAAGAAAGCAGCTGATGCATCGAGAAAGTGTCCTCGACGCACTGCGGGATTCAGCGGCGACGCTCCAACGCACTCTGAATGCAGCGGATCGTCAGAAGCTTGATCAGTATTTGACTTCAGTTCGTGATGTCGAGAGGCGATTGCGCATGTCGCAAGAGTGGCTCGACCGTGCAAAGCCAGAATCGCCGATCAAAGAGATCCGTGATGAAGAACGACAGCACATCGATGAAGTGGCATTGCTTTACGATTTGATCGCACTCGCTTTGCAAACAGATTCAACGCGGGTTGCGACACTCGAGACTGGACTAGGTTTTCGCACCTCCGAACTCGATTTGGGGAGTTACCACGGGCTTTCGCATCACGGCAAGTCGTCCGGTCGTATTGGGCAACTGCAAGTCATTGAATCTTTCCTGACTCAAAAACTCAGTGACTTCATTACCCGGCTCAAGGAGGCTGCAGTCTTTAAGGATACGCTGATCGTGTTTGGCAGCGGTATGAGTGATGGGTCGAGTCATAGCAATCGAAATCTCCCGGTCCTGCTTGCTGGCGGTGGCTTTGAGCATCGGGGGCATGTGGTTTGCCCGCGCGAGCAATACCGCCGACTGCCGCTATGCAACCTTTGGCTCTCGGTCTTGCAGTGGTTTGGGGTCGAGGCGGAGGAGTTTGGCCGTAGCACGGGCACGTTTTCTCCAATGCAGATTGGTTAATGTTTTGAGTTGCGAAATGCATTCGCGAACCGAAGAGTTAGCAAGATAGGGGGCCTCACTCACGCTTTGATTCGTGTATGTCAAGACCTCGTCTACGCTCCTGGCTGTAATAAGGCACTGGGAAGCGAGGGCTACTCGCCCGGAACGATTGAATTCAGGAGAACGTGCAGGGCGTGCTTCGAGCAAAATTGTCCCCTGCCCCGAGCATTGCTGCGGGCAAAAGCTTGCCATTTCTTTAATTCATGCGGATAGTGAGCGATGAACTTCGTCGTTTGTTTGGGCTAAATTGCTTGTGGCCAGCGGCTTCAGTCTCTGAATCTTGTTGCGGTGCGCACACTGAAAATTCAGCTTTAATGCTACTTGCCAATTCAATGCCCCTGCTTGGGGTCGTATTCGGCCGGAGAGTAAGCTCTTATTTGCCAAGAGCTAAAGTGGATCAAGATTGAAACTTTGATTTGCCCTGGGCTAGCAATTCGACCGAACCTGCGACAAACTAACGGGTGGTAAATTTTGCCTTTTTGGGCAAAGCTGCGCGCTCGGTATGTGGGACGACGTGCGTGAAGAAGGAATCACTACGCCAAGTTAGGGAAGCTGCATGGCTCTGGAGAATGGAGAACAGGCGGTTACGTCTGATGCGATAGATAAGCTGCAAGCGGCTCGAGAGCGGATCATGCAGCAGCTTGGCAAAGTCATTGTCGGCCAGCAAGATGTGGTCGAAGAATTGCTGATCAGTGTCTTCAGCAGAGGGCATTGCATGCTGGAGGGTGTACCAGGGCTGGCAAAGACCTTGATGATTAGCACTCTTGCAAGAACTCTTAGCCTATCCTTCAGCCGGATTCAATTCACGCCTGACTTGATGCCGGCCGACATCACCGGTACCGAAGTCATCGAAGAAAAGCCGGGTGGCGGTCTCGATCGACGCTTTATGGAAGGCCCACTCTTTGCCAATGTGATCTTGGCTGACGAGATCAACCGTACTCCTCCGAAGACCCAGGCCGCATTGCTGGAGGCGATGCAGGAGCGACAAGTCACGGTTGGACGAGTGCGGCACCAACTCAGCGATCCGTTCTTTGTCCTTGCGACGCAGAACCCCATTGAGCAAGAAGGTACCTATCCATTGCCTGAAGCTCAACAAGACCGATTCATGTTCAAGGTTCTGGTTGACTATCCGAACTTTGACGATGAGTTCGAAGTTGCCAAGAGGACGACGGCAAAGTTGGACGCGAATGTAGAACCGGTTTTGGGCGCTGAGGAGATTCTGCAGTTGCAAGACTTAGTTCGGAGCGTCCCGGTTGCGGATCACATCATTCGGTATGCACTTGCAATCATTCGTCAAACACGAGTGGGTAGCGAAGGCGTTCCTGAGTTTGTCGCAGATCAAGTTGGCTGGGGCGCTGGCCCTCGAGCAGTCCAATTCTTGATTCTGGGTGGGAAGGCCCGAGCTTTGCTCAATGGCCGAACTCATGTGACCGTCGAAGATATCCAGGCATTGTGTCGCCCCGTCTTGCGGCACCGCATGGTCGTGACTTTTGCTGCTGAAAGTGACGGAATCACCACCGATGACGTTATTGATCGCTTGGTCCAGGAAACACCTTCCTCAGAAGATGAGCTAACACGCGATGCCCGCTTCCAAAAGATTTTTGCCTCCTGAGGCAGTCAAGCGGGTTCAACGGCTTGAGTTGAAGGCTCGGCATGTCGTCGAAGGCTTTCTATCTGGTTCACATCGCAGTCCGTATTTTGGCCAGTCCGTCGAGTTTGTGCAGCACCGCCAGTACGTGGCAGGTGACGATGTGCGCCACGTGGATTGGAAAGTCTGGGCTCGACAAGATCGATTGGTCATCAAGCAATACGAAGAAGATACAAACCTCAGGTGCTCTTTGCTGCTCGATAGCTCGGCCAGCATGGATTATGGTGTAGGCGATGCAAACAAATTCGAATATGCAAGTACGTTAGCTGCCTGCCTCGGATTGTTAGTGCTTCGACAGCAAGATGCGGTCGGAAGTGCGATGTTTGACAACAAGATTCGCACTCGAATTCCTCTTCGCACAAGCCAGAGGCACCTCACGGATTTGCTCAGCTCCTTCGAAAATACTTCGCCTGCAGACAAGACGGAATTGGACGGAGTCTTTAAAGATGTCGTGCAAACGTTTCCGAAACGCGGGCTCATGGTGCTAATCAGCGACCTCTTGGGGGCCGAGGAGAGCTCCTTGAGAGGGATCAACACACTTCGCAAGGCTGGTCACGATGTCATGGTGCTCCACGTGTTGCATGACGATGAACTCGATTTCCCATTTGCTGATCCAACCCGATTTGACGGCTTGGAAACGAGCGATCATCTCACTTGCAACCCGCGGGCGCTGCGAGAAGGTTATTTGGAGGCTCTGGAGAAGTTCTTGGATCGCGTTCGACGTGCGTGCGCGGCATCGAAGAGTGACTATCTCTTAGTGCGAACGAGCGATGCGCCGGATGCCGTTCTGGCAAAGATTCTGAGTGATCGTATGCAGACGGTTCGCAGGTAACGAGATTAGTAAGGAGTCTACGAGCAAGCGTCATGCAGTTTCTTTTTCAGCCACTAACTTGGGGATTCGTGCTGGTCGGTGTACCGATATTGATACACCTGATCAACATGCTGCGCCATCGCAAAGTGCGTTGGGCGGCCATGGATTTCCTGCTTGAAAGCCACAAGCGTAATCGTCGCTGGGTTATGCTTAAGCAATGGTTGCTGCTCGCATCGAGAATGCTCGCCATGTTCCTGCTTGTGACTCTCTTGGCCAAGTGGATCAGCGGCTCGCAGTGGTTGGCTTGGCTTGGTGGTCAAACAACGCATCACTATGTATTGATCGACGACAGCTATTCGATGGCGTCCACCAGCGAGGATCAGGCTGCCTATGATCGGGCGTTGGCAGCAACAACCGGGCTGGTTAAGTCGATTGCTAATCAGCCAGGGCAGCATCAACTTACGCTGGTCCGTTGGAGTCGCGCGGCTCTTGCACTGCGCCAGGACGGGGAAACTGCGAGGATGGATGTCGCAGCAGACCTGCTCGGCCAAAGTGTTTCACAAAATCCAGAGTCGCTGTTGGAACGTATTAATGCTTCTGAGCCGACTTCGCTTTCTTTGGCACCAGAAGAAGTAATCGAACTTGTAACGCCGCTTGTCGCGGAGAACTCAGAGCAAACAAGCAAGGTTTACCTTGTCTCAGATTTGCGGCGAAACGAGTTTGGTGAGCCGGACTCGCTCAAAAATCAGCTCCAAGGACTTGTCCAAAACTCAGCTGAGATTCATCTTGTCGACTGTGCGGTGGACCAGCAGAAGAATTTGTCGTTGGTTTCAATTGAGCCTGAGAAAGGTGTTTGGTCTGCGGGTGTGCCGCTCATGGTGCGTTTCCAAGTTCGAAATCGACAGGAGCAAGTTGCCAACAGTGTTGTGGTTCGACTCAAAGCGGTCACATACGCTGAAAAGACTGCGAAGCCCCAAGTCGATCAGCCCTATTCGGGAGAAGTTCTGAATTTGCCAGCGGTGGTGATTGATCAGATTGCACCGGGTGAGACTGTCACCCGCCAGACGCAAGTGATCTTTGGCGTGCCCGGTTATCACGTGGTCGAAGCATCCTTGGAGGCAGACACTCTTGCGACCGACAATCGTCGTTGGTGTTCGCTGGAGATCAAGGACAGTCAAAATATCTTGGTCGTTGATGGTGACGTCGACCAAAGGAATGCATTTTACCTGGAAAACGTCTTTAATCCGAATCCGCAACTCGCAACCGGCCTGCAGTTGGAAAAGCAGGATACTTCCTATCTGCGAGATGTTGCGCCCGAGCGATTGTCCGAGTTCGATGTGGTAGCTTTGCTGGATGTGCCTCGGATGGATCCCCAGGCGGTTGCAAAGCTGGAAGATTTCGCGCGAGATGGCGGCGGGATCTTTCTGGTGGCTGGGAAAAATACGAATCTGAAATTTTCCAACGAATCCTTGTACCGTGATGGCAAAGGATTGCTGCCAGCGGAGCTCAAGGAAATTGTTTCCTACTCAGAATCCCTGGACCCGGGGCAACCGCAGGTTGTCGGGACGGAACATCCGGTGCTGGGACCACTGATGCAGTTGGAAGCATCGCCATTCGGTCTTATCCGCGTACGGCAGATGATTGGAATCGGTGATTGGGATTCGCCCGGCGTGGAAGTCGTTGCGAACGGTCCTGGCGGCCGGCCGATTTTGATTGACTCTCCATTCGAGCGTGGTCGAGTTCTCACTTTACTCACTGGATTCAGCAACGATTGGAGCAACTGGGTTTCTGACCCGACCTTTGTCGTCATGATGCTGCGTTCGATGGGCTATTTGGGCAACGCTCGCAAACCACCGACTTCGCGGCCAGTGGGGAGCGAGATTGAGATGGTGCTGACGAATACCACCGTTCTTCCAGAGGCAGAGGTGATCGTGCCAGCTCGTGGGGAAGGAATTCGAGTGCGTTTGCCTCGTGAAGTGGAAACCACCAGCGATGCCCAGACGGTTTCTCGTCTGAATCTCGCCATTGATTTGAGCGGTGCGGATCGCAATTTGACGGATAGTATTCTGCGCCCAGGTATTTTTGAGGCGTGGATGACGGATGCTCAAGGGAATCAGGTTGTTCGATGCTTTGCTCGTAATGTCTCGGCAGCCGAAGGCAACCTAGAAGTTATTCCTCACGCCGAATTGACCCGGAAACTGGGTGGAATCCCACATGAGATTGAGAATGCGGAAGCCCTCAGCAACTTGGCCAGCAGCACACAGGATTCCGCACAAAGCAACTTTTTGATGGTGTTGCTAGTATTGCTCCTTCTCGGAGAACAAGCCTTAGCCTACTCTGCCAGTTATCATGCTCCAGCTTCCTCGCTTACCGGAGGACGATCATGATGACGATAAGTGAGGCTTTGCCGTGGAATGAAGCTCTTCCGGTGGGCCAAACTAGGATCATTTACCAGTGGTTGAGGATCGAGCAGCTGAGTGATTGGTGGCATTGGTTGCTGGTCGTCAGTATTTGCACCGCAATACTGGGCTATGTTCTCTTTTGGTATCGCCGTGACTCAGCGGAGCAGCATCGTCCGGTTGGCTGGACACTAATGATGTTCCGCATTGCAGCGCTCATTGGGCTTCTGCTCTTCTTTCTCCAGCTTGAAAAACGTTCTGAGCAGCGAGTTGTGCGTGATTCGCGTGTTGCCGTACTTGTTGATACTTCGATGAGTATGTCGCTACCTGGAACGCCCTCATCTGTTGGTGTAACGAATACGCTTAGTCGTGCTGAGGAAGCGAAACGATTGATTGCTGACTCGGAGTTTCTGCGGGAGTTGTCTGCTGGACACCAGGTGAGCGTGTATCGCTTTGATGATGATGCCAAACCATCGTCGGTGGCGGCGGTTGAGAAGATTCAAGATCGAGGTGATATGTCGGTTGAGCTCGTTTCGACGGGTTCTGAGCAACAAACGATCATTCGGGAGATGCAACTGCTTGGTCGGATCGCGATTATCCTCTGTGCGGTTGCATTGGTAGGAATTTGCTTGCCCATCGGTGCACAGGTCGTTGGAATTCGCGAATGGTTTTTGGGCAGCTGGATGCTTTTTCTTTCGAGCGTTGCTGGATTGGTAAGTTTGATTTGCGGCGCCGTCGCCGTCGTGCCGAACACTGAGTTCTCTCTGGCCTCCACGCTTGGACTGGAGGAGGCAAAGCCCATCGGAAGAGACGACTTAGAGGAAGAAGCAGCGGAGAGGGTTTCTGTACCGGATGATTGGCAACTGGCACTTTCGCCGAGCGGCACGGAATCGCGACTCGGTGATGCCGTGAAGTTTGTCTTGGAACGCGAAGCTAGCAATCCTCTGGCCGGAATTATTCTGCTGACTGACGGACGCAACAATGCTGGATTTGATCCCAAAGCTGTGTTGCCGATGACCCAGATTTCACGGGTGCCACTGTTTGTCATAGGGCTGGGGTCTGCTGAGCGTCCGAAGAACATCGAGCTGGTCGAAATCGATGCACCGAAAAGAGTTTATCCTGGCGACCGTTTCACGTTGAAAGGCTTGCTGGGCTCGAATGGATTTGATGGAGAGTCTGTCGACTTACAAGTCCTCAGTGGGCCGGTAGATGCTGAGCTGGATCAGCTGTCGATAGAAGATGAAACGCAAGTCACGCTTCAAGATGGAACTGAGCTGCAGGACGTTGAGTTTCAATTGGAGCCCAAGCCAGTTGGCGAGTGGCAGTATGCTTTGCGAATTAACACAACGCTTCCAGACAGTGTCGAAAAAGACAACGTGAAGTTGATCAAGATCGAGGTGGTCGAGCGCAAGAATCGAGTGCTCATCATTGCGGGTGGGCCTATGCGTGAGTATCAATTCGTCCGGAATCTACTGTATCGTGATCGTGATGTCGAAAGTCACGTATTGCTGCAGTCCGGATCTGATCGTAGCTCTCAAGAGTCGCAGAAGTTGCTCTCAGAATTCCCTGCAGATATTCAAGCGTTATCGGAATACGACGCGGTTATCAGCTTTGATGCGGACTGGACGCAGATTCCGGACGCAAGCGTATTGGCATTAGAACGCTGGGTCGCTGAGCAAGCTGGTGGCTTCATCTTGGTTGCCGGAAGCGTTGAGATGCCCAAGTGGGTAGCGCGCTCGGCGACAGGCGTACGGTCTCAGCTTTTGCGTTCGCTTTCACCGGTAGTTCTGAAGAAGACCGGAAGTGCTTTGTTAGCGAGTGGTCGAGTTACAGGTCAGGAGGCTTGGCCGTTGAAGCTCTCGTCGGACGGTGCTCAGGCGGAGTACCTTTGGATGACCGACGAAGCCAAAAGCAGTTTGGATTTGTGGCAGGATTTTGAAGGAGTCTACAGCTTCTTTGCTGCCTATGAACTCAAGCCAGGTGCGAAGGCACTCATGCGCTACTCCGATCCGACCACTGCTATCGATGGTCAGCAGCCGGTTTACATGGCAAGTCAGTTTTATGGAGCTGGGCGAACGCTGTTTCTTGGTGGTGGCGAGTTGTGGAGAATCCGTGCCTCAGGCGATTTTTACTTTGATCGACTCTACACGAAGTTGGTTCGTTGGGTGTCGCAAGGGCGATTGCTACTTGACTCGGATCGTGGAGTCTTGCTTGTTGATCGCGAGCAAGCGTTACTTGGCGATACCATCATGGTTCGTGCAGTACTTAAAGATGAACGCTTCGAACCGTTGGTGCAGACAGAAGTTGTACCTCGTTTGCTCGATCCGCAAGGTGGGAATAGGCCACTCGTTTTACGGCCTATGGCAGATGGATCGCAGCCAGGTGTCTACACAGGACAGTTTCCTGTGCTTCGTCCGGGCGAGTATTCCGTTCAATTGCAGCTTGGCGGTCTGGCCTCTGATGAGGTATTGCTGGCGGCGGTCAAAGCTAAAGTTCCGGCATTGGAGATGCAGCGTGCAGAACGCAATGATACTCTTTTGAAGCAGCTGGCCGCAGATTCAGGAGGCCGATACTGGGCCGGCGTTGAATCTGCGGTTTCAAATGGAGTTGGTCCCGATGGGCAGACAGAGACCAACATTGTCGATGCAATAGAGCCTCAAGACCAGATCGCATATCTGCCGGGTGCCCCGGACAGCGTTTTCCAGCTTCGCTGGTTAGGATGGTTGATGACTTGGATTGCAAGTTGCCTGTGCCTGGAATGGTTGATACGCCGCATACATCGCCTCGCATAAGATTGCTCTCTGAGGAATGAGTACAAGATCATGAGTCGGCAGAACACGAAATCGCTTGCGCCAAACGTCGCTGAGGCTTTAAGGGAAGTCCGCAGCATGTTGCGTCGATACATTGCGATTCAGTCTCTACTGTCGATTGCGTGTATCATTTTGTTCTTCTTTTGGGCCGGTGGCTGTCTTGATTATCTTCCAGTCACGATGGGCGCCAGCGAGACGCCGCGTTGGCTGCGAGTCGGCTTGTTGAGCTCGATGGTGGTCGGGACAGGCTACGTGCTTTTCGTATGGGCAGCGCCTAGACTGATGGCACGCATTCATGATCGCTCCATCGCGTTGATGCTTGAGAAGAAGCACCCGCATCTCGAGAATCACCTGCTGACTGCGGTGGAACTCACGGAGGAACCTGAGGGTTCTGATTTTGCACTGGTCTCGAATCCTGAGGCCTATGCGAAGATGCTTGAACGCGTGCACGCTGGGCTCGACGATCGGACTCAGCGACTTGACACTGCCTCTCTATTTGACTGGCGGCCCATTTGGGCAGGCATGTTGTCCGTTTTCCTCAGTTTGGCAATCACCGGATTTGCTTGCTTGGCAATGCCTGACTGGATGCTGCATTGGTCCAAACGACTGTTCGCTTTGTCGGAAACACCTTGGCCACGACGAGCAGAACTACGGATTGACGGAGTCCAAATTCAGCTTCCTACTTTTACAGGACAGCTGACTGCAGATAGGCGCCTGCTAGGATTTCGGAATGGCGTTGTACGAGTGGCTGGGGGTTCCACGGCACAACTGCAAGTTGCAGCGGAAGCTGAGACTAAGGTCGTGCCAGAAATTTGCACTGTTTTCTATCGTCAAACAGATGGGACTCGAGGCCGCGCCAATATGCGACGTCTCGGTCGACCAGAAGAGGGATGGCAGACTTTTGTTCTCGACGGACCGCCACTCGACGGGATTTCGCAGACTACCGACTTGCGCGTTATAGGATTGGATGCCAGCCTCACTGGAATGCAGCTGGAAGTCACTCCATCGCCGCTTGTAAAGTCGACGAAGCTTGAATTGGTTTACCCCGAGTATCTGCTCAGCAACCTTACTCGTGCGGCGAGCGAAACTGTCGAATTCCGCAATGGTCTACTCATTCCAGAAGGCACTCATGTCTATCTTGTCGGCGAGACAGGCTCGATTTTGAGTAGCGTGGATTATGTGATCCAGTCAAGTGAGCAACAGGCGGCAGAATTGAAAATAGATCAAGTGCCTCCGTCGGGAGAAGAGCTTTCGCAGTTTCGAATCGATCTGGGTCCGCTTCGTGAAAGTAAGATCGTCGAGTTAAGATTGATCGATCAATATGGTCTATCTTCCGAACAAGTCACTCGCTATTTGCTTTCCGTTCAGCCAGACGAGATCCCCCTGGTTGAAAGCAAGCTAGCCGGTATCGGCAATGCGATTACGACAAAGGCATTACTCCCGATTCGCGGAAGTGTGCAAGATGACCACGGTCTAAAGACCGTGCAAGTCGACATGCAAGCCAGTGATGAGAGTAAGTTCATCGTAGAGGTGGCTCCACCGGAGGATATGGAACTCTCCACCGACGTTGATTTGCAAATGCTTGCTGAAGAGCAAGGGTTTGCATTGAAAGAAGGTGAGACGCTTGGGCTGCAAGTGTCGGCGAGCGATTTTTTCGACCTCGATAAAGATGTTCACCTTGGACAAGGACAGACGAAACAATTGAATATCGTCTCCGATGACGAGTTACTCGTGCTTTTGGATCGCAAGGAGCTTGAACTGCGTCAACGAATCGAGCAGATCATGTTGGAACTCGAACAACTCAAGTCATCGCTGCAACAGCTGTCGACAAAATCGAATGCCGCCAGAATGAGTGGGAGAGCCGCGGTTGGCACCGTTTCTTGGGCAGCGGCGCAAGACACAGACGATGAAGAGGAAAGGCGAGCACGCATGTTAGTTTTGCGAAGCCAACAGGCTGTTTTGCAAGGAGATAAGTCGCAGCAAGAGCTCAGTGGGGTGGCTGCAAATGTCGAGAATTTGCGACAGCAGCTGGCCAACAATCGCATTGATAGCTACGACCGCCAGCAGCGACTTCGGGAGAAAGTATACTCGCCCTTGCAGGATTTGCTGGCTTCGGAGTACGAGCGGCTTGCGAGCGATCTTGCAGCATTGCAGAAAGCGGCTATCGCAGGCAGATCGACCAATGAGGCACTTGCTGCGGAATCTTCCGCAGCGGAAGTACTGGCAAAGCTAGCTCAAATCAAAGAAAATATGTTGGATATTGAGTCTTTCAACGAAATTATTGATTTAGTTCGTTCATTACTTGAAGACCAAGAGAAGCTTCTGAACGAAACAGAAGAAGAGCAACGCAAACGCATCCTCCAATTTTTGCAGTGAGAAATGGCATGCGCATCTTCCAACGAATCCCAGTTGTGGCAAGTCTTTGTTTGGTCGCTGGACTTTCGCAAGTAACAATCGCCCAGGATGAGGTGCCCTTGTCGGGCAAGCAACAAGGCGTCGCAGACCGCTTTAAAAAACTCGAAGGTTTGCTGCTGCGTTCTTCGGAACTGGAGTCTGTCGAGAACCCGACACGAGCTGCGCTGCTGCAGCAGGCCGCCAAGCTCGGTAAGCAGAAGCAGCTCGCTGATTTACTAGCCAAAGCCTCGGACAATCTGAAGAACGAAAAATTCACCGAGGCGATTGAGCAGCAGAAAGCAGGCTTGGGCAATTTGAAAGAGCTTCTCGAGCTGTTGCAAAGTGAGAATCGGGAGAAGCGCGTCCGGGAAGAACGCGATCAAGTCAAACAGTGGATTGAAGAGACTGACCGCTTGTTGCGCATGCAAGGCTCGCTGCGCGGTCGAACGGAGGGCGGTCAAGAGACAGAGAAGGCTGCCCAAGATCAACAGCGGCTAGCGAATAAAGCGGGTGATATCGCTGGCGACCTGTCAGGGGATCTCGCGGGAAAAGGACCCGAAGAGCAGAGCGAAGGAGACGACGAATCGGGTTCTAAAGAACCCAGGGATGGTGCTGAAGGCAAGCCAAAGGATAATGCCAATTCCAAGCCCGGTGAGAGTTCAGGTCCGAAAGAGAGTTCTGGCGGATCGGAGTCGGAGGGCGAGGACTCGAACTCTGCAGGAGACTCCCAGAAGCAACCTCAGGATGGACAAGAGGTCTCGGAAGCTAGGGAGACGAACGAGTCAGGGGACGAGAACGCGAAAGAGCCCGGGGAGAACACCGGCGACTCGGCGGAGCCCAAGGACCCCGACCAAGATCCATCAGAGCCAAAGGATCGCACTCCTGAAGCGGCAGATCCTAACCAAGAGCCGCCAGGTGACTCGGGTGACCAGGAACCAGGCAAACGGAATTCTGACGGCCAGAACTCAAAGCCCAGCGATCAGCCGGGACAGCAAAGCCAAAACGGACAGCCGTCGCAGCCGTCGCAGCAGAGTCAGCAGAGTCAGCAGAGTCAGCAGAGTCAGAACGGGAAGCAGAGCCAGCAGCAGCAACGACCAAAGACTCCTGCCGAGCGTGCGAAGCAACGAATTCAGCAAGCTCAGCAGAAAATGCAGCAAGCCCAAGAGGCTTTAGAGGAGGCGAAACGCGATGAAGCGGTGGAGCAACAGCTCGCAGCCGAAGAGATGCTTCGCGAGGCGATTGAAGAGCTGGAAGAGATTCTTCGACAACTTCGCGAAGAGGAGATCGAACGCTCCCTTGCATCTTTAGAAGATCGCTTGCGTCGGATGCTTGATATGCAGACAGATGTTCTCGATGAGACGACGCGGTTGATGGAAATTTCGGGTGGTGCGACGGCGAATCGGCAAGTTGCGATCAAGGCAAGTCAGCTCGCTGAGGAGGAGAAGAAGATTCTGGCTGAGGGCGAGCGTGCGTATTTGCTACTTCGCGAGGAAGGCTCGAGCTCCGCTTTTCCTGAGGCAGTGGAACAGATGAACGCGGACATTGCCTTCGTGCAAGGACGATTGGGGGACGGAATCGTCGACGAATTGACGAAGGACATTGAAGAGTCCATCGTCAGCTCGCTTGAGGAAATGGTTCAGGCGTTGGTTGAAGTTCAGAAGGAAAACGAGAAGAAGAAACAGCAGCGGCAGCAACAACAACAGCAAGGGCAACAGATGCAACCCGGCGATCAGCCGCTCGTCGATAAGTTGGCGGAGTTGCGACTGATCAAGACGTTACAGAAGCGGATCAACAAACGCACCGATACAATGTCTAAACGCTTGGAGGACCCAAACGATGTGATCGGGCAGGCGACCAAAGAAGAGATATTGAAGCAGCTGCGAGATCTATCGGGACGTCAAGCAAAGATCTTCGGCGTCACGAAGAATCTCCTCATCGACGAAAGCGGCAGTTAGCGGCTTTCAGCCCGATCCGTATTCCTTCGGCCCGCCAGTTTGTTGGGTTCAATGATCTCCTCGCACGCGGGGCGTATCACTAGGAAGCTAGGTATTCTATTCACGACCAAGATGCCCTGCCCGAATTTTGATCGATGGAGTAGGATACTCGTTTTGATCTGAACTACGCTCTCGGGCAGCCTCCGATGCGTCAGTAAGGCCCGGAAAACTGGGTTTGATTAGCCCCAGGATTTATGGAAAAAACAAAGGTCGGCATTGTTGGACTGGGAACCGTGGGCAGTGGTGTCGCACGCTTGCTGTTGGATCATGGTGATCGTACTGCCCGCCACGCTGGCCGGACCTTATGGCTGGAAAAGGCCGTCGTCCGTGACTTGGCACTCCCTCGTGGTTGCGAGATCCCTACCGGCGTGATGACGGATGATCTGACTGAAATTCTCCACGATCCAGAAATCAAAGTCGTTGCACAGCTGATTGGCGGCCTGGAACCTGCCCGCAGCGTAATGCTTCAGCTCTTGGAGGCCGGCAAAGACGTCGTAACTGCGAACAAAGCGTTGCTTGCTGAGCATGGGCCTGAGTTGTTTGACCGAGCACGGGAACTCGGCCGCTGCATCGCTTTCGAGGCCGCTGTAGCCGGTGGTGTACCAATTATTACAAACGTCAGTCAGTGTTTTTCTGCAAATCAGATTCACTCACTCCAAGGGATCTTAAACGGAACGTGTAATTACATCGTTTCACAGATGGACTTGTATGGAAAGAGTTACGGCGAGGCGTTGACGGAAGCACAGTCACTTGGCTTTGCAGAAGCTGACCCGACGATGGACGTCGATGGTACTGACGCAGCACAGAAACTAGCCATCCTTTCTCATCTCGCCTTTGGAGCCCGCATACGCTGGGAAGACATTCCCAGAGTTGGAATTGATGCGCTCGACATACGTGACATCGAGTACGCGAAGGAGCTCGGGTATCGAATCAAGTTGATCGCTAGCGCGCGCCTGGCGGAAGAAGGCTTAGAGTTGAGTGTTGGACCGACCCTGATTCGTACTGGCCAACCACTGGCGGAAGTGCGCGCCAATTACAACGCCATCAACGTAGTGGGCGACGCGGTCGGTGACGTTTTCTTTCACGGTCAAGGTGCCGGCCAAATGCCGACGGCCTCGGCCGTCGTTGCCGACATGATTGACACTGCTGTTGGTCGACAGCCGATCACATTTAAAACGCTCGAGCTGTGGAGCAGTCGTGAGTCTCGCGTGACTCTGAGACCGAACGATGAGCTGCCTGGCCGGTTCTACATGCGTTTCCACATCGAAGATGTTCCTGGCGTGATGGCCCAAGTCACATCGATCTTGGGCGAAGAAGAGCTATCTATTGCTTCGGTGATTCAGCACGAAGCAGATCCAAATGAGCCACAAGCCAAGGTGCAGCTTGTGATCATGACTCACGAAGCTCCTGAGGCCGCCGCTAGCCGAGCCGCACAGAAAATTTCAGACCTACCTATCGTCAGCGGCAATAGTGTTCGCATGCGAGTGATGGAGTAAGGATTAGCAATAACATCTTCACGATGAAATAGGATGTTCCTTTGAAGTACGCAATCATCATTCCTGATGGATGTTCCGATTTTCCAGTTGCGGAGCTTGGCGACAAGACTCCCTTGCAGGCTGCCAATATTCCGCAGATGGACGCGGTCGCCGCTCAAGGCCTCGTTGGTCGAACCGACAACACGCCAGCGCATTTTCCTGCTGGCAGTGAAGTCGCCAATATGGTTCTGTTCGGCTACGATCCCAATCAGTATTTTACTGGCCGTGCTCCCATCGAAGCAGCCGCGCAAGGCATCGAACTCGGGCCACACGACTGGGCGATTCGTTGCAATTTGGTCAGTATCGTTGACCAAGTGATGGTGGACTTTACCGCCGGGCACATTTCAACCGAAGAAGCAACTTCCCTTCTCGGTTCCTTATCGGCGTCAGTCGAGGATCCTCGACTAGAGTTTGCTCCAGGCGTTTCTTATCGAAACCTTCTGATCTATCGAGGCAGCGAAGGCACTGCTGCTCCGTTTTCCGCTGATACGCGGACTCGTGCTCCGCACGATTTGACGGACCTGCCTGTCACCGACGATTATCCTCGGGGTCCCGGCAGCGACTTATTGACCGAATTGATGCAGCGCTCGGTCCCTCTGTTTGCACAGCATGAAGTCAACAAAGCTCGAACGTCCGCAGGCAAGACAGCTTGCAGTAATATCTGGTTGTGGGGACAAGGTGGCGGACCAAGTCTGCCTTCTTTTGAATCGCGATTTGGGCTCCAGGGAGTCATGATCACCGCTGTCGATCTACTTCGCGGTCTCGCTGCCCTCATCGGCTGGGATCGAATTGAAGTAGATGGAGCGACCGGCTACCTCGACACCAACTATGCTGGCAAAGGGCAGGCCGCGGTAGAGGCACTCGACAAGTACGACGTCGTCTGCGTTCACGTCGAAGCCACCGACGAAGCCTCACACGAAGGACGCGTGGATGAGAAGATCAAAGCCCTCGAAGCCATTGACACGCATGTCGTCGCCCCGGTGCACGAAAAGCTAAAGGGTATGGGCGAATACCGATTACTCGTTCTCCCCGACCACCCTACCCCCTGCTCCACCAAGAAACATACCCACGGTGCAGTACCGCTCGCAATCTGTGGTTCCGACATTTCCTCCAGCGGTCAAACCTACAGCGAAGCGACCGCCGCCCAATCCGCCATCGAATTTTCTGACGGCTGGACCATGATGCAACAATTCATCCAAGGAAAGTGGTAAGAATAGCCACGTATTGAAGCGGCGTGGTTCAGCGACAGCATTTTTTCTAGAGCGGAAGAGACGGTATCTTTTTGGTGCTAATCATCGGTCTTGGGAAAGCGAAACAGTGGAATCTGGCTGTTTGCTCTTCGAAACGGCTAAGCCGAGTGTTTTCTTGATCGACCGATTTACGGTTTTCGTTAGATTGCCGTGTGTGTTCAAGAGAGATCCGATGCGCTCCATGCTGGTAGAAGGTTGGCTCCTCATCTTAGTGAAAATGTATGTGTGACGCAGCGAATTGGACTGGCTCTCTTAGGTGGTGGCTTTCGAGCGACTTTAATTCACATTTGAGCTATTAAGTTTCTGCGAGGACAAGGCGTTCTGAAGAACTTGCTGCATATCTGCTCGGTTTATCTGCTCGGTTTCTGTAGTTGGCATTACCGTCGCGCAGCTGGTGCTGAACTGGCAAATGCTACCATGGCAAAGATCAAAAGTTATACGAGGCGGTTGAAGAACTGACGAGCTTTGCAAAGACCGATTTGCGGGGCTTTGTGTTTCGGCCTTAGCTCTCTCCTGCACTTGCCTGGGATCCCCAGGATGATTGGGCACAAGAAGTTGACTCGGTTCATGTTGTGTGAAGCGCAGTACGATTGTTTCTTCTGAAGAGCAAAACCGAGCGATCTTAAGAGAAGGGACTAGTCGAACAATTGGCTCGACCTCTGTCACGCAGATTTGAGAGTTAGGGGAAGGCTGCAGGCCGAGGATAGCTAGCATAGGGCTGTCGCGTTTGCAGGCTTTTTCTTGGTCAATCGCAGCAATCGCGGGATTGGGCAAGAAACGAACTTGGCAAAAGTTTGCGGAATGGTTTAAGTTGCCCAGGTGACGGAAGATCCGTCAGGTTCGACCAGGTGACTCAATCCAGGGAAGGCTCAGTCATGGCGAAGGAATCGTTTCGCTTTATCCATGCCAGCGACTTTCATCTTGAACGTCCAATGCATGATATTTCCGATCTCCCAGACCATCTCAAAGAAGCACTGGTCGAAGCGCCTTGGAGGGCTGCGGAGTCTGTTTTTGAACATGCGATTTTGGAGAACGTTGACTTTATCGTCCTCGCTGGAGACCTCTTGAATCTCTCTGCTGCGGGTGCTCAAGGGGCGGCGTTCTTACTCGATCAGTTTGAAAACCTGAGGCAGCGCGACATCCAGGTTTTTTGGGCCGGCGGAGAGTTGGATGCACCGGAGCTTTGGCCGGAGCCAGTGCGGTTGCCGGACAATGTCCATATGTTCTCTAGCGACGAAGTTGAAGCTGTTGTGTATCGCCGCAATCAAGTTCCGCTAGCAACGATTCTTGGGAGAAGTAGCGACGGTAGCGAAACGGTAAAGGCAGTTGAGTTCGCTCGGGAGCCAGACGAGAACTACGTGATCGCAGTTGCTCATGGTCGTGCAGATAGCGAGACGCTTCGCAGCGAACGTGTCGACTACTGGGCACTTGGCGGCAAGCATCAAGCAGAAATCCTCCAAACGGAAGAGCCCATTATTCGCTACTGTGGCTCGCCTCAAGCTCGTGAACTGAGCGAAGAGGGGGCTCACGGTTTTGTCCTGGTCGATGTAGACGCTCAGCGCTGCATCCAAGTGCACTCGATCGACGCGGATGTCTTTCGCTACTCGGAGCAAGACATTGATGCGGACGACATGGCAATGGGCCGCGACGTTCGACAGGTCCTCGCCAAGCGAGTCGCTCGGCTGCAGAGCGAAGCTTCAGGCCGCAACCTGTTGGTGAAGTGGCGAGTGCAAATCGACGTGGAAAACGCTTCTATGGTCGGCCCTTCGGCACTCGAAGAGTTACTAACTTGGCTGCGTCGCGAATTTGGCCAAGGCTCTCCTGCCTGCTGGTCCACTGAAATTGAAATTCTGCCGCCGAAGGCACTGCCCGCGAAGTGGAAAGAGGAAGACACGATTCTGGGTGACTTTTTGAGAATTGCAGCGGAACAACGCAAAGAAGACAAGCCGCTGAATCTCAAGCCCATGATCGATGCAGAAACGCCTGGCACGAATGTCTGGCAAGCTGCACTTAGCATTTCGAACACAAGCTCCCAGTCGATGACGCTGGACAAGAGCACTTTGTTGGGAGTTGATCTCCTGCGTGGTCATCAAGTGGATTTGATGGCAACTACCCGCCGATTCGGAGGATCCGAAAAGTGAAAATCAAGGATATACAAATTGATGGCTTCGGTGTCTGGTCGGGAATGACCGTTCACTCCATGCCCGACACGATGACTGTCTTCTACGGGCCGAATGAGGCTGGTAAGACGACGTTGATGAATTTCCTGCGGACGATGTTCTATGGCTTCACGCCGGATCGACGCACCCGATACCTGCCGCCGGTCTACGGTGGTAAGCCCGGCGGAGCGATTCGGGTAACCGGTCCTGGTGGTGGCTACGAAATCACGCGACGAGCTCAGATGGATCAAGGCGGAATAGCCGGAGCCCTGACCGTCACAGGCAGCGATGGCTTGCAGCAAGGCGCTCACCGTCTGACCATGTTGCTCGGTCAGGTTGACGAGTCGATCTTCACGAACGTGTTTGCTATCGGGCTGCGCGAGTTGCAGGAACTTAGCACTCTGGACGACACGGCAGCAGCGGATGAACTTTACAAGTTGTCGAGTGGCTTGGACCGCGTCTCGCTCGTCGATGTGACTCGACAGCTAAAAACGGGGCGGCAAACGATTGTCGGTCCAACTTTGGAAGAAGGCCAAATGCAGCGTCTGATGACGATGCGTGAGAGGCTCAAAGACGAGATCGACACGCTGGCCATGCAAGGTAAGCGTTGGGCTGAGCTCGCCGCACTGCGGAACACGCAGAACCTGGAGCTGGAAGAACTAAAAGAACGCATTACTCAGTGGGAGCTGGAATCCAAAACCTATGAAGTTGCGATTCAAGTGAGCCCAAACTGGGTGAAGCGTTGTGAGATCGAACACAGTATTGCGGCGTTGAACGCGCGGACGGATGTGCCTGAGTCGGCGGCCGAGAAACTAGAGGAGCTCAACGCGAAACGTGCCGAGCGTGAAGATAATCTAGAGGAGCTGCGGGATAAAAGGCGCGGACTGCGTCTTGAGGCGCGACGTTTGCCACTCCGTCGTGGCGTCTTGGAACTATCGAACAAGATCGAGGCGGCCGCCGAACAGACTCCTTGGATCAATTCGCTGCAAAAGAACATTCAGCGCGTTGAATCCCAGATAGAGCAGACGAAGCGCCAGCTCGTTGAGGATTCTCAGCGTCTGGACGTAAGCGAAGAAGATCAGCAAGCCTTGCTTGAAGATCGCGAACTGCGTTCGATGCCAGATCTCTCTCGGCAGACGATCAACGCATTGGCAGAGCCGGCTAGTGAGGTGCGGATTTGGTCCACACGCTTCAAGCAGGCGAAACAACAGGCCGCGACTGACAAGAAGCAGATGGAGCAACTCGAAGCTGAGTTGGACGAAGCCCTTGAGTCGCGAGGCGGCAACGATATCGATTCGTTAATGGCGAAAAATAACGACTCGGTAAGTTTGCTTCGCAGGCGAATTCTGGTGCAAGAGACACTGGATCAGCAAAATAGTCGCAGAGAGCAGCTGGAAGACCAGGTTGTAAGCCTTCAGGTCGATGACGCGTTGCCTGTCAGTCATTCGATGCTCATGGCATTGTTCTTTATCAGTGGCGGTACGCTGCTGTTGTGGGGCTTCAGCACCATGTGGAACGATCCAGAGGCGATGCAGAATGGTGTCTTGACGTCCGGATTTGGTGTCTTGCTTTTGTTTGCGGGCCTCATGTTTGGTAGCAATGTAGAACGCGGCACAGCATCTGAACTCGACAATGCTGAAGAGCAGCTGTTAGCACTTAAGAAGGAAATTCGGAATACGGAAGCCGAGCGAGACGAGTGCGAAAGACGCTTGCCGCCGTACACAGGTTCGCTTGAGTCGCGTCTGAGGGACGCTCAGTCTGAGCTGGACGAGTTGCAAGACTTGTTGCCGGTGCAGCACAATTACATTGCTGCCAAAGATCGCTATCAAGCAGCCCGAAAACGAGCTTCCCAAGCTCATGGTTCTGTCAAAGCGGCCAAGACTCACTGGCAAACCATGCTGCGCCAGCTTGGTCTGGCTGAGTCGCTGTCGCCTCGTAACTTGCGAGTGATGGCGGAAGGTTACGATTCGCTGATGCAAACACGTCGGCATCTCTATTCACTGGAAGAAGAGCTTGATAATCGCAAGCTGGAGTTGGGGGCGATCACGCAAAGAATTGATTCACTCGCACAACAGACTCTCGCCGCCAGCATTGCAAGCGACCTGAGAAATGCTTCGAAAAATCGAGATTTGTCTTATGAAGGTGATGCCACCTCAGACTTGAGCGATGCCGATTATCAAGGGGTAGTTGCGGGAGACTATGAAGATGATGATGTGACGGCACTTGCGGAATCTCTAGACACTCCAGTGGCAGATCAAAATCCTGGGCTGCGTAGCGAAGCAGCGGTCAACGGACACTATGTGTCTGTGAAAGCCGACGTGGCGGCGGGCAATCGAGCTTTGGATCAGCTCGCCAAGATGAATTCTCTGGTGGCGTCGCAAGAGCAATTTGTACACCAGAAACGGGCTCTGAAAGACCAAGACCATCAGTTGGCGAAACAGAGTGCCGTGGTTCAGAAAGCCATCGACAAGCTCGATCGCGTTCACAGCGCTGTATTGACTGAGCATGGTTTTGAGACCGAAGAGCAGTTGGTTGCCGCGTTGGACATCAAGCATCAGCATGAGCAACTGGAGGCTCAGTTGAGGGAGTACTCGGAGCGAATTCAAGCTGTAATCGCTGGCACGGTTCCTTACGAAACCGTCGATCGTTTGATGTCGGGCGAAGAAGCGGAAGCTGGTGTTCAGCTTCGGTCGACTGGTCACGAGTATTTAGAGACGCGATGGACCGCGATTGGTCAGCGAACCCAGCAAGCGCAGGAACGCGTCGATCAGTTGCACCTGCGGCAAGGAGAGTTGGGGCAAGAGATGAAGTCTCTCGCTTCGAATACCAGGCTAGCAGAAGCGCGATTGGAACTCAGCTGCCTTGAGAATCAAATCAAAGCCTGTGCGGAACACTGGCAGAGCTTGGCTCTCACGACCGGCTTGTTGGATCGAGTATGCGACGTTTACGAAGCGGAGCGACAACCCGAAACCTTGCGAGAAGCCTCGGCATTTTTGACACAGTTGACCGAAGGCAAATACGTTCGCATCTGGACACCTCTTGGCAAGAACCAACTGCGCATCGATCATGCCAACGGCCAAGCCTTACCGTTGGAGGTGCTTTCCCGGGGTACGCGCGAAGCAGTCTTTATCGCCCTGCGACTAAGTTTGGCTGCTGCCTATGCTCGTCGCGGCGTCACTATCCCTCTGGTGCTGGACGACGTTCTTGTGAACTTTGACTCTGTCCGTGCCGAATCGGCAGCGAAAGTACTTCGCGACTTTGCGAGCCTTGGCCATCAGGTAGTCATGTTCACTTGCCACGAGCACATTATGAAGATCTTCTACGAGATCGGTGTCCAAGTCCGGGTGCTACCGCAACAAGGTGAAGCGGGCGAAGCAGAGATATACTACCCAGAGATGGTTGCAGAGCCGGAGCCAATTGAAGAGCCCGAGCCAGAAATCGAATTGGATTTGGATGTTGAAGAGGAGGTTCCCGAGCCTGAGCCGATCAAGGTTGAGATCAATCCTCCGTCCCCCAACCCGTCCAGGCCAGTACGCAGGTTGGTGGTCGTTGATCAGCAACCCGAGATTGACTGGCTGTGGTACGAACGCAATCCAGACTCCGTTGACTGGGGCTGGGTCGAAGCCTCTGAACAAGTGGACGAGGACACTCTGCCGCCCGACCTGTGGCGCAACCGTCCTTTGCCCGTATTTGAGCAAGATGGACAAATGTAGAATTTCCCGGATTTCCGTTTGATTTCGAAAAGCTGGGAAACTAGAAGACGCAGAAGGGCAACAGTCAAATGGTTGCCCTTTTTGCATTGCTGTTTGATCCCATCCGAATCTAATCCGACTTTTGTAATCGCCAACCTTCGATTCGCTGACTGCTGAATTAGTATGTTGGCATTCCAAGAGTTTAAGATATGGCGAAGAAAAGCGAATCAAAGCGCAAAGACAGCACAGGTGCGGATGAGCTCCTCGTTGCTGGTAAGACTTCAGGGAGGCCGAAGTCTGGAATGAGCTGGCGCCAAATCTTTTTTTCTTGCGCTATCATATTGCACTTTTCGACGATTTTCGTCGCGCTCGGCTCGAATCTGATTCAGAGCCGCTTGCAGCAGAGTTTGATGAGTTGGTTGTCTCCTTATCTGATCTCCACGGCTCAGGGCTATGGAACGACACCCATTGAATTGACGCATGGGGAGGACTTCGACTTTCCGGTCCAGTTGGAGTACTTGCAGCAAGGAGCTGGTCAGTGGCGAAGAATCAACAGCCACGGACTTTCTCGAGCAACGCAGACACGTTGGCCTCACCTGATGCGAACTCTTGGGATTGTCATGCAGGATGATCCTGAAGCGGAGGTGATCGGCGAGTTTCTTTTCCGACTTGTTATCGTCGCGGAATCGGAACTCAAAAATGTCACAGCAGTTCGCATTTTGCAGCCAGACCGACTGAATTTTGATGAAGCGAAGATTGCCGCTGAAGGCGGAGAGGAATTGGTTGGAGTCAAGGATTTTGTGCTCTACCAAGCCAGCGTTGTTCGCAAGGGTGATGCGATTGTAGGGTTGAATCCGTCGCAAGAAAGGTATCGCAGCAGCGCTCCGGATAAGCCGGAAAGCGATACGAATGCGGGGGGAGGGGCAAAGGAATGATGCGTCCCATCCTTGAAGACTGGCAAGATTTTTGGTTTAAGCCGAAGCCAGCCAGGCAGTTACTCGTGGCGAGGACAGGTGTTTGCATAGCTTGCTTACTTTGGCTGATTTCTTGGTGGATGGAATTGTCATTTTGGTTTGGCGATAACGGAGTGCTGTCCAGCGAAGTCGCAGCGCAGTTTGTCGCTTACGAAGGGCTCTCACGCTGGCAGCTTTGGTCTCCACTTTGGTGGACCGACTCGCTCTGGCTCTTTCAAGCCTGGGTTGGTCTTGGTGTCGTTCTGACTGCTCTGGTAGCAGCTGGCATCGGTGGTCGTTTCTCCGTCTTAACGCTCATTTTGTGCGTCATTGGACTGGCGCATCGGATGAGTTGGCTTATTGGTCCAGTTGAACCGGCACTCGTTGCATTCTTGGGATACCTGGCTGTACAGCCAGGGCCGGGCATCCAAGAATCTGAATCAAGAGAACAGGAGTGCTCTTGGGCTGGCGCGAGCTTGCGTCTACTCCAAACTCACGTCTGGATTCTGATTGCCGCAGGCGTGATGACACAACTAGCAAGCGTTCGTTGGTGGCGAGGAGATGCCATCTGGTGGCTGGCTGCGGCTGGTCGCTCGAATCTCTTGACGCTCGAGCATTTAGTGGACCGAGCTTATTTGGTGAATGCCTTAACCCACGGCATGATCGTGCTGCAGTTTCTTACGCTTTGGCTGCTCTTGATTCGAAGCACGCGGTGGATCGGAATCGGCTTGGGCGTAACCTGGTGTCTCGTCCTAGCTTTTCTAGCCGACTATGCGCTATACGGAACCGTTCTTTTGGGCGGGCTACTTGCCTTCGTTCCTATTCGACAAGCTTCCCATTCGGCATCCGAATAGCCAGATTGCAGGTTAGGGTCGGAGAAAATCCTACCACGCCGATGAACCTATTCTTCCTGATGGGGGCTTTCACTGCGAATGAATTCTTTTGCAAGACAGTGAATGGTAACGCGAAGAGGAACAACGAAATCTATTCGATCAAGGCTCGATGTCACATGCAATGGTATCGAGCCTTTTTTCGTATCAAGTGGTAGTCGGATGTTCCGTGTGGGTGAAGCTCGCGGAATCCAAAAGTGATTCTTGCGGGGAACCAAACTCTGCCACAATTTACTTGGGTCGGTAGCTGAGACGGCTTAGCAGCGGTTTGAAGCGTCGGAGACGAGGATTCGAGCGCCTCCCGACCTACTTGAGATGCCTCTAGTTGGGTGTAAATAAAAGTAGATTTGGGCGTGATGTGTAGTGTTTGCACGCGTCGTTTGCGGCGATGTAGCCCGATTCGATTCCGACAAACCCGACTTGAAGGCTGAATAGATCGACCGTCGATTCAGCCGTCCTTCGCAAAAAATAACCGCCCGAAGCGTAGGGGTAACGCATCTCCGAATGGGACTGAGTACGCTGTTGGGCTTGAACGCGTGCTGCTTGATGAGGGAAGTGAGTATCGGCCAGAGGGGCTCGAGGAATGATCGCTCTATGTGCTTTCCCGGCGGATTTGATAGTCGAGTTCTTTTACCGCGTTGTCCACTTCGTCAAGAAGTTTTAAATTCGATGGGTGTCAAGCATCCAAGTGCAATTCGAGGTGTACCTAACCTGTCCGCAAGCAAAGTACTTTGCGTCAATGGGAGCACGTTGCACGAAATCGGACATTACTGCTACTTAGTGACAAACCGACGCAGCTGCTATACACGATGCGAGTCCTGTGTCGGGGACTTTGGACGTCGCAATGAGGCAGAGATCTTCGATGACTAAGTGAGTGTCTTTGGCTTCGTTGCCTGGAAGATCGAAGACTACTGAGACCCGGCAACAGCGAACAAAAGTGGATGTAAAAGGATTTGTTCTTTCGAAACATCAAATTGCCGACGTAGCTCGACTGAGAAAGGCTCCGCACCGATAATGCAGCTCATGCAGGTGCGAATCCACTCGTCGCCTCTTGATAAACCTTAGCTCCTGTTTGCTTAAGGGAGAGATGAGTAAGATAGTGTTGGCGTATCCGAAGATTCTAGACAATAGCGCGGCTCCGCTGGCAAGCTGTGTGAACTTCGAAAAATACGATGGCACGACCTTGCATCGGTTTTGGGACTTTGAACTCGGTTCGTACGCTAATAGAACTCGGCGCGATCGAATTGATTTCAATACAAGCGGATCAGAACGATTCAGCAAGAGGCATCCCAAATTCTCTGAATCCGCAGATCTATACTTGAGTACCTTGCTGAGGAATTGTCCACCAGAGTGCAGGCGAACTAGGGGTTGCGAATGAGATGGTCGCTTTTAAAGAGTTTTTCGGAGATGATTCCATTGCCGGAAAGCACGAGGAGAACGACCCCAAACGCCTGGTACTGATTGATGTCTCCATCGACTCTAGGATACTTCCACCCGAAGAATTACTCTTTCTGTTCGAGGGATAGCCTTTTGCTACCGTCCTCTATTGAGGCAAGCTAATGGGACGTTTTTCGGAAGATGCGCGCTTTGGGCAATATCTTGTAGTGTAAGGAGTTGTGTGCAAAGGCGGGGTGGTTGGGCGTGACAACGTGTCTGCGTGATTGTGCTAGATTCGGCCTTGGGGGCTAGCGTTATCGAAACGATACTGCTCGTCTTTAGCTATACTACAGGTCGTCATTTGGCTCGGTTAGAGAAACGTGCAATGGTCAAGATCCAATTATCGATTCTTGCAGCGGTATTGTTGGCAACCGGATACTTGCCGCTCGGTGTAAATGCGGATGAAGCTGGAGCTTTGCTGAGCAAGTATTGCTTTCATTGTCATGGCGGTGAAGTTCAGAAGGCGGATAGGAAGTTTCATGATCTGCCCGACCAGATCAAGACTCTGGAACATCTAGAACGTTATCAGGAGATTGTCGATCAACTGAATTTGGAAAGTATGCCTCCTAACGATTCTGCGCAACCGAGTGACAAAGAGCGCGCCGAAGCGATTGCACAGTTGACGCGAAGAATCGCGGAAGCGCAGGCTTTGCTTGGCGGTTCGGGACAGCATAGTATTCTGAGGCGTCTGAATTCTTGGGAGTACCGTCAGACGATCAGTGACTTGCTTGGCATCAACGTCGACGTCTGGGATCCGGCTGAGGATTTTCCTGAGGAAGTGAAGGTCGAGGGCTTCGACAACAACGGCGCGGAGCTGGTCACGTCAGGGATTCTGCTGGATCACTATTTGGTGGCCGCCGAGGAAGCGATTCGCAGGGCGACGCACTTCGGCGAGAGGCCACGAACGCTAAAGTATTCACAGAAGTCGCCTTTTTACTTCGAGGGCAACGCAGCCAAAGGACTTCCAAAGCTCTTTCAGACTGGACGGTTTCGCTGGGTTCCCGAGACGCCTTACACAGATCTTTATGGGCGGCACTATCGCGGCGGGCACATCGGATTTATACCTCTCTTCAAGCAAGGCGGCGCGCCTCACAGCGGTCTCTACACCATTCGTGTGAAGGCGGCGGCACTTGGACGCGTTCACGAATACGGCAAGGCGATTGACGATTTTCAAAATGGTGATCCGTTGGTGATGGAGATCGCGGCAGTGGATAGACGAGGTAGCGTTACGAGTAGCGGTAGTGTCTCTGATATGGCCTCACTCGCGCTCATCGAATTGACGAACGAAGATCCTGAGTGGTTTGAGTGGAAAGTTTACTTGGACAAGGGTTACGAGCCTGAAGTGCGTTTCAGGAACGGCCCGATCGCCGCAAAGCGGATGGTCCGGATGCTCACAACTCATGCAGCTGACAAACCGGAGTTTCTGCCGTTCGTCGACATGCCCGACAAACTCAAACGAGCACGTGGAGTATTGAATGCTTATAAAGGCCCTCGACTCCGCATCTGGGAGATCCAGGTGGAAGGTCCACATTTTGAGACTTGGCCGCCCACTGGACATAGGGCCCTTTACGGCAATTCGGAAGTCAAACGGCTTCGTTCTGATTCCATTCGCAGTCGATTGGAGGAGTTCGCTGAAAAGGCTTTTCGGCGACCGGTTGCAAAAGATGAACTGGAACCGATCCACGAACTTGTCGAGAGGAAGGTGCAAGATGGTGTCGAGCCGTTGGAGGCACTTCAGCTTGGCCTCCAAGCGATTTTGTGCTCGCCAGGATTCTTGTATCTGAACCTCGGCGAAGGCGATCTCAGCCAGACAGCAGTTGCGTCAAGGCTTTCGTATTTTCTTTGGTCATCGCCGCCAGACGAACCGCTACTCAAACTGGCCAACGAGGGAATGCTCGTCCGGCAGCTTTCAGCGCAAGTAGATCGTATGTTAACCGACTCTCGCTCGGACCACTTTGTGCAGCATTTTGTGCGTAGTTGGTTGGATATTGACAATATCGGGACGATGCCGCCGGGAGAAGATTTCCTTGTCTTCTATCGAGACAATCTTGAACAAGCGATGCGGGCAGAAACGCAGCAGTTCTTTCGACATATCCTTGACAACAATTTGCCGATTAAAGAATTTCTCGACGCGGACTACACTTTCCTTAATCGCGAGCTCGCCCGGCATTATGGCTTAAGAGGTGTTGTTGGCAATGAGATGCAGCGTATTAGCCTCACTGGAACCGAGCGCCGCGGGTTGCTCGGACAAGGTGCTTTTCTAACCGCTTCGGCCAACGGCGTTGATACATCGCCAGTGGTCCGTGGAATTTACGTTCTCGAGAAACTGCTGGGCTACACCCCGCCTCCTCCACCTCCTGATGTTCCAATTATTGAGCCTGATATTCGTGGGGCAAAGACCATTCGAGAGCAGCTCGAGAGGCATCGCGAAATTGCAAGCTGCGCCGAATGTCACCGGAAGATCGACCCGCTCGGTTTTGCGCTAGAAAACTATGATGCGATTGGCGGCTGGCGCAAACGATATCCTGGAAATTTACCCATTGATCCCAGCGGCAAGCTTCCGAACGGGGATGTGTTCGATTCCATCACAGAGTTTCGCGCGCACTTGATGCAACGCGAGGATCAATTCACACGCTGTTTGGCAGAGAAGCTGATGACTTACGCTTTGGGCCGCAAGCTCGAAATCGCAGATCGCCCCGGCGTCGACAAGATTCTTGAGCAGCTTGCAAACGAGAAAGGTGGACTTCGCGACCTCATCCAGCTAATTGTGTTGAGCGATGCGTTTCAATCGAATTAGGCGTTGTTGGTCGGGCGCCGGACATTCTGACCATTACATGCGACTGCCTGTTTTTGGTAGTTGGGCGGGACATCTCTAACTTGTTCGGCCTTCCGAGGTGTCGAGACATCGATGCCGCAGCGAAGCTCGACATTCTGAAGGGGTTTGCGTTCGCAGCGAGAAGGCGTTCTGAAATTGCGGCTGCACTTGCAAGATGAATGGTGTTGGAGTTGGCGGAAGAGAATGGAAGCCCATGCTCGGGATGCCTCATTTCAATTCTTGGCAGCTTCGCTCGCGGACCTGCGGAGAGCGGCGCGATATCGTTTTTGTTGCTGCGTGCGGAAATGAGCGTTTCCGCATTCTTGCATACGGGCCTCCAGCTTTAGAAAGAGCATGCGAGTTTCTAACTGGTGGCTAGGTGCGTACGCCCAAACTCTAAAACTCCCGAATGAGTTTTGTCTTCGAACCAATACTTCGGCAAGATAGTTCGAACTCGCCAGCAGCGTTGCTCTTGTCTTCACCACTCGATCGGAAACGCCTCCGCTAATTGGCAGCAAGAGACGTACCCCGAGAACCGAAATTCACTTCTTATCGATGACTCGCCCTCACACGACAATGAAGCCTTCGTCCTTGGTTCCCGTGGCCGGAGCGGCTACAGAATTTGGCGAACCCGAGCCAGTTTCTTTCGTTTCGCTAAACGCCAGCTGGTCGTTAGATTTCTGAGCGACAGCCACGTTTGACCTAAGCGATACACGGGAAAAAGAGACTGTCCCGAAATAGCAAAGGAAACAGCGATTGTCGTTCGCGCATGAGTCACCTCTCTTCGTTTCAGGACAAAGAAAGTCACTGACAGCGGAGGCGACTATTCGTATTCTGGGATCTTTGCATCCTTCTCGATGCGTTGGTTCTCCCAATAGACAAAGCCATCGTCCTTGAGCTCGACTAAGCGTGATTTGCTGCCAGCTGCGGGGTTGGCCGGTTTGCTCGGGAGAAATGCTGCAAGCTTTTGTTTCAAAGAACTGTATTTCTCATCTGAAGCAAGATTGGTGAATTCGTTTGGGTCCTGCTGCATATCATAGAGTTCTTCAGAACCATCAGCGTATCGAATATAGCGATGGGTTTCGGTGCGAACGGTATCGTTTCCTGGGCCGTGCGAAGTGATCGCAGGTCGCATTCTCGCTGCTGATGCATCACGAAGCTGCGGGACAAGGCTCATCCCCTCGAGCGCGGCGGGTGCATCCTTCAGATCGCAAAGTTCGGCCAACGTTGGGTAAATGTCGAGCAACTCAGCAGGACGCTCACATTCGCCTTTTGCGATTCCTGGCCCTGCAAAGATCAACGGAACACGAGTCGACGGTTCCCAGAGTGTGTTCTTGCCGGTGATTTCTTTTTCACCGAGGTGGTAGCCATGATCAGACCAGCACACGACGATGGTGTTATCCTTCGCACCACTGGCTTCAAGTGCATCGAGTACTCTTCCCACTTGCGCGTCCACGAAGCTTACCGAAGCGAGATAGGAACGCACTTTGTTCTTCACTTGGCCCTGTTCTTCCAGGAACTTCAGTCGTGGTTCTGGAAGCCTCCAATGGATAAACCAAGAGAATCGTGGTGTGTCCGAGCGATCATTCTCTCCGATCGGCGGTAGCTGAAGTGAGTCTTCTGGGTAAAGATCAAACCACTTCTGTGAAGCGTAAAGTGGCACGTGTGGCCGGAAGAACCCGACAGTCATGAAGAACGGTTCTTTGGGCTTCTGGCTCAGCTGTTTGATCGCCCACTCGGCGGTACGATAGTCAACTTGATCTGAATCATTCGGCGGCCAGATTCCCCAGTCAACAAGTTTGTGCTTCTGTGGCGTGTCAACAAATTTCTTTTTTGGAAATTGGTTGGGCAATGGTGGACGCTTTCCCAAGACCTGGAATTCCGCATTGCCTGAACCGCCGTGGTAGATCTTTCCACAACTCGACGTGGCATAGCCGGACGCCTCAAAGGCATTCGGCATAGTGACGTGCTCCTTTAACATCGGAACAGTCCGAAAAGCAGGCTGAAGCGAGTAGACGCCGGTCGTGGTGGGGCGAAGGCCTGTCATCACGGAAGTGCGCGATGAATTGCACAGAGGCGACTGGCAGTGCGCGTTGAGAAACAAAGTTCCTCTCGCGGCGAGTTTGTCTAAATTCGGAGTCTTGACTTGTGGATGTCCGTCCAAGCAGCCAATCCAATCATTCAAGTCATCGATCGCGATAAAAAGTACGTTGGGCTTGCTTGACTCCTGCGCGCTGGCGCTTGCCATGCAATTCAACAGGAAAATGAACGCTGCAAAATGTTGGAGCAATAGCGCGGAGCTGAGTTGAGTACTCTTAATCGCAATCATAATCTTAATCCTAATTTTCATTCTCAGGTGTGCAGTATCGTGCGAACTGAGTGGTGATGCAAATGCCTCAAATTTCCCAATCTTTTGAAGTCGCTCGAATAAGACCGACTAGCATAGCGACCGTATCGGATAGCATCTGCTTGCCGGGCGTGATTCTTGCTCATGGTGTGCTTCTTTGGCAACAAGGACGTCCAGAAAAGCAGCGCATGTGAGCGCCGACCTGCGAGCAGTGTCGAAGTACTCGAATCGATACCTTGTTTTATGCTCGCCGTTGCCTTCCGCAATATTCAATGGAACACGGGGTGCTGCTCTCTCTAGCTGATGTTGGACTGAGAGCGTTTTGGGGGTGTTGGCCAACAGCTCATGCGTCCATGCGACGAATTGCACTGATTCTTGGTAGACCTTCAACTTCTCGCAGTGAGGCACCTTATGGCACTGAAGTTTGAGGGTGAGATAGTGGTAAAGATAGCTACTGAAAGCGGACGGAGGATAAGGATTTTGATCGAGAATCTGGATCAGTTGGTGGTCCGTCTGTCCCGCTCCGACTTCGCTTTGAATTCTCGCGCCATATTTTGCGGAATCCACCTTGCCAGTTTATCACGCATTGCTTTGTGTTGCGGGGCGTTGGCAAGGTTCGTGAACTCATCGGGGTCTTTTCTGTGATCGTATAGTTCTCTTGCTCCATCTTCATAGGCTATCAAGTGCCAGTTACGCGTGCGAATGGAGTGGTTGCCGAAGTAGGAAGAAGTGATCGCAGGTCGAAGGCGTGAAACGCTTGGGTCTTCGATCTGCGGGAGCAAAGAGGTACCCTCCGCGTGCGATGCCTTGGGCAGTCCACATGCTTCCAGTAAGGTCGGATAGACGTCGAGTAGGCTGACAGCTTCCAGGCAGGCATCTCCAGGCGGAATACCAGGGCCCGCGAAAAGAAGGGGGACTCGGGTGGATTCTTCCCACAGGGTGCGTTTTGCCCAGTGTTGCTTCTCACCAAGGTGAAAGCCATGGTCGCTCCACAGGGCGACAATCGTGTTATTCGCATGTGGGCTAGCGGCGAGCCCATCCATCACGATGCCAACACAATGGTCAACAAAACTTATCGATGCCAAATAGGCCTGAGATAGACTCCTTTGCTTTCCGTGCTCAATCACTTCGCTATGTGTCGGAGCTACAGCATAGTCGTTGATTCGAAGAAAATTGTTCGGCAGATCATTTAGATCTACAAGTGGATTGTTAGGCAGGCTGATCTTCTCCTGATCGTAAAGTTCAAACCACTTGGGCGGCACAAACAGGGGAACATGAGGGCGAAAGAACCCCAGCGACATGAAGAACGGTTTGTCGTGCTCACTCTCAAGCACGCCAATAGCGTCGACGGCAAGTTGATACTCACCCATTTCGTTGTCGTTCTCCGGAAAAGCTCCCCAGTCCCAAGCTTTGCTCCAATGAGCAGGACGATTCATCGCTTTCTTTGGGCGAGGGCTCGGCTTGCGTCCAAAAAAATGGTCGATATCACTGGCTAGTCGGCCGCCAAAACCATGGTGCAAGACCTTACCGCCAGAATAAGTCGTGTAGCCTTGCTCTTTGAAATAGCTGTGAATGGTTGGAACGTTGCGGAGGGCCGGCAACTGCTCGTACTTCGGTCCGAGTTCGTAGCTTCCATGGGTCGTGGGGGCGACGCCTGACATCACACTGATTCGCGATGCGGAGCAAACTGGAACAGCACAATGGGCATTTGCAAAAACCCTTCCTCGTGCTGCCAACGCATCCATATTGGGCGTCAATGCGTTCGGATGTCCGCCTAAGAATCCTACCCAGTCGTTGAGATCGTCAATGCATATCATTACGACGTTCGGCCTCGTCTTAGGCTCATCCGCCGCAACGCCGTCTGCGAATTGCACTAAGCCGAGGAGATAAAGGCTAATAATCGAATAGATTGATTGTTTTGAAAAGGTGCTCATTTCTGCATCACTTCTTCTGACCAATGTTCATGGAGACGTTGCAATTGCTTCACAAGCTCGGGTTGCTCACTGGCGTAGTCTTTCGTTTCAGGCCGTTCATCGGATAAATTATGCAAAGTAAGCCGAGCGGCGGGATTCGGATTCGCGGCAGTCTTTCTTCCTGTTTCACCAATCAATTTCCAGTGACCTTCTCGAACCGCCCATTTGTTGGACCATTGAAAGTGCAAGACAGGATGAGCGCTGGGGGCTGTTGAATCTTGAATCACGGGTAACATGCTGCGTCCATCGAGTTCATGATCGGGTTTGGAGATGTCGGCAAGTTCAAGCACTGTTGGTAGCCAATCCATCACCGTGACCGTCTGATCACGAACTTCTGTAGTTGGAAGTGCCTTGGGAAAACTGATGATGGCAGGTACGCGTATACCACCCTCGAAAAAGTTGCCCTTGTGGCCAATCCACTTGCCAGTGTTTCCGCCGCCACCATGCGCACTGTAATAGTGCCCTTTGGGATAACCACTGATATGGTTCTCTGTGCTTATCCGACTACCTTCCTCTGTGGAGTGCCCATTGTCGCTCATGAAGATGATGATCGTATCGTCACGCTCGCTGATGGATTCCAATTTTGCGATGATTTGCCCGATGTGATCGTCGACAGAGGAAACAACGCGAGCGTAAGATTGTCGCGGCATTGGTAGATCGCTGTAGGCATCCGCGAACTTGCTCGTCGGCTGCTCTGGATAATGCGGCAAGTTAAAGGAAACCATCATCAAGAATGGCTTTTCCCGGGGGTGTTCCAAGTACTTTAGTACCTGACCGACCAGCAAGTCAGGATAATATTCGTCCTTCCGAAAGATTTCCTTGCCGTCATCTTGCAAATCGTGATAGCCGTTTCCGTGCAGGAAGCAGTGGCGATAGTTGTCGATAAAGCCTGCGTAGTGCCCAAAGAACCGATCAAAACCCTGCTCCAGTGGCCCGTGTCCTTGCTTGGCACCAAGATGCCATTTGCCAAACAGGGCAGTGTCGTAGCCCTCCGCTTTCAGGATCTCCGCGATCGTCAGTTCTTCCGCAGCCATATTCGTATTACGTTTGTCGCTGCCGTTGCGGTCGCCTTGCGTCCAGTTGTTAACTCCGCTTCTCTGCGGATGCCGTCCCGTCATCAGGCCAGCTCGTGATGGGCAGCACAGCGCATGTGCGTAAGCTTGTGTGAATCGAATTCCTTGTTTTGCTAAGCGATCAATGTTCGGCGTCTGAAGATCCGTAGAGCCGTAACAATTGGCGTCCAGCGTTCCTTGGTCGTCGGTGAACAGGATTAGCACGTTTGGCTTTTCTGCAGCTTCAGCTCTTAGGAAGCCAAAGAGGACAAATGCAACAAAAAGCCAGATCTTAAAAGACATCGGGGGAAAGCTTTGAGGTACCGGTATGTTGGGTTTAGATTGACTTGGTTTTAACAGCTTAGCAGAACGTCCATCAGATTGGCCGATGTCAACTTCGAGTAAGAAAAGTTACGGCACTTGCCTGCCTATCGTTAGGTAGGTATTCATGCGGGTAACCCAATGGGTGAGATCGCCGGAATTGACGAGATGCCTGTCCAAGATACCTAAGAAAAGTTGCTCGATGTGGCCTGAGAGGTGATATGGTTCCGTGGGCATAACGGGAGGAGTTCGTGAAGATCTGAGTGACTCAGTCGGGATTCGCAAGGCCAGCCTCCTCTATCATTTTGCCAGCAAAATCCAAATGGTCGATGCGTTGCAGAGGCAATACTTAGACGAGTTTGGCCGACAGCCCGACGGGATCTTGTCGATTAAGACGAGCGGCAGAGAAAAAGCTTCGGCGTAACTGCAATCTGTTTGTGGAGACTCTTAATGTAGGTCAGCACTACATGGGGTGTGTTGGCCGGATGGCAATGGCGGAACTGCTCAGTCGCGACGAGTCGGACAAGCACAATGTCACGAGTTTTTTGCAAGCCAATCGGTTTGTGTTGGAACCAAACATGGTTGAAGGCATCAAGTATGGTTCCTTGAAGTCCTCAACCTCCGTGAAGGCAACGCCGAGGATGATCCTGGCCACGTTATAGAGTGGACTGCTCGTCGCTCGTTGTGACGGCGGCCCGACACAATTGTAAGAGATCGCGACGCAAATCATTCGGTTGCTGGCGGCATCATTCAATCATCAAATTATTAGCCAGAGTACCTACCCTCACGTACTTAGGTACTCAAGGCTTAGCTATAGCAATTCAACTTGGAATCGTCGTCGGTGGATCAAAGAGAATGGGCTCGGGGTCTGCGAAAGAGATTCTGCAGCAAGGCGTGGATGTATTGTTGATAGCCAGTAGCGAAGAAAAACTCCTGGCGGCAAATCGCTAGCCTCATATCTAATTGTGGTAGGGTCCGGCAAATACATTGGCCAAGATATCATTTAGTCTCCTGCGCACAGCGGGCAGTAACCCGGATATCCAAGCAGAAGACCGTTTCTTTCCTCTTTCTGCCGAGCTATCCCGATGCTTACTTACCTTCCTTCTGCCACTGCTGCTTGTGTCGACAAGTCTTGTGCCGCCGAGCACGCCGGTCACCAACTTCCTGACCAAGGATGACTCCAAGACTCCCCTAGCACGACAGGCCTTCGTAGCGTCTCAGGCGGATGGTGGATTCCGTCAGATTTCCGTCCTTGCCCGGCAAACTCCGTAGGTCGCCAGACCTGGTGACTATGTTTTGACTTACTATGCTGGCGAGCAACTGATGACGACGCTCGATTTCACGATCGAGGCGGAAAGTAACGGCGACGAATTCCAGCCGAAGACACATACGGTACCTACTGCATTGTCCTTCGCAAAAACAAGGAACGCTACGGAAATTGGCCCTTCGAAGCGCAGGACAGTTGACCGCAGCTTCATGCACGCCAAGCCGGGAGCTACGCACCGCGGAGCGGCCACATCGTTGCACCCGCCTCTGGAGCCTCGGCCTGGAGCCAGTTCGCTGCAATAGGGAACAGAGCTATACTGATAGGTTGACCCTAGTATTAGTCTCTCATTCGCTCTTGTTCAGGCTTCCCGTTGATGTCCATCACGTTTCGAATCCCGGTTTTAGCTCTTCTGTTTTCCGGCCTGTTGCGGATGGATTTAGCGGCGCAAGAGCTTCCCCATTCTTTCGCAAGACCCGATCAAGTTGTGGTGAAGCACTTGCACCTCGACCTTAGCGTTGACTTCGAAGAGAAACGATTAGCCGGGGCGGCGACTTTGACCGTCGAGCGAAGGGAAAAGGCCGTGAATCAGCTGCGTTTGGATACGCGCGGTCTTGATATCAAAGCAGTTTCTTGCGGCGAAGCGGAGCTCGATTGGGCTCTCGGCGAAGAGGACGCCCAACTCGGGAAAGTTCTGACGATCACCCTGCCGAAGTATGATTCGCTAAGTAGTGATCGCATCAAGATCGAATATGCAACTCGACCGTCTGCAGAAGCTCTGCAATGGCTGACTCCGGAGCAAACAACTGACAAACAGTATCCCTTTCTGTTTACCCAGTCGCAAGCGATCCTAGCGCGTACTTGGGTGCCCTGTCAGGATACGCCTGCCGTGCGAATGACTTACTCTGCGAAGATTAAGGTACCGGCAGAACTAATGGCCGTGATGAGCGCATCGAATCCGCAGGAGAAGAATGCTTCTGGATTCTATGAGTTCGAGATGAAACAGCCGATCCCTTCTTACTTGCTCGCAATGGCAGTCGGCGATTTGCAATTTCGAGAACTTGGGCCGCGAAGTGGTGTTTACTGCGAGCCTTCGGTTTTGAAGAGAGCCGAGTGGGAACTAGCGGATACGGAGCGAATGATTGAAGCAGCGGAAGAACTGTACGGCGAGTATCGTTGGGATCGCTATGATGTGATCTTCTTGCCTTCTAGCTTTCCATTCGGCGGCATGGAGAACCCGCGTCTTACGTTTGCAACTCCGACGATCTTGGCGGGTGATCGATCGCTAGTCGCGCTCATTGCGCATGAACTTGCTCACTCTTGGTCCGGAAACTTGGTAACCAATTCGACTTGGAACGACTTCTGGTTGAACGAAGGATTCACGGTTTACTTTGAGCAGCGAATCATGGAAGCCATCTATGGTCGGCAGTATTCCGAGATGCTGGCACGATTGACGCTCGACGGCTTGTTAGCTGAACTCACGGAGCTCGACGAGCGTGATACTTGGTTGAAACTCGACTTGGCTAATCGCAATCCTGATGATGGGATGACGGCCGTAGCCTACGACAAGGGGTACTTTTTTCTGCGGATGCTTGAGGAGGAAGTGGGCCGGGAGAAATGGGATGCTTTTCTTAAGCAATACTTCCAGAAGTTTGCTTTTCAAAGCATGACAACCGAAGGTTTCCTGCAATACCTCGAAGCTAACCTGGATGCTGGTATCAACTTGAATGCTTGGGTTTACTCAGCCGGCCTACCCGACAATTGTCCGGAAGTCAAAACAGACGAGTTGGCGACGGTTGCCCAGGCCGCCAAAGACTTTCTTGGCGGCCAAAGTGCCGAGCGAATTCAATCCTCTTACGAGACGGCAGATTGGACCACGCATCACTGGAATCACTTTTTGCGCTCCTTCAAGACGGTTGACCTGTCCATCGCGCAGATGCAAGATCTGGATGCCGTTTTCAAGTTCAGTAAATCCGGTAATTCCGAGATCACGCATGACTGGTTGTGGTTGGTGATTGATGCAGAGTACGAGCCAGCTTACTTAAGACTGGAGTCATTCTTGACCAGTCAAGGTCGCCGTAAATTTTTACAACCTCTGTATCAGAAGCTTGCCGAAACCGAAGAGGGACTGATCCGTGCGAAAGAGATCTACACAATTGCTCGTCCTGGCTATCACTCGGTTTCTAGTTCTACGATCGATGGAATCCTGGGAGTTGAATAGTTAGATCGCAAAGCGCGATTGATCTAAGCTTTGTCTGCCAGAAGTTGCACATTAACAGTTGCTCATCCAGCTGACTGTTGGGGAGGTGCTCGAATCGGAATGCCATTTCCGCTCGGCTAACAAGACGCGTCGAAGTTGTCGCAGCAAAACGAAATGTTTTGAATTATTTGTTTACACGCGAAGTAATTCGCTCGAAGGCCAAGGAACCAGCGGAACTTAGCTGTATCGTTGGTGTGGAGATTATCTCGCCAACCCCATGAGCAGGTGAAATATCAGGTGGGCGTTGGGTGAAACTCCAATTTGCATTGGTAAAAGCGGTTGCAGATTCTCGCGTCACAGCTTAACGATTAAACTGTTCGGTGCTATTCGATTGGCCTTTTGTGTCTCTCAAGCTTTGATATCCAACTCGTCAGGTCCAAAAACATAATGTTCATTCGTTGCCCTTGGGTCCTTCTCGCCATCTTTCCCCTGTCTGGTTGGATCTGCAACGTCCAAGAGGCAAAGCTGTTATTCGAAGACGATTTTGATCGAAACGAATCGCAGGAAGTCAAAGAGGAGCTTGGCGGTCGTTGGAGTACCAACAGTGAGAAAAGGGCGCACGGCAACAAGCAGTGTGACTTGAAGGATGACGCACTTTTTCTGACACGTCACAAAACAGCTGATCACGGCGTGTCGTTAGTCCACCCCGCAAAATATGGCGATTGCCGCGTCCAGCTTAAGTTTCGTATTGATGACAAGCGGGATGATTTCGGAATTGACTTTGCCGATACGGGCTGCAAAGAAGTTCATGCGGGGCATATTTGTAAAGTGATCTTTCGTCCTTCTGTTGTAGAGATTTTCGATTTTAAGAATGGCAGAATGAAAAAGACTTTTCGCGATGCCGTTAAGGCGAACAATGCCACCGATGAGCAGATGGCCGCGGTGGCGAAGTGGCAGCGCAAGTTTGACGCTCCCGTTTCACGGGGAAAGTGGCATGACGCGATTGTTACCATTCGACGCGGCGAAATGGTCGTCGAGTTGGATGGGAAGCAGATAGGAGCATTTAAGTCACCTGGAATGGCTCACCCTGAGATGAATCTTATTCGCTTCTCGGCACGAAGACAGGCCGGAATGGATGACGTGAAGATGTATTCGCTGGAGCAAAAGCGAGATGCTAGATCATCGAGACGGCTGCTTGACGTTTCTGTCGCCTCTACTCACCAGATGGCAGGCTCGAGTGTGGTGTTTTGCGTTGCTGTGGTGGCAGTGCGAGGGTGACTTTGTAGCTGTCCCTGTGGTCATTGCGGCGACTGCTTGAGCGGTTGTGAACATGCTAGGCGAAAGCTCGATTCCCTCAATCAAGACATTCTCCTGATGCCCGTCCTTTTTTTTCCCTTGTATTGGTTTGGAAACGCCATTGCCCGAACGGCTGGGCATTTTCAACTTTTCGATCATCAACTCATGCACCTTCACTCCTTGTGCAATGAGCATATGGCCTTTTCTATCTAGTACGGGCTTCGCGAAAATCGTTCCTTCAGTGATTTGAGCGACCGACGACTCTATCAACCATCAACTGTCACTTGCAATCACTTTGGACAAAGTGCGAACGACGTTATGATCGTATTCTGGGCTGTTCTCTAGAATTTCCAGCGCCTCTCTTGGGGAAAGGCTGGAGCTGTATCTTTGGTAGTCCCCAATCGCTCGCAGGATGCGAGAAGCGCGCGGTGTCGGATCCTTAATGGGAACGCACTGATGTTGCACAATCTTGCCGATAGGTTCCAACCGAGGAATTTCTGAGATGAGTTTGTTTGCGAGCTGAGGCGTCTCTGAACCTGCCAATCCCGGAACGCTTGGTTTAACTTCGAGTTCAATTCCTGTTCCGAACAATCGATATCAAGACAGTCATCGAATTCTACTTCGAAGGCGAACTGAAAAGTTGGAAGATCCGAACGATCGAAAACATTCAAGATACTTTCGCAATAGTTCTGTAGCTCGGCAACTGAGTTCTCATTCCATGTGTTCCCCATATTCCAGAAACACACACGACGGGAAAGTCTTATACGCATGGTTGCGACTTTACGAATGCCGGTCTTCTTCCGTCACACTCGCTTCGGGGGAGTTTGGATGGTCGGTCTTGCGACCGATGATAGTCATTGATGGCCTAGAGCGATAAGACCTGCATGGTTCTGCCCAGTGTTTCCTAAAGTTCGCCTACGGATGTGCTCCTGAAACATAGAAACGAGATGAGCTAGCTGACTTGCTCACGCGGATGCCGAGCAAGCACAATAAGTCGCCAACACAGGGCAACGAACCACGTCCTGCTTTAGATCTATTACCGCCTAGATCTTCCCCAAGCTGATCTGCAGAGACAAAGGTGAGAGTGTACTTCACATACAGTGTCTTGTGAGTGTGCCCGATAAATGAAAGTTTTCACGCTTGTGAATCGGCCTACTGTAAATCTTGCGTCATTTTCCTTGTTGGTGGCGAGGCAATCCCTTAGGAGTCGATTCGTAGATCCGTACATCGTTTCAGATGCAGTACCTGAAATGAATTTGACACCTCATTGAACTAACGGATCAGACGGAATGATGCATAGGAGTGTTCGAGGGTACCTGGCGAGAATGCAGCAATTTAGTCGTGTTTACGCGCAGCAGTAAACGCCTTTGCTGGCCATCGTTTAGGCCCGACAAGAAAAACTACGGCAGGTCTGTAAAAAGTTGGTTGGACAGGCTTGGGCTTCTTTGCAAGAAAGGACTCCTCGTTAGTCCAACATTCCTGGCTTATCGCAAGAAATGAATCTTCTTGATTACAATGAAGATTTTTAAAATTGAACTCGCTCAATATGCACGGTTGTTAACTTCATGAGTAATGTCTCCAAGAACAAAATTCTCCTCGTCGGATGGGACGCTGCGGATTGGAAGGTTATTGACCAATTGATGAATGCGGGCCAAATGCCGGCCCTTAAAGGTTTGATGGAACGGGGAGCAAGCGGTAATCTACGAACGCTGCAGCCTCCATTGTCCCCGATGCTCTGGACCTCGATCGCGACCGGAAAACGTCCTCATAAGCATGGCATCTACGGATTCACGGAGCCGACCTTTGACGGCAAAGCAATTCAGCCGATGACAAATCTTTCTCGAAAGAGCAAAGCAGTTTGGAACATCCTGAATCAAAATTCATATCGGTCGCTTGTGGTCGGATGGTGGCCCAGCCACCCTGCTGAGCCAATCAATGGAGTCATGGTCTCCGACTTGTTTCATAAATCACCTAAGAAACCAGGTGATAATTGGACTCTTCCTTCGGCGAGTGTGCATCCTAGCGAGCGACAAAAAGATCTAGATGAACTTCGTGTCCACCCAACTGAAATTCGAGCGGATGATATTTTTGCCTTCGCTCCTCATGCAAAAGAGGTGGATCAAGAGAAAGATTCTCGGCTTTCGTCTTTAATGAAAATCACCGCAGAATGCAGTACAGTCCACAACACTGCAACCCATCTACTGGAAACCGAGGAATGGGATTTTGCTGCGATCTATTACGATGCTATCGACCACTACAGCCACGCGTTCATGCGCTACCGCGCACCCCAGCAGGCTCATATTTCTGATAGCGATCATCGAATTTATCGCGATGTCGTGGACATGGGATATCGTCTACACGACATGATGCTACAGCAACTACTTACTTACACCGATGATCAGACCCACGTCTTGATCGTCTCCGATCACGGATTCCACTCCGACCACCTACGCCCCGTTCACCTACCAGTCGAGGCCGCCGGTCCTGCGGCCGAACATCGTGACTATGGCATCATCGTTGCCGCTGGGCCTCGGATCAAGGCTGGCTCAGTCGTCAACGGTGCCAATTTGCTTGACATTACTCCCACACTTCTCGAGTTAGCAGAACTGCCTAGCGGCAGTGATATGGATGGTAAGGTCCTGACCGATCTCTTCAAGGATCCTATCTCAACGAATGAAATCGCTACATGGGAAAGCGTATCTGGAGAGACGGGGCAACACGCATCAAGCACGACGCTTACGGAAGTCGACTCTGAGGCGATGCTAGAACAGCTTGAGGCTTTAGGTTACATCAACCGCCCGAAGGAAGGGTCAAGGGTTGAAGTCGAAGACTGTCAACTCGAGTTAAAAGTGAATTTAGCTCGAGCTTACATGGATGCGCAGTTGCATGGCGAAGCCGCCCCGATCCTATTTGAGATTTATCAAACATCGCTTTCCGATTTTCGAGTGGGGCATCTTCTTGCGACCTGCTTTATCGCGTTAAAGCAAACAGACAATCTATCTGCTTTGCTCCATGATATGAACGAGCGCACAAAAAAATACGCAGAGATTGCACGCAAGCGATTAGAGGAGCTTGATCCGGTTAAAAAAGAAAGAAGTCGATTCCTTGAAAGAGCGGAGGAGGTCGCACAACAGGAAAAAATTGACAGTTCATCCACCGATGATGAGTGGAAGCCTCCAGGCCACCAAGGAATTTTCGATCAACGAGAGAAATGGCAAATCCAGCTTTTCGAAGCCTTTGCAGCGGGGGATAGATCGAAGCTGAGGTACTTTCAGGCATCGCTTCTGACGATGCAAGGGAAACCCGAGGAAGCTATCGCTCTATTAAAAACATCCCAGCACACAGCCCAAGATCATATATCTTTCTTCTACCTACTGAGTCAGGCCTACCTCGATTCGGGCGAATTCAAGCATGCGGAAGCGACTTTGCTCCAAGGTTTAGAGATCGACCCACAGAATCCAGCTTGCTTCATTGCACTCGCTCGCTGCTATGTGAAGCAAAAGCTTCCACAAGATGCCATAAAAGTCGCAAACCGTGCTATCAAGCTTCAATACTATTTCCCGACAGCTCATTTCTATCTGGGCCGCGCACAAGAGATGCTTGGAGATTACTCTGCAGCAATCGAATCCATGGAAATGGCTATCGAGCAGAATCCAAATTTCAAAGAAGCATTTAAAAGCATGGAGCGGATACACAAAAAGGCGGGCACCGTATCGGATGCTGCAGCGAATTGGAAAGAATTGCGTCAGCAATTCCTCGAAAACCAAAGCCCAGAAATCAAGGCGATCGAAAAGTACGAATTTAAAACGTTCTCAACCGATGAGCTAGACGTTCACCTCGAATCATTCGCACAACAGAATGACAAGAATTCAAAATTCGTATCTGCTTTGTGGCGTGGTATCCCTGAGCCCGGAGATAAAGAGAACGGCGAGGAACCAGTGATCGTCGTATCCGGCTTGCCTCGGACGGGTACGTCTATGATGATGCAAATGCTCCAAGCTGGAGGACTAACCGCAGTCACCGATGGCAAAAGAGTCCCGGATGAGAGTAATCCCCGAGGTTACTTCGAGTCGGAGCTAGTCAAAGATATACAAACTCACAACAAATGGGTTTTTGATTGTGGGGGACGTGTTCTGAAAGTCGTTTCACCATTATTGCCGTATTTACCGAGTCGCTTGCACTACAAAATAATCTACATGCAGCGCCCTATGCAGCAGGTGTTGAGCTCGCAAACGCAAATGCTCAAGAAAATGAAACGTCAAACTGGCAAGAGCAGTGAATTGTTGGCTGAGAAATACAACCAACAAGAACGATATGCCGATTGGCTTTTGAAGGTACAGGAAATACCCACGCTCAAATTGGACTACGCGGAGGTTTTAGCTGACCCTGCGAAAGCCTCTGCGTCTTTGGAAACCTTCTTAGGGCAATCTCTAGACCGAGTTGCCATGGTAGAACAGGTGAAACCCGATCTACACAGGGAGAAGCAGGAGTAGCTTCTTCTTTCGGCGTGACTTAGCAAGCAGACGTTCGATGGTGGTGTATCGAGGTCGAGTCCTTGGGAGTGAGCCCTAAGCAGCATCCGATCCTCACACAATTCGAGCCGGTCGCCTAGATTCGTGAGCTGGTGGATAGGGGCGTTCATGATAATGGTTGACACAACACAACTTGCTAATGGCTAACACACCACAACGTGCCCTGCGGGTACAAGTGAGGTCATTTCTGAAGAGAGTTCTATGCAAAACTGCTGCAGTAATCGGTCTGGCGTCTGGAGAAAAACATTTATCTCGCCTTAATGTCGTCCCCGAGTTCGCATACGCTTGGCGAAGAAAACCCACTGCTCGGAAAATGATGTCAAGTTATGCACAGCAATAAGGTGGTAAAAAATCGCGTACTAACCCATATCTTACCCTTTTTGCCAATTTGTCGCGTGGGGGGTTGAGATGGATAGCGGTGTGGCGTAAAATCGCCAAAATAGCGATGCTGTAGGCGTTAAATCGCCATATGTAGGCGTTAAATCGCCATATTTTGCTTCAACGTAAAAGCGTTCCCTTCTGAGCCAAGTGGATAAAACAAATGAAAAGAGTAGTAAAAACATCGTTGGCTGGTTTCGGGGCAGCTCTTGCTGCAAATTATGCCTCTCCGGATTTGCAGGCGGGTGTCGTCGGAATCACGTTCAACCCAGGGCAAGCCTCCTGGACTAGTGGAAGCAATCTCAGATCGGTCACAGCCAAAACAACAGGGTCAGGTGCCGCACCGGTCGGTGGCTTTTCGGCGTGGAATGACAGCGCCGGCAAGTCATTCAGCTTTAATGGCCGCTTTGCCAGCTGGGCTGTCGCAGCTAAAGACGAAGTACTCAATACATCAAATTTCTCGGGGATAACGTCCGGCATCAAATTCACTACCGATGCAACTGGTACTGTATATTTTGGCTTCCGTGCGACGTCCGCAAATGGCGGCGGAGTTGGTTGGTTTGCGGCTGACTTAGGAGGAAAGCAGGGTGACATTATATACGGCGGCGCCCTGGTGGGATACGACGGGCAGTACGGGAAGGAAGGGGTAAGTGTGACTGTCGGAGCAGAAAACAACAGTGGTGGAGGGGTTATCCCAGAGCCTAGCACGCTGGCTATGGCGACACTTGCCTTGGGTGCAGCTGGACTCCACAGACGTCGTAAAGCTGCTGCCTAATCGGTCGGTGTGAGATCGGAAAGACCACTTTGCTAATCATTTGCGGCTAGGCCGCAAGATGAACGATCGAAGTGGTCCTTTTTTTTACCCACTGCTCGCCTCATTATGCGGTTTCATTTCGGCTTGTGGGTCACCCGAGGGGAGGAACAGCAACACCTTCTCTAATGAGCATTAAATAATCCTGCATGCTCAGAGCAGAGTCCGCACTGCCACGCAGTTGTCTTTTGTACCTCAGCCAGCCGTCGTTCTCATTCTTGGTGCAGCAACGCGACCTATGAGATACTTTCTGTCCAACTAATACAGATAGGTATCCTTCCGGCCCAAAAATGTCTGACGAAAGACGTTTCCGAAGGGGCTGAAAGTTGGGGCCCGACTCTTTGTAAAAATCAAAGATTTCTTGCGCGTCGCCCAATTCGGCGTCATTTCGGCAAGCGTCCCAGAAAGCAGATCTACTATGCCGATTGGGTTTGTAATGAAGAGCAAGGAAATCCCTGACCTGCATCCAATTCTCCTGTTGCCCACGGTTGAAGATGGATCGATGGATTTCAGCAACATGAGAACTTCGCAGTATCGCAACAACTTGATCAATAGCGCTTGTCATAAAGCCGATCGCTGTAGCTTCTAAGGGTTCGACAAACCCCGCTGCATTACCAATTGCCACGACGTTCTTTACCCAAGTGCGACGATAAACACCGCTTCGGAAATTCACGATGCGCGTGCTATCCACCTTCGGATTCTTCATCCTGAATTCCGACTCAGCCTCCTCGTCGGTGATAAAGCTGCTTGAGTAGACGTAGCCCCTGTTGACGATTTCGTCGTGCTCGATGCGCCAACTCCATCCAGAATTCATGGCCTCCGCCAGCGTGAATGCGTGGTACGTATCCGTGTCACGTGCCCATCCTCCCACAACAGCACGATCGCAGAAAAGCGAATTGTCAAACGACAAGAAATCCTCATTCAATGCTTTGCCCAGAAGTTCCGACCGAAATCCGGAACAGTCTATGAAAAGTTTGGCCGAAACATGCTCGCCACTATCGAGTCTCAGGGTTTCAACGCCGTCTTTATTCACCGAGACATGCTGAACGATCGCATCTAGCTTCCTCACACCCAGCTCGTCAGTATATCGCTCAAGAAATTCTACAAACCTCCGGTTTTCCAAGTGGTAAGCAAAACGTGGACTCAACACCGGAGCTCCCTCAGAATTAAGACACGCCACTTTGCCGTGATACATCAAGGAGCTTGCTTCGTTGGCGTACGTTGCATCGGAACTACAGAACGCACCAATTGGCTGTGAAAACCTACTTTGCGCTGGATTTCCGGCAGAGAATTGTGGTGCAAAGGAGTAGTGATAGGGAGTATCTGAGCCCCATAAGAATTGAATCCCCAGTTTGATACTGGGACGTACTTCCTGATGAAACCGAAGCGGCTCAATTCCTAGGTAGTGATGCAGGAAGCGTCCGATTGTTGCAATCGTTCCCTCTCCCACACCGATAATCCCGAGCTTCGTTGACCGCACCATGAGCAACTTACGGTCAGGTAAATGCCTTTTTATGGCTATTGCTGCGAGCAGGGCTGCCGTACCGCCCCCAAGAATGAGAACATCCGCTTCAGCGTCATCATTGCTGTGTGTTTTGTTGTTACTTGGCTGCAGTATCATTGTCTTCTTAGGCTGAAGGGAAAAACAGCTTCCAACTGTGTTCCCGATTTTACTTAGACGGATATCACGATAAATAGGCTAGTTTTCTGAAACGTCTCCTACGCCTCTATGTTTGGGGACCTGATACGGGAATTCCTTACGGGGTCTCCTTTATGTCGACGCTGAGATAACAGCAAATTGCCGGTTCGGACCATCATCCGGCTGAGTATGCGAAGGATGTGCCACTCTATCACTTGCAGATGTTGAAGAGTCTTTTGGCTCGAACTTCCCATTTTGTCTTTAAATTGTCGTGTATGACGCGACTGTGACGACGTGGCCGGATGGCAGCACTTTTGATTCTCGTAAATGCCCAAGCCCCCGGGACAGGAATCGGCCCGCCAAACGAGCTAATTGAAGGTAGAAAGCAAGATCCTCAGAAGCCGGCATCCGAGGCGACTGACTCTGACACAACGCGAAAAGAATCGGCTGCTCCGGTCTGCCAAGAACCTCGGTCCGATGCTGCAGGAGCTGGCAACGACCGTTCATAGCGCTACGATTCTATTGTCCGATATCGGATGCAAAGATCGCCTTGGCGGGCTCCTAAAAGGTGCATGTGAAAATCTGCATCGTCTGCATGTCTCAAACAACGATTCGGTCCACTGTCAAAGGTAGGGGCATACTGTTCAGCGTATGCATACATTGATTCTCCCCGATAATCGTCTGCCGCAGAAGATCTTCTGCATTGCCTTCAGCAATAGAAGCTAGCTACTCTCGGCTTAAACTACTAAATCTTCCCGACCTATGTCGTCCGAGCTGACTTATTGCACGGAGCGGCAAGGAAGATCGCTCTCAATCACACTTTCCGGAGCTTCGTGACGCGGCCGGTTTTGACCCATTCGGTGACGAATATGTTTCCGTCTTGATCGAAGCACGCGTCGTGTGGGTGAACAAACTTGCCGGCTTCCCATTTCGGACGTTGGCCTCGCATCCTTAAGCCTTTGAGAGCCACTTCGCGCCAAGCAGCGTTATCGCCAAGATGAACGATGACGTTATTTTCTTTGTCGAGAATTGTGATGCGGCAGTGCAGATCCGGCACCAGCATCAAATCGTCTTGAACGTCGATGTCAGCGGGGAAAAGGAACCCACCCAACGTCTTGAGATGCTTGCCATCCATATCAAACCATTGCAACCGTTTGTTCGCACGGTCTGCGACGACTAGCTTAGGTGTGCCATCACGGTTATCCAGCCATTGCCCGTGCGGAGTTTGGAATTGCCCGTCGGCTTTTCCACTTCCGCCGATCGAGCGCACATAGTTGTCCACTTCGTCATATTGGTGAATCCAGTTGCTTCCGTAACCGTCACCCAGGAAGTAACCTCCGTCAGGTGCGAAGCTCGTGTTGGTTGGCCTGTAGCGTGCGCCCTTCGGGTACTTGCCGGTTTCTTCCGCTAGCTGCTCTAGCTCTTTCCGCCAAACCACTTCACCATTGCGGCTGAGTTTGGCGAAGCCGAGTTTGGAGTCGCTCGCGGCGAGGTATATGAACTCTTCGTTGCCTTCTTTACGCAAGTCGATCCCGTGTCCGCGGCTTGTTTTGTCAGCGACGTGGAAGGCGCCCATGTTCTTAACGAAAGTGCCGTCTGGCTCGAATACGAAAATAGATCCCGGGTTGCCTTGATTGTGCGTGATGTAGATCAAGCCTTCGGAATCGATCGTTACACCGTGAGAGGCGTTGCCGTAGGATGCGCCTTTGGGCAAGTTCGCCATGCCCCAATCGTGAATGCACTCGTAAGTATGCTCGCCTTCACCGATAATCGCATTCTTGGTTCCTGATTTATTCGACGCATGGATAGCCGGAAGTGGCAGTGCTGCCGCAGAGGTTAGGCCGGCAACGCGCAAAAATGTTCGACGGTTCGCGTGCCGCCTTAAAACGGAACTTTTGTTCGAAAGCATAGTGCGTCTCCAGGTGAATTTGTGAAGTGGGGAAGCTTCATTGTTACGCGGTGTGGATTGAGGGATCGCCGGCCTCTACCACGAAGGATGCTCGAGCTGATGTGGTGCCGCCTGGTTTGAGCACTTGATCGACGACCATGTAATCGCTGGTCCAAGTCTCGGGTGTCACAGTGCAGCGGATATAGCCGCGCTGGCGGTTGTGGAACTTGACGAAGGGGTTTTTCGAGATCAGCGCGTCGAGGCTGGACGGCTTGTCTTCTCCATTACCGCCACTGGAGATTGATGTCCCGACAAATTCAGTTGCAACCTTTTGCGAATCTTGGTCGCGGTCGTCGATTCGTAGCTCGTTGGCCCAATTGGAGTGAATGTCGCCCGTCAAGACAACTGGGTTCGGCACGCGTCGCTCCGCCATGAATTTCATCAGTTGGATTCGCTCTGAAGCGTAGCCGGGCCATTGATCCATCGAGTAGTCAACTGTGTCGTCACCTTTGGGGCGTCCAACCAGCCCCATCATGACTTGTTGAGCCAGCACATTCCAAGTTGCACGCGAGTTGATCAGAGACTTGTAGAGCCAGTTTCTTTGCTCGCTACCGAGCAAGGAATTTTCTGCGTTGAGAGCTTGTTCATTCAATGGTGAGCGCCGGTCGCCATTGGGTTGGTCGGTGCGGTGTTGGCGAGTGTCAAGGATCATCAAGTCCGCCAAGCGACCAAACGGAGCTCGGCGATAGAGTTGCATATGAGGGCCTTGAGGCATTGAGCGACGACGCAGTGGCATCATTTCGTAGTAGGCCTGATAGGCAGCCGTCCGCCGCGTCATAAATGCCAGTGGGTCGATCCCCTTCTCTTCAGAGACAAGGTCCGCGTAGTTGTTGTCAAACTCGTGGTCATCCCAAGTGACAAACCAAGGACACTTTGCATGCATGTTGTGCAGGAGTGGATCGGACCTGTACTGCGAAAGCCGGACTCGGTAGTCGCCGAGTGATTCGATTTCCGGGCCTAGATGTGACCGAACTTTACCGTTTCGCCCCGAGGCGTACTCGTAAATGTAGTCGCCCAAGTGGAAGACCAAGTCGAGCTCGTCGTTGGCCATCTGTTCGTACGCAGTGAAAAGTCCTTGCTCATAGTTTTGGCAAGAGGCGACAGCGAATTTGAGTTGCTTGGCTTGCACCCAAGGTGCAGGCATCGTTCGAGTACGTCCAACTGGACTGATCGCATCGCCTGCCGTAAAGCGATACCAGTACCAGCGATCTGGCTCGAGCTGATCCAGCTCGACATGGACCGAGTGTCCGAGCTGTGGAGTCGCCAACTGATTCCCCTTGGCGATGATCTTCTTCATACCTTCGTCTTCGGCGACTTCCCAGCCGACTCGTACGGCTACAGCCGGCATTCCACCATTCGGAGTCAGCGGCTCGGGGGCCAATCGGGTCCAGATCACGACGCCGCGATGGTCAGGGTCACCAGAAGCGACGCCCAAGGAAAAAGGATTGTCGCTGAAGCTCGGGGCTTCGATTGCTTGTGAGGTGTTGCCTAGTAGTGGAATCGAAGATATCGCTGCGCTGTAAGCTAAAAATTGACGACGGGGAGTCAAGTCGTAGCTGAAGAGTTTGTGTGACTGTGGCATTGCTTCCGAACCCTTAGAGTGAAGTTTTCTGGGGGGGAGCCATTGTAACTGGTACTAAGGTCTCTGGTGGCAGCCTCGAAAAATAAACACCATAAGCCACGCGAATCGGCGAAGCATTTCCCGGTCCTCATTCTTCCGACTGCATTCAACGCACGCTAGAATTCGGGCATTCAGAGCCATTGTGTCACCTAGGAATATTCTAATGAAATCGTCGCTTTCTGCAGTACTTCTCTTGATTGTCGTACTTGGTTCTGCCACGGCAGATGAAGGCATGTTTCCGATCAGTGAAATTGGCCGACTGGGGCTAGCCGAGCAGGGTCTAAAGTTGACTTCCGAAGAGGTATTCAACACAAAGCAAACGTGCCTTGTCGATGGGATTTGTAAGGTAAATGGTTGCACCGGTTCATTCGTTTCGCCCAACGGACTGATTATTACCAATCACCATTGTGCGTACCGCGCGATCCAAAGCTCCAGCTCAATAACGAATGACTATCTAACTGATGGCTTCCAAGCAAAGACTCTCGGAGATGAGCTGCCAGCTAACGGATACACGGTGCGGATTACCGAGTCCTTCGAGGATATTTCGGCTCAAGTTTTATCGGCAATCAAACCGGAGATGAGCTTTACCGAAAGGACCAAAGCAATCGAGCAGCGGCAGAAGGAACTGGAAAAAGCGGCGGAGGAGAAGGATCCTGGCCAACGTGCTGAAGTTGCGGAGATGTTCGCGGGTAAGACGTATGTACTTTTCTTGTATACCTACATTAAGGATGTGCGTTTGGTTTTTGCACCTCCTGCTTCAGTCGGCAACTACGGTGGCGAAGTTGATAATTGGGAATGGCCACGTCACACAGGCGATTTCTCGTTTATGCGAGCCTACGTTGCACCGGACGGTACGACGGCCGAGTACTCAAAGGAAAATATTCCTTATCAACCGAAGCGATTCATTCAAGTTGAGGCCAAAGGCGTCGACGAAGGCGACTACGTGATGCTGATCGGCTATCCCGGCCGAACAGCAAGGCACAAGACGGCTAGCTTCTTAGATTATGAGCAGAAAGTGCGTTTGCCGTATGTGGTGGATCTTTACCAGTGGCAAATAGAACAGATGCAAAGAGCGGGCAGTCAAGACCGCGGCATCGCTCTGAAGCATTCTTCGCGGATGAAGAGCTTGGCTAACGTGGAAAAGCGTTCACGAGGACAGTTGAAGGGGTTGGTGCGAAAGAATATCGTCGCAACCAGGGCCGCGGCAGAAGCAGAGCTGCAAGCATTCATCGATGCGGATGCACAACGCAAATCCAAGTATGGCTCACTTCTGAAAGATATTGCTTCGGTTTATGCAGAGATGGAAGCGAACAAGCATGAATTGGATATCGAGAATCTCAGATCGGCCAGCCGTTTGATGTACTTTGCTTTTACGCTTTACGACAGCGCTGTCGAGCGGCAGAAGGCCGACCTGGAACGTGAGTCGGCTTACATGGATCGCAATATCGATCTGACTCGCCGACGATTGATGTTGGCTGTCAAAGATTATCATGCTCCCACGGATCAAGTCATTCTCAGGGAGATGCTAGCGCGAGTTCGCGCCGCCGCAGACAAGACGCAAGTTTTCAGCAAGTTTCTGCCTTTGGCTGATTCACTCTCTAATCTCTACGCTGGCACGAAGTTAGGGGCCCCCGAATTTATTCAATCCTGTTTTGACAAGACACCCGAACAGCTCGCCGATCTCAATGATCCCGCTATTGCGACTATCATTGAGCTCTACCCCAAATACATGGAGCTTCGCGAGCAGGCGAAGTCGCGTTCTGGAAAACTCGATCAGCTTTACGGAGATCTCGTCACAGTCAAGCAAGAGTTTCTGAAGCAGAGCTTTGTCCCTGATGCAAATTCAACTTTGCGGCTGACCTACGGACATGTGAAAGGTTATTCGCCAGAGGATGCAGTTTACAAGTCACCGATTACTACGCTGGGTGGCGCAGTAGCCAAAGCAACCGGTGTGACGCCGTTTGATTTGCCTCAGGCAATCATCGAAAGACATGCGGCAGGTGACTTCGGGCAATTCATGCATCCGAAACTGAAGGACGTTCCGACAGGGATTCTGTACGACACTGATACGACTGGCGGAAACTCCGGCAGTCCCATTCTGAATGGCGAAGGACGTTTGGTCGGCGTTAACTTTGACAGGGCTTTTGAGGCCACGATCAACGACTTTGCCTGGAATGAGTCATACAGCCGTTCGATTGGGGTAGACATCCGATATGCGCTTTGGATCACAGGCAATGTATTTGGTGCCAGTCATCTGCTTGAAGAAATGGGCGTCGAGTAAGCCTGTGCGGCGGTTCCGTGGTTGACTGAGTCGGTCAGTCGTGGCGATATTTGTGCCCGTGATCGTTTTTGTGAAATAGAGAGACTTCGAGAGTCTCGCCATTCATCGGGCACCATAGAGTCAGGTGGAATTCGTCGGCGCTGAGTAGTTGCTGAGGGAGTTTGTTGAAGCCTATCGCGAATCGTGAGGAATGCCCATCTGGATCGCTTGGCCTGGGATGAGCAGCAAGGGTGGTATCGAAGTCGACAGAGCCAGCTTGGAAGTTTGCCTTGAGTGATTCCCCCTGCAGGGCGAATGGCTGCTGATCCGTCGTCGATTGGCTGTAAACAATCATTCGCTTGCCGCGATCATCCAGCGTAAGCTCAAGTTCAAGATTTGCACCATCAGGCATCAAAAATACATGCCCGCCATGTGGACCATGTGCAGAGCTGACGTGAGTCGCTTTCTTGCAGCCAATCGACGCGACGAAAAGGATACAGAGCAGTGGCAGGTTGAGTCGTGGAAGTGACTTAGAAATCTCCAACAGGTTCACCATCATTCCGCTGGGCAAGGCGATGAAATACGCCATTTCGCTGTGATTCGATAGATTGAGATAGGAAGTGAACGGAGCCATCTGCGAAAACAAAATTGGAACCACCATTATGATAACTACTGTAGTTCGCAGAGCCACGACCATCGCAGTCGATATTCAACGGAAACGGTGCGTCATTAATCGGATAGAAAGACGTTCCCAGAACCATTTGGTTGTCTGTAAAGCCGCAGTCTCTCCAAGAATTCATTCCGGCCCAAACCGCCGCGTAGTTTCGCGTCGACCTTTCTCCAAGTGCGATCGTGTTGCTACTTCCGTCGATTATTGCGGCCATATTAACAGTTGAGTTTCGCCCGAAGAGGCCGTTTCCGTGAAAGTCACGATCCTTCCATGCTGCGAGAAGATTCTTCCATTCGCTTCCGTGAGAGCCAACGTAGTTTGACTTGGCAATCCTCATTCCAACGACAGGCCCGGTCACACCTGGTGGTCTCGTGAGATGAGCTCGGATCAGATCAGAGGGGTTGTAAAAGTCCTCATTTCGAATCGTCTCGTTTCTTGACTCGCCAGAAACAAAGAGGGATCGATAGGGATGAGCAAATTCATCTCCGGTGTCGGATGGACAGACGAATAAGCTCAAGCTCGACAATAAGAATTTGGCTGACTGTGGATCCGTAGCAACGTCATCCAAAGATCGCCAATCTGGGGCAAGGCGATCATGAAGTGAAGTCTGTTCGACAAAGGGGAGCAGGAACACGCCCCATCCCCAGCTCTTGCCATCTATACCGCCCTCTACGTCCGCGATGTACCCTGACGGAAATTGCGAAAAGGCCGCGTGGTAGGCCTGCAGAGCAAGACCAAGCTGCTTCAGATTATTGGAGCACTGCGCCCTTCTTGCGGCTTCTCGTGCTGCTGAAACAGCCGGGAGCAATAGCGACACTAGGATGCCAATGATGGAAATCACTACAAGCATTTCGACAAGAGTAAAGCCCGCTCGCAAAACAGCTTGCGTCGGGCTTTTAAGCCGACTCTGCGTCTCTCGTTCTATTTGTTGCCCGATCAGCATGGTCTCGACTCAACTTTTGCTACTGCACTGCGCAAATGCAAAGGAATTGCATGTGTATGTTAGTTGCAAATTCTGCAATTGTCGAGATTAATGATGCTTATTCAGGCAAAGGATTAATGGCCTAACGGCGATAGTAACCATCCGGATTGTGAACGAAGTAGCAGTCATATGGGTGGGGTCGTGGCAGTCGCCTAAACCTGACCCCACGTTCGTCCACTTCCTCCGTTCCGTCAAATCGAAGTGGCTCCAGTGAGCCAATGACGATGATGTTTCCCGCCACATTGCTTGCAGTGGGTTTCTTCATCACGGACTCCTCGCGAACTCGCTCTACCACGTTACCGACCCACTTCAGCTCATGTGCTCGGTCTGCAAACTCTTCCCAGTCGCCGGTGGAACTGTTTTCATACATTTCCTTGACGAACTTCTCCTGGGTCGTGCCGAGCTTGTAGCAAAGTGGTCCCATCAAGCGGCGAGCCCACTCTTGGTTCACTTCTAATTGCTCCGCTTGCTCAGTCATATTGCCGGACAAGAAGGAAGACATTTGGTGATGCAATAGGATCGCGTTCGGGTAAGCATAAGAGTTGTCTGCCAAAGTTGTGATCACCGCGGCCATACTCGCTGCATACGACTTGACGACAACGTGAATTGGGGCGTCACTGGCTTCCATCGCTTTTAAGATGCGATAACCGGCCATAACCGATCCACCAGGTGAATCGTCGATGACAATGAAGATTGGATCGTCGGACTGATTGTTATAGAAGTGCAGTCGCTCGGTGACATAGTTGGCGGTTCTGGAAGTGATTACGCCATTTAGGGCGATCCGACGGTCGCTGATGAAGAGTTCACCTCCCTGGAACGGGCGGGACTTGTAATCGAGTTCCTTCAGTACACGTCCCTTTGCCTTCTCTCGGTTCTCGGAGAGTGCGATCTCTCTTGAGAGCTCTGAAACGACTTGCATGTTTTCAAGGCTGGAGAGCTCACTCTCTTGCTTCAGTTTCGTGAATTTCTGTTTCAGCAAAGCGTTTTCGGCGACAAGTAGCTCAGTCTCAAGTGCGAACGAAGCCATTGCTTTCTTGCGTCGAGCCGATTCAAGGCTAGCTTCGGTGGAGAGTTTCTCCATCTCAAGTTTGAGCGCATTGAGTTCAGCATCCTGTCGGGCCTTTGCCAGATCCGAGGTGGCTTTTAGATCCTCCATTTCCTTTGCCATTTCCGCCAGCCGCTTGGCATGCGGGTCTTCCTTCTGCGGTTCTACCTGTGGCTTTGCCGGCTCTGCCGCCGGCTTTGATGGCTCATCTTAGGGTTCTTCTTTACCTTCTTTTGCCTCAGGCTTTACGTCCTCGTTTGCTGCGTCTTTCTTTTTGCCTTTCGGTGATTTCTTGTCCTCCTTCTTTTCTGCCGTTGCGGCTGCTTGGGCCAGCAAAGGTTGTGAAGCGAACGTCAGGCAAAGTAGCGGGGCGAGAAGCACGGCTAAGAATCGGACTCGTCTACACGACATGAAATGTATTCCTCTCAAAAAGTCTCTAGGAAGTGAGCGTCCAATTAAATCAAGCGTAGGCGGCCAGGGCTGGAAACAGTGTTTCTCTCTGGCGAATCGGGATAATAGCGTTGCGGGAGAACGCCTACGAATTTGGATTCGAAGAGTTGGCAAACAATGAACTATGCATTGGTATAGTCTGAAGGGCAAGCAATGATAGAGGCTTGCGCTGCAGTGAAGATCACTCTGGAATGGCTGTAGGACCAATTACGCCGTCCAAGAGCCGCAACATGGAAGCAGCAAACCGTTGACTGAAATTCTTGCAGTAGCTTTGGTCGTTGGGGCCGACTTGCAAACTCGTTTGTTTCGCTTAGTTTCGCAACTTGGGCTGTGCCGACATCCACTGCTTTTCGGTAACGGACTCGCGAACCTGCAAGTGAATATGTGTTCCTTTCTTATTGCCGGCAACGACGTCTGGAATGCCATCGCCGTTGATGTCACCAGCTGCCACTTGAGTGCCAACTCCGGAATCGTCGTGGATCAGGTGCGGCACAAAATCGACGCCACCCGGTAAGCCTTCAACATCGCGTTTGAGCTCGAACCAATAGGTTACCGCCGCTGCGTTGGGTTCGGGGTCGCCCTTCGGTCCATGCGCCCAAAAACGTTTGCCGACGACGAAGTCGGTGAGCCCATCCCCGTTGAAGTCGGCGGTGTCTAACGCGTGTGGCTGAGAGAAGTGAACGCCGTATCGATTTTCTTCGGGCTTCTGATTGATGAAACGGTGCATCTCAAACTCGATCTCGCCACTGTCTGCTTTCGTGTGTTCCATCCAGCCAATACCGTAGCCGTGCGATGCGATCGAAGTCACTATGTCATTGTCTCCGTCCCCATCCACGTCGAAAACTAGCATCTGAGCTCCGTCAAGCTTGAAAGGCCAAGTGTGATGCTTCCACAATGGATCTCCCTCGAGGTTTTCTGGTTGTTCCCACCAGCCTTTGGACTGCAAGAAGTCGACTCTTCCGTCGCCGTTGATATCGCCAAAGCCTAGGCCGTGAGCGTATCGAGTCAGCTTCAGGTCTTCCGAGATTTTGTGAAAGGTCCAGGCCTTGGTCGGATCGCTAGGGTTGGGGGCGGCCCATCCCAGGCAACCTTTGGAGTGAAAGATTAACTCCGGCGTCGCGTCTCCCACCAAGTTGCCGAATGCTGGCGATTCGTTGTCTATTTCTTTGTAGACTTCGTGCCTTGCCCACGGCTCGCTTCCCTTCGAATTTTGATACCACACATGCTCGTGGTCCTTTTTGTAGCCCGGCCACCCGACGATCAGAATGTCGTACCAGCCGTCGCGATTAAAATCCTCTACGAAGGTCAAGAAGTTGTCGGAGTAGCCCAAGGGATCGTACTCTTTGGCAGGGCGATATTCGTGCATGTCCGTAAATTCGGGGCCTTCGTACCAAAACGGTCCGGAAACAATGTCCATCGCGCCGTCTTTGTTGAAGTCACCAAAGAACGCTCCCTCACCATAGAACTTGTCGGTGAGTTGCTTGGTTTCCCACGTGACGAGCTCATGGTCGGAACCGTTGGCCGGTGAGAATGCTGTGATCGGAGTCAGCTCTACCTTTCTAAACTCGACTTCAGCTCCTTCGGCTTGAAGTGCAATCTGGCCTTCACTTGCGGTGCACCCGTAACCGTCGTTTACAAAGTCTCCGTTTACCCAAACCCGGATTTTGTCGTCCAAGCACTCGATGATCATCGTATTCCATTCGCCGAGTGGTTTCTCACTGTCGTCAGTCAGGTTCTTGATATGTCGCGACTGCCCTTGTTTGCCACCCCAATTGTTCTTGGGCCCAGCACGCCGATTCTTCATGTCTGGCACCTTGATATCCTCATGAATGCACCAGAAGTCCCCCGCTGCTTTGTGCTGCATCTGCACTTCCAGTGAAGCGGGAAACATGTCGTAGAGCACACGTGGACGTTTCCCATCGGTGTGTACCAATACGCCACAGTTGCCAGGCTTACCAGCAAAGCGATATTGCACTTCGAGACGATAGTCTTCGTAAGATTTCTTGCTGATTAGGTGACCGCGTGGCACTCCCATGCTTACAAGATTCCCATTGCGAACGAGGAAGCTGGGTTCAATGCTCGGATTGTCATCCGCCTTGGGGACATCCGGATACCAGCCGTCCAGGTTTTTGCCGTTGAAGAGAGAGGTGCTGTTCACATTTTGCCCGATTGCATTGCACAAAATATGCGATTGAAATAGTGCGGCGACGAACAAGGAGAAGAGTTTGAGTTGGCGAGTGTTCATTCGAGTGTTTCTGCTAGTTTTTCGGCGTGGGGAGGTGAACGCAAACGTCGGGGTGCATCGTGTAGAGTCGGAACCGCTTGCCGTCGCGAACTAATTGTCCGCTGGAGTGGTTGGTTCGGACGATTGGATTCCCTGGATATTTCTTCCAATTTATTAGATCCTCCGAGACGGCGAGGCTGGTCGTCCAAGGACCTTTCCACTTCGAATCGGCATTCCCATGAAAAACCGCGTAATATCGCCCTTTGTGTTTCAGTACCTGATTTAGCGCGATTGCGTGGCGATCGTAATCAGACGGTCCGCGACTGAGAACGGGGGCGTCTTGGATGTTAGTCCATATCCTGCGATCACGCGACTTTGCCAGCCAGACGCCACGATCACTTCTTTCGTAGAACAAATACCAGTCCTCGTCCTCAACCCATAGTGTTGGGGTCCCGTACGGTCCTGGAGAGAGCGGCGAGCCGTCTTTCTGGCGGACGTCGAGCTTCCCGTGATCGGTCCAATTGACGCCATCTTTGGAGGTCAACATATGAGGGATGTCGCCAGCTCCTTCGGCAACCATGTAGAAGGTATCTTTGTGGTGTATGACATGGACGTCCTCTGTCCATGATTCGTCGAAGATCGGATTGTCCGGATGGCGTTTCCAGGTCAGTCCGTCAGAGCATGTTGCGTAACCCAGCTTTTTGGTGTCGCTACGCTCTCCTGCATAGCCCGTGTACCACAAATGCCAGTCTCCGCCGAGCCGCAGTATGTAACCGCGTTCCCGGATCTTACGATCCCAGGTGCGAGTCCCCGTACCACCGAATATAGGATTCTGACCGGAAGGAACGAAGTGCACCAGCTCCTTTGGAAACAGGTCTTCCGCGGAAGCGCAATAAGCCGAAGCAAGTGTCAAGGAAAGAGCTGCTAGGTATGACGCTGAACGATTCATCAGAAACATTGCCAGACTCCAGAGCGAATCGTCTTCGAATTTTCAACCGCTATACATTATACGAAATCTTGCTAGAGCTCGGCCAGTTCCGAAACTACTTCAAGGCGAATTGGCTGGATGTCGAATTTTGGAGACTGGCCCAAGAATCGACATGGTTTGTTATGGAAGATCTCGATAGCCTCTTGAACGGAATGACCGCGCTTGCGGAAATCCTGAACGCACTCCTGCAGAGTGAATGGATCGCTCGGCCCCCAGTCGGCAGAAGATTACGAGGATTCGCTTTTTGCCGTACATCTCTAAGGTATCAACCGCGCGTTTCGGATAGCATTGCCAATGATTCGTACAGCCAGTTGATTCGACCATTGCCTGGACCGTTGCCCACGCTAGCACGACTTACGGCTCGATCGTAACGATCGAGCATGGCGGCAATCTCTAGCAGCTGGCAGCGCGCCTCGAGAAAGTAACTATCCAACACTTCGTCGGGTTCTTGCATTTTCGGATTCTCAATAGCAGCGATGGTGAACACAAACGCCAGTCAGTTCGTAGAACGGCAGTTGCGATTTGACTGTATGCATACGAAATTTAGATGCAACTCTTATGCATGTAAAGCAGGTGCTCTCGAAGGAAAGATAGCCATAAAGTTGCCGCTATCTTGAGAGGGTTTCCAATTACACCTCTCAACAGAGAATCGAAATCGTCACTCGTTACCCCAGCAGCCGCTCCTGTCAGCGACTGATGGATTTGTGTTACACTTCGACAATCACCCTAACAAACATCGACACAAGGACAAATCCGTATGAAACGTCGCGAAGTGTTAGCTGCTGGGGCAGCAATTGGAGCCGCTGCAGTGGCCAGCTCGTCCATTTATGCCGGACCTTTTGCATCAAGCAAGGCGCACGATTTCAAGTTGAAGTACGCGCCGCATTTCAACATGTTTAAGAACTCAGCTGGCAACGATCCGATCGACCAATTGAAGTTCGCGGCTGACCAAGGCTTCACGGCCTGGGAAGACAACGGCATGAAAAAGAAGCCAGTCGAGCTTCAAGAGAAGATTGCCAAAACGATGGACAAGCTCGGCATGCAAATGGGTGTGTTCGTTGCTCATGGTTCGATCGGTAAGATCACTTTTGCACGCAAGAACGACGATATTTGGGAAGCGGTGTTACAGGATATTCGCGACTCTGTTGAAGTTGCAAAGCGTGTGAACGCCAAATGGATGACGGTGGTTCCTGGAAACCTGGATGAAACTGGCCGTGATCGCCTCGAGATGGGATACCAGACTGCCAATGTGGTGGAACTTTTGCGCCGCTGCTGCGACATCCTCGAGCCACATGGTTTGGTTATGGTACTGGAGCCCTTGAATTGGTACGCCAATCACGGTGGAGCCTTTCTGCAGGGTTCGCCCCAGGCCTATCAAATCTGTAAGGCGGTCAACAGCCCGTCGTGCAAGATTTTGTTTGACATCTATCATCAGCAAATCACCGAAGGTAACCTGATCCCCAATATCAAAAAATGCTGGGATGAGATCGGCTACTTCCAGTGCGGTGACAACCCCGGCCGCAAAGAGCCCGGCACGGGTGAGATCAACTATCGCAATGTCTTTAAGTACATTCACTCACGCGATTTTGAGGGCGTGCTAGGTATGGAGCACGGCAACTCTCGAAAGGGCGTCGAGGGTGAGCAAGCTGTCATCGATGCCTATGTCGATGCGGATAGCTTTTAGCGTGCTCGCAAGCAGACATCGGAGCCTAGCTGAATCACAACCCGAAGCGTAAGCGACAAGAATCGGCTCGTTGCCTCGCTGACGCTCGTGTTAGGAAGGAAGCTTACTCCGGAGCCATAACGCACTATCTAAAAAATCCTTGGTTAAGTTGTTATTCACATCAACTCTACTTCAATCGTAAGATGGTACGATGAAAAAACTTGTTCTTGTCGCTGCGTTTGCAGCGTTCCTTTTGCCAACCGGCATTCCTTCAAAACTGGTCCAAGCTCAAGTGGATGAATCGAAAGAAAAAGCGGACACACCGCTGCTGGATCGTGAACTCTTTTTCGGCAACCCGCAGATTGCAGGCGGTCAGTTAAGCCCGGACGGCAAGTTCATTTCCTTCATGAAGCCCTACCAGGGGATCATGAATGTTTGGGTTAAAGAATTTGCCGAGCCCTTTGACAAAGCTCGGCCGCTGACCGATAGCAAACGCCCACTCTACGGTTATTCCTGGACTGAGGACGGCAAGTACATCTTGTTCGTGAAGGATTCAGGCGGAGATGAGAATATGAATCTCTTCGCTGTCGATCCCGGTGCTATGCCTGCCGAAGGTCAACAAACTCCGAAAGCTCGCAATTTGACGGCGATGGAGGGTGTCACCGCCCAAATGATGCATGCCAGTCAAAGCAACCCAGATCTGCTTTGGGTCGGACTGAACGACCGCGATCCAGCTTGGCACGATCTTTATCGCCTCGAGATCTCCACTGGCGAGCTCAAGCTCATTTACAAGAACGAAGACCGTATTACGGGCTACGAGTTCGATTGGGATGACAAACTGCGTTTGCTCAGCCGAACAGATCCAGCGGGCAATACGACGTTGCTCCGTAAGGATGAAGACAAGCTTGTTCCAATCTATGAAACCAACGTAGACGAGAGTGCAGGTGTCAGTGGTTGGGATGCCAAGAACGAGAACATCTACTTGGTCACCAATAAAGGTGAGCTCGACTTGGCAACGCTCTACAAGATGAATCCCGAGACTAAGGAAATGGAACTGCTGGAGAGCGATCCAGAGTCCATCGTCGACTTTGGAGGATTGCGAGTCGATCGCAACACTCGCGAGATCATTTCGACGTCGTACACCGAAGATAAAATTCGGTACTATTGGCGAAATAAAGAATGGGAAACGAATTACAAGTTCTTGCAGCATACTTTCCCTGGACGCGAGATTGCATTCCAAAGTTCGACGAACGACTACAGCAAGTTTTTGATTGCAGTCCACGGCGACAAGTACGCTGCGGAAGCTTGGTACTTTGACACCAAGACTCGCGAGCTAATTCATCAGTACACGCCTCGTCCAGAGCTCAAGGAAGTAGAAGGCAGTTTGGCGGCCATGACTTCTATCCGCTATCTCAGCAGCGACGGGTTGGGAATTCCTGCTTATCTGACACTGCCCGTCGGTGTAGAACCAAGCAACTTGCCAGTTGTGGTTCTGGTACATGGCGGGCCAAAGGGGCCACGCGACAGTTGGGGATACGATCCTTTGGTGCAATTCCTAGCGAATCGCGGATACGCGGTTCTGCAACCGAACTTCCGCGCTAGCGGTGGCTACGGCAAGAAGTTCCTCAATGCGGGTGATCTGCAGTGGGGCAAGCTTATGCAAGATGATATCACTTGGGGTGTGAAGTATCTCGTCAGCAAGGGAATCGCCGACAAAGACCGTGTCGCGATCATGGGTGGTAGCTACGGAGGATACGCTACTTTGGCTGGACTCGCCTTTACGCCTGATCTGTACGCTTGCGGCGTGGACATCGTCGGGCCTAGCAACATCTTTACGCTACTGGATTCCATTCCTCCTTACTGGGAAGCAGGTCGTGCATTCTTGTACGGAATGGTTGGAGATCCAAAGTCGGAAGAAGGCAAGAGACGGATTAAGGAAGCGAGTCCTCTGTTTAGTGCTGAGAAGATTTCGAAGCCACTGCTCATCATCCAGGGTGCCAACGATCCAAGGGTGAAGCAGGCGGAAGCCGATCAAATCGCGATCGCACTTCGCGACAAGGGTCACAAGGTCAGTTATCTACTGGCGGATGATGAGGGCCACGGCTTCGCGAAGCCAGTGAACCGCATGGCGATGTACGCAGAGATCGAAGCTTTCTTGTCGGAACAGATTGGTGGTCGCTATCAAAAGGAAATGCCTGATGCCGTCGCCAAACGACTTGAGGAACTTCGAGTCGACGTGGAGAAGGTGACATACGAGCCAACAGAGAAGTAAAATCTCACTTCCAAATTGAAACAGCCAAGCCCCAGCGAGATGATCGCTGGGGCTTTTTTTCGAAAGTGCTGCTAGTGAAGTCGTCAGATGATGTGAATTCCCCCGAGTCGAAGCGCCCTGCGTCTTCCATGTTGTTGCTGGGACTTGTGAGCTATCTGTTGGTCGTTTGCTTTCCAGGCGTGCTCGCCCTTCTGACGGGCCCAGAGATTCTTGCATCAGGACCCGTCTATTCGGCGTTTACCATCTCTGGGATCTCTGCGTTTTCGATTGTTGCAAGCCAATTCGTACTAGCTGCTCGTTTTCCCCCGCTTCTGCGAAACTTTGGTGCACCGGCTATGCTACGTCTTCATCAGATCATGGCTTTTGTGGCGACTGGCTTTGTGGCTTTGCACATTGCACTGTTGCTTTGGGCGAAAGTTAGTTGGGATTTGCTCCTGAGCCCTTGGGTTGGATGGCCCATTCAGTTGGGGAGGATCGCGGTACTTGGGTTGCTCGTGACCGTGGGAATCTCATTGGGCCGCAAGCGTATTCCGATTAACAACGCAGACTGGCGATTCTTTCACGGCATCTTGGCCTGGACGATTCTGCTTTGCGGGTTTGTCCACAGCTTGATTCTGGGTTCGAGCTTTCAGAGTCCGGCTTTCGCCATCGCATGGGTCGGCTACTTCACTGTTGCAGTGCTATGTGGACTGGCTAAGCGCGAGAGCGAAAAGAAAATTCCGGCCTAAGTGAGTAGATTCAGCGGATGAGCAATGCGGCGATGAGAACACTTTTCAACTCAAGCTAGACGTTGGGTTTATCTTGGCCGAGTCGTACGAATCTTGAATTGATTGAGTTGTTTCGACACGGAACGCGTATCGGCCCAAAGCTGGCGACTGAGGAAGCGCCAGGCGGCAACCATCTTGTCTGCCTTTACGTGCGGACGTAGCCAAGTTTCGACGCACTCTTGACGATATTCGGGCGTGACCAGCTCGTCGATCCAGGCTTCGTAGTCTGCGATCCAAGACAGTGCACGTTTCCAAAGTTTACGAGCGCGAAGCCACTGCGGCTTTCCTTTGGGCCGGGTGAAACTCGGAAGTTCGTCTGGCCAGTGCAGGTTCAAGCTAAGCGACTCGATTGGCGCCCAGGTTGGGCAAAAGTCGAAACGGTCGAGTAGGAGACCACCTAGGTCACGGGAACCAAAGAACATTCCCCAAGCCCACAGGCAAACATGTATATCATCTTGGTCCAAGCGATAACATGTCGAACGTTCGTAGTCCTCGGTATCGCGATGCTGTTCGAAACCAAAGTGCATCAAGAGGTTACCCGCTTCACACTCGACGTCTCGGCCCCAGCACCAGACCTGTTGGCTCATCAATTTGCCACCAAAATTGTCAACAGTCCGGGGGATGCACCAGCCTTGGCCAGTACGTGAACCGGATTTCGATCCGCGATCCTTCGAAAGTTCTTCTGCGATTACGGTCATAGTTGAGTTACAACAGTTCTTGCGCCGCTTTGCGGAACCACGCTATTGTTTGTTCGAGGTGATGCTTTCCGTAGAGTCTCTCGAACTCCTTGGTCGAGGAAAGTTTACGGTCTTCTAAAGAAGTGATTCTTTTCTCAACGTAGTCGGCAGTAAGACGAATTCCGCCAATTGCCTCAATACAATGCCTCCACTCAGCGTAGGAAGTGGGGATGACGTTTTCGGTGCTCATAGGAAGTCCTTAGAGGTAAGTTTCGATGTCGACAGAAACCCTTGCTACTAGTTCCCGCCATGCGTTTGCGTACACTTCTGCGGGAAAGACGACACGCTCTCCGTCGTCCCACTTCTCTAGTGTCTCGCGTCGATATTCAACGCCCATATGCTCGATAATGTTGGATTCGTAGTCGCGAATCCATTCCAGCAATTCGATAAGCAAGGTTCCGCAAGCGTCTCTGGTGGTGGCCGATGGAGTGTGGAGTTTAGGAAGGTCACAAAGTTTCCATGGTGGTTTCTCGATCTCTGGAGAGTTCGAGAAGAGTGGCCGGAACTCGTAACGTGGCAAAAAGATTGAACCGAGGTCTTTCGCGGAAAAGATGACGCCAAAACCGCGGAGCAGTAGGTATCTCCCCTGTGGCAAGCTTAGGCGGTAGACACTCGAGCTGTCTTTGCGTTCTGGCGGCGGTTTTGTTCGAGTGAAGCCAAGGTCCAGTAGCCAGTTTCCCTCCTGCCGCAGGATGTCACGTCCCCAACACCAGAGCTGCTGGTCGAGCAAGCATATTGCATGGGCAACAGGCTCGCTTGTATCTTGGTCATTCGAAATCGGTATTAGCACTGCTAGTTCAGGCTCAGTGACTAGCTAGCAGCTGAGTCGGAACCTTCGCCTTCCGTTTCGGCGGCAGCTGTTACTGCTTCTTCCTCGTTCTGCGACCAGCCTTCGATGTGACTGTTCGTTTTCGAAAGGTCATCCAGCAAATTGCCAACATCAAGATCTTTGTTTGCCTCGAAAGTCGCGATGTGAGTTTCAGCATCGGCTTCAAACTCAGAAATGCCCTCCACTTTGGCAAGTTCTTCTTGAATCGAAGCGACGCAGCCATCGCAGCACATGTTAGGCAGCATCAATGATACGAGCTGACATTCACCATTTTCACTCAATTGCGGAGTGTAAGGAGTCGGGCCTGTTTCCTCGTTTGCCACGGCAGCAGGGATGCTTTGTGCTACTTCGGATTGTACATCGACACCGCAGCCAGAAAGGCTGAGAAAGCCGAGCGTGAGACAAGCGATCATTAGCGAGCTTGAAATCTTCATCGAATTCTCCTTGGAAAGGCTAGAAGACAAATTGTTCCACTTCCGCTGCGGTTGTGTTGTGTGTGCGGAAGAGTGTGCAGGATGCCGAAAGTCTTGACGACTTCCGATACAAGAGTGTGACTTCGTTCAATCGGAATTGGGGAATCTGATCGTCGCGATATTGGCTAAGAGCCATGCGGTAGCTGCAGCCAGCTGCAACCAATCACCAGTCTTTTCGATGCCATAGGAAAAGACGCTGACTATCCAGCAAATACTGGCTACCGTTTGGCCGAGCCACTCGAGTCGCAGCATGCGTTGAATTGGACTTTTTTGTGCTTTGGATTCACTCACTTGAGATTCGGATCCACTCACTTGAGATTCTGATCCACTCACTTGAGATTCTGATTCATTTCGTAGGGACTCTGCAGTTCGATTGGCGCATGCTTGCAATTCTGTTTCAGTATCGTGTTCTAGGAGCACGTCTTCGCTCGTCGTTAGCATGTCGCACACTCCTCACCGCAGCAGGATAGGTCATCCAAGTACATACCCCATTGGCGATAAGTTTCCAGGCCTTCCGCATCGATTCCCAAGGAAGTAGCGATCGCTTTGGCGACTACCGCGAAACGCTGGCGATACTTGTAGATAAAGCAAAATACGTGGTGGTCGTGACGTACAGCTGGACCACAAAGAAACAGTCCAGGCACAATGGTGGACTCGTCGTTCTTGCTCAGCTCTGGAAATCCATCTCCGCGTTTTTCAAACATGTCTTCGATCAGTTTGAGGCTTCCTTCAAACCCGCCGCCGATCAGTGGTGGAGCTTTGGTTTCAAATTTTCGCCCGTCTTCCGTCGTGACTTCGTATGTCTCGCCAGCTTGGGTTACCGAAGTGACCGATGTTTCGGGAAAGAGCTCAACGTGTGCCAAGAACCAATCTTCTCGCATTCGTTCAAGAGAGTAGGTGGAAAGAACTACGCTTGGATCTGAGCTTTCATCCTTCCAGGGACAGCCTCGCTCGAAGACTTTCGAATGTTTGTCGTAGTACGACAAATGGTAGGCGGCATCAATTCCGCTTTCGTATCCACCGATGATGATGAAGTCGTCTCCATCCAGGTCTTCGTAGCTGCCGATCGTTGCCGTATGCCGGCAAAGTTCACTTCCAGGAAAACCATTACGGTTTGGGTACTGAAACTCGCCGGCCGCCCAGATGACGTGCTTTGCCCTTAAAGTTGCATCGGGAGTATCTATCCGGAAGCTATCGCCAACTTTAGTCACCCGCAGTACATCTGTATTCTCTTGAACCGGTAGTTCGAAAAACTCGGCCACGCCACGCAAGTGTGAGGCGAACTCTTTACCGGTTGGGTGCTCGACTTCCAAGCTGAACGCTGGCGAGACACCAATTGCGACAGAGTTCAAATCCAGCATCCCGATCGAGTTGGTCGGGAACGAGGGCGTGATAAACCTGGTTTCTGCCGGCCAAGCATCAAAGGATGCACCAACGGTTCTGCGATCGAGCACCACAAAGTTTTCGATTCCAGCATGCCGTAGCGTTACACCGACTCCGACTCCGGCAGCTCCGCCGCCAACGACCACAACGTCATATTCTGTGATCAGGTTATCGTTGCTCATCAGAAAAGCTCCTCTGGCTCAAGTTCAATCTTGGGCAATGGATCGTCGAAACGAGACCAAAGTTGCGGGCCTTGGACGTACTCCAATTCGGTGACAAGGCATTGGTCGAGCATTTCTTCCACTCGTTGCCGTTCAAGGCTCTGCCCGATAAAGACCAACTCTTGGTGACGATCTCCATGCTCACCGAGGAAACGAGAGCGGATCTCGGCGATTGCTTCCTCCTCGGTTGGCCATTCTTCCTCTGGGGCGGCAGCCCACCAGTAGCCGGCGGGATCCAAGCGAATGGAGCAGCCAGCTTGTGACCAGTCGTAAGCCCAGTCATGTCGAGATCCGATCCACATCAAACCCTTGCTTCGGAGGACACCCGCCAGCACGCCGTGGTCCATTTCCTGACTAAGCACGTCAGCCAACCGTTTGGGATGAAACGGACGCTCACGGCGATAAACGAAACTGGAAATTCCGTACTCTTCCGTCTCTATTTCTTCTTGCCCACGCGGCACAGCCAACCACTGTGGATTCGCTTCTGCCTCTTCGAGTTGGAATCTGCCGGTGCCCAAGACATCGGATAAAAGTACCTGACTCTCTTTAGAGTGCAGGATTTTTGCTCTAGGATTGAGCCGCTTGATGATCTGGTTCAGCTGCTCGAGCTCGTAAGGGGAAGCAAGATCCGTTTTGTTGATGATGACGACGTTGGCGAATTCAATTTGGTCAACCAAAAGATCGACGATATTCCGTTGGTCTTCGTCATTGATTCCCATTTGACGATCGGTTAGATCATCCCAGGAGCCGAAGTCATTCATGAAGTTGCCGGCGTCAACGACCGTTACCATCGTGTCGAGGTTAGCAAGCTGCGAAAGGCTGTTGCCTTTTTCGTCTTCGAAAGTGAAGGTCTCTGCTACGGGCAATGGCTCACTGATACCAGTAGACTCAATTAACAAATAGTCAAACTTGTCGGCTCTAGCTAGCCTAGCTACCTCGATCAAAAGATCTTCGCGAAGCGTGCAACAAATGCAGCCATTCGTCATTTCGACCAGCTGTTCCTCCGTCCTTGATAGATCGGCACCTCCATCGCGGACCAATGCTGCGTCAATGTTGACTTCGCTCATGTCGTTGACGATAACCGCAACACGCAGGCCCTCTCGATTGGCGAGGACATGGTTGAGGAGAGTGGTTTTTCCTGCACCCAGAAATCCGCTCAATACCGTAACCGGCAGGCGGTGCTTGGAAGTCGGAAATTTGGACTGGTTCATGTTTGACCCTAGAAACAATCGCTGAAATGATAGCTCCCTAGGGCAAACTTCAATTGATCCAGGGATTTATATTGATATTTCACAATTAAACTACAGTTGCAAAACGACTGCAACTGCATAAATTGGTTATTTGGCGTTTTCGCAGCAGCAAAAAGCAACGGCTGGAGAGCAACGCCTGGAGATTTACCGTGGTTCGGACGTCAAGGTAGAGCGGCTAGCACGGCTCATGAAAATTTCTTAAAAAGCCGACACTTCAATGGACGACAGTCAACTCCTGGCCAGAAACAAGATTCGGGCAGCTGGCCTGAGAGCCACTCCAGCCCGAGTTGCAACATTTTGCGTTCTAACGAAGTCGCATATGCCGCTGACTCACGCAGAGGTCACAGATGCATTGCGAGAATCGGGTTTCGACAAAGCGACGATTTTTCGAAACCTGACCGACATGGCTGCCGCAAAACTTTTACGTCGTTCAGAGCTCGGCGATCACGTATGGAGATTTGAGCTTATCCATGAATCCGAGCAGGAGGGGCTCGTTCATCCTCATTTTGTTTGCGTCGACTGCGGTACAGTTTCCTGTGCAGAAGAAATTGAGCTGTCGCCGAAAAGTATGTCCGCGAGCCTGGCTCTTGGTGAGGTAACAGAGATCCTGTTGCGTGGGCATTGCAGCGACTGCGTTTAAACCTCTAGCGAAATTACTGGTAGATCGCAAGCGCTCTTAAGAAGGAAGATACCCCGCGTGAGAGAGTGGTTTTGCCCGCCAACCACGGCGGCAATTCGTTCCATGCTAAACTTTCTTATCCTCGAGCAGTTTGACTCTTGGCTCGAACCGGACGGGAAGCGACAGATAAAGTCTGAACTTCTCGCTATGTGAAATCCCTCCGCCGTGCGCCCGCGGCTGGAAATAGCGATGCATCGATTTCTGTCATTACTTATCTTCGCCTCGATATCGCTGCTTTCCAATCCAGGACAAGGAGGAGAAGCTCGACCGAATGTTCTGTTTATCGCTGTGGACGATCTGCGGCCCGAGCTAGGTTGCTACGGTGCAAAGCATATTCATAGTCCCAACATCGATCGTCTGGCGGCCAGTGGGCGACTCTTCGAAGGTGCTTACTGCCAACAGGCTGTCTGCAATCCGTCGCGTACGAGTATGATGACCGGCATGCGTCCGGATTCGATCGGCGTGACAGGAAATCACTCGCACTTTCGGACCAAGCATCCGAACGTCGTAACCTTGCCGCAGCATTTCAAGAATCACGGCTATCATGCTGCCGCGATCGGCAAAATCTACCACGGCGTTTTTCCAGATGGCGCGAGTAGCACAAAGTGGGATACGATGGGCGATCCAGAGAGTTGGTCAGAACCCGCCCTTCGCTTCGGACCACGGTATTATTACACAGAGGAAGGCGTTGCGGCAGCGAAAGAAGTCTACCGTCGCATGTACAAACGTGAGAACCCTGAGCCAGACGAATGGACGAGGAAGCTGGTTTTTGGGCCAGCGACTGAGGCACCCGATGTTCCTGACAGCAGACTGTACGACGGTAAAGTTGCTGATGCAGCTGTCCGCAAGATTCGGGAACTCAGCGAGAGGAATCAACCTTTTTTTCTTGCCGTGGGATTTATCAAACCCCATTCGCCTTATATTGCACCGAAGAAGTATTTTGATCTCTACAGTGCTGTTGAATTGCCGGCGCCGAAAGAGTTTCCGTCCGAGACTCCCCGCTTAGCAGGCCACGCTTCGGGGGAGTTGCGACGTTATACGGACCAGCCGAAAAAAGGTGTGTTCCCGGAGCAGAATCAAATTCGCGTTCGCAGGGCGTACTTTGCCTGTGTGAGTTACATCGATGCTCAAATTGGAAAGGTACTCGACGGCCTCGAACATCATGGTCTGGATGAGAACACGATTGTTGTACTTGTGGGCGATCACGGATACCACCTTGGCGAACAGGGGCTCTGGGGAAAGACCACCAACTTCGAACTGGATACTCGTGTGCCTTTGATTGTTCACTTTGCTGGAATGGAAGCGGAAGGACAACGGAGCTCTTCGCTCGTCGAGTTGATCGATCTTTACCCCACACTTACAGAACTTGCCGGCTTGCCAAAGTCCGATCGGTTGCAAGGGAAGAGTTTCGTGCCGGTTCTAGTCGATCCTTTACGCGAAACGAAAAGCGAGGTGTTGAGTCAGTATCCTCGCGGCGGCGCCCGTATGGGTTATTCCATGCGTACGAGAGAGCATCGCCTTACACATTGGGTGGATTCAAAAACGGGGAAGATACAAGAGACAGAGCTCTACGAGTATTCGGCCGGGCTCGTTGAGCGGAAGAATCTTGCGCATGTGTTCCCTGAGGTTGTACAGAGATTAACACCAGCTTTGATCTCGCTCGCTGGTCTCAAAGCTCCTATGTCTGATCTCAAGGTAGATACAGCCGAAGTAAATGATGGTAAGCCGTTCTCGACCAGTTTTGAGTCTGAGGCAGTCGGCGTATATGATACCCTCGTTACCGCGGTCGGTAGTTTTGTTACCACAGCGGGAACAAGCACCGTTGATGACAAGCATGCGAAGACGGGAAATCAATGTTTGCAGTTGATGGGCGGCGAGCGAACCAGCGTTACGCTGCATCTTACCGATGAGGTGGACACAAGTGGCGAAATGATTTTCTGGGCAGAGCGTTGGACGCGTCGAGAGCCTTTCTCATTTCGCATCGAAAAGATGTCCGATGGTGATTGGGAAGAAGTCTTTAACGGCGATCGAACAGTCCGAGTGGGACGCGCTTTTCTTTCTCAAGTGAAGGTTCCGCTGGGGGATCCACGAATCAAGCAGCTGCGTTTCACGGTAACGAGCCCCCAGAACACAGGGGTGCTTCTGGACGACTTGCGGTTCGCGGCCGCCCGGCCACAGAGGCTCGTGTCTGTAGAGTCTATTCCCACCACGATTCCTGCTTTGATCGGAAGCGATGCGAGTCCACTTCTCAAGCTGAAGATTGTCACGGAAGGCAGCTTAAAGCCAATTGCATTGTCATCGTTGGATTTTAAGCTCATTCACGAGCGGGGTGATGTCGAGTCAGCCCAAGTGTTCTATGGAGGTAACAGTGATCGTTTTAAGGATGCAAAGCCCTCGGGGGATCCCCTCCTTGTCCGCGAGTTTCCCCAAGCCAGTTCGAAGAATCGCTCTGGCAAGCTTTCCGTTTCGCTTGAGCAAATGCTTTCGGAGGGAGAGAACTATGTGTGGATTGCTTGTCGGCTAAACAAGAGTGCTGACCTCGACCATTCGGTGGGAGCCAGTTGTTCACTGGTCACTTTTTCTGACGGCAAAAGCAGCGAAATAGAAAACTCGTGCTCGTAGCGCCTCGGTGTCGCTATGCGGACAGGTGGAGATGATGGCGTTCACACCTTTCGTATTCCAGGGTTAGCGACGACCGGCAAAGGCACTTTGATTGGAGTCTACGATGTGCGCCGGAGAAGTGGCGGTGATCTTCCAGGTGACATCGACGTTGGCATGTCTCGCTCAACAGACGGTGGATGTACCTGGGAACCGATGAAGGTCATCATGGACATGGGAGATGATCCCAGCTGGCGGTATGACGGAATTGGTGATCCAGCTGTTTTAGTCGACAGCAAAACCGGCACGATTTGGGTGGCAGCGACTTGGAGCCACGGGAATCGATCCTGGGTTGGTTCTGGTCCAGGTCTGCAGCCGGAAGAGACTGGCCAGCTGATGTTGGTGAGAAGTGACGATGATGGTGTCACTTGGTCGAAACCAATCAACATCACCAAGCAGGTCAAGAAGCCCGAGTGGTGTTTCATACTACAAGGCCCAGGCAAGGGGATCACGATGCGTGACGGAACGATTGTGTTTGCCGCACAGTACCAAGATCCGCCGAACGCTGGAGACAAACGTGCGCACCGACTCCCGCACTCGACCATCATCTACTCTAAGGATCACGGTGAGACGTGGTAGGTTGGGACGGGGGCTTTCGATGACACAACCGAAGCACAAGTCGTTGAGATCGAACCGGGCGTGTTGATGCTCAACTGCCGCTATAACCGTAAGCCAGCGCGAGTGGTGATGACGACGGGTGACATTGGCAAGACTTGGAAGCGGCATACAACTTCTGAACGCTCGTTAATTGAGCCAGGCGCATGCATGGCAAGCTTGATTGACGTTGATCAGGAAGTCGGCAAAGAGATGGGAGGGTGGCTTCTCTTCTCCAATCCGGACAGTCTGCGAGGACGAAATCATCTCACCATAAAAGCGTCGTCTGACCGAGGTTTGACATGGCCCAAGCAGCATCGCCTTTTGCTCGATGAAGAAAGCAGTGCTGGCTATTCCTGCATGTCGATGATCGATGCGGAGACGGTCGGGATCTTGTACGAGGGCAGTCAGGCGCACATGACGTTTCAGCGGATTCCGCTCAATCACATTGTTGGTAAACGGCCTGAGGGCAACGCAAAGCAGAGTAATTTACCTCGTGATCGTTCCGCGACTGGGGCGGGAGCGATGCTTTCTTCAAAGAAGCTCAAGTTACCGTTAGTTTTCAGTGACCATATGGTGATGCAAGCTGAAGCGAAGATTCCAGTTTGGGGGCAGGCTGAACCCGGCGCATTGGTCTCAGTGACACTGGGCAAAGAAAACCGAGTTGTCACAACGGATGAGGATGGCAGGTGGAAGACTCGGATGTCGGCTTGTGCAAGTAGTTCAACGCCAACTATTTTAACTGTCGAGTCGAACGGTGAGCAGCTTCAGTTCTCGGATGTATTAATCGGTGAAGTCTGGGTTTGCGCTGGACAATCCAACATGGAATGGCCATTGGTTCAATCTGCGAGTGGAATGGCAGAGCTTCAGCGTCTGAAGCAAAACATTGATGATGACATCGCTTCAGAGCATACGATGCCCCTTCGTCTGCTCCATCTTGTGGGCGCCGCTCGTGGCAGTTCTGGCAGCTACGCGTCAGAACATCTCGATCGACTCGTGACAGACGCGTTTTGCACGGGGAGCTGGAAGGTTGCGAGTTCGGAATCAGCTCGGGAGTTTTCTGCAGTGGCTTGGTACTTCGGGCGGCGAGTGCAAGAGAAGTTGGACGTGCCGGTGGGGCTAATATGTACTGCAATGGGAGGTACTCCGGCCGAGGCATGGATTTCGCAGGAAGCACTTCGAGCCGACCCAGAGCTCAGCGGTATGGTTGCAGGTAGTTGGCTCGACAATTCGAAGCTTGGTGAATTCTGTAGAACTCGGGGCGAACAAAACCTGCTGAGGGCCATGCAAGAAGGCGACGAGATTCCTGGCGACGAGTTTGGACCCAATCATTCTTTCAAGCCTGGGTTCATGTGGGAAGCTGGAATCAAGCCGTTGATTCCTTATGCCATCCGGGGAGTGATCTGGTATCAGGGAGAATCGAATGCCGAGACAGCCGAACGCGTTACTCAGCACAGCCGCTTGTTTCCACTGCTGATACAGCAGTGGCGCGCAGGCTGGGAACAAGGTGACTTTCCTTTTCTGTGCGTCCAGCTTCCCGCGATCAACCGGACTGAGTGGCCGTTCTTTCGTGAAACCCAGCGTCGAGCGTTGGAGCAGGCTGAAAATGTAGGCATAGCGATCACGATTGATACAGGTGAAGCAAGGAATGTGCATCCGAAATTGAAGAAGCCGATCGGGGAACGTCTGGCGAAGTGGGCTTTAGGCACAACCTACCGATCTAAGGAACATGCCACTTACTCGGGGCCACTGTACGACGGATTCACTCGTAAAGGTTCATCGCTATTTGTGCGTTTCAAACATGCAGGCGAGGGCTTGAAGTCCTCGAATGGCAAGCCGTTGCGGCACTTCGAAGTGTGCGGAGCCGACGATGTGTTTCACCCGGCCAAAGCGGCAATCCATAGCGCGGACACGGTTGAGATCACCAGTGCGTCTGTCGGCGACCCGCAGCACGTACGCTACGCTTGGTTGCCTTTTCCAAGCCCAAATGTCAATCTCTTCAACAGCGAAGATCTGCCGGCCTCTCCCTTCTCCACAGAAACGGAGGAGGAGCTCTTTGTACGACAGTTTGCTGCTACTGATAGGGATTGCCCCAACGTTCTTTTCATCGTTTCTGAAGATAACAGTCCGCATCTTGGATGTTACGGCGAACACCTTGTTTACACTCCGAATTTGGACGCTTTGGCAAAGGCTGGAATTCGCTACACAGGAGCGTATGTTCCCTATTCTGTATGCAGTCCTTCTCGTGCGGCGTTCTTGACGGGACTGTACACGCGGCAGACTGGGCACATCGGGTTGGCGACGCACCGCTTCTCCATGTTTCGTGATTTCAAGACGATGCCAGCCTATTTCCAGCAGGCAGGCTACTACACTGGCTTCCTCGGAAAGACGCATGTGAACCCGGAACGGCTGGTCGAGGAATTTGTTGATCACCGCGCGATTCGGAATTCTAACTTTGGCAATACGATCAGCATTGAGAACTACGCCGAAGAAGCTCATGTGGTAATGAAGAAGGCGGCCAAGCAAAAGAAGCCATTCCTGCTGATCATGAATTACGCCGATGCGCATCGGAAGTTTGTTGCGAAGTCAAAGCATGGCTTTCCGACTCGGCAATTGGCAGATCCCATTGAACCGTTTCGGTGGATTGGCTCTGACTCGCCGCACTTGCGTGAAGAGATCCGCGACTATTTCAATTGCATAAATCGTCTAGACCAAGGCATTGGTATGATGCTTGATAGACTCGAAATGGTGGGTGCCAAGGAGAATACTTTAATCGTCTATATCAGCGATCACGGCGCCGACTTTCCACGCGGGAAAGGAAGCATTTACGAGAACGGAACAAGGATCCCGATGATCGTGAACTTCCCCAAACAGGTTTCTAGCGGCAAGGTTGAATCGGGCTTGGTGTCGACCATCGATATTCTGCCCACGGTGCTTCGTGCGGCCAGCCTTCCGATTCCGCCAGAGTTGCCGGGAATGTCGCTACAGGATCTCGACGCTGGCAGGCGAGCTCCGCGAAAGTACATTCATACGTTTACGACCGGATCTTCACCCAACCTTCTGTACACGCAATTCGGAATCCGCGATGAGCGGTTCAAGTTGGTTTACAACCCAGATCGCGCGCTCAATCGATTGGCTCTTTCGCGATACAAAAACAGCAACTTGCCGGAAGACCAGCAAGTCCAAGCGTTTCTACACCCGCCAGAGTACGAGCTGTTTGACCTCAATGAAGATCCGTATGAGTGGAAGAACCTCGCGGAAAGCGACGGGCATCAGCAAACTCGCAAGCGTTTGCTCGGAGCGATGAAGGCGTTTCAGAGCGAGATCAAAGATCCATTCTTAGAAGAATCGAACCTTGATAGGTTCATTGCTGAGCAGAAAGAGTACCAAAACAAGACTTACAAGAATCCCGGATTTCGGTGGCCGCATCTTGATTTGTTTCAAGCAGCTCAGAGGGCGGGAATTGAGCAATAATCATTATGGCATCCGCGTTGGTGATTACAGATTGCGTTTCTAGTTTGAGGTTGATCGCTACGTCGTATTGCGGACGTTCTGTGCTGAAGACGAACTGCGGGAATTGACGGAAAACGTAGATCGGTTCGTCAAGGAAGCTGTACCGAGGCTTTTTCCAGAATCTGTGGTCTACGAGAGCAGAAATCTCGCTTCAATGATCAAACAAGTTCAGCAACTCGGACGGCATGATCGTTGGTTCGAGAGTATGCCGTTCACAGCGGATGTCACGTGAGCAATCGCTAGGACTATTCTCAGGCTGGGGTATTTTGTGGGAAGCACCGCCAAAATCCGATTGGTGCAAACAAAGGGCAAGATGGTCTTCGTGCCGCAAAAGACGGTTGGATTGCTGCTCTTTCGACATCGCAGAGTGCCTCTCTCGTTACGCCGAAAATTCGAAGTGGGCAGCTAATTGGACTCGTCGGGTAGAAATGGTTCGCAGGAATTTCAGTGCTTGGGAAAGTGTTTCTCTTGAGGGGGTAGGAGATCAAAGGGCCAGAGAACGAAAAGGGGCGGTTGCATGATGCCCGTGATACAGATGAGTGACTGCAGCAAATTGAGCGAACATTGCAAAAATTTCTGGGAACGATTGCGGGCAGCAGGCGTCTGTTCTCCCAACATCTGATTTGTCAGATATATTTTCGTGAAAGTGTGGCAATCGCATCGCAAAAGAGATCTTGGAGCCAATGCTCGGTGGCATCACGCTCAACGACAGACCCAGCAACTCTTCGTCAAGGAAGTTTCCATGTTTCGCTACGTCTCCGTTTCCCCGCGATTTTGGGCTCCAGTGCTCATCCTCGTCTTCTCGGGAGTCGCTGTCACGGCGACGCTGCAAGAAACCGATCCCAACAAGCTCTTTGAGAAAGCAAAGTCAGAGCAAACCGATGGGAATTATCAGGATGCGGCGAAGATTTACCGCCGCTTAATTGATAGCGCCGAAACATCCGAATACATCGTCGCAGAGTCCTTGCCTCGCATTCAGCAGTGTTATCGTTCTCTGCGGACAGAATCCGAGCTAGATGCGACACTTGAGTCGGCAACGACTACCCACGTCAAGAAGCCTAGGGTGCTGGTAGCTGCCGGATCGGTCATCATGAGCGCGTCGCACTATGGAGTAGTTGCAGACAGTAAGTTCACGCGAGGCTACAATCCGCGGCGCCGCGTTTCGGGGGCTTCGCTAAACTGCGCTGAACAAGATCGGCAGCGCGCTATTAACTGGACGTTGCAGGCTATCTCACTGGCAAAGAAAAAGGACCGGTCACCGAGATGGTATTTGATCTTGGCCAACTATCTTTCCTATAGCCGTAGTGGGACCATGGCGTGGCGTCTTCAGTCGCTCACCGATTTGGATGAAATTCCGAACTATACGGAGCTCGGTCAACAGCAAACGTTTTCGCAAATACGAGCTCCGGTCGACGCAGATGGTGAGCCGGTGCTCTACCGGGACATTAAGAAGTTTGCGAACGCGAAGTCAGATGGCCAGCGATATCGCTGGGCCCTCGAACGGGCGATGGAGTCTGAGGAGTCGCGTGCAGACGCCATGCTGACCTGGTCTCGATTTCTGACCAGTCAGTTCTCCGTCAGTACACTAAGTCCTACATGGGGCATCACGACGTCAGGTGATGAGAAGTCCGCGATTGCCAAGATTCACAAACTGAAGGACTCGCAAACCATCGCCAAGTTAGCAATTGGCGTGAAAGAACTCGAGCTGCCCGAAGAATTTAATCTCATCTCGGTTCTTCGCAAAGTGATTGAAGAGAACGAGTCAGGCAGTGCAAGGAAATCTGCCGTTCGTGACCTCGCGAATATCTATTTCAATCGTCGGCAGTATCCAGCAGCGGTCGCAGTGATGCGTCTGGAGCCAACCGCATACCCAAACTATCAACAAGAAATCGACGCAATCATCGGGCCGCAACTCGCGTTTGATCCAGTTGAAGCAAAAGTGGCTGGTGAAGAAGCAAAGCTTTCCTTCCTGTTTCGTAACGCCAAGAACGTGACCTTCTCTGCGCAGCCAGTCGACATGGAGAAGTTGATCAGCGAGCTAAAGGACTACTATCGAAACCTGCGGAGCGATCGACAAGGTGAATTTGGCGCATTCAGATCTGGAGGCCCAGCCAATCTCGACTATTTGAATGGCTATTTCACCCGAGACAGTTATGACATCACGAACTATTTGATCGGCAATTCCGAAACATGGGAACAAGAGCTTGAGCCCCGAGCCAACCATTGGGATAAGCGGATTCAAGTCGCTTTACCTCAAACCAATGCAGGGACCTATTTGGTAGAAGCCTCGGCCGAAATGGTCGTCGATGACCGAAAGTTAACGCACCGTGCACGCATCTTGGTGACCTTGCAGGATTCCATGTTGGTTCGTCATCGCACTGAGAAAGAAACTATCTTCCGCGCTGTAGACGCGAACAGCGGTGAGTCGTTAGGCAATATTGATGTGGAGTTCTTTGGCTATCGCTGGGAAGACGGCAGGAAGAATCCTCGCCGAACTTTATCGCGAAACATGGCAAAGAAAACCAACGCATCAGGTGAAGTGAAGATCGATCTCGAAAAGCGATTTCAGTGGCTGGCTATCGCACGACGTGATGGAAAGCTGAGTCTGCTGAACTTTGAGAACTTCTACAACTACGGCAGGATCATTAGGAGCTACCGAGCAGGAAAGGCCTACGGGATTGCAGAGCGTCCGGTGTACCGCCCTGGTGAGAAAGTGCGGACGAAATTTTGGATGGCCTACACCACTTATGGAGATGAATCTGAGCCCCGTCTGGCCAATCAGCAGTTCCGTATTCGTGTCAATGATGGTCGTGGAAACAAGGTGCACGAACAACTGGTGAAGACGGATGCTTACGGTGGGGCAGAGGTTGCCTTTGATATTCCCAAGTCGGCGTCGCTCGGCCGATACAGCTTTACTGTTGTTCAGCCCACCGGAGTTCGAGCAGCTCCCAATCAGCGACGTGCGGGCGGAGGATTTGGCTCTAGCGGCCCTCCAGTAAGAACAGGCGACGTTCCTTTGCAATGTTCCCTGGCCCTACGCGTTGAAGAGTACCGCAAGCCAGAATTCGAGGTCAACGTCCTTGCTCCTTCGAAACCTGTGTCGTTGGGCAAAACAGTGGAAGCACGCGTTCAAGCCAAGTATCTCTTTGGTGCACCGGTTGCCGGGACGGCAGAGATCAAAGTGGAAAGAAGCAAGCATACGGATAGCTATTTCCCATCGCGGCCTTACGACTGGTGCTATGGTCCTGGCTACTGGTGGTTCAATGAAGTCTACGATTGGTACCCCGGATTTCGCGGGTGGTGCGGGTGCTTTCCGATTGGTGGGCCTGGATTTGGCCCGGGGCGTGGCGGTTGGTTCGGTTCCGAGCCCCCCGAGTTGGTCTTGGAGCAAATGGTCGAGTTAGATGCTTTGGGTGAAGCTGTAATCGAAATCGATACAGCCTTGGCGAAAGCAGCCTTTGGAGACGAACATGATCATCGCTACTCGATTTCCGTCGTGGTACGAGATAGCTCACGTCGCTCGATCGTCGGAAGCGGTTCTGTGGTTGCGGCTAGAACGCCCTTCAAGGTCTATACATGGACCAATCGCGGCTATTACAACACTGGCGACCGCATTGTGGTCAACTATCAAGCAAGACAACTGGACGGCTCGCCGGTAAAGGCGGAAGGTAGACTGGACATCTTGCAATTGAGCTACGACGCAGATGGCAAGCCCAATGAACGTGTCATCGCAACGCTTCCAGCCAAGACCGATGAGCAAGGACGCGGTGTGGCTGATCTGATGGCTCGAACGGCCGGGCAGTATCGACTGAGATTTCGACTGGAGTCTGGAGACTCAGGCGAGGTAGAAGGTGGCTACATCTACACGGTTCGCGGAGTTGGGGTGCGGGGAGACGATTTCCGATTCGCAGAACTCGAGATTACACCTGATAAACCCGAGTATGCTCCAGGTGACGTTGCAAAGGTTCAGATCGCGTCCAACAAAAGCGATGCAATCGTTGCCCTCTTTGTCCGTCCCATCTCTGGTGTTTACACGGAACCTCAATATGTGCAGCTGAAGAATAAGACGGCGATTGTAGAGATTCCAATCACAAACGATGACCAACCCAACTTTCATGTGGAGGCCTACACGGTCTACGATGGTGAGTACCATCAGCGGATGAAGGAGATTGTGGTACCACCGGAAGACCGAGTCCTTCAATTGACCATGAAGGCTGACAAGGAACAATACCTGCCTGGCGAAGAGGCGTCAGTCGAGTTGACGGTGAAAGACCCGTCCGGCAAACCAGTTGAAGGAAGTGTGGTAATTTCTGCATATGACCGAGCTTTGGAGCTTGTTTCACCGGATACGGTTCCGCGAGATATTCGCGAATTCTTCTGGAAGTGGCGACGCAATCACTACCTGTCCGGTCGTGCTAGTTCAACGAATTGGGCTCAGCCCTGCCGAATCGATCGCATACGCCAGTTTCGGCCACTAGGTGTGTTTGGCAGTACATTGGCCGACGACTTTGACCTGCTCGAGGGACTCGTTCCAGCCGGCCGGCTGGCAATGAATCGACGAGGTGGCATGCGTGCCTTGAGCGGGCCGATGGGTGGTGCTGGCTTCGGCATGGGGGGCGGCAATGTGTTAGAGATGGCCGACAGCGCGGAGGGTAGCGCGGAGGGTAACGCGATGCCTGGAGCCCCAATGGGGGAGGCTTCAAGTGGGCTCGGTCTCATGGCGAAGAGCAGTGCACGGACACGATCGCAAGGTCCTGGAGCCGGTAATGGTGGGGTGCAGCCGCCGCAAATTCGCAAGGACTTCGCCGACAGCGCGATCTGGTTGGCGAGTCTTAAGACGGATGCTGAAGGTAAGGCTGAAGCAACCTTCAAAATGCCGGAGAACTTGACCGGCTGGAAACTGCGTAGCTGGGCGATGGGCGATAACACTCGTGTCGGTTCGGCAAGTACCGAAGCTGTTACGAAGAAGCCATTGTTAGTACGACTTCAGACTCCGCGTTTTCTAGTTGAACGTGATGAAGTCGTAGTGAGTTCGATCGTTCACAACGATACCAAAGAGACTCGCAAGATTCGTGTGTCGCTCGAGATCGTCGGACAAACACAACTCGAGCTAATGGAAGGTCAGCTTCCTGAACAAGTTGTTGCAGTCAAGCCATTTGAACAGGCCCGGGTGGATTGGCGCTGCCAAGCTTTGGCAAGTGGCGATGTGAAGCTTCGCACTTATGCGGTCGGTGGTGATGCTTCCGACGCAATGGAACTAAGCGTGCCCATCGTAGTCTACGGCGCGATGAAAACGGATTCCTGGGCGGGTACTGTTCGCGATGGTCAGGCGAATACTGAGTTTCAGATCATGATCCCAGTTGAGCGGCGTGCGGAGCATTCGTTGCTTACCGTTCGTCTAAGTCCATCTTTGGCGGGCGCCATGCTCGATTCCCTACCCTACCTCGCAGCTTACCCATACGGTTGCACAGAGCAAACGCTCAATCGATTTCTGCCAGCTGTGCTAACACAACGCGTGCTTCAAGACATGAACCTGGATCTCGAATCCATCGGCGGACGGCGGAATAACTTGAATGCTCAGGAACTTGGCGACGCTGCAGAAAGGAAGCGGAGATGGGGATCCAACCCTATCTTTGAGAAAGGCAAGGTTGACGAGATGGTCGAAGCTGGCGTGAATCGCTTAGTCGATATGCAGAATCAAGACGGTGGATGGGGCTGGTTCTCAGGTACTGGTTCTCGCTCGTCCGCTCACCTGACTTCACAAGTCGTACGTGGTTTGCTGGTGGCGAGGAGCAACAATGTTGCGATTCCTGCAGACGTAATTCCGCGGGGTACTACGTGGCTTAAGAACTATCAGCAGCAGGAGCTTCAGAAGCTGAAGAACTGGGATTCGGATACCGATCCCCGGAAACATCATGTGGATAACATGGACGCTTTGGTATTCCATGTTCTGACGCTTTTTGGCGAGCTTAATGATGAAATGAAGAAGTTTCTCTACGAGGATCGAACGCATTTAAGCGTCTACGGGAAATGCTTGTTCGCACTGGCGACGCATCAGCTGGAAGACGCCGAGATGACGAACATGCTGAAACGCAATATCGAGCAGTTCTTGGAAGTCGACGAAGAGAATGAAACGGCGTTGTTGACCGATCAGACTAACTGGTGGTACTGGTACGGAAGCTCAATCGAGTCCACAGCAATGTACCTAAAGTTGCTGACGAAGACTGATCCTGATTCGATCACTGCTCCTCGCTTGGTGAAGTACTTGCTGAATAATCGCAAACACGCGACTTACTGGAACAGCACTCGAGATACGGCCCTTGTCGTCGAAGCTTTTGCGGACTACCTGGATACTTCCGAGGAAATAAGTGCGGAATCTCAGGTAGATGTTCTGCTAGATGGTAAGTTGATCGGCAGCATCGAGTTTACGAAAGAGAATCTGTTCGATGTCAACAATACGATTCAAATTGCGGGCGATGCGATTCCGAGTGGTGAACATCAGTTGACCATTCGAAGGCGTGGCAAAGGCAACATGTATTGGAACGTATATGCTCGCAACTTTACTCGGGAGCAAGAGATTGAAAAAGCTGGCTTGGAAGTCAAAGTTGAACGTCGATACTACTTACTGGAGCCTTCGAAGGAAGAATTGCAGCTTGCTGGCAAGGATGGTCGAGTTGTCGAGGCGAAGGGCGATAAGCAGCTTCGCGTTCAGCTCGATGAGGAAGTAGAGGTTCCAAGCGGGCGAATGATTGAAGTCGAATTGCTGATTGAAAGCAAGAATGATTACGAGTACTTGTTGGTCGAAGACAAGAAGCCAGCAGGTTTGGAACCAGTCGATTCGCAGAGTGGTTACTTCTACTCTTCGGGAATTGGCGTTTACCGAGAGTTGCGAGAGAAGCACGTTGGGCTGCTAATTGAACGCTTACCGCGTGGGAGATTCTCGGTGCGTTATCAGATGCGATCCGAAAGTCCCGGTGCCTTCACCGCATTGCCGGCAACGATCGAAGGCATGTATGCACCTGAGTTGGTCGGCAACTCACGCGACTTTGATTTGAAGGTTATCGACTAGCGATTAGTAACTGCCGCCAAAAACCTATTGGGATTCGCCAGAATTCCTTGACTGAACCATAGTCGGGGCTAACTGTTTCTGCGTTAGCCGCGGCTCTAGGCAGTTGGCAGCGTGAATGTAGGCGATCAAGATGAATCGAGTGTAAAACGGAGGTGTAGCGGCTTTTTCGCATAAGCCAAAAACCGGCCGTAGAAGCGGGTCTAACGTTCCGTCTGAAAATTCAATGAGCGGCTACTGCAAAGCGAGGAATTCTTCTGTGCCTAACTACTGCAGTTAGCAAAGGGCTTCTCGAGGGGGCTCTGGTGGCACAAATTGGCAGCCGCCAATGATCGGGTGGCCGCGAAGGAATTCCTTCGTGTCCATTTCTCGTTTGCCCGCTGGCTGGACAAGACCAATCAGAAAAATGCCCTCACTTGTTCCAACGGCGATGGTTTCTTTCCAAGAGCCGTCACCGGCCATCCCAAGTTCCTCCGCCGTGACTTGTCTCGCTTGCCCAGGTTCAAGCTGGATGGTTCTGCCCGCAACAGCTCGTGCTCGTCGAACGATCAGTCGCAATTTCTTCTTGCCATCAGGCCACTCGAGTTCCGCAAAAGTGCCTGGCCATGGCTGGCAGGCTTGGACCAAACGTACGAGATAATCGGCGGGCAAGCGAAAGTCCAAGGCTCCATCGGCTTTGCTGAAACGAGGAGCACGAGTCACAAGAGTCTTATCTTGGATTTCGCCGATCTCGCTCGCACCATCCCAATCGCTAAGCATTGCTACGGCATCTACTGTTGCTTGAACGCCCAGTTCTGCCAAACGCGGCTCGAGTTCCGCTGCGGTTTCGCCTGGTACGATGGGGGTTCGAGCGACTTGCAAGGCAGGTCCAGCATCCAGACGAGGTGTCATATGGATGACAGTCACGCCCGCCTCCGCATCTCCCCGCAGAAGACTCCATTGCACCGGTGCAGCCCCACGGTGCCTGGGAAGGATCGAGCCGTGAAGATTGATTCCGCCTAGCTTTGCTGCTTTCAGGCAGTCGTTTGAGAGAATCTGGCCATAGTCGCAAACGAAGAACAGATCAGCTTGGTGCCGGGACAAGGTTTTTATGGCTTCAGCATCGTTGATCGAAGCGGGTTCAAAGATTTCTAAGCCGTTATCCCGAGCCCAATCATACACCGGCCGTGGCGGAAGCTTTCTGGGTTTTGGTTCGGGAAGTGGTCGCGTTACCAATAGAGGAATTTCGTGACCGTCGTCGAGCAGCCTTTGTGCTGTCGGAACTGCAAAAGGTCCGGTGCCCATTACGACTATTTTCATTGGAATCCTTTCGGTGGATCGTTGCGAAACCGCGCTGCAAGAACCTCTCGAGACTCAACCGCTCACGCGTCGTGCTTGTATTGGTGCTGCCACTCATGTGGTTTGGTCTTGTAAGCTAGGTAGGAAAGCTACGCCAGGTCTTCGCTTCGTTCGGTACAAGTTGCCACGGCTTCTATGAAGGCGCTGCGCACCGCGCCGGCTTCCAGCTCACGAAGGGCGGCAATTGTTGTACCACCAGGGCTGGTGACTTGGTCTTTCAGTGCACCTGGATGCAACCCCGTCTCAATAACCATCTTGGCAGCGCCGAGCACCGCTTGTGCGGACATTCGGATAGCAACGTCGCGTGGCAGCCCTTGAGCCACGCCGCCGTCACTTAATGCTTCGATAACCATGTAGATGTAGGCGGGACTCGATCCAGCGATCCCTGTAAAAGCATGCATCAGGCGATCGGGAATGCTTATGACTTCACCGACTGATTTCATGAAGGTCTCAACCCAGGTCTGATCAGCCACCGAAGAGTCGGCAGGGCAGGATATCGCTGATGCTGCAGCGTTGACCTGGCAAGGCGTGTTAGGCATGACTCGGATGACGCGTTTCGTTCCCAGCATCTCCTGCAGCTGTTTCAGCGAGATTCCAGCTGCAATCGAAATGAGAAGGTTGTCTTCAGAGAAACATTCAGCGAAGACGCTCGCCTGTTCTTTGAGTATGTGGGGTTTTACGGCTAGGAAGATTGGTTCACAGCTGGCCGCCAAATCCGAAGCCTGGTCAACAAATTTCGCTTCCGGGATTTTCTCAGTTAGTTTTTCACGTTGGGCGCGGAATGGCTCGGCGAAGATAATTTCTTCTGCACTGCAGATGCCAGCTGCGATGGCCCCCTTAGCCAGTGCGGTCGCCATCTGGCCGCCACCTACAAATCCAATACTCACTTGATTCTTCTCCTAACGCGTTGCTGTTGAACGCTGCGCGCGGCGACTGGTCTCGCCATGGGCGAAATGGCAAACTTGTTTGACGCCTCGTCATTCGAACGCAGGACGTTCAATTTCGCAAGCCTATGGCGGAAGCTGAGTCTGAATCTACCAACCTAAGTTCGTTGTCACGCAGTATTCGCTAGCGCGAAATATACTTTCCATTGGTAGAAGTTACTCTACCGGCTGCCTAAGATCGGCTGAAAGCCAGCCGGTGAATGACTTGTATGGCACCGACGGCATCGGAAAGGCTCAGCTTGCTCTCGCCAGCATGCCTACAATCGAAGACAATCGGAACTTCACCGAACTCCGCCTTCCTTTTTCGAAGTGCTACCAAGATCTCCTCCAAGAATCCGTAGCCTGGGCAAGTGAGTTTGGCAAGGTTCAGTTCTTGCAGCTTGCTAACTCTATAACAGCGGAATGAACCGCTGCAATCAGAAAGTGGCAATCTAAGCATTCGAGTGGCGTAGAGGTTAAGGAAGCGGCTGATCAGCTTTCGATGAGGTGCTAAACCAGGGGAACCACCACCGGGCCGATAGCGTGTGCCAGCTACCATGTCCAAATTGTCATGAATCGTCTTCTTCAGAAGTTGTGGAGCTGTGGCAGGATCGTGACTGTGATCCGCATCTAAATTGATCAGAAAATCGTATTCGTGCTCGAGACACCAGCTGATCGCATCACGCAGTGCGGTTCCAAGTCCGAGCTTGCCGGGACGCTGGAGCAGGTGTAGCTGCGAGTTGTTTTCTTGGGTGTCACGCACCCAGTCTGCAGTGCCATCCGGAGAACTGTCATCTACAACCAAAACATCTGCATCTGGCAGGTGTTCGAGTAACCCTAGCACCATCGTTGGGATGTTTCCCAATTCGTTGTAAGTGCATAGCACGACAAGCACTCGCGTTGCGGCATCGGACGCTGGTTGGCTTATCGTCATAGGATTTCGTTGCGAACGCCTAATGGCTGACGGCAAGGGACAGTGCAGCGGTTTCCAGTGAAAGAGGCATTCTGGCGAAGTCCACTACTGAATCAGTTCTACTTTACGACAATATTCACGAGGCGGCCGGGAACGACTATAGTTTTTACTATAGTTTTGCCGGCTGTCAGCTCTTGGAGACGCTGATCGGCCATAGCCAACTTCTCCATCTCATCCTTGCTGCATTCTGCAGGCACAGTCATTCGACCTCGGACTTTCCCGTTTACTTGCAAAGGAACTTCAACTTCCGCACTCTTGGTGGCGGACTCGTCGTACTGCGGCCAACCTTCATAGGCCAAAGATCCTTCATGTCCTAAGATCGACCACAACTCTTCTGCCAAGTGTGGAGCCATCGGGGAGAGTAACAAAATGAATTGTTCCAATGCCGCACGAGGACGAACTTGTTGCTTAGTAAAGAAGTTGACAAACTCCATCAAGCGAGCAATCGCCGTGTTGTTACTCATCGTCTCCAAATCACTTGTAACTGCTGCAATGGTCTTGTGGAGAACTTTATTTTGCTCTTTGTTGCATTCGACGTCTTGGATGGAATCAAGCAATGCAACATCGTCGGCTTGATAGTCCACAAACATACGCCAAACACGGTCTAAGAAATTCTTAACACCGCTGACGCCAGACATGCTCCAAGGTTTGGTTGCCTCTAACGGACCCATGAACATCTCGTACAACCTCAAGGCGTCGGCACTGTAGTCTCGGACAATCTCATCCGGATTGACCACATTGCCGCGACTCTTGGACATCTTGTATGCCCGGCTGTCGACGCGAATTGATTCGTCGGACGTCAAGACAAAGGAATCGCCTTTCTTGGTGACGTCTGCTTCGTCAACCGAGACGGAAGTTACCTCTTCACCAGACGCTTTGTTGACCAACTTGCCTTCTTCGTTCTTCTTGAGTTGCTTGAAGCTTATCCATTGGTCGTGCAATTTGTAGCCCGTGTACTCGACGTTGCCCAAGATCATGCCTTGGTTGACCAACTTTTGGAAAGGCTCTTGGCTGCTCACATGGCCGCGATCGTACAAGACTTTGTGCCAGAATCTCGCGTACAACAAGTGCAAGACCGCGTGCTCGGCGCCACCGACGTATAAGTCGACTGGCCCCCACGCTTTCTCTTTTTCAGGAGCGACAAATGCTTCCGTGTTCTGCGGGTCGATAAATCGCAAGTAGTACCAGCACGAGCCAGCCCACTGAGGCATCGTATTGGTCTCTCGGCGATAACGCCTGCCGTCCCGTTCTACATACAACCACTCGTCGGGCGACTTGCCAAGTGGAGGTTCCGGTTTGCCATGTGGCTTGTAGTCTTCCAAGTGTGGCAAGTCGACAGGCAACTCGCTCTCGTCAACTGCTCGTATTGCACCAGTTAGATTTCCGTCGTCGTCTAACTCGTGCAAAATCGGGAAGGGCTCGCCCCAGAAACGCTGTCGACTAAACAACCAGTCTCGCAGCTTGTAATTCACTGCTTCGTTGCCTGTTCCGCCAGCGGCGAGTTGTTGTGTAATCTTCGGCTTCAGTTCTTTAGTTGTCGTTCCGTTGAACTCACCAGAGTTCACCGCGACGCCCACGCCGACAAAGCACTGGGTGCCGGACAATACCGCTTCGCGATCAGCTTCCCCATGCTCAGTGCCAGGGTCGACGACTGCAACTATCGGCAAATCAAATTGCTCAGCGAACTCGTAGTCCCGATTGTCGTGGCAAGGAACGGCCATGATGGCGCCCGTTCCATAGCTAGCCAAGACATAGTCAGCGACCCAAATCGGAATCGGCTTGCCATTCACCGGATTGATGGCATAAGAGCCGGTGAATACACCGGTCTTCTTTTTCGAATCGTCCTCGGTGCGTTCGCGATCGCTCTTAAAAGAGGCAGCTTGGCAGTATTGAGCTACCGCTGACTTCTGTTCTTCAGTTGTCAATTTTGGCACAAATTTATGTTCGGGCGCGATAACCATGTAGGTTGCACCAAACAACGTGTCGGGGCGCGTCGTGTAGATCCGCAAGAAGGCTTCGTCCAACTTCTGTGGCATTCCGGATTCAGCGCGACTCGCCTTCCAGTCTGTGAAGTCGGCCTCCGCACCCAGGAAGAAATCGACTTCCGCACCGGTACTGCGACCGATCCAGTCTGCTTGCAGTTTCTTGATACCTGGGGACCAATCCAAGTCCTCCAAGTCACCCAATAATCTTTCGGCATAGGAAGTGATACGCAACATCCACTGTCGCAGTGGAATGCGTTGCACTGGATGGTCGCCGCGCTCGCTCTTGCCATCAATGACTTCTTCATTGGCCAGGACAGTTCCCAAGTTCGGGCACCAGTTGACCAAGGCGTCATCCTGGTAGGCCAAGCGGAATCCATCACGATACTTCGCGACTGCATCCTCGCCCTGGGCCTGAACTTTATCTGGAATCGGCAACTCCGAAATTGGCCGACCTTTGTTCTGCTCAGGATCGAACCAAGTATCGAACAACACCAAGAAGATCCACTGCGTCCACTTGAAGTACTCGACATCTGTGGTGGCCAGAACGCGATCCCAATCATAGCTGAACCCAAGCATCTTCAATTGACGCGTGAACTCAGCGATGTTCTTCTCGGTCGAGACGCGAGGGGGCGTGTTGGTCTTTATGGCATGCTCTTCAGCGGGCAAGCCGAATGCATCAAAGCCCATCGGATGCAACACGGTCTTGCCTCGCATGCGGGCGAATCGGCAGACGATGTCTGTGGCCGTGTAGCCTTCCGGGTGGCCGACGTGCAAGCCTTCGCCACTCGGATAAGGGAACATGTCCAAAACATAGAGTTTCTCGCCCTCAGGCATTTCCGGAGTGCGAAAAGTCTTGTTTTCTTCCCAGTACTTTTGCCACTTGGGCTCGATTTCAGCGGGATTGTATCTTGGCATGATCGATTCAGATGTTTTCGAAGCGGGGATTCAGCCCTGAGGGCGTTCTCGGTCACGAAGGGGTTCCGCCAAGAGTCTCGAAACAGCGAGTTCCGGCGAAGGATTTTAGGCGAGATCTTCTACACTGTGAGAACAACGCTAACCCTATGTTTTGTTCTCGATTTGAGCCAGTGGGGAACTTGAGAACAGGAGCTTGAAGCTTCAAAAAGGTTCGCGATTTTCGTTTGACTGGGCAGCAAACTACTTTTTGCCCGGGGTTCCGTCGACAAGCCACGCAACGACTTGGCGGAGAAAGTCTTGGTTGTGCGGCGAGGTTCCCGAGTTCCGGCCAAATCCACGACCTGAGCCAGAATTCCGCGCGGTGAACGTCGCTGCATCACCAAAAGCGGCGACTCGACGCTTTCCCAGCTTGCCACCCGCAACGACTCGCTATCTGGGTCTAGCCAAGTAAGCAACCTTGGTTGTTCTGGCGAATTTCCTGGCTTGTTTTGGTTCGAGACTTCTGGCCGCTAGGCAACTCCAGTTAAGGAAGCCACTCTTTGGCCCCTGCGGAACGCGGCGTCTGTGAAACATTCTACCTACTTTACCTCGTTCTAGAGGAAGGGCTTTCCCAGCTGCAGGTTCTTTAGCACCAAGCCGGAATCTATTTGGAAAGGTAGATTGCCAAGTTTCACTTTGCCGACTTCTTCACCTTCTACAACAGCGATTCCGTTGGACCAATCGTCTACGCCTAGCCACTTACCAAGTTCGCTGGCGGCACCTGGGAAGGGTATGTTGTCGGAGACAGTAATAGGCGCCCTCCGGCCCCAAACCACTTCATGAACGCGTCAATCTCCACTCCTTCAAAAGCAGAGGGCGTTGGCATGCTCCAATCGTCAGAATTCCGTTCTGACACAGCATTTGCGATCACTGGCAGATCCACATCTGCAAGTGTTTCTTCCGCACACGCTTGGTTTGGGACAGTTATGCGATAGCCGTCCGTCCCTAGCACTCTGCCCAATGCCGAGTAATGAACAACAGCAGTATGAAAGTTGTGATGAGCTTGATGCAATCTGAACCATTGTGCCGCCGCCACTTACCAATCGCAGCTCCATCGCAAGAGGTTTGAATTCCCGATCGGACATTTGCTGTGCAAATAGGAATGTTTGTGGTGCTATTAAAACAAAGAGCGTGAAGTGCGGTAGTTTTTGCCATAAAGACGGTGAGACGTGACCGTCGGATGTCAATGCGGTCGGGAATCCGGCAGAAATCCCAGAGCAGATATCCTACACCCTCGGAATTCCTCGAAACACGCTTTCGGGCTCAAGCAGTGCTGGAATTCCCGCCACATTCGAACCCGTATACGAAAAAAGGCTGCTAGAACGATTGTCCTTGCAGCCTCGCGTTGCCTGTCGTGTTACTTTTCGCTTAGAAGCGGTACTTCGGATTCTTCTGATCGAAGTCCTTGTCAGTTAGTCCGACATTCGTTTTCACGTTCATGTACGTGTACTCTTCGAGCAGTTCCTTTTTACCACCAACTGTCTTTGGCCAATCGAAGGCAGCATAGCGAATTGGAATGTTCAACTCGTTGTCGATGAAGATTTGAGCTTCGCAGAAATCGTAGCAGGGTTTTCTGTCGCGGTGTCGAACCGTTAAGACTGTGCAGTCTCGTTTGGCGACCTTGGCACCTCGGCTGAACTGTACTTCGCAGGGGCCTGCCTTCTTATCTCGCTCGCCTTTTTCGATGAGCTTGACGACAAGGTTTTCGATTCCCATTTCAGTAATCGGGTAACGCTGGCCTTTCATCGCCAAGATTCCAGTTGGATCGAGCGTTACTGTTGGCAGGAAGCGTCCTGTCATACCGCCTTCGTGAGCAATTAAGTTGCCTTTATTCTCATTCTCGACATAGATGACTTCGCGCCCCTTTACTTCGTCGGGTCCCAGGAAAGTCAAATAGACACTGAATGGCACCTTGACTTGGCCGGCGTCGACTTGGCGATTTCGAATCTTGGCTCCCATATATTCATAGTCGCCGAGTACACCGTTGACGCGTTCCCGTTTGACGACAATGGCCTGATAGTCCTTGATGCTCGAACGTATGTTGGTGAGACTCGCGTAAGCCATCTTGAGGGCCGGGTCGAGTGCGTGCGGAGGTGCGACGCGTGGCTGAAAACCGGATCGTTCCTTTGTCGCAATGCGATCAGATGGACCTTCCTGGCCGAATAAGATGGGCGAGAAGAGGAGTGTTCCCCCAATGAGAGAACCTTGGGCCAAGAGTTTACGACGACTAAAATTTTGCATGCTTTCACCCTTCCTGGGGAAATCCAACGGCTTGCTGGGCGGTGCGAGCAACGATTCATTCGCTGCCTCTAAAACACGCCACTGAGATTGGCTCAATGTTTAGTTCGGATAAGTCAGTAGCTCATCCTCAGTTTTCCCAAACATGCAGTCCTGACTCGGAGACTCCTGCCATGTAGCCCAGGCCGCACAGCTCGGATAACCCATAAGGTCCGAGGTTAGCATGAATGGATTCTTTGTAGATATGGCAATCCGCAGCTGTTTTTGAAAACTTGCCGCACTTTATTTGGCTTTGCTGTAGCGGCGGATGGTTCCTGTAGAGCGAAGATTGAGGATTTTTCCGGCTGTTTGGTGCCTCATGTACCGTTGGTGCTACTACAGTCCGCAAAAGCGCTCGTCTTTCGCAAATCTTCGACTGCCGTTCATCCGGCGACGATACTCCCCCTGTAGATGACGTTGCCAGCATTTAGCAACCTGTCCGTATTCCCTCGTCGAGCGTTGGCCTGAGCCAGAGTCACTACCCCAACGCTGATCCACGATGAAGCGGAGGCCAGGTGTGCGAGTTGCTGAGTTTTTCTCGTCACTGTGGCAAGTTATCGAATACTCCCAAACCTAGGCACGCAATACTGATGTCAGAAACGAATGAATTTCAAGACGAGAAGGAGGCAGTCAAGGAGGAACTGCGCGCCAGCCGTCGTAAGAAAAACCCAGCTGATACCACACCTCAATCTCCCCTTGAGACTTATCTCCGCGAGATCAACGAGACGCCACTACTTTCTGCTGCCGAAGAGCAGGATCTTGCTCGGCGGATTGGCGGTGGAGATCCGATGGCACGAGATCACATGGTTCGGGCCAACTTGCGTCTCGTCGTTAATATTGCGCGTGGTTACGTCGGAAAAGGCCTTGGTCTTCAAGATTTAATCGAGGAAGGCAACTTGGGATTGCTCCGGGCCGTTGAGGGCTTCGATCCTAACGTTGGCACGCGTTTCAGCACCTATGCGAGTTACTGGATCAAGCAGTCGATCAAACGAGCTTTGATCAACTCGGCGAAAACGATCCGCATTCCAGCCTACATGGTTGAACTTCTAAGTAAGTGGCGGCGTGCCTCAGCTCGGCTTTCCGAAGAACTTGGGCGTTCACCGACTCAGGAAGAAGTAGGGCGAATCCTCGGATTGCCACGCAAGAAGTTGCCAATCATTAAGAAGGCAATTCAGATTTACAACAGCACGCCACAGAGCGATCAGACCGATGCTGGTTGGTCTTTGGGCGAGATGGTGATGGATGAGCGTCTGAAGGCTCCGGACGAGGAGCTGTTGGATCACGACGTATTGAGTACGGTTCTCGAGTTGCTTGAGAATCTGGATACTCGAGAAGCAACCGTTCTGAAGATGCGTTTTGGACTTGGCGACTCGGAATCGCATACGTTGAAGGAAATCGGCAGCGAACTCGGGCTGACTCGCGAACGCGTTCGTCAGATCGAGACCGAGGCACTAGCCAAGCTGGCTGACGGCCTGCGTGATCCCAAAGAGCGGGCTGGATTGGTTTAGGACAGCCAAGGGCTTGTGCCCGACCGAGTGGCGTTACCTTTCATCCTTGCGGCCTCGCGTCTCTACGGGACTATCACAAAAGAACGAAACCGCGTGCGGAGACGCGTTGGGGCTGAATGGGCAATCTAGTGTTTTAAATTCGTGAGCCGTCCGTGCTAGCCGGGCCAGGATTTTCTTGGTTCAGCCCGGAGCGTTTATGGCTCACTTCGGTATGTGAAGCGATGATAAATGCTGGTTGGGCAGAGATGAGGTTTGGCCAGACGGGAATTGTTTCTTTTGCCAATTCTGGTCGGCTACTGCTTCAAATGCTTGTCGAAGAATTTCACGCAACGCTGGACTAACTCTTGGGGCGGGTCTTTAGCACCACCAAAACCGTGACCTCCGCCGACGACTTTGTAGAGTTCTGATTCGACTTCGTGCGCTTCCAACGCAGCATAAAGTAGCTCGCTTTGATTGAAGGCAACGAGCATGTCTTTGTCTCCGTGCATTAGTAGCATGGGCGGATCCCCTGCACTGACGTGAGTGATCGGATTAGCTTGAGCTACTTTGTCCTTGCTTTCTTGAATGGGACCGCCGATGAATCGCGATTCGGGCGAGTCAGGAGCATCGTGATCAATATTGCTCGGGAAATCATTCATCCTCAAGAAGTCTGAAGGTCCGTACCAATTGCATACTGCCTGAACCGCCGGCGACGCTTGCTTGCAAATCGGGTGCGTGTTGAAATCCTCGATATCGTTTGTTGTTCCCATCAAGGCCACCAAGTGTCCGCCAGCGGAACTTCCCCACGCACCGAATCGCTCTGGATCTAGGTTGTGCTTCTTGGCATTCAGACGCAAATAGCTGACCGCGGCTTTGCAATCTTCTATCGCCGCAGGAAAAATCGCTTCGCCGCTCAAGCGGTACTCAACAGAAGCCAAAGCGTAGCCGTGAGCCAGTAACGCTTTGCAGCGTCCGAGCCCATTCTTCGAGCCACTTTTCCAGCCGCCGCCGTGAATCCAAATAACGAGGGGTAAAGGCTGCTTGGCCTTCTCTGCTCCCTCTGGCAAATAGAGATCTAGCGGAAGCTTGCGATCGCCGACGGTTTCATAAGTCAGATCGCGATGAACGGTCGTCCCCTCCGGTATTCCGCCTCGGGTTCTACCTTGACGCAGTTTACTTAGAAAAGCCCTATCTTCCTCCCGAGAAATCTTACCATCTCCGTTTCGGTCTGCGGCTTCGAAATTCCTGGCTGGTAGTTGCTTTGGAAATTCTGCCCTAGTCACAAAGCCGTTCCCATCCTGGTCCCATTTGTCGAAGGTGGACTGTTTCGAAGACTGTGCATTAACGTTGCATGCGACAAGGCAAATCCCGGTTGCGAGCACCATCCTTGTGAATTGCTTTGATCGTGAAGCCATCTTGTTCTCTGGGGATTTGAAGCGTGTTTGCCTTGGTCTGCCAGCTATTGGAACCCAGGCGACAGAGTAATTCAAGATACGGAATTACCTATGCCACCCATCTTGGTGAGAAACTCTGGTACAATCCCTCGTTTCCTGCAGAGGAGCTTGACCGGCCAGATTCGCCTCTGGGGGGAGCAGTTTAGATGTTTCGAATTTTTCTGAAATCCTTTGTAAGGCATCTGCTAGCCGTTCGTCTCTCAGGGTAGAGCAGGTGTTGGTGAACGCTGTTGCCGTGTTGTCCGCGACTCTTTGGGTTGTTATCGCTGCTATTTTGTCGCTGCTATTGATCCTCGACCTTGATTAAGGAAGCCACCCGATGCTGGCCAAGCTAAATACGCTTTCGTTGCTAGGCATTGATGCGCCATTGGTCGAGGTGGAAGTGGATGTATCCTCTTCGCCACTGCCTAAGACAATGTTAGTGGGCTTACCCGAGCAGGCGGTGAAGGAGAGCATTCATCGGGTAGAACGTGCGATCGTCAATAGCGGATTCATGCGTCCGAGCGATCGAGTTGTCATTAACCTGGCTCCAGCAGAACTTCCGAAGCAAGCGGCATCCTTTGATTTGCCGATTTCACTGGGGATTCTGGCTGGCAGTGGGCAATTTCAGTCTGATTGCTTTCATCAGTATGCCGTCGTAGGCGAGCTTGCTCTCGAAGGTCACACGCGACCGGTCAAAGGAGCTTTGTCCATGGCCATGGCCGCTCGAGACGCGGGCTATCGCGGAATTTTAGTGCCGCAAGAGAACGCATCTGAAGCGGCTGTGGTTTCAGAGATCGACGTCATTCCGATTTCAACCTTGACCGAGGCAGTTGGTTTCTTTGCCGGAACGGTGCAGCTCGATCCTCAGCCTTCGCGTTTGGAAGAATTATTCGAGGAGTACAGCAACTATGAATCAGACTATGCCGACGTGCGTGGCCAAGAAGTAGCCAAGCGAGCTTTAACCTTGAGTGCAGCTGGCGCGCACAACTTATTGATGCTGGGTCCACCGGGTTCAGGCAAGACGATGTTGGCGAAGAGGCTGCCTTCGATTCTGCCGCAGCTGACTGCTGAAGAGTCGATTGAAACAACCCGCATCTATAGTTCATTAGGGCGATTGCAGGCGGGGCAGCCGTTGATGGCTCAGCGACCGTTTCGCTCACCGCACCACACGATCAGTAATGCAGGATTGGTGGGCGGAGGAAATCCGCCTGCTCCCGGTGAGATCAGTTTGGCGCATCATGGCGTTTTGTTTTTGGATGAGTTGCCAGAGTTTGACCGGCGTACGTTAGAAGTAATGCGGCAGCCGCTGGAGGACCGGACTGTTACCATCTCTCGAGCACAACGTTCGACCACTTTTCCAGCTAATTTCATGCTGATCGCTGCCCTCAATCCGTGTCCCTGTGGATTTAGGACTGATCCGCGTCGCAGTTGTTCTTGCAGTCAGCCGCAAGTTGAACGGTATATGCAAAGAATTTCTGGGCCGTTGTTGGATAGGATAGACATCCATATCGAAGTGCCCGCGGTGCCTTTTCAGGAGCTCTCTTCACGCGAAACCGGAACCAGCACCAAGGAAATGTGTGATGCAGTGCTGGGAGCTCGGACGGTTCAAGAACAACGGTTCATTGGCAGCAAGATTCTTTACAACGCCCAGATGACGACTAAACAATTGCGGGAGCATTGCCAGCTAGATTCGATGTGCGGCAATTTGCTCCGCGATAGCTGTAATGAACTTGGTCTCTCCGCGCGAGCCCATGACAAGATCCTTCGCGTCGCACGAACCATCGCTGACTTAGAATCCAGCGAATCGATTTCCGCGGTGCATCTACAAGAAGCCATCAACTACAGGATGCTCGACCGTGATATCTTCTGAGCCAGTGAAGGTAGTTTGTCCGAGCTTGTGGAGGAACCACGGCAAGAATTACACATGAGAAATCTTAGTGGATTCATGCACTGGCTTGCGATGCTACTATCGGTTTTTGCTCCCTGTCTGCGCACGTTTAATTCGTTAGTCTTGATTTGGATGAGTCTTATAGCGTGTGTCCAGTATGTCATTGGGGCTATTCATTTTTGTCGCGATTGCATGATGTCGAGTTGATGACACTCGGGAGACTGTAATGTCAAACGTCTGGACCGTGCATCGAGAAGAAATTGAGAGTGGGTGCTTGATGAGGCACGAGATGCTTTGCGGTGGCGAGCCTTTCTCCTATCGCGATGTCCTTTAGGGGGCCGCGGATGCGGGGGTTCGTGGTTCCCTCACCGGCCTCTTGGCTAGATCGGCTTTTGGTGCCTTTCGCTAGGAAACGTCGGCGGTAAGTCTCAATGGCTTCGATGAAGCGTTTGAGTTCGTCCTGATCGATACCCATTCCTGCGCTGGGAGGGCAACGGATGCGAGGACTATTAAGCAGTACTTTAACGACTTATAGAAGAATGCGGGTGTGATCGCGTTCCCCAGTCTTCGAGGCGATAGTTGGATGGTTTTTACGTCACCTCGGATGGGGCTCAATGCTTGTGGACTTCTGGCGGCCTTTGTGCGTGGGGCGCCAACAGAGCACGTTGACGCATTATGGCAGTTGCTGGTAGAGCAAGCAGAAGAGCGTTTGGGTGCGAAGAAAATCTGGCTTATTATTGCGGTTGGCATAGCAGCTTGTTTGCATGCCAGAACTGATTCCCGCCCAAAGTACTAACATTTCGAGCCGTATAAGAAGCAACGAAAGTTCCCGCTGAGACGCTTAGTCCCTCTTTTCCGATCGGGTTCCAATGGAGTCAGTCTCACAGGTACAAGATGCTGCGGCGCCCGGCGATGACACACTCCGCCGCATCGGCATCATCGATATTTTCGGTGCGATAACGGTCGTCGCTTTGCTGTTGGCGGTCTTTGCGCCTTGGCTAAGAGAGATGGAGCCGCAGAGAATCTGGTGGTTTCTCGGGCTCGCAGCATTGCAATGGTCCGTAGCAGCGGTGGTCTTCTTGATCCAGTCTTACCGAAAGCGATCCGTTGAACAAACGAGTGGCAAGCGACTCGGAATCGGTCATCAAACGGAAAGAAGGCATTCTTCTTGGCCCAAGGTCAAAACGATCATGACACTTGTCATGATCGTTTGCACCCAGCTGTGCATTTCATTCACTGCGGCCACACTGGTAAATGTTGATGACGGTGCCGGAAGAATCTCTTATGTTTTTGCAATGAATAGTATTCAATTGGGGATGAGTACTGGCTGGGTCCTTTTTTCGCTCTTGTCGGGCATTTATAGTGCCGCGGCGCTGTTCTATGAAAACGGAGTAAGTTTTCGGTTGTCTAAGCTGCAGACTTGGGATCAGCTAGAACTCAGGCACTCGACTGTATTCGAAGGCAGAGTTGTGATCGTAACTCAGGGCCTAATGCAGGACACTTTGGTGTTTCAAGTGCCGACAGAACTGCGAGCAAAATTGATTGAGATGGGAAAACTGCCTCGGGTGTGATGGATTTGTTCAGATTGCTCACAGCTTAGGTGAATCTGAGAGAGAGTTTGCTAGGTGCTGAGTTTGAGCAGACGCAGTTTAGTTGTGCCTTCGTGAGCTCTCATTCTAAGTAACATTCCGTGTGTTGTTTGAGAGTTGTCTGCGAGATGGTAGCAGGATCGTAGGCAGAAAGTTCTCGCGGTTTTCTACTCACCAAAGGTAAGCACGGCCAATCGGGCAGGCAGACTATTGAGGTAAGAGTGGATGGAAAGCTCGAGTTGTCGGCGTACTAAGGTCCGCCCAAAATCAAAGAGTTCAACGTCAAAGGGCAGAGTATCCGGGGTTCGGCAGAAAAGGTTCCGAGGCGACTAACGCAGGTCGCGATGCAAGGAACGTCTAGTGAGTGGGGAACCGTGGTTCATCTCGGACTTTGCCAGGGTGAATCACGTATGAAGGATGAAAGGCTTGTGGAATGATTAGCGGAATGGCTGGAAGCGGAGAAAGAGTCAAACGCGAGCACGAAACCGGCGCGTGCGGCTTGCGTTAAACGAAACCACGTTATGCATTGAGGAAGGGCACGTTCAACAATGCGGCTTGTTTTGCTCTGGTTACAAAGTCAGACCGATGACTTCAGGAGTGGATTCGGTGGTTTCGACGGTACCGAAAAGAGTGTGGCTGCTGGCGTCGTGAACAAGTACGGGTAATATATTGCCAGCTTGTCGTTCGTTGCCTTCCCATACCACGATGCGATCGCAGTTGGTGCGGCCAGTCATCTGTCGAATCGGACCTTGCTCGTCGCGTTTGACGGACATCTTGCTCGGGCCTTCGACAAGTACTTCCACCTTGTTACCAAGGAACTTCAGGTTGTCTTCTTGGCTGATGGCGTTTTGCACAGCGAGCAATTCGTTGTTGCGGCGAAGCTTTACGTCTTCCGGCACATCGTCTTCGTATAGGTCTGCGCCACGAGTACCGGGACGAACCGAGTACTTGAAAATGAAGCTGTTCTTGAATCGGCAGCGCTCGACCAGTTTTACTGTCTGCTGGAAGTCATCCTCGGTCTCTCCGCAAAAACCAACGATGAAATCGCTGGAAACCGATGCATCTGGAACGGTGTCGTAAATGCGGTCAATCATCTCCAAGTAGTCGGTGACAGTGTATCCACGCTTCATGCGTTTGAGTACTGCATCGGAACCGCTTTGTGCAGGAGCATTCAAGTAGGTCGAACACTTAGGAAGATCGCGAACGGTTTGCAGTAAACGAGGTGTCATATCCTTCGGATAGCTTGTGACGAATTTGAGGCGTTCGATGCCGTCAATATCGTGGACCATCTCCAATAGATCTGCCAAACGTGTGGTCGTTTCGCCGTCGACGTACTTGTAGCTGTTGACGGTTTGGCCGAGGAATGTGATTTCCTTGCAGCCTTGCTCGGCGAGCTTCTGTGCTTCGGCAAAAATGACTCCAGGTGAACGACCTTGCTCTGGGCCTCGAGTCATTGGCACAATGCAATAAGTGCAGAATTTGTCGCAGCCGATCTGAATTCGCAGATAAGCTTGAAACGGCGTCGGGCGCATCGTCGGGTCACGAAGCGGATCGAAGGTTTCGTGGCTCCGGCGGATGTTTTCTTGCGAGCCATCTTTGCGCCCCAAGCTCACTGCCATTTGTCGGCCGTCGCCGTTGGCAACGCTGTCAAGTAATTCTGGAATTCGCTGCAGCTGTCCAGGACCGACTACGAGGTCGACGTAGGGGGCTCGGTCAAAGACGATCTTTTGATCCTTTTGAGCCATGCAGCCCATTACTCCGACGATGCGTTCTGGGTGCTCCATCTTCATTTTTTTGAGCTTGGCCAGATTGTTGTAGACCTTCTCTTCTGCATTCTCACGCACGCTGCAGGTGTTGAAGAGGATCGTATCGGCTTCATCAGCGCAACCGGCCAGTTCATAGCCGTGTTTTCGCAAGTCTGCGACCACCATTTCGCTGTCCAGGACATTCATCTGGCAGCCCACGGTCTCGATGTACAGCTTCTTCAGTGTTTGAGTATCAGTCATGTGCCGTCGTGGAGTTGGATGAAAGCGTGGCCCCGTCAGCGGCTTGCAATCGGAAAAATGGCTTTAATGCCGACAGTTTAGCTGGCACAAAACGGACAAGGGAAGCGCAAATGGCTCTTTGAGCAATCACTTTGCGTGTTTGGAGCGATGGCTTTGCCCGTGTGAATTGGTCCGCCTGCTCGCCGGATTCTAGAAGGAATGAGGTCTGATTCTGTCCTCCAAAGCGATCTCACGTGTGGCAGTAAACGTAAGGATTGCCCGTTGTCCTGGGCCGTTTTAGTCGAAAAGCCTTTGATAATTGGATGGTTCGGCACATACCCCAAGGGCTGCGATCCGTTCCGCAAAGTCGGCTTAGGGAGCGGAGTTCTGCCTGTATTGGGTGGAAAAGTAGTGGAAAGTCCAGTTTGCGGCTGCCGGATTTGGCTAGCCGAATTATCAAAGATACAATATGCTGCCGAATGACAGCTTTTCGGGCCGATAAAAACGGTGTCAGGCACCTGGGCAGCCGCCAGCGGGTTACAGGGGATGAGAGCGGGACAGAAACTTGCTCCAAAGCATCATCTTTCCGTTCGGCGATTCGTAGCGCAGCGTCGTCGCCTGAACGGAGAGTGACGTCATTTGCCCAATTTGGGAAACCCAACATAGGCGGTAATCCGTGACCCTAGGGTGGATGCCTAGTAGAGAAGTCCCGTTTGCACTCGACTTCCTTGGTCCAGCCCGCCAACTTCGATACGCACGCATGGAGTCGAATAGGTGCAAGTCAACGTTTCTGCTCGCCACGGTTCTCTGACGGCTCTCGACCAACAGTTTATTCAGGAAAAGGCGGAAAAGGTCCGACGTCTCCTGGATCGGGTCAACGCGGTGGAAGTCACTGTCGACTTTCAGCACCAAGAGCAGCCGAGTGTTGAAATCAATGTTTCAGCAGAACATGCTCCAGAATTCGTGGCTTCAGCATCGGCTTCAAATGTCGTCAGTGCTTTGGACGCTGCTATCCAAAAAGTGGAAATGCAGCTGCGGAAGCACAAAGAAAAAACAACTGATCACAAAGCTAGCGGGACCAAGCATCTTGAGCCCGTGGATGAACTGGAAGAAGAGTAAGCCGCTAAGCGTCTTGACACTCTGCCCCAAAGGTGAATCCAAACTCGCATGAATTCAAAGGAAACCAAATGAAGTTTTCGGATTTCGTAAGCACAAAATCAATCTGTGCTTCACTCCAATCGCATGACAAAGAATCTGTCATCACTGAACTAGTTGATTCGCTGTTGAATGCTGGCGACATTAAAGCTGGCGACCGTGAAGACATTATAAAAGCCATCCTGAAACGCGAAGAGCTGGGCAGCACCGGCATCGGGCGTGGAATCGCAGTTCCGCATACGAAGCACCCGAGCGTTGACAAATTGGTCGGTACTGTTGGCGTTAGTGTCGACGGCCTTGACTTTGACAGTTTGGACGGTGAAAAAGTTCAACTTTTCTTCCTCCTGGTTTCTCCTCCCGATCGCCCAGGCGATCACCTCCGCGCACTCGAGAATATCTCCCGCCAATTGCGTGACGATACCTTCTGCCGTTTCTTGAAACAAAGCAAGAACACGGAAGACATCATGCAATTGCTGGAAGAAGCAGATAACAATCAATTCGTTTCTTAGGTAGGGGCATGATTCGCTTCCGACTAAGAGACGCGATCTGCTGGTGCAACACTTTGATGTGGTCTCAGCTTTCACGCGGTTTTAGTCCTAAGCAGCCTTTTGTTTTTGAGACGTAGACTGAGTTCTTTTCAAATTCCTTCGCTCACTTGTGAATGCTCGGTTTTCAATTTTCGGAAGCCGGGTGTCTGCATCAAACCTCAATCGATGGAAAGTGCTACTGAGTGTCCAGTACTGTGGAGAAGGCGGTGACCGTGGTGAACCCGATGGGTATCCATATGCGCCCCGCCGATTTGCTCTCTCGGGCCGCTGGACAGTTTCAAGCTTCCATTGAACTTGAGAAAGATGGCCAGACGATCGACTGCAAGAGCATCATGAGCATCCTGACGTTGGGCGCTCGTCAAGGCTCGGAGTTGCAGATCAAGGCAGTGGGTGAAGACGCACAGATGGCTGTGCAAGCTTTGTCAGAGCTGTTCGAAAATGGATTCAATGAATCTGACTCAGAAGTCCCTGACACTAAGCCTTAGGCTCGGGGCGGGCGGAAGCCCTTTTGGAATAACGATACAACTAGTTGCTATTGAAGCAGCGTGTCGGTCAGCAAACTCATTCTATGCCTAACTTAGTAGGAAGAATTGCTCGTTGAGATGGCGGGCGAGTTTGCCTGGTAGACAACAGAAAATACACACCAAACAACGAAGTCACTTGACTGTGCGTAGGGAACTCCTTTCATTGACTAGCACGCCAGCTGAAGCGGGGATGGAACTCACAACTGTGGGAATTCATTCTTCTACGCGATCATCTTGTTGCTGCAATGAATCCTTGGCGTCTAGCGCGCCACTGTGGAGCACGACAGTCCAAGTCTTCACCTCACTTTCATGCTTGAACTGCAAGGCATTGCGGTCTCACCAGGAGTTGCGATTGGCAAGGCATTGATTCTGGACCGTGAAGGTTACCGAATCACTAGAACGCGAATTGACTCTAACGACCGCGAAAACGAAAAGCAAAGACTTCTCAAGGCAATTGAGGAGGCTTCTGAACGTCTCGCTGAAGATGCGCGCCTTGCACAGGCTCCTGCTGGATTGTCATCAGACGCTGTAAGCCAAGATATTGGTGCGATTTTCTCCGCACATCAACAGCTTTTGCTAGATCCCATGCTGCGTTCGGAATGGCTTCGCGATATCGATAGCCATTGTGTCAGCGCTGAGTACGCTGTATCGGCTGTGCTAAGTCGTTATGCCCAAGCGTTTCGAACGATGGGTTCGGAAACGATGCGCGAGCGAGTGAAGGACATTCGCGATGTCGAGTGCACTTTGCTGGAAGCTCTCGGCGGGGCTCCCAAGCAAGTCACAGGTGGCGATGAGCACTCGATCATCTTGAGTCATGATCTGACGCCACGTGAAACGGCGAAACTTGATCCTCAACGCATTCTCGGTTTCTGCACGGAAGTTGGCGGGCCGAGCAGTCACACCGCAATCGTGGCTCGAGGACTAGAGATTCCGGCGGTTGTTGGCGCTGGCCATTTTCTGCATCGCATCGATCGAAACTCTGACATCATCATTGACGGCTACCGAGGACGCGTGCTGGTCGGGCCTGATGAAGATACCCTGCGATCGTATCGAGCGAGAATAGAGGCTCGGGATTCACGGGTGAAACAGCTGAGCGAGATTCGTGACTTGCCAGCGGAGACGCAATGCGGCAACCGGATCAAGCTGTTGGCGAACATAGAGTTTCCTCATGAAGTTGGCGCCTGTCTCGCTCGAGGAGCTGAAGGTGTTGGGCTTTATCGGACTGAGTTCCTTTACTTGGGTGCCGAAGAAGAGCCCTCTGAAGACGATCAATACCAAGCCTATCGCCAGGTGGTTCAGAACTTGGGCGGAAAGCCCGTTATTATGCGAACCCTTGACTTGGGTGCGGACAAAGCGACTTCTGTTTCCGATGCTGATCCAGAGAATAACCCATTTCTAGGACTCCGAAGCATTCGGTTGTCCTTGCGGCAGCCGAAGATGTTTCGCACGCAATTGAGTGCGATGTTGAGAGCAGCGCAGCTCGGCCCGCTCAAGATTATGTTCCCAATGATATCGACGCTCCACGAATTGCGGACGGCACGATTGGTCCTGCGGCAAGTGGTGGATGACTTGAAGGAGGAAGGCCATGAAATTTCTGAAGTGATCGAAGTGGGTATGATGGTCGAAGTACCAGCTGCCGTGATGATGCTGGACCACTTCCTGGACGAAGTTGACTTTATCAGCATCGGGACAAACGATTTGATTCAATACACCATGGCCGTCGATCGTGGGAACGAGAATGTTGCGGATTTGTATGCCGGGCATGATCCCGCTGTGTTGCGACTATTGCGAAGTGCAGTCAACAAAGCGAATGCGGCTGGACGAGAGGTGAGCGTGTGTGGTGAGATGAGTTCGACGCCGATCACGGCGCTGACCTTGGTGGGGCTTGGTGTGCGTGCTTTGTCCGCGCCGCCGGCAGCATTGCCGCAAGTAAAGCAGGCGATTCGCAGCGTGACCATTGAGCAGTGCGAGCATCTGGCCGAGCGTGCTTTTGATTTTGATACTGCACGTGAAGTGGATGCATTCTTGCAGAGTCGCTTTGCGGAGTTAGTGCCTGAGATGTCATTGGGAGAGTGAGTTGTGGATAAAACACGTTTACGCATTCGGTTTTCGAAACAAGGCGACTTGCGGTGGATCAGCCACCGTGACTTGGCTCGGGTGTGGGAACGTTTACTGCGTCGAGCCAATTTGGAGATGGCTTTTTCAGAAGGCTTTCACCCCAAGCCGCGAATTAGTTTCCCTTCGGCTCTCGCACTCGGTGTGGAAGCTCTGGATGAGATCGTTGAGCTTGAAGTGGTTGGGCAAGTTGCCCTGGAGGAAATAGAGGAAGACATTAGGCGAGAAATGCCTGAGGGCATGGAGTTGCTGGAATTGACGTCACCCGAGTACGGGTTGGGCAAAGCGAAGATGCTGTCGGCAGCGTATCGAATTCCCGTCGATACTGAGCGTCACGTAGCTGTGGAAGAAGCCATCATTGCATTGCTTTCGCAGCCAGAGATTGTGGCACAGCGGGAGAAGAAAGAATTTCGGTTGCCTACCGATGCAGAGTTCCTGGCGATGCAAATGAATGGTGAGCATTTTGAGTTCACGATACCACATGGCCAGCAAGGTTCACTGCGTCCGTCCGAATTGCTTGAGGCGGTTGGGCTGGGCGACCTGTTGGAGTCGGGCATTGTGTTGCAACGCATCGGTTTGCAACTGATGGAACCGGCAAAGAAATAGGGCACAGAATACAAGCAGGATCTGTTCGATTGCTTTTGCAAGTCGGGGGTATCCTAAATCGCGAATAACTAAACCGGTCCAGATGCGATCGAGAGGAGTAATCATGAAGAAGGAAATGCTGATCAACGTTTCTCAGCCTGAGGAATGTCGGATTGCCATTTTGGAAGACGGCGTGCTGGAAGAGCTATATACCGAACGCGCAAGTCAGAATAACTACGCGGGCAACATTTACAAAGGCAAGATTGTGAACCTGGAGCCCAGTATCCAGGCCGCTTTCGTTGACTTTGGTGTCGGCCGCAACGGCTTTCTGCATATTAGCGATGTTGAGCCCCAGTACTTCCGCCAAGCTGGTTATGATCCGGAAGAGATCATGGACGGCAATGTTCCGGGCGCCGACATCGACGATGACGACGACAACGATCGAGACAACGGGCGGCCTCAGCGCCGTGGTCGCCGCAACATGCGAAGCACGCGACCACGCTTCAAGCCTCCAATCCAAGAGATCTTCAAACGCGGTGACGAAGTGCTCGTGCAAGTCATCAAGGAAGGCATTGGAACCAAGGGCCCTACTCTTTCGACGTACATTTCGATTCCAGGTCGCTACTTGGTGCTGATGCCGGCACTTGGGCGCGTTGGTGTGAGTCGCAAGATTGAAGACGAAAAGCAACGGCGGACACTGCGTCGAACTTTGCTTGACCTGAATCCACCAGAGGGCGTTGGCTTTATCGTTCGCACGGCGGGTCAAGATCGAACACGCCGAGAACTTGCTCGCGACATGGCTTACTTGCTTCGTTTGTGGAAGGTTTTGGTCAAGCGGGTCAAGAAGACCTCAGGGCCAACCGACATCTACGAAGAGAGCGATATGATCATTCGTACGATTCGCGATATCTTCAGCGAGGATATTGACACGATTTTGGTGGACGAAAAAGGAGCTTATGAGCGAGCCAAAGAGTTCTTGAAGTTCGTGATGCCAAAGTACGTTGATCGCCTGAAGTTTTACGATGGCCGCGAACCCTTGTTCCACAAGCACGACTTAGAACGCGAGATAGCCAACATTCAGCGTCGCACCGTGCCGCTAAAGGGTGGCGGATCGATTGTGATTGATCCGACCGAAGCGCTCGTTGCCATTGACGTGAACAGCGGTTCTTTCCGAACAGATGATTCGGCCGAGGAGACTGCGTTTCAGCTCAACATGGCTGCCGCTAAGGAGATTGCGCGTCAGCTTCGTCTGCGTGACCTGGGTGGCGTAATCGTCAATGACTTTATTGACATGCGACGAGAAGGTCATCGTCGAAAGGTCGAACGATCACTTCGTGATGCGATGCGACGGGATCGAGCGCGAACCAAGATCCTGCGAACAAGTCCTTTCGGCCTGATCGAAATGACGCGGCAGCGTATTCGACCGAGTCTGAAACGCAGCGTGTACGAGGATTGCCCTTGCTGTTCGGGGCGCGCTGTGGTGAAAACGGCAGAGAGCATGTCGATCGAGGTTGTGCGAGTGTTAATGATGGCGTGCCAGCATCCGAAGGCGAACCGCGTGACAATTCGTGTCAACGACAAGGTGGCTGCTTACCTAAACAATCGTAAGCGTCGTGATGTGATGCAGATTGAAGAAGATAATAGCGTGACGATTCAAATTTTGGGGAGCGAAGCGTTATTCCCAGAACACTTTGAGTGCGATTGTCGCGACAGCGAAGGTAACTTGCTTACCTTGAAGTTCCTCGAGGCGGAGAAGACGCGCCCCGCGCCGTCCACCCGTCAGTAACTCGCCTGTAGTTGGATTCACTAAAATCCGACTACATCGCTTCAGAAAAATTCGAAATGAACTTTGTGGACCGCCAGGAAAGAAGAGTCCTGGCGAGTTCCGTCACGTTGACTTTGGACTAACGATCAATGCGGAAGATTTTAGTGACTGGTGCGGCCGGCTTTATCGGCTACCACATGAGCCAAGCACTCCTTAGCTGCGGCGACTTTGTTGTTGGCCTCGACAATCTGAACGACTACTATTCGGTCGATCTAAAGCAAGCGAGGCTGGCTCACGTTGTTTCGGAGAACTTCCGTTTTGTCGAAGGCGATTTGGTTGATCGTAGGACCTTGGATCGATTATTCGAGGAGCATCAGTTCGAGCGGGTTGTTCACTTAGCCGCGCAAGCTGGAGTGCGTTACTCGCTTGAGAATCCAGGTGCGTACATCGACAGTAATTTGGTCGGATTTGGCAACATTCTCGAGTGCTGCCGGCATTTCGAAATTGGGCATCTGCTTTATGCGAGCAGCAGTAGTGTTTATGGAGCCAACAAGCAGCAGCCTTTTTCGGTTGAACACGCGGTTGATCATCCGGTGAGTTTGTATGCTGCGACGAAGAAAGCCAATGAACTTCTCGCGCACACCTACTCACATTTGTATTCGCTGCCTACGACTGGCCTGCGATTTTTCACTGTCTACGGACCGTGGGGACGTCCAGACATGGCTGCCTATATCTTCACCAAAGCCATCTTTGATGGTTCACCGATCAACGTATTTAATCATGGCAAGATGCAGCGGGACTTTACTTATGTGAAAGACATCGTTGAGGCGATGGTGCGTCTGGTCGATCATATTGCAGAGCCGGATTCGAAATTTGACGCACTTGCTCCAAAGCCTGCAACCAGCAATTGTCCTTATCGCGTGTTTAACATCGGCAATAACCAGCCCGAAGAGCTTGGACGCTTCATCGAGGTATTGGAAGCGGCCATTGGCAAGAAAGCGAACAAGAATTTCATGCCTTTGCAACCCGGCGATGTGGTCTCTACTTTTGCGGACGTTTCGGGTTTAGAACGGGCGATAGATTTCCGTCCGCAGACGACCATCGAAGAAGGCATCCATCGCTTCGTAGACTGGTACCGTGACTACCATCAGATCAGCTGATACTCGCCCGTGCGGAGGGCTCGCTCTGCGTTCTTGATACCAATTTTGAGATTGATTCAATCTTTGCGATCATCCATTGCGATGAAGTGACTGCAAGTTACAGAAACTGTGGTTCTCAGGGCGACTTATCGCGTTACCATTATGACTTATAGACCGATTGTGCCGCGAATTCCCCCTTCAACGCGCCCCGGAACGCCCAACTTCTTGCTAAGTATTTTTGCCATTCGGATAGATCTTGTTACCGCGACGGTAAATAGATGAACACCTATAGCTTGGATTACATTGACGACCTTTACGTTCAGTACATTCGTGATCCACAGAGTGTCTCGCCAGGGTGGCGGAGTTACTTTGAGCAGTTTTCTCTTGCTGCTGCTATCGACGATCGGGTTGTGGCTGAAGGTGTAGAAGAAGCCACGACGTTCGACGCTCCTAACATGCCCGATGCAAAGGCACGCTCGATTCGCGATGAAGCTTTGTGGTTGGCGGAGATGCAAGACCGCGTCGACAACCTAGTTCGCGAGTATCGCGTGCGCGGTCACTTGCTGGCGAAACTTGATCCGCTTAAGCGACCGAGAACCGATGTCGCGGAGCTTGATCCTGAGCTGTACGGATTGAGTAAGCAGGATTTGGAACGGCCCTTCTCCTGCGAGAACTTGCAGTACGTCAATGGTCGCAATTTGGGCGACATCCTCAAGAAACTGCAGAACACCTATTGCCGCAGTATCGGCGCTCAGTTCATGCATATTGACAATCGTACGATCCGCGATTGGTTGCAGCGTCGGATGGAAAGTTGTGAGAACCGATTGGAGCTCTCGCGTGAGGTGCAAGTTCGGATCTACACGCGTTTGGCGGACGCCGAGATCTTTGAAGAGTTTGTTCGCAAGAAGTTCGTCGGAGCGAAAACTTTCTCGCTCGAGGGTGCAGAGAGCATGATTCCGCTGCTAGACCTGGCACTGGAAAAGGCAGGCCAGCACAAAGTGGAAGGTGTTATCCTGGCGATGGCGCACCGTGGTCGATTGAACGTCCTTGCCAACATCATGGGCAAGCGAGCTCAGAGTATCTTCTGGTCCTTTGACGATCCGCGTCCCGATATGCACCGAGGAACCGGTGACGTTCGTTATCATTTGGGCTACAGCAGCGATTGGATGACGTCGCATGGGCACAAGGTGCGTATTTCTTTGTGCTTCAATCCGAGCCACCTAGAATACGTCAATACGGTGGCTCAAGGTCGCTGTCGCGCGAAGCAAGATCGCGGTCACGACGATCGTCATTCCAACTTCATGACAGTCTTGATCCATGGCGATGCCGCCTTTGCCGGGGAAGGTATCGTGCAAGAGACGCTCAACATGAGCGAACTCGATGGCTATCGCACGGGAGGAACGCTGCACGTCGTTCTCAACAATCAAGTTGGCTTCACTACTGAACCCCACGAGTCACGCTCTTGCACCTACGCGACCGACGTGGCCAAGATGCTGCAGATTCCCATTTTCCACGTCAATGGAGAAGATCCAGAAGCAGTTGCTCAAGTGGTCAACCTTGCTATGGATTTCCGCAGAGAATTCAAGCGTGATGTCGTCATCGATATGTACGCCTATCGTCGCTGGGGACACAACGAAGGCGACGAGCCAAGGTTCACTCAGCCTCAGATGTACAAGGCTGTGGATGCACACCAGAGCGTCCGTGAGAGCTACCTCAGGCGCCTCTTTAAGATGGGAGGCATCACTCGTCAGGAAGCTGATGCAATTGCTGAAGTGCGACAAGCGAAGCTGGAACGCGAATTCGAGCTGGCCCAGCAAGAGGAGTATGTCGACGACTTGCAGACTATGGGCGGTAACTGGAGTGGCTTCTATGGTGGACCAGAGCCCGAAGACGACGATCCGCAGACGGCAGTGTCAAGAGAAGAGTGCTCGGCGATTCTCCGGACGCTATCGAAAGTCCCTGATGACTTTAACCTGCACCGCAAATTGAAGAGATTCATGTCGCTTCGAGCCGAAATGGCAGAGGGCTCACGCCCCCTCGACTGGGCCTCAGCGGAAGCACTCGCAATGGGAAGTTTGCTATCCTCGGGGCATCCCGTTCGGCTGAGTGGACAAGACTGTGAACGTGGTACCTTCAGTCAGCGACACGCGGTATTGCACGATACGGAGAACGCCGACAAGACTCACACTCCATTGAATCTATTCGCCGAGGAAACACGGCTTGACATCATCAATAGTCCGCTCTGCGAAGCCGGCGTGCTCGGTTTTGAGTATGGCTACTCCCTGGACTGTCCTGAAGGTTTGGTCGTCTGGGAAGCGCAGTTCGGTGACTTCTGGAATGTTGCCCAAGTGATCGTCGATCAGTTTATAACTTCGGCCGAGGATAAGTGGGGACGACTCAGCCACATCACTTTGCTCCTGCCGCATGGTTTCGAAGGTGCGGGGCCAGAGCATTGTAGCGCCAGATTGGAACGATTCCTGCTACTGACAGCCGAAGACAATATTCAAGTCACACAGCCATCAACTCCAGCTCAGTACTTCCACATGCTGCGTCGCCAAGCGATTCGTCGTTGGAGCAAGCCACTGATCTGTCTGTCGCCAAAGAGTTTGTTGCGACATCCAGCGGTCGTCTCGCCGCTTGAAGACTTTTCATCGGGCTCTTTCCAGAAGATCCTCCCGGATGTGCGTGAGTCTCAAGCAGGGACAAAGCGTGTCCTGCTTTGCAGCGGAAAAGTTTACTACGAACTGGCCGAACGCCGAGACAAACTTGGTGCCGACGTCGCGATCGTGCGAATCGAACAATACTATCCGCTGAGCGAAGCAGAGCTGCTCGATGCATTGAAACCCTACGAAGCCGGTACCGATCTGTGCTGGATTCAGGAAGAACCGACAAATATGGGAGCATGGAGCTTCTTGAAGGTTCGCTTCGGTGACTTCTTGGGTGACAAAGGATTCAAGTTGCGGCGAATTTCGCGTGTTGAATCCGCGAGTCCTTCGACTGGCTCAGCAAGTGCTCATAAACTGGAGCAAGATGATTTGCTCGATGAAGCGTTTGCAGAATAACGTTACCGAATTGCCGCCACTCTCAATCAATAATCAATCAAAAAACACAGAAACGTCTTGAGATGATCGAAGTCAAAGTACCTTCCGTAGGAGAATCCATTTCCGAAGTCCAGATCGGGCAATGGTTGAAGGCGGAAGGCGAGTGGGTGGCGGCTGACGAAAACTTAGTCGATTTGGAGACCGAGAAAGCTTCGGTGCAAGTTCCTTCTCCGGCATCTGGTTACGTACGAAACGTGCTGAAGCAGACCGAGGACTTCGCGATGGTGGACGAAGTCATCTGCAGCATCGAGCCAGCAGAAGCTCCAGCCGGAGGGACTTCGACTGACGCACCGATGCAGCCAGCTGCTCTAAGCTCGGAGACCGGGCAGGGGCATGTGATGCCGGCGGCTCAACGGATCTTGGAGGAGAACGGAATCGCTGCTTCGAGTGTGAAGGGCTCAGGTCCAGACGGGCGAATTCTGAAGGAAGATGCGATGGCTGCCGTCGCGAGTAAGAGCCGTCCAGCGTCTGTCCAATCACCCACGAAGCCGCCTGTGCTGGAAACCAGTCTGACCGAGGTAGAGTCTAATACGGGCGGATCGAGGCGGGAGGAAGTCAAGCCGCTGAGCATGATTCGCCGAACCATTGCAAAGCGTTTGGTGGAGGCTCAGCAAAATGCAGCCTTGTTGACTACCTTCAACGAAGTCAACATGAAACCGATCATGTCCTTGCGAAAGAAGTATAAAGATGCATTTCTTGATCGACATGGTGTCAAGTTGGGCTTCATGTCTTTCTTTGCCAAGGCGAGCGTAGAAGCCTTGAGGCGATTTCCCTCGGTCAACGCTGAGATTCGCGGAAACAATATCGTCTATCGGCACTTCAACGATATTGGCATCGCCATCGGCGGCGGCAAGGGTCTCGTCGTTCCTGTGCTGCGCAACGTTGAGGATATGACATTCGCGGATGTGGAGCGAACGATTGGCGATTTCGCTTCGAAAGCGATGGACAATCGCCTGATGCCCGAGGATCTGGAAGGCGGGACTTTTACGATCAGTAACGGGGGAGTTTACGGTTCGCTGCTTAGCACGCCGATCGTAAATGCGCCTCAAAGTGCGATTCTGGGGCTACATTCCATTCAAGAACGGCCGATGGCGGTGAACGGGGAGGTAGTTGTTCTTCCAATGATGTACGTTGCCCTTAGTTATGATCATCGTATCATTGATGGCCGCGAAGCCGTAAGCTTCCTGAAGACCATCAAGGAAGTTTGCGAAGACCCAACTCGATTGTTCCTGGAAGTCTGATTCTTCATTCGGGCTGTAGTGTCTCCATTCTTCTTAGCCACGTTACATCCGCGTCGCGAGGTCGAGAGGGTGATCTTGCTGAGGAGATGTCAACGAAACTTCCAATTGTCCCTGCGTTGGCGGGCTGTTGTCTAATTGCGTCTTGCCGTGGGCAGAACCATAACATCGGACCAATTGAATTGATTCTACGCGCGCTCCGGGAACCGAATTCCTGTGCCGTGTAGGGGTAGTGCAGCGGTCGCTCTACAATCCTTCTTGATTTCTTGGTAAATTGATGTCCTTGGAATCGAGTTGTGCTGGATTGTAAAACTTCGCAGCAGAGAACCGATGGATCGAGATCCTCCTAGAAAGACGACCTGTTTCGAGAGTACGGGGCTATTGAGAAGACCTAGCGCCAAGTGCTGCCTTCTACTCTGCTCGCTCCAACTCTTCTTTTTCACGCCATCACTCTCGCGTGCGCAAAACGCATTGGAACTTTCTGTCCCAGCGGAATTGAGTCAGCATCTGCCGGAGAAAGAATCGCATCTCGATGATAAGCAGCATGCGATTCTTGCCTCAGAGATTGCGGCGGCAAAGCAGCTGTTGTCTGAAATCGATGCGTCGGAAGCTGAGGAGCTTAGCCGGAAAATAGTTGATGCGTTCGATATTTCTGCTCCTCCTCAACTGGCGTTGCAAGCGTGCGTTGTGCTAGGTCGCTTAGCAGTTCGTATCGATGACTTTGGTGCAGCAATGTACTACTTTTCACAAGCTAACAAATTGGAGAAGCAGTCTGGTGGCGGCCATCAAACAAGTGGCTTGTACGCCGAGCTGGGCGAAAAGCTACAGAGAATGGGGTACTGCCGCCCTGCCTTGCGTTGCTACAAAGAGGCTCAAGAGAATTCCAGCTCATCGGATTTGTGTGAGCGATGTGTGGTCAACCAAGCATTCTTGCACTTAGAATTAGGTGAGCTAGAGGAAGCCACTTCTATTGCCAGAAGACTCGCGGTTAGCGTCGATGGGAACGGCAATGCGGAGCGATTGCTAGTCACTAGTGCAATCAAGCTTTTCAATGGTCATGCAGACGAAGTTGTTGCCAACCTTGGGGTATCGTCGCAATCGGCGAAAAAGAAGATCTGTGAGTTGCACCGAGATTATCACTGGTTGTTGTGCAATGCTCATCTGGCTCTGAACCAAGTTGAGGAAGCTGTGTACCATGCGGAGGCACTGGACCAAGAGAATGAATCTCTCTTTTGTGGCGGGCCTGCAAAACTTCTGAAAGCGAAATCGCTCCTGCAAGTCGAGCGTACGGACGAAGCGCTGAAAACACTCGAGGCGATTCAGGAAGGACCATTTCATTTGGTTTCTTCCGTTGCTGCAGACAAATTGATGGCAGGGATACTTCGTGAAGAGGGGCGATTCGAAGAAGCCTCGGAGTTACTCGAAAGGGCCTTGGAAAACTCCGCTAGCCATCACGGAGAGCTGTTTGCCATCGAAGCCAAGGTTTCACAAGGGGGAATCTTGTTACGCTCAGAAATGCAAAGGCAACAAAGGCTTCATAATAAGATTCGTGAGGAGAACGAAACGCTTGCCCATGAGAATGACATGGCTTGGCGCGCGTTCGGAATTGCAATCGGATTTGTATTTGTCGTCGCCGCGGGAATCTGTTTTCAAATGACCGTCAGTGAGCTTCGCAAGGAGAAGCGACTCAAGAATGTGCAGCAGAGGCACAACAGCGCGCTGGTCCAAGTTGTAAATCAGACCAGTGAAGCACTGTCCCGGGAGGTTACGGAACGGGTTGAGTTGGAGAAGTCTCTTGAGAGAAAACGGCGCGACGAGGCAATCGGCAAGCTGACCGGAAATGTAGCACACGATTTCAATAACTTGTTGCAAGTAATTATCAGCACCAACGAACACTTGCGATCCAAAGCGTTGGCGTACACGGAAATCGATCGTGAGTTGATTGCAACTTCAACTAAGAGTGCTCAGATCGGAGCCTCAATTGTCAGACAGTTACTTGCTTATGCTCGGCAGCAGGTGCTGGCACCGCAGTCGATTCCCTTGGATCGATATTTTGAGGGTACCAGTGACTTGCTCAAGGCAGCAGTCACACGTCCAAGCGTGTTGGAGGTTGATAATAGTTGTGGCGAACTGCGTATCAAGGTGGATCCTACGCAACTGACAACCTCTCTAATCAACTTACTTACAAATGCACTAGATGCGATGCCCGACGGAGGAAAAATTCGGCTTGCAGCGCGGCCGTTTGGATCTAATCCTGAAGATATGAATGAATGGAACCCGGAGAGTTTTCATGATCATTTGTTGATTGAGGTGATTGACGAAGGAAAAGGACTAACGGCCGAGGAGAAGAAACATGTGTTTGAGCCGTTTTATTCTACGAAGCCAACAGCGACTGGAACGGGATTAGGGCTAAGTTCGGTGCTAGGATTTGTTCAGCAGTCAGGTGGAGACATTAAAATCTTCGATAACCTTGACTCTGGCCTACGAGTTGCGATGGTCTTTCCAACCTCTGAGGAGCCCTCGGTATTTGCAGATGAAGCGGTAGGGGGATTCGCTCCAGTTGGCGGAAGAGTTCTGATCGTCGAAGACAACAGCAGCGTGGCTTATTCTGTTCGCAACGACCTGGAGCAACTCGGTTTTGAGACACACTGGGTCGATAATGGCCGGGAAGCCATTGAGCTTTTTATCGACGGATGTGTATTTGATGCGGTCGTCTCCGACGTTCGGATGCCCGGTGACGTGAGCGGTATCGAACTGCGTGATTGGACTCGACAAAACTACCCTGAAACCGGCTTCGTTTTGATGAGTGGATACAGCTATGTGGATACGAACCCTGAGAGATCATCATTTTTACAGAAGCCTTTTACTCCGACTGAGCTTTTGCAGGCAATTTGCTCCGAATTGCAAGAACGGCGCACATCCAAGGGGAATGAGATCGAGCGTCTAGTAATGAAGAAGTAGGTTTAAGGCTATATGATCGTGTATACGGCTGCCTTATTCGGGGCCCTGCACCGACTTTGTTCAGAGCCTTGTGCTTACGGAACTTTGATATTCTTGGCAGCCGCCTCACACGGCTTCCTTTGGATGCTCAATTTTCGGTATTGTAAAGATTTAGAATCAACAGCTTTTGAGATCAAAGGAAGATCCATGGACAATTCCACGCCCGAAGGTGAACGTAAACGTCTGCCGCCAGAAGTCGCCAAAGAGCTGATTGATATGATCGAGTCAGTTGAGAAAGAAGAGGCAGAGCAAGTAGGTACCAGCGAAGATTCGCAGGATTAGGCTTGCGGCTGCAGAGCGCAGTGTAAGGCTTTACTGCTTGAGTTCATGTCGCAGTGAGTCGTAGAGCTGTACGATCTCATTGATTTCGGGCTCGAGTAGTTGTTCTCCGCTATTGACGACTAACATGAGTTGCACGCTGGTATTGTCGGTGCTTCTCACATCACCACGTAACAAGTCGAAGATCGTCTTACGTTGATAGGCAGTTTCAAAAGCGAAGCTGCCACCTTGGAAGTTTGGCACGACATCTACTGCTTCCAGTTGTTCATTTAGCATTGAGTTGAAAATGTAGACAAAGGCGCCGAGGTCGGTTTGAAGGCTAGCTCCGAAGATTCCCCAGTTGCGGTTGCCAAACTGTTCAATGCGAAGCTTCAGCATCGGAGTCCAACCACGCTGAACGAGTTCTGTGGTTGGGTCGTGCCAGCCCTGAAAACTGTGTTTAAGGCTAAGCGTTAAACTTCTTTGTCCCTTCTGAATAGCCCAGGATTTTGATCCTCCAGCAGGGCCATTTCGGTCTATTGGTCTGATCGATGCCTCGTCTAGCTGGGGAGGCAGTACGAATTCGTCGAGCATCGTGGCGGTTTCGGCGGAGATAATTCTGTTAGCGAATGCTGGGCGAACCCCTCCCTGAATCAAGACGATTGTTGGAAGTAGCCCAAGTGTAAGAATGACAATTGAGCAAATTCGAATGGAGAGATTAGGGATGCGACTCTCGAACCAAAATGACCTTGGCAAAGCTTCCAGTGCTTGTTTCTGCTGCAGAATTTGAGCTTCCAGTACCTCACGATCCTCAATGTCTGCAGGGAGTTGAGTCGGTGGTGCTGCGGGCCAAGAAAAGACGGCGTTGATCAAACCAAAGACCGGACGGAAATCTGTGCTCTTTTGCTCTACCGATTCAAACGTCCCGTGCAGTACGACACTGGCAAGCCAAGCAGCAAGAACCGTCGCTAAGAAGCAGAAGCCGTAGAGGAAAAGATATCTAGTGCCGAAAGTAAGATCTTGTTTGAGGTACGTGCTGGACAATGCGACGCACATGAGAAGACCGTAGTGCCCGATGGTCATCCACAATGGGCAAAGCAACGTTGTTAGAACACCTGTTAGACAGGACCGTTGCTGATAGACGACAGTGAAGGCGATGATACTCGTGAGAAAGAAAAGGCCTCCCCAGCCCCCGCAGAGTGTTTGTCCAATGAGTAGCTGGTCGACGAGTTCAATGTTGCTGCCCAATAGAATATTGGGAATGCCCAACGCGTCCAAGGAAGCAGAACAGGTGTTTGCAGCAACAGCGATCAACCATCGAGATATGTATGTGCACCATAAATCCGGAAGTATCACGATGGTTATCGGTACTGCAAGCCATGAAATGGAACTTGCCCAATGGAGCCTTGCAAAATACTGGATGGACCAAGCGGCAAGCACCAGCAGCGCGCATATAGAAGCAAGCCACGGCAAAAAGTAGCTGACAGAAATGAAAGAGAGCGTTGTAGCAAAGATAGTAAGCCCTGTCGAAAGTAGCACTCGGCTTACCAGGACTCTTTCAGCACTGTCCTTCCTTTCTTTCCGTTGCCTCAGCAACAGCGTCAAGGCAAGGGGAATGGAAAGCACAGCGTAGAAGGTGAACGGATTCTTGAGCCACTCTGCCAGTCGGAATACCAGCAGAGGGCTTAGTCCAAGCAACGGCATGACTAGCAGCCAAAGGCTCGTGCGCCAACGAACTCGACCTGTGGCGGGACTGTCTGGCTCTTGATCGGGGCTCTTTGCTTCTTCCATCGTGAAACGAATGCCAACCTCAAGGTTGATGGAAATCAGGAAAAAGGGAAGACGGAAGGTCGAGCGTAGAGTGCTCGACTTCTGACGCTATCGGACAGCGCACGCTATGGCGGGGAAGCGAAATTGAGTTAATTTTGCTATTTTTTTAAAAGACGCCGGGTTCTCCGTGGATATGCGGGTCACGCACCCCAAGCTCCGTCGGCCGCAGAACAAGCAAGCATCGAACGCTGTCATCGGCTATGTTGTGCAATGCGTTTTCAATCTCCTCCAATTCTGTCTCGACCCCAAGGCCAGTATCAACATGAGCAAGATCCAAATCGCGTACCTTTTTCCGATTTTGGTCGCTTCATCAAGTCTAGGGCTGGGCCAAATTCCGCATTTTGGAAATGCGATGCGAAACGGCTGGGCAACTCAGGATTCGATAGTTATCTGGACCAGGACTACCGCTCAGGCGGAGATGACACGCGGCCCGGATTTTGTGTCTGTCTCGAAAGGCCTAGCGTCGCAGCTACTTTCTTCTGGAGAAGTCGATCGACTCTTGACATCACAAATGCCAACAGGGACAGAGCTGGAGCAAATGCTGGGCTCCTTGCCTGGCCTGCCCGCGGAAGTGAGACTTATCTACAGCCCTGTTGATAATCCTGAGAAGCAAAAATCGACTGCTTGGAAAAAGACCAGCGCGGACCAGGATTGTACGGCTCAATGGAAGCTGACCGAGCTTTTGCCCGGCACAAAGTACTCCGTAACAGCAGAAGCTCGCGTTCCAGGCAACGAACAGATCTCACAGTGTGAAGGGAAGTTCCAGACCGCGCCGGCAGCTGACGAAACTGCTGACCTGAAGTTCTGCGTGACGACCTGTCATGATTTTTTGAGGCGAGATGATGGCGAGAAAGGGCACAAAATCTATCCCTCGATGTCGAGTTTTGAGCCGGATTTTGTCGTGCATGCTGGCGATATTGAATACTACGACAAGGAGAAGCCTTATGCGTGGACGAAGGAGCTAATGCGTTTCAAATGGGCAAGACTGTTTTCCATGCCGCGGAATCGCGACTTTTACGCAAAGCACAGCAGCTACTTCATCAAAGACGATCATGACACATTGAAGAACGATAGCTGGCCGGGACAAAGTTATGGAATCGTTACTTTTCAAGAGGGTGTTCGACTGTTTAATGACGAGCAATTTCCAACTCGCGATCCACGTTACGATTCCATTCGCTGGGGAAAAGACCTTGAGATCTGGGTGTTGGAAGGACGGGACTTCCGAAGTGCCAATACGATGAAGGATGGCCCAGACAAAACAATTCTCGGCGCCGAGCAAAAGCAATGGCTGAAGGATTCGCTTCGTCAATCAGATGCAACCTTTAAGTTGGTATTCAGCCCTACACCGATCGTTGGTCCTGATCGGGCGAATAAGAAGGATAATCACGCCAATAAGATCTTCGCATATGAGGGCGAAGAGTTGCGAGAGTTCTTCTCGACCGTCGATGGCTTAATTTTGTTCTGTGGCGACCGGCACTGGCAATATGCCTCTGTGGACGCTGAATATGGCATTTGGGAGTTTGGCTGTGGACCGGGCAGTGAGAAGCACCAGTTGGGCTGGAAGAAGGGAGATGTCCGACCAGTTCACCGCTTTCTCCGCGTCGCGGGAGGGTATCTGTCCGGAGAACTGAATTATCTTGACTCGAAGCCGATTCTGAAGCTGAAACACCGAGACGTTTATGGTGTCGAGAAAAGCAGCTTCACCTTCCCGACGATTAAGTGAGCATGACGTGGCCTTGCTGCATATCGTTCTTCGACTGGATGATTACTCTGCAGAATCACGCGAGGAATCAAAGTCGTGAGGACTTGGTGGCGGTGTGCTCGCGGAGGAATCATCCAATTTCTCTGCGAGTTCAGCTAAGTGTTCAGGTTCTAGTCCATGCTCCAAGTAATCGGCTTCGCGATCAGCCTGAGAGACGTCTGCCTCAGCCTCTTCTACCATGTAGAGTTCTAGCAAACGGTGCTCGCGAACGGAGTTGAGGGCGCGAAGAATCCCTCGTGGCGTTAACTGCAGTCGATCCTCATCATCAAATACAACTAGGCCTGACACTGCCATTCGTTGGGCAAGTTGCCGGACCTTGGCTTCATGCCAGCCTCTTTGTCGGGCGACTTCTTGCAAGGTCACCGCAAGAGTAGATCTTAGCTCACCAGTCACTTTGTCTGGTAACGCGTGACGCACTTCCAGTAGTTCGTAAATGCTTCGCAAGACATGCAGGAAGTCGTGATCCCGGCGCATCTGCCAAACTCGCAGGGTCCGCCATAGCGTGCCACGCTTAATTCCAAATACAAAGCTAATCATAAAAAAGCTGCAGGCAGTCAATACGATGGTGGCACCACTTGGAAGTTTGTCATAAGAGGCACTTAGCAGTGTGCCGGCAGCGCAGCTTGCCGCTCCGAAGGTTGAACTGATGGCGAGCATTATTGAAAGTTGATTCGTCCAGAATCTCGCACTTGCCGCGGGAATCACCAGCAAAGCGATGATAAGGATCATGCCAACGGCTTGAAGTCCGATCATCGTCACGACAACGACCATGGTTATCAACAACGCGTCGAGGAGAAGCACCGGGAAGCCTTGGCTGGCCGCCAACTCGGCATCGAAGCAAAGTAGTTTCAATTCCTTGACAAAAAGCAGTAACATCGAGACGACGATGATACCAGCGATGGCGGCCGACCAGACATCATCGCTACCGATCGACGCTGCCTTACCATAGATAAAGCTGTCTAAGCCCGAGGAATTGCCGCTCTGCTCTTGCACTATTTTTCTGAAGGCAATTCCAGCACCAAAGAACACACTCAGCACTATCCCGAGTGCAGCGTCCTCGCGAATGTTTAGCCAATGTCGAAAGGCCAAAACTGTTGCGCCACCGAGTCCGCCGCTGATGGCTGCACCGAGAAACAGCGTTGGAAGCGACTTCTCCATGTTGTTGAGTGCCAACCAGAGGAATGCGATCGCTACACCGGGCAAAGTTGCGTGAGCAATTGCGTCGCCAATGAGTGCTCGACGCCGCAACAAAAGAAATACACCTAGCATTCCGGATGTGAAGCCGATCAGAATGGTGCCCAGCAGTACAACCGAGGTGTTGTAGTTCAGGCCCAGGGATGTCCAGAACGCGGCTACAGGTAGCATCTCTAGCTCCCTCGCTCGCGCCGACGCATCGCTTCGCCGACTTCTTCTAGTAATGTAAGCTTACCGCCGTAAGTTTTTTGCAAGTTTGCTTCCGTGAAGACTTCCGAAGTAGGACCGCTAGCTACCAGTCGCAGGTTGAGCAAAATGAGTCGGTCAAAGTACTCGGGGACAGAGTGTAAATCATGATGCACGACGATGATTGTCTTGCCTTGTCGTCTTAGTTCTCGCAACAATGTGATGATGGCTCGCTCGGTAGCAGCATCGACGGCTGCAAAAGGCTCATCCATAAAATATAGGTCAGCATCTTGTACCAGAGACCGGGCCAGGAAAGTCCGTTGTTGCTGACCGCCTGAGAGCTGGCTGATTTGTCGGTGCGCGAGGTGTTCAATCTCCATCTTGCGCAGTGCGTCCGTTGCGGACTGTCGCTGCCGCGTTCCCGCACGACGAAACCAACCGAGTTTGCCGTAGGTTCCCATCATGACGACGTCCAATGCCGTAGCCGGAAAGTCCCAGTCCACGGTTTCGCGTTGAGGCACATAAGCGACACGGCGACGATTGGCCGCGTAATTTTCTCCATAGACTGTGACTTCGCCGGAAATGCGCGGCACCATGCCCACGACGGCTTTAAGCAGCGTGCTCTTTCCTGCTCCATTCGGTCCAACCAGCCCGACAAGACTGCCTGAGGGAACCTCAAGCGAGACATTCCAGAGTACAGGCTTGCGATGGTAGGCAACTGTTAGGTCGCGGATCGATAGCGGGATGGTTGCATCGCTGCTCAAAAAGCTCACTCCTTCAGTGCCGACTGCTGCTGCGAATTCTCCGCCTCTGCCGCTGCCGGTGAGATCGCCTCGATTTGGGAATTAAAGTAGTCCTCAAAACCACCCTGGGGGACGGTGTTGCTTCCTAGAGCTTTTGCGATGGTGGTGAGATTGTGATCCATCATTCCAATGTAAGTGCCTTCGTAGGTACCGGATTCGCCCATCGCGTCGGAATAAAGCTGTCCGCCTATCACCACTTCGTGCCCTTGCTGAGCAGCACCTTCTAGTAATGATTCGATCGACTCTTTGGAAACACTACTTTCAATAAAGACTGCGGCAACTTTTTTCTCAACTAGCATTTTTACCAGATCGTTGATGCGTTTCAGGCCCGCTTCAGATTCCGTCGAAATTCCTTGGACTGCTTGCACATCGAGTCCGTAGGCCCTTCCGAAGTAGCGAAAAGCATCGTGCGAAGTGACTAGAACTCGCTGCCCGTCCGGCACACCAGCCATGACGACTTTTCCATATTCGTGCAGAAGCGTCAGTTTGCTCTCTAGATGCGATGCATTGTTGACGTACTCCGTTGAATGTTCAGGATCAAAAATGCACAGCTTTTCGGTAAGCGACAGCGCCGCGAGACGCCACAGATTTGCATCCATCCAAACATGCGGATCTGGATGACTATTCGAGTCGGGATCGTACTGCAACGACGATCTGGGTAACAATTCGCCAACTGGAATGGCTGGACGCTGCGGAGAGTCCTTCAAAACCTCCGACATTTTGCCTTCAAGCATCAATCCGTTGTAGAGAACAAGCTTGGCAGAGAGGATCGCGGCTGCGTCGTCCCGAGTTGCCGTGTAGAGGTGCGGGTCCACGCCAGGCCCCATCAGTTGCTCGATCTCGAAGTGCTCGCCGCCAACGATGCGCAGAAGATCGGCAACCATACCAACGGTCACCGTGGACTGAATTGGGAGTTCACCCTCGTATGGTTTGATCTGGATCGACGTTCTCGGCTCGTCTGGATGCCCGATGTCACTGTTGTCGCAGCCGAGCAGTGTCACGATAAGAACGCTGGTCGGCAGCAGGATCAAGAAGGAAACGCGAGTAAGGAACTGTGTTGGCATGAAAACCGCTTTGTAGAAGTTTAGCCTTGGCTACAAATTTCCCTTAATTGTAGTTGTTGAGTCGTTTTTGAGGAGTGCTAAATTCGTGGCGGTTCAACAAAGGTGGGATAAGCTAATGCAAAAACATGCTTCTCGCTGCGTTGCTGAATCCCAGCGGGATAGCTCATCGAGTGGCAAGATGAGATGCGTTCTCAATGCTTCGAAGCCCGATTCGAGATGGCCGCCTCCGAAGCCTCGCGAGCCATCTAGCTTGCCAAGATTCACAGTACCGTCAAGGTGCTTTGCTAACAGGTCGAAAGATGGTGAATTTCAAGGCAAATTGGCGGCATGTTCGGGCGAAATGGGGCGAAGACACTTCTCAGAAGGTCGTCCTGAAACTACCTTATGTGGCTTTATCGGGCGTAACGGCGTTTCGTTGCTGGCTGTGGTAGTGAATTGATCACTCTGGCCAGATGCCTAACTTCCTCGACTTTATTCTCTTTAGAGTTTCATGAGCAAAAGTTTCATCTTCTCGTCCGAGTCGGTCACCGAAGGACACCCAGACAAGACCTGTGACACGATCTCAGATGCCGTCCTGGACGCATGCTTGGCCCAAGACCCCCATTCTCGTGTCGCTTGCGAGACGATGGTGAAGGATAACGCGGTCATTTTGGGCGGTGAGATCACAACTGCTGCTGATTTTGACTACCAAGAAGTTGTCAAAAATGCTCTTGTTGAGATCAACTACGATTCGAAGTACGCCGAGGGCACTGACTATAGCTATACCTGTAAGTTTGACGCCCAAAACTTCTTCTTTTCAAATTTCCTTGGTCAGCAATCGCCAGACATTGCACAAGGTGTCGATGCGGCAGCTGCTGCGGACAAAGAAACTGCTGAGCAAGGAGCTGGCGACCAAGGCATCATGTTTGGCTACGCCTGTGACGACACTCCTGAACTGATGCCGGCACCCGTTGCTTACTCGCACAAACTGGGCGAGGCGATCACGGAGCTGCGCAAGAGTCGCAAGCACACTTGGTTGCGTCCTGACTCGAAGACGCAGGTCTCCGTCGAATATGTCGATGGCAGGGCTTCGCGAATCACTGCAGTCGTCGTTTCCACCATGCACGCTGCCGAAATAACAACTCAAGAGATTCGTGATATCCTTAAGAAGGATCTGATCGAACAAGTCCTTCCGGCCGATTTGCTGACCGATGACACCAAGTATCATATCAATCCAACTGGCCTCTTCATCATCGGTGGACCAGAAGGTGACTGTGGTCTGACAGGCCGCAAGATCATCGTCGACACCTACGGCGGAATGGGACGTCATGGTGGTGGTGCTTTCTCTGGCAAGGACCCCTCCAAGGTCGATCGCTCGGCTGCATACATGTGTCGCTGGGTAGCCAAGAATATCGTGGCGGCTGGTCTCGCTTCTCGTTGCGAACTCCAAACGGCCTATGCGATTGGCTTTCCAGATCCCGTTTCGCTGACCGTCGATACCTTCGGTACCAACACCGTTGACGAAGCGAAGATCGAGAAGGCTGTTCAAGAAGTCTTCTCCTTCAAGCCGGCTGACATCGTAAGCCAGCTTGATCTGTTACGTCCGATTTACGGAAAGTCCACCAATTACGGTCACTTCGGTCGCGAGATTCCTGAGTTGACTTGGGAAGCCACCAACAAGGTTGAAGACCTCAAGTCGGCCGTTAGATAGTTGATTGACGAATAACTCGAAACAATTCTCGCCCGCGTCTTTTAGAAACGCGGGCGTTTTCGTTTCTGCAAAGAATCAGTACTTTTGCAGGGTTTTGTCTCTCACTTTCGCAAGCATCCTGTTATGATGCCACACTGACTTTCCCAAGAGCAAATTCATCCCGCCTTCCTGCTCCTATGCCTCCACAGATCACTCTGGTTCTCGCCCTATTTGTTGCTTTCGTACTCTACTTAGCATGGAAAAGCTCCCCTACTGGCCGGCAAGTCACGATATTGTTTAAGCCCAACGACGATTTGGCCGTTTCGGGTATTCCCCGCGCCAAGCAATGGCGTGTCAAAGAGTTCTTCCAACAAGACATTCGTTTGACGGAGCCCGTGAAAGTTCAGGCCACTAAGACTCAGGAAGGCCGTCTCCACCTCCGCGTTCACGGCGACATCTCCCCCGGGCTAAAACAACGCCTCCGGAATTTCTTGTACGACTTGCTTTAGATCGTAAGTTTGCAATTCTCTAAGCTCCGCTTTCGCTCGGCGGTTGTGCTGCTTAGCAGTTTGAGACATTGCGGTGCTTAACTCACGCTCCCTTTCACGCAGCGTTTTTGAGGGAGAGTCAAACTATCCGGCCTGGAGAAGGTTCTGTCAGCTGGGAATTATCGCGCCATTGCTGGTGCTTCGAATCTTCTAGAGTTCCAAGCTGAACTCGAATAGGGAGGCTAGCTTTGCTCCGTCGCTTCCCGTTTCACTCGCCTAAACCGTGTTAAGACACTGAGGCCCACAAGGGAGTTCGTTGATGCTGCGCCAACGACCTTTCCGATGGGGCGGCGGCTCGGGGAAGCTCGTCTTGTCGTTTGCGGATGGAAAAGAAAAGCAGGCCGATTGCTCGACCTGCTTCGTGGGTTTTTTTGAATTGAGCAGTATTCGTTGCGTTTGAAGCTACTTCAGATCGTAAACCAGGATCGAGTCATTTTCTCGTAAGTACAGTTTGCCGTCTGAGATGACTGGGTGGGCCCAGCTTGGTTGGTCTTTTTCGCCAGATCCAGGTGTCTTGAATGTGCTGATCTCGGTGTAGCCTTCCGTACTTGCCTTAGCCATCGCGACGGTTCCATCTTGATAGCGAACGTATAGATTTCCATCCGCAGAGATGACTGAGGCTGAGCGTTGCCCAGCCCCACGCTCCTCCCATAGAACGTTGCCCGTTGCCATCTCAGCGCAGTAGACGACGTTCTTGTCTTCACGGCCACCATAGATGTGTCCGTCCAGCAAAATAACACCGCCGTGCTTGTTACCGAGGCTCGTATTTGGCCCGTAGATCTCTTGAACGGAAACACTCCCTGAAGCTGTCAATTCTTGCTTCACCAGAGCCGCGCCCAAGCCGTAGCCAGCAACACTGAACACGTAGTCGCCACTGATAATTGGAGTGGGAATAAATGCGGTCGGGGGCTTCATGTCATAATCCCAGAGAAGCTTTCCAGTGCTGGGATCAATTCCCATCGGGCCCATGCCTGTGTTCTGTACATAGACTTTCTTGCCGCCTACGTTTGAGATCACCACGCATGAGTGGCCAGCGCCAACATCGTCAGGTCGAACACAGGTCCAAACGGTCTCGCCCGTTCTTTTGTTCAAAGCAACCACAGTCGACTTTGGGCCACCTGGTGTGCAGATCAGCAGATCGCCGTCGATGAGTGGCGATTCGCTGTAGCCCCAACTGTCCTTCTTCTTGCCGCCGAAGTCCTCTTTAAAGTCCTTTTGCCACTGGACGGATCCGTCTGATGTCTTTGCACAAAAGAGTTTTCCGAATGGACTGACAACGTAAACCATGTCTCCATCCACGGTGGGTGTAGCGCGAGAACCGTTCCAGGATTTCTGCCGGTGCTTGTCCCAGGGTGACCCTGTCTTCAATGTCCAAATTTGCTTACCGCTCGAGAGGTCAAAACAGCTTAGATACTCTTCTTGGTCTTGCTTGGTGCTAAGTCCGTTGCCGAGCGTGTACATCCGCCCGTCGGCAATAGCGGGACTCGCGTAACCCAGGCCTGCTCCTTTTGCCTCGAGCAACAACTTCGGGCCATCACTGGGCCAGGAGTCAGCCAGTCCAGTTTCGTTAGAAACCGCCGTGCGATCGGCACCTCGGAAAGTAGGCCAGTCTGCCGAGAAACAACGATCACCGAATATCGTGATCAAGGACAGAAGTAATAGAAGCGATTTTCGATTGTTCATAGAACTTTACTTGTTAATTCAGGCATAAGAAATCGAAGATATTCGTGCCGCGTAGACCAATTGCGATCGATTGACGCAACGCGGTTTCTGCGGGTTCATTCTGCGCGAAATGGAAGCACGATGCGACGGGGGATCTAACCGTCTTTCAAGAAACTTGGAAAATTGCGAACTGACATCAATTGGGCTACGATATTGGCCTTTGCTCACAGGCCTCATCGCTGTTCGCATCTTGGCGATCGATGCTTTGTCACTCATCATAAATCACTTCTCGGAAGTTCGAACATGAGACGTCTACAATCTTTCCTGTTCTTCAGTTTCCTTCTGTTCGCCGAAGGCAACCTACAGGCTCAGTCGCCTGCGGGAACCTGGAAATGGTCCACCGATATGCAGGGCCAGACTATCAACAGCGTTTTGCACCTAGAGGTCGATGGAGAGAAAGTAACCGGAACTTACTCCGACCAGAACATCGAAGAGAAAATCGAAGACGGGGCGCTCAAGGATGGCAAAGTTAGCTTTAACATGATTACCGAAGTGAACGGGACGGACATTTACGTTGAATGGGAAGGGCAAGTCGGAAAGGACGCCATCGAAGGCACCGTCGCCTTGGAAGCCGGCGGACAAAAGATGGACGGAGTCGAATGGAAAGCGAAGAGATATATCGGGACGTCTGAAGTAGCAGGGACTTGGAATTTTGTTTTCACGGCAGCTGATGGCAACGAGTACAAGCCTGTGCTGACGGTGGTCGAAAAGAGCGGCAAGCTCTCGGCAAAATTCGTCGGCGATGACGATGAGGAAGTCAAAGTCGAGAACTTGAAACTTGTCGACAATACTCTGACATTTGATCTCACACTCGATTACAACGGCAGCGAATTGGATTTGACCTACAATTGCAAGCCACGTGGAAACGAAATCACGGGAACGATCGATTTCAGTGTGGGTGGAAACACAGGGGATTTCGAAATTAAGGCATCGCGCAAGGTGCTCGCTAAATCCCTTGTGCCACTTCTCGGTAGTTGGGACTTCACAATGGTCACGCCTGATGGAGTGACCGTGACGCCTGTGATGACACTTTCGGATAACGCTGGTGAGCTAGCAGTCAAGCTGGTAAATGATGGTGAGTCTTACGAGCTTGAGAACGTTTCCGTGAAAGATGGCGAACTGTCTTTCGAATTTACAACCGATCACGACGGAAACGAGATCGACCTCACCTGGAAGAGCAAGTTGGCGGGCAAAGATGCAATGAAAGGTACTGTAGAGTTTGATATTGGCGGCGAGTCAGGAGTGATTGTGTCGAGCGGCAAGCGTCAGTAATTCGGCAGCGGGATTGGCAGAATGTATCTAAATTGCTCCATTTTAGCCGTCCCGTATTTGCGTCTGCTCTTTAAACTGCTTCATGCGTGACTGTACCTGCAGTCACGCAATTTTCTTTCAGGCATTCAGCCCATGTTTGCACGCTTCGTATTTACAGCCATTGTCAGCTTCACATTCGCTCCCTCCGCTATTTTTGCCCAAGCTGAGAATGTGATCTTGATAACTCTAGATGGACTGCGGCCCGAGGAGGTTTTCGGTGGTGCGGATGAGCGTTTGATGTTGCCGAATCTTGGCGTGAAGGACAAGAACGCTTGTATCGCAGAGTATGGTGGAGAGACGGGGGAAGTTTGCAGGCGTAAGTTGTTGCCTTTTCTCTGGAGTCGCGTCGAGAAAGGCAAAGCTTGGATTGCTGGTGATGTTCAACTTGATAGCGAATGCTTGGTTACCAACGGAAAGTATTTTTCCTATCCCGGATACAGTGAACTGCTCTGTGGTTTCGCCGACGATCGCATCAACTCCAACGCGAAGAAGAACAATGAGAACAGGACAGTCCTTGAGTTTTTAAACGATCAACCAGAGCTGATTGGTTCAGTGAATGCATTCTGCTCTTGGGATGTCTTTCCTTACATCATCAACCAAGGTCGAAGCGGCATCGTCGTTAACGCAGGCTGGATGCCGCTAACCGTTGGCGATCCGAACCGATTAGATGTACTTAACAACGCGGCTGACAACTTGTTTCATGAATGGGAAGGAGTACGCTACGACGTTTTTACGGCCTCTGGAGCAATGGAGTGCATGAGATCGGACTCGCCTCGAGTGCTGTATGTCTCGCTTGGTGAAACAGACGACTGGGCACACGCTGGCCGCTATGACCGATACTTGCTCACCGCAAGGCAAAACGACAATTTGATCAAGCAGATTTGGTTACAGGCTCAAAGTCTGAAGCAGTATCGCGACAAGACCGCTTTCGTCATCACGACTGATCACGGCCGAGGCGATGGTCGTGAGGGCTGGAAGGATCATGGCAAACATCTACCTGGCTCTGAATACATTTGGATCGCAGCCTTTGGAGCTGGCGTCTCGAAATCTGGCATCGATAAAGGCGGGGAATTCAAGCAGTCGCAGATCGCCGCTACGCTTGCTAAGCTTATAGGCTATGACTTTCACGAAGCCGACGACAAGGTTGCAAAACCCCTGCCGATCTGTGAAGCGGATTGATTCTGCCTGAATTTAGACTTGTTCTCAGGCTCGGAGCGGAGTCTCTGGAAAAGTAGCGGTGATCCTTTCTCCTGATTGCGATTGAAGAGACGCGGCAGTTCGCATCCCAGCTTCGAATCTTCCTTTCCGCCAAGCACGTTCTGACAAGATGTCTGGTACGGCTTCGGAGAAGACTTCGGTGTTTTAACTGCCGTCGCTCTTGCTTGAGATTGCTTCCGCCACTCGGGGCGAAACACTTCGATCGAGTGCATCAGGAAGGATCCGTTCGGCTGTGGGTTTGGAAACGCAGCGAGCTAAGGCTCGGGCGGCTGCCAATTTCATCTCTTCTGTGATTCTCGAAATCCCGGCGTCGAGTGCCCCACGGAAAATGCCGGGAAAAGTAAGCACATTGTTGACTTGGTTGGGGAAGTCGCTGTGCCCCGTCCAGATGATAGCCGCGCCTCCGCTAAATGCCTCATCAGGCATAATCTCCGGAATCGGGTTCGCCATCGCAAGGATAGTGGGACCCTCGGACATCATCCGCACATCGCCAGCATTGATGAGATTTCCCTTGCTAACACCAATGAATAGGTAGGCGTCCAGGAGTGCTTCATTCAGGCCTCCAGCTCGATTGTTGCGATTGGTGTAGGAAAGAAGTTCTTGCTTGTACTCGGCCAAGGCCGTCCGATCACGATGAAGTTTCCCAATCCTAAAACTGCGGATCCATCACTCACGACTGCTACTGAGTTTCCCTTCATTGTCAGCTCTTGAACGCGCGGTTTTCCCTTGAATGACTTCGCAGGGCCTTGCCACACCAGGCGTATAAGCGAGTGAGAGGTCATCACGACTATTCACTGGCACTTTGCGGTAGAGAGCGATCTTGCCACGGAGTTGTTCGTGGACAATCAGGCTGCGTTCAAAGAAATCAGACATCGTTCATGGTTCTGTGATTGGAGAGTAGCATGGGGCTATTCTTACCGTTTTCCACTGGGAATGCTCTCTGCGGAAAGCCTTTCGGCATTGATTGTTGCTGAGAAAGACATGACCGTGATTGGAATTCAGAGTTGCTCTGTCAACGGTGTGCGTCGCCCAGATCCCACCATTTCTCATGCCAAAGAACTTTGGCGTCAGGACGCCGCTGTCGGCTTGCCTCGATAATGTCGTTTCGCAAGCCGTATCCTTGGTATCTGTCTTGACGGGCCAGCTAAGCGCCTAGACGCCCGAACCCCCCACCAATCCAGCTACCAATTAGCAGATGCGATATCCGGGCTAGGGTTGGTCTGAACCATAAAAACACTAGCCCGCAGCTAGCGTCGTTTGCCGTCACATTAAAGCTCTATACCGCCCAGCCGAGCGGAAATTGCGGCGGTAGCAGAATCAACGCTATATTATCGCTCAAGTTTGAGCATTTGTAGAACTGGTGAACATTGTTCTAAGCTGGCAGCTTGGTATGCCGAGGCGTGAGTTTTTAATTGGCATTACTTGAAGCCTGGAACTAGTTTTGCACTTCGGGAGAGTCGCAACGGGCAACCACGCTTCGTGGGGCGGCGAGCAGAGGCAGGCGGATTCAGCCCTCCCCTGCGGCGTTACTTCCGACCCTACCGCTTGCGAGGTTAAGTTTGGAAGATCGCGACTTCATAACGCGTGAGCGAGTTGCAGCGAAAAACCTATTGCGTACGCCTCGGGTTACCCTCACCATTAGTTTACGCAATGTGAATGTCTGATTCGCCCTGGGTGAGTCGGTGAAACAAGTGCTTAGAACGCAATCGGATAATCGTTGCCCCATTCAATAATGAAGGATTGCCGTAGTAATGGATCTAACGGAACTCGTTGCGCGTATTCGTGCCGGAAACGCAGAAGCGTTGGCAATGCTACTTGAGGCCGAACGTGAATCGTTGCTCGGATTCTTGCGTGGGATTACAGGCGACCATCTACTCAAGGTCGTTTCTTTCGAGGACTTGTATCAGGAAGTGGCCACAAGTGCATTGTCTTCGCTCGCGAGCGTTGCAAATCCAGAGTTCAATCCATCCGCTTGGCTGCGACAGCTTTGTCGAAGACGCGTGGCTGATGCGCACCGTTTTTACTATGGAGCAGAAAAAAGAGCTGCTTCACGGAGCCAAGCAATTTCAGGAGAAAACTCAACACCTGGACTGGAAGGCCTCCTCATCGCGAGCATTACCTCCCCAAGTGAAGCTGTAAGCCGTGATATCCGACTTTCACGAGTGAAAGCCGCTCTCGATTCACTAGGCGAATCGGCATCAAAGGCAATACACATGCGTTACATCGAGAATAATCGCACCAAAGAGATCGCGGAAATTCTGGGCAAGTCGGATGTCGCAGTGCGCGTCCTCATCAGGCGAAGCTTGAGAAAGCTCGCAGAAATCGTGGAGAAACGCCCGTCATCTTCGTAAGAAAAGAGCGGCTTGAATCGCAAGTTGCCGGTTCGTCTGATTCGACGGTTCAATAACTCTTCAATTCTCGAGTAACACTTTTCGTGGAACCCCGCTGAGGTAAGTGGCTTGAAAGCACTACTTAACTTCTGATTTATTGGGGAAAATCGATGAGAATCTTAGTTTCTTTGGCAGCAGCCACGTTGTTGATGTTCGGTCTGGCATCCGCAAGCGTCGGCCAAAGCCGGCAGACTGTCGGACCGTATCTACCATACGAAAACTTGCGCTACTGGAGCACACTGCCGCCCCCCCAAACCTTTCGCGTACTTTGAGGAAGACGATTCAGGTGATTCAACAGTCAATGCATTCTTACTTTCCTATCAAAGTGACGAAGTCTATCCTCGCCCCAGTGAAACCTTTAGTTATAGTTGGATTGAGGACTTCGGAGACTCTTTAGAGGACGACGGCATTCGATTAGTCACCTACGAGTCCTATGCCTGGACGGGGACCGAGGTTGCAATTATGGAACTGAACGATGCGATGATCGTTGTGTTCCGCGGGAGTCACGGTGGTGACTCCAATGCGATCAACTACTTTGCCGATTGGCTTACCGGTATCAATGGAACGGCAATCCAACGCAGTATTGGTTCGCGAAGCGTCTACGTGCACGAGGGATTTTGGTACGCGTCCGATAGTGCTTATGAGGATGTGCTGAGCTATGTCAGCGCCGCTCATGCGGATGGCAAAAAGATCTGGCTAACGGGACACAGCCTGGGAGGAGCAAACGCTACGATCATTGCGGCTAGGCTTCAGTGGGAAGATGGAATTCCTGTCCAAGGACTTCACACTTTCGGCTCTCCACGTGTTGGGAATCAAGACTTCAAGAAGCTATTCACGGATGACGCTCCAGGAGGCATTCCTGCTCTGGGCGAACGCACAAGACGCTGGGTAGTTGATGGTGACTGGGCAACGACTTTATTCCAGATTTACCGACAATGGCGATTGCAGTGGAGTTGGTTCGTGATGGGATACATCCCTACTTACTTCGACATTCACTACTACCACGTTGGTCAAACCAATCTTATGGATAACGTCGGAGCTAGTGCTTTCGAGGTTGAGTACAACATTCCAAGCAATCGAGGCATGCCCGCGAACCTCTCCTCGTTGCACCCGGATGGAGAGCACATGCAATACACCGAGGGACTGGCTCAGGAACTGGAACGCATACTCAATTCGGCCAGTGATGAAACGCAACTCACGACGCTCCTCAGTTTAGAGATCCGATAGCTTTCATCATAAGAATGTGTTGTTCCACAGACAACGCAACGTACCCGTTCCATCAAATTCAAACGCCAGCATCTTATCTGATGCTGGTGTCGCTTATTATTTAAGCGATGATCTTTACGAATTTATGTGTAGCCTTCGGATGACTTCGATGTTCGTGATTGGAAAATAATTCTTGTTCCAGAATCTGGATCGATTCAGGAGCTTCAGAAAGAGCCCCTACGCAGCGAGTTCAATTGCTTGAAGACTCGGTAGTCGACCAGCGATGAAAGAGTGCGGGGAAGAGATGGATCGCCTATAGGGGAGCCAATCGGAAGGACTCAAGCAGTTTGCTCCCTCTCACCAAAACCTGTGAGCCTGGCATTTACGAAGCCGGTTCTCATCGGTCTACATTTGCCTGGTCCGAGATGAATTGCGAACATGGGCAGAATGCAAGGATTTTACTTGGCAGTGACGATGGTTTTGAACTGTGGCTGAACCCGTTAGCAATTAGGCAATCACGAGTAAAGCCGGCAATTCGTAGAGCGAGAAAGTGTCTTGGATGCCCAGTTTTGGGCCAAGTAGGAATCAATTCCTGTTCCGCATCGATCAAAATTCCGGTCGATGGAGGGTTGACTTGTAGATTGATAGGTTAGACGACTGGCCGGTGGTCTAATCAACGATGTAGCGTTCTCGTTCTCTCTGTACCGGCTTCAGTCGTTCACTACCGCGATTTGTTCCCTAGTCCCGTTTGCAACGGTTCTGCGAACTGTAGAAAGCCGAGCCGTCCAATTTTCTGTCAACTGATTCACTACGGCTGGACCGGCCTTGCGATCTGGGCAAAGTGAAGGTATTTTTAGGCCATCATTGGAGTCGTCAGACCATTATTCCGTTGACTGTCTTGGTTCAGGCCGAACCTAGGCCTATCAGCAAACGTCCTTCTGCCCGGCTCCACTTTTTGATACCAATCATCAAAGTCACGGTTCGTTTTTGACGAATTAGATTTTGTAAAACCAATGATCCTCTGTAGCTCAGTTGGTAGAGCAAGCGGCTGTTAACCGCTGGGTCGCAGGTTCGAGCCCTGCCGGAGGAGCTTTTTCGGAAAGCGTTCGAAAAATGCTTCCGTAGTAAACGCCAAAGGCCGATGCGTGTGCATCGGCCTTTTTGCGTTATATCCCGTGCGGTACAAAACGACTGAACAAGGTTTCGGCAGGCAGAATCCAGGGTCTAGGTAGCAGGTCGGCAGTTGAAAACTGACGTCGGACGATCGTTCACCTGCGTCGGGAGGCCGTGATAGAGGGTTGGAGAGAACAGCTTCGACCTGATTTTCACTGTCGGGGCGTACCGCGAGCGCAGAAGATCGACCAACGAACCACTGATCGCTGACCAGCCTTAAGCCGCTTTGCGATGCATCGACTTGATCACCCCGCCGAGTTGCTCACGGCATTCAACGTCTTCGAGCCTGATGGTGGTCCACTCGGGCACGTCGGCTTGATCACACGGCGGCCGATGGTTTCGATGGGAGTGAGGGCGCGCATCGTTAAAGTGCTCTACGAATTCACGAACCAGGTAGTCGAGATGATCCTGGCCGAAGGCAATGAAATGGTCGAGGCATTCAGACTTGATGGTCTGAATGAAACGTTCGAGACGAGCGTTGAGATTGGGTGAGCGGACCGGGAGCTTCTTGCACTCAACTCCCGCATCCTTCAAGGTTGACCGGAAGTCGCCAGAGAACTTGGTGTCCCGGTCGTGGATCAAGATCGTAGGGCGATGCTCACGGTGATCTGTCTGCCTGACGAAGCTCTGAGCCTGCTCAACCACCCAAGCGGAGTTTGGCTTTCGAGTACTCTTGGAGACCACGACCTCACGGCTCTCAAGGTGCATGAATACCAGGACGTACAGGTCGACGAGGCCGCGCGCCGTTACGGCTCGTTTGGTGAAGAAGTCGCAAGCCCACAGCGTCTCGGCATGAGCTTTCAGATAATCGTCCCAAGTACCCCGCCGTCGCTTCGGGCTTGGCTCGATGGTCTCTTCCTTCAAAATGTTCTTAACCGTCTGGCGACAGATCCGCGAGATTCCGAGGCTGCGGAGTTCTCCGAGGATCTTGGTGTAGCCGAACCCGGTCTCTCGAGCGATCTTGAGGACGAGGTCACGTAGCACTTGGCTCTTGCCTCGAGGCTTGCTTACGGAGGGCTTGCCGCGTTTCGCTTCCCGTCGCCAGCGGTAGAAGGTGCCAGGGGTGACGATCGAGATCAGCTCTTCGATCGCAGCACCGAGCGGCAAACCAAACTTAAGAAGCCGGTCACGTTCTTCACGGCGAGTGTGAACTTGCCCAGGGATCCTCGCACGAAGGATCTGGTTCTCTTCCTTCAAATAACGGACTTGGCGACGGAGATGAGAGTCGGAAGCACTGGCGATCAGCGCCAGCAGCGGATGAAACAGCTTGGTCACGGGAGTTCGTTGGTGTAAGCTCTAAGTGGTTCAGTCATCGGGGGATAGCAGTTGGTTTATACCCCGGATCCAGCGTGATTGAGGGTGCCGTGGGCGTCAACTTTTAGACGGTGCTTGGAGGCAGCCCACCTGAGTTAACTGATCCACCCTGTTTCGGCCGATGGGAAAAGACGACCATCAGGTTAACTCTGTTTCGCAGGTCGCTGTTAACGGATGTGGCTCAGTTTCTAATCCGGTTGCCATCGCTACAGAGCGACCGAAAGCGACTCGAAATCAGCAAGTGCTTTGCTGGTGAGGATTTGCAATAATCGATCTCGCGAGAGTCGTTACGAAGAGAGTTTTGTACGGGGAGCACTTGAAGATCGAATGTGACGCACGAACCAGAGAACTTTTCAACCACTGAAAGTTGGAGAGTGTCACGTCCGCCGCATCCCCAACCGGATGAGTATCGGAACCCGCAAGTCACTGTTATCTCATCACTTACGAAAGTGAGAACTCTGCGCGAATTTCCGCGAGAGGGTCCTGCACAGGGAGGCCCCGTGACAACCCATTTCTTGTTAAAATAAAACTCCCCTTGGGCGTTCATGCTTCGCCTCCTTTGGACGACTCCCCTACCCACCTCACCTGAAATCACGCCCTCCTACACGGCGACGAATTGGATGTTCTACTTGAAAGCGCAGACGAATCGCTTGCTCTGGCTCGGTCCCTTGGTGACTCTGTTTTTGGCTTGGCCTTCAACACGGGGCATTGCAGAGGAGCCCAAGCCCCCAGCGGCAGCGGAGGAAATTGAGTTTTTCGAAAATCGGATACGCCCCGTTCTGGTCGAACACTGCGATCAGTGCCACTCCGAAAACGCCAAGAATATTCAGGGTGGCCTGCGACTTGATTCAAAAACGGCCGCCCAAAAGGGCGGAGACTCCGGACCGGCCGTGGTCCCGGGGAACGTTGAGGAAAGTCTGCTGATCGATGCTTTAAGATACGACGGCTTTGAGATGCCGCCCAAGGGGAAACTTCCTGAATCGGTCATCGAGGATTTTACGCGATGGATCGAGATGGGTGCCCCTGATCCACGAGTCGATACGGAGGTGGTTGAGTCCACCATTGATTTCGACGAGGCAGCGAAGTTCTGGTCGTTTCAGCCGATTTCAGCATCAGATCCTCCCTCGGTCGAGAATAAGAGTTGGGCCACCAATCCAATCGACTACTTCACCCTGGCCAAGATGGAGCAACTTGGCTTAACCCCCGTTGACCAGGCGAGCAAACACGCTCTGATTCGCCGGGCCACTTTCGATCTCATCGGCTTGCCGCCGACTCCCGAGGAGATCGCCAACTTTTTGGAAGATGATTCTCCCTCCGCATTCGAGACCGTTGTCAACCGTTTGTTGGAGTCGGAACATTACGGAGAGCGTTGGGGTCGTTACTGGTTAGATGTTGCCCGCTATGCGGAGGATCAAGCTCACACGTTCGCTGTACGTGCCAATACCAATGGCTACCGCTATCGGGACTGGGTGATCCAATCATTCAATCATGACCTTCCCTACAACGAGTTCGTCCGATTGCAGATCGCAGGTGACCTGATGGAGCCATCCTCTGAGGGCAACTACGATCACCTGATCGCCCTCGGATTTTTTGGACTCGGTGCCCAATACTACAAGAACAGCGATAAAGCGAAAGCGATGGCGGATGAACTTGACGATCGAGTCGACACGCTAACGCGTGGCTTTCTGGGGCTGACTGTTTCCTGTGCCCGTTGCCATGATCACAAGTTCGATCCGATTCCCACTCAAGATTACTATTCTCTCGCGGGCATCTTCAGTAGTTCACGACTTCACAATGCGCCCCTTTGCACGCAAGAGGAAATCTCGCGATACAACGAAGGTCAGAACGTCATCAAGCAGGCCGAGAACGAAGTAAAACAATTCTACGCGGATGCGAAAGTAGCCGAGGCCGAGACGCGGGTCCACCAAATTGCTGACTATATGGAAGCGGCGTGGCGCGTTCGAATCGCCGAAGCGGCAGGTAATAAAGAAATCAAGAAGCAACTCGCGCAGGAAAACTCACTGAGCGAGTTCCTGTTATCAAGATGGGTCAACTTTCTCGATCCCAAGCAGAAGGGGAAAGTCACCGCCCTCAATGAATGGCACGAGCAGACGGCGAATCAAGCGGTCGAAGTCAACGATGCATCCATTGCTCTAGTTCAACAACTGGCTCAGCAGTTCCAAGATCGGGTTGTTCGCGAACTAGGAATCCGGGACGGATCGATCGATCCAGCTTCGAGCGAGGACGCCCCTCTCCACACGCCCGGCAGCCCCCGATTCGTAACCCCGATCGTAACCAAGGCTCGACCTACCGCGATGATCCGTGCTGACATCCGTGGAACAAAAGAGCTCTACCTGATCGTCAACGACGGAGGTAACGGAAAAAGCTGTGATCATGCGGACTGGATTTCACCCAAACTGATTGGTGAGCAGGGTGAAATCAAGCTGACGGAATTGCGTTGGAAAAAGCATGAGGGTGTCGAACCAAAACTGAATTCGAACTATACCGGAAAGACCATTCGGGTTGGCGGAAAAGAGTACTCAGACGGGATTGGAGTTCACGCGCCATCCACGCTGATCTTTGACCTGCCTGAGGGTTACGATCGTTTCGAGGCCGTCGGGGGTCTGGACAATAGCGGCACCGATCAAAACGGCTGTGGCGACCAAGCCAGTGTGCAGTTTTACGTCTACACGGAAAAACCTGCAAACGATCCTATTATCAACCTCGTGCTCGGCAAGGATGGTCCCCTTGCAGTCCCTGATAATGAACTCGAAGAATTTCTGCAGGGGCAAGCAAAAGAACGTCTGATCGCTCTCAAAGATGCCGTAGAAAGTGCAAAGAAAGCGGCACCACCCATGTATGCGATTGCACATTCCTATACGGAGGGCAACCCCGCAGACATGAAAGTATTCGTTCGCGGCAACCCGGCGCGGCAACGCGAAATGGCACCGCGTCGGTTTTTGAGAGTTCTGGCCGGTGAAGAAAGGTCGCCTTACACCTCGGGCAGCGGACGACTCGAATTGGCAAACGACATTGCCCATCCAGATAATCCACTGACGGCACGAGTGATGGTGAATCGCATATGGCAACACCATTTCGGGAGAGGAATCGTCGGAACGCCGAGCAATTTCGGAAAACTGGGCGAGGCCCCCACACACCCAGCGCTCTTGGACTTCCTCGCTTCGAAATTCATGGAGCAGGGATGGTCCATCAAACAGCTCCATCGTGACATCATGTTGTCGTCGACCTATCGACTAACCGCTGAAAGCGACTCCAAAAATATGGAGGTGGATGCGGACAATCGATACCTTTGGCGGGCTAACCGTCGTCGACTTGATGTCGAAGCATGGCGAGACACTTTGCTGGATGTGTCGGGTCAGTTGGATCGAACCATGGGAGGCGTTTCAACCCAACTGAATGATTCAAACAATTTACGACGAACGGTCTATGCAAAAATCAGCCGCCATCAACTCGATAGCCTCCTTCGTTTGTTTGATTTTCCGGATCCCAATATCACGAGTGCCACGCGAACGGAGACCACCGTTCCCCAACAACAATTATTTGTTCTGAACAGCACGTTCATGATCAACCGTGCCAAAGCATTCGCCACACGGATCCATGAAGAAACGACTGGCGACGATTCATTAAAAATCGAGCGGGCATTCGAGTTGGCTTACGGGCGTTCACCTACCGACGCCGAATTGGAACTGGGCCTCGAGTATCTGTCTATGGAAAAAGCGCCCGACGACAAACTAACGCGTTGGGAGAGCTATGCTCAAGTGATCCTCGGCAGTAACGAATTGATCTACATCGACTGAACCGACGCCTCCAAGGTCGCCGGTCACCGACAAAATATGAAGCGAATCCCAACCATGAAATTCATCCAACCCCATCCACAACTGAACCGACGCGAATCGCTCCAACGCATGGGCATCGGTCTGGGATCCCTTGGACTGGCGGGGATCCTCGCTCAGGATGCTGCACGGGGTGCGTCCCCTCAGGGTGTCCTCGATCCCAAGCCAACGCATTTTGCACCCCGCGCAAAACATATCATCCACTTGTTCATGAATGGGGGGCCTTCTCAAGTGGATACGTTCGACCCCAAACCTGCGCTTGAAAAATACAACGGTGAACGCCCACCCGGTGCAGAACTCAAAACAGAGCGTCGGACAGGCGGGCTACTTATGTCCCCCTTCAAGTTTCGGCGTTACGGTGAGTCTGGCTTGGAAGTGAGCGATCTTTTTCCCAAGGTCGGCGAATGCATTGACGATATTTGTGTGATTCGGTCAATGCACACCAACATCCCCAATCACGAGCCCTCACTGCTGATGATGAATAGCGGCGAGACACAACCCACTCGCCCTGCAATGGGGTCGTGGCTCTTGTACGGTCTGGGCACAGAAAATCAGAATCTACCCGGCTTCGTTGTTTTGTGTCCCGGCAAGCCCGTGGTGGGTCCTCAGCTTTGGAGCAACAGTTTCCTGCCGGGTGTCTTCCAAGGGACGCACATCAACCACGCAAAAGATGTTGATCCGAAGAAAGTGATCGAACACATCAACAACACCCACCTAACGAAATCTGCGCAGCGTCAACAACTGGATCTCCTGACAAAGATGAATCAGATCCATCTCGAACAACGAGGCGGTCAAGATCACCGATTGGATGCAAGAATCGAATCACTCGAGATGGCGTTTCGAATGCAGGCAGAAGCTCAGGACGTTTTTGACCTTGGCAAGGAAACCAAGGAGACCCGGGAGGCCTACGGCACAGGCCAGTTTGCTAACGGCTGCCTTGCGGCGAGGCGATTGGTGGAAAGTGGCGTGCGGATGGTACAAGTGTATTATGGCAATGGCCAACCCTGGGATGATCACGGCAACATCAAGTCACACGCTGACAAGGCGAAAAACGTGGATCAACCGATTGCCGCCCTGATCAAGGACCTGAAGCAACGTGACCTGCTGAAAGATACCCTGATCATTTGGGGTGGTGAATTCGGTCGAACACCTGTGGCGGAAAATGGTAACGGTCGAGACCATAACCACCATGGATTTTCCATGTGGCTCGCCGGCGGTGGGATCAAAGGCGGTATGGCCTATGGTTCAACAGATGAGTTCGGATTCGCCGCGGTGGAAAACAAAGTCCATGTGCACGATCTTCACGCAACGATCTTGCATCTGATGGGCTTGGATCACGAAAAATTAACCTACCGATACAGCGGTCGAGATTTTCGCTTGACGGATGTTCACGGTCGAGTGGTGCGCGAAATCATCGCATAGGCGATGGCCGCGCTGAACAAGCAAGTGAACACTGTCGTGAGCCCGTGAAAGGCAGGTCGTGACTGACGTTATGATTGTGGTAAAAGTCGTGCGGTACAAACAAAGTGCGCACGCGAAAGTCAGCAGAAACCGGGGTCGGAGCTGGGTAGGATCATTTAAGAAGTGGTGCCGAAAGTCAATGGTTACCAGGCTGCTCTGGGCCAATGTCGAAATGGGCGCGCAACGGCAGCGCTGGATTCTGCTTCCCTGCCCTGTTTCAGTTGACTAAGCAGCGCGGCGATACGACTTGATCACGCCCCCAAGCCGTTCTCGGCAGACAACCTTTTCAAGCCGAATCGTCTCCCACTCAGGCACGGGTGATTGAACGCACGGGGGCCGATGGTTTCGATGGGAGTGAGGCCTCGCTTCGTTATAGTGCTCGACAAATTCGCCAACCAGGTAGTCGAGATGATCTTGGCCGAAGGCAATGAAATGGTCGAGACATTCGGTCTTGATCGTTTGCACAAAACGTTCGACCCTGGCGTTGAGATTGGGTGAGCGAACCGGAAGCTTCTTGCACATGACTCCCGCATTCTTCAAGGTCGATCGGAAGTCACCTGAGAACTTGGTGTCACGGTCGTGGATCAAGATCGTAGGGCGATGCTCACGATGTTCCGTCAGCTTGACGAAGGTCTCAGCCTGCTCGAGCACCCAAGCGTTGTTGGGCTTTCGAGTGCTCTTGGAGACCATGACCTCTCGGCTCTCAAGGTGCATGAATACCAGGACATAAAGGTCGACGATGCCCCGAGCCGTCACCGCACGCTTGGTAAAGAAATCACAAGCCCACAGTGTTTCAGCATGAGCTTTGAGATAATCATCCCAAGTCCCCTGCCGTCGCTTCGGGCTTGGCTCGATGGTCTCGTCCTTCAAAATGTTCTTAACCTTTTGTCGGCAGATCCGCGAGATGCCCAGACTGCGGAGTTCTCCGAGGATCTTGGTGTAGCCGAATCCGGTCTCCCGAGCGATCTTGAGCACGAGGTCACGAAGGACCTGGCTCTTGCCTCGAGGCTTGCTTACGGAGGGCTTGCCGCGTTTCGCTTCCCGTCGCCAGCGGTAGAAGGTGCCAGGGGTGACGATCGAGATCAGCTCTTCGATCGCAGCACCGAGCGGCAAACCAAACTTAAGAAGCCGGTCACGTTCTTCACGGCGAGTGTGAACTTGCCCAGGGATCCTCGCACGAAGGATCTGGTTCTCTTCCTTCAAATAACGGACTTGGCGACGGAGATGAGAGTCGGAAGCACTGGCGATCAGCGCCAGCAGCGGATGAAACAGCTTGGTCACGGGAGTTCGTTGGTGTAAGCTCTAAGTGGTTCAGTTATCGGGGGATAGCAGTTGGTTTATACCCCGGATCCAGCGTGATTGAGGGTGCCGTGGGCGTCAACTTTTAGACGGTGCTTGGAGGCAGCCCACCTGAGTTAACTGATCCACCCTGTTTCGGCCGATGGGAAAAGACGACCATCAGGTTAACTCTGTTTCGCAGGTCGCTGTTAACGGATGTGGCTCAGTTTCTAATCCGGTTGCCATCGCTACAGAGCGACCGAAAGCGACTCGAAATCAGCAAGTGCTTTGCTGGTGAGGATTTGCAATAATCGATCTCGCGAGAGTCGTTACGAAGAGAGTTTTGTACGGGGAGCCGCTGTGCGATCTACACTCGGAAGTCCACCGAGGAAGGCTTGCAGCAAGAATTCGACTCGCTTGATGCACAACGCGAGTCGTCTGAGTCCTTCATCGCGAGCCAGATGCACGAACGTTGGACTTTGCCTACCGACGCACTACGATGATGGCGGATTCCCTGGCGGAAATATGGATCGGCCGGCACTACAACGATTGATGGATGACATCGAGGCCGGAAAGATCGATTGCGTTGTGGTCTACAAAGTTGACCGCCTCAGTCGTTCGCTACTCGATTTCTCTCGCATCATTGAGATGTTCGATCGAACGGAGGTATCGTTCGTTTCGGTAACCCAGCAATTCAACAAGATTTGCAGTATGGGGCGGCTGACTCCGAATATCCTGCGTTCGTTCGCCGTGGACTGCTGAACTCGGTTCGCTACTTACGAAGTTCGATTCTCCGAAGTTGCCCATCGGTTCCACCCACGGCGACACTCCCATCTTTCGGGTGCACAGCAATTGCGTAAGCCCAACCGTCAATCGCGGGTAGATTCTCTGTGACTTCGACTTCGTCCGCGTCAATCACCCGGATGCGACCATCCACGCAAGCCGCCAGAACCAGGGCACCATCGTTCGTCCAGGCAATGTTCAGTGGCTCGGCCTCTATACGAACATAGCGGACCATGCGGCCAATCGTTGGTTGCCAAAATCGAATCGTGCGATCACCAGCCGCCGAAGCGACCATCGGAAGGCCGTCCTCGGCAGGGCGCAGCGTCAAGGCGTTTACAGATTTTATGTGTTGGTTCAGGCTTTGGAGGAGTTCAGTAGATTCCAGGTCCCAGACCCGCAGCGACTGATCGACACCCGCGCTCACGAACGTTTTGCGGTCCTTCAGCAAGCAAATTGCGATGACGCTTCGCGAGTGGCCCTCGTAGGTGAGGCGGGCTTTTGCCCCCGTCTCTAAATTCCATAGTTTGATCTCGCGATCGATACTTGTCGTTAACAGCCTGGAATCATCTGCCCAGGCAATCGACCGAACAGAATCGTGGTGGTCATCGAATGTCGCAATCAGCTCTCGCTCTGGCCATGAAAAGACTTCAACCACACCGTCCTCTGCTGGACGGCCACCGCCTACAGCAAGGTGCTCGCCATTCGGCGAGAACGCGAGGCAATGAAGATTCGATGCTGAAACCTCAAGCGTCCTTTTGGGGATCAGTTCGGGCCAACTGTATTCATGCAATCCAGCTTGGCTCACCGCAACAACCGACTCTCCTTCCAGCGTAAAAGCTAAAGCGGTAATCGGTGGTTCGGTAGCGGACACCACGCTCGTGAGGCACGCCCAAAGTAGCAGACACAATGCACTATAACGATGGCGTTGCTTGAATCTGGTTATCATGTTGTTCGTGTTCCGGCACACAAAGTGTGCCTACGACTTCTATCCAACTATTTCCGCAATCGCCGTCGCGCCATCGGGTACCACGCGAACGGGCCGACCGTCACTGGTAAGCAATTCGTGCCTAGGATCAATGCCAAGAAGCGTATATATGGTTGCGGCGAGGTCGGATGGCGTAATGGGATTGTCTTTGGGGAGTTCACCGAGCGTATCACTGCTGCCGATGACTTGGCCACCGCGAACTCCGCCCCCCGCCAATGCGATGCTGAAGACATTGGGCCAGTGATCTCGGCCACCGTTGGCATTGATCTTCGGTGTGCGGCCAAACTCCCCCATCACAACGACCAGAGTCTCGTCCAACATACCGCGTTCCGAAAGGTCCTGGATAAGTCCACTAAGTGCTCTGTCAAGTGACGGCAAGTGAGCATTCTGATCAGTGGGATAACGCTGCTTCAGTTTGATGATATCCTGGTGTGCATCCCAACCGCTGCTATTGACGGTCACAAAGGGCACACCTCTTTCAACCAGTCGACGAGCCAGCAAACAGCTCTGGCCAATGCTGCTTCCGCCCGTGCGGCCGTAGCGATCGCGAACACTTTCCGGCTCGTCGGACAGTTTGAAAGCTCCCTTGGCGGACGGCGACGCGATCAGATTGTAGGCTCGTTCCAAATCGGGATCAGGTTGCGAGGAAGGCGAAGCGTCTTTGGCTCGATGGAATTCATCGAATGAGTTTACGAACTGTCGGCGGCGGTCGAGGCGCGTGAGGTCTAGACCGCGATAGAAGTCGAGGTCGCGAACTTTGAAATCGCGACGTTCGGGATTTCCGCCAACGGAAAACGGCGCTGCCACGCTTGGTAGGAATCCGTTGCCGCTCACATTCCCACTGAATTTGGGAACGGCGATGTTGGGAGGAAGAACGCCCGAATGTTCTCGTACATGGGAAAGCGTTGCTCCAAAGGTTGGGTACTCCAACGCGGCGGAGGGCATGTAACCAGTCATCAGGTAATGCGTGCCAAAGTTGTGTTCGCCCAATGGAGAGGTCATCGACCGAATGATCGTTAGCTTATCCATCACTTGAGCAGTACGCTCAAGGCACTCGCCGACTCGGACGCCAGAGATATTCGTCGCAATGACCTCCAACGGACCTCGCACCTCCTCTGGTGCATCTGGTTTCGGATCGAAGGTTTCAAGATGGCTAGGACCACCATCCAGCCAAATTAGAATGCATGACTTCGCTTTTGGTTGTAGCGAAGTCTCGGCAGCGATGGCTTTTTGTAGACGGAAGAAGTCGCCAAGACCAAGACCTAAAGCGGAAAGCCCTCCGATTCGAATGAGGTCGCGGCGCGTTACTCCGTCGCATCGTTTTGCTGATTTCATTTTCAAGTTCTCATCTGTATGCCGTTCTCCTCGCTCTCACGAGAGATGGAGTATGGCAGTCGTAGTCAGTCAGTGATTCGTCAAAAATTCACTACAAGTCAACAGGCCCCATACGAAATCTTCGAGAAAAGCTCGCTGATCATCGCTCGATTTCAGACTTTTTAGCTTGCCGTTCCAATGCTCTTGCTCTTGGTCTGATGGATTTCGGTTGAATGCGGTCAGATAAAACGCATTCACAATTTCCATCGGCTGCTTGCCGGCGGATTGCAGTTGATTCAGCCGACTGCCCTCCACGGCGATCCGAGCATTCAGCAGAGCACCGTTGAACAGATGCAGCATCTGTGGAAGGTCGCCCATCGCTCCCTCTGAACTCTCACATGATTCGTCACGCCCGCAGCGGCCAAGAATGTCGAGCGTTCTCGAAGGCGTCTTCGGATTGACTAGCATGACTGCTCGCGTCCCATCCGGTTCGTTTCCGTAGGTGTCGGCAACACCCAGCACATCCGAGATTGCATCCGCCAAGACTTCGGGTTCTAAGGGCTTTGTGTTCGCGTGTGAATAGAAGCTGTCATCGCTCTTGTTCTGATCGGTGGCGTTTGCACTGCGAGCGTACGTTGTGCTATTTGCGATTAAACGTAATGTGTGTCGTAGACGGTAGCCGTTACTTTGAAAATCCTCGGCCAACTTGTCCAGCAAAGCTGGGTGGGTGGCGGGGTTGGTATCGCGAAAATCATCCACTGGTTCGACCAGCCCTCGTCCCATCATCCGCTTCCAAAGGCGGTTGACGATTGCCTTCGCGAAGTACGGATTTGATGAGTCCGTCAGCCAATCAGCCAACTGCTGGCGCCCGTCCATTGAATTCTCGGCGAGGAATTTCTCGCCCGGGAGACGCTGAATCGCCGGTTCAAGCGTCCGCGGGTGAATCGTTTGACCGTTCGGTTTCTCGCCCACGACTTTTCCTCGATCCACCTTGGCGAAAACTGCTGCCAGGCCGTGATAATCATCCTGAGTCCAATGGTCGAGCGGATGGTTGTGACACTTTGCGCAACGCAGGCGGCTACCCATGAACAGCTCACTCGCGAATTCAGCCTGTTCGCGTTGTCCCGAGACGGTTCGATAGAAGTTAGCCGGGCCGGATTCGTGCGTATCTCCCGTAGCCATGATCAAGGCCCGCACAAATTGCCGATAGTCAACGTCATTCCTAATCTGTTCAGCAACCCATTTGTGATAGGTCAGGGAGCCTTGACTATCATCTTGCTGGGGCTGGATTCTCAACAGCTTTGCCAATTGCAGCGTCCAATACTCGTTGAACTCGTCTGCTTGAAGCAACTCATCCACGAGCAGCTCGCGTTTGTAGGTTCGGCTATCTTGAAGAAATTCGTTGACTCGATCTGCCGAAGGAAGCCGCCCTGTCAGGTCGAGAGAGACTCGACGAAGGTAGGTTGTATCGGCGCACCGTGACGACGGTGTCAAGCCAAGCGTCGCGAGTGATTCGAGTACTTCGTCATCAATGAAATTGTGCCGAGACTCATCCGATAAATCGATATTGGAATCCGTGAGCGGCACAATCAACTCAATGGGAACCACCTTGCTCAAGTACCGCGCAACGACGATGTGTCGACCTCGCCGGAGGATTTTGGACGTGGCTGATTCCGGATCGACATCCACCGCTGACGAATCCTCAGCCGAGAAAACCGTCCATTGAGTAACATCTCTCGACGTGCCGTCGGAGTAATTGGCGACTGCGCGGAGCTTGATCGGTTCGCCGAGCGACTTCGCCAGGTGTTTCTTTGGAGTGATCTCAACGCTGGACAGATCACGCCGGGATTCTTTGCCAGCACCTTGCTTGATCCAATTGAGCAATAGTTTAGCGCTCTCACTGTCGTCATCAAAGACGGCTCCTCCACCATGTTCAGCATATTCAGTGGGCTTCAGGAGTATCAGGCTTTCGTCCGGATTGGAAAGATTGACGCGGCGACCATTCATCTGTCGGACGACGGCTTCAAAATCTGCTTCCGGATTGCCTCCGTAAAGCGAAAGCTTGAATCCACCGCGCCCAATCGCTGCTCCATGGCACGCTCCTGCATTGCACCCATGTTTAGTAAACATCGGAATAAGGTCGTTGCGAAAGCCTACCTTTTCTCTCGGTGATTCCGCACTTCCTACCGAGACCACCGCTACGATGAGAGTCAGAGATTGGAACAGCGTCTTCATATCCATCGCACCTCGAAGGCTTGTTTCGGATCGCCCATTTTATTGGCGTTCGGGAAATGCGGCCCTAATAATTTCTCCCGCTTCTGCGCGAGTGAGCTTTCCCGCACGCACGAATTCTCGCACCTTCTCACCCAACGCCGCTTTTTCCGTGGCCTGAGGATCATTGCCAGCGTCGTCTCCTCGACGACCACGCATTTGCATCCCAGCTGCTTCATCGTTGGCGGCCAACCAGCCTGCAACGGTTTCACGATCCTCGTCGATCAATTCCGCGATGCCACCCATGACATGTGGATCCGGAAGGAGCATGCCTTGGCGAAAGACAAAGTTGCGAGTCACCTTGCCTTCTTTCGCTAGGATTATTGTTTGCGCGATAGTTCGGTTCAGCCCGTACGAGCCGGGCCCGTCCCGACCGTCCGTTGAAACCGCCACCACATCGATTCCTTGCTCACGCATTCTCGAAAACAGTTGCCCAAAACTGCTATTGATTTTGTCCGGATCGTCGGCAAGGAACACGCAGGAGATCTTCAGATCCTTACCCGACTGCCTATTGATCGTGCCAATTGCCCTACCGATACCGAACAACCCTCGAATGGCAACACCGCTTTCATCCTGAAAAAATAGGACGTGCGGTTTGTCACCTGCGGCAGCAATAGGATCGAACTCTTTGCCTTTCTCCTCTCCAATAAGGCCGACCACCTTAATTGCCGAAACCTTCTCGCCAGGTTGAGGCCCGGAGAAGACCGCTTTACCCTCCGCCTTGAAGTGGTCGGGATCCTTCACGCCAACCTCTTTTTTAAGGTATTGACGACGCCCTTTTATCACGCCGCGTTGTTCTCGATATTCGGGTTCGGGTTGCTCTGGTGCTCTCGTTTCTGATTCCTGTGCAAGACTCAGTGGGCCAAATAGGCCTACGAGGATCATTACAATTTCGTATCGCTTCATTTCGTCTTTCCTCTTCCGAATTAGCTGTATTACTTTTTCTGCAGTCCTCGCGCGAATCATTTTGAACCTGATTGGTGGCGGAAGCGTGATGATCATGATCAACGTGCTCCGTCTAAAAATTTTTCGGAATGCTGACCAATCACTGACCGTCGCCGCCAGTATACCCTAGTCTTAACGCGAAGTCGCCTTCCTCATTAGCTTCTGGGGCTCCGAGAGAAGAGTTTCCACGTCGTCACACTCGGACAGGTTGTAGAACAACTGCGACATCATAGCATCAGTTCTTCAAGTGGTCCTTTGAGATCTAGATGCTTCAGATTGGAGTCAGATTGCCCGAAAGTCTGTGGAGTCTGCATGCCGGCGGAATGCATTAGTGAGAGGTAGAGACTACTGACGGTGCGGTGGCCTGGATCACCATATTTCGGGTATTCGACATAGCGTCCCGTTTTCAATTTGCCGCTCAAGCCACCTAGCAGGACAAACGGCCAGTCATGCCCGCTGCAATGGTGATCGCCGGAGGAACATGACATGTAGATGATCATGGTGTTGTCGAGCATGGTTCCGTTCCCTTCCGGGATACTTTCGAATTTTTCCGCCATAGCTGCGATCTGTTTGAGATGAAGTTTTTCTATCTCCATTCGGGCTTTGTGACCTGTCCATCCGTTGGACGCTGTGTTTTCCTGGAGATGGCCAAGGGAATGAACGGAATTTGAGAGCCCGAGTTCTGTGTATTTAACACCTAGCGTATCGGGACGCAGCGTGATGACGTTGGTCAGTCCGGCGATTAGAGCCGCGGTGGCTATTTCAAAGTGAGATTCGATACGAGCCGCGGGAGCCATGGAATCAAAACGATCGGTTAGTTCCGGAGCGTGCTCACGAATACGGCTGGTCAGCGAGGCTTTCTTTTCGTCGATACTTCTAAGCGACTCAAAGGAATTCATGTAAAGTGCGAATCGTTCTTTTTCATCCCCGGTCAGTTGCTTCTCCACCCGCCGAGCGTCCTCGGTAAGGAAGTCCATGAGTCTGCCATTCAGTGCAAGCTTCTTTTGACGCTGCTCAGGAGTTGCGACGGCAGAACCGAATAGTTCTAGAAACGCTTTGCGTGGCGAACCCTGAAATGCAACCGGTTTCGCCGCGTCGTAGGCAGAGAGATTGGGATAACAGTAGCTATCTTCCGGTTTCCAGCCAGTTTCTAGCAAACGCCCGTTCATTGCCATCCCGTACATTGGATAGGGACCAGCTGAGAGATGCTGACCAAGAAGGCAATCCACAGTCGGCGCGACGGCGACAGTCTCCGAATCGTGAAGCGAAAGCGTTCCAAACCCCTTCGTGTGATTTCCACGAAAGCCAACACCTGACAGGCTTTGGAGGATGGTCAGGCGAGTTTTCCATGGCTCAAGTGCCCTAAGTTTTTCGGGTAGCGGTCGCTCGGTCAGTGAGACGTCGACCAGCGGTCCCTCACGTCGCGCACGATTGCCTAATTTCTTTCCACCGTCAGGATTAATGAAGTGATTTTCCAGATCCCCAGGAACGAGATTGTACTTGTCGATCCCTGAAGATTTGACGACGAACACAAATCGCTTGGGCAGTGTCTCTTCATTGCCGGAAGCGTGTGCCTGGATCGACCGCAGGCATGTACCCATGCCGATGGACAACCCACCCAAGGAGATATCCTTCATGACTCGTCGTCTTGAATGTGGCATCGATATTGCTTTCCGTCGGTTGTGAGGCTGAAATAAACTTTTTAATCAAATTTCGGTGTTACTGACATTGCTAACGCCGGTAAAGAAACGAATCGGAGCTCAACAGAGAAACTACAAGAGCCCTAAAGCTTCCGCCATTCTCCAGGTAGGCCTGTTCGGCCTCGATTAAGGTTTTTGAGTCACTAAGCATCTCGTTTCGGCCCAGAAAATAGCGAAATAAGTGACGGATGAACGACTGCCGCACGCGATCTGCCCGTGCCAGCCGGTGCATCATTTCAACTGCATTTTTTACGTTGCCATCGACTGTTGCGTCACCTGAGAACACGATAGTCCCAGACGCATCGGCTTTGCGGTGGGAGAGTTTTCCTTGTTCCAGCTGACGTTTAAACTCACCATCTCGTCTTGTGTAGATTTGGCCGTCTTCGTCGAAGTAATGGTTCTTGCGATAACGACCCCAGTCGTCGAACATCTCAAACGGCTCACCAAGCGGATTGATCTTACGATGACACTTCCAGCAGCGTTCTGCCCGAAGTGGCTCCATGCGTTCTTTCAGAGTCTTGTGAGGATCGGATGGCACCGCAGCGTCGACATCTGGCGGTACATCACCAAGCACCCCTGCCAACAACCTTTCGTAGATCCAAATGCCGCGATGAATCGGATCGTTATCTTCATTCAAAGAGTAGGCTGCCAGCCAAGCCGGATGCGTGAGCAGTCCTGCGCGTTGATCTTTCGGCATTTGCAAGGGTTGTTCAAGTGGCCAATCCCACTTTTGCTCTTCAATCCGACTGTTGGTCGGTAAGTTATAAGGCTCAATGTAGAGTAGATCGCCGATCCCGCGTGATTTATGTGTGAATGGATAGCTCGGGAATGGATTCATTCCTTTGGATAAAGCTGTTTTGTATTTTGCAACAGTCCTCTCTGCATCTTTTCTCGCTGACTCCAACGCCTTTGCGGCTTTTGCGGGCATATCGACAAAGTTAAAATCTAGCTCGATCTGCTTGCGGCGAATTTCAACCTGTGCTGCTACAAAGCCTGGGTCCATGACCTCAGCGATTCTCTCTTCATAACGCTCCCGGGCGTACTCGTTGTTTCCAGGATGCGCGATGAAATACTCATTGGTAGTCAATAACTCGACAATGACGTTCTCGTCTTTGTTCAGGATATGCTCGATTATCATGCGAGCGTCATGGATCAGCATATCTGTATTCCACTGTGGGATGTTTTCCGCTCGTTTCCGATCGTTGTCTTTGAATACGCTGCCAGCGCGATGAAAACCGAAGAATTCGTCGAAAAAGCGCATGATCCTCGGTAGATCTTTTCGATCCCAGTGCCCGGTTGTTAGTTGTTCGTCCAGCATCTGATTGACAAGGCGAGCGACATCCTTCTTCGTCTTTAGTTCATCTCGATGCAACGCTTCGCGAATAAACTTGTTTCGGTCCGGTGTCTGGTCGGTTAAAGCAAACGCCAAAGAATACGCAAGCTCATCCGATGATAAATGACGGCGTCCGTACTCATCCACAGCACCCATGCCCAATTCCGTTCGATAAATCGACGGTGCACTCAAGAACATCGCTTTGATCGTCGTTTTCAGTCCGTCGAGATTTCCGCCAGTCGCGATGCTCTCTTTGAGAAAGGCAAGGTATTTGTTGCGTTCCTCAGGAGTTGGATTACGTCCAATGACTCGGACGAATTCGCGTCCGATTACTGCTTTAAGCGTATCCTCGTTCGTTATAGGCTGTTCGTTAGTGAACTCCCGGAAATCACCGCGTTTTTCCCGATTTGCAAGAAACGTATCCGCGACAATAATTGTCATTTGCACCGTACTCTGATCTGCTACGGACAACGCCGCGTAGTCCCGGATCCCTCGTTCCGATGTTACGTAGGCGAAAGGGCTTTTCGCTTTTCCAAATCCTTTGAATGAAAAAATTTGCGAACTGAATCGCCACAGACGCGATGGAGAAAAAGGCGGAGTTTCGATCTCTCCAGAAAACAGCTTTTCGTGATTTACCCAATTGCCGTATTCCGGCGCGAGCAATTTTTTACGGTACGCGTCACCTGAACCGGCTGTTAGTAGTTGGCGATCGATCCACTCGATGACCGATTCGCGTTCCAATTCCGTCGGTTGGCTTTCTTCATCAGTTGGAGGCATGTCTCCTGCCTGCAATTGTTGAAGAATTTTGAGCCACAGAGTTGAGTTTTTCGGCTCGGTAAAATCCGACGGGACATTGTCTAGAGCGACATCCCCGTTTCGCGTTCCCTCGCTATGACAACGTATGCAATGGTTCTGAATAAAGTTGCTAATCGACGCTTCTGTTTCCATGCCGACGGCTGCAATACTGTTGCTAATCCATAGGGCAAGGATACTGGCGGTGAGACATCGAAGAGACATTTGTTCGCAGGTGTCGGTACTTACTATAGCTATAAACCCGGTAGCCCACTATGTGCTACCTCTGACGCAAGGTTTCTTGTGTGGATCCCATTATACTACTTAACATTGGCTTGCATGGCAGGGACCAATTGTACTTCATTCTGCGTTGTACTCTGCCGATCATGAGCAAGTTCGGGCCTTACGGAATTATTACAAAAGCAAGGCCCTTGTCCTCGAATCCAGCAACGCTGTTGCACTGAGGTTGCTTAGCATTTTGGCTTTGGGTTTAATTCTCAGCGCCAACGAGTTGTCTCGACCGCGTAACCCAAGGCGATTAAAGTAAAGTGGGTCCGCCTCATTCCGATTAAATTTGGGATGCGATTTTTTTGGGGCATGTCCTGCTTGGGTTGTTGGGTAAATATCATGAACTCGCTGACAAAGAACTTCCTTACCCGTAAAAACAATTTTCGAACGCGCCTTCGTGGCGATCATTAAAGTGTCCGCGGATCAAACCAAACAAGAAATCTCGTTCCAGGATCGGTCGACCGCGATTCCTACTCGAACTTATCGGAGTTGCTTCTCGCTTCCGCTTCCAGATTCCACCTGGAGTCTTCTCGAGACCATGGTCATGTGCGGACTCGATTCATCGGAAAAGGATTCGCTGCAACCCTTCTTTAGTGTTCGGGGGATCTTGCGAGGTTGTTTAGTTCCCACGGATCCGAGTCGAGATCATATAGCCGCTCGATCTCTTTGAGGCCCGAAGAAGGAAGCCTGTTCTGGGGGTGGATTTTCCGATTTGTACATTTCATAGAGCAGCGGCATGATGGGTCTGACAATTTTGGTGTCTGGGTGCTTTGGGCGAGAGTCGAACGAAACTTTTTGCATAAATTTGTAGATGTATTTGTTGCCGCTCGGCCTAACAGTCACGTCAACTTTGGGAAGCCATGACGGCATGAGGTTGGAGAAAGAGCAGCAGAGAGAACGGTTTAATTTTGGCAGAACCGGTGCTCCCTCACCAGTGTGAACGCCATACAACCGACCCGCCAAAATGTGTCATTCAGGTACCGCACTTCTCGCCACCAGCATCGGATCTGTGGCGACTGGACAATACTCATGGCAAAGAACGCACGTACCGCTTTTTCCCCTGGCATCGGTCGTACCGGTTAGGTGGCGGCCGCACGTTCGATAAAACTATGTCGCGGAGAATCACTGATTGTGAGGAATCAAGCGGATCAACCAGAGTCTCCTATCGTTGCTCCTGCAAAAAGTTTTGATAAGCACGAATTGCTTCCGCACCCCAGACGGCCTGATTAAGTCGACTAGCGAACTCAGGGTCGGTCGCGCCCGTGTTAAAGACGACGACTGTCGCACCAAAGTCGAAGTGGCGCCGAAGATAATCATTCATAGGTAAGCCGGCTGTACCGAAACCGCTGGGGGTCGCTTCGGTGCTGGCCCAAGCAGGGTTGTCATTCGCGGCAAGTGCTTCGTATAGCAGGCCGAAATCATGCTGCAGCGGTCCGACCGGATAGGTCGTCCAACCGGGGCGACAGGATTCTGCGAATGCGATGGAAATAGGGGCATTCGTGAACTCCACACCGGGCGAACCAACTACTCCCGCTCCTGCGGCGACATGGCTGTACATTCGGTTTGGCGGCACGCCACCTTCAGCAAGATTTCGCGCCCAAAGTGAAATGTACTCTTGATTTACTTTCGCCAACGCCTTGGCAAGGTCCGGCGGAGGATTGGTCTTGGTGTAGCCAAGGTTTGTCAGCGCATTAAATCCTAAACGCTTGCGCGGAACGCCGTCGCGCTGCATCTTTTCGGCGATTCGCGGATTGACTTTGTCGATCACAGCGTAGTTGGGAAGTGCGGGTTCGGCACCCACGGTCACTCCGGCGAAGAGGTGCTGCTTGTTGGCATCAGCGAGCCTCTCGATCCCGTTTGCTATAGCCGGGGCAATGAAATCTTTCGCCAGTCGTGCCACTTCCTTCTGTACAGCGGGGCTGTTGTAGCAGATCACGGGCGGCATCTGTTCGGGACGCCCCCAATCGCGATAGCGATGCGGATGCGCTGTGCCGTCCCAGTCTGTCCACTCGACGTTCTTTGAGTTGGCCGGATCGTAGCCCGGCTTGTTTTCGTCGTTGAAGTTCCAAAGATCGGGGCGATTTTCCCATTCAAGGTTTTCGATCGTAATGTAGACAGCAACATCGTGACGTAACGCAACGTCAATGGCTCCGTTGACAGACCGCGTAATGATCCCTGGGTTTGCATTTGGATTAAAAAGATGTTCCGGATCGAACCGCCAGGCTGGAATCATTAGATGGAAGCCCCAGTTGTGATTCGACGGGTCGATGGCCGAACCGAGTTGTCGCTTTGTCCGCAAGATTCCCTGTTCGAAGGCGTCAACATTGCCTCCATGAAGATGACCAGCTTCGGGGACGGGGAGAATGATGTAGTGTGTCTCGTCCGTTCGCCGCTGAAACTTACGAATCCGCTGGACTGCATGCGGATCCGTGCCGGTTTCGAGAATGTTGAGAGCGCGATCGACTAGTTTTTCGGCGCGATCGAAGTCTCCTTCTTTCATCAAAGGATGTAACTCACCCATGAACTGACTGATCCGATGCCAACGTTGGGCTCGCTGCTGAAATCGCTGCATCTTTTGTTCAAACGACTGAGAAGGTCGCTCCTGTGCGGACGAGAACGCTGCAACACTTAAAGCGAAGATCGGTGTAAGGGGGACAATCGCAAACCACGTTCGCAATGATCCCCAGGCTTGGGGAGGTAGGCATTTAAACGAGCGTTTCATTCTTCGTCTCCTCTGGTTCAGTCCTTCAAGGTTGTCAAACTCAATCATCGAACGGCTCGAAATCCATCGCAATACCGATTTCCATGTGCGTGAGAATCTGCGGAACGAGTTTGCTATGCTCGGGGTGGTGCTGGTAAGTCTGCAACGCTTTCTTAGAGTCAAACACAGCGATTTCTCCGTATTGGAATCCGTGGCTGTTGCGAGCTACGTTCTTCCCGACCACGAATTCCTTAAGAACCGGAATGCGTGACTTCGTAGCGGCAAGTTTGATCATTAGTTGTTCGAGTTTTTCCTGCGGCGCTGCTGGCCTGAATTTAAAGCTGAAAGCGTGAATGAACATCTTCTTTGGTGATTCGCCTTCTGAGTCGTCTACTTTTAAAAAGCTAGCGTCTTTCAGAGGAGTAAAGTCCATGGTGACGCCGTGAACCATTTTCGGTCCGATCTTGCGGACGAGCTTGAGATGATCGGGATGGCGTTCGAAGACTTCCAGATCTTCCTTTTTGTCGAAGACAACGATTTCACCGTATTGAAATCCGTGTGCCTGCCGAGCCTCGTTTTTTCCGATCAGAAACTGCCTTACGCCGGGAATATTCTTCGACGCTGCTGCCAGCTCTTTCAATAACCCTTCGATTTCCGCCTCATCAACATCATCCTTGAATTTGAAGTAGAACAAGTGAATGAATTTTCCGTCGGTGTCCGTTGCGGGGCTGTCAGTTCCCATGGTGATTCGCTCCGCACTTTCGCTGGCGGCTTGCTGTAATCGACGTGTTTCTTGAGCGTCGGCTGGAACAACGAACGTCCCGAGTGCGGCGAATACTCCAAGCACCAGATAGGTTGCTCCACCTTGCGAAATGGTACTCCAGGGGCTGCGCCAGGACTCCAAGTTGCTCAACCGCGTCGCGGGAAGCCTATTGTACATTTTTTTTGTTTTCATCGATTGCCCTCTGTCAGTTGAGCGTTTCTATCGTGGTAGCACAGATTGTTTCCGTCGGTCTTTAAGGATTCCATCCAACAGGTTGCACGCTTCCTTGCGTAGTCCGAATTCAGATTCAATCTCCTCGTCCATTACAAGATGAAAGTCTCCATCGCTGGTGTAATTTGGCCAATTCGGATTTCCATCCACGTTGGGATTGCCAGTCTTGGCGAATTGTACCCAGTAGTCCATGAACGCATTAGACAGCTCCGCGTCGTCCGGTTTGGGTTGCTCGAGGTTGCCGAAGACGTATCCGATCTCGGCGGCATGTGCCGCGCCCATCCAGCCCCAGACTGGTTTGGTAAAGTGGTACATCCAAACCTCTGTGCCCTGCCGGTCCATTGCTCGAGCAAACTCGCGAGCGGGCTGGACGAACCAGATGTCAGTAATCTGCTGGACGGCGACTCTCCAAAGATCATCTTCGGATTTAGGTCTATAGAAGTCCGCGACTTTTTCTCCGTGTTTCCCGAATCGTTCGGCCATCGCTTGCTTGTAAGTTTCCAGCGTCCCTCCGAATGCATTGCGTGATGCGAACATCGTGCCTTCGTCGCGGTTGGTCCCGATGACGACTGGAATGTCGTGCTGTTCTCCGTCAGCGTAGATCTGATGAGGAGGCTTGGGGAAGACCCATCCGTCCGTTGCAACGGGCCAGCGCTGCTTAACCTTGTTCAAAACATCCTCAGCTGGCAGTCCTCGTAGCTTTGCCAAAACATCGTCTGCATCAGCCTTGCCACCAAACAACTTTCGGGCTTGCTCTTCGCCATCGAATTCGGCTGGTGGGCCGTTTACAGTTTCGTCATTCAGATCTCGAAAGATAGCTGGATCAAGCCATGGACTTTGCAGGACGGCTCGATGAAACAACCCTTTAGACAGCGGCGTGGCCGCGAGTAGATAGACGCTGGTTCCGCCGGCGGATTCACCGAAGATCGTCACGTTGTCCGGATCGCCACCGAAATCAGCGATGTTGTCGCGAACCCACCTTAGGGCCGCAATCTGATCCAAAATCGCGTAGTTGCCTGACGATCCGTGCGGAGATTCAGCCGAAAGCGCTGGATGCGTCATAAAGCCTAATGCGCCCAGCCGATAGTTGATTGTGACGGCGACAACGCCACGTTTGGCCAATTGTGTTCCGTCGTAGCCCGGTTGATGTCCAGATCCCTGAGTGAAGCCACCGCCATGAATCCAGACCATCACGGGGCGTTTTTTTTCGGAACGATTTCGAGCTGTCCAGACGTTTAAGTACAAACAGTCTTCACTCTGATGACCACCACCTCGCTTGCTCTTTTGCAGAGACTTTGCCGCGTACTGCTTACACTTACGAATCTCCGACCACTTGGGTGCCGGTTGGGGAGGTCGCCATCGCAGTTCTCCTGTCGGCGGCGCCGCGTATGGGATGCCTCTGTAGATTTCAATCGCATCGTCTCGCGTCGCAGTGCCGGAGACCGGACCAAGTTTGGTCTGAACGACCGCTGGCTCGTCTTTAGCCCCAGTCGCGACTATATGTGCATCTTTTGTCAAGCAGTAAACCTTTGTCAGAGTGCGGACGAGCAGTTTGTCGCCCACGACACTCGGCGTTGCGATGCAGAGTTCTTCCAGTGGATTGGTGTTGAGAATCTCGAACTTCGGTCCTGCTTTGATCACATAGGTCAATCCTTCTTCGCTGAGGCAGAACACCTTGCCATTGTAGGCCCAAGGGGATGCGGTGAAGCTGCCTTTCGGCGAAAAGCGACGCTTGCCGTAGACCTCTTCGCCTGTCAATGCATTGTGACAGGTCATGAATCCTTGATCGTAGACAGTGTACAGGTAGTCGCCGTAAACGATTTGCGTTGTGTTGTAGGGGGACGCCTTGGGCTGGTACCATTCGATAAAATCGCTCTTTGTAAAGCCGTTCTCAACGTTGATTTTCCCTACAGCACCGGGACGCAGAGCGAACGTTGGGCGATGAGAGTCGCCGACGTAACCGGACGAGATGTAGCACATGCCATGTGCGGCGAACGGTGACGGAATCACCAACACCGACATCTTTCCGGGGAAGCTCCAAAGCACCTTACCGTCAAGCGAGTAGCTACGATTGCTTCGCTGGCCGGGAACTACGATCTCCGTTCGCTTGTCGTTCTTCCAAACAAGCGGAGTGGCCCACGAATGGGTTTCGTCTCGCTCAGTGCGCCATCGCTGTTCACCCGTTTCGGCGTCGAAGGACGCAATCCACGAATCCTCCTTGTTGTCATAAACAACGAAGACCTGGCCGTCATGTACGACGGGCGAAGCCGCCGCGCCGTAATCAAGGTTTGTCTTCTTCGGTTCGATCCGTTGAGCCCAAATTAGGTCACCGTCAAAGCTGTAACAAAACAGTCCAAGATCCCCGAAGAGCACGAACAGACGTTCGCCATCAGTTGTTGGTGTCTCGGCTGCGTACGAACTCTTCGGATGACGCGGCACAACAGGGTGGCCGGTGTGAGATTCGTGACTCCAGAGTTCTTTCCCGCTCGTCAAATCGAAGCAATACACCATCCAGTGGTGAATGCCCCTCGAAGGGTCGCGCACGCCTTGACCAAGGTAGAGGCCTCCCTTTGGTTTTGTGGTTTCCTGGTCTGCGACGACGGATGACAAAAAAACGCGATCACCGACGACGATCGGGCTTCCCCAACCTTGCCCGGGCACGTCGGCCACCCATACAACATTGTCGGTCTTGCTCCAGCGATCGGGAAGATTCGGATGTTCATCGGCGACACCGGTTCCTTCGTTTCCACGGAAACGCATGAAGTCATCGGCGTGTAGTCGGATCAAACAGTCGCAACAAACCGCAATCGAAAACAAAGCTAAAGCAGATCGTTTCATCAATACTCGTACTCTCACGGCAAAATGTCCTTCAAGCAAGTCATCATCGCTTCAAAGCCTCGATCGCCAATTTGTTGGTTTTTTTAGGCGGCGACAATTGAGATTGTACTCGTTCTTACCGATCACCGCTGTTGACTGGCGTAGAGTTCGCCTCGGCCGCTGGTTGGGTTTGCCGCGAAGGTTATTCGCTAGTTGGAGTCCGCCCCTGTGCAAAAAGTCCGCCCGAGCGAATCTATAGGTGGGAATGAGTAGTTTGCTTCAGATAGAAGCCTGCGTTAATGGCTGAAATCGCTGCAGGAGCCTGGTAGTGCGTACGATTGCGGCAGCGAAGCAGATGGAATTGCTAAGGTGATGTACTCGTTAGTGGATCGACGCTTTGGTTGCGACTTAGAGACTATGCCGCTTTTCGCGAGTAGCTTTTCAACAAACCGTCGAGACGCTCTTTTTGCATCGGATATCGGACACCCGAATCTTATCGACGGGATTCGGCAATTTGCCAGACTTCTTGGTCGTCACGTGGGTTGGTCGCTCGTTTTCCAGCCTCTGATGAGGACGCTCTCGGTGGTAGTGGTCGCAAAACTCGGAACATATCAGACTCATGTGCTTCTCGCCGAACACGATGAAATGATCGAGGCACTCCTGCTTGATCGTTTGCACAAAACGCTCGACAAATGCAACTGTATTCGGTGACCGAATGGCCGTTCGGCGAGTCTCGATCTTCTTATCCTTGAATGCGTCGAGAAACGGTCGCGCATATTTGCCGTCGTTGTCGTGCATCAGAATCTTACAGGGCAGCTTCTCTGATTTGCTGTGACGAATGAACTCCTCCGATTGCTCGACCATCCACTCTTTATCGGGCTTATACGTCGTCGGCGTGATGAACACTCGACGCGTCTCAACGTGCAGGAATACGAGAACGAACACGTCTCGCAGTCCGGTCTTTGAGACGATCTTCTTCGAGAAAAAGTCGCATTGCCACATGGTGGCTGCATGACGTTTCAGGAATTCATCCCAAGTGCCTGGTCCACGTTCCGGACCGGTTTCGTAGCCGTTGCGTTTGAGGATGTTTTTCACCGTATTCCGAGTCACCGACTCGATGCCAAGCTTCTTGAGTTCGCCAAGAATCCGGGTGTAACCCCATCCGGTATCTTTAGCGAGTTTCAGAATCAGCTTCTCGATATCCTCCCCGGTTCTCGGCCTTCCCTTCTTGGGCTGTTGCTTTCCTTTCTTGCCCGAGTCTTCTCGAATCCAGCGACGGATCGTCGATGGATGAACTATCGTTGCCAGCTCATTCAATGCTGAACCGACGTTCTTGGCGAATCGGACTAATCGATTCTTCTCGCGTTGAGTCAGGCTCATTCGCTCTGGAAGCCGGCTTCGCAAGATCTGGTTTTCGGCCTTGAGGTAGCTCACTTGGCGGGCCAATTCCTTGTCGGTGGACTTGGCGATTACGAGCATCAAAGAGGTGTAAACGTTTCGGAAGCTCGCCATCGAGATTATGCTGTGATTTACGGGGTAAGTCGCTATCGGAGCGGACTTTTTGCACCCCGGGTTCGGGCTTCCAAAGTAGTCAGCGAAGCACCGATTTCAATTCACGGCATGCTTCCGTCCGGCCACGTCGTAAGAGTCGCGTCACACACGACCACTTGGAGATCGAATGTGACGCTCGAACCAGAGAACTTTTCAACCACTCAAGGTTGGAGAGTGACACATCCGCCGCATCCTTAACCGGATGAGTACCGGAACCCGCAAGTTGCAGTTATCTCAGCACTTACAAATGTGAGTACTCCTCGCGAATTCTCATGTAAGGGTCCTGCACAGGGAGGAACTGAAACGCCGACCAGATACATCTCGACCAAAGCCTCTTCAACACTAGTCTCGCCACGCTTGTAACGCTCGATAATCTGCGTCTCAAACGGTAGCTTGCGCAGTCGTGGGACTTTCAATTCCACTTCCCCAGCCTTCGTCTGAAGCTTCCGAGTGTAGCTACCTGCTCGCGTATCAACGCGGTCCGCTGATCGTTCATACCTCTTCGCTTCAGTCAGTTGGTCCGCTTCAGCCTCTAGCAGGCTATTCAACGTTTCCTAAACAGAGCTACGAACAACTTCGTCTACATGACAGCGAAGCTGACTCTCTTCGACCTTGATCACGCTGGTCTTCGTCAGTTCCTCTGGTAAACTTCTCATCGGTGGTTGGTTGTTGTGTTAGGTTTTGATCGCAAAACATTTCCTAGCAGGTCAAGGAACACCTTTCAAATTTTGTGCGACGATTTAAGAAGTTACCAGTAGGAACGTTTCCTGCGAACGGCTTACAACGTAATTTGCAGTGAGAATCTGCGTCGGTTGAATGACGCGGACAAGTTGGATGAGCACAAATCACAGATACGAGCCGAGGCACAGACACTTCGTTGCGACGGCTGAGATCTTGCACATCCCTGACGGTTACCAGTTCAAGGATCCAGAAATTTACGAGAGGATTCGAATTGGAGCGGTTCCAATCATGGACTCGTTGAAAGTTCACCAATCCACGAGGCAGAGCTGATGAATGACTTGCGTTTTGGGCTAGGCGATTTCGTCATGTGCAACCTTGGGCCGAGCGGTTGGAAGCTTGGACGAATTATAATGCTGCATTACCGCGAAGCTGAGTGGCCAGCCGGAAAAGAAGCTCCCTATCAAGTTGCGATTGAAGAGGATCACTTGCTCATCTACGTTCCAGAGGACGAAGACAGCTACTGCCGTGAACCAACACGTGAGGATTTGAGAATCGCCCGCTGCCTTGACGCTCTGGCCGAGCGACCCGCGGTACAAGCAACTGCAGCCAGTACTGAAACGACTGAGGCTCGAACTGAGTCCGAGCGACAAATTGCGGTAGCAAGTCTTGGCTGTGCGGATGACGCCAAGCGAGGTTACAGCCCAGGCTATCGTGATGGACGGTGCCACGGCTGCGACTGTTGTCCCAAGAACTGGACGAGCGTCGAGCTTTATAGCGAGCACTACCGGTGTGCGGAGAGGAACGGTCTGAAAGTCAGGCAGCATACTGTCGACCTCGGTACCGTCCGAGTTGGAGACTCAATACAACAACCCGATGTTGAGAGCCTGCCGAGCAAAGAAGGGTTTATGCAATCCCCTACGCTCATGCGGCTGCCGCCAGGCGTATTATTCACGGACGATGGAAGACTCGCCGGCCAAGTGCAATTCGATCCACACCGTGAAGCCACGTATGAGGTCGATTTTGTTGCAGTGAGCACAGCCGACTGGGAAGATCCAGCAGTCGGCCTCGTTCGCTTGGAGATTACCTTCGTGGTAGAGGGTAATCATCCGCCGAGTGGATTTGATGTCGCTACTTTCGAACAGGAGCAGCAACGAGCAAACAAGATTGCCAACGAGATTTATAGTGACCTTGGTTACGCTTGGAACCAGTGGGAGCGGGGAGAACTCGACAATCGCGACACTTGCGAACAAATGTGTGCTGATCTTGGCCGACTTCGGCAGCTTCTTGAACAGCATCCACGGCTTGACGGGGGAAGGTGGTGGGCTCAGCTCGGCGGGTATTATATGAATGTGCACAAACTGCTTGAGAACACACTTTTCGAATGCGAGCTCTATCTTGGCCACGCCCTCACGTTTGGCGATTCAGAAGTTCGCTGGCTGGCCGAGCAAAACCTTAGGGGTTGTTTCCAAAAGCGACTTTTGGAGGCGGCCCGGTTCATGTGGATCGATGGTCTGGAGCAGATGATGCGGGGTGAGTGGGCGGCAGCTGCGGAGACGTTGCGTCTCGCGGCCGCTAAGCGAGATGGTTGGGGCTGGGCGGTGAACTTCGGCGACATCTGGTTTAGCGAGTCGGCCGCGCGGCTGGTGCATGGCGCAATGCTCTTGGATTCCGATCCCGAAGATCGCACAGGGACTGAGTCGATCGACGAGGCGGAGCGATTGTTAAAACGGGGTGTGACGCGGACCGCTGAGGCGGGTTATTTTGGGCCGGAGGGGCACCCTTGGGCCTCGGAGATTGGAGAGGCCCTCGCGTCGTATCGAAGGCTAACCAGTAGCAGCGCGTACACCAGTCAATGGCTCGAAGCATTCAAAATGCGGACGACCTATTGGTGTGCGCAGGTACTAGGTGGCGCACCGCCATTCCCACCGACGATCAGACCCCGGAGAGAAGATGCTTCAGATCTGGTACAGCGTATCGTATCGCTTAAAGCATGAAACAGATCAACGCGCGGTCATAATGCCTAAGATTCGATGACTCCTTGCAACACTTTGATGCCCATCTACCGTTCCACCGCGGGCGTTGTTAGCGTGTTCATGTACTCGAGCTATTTCACTTTATCCACTTTCACATCTCCAGGGGTGACGATCCCGATGAGGCGCTTTTGCTTGTCGACGAGTGACTGAATCTCATCGCGAAATAGCTGGTAGTTGTCGTAGTGGGTCTGAGTGATCGAGTTGAGTTGTTTTGAAAGAAGTCGATTGGGTTAAACCAATAAGATGCGTAAATCGACCGGTTCTTCGCTTCGTTTTCAGTCTTGATTAACGCAACCCCATGCTTGGTCAGCTCGCTTATCAGTGCAAAAGCGAGACCATTGCATCGCAAGGCAACTCCCAGTTTCTCAGCCAGCGTAGTTGCCTCATTGATGACCGAGATAGGACGAGCAGGTTTCAACCCTAACAGATCGAGGATACGACGGGCAGCGTGACGAATTTGCCTCGAGCGACTGGAACCGACGCGTCAGTTGCCTCCGGAATATTCGCTGCGGCGATTCTTCAGTTTGGGATGGAAGCGAAGGATGCGTCCCGAGTCGCCGATGGTCTGACAGCGGCAGCCAACAAGAGCTTCAACAGTGTGGAGTCGCTGGGTGAAGCATTGTCTTATGCCGGTCCCGTCGCCGCCGATGCCAACCTGAGTTTGGAAGAGACGCTGGCAATTCTGGGTACGCTTGAAGTGTGCCGGATTCGCACGCGACTTTGCGGAGGTGAGCGAAGAGAGGCGTAGTCGAGGTTCTGCTTTCACTCCTCATCGCGATTAGGCGGCCGATGCAACGCTCGCGCGACAATGGAGCAAGTTAAGCAGAATTATTGGGTTGTCTGGTAGTCCATAGCGTCAGACGAAGCATGTCGATGACCAGCAACTTCGTTGAATTCGTTTGCGATTATCGCCGTCGGAGGAGTCACATGTGGGGTGGGTAACTTTGGCGGACTGGAATCTGAAGCAATCAATCGAAGAGGAAATACTGCTGGGAACGTTGTGGATAACTTGTTTGACAGCAATTGCGAAATCGCTATACTTTGGCTCGTTCGTGGTGGCGAAGTTTGGAATCTCCAGACTTCGTGAACAGGGAACTTCGGTGCGTTTTCGGCTTCGGCCAGAAAACAAATCCGGGACGGTCCGGCCGCTGTGAACCGCTGCAACGGAAATGTTGCAATCGATACTTCTTCTTTACGAAGGCCATTGTTTGTGTGTTTGCCCACCAAGGGTGAACGACGAGGATGAGAAGGCAGCGAGTATTCGATGCGGTGAGTCAGAAGACCTACCACGAAATAGACGATTGAGTGCCCTCTTGGATTGGGGCGATCGTTGCAAGCGACGATGGATGTCGGCGACATGATGTCTGCGTTGTTTGGATTTTCAACCTTTCTTTTGCACGGTCAAAAGTAGCAGCTACTTACGCGCAATGACGTTGTGCGTTTGCGCTGAGCTTTCATCTGTGCACCAATGGACGTCAGCCGCATCACGGAAGCAGGCGTCAAAAGGAGTTGTTGCATGAGTGCTGCCCCCAAGACGGCTGTCGTTCGCAAACGCGATGGACGCATCGTCGATTTTGAACCCTCTCGAGTTGCTACCGCAATCGAAAGAGCTTTCCGCGCAGAGATGAATCTTGCCGATGGCCAGCCGTTTGATAACGAGATTCTGCAAGACATCTCATCCATCGTTGAGGAGGTTGCTGTAGTCGTCATCGCCCGCGAAGCGACCCAACCCGCAACGGTGGAACAAATTCAAGATGTCGTCGAAATGGGGTTAATGCGTCGCGAGCATTTTCGAGTCGCGAGGCGATACATCCTCTATCGCACCGAACATGCACGAATGCGTGCCATTCGCGGAGAGGAACTGCAGCTCGATTCGCTCGAAGATCGGCGGCAAGAAGAGCAACGGCTGTTTGTCGAGATTGAGCCTGGTGTACGAGTCCCGTTTGATGTTGTGCGCCTGCAACGCTTTCTTGAAAACTGCGAATCCTCGAAACGCAGCGAGGTCAACGCCGCCGAAATCGTGGACGAAGTGGTACGTGGTGCATTCGATGGCATGACACCAGAAGATGTCACTCGCGCCTTAGTGCTTTCGGCACGGAGCCGGATTGAGCGAGATCCGGCGTACGATGACCTAGCGGCGGAGCTGCAAGCTAGCATCATTTATCGCCAAGCTATCGGACAAAGCCAGTTCGCTGGTCAGTTTGAACAAGTTTATCGCGATCGTTTCGAGCACTACGTTATCGAAGGCGTGCGGGCGGGACGTTTGTCCGGAGACCTGCGAGGTTTCGATCTCGTCAAAATTGCGGCGGCTCTTGAGCCCAGCCGAGACAAGAGCTTTCGTTACCTCGGCTTGCAAACGATTTACGATCGTTATCTTCTTCACATCGATGGACGTCGTATCGAGACACCGCAGTACTTCTGGATGCGTGTTGCAATGGGACTCGCTCTCGGCGAATCGGAAGAATCCCGAACGCAGCGAGCTATCGAGTTCTACGAACTCCTGTCGTCGATGCGTTTCACCAGCGCGACGCCGACCCTTTTCAACTCTGGAACACCTTACCCACAACTCAGTAGTTGCTATCTAACGACGGTCCAGGACGACTTGGATCACATCTTCAAGTCAATTGGCGATAACGCTCGCTTGTCGAAGTGGGCTGGTGGTTTGGGGAACGATTGGACAAACATCCGGGCAACGGGTGCCAGGATTAAAGGGACCAATGGCGAGAGCCAAGGTGTAATTCCGTTCTTGAAGATCGTAAATGATGCTGCCGTCGCGGTGAACCAAGGTGGTAAACGCAAGGGTGCGGTCTGCGCGTACATGGAGCCGTGGCATCTCGATTTCGTTGAGTTCCTGGACCTTCGCAAGAACACGGGCGACGATCGCAGGCGGACCCATGACATGCATACCGCCGCTTGGATTCCGGATCTTTTTATGCAAAGACTCGAAGCGGGCGAAGACTGGACTTTGTTCAGCCCAGATGAAGTACCCGATTTGCATGACATCTATGGTCAAGCGTTTCGAGAGCGTTACGAGCACTACGAAGCAGAGGCCGCTGCTGGTCGTATCCGGCAACATCGCAGAATGCCGGCTGTCGAGCTCTGGCGAAAGTTGTTGACGCGTACATTTGAAACGGGACATCCTTGGGTCACTTTCAAAGATCCGTCCAACATCCGCTCTCCACAAGATCACGTTGGCGTTGTGCACAGTAGCAACCTCTGCACCGAGATTCTTTTGAATACCAGCGAAGATGAAACAGCGGTTTGCAATCTGGGAAGCATTAACCTCGGACGTCACGTTGTAGAGGGCAAGCTCGATCTAGAGTTGTTGCGAGACACAATCAACACTGCCATGCGGATGCTCGACAACGTAATCGACATCAACTACTACCCTACCCCGGAAGCGAAGAACGCGAACCTTCGACACCGGCCGGTGGGCTTAGGTCTGATGGGATACCAGGACGCATTGAGTGCGTTGCATATCCCTGTCGCTAGTGACGAAGCGGTCCAGTTCGCAGATTCGTCAATGGAGGCGATCAGCTATTTCGCACTGTTGGCATCAAGCAACCTGGCTGCCGAGCGCGGAACCTATGAATCCTACGCCGGATCAAAATGGGATCGTGGCCTCCTGCCCATCGACACGGTTCAGCTGCTCGAGGAAGAACGGTGTGATAGCCTCGAAATTGGTCGTGATACGACGCTGGAATGGCAGGAGGTTCGTGACCAGATCGCCAAACACGGTATGCGGAACAGCAACTGCCTAGCCATCGCGCCAACGGCAACCATCTCAACGATCGTCGGCTGCACACAGTCGATTGAACCGACTTACAAACAACTCTATTCCAAGAGCAATTTGTCGGGAGAGTTCACACAGACCAACTTCACGCTGGTAAGCGAACTGAAAGCACGGGGGCTTTGGAATCCCGAAACACTTGACGCTCTGAAGTACTACGACGGTGCGATCGGAGAGATCCAGCAGATCCCCGATGAACTGAAGAAGCGATTTGCGACTGCTTTCGAGATCGACCCGTCGTGGTTGATTCGTGCCGCGTCGGCTCGTCAGAAATGGATCGATCAAGGGCAGTCGCTCAATTTGTACTTGGCTGCTCCAAGTGGCAAAGCGATCGATGCCATGTATCGCATGGCGTGGAAAGCTGGCCTCAAGACCACCTACTACCTGCGATCACTCGCCGCGACTCAAGTGGAAAAATCAACAGTCGATGTGAACCGGCACGGTATCCAGCCGCGCTGGATGAAGTCGCAAAGTCAATCATCTGCGATCCGTGTTGATCGTGTCGAGGCGGCAACAAACCCCGCCACGTGCAGCATCGATGATCCGGACTGCGAGGCTTGCCAATAGGCATGCTGTTCTACCTCAATTGGATTGAACGTGGATTCCGAGTGTTCCACAAGCCGGGCGTGTCTCGAGCTTGGATACGAGTGGAATCCGATGGTCGCCAATTGATTTTGACGGATACCGGTGGATTTGATCTGCCAAATCGTAACGGGCCTTTCCAGATCTGCGTTCTCAACCAAGACGACGAGTTTACGGAAGGCCCCGTCACACTTCCAAACCGACTCGCTCTCGCTCGTTGGCTACGCGAGCGGAGCACGATTCCTATTCCGACCGACCCAAGGATGTAATGCCATGTCTATCGTATCACCGCAAACCAAGTCCCCTTCCTCCAATCGCTTCGACGCGACGGATAAGCGACTGATCAACTGCAATCAAGTCGACGTCAATCAGCTCATGCCGCTGAAATACAACTGGGCATGGGAGCACTACCAAAACGGATGTGCGAATCATTGGATGCCGACAGAAGTACCGATGACCAAGGACATTGAAACTTGGCGTAGCGACAAACTCACTGACGCTGAAAGACGCGTTATCATGCGAAACCTAGGCTTCTTTTCAACTGCAGAGAGTCTGGTTGGTAATAACTTAGTTCTGGCGATCTTCAAGCATGTCACCAACGCCGAGTGCCGGCAGTACTTACTACGTCAAGCATTCGAGGAAGCGGTCCACTCCCATACCTTTTTGTACGTAGTGGACTCTCTAGGACTCGACGAGGGCGAAGTATTCAACATGTACCACGAGGTGCCCGCGATTGCTCGCAAAGATACGTTTGAGACGGAGTTGACCGCGGAAGTTCTTTCTGAAGACTTCTCAACTGCGACGGATGAAGGTGCACAGGCCTTTCTGAAGAACCTTATTGGCTACTACCTGATCATGGAAGGCGTATTCTTCTACACCGGTTTCGTCATGATGCTTTCTTTCCATCGTCGTAATTTGATGACAGGAATTGGCGAGCAGTTCCAGTATATCTTACGCGACGAAACCATCCACTTGAATTTCGGGATTGATCTCATCAACGGTATCAAGGCAGAGAACCCTCAATTGTGGACAGCTGAGTTTCAGCAATCGATGATTGATCGGGTCAAACAAGCCGTCGAACTGGAGTTGGACTATGCCGCCGACTGTCTCCCAGCAGGCATCATGGGGCTGAATGCAGGATTATTCCGTGACTATGTCCAACACATCGCCGACCGCCGTCTAGAACGCATCGGGCTACCGATGCAATATGGCTCGTCGAACCCGTTTCCCTGGATGAGCGAGACAATGGATCTGGCCAAAGAGAAGAACTTCTTCGAGACACGCGTTACCGAGTACCAGTCTGCAGGAAGCCTCAGCTGGGATTAGTTTTGTTTGGAGAAGCGTTCGAAGCTTGATCACTGTGCTTTGCCGGCGGATAGCCCAGTGATCGCGTGAATCCCGTTGAAACGCAAGTAGACAGACAGTGCGGCTGCCACTGCGGCAACCTCGCTGGCAATCCCCATAGTTGAATTCAACTATTCGCCGTGGGGGTGCACGTGTGGGATGACGGCATCAGCGCGGTCCTGGATCAACCGTATCCCCCTGATCGACGCCGGAACCAACATCTGAATTTCGGCACGCTGTCGTCCCATCCGTCGCTATTGAAGTCCTGGCCAACGGTCAAGAAGTTATCGGAATAGCCTTTCGGGTCGTACCTTTTCACATCCTGGTAGGCATGCTTTTTCGCGAACTCTGGAACCTCGTAACAGAATGGTCCCCAGACAACATCCATAGCCCTGTCATTGTTGGAGTCGCAGAGGAAAGCTTCTTCATCATAGAACTCTGGAGAAAGTTGTTTTGTACCTCAGTGAATGACTTTGCGGTTCAGATCTGCGGCCGGTGAAAGCTCGATAATTGACGGCAGCTCTACTTTTTCGGAAGTCGACCTCAGCCCCTTCCGCTTGCAACGAGATTGGGTCTGCTCTCGTCTTACGGTCATGGCCTTCGTTGACGCAATCTCCATTAATCCAAACTCGAATCTTGTCGCCCAAGCACTCGACGGCCATCGTGTTCCAGTGTCCTAGGGGCTTTTCATTACCATCGGGCAGATTGACGATGTGTCGTGACTCCCACCGTTCTCCGCCCTAATTTCCGCTCGGTCCCTTGCAACTTTTTTCCAGATCGGGCTGGGAATTTTTCATGGATACACCAAAAATCGCTCGCTGCTTGATGTTGCATCTGTACTTCTAAAGAAGCGGGGAACATCTCGTAGAGAACACGTGGACGCTTTCCATCCGTATGAACAAGCACACCGCCGTTTCCAGGGTTGTCTAGGAACCGGTATTGAACGTCGAGCCGTTAGTCCCAATACGACTTGTCAGAAATCAAGTGGCCTCCGTGTACTCCCATGCTGACTAAATTTCCATCGCGATCCGCAAAACTCGGTTTCACGCTTGGAATGGCATCTGCTTTGGGAGCATCAGCATACAGCCGTCTAAGTTCTTCCCGTTAAAGAGCGGAATAATTGGTGGGGTGTTACTCTGCGAGTTTGCCGTTGGAAGGAACGGACGCTGAATGCAAGAGACAACGAGAATCACAATACTCTCGAAATAACTAGTGTTGCGGGTACACTCCTAGTTAAGCTTGCTGGGGCGTAGAAGCGGACGTGAGGAATCATCACCTACCCTGCGAAACGTCTTCTTCCTTTGAGCAACTGGCCTCCGTCCGAGCCATCCAAGGTGATAGGGCTGTTGCTCCAAGAAACTCTGCCCTACTTCGGCCGAACTTAGTCTCACTCGTCGACCTTCCACGAGTCGTTTGGCATGTTTCTTACCCAGCGGGTTCTATTCAAACTTCTGGTTGGGAAAGTCTGCCGGAACAGGTATCGTTACTTTTCCAGTAGCGGCCCACTCCGTTCCACGCAAAAACGTCGTCACAAAACTCCCCTCTTTAATTTGCTTCACATGATGTCCCAAAATCGAGTGGAAGACTCGGCCTTTGCCGTATGAGACAACCATCAAGGCCGGTTCGTGGCGGCCAGTTCCCCGCTTTTCCTTGGACGAAAATGCGGTCGCTAAGATCGTCACATTCTCCGCCGGACCTCGCAACTTATCGTAAAGCTCATCCGGACCATGTTTGAATTTGGGAGGAAGTCCTTGCATGATTGGGTGTTGTTGATCCCTGACGACCAACTCGAATTCGTGTTGGGGGCCGTGAGCTCCGCCCCTCCCGTTTGAAGTATCGCGTACGACTTCGCCCTCGGCGTCAACATACAAATAAGGGCCGCTTTTTTCGTTGCGACCACCCCAACCTCCTAGGGCTGTCATCTTGTTGTACTCGACCCAATTCGGCCAGCAGTTATTCGCCGCATGGATCGCGACCATGCCTCCGCCGTTGGCCATGTAATCTTCAAAGGCCTTCTGAGTTGCGGCGGGCCAATCGGCGGCACCAAAACCTTCGTTCATTACGACCACGTCGTACTTGCTGAAATCCGGTCGGTAACTACCGTCTTCGCAGCCCTCCTTCGTTGAGCGAGAGTGATCCACCTCGAAACGGGAATCCTTACTTAGAATTTGCTTCAGAACAGGCGTCGTTTCCTGGTGGTTGTGAGCCTTCTGAGGCCCATCAGCAATTAGTACCTTTATGCTATCTTCTGCACGGAGACTACGGGTGCCCAGCGAAGCAATGCAGGTGCACAACGAAGCAAAAAAAGCGATGGTTAATACTGAGGAATATCTCTTCATGGTTTAGGTTTTCGTGCTTGAAGTCGTCGAAACGTTTGTAACTCTGGTTGTTCGTCGGGTAATCCACTCAACAGCCGCGCAGTGCAGCTTTGCAGCGATGTCACGTTAGACCCCAACTCAACTTGTCGGATTCAGCGCTGCTACTACGAGTTCAAGACTCCGAAGACTTGGGGACTTGGCCTCGCAAGACACTGTTCCCTTCCATGAGTTCAGCTTGATCATACGAGAACGACTCCTCCCAGTCAGAAGGGTTGAACTGTCCGCTGGCGGCATAAGAGTCGATCGCGTTCTGGTATGTCACTTTGGTGATATCAGCTTCATCAATCCCTCGCTCCCTCATGACTGCGGCACAATCCGGTACTGAGAGCGGATTGCTCACTCCCCAGTCAGCCGAACTGTTGACGATGATACGTTCCGAACCATATTCCTGAACTACATTTGCCATTCTGTCCTTGCCCATTTTTGTATCTGGGTAAATCGTGAAGCCCGCCCAATATCCTCTGTCGAGCACTTCACGCACGGTTTCCTCATTGTTGTGGTCAATTATTGCCAAATGAGGTGGGACGCCGTGTTCTTCCAACACATCCATGCTTTTGAGTGTCCCTTCTTTCTTCGCTCGGTGCGGGGTATGAACAAGAATTGGTTTTTTGAATTTCTTCCCAAGCTCAATTTGTAATCGAAAGTACTTGTCCTCGGACTCACTTTGGTCGTCGTAGCCAATCTCGCCAACAGCTACGACGCCGTCCTTCACAATGAAAAGCGGGAGGATCTCCATGACCTCTTCGGCCAGCGGTTCGTTGTTCGCTTCTTTGGAGTTTAATCCGATGGTACAGTAGTGACGGATGCCAAACTGTGACGCACGAAATCGTTCCCAGCCAATGAGTGACGAGAAATAGTCTTGGAACGTACCGACCGAAGTTCTGGGCTGCCCCAACCAGAATGCTGGTTCGACAACGGCGACAATTCCAGCGGCATGCATCCGCTGATAATCATTAGTGGTTCGGGAACTCACGTGAATATGAGGGTCGATGTATCGCATGATTCTATTCCTGAAGTAGAGCAGACTTGATCGCGTTAAGCTGAAGTAGTGAAGCCGCACTCAGAGCCTGCTCGCAAAGTTCGACTACGGCACGAGGAACTGAACGCTGAGCACTGTGTCTTTCGCTGATGTATTGAAAAATCGTTTCTGAGAGAGACGAATTATGTCGTTCTCGCAGTCCAACTATTTTACGAACCTCACAGCCAACAAAAATGGCCTTCAGCACCATTTGATTCCATTGATTCTCATTGAAATGCTCTTGAGGAAAGGGGTTGCCTAGTGCCAGAGCGGAGAATACCGGCACGATATTAGTTCGTGCAGCCTCGGTCGCTATTCGTACAAAGTGCTCTTGAAATTCTAGTAGCGGCAGAACTCGAATAATTAGCTTTTGTTCGCTGACATCAGCCGTTTGGTAAAGCCTTTCAAGCAGTTTGGTGATTTCTTCTGGCGAACCCGCCCATTGCCTGCAAACCGCTTCAAGTGCCATCGACTTGATCATGTCTTTGAGCGGTATTCCCATCAAAGAAGATTGCACAGAACCGCCATTATTAACTTCTTGCGACGCGGGATGGTCAGCACACTGAGCACCAATCATCGCCCAAACCTCGATGAGTTGAGACGGCTTAGTCGTGTTAAACGCAGCCTTGAGTGCTGATTCGCCGAGCGCTGCGTAGCGACTCTCAAGAAGTCGTAGCTGATAGACATCTCGGTAGGTAGTCGCGTAATTCTCGCAGTTTACGTTCTGGCACATTCCTTTTTGATTGTCCCTCTCAACGGCAGTCGTGCGGTATATGCAATGAGATTGCTTGTGCAAAGGTTGAGCATTGTAGAGCGCATCGTCGATGGCTGTCAAAACGTTGGACCGCCGCTCACAAGACACCTGCTCGAATTTGGACTCGCTGCTGCGAGCAGCGGTTGCATCGGCCTGCTGAAGCGAGCGATCTCGAGCCTCAATTCGGACTCGATACCTCACGCAGTCTTAGAGGATCGCTTAATCGAAAAAAATTTTGATTGCTGCACTCGTCCACCGCCCCCTTGCGAAAAGTCCGCACGAGCGAATCTATAGGTGGGAATGATTAGTTTTCTCCAGAGAAGCGAGCGTCATTGGCTGAAATCGCTGCAGAAGCCTGGTAGGACGCACGATTGCGGCAGCGAAGCAGATGGAATTGCTCCGGCGGCACCCTCGATAGTGGATCGACGCTCTGGTTGCGACATTGAATTATGCCGCTTTCCGCAAGTCGCTTTTCAACAAACCGCCGAGGCGCTCTTTGCATCGGATATCGGACCTCCGAATCGTATCGACGGGGGCAGGCAACTTGCTAGACTTCTTGGTCGGCGTGTGGGTTGGTCGCTCGTTCTCCAGACCCTGATGAGGGCGTTCCAGGTGGTAGTGCTCGGAAAACTCGGAACGTAGCAGACTCATTTGCTTCTCGCCGAAGACGATAAAGTGATTGATGCACTCGTTCTTGATCGTTTGCACAAAACGCTCGACAAATGCAACTGTGTTGGGGCCCGAATGGCCGTTCTCGCCCGCGTTTTTTCTACTCTGCCACGGATCGCCGAGTATTGATGATCGCTCTGTTATAGATTTACGCTAGCTGGGACTTCCAACATTGCCGGTAGTCGAGGTAAGTCTGGTTAATTTCCAACAGTCTGATGGAGTCAACCAATGACAAAGAAGAACGACGATCTCACCCCGGAAGAACGCTTTTCAAGAATAGCGGAGATACTCGGAAGGGGGCTAGTGCGGCTCAACAAGAGAACCGTGCTGAAACGACAGACCAAAAACGGTAAGCATTCATCTGCTTCGGAAGCAAACCGCGTAGCCCAAATTCGAGAGAGTTCCCATTCAAAGGATGAAGGGCTACTAGAGACATCCGAACCGGCGAGCCAATAAGAATTCATCGGGAAAATTAGTCTCTTCCGCATCCCACAAGATCGCTTGAGTCTCGGAATCCGCAAGTTCCTTGCCCAAAACGATTTGGCTTCGCGAGTTTCTCTGGTTCGATTTTCGAGGTTGTCATACTCGGGGAGGTAGCAGTGCTTCGCCAAGATAGGCTGAAATTGACGTGCAAAATCGATTGTCCGTTTCGGAGCAATCGCATCCTGCGCACAGACGACGGGAGCGTGGATCGTTGCGAACACTGAAAAAACACCTGCAGCGAGCCATCGCAGCGGGAAAGCCTGAAATCTCATTTTGCCTCCGATGACTTGAGTGAGTCGGTATAGGCTTTGGCGTCGGCTGCAAGTTGGGCAAGGCTGGGATCTGCTTTTTGCTCGTAGTCCTTAACGGACTTACCGGCGTCGACAACGGCTCTGTTGCGGGCTTGGAACTTGGGGGAGTCATTCAGAGCCTTCCGTTTCGTATTGCGTTCTTGGACGGCAGCATCCACGCTTCTGAAGGCTTCAGGAAAACGGGCTTCGAGGGCGGCCTGACACTTTGCCGTTTCGGTTACCAAGGCGGCGAGTTGCTGGTCACTGGCCGCTTCCAGCGCGGCACGAACCTGTCCAAGTTCAGAAGCGAAACGCTGCTTCGCCGTTCCACTCTCTTTGAGACGCGCGAGCTCGGGTTCGGTCGACAGGACGTATGCGTCCTCCGCCTTCCGCGCTTGGTTCACCGCAACCTCCATTCGTTTGAATTCAGGATCGGATGCTTTGAGTTGTTGTTTCTTCTTCGCGATGAGCTTGGTCAGTTCTTTGTGCGAGGCAAATGCGTCGGAGTAGTCGGCACGTAGAGCGGCTTGGAGCCTGTCGTGTGTGGCCACCAGATCTCGGTAAGCCTGATCCGTGAGAGTCAAACGCGATTTGAGATTCACGTAAGCGATTCTGTAACGCTCGAGGGCATCACGGTTGACTGGTTCACGGGTAGTTTGAACTGCGGTGCGTTTCCTGCGAGTCTCAGACCAGTTTGCGCGCTGACCGGTAGCCTTCCAGACGCGAACATTGTCGATCGATGCGCCGGGCAAATCGAACTGGAAGGCGAAGTACTTGCGAGTGCGGTTTATGATGGGGTGACGGCCGATGACGAATTCTTTGTCGCTCAAATGCGCAACTATTTCGTCGTCCCAGTATTCCACCGTCATCGTCTGCCACTGGCCCGGGCGAGGTTGGCGGACGCATTCGCCAAGGTGAGCGGGCACAATTCCAGCGTCTCGATCGACGGGCGTATTGAGTTGAAAGTGCTCTCGATAAATCTGCGTGACGCTGTTGTAGCCGCCGCCGCTACCAGTCACGAGCCGAAGGTCAGTCGTCTTGCCCGACAACTTGAAGTCGAACTGAATGATCGTATTGTGGAAAGACGGATCTTTCAGGAAGACGCGTTTGGTTTCCGTCGGATTGACGTTTGTACGCAAGAGAGCTCCGTCACGAAGTGCAAAATCGGCCTTGAAGCCCCAGCGTTCAGAGACAGTCTCAGGGTCGAAATCTTCCGAGAACATCAGCTTGCCCGGAACACACATCACGGTCTCCGGCGGAGCGGCGTTCTCAGCAATTGCAGATGCAGAAACCGCGAAGACACTGAGAATTAAGTGTAGAGGAACTTTCCTCACGATGTTGTTGCGCATTCTGAGTCTCATGTCTTCCCTACATTCCAACTGCCGGTGGGAAGCTCGGTCGTTCCCACACCACTAAATACCACTACCAAGCACGAGGCAACGCGGCACATCATGCTCAATTCTTCAGAGCCGCTAATTGCTTCCTCACCATCGCCGACTGTTTTGCATCCAGTATTTGCCAGCAGGCGAGTCCGTTGCCCACGAGGTCCCACTCGTCGAAATCCCATACAACCCTTTTGTCCTTTGTGATTTCGAAAATCTGGGGATTCTGTTCGCCGGCATGACAATTTCCGGCGTGCCGTCGTTCCGACTCCGCCCCGTGCTAAAAGTTCGCTCGACTGAAACTACGGGTGGGAATGAGTAGTTTTCTTCGAGGAGAAGCCAGGGTCGCGCGGTACAAACAAAGTGCGCAAGCGAAAGTCAGCAGAAATCGAGGTCGGAACCGAGTAGAAGCATCCAAGAAGTGATGCTGAAAGTCAATGGTTGGGAGGTTGCTCGGGGCAATGTCGCATTGGGCGTGTATCGGCAGCGCTGGTATTTGCTCCCCTGCCCTTTTTCAATTGACAAAGCAGCGCGGCGGTACGATTTGATCACACCCCCAAGTCGTTCTCTGCAGACGATCTTCTCAAGCTAAATCGTCTCCCACTCAGGCGCGCGTGTTTGCTCACACGGCGGCCGATGGTTTCGATGGGAGTGAGGGCTTGCCTCGTTGTAGTGTTCGAAAAACCCGCCAACAAGGTAGTCGAGATGATCTTGGCCAGAAGCGATAAAATGGTCGGGACATTCGGTTTTGATTGTCTGCACAAAACGTTCGACCCTGGCGTTGAGATTGGGTGAGCGAACCGGAAGCTTCTTGCACACGACTCCCGCATACTTCAAGGTCGATCGAAAGTCACCTGAGGACTTGGTGTCCCGGTCGTCGATCAATATCGTAGGACGATGCTCTCGATCTTTCGTCAGCCTGACGAAGGTCTCAGCCTGCTCGAGTACCCAAGCGTTGTTGGGCTTTCGAGTGCTCTTGGAGACGATGACCTCGCGGCTCTCAAGGTGCATGAATACCAGGACATAAAGGTCGACGATTCCTTTTGCCGTCACCGCACGCTCGGTAAAGAAATCACAAGCCCATAGGGTCTGGGTATGTGCCTTAGAGTAGTTGTCCCAAGTCCCCTGCCGTCACTTCGGGCTTGGCTCGATGTTCTCGTCCTTCAAAATGTTCTTGACCGTTTGTCGGTAGATACGAGAGATGCCCAGACTGCGAAGTTCTCCGAGGATCTTCGTATAGCCGAACCCGGTCTCTCGAGCGTTCTTGAGGACGAGGTCCAGCAGCACCTGGCTCTTGCCTCGTGGCTTACTTACAGAAAGCTTGCCGCGTTTCGCTTCCCATCGCCAGCGGTAGAAGGTGCCAGGGGTGACGATCGAGATCAGTTCTTCGATCGCAGCACCGAGCGGCACACCAAACTTAAGAAACCGGTCAAGTTCGTAGGGACGTGTGTGAACTTGCCCAGGGATCCTCGCACGAAGTATTTGGTTTTCTTCGTTCAAATAACGGACTTGGCGACGGAGATGCAAGTCGGAAGCACTGGCGATCAGGGCCAGCAGCGGATGAAACATCTTGGTCACGGGAGGTCGTTGTTGTAAACTCTAAGTGGTTCGGTCATCGGGGGGAGCAGTTGGTTTGTACCCCGCAGACAGGATGATTACCGATGCAGTGGCCGTCCATTTCAGACCGTGCCTGAAGGCAGTCCACCTGAGTTAACTGATCCACCCCGTTTCGGGCGATGGAAAAAGTCGCCCATCAGGTTAACTCTGTTTGGCAGGTCGCTGTTTACGTATTTGGCTCAGTTTCTAATCCGGTTGCCATCGCTAAAGAGCGACCGAAAGCGACTCGAAATCAGCAAGTGCTTTGCTGGTGAGGATTTGCAATAATCGATCTCTCGAGAGTCGTTACAAAGAGAGTTTTGTACAGGGAGGTGGTCTGCCCTTGTCTGCGGTAGCATTGTGTTCATTCCGTCTATTCGTCGCGAAATCCCGCGGCTGATTCTTGGGCCACCGGTAGTAGTCAAGTGAGGAGAGTAAAGCGTCTTGAGTGACATGCCCACAAATCAATCCGGCAACGAGGACTCATATCGTGCATTCATGCGGCTGTTTATGCGGCATGAGGGTGTGTTGCGCAGTTTTGTCCGCACCTTGCTGCCATCGTGGGACGACGTGGATGAAGTCATGCAAAACGTGAGCATCGCTGCGTGGACGAAGTTCGATCGGTTTGATCCGGAGACGGAATTCGCGAGGTGGGCGGCGACCATTGCGCGTTATGAAGTGCTCAGCTATCGCCGCACCAGGGCACGGGACCGGCTTGTATTTGATGAGGACATCATCGAACTCCTCGCTGACGAGTGCCAGGACGAATTCGCTCGTAGCGAACAAGAACGCCAGGCGCTCGACGGTTGCCTGAATCAACTCCCTGAGCATCAACAACAACTGCTCCTGCGCGTCTACACGCCCGGCCAGAAGATGAAGCCGATCGCGGAAGAAGTCGGTGTGACGCCGAACGCGTTGTATAAGAAACTGGGGCGTCTGCGGCTGATCCTCTTGAGGTGCATCGAAAACACTTTGAAGGGCATTGATCCGAAAGGAGAGCTGACATGACCGATCCCGCAGGCTGGCAGTTGATTGAAGACTGGCGAAACGGCGTGATCAGCGATGACGAATTTGCCTCGCTGCAGGACCTTCTGCGTGAAGATCCCGAAGCTCGTCAAACACTGCGTCGTTCGATGACGATGGATTCCGCGCTTCGAGATCGGGCGGAAGCTGAACTGCTTGCAGTTGAGGCTGACACGGAGGTTGTTGGGAAACCGACGAGTGATCTATCTGCGTCCAATCGTCCACGTTGGCTTTCCGCGGCAGCATTGATTGCGATGGGGTTGTTTGCTGGCTGCCTGGGCACGGGCGTGGCCTGGGCTTATGCCAATGCGAACTCCGTATCATCCGTCCGTCTTCCTGTCTCTCTGTGGAATGGCGGGTTCGAATCAGCGACTGAATCGGCAGCGACCGGCTATCCCGACGGACCGGGATTCTGGAGCGGAGACCAGGTAGAAGTGGTGGAGTCGGGGCACCAAGGCGTGAGTAGTTTTGAAGGCCGGCGCATGCTGCGTTTCGTTCAGACCTGGGGAGATGAACCAGAGAGACGTGGAGCTCGTTCCAACCAGTGGCAGGTCGTTGACCTAACCCGTGTCGAGAAGGGTGGCGAAAACCTGATGGCCACTTTGAGAGCGCGCTTCAATCGCATTGATGCGGGTCCTGACACAGACACGGTGTTTCGCATTGAAGTCCAGGCCTTCAGTGGCGATCCCTCTACCGCAGAGGCCCAATATGACTCGGAGGCTTACCTCTCCGGAGCCATTCTTAAGAAGAGCACAGACAGCGATCCGCTGACCTGGGAGGAATTGCAAGTCGCCACCAGCGTGCCGCGCGAAACCGACTTTCTGCTGATCGGCTTCTACGCCCACGAGGATGTGGTCGATGATCCGCCAACCGCACCGGAGTTCGCGGGGCACTACGTCGATGGCGTGGAGCTGGAACTCTCCACGATCAATCCATGAAGTATTCCATTTTCACACTCATTCAGAGTCCGAATCGATTGCCGACTATGAGAATTCTGTTGTTCACCCTGTGTGCCGTTCTGTTGTCATCAAACCCGCTTTTCGCTGACAAGAGTCTGAAAGGATACCCCGATGGACACCAATGGTTCAGCGGGACTTTTACCGGTCTGGATGACGGTTACCTCGTCATGAAACGGATGGGTGAAAAGTATCTCGTCAAACTGAACCAGGACACGCCCATCATCGGCCAATTTCGTTCATCCGGACCACTGATCGATCGTGAGAAAGGAGTGATCAATTACCTGCTCCTCCAGGCACCGACGGGGCATCCACTGGTGAAAAAAGTCAGCAAGAAGAACATTGCTACGAGAAAGCTCGGCGCGAATTGCCATGAGGATGGTGCCGGTCGACATCACAAGCACATTAGTGGATGGAAGCCCGGGGAGCTGGATCCCTATGGCGATGTTCTGGAAGTGGTTGGCACCATCGAAGGCAATGTGATTACGGCGCACACCGTCTTCTTCGAGCCGGTTCTCGATTGCTTTGAAGCCTTTGATAAGAGCTTGCCGAGCGTACTGAACATCGGCGACTCCATCTCGCTGGGTTATGGCGGAGAATTGCGCAGGCAATCCGAGGGCAAGCTCAACATCGACCACCCGCGTCTCAATTGTGCCGGAATCCACATCAACCCGGTCTGGTTCGGCGCCTACGATGAGCCGGGGCGTGAATGGGATATCGTTGCTTTCAACGGAGGCCATTGGAATAGCAATCTTCCCAAAGAAGAATACATGGAGTTGTTTGAGGTATCACTCAACCAAAGCATCAAGGCAGGCCGGCAGGTGATCTGGATCACGACCGCTCCGGTCCCGTTCGGCTACAACGTGGCAGACAAAGGGACGACCAATGGGGTAGATGCCATATTGCCGGAAGACCAATGGCGCAGCATCCAGTTTGCCCATCCCAATATTCAGAATGAGCGTTGCGGTCGCCAGGCAGGGCGGATGATGGCGCAGAATCACTGGGTGAAGCCGATCCTGGACAAGTATCCGCAGGTCGCGGTGTGCGATCAGTGGGGCCTAGTCTATGCCCGGTCAAAAAGCAAAGCCTCGCCGTTTGCCACTTGGATGCACGGCAAGAACGTCCATTTCAAGTCCACCGAAATGAACGAGGAACTGGCCGGAATGATCGTTGAATTGTCCCTCGTGCTCACGGGTACGAAATCCATGGAGGAGGTTCCAGAGCGCTTTCGGAAGTTCCTCCACGCCAGTCCCGAAACCTACAACCCGCCAGCCGACTTCGACAACCCAACTCCACTTGAACAACGTTACCGGTTCCCGGGGCAAGAGCCGGTCACGATGACGACCAACTCTGGTGAAGGCACGACGACGACTCCAACCGCCAAGCGATCAAGCAAGGAAGATCCCTGGTGGACGAGGCCCGAGTATCGCCTGGATGCGACGGTTGTGAATTACGCTGAGGCGGAAGGTCGAAGTGCCGAGAGACGCGCCAAGAATCGAATCGCGCTTGCCGAGAAGGATCTCAAGCAACATGAGCAATGGCTCGATAGCGGCGAAGTGCCAGTCGAGCAGGTGGAGAAGGCGAGACTCATTCTGGAGCACGCCAAACAGGTGCACGAGGGGTTTGGATTGCGTCGTGCTTCGGCCGCTTCAGCTTCAAGCGACAAGAAGACATCTCCTATCAAAGCCTCAGCGCCTACGGTTGACGCGGATGCCGATCCTTTGAGGACTTTTACCGACAATCAAGGAAGACGCATTGAAGCGGAGGTGGTCGAAGTCGCTGGAGACACGGTCGTCCTCCGGATGAAGGGGAGAAACTATACGATCTCTCTGTCCAGGCTTTCCCTTGATGATCGGGAGTATCTCCGCCAGTGGAATGCAAAGGCCCCGGCATCCGTTCCCAGCAGAACGAAGGCTTCTCCATCTAGCGAATCCGCTGCCAGCACCTCCGTAAGAACTTTTACCGATACGGCCGGAGGAAAAGTCGAAGCGGAGTTGATAGCGGTCGCAGGCGACAAAGTGACCCTTCGTATCAATAAGAGAAATTTGATCTTCCCCCTCGCGAAGTTCTCTACTGCTGATCGAGGATACATCAAGCAGTGGTCGGTACCGCCGACACGATCCAAAACGCCAACACCAGATCCTGTCAAGGAGATGGCTCCCGACATTGAAGCTCCAATTCAACTCGGTAAGAAGATCAATCGCAGCGATGAAGAAGCGCTGAAGCATCTCGATCCGAAGTGGCACGATGTGCAGCCCCTGCCCGAGACTTTCCCTGCGGATTTCAAGTTGCCGCTCACCGGCATCGTCGATAGCGGCACAGGAGAAAGCTACGACTTCAACCAGCCAATCTCGTCCGACGTCCTGGCACGACTGCAAGCCAAGGGCAAGGAAGCCATGCTACACCGGTTCTACTTTGCTCCCCGGGATCCCCGCTACAAAGCAGGACCGGGACTGAGTGGCCGGGAATATCTTGAGGATGCGAAGAACGGCACCGTTCGCGAAGACCTCGGCCACGTCGCCTGGATTTACGGCGAGTTGAAGATGAATCTGATGGCCGACTACTGGCTCTATCGAATCACCAAGGATTCCTGGTTCCTCGAAGACATCATGGCTTTCGCCGATGCCAACCAGACCATGCTCGAGCAAAATTCGAAGCTCTTCCTCCCCAACGGCCAGCGGGAAACCGGCACCTTCGACCACCGGACCGGCACTCAGATTCAGCACGTGCATGCGCACTTCATCTCCGCACGACTGCTGATGGAGCGGGTCATGGCCAATGGCGGTAAGGCCAGCGATCCGGATTATCTCAAGGCGAAGCAGTACTTCGATTTTGCCTGGGGCCTGGTTGGAGAAGAGATCATGGGACCCGCCCCTGAGACTTATGGCCGCCCGAAGAACGGCAAACCCGCCCCGACTTTCACGCCCGGCCCCTCTTACAATTATATCCTCGAAACCTTCGACATCCCCGAGTTCCTCGCCTTCAAGATCGAGTATGAACCCTGGAATGGCTCAGCGTCTCGCTATCTTCCGCTGGTGCACGCAGCCCTGGCTGCGGAGGACCTGCACCGGGTCAGCGGAGAGGAGAAGTATCTGACACTGAGTCAGACCTTGCAGCGATTCGTTCAGGCCTACATGCACATGTTCCAGAAAGGGAATCACTGTGTGATCGACAAGGAAGGCCAACCCTACATCTGGGTCTACCACACCCCGGGACGGGATAGCGGCAACCGGGAGAATCCTCAAGGCGGCTTCTTCCGCGGACATCCGATTTTCGGCGGCGAGGACAACGGGCACAGCGGCGCCATGGCCAGAAACCTGCCCTACGTCTGGGAAGCGGGACCGCGTTTCGGTTGTTCCACCGCCCTGATGGCTGCCTACGCCAACTCCATGGCCGAGGTCCTGCACAACCCCAGTTCCAGGAAAAACGGGAAGGTTCATTTTCGTAGCCCCATCGACAGCCCCTGGACGCGTGCCAAGCACCGGCCCTACGCCGCGCCGGGGAAACACCCCGGCACCCTCTACGTGGAGTGCCTCGCCTTTTCGCCCGACCTGCTCTCTGGCATCCGGAGCTGGCATGGCAAGGATCAGAATTACGATATGCCCAAGGCGAACCGCTTCGATCTGCAAGTCGAGGTGTCGCGCTATCTTTATCAGGAGTGGAAGAAGCGCAGTAACTGACTTCCCCAAAAATTGATGCGACTGTCTCTCTCTGTTTTCTTGTTCACTCTGGCGTTTGCGGGTGTCTCTGCGGGTGCTGAATCGTCGCGCCTTTTCGGCGAGATGCCGGAGAAGCACTTTGCGGTCTTTGATAAGTACTGCCTCGATTGTCACGACTCATTAACCGAGAAGGGCAGCGTGAACTTGGAGGATCTTCCCTTCACGATGGATTCCGTCGAATCGGCGGAACGCTGGCAGAAAGTGCTCAATTCCTTGAACTCGGGGGAGATGCCACCCGACGACAAAAAGCAGCTCACAGACGAAGAGAAGACAGAGTTTCTTGCCGATCTTTCGAATCAACTCGTCGTGGCACGCGACGCTCTCGCCGACAGTGGCGGCGTCATCACGATGCGCCGGCTCAACCGTCGCGAATACGAAAATACGATCGAAGATTTGCTGGGTGTCAGGATTCATGTTGGGGATCTCCCGGATGAGACCGGTTCCGGGAGTTTTGATACCGATGGATCGTCCCTGTTCTTTTCCAGTGATCAGCTCGAGACCTACCTGAGGCTCGCCGAGCATGCGCTCGACTTTGCGATGGAAGGAGGCAAGAAGCCCAATGTGGCGAAGAAGAGGGTGCAGACCGAGGACCTCATGATGGCTCGAATGCAGGACGCGATCCTGAAGATTGGGGAAGAGTATTTTGAGAAGGCATACCCCAAGGGCAAGATTCCTTCTCATCCCAGCATCGAGGAGATGCAGAAGGCGCTCGAGAGGAGGAAGAGCTATCGTTGGGCCAATCACGAAGCCTGGCTCGCGAATCCGGCCTCGAGGACGGGAACGCCGCTCTACAATCTGTTCATTGACTTCGCGCTGCCGGATGTCCGCCTGCCTTATGATGGGGTGAAGCAAACGTTCAAGATTCGCATCCGGGCAGCGCTGCTGCAGGATGACCTGCCGGAGTTTCGAGCCTATCTCGAATACGGAAGTGGCAGCGATGGCTCACGGAAGGGAGAGCTCAACGTCGCCGGTTTCAAAAAGATTACCGGGACGATGGAAGAGCCTCAGATCCTGGAATTTGACTACATTCCACAGGACGCCGCGGGTCTGCGGTTTTCGGTTCGCGAACGGCACATCAATCAGAAAAATGCCGCGAAGGTCTTCTTTCGGGATGTCTATTTCGATGAAGAAAATGGCGGTGTCGGACCACCTCCCGCGATCTGGGTCGATTGGATCGAATGGGAAGGACCGATGATCGAGGAATGGCCGCCCGCTCCCTACCAGAAGCTCTTCATTCTACGAAAGGAAAACCAGACCACGGAGCAGTATCACCGGGCGGTGTTGGTCAATTTTGCGAAGCGGGCGTTCCGGACCAAAGAGCCGTCGAGCGAATTTATCGATAAGTTGATGGTGCGCTACGGTGAAGATGTTGAGGGAGGGGCTGATCCGAAGAAGGCGCTGAAGGATCAATTCGCTATCGTCCTGACATCCCCTGAATTTCTTTACCTGAATGAGCCGACGCACGGCGAAGAGCACCGAGAGCTGAACGATGTTGAGCTGGCGGTTCGGCTTTCCTATTTTCTCTGGAGCTCTCCCCCGGACGAAACCTTGCTCGCGTTGGCGGAGCAGGGGAAGCTCAAGGATCGGAAGGAGCTCCGGAAGCAAACGCTTCGCCTGCTGCGGGATCCCAAGGCGGAGAGCTTCATCGAAGGGTTCGTTCACCAGTGGCTTCACATGGAGCGACTCGATTTCTTCCAATTCAACTACGAGACCTTTCCGCGTTATGATGACAGCTTAAAGGAGGCGGGCCGGGAAGAGGTGTATCAGACCATCCTGGATGTGGTTCGTGAGGAACGTCCGATCGGGGAGTTTCTGAAATCCGATCACGTCGTGATCAACGATATTCTTGCCGGGCACTATGGCATCGACGGCGTCGAAGGAGAACACTATCGCCGCGTGTCGGTTCCGGACGGATTGCCGCGAGGCGGGTTCATGGGAATGACTGCCGTCATGGCGATGGGCTCGGACGGAGAAAAGACGTCTCCTGTCGAGCGCGGTGCCTGGGTGATGCGCAACTTGCTGAATGCGGCACCTCCGCACGCACCGCCGAACGTGCCTCAGCTCAGCCGCTTTGACGGGGAAGTCATCAACGCCCGCAAGCGGCTGCTCATCCACCAGGAGGAACCGCAGTGCGCCCAGTGCCACCAGCGCATCGATCCTCTCGGTTTCGGGTTGGAGAATTTCGATGCCATTGGGCAGTGGCGGGAGAAGGAGGTAGTTCAGTTGCCGAATCCCAAATTCTCTGATCGCGAGAAGGCGGATGACCCCAACTGGCGGGACAAGATTCCGAAGCCTCAGTTTTTTGAAATCGACCCCTCTGGAACGCTTCCGGACGGAACGCCCTTCAGTGACTTTTTCGAACTGCGGGATCGCATCTACGACCAGCGGGCAAACTTTGCCCGGGGCTTTACCGAAAACCTCATCGCCTACGCGTTGGGGCGTCCCTTAGGTTTTGCCGACGAAAAGATGGCGAACCAGATTCTGACCCGCGCCGAAGCGAATGACTTTGTCGCCACGGAGCTTATTTTAGGCGTGGTGCAGTCCAAACGATTTCGAATGAAGTGATTGATTCATGAATAGCTCACGAAGAACTTTCCTCAGAAGTGGCAGCACGATGCTGGCGCTCCCTGCTCTCGAGTCACTCGGGTTCACTCGCTTCGCCAAGGCGGCGGCGCCGGCGAAAGCGCCCAAGCGCATGGTGTTTCTCTCCATGGGGTGGGGCGTGACCAAGGAGACTTGGTTTCCGAAGGTCGATCAGGTGGGAGCGAATTACGAATTGCCGGAAAGCCTCAGTCCTCTGGCAGACCATCGAGGTGATATCACGATCATCCAGAACCTGATGCACCAGTTCTCCAACGAAGCGCACTGGGGGAGCACGATGTGGCTGACGGGTGCGAATCGCTATGCGGTTCCCGGCCAGAGTTTTCACAACACGATTTCCGTGGATCAGGTCGCCGCAAAGCAGTTCGGCCAGGAGACACGTTTCAATTCGCTGCAGTTCGCAGGAAAAAGCGCAGAAGGACACGGTGGGCCATTGTCCTGGAACCAACAGGGCAAACCACTTTCTTCTCTGGAAACTCCGGTGGCTGCCTTTCACCGGCTGTTCTCGCAGGCCGACACACCACTCGAGGAGCGCCAGGCGATGCTGAGAAAGCAGCGCAGTGTTCTTGATAGTGTCAGATCAAGCGCGAAGTCCGTGCAGAAGGGGCTCACCCAAACGGACGTCGACAAGCTCGACGAATACTTCCAGTCGATCCGCGAAATTGAGATTCGCCTTTCCAAGGAAGAAGCGTGGATGGAAATCCCGAAACGCCAGCCAACGGATCCTGTCAAAGAACCGGATGCCAGCATCGAAGGTTACGAGGAGATCAAGTTGATGTACGACTTCATGATCGCAGCGATGCAGGTCGATGCGACGCGACTCTTCACCTATTGCATGCCGACCGATACGCTGGTTCAGAGTCTCGGAGCCACCATGAGTTCCCACAACATGAGCCACTACTCTTCCGAAGGGGGAGAGAAGAAGGAGGTCTCCATTCAGCGTGACCAGGCCCACGCACGATTGCTGGCCTACTTTATCGATCGGCTCAAGGCATCGAAAGAAGCCGATGGCAGTTCACTCTACGACAACACCGTGGCGACTTTCGGCAGCAACATCAGTTCGATCCATTACCTGACCAATTGCCCAACGCTCATCACCGGCGGAGGCGCCGGCGTTCAACACGGGCGACATCTTGTGATGCCGGATCCTAAGACACCTTTGTGCAATCTCTGGCTCAGTCTGCTGAATGGTGTTGGGGTTGAGACGGACAGTTTTGGGGATAGCAATGGGATGATCGAGGGATTGGTTGGGTAGGCCAAACGCGTTCACTGTTTCATCAACTCCACCATCGCCTTGCCCATCGCTTCGCCGACATTCATATAAGTCTCGGCATTGCCGCCATAGTGGGCGCCCGAGCTGCCGCCTTTGGAAAGCGGATGTGTGTAAACCGCGGCGACGTTGCCTTTGAACTCGGGGTATTTCCCGGAGCCGCCATCGACGGAGAGCATGGCGTCGAGGATCTTTCCTCCGCCGTTGGTCGCTCCTTTTTCGGTTTGTCCGAGAGAGGCGCAGACGAAGTTGGCATTCGGGGCGTCGAACTCTTTGCGCAGCTGCTTGATCAGGTTCACGAGGTTGTGTTCGTAGCGACGGGAAAGTGCTTCGTGACGCCGTGGGCTATTGGATCAAACCCGTTCGCCGCCTTTGGCCCGTAAAAGTGGATAAAAATGTGGGTAATTTGATTCCCACCGGGAGTATCACTTTTGGACAAACCATGAATCACTTCAGCATTTTCTCTCTCTTTGGCATTTGGCTCGCCATTTCCTCGTCAGTTTGGGCTGAAGATCAGCCGCTCAAGGAGTGGAACGACGTGACCTTTGCCGAGCCTGAGACGGGGGCGCTGGCACTGGATGTCATTCGGCCGGATGACGGCGAGCTGCGACCTGCCGTGCTCTGCCTGCACGGAGGTTTCTGGGTTAAGGGCACCCGCAAGAACATTCGCCCGCTCGCTGAGGAGTTCGCAAAGCGAGGTTATGTTGGAGTGGCGTCGTCCTATCGGCTGACGGGGGTTGCGCCCTATCCGGCTCAGATTGACGATACCCGGGCGGCAATTCGTTATCTGCGGGAGAATGCGGCGAAATATGGGATCGATCCCGATCGCATCGGGGTGACCGGCTCCTCGGCGGGAGGATTCCTCGCGGTGCTGGCTGCGACCGAAAACAGCAGCGAAGCCATCGAGCGTCCCAACGCGGCGGTGGGAATGGGCGCACAGAGCGACTTGACGGCGACTCACCTTCAAAATGTGGATTCGGGGAAGTCAGCGGAGAACTGGACCAGGTTCATGGGCGGTATCTACCGGGACGTTCCGGGGAACTACGCGGTCGCATCACCCCTGAAACATTTGTCTGGCGACGATGTGCCAGTGGCCATTGTCTGCGGGGAGTTCGATCACGAGTCCACGCGAGCGGAACGCTTTCGCCAGGAAGCCTTTCGATTGGGCATTCCGACGGGATTGACCGTGATTCCGGGCGCGCCTCATGGCCTGCTGGCGAAGGAGGAACATCGCACTGCGGCTGTGGATGCGGTGGATGCGTTTTTTCAGAAATATCTCGGGACGGAAAAAACCGGCCGCGTGCCTGTGGTCGTGGAATCGGAGAAGGGCGTGGAATTGGGCATTGAATCTCTCGCGGATGAATGGCTTCGACTCGGCGGTGGCTACAGCGGCTGCGAAGGCGTCCAATGGCTGAAGCCGGAAGAGGGCCGTGAAGCGGAATTGATTTTCGCGGCCCATCATGATCATCTGCTTTTCCGATGGTCTGAATCTGGAGGACTGCGGCTGTGGAAAGAAGGTACACCGGAAACCAGTTCGATCCGGCCCGCGAAGGAGGGGATGTTTGCGCTGGAACAAACAACGCGTCGCCTTGTGAGAATGACCTCGAAGAACAATGAGGTAGAGGTGCTTGCCGAACAGTTTGAAGGAAAGCGGCTGAATCGTCCCAATGATCTTCGCATTCGACCCGGGAAGGGGACGGTCTGGTTTACGGATCCGAACTATTTATTCAGGCAGCGCCCGCTGGAGACCCAGGAGTTGCCCGGTCAGTGGGTGTTCCGTTATGATCCGTCTGTCGAAGGTGAGGAGGCACTGACCGCTCCGATTCGGGACCTGGCGATTCCCAACGGAATTGCTTTCAACGGCAGCGGCACGCGTCTGTTTGTGGGAGATTCCAGGGCGAGAAAAGTGATGGGGTATGACATTGCGAAGAATGGTCAGATTGTTGGGGAGCCGGAGGTGGTCGCTTCATTTTCGAAGGGAATTGACGGAATTTCTCTCGCTCCTGATGGACGTCTCTGGGTCGCGACACGGACCGGAGTTTCCATCATCACCCAGCAGGGGCAGACGGTGGGTTTCCTCCCGATGCCAGGTCCGTGCACGTCGACGGATTTTGTCGCCGATGGCGATTTTCACTGGGTGGCCCTAAGTACGCGAGAGGCTGCCCACGTCGTGAAGATGCGTTTCGCCGGGGCGAAGTGAGCGAAGGAAAATCTCAACCTATTCAGCTTTTTAAAAACCAAAAAAACTATGAGCGATCCAACGAACCCAATTTCATCCTTATCCCGCCGCCAGTTCACTCGTGGCGGCATCGCTACCGCCCTCGCTGCTGGCGTAGCTCCATCTTTTCATCAGGTTATGGCTCAGGGCGGTGGCAAAAAACTGGGCCTCGCCATTGTGGGGCTAGGAGGGTATGCCACCGGTAATATTGCTCCGGAGGTCGCTTCTTGTGAACACGTCACCCTGGCCGGCGTCGTGACCGGCAACCCGGACACGAAGGGCAAAGAGTGGGCCGCGCAGTATGGCTTCCCCGCGGACGCAATCTATACCTACGACACCGTCGATAAAATCGCTGCCGACGACCGAATCGATATGGTCCACATCGCACTGCCGAATTCCATGCACGCCGAGTTTGCGATCAAGTGCGCCAGGGCCGGCAAACACGTCATGGTGGAAAAGCCCATGGCGATCTCCAGTGAGGAATGTGAAGCGATGATCGCTCCGGCAAAGGAAGCGGGCGTTCTGCTCGGAGTGAATTACCGTCTCCACTGGGAGCCGCATCACGTCAAAGCGATTGAGTTGGTGGCCAAGGGTGTCATCGGCGACATCGCCTGCGGCAACTACGAGTTCTCCTGGGGCTATGCCGGGGCCTTGATGGGCCCTAACAAAGACAAGATCAAGAAGTGGCTGCTCGACCCGAAGATGGCCGGTGGCGGCGCGCTTTTTGATACAGGCGTTTATCCGATCCAGGCGGCTTGCTATTTGACCGGAAAAGAGCCGGTCTCGGTGCGAGGTTTTGCTTCCAAGGTGCACCCGGAGTTGTTCCCCGACGGCGTCGAAGAAACGATGAGTTTCGAAATGCTCTTCGACGATGGCTTCCAGGCATTGTGCCGGGCCAGCTACAGTCAGAGTTATCACCAGTGCACCACCTTGGGGAACAAGGGTGCGATCGAGATTCGAGGTGGTCTTCGTGAGGACGGTCGTCCCGGCAACGTATTTACTCAGTCGAATGGTACGCCGAACCCGAAGTTGCTGTTCCACAATCGCCGGGAGATCAAAGCCAGGCAGACCCTGCAGCAGGCCACGCTGCTCGATGCCTTTGCGACAACGATTAAGAAGGGCGACAAGACATTCAAGACTCCCGGCGAAATGGGCCTGCGAGACATCCGTATTGCGGAGAAGGTCTACGAATCCGCGGCCAAAGGTGGTATGAGCGTGGAGGTCCAGGCGCTATGATTAAGAAACTTGTTTATCTACTTTGCGTCTTCGGAGGCGTCCTTTCGTCACACGCGGCAGACCGACCCAATGTGCTTTTCATCATGGCAGATGACCTGCGTCCGCAGCTGGGGAGTTATGGTGACCCGGTCGTGAAGACGCCTCGCCTCGATGCCTTTGCGGAGGAGTCGCTGCGATTCAATCGGGCCTACGTGCAGAGTGCCGTCTGCAGCCCTTCGCGCAATTCCATGATGAGCGGACTACGGCCCAACACGACGGGACTCCGTGGCTTCGGCGTGCACTTGCGCGACGCGGTGCCGGATGTGGTGACGCTGCCGCAGTATTTTAAGGAGAACGGCTATCACTCTCAGGCCTTTGGTAAGATCTATCACATCTACGACGAGTCGATGCTGGGCGATGAAAATGATCCGGAATCCTGGAGTGTTCCCTTGCAGTGGCCCTCGGTTCACGTCTGGGGACCGGAGCAGAATGCGCTTCGCAACCGCTTGATCGCAGAAGCGCGTGCGGCGGGAGAAGCCTTTGATCATCCTCACGATTGGCCTCGCGCCGAAACCTGGGACGACAGCGATGTGCCGGACGAAAAAATGCAGGACGGCGAGACCGCGTTGATGGCGGCGGATTTTCTCAAGTCGCGGATGGACAATGAGGAACCCTTCTTTCTGGCAGTGGGCTTTCTGCGCCCGCATTTGCCCTTCAATGCGCCGAAGAAGTACTGGGAACTCTACGAGCCGGAGACCATCGAGTTGCCCACCTTTCGCGATCTTCCCGAAGGCGCGCCGAAGTGGGCGGTGTCTCAGGGGATCGTGGCGAACTACCACAACATGCCGGCATTTGAGAGCATCGATGAGGCCTTTTTGAAGCGTTATATTCAAGCCTACCTGGCCTGCATCAGCTACGTGGATGCCTGCTTCGGCCGGGTAATTGATGCTTTGGAAGCTTCCGGGCACGCCGACAACACGATCATCGTGTTTGTCGGGGATCACGGCTATCAGATGGGCGAATACGATTCCTGGGGGCATAAGCACTCCAACTTTGAGATTTCTACGAGGGTGCCACTGCTCATGAAGGTGCCTGGAATGGAGCGGGCAGGCGAGGTGTATGAGGAACCGATGGAGTGCCTCGATCTCTATCCCACCTTGGCGGATCTGGCAGGCCTCGAAGTCCCCGAAGGGCCGGAGGGTCAGAGCCTGGCTGTGTTGTTTCGCGATAAGGAAGCTATCCCGGAGCGTGTCTTCGCTTGCAGCGAAATGAAGCGCAAAGGTCGGGTCGGTCGCAGTATTCGTGATCGCGATTTTCGCTACACCGAATGGCGCAATGCTTCCGGGATGATCGTCGCGCGAGAATTGTACCATCATGACGATGGTTCTTTTCTCGAGAAGGAGAATGTCATCGGGCAGGAGTCGTATCGTGATGCGATGGCAGAACTAAGGACTCAGCTACACGAATTGGTGCCACATGAGGCTCCGGAAGGAAAATAGAGTCTGGCTGCGGCTTCAGAGGCAAAGGCCGAGCCGTGGTTGGCGCGAGGATCGGGCTGGACGTGAAACAGAAAATCCTAGATCAATGTCAATACACTACAATCAGTTAATTTCTATCCTCCTTATTCTCGCATGCTTCGCTTTGCCTTCCCGGGCCGAGCAGCTATTTGTGGGGCCGGATGGCAAGGACACAAATCCTGGCACTTTTGCTGCCCCTTTTGCCTCCATCGAAAAGGCCCGGAACACCGTCCGGAATCTGAAGAAAAATCAGGCGATTACGGTGTATTTTCTAAGAGGCGAATACCAAATTCAGAATCCCGTCATCTTCACAACCATGGATTCCGGCACCCCCGCCTATCCGGTGACCTACAAGACCTGGGGCGAAGCCGGATCGGCCCGACTGACCAGCGTTCGTCGAATCAACAATTGGACTCCGGAAGGAAACGGAATTTACTCCGCCGAGTTGACTCATCCCGTTCATGCGGTTTACGAGAACGGCACTCCCGGGATCGTTGCCCGCGAACCGGATGCCCACGAAGGAGAAGGCCGGACCGGATACTATCTCCTCGAAAACGGCGTTTCTCCTAGCAGCGTTCAATACAGGGCTGGACAATTCGCCAATTTTGACGATTCGCAGGCATCGATTCAGCTGTGGCCAGTCAACTGGCTGCATCATCATTTCCCGATCGAGGACGTCAATTATCAATCCCGTGTCATCAGTTTTACGGGAGTTCTGAACAGTCCCGGAATCCCCAACACCAGGTTCTTTCTCGAAAATGCCCGATCGTTCCTCGACCAACCCGGCGAGTTCTATGTCGATCGAAAAACAAAAACGCTTTACTACAAACCTCGAAATGAACCGATCGATCAACAACTGATCACGTTGCCCCTTTCCAGGAGAATCCTCAGAATCGAGGGGAAGAGCCTCAGATACCCGGTCCACGATCTTCATTTCGAGGGACTCGCCCTTTCCGGCGTCGACAGACATTCGCCGGGAACACCTGGCCACGATACGCGGGGCATCAGTATCTTCAACGCCAATGGGATCGAACTACGCAAACTGCTCATCGAAAACGCGGGAGATGATGCCATCTTTCTCTGGTCGGGAGCATCCAATATCCGGATCTCAGACTGCGGCATTCGGGGAAGTCGTTTTGGTATCCGATCGTGGTCGGAGGCACCCGAAAAGTCCTTTGTCAGCCAGGATAAACCGGTGGTTTATGATATTTCTGCACTAACCATCACTAACAACGTCCTCTGGGACATCGGGGAAACCGCGATCCATATTGGAAGCGCCAATTCAGTCGATATTGGATACAACCAAATCAGTAGTTGCCGAAGGTCGGGAATCAGCCTCTGGACTGCAAACCAATGCAGAATCCACCACAATCAAATCAATCATGTCGCCCTCGAATTCAAGGATGTGGCCGCCGGTGTCTACGTGAACGTATTGAGCAGAGGCATAATGATCGAGGACAATCGCATTCATGATATTTGCTTCCTGGACCATCCGGAGGGAGCTCCCAGCAAGGCGATCTATCTCGACTACGACGTCAATGCGAATATTGCCGTGAGGAGGAATGTCATCTACGGACTCGCCCCCGGAGTGAAGTCAGTAAAACTCGGCGGGCGAGGTGTCACCTATCAACACAATATTCTGGATAACCGGGGCAATCGCGGACCTTACGCAAAGCTTCAATTCTGGGGAGGCAGCAACTCCATTCGTTGGGTTCCCTGGCTGGTCGGACAGGAAAACTGGGACAAAAACATGAAAATTCAGGGGAATGTGTTTCTCGCGGATTCGCCAGACGACGGGGATTTCATCCACTTCAATAACAAAAAGGGCTGGGAAGACGTCATGACGATTGGGGTCCTTCAGAACACTCTTTCCGCAAGCGACCGTAATCTCTTTTACAACCCTGCCGTCGCATTGAAATCTTTTCGCCTCTGCCATTACCGGATCGAAGACTGGCAGCGGTTCGGGGGGAAAGGCTACGATCGCAACTCGCTGTTTCAAAAGGACCCCCTGTTCAACGACCTGGAGAAAAGGGACTACACCTTTTCCCGCGAATCCCCGGCACTGGGCCTCGGAATACCTCAATTGGACGCCGCCAAGGTCGAAGGCGTAGGCCCCTCCCCAGGCTACCCCTACTTTCATCTTGTTCCCAAGAGAGGTAGCCGTGTGGCGTTAACCGTACCCTGGTAGCGAACACTAATAAACATGAACCGGATGGGTTCCGGAGAATGTGACTGAAGAAGCTAAATTTCGATCAATAAGAAAACAAAAAACGTCCGACCTCATCAATCCGAATCGACGCGCTTTCCTTCAAACCGCCCTGCTTGGCGCAACGGGCACCGCTCTCCCTTTCCAGTCCGCCGCTCAATCCTCCGACTCTCAGAGACGCCCTCGAATTCTGCTACGACGCTCCTGGCATTCCATCAACATCGGCGACATCGCGCATACCCTTGGCACGATCAATTTGATCAACACCTACCTGCCGGAGGTGGAGATCATCCTGTGGCCAAAGAATGTGAAGGACGGAGTGAAGGAGATGATCCAACGCAGGCTTCCCAATTTGCAGATCATTGAGACGGAGCAGGAAATCGAGAGAGCCTATCAAGAGTGCGATTTCTATCTGCATGGATCGGGACCGGTTCTCCTGAAAAAGGAAGATCTCCAGAAGTGGCACGAAGAAACGGGTAAACCCTATGGGGTCTTTGGTATTGGCCTCGGTTACAAGACGGCCGTGGAGCAAAGAGACCTCTTGAATCAAGCCGAGTTTCTTTTCCTTCGGGAAACTATATCGCTGCAGCGAGCAAAGGACTTCGGACTGAAGTGTCCCATCATGGAATTTGGACCGGATGCCACCTTCAGCACGGACGTGCGCAATGACGCTGCAGCGGAACGCTTCATGTCAGCCAACGGACTGGAGCATGGCAAGTTCCTTTGCTGTCTCCCGAGGTATCGTCGATATCCTCTTCCTGTGGGCAAGGAATATTGGGAAGTCTCAACACCGTTTGATCCGAAGGCTCCCGTCGTCGAAAGGAACCACAAGCGCAACGAGGAGATGAAAGAACAGGATCATGCGCTCTTGCGCGAGGCGATCATCAGAGTTGTTCGAGAAACTGACATGAAAGTCCTGGTCTGCCCCGAAGACATATCGCAGATGTCCCTCGGCAAGGAGATGATCGTCGACAAGCTTCCGGAGGATGTCCGCAAGGATGTCGTATGGAAGGAAAGCTATTGGCTGACCGACGAAGCGATCAGCGTCTACATCCGGTCTGCCGGGGTGTTCGGGCTGGAGCAGCACTCCCCGATCATGTGCATCGCCCATGGGATCCCGGGGATCGTCGGTCGTTTCCCCGAACAGGGCGTGAAAGGAACGATGTGGCGTGACATCGGGCTTGGGGATTGGCTTTTTGACATCGACCTGCCCGAAGATCGTGAGAAATATGTGCCAACCGTTTTGGAGATAGCCAGGAATCCCGATGCGGCCAGGGATAAGGCAGCATTGGCCCATGGAAGAGTTGAGAAGTTTCAGCGACACATGGTTAACGCGCTGGGAAAGGCGTTAGGTCAATGAGGGTAACCAACCCGATACACGTGAGTGATTTGAATATCGTGAATCACAGATTCTAAAGTCTGGTGCCGAAAGTCCTGAGACTGGTTGAAGACGTCAGCACGTGATTTGTGCTTGCGTCGTCTCCTCGATCGGTTGAAGGATCATCCAGACTTAAGGCGATTGAGAACCCGCGTCACGCGAGCACGGCTTACACCAAGATGGTGTGCCAATTCGGCTCTCGTCTCGACCTCGCCGGAATCGAGAAGCAACTGGTAGTATCGAGCTTGCTCCATGCCCTCGGGATGAGGCTTCTTGGGTTCACTTTTGGGCTTTGGAATGCCTAGAATCGGTTTCCAGCAATGGAATTCGACCTTCGGCGATCGTCGTAAGTTGTTGATATAGTAAGCACCTACCTCAATAAGACCCGATGTTCGCATAGAGTACGGATCGGAGAGCTTTCTGGACGGCCAGTTCAAGGTTAAAAATCGCTCTTGCTGTCGAGTTAACGTGCGAAGGTATATCGACCGACCGCAATTCCCGTTCCTTCTTCGAGCTGGCGGTTGGACCCGCCGCCAGCTCGGAGCGATTTTGCTTCGGCGCAGAGGTGGTTCGGACCGAAGTGAGTTTCGATTCACCGCTCGCCCGCTCCGGCCGGCAGCGCGGCATCCAATTTCGGTCCCACTCTCAACGAGTTCCGGTTCAAACGTGAGACGCCTACGTTCTACTCTCTGTCACGCTATCCACCTTCTCCTGCATTGATTGTTCGCGGTCCGTGCGAGTTCCGACTTTGATGCTGGTGGTGATCCGCGGTGCTCCCAGCTCATGAACACGTTTGTGGCATCGCTTGATCGCGGTGAATACCTCGTCCCAGTCGCCTTCGATGTTCGTGCCGTACGCGTGAAGCTGGTGCTTGAGTCCAGCTTCTTGCAAGACCTTCTGGCACTCCGTCACATATTTGCTAACGGAAACGCCAACTCCCATCGGGACGACGCACAAATCTACGATGACTTTCATCTCGATTGGTTGCCTCAAATATCAATTGCAAATCTATTCTGAGAGCCAAATCATTGCGGAATAGATCCTCCCTCACAATGTCGTCTATTGAAGCGTCCCTGTAAATCTACAAGCCGTATGGCCAGCCATGCCTCTTAATCGAATGCAAATAGATCGAGAAAAACTCGGCGAAGCGCCGTCGGAAGTGGATGCGACCGGGTAGGTCTATTCGCAGAAGAAAGTGTGTCTTTCCAAGTGAGATTTCCGTGGCGGATGACCTACAAGACGAAATTCGTGAGAACGCATCGGGGCCGGCGAAGGCTTCGGGTGATGCGGGCTCGGTTGTGCAGCACAAACTGAAAGATCAAATCGCGGCCGACAATCATCTCGCCGGCAAAGATGCGGTGAAAAAGCCGCATCGTGGTTTGCGATGCAACAAGATTGTGCCGCCCTCTGCTGGCTGATCTCTTCTCCTCGTGAATGGATAGGGCTGTCAGGATCGACAGCGGGATAAGGCACGGGATGCTGAAATTCTTGTCAGGGATAATCGAGCAGCACACGCGCCGGCGATCAACTGATCAGTCCGTCGCTCGTGGACCTCCCCGTGCAGGACCCCCAGCGTGAGACTTCGCGGGAGTTCTCTTTTTCGTAAATGCTGATGGGGAAATGGCTTACTGAGTCAGAGGCCGTTTGGGGTCAAAGCGGCACAAATGTCACGGCTACGAACGTTCGAACGTGCAGGAGTTCGCGGCTTACGAGCGTCACATCTGGTGTGACGGTGGCCGCGTGTAACGGGACTCGCGTGACGGGTTGAAGAGTGACGGTGAAACGATGCGTCTGCGTTGAACCGGGACGGGTTCGAATTACTTTGGAGGGCCGAACCCGGGGTGCAAAAAGTCCGCTCCGATAGCGACTTACCCCGTAAATCACAGCATAATCTCGATGGCGAGCTTCCGAAACGTTTACACCTCTTTGATGCTCGTAATCGCCAAGTCTACGGACAGTGAATTGGCCCGCCAAGTGAGCTACTTGAAGGCCGAGAACCAGATCCTGCGAAGTCGGCTTCCAAAGCGACTGACTCTGACACAACGCGAGAAGAATCGGCTGGTCCGATTCGCCAAGAACCTCGGTTCAGCATTGAATGAGCTAGCGACGATCGTTCATCCATCGACGATCCGTCGCTGGATTCGAGAAGACTCGGGCAAGAAGCGAAAGCAAAAGCCCAACAAGGGAAGGCCGAGAACCGGGGAGGATATCGAGAAGCTGATTCTGAAACTCGCTAAAGATACCGGATGGGGTTACACCCGGATTCTTGGCGAACTCAAGAAGCTTGGCATCGAGTCGGTGACTCGAAATACTGTGAAGAACATTCTGAAACGCAACGGCTACGAAACGGGACCTGAGCGTGGCCCAGGCACCTGGGATGAGTTCCTGAAACGTCACGCGGCAACCATGTGGCAATGCGACTTTTTCTCGAAGAAGATCGTCTCGAAAACCGGTCTTCGGGACGTGTTCGTTCTCGTATTTCTGCACGTTGAGACACGTCGAGTATTCATCACGCCGGCGACGTACAAGCCCGATCAAGAGTGGATGGTCGAGCAAGCTAAGGAGTTCATTCGTCACAGCAAAGCCGAGAAGCTGCCCTGCGAAATCCTGATGCACGACAACGACGGCAAATACTCGCAACCGTTTCTCGACGCATTCAAGAACAAGAAGATCGAGACTCGAAGAACGGCCGTTCGGTCACCGAATACAGTTGCATTTGTCGAGCGGTTTGTGCAAACGATCAAGCAGGAGTGCATCGATCACTTCATCGTGTTCGGCGAGAAGCACATGGGTCTGCTATGTTCCGAGTTTCGCGAGCACTACCACCTGGAGCGCCCTCATCAGGGGCTGGAAAACGAGCGACCAACCCACGTGACGACCAAGAAGTCTAGCAATCCGCATGATCCCGCCGATACGATTCGGTTGTCCGATATCCGATGCAAAGATCGCCTCGGCGGACTGTTGAAAAGCTACTCATGGAGAGCGGCATAACTTCTTCGAGCAGACTTTTTGCACGGGGCGGGACTCTAGCCGTCTATGTACATCATGCCGGAGCGGCTCACTGATTGGGCCGGACAGAAAGGTCGCTCGTTTCTTCGCGTTCCGCTGACATCGTTTCTGATTGATTCGAAATATAGACCGTTTCAGCAGATCCGTTGCCATTGCGTTCAAGTTGCTTCGATTGTTCAGCCCACGATTTCGACGTTTGAGCATCACTCCACTGCCCGGTGCAGGCACAATTCGCAGGCGGCTCACGGTTTTCCAACCACTTTCATCTGAGTGACATCGTAGTACCCTTCGTCGCCCCGGACTCTGCCAATCCCGGATTGCTTGAAACCTCCGAATGGTGCGTGATTTGAAAAATAACTGGCTCCGTTGATACTCACTTGACCAGCTTCGAGATCAGTAACGATTCTATTGATCGTTCGCTCGTTATCGCAGTAAACGAAGGCGCTCAGTCCATACGTTGAATCATTAGCGAGCCGAATCGCCTGGTCTACATTTTCAAAGGCGACCACTGGTAGCAATGGTCCAAACACCTCTTCCTGTACGATTGGGGAGTCGTTCTGGGCTCCCGTCACAATCGTTGGTTCGAGAAAAGCCCCGTTGAGATTGGCAGGACGAATTCCTCCCGTTCTCACCTTCGCCCCTTGCTGGATGGCTCGTTCCAGTTGATCCTCGAGTAAGTCAACCTGCCTTGTGGCGGCGAGAGGTCCCAGTGTCGTGTTGGCGTCTAATGGATCGCCAATCACTTGCTGCTCAGCCAGCAGACAAAGCTCGTCAACGAGTGCATCAAAGACCGCGTCTTGCACATAGAGTCGTTTGAGTGCGCAGCAAATCTGTCCACAATTCTTAAACCTTTCGTAGAAGATTGAGCGTGCAGCCTCTCTTACGTCGACATCTGCAGTAACGATCGCAGGCGATGACCCTCCCATTTCCAGCGTCACCGGGACAAACTTCTCCGCCGCCCTCCTGTAGATCTCTTTTCCGACCGCCGAACTCCCGGTGAAGTGAATGAAATTCACGTCCTGCTGAAGCAGCGCTTCGCCGACGTCTCTATCGCCGTAGAGAATTTGAAAAACTCCTTTTGGCAGCTGAGCTTCTTCGATTAAGGATGCCAAGAGTTTGGAGGTGAGCACGCACTCCTCGGAATGCTTTAGGATTACGGCATTACCGGCAAGGAGCGTCTGTGATGAATTCGCTACAAACTGACCCGTGGGGAAATTCCACGGAGTGATGACCGCTGCCACGCCGTACGGCTCATAGCACGCTACCGTTTTGTGTGTTGAGTATGAATCAAGGATCTTCGGCGCAAGCAGTTTCGCTGCCTTTTCCGTCTGGTTCTTCAAAAAACGAAGCGCACTTACCAGTTCTTGGTGGCTCTCGCTGATCGGTTTGCCCATTTCTTTTGACTGCAGCTCAGCGACCTCGCCGGCGTGTGCTTCAAGCAGCTCGCGGAATCGGTCAACGTAGACACAACGATCTTCAATTGCCATCCGCCGCCATGCGGGGCACGCATCTTTTGCGGCCACAGCCGCTGCACTGATCTGTTCGGCCGTGGTGCACGGGATACGGCCAACTTCTTCATGCTCTCGGGCGGGATTCAGTGAAATGATTTCGCTATTCATCGCGTGTCGATGGAATCGAGGTAATGATGCGTTCGGGTCTTAGCGCGACTTGCGTCCGGAAGTGTCCGTAGCAGGAAATGAACGCGTAAAGAACTAGGCCTCGTTGTAGATTTGTTCGTGGTGATCCGCAGACTTGTAGAGATCAACAATTGGACTTGGGTAATCAACACCGATTGTGCATCCGGATCGAGACTGCTCAGCAGGGTGCATTTTCCACGGCGCGTGAATGTGATCTGTTGGCACATCTGCTAATTCGGGCAGCCAGTGGCGGACGTAATCGCCTTTCGAATCGTACTGATTTGCTTGCTTGAGCGTATTGAACCATCGGAACCCGCGCGCGTCGTTGCCGATCCCAGCGGTGTAGTTCCAGTTGCCGTAATTGCTAGCCGGATCGTAATCTATCAGCGTCGACTCAAACCATTCCGCTCCCATCCGCCAGTCAATGCCAAGATTCTTCGTCAGAAAACTAGCGACATTCTGGCGACCACGATTTGACATGAATCCGGTTGCCGCAAGTTCCCGCATATTGGCATCGATCAAGGGATATCCTGTCAGCCCGTCACGCCAAGCGTTGAAGCGATTATGGTCGACTTTCCATGGCAGTTTCAACTGTCGCAAGCCACCAACTTGAAATACTCTTGTGCCGTGCTTGGCCATCACCAACGAAAAGTAGTCTCGCCACAACAATTCAAAGACCAGCCAATAAGTCGACTGGTTCTTCACACGTTCGTCTTCGTATCGACGGACAAGCTCGTAGACTTTTCGTGGTGACAAACAGCCATGTGCGAGCCACGGTGACAGCTTGGAACTGTAGTCGGCTCCTAGCATTCCATTGCGAGTCTCTTTGTATGCGCGTAGACAGTCTTTACGGAAAAAATACTCGTCGATCCTTGCGAGTCCGCTTGATTCGCCCCCAACAAATCCAATTGACCTGCGTGGCTCAGCCGGTGGCACCTCAGGGAATAGCTCAATGAGCTGCTCGAATCGCGGGTCGCTTACTTCAAAGACACTTTCTGGTAACTCGATATCGTTGACCGTTGGCACGGCTGAGGGGGTTGAATGGATCGGTCGCACGTCCACTTTCGCTTCGACTTTACGGCGAAACTTGGAGAATACTTCGGGCAGGTCGGATACCGAAAAGGGGAGATCATCGGTGTCGTACAACGTATTTGGCGGCGACACACGCAGCTCGATTCCCTTTCGCTTCAGATGTCGGCGAACGCGACGCTCAATTCGATTCTCTTCGTTCGCGACCTCGTGAGTGCAATGGATGCTTTCGGGCGAAATGTTGTCAGCGATCGAGGACAGACACGATTCCGTGGGTCCGTAAGCAATCAGAAGCTTGCCACCCAACCGACGCAAAGAACGATCAAGATCGACCAAAGACTCACGCAGGAACTTGGCGCGAAATGGACTTGTCCGACCGAATCCAAAACGCGTCTTGCCAAACCAGACTGGATCGACGACGAACACAAACACTACACCTCCGCCGTTCTCCGTGGCTGAGCGGCAGGCCCTTGTCAAAGGTTCTTGGTCGTGAACTCGTAAATCGTTGCGAAACCAGACGACGCTGTGCGGCATAGGACCCTTCTTTAACGTTGACACCTTTAGATTGTTGCGGGCAATCAACCTTTCGCGGGTCTCATAACGAGTCCTTTTCCCATCCTGGCTTCACCAGTTTTGGGGAGAGGAGTGAACATGTCTATATTCTCCTGGTGGGAGAAGGTCTAAATGCTGTCAGTGCCAAATTCGACTTAACCCCGCCAAAATCAAACTCGGCATGATGAATAACGTCTCTGAAGTTACCAGGGAAATGCGTGGAGAGTCACTGCAACGAACTGGCACGGCCAGCACCAGGGGTCGCCTGCGCCATCGTGGAATCCTGGTTTGCTGGTCGATAGGCTCGGCCGTGCTCTGGTTTGCCGGTGGTGGCCTCACGGCTTTGGGCCTCGGCGACTGGTACGAGGCCCTCAATTTTCCACCCTATCAGCCACCCGGCTGGCTATTCACGCCGATGTGGCTGGTGATATTGAGCTTGCTGGCAGTCGCCTCGTGGAAGATCACGACGGTAGACGGAAGAACGAACGATCGTCGTGTCGGTTTCGCATTGCTGCTTTACGGATTCCAATTCGGACTGAACCTAGGATGGTCTTTGCTATTCTTCGCAGTCCGTCGGCCGGATGTTGCTTTGTGGGAGATCATCGTGTTGGACGCCGTCGTTCTGTTGATGATCTGTGTCTACGGTCGAATATCAAAACGTGCGGGGTTACTGCTCGTTCCCTACCTGGTCTGGCTTCTGTATGCGACCGCCATCAATTGGTGGATTGCGTACCACAATGGACCGTTCGGTTGATAACCGCCCCGTGCAAAAAGTCTGCTAGAAGAAGCTATGCCGCGTTTCGCGAGTAGCTTTTCAACAAACCGCCGAGGCGCTCTTTGCATCGGATATTGGACAACTGAACCGTATCGACGGGATTCGGCAACCTACCAGATGTCTTGGTTTTCATCTGGGTTGGTCGCTCGTTTTCCAGCCCGTGATGAGGCCGCTCCAGGTGGTAGTGCTCGCGAAACTCGGAACATAGTAGACTCATGTGCTTCTCGCCGAAGACGATGAAGTGATCGATGCACTCCTGCTTGATCGTTTGCACGAATCGCTCGACGAAGGCCACGGTGTTCGGCGACCGAATAGCTGTTCGCCGAGTCTCGATTTTTGGTTCGTGAACGTGGCGAGGAATGGTTTCGAGTACTTTCCGTCGTTGTCGTGCATCAGGATTTTGCAGGGCAATTTCTCTGATTCGGTGTGACGAATGAACTCATCTGCTTGCTCGACCATCCACTCTTGGTCGGGCTTGTACGTCGCAGGCGTCATGAAAACTCGACGCGTCTCAACGTGCAGGAACACAAGAACGAACACGTCCCGCAGCCCGGTCTTCGAGACGATCTTCTTGGAAAAGAAATCGCATTGCCACATGGTCGAAGCATGGCGTTTGAGGAAGTCATCCCAGGTGCCTGGACCACGCTCCGGGCCCGTTTCATAGCCGTTGCGTTTCAGAATATTCTTCACAGTATTTCGAGTGACCGACTCAATGCCAAGCTTCTTGAGTTCGCAAAGAATCCGAGTGTAACCCCAGCCGGTATCCTTAGCCAGTTTCAGTATTAGCTTCTCGATGTCTTGTGCCGTTCTTGGCCGCCCCTTCTTGGGCTGTTGCTTTCCCTTCTTGCCCGAATCTTCTCGGATCCAGCGACGGATCGTTGATGGATGAACGATCGTTGCCAGCTCATTCAATGCTGAACCGAGGTTCTTGGCGAATCGGACCAGCCGATTCTTTTCCCGCTGTGTCAGAGTCAGTCGCTTTGGAAGCCGGCTTCGCAAGATCTGGTTTTCGGCCTTCAGGTAGCTCACTTGGCGGGCCAATTCCTTGTCTGTGGACTTGGCGATTACGAGCATTAAAGAAGTGTAAATGTTTCGGAAGCTCGCCATCGAAATTATGCTGTGTTTTGCAGGGAAAGTTGCCATCGGAGCGGACTTTTTGCACCCCAGCTTCGACCTTCCAAACTAGTCAGCGACGGCCCGATTTCAATTCACGGCATGCTGCCGTCAGGCCACTTCGTCAAAGTCGCGTCACACACGACCACTTGAAGATCGAATGTGACGCTCGAACCAGAGAACTTTTCAACCAAGAAATGTTGGAGAGTGTCACGTCCGCTGCATCTTTAAGCGGATGACTATCGGAACCCGCAAGTCGCTGTTATCTCAGCACTTACAAAGGTGAGAACTCCTCGCGAATTTCCGTGAAAGGGACCTGCACAGGGCGGTCCATGATTCCAATGGTTCTGAGATTGCCCCAGATTCAGATCTCGGACAATGGCTTGCCTGGGCGGAACAGCGGGCGAACCGATTTGATCCAACCATCAACTCTCCAAAGTCGATCCGTGATTCCGGAAGAGTCGAGTTAGCCGTTACACAGGCATTGGTAGACCATGGGGAGCGCCGCTGAAACCTTCGACGACTTGATCCCACTGGTGGATCTCTGCAAAGCCGGAAAGCTTTTTGAAGTACGAGCGTGGATTGACGCCGGGATTCTTGTTAATTCACCTGACGCACACTTTCGTAGGAGGCAGGTCATCGCATTGCAGGTGCATGCAGTCAAAAAATCGCCCGAGATGGCTCACCAGGTTCCATTCCGATCAATTCGTATTCGTAAGATCGGTTCTGCCATGTAGTATTCACTGTCTGAGAAGACTATGCTCTCCCATTGCTCTCAAGAAAATGGGGCAAGACCAATCAGAACAATGTGGATTATCCGGAGTTGACCGCAATGAGATCGAAAGCACTCTTTCTTTTGTTGACAGCGCTAGTTGTGAACGGCGCACATGCGCAGGTTCCCGAGCGTTTTCAAAAGCTGATTCTTGAGAATGTACCTCGGGCTGATGTGAACGGCGATGGGAAGGTGACACTTGAGGAAATCAAGAAGACTTACCCTCGACTGCCGGCAGCGTATCAGCGAGCTATTCGCAAGAGATTACCGGAGATCGCGGGCGAAGCCTCCGCCTCTTCTAAGAAGCAAGCGGCGCAACCTGTTTTCGAGTTTGATCGTCGGGCCGGTGATGCGAAGACGGGGCGAGCCAAAGGCCTCAACTGCCTGTTCATGGGGCACAGTTTCTTCTGTCCAATCGTCAAACACATTGATGAACACGCCACAACTTTGGGACTGAAGCATCACCAGCAATTTGTTGCCATGTCGGGAGGAGCCAGTGGTAGTCCGGGTAGGTTGTGGACCAGCAAGAAACCAGCAGTCCTGCACGCAAAGAAACTACTTGAGTCAGGAAAGGTGGAACTTCTAGCTCTGACCGGCCATTACGAGGGAAGCACCTTTGAAGACTATCGGAAGTGGGTGGAACTCGCAGTAAAACATAACCCGGAAACGATCATCGTCATCCAGTCGCCATGGGCGATCAAGAATTGGAAGCAACTCGGGGAGTATTCAAAGGACGTTGAGAGCGCAACCAATACATCTCATCAGAGAATCGATCAGCTTCGTGAAGAATTTCCCCGCTCGACGTTCCTTTGCGTTCCTCAAGGGCAGTGGATGGTCGAATTGTGGCGGTTGTTTGAAGCCAAGCAACTTCCGGAACTAACCCAGTTAGTCGGCAGCGGAAAAGGAGAATCACAGCAGGCGCTTTTTCGCGACAATTTTGGGCACGGGGGAGAACTTGCGGAAAAACAAGGAGCCCTTATGTGGTTGCGAGTCATCTATGGTGTCGACTTGAAAGACTACCAGTTCTCAACGAAAACCAAGTACGACTTAAAGGAACTCGCGCAGAGAATCTGTGACAGAGATCCGTACTGCAAAGTCGGGGACAAGTGACACAAGCTCGGCAACTCCGGCGAACCTAATCGAGTTTCGCCTTCCTCAACACATGTTCCCAGTGGTTAGATATGCCAAAAGAAATCCTATGCATATTGGCCTTGTCACTCTTCGCTGGCACCGCCGTTGCAAGCTCGGACAAGCCGAATGTGATCGTTATTATGGCCGACGATATCGGTGCTGAGGGGTTAGCCTGTTTCGGCAGCACAATCTACACAACTCCGCATTTGGACCAGATGGCCGCCGAGGGCATTCGGTTTAACAACGCCTATGCAACGCCGCTTTGCACTCCCACGCGTGTGATGATAATGGGCGGTCTCTATCCCAACCGGACTGGTTATCGGGGCCTGATCGGAAAGGGGGAAGGCGTCCGTCTCGTGCCGGAAATCAGGACCTTTGCCCATGATTTCAAAGACGCGGGCTACGCAACCGCGGTTGCGGGCAAGTGGCAGCTTGGGAAGTTCGATGAGTACCCGGATCAGCCGATCGAACACGGATTTGACGAGTACTGCCTGTGGACCTGGGTCTACAGGGGGCAGAAATCGAGCCGCTACTACGGACCGCAGATCTATCGAGACGGTAAGGTCACCAATGGCGACGCCGAAGACTTCGGCCCGGATGATTACCGCGATTTCGTGCTGGATTTCATTGATCGCAAGAAGGACGAGCCGTTTCTCATCTACTTCCCAATGGCTTTGGTTCACTCGCCGTTCATCAATCCGCCGGAATTACAGAAACGTGCGGACTCCAGATTCACGCCCGAGCTCGAGGAGAAGACTCGAGCCTTCGGCCACATGATTACTTACATGGATCAGGTCGTTGGTGACATCATGGCTAAACTCAAAGAACACGACCTCGAAGGCAACACGCTGGTATTGTTCACCGGAGACAACGGCACGCACAAGAGCATCACCAGCAAGCTGCCCGGCATGGACCTGAAAGGCGGCAAGGGTTCAATGACTGAAGCTGGCAGCCGAGTGCCTCTGCTGGCGTGGTGGCCTAATCAAATCAAGCCCGCAGTCCGCGACGAATTCTTTTGTCTTGTTGATGTCCTACCCACGATTACTTCCATTGCCGGCATCGAGTTGAATCGCGAGGTCGACGGCATGGACCTTTCTCATCTTCTCTTTGATGGAGAGGGATCGAATCGAGAACGCGTGCTGATCAACTACGGCCGAGGCTTCTTCGTCCGTGAGAAACGCTTCCGAATAAACCAGGACGGCAAACTATACGACATTCCGATCACCTCTGACTCCTCACGCTACAGCGAAACCGTCACGACCGATCCGGATCACAACTCTGAACGCAATCGTCTGCAGAAGATTCTCGATGACTTTATGGCCATCGAGTCGCGGTACAACAAAGGATCGACAGACGGCAGGAAGAAGAATGAACGTGCCAAAAAGAAGCGGTAACCCGAGCTCCCAAAACCAAGCCGAATCATGGCAGGTCTCAGCCGCAGCAACCTTGGCAGATCAATTCGGCTCGCACGAAGGTACAAAGCCACTGAGAAGGTAGATGCGAGTTTGCGTTCTGGGTTGAAATATTCACGAATCGTTTTCTTACCTTTTTGCGCGAACACGTTTCTGTTTCTGGCCTCGTTTGATCTTGTGGCAGACGCCGCTGAGAAACCCAATATCGTGTTGCTGTTTATCGATGACTGGGCGTGGAACGGCACTCCGGTTCCTATGAACGACGGCATAGAAAACGCAAGTATGCCGGGTCTTCAGATGCCGAATGTTGAGCGTCCGGCTCGTGAAGGACTGAAGTTCACAAATGCATATACCTCGCCGCAGTGTTCTCCGACGCGCGTCTGTGTGCCGATCGTTCAGTCCTCACCGCGGAACGGCTTTACTGTGTTCATGAATGACCGGGGACAGGACTACTTCGACGAAAAAGGCTACCCTCACTTCCCGGTGATTCCCTGCGTCTCGGACACGACGATCGACGCGGATGCGGTGACGATCCTCGATGCTCTGAAGCCGTTCGGCAATGTAAACGCCCACGTCAGAAAAAGGCAAGTTCGAGGAGCGCCCGTTGCAAAAGGTCCGCCCGAACGAAACTACAGGTGGGAATGAGTAGGTTGTTTCCGCCAGTGTCCAGCTTCGATAGCTGAGAGCAATGGAGAAGACTTTTTTGTGACGCACTATCGCGGCCGCGGATCAAATGGAGGCAGAGGCTGATCACTACGTCGGTACCCTTGACCGTGGACCGACGCATTGGTTGCAAATTAGAGAAGATGCTGCCATCCTGCCACGTCGTCAGAGTCGCGTCACACCCGCCCACTTGAAGATTGAATGTGACGCTCGAACCAGAAAACGTTTCAACCACTTAAGGTTAGAGAGTGTCACATTCGCCGCACCTCTAAGCGGATGAGCATCGAAACCCGCAAGTCGCTGCTATCTCAGCACTTACGAAAGTGAGAAATCCCTGTGAATTTCCGTGTGAGTGTCTTGCGCAGGGATGAGAAGGAACGGGAGAGCGAAAACAAGTTACTGCATCTAAGAATCGCAATGCTCGAGTTTGGGACAGCTCTTATCTGATGGGTAAAGGGCGACTTGAGCAATCTTAATCGGATAACGGATAAAAATTTATCGGGTTATTTAGTTTGTTCCGCTTGCTGCAAGGTCATTTTAGCTTCGGAATCCGTGCATTACCTACCTCCAACGGATGATCAGCTTGAGGCTGTCTGGAATGCGTTGCAAGGTCGTCACAATAAAGAAGGAGCCAACTCGGCACGACGAACTGCATTCCACCACGTGCCCCACGAACGGTTATTGCGTGGTGGTTAGGCTTTCGCCGACCGTGGAGGGATCTTCTAATCCTACATCACGGCAGTGGGATTCTATGCCTTGACCGAAACGGGGAAGCGTTCGACAGTGTTGTTGATAGTCAGCTAGCGAAGCGAAGAGTTGCCGTTGGGATAGATGAGGTAGGTATCCGCATTGACCGATAGCGTGTTGCGGAAGCGGGGCTGCGAGGTGACCGCCACGTTTTTCGATCATCTTTTCCTGTGCTGCCCAAATTTGATCGCGGTCGGTCAGCACTTCGTGCCACAAGCTGAGATCAAAACTGGCAATCAAGCGGTGGATTCGGTCTCGCTCTTCCTTCGTAATCCAACCTTCTTTTTCCGACAAAAACGCGCCGAAGCCCATCCCGATAGAGACGGCATGCCCGTGCAGCAAACCCGCGGGAATTTCAAAACCTGGTGACCAAGTGTGCCCATAGGCGTGCGGCCGACATTGGTGCGTTTCGTACAGATTGCCATACTCTGCTTCCACATAGCTCTTGATCGCCCGACCAAGTATCTGTCGTGACTGGTTGCAGATCGCTGCGTCATCCGGCGTGTTGAGCGACCCGAAGCGTGTGTCAATCAACTCGCTTCCAGCTTGTTCGAGCGCGTTAAACAATTCGGCGTCTTTTACCGTGGCCATTTTGATGATCTCCGCAATACCGTGTCGCAGCCAACCCGGACGAAGTGTTTGAAACAGCGTGCGGTCGGTGATCGACAAGATCGGAGCATGGTAGGCCCCGAAGAGATTCTTGTAGCCGAATCCGTCGCAGCAAGTCCGCGGTGAAGGTCCAGCGTCAATACCTGCGACGACTGAGGTCGACAACATCACGTAGGGCGTGCCGCGATGGTAAAGAGCACAGGCTAAACCACCGGTGTCAGCGAGCACACCGCCTCCCATGATCAGCACGGACTCATTACGAGAAACACCGAGGTGCTTGAAATCTCCCAGCATTTGCTCGACCGTTCTGATGCCTTTATCCACTTCCATTGCGCGGTAGACTAACTTCTCGAGTTCAATCCCGTGCGATGCAAAGTAGGATTCGACACGCCAGCCGAAAAACCGCTCGACATTTTCATCGATTAAGCAGATGCATCGGCCAAGTGGCTTGTAGATTTCTCGCAACAGTGAGTTGTCCGTGTCGAGCACATTCTCTACCACCTTGATTGACGTGTGCGTCGTGCTAGTCATGCAAGCTTCGACCTGCTGAAAGTCGGCTTGGCTGACCACGCTGCCGCTACTCTCGCGAAATGGCGAAGTGGGATAGATCGCATGCGGGCTTTCGTCTGCTAAATCAAGTTCCAGGCTTAAATACTCCGTTCGAAAGCTGCCTTGCTTCAAACAATCCAACGTCTTCCAACGAGACAGATTGGATTCTTGAACTCTCGATGCGAGAACCGCCCAGTCATTCCCAATCAGCGGGTCGAAGGCTCGCAGTACAATAGCGACCTGCTGTACAAATTGTCCCAGCGGCATACTAAAGCTTGATCGCAGCATGCGAATGGCTGACAACCCCGCAATGGCACCTCGCGACTGAAACGCCGCAGCTAAACCCTCGCAATAGATATCTCCCCGTACGACGGTTTGCACCAAAGCGTTTAGAACGGTGTGGCTGGCAATCTCGCTGACCTGCGCCGATACGTCGCCTTCGGCAAATCGTTTCGTGTTTCGGTCAGCCAACAAAGCGTCTATCGTGCGGAGTAGTTTTGCTGTGTCCATCGGGCAATTTCTATTTTGGTTTGATTTTTAGAGCTTTTCTGACTTAGGGAGACGATCAGGCGGCGATGGGCTCATCTCCAAGTACTAAACCGCGATGTAACACGCGATCCCCCTGGACCTCAAAATGATCGGCGCGGTGCAAGGTACATCTGTCGTCCCAGATCACTACATCGCCCGAACGCCATCGATGCCGGTAAATCGGATTGCGTGCGATTGAGTGCCTGTAAAGTGCAGCGATGACTCGCTCCGAAGTTTTCGTGTCGCGTCCTGCGACCTTAATGCACCGCTCGGGAGTGGATAGAAACAATGCGACGCGTCCTGAGACAGGATGCCGCCGAAACAGAGGATGCCAACATTGCGATTCGTCAGAAGCATTTAGCGTCACGCCGGATGCGACATGCAGAACGAGTGCCCCACCCAGCCTTTCTACCACCCATGAAGGCAGCGATTCAAAAGCCGCATATTGATCGGTAAATAAAGTTTCGCCACCCGACTCGGGTAACTTAACGGCACGTAGTGCGGTGTAGGCCGGCGGCCGGCTGACGTAACTGGTGTCCGTGTGAAAGACGCTTCGTGGAAGAGTGGTTCGACCGACGTTTGAAACTACATTTAACATGTCGTAACCCTGAACCGCTTGCTCGCCCACCGTGAACGTAAGTGGACCAAGACGCTCAAGGAAGTTCGCGAACTGTTCATCGTCGATCTTTTGATTACGAAAAACAACAAAGCCCTGGTCTCCCAGGGCGGCACGCAACTGTACAACCTGATCGTCTGAAAGCTCTACCAGCGAGTGGTCGACAATTTCGCCCCCGAACGGCGACAGAGCTTTGATATTAAGATGCATTCGCAATTACTTTTTAATTGAGAAACCGACTAAACGATTGGCTTAGCGGTCAGATATTGGTCGAGCAAGGCGTAAGACAGTTCTTGTGTACAAAAGTCACTGGCAGAGTAGTCGTGATCGGCGGTGTTATTGCCCGGGAACGCTACACAGGTCAGTCCGGCGGCCTTCGCAGAGTTGACTCCGTCTACGTTATCTTCGAAAGCGATGCAGGAATCTGCGTCCTCACGCAATTGTTGCATAGCGAACTTGTAGCAGTCCGGGGAGGGCTTCGGTTCAGCCGCTTGTGTTACGTCGACTATTAGATCGAAATGTCGAGCATCAACGGCTCGGGCAACTGAGCACAACAGCGCTTCGATGTTGCCACGACTTGTCGTTGTGACCAAACCCACTTTCAAACCACGGTGCTTCGCGTCACGAATTAATTTGGCGACGCCTGGACGCGGCTTCATGCTGCCTTCGCGGATTGCTTGCTGAAAGATGTCTGACTTCATACGGTGTATAGCGGCAGCATCAACATTTTCACCTCGAGAATTCGCATAAGCTTCGATGCGATGTCGACCGCCACTGTGGACCAGTAGGTATTGGTACTCATCGCGAGTCCACTTCCAATTCAAACCGTGCTTTTGAAAAGCTTCGTTGAAGGCTGCACGCTGAACTTCCGACGTTTCTACAACGCTTCCAATCGAACCGAATAATACTGCTGACATGTAATATCCTCTTGGTAGATAGTTAAGAGTGGGTAGCGACGATCGATGGGGCAGTCACATTGACGTCACGGTCGATGGCACGGCAAAGCATCTCGTGCAAAAACGATTCCAGAGTCTTGCCGGTCGCAGCCATCATCGTAGTGAGGATGCTGTTGGGTGCGAACGAACAATACAAACCGGCTTCTAAAAAGTAGGGTTGTCCAGTGGGATCAATCCGGAAGTCGAATAGGCTGTAGTCGCGGCAGCCCAACGCGACGTGGCATCGTTTGGCGATTTCCCAAACTGGTCGAGTGACTGGATCTTCGCTCGGGACAATCCAGGAGTGTTGGCGGTATTTCGAAACTAAGTCGACCTCGCCATCTATGTTCCTCGTCAGCTTGCTTTCGTAACCACGAATCGGTGTGTTTGCATCAAGCCGGTATTCTTGAAGCGGCAAGCACTCAAGCGACGACCCTGTTTCGACGACCCCGCACCGAACTTCACGGCCAGCCGGTATAAACTGCTCCACAAGCACTTTAGTGGAATGTTCGGTTGCTCGCGCAATCGCGAGAGGATAATCCTCAGGCGAACGAGCTAAGGAGACGCCGACCGAGTTGTCTGCGTCGACAGGTTTTACGACCGCGGGACAATCGATCGTTGGTGTTTGACCACTGCGAACAATCTCGCCGTTGGGAACAAGCACTCCGTCGGCTGCGACTACTGCCCGAGCCTTTGACTTGTCGGCGGTCAGGGACATCACCGGGGCCAAATTACCAACGAAAGGTATTTTCAAAAGTTTTAACAGACTGCGAAACTCGGTCATCCCCGCCATGCAAAACATTTGTGGCAATGCCACGTCGACTTGTGCGGCTTTTATCGTTCGGATCGCATCAGCAAGCGAGACTGGTTCAACTCTTTCAGTTATTTTGCGGGTGAATTGATCCGCAAAACGCCACTTGCCGTCAGGAGTCACGCACGCGATTAAATTTTCGTATCGTGTCGTACCGTCGACGGCTTCTAAGCAATCACCTGCGTAGGCAAACGACAACTCGCGGAAGAAGTCACTCTCCGCAGAGCCAATCAAATGGAGAACTCGCAACTTCCTCATCAATCCCCTCCCAGCTGAACGAGTTTTCCAATATTGAAATCGATGCGAACAAAACCACGTTGACGCTTGAGATCCTGCAATAGGAGAATGGGAATCTGAAAGTGATGCACCAAAAAGAACGGCAATGGATCGTGCCAGTCAAAAATCGCTTCCTTGCCTTTCCGAATGATTTGAAATCGCTGCCAAAAGCGAGCAGGATTGTTCAGAGAAGTAACCATTCGCCACAGTTCATGGTACAGCCAGTAGGTCGGGCGACTACCGGTATTGGGGGTTACCGTGTTGCCCGCAGCTTCGGCCGAGTACGCATCAGCCACTTGATCGGTGTCGTAAAACGTTGTGATCGCAGAATGCGTACGCGGATTGCACTCGATGGCGTATAACCCGCCGTCGTCGTGGGCACGGATGAAGTCAAAGGAGACTTGCCCGGTTAGGTGAATACCAGCGGCATAACGACGGACCCACGATTCGGTCTCGGGATCAGTGATATGTTCATAGTTGACTTGGAACGCGGACGATTCGCAGCAACAGTGCACGCGTAGCTCCCCATCCACAATCGTGCTGTGCGTACAGAATTCTTTGCCGGGAATAAACTCCTGCATGACCCATGGATTCGATTCACTGATTGGCAGCGAGCGAACAAAAGAAGCCGTCTGCTCATCAGTCGCACGCGGCAATTTCGTTAAATCCAGGCGACGTATTGGATCGTACGCAATGCTTTTCAGAACATATTCACGATCTTCGACCGAGAAATCGAAGTCGAGAACCTGCTGCGGATCCGTGATCAGAAACGACTTTGGAGCGCCGAGGCCAAGGGATTGGGCACTTCGAGCGAATAAGAACTTGTCATCGAGCGTCGTGATCTTCTCCGGCTCCGGATGTATGACTTTGCAAAAAGGCGAAAGCGTCTTGATCGCTTCGGAATCATGCTGGCTGGCAACTGGGCTGCAAACGGGCACGTATAGGTCCACGCTATGCTGTTTGACAATTTTTAGCAGCGATGCGGCATAGTGGGCTGACGTAGGGTCAGCGCAAGTCACGAACTTGTCGACGGCGGCAGAAAACCGATGACCCGTTAGCGAATATTTAGCGGTTTCGCAAAGGATCACTCGGCAACCGCTTCTGCGAAATAGCCGCGCAAGCTGCAGTGCCTTCGTCATCTTGCCACCGCTGATCAAAACGGTTTTGGAGTCGGCCGCGAGCGGCCGGCGATAACCCCGAGAACGAGTCAAGGAATGGCGCACGACTATTGCGGCGGAGGTCAATGCCAAGTTCAGCGGCATTAGTAAGGACAACAACGCAAGCGTCCCCAGATCCTTGGCGACGATTCGCAACCTCTCGAGGTAACTTGATTGACTTCCACCACTGCTCGCAACGGCCGATGCACCATTGCCTTTCCGGCGGGGGAGCCATTCGTTTGCTAGCGTTCTCATTTCGGCTCTTCCGATCCGACCTGCTGGTTTACCAAGCGGATCATTGTGATTCCATCACGAAGCGGAATTAGAACTTGTTCGACCCTTGTATCGTTCGCGACACAGCGGTTAAACTCCGCAACGGCTCGCCCGTTTTCGGAAGGCGTTTCATCGCAATACGGTTCTCCTTGAAGCAACGTGTTGTCAATGCAGAGTAACGCGTTGGGGCAGAGCAAATCCAGTTCTATCAGTTGCAGGAAGTAGCCGGTGTACCCTGGTTTATCTGCGTCGATGAAAACAAAATCGAACTGTTCGCCGCTATCAGCAAGTTTTTGCAATGTTTCAGAAGCGGGGCCGATTTCAACTTGAATCTTCTTGCCGTGCTCAGAGCGCTCAAATTCACGTTGCGCAAACCGCGCGGTGTAGGGATCGAGTTCGCATGCAACCACACGGCCGTCTGGACCAAGGCCCTGTGCAATAGCCAAAGCCGAATAGCCGGTGAACATTCCAATCTCAAGAACTTTGGTTGCTCCCGTGGCCGCTACCAGCATTTTTAGGAATTGACCTTCGACGTGGCCCGAGAGCATTTCCTGCTCAAGCGGTATCTCCGTCTGCCCAGCTCCGAACTGACCTTCCCAATTTTCAATGGCCGTCTGCTCAGCAAGGTGCGCCAGTTCGGCAGACTCAGGGCTTGTGCACTTCGCCACGTAGGAGTCGAGGCCTGATGCCAAAGCCGTCGCTTGACGCAGTTCGCTAATCGATTGGCTGTCCATGACTGAACCCGCGTCGAGTGAATCGGCGAGGTTTAGCAATTTTTCAGCAAGAATGCCGACAGGTGTTACAGGTCTGGGACCGCAGGAGGATCGGGTTCCATCCTGAAGCGACGTTGGATTCATACACGTTTACCCGTTACGAATTTGCAGGACGCAGCCGCCCGACGATTGACATGCAACTGTAGGAATCGAACAAGTCAAAATTAACTGAAAATCCCGTCTTAATTCAAAAAAAACCGAGCAGATCCAAATTGAGCCCGCTGGTCTGCAACCGATCGACTAGCGCTTTGATAAGCAACATCAAGTGCTTGGAACGTATTTAGCGTTTGGATAATTGGTGCTGATGGACGCATTGCACGCTACTTATTTTTACTGGTGCTCTTGAGACTATACGATCGTCAAGCCAAGAGATCTGAGGGTAACGAGATGGCGAGCAATTTGAAAAGCTCCGCTTATTCGCCGCCCTGCAGAGAAAGTTAGCTCGAACAAAACTAGGGTTGGAATGCGGAGTTTGCTTCAGAGGTTAGTCAGCGTTAAAGGCTGTGATCGATGCAGAAGCCTGGTAGGGCGCACGATTGCTGCAGCGAATGAGATGGCTTTTCTATGGCGAAGACTTCACGAGTGGGCTGACGCAATGGCTGCGACGTTGAGACTATGCTGCTTTTCTCGAGTGGCTTTTTCATAGACCGCCAAGACGCTCTTTGCTTTAGATGTTAGGCAACGGCATTTTATCTGCGTGACCACGCAACTTGCAAAACCTCTTTGTCGTCATGTGAGTTGGTCGCTCGTTTTTCACCCGCCCGGGAAAAAACGCTTGTACGAGATTAGACGGGGCTTGAGTTGTCTCGTAGTGTTGTTGCCATCAGTAGAAGTCGTTTGAGTCGCGTCACACACGAGCACTTGAGGATCTAATGTGACGCTCGAACCAGAGAACTTTTCAACCACTCAAGGTTGGAGAGTGGCACTTCCGCCGCACCCTTGAATGGATGAGTGCCGAAACCCGGAAGTCACCGTTGTCTCAACATTTATCAGAGAGGCAGCTCCGCGAGGATTTGCGTTGAAAACTTCTGCACAGCGAGCTAGGGAGGCTCAATAAAATAGCTGGGCAAAACGGCGTAATGACAAGGTCACGGAACAAATGTATTGCGCAAAGAACGGTGCATCCTCAGTTCGAGACTGCGCATTCGTAGGGCAAAAGGCTACGTGAGAAATTCGAACCAAGCAACGGGTAAAGAATCATCGGATAACTTAGGCTCCTCAGGGCCCTGCAGGCTCGTTTGAGGCTCGGAATCCGCAAGTTTCCTTTCACCAACGGGTTAGTAACTTGCGGCTCTCTGGATTGAGTCTCAAGGTTTTCGCACTCAGGTACGCAATCTGCAGGTCAATAATTAGTTTTTGCTTGAAAGGCGTGCAACAGACACAAGCTTGTCGTGGGACACGCAAAATTTGGCCCCCCAATCTGCGTTTGCTCGCGTCATTTGGTCGGGTAGGGTTGAAAGACAATGTGTGACAAAGGCCAAGCTGTTTAAATGGTTGCTGGCACCTGCTGCGGGCCGAGTCAGGCAAGAAATCTGGCCATTAATTCTGTACTCGGATTAGTTTTATCGCATCCAAAGGAGTAGTTTCTGCGAATACCAAATTACTGGGTCAGATCCAACAGCCGGTTCTGCTTGTTCACCTATTAGTCGTTATCGTTTGGTTGCCTTAAAGAACACTAGCAGCCCATTGCCAGACAAAAAGACCCGTTGTAATCCCAAGTATTCTTTCTCGTGCGAAGTATTAGCGCTGCAAGCAACGAATTTTAAGCCAACCGGGAGTGCTAGCAATCCGGTCCGGCAACTTGCTTGGACTCTTTTGCTCGTGGGACTTCAGGTGACGTCACCGGCTTTGGGTGGGGAAGAGAAAAAGCGTGATTCATCTGAGAAAACGCCCCAGGCCGATTCGAATCAACTCAATCCGAACATCGAAACAATACTGGTCAAGGCGGGTAGCTTTAACATGGGAAGCCCGTCCGTTGAGTTTGAGCGTCGTAAGAATGAAGTTCAACATAAAGTGACGCTTACGAGGAATTTTACCTTGGTCGGTACGAGGTGACGAAGGGGCAATGGGCGCTAGTGATGAATCTCGATGGCGTCGAAAATGGCGAAGAAAAACTCCCCATGGGCGGAGTCTCGTGGTTTGACGCTGTCGAATTCTGCAGGCGGTTGTCAGAACAGGAGAAAGCAGCAGGACGCCTTCCGGACGGTATGAGCTATCAATTGCCGACTGAAGCCGAGTGGGAATACGGTTGTCGTGCGGGTACGACCACTGCTTATTGGTGGGGTGATGAAGTGGATTCCAGTAAAGCAAACTTTGGAAACGAATTCACCGCAGACAATGTTCGACCAGTGGGGCAATACCAGGCGAATCCATGGGGGTTTCATGATATGCATGGGAATGTCTATGAGTGGTGTAGCGACACTGCTACGCAAGCAGCGGATCCTCAGGATTACAACTTTGAAGCTCCTTATCCCTCGGGAAAGGCGACTGACCCTCAGGGGCATCAAGGCCCTTCGATCGCTTTTCAGTACACGCCCAAAGGTACTGTCAAAATGACGCTGCCCACCCATCTCAAGATTCTTAGAGGTGGGTGTTATTGGAGCCCAGCGTCTAACATTCGTTCCGCTTACAGGCACTCACATCCTGCTACGGACAAGCCGGGATTCAAGGGCTTCCGCGTGGCACTGAAGTTTGATCTGCAAACCGATTGAAATCGGCGAGTGAACTGTCGAGCTAGCTCGATGCCACCTTTTATGTCTTTAATCCCCTAAAAATACAAGCGAAAATATCACTGCAGCTAATCTTTGAGACAATCTTTCTCGGGGTATATGCGCAACTCCACGTGGTCGACGCTTGGCGTATAAGGCATTCAGCCCAAGAGCCTGATACACGCTCCGGGCCCGTTTCGTTTCATGATGTTCTTTTCCGTGTACCGCGTCACCGACTCGATGCCAAGCTTCTTGAGTTCGCCAAGAATCCGGGTGTACCCCCAGCCAGGACCCTTGGCGAGTTTTAGGATCAGCTTCTCGATTTCTTCTGCAGTTCGTGGCCGCCCATTCTTGGGCTGTTGCTTTCCCTTCGTGCCCGAGTCTTCTCGATTCCAGCGACTGATCGTTGATGGAGGGACGATGGTCGCCAACTAATCCAATGCTGAACCGAGGTTCTTGGCGGATCGGACCAGCCGATTCTTCTCGCGTTGTGTCAGAGTCAGTCGCTTTGGAAGCCGGCTTTGCAGGATCTGGTTTTCGGCCTTCAAGTGGCTCAATTGGCTTACCAATTCCTTGTACCTGGAATTGGCAAATACGAGCATCAAATAGGCGTCAATTTTCGGAAGCTATTCATAGAGATTATGATGTGACTGACGGCGGGGGCGCGATCAGCTCAATCACTTCTATATCCTGCGGGATGCGCTGGAAAGCTGCGAGGCGGGTGAGGTGGCCCGCATCATTACGCCCGATCAATTGGAGGAGCCGGAATCGTTTCTTGAAGACGTATTGGAGATCTCTCGGCAGTTTGGTTCCAATGCAAAGAAGTTTGCCACTAAGCAACAGATGAATATGTGGTTGGAAAATGAACAACGCTTTCACGAATTGCTGGTCGAGTCCGCCCAAAAACCTGTCTTGGCTCGAGTTGTTCATGAGCACCGAGCTAACGGCCAAGTGTTCGACGCTTAGCGCGACGACCTTCGGCTGCTCGCGTCACGACGGAATGTGGCGACGGAATGGTGAACCATCCCGTAATAAATTTACCCTCCCTCAGGAGGATGAAGATGAGTGAGCGATGGTGTGTTTGGATGGGTGATTCACTGAGTCGATTCTTTGTTGGTAGTCTCAGGTTCTACGCTCGGATTGTTTCCCCCCTTATCGCGTGCTGCGTATTGGATGGTGCAGCTCAGGCAACCGAGCCCTTCTTCCAGAAGTCGGTACTTTTTGAGGAGCAGACCGACGGATTCGTGCTCTATCGAATCCCGGGCATTGTGGTGACGGCCAAGGGTACGGTCCTGGCATACTGTGAAGCCAGGAAATTCAGCGAAGCGGATCGTGGGGAGATCGAAATACACCTGCGTCGAAGCACCGATGGCGGCAAGACGTTTTCACCTCCGGTGCAACTTGCGCACCTAGGACCTCGCCTATCCAGGAATCCTGTGCTTCCCCCGGGAAAGGAAGCGAAGGACATGGGCGGACCGAATGAACAGACGGTTAACAACCCAGTCGCCGTCGCCACACGTTCCGGACGGGTGCATCTGATTTACTGTATCGAGTACATGCGATGCTTCTCGATTCACAGTGACGACGATGGGCAAACGTGGTCGTCCCCAATCGAAATCACGTCAGCTCTTAACTCTTTCCGTGAACACATCGACTGGCAGGTGATCGCGACCGGGCCTGGGCATGGGATCGAGTTATCGAATGGTCGACTGATTGTTCCGGTTTGGATGTCCGATTACCGATCGCGGGGGAAAATCGGGAAGGCAGCAGCGACCATCTATAGCGACGACGGCGGTACGACGTGGCGTGCGGGCAATCCAGCGATTCCGACCGGCGGCGAAGCGAACGTTGTGGAACGATCCGATGGCAGTGTGATGCTGACGGCGAGAAACGGTGATTCACGTAATCGGCGACTCGTCGCCTTCAGTCCCAACGGCTTCAGCAACTGGTCCGCACCACGGATCGCAGATGAACTCAAAGAGCCGGGATGCATGGCGAGCGTGACGAAGTATTCAATTAACCAGGATTCGCCCTACAAACTCTTGTTCTCGAACGCGCAGACAGCGAAACGCAAACACTCGGCAAGGCGCAATCTGACGATTCATCTGAGTCGCGACGACGGAATTACTTGGCCGATCCAGCGTACGATTGAACCCGGCCCCAGCGCCTACTCCGATCTCGCTGTTTTGCCCAACGGAACAATTCTCTGCTTCTATGAATCGGGCGTGGCTAAGCCCAAGATCAAGCGAACAAGAGACTGGGCCTACGCCAACCTCTCGTTGGCTCGCTTCAATCTCGCTTGGATGAACGGAAAGACGCGATGAAGAAGATAATGAATAGTAAGACAGCTTATTCCATTGTGGCTATCTTCATTGCCTTTGTCTTGCGCTAGGGAGTTCTGACCAAGACGAAAAGGTAAATCACAAACATGGAGTCTCACGCCATGCAAGATGCGCTCAGAATCTTTGCTTTGTTCGTAGCCCTACTCGCGCCAACGATGGATACGCTCGCGGACGACACAGAAGACGGTGGCTTGTCCTGGCAACATGTCGAACTGGCGTTCGGCTACCAAGGTCCGCTGATCATCGTTGCTGGCATCGAAACCATTCTGCGCGACGGCGTTCCGCATTACCTGCTCCCGGCGCACCGCAATAACCGGCATCGCGATCGGCATGGCTACCGACGTCAGTTCGACCTTGAGAGCATGAGCCTTTTGCGTTGGAACATGGCTGACTACGTCGACTATCCCGAGAGCAACCCTGGCTTCCAGCACGAAGGAAAGATCGCGTCATCGGACGAGGGAGAAGGTCTAAAAATCGTCGTGCGAACCGCGAGGATGGATCGCGACCGGCCACTCGATCCGCCTCGGGCGTTTGAAAGTCGAGTGAATGCCCAATCCCGCACGACGCCTTAAAAAACAATGCATAAGTCGAAGTGACTCAGTTATTATTTGGATGATCGATATCGCAAAGTCCAGCAAATGGATAGGAGACACCTCTCATGGCACTTTCACGCCGATCGTTTTTACAGAGCACGGCCGCAACAGGCGCAAGTTTATCCTTCGCCGCTCCAAGCATCCTTAGCGCGAAGTCGGTAAATGAAAAGCTGAATATCGCATCCATTGCGGTCGGCGGGCGAGGCTGGTCCGATGCGAATGGCGCTTCTCAAGGGCACGACCTGGTCGCTTTCTGTGATGTCATGACCGAGGCGTCGTCCCGTAAGGGCGGCTACGTTGAAGCAGCAAAGCAATGGCCGAAAGCCAGGCGATATCAGGACTGGCGAAAGCTGCTTGATGAGAGCAAGGACATTGATGCGGTCACCATCTCAACTCCCGATCACATGCACGCTGCTCCGACGCTGGCTGCAATGCGACTGGGCAAACATGTCTTTACGCAAAAGCCATTAACGCACACCGTCCATGAATCGCGAAAGCTGATGCTCGAAGCTCGTCGGCTTGGTGTTGCAACACAGATGGGAATTCAAAATCAATCGACGGTTGGACATCGCACGACGGTCGCTTTGATTCAGGATGGCCTGATCGGAAAGATCAAACAGGCATACGGCTGGAGCCATAAAGGCTGGGCTGGCCCGGCAGAAGGCCGGCCTTCGCAGACTGACGAAGTACCCAAAGGCTTGAACTGGGATCTCTGGCTGGGCGTGGCTCCCGAGAGACCCTATGCCGATAAGATCTACCAACCAATGAACTGGCGAGGCTGGCTCGACTTTGGATCCGGAACGCTGGGCGATATGGGAATTCATATCTTTGAGCCGATGTTCTCGACACTGCGTGTTGCGGCACCAGTGGCCGTAAGGAGCCTCGGCTTGGCTGCTAACCCAGAGACATGGCAACCAGGTAATACGGTCGAGTACGAGTTCGCGGGAACGAAATATACGTCGGGCGATTTGCTGCGTTATGTGTGGCGCGACGGGATAGCGGGGAAGCCTCCGCTCTCGACTTCCGAGTACCTGCCGTCAGGCCTGAAGTTGCCCAAGCAGGGGACACTTTTTGTCGGCGAACACGGAGCCATCGTCCATTCACACGGCGGTGGTCCGGCAGTGTTCCCGAATGATCTTCTCGATGGTTACGACATGCCTCATATCGAAAAGCGAGGGCATTTCGAAAACTGGCACGAAGCGATCCGAACAAGCGAGCCAGCGTGCGCATCGTTTGACTTCGCTGCTCCGCTTACAGAAACCGTCCTGCTGGGAAATATCGCCGTGAGATTCCCCAAGGAGCGACTCGAGTGGGATACGCAAACCCTCAGCTTTACAAATAGTCACCAGGCGAACGCGTTCGTAAAAACGGAATACAGAAAGGGCTGGGAGCTAGAAGGGCTGTAATTCAACTTCGCCGCGTAAACTGCTTACTTACAAGATGACAAAACTCATGAAGTCAACACGGATTACCAAATACACGCTTGCATTCTCCATGCTGCTCTTTCCTGCCTCGCTTGGACTAAGTGCGGAGCCGGTCTCTCTATTCAACGGAAAGGATCTGACCGGATGGACTGGAGCGGATTACGAAGTCAAAGACGGAGTTCTGATTTGTAGTGGCAAGATCCTCAGGACCGAGAAGCAATATTCCAACTATGTCTTCGAATTCGACTTTCTTCTCCCCAAAGGTGGAAACAATGGAATCGGGGTTCATTATCCCGGAGAAGGAAGACCTTCCGGAGCTGGCTTGGAACTACAGATCCTGGATAACAGTCATCCAAAGTATTCGAAGTTGAAGGAATCTCAATACCACGGTTCTCTCTACAAACTCCTGGCCGCTAGGCGTGGCTTCTTGAAGCCAACCGGTGAGTGGAACCACCAGAAGGTCACGGTGGATGGCCCGAAGATCATCGTGGAATTAAACGGTACAAAAATTCTTGATGCCGACCTGAATGAACTAGCAACTAAGAATCGCAAGCACAAAGGAGTCAAACGACGCAGTGGCTATATCTGCTTCTGCGGACATGGTGCTCCGGTTCAGTTCAGGAATATCACGATTCTCGAATTAACTGGTAAGGAACAATGAAACTGCTTTTCCAACTCATTGCTCTTTTAATCGTTACTTCCGTTCTCCGGACGCTGGCTGCAGAGGAGCAGCGAAAGCCGTACAACGTTTTGTTCATCATTTCAGACGACCTCACTGCAACCGCTCTTGGCTGTTACGGCAATCAAGTCTGTAAGACTCCCAACATCGACCAACTGGCTGCCGAGGGGACTCTTTTCTCCCGCGCGTATTGTCAGGCCACCATTTGCGCGCCATCCCGGGCATCCATCTTGTTCGGTTATTATCCGTTCGCTACCAAAGCAACGGGTTATACCAGCGGCCGTAAAGAGGTCGGTCCCGACAAAGATAGTTGGCCCCAGCATTTCAGGAAAAACGGCTATCACAGCGCACGTATTTCTAAGGTGTTTCACATGGGAGTTCCCACGGATATCGCACCTGGCAAAAATGGTGCAGACGATCCTGATTCCTGGGATGAAGCGTTCAACAGTCCAGGCCCTGAGTCCGAAGCACCGGGAACCGGCGAGACCCTCCAGAACAATCCCGGTGGCCTGAAGAAAGGGGCAGCCGGCGGTAATCGATTTTCGGTGGTGGAAGCCGATGGCGATGACTTGGTGCACTCCGATGGAAAAACCGCTCAAAAGGCCGTTGAGCTCATCCACCAATACAAGAACCTGGACAAACCATTTTTTCTAGCGGTTGGTTTCGTACGACCGCACGTCCCTCTTGTTGCTCCACGGAAGTATTTTGCCCCCTATGCGTTTGAGGAAATGGTTTTGCCGCCGAAGATTCAAGGCGACTGGGATGACATTCCCAGGACTCCGGGAAACAGAAGAACCTCGGAAAACCTACAGATGGACACTCAGCAGCAAAAGAAATTGATTCGAGGGTACTATGCGTCGGTCAGTTTTATGGATGCCTTGACCGGCAACGTGCTTGAAGCTCTGGAGAAAAGCGGTCAACGCGAAAGCACGATCGTCATCTTTACGAGTGATCATGGTTACCACCTGGGCGAACACGACTTGTGGTCCAAAGTGAGTATTCACGAGGAATCGGCGTGTGTGCCCCTAATCATCTCTGTGCCGGGCAGACAACCGGCGGTGTGCGATTCGCTAGTGGAGCTGCTTGATCTTTTTCCCACCGTTTCCGGGATTTGCGGGCTGAAGATCCCTGAAAACCTTCAAGGCCAGGACATTTCTCCCATGCTGAATGATCCGAAGCTCAGAGTTCGAGACGCCACCTTGTGCAGCGGAAAAGGTCGACTTTATCGCAGCAATCGATGGGCACTGCTGGACTACGGAAAAACCGGAGAGTTGTACGACATGGAGATGGACCCGAAGCAGTACGTCAATCTCTTCAGCAAACCAGAATACGCGGAGGTTCTCTCCGGACTGAAACAAAAACTGAAGGTGAAACTGGCGAAAGTCAGCATGAATAATCTGGGGAATTAGAAACCATGATCCAACTTGACTGGCGCAAATTCCTTCGCGGACTTGCAGGAGGGCCCTCACCAGTATCGCAGTCTCGCCGAAGTACCTGGTCACGCGAACGTTCTTGCTGACTTGATAAGAACGACACGATCGGTGGGAGCTGGAAACCACCGATCCGCTACTTGATCCCAAGAAGCTCCGCGGGCTGACAAAGGAAGTTCGCTCAGTGAAAAAGAAGTTCGCCGGCAAAAAGTACTCATGGAAATAACCGGACTTCCTGTTTGAGTATTGGAACTCGTGATGAGTGTCAGTCACACGCGGATATGTCTGCCAAGAGGATCGACGACTTTCGCTACACTAATTTGGTAAGACATACCCATGAGAAAGTACGCACTTCGTCTACGCGCTACGCTGGCTGCGATCGTGCTGCACAGCATTGCAATCTTAGACACTGGGTTCGCTAAAATAACGACAGCGCCAGCAGTGAAGTGGACGTCAGTTGATGCGCCGTACTTCCGCTACCGGTTCCTGGAAAAGGTGAAAGCGACGACGCTATTGCACGCAACGCGTGTGACGGGAACATCCAGCCTTCACGGGTACCTCGCATACTTTAGAGGAATCCTGTTTGCCTGCTGTGATAGCCGGGCAATTGACGAGAACACTTCGGGGCAGCACGGTGTCTAACGGTGTTCGACCGAGGATGGAAAGACATGGTGCGATCCGAAGACTCTGTTTCCACCGCTTGCAGACAACGTCGCGTCCTCGGTCGCAAAAGAATCCCGGCCGTTTCAATAAAGTCTCACGGATCCGAAACGGATTGCTGGCCCGTCAAGTTCGCGACGACAGGACCTTGGGGCCGGTTTTCTGGCTGTCGGACTCAGCCCCGTCCCGCGAACCCGGTTTTCCCGCTATCCCTGCTGGCGGCAGGAAGATCGTTTGCGAAATCAACGCCGGTTTCAAAGAGCCGGCAAACTGGCCCTTTCAGGAAATCGCTTCATCAGGCCGGGCAATCCCAGCCTGATAAAACGCTGATTTTCTCACATGTTGTGTACCAAAAAAATCGGAGTGGCTCTTCGCCCAAATTTCTGGCCGACACAAAAATGCGTCAGAAAAGCTACAACCCAATACTCTTGTAGCGAGTAGAAAAATTACCACTCCCGTATGCTTCGGCCTTTTATACCCGCAACGTCCGAATTCCGGCCAAGATCCCGTCCATTGTTAAAATTCGGTTTCTGTCTCGTGTCGACGTCAAGTAACCGAGTGGGTTGAGGTTTCGATCTGTTGGGGCAAAGAGGCCGAAAAAATCGCCGCGAAGGCGAATCAGTTCCGCATGTGAGCTCGTAAGCACCGAAAGCAGGTATTTTCAGCAGGTTTTAATTTGAGTCAGAATCGCCACTCAGCACCGCTTACGTAGACCGAGCACAAAACGCTGAGATCGCATCAATTCATTAAATTTCCATGAAAACGCTAACGCGGCTGTTTTGACCTTAGGGCTTGAATTTGTGATCGAGGTGCCAGCGAAATACCGGGCTTTGGCAAGAGCCCGATATCGTCAGTCGAGGCTCAAACGCGGAGGCATTTGATTATTGCGTCCAAACGCGACTAAAATCTCCGGTCATGATGCAGCGTGATGGACTGCACACGCGGAATCCTGAGCGATTTATAAAGCAAGTGTCCTCCGCTGTGACTCGTATGCCTCATTTGATTTCGGCCGTCGTTAATGATCGCAAACGCAATAGAAGTTGATACTCAAAAGCAGTTTCTTAAGGCTAACAGGGCGGAAGACATTCTACCCCTAGTGTACGAACAGTTGCGTCAACTTGCTGAGAGCAAATTAGCCAACGAGGCATTTTGCCACTCTATGCAGGCGACGGCACTGGTTCACGAGGTCTATCTGCGTCTAACAGAACGCGATCCTGATTTGCAATGGAATGGTCGCAGTCATTTCTTTGGTGCTGCTGCGATCGCTATGCGACGACTCTTGGTAGAGCGAGCACGCAAGCGCAAAACGTTGCGTCGAGGAAAAGACTTCGTGCGACAACCGCTCACAGAATTGGACCAGCTTGAGGCTCACCTTTGGAATCAGAGAGTGAACATTCTGGACCTAAATGACGCACTAGAAAAATTGGCGGAGCATAATGCTCGCCAGGCGCGACTTGTGGAACTTCGTTTTCTTCTGGGCATGACCAACAAAGAGGCAGCTGAAGTTCTGCGCATCTCCAGTGCAACAGCAGACCTTGATTGGAGATATGCTCGCTCCTACCTGCAACTTGAACTCAGCTCAGATGAGCGTTGATTTTTGCTTTGGCCGCTAGGCCTGTCGAAAATGAGACGGGTGGATGGGCTCAGAAATAGAGGCATTCAGAGCGATGCTCGCACCGTCGAGCCAAACCTATAAAGACAGGTGGTAAATTGAAATGTCCGTTTGTTCAAAAGTTAAAGAAGCGGATATTTTCCGCAAAGCTGTAGTGATTCTTGCCCCGAATGAAAGAGCCAGCTATCTCCGGCAGGCTTGTTATGGCGATGATAAGTTAAAGCGGCGGATTGAGAAACTGCTAGCCGCCGATGCTGAGGAAACAGGTTTTCTGGAACTCGATGACACGAATCTGGGTGAAAGAAACAATGCAAAGTTCGCACAGCTGCCCAATCAGGCCTTTGGCTCTTATCGCATTTTAAAATTCGTCGAGTCAGGAGGCACCTCGGACGTTTATCTTGGTGAGCAAACTCAGCCCTACCACCAACTCGCGGCGATCAAGATATTGCGCGCTAACCATCTCCAAACGAAGGTGGCAATTCGGTTTCAGAGAGAGTGTGAATTCCTCGGGGAGATGAGTTACCCGTCTATACCAAAACTATTCAATGCTGGGATCTCGGAATCTGGTCTTCCCTTCATGGCGATGGAGTAGGTGGATGGCAATCCAATCACTCAGTTTTGCAGGGAGCGTGAGTTGTCTGTCAGAGATCGGATCTCGCTATTTATCAAGGTCTGTCAGGGTATTCAGTATGCTCATGCTAAGTCGGTAATTCACCGTGATCTTAAGCCGGGAAATATTCTGGTGAGCGAATATGGCGAGGTAGCAGAACCCAGGATCATTGATTTTGGTATCGCGAAATCGGCAGACAAAAAACTAGATCTCAGTGGAGATGAGACGCAAAGTCATGAACTAGTTGGGACTGTTTCGTACATGAGTCCCGAGCACCTCAACCATCATACTGAAGTCGATACTCGAAGCGATATTTTTTCTTTGGGCGTTTTGCTCTACGAGTTGCTTACCGACGAACATCCGTTTTCGCAGCAAATTCGGACTGCCGAAAATCTTCAGAACGCGCTTCAGGTGATAGCAGAACACATTCCGCCCTGCCCCAGTCAACTCATCGCGACAATGGTAAAAGGACTACCTCGGGCTTCATCGAATCAAGCCGTATGTCGTGCGCTTCGGCGAGATGTCGACAAAGTCGTTCTCAAAATGCTTGAGAAGTCACCAGACGATCGCTACGGAACGATTTCTCAAGTGTCAGAAGACCTGCAGTGCTACCTTGATTGTCGTCCACTCGCGAATTGCTCTATGCCGCTTTACGCAGGTGCACTCCGGTGTTATAAGCGGAATTCAGTGCTTGTGAAAGCCTGTTGTTCGTTTTTGTTATTGGCATCTGCTTTAATTGGGATTGCTGTTTGGGCCTGGCATGCTCGTGTGGAGGAACACCGCTTTAGCGAACGCCTGATTCTCATGAACGGTCAGTTGTCGGAGGCTCAACGAGTACAGGAAGAGTTAGAGCACTTGAGAACTTCCTTGCTGCCGCGAGTCATGGCATTAGCTGAAAAGGGAGAATTTTTGGAAGCATTCCTGCAGATCAAAGGGGCATCAGATAACGTCGATTTACGGCAAGATTTGCTCTTTCGAAAAGTATGGCAAGATGTCTCTGCAACTGTAAGTTGTCCGCAGTTACCGAACGGCACAACACTCTATGTTGCCCGTTCTGAGGCAGACGCTAACACATGGGTAGAACTTGGCATAACACCGTTTCACTTTAATGTGCCGAAAGGATATGTGCGAATCCGACTTGAACACCCCAACTATATTGCCCGCGAGATGGGACTCAATCTGTCAAAGGATTTTGAATGTATTCAAAAGGGGTTGCTTGAACTACGAGAGCATCATTGGCCAGGTATGTTGTTCATACCTGCCGCCAGCGACTCGATGACCGAGGTCTTTTCGGGGGATCTTATTTCTCATGACTTCTGGGTTGATCAATGCGAAGTTACGAATGAGGAGTTCCTAGAATTCATTGTTGCCGGTGGATATGAAAACGGTGAGTATTGGCAGCATCTTGAGCTGGTCCGCGACGGTGAAGCGATAGCCTGGACTGAAGCGGTTTCGATGTTCAAGGATCGGACCGGAAATTTTGGACCTGCAAACTGGACCGATGGAAGATTTCCAGAGGGGGAAGCTAATTTCCCAGTGGATGGCGTGAGTTGGTTCGAAGCGGCAGCCTACGCAAAATATCGCGGCAAGGTACTTCCTTCGGTCCAACATTGGCGATTCTTTTCGGTTTCTACAGATCCACAAACGGTCTTGAGGTTCTGCAATTTCAGTGGTCGGATATCCAAAGTGGGGACACGCTCAGGAACGGGGTACCATGGCGCAAAGGATGTTTACGGAAATGTAAGTGAATGGTGCAGTAACTCGAACGAAAATGGGCTACGCGTGCTAAACGGCGCTGCTGCGAATGATCCTGATTACCTGTTCTGGTGTCCTAAATTCGCGAACCCGTAGGAGAGAAAATCGGGAAACGGCTTCCGTTGCATTCAGGTAGAGGATCTTGGTGAATACAAGAAGCTCAGTCGACAGCCGATTGAGAAACGAAGACCCGCCGATCTCGACCGCCATCGTGAACCGCTTCCGGATCTCAGGCAATGGTATCACTACCGAGCTGACCAGCCTCTGCACCCTGCGTTGATCAAAAGTGAAGAGGTTAAAGACAGTCACCGTGACTACCATCATGAAACCATTGAATTGGACACCGTCTACGACGAGAGCCGATTCAATCTTCATATTTTTACGCCACACCAACAACGTTCGAACATCACCGTTATTTATTTGCCTGGCATCGGTCGATACAACAAGCCGATGAATTTTTCGCTTACGAATCGCTCCGACATCGACGTAAAATTTGTCGATGAGCTCACTCAGAAAGGCCATAGAGTGGCTTATCCGATCTATCAGGGCTGCTACGAAAGATGGGTGAAGAGGCCGTCAAAACATTTTCAGATTGACGCCGCATCCGCGCAGGCATGCTGGATTCAATGCGTTCAAGACGCAATGTGTACTCTGGACTACCTGGAAAGTCGAGAAGATATAAATTCCGACGAAATGGTCGGCCTCGGTTTTAGCAATGGAGCCGATAAGCTGATCACTGCGTTGGCCATGGATTCCCGCTTCGATCGAGCCACTCTGCTCTCGGTAGGCTATCACAACTGACACAAGGACCGACCGATCATCGATTCCTTCCAGTATACGCCGCACATCCACCTGCCCGTTCTGTTGGTCACCGGCATCCACGACAATCTCTACACCTATGAGAATTCTCAAATCCCATTGTTTAAGGACCTGGGGAGTCAAGACAAACTTCATGTTTTGATGGAGGGGGCCACGTTCCCGAGATCAACGAAGTGGTAACCCATGTGGATCGCTGGCTTCGTCGCGGCCGTTGAAATCAGGCTGGTGATTCTTCTTGGTGAAAATCCGCACGTTTGCCAATTAAAAGCAAGGAAATGACTCGCAAAATACGCATTGAATCCAAGCCGGACGGTGTCACTTTGATCCCGTCAAGCTGAGTAGATTCGCTCGAATCCCCCCTAGTTGGAGTTTCGTCCATGTTTTGCGTTAGATCGTCGTTTAAGTCTTTTGTTGTTCTCTTGTTCTGCATGCCGCTCGTTTTGGCGAGCGGTCAAGATTCTAAAACTGGAGATCAGGACCTCTCAGCTGTTTGGGACCAGTTCACCGGAGAATGGGTGCGTTACTCGGGCGACTGGATTCTGACCAAGAATATTACACGGGGCCAGGAGGTTTTTACTCGGCAGAACCAATATGGAACGCCTGACTTTGAGTATGTAAATCCGATGAAGATCGAAAACTCAAATGGCATTTATCTATTCACCAAATTGGACCCTGATACTCAGAAGCCCGTTTATAGAGGTGGTTTCAAGTTGCGGAACGGGTTGTTTTATGAAATGAGCGCGGGGATCTTGGCCGACCATGCGGGCAAGCCTCAAATCTGGGAATTTCGTCGTAGCGATGACCCCGTATTTCAGCTTCATCAAGCGTGCCGAGACGGTAACTTTGACAAGATCAAAGCCATACTTGACGGTGGTTTGGACGCCGATAGCATGATGTGGAATTCGTACACACCTCTCGCGTATGCGGCTGCCGGTGGCCACATCGATGCGGTGAATCTTCTGCTCGACAGCGGCGCTGAAATCAATCAACAAGGGAGATTCGGAAAAACGGCATTGAATCATGCGATTGGAGGAGGAAACCAGGACGTTTGTGCATTGCTGATCCAATGCGGTGCTCAATTGGATATCCCGAATCAAAACGGCGCTAACCTGTTTCATGAAGCGGCCTTCTGGGGCCAACCGGCCATGATCCCGTTCCTGATCGAAAAGAAGATTGACCTTCATCATGCCAGCAAGGCAGGTGACTCTCCTCTGATGTATGCGATCAATAGAGCAAGCAGGACTGAAGATACTGAAAAACAGGCCACCTTTTTGCGATGTGCTCAAGCGTTTGTCGAAGCGGGAGCCGATCCAGATCAGAAGAATAACAAGGGTGATAGCCCTCGGAGCAACGCAGAGGCCTCCAAATTTGCGCCGGTAAAAGATTTTTTTAAATAGTCGATGGCATTGCTTCCGTGACCAGCCGCTTGATCCGTGTGCCGGGGTGGAAACATGCGTTCCAGTTTTTCGACAAGCGGCCGCAAGATTTGGACGAGATCTATATTGGTTGGTTTGATAAGCATCTGCGTGGCGTTAGAAAAAATTAGTTACCGTTTTAGGTAACTGCCTTGATGGCAGGTCTCGCATAGAGCCAGGCAATTTCAAGAATCAATGAACTACCAAACTCTGAAAAATGGAAGATCGACGTCACGCGAGCCCGTATGCAAGTTGCCCACGAGACCTAAGCGACGATCGATCTTCGAAGACAAGCCAAACAGATGGGTTACAAGTGACTCTCAGGCGCTAATCGTGAAAATTACTACAGACGGGCGATGCTTCGGCAATGTCTCTTGGTGCTAGTGGAGTATCGCTCGTGAAGCAACTGACGAATATGCGGCCCCGCTCATCGAGCAATTACGAGATGTTGTTGACACTGAAGAAATTTAAATGGGGCAAAGCCATACAAAAAGATGAATGCGAAGCATTACCCGCTATTAACCCATTGGTAAAAGACCACTCTGCATTGTCATGCAGAGTGGCATCGTAGAAATTGATGACACTTCACTCCTAATCATTGCACTCTTTAAATAAAGGAAGTCAACATGCGTCTATCCCAAAAGACCTATCGAGCGTTTTTTCTCACATCCATGCTGGTTTTTGGACAGCAACTTTTAGCACAAGACACCACGATGAGTCGCGAGCAAGCGAATGCTTTCTTCGAGATACATCAGGGGCGATGGTGCGGTACGGTTCAATCCACCATTGGAGAAGCAGAGGTCAGCAAAGTCGACGCGGAGGCTCTGAATTACATCGATTTCGATTACGTCAAAGATAACGGCTTGTTAGTACTCAGGACTTATGGCCCACGCGGTGGCGGCCGTGGTACTTACCATTACGACTCGATCAAGAAACTCATCCGCGCTATCAATCATGGTGTGGGTGGTGTCGTAACGCACCACGAAATTGTTCGAACAGGTAAGGATTGGGCACGAACCTCCACGCAGGTCCTTCCCGATGGTGCTACGAGGGAATTCAAGTCGACGATTAAGATTTTCGACAACAATCAGGCAATTAAGGTGGAAATCCATCAGCTGAAAGATGGAAAAGTCATTTCAACCCAGACGAATGTTTGGCGTCGAATTAAATAGAGCTTTAGTTCCGCGAGTCAACGCCCGCAGCGGCATTTGCGATTAGCGAACGAGCTGATCGTGAATGACGCTCGGAAAATCGGATGCCCCGAGATAAACCTGAGGCTGCGATAGGCAAGATTGACTAGACGTCAGCTTGGATTGCCCGGTCACCGGGTAGGGACCATTTGTGATTGTTCGTGATACTTTTTCGTTTTGAATTGCTCGCTACTAAACCAACGGTAAATTGCTGTTGCTCTTTCGGTCGCAACCTAGGGAGTTGGGGCCTCCGGGTAGGCAAGGTAGCGGCCTGGTTTTGAATCTGGTCAGCTCCAGCGTGACAATCCTCTCCGGTGTCCACATGATCATCCGAACTCATCGATCCCGTTTAGCAAAAGGAAAAAAGCCAAACGGGCAGGCATAACCTACTAGGGATGACCGACAGCCAAGTCTCTTTGCGACTGTCCACAAGGCGCGGTCTCAAATACACCTCTTCCGGATGAGGCAGACAAGGCATCACTCAAGCGTCAGATCAGAAGGCTCATGGGGATGCTGCTAGAGCCCGCCAGAAAAAGCGAGCGTGCACGGCTTACAGGCATCCGAATAATTTTGCTTTTTCTTTGCCGAATGATGTTTTTAGTCAGGTCAACGTGGCCTTGATTTCGCACTATCACGTAACCCCACTCACACAACCCCATATGAATTCGTCTTTGTCGCCTCGGCTCAACAGACTCGACTCGAAAAGTTCTTCTGCTACCGGTCGTAAAAGTTGAAGCTCAGGCTTTTCTTCCTAGTAATCGCAGATAGTGCGGAGTAAACAAAATGTTTCGAACAATTACACACCTGAGAAGTTGGCAGCTTTGCGGCATCTTGGTGGCAACGACCTTTCCGATCGGAATGAGCACTACAGCCCAGTCAGTTGAAGGGCAAGCCACGCAAACATCCGCAGATGAAGCCCCCCTATTCGTCTGTAGGTTCATTGAAGTGTCATCAGAAAATGTAGCTGAATGGAAGCAGAAAGTAGCCGAGAAGAATGCGAAATTCGGTACGGCTGATGACCCATCCCGCTGGGGAACCTGGCGAATTATCACTGGCGAAAGAACAAATCAATACGCGCGGGGGTTTTCGACGACTGCAGAGCTCTACTCGAATCCGAAACATGCCATCCAAGGTATGGCAGCAACCCGCGATCTTCCAGAAGCTGCTTACTGGCAAAAGCACGTCGCGCCACTGCAAGAGTCTACCGGAAATCAACAGATTTGGAAAATAATCCCAGGCCTGCAAGCGAAGCACCTAGATGCATCTCAAACGCCAAAGTTTATGAAGCATCGTCGTTGGCGAATGAAGCCCGGCATGTATCAGCGTTTAGAGGCCAACTACAGTAAGCTGATCGAGGTGTACAAGCAAATGGACCTCTCGTTCGACTTCCTCGTCGCGAGACTCTTTGATGGGGGAGACTTCATGATCTATGCGGAGACTTATGCTTTTGACAAGCTGAGCGAGTTACCGCAGATGGAACTGGTCAGCAAAGAGTTTAATCGGATCCATGGGGATGGTGCTTGGGATAAGTTCCTCGAGGAGCACAACCACGTAATGCAAGAGAATGCCATCGTCGAATCCGAAACATGGGCATATCAAGAAGAGCTAAGCAATCTTTAAAGATTGAGGCAGCATGTGTCATGGTACTGCTCATTGAAGCGGAACTAGATGTCGCAATCCATCTTTTGAGCAGCTTGATCTGATCTGCGGTGACAACGCTAACCGCGGGACCGGCGGCCTTACCCGCCGGTCAACCGGTGAACAAGATCGCCTGGTGAATTTCGGCAGGTTCTCCGATGAAAGCAGTGTTTTATGCAGTCCCATGAGTTTTAGCCGTTGGGTCGTTCAATGCTGCGTACTGATGAAAGTCGATAAGTGTTCACCGTAACCCTGGGCTGATGATTTGCGTCGGATTGACGATTAAGAGCAAACCGTTCGTCGGCTACCCTCTGCCTTGCGAGAAGCGGAGGGTAGCTGAGCAGGGGCGATCGACACACGCACGGACGCTGTGATTTTACAAATCGTCTTGTTTGATGAGCAACCCATTACTTCACACTCCTGTCACAAGCGGCCACTCGAAGATCGAATTTGACGCTCGAACCAGAAAACTTTTCATCGATTGAACGTTGGAGAGTATCACGTCCGCCGCATTCTTAAACGGACGATTATCGGAACCGGCAAGCCGCTGCTATCTCAGCACTTGCAAAAGTGAAATCTGCTTGCGAATTCTCGTGTAAGGCCCTGCACAGGTAGCACCTGAGTTCACTGATCCGAGCGTTTAACGCTGTGGAAAAAGCTGGGCATCAGGTTGGCTCCGACTCGCAGGTCGGTGCTGACTTCGGCTCAGTTTCAAGCGCGTTGATATCACTATCCGAATCTCGTTGGCATCACTATGCGGGGAGCCAAAGAGAGTCGAAAATAGCTAGTGCTTTGCTGACATGGATTTGCGAGAATAATCTTGCTAGATTGAAGGCGAACAGAATGTTCTAAAGAGCGGATACTCGTGTCACTAAGATCCGACGTCAATCTGCATGGGCTGACGAGTCAAATGCTACATGACTCCAAAGATTGAGCCGTCGCCGACGGGAAGATGCTAGCTGAGTCATGAGAACAACATCCAATGGCGAACATTTAAAAGCCTTTAAGACGGATGGCTTTGTGGCTATGCCGCAGTTTTTAGGCGGCGAAGAGCTAACAGAATTGCTCACGCACGTTGAACGTTTCATCAGTCGTATCGTTCCGAAGTTGCCGCCAGAGCACGTCTTTTACGAAGACAAAGACAAACCAGCGACGCTGAAGCAGATTCAGCACATGGGCGACCACGATCCGTGGTTTCACAAATTGTTTATTGGCAGCCGGTTCCGAGAGGTCGCCGAGTTGCTGCTGGACGGTCCAGTCGTACCGAAGAACATGCAGTATTTCAATAAGCCGCCGGACGTTGGGCATTCGACTCCGCCGCATCAGGACGGTTACTACTTCATGCTCGATCCGTGTGAAGCCGTCACGATGTGGTTCGCACTTGACGACGTAGATGAAAAGAACGGTTGCGTTCGTTACGTGCGCGGCTCACACCACCGCGGCATGCGTGCCCATGTGCGCACGAAAACACTCGGTTTCAGTCAAGGCATCTTCGGCTATCCGACCGATCAGGATCGTGAAGCTGAAATAGCGTTGCCGGCACAACCCGGCGACCTACTGGTTCACGATGCCATGACCATCCATCGGGCGGACGCAAACCGCTCCACCAACCGGACCCGCAGAGCGCTCGGATTTATCTACTACAGCGAGCGGGCTCGCGAAGACGAGGAAGCTCATGCCGCGTATCAACGACGACTCGCTGAAGACATGAAAACACAAGGAAAGATTTGAGACTCAATGGCCAATAACCATTGCATTAGGAAAACGCTTTATGACCAAACGATGCTTGCACGTTTTTACACTCACACTTTTTTGTCTCTCGATTACGACGTCACTTGCCACCGCTGACTCAGCGGTCGAAGGCGAACTTGCTCCTTTCCTCGGTGAGCCTGAATTGAATATCCAGCCGGTCTTTCAAGGCGGCCGGTTTCCTAATGTCGTCGTCACGATGAAAGGGACCGTTCTGGCAACTTGGGGTCGACCACATATTCGCGTTAGGAGAAGCGAAGACGGCGGCAAGACATGGGGCGATGAAATCACCGTCGCCAAATCGGGCATTCATGGAGGTGGCACGACCGTTGATGAAACGACCGGCGACATTCTGGCGTTCGTCGAGGAAGAGCATCCACCAGCACCTCTAACTGTCTACCGCAGCAAGGACGACGGAAAAACGTGGCAGGCGGAGCCGGTAGCGATTCGTCCGGACAGCGAAGGTCGCATGCCATCGATGCACATGAACGAGCATGGAATCACCTTACGGCATGGTGAACACAAAGGGCGCCTCATTCGTCCTTCGCGGTTTTACGGCAAGGGGAATCGCCCCGAAACCATCTGGCCGACTCATTTCACCAATGCGATGTATAGCGACGACGGTGGCAAGACGTGGCAGACCAGTGAACCGTTCCCCGAAAATGGCACGGGCGAAGCAACCATCGCAGAATTGTCCGACGGTCGCATTTATTACAACTCACGGCGGCATTGGGCTCCCAAAGGCAAGAGCCCGCTGCATCGCTGGACCGCGTGGAGTGAGAATGGCGGAGCGACATGGAAAAACGGAGCCATCTGCGAAGTGCTGCCGGACGGTCCGCAAGACACGAATTACGGTTGCATGGGTGGTCTGGTTCGGCTACCGATCAAGGGCAAAGATATCCTGATCTACAGTAACTGTGACAGTCCCAAGGGAAGGAGTCACGGAACGGTCTGGGCGAGCTTTGACGGCGGCAAAACGTGGCCCTTAAAGCGACTGGTTCACGAAGGCGGTTTCGCCTACTCATCGCTTACCGCTGGCCGCCCCGGCACGCCGAGCGAAGGAAACATCTATCTGCACTTTGAGAGCGACGGCTCAAAGGTAGCGCGGTTCAACCTCAGTTGGCTGCTGGCTGGTAAGAAGACAGGCGATGGTGTTGTTCCGAAGTTAGCGGATGCCGGCGATTCCACACGTGATCGATTTCTCTTGCTGGACGACCGTATCGTCGCAAAATTGGAAAACGCGCGACTCGCGGTCGGAACCGTTCGGAAGCACGAAAGCAATCCTCTCTTTCGAGAAGACAAACCATGGGAGAAACGTTTTGATAATCTCTACGGCAATGTGATTTTCGACGCGGAAGAAATGATTTACAAATGCTGGTACAGCCCGTTCATCGTTGACCGTTCCGCAAAGGGAATGACGCTGGAACAACGCCAGAAAAAGTACAGCCCCGGACGCGGCCGTGAAATGGGAATCTGCTACGCAACATCCAAAGATGGCATCAATTGGGACAAACCTGATCTTGGGCTGGTCGATTACGAAGGCAGCACAAAGAACAACATCGTGTGGCGTGGTCCACATGGTGCTGGGATCTGGAAGGACGATAGGGATGCTGATCCGGCTCGGCGGTACAAGATGATCTTTCAAGGGATCGCGACCAGTCACTCTCCCGATGGTCTCCACTGGAGTCAACCCAAAAAAGTCACGGGAATCGGCAAGATCGCGGGTGACACGCATAACAATGCGTTCTGGGATCCGCACTCAAGGAAATATTTGGGTTTCACCAGGACTTGGGGAGACTTGGGCCGGGAGGTTACCCGCATCGAGAGTAGCGATTTTGAAAGCTGGCGGAGCAACGGTGTTGTCATGACAGGTCTGGAAAAGGGGCTGCAGACATATGCGATGCCCGTCTTCATGCACGGTGGGGTCTACTTGGGACTGGTTGCGATCCATGCCCAGCGCCCGGTCGATCGGGTTTGGACAGAACTGGCATGGAGCCCGGACTCAAAAAACTGGCGTCGTATCGCGCCAGGCAAAGCACTGATCCCCTGCTCTGAAAATGTGTTGGAATACGACTACGGGTGTGTTTATGCCTGTGCCTATCCCGTCTTTCTGGATAACGAAATTCGTCTTTACTACGGGGGTAGCGACTATCTTCATTACGGCTGGCGAAATGGGGCCTTATGCCTTGCTACTCTACGACCGGATGGATTCGCAGGTTATGAGCAGGAATCAAAAGACAAACCCGCAGTCATCATGACAACTGCCATCTCTTACGCTCAACAGGAAATCCGGATCACGGCGGATTTGGAAAAAGGCGGATCGATCATTGTGAGTCTTATCGATGGTAATGGACAGGAAATCGGGAAGGCTGGCCTTGTTTCGAAGACGGTGACGGACCGACGCTTGAAATGGAGCCAAAAGATTAGCGGCGACAGTATCCGGCTCAAATTCGAGTTGAACAAAGCGAAGCTCTATTCGTTCAGTCTTGCTCCTTAGCATCCAATTTGACGAACAAGCTGCTCAACACGACGCGCAATGAATCTATAAAAGATGAAAGAGTACAAGGACATGTACGGTACTTGGAATGCACCGTGTTTCTTCAACTAGCAACGGCGTCGACTATTTTCCGTGTCAATCGATGCTTTCGCTGATAAATCCACTTGCTCTAAGCCCGACTCAAAACGGCCCCGAGCGGCAGGCAACCGGATCTCTGGATCGTCTCGCGAAAGATCCGCGTTTGTAATTTGGACTCAACTCTCTGACCGCCTCAATGGTGGCAGAGTTCGCTCGAGAGCCCATTATTAGAAATACAACAGAAACAACTAAATAATTGCACTTGGCCCCGTGAAAAAATTCCGCGTGAACGAAACTAGACGCGGCCTAAGTTGTCTCGGAGTGTCGTATTTGCATCTGGCCACGTCGTTAGAGTCGCGCTACACACAACCATTTGAAGATCGAAGGCGCCCCTCGAGGCCGAGAACGCTTCAACCTCCGGAAGTTGGAGAGTATCTCATCCGTCGCATCTTGAGGTGGATGAGTATCTCGACCGGCAATTCGCTGCTCTCTCAGCAATTACAGAAGTGAGAACTTCTCATTGCTTTCCGGGTACGCGTTCTGCACACGACGCGTGAGCGCCGTCGTTTGCGACGCAGCCCTTTCGCCGGCAGAAAACGTCGGATTGTGTTCGATTTACGATCCGAAAAACGGTGTTGTTACATTTCGCACCACCTTGAGTGCTATCGTTAGTAGCATCTCGGAGGATTCCATTTATAACTCAGGCTCAACAACACCAGTTTCCATTTGCCAAACACAGCATAGCTTTCTACTTGGACAAAAAGATATCACTCTGAACCACCAGATGGACCAAGTCGCGCAGATGATACCCGCCTTTCTCGAGCTCCCCTACGATGCGATCTACTTCCCCGCGGTCGGCTGACTCAAGCAGGCGACCGGTGGCGTAGGTTAACATCTTCTCTGTTAGGCAGCGTGCTACTTGCGATTCACGTTCCATCAGCATCGCTTTGAATTCACCCAGGTCTTTGATTTCGCGTCCGTTTGCCAAGGTGGCGGCGGTATCGATGGGCGGTCCCTGCCTGTCCTTTTTGTCGACTTTCGGATATCGGTCGCGCCACCGCCCGATTGGGTCGAAGCTCTCCAGGGCGAAGCCCATAGGGTCAATCTTGCGGTGGCAACCGTTGCAAGCCGGTTGATCGCGATGGATCGCCATCTGCTCTTTGATCGTTTTGGCAGAGTGCAGGTCAGGCGACAGCGGTTCCACATCCGGTGGTGGCGGCGGGGGCGGGTTGCCGAGGATATTCTCCAGTACATACACACCGCGAACGATGGGTGAGGTGTCCACACCGTTTGCAGTGACGGTCATGAACGCAGGCGTGGTTAGTAAACCACCACGTCGTTGGTCTTCTAGTTTGACTTTGCGAAGATTCTCGCCGACTACTTTCTGTCGGTAGATCATCTCGCCCAGTTGCTTGTTCATGAAAGTGTAATCGGAATCAATGAAGTCGCGGATCGGCCCGTTACGTTTTAGGACGTAACTGAAGAAGGCGTCGACCTGGGGAACAAGAAAATCCTTCACGCGAAAGTACTGGCCGTAGGGCCCTTTCCTATCTGGCTCCATGCGTCCGAGTTCATACAGCTTCAACCAGCGCTCGGGAAAGTGCCGAGTAAAGGCGGCAGATTTCGGATCCTCTAACATTCGCTCGACCTGGCGTTCCAACTCCGCACCATCCGTCAATTTTCCTGCGCGAGCGAGGTCCATCAGGGTTTCGTCCGGCATCGACGACCAGAGGAAATAGCTCAGACGTGAAGCGAGCGCGAAATGATCGAGTTTGCCTGGATTTTGTCGCAGGTAGATGAAGTCAGGCGAACAGAGCATCGCGGCGTAAGCACCTTGCATCGCCGCTTGACGCGAGTTCCCCTCAGACTCCAGTTTGGCTACCAGTCCGACGTATTTCTCGAGTTCCTGTGGTTTCACTGCGCGACGATACGCCCGCTCGGTAAAGGAGTGAAAGAGCGTATTCAGATCTGCGTCTTCGATTGGCCCACTGCCATAAAGTGCGGTGTGACTTTGGGGAGGCCACCCGCCGGAGATTGGTTCGATCCGGAAGCTATGCACGCGTAACGTCGGACCGAGATACCCTTTCTTAAACAGCGTCTCGGCGACCTGCTTCTTGAATCCTTTTTGCTTTCTGTCGATTTTGGAGTATTCCTCTGGATACCACTGCTCGAGCAGGATGTGGAAGGCATTGTGCTGGATCCACGGTCCGTTTTCCCACCCGATCCAAGCACTCCACGGATCGTCGATCCAGGTCTCGAACGAGAACGTTCGCTTTTCGCCATCGCCCGGCAATGTCCAACGCGTAATCCGGTGACGCCGCTCCCCTCGCTGGTGTTCGTACCGCTCCAGATAGAGCCCGACCTCGAACTCCTCCTCAGTGCTTGTTCTTCCGCGGTGGATGAGATTTCCTTCTCGCACAGTCCATTTACCCCAGGCATCTTTCCTGGGGTTATGGGCGGACAGTTCGACCGTGATCTGATAATGGGCTGGTCGGCGTATGCCGCCGTGATACTTGTCCGGTCCGATGCGGTTATATCGCTCCCAACGTTGAAACACCTCGTCATATGGATCGCCCTTTTCCCGCTGGTATTTGCCCAGCGTATCGCCGTGTAGCGTCTTGGTGCAGATGGGTGCGGTGAACGTCTCAGCCTCGAAGGGTTTTTGAGGCTCGTTGTGCGTGGCCATCTCAATGGTCTCTTCCGCTGCGCCGATCAGCATCTTTAGCAGGAAGTCGGACATTACCAGTTGCTGGCCAATGTTATCGAAACCCTCCGCCTCTTCGTCGTCTTGAAAACTTCTTGTCGGCTCGATCGTTTTCTGCGCGGTGATTCCATTGCCGTTGAAATCGTAAAGCCCTGAAACGACCGTGGGGGCAAAATCTGGGTGGTTGATATAAAACAGGTCGCGCAGCGTGTTGCGAAGCTCGAACTTGTTCAGCCGCCGGATCACTGCCTGGCCTCCAGTGCTCTTGCGCGCAGCGTAGGCGTCCCGGAGCACAGGTGTCAGAGCTTTGATGAGTTTCTCTGTTTCCGCGAACTGCGGCTGCGGTCTCTCTCTTGGTGGCATCTCACCCAGGTTGAGCTGATCCAAGATGCCCTGCCAGGTTTCAAGAGTTTGGAGTTTAGTAAGATCCGTCCCAAGTGTGTCGAAGCGGTAATCGCCTTTCTGCTGGTTGGGACCATGGCAGGCGAAACAGTGCTGCTTCAGGAAGGGACGCGCTTTTTCGAAGGGTGACTCGGCGTAGGTCTCAATTGCGACAACCGCCACGATGAGGATCACGGCCTGGATAGTTAGTCTCCGCATGCTCAGCTCCACTCGAGTCCTGCAAGCGTGCCGGTACTCGTGCCGAACCGATCGACCTCAAGGCCAAAGTTTTGCAGCATGGATAGCAACAGGTTGCACGCCTTGAGTCGACGAGGTTCTTCTTCGGGCATCACTCGGTGTTCACCCAGTCTGAAACCACCGCCGGCGAGAACGAGCGGCATGTTCTTGCACGAGTGGGTTCCGGTCGCCATACCGCAGCCGAAGAGAAGCATTGTATGATCGAACAGCGTGCCGCCATTGATCGGATCTTCCTTAGCTTTTAGCAGATCGATTAGATACGACATCTGCGCGATCTGATTGCCTTCGATCAGCTTGAGTGCAGCCGTGTGGTCGGGACGCTCACCGTGGTGTGAGAAGCCGTGGTAGCCCCCCTGCAGACCGAAGTCTCCATTGGCAAATCCGCTGGCTAGGGTGATGACCCGTGTAGAGTCGGTCTCGATCGCCAACGCGATCAACTCCATCATAATTTCCATCTCGTCCGCAGTCTGGCGAGCGGGACGTGGCTCGGCCATTTCGGTCTTTGGTTTGGGCCGATCGAGCCAGGGCTGCTGCTGTTCGATTTTCTTCTCCAGGCTTCGCACCGAGTTGAGGTACTCGGCGAATTTCCGTTGATCCTGTTTCCCTAGTTCGCGGTTCACTTCAGCGGCTCTTTCCAGCACCGTATCCAGAATGCTGCCGTGACGTTCCAGTCGCAGCTGCCCTTGCTTTCTCAATTCGGCAGAGTCTTCGAGGAACAGCTTGCGGTACATTCCGGTTACATCGATCGCGGGCACCTGCACCCCCGTGCGGGTGAAACTGATCTGATTAGTCTCTTTCACCTTGAGTGTCATTGAGGAATAGCGGGTAGCGGCGCCGACGAGTTCGGCCGCCTTCTGATCCATGCTGATGTTGCCTTCAGGAAAGCCAGCCGCCATATCCGGCCGGATGCCGTTCAAGAACGTAGGCACGCAGGCGTGACCGCCCGTAAGGCCATGGTCGAGATTGGAGAAGACCGTGAAATCATCGCGGTGCTTCTCGAGCGGCTTCAACGTAGACGGGATCTCAAATTCCCGTCCACCCTTCGTCGGGAAAAACGCCTTCTGATAAACCCCGTAGTTGTTCGACAGACAGACCATGCGTTTGATGGGTTTATCAAGTTTACCGGCGTTATATCCGCAAGGTAGCGCGGATTCAAAAATCGGTAGCGTCAGGGCGACACCGGCGCCTTTCAGCACGGTTCGGCGGTTAAGTACTCTCGTCATGATTTCGATCCGTTCGATGGCGGTGCATTGTGTCGTAGCAAGTATCTGCTTCGACAGCCCCTTTGGTTAACCAAATAGGTTACTTGCATTTTCAACAATGATGTAAAGCGACTCAACTTTAGAGCCGCATTTTCGCGGCATTTCCACAGACAGATTCGTACATTGTTTCGCCAAATCGTACGTAGCGTTCAGCGGCCGCAGAGTCATCCAATATGGGCCGCACGCTGCTCAATTTGCTTTTGTCAATTCCTCACACGGCGATTAGCATCACAATGACGATGAAATGCGACTGCAAACCGGAGATGAACCATCGTGGCAAGCTCATTCAATGCTGAATCGACGTCCGTTGCGAATCGGACCAGCCGATTTTCTTGGGTCGTTACGCGTTAGTCGATTTGGAAGCCGGTTTCACGGTATCTGTTCTTCGGCCTCCAAGAATCTCAGTTAACGCGCGACTTTCCTAAGCCGCGGATTGGGCGATTACGAGTATCAAAGAGATGTGTCGCTAAAAGTCAGGGGTTCGCAATCATACGAGAGTGGGCATTATGCTTATCCCTTTTAGCGACAACAGTAGCGGTGGAGCTATCGATAGTACCTGAAAAAGGATTAAAGCGACGCCGTAGTTTCGAGCTCTGATTCTCTGGAGCGTCAGCCAAAAAATGAACCCCGCATAAAAGGGTACCATGAGAAGTATTAGAAAGCTGAAAGCTTGCAGAGGTAGCCAAAGGATCGCGTTAATGTACGGTCCGGAAAACGAAAGTCCTATGAACAATGGGAAACACGCGTAACCCGCCAGAGGAGTTGCAAAGTGGACTGGGTGAAGCTTCACTTCTTTGGCTTCGGTTGCTTGCTTTGCGAGTGGTTCGTCGCTTGGTGCTGGCGGCGTATAGGGGGTGTCGGTTTCTTTTTCTTCGGACAAGGGCAAACTGCTTTAAATGGGTTGGACGTTACAGTAGCGATAACGCGAACATCGAAAAGAGCCCCCACAATATCGGTGGAAGTATAGAAAGCATCTGAAACAGAGTGAGGCCCACGCTGTTGTTTCCCTGTTGGATTCGTGCAGCTGTGAATAGAAAGAGAATCAACCCATACAGGGGAAGTAAGAATGGTAACGCGTCTGCGGAGAAAAAAAGTAATCGGAGTCCGTCTTCACTAATGAACCGTAAACCTATCATGAGTGGGATATACCCATAACCTAGGAATGGAACCCACCAATGAACCGGATGAGGCTTCGCCTTCGGGGAGGCGGTTTTTCGCTTAACGACCGGTTCCTCGCTCAGTTCCGGTGGTTGGTAAGGGGTGTCGGTATCGTTTTCGATGGACATCGGCGGACCTGCTTTGAATGAGGGGCGATTACGGAGGAACTTTCAATTCAAACCTGACCATCTTTAGCTGGTGGTTGCGATAAGACTCAACGAATATCGCTTCGGTGTCCAAAGGACAATCGAGGATCTGCGTTTCGGCCTCTCCATTCTCACCGAACCGATTTGTACGCATCTGTCACCTTTTGATGATCTCTTCGGGGTGCCGAGAAACAAATTTCGGGTGGTGGAATTCTTGGAGTCTAGAATGCATCGCTCGGGAGTTGCGGCGAAGTTCACTACACAGGAATAATAAATCGCTCACGTCAAAAGTCCCTTGATTACATGCCCATGGACATCGGTCAGACGTCGTTCGATGCCGTTGTGGTAGAACGTCAGCCGCGTGTGATCGACACCCAACAAGTGGAGTGCCGTTGCGTGCAGGTCGTAGCTGTAGGTGGGATGCTCGACGGCCTTGTAACCAAGTTCATCTGTTGCCCCGTAGCCGATTCCTCCTTTGATTCCGCCGCCGGCAAGCCATGCCGTGAAAGCGCCGGAATTGTGGTCTCGGCCCTTTGCTCCGCCGCCCTGAGCGGCTGGTTGCCGACCAAACTCCGTCGTGCAGATGACCAGCGTGTCGTCGAGCATTCCCTGTTGTTTGAGATCCTTAAGTAACGCTGATGCACCGCTATCAAGGACTGCTCCCCAGTAGCCGTGGTCGCGAGGCAAGTCTTCGTGGCTGTCCCAGTTGGGGCGAATCTTCTTGGCCGTCGTATTCTCCGCTCCACAATAAATTTGAACGAAACGTACACCGCGTTGCGCGAGTCGCCTTGCCAGTAAACACTGTCGACCAAACGGGCCAGTATTGGCGTCGTCGATGTTGTAGAGCTGTTTTGTCGCTGTGGTCTCGTTGCTCAGGTTGGTCACTTCGGGAGCACTGAGCTGCAACCGTGCCGCCATTTCGTATGCCTTGATGCGGGCGTCGAGTTCACTGTTACCACGGCGGGGTTTTTGATGGAGGCGGTTGAGTTTCTGGAGAAAGTCCAAGCCCGACTGATTCGCTGCCGGCGTAACTTCCGGCATGTTGTCTGGTGGAAACAGGTCCGCGATGGGCTGTTTCGGGTTCGTCGTATCGAGCGTCGTGGCCTGATGCTCAGCGGGCAGGAAGCCAGCTCCCCAGTTGATGATGCCGCCGGGCGGAAGACCTCGCGGGTCCGGCAATACAACGAAGGCCGGCAGGTCATCGGCTTCGCTGCCAAGGCCATATGTCACCCACGATCCCATGCTCGGGAACCCGGGCAGCGTGAATCCGGTATTCATCATGAAGCACGCTGGACCGTGCAACGCGGTCTTACTGTGCATCGAGTAAATGAACGCCATGTCGTCGACACACGAAGCGAGTTTTGGAAACAGATCGCTCATCCACAATCCGGACTGTCCGTGCTGACGGAACTTCCAGTGACTCCCTTGACAGTTGCCAGGCTTTGAGGCGAAGAACTGCAGATTGCCGTCGGGATCAAACGGAGTTCCGTTTCGCTTTTCGAGTTTCGGCTTGTAATCGTAGGTGTCAACCTGACTCATTCCTCCGGGACAGAAAATCTGGATAACGCGCCGAGCCTTCGGAGCATGATGCGGCTGTGCACGCCCTTCGCCGCTCAGCATTGCGGTAAGAGCGAGCCCGCTCAGCCCGCCGCCAGCGGACTGCAGACACTGTCGTCGGGAGTAGGGCATCTCAATCGACATAAAGGAACTCATTGGAATTCAAAAGAGAACGGCACAGGGCAAACACGCCCTGCTGTTGCACAAAGTCCATCGCAATGCGATCTTCCTCTGCGGACGGTTGTCGTCCGAAAGCTAATGCAAAGGCTCGTCGAACCTGAGTGTTCACATCCTTGCCAGCCTCACTGCCAAGTCGCTCGGCGAAGTAACGAGCCTGCCGGAGTATGAAGTCGTTGTTATACAGGGCAAGTGATTGCAAAGGCGTCGTGGTGGTAAGCCTCTTCGGCGTTAGGTTAGCTGGGTCGGGGCAATCGAGCGTTGTAAGAAAGCGGTCGGGAGTCGTACGCACGATGTAGCGATAAATGCTGCGCCGCCAGAGTGCCGGTTCGTCGGCTGTCACATAGGTGTAGATCGGGGCGTAAGCGTCCTGATATTGAAAATCTTCGAAACCAGGACCGCCGCGTTTGGGATTCAGCTTCCCGCTAACAAACAACACCGAATCGCGAATCGCCTCGGCCTCGATGCGTCGCGGATTCTGTCGCCAGAGCAAGCGGTTGTCGGCGTCGATTTTCTTGGGATCGATGTAGGACGGGGTAGCTTCCTCTTTCCCTTTCGTTTCTGCGACATGTTGCACATCTGTACTACTACGCTGCTTGTAAGTTTCGCTCGTGACGATCAGTCGATGCACCGCCTTTAGCGACCAGTTCCGGTTCGCCATTTCTTTCGCGAGCCAGTCCAGCAACTGCGGGTGCGAAGGACGACCACCGCCGAATCCGAAGTCGCTTGGCGTGTTGACCAGCCCCTCACCAAAGTGCCATTGCCACAAACGATTGACGATCACTCGACGGACAAGCGGGTTGTCCGGGTGGGTGATCCATCGGGCCAAGGCCGCTCGCCGTTCTCCTTCAGGCGTGTCCAACGTGCCCAGTCGGGAATCAAGCATTTCCAACGACGAGAGTGCTGCGGGTATCAACGCGTCGCCACTAGGAGATTCCGGATTGCCGCGCGTAAGCAGTTTCACTTTCGGAACGGTCTTCTCGGCAACAACGCCATAGAAACGGGGCGGCGTTCCGAGCGTCTCAAGATCTTTTTCAACTTGCTCGCGTTGAGCTTTGATTTCCGCGAGTCGGTTTCGCGTTTCCTCGGTCAGCATGGGCGGCGAAGACAGCTTCACTCGCGGATCGCCGAAGCCGATTTGATCCATGCCGTAGCCGTTGCCGCCATCGGTCGAAACCAGCGTAAGAAAGCGAGCCGAAGCGGATAGTTCGACATCAATCATTTGTAAGCCATCAGCACGCCTCAGCTTCTGGAAGTCTGCAGCTTTCTTTCCATCCACGAACACCCACGCATCGGCAAAGTTGTTCCCCACCGCGCCGAAGTAGCCGAGTTTAGCTGTGAAACGTAACGTAGCCAGACTCTCCGTATCGGGCATTCCAGCGCTCGACTCAGAGGATTTAGCTACTTTGCGCATCGCCTCCAGATCAAACGTGAGCCCAGCATTCGCGTGCAGGCCCAGCAGGCTGTGCCCATCTTTCGTGAAGTTGATTCCATCCAACTCAGGAGAATGTTGACTCGCAACAGGCCCGTTGCGAATCATGTCCCATGCCTTACCTGACGTCTTTGGCAAACCTGTGATGGAAACATCTGTCGAACTGACGGGAATCTCAGCCTTGCCGTTGTCTCCGTCCGGTACGAACACACCATCGATGAACTCGAAGGCTGACGGCGAAAAGGTGTTTGTCACTACATTGCCAAGGTTGCCGAAGTTGCGGGTTTGTACCTTCGCGTTGCGGGGATCGATGCCATTTCGATACGTACCCGTGCCAACTCCGTTTCCGCCGCCGACAATGTCCGCAAGGTTCAGTCCCTCGCCCTCAAGCCTCCCCCTCTCAAAATCGAGTCTGTTCCGCAGAGCGATCAGTTCCTGTTTCTCTGTCTCGTACTGATTTAGAGCTGCATCACTGACCACTCGGTCTTCACGTTTGATTCCCGCAAACACGGCTTGCAACTGGTAATACTCCCGCTGGGAAATTGGATCGAGCTTATGGTCGTGGCACCTAGCGCAATTGATGGTCAACCCCATCGTAGCTGTCATGACCTGTGTGGCCATATCGTCCAGATCAAGTGACCTCGCAGATCGGCGCAACACGGGGCTCTTTGTCTCCACTTGCCCGACAAAGTCCCACGGACCAGCCGATAGAAAGCCAGTCGCGATCACGGCCTGTTCGTCATCCGGCCAGAGCACATCGCCGGCAATCTGCTCCTGTAGGAATCGGTCGTAAGGTTTGTCTTCATTCAAAGCGCGAATCACGTAATCGCGATAACGCCATGCATTATCTCGCCGTTTGTCCCGCTCAAAGCCATGCGTGTCGGCGTAGTGAGCAATGTCGAGCCAGTGCCGTGCAAAGCGTTCGCCGTAGTGAGGAGATTCCAACATCTGATCGACAAGCTTTTCGTAGGCCTTGGGATCTTCGTTGTTGACGAATGCTTTGACCGCTTCCGGCGTTGGCGGCAAACCATGCAGATCGAATGACAATCGCCGAATGAGTGTCCGACGATCGGCCTGCCGACTCATTTGCAGATCGTGATTCGCGAGCTTCGCCCGAATGAAGCCGTCGATGGTTGTAGCCTGACTTTCCGAGTCGATTGGTTGTGTGGAACTAGACTCAGAGAATCGTCCTCTCAACGGCTGGTATGCCCACCACGAGGTATCCGCCTTCGATTTTTCTGCAACAACAACGCCATCGGGCCACTCTGCCCCCTGAGTGATCCATTTTCGCAGCAGGTCCACTTCAGCGTCTGAGAGAAACTGTCGCTCTTTCGGCATGGAGGGCGGATTACCATCTTGCGATGTGACCAACTCGATCAGGTAACTGTCATTGGGATCCTCGGCGGTCACGAAGTCGTTCGATTTCAGATCGTCGAATGTCGCCAGCGAAATATCGCCTTTATTATTCCCCGGTGAATGACATCGAACACAATGCTGCTCAAAGATCGGCGCTATATGCTTTTCGAAATCAACCAACTCAGCAGCCGCAGTTGGTATCGGAATGTACGTGAGACTCAGTATTAGTAGTCCAACTCTATTCATCACAGCTCCTTCTTTAATCGTTCGATCACGACTTGCATGTGTTGCTGCATGGCATTGGCGGCAGCATCAGGGTTTCGTTCTCTAATCCCACGGAGAATGGACTTGTGTAGCTTTCGCCCCAATGCATTCTCTCGCTGTGAAGGTGTGGTAAGGACCATCTGTGCTAGGACAAACTCGTAGATCACCTCGATCATGTTTTGCATCAGCGGATTGCCTGCCATGTCGATCAACTTGCGATGGAATTGAAAGTCCAATTCGAGTGCATCCGGATACGGCAACGCCTCATCATCGAGTTGCTTCAACAACGAGGTCAACTCGGTGATGTCGTCGTCGGTGGCCAATTCCGCGGCCTGCCGCGCCGCCTGCACTTCGATCGCGGTCCGCAATTCGACATAAGAGCGGAGTTCTTGAGGCGAGATGATCACCGCGGATCGCAACAGCGTTACGCAGTTGGCCAGACTTGTGCGGTTCCCAACAAAGGTGCCGCGTCCCCGCTGAATATCGACGAGACCCATGCTCTGCAGTCGAGCCAGCGCTTCGCGCAACACCGGCCGGCTCACTTTGAGCTGTTCGACAAGTTCATGCTCACCGGGCAGCCGCTCACCGGCTGAAAGTTTCTGCTCCTTGATGACGCGGGCAATCCGCTCAACCACCAAGTCTGCCGTCGTCTGTTGCCGTTCAATGGCTTCGATTTGCATAAATTGCTCTCAATTCCAGCATGTAAAGATGTCAGACATGTTACCTCGGCCACCTAATAGATTCAAGCATCGCCGTTTTTCCAGCTGGATTTCAGTTCGAAGGCTAAAAGCGGAGGACCAGTTTGGGCGCCTTGATGGAAAACGTTGCTTCCGTCGTACTCCAATTGATGAAGGTCGTCGGTTCCCACTCTAGCAGCCTTTTTTGTTCCGATTGAGTAAGCTCGATCTTTGAATCAGAACCTTGTTAGGGAAGTTGCGACGGAGCAGTTCGCTACAAACCGCATTTTGGACAGCGGGCTCGCATCTATCAAAACGTTTTGTCAGTCCATGAAATGATCGTGGAGTTCGGCCACTCGCGTTCCAGCCAACGTCGAGAAGCAGGAACTGATGCTGTGCTAGTCCCGTAAATGCAGGACCGAGTGTCGATCCGAGATTCCGCTGGTCCGGTTTCGGTTGCAAAGCCTGGAAGGGCAAGCACTTCCTCGAGCGCCTCAGGGGAGTAAGAGAGGCAGCAAAAGTGGTAATATTGCAGATGACAAGTCAAGCTCACGATAGAAGGCATCGCTGTCGATTCTCGAATTGGAAATCGTTTACGAAAATACCGACGTTGGTGCTAGGTATTGTCAACGAACCGGGGCTTTGTAATAGGAAACCCCACGCAGGAGAAGTTAACTCGCATGAACCGCATATCCGCAGGAATACGAGCCACTCTGATTCAGCGTCTAAAAGACGCAGGAGGCTTTGCTGCGTGGGATGAGTTTATTGAGATTTATACGCCTCTAATTTTCGAGTTGCGACCAATATTGGTTTCCAATTTGCCTACGCCCGGAACTTCGGTCAGGGGGCTTTCTGGCGGCTGCGAATTCGGTCTCGAATGGCACCACAGTCGACACCAACAATACAGCCGGTTGGGGCAAGAATACGCTGGTAGCATACCTGAATGGAGCGGAAGTCGGAGAGTCGATCGCTTACCGCAAGGACGGTCGGATCTTCATGTGCGGCAGGAGCCGGTCGAACTGGATGTGACGGAAGGCTCCTTGGCCGTGATTGGCGTAAATGCGAAGCTACAAGCGATGGAAGGCCAGGAACTGAAATCAATCTGGACGCGAAAGTGATCCGGCAACAGGAAAGAAAGTAATGAGAGTTAAGATCTCTGAGTTTTTTGTCACGCTGCTACTTGTCTGTTCAACGGCGCGGGCTGACGTCCGACTTCCACGACTCTTCGGCGACAATCTGGTTCTTCAACAACAGACAAATAATACCATTTGGGGATGGGCCGAACCCGACGAAAAGGTAACAGTCTCGGCCAGTTGGGGAGTGTCCGTTTCGACCAGAGCAGACCCGGGCGGCCGATGGAAGTTGTTTTTATCAACGCCCGCGCATGGAACCGGTCATTCGCTGACGGTGGCCGGCGAAAACAAAATTGAAATCAGGAACGTAGCAATCGGCGAAGTCTGGCTATGCGCCGGCCAGTCCAATATGGGCTGGTCAACTGGCAACTCTTTCGAGGCGGAAAAGGAAGCCAGCGTCAATCTGCCGAATTTCCGTATCTTTAAGTCGCAGCGCGAGCACTGGCATCAGCCGCTAGAAGAATCCCGGGATCGGCTGCAGAAATGGAAACTCTGCAATCCCGAATCCGCGGCCGAAACTTCGGCCGTATCGTACTACTTCGGCAAGACGCTCCATCAGAAATTGGACATACCTGTAGGCGTCATCGTACAGGCCTACGCGGGGACGCCAATCGAGGGTTGGATGCCTTGGGACATTCAGGAGGACGACACGCGCGCAGTCGAACATAAAAAAACACTCGACAAAAACGCTCGGCGAATCATTGCTCGAGGTGAAACCATCGAGAAGGCCCTCGCAACATTCGATCAAGAGTCCGTCAAGTACAAAGCCAAAATCGCTGCCGGCGAAACGATGAAAAATGCGTTTAAACCAATGCAGCCACCATACATCACCAAGCCGGCGTCGTTGGGGCACCAATATCCAGGCCATATATTCAATGCGATGATCCATCCGGTTCGGCCGTACGGCATTCGCGGGATGATTTGGTATCAAGGTGAACGAAACTCTAAGAACGTTCCTCAAGCCGTTCACTATCGCAATCAGCTAGCTAAGCTCATTCGTTACTACCGATCGACGTGGCATGAAAAATCCGCGGGCAACGTCGCTGATGATTTTCCGTTTCAGTTCACGCAACTTCCAAGTTGGAATCCGCCACAGGATAGGCCGGTCGAAGGACTGGAAGCATCGTGGGCAGCCAACCGGGAGGCCATGCGGAAGACTGAATGGGATGTTGCCGACAGTGGCATGGTGGTTTCGATCGACACCGGTGATGCGGTGGAGCTCCACCCGAAAAATAAAAGACCACTGGGCATTCGTCATGCGCTGCTAGCGTTGCAGCAAACTTATGGCCAACAGGTTGTCGGCAGGGGCCCCCGTTTCACAAGCCATCGCGTTCAGGACAACAAGATCTTGCTGGAATTTGATTCCATCGGTTCCGGGTTGATGGCTGCCCGACTGGGAACACTGGACGCGTTCGCCATCGCGGGTGAAGACCGTCAGTGGCGCTGGGCGGACGCGGAAATGACTGATGGTAAGGTCGTAGTCTCTTCCCAGGAGGTTCCTCGGCCGGTCGCAGTTCGATATGCGTGGGCCATGAATCCATCGCAACGCAATTTGCTCTACAACAAAGAAGGACTTCCAGCGTCGCCGTTCCGCACCGATGACTGGCCATTGTTTGATACCAAAGACGAGATCCTCGAGGTCAACAAGCCGCAAAAACCAGCGGGTTATCAGGCAAAAGATTGGGACCGCCCGGCGATGCCGGAAGCGGTTAACGTTGATGAAGAGTCGCCCGAGTCGAACGGGCTCGCCCCAGAAGTTACCGATCTGAACGCGGAAGAGATTTCGTACCAGCTGGAGAGTAAACTCCCGTACCTAGCCGAGCCGTTTTTCGATATCACTCCACACGACGGGAAGGACGGCATCGCCGTTGGTGAACTCGGGCGGGATGGCGGGGACCGCAATGTTGTTCTTGAGTTCGCGCGAGCGTTGGCCAAAGAGTCGAAAGAACCGAAGAGTGGTATGACCGACAGCCTGCTTATCAGCTACAAGGGCAAGCTTGTTTTCGAGTCATATTTTCGTCGTGGCCGCCTCAACTATCCTCACTACCAGATGTCGATCACTAAGTCCTACACGGCCATGGCGGTCGGACGAGCCATTCAGTTGGGGCATCTGACGATGGATGACCTCGATAAGCCCGCGATCTCGTTTCTGAATGACCTAAAGCCAGAGTTACTCGTAAAGGGGGCGGACGGCATCACGCTGCATGAGGCGATGAATATGACGTCGGGTATTCGCATCGACAAGGAAACGGTGAGTGCTCTGCGGAAGGCACCTCAAAAACTCAAGGGGCAAGGACAAGTTCAAGCGTATCTGCAGCTTAGCGAGCCGATTCCGCCAGCTCCGCGAGAGTTCAAGTATCAGGCTTCGGACCCTGTCATCGTGATGCAGGTACTTGAAGCTGTTGTGCCGGGCAGCGCCGAAGACTTCATCCGCAATGAGCTGTGGCGACGTCTTGGAGTCAACAACTATCACTGGCGAGCAGACCTGAGCGGACTTCCCAAGTCGGCTGCCGGTTCTAGCTTCCGGTCGCGGGACATGTTGAAGATTGGGCTGCTCGTCCTGAACAAGGGGAAGTGGCAGGGCCAGCAAATCATTCCCGCCGACTTCGTCCAGCGTGCCACCAGTCCCATAAGGAGGACCTTCGGTAAGTCATCTTATGGTTACTTTTGGTGGACCGAAGACTATGCGATCAACGGAAAGACTTACCACTGCAAACAAGGCCGAGGCGCAGGCGGACAGTTCATCTTCATGTTCCCCGCATTAGATTTGGTCGCGGTTGTCACCGCTCACAATAAGGGCATGGGCAATATTCTGCGGACACTGCCGAACACGTTGATTCCCGCTTTTACAGCGGAATAGCTACCAGTGAGATAGAACACCAATATCGACACCGCAGTTCTGAGCCTCCGCGTGCTCCGTTTGATGGTCGTGTAAAGCGCTCAATCGCTTGCGGCGGTAAGACCGGATATTCGGAGCATCTTGACGGATGATCAAGGATAAGCTGATTTTGGCGGTTTCTGGAAACAGAGGAAGAAACTCCGCGATTGTTTGTTTGGCAAAGGAAGGAACACGCTCCACTTCAAGAAAAACCGGCATTCGGAAGGTTCGATCTTCTGGCGTGATACCAGGGCACTGCGCAGCGGTAATGGCTCGCCGTGCGAAGGAGTTCATCGTCTGCCGCGTATCGATTGATAATCGGGGGGAAGTGGCGGCAGGACGAGTCTAAGATGCGATCTTTCCAAAGATCGAATTCTTTGCCGCGTTTGCAAATCTCGCTGGAATTGATTTGCCAGAGGAGCGTCGCTTCGGCGGAGTTCTAGAAAATCGACTTGCTGTTGGGGCAGCGAAAATCGGAATGGGACAGCGTCTACTTGCAGGGTTCAGCGGGTATCTAGGATTGGGGAAGTACCTGAAAGCGAACGCTCATCTACAAAGCTGTCCCGCCGGGGCCGACCGAAAGGGGATCAAAGAACTCTATGACCTTTAGGGGGATCTGAGCGAATAGTCGATCCGTGCATTGAAGCACCACGACTAAGTTTCAAAGTTGATGGGGCGGGTGCAGTCGATTGCACATGACGACCGGCCTTGTCTCGCCCTGTGCAAAAAAATTTGCCCGAACGAAAACAAGGTGGAGGATCGAGCTGGCTTGATACGCTAGTTGCTGCCATCAGTCCACGTCGTCAGAGTCTCGCCACACACGCGAACCCATGGTTCGAATGTGACGCTCGAAGAAGAGTACGCTTTAACGTCTGAAAGATAGAGACTGGCACGCCGGCCGCACCCTTAAGGGGATGAGTAACGGAATCCGCAAGCCGTTGTAATCTAGGCACTTATAGAAAAGAGGACTCGCCGCTAATTTCCGTATAGTGGGGCTGAATAGGGAGGTGTTGTCGTAGCAGGGGCCGTGCGTGCTTGTGTTTTCCGGCAATATACCGTATACTTACGGTGGGATGCCGTATGTGGTTGATGTGAGGGAGATCAGGTGACGACTCAGCGACTTACGAACGCGGAGATTGCATTAATGGAACTGCTCTGGGAAACGAATCCGTTGACCGCAAGGCAGATTCGCGAACAGCTATATGACGATTCCGAGAAATCACAGCATGGGACTGTGCAGCGACTTTTGCAGAGTGTTGAAGAAAAGCAGATGGTCAGCCGTGATCGCAGTTTAGGGGTGCATCTGTTTTCTCCACTCGTCAGCCGCGAAGCCTATGGTGGACGGCAATTGGAATCGTTGGCGGAGAAGTTGACGGGCGGTTCCATTGCACCCCTTCTGACTCACCTATTGGAAACGGACAAACTCGACAAGGCCGAGATTAAGCGTCTGCGACTTCTCTTGGAGGAGGCCAAAGAACGTGGTTGATTTTGTTGTCGCAGCAACGCTCAGTAACCTAATGGTGTCCACGCTCCTCGCAGTTCTCGCTTGGGTGGTGCAACGGCGAATTCCTTCGCCGGGACTGGCGAATCTTCTTTGGGTAATCGTGTTGATCAAACTCATCACGCCTCCAGTCGTGACAATTCCAGCCATGACCGTCCCGAGCATTGCAGGGACCAACCGATCCACCGTCCCTGACTTCAATATGGAGCGAGATACCGCCCTCGGAGCGGAACTCGTCAAGAGTATCGGCCCATCGAAAGCGACACCGAAAGTCTTAACGGCTTCTTCTATGACAGATTTGACTTTCCTACTCCTTCAGCTCGGCTTGTTTGTTTGGGTGGCAGTGAGTGCGATCTTGTTTGCTCTTTCTGGTGCTCGAATTCTCCGATTCCATTGGTGGCTCGTTAGGTCTTCACGTGTCGATCAGGACGTTAGTCGTTCACTGTGCTCAAACCTTGCTGGACAGTTCGGCTTGCGACGATCACCACAAGTTCTTGTGACCGCAGCCAATATTCCGCCTTTTGTTTGGTGGCTTAGGGGGCGCTGCGTCATTGTTGTGTCATCGCGGGCAATGAAGGAACTAAATTGGACAGACCTTCGTTTGATTATTGCCCATGAGATAGCGCACGTTCACCGCCGCGACCACTGGTTCCGATGGCTTGAATGGCTTTCTCTTTTGGCATTTTGGTGGAATCCAATCATGTGGTGTGCCCGCCGTCAATTGAGAGTTTCTGAAGAGATGGCTTGCGATCAAATCGTGCTTCAAACTGCAAAATGTGGAGTGAATCAATATGCGCAGTCTCTGCTGAACATGGCAGAGCTGTTGGCTTCGCCGGCGTTCCGTCCGCCGGTATTGGCAAGTGCAATTAACAGCGGCGGAAGTCTTAAGATAAGGTTAAATGTGATGATGAACGGAAGAACCTGGAGAGTACCGGCAGCTTTGCGAACCGTTGTCGTGGTCATGTCAATTTTTGTTTTTCCAATCGGTTTCGTCTATGCGCAGGACTTTGAGGCCGTCCAGCGAAGATTAGGTGGTGCGGTAGAAGCGGGCGAGCTTTCGTTGGAGCAGGCAAACCTGATGATGGAGGCGCTGCGACATTCTTCTCAGCGTGATCGAGAATTCGAAGCGAAGAAGCATCGTTACATGCAGTTCACGGAAGAAATTCAAGCTGCTGTTGAAGCCGGTAAACTCTCTGAGGAAGAAGCCGAGGAGCGGCTGATCGCTGTCCGCCGGGAGATGTTCGAGGAGAAACGGGGCGCTGAGGGCGAAGCACGTGTGCTGAAGGAAAAGAAACGTCGCTACGAGCAAGTCGCACGCGAAATCAAAAAAGCTCGCGAAGCTGGAGAGATTTCGGATTTAGAAGCGGAGAACACGTTGGTTCAGCTTCGTCGGGAGATATTCGAGGAGAAACGGGACGATGAAGGCGAAGCACGTGATTTTAGATCATGGGAAATTCGCCACGAACAAGCTGTCCGGAGCATCAAAGAGGCTCTTGAAGCTGGTGAGCTGTCCGAAGAAGAAGCAGAGGAAAAGCTGATTGAGCTACGCGGTGAATTTATAGATCGGGAACGCCACGAAGATGCGCGTGATTTGAACTCAAGAGAGCATCGCTACGAGCAAGTCGCACGTGAAACCAAAGAAGCTCAAGCAGCGGGAACAATTTCGGAAGTGGAGGCGAAGAATAAGCTCCTTCAGCTGCGTCAGGAGATGTTCGAGAAGAATCGCGGCGATGAGGGCGCAGTGCGTGATTTGAAAATAAAAGAACGTTACGACCAAGCCGCTCGCAGAATCAAAGAGTCTCATCGAGCTGGCGAGCTCTCCGAAAAAGAAGTAGAGGAAAAACTGATTGACCTGCGGCGTGAATTTCGAGGAGAAAGCCGCAAAGATGATGGCCAAGGCAAAGATCGATGAATCTCTTGAAATGGCTTGTTTGCGTTGCGACGTTGTCGGTTGGGCAATCGACGCTGGCACAGCAGGAATCCAATCGTAAAACTCTGACTTCGGGCGAATATCACGTCACGCAGTCGTGGTCCCAGGAGCGGTCGTTTAAGCGGCCCTACCATGTCCGTGTTCCTGAGGCCGAGTCGCAGCAACTTCCGGTTTTGGTTTTCCTACATGGAAACGGAGGCAACGCGCTTCAAGCAATGCGAGGGTTCATTAGTGGACGTAGAAAGATCGCTTCTCGCTACGTCTTGGTCTTTCCGCAGGGCTATCGCGAGAGTTGGAATATCGTGTCGGAGCGTTCCAAAGCAGACGATCTTGGCTTCATCGAAGCGATTGTGCATCAGCTGGCTGCTTTTGAAAATGTCGATTCCCGTAACTTTACGATCATGGGAGCGTCCAACGGTGCCGCGTTGGTCAATCAATTGGCGATCGAGAGTAAGTTACCAAGCGTGCGAAATTACATCAGCGGAGTCAGCCAACTGAACACGTGGCAACATGACGGCAAGCACTTCAAAGCGAAAGGCGATGAAAACAACTATCGCAAAGTGGCTTTCCCAGCCAAAGGTAAGCGATTACTGAATATCTCAGGTGTGATGGATAGACTGGTTCCGTACCAAGGCGGCCTTTCGCCGGCGATTCCGGCGAAAGGCGGAAAGCTGGCGTTTATCGCAGCGGAAGAATCGACATTCCTATGGGCTCAACAAATGGGGTATACGGGAGAACAGCTACGTCAACCATCCAGCACCGTCGGGAACGTTGAAATCTTTAGCTATCTCAATGGCGATGTCGTTCATTACAAAGTGACTAACGAGGGCCACGGCGCTACACACGGTATTAGTGAGAACCTGCTGCTGAAATTCCTTGATGGAAAATAGGGTCCTGTTGAGCGCCGTCACGCTAATTCCCGTTCCGTGTAAGGAGAGGTTTGACAACGATGAATTGCGGCCATTAAGGCTGTAATTTGGTGTCATAATTGATTGTTATTTCGCGCGTTGCCAGCGATTGATTAGTGGAATAAGGCTAAGTCATGGTAACCCCGGGGCATACTTTACATGGCGTTATGGGGGAGTGCGATGGCAATGCTCCAGCGCTTGTTTGTATACGAAGATTCCAATATCAAGGGCGAGCGCTTTTGGCTTACCCTGCGCGGCGGCCAACTTTGTTAAACTTGCTGCACTTTCATTGGCTGTGCTCCGGGACTACTTTTTTGCCCAGCGTTTCTGCGGTGCTCTGCTTGCCATCCGATCGGTGTTTCCAACGCCGAGCTAACGTGATTTGGATTGAAGTCATTCATGCTTAAGAAAATCCGATTCACCGCCGCGTTCCTAGTCCTGTGCTTTCTTAAAGGCCCCGCATTCTCTGAGAGCCCCATCAGCGACAAGCTGCCTGACCCTGACGGCAAGCCTGCAAACATGACGAAGCCCGTCAAGGTCTTTCTCATCATGGGACAGTCTAACACCCTAGAATACGGTACTGTCGAAAAGAAAGAGCCTGTCCTCAAAATTAAGGAAGGGGCCAGTGCGCCAGAACGTGCCAAGGCAAAGGAAAAGTACGAAAAACGAATCGCTAAGTACGGGCAGGACAGAGGCAAGACGCTGGTGAGTGCGATTAAAAACGACGGTCTCTACTCGTTCATGGTCGACGCCACCGGCCAATGGACCAAACGCCAGGATGTTCGTGTGACGCACGTGATGCAATCCAAGGGTAGCATGAAGTTGCAGCGGAACGACTGGCTGACAGTCAAGGGCAAGGCCATCGGCATCGATCAGGGGATTGGTCACCAACTGGGTAACTATTTTGATGGGCCAGTGCTGATGATTCGCAGTTCTATTGGGAACCGCGGCTTAGGTTGGGACCTGCTGCCTCCAGGCAGCCCCTCCTGGGAAGTTGAAGAAAAGGACAAAAGGAGCGGCGAAGTCAGAACCATGGTCTATGCGGGCTACAAGCAGTCACCGAAGAAATGGGAAAAGGGAACTGAGACCATCCGCATCAAATGGTACGCCGGCAAGCAGTATGACGACGACACCGCGAATGCCAAGAAAGTTCTTGCGGAAATTGGCAACTACTATCCTGGCGCGACGCAATACGAAGTCGCTGGTTTCTTCTGGTGGCAGGGCTGTAAGGACCGCAATAACCCTGCGTACTTCAACCGCTATGAGAAACATCTCTGCTTGTTGATCGATGCGTTGCGCCGGGACTTCAATGCGCCGAACGCCAAATTTGTTGCCGCGTCGCTGGGTGAAGACAAGAGAGGCGTCGACAACGGAGGGGGAAAGATCCTTGAAGCGATTATGAATATCGCCGATGCTTCGAAGCACCCGAAATATAAAGGGGCCGTTGCTGGAGTCTACACTCACCCCCTCACTATTCCGGCCGGCGGATCCTGCAGCCACTACGGCGGTAGCGCCAAAACCTACATGAATGTAGGACTTAGCATGGGCGAAGCAATGGTCGACCTCTTTGAAGAGCATAATTAACATTGCGTTGAATGGCAGAGATCGCTCTGTTTTTCCAGCGTTCGTAATAAAAAGCGAATAGATCGAGGCCGTTGTGCTCCGAATCCGCCCTTCGCAAAAAGTCTGCTCGAACGAACGCCACATCGGTTGCAATCGATCTGCGACGCATATGAGCGTACTCACGGCGAACTAAAAGTGCGTGTGGGCTTGCCTCGATCGGATGCAGATTAAGACCTAGACTGAATTGCGACGCGAATGACGAAATGGAAGTGATGTGCTCCAAAGACTGGGTGAATGTGAATAACACATCTGGGAGTGCAGCGGTAGCACTAGGTTTGGTTCCCTGCCCTATTTGATTCACTAGGCAACGCGGTAAGCCGGCTTTTCCACACGACCAATTCGTTTCCTGCAGTCGAGTTTGAAGAGCCAAGCCGTCTCTTGCTTAAGGAATAGCGTACGCTTGCACCGCAAGATGGTTTTGATAAGGTTGAGGCCGCACTTAGTTGTAGTGCGTTACAACTTTACAAAAAATGCACTCGTGATTCCGTTGACCAAAAGCACTGAGATGGTGAAGGGATTCGGGCCTTATCGTCGGATCGAAAAGTTCGACCTTTGTGTTCGGATTGGGTGTGTAGCCGGGATGCCGATTGCAATGGATTCCAGCGTCCTTCAAGGTCGCCTCGGAGTCACCTGAGAACTTGGTACCGCCGAGCTGAAGCACCGATGCAGAGCGATGTGTACTCAAATCCAGCCGGTTGACAAAAGTTTCAGCGTGCTCGACTCGCTAGGCTCATTTCGCATACTCTTGGAGACCTAGACCTCGCAACTTGCAACGTGCACGAATATGAAGAGATCGTGCTCGATTATGCGGGGACCGCTTTCGGCTTGTTTGGTAAGGAAGACGCATACATACAGCGTTTCAGCGTAAGCATTGAGATAACCGTCCCAAGTACTGAGGCTGCGGAGTATTTCGGTCGGTCTTGGACGCGAGGGCACGCCTCACCTGTCTCTTACCTAGAGGCGTTCCGAAGAAGGTTCTGCCGCGTTTTACCTCCCATTCGCCAGTATTAGAGGTTGCCTGGAGTGATGAGCGAGATTCGTTCAGCGATCGCCGTAAAAGTGGAAAACTGAATTTATTGGGCCGGTCACGTGCTTCAGGACTAACATTAGTTTGGTCAGCAATCATCGTACGACTGATCTGTTTCTCTTCCTTCACGTCGGTTGCTCGTCGGCGCGGGAGAAAATCGCGAGCGCTGGCGAGCAAGGCAAGCTACGGATGACACAGGTTGGTCATAAGGGTGCGTTGGTGTAAGCTCTTAGTGGTTTATCGAGGGAGAGCACCGGGTAGATACCTCGCAGACAGTATGATCACCTGTGCTTTGTCATCCTGTTTTGATGGTGCTTGTAGTCCGACCATCGGCGTGAGCTTCCCCTTTCGGCGTTAGTAGAAGATGGCTATCAAATTAACGTCTTCTAGTAAGTCGGTGCGAACCGATTCGCCTCAGTTTCAAATGCTTTGCCATCGCTGCTCGCCGATCGTAGGCGTCCCTAAATCAGCATGTATCTTGCTTTTGTGGAGTTAAAGAGACGATCTCGCGAGACTCTTATTAATAACTGTGTTGTACGGAGAGGTGAACACTAGGCTGTTCGCATTCGAGTAGCTTGACAGGATAACAATGAACCAGCAATTCGGTATCAAGCCACTTCTCTTGTTAATTTTAATCTGCTGCGCGTCACCAATCTTGGTAGCGGGGGATGAGCCTACCAAACCGCGTCAGGAGCTGAAGATAAATAAGGTACAAGAGACTTTTACCATTGCAGTTTTGCCCGACACTCAGTTCTATGCTGACACTCGACTCAAGCTATCAGCTAAGTGGGGAAATGGAGACTTGCGGCGTTACTTCTTTGAGCAAACAAAGTGGGTCCGAGATAACCAGGAACGTCTTAATATTGCTTTTCTCGTCCACGAAGGCGATCTGGTCCAGGCGGATGCACCTGCAGAATGGGAAATCGCCAGGGATGCAATGTCTGTCCTGGACGGAAAAGTTCCCTACTGCATGTGCCTGGGCAACCACGATATGGGATTCGAGAAAGCTGACAATAATTATGGCGGCAATATCGGGGTCAACCGCAGCACACTTTTTAATGCGTATTTTCCTCGGGCGAAGTTCGCAAAACGCCAAGAGTTTGGCGGCACTTTCGATCCGGGTCGCCACGATAATTCTTGGTATCATTTCGAAACATCGGGAATGCGTTTTCTCGTGCTATCTATTGAGTGCAAGCCGCGCGACGAAGTATTGGCTTGGGCAAACAAGATCGTCGGCAAGCACCCCGATCACCGTGTTATTGTGCTTACGCATGCGTATTTAAATGCGAGTAAATCAAGAAACACTGGCGGAGGAATAAAGGCTAAAGGCAACACCGGAGAGCAGATGTGGCAAAAGTTTGTCAAGAAGCACCAGAATATCTTCATGGTTCTCTGTGGGCACCACGCTGGAGAGGCCTTTTGCACAGATACCGGTGAGCACGGAAACCAAGTTCACCAGATTCTTTGCGACTATCAGCATCTGAAGAATGGGGGAGAATCATGGCTACGCTACATGGTCTTCGAACCGCGGGCGAATAAGATTAGCATCTACACCTACAATCCTGCACTTAATGAATTCAAAAACGGTCCGTCCAGCAGGTTCGATTTAGAATACCCGATGGCTGCCACGCCGCAGAATCCTTAACCGAAAGAGTATCGGAACTCGCGAGTCCCCTGCCGCCGAACCGATTAGCAACTTTAGATTTTTTTGATCAGCTTCAAGCTCGTTGCATTTAGGGAGGAGAGCGAACTGAGGACAGTCTGCAGCGTCAGGAACTCACGTCCTCCTCCCCCTTATCCAGCTCGCATTAACCGGATGCCCTACCCGGCATTTCCGTCGCGACGACGGCGAGTCGCAACCAGGCCCAGTGCACCGATACTGAAGATCGCAAGTGAGGTTGGCTCGGGGATTACTCCGGAAGTCACCGTGACTAGGCTTGCGGCCGGGCCAAATGTCATCCCATCTCTTGACGAGCTACCATCCCAGAATCTCGTAAGACCCGAAGCGATATCTGCATTTGGGAAAGGAGACGCAAGCAGGTCGGCGACCACGCTGGTTAGCGAGTCGGGATTGGAAAAAAACGAAGGGCCTTCAGTGTCCAAATCGATATCGCCAGCGATGATATTCGGTATCGCGGAAGTCGCGTCAGTCACCAAGCTTTCGATTTCAAATTCCGTGTCGTCGTCCACTTCGATTTCGACACCGCCACCGTAAAACAATGTCGCACCCGAAGTCTTGCCGGTCAGCCTAAGAAATCCGAGTGGATCGTCGAAATTGCCATCACCAGAAGCCGCTTCTATGTCGGGCGTTGCGTCGTTGAAAGTCCCCTCAAGAATCAGTCGTTCGCCGAGCAAGAATCCCGCGGCCGCTTCTGGAGAACCTGGATCGAGGAAAGTGATTAGGCCGACATCATTGAATTTAAGCGTAATCGTGCCTGCGGTTGCTGATGTATTGTCAAAACTGGCTAAAAATGCCAAAGCCGCTAAGCAGGCTAAAGACAGCCGAAATGTTCCCTTCATTTTTTATCCTCGTCCGGCTGATTTCGTGACTATGAAGCATTGCACCGTGGAAGTTGGTTTTTCCATACGCCAGCGGGATGCAGTAAACGTGGCAAGCAAATGGTCGAGATTTGCTCACGCCCTTCGGAAAACCGACGAAAACGTGGCCAGCCCGCGCCGCAAGCGTCATTCGAGGGGCTCGAAACAGACATATCTTTGCTACCGATGCCTGACTGCCACGAACGTCACGTCTGACACTCATCCACGCAACCTGGCTCGCGTTCCATCCAGTTCCTCGCCCAACATGGCCGCCGACTCGACAGGCGGTGTGCCCAGTTGCGTGACAAGTTAGTAGAAGGCGTCGAGGATGTACTAATATCTCCAATGTTGATCACACTGATCGCCGCAATGGTTGGGATCGCAACCTCAGGCACCGCTTCGGTACAAACGGTCGGAGATACCGGCCTGTCGTTCGAGGCATTCGGAAACGGAAAAATACGGATCTAGACGGCGATCCGCCTCTTCGCTGTTGATTTGATTCACACTATCGAATTCTGAAAGAATCCAACGGCTATAACAAGAGCATCGTTCGTCCCGGTCTCGGCTATTCTTTCGCAAAATAGCAGGCACTGTGGGCGGGCTACGCCTGAATTGGAACATCACCGGTTCTCGGCTGTGAGTTTGTTGAGCACCGATTCTGGCTGCAATCGATTGCGGCCCCCTCAATACCAATTGCAGGGTTCTGCATCGGAGGCTTTGTGAACAGCTCTGGGACGAGATAGCGGATGAAGTTGAGTGGCGATGGGGACAACTCGCACAAATATCAGCGTCATATTGATGGAACATTTGTTTCGGTGAATTGGAGCCTCGGACCACGGCCGCATAAAAATTCTGGCTGACGTTTACTGGCTTGGAGCCGAGATAGACGCGAATGTTGTCAGCAGCGCTGCACCGACCCAGTGCTACCGTTGGTAGCTCGGTGTTGAACAGTTGGCGGAGATAGACCAGGTGGCTGGGAAATAGGAATTCAGCAAACAGCCCAGTTCTTCGTGGCCACCCATTTGAATTGCTCTGAAATCGATGGTTTGTGGTGGCTCGGTATCTGCGACGGGAGGAAGATTATTGCGTGCTGAATGACCTTGCCAAATGTTGTACCAGTCGCCTCCAACTCGCAGAATGCGATCAAGTCGTGCATATGTGACAACGACAAATCCGTTCAAGATTTCGTGTTTGAGGGTCTGAATTTCGCGTTCAACTTATGCCCGTAAACTGTTGGATACAGGTTTGATTTTTCCGACGCGGCAGTGGGATGGCGTAACACTAAATCATACGTTTCGGTGTACTCTTGCTCATTGTCGCGTGAGAAGGTTACGCAGAGCAGCTCCTTATTTCTTAGATGCATTCAGACGGTCCGTGCTTGCTGTGCATTCCAGTCAACGGTTGGATTTTCGGTTACCAGTGACACCCAGAGGCGTCGGTTTGCCAGGTCGGTGAACAAGATGAAATAAACGCGGGCCATTCCTGTGATGGTCCATTTTTCCTTGCAGGCGAATTTACATTGCAACATGGCCTCGGCATCGCGATTTGTGAAGGAACCGCAATTGTCAGAATCGCCATTGTTGTCCGGTGGAGCGATGACTTCGGTTGCCAAGATGTTGTTGACTGTTTTACGCGAGATCGGTTGACCGAACGGTGCCAGGCCCTGTCTGATTTCGTTGTTTATACCCATCCTGTTTTTTCGCATCCGAATAATACTGCGGATGCTGTCAGCAGTTACGGGGCGTCCAGTTTTATCTTTTCGGGCGGCGTGCGTTATCTTGAAGTCCCCACACTTCCTTCGCTGCTGTAGGCTGAGTAAGAGTGTCTACCGTTATTACTTTGAAATTCCGCTCGTTTCCTTCGTCGTTGTCGAATCCTGAGGTTTTCTCTTCTCCTGCCGACGTGCTGTCATCGATATTGCTTCCAGTTCACGTTCACTCAGGACACGTTGCCACACCTTGACTTCGTCGATCAGGCCTTCGTAGTTTCGCCCCTCGCCGGCGCGGTGACCGCCGATGATCAGTCCACCGAACTCGGAAGCCGGCCCGGGTGTTGGGAGATTGTGTGTGGCAACCGGCTTTCCATTCAGGAAAAGCGTCAGCGACTTCGAGTTGAATGTCACCACGACATGATTCCATTTGTTCAGCAATTGTTCTCGATCAACCAGTGTGTCGAACGGTCCTTGGGATTGTGCGTTCGGTGCAGCGTCCGGTTCGACAGCAGGTTTGAGTGTGTGAGTGAACAGTTGCAGGTTTACTTTTTCTTGATTCGATGTGGCACGCAGTCCGAGAGACAGATGCCATGCACTGCTTTCTGATGGTTTCCCTTCGGCCGTGCTTTCCATCAGGAACGACCGAACATCGGAGCCATGTGCAGGTAATTCGGTAGGCTTGATCCAGAGTGATACCGTATGGGAATCCGAGTTGTCGTTGAGAAAACTACGTGGAACATTCAGATGCTGCCGCCTGGAAGCGTCGAACTGCACAGCACTGCCAGAAATGCCGCCAGTGACAATCTTTGCGCCATGAATCGACTGCGCGTTGATGCGATGGCCGAGAGACGAATCGTTTGAGAAGTCTTTGTCGAATGACCAGTGAGCGCGAAGGTCGGCATCGGCATCTTCTTTCACCGGTGGAGTTATGTGAGAAAGTGAAAGTTCTACCTTTCGATTGATTTTTTCGTCAGGTTGTCGGAATTCGGCGATCAGTTTTGGATCACCGCGTGTGCTATCGGCGGTCAGCTTCAGGAACTGCCAACCTTCGACCAGCGACCATTCCAGCGACGGGTGATAGACATCTAGGGAAGTGATGACTCGCTGGTGGCCAGGCGAGATTACAAAATCGTGCAGGTCATAGCCGACTCGCTGCGGGTGAATCAGGTGTCGGGCAACGTGGATGTCACCGCCTAACAGCACTACACCACCGATCTTGTTGGCCTTGATAAAGTCGAGCAGCGCATCACGTTCATACCAGTACGTGAACATGTCGTCTGATTCCGGATTCTTCTTGTCCTGCCAGATGGAGCCGGTCGCGAGCACCTTGAAGGGCGCCTTCGAGTCGCTTAGGTTCTTCAAAAGCCACTTCCACTGTTCATGCCCGAAGCAGGTAGGCTGCGTCTTGTCAGCGGGCGACGGTTCGGTCTGCGAGAAGTAACGCGGGTCGAGCAGGAAGATTTCCATCATCCCGAGATCGACTTTGTGGTAAACGCCCTCCGTTCCGTTGCCGAACTGTGAATGAGCACGGTATTCGACGAAACCACGACGCGTGTCGCCTTTTCCCTCCATCATGTTACGTCCATTGCCGTTGTTACGACCGAAGTCATGGTCGTCCCATGTTCCGATAATCGGTGTGTGCGATCCGAGTGATACCAGATCGGGCATCTGCAAAAACTTGCGATGTCGGTCGCGGACTGTGCGTAAGTTTGAGCTGTCGATGTACGGTGTGTCTCCCATCAGGCAGACCGTGTCGACTTGCAGTTTCTCCATCTCCTTCCAGATGCCGTTTGGTTCGATGTCGACACAGGACACAAACGCTACCGAAACACGATTGCCTTTACGGGCCGGGTTGGCGGTCGTGAATGAATGAGCTTCATCCACTGCGACGATTACACGCCCGTCCGCATCTTCGATTCTGTACGAGTATGTTGTCGCGGCCTTCAGCCCCCTCACGGCGAACCGAGCAACGAAATCGTTTTCGCTGCTGGAGACTCCAGCTACTCGTTGAACCAGTTGTCCTTCAGTCAGGACCGACAGATGCAAACTGGTTTCCCTGGCCCCAGGGCGGTACAGGATGTGGGCCGTGGTCGACTCGACTGTCCCGACAATCGGCCCAACAACTTCTTCATTTGCCTGCGCACACGAGGCAGCGAGCGACAAACGCAATCCGTATAGAACGGCCAGTGAGATCAGACGATTCCAGGTACTCATTTCGTTAGTCTGTTTCGTGTATTGTTTGCAGAAGCTTGAGAAGTTGGTCTTGGGTCGCGCGGCGGGGATTGTTCGATAGACGCTCGATGTTGACGGAATCGACGATGCTTTGCATTTCATCGGATGTCTTGACGCCAACCTCATCCAAGGTTGTCGGGCAGTCTATTTTCGAAAGAAGATTTTTGATCGAATCAGTAGCTTCGTCGACGTTGTCGCTTCTCAGAATATCGAGAATTCGCGACATGCGGTCCCGGACGGCGATTGCTCCACGCGGATCAGTGCAGTCGTCATCAGTCACGCCGGCGTTGAAAGCGAGCGTGGGCGCTAGTGTGATCGCAACAGCCATTCCATGCGGGACACCATGTCGCGAAGTGAGCGCATAAGAAAGCGCGTGGGGCGCCGTGGTCTTCGTGATGTTGATGCCCTTGCCGGCGAGATGCGACGCGCGACTCATTGCTTCACGGGCGTCGGGCGTCGGAGAATTGGTCGCCGCTACCAGGTTGCCGAATGCAAGCCGTGCTGCCTCAGTAGCATACTGCATCGACTCTTCCGTCGCCGCGACGGCCCAGATCGATTCAATCGCCTGACAGAAGGCGTCGAGTCCTGTCGCGGCCGTCATTCGTTTCGGCAGGCTCATGGTCAGTGCTGAATCGACGACAGCGTAGCGCGGCATCAACGACGGATGGGCCACGGAATGCTTGTCACCATCGACGTAAACGACAGCAAAGTGAGTCGTTTCGCTCCCAGTCCCAGCCGTTGTCGGAATCGCCATCAATGGCTTACCGGCAACCTGAATCGAGGCCAGACCGATTGCGATGTCACGCGCCGACTCATGCTGGATGGCGAGAGCGCCGATCAGCTTCGCAAGATCGATCGCCGTGCCGCCGCCCAACGCGATAACGAAATCAGGTTGGCATTTTCGATAAGCCTCGATCCCTCGCTGCACATCCTCCAGCTTCGGATTCAACTCGAAATCAGTAAACCAGGTAGTCGCTCTCTCTTGAAGTATTGGCTCGAGGATTTCTCTTGCCCCTGACGCTTGCCAGGCTGGTTCATCAACAACCAGAAATAAGCGATCGGCCGGCAGAGCTTCCAGTACGGACGAAACTTCGCTGATGGAGCCGATCGGTCGATGCTGCTCGGCGATCAAATGAATTTCTCCAGCGCTGGATGAGTCTTACTTTGATGGATCCATATGATGCACTAATGTTAACTAATAGTAAACACAGGGCCGTCAACAGACCGTCAGAGCGCGAGTTCCGCATTCATTCAATCAAACTGTCACACCACCAACAGGTTTTTTCTACGTGGTGGCGGATGCTGCTGACAACGATGTTCTGGTACCCGTTTGGGTAGGCGGGTTGGCAGACGTTCGGGTTTGCCATCCCCGGTATTGAGCAAGAGCTAGGGATCTCCGAATCAATGCTGGGCTGGCCTAGTGCAATTTGGTTTTGGACCGATGCCATAGGGCGATGGATTCGAAGAGACGCGACTGCAGCGGCTGAATCAATCAGCGAGCAGCATGATCGACGTAGCAAATTACTGGTATCCAGTTAATGCTTTCATCATTTTGGATTTGCAGGTCACGTTTAAGCTGCGAAAGATTGGGGGCACACTTGAATACAAACGCGGGCCAAATTTCCTTTAACGAATAAAATCGTTGAAAAGCTTTTTGCGAGGTCTCCCCGCGACTCGTGAGACCCTCTGCATACAGCAGGCGGACATTGAATGCATGGGCCAGTCTTACTCAACGAATACTGGACAAAAGAACCAACTGATCGTGGCGAGCGCAAATTAAGGCATTACGCTCGCCAAGCCGACCAGTTGAAATAAATCATCTTAAACAGACTTGACTAGTTTTACGCCAGCACGAGTAGTTCAAACATGATCAAGTGGTTTTCAAGAGGAAGTTCGTTGGCTCGAGGGGCTCACTCGTATTGACCTGATAGCCAATATTCACCCTTCCACTCGGTGCGACCGACGCGTTCCATGACAAAGCTCGAAGGCGGTATCGCGTACCCACATGGCTCACGATTTGTGCCCCCCAAATGTTGTCAATCTGATGAGGTGAATCGAATTCGAGTTCCCAACCATTCCACGAATGCTCACCGTTGTTGGTGATCACAATCGATGCGACGTAGCCTGTCCCCCACTGACTAGAAACACTCCACGCGATATCACCACTCGATCCTGCGGAATCATTGTTCTGAATCGTCCCAATCGCCGAGTTATCAACCAACTTTGCATTGACAACCTGACTCAAGGCAAGCTCAAACGTTTCATCTGCTTCAAAGGCTGTATCACCCTTTACCAGCACCTCAATCGTCTTCTCCATTTCACCTGCCAGGAAAGTCAATGTCCCTTGGGTTGGTACGAAGTCCTCAGCAGCAACGGCTGTCACACCGACAGTTGAGTAATAAACCGAAGTGAGCCCGCCCTCGGGAACCGCTTTCGAAAGCTTGATAGTGAATGACAGTGCCTCGGTGCCAGCATCAGGTTCAACTATGGCAGAATCACTGACCGTCATTTCAATGGTGTCATCACCGGAGTCATCGTTTCCTCCCTCGCGCTGGCCGTTGATCGTAATATTACGCGGGCTGGTCACGACATTCCCTGGATTACCACTGAATCCGAGCGTCACACTCGCACCAGGCTGAACCTTACCATTCCAGCTCTCATTTTTTACGACGTAATGTTGTCCGGAATGGTCTACCAACTTCGAACTCCAGAAGTGTGTCAGGTTGTGCTCCCAATCGAACTCAACCTCCCAACCATCCCACGCCTGATCCGTACGATTGGTCAGTTTCAATTGGCCGGTGAATCCGGTCCCCCAATCGTTGACAGTTCGATATTCAGCGGAGTTATTAGAAGAACCTAAATCGTCATTCTTGATCGTGATGGTTGCCACACCCTTTGCGATCACAGCGTTCTGCGGCGATGAAAGTTCGACCGTCAGCGTCTCGTCATTCTCCACGTTGACGTCACCATTGACGTTCAGTGTGATTACAGCCGACAGGTTTCCGGCAGGAATCGTCAAGGAACCCATTTTGCTTTCATAGTCAGAACCCGCCAACGCTGATCCATCCTTGGTGGTGTAATTCACCGTGACATCTTCACTTGCCACTTTCGAAAGTGAAACAACCATTTCGGCATTTGATGCACCAGAGTCGCCCTCATCAAGACTGACATCGTCAACCGACAGAGTCGGGGCTGATTGGCCCACGTCGGCGGGTACTCCGTTGACATAGACATTGGATGGGGTGGTCGTGACATTCCCTGGGCTGCCACTCATGCCGATAATCACACTCTGACCGGGACCAACTTCTCCGTTCCAGAATTCGTTGTCGATCACGAAGCTACCCAAGCTGTTCTCGATCAGAAGAGCATTCCAGACTTGGCTGATTTCATGCGTCCAGTCAAACTCAAGTCGCCATCCGGACCACGCTTCATCTCCACGATTGGTCAACGTGATCTCACCGTTAAAACCGCTACCCCAATCATCTGTAGTGCGATAAGTGAAGCCAGCAGGGACTGCGGTCTGATCGTTGTCTACGATAATGCCTTCAGCGTTTGCATCTGCTAAGGTTGCATTGAAGGCATTGGTCAAACTGATCTGGAATGACTCCATGTCTTCTTCAAGCAGGTCGCCGCTCACATCCACGTCGATCGTCTGCTCAATCTGCCCTGCAGGGATGGTTAAAGTTCCCTTTACATCGGTGTAATCATCTGGTGCTACGGCAGAGCCTGCAGTCGTTGCGTAATCTACCGTCACATCTTCCGAAGCAGCCTCCGACAGAGTTACCTTGAAGGACATCGGAGTTGTTCCAGTGTTACCCTCGGTCACACTAGCATCACTGACACTGAGTGTTGGCAACGAGGGCCCAGGATTGTCATCATCGACAATGGTGATCTTTGCACTTGCATCAGCCAACGAACCGTTAGCCGCATTTGTCAGATTGAAATAGAACAGCTCGTCTGGCTCAACCAGTGCATCAGGATTCACAAGAACCCGAATCTTTTTTTTGACTTCACCGGGAAGAAACGTCAGCGTTCCACTGGTCGCTGTATAGTCACTCTCTGAAACGGCGGTTCCATTAGCCGTGGTATAGTCTACTGTCGTCGTGTGCATCGATGCATCAGACAAGCTGACGGTCACGAAAGCGACGGTCCAAGAGTCTCCGCCCGCATCTGCAAAATCTGACTGTATGGGTTCTAATGCATCCACTTTATGATCGTGGATAGTCTCCCAATCATCCTTGAGAATTCCGCCGGTGTCACCGGAATTCGGATTCCATGACCAGTAGGTCCAACTGATCCCCTCCTGCCCGTATTCGAGATCGTTCTCACCATCGCCATCAAGATCGCCTTTCAGGTATTCAACCATGGCATCGAACCACTGCTGGTCGCTGACGGTTTCAAGTTTGCTGCCGAACTCACCTACTAGGACTGGTGCAATTCCATTTCGGAAAAGGTAGCCCCAGTTCTCATCCCAGATTGCGGTGAGATTATCTGGATAAGCGGGGTCTGTGAAATAAGCCTGCTGATAGACGCTGGCGGGATAATCATGGGCAGAATAGACAAGTTTATTTGCAACATCTAAACGTACCGGCGCATCACCAGCATTGGATAAATTCCCACCCCACCAGTAGGAACCGGAGGAAGCTACTTCCACGCCTTCGACAATGATCAGCAAGTCTGGATTCACGGCCAGCACAGCATTGCCAGCCCTTTCGGCAGCCAGACGCCAATCATTGGCTGAATCGTCGCCCCACGTGGCTGGTCCGTGAGGCTCATTGTGCAAGTCGATTCCTACCACGGAGCTATTATTGGCATAACGCGTTGCCAACTGTGTGAGATGTTCGATCCAAACGGATTCCGGATACTCAGCGGAATACCAAAGCCCGGAGTCATTGGCACTATTCCCAGCCTCAGAGCGGTGATGGTCCAAAATCACTCGCATGCCAAGTTCATCAGCATGTGCCACGATCCGGTCCATGATTTCGAGTCCACTGAGTCCCTGCAGGTCAGGATTTTTGCTGAAGTCAATCCCATTGGGTGTACTTCCTGCATCGAAAAGTTCGTCACTGTATGGCAGCCGGATGGTATTGAATCCTTCAGCCTTCATCTGATTCATCATTTCGACATAACCTCTGCTCCACAGTCCATGTGGAGCGAAATTGCGCGTCTCGAAGCCGAACCAGTTGACGCCTGCAAGACGCACAGATTGCCCCGATTCGTCAACGATCTGATTCCCAATAGTTGACAATGCCCCTGTAGAAAAATTGCCTGCTGTACCTTCGGTTACCACAACATCCGACACTGAAATTGATGGCATCATGCCGTCCGTCCCACCGCCAGTGGTGAATTGGCCAAGGGTTTGAGCAAATTCAAAAGGTTCCTGCGGCACGCCACTGCAGGTCAGTGAAAGTGATCCGAAAGTTTCGCAAGGGGCATCACGATTCGCCGACCACCCTGAAAGAAACCCCATTCCCACGTCATCTGCAAAGTCCAATAGTTTCTCCGCATCCTCCAGATAGAAGCGTTCCGACATGACATCATTCTGACCGATCATCGGAGTGACACCGATAAGACTCCACAACTCCGAGTCGGTCACTGGAACACCTGCAGCATCGTAAACGCCACGCATCTGCTCAAACAGGCTTTCTGCTGCTTCAATGGCGTAGTCGCCCATCTGACCTTCTGGATTGGGAGCAGCTGAATCACCGTAATTCATGGCCATGATGTTGACCCCGCCTATATCAACGCCATGAAACAGAGCTGACTCCACCACATTCAAACCATCAGCAGTCAATCCGCTGGGCAACACGGGCAACGTGAACCAAACTTCCAATGGCTTGCCATCCATGGCAGCCTGATCCTGTAGATTTCGAATTGCCTGAGAGCGGCGTTTAATCGAAGCCCCATCAGTTACCCAGAATCCTTCTACATCAAAGTCGATCCAGGTCAGATCATATTGTTCGATGACTGCCTGATAAGCTTGAGTCAAATCAGTCACATTTGGGATGGCCGATGCCAACGGAGTCCCTGCGGCACCTCCGAAAGAAACCATCACCTCTCCTCCTAAATCCCGTAACGCATCGATCTGATCACCACGGTAATCGGAGTCGACGCTGTAGTAGCCTCCCCAACTGGGCTCACTTGTTGAGGGATCAGCGACAACAAATGCAAGCGAGACATACTTCACATCCTCCTCTCGTGCGAGTTCGACAAAGTCAAATGGTGGCCAAAGCGTTGCGTCGACGTAGGGAGCGAAAACCTGATCCGGTATATCGGCCCGCATGTCGGATCCGTGATTTGAACTACTAGCCGCAGCATTGAATCCCGATGTCAGTCCCGACGAACCATCCATAACGTTTGGTGCGCACATCGTAATCCGTTCCTCAAGGGATTCGAGTTGCACCACGCGTTGCACATGACGAACGCGTTGCGGATGAATGGCACGACGGAAGCCTAATAGCTCGCGAAAGAGAATCTGCATGGTCTTGACCTTTGTAGAAAAGATTGGTTGGTCATGGGCAGCGACCCAAGTGAAGAGACCTTGAGTGTATGGCTGTTTTCCAGTGATACAAACTTTTTTACCGTGCAAGTGACCAAAGACCGCTTGGATTCAACCTTTGTGAGGCATTCGTGACATCGTCAATAGGGGGGCAGGCAGGACTCACCGCGCGCCTAAGCAAAAGTCAGATTGAACGTTAATTGATGGTGGAAAGAGTAGTTCGCTTCGGCGAGTAGCCAGCATTAACGGCTGGAATCGTAGCCGAAGCCTCCAGGCGTGGACGATTCGTGCAGCGAATTAGATGGAATGGCTATGGCGATGCATTCGATAGTAAACCCTGGCGTCAGTTGCGACTCTGCTGCTTTTCACGAGTAGCTTTCCAATACCTCGCCAAGACGCTCGTTGCATCGGATGTTGGGCAAATGAAATCGTATCCATGGGATGACGCAGTTCATACACTTCTAGTCCGTCAGCTGGGTTGGTCGCTCGTTTTTTAGCCCCTGAGGAAGACGCTTCAGGTAGTAGTGCTCACGAAACTCGGAACATAGCAGGTTCATGTGTTTCCCACCGAACACGATAAAGTGATTGGGCCATTCCTTTTTGATCGGTGAGACAAATCACTCGACTAAGGCAACGGTATTCGGCAAACGAATGGTTGTACTCAAAGCCTCGATCTTTCTATTTTTGAATGCTTCGGGCAACGGTTGTAAATACTTACCGTAGTTGTAGTGCATCAGGATTTTGCAGAGTTTTGTTTCTGATTTACTGTGACCAAGGAACTACTCAGCTTGCTCGACCATCCACTCTTGCTCGCGTTTGTACGTCGCCGGAGCGGTGAACACGCATCCAGTTGGAGTGCTCCACAAAATTTGATGCGTGCATTGTCAAAGTATATCGGCCGCGGACGGCCACAGGAAACTTCGATGACAACGAGCCGAAAACGACGGAAACCGAAGCAGGTGGTGAAGCTGCTGCAAGAATGCGAAGCGATGCTGGCGACTAGCAAGTCGCTGGCCGCAGTTTATCAGAAGCTCTCGTTCACCGAATCAACCTGGGCGGGTTGCACGAGGCAATACGCAGGCATGAAGTCGGATGAAGCGAGGCTTCTACATGACCTCGAGATGAAGATCCAGAAATTCAAGGAGCGGCTTGCCGAGGCCGAATTGGAAACGCGGATCTTGAAAGAAGTTTTAGAGGTAAACTATTGAACCTGGCACGGCGTCTCAAGGCAGTCAGTCACGTTCAAAGGACCTTCGAGGTGCAGCAGCGTCGGCCCTGACGAACACAGGAGTAACCGTTGAGAAGCCAGCGTTACCAATCATCGAATAAGGATGATGGACCAGTTCTGATCGCCAGAATCGTTCAATTGGCATCGCAGTTTTAGGTCACGGATATCGACAGATAACTCGGATGCTGCGTAGCGAGGGCTGGTAAGTCAACGCGAAACGAATCTACTGTCTATGGCATCCGCAGAGCTTGAAAGTACCGAAGAAAGATATGAAACGGCGGCGGCTAGAGCGCGTTTGATGCGATCGTAGCAGTATTCGCAGTGTGCATTGTAGTTTTAATACTTTGCCACGGTGAATTGATCTAGCAGTTTTCCGCACGCTCTCCATAGGGTTTCTCTGTCGCTGAGCTTCTCGCTCCGCAGCAGCCACTTGAAGTTTGAAAATGCATTCTCGATCGGATTCAAGTCGGGACTGTAAGGGGGAAGAAACATCAAGCTAGCGCCTGCAGCCTCGATTGCTGTCTTGGCTTCGAGCCGGCGGTGACTAGAGGGGTTGTCCAGCACGACGATGTCTCTCGCTGATAGTGTCAGTGCTAGAACTTTTCGAGCGTATGCAGCGAACAAGTCCCCGTTGATTGCACCGTCAATCACCATCGGTGCGATTAAGCCGGTGCTTCTTAGTCCCGCGATGAAGGTCGTCGTCTGCCAATGATCGTGTGGAACTTTGGCAACCCGTCGAGTGCCTCTAAGGGAGCGACTTCGAGGTCTCGTCGCGTTGGTTTTTACCCGTGTTTCGTCGATAAAAACCAGTTTGTTGGCATCTAGGCCCGCCTATTGTAATTGCCACCAAGCTCGCTTCACGCGTACGTCGGCTAGATCTTGTTCGCTGGCGTGAATTACTTTTTTTGAAACTAAGCTTCAGTGCTCTAAGGGCAACAAACAACATTGTACAGCTCAAGTGAGTGTTCAGTCACGCGATCAATTCCAAAAGCGTTTGATCGGGATGCTTCTCAGTCACCTCGATAATCTTATCCTTGAGCGAATGCCATTCTGGTATCCGATTGCGAGCCTTAAACGGCGCGGTTTTGACCAGCTCCCGATACTCCTGTTTGACTCCACGAATCCACAACTCACTGCACTTTAATCTCGGCGCAATCTGCCGCGTCACTTACCCGGCCGCAGCAGCGGCTAGAACCTCTAACGGCCGTTCTTGTGAAAATGGCATGCCTTCCTCCTTGAGCTAAAACGTCCACCCAATTTTGGCAGGCTACCTATCTTGGCGTTATAGGAAAGCCAAACGCGCTCTAGTTTCGGTCGATGGCGGTATTGCTCGCCTGCAAGCCAGTCGAAAGATATACATTTGGTCGGTTGCTTAGATTCGATCGAACGGGGACCGGCCGTTCTTTGAGGATGCTTGTCGTCGTTGATGAATTGCGCGTGAATGCATCGTATTGGAAGCTGGTCGCTGATTTACAGGCGATCAGTTTGTCGAAGTGATCACGGATCTGCTAGCTATTCGCGGCGTTCACCGTTCTTCCTAAGTGACAATGGCCCGGGGTTCATGTCAGGGCCACCTTCCTTCATCGAAACAGACAGTTCCTGGCAGAAGGGATACGTGGAGATTTTCATGCTCGGTTTCTATACGAGGGCCTGAACTGCAAAGAGCTCACGAGCGTGTAGAAAGGATGTGACGTCATCGTGCACTGAAGTCAGTCAAACAACCATCCACGCTCTCACCGTTCGCTTGATGGACTTACTTTGACCGTATTCGCGTCAATAACTTCTGCTTCAACTCCAGTCTCTGCGCACCTATCGTCAAAGCGACATTTAAGCAATTACCCAACTCGATTCTTCATAAACGTGTATCGAAGGATGGGGTCATTGCTATCACATTGTTGCTGGTTTTCCAGGGTCAAATTGTAATTTCGCACAGACACGAAAACACAATTGGCTTTACTTAGTAGCATCAATTGAATTCGAGTATCTTTATTGTGAGCGCGACCTTTTATGCACCGCTATCATGCGACTGGTATTAACTCACACGAGTTGTTGAAATGTTCGCAACACGCGATGGCGGTGTACGCTCCGATTCTTGCTTTAAGGAAGTGCGCCGATAAGTGCGTGGTGACTTAATTCTGCCAGTGGCTTTATCATGTCCATGGCATCTTTGCGAATCTCGTCGATCGATAACTCCCACCAGCGGCTGGCCAGAATCTGTTTGCGAGTTGCCTCACAAAAACGGAAACGAATAATCTTTGCCGGAACACCTCCGACGATCGCGAAATCTGGAACGTCTTTGGTAACAACTGAGCCAGCACCGACAATCGCTCCGATACCGATCTTACGGCAACCGGGCGTTACCGTCGCACGCGCGCCCAGCCAACAATCGTGACCGATTTCCAGCGTGTGCCGTACTGACAGATCAGAGTCTACGACGCCAGCATTCGGATCATAGAAAAACGGGTGCGTCGAAAGCCATGCTGTTGGATGATTCGAATTGTAGACCCGAGTTTCGGGTCCCATGGAAACGTATCGACCTACCGTCACTTGCGGTGGAAAATGATGCGGAATGAAGCACGGTCCGTAACTGTAAGCTCCTATACTAATTTGATGGAACTCAGTCATGAGGTCTCTGGCTGTTTGCGAAAACATCGCTCCCTCGGCACGCAGAATTGCTGACATCATGGGTCGTGCCAACCGGCACCTGCGAGGAATCGTCATACGTCCGTAAATTCTGCCGAGAGACCGGCCGCAAAGCGTGCTCCGCAAATCGCGTCCCTGTGATGATTTTAAATTATCTCTTTTCATGGTTGGATTGTTTACATCATGCATTCATGCGTGCCCCCGAATACGTGAAGCGGTTTTGTAAAGTCAGGCTGATATTCTTGTCTGAAGATCACCAACAGCTTTGGGAACAATAAGCCTAAAAATGATAACTTTTACCAGTCATACATTTGTTTTTCTGTGGGGAGCCAGTCTTCTCCAATCTATTATTCCATCGGAGTCAGTCGAAGTTAGGGACAATTACCTACTGGATCGTATAACTCAATTTTCAAGAATCCCAACTCCATAGCATGGTCAACATGGCCATTCTTTTCCAAAAGCAGCGTTCTTCTCAGCTAGAGGTGCGTAGTAGCTCTTTGATTTGGGTCATATTACCCGATCGGCTGAATTCTGATGCTTGCGAAAGATTAGAGCGGTGGCAAGACTGATAATTCCAACCGCTGCCAACTCGAGTATGTGGCGTTATTTCGAACCTGTGAAAAGCTGGGCCAGCCAAGAGTTACCGTGGGCAAGAGAGAGTGCTCGTACCAGCACAAACATCGTAAGTAAACCAAAACCCGCAGCGCCAAGACCGCTTTATTATACCGGTAATCGCAAAAAGCAGCGTTCCGCCGACAACAACAATAAGGAAAAAGAACGCACGCTGATAGCTTCTCCACTCGTGACACCATCCGCCCTCTTTCGCTGAAATGCGACACACTTCGATTGCCTATGTTTGCAGATCAAGTTGCTTATTAATACCCAGTGGAAATATCACACATGATGCTGCGTACCAAAACCAGTAGAGCCGCACGCAGTTTATGTTGTCGCGATTGCCTCTTAGCAGCTCTTCGCATTCAATACACAGCCAATGAAGGAGAGAAGATAAAATACCGTTATCGCCCAATCGATCGGCTCTGTGTCACCGAAATGAGGGCGATAAGGAGTATTAGATGCAGCCCGGAGAATCTGCATCAGCTCTTGCATGCAGCACTACTCCTTGTTGATGAGTTCTCCATATCTTTAGCTTCACTTTCAGTCAGCGATGGAATAAGGGAACCGGCGTACTCTGGGCCTCCGGCAGTAGCCAGCAATGGCCATTGCGTCAGCCATATATTGGCAAATCGTCCGACCTTTTGTCCGCATAGCGACAACTGATTAGCGTTGGCGATGCTGTCGAGCCATATTGTTTTCGCGCCAATTATTCTGGAGGCGATCACTGCGAAATATCCGGGTGCAGCCCCTGTGGTTAGCAAGATATCAGGTCGTTGAATCAAAACGGTTCGCAAAATATCCAAGCCCGAACGCAAGAGTGAAAGCTTATCTTTTGCGTTCCCGTCTTGAATGCGAGTGATATTTGAAGTTGGCGAAAGTGCATCATCGCCCAATCGTGTTGTCGCACAAACGACTTCGAAGCGTCTCTGGTCTAGACCTTGCAAAAGTCGGCACAGTTGAACCCAATGACCGCCGCCAGAAGCAACAGCGAGCATTTTGGGTCTCTCTTTTCCGAGACCATTAATCTCGTGTTGAATGCGTTCGACCAATTGGGCAGGCGTTGCCATGCGAACTGCTGCGGGTGAAGCATTGCATAGCGGTCTCAGCATAGCATCTCCCAACTCGTTTTCAGCGTCGACCACTGTAACACCTGGGAAGGTTCGGAATCGGGATGCGGTTGCATGCTGATGTTCATTTCTGTGTTCACCCAATTTTGCCTTCCTCGGAAGGATAACAATCGGCTTCTCAGATTCCAAAGCATTCAGGATCGTTCCGATTCCTGCATGTGCCACTATCAAGTCAGAGTCCGCAAAGGCTTGCATGTACTGTTCTGGCTGCATGAAAGCTGCTGCGTCGATATTCGCGTAGTGCGCATTGTGTTCCGCAGTTTGTGCAAATATCTTGACGTGGGGATTCAAACCTGCCCATTCGTCAATCGCTTGGACCAATCTAGGGAAAGGGCATTGCGTTCCAACCGTGACAAAAACTAACTTTGGTTCACGCTTTATTTCGGCTCGACTCATCTCGCTCCCACTTATACTCGTCTAAATCTTGTAGCATCCGCTTCGCACGGTATCGGGTGATGGCAATCACTGCTAAGTAAACGACAGCACAGGGAATCAGACGCGGACATTTAAGTATTTCGACAGCCGCACTATAGATAGACGTTTTTTCCCGAATGTTTGTTTTCGGAAAACGAGTTTCGAGCTGCCATAAACCTAAGCGACTTCGCGTTTTGACTCGAATAAGATCCCAAAGGTTCGTCGGAGCAACAATCGTAAAATAGCCTGGAGCAGTCTGCCTCTCGTGGCGTGCAAATTGCGAGAGAAAATAACCGTCATCAGAAATGATTTCTGGAAACTCAAGAAAACGCGCACGGCCTGCTTCGGAAACGGCATAAAGTCCAGAACCAACCATCGCCTGCTGCATATAAGGTCGTCGTTGCCATACGGTGTAGAAGCAACGGACAAGCCAGCTACTCCGTGAAACATCCACTTGCAGCGATGGAGCAGAGGCCAGTACGGAATCGCTTTGCAAAACGTTAGCAACTTCGCGGATTGTGTGCAGACTGATCTGCACATCAGCATCGATGTAGAGACGTGGATAGCAAGTTGCCGCTCTATCAGCAATATTGAGCCCTGCAACCTTCGATGCTTTCTCTGTCTCGCAAACTACGACTGGGTAATGAAAATCTCTGCAGATCTGAGCTGTTTCGTCCGTGCAGCCGTTGCAGCCCACTATTATTTCAAGCTCATTTGTTTCAGCGTCTTGTGTAATTGATTCGAGCAAACGGGCAATAACGCTGGCTTCGTTGTGTGCTGGAATGACTATCGAAATCATGGTGGATCGTAAAGGGCAATGAGTTTGAGGCGTGGGAGGTGAAGCTTCACGCTAAGTTCGCAAGAGAGTCTGGTTTTAATCAGAAAATAAAATGCTTGACATTTCTTGCGAGTTATCGTTAGAAGAACTTGGCCGTGGAGTCCTTATCAGATCTGAAAACTGCGTGCTTGGTCAGGAACGGCGGAGCCTAACCTTTCAGCTTGACAACCCCGCTCAGCCATATCCTACGGTCGTTCCAAATCATTGACCATGTTTCATAGCTCGCTCGCGATCTAGCTCGAAACAAGCTTGCGAAACCAAACAACGTTTTACGGTGCACGACCCACGACGCCAGCAGGAGTTTTGCCGCAAAGACTCTCAGCGGGCCCCAGTGTTTCTTGAACAACAGGACCTTTGTTGCGAGTAGCCGGCTCATCTTATCTGCCCGGACTGCTTCCGAGGCGCCGCCGTAGTGAATGATTGTCGCGTCTCCAAAAACTTTGCACTGTATTCCTATTTTTTGAGCTCTCATACAAAGGTCGAATTCTTCTCCGTACATGCTGAATTGTTTATCAAAACCTTCTAGCCGCAACCAATTGTTCCGCTTTGTAAGCAGAAAACACCCAGAGACTATGTCGACGGAACGGTCATCGGTGCGATTCCAACTCGGCATATAATCTGGGTTAAATACCTCTGAACGAGGAAACAGTCGATTCAGTCCCATGGCAATTGAAAATAGGCTCCAAAGGGTCGGATTGCGCCAGCATGAAGCCAGGTTTAGAGAGCCATCTTCGAAAAGCGTTCGTCCTCCGTAAATGCACTCACCTCCCTCGCTTTCGGCACGCTGCACAATTCGATCGACTGCACCGTTCACAACTACTGTGTCCGGATTTAAGAGGAGAATGTATTTTCCCTTAGCAGTCTCAGAGCCGATATTGTTTGCGACAGCAAACCCAACATTCCTACGCAAGTTGATCAATTGGATCTCAGGGAATTTAGATTTAATTGCATCTGCTGACCCGTCAGTGGAATTATTGTCGACAACAATTATTTCGTAAGCAACTTCACGCGTCTCCTCGATCACGGAACCAATCGCCGCGAGTGTCAACTCCGCTGTGTTGTAGCTAACAATCAAGATTGAGACGGTTATGTCATTCATTGTTTCATCTGCGGATAGGACCATTTAGACCAGAGAACGCTGTCTTGCGTCGGGTAGGTCTGTCATGACTCTCGTGTTCTTCCTAACACGTCAGTCAACAATGGCGTCCGATTGATAGGCTCGAGCAATCATGAGGGACCCACTGCTCGTTAGAATTGAGATAGTCTCAGGGAATTGTATACCTACTTACAGGTTAGTAGGAATGGATTGAATTTGCAACGGTTGATGGGCTATCAGTGTTTGGGGCCTTTGCCGTCGCCGGAGCCCCAGGCGACGGCAAAAGGCCCCAACAAACTAGCGTCGGAAGCAATAGGTTGTTCTTTGGACAGTGCCGCGGCCAAGTCCGCAAGTCTTTGTGACCGTGAATCTTTCTGAAGCCCTTCACCGCTTTGAGCAATGCCAATAATAGCTCACGCGATGCCTAGTCTGCCTTTGCGCGAATAAGCGTCAAGCGTCCGATGCGACGTCGTGTGTTCAAAAACGAGTTCTCGATCGCGTTGGTGCTTAGCAAGGAACGGTGCAAGGTATTAAGGACGTTTAAGCGATGCGAAGCCAGCAGCTCCTCGTCGGCCTCGAGGAGACTTCGGCAGGCCTCTGCGTTGGTCGGATTGAGAAATTTGCTCAGATCCTCTGCTACTTCACTCGCCGCTTCGAAGCCTTGCACGGGTCGCAAACGCCGGAAAAGACGACGAAACTCAAGAGTTTGAAAAAGAGCGAAGTAGGGATCGTTCGCAGAAAGGCAGAGGGTAAGGATCACGTGTGGTCGGTGGATTTCATTTTTGACCGAACAACCAACGGTCGTTCGTTTAAATACTCGTCATCTTGGACGAATTTACTAGGGAGTGCAGTGCCTTGGAGGTTGGCCGAGAACTTACCATTGACGTGATCGTTGATCAATTCGCGATCCGTGTTGTGCCGTCATTCATTCGGAGTGATAACGACCCCGAGTTCATCGCGCGCGGCGCATCCTCCATTCTCTCGATGCAATATGTTGGAATGTCGTAAATCGAGCCCGGCAGTCCTTGGCAGAACGGTTACGTGGCGAGCTTCAACAGCCGGATCCGCGGCCAGTGCCTGAACTGCGAGGAATCGACGACCGTGCAATAAGCACGTGTCTTCATTGAGCATTGGAGGCAGAACTACAACGGTCAACGGCCACACAATTTGCTCGATGGCCTTACCCCGGCGGCATTTGCATCTCTCTGTGCTGCTTAAACTCCAGTCGCTGCGCACCTTACGTCAAAGCGGCACAGCGACATTAAACCAATTACCCAATTCGATTCTTCATAAGCGTGTATCGAAGAATGGGGTCGCCTCTGAGCGGCATTCGGTTCTGCACTTGTCATCTTTTCGGAACTACTCGGAGGTGCAGGCAGATGTTACCACCGATGCGGTGGTGGCCAGATCCCATGAAATCAACGGGACGGACAATGGCGTAGGTGCCGATCGCCCAGCATATAACCTGATGTTCTCAGTGGAACGCGATGAATTTATGGCGATGAGCCCCCCTTCCGCCCGGCACTGGCCAGCCGACCGTATTCTACAACATCGATATTTTCCTTGATGACTCTTGCTGGATTCCCCGCAACTGCAGTATTGCAAGGGACGTCTTTGGTCACGATTGCCCCTGCACCAACAATAGAATTGTCACCAACAGTAACCCCCGGCATGATCAAACTTCTTCCACCAATGAAGCAGTTTTTTCCGATACGTGTGTCTGAATACAGCCCTCGGGTCATGTCATGGCATAAGATTCGGGCCTCAAACGCAACGTAGGTGTGTTCACCTACAATAACGCCACGTGGATAAGTCTTGTCAAATTTCGCCGAAAGGGATATTTCAGATGTTGGATGGATGCTCATGCCCCAAAAATTATTTAGCCAAAAAATTTTCAGCTTAACTATGAAACGTCTTAGATTCTCTAGCTTGTTTAGTGACTTGGGCATGGTTTTGCTTCCTGGCCTAGTGTTGTAAAGAAACTGTCGATGGTGTGCTCGGCAAACTTGAAAGTGCACCGTGATGTTTCGGAAGCCGGTGTTTCGCACATATGAAGTTAGGTTGACAAAAAACGATGCCGCGATGAGCAGATTGCACGCGTTTTTCGTAAAGGTGAAGCAATCTTGGTGGCCAGCAATTTTCAGGCAGACGTGCCACAGACGATTGGCATGAGGGAGGAGACATGGCAACTCTGACAAGTTGAACCTGATGGCATGAAATTAAGTGAAGCCAAGCGTCCTTGGGGACTTAACCTTGAGAACAGACGTCAACAGGAAGCTTCGCTGACGGAGGGCCGGCAAAAAAAGTCTAAAGATAGCCGTCGAGGGAAATCTTCAAAGACCGGTTCTACGCAATGCGGCTGTCGTGAAGGCTCGGAAGTAATATCAAGTTTTGGAATATCGGTCGTTTTAACTACTTGGTCAGTTGCGTGTTACTTAGCGTTACAGGGCGAGAGCAACAGTTGATAACAGTTGATTAGTCTGCTTTAAGTACGCAGTTTCAGTGAGTCGCAGTCCAATCTCCATGCTACGGCTACAGAACAATTAATCGTTTAATTCGTCAGGTTAGGCGGGCGGTGGTAACCAAGTCCATGTTTCAATTCTGGCGATCAAAGGGCGTGCAGGTGTAACGAATCAAGATCAAACGTCGGCAATAAGGCTCTAGGAGGAGCAGGTGCAAACGCGAAATAGTGCAGCGCGCCAATCATTTTTATCCCTTGCTCTTCCCTTTCGATCGGAAGAGCAAAGCATTTCTTCTGACATATTGAATTTGCCAGCCATAAGATCTGCCACTCCTCATTGAGCCCCTCATACCTGTCGAAGACAAGTGCATCGTTTTATTAAATCAGACCGGCGAAGCGACCAATCTCTATTTGAAAATTACCTAGCCCAGGAGTTACGATCGGTATTCGACAAGCCCTCAAACTACCGTCGGCGTTCCGGTATTCGCCTGTCTGTCTGACTCATCATTTTTTCCCATTGCTTTTTTCAACGCCAGGAAAATATTTAGCAGTTGTTTTTCCCGCCCGCCTTTCTCGGAACTGATTGGGACCATGCCTAGGCTTGCCAACGCACCGAGAAGAATGTGGGCAAAGATGTTGCTTGAACCGAATAAGCCACAAGAAACTCCCGATAATAGCACCGCTAGATAGCAGGCCGTGAGCGAGAAAAGAATGAAGCGGAATTCTCCAGAAGCTCGTCTGAACTGCTTGACTACAGACGAAATGATGTAGCTCACACAAGTTACGAAGAGTAACAAACTAGGCACTCCTCCACGCACCATCTGAATTATGTAGTTGTTTACCAGGTCCACGTGCTCCCTGGTATCAATAAACTCACCCCAATGATCGGGCCGTACACCACCTGTTCCGAACAGCCAATACTCGGGCAACATCTGCAGCGCAACTTCCATCAACGCCGCTCGATACCAGGATCCCCCACCGATTGGATCGAGATAAGAGACGAGATAAAAGACTGACCGATTTGACACCAACTGGAGTACGAATGCCGTTGCAAAAGCCACCAAAATGGCAGGCTTTATCAAGCCGGGAAACTTATGGAAGGAAAGAAAAACAACAAAAGCTCCCAACGCAGTCACCGGACCGCTTGATAGGCTCATTAAAACTCCTAGCATGCCAACCAGGATTGAGGCTTGCCAAAGTAATGATTGCTTAAAATTATCTCGAGGCCTAAGGCTGACAAGAAACCCTACAATGACGAGCATTGAGATTCCATAATAAATTGCGTGAGCCGTTGCTCCTTGAGCTCGCATCAACCCGAATCGGTACATGTCCTCTTTGCGTATCCATACCCAAGTATGGTATTGATAAAGCGCCCGCAAAGGTGAATTACCAGTAAAGGCCTCCTGAACCCCTAAAGCACCGGCAATCAGGGCAGTAATGGATATTGGGAGAAGGAGTTCCGAATAACTTCCCCGGTTAGTAAAGACCCGGCGGCTCGCAAAGTACATCAGGACAGTGTCTAGAAAAATACCTCCGAAGTTGGTAAGAACATGCGTTGGTGCTCCGGCTATGAGGTTGGCAAATAAATCCCATGTCCAGATTGTCAGTACTAAGTAGTCAGGAAGCCGCCATTCAAACTTACCAGTACCTGTCGCCCAAAGCTTGATTAGTAGCACAGTAGCCATAAGCCGGGGACATGATAGCTGGAGTAGTCCCAGAGGTACTCTTAAGTATTCCGGATAGAGCAAGCAACTCGCTGCTAACCAACCGAGGGCCCGCGTCGGTGGTGATTTGAGCACGAGCAGAACGCCAACGCACATTACGACGAGGGTTACGGGCACCATTCTTTAAGAACCTTTTCCTAAATGCATCTCATGCACGCGTTGTAGGTGCGTTACCAACCAGCGATGAGAAATGGTTCTTTCTCCCAACGCGTTGCTCAGGGCTCGAAATGTCATACCCATCCGCGGCAAGAAACCGTCGGAAGGCGAGAAGCCAGCATTGCGAATTTTTACAACTTCGCCGCAGGCGTTTTCATCGCGTGAATTGGAAGCTACCAAAATTAAAAGCCGTTCCATGGCTTAAGCAGCCCCGTGCCCAACTTTAGAAGTTTGAGTAGATCCCACTCCCACCATTTCGAATCTTCTAATTGCTCGATTAACTCTGGACGAAAACGATATTTCAAATGTCTCGCAGGTACTCCTGCAACAATAGAGTATGGCTCTACATTTCTCGAAACAACCGCACCCGCCCCTACAATCGCCCCGTTTCCAATCGACTGGCAGCTAGGGAGAATCGTCACCCCATTTGAGAGCCAAACGTCATGCCCGATCTCAAGGGGATTGTCTTGATCTTGATTGATCGTGTCTTTTTTAACGATTCCTAGGCTACTATTGTAAAAAAACGGATGCTGGGTCATTCGCTCAATCGGGTGATTCCTGCGGTATACAGTAATGTTAGCGGCGAGCGAACAGTACCTTCCGACACGAGTGCCAGCAGGAAGCCCAGTGCTACAGCCTCTCAAATAGTTAGCCGGATAAAGGCAAGGGCCGTAGGAGTAGTCACCAATTTCGACGTGATGGTAGGCTTTAAGAATATCGCGAAAAGTCCGTGAGAAGATCTGCCCTCCTTCAAGTTTGAGAATCGTTCTAAGAACAAGTTTTCGAAGTCTTTTGCGTTCGTATAAACGGAAAAAAACATGAGAAAATATACTCTCTCCGTTTGCAATCCCTTTCGCTGCAACGGAGATGTTCAGCTCCGAGCAATGTGGGCCTTTGTAATCTGCTCCAAAGTTTTCGCTCACGGATTCCGGTACGCTTTTTTATGATTGAAAGAAGAGGGTGAGGATGCTAGGCCAGGTTTTTGTCATCGATTGAAGGACTGTTTACCAAGGTCTTCAGGCGAGCAATCGAGACCCCATAAAGCTTAGCGAGTGACAAGCCAAACGCGGAGGCGATTCCAGCACCGAGGATAAACTCGCCAATCGTACCTTCGCCAGGAAAAAATGGCTTCAGAAACCATGCGGATGCAAAGAGAAGCAGCGGAGTTAATAAAACGAATTTGATATTTGCTAGATCGACTTGGTGTGACCGAATACAGAGCCCGAGAGAAACGAAATAAGCAAAGGCTTCAGCACAAATCCCGGATACTAGCAGAATCTCCAAAGGAGCCTGGCGGAAGGCAAGGTAGCTCGAAACAATGAGTCCCGAAGCGCGCGCAATATTCGCTACTAGCGGGTGCAGCGTATCACCTTTTGAAATAGACACATTAACGGGGCCCATTCGCGCAACGCGAGATGCTTGAGCGAAACCAATGAGTGCTACCATAGAAGTTGCTTCTGCATATCTGTTCCCGTACAAGACGATCACCAAGCTAGGGCCACACAAGCAGCATCCCAAAGCCAGAAATGCACCTAAACTGAGGCTTAGGCGAAGTGCAAGATTGTTGGCCTGGGTTGCGGATACTCCCTGCTCTTGGATTCTTGATAGCGATGGCAGCAGAAAAGATGAGCAGACTCGGCAAAGAACTACGGAGGGTACGAAGCAGAGCGTCAATGCCACGCTGTACAAACCGAGAACTCTGGGCTCATAGTTTGCTCCCACTATAAGGCGATCTCCATGGAATACCGAAAACAAAACGAGACCGTTGAGAAGTAGCGGCACTCCGAATTTGATAAGGCTGCGGAGCAGAAGCCGATCCCATCCAAGAGTCCACCGACGTTGGGCAACCAAGTGACTAATCAAACAGTACATGCCCGCTTGACTGAGAATCAGCCACAACATTACCCGGTAATCACCAGCCCAAGATGCCAATTGCATTACAAATAACGTCAGAATGCACTGCGGTCCGACTTCACATAGTAGAATTGGCAAGAATTTCATGTCTCGCTGGCACCGGATAATATCCAAATGAACAAATCCTCGAATCACCGGTGCTAGCGAGACCCAGGCAAAAGCTTCCCAGGCAGACGGAGCCTGGATGAGGACAGCAATTGGCCAAGCCAGAAAAAATAGTAATGCCCCGTTTGCGAGGCCGCGAATTACCTGCAATGTCTGGGCTGTCGCTTGGGTCTTTGGAGCGTTACCATCGGGTGACTGGATGAGGAAACGATCAATCCCGAGGTTGCTGGTCATCTCAGCAAGGGACATTACCATCGCTAAAGATGCAGCGATGCCAAAGTCCTCAACCGAAAGGTAACGTGCAATCAGGAAGTTTCTTACGAAACCACACGCGGAACCAACTAGTAGACCCGTACTCAGCAGTGCTGCTTTAGAAAACAGGAGGGGCTCCGAGGGCTAGTGTTTTTCGAGAGAACAGGAAAGAAGGCGATCTGCTATGGCCTGGAGCTGCTGCTCGGCAGCTTCCTTCACAGACGGTACACACTGTGAAATCAATCTTTTGGTTTCAAACCTGTTGACAAGGGATTGAAGCGTGCATTCAACGAGTTCTGCAGTGCTCGATTGACGAGGATCGAATACCTGTTCACCTGCGCCGCACATCTCAAATACTCCTCTCGCTTTGTCAGAATAAGCGATGGTACAAGTAGGAACGAGAGAAGATAGTGCCGCTATGGTCGAATGCATCCGAGTTCCACAGAACCAGTCCATCTGCGCGATCAACCACTTCACTTCACACTCGTCCAAAGAAGATGGAGTAACCATGATGCGGTCGCTGTATTTTGCCCTGTACTTCTGGTAGATCTCTTCACAAGCCTGCGGATCCGACTCATGGCTCCCGTGGCGTGCCATGACATGTGGAACCAAGAAAACTCGCCCTTCCGTCTCTGCCAAGACACGTTGGACGACCTGCTCGATGGTTTCACGGTAGTTTGCACGGAAGTTGTATTGGGTTTTGGCGGCGGTGACGTCATTGTAGATTAATCCACTGACGTTCAGTCCAAAGTTTGGGGTGGAGTCATCTAACCATTCCAATAGCTGCTCAGGCAGTTGGGACGGTTTACGAATCGGAAGGCCAAATGCCACATCAACACCGCACCGATGATTCATTGGATTAAACCGACTGCCTAATAAATCCGCTAGGACTTCGAAACTGCGTTTATCTCTTGCCCACGCCATTTCAGCGCCAAGCACTGCATGAAGTGCCAACTTCCGGTTCTTCGGACAGGCAAAGGGGCCATACGTTTGCGGCATTAAAAACAACGGGATACGCCGCTGGATCGCAATTAACTTGGGTTTCAAGATGCTAAAAAAACGCTGCGTTCCGTAGATATCACTAAAACTATCACCCCCAGAGATATCGAGAGCCGCTGCTGAGGAATCTATTTCGCGAATCCCAGAATTCAGAAAGGCGCCTAGAGCACCAAGTCTAGACGCGATTTTCATCATATGGACATTTTCTGAGCGATCGAATCTTTTTCCACCACGCAGTCCCCTGAGCCTGATATCTATTAGTGTCCCGCAAGGAAGCTCGTGCTTCCTGTGTCGCTGTCCCATACCGCTGTCGAATACGGTAAATCGCGTAAACGGTAGTCTTGTTGAAAGACCGCTTAAGGTCGCGGAATACAATGCAGAAACACCGCGATTTGTTGTGGCGGGGTCGCAGCCAAATACAGAAAGTTTTAAGGGCGATAATTCAGAGGCCATGGTGTCTGGTTCGAAACCTGTGAGAGCGTTCATTACTACGGGCCCGTCGAAACGCCCGTACACATAAGTTTTAACATCTGCCTTATACCGTCTCACCGCGCAAAGCATGGAGTCGGGGCTGTTTTAAGGACCGAGACAATGAGAATGGAAAAAATTTACAACTCTCGATTGTGCGGATTCGTCCTGATAAATCGTTGGTAGAAAACAAATTTATACGTCAAACATATGACGAGTTTGGTTTCAGTTGACTAGCGCTACCAATTTTGGCAAGTGCGACTCGACTGGTAAAAAAAATTATCGCGCTGGTTGGTTTGGGACATCGCTCGAACAAAACGATGGGAACTCTCCTAAATCGGCTTTTTGCATTGTGTCCGAATTTCTCGCTGGGAAAGGTACAGTTTGTCGCGTTGAAAAACGCAGAGATAATAAGCTGCGGTCTTTTGAATTCGCATCGTCGTGAGATGACGTTTTGGTTTGCCCTTCATCAGTTGAAGACGAGATCGTTCACTACTTTCACGGTGCGATTCATCGCTCTGCGAGATATTAACTCACGGACAGAGATAAAGAGATTCAGGTCTATCAGCGCGGACTTCGTCCCCGTCGGTGACTACCGCTAGACGACAATTATCAGTTTAATCCCCTTGTTCATTTTTGCGACTCTGTTTCGTGCTGATTTCGCCCGCAGCTCTTTGAGCAACGAGCCGTCGAAGCTCCGTTGTCTACTTTCTAGTGCCGCTGGTAAGACACTTCCGTTCGCCGGCGAATTCTTGAGCTTTCTACGACTTTCAAGCACTGGAATTTAAATACTCTGGGACAACACTGCGTTCATATGTTGGGTCGGTAATCGTTAACCGGAATATTCTGCTTTGCGAAATGGTGCTCGTCGCTTTGCATACCATCGATATGTTCGGTCCGTATTCGAAGGTCTTATGGCATAAGACAAGACCAGCGAGAAACCGGAAGATCAACTCGGGAGCAGCGATGTCAACACGTCCAAGTTCACATGGCAAACAGATTTCGTTCCAGTTATCTGCGTAGACTCTTCGATCGCTTACACGCACCCATCAAGTTTTACAGTGACAGAATTGTTGGTCGATAAAAATACAGAAAGAAAATCGGGCAGGTAGCCGAGATGCTCTCAGAGATTCGGCAACTTTGGCGTTATGAAATTAGATATTAGTCAACCTTTTTAAGCGTCTCACGATTTCCATATCGAGATGGCTGCAGGGCGGGCAGTTTAGTCATGAACAAGGAACAACCAATGACCGAAATAAGTACAGGTAGAGGCAATGCAGTGTCCGCGCAATTTCAAAATGGAATCGCCTAGAGACCATGCCTCGAATAATTAGCGTGGGGTATTAAGCGTCGCTCAGAAAACATCGAGAATATCGTGTTTGGGTATGTCCATTTTCTTCAATGACTGTTAACAAGGCTGTGCAAAAACAGTAGCCAAAGAAAATTAGAGTGCCCTGTCTATTTGATACACGAATAAGTTGGGTAATTGATTCCGGTTCGCTGTTCGGCCTTAATGCGGAGATCGCAGCGATTGTAGTTAGAGCGGCATTGCGAGATGCGAACGCCGCCGTACTGAGTCATCAAGTGAACCTTGATGCCAACGATGCTTGTCGCTCTGCAGCTATTGTGTGTCGAGGAGGCGTGATATCTGCACGCTCGTGAATTCATCGCAGTTGAGGCTTTCGTCTTTATAATTGCTGTTAAAGCTCCCAACGTAGCTGTTCTGCGACGGGCTACGTGGCTCGACGCAAAACGTACCTACGTCGATCGATTTAAGGTGCTCACGGCTCGATCGGCAATGAATTCCGCCGCGCCGACTGTCCCTTCTCTGCCAAGTGGACTTGATGATATCAATTCTCTTGAATTATTGTGCTTCTCAGGCACCGTCCGCGGGCATCAGTCGCCGTTTCTGAGGTAGCGCAACAATCTATTCAATCTCTCTTTGTTTTTGTTTTCTTGTCATGGGAGCCCTCCTTTTGAGATGCATCGAACAACACGCGCATCAGATTTTGGGAGCACTATACCTTGTTTTGCTTTTTCTCGATTCTTCTGTGAATCGCAGTGTCCGTGATGATCTCGAATCGATTGCTATTTACATTCATTGTATCTTGCGACGATCCATGGCAGAGCGTCGTTGACTACAACTTCAGTCTTAGTGGCGTGTGCTATCAAGACGTAACGAGTGCCAAGCTTAATAAGTGTTTGCATTCAGCTCTGAAGGCACACATGCAACCACCGTTTGCCTCGTGGTCCCCTGAGCCTCTGCTCATCAAAACTTTTGCGTCTGTGTAGGATACAACGCTAGTAACATGAGAGATTTCGAAATGGCTAGAGCGAATTTCCCACGTCATGCCCACATGAATGTTGCTTCGGTTTTTGCTGCCACGCTAAATTCGCAGCGAAAGCAGCAGGAACCCGGCTTCATTACTTATCACTTGCTATGAACTGCCGAATACGCTTGATGAGCTCGGGTGACGCGGACGACCTTAGTCGGTTCGGATAGTCGATGCAGGCAAGACGGTTTAGTTTCCCTAAGAGTTCCACTTCGTCTACTGCTACTTCTATGCCTTTCTGGCTAGAAAACTGCTTTGCAGTGGCGACCTGATGGTCGTTCCTTGTTTCTTTTCGAGCCGCCAATCGTGGCATGACCAAGATCGGCTTACCATACTGAAGTGCGGTTATTATTGATCCCATGCCAGCATGAGCCACAAGAACCGAACAGTTTTTTACTCGAAGCTTAAACTCATCTGGCTCTATGAAACGCGTGAACTCAAGGTTTGCCGGCTTTAGTGTACTATCGCCAATCTGAGCAAATATATCAGCATCGGGATTCTTGCCGGCCCAATCGTCGACTGACGAGACAAGTCGATCAAACGCCATTTGATAACCAACTGTAACGAAAATCAAAGCACGCTCCCTGCATATTCAACGTCGTTTGACTCAGCGACGTGCTGCCACTGCGACAAGATAAGTGAAGCTCGTGGGCGTATTCGTTTTCCGGAGAGAGAAAGTTCCTCCGCGTTCGCGATGGAATCGACCCAGCAAGTCTTCGCTCCAAACCAGCGACCGAATACGAGGGCGAAATAGCCGGGCGCAGCACCGGTGGAGATAACTACGTCTGGTCGGACCCGAACCATTATCCACAGCATTTTTGCAGCCATGATCATGAGGCCCAGCTTATTCCATCGCGTCGCGTCTGGAATTACGTGGAAGTCTTCACCTAAGACGTCATTCCTGTAACTCCGCGAAACTGTGACGTAAGTGACTTTGGTATTTTCAAATGCGGGTCTAAGTCGCAAGAGCTGCAACCAATGTCCACCGCCAGATGCGACGGCGAGAAGTTTGCGAGGTCGATTATGCTCGTTTTCCGTCATTTATGTCGCCATTGAGACTCAGGTATCGGGGCGATCTGCCAACCTCGATCTCGGGCGAGGTCGAGAAGAGCAACGGTAAGCGCGTTCACAAAGTGCTCGCGTTCGTCACGCAACGGTCCGAAGCGTTCGTGGTCATGCATGAGAATCACTCCTCCTCCCTGAGCGTCCACGCGTTCAACCACATCTTCAACGGATGGCAGTTCGGGATAGGTATCGCCGCTTACAACTGTCCAAGTGGAAATCTGTAGGCCCTGTAGCCGTGCGGCTAGTATGCTCAGGAGGTTCAGTTTTCCGTAGGGTGGCCGGTAGGTTGATAATGAAAAATCTGCCGAATAAAGGACAGATGGAATCTGTGAGGTGTCTCGCCAGCAAGCAATTGGGAAAGAACGCCATTGATTAAGATGTGTTTTAGAGTGCCACGCAATTTCATGCCCTGAACTGGCTATCCTGGAGAGCACTTCCGGATATCTCTCTGCTGATTTTCCTATCACAAAAAAGGTTGCCTGAGCGTTCCTAGCAGCGAGGATCGACAGAATACGATCAGTGTGGGAAGGGCTAGGCCCATCGTCGTAAGTTAGTGCGAGCCGACCTGCGCCACATAGCGACGCAGCTCGTCGGTCAGCGAGAAAGCGCGCGACAACTCCGCTCCCAAAGTAGATAACTAGGCAAGTGAGACTCAAAAAAAGAAAAGTTGACATGCGGGATTCAAAATGGACACTGAGCTAAGAGGGCATTGGGGCTAATGATCCTGGCGGGTAAAGTGTGGCTATTTAACGTTAATCATAATTTAATGTCGCGAAACCCTTTATACTGGGAAAACCGCAAATTTTGGCAGAACCCGTAGATATTCCGCGGAGAGCCCTCGAACAGGCAGGTTTTGCCTGGTTCCGTCTATCTCGGGTTGTGTTTTCGCTGTGACCTTCCAGCATAAAATTGCAACGTTTTGAGTGAGACAGTCTTGCTCCGGCGTACAGCTCGGAGATGACTTTCAGAATGCCTCAGAAAAATCATGCAGTGGATTAGCTCGTTGTCAAACTTCGTAAAGTCGATCGGGGAAGTTGGTAATTAGAAGACCCTACCTGCGATAGGCCAGGATGGGTGGACTCACCGGGGATCATCGCTTGTCGGCATAAAAGAGGCTTTTGCAGAGCTGGCGGAGGGTGATGCTTTCAAACTTTTTATCAATCAATGGCATGCTTTCTGTAATGCTGCCAATGCGGTTAGCGTGTCGTCACGGAGCGTTCAGGAATCGGATGAAAGTAAGCTCCAGCGATTAAACCGTATGGCGCCTAAGCTTCGGTAGAAAAACTTACAGAAAAAGTAAAACGTCTAATGAAACAGCCTCAGCAAGCTGAGATGGAACGTGAAATATCACGAATGCCACGCACCATTCCTCGAAGGAGTCGAAGTGAAGTACGCCTGGCTCTAAGAGCACAAAGACTCCTTCATGATCAAATCGGTACGCAAGTGGGTGGGTGTGAGCACTAGCGGCTTCTACGCTTTAAGACGCCCGGAACCAAATGCACGAAAGCTGGGAAGCCATAAGCTACATCAACATATAGCCGCGGTCCATCGCGACTCAAATGAGATCTATGGCAGCTAGAAAATCGCAGACGGGCTTCTCAAAAACTCGAAATTTTAATCGGCTTACCGCAACCCTGTTGCTCGTGCGGTGCAGGAAATGCAGCTTAAGAGAAGCGATTCATCCCAACCATTACAATCACAGTACCGCATTCCTACTGTTTTATCGATCCTTCCCTTGATATCCGTGTTCCCAGTGGGACGGTAAGAGATTCGAACGTGATCGGATTTGGCTCTCGCGAAGAAATTGTCATAGACGCCCACGCAATCATCTAAGGATAGCATTACTTCGAGTGGCGTTTGGAGGTCAGATAAGGGAAACAAATCCGCTACGCAATGAGACGCATCTTCAGAGTGGTCGCGATGTGTTGGAGCGCGGGGACGGAACCTTTGCAAGCTCAAACGAGCCCGGGTGAGGACAGTCAAAGAAACTATCTCCTCACCCGAACTGACAACAGGATATGTTTCACGAGGCGAAGATTGGGACTGCAGTGGCGTCACTGCTCATTGACCAGACGAATGCTCGTTACCAGATGCTTCGTAAGGTTCTACTCGCAGCCGCTTCCGCAACTTCTTTTTAAATACTCTTTTGGCAGTACCAAGGACACTTTGGATTTTCTGTCGAAAAGTAAGCTCACTCAACCAAAAACGAAACATGGGGAAACCTATGAAGCGTGGAGCATTAGCACCAAGAAGTTTGCAGACCAACATCCGCGCCCAAATCATTCCGCGAGTCATAAGTAAATGATTCTGAGATGCTGGCAAAGTCCAAGCTTCAACTGGCTCCGCTACCAAGTAACCTTTCTCGATCGCATCCTTGATAATTTGTCGTCCCCGATTTGTTCTTGCAAGAATCAGCGACTTACCAGGATCGCTCGAGTCCTGCGGTCGATACCAAGGATCCCCAACGGCGATGTCCGCGAGTTCACCCGTGTGATCAGCACATACATAGCAACGCCACTGCCGATACTTCTGAAGCTTTCCCCAACTGTCTGCGTAAGTCATTTGGGCAGATCGCTTCTCGCCGCTGCTGTCTACCCAAACGGCCTCAGCCATCCCGGGCCAGCCTTTACCACGGTAACGCAACTCTTTCACAGACATGGGGTCGGATACTCCCATTTCCTTCAACAGGTCAAGGGTCCCCTGACTAGAGGGCGCCCCGGCGCAAAAAAATGCGATATTTAGTCCAAGATTCTCGTTTAGTTTGGGCCGCAAGCTAGCAGCATGCTGTGTGGCCGCGGCATCGCATGGCTTACCTATAAAGACACAAGGTCCAGGCGCCTTCTCAATTAGTTCGAGTCCATCGCAGGGACTAGCGGGTGCATAGCGTGATCCAGCGCCCGAAATCAGCTCCTCTTTATTGCGGCTTAATGACGTGCGGTTGAGAAAGGGAACATCCTCACGCTTCTTGACATGTAACGCTCCATACATGCCGAGTTCCTCGATGCAGTAGAGTGCAATAGCTGATGCTGCTCCACCACTCGATCCGTGAAAGCGAATCTCTGCATCGCCAGAGTAGCCTTCAAACAACCCATAAACAGGCCCCCATGCCGGTAAAAGCTCTTGAATGAGTTCGGGGTCTTCGGTGTCGAAGCTGTGGTTTAGCCCCTTGCCCGGACAGGCTCCCGCGGCATCGTGTAGCTCCGCGAGTCCGGCATCTGAGTCGATTATCGGTCGGCGACCTAGTTTGACATCATCGACCATCTTGATCGCATCTGGCGCAAGGTAAGCGCAGACGCCGCAACCACTGCACATTTGTGTTTCGACTATTTCCGGAATCGTTTTCACTAGGCTCATCAACCTACGAGTATTTTGCGAACACGTTGTAAGTCATCACAACTAGGGAGACACTAAATTCCTAAGCAGAAAATTGTTAGCAGAACCGGTGCCCCCTGCCTCATTTTACTCTGCGATTGGCCGCGACGATGTCTGAAAACGCGATCCTTTTCAAATGGCCGCTCTTGTGGTGTGGATATTACATGTAACTTTTGCCGGGAAGCACTCGTTCTATCAGAACTTGAAAGATGTTTTAGGGAGAACGAAATCTGCCATCTGTAAAATCCCCCATACCTTCTAGGATAACCGACTGTTAGATCATCATAAGAGTAGTTCATCTTATTAAATCCCTAAGCAATTTCCTGCGTCGGAAAACAGCCTTGCACTTCGTGTCTATCTGCGCGGGCATATTCCGAAAGATAATCTGGGTAATCGTGGCCGCTGCATTTACCAAACGTTGTGGAGGTACGCGTTCCGCTTTCGATGTAGCCTGATATAAGCGTGAGCCGCCTCGGCTTGGTATCATAACAAAGGTGGACGTGGGAAAGTGTTTGAATCGAGAGTCTCAACAGCCTATTGCGGGACGACTTTTTAGTCCGCGACGGGTTCCAAAACCCTCAGCAAGGCGGACAGATAATTTGCGATCGGCATTCACACCACAACCATCATCGCCCGCACACCCGCTTGGGTTGCAACCAGCCCGCAGCACTCATCCCAATCCAACTCAGCTGGAGCCACGCCTACGGGACTCTAGACCAACTTGTTGTTTAACCAATCCTCAACCTCACAAGCTTGAACTTGCTTCTTTTGGCACTTCACATGGTTCTCGGCTAGTCGCTTACTTGCGTCGCAGTGGTTTTCGATGTCGCAGTTTGCTTTCGCACGCAGCGAGGCAAATAGTTGCGACACCTAACAACTCAAAGAGATAGCGCAATTTTACCCCGCAAATTGCTCCGGCAAGCCAACCGTCGAGCTGGTGTAGCGAAGCCGCTCTAACGAGAAGGAAAGTCCCCAGAACCGCCAAGCCAACAATTGCAACCATGCATTCTCGCCAGACACTTCGGAGTTGGTATGTAACCCAAGCGGAAGAAACTGCCCCACAACAAACGACCAGAAAAATAAAGTACGCCTGGTACTCACGCCGCTGTTCGTACCAGCCATTTTCACGGGCCAGGGTTCGGCAAACTGTAATCATCCATGTTTGTACATCAAGTTGCTTATTTAAGCCCAGAAGGAAAACTACGCAGGACAGACCAAACCAAAATAAGTACAAACGTGATATCGACTCGCTGGGACGGATTCTTCTTACCGCCATCGCGTTCAGTACGCAAGTGACGAACGCCACGAAGTAAGATGCGGTGATACTCCAGCCAATAAAATCTGGGTCGCCAACCTTCAGCTCATACGGAGTGTTGAAAGCGATTCTGAAGACTTCGAGCATCACCAATTACCCTGTGCTCTGCATTCGCGACGCGGCTCTTTTTAAAAATGCCAAGAAGCATGAAAACAATAATCCAGTTATCTGAGCGACTGCTGATGTCATAAGGTAGTACTCTTACCTTTGAAAAATCCGTACATCTTCGTTCCTCCCCCGTCGTGTTGAGGGTTGGTAGTCGTTGATTGAATGTGTTCGATCGCTTAGTGGGGTTCACTCTGCCTCCTCAGGGGTCATAGACGGATCACCCCCAGCTCTTCTTTTTGAAAGAGAATTGGAGGTGGCACTCGAGCAGTGCAATGATCTGGTGACATTGGGAGAGGAGGATTGCGAACAGGGCCCCTTCGAAAACGAATACCGAGTGCCATCGGAATGACAGATTCAAATGAGAACTGGACGATCCGGCGCCTTCATCTCTGAGCATCTGGGATTCAATCCTCCTAACTTTCGCCCTTAGAAGCGGTAACAATGCACGGCGTATGCCTGAGGTTATATTTTCGCTGACGCATTTGGCTTGTAGAGTTACACGATATTCGCAGACTTGCTCGTCTTCGAGGGCACATTCGATCTCTGGCGGAGCCATGAAACGCATTCATGTCGCGACCGAATACATTGCATAGCAATGCTTGTCTTGCAACCTAAAGCCAAGAAACCAACAATATTGAACGCGAATGTACCGACTAGTTGGATACTCGGTCTGATCAGACTCCCAGGTACCTTCAAGCGATCTGCGCTGTTTTGCATTAAGATGCGCCTTCGCGTAAAAGTACCGTTTTGACCGTTCGTAGGATGAGGTATAGATCCAGCCAGATTGACCAATTACGAATGTAGTACATATCCCAATACACGCGAAGTTCGTAGACACCATCACTTCTGGAACTGACTTGCCATAGCCCCGTTAATCCCGGTCTCACGCTCTTGTAAACTTCATACTCATCAGGATATTCGCGCACGTAGGCGGCATCATAAGTCGGTGAGTCGACTATTGGTCTCGGGCCAACCAAACTCATGTCCCCACGAAGAATGTTCCAAAGTTGCGGAAGTTCATCCAGGCTGGTCCTGCGGAGAAACGCACCGATCTTGTTGACCCTAGGATCATTGGCTAGTTTGTGTTTCAAATCCCATTCCGCTCGTGCCTCGGGATTTTGATCGAGGTAGGAATCAAGAACCTCATCTGCGTTCTGCACCATACTTCTGAACTTCCATGCAACGAATTCCTTGCCATATCTGCCAACTCTTTTCTGTCCGTACAGAATCGGTCCAGGAGAGCTCAGCTTGATTAGCAAGCCAAAAGATAATAACAGCGGCATGCCAATTGCAATCGCCAACACGGTTATCGAAATGTCCAGGCATCGCTTGCAGGCAAGTTGAAGACAGTTCGGTCGGATGGTCCCTAGTCTGATTCCGGTTGCACCGGCAATGCAAAACAACTCGTCCCACAATCCCATATCGAGTTGATTTGAAGAAAGTAAGATTCTGTTGGGGATTGCACTGAAGGTAGAATCCGAAGCCGGACTACAGGCGCGACTCACACATGGAGAGACTATTACCCAGGTTGCTCCAAGTGCAGTTGCTACCTCATCTGTTCGTCGGACATCAAACGCAGGGATGTTGTTTTCATCCAGAAGACGAGTGCCACTCCAGTAATGTTCGGAAGGAAGAAGAACCCCGACAGGCCGGAACCCTCGGTCAATGGTGTTCGCAATTTTACGGAACAGTTCCACTCCTCGTTCTGGTTCAGCAACAAGCAACGTTGGAACTCCCCACCACGGGCAGTAACTTGCGAACTTTCGAACCATAAATCGAATCGTTACGACAACTGGTATATTGCAAAAGGCGGTGAGCGAAAATGCCAAGAAGAAAGCAATGTTGCCCGGCAAAAAGAAAATGCCGATACAGCAAATGGTCGCTATCGCCGCTATGAATATCCATGAAGTTTGTCGAAATTCCATTACGGCGCTTTGGCCAATTCCAGGGTATAAGCCTGCGGCAATAGCAAGTGGAATGATAAGCAAAGAACCGATCAACAATGTGCCATTGCCGATTTGTAGATGTGGATACGGTAGGATCAGCTGAGTCAAACCATCAGAGGCCCAAAGGGTCAGATAAAGCAACAAATAATCTGTGAGAGCAAGAATTGCCGCCATCGCAATTGACTGCAAAGCGAACAGATTACAGAGTTTATTCGCAAGGCGGTTGGATGTAGGATTTGCCTGGAAGTAATTCCGCAACGTCACCGCAGATTGTCGGTCGACAGCATCTAGACGCGCGTACTTCTCGTCTGCCGTTTCTATTGTTCGTTCCTGTTCACGAACGTCTTCTGTGATTTGGCTCATGTGTAAACTCTCTGCTCTAGCCGTTGCAAACTAGCACAGTAGCGAACAAGTTTTTCAGCTAGTGGGCGATGCAAGTGTCTCTCCGCTAGTTCAATGAGGCATTTGCCAGGACCGCCGTTTGCAACCGCTTCAAAGACGCACGCTCGATGGGCAAAAGTGTGTGAATATCCAGTTGTTTTTTTGCAACTCTTAACGAATTTCCTGCATCCGTAAAACGCTGTTGGTAGGCAAAGATTTGAGCAAGATGGAAGTGGTAGGTTGCTTTACCTGCGAGATCGATCGCTTTTCGAAAATCGACTTCCGCCGCATCGAATCTGCCAGCGGCCATATGAACAAGGCCTCTCGTGTCTAAAAAAGCGGCTTGGGGACCCAAATCACCTATTACGCTTTCGATGGCAAACATCGCCTGGCCGAGTTGCTTAGATGTCAAAGCACATATGGCCGCAAGATTATTACGTGCAGAAACGTTTGAAGGGTCCGATTCCAGAACACTGTTATATGCATCACAGGCCTTTTCGGTGTCTCCTAGCCAGGAATAGAGGTCACCCACGCAAAGCAAAACCTCTGTTAGCGTTGCTTTATCTGCTGCCTGTAAATAACTAATCAATTGCGCAACGCAATCGCGGTCTTCTGTTCCACTTTGGATTGCTCCATAGGCTAATGCGACTAACTGCAACGCATTGGCGTCCTCTCGCGGAATGAGGTCCAAGGCTTTTTGTACATTTCCCGTTCGGGCGTAGAAGCTTGCTAACCGGAGATCACCAGCCGAATCGTAGCGTGCTATTTCAGTGTTAGCTCGCAACGCAATTTTCAGCATTCTTTCTGAAAGTTCCACTTGTCCGGCGCGGCGAAGTTGGATTCCGTAATACTCGGATATCGGAGCAACCTCTTGGTTGAGCTCCGAGCTTTCAGCAGCTTGCTCCAACATCAAAGTTAGTGCTGTAAATTTGCCCTCGGTGAAAAGCACTTTCGATTCAGCTTTGATAGTCGTCACCGAATCGGGCGCCAATTCAATCAACTGGTTGAGCCAAAGTTTACCTTCGTTGAGTTCACCGCGATCTATCAGTGCAGTTGCATATTGGGACACGTAGTCAGCAATTTCAGCGCCACCATTACCCAGCACACGCCGCATAGTCCTTGAGTAATTAGCCCAATCATTCCGTTGGCGGTACAGATCTGCCAATAACGCATTGTCGGGGATCGAAAAAGTGGTTTGTTTCGCAACCAGATCCACGAGTATCTTCAAACCTTTGTCTGAGTTTTCAGAGCGGCCGTCCTTCGATAATAAAATTGCAAGGCACCGCAGATCCTCAGTCGAATTCTCCGATGATTTGATATTCTCTTTAATCAAACGTAGAGCGCGGGCGTTACTTTCCTGATCTCCCTGTATGCCAATTGACAAGGCGAGGTTTCGACGGCCCCATATTTGATCATCGATTTGTACTTTGGAACTATTTGCGACTAGGCGTTCAAGGAGGGGAATGGCTTTCGCAATCCGTCCCGACTCCAAATAGAAAGAGGTGAAACGGCGAAGCAGACTCGAGTCCGTTGGGCACTCTTTAATAGCCTTGCGGTAATATTCTTCCGCACTCCTCTCGTCTCCGGTGGATTGATAGCATTGCGCCAGCGTGTCAGAGAGATATCTCGTTGAAATAGAATGCTCGGCCTCCGAAATAACCGTCTTGGCTAAACTTAACTTCCCCTGGCCGCAATGCATTTGAACAAGAGCAATCCATGGCTCCGGGCTTGAAGGGCTGATTTCAATAGCTTTTCGAAATTGATTTTCGGCCTTGGTGAAATTTCCAGTGATTCGAAGAATCTGTGCTAGCCAAAATAGGTCCGCTTGTTTCTCCGATTGTTTGGCTCGCCGGACTGCAAGATCCAAAGCTCGATCGAAATCCTGCAGCTGAATTGACAGATTAGAGGCGATCTGCGTAAGGTTTCGCGATAACGGAATATATTCTTCAGAGAGGTGACGGATGACTTGGTCTGCTTCGACAAACCGTCTGGCCTGGACCAATAGCTCTACACAGCGACCGATCAGCCTAGGGGCTCGGTCGCCCAATCGGATAGCATCCAGGTAGTGTCGGACTGCAATTTGACGATTCCCAGCTACATCATTGATTTCAGCGCGCAATCGGGAAATTCGATGCCAAGTGGGGCGTGTTGTAGCAGCTTCAGATAAGTGCTGCAAAGCTTCCACTAGCAGAGCAGGAGTATCGCGGTTGGCCTGCATCGTCAGGAGAGTCGCCCTACCAACTTGCCAAAGTGGTCCAGGTCCTTCGATGGCATAAATTCGTTCCAACGCGTTTTCTAATTTAGCGGTATCCTTCTCTCGGTAGGCTATGTCAAAAACCAGCAGCTGCAATCTAAGGTCACTTTTGCCTTCATTCTGCTCCTCTATCAACTCCAACTGTTGGCCACAACGCTTGTAGTCTTCAACTGAAAAGAAAAACTCAGCAAAATCTTTCGCCAATTCAATTCGTTGTTCCTGCGACCAATTAGGGTCTGCTACAGAAAGTTCTTCTAGTTGCTCGAGTGGTAACTCGCTACGGTATCGCCGCCACAGGTAATTAGCATGCGCAAGTCGCAGGGCTGGGATACTCCCAAGTTTTTCCTTTGCCTGTTCAAGCATCGCCAAGGCAGATATGAAATTCTCTCTTCGGAGATGCAATTCCACGATTCCACGATAAAGCTCGAGCGAATATGGGGTTGATTGGATTTGTCGTTGGAGTGTCCGTATTGCTCCTTCTGCATCCCCAGCTGCATAACAAAGCTCCGCCTTCATCAATGCAACGTCTGCTTCAACGCCGGGAACGTTTTCAAGTTTTTCGACGAGTTCTTCCCCGTATTTTCGATAGGCTTCTGATCCGGATCGCTGCCATTGCAAAAGCGTACATTTTGCCAAGTCGATTGCTATACGCTTCGAGGTTGGATTGAGCCGTGCCAGATACTTCAGCTCTGCCAACGCCTCTCGCAAATTACCCATGCGAGTCAACGCTGAAGCAAGAGACTTGCGGGCCTCCCTGTCAAATGGATTCGCATTCAGTGCGCGGCGTAATGCTGCAATCTCCAAATCTTCACGCCCGAGTTGCTCAAAACAAATCGCCAGAAGCATCTCAGTGCGTATCAACAAGTCCCGGTCTGTTCGGCCCGTTGTGTTGCGTGATTTCTTCGCTGATGCAACGGCCTTTAGGTACTGATGATCTAAGAGGAACAATCTTGCCTCTAGGAAATGGATCGGTGCCTCTGCGAATTCTATAGCACGTAAGTCCGTTATCAGTTCTTTCGCACTTTCAACATTTCCCGACTCAACTTCGAGGCTAGCCAAATTCCAGGTCAGGTCTTTTTGCATTGGCGCATGCCTCAAGCCTTCCCTCAGTAATTCCGTCGCACCGGGAACATCCTGATCAATAAGCTTGAGCTGCGCAGCAGCGCCGTATAGTCTGTGGTCCTCAGGCGATGCCATCATTGCCGCTCTGATGACCTTGCTTGCGAAGTCTGTTTGTTCAGTTACCGTCGCAAGCTCTGCGGCGAGAAGACTAACTGCTGAACTTTCCGGTTCTAGATCAGCGGCGACGCTCAAATCTTGTTCAGCTGAATCGAGGTACTGATGCATGAGCTTTGGCTCGGCTGTCTTCCTCGCACGATCAAGTGTCCATTTAGCGCGAACAACATAGCTACTTGCTTGGTCATTTGCCCGGTCGACAAACGCGTCTAGTTTTTTTATTGCTACTTGCGGTCGTGTTAGACGATCTGCCAACAGGTAGGCAAGCCTTTCCACAACTTCGCTGTTTTTCGGAGCGATGGATGAGGCCAATTGTAGAAGCTCTTTGGAGCGATTGGGGGCCCCAAGGTTTTCCTCAGCCAGTGCCAACTGCATCATGTAGCTGACATTCTTCGGGTTTTTTGGAAGGAGATGCTCCTCCAATTGACGCTTGGCATCCGAAAAACGCCCAATCTCTAGACAGAGGAGGACTAGGCGATCACGAGCTCGATCCGAATTGGGTTCGTCGCGGATCTCCGCTTCAAGCTGTAACAAAGCCTCTTTTACATTCCCGCTTTTTATGAGGCAATCGGCGAATTCCGATCGCAGATGTGGTTGGTCGCTGTGCTTACTAAGGACAACCTTATAAAGACGAATGGCTTCTAACAGATCTCCGTCATCTCTTGCTTCCCTGGCTTTTTCCAAGACGAGCGCTCTACTCCGACCTGCTTGTGACCGGTGGAGCAAAACTGCGGATGTTAGGAGTAGGCACGCAGCAGCCGAAAGAACTCCTAAAAATCGCCAGTTCAGTTTCATGACAACGCTGATCTAAAGCCCTTGTACATCGTTGCGGCAGGCTGCAAATCTTATAAGCCGTCTCAAGAAGACAATGACTCTTGACGTAACGCTTTGCGGCTTCGGCGAAAAACGAGAAAAGCGGGAATCCCTGTTATTGCCATCGCGATCGCAGAGGGAAGAGGAACCGCAAGGGCAACCATGCCAGAGTTACGAGGCAAATTGACTGATCCAGTCCCAAAACCGGGGCTTTGTGAGCTCGTGAAGTACATGATGCTTGAAAACATCAGAGGTGAGGATGTGAGAGCATTGCGGAATCTAAACACAACCTTATTACTGGGAGTAATCGTTGCGGTGTTTGGCTCCACTGCCGCTGCGACAGAAGCATTGTCGTCGGCATTGATAAACGAGGGCAGGGATCCAGTTTGAAGCGGGTTCGCCAGACTACCATCGACACCTAAACCAAAGTTTCCGCCAAGGCCAACTTGCATCCCATCTGAGAAAACCGTGTCTGCCACAAATCCCGCTGAATTCGCAACACCGCCGTCACTTAGGTCGATCTGAAACCGGGAGAGATCATCATCTGTCCCGGAGTGCAACTTCGAATTGACAACTTGATAGAAATAGACATAGCGGTCTGAGGTCCCAGTAGCATTGCTCGGGGTGATCCCGAGGTCCGTTGCCCAATTACCACTACCACCCGTATTGTCGTACACTGCGAAACTCACGTGTGCGTCTGAGCTGACGTTTTCGCTAAAGTAGGAATTTCCACAGTGTCCAGTGAGAAAGCCAGCCGAGACAGGCGACACGCACAAAAAAGTTAAAATTACAAAAGCTAAGAACTTCATAATGTCTCTTTCGCCCCCGCGAAAATAAAATCAAAAAACCCATTTAGGGTAGCTAACCGTTAATACAAAATTCACGAGTCAATTGCTCTGACCTCGAGTAAATCACGTTTCTGGATTGCTAAAAGTTTTCTGGCGAACCGCGCTAACACCGGCCAGCCTGCGTCTATGTCGCTTTGACTGATTTGTAACAAGTACTTCTCAACGCATGGCCATGACTTATCACCCCAGCGAACAAGTAACTCCACCCGTGCTTCTTCCGCGGTAGTGAAGCACCTATCTCCCATTCGATACCAGTGTGCTGTGACTATGCTTTTCGATTGACGCTGGAAGTGTATCAACTCAACGGGGATTTTCAGGTCGTCGCCTTCTATTTCTACGTTTCGCCTACCCATGATCGTCCAATTGGCAGACGGATAGCAGATCTCGGGATGGTGTGGAGCCGCCATTCCTACCTCCTCCGGGGTTCCCCATATAGCAGCGTGAAAGGAAATCTCGTGGCCGATTGCATCCCTATAAAGTCGTTGAATAAACGAATTAGCGCTGAGTACTCCCAGCGTCTCCTCCTGAATCTCGATATCCTCGCCACGCCACTGCCCTAGTGTGAGCGGAATGGTATGCAAATCGATGACGGGTTCCTCCACGTTAAACTTGTATCCAGATCGGACCCAGTGGACTGAGGTAAAGCTCAGACCAATGGCAGCGGCTACGATTATGATTTTGTTTCTAATCATCAAGCTCGATCACCCGGTGATACATTTTGCGGCGGTCGTGTACTTCAAGATTTCACCGCGGTGCCGGCTTCTTTGCGTTAACCGCCGGCTCTTGCCTGTGATAGTCGTAATCGTACCCATAGCCATGATAGCCTAAGTTCTCGTGAATTCCAATGAAAACAGTGCCGAGGATATCAACCCCGTAATGGTTGAGCTCTGTGCAGGCATTACGGAAAGGCGGAACCCTTGACACGTCACGTCGGACAGTCATGATCGCTCCGTCGCAATGTGTGCCAACCAGGCAAGCATCTACTACTGCTAGAACGGGGGAGCTATCCACAATAATTAGATCAAATTCCTGCTTCAGCTCTTTGAAAAACTCCTCTAGCTTGCCATTAGACTCGTAACGCGTCATGTCGTCGTTGGCAGGTCCAGACGTGAGAACGTTAATGCTTCCAACCCTATGCACTGCTTCACGCCAATGACATCGACCACTCAAAACGTCTGACACCCCAAGTGACCGATCAAGACCAAGATACCTCTCGATAGAGGGTCTTCTCAAGTCAAAGTCAACTAGTAGCACCCGAAGGCTCGACTGGGCCAGAGTCTTTGCTAGCTGAACACTCATGGTCGACTTGCCTTCTGACGCGATTGCACTGCCAATCATGATTACGCGTTTGTCAGCCTTTTGAAAAAGCATAGAGACAAGTGTGCTCGTGGAACGAATCGCCTCGCTAAGCGACCGAGATTCAGGCGGTAACTCGGAGGGATCCACCACCTCTCCGGTGATCGGAAATGCGTCATTCATCAGATACTTCGGCGCAACTTGCGGGATGGAGCCTAAACGCGTCGCCGTGAGCGATCCATCGAGCATGTCGGGCGAATCGATTCGGCGGCGACTAACATCATATCCGACACAAAGTGCAACGGGCACAAAGAACCCAATGAGTCCGAGGGCGGCCAGCGTGAAGTAACGCTTCTTCTGACTCGCTGCGCCTGCCCACTTTGCATCATTCACTAATGTGATTCTCGATTCCGTTTTTAACTCGATTTTTGTTCTCTCTATCTCTTCGCTCAACGAACTTAGGACGTCATCCAGACTTTGTATTTCGGACCGCATGATAAGAACATCAATGGACGAGCGTCCAAGTGTCTTAGTTCCTGCCTCGAGTTCAGCTACTTTCTCCTGAATTGCTTTCTCCTGTGATTGTAGAACCTTCACTCTCTTATCAAGAAAAGCTAGCCCCACAGTTTCTGAATGCTCTCCGATGCCAGACTGTGTTGACGTCTCTTCGATAGCGGCTAGCTGGGCAGCTAGACTTTCGACTTCGTGGCTTAATCCCAGTTTTTTGGCCTCAAGCGATCTCCGCCGGGATGCGACATTGGGGTGAGAGGTTCCAAAATTCTCCGCCCCCTCGCGAAGCTGCAATTCGACTTCCACGATTTCACGCTGCAAAGACATGAGTTCGCGATGTAACGGAAGTGTTGCGAGGGTGAGTGTATGTTTCGGTGAGACGTCTTCCGCAGTATCCTGTGTGGTCGCGGACTCCGTATTTCTAAGCTCGTTTAGCTCTAGAGCGATGTCGAGTTCGCCTTGTGCCTTCATCAATTCAAACTGAACCTCGCTCAATTTTTCTTGCATCAGGCCAAACTGTTGAATCGCACTTTGTTGAGCCACGGTTAGCGACTCGGAATCGCTTGTCCCAAGTGCCTCTGCGAGGAACCGTAGTTCTTGCTGTTTGGAACGCATCTGATCTTCGGAGGTTGCACGGACTGCCTGAAGGTTTTCCAAGCGTTGAAAACGGGTCATTCTTTCGCTATTGACGACCTCCTCTAAGTACGCGCTAACGATCGCATTCACCAGCATGACCGAAGCCCTCGGATCCGAGGAAGTGAAACCAACCTCCATGATCTCACCATCTGCCTGAAACTCTGCGTCTACATTTTCCTTCATCCAAACAACAGGCTCTGTTTTGTTAGCGACCAGTGGTAGGTTTCGCACCTCATCATCTCGTAATGCAGCGTTGAGTACGAATGGTGTTGTTATCAACTGCATCTGAGTGTTTTTGTAGAGATCGAAGGTCGACTTCATGCCAGGATGATCTGCCGTTTCGAAAGCGAGCGGCTTCGCTTCGACTTTCACCCTAAGATATGCTACGGCCCGATGTTCAGGCACGGTCAAATTCGCCCCCAATGCAGACAGGAGCAGAGCTAGCAGCACGCCTGCCGGCAGCGTGTATCGCGAATAACGGCGAAGTGACTGGAACACCGTGACTGGAAGCAAAGACTTTTGCTCTTGTGCAGGTCCCTTAACCTCAGACTCGACAACTACTAGCTGCGAATGATTCCGATCATCCTCGGAAATTGACAGGCTTCGTGTTTGGTATTCGTTGGGCACCGGGTTTACCTCCGAGGCTGATTGTACAGGGCCGAGACCTGTCTGGGCGGGTCGTTCGGCACAAATAGACGGTCCAATAATATTAATTCGATCGACAGAAGCACGAAGCCGAGAGGCACCATCATCCAACCTGCGACTTCGTGAAATATGTATCCCGCTATTTCCGGCGATACTAGCTCGCAAATAGCTCCTATCAGGATAATCCGAATACAGTTCGAAGCTATAGCTATTGGAACGGCGCTTGTGAAAATCAAGCACTTTTCGGCACGAGTTCGGTCAAAGCTCAAGCAGGCCGCAACTGTCAAAGCAAAAAATGCATTCAACATTCGTAGTCCGCTGCAAGTCTCTACAATTCCAATTTGGAAGGATGCAAGTTGGATGCTGTTTCCCTGAACAAAACAGGGTATCCCTAACATTTGAAGACCATAGCTGCTCGCTATAGTCGAGAGGTCTTGAAGACCACCCCCTATTAAGCCATGAAGAGGGCGAGGAAGGGGGATCATGAAAAATAGAAACAAAGCCGCTGGAAGGATCCAAGCCAAACCGCGTCTGCCGTAAATTGTCGAGGTAACTCCCAGCAGAAACGGGATCATTGAGAAAGCTTCAACACTTCTGGCACGAATGAGAGCGCCTAGCAGCAGAAGCCCTATGGCGGCAGCGCTGAGCATCACTCCGATAACCAATCCGTCATCTGATGTGGTTGGGGACCTTAAATCAAGGGTATGACGCTTTGTCCAAAGGTAATAGATCGCGAAAGCTGGGACGAGAAACCCGTGCGAGTAATCAGCGTTAATTGTCCAAATCGAAATCAGCCATTTGGCGGATTGAAGATAAAGGACGGCAAGTGCAGATAAAGCCAACCAAAATGTCAGGTGCAGTGCCGCACGTGCAGATTCATTCTCAGTGAGCGAACGCTGATTCGGATTGGTTTTACTGAGTGAATTCACAAGATTTCTTCAGCAATCACAGAAGTAGGCGTTATTGGTTACTCGATGAATCGCGTTTATCGAATGACATGCAAAATTTCATTTCGATCCGCCGCATCGAATTATGCAGGCGACACTTGAAGCGGTTTTAGGCTTTACCTCTAAAGGCAATTGCCATCGCTGCGCATACGTACGTTAGGAAGATGAGAGCTGCACGTGGCGCATTGACTTTGCCGCTCTTTTCCTATGTTAGATGCACTTAGAGCCGACGAAGCAAGGACTTGATTCAGTCGCGAAATAGCAGGAGCGAACTTGGCGGCATCAGTTATTTGAACCTTTCCTTTCGCATTGACGGCATGGATGGCTTCTCCATTTGTTTGTGCCTCTGCCAACGATAGGTAGCTTTCCGACACTACTTTCGCGAACTCTTCATCCAAGAAATCGCCGATACAAAAGAACGGAAATGGCTGGGCGGTTGCGCTCGATGTTTCAAGTTCTTTTACGTCGATTGCACTATTTTCTTTAGGCAAATAATCAAGTTCGCAAAGATTCATCTGACTGTCTTTAAGCAGGGATTCATAAATTAGTACCAAGCCTGACTTGGTAGATCCTAATGCTATTGAAAACGGATGTACTTCGTTCCCATGGGTGACTTGCAGCCCAGGTGCCGTGACCCAAGTTGAAAAAAAAATTTGAAAATTGAAAGTGTAGGCGGCTGCTAGGGCTTAACGACTAATGAAGTCAAGTGCTTATTCGCAAATCAAAAGGAAGTAACTAGTGACCGCCCTCTCGCAACAGGACCGTCCTGACCGTCCGCATGATCAGATAGCAGTCAAGCCAGATACTCCAATTGCGAATGTAGTACATATCCCAATAGATCCGAAGCTCGTAGACGCCGCTATTGCGGCAGCGGACTTGCCAAAGTCCGGTTAGTCCGGGACGCACTGATTTGTAAAGTTGGTATTCGTCTGGATAGACGCGCACGTACGTCGCGTCGTAGGTAGGCGAGTCAATAATCGGTCTGGGACCAACCACACTCATCTCTCCCACCAAAATATTCCAAAGCTGCGGAAGCTCATCTAAACTCGTTGCCCGTAGAAACTTTCCAATCCAGGTTACCCTGGGGTCATTTTTTAACTTGTGCGTTTCTTGCCACTCTCTGTTCGCCTTTGGATTTTTCTCGAGAAAGGAATCCAAAACTTTGTCAGCATCTGACTGCATCGTCCTAAACTTCCAGGCGGTGAAGTGCTGTCCACCCAGACCAATCCGTTGCTGGCCGTACAAGACCGGACCTTTGGATGTGAGTTTGATTAGCAAAGCAATGGTTGCAAGAAACGGGAAGCCTAACAATAAAGCGGTAGCAGCCGCTGCGACATCCAATGTTCGTTTTACCCACTTGTGTAGCAATGTTGGTCGAGAACTACTGAGTCTTAGGCCCGTGGCGGCCCCAACACAGAGAAGTTCGTCCCAGATCCCCATGTCTAGCTGCTCGTATGCGAGCAAAACCCGATTGGGAATCACGGCGAGTGCTCGGTCAAGCGTGGATGTTATATCCCCCCCCGAGCCCTGAGAAATCAACGCACAAGTGATAGAATTCTCTGAGGCGAAGCTGTCGGCCGTCTTCACGTCGTAAATTGGAACCGTAGACTCGTTCGCAGTAGCCCAGTAATCCTCGGACTCCACCAAAACGCCTATCGGTCGGAAACCAAGCTCCTGCTCTTTCTGCAACCGATGAAATAGCTCTAGTCCAGGTCCAGGCTCTCCAATGATGGCTGTCGGAATACCCCACCAACTCCAGCGTGTCACCAATTTGCGAGTAATGAACCGCGAGGAAACTAAAGAGGGAATACCGAAAAAACCCGTCAGCACACACGTTACAAAAATGGCTGCCCATGACGCGACGTTCGAGTAGATTAGGACTCCCCCCATGATCAGCGAGCCGGCCATCACAACTCGGCATGTCTGACGGAACTCGACGATCGATCCAAGGCCGATACCTGGATACAAGCCTGATAAGCGTGCGATCGGTATCAAACATAGACTCGAAATGCTGCCAGCGAAGGCTAATGTAGCAATCTCAGGTGCTAGTGTCGCCGACACCAATAATAACGAGGCCAGAAAACAACAGACGAATGTCACTGTGTCAGACAAAACGAGCGGCAACGACGTCAAGAAAGTCTGAAGCACAGCCGTGTTGGCGAGCTTTGCTGCAATGGGAGAATTATCACTCCTTGTCTTACAGTAAGCCGTTAACGTGAGTGCTGCGTTTCGATCTAAAGTCGGGAGTTTCGCGTAAGGAGTGACGCGGGATGTAACCTTTACTCGACCGGAATCCTTTGTGACTACCGTCGTGCGTTCTGCGATGCTGGACATATTCGCTCGGGATCATCTAAGTAACTTCTAAGAAACAGAATTTAAGCAGAGAGGATTCACGCGACGCCGCGTAAGAGCATAGTCGCCACTAACGTTTGCAGTCGGCGAATCTACGCCATCCAAACTAATCTCATGTGGCCCTCCATCAAGTAGGCCCAGACGTGAAATCTGCATTTCATCGCATCGAAACGCTGTTAACGGAAGTGCGAACGACGGCAGCTCACCTCTAACGCCAAAATGGGACACCTAATTTTTTTTCAAATTTAATGCGCCCCCGAATAAAATCAGCAAAACGGAGTTTCGTAACGGAATGCAAAAAAGACTGTGGATCCGTGCAGCATGAAGCACTTTTAGGCGATTCAAGACGCTGTCTTCGCCAGCTCAAACTTAAACGCAGGGAGTCATCTGCAGTTTCCTCGCGTCGTTCCCATCCCGCCTTTTAAGGCGGCATACAGTGGGGTAGCCCTAGATTGCAAGATCCCTACTCAAGCTGGCCTAGCTGACTGCTGCTTGAGCCCAAACGGACAGGTTTTTTAAAATTTCAGCTCGCAATTTCAACGCAAGCGAATAGCTTTTTTCTCTGGCGTTACGCGGTTTCAGTGCTCTGAACAGTTGAAGCTTGGGGCCGTTGCCGCAAAAAAGTGAAAGTGTTTTTCGGCAACCCGTTTTCAACGCAAACGGGAGCGAGTTTGAGATTACGGAGTCGCAGGACTTTGCCGCTGACACCGGCGCAAAGGATTCCAAGAACGCGAGCGTAAGAGAAGAAGAGCCTTTAGGCGAAGGCCAATATCGCCCCTTGTATTCCCGAGTCACCCCAGCAAAATATTTCGTAGAGAGTGGGAATCCAAAAGCTTGTTGTCTGCATGATTCTTTGCAAGCTGCTTCAGGCAATGCTGGAATCGACTTATTGCCTGATGCGAATTCCTCGATTAGTGTATTCCCATAACCTCTCTGGCTCCTCCTCTCAAACTCGACACTGTTTTGACGCGACTGCGCACGGCGTGGTGCTCACGCACCGGCGGATCAGTTTGATGCCAGGCTGTCGCAGTCTGTCTCCCATTTTGCTCTGTCGGCGACATACACCTAGATACTGCAAGCTAAACGTTACGCTCACAGAGAAGAAATTACGCAAGGAAGAATTCATGAAAGCTCTGATTACGGGAGGAGCAGGATTCATTGGCTCGAATCTAGTTCGCTACCTGATCCACAATGAAAATTGTACGGTTCTGAATTTCGATGCATTAACGTACGCTGGAAATCTCGCTTCGCTTTCGGATTTAGCCGAACATCCGCAGTACAAGTTCATTCAGGGCGACATCCGAAATCCCGTCGCGATTGCTGGGGCACTAACGGAGTTTCAACCTGATGTCGTCATGCATTTGGCAGCGGAGAGTCATGTCGACAGGTCGATTTCAAATCCGAATATGTTTGTGGAAACAAACGTGCTTGGCACCTGCAATATGCTCAACGCGTCGCTGGAGTATTGGCAACAGTTAGCACCAGACCAAAAAGCGGGATTTCGTTTTTTACATGTATCTACCGATGAAGTCTTTGGTTCGCTTGGCGAAACTGGCCTGTTCGATGAGACGACTAATTATGACCCGAGGTCTCCTTATTCGGCAAGTAAGGCGTCATCAGATCATCTCGTGCGTGCTTGGCATCACACGTATGGTTTACCAACGCTCATCACCAACTGCTCTAACAATTACGGTCCTTTTCAATTCCCAGAAAAACTGATCCCAGTGGTGATTCTGAAGTGTATTCGAGAAGAAGAAATTCCAGTCTATGGCAAAGGGGACAATGTTCGGGATTGGCTTTTCGTTCGCGACCACTGCTCAGCTCTGTGGACCGTCGCAAACAAAGGCAAGTCTGGAGAAACATACGCCATCGGCGGGAATAATGAACTTCGTAATATCGATTTGGTGAATCTCATCTGTGAAAAACTCGATGGACTACGCCCCCGCCGCAATGGCAAGAGCTACCAAGAGCTCATTGCGTTTGTGAAAGATCGTCCTGGCCATGACAAGCGCTATGCTATCGACGCCACGAAAATTCGTGATGAACTGTGTTGGCAGCCCACTCTTGATACGGCGCAAACGTTTGAGAACACCATTGTCTGGTACTTAGAAAATGAGGCCTGGTGGCAAGCGATACTCAGTGGGAATTATCGACTCGAGCGGCAGGGGATTGTGTAAAATGGTGATTATTCTCGGAGCTAGAGGATATGTGGGCAACGCATTTTGCCGCATGTTTGATGCGCAGTCGCTGACTTATCAACCTGTTTCACGGAAAGACATAAATTACACCTGTGCAGATACGCTCTACAAATTTCTGAAAGAATGCAAACCGGACTTCTTGATTAATTGCGCTGGTTACACGGGAAAACCCAATGTCGATGCGTGCGAAATGCATAAGGCAGAGTGTTTAGCCGGCAATGCCGTTTTACCTGGAACGATTCGTAAAGCCTGCGAGCGACTTGACTTAGCTTGGGGGCACGTATCTTCAGGCTGCATCTTTACTGGAGCGCACCGGGACGGTTCCGGCTTTTGTGAAACCGACCCGCCCAACTTCAGCTTCAGAACTGACAATTGCAGCTTTTATTCCGGTACTAAAGCACTGGGTGAGGAAGTCTTGGCAGACAGCCCTAAAACCTACGTTTGGCGACTGCGAATACCCTTCGATAATCAAGATAGCCCACGCAATTACCTGGCTAAATTGATCAATTACAAATGCTTGCTCCAGGCAAGAAATTCAATCTCGCACCTTGACGAGTTCGTCCGCGCGTGTTGGCACACCTGGGCAGTGGGGGCTGATTGCGGGATCTACAACGTTACGAACCCAGGTGCGGTGGACACCCGTCAAGTGGTTGGTCTGATTAAGAAGCATTTGCTACCTGATCGCCAATTTAAGTTTTTTGAGACGGAAGAAGAATTCATGAATGTCGCGGCTAAAACACCTAGGTCCAATTGCGTTTTAGACCCTACGCGAATTTTGGATACGGGTGCACAATTGTCGACGGCCGTGGATGCAATTGAAACGTCCCTGCGGGATTGGGAGAGAGCATGAGCGATAACGACAGAAAAGGTATCATCCTTGCAGGCGGTAGTGGGAGTCGTTTGCACCCTATAACGCGTGCTGTGAGTAAGCAGTTGATGCCGATCTATGATAAGCCGATGATCTACTACCCGCTCTCAACTCTGATGCTTGCTGGGATTCGTAATGTTCTCATCATTTCAACACCAAGTGATTTACCACAGTTTCGACGGTTGCTAGGTGACGGTCGTCAGTGGGGCATCGAGATTTCGTATGCTGAACAACCTAGTCCTGATGGACTGGCACAGGCGTTCATTATTGGCGAGGAATTCATCGGTGACTCACCCGTCGCTTTAGTTTTGGGAGACAATATCTTTTACGGGCAAGGATTCGCAAAAACTCTGGGAGAGGTTTCGCAACGAACAGGTGGTGCAACTATCTTTGGCTACAAAGTGAGTGATCCGGAACGCTATGGCGTTGTGGAATTTGATGCAGCGGGGCGTGCAGTTTCATTGGTTGAGAAACCAACCAACCCGGTCTCCGACTTCGCCATACCGGGGCTTTACTTCTACGATAATGACGTTGTCAGGCTAGCGAAGGATTTGAAGCCCTCACCGCGCGGAGAACTGGAAATTACGGACATCAATCAGATCTACCTCGATCGTGGTAAACTACTGGTTGAACCTTTATCCCGAGGATTTGCGTGGCTCGATACCGGTACAAAGGATTCTCTGTTAGATGCCTGTAACTTTGTCGCCGCGGTCGAAAAGAGACAGGGACTGAAAATTGCATGCCTAGAAGAGATTGCATTCAGCCAGAGATTCATCTCTAGCGATAGCCTTGCGACGCTTAGTAGAGAATATAAGAACGACTACGGGCAATACCTTCTGAAGATCGTTGAGCAAGAAACCCAGTGACCCGCGGCTGAACTTCCGATCAAATCGGGAGTCCAACCTTAGTTCCTCAGATTCAACTACCTTGGCATTGAGATGCCTCGATAAGTATCAAGAGTCGCATACTCTAGTTGGAGTCTGAGACCAGGGAATGGGTCTGGCGAGCCGCGGACAAAGGAACGATCAGTTGATCAAGATCGTTCTTTGCAAAACAAGTCACCACCGATTGTTCCATCGAAATGGAAGGCAAAGTACGCACCGCGGCGAGGGCCTTCACCGACCAGGTGTCCTAATAGCCATGCGCTCCGCAATATCATCGACTCTAGTGTAGCCGCATCTACGGGTGAAGCCCTACCTCATTTCGATTCGCTCGTCGGTCAGGATTGTGGTTTTATCGTCATGGAAATTCAACGAGCTGCGTCTCGGAGGGGATATTTCCGTCGTGCAGACAGTGGATTCTGCGCATAACCGCTCTCGCCCACCCATTTGTTCATGTCAACCGAAACAGATGACCTAGGCTAGATATCCTCGTAGGAACAAGATTGTTTCGAACTTTGTTACAACCAGACTGCCGCTTCCAGATTTCTAATTCAGCGGGCACGAATTAGTCGACGTCTATGACTCCCAATCTACTCAAAGTCATCAAAACGAAGACTAGAATCGGGATTGCCGTCAAACCAAATGCGAAGCAGCCGAGCGAAACGGGAACTACCTGTCGACTTCTCCCTAAAGCGATTGCAAGCGGAATCCCGAGTGCAACGAACAGTAACGCAATAGCAATTAGCATGAGGGCATCTGATAATTGGGCTTCGGCGATTGTATGAACGCCCTGCTGTAGTTTCGCTACTCCTTGAAAGATGCATATGATCCATGCCCAAAGTGCAGTGTAAGCAAGCACGCTCGCGAGCGTAACTCTTCGTCCACCAACTGCCTTCTGCCGCCTTTTGGTTTTGCCACTTGCTTGTCCGTCGATTGTCATTGAGTCTTAGTCTGAATTGAGTGCTTCGGAAATGAACTAACGGTTACTGGACCGAATTATTTGGCTGTTTCCTTTCCCGTCGATTTTATTGCGATTTTGATGCTAGGTTTGTTTCGCTTGCCGCCCGATACGTAAAGACAAAGGCGGCAATCGTGCGCGAGCTACGACATGTAACATCCTCCTCCTTTCCGAGATGAACTGCTCGTGAAATGGTCCGGACAGCGAGCACATTTAGGATAGGCACGATCCAAAGAATTGGTATTGATCTCAAGGTCTTCGTTGCATGCGACAATGGTTAGGTCTCACTGACTTTAATTCTCCTTTGGCTTTGTCTGCGGGAGGATGGCAAGCACTTGACGCGGCCAGTCTCTTTATTGGAACGATCGGTGGCTGCGAAATATGATCCTGACGAATTCCCCTCCCACCCCCAAAGAACGAGGGATGTCGCCCTCAAAGGGTCTTCAGATACGCAACCAAGTCGCGAACCTGTCGCAGATTCAGAATCGATTTCGGGTCTGGCATAGCGGTCGTCGGCTTAGTTTGTGTCGCGATATCCGACCGGGCAATGACTTTGGTAGAACTGTCGGGGAGTCGCAGCTTTACTTCGGTCTCAGATTCAGCTGCTAGCACACCTTGAATTGTGTTGCCATCGGTCAGCAGGATATTGACCGTACCATAGCCCGCCACGATCTTGGCAGTTGGATCGATGATTGACTGCAGGAGATACTTACGATCCTGTTGCTTGCCTATGCCTTCCAAGCTGGGCCCAACCTGTTTATCGGTGGCTTTCAAGGCATGGCATTTCGAGCATTGCAACTCTGTGTTGAACCGAAATAGTTGCCCGCCAACGCGAGGATCGCCACCGTGCAGTGCCGCCGAATACCGATCGAGGAGATCTCCGGAAGCGAGTTTGGCTTGATATGCTTTGAGCTTGTTATCGATGTTTGAATCAAGTCCCGCACAAATGGCAGCAACTGCCAGCACCTCCAATTTGACCTCAGGTAAAATCTCGCCGTTGGCCAATTCGTCCAGTAACTGATGGACGATTGAGACTTTCGAAGACATCGTCGGTACCAGTTCGATCGCACGCTGCAGCTCTTGCGGATGACGTGATTGCTTGAGCGTTTGCAACAGATAGGATTCGACGGCCTCGTCGGCCAATGATGCTTTTCTCAGCCTTGCAGCCGCATTTGCCCTAACGAGCGGGGAGTCACTGGAAAGCAGCTTTACTCCCGTCGCAGCGAACATTTCCGGATCGCTGTGTTGCAGCCAGTCCAACCAGCCAACTCGGATTGACTCTTGCTGATTCTCATCGAGTACGTATCGGTTTGCACGTTCCTTCTCCTCTGCTGTTGGTTGGATACGTTTCAGCAATGTTATCGCGAGCTGAGAGACTTTATCGTCCTTGCTGCCTGTCAGAGTCCAGAGGTTTGCACCGATCGCATTTCGTAATGCTGCCCGACGTCCTTCATTTAGGGGAAAATACCGACCGTCCACGGGATCTAGCATCAATCGATCTTGCCAAGTCTGCAACGCATATAACGCCTCCAGTTGGATCGTCGAGTCGATTTGCGGTGACTTCAACAGCTCAACGATCCGCTTCGCCGCGCTTTCGGTACCAAGGCGACGATTCGCCGCGATCGCGCGAACATTGACCGGTGTCGGTTGGTTTGCGCCGAGCTGTAATGACAATTGCTGCAGGATTTCAGGATGTTTGCTAAACGTATCTGGGACTGCTTCGTCATAGATGGCGCGAAAAGCATCCGACCTGATTTGCGATGATTCATCCTGCAGAAAGTTGGTTAGTTGCTGTGTTGCCCCCTTGCGTCGTAGTGCGCTGACTGCAGCAATTCGTACTGCCTCCGACGGATGCTTTGCAAGCTGCTGTAACGCCGATGCAGTCGTTGTGCCAGCCAGCCCGATCACTCCTGCATGTCGTAGTACCGGCTGCTCGTCATTCGCTTCTTCTAGTAATGCGCAGAGAGACTCAAAGGCGTCTTTGCTTCGCAGATTGCCACATGCGATGGCAGCGTGCATTCGAACGCGGGGCGATTCGTCCTTCAATAGAGTGGGGATCAGGTTATTGGGATCGAAACGAAGATCGCCGGACCATCGCGCAGTTTGAGCGCGTATTTCAGCGTTCCCATCGGCGCATAAGTCTGCAAGTAGCTTCGTATCCTTGTGTTCCAGCTGACCGAGCGCCCACAGACAGTGCAGACGGGGCAGCAGTTTTGCCTGTCGATCAACAACTAATTCCTCGAGTACTTCAACCTGCCGCCGCTCTACCAGTTCAAACTGTGCTTGCTGACGTATGCGACGATCAGAATGCGCTAATAGCCTCAGGAGTTCTTCCACCGACTGCAGTTTGATTCGGCCGGCGAGCAACTCGTTCACGTCCTTGGTTTGCGAATTGGCTTCCCCCTGCAAAGCCCATAGCTGACTCCGCTCGCCTGCCGGCCGCCACAGAGTGAAGTACATTCGACCGTCGGGGCCGATTGTCGAAGTGAGCACTTGGCTGCCTAATGCCCCAACAACAACTTCGTTGCCTTCGCGCTTAAAGCTCGCCCCGTCGGCGACCATTCTGAATGCGCGAATCTCTCCTTTGAGACCCACTAAGAAATGGCCAGAATACTTTCCGCCAAGCGCAGCACCTGGCTGAAAGGAAAAAGCTGCCGGTGCATTCCAGCTGTTCTCGATCGGTGGCAGAATGTGCGACGGTTGCCCTTTGTGAAAAGGAATCCACATCTTTTCATTCAGCCAAGGATTATACATGTCAGGACGTGTCGCGTTAGTAAGTCCAGTGTCTTGGCGATATTGGTAATACATCCGCCAACCTGAATCTGAACCTTCGGGCAAATAAACAAGGCGTTCGCTTTCTCCTTGAAAGTCGGCGTCGTGGTCGATTGAAAACAGATTTCCATAGTCATCAAAATCAATGTACTGGCAGTTGCGCAAACCGTACGCAAATAATTCCAACTCCGTACCGTCGGGATTGCTGCGCAAAATACAACCGGAGTGTGGGTTTCTAACTGTGCGACCATCTTTTGAGACTACGTTCGCACCTCGATCTCCCATACTCCAGTACAGCTTTCCGTCATAACCTTGGATTACACTATGTAGATCGTGATTGCCATAGCCAATGTGCGGTGCAAAGCCATGCGCAACACTTTCACGATGGTCGGCTTTCCCATCACCGTTGGTATCGGTCAGTTTCCAGAGATCTGGAATGATCGTTGCGTAGACGTCGCCATTGATCGGTGCCACGCTATGGGCGACGCCGGTGATAATGCTGTTGAAGCCATCGGCGAAAAGCGTGGCCTGGTCATAGACTCCGTCATCATCGGCATCCTGCAGTGTGTAGATTTTCTCACTGCGGACCTGCAAATCATCCTTGTCAATATCGCCGTCCTTATCAAAGTCTAATATGGACTGGCGTTTAGCCATTTCGGAAGAAAAATACGCCTCAATGAATTGGCGTTTCGATTGGGTCGAGGTTAACCCCATGCACTGTTCCTGCAAGAAACGCGATTGTACCTTGACGCGACCGGATTGGATCAGGCTAATTTCCTCCCTCATTTGTCGTTGGGTCTCCGTGACATAGACCGTGCCGTCTACGTCGACTCCAACGCCGAGAATGGGGAACGGCATCGATTGGCGAGCCATGATGGGTACCGCCTTCAGGCCTCGTTGTCCGTTGAGTGTTCCAGGGATCCGTTCCTCATCGGCCGCCGAGATCGGGAGCGTCACAAAACAGATTATGAACAACCACAGATTTCGCCTTATAAATGGACTCATCGTAAACATTCCAAGCTTTATCAAAAAAAAAGGAAATGCTGCTCGAACACCTCACGGTCAGATGGGTGCTGGGAAAGCAATCGATAACAACTTTTAAAGGTAGAATCCGCTATTTCCGCACATTGCGGCAGACCTCTGAACTGCGATTGTAAAGTAGTGAACTAAGTCCAAATTCAAAACAAGGAATAGCACTTGGAAAAGAGAAATCTAGATGCGGAATTCCATGTAAGGTTCCCTGCCGGGAAGCGAGGAATTCTTTGAACTCTACCTCAGTGAAGTCAGTCACGAGCTATGCAATGGACGGGCAGCTTTGATGGCTTAAATCAGGACGCCTACTTGAGCCACAGAGACTGTAGCACGCCCAACAAAGCGACGGACAGACAACACGCTGGAGCCATCTGGCTGAGTAATTAGCTGCAATCCCGTCGTAGTCGGGGCGATTTCCACCAGCGTTTATGAGTCGAGGACCAGCAAGTCATTTCGGCCAGCTCATTTGGTTAAAGTATCAGATTTTTAGTCTGAGTGTAGAGGATTCTATTCCCGAACTTGAAACATGACTGGAAAGCTACCTCGGTTCCGGAAACATCCTCTCTTACTGTTAACTAATCACGGACATGCTAGAGAAAGCACTTTTGTTTGGCGGTAAAGCACCTCACCAGCTCGACATTTTATCTTTGGACTTACAAATCGATGAAGGCGTTAATTACATTGAAACGGGGGGCATGCCGGAAGCACCTGCGGAATTTGGCTGCGTCTCTGTGGATTGTTCTCGTACAGGGCGGCCAGAATTCCGCTATCGTGAGGCTGCCCCTGTCAAACTCCCTAGATTACGCCGTCCACTGCTCAGCCACGTACTTTTGCCGTTGCATCGATTCTCCTCAGAAGAAACCCGAAGCGCACGCGATCTTTCGACCTGTGCCTCATCGGGCATTTACCAATTGCCAGGTTTTTGAATCAGCTCTCCACGGACCTCCAGGTTCATGACAAGTTTGTCTTTCATAACGGAATCCAACTGATCGCTCCGTCCTTGATGGAATGAAATACCCTCGTATGGCTGCCGGAAATCCAGCGTTGGTAAACGGAAAAAAGTTCGAAACGTATCAAGTTGGGGAGGGGCAGACAGATACTCAATGAGTCGGATCTTGCCGTTTTGGCTGCAATGCTGTGGCAGGCTTCGTCCCGTTGTATTGAATCGCACCGATATCCCAGTTACCGGTCTTCGGCAATGGACGGCCTTCAAAGTCTGTTTGATAGAACTCGCTCAGGTTGATCGCTTTACCCCGTAATGGGCTATCGACTTTGAGGTGAAAATCTTGTTCGTCGAGATCGACAAGGCCCGGATCGCCGCTTCCTGCCTGATTGCTGTCCCCCTGATATTTCGTGCTGGCGGATTGATATTTTGAATACCAATTCGCTGTTTTCAGGGCGCCGCGAGATCGATTGCCGGTATAAGGAGAGGACGAATAGATAAACAGATTGTTCCTGAAGTGGGCCCCCGAAGGTTTGCCGACAGGGCTGCCTCCTCGAACATCAATCCTGGCGCAGGCATTCTGGGATCTACCGAATCCGTTGTATCTGGCAATCGTATTGTTATCAAAATAGATGCCATTGCATGGGGCCAACATGAACAGCCATGATTGTCCATCGTAACACACGTTGAAAGACACTCTCCAGTTATAGATTTCCTGTCGATATCGCGGCCAATCGTAATCCCAGCTGGATTCAATGAACCCGGCATTCCCTTCTGAATAGTTGTGATGAATATAAATGTTTTTCTTATGAAATCTGCCGCAATCGATTTCGATAGCACCCCCGTCTGAACCCCAAGGGCTGTCCTTGGTGCCAAAGTTTTTAATTGTGTTGTATGACACTTCCTGGTTGCCGATGTTTAGGTGTATCCCCATCGGCCCCCAGCTGCTTTTCGACGTTCTCCACAGTGCATAACTTGGTCCATCCAGATAATTCTCTGTGATCAAGGTATGCTCGCCAGCTGACATGATGCCCTGGCCGGTCTTGATGAATTCATTGTTTCGGATAACGCAATGATTCGCACCGTGTTCAATACGGAGTGCGGCCAGTCTCGTCATGATGATCATCCCCGATACGTGCTCCCCTGGGGTGTCGTGAAAATGCAGGTGTTCTACGATGATATAGTCGCCGCCCAGGATCATCGCGTTGCCGCTGGCATCACGGATCGTGGGATTGGTAAACTTGGGCAGCTCGCCCGTCCCGTAGGAAGTCAGTCTTATCGGCTTGGCAGCTGTGCCGGATACACTAATACGAATACTTCCGGAGAAGGCAGACCCCTTCTTGAAGTGGATTACATCTCCTGGCGCCAGCGGTGCTGATTCTACTTTCGTATGCGACTTCCACGGATCGTGTATTGAGAAACCGTCATTACTATCGGATCCGTTAACAGAATCGATGTAATAATCAGCACCAGGGCAATGTGCGACTAGCATGCAGTAAAACAACAGAACAAGTGACGCGAAGTGTTTCATAGTATTAATCACCTGAACCACGAAGGATTTGATACCAATGTCGGTCAGTCCTATCATTGCTGAAAGGACAAGAAAAGGGGGCAGGCGGCTTCATCCCCGTCGTGCGAAAGAATCGGCCAGTGTTTTGGGTTAAGATACTGCGCGGGACTGACCTTGTGGCTCCTAATCGCATGTACGATCTAATCGGACGTGCCATGTTTGTTGATACCCAACCCGTTTCTGCTAATAAGAAAGAAATTCCTGTTTCCGCTGTCATGTGGAATGTTTCGCAGATTGGATCTCCACACTTACGCGCGGCTGCACCGGTTCATTACCAATGAATGGAATGAAGTCTGCGCCTTGAGATTTGACGTAAAGATATTGAATTCTGCAGTCAGGCGGCTGCCGAAAGTAATCAAGTTCGGCCTGCCTAAAGGGGGAACGTATCGGTGGCGATTCGGTCCATGCATGACGAGGAGCTGCATTGAAGATGGGATTTTCGATGTTACGAGCTGCCAAAGAATTGATCGTTTGGTCGTCAAAACTCGAGGCCAGTGTAGAAGTGGAGATCCAACAGGATCCACCAGGCCCAGCTCAGATGGAAGCGCTCGATCGTTTGCATCCCGATTTCGGAACTCTCTACAACGACCATAGTGGCTTATACGTCCGATGGGAACTTTCCCCGGAATGCGAGGGCCGACTATGGATCTTGACGCCGGATGAACAACTGTGTCAAGCGTCCAAGTACTGGGATGACTTTTCCGACGATGAAGTTATTGAGACGGCAATCAGAAAGCACAGCGATCCGGATATCTGGCTGCCAATTGCGCGCAGTCTTGTGCCGTTTTATGATTATGCGAACGGGAATCTATTATGCGTCAGTCAACTTGATCGAAAGGTCTACTTTCACGAGCATGGAGAGGGGGAGCTAATCGCCGTTTGCGACAACCTCATTGATTTTTACCGCGGTTGGTCCTTTGTGCGATACGCGGCCCCGTATGGATGGCGACATGTGGGGCGACTGGGTTTCTCGGAACAATTATTTGAGCTCCCAGATGAGCCTGCTGACCTAGATAATCCCATTCTGAAAGATATCTTGTTTCAAATAACACGCAAGCTTACCGCTCGTGAGGTGCGACAGTTTGAGAGCTACTTTCCATCGAATACAAACCTGGTTCAACTGAAAAAGCATCTGGAATCTGGAAATGAACTTACCCTTGTTCGCTGGAAAAGAGAGGATAATCTCGGTGAGCACCTTGCACTGTTAGATCGCATCGATGCCCGATACAGGGTGATCAATTCAAATTTCGGGCTGGGACTCCCAAATAAATGACAACACGCCGTTGTTACGCACTCTGCTTGCTCTCCGCCACGTGCAAAAAGTCAGCTCTATCAATTATACGGCGGTGGCTCGAGTTATCTCGGAGAGTCGGCATTGCCTTCCGCTCACGTCGTATTCATGATAGTCGGCTCACACACGAGCACTTGAAGATTGAATTTTACGCTCGCACGATAGATCTTCTCAAACAGTGAAAGTTGCTGGGTGTTTCCTCCGTGTAGCTTGTTATTGCCTACACTGCCGTAGGCCACGCAACGAATCCACGCGAGATCATTCTCGAAATCATCATCGAAACGATGAAAGACGACCGAGTCTACGCGGTCCGAGTCATACTTCGACTACATTTCGAAGATGAGGTTCCCGCCTTCATCTGTAACGCATAGTACAACGATAGGCATCGAAATCCCAATTAGCCCACAACGTCGATAGGTCATCCATGTCGGTGCCGATAATCGCTAGGACTCCATCCTCCCAATCGATATCTTGAGCCGCACACTGATTCACGTTGAGGTTGGTGGTGATTGTTGCGAACAGCAGTGACGTCAGTGTTGACTGGGCGAACATGTCTTTGGCTTACTTTCTGCAGCAGTTTTGTAGTGTTTGGGGGGCGACTACTAACTTCAGCGGGAAGCAAACCGGTCTTTTATAGACTTTTTTGGGCCATGTTTTATTCGGCACTTCGCCTCGGCGCATTCCAGGCAACAACTCCTTAGCTCAAAGCTTCGTGGCTAATCACAGGAGATGTCCTGATTTCGACTGACATGGAAAATGTTCGCATTAATCGTGTGGATAATGACCGGAAGAGGCTGGTCGTCCGCTGAAATTGATTTACCCTCGAGTGAGTCACGAACATACCAGGCATCGGAATACAAAGAGCGTGTGCTGGTACGATGGATCGTTCACATACGAGAAAACTGGGAAGCTATCGCTCGCACCAGGCAGCAATTAGGAAAGCACAGCAGACCAAATCGTTGGTCAGCCGGTGTCCCGAATACGTGGAACAGGCTCGGCAATCAGCGGACCAGATCAACGCGGACTTGTATCTAGGAAACGGGCTACTCAGTGAGCTTTGAATGGCCTAACAAGCCGAAAGACGAATCGGAGACACGTGATAGACTGCTCTCCTTTTTCTCCATTTGGGATTGTGATTGCCCTAACAAGATTCCAAGGAGCAAATAAGACTTTCCACTAGCGACGTAAGTTGTTGATGAGAATGGCGCTCAGTTCAGTGAGCCTGTGTGCGTAGGGAGTATGTTTCGCGGAGGTGGTAAGTTGAGCCGGTCAATCGTTGATGACTTAAGGGGTTTTATTTGCGTTCAAAAGCTTTCTAACGGCGGACAGGAGATGTTGTGTTCGAAAGGGCTTTTGCAGAAACATAATGGAACCAGCTGATTCCAATTGCTGTGGCGATTCCTCACTGTAACCGGAGATCATAAGTATTTTTGCTGATGGTCGCTGCTTCCGAAAGATTGGAATCAGCTCTTTTCCACCCAAGCGAGGCATGATCATATCTGTAATCAACAGGTCAATTTGTTCCTCTTGCATCTCGCTCAAAATAGCTAGAGCTTCTTCACCGTCCTGCGCGGAATGAATCTGGTAACCCTTTCGCTTGAGGACTTCGGTAATTATTTTCCTCACGGGCTGTTCATCCTCAACGACCAGAACCGTTTCGGTTCCTCGAAGCGAATCGTCGGGACGGTTCTCGTTAGCAATTTTATCATGGGTAGACTCGCTTAACGGCAAGAATACGCAGATGGATGTTCCCTGTCCTGGCTCGCTCTCAATCTTCACGCCACCATTGGATTGCTTGACAATTCCGTAAACCGTTGACAGCCCTAAGCCGGTTCCTTTGGAAACATCCTTAGTTGTGAAAAAGGGGTCAAACGCTTTAGCTTGGATTTCCTCTGACATTCCGCAGCCAGAATCAATTACTTCCAAAGCCGCGTACTTGCCCGGTGTCAGGCTCAACCACTCGGAATCCGATTCGCTTAATGTTCTTTCAGACGTTTGAATGAGGATTCTTCCATTACCCTCGATCGCATCTCTCGCATTGATAACGAGATTCATCACTATCTGACTAATCAAGGTCGGGTGGGACGTGACCACGAGCGGTGAAACCGAAAGTTCCGAGTGGAAATCAAGTTCCTCGGGAATCATCCGGTGTAGCATGTGATTAGTTTCACCAACGTGTTCATTCAAATCGACCGGCAGAAGTTCTAGCGGCTGTTGCCGATTCAACATTAACAATTGCGCTGTCAAGCCAATCGCACGTTCGGCAACGCGTTGGATCTGTGAAGCACTTTCGCTGACAAGTGCAGGATCATCACTACAATCCTGAATCAACTCACTGTAGCCTAGGATGGCGGTCAGAACATTGTTGCAGTCATGCGCTATCCCTCCCGCTAAACGCCCGATCGCCTCCATTTTTTGAGCGGTTCTCAACTGGGTGTCGCTTTGCTTGAGCGCTGCTTCCGTTTCTTTCTGCTCTGAAAGATCCCGTATGTACGCGGTGAAAATTTGCTGGCCTGCGATTCGGTCCGGGGTAATCGCTAATTCAACGGGAAAGATTTCCGAGTTGGACCTCATCGCAGTGATTTCGATACGTTGGTTTAGAACCGGACCCTCGCCGGTATGCAGGTAGTTTCTAACGCCCTCAGAGTGAGCCGCACGCAACTCAGGCGGAATGATAAGACCCGCCATCGGTTTCCCCAAAACATCCTCTCGAGCATAGCCGAAAGTACGCTCCGCAGCTGGATTGAACTCGATAATTCGGCCATCGGAATCAATGGTGATAATACAATCCAGAGCCGAATGTAGCAGCGACTCTCTGCCGCGCCTTATTCTGGCAATTTCATTATCCTGGCTGTCAACTAATGGCGAAATCGGCTCGAGGTTTTTTAGACGCTCGCGCAAAAATGTAACTTCATTCTTGAGCTTACGAAATTCTGATTCTTTGAGTTCCACTGACAGCTCTCCCCGGAGAGGGTTTTCCCTAATCGGGCGTCGTTTACTAATCACTGCGATTCGCTAGTGTTTCGAGTCGACACAACAAAACTTCCAAATTGCTTTAATGCTATTAACTTAGCTCGGTTCCATCCTTCTTGTTCCTTGACTATTACTTACGCCGCAAAATACGCACAGCAACTCGCGCCATTTATAGCGAACTTACCGCGCAGCCTCGAATAAGCGTTCGCGGTTCGCTTGAGCCTCGAGCGCGTAAATGATCGCCAAGAAATGGCTTGCAGGTTGTTTCTCTTCACCGCTGAAAAGGTATCCTGCCGTTTTTTTAACTAGCCAATTGGTTGTAGATGCGGCGGTATGTTCAACAGTTGGCAGTATCACTAAGAGCTGCACGATGCCATGCCGTTACTATAACGCATGGTAGTGTTCCGTTGGCAGTGTGCGGACCTTGCTTCGTTGTCCAGTTGGTTCGACGTTGGTCGCACTTGCATCACGGAAGTCGTCGTCCCAATCTCGTGCTTGGCTCAGTACTAGCTCGGAAATGGAATTCAGAACGACCAATCAATGGGCGTCTTTGCTTTGATGAGTTTTTGGACCTGTTCGATGGACCGCAGGACTTCACTCTTCGTCGCATTCTTACTAGCCATGAACGCGGCTATTACACCAGCAGCAGTTCCACTGGACCACTCGACGGGGTGTACACGTGTGGCAGAATTTGCCATGAAGCTCTGAGCCATTGTCTTTCCGGCCACCAGCAAGTTGTCGAAGTCGCGGTGCGTTAGAGCTCGAAAGGGAATGTAAAAAGGGCGAGTCTCGCGATGCTCTTTGATGTGACTCGGGTAAATTTGATTGTCTAAAAAGTGAACATCGGCGGGGTAGGAACCAATGGCGATGCAATCATGAAACGTTTTTCCCGTCTTCGAACGTGCGTCTCCGGTCAAGTCATTGATCGTCAGAATAAAACCATCTAGTCCGATGGACCGTCGTGTATCACGAATATAAGGCAGTTTGCTCAATCCGTGAGAAGTGCCTAATACCCCATATTCTAAACTGATCTGTTCGGGAGCAAATTCTTCAGGAGCATTGCGTTTTAACCAATGACGCCAAGCATATGCTCGATTCTCAGCTGCAGCCATCACCCTCAGGTCGACCCCGCCTTGCCAGTCATTAACGGTCTCGGCTGTATCTTTTCGGGTCAAAATAATGTAGCCGAAGGGATAGTCATTTCCACCGTTCTTGACTCGAGGTTCATAACCCCAGTTCTGCAGTGTGATATCGCCGGCGGTCGGGCCCGAGCCGTTGCCCAGTAACCTACGGTAGGTCCAGATCTTCCGCCATGCGTCGACCCGCTCCGCGAACTTTCCTAGGCCGAGTCCAACTGCCTGGACCTCTGGGGCACGATCGCTTGAAGCCGCCGCATGCAATCTTTGGGCAAACCCAAAGACAACTGACTGGCCGCAGCGATCGTTGCCGTCTAGCTCTCCTTCGCGCAGCTCTACACCTTGCAAATAGGAACTTCCAGAAAGGGCCAGGAGTTCCCCCCATTCGGTAGCGTCAACGAAGACGACGGACTTACCTCCGCTGATCCGAATAATCTCTTTATTGAACCGCTCGGAGGGCACGCGCGAGTACCAGTCGGGAATCTCTGTTGATGGTAATGCGGAGTAGCTGCGTTCCGGATGGTTGGCGGTGCGCCGAATTGCCGTTAAGGCCAAGAGTCGCTGACCGTCTATTTCTAATTCCTTTACAACAGTTTCCCTGAGGATCACGAGGCGGCTTGAGTGTCGTTTGACTTCGGGTTCCAAATGATTCTCAAGTAAGCTCTTGGGTTGGTAACAGAAGCGACTTACCCAGCCCCGTCCTGGGTTCCCGATTTGTTTCAATGCATCTCGCAAGATAGGCGGCATGTTTCGAGGATCGCGAGCAATTTTGGCAACGTCGAGAACAACTTCGCCTGTTTGTTTCTCGACGATATTATGCCACGCTTCGTCGACGGGAGGGACGCCGCTAGACGTAAGCTGTCCGCCGATCCAGTCTGTCGGCTCAATCAACACTGTGTCGGCGCCAGAATCTGCCGATGCAATCGCGGCGGCCAGCGCCGCTGTCGAACCCCCGGCGATGACCACGTCGGCGGTGATTTCACGCTTGGTCGCGGTTTGAGCCACTGTAACATCACACTGAAGAGCAAGCACTGCGGAGCAGCAAAAGAAACTTCTGAGGAGACTCATCACGCTGTGTAACAGCTTGTATCTCAAGACTCTTGGTGTTTCTGCGTTTGCTAATCGCATGCGAGGACTATGCGGGCTCAGGCAGGACCTGACCTGTTTCGGCGTCGACGCTGTGGAGACGCGTGAGCTCAGCGCCGTCTTCGTTTGTCGACTTAAGAGAGACCAGCCAGTAGGGTTGCTGCGGAACATTGGCTGCTACCATTGCGCTCCGGACTTCCGGATCATCGACACCATTTTCGCCGTATAGCTTGTTGTGAAACTCGTTCTGCCGCTTGATCTTTTCGGAATCGAAAAGCACGGCTGAGCATTTCGTCCCTGGTTGGATGTTTCCGAAATGCTCAATGACAATCATGATGGCAGCCTTCTGATCAATTTCGCGGATAGCTCTCTCCTTTTTCCAATGCAAGCATGAGGTTCAATCAGTGAGTGGATAGCGTTCGTCGAAATTGCCGCGGGCCCACAAGTTGCTGTTTCAACGCGACGTGTCCGACTCGGATCACTCAACCAGTTTGAAACAGTGGTTAACGCTGTCCCTTGTTTTTCGTTGACGAATGGCGGAGTATGTCCCTATAGAACAAGTCGTCTATTTTGCCAGAACGCTGGGAGGTCGAGATTTCTGGCGGATCGCACGGCCAGCGACCGAACCGCTGGCTTGCCAAGCGTCTCACACGCTGTGAAAATTTCTTCACTTGTTACTTACCTTAACGTGCAAGCGAAGCAGCGAGGTTCAATGCTGCAAAAAGACTACTGGGATCAGGAAGGCGATCGCATTCGTTGGGTTTCTTCCAGGCGATATCAAACGCGGTTCCATGATCCACGCTGGTGCGGATGACTCGAAGTCCGAGGCTGGTATTGACAGCTTCGTCAAAGGCCAACGCTTTCACTGGAATGTGCCCTTGGTCGTGATACATACATACAAAGGCATCGGTTTGGGCACGTCGCCATGGCAAGAAAGCGGTGTCTCCAGGCACCGGGCCTATTATCTCAAGTCCTTCCGATCGTAATTCCTTAATCGCTGGAATGATGATCGCTTCTTCTTCGCCATTCCCGAACAGGCCGCCCTCCCCTGCATGAGGATTCAAGCCGCAGACCACTAACCTTGGTTCCCTGCCGTGGATGAGTCTCATTGCTTCGGCGGTTAACGAAATCGTGTCATACACTCTTTGTCGAGTTAATAACTCAGGGACTTCGTGGTAGCCGACATGAGTTGTTGCGAAGGTACATGTGATCTCCTCGCTGAACTGCATCATGCACCAACGTTCCGGAGCGTCTAAGTTGGCGCATCTCTCGGCGAACATTTCGGTGTGTCCCGGGTAGTCTAATCTCGCAGCCAACAAGGCCGCTTTGTTGATGGGGCACGTCGTGACTGCATCAATCGTCCCGTCCATCGCGAGATCGATGGCTGCTTGGATAAAGTCAAAGCTGGCCTTACCACAAGCGTTCGACACCTGACAGGTTTCGAATCGTTCAAGGTCGCATGTCGGAACATCAATGAAAGTACAGGTTGGTGACGTCGATTTTGCAGCGTCGCGAAACTCTGGCAGACTGAGAAGCTCGATTGGCGGCGTTTCGGAACCGGCGAATGCAATCTGCCTTTCGAGTACCGCGCGGCTTCCAAGTACTACGAGCTGAAGTTTCTCAGCTAATTTCTTGGACTGCAGGGCGCGCAGGACGAGTTCTGGGCCGACGCCAGCCGGGTCGCCCATCGTGAGTCCAATGGTGGGTAGAGGAGATTGGTGCGTCATGGATCGGAAATTAGCTGTTCAGCCTAGGATGTTTTCCTTTCTCTACGAGAAAGCATGCTGTGTCTTCATCGGTGCAAAAGTCTGCCGAGCCATACACTCTGATTCGACCAAGACTTCTGCCGAAGGCCACTACGGCCAGTCCGTGGCAAGCGGTATAATCGGTTCGGTGGCAGCCAAGCACGTTCATTTGAGGGATCGGAACTCGGCCAAGCCGCTATTATGGAGTTTTTGTTTTGTAGGTCGATGTGTGCCTCTGGATTGTAGGCATCACCCTAAGGGACGGTTGTCATGTCGATTGAAATGCAGCTCGCAAGAATCATTATCAGCGAGATTAGCGAGAATCAAGTGATCTATCTGCGGGAAGTCGACGGAGATCGTGAGTTTCCGATCTTGATCGGCATTTTCGAGGCTACAAGTATTGACCGACGTGTGAAGGATGAGTTCAGGCCTCCGAGGCCGCTAACTCACGATTTGGTTGTCTCGGTAGCGGAGAATCTGGGTGGAGCTCTGGAATCAGTCGTGATCAGCGACCTTCAAGAACACACCTACTTTGCTAAATTGATGTTGCGAAAAGATGACGAAATAATCGAAATCGACGCAAGACCGAGCGACGCTATCGCGATTGCGGTTTCGATGGAACCTGCGATTCCAATCTACGTCTCTGACGAAGTTTTAGACGAAGCTTGCAGCGGCTAGTGGTGACGCAAATCGAAGTGTCAAGGGAATGGCATTCGAATCCCACCGCTGAGTTGGCTGAAAGAGTCACAAGGAAGTATAGGCGTGGCGCGCAACGAACAACTCATTCGACAGCACAAGATCCTGCAAGTCCTCGAGCGGCTCCGTTTCGGCGCAACATTGGATGAGCTTCGCGACGCAGTTGTAGACGAACTTGGCCTGACTTCTCTGCACACTCGTAGTATTCGTCGCGATCTGGAGGCGCTCACTGCAGCTGGAATGCCAGTCGTGGATGAGGAGAATCAACGTGGGCGAGTTTGGAAGCTAAGTCGTAGTGATAAAGGGCTTCACAAACTGGCGATCACCTCCTCCGAACTGATTGCACTTTCGATGGGCCGCGACTTGCTGCTACCACTTGTCGGCACGCAGTTTTGGATCGGCATTGAGTCGTTCTGGAACAAAGTTCGCGAGCAACTGCCTGACAGTGTATTCGAACACTACGAACGCTATCGTCGCACGCTTTACGTTTCAGGAATTCCAACGAAGAGCTATGAGAAGCACCAGGGCATCTTAAAGACGATCAACCGAGCGATTCAAGAACACCGGCACTTGGAGATGGAATACCAAGTACCCGGACGGTCGCCGACGTATCGGAAGATTCAGCCCTATGGCGTCGTGCTCTTTCAATCAAGTATTTACGTGGTCGCGAGCGAGGCGAAAACCGATGAAGATTCGGACAAGCTGCGTCACTGGAAGTTAGATCGGTTCTTGTCCGCCAAAGCGCTCGATGAATGGTTCAAGCCGCATCCCGACGTGGACTTGCAAGCTCACTTGGGCCAGACGGTCGGAATTTTTAGCGGCGTTGAAGCTCAGGAGTACGTGATCCGACTTTCTGAACAAGCAGCACGTTGGCTGGAGGAGGATCCGTGGCATGCAGAGCAGCAGCTCGATGAGAATCCCGACGGCACTGTCACGCTACGTGTTCGGGCTTATCATGACATGGAGATTATCCAACGCGTCATGCGTCTCGGCGGCGAAGCGGAAGTACTCGCACCAATGCGCTGCCGAGAAGCCATGATTGACACGATCATGCAGCTCACGAAGATGTACAAAGTAGAGTAATCGCTTCGGTAAGTTGTTGAACTGGCAAGATGTCAAAGCGTTTGCAGCGGCAGGATGCTATGGAGTACTCAATCGTCTGCAGGCATATCTGCAATCATCCGTTCTTCAGCACAGACTAATCGGTGCACAACGTTTACCTGGATTTCTATTGATCCATGGACTGCGATGCAACTCGGCTCTCAAGGTACTTGGAAATGATTGCGTTTCGGTCTGGGCACGACACGTCATTCAACGCCAAGTCACTGGACAAGCGAACCGGTCCGCCAACTCGTTGAACGTCTGTATTCGTTGGCTCAAAGTCAATCAACACTGATCGACGCATTGCATCGAACATCTCGCGACCTTACCTATGTTTGTCATGATCTTGTGAGATTGCGTCCTAATCAGCAGACCAAGAAGCGTCGTTACGACGGATATGGTCAACTTGCCGCTCTCCCGCGTGCCTTGCGTATTCTGGGGGCCTGTAGCCAGTCATTGGTTCGCCGCAAAGCAATCGGCAAAGCGATTACGAGCACAACTAACGTAATAACAATGCTCGCCAGCTTGGCGAGTTCTGGCGCGAGATCATTGATTTGCCTTCTACCGGATGGTTGTCAGTTGCAACTAGAACCATTGGCGAGAGCCTAATCACGCACTTTCTTTGCTCGGCCCTGAGTCCAGAGTCTTAGGCCTTCGAGGCGTTGCTGGGCTCGAACGAAATACTCTTCGCCCAAAGTAGATAAGTATTGGGAGAACAACTTGCCCGTTTTAGGTCGCCAATTCGGGTCTTTGGTTTCAAACCATCCCTCTTCAAGGACTCGAGCCGCGACTTCTTTGCCCAAAATTTGGTGGCCTTCTACCGAAGGATGAATGTGATCGACAAGCCAACGGTTGCCGACAATCCCGTCTTCGCTGCGCGACTCGAAGAGTTCGTTAGCATCAAGGCTTGGAATCTTAAGTCTTTGAAGGGTGCTCCGGATCTGAGTTCGAATTGCAACGGTCGCACGAAGCGGAACGACGTCATGGTTCGAGGCATTTACCAAGAAACTCTTCGCTACTTCGGAATCCGATCGCGCAAGAGCCAGCTGCCCGGCCAGGTAATTTGCCCCCGCGTGATACGGATCGAGATCCAAAGCGATTTGAACTGCCTCCCAGGCCTCATCTGCATCACTACTCTTGCAGGCAAGATTCCAAGCAACTTTGAACTTAGCGAGCGCAGATGCATCTAGTTCACGTGACGTCTGATATTTAAATGGTGGGCAGTCCTTCAGATTGCTAACCGGTTCGACAATCAGTAACGGCACATTTGCTTTTTTGCATGCTTCATCCATGGAAACGAAATTCCAACCAAGGTGTTCTACAACGCCATTCATCCAGAGTGCACCACGCTCGTAATCCTCTAATCCGCCTTGGTAGTCAAGTAAGGCGTCGACTTCGGCCGCGATTTGCAGTTCTGTCTTTTGCGATGTATCGGACTCGGTGTTGGCTGGATCCGGACAGACGAATGACCTGATCCAGCGTGTGATGTAGAGCTGCTTGGTTTGGCTTAGGAGCGTTTGGTTTGCGAGACTAGGTGCCTTTGTCGCGTAGCTTCGTTTCTCAAGGTACTCGTTGTGTCCCGTGTAAACGACAATTAGATCAGGATCGTACTCGAGCACCTCCTCGAGAATGGCGAGAACCCGATAGCTTGCGTAGGACAGTCCACCGCAGTTGATGACTTCTACATCAGTATCAAGTGCTTGCTCCAGGGCGATGCCCATCCATTGCGGGAAAGCCGTTTCGTTCGAGTACGGTTCGCCTTGTGTAGTGGATCCGCCAAGAGCGAAGACGCGGAGAGAGTTCTCTTTCCTTTGCCTGAACTGCACAGCAGGGAAGAATCGGCGCCGTTTGTCTGGAATCCAGAGAAAGTCGGGTTCGTTCGGCACCGGCTCAAATAGCGGCTCTAGATCAAGAGAAGCGAAATCGAGAGACGCGGCGGGTGGCGGCCCTAAACATCGCAACATCAACTCAATGATACAGATTAGTGAAAAGCCGAGTGCGATTGCAAGGAAACGAAAAGTCCATATGCGTCTCCTGGATATTCGTTTTTGGTAGTCTCCGGCTCTTTGGTCTGTCACTTTTAAGCCTCAAGTCAGGCTACAAGGAAGTAGGAAGACTAAAGCGAGTCGTCACCGTGGCATGGCGTCCAATGGGATCGAAATAAGCTTAGCAGACGCCTACGAATGCCGTCAAAACAAGGTCAAGTTTCGTGAGCGGCGACCGGACGATAGTCAACCGTCCTAGCATTTGATCGTCTTTCGTTTCTTGAAAGCACGGCCGGACTTTTGAACTTTTTCAATGTATTCGGTTGCCAACGGGACCTTACACGAGGTTCCACCCAGGTCAACGTTGACTTTTCCAATTTTCTTGGCGACAGTCTTGGCCTGCTTGCTTAGTGGCTTCACGTAAGAGCCGACTGAAATGACAAAGCCATTCATGGTGCAGCGAACGCGATTGGCTGCGGAATCGATCCCCTGCTCTATTCACTCTAGTAGAGCATTTACCTCTTCGATGTCGAGGTTCGCATCGTCTGTGACCGTGATATAGCCTGCCAAGGTATTCCAGCCGCAGGATGCCACCAGCTCCTTCTTGCGTGTGATCCACTTCAAGCCGAGGTCGCGCGCGTGATTGCTTTCCGTTGCTACCCCCGGAACGCTGTACTCTGAGATCATGTACCAAGAAGCATTGCGGGCCCAATGGCCTAACTGCTTCTTGTTCATCAGCTTGCCACCCGCGACGATTCCTGCCAGGTACATGGCATCGCTGTTACCGGTATCATAAAGTTCCAGCGCGAGTTCTTGTTCGCCTTTGATCTGCCTCGCGATCACTTTCATGTCTGCGACGCTGACTCCGAACAACGTGTCCTTTGGTGCTCCGTGATTCGCGAATGTTTGGATCCGTTGCGGATTCCCTTTCTTATTTAGCGCTGACATAACCGCTGCTACAGTTTTCATGGGAAAATCTTATTGAATATTGGTGGATATTTAGCGAGGATTCATTATGCGGCCGAGCGTTACCGGGATCCAGCCTCCGACGCAAAGGACTAAGGCGATCATATTGAAGTTGGCCGAACGTGCTAGCGTCTGGTCGAATCTAGAAAACGCCGGCCCACGGCTTGCACCGTTTTCTCACAAATGAAGAAACTGACCTGCTCACACAAAGAACTTCGCCACATGCTAGAACCGGACTCAGAATCGCCACCGCGATTTGCCGACGTGGATACGGCGGCGTTTGATGACCTGAGCGATAATCACGAGCTAAGTCAGGATTCGAGATCGCCAGTCAATTACAGTGTTCGTAGCTTGATGATAGCAACGGCACTCATCGCGTTGGCCACGATGTTGCTCAAGTACACGCACCTGTTCGGGCTGCTATGCATCTTCGCACTGATCGTGGTCATCAGTTTACTGATGAAGAGAGTGCAACACCCGTCTACCGATGCCGTGGCACGAGGCCTATGGGGCATCGTGATGCCGGTCTTGTGTATTCTCTATGATCCAGGTTTTTTACATCGCCCCTGGTATGGCTTCTACGAACCGACAAGTAGTTTCGATTTGAGAACAGTTTGGGATGATCCGAAAGCGCTCTTGTTGCTACCCCCGATTCTCTGGCAAGTAGTCGGGATGTCTGCTTGGTTGCTGATGTCCCATCGGCTCAGGCCAAATCCTTTTCTGGGAGGTTTCTTTCTTTTTGGTTCAGTCTTAGCTGGGCTCATTGGTTTCTGCATCTTACCGCTTTCATTGATTGGATTGATCTTTGTTGGCTTGGGCATCGTGGGCTTCACTCCATTCTTGACGTCTCGACACTATTTTTTGACCGTAGTGGCGGTTCTGGACGGAAGCTGCGTCAACGGGATTCGGAGGTCAAAGCGGAGCGTTGAGCCATCTTCCTCCAAGGACTCTTTCTTAGTTGTCGCTGGGTTTGTTTCCGCAGTGTTTGTTTCGCTCTGCACTTCAGCGCTTGGAGGGCGTTTAATAGGCTTCGGGTTCTACGAATTGATCGATGCGGCCAACATCTTTCAGCCGTTCTTTTAGAAGGGGAAGCGGCTGGAGTGTCGGATGGCCTGTTTGCTATGGCCGCGCCGTCGCTTCGGCATCTGATTGAGAAACGAAAACAGGTCGAGCAATAAACTTGCTCGACCTGTTTGAACTTTTCATTTGTGGATCGCCACAATCCACTTGTTTTCACAACATGGGCTTAGCCAGGTTGTTGGGTCTTGAGTCGCTTTTGAATATCTGTTTCCAGAATGCCGAAGACAGCTTCGTGACGCTGTACAGACATTTGCAAAGCAGCTAACAATCGCTTGGCGGTGTAGAAGTTCATGATCACACGCTGATTTACGTTGATGGGATCCTTAGGCACACCGACTGGTTGTGGGTTGAGGCCGAAATCGACGATTAACTCTTCTGGCGAGCCAGTGACGCGGCAGAAGTTTGCATAGTTCGCATCCGCGTTCTCATCGAGAACTTGGACTTGAACAGGCTGTGCCTGTTGTTGAGGAACTGGCGCAGGTGCCGCTTCTGGTGCTGGGGCTTCTGCTGCAGGCTCTTGTACTGCGGTGCCTTCTTCATTTGCCATGAGACAATCTCCTTGTGCTGACTAGCAGCTATTTGCGTGGCAATCTCCAAAATTGCCACAAGTTAAACATAATGACCGGTGGCTCATCCAGCCGCGGTCGAACCAGTTACATTTCAAATCGGAAGGTTCGGGACAGAAAGCGATAAATTCGCCAACCTACCGATTTCCAGCCGACGTAAATCTTCGCTTGGCCACGATAGCCGGCACGAAGGGGTACCTCACAGTTTTCCAAAGGAACACGTGCTTGGTAGGAAGTACTGATGGGACGAAGTTGTCCATCAGGACCCATTTGTGTGTTAAGGCTTCCGCCGACTTGCGACGCCAAAGCCTCCGGCGTCTCTCGCATCTCCCTTTCGGCAATCGTCTGGATGACTCCAGAAAAGGTGCTCAGTCTGGCTGACTCGATTTTAATATCGGCGGATATCTTAGTTGTTACAAGATCGATATCGTGTTGATCGATGACTAGGATGGCTTCCATCTGCTCAGGGTTGCCGATCATGCAGAAGACGTCTGCGTTTGCAAATACAGCACCTTCATTGACTTCGTCAAATGGATTGCCGCTCCACGACGGCAGCTGTTCCGATGATGCGACCTGGGGCGGCACGTCTTTGTCCGGTGCTGGAATGATGGTGCCTTTGTCTGGTGCTTTGATCGTTAAAAGCTCAATGCGTTCCTCGACTTTTGTGAGAATCGCCGCTTTTGAGTTCACGGACTCCAGCAACGATTCGAGTTGCGAACGTGCTTGAGGATCGTTCGGCGCCTGCTTCCATGTTTCGCGGTAACGAGTCTCGGCAACCTTGAGTTCACCAAAGGCTCGTTCCCTCTCGCGAATCAATTCATCGCTCGCAAGTGTTGCAATGGTCTCATTGGCTTTGACAGGATCGCCGAGTTTCTTATTTAAGGAAACTAGTCTTCCAGGTTCAATCGCGTAGACGGTCTTCGCGTTCTGTGGGCGAATCTCAACTGCTGCATCCACATGAAATGGCAACGGAATGAAGCAGATTCCAGTGATGACGGCGGCCGCCACAGTCAAGGATGTGAGGACGTTTTTTCTCTTCATTTTGCTCGCCCTGCCAGGTGTACGGAAAAATTTGATGATTTGCCAAATGGGTTGAAAGATCATGCCGGCCAATCCAACGACCGCGACGACGCGTCCCAATGCTTCCAATCCATATGGCTTCAGAACCTGCATCAGAAACATCATGATGGAGAAAACAACAACCCAACGATAGATGTTGGAAGCGACCGTGAAGAGTCCAAAGAAGAATTGCTTCTTGTGCGGCAGGAACGGATTCTCTTGCAGCTCAAGGCCGAGGCAGTATTTTTGGAATCCCCGCTTGAGGATTTCCGTTGCCTTCTGTCTAAGGTTCGGTATCTCTAGCAAGTCCATCACGATGTAGTAGCCATCGAAACGCAGCAGCGGATTACCGTTAAAGACGACGGTGCTCACGGAGCAAATGAACATCACCGAGAGACACAGGAAGTTGAATGTCGGCGAGGTGACCGGATCGCTAAACCACCAAAGATAAGTGGCAATCGATGCCAGGATGAGTTCGACGTACATCCCTGCTGCGCCAATGAATACGCGTTGCCATTTGTTTGGTAGCATCCACGAATCGGAAACATTGCAATAGAGACAAGGCGTGAATACTAAGAACATGAATCCCATTTCGTGGCATTCACCTCCGTAGCGTTTACAACTCAGACCGTGCCCGAACTCGTGCAGAATCTTCACCACAGCCATCGTGGTGCCGAGGTAAATCCAATTCTCTGCAGCGAAGAATGATTCAAAGGTCGGTAACTTACTTTGAAACTCTTGAAAATTGACGAGCACCAGAGTGATGGCGCTCATTCCAAACATCAGAAACACCATCAAGCATGGTAGAGTGAAAATCCACCACGTGAAGGGATTCAGAAAGTTCAGAATTCGTTCGGGATCGATGCCGCGAAATCGCAATGCGAAAACGTTGGCTAACTTGCCGAGCAGTTCTTTTTTCTTTTTTGTATCACCTCGTCTACGGAGCTGTCGTCCCTGGCCGGTGGTTTCGGAAATCACCAAGCCACTGCGGTGCAACATCCCGACAAACTGTTGAAGATCCTGCAGCGTGATGCGCTGCGGAGCGAATTCCGCTTGGAAGCGATCTTTGATCTCTTGCAGGCTAATGTCATCCTTCAACATATTCAGGATGGCATATTCTTCTTCGTGGAAACGATAGTAATTCAGGCCAACGGGCTCTTTGACCACCCAGTAGGCACGGCCATGATAGCGATGTCGCTTGGCTTCCAAGTCTGGACGACGACGCAGCTTTAGCGGCCGCATCGCACTGTTCACCAGACTTTCCGCCATCGTTGTCATGAGAGTTCTATCGCTTCGAGAAATTGATTTGAGAAGAGGTATTCAGGTCTAGCCAGATCGTCATTGCTACTCAGGCAGGACGATGACTACATTGGCTGTCATCCCGTCGCTGTACATCCAGTGACCTTCCAGATTCTTCATGTTGGGAAGCTTTCCAGTAACCTTGACCTTGCCACTTTCAATCTCGGGGCTCACGAAGGTAACCTTTGCTTCCGTGTCCATCGGATTGCCGCCCCCGTCGCCCGTACCAAAGCTGATCTGCATCATCGAATTTCGTAGGTCATTGGGGCTGATTCCATTCAGGGGAACATAGCATTCGACCTTCATTTCATTCAAATGAATGAATCGAAAGACAGGTTCGCCCGCTCGGACCCATTCGCCGTAGTCGCGGATCCGCTCAATGATCTCTCCATCAAACGGTGCCTTTAGGGTGTGCATTTCTAGCTTGATTTTGCTCGCTCTGAGCTGTTCATCAGCGATCTTACGATCCAGCTGATTCTTCTTTTGCTCGTCGAGAGCCATGTCGATGCTGAAACCAGCCTTTTCGGCCTCAAGCTTCATCTGCCTTGTCTCGGAGTAGCCAGCAGAGCCCTTCTTATACAGTTCGAGGTTGGAATTGTATCGGTCCCGTGCGAGGTCGTAGGACTTCTGAGAGAAGTCCAAGTTTGCTGTCTGCTTCTCCAATATCACCGCTGCTGCCAACTGCTGCTTCGCTACTTCTAGATCCGCAGTGGCGACGCGCGAGTCGATGACCAGAATGGCGTCGCCCTTTTTGACAACACTACCTTCATCCACTTTCAGCTGTTCGATCATTCCATCTGCGGTCGCCGACAGCTTGATCTTGTGGATAGCCTTGATCGTCGCGACGTCTGCTACGATCTCGCCGCTTCGGCCCTGAGTTTCAATCTCTGCGTTTCCGATTGGTGGAAGGTCTGTCAGGCTGACAGGGGGAATGGCACCTGGTTGCTGAGCACTGACGAGTGAACAGGAAACAACGCTCAAAGTAAGAATGAGAAAGATTTTCATGACTAGCCTCGGAAAGACGGAGGAGTGGTGTTTGGGCACTCGGTTCTTAGAACAATACGTGGGCTTGAACCCACTCGTAAACCTCGTGGAACCACACGAAGGCGGCACTTCCTTGCCCACAAGTAACGTCGGCAATCACTTTTAGCCCAGGGCGAGGCTTGATACCATCTAACGACTCAGGGGTCACCCGCATCTTCACGACCGTGCCATCCTCTTTGTGCAGCGAAGCACGAGCATGAACTGCCTCACGGGAAAGAAAGCCCTTGTGGTCGACTGACGGGTCTGATGGCAAGATAAAGGTCACCGGCAGTCCATCCAGTGGGTCACCCTCAAGAGGATTCAGCGCATTGTCTAGGTAGGACATGCGTTTCTCTGGCATTAGCAGTGAGAGCTCCCATTCGTTGTCAGGATCAGAGTCAGCGATATTCACCAAGACCTGCCCAGTTACGACTGGTCGGTGCATGAGCTTGTTTTTTAGCTCCCAGTCCATCACCTTGCCATCGATGGGACTCTTCAGCACAAGTTGTTCCCTTTTGTCATTCGCCAGCTGAAGCTGCTTCTCAAGACTCGTCAGTCGCGTTTGGTATTCTGCTCGCTGGCCTCCCAGCCTAGCTTTCTCGAGTGGATCCGCCGCACTTTGGAACAGATAAATGAACGTTCGAATTTGCTCTTTCGTTTCGTTTGTCTGGCCGGTCAGGTTCTCTATCTCTGCCTCAAGATCGCGGTTAATCAATCGAACCAACTCGTCGCCTTTTTTCACTTCATCTCCGTGGTCCACCATGACATCAACGACTTCTCCGTTGATGTAGGCGAAGACTTGTTTCTTAAGCTTGGGTTCAAGCGTTCCGGTAGCCTCAAGGTCGTGATCAATGCGAATGACGAGCATCGCTAAGATACCGATCAGGATGAGCGATAGGACGGCCAGTGTTTTCGGTAGGGCGGAGCCCTTGAACATCCAAGTAGCGCGTCCAAGGAATCGCCAGACTGGCATCAAAAAGAGATCGTTGTGAAGTAGGGAGTTATTGAGTGCTCGGGCAGCGTGTTCGTAGACCAAGTCGCAACGAGACCGCAGGTCTTCCGAGCTAACTTGGCTTTCGATTTGCTCGACGATCAGTGCACCAATGATCTCTCGCCTCGAAAGATCCTCCGAGAAGTTATTGTCCTTCATCTTTACATCGCCCTCGACAACCTTTTCAGGACGTCGAATCGGAAGTACGGCTATCGAGCGACCGTGAGAAAGATCCACATAGTCTTCCACAGCTTCTTCCAGCTGTGGCGGCAAGTCGGTTGCCGTTCCGTCGTACCACAGCGATTCGCCTGCTGAGACGACTCGGGTCGATAAGTGATTCAACGCGGTGACAATGTTGGAGCGACTCTCGATCGTGTCCTGGCCCGAGATGGCTTGCACCTTGCACTTGCCACCTTTCTTGATTGCCAAGCTGACTCTGTCACAGCCAATAAGCTGTCGACCCTCGTTGGCAATCGTGAATGCGGTGTCACGCATCTCGAGATTGTCATGGGCCAACCGAGCGAAGTGATCGGCCTTCTTCCACATCTCTTGGCGGTCGGAAACCTTCTGCAAGGTTCGTCCCTTCAACCACTCGCCGATCAAGCCGGCCATCTGGTCAAGGAAGCGTTGGTATCCGCGTTGAATGTTGGGCGCCGAATTGGGACGCTGGAAAACTTCAATGATTCCAGCCGTCTGTGCACCACCAGACAGGGGCGATACGACAAGCAAATATTGGGATGGATTGCCCTCGCTCTGATCATCACCAAGCATCGAGTTTGGCGGAATCAACTCCGACTTACCGCGACTGAACAGTCGAGTTAGCAACTTGCCGTGCTTCACTGCGTCATCGTTGTCTGGAGCAAGCAGCTCTTGGCTGACATTGATCTGATAGCTCAGCTTGAGAGCGCCTTCTTCGTCAAGCAACCAAATAGCGCCTCCGACTGCAGCCAAAGCATCGACGACTCGCTTCAATACGGCCGGATAATAGTCCTCAGCTGGCGTGTCGCCGCGTGATAGATCCGCGATCTCATTGATGAGTGATCGGATCTGCTGCTTGGTCTGTTCAACTGTCTCGGGAGAAGGAGTTGTAGACATATTTCAAGGTCTCGTTCGAGATTCCGTGATACCGCGCTAAGTTGCCCAGGAACGAAGTCTTAGTCGAATCGGCGTTTTGCTAGCGAAAGCCCAGTGGTGAGATATCGTGAAGGGTTATACCGCTGAGGTTGTGATTCAGGATAACTCTATGAAGGATTTGGCAAGCAGAAAGTTCCAGTTATTCCCTTATTTGTTGGATAAAAACCGAATCTTCCGTTGCCGCCGACAATCTCGCTTGCCGAATGTTCTAACAAACAGTATAAACAATTTCGTCGAGTGAAGGGAATAGGCTTTGATGGATTTCACCAATTTTTCAGTTGGTGGAGATTGGCGGAACTTTAGCGTCAGACCTTTCATCGAATGGGCCGTGTCCAGTTCGGTAAGTGTGGTGATTCAGTGGCGGAATGCTGTTAGCATCCACGTGTTTTTTACTCGAACGATCCTGAAAATCGAAACCTTCCGCGGTATCAAACCAAGAGTATGAAATCTGAAACGGACATTCAGGGACTGCGACAAGCTCTGCAAGAGTTACCACACTTGTCGAAAGGCCCTTCAGCCAAGCAAGTCAAGAAACTCGGAGAGTTGATTGATAACGATCTGCCTCTGCAGTCGTTTCTTGAAATGTTGCTGCCTGAAGTAACAGCGCTCTTTGGAGGCATCGCCGCAGTCGCCTGGATGAAAGCTCAGGGAGCTCCTGGTGCTGTGTTTGGTGTGCGTTATCGAATGGATGGCGTCGTCAGCAGTGTGACTGAGCACAGGAAGCACGATCGGCTCGTCCAGATCGCTTGGCAGCAGAAGCAACCCATGTTGGCAGAACCGACTGCAGCGAATGCCGAAAACGAGGACGCAGGGAATCCAACCGAACACGCACTCATCTTCGGGCCGGTCCTACACGCGGGCGAAAGTATCGCATTGCTAGAGATAGTGCTCGACAAATCGGATCGAGCGTTAACGAAGGCGGAGAAGCACTTGTATTTGCGTGCGGTGCAATTGATTGCAGAGCGAGTCTACGGTGGGCTGCGTCAGCGAATGAGCATGCCCGATCCAACGCTACAGCAAGCGATGGGTCAGATGAATCAACTTTCCAATGAAATTAAATCCCTGCAGCAACAGATCGTCCGTACTATCGAATCCCGCCTTCAGAGCTTTCACGGCTGGTCATTTGGTTCCTTAAGTGAGAATCAGGCCTTTGCCAAGATGGTGCACCAGACTTTGGATAGTCACGGACTACGAGTCGAATGCCCAGAGTGTGGTCATCCAGCCATTCTCCGATGTCTCCGAGCTGGCAACTCCAAAAAAGGGGCCTTTGTATTCGATCACTATCTTGAATCTGGACGTACCTTCCATGGCGGCCGTAGCACCGTGCCGCTCTTGAAAGTCGTCCCGAAACCAGCCCGTCGCGTGGCCGTAAGTACCCCCGCTTAACATTCCCACCGAGGAGTCATTAGCCTTAGATGTTAATGGACTGCCATTTCTATAGTGGGAAGAGACCGGTGCGGGCAGCGTACTACGAGCACCTCCGAAAAGCTGCGGAAACCCCTAAAAAACAGGGCTCAAACGCAGTTTTAGGCCCTTTGAGCTGCCCCGAAATAGAGTAAAAAAACAAAGGAAAACACGCTATAAGGGATAGACTACCCCGCCTTAAAAGGGCAGCGATCGGCCCGCCTTCTATCGCACTTCCGCCTCGAACCAGAAGTGCAAGGCAATGGTTGTTACCACCGCACTAAGACCGATCCAGATGATAGGGTTGCTCATTGCCCGTCCTCCTTCAATGCTGCTAAGCCTTCGGCGACTATGGACTCACGGATGCTATCGCTCAGCTTGCTATCGTTAGGGCCTCTCGAGATTCCGCGACAACGCGCCCGATACTTCACCATCGCACCAGTAGACTTTCACTAGCTGCTGACTGACTAGCTCAGTGGTTGATCGAATAGTTCGAAACCCAGATTTCAGTTGGTGTTGAAGCCAAAGTTGCGACTTTGAAATATTCGCTTCCACCAGCCTTCTCTCTAAAGCGATGTCGTTTGTCACACGATGCAATTGCGTGCTCTGGAAACAGCCGTAGCGAATTGCAACGATGAAAACACGCGACCTGGTGTGATGTCGCCAGTTATGGCGAAGGTGCGCAAAAGAAAGGAGTTCGTACTTAGCGCAGAATGCGCTTCTTCTACGCTCGCTCTGACAGAATCGATCTGGATTACGGAGATTTGCTAGATCAACATTTCCTGCCCCTAATAGAGAGAGATTTTTCCGATGATCAAAAGACTTTCAGCTACACTGCTTGCCATTGGATTGGTGGCTGTTGGTGGAATCAACAGTGCACACGGTTCGGTTTTATTCAGTGCGACGGCTGCGGTGGTCAACGAAGGTGGTGCAGGTCCGGGTACTGGTTTCGGTAATATTGCTGACACCTTCAACCAAAACGGGTTGCTGGGTACACCTTACGTTTCCGATGTTTCGGATTTCGATTCCTACGTTGCATCTACGCAACACACCTACGTATTCGTTGGCAATGAATGGTTCAGTGAAATTGGTCCCAATCTGCCTGTGATAGTGACTTACGATTTTGGGGCCGTCAGAACATTTGACGCACTTGCACTCTGGAACGAAGACTCGTCGGGGATATTGAATTTGGATCTAGAGATCTCCAATGACGGCATTTCCTTTTCATCTCTCGCAGCTGGATTGATGCCTGCGGACAATCCGATTTCCCTCGATTACGGTGCAGAGGTTTTCAATAGCTTCGGTACTGCTTCAGCACAATTCGTCCGTTTCATCATGACTGGACCGCAATTTCCACCAGCGTTTGATGGTGTTGGAATCGGCGAAGTTGCGTTTCGGCACGCAGATCCTCCAACTGGTGTTGTACCAGAGCCTACCAGCTTTGCTACTTGGGGCTTGCTAGTTGGCGCAGTCGCAGCTGTGCGTCGTCGCCGCAAGTAAACTCAACTTGTATCCTTAAAATTGAATCGAATCGCCGCTTTTCGCACATCACAAGAACGCCGTACTCGATTGGATCTCCAGCTCGGCAATTACTCGGTTTGCCGTCCAGCTACTAAATAGAGCCTTCGTGCAGCATAGCAGCGCCACGTTGTGCTGCAGTCAGGCCAGAGAGGAACCCTAAAAAACCCCGAACTGTGTTTAAAACCTAGTATCTGCCTCTCCGGTGGTTGCCGCGGGAAAAGAAGAAAGCCGCGGCGGGAAAGGGTCTTAAACAGCGACCGCAAGACCCTAGCTGTGGATCTAAGGCACTGCGTTCGCTGTCCCGCGGTTTTTGCAACCTAGGCTAGGTGTTAAACAAGAAGCAACAACCACCTAGCGTTAAGCTACCAGCTAGCGCGGGCCAACTTGCGGGATCAAGGGCCTTTCGCGGCCCCCCAGCCCGCCATGTATTACTACGAAGTGATTCCAGCCAAGCGATGGAATGCCGAAGGATCGACTACGGCCGAGTCACCTCTCCACACGACCTTGAAGAACAAAGAATCTTCTTGGAATCCAACGTCTTGGCTGACTTCGATTCTCGCTTGTTCTCTCACACCGAAGATAGTTTTCGAAAAATCGCCAACCACGGCTTGTGATAGTGGGCAATTGTTCGTCGCGTAGTACGAAAGGTCAGCCACCGAACTTGGGGCGGGCACCCAACCCTTCATCGAGTTTGTGCCATCGCCAGCAGGAAGCACTTGCAAGTCTTCGTACGCTTGCACGCCGAGAATCATGCTGTTCGGTTCGTGGTTAGCCAAGCGAACTTGAGCCGCTGCTGCTGCAACGTCTTCCCACGCGATAGCACCGATAGTGCCAGTCTCAGAGACTCCGCTATCGTTCAAAATTCCGAGCGGCTCACCAGATCCCGTACCTTGGATAGCGTAGGAGTCTACTTGCTGAGCCAATGCAGATGCAGCGAAAGTCTTGAACCATCTGGCTAAAGTTGGGCGTGTCGAAGGTCAACTCTCTTAAGTTGTCGTCCGCCGCACAAGACAGTGCAGCGACAGCTGAACCGCGTATCCAGAGGGAGATGCTGGTAATGCCGAACCCAGGCTGCGGACAGGAACCGCGAACTGGCAGGTTCCTAGTCGCCAAGACACGCCGTCCGTCGCCAGACTACGTGGTGACCTTGCGGCTTTTTATGCGGTGCCCGGATCGAGCTAGTTGCATTATTGGTGGCGTAGCGGCTGAAGCCCCGGCCGGTGACGGTCACACGCAAAGCGGAGCTTGCCTGAGCATCCGTGAGCTGAGGGTGGCTAAAAATCGCTAGCGGCCGATTCCGGCGATCCATATCAGAAGGCCGAGTACGACAAAGCAGGCTAGGACGGAGATTGTGAAACCGATGATGTCTTTGGTCGTGGGTTTGACGAACTCCAGATCACTGTTCGGGAACAGCTTGCGGTCCTTGGCGTAGTCCGTCGAGGAATATGCAGCTTCGAGATTCGCAGAGTCCCGCGCTGGATCGGCGTCAACTTCGGTATTCATCTTAGCGTAATAGTGATGCAAACTCTTCTCGGTATTGCGAGGCGTGAACAGTGAGCAGAGTACGAGGATGACGAAGGGCAGTAGGACACGCGGTGGAAGCCTTAGTGTTTCCAGCGTTGCTTTGGACGCTCCACTTAAGTCGATTCCAATCAGGCTGTAGAGCAGGAAGTCGACTTTGAACGTGCCTTGACCAATGAATTCTCCAGACCTCTTTTGAACGACGGTTCGAACGGAGTTTTTCGTCTCATCGGAAAGCGTTTCAAGTTTTGTTTCGCCCCCGGCTTTCAATGAACTCCAAAATAAGGCTTTACCACCGCTTCGGATCTGAAGTGAGATGGGCTCGCCGACGGGAGCGGTCGGTGGTTCCGTCCCAAGTTTCTTCAGTAGCTTCTCGTTACCCTCAGCGAGAGCCTGCTGATGCACTTTCAGCCAGGCTTCGTGGCGGGCGACGTCCGCAGCGGTGGCTGGGCGCGTAAAGGTCTTGGTGACGCGGTTTGATTCGACTGCAAAGCTCTGGTTTTCTTTGAGACCCGGTAAAGCTGGTAGGACGAGCGGCAGCAAAAAGAAGAACATCAGTGAGAACGTGATCGTGATCCAAACTGCGGTTCGATTCGCTCTACGCCAATACATTCCGATCCAAAACGGTGCGGCGAATAAGATCGGTAACTCGATCGCAAGTTTAAATTGCTCGAAGACATTGGCCCAAAGCAACGATATCGTGCTGGCGCCGATGATGATCGATAAGCCGGTAAGGCGTCCCACGGTCAAGTAGGTCTTCTCATCCGCCTTGTCGTCGATGTAGGCGGCGTAGATATTCCGCGTGACTAAAGCGCTTGTGACGATCATATAAGCGTCAGCGGAGCTCATCATTGCAGCCAGCAAACAAGCTAGCATCAATCCGACTAAGCCGAGGTTTAGCGGCCCAAGGATCTCTTTCGCTGCGACGCCCCAAACGCGATCGGGATCTTTCAGAATGTCGACGCTGTCGGCAAAAAGTGCCAAAGCAATCAGAGCGGTGATTGCCCATCCGACCGTACATAAACGTTTTAGGAAGTTTCCAACGACCAAACCAATGCGTGCTTCATCCTCAGCCTTGGCCGATCCGCCCCCAGTTGCAATGAAGTGCGGCTGAACGACTATCGTAACGATACCCAAGATGCTAAGCGACACGATATACAGAGGCGGAAACTCACCTGCACTGGGACCGCCGAATAGATTGAAGTAATCATCCGAAACACGCTCGTGCAATATGTTGAAGCCAGCCCACATACTTTGAGTTGCTGGATCTCCAAACTGCTCTACTAAGGCACTGAGCCCGAAAGGAATGAGCAGCACCGAAAGCAGGATGATGAAGACGCCTTGAATCAAGTCTGTGTAGTAGGCGGCGGTGAGACCTCCAAGTACGCCGTAGACGATGACGATCGTTGCCAATCCTGGCACCAAAACGAACTTGAGATCCATCCCCCAAATTTCTTCCATGCCGAGCATTGGTACCGCGATCTTGGCGATCGCGGTGAACATGGTCGAGAGGTAAAAGATGTAGAAGGTGAAAGCGAAGACCGTGTAGGCGACCCCCATGGCCTTCGACTCGTACCTTTCCACGAACCAATCGCCCAGTGTTAGGTGACGCATCCGCCGATACCATACCGCGGTCACCCAATAGACAGGGGTGACGAAGAGCCACATCAAAGCGGACCAAACGCCGCTCAAGCCGCTGGTCCACGCGGTTCGTCCGACGGTGCCAGGCTCGTGGGCACCTGTTCCCGCGCCGAACGCGGCAAAGGTCTGCAAGAGCTTGCCGAAACCGCGGCCTCCCATAAAGTACTCTTCTTGCTTGTTTACTCGCCGCATCGCCCAGATGCCTATGCTGACCATGACGGTGAAGTAGCCGAAGAGAACGATGTAGTCGATAGTTTGCATGGCAAGCGGGGTGGCAGGAAGTGTTGGAGGGGCGAGTCACAGGGCAGCAGAGATTGTAGCAATAATTGCACAGCGAAAATGCGAGTTTCATGAAGTGGCTCCGCCAGCGATTGGTATGCTTTGCCTCGACTGTCGCAGGTAGGGAACGAGCCAGTTTTCGGCAACCACAGACTGTTTCTGTTAGACTTGGCGTAGCTTCCCTCGTCTGCTTTCCCACTCTGATAGCGAGCAGTCCTATGAGCGAATTACCGAAATGGGCCAGCGTGGCTCTTCTCACACGATGCGCGAAGTTGCTCGAACCGTACTTGGTGCAAACTTGGCGCACACCTCCGGAAGGAGCTTTTGATCTGATTGCAGAGACGCTTCGCATTTGCGCCGATGCTGCCACTGCCGGAAAAGATCCAGACAGCATGAATGAGTTCGAGCTTTCCACGATTCTCAGCAACTTTGAAGCGGTCGCTGAAGCAGAGGCATCTGGCGAAACGGGCAAGGCAAATATCGCTGAGTTTGCGAAACATATTCCCGAGGATGCGAAGGATGCCAAAGTTGTTCACTACATTTTGGAAGTGATAGCGCATTGCCAAAAAACAGCCCGAGCGAAGGTTCCCAAGCAAAGCTACAAGCAAATGGTAAAAGGTTTAACCTGGGCATTCTCTGCCATTGCGGCACTGGAACTGCCTGAACTTGGAAAGCAGATCAACGCGGAACGGTCGCGACTGGAGTCCAAGTGTGAAGAGTTCCCAAAGGATGTGTCGACAAGAGTGGATTGGACCAAAGGCGACTGGCACGTTTCGCTACCGCGGCCTTGGTGGAAGTTTTGGGCTTAATCGCGGACTCAGTCTGATAGATTCAACCGCTTAATCTCCTTTGATTCCAAGATCGCTGATGTGCATTCGAAGAAGGAGCTATCACGGAGTCTATCCACGATTAAGAATGTCGTCGGATCTAATCTCATCATACTCTGGTGAAAAATACCGAAACAATGTGTGCGACAAGGCGGTGACAAGTAATCAACTTAGCCTAGACGAGCAGCTAATTGAAATTCGCAGGAATAAATTCCTGGCGATGCCAATCGCAGGTGCAGTTGCCTGGACCGGAATCGCAATTTCGTTGATCTTTGAGTCTACGATTGCTAAATGCATGAGTGTGTTCGTAGGAACGAGCGCGATCTACTACCTCGGGGGATTCGTTTCCAAACTCACAGGAGAGAACTTACTGGGAAAGAAGGACGCTAAGAACCTCTTTAATACGATCTTCTTGTATGCTGTTGCACAAGCCCCCGGTGTATACGCAATCGCCATTCCATTCTTCATGCTGGAGGCGGAATCACTAACGCTGAGCGTCGTAATCCTAACCGGGCTCATGTGCTACCTTTTTCTGCGCTGGTCGGTCATTGGGTGGGTATCTTTCATGCGTTAACACGCAGCATTCTCCTTCTGTCGGTTTGTTACGCCTTTCCCGAGTTCCGGTTTACAGGATCGGCGATCGCGATTGTCGGGGTCTAGTTGATCACGCTCAGGATCTTGCTTCAGCGAAGGATGCCTTGAGCAGATTCCGTGGGCCAATTCAAAATCGGACAAAACTGAAAGCAGAAGACGCCAGCGGGAAGCTCCAGACAGCCGATCTTCTTTCCCAAGCACTCTAGGTGTGGAGGGCCAATGTGGGCTAAAATTGTGTGAGTCCATCTGCTCAGGGTTAGGATTCTTTGGCTAACGGAAAGCTTAACGCGATCATTCGATTTCTTCGTACGGCGGTACGTAGGTTCGTTGGTGGTTGGAGCTTGGAAAGAAAAAGTCTTCTTTTTCTTGGGTTTGCATTACTTCTGCCAATCGGACTCTCGTTCTGGTTCGTGCTACAGTTTTTGGCCGACCGTCTGGTAATGCAAACAACTCGTCAAAAAGCCCGAGACTACGCGCGAGACGCAGTGGCTTGGCACCATGTGGAAAAATTAGGATCAGAATTTGTTTTCCCCGGTGACGGCACGGCGACTCTTTTTAGCTCGGATGTCTACGAGATCCTGCGCGAGAAGTTTGTCGAGAACAATTCGTATTCTGCAGCCGAATATATGATGTTGCTTGAGGAAGAGCAGTACAGCAACTTCAATATCTCATTTACGCCAGATCGTGATCGTGAGCTCACCATCCTTCGGAAGCTCGAAGAATTGTTTCGAGAGCAATTAAAGAAGCTCAAGGACGCTGAAACTCGAGTGCTGCTGGACTATCAACGAAGAAAAGGTGAGGAGGAAATCGCGCTGGCATTAACGGAAGACGAACGCGAAGAACTATTTGCGGCAGACGCGGACATGGTCAACATTCGACGTTCGCTAGATCTGCTGTATCGGGAAGAAGGCCCTTACCTGCCGCAGGGAAAGGAACTCGATCGACTAATCGCCAGCGGAATTGCGAAGACAGTGCCTGAAGACGGATGGTACGTCTATTATCACGCCATCAATTTCACTCATCCTCTGTGCTTAGAATGCCACCCGAAGTACAAGAATACCACCAAACCGAATATACCAACGGTGCCATTCCGTGCCGTGCGCGTGATGATTCCTTACGCTGAGACCCAAGTTGCCTCGACGCCCGCTTTGGCTGTGATGATTGCAATCGCGATGGTGACGATTGCTATGACGCTTTTTGTTGTGCATTGGGTGTTTCGGCGGCTCGTGCTTGAGCCGATGAGGCACTTGCAAAGTGTGAGCGACGCGATAAGCCGTGGCAATACCGACCTTAGAGCTAATCTTGATACCGGTGACGAGTTTAGTGAATTGAGCGAGGCGTTCAATCGAATGCTCCGTAAAGTAACGGATGACCAAGAGTCGCTCCAGTCATTGAATCAAGAGTTGGACGTGAAAGTCGACGAGCTCGCCCAGGCAAACTTGAGTTTGTTCGAGGCAAATCGCTTGAAGAGTGACTTCCTTGCCAATATGAGTCACGAATTGCGTACGCCGCTTAACAGCATTATCGGCTTCAGTGATGTGCTTCACGATATTGATGCCTTGACAGATAAGCAGCGACGGTATGCCAATAATATTCAGTCTAGCGGTAAAGTCTTGCTGGACATGATCAATGAGATTTTGGATCTCGCGAAGATTGAAGCAGGCAAGATGCAGGTTGCTGCCTGCAGCTTTGATTTAAAAGATCTCGTTTCCTCTCAGTGTGATGTGATGCGTCCTTTGGTGGATGAGAAGAATGTGGATCTGCAAACGCACTTCGAAGGAGATAACTTCGAGCTCTTTCAGGACCGCCCGAAACTTCAGCAAATTTTGACGAACCTTCTCTCCAATGCCATCAAGTTTACACCTGACGGAGGCATGATCCATGTGCGTGCACGACTTCACGACGAGGGCTTGTCCATGCCGATGTTTGAGATCGAAGTAGCTGACACCGGGGTCGGGATTCCCGAATCAGACTTTGAAATCATTTTTCAGAAATTCAGGCAGAGCAATGCAGTGCTCGAGAACGACGGACTCACGAGGCAATACGCTGGAACCGGACTCGGGCTTTCGATAGTCCGAGAGTTGTGCAAGTTGCTTGGTGGTGAAATCCACTTGCGGAGCCAACTCGGAACAGGAAGTACCTTCACGGTTAAGATGGCAGCTTTTCTTGATGCGGGCGAGCTACCAGCAAGTGAGAAGGGTGTGCTTTAGTTGTGACTGATTTTGGCGAAGGCTCAAATGAAAAAATTGAAGTCGGACTCGATATTGGTGGTGCAAATCTGAAACTGGCTTGGCGACAAGGCGACCAATCCGGCGCCGTCTCCAAGTACTTTCCGATGTGGCAGGAGTATGGCAATTTGAGCCAGGCAATCCGCGATTTGCTACTGGAATTGCACGAGATACCGACTCAAATTGCCGTAACGATGACAGGGGAGTTGGCGGATTGTTTCGCGTCCCGTTCGATAGGTGTTGCCTCAATCCTGCAGGCTGTGCAGGAAGCGAGGCAAAAAATCCCAACTGTGGTTTACTCGGTTGACGACCAGTGGTTTCCGCTTGACGAGGCGATTGCCAGTTTGCCTGGGACGACTTGGGGGTTTGCTGCTAGCAACTGGAAGGCGCTTGCAACTTGGGTAGCACAACGTCCAGAGTTTGTAGGTCGATCCGGCGTCCTCGTGGATATCGGATCGACCACTGTGGATGTGATCCCTTTTGTATATGGAAGCGTTACGACTCCAGCCAAGACTGATCATGATCGCTTGCTCACAAAACAGCTTGTCTACACCGGACTAGAACGCACACCGATTTGCGCGATCGTTTCTTCATTGAAGGTCGGAGATTCAGAGTGTCCGATTATAGCCGAGCGATTTGCGGAGTCGCAGGACGCTCATCTACTACTCGGCGAACTCGCAATCGATGCAAACTGTCGTGACACAGCGGACGGGCGACCAAGGATTCCAGAATTCGCAGCCGCGAGGTTAGCTCGAATGGTTGGCGAAGATAGCACGAGAATGAAGAACGAAAACTTAATCGAGATCGCAGGGCAGGTCGTTCAAGCTCAGGTAGATCAAGTCGTTCACGCTATAAATCAGAACCTACCTGACGCGGTTGCCAGTCAACTTCCCACGGTGTGTTTTTGTGGACACGCCAGTGGAATGTTCAAAAGAATCGCGGACGCACTGCAGTTTCCTGCCGAGACGGTACAGCTGGCCGATATCGTCGGTGAGGATATTGCGAGAAGTGCGCCCGCGTTTGCTTTGGTGGAGCTGTCGCAGAACGCAGCGTCGCATCGTGAAGCAAGTTGAACTATGTCAATAAGCAAAGTACGCGTAGTGAAAGTAGGCGGGAGCTTGCTTGACATGCCGAATCTTGGCCAACGCCTCGCCAGTTGGCTGAGCGCGCAACCGCCTGCGGTGAACTTGCTTGTCGTCGGAGGTGGAGGATTGGTGAATGCCGTCCGCGATTTGGATAGCAAGCACCATTTTGATGCAGAATTCATTCATTGGCAGTGTGTAGATTTGCTAGACAAGACTTCCGCAATTTTCGATGAACTCCTGCCAAGATCGCTCGAGCATCGATTGATTAGGCAACGAGAGGAACTAAGTTCGTACCTGGACTCCTATGACAAGCAATCATCATCATTAGCGGTGGTGAGTCCTGCGGCGTTCTATGCAAGAGGGGGAAGCGAAGAGGTGCTACCAAATAGTTGGGACACCACAACAGATTCAATTTCTGCGTTTCTTGCGATGAGTATTTCGGCCGCAGAATTGGTACTACTCAAGTCGGCTGCTCCTCCGAGTGCCGAGAATGTTGAGTACGGCGGGGCGGAACATTGGACGGAGCTTGCGGAGCATGGCTACGTCGACGCGAGCTTCCCTCGTATTGCATCGTGCGTTAAGAAGATACGATGCGTGAACTTCCGCGGTTTCTGATAAGATTATGGCATGAGTAACGTATCCGAAATTTGCGATTGGATGGGAGCGGTGGCGCCCTTGGCTTTGACCGAGTCCTGGGATAACACCGGATTGCTGCTTGGGTGCCCGAGGCACGAAGCCAATCGTGTACAAACTTGTTTGACGCTGACTCCAGAGACGACATCCGAGGCAATCGAGCGTGACGCACAGTTGGTGATTGTGCATCATCCGCTGCCCTTCAAAGCTTTGAAGCGGATGACCACGCAAACTACAGCTGGATCGATGCTGTGGCAGCTCGCCAATGCTGGTTGTAGCATTTACGCACCGCACACGGCCTGGGATTCTGCTGAATTCGGAATTAATGCTTTGCTTGCGGAAAAGCTGAATCTGCAAGGCGTCGAGCCAATCATCAATATCGCGAATCCCGAACATCCGGGCTTGGGAGCAGGTAGGATTGGAGACCTGCCAGATTCGATGAGTGCACAAGGTCTAGCATCACTGTTGTCGGGCCTGCCCGGTTACCGACCAAGAGCGGTGTTTCCTCAAAAGGACGTTAAACGTGTTGCGATTGCTTGCGGCAGCGGAGGGAGTTTATTGAGCGATGGTTTGGCCTCCGGTTGTGATTTATTCTTAACCGGGGAGGCAACCTATCATACTTGTTTGGAGGCGGAGGCCGCGGAGTGTGCCATGCTTATGGTTGGGCACTATGCGAGCGAACGTTTTGCGATGGAACAGCTTGCTCATGAGCTTGCAGCTCAATTCCCCGCGATTGAATGCTGGGCCAGCGAACGAGAAAGCGATCCGGTACAAGCGATTGCACTCCCTTGAACGCAAACGCCAATGAATCCTTCACTATCAAGACGAAGTTGATGAAACTGAAGATGCTTGTTTTTACGGTGTTTAGCTTACTGTTTTTCTTTTCCCAGCTTGGGAGTTCAGCATTAGCACACGCAGACCAGCCGAACATCTTGGTCATTTTGGTAGATGACATGGGCTACGGAGATCCAGGGTGTTTCAATCCGAAATCAAAGATCGCAACGCCCAATATTGATTTCTTGGCGGCGCGCGGAATGAAATTCACAGATGCACATGCGCCAGGACCGCTTTGTCATATGTCGCGTTATGGGTTGATGACAGGTCAGTATCCTTTTCGCACCAACGTCGGTTTGTGGCGGAAACAGCCGTTGATCGAAGAAGGCCAAATGACGATCGCGTCACTAGCTAAATCCCAAGGGTATCGAACGGCGATGGTAGGCAAGTGGCATTGTGGCTTTGATGAAAGAGGTGGTTATACAAAACCGCTTCCGGGCGGTCCATTCGATCGTGGTTTTGACTCGTTCTTCGGAATTAGAGCATCGACGGACATCCCTCCCTACTTCTTCATTCGCGACAATCGGGCTGTCACGCCACCCAGCAACCAGACTGGTGGGAACAAGAGCGACGGTTGGTCTCCGATTCAAGGAGCGTTCTGGCGCGCAGGCGGAATCGCCCCGGATTTGAATCTGGCAGAAGTCACACCGCGTTTTACCCAAGAAGCAATTTCCGTCATCAAGCGGCATGCGAAAACCAAGGAAGAGAAGCCGCTGATGCTCTACTTAGCTTATCCCTCGCCTCACACTCCGTGGTTGCCATCGAAGAACTACGCTGGAAAGAGCGGAGCAGGTATGTTTGGCGATTTTATGATGATGGTAGACGATGAAATCGGACAAGTTCTTACTGCACTCGATGAAGCCGAGATGACCGAAGAGACACTTTTGATCTTCACGGCAGATAATGGCCCTGTATGGTATGACGAGGATGTTGAGAAGTTTGGACATGATTCTGCAGGTGACTTACGCGGGATGAAAGCCGATGCCTGGGAGGCAGGCCATCGAATGCCATTCATCGTGCGTTGGCCAGGAAAAGTTGAGCAAGGCACAACGACGAACCAGACAATTTGCTTTACCGATCTACTGGCATCCTTTGCAGACGTGCTTGACGTAGAGTTGACGGCGGATCAGGGGCCAGATAGCTTCAGCTTTTTGCCTGTGCTCACCGGAGAGCAGCCTGCGTCGGAGCCCATTCGTGGGCCGATTGTCATGACGCCAGGTTCCGGCGATGGTATGCAAATGGTTCGTGCTGGTGACTGGAAGTTAATCAAAGGGCAAGGATCGGGCGGTTTCTCGAAGCCGAAGAAGCGGAATCCAAACGCTGGCGAGCCTGTAGGACAGCTTTATAATCTTGCGACGGATCCGAGCGAGTCGAAAAATCTCTACGCGCAACACCCAGAGATCGTGAAGAGGCTTCTGGCTACGATGGAGCGTATTGTTGCTTCGGATTCGAGCAAGATGCTTGAGTACTAGGACTCGTCATCACTAGCGAAACGCATCAAAATCTTCGCCTGATACTTATCAGATTTACAGCCTCATTGGCTGCAGCTGTGCGAATCTGGGGGGGCAAACCACGGACTCGTAGCCTCGTCCACTACACCTGAGTGTTTTATCTTCGTGACAGGACGAGACCGAAGCAAAAGGATTCTTCTATGTCAAAGGACTTTGTAGTTCGCGTTTTGCCCGGGGAATATGCGATCTGCCGATTGGCACCTGAATCTTCTATCCCAGACTCGCCAGAAGATGCAAAATTTTGCTCGGTCACTGTTACCGAAGCTGAAATTTCAGTCGTTTGTGAGTCGAGCCATGTACCTGCAGGATGTCAAACTACGGATGCAGATTGGGGCATCGTCTATATTGATGCTCAAATGGATCTCGACATCGTCGGTGTGCTTGCAAAGTTGCTCGCACCACTACGTAAAGCGGGGATCAGCATCTTTGCGATTTCTACGTTCGATACGGACTATGTTTTGATCCGAAAGTCAAAGTTGCCGGTGGCCCTGAATGTTCTTCGGAGCGTCGGGTACGACGTTCGAGATGAAGACGGTTAGTTTAGCCGTCGACCGAACGCCGAAACCATTGGTTCTATTGCACTGCATTCGTGCGCACGAAACAAGATCTGGTCGCATGAGTCAGCAACTATCGCTCTGCTACGGCTTCGCCCGCAATCCGTCACCAATCAGAGGTGCCCCGTTACCAGATACATGGGGTCCCAAATCGTTCGATACTCATGTCTGAAGGTCCGGATCGCTATCGAGGTGCCAAGTGCACAAAAGAATAGCTGTTCTTCGAGCAAGATTAGCTGATGTCAGACAAGCTGCGATCATAGACACGATAGGTCTTGCTTCTTTCAAGCCCACTGCGTTCGAGTGTCCCGCGAGAAAGGTGATTCGATTCAAGCACCCAAGAGAATTCGCCGTGCTTGATCCCAAGTTTTAAGACGTCATCAAGCATCCGTTCTAAGGCTAGCAGTCCGAAGCCCCACTTCTGGAACTCTGGCAAGACATTGGCACTCATCAATCGTACACGGTCAAGCTTGCGCTTCTCCCGCATCAGCTTGATGAACCCAAACGGAAAGAGTCTTCCGTCGATTTTCTTGATGATTTGGTTGTAATCCATCAGTCCCAGCCCCGCACCAATGGGCTTTCCGTCGACTTCAATGAACGTTGAAAGCTCTGGAAGCAAGAGATGTTTCAGTGCCTTCCCTTGGTGCCGGACCTCAGACGGTGTAAGGGGAACAAAGCCCCAGGTCGCAACCAGTGATTTGTTGTAGATGTCAAGAAAGAGCTCGACATCTGACATGAAGTTTTTCTTGTCAAAAGGACGCACGCTGACATCGAACCGTCGTCGGAGTTCATCGACAACGAATTGCAACTTCGGATCCAACGTAGCCAGCATGTCAATGTGGCCTTCGAAGGCAAACATATCCTCCTTCTTTTCGAACCCAAAACCCTTAATTAGGCGATCATGATAGTCCTGATTGTAGGTCATCATAAAAGTTGGCGGTGAGTTGAAGCCCTCGACTAGGGTTCCAACTTCGTAATTAAGGCTTGGGTTGATTGGCCCGCGAATGTCGCTGTGACCATTCTCGTTCCTGTGATAGAGAGCGGCCTCGCGAAACAATGCATTAGCGATCTCTTGATCGTTGATGCATTCGAAGAAACCGAAGAAGCCGCGATTCTCCTTGTAACGTTCATTGTGGGCCACATTCGTATGAGCCGCGATGCGTCCAACAGTTTGGCCGTTCTTCACCGCAATGAAGCACTCAACCTTATTGACGTCGTAGTAGGGGTGCTTGCGAAAGCCGACGAGTTCTTCTTGGGCAAAGATCAGCGGAGGCACCCAGTTCGGGTCTTCTTTGTAAAGATCCCAAAGCAAACGAATAAAGGCCTTGCGATCTGATCGGTTCCTGCCAACTCTTCGAACTTCAAAACTCACCGATTCACTTTCCTGTACTGTAGTGTTTGGGTGGGATGAACTGGCTGCAATACAGTCAAGTTATCGCTCAGCTTCGGATCAACCGCTACACCGAGCAACTCATTGGCCTAGCACAAGCGGCGTGCTGTTGGTTGCATAACGGGCTACTGCTGTTCCGGACGCATAGCGTTAGCCACTAACTCGCGGTCAAAGTAGTTGATGCTCATGCCTGCGTCAACGACCACTGATTGTGCAGTAATCCCGCTGGACCGGGGGCTAAGCAAAAAGGCAGCTGTGTTCGCTACTTCCTCAGTCTTCAAGGCTTCCTTGCGAGGAATGACTTGTTCGGCGAATAAGTAAGCATCTACGTACCCAGGAATGCCAGCCGAGGCGCTGGTTTTCAAGAGTCCAGCCGATACGGCGTTAAATCGCACTTGGCTGAAGCGGCTGAATGATTTAGTCAGGAAAGCGAGTGACGATTCCAACGCGGCTTTCACGGGAGCCATAAATCCATAGCTTTCACTGGCCATCCGCGTGGTGGAGATTCCGATCGTGACTGCAGAACCTGTAGAATCAAGTTGGTCCTTCAAGGCATTGGCGAGGGCGGTGAAGGAAAAGCAACTGATATCAACTGCTTGCAAAAACTGTTTGCGCGTCGTCTCATGAAATGGGTGCATGCCGTCGCTGTAATCGGCAAAAGCGATGGAGTGAACAAAGCCATAGAACCCGTCAAAGTCTGTTCGGAGTCTGCCTGCGAGAGCATCGATCTGTTCTTGCTGTTCTACGTCGCAGACATAGACCGCTTTGTCGACTAGCAGTTTTCGGAGTTGCTCCTTGCGCTGTTCGCTTCGGACCACATAAACAACCTCGCAACCGGATTCCTCGAGCACCTTCGCGATTTTGAAGGCAACGCTCTTTTTGTTTGCGACGCCGAAAATGAGGATGCGTTTTCCGCTGAGTTGGAGGAAGTCCATTGGTAGGTCGGTTTTTAGTCTGCCATGCGAAGGAAAGAAGGGCGGTTTGTACTGCGACTACTCTGGCTTGGCGACAGTGCACGCGAAGTCAAGTCTGGCAGCTAGCTTACCACCAACCGTTACCTTGCCAGTCAAGAAAAAGGCTGTCGAGACAACTTCATTCAGGGTAGCGTGAATGTCAACCGTGTCACCAGGGCGAACCATCTTCTTAAACTTTACCCCGTCCATGCGTGTAGCGACAGGCACAGCGCCTTCGACAGCAGCCTTGGTTGAGAGCAGGATTGCACCCGCCTGCAAGGCACACTCGCAAAGAATCACACCGGGGACGAGTGGAAATTCAGGAAAGTGGCCGTCGACGAAGAATTCACTGGCTGAGAATGTCTTGCGGCAATGGATCTGATCTTCGCTTTGTTCAACGATCTCGTCGACGAGGAGCATCGGTTTGCGGTGCGGAATCACCGCTTCAACTTCTGCCTGTTTCTCGGTTGGACTCATGCAACTATTCTTAACTTTGTTGGCGGGATGCGTGGCAGTCGACTAAAAAAGGCATCACATCGGTTGTTCCAGCCTTTAGCGTGGGTGCCGACGGCTAGTGTCTGGCCGTTTCGTCACACTTTTGTTTGCATTACTGGTCTATGCCGTCACCGGTCCGGCGGCCTGAGCTTTCATGATATATTGATCAACGTCATTGGCGACGATAACACCATAGTTGATGGCGCCAAGCCAGCCAGACATGATGATTCCGACGCTCCCGGCATGATAGAGCCCTGGGATCTGCTCTGGCAAAGCACGACTGACAGCGAGGCCTTCGAATTTAGTACCAAAACTTGCGCCGGTAAGGTGCTTGGTGTAGTGTTTGAAAGTCCTCGGAGTGGCTGCCTCAGCTCGTTCTAATTTGTCTCGGATACCCGGGACATACCTGTCGAGGGCATCCAAGGTGGTCTCTACTAAGTCCTGCTTGCTCGCTTCGTATTCTTCTTCGTTCAGGTTCGCCCAGTCTTCATATCGGGCATTAGTGCTACTGACGATTGCGTGTCGACGCTTTTTCGCATTCGGACGTGTACGCGGGTAGTAGAAGCTGAAGGTACGACTCGTGATGTCTCGACTCAGCAATGCTTCAGTACGGAAAAGTGGTGCTGTCGAGCTGAATAACAAGTCACCGGTCGACTCGTCGATTTCCACGCCCTCCTTGAGAGCCATGTAGACTTGAGTACTGCTGTTATTCAGTCTCACCTGCCTTGCCTGCTCGACGAAACTTGGGTCAAACTTCTCTTCGCCAACAAGATTGAAAATAGTACCGTTCAGATTTGAGTTACTGATCACACTGCCACAGCGGATGATGCGTCCGTTCACCTCGATCGCCTGAACACCTTTGGGGCCAACTTCGATTTTGGACACGTCGCAGTTAATGCGGCAGTCGACCTTGTTCTTCTGCAGTTCGGCGTGCATCTTCTTGATTAGGTCGTCTGTACCACCTTCGTAGATGTAGACGCCCTTGGCCATAAAATTGGAGAAGACGATGCCATAGGTAATAGCAGGGTCTTCCAGTGTGGAGCCATTGGCGTAGGTGATTGGCTCCATCAGGAGTCGAACAACGTCCTCGCGACCGGGAAAGAATTTCTCGAAGAGTTCTCGAGTGGTCATTTCTTGGTCGTCGTAGAAGTTCATGCCGCGAGCGGTATCGAAAAACTTCTTGACCTGCTCTGGAGCAATTCCAAAATCCGTTGAGAGCAGACGTGTGAAATCCTCACGATTAAAGGTCGTAGTGAGAGAAAACATCGGATTGTCGAAACGGATGTTTTCTAACTGCACGATGTTGGCCGCGATATCCTCGTTCCAATAGCGACGACAACTCTTCAGCATGCCCGCTGGAAATCCGTGGAGTGAGACGTCGAAGATGTGTCCGCCGGGGCGCAGGAACCATGTAGCGAGGCCGCCTAGCTTGTAGTGCTGCTCTACTAAAAGAACACGATGGCCTGAACGTCCGAGGATGTTTGCCGTGGTCAGCCCAGCGAGCCCGCTCCCGATGACTACGACGTCGTAGTAATCTTCACAACCTTTCAAGAAATCGCGAGGCATATGCGGGACCTGCAGGGCAGAGATGTGACGGAGAAACCGGGCCAACTGTTGGCTCGAGGAATGGAAAGATAAGGCACTTTAGGGAGAATGCCAAGCTCTAATGGCGGCCGCTCCGCCCGTAATGGACGCGAGGAGAACTGCGGCAGCATTTGCAAAGACGGCAATGCGTCCTCGTTACTTGGACGAAGCTGCATAGGTTCCAAACTAGTGTCGCGATTCTTACGTGTGGGGATTAGGGCCCCTCGCTACAGTGATAGGACTGTTGCTGACATGTCAGTGAAGCTCGGGACGAGACTTCGTCAACTCATCTATCACCCGAGCCTCACTTGAGCGTGATTGCCTTTTGGAGTGGTTGGAGAACATTTTCCACGAGGTAGTTGTCGAGCAGGCGCTCTCCGAGCTCGGCTAATCGCGTGATCTCTTCGCTGAACTTTTCGCTGCTTTTCAGGCTATCGAAACGCCTCAAAGTCAGGTAGATGCTGATCTGCTCCTCGCCATACTCCCCACTTCGCACTTGGAAGGGGGAGGTGCGAGATTCGAAAGCGATCCGACACTGCGTTAGGCAGCCGTCGTCCAATGCCAACTGCATGACAGGTTCATAGCCCAACAGTTTGGCTTCCGTAATCTCCGTCAACTTTTCAAACGCGGGTGGCACACCCATGGCTTCAGCGATTAACTCGTTGTGATTCCCGCGATAGTTGTAGTCAAAACCAAATGTCAGATTCAACGACTCGCAGTCCAAGTGACTGATCGATAGCTCGAAAGGAATCAACTCCAAGACGGAGCGATGCTGCTCGACTGCCTCGGAAATGAGCTCCGGATTGACTGCCCCACTACAAACACGCTTCACCTCAGTCGCAACCCAGCGATATTGTCCGGAAGTCTTCTCCTCCTCCAAGCTGAACTCGCCGTTGTCTCGGGTGTAGAAGTTTGCCATCCTGGGGAAGCGTTTTTGAATCTGCTCGAAAAAATGTAGAACAGACTCACGGTTCTGAGGAAGGTCCATCTCGGTATTTAGATGCATGTTCACGTAGAACTCATCACAGATCGACGAGTACTTGTGCATGGCAACATTCCTTGTTCGTTGAAAATGATTCGCGATGCGGTAGGATCAGATGGCTAAAATCCGGCAACCAACGCCCCAGCAACCGCCTCAAACGTTTGGCCTTTTGTGCTCCAACGATTGGGAACTTAGTCAATGGAGTTGCCTCTCTCCTTTCCGATTCTGATTTGCTAGCCGGTCTAGCCGTTCGCACCGACCGGCGGTCATGAACGCGTGGGGAAGTGTAGACATCGTTCCGACGGGATGTCAAAGCGTTGGGGTGCAAACGCGCCGAACTCGGCGATTGTGAAGTTAGCTAGAAACGGTATTCTTTACCTGTAGTATGTAGGCTTCGGGGGAATCGGCAAATGCTTAAGCGTGAACAACTAGTTTTGGAGCCTAGTTGGGCGGCAAGCTAGCGCAGGAATTCTAGAAAAGCCCGTGCGGTAGGGAATTCAATGAATCTTCAATTTATCTTCGTCTACGGGACTTTAAAGACTAGGCAACTGCGAGAACGAAGCTGGCCGCGGAACCCCGTCTCGATCGAACTTGGCTGGACACTTGGGGCGCTGTATGATACCGGTCCCTATCCCGCATTAGTCGATGGGCAGGATGGCGTTGCGGGCGAGGCTTGGGGCTTTAAAGAGGCTGATCTAGAGGAGACGCTTGTAGTCCTAGATCGCATCGAAGGGACCAATCAACCTCGCGAAGAGAATTACTACAACCGTGAGCGAGCAACCGTCTACATGCAGGAAGGCGGACATCGGGAGGCGTTTATCTATCGTTTCGCGAAGTTGGAGCAAATAACTAGTTTTTCTTACATGCACCCGCGTCTGGATTTTGAAGGACAACTGCTCAGCATCTGGCCAGAAGGATGCACATGGGAATTAGAAAAGTGAATAGCTTTCGGTGCGTCTAGTCAACGGGCAGAACGGTGCCTAACACCCGCGCGTGCATTCGTGTAAAGGATAACGCTTGAAAACGAACCTGGACTGGTAGCTCCTGACCGGCAAGCCGCCTTTGGCTCGCGAGATGCTTAACGTTGCCACCTTGCATAAGGGATAATGGCTTCGTCGTTTTGAGCCACGCTGCTCTCCTGCTCTGAGGCACACTTTCCGAGAAACACATCTCGATGGCCAAGTTCGCTGTCGCGAAAAAGCTTCTGATTCAAACCGATCCCCGGACCGGTTAGGACCGAGGCATTGAGGATGAGACTTGGACATCCTGGGCGCCTTAACTTTGTAAAAAACGCGACACCGAAGCGACTGTCTCGGACGCCAAGCTCCGTAGATTTACGTTACGCTTCGTCGGGTGACGAGGTGGGAGCAGGTGAGTTGTACACGAAACTCGTGAGCCGGAATAGTCGATCCGAGACGAGATTCGGTTCCTGCGTCCTATGAATTCGGTCAGCAGAATTAAATTTGATTTTACTGTGGAAGACGGCCGAACCGAAGTCAACTGGAGTATATCGGGCTCGCTTCCATTCGTTTTATTTTGGATCACGGCTAACATCGAGACCTTTGTACGCATGGACTCCAACGGTGGCTTTAAAATGCCTAGGGAGTGGAGCGAAACGGACGGCAGCAAATCTCAAACGAGCAGTATCGGGCCACAAGCCATAGAGCCATTTTCCGTTCTTGGAACAGGCGGCCAATGTGAGATGAAGAACAAGGGGGGCCATCCATGCAGCAGAGCTCAGGGAGTGCCGTTGAGTTGCTGCAGCGAATTGGCATTGACGCTTGCTGCAAAAAGATTTCGGCTCACCACAACTCTAATCTCAAAAAATTTATGAGTACACCATCTGCAGTCTCATGTACAGAAGCCCGCACGAGTGTGCCTCAGGGAGTGAACGCATGGTCACTTCCTACAGTACAAGCATTTCATATCGATCATCTTGGTGCTTATGAATAACTAGGCAATGCTTGGAGTGCAGCCGACCAGCATGTACGAAACAAAAAATGAAACAAAGAAAAGTGGTTGCGCTCGAGTTGTATAAGAACGATTCAAGCGAAACTGCTCGACGCATTGGTTGACGGATATATATCTACCTTTTAAGCAAGTTGAAGTTTAATGATCTCACAGGATCAGCAATTATCCTGCGGGCGAGGGTAAAAAGTTGGCACGAGAATCAGCGTTACCGCAGGGACTAACGGAAGATCAACGTCAGTGGATTCATTGGCGTATGGATTGGCTCGGTGACAATTTCGGAGATGCTTTGCTTGAAAACGCAAAAGTGCTAATTCCCAACGGAAGCCAGTTTGCAAAGATCTTGTCGAGCCAAACTCTTGGTCCATCCGAGTCCGCAAAACTTGCGTTGGAATATTTGAAACGATTGTGTCATTGGCTTGACTGCGGTAGTGCGCAGTATCACTTGGATATTTCCAATGATCCGCAGCGATGGAGTTCAGCAAATGCAATCGCAATCGACTCAGCTGCCCTAACTAACCGCCCGAACCTGCTAGCGTTGCTTGCTCACGAACTTTCGTTCGCCCAGCTGCTTGAGCATAAAGAACTCGAGCCAAATGCAGAAGACATTGAGGGACTCGCTGACTTGATGGGCGTTTTCTTCGGGCTTGGCGTCGTATTGGCGGCCGCAGCGCCAACGGTAGGCAAGCCAGAAGATGCTTATTTCGAGGTCTGTCTATCATCCCCGATGCTTGCATACGCTTTGGCACTATTTGCGAAGAAGCGAGGCGAGACCAACCCCTCCTGGGCGGGCGAGTTTCACGGCGAGTTGCTGGAAGCATTCTATGATGCGCAATACTACTTAGAGCGGTTGGAAGAGGAGACAGAAACGGCTAGCGATGATTACGAGGCTGATGAGCCGGGAGCTGAAGAAGTCAGCAAGTTACAGCATGCTTCTGAACCCGACGAAGAATCCCGCTCCAGCGATGAAGTGGTTGGGATTGCAGCTGAAGCAGAAACCTACTCCAGAAAACAAGATGCGAAACGCGATGACGGAACTGAGTCTTGGGACGACGAGCAGGAACCTGCCGGGCCGGCCGGAGAAAAGTATGCGGCAAACAACACCCATGAAGATGAGCTGGCAACGACGCCGAAAGGGAAGGCCGAAAGATCATCTGGCCTCGGTAGACAGAAATGTCCGGATTGTGGCCGACTCAAGTCCCCGGAATCTGAACTTTGCGAAATGTGTAAGGAGCACAAGTTAGACCATCGTGCAGCACTGCGTGAGGAACTTGCCAAGCATGGAGATACCGAGCATCTTTGGCTACAGTTCGGACTGATACTTGCTTTGGCTGTGCTGGCGTTAACTGCCTTCAGCTATCTTTAGCTACTTGCATCGAGTGAGAAGCTTGCGAGTTGGACAGCTGGTTCGGTTTTGCGGCGAATTTGCGGTAATTTGGAAGTTCCAAGCCGCAAATCGCGATGGATACTGACTTATAATGGTGGTCTTCCATTATGCATGAGAGCGGATATTGAACGTTTTTCAGTCCGCAAATTTACATCGAGTGTGACTCGATCTCATCCCTTTTCGACGATTCGTCGGCGGTTTAACGTATTCACGTCACCAGATTTCCGAGGCCAATTTTTGGCTCATCGGCAGAGGATTTAGAAGTGTCAAGCAAGTTCCCAACCTTGATTGTCTCTTGTTTTATATTCGTAATCTGTGCGGTAGCAGCCGCTCAAGAGCCCGACGTTACGAAATGGACAAATGCCCAAGGCGCTACGATCGAAGCAGAATTCGTTCGGATGGACGAAGACGGTGTCGTGCTAAAGCTCAAGAGCAACGGGCAGCAAGCGACCGTTCCACTTTCGACTCTGAGCCTCGAGAGCCATTTAATGGCCGTCAAGCTCGCCAGACCAGCCGAGTTCTCGAAGCCTTTGGTGAAGGCACCGATTGCCGAGGTCATAGAGGCTCCCGATTTGGTGATTCCGGACTACCAAGCGGCCTCCGTCTCGCCGTTCAACGAGAGTCAGTCCCTTCAACAGTTCATAGACACGCTGACCGGAGAACTAGATCGCGGAAACTTCTTTGTTATTTGGCATGCGATTCCAGAGAAGATGCAAAAGGACATGCTGCCCTTGGTACTTCAAAGTGCAGAGCAATTTGGTGAGGAAAACTTCACCAAGGTTGGCGAGCTGATTAAGTCAGCGCACAAACTGCTCAAGGAGAAGAAGGAGTTTGTTTTCGCAAACAAAACGTTGATGGAACGCAAAGAGATTCGTAAGACTTTGTACTCCTATTGGGACGTTGCCGAGAAGATGGTGGCTGCCTTAAACGACGAAGAGCTTTGGGTGATGCTCACTGAAGAAAACTTCGAAAAGCTCAATGCGAAAACAGCCTGTATCTATGGCGCCGAAATCATATTCCTCAAGGAGCTTATTTCGCAGGAGGCGGGATTTCCTATCCCTGCCTTCAGCTCGTTACTAGGCGTTGCCTCATCGAAGGAAGACGTTGGACGTATTCGCATTCAGTTGCCAATCCCAATTCCGGTAGACGATGTAACGGCGAGGAAAGTGAATGGTAGGTGGGTCATACCTGCAATCATGAATCCTCTTCGGAAGGGGCTCGATGAAGCGCCAAATATTGAAGATGATCCTCAGGTTAAGCAAGTCCAGGCGCAGGTTAATAGCGGTCTGAACATGGGGAAACTGCTTCTAGATCAATTCACGGCTGCTGAAACCCAGGAAGACTTTGACAAAGCGATGGATCAGTATGGACCATTGTTATTCAGCGGATTGGATATGCTGGAATCAAGTGCCGGGGCGAATCCACTTGCTGGGATGATGGGCGGCATGCCAGGAATGGGGGGACCTCCTGGCATGGGCGGACCCGGCCGCGGTGGCAACCAAGGTTTTGGATCTGGCAATGAACAAGGAAACCAAGGATTTGCGAACCAAGGCGGCGGACGCCGAGGCGGTGGCCTCGGCGCCGGAGCTGGCTCTGGTGCGGGTTCCCCCGGTGGCGGACGGCGTGGTGGTGGTTTAGGCACAGGAGCAAGTTCCAGTGGCCCACCCGGCGGTGGTCGTCGCGGAGGTGGACTCGGCACTGGCGCTGGAACCTAGGTGTTCGATAGTCATAATCCCGACCGAAAGCGTAACTTCAAAAAGCCTAAACGAGGAAAGCCGCCTGAACGACAATCGACGCCCTAGTGATTAGTTATCTCGCTTCTGTGTTGTGTCAGTAGAGTCAGTGGGAGTTCGAGACAAGGATGAATCTAGAACAAACCATTGTCGCACTTGGCAGTGGAATAGCGTCTAGTCGCAGAGCCATTGTGCGTTTGAGTGGACTCGATACGAAGTCGATTCTTCAGCGCATTCTCACGTCCCATGTCCCTCCAGTTTCTGCAGCGAGTGCTTTTCGCAGCGCCGCGCTCGTTGAGTTACGGCCGGGACAAGAACAGACCGTTCCCGTTCTCTGCTACTGGTGGCCGTCTTCTAAGAGTTTTACGGGTGAGCCATGTGCGGAGCTGCACCTTCTTGGCTCCTTGCCGATCGCGGAATGTTTAATCGAAGCTTGCGTTCGCGCGGGCGCTAGCCACGCGAAGCGAGGTGATTTCACGCTGCGTAGTTTCCTGGCTGGGAAGCTGGATCTGACTCAGGCTGAAGCAGTGCTCGCCATTATTTCCGCAGAAGGCAAGATAGAGCTCGAAGCAGCTCTCGGGCAACTCGCCGGCAACCTTTCTCAGCCTATCCGAGAACTTCGCGATCAACTCCTCAGTCTGTGCGCTCGTTTAGAAGCTGGGTTGGATTTCGTCGAGGAAGACATTGAGTTTATCGCAACAGAGGAGCTGCTGGCTGATCTTCGGGGGGTCTTGGCTCGACTCAAAGAAATTCAGAATAGCCTACTCTCACGTGGCGGGCGCTCGCGTTTACCTAGTGTGGTTTTGATGGGCCTTCCGAACGCGGGCAAGAGCAGTTTACTCAATGCATTAACCAATCTGGACCGCGCGATCATCTCCCCGGAAGCTGGTACCACGCGGGATGCAATTGAATGCACAGTGAACTGGGAAGGGCAGCAGCTGAGGCTGGTAGATACGGCCGGTATGGAAGAGCTGACCGAGAACACGCCGCGCGCACTTGCCCAATCAGTATTGGAATCGAGAGTTGCCGAAGCCGACCTGGTTCTGCTGTGCTATGACCGCACAAATCCTCCTACTGCAGAGTGGCTTCTCAGACAACGCCGCCGGCTTGAGAATCTTGCAGCCTGTATATTGGTGTGTACGAAGTCAGACCTAGCATTTGTTGTGGACCAGGCTTTCGGGCAGGACGAGTTGCAAGAAGTGTCCGCGCTAACGGGGTTCGGGCTCGAAGAACTGAAGTTGAAAGTGTCGGCTCGTCTTGCGGCGTTGAAGGACTCTCGAAAATCTGACGCGCTCCACCATACGATGCTGCGTTGTCGCGATGCGATCGAGCGCGCGACGATGCGCCTTGAAGATGCAATTCAGGGGGCTGAGCAAGAGGTGGGAGAGGAAATCGTGGCGACTGATCTTCGAGTTGCGATCGACGAACTTTCCTTTGTCATCGGTGAAGTGCACACCGAGGATATTCTTGGTGAAATCTTTAGCCGGTTTTGTATCGGGAAATAGAAGCTCCTGATAACTACCCGTGTTTGCACACGTGAACTCCTACCGTTCAGCGCGGGTTTTGAGCATGCAAATGCATTGAATCTTAGGAGTCGATCAGACTATGCGCGTCATTACCGCAGGGTTTCGCCAAGATAGATTTCGCTACGTAGCGTTGGCTCTGCTGTCTCTCCCTCTATTTCTATTTTGTCCCAACCTCCAAATTTCGGAAACAACCGACCATTCCCAATCCCTTGGTGAGCACCTGGCGATACGCAGTTTGCTGCCCAAAAGGGCTGAGAAACAAGACTCACGTCGGCGTCATACACGATCCAACAGCAGGCAAAATGCGCAGGTGTTTCAGCTGAGCCCAGGCGCTTTTCAGATCGGAAAGCCAGTCGTAGTTTATGCCACGGACGTTTCGATAGGTGGAATGGGCTTTGACTGTTCAAACCAAATTCCAGCGGACTTTTTCTACGTCAAGCTGCAAGTTTCTCAGCAGTCGGTGCATCGGATAGCCTAGATCTAAGGGAGTCAAGTTGCCGAAGTTGCAATCTTTAATCACGCGTTTGGTTGTCGCTTTATTGATCGCGTCCCGAGCAGGAGTACCTATAGAGCAGACAATGCTTCCTGAAATTTGTCAGTCAGCCATTCTGTTGGTTCCAGACCGCAAGAGATGCGAATGGTTCCTAATGTGATTCCTAGATCGATTCGCTGCTGGTCCGTGAACCCTCGGTGGCTGGTAGAGTGTGGATGAGACACGGTGGTGCACACGTCTCCTAAAGACGGAGCGAAGGGGATCTCTGGAAGCAATCTTGCAAACAATCGCTCAACGCATGTTTCGTCAGCATCGATGTGCATCGACAACATCCAGCCATAGCCCCCTTGTAGTTGTGTGTTTGCTAGCTTGTGCTGGGGATGTTCCGCAAGGCCCGGATAATCAATATGCTTGACACGTTGATGACTTGCTAGTGACTTGGCAAGACCGATTGCATTCGAGCTGGCTCGTTCGATCCGCAAAGGCAAGGTCATCAGGCCTCGATTGGTCAAATAGCAATCAAGCGGGCTACTAGAGAGCCCAAAAGTGCTGACCGTACCCTTGATGTTTTGATTCACCTGTTCATCCTTGCAAACAATCAACCCGAGCATCGCGTCACTGTGTCCGTTGACTTGTTTACCAAGACTTTCTACCACGATGTCAGCACCAAATTCGATAGGACGACAATGTAAGGGAGTTGCAAAGGTGTTGTCGACCAACAGCAAGCCGCCGCCATCGTGAGTCGCCTTAGCCAGAGAGGAAAAATCTGGCATGCGTAACCTTGGGTTGCTCAGCGTCTCAACGAGAACGAGATGCGGCTGAGAAGCTACAAGCTGCTCGGCCGCAGATGCTGAGGTCGGATCAAACTTGTTCAGACGCACGCCGTGGCGAGAGAGCGCTTTTTCGAAGAGCACTATCGACTTGCCGTAAAGTTCGTCTGCGACCCAAACCAGTCCATTCTTGGGAAGCACCGTGAGCGCAACCGCAGACAACGCACTCATGCCTTGCGCGACAAGACTGCCGAATTCACTTCCATGCATCCGTGCCAGCTTCGAACACAGTTGGATGTCGTTGGGGTGGCCATCGCGTCTGTAGACAAAGGCACTGGATTTTCCCGCCAGTGCATCACCGGCCTCCCGTGGGGTCTGCATTCGCCAAACGCTCGCTAAAGAAATGTCTTCAGACAGTGGAGCGTTGTCGCCAGAATAGGAATTGTGTAGAGCGGTGACCTCTAAGTTGCTTGGCCAGCCATTTTTTGAAGTATGTTGTGAACTGCTCATAGAGAGTAAGAGATTGCCGAATTTCGAGGACTTAGGACGTTTCGAGCTTAATGCATCTTTCGCGACACAAATAGTCGTTCGGACTCCCGATTGTCCTGATAAATTGCTAAATTATTAACGCTATTGTCTGCTGCCAAGACGGCTGGTCCTTTTGTTTTCATTGCGAGCAACTCCAACGTTGAGCCATAGAAATCTTTTGTTGGCAAGTAGTTCCGTCTGCCATCCAGGTGGCTATCTTGAGCACTTAAGACCAAACATAGCAGAGCTTTTCGATGGCTTAGGTGATATCCTGTTCGTCCCCTTTGCACGAGCTGGGGGGAGAACGCACGACGAGTATACGGCGGTCGCCAGAGCTGGATTCGAGCCGTTGGGACTTCAAGTGCGTGGTCTTCACGAATACGAGGATGTCGAGGCGGCAATCGCGACGGCTGCTGGTGTCTTTGTTGGTGGCGGCAATACTTTCGTTTTGTTGCGGCAATTGTATGTTCACAATATCCTCGGTATCTTGAGGGACCGAGCGATAGCCGGGATGCCTTACATGGGCTGTTCGGCTGGCTCAAACATCGCTGGGCTTACGATGGGCACGAGCAATGATATGCCTATCAGCTTTCCACCGTCTTTTGATGCGTTGGGGCTGGTCCCATTCAACCTGAATCCACACTTCCCGGCATTACCGCCAGATCCGACGCACAAAGGCGAGACGCGAGAGGAGAGGATACAGGAGTTTCATTGTTTCAACTCCCAACGGGTCCTTGGCCTTCGCGAAGATGGACTCTTACGCATACGTGGAGAGCAGATTGAGCTAATTGGCCAGAGGGAGGCGGTCCTATTCCAGCAGGGCGAGGCTTATTCTGAGCTGACTCCAGGTGATGACTTGTCTTTCTTGCTGCAAGAATAACATGGATGCTCCGACGACTGCGACCATTAGAGATGGAGCTCTTTACGACTCGATACTTTGCACGACTGGCAAAATCGGATTCGTCCAGCCACAATAAATCTAGTTCGCCGAAGTGCATTGCTCCAAGAATTCTTCAGCACAGGGATTCTGGCGATTCCCACTACGGTGAAGAAAACGGACTTAGTTGTGATGCGATTGCAATAAGAGAGACGACTTGAGTACAAAGCGATACACCTGGGCATCCCGTGGCGACGTCAATGCATTCTTCGGGCTGATGCTCGATAATATGGCCGGACTGCTGCTGACAGTTACGTTACTAAGCGGCGTCTTCAAATTCCCTGTCGATTTCGCCGTTAAGTACATGATTCCTGGGACGGCTATTGGGGTTCTAGTAGGCGACTTGCTCTACTTCTTCCTCGCGTTTCGACTTGCCAAAAAGGAAGAACGGAGCGACGTCACGGCGATGCCACTGGGGCTGGACACGCCAAGCACACTTGGCATGGTTTTCTTTGTACTTGGGCCATCCTACGCAGCCGGCTTACAGTCTGGCCTAACTGTGGACGAAGCGGCAATGCGGACTTGGCATATCGGAATCTGCAGTATCTTTGTATCGGGGATTCTCAAGTCCTGCCTGGCGGCCGGCAGTGATTTTATCCGGCGGACAATACCACGCGCAGGCTTGCTTGGATCGCTTGGCGCTATTGCCCTGATGTTGATCGCCTTTCTACCGATGACTGAACTTGCCGTGAGCCCAATTATCGGGTTCGCTTCTCTAATCATTATTCTATCAACCCTTGTCGCTCGATTTGAACTTCCGTTCAAGTTCCCCGGTGCGCTCGCCGCGGTGCTCGTTGGTAGTGCCATATGCTACTGGATGGTCGGAATCGATCGAATGTTTGAAACCAACTTAGCCCCTCATTTTGAAATGGTGGAATCGGCTTGGTTTCCCCAAGCATGGCTGACGGTTTTCGAGTTTAAATGGTTTGGCGCCTTCAGCGATACCTTGCAGTATTTGCCATTTATTATTCCTTTTGCCATCGCGACTGTGATCGGAGGAATTGATTGCACTGAGAGTGCAGCGGCAGCAGGAGATTCGTATTCGACCAACACGATCATCGGTGTCGAAGCCTTCGCCACCACGATGGCGGCTTTATGTGGTGGAGTCATTCAGACGACACCTTACATCGGGCATCCGGCTTACAAAGCAATGGGAGGACGAGCTGCATACACCTTGGCGACGGCTCTGTTTGTCGGCGGTGCAGGTTTGATTGGCTACTTCTGTCTGGTTTTCAACTACGTTCCGAAAGTCGCGGTTCTGCCAATTCTCGTCTTCATCGGACTTGAGATTACGTCGCAAAGCTTTCTTGCAACGCCGCGGAGGCATTATGCGGCAGTTGCGATTGCGTGCATCCCGGCAATAGCAAAGCTCGTGTCGATAACTGACGCGACTGCAGTACCAGGTGGCGGGGTAGCGATGGTGCCAATCATTCGAATGCTTGCAGGTGGTTTCATTGTGACGAGCATCATTTGGGCTGCCGTGTTAGCGAACGTTGTTGATCGGCGATTTGCGAGAGCATCCCTATATTGTTTTGCTGGCGCTGTGTTCGTACTGTTCGGATTCATCCATTCGCCCGTTGAGGGGGACAGAATGTTCTGGCCTTGGCAGATCTGGGAGATGGCCAACCCGCAAGGAGTTGAAGGCTTGAGTCCGCGCCGGGCAATCATTGAGTTTGCGGTCGCGTACGCGGTCATGGGGCTCATTCTCTTGGGCTTGTCACAGATCAGCGGCACGAAGCCGATTGAGTCAGACGAAGAATTTGAGCAGTTGGGGCACTAGGTCCGACTCTAGGATCGAGAAAGAAGAACGGCGATCGGTCGCTCTTCGAATGCGAAGCATGAGCAAGCGTAGGTCGGATGGGCCGGGTTTGCTCTTGGGTTTCACGTTGAAGCCGCCAAAGAGAAAAAAGTTAAAAGGCGTTGGCTGAAGCTGAAACGACGTGTTTACCCTCCCCGGCCTTCATAGGCCGACCTTCCCGCATTCGGAAGGGTGAATTGAAAATCGCGCAAGGTCAATAACGCGTTTGCGGACAATGCGAGTAACGTTGCTTGCTAGCGGTTCGGGGTGTGATTGCTCAGGAGTAGAAGAATCGTGTCAAGTGATAGAACACGGGTGCTGCAAAGCACAGTGTGTCGATGCGATCGAGGATTCCAGCGTGCCCGAGGACGAGAGAGCCATAATCGTTCACGCCACGATCTCGCTTGATGGCGCTCATGGCCATGCCTCCGAACATGCCCATCGCACTGATGACCATCGCGATACACGCCGACTCCCAGAATGTGAAGGGCGTGACCCAAAAGAGCGCGGATCCAACCAGGCCCGTGCTGAGCGTTCCGCCAAGAAATCCTTCCCAGGTTCGACTGGTGCTAATTTCGGGAGCAATAATGCGTTTTCCTGCAAAATGCCCCCAAGTCCACTGTAAGATGTCGGAGAGCTGCGAAATGAGAATGAGGTAGAAGAGCAAGCCTGCGGTACTTCCATCAAATGCTTGGCCAGAACTAAAACGGAGTTTCATGTTCAGCAATGCCGGTGCATAGCTCAAAGAATAGACACAAATCAGCAAACCAAAGGTGATCTGGGCAGAACGCTCTAAGAAGCGCTTGTGGTCACCTGAGATTGCAATTCGAGCCGGTATATACAGACTTGCGTAAACCGGAATCATGATGCTGTAGAGGCCGTAAAAGTCAATTAGCCTACCAGTCGTCCAGCTTTTCACGCCCCAGGCCTCCAATCCAATAAGCATGTATTGCAACGGCGTGAAGACAATCAAGGCAAGGAATAGAGCTCTATGGTCTCCGCGTCGTGTCGGTGCCATCGTGATGAACTCACGCAAAGCCCAGAAGGATACGAGTCCAAAGATCACGATCACGCCGAATGATCCGAGAAGCAGTCCGAACACCAACATCGCACACATCATGATCCAGGCATTGACTCGTTGTCGAAAACGCCGAATCAAGGCGGCGTTGACTTTTTCAGAAGACTGACGCTTGAGGTAAAAACCAACCACGTAGGAAACAACGAGGATTGCTAGGACAACGCCAAGCAGAATGTTGGTTCGGAGATTGTTTAAGCCAAAATTCTGACCACCTCGTTGCAAGGTCACTTGGCCCGATGCTGGTAGCATCGGTGGCGTAGCCTGAGGTTGGGTGTTAAAAGAACTGACAGTCGAGCTCTCCGTCGCTTCGTCCTTGCTCTCTTCTTTGCTGGATTCGTTACTCGCCGAATCGGCTTTAGAGGCCCCCCCTTCGTCTAATTTGGACTCCGATTGGGAATCAGGATCTTCGGCAGATGATGCATTGAGATCTGAAGCTTCAGCGTGAGAGGCTGAATCGCCGCTGCCGCTTTCGCTGGAATCGGCTGCCATGGTGGAGATTGGCTCTTCCGCTTCGTTCACGACATCCTCGGAATCCACCGTGGACTTCGCGTCTGTTTCCAACGTTATCGCTTCTTGTTCAGCGAGTAAAATTGGCGAAAGCGTGACAGAAAGCACAAGGATCGCCAACCACAACTGGAGTAACCCCGTTGAGAGAAGAAAGGCGAACTTGAAGAGGCTCGCACGCTGGACTTCAGCGCATCCCAAAGACAAATTCACAGCGACTCGATTCAATCAACGGCAGAGAAGCCAAGGTTGGGCCAGCAGTTGGCTCCGAAGCACAATTGGAACAATTTAGGTTAGTCGCTGCCTTCTGTCCAACCTGGCTGAAGTTTCAACAGGCAATTCTGAGCTGCACTTCGCGAGAGCTGCTTCTCTCGTGGTCGAGGAACGCAAGTCAAAAAGGCGTGAATGAAGAATTAACTCAACATCGAGCAAGGTCGATAGTTCTGAAGCTGCTTGATCTTTACTCTGATCTCTTTAACAGCATCTCAAAGTCGTTCGACAGACTCGTCGGTCGGAATGCCGATATCGTCACAGGGGACATCTGTTGCCGTTGTTTCAAAAGCATCCTCTGCAAATTTGACGGCGATGCGGAAGTTCCCAACGAATTCTCCAGCGTCCTCAAGTTTGCGGACGTCACCTTGTAGCTTGGGTACATCACTTTTGTTCCGAAGCCAGCCGGTGCAGTTATGCAAGAACGTGATGACATGGTTGACCGCGGATGGAATACCTAGCCAAGCTTTCGCAGGATCCGTGGCAGAAACTCCGCTAGACGAATCACATCCCGCCCAAACGCAAGAGAAGACAAGTACCTAGGAAAAGGTCCTAATAAAGCTCGTCATAACTGATTCCGCAATTGATGGTGTGAATTCTTCTAGTTAGTGAATGGCGCTCATGGCGCTAGTGTCGTCTAGGCGGCGAATTTATGATGAAGTGCTTGAATTGATGTAGCGAATCTCAATCAGAAAACTTGCCAAGTGGCGACGACTGAACGCGGCCAGCCTCGACATTAACACCTTCTGCTCGAAGCAATTCCGTTTGGCGACCTCGATGTTTCCCGTGCAGATTGCCGTCACTGCGTACCACACGCCACCAGGGCATGTCGACCAGGGACTTGGAAAGGAATCTTCCAACGGCCCGCGACGCTTTCGCGCGTCCAGCGCGGGCAGCGATACATCCATAGCTAACAACTTCGCCTTTTTCAAGCGAGGCAATTGCTAGTAGGATCTCGCGTTCAAATTCCGTCATCGACAAGACGGCTCTGAATGAGTTTGCGATGCAAACGCTCGATTACCGGGCGTTGGAAGATTCGGGGGTTAGCATGTGGGCGAGCTTCCAGGATTGTCCGCTGGGCTTCTTCCAATGCTTGGTTACCGAAGCGAACAAGCCACCAAAGAACAATGGTAGCACTACGAGCTCTTCCCGCCTTGCAGTGCACGTAGACCTTTCCGCCCGATTCGGTATGTCGCTGGATGAATTCAGCTCCCGCCTCAACCGACTCTTCGCTTGGGTGATGAAAGTCGGTGGTTGGAATCCAAAGTTGTTCGATCCCGAGTCGCTCGTACTCCGCGATCGGACCGCGCATTTCTTCGCAAGTATTGACGACGCCGGTGACTCCCAAGTCTGAGAATCGCTGCGGATCACCTGGCAGCGGCCTGGCACCCAGAATTAGGTGGTCGTTGATCGGATCCCACCATCGACGAACATGTAAGACACGTCCAAGCAGGAAGTTATACCCGAGAGTCGGGTAGTAGATGGCTCGGGCAATCCAAGCTTTCATGACAACTCTTTAAGTGTGCTAGCCGTCCAAGCTTGCGAACTTAGGCAGTTCCCGCCGGATTGAAGTACTCGGGCTCTGCGCCTTGCTTCCACTTGATGTTGCAACCAATCGAAGGTTTTTGTGGCTCGGCGACACACTCTCCAGCTAGCATCGCATCCAGTGCGGCTCTCAGGTCCTTGCCGTCCGGTACGCTTCCTTCTTTAGGACGCGAGTCATCAAGCTGCCCTCGATAGACTAGTTTTAGCTCTGCGTCGAACAGGTAGAAGTCCGGCGTGCAAGCGGCACGGTATGCCTGAGCCACGGTCTGATCGTCGTCGACCAAGTAAGGGAAGTTGTACCCCTGTTCAGCCGCTTCCGTCTTCATGAGCTCTGGTGCGTCGTCTGGATAGTTCTCTACATCGTTGCTGCTTATCCCGACAACGGCAACGTCCTTGCTGGTGTAATCGTTCGCTAGGCGAGCAAGCTCAGGTGCCACGTGCTTTACATAAGGGCAGTGGTTGCACATGAAGATGACGAGCAAACCCTTCTTCGTTCGGAAGTCATTGAGGCTTACCGTTTTGCCATCAAAGTCCGGCAAGGAAAAGTCCGGGGCAGCTGTCCCGAGTGGCAACATCGTACTGGCAGTTCGAACCATCCATCCTTCTCCTGAGCTCAAAAACCGACGGAAGAGTGCTTTCCAGGGCTATTCAGTGCGGCTTGTGATTTCCAGCAAGTGGTAGCCGAACTGCGTCTGGACTGGACCGTGCACCGTGTTTATTTCGCCGCTGAAGACCACTTCATCAAACTCGCGAACCATCTGTCCTGGCCCGAACTCACCAAGCTCGCCGCCATTGGCTCCAGACGGGCAGGACGAGTTTTCGGCTGCGACTGCGGCAAAATCAGCTCCGCCTTCGATCTGTGATTTCAATTCCAAACAGCGCTCTTCGCTGTCAACCAGAATGTGTCGTGCTGAGGCTTTCTTGGCCATCATTCTTCTCCGAGAAAAGTTATCTTTCCGCGGATAATCTAACACCAGTCGAGTCGCCGCGATAGGTCCAGTCCTAACGCGTGGTCCTATATGGCTAAGTCGGTCCAATCTCGCCTCGTCCAAAGCTGGCCCAGTCGATTTTACCGCTTCTGTCCTACTCTCGCGAACTAACTGAATTGCAGCCGCTCAAAATCGCCACAATCGCTAATCTCGCAATCAAGGATGAACCAACGCGCTGCTCTGGGGGTGTATTTCACATCCACGCCGCATCGCACGATCTAGAGTTCGGCATCGCAAATCCGTAGATATGTCGCGTCCCCGACCGCGAGCCATGAATTACGCAACTGATCCAGAATCAATCGTCATACTTATCCTCAGCTGTCTTACAGCCTTGGCTGTAGGAGGTTTGGTGGGATTTCTTAGTGGCCGCTGTTTTACGCTTCTGCATGAGCCCCGTCAGCTACGCAAAGACCGTGAGAGAACTCTGGAAGCACTCACGTCTTTGCTTAGCAGCACACATAAGCTCAACGAGGATGTTGACGTTCACAATGCGGCTCTGGTTGAGGCTGAACGTGATCTGTCTGCAATTCAAGCTGATGGCGATGTCGAGAATCTCCAGTCCCGCTTGCTTACCGACATCACTTCAATGGTGCAGTCGAATCGAAAGTTGGAAAACGAGTTGGTACAAAGCCGTTACCAGCTTGAAAAACAAGCGGAAGAGCTCGACAAACGCAAGAGAGAAGCGAGGACCGATGGTCTTTGCCAAGTGGGGAACCGCAAAGCCTTTGATGAGGCTATGCAATACCTGATGTCTAAGATGATGGCCAAGGGCCGCTGCTTTGCCCTGATGTTGATCGATGTTGATAAATTTAAGCGGATTAACGATACATTCGGGCATTCCGCTGGTGACGGAGTACTTGTAGAAATTGGCGACGCATTGAAATCGAGTGTTCGGCCTGGTGATATTGTCTGTCGACTTGGCGGCGACGAATTCGCTGTTTTGCTGGACAACACCAGCGAAGAAGAAGTGGCTCTTGTTGGCTCTCGCATCCGTGCCTACATCGAAAACCTTGATTTCGTGGTCGGAGATCAGAACGAAACGACGGTCGTCACCATGAGCATGGGTCTCACGTCAGTTCGAGAGAACGATTCTCCAAGGACGATTTACGATCGTGCAGACGAGGCGTTATACGAGTCGAAGACTCAAGGTCGCAATCGTTTGACGATGCGGTTGAGCTACAAAGTGGAAGAGGTCGAACAGGAGGAACTCGAGCAAAAGAGCTACGAGGAACTCAAGGCCGAGATAATGGCTCAAGGCCAAACCACATAAATCTCAGAGGTGACTCGGGCTGAAACGCAAATTCCGACCCCCTACCGCACCTCGAGTGGGTCTCCAATCTCACCGAAATCAGCCATCTGAGTCGGAATTTTGTCCGTTCTGCGAAGTTTTTTTGTCTTCCCGCACACCTCCTGACGATTTTTTTGTATTCTCAAGGGGAGTCGCAAAAACCCTACCAATGCTATCCCGCTCGGGACAAGCATCTTCTATCTCACCAAATTGGAGATTAATAATGTTTCGACGCTTTTTCCTTCCCGCTGCTGTGTTCTGCTTCGGTATGGCTGCTTTCGCCGTTGCTGCTGCTCCAGAAGACGCACTGAAGGGCGTTAAGTGCCTGATGGTTGCAAAGAAGGGCGCGAATGCCGCACAGTCTGCAGAATGGAAGAAGGGCAAAGTCTACTTTTGCTGCGGTGGCTGCAAAGGCAAGTTTGAGAAGATGGACGACAAGGCCAAGTCGAAGCTGGCTGCGGCGGCCAACCACCAGCTTGTTGCAACCAATCAGTATGTTCAGAAGGCATGTCCAATCTCTGGTGGCAAGCTGAATGACGCTCAAAGCATCACCGTCAATGGCGCCAAAGTCAGCTTCTGCTGCGGCAACTGCAAGGCCAAGGCTGAAAAGATGGACGCCAAGGACCAAGTTGCTGAGCTGTTCAGCGAGGCAGCTTTCAAGAAATCTAAGTACGAGCCAGCTAAGAAGAGCTAGCCTGCACTTTCGAAACCTCGCTTACGTGAGTAACAAAATGCGAGGAACTAAGGAGTTTCAAAACACGAGTCGTGTACGCGGTTCGTGTTTTTTTAGGCGCTCGTTGCACATCTCCTATTCAAATTCCCGCAAGCAAGCGTCAAGCGATAGCTCTCCAGGCGTACAAAGTTCCAAGAATCGTTTGCATATGAAACAGCTCCTGGACATCCTGAAAGCCAGCTGTCTCCAGCAAGTGTGGTAACCGACCCGTTGCATTATCAGCCGTTTGCCGCCAACCATCCAAACTACGGACCACGAGAAAGCCTGTTGCGGCCAGAATGTGCGAAGGACGACCGTAATCCATCAGATACAGCGAGCTTCCAGGCCGGAGGATGCGTCGGAGCTCACCAAGCGTGCCTTTCTTTTCTTCCGCTGTAAGGTGATGAAAGACAAGCGAGCAGGTGCATGCATCGAAAAAGTTGGATGCATGGGGTAACCTTGGTCCGTGATGACAAAGTAAGTCGATGCTTGCAGAATATCGATCGTATGCATGCTCCAACTTCGATTCGGCTTGGCGAAGAATTCTTTCGTCTGCGTCAACACCAACAAAGCGTAAGCCACCGTAACCCAGTCTCTTCGCACGATCAGCCATGGCGGAAAGCAGTGTGCCACTACCACAGCCGAAATCAAGAACCTGCTGGTTGGATTCAAATTCGATTTCCTCCAACAGCAACTGCTTCGACCTTCCCTCGCGAGTGCATAATGCGACCAACGGATCGTATAGCGGCAAAAGCCAGTGTACGCCCGTCGCCGGCACAAACGAAGATTTTGCTAAACGCCGCAAAGGGAATTAACGTTACGAGAGACAGGTAGATGGGGAACTGTTTCCGCCGAGCAGTGAGAATACGATATCGTGAGCTGCTCAACGCTTTAAGCGCGAACTAAGGCGGCTGCTCTCGCATCATAGGTAGTTAGCTTAACTTGCCAATCCACGAAGAGTCTTGCACGAAAGAATGGTTAGTACTTCGCGCCAGCCTTGATTGACATATATCGTGGTAGGGGTGTACTCGTCGACAAGCCTCTTTTCACGAGTGGTTGAAAGAAAGACGCGTGCGAGACCTGGTTTTGGACAATCACAAGACGGAAAAGTATTGAGCGGCTCGGAAGTAGAAGAAGCCCGCGGACCTGAGACGCTCCGAACGGCTGCGTTGGAGATAGAAGCCAATGGATCGCAGCCAGTGGTCGCCAAGGAGGACCTTGCAAAGCCTTTTGCGCCACTGAAGATACCACTCTTTCGTAGCTTCTGGATCGCAGGGCTGATTTCGAACCTCGGAACATGGATGCATGAAACTGGTGCTCAATGGTTGATGACTTCGCTTGTGCCAAGTCCCGAGATGGTTTCCGCCGTTCGAACCTCAATGACCATTCCGATCTTCTTTCTGGCTTTACCCGCCGGAGTATGGGCAGATCGGTTCGACCGCAGGAAATGGCTACTTGGTACCCAGACTGTCCTGCTTTTGATTGCTACTCTGATTGCAGCTCTCGCCTACATGCAGTGGATGTCGCCTTGGCTACTTCTTGTGCTAACGGCGGCAATGGGAATCGGAATGATTTTGAATCAGCCGGCGTGGCAGTCACTTACACCAGAGCTAGTTCCCCCAGCCCTGGTTCCCTCGGCGGTCTCAGTCGGCAGTATTTCCTTTAACTTGGCACGATCTCTCGGACCACTGCTTGCAGGATTTCTCGTTGCAGTAGTCGGCATATGGTGCCCCTTTGTTTTCAACGCCGTTTCCTTCCTCGCGGTGATAGTGGTTTTGCTCTCCTGGAGGGAATCAGCGAGTGAAAGCGAGACGAAAGAGAAAGCACAACCAAGAGCGCGAAGTAAGCCGCGATTTTGGGATGAGCTGCGAAAGGGGCTGTTCGTTGTTCGCAACTCCAAAGAACTACGGAATGTCCTTCTGAGAGTTTTTATGTTTGCTATGCCTGCCAGCATTTTGTGGAGCTTGCTTCCGCTCGTTGCGACTGAAAAGCTTGGATTCAAGGAACTCGGTTTCGGTTTCTGTTTCGGCGTTATCGGAGCTGGGGCAGTCGCTGGGGCAGTTGTGCTTCCATACCTGCGAACCAAGCTATCGAGCGAGTTAATTGTGCTCGCCGCCCAACTCTTGTTTGCCGCACTCATCATGCTGATTGGTGCCACTACAAGTGCAGTTGTGATCGTGCCTGCGTTGACCCTGATCGGAACTTGCTGGATGGCATCTATGACAACCTTCAATGCAACTGCGCAAGTGTATTTGCCGCGCACGTTTCGGGCTCGGGGAATGTCGGCCTTCATGATGTCCTTTGCGCTGGCCATTGCCCTTGGTTCACAGATCTGGGGTTGGCTGGCTTACGGGACAAGCCTGAGTTGGGCCTACATTGCAGCGGGCTGCCTAATGGTTTTAGCATGTATTGCGGCTCATCCTTTGCAGATTGGCTCTTTGCAACTTGCCGAGAATTAGTCGTAAGCCGGCGAAGCGAGGATTGGACGTTTTTCAGTCAGCATGAAGAAAGCGTAGAAACCAGCTAGGCTACGACGGCTATTATTGACTTTTAGACAAGAAATATGGGATACTGGGGAATTACCCGCAGTATAGGGGGCGATAAGCCTCCCTAGAATGCAATACTCACCAAGAGTGCTCTCTCAGTAGGCTAGGCGTAATCGAGTCATTTCTGGAATGCCGCCTCAGCATTTTGAGAAGCACTTGTAGAGCTTTTCGACAGTAGTCGATGGACGGCTACCTCCTCTCTTATTCTGAGGGAGAAATTTGTCTCCGAGTTCTTATTCCTAATTGACAGGGGGAATTTACAACAACGTGCCACCGCCAAGACACCGTTCAAACGAGAGGAACCAAGATCAGACTCGTATTAACAACAACATTAGAGAGCGACAGGTCCGCGTAATCAGCGCGGATGGTGAGCAGCTGGGGATTCTGCCCATTGATGCTGCCCTAGAGAAAGCACAGGAAGTTGGGCTGGATCTAGTTGAAGTCGCGGCCAATTCAAAACCGCCTGTTTGTCGAATCATGGATTACGGCAAATACAAGTACGAGAAGAGCAAAAAGAAACAGAGCTCTTCCTCTGGCAGCCACGGCAAGCTGAAGGAGATTCGCTTGCGTCCCAAGACGGGTGACCACGACATTGACTTCAAGGTGAAGCAAGCAGTCGGTTTCCTGAAGCATAAAGACAAAGTGCAAGTCTCAGTTATTTTCCGAGGCCGGGAGATGGCACACATCGAAGAAGGCCGGCGTGTAATGGAAGGCGTTTTGGAAGAACTGCTTGAGCACGGGAAGCTGGAGTCGAATCCACAGCAGATGGGCAAGCGGATGATGGCAACGGTGTCTCCGAAGTAAGAGCGTGATTTTCACCGCTTGGCATTGACTACAGATTGGTGACCCGAAGCATAGAAACAATACGATTCGATAAGGGCGTAGCACTGGTGCTACGCCCTTTCTCGTTTCGGGAGAAAGCCCTTCCTCGACCGTGTCTTGAGCCGGTCTCGATGTTTCCCTGACATGAGCCCACAAAGCCTCAAATTCACGTTGACTGTTTTATTCCGGTAGAAGGGGGATGTTCATCCTGAAAGTCTCGGATTGAATGCAGGGGGTTCGCAAGAACCGACCAAGCTGGACGGCTTCTGCTATCGAAAATCCATTCGAATCTCCGTCCGTAACTCCCGAGCCGGTAACTAACGTATACCCTGTTCCGAGAATTGTCCTCGCTGCAATCAATTTCGAAGTAGCAGTGCTCTTCGCCATCTCGATCGTAATTAGTTTCATCGCACCTAAAACGCCGCGACCATTTTTCGGCGGCATCTTGTTCGCTAAACCAATAGCTTGGTTAGCGATTCGCAAGTGGATCGTTCTCTATCACCATCGTGCTTCAACGGAACGCGAACTTTAGATTGCTAACCTTGCCGGTGGAAAACTAACCGCTTTGGGGCTCGTTGTAAATCTTGGAAAGACGCAATCTGGTGACAAACAATCAGTATAGAAATTGCGATCTGGCTTGCGCTGATTGGCAGCACAATCACTTTATATCTCCTTGTGTCTAGTTGGTGTCTTTACGATGGATGCGTTCTAACAACCACAACTCTTGGTGGCGGTTCTGATTTGGGGTTCCTTTACCCAGGAGTCTGTATCCCGCTCAGGTACGACCGGTCACTTACAACCCACTCTCCTTCGAGAGAGTCGCGGATAATGCGAGCGGAGAGGGGCCGATACAGCCTTTCATGGCTGAGGGAACCCGGCCCTCCTGCAAGCGGGGGCGCAAGGTCGAAAACCCATAATTTCCAAAAGCGTCAGCAAGGCAATGATACTAATGCTACGAATTGTAAGTTCGGTTGCAGATTCTGCATGTCGTTCAGGTGGTCATCAAGGGATTGCCGGGAGATATACACGCCAATGCGCGAATTTCGCGTAGCTGATGGCTGTTATAAGAAGTGCCAGCTTTTTGCTCTTGGTCTGGCATTTATGCTGTATGACCACATTTTCTGCCCGAAGACCCATGGTGATTCAGCTCATTGAAACAGCAGCGGCAAGCAGTGGATGGCTGGGAACGCATCGCTATGTAGAGCGTGACAGAAAGCGGTTTTGCATGGGTGTTACGTCTGATTAAACGCAGGCTACTCCGTTTGACGACAATGGGGTGAATTCTGTTGAGTAAAGCAGTAAAGTAGAATGCCTGGCAAAGTACCACTTCCAAGCCCATTCGATCCGCGAGATCGTTGATCGGAGAATGTCGCGCAGCTATCAGGTCACGTCATGTGCTCTTCACGAACCATTATCTGTCTCGCATGCTTGACGATCGCGGCGACTGTGCAGTCGCTTAAGACAAATTTAGCAGCAACCGATGAACCGGAGGTGCAAAACGTAAACTTCGTGAAAGATGTCGCTCCGATTCTTTCTGAGCATTGCATCCGCTGTCATTACCCTGGGAATGAGAAAGGCGATCTATCGCTTGCGACTGCAGAAACTCTGCTTGAACGCGACTACTTAGTTCCAGGCAAGCCGGACGAAAGCTATTTGGTAGAGCTGATCACAACCGACGACAATGGCAAGGCACAAATGCCTCAGGAAGGCCCGGCGCTGCCTGCAAAGCAAGTTGAGCTGGTCCGAAGCTGGATCAAGCAGGGGGCAATTTGGCCCGAAGACACAATGGTGAAAGCAAAACCCAAAGCCGATCTCAGCTGGTGGTCCTTGCAGCCGTTGAGGATCAATGGACCGCCTAAGGCGAATGGACATGCAGAGTTCCAGGCTTGGCAGTCTCCCATCGACCGCTACCTGGCTTTGAAACTACGTGAATCGAATTTAACGCCGAACAAGCAAGCGGATCGGCGTAGCGTGATTCGGCGGTTGAGCTACGATCTCACCGGCTTACCCCCAACTCCCGCGGAAATTGAGGACTTCGAATCGAGCCCGGCAAAAAATGCTTACGAAAAGTTAGTGGATCGACTGCTAGCTTCGCCACGGTACGGTGAACGCTGGGGACGGCACTGGCTTGATGTCGTTCGTTTTGGTGAAAGCACGGGATATGAGCAAAATATCATCGTGGACGAAGCCTGGCCATTTCGAGACTACGTCATTCGGTCTTTCAATGACGACAAGCCGATGAATCAGTTCATCCGGGAGCATCTGGCAGGAGATGTGCTGCAACCCGATAATCCAGATGTAAAGATTGGCTCAGCATTCTTGGTGAATGGAGCTTACGATACAGTCGGCAATCAAGATGCTATCCAAGCCGCTCAGATACGAGCTGACACAATCGACGAAGTTGTTCGGGCGACGAGCGAAGCCTTTCTCGGATTAACAATGGGATGCGCTCGCTGTCATGACCACAAGTTTGATCCGATCCAGCAGCGCGACTACTACCGCCTATACGCAACTTTCGCTGGCCTGAAGCATGGCTCTGGCCTCTTGTCGTCTCCAGCGGATGTCAAGGCACGGGAGGAAAAGCTCGCACCGCTGAATCAGAAACATGATGAATTGAATTCTGCCGTCGGCTTAATTGAGCAGACAATCTCGCAAAGGATCAAGGAGAAGGCCGCTGAGTTTGAAGATGCTTGGACCCGGGAGGCCGTGAATCGAACTGGCACAGAAGAACGTTTTGATGCGGTTGAAGCCAAATTCGTCAAATTGACTTGCGTGAGAAGGGACGACAATGCGAAATCCGGCAGCGGATTTCGAATGGACGAGTTTGAGATATGGTCGGCAGGAAAGGAACCAAGGAATGTCGCGTTGGCGAGCAACGGTTCTGTTGCGACTGGTCCAAGTCGAAACATCGAGGACTTCAAGGGTGCCTACGCCGCCAAGCTCACAATTGATGGACAATTCGGTGCGAGGTTTCTGTCGTCGGGCAACTACCTACAAATTGAACTCAAAAAGCCAACGTTGATTGATAGAGTCTTTTTCTCCAGTGCTCGAAATGAACCGAAGCCCGAGCAGGGGAAATTCAGTTTCGTTGCCGACTTTCGCATAGAGGTCTCACTGGACGGCGAGGAGTGGCAGGTTGTTGCGACGGGGGATTACAGAAAGCCAGCCTCGATAGCGGTTCGCGATGCAAGGATTCGTGATGAAATCGTTCTAGAGGAAGAGAAACAGAAGCTGGCGGAACTTCGGAAGCAGATCCGTGAAGTGAAATCCGAGATCGCAAATGTGCCAGGCCTACGAAGGGCTTGGATTGGAAGTCGTGATGCCAAGCTGGCAGCAGGGCCTTTCAACGTTTTCCTTGGTGGCGATCCGCTGCGTAAGGGTGAAACAGTGCTGCCTTCAAGCCCAAGTTTTCTCGGTAATGCGTTGCCAAGCTACGAGATCAACGACTTGTCAGGAGAATCTGAGCGACGGATCGCGCTCGCAAATTGGATCACCCACGATAATAACGCTTTGGTGGCTCGCGTTTTGGTGAATCGTGTCTGGCAGTACCATTTTGGCACCGGCATCGTCTCCACACCGAGCGATTTTGGTTACATGGGCGAAAAGCCATCGCATCCAGAGTTGCTCGATTACCTTGCGGACCAATTCATCCAAGGTGGTTGGAAGCTGAAGCAGCTGCACAAACAAATTCTCATGAGCCAAGCTTATCGCCAATCGAGCGAAGGAAATGAGCGGGCTTTGCGCGCTGATGCAGACTCGCGATTGCTCTGGCGTTTTCCTCCTAGACGATTGGCTGCTGAGGAGATTCGTGACAGCATGATTTACGTTTCGGGCCAATTGCGAGAAGGAATGTACGGCAAAGGATTTCGGTTGTACAAATACTTGCGTGACAACGTGGCCACTTATGTTCCCTTGGACGAGCACGGCCCAGAGACTTATCGACGCTCAGTCTACCATCAGAACGCGCGAGCCTGCGTGACGGATCTCTTCTCCGAGTTTGATCAGCCAGACTGCGCATTCTCGGCTGCCAAACGCAGTGAGACCACCTCGCCGCTACAGGCTCTAACGGCACTCAATCATAGTTTCACCCGCGACATGGCGCGTCACATGGCAGAACGGGTTGAGAAGGAGACAAATGCGGCTTTAGAGTCGCAGGCAACCTTAGCTATGCAATTAGCATTCGGGCGTGACCCGGATAAGGAAGAAATTCGAGCCGCAACGGAGCTAATCGAAAGTAGTTCACTGGCTGCGTTATGCAGAGTGCTCTTGAATACCAGCGAGTTTATCTGGATTCGATAGTTGCAATGCTGAAGTGCAGGCATCAAGCCCGCTGAACGCCCACGTTGGAGCGACGCTTCCGGCAGGTCGGCGGTTCCGAGCACGGACCGACATTGCGGCTGATTTCAGGTCAGACACCTAGGCTGTCAGTTAGGCCGATGGAGATAACTCGAGAGCACCTTCTTCGCCTAAATCTGCTTCGGCCTCAGAGGCCTTCAGTTCAGCTTCGATCTCCGGCACTTCCGGTCGGCGACGGACTTCTTCTTGAGTACCCGCAGCAGTGTTGACGGCGGATGGGACCCAGGGTCGCTCACCACGGCTCGTGGGTACTGAATACGGATCGTAGTAACTCAAGACTACTGGAGTCTGGACCGTTCGAGGAACCAAACGCTCTACAACATAGGGCTCCCAGACGCGTCGAGCTACTCTAACGGTTGTGGTCACTGACTGAGTCTCGTAGTACTGAACTGGCACTTCTCGCTCGCGTGTTTCCAGCTTATAGGTAGTTCGCTTGATCGTCTTCGGACGAACCATCTCTTGCTGTACATATTCTGTCCGCGTCACCGGTACTTTGTTTTCAACGCGGCGGATAACCGGCTTCTGAACCGAGTAGGGAACGCGTCGAGTCTGCTGAACGGCTTCCATCCGAGTCGTCGTGACCGGCACTTGTTCATCAACTCTTTGGCTTTCCATACGCGTTATTTGTACCGGCACTTGTTGCTGCTGAACCTCAGGAACCATCTGCGTACTAGGTACTGAGACTTGGACTGGATTCGGCTGATAGACTAGTTGATTGTAGGTCGAACCAGCGCTCGTGTAAGGAACCCATCCCAGTCCACCGCGACGATAGGCACTGTTGCCGTAAGGATCTGTCATGTACCCGCTAGACTGCCAACGCAAGTGATACCGAGTATCGCCAGGTTGGTAGTATTGTTGAGTCATGTACTGGCCCTGATCGACGACCGCATTTTGATAAGTCGTGACAGGACGCATAGTGGTGTAGTTCTGAGTTCGGTACTGGGTCTCAGTTACTGGCCGTTGCACCATGTAGCTGCGGGTTTGATATGTGGTTTCGGTGACCGGGCGATAAGTTGTGTAGTTCTCTTCTCGCTCAGCCGTTTCCGTGACGTAAGTCGTCTCGTCGTAGCTGCGATCGATCCACTCTGTCTTAGTGACTGGCCTTAAGACGGTGTACTTCTCTTCAACAGTACTCGTTTCCACGACGGGCGTGGAGACCGTATAGGTCTGCTTCTCCATACGCGTCTTAAGGACTGGACGCTGGGTCACAACTTCCTGATCCTCGTAAACAGTTCTCAGACGATAGCGTTGAACTTGCTGACGCTCGTAGACAACTTGCGGCCGCACCTGGTAGATCGGTCCACAGACCTGAGCGTGAACTTTGGCGGGAGTCAGTTCGGTCTGCAGGCATGTCGCCAAACAAACTAATGTCAGGAGTCCCAGTTGTCGCATTTCTTTTTTCCAGCGGGGCGAGAATTCACTGCTGGCATCCTGCACATTGTTCAGAGTCTTCCATGAGGTCTCTATTTTGGGCATAGGACCGCATTTTTTCAAATCTAGTTTATTCCGCGTCGCATTCGAGAATCGATGCAAACACCGGTACTTCAATGGCTTACGAAGTTGCTAGCAACACGCCGGGGCCGAGATGGAAGCTTGGTGAACTCGATAAACTGTTCTGTACCTGTAACTTGCGCTGGTTTTTTACCCAGCCCTCACAATCGGCAGCACCAACCTCAATTACCTGTAACCTAAATGTTTTACTTTGCCTCACGGCTCAACACCATGCTTGCCATGCCTGCAGCTCTAAAACTTAAATTTCGCCACCCTCCAAAATTCTTACCCGCAAGTTCTGGTTGTATCGGTTGCGTCGAGATGGGCTCGGTGAATGCAAGAAGATAATTCGCTGCCATCACGGTAGGTTACCTTCTAACGCGCCCCAAGTTAATTTGTACTGGTACGACAAAGGTGTCGCAGTCGGAATCAGATGGAGGGAATCGTTGATTGAAAAATGCAAAAGCTTATTCCTGGTCCGGCGTCTTAGTTGGCCTTTCCTCGGCGCAATCATCACGTTGCAGGTGGTACTGACGACCCTCTTAAACCTGGTAGTCTTTCGATATAAGTGGTTGGATCCCATCACCAGAGTGACCGGCGGTATTGCATCAGAAACGCTGATCGGCAATCTCTTCTTTCTTGCGGTCATGCTCGCCCTGTTTTTTAAAGTCGCGAAGCTGAAACCCAAAGATCTTGCGTTGCATGGCGGAACGGATCAGTCAATTTGGGTTGGAGTCGTTTGGACAGCGATTGCAATTATTTTCTTGCACTTCAGTGCTCTTGCGTTCTGCATTCTTTCGTCTGCGGAAGTTGTAAGGCAGTTGCCGAATTGGCCGCAGATTGTCGCACAGCTCTTCGGCAATGCACTATACGAAGAATTGATCTTCCGAGCATTTCTAATACCGCAATTTGTGCTGCTCATCAAGAAAGCAAAACGCAAATGGAGTTGGACGACATGTTTAATACTCTCATTGCTTGCGTCGCAACTTGTTTTTGCACTGATCCATATTCCCAATCGTATATTTTTGGGCAGTTATTCAACGGCAGCAGCAGTGATTCAGGATCAAGTGCAAGTACTGATACTCGGGCTGCTCTTTGCTTGGGTATTTTTAGCGACAAGGAACATTTACGCTGCCGTTGGAGTACATGCTCCGGTCAACAAGAGTGTGATTTTGCTGGTTCTTCCCAGCGGAGATTTGATACTTTCCGTGTTCCTCATAATCCCGGTTGCCTATCTTTGGGACGGATTCGTGACAAGAAGAAAAGAAAAGCGAGACGCGGCAGAGGAGCAAAACGCGTAAGCATGATAAAACCAACTTGGCTGATCGAAACAAACGTGCAGGGGCGTCCGTCGGAAGCTTTGCAAGCGGAGATTCGGTGGCAAGATATGGTGGTGCAGGTCGTCAAGCTGTTCCTGCATACGGCGAAGCCAGGCGAAACCCTACACGCGGTCCCTCTCGCGGGAAACGCTGTCGTCTTTTGTTCTGGCACGCTGCCCTCGATGCAGTACATCCAGTCTCATCGGCGGTTGAAGCCAGGGGATGGTGCATCTTCAAAGATCTCTCTTGTTCAATTAACTACGCGCGTTTTAGTGAGGAGATGTTGAACCGAGACGACGATTTGCTGCCCTCTGCAGAGGCAGCGTGACCAAGGAGCGTCTGTTTTAGCGCAAGCCCTCTTGATGAGAATCCGCACTAAGCTGCATGGCTATTGACCATATATCTGCTCTGCACGCTGGAACATGATCCACGATGTGACAATGTACTTGTCATTCGAAACCGGCACGCCACCTTTGTGAGTGTGGGTGAAGCCAGCGGGTGCGATGACCATGCGGCCGACTTCGGGCTGTATCTTCTTTTGCTGGTAAAAAAATTCAGTGTGTCCGCCTTCCTCGACTGAGTTCAGGAAGAACATGAAAAGTAGGACGCGGTGTAAGGTTTCGCAGTTTTGTTCCCGTGGATAGATCTCGGAGTGCCAATGGTGGTAGCCACCTAGACCTTTCTGGTACTTCTGCAGATTCAAATATCCGGGACGGTAGATGCTTAGCACAATACCTTGCAGCTGCTCCTCCGGAATTCGGTCGATATTGTCAACCGCGACTTCAACGACTTCGCCGCTAGCAAGTTGGATCGTGGGTGCTATCGCACCACATATCAGGAAAGGATGCTTGCGCACATACTCGGTGAGCTTGGCTGCAGTGAAATTGAACAGTTGTTGATTTATCGCAGTCCATTCCTGGTATTCCGAGATGCAACAGTCAACACTTTTTTTCTTTCGAGAGTCGACCCCCGCGCCGGTCTCGCCAGGTATTTGAATCTGAGGGAACGACTCGAACGTGTCGATGATCTGCTCGCAAAATTCAGGGCTTAAAACGGAATCGTATACGCCGAGAAAGTCTTCGTTGGGTCCAACCATGATTTACGAACCAGTTGGTAATCAAGGATGTGCGTGGAAAGAGAAACAGCCAAGGCGTCGATTGCCCTGGCCGTTCCATTGGATTCAATCAAGTTGGTTATCGCAATGCGAAACCACAGTATCGCTTACAACTGCCACCATCGCAGCTCTTCATCCTCCAGTTGCCCGAAGACGGAGTCGGTCGATACCGGAGAATCCGCTGGTGCCGAAGTAAGAAAATCCACTTGATATCGTGGTGACGTAGCGCTTTCAGTTGTCTCCATTCCATCCGCGTCTTCTATCAGACCGTCCGTGAGTGCTCCATCGGCCTGAACTCCCGCATCTTGCTCTGACTGTTCGAATCGATCGTGTGCACCTGCGAGCATGATTCCAGCAAACTGCATAGCTGCCATTCCGTCGAATTCACCCGATCCTCCACGGTCACCACCGCGGCCAAAGTACGAAAAAGATTTAGAGCTCTCGGCTACGAGGGTACCCGACTCGAGAGCAAGTACACCCACGACTTCGGTGGTGTGCCTTAGCTCTCTGTCGCGTGAAGCTTCCTCTTCGATGAAGACAGTCACACTCGTGCTCGTTTGCGCTCGGTGTCGAACTGTAGCGGTGTCTCTACCATCTCGCTTCTGCATGTCCGACAAAATGACGGGACTCGATGATCCACCAATGCTTCCGAAATTGATCGTGGTGTCCCGGTGAGTCACCGTGTCACCAGAAACGACTGCGTTCATGAAGACATCGCCGCTCGTACCAGTACCCAGATCAATAGCGACATAGCCGACGGATTCAGTTGCATGAATACCATCTGCCGCTTCTTCCTCCTGCATCTGCATTTGGAAGTTATCGCCGTTGATGTTTCGCAGACGCTCGACAACCGCTGCGCTATCGTTGACCGTTTGGACTTGTGCGATCACCAGCGGAGCCGACGAGAAACTCGAACCGAATGTCACAGTTTGGAATGTCTCATTCGTCAAGTCGACCTTGTCAGCAACAATTTGGGTTCCGTCCGCCAAGGTGTGGGTGCCGGCTTCTACCACCAAATATCCGATGTTCTCGGTGGTGTGGTTGCCATCGCGGTAGTCCCATTCCTGGAATCGGATCTGGAAACTGTTGCTGGTGATATTCTGGACTCGGACCACACCTTGGTGACCACCGTCGCGAGTGGAGCCGCCAGCGACAACAACTGGATTGTTGAAGCTCATTGGTAGGTTGACTGTCTTCCAGACATGAGTCACATCGATCGCCGTTCCTGCAACTCCTATATCGGTCGTACCAGACGAAGCTTGATTCACGGTGACGTTGACCGTAGCGGTGTCGGTGGCCGCGCCATCGCTGATTGTATAATTGAAGGAATCGCTACCAAAGAACCCGGCTGCTGGACTGTATGTGATCGTTCCGTCGTTATTGACGGTCGCCGTTCCATTGGACGGATTCGTCGCACTTGAGACGGACAAACTATCGCCGTCTATATCGGTGTCGTTTGCAAGAACCGAAATGGTGATAGCGTTGTCCTGATCGGTTGTCGCACTATCGTTGACTGCAACAGGATTGTCATTCACAGCGGCCACCGTCACATTCACGGTGGCTGTCGCGCTTCCGCCGTTCCCGTCACTAATCGTGTAGGTGAAGGAATCATTTCCGTTGTAGTTCGCGTTTGGCGTGTAAGTCAGAACGTTGTTGCTGTTGGACACTAAACCGTTCGATGGATTGGTGAATGCATCTACAGTGAGTGCGTCGCCATCCGGATCGGAGTCGTTATTCAGCACGCTAACAGCAACCGAACTGTCCTCGTTCACATTGGCCGAATCGTTAACCGCAGTTGGCGGGTCATTCACGCCGTTGACCGTCACACTCACCGTTGCAGTAGCCGTCAGCGAACCATCGCTGATGGTGTAAGTAAAGGTGTCGGAGCCAACATAGCCATTGTTGGGTGTGTAAGTCACCGTTCCGTCGCTGTTATTCGTAACCGATCCATTCAACGGATTGGACACACCCGAAACGGACAAAGCATCGCCGTCAACGTCGTTGTCGTTGGCAACGACATTGACTGAGACCGCCGTGTTCTCAAGGGTTGTCGCAGAGTCATTGTTCGCGACTGGATTATCATTCACCGCGTTGACAGTCACATTCACCGTAGCAGTCGCGTTGTTGCCGTTGCCATCATTGATGGTGTAGGTGAATGAGTCACTTCCGTTATAGTTGGCGTTCGGCGTATACGTCAGCACATTGTTGGAGTTGCTGACCGAGCCGTTTATTGGATTCGTAAAGGACGAAACGGTCAGCGTGTCACCATCCGGATCAGAGTCATTGCTAAGAACAGAGATGGCGACAGAGTTATCCTCGTTAACCGTCGCCGAATCATTGTTTGCCGTCGGAGGATCATTGACTTCGTTAACGGTAACCGTGACCGTCGCAGTATCCGTTGCGACCCCATCACTAACGGTGTAGGTGAAAGTATCGGTACCGAAGAATCCGTTGTTTGGCGTGTAAGTAACAGTTCCGTTGTTGTTATTGGAAACCGAACCGTTGGAACCGTTCGTCAGAGCGCTGACGAACAAGCTGTCGCCATCCACATCTGTATCATTGGAAAGCACATTGATCGAGACCGCCGCATTCTCGTTGGTAAATACCGAATCGTTATTTGCAACTGGGTTGTCGTTCACCGCATTGATCGTCACGTTTACAGTGGCTGTTGCGGTGTTGTTATTGCCGTCATTGATCGTATACGTGAACGAGTCGCTACCGTTGTAGTTTACATTCGGAGTATAGGTCAGCACGTTGTTGGAGTTACTGACCGATCCATTGCTTGGATTGGTGAAGGAAGCCACCGTCAGTATGTCGCCATCGGGATCGGAGTCATTCCCGAGGACCGAGATTCCAATCGAGTTGTCTTCGTCGACTGTTGCAGTGTCATCATTCGCGGTTGGTGCTCCATTCTGCCCACCTGCGATAGCGGCCATTGCTGCTCCGAGGTCAAGAACCCCATTGCCGACGCGATCCAAATGCTCAGCGCGAGTATTATCTAGGATCGCGTCTTTAATTTGAAGGTAAGTAAAGCTAGGCTGCTCGGCCCAAAGCAATGCAGCGGCTCCGGCAACATGCGGTGCCGCCATAGAAGTACCAGAACTATAAACGTATCCACCTTGTGTGTATGTACTTCCGATCTGGGTTCCGGGCGCGGCAATTTGTACAGACTGATCTCCCCAGTGGGAATAGCTAGCGAAGGCACCGCCTTCGTCGATTGCAGCAACAGTGATCACATTATCATGAACTTTACTGTACTCAGCTGGCCATGAGTTGAAATTCCCATCCATATCAGAAGCGGGGATGTTTGAACGTGAATTGCCGGCAGCGACGACATAAAGCACTCCAGCGTTTTTTGCCCGTCCAATGGCGCTGGAGATAACCTGGCTACCGCCAACGTTTGTTCCAGCGTAGCCGTAGCTGTTGTTCGTGATTTTCGCACCGTTGTCCGTCGCATAGTCGATGGCGCGAGCCACGTCCGCGTTGGTGCCAGTCCCAATTACTTTTAATGACATCAAACTGGCGTTCCATCCGACTCCGGTTACTCCGATACTGTTATTCCCTTTTGCCCCAATCGTTCCAGCAACGTGAGTTCCGTGGCCGTTGGTGTCGGTCGGGTCGTTGTCGTCGTTCTCAAAATCCCATCCATAGAAATCATCGACGAAACCATTGCCGTCATCATCGATGCCGTTACCAGCAATCTCACCCGTGTTGGTCCAGATATTGTCGACCAAGTCAGGGTGCGTGTACTCGACGCCGGAGTCGATCACACCGACCACGATCGAAGAACTGTCCGTACGGGTGTCCCAAGCCGACGGAGCGTTGATGTTCTCCATTCCCCATAGAACGCCATAGAATTGGTCGTTGGGTACCGCTGCAGATTCCATCCGGTAATTCGGCTCAGCGAAGTCGATTATTTCAAGGCCGTTGTAATACTCCACCAACTCCTCAACCGACTGTCCCGGCAGAACAGGAATCTCAAAGAGTTGCTGGTCAGAGCGAAAGCCTTCGCCAAGCGGCCCCGAGAGATACGCGTTGTCGACGCCGCGCTGCTCAACAAGATTTATCGGAGTCAACGAAGGAACATCAACATCATCATTAAAACGAACGACGACTTCAGACTGCGTGTAATCTGTGGGTTCTAGAACACTGAAGTCGACAAAGAAACCGGCCAATAAATGGCGGGACTCAAGATGCTCAACATGGCGGAACAACCGACGGAGAGCACTTCGACGCTGAGATTTGCTGGACATACACATACCTCGGAGAACGAACAAGAAACTGAAGAGAAGAGTACTCCGTGCTAGACCGGGGGTGGACGACTGCACGAACCCCCAAATTTTGGACATGAAATTTTCGCAAATCAACTAGACGGCAAGCCAAACGTCTCGAAAAAGAGCGCAGGAATTCGACGACACACCCCAGACTCGGGAATAAAAGAACGGTATGGACGATTTTCTGATGCGGCGGGCGCTATTGCAAGCAATTAGCGAAATACAGTCGCTTTGTATCGCTGTTATTCAGCAGTCTTCTTTAAGCATAAAACGAGGTACATCAGATCGGCGCCTTTGAGTAATGTGAGTCTACGAGCGAAGTATGAACGTTGTATCGGAAAGACTCCAGAATCCAATTCACAAGTTCAAGCACTCTTGCACTCTCCTTGCCAAGACCGATTTCGATTCTGCTAAGCTATGCAAATGGCAACGGGCAGCAGCCCTTTAACGCCTGGGATATATTTTGCTCTCGCTCCTTGGTTTGAATTCATGCTTCGTAGAACAGCTCTTGGTACTTGTGCGGCGATCTTCGCGACGACGCGAAGCATTTCCGTTGGCTACGCGAATAAGGTCCAGCGCGAGATTCGAGTGACCCTGCCAGAGGCTCATAGAGGCACTCTAGAAATCGATAGGCGATTGTTGGATAGCTACGGCAAGTTGCCCGAGAGCGTCCGGCAATTTTACTTTGAGTCGAGAGCCCATTTCGCTGATACTCCGTCTGCGAGGTTCGAGGATGAGGAAATCACAAAGGCGGCAGCGAAGCAGAACATCGCCCTGATCGGCGGACCGATGCTTGGGGACCTACGCTCCGATGGTGTCACCGTTTGGCTGCGACCTGCTACCGCAGAACCACTCAGGATCGTTGTCGGTCACCGCAGTTTCGTCGTTCCCAAGCACCGACCTGGGCAGACGCTACGGGTGTCTCTTAGCGGACTCACTCCAGATAAAAGGTACAACTACCAAGTTGTTTCAAATAACGTATTGGCCGAGGGCGCCTTCACGACCGCGCCTACAGCTAATGCGAAGGGTGTTTTCAGGCTGGCGTTCGGCTCTTGTTTTCACAAAATTGGATTGCACAACCCCAATCTTATCCGAGAGATTCTTGCACGTGACCCTCATGCGATGATGCTGCTCGGTGATATCGCCGTCGATGATCGCAACAACGAAGTCAATATGCATCGCGCCGATTATCAACTGCGTGATGTCTCGCGGCCGTGGAAAGAATTAGTTTCTCAGGTGCCCGTATATGCATCCTGGGACGACCACGACTACTTTGATAACGACCTCAGTGGAATCCCTCGCAGATACAACGCCGCCGATCGTGAGGCTGTTAGACAGGTATGGCGGGAAAACTGGAACAATCCAATCGCTGATGATGGGAGGAAGGGTATCTACTTCAACTCGCGGGTTGGTCCTGTAGAGATCGTGATGCTAGACACCCGTTCATGCAGGGACGGAACGCGTCGAAAGAAAAATGGATCTTACTTAGGCAAAGCACAGTTCGATTGGTTCAAGAAAACACTTGCCGAATCTACGGCTCCCTTCAAAGTACTCTCCAGCGGAACGATGTGGAGCGACTATGTGAGCAACGGCAAGGATTCTTGGGGCACATGGGACAAAGAAGTTCGCGAGGAACTATTTCAGTTCATCGAAGAGAAAGGCATTGGCGGGGTTTTGCTAGTAAGCGGCGATCGGCATGGTGCGCGAGGATTTCGAATCCCGCGTAAATTTGGCTTTAACTTTTACGAGTTCGAGCCTGCGACGCTCGGTGGAGTGTCAGGCCCGCCCGGCGTCATCAAGAATTGCAACGAACAGCTCTTCGGTTACCACGGCACGGATCCGCAAGGTGATGACTTCATCGCCTTTGGCGAGTTCACATTTGTGTTTGAACCCCAGCCTGCCGTCACCTTCCGTTTGATTCGCGAGACCGGTGAGATTCTGGAAGAACATCTTTTGAGCCTTGAGCAAATCACGCCCGGCTAACATGCCCCTTGATGACACGACTTGAGAGCTTGGATGCGTAGTGTGTTCACTCGCTGAAGCTTTTTGAAGTTGCGCATTTTTCTGCCCAAGGATCTGCCGGATCGGACTTCGGATGACGCCCTCTTCCAAACGAAGAGTTGTACGATCGACCAACAAAGGGCCTGTACCTCAGATGCGAAGTGTTGTGCACAAAGGCCATTCATTTACTTGGCTAGCAGCCATCGCAGAACGGAGATTGCCAGTTTTGCGAAATATTCCAATGTCCCAAGAGGCAGAAACTGAAGGCGGGGCTAAGAATTCTTCGTGCACGAATCCGCGATGAGATGTCAGCAGGAAAGCGATCGCGTCCACTTAGAATGCAGACCACTGCATTAAGTTGGGTTGCCATCTCGATTGCGACGATGCCGCCAAATGAAGCACTTCCGACGATGCAGCGGCATCGTGGATTGATATCCTTTGCAAGCCGGGCACAATAAGCAGCGAAGCACTTATCTACCACTGGGGCTTGACAAGGCAACACGATCGAACTCGAGACGAGAATCTGTTGTGGCAAGAGAATGGATCGTTTGGATCTATTGCTGAGAAGAAAACCAATAAAACTCGCCCTTCGGTGGCGTTCCAAGATTGTTGTACCTCGCTTTCCCAGATCAAAAACTAACGGATTCTTATGCCAAGGGCTCGATAAAGACTGTTGACATCCAGATTGGCGGAGGACATAGGCACTGCAGTGGAGTAAAATCAGCCGCCTGAAGATCACTTCCGAAATCGTCTTCTCCGAGTGCCATTCACGATCTCGTTTCTGTTGCGGGAATCGCGAAGGCGGACAACACGATAACCAGCAAGAGCGGCGGCCAAACCTCATTGGGTCATAATCAAGCAACGATCAAAACTTAGCAAGCATTGTCGGAGTCAGACGATGAAAACTTCGAATCTTTCAGGCCCAACTTTGAATCTAGGTATGAGCTTTGCTCTCGTACTAGCTTTGGTTGCTTTGCAGCTTGCTCCAAGCAGCTTGGCAAAAGACTGGTCCATGGGCCGCGCTGACGCTACGGGTGCAGCGGCAACTGCTGATGCCCTGCCTGACAAAATCGACTTGCTTTGGGAATTAGAAATTGAGGGATTGGGTTTCGATGCTGGCCCGATCATCGCTGATGGAAAGGTCTTCGCCAACGATCATGACGGTCGACTACTGGCCATCGACTTAGCGACTGGCGAAGAGGTATGGCGAAAAGAGTACGAAGCGGGCTTCGTAGCGACGCCGAGCTACAAAGACGGACTCCTCTTTGCAGCAGACTATGAAGGCGTACTTCATGCAATCGAAGTTGAGACGGCTGAGGAGAAATGGAGCTTTGAGTCCGGGGCCGAAGTGACGGGGAGCCCAGTCTTCTACGAAGAGTCTGTGGTGTTCACTTCGCAAAGTGGTTCTCTGTTTCGTCTTGATCGCAAGTCGGGTAAAGAAGTCTGGCGATATGAAACAGACGAGCCAATTCTTTGCGGGGCTTCGCTGGCAGGCGACATTACTTTTCTAGGCGGTTGTGACGAACAATTGCACGTGGTCGACCTGAAGACTGGTAAGCGAATTGGCGAACCAATCACGATAGGCCCAACTCAAAGCACCCCTTGTGCCGTTGCTGATGGCGTTCTAATTCCAACGCAAGGCGGTGAGATCTATCATTTCGCCGTCGGTAAGGAAGGTCACAACCTCGAGAAGCGATGGACCTTCAATGATCGAAAAATGGCGAGCGAGTTCCGAAGTTCGCTGGCTGTTGCTGATGGCATTGTCATTGCGACTGGGAGCAGCAAAAGAGTGTTTGCAGTCGATTTGAAGACAGGAGAGGTGTTGTGGCACAACATTCTGCGGCGTCGAGCATCGGCCTCGCCGATTATTGTTGCTGGCACTGCCATAGCGGCTACGACCGATGGTAATATTTATCAATATGACCTGAAATCCGGGAAAGAACTGTGGCAGACACAATTGAAGGGCTCGTTTCTTGGAGCGCCTGCCGCTGCTGATGGTAAACTGGTGTTGCTGAATGATCGCGGAACGATCTTCTGTTTTGGCGAGAAGAGTTAGCCTGCTTTCGACTTTTCATCCTGCTGCATCGATCAAATTAGATTTACGAGCCATTTGAATAAGCATGTCAACAGAGGCAACGAAGACTGACGTTGGAAGTTATTTCATCTCCAATTATCCGCCTTTCTCTCAGTGGAGGAAGGACAGTCTTGATGAAGTCGAACAAGCTTTAGCCAAGCCGCCGCGTGAAGTGCCGCTAGGACTATACCTGCACATTCCATTCTGCCGCAAACGCTGCAAGTTCTGTTACTTCAAAGTTTTCACCGGAAAGAATGCAAGCGAAATTGAAACCTATGTTTCGGCGTTGTGCAAAGAGATTGAGTTGGTTAGCCAGCAGCCTGTGATGGGCGAACGACCGTTTCGCTTCGTCTATTTCGGCGGTGGCACCCCGAGCTTCCTTGCACCCAAACAGCTAGATCGTCTGGTAGAACGGCTGCGTGCGAACATTAGTTGGGACAAAGCCGAGGAAGTCACCTTTGAATGCGAGCCAGGCACTCTGAGCGAAGCGAAAGTCAAGAAACTTAAGGAGCTTGGCGTCACGCGATTGAGTCTTGGTATTGAGAACTTCAACGACAAATTGCTCGAAGAGAACGGTCGAGCTCACTTATCCAAGGAGGTTTACCGGGCATGGGAATGGATCGCCGAGGCTGACTTCCCAAACGTGAACATTGACCTGATCTCGGGAATGGTTGGCGAGACGTGGGACAATTGGAAGTACAACGTTCAAAAGACGCTCGAATTGTCTCCTGAAAGCGTGACCATCTATCAGATGGAGTTGCCTTTTAACACTGTGTATTCAGAGGGCATTTTGAAGGATTCTCAGGAGTCGCCAGTCGCCGACTGGCCAACAAAGCGAGCCTGGGTTCAATACGCTTTCGATGCATTTGCTGACGCGGGGTATGCTCAAAGCTCGGCATACACGATGATCAAGGATCCGTCCAAAGTCAGCTTTAGCTATCGTGACAACCTGTGGAAAGGCTCCGATCTCCTCGCAACGGGAATTGCTTCTTTCGGTCACGTTTCCGGCGTTCACTATCAGAATCTGCCTGAGTGGAATCAATACATCGGTTCACTGGAAGAAGGTAAGCTGCCTCTTGGACGTGCCTTCACACCTACCAAACAACAAGCTTTGATTCGCGAGCTCATTCTTTTACTCAAACGCGGCTACCTCGAGCTCGATTACTTCCAGGAAAAATTCAGCGTCGATGTTTGGCAGCAATACGACGAAGTGTGGAATGGCTACATCGAAGAAGGCTTCTTGAAACACGAAGGTAATCGAATCGAGTTGAGTCAAGAAGGCCTGCTCCGCGTAGACGGCCTATTGCCTGCCTTTTTCGAACCAGAACACCAGGGAGTTCGTTATACGTGAGCGAACCCCTTATATTCATGATGGGCGAGTACGAAGCGCATTTCCCAACGGATCGACTCTATGCGAAGAACCACATGTGGGCGCGGCCTTACGACGAAGCATTCCGCTTCGGGCTGAGTGCTTACGCCGTTCGTTTGCTTCAAGACGTGTACTTTTTAGATGTTGGTATCGAGCCTGGCATGAGTCTTAGCCTGAAGCAAGAGATTGGTTCGATCGAGAGCAAGAAGGCGGAAAGTAGTCTGTATAGTCCAACCGCAGGGCAAGTTTCGCAGTTAAATGAGATGCTTTTAGAGGATCCGACACCGATTAACTTGGATAAGTATGGTGATGGCTGGATCTTCGAACTCGAATGCGGCCGTGAAGATCTGATTGATGCTGAGCAGTATTTGGAGCATCTTGAATCTGCATGGGAAGTCGCCCAACGCACAATTAAAGGACAAGCCAATGCCTGAGCAAAATCAACGAGCTTCAGACTCTGTTGCTGAAATGGTCGTTGTCATTTCGATAGGGCAAAGCCGTAACCCGCAGAAACGAGAACTCGAGAACTCAATCGCCGAGTCTGCGGCACAGTTGCCAGGTGTCAGGGTCCTTAAGATTCCGCACTTGTACGATTTGACTCCCAAAGGGGAATCCTTTCAGTTATTGCAAAATATCGAGTCAGATCTCGTAGTGGTCAGTTGGCTGTACGATCGGGCCGCACACTGGGTCTTGGACCGCAATGACATTCGTGGACAAGTTGGCGAAGTAGAACTTCAGCTTGAAAATGATGAAGAAGACGAGTCGGAAGCCGAAGATGAACTCGCGGAAGACCGAGTGATTCTTGCTCAGCCGCGCCCCAATCGGACGATCTACTGCTTGAACTTTCGGGCGAGCACCGATTCGAAGGATTTCACTGCTGAGATCCAACGAATCCTTGGGAAGAATGAGGTCGAACGGACGCCTCTGACACTCGAGATGTTACAGCGTTTCGAAGAACCTACTAATGACACCTACGTTGGTGCATCAGAGGATGCAACTCTTTCGGCATCTCCAGCAGTTGCTTCGCTGTTTGGCTCGCAAAGTGTGACCTCGGTTGATGAACATCCGGGCCGTCGCTGGTACCCAGTCATTGACTTCAGTCGCTGCACAAACTGCATGGAGTGCATCGATTTTTGTCTATTCGGCGTGTATGGTGTCGACGCCAAGGAAACCATCTTAGTTGAGCAAGCAGACAATTGCCGCAAGGGCTGCCCTGCTTGCAGTAGAGTCTGCCCACAAAACGCCATTATCTTTCCGCAACACAAGACGCCAGCAATCGCTGGCGCACCTGTTGACACTGGTGGCTTGAAAATTGATCTTTCAAAGCTCTTTGGGGCGCCCGAGACAGAAGAAGATGCAGCGGAAGTTGCCGCCCGAGAGCGTGATGAACAGCTAATCTTGGCTGGACGCGAGGCGGTTGGCAATGGAAACCTGGTTGAGAAACGTCTTTCAGAACGCGCTCAAGATCAACCGCAATCCAAAAACGACGACCTCGACGGACTGCTTGATCAATTAGACGCCCTCGATCTGTAGTAAGACAGCTCATTTTGTAGCGGTCTCTTCCGGCTCCTCTCATTTGCGGATGAAATCGATCACGACAATTCTGCTTAGCAACGCGCTCTTGCCATACGTTCAAATTATCCCGCTACGGATTCGTCATGGGGCGTGGAAGGTATTGTTATGTCAACCGAAGGAATAGCCTGAAGAATGCCATCGCTTGCACATTCTTTTAAGCATTATTAGGTGCGGGTTAGGGCCTCAGGGTTGCATCCTACTTTTCCCTGTAGCCCCATTCACGGCGTCTGCCTGCGTTCCGGCTGCACGGAATGGGTGAAGCGAACTGGAAGGCACTTGTGGTGTCATGGCAAAATTGATGCACAACTAGTGCACTCGCTTGCTTTCTACAGAATGGAAAGGAACGGACGCTTTTTTATTTCACTATGAAACTGCCGGTCGATATCAATTTATCAAGTCATAGCACCGATACCTCGATTGCAAATCGTGTCGATCTCTCTGATCGAAATCAGCTCGAAACGATTGTGGACAGATTCACAAAAGCTCGATTGTCAGCGGAATCTTCAACTAAGCATTAACATCTAAGCAATGTTCTGATTTCGCGCAATCAATTTGATTTCAAAGTTAGCTCACTCAACAGGCAAACGGAATTCTCAGCCGCACCAGGTCCGACTCGAAAGAAGCCGTTTTGATTATCGGCACAGAAATTTCGGTGTTCTAAAAAATCGCAAAACGAGCGAACTAGTCGATCGACTCTTCGCTCCAGATTGACGTGTACACAGGATATGCTGCTGAAAGCATGCGCGCCGCGGGCCAGTTGCCTATTACCGATGTACCCAGCAAGCAACAGGTGAATATGTGCAGTTTTCTGCCACAAGTGATAGCTTAATTCGATCGCTAAATTGAATTAGCGGGACTTTCAAAATCAAGCTTTGCGGATGTGCAAAATTGCGTAAAACAAATGGGCGGATTGTGCGCTGCGCTCAGATCCTCGCAGTCAATGTCCAAATCAAGCCGGCCCGACTAGGCGAAAAGCGCCGTGTATCCAGCGTTCTCGGCATCAAAACAAAGGCCTTCTAATCGCAGGTGGAAGAGGCCATGGAATCGATCCAAACTTCTGTTGGCTAGATCATTAGCCTTATGAGCGACTTTGAGTCGGAAGCACCGGAGAGTAGCAGTCGGCTGCGAGAAGACGTTACGCAATTCTAAAATTCTCTTGCTCAGATGGAATCGCGTTCCAATAAGCTCAAGACGTCGATGGTGAGCACTTTTGAAATGGTCAACAGCAGCAAAGGGATTATCGAGAGATCACAAAACGCGCTATCTGCACTTCGGTTTTTCGCGCCGATGTTAACGAATTTGCTGCATCTTGAGGATGATCTTAGGCAGTTGGACGCCAGCATTCAGACAGGGCAATGCGAGGTGGTTGATGCTTGACAGGAAGAATAGGAACAATTGGCCGCGGTCGGACCTGTCTCGGGCGACGAGGAAATGTACTAGTTACTCCCTTCAGGAGCATCCTCGCGAGTTGGTGTCAAACGCAACAGCATGGCTGGTACAAAAACCTCTGGCAGATCGTCCAATACTCGATCGTCCAATAGATCCAAATTCCAGCCGTTCGCAGGTGCTTGTTCGGCTATCCTGCGAATCGCCGTTTTGCCCCCATACGCCAACAAAAGCTGCCCATCGGGTTGCAGATAGTTTGCAGCTTCCGTGAGGAAGCTATCTAGCAGCTCAAACCCTGGATCGTATAGTGCGTAAGCAGCAACCTCGCTGACCGGTTGATCTTCCCATGGAGGATTCGAGATGATCAGATCGAAGTGTTCGTGCGCCTCAATAACACTAAAGGCTGAAAGGTCCTCTTGCGAGACAAGCCTACAATCTAGGTTCTCGTCGATATCGAGCCATTCTGCGTTGTACTCTGCATTTGCAATAGCTGCTGGATTGACATCTGTCGCTACTACGACGGCGGCCCCTTTTTGAAGACAGTCGATTGAGATTAGGCCCGTTCCGCACCCCACTTCCAATACCGCCTTACCATTGACTGGAATACTGTTGTCGAGAAAAGCCCTCAACGTTCCGCTGTCGTCCGGTTCCCAAAATACGGTTTCGAACTGCGCGAGCTTTTCAGGAATTCCAGGGACGAAATGCCACTGCTTGATTGTGACAGTTTCCATTGATGCCTCAGACGCTAAGGAAGAGGATTCCAGAGATGTTTCGTCAAACGATCGAGATCGACGCCTCTCGGTTTTCCATTGCGCAATTGGAACCAGAGATGCAACCGCAACGCCAAACAATACAACGAGCAGCCAGTAGCTTGCACGTGAAAGATGGCTATGATTCGGACTGCCGTTTCCACTCAATATCTTCACCTTGCATCCGGAATGCTCTGCTCGATTAACGAGCGAATAACTCTGGTGAGGGTCAACGTTGCCCTAGTTCAGCACGATGCCAACTCACCGGGCTCGCTTGACCAATTTGAAATTCTCATTGCAACTTCCAATCGAGCCCTAAATCGAGATTGACGGCCGAGTGAGTCAAGGCACCTAAACTGATTCGCTCAACACCCGTATCCGCTTTGGCACGCAGCGTTTCTTGAGTGATTCCGCCCGATGCCTCAAGCTGAACCCCCGGGCTCTTGGAGTCCCGCATGGCAACAGCTTCGCGAAGAGTCTGAACGCTCATATTGTCGAGAAGCACGATATCTGGCTGGGCGTCCAGAGCTTCTTTAAGCTGCTCTAAGGTATCGACTTCAATTTCTATAATGGTATCCGGCTTCGTATCGTGTGAGTTTTCGCAAAACTCTCTCAGTTTTCTCACAACCTCAATTGGGCTCAAAAGTTTGCCTGTTCGGTGAGCGTCGCAGGCAAGGTGATTGTCTTTGACCATGATAGCCTCGTAGAGACCGCTTCGGTGGTTCATTGCTCCGCCGCAGCGCGTTGCGTATTTTTCAAGCCGTCTCCAGCCTGGGGTTGTCTTACGTGTGTCGTACAGTTTGGTCTCCAGATCCTCGATCAACGAAACATGCGCTTGAGTCCATGTTGCAATGCCACAAAGCCGACCGAGAAGATTTAGCAGGATACGTTCACAGGTCAGGATGTCTCGTCCGCTGCCCCGCAAGATAGCTAGAACTTGCTTTGGAGAGAAAGCTTTTCCATCAAAGATTCTAAGCTCGCAACTCAAACTGACATCTAACGCTTCTATCATCCAAGGTAGAAGGTCGACACCGGCTGCGATACCTGTGGATCTAGTGCAAATCTCTGCCGAAGCCTTCAATTCAGCTGGAACCATCGCGACAGTGGTCAAGTCGAAGCTGCGGTCCAAGTCCTCACGCACCGCTAGCCGGATGAGCTCGAACAGATCATCCTTGAGTCGACGATCCTTTCCTTGCTGGACAAAATCCTGGCCCGGCTTGAGCATTATCTGAATTTCTGTGGTTGGAGTTGGGAAAATGAAGCCAGCTTTGCCCGCTGGCCCCAAACGGGTGGGAGCAGTGAATCCAATCAAATTCTAGGGTAGAGCACGTTCTTACGCTTGCCGAGTGCAAATAGTGGACACTTGCCGCGCGCGGGTGTAAGATTATTGCAGTTGCGAAAGGAGCAGAGCAGAACTTTTTTATTATTCCGCAACAGCAAATCTTGGCCTCTTCTCTGTTCCGGCCCCGTTGAATGTCTTCGGATACTCAACGGGGTTTTTTCGTGCGCGGTGAACATCAACAGGAGGATCAGACGGGTACACTGATCCGATCGCCTGTACCGGACGATTCCGGGAAGGATGATCGCTGTGGAAGAGCTGAAGACGCAGTCTCAGAATTTGCTCGAGTTGTTTTATAAGAGTTTGGGTTCATTCTATTAGATAGCTCTTTCACTTGCGGCTATCGGTAGTTTGCTCGCTTTGGTTGTGTTACTGCGATACGGAGACGTCCGCTAGACCGGAACTGCAATAATCTTGTTGTTAATGCTGCCGACTTTGACGCAACGGTTCCAGATCTCTTCAACACGTAGGGAATGATCGATTGTCGCTGGAGCTTCCGTGAGGGAGGAGGAACGCGTCATGGGCTTTTCAACTGCCATTAGATCTATCACCGTCAGCTTCCCGCTCGCGAGTTCGACGTACATCATTGCCACAACCGGCTCTTTTGTCCGCTCCATCTCTGCGAGCCCCGTATCGAAATAGACATTCAGAAAGAATCATGCGCAACATTCCTAAGCTCACTCTTATCTTGCTGTTTGCCGTCTTCGGCAAGGCCTTGGCCGATCATTCTGAGCTTTCGGTCAAGTTGGATACCGAAGAGGTTCCGCATCTGACGAATTGGGGGGGAGGAAGCGCAACGTGTCGCGAAACGCTGGTATCCTCGGATTCATAATCAGGTGGCAACGTCACACCGAAAAGCCTTTCTGTAGTTAGTGAAATTGGCTTTTGCCTTGTTTTTGCCTTTAATACGCTTGTGTCAGTGATTGCCACAGGTTGACATAGCTAGTCTCCAATTGCATGCTGTTTGGCACACTGACGGCACACAGGAGAAAGCGATGGGCAAGATTTACAAGCGTGATAATAGTCCTTGTTATTGGATGATTACACAGACCATCGAGGCAAGCGAATTCGCAAGAGCACCGGCTGTCGGGACAAAGCAAACGCTCTAAAGGTGCTCGCTAAAGTCGAAAGTGATGATTCTCTCGTTCAACACGGGCTAAAGTCCCCCGTATCTGATGCACGCAACGAGCTGTTAGATAAGCATCTGGACGCTTACTACAGGCAGCTAGCATCGAGTCGCACTAAAAGGTACGCGATTGACGTTCGCGCCCAAATTATTGCAGTTGCCGACTTTGCTGGCTGGGATCGACTATCAGACATTTCATCAAATAGCTTAGAAGACTGGGTCGTCCATCTGAAAGAAAAGGGACGAGGTTCAAGGACGGTCCGAACCTACATTGGCGCGGTTTGCACATTTTGCAGCTGGCTCGTTAAACGGAAGTGCTTGATTGTAAATCCAGTGATTGGTGTTGAGAAACCGAAGCTAAAAGCCGGTCGCGTATTCCATCGAAGGATGCTGCTTGAAGATGAATGGGTCTGGCTTTCGCGGTCGCTCACCTCTAGCGTGGAAACAGTAAACGGATTGAGCGCAAGTGTTCGCCGTTTGCTGTACTGGACTGCTATCGAAACAGGATTACGTAGCAACGAACTGCGCAGCCTTGTCAAAGATAACCTCAACTTAAGCAGCAAAGAGCCTCACATTGTCTGCCCAGCAAACGCTACCAAGAGCGGAGAACTTGCGCGGCAATTTATTTCAGACCAGCTTGCTGAAGCACTCACACGCCACCTCAAGGCTTTATCAGCGGGTGATGCCTTATTTCCAGTTGAAGACAGTCTACTCATGGCAAAGGTGCTGGCCGCAGATTTGGCCGATGCGCGGAGGCTATGGGTGGAGGCAGTAAGTGAAGATGAGGTTAAAGCTAATCCACACTTTTTGCAGCTGAAAAACGGAAGCGGAGAAAAACTAGACTTTCACGCGCTACGACATACCACCGGTGCTTGGCTTGTAAATCGTGGCGTAAGTTTGCCGGAGGTCCAGCAAATCATGCGGCATTCGACCATCACGCTAACGATTGACCATTACGGACACCTCGCACCAGATGCAGCGAGTAGACATAGGAACCTCCTTTCTGCTATTTTTCTGTCGTGAGTTGTTGACCTGACGCTTGGAATCGTTATCTTCCAACTGTTGGGCGCAAATCCAGCCAAATTGCTTCAGAGAGAAAGTCAATCCCTGAGTCAACTTAGACCAGGCGCACACTCCGGCACACTGTGTTCCCTCAGTAGAGGTTGAACTGGTGCCAATCCTGACAGTGCCTTGTAGGCCAGTAGGCAAGCCAATCGTGAAAACTACTTAGGTTCGAGTAGGCGAATGGCCCTAATGGAGCAATTTAGATGAAGAAGTCTTTAAGCACTGAGGCAAACTCAAAAAAGACAATTGAACAACTCTTAGACACTCCCGCTGTTGCTGCAATCTATCGAATCAGCATACGGAGCGTTCCTCGTTTAGTTGAGGCCGGTGTCATTCCCCCGCCAATCAGGATTGGTCGCGCCGTTCGTTGGCTTCCCGCCGACATTCGAGCATCTTTTGAACAACTCGGCTAACACCGATCCAATGATCGCATGGCTGAATTATTGCCAAGAGTGTGGTGCGTCCTGCGCGCTACACCAGCGGCGTTGCAAAAAATGTCAAATCGATCAGGTGCAGGCTTTGGTTCAGTCGGCACTTGCTGCTGGAATCGTTCTGAAAACGGCAGACAATTTGTAGAAACAGACGAAGCCAGCCGGGATTCAGGGCCTCGGCTGGCTTCAATATTTCGCGGTGGAGTCGCCGCATTTCGTGACTGTGTAATGGATTCTAACCAATGGGTCGCATACGAACAATTAAACCGGAATTCCCACAATCCGAATCAATGGGAAACGTCTCTCGCGATGCAAGGCTGACCTTCATCCTTCTTTGGACACTCGTTGATGACTCGGGGAGGACTCGCGGCAGTTCGCGAATGCTCGCGAGCCTTCTGTTTCCTTACGACGAGGACTCGGCGAGCCTTATCGAGGGCTGGTTGGAAGAGCTTGAAGGCCAGAAATGCATCCATCGTTACGTCGTGGATGGAAACCACTACTTAGAGGTATCCAATTGGTCCAAGCACCAAAAGATCGACCGAGCAAGCCAACCAAAATATCCCGCAAACCCAGAAAAACAAAGGACTTGCGACGATGTTGGTGATGACTCGACGAACCCTCGCGAGTCCTCGACGAATACTCGCGAGCCTTCAACGAACCCTCGCGAAAAGTCGCCTAGGATCAAGGACCAAGGAAAGGGAGAGGATCAAGGAGGACTCGCGAAGGATCGAGGAAAGGAGACGAGCACACACACACTCTCAGGGCAATTCGAATATCTGAATGATCCAAGACTTCAGGAGCTCTGGACCGACTGGTTGCAGAAGATGCAAAACCAAAAGGTGGATCTCGATCTACCGACTCAAAAGGCACAACTTCAACGCCTATCAAGCGAGAGCCTACCACGAGCGAGAGAGGTGCTTGAGTTTTCCCTTTCTAAGCAAACCAAAAGCCTAATATTCGACGGGCCCCGAAACAATTTCGCTCAACGCCAAAGCATGTTTGAGGAAAGCCACGGCAGGGATGGACAAAAAGTGAGCATGTATGACTGACCGCAAACAGCAACTCGCGCTTCTGGTTGAATTTGATGCAACCAACTTTCACGGAATGCGGTGCGCGTTGAAGGGGTCGCTGAGGTGATACGAACCTTGGCTGAGTTAATGACGCTTTTTACTTTTCCAAGTGCCGCCATACTGGTAGTGAACGTTTCCTGGTCTGGCTAAATCAAGGCATTCCGGACAGAGAAAGATCCAGGGACCATCCTTTTCCGTGCGAACGCGATAGAGGACTTCGTTCGATTGCTCGCAACGGCAGCATTGTTTCGTGCGAACTCGCTTAATCTTTACCATGGATTTACATTACGTTCGCGGTGATTTGGTTTGGAACCAGGAAGGAGCAGTGCCCACCTCGGATCGCGTGAGCTCGACATCGTGTACAGTTGATTGGGTTTTCCAAGCCAACACCATAATATGAACGATGTCGGAGTGGTCCAATTGCCAGGGGCAGTCACTTCCCTTTTGATCGCCATCGCAAGCGGTCGTGGTGCCATGTGACCAAAGCACTTACTTCGCCTGTGGTAACCTATTCGGCAGTAAGACAACACACTTCGATGCCTTGCTAGACCTCATGGTGAGAGTCGCAATTATATCCTGGAGGGGGGGTTTGGAAATGTTAATCGGCCATGACGATTCTACTTATGCTGGCGGGTGCTGTACGGTCTTGCCTTAAGAATTTATGGTTTAGTCATGCTCACATCTCGGCGAGACTTTTGGGGCAGTGCTTAGGTAGCGGGGGCATTGGACGGCAGTGTTTTACCCGAAGAGATAAGGCCGAACGCTTTAGCGAAGCGGATTCACTCGATTGCGGCAGTAGACATCTCTTTGATTGCGACTGTGTGGCAAAGACAGGAATAAGCTTGAAGGTAGTTTACTTCCAGCAGGTGCTAGTGATAACCATTCAGAGTATGTTCCCTCACCCGTTTCAAAACGAGCAATAAATTGAAAATCTCAATCATAGGCGTCGGGAATGTGGGCAAGATTGTTGGTTTATTTCTCGCAAGACGAGGTTTAGCCGAAGAAATTGTCTTGTGTGCTCGTGATACTTCAGTAAGTCAACGCAGAGCCAATGCCGAGGCTTTGGATATTAATCATGCCATCGCCTTTACCGGACATAATCTGACTGTACGTGCGGGTACCACAGAAGATACGGATGGCTCCGACATTGTCATATTCGCAGCGAGTGTGCCTAGCCCCTTGGACATGACGGATCGAATGCAACTAGCGCGTGGAAACGCAAAACTTGCGGAAGAACTGGTTCCGCCTCTGGTTCACCGTAGCCCGGAAGCGATATTTATCAATGTTAGTAACCCACTTGATGTTATTACTTACGAGCTTATTCGCCTGACTGGACTCGGATACCGAAAAGTAATTGGCACTGGGACCTTAATAGATTCGGCTAGATTTCGAAGATGCCTTGCAAATAAGCTTGATATTAACGCAATCGATATCAACGCTTACGTGATCGGTGAACACGGTCGCACTCAGTTTGCGACTCTTAGTCATGCAACGACTGGTGGAATGAAACTCGACCACGTAATGACCAAGCTCGTTCACGCAAATTGGCTTGCCGATGCCGAGGCGGAATCGAGAACGGCTGGGTTTGAGATATTTTATGCCCGTGGTTACACGAACTACGCTGTCGCAACGGCAGTGGAGATGATTGTTGATGGAGTCGTCCACGATCGCTGCGAAACACTACCTGTGAGTGTCCTCATTGACGGCTTCTGTGGAGCGCGAGGAGTTTGTCTCTCCGTGCCCTGCGTGGTTGGGCAGGGCGGTATTAAACGACGACTGGCCCCAGAGCTGGACGAGGCGGAAAAAGCGAAATTCCAAGCTAGTGCAGAATCAGTTCGTAGCGTGATCGACGACCTAAGAATTGACGAAATTAATCCGTAAAGTGCAGCATAATCTGAATCAGAAAATGTTCGATACAAGAGATTGCTTTCACGATCAGCTGCACGGCAGCTAAGAGAAATTTGTAATTACGAATTGCACGAGCAGATCGAGAGATATTGTTGCAATTTGGATCTTTTACTTGCGATGAACAGGCCTGTCTAAGCTCGCGGAGTACCTCGACTCAAACGATCGTATGTCGTGGAAAGTATCGTATGCCTTCTCGTCTTTGCATGCGAGGCATTACGAGCGTTCCTGCACCGAGCACGCACCAGATCGCGATCGCCGATGGCTCTGGAACGACTGCTTCACTCGACGACAAAGCGTGTATGTTGTCAATGAACATGATTAACGGCGTTGTGTGACTGGATTGTGTTGTTCCGATGTGAAGATTAAGCCCGGTAGTGTTGCGGGCTCCGGGCAGGTTCGTGATCGGGTCGCCCTCACCATCAATTAGCTTAGGCGTTAATTCAACGCGGCGGTATCCGCCACCGATCGATATCACATTGCTAGCGAGGTATACGACGCTTTCGTCGCCACCATCTTCCTTTATCTTGAATCCAGTTGACGAATAATAAAAGTCGATCGTTGGATCTTGGAAGCGGATATCAAAGGTGATCTTAGTAAAATTCGGTTGAGCGGGCCAATCGGTCTCCCATGCATGAACTATGTGCCAACTATCTCGGTAAGTACCAGAGATCTTTAGAGCGCCGCTACCATCCACGCCTTCACCAGCAGCGAAGGCAACAGAGAATGGCTCAAATTCATTATTGACCCAATTATCTTGGTCTGCATCGAATTGAAAAATGACGCCGGCGTCAGCGATTGCGACATGCACGGCTAAGATCACGAGAGTGGAACACAATTTCAACATCGAATTTGTTTCCTCCGAAAAACTGTAAGGCTAGGTGTGCGGAAGTTGGTAGTCCATCGAGCGCAACTAAACGTTTTGCCCGGTTGCTGACTGAGATCACTCTTTTTGAGCCTGGTAAAACTATCATGCTCGCGCTAATCGGGATTCGGTAGAAATTCAAGTAAATGCTGATGTTGCGCTTCATTTTGGCGTTACTATGGCTAACACCGGGAAGACATATTTGGGCCGATTCTCCTTGAAATAGGCGTCGCTTGTTGGTAGGCCCTACCCGTGAGTCGGGTCCTTTCCTAGTCGGAAAACGGTACTGCGGTGCCAGTCATCGCGGCACTTTTTCGACACAGTCCGGCGCGAATAGAAAAATGCGAAATCTCGTCAACCTTGCCCGCATGATCGAGCGTAAAGCGCAGGCAGCAGCCAGAACCTGCCGGCACTGTGGCAAAACCTTGATCGCTCAACGCTCAACCAGAATTTACTGTTCGCCTAGGTGCAGATTGAAATCCTGGCGAATCACCCGAAAACCGCAGAAATGATGCGGTTAGAGTTTCACCTCCTTCAACTGCAACGAGCATCGGTGTCGCATCCTATCAATTATTAACTAACAAGGCACCGCTCTAGTTGGCTCATCGGAGGTGCAATTCTGACATGGGTAAGCTCGAGCGGCCTATGATGCGGCGGACAACCTGTAAGTAGCTAGGGTTGAACGGTTGGTCTTAGTTCAGGCCAGGGGGACTGTTCGGTTTCAGCGGTAAGAACTAATGGTTGATCAATTTTGCTTGCTATTTGAAGCATCGGGATTATCATGTCCTCGCACTAATCATGCGCTAAATTAAGCGATTCCAATTTAGTTCTATCTATCGATGCACCAGGTAATGACGATGGTGTCTCGACACAAAAGCGACTTGACTTCAACCATCCCTTTAGCTCAGGGTCATCCGTACGTGATGCAAAACACCACTCGTATATTCTCAAGAAAAATTGCTCCGATTGTCTTCACCATTGTTTGTGTGACTCTAGCAAGCAGTTCGCCTTCGTATGGAGGAACGATGACGTTTGGTAGTGGTGACAACACATTCAATATGGAATTCGTTACCGTCGGTAACGCGGGTAACGCCGCGGATACAAGCGGAGCGCCCAACCCCGCGGGTGCGGTTGCCTACGACTACCAGATGGGGAAGTATGAAGTCAGTCGCGGCATGATTAACGCTTACAACGCAGTCTTTGGGACGCCGTATTCACAGGTGATCACGATGCAAACGGTTCACGGCGATAACAATGCTGCTGAAGCCGCTGCTGGTATCTCATGGAATGAAGCGGCTCGATTCGTGAACTGGCTAAACACCAGCCAGGGCTTTCAGGCGGCCTACAAGTTTACCACGGATGGTGTGAACGACGATATTTCGTTGTGGAGTTCTGCCGAAGCCTCGCAACTGGGTGGCGAAAATCTGTTCCGGCACAAGAACGCGAAATACTGGCTTCCGAGTATGGACGAGTGGTACAAAGCGGCGTACTACGATCCAAGTACAAATACTTATCGAGAGTTTCCCAGTCTGGACGGTACGGAGCCCACCGCAGTAGCGTCCGGCACAGCAGATAATACCGCGGTTTACGACAATAGTGACTCTCAAGGCCCTGCCGACATCACTCAGGCTGGCGGGCTGAGTGCCTTTGGGATCATGGGTTTGGGGGGCAACGTTTGGGAATGGGAAGAAACGAGCTACGACCTGACCAATGATTCACCGACCGAAGATCGAGCGAGGCGTGGCGGCGGCTGGGCCAGCACGGCCAAGTTCATGAAGTCTTATTTTCGGAGTGGTTTCGACGCAGGGAGGGAGCACGATGAGTACGGCTTCCGCGTCGCAAGTCTTTCCTCGACTGCCGCAGTACCCGAACCGAGTTCGCTTGTGATCTTCGCGAGTGTCGGTCTGATGGGATTAGCTTATCGAAAAAGAAGGCAGCCTAAGCGATAAACCTCTTGCTTCGCATGGAACCTTGGTGTTCTTATTGGAGCCAAGCTAGAAACTGCCCGCAAGCGTGAGTCTCGGCCTAGTTATCGCCGAGGCCACGCTACTGAGTGGGTTGCACCTGGGGGGTGGGTAAATTCTGACAAGGCAAGTTGCTAGCGACCTATCGTGTGGCGCACACAATTAAGACCTACCAAATACTTTTCTAGGGGGGGGGGATGACCCAAAAGGCAAGCAAGCCAGGACAACCCCAGAGCGATCTAGCAAGGCGTCTCGCGTGTTGGGATGAAAGATCCGATGAAGAACCATCGCAAACGCATGGAAGGCGATACGGATGATCTGAAAGAGCCTGAGTGGGTTGTGGAGCTATCCCAGGCTGAGTTAGAAGAGATTGAGCGAGCTATCGGGTAAACGCTTCAGGAAAATTTGCCTGAACGGTTGCTGTTTCCAGATGTTGTAGATCGGCGGTGAACAGTCAGTTGCGTGTGTGGCGAGAGATTGGTCAGGTTTCCCAAGTTTTGGCAAGTCTGCCATTTCTTGGGTTTGTTGTCGTACCGCCTCTTCTGTTAAACCAGTGAGTTCAGCAGCCTCCTTGTTTGTCCAACCTGCCAACCACAGTTCAAAGATTCCTTTCCTACGCGCGTCTTTGGCGTCTCCAAGCAACGATGCAGCATCATCAATTGAGGAAGGGCAATTTTGCCCCTCCTCTTTTTTGCGATGCTGATTGCTACCGTGTTCTTTGGCACACTCACGATCAAGGGAGTAAGCGCGGGAGTTGCCTCTGTCGGACCTTTCCTCAACTTGGGGAACATTGTTCCCTAAGTCTGTCCGTTTCCCCTGCTCTTTCATTGCCTCCCGATACATTAGCAACGATGCGACGTCATCAATCAAAGCGCCATTTGGCGCTTTGAAATTTTTTGATTTACGATCTCCACCCTTTTCTAACGTAGCCAGTTCTGCGGCGACCATGCTTCGCTGAGCTAGTCTAAGGCGGGCTAAGGTACGGCAACGAGATAGTGGGGGTGACGTTCGAAATAAAACGGTTAGGGTAAATTTACCACAACCGAACAAAGGCAAAGCACGCGACAAAGCAGCGGAGCAAAAGCAGGCGACCTGACCTACGCCAGGCCGCCAACCCTGACCCGATCCAGTATTAGCAATGTCGGTTCCGCCAAAGCTAATATCTTTAGGCTGGAAGCAATTCTACCTTGGGTTCTGCTTTCGCTGAGTTCTTGAGCTTCACCATGCGAGTCGATTCAGCAACCTCGAACATCTTCGCGGGATTGATGCGAGCGCTGGTGGCATTTAGGCCGCTATGCCGTGACATAAAAAACCACGGCACACCAGCGGCACAGCGGTATCAGCCGAAACACTGAAAACGCATATGACCATTGTTTTCATTGGCTTTCTGACTTGTGCGACTTACTTTTTTACGGATTCATAATCTGCTGCTGACAAAAGAATATCAACCACAGCGTGAGATCTTTTTGAAGATCAAAAAATCTGAAAAAGGTGTTGGTGGCACGTCTGGCACCAAAATCACGCTGTCATCGCACTGGGTTGAGAAACATCCGGAAGATCTAGGCTTGGTCGTTCATGAATTGACTCATGTCATTCAAGGCTACCCATCTGGCAAGCCATGGTGGATTACAGAAGGTATTGCGGACTACATTCGTTGGGCGATCTACGAGGGAAAAGGACAGCATTGGTTTCCAAAACCGAGGGATCCCGAGGGTTACAAGAAGGGGTATCGAGTAACTGCTGGCTTCTTGCTTTGGCTCGAAGCAGAACGCGCACCAGGGATTGTAAAGAAGTTGAACTCGGCGATGAGAGACGCGAGCTACTCGGCGAAGCTCTTCGAGCAAGAGTCTGGTAGATCGCTTGATGAGCTCTGGAGCGAGTACGTCGAATTATAGATGGCAGGATTCGAGAAGGAGAGAATGACGAAGCGGCACGTTGTGGCATTGCTCGCTTTTCCGACGCTACTGCTCGCACGTGGCGGAGCGAAATCGGTAATGTGGGCGCGTAATCGAGCATCACGAATGAGCAGTTTATGAAACCTAAAGCAAATCGGATTGTCGGTTGTAGGAGCGGGCACGATGCTTCCAGGAAGCGATAGCAGAACGAACTCCATGATCAAGGATGATCTGTCGGAAACGATACTCGTCGTTGAAAAGCGAGATCTGAAAATGAGCTGGATGCAGCCGCGCGATCGTTCGGAGAAAACCTTGAAGGCACAACACTTAACAAAGAAATTCGAAGCACCGGCTGCGGCCATGGCAGATGGCAAAGTGATCCATTTGCCGCCCCTATCGCCGCGAATCGTCTAGACGTAACACTAGCGGTTAGAGCTCACGAATCGATTCGCTAAATTAAAACAGCAGCTTTCGCCGAATGGACGCGATCGCTAGTGACGAACTAAGAGAACAACTCTTTCACCGATGAAGCATCGCTCCATCGCAATGGTCGCCCGATGGGTGTCATCATCTCGTGACCTGGATCGATGTCTAAGGCATCCAGAATTGAGGCGTGCAGATCTGGAACTGTGACGCAGTTCTCGGTAACTTTCGTTGGGTCCAATTGGCGATCGCCGTTTCGCCGTAGCAGCTCAGCATCCGGATTTGCCACCGTAGATCCATGCACATAGCCCCTACGGAACTTACCCCCTGCCAAGAAAATGCTGAAGCCATGAGGCCAATGATCACGCCCCGAGGCTGGATTGATTCGTGGGGTACGCCCAAATTCGCCGCCACAGAACAAGACTGTTGAATCGAGCATATCACGCGCCTTGAGTTCCTGAAGTGTGGCCGCTAGTGCGTTATCCAGGATAGTGGCATTGCCTTTTTGGAGTTCGTGGTTGTTGATGTGCGAGTCCCAGCCATTCAGCTCTACTTCAACGCATCGCACACCCGCTTCCAGCAGTCGGATTCCTGCCAAGCATCCACGCCCGAAGCCGGTCTCACCAAATCGAGTGAGCGTGTCTTTGCTTTCCTGGTTGATATCAAATGCAACCAACTGATCGCTACTCATCATGGTTACCGCATTCCTTGTTCCTGTTTCATGCAGAGTACGATCACGATTCAGATTGCGAAGTCGTCCACGCCGGAATTCGCCCTCCACAGTCGATAACAAATCATCAACTCGCGCTTTCATCCGATCTTTTTCGACAGGGGCGGTAAGGTTCGGTACTGGCTTTGCGGGATCCCCTATCTGGAAGGCATCGAGGCCTGGGCCTAGATATCCTCCGCGCGCAGGCCATTGCGTTGGCTGAATGGAAATGTGCCGAGGAATCTCCAAGTTGGTTTCGCTGTCGTAACAAACGACCGCACCGATGGAAGGGTGAACGATCGTAGGGTCAGGCCGCCATCCTGTTTTGAGATGGTAACTTGCCCTTTCGTGATCACCTTCTTTACTAATCACTGATCTTACCAGCGTGCCGAGGTGCATTTGCTCGGCCGTTGCTGGCAAAAACTCACTGATTTCAAGTCCTCGTACGCTCGTGGCGAGTGATTTCACATCGCCGCCAATTTCGGTACCGGGGTGCGGGTCGAAAGTCTCGAGCTGACTCGGGCCACCTTGTAACCAAAGGAAGAGCAAGGACTTTGGTTTCCCGCTTTTGTCACGCTCAGACGCTGCCGCCAATTGTTCGGCAAATCGCGTCAGACAAAGGCTGGATGCAGCACCAGCAGACCCACCTAGGAAATTCCTTCGCGAGCTACGCATGCGTTGATAGCTGTCGCAGCCTGTCGCGATCGGCTGATTGCACATCGGGATAAATCCTTGCTTAGTGATTCCAGGAAAACTCGGTCGAATTCAACAGTGCCCAGCAAATGTCGGCTACGGCGCGAGCGCGTGTGTTATTTCGCTTTCCCGCAAGGTAGTCTGTAAACTTGGCAAGCTCTGTCTCAGAGGGCCTGCGGTTCAGTGTGCTCAAATACATCAGCTCCACTGCCTTGGCGTCGTTCGAAACCAGTGCGCCGATGCGACTACTTGCATTGTTCACCAAATCAACTTTTGTGTAATCCCTCGTGCTATTTCCGTTCATCAACACAAGTCGCTGCGTAATCGTAACTGCCTCTTCGTCAAACTCGTCTTCGCCACGATCACCAAACCGTTTGAGGAATTCGTTGCGATTTCCGAAAGACTGCAGTTGCGTGACAATGGAGCTGGAGTAATCGACAGCCGCGAGCTTACTTGCTTGGAACGCACTTTGTGCAACTTGCTCTGGCCGCAACTGGGTCAAGGGAAAGACGGCCCAACAATCTTCGTGCTTCGCCGTGATATCAAATTCAGCACGACTAGAGCGTCTAAATGCATCGCTCTGTACAATTAAGCGTATGAGCCGCTTTAAATCGTAATCATTCCTTGAAAAATCTGCTGCCAAGGTATCAAGCACGGGGGTGACGGAGTCATCCAACGGGATGCTGTCCACCGGAGTGACAAGCGGTCGCTGCAACATCAGAGCCCAAACGCGATTCACCGTCGCTCGGGCAAACGCACGATTGTCGGGGTGCGTGACCCAACTTGCCAAGCGCTGCCGTGGCTTACCCTCTGCCGGCAGAAGCTCCGGAGCAAAAGGCACTTGGGGTTTGACCAGTTTCTCCTCCTCTTCGCCAAGATACTTGTACAAGTATTCTTTCCCGTCTTCACGAATACCCTGGAAAACAGGATTCGCCAAAGCCGTGCCGCTGAAGAATGCGGCAAGCTCATGAAAGTGAGACTGCGCTCCTGCGACGTATTTATCGGACGGGCCAAAGTTCAGATTACCTAAGAAGTCATCATGACACTGCAGACAGTCAATGTGTTGCGCCAAGAACACTCGAGCGGTTCTGCCTGCGAGACGGACCGGATCTGCCCTGCCCTCCTCTCCGTTATCCATCGTCGCGGTCACGAAATTAACCTGTGGATTGTCGGTCCACAGCCCTTCAGATGACAGAACTTCACGCACAATCTTGTCGTAGCGGGTTTCACTTTCGAGCTGATCGGCAAGCCACATCGTGAACTTACGACGGCGAAAAAGCAGAAAAGGCCCTTCGTCGGCACCGACGTAGGCTCTCGCTATGCGTTCTGCGAAATAGTCAGCCCATCGGCGATCTTGTAAAATGTAATTTGTCCACCACTCGATCTGTCGGTCTTCGTTAACAAGACTTAGAGCCCGGATTTCCTCAAGCGAGAGCCCGCTACCAACAAGTGCGAGCGAGATACGACGCGCAACAGCCAAGTTGTCGGCTGGTTGGGCAATTTGAACTCCCGCCTTCTTCGCTAGCTCTTCAATCTGCAGATTCGCGAGTCTCAGCGTCTCGCGGAAATTTGATGCGCGGTAGTGTGCAGCAACTCCTCGTGGTGGATCGATCCGAGGTCTCCGCGAAAGGGTTGCCGCCACCACGGTGACGCATCCAATGAGAACGCCGATCATCAGTAAAGGTTGCAAGATTCTCCGACGCAGACTGCGAAATTGTTTCGCCTTAGCTAATGGAGGATCAACCCGAGTTTGCATTGCAAGTCTCAACTAAGGAGAGTCGTGTCGAAAAGCATTGAACCTAGCGCCTGTTTACGCCGCGCTAATATCTGCCGTTTCAATTTCTTTTCAGAAAGGTGAAACGGGCGTGCAGCTTTAGTGTAAAAGAATTTAAGAGCGAAAAGAGTACAATTGGGCTGTTTTTCAATTCACCAAGAGTTCTTTCTGGCATGCGAATTCTTGGGATACCGTCTCTGAACTGCTTCGAGGAGAGAAGATTTTCGGTGATGACATCCGCAATAGTAAGCCTGCGAGCTTGAAAGTGACTTTCATGACAGAATCAAAATCGGAACCACCGATTATTGATCCTCCAATCGTCTCGCAGCCGCAATCCGATAAATCGGCTTCGGCGCACCTAGTGGTAGTGATGAAGGAGCCTCAGCGAGCGCCGATTGCTTCCACAGCCGCCGAGGGAGCATCTCAACCAATTACGGTAACAGATTCACGAGCAAATGAGAAAATCGAATGGTACATGCGACCAATCTGGCTGTTTGGGCGAACTTGGGACTACATTAGTCTGGCCGTTCTCGTTGCGGTGGTCGCCGCAATTCCGATTGTGCAGCTGGCCAGTCTCGGTTATTTGCTGGTGTCCGCTGCGAATCTTGCTGAACGCAGGCCGTGGCGAGACTGCATTCCAGGGCTTAGGCTTGCTGGCAAGCTGGGCACTTTTGCACTGCTTGGGGCGATTGCTTGGCTGCCAGTCTGGCTGGTAACCGACTTGGCTTATTCGGTTCAACTTCTTCAACCAGGCTCTGGGTCGGCCGGGCTCTGGCGCATCGCGGCGTTCCTTGCAACAGGTGCCTGGATCACTCACTTGGCTTGGGCCGCAATTCGTGGTGGGCGTTGGTGGCACGTTCTTTGGCCAGCACCGATTCGATTTCTTAGGGAAATATGGAATTCCAAGACGTGGACTAGGGCAAGTGATGAACTTTACGAACTCGTCGCAAGCGTCCACTTCCCCCGCCTATGGTGGCTAGGGGCACGTGCTGGAGCTGGCGTTCTGATTTGGGTCTGCATTCCGGTCACGATGATGATCATCGGACAGCACAGCCAAGATGTGCCGACTCCTGGTCTGTTCGGATTCCTTGGAGCGTTTGGGATGACGGCTATCATGCTTTACCTACCGTTCTTGCAAATCCAAATGGCAGCTGAGAATCGCTTTCTGGCAATCTTCGATTTCTTTCAGGTCAGGCAACGTTTCCTGTACGGCCCGCTATGGCACAGCTTTGCGATGCTTTCACTAGTCATTTTATGTGTTCCACTTTACTTGTTGAGAATTGAACCCATCCCGGCAGAGCTAGCTTGGGCACCTGCCTTCGTCTTCGTGTTGTTCATGTTGCCAGCGAAGATCTTAATTGGCGCGGCGATGGGTTACGCGAATGGGCGGCAGCAAGCTGGGCAAAGTCCACGAAGCTTTCTGCTACGCTGGCCAGCCCGACTTGTTAGTCTGGCGAGTGTGTTGATCTACGTCGGCTTTCTTTACCTCGCACAGCTCGTGGCACCAAGTGGGCTAATCATGTACTTCCAGCACGCATTGCTAGTGCCTGCCCCGCTGATCTGATCCGCCTCAAGTTTCTTTCTTGGCAGAAGATTGCCACGTCCAAGTTCGTCCGGAAGGGATCATTCTTAGCTAGGTCCGAACATGACTCGATTTTCGCATCTGTGCCCCTCACCGCGTGAGCAAGGCATTGGCAGCGCCTCTCGCTTACGCGTCGGATTGCCAATTATCTGTCACGTGAAAAGTGCGACTATGATTAGCCCCGACTATGGGCTGAATCGGGCATGCCGCGTGGTCATTCAACTGCTAGAATGCGCGGTTTAAAAAGTGAGCGTGCTCGTGAAGTGGTCGAACTCACTTTGTTACTTCCAGTCTGAGCATGAATCCTGTCGCGCCCAGACAAGTTAGATTCCATCCTGGAATAGCAACGCATGAACAAGATCCCACTACATTGGCGAATACTGATAGGCATGGCACTCGGCATCGCCGTTGGCTGCATTGCGATTCAGTTCAACCCAGCAGAACCTCAAAAGGATGCGAGGCAACAGGTCGAATCGGTAGACGACACAACAAACTCCGAACAAACTTTCGAGCCGGCTGAGCCAACGAAGGTGTTTCGAACAGGCTCGAACTTCGTCATCGACTGGATCAAACCTTTTGGTACCATTTTTATCAACTCGCTCAAGCTGATAGCAATACCTTTGATTATCGCTTCGCTGATCAAGGGTGTTTCGGATCTGAAGGACATATCGAAACTCTCTTCTATGGGGCTTCGCACTGTCGGCCTATATCTGTGCACGACCGTCGTCGCCGTTTCCATTGGTTTGCTGATAGTCAACATAGCGCAGCCTGGGAAGCTGATTGATGAACAGACGAGAGAAACGTTAGTGGAAGACTCTCTGGAAAAGGCGCAGAGCAAGATTAGTGCTGCAAACGAAACGAAGGACAAGGGACCGCTCCAGCCTCTAGTTGACTTGGTTCCAGGCAATATTTTTTCTGCTGCTTCGAGCAACGGGAATATGCTGCAAGTGATCTGTTTTGTGATCTTCTTTGGAATCGGGCTGATTTTGATTCCAGAGGAACAGGCCAGGCCAGTGAAGGAGTTCTTTGACAGCCTTAACGCGGTCATCCTAAAGCTGATTGATTTGATCATGCTGGCTGCACCAGTGGGTGTATTCGCATTGATGGCTTCCCTGGTAGCTGAAACGCCAAGTCTTGATGTGTTTCAAGCACTCCTCAGCTACGGCATTTGCGTGCTTATTGGATTGGGGCTCATGATCTTCGTATTCTATCCAACGCTCATCATGATTTTCGCAAAGCGGAACTATCTGTGGTTCTTCCGTGGGATCTCTCCAGCTCAGATGCTTGCCTTTTCAACTAGCAGCAGCGCAGCGACGCTTCCGGTGACAATGGAGCGGGTTGAAGAGCACCTCGGGGTCGACGACGAAGTGAGTAGTTTCGTTTTGCCTGTTGGGGCCACCGTGAACATGGATGGCACGAGTTTGTATCAGGCCGTAGCAGCAGTTTTCATCGCTCAAGCGTATGGACTGGATCTAGGCTTGAATGGTCAGCTGAGTATTATTGTGACTGCGACACTCGCCTCGATAGGATCGGCAGCAGTACCTGGTGCGGGTATGGTGATGCTCGTTATCGTCCTTGGAGCGATTGGTGCACCAGAAGCCGGTCTGGCACTCATCTTCGCTGTAGACCGGATTCTCGACATGGCTCGGACTGTCGTCAATGTGACGGGCGACGCAAGTGTTTCGATGCTGGTTGCAAAGAGTGTCGGAAAACTCAAGAGTCCAGACGAAATCGCTCAGCAACAGGCTGTTAACCAGAGTTAAAAAACGTTTCCTCTCCCAATGATTGCCCCGCGATAGATTAATATGAGCACGCTTGTAGTCTGCATATTAGCCCTGTCCACTTTGCTAATCGCCTATTTCGTCTACGGGCGATGGTTGAGTAACAAGCTCTTTGAGCTGTCGGCTGATGCCCCTGTTCCAAGCAAACAACTTGAGGACGGTCAGGATTTCGTTCCTACGCGGAAGAGCGTCATCTTTGGCCACCACTTCACGAGTATTGCTGGCACGGGACCGATCGTGGGGCCAGCGATTGCCGTATTCTGGGGTTGGCTGCCAGCAATGCTTTGGGTCGTTTTTGGTGCAATCCTGATTGGCGGAGTGCATGACATGGCAGCGCTGGTTATTTCGATGCGCAATCGTGGTCAAACTCTGGGTGAGATCGCCGGCCGGTTGGTCTCTCCGCGTGCCAAGTTGTTATTCTTGACAATCTTGGCACTCGCCCTATGGATCGTTTTGGCGATCTTTGGAATGGTAATCGCGTCGATCTTCAGCTTGTATCCGGAAAGTGTGCTTTCTGTTTGGGTCGCGATGCCGGTGGCTATTCTGATAGGACTTTGGGCGCATAAGACCGGCGGATCAATGACGATTCCCTCTCTTGTTTCGCTAATCATTCTTTACGCAGCTGTTGGAGTTGGCGTTTACTACTTGCCATTCAATCTGCCGGGTGGGCCGGCCGATTCCGTTTGGAATCCGACCGTGCTCTGGACCTTGGTATTGCTTGCTTATTGCTTCTGCGCCTCCGTGCTTCCCGTCTGGTTGCTGCTACAACCAAGAGATTTGGTGAATAGTCATCAGCTCTTCGTCGCGCTTGGCCTACTGGTGATTGGTCTTGTTGTGGCAAGTCTTGGTGGATCGGCTGATTTAACCGCTTCGGCCGATGCCATATCTCAGACAGTGCCAAAAGATGCACCGCCCATCATGCCATTTTTGTTCATCACCATCGCCTGTGGTGCGTGCAGTGGCTTCCATTGTCTAGTGAGTTCAGGCACGAGTTCCAAACAAGTCGCCTGCGAGAAAGATGCGCAAACAGTTGGGTATGGGGCCATGTTGCTTGAGTCAGGTTTAGCTGTTGTCGTGATTCTGGCCTGCACTGCCGGTGTTGGCATGGGAGCCATCGATGCTACGCGTCCGGCCGAGAAGTCAGTGTTTGGTCAGACGTCCTACGCCTACAAGGAAGCTGAATCCGGAACAAAAGTCGTCGGAAAGGAAGCTTGGCAGAATTACTATCGCAGCCAAGATGAAAAAGGGTGGAGTAACACAAATTTGGGTTCTAAGCTTGCAGCTTTCATTGAAGGTGGAGCAAACTTTCTTACGGCGATCGGAATTCCACTAGAGCTCGGTATCGGCATCGTCGCAGTGCTGGTCGCTAGCTTTGCTGCGACCACTTTGGATACGGCGACGCGTTTACAACGTTATGTCCTGCAGGAACTCGGTTCAAGCGTTGGACTTCCAATCACCAACAAATACGCCGCCACAGGATTGGCCGTTGTGGTCGCTGGCATCATCGCCATTTTCGCGGGCGACAGCCCTGGCAAAGGAGGTTTGATGTTGTGGCCGCTGTTTGGTGGTACTAACCAATTGCTCGCTGGCCTGGCTCTGATGGTTGCAACTTTCTATTTGTGGCGACGCAGTAAGTCTGTAGCCTTCATTGCAATCCAAATGCTGCTAATGATGCTAATGCCTTGTTGGGCCATGAGTCACAATTTGATATTTAAGTGGATTCCTAACGGCGAGTATCTTCTGGTTGCGTTCGGAATCGGCATTCTTGGACTGCAGGCCTGGATGTTTCTGGAAGCTTCTTTGGTCTGGAGAAAGGCGCACGGAGTGCTTGAACCCCAATTGCCGCCGCTTGATAGTAAGATAGTAAAAGTCGGTACGTAGCCGCGACTAAAGATTCTGCAATATTTCATCGACGGTAATTGTCGAAGGGACGCCGGTGAAAAAAACCATTCTTTGCATCTGTCTTATGCTCTCCCTCTCATTCGCTTCTGCTAAAGCAGCGGAGCCGAACCTGGTTTCGCGAGCAATGTATCGCGGACCAGTGGATTTATATTTATCTGAGGATGAAAGCTGGGCTGTAACGGTCAACGAAATCAGTGGAACGGTTTCTCTGACGGACTTGTCGACAGCATCTGTGCTGGACGAAGCTGAAGTAGGCAACAAGCCCGGTGGGCTGTGCCATTGCTCAAGCAACGAGTTTCTCGTCAGCAGTCGATTTACCGGGGAGGTGCATCGTTTCAAAGTTCGCGATGGCCGATTGGAGCAATTGGCGAAGATCGTAGTAGGTTTTGAACCACTTGGGATCGCATGCCATGAAGACGTTGCTTATGTCGGACTGCAAGCCACAGGCGAGATAGCTGTTCTTGATTTGAAAAAGAATGTACTGTCACACCGTTTCGCCGTGGGCAAGTGGCCTCGTTACTTGACGATCTCCGAAGACGGGCAGCGACTGGCTGTTGGACTAAGTGGCCAAAGTGAAATCTGTGTCGTGAGTACTGAGACCGAGGAAGTCCTTTACGAGGAGCCTTTAAGCGGTGGGATTAACATCGGGCACCTTGAAATCTCGAATGATGGGAAGCAGGTTTACTTTCCTTGGATGGTCTACCGAACGAATCCAATAAATGTTCGCAACATTCAGCTTGGCTGGGTGTTGGCTAGTCGAATTGCACGTATTCGCATGGACGGACCGCAGTATCGCGAAGCCATATCCTTGGATGTGCCGAGGATGGCGGTCGCCGACCCATTTGGTATCGCGAAAACTCCCAATGAGCATCGCTTGGCCGTCACATCGTCGGGAACTCACGAGTTACTCGTCTATCGATTAAGAGATTTGCCATTCATCGGGACCGGTGGCCCAGGTGACTTGATAGATCGTCGATTGATGCAAGATCCCGATTTGTTCTATCGCATCGAATTGACAGGTCGGCCGATGGGCATGCAGGCGGCGAGCGATAATGAAACGGTATATATTGCCAATCATCTGCTCGATGCCATTCAGGTTGTGAATCTTGAGTCCCGAGAGGTGGTGCGTGAAATCCCCCTTGGGCGACAGCCGAAAGAAGCGAAAGAGAAGATGTTGCACCGAGGCATGGAGATCTTCTATGACGCCGAGCGAAGTCTGGACCAGTGGTATAGTTGTCATTCGTGTCATCAGGACGGTGGCAGCAATGCTAAGGCGATGGATACTTGGAATGACGGAACAGCACGCACGACCAAGACCGTCTTGCCGCTAGCTGGCGTCGAACATACCGCGCCTTGGACCTGGCATGGTTGGCAAAGGGACCTGAACGATTCGCTACAGAAATCCTTCGTTTCTACAATGCAAGGAAAAGAAGCGAGTAAGGAAGACCTACAGGCTTTGCGGGTTTATCTCGGAAGCCTCGAGACGCCTCCGAATCCTTTTAAGGAGAATCAGAAAGACGCAGACTCAGTGCGTCGCGGCAAGGAATTGTTCACGAGCAGCTCAGTCGGGTGCAGCGACTGTCATTCAGGCGCTCTTTTTACCGACGGGCTCAAGCATGATGTTGGGATGATTCGCGACTCTGACAAGTACGATGGTTATAACACCCCGAGCCTTGTTGGCGTTTATCGTAAGGCTCGCTGGCTACACGATGGTCGCGCGAAGACATTAGCCAAGGTCTTCGAGAAGTGGCATCGACCAGACGAGATTGGCGGCGGAGCTGAGCTCACGGAGCAGCAGATCGCAGATTTAGTTGCCTATTTAAAAACCCTCTGATTGCAGCTCAGGGGGGGAGCACCACTATTCGGGAAACTCGTGGCCCATTTTCTCGCGTTTTGCGTTCAAGTAAGCCTCGTTATGAGGATTTGGTTCACAGATGATTGGCACTTGATCGATAACCTTGAGATCGAATCCGCGCAGGTTGAAAGCCCGCGTCTTCTTTGGGTTGTTGGTAAGCAACCGAATCTCTTTCAGTCCAAGATCTTTTAATATCTGAATGCCGATTCCGTAGTCGCGCATGTCCGCCTTGAAACCAAGTGCGTGATTTGCCTCGACGGTGTCCATCCCTTCTTCTTGCAGTGCATACGCTCGAATCTTTTGAGCTAGCCCAATTCCGCGGCCTTCCTGCGGCAAATAGACCAGCACTCCACGTTGTTCATTCGCAATCATCTTGAGAGCCATGGTGAGTTGATCACCACAGTCGCATCGCAATGATTGAATCAAGTCTCCCGTGAAGCAGCTGCTGTGCATACGAACCAAGGGTGCCTGCCCTTGATCGTTTTGCAGATCTCCCATGTAAATCGCAATGGGTTCTTGCGTTTCGTATTGCACATCGAAGACGGTGATCTTGAATTCGCCAAATCGAGTCGGCAACTGCGCTTCGGCACTTCGGCTAACCAGTTTTTCGCTGGTTCGCCGATGCGAGATGAGCTGTTCGATCGTGATGATTTCAAGGTCGTATTCTTCAGCGATCTGGAGTAGCTGATCCCGCGTGGCACGATCGCCTGATTCGTCCAAAATTTCGGTGAGAACGCCAGCCGGTGCCAGTCCCGCCATACGCGGTAGATCGACGGCGGCTTCGGTGTGACCAGCTCGGCGAAGCACTCCACCTTCTTTCGCAACCAGAGGATAGACGTGTCCAGGTCGAACAAAATGCTCAGATGTGGTCTCAGCTGAGGCCAACCGCCGAATTGTTTCAGCTCTCTCGGCCGCAGTAATCCCAGTCTTGCTGCCGTTGTAGTCTACGGGCGTTCGAAAGGCGGTTTGCAGTGGCGCGTTATTGTTTTCTACGAGCGGTCGGAGCTCCAGTCGCTCGCAGGCTTCAGGCAGAACTGGGCAACAAAGCTGGCCGCGGCCCGAAAGCATGAAATTGATCGTTTCAGCAGTCACCAATTCTGCAGAGCAAATGAAGTCACCTTCATTCTCGCGATCCTCCGCGTCAAGCACGATAACAACTTCACCCCGGCGGATGGATTCTACAGCTGCTTGAACGCTACTAAATTGCTTGGTCATGTTCTTGGAAAGGTAAAGATTTGTCTGGAAAAACGCAGGGCCCATCATCGTCTCAAGTTTGCTCATTTGAGCCAGTCGAGATAGCGTCTCGCCGAACTAAGAAGAATCTATCCCGCAGAGCGCGGTCGGCTCACAAACTGAAAATCTGATCGACCGTCTTACATACGCTGGCTGGTAGGGAACTGATTGATTGCATCCTATTATAGAGAAACAGTCTATGCCGTCGTTCCCTAATTTCGTCGTTGGTTGCAGTCGAAATGTCGCTTTAAGATCGATTGGCAGTCGGGCCGATGTCCCGACCACCGTTAAAATGTGGCTAGATCCACAGATGGTAAAATCTCCAGTAGCGAATATCATTTTTGGGGTAACCTTACCACTCGTCTAAAAAAGGGATTTGATCAATGGAGCCCGTAAAGCCGCGATTGCTGTCAACAATCCGAAAATGTCTATTGGCTCGAGTTGACACTAAGACACTTAGGATGCTCATTATTTCTTCTGCTTTCATCGCCTCAATAGCAGTAAGCCCGATTGCTAAAGCGCAAGATGTATTAAAGGCTGAGGCAACAGCTGCGAATCGCACAGGATCCAAAGGTCGCATCACGACGAAGTGGAACATGGTGTACCGTGAGGTGGACGGCAAGACAGTTAAGGCGGACGTCTACTTTCCGAAAGGAAACGGGCCGTTTCCGATCGTTGTTATGGTACACGGTGGCGCTTGGGCGCTAGGCGACAAGCTTGACTTAATCATGCATGGCCGCGAGTTAGCGAACGCCGGATTTGTGGCAATCAGTGTCAATTATCGCCTGGCGCCGAAGCACAATATCCAGGATCAGCTGGAAGATTGCCGTGCTGCCGTGAAGTGGGCGCTGGCCAATGCAGGGGATTGGAAAGGCGACAAGAGCCGTGTCGCGCTATGGGGATATTCCGCTGGCGGACACTTAGTGAGTCTGCTCGCACTCGACCGACAAGAGGGAGATCCAGTCTACAAAGCTGTAGCCGCTGGAGGAGCGCCTTGCGAGTTCAGTTTTATTCCAAGCAACGCTCGCACGCTGGCTTACGTGTTCGGTGGCACGCGAGAGGAAGTGCCAGAGCAGTACAAGAAGTATTCCCCTGTTGAGTACGCAAAAGCCGGATCGCCGCCCTTTCTGTTTTTCCACGGTGACAAAGACTTGATTGTCCCTCACGCTAGCAGCAAGGCATTGCACGAAAAGCTGCTGAGCGTAAAGGTGGAGACAACGTATTACACTGCGCAGAACAAGGGGCACCTTATGACTTTTCTCGATAAGAATTCGAGAAAAGAAGTAGTGGAATTCCTTTCAGCCAAACTGTTGGATCCTGATCATGCTGCCCCGTGAAGAATATGTCGAACAAGCTTACTTCTTCAAGATCCTACTAGAGCGACTTGGACAGAATCTACCGCTACAGGAACTTCTGGAACAATCTAAGTACGAGTTGCTCGCATCGACCAAACTACCGCTTGCGATTGACTTGATGCTTGGTGAGCTGAAGCATCGGGGCCTGATGAGCTCTGGTATGAAGATGCTCGGGCACTATTTCATGCCTTTCCAGACGTACCTGATGGCTGAAGCCGAAATGGATGTGGGAAAGTTTGACTACCGAACCGCACTTCGCATCCTTGGCGCCGAATGTAACTACCGTGCGTCCGAATCGTTGAATCGCCAAGGGCTGTTCTTCTTCCAGTTCGAAGCGATTTCGAGGAATCGCCTCAACTACGACCGCGGATTAGAGGCAATCGGTCGGGACGAAAACTACTCTGACGATTGGAAAGAATGGATTGTTATAGTCAGACGACAGCTTGGGATCATCGATCTCGCGGACATGATCTACTTGCGGAGTGAGTACTACCAGGAGAAACAAGCTAGATTTGGCGAACCGGAGCTTGAGGCTCCACTGCTGTTCGGCGTTGCAGAGGGCAAGATCGCCCATGCTAATCGCCGCAAGGATCCGCTGTATCTGTTCTCAGCGATGCAGCGTCACCTGGGATACCCGTCTGTACCTCGTTTGAATCCACCGGATCCACTCCCTGAGTTGGTGCCATTGCTTCAGAGACGCATCGAACGATTGGAATCCCGCCTGAAATTAATGGAAGAGGAGAATCAGGGCGGCATCGATCTCGCGAAGTTTTATGAAAAAGGTACGATTCCCAGGCCGAATGATGAACTTTTCGGCTCGTAAACGCCAGGAGATTGTCCGGGCTGGCAAGTCGGGATCGTAGATTGGCGCACTCTCTCAATCAGAAGTATCTAATCTCGGCTGATGCGGCTATACTCTGGACTCTCTCCTCATTCCCTTTCCAATCGAAGTTCAATGCTCAAGAAGGACAAAGAAGCGCGTAAACTACTCCTCAATGCAGAGCAGCGTGACAAGATGCGTGCTGCGGGCAGGTTTAACGCTCAGTTGCTCGACGAGGTTCGCAAACTCGTAGAACCGGGTGTTACGACAGACTCATTGGACAAGTTCATCCACCAATTCACGCTAGATCACGGTCACACGCCAGCAACGCTAGGCTATCTAAGCTACCCAAAGAGTTGCTGCACGAGCATCAATGATGTCATTTGTCATGGAATTCCGAGTGACGAAGAGCTCCGTGAAGGCGATATAGTCAACGTCGACTTGACCAGCATCGTGGACGGTTGGCATGGTGATCAGTCGGAAACGTTTTTGATTGGAGAGGTAAGCGAGGAAGCCAAGGCAGTAACCCAGGCTGCATTTGACTGCCTTTATTTGGCAATAGATGCATTGGAGCCGGGCTGCACGGTTAGCGTTATTGGTGATGCCATTGTTGCTGAGGCACATCAGCGTGGCTTTTCCGTAGTGCGTGAGTATGTTGGTCATGGACTTGGGCAGTCTTTTCATCAGCCCCCCAACATTCCACACTTCCCAGACCGGAAATCAAAGCAGCAGCGTCTGATGCCGGGAATGTGTTTTACGGTTGAACCTATGATTAATGGAGGCACTCGTTTCACTAGGCTCGACAAAAGTGATGGCTGGACTGTGCGAACACGCGACAAGCATCCCTCCGCCCAGTTCGAGCATTCCATACTGATGACCGAGGAAGGCCCCGAGATCCTCACGCAAACTCAGGACGGCCCCAAGCCAGGCCACCAGTTTTAGCTTCTGAAGTTGACGCTGATTATCACGATACTACAAGGCGCTGCACCTTGGCTTCTGAGGCGATTTTCTATCGGCCGATGATAGCGCTATCAAGCAACTTTTTGTGTAGAACTTCCTATGGTGCGTAGCTGTCTAGGCAACCGGCATTGCCTGGCAACGGGGTCGCATGGATTCCAAGAATGCCTGCTTCCCCGACGAAACACGTCGGGGAAGCAGTTGCTCGTGGTGTGGGCGGAGTCCAGGGGACAGGGTCTAAAACGTCTTGGCCATGCAACTCTCCAGTCTACCTGTGAGCATCACTTCAGACCATCTTAAGCGTAGGCTCACTGATTTACGGCGAAGTCTTGCTGGGGAGAAACCTACCCGATTCTGCCAGAATAACTTTCCCGCAGCTCGACGGAGCGACGCATCCGTCAAAGTGAACGAGCTTTGTTTTCGATGAGCCGAGATAACACGGTCGCGGCGGTTCAACTTTTGGGCCAATTGAAGACTCGGAAGCAATGATTGGCCCTGCCCTACGAACGAATCCGAAGCCTGACTATGAATAGAGTGTTACAATATGCGCTCACAATCTGCAAATGACTGCAGAATTTGAGGTTATTTAATCCTTGGAGTGAACAATGTCAGATTCTGGAGTCCGGCGTAAGTTCTTACAAAACTCTGCGTTGTTGGGTGGCGCTGCAGTTGCATTTGAAAAGCAAGTCAATGCATTAGCATCTTCGAAGCAGGTTCATGACCGATTGCCCCGCGAAGTTTGGATTGGCACCGTTTCGATGGCGAAGATGCGTGAAGAAACGAGCGAGGCCATGTCGCGGCGTTTGCTGAACGCTTTGAAAGAAATGGCAACATTCAAGCCAGACATTGTATGCCTGTCCGAGACATTTAGTGTGGCCAATGTAAATTCGCCAAGGCCTCTGGAGGAGCGAGCCCCGAAATGGTGGTCCGAGGTTTTAGGCCCCTTTTCGGATTTTGCGGCTCAGCATAACTGCTACTTGGTATGTCCGGTTCACACTGAGGAGAATGGCAAATGGTACAACTCTGCGGTCATCATTGATCGCGACGGTAATTGTCAGGGTCGATATCACAAGATTCACACGACAACGGGAGAGATTGAAAAAGGGCTGACCGCGGGACCACTCGAACCGCCTGTCTTTCAGACCGACTTTGGCAAAATCGGGGCCCAGATTTGCTTCGATATCGAATGGCGTGATGGTTGGACCAAGCTGGCCGAGAAGGGAGCTGAGATCGTCTTTTGGCCCTCGGCATTTGGGGGTGGAAAGATGGTCAATACGATGGCTTGGCAGCACCAGTATTCTGTCGTCTCGAGTACGCGGAAGAGCCCGAGCAAGATCTGCGACTTGGATGGCACGGAACTAGCTACCACAAGCCACTGGAATGACTGGGCCTGTGCGGCGATCAACTTGGAGAAGGCTTTCTTACATACTTGGCCGTTCGTCAGACATTTCGACGAGATTCAGGCTAAGTATGGCCGGAAAGTTAAAATCACGAATCACGCGGATGAGGAATGGTCGGTACTTGAGAGTAGGTCTCCAGATGTGCGAGTAGCTGACATTCTCAAGGAGTTTGATATGAAGACACTGCGTGAGCATTTAGTCGATGCAGAGTTAGCACAATGTGCTTGCCGTGAAGCTTAGTTTCCGTCTGAGCAAAGGCAGCCTGCAGTTGGCTTGCAAAAGAAGCCAACTGCGGTGGAACGGCCTTCTTGCGGTGACCAGAAAGTCGCCGTCCATGCTACCTGAGGAAACTCGGACCTAAGATTTCATCGATTTCTGTCGGTTCAAGAGTTTCTTGGAATTCCTGACACATTGGAATGGAAAACCAGAGCACCGATTTGTGCACGCAATGGTATCCGCGGGATGTGCCACTAAAGTCCGCAGCATTTTCTTTGACTTTCGGACTCCCCATAAGATTGCAGCCCAATAAAAAACGGCTGGAAAGCGAATTCCAGCCGCTTATCTGTTTCTAGGGCTTCTCAACCAGCGGGCATCTCGTCGAAAAACGGCCGATAGAAGCTAGCTTCCTTGCGTCTGCGTCCCGGACGCCTTAGAGCCTGCCGCTGGAACTGTCGAGAATCGACCTTGCAGCAATTCCCAGTCCAGAACCAACGTGCCGCCAAAGTTTGCGTGTTGCTTCGCCCAGTTCATGATCAAGTCCAAGCATGCGTGGTCTATGTATCGCAATTCGTCGAAATCGACGTGCAACACGGCACCATCTGGAACCTTTTCAAGCTCACCGGCCAGGGAGGGCAGATTGATAAATGTCGCGGCGCCATAAAGATCAAGGTTTGCTGTACTTTTGTCTTCACTGATCTTCAGTTCCATCCGTAGATCAGAAAACTTCAGCAGCAGCTTGATCGCCGACAGGCCGATTCCAACTACGACGCCGATCAGCAAATCCGTGCAAATAATCGTCAGCACAGTGGCCACGAAGATGAATAGCTCACCACGACTGGTTTTCCATAGGGCCCGAATGTCCTTCAAGTTGAGCAGTTTATAGCCTGTGTAGACAAGCAACGCTCCCAAAGCTGCCTTGGGGATCGCATGCAAAACGGTCGGAATGGCTGCACAAAAGATCAACAACCATGCGCCGTGCATGATGGTCGAATACCGAGTCTTTGCACCTGAGTTGACGTTGGCACTACTCCTAACGATTACACCAGTCATTGGCAAAGCACCCAAGAACCCGCAGATCGAGTTTCCGATTCCTTGTGCCATCAACTCTTGGTCGTACTTCGTTCGCGGTCCCGTGTGCATTTGGTCGACCGCTGTTGCGCACAGCAGCGTTTCTGCACTGGCGACCAGAGCGATAACAAAGGCACCAGTCAGGACAGAAGAGTCAAGGACGAATCCGAGCCACATAGAGCTTGGGAAGCTCACTTCTTCCCACATGTTTGCCGGAACAGAGTCCTCAAGCGTGATCACTTCCCAACCGATGATCGCCACGAAAGCGGTTGCAACAATAATCCCAACCAATGCCGCTGGGATGAACTTCATTATCTTCTTGGGGGCGACAAGCGGCCAAATGATTAAACATGCGAGAGCGACGACACCCGTTATCGCTGCGTGATCATGCTTCAAGTCTGGAGAGAAAACCGCTTGAATTGCCGCAGGTATCGTCGCCAGGTACTCCAAGCCACCGTGTGCCTTCTTGCCATGCCACATAGCCGTATGGTCGAGCATGGTATGAAACTGGCTGAGCAAAATCAGAGCACCAATCCCAGCTAGCATGCCTTTGATCACGGCAGGCGATACAGCTCGAAACCATTGTCCAAGCCTAAGTTGTCCTGCCGCAATTTGAATAATCCCGGCGAGCAAGACGCAGCAACCGAGCACCTGAAGTGAATAGTAGTCAGCCGCCTCTGCAAGCTTGGCACCCTCAAGACCGTGTTCGGACGCGAGGAACTTCTCTTTCGATTTACCCAGCAGATCGGCAATGATCACGAACAAGCCGGCAGCAGGTCCGCTCACTTGAAGTGGCGAGCCCGAGAAGATGCCGACGATGAGACCACCCACAATACCGGTAATTAATGCTCGTGCAGGACTAACGCCAACTGCTACTGCGATGCCAATACAAAGCGGCAGAGCGACAAGGAAAACGACCACGGACGAGGTGAAGTCTGCTCTCCAGTTACCGAGCTGATCGTTTTCAGTATCTTGTGAGCTATCGGGGGATGGTGCGGTGTTCATATTTGGTCCGAGTACGAAATTCGATTCGCGGTCGCGAATCAGGAGGCGACAGAGAAAGATATATTTGAGGCAAATTCCGCGTTAGCGCAGCAATAACCAGTTCAAATCGTTAAAGGTCTGCCCAGACCTTTGAAGTTGCCTTGTTCGGACCGAGACCGCCAGCTCAGCGCCGACGTAAATTGTGCTCCATGGCCCTTACCTGGAAGCGACCGCACCAGATTACACCGGCGAATAATACGCGACTCAACGGACTCTTGCGTGAGGACCTCTCCTTCCACTTCGACGGTCTTCTCCGACTCGGTAGCGTCCTTAGCCTCAGTCGTGGAAAAGCAGAACAGGCCTAAAACTGCAACTAGTGAGAAGCTGGCAGCTATCGCGTTGAACCGAACTGAGTGCCTGCCAAATTGCATGTGGAGAGACGGTAGAAAAAGAGTAATGCCTTCTAAGTTCCGGGGAAACCACCTATCACATTTCCCCCTTAAAACCATGACTCATACACTTTAGCTGACTATCAACGCCACGCCAATTGAGGGTGTAAAAATGCGTAGCGCGTGAAGAATGCTATTAGTACTAGGTGGCTTGTCCAATTCCCTTGCATGCTCACCCAGAATTCACCCGCCCCAAAGCTATCAAAGGCAACCTCACGAAAGGGACACACCTACCGGAGGTGAAATCTCGCTTAAGCCAGCTTGTTAAGCTTAATAACCTGAACATAGAGCGCGGAGGGGAATACCAAGTTCTTCGAACCAGGCGAGGCGACGAAAATTCGAGGGGCTTTGACCGTGGAAAGCGATTGGTTGGTTACTGGCGTTACCTTCCGTTTGTCAGTTCCACTAGCCACTAGCAATGCCGCTAGCGAAGCGGATTCGACAGAAGCACTTTCGAGTTCCTCCTAGCGATCCTCCCCAAGGTGACATTTTGCTGGGAGATTTGCATTGGGAGAAAGATTTAATGCATCGCATTACCGCCAGTCAAGCACTCGAAAGACGCCTCGGCGACGTTGGATCGCTTCCGGCAAGGCCAGAATCTGCTCGCGATAAAACGCAAGTAACGCTCCAACTCCGAATAGTACAGCTCCACCAGAAAGTATTGCGGTCGCCAGCATGTCAACTTTTTGCCAAGGGACCAGAATGGCAAAGGTGCAGATGTATACGGCAGACATAAATCCTCCAACTAAGGTCGTAGCTTTAAGTTGAAGCATTAGCCCAGTCGCAAGTAATAGGATGCTAACGAAGAGGAATCCTAGCTCGTCGTGCCAAACAAAATCATCTTGGTAGCGATGAATCCAAGTCGCCACCGCCAGAGGAACTGATAACAAGATTGCACCGAAAGCCAAACAGTTGCCGACAAGATCGCTCCTTCTTCCTTGCAATTGCTCGCGGTACCATCCCGCGTGTCCAATCGCAAGGAGCACAACCCCAGCGATTACAGCGAAGAGCTCCACTTTCACCCAAGGACTGAGTGTGACGATTTGATGGAGCGTGAGCCCAAAAATCAAGCATTGCCCTGCACCTAGGAGCGAATACCAAGCTCGCGCTTCCCTTGTCCGACTCAGTAAGCTCGACAGCCCCGCAACACTCGCCAACGCCAACGCCATGGCAGGCATTGTCCATCGCAATGCTTGGACAGAACCTTCAGCGAAGGCAACTAGCCGAAAGAAAACGAACATCAGCCCGCTCAAAATTGCAATTGAAGTAAGAGCATTACCTGAGTGCAGCACGATATCGTAGAAAGAGGATCTGTGGGTCAACGTCGCTACCTCTTCTTCAGTCCGACCGATCTCAAAAGTCCGCTGCACTATTATCAAGAACACACCAACAACTGCGGCTACTGAAATGTATCCCTCACTCCCTGCATTGCAAGCGCGAAGTAGCAAGACTATCGACATGCTGCCCGTGACAAGAGAAGGCAGTATGCAAGCCGGCTTCCGCCAGGAGGCAAGCAAGTAGAACAACGCTGCTTCAACACAGACGGCAGCCCACCAGAGTGAGTTACCCTCAAAGCTGCTTTGCGAGAGTGTAACTATCGAACTGAGAAGGCAACCGCCAATAAGAATCCCAGCACTGCTTTGAGCCACCCACTGCGTCGGAGCCGCACTATCGCCTTCGTCATAGAACCAGGAGGCAAACAAGTAGCCTGCCGGTAACAGCAGTAGAATTGGACTTTGGGCAAGCCAAGTTGTCATTCCAAGAATGCTTAGGAAACTGCTGAAAGCAATGAGCAATGCCGACGCGGAGGCAGCAAAGTAGAGCATCCGCAACACATACGCTTGCCGGCTATAGACTTGCGCCCCGATCCGCAATGACACTGCGGCTAACAGCATCGCACCGACGAATCCGATTTCTGGTGCAAGGAACTTAAACGGCAGTGACCAATTTGCGTGACGGAAGTAATCCCAGAACCCGACAGAAACAGGCAAACATCCCAGCATTAACCCAATCGCCGGTGCGCCGCGAAGCTTTCTCGACTTATCACCGACGTAATGCTGAGCAAGGTTGATTGACAGGGTTGTAATCGCTAGCACAAGCATCACTGCGGTTGGACTGAGCTGCACGTGGAGCAGTTGCGCTGTGAGCAGCTCCGCCCAAATCACAGATAGCGCCGCGATGTGCAAGAAGAAGCCGGATCGATTCATGCCCCATTCTGAATAGGCATAGCCATATGCGGCAAGGCAAACCAACGTCAACGCCAGCCATCGAAGTTCGCCGCACATCGGAGAAGGGACGGCATCTAGACGCAAGTAGATTGCTTTGAATCCAAACTCGTAAAACCAGTCTCCAGCAATCTGTGCACCGAGGATTAGCAGCAAACCTGAAGCAAGCTGAAGATGTCCCGTGCGAAAGAAAGCGAGTCCGAATTCCTTGCGGCTGAACGCACCCGAGCTAGCCGTGAATGCTCGTTCGACGTGTATGCTGATTAAGCCTGTGATAATCAAAAAGGTTGAGGGTAGCTGTATCTCCCAAAATCGCCCAGGGCTTGGTGGCATGTCGGCTATGATTAATAAACCCGTCATCGTGATGCCAGCAGAGAAGATATAGACGAACAGTTTATCCTTCAGCATTACCGCTGCCGCAGCATAAATCGCACACATCGCCGATGCGGGCAACCATAGATGGCCGTCGATCGTGATCGAACCATTGGCACTGTAATACCACAGGTTGATGGGCATGATTAAGCAGGCTAGCAAGGGTCAACGCTTGCCCGACCAGCTGCTGCTTGGAAAATCTGAGCAGGGAGAAGCCAACCCCAAGCACGCACAGGTTTGCCGAAGCTAGAGCACAAGCGGTAATAACGGGCGTGAAGAAGTCATTGATCCAAAGCAGGATAATGAGTCCGAGTACCATCATTCCGCCGCCAACTGCCATCAGCCATTGCAGACTCTGTGGCGCGAGCAGTCGATCCAGAATGTTAACGGGCGAAAGCATTCCGTTGCTCTCGACTGATGGATTGGTTTGAGAAGGTTTTGATCCGTCGCCAAACTCTTCCTGATGATCTTGTCCCGCTCGCCGAGTTGAAGCTTGGTCACCGGCGCCTTGTATTGACTCGACAACTGGGGGCACATGGTCTGCTCTACTCGTCATGGGCGTTTCGGAAGTCGCAGAATCCGGCTGACGCTGTTTTTCAGAATCTTCTTCGTTCATCGAATCATCCTCTGGATCGGGAGATGGAAGACGGGACCTAGCTGGAACGGAACGCACTCAAGTGGTGTGAGGGCATGGGGCGGGCAAAAGCTCCTTCGACGTCCTATTTCGATGGAGGCTCATTTGTGGCTAGATTCCAGAGTCCACGAGAACCTTTTGCGAGAAATCAAAATCTTTTTCGATTTCTTCCAGGATTGAAGCCAACTAGCTGCAACCGTTACAGCCGATCACCATCAGCGGGAAAGAACAGAACGAGAACTTGTATCAAACAGCCACAGAAACGAGAAGGTGTTATCCTTTTCGTGACAATGCCTTCCCAGTTTTGCGATCCTGGAACTATGACGAATACCACCGCCGAGTTTGATGCATTCGCCGCGGACTACGATCTCGCCCTTGAGCGAGGTCTCAACCTAACTGGACAAAGCAAGGACTATTTCGCAGAAGCAAGATTGCGTTGGCTTCGCAGCCGTTTGCCGGAATTTGATGCAGACAGCTCGGCGATTCTCGACTTTGGTTGCGGAACTGGCAGTTCAGTGCCTTGGTTTCTCGACTTGCTAGAGGTAAAGAAAATAGTCGGTTCTGATGTCTCAACGCAAAGCCTCGAAGTCGCCAAGGAGCGATGGCGGGACTACGCCACCGAGTTTGTTCAATGCGGAAGCGAGCCAGCTAATGCCTTTGATTTGGCCTTCTGCAACGGAGTCTTTCATCACATCATTCCAGAGCAGCGAGCCGAGGCTTTCCAACAGGTGTTTCAGGCGCTCAAGCCCGGTGGTCTATTCGCCTTCTGGGAAAACAATCCGGCAAACCCGGGAACGCGATTGTTGATGAAGCGAATCCCCTTCGATCGAGATGCGATTCTAGTTTGGCCCAACGAGGCTCGCCGTCGATTGCGAGCAGCTGGTTTCGAAGTCCTTCTCACCGATTTCGTATTTTACTTCCCCGAAACACTTAGAAAGCTGCGACCGCTTGAGCCATGGCTCTCCAAGTTGCCGCTCGGTGGCCAGTACCTAGTGCTCGCTCGTAAACCATAGGCTTTTTCCAAAACTGAGATTGTATTAGTAGAACTCGTCAAGAGTTTCGGTTTTCGGTGTGCACCGAAAGTCTCAAAGACTTCCGAAAATACTAACCTGCCACAAAGCCTAGCGTTCCGCCTTGTCAACTTGAATCGTTTGTAAGGTCATCTGTTTCTTCTTTGCAGCTCTGGTAGACTCATAGAGACACAGCCACACGATAAGGCCAGAGCCGTGTGTCGTTCGCGCCCCTTGAAAACGAAGAAGAGTTTGCATGAAAGCGTTGCAGGTCACAGCACGTGGCCAAGCAGAGTTTGTTGACGCTCCGAAGCCGAAATTGCAGCCTGGCCACGTTCTTGTGAGACCGCGGCATCTCGCACTCTGTGGAAGTGACATTTGGTTCATGGACCACGCTCCAAATGATAGGTTCCCCTGCAAAGTCGGGACAACTGGCCATGAGGTCATCGCAGAAGTCGTACAAGTTGCGGATGACTGCAAGGGTGTTTTTCGATCTGGCGAACTGACACTGACCTTGGTTCCGGATCACGGCGGCATGGCCGAGTTCTATCTCGCACCGGTCGAGAACGCGTTGAGTTTGCCTTCCAAGAAGAGCCCCGAAGAGTATTTGATGGCTCAGCAGCTTGGTACTGTGATCTACGCCTGCCGCTTCGTTCCATCCTTCATCGGCAAGACAGTGGCAATCATCGGCCAGGGATCCGCGGGCATTTGGTTCAATGTCATGTGTAAGCGACTCGGCGCAAGACGAATAATCGCTTTGGATCACCACGAACATCGGCTTGCAGTGAGCCAATTCTATGGTGCAGACTTTGCCATCAACGGAGCTGCCAAAGACGTATTACAGCAGTTTGCAGCCTGCAACGAAGGCGAGCATGCCGATATCGTGATCGAGGCGGCAGGTCGCGAATCCTCAATCAACTTAAGCTATGAACTGGCTAAGGATTTCGAGGGATTTATTTTGCAGTTCGGGTTGCCAAGAACGCCAATGCAAGTGGACTATGGGAAGATGTTCTGGAAGCGTTTAAACGTCAAGTCGATGGTGCATGCTGCCCGAGAGCCGCACCACAGTTCAACACGCTACGCCTTGGATCTCATTGACCAGGAGCTAGACGTTTCGCGGGTCATTACGCACCGAGTCGATTTCGATGCAGTGCATCGCGCTTTCGAGTTACAACGCACTGCTAGCGATGGCGCGATCAAGACTTTGGTTGACATGCCTTAATATATAGTCAGCGGTGGGCCAAAGCCTCAGGAGACGACTTTGAATACGAACTCACTACGCCGTTTATGGAGCCAGGGAAAAGCGGCCGTCCAAGCGTGGGACATGACGGGTCATCCTGAAATCTGTAGCTTGATGGCCGAGGCTGGTTACGATGCTGTAGTCTTAGACTGGCAACATGGGCCCGGCGTCACGGAGACGACCGTTGTGCCATGCATCGACGCGATCAACGCAGTACCGGGTGTCGCGTCCCTGGTTCGCTTACCGAGTGTCAACGATTACTACATCTCCCATGTTCTGGATGCAGGTGCTTCTGGCGTGATCGTTCCGATGATCCGCTCGGCGGACGAAGCCCGAATTGCGGGCGCCGCCTGCCGGTATGCTCCAGAAGGACATCGCAGCATGGGCTACGCGCCGCATATGCGATCGGGAGAGACACTACAGGAGTACACGTTGCGAGCCAATCGAGAAATCATCTGCTTGGTGATGATCGAAACAAAGGAAGCTCTTGAATGCGTCGAGGAGGTCTGCGGCGTGCCAGGAATTGATGGGCTCTACATCGGGCCGTTTGACTTATCGCTCAATATGGGTGTTGAGATCGCAACTTGGCCTGAAGATCCACGCCATCTGGCAGCCGCAGATAGGATCTTCTCGGCAGCCAAGCAAAAGAACTTAGTTGTGGGGCATCATGGTATGAATCCCGCGGTTTCAGCCAAGTTCGTTAAGTTGGGATCGCAACTCTGCCAGCTTGGTGGGAACACTTCGCTCTTTGAAAAAGCGGCGAAGGACGCACTTTTAGAGTTCCGACAAGAATTAGAGAATTAGGAAATTTCAATGGAACAGAAGAAAGCCTTAGTAACAGGCGGCACTTCGGGAATCGGGCTCGCCACGGTCAAAATGTTGTTGGATCGCGGATGCGAGGTTGTCACCATCAGTCGTGACCCGAGCCGAGTTACCGATTTGCCGAAGAATATTACCTGCGAGGCTGCTGACGTCCGTGACCGCGGGGCACTTGCCGAAGTTTTTGCCAAGTACTCCGGTATCAATTACCTCGTTTGCGCAGCCACCGGAGGCGAACGGGCGATGGGGCCATTCCTCGAGATGGACCTGGACGCATATCAGCGTTCCTTCGATAAACTATGGGGCTATGCGAACTGTGTGCGACTAGCAGCAGAACACCTCAGCCCCCGCGCATCGATTGTTTTAGTCAGCGGAACGCCCGCACGTCGCGCGAAGCCAGGGCAAGTTTCCTTGGCAAGTGTTGGTGGAGCCATTGAGGCATTCTGCCGAACCATTGCTCCAGAGATTGTTCCCCGACGTATCAATGTGGTATCTCCTGGTCTAACAAGCACTCCGATGTTTGGAGGTATTGAGGAGCGGGAGGAACTGCTTGGCAACGCCACTGCAGGCCACCTAATACCGCGTCCGGGTAGACCAGAGGAAGTTGCAGAAGGAATTCTGTTCGTGCTGGAAAATGAATTCGTTACCGGCACCACTGTCGACGTCGACGGCGGATGGCTGCTCAGTTAGCAAAATCGCGGCTCGTTTTATCGCTTAGCCAACGCTTCGGCGGCTTCGATGGCAAAGTAAGTAAGGATCATGTCCGCGCCTGCTCTTCGAAAGGCCATGAGACTTTCGAGCATACAAGCCTCGCGATCTAGCCATCCATTGTGGGCGGCAGCAGAAATCATGGCGTACTCACCACTGACTTGATAGACTGCGGTCGGTACTTGGAACTCACGTTTGATGCGCTCAACTATATCCAAGTACGGCATGCCGGGCTTGACCATCACGATGTCCGCACCTTCTTGCAAGTCTAGTGCAACCTCATGCAAACCTTCATCGGTATTCGCGGGGCACATCTGGTACGTCTTCTTGTCCCCACTACCCAGATTGCCCTTCGAACCAACTGCATCACGAAAAGGACCATAAAAGGCAGAGGCGTATTTTGCGGAGTAAGCCATGATCAAGGTTTCTGACTGGCCAGCTGAATCCAAAGCCTCTCGAATTCTTCCAACTCGGCCATCCATCATGTCCGACGGTGCAATGATCGAACAGCCGGCCTCCGATTGAACGACTGATTGTTGGCACAGCACATCGAGTGTTTCGTCGTTTATGATCTTTCCATTGCGAACAAGGCCATCTTGGCCGTGATTCGTGTACGGATCGAGCGCCACATCGCAGGCAACCCCGATCTGATCCTGAAACTGATCTCTGATGCGTCGAACCGTTTCACAAACCAAGTTGTTTGGATTCGTCGCCTCGCGCCCGTCTTCTGTCTTTAAGTCGCTCGGCGTAACAGGAAAGAGCGCGATGGCGGGAATGCCTAAGTCTACGGCTCGCTGTACGTCACTCAGCAGCAAATCGGCTGATTTTCGAAAGACGCCTGGAAGGCTTTCGATCGGCTCTTGCTTGCTGTTGCCAGGCAAGACAAATGCAGGCCAGATAAAGTCACTGGCGGAAAGGTGGTTTTCCTGAACAAGTTCGCGCGACCAAGGCATTTGCCGTAGTCTCCGCATTCGAGTACCGGGGTATGAGCCGCGGGAAGCGCGAAAGTTCGCCATTAATCCACACCTGAGAGTTTCCAAAGGAACCGTGCAGCTAGCCAGTTTTATGTTTGCTAGCTTGCCAGTATTCTAGTCCCAGCCTTTAAGTGGAAATAGGACGGGTAAGTTGCGAGCCTACAATGCCAGCTCGAGAAGTGGCATCAAGTCGGTAAAGATATCTTTTCTTGGCGGATGCCCAGCATCGCATCGCAGGACAAAATTTTGATCAACGAGTTGGAAGCAAGGGATCATCTCGCGAGTCTCTCGCGAAAGCATGCTGCTGTCGGCAAACAATATCTCAGTTCCTTCTGGTAGCACTGGACCGAAATGCTCCGCCCATTGCTTTGCGTCATCTAGGGATGGTGCAGACACTCCGTCTGGACCATAGTAAATGACCTGGATCAACTGAAAGCGACTGTCTGAAAATTCGGTGTCAGTCGCAGCTGCGAAGTACTCTGCAAAGCTCTTCATATCCGGCTGTGGGACGACTTCGTTTAATCCACCTGCCAAGTTGCCGCCCGACAAAGCCTGACTCGACTTGCTTGCCATGGCGACGCTATTGATCACAAGCACTTTTCCGCGAAACTTCGACAGCCGCACCTTCTCGCCGGAGGTCGTGTAAAGCTCGAGGTTCGGATAAGGGAGATTCACTTCAGCAGGCCACTGGAGCGTTGGGTTTACGGTACTCACCGGACCATAAATCCAAGGCAGCATATAAGCTCGAACCAACTTGGGGTTCATGTAGGCAAAACCGCCTACGAGGGACAGGCCGAAGACGGCAAGAAACCCAACAAATCGCATGTGAAATCCGTACAGGTAAAAACTTCGAGCGTACCTGTAAGGTTTGGTTACAAAAAACACATTGGCAAACGAATGCAGCCCATTTCGCAAAAGCTGGACGGTAAGGCTTACCTTCCCGGATTTGCCTCCAAGTGAGCATTCAGCTGACTCACTTTTCCGTCTCGGAAAATCGTGATAGATACACGACTCCCTACCTTGGTCAAACCGACTTGCTTGACTAGGTGCCCGTCGTTTTCTATCTGCTTTCCGTTGAAGTCAAGGATGACATCGCCTTCCTTCAGGCCGCATTTGGCGGCAGGTGAATTCGGAATGACCACCTTCACTAACGCACCGGTGGTAGACTTAAGTCCCAGTCTACGTGCCGTGAAGATATCGAAGGCATTCTCGAGCTGAACTCCCAAGTAAGAACGATTGAGTTGACCCTGGCTCACCAGTTGACGCGCAACATTCAAAGCCATATTCATCGGGATGGAGAATCCGATCCCTTCATTACCACCGGAGTTACTTGCAATTGCCGTATTGATGCCAATGATCTCTCCACGCAGATTGATCAGTGGTCCACCGCTGTTGCCCGGATTGATGGCGGCATCTGTCTGGAAGAAATCTTGAATCTCAATTTCTTTCGATCCCAATTCAAGATTGCGACGGCCCTTAGCACTCAGGATCCCGTAGGTGACGGAATGGCTAAGTCCAAACGGGCTACCAACCGCGATAACAAAATCCCCAACCTCTGCGTTGTTGCTGTCGCCGATCACTGCAGGCGGTAGCTGCTGATTGGTGGCCAGCTTGAGAACAGCCACATCAGTCGAAGGATCCGTCCAGATCTTGGTCGCACGGAGAGGAATTCCCGCGTTGGTTTCGATCCGAATGGAATTCAGTTCTGCTGGATGTATCACATGGCGATTCGTCAGTACAAAGGGTGCGCCATCAATGTCGATAATGATGCCGGCACCTGCTTCCTCAACCTTGCTACTTGAGAAGCCATTGCCAGTTTCTGCCCGCTTTGTCGCTTCTAAGTGCACAATGCTGGGGCTCACAAACTTCACGATGCGTCGCACGAAGTTGAATTGCCGCTCCAACGCCTCCGCTTCACGTTGCAGGTCAGCGTACTCAACGCGTCGATTTGTGTAGGTAGGCTGAACCGGGGCATTCAGCCTACCTGCTTCAAACGGCATGGCGTCTCGCGAAACAGGTTTCGGGCGGACCAAGCTATCGACTGGCGCAGCAGGCTTGAGGGTTACCTGTGCCTGCGATGCAGAAGCGCAGGTCAGTCCAATTGCCAAACCGAAATTGCGCATGAATTGTTCATATTTGGTCAACATGTCTACCTCAGTTGGCCAGCATTTTCACAGCACCAACTGACCCTTGATTGGAGTCTCAGATCACCCATGAGCGAAAAGAGTTGAGGTCAGCGGTACCGCGATACCACGGGAACGCCGTCCAGAATCCGGTCTGAGCGACGCAAAATGTGGAATCGGCTGTCCTGCCGAGACACGTAGACGAGAAAATCAATGGGAAGGACCGAATGCAGGTTTTGCAGCCAATCGGCAAGTGAATTGCGCTCATCAATCGCGGTATAGCGGTCTGCCCTGATATAAGAAGTCCTCCGGTAAGTCCGATTCTGACGGCAGAAACCGTCGATCCTGATACCGTTTAGGATTGTAGGTTCCAAACTCCGCCATTGTCCAATCTTAACGTTTGCACGAGGTTCCACTGTAGGTTTAGCGGTCATAGCGGCTGAACGGACACTTGGCCCGCGTCGACAAGGTCTTCCCCGCAACCTGTAGATCTGGATCTTCCAAACCTGCGGACTCTACAGAGAAGAGTTTTGCTAGAAAAACGGCTAGCAGGAGAAAACGCATGAAGAAGACGTACTCCGTTGCTACAAGTCGCGACGCCTTCATAGATTGAAAGGGCGGCGATGTATGTTGGCTCCTGCAGCAAGACATTACCACTCATGATACCAGTATCGAGGGTTTCTTCCCTACGCTGGATGGATTGATCATGGGGCGAATTACCCACAATTTCATTTTCAATTACGGAATCTGACCCTACGAGGATAAGCAAACATGGGTTCTAACATCTCGCCCACTTGCGAAACTGAATGGAGCTAACCTACGCGGATCGAACTCGATAGAAGACGTCATTTCTGAAGTCGAGCACCAGCATCTTAAAAAGCTCTGTTTGCTCGGAGGAGGCCAGCTTGCATCGAAATTCCTAGACCGGCAATTCCTCCCCTACCTTTCGATTGCAGAACTCCCGAATGACCTCTTCTCAGGCATTCCCTTGTTCTCTCGCCGCAGCCTAGACAATATAGTTCATCTTAAGGGCGTCCGAGAAAAGAACGCATTTCGCTAGATTGACATCCGCCTGAATCAGCACCCTCAATAACCATGAGGAAATTGAGTGAGCGACAAAACGGTAGTGGCTAGTTCATCCATGCCCCTCTATTTAGGCACTGCAATTAATCAGCTTTTCATTCCGAAACGAAGCCTCAGAGCCGATGAAATTGGGCTCTAAGGATCAAAGCTGTCGTCAAACTTATTCTCGACTCCGCCTTCGCGACTCAACTTCACCGGTTGCGTGTTACCTCGATCGTCGCGGATAAGGCAATTGGCAAAACGACTGCGACTTACATTCTTCAGCTGTAGTCCGACATCGCAATCCAAAACCGTCAGGCCGCTAACATTCATGCGGTCACAATCAGTAAGCGACAAACCCGGGCCCGCTACCAAAGCAACGTGGAGCCCCGAGATTGTACAGTCTTTGCAGCTTCGAAGAACTAAACGATTCAAGGCTTCTGCAGAATGACCATATGCATATCGTGGGTTCCTGTCAAAGCTATTCGGTCCGACCACGATATGCGAGCAGTTTTCGAGCAAGAGATTGTGCTGAAAACCCATCCAGCAAGTATTGCCTGTGATGGTAACGCCACGGCAAGAGTCAAGCCAAATATTGTGTTGTACATCGCTCAGGATATTTCCCGTGATGGTGATATGGCCTTCTCGGATCTTCGGCAATTTCGCCGTTGGCTTGCTTTCGCCGTGAATGCGAATGTTTGCAGAGTTTGCTTCTTTGTCACTGTGTTGGATTGTGCAGCCCGTGATCGCCACTTCCGCGGTCCCATAGTTGCTGCCACGGCAGTCAATGAATACGTTCGCGGTTGGCTTCTCATCAGCCGACATGTTGCTTTCTAGGTCACATCCCGTGATGTGCAAGTTGCGAACATTTCCGGCACGTGAAACGATGCCTCCTTGGTCGCAATAACTGATGTGACAACCTGTGACGTTGATCTGATGCAGATTCACGTTATCCAAGAGCAGCCCAACGCCAGAATTCTCGTAAATATGGCATGCCTCAACGATGACATTGCGGTTGTTTTTTACCAAGTGGATTCCGTGCCGCAACTTGCGCAGGTGAACTCGGGAAACGGTTAATTGCATTGTCCCAATAGCTTCAATGCCATCAGCTTCTGGATGGGCGCCTTGTATGGCTATATCGAGTACTTGTGGCATGCGTTGCCGATCCCACACCCTTTGCTCGAAGCCGCCCGGGTCAGCCGACTTAAAATGCGTCCCTTTGAAACGGAAGACTGGTCCAGCACCTTGCATCACGATCTTAGTTGCGGAACTGCCTCGCAAAGCACAATAACCAAGTTTATCTAAATCGATCTCGATCGATCTGGTGATCAGATATGTACCTGGCGGGATTTCAATCAACTTAAGGCCCGAATCGACTTGACTTTGGAGAGAATTCGTCGCATCCCGCTTGCCGTTCGCGAAATCGATGAGGTCATCTGCAGCCACGGTATAGTGCGCGATCGTTAGACCAATGAAGAAGATTGCTGCTAAGAATCGATTCATTGTTTGTCCTCTGCTGGGGCAGTCTGATTCTCAATTGGATTTGCGTGTTCCGGAGTGGCCTCTTGACTTGACGCGGCTGGGGCAGGCGGTGATCTTCGCCGCGGATCGGAGCTCGCGTTCATCAGATCCGTCCCAAACATTAAAAACAAGGCAGAAGCAATAATGATGATTACTAGTCGTTCAATCAGCTTCATTGGTATTGCGGAAAGTGGAGCTAAAGCATCACCTCCGACGACATTGGCCAGAATTAGGCTATAGGCGAGAAAGGAAACCATACACAGCATACCGCTCTGCGGGAGGAAAAACGCAAGTAATGCACAGACCTTGACGTTGATACTTGCGAACGCAAGCCATGCGAAGAAGCTAAGACCACGCTTGCCTTGGTGGTCTTCGACCGGATCATACGGATTCGGAACACGATTCGCCGCTCTTCTCACTGCGATATCAATTTTCGTCGTAAGGTTGCTGCCGCCGATCGCTCGCCATTCAGCTTAACCCGAAGACCGTCGTCGTGGATGCGTTAACGGATTTCTTCCAGCCGTTTCGCCGGGATTTTTTAAGAGAGTGTCATTGCAAACTTTCTGTTTCCGGATCTTTCCTCCTCCTTCAAATGACCCGTTACTTGCCCTCAACCGTGATACGGTGTCAGACCTTACGCTGCCCCGAGCTAATCGAACTCATGCTTATTCAGACATTGCGGAGGCCGCGGAGCAACTAGTGTTGGTTGTGGTGGGACCGAGATAGCTTGTGCCGGAATTGAAGGAAAAACGATCGCTTCCTCTAGCGCCTCTAGCGCAGTAACTTGCATCCGCTTTTGGCAACTCGAACACTTCATAATCTCACGATACACTCGGGCATCTCCAGTGTGGCGCAACAGCTATAATTGACTTTGACAAACGCAAAACTACAAGAAGAAGACTGAACCGCAGACGCAGGTACTCGTTCAGTTTTTTCGTCGCTTTCTAGCAGGAGCACTTATCATCTGAAGCCCATGTATCCAGATGTTTTACCTCTCTATCAGTTCCGACATCACTTCAGTTAGCAGCATGGCTCTAAAGAATCCATGTCAACCACCCGAAGTTGGCTTGCGTTTTTCATTGAGATCGATCCAGGCAGGAATGACGAGCTTAATGCAAACACCAGAGCGGGCCTAAAGACTAAGTCCTTGGATGTGACCATCGAAGTGACAACGACTGATAATCATCCGCAGCTGCCAATCCCCGTCCAATACGTCAATTATGACTAAATCTTTCAAGAGTTTCGTCCACCTCGATGGTACAAGCCTAACTAATGACAACGTCACCTTGCCTAGGCAAGAGGCCCTGTCCTACTTCTTCGATCCAGAATTGCCAGTTCGCTTAGATGGCAAGGCGTTGCACCTTATGACGCTTGTCGAGACTCTCGAGATAAGGCTGCACAGCTCTGCTCTGATTAGCTCGCGCGGCTTGAGGAATCCGGGGTTTCAGCAACGATATGTGCTCACTTCATGTCAGCAAAGATTGTTCGCACAAATCTACAAGACAAACTCTTGGGTTGGCAGGTGCTGGACGCTTTTACATTGACATCAGCGCGGCGGATGGTTTGTTGACGAAACTGCTTTCGAAAATGAGAAATTGAGGTTGATTGGAAACCATCCTTCTGTCGGCGAAAGCCGCGTCGACCTGTTGCCTGTTCTGACTCACTTGGATGGCAAATCTGAACATGATTTCTTTGGATTGATGGCACCAACGATTGGCGAGGGAATTCCGCACACATTGAATGTGGCTATCGAGCATTTGTTTTCAGAAAGCTAGTCGAACCACCATTCGACTACCTTGTAAGAATCCCACCAAAGGAGGTTCAGGGTTCCAGCGCAGAGTAGCATATAGAGCAATGTAAGTGCGAAACCAAGGAAGACTCGGCTATCGAGACGCATGCGTGCGGGAAAAAGGAAGCATAACGCCAGCCCTAGCGGAACGCATATCGGCCCAACCATCAAGACGATGCCAGGCAAATAGTAGAGGATCGTTAGCATCCCGCCGATGGATTTGGGATCGTCGAGCATCGGCCGCGGACGGTGACCGAGCTCGTACCAAGCAAATAGCCAGACAGCATAGAACGAAAGGGCTAGCCACGCTGGATACAAAAACACAAGGAACCAGGCCGCGCGTTGGAAGCGAGCCGGGATGAGTTGTACACGTTCGTTGTTTTTCGCAACTTCCACTATTGAAGACGTCGCGATCGGAGTTTCGAACGGGTTTCGGCTTTCGGTCATGCTTTCCAACTGTTTGCAACAGACGTGAATTTTATGGCTTCGTCGTCCCGACGAAATCAGGCGTGTAGCTCTTGCTCTTGGGCTTTGATATTTCGCTCCGCGTCACTTACTACACTTTTATGCAAGCTACGGCAGACATTAAGCAGTTCGAAAGATGCCTGCACCAGAGACTCAAGCTGCGTGTCTTCGCAGGCGAGATCGTAGACTTTCGTAGCTACAGCAGCTACTTCAGGCAGGTTAGATTGGTTCGCAGTCTGTCTTAGCCGATCTGCTAAAGCTACAAAGCTTTCATAATCACCTTGGTCTGCGGCGTCGGTGATCCGCTCAACTTGCTCGCTGATGCTGAGCAAAACCTCCTGTGAGATCTCTGTTGCTTCCGGTGCGGAAAACAGCGAGCCCTCCTGCACGACATCGCAAAACAGCTGGACCAAATCAGGATCGAATTGCGTTCCTGCACAGCGGCACAACTCATTCAAAGCGTCTTGAATTGGCATACCGTTACGATAAGGTCGATCGGATACCATCGCATCGAACGAATCCGCGATGGTCAGGATCCTTGCTCCAATTGGAATTTCTTCCCCGTGCAAACCACCTGTTCCTGTTCCATCGAACCGATTGTAATGACAGCGAACAATCTCGGTTAGCTCATCGTGCTTGAATGATTTGTTGATAATCTCGATACCAAACCGATCATGTCGGTCCATGATCTTCCACTCCACTTCGTCGAGTCGCCCTGGCTTGAGAAGGATGGCATCCGGAACTCCAATCTTTCCGATGTCGTGCAAGAGTCCGGCTATCTCGATCACATAAACCTCTTTCGGTCCGAGCAATCGCTGAGCGAGTAGAGCCGCATAAGCCGCAACTCTCGTGGAGTGCGCACCAGTCTGTGCATCGCGATAGGACAACGCCGACAGTAACGCCGAAACCGCAGAGAATGGGATGGAATCACTGCTTTTGTTCTCTTCTGGCTTTACACGAGAGATCTTTGATTCGTCGACGATTAAGTCGTCCGGTACCTTGTCAAAGCGAACGACTTGATCGCGACCTTTTCGCTTAGCAACATACAAACATTTATCCGCCTGATCGAGCAACGCTTGAGGATCTGATGCTCCTAGCTTGACTTCGGAAACACCAACACTTGCAGTGATAGTGAATCCAACAAAGTCGATCTTCGCCATGCTGCCACGAATTCTCTCTGCAGCTTCGCTCGCTTCATCCAGGGATAACCCGGGCATCAGAACACTGAACTCTTCACCACCATAGCGACAGACAACGTCGTCATCGCGAGTCAGCTCATTGAGAAGCAGCCCGGTCGCTTGCAAGACGTCATCACCTTTGCTGTGACCATAGTTGTCGTTGATCGATTTGAAGAAATCGATGTCGACCATGAGTGCACACAGTGGTCGGCCGGATGTCTTCGATTCGTTGAACAGATTGTCAAACTGTTCGAAGAACGTTCGGCGATTGATACAACTGGTCAAAGGATCTCGAGTTGCCAGGTGCCGTAGCTCTTCGTTTTGCTTTGTGATTTCATCTTTGGATTGATTCAGCTCGAATAGGGTGGTCGCTAGTTGCTCCCTTTTCTGCTCCAAAGGCGTCACGTCCGCTAGCGCTACCATCACGCCTTGGAATCGCCCTTCCTCATCCAGAATCGGTGACGAGTTCACAGAAAAAATCCTCCAACTGCCGTCAGAATGTTCGAGGCGAAGAGTGTGGCCATTGACAGCTTGTGTCGTGTTCGCAGTTATCTTCCAGGGCAGCGATAGTTCAGTACTATCGGCAGTATGAGTCCATGGAAGCGTACGCATTGAGACACCAATCAGGTCATCCGGTGCCAGATCAAACAACCCGGCAAACGCATCGTTGACTAGCACGACTTGCTCGTCGCGATCCAGCAACGCCACTCCTTCAGAGAAGCTGTCGAGTGTTTGACGCACTCGCGGGGGTACCGCCTTAGACGGGTCAATGTAGCGAAGTACGCGATATAGGAGTATCCATGCTACCAAGGCAACGATTGGGACCAGAATGGCAAGTAGGCTCGTGACCGTTGCGCTAAAGTATTTCTGCAGCCCGGTGTACACCGGTGCAAACTGCACTTCTAATCGTCCCCACAAAGCTGCTCCAGAAAGGATTGGAAGGACAAAACAACCGTCACTTTCCTTTTCCATTGCATCGCGCCAGCTGAGCTCGTGTCCCCCTATTGCAGCAATAATCAGCTCGTCATCGCGTCGCAGGGCGGCCGAGATGAACTCTTTGTTCCGCTGCTTGAAGCTCTCCAGCTGAAGCTCGATCTGCTCGTACTCTGATCGCTCGACCAAGAAAGACATGCTCGTAGCAAGTGTTTCACACACTCGTACCCGCTGAGCGACTGCTGTTCCCCTCTCGTCGGGTACAAAGCCGAGCAGACTGGCAAATTGAACAGCAGCAATGCACACAGCCACAATCGTTAGATTGGTTCTGGTTACGCAGGAGAATTGCATAGGCAGAAGTTTCTATACCTGCACTGAAAATGAAGTTCCAGGGCAGTAGATTTTCATGGAATCGTGGGCATGAACGGTTCCTTAATCTGTACACCCAAGCCTAGCCCTTCATGCGGGGAGAGCAGGAATCGCTTCGCCATTGATCCAATTGAGGACTTGTCGTCGAAATGAGGAAATTGGGGATTCCAGTTCTGCGGATTATTCAGACGTGAGCTGGCGAGATAGCAACGGATGATCAGCGTTCGACGAAGATTGACTTGCTTGCAGAAACTGCGATCGAGACTTGAAGTCCGGAACTTTGGGATAATAAACCAGCACGAAGATTGGTTAATAAACTAGCCCAGGCCGGCAAAGAAGAATTAACTGGTGCGAGTGTCAATGAACCGCTGGCCAGCCATACAGCGGCCAGTGCGGTTGCTCCAACAAAAGCGCTCGTCGCGGTGCCAGAAATTGGTTTTTGCCTGGCCATGCTCTACGTGTAGTTCGGCTTGATCGCATGTGTACGCTCACCACTCCAACTCAATAGCCGTTGTTTACTCATCCTGGTCGACATTGCGCACAAGTAGAGATTGGAGTTGTTGCGATCAATGACGCTGGAAAAGCCTCGCTTACTATGCAAAGGGATTGCTTTTCGAATTCGCGCCGTTGCCAGTTGTCAACAGTGCTCCTTTCTCAATTGAGTCCTCCTCGAAGGCTACAACAGCAGTGCCAGCTACTCACACTCCCCAGCCTGCTTTAATGACTCATAGGCTACCAGCCCAACATGGAGCAGTCCGACCCGTTCGACCTTCCCTTAGTCATAATCGGAGTTGCTTTCCGCTTCGACAGTCTGTTGACAGTCGAGTGGAGAACCAGACGCATTGCCTTGATTTTCGGCAGACCTACACTTGCAAATTGCACTTCGATCTACCAGTGACACGGCCAGATATTGCAACACCATCCGTCAACGAATCTAAGAAGATCAGCCGCTGCTTCACGAACGAGGGGTCAAGATAAAACCGCCATCTAATTGAAGTAAAAGTAATCCATCTGCCGGTGGCAGGTCGTTGGACAGCGGACTAACTCTACAGATTGCGATATTCAAGCTGAAGGGTAGCCGGTGTGCCTTCACATTGAGCCGAAACGCTTCTTCGTCCGCTTCGTAGTTATTGATTGATTTTGGCCAGCAGTCGTGTAACCCTGAGAAAGAGCTGATTAGCAGATTCAAAGAGCCCATCCGCAGCGGCGCAGAGCCCAACATTTGAAACCTTAGTTGTGCTTGGATTACGGGGCAGAATCTGACTCTGTTCAGATCGCCCACGGCACGCAGGCCTTCCAGCAGCGGTGGGCCGACTGCGTCTAACAATCGGATTACGCCGCCCTTCCCAGCCGATGCGTTAAAAGCATCAAAAAGGGACCCGTGGCAGAATAAAGCGACAAGCCACTAAGCGTTGGATCTTCCAAGGCCTCTGAACGGGCTATCGGAATCTGAAATCGTTCCACAAATAATCAGCACACGTAGCCTAGCGTTTGCGTCGATAGAATTCCGCAAGTTGCTCAACTGGAACGCCAAACCAATACGCAACGATCATCCATTGATTGATCCAAGTCGTTCTCCAGAACCCGAGCTTTTGCCATCGCCGCGCCGACGTCTTGATGAATCCATCGCCCACCAAAACACGCCCCAATCGCTTCACTCGTTTCACGAATTCGTAATCCTCCATGATCGGCTGTTCAGGAAATCCACCAGCGACTTGGAACATTGGCTGCTTTACAAAGATACCTTGATCACCGTACGGCAACCCTTGCAAGCGACAGCGCAACCGAACTCCGAACTCAACCCATCTAGCAAGTCGCGCATCGGAGTCAATACGCAGGCTAAAGGCTCCAGCGACACATCCTTCCTGCGTAAGGAGAGCGCAAGCTTGATCATCAAATCCGTCAGGCAACTCACTATCGGCATGCAGGAAAAGCAAGTTCTCAGAACCTGCCTCAGCAGCTCCTCGGTTCATCTTTTCAGCTCGCGTTCCATCGAGAGTCAAAAAATGAGCACCTCGATCTCGACATGCAAGCAGCGTCTCAGACTGCACATCACTTCCGACAACCAGCTTCTCAGCGCCCTCCGCAGATCGAAGAGCAAACTCTAGACGCCGCTCAGCGCCGCGACACGGAACCACAACTGAGATTCGGTTCGCCTGCGCGCGGTCGTAATCCTTCGCCTGCTCCCAAATCCCCAAATCCTCCGGGAGGTCCACGTCGTGAAGTGCCGGTTGCAAACCAATCTTCGATACGCCCGCATTTAGGAGCTGTTTTACGGTGGTTTCGAAAACGGAGTCAGTTCCCCAGTCGACCGTCTTGAACAGAGCCATGCATACTGCACCCCAGCCATGAGAATTTAGCCGGGGTAGATTCAAGCCAAGCAAGGCGTATCCACCATCGGCTGCTGGCACGAAACAAACGTCTTGATCTTGCAGCCGACGCAACATAAGCTTAGCGATACGCTCATCAATCTGCGGACAGTCGGTGCCAACAAACAGGAGTTTTACGAACCCCTGGTGCAATGCTTCTTCCGCGACTGCCATCAGCTTGTCACCAAGATCACCTTCCACCTGCGACTGACATCCCCACGATTCTTGAAGGCCGAAGGTTTTTCGAAACAGTTCAGGTGTTGCGCCACTGGTATGTACTGCAACGCGAACGGAGTTCTGCTTATGCAGCTCCGCCGCCCACTGCAACGTCCGTTCTGTCATCTCGCGATGCAACGCGCTCGCTCCCTCTTCCCCAAGTGCAGGGATGAGACGTGTCTTACATTTCCCAGCCTCAGGATAACGCGCAAATACTGCGAGTTGGCTAGGGGAACTGTCGAGACTGAAGGAGGAGTTCACAAGCTATATTGATTCTACGAGGCAGAAAGACGGCTCGATTATCGCATAGATCGGCTCGGTTGCTAGCCATGCGATTGGCAGGTCGACGCGAAGAGAGAGTCGGGAACCATTTCGCCTCCAATTGTTCATGCCAGAGGCAGTCACTTTTGAATTGCTACCATATCATTCGACGAAGCCGTTAGAATAAAGAGTCCTTCCCCACCATTGCGCACTCCTTTCAGAGTCCCGCCTTAGGAGCAACACAGATGACTTCTCTGCCATCACGCCGAAGGTTCCTCCAGCAAGCTGGCGGCGGGATGGGAAGCCTCGCCCTGCTCTCTCAACTTCTGAAACCTGGTGAAGCTTCATCACCTACACTTGCCGAAGGACATGAGGACTGGTTCTCACCACAACGCGCGAAAGTGAAGAGGATTATCTGGCTCTTCATGCACGGCGGACCAAGCCACATGGATCTGTTCGACCCCAAGCCATTGCTCAAAAAGCTCGACGGTAAGACTATTCCTGACAGCTTCGGCCCGGTTCGCACTCGGCGAGCCGTTGCACGCAATCCGCTACTCGGGCCACTGAAGCCTTTTCGCCCACGCGGAGAATCTGGTATTGAAGTGAGCGACTTCCTGCCTCAGATCGCAAAGCATGTAGATGATCTCTGCATAGTGCGCAGCATGCATGGTGACAGTGTGAATCATCCACAGTCGGTCTATCAAATGAACACTGGCAGCATTCTCATGGGACGCCCAAGCGTTGGAAGTTGGGTTGCCTTCGGCTTAGGCTCAGAGAACCAAGACTTGCCATCTTTTGTCGTCTTGCCCGATCCACGCGGTGGACTGAAGGGAGGACCACCAGCTTGGGGCAGCGGATTTCTCCCTGCAACCTTCCAGGGTGTTACAATGCGTTCAGGTAAACAGCCGATCCTGCATTTGAGACCGCCTGCGGGAATTAGTCCTGACCAACATCGTGAGTCATTAACTCTCACTCAGCGACTCAATGCAATGCACCTTGCTTCACGAGGCGGCAATGACGAGCTTGAGGCGCGAATCGCTGCTTATGAACTCGCTTTTCGAATGCAAAGTGCCGCACCAGAACTAGTCGACATCGACCAGGAAACGATGGCAACGCGGCAGCTCTATGGGCTTGAGGGAAAAGCAACACAAGAGTTCGGCACTCGTTGCTTGCTCGCACGGCGTTTGCTTGAGCGAGGGGTGCGATTCGTGCAAGTCTACTCTGGCGACACCAACGGCTGGGATGCGCACAAGAATGTACTTACTAACCATACCGAGTACTGCCGCGCCACCGACGGCCCCATCTCAGGATTGCTAACGGATCTCAAGCAAAGGGGTCTGTGGGACGACACTCTAGTAATTTGGGGCGGCGAATTCGGAAGGATGCCGATGAGTGAGCAAGGGACCGGCAGAGACCACAACCCTTGGGGCTACTGTTGCTGGCTCGGCGGAGGCGGTGTTCGTGCTGGACATGTGCACGGAGCAACGGATGACATTGGATTACGCGCAGAGGTAGACAAAGTACATGTCAGCAATCTTCACGCAACTATTCTACATCTACTCGGTATTGACCCCAAAGCACTTTCCTATTTCCACAACGGGCTCGACGAGCGATTGATTGGGCCGACAGATGACGTCGATATTGTTCCGGAGCTGTTAGCATGACTGGAAAGCAGATTTCCAACTCCGCCTGGTTCTGTCTTTTGCCCACTCTTTTTCTCCCAACCGACCTTTGCTATGCGGACGAAGAGCTCACAACAAAGCTGAACCATGATGAGATTCCAGAATCAGCACTAATGCCGGAGGATCGGGAACATTGGTCGCTTCTGCCGATCACAAACCCCGAACTGCCGCAGATCAAAGATTTCGACAAGGCTCGACAACCAGTCGACTACTTCATCCTTCGCAGGCTAGAAGACAGAGGACTCACCCTCGCACCGGAGGCAAGTCGTGAAACCTTGATTCGGCGAATCAAGTTCGACTTACTCGGACTCCCGCCAACTCCAGATGAGATCATTGCCTTTTCAAACGATCTCGAACCTATGGCCTGCGAGCGCCTCGTCGATCATTATTTAGCGTCACCAAGATATGGTGAGCGGTGGGCGCAGTATTGGCTGGATCTGGCACGATTTGCCGAAACCGATGGATTTGAACATGACAAAGTCAGGCCTGAAGCTTGGCGGTATCGCGATTGGATTATCAACGCACTCAACAGCGGCATGGGCTATGACCAATTCGTGCGACTGCAACTTTGCGGCGATTCCGTTGAACCGACAGAAAATAGGATCGCGACCTATTTTGCATTGGCGGGCCCTGACATGCCAGACATCAACGAGCAAGACCTGCGTCGGCACGACAAGCTAAACGAACTCACGGGTACGATTGGAACCACACTGCTTGGCCTGACTTTTCAGTGTGCGCAGTGCCACGATCACAAATACGATCCGATATCACAGGCGGACTTCTATCGGCTGCGAGCAATCTTCGAACCAGCAATTCCGACTCTGCAACGAAACAAGCAGGTCATTCGCCTCGAGGAGCAAGACAAACCGACCGAGGCTCGTTTCTACCGGCGAGGTGACCTTTCCGGCGCCGGACCGGCAGTTCGGCCAGCGTTTCCAAGACTGGCTTGTACTGTCGATGGTGTTTCGCATTGTTCTCCAAGAGATGCACGCAAAGCTTTCTGTGATTGGCTTTTCGCCGATGACAATCCCCTGACCGCGCGTGTGATCGCTAATCGCGTTTGGCAACATCACTTTGGCAATCCGCTGACTGAAAACCCTAACGATCTAGGAATCGTAGCGGGTGGCCCCACACACGAGCAATTGCTCGACTGGCTAGCAAGTGAGCTTCGCGAGTCCGACTGGTCCCTCAAGCAACTGCATCGCAGCATTCTACTTTCGGCAACTTATCGCCAAGCTGGCATTGCGAGTCTTAAGGAACCAGCGGTAAAGCTTAGTCAAGAAGCAGACCCCAAGAACGACCTGTTCGCTTTCTTTTCAACGCGTCGTCTCGAAGGCGAGACAATTCGTGATGCCATGCTTTCTACGGCTGGTCTGATTGATCTGCAACGAGGTGGCGAAGGAGTCCGTCCGCCGTTGCCGCCAGAATTGGTTAAGACACTGCTACGCGATCATTGGAAAGTATCCGAAAACAAGGCAGACCACGTTCGACGCAGCATCTACGTCTTCGCGAGACGCAACTTGCGATATCCCATCTTTGATGCATTCGACCGTCCTGATGCCGGAGCTACTTGTGCGATGCGGAACCGCAGTACTACTGCAGTACAGTCGCTCCATCTGCTGAATAGCCAATTGACTCTCGACTGCGCAGAAGGACTCGCGGCACGAATACTATCTGAAAGCTTGCACAAGGACGCGAACTTCTTAAGTCTTCCAACGCAAGAAATCGTTCGCCGAGCAACCAACCTGCTCTTCAGGCTCACCCTTGGCAGAGCACCTGCTAATAAAGAAGCTGAACTTATTAACACGGTTATCGAGAAGCATCTTCCTGCGGCTGAATTCACTCAGCAACAAACTCACGATAAGCTACACTCAGCCCTTGTCTCGGTCGCTATCTCAATCTTCAATACAAATGAATTCATCTATCTCGACTAGCGGCAGATCTTGCCATTGCGAAAAGTAGATAACGGGTATCCTAGTTCACCCGTGCCGATCGAACTGGGAATTCCCGTGCGGTGATCGGGATAGATGCTGCGTCCATAATCAGCAGCGATATTCGGTCAGATCTCAGCGTGCATCTGAACCTAATTGTTCTTTTCATCCCAAATGTGATATCAGAGTCGTCAACGTTCCGCGGCAAGTGTGGCCACAATTGGACCTTCGCAGACGATTCGGTCCTCGCTTCCATCGGATTCGGTGTTGTGGACTCGGGACAATTCAGGAATTCACGCAAACAGCAAAATGCCGCGGCATGGCCTCTCTTATTCGAGTTTGCCTCATTCGGAGTATTGACTCTGACTACAAGTCTCTATTCAAAGCTCTTGCTCGGCGGACCTGTGTGAACCTTCCAGATTCAGCACACGTAATGATAGTCAGCCAAGATACTTCTGGATTTTCTATAGACTCGATCGATCTTTGCGGCAGATTGGTCCAAGATGTCGGCAGCATTCTTCGAAATTTACGTGGTAAAATCCGCGACCATACTACAAGGGTATTACAGGCCTAAGAGAAAACCGATGGAAAGGCTAGCGTTCAAGATAGAACTTACCAATTTTCAATCTACGAGTCTTAATAGCACAAACTCAAGCTTGACGAAATCAATTGCCGCTAAATTCAATTGCACCACTACCGCAGAGGCACTCAGAGCAATCTTTCGCACGTTTTGAATAACCGTGGAGAGAGTCAGAAATATCCTTGCCCTTAGTGTTTGTCTCGGAGCTTTCTTGCTCAAGGTAATCCGGCCAAGAATCGATCTAGTGCACAACGATACTCCTCGGACTGCGGGGCGTTGTGGCCGCCACCTTTGATGGTGACAAACTGCTTGGGCACGTTCGCGGCTGCAAACAATCTTTTTCCGAGCTCGTAGGGAATGACCGCGTCAGCATCACCGTGACTTTGAAGAAGTGGCCCGGTATAGTCCGCGATCTTGCTTAGCGAATCGAGCCTTTGCGTCATCAGCAGTGAAGTTGGAACCCATGGCAACTGTGCCTTGCCAGCCGCAGGTAGAGAAGTGAAAGTGCTGGCCAGAACCAGGCCGCGCGCACCGTCTTTGGCCGCAAGGTCTACCGCGACGCCGCCTCCAAGAGACCGTCCCATAAGTACAATCTCAGACTCTGCAATCCCCACGCGATTTGCAAGCCAAGCCCTTGCCGCCCTAGCGTCCTCAAGAATGCCTTCCTCGTCCGGCTTGCCTTCGCTCTTTCCATAGCCACGATAGTCAAAAACGAGTGCCGCCACTCCGTGACGCTCATTCAAGAGCCGAAGAGAATCAACTCGGTGAGACACATTGCCAGCATTGCCATGCATAAAAAGTGCGACCGCAATGGGCTTGGGATGATCGATGAAGATACCATGCAATTGGGTTCCATCTGCAGATCGGAAGAATGCGTCCTCTAAATGACTCGCGAGTTCAGTGTTCTGCTGGTCAGATGTCTTTGTTGGAAAGTAAATCAGAGACGCTCAAGCGGACGCAGCGGCGAAAAGCGTCCGATCACTGCACAGCCACCCTGGGATAATACGCCACAAACCAGCAAAAATGCTAGCATCGAGCTCCTTTTCTGCTTTCCAATTGGCATCTGCAGTTCCTAGCGAGCCACTTTTTCTTTTCTTTAGATTCGAGTTACAGATTAGGGCAAACAGTTGCAAGGGAGAATAGCTTGCCGTCATGCTGACAGCTAGTGAAAGATTGCCCTTGAAACCCGATCGCAATTCTGGCATTAACCGACTTGTCGGCAATTCTGGCCAGTTACACGATCTTCACGAGTTGGCGTTAAATGGAAACTCTGCGAAATCTCTGTACTCACACCTTTTCGCTGTTGCTTACTTTCTCGCTGGTGAACCCTGTCTGGGCTCAGACGCCTTGGGAGTCCGCTCCAGCCAAGCCAGCGCCACTTCCCAGCATTCGACCCGATGTTGTTTCATCGCTGCCACCACCGCCAGCGAAAACCAATCCGCAAGTTGCTCCTCCGCCTTACGGATCCTTGACGAACATCATTTCCAAAGAGGACGCGAGTACACCAACTCCGCCTCCAGCAAACCAACCGGGCGTCGGATCGCTCACAAATCTGCCTGGTATGGCTGATCCAGCTCAAGCTAGAGTCTCATTGCCGCCACCTCTCGGAGTCGCGGCGACAAAAAGCACGAATAATCGCAATGTCAAGCAACCTTTACTGCCGTCTGGAGTAGGACGACAAATCCAATCAAGTAACGCATTTTCGTCGCTTGCCGTACCAACATTGGCAGCACTTCCGTCAATTGACCAGACGAACTCCGGAGACTCAGCCGCACCCCAAATCACATCGCAGAATAATCAAGCGGTTCGGCCGGCATCCGTCTCCGTTCCAACACGCCCCAGTGCGTTTTCAAGCGGCATATTGGTTGCGGTAGTCGGAGACGAACACATTCTGGCAGGTGATCTCGCACAGTACGTAGAGCCAACCATTGAACAGAACCGGGATCGCATCCCAAACGAAGCGGCAGAGCAGAAAATACGCGAACAGATCATTCGACAAGTGCTTAAGCAGTTCATTCAAACGAAGGCAATGTATCAGGAATTCTTCCATGATGCCGCCGGCACAGCGACTCCAAAGAAGCTTGCGGAAATGAAAGGCACCATCTTGCCACGTGCCGGCAAAATCTTCTTTCAGAAACAAGTGCCCGTAATGCAGGAAAAGTACAACGTCACCGACTTACAGGGCCTCGAAGAAAAGCTCCGCGAACGTTCGATGTCTCTCACAACAATGAAATCGATTTTCGTCGAACAGGTTTTGGCCGGTGAATTGGAACGTAAATATGTACCAGACACCTTCGAGGTCTCTCTGATGGAGCTAAGGGACCACTACGAAGAACACAAGGCAGACTGGAACGAACCTGCCAAGGCGCGTTGGGAACAGCTTACCGTGCGATTCGACAAGCACAACAACAATCGTCGTGCCGTCGAAAAGCAAATTCACGATCTGGGCAACGAGATCTTCCTCGGAGGAAAACAGTTCGAACAGGTAGCTAGGCAATCTTCGGAAGGCTACACGGCGAGCGAAGGCGGAAAGCACGACTGGACAACTCAAGGTAGCTTGAAATCGAGACAACTCGACCAGCAACTCTTCTCCATTCCAACTGGGGAACTAAGCCAAGTAATCGCCGACGACATCGGCATGCACATCATCCGCGTTATTGAACGCACCCCGGCACGGGTGAAGCCGTTTACGGAAGCACAAGCGGAAATCCGCGAGACTATCTCGGGGCAGAAGAAACAAGAGGAACTCAAAAAGTTTCGCCAAAGAGTGATGAAGCGAACACCGGTTTGGTCTTTATGGCCAGAAGACTTGAAGGGCATCGCGGACCACGCTCGCCCACTTCAAGAAGCAACATAGCAGCCCACTACTGACTTTACAAAACAACAAATTTCCAATCAGCGATTGGTGCACTATTTTTGACTCAGGGAAGAGAAATGAAAAAGCATTTTTCAGTTGCAATGTTCGGATTGCTCGCTGTGAGCAATTCCATGTTCGTTGGTTGCGGCGGTGGCAAGGAATCCACTCCTCCTGTCGCCAGCTCTACTCCGGAAACAACTGAACCGGTCGCTAGTCCTTCGGCTACTAATGCGCCGCCTGCCGACGCAGCAGAAAATATGACAGTTGTGGCAGAAGGCGAGAACACGGAGCCTGCTCGTTCCGCGGCCATCTTCTTGGATAGTCTGCGAAGTGGGGATGAGGCTGCGGCCAACGGCCAGCTCACCGCACTGGCACGCGAGGAGCTGCAGAAGACGTCCTTCCAAATGCGACCATTAGGAACGCCTGAAGGCAAGTTCAAGATTGGCCGAGTGGTATTTCCTTACGCCGAGAAAACGGCCAGCTTGGTCGAGTGCATTTGGACGGAACCTGCAGTTGGTCAAGAGGCAGGAATCAACATGGAGATCGTCTGCGAAGTACACAAAGAGGCGGAAGGTTGGCGCATCGCTGCGATGACAGTGTCGACACCGGGTACCGACGACGCTCTTACTTTGGATTTTGAGAACGCCGCTGCGTTGCAAGCGGCTCTTGACGGTGCGATCGGCGGAGAGTCTCCTGCCCCTCAAAGCAATCCCGCGGCAGCTGTACCGGCCCAGACGGTCTCAGGTGCAAATCAACTGCCTGCTGCAACGGCTCCACAAGCCGCTTCGGGCTCGATGCCCCAGTATCAGGTCCCTCCAGCAGGAACCGCTACACCTCCAGCAAACTATCCTGCTCTTCCACAACTGCCACCTGCTCAGCCGCAGGGGACAGCACCGCCAGCTAACACTGGCTCAGCGTTGCCGCCACTACCGCCCGTCGGTGGCAACGACTAAGGCGACGCAGTAAACACGAATCGATCATGGACGCCTGCAGCAAAATATGTTGCAGGCGTTTTTCTTTCCGCGCGGTGGTTCTATTCCGCTTGGCCGACTGAAACGACTGACCACATGAAGAATCAATTTGAGAGCACTAAAGAACTCACCATCGCGACCAACGCAACAGTGCTTACGATTGCTGGATCGGATCCAAGCGGTGGCGCCGGGTTGCAGGCTGACTTGAAGACCTTTCAGCAGCTCGGCTGCTATGGCATGTCGGTTGTCACTCTACTTACCGTACAGAACACGCAGGGGGTGCACGCCATCGAAGTAATGCCGGTGGATTTCGTGAGGGCGCAGCTCGAGAAGGTTATCTCCGATATACCGCCTCGTGCAATCAAGACCGGCGCCTTGGGAAACGCTGACGTGATTTGCAACTTGGCCGCTGAGCTAAGAAATACGCCATGCCCTTTGGTCGTCGATCCTGTGCTGGTGAGTAAGCATGGACACTCTTTGGGCGACGAAGCAACAGTAGAGGCATACCGTGACGAGCTCGTTCCGATCGCGAATATCCTGACGCCGAACCGCTTTGAGGCAGAAGCTTTGCTTCAACGCAGGTGCAAATCGCTTCAAGACCTAGCTAATGCTGCAGCCGCACTTCAAGCTCAAGGGCCGGACCTAGTGCTTCTTAAGGCGGGCGAGGTGGACGGCGAACACCATCACATGATCGCAACCGGAGGCGGAGAGGTTGTTGGACTTTCTCTCGAATCGCTTTACACAAAGAATAGCCACGGGGCCGGCTGTATCTTGTCCGCATTGCTCGCAGGCTATCTTACACTCCATCTGCACGGAACGCTTGATTCAGAAATCCTGCACGCTGCCGTCAACTTTGCGGTGCCAGTCGTCCACCATGGACTGGAATATGCACCTAACCTTGGTCATGGCATTGGCCCCGTCGAAACGCGTGTCATCACAATAGACTGACGAGAGGCGAAGAGTTCAGACTAAAAAGAGTAGCTATTCAAATTTACGTTGAAAAATCTGACTTGCGATGAAAGCCTGCTGAATACTGTTAGGTGATCGCAGCATTTCCACAATGGGATTTCCCATCGCTTTCTTGGCTGGTGCCTTGCCGTCGAGTGCGTTTGACGCTTTGCGGATTTTGACGATTTCATGGTCCATCACATCATGGATATGGCTGGACATCCGCTCGTCAGCGTGGCTAATCCTTTGAGCCAACTCTGGGCGATGAGAAACCGCCGGGTCCAGATGCCGAGTATCGATGTCGCTAATCGGATCGGGTCCTGCAAGGTCGGCATCGATAAGTTCAGCTTCGATGACCTCAGCCTCAATGGGCGCCCGTTCTGCCCGACGCACGTTTTTTGGAGGCCGAGCCTGAGAAGGTTGCTGAGTATTACGCTTCGGCGGAGGAGTGTTCAGCCCCTTCTTGACTTTCTCAGCAAGTCGTTCAGCAGCCTGTTGCAGGAACTTCTCAAGGTCTTTTACCATTGAACATGCCTCGTAAAGTTTTTTAAGCCGCGGTTTGCTGCCGACTTGAGACTAACTAGCATTCGCTGGGGTAGAAGGCTGTTGATCGCGTCCCCCTACGTCAGCAATACTCGCTCGCATCTTGGTATCGGCGTCAACATTCTTCAACTTGTAGTAATCCATGACATTCAAAGTTCCGCTAGCAAAGGCCGCAGCCATCGCCTTAGGCACATCGGCTTCTGCTTCAACAAGCGAAGCACGACTCATTTCAATCTTGGCTTGCATTTCCTGCTCCGTAGCCACGGCAGCAGCCCGCTTTCCCTCGGCTTTCGCTCTCGCGACTCGCATATCGGCTTCAGCTCGATCCGCCTGCAATCTCGCTCCGATATTCTCACCAACGTCGATGTCGGCAATATCGATCGACACGATTTCGAATGCGGTTTGAGCGTCGAGGCGTTTTGCGAGTACAGCTTTCGAGATCATGTCAGGGTTTTCCAAGACGACCTTATGGTCCTCGGCGGAACCGATTGCAGACACGATTCCTTCCCCGACACGAGCGATGATCGTTTCTTCCGTAGCACCACCAATTAGCTGTTCGATATTTGCACGCACTGTGACTCGAGCTTTTACCTTTAGCTGAATACCGTCGCGAGCAACCGCGTCCAAGGAGATCCTCGCAGCGCCCTTGGGAGGACAGTCAATTACTTTGGGGTAAACACTCGTTTGTACGGCCTCAAGCACATCTCGTCCAGCGAGATCGATTGCAGCGGCTTCGCTAAAGCCGAGAGTGATCATCTTTGATTTGCGTGCGGCCACCAAAGCACGAATTACTTGCGGGACATTTCCCCCTGCAAGATAGTGTGCTTCAAGATCGGTACCGGTAATCTCGTCATTGGTCAGCCCTGCTTGGACCGCCATAATTTTGGACCGAACAATCGTCCGTGCGTCAATCCGACGAAACCACATCCCGATCAAATCCGCGAACCCGATGCCCGCTCGTGTTGTAACCGACTGAGCCCAAAGCCAGAAGAAGCTTGCGAGGACCGCGAACAGACCAATCATGACGATAACCATGACTATGGCACCGACCAGCATAAGGATGTTGGTAAGATCGCCGTTTTGGCCTAGGGGTATCAAACTGGAGATTGCTTGCAGTTTCACGTTCCACATCCTTTGGGAGTCTGCTGGAGGACATCAGGGTGCTCGCGTATTTCGCCGAACCGAAGGCGGCCAAGGCATCTCTTGATGGATTCCCTTGCCGAGCTAGGATCCGTGCACAATCAGCTCGTGCGAGTGTAACCCATATCTTACCAGCTGAGATCTGGCAGTGAAACAATAGGGGAAAGCATCCTCAGAGCGAATTGCAGTTCATACTGGCGACATGAGCCAAACGAGCTGTTGCCGGGTTGATTCTATCGGGCACTTGTCGCGGAAGTCCTAAAGACTTTCGGTACCTGAGACGCCTTAAGCGTGGGTTTCTGAGGATCATGCATCAGCTCTTGACTAGCTTAAAAACGCGACTTTGTGGTCCGAACAAACGCAAAACTGGCTAACGCTACAGCCAGTCAGAAAGCACCTCGTGCACTTCGGCCCCTTCCATGTGTTCGTGTGCAAGTAATTCATCAACCAGAGATGCGAGTCCCTGCCAGACGTCGTTCCTTGCGAGAAAATGGTATACCTCCCGCGTCGTTTTCTCGAGAAGCCGAAGTCGCATTTGCTCGTCTACCGCGATTTCCGCGGCGAGTGACCAGGCCTTTGTCCAGTCGAGACTCCATTCTTGGACGAAAGCTGGATGATAGGGCTCGCCTGTGTGAATCATCTCCGCAGCGGGACCAGCAAGACTGACTTGGATACTTGCTTCGATTAGCATTCGATCCGTCAATTTGCCTGCCGGCCATTCCACCTCGATCTCACCATCGTGTCTCAGAGCGTCGTCGTCCCACTCGGGGTCGATGGTCACGAACTGCACATGAGCTCCGCAAAGATACGCCATCACTGCGTGCCCAGCCTCATGATAGGCACATACTTCGCTCATAACCTGCAGCCCTTGAAAGAGCGAATCGAACTCAGCGGCTCATAATGCGATGGAATCCGAGGAATCACTCGGCGGCTTCGCCTTTCGGTTTGACCAGGCAATGGAATCCCACGCAAATTTCCTCATCTTCGCGTTCCGTGGCAGCGCCCTGGAGCATCGCGTTGATGTGCGCAGTCTGCTGGGGATTGAGTGCGGCTGAGACGATGTGCTGCTTTCCGTTGGCACCGGTTACCACCGTGGTAAGAACAGCCATGGTGTTAGGATGCTGCAAGGCAGAAAGCACATGTTCGCCCATTTGAGTAACGGGATTCTTAATCTCTGTCACAAAGCGGGCCATTTGCTCTCGGGACAGATTCGTTGCATTGCCTTCGGCTGGCGCGGAACCCTCTGGTGATTGGTTGCCTGATTTAGGATTGGTTTCGTTCATGACACGTTCGTGAAGATGTAGTGTTTCAAAGACGAGCCTAGCATTGTAACGGCATTTCCCAGATGAAGCGTCCTCTGGTTTCGCAACGCCAGAGCTGATCAGGATTTGAAGCTGCGAAAAAAGGTAACCCGAAGTGTGAGCGAGGGGCAGCGAAGAATCGCTCGCTTACGCGGTGGGTTACCTTCAATTAGGGGCTTGCGCTAGCTGGAGCTCTGACAACCCTGTTCGCAACGCTTCGTGATATACTTTGATCCAATCAGATAGCTACGAGCCATAACTACAATGAGACAGGATGATCCAACCAGTGAACGCACTTAATCCATCCGAGCGAGTATTAATGGGCCCAGGGCCGAGCGATGTTTCGGCTCGCGTCCTCAAAGCATTGTCAGCGCCTACGGTCGGACACTTGGACCCCGAGTATCTTCAGATCATGGATGAAACGCGCAGCTTGATGAGGCAAGTGTTTCAGACCAAGAACGAAATGACGCTTGCGATTTCTGGAACGGGTTCGGCCGGCATGGAAGCCTGTGTTTGTAACCTAGTTGAGCCAGGTGATGAGATGTTGGCCTGCGTCAACGGAGTCTTTGGCGGCCGGATGAAAGATGTCGCCGACCGTTATGGTGCTACGGTCCATTCTATCGAAACCGACTGGGGCAAAGTTTTCGAACCTGAGCAGATTGCTGATACTTTGAAGGCCAATCCATCCATCAAGATAGTCGGAATCGTGCACGCAGAGACCAGCACAGGAGCTCAGCAGCCACTTGAGGATATAGCTCGAATCACTCACAACCATGGTGCCCTCCTGATCGTTGATGCCGTCACGAGTCTTGGCGGCATCAACATACCTGTGGACTCGCTGGGAATCGACGCTTGCTATAGCGGAACCCAAAAGTGTTTAAGCTGTCCGCCTGGCTTGGCACCCGTCACTTTCTCCGAGCGAGCCTTGGAGAAGATTGACCAAAGACAGAGCAAAGTAACGAGTTGGTATCTGGACGTGACGATGCTTCGAAATTATTGGGGAACCGATAGAGTCTATCACCACACGGCTCCCATCAACATGACCTATGCTTTGCGAGAAGCACTTCAAATCATCGTAGAAGAAGGCCTGCCGTCTCGTTTTGCTCGCCACGAACAAAACCACAGAATGTTAAGAGCAGGACTAGAAGCTATGGGCTTGCGTTACATCCCGGAGCATTCGCTTGCGACACTCAACGCGGTTCACGTTCCCGATGGCGTCGACGATGCAATGGTCAGGAAGACCCTACTGTCAGACCATGGAATCGAGATTGGTGCTGGGCTCGGCCCTTTCAAGGGTCAGGCGTGGCGTATCGGATTGATGGGCACAAGCAGTACGGTGAGGAACGTCACTCTGATCCTCAGCGCTCTCGAGAGCCTCCTTCGACAGCAGGGCTATGAGCTAAAGCCGGGGGCTGCACTTGCTGCGGCAACTGAAACCGGAAAACTCTCTGTCGCTTGATGGACGCTCTTGTGAACAACCTCCAACTAGAACAGCTCCGAGCACTGCTGCCCTCCGGTCGAGTCACCGACTCCTCTCCAGCCTTAGCTGCCTTTCAAAGTGATGGACTGACCGCGTTCGCGGTCAAGCCGAGCGCGGTCGTGGTGCCTCAAACCAAGAAAGAGGTAATTCAAACCGTTCGCTGGTGCCACGAACGGAATATTCCTTTTGTAGCTAGAGGTAGTGGGACGAGTCTTTCCGGTGGTTCGCTTCCGCATGCCGACGGCGTCGTTATCACCCTGAATCGACTGAACAAAATCAAGCATCTGGACCTTGAAAACCGGATTGCCGTCGTTGAGCCAGGCGTCATCAACTCGAAGGTAACTGCTGCAGTTTCGCATTCAAATCTCTACTATGCGCCGGACCCGAGCAGTCAACAAGTCTGTACCATCGGCGGCAACATCGCCTTCAATTCTGGTGGAGCACACTGCCTCAAGTACGGCATGACTAGCAACCATGTTCTGGGTATGGAATTCGTCTTGCCAGATGGAACACTGATGAACGTCGGCGGCGATGGCGGGCAGTGCACAGGCCCAGATTTGACCGGAGTTTTGGTCGGGAGCGAGGGGCTCCTCGGAATTGCGACAGAAATCACCGTCAAACTCCTACCTAAACCCGAGAGCTTCCATACGGTCCTTGCCGGATATACGACGCTCCAGGACGCGGGCGCTGCTGTTGCAACCATCATTGGAAGCGGACTTCTTCCGGCTGCGATTGAGATCATGGACCGCTTGAGCATGCAGGCGGCAAATTCTGCAGTTGGTGCTGAGTATCCGTCCAACGTCGAGGCAGTGCTGATAGTCGAGCTGGATGGGAGCAAAGACGAGGTGAGCCACGAACGGAAGCTGCTTGACGATCTGCTGAAACAAAGCGGTGCTACCGCCGTGCACGTAGCCCAAAATCCGGAAGAACGCCTCACCATTTGGAAAGGTCGCAAGAGTGTCTTTTCAGCCGTCGGGCATCTGAGTCCAGACTTTATCGTTCAGGACGGCGTGGTGCCGAGAAGCAGGCTAGGCTATGCACTGCAGAAGATCCAACAACTCAGCAGCGAGTACAAAATCGAAGTAGCGAACGTGTTTCATGCCGGTGATGGGAATTTGCATCCGCTCATCATGTTCGACGGTCGAAGAGAAGGCGAGCTGCATCGGGCCGAAGAGCTGGCGGCGAAGATCGTGCAGCTATGCGTCGACTTAGGCGGATCCATTACTGGCGAACATGGTGTTGGAATGGAGAAACGCCAGTTCCTCTCTGGAATGTTTTCCGACGAGTCGATCGAATGCATGCGTCGCCTTCGAAATGCGTTCGATCCTCACGAAGTGGCCAATCGAGGCAAAATGTTCCCGGACTCCGAAGCCCCTTCCTTGAGCATGTATGGCTTGCATCCTCTCGAAAAGGCCGGTGTGGCTCAGCGGATGTAGCTGAATAGAGAGTAACATAATCGCAAAGAATCGATCATAGTAATGCCTCTACACCCCACGTCAGTTGCCTTCTTGGAAGCCATCGAAGAACTTGGCGGTCCTAGCTGGCCCGAGCTCCCGCCAACCCGGAGTCGCGAGATCTTTGAGAGCTATCGCGATCGCTTCGGCTTTAAAGTTGAGATGCATCAAGTCGACGAGTTGGCGACCGATTCGGGGATTCCCCTACGACTCTATCGCCCCACTGCCGAAGCGAAGTCCGCCGTACTCTATTTTCATGGCGGCGGCTGGGTGATCGGGAATCTCAACACGCACGACGCCCTTTGCAGGCAACTTGCGCATGACTCAGAGTCTATCGTCATTGCAGTTGACTATCGTCTGGCTCCAGAGAATCCGTACCCAGCGGCGATCGACGATGTTGTCGACTCATTTCGCTTTTGCTCCGCCAATGCAGGTAATCTTGGAATCGACGACAAACGTCTCGCAGTTGCTGGCGACAGCGCGGGTGGAAATTTGGCTGCAGCCATTTGTTTAAGAGCACGAGATGCAGACTGGCAGGAAACAATCGCCGCACAAGTCCTCATCTACCCAGTCATCGCGCGAGACATGGCGACACCCAGCTACCAAGACTACGCCGAAGGACATCTACTGACGCGAGACACTATGCTGTGGTTCTGGCAGCAGTATTTGGGGACGACCGACATCGAACAAGCCAATTGCCCCTATGCAGACCTTCGTGGCCATGACTTGAAGAACCTACCTCCCGCTTTTATTGCAACGGCAGAATACGACGTACTGCGAAGCGAAGGGCAGCAGTATGCGGCGAGACTAAGGCAAGCCGGAGTGCCTACCGAAGCTCGCTGTTACGATGGCATGTTGCATGCATTCATTCACAACAGCCGGGTATTTGAAGATGGCTTGCGTGCCTCGCGTGAAATCGGTCAATGGCTGCAACAGGCTCTTTCATCATAGAGCATGTCGGAACGTCTTAGGTCGAAATAACGTTCTTAGAACAGTAGTCGATCATCGGAATCCTCGCGCTTGCAAATCTGATCGCGATCGAATTCCGTAACCGTGTGATGTTGAATCTCGGCATCTCTATCTCTGTGATCGCGGCGATCGGGACCGGAAACAGAGTGTACTCGCTGTAACCCAATCCGAAACACGCTCGTGCGTTCTGATTTAGCCACACTTGATGTGTGCTTTGCAGTGCTCGTCTGATGCTTGTTGAACTTAATGATCGTAGCAGCAACGCTGCTAATCGTTGCAGTACCGAAAAATTTTCATCGTTAACACCGCGAACAACTCAGATCGCAACAAAACCAACTTATTACGGCAACGCCGGTCGGGTTACAGTGCGTCTCCATTCTCGATTTATATGTAAGTAATTCCGGTTTGTCGGTTGTGCAGGCCGTTCAAAGGCAACTGTGTGGAAAATGGAGAAGGCGTACAGCACACCCGCTCAAAACTCAGGCTATGTTTCTTCTTAGCTTGGCCGTTCGCCAAGCTTGTTCAGCGTTTCAGCAAAAACCCAGCCAGCAAGGTTCTCGGGAAAAAGGCGAAGTGATCGCGGGGTCATGGCGCAAAGTGGAGGGTCCCACGTGGACTGCCTCGCTGCCGCACGGGAAAGCAGAACAGGTCAGAAGTTCTGTTTTGGAGGTAGCCCATGCATTCGCTGAGGTTTCTATTGGTCGGCGTGGTCGTTTCTCTCGGGTGCAACAGTATCCCGTGCATGGGACAGGAAATCATACGGATTGAAGAGGACTGGGAGCTCCATGTAATCCAGCCGGATGCGAAGCGTGATGCCCCTCAGGTCACGACAACGGCATTTCCGCTTGGGAATAACAGTAGCTTGCTCTTTCAATTTGATTTGAACCATGCATCGCTTCCTGATTTTGAAAGTGGTGGAATGCAAATCCGAATCTGCAATGACGACCACCTACTAGACCAAAAACGCCTCTACGACGGCATCAAGCTGGACAACGATGGAGAGACGGTAAGCTGGACGCAGGTATTCCACAACACAGCCGACGGATACTACTTCGGTATCTCGAGGGGCAGCAGCTCTAGCTTCGGTTCATTCGGAGACCATACCACTTACGCATACATCTCGCACCACACGGCGGGAGACGATGATTTGGATGACTATCGCTATACCGATTCGATTGAAGACTCTGGTGTTGCCTTCGCAGGGAACAGAGTTGGGCACCTGAGGTTGAAGAAAGTGAGGGCTTATGTAGTTGGAGGTCTCCTCTGGGAGAAGACGCTAAATGTAGATGTGCAGTAAGTCGAGCAGGCATGAATAACAAAGGAGACCAACTATGAGAAAAGCCATCACCAATAGAAGCAATGGCAAGGGTACGGTTCTGGTTGTCGCCGTCGTCATGATGTTCGGACTGTTTAGCTTTCTGGCATTTGGAATTGATATCGGCTACGTTGCCCAGACCAAAGCTGAGATGCAGAGGACTGCAGATGCAGCGGCGTTGGCGGGATGCTGGGAGTTCCATTCGCAGCTCCTGGAGGGGAATGAAGGCGAATCTGTCTATCCCGATGTAAGGCAAGCTGCCGCGTCCTTTGCGGCGGCAAACACCGTGATTCAACGCGCACCAGTCCTACAAACCAGCGCTGGCACACAGGACGTTCAGGTAGGCTACCTCGATACGCTCGGTGGCAGTATTACCAGCGACGATACGCGGCCATTCTTTGCCGTTAGAGCAACGGTAACTAAGAACGAGTACAAGAATGGCCAAGTGCCCCACTTCTTTGGACGCATTTTCGGAAGTTATGGCCAGAACATGCAGGTTGAAGCAACCGCCGTGATGAGCCGTTTCATCGAGGGATTCCAGTTGCCAGCCAACTCAAACTCAACCATTGAACTCTTGCCCTTCGCTTTGGATGAGAGCACTTGGAATGAGTTGAAGAACAGCAATACAGCCGATGACTATAATTTCGACGCTAGTAAGGGCACGATCTCAAGCGGATCGGATGGACTATGGGAAGCAAACCTTTATCCCCAGGGAACAGGCTCACCCGGCAATCGTGGTACGGTGGATATTGGTTGCGCCAACAATTCCACCACTGATATCAAGAGACAGATCGTTGACGGCATATCCGAACAAGACCTGATTGATCTGGGAAAACCTTTGATCCTTGACTCCAACAGGACGATGACTCTCAACGGCGATACCGGCATCAGTGCTGGCGTCAAAGCACAATTGAGCAGCATCATTGGCGAGACAAGAGTCATACCGATCTTCTCGAATGTTTCCGGCAACGGCAACAACGCTAACTACACGATTGTAAAGTGGGTTGGAGTCCGCATTCTTTACGTGAAGCTCACCGGGTCGATGAAAAGCAAGTGCGTGATTATCCAGCCTGCACCTATCATCTCTCCCTTCAGCGTAACTTCAACACAAGGTTCATCTACAAGCGATTTCGTGCTCGGCACCGTCGTTCTAGCGAAATAAGGGGTTAATTGTGAAGACAACAAAAAGACGCTGTCGAAATCAGCGCAAGCGACTCGGTGCTGCTGCAGTTGAGTTTGCCATAGTTAGCCCACTATTTATCTTGCTGACACTCGGCCTGATCGAAGTCGGCCGCGTCGTAATGGTGAAGCAGCTAGTAATCAATGCGTCGCGGGAAGGAGCTCGGCTTGCCTCTCTCCCCGGGGCGACGGCTGAGAATGTGATCGCTAGTGTCCAAAGCGATCTCGGAAGCCAAACGATTTCTGGAGCGGTTGTCACAACGGAACCATCCTCGTTAGTAACTACGGGCGCGGGTTCGCCGGTTACCGTCAGGATTTCCGTTCCTGCAAGTAGCATCTCGTGGATTCCCAATCCAGTTTTTGCTGTGACCTCAAGTATTGACGCGGAAACAACCATGAGAAAAGAGAGCCAGTGACGCATTGCCTTGGCTTCGCCAGCACTATGTACTCTTCAAACCTGTCGCGCCACTCCTTCTCACGATTGGCGATTTCCTTATCAAACTGTTTTTGCCAATCAGCGACGTAGACGCACGCGGTTGCCCTGCAACGCCAAGACAAAAGAGGATATCGCGAGTTTAATACCGAGCTGCGGGCAGCTTCAACAACTCACTGCGATGAATGAGTTCACAACAAGGAAATGGCGGCTTCCAGTCTGCCATTGCAAATCGCGAAATTCCAGATTCTTTCTCCCGATAGCATCCACCCGGATCTCTTCCAACTCCAAGATTTTTTCTCGTAATCATGCCGACGTAAGGCCTGTTACCGCTCGGCTTCAAGCGTTGCGTCCATGATTGAACGCGACGGAAGTTCTTCTTCACGCATGCCCGATCCACACTGATTTACTCTTTCGCAATGAAACGGGAGCAGCAACTTCAATTCGTTGATGAATCAAATAACCCGATTGGTTCAACGCATGCTGCATCTTGATCCTACATTGCTCGGCAAAGTCATAGCCTACTCATCTAGGATTTGACCGCGAAGAAAGCTAGACTGGATTCACTGAGCTTTCACTACGAGATGAACAGGCGATAGATTACCCAGCCTGGCTGGTGCATTTCCTGGGAGCGGGCTTCCCCGAAATTGGACGGCTTATGCCTAGCTATATAGTACGTTGCGGTGTGATGAGAACTTTACATGTCATGGGCTCACGCAAAGAGTATTCCCGCGGTAAACGCGTGATAGCCAGGACAGGTCGAGGCCTTGAGGTTGGCGAAGTCCTTAGTGAAGCAGACGACCGTGTCACCAAACAACTTGCAGAGGCTCAAGGCTTCGGCGAGGGTAGAAACGATGGTTCCAGCCCAGGCGGTTCGATACAGCGCGAAATGTCGTCCGAGGACGAGAACGAATACTCGCACCTGTTAGCAAAGACGGTCTCGGAGGCGGATCGTTGCTTCAAAATCATAAAAGAACTCGACCTGCCCATGGACCTTGTTGAAGTCGAGCGTGTTTTCGGTGGCGAACGCATGGTCGTGTATTATCTCTCTGAAGATCGCGTCGACTTCCGTGAACTGGTCAAGCGACTTGTCGCTGAATTCCAAACACGCGTCGAGATGAAGCAAATCGGCGTTCGCGATGAAGCAAAGCTGCTGGCAGACTATGGTGATTGCGGCAAACCCGTGTGTTGTAACACGCACTTGGTAAAAATGCCGCCCGTCTCTATGAAGATGGCGAAACTACAGAAAGCCACGCTCGATCCAAACAAAATCTCAGGCCGCTGTGGCCGGCTGAAGTGTTGCTTGCGTTACGAATATGATACTTATGAAGATCATCGCAAATCCCTGCCAAGAGTGGGAGCAGACGTTGTGACGGCAAATGGGCGAGGCAGAATCCTGAGTCAAGAATTGCTATCGAGACAATTGTTGGTTCAAATGGAAGACGGCAGACGCGTGATGATCCATAACGACGAAGTGCTGACTGTGATAAAGGGAAGTAAACGCGCAAAACGCGATCCTGAAATCGTCGAAAGTCGCGAAAGCACCGGCGATCGCGAGTCGAAGAGTCGGGAAACGAATGGCGATAAACCAAAGGCAAAGAAGCCCTACCGCAAGCCGCAAAAGAAAAGAAACGAAAAGCAAGACTAGCGAAAACTAGATGACTGAGAAGAACCATCCAATCGTTGAGTTGCTCGAACAAGACCAACGGTACGACTTTGAGGCGTATCAGTTTGTTAGAGATGCACTGCAGTATGCTCAGGAAATCATGCAGATGCCAGCTGAAGAAGGCGCAACTGACAGCCATATCTCCGGCCAACAGCTTTGTGAAGCAATTCGCCTGCACGGAATTGAACAGTTCGGCTTCTTATCGAAACTCGTTTTGAATAGCTGGGGCGTCTATTCAACTGGAGACTTTGGTGAGATCGTCTACAACTTGATTCGCATCAAACACATGAAGAAGTCGGATTCAGATCGCCGCGAGCACTTCGACGACGTGTACGACTTCAGCGAGGCCTTCGAGCCTGTGTTCCAGTATTCCGGCGGAGCTGATTCCTAAAATCTGCTCATTGTTTTTTTGTATCGCTTAGTGCTAATTCGCGACGCTACAAGAGCGGCTCGGCGTCATCCACCGGTCGTAACATCGGCTAACAACTTGCCACTCACACGCTATCCAAATTCTACAAATCAGCGTAGTGCAGTGGCCCGCGAGGGATTGCCCCAATGAGCAAAGCGAAACCGAAACAGGATTCCCCAAAGAAGCCCATTCGTCCTGCAGTCCGTGACGAGGCGGCCTCGCATACTGGGCATTCGCCAACTAAACCTGATTCAACGCCAGGGTTTCTTGCATTCTTGCTGAAGCCAAACAAGACAGCATTCTGGATCTTGTGTGGTTTCTATTTCCTTTGGCTGGTCTTCCTTGCTTACGTCGCGTACGTAAATGTGAGGTCCGGCAACCAGTAAGGGATTCAACCGGCTCCCACCGCCTGCTGAGACAATCGACTTCTTCTCTTCTATTGCAACCACTCTGATTCGTGTTCTGTCGCAAACGCTGCGAGCAAACAAGCGAATCCGTAGCAAACCAACCGTGATCCTGCGGTTTCTGAACATCTAAGGGCTTAACAGCAATTAGACTTGTACCGCCGCAAGTGAAAGGAAGGCAAATCCGATCTGCGCATCGGATTTCTGCGCATTAATCTTTGTTTCTGCGTGCCAAAAGTAGAGACACCAGAAGCTCGCCACGTTGGAAAATTGAGTTCGACGTATCTCGATCCCTTCGTTATCAGCTAGCGGGGGGATGACTCCAATCAAAATTTGACGCAGCGGCCAAAGTCCCTTCTACGCACTAGGATTCAAAAATGGAGTTGCTTCAGAGTTCTTTGAAGGCCCGGTGCTCCCGGCAACCATTTTGATGTTGGTCATGGTTGCTTGGAGCGGAATGGCCATCTTGAGCGGGATGGATCTTGACCTTCCGGGAGATGTCGATGTTGATCTAGATCTAGACGTAGACATGAACGTGGATATCGGTGGCCACGGCGTTGCTGACCGAGCTGCCGAGAGCCTGGGTGTCTTAGCAATGAAATGGCTCAACCTCAATCAGATCCCGATCCTTATGTGGATCTGCATCTTCACCATTCTGTGGTGGTTGCTCCCAACGGCGAAGACTATCTCTTTCTATTCACGAATTTGGAATTGGGAGCCTATCTGCAACTCAAGTACAATTTGATTTGCCAAGAGGCGGACACACCTCATATTTGCCACGGGCAGGCGTTTTTTGACGACGGCTCAATGGTTAGTTTCCGTTCTCAGGAGTCGGCACAGAAGCATCATGCTTTGCAAGTCTGGCAAACACCTTTCGTAGGCCCGAATTTCCAGGCTGACGTCGAAACCGATTCCATGCTCTACAAAATACGAAACCGCGAGCTCGTGCAGGGTATGGCAGAATGCCAAGAGTTGCTGCAGTTAATAGACAAAGATGACTCCTACGCAGAGCTTTACGTCGATCTCGTAAAGCGTTCGACGGACGCACTAGACAGCTACTTCTGGCTCGAACGCGATGAGACGATGCGGCTAAGCGAGCCGCTTCAGACGATTCGCGAATCGCCAACTGTCTATCGAGCCGAGTACCTTGCCGCGGACTTATTTTTTTCTTGGTCACCATCGCAGAAGGCCGAATTCTCAGCCCTTGCGGAGAAAGAGCAGGTGGAACAGATTCAAGTCCTAATGCAAACTCGCCACGACGAAGGCTACTCGCGTGGCGTTCACGATGCAGATGCAGCAAACATCCTGCGAGAGCTACTGAACCTGGATTCACATCTTGGTTTTCTGCGCTATGAACCTGACTTACGGGGGTCTGCGCGTTACGTTTGGACTACTATCGTGCCAGCAGCTGCGAGAACCCGAGTCGAAACCAAGATCGCTGGCCTGGCTACAGTCCGGCAGATTTTGCCCAAAACAGAAGCGAGCAAGCGTTACGTCAAACGCATTCGCAGCCTGCTCGTGCGTTACGGAAAAGGCATCCTTGATGCAGCAACTCTCGATAACGCTGCGGAATTTCTCTTCGAGCAACTGCAGCGCAATGAAAATGACTTTGTCCTAAGCCGCTTTGTGGACACAACCTTACAGCGTCTCCATGAGTACTTGCCGAAGGATGAATGCAACCGCCTCATTAAAGCAACCGATCGATCAAGACACAGTCCACTCGCTGCTTTGACATTAGCCCTGGACGCCGTTGACGGCTACCTTGCGGAAGACTCACCTGACGCTGAAGAAGAAGATGCAGCGGCTGAGGGCAACCCTAGACGAGGTCAGCACTATCGAGCTGAGTTCGCGGCTCAATTGCCGCTGCAGAATGAACCGACTGAGCTTGGGCCTGACGTTGAGTTTTTCAAACAACTAGAAGGGCTGTCCGGCGATCACGCTAGAATCCAATCTGGCAGAATGAAGTTGCACTACCATGAGTTCACGCAACGCTTGGGTAGCTACCGCAGGGACGTAATCCCTCGATATACGCAGCTGAAACACGATAAGCATCAACTGCTTGAGGAAGCCGAACGTAAGATTGGGACAAGCGATTTCAAGGCAAGGGTGCTGACTAGCTTTGTACGCAATCTACTGATCGATGAAGTCTATCTGCCAATGTTCGGCGAAATTTTGGCCAAACAGATGGGCTCGGCAGGAGAGAACAAACGCACAGACCGAATGGGCCTCTTGCTGTTCATCAGCCCGCCGGGTTACGGTAAAACAACCTTGATGGAATACATTGCCAATCGACTCGGATTGGTGTTTGTAAAAGTGAACGGTCCCACTCTCGGACACAACGTCACCTCGCTCGATCCAGCGGAAGCGACGAATGCATCTGCCAAGGAAGAAGTTGAACGCATCAATCTCGCCCTTGAAATGGGCGACAATGTAATGCTTTACCTCGATGACATTCAGCATTGCCATCCCGAGTTACTGCAAAAATTTATCCCTCTTTATGACGCAACCAGAAGAATCGAAGGCGTCTGGGAAGGAGAACCCAAGATTTACGACCTTCGCGGACGTAAGTTTTCGGTGATCATGGCAGGAAATCCGTACACAGAGAGCGGAGCGAAGTTCCAAATTCTTGACATGCTTTCCAATCGGGCTGATGTATACAATTTAGGCGAGATCATTGGCGATTCCGCCGATTCGTTCGAGCTGAGTTACATCGAACATTGCTTGAACAGCAATCCAACTCCACAACCTTTGGCCAGGCTGTCGAACGCAGACCAACGTGCAATTATCCGTGCTGCAGAACGAGGTTCTGTGGAAAGCCTTGAGCTCGAGAGCAACCTAGGTGCCGAGCCTGAAGGATATGATCTCTGTGATCAAGAAACTGCTCCGCGTGAGAGATGTGATCCTGCAAGTGAATCGAACTTATATTCGTTCCGCAGCTCAAGCAGATAGCTACCGAACTGAGCCGCCTTTCAAGCTCCAAGGCAGCTACCGGAATATGAATCGCATTGCGGAGCGTGTGGTACCGGTAATGAATAATCAAGAGTTAGCGACACTCGTATTTTCGAACTACGAGCAAGATGCTCAAACGCTAACGCGTGATGGAGAGTCGAACTTACTCAAATTCAAAGAATTGCTCGGCGTTCTTTCTGCGGATGAACAGAAACGCTGGAATAGCATCAAGTATGCTTTTGTGGAAACGGTACGGATGCAGGGTATGGAAGGAGAAGATTCAGCTGCGCAGCTACTCCGCTCGTTGAGCGGTCTGCGGGACGGCTTGGAGTCGATTCGCAGAACGATCTCCGATGCAGTAGAAACTCGTGAGGGCGAAACTGATCGTTCCGAGCAATTCCTTGCCTCACTCACCGCGATTAAGTGCGGACTAGAAGGACTGGGGGAGCAGTTGACTTCGAGCATGCGAACACGTTGGGAGAAGGAAGATTCCGGTGACGTTAAACTTCCAGAGCAAAAAGTACTTGTTCAGCATTCAGTACCGCGAGTCATGACAGATCTGATCGAAAGTCAGTTTCAACTTCTATACGACGGATTACGACCCATTCTGGAACAGGCCGCTGTCTCCCAAAATCAACTCGATGCGGTCAAAAGAAGTATCGATAGCTGCCTCAACAATTATCGGACGATTCAGGAAGAAATTAGGTCAGCCAAAGGCAAATGAGCATTCAAAGCATAGATGTCTTGTTCGTAAGATTCAGTCGGAGTGCGTGCATACATTAGACCTGAACCAACCTCCACAGCAAGCCCAATACCCCATATTGAGGCCTTTTATGCGGGCATCGTCGGAGGTTGCTATTTCTGAGGCCACGGCTCATCGGTAAGAATTGACGAAAAATTCACTAAGGGAAGAAAAACCAGCTGGATGTCACCTACGAATTTTCAGTTTTGGTCTAGAATCGAACGCTCATCTCTCTCTTTTGACGTTTTTTTGACCCCTGGAGTAACAGATGGCTCGCGCGTACCACCGGTGTGGAATTTCGAATTCAAGAGGTTGTGGTCCTTATGAACATGGAAAGCTTCGAAAACTGCAGTGCGAGCAATTAGAAGCTCGGCGTGTTCTCGCCGCCGCTATTAGCGACGTTTACTGGGACTCGGCAGATGAAGCCGCTTACGATCTCAAATCTGCGGACAGCGTTGTCCATGCAACAGAGTTCGAGCTCTTCACCCTGGACGACGGAAACCTAGACACACTGCTGGTCAATGTACCCAATGAGTTTGAATTCGGCTCCGAACGCGATGAATTGCCGACGATCTCTCTTCCGCGTCCAGACGGTTCTGTAGAGGAGTTTATCTTCGCTCAGACCGATGTAATGTCGCCTGAACTGGCCGCGAAGTTCCCTACCTTCGAGACCTTTGTCGGACAGGGAATTGATGACCCAACCGCCTCGGTGCGTTTTGATGTTACGGCACGCGGATTGAATGCGATCGTGACATCGTCCCACGGTGGCTACATCATCGAACCCTACTTCAGTGCAGAAGACACGAACCTCTACGCGAGTTACTTCTTGCAAGGCGATTTTGATCTATCCGAGTTCCAGCCCGAAAGCCCTGCACTCGAATGGGAAGATCACTCTGGCTTCACCGGACCCGAAGGCGAGTTCAACACTTCAGGCGATCGACAAATCGGAGACGAAATTACTGTCTATCGAGCAGCCTTTGCTTCGACTGGCGAGTACACCCAACGATTTGGCGGAACTGTCGCCTCTGGGCTGGCAAGGATTGTGACGGAAATCAATCGCGTTAATGCCGTTCTCGAAGTCGAAATGGCAGTAAGGTTTCAGTTGGTCGCCAACAACGACTTAATCATTTACACCGACCCCAATAGCGACCCGTATGACAATGCCGACAATGGTGCGGTGATCAACCAAAATCGAACTAACCTTGCCAACGTGATCGGCAACGCCAACTTTGACATCGGCCACGCTATGGGAACTGCCGGGGGGGGATTGGCCTTCATCGGAGCCGTCGGCATTGACAGTATCAAAGCCGGTGCCGTGAGCGCAAATGTCAACCATTTAAGCACGACTGTTCACGAGATCGGGCACCAGTTCGGCTCGGGGCATACATTCAACGGCACCGGAGGCGCCTGCACGGGCAACTGGGGTGGACGACACGCCGCAGAACCGGGCTCAGGCACGACCATCCTCTCGTACAACGGAGCCTGCGGCGACAACAACATTGCTGGCGGACGTGTACTGAACTACCATGCCGAGTCTTGGGAGGCAATGCGGAACCACATGGAGAATAGAATTCCGAATGTGGGGAGCCGTGTAAATTCTGGCAACAACATGCCCACAATCGACGCTGGCAGAGATTACACGATTCCAGCTCGTACGCCATTTGTCCTTACTGCTACAGCTAGCGACGCAGATGTCAACGATGTGCTGACATACACGTTTGACCAGCGTGATCGTGGACCACAGCAAGATGTAAACTTACCGGACAACGGGCAGAGTCCCTTGTTCCGATTCTTCGCGCCAACAGAGAGCCCTACTCGCTACTTCCCTCAAATCAGCGATATCGTTAACAATCGCACGACAAGGGGCGAAAAGCTACCTTCGACGACGCGGCAGTTAAACTTCTCTGCCATCGTTCGCGACAACCGCATCGGTGCAGGTGGTCTTGCTCGCGACAACGTCAGACTCAATGTCGTTGACACTGGCGTTCCATTCGAGGTTACCAACTTTGACACCAGTGCTAGCCTTACTGGATTCTCAGTCGAAACGATTACCTGGAATGTTGCGGGCACGGCAGCCGGAGCCGTCAACACTCCCTTTGTAGACGTATTCTTCTCCACTGACGGTGGAGAGACCTATCCAATCGAAGTGGCGACGCGATTGCCTAACAATGGTAGCGCCGACGTGATCGTGCCGAACGTTGCCACTACGGAGGGCAGATTTATGGTGCGAGGGCACAACAACGTATTCTTCGATATCAACAACGTAGACCTTTCTGTAACGATCACAGAAGTAGATCTTGACCTTGGCATCCGAACATCGACTTTCATCGAAGACGGTCCAGCTGTTGTCGTGGTTCCAGATGCGGCGGTTGAGAATCCTGGTAATGTAGACTGGACCGGATTGGCTTTGGCTGTCGAGGTTGAGAATGCTATCGCAGGCGATCTCCTTAAGATCGATCCTCGTGGTGCGGTCAATGTTTCCGGCAACAGCGTTCTCTATGGCGGCGTACAAGTCGCTACGCTTTCAAGCAATCAGACTCAACTAAACCTTGTCTTGAATGCTCAAATGGGTACGCAACAGTTGCAAGAAGTCTTGAGAAGCGTCACGTTTGAGAACACCACTGATAATCCAACCTCGACCGTCAGAAGCGTATCTTTTGTTGTAGGCGGTAGCTTGCGACGAGTAACGACAGTTGATGTCGTGCCGACGAACGATCGCCCCACTTTGGAGCCTGTTTCATTGGGAAGCATTTTGGAGGATACGACCAGCATTGAAGCAAACCGAATTGGCGATCTCCTGGCCGGCAACTTTGCGGACGTTGACGCTGGGTCATTTGCTACTGGTATCGCAATTACATCTAATGTTGATGATCCCTCCGAGGGCAGATGGTTCTATTCGACCAACGGTGGAAACAATTGGCAGGCCATCGGGACAATTCTGAATCGCGAGCAAAGCCTGGTTCTAAACCTGGATGCCGTGATCGGATTCCTTCCTGCTCCCGATTTCTTCGGCACCCCTTTAGGATTATCAGCTTACGCCTTGGACGACACTTACGCCGGTGGCTTCTCCGCAGGTGCAGCTCGTGTCGCACTACCCCTGACCGCGTTAGCCCAGAACGGTTCTGCATCGCAAAACAGTGCGAGTTTCAGTCTTGAAGTGCTGAATGTAAACGACCCACCGTTTCCAAATGTGCAAGGTTTGAGCTACGCCTTCACGCAAGAAGACATTGTGAGCACGGTGATACCCGAGGCAACCTTTGGCGACATCGACAACACCACGCTGAGCTGGAGCTTACTTGGAACCAATGGCAGACCACTTCCTACTTGGATGCAGTTTGATCCAGCGAGCCGCAGGTTCTGGGGCGTGCCGAAGAACCGTGACGTGGGCACAACGCACCTAGTTCTAACTGCGACCGACACCTTGGGCGAGCAGGCTCAAGTGCCTGTCCAGATTACTGTTCAGAACCTGAATGATGCACCGACCGCGCTCAGCCTCTCGACTCGTGAGATCCCAGAAAATCTAGTGGGCCGACCAGTTGGACGGGTGTCCGCACAGGATCCAGATCCGAACGATACGATCACTTGGACCCTTTCGGACGATCGTTTCCGGATCATCGAAAACGAACTGTGGCTCTTCGAGGCACTTGATTACGAGACCGAGCAGAATGTCCGATTGGTGCTAACTGCAACCGACTCAGGTAATCCTCCGCTGTCTTCAAGTCTGACCACGGACCTGCGCGTGGTGAACATTAACGAATTTGCTCCCAAAGTTTCTCCGCAGAATTTTGAGATGCGATCTGGTACCGCTGCCGGTACTCTCGTCGTAGATGTCGATGCCATCGACAATGACCTTGGCGATACCATCACTTACCAACTAATCGGAGAAGGGGCCGAAAAGTTCACCATCGATTCGCAGACAGGCGAAGTACGTTTGGCAGAAGAATTGGACTTCGCTCGACAGAGCCGCTATCGATTCTTTGTCGAATCGACTGACGACGGATTTCCTCCAAAGTCTGGTCTTGTCCAATTCAACCTTTTTGTGACACCGATCAACGACTTCTTGCCAACGATCCAGTCCCCTCAGAACTTCATGATCTCTGAGAATATTCCTGGCGGAACCAGCGTGGGCACGGTTGCGGCAGAAGATCTCGATGGCCACGGTCTAACTTACGAGCTCGTCGGTGCAGTTCCGTTCTTAATTGATACGCAGACCGGTGAGCTAACCACTCGACCGGATGCAGTGATCGATTTCGAATCGCAATCCGAATTCCAGTTTCTTGTTCGTGTGACCGAAGCAATGGAGCCATATCGAAGCGCGGTCGGAACGGTTGGCATCACCGTCGTGAATCAGAACGAGCCTCCAACTAGCGTTCAACTGACAACCAACGGTCCCGTGCTTTCCTCACGCACCGGACTCGACATTGGCACCTTGAGTGTTGTCGATCCTGATGCTGGGCTAACGCAATTCGGCTTTAGCACGAGCGACGGTCGATTTGTGTTTGATGGCAACCAGCTCAAGCTCACAGACTCTGGATACTTCACAGAGGCCGAAGACGGCCCACAAAACTTGTCGATCCAAGTCACCGATCTGAGCGATCCAAGTGTCGCTGCGACTTTCACCGTTTCCTTCGACGTGCTCGCCGCACCGGCCTGGACCAACCCTGTCAATCGATTTGACGTTACGGGAGATGGAAACGTGGTGCCAAGGGATGCTTTGATCACCGTTTCAGAGCTCAACCAAAACGGAGCTCGACGCCTCTCCGATCCGCGAACAGTTGCCGAGCAATCGGAGTTTGATTGGGACGTCAACTCGGACGGTTCACTCACGCCGCTCGATGCTTTGATGATCATCAATCATTTGAATGAAATGCAGGCGAGCGGTGAGGGCGAAGGCTTCGCTGAATCAGGCTCCAACATCTGGCTGGATGCGTTTGAGGACCTAGAAGAAGAGCGTCGCCGAAGATTCTCTCGATAGCCTATCGATTCCGCTCAGATGATTCATTGCAGTTGTCGGCAAGACTTAGGGTCTTGTCGACAGCATCATAGCCGGTTGAACATCTGCAACCGCATCTCCCGAAGGAGTTGTAGGATGATCTTCGTGCGATTGGGCAGTTTGCTCGATCGAGGCATGAAGCCGCTCGGTGATCTCGATGAATTCTGATTCACGATCCACGAAAGCCAAAACAATTGTCGGATCAAAGTGCTGCCCAGTACCTTCGAGGATGATTTCCCGAGCCTGTTTGTGCGTCATTGGTCGCTTGTAGACGCGAGGGCTAACCAGTGCATCGTAGACATCCGCCAAAGCAACGATACGCGCGCTGATTGGAATCTCATTGCCCTTCAATTTCGCCGGATAGCCGGTCCCGTCGTACTTTTCATGATGCGACAAGGCAATTTCGTGCGCTACGGTTAAAAAATCGTCTTCTCCAAGGCGTTCGATGATAGCGGCAATGCACTCCGCGCCCAGTTCGGCGTGCGTCTCCATGACGGCTCGTTCTTCGGGGGCCAATCGACTTGGCTTTAGGAGAACCGAATCCGGAATTCCAACCTTGCCAATATCGTGTAGTGAAGAGGCAACTCCGAGCGTATCAATGTACTCGTTGGAAAAATCTGGCAAAGTTTGCTGCAGACCCTTCGCAAGGATCGTTACAAAAGAACGGATTCGATCGAGGTGGTCGCCGGTGTCCGAATCTCTCGATTCAGCAAGCTTCGCCAAGCCAAAGATCGTCGCGTTTCTCGTACGCTTGAGCGACTTGGTACGCTGTTCGACCTGTCTCTCAAGATTTTGGTTTGACGTCGAAAGACGGTGCTCGTATCGACCTATGACAACAGTTGCTGCCGCGGCGGTCAAACAAACCACGATCAACACAAACACGTACGCCAAAGCGAACACTGGTCGTAACGTTGCTTCGGTCTGTTTGAAAATGCTCGCCTTATTCTGGACAGCGAGAACCAACAAACCGGTTTCAGGGATCCGCTCAATGGCAACAAGATGCGTGCCGATATCCAGCGTGCTTGCCCGTTCGTCCAACGCCATTTTCGACTGCAACGTTCGGAAGTGTTTCGAAAGGTAGGATTCCCACTCTGACTCGAATTGCTTCTGGCAAGCTATCCGAATCGTTTCCGGCGAGAACAAGCAGACAGAACCATTATTGGGCACTCGGATTTTTTCGAGCAAAGTGGATAGCTGGTCCCAATCGAGCTCACTTGCACCGCCGACACCCAGCTCGCGACAGAACACAGCTGCCTGATGTACAATCTGTTGGTTGTTGCGTTGGATGGCCTCAGCCAACGAACCTTGCAATCGTTGTCGAGACAGGTTTGAGAAAAGAAAGATGCCAGCTGACACGCAGATGCATTGCGCGCCCACCAAAAGCAGAACTAGCAGAGTTCGATTCTTGAATTTTGGTTGGCTTATCATCGAGCACCTGGTAGCGCACCGAGGGATTTCGAAAACATCATAGAGAGGATCGATTGAAGTTAATCCGATTAACGAGAACCCTCCCCAGGGAGCGTATTACACGCATAGACATTGAAGCCGCAAATCAGTTAATGATGCTTGATAGGTCTGAATCTCATTGCCGGAGAATCGGATACTAACGTCTGCGCACACACGTCTCGATACCTTGAACAGTCAAATCCGGCTCGCCACGGTGGCAATGCAGCCATGGCGGCTCAGCCACGCGCGTCAATTTGAAGAGCTATGAATTCAGCTACAAGAAGCTTCAGCCATTGAAGGTTCGCAGCAGTTTTCTCCCGCGGAAGAGACACAGTATGATCTCAGGACTGAGCGCCTTCGGATCGTGATTTGAGCTGGGATAGCTGAGCAGCTCATTCCCATCGGTGAGAACAATCCACTCTTGTCCAGCTTTCTCTGCAGTGCCAATCAGAGCAGTCTCCCCGAAAAACAAAGTCAGCGCTATTGGCTTGGCGGACTCATAGCCCAGTGATTGCAGGTACTGCTGCATGCGTGCCGACTCGATCTGCTGCGTCTCGTTCAATTGATCTGCAGGCACTTCGAAGATCTCTTCGTGCTCAGCTTGCCATCCAGCAAAGACGGAGAATATGTCGTCTACTGGCAACGAAGACATGTCCGTCTGAAAGCAATGCGTTAATGGACCACTGATAGCAATATTCTGCATCGGCCCCTGGGGCATGCTGTAGGTAAATCGAAACAGATAACAAGCTCTCGGCTCTTCGTAACTCGGCCAGTACTGAGTTCGATGCTCAATAAGTTCAATCTCTTGTGGAGCGATCCCAAATTGAGCAGGGTCTGCTAGCCATGAAGCCAGCTCCGATTCGGCGGCGGCTTGAGGCGTTCGATACTCTTCCGGAATGGCTTTCATGAGTCCGAGCTCCTCGGCGTACGCTAAGACTCGCCCTCGGGCTGCCGCATCCTGGCTCAGGGCAACCAAGCGTTCTTTGCCTTCGTCCACCTTGAGTCGAGCCAGTGCTGCGGCGGCTTCAGTCTGAATTCTCCGGTGTGATAACGTCAGCGCGTCAATCAACGGTTCCTTAGCAATGAAATTCGCGATTTGCCCGAGACCGTCGCACAGAGACACAGTCAAAGCTACGCTGTCTGCCAACGCCTGCTGTACGACTTCGACCGTATCACCAAATTTCTGGGGTTCCTTTTCGAGTTGCCGAAGCCGGTAAATGACTTGTTGCAAGAGCTGGCTGAGCTGCTCGGCACGTGCAGCCCAGGGATGCGTTTCTAGCCCCCCCTCGCGGACCGAATAATTCGCAAGGTCCAGAAGTACTGCGGTTGTCGACGGCTGCAAAAAGCCATCGTCCAGTTGTTCGAAAAAATCCATCAGTGCATCTGGCTTGGCCGACCAAAGTGGGCTCAGAGCTATCCCTACGGATTGCCAGTCTTCAGGTGGCAACTCTTGCAACGTTTCCACCAAAGCGAGCAGTGATTCGGCATCAGCTTGAATTGCCAAGACTTGAAGCAGATGGGCAGCTGCTGCGCCATGCTTTGCAGCCACAAGCTGTTCGTAAACGTTTGCAACTTGTCGAGAGTCCAAGATGGGTGCCTCGGGAGTCTCTTCCAGAAGCTGCTTGACCCGCGCGGCCATGAGCTGAAACACCAGCTGCGGATGGGAGCTACCTGAAGAGATGTTGCCAATCTGATGCTCTAGCACCCCCAACAAGGATTCCAGCTCCAAGTAGTCAGCTTGCATCAATCCCTGCTGACACGCTTCATCCAGCTGACTGGCTTGTGGAGATGCGAGCCATGGCAGTAGTTTGTGGATCCAATGCTCGGAACTCATAGGCTACTCAATATAGGGACGAGGGTTTGCAGACCGGGGTGTTCAGCCAAGAATGGGCCCAGCCAGAAGAATGGGCAAGCTGCTCATGCGAGGACGCGGGATTATTTCACCCGCAACGCTGATTCCACACAATAGGTAGTGACATTGTTTGCCAATTCCGTCTAGTATCTACCTTTACAGTAGAGCTTGTTTGGCTGGAATGGTCTCGCCGAACAGCAGGTCTCTTCGACTCTCGCACAGTTGTTCGCATCAACTTTTCCAGTGCTTTTGCGGCCTGAAGCGACTGAACTGAGGCTTTCCCCCATAGCTGAACGGGTGGCGTGTCAATCAGTTTGATCGCATCGGGCCGTGGAAACAGCAGCGGCGATCCTCGCCGAAAGAGCTTTTTTGGATTGATTGGTCCGCCCTAGATGGCGCATTCTGTTTGGGCTGGAGTGGAAGAAGATCCGTGTGGAGGCCGAAGTCTTTGCACGAAATATTTTCGTTCATGGAACCACATACATTGGATTTATTTTGCAAGCTACCAGCTCCCCAGAGGAGTCGCAGGCTGCAGCCGAAGTCGGTTTTGCAGACCTAGACCTCTCGAAAGTGATGCGCCGAGCCCTAAAGCGAGGCGGCTACGAAACTCCGTCTCCGATCCAAGCCCAATTGATCCCACCCGCACTCGACGGACACGACGTCATTGGACAGGCAAGAACTGGCACGGGAAAGACCGCTGCGTTCTCCATTCCAATTCTTGAGTTACTCGATCCGCTGAGTCAGTGCAGGAATCCGCAAGCACTCGTATTGGTGCCTACCCGCGAGTTGGCCGAGCAAGTGTATCAAGAGATGTGCAAGCTCGCTCATGGATGCAAGACGGCGATCACGGTTTTGGCCGGTGGCAAACACATGCGCCGCCAGATTCGGCAACTGCAGGAAGGCACTCAAGTTGTCGTTGGCACACCAGGTCGGGTCTTCGATCACATCCAACGTAGAACCTTCAAGACTCATGATCTTTGGTGCGTAGTTCTGGATGAAGCAGATCGCATGTTGGACATTGGATTTCGTCCCGCAATTGAACGAATCCTACGGTCCTGTCCCAAAGATCGGCAGACCATGCTGCTTAGCGCAACGATGCCTCCTGAAATCCAGCGGCTAACCAAACGTTATCAAGAGAATCCGGTGCACATCGACTGCTCCGGAAAGAACATCTCAGTCGAGACGATCGAGCAGCGTTACTTTAGCATTCGGCAGAACCAGAAGTACGAATTGCTGCTAAAACTGCTCGAACGCGAGATTCCACGCCAGGCGATCATTTTTTGCCGAACAAAGCGAGGCACCGATCGCTTGCACTTGGCCCTCGAGAAATCCTTGGCGAACCATGACGAGCTTTCCAAAGCCAAACTGGCCTGTATCCATGGCGATATGAACCAGCGAGGTCGAGACCGGGTCTTCAATGATCTGCGCGCCGGAAAGGTCAACATCTTGGTTGCGACAGATGTTGTCGGACGCGGCATCGACGTATCCACCGTATCGCACATCATCAACTACGACATTCCGCTCGACTGCGAAGACTATGTCCACCGAGTAGGTCGGACAGGGCGGATGGGAAGAGAAGGAATCGCATTCACTTTCGTAACTGCCGATGAAGGTCCGCAGTTGACCGCGATCGAAGCCAACATCAACCGGTTACTCGAACGTGATTCGATCGGTGAGCCAGAACCAGTGGAAGCGGTTGTCGAAGAGCCGCAGGAGGAAAAGCCTAAGAAAAAACGGCTTTTCCCTGCCAGGAAAGTAGGTGGCAGACGACGTTGACGTTAATCTGATTCCTGCACTTCCACCACCAGTAGCTCGTATCCGACGCTACGTGGCAACCTGAATCACGATTTAAGGCGGTAGAATTCAAGTGTCTGAATCGCGCTCACCATCGCTCCGCGACCTGTTCGTTGCAGAAGTAATTGGAACGTTCATTCTGATCTTCTTCGGAATTGGCGCCGTTCATTCCGCGGTCGCCTTCGGAGCGCAATCAGGGCTTTGGCAAGTTGCGGCAGTCTGGGGCGTTGCCATCATGCTGGCCATCTATTGCATTGGTCAAATCAGTGGAGCGCACATCAACCCAGCTATCACTCTTTGCATGTATATCTGGGACGACTTCGACGCGAAGAAGATTGGGCCCTACATTGCTGGCCAGCTTGTAGGAGCCTTTCTCGCTGCCTCGTTACTGTTCCTTCTCTTCTCCGCAAGACTCGAATCGGTGGAGATAGAGTTCGGTGTCAAGCGAGGAAAGCCCGGCAGCGAGATTACAGCAAGTTGTTACGGAGAATTCTTCCCCAACCCTGGAGGCCTGTCTGAGAAACCATACTCTCCGGCGGAACACGAAAAGCTTCGTGGACAAGTCACACATGCTACGGCGTTTTGGGCAGAGCTCTTCGGAACCGCAATCCTCGCGTTTGTCGTCATGGCACTTGGGAACAAGAGAAACCGAGAATCGCCAAAGAGCAATCTCGCTCCCGTTTTTGTTGGTCTCACCGTCACACTTCTGATCTCAGTGATTGCACCACTGACTCAAGCCTGCTTTAACCCTGCTCGGGACTTCGCGCCACGAGTGTTCGCTGCGTTTGCCGGCTGGGGGAAAATCGCTTTGCCGCTCGGCTCAGAATGGGGCTGGCTCACTGTGTATATCCTCGCTCCCATTGTGGGTGCCATCCTCGGCGGAGGTTTCTACAAGAAGGTCGTAGAGCCAATCTTTATGAAACTACCTGAGGAGGCGTAAACCAGGTCGGAGCTAACCACTACACGGTTATTTGACTCGGAAAACTTCGCTTTGAATCAGTGCCATGATGAGATCTTTCAGCGGGTAGTCCGAGCTGGCCTGCTGGTGCAGAATCTCATTGATCTCATGCTTTTCCCGAAACGACAGCTCGCGGCCGGTTGCGTAGGTCATTAGCTTCGTTGCCAAGCATTCCACAAAAGGTCCGGGGTGCTCGTAAAGATATCTTTTCAATTCACGCACATCCGAGATCCTTGTGCCACCGGGGAGCTCTCCCGAGGCATCGACTTTGAGCCGGTCTGCCTTCCCCCCTCCGCTGCCCCGACTGGCTCGATAGACCTCGCGCCATCTTCCGATCGGGTCAAGATTCTCAAGCGAGAACCCAAGTGGATCAATCTCGCGATGGCAAACAGCACAGCTCTGCTCCGAGGTATGAGCCGCCAGCATTTCCTTGGGCGTTAGACTCGCATTTACGTCTGGCGTCAACGCCGGAACCGCTTGCGGCGGATCCAATGGCGGCCGCCCCAAGATGTTCTCCAACACCCAAACACCTCGCAATACAGGCTGAGTGTCGACTCCGTTTGCGGTAGCCATCATCGTAGCAGGCATGCCAAGAACGCCTCCTCGCCAATCAAACCGGTCCACTTCCACTCGAGCACTGCGTTTCGAAAGTTTCAACGTGTTCTTTGGCAGTGCATAGAGCTGGGTTGCAACATCTGAACTGGTAACCAGAAAATCTGGCGCGAGTAGTGATCTTGCAGAGGCGTTTTCTTCAAGCAAAGCACGGAATGTTTCAGCCGGTTCACGGGCTACTGTTTCGCGGAGCGGCTCAAACTTGCGGATCAATCTAGGATCGGGCATGAGAGAGTCTAGAGCTTCGAGCCGCAACCATGATTGTGTGAAATCCTGAGCAAAACCGGAATTCGCCGGGGCGGCCGCAGCCTTTAATAGTCTCGCCGCATGGCCACCGAGTATACTCGGGCTTGAAAGCCGCCCGCTGTTCGCAGCTTCGAGCAGTTTACTGTCAGGCGGTGCCGAGGTCAGAAAGAAGCTGAGGCGACTTGCCAGATCGTGCTCTCCGAGTGGCTCACCAAACTCCTGGTTTCCAATGCAACGGAAAAGAAAAGAAGGGGACATCAGAGTGTGTCGAATAGCAATGTGATAGGCCTGCGGCAAGCTATAGCCATCGTCTAGGATCAGTTGCATCAGCTCAAGAGCCACCTCCGTTTCTTCAGAACGCGCGGGACGGCGGAAGGCGCTGGACTGAAACCTGCTTAGAATCTCGCGACGAGCCTTTACGCTATGTGGCTCATGCTGAGTATTGAGGAATTGCTCCGCTCGCTTTTTCGCTAACTGACTCTCTCGCGATGGTTCGGGATCGAAAGGCCCTTCGACCTCGACCTCACCAATTGAAAGATAAGGCCCTTCCTCGAAGAACTTGTAAACGATTGTTTCACCAGTGAGTACACTGTTACGAGCATACTTTTTTGCGATGGCTTCGAGTGCAACCGGCGATTCGCGAAGCGATTCAATATCTAATTCCTGCTTCGCCATCGCGGTCTTGACTTGCTCCCAGCCGCTTCCACCTCTTGCAGGAGATCCAACCAATTTCCATGCGGCGGCAAGTTTCAGATCGCTTCGAAAAATCTCCAGCAAAACATTCTGAAAGTTCTTCTTATCGTCGTAATCCAGTGGCCCGTTCGCATAACGAAAGACGAGCGTATGTCCCGCTTGAATTCGCGCTTGAAATTTCACTTGCTGCGGTGAATCTTTGGAGGCGGCTGAATCGACTTCAATGGTCTGAACCTTTGCGAAATTTTTTCTGCCATTCGGATCCATCGTCCCGATCTCAAGTTGCTGAGGCAGGTTCTTGAGCTCGCCCGTACCATGAATCGAGACACGCACGCGATAAGTACCCGTAGCTGGCGCGGCAAACTTCGCCGGCCACGTGCTATTGCGTCTCTCGTTCTTTCCGCTTGACGCCAGCCGCATCCCACCATCTATAAGACAGGCAGATGAGTAGCTAATCACTAGGTCTTTCGCAGGGATCACGAACTTATCTGTTTCGGCAAGCATGTCGTCCGGAGGGAAATACAGATCCGCTACGCTCGTTGCCGTCTCAGCAATGGCTTCCATGTGCGCTGGAGCGAGATTCATTCCACTTGCAAGATTATCAAATCCATGCTGCCGAGAATCAGCTGGGAATGTTTCAGGCAACTGAAAGTCAGCGAATTGAGTAAGCTGCCGAATCACGTTGGTCAGCTCTCGACGACTCAGTCTTCGCAAATGAGTCCCGCCGACCGGTCCTTTACGAATCATTTCTGACTCTAGCCACGCCAGAAATGCAGCTCGCTCAGGCCCTGCCGGCTGCTCCGCATCAATCGGCGGCATTACGGAACGAGCGAGGTACTCTCGGACTTGCTCCCAGTGTTGAGCCACCTTTCGATCGGCCCAATCAACGGGACTCAAATCAAGTGCGAAATCACCTTCCGCATCTGCACCACTGTGACAGCTAAGGCAAGTTCCTTCTAAGAATTCACGCTGCTTCGGCGGAATGCGCGAGGGTTGGGCCAGAAGACGACCACACCCTAGCGAAACCAAGAATACTAAGAGTGAGCCACGCAAGAGACGCGGCCATTTAAATCTGGAGATCATGTCGAGTCTTCTCGTATTGAAATCACTCTACTCTGGCAACAGCAAGCACTGAGATACCTGATCGCCTACCAGTTCGCGATTCCGCGGCTTGCACCCGAGAACTCATCCGCGTCGATTCCGAATTGCCCCAGAATAGAAAGATAAACATCACCAAGCAGCAAGGCATCGTCTTGCTTGGGATCGCTAGCGATGTGCTTCCCATGCTTGAGTCCGCCGCCGGCTACGATGGTCGGCAAGTTACGATTGGAATGGCGACTAGCGTCTCCCATCCCTGTTCCGATCAAAATCACTGTGGTTTCAAGCAGGGGTCGACCTGCGGCATCAGTCGTTTCCTTCATCTTCTTCAAGAAACGGTCGAAGCATCGCATGTGCTCCGTCTCAACACGCACTAGATCGCGAATCAGATCTGGATCGTTTCCATGGTGCGACAAAGCGTGGTAGCCCGCACGCAATGTGCGCCCATCGATGGTAAAGACCTGCCCAAGTCCAGCGATAAAGAGACTTGCTACTCGTGTTGTATCTGTCTGCAATGCAAGATGGATCAAATCGAGCATGATCTGTTCGCACTCGAGCATCAGGGTTGGTGTGACAGGATCATATGGGGGCAATTCGTAGTCTACCTTGACCTGGTCATCTGCAAGATACAAGAGCTGCTTACCCATCCGCTTCTCAAGTTCACGGAGTGATGTAAAATACTCTTCAAGCTTCCGGCGATCCGCCGCGCTAACAGCAGTTTGAACCATTCGCGCCTCTTGCGTGAGCGAGTCGATCACACTTAGACCACTCTTCAGCAAGTATTCATTGTGCTCAGGATTCTTTGCTCTCCCAAACAGCTTCTCATAAACGACACTGGGTCGATTCAACATTGGCAGCGGAGTACCACGCTCATTGAAGCACATTTTCTGGGCAGGTATTTCACCAGCGCAAAGCTGCATCGAAGGGAGATCAGTTCTCTGTCCAACCTGCTTTGCAATTTGCTGATCAAGCGAAAAGCTCCCGATTCGAGTTCCGCAAAGAAAATTGTCCCAATTCTTATGTCCGTTAGCCGCACGATGATCAAAACCTGAGAACACAGTGTAACCACTGCGATGCTTATCAATATGTTGCAGCAATTCAGATGTGACATAATCGGACCCTGTGTCCTTGGGAAAAAACGCGGGACCGTGGTATCCAAGGTTCGACCCGATTGCAACGAAACGCGTGCAATTTGCATGGTTTCTCTCTTTCTTCGAAGTCTTAGCGAAGGTCTCGAGTGCCGGAAGCGAGAGAGCAGCCGTTGCTGATTTTAGGAACAGTCTTCTTTTTGCCGGGCGCATGATCTGCCTAAGAAGGGGCAAGTTACAAAAGCTAGGAGGATCCGCAGTCGAGAATCGATTGAATTCCCTGGTTGCAGTGGAAAGGTCGGAAACTGCTGCAGGTTTAACTTCCGACAGTTCTACATTGTAAAATAGGGTAAAATGCTCATCAAGTTTGATAAAGTGAAGAAACCTCACCACAACAAGTCTTTTCCGGCAACTTGAATGAAGGCTAGACTGCTAATAGACCCGCTAGGGTGTTGCTACTCTGAAAACAACCAATTGCTCCAACATTTAGAGATGGAGAGCTGAAAATGTACCGCTTTGTGAGTGTACTCGTTGCCATCTTGGTCATGGCGACCATCATCTGGCAGAATCAACCCGAGACCATCGCTGCTTCTACGCGGACTGGAGCCCAGGCTCAGGAAAAAAAGAAGACAGAAGAAAATTCGAAGGAAGGCAAAGTGGATAAGCAGGAAACGAAAAGAGAAACTTCGTACAACGAACTAAATCGATTCGAATCCTGGGTAATTCTGCAGAAGGGGACTGAACGCGCCGGCACTGGCAAATTAGAGCACAACAAGAAGAAGGGAACTTACATTTGTCGCCGATGCAACGCTGAACTTTACAAGAGTGATCATAAATTCGACAGCAACTGCGGGTGGCCAGCTTTCGACGACGAGATAAAGGGGGCCGTTCGTCGTCAGCGAGACAAGGACGGTTACCGTACCGAAATTCTTTGTGCCAACTGCGATGGCCACTTGGGCCACGTTTTTCTCGGAGAACGGATGACGGAAAAGAACACGCGTCACTGTGTAAATTCTGTCTGCATGAAGTTCATTCCAGAAGGCGAGAAATTGCCGGCCAAGATCATCCTGGAAACTGCGGCTGAGAAGAAACGTCGCTTGCGTGAGGAGGCGAAGACGAAACAAGAGGCTGAGAAGTCGAAGGAGAAGACGGAAGTCGATAAGAAGGACTGAGTCATTAAACTTGGTCCGCTGCCTCCAACCCATCAAACCATGCCCCAAATTGACAGAATCAAACATTCTCTCCAACCTTCGTTGAGACGGTTAATTGAGGATGCTTCCCTTCCTTCCTATGCGGAAGGCGTAATCGATCAAGCGACGAGCGATAGAATTCCGGACGTGGTGCTTAAGTGCGGCTTCTCGGGAAAACTCGCGGAGTCAGGCTTGTGGTTGCTCGCAAATGACCTAGACCGCTCTCACGTTATCAGCCAAGATCACGCAAGTGCAGATGGATCGTTCTGGCATGGCATCATGCATCGTCGCGAGGGCGATTTTGGTAACGCGAAGTACTGGTTTCGCAGAGTTGGCAGACACGACGTTCATGACAATCTTGCCGCGGAGTTACCTTCGCTGCTAGGTGAATCTGATTCGGAACTCGCCGATTTCCTGGCTTCTGCCGGTGCATTCGCGGAGGCGTTGGTAGATGCCTGCAGCGAGTTAGCCAGTGGAAAACGCAGTTGGAAAAACGGCCTGGAACGCGTTTGTTGGTATGAGTGGCAAGGACTTTTCGACTATTGTCTCAACATTGATACCGAGGATACGTCGATAGCCTGATCTAAATCTCACTTTTGGTGTAAAAATAAGCCCATCGATGTCATACGATGTCTTGCCAATCGCCGCCGCGCCAGCTTGCCCGACTACCTGCAATCACTATGAAACTTAGAGAAACATTCAGCACCGACCGAACTGTACTCTCTTTTGAACTGTTCCCGCCCAAATCCGAGGCCGGGATGGGCGACTTAATGAAATCCGTTGAGGAGCTGAACGCCCATCAGCCGGACTTCATGACTTGTACCTACGGAGCAGGTGGTTCCACCCGCGACCGTACCTTGACGGTGGCTAGTACTGTAAAACAAGAGTACAGAACCCCGGTCGCCTCTCACTTGACCTGCGTCGGCTCTACCTGCGAACAGCTTCGCGACTACTTGAGCAAAGCCAAAGAGCAAGGAATTGACTACATCGTTGCTCTCCGGGGCGATCCGCCAAAAGGCGAGACGGAGTTCAAAGCAGTTGACGGTGGCCTCCACTACGCCAACGAGCTTGTGGAACTCATCAAAGCCGAGTTTCCAGATTACGGAATTCTCGTTGCTGGCTACCCAGAAGTGCACCAAGAAGCTCCGAACGCAGAAGTCGATATGGAAAACTTGGTGCGTAAGGTCGACGCTGGCGCCGACGCAATCGTGACTCAGCTCTTCTACGACAACAAAGACTACTTCTGCTTTGAAGAGCAATGTCGCAAAGCGGGAATTACCGTCCCCATTCTGCCCGGCCTACTCCCAGTCCTAACGCTTAAACAAGTGCAGCGAATTGCAAGCTTATGCAAAGCGCGCATTCCCGACGACTTTGTCGCTCGCCTGCAAGAGAAGGATGATCCCGAGTGGCAGTTTCAAGTCGGCGTTGAGCATGCAATCAAGCAGACTCAAGATCTAATTGACGCTAAGGTAGCAGGCATTCACTACTATGTGCTCAACAAGTCAACAGCGACTAACCAGATACTCGGTAACGTGACTGGATTGAATCGCTAGTTTGCGCACAGGACCTTTTATCACTATGCATTTACGCCTCGATGCTACTTCCCATCAGTTAGCTCAAGACAAATGCAACGTTCATCGTTACGAAGGTAAACCCGACCATTAGCGTATGCAGGTGGATTCCAAGCTACTTTCCGCCCAAATGCATCCCCAGTTGGTTCAATGACCATTACCCGATCTAATTCTTGATATCCCTCTGGAGTTAGCCTGGCAATCACCAGCTCTCCGGTTTCGCAAAACAGAAAATAGACATCTTTGTTTTGCACGATGAACGCCGTTCCGGATCCAACCGGACGCTCGGCCAACGGTTTCGCGGTTTGCCACAGTCGCTCTCCTGAGGGAATATCGATCGCCATCAATTCCCCAGTTTGGTGCATTCCGTAGATTAAATTGCCTTCTAGGAACGGCTGGACATTAACGGGCGAAATCCCAAGCTTTGGTTTATCCTGAAACAGAACTTTCGCGCCAGGCTTGCCATCCGAAAGCTCGAGCATCAAGTTTCGATTGGCGTAGCCTCCAACAAACAAGTGATTATCCACCTTCAGCGGTGTCATAATGATCGAACCGCTAGTCGCTTCGTAGTCCTTTGCCCAAAACTCTTCGCCTGTTTCCGGATCGACTGAGCTGATCGCCTTTGGGCTCATCAGGATCAGTTGACGCTTTCCCGCAGCTTCGATGATAGTCGGTGGTGAGTAACCTTGTTCCGGTGCATTACCATAGCGCCAAATCTCCTTACCCGTTTTCTTGTCAAACGCGACCGTGTGCGACCCTTCACCACCAACCAGCGTGATGAGCTTGTCGCCGTCAATTAAGGGATGCCCAGCATAGCCCCACAGCGCACTCTTAGTCGAATACTCCTCACGCAAGTCGTGACTCCAGAAGACTTCACCGTTGCTTGCTGCAATGCACTTAAGATTACCCTCAGCACCGAGCACATAAACCAAATCACCTTCCACGACGGGCGTGCATCTTGGCCCAGCGGGATAGGAAACTGAAGTAGTCACAGGGTAACTGTGCCTCCAAAGCACCTTCCCATTACTTGCATCAAGACAAACGACTCTTTCCTGCCCCTTGTACTCCTTTCGCTGAAAATTGGATACTTTTACATCTGCATCAGTGACAAAGTCCATCAAGTAGACGCGATCCCCCACAACAGCTGGGCCAGCGTAGCCACCGGCAACAGGCGTGCTCCAGAGTTGCTTTGGACCATCTACTGGAAAACGTCGCACGATGTTGTCTGCAGCCCAGCGATTGTCCCGAGTCGGGCCCATCCAGTGTGGCCAATCTTCTGCAGAGGCAAAGTTTGACGAGAGATAAAAAGAAAAGCAAACGAGTACCACAAAGTTGCTTTTGTACATTCTTGAGACTCAGACGAAAGAGAGTAAGTACGATTCTGTATAAGTCGAATTTATCACACTTCGCGATGGAGGAAAACGAAACGCTAGAGTCATTCCGAAGCTGGCTCGGAAGCGACGGAATTTTGTGTGAAAAGCAACCCGAATGGCTCTGTAACTGCATCAAGCCAGAGCGCAACCCCTTCTTGGCCGCTAAAGCCAAACGCGAGAAAAACAGTCAGACTCGCTAAATTAACCGCAGGAAACAACATCCAGCAAAATGTCGGCGGCAGCTCCTTCAAGGCGGTTTTCTTGACTTGTAATGAAATAAAAGCCGTTAGAGCGTGATATGTGAATGCTGCTCCTAACAAATAACTTTGCCACGGAAGGAACATTGCTAGCGGCATCAGGAATCCAAGTAGAAACAGAAGGATTCCTGCCGTTGGAAACAAATAGGGTGCCGCTTTGATCAGCCAGTTTCCTTTTCCGCGAAACTGCACTTCCCCGCCGGGCAGTAAGGATGCGCGAAGTGCCTCGACGGGGTGTCCGGTCGCAAAAGCGAACAATGCCGTAGTCAGCTTCTTCTCCAGCCCTGTTACTAACCTGCCCCACGAATTCTTGGCTAAAAAACTCTGCCATAAAAAGAAGAATGAGATGGCACCGGTCAGAAAAGCGAGCAGCCGAAATGGATACGAAAGCGAATATGCAACGACGTACCAGATCACTCGGAGAGCCGCCCAGACTACCAGTGGCAGCATTAAGGTCGATAACCATGCAGCGGGCCACCGGAGTTTCTCAATCCATTCGTCGACTCGACTTGCGATTGCCCCGGTTTTCCTTGAAGAGGAGGCGTTCTCTAACTCGACGGAAGAATCGTCCGCAGCCAGATCGTCCGGCTCAGAGAACTCTCGCATATCGGCGGAATCAGGACCAGTTGCAGTCAACGTATTGGCCTCGATTCGGCATCTATAAAAAACGGAAAAAAGCACCACACGATGTATGTTGCTTCAGTCTATTCGATTCTTAGAAACGATTCTTGGACGCTGCAGCAAATCCGCATAAGCAATTAATGAAGTAGCTCGAGCTCGGTACCCAACGCAGGTCCACGAGCTGCCGCCATGATCGCTTGCATTGAGTACTGGCTATGGGAGGGTACATCAAAACGAATTTCTCGCCCAGACAAAGTATCTAGTTTCGCATACCCAAGTAGTTGGTCATCCGCAAAGAGGCCAAGGCTCATTTCTTGCTCCTCTCCACTCGGACGGCAGGCCATCAACTTCTCAACGCCCTGTCGCGTTAACTCAATACCGATGTCAAAAAATGAGGACGATATGCCCGAGAACAAATTTGGCTGCAACACCATCCTTCCTCGAGTCTGAACAATCATTCCGAGTCCGCCGGAACTCGCCATGAATTTGGGATCCGGCACGACTCCATCGGCGATCCGAAAGGTCTTGAGCTCTATCATTGTCGAGCTTGTTAGTTTAGCACTGCTTTCAGCCGGCATCGACTGCGAATCTGTCTCTACTTGCTTCAGACTCTCTGCTGCCACGACCCAACCAAGCTCAATCGGCCCTTCGATCAGCAGTCGATTCGCGACTTGCGTTCGTTCTCTGTCTTGAACCTCGATTTCAATGTTGCCTTCAACCAAGGCGTCGTCAGGGATCGAACTCGCATACTTGAAAATCCTTGAGTATAAAATCGTCTCCGTTTTGAGCTCACCCTTCACTGTCACAACAACATTGTCAACGTCTTGCAATCTATACATGATGTTCTGCAAAACCTGAGGAGCCTGCCCATCAACAACCCGATAGGTCAGAGTTACGGGGTAGATACGAGAGTTGTAAACGACAATTCCAATGATCAGTGCGAGCCCGCCAACTCCATTTAGGATTGCCATCACGCGAGCCCAGCGATTCTCCCGAACGAACATGATCGTCGTTGCTCCCCAGGACTTCCTGGCATTGGCATTGCCAACTGCCTGTACCGGTGTGGGAGGCGGCATACGTGCTGACCGCTTTCCGATCCAGCGAAACGCCCAGATTGCGGTAGGCAAAGAAACTAACCAACCCGGGCCGGACGGGAAGCAAGACAACGCACAGCAAGCCTTGGCGAGGCTGATTGGTCGGGCTACGAGGCATGCCAGCCCAGTGATAAGCTGCAAGACAGAAAGTGGACCGAGCGTTATGGCGGCCATAATAGCCATTGGGACGACTTCAGACCCACGGATCTCATTTGCAATCATATATTCCGCAATCGCAAGGCTGCCGGCGGTCATGACGCTGCAGAATACGAGCAAGATGCCTAGCACAGTCCAGTACCATCTCGTCTCCTCAGCACTTGCGATCTCTTCGCTGTTTGCCGATAGAGTTTCACCACGCAGTTCAGGGCGCTGCTCGCAAAGCTGCTCAAGCATCTTACGTGCAAAAGCCTTATCCGAATGTTTGATCGAGAGTGTGACTTTCCCTGTCTCTGCCTCAGGCAAATCGCCGAAGGCCTCAATCGAATGCGCGAGAATTTCAAGCTTGTTTCCGATCCAATTTTCATGGAATTCGATGCGGCTCAGCTCTTCAGGTGCAATTGTGACCTTCTTCGTCTTAGATTTGCTAAACATACCGCTAATCCGAAACTCAACCTTAAGCTTGTCATCTCGCAGACGAACCATACCGACCGCCTCTGAAATACCGTTGTCACATGAAAATGTGAATGGGACAGAGAGGTGCTTAATGGGCTCGGTGCGTGACGAAACCGCAGACTCCTCAATTTGAGCGACAGGAACCTCACCGGCAGCTGGCACGATGTGCACGCCCTTCAGCGCATCTTGAATATTGCTCGCAGACTGAAAACGCTGGCCGGGCTTGCGGTGTAGTGCCTTCATTACCAAATCATCAAGCTGCGTGCCAAGATGCGGCTGGATGACGCTCGGTGGTTCATAACGGCCGAGCGGCAACTGGCCCGTTAACAGCTCGTAGAAGATCACCCCAAGTGCGTAAAGGTCGACGCGATGGTCAACTTCATTTGGTGACTCCAAGTGCTCAGGTGCCAAATAGTGCAACGAACCAAGGACTTGGCGGGTGGCAGTCAAAGTAGGAGTACGAACGGAGTTGTCTACGATCTTTGCGATACCGAAATCGGCGACTTTCACGGAGCCTTCTTCGCCGAGCAAGATATTCTCAGGCTTGATATCACGGTGAACGACGCCGCGTCCATGCGCATAGTGCAAGGCTTGGCAAATCGTGGACACGATCGCTAACGAATCTTCAGGTCCCGCACTTTGCGACTGAATCGCTTCACGCAAGTTGATGCCGTCGACATACTCCATCACGAGGTACGCTATGCCACCGGGCGTCCGCCCGTAGTCGTAAACCGTGACGATGTTGGGATGTGAGAGACGAGCAAGCGTTTTCGCTTCTCGCTCAAATCGTTCCTTGAAGGACGTGTCACCGGCAACTTCGCCCGAGATGACTTTCAACGCCACGTCGCGATCCAAGTTGGTCTGTCGGGCGTGATAAACCGCACCCATCCCGCCTCGGCCAACCAGCCGTGTAATCTCGAACTGCGGAAATTCCCCGTTCAATTGCTCCAGCGACGGTAGCTTGACGGGCGATTCAGGCATCGGATCGGACTGCTCACCTGGATTCGACATCCCCAACTGCAACAAGCAAACTTGGCATCCACCGTCGGCCGCAAGCAAACTCCCACAATCTGAACATTTAGTCATCTTTGAGCTCCAGTCGCCCTTTTTTTTTGGTTTCGAGTCAGCATTCGCGCCGATTCCATCAACAGAATTGGCTCTTAACCATCAGTTCGTAAAGCAACGATAGCCAGTTACAGAACGGGAAAGAATTTCTCGAAGAATTCCCGATCACCCGAAACCTAGTGGGATTCGCCGGAATTTCTCATCTCTACCGACTTCCGCATTTCGACCGTACAACCCGCAGTTCCGCTCAAAGAGGCTGAAGTAAGGATGAAGCCGCATTTTTTGCGAAGCGGTGGATTTCTGGCCAACCCCACTACAACAGTTCAGCGTGGGCGGCGGGCGTCGAGCCATTCTTGTTTGGGAGGAGAATCTTTTTCCGCCCATTCCGGCCTTGGGAACCAGCGAAGAGAGCTGTATCGAGGATAGGTTTCCCAAACATGCGATGCAGAGAAGTCAGTTTCGCGGAGGTCGCCGGAGCGATTCAGCTCTTCCGTCAACAGCTTACGGTGCCTTTCGAGTACGGACTTATGCTTTGCGGAGCCAACCAGGTTGTTCAAACAAGCCGCGTCCGACCGAATGTCATAGAACTCCTCTCTCGGGCGTTTGTCCACCGAAAGTCCAAGGTACTGTCCCCACTGAGAACTGTCTCGCTGCTCGATCAGGAAGTTGAGCGAAGGACATGCGTCAATGTCGTGATAGCCGCCATGCTCTGGACCTAGCTTGGATAACACTTCTTCGTTGTTCGCATCATACTTCACGCTCGCATACTTCTGCGGCGTTCCGGCCGGCCAGCGTTCTGGCGTGTAGTTCCGGATGTAAAGGTAGCTTTCCGTTCTGACGCATCGCTGTGGATACCCAAGAGAGTTGTACCGAGAAGAGGAATGTCGCTCACGTCCGCTGAAAGTCATCGTTCGTGGTTCCGTTGCTTTTCCATCAAGAATCGTACGGAGACTCTTCCCAGTGGTCGCTTCCGGAGCGGCAACTTCGCAGAGATCATAGATCGTTGCTGTCACGTCGATCAAGTTCACCACATCTTGGCTACCCCTTCCCTTTGGAAACTGCTTTGGCCAGCTGATCGCCAAGGGCATATGAATGCCGTACTCATAGACATTCGCCTTCGCACGCGGAAAGCTCATCCCGTTATCACTAGTGACAATAACAATCGTATTCTCGAGCATCCCTCTGGTTCGGAGTTGCTCTAACATGCGCGCTAAATGCGAATCGAACCACTGAATCTCATAAAAGTAGTCGAGAAGGTCGTTTCGGATTTCTGGGGCGTCCGGCAAAAACCCTGGTACCTTCACGCTGGAAGCATCCAATCCCGCCCTGGCACCGATACCCTTATCAAACTTGCGATGCGGCTCATGTCCGCCGAACCAAAAACAGAATGGCTTATCTCCATCCTTATCGTCTAGGAATGCAGCAAAATTGGCAGCGTAATTCGTGCTGGAGATCCCGGTTGGAGCCTTGTTCTTCTTCGAGTTGAAGGCGGGTCCTGCAGGATTTGCTTTCCAGCCTGAGACGTTGAACTTACCAGGGCCCCATGGCTTACCGGTGTAGCCAATCTGGTAGCCGTGTTCTTGCAAACGATATGGAAACGTTTCTAAGTCCTTTGGGAAGTGACTCGCATGCGTGCCAGCTTCGCGTATCTGCCAGATGTACTTTCCGGTCAAGAATGCCGCGCGCATTGGACTGCATCCTGGCGCCGGCGTGAACGCATTGTGAAACAGCATTCCTTGACGAGCGACCTGATCGAAGCCTGGCGTCTGAATGACAGGTTCACCATAGGCCGAAGCATGCGGATAGGACTGGTCATCCGAAATGCAGACCAACACATTCGGTCGTTCAGCCTGCGCAGACTTCAAGAGGAACAAGAACGACAAAACAAATGTTGCAAGCGTATTCCGAAACATCGATTCAAGCCTTCGCACTATGTAAGAGGTATGAGAACTCGTTAAGCGTCCATCGAGCCTACAGCCCAAGTACATCGACGCCCTGCTCGAACACGACATCGACGGGGATCCCCTTGGCAGAGAGCTGTTCAAGATCGGCCTGGAGCTGCGGACCGATGACACCCATCTCGGCGGTCAAATCTTGAGCTCCTTCGAAATCACCGTCACCTTGGATCTGAAGCAGCTTGCCAGCCAATGACTTCGTCGCTTCAGCGAACTTTTCGGTGACAACTCGATACTTGCCATCGGCTCCGCGTTGAAAAGCTCCAAGACTTTTGAAGTAGTTGAAGCGAATCATGTTCGCTCGACCATGCGCGCTTGCTGCACCAAATCGAACGCTCCGAAAGATACCAGCCATGAACGTCGTGTAGAAAGTGCCCAAGTCAGCTTCAATCTCGCCTTGCTCATGCAGCTGCTGAATCATGTAAAGGCCGAGGATGTCTGCTTTGCCTTCCTCGATTGTAGAGGCTGTGTTTTTCAAGGCTTCGCGGACAGTGCCTCGTCCGTTTATCGTATTCTTAATGCCCAAGCCATGTGCGACTTCGTGAAACATGGTGTTGGAGAAGAATGCATCAAACGTAATGTTGCGCCGTTGGTCCTCCGCGATCAACTCATCTGCAATCGGCAAAAGAATCTTGTCGAACTTGGCACGCATTGCATTTTTGAGTTGCAGCCTTCGAGTGCCACGTTGCAGCTGGACTTGCTCGTCGTTTGGCAAGTTGATGGCAATCGTTTTAGATCCTGCGTTGCAGTCTCCAGCATAGTAGACGACGTCGTAAGCATTGAGATCCGTGTCGGTCCCCGGCTCTTCCTTCTTGTACTTGGCGGGAACAGGCAGATTGCGTTGCAGTTCCGGCAGGAACTGTTTGTACTTCGCCAATCGATTGCTCCATGGCAAGTCTTTGATCAGCACATAACACTCATGAGCCGCTTTGTATTCAAACATCCGGTCCTCATAGGTTTCGATTGGACCGATGACCACGTCGAGCCTATTGTCTTTCATCTCCAGCCAAGCAAAATCACTGGGCTGATAGTCATCCGTAAGCAAAGCTTTTGCACGTAGACTCAAATAACGTTTGAGCCCCTGCGAAGGAGCCAACTCGGCGCATTGTTCCAAAAGTTTCGCGGCGGCAGTCGTCTGAGCTTTGAAAACTTCTCGATACGGAACCGTGATCAGTTTTCCAGCTGAGTCACGCCGCAAAAACGTGTAAAGGCTGTCTTTGCCAGCGAGATTTGCAGCTTCAAACTCTTCGGCCGTCATATCCTTCGGATAAAAGTTTGCTCCAGCAGGCTTTGGGCCAACACCAGGCAGAAAGGGCTTGTTATCGCCCAGGCGATCCCATGGTCCATAGTTCAGTGCGATGTAGCGTCTTGCGTCGTCGCCAGCTCCAGATAACAAAGCAGCTTTAGCTTCGTTATCGCCGTATGCCTCGTACCAGAAGCAATCATCCATGAGCTTGGCTGCCTTGATCAGCAACGGAATCATTCTCTTTTCGCTCGGGCTAAGCACCGAGAGGTCGCTACTCAGCCGCACTGGAACGTACTGCCCAAGCAACGCCTTCAATTCCGGTTCTGCGGAATCGAATTGAGGGCGGGCCGGAAGGGCTGAAACTTGGCAAAGAACGGGCAGCAGGCATACGAGCAGAAGATTGAGCTGCCGACGAAAGGGAGCGCAGCATTGACAGGTAACGAGCATCGTATTTCGGTTGATCATAAAGAAACTACCGTTCATTTTGTGCATAGATCCAAAGTAGGAGCGAATCGCGGCGATAGGCTCGTCGAGCAGAAAGGCTCACAAGCCAACGCAGCGGCTGACCGCAAACGGACCGAAAATGGCCTTTGAGTCAGCTTAGCGGTAGAAATAGCTTCAAAACAGCCGCAGCAAGCCCGTTTTGCGGCAAGAATGTGGTAGTGGAAGCCCTCAAAAGTTGAGTACACTAAGGAGCAGCGTTTCACTCTATTCATGCTAGGTGCCAGTGAGGTGCCAGCAAGTCAGCAACCTTCCATATTTGCTGGCCTTTTAATTATTTGAAAATCTTGGAGTTCATCCGCATGATCGGCTGGAACCGAATCGCCTGCAAAATAGCTCTTACGGGGTGTGCGGTATTTTTTTCTGCGGTCTTCGTTGCAAACGCACAGAAGCCAATACCAGAGCCTGAGATTGCCCAGGTCAAGAAGATTAACGAAGTCTTTTCGCAACAGTGGAGGGACTATCAAATTAATCCGTCCCCAGTTGAGGCGGACGGAAAGTGGTGCCGTCGAGTCTACTTGGATTTGGTCGGCCGAATTCCAACCTTCCAAGAACTTAACAGCTTCGTAAGAGACAATGACAAGCGAAAGCGCGAAAAACTGGTCGATACGCTGCTGAACGATAGCAAGCATGTCAGCGAGTACGCAAATCACTGGGGCACGATCTGGAGCAACATCCTGATCGGCCGAACGGGTGGAACTGCTCGGGATTCTTTTGTGAGTCGTGATGGGATGGCGAAGTATCTGCGTGATTGCTTTGCCCGCAACAAGCCTTACAACCAGATGGCCTATGAACTCGTCACAGCGACAGGCTCTTCGAAACCTGGTACGGAGAACTACAACGGGGCCGTCAATTTCTTGATTGACAAAGTCAACGATGAGGACGGTACACTTGCTACGTCAGCTACTTCAAAGGTCTTCCTTGGTTTGCAGGTTCAATGCACGCAGTGTCATAACCACCCCTTCAATCAGTGGAAGCAACAAAAGTTCTGGGAATTTAATGCGTTCTTCCGACAGTCTCGTGCCCTCAGACGCTACGTGCCGGGAACTCGGGACATTGATCACGGTGAACTCGTGAATCAAGATTTTGCAGGCGAGGGTGGAAGGCCTTCGGAAGCAGAGATCTATTACTATCTACGAAACGGCGTTACCAGTGTTGCATACCCAGTTTTTACGGACGGAACGCCGATCAGCCGAAGTGGTTACGTATCGGACGTTATTCGCCGAACTGAGCTAGGAAAGCTCATGATGGGCAGCGAGTACTTGGACAAGATGATTGTCAATCGCATGTGGGCTCATTTCATGGGCTATGGCTTCACAAAGCCCATTGACGATTTGGGGCCACATACGACCGTTTCTCACCCGGAATTGCTTGATTATCTCGGCGAAGAGTTCCGCAAGTCGAGTTATGACATGAAGGCATTGATGCGTTGGATCACACTGTCTCGGCCTTATCAACTCAGTAGCAAGATCTCGAGCGGCAATTCTGGTGACGACCCAACCATCGGCGAGACTCCGCAATTTAGCCACTTTTACCTAAGGCAGATGAGTGCAGAACAGCTCTACCATTCGCTGGTACATGTAGGTGGCCAGGCTAAGGGCTCTCTGGAACAGCAGCAGCGAGAGCGTGACCGTTGGTTGTCGCAATTCTCCGTCGCATTTGGAACTGATGAAGGAGACGAAGCGACGACTTTCAACGGCTCGATTCCTCAAGCCTTGATGCTGTTCAATGGTGACTTGGTGAAGCGTTCGACCTCAGTCGATAAGGGGGCCTGGCTGAACAACATCGCTAATGCGAAGGCCAAGTACCCCGAGAAAGTAAACATGCTGTTAATGGCTGGTATGGCGCGCAAGGCCACAGTGGATGAGCAGAAAATAGCGGGCCAGCTTTTGCGGGTCCGCTCAGGCAAGACAGCGGATGCTTTGCAAGACCTTTGGTGGGCCGTGTTAAACAGCAATGAGTTTATCTTAGTGCAGTAATCCGGATAGTAATTTCGATGCAACCTTATATCCGTGTGCGTGCACGGATGAGCGAAGACTCAACAAGGAGAATCCCCGATGCTTTGGCAAAACAACTCTACTCCTCGAGGAATGAGCCGTAGACACTTCATGAAGCACACGGCTGGTGCTTCAGCGCTCGCTGGTTCCGCCATGGCAATGGGGAACTCGATCCGGGTGCATGCTGACGAACTGAAGAAGCAGAATAAGTCAGCAATTTTGCTTTGGATGGGTGGTGGCCCAGCCACCATCGACCTTTGGGACTTGAAGCCTGGTGCTTCCACTGGAGGTCCATTCCGGCCCATTTCAACTACTGGTGACATGCAGATCTGTGAGCATCTACCGATGGTTGCAAAGCAAATGCACAACCTTTCGATTGTTCGCTCAATGAGCACTCGCGAGGCAGATCACGGGCGTGGAAGATACTACATGCACACGGGCTTCGTCCCCAATCCAAGTATTGAGCACCCGAGCTATGGCTCTGTCATCTCACACGAAATGATGGCCAACCGCGAAGACCTTGAAATCCCTCCTTTTGTGTCCGTTGGTGGTGCTAGCGAAGGTCCCGGCTTCCTTGGGATGGCTTGGGCTCCGTTCTCAGTTAGTAGCACGGGCCGAATTGACAACTTGGACATGAAGTTAACGGACTCTCGTTTGGCTCAGCGGATGGAAACGCTCAAGCTGATCGAAGGCAGCTTCATCAAGCAAAATCGTGGTCCAGCGGCAATGGATCACGCCAAAATTCTGAAAAAGACATTTGACTTGATGACCAGTGCTCAGATGGAAGCTTTTGAGGTCTCCAAAGAACCAGACGCAATGACCGAGCGTTACGGTGATACGGGCTTTGGCCGCGGCTGCTTGATGGCACGTCGTTTGGTAGAAGTTGGGGTGCCTTTTATAGAAGTCAACATGGGCGGTTGGGACAACCACCAGAACATTCACCAAACTCTGGAAACTCGTCTTCCTGAAATGGATCGAGCCATGAGTGCTTTGGTGGAAGACCTTGAGCAAAGAGGTCTTATTGAGAACACAGCCGTGATCTGGATGGGTGAGTTCGGACGAACTCCAACAATCAATGGCAACGGTGGTCGTGACCACTGGGCTCGATCCTGGAGTGTTGTCGCCGGTGGTGGCGGAATCAAGGGTGGTCTTGCAGTCGGCGAAACTGATGAGGAAGGTCGCCGAGTTATCACCGAGCCTTATTCTGCGGAAGACATGATGGCTACAGTTTGCAAAGGCTTGGGCATCAATTTGGAGACGACTTACCAGAGCAAGAGCGGTCGCCCAATGAAGATCGCAAATGGCGGTAAAATTATCAAGGAATTGATTGCTTGATGACCCTCTAGGCCCTAAGGAGCCTAGACTGCCTTAAAGAACCAGGAGTGTTAGTGGCGACCAACGGTGGCGTTTCCAAGATGGAAGAGGACAGCAAAACCGCTGCCTCTTCCTCTGGCGGCGAGCAAGTGGAATTGGATTTGACCGAACTGGTTGCACGGCATCAAGTTGCCGTGTGGCGTTATCTCCGCGCATTGGGGGCCGAACCAGCCTTGGCAGATGACCTGACGCAAGACACGTTCTTGGAGATTATGCGAAAGCCGTTCACTCAATACAGCGATGCGGCTACCGCGAGTTACCTTCGACGTGTAGCACACAATTTGTTTATCTCGCGTCGACGGCGAGATGTCCGAATGACGGTCACCGAACACGCTGAGAAATTTGAGTCGGCTTGGGTCCGCTGGGCTGGATTCGACTCAGGCAACGCAGCATTGGATGCCTTGTCCGATTGCTTTGAGCGGCTGACCGAGCGAGCCAGATTGGCTTTGCGACTTCGCTTTTCTGGCGAATCAACTCGTGAAGCAATTGCTGGAGAGCTGGGCATTACCGAGCATGGTGCGAAAAATCTGATGCAGAGAGCGAAAGCACAACTACGTGACTGCGTAGAAAGAAAGATCACATGAGTGAAGAATACTCAGATCAAATACTTGACTACCTGACAGAAGAGATGCTCAATGGTCCAAGTCCGCCAGATTTATCTGAGCGGATTGAAGCTGCGTGGGCTGCGGAAAAGGATGCGCAATCGACCGGTGCCAAAGTCGTCACAAACACCCAACTTCCGTCTGTAGATGCAGCAGTTCTGTCACAACCGCCAGTTGCGCCACCCGTTCAGACTCGCAAGAAGTCCTTCCAGTCCACCGAGAAACGTTCTCCCTGGATACCCGCCTTGGCCGCGAGTGCTGCCTTGCTTCTCGCCGCAATCTTTTGGACTGTCTGGCCGGAAGATGGCAATGATGTCGCTGAGGGAGAAGGCGGCGGAGAAGCTACACAGGTTGAAGATCTACCCAACCAGCCATCCGACACAAGCTTGGCAGGAGCGTCAAACACCAATAAGGCACGTGCTGCCAATCTTGACTCACGACAAAAACAGTCGCCGAAAGAAGAGTTGAATTTAGACAACCTTCCATTCGACACTTCTCCAAGTGGCATTCAACCAGAAAAAGAAACGCAGCTTGCGATCAATCAGGAGATCGCTACGCCACTTGAAGCTTCAGCAATTGTTGGGTCAGTCAATCAGCATTTCGCTGAGATTTGGGCCGCTATTGGCGTGCAGGCTAGCGACCGGCTCGCAGAGCCATTGTTAAAGAACAAGATTTTGCTCAATCTGATCGGCGCGGAATCTCTTGCTGAAACCAGCGGAAGCCTCGAAATCGATCCTGAATTGCAGCAGGCCGCCTTTGTTCAGCAGTTAATGGAGACACCCGAAGCGGCATCGCTTCTCGCGAAGAAGTTAGCCAGTACTCTCGTAGTGCGTAACCCTCGTGAACTTGACGAAGCGGATGGCACTGTCTTTACGAATTTGGCGAGCGAAGCAATCTCAGGTGGGCAGGATTGGAATCAGTTTGTTCAGAGTGTGCTTGAAGCAGATCTCTCAACGGAAGCCAAACGCCCGCTTGATGTCGCTGCTAAGTTTGTTTTTCGCAAGCTGGCAGTAGGTGACAAACACCGGATGATGAATCGCTTGGGCAGCAACTTGCTTAACACAAACTCTAGCTGCGTTCGCTGTCACGACAACAAATCTTCAGCGTCGCCAACTCTGGCGAAGCAGGAATCATATTGGTCCATAGTCGCTCTCCTTAACGGGGTTCAGGTCAGGCGTAACGCGGATGACGGGTCTCTGAACTTGACTGACAAGCAGGCTGAGATTTTCGCGAATAAATCACCAGTCGTCTACTACACTCTGCCTGATGGCCAAGTGCTATCTACAACCGCCAAGATCCCTGGAGGGGTTGAGTGGGATAAAACTGAAGCCGAGTCACCTCGAGCCGCATTGGCCGCTTGGGTTTCTGATTCAACCCGAATGGACCAAGCAGTTGTTAATCAGACATGGAAACTGCTGTTCGGTCGGCACCTTGTGCCCCAGGTTCAAGGTATCGATGTAGTTGCGATTCCACAGCGGCAAGCTGTACTAGACATGCTTGCGACCCAGTATCGCGCGCATGGTCGTGATGTACGATCTTTGGTCACCTGGCTTGCAAGTACCGATTTGTATGCTCAAGCACCTGTCTCAATTTCAAGACAACAGTGGCTTGAGGAGACTGATGAGGCCTTCGAGAAGCTACAACTTGCTGAACTAGCTTTTGCTGTCCCACTTTCGTTAGGAGTTGGTCGCGACGCAACGAGTCTGGCGAGTTCCTTGGACATGATGAATCGGTTTTCTGGGTTGGCCCCGACACTAACTAACCTGCCAACTACTTTAGCCCAGCCGAACACAGAGAAGCGGGGCAAGGGTAAGGAACTTGTGCTCGAAATGCCATCTGTTGGTTTCGTCGTGCACCGTAATCGGCCCACTGCGGCCGAGCTGAGCTTTGTGGACAAACTCCTCGGTGCAAGTGAGCTGAGCTGGGAAGAAAAAGTCGATCACGTCGTGTCCTTGTTCCCTGAGGTGAATGGCCGGCCGCATGATCTCGATACTAAGCTGCTTGAATATCACGACGGTAATGCAAAAGAGGCCCTGATCACCCTTCTTTGGGCAGTCAAGAACAACGCCGCTCGCCCTTATAAGTAGCGAAATTGACCTTTCTCGAAACGCGGGATCTCGTGCTTGTCGCGAGATCCCATGCAGTAACAGGGCCATCCTACCGCTGCCCTGCCCTGCGGTCTGCAACCAGACTTTCGTACCTGTCACACGACGCCAGGCGTTCGTATCACTCAAGCAACTTCTGACGCCTTCAATCTGCTACCCTAAAGCACCACATGGGTAGGAAGCTGCTAAATCCCTTGGGCGGCTGACTTTACGTAACGCAAAACCTGAAGCCCCCAATGCCTACTAACTCAGATTGCTTCGATGAAGGAAACTTCTATGCCCTGCTTCGCTTTCAGGAAGCGGCCGACGCACTTCGAATTTGCTTCGAACTAGAACTGGTGGAGTCACTCGGAGGCGATTCTCTTCAATGGGAATCACTATGCGATCGCTTTGGATTCACCACTCAGGGAGCCAGAACCTTTGGCTATCTACTCGTCAGCATGAAGGTGCTTGAATGGATTGACCCGACGAAACCAGATCTTGGTCTCCGAGTCACCGAACTCGCCGAGCATGTTCTAGGCGTGGCAAGTTTGCAATCAAGGTTGCCCTATCTATCGATGGGATCGTCCGACTCAACTCGGGAGCTCATCAAAATGTTACAAGGTGATTTCGAGGCGAAGCCCCTTTACGTCGATGCAGCCAACGATGACTGCTTGATGGAATCTGTTGCGACAGAGAATGTTGCTCGCGAGATCGCCTATGGCCTTGCATCCCGAGCAAAGAATTTCGCCGAACCACTCGCCGGATTGATCTCTCGGTCCTTGAACGACCGCCCGATCGTCAACGAAAGCGAGAACCTTGTCTTGGCTGATCTCGGTGCTGGCTCGCCCTATGTCGCAATTGCTTGCCTGCGACGACAGCACGAACGCATGTCAGCGGTTTTGGTTGATCAAGCCGCCGGGCTGAACTTCGCTCGCGAGATGTACAACGAAATCCAATCGCCCAAACCGCCGCTGGGTTTTCTCGAGTCCAACATTTTTGAGCAGGTGCCCAAAGCGAACCACTACCTGCTCTCCAACACAGTTCACGACTGGCTGCCGCATCAATGTGTTAGACTCTTTAAAAACATCTCTGCCGCGGCTTCTGAACGTCTCACAATCACGATTCACGAGCCAATGCTATCGCCTGGAAACCCAACTCCCCACGATCAATGGGATTCACTTTGGAAATCGTGTTATGGGCTGACACTCTACAAGCTTACAGGTGGGCAAGGCCGTTGCTACACTCTCGGCGAACATGTTTCGATGCTCAAGCAAGCTGGTTTTCTACAGGCATGTCAACCAGAGGCTACGAGTGACGGCTGCCTCGCCGTCGACTTCCAGCGAAAGGAATTGGTTCGCCAACAGAGGACGCACTTCAGCAGAGCGGACTCTGAGGACTTATAAATGCAAGCCAATGCATTGCTTAACCTCCTCGTAATCAGCTCGACGGACAGCGACCAAGCTTAGCATCCAACCAAGCTATCGGCCTCACAACCATCATACATACCCATGGAGATGGTCGAGAACACTATGTATCTGATCAAGGGCAGTTTGTCTTCCAGATCTATCCGCGTAGCGACTACCATACAACAAAATACGTTAGAATCGGATTTGTCGTTGATGAGCCCGACGAGGCCATTGAGAAGCTACGTCGGCTTAGCGCATCAATTCTGCCCGTTCCAGAATCTACACAATGGGGGGGCGGCGAGCAATTGTGTCAGACTTAGACGGCCATTGCGTTGAACTCACCGAGAAGTCGACCTAACAGAGCACAAAACTATCTCGCACCTCAATTGGCAGTCAAATGATTCACGCTCAAAGAATTATCATTCTCACCCTTATCTTCACCCTTAGTGGTGCGATTGGCTGTGTTTTGCCGGGGCAGAGGCTACTGACAATTCAGATCGAACGAGACGACATGACCATCTTCAGCGGCAACTATGGGGTGCCGGACAATACACCGGTTGACAAAATGTTTGACATCGTTATCCAGGTCGATTTGGATGCGACCACGGCATATAGCAAGACGGTCAACTCACAGCAGAACGTTGAAGAACCGCAAGAAAGCCTGCCTGGTCAGCTAGTACTTCTAATTTTCCATAGTGACAAAGAGTTAGCACGACGAAACATCTCAAACCTTGAGATGTCTCAAGTCTCCGAAGGAAAGCACTGGCGCGTCAAAGAGATTGCCTATTCAAATTAAGCCAGAACTTCCCTTGGTCGGACTCGCCAGAACTCCTTTATTCCTTTTTGAGAAGGCTTGCCATACTGGAACATCCTGGCATTCGCTATGCGCAACCCAAAATTGCACCTGTAGTCATGAGCCAGCGAGAGCAGGAATACCGTAATGAAGAAGCAGTGTTTCTTGTGAATCCCACTACAATTCCCTCTAGTTCACGAACATGCTAGCATCGGCAATAGGAGGCTCGGTTTTTGTGGAACGACGCAGGACGACAAGTGCCGCGATCAGAGCCGCTGTCAGAACCAGCAGAGTAATTCCAAGCAAAGGTCGAACTGCAATCCAAGCGATCGAGATCGTGGTAAGCGAAATAATCGAAGCCAGCAGGAATGCGACGACACCAATCATGAAGCCCGTGATGTCACCAACCATAGGAATCCAACTCACCAATGCTTGAGCCGGGCCAAAGATCAAGCTGATCCCGATCCCGCACATCAAGAAGCCGCCGCCACGGATGAGCCAAGCCATGACTGTGTTCTCGGACTTTAGTTTTCCAACAAACTCATCTGAACTCATTAGGCCATAGTAAAGATCCTCAATCGGCTCGCCATTGCTTGTTTTGTAGGTCGAGAACTTCTCTCCTTGTAGGCGAGCCATCACCGAAACATCCGCCGGTTTCACAACTTTGAAAGTCATTCGCACATCACCGACTTCCGGTGAACCTGGATTAGGCTTTACCTTCCCCCAGTACAACTCGTTACCGGAGACGACAAAATGGCCTTCTCCGTCTGCCCCAACCGCTTCCAGAACCGCTGCTTCATTGAGCGCGATGTTCTGCCAGTTGTCCATCTCCTTAAGCAAAGTCGAGGTCAGCCTATAGGCTCCTAGAGTGACATGCTTTGCGGACTGTCGATGTCCCTTGAAAGGGAGCGTGGGATTCACGTGTCCTGACTCGTGAAAACTCTCGCTGTTAATCCGCCCCTCGTGCCATCCTTTACTGTAAGAATATGTCTTGCGATCGTTCTTGCGAGAAGAACTTTCATCCCACTGGTACATTTCAACGTGTCGCTTCAAGTGAATACCGTTCTCGCGGATCGAGAACTCCTCATCTGCCAAAACCTCATCCGTATGAGCGAGACCGCTCAGATGCACGAGTTTATCCTCGAATTCTAACATCAATTGTGAGGAATCCGAAATGGTTACTACATCTTGTTCGGCTTCGGCCAGCCCCTTGGTTCGATGAATGGTCCGGTACTCATTCCAAGCATGCAGAGCGATGCTTCCAGGTACAAGCAGTAGTCCAAACAAGACGCCTGCGATGGCACCTTTCATGCGATTACCAAATGACATTCAATTCAGTCCTCTTCAAGCGGGTATTGGAGATTGCGAAGTCGAACCACGCAACGAGATTGAAATCTAACGAATACGAAAAACCGCGAAACTTTTGTTAATAACCTTTATCGGATAGACCAGCTCAAACCTAGGCGGTTGCTCGTGCCTGGCATAATAGGTTCGATCGACCAACATGTACTCGAAGCCGAACTCTTCCTTCAATTCTAAAATCTCCTCGTCTGTCCAGCCACGGACCAAGCCTGATGGCGTCACTCGAGGAGTCAGTATTTTTACTCGCCGGTACCACTCAATAACGCTTGGAACATCCTGAGGCACATCCTTCCAGCAAACAACCTCTGCCCTTTCAGCATGCCACTTAAAGGATTGTTGGTATTTTGGCGTCAACCAAAGACTATCAGTAGGTGTATTCTTTCGAATCCATTCGCATGCAGCGAGCCAATCGACGTGTCGATTCGAGCGGCCATCTTTCCATTCGATTTCTTGTCGTTCGCCAAAAGTTTCAACGACCAGCTTGTCCGCCGGAGGAACTGTATCATCCGAGGCTTGGTATGTTCTAAAGGCCGAAAGACCAAGCACCGTAGGCGCCAGCAGAGCGATTCCTACTTTGCGAGCGCCCGCGAGAAGAATTTTGTTTTCGTCGTCAACCTCGCCGCTCGTTTCAGTTTTTCGCTCGAAACCAAAACTGACGCCTTGCCACAAAACAGCACTCCATGCCAAAGGCACAGCGATATCCGCCCAACGCAACCAATAAAACCGAAGTAGGCTAGCAGCAAGCACAGGTTGGTACGTTGCGGCATTCGCATCTGCGATGTAACGATCAATGCACCAACCGATGCATGCGAACAGCGCCGCAAGTGCTGCAATCGAAAGAAGACGCCCACTCCCTCGCAGCGAAAGACGAAGCTCTTCTTCATCCGCAACGGCTTGCGGGCTTTGGCGACTCAATGAAAAGTATTTGACTGCAAACCAGACGGCTATAACCAAGAGGAAAAGAATAACAGAGACGCAGGCAGCCCAGTCTTTCGCTGCAGAAAACGTCGTCGGACGAAGATGGTGATCAAGCCTGAAAAACACATGCACCTGCGCTGCGACGGCGCTCGGGTCATCCCCGCGAATTCCAAACAGCGCCGGAAGGAGACCAAGCAACGAAATAACGAATGCAATGGCAATCCAATTGAACTGCGAGAAGAAGCTCGGCGCGGAACGACTAAACAACCAGACCAATCCTACGCTCAAGCCAGCCCAACCACCGACTAATGGATGCCACAACACACCACAGGCCAGCCACACCCATCCGCGCTCCCATCTATCGTTCAAGGCAGCAGCTATCCCAAGCAACACGCAAGGATAGGCCAATGATTTCCCTTCAAATCCACCGACAGCCCATTCTCCAGCCCAGTTGCCATAATCCACGGCCAAGATCCACGTAGCAAGCGCGAATGGTGCAAGCACTCTTGGAATCCGCAGGCTTTGCCCAAACCTAATCCAAGCAAATGACATAAAGCCCCAAGCTAAGAATCTCCCAACCCAAGCCACCGCTCCCAGCGGCATAAACAGCGATAAGCTGCCAGCTAGTAAGGTCGAAGCGTAGTGGGAGTTTCCAGAATTCAGAAACAGATCGCTAGGCGCAAAACTCGAGTCAAAGAAGTGTCTTGCCTTGGTCAGATAGTGCGATTCATTAACGCCTGGGACCGAGGTCGCTGCTATCACGAATACCACAGCGAACTGTACAAACCACTGAACGAAGTCAGCCCGATGCTTCTGCAGCAGCGTCTTCAATTTGGGCACTTGGGAGTAGAACGTGTAAAGAAGGGAGGACTGTGAGATCTATTGTTGCACTATCCCCATCGTCGACAGCAAAAAAACTACAAAAACTAGTGGCAAAAGTACTTGATTTCTTGACTCGGGCCTCATTGTGCGTAGAGTGATGGTACTAGCTTAGCGATGTAGCTTGGTCAGGGTACCGTAGAGACAGACGTGTTTTAGCTTCCCACAGCGTGTGGGAGCCAAACCAGTCAAAAAAATTGGCTGACAACCGAGAACCAACTCAGTCTCGGCAAACTCGTTTTCCATCGCGTTAATAAGGACAGATTCGCTTTTGGAATTGGCGGCGGGAAAAACCAAAGGAAGGGAAAGATGTTAGTTCTATCTCGAAAGAAAAATGAGAGTATTGTCATCAACAATGACATTACCATTGTTGTCGTAGAAATCCGTGGCGACAAGGTCCGTTTGGGTGTTGAGGCGCCTCGCGAAGTGCCCGTGCACAGACGTGAAGTCTATGACGCTATTAAGAGAAGTCAGCACGACGATACAGCTGCTTCTCAGCAGGACTAAACCAGACTATACACTCTGGGTTTAGGTGAAAGCCTGTATCTCGAACGTCCGGGGACGAGCGAGATATGGGCTTTTTTCTTTTGAATTTTCTCCCTTTACCAGAACCACGCGTCAGGGGCTGTAAATAAAAAAGTCTGCATTAGAAAACAAGAACTGAGGATCGGACGCGATTCAGTCGATGATTTGGCAAGTGCTGATTTCAGCTTGTTGGAATTGTCTGCTCAATGAGTCTTGACCATTCCTGCTCGCACTGATAAAAATTCCGCTGGCAGTCGCCTCAAGCGGCCCCTTCGTCTAGCGGTCTAGGACACCGCCCTTTCACGGCGGCAACACGGGTTCGAGTCCCGTAGGGGTCACTTTTTGATTGGTCGAGCAGAGACATGGCCAGCTTTTCAAGGATATTTGAATTAACAGGTTCAAATGCCTTTCGGCCTGTCTCACGCTGACCAGCCTTTTCCTGCAATGTGTGGGGTACTTTTTGGGGTACTTTTGAAGATACCCCAGCAGTCACCCCATCTATCTTTGCCCCGTACTCGGTAGCCCTATTAAAACTTGCCTGCATCGTCATGGCATAGTGGTTATTTGCTACTGTTGGGCTATTCCCCAGCCAGCTAGTCACATCCTTAGCTGGGTAGCAGGCTAGCAGTTCCGTTTCTCTGGTGGCTCGGAGGTTCTGCATCAGCTTCGGCCAGGGAACCAGTCCTGCCCTGGTGATAATCTTTTGTAGGGTGGTTCGTAGGTTTGAGTCTGGGCCATACCTAGTCACGACCAGTTCTGCACCACCCGGTGCCATCTCCCTTGCCCGCAACAGATGTGGTCTTAGCTCGGGGAAGATTGGGCAGCTGCGGATGGCCGGCGATTTGTTGCTGCGGACAATCATCCGGTTGTTCACCAGGTCTATGTCATCCCATCTCTGGATGCAGCATTCGTGTGCCCGCATGCCGGCATACCTGGCAAAGGCTAGGATGATTCGCCAATCCTCACAGGGTGCTTTCCTGATGCAGCGATCAATCCACTCTACAGGCACCATGAACATGCGGTCTGGATTCCCCCGCACCGCCGCCACTTCATCTGCAAATGGATTTTCTGGGATCAGCCTGTATTTAACGGCTGCCTGGAAAAATTGCTTGGCCCTGCCGATTCTACGCCTGACAGTGTTCTCTGCTAGTTTCTTATTAGACAACCATTTGCGGTAATCCTCAGCATGGCCGGGTGTGATGGTGTCTAACGTCTTGTCCGTACCAAAATGTTCGACCAGGAACTTGGCCGCCGTTGTTAGCTGCCTGATTGTCCCAGTCTTCCCTGGGTGCTTTTCTATGTAACTATCCGTCCATTGCTTGATGGTAGGCACGGGGGTTGGTTCTGCCAGCTCAGCTGGTGGCTCTGCCGGCTGCCTGGGTGCTACCAGTTCCAGCTTGGCCAACTTGCGGTGTAGCTTGTCAGACAGGCCGGCTATCCACTGGGAAATAGCCACATCAGGTTCAGACCCCTGCACTTTTCGGCTAACAATGTGTTCCACCTTGGCTGCGATAGCCTCAGCATCCCTGATGGCAATTCTGCCGGGGTATAGGCTGGTCCGGTTCCCCTGGTGGTCCATGAACCGGATTTCAATAGACCCGTTGGCCCTTCGTTTGATACTAGCCATCTAGTACAACTCCTGCTGGTTGTCACCTGTAGTTATGAAATGGGGCAGGCAGGTACAGGTGCCTGCGGTTCGGCCTGGGTAGCTACTCCCTGGCCTAGCCCGGCACCATATTACCCGATTCTTGCCCTAGCCAGCCACCGATGCTGACCACACTTGCAACTGCCCCTTCTCATCCCTGACAGCCTGGGCTGCCTTGTCCCATCGCTGGGTCAGGGCATACTCACACTCAACTGGGATGCCTGGCACAAATGGCTGCATGGACTGCTTGCAAATGTTTTCTATCTCGGCTGCTGCCTGGTTGATGTTGTCTAGCTTGCTCAGCTCGATGATGAACTCATCATGGATGAATGCCACAATGCGATAGCCGGCCTGGGTCAGCTTCCACATCGTCTGCTTGCATCCATCCGCTGCCAGTCCCTGGAATGGGGCATTCCTGGCTGCGGTAAATGGCACACTGCCCCGCATGCGGCCAGTGGTAGTGCTGACTGCGGAATTGAATAGCCGGCGTAGCGGTGATGATTCGCCCACATCTCGCTGCTGGATGTAGGGCAGCAGGTGGGGATTCCTGCACAGCGTTTCTAGCTGCTGCCAGGTGCGGTAGATGGTCTGTTCCTGGTAGGGTGTGCCATCTTTCTTGCAGGTGTGGCCGGCCAGTAGCCTACGAAGAATCCCAAGCTGCCAGCCCTGGGACCAGGTAGCCCGCACCTGCACCACATCGGCCTGCAAGACGTTGGCTAGCACAGCTGCGGTATCTTCGGCCAGGTACAGCCCCAGCTCAGGATAGACCTGCCTGGTTAGCAACTGGCTGAACTGCTCGGCCTGTTCCAGGGTCATGGATACGCCATAGGTGAACTGGGCATAATCGACCAAGGCAGCCGGTCCCAGCCCACCTGGCAGGCCGAAATTGATTGCCTTAGCCTGCTGCCGTAGTTCTTTCTTGTTGGGCAGTTGGGTGAACTGTTCTAGGTCCAGACCGGCAAACATGGCTGCGGTGTAGCTGTGGGGGTCTGTTCCTTCGATCAGCACATCCCGCAGCTGGCTGAATCCAATTCGCTCATAGCAGACAGCTGCCAGGGTTCGCAGTTCCAGGGCTGAATAGTCGATGATGAACAGCAGGTTGCCTGGCCTGGCTGTGATGGCATCCCTGACTGGGCTGCGTGAAGGCAACTGCTGGATGTTGGGACCACTACAACTGGTGCGGCCAGTTCTAACCATCGTCCGATAGTTGGGGTGGATGGTCGGCTGGTCCAGGCCGGTGAAGAATGTTCGCAGCTTGGTCAGTTCGGTGTAATCGCAGTAGGCAGCCACCAGTGGGTGCAGCTCCCTGAACTGGCACCAGCTGTGGTTCACACTGGTGGACAGCCTGCCAGTCGATGTGGTGGGGATGTTCAGCTGGTGCTGCTCAGCAATTGTGGTCAAGTGTTCTACTAGCCGTTTCTGGTTCATCCTGGGCAGCCCTGATTCTTTGTTCAGCTTGGGCTGGCCTGTTTTCTTGTAGGTGTGCCATAGGCAGCCATCAATTTGCTGCATGGTCTGCACTGCCTGCTGAATGTCAGCATCAATCTGCTGCTTCAGCTCTGCTGCTCGGTCCAGATCCACATGCAGCCCATGCCTGGTAATGGCTGCCAGGCTGATGGCAGCTTTCACCTGTAGCTGCTCGGTCAGGAACCCGTAGCTGCGGTTGAGATTGTGGAACTGACATATCTGGCTGGCCTTGCGGGTCAGTTTGCAGAATAGCTGCCAGGTCGCAGCCGCATCGGTGATGGCATACCGGAAGAATCCGGCATCCAACTGCCCCCAACCCTGGCCGATGGTTTCAGCGTAGCGGGTGCGGTAACTGTTTTTTTCCAATTCGATGCCAAGATGCTGTTGGGCCAGCTCTGCCAGGGACAGCATGCGGTCATCGTCGGCCTGGGCCAATGTCACCAGGGCATTCAGCAGCATGGTGTCATGCATCCGGCCTTGGTCCACTGCTGCCCACAGCCAGCTGCGTGCGTCCTCAGCCCCTGTGGTTGCCAGGTGCTTGTCCAGCACCCAGAAATCAAACGCCACATTGTGGCACACCAGCTGACAGCCCTGGGGCAGGTGCTGCATCAGGAATGCTGCCATGCGGTCAGGATGGATGATATAGTTCTGCAGACCATCCGATGCACTGCACATGCACAACTGCGGTATGTTCTGGCCCTGAATCAGGGTGGTTTCTGTGTCCAGGCTGATGTGGTTCCCCAGCTGCTGGCCAGTCCAGAAATCCCATTCCGTTTGCTGGGCTATTTCCAATGTGAGCATGTTGAATCCTGAAATCTACAGCCTCTACAGCTCTACACATCTACAGGCCTGTCTCGGCATGTCTCATCTGTTGTAGATGTGTAGATGCGTAGATGTGTAGATGTGGCTATTTGTGAGGAATGAAAACCGAACCATCCAGCCTGCCGAACCCCTGTCCCAGCAGCTGCTGAATCACCAGCCTGGCATCCGCTGCGGTCCTGATGGACCACCTGCCTTGCTGTAATGTGCGTGCATCCAGCCCATCGGGATGCTTGGCCAGTATCCACTTAATGTGGCTCTGCAGGTCATCGGGACCGGTTGCGGTGTGGTAGTTGCGTTCCAGTTCATGGCCGAACCACCAGGCCAGCTGAATGCCTGCCTCCATGCTTCGCAGGTCCACAGGCTGGCTTGCCTGTCCCTCTGGATGCTCGGCCATCTGCTGCACTACCGAATGAATCAGGGCCAGCCTGGCCGCAACTGGCCGCAGCTTCAACCAGGCGTTCTGCAGTTCCCTGTCCATCTCAGCCACATAATCGGCGGCATGCTGCATCCATTGCTTGAATGCATCCAGGGCATCGGGTGCCAGGGGCAAATACTTGGGCTGCGTTCCCTGACCATGCGGTTCCCCAGTCAGCCCATACAGCTGCTCGGCCAGGCTGAACATGGCATCATCTACAGTCTGCGGTACTTCGGCATCGGTCCAGCTGACGATGGGGCCAGGTGGATAGGCACACAGAATCCTGGCCGCAAACCCATTGGCTATGAATCGCTCGGTGAAGATGGTTTCCTGTGCTACTGCCGGTTGAATGGTTCCGCACACACTGATGCTGGTCTTGGGCAAGTAGACCCGATAGCCATCGGTCTTGCGGTTCACCTGAATCTTGCCACCGTTGTAGATGGACAGCCAGTTCTCAACATCTCTACCCTTGCCTGCTCGGTACTGGTCCATGCTGCGTACCCATGCGGCCAGCTCATCAATGGACAGTAGCAGCTTGTGGTTGTGCTGGTGAATGTCGATCAGCGTTTCCATCGTGAAATCATTGACCACCAGCTGCTGGGTCTGCTTTTCGCGGTGGGGTTTCGCTGCCGGTTCGCCACGCTCGAATGCTTCCAGCTGTTTCTTGTATGTGGCATCAGCCTGCTGCATCAACTGGTGCAGGGCATGTTCAATCCTGTCTGCGGGTGTGGTGGCTGCTTCCCAGCCTGGTGTCTTGCCTCTAGACACATCGCCAATCGTGACAGCCCACAGAATGCTGGGCAGGGTGAAATTCCGCTTGATATACACTGCCCTGGCCTGGCCAATCAGGGATGCCAGCACTGGCAACATCGGGACAGCCACATAGGCCGGTTCAATCCCGATGGCTGCTGCATGTTCCATCACATACGCCTGCACCACATCTGGCAGCAGATCCACAGGGAATGGTTTGTAATCCTGTGCCGGTCCCTGACTTGTCTGGTGGTACTCTTGCTGGGCTGCGTTTACCTGCTCGGCCAGTTCAATCTTGACCGCAGCAGCTGCCTGGCCATAGTCTCCGCCATGCATCAGCAGGGTATAACATTCGAATGCATCGTAGCACCCCTTACCCAGTGGTTCTGCTGCACTGGTGTGAACTACCAACAAGGGCTTATCATCATCGGTTCGGACGTAGCCTAGTGTTCCACTGTACCCATCGGCCAGTGCCTTGCCTGGTCGGGTTAGATACTCAACATCCTGTTCCCAGTGGTGGCTTTTCCAGCCTGCATCCAGCAGCAGCTGCCGAATGTCGGCATGTTGGTTGAACACATCCCCGGGCCTGGGTTCGCCTGTGTAGCGTTCGGCAGGTTGCCGCTGCACATGGTCTGGAGTGTAGCGGGTGTAGCCTCTGCAAATATCCAGCAATGTTGCTGCCTCTGCATCGCTGATGATGGGCAGCTGCTCAAACTGCCCATGAATCAGCTGGTAGGGTTCCCCTGTGGGATGGACTGCATCGGGACCACCGCAGGCTACTGCATAACCACCGCTGCCCCTGGTTTCAATCAGAATGCCTGGCAGCACGATTTCATTCCCATCTGCATCCAGTTCCCCTGTGGGCTGCGGTTCGGTCAGGGCCAGCTGCTGACTCTTGGGCGGTTTAGATTCCTGCCTGAACCACACCTGCCGGCCTGGTCTGGGTGTGGCTAATGCCAGCACCTTGCCTGCCAAATCACCACGATATGCCAGCAGGCTGCCCCAGAATCGCTGAAAGTAAATCTCAGCCTCTGCATCAAAGTCGATGATGTGCAGATTGCCGCTGCCCAGTCCAGCCAGTATGCCAATCCCTGCCGGCTGGCCGTTACCCCAGTGGGTTTGAATTTCATGTTCGCTTAGCTTCCGTTCCTGCAGATGGGACCAGCTGCCGACGGGTCGCTTGCTGCCATCGGTTTGCAATGGCAGGACGTTGAAACCGTTTGCCAGGTAGTTCTGAACCGTTCCTGTATAATCCATCGAAGTGTTTCCTTTACAGCAGCCCTGGCCGAACTCGCACATTCACCAGGGCTGCTGTTATGTAGGGACCGAAACTAAACTATGCATCGACCGGATAATCAGTCGCAGGTGCAGGCTGGGCTGGTTGCGGTACAGCTGCCTGCGGTGTGGTGGGGGCAGGTGGTTGTGGGACTGCCGGCTGCGGTGCTCGCACTCGGATGCATGGCACCATGCGACCACTGTAGTTGGTGGTAGTTGAATACAACTCAACCGTCCGGCCATGCCATGCTGCGGTTTCATCGCCCCACAGGTCTGCCAGGATGGTTGCATTGGTCTTGTTCAGAACCAACTGCTGGCCAGTGGTAAAAACCACTGCCGGCTTTTCATCACCCTCGGGCATCTTTACCATCTGGACCGCTGTAATCTGCAGGGCAGTTGGCTGGGGAATGTCGGCTGCTTTCAGGTAGTTGCCGGCAAATGTCTGGCTGATTTTCATTTGTGTTTCCTTTTCGTCACATGGACAAATGATTGCACTGGCGGGCAGGATGTAACCGCACACCCAATAGCACCCTGGCCAGGGCTGTGGCTTGGCAGCTGACCGCTTGGCCGGCTGCTTTGGTGTCCGCTGTTTGCGGTAGACTTTGCTGATTTTCAGGTGCAGCCCCGGCATAGCTCGCAGATGGGCTGGCCTTGTTCATCAACATTGGTGGCAGGATGCCCACATCGGCAGCAGGGTTCTGCGTCAGTCATCCTCAGTGCCTGGGCAGCCTGCCCGAATCCACTCATCAGCAAGGGATTCCCTGAATCGAGATGAACCGCAGATGGTCAGCTTGCAGTCGCGGGGCAGTACCCCAATTCGCAGCCACCTATCCACGGTTCGCTGGGTAACTCCCAGCTTGCTGGCCAGCTCGGCCTTGTTCAGCAGTCGCTCAGACTGAGGATGCTGCAATGGCAGCTCCAGCTGCTTTTCCATTTGCTTGACTCCAATCGGTAACAGGAATGAAATATTCAACTGCTACTGATTGAACCGGCAGATTCTGTGACAACCTGTGACACATGAAAGATGGTCACAGCTTTGGATACATTGTGATAGTTGCGGCTATCAGCCAGCCACCACAGGCTAGGCCAATCGCTTATTGGGACATCTCGAAAATCCCTAAGATTTCTTTCTGTGACTTATTTTCCTGTCACAGTTTGCGAATGGGTTTTCTGGAATGTTCGCTTTCCGTTTCCGAAGTTCTTTGCAAATCTCGGCGGCTGTGGTGTACCCGTATCTCGATTTCTGCTTCCGAACTCTACCCCGCAGCCTATGCATGCCATCCGGGGTTAGCCCCAGCTCGGGGTAGCGGTTTACGAACTTTGCGTTGCTTCGAAGACCATTCTTCTCATACCGTTCATAAATGAGCCAATCCGAGTACATTGCGGCTAGGTCTACATCGTCGTGTGTGCTACTCGGTTTCGATGGTTCTTCAGCTTGGCCTTTGTTCGGCTTCAATGGTTCCTGCTCTGCGAGATCCAGAAGCCAATCAATGATCTGCATTGATGCACTGTGGCAATCTATGTGCCACGCATACCAACCACTATCAGTGTCCGGGCCGCTTTTGAAACCAGGATGCCCATATGCGTAGATACGCTTCAACTTGAACCCACAGTCCGGTCTTCGCTGTAGTCCGATTTCAACTATGAACTGCCACCAATCGTCTGCATTACTGACGAACTCTTCTGAATAGCTGCGAAGAAACTGCTTTCTGTATTCCCGGGAAACTACATCTATCGCAAGCTCGCCTAATCTGGCCGGAACCCTCAGATCGTAGTTTTTGTTATCCGGCAATAGGTAACAAATATCCCTGACGAGATTTTCACGAATGCAATATCTCTGTTGTATGACTGCCTTTAATTCTGGCAGCTGAAACACTAGCTTATCGACCTTAATTGCGGGTAAACGGGTGCAGTTCTGCCGGATCAGGATGGGCAGTTCTCCGTGCCGATCTAACTTACGTTCAAAAGCCGCACGGAGTGTTCTAAGGCTACGGACAGAGGGCCGCCGCGGTTTCAATCCGGAGTGGTCCCCGGCTTTGTCTGCAGTCATGGGAAGTCCTATTCTTTGGCTGCCAGGCTGCGTCTCGGTACGGACGGAATAGGGCATCTGTACCGAAACACATTAGCGGGTAATTAGGCCGCAAACCTGGTCACGATAGCCTAATGGATTAGTCACACGGCCCCACCACCCCGCAGGTGTACGCAGCCCCCCTAAAAAGTATTTGCTAGGTCGCAATTGTGTGCGCGACACGATAGGTCGCTGCCGCTCCATTCCTCAGAATCTGACCGCCCCCCGGTGTCAGCACAGGCTAACATTCCACGGTTCCCTGCAGTGCATGCAGCAGCTCAGCTAAATGCTCATCGGCCAGATGCTCCCTGATGCATTCTGCGAACATCTCAGCCGGCTGTGGGGTACTTTTTGGGGTACTTTCGCTGCTGGTTTCGTTTGGCCCAATGTTTTGTTGGGTGGGTGAAGTCCTTGCGGGGGTACATTTAAGCCGCTTTTCCCTGGGGAATGGCGGTTTTTTGTTTCCATTCACTAAATAATTCATCTATCTTTGCGGATTATTTGCTTATTATCAAACACTTGCAGCGGTGCAGAAACCAGCCGCAAACACTATCCGGGCTTTGAAAGCAAGAAGAATTGATTCTGACTGAAAGAGGCACCAATGAGTGACCAACCAAATCCATACAGCGAGCCAGAGAGTAGCGAGCTACCTATCGTTGAAGCGAAGAAGCCCACAAGCAAGCGTAAAATTTTGTATTTGATAGCGATCGGTGTCATCTGGACGCTTGCACTTATTGGTTTGGTACCAGTTGTGTTTACGGTCTGGCTTCTTCTTTATGGTCATAAGTATTCTTGACCAGCAAATGCATGAAACAAGGCTCCAAAAGCAAGAAGAATTGATTCTGACTGAAAGAGGCACCAATGAGTGACCAACCAAATCCATACAGCGAGCCAGAGAGTAGCGAGCTACCTATCGTTGAAGCGAAGAAGCCCACAAGCAAGCGTAAAATTTTGTATTGGATAGCGTTTGGTGGCTGTGTCGTCCCGCTTGCACTTCTTGGTTTATTGACAGTTTGGCAAGTTTCGTTTTGGATCGCCACGGCTGGCAGTACACCCCCCCCTGCGGTGGATTTAGTGCGCCATACGGGCTGCTTTTCGCGCAGCGCGGGGCAAAGGTGCAATGAGTTGTAACTAACCGGAGAATGAAGGCTCTTTTTCCTTTCTTTTTCCTCTGTTTCTCTCGTTTTCTGCGAGCAAAAGAAAAAAGCGTAGGAAAGATCTCTAGGCGATAGGCAATGTTACTCGGGCTGCATCTTCGCTACACGAGTCTGAGCGATAGATCTTCGCTTTCGATAACACGTTAGCCGGACTTCGGGTGCTAAACACTATTATCAATCGTTCGTCGAAGGTCGGATGAGCATGTTGAATCGGTCTTAAGTCTACTCAATATGTCGAGTGTTTCCTTGTTGACGTGGAGTACATTGATTACCCGTGTATGGGTTATCTAAGCTAAGCTGTTTGTCCCAAGCGGGCGCACCCGAGTCGCTACTGAGATTTCTTCGACGGACGGAGTCTCGCACGATAGTTCGCTGCTTCATAGAATTCAGAGATGATCTAGGGCAGGTAAAATACACGGCGGGCGAGATATGCTGTCTTTTTACCCTGAATGCATCAGCGCAGATCGGGTCAACCGGCCAAATAGGTTCAGGGCAGATGTGAAGAGGCTCCTGGCGTTATTGGACTCAGATTTGAGAAGATAGATGGCTGGAAGGAGAATAAGGATGAATCAATGGAGAATAAGCACGGTGTGCTCTTTCCTGTGTCTGGCAGGTTTGTTGGGCTGTCGGCCCAACATTGAAAAGACCGAAGCAGAAGTACCTGCTGTTGAGAGTCAGCCAACAACCAGCGAGATTCGGATTCTGGCTTGGAATGTTGAGTCCGGCGGAAGCGAAGCAGAGACCATAGCAACACAGCTCTCCGAGTTTAACACCTATGATTTGTACGCTTTGAGCGAAGTGTCACCGCGACACTTTAAGATCTTTTCCAGCGCTGTTGGTGACAACTTTACCTCATTGGAGAGCAGGAGTGGCGCAAGTGATCGGTTGCAAATCATCTTTGACAAAAGTCGTTTCGAGCTCCTTGAGCTAGATGAGCCTCAGGAGATTGAGGGCATCAAAGTAAACGACGGGAACCATCGTTCACCACTGATCGTGCACCTGAAAGACCGCCGGACCGGCGAGGAGATGCTACTGACAGTAGTACATCTTGCGAGACGGAACGAGGAACTACGCGAGCAACAAGCTTTGGGCCTGACTGAGTGGGCGCGAGGCAAGTCGATACCTATGGTTGCCAATGGCGATTTCAATTTCGACTATTCATTTGTAACTCACGAGGGCAATCAGTCGTGCGCAGCAATGTTTGGCAGTGGGTTAAGCCGCAGGAATGGATCGATACGAATTGGTCTGGTAATTCTCAAGGCAAAGACCGTTATCCGGATTCGATGCTTGACTTCGCTTTTGTGGCTGGGAAGGCGCGAGAATGGGAGCCTGTCTGCAACGTGATAGTTCGTCCCGGAGATTTTCCGGATGACGAAAAGACAAGCGACCATCGGCCGACTGAATTAATACTGCATCCATGATGCGACGTGCGGCATTGATTGATGCTGTGTCTTCTGTCCCCGTGAGATCCGGGTTCTAATCGACGACTTCATCAACTACGAACTCTGCTTCCCGGGAGCCGTTACTGGCTCCACAAAGGCCAAATGTACGTACTATGACGAGCTACTTACGGTTCCAGTCGATGAAGCAGCGAGAACTTGTGCCAGAGCTCATGGACGATCCCCAGTTGGATCGGCTTGAGCATCAAGCTGCTCTCGAAGGACTAAAGCGAATCAATGCCTGGACTGGCAATCCTAGACTCGCATGGAGTTTTTTGCGAAAAAGCATTTCAAAAGGTCCTGTCAACCAAAAGCTCAGTCTTCTCGATGTAGCAACCGGCTCAGCGGATATACCAATCGCTATACATAGATTGAGTACGAAAACAGGACAAAGTCTGAGTGTCACTGCCAGCGATATTAGTGTAGCCGCACTTTTGGTAGCCCGACAGCAGGCGTGGAATAATCGAGCGAATATCGAACTGATTGAACATGATGTTGTCCAAAACGATATCGAGGGAAAATTCGATTTCGTCATGTCTTCACAATTCCTGCACCATTTGAACGAAAACGAGGTTGTTACCGTTCTAAAGCGAATGCGGTCTGCAGCCCGTAGAAAGGTGATAGTGATTGATCTTCACCGGAGCTGGATGAACTTCTATCAAGTTTGGCTCGCCACGCGTTTGCTAAGTCGATCAAGAGTCGTGCACTTCGATGGTCCACAATCTATTCGGGCTGCATTCACTTTAAAGGAGTTCGAGAAGCTGGCCGTTCGAGCAGGCTTTCGCGATTTCGAGCTCTCGTTGAGGTGGCCATGCAGGTTTGTATTCTGTGGGAAAGGCAATGGCACCAATTAAAGAAGTTCCTTCGACTATTGAAATTGACCAAGTGGTAAGTGGCTCGTGGGATATTGTCGTAATCGGGGCGGGGCTAGCGGGCGCTCTATGCGCACGTCAGTTAGCTCTACAGGGCTGCAAAGTATTGCTTGTCGACCAAGCCAAGTTCCCCCGATGGAAAGTCTGTGGTTGCTGCCTAAACGGTGCTGCAATCGATGTACTCGCTCGATCGGGGCTTCGCGAATTAATCATGGATTGCAATGCGATTCCGCTCAAAGGTCTCGAGCTTTCTTCCGGTCATCGTGTTGCCACTTTTGAACATAAACATGGTGTAGTCGTTTCGCGGGAGAGACTAGATAGCGCATTGATCCACGCAGCGATCGAGGCAGGTGTCGAATTTATTCACGGGGTCAAAGCACAGATAGATCCGATCGATCCGCAGCAGGTAATCGTGCATCTCAGAAATATTCCGACGCACGTATCTATTACGGTTCCAATCGCAATCGCAGCAACTGGTCTAGGCGCGCGAGTTTTCTCTGATTGCGTTCATGAGTATCGAGAAGTCGCAACCTCATCACGAGTCGGTTTGGGGGCAGTGATTGAAGACTGCCCTTCCGAAGTTGAACCCGGTGTAATCTATATGCACTGTAATTCAGAAGGTTACGTTGGGCTAGTGCGATTAGAAGATAATCGTCTGGACATTGCAGCGGCCTTGGACGCTGACGCAATCAAGCGTTCTCGCGGACCTGCGGAACTAATTACCAAGATCTTGAAACAATCGTCAGCTCGTGCGCTGGCGGGCATTCGCTCAGCTTCATGGCAAGGAACGCCCAAGCTGACACAACGACGGGCTAATGTTGCCGAGCATGGTTGTCTTTTCATCGGAGATGCCGCGGGCTACGTTGAGCCCTTCACCGGGGAAGGCATGGCGTGGGCACTGGCTTGCGGTTACACCTCGGCAGCATTGGCGGCACGTGCCATCAATGCGAACGAAACCGAAAGGGTCGCCGAACAATGGAAAAAACATCATCGAGAGATGATTGTTCGTCGTTCCCGGGCCTGCAAACTTATCAGTCTGGGATTGCGTTATCCGATTGTTCCTCAGTTCTCGGTGCGTGCACTGTCGGTCTTTCCATGGTTGGCACAACCGATCGTCCGATCCATGAACGCACCTTTCGATTTGAATGCTCTTCCTGATTTCACGTGAAGCTATTCAAAGAGCGCTGTTTCAGCCATAAGCCCAGGTCCAAAGCCCAACGCTAGGTGCGGCCCTTTCGATTGCTGTTTCAAAAAACGCTGCAAGACGAACAAAATTGTCGGAGATGACATGTTGCCGTGTTCGGCCAAAACCGCTCGAGAATTATTGAGATCTTCCTTTCCGAGCCCCAGTGCTACTTCAACGGCATCGAGGATTTTTGGTCCGCCGGGATGCACGACCCAAGACTGTATCGACGCCAAACTGTGGCCACGATCAGACAGCCATTGCTCGAGCCAAGGCCGGAGATTCGCGGAAATTAAGGGGGGAACAGCACTATCGAGCGACATGTCGAATCCAAAATCCCCGACTTCCCAAGTAATTGCTTCTCGAGAATCTCCAATCAAGTAGGAGGCAGTGTCTGCCAATGAACAAACCGTTCTTTGAGAACTATTTCCTTCCACAATCAGGGAGGCTGCTCCATCCGCGAAAAGTGCGTTGCCAAGCATCCGTTTCGGATCCCACTGAAACTTGAAATGCAAACTGCATAACTCGACCGCGACAAGGAGGATTTTGGCGGAAGGCTGAAATGATGCGAGCCCCAGTGCAGCTCGTAGTCCGTTAATCGCGCCATGACATCCCATGAATCCGACGTTTAGTCGTTGAGCGCTAGGGGACAAACCAAGTTGATCGAATAGATGGATGTCGACTCCCGGCGCATCGAATCCGGTGCATGATACCGTTACAACATGCGTGATCTCTGAAGGCTCCACACTCGCGTCCGCCAACGATTTTTCTGCGGCCTCGACTGCGAGTGGACCGGAGTGTTCAGCGTACAACTCCATTCGTTCCCGGGTCGTTGGCCCTGGCTCGCTGCTGGGCGGGGCACCACGGTCTATCCAGTCGTAAGCAATCGTATATGGCACGCAAGTCCTACGCTGCTCAACATACGATTTGCGGTACATCGCACTTAGCAATCGTACTTCCCGATTGTCCCGACAGATGAGGTCTTTCGACATCTCGAGCGCTTGCTGCTGAGTCATCGTATGATTGGGTACCGCAAATCCAAAACCAACTATCGAAGCCGCCACATCAGTTCCTTAGGTGTTCGGTATATCAGAGCCTGTGGATCCTTCGCACGTAGATTTCGTGTTCAAGCATTGGACACGATAACGAAACAAAGACTCGCAAGTGCGTAAAGTTTATTCAAAGGAGGGCCACTGAAAATATATAGCTTCAAGAATATGTAGAAATTGGTGCTTGATTCTCCTCAGGGCAGTCAGACACAGTCGCACAGCTCGGAAATGCGCCCCCAACTTTTTCGGTATGTCGCTTCAAACAATATCCTTTGCTACGGATGGAACATCTTAGAACATCTGATCGAACGACTGGCCTTGTCAGAATTCAACCACTCCAGCGTAAAGTCAACGATGTTGCTGCTTGGATCTCAAAGAGGCTCAGCATTGGCTTGTTTTTCCGGCTGCGGCCATGCCAAAGACGTCAGATCGTGTTGCGTTCAACATTCTCCGCCGTCCACTGCTATCTTTAAAAATTCCGAGATAAGTCATGTACCAGTAAAATGCCCCATTTCCTGATACAGAGTTGTGAAGGTATTTGTTGGTAAATAGTTTTGTTTTTATCGCACTGCTTCGACCTGGCTATCGCTGCGACCGGAGCTGTAGCTTTCTGCGGTTTCGATGGACCATCTTCGGGGCTTTTATTACCCTGGTGATGGACATACGCCTCGCAAAGCCTGTATCAGGTCTGCCACTTGCGGTGCGGTCAGATGTTCCCCAAGACAGGCTGCGACCATATCAATTTGCTGTGGGGTGCTTTTTGGGGTACTTTGGTCGCTGAATCCAGCAGACCCTTGTTTTTGTTGTTCGGGCAGAGTCCCGTAGGGGTCACTGAAACCCTCAGGAGCGAAAGTTCCTGAGGGTTTTTTCTTGCCTTAAGCTGACATCGTGTCAAGCATGACACCGCCAGCGACAACGCCATTTCCATCTGCTACTGACACGACTTCACTAGCCAGCGGCACAGATGTTGTCGTGGCACCTGCTCTCCAGTGCTTAGCTGTAACTTGCAGATAGTAACTCTCCGCGGTCTTGGTTGAATGCCCGAGCTAAGCGTCTACAACATGAGACGGGAAGCGTTCCTGCAACCCTGTCCTCCGCGTTGATAGCAGGTTGATGGACGCCTTGGGCCAAGGTGGGTGCCCCCGATATTTGATACACCTTGATGAGAGCATCAATTGGGTAATGGGATCTGCATCAGTGTTGTACTTCTGCTTCGCCGCAGATGGTGGTTCCACGCTAAGCCCCGTATTTTCATCGTCGCAATTCACCACGGACCGCACCAGAGCATGTAATTGCATCGCATGACAAACAACACTGCTCTAGAAAGAAAGCAGGTGAAAGCGCGTAGGCCAAAGTCGCAACTTTGCCTTCAACACCAACTGAAATCTTGGTTTCGAATTATTCGATCAACCACTAACATGATGTAATCTAAGTTTTGTTCCAAAAGTGGAAAGCGTTCGATCTGACGTTGCAATTTTTTTCACCCCCCAAGAACTTTGCAGTAAGCGAATAACTTCCTTCGGACATCGCAAATGGGTTATCGCAAGGAAGCTCTTCTTCGTCGATGAGCAAGTCCCATCAAACCGGCACTTACTAAGACTGCAAGCGAACCAGGCTCTGGCACAGCGATAGACGAACGACTTGCAACTCGGAAACCGTAATCGCCGGCCTCGATCGAAGGGGAGAACGTGTTGCGACGCCGCGAAGACAAGGCTTCGGAAGACGAGCCATCGGGTATGGCCCAGCTCCCACCACGGACCCCGCGATTCGACGAACCTGAACTATTGTTTAGGTTAAAGCTTGTCTCTTCCCATTCGTACACATTACCCCCAAACCCATGATTCCAAACGGACTCAACCCACCTGCCTGAGTGATGTCCGCTGGGCCTTGAGAATCAGATGTGCGTACACCGCCGTGTTGTCGTCCTTACCACTGGACACGGGGGACGGCTTATTTCCATTCAGGCTGGGCCAGGCACCATAACTTCCTGTAATCGGATTGTAATACGCCGCCTTGTACCACTCGTCCATACTAGCGAGCCAGTATTGTGCGTCCTTGTGACGGTAGAGATTTTCGCCACCCAGTTGCCAAGCTTCAGCCGAACTCCACAATGAAATATCGTCGTTTACACCACCCTTAGTGAAGTTATACGCCGCCTGGAAACCCTGGCTGGTGTTCAGCCAGTTCACAAATCGAGCCGCTTCATTCCATGACACAGACGTTGCTGGCTTCTCCGTCCCGCGTGTTTGCTTTGTGATTTCCAACGATTGTGAGGCATTGAACTTTGTGATCATGTCTTCGCTGACTTAGTACTTACCCATCTGGAAGGTGTACTCGACCTTTCCCGCGGTCCCTGGATTACCGGTCGTGTCGTCGGGGTTGTTGGGACTACCGATTTCGACGAACGTCATACCGAACTGGTTGGCACCGCTGCCAAAGGTAACGATGTCACCGTACAACGGCGAACTGCCGGCTAGGGCGAGACAAACTATGGTGAAGGCAAGTGAAGCCAGGTTTCTAGAGAACATATCAGTGGTGTTTTTCATGCTGAATCGATGTAAGTGAGTAGTTTACTTGGCAAGAATATAAAGAAAATCCCCAAAGTGCTTCGGAGAGTGAGGGCGCAGCGCTCCCGCGTGCATTTCATAACCATGCGAAGCTCAGACGGGATTTGTCTCAGAGAAATCTGAAACCTGCATCGAATCGTTGTGCTTGTTGCGTGAACATGCGTTCTCCAAGAGAAGCAGTACGTTCGCACAGCTGGAACCAAGTAACAATCAAAAAGTGTTCACGAGAACACTTTGGGCACCATTAGCCGAACTCGCAGAGGTTTTTCGAAGTCAAGAACACGCCTCTTCTTTTAAGAACGCCTCTAAGGCATCTCCGGTCGCTGCTCGGCGGACGATCTCTCCGTGTCTCCGCCCACTATCTCCGCTCCACCCTCCTGCTCCGCAGACCTGGAAACTTCAGACGGACTCAGGGCCAGCCGGAAACCGCCGTTGATCGTTCGGTACGTAGGGTCGTCCGTGCAGCGGTACGCCGACCGGCAATTCGCCGAGACGTTGCCCCCGGTGCCGCCACGGTACACCCGGTACGAGCCTCTCGCGGAGCCAATCGGATCGGTCGTTGACGCTGAGTCGAGGCCGGTGTACCAATCATGCGTCCATTCGTACAAATTGCCATGAATGTCAAAAAGCCCGCGACCCGTTGGCCGGAGATCCTTCGGAGGATGCACCCGCTTACCGCTGTTTTCCATGAACCAACCAAAACGTGTCAGCAAACCGATGTCACTGCCATACCCGTAGGCCGTCCGAGCCCCGGCCCGCGCTGCTACCTCCCATTCCGTTTCCGTCGGCAAGCGAAAACCACGACTTTCCAAGTTGATCGGCCAATCCCTTGGGGCCCAGTCCGCTAACGGATTAGGCTCGCGTGGATACTTAACCTCGTCCAAGGAATCAGGAGATGCATAAGCCTGCTGGTCTTCTGGTAATCCCATCTGCTGACCTAGCCAGCGAGAGAAGGCTACCGCGTCGTACCAATCCACTCCAAATCCAGCGTCTTCGGGACTGGCGTCGTATTGCGACATGAACTCGGAATACGAGGGTTGGAACGCAATCAGTTCCTCGAACTTCACCTCCCGATCCAAGATCGCGAAGGGACGCGTCAGCTCGACCTGATGGCGTTCCTCGTCCTTCACGCGATCAGGTTCGTCTCCCACGGAGCCTATTTTGTATTCGCCCTCCCGAAGCACGATGAATGTGTAATAAAAAGTGTTGTTTGATACTGGTTCGGCAACCGATTCATCCGCTCGCTGGTCTGCCAATGCGTCAGAATTTTCGTCCTTGGTGTTCGTCTCCCCTTTACTTTCAAACGCATTACGTCTTTCCGCGCCAGCGGGATCGCGTTCGTCAGCTTCTTCTGTCGTGTTATCGTTCGGTTGAGGAGGCTCTGTCGGAGTCACGGTAATCGCCAGCGTGAACCACTCACGATCAGGCGAATACGGCACCGGAGTCTGATCGATACGGTTGGTGACATCGGTTTGCTCCCAATGCCGCAGGAGCCAGCCCGCCGCACCATGGACGCCCGAACTAGGGTCGTTTGCGTACCAGTCCGCCAATTGTTCGTGCAGCGACTTGCGACGCGTTTCCGGGATCTCCTCGATCTGGAACTCACCAAGGGCCAGCAAGAGCGCGTACCGAGATCGTGCGCTTCGCCGAAACGCTTCGCTTGTGATATCGAGTGATGGTCCCTCTCGTACACGTCGCGTTTCAATATCTAGCAGTTCCAGCAGCGGCTCGGCACCCACACCTCGCTCGCGGCAGCGAAAAATGAACTGCGTCAGCGCTTCCGGGTCATCGGTGTAATCAAAGACAGGCAGGACTTTTTCTCGCTCTCCAAGTCTCAGCAACAACACAGCGGCATTGGCTCGCTGCTGGCCGAAAGCGATCCGCTCGACCGATCCCATGTCGTCCGGCGGAAGCGTGGCCGCCGTGATCGCAAGTGCCTCGACGATGGAGCCCGACGGACTAGCAGAAACCAGCGGATAGAGCACGGCGAACTGCTCTGGCGTGGCGACGGTCAGCAGCTGCGATAGTGTATCGACGTCCCTGGCGGCGTAGTCGGCAAACGCATTAGCGGCACTGAGTCGCTGTGCATCGGTCACTTCGTTGGCGGCGAAGATTTGTTCGAGATCCGGTAACAGCTTGTTTTGTAGCGGTCGCAATGCCTCGCGCAGCAGCGGCTGGTACTCGGCGTTGGAAGATACGAGCTGTTCGACCACAAATTTCAGATCCTCATCAGTCCAGCCTTCGGTCGCTGATGGCGGACCATAGTCAGCCAGGGCCAATGCCGCTCGGAAACGCCGCCGTGGATCGGCTTCGTTTCTCAGCACCTCGCGGAATTCGTCGGTCAGCGTCGCCGCCGAAAAACGCAACAATTTCCGTATCGGGAGTACGTAGGTTACCTTGCCGGTGAGCAATTCTTCGACGAGCGAATCGACATGCGAAGGATCACTGCTAACCGCCGCCAGGCGAGCGTGCAATTGGCTTCGCTGTTCGTCGAGTGTTTTGGCTGCACGCGATAGCAGGGGCTTGAGATAGTTGGCGGCGACTTCTGGATTCCCATCCAGTTCCGCAACGATGTCAGGAATCTGATTCGGTTCGGCACTGATTAATTTACCGACCAGCCCCTCGATGCGGGTTTCTTCTTGCTCCTGCTTTTTCTGCGCAATCAGTTCTTGTCGGTTTTTTTCGATCTGGCTACGGATGCCGAGGCCGCTAACCACGATCGCGGCCAGAGCTGTAACCGCGAGTGCTGAGCGAATGCCATGCAAGCGTCCAGCTCGGCTCATCATCTTCTTTTGCGACTCAGTCCACTTCCTCTTGTCCGTCAGCATTCGGATAGTGAGATGCTCCCACCACGACGGCAGCAACCGGTTTCCGGGCTTGGCATTCCAGTTTGCGGAACTGTCGGCCAACTTCAATTCCGCGCGTCCGCGACGGGTTTCTTTCTGCTTGCGAGTCAACCAGTCTCGCAGTGAAGGAACCAGATAGTCGTGCGTCAGTTGAAAGTACTTTTCCCCCGCCTGAAGCCGTGCTGTAGAGTCATTAGCATCATCGACACCAGCAGGGTCGGTCGGCGTGATCAAACGGAGTTGGCTGTCCAAGATCCGGATTAGTTCCGCGAAGTCCCGGGGACGACTGACATAGCCGCTAGTATCCAACAGCTCGGCATGAGAGAGCATGTGTCCTTTGATGTCGGTTCCCCTGTCGGGTAGCAAAGCTCTCAAGACTGCGCGAGCCGCTTTCTGGTGATAGCGGTGTTCCGGAGGAGCGGTGGACGCGTTGAAGGTTGCCTCCAGAAACGTCACGCCCACGCCCTGGGTCCCACCGACTTCTTCCAGCACGGCAGGGGTCCACGTCTTGCTCTTCATCATTTCGGCAAACAGCGACAGCCGAGCACAGATCACCTTGCCTTCTTCAGCCAGACTAGCAATCGCTTCCGAAAGGAATTTTCGTTGCTCTTGATTTGTGTCAGCGATAGCCTCAGGTAGCTTTCCAAACGCCCGCCCAAAGGCGCTTAGAACCTTGCGAGCGTGGTCGATATCAAACAAATCGGCCAACGCACTGTTCTCACCTTCGACCAGTGGAACCTCTAACTCACGGAGAAAGCGACTGACAGCAAGCCAGAAATCGTCACGCACCATGGCAATGCATTGCACACGACTTCCATCACACTGCCTTAATGCTTGCACCAGATCAGTATTTGACTCTTCCTTGTGGGCGTACAGCCATTGCTCGAACTGGTCGAGCACCATTAGCACTTTCTTGCCAACCGGGATACCTTGGCCCTGCCGGAGTGCCGTAAGAGTCTCCTTGAGACTCAAGTTCTTTCCGAGGGTCGGAAAGAACTTTCGCAGACCATTCAATAAACGTGTTTCGGTCTCCTCTGGTGTGGCTTCGACGTGTACGGGAATGATGTCAGCGGACAAACGAGGCAAGAGCCCGGCTTTGACTAGAGACGACTTTCCACACCCCGAAGGGCCATAGATCAGCCCGACGGAAAACGTGTTGTCCGCTTCGGTTTCTTCGATGCGGGTCTTCCAGAATCGCAGGCTGTCGGGCAGTCCCTCGCGGTCACGCGGGCCGGGCAATAGTTCCAGGAAGAAGTCAGCGTCGTGGGCGTCGAAGGATCTTAAGCCCTTGGGCACTATCCTGATCGGCTGGCTATCTGAATTCTCCTGGGTCGAATCGCCCTTGGCCGTTGCGGAGTCACCAGTCGCAAGGATGGTGTCTTCCCGAACCGTCTGCTCCGGCGATGTTGTCGAACCGCTGATGGTTGTCTCCCACACTGAGGCCAGGCACAGCCTCAGATCTTCCGACATGTCGAGCGCGGTCGTGTATCGATCGGCGGCCCGCTTGGCCAGGGCCTTCAAGCAGATCCGCTCCAGCTCTTTGGGAATGCGATCGTCGATCTGACGTGGCGGTTTGACTTCCTGGCTGGTGATTTGTGCGAGTAGTTCATGTTGGGTGTCAGCCGAAACGGTTCTGCGTCCGGTCAACAGTTCGTAGAGCACCGCGCCCAGGCTGTAAATATCGCTGCGACCGTCGACGCGATGTCCCTCTCCCCGAGCCTGCTCAGGACTCATGTAGGCCGGCGTACCCGCGTAGCGAGGTCCTTTGCCGAGGTCTGCTTCACGGAGCGCGAGCCCAAAGTCAACCACGTAGGGCTCATCGTTCTCGTCCAGCAAGATGTTGCCCGGCTTCACGTCACGATCGACCAAGCCTTGCTTGTGCGCGTAGTGCAGGGCCTCAGCCACAGTAGCCACTAATTCCACAGCAGATGTGAAGTCCAACCGCGACTTTCTGAGTCGCGCGGCGAGATCGGTCCCTTCGATGTACTTAGAAACGATGTAGCAAGGGAATTCGTCGGAGCTGCCCACATCGTAGACCGGCACAATGTAGGGATGATCGAGCCCGGCGACGGTCCGCGCTTCAGTCAAATACGGTTCCGCATCCTCTGGTCGGTTGATCAGCCGGGCGTGTGGTACTTTGACGGCCACGCGCCGATCGAGCTGCTCGTCGTGGGCCAGATAGACGAGTCCATATCCACCCTTTCCCAACACCTTTTCGATTCGGTAGCGACCAATGCATTCCGGATGCTCTATTGCATTTGTCAGATCGGATGCAGCTAGCGCTCTCTCTTGATCATTTGTGTCTTGATCCTGTGTGATCGACAAATCCTGGCTGATATCGTCGGGCTCGTCCATTTCAATCTGGGCCATCCATCGGAAGCAACACCAGCCTTGATGTTCGTTGACTTGTCACTGGGCTCCGTCGCGTAGAGCAACTTGCGCTTGCGTAGAAAAGCCCGCATCGATCGTTGAACGCGGTAGCGATAAAAGGAGAATCGCTCAGGAAAGTGCAATTGTCGCATACAGCCGACCGGGGTTCAAGAACTATGCACCGGTCGCGATTGCAACTCACCGTACAGCTGAACACCAAGTCGCTGCCCCCAGGAACCAGGCCAGGTAGACCCCGCTGAGCAATCCTGCCCCCTCCGTTCTAAACCGAGTACCGTGGCAGGAGACATTTTGAAATATTAAGATCGAAAAACCGGTTCAAGGCTTGAGATGAGGACAACCTTCGGTGGTTGGACCAGCCAACAGCTTGCAGTATTGAGGCCCGGCTCCCTCAATCTTAATCATCTTGAAGGCAATGATCTCAAATCGCTCAACGACTATCCTGAGCGGCGAAGTCAGCGCTGGCCGATCTCCATTTTGAATATGGAAGAACAGCTATCGGACATAACGCAATAGGTCTTTTGTCCGCACCTGCTAAATCCTAATCCGCTTTCGGTGGAGGCCCTTCTTTACAATCCCGACCACCGGACTAAGCCTAGGCTGACATGGTTCGGAATGAGGTGCGCAAATAGATCAAGCTTATTTACTCGGGGCCACAGGTTCACCCATTCAATTTCTGTTGCCTTTCCCGCTCTTCTCTCTCCTTTTGATAGACGGCGAAACTTTCCTTCTTCGCTTTCTCCTCCCGGATTGCGTAAGGAATAAAGAAAAAGGAACCTATACCAATAGTGGTCAAAAACAGCCCAAAGAGTGTCGGTCCTATAATATTCGAAATATGAATCCCCGGTTGTAAGACAGAATCTTCAGGATTCGCTGGATTGAAATACACTTCACATGGTTTTGTTACTGAAAGATCAGCAAGCGTTTTTTGGGCCTTATCGTATCTGTTGTAAGAAGGGATTGGAATTCTCAGCCTCGTGCCGTTATGAGTCTTTCCATCGACCAGATATGTAAAATGAACTGTCGGACGGAAACTCTGGGTACTCCGTCCATCCTTGTCTCGCATCGAAGAAGACTCTACTTTCTTGGACAGGAGTTGGCCTTGGACAGAAGGCCAGGACGCGGACTCAAGGGCTTCTTGCACATTCACGAAAGTCCAAACTAAGAACGCCACCCCCCTACAAAGAAAGGGAGTGGGAAAAACCATTTGAAAATAAAATCTATCATCTTGGATTGCCCTGCTTTCTGATACATGCTCATGAAGAAAGGATGGGGTAGTTGTCTCTATTTCGCTCTTCGGTTTTAAGGTAGTTAGCGAATCGACTGGAGTCGAAGCGGCACACACTGAGACGCGAATTCGGCCAGCGAAAGTCTGTTGGCCGAAATGTGAGGAAGTCGATGTTTGTAAGTCTACCTCCGATGCTCAATCCGTACGCGTGCTTCCTGCACGGTTGTACACTTTACCGAGCCCAGGCTCTCGTTGCGGAGCTTGCCACTGTAGCTCTCCACGCCGCCATTTTGCCCGGCGCTAGCTGGTTCAGTTGAAGACATTGGCACATGTGCACCTCGATCACATTGCGGAGCCTGCGAACTCAACGTGCGATGAAGCCCGATCCGTTATCACTCCGCATAAATGCTCATACGCCACGGAGGGTAAATAGGTCGACCAACACCGCGATAAAGTCTTAACTGCTCAGTTTATGACATATCCAATGCATTGCATTTACGAGTGAATTCATCGATGCACGCACGAATCTTTAATATCCCCCAATCGTTTTCGGTCGAAGGTAAAATTCACTGACCAAAGATGATCATTGAACTCCGATTTGTGGCCAGTGATTCTTCCTTCGCTGGTACCAATCAGATTTCGTTTTTTCGTCTTTTTCGGGGCCTTCAGGTCTTCCTAGCATAAAAGACGGTAAGTGAGATCTGCTTGGCCTTGCAGCCGTCACTTATGAGCAGATTCACAATCTTCTTGGTGTGAGACCCTCGCCGAAGCCTAGTCATGAAGAATCTCCATCTGAGAAATACTCACAACACGCCAATCAGTTGTTGAGGAGCACTTAAAGTCGTTGTAAAGCTTGACGTCCGCGCGGTATTTTGCGAGACGGAACGAGGCAGAAGCAGCATCTTGCTAAGCGAATCGCCTGCACACACAACTATTTACATCTGATGCAACGCTACATCAAACTAGGCAAGCACTCTGCCCCCCTCAAGAGCAACATCCAATTTTAATGGGCGAACGGGCACATTTATGATAGGAAGCCTTTCCTTCCGAGAAGAATCATCGAAAATACAAAGTGTTTTTATATTAGCCTCTAACCGAACGGAAACACGTAAATGGCTAAAAAGCAGGCTGATACCGCAGAGCCAATCTTGAAGAAGCTCATTCTCCTCGATGGAATGGCCCTGACCTACCGAGCCCACTTTGCGTTGATTCGCTCGCCCCGATTTACATCTGCCGGCCAATGCACTTCCGCAGTATTTGGTGTTCTGAATACGCTCCAAGATGTGATCAAACGAGAGAATCCGACTCACATCGCAGTTGCATTTGACACCTCAGAGCCAACGGAACGCCACAAAGTCTTTCCGGAATACAAGGCGCAGCGGGACGCGATGCCAGAAGACATCGCGGTCCAGTTGCCCTTGATCGACCGACTGTTTGAAGCTTTCAACATCACCACGATTCGTTTGCCTGGTTACGAGGCGGACGACATCATTGGCACCATTGCGCACCAAGCGTCGCCACTCGGATACCAGACTTTGATGGTCACCCCGGACAAGGATTATGACCAACTTGTAACCGAAGACATCTACATAATGAAGCCTGGCCGCAAGGGCGGAGAAGTTGAGATTTTTGGTATTCCTGAGGTATTGGAAAAATGGGGCATCAAACGCGTTGAACAAGTCATTGATGTGCTCGGCTTGATGGGCGACTCAAGTGACAACATCCCCGGTGTTCCTGGAATTGGCCCCAAAACGGCCATGAAGCTCATTCAGCAATACGGTTCCGTCGAGGGATTGATTGAGCACTCGGATGAACTGAAAGGCAAGCAGAAAGAGCGTGTGCAAGACAATGTCGAGCAAGCAATGCTCTCAAAGAAACTCGTGACAATTCAACTCGACGTCCCTCACGAGGTTCACATCCCTTCGCTTCGCTGGGAAAGTTACGACAATAAGAAGCTGAAAGCGTTGCTTGAGGAACTCGAGTTCGAAACGATTGGCAAGCGTCTATTTGGTAAAACCTTTTCGTCTTCAGCCAGTCGAGCTCAAGTAATCCGCGAGAAGCGTGAGAAGGAAATCCAAGCAACACTATTTGACATGGACGCCCCACCTGAAGAGCAAACGATTCAAAGCACGAAACACGACTATGTATTGATCGACTCTGCAGAGCAACGAGCCGAGCTAATCGAAAAGCTCAATAACTCGTCAGAATTTTGCTTTGACACCGAGACGACAGGTAAAGATGCTCGCCACGCACTTCCACTCGGCTTAGCATTTTCCACTGCGAAAGGGGAAGGTCACTACGTTGTTTGTCCTGAAGACCCATCGAAGGCCCAAGCGGTACTCGAAGAGTTTCGCGAACTATTCCAAAACGCGACAATTTCCAAAGTTGGACACAACCTCAAGTATGACCTAACTCTTCTCAAGTGGCACGGCGTTGAAGTGCGGGGCAAACTCTTTGACACACTTCTTGGCCACTCGATGAAAGAGCCTGAAATGAATCGAGGGCTCGACTACCTGTCGCAGCTCTACTTGCGTTACAAGCCGGTTTCTTACGAAGAGGTTACGGGGGGAAAAGACCGAAACCTCAGCGAGGTCGACATCGACAAGGTGGTGCAATACGCCTGCGAAGATGCCGATGTGACGCTACAAGTCGCCAATGTCATCCGCCCCAAAATCGAAAAAGAAGGTGTTAGCCCAGTTTGCCATGAGGTTGAATGCCCACTCGTGCCCGTTCTGGTCGACATGGAATACCAAGGAATAAAGCTCGACACCAACGCTCTGGGCGCCTATGCCAACGTACTTGCTGCCGAGATTGAGGAGCTTCGCGAGAAAATATTCGTTGCCGCCGGTCGAGAGTTCAACATCGACTCACCCAAACAACTCGGAGTCATTCTCTACGACGAATTACAACTCGAAAAGAACCCGAAGAAGACCGCCACGGGACAGTACTCAACACGAGAATCGGAGTTAGAGCGACTGTCGAATCGCCACGAAATCATTGCCGACATCTTGGATTATCGCAACGCGGTCAAACTAAAGAGCGTTTATGTCGACAAGCTACCGGAGGCAGTGAACGAGAAGACAGGGCGACTTCACACTCAGTATGACCAAGCTTGGACCACCACTGGACGAATACAATCCAAGGAACCGAACCTTCAAACCATTCCGATTCGCAAACACCGTGGTCGAGAAATCCGCGCAGCGTTCGTCCCACGTGACAAAGACCACTTGATTCTATCGGCCGATTACTCTCAAGTCGAACTAAGGGTGATGGCTGACCTCAGTGGCGACCCTGCCTTGATTGAAGCCTTCAAAAATGACGCGGACATCCACTCCTTCACGGCGTCGAAAGTCTACAAGGTCGACATGAATGATGTGACGCGCGAAATGCGGGACAAGGCAAAGACTGTCAACTTTGGCATAATCTACGGCATCTCTGCTTTTGGTCTTCAGCAGCGACTGAACATACCGAGGGCCGAGGCGAAAGAGTTGATCGACAATTACTTCGAGAAGTACCCGGGAGTTCAAGCTTACATCGATCGCACCATCGCTTTTGCGAAGGAGCACGGATTCGTCCAAACTCAGACTGGTCGCAAACGCTTCTTGCGAGACATCAACTCGCGTAACAAGACAGCTGCAAATGCTGCAGAAAGACTCGCCATGAATAGTCCCATTCAGGGAACCGCAGCAGACATTCTGAAACTCGCCATGATCCGCGTCCACAAGGCACTGACTGAAGGTGGCTTCAAGACCAAGATGCTACTAACTGTTCATGACGAGATCGTATTCGATCTTCACCTCGATGAGCAACAGACGGCGGTTGGGGTCATACGCGAGGCAATGATGGGGGCACTTGAGATGTCCGTGCCGCTCAAAGTCGAAACTGGAGTCGGAAAGAATTGGCTCGAAGCCCATTAAACCGTTTGTAAGATTTGCCACAATACCCTCCGTACCGCACTTTGGATTCAGGGAAGATATTCTGGCGAATCCCACCACGAAACCTCGAAGTTCTTCTCAGCAACGACACGTCCACCAATCGAAACGGTCATCCGCCAGTCACCAAGCTTATCTCTGATTGGCTCCCAAATGGTATCGCCAAGATAGAAATCCCAGTCGTTGGTCTTCGCGTAGACCTGCCCATCGAATGGCTCCCGCACCCTGCCCTGCTCATCTAAGATTCCCGGATGATAGATGCAGTAGTCTATCAACTGATTCTTCGCATGCTGGATATTCACAACAAAACCGAACTCGATGTCTACGACCGCCTGAACCTGAGTCGTAAACTCCTGAATTTTCGGCAATACTTTCGATTCGGCGTCCCAGTGATCGTAAATGCCAAAACTACGGATGGTAACAATCGGCTTTTTGGGCATAGTAAGAAAGTTGTGAGTTAGAAAACCGCATAACGCCGAAATGCAAGATCGACGCCGCTCGCAAGATTAGAGCAGAAAAAAAAGCGAACCGCCATGGAACCCAAGACGCGTGATGAAGACAAGCCCGCCGCACAAACGACGAATCACAAGAGCTACGGGCGCAAGTGGACCACGAAGGCGCTAATTATCGCACGCCGAGTGCACCTTTACGCAGGCCTCTTCCTTCTGCCTTGGGTCTTTCTCTATGGCATTACCGGTGCGATGTTTAACCACCAAGAGCTCTTTGGCGATGTCACAGCCTACGATGTTCCGCGACGGCCTATCGAAGAAAGCATGCAGAACTTTCCTGAGGAAGAAACTCTTGCAAGAGCAGTTGTCGCGGCAATGCGTGAGAAGGTCCCCGATTCGAAGATAGAACTTGCGAAACGCCATGAAGCTGCATTCAACAACTCATTTATTTTCCAAGTGCAACACGAGGGCAAACAGCACAATGTATTCATTGACCCGGTCCAAAAGAATGCTCGCATTCGAGTCATGCCAGAAAACTCAGAGAGGGCCGAAGTACTTCTACCGGACCTCAAGACTGTAAAACTGCCGCAGAATCCCTATCAGCTCGCCCGAGAATCCGCAAGCATTGCGATGCGTGCCGCAGGATTTGAAACCCAAGCGACTGCGAGCCCCCTTGGCTGGTGCAAACTAAATTTCCTCGCCGAAGTCGACGGCAAGCCGGCTCGAATTACTTATGTTCTTCGGGATGGGCATGTCGACACAGTCGGGTACTCAGGCGAAGACGGCATGTCGCCGCGTTCTTTCTTTATGCAGCTGCATGTCTCGCACGGCCAGCCCCCTTATTGGAACGCTCGCATGTGGTGGTCGCTGATACTTGACACCATGGCGATCGCTATGGTCACCTGGGGGGTCACCGGGCTCGTCATGTGGTGGCAACTCAAACGCACGCGTCTATTCGGAGCATTTGTTCTACTCGTTAGTATGGCAACAGCAGCTTGGCTCTATTTTGGGATGATGCATTTCTACGCCACAACACGTCTATAGGCTCTGAAGGGTTCGTACCTGTTACGAGAGTCCGCTCAACTCCGCGATCTAGCATCAGGAATTGTCCGATTTACAAGTCCAGGGGCGCAAGGGATTCTGGTGAATCCCATTACAAATTGGCCTACCAGATCATGGGAGAAAAATTTTCGGGCCCATCAGCAAATTCGGACGGTTGACCGAAGAACTCGTTAACCATATCGCCGAGTCGGTCTCGGGTCTTCTTGCTCATGAGATTCTGCATCTCACGCGAAGCATCTTCTGAGATCATGATCGGCAATAGATCAATTGACATCAGCCCGCCGCGGCAGATCGCTGCAATCTGGAAATTCCGGCACTGCTCCTTAGGAGTCTTCAGAAGAATGCAGCGATCGAGCCATTTCTCGATCTCATCGCCTCCCCACTTCTTTGTGTTTTCAAAACGCATTTCGAAGTCAAAGCGTTCCTCCATAAAAGCTGAGATCCGTTGAGAAGATTCCTTGGAGAGATCTTCCGATATCTTGTTACGACAATCCATGCAGATTGCCATCTCCAGCACTGGCTCGGTACCACGAAAGACGCGTTCAATCCCATACATGCAGTTGTCGGCCATTAGATCGCGATTGCAATCTATGCAGTTTCTAAATGGGCCTTCGTGATATAACGAATGAAACTGTGAAGGAATGGGAACCCAGCGTTCTGACAAAACTAAAACTCCGACTGCGATGGCACTCTAGCTGAACTAACCTACGGCTGAAGGGGCGACACCTATTTAGCCTTGTTGCTTTACCGCCCTACCGTCAACTGAAACTTCTTCCGAGTCTCTTCCGTGTTGTATCTCCCGGGTTGCTGCTCATCTTGGCCTTTTTCGAGCGATTCCAAGGATGGTCCAGACACAGCGAGTCCGGTGGCGGGCACACCGCCCTTGGCGGACCAGACAATCGCGTTGGAAACGAGCCGAAGAATATTTTGTCGCCCCCAGTTCCAATGATAGTGCCCACCGGTGAAACCGAACGATCTGCCACCATTCTCTCTTTCGTAAGCCCACGCGGTATGCTGAGGCTCACCATTGGCAACTGCTTTACGCACAGCAGGATTGCCGCTGTGCGCGCCGTCTTTCCGACTCATCGTTTGCTCTGGAGCGATCGCTGATAAAATTGGCGTGACGCCCTTCATTTCAGGCTGAAAACGCATGTGGAAGTACCATTCATCATTTGCGGCAAAGGGTTTGACTCCCTGGGTGATCGGATGCTTAGGCAACGACTTGTATTCAGCCGTCCAATGAGGATTTACCGACCAATTGATTTCGAAGTAACCGCCCAGCCAGCGAAGAAACTCTTTTCCGCCATCATCTGGTGGAACCTCAACACCGTAGTGCAAGCAAACAAAACCTGAGCCTCGCTTCATATGCTTGTCCAAGACATTAAGATGCTGCAAAGCCGGATGACGTTTCCCACCATCACAGTACATTACAATCGTGTCCGCATCATCGAGAACGCTGGCATCCTCTGGCCAGCCGCCCGAGTAGACTTCACAAACCACGTTTTCAGTGGAATTCTCGATGGCCTCTGCCAAAACCCGACAGCCAGCCAAATGCTCATGCGATCCGTAGCCGTGACTTGGGCGGCCGGCCAGAAAGACGACCTTCAAAGATTCGTCCGCCATCAGCGACGGAGCAAGGAAAAATGCGAACAGGAAAAACAGGATCAGACCGGAATGGATAGGCAGTTTTTTTCTAGTCACCTTGCGTCCTTTAAGGAATTCGAGTGGGATGGATGGGGGCAGCGTGAAGGCAATGCAACTGGAACCTTCGAAACCCTATTGTAGCAGCTGCTGGATTCCTGGCGGATTGAGCATTCGCAGCTTCGCTCGTACCAAACGAATCTCTCGTATTCAAATGACAATTCCGCTCGAACTGCTGCTCAACGAAAAATCGCATTGCGTAGTGAACAAGCCTGCAGATCTGTTTACACAAGCCGCTCCTGGCATTCCGAATCTGCAGAACCAGTTGGAGGACCAGCTTCTTGGTCAGTATTTCGGCGACAAGTCGGCTGCTCGGCCCTTTATTGGACTTCCACACCGTCTCGACAAGGGAACTTCTGGGGCCGTGTTAATCGCGCGCAACCAACGAGCGCTCAAGCGTTTTGGACTTCAGTTTCAAACACGCAAAATCCAGAAGTACTATCTGGCTGTTGTCCAAGGAGATGCCCGAAACTCACAGGGACGGTGGAAGGATACCGTTCGAAAGATTCCAGACGAGGCCAAGGCCGAAATACTGTCTGATTCAGCTGCCGGCAAGGAAGCTTCGCTCGACGCAAAGTGCATTATCGCAACGCGGGAACTGAGCCTCCTGCTTATCCAGCTTCATACGGGGCGAATGCATCAAATCCGCATACAGGCTGCCAGTCGTGGTCTCCCAGTCCTCGGCGACCAACTTTACGGTGGTAAGGCATCAAAGTTCGTCGCCCTACACGCCGCGCGGATTGACTTCTTTCATCCAACTCATGGCAGACAACAAAACGCAACGGCAAAAGTGCCGCCCGCCTGGGACAGCCTGCCCCAGATGTTGCAAGAGCCATTATCTGATCTGCAGCAAGCACTTGCTACGAGCAAATCAGTTGAGATCACTGCCAAGCAAACATAGGGAGAAACAAAAAGCCCAAGTTGCCCTCTGCCCTTTCCACCAGCCAAGCTTGCCCTCGCCGATGCATCTCCTCTTCAGCGACCTCTCCTAAACAGGTGGTATTAGCCCATTGGTAACCAAAAGGAACTTGCATACGACCGTGACGATCGCCCCTAAACTGGGTTATTTCCTGCGTTAAAGAACAATCCAAGCAGACTGACTGAAGCAACCAAGAAAATCCGCACCAATGTTGCAAGAATCGGGCGCTAGCGGCAACCCACAACCAACAGGGGGTGATAACTGCGCAAGCACGCGTACCAGTTGCACAGAGCCATTTTGCGGTTCTCATATTTGGTTGTGCTAAGCCCCCTCAAATCCCAACGGACTTGGCTCTAAAATAGAGTTCTGAGTATAGCTTTTTTACCTGGAGTTCTTGATAGTCCTATGTCGTCAGCACCTCAACTTGACGAGCAGATTCAGGAGCAGGCACAGACTTGCCAGAATTTGCGTGATGAAATTGGCCGCGTACTTGTCGGGCAGGAACACATGGTTTCTCGCCTGCTAATCGGTTTGCTGACTGGTGGTCACATCCTGCTCGAGGGCCTGCCTGGACTGGCCAAAACCTTGACGATCCGCAGCTTGGCAGAAGCTATCGACACTGGTTTTTCACGCATTCAGTTCACGCCAGACATGTTGCCCGCAGACGTGATCGGGACCGAAATCTTCAATCCGAAGGACGCCAGCTATTTCGTGCGGAAGGGGCCGGTGTTTTCCAATCTGGTTCTCGCTGACGAAATCAATCGTGCCCCTGCCAAAGTCCAAGCAGCACTGCTCGAAGCGATGCAGGAACGCCAAGGCACGATTGGCAGTGAGACATTCAAACTCGACGAGCCTTTCCTTGTGCTCGCCACTCAAAACCCAATTGAGCAAGAGGGTACCTACCCGCTACCAGAGGCCCAGGTCGACAGGTTCATGCTGAAAGTCGTCGTGGATTATCCAACAAAGGAAGAGGAACGGAAGGTTGTCGACCGGATGGCCAGCGGTCAGCCCATTCCTGAGATGCGAAAGGTTGCTTCTCCTGAGGACATCATGAGTGCCCGAGCCACTGTCGAGAGAATCTGGATAGACGAGAAAGTCCGTGACTACCTAGTCGACGTCGCCAGGGCAACCCGGAACCCTTCCGAGTACGGTATCTCAGAACTGGAAGACATGATCGAAACTGGAGCCAGCCCGCGAGCGTCGATCAGTTTGATGCGAGGAGCAAAAGCTCATGCGTTCTTACAAAGTCGCAGCTACGTGACACCCCACGATGTAAAAAGCGTCGCCACCGAGATACTTCGCCACCGCATCATTCTGACATACGAGGCGGAAGCGGAAGGAAAGACGAACGATGACATTATCCGCAAGATACTGGACAACGTTCCGGTACCTTAACCTGCGGAGGATTGCTGACATGCTGGCAAAGGAAGTTATCAAGCGCGTTCGCGAGATCCAAGTGCGAACCGGCCGTCACGTTGCGGACGTCCTAGCTGGACAATACTCGTCAGTCTTCAAAGGTCGCGGGATCGAGTTCGACGAGGTTCGTCCTTACGTTCCAGGCGATGAAGTGCGAAGTATCGACTGGAACGTCACAGCACGCACCGGCGCCCCTTACGTAAAGCGTTACGTCGAAGAACGACAGCTGACGGTAATGCTTATGGCAGACGTTTCTGCATCTCAAGATTTCGGTTCAGGCTCACGCTCGAAACGCGAAGTAGCAGCGGAGCTCTGCGCATTACTAAGCTTCTCCGCCACCTTCAACGATGACAAAGTCGGGCTAACACTCTTCCATGGACAGATTGAGCAGTATATTCCTGCAAGAAAAGGTCAGAAGCATGCATTGCGTGTCGTGCGAGAAGTGCTAACACATGGAGACCGGCTTGAGCAGCAACATCGCCCGGTACGAATGCGATGGCTCCCATTCGGGCGGCATAGAAGTTGGTGGCGCAAAGGTAGGCAATCAACTGACATAGCTGGAGCGATCGAGTTTCTCCTCTCAGTCAGCAAGCGGAAAACAGTCTGTTTTGTAGTAAGCGACTTCTTCGACGAAAACTACATCAAGTCACTGCAGATGGCTTCGCGCAAACATGACGTCATCGCAGTACTGATCAGCGATCCGCGTGAACTCGAACTTCCAAATGTGGGCATGGTTTCGATGCAAGATGCGGAAACCGGTCAGTTGGTCCAACGTGACACTGGCTCCGCCGCTTTTCGAACTGCCTTCCGCAATCAGGCCGAGCAGCGTATCCAAGATCTGGAACAAGAGTTTCGGAAAGTTAAGATAGACTTCATCCACATCGATGCCTCTCAGTCGGTTGTTGATCCTATCGCCAAATTCTTCCGAATGCGCGAAACCAGGAGGAATCGATGAGTTCGCGAATCGGCCTATTTGGTAGCAAGCTCTACATGCTTGCTATTCTGAATCTCCTCATTGCAGCACCAGCTTCTGCAGAAGAATACACCGACGAGAAGTCGCTAGGACCGGTTAAGGTGCTTACCACACTCTCGCCGAGTGATCCACGGCTCGGTGACGAACTTTCTTTAACAATCGATGTCACCGCTGAAGAAGACGTCGAAGTGTTGATGCCAGAGTTTGCGGATGTGGTCAGTGGATTTCCCATCTCGCAATACCTGCCAAAACAAACCGTTACGCCCGCGGGCAAATCGAGATTTACCGTTCGCTACGTCTTTCAAGTGGAGTTCTCGGGAAAACAAGTCATTCAGCCGATCGCTATTGAATTTATCGACAACCGCGACGGGAAGCAGGCTGCTCCTGAAGACTACGACGCTTACGAGTTGCTCACCGAAAGAATCGAATTCAGCGTCACCTCGGTGCTCGTGACCAGTGTTGACGAAGAGCTGAATCCGCCGCTGCCTGAATTGGATCTTCCCGCCGAATCAATTGCTAAGTCGAGCTACTTAGTGCTTGGTTTCGTTATTGCTGCTGGAATGCTTGCAGCAACGGGATTCTTGCTCTGGGTACGAAATAGAAATGACATCCGCAAAGCAAACGCTTACGAATTGGCCAAACGTCAATTGGATAGCATAGTCGCAGCAGGATCTCGAATCTCCGTTGATGAGTTTTATGTTGAAACGTCTGCCGTGATCAGACGGTACCTGGAGATTCGTTTTGAACTCGCGGCCCCGGAGTTGACGACAGACGAGTTCCTTCAAATTGCACCCAGCGAAAGTGAACTGTCGAAGGAGCACCAAGTTCTCTTAAGTGAGTTTTTATCTCAAGCTGACCTCGTCAAATTCTCTGGCAAGGATGCCTCAGAAGGTGAAATGCGATGCTCGACAGAGTTAGCTTACAAGTTCCTCGAGGAGACTCGAGCGGAAGCACCTGAAGTTGTTTTGGAAAATTCGGAGGCATTCCACGACCACAATGCGAAACCCTCGATTACCCAGGAGTCTTCGCATGTTTGATCTCGGCTTTGAATTTCGGGACCCTTGGTTTCTTCTTCTAGCTCCACTTGCTGTACTAGTGACGTGGGTCATGACGAGATCTGGATCTTCGCTACTGTTCTCCTCTACAACGGGTATCGCTTCGGCCCCGGTTTCAACGAGGCAGCGACTCGCGTTGTTACCACCAGCGTTGATGGGCCTTGGTATCGTTGCCCTCATCGTCGCACTCGCCCGCCCGAGGACTCCCGAACGCGAAACACAAGTCAGTCGTGAGGGAATCGCTATCATGATGGTGGTCGACCTTTCCTCTTCGATGAACGCGCGTGACCTCACCGAGGACGTTGGACTGAATCGCCTCGACGTCGTGAAAGATGTCTTCACGGATTTTGTACTTGGGAGTGACGACAACAAAATGGGCGGACGTCGCGATGATCTGGTCGGGCTTGTTACCTTCGCAGGCTACGCAGACAGTGTCTGTCCACTCACCTTGGATCACGGCAACTTGGCCAACATTGTAAAAGACCTCAAGATTGTCGAAGTTCAGGAAGAAGACGGTACGGCGGTAGGCGACGGACTAGGGCTGGCCGTAGAACGACTTCGCAGAAGTAAGGCCAAGTCACGCGTCGCAATCTTGCTGACAGACGGTGTCAACAATGCCGGGGTGATACAACCCACCAAAGCGGCTGAGTTGGCAAAAGAATACGATATCAAAGTCTATTGCATTGGTGCTGGTACTAACGGAACGGCTCCGGTTCCATCCCGCGACATGTTCGGTCGTTTAACTCTAGTGGGAATGCCGGTGCAAATCGACGAAGAAACGCTTGAAAAAATCTCCGACATGACGGGAGGCAAGTACTTCCGCGCCACGGACCGCGAAAAGCTTGGAGAGATCTATTCGGCGATCAACGAACTGGAGCGCACGGAGGTGTCAGAAATTCGCTATTTGAGGTATCACGAACATTTTGCATACTTCCTCAGCAGCGCTTTGGGCTTGCTCGTTGTAGCCGCTCTGTTGTCCAGTTCACTATTTCGGAAGCTGCCATAATCGTGGTAAGGAGGCGAGTTTAGATGGACGAATTTCGATTCGCCGAACTGAGCTGGGTGCACGCTATGTGGATAGTGATGCTAGTTGCGATTGTTCTTATTGGTCTCGAGCTGCGCGGACGCAGCATCCTCGATCGACTAGTCTCCACTTTGATGCAAAATCGGCTAGTGAGCCGAATCTCCCTTTCGCGGCGACTCTGTTCCATAGCGATATTTTGTCTCGGCTTGGTTGCAGTAGTCTTCGGTTTGATGAGACCACAATGGGGCATGACCGTGCAGAAAATGGCGCGAGTTGATTCGCAGATTATGATCTGTTTAGACTTGAGCAAATCCATGCTCGCCGAGGATGTTGTGCCTTCGCGATTGGAAAGATCCAAGGCCGAAATAGATTCCCTGCTTGCGCTACTAGACGAAGGGCAACAAGTGGGACTCATCGGTTTCGCTGGCAAGGCAACAGTGCTGTGTCCCATGACCACAGATTTCGGTTTTCTCAGGTTGATCCTGAGGGAGGCCTCCCCTTCCATCGTAGGTATGGGTGGGACAAGAATTGGAGAAGCGCTTCAGAAAGCAGCAGATGGTTTTCGAGAGACAGGAGATGTCAATCGGCTGATTCTGCTGATCACCGATGGAGAGGACCACGATTCATTTCCCCTAGATGCTGCCGAAAAGGCGAAGGAGAAAGGGTCTCGAGTCGTCTGCGTAGGGTTTGGCGACGAAATTGGCAGTAAGATCGAAGTCACTGATCCGCAGACTGGTGTACGTCGTTTCGTCAAAGATTCAGAAGGCAATGCAGTGTTAAGTGCGTTGGATGGGGAGACATTGCGAGATATTGCCTTGAAAACCGAAGGAGCCTATGTCCCTGCAGGAACTCGTGCGCTGGATCTTCAATCGATCTATGACACGCATATCAAGACTCTGCTGAAGGGCTCCGACACCAAGGAAGATCGCGTGATCAGAAATGAAGGCTTCCAGTGGTGCATCCTTGTGGCCCTTCCTCTCATTGTTGTTTCCTTTCTAATGCGCATTCAAGTCAACTCACCCGTTGCATCGCGACGATTCACACAGGCCGCCGCACCTCTTGTCGCGTTCCTGTTTATAGTTATCTCGCCTGTTCGACCCTCTCAAGCAGCAACATTGCTGGTGCAGACTTCAGCCGCGATAGAGGAACCCGGGGAGCGAAATACCAAAGCAGACAAAACAGATGAATCCGCTGCGTTCGACGACAAAACGGAAGAGTCTGACACCGCGGAAGCGGATGAGGATCCTCCGCAGCTCCGGGAGCTCGATCAACCTCCGCGAACGCTTTACAACATGGGAATCCGGCTGATTTCGGCAAATCCGGATCGTGCCGAGAAGCTCTTGACAGAGGCGAGGAACAAAGCTGGAGTGGACGGCGAGTTGCGATACCGCTCGTTGTTCAATCTATCATGGGTGGAACTGGAAAGATCAGAAAAGAAGCTCGAAAGTGAGTCCGAGAAGGCACTTCAGCATCTAGAGTACGCCGCGGGTTACCTGCGCGATGCAATTCGCATTCGTCCCGATGCGGACGAAGCGCGGAAAAACCTCGAACTCGTAATGCAGAAGATTCTCGCTCTGCGCGACAAGCTCGCCAAAAAGAACGAAGAGACTTACGAGTCGCGTCTGGACGATTTAATTCAAGCACAGCGGGAGCATCAGGCTGAGTTGCAGCAGCTGACCATCATCGCAGACTCTCTGGACAACGTCTCCAAGATGCGTGATGCCTTCCGAAAAGTTGGCGTGACACAGCGTCGCGTCATCTCAAACATGCAGGTCTTGCATACCGACGCACTACGAGAGTTGGAATCCTTGCGGCAGGAGACAGCCCAGGCCGCTAACTCCCGCGGACCCAGTAGCACCGCAAGCAAACCAGTCGCACCTGGTGAGAATCAAATCGACCCGCGATTGCGCATGGCACAACTGGAGCAAGTTAGCTTCTATCTTGATCAAGCGTTGCAGTCCATCGCACGCTCGCGAAGTTTCACGCGCCGCTCACAAGCCGACCGAGCTTTCCTTCGGTGGTCCGCGGCACTCACCCAAACAAAACGTGCACGCGATCAACTTAGAAATCCTGTTGAGCTTCTGCAGCGACTAGCAGGTGAGGGAGTCCAGATAGGTCAAGGAATCAAGCAAGTCCAGTTTTCCGCTTCCAAAGGTGAACCAGCACAATCAACCACACCAGCTTGGCTCACGGACGACTACTTACAGGACGAACAGTCGCAAATGATTCAGCGATGCGACGAACTTCGAATGATCTTTGAGGGCACGGTTGAGAACTCCGAATCGCAAGCCGGCTCCGAGACGGGCGACAATGGGCAGCAGAAAACGATGCTCGAGAACATCAAGCTCGCAATTCCCGAATTGAATAAAGCAACGTCCCTTCACAAAGATGTTTTGCAAGAGCTCCGTTCCAAGCGCTATTCGAAGGCTCTAGAGGATAACGGCGACGCAGGACTCGCGATGCTGCGTGCCGCAGAATTCTTCTCCAATCTGCAGCAAATGATCGAGACAAGCTATTCCGTCGAATCCCAAATCGCTGCAATGGAAAAAGCAGCCAGAAGTCAGATCGCCGAGGAAAACTGGGACGCGACCTTAGAATTATTTGCAGGGTTGCAAGAGCAAAACCAAATCAGACGCAAGCGACTCGTCGTTCTTTTGCAGCAAGAGAAAGAACGAGTCGAATCACAGAACTCGGAATCCCAGCCCCAAAATCCAGCTGCTCCCCCAACGAGCGGTGCACAAGATGCCGAAGCTCAGAAGCAGCAGCTCAAGCGGATCGAAATCGCTCTGCAGATCGTGGACGCTCTCGAAGCGGATATGGCCGCGGTCACTACCGGAATCAAGGGAATGCAAGCGGCAGACAGATCGTCAAATGAGCGCCCCCCTTCGCCAGAAACTACCTTTCAGTCAGCAGAGTCTGTTTTATGGCGCAAGCAATTTCCCCGCCAACCCGTTGACGCCGCAGTTCAGAAATTAGGAGAACTTCGTAGATTATTCTTCACGCTGATAGAACACCTGAAAGACACCGTCGAACGACAAGCAGAGTTGAGTGACGAAACCAATGAAGCTTTACCACGGAAGAGCCCGAGTCACCAGGAGCTGGGGGCAATGCAGAACAGGCAAAGCGAACTCCAAGATATTTCACGGCAGATCGCACAAGAACTAGTCAAGCAGGGTGAGCAGACGAAAGCTAGCACACAGTCTCCCGCCGGATCGGCAACGGGAGATCCACAAGACGCTGTTCCTGATCCGCAGCAATTGCTCGATCAGGCCGAAAATATGGTGGAGGCAGCCAGACTGGTAGAGGAGGGCGCAAACCTGATGAAAACGGCTAAAGAGCAGATCCAGGACTTCATAAAGATCGAAACAGAGCCAGCCCAGAACCCCGCAATCAAACAGTCAGATCCTCCAGAGCAATTTGATGATAGCAAGGGAATAGCCAAATCAGCCAAAGAAATCTCTGACTCTCAGACTCAAGCGTTGCAAAAGCTGGTCGAAGCCCTGGAATTGCTCGATCAGCAACAAGACCAGGACGATCAACAGCAAGGCCAGCAACAGAATGAAAATGATCAGCAACAAGATCAACAGGAGCAACAGCAGAATCAATCTCAGCCACAACAGCAGCAGCAAATGAATGCCGAGCAAATGTTGCAAGCCATTCGGGATCGCGAAGCCCAGCGCAGAGAAGATAAGAATCGCAGGGCTGTGTTATCCAGCGGAGCAGTGGAGAAAGACTGGTAGGATGAGAGCTTCTGTTCATTGCATTCTGGTTCTGTGCGTCGCGGGGCTTTGCTGCCTGACGAGCAAGCAAGCCGCGGACGCCCAAACTGTTCGGGTTACCGCGGATACCGAATCGACGCATTTTGTGGGAGTTCCGTTGTCGTTCGAAATCGTTATTTCGGATGTCAGCATGTTCGCTGACGCCAACTGCGAGTTCCGCGGCAAGGCATCGAGTGACATCACAGTTCGCCAGGGACGAGTCTCGAAGCAGTCTTTCAATGGCGTGGGCTCGATTCGTTACGGATTCGAATGCATTAGCGCCAAGCAGGGCAAAGTCGAGGTCGGCCCCTTCAAGGTCTCGGTTGGTGATCAAGAGGTGGAGATCAAGCCAATCGTTTTCGAGTTTGGAGAAGTGCCTGCCGATCCGAACATGACCCTAAGTCTAAAGCTGCCCAATTCAAGAATCTATGTTGGCCAACGCGTTCCGCTTGAAGTTGAGTGGGCGATTTACGGCGAATCCAACAACGAAGTCAACCATGCCTTTAATCGCCTAGAGATTCGCTCCAGATTCTTCGACATGTTTGAATTCACCGATACACCACGCACCAGAAGGGACCAGCTAACGTTAAGGATCGCTACGAAACGAGGGGCTGCTGAACTTGTCGCTGATCAGAAAATTGAGGAGCGAAACGGGAAGAACTTTCTCGTCGTCACCGCAAAACGCTCCTTCACTCCCGACAAAAGCGGAGTATTCGAGGACATTCAGCTCTTCTGCAACTCACAGAGAGCGACTCAGTTCCGCAACGCGGGCTTTGCATTTTCCTCTCGCTATGAACCGGTTAATCCCAAGCCGATATCAGCAGCATCTTCTCCCCTGCTGCTCGAGGTCTTGCCGATTCCCACTGCGAGACGTCCCGCTGGCTTTGGCGGGGCTGTCGGCGAATCTTTCGCAATACAAGCTGCCACCAATCGGTCAATCGTGCGAGTCGGTGATCCCATCTCTTTGGACCTAACGGTGTCAGGTGTCGGCAATCTGACTGAGGTTTCGATTCCATTAACGGGCGAAAGTGCCATTCTTGATCGCGAATATTTTGACGTCCCCAACGAGCCACCAACCGGGAATTTGGCCGCCGGAACTAAGCAGTTCAAGATTCCTATTCGTGTGACGGACGAATCCATCACGGAGATTCCGCCCATTCCCTTGTCTTGGTTCAACCCAGTCAAGGAAGAGTTTGAAACGATCTACACCAAACCAATCGCGTTGCAGGTCAAAGAAGCTCAAATGCTCGATAACTCGGCCATCGTTTCCACTCAGCCAACAACTCCCGAAGAGCGGCCGCAAGCGGATGAGAAAACAAAGAAGTCCAGAAACGCGGTACAACTCAATGCAGCAAATCTTGCCATTCAGACGGACCCGACGTTATTGCTGGCTGCATCAGGGGTCTTCCATTTCAGAACGCTTCATTGGGTGTTTTACGGAGCATCGATAGCACTCATATTGACCGCTTTTGTCTATCGGAAAATGGGGACGAAGGATCCGGAGCGATCGCAAAGCAAGAGTTTGAGCCGCCAGACACAAGCTCAAATCGATTCGGCATTGTCCGCAGAGCCTGCACAAGGACTGTCCGATATTGCAGAGGCACTTCGAAAATGGATAGCAGAAAATCCAGAAGGCCCTCGAGATTCGCTTGAGCAATTGATATCACAGTGCGAAGAGTTACGATTTGCCAGCGCCGCGATTGATTCCTCGCGGGTGAACGCCATAGCGAGTGAAGCCAAGGAGTCGATTCGATCGCTGGAGGCGAGAAGGTGAGCGAGTTCGAACGGACCGAGGCTTTTCAAATCAAGACATCTGCTCAACATTCCGGTGGGGGCCTCGAATCATGATGGCATTTCGGCGAAGCTCGCTACAGGTGTTCTGTCTTCTGACTGTATCCCTTCCGATTCCGCTCTCAGCCGCATACGCTGAATCGGATGCCGAGGCGATGTTGGCACGCGCGATTAATGATTACTCTTTGGCTATGGAAGAAACTGCACGTGACCAGCAGCTCTCGGCCTTTGCAAAATCCGAACAGCTTTTCCGACAAGTCGCCGAGGCTCTACAGGCCGAAGGGCGGGAGCCCAACGCAGAACTGCTTATCAACTTAGGAAATTCAGCCCTCCAAGCAGAGCATCTCGGCGTGTCGATCCTTAACTATCGCCGGGCTTTGATTCATTCGCCGGACAGTACCCAAGCTAGACAGAACCTGGCCTTTGCTCGAACCCAAGTTGAAGACTGGGCTCAGTACAATGCCGAAGATCCCCTGATTGACACGCTGTTTTTTTGGCGGCAGAGGTTCTCTCGCAGCTCCATTCTTGGTGTGGCGGCGTTGAGTTTCCTCCTAGCGTCACTGCTTATTGCGACATCCATTGCTTTCCGCCTTAGTTTGCTCCGCAATCTTGCTTTGTTACCGGTCATCATCTGGGGAATTCTACTGTTATCGCTTATCGGCAATCGCGAGAGCCGAAGCGACGGAGTGATCATTGCTGGTGAAGTTGTTCTAAGGTCTGCAAACAGCAGCAATGCTCAAGAAGTCCTTTCCCAGCCGCTTCCGGATGGCACAGAAGTGCAAATCTCAGAACGACGCGAAGGCTGGGTTGAAGTTCTTGTGGCCGGAAGAAGTGGCTGGGTTCAAGCGAGGGAAGTCGCAGTCGTCAATCCTTCCATGTAGTACTTTCATCCAAACCATCTCGACATCACTTCTTCCTACGGCTGCCGTCATTGTTCGGATCCCAATTCGGATTTGGCGACGGAAGCTGTGCTGCGATTCGCTCTCGCCAAGACTTGAGTTTGGCATAAAGAGAAGCGGTCTTCTCTGGCAGTTCTCGGCTGAGATCCTTATTCTCCCCAATGTCGACCGAAAGATCATAGAGCCTTAAGCTGTCGTCTTCGAAGAACTCAATCAGTCGGAAGCTCCCACAACGTATGGCCGAGTACGGGCCATCACCACCTGCGTGGTAATGCGGGTAGTGCCAGTACAAGTCTCGGTCAAACTCGTGCTCTGGGTTTCTGAAAACCGGTAGCAGATTGACGCCATCTACGTTTACATTGTGTTTCTCGTTGCCGCGTGCCCCCGCCAGAGCCAGCAGAGTCGGATAGTAATCGATCGTCATGATTGCTGTATCGGACTGGGCACCGGCTGGCAGATTGCTGGGCCACTTCACAATAGCTGGAACACGCACACCTCCTTCATATGCCGAGCCTTTACCGCGCCGCAACGGCAAGTTCTCGGTGAAGTTATCATGGACTCCGTAACGCTGCGTAAGACCACCATTGTCGGAAGTAAAGATAACAATCGTATTCTCTTCAATGCCGCTGCTTTTCAAAGCATCTAGGACACGCCCCACACTTTGATCGAGACTGGCCACCATCGCGGCATAGGTTGGGTTACGATGGATAGCTTTTGCGTCTACTTTCGCACGAAATTTTTCGACGAGATCTTGTCGTCCTTGAATCGGTGTGTGTGGAGTGTGGTAGGCGAAGTAAAGAAAGAATGGCTCGCCAGAATCTGCCGACTTTGCAATGTACTCACAAGCTTGATCCGTTAGCCAATCCGTCACATAACCTTCCTGAGCCTTAGCTTTCGCGTTGCCCGAGCGCAGGAAGTACCCTTTCGTGCCATCCGGTTTTTGAATCGAAAAATCAAATCCCTGACTAAGCGCATCGGTTCCGTCAGGCGTCTTCCGACTTGTTGGAGAGTTTAAATGCCATTTTCCAACATGAGCTGTACGATACCCAGCTTCCTTTAAAGCTTCTGCGATGGTCACATGCCTTGATTCAAGTTTTTTGGTCCACTCAGGAATCTTGAGCTTCGCTCGGGGACGATTCTGTCCCGCGATAAAATCTGTGCATCGAAGCCGGGCGGGATACATGCCGGTCATAATGGACGCGCGTGTTGGTGAGCAAACCGTGCAAGCAGCATAAGCACTCGTAAACTTGACGCCGTCGTTTACCATCCGATCCAAATTCGGAGTTTCGTAGAAATCACTGCCGAAACTGCCCGTTCCTGTCCAACCTAAGTCATCAGCTAATAAAAAAACTATGTTGGGCCTCTGCACTACTTTCGGTTCCGAACGCTCATCGGCATAACAGCTCTGCGAGGACGCATTCGGGAGAACAAGAAGCAATAGGACCAAGGTTCGTAGAAATTGGGGCATTAAGGCTCTCTCACCATTCAAGGGCGCGAATCCGACTAACTCAATTCTTGACCCACGACGACCTATTGTCGCTGGCTTGTGCGGGTTTCAGTCGAGTATACTGGAGCGTCGAAATGGCTGGAGTCGCCAGACGCCATTTTCTCTTAGCTCGCCGCACATCGATATGGAATCGCATGAGACGATTAACGAACCGAACAGTCTTGGCAGTTTGCTTTCTACTTCTTGCATGCCTTAGCGTCAGGTCCTCAAGTGGCCAAGGGACATTTGTCGAGCAATTGCTGTCCACTCAACCAGTCGATCTCGTTAATCAGGTTCGTGCAAACGGCGACGCGAAACGTGGTGCGATTTTGTTCCACCAGCCGCATCTTCAATGCTCGAAATGTCACGCCGTCGATGCAAATGCTTCTCCACTAGGTCCAAATCTGGCGAAGTGGAAAGAGCAGCCGACCCCCCAATATCTGCTGAATTCCATCCTGAAGCCTTCCGAGACCATTCGAGAAGGTTACGCGACGGTTTCCGTACTAACGGAAGACGACCAAGTCGTAACGGGTATCTCGGTTTCCAAAGACGAGAAGTTTATCGAACTTCGCGACCCGGCGGAGCCAGAGCGCATACAGCAGTTTGAGCGTGATTCACTTCAAGCTGTTTCTCAGCCGAAAAAGTCCGTGATGCCGGCAGGGCTCATTGCGCAGCTGGCTGGCAAAGAGCAATTCTATGACCTCGCGAAGTATGTATTGGAAATCGCAGAATTGGGAGCAGAGCGTGCTGCAGAGCTGCAACCGCCGGCCAACATGACTCAGCTCCCACCTTTGCCTGAGTATGAAGATCGGATCGCCCATGCACAAATGCTTAGCAGCTTGGACAAAGAGTCCTTCAAACGCGGGGAGAAGATCTACAATCGAGTGTGTGCGAATTGCCACGGAACCCAAGAACGAGAAGGCTCCTTGCCAACATCGCCCAGGTTCGCGTCGGTCAAGAAACTGAAGAACGGGCATGATCCGTTCCGAATGTATCAAACCTTGACACATGGCCACGGCCTCATGGTAGCTCAGCGTTGGATGGTGCCTCAGCAAAAGTACGATGTAATCCACTACATACGCGAAGACTATTTCAAGAATAAGAACCAGGATCTCTACAGTGAACTAAGTGACGCGTTTCTCGCCGGACTCCCCAAGGGTGATACAACTGGACCCGAACCGGTGCGATTCGATCCCTACGTCGCAATGGATTACGGCCCATCGCTCGTCAATACCTATGAAATCCAGCTGAACAATAATGGAGACCGAGTCGGACGAGACCTCGGACGAGGCCCACGAAGCAATGATCCTTGGGCGAATCCTGACAACTACTTCGCGCCGGGTGAAGCTCCAAACTACGCATACAAAGGAATCGCAGTCCGATTAGATTCCGGTGCCGGCGGTGTCTCGCGTGGTCACTACTGGATGGTTTACGATCATGACACAATGAGCATGAATGCAGCCTGGAGCGGTGATTCATTCATCGACTACTGCTGCATTCAGTTTGATGGGCAGCACAATACTCACAACCGGCTCACAGGCGAGATCCATATTGAGAATCCTGTAGGCCCTGGATGGGGCCAGCCTTTGACAGGTGTCTTTCAAGACCCGAGACCTGTCGGCCGTGATGGTCGAGCCTACGGTCCGCTCCCCTCTGCTTGGTACAAGTATCACGGGCTCTATCACCACGGCTTGAAGACGATCCTCAGTTACCGAGTTGGCAATGCGGAAGTGCTCGAGCTTCCAACGGTGATTGAGACGGATGAGCCCATCTTCGTTCGACACTTGAACATTGGTCCTGCGGAACATCAACTGCGTTTGCGACTCGGGCCTGCCGGAACTCAAGCCAAGATTAACGGCAGCAATCTTGCAAGTATCGAAGAACAAGCCGGCTTTGCGGTTATGGTCTTGCAGCGACATGATTCCACCCTTCGACTCCAAGTTCTGTTGAGCGACGGTGATATCGATGATTCCATTGAGATCCCAGAAGTCGGAGACCTCACTGATTACACCAAGGGCAGCCGAGCGCGTTGGCCCGAACGAGTGAAGACCTCGATCAAGACAGTGCACGACGACGTGTTCGCGGTCGACGAGCTGACCTTGCCGAGCTCGAATCCTTGGAACGCCCAAGTCCGCGCCACAGGTTTGGACTTCTTCGCCGATGGCAAGCGGATGGCACTTTGCACTTGGGATGGCGACGTCTGGCTAATCAACGGCGCCTCGGAAGAAAGCGGCGAGTTGGAGTGGCAGCGAATTGCGACGGGCATGTTCCAGCCTCTGGGACTCAAGATCGTTGACGAGCAGATTTTTGTGACTTGTCGAGACCAATTGGTTCGCCTGCATGATCTGAACGGCGACAACGAAACGGACTTCTATGAGAACTTCAACAGTGATCACCAAGTCACTGAGCATTTCCATGAATTCGCGATGGGCTTGCAGGCGGACGATAGTGGCAACTTCTATTACGCCAAAAGCGGTCGCCACGCCAAGCGAGCAGTGGTGCCTCACCACGGCACTTTGCTTCGCGTTGCATCTGACGGCAGTCGCACGGACATCATCGCCACCGGATTCCGTGCCGCCAATGGCGTGTGCATGAACCCTGACGGTTCTTTCTTTGTGACTGACCAGGAAGGGCACTGGAACCCAAAGAACCGAATCAACTGGGTGACCGAAGGTGGATTCTACGGCAATATGTATAGCTTCACCGATGTAGTCGATTCCTCCGACTCAGCGATGCAGCAACCATTGTGCTGGATTACCAATGCTTTCGATCGTTCTCCTGCAGAATTACTCTGGGTGCCAGAGAACGCTTGGGGCGAGCTTGGGGGAAGTCTTCTCAACCTATCGTACGGTTACGGAAAGATCTTTGTCGTCCCTCACGAATCGGTCAATGGACAGCTGCAGGGTGGTATGTGCCAGTTGCCGATCCCTGACTTTCCATCTGGATTGGTTCGAGGGCGTTTCCATCCGGAACGTGGCGATCTCTATGCTTGTGGAATGTTCTCTTGGGCAGGTAGCCGACAAGCCCCCGGCTGTTTCCACCGGGTTCGTTACACGGGTAGGCAAGCTAACCTGCCGCTAGAACTGAATGCGAGGCCCTCCGAGTTTGCAGTCCGATTCACCAACACAATTGACGCTGCTACAGTGAAAGACACTTCTCGCTATAAAGTCAGAGCTTGGGATCTGAAACGCACGCCAAACTACGGCTCGAAGCATTTCAATGAACGCGAACTCAGGGTCACTTCCGCAAGTCTGGACGCCGACGGAAAGACGGTTCTGCTTGCGATTCCCGACCTAGCACCTACGTGGGGAATGTCAGTCGAGTACCGCTTGAAATCGAAAGACGGAAAGGAATTCCGCGGACTCATACACAATTCCATTCATAACCTCACCGACACAGCGAAAGACTAGGCGAACCCGATCGATTTTCAGCTATGCTGCGCGAGCAATCATTGGCTGTGAGTAACTTCGCCAAACGGACCGCAGCTGTCTGCTGGGTCGCGCCCGCGTTGCTGGAAGTGGAGACGGGCTTCAGGAAGATTCACGACCACGGGCTTGACGCACTTAACGCCCCTTTCTCAGCTGTACAATCCCTTGTTTCAGAGCCGAGCTCGCCGGTTGACGCTTACCCAGTCAGTAGCTCCGGATGAACCAATATCCCCACCGTAATAGATCTTATGAATGCGAGACACACTCAATCCGCGGTTGCCACGAGTGCCCTGTTTATCGGCTTCGCGCGACTGCGCACATCTAATTCAATCATTCAGTAGGATGGCGGCGGAGGTTGTATAGCCCTTGCAGCACCACCGAAACTGGAAGAATAGCCATTAGCAAAGCGGTAACTTCAATGAGTCTGTCCGAGCTTTGAAAACGCCTTCGGTTTTCCTTTAACTCAGCTGCTTGATTCCTCAAAGCCGTCTTCAGTCTAGGTACCTTCTTGTCCTTCGCAGTAGCCAAACTTTGTCGCGCTCGGTCCAATGACGTTATCGCGGAACGCAGGCTTGGCTTCAATTCTTGCTTCACAGCATTACGCACATCGCCCAACAACGCACCGGTTTCCTGCAAAGCCTCTGAGGCCTCCCTAAGTTCAAGCGAAAGCTGATCGAGCAGTTCCTTTTCCGATTCAAGTACTATCTTGTTCTTCCAGTCCACGAACTCGGGGATGGGGACACTCTCTGAACGAAAATTGGCCTGAATTAACGCAGGCACTTCGACCATTTTTTTCGATCTCCCAATTTGCAGAGTTGGAATATCCAACTCTACTCTCGTTAAGCCCAGATCAAGCTTCTTCTTACTGGAGCCAAGCTTTGCCGTTGGATATGGAATCTCGACACTTTGTTTCTTTAGGTCCCAGGTTGGAATCTTGAACTCAAACTCCCTTTGCTTCATATCAATGCTGGGAATCTCAAGCGGCAGCAGCTTGGATACCCGCGCGACAACTTGACTCCCCTCACGCCCGACTTTTGCAAAGCCTTGGGCAGACGATTGCCAGCGTTGCATCGAAGATGCCAACTGATCGGCAATACCTTGCCCTGCAACGAGTGTAGAACGATGGCGCTCGAGACTCAAATCGATCTGGTCCATCGCACCTTGCCAATCATGCAACAGATCTTTGCCCTCTGACAGTTGCGTTTGGGACTCTGAGGCTAAACGATCCAGTCCCAGAATGGATTCTCGCAGCTTGGGAGCAAGGTAGACATAACCAACGACAACAGCAACAGGGCCGATAGCACCCGTCGTAATCTGCAACAGCGCAATGGAAGAGTATCTTGTCATGAACATTTCCTGACGTCGATAATAGTGTTGTTCAACGTACGGCCCTCATCCAGAACACGGCAAGAACTAGCCGCACGGCAATAGTTTACGAAGCAGTACCGATGTGCGATTTTCGAACGGTCTGACTTGTGAACAGAAAACCATACAGGTTTTGAAGCTGTACCGCCAAAACAGGACTGCCATGAAGGTTTTTTATTGTGATCATTTTGAATTGCCACTCCCAGCGGGGCATCGCTTTCCCATCGACAAATATCGGATCGCTAGGGAGCGCGTTCGAGATGAACTCGGCGAGCGCATTGCTCTAGTTTCAGCACCGTCGGCGACTCGTGATCAACTGACTCGAATCCATAAAGCGGCCTATGTTGAACAAGTATTCGTTGGCAACCTATCAGATCTTGCCCAGAAACGAATCGGATTTCCTTGGTCCCCCAAGATGCGAGAACGATCCTTGCGTTCGACGGGAGCAACAATCGCTGCTGCTCAGGCTGCCATCACGGATGGCATTTCCGTGCATCTCTCCGGTGGAACACACCATGCCTTTTCTGAGGAAGGACAAGGGTTTTGCGTATTTAACGATGTGGCCGTGGCCGCTTGTGACGTACTACACAAAGAACAAGCGAGCAAGATCCTGGTTGTCGACTTGGATGTGCATCAGGGCAACGGTACCGCTTCTATCTTCCAACACCAAGAGTCAGTTTTTACATTCTCGATGCATGGCAACCGCAACTACCCATTTCGAAAAACCGAAGGAGACTTGGACATCGGGCTTTCAGATGGCATGGACGATGTGGAGTACTTGCGCATCTTGGGAGAAGCCTTTGAGCAAGCACTTCCATTATCCGACACCGATTTCTGCTTCTACATCGCGGGCGCCGATCCCTACAAAGAAGACCGCATGGGTCGTCTTGCACTCACGAAGGCCGGCTTGAGGCGACGTGATGAGTACGTCATCGGACGCCTCCAAGACCTCGGCACTCCCACAACGGTTGTCATGGGAGGCGGATATGCGGCAGTAGAGGATGTCGCTGAAATCCACGCTGCTACGGTCGAAATTGCAGTTAGAAGTTTTGAGGAGCGAGACTCAGCCACCGACGGCTAAAGCCACCGGCAGGCATCTTATCGGCGACAGGCAGGATTTGTATCTACCACCGTCTAGTTTCCGTAAACGGCATGCTTCGCGTCGCCACCGCTCTTCAGATACGCGAGGATCTGAGCGATCTCCTCAGGCTTGAAGGTATCGAGCAGACCGGAAGGCATCATCGAAACGGTAGACTCGCGGCGTTCGATAATATCTTCGACACCTACATTTGTGAAATCACCAGGCGCTAGCATATTTGTAACGATCTTGAGCGTATCTCCGCTCAGATTCGCCACCCGGCCAACAACTACGCCATTCTCAGTCAAAAACTGAGTTGCACCGTATTGATCACTTATTTCTTTGTTCGGATCAATAATTGCAGTAATCATGTCCTTGTCGTTAAATCGTTTACTTGCTGCGGTCAGATCCGGGCCTTGGATGCCGCCTTGACCGTTGAAGCGATGACACTTGAAGCACTGTGCTGTAGCGGTTAGAACTCGGCCTTTCTCGTAGTCCGGCTGAATCTTCACGTCAGCTAATACTTTCTGGAGTTCTTGCAAATTCCATTCAGCGACCAGTTCTCGCGGAGACAAATCAGCCAATGGATCTTTCGGTGCTGGCATCTTGCCTGCAAGCTCTCCGATTTCCGCTTTCTCTTCTTCAGACAATTGCTGCAAGGCCGCGTCACGAATGTTCTTAAGGAAGCCACCGAAGGATGCACCGCCTCGGGCAGAAGAAACATCGAAGAACCAGCGGAAGTAGGCCAAGCGAGTTTCTTTGTCCCAGCCTGTTTTCATTTCTCGAAGACAGAACGCAAAGTGAATCTGATCCTCTTGTGCGTTTGCAAGCGTCATTTGTTCAACGCAACGAGCTACGACGCCTGGAGCTTCCAGGTAAATCAACTGCTTTGCGAGTTCCCGATTCAGCAGTGCATTTTCGTTCGGAAAGTGTGCATCTAGCTGCAAAAGGATCTTCTTCTTTTGCTCTTCGTTTGGCGCACCAAGTCGCATCCACACAAGTTCGTGGGCTCTAAGCAACTCAAGCTTCGTAGCTAGCGGTAAACCAGCAAAATTGATAGCGGAAAGCCGATCGACCAAGATCGCTTGATCCTCCTTTGAACCAGTTCGAGCCAGAGCGTAGGCTACATTGATAACGCCAAGAATCGAGGACTTCTCGAGTGCCAGCTCACGCCAGCTATCTACGGGAAGATGCTCAAGAACGATCCGAGCTGCATATCTAATTCCCTTATCGGTGTCTCCGATGGACGCCAGTGCCATTTTGGCACCTTCCGGACTCTTGCTGTCGTGGAAAGTCTCAAGAGCTCGTCGCATTCCGCGATTTCGAGCTAGTACACGTGGCGCAGGCTCTAAATCTCCTTTAGACAGCGGCTTCGTATACTTCACCCGATAGAGCCCCGAGGCCGTCTTCCGCCCACCAACTGCAAAGTAGAGCATCTTGTCAGTCGGATGCACCAACACATCCGTCACGGCCATGGGCGCCGCCGTCAGAAAGGTTTCATAGTCCCCAGTGTAGGTCGAGCCATCCTCGCGCATATGCACAGCGTGGATCGCCCCATAACTCCAGTCACAGATAAAGAGCGCGTCCTGATACTTTCGCGGGAACTGCGTACCGTATCCAAAACAGATTCCGGTAGGAGAGCCTGGACCAATGTTGACCACTGCACCGAAACTGTCGCCGTAGTAGTCAGGCCATTTTCCGGTTCCATTCCGCCAGCCAAACTCTGCACCGCTAACAACGTGATTAACTCGAGTCGGTCGGTACCATGGTGAACCAATATCCCATTCCATGTCGGCATCGTATGTAAATAAGTCGCCGTGCTTGTTGAAAGCGATATCGTACTCGTTGCGAAATCCTGTTGCGATGAGCTTCAAGTCTGAACCATCGGAAGCCATGCTACAAATCCACCCCCCCGGAGCTAGGCGACCTCGCATGTGACCTCGTGCATCAGGAAGACGACCAAGGAGATGGTCTTCGCCCCAAAGACGAGGAGCCACACCATCTTTTGCTGCCGCCGGTATATCCACTTGATTACCACAGCAGAAGTAGATACGACTTTTGTTGGGAGAAAGTATCAAAGCATGCGGACCATGCTCACCGGCCTTGTCAGACAGCGGCACGATATATTCAACTTTGTCGAATTGATCGTCACCCGTCGTGTCTCTAAGTCGATAGACACCTGGGCCTTCCGCCAAAGTTCCTTCACGTTGTTTCTTATTTGCATTGATGTTGATGTATAGCGAGTCAAAGGCGTAGAGCATGCCCTGAGCTAAGCCAATGTTCACGTCGAGCTGCTCCACTGCGGCGACACCATCGTTGAGCGTCGTCCGATACAGCTTGCCGTACTGGTCGCTAGCAATGATTCGACCTTTGTCGTCGGTGCAAAGCGAAACCCAAGAACCGTGACCAGCTTTGCTGACGTCATGAACGAGTTCGACCTCGAAGCCAGGTAAGGTTTTGAACGCGCCGGCAGGACCATCTTCCGCGCTGGCACTAGGAACTACGAACAGGGACGTAAGGAAGACATAAACGAGGAACTGTCGCATATGGAGATTCATCAAGGCGAGTAACGGAGGAAAGTAATCACTGCACGCTATGCAGCATATCTGCCCATTATACATCCGCCAGTAGGGTGGATGCTCCCACTAAGAGGAAGAGCCGCGGGTTCTGGCTGCATGACCACCGTGAGTCTACGAGAAACTCGGGTTTTTCCATATAATTGCGGGTTAAAGTAAGCCCCCATTTGGAAATAAGAATGACAATCAGTTGGAAAGACCTTGGTGAAGATTGGCTAGTCGAAGACTCTAGTGTTGCTCTTGGATGGGATGCAACCAAAGCTTCCGAGGAGCAAAAGCAGCTGCGAGAGTACTTAGCAATGCAGCTGGACGTAAACGGCCTAGCTGTTCCCGCATCGAAAGAGACTGGCGCCTTCAGCGTTGGCTTTCTTTCGAGCCTACGTGAAAAGAATCGCCTGCTATCTGGCCACACACCAGCTGTCGATCGTCGCATTGAAGCTTTTCTTGCATCCCATTTCGACGCAGAAACCTTCGGAGCCTTACAACTCCCCAAATCCTCTTTCGTACTCGATCGACATGGCTTGGCTCGACAACTGAGCCTACCTGCTGAAGGTGACGAGTTTGAGAACGACTTGCTATCGAGCTACCGAGTCTTCAACGGTGTTGTTCACAATCCGGCAGCAGACCGTCGGACCACCAAAGGCACTTTTCACGTTTGTGAAGGTGGGTTACCAATTCCAGCGGATAAACGCGCCGTCCCCAAGAAAGTTTTCGCGCGGTTGTTTCAGCATGCGATGAATCCGCCGAAACAATGGTTGAAGCTTCCGTACCTGCATGGCCAGGAAGGCATAAATGAAACCTTTGTCTCATTGCTAATTCGACCGTTGGTTTGTCCAGCAGTACCGGGCTATTGTAGCCATAAGAAGATGGAGGTGCGTTTCTTTGTTCCGGGAGGTCTGGTTAGCAACTTGGACTTTGTCGAATCCATTTTCGGCAACGGAGGCGATCCATTGCTTGCCGAGAACGACGCAGGGCTCGATGTCGAACATTGGTCGGGTCATACGGGAACAGTCATTCTTGCTCCGCACCTTTGTCATTTGACAAAGAAGGAGCTTGGCTTGCCCCACATCGACGACGCATCGGAACGTCAGCGGCGCGATGAAATGTGCTACCAAGCGGAGGATGAGAAATACAATGGCGGCACGGCCTTCAAAGTCACTTGCCGAACAGCAGACGGAGTCATTGTCACCCTGATTGCAGACAACTATTTCGGATACTGCAAGAAGGAAGTCAAGACTCAGATCAGCTACGCCACCAACTTGATGGGCAACGCGGAAGAGGAGCACGCCGGCGGCACGATGGCATTCCCGAGTTGGTCACTTGGCGACGAGTTCCAGGTCAAGTCGCAGCAGTATAACGGCCGCACGATGCAAGACATGCAACGCGACTATGGCAACTTCATCGCGTTTCAGCCCGAGGGATACGGACTGGACAAGAATTGCAAGTCGCTGGTTTACATCCCAGAGGCAGCCAAAGCCAGCTTGTACGATCAGAAGATCCACTGGACGCAGGACGACAAGCCACAGAGCATTCCCTTGCAGCCGGGCATCACCTACATGGCGCCCAGTGGCTATCGTATCCAGATGGAAAAGCACCCCAAGGCACCATCATGGCGACTGATCGGGATCAGTGGGGAAGGAATTGTTTGCCACAAGCCCTGCACGGTCAGCGGTGGTGGCAAAAGTGAGATCTCGAAATCACTGCGTGATTATATGCTCGCCGGACCAATCTTTGTCGGGGACCTAAAATCCGATTTCCAGAAGATCGATGATATCTTCAGCAAAGACTACTCCAAGCGCTGGCGACGTGACTACGCAGACAAACCAGACTACGGCAAGACGCCGAGTCGTTCAGTGCTGGACCCCACTCGATCCCTTGGCAGCTTCATCAAGTTGATGACGCCCTCGACGGATTACACGGAAAAGTACAACGCCTGGCTCAAGGACATTCCGGGCCACATCTATGCGATGGCCTTCATTATCAAGCGTTTTTCTAAGCCAGAGTGGGGCGAAGATTGGGAGAAGCATTTCTCAGTCGACAACGTGAACGGCGAGCCCGGCCACGAAATGAAATACCGCAACCGCAAACTCGTCGGAATGTATTTGCGTGTTGGTTTGGATGGTGAAAAGCGTTGGCAAACTTACAAAGTAAGGCAAGACTTTGCCAGCGCTTGCAAAATCCAGCTAGAAGATGACATCAGTGCATCCGTGGTCGTGCCGGGTTCGAATTTGGGAGACGGTTTCGATGCGTCAAGCAGCTACAAGTTCGTCGCGAACTGCGAGTACCGGTTGTTCCAACGCCCAGACGATGCCGTGCATCGCGGCTTGGACAAACAGACAGAGAAAGATATGGCACGCAGCCAGAATTTCTTCTGCAACTACGAACCGCTAGGCCGAGCGGAAGCCGAGGCCTTGGCTGCGGACGTCTTGCAATTCGGCGACTTCACCCAGCCAATGCAAGACATGCTGAATGATGCACGTGACGAAGACTCGGCCTTCGTAGTCAGTTCAGCTCATCCGCGCCTTGTGGATGGAGTCCCTTCGAAGAATCCACGCTACTTGCAGGATCGAACAGATCTATCAGATCCCGACCAAGTCTACATCGCGAAACAAAGCGTTCGCTTAAATCGCGCACTGGCAGCCGACTCCCCGATTTACCAACCAGTGTCAGCAGTCCTTTCTGGACGTCGGAATAATCCGCCAGATAAGAAAGCAGGGATTCGCTCGCTGGCAGTCTACAATCCGATCCATTTTCAGGAGTTGCCTGAGCTGTTCATGGATTATGTGTGCTCGCTAACCGGTAAAAGTCCTTCGACAACGGGCGCTGGCAGTGAAGGTGCCCTAACCAAGGGTCCTTTCAATGCCTTGCTGCCAATTCACGATTTGAATGCAGCCTTGGTCAGCATGATTCTGACTCGCATCGGCGGATTTTCGACGGCAGCTGGCTACGTCGGCAGCGATATTGAGGTCGGACACGACATCAGCTTCCTCGTTCCCGAGCTCTGGTGCCGACTCGATGCATCACAGCGAGATCCAGAGTACTTGATCAAAGAGAAGCTCCTAGAAAAAATGGAGGACTACCAGTTCCAAGGCCGTCAGATTCTGGCAAGTCGGCTTGGCTATCGAATCACCGAGCGATTCGTGAGGATGTTCTTCGGTCGGCTGTTCGATAATCCAGATAAAGTCTTCGACAAGCGAATTCTTTGCCCAGAGGTTCAAGACGAAGAGGGCTTTGCTGACGGCGTCGACCACATCGTCGAAGCCCAGCAAAAGGTCGCAGCAAGATACTTCGAGGATGGCAGCTATGAATTGGCTTGCCCACCGCTCAAGGCCGTTCTGTCTGTGATGGCTCATGGAAATTGGGAAGGTAGGACGTTGGATGATCCTGAAGTACGAGCGATGTTTACCCGTGATTCACTTCTGGCAAGCGACTGGTATCAAGCTCGCTTGGCTGCCAAGCAACATTCTGACATTCGCTTGTGGACGGCGCATAAAGATTACTTGAGTCAATTCACCGATGATCCACAGCAAGTAGATCTCGTGAACCGCCATGATCTTCAGGACCGGTTGCAGGAAGCTGAGGCCAAACTGGGGGAAGTAAGCGAGCCTAGCTATCTTAGTAGCCTCATTGGCACCCTTGGAACCGACCCAAGCCTGACCTAGAGTCTTAACTCTCGTGTGTACATCACAACCCAACGCTTCATTCATAAAGTTGCTATTTTCGAATCTCGGAACGAGGATTGCAGCCCTTTTTTGTTGGGCTTCTGCGACTTACTCTTCTTGGAGAAAGTCGCGAATAACACGAGCGGAGTGGGGCCAATCTAGAGATTCGAAATCCGCACTAATGTCCATATTCGGGCCCAGCGTTTTCCTGCCCTAGTCGCACCGGTCTTTGCGTGACAATCGGACCGTTTTCATTACTTGCAGGTCAAAAACTGGATCGCCCCAAGTGCATGAAGCTTGTGGCAGTTGCTTTAGAAGAGCTACCAACGGAGTCCTCGAGCGTTTAAATCAAGGTCTGCTGTGACGAAAGATTGGTCGATCTCACTTGCGAATTCACGCTCAGGACGGAAAGGCTCCTCTCTGGGAAAGCGGATGAACAGTGGAATAATCAGAGCAGCGTGACCTTTGGAAAACAGAGTATCTATTCGCGGCGCGACAGATTCAAGCAGTTCACTAACATCGAATCTCATTCCGATCTCGCCGAGTCAATCGATCAAGCACTCGAGGCAGATGATGCCGGCAAAATAAAGGAGCTTGATCTCAAAAGCGAAGTTCTCATCCTTCTCCGATTCGCCCCCAATTAGTTGCCGAGGAGGGATTACAAAGGTTTCCGGGCGTCGTTATGCAAAAAGGCGTTCCCCTTAAGAAACGCCTTTCCGGTGCAAATACTTCATCACGATCTGCCTAGCCTACTAATCCCAGGCATTCACAACTTCACCATCATCTCGACTGAAAAGTGCCTTCCAAGTATCGATATCCAGGTACTCGGAGAGGAATTGCACTGAACCATCCCCTAACACGGCGTTGGTGCCGTCGGGGTATGGCCCGAAAAGCTGCCAATATGTGTCAGGATCAAACTCAAACTCAGTCGGTTTCGTCCATGGCTCAGCGAGTTGGTCAGACGCTTCAATGACCATGATCGTAATAGAAAGCCCATCGGTGACCTGCCCAAACCGGATACCTTGCTCGTCGTCGGGATTGTTAGAGAGCATCCCGTGTTCCCCGCCATTTCCCAAATAAACGGTCATGCCTGGGTCGGCCATACTCACGGGCGAACGGTAGGCATCGGGCATTTCCTCAAGCAGAGCAATGTTGTGATCGCTGTCCCAGGGTTCATCCAAATTAAAACGCTCGTAGAGATTCGTGTATCCCAGGAACGGAAGCAGTTTGACGCGCCAGCTAAGCAGGGGAGTTCCGTCCTCCGCCTTGGTGTAAGCGGCAGGCAGGAGGCTGCGGTAGGCTGCTCCATGATTGTGGACCGCCAATCCAATTTGCTTCAAATTATTTACAGAGGTAGCTCGCCGTGCCGAGTCACGGGCAGCCTGAACCGCTGGCAAAAGAAGTGCCATGCCAATCGGGCCTGCTACCACAATATTCACCGACGGAACGGTTTGATAGCTAGTAAGCTGCCACCCACCCTCGTCGCTTCGCAGTACGGATTGCGAAGGAAGAATATGGCGATAGACACTCCGATACGAAGGCAGTGTAACTTGCGAAAGAGTTTGCCCCAGCACCTCAGCATCCGGCCCCAAACCAGCTTCATCTGCAAAAACACCGGCCATGCCGCCGAACATTGCACCGTAGGCATAGATCATTTCATACTGCCGCTTCACATCCTGATATGCGAAGCCAACGATCCCTTCTTCGACCGCAAGCTCACTTAAATCTAGCCTCTCGTCGCTTGGCGCCGGATCAACATAAGGCCGGAGGGTCTGTGGATAAAGGCTGACCCACAAATGCCCGTCGTGCAGAGACCAGCTAGGCTGAACCGGCATGGGGAAATCTGGGATAGTAAGAGTGTAGACAGTCGCATCTGCGAGATCGCGAGCTTGAATCTGGGGACCACCTCGTACGTCAAGCTGCTGAAAAGTGGAAATAAGATCCTGATTGACTCTCTCAAGAGCGACTTGATCCTTTAGGTCTACCGTCAGCAGAGTGCCTACCCCAAGTCCGTCTCCGGCGCCATTGAAAAGAGTCCAGGTGGATCCTAAATGAGCAAGAATGTCAGTCTGTGGATTGATTCCTATCTCATCCTCAATCTGCCCCATTTCACGTTCGAAGCCATCCACGTCACGTGGCGAAAATCCACGCGCGAGTGCGATGACCTTCGTCATCACATCATTCAAGTTGATCGAGATACTTGTGACATAGAGTGCATCCGCTGGAACATTCTCTAGCGACTTGAGATTCAGCGGCTCGGTTCCAACCATGGTGAGCAATCCGGACGCTGGACCATTCCAGCTTAGTCTCGCATGGTCCACCAACGCGGTTTCATCGTAGCCCGAACTGCTGGTGATGCTCTTCAAGCTATGCAGACCAAGTGCCTGAACCATAGGCTGTATCGCTTGAGCAGCTGGTCCAGCTGTTTCCATCGCTTGGCCATAGATGGCTTCTAGATTAACAAAGCCTACTGAAGTACGACGCGGTACAGGCAGTTGTTTTTCGAGTTCTGCTAGCCACTTGGGTTTACCGCGATCAGACTTCCCACGTGCAGCTTGTACGAGCTTGGTCATGCTCGCGCGGCCGACACCAACAAGCAACTTGCCATCGACAGCAGAAAGATAGACAACGGACTTGAAGGGAGACTCTGGTAACATGACCGCGTAAGCGTCTCGCTCTTCCATCTTGCCTTTTCGCAGCGGCAAGCCTTCACTATCGGCCATCGTGATCAGAGATTTCAAAAACTGCTCCGCCCCGTCGCCGAATTCAAAGGCAAGCCCAGCCTCAACCTTGACGGATTTTTCCTGCATGTTGACGTCTACAGACTCAACGAGCAAACAACCTGGACGCGCGAAGAGCATGCCCATTACTTGCGGCATTATCGCCTTGACGGCTTGTTGCTTCAAAGCCGGTTGATCCCGCATTGCCAGAGTAGCTAAGACCGTGATTTGTTCCGTGATCTGTTCACCGAACTCAACAATCTCCGGCTCGTTCATCATGAGCTCCGCCTGATTAGTTGAACCCTCGGCTGCAGGCTGTAGCCCTGTCCAGCTGGAGAACATCAAGCAGTTCTCCGGCGCGACGGAGTAGCCGAAAGAACCTTCCTGCGCGAGTGATTGCGGAACACAGAAAATGGATAGAGTCAGCATGAGCAAAAAGGGCGTCGGACGTCGCATATCTCGTCTCTCAGGAAGAAATGAAGTCTGAACTTCGGTCCCAAGCTAAGTAGCCCTTGGCGACCTCATTCTGCGGCATGGCAGTGTATCATGCTTAGTGCGTACCTGCACAAACAGAAGACAGAACTCCTCGATGAGTTATTCCCACTCAAGCCGGCGTGTTCCGACTCACAGTAAGAGAGTCCCAGTCATACGAATTCGTCTATAGTCGCCGATCGATTTGCGTTCGTAGCTTTCGACATGAGATATGCTTATAGCTTTTCTGGACGACTCAAACTCGATTTGATCGAGCCCGGCGAGTTGTGCGGATGACAAGCAGGATGCCCTTTTGAATCAAGATATTATTTTTTAGTTCCGCTGCCGACTTTTGATCAGTTCGAGAGCCAGGGATGGCCGACGCCTTTCGGCGATGCGGCTCACCAATTTCGACCTGAACTGCGAATTCGGAGCCTACTAATCTCGGTTAGATGCTTGCGAAAAGCGATATAGATAGTAGAGCAACGTGAGAACTGCTTGCAAAGTTGCAGCTACATAGGTCAATGCAGCTGCATTCAGTACGCGACTCACGTAGTGAATCTCGTTGCCGGACACGATTCCGAGCTCGACGAGTTCTCGCTTCGCGCGGGAACTGGCATTGAATTCAACCGGCAAGTTCACAAGCTGGAATGCCACAACTCCCGCAAAACAAATGATGCCCAGCAAAAGGACTGGCTTTCCCAACGGCGCCATGCCGTAAAAAACCATGGCAAGTCCAGCCATCATTGCTAAACTCCCGAAACCACTGCCGAAGTTTGCAGCGGGAACGGCGAGGTTACGCACGACGAGCGGTGCGTATTTTTGGGCGTCCTGCAAAGCATGCCCGACCTCGTGCGCAGCAATTCCTACAGCCGCCATAGAATTTCCGTGGTAGTTCTCTTGGCTCAGTCTCACGACTTTTGCCTTCGGATCGTAGTGATCGGAAAGTCTTCCAGCGACCGACTCAATGTTCACATCGTACAGGCCCCGGGCGTCAAGAATCCTTCTCGCAGCTTGAAAGCCGGTAGACGAAGCACCTACTTGACTCATTTGGTTATAAGCGGATTTCACCATCCACTGAGCTGCCATCGCCAGCAAGAATGCGGGTGCCAGAAAAATCATCAGGCCGAAATCAAGAAAGGGACTACCAAACATCGCTGTACTCCTAAAACTTTGCGAATCGGGACTCTTGCCGAACAGTCAAGCAGCCTGAACGACCGCTATGAAGCCTTGCTAGGTTAGAGTTGCCGGACGGCGCAGTCTGACTTGGCAGTCGTCTGCTCCACCTAGGGGATGTTGCACTTTCCGGGCCAACACTTGGAAGCCGTACCGAGAACTCCTTCGTTTTGCCCGGAAGAAACTTACCAAGCTTGCCAAATATGCCGAAAACAGGCTTTGAATACGGAAAGATTTTGTCCAAATACCAATCGGGCCTTGTGGAAAAACACCGTCTTCGATTAAATTCTTCGGTCTAAATTCGTGGGAAGTGCGCGAGATTGCCATTCCTCGGAAAGCCAGAGTGGCGGAATTGGCAGACGCGCTGGATTCAAAATCCAGTGCCCGCAAGGGCGTGTGGGTTCGAGTCCCACCTCTGGTACTGATAACAACCACTAGTCGCAACGGACTAGCGACATTGCAGATCTAGACGTTTGTTGTCTTTGCATTTCAATTCACATTTTGTAGGCTCGGAAATACAACATGCCAACCATCAATCAGTTGGTTAGACGCAACCGTAAGGTGCAGAAGAAGACGACCAAGTCGGTCGTTTTGGACAAATGCCCACAGAAACAAGGCGTTTGTTTGCAAGTTCGTACCATGACGCCCAAGAAGCCTAACTCGGCTCTGCGTAAGATCACACGTGTACGTCTTTCCAACGGCAAGGAAGTAACAGTTTACATCCCTGGCGAAGGCCACAATCTGCAAGAGCACTCGATCGTGCTCGTTCGCGGTGGCCGAGTTCGTGACCTGCCTGGTGTGCGTTACCAGGTTGTCCGCGGTGCTCGTGATACGCTTGGCGTCGACGGACGTAAGCAAGCTCGCAGTCGTTATGGTGCCAAGAAGTAAGCAAGAATAGGAACAGACAAATCTCATGGGTAAGATTACCGCAAGTCGCACCACGCTTCGACCAGATCCAAAGCACCAATCGCTGCTGGCTGGCAAGTTCATCAATTGCCTGATGCTCGACGGCAAGAAAAGCACCGCTCAGCGCGTTTTTTACAACGCATTGGACTATATCGCTGAAAAGGTAACGGATCGTCCTGCCATCGAAGTTTTCGAAGAAGCGGTTGAGAACGTGAAGCCTTTCATCGAAGTTCGCTCCAAGCGAGTAGGTGGGGCTTCGTACCAAGTACCGATGCAAGTCAACAAGGCTCGTCAACAGTCGTTGGCAATTCGATGGCTCCTACAAGCTGTCCGTGAAAAGAAGGGTCGGGCTGTGCACGAGAAGCTAGCCGAAGAACTACTTGCAGCGTTTCGCAAGGAAGGTACCGCCATGTCGCGTCGTGAGAACACTCACCGTATGGCGGACGCCAACAAGGCCTTCGCACACTTCGCTTGGTAAACCACCAAAACAATTCATAGCCGCGTTGTCGAATCGGATAGCGCGGCTATTTTTATGCGCTGGCAGATAGGACGAACATCCTCATTAGGGAGGAGCATCCTTGCTTGTCATCGCCGCAGCCAACTCCGTCACTCTCCCTCTTGCCTAGCAGGGTTAAGGGAGAGTCGAGCCGCCACACTCGGAAGGGGTCCTTCGCAGGATACTCCGTCCCCGTCGTTGTGGCTCCGCTACTCCCAGAATTCCTCGCTGGGGTCGGAAAGTGAGGTTGTCCTGGTGAGCCCTTCACCCGCTTGAAAAAGTTGCTTGACTGAAATGGAAGCATCATGGCTCGTGAACTAGAATCCCTACGAAACATCGGAATCATCGCTCACATCGACGCCGGCAAAACGACGGTGACCGAGCGAATGCTGTACGTCTCTGGCGCGAAGCACAAGGCCGGCGGAGTCGACTCGGGCAATACTGAAACCGATGACGACCCCGAAGAGCAAGATCGCGGCATCACGATCTATTCGGCATGTGTGACGTTCAACTGGAAAGACGTCACCATCAACTTGCTGGACACTCCTGGTCATGTGGACTTCACAGCTGAAGTCGAGCGCTGCCTTAGAGTCCTCGATGGCGCTGTAGTCGTATTCAGTGGCCGTGAAGGTGTCGAAGCACAAAGTGAGACCGTCTGGAGACAAGCCGACAAATATAGGGTGCCTCGCATCGTTTTCATCAACAAACTCGACCGAGAAGGTGCAGACTTTTACCGAGTGCTTGACGAAATCGGCCCACGCTTAAACGCCAAACCCGTCCCCATTCAGATCCCAGTCGGAATGGGACCCGCACACGTCGCCGATCCCTTCGTCGGTGTCATCGACTTGATCGAGATGAAGATGATTCGCTTCTCCAAGGACGACGATGGGCGGAACGTCGAGACAGAAGAAATTCCAGAAGTCATGCTGGACGAAGCTCAGGTATATCGAGAATCGATGCTCGAAGCTCTCTGCGAAATAAACAACGACATGATAGAGTTGTTTATGGAAGAGAAAGAGATTCCAAACGAACTCATTCAGACTGCGTTGCGAGAAGGCTGCATCACGCGACAGATCCAGCCGCTGGTATGCGGTTCGGCCTTGCACGGAATGGGAGTACAACCGTTGCTCGATGCCGTCGGCGCCTATTTGCCTTGCCCCCTCGATCGCCCGCCAGTTGTCGGCGTCGATCCGAAGAAGGCAGACAAGGAACTTTCACGCAAGCCCTCCGATAAAGATCCCTTCTGTGCGTTGGTTTTTAAAATCCTTCCCGCCAAGACAGGCGACTTGTACTGGATTCGCGTCTATTCCGGAACGGTGAAAGCCAACTCGCGAGCCTACAACCCGAATCGCGAGAAGAAAGAAAACGTCGCTCAACTATGGCAAATCCATGCAACCAAGAAAGAGCGGGAAGGTCAAGTAGAACAACTCCGCTGCGGCGACATCGCTTGTGCCATCGGCCCGCGACACTCGATCACCGGTGATACGCTTTGCGACACCAAGGACTTCATTCAACTGCCGAGTATTGAGTTCGCTCAAACTGTGATCTCGATGGCCATTGAGCCTGAAAACACAACCGATCGCAAGAAGTTGTCCGAGGTGCTCGAGATGCTCGAACGCCAGGATCCGACATTCGACGCCGTCGAGAACGAAGAATCAGGTCAAACGTTGATCAGCGGCATGGGTGAGTTGCATTTGGACGTGATCAAGCACCGATTGACGCGAGACTTTAACCTGAACGTCAAGTTCTACAAGCCGCGAGTAAACTACCGCGAAACGATTGGCAAAAAAACCACTGTCGAAGGGCAATGCAATCGACAGATTGGCGCAACTCAGATGTTTGCTCGCGTTCAGTTCGAAATTGAACCACTCCCCGATCCTGCAGCAGACGTGATCGTCCTCGATCGCTTCTTTGGCGATGATGCATTGCCAATTGAACTCAAAGACGCAGTCATGGAAGAGCTTCGCGGACGCGCGGTCGGTGGCGGCATGATTGGCAGCTTCCCGCTGTCTGGATTCCGCATCAGTTTGGTCGGCGGCGAAATGCACGAAGTCGGTTCGGACGAAGTGGCGTTCCGCATTGCGGCCAATGACGGATTCGATGCTGCATTGACCCAAGCCAAGCCAAAATTGCTCGAACCCATCATGCGACTCGACATTGTTACTCCGGATGACTACGTCGGCGATATTGTCGGAGACCTTCAGCAACGCCGCGCTATCATCGACTCGACCGAGTCGCGGGGCATTATGACGGGTGTTGTCGCCTTCGCTCCACTCAAGGAGTTGTTCGGTTACTCCTCAGCCATCCGTTCCCTTTCCCAAGGCCGGGCTGGCTGTTCGATGGAGCCTCACGGATATCAAGAAGCCCCTGAATCCGACCTTGAAAGCTTTGGATTCTGATTGAAGCGTCTTGAATTGAGCCCAATGGCCTCAGCCTCAGTTCCAGGTAGTAAGATTAGCGCAAGCTGACACTATCGATCTAGACAGCTTCTGTGAAACGGTACCGAGAGTCACGCAGTTCCGTGATTGGCTCCGAAGCTGACGCTCTGCGGCTAAAGAAGTCAAGAGAGCCAAAGCAAGCCCCCGCCTCCGGCTAAGCTTTGCACAGCTCCGCTTGGCGATCGGCTAAAGTAAACACGACCGTTTTCGATTCCCTCGAGCGTTGAGGCTCGACTCGCTCCCCCCAGACTCTGCTCTCAGATCATGACAACATACCAGCATCGTTTTGACAACGTCACCGATTATCTTCATCACCGCGCACCCTACTTGATGGTGGACCAAATTGTCTCGATCAGTTCAAAGGAAGTAGTAACCGAGAAGAAACTCACAGGTGAAGAGTTCTTTTTCCCTGGGCACTTTCCTGGAGCTCAAGTCCTCCCAGGCGCAATGATGCAAGAAATGACCACGCAGTCGGCCGGTATCTTGATTGCTGCGGAATACAATCCGATGCAAGAGTACAACACCCACGATCCTCACTTTAACGAATATGCTTTGGGCGTGCTTGTAAAGGTAAAACGAGCCCGGTATCGGGGCTTTGCACGACCAGGAGACCTGCTAACGGCGACCGTGACTTTGGAGGAGATTATTGGCGACGTCTACGAGTTCAGTGCTCGAATCGTATCGGGCGAACAGCGACTGACGGAGAATCGCTTTCAGCTCTCCAACATCAAGTCCACCGTGCTCAGCGGCGTTGCGTAGCAGTCGACCGGCTGCAAGTGAAATAGATTTACAGTTTTTAGATCTCAGCCGATTGGAGTTAGCCAAGGCTCTAGGCAAGTGCAGCATCACGTCACATTGGTGCTTCCTTCGGGACAAATACCATGTAGCACACAACCGGCTCACGATCCGATCCTCGTGACCAGCCTTTTCTGCTAGTAGAAACGATGCTATCGCTCTGCATCTGAAAGAGGGTGGACAATGGTCTCTATTGTCTGTCGGTCCCGGTATGACGGCTGGCATAACAGAGTTGCCCAAAGTCTTCAGAGTTGCCCAAAGTCTTGACAACGCTCGAGACAAACGCGTTCTTAACACAGGAAAGGGTGTCTTGTCTAGCAAACAGCTCAATACAAACTCCACTAACCGAATCTAGAAACTTGCTCTGAAAACAAGCACCGGCTATCGGAACAACCTATCTGGTAGGGGGGTGGCTAGTTGCGGGCGGATGAGGTGGCCGCTACATTGAAGATTAACTTTGGGAAAGTTCTGTGAAGAATCGAATCAATCGGTTCAGGCTTGCTCAGAGTTTGCTCTTCTGATCAACGGCTCATTCTCTTGATCGGTGCCTGGGCTTTCGGAGTCCGCACGCGGAAGGGCTACCCTACTACTCGCGAAAATACAATCGCGGTGCTGCAAGAAGCGATCCGATCTTCTTTTGACAACAAGTTTTTGTTTACTCCTCTTTTTGCGTTCTGGGCATGGTCTTGCTGTGGATCAGTTTACTCCTGAGAGCACTTTGCTTGCTTTGGATGGAGAATCTGCCACGCGATCGAACGTTATTCGATGAGGCCGAAAAATCTGGCTCTCGAAATTGCCAAACTCTCTTCGCAAGAAGCCAAGACCGTGCGGCTTTCTCCACTCGTAGTCACGCGTTTCAGAACGAGGGTGACGCCGATGGGGTAGAGGAACTGCCACGATGCCAGACCGTCTTACCGTCCAATTTGGGTAAAACCGACTTCAAAAGGCCATTCAAGCAGGAAGTGGACACACGACCTCGCTTGGCCAACCAAGTGAAGTCTGACTTGTTGTTTCTAACGAAAGACTTTTTACCGGAAAGCGCTTTCCCGCGGATAGCATCGCGTTACTATCCCCTCGAAAGGTTCTCCCCGTGTTTCAATTCATCGATCAGCTCGACTTAGTTCGGGCCACATCTTCTTACTTGCTGCTCGGCCAAGATAGCGGTGTCGTGCCAGTCATCGCTGGTGTTGGCGGCTTGGCAGTTGGCGCAGGCGCTATTTTGCTGATGAACCAGATGCGAGCCAAGGACCTAAAGGCCCAAGCTCAAGCGGTTCTCGACAAAGCTGCGGCTGAATCAGAGAACATCAAGAAGTCCGCTGAGCTCGCAGCCAAGGAAGAGTCGCTCAAGCAGCAAAAGGAAGTGGAGAAGGAAGCCAACAAGCTTCGCAATTCGATTCAGAAGAAAGAATCGCAGCTTGAGCGCCGCGAAGAGCAGCTGAATCAAACTGCCGACGACTTCAAAAAGCAAGAGAAAATGGTTGAGGCAAGCCAACGGCGCCTGACCGAGAAGATGCAGGAGAATAGCAAACGTTCTGAACAATTGCAGTCATTGATCACCAAGCAGACGAACGAGCTACAAAAAGTCAGCGGGATGAAACGTGACGAGGCCAAGGAACGCATGCTTGAGCTACTTCGCGATGAACTCGATCAAGAGGTCGGTAACGAAATCCTCAAGCATGAGCGACGCATCGCCGAAGTCGCAGAGGAGAAAGCTCGCGACATCATCCTTACTTCGATGCAACGTTATGCGTCACAATATACTTCCGACAGTACAACTAGCACTGTGGACATCCCGAGCGACGAGATGAAAGGTCGCATCATTGGTCGAGAAGGTCGGAACATCCGTGCCTTTGAGAAGGCCACGGGAATCGATGTCATCATCGATGACACTCCGGGTGTAGTGATCGTCAGTGGCTTTGATCCGGTTCGCCGCGAAGTCGCTAGGCAATCGCTCGACAAATTGATCTCCGACGGCCGCATCCATCCATCACGAATCGAAGAGATTGTGGCTGAGACGGAAAAGGAGATCGAGAAGTACATCATTCGAAAAGGCCAAGAAGCGGTGGAAGAAGTCAACATAGGCGGCGTGCACAAAAAAATCGTCTACATGCTCGGCCGTTTGCACTTCCGAACGAGCTTCAGCCAGAACGTACTTCGGCATAGTATCGAAGTCGCTTTTCTTTCGGGATTGATGGCGGAGATGACTGGCTTGGATCCAGAGTTGGCTCGTCGAAGCGGATTGCTTCACGACATTGGAAAAGCTGCGGACCACGAGCTCGAGGGCGGTCACCCGAAGATCGGTGCCGACTTGCTAAAGCGTCACGGCGAGAATGAGACAGTCGTTCACGCGGCTCTAGGCCACCACGATCAACTCACCACCGACTACCCCTACACCCTGCTGGTAGCAACCGCCGACGCTTGCAGTGCATCCCGCCCTGGTGCCCGACGTGAATCACTGGAACGCTACATCAAACGCATGGAAGAGCTCGAGTCGATTGCCACCGACTTTGGCGGAGTCGAGCAAGCGTTTGCGATTCAAGCTGGGCGCGAACTACGCGTCATCGTAAGCGCTCATGACACCGATGACTCCAAGGCGGCCAAGATTTGCCGGGATATTGCGAAGGCGTTCGAGCAGCAATTGACTTATCCAGGTGAGATTAAAGTGACCGTGGTGCGTGAGTCACGTTTCGTCGAGGTAGCTCGGTGATCGAACCTGCGATCCTCCCTCCAGTTGACGAAAACGCGGTGCGTGTTGCCTTCATCGGCGACGTCGTCGGAAAACCTGGAATGCGGATTGTCTGCTCGACCGTTCCTTGGCTGCGACGCGAACAAGGCGTGCAGTGTGTGATTGCCAACGCAGAGAATGCTGCAGACGGCTCAGGGCTGCGTTGCAAAGATTATCGAAGGTTGGTCGAACATGGTGTCGACGGTATCACGCTCGGCGATCATGTGTTTCGCAAGAAAGAGATCATCGGTGCACTTGAGTCCGAATCCAACTTGATCCGTCCGGCCAATTTACCGTCAGAAGCACCCGGTGCTTCACACATGATTCTGGAAGTGGATGAAGAAACCAAAATCGCCATTTTCAGCGCGTTGGGTCGCGTCTTCATGAAACCGGTCGACTGCCCCTTTCACGCAATCGATCGCCAGTTGGAAGAAACGGTGGGTGTGACACCGATACAGATTGTGGATTTTCACGCTGAAGCAACGAGCGACATGCAGATCATGGGGCGTTATCTGGATGGTCGTGTTTCAGCCGTTCTGGGGACTCATACGCATGTAGCCACTGCGGATGACTGCATTCTCCCTGGTGGAACTGCCTTCCAGAGTGACGTCGGAATGACCGGGCCATTTGAAAGCATCTTGGGCCGGAAGATCGATGCGGTGCTAGAGGCCACCCTCAAATCTTTGCCTACCCCATTCCAAGTGGCAACTGCCGATATTCGATTGAACGCAACAGTCCTCGACCTCGAGCGCGGCACGGGCAAGTGCCGCAGTATCGAACGCATAGAAGTTCGCGAAGACTACATCCTGGCCTATCAGGAAAGACTAGAAGCGTCGAAGAAAGTCCTGTGAATTCATCGACGCCCACAGCTTCAAAATCGCCACTCTCGGATCCAGTAAACAGCCAGTCCGGATTCGCTGTGAATCGTCTCAGCTGGTGGATCCGTTTAAGCTGTGTCCTTGCCGTGGTGCTCAATTCAGGACTTTTAGTCACAGCACGCACCCTAACTCCATCGCACCAGGGATTGGGCACTCACCAGCAATTAGGCTTACCACCCTGCACTTCTATTCTCCTTTTTCAGATGCCCTGCCCAGCCTGCGGCATGACAACCTCTTGGGCTCATTTGCTGCGCGGCCATGTTTTGGATGCATTTCGAGTGAACGCGGGCGGCACGCTGCTAGCAATGATTGCGATTGGCTATCTGCCGTTCGGCTGCTATTTTGCCTTCACCGGAAAGGGGACACGAAGAGAATCTTTTTCTCTGATTCTCGGCGCTTCGCTTTTGCTCGCTATCTGCATTGCGACCGCACAGTGGCTAATTCGGCTATAGGAAACCTTGGGGCGAAGCCTGGCTCAATGCTCCAAGCATAAATCTTCTGCATAATGACGCATGACTGATCCGAGCAGTGATGGGAGCGAAAGGTATCCTATGTCATCGAGTCGAAAATGAATGACGACCTTGCCAAATGCCAACCACCCTGCATCACCGGTGAAAAGCGTCAATGAGTGACGTGACGGCACGAACCGCCATCACCACGGTCGTCTCGTTCAAGCCATATCTCGCTCTTGCTTGGCGACAATCCAATCGCGGATTCATTCGTCTGAAGCCAGGAATACCAATTGTTGGAGGAGTCAGCAAAACCGATGAAGCCAGTTTCCGGAGTCAGTTCGACATCGTCTGCGCTGAAGGTGACTGTCTCTTGCGGTCAACTTGGGAAACTAACGAATGTTTGTTTCTTCAACACTCCTCACTAATTCGGGAAGCCTTTGGATAGACGGCAATCATATCGAGGTGGATAGGTATGCAATAGCTTGCGCTCACCGCGTACTGTTTCTGCACGATATCACAAATACACAAATTGCTATCAAAGAACGAGCTAGCGAAAGGCAAATTAAGCTGCTAAGAGTTCTCTGACACGAGACACTGTGCCCAAGAGGGGGTGAGCCAGCTCGTGACTGTCGAATCAAATATTATCACCGAAAGGGCCTGAGGCTTTCCTATGAACAGCAAACTACGCTGCTACTCTTTAAGTACACTTGCTACCTTGCTGCTCATCTCATGTATCGCTTTCTCCTCTGGATGTATCAACCTTGCAGCCAACATGATCCACGCGATCCAGGGCAACATGGTGCCAGCTGAGTTTGACGGCCTTTCTGGCAAACGTGTGGCTATCGTGTGCCGCACAGATGAGGGCCTTAAATCGAGTGCCACAAACACCATCCTGCACAACAATCTTCAAGCAGCTTTGGCCATGCACCTCGAAGACGTCAAACTCGTTCGGCGATCTCAGTTAGAAAAATGGTACGCACAGAATCCAGAGGACAGATACGACTACTACAAAGTCGGTGAAGGTGTTGACGCGGATCTGGTTGTTGCGGTGGAGATCTCGAATCTTAAGCTGAAGAATGGACAGACACTTTATCGTGGAGTTTCCGACATCAGCGTCAAGGTGCTGGACATGGAGCGTGAAGTACTTTTATTCCACAAACAGATGCCTGAGATCTCTTTTCCTAACTCAACAGGCAAACCGATTACCGATACGAGCGAAAACAAGTTTCGCCAGTTCTATCTTGCTTACGTGACTCGAAAGATCGGAGCTTTGTTCTATCCCGTCGACGCTCATGCCGATTACGCAATCGATGCCACGATGAGCAGCTTCTAAGCTGAAGTCGACGACAGCTTGCATAGCGATCCCAATATCGCCTACCAATCTGCCGGACTTTGTACCTCTTCCGAAACATACTGGAATCTTACAACCAACTGTTTCTGCAACGTCAAAGAGCAGTGCCCTGGTGATCGCTTGCTGATCGGGAGGACTCACACGCTTGAGCGTCGTGCTGATATTTCCGCAACCTGCCCTTTCTAGCAGGATTCGTTTTTTCGAAATATTGCTCGTAGACTGCCGGTCGCTTCGATCTATCTCGTTCGGCTAATCTCCGACCAGAGCCACCACCTACGCACTCGTGGATGCATCGCGACGACATTTTCATGCGCGACTGCGGAGTTCAGACACGGTTCACTCTGAAATGAAGCCTTCTCGGCAGTCGCGTTTCCGATGGCTGCGAGGCGTTTCTAAGTCTCGCTTTGTCCTGTTTCTCGAATATTGGAAAAACGTTCTGTGTGGTCTAGTTCCGGTCAATCGAGACTTCACGCCAGCGGAAGACGGTATCGAGATCTTTGTTATTTAGTCTGGAGTCCGAGCGGTAATCGTTCTTCCAGTCTCAACATCAACCGTCAATTGTCACAACAAGTTGGGAGCCTTCTTCTATCGCCGCGACATTCCGAGTGCATCGCGTGTCCTGATAGGATGGGGCGACAGAGGCTTCTTCCTCGAAACGGAATCTGGTACGACCTGAAGCTATCGACTGCAGCCAGCGCACTACGTTGGCACTCTATCAGCTGTATCCTCGTGACTTTTACAGATCCGCGGTATTATTCCGATGCAACTTCCGTCAAGATTTACAAGGAACAGTACGAGCAATTGGTAGCGTTCATCGAGCAAGCATTTACGCAGAATGATGAATCATTGCAGAGACCAATCGAAGGCTATGCACACACGAAGACTGGCGCTTTTTTCAAGCGAAAGGAAACTACCACTCGCTAAATACTTGCGAGACTTGGGTCGGCCGAGCACTACGATCGGCAGGAATGGAAGTGCTTTGGTTCGCGCTTTTGCCCAGCACATAAACTCTGCACTTTCCATTTGTAAATGAGCGACAGAGCCTACTAAGCAATAATATCTTGCATAACGTTACCGTAGACATCGGTCAATCGGAAGTCACGACCTGCGTAGCGATATGTGAGCTGTTCGTGATCCAATCCGAGCAAGTGCAGGATAGTTGCGTGCCAATCGTGGATGTGACACTTGTTCTCGACCGCTTCATAGCCGTGCTCATCCGTAGCGCCGTAGCTGAAACCGCCTTTAACGCCGCCGCCGGCCATCCACGTCGTGTAACCTTTGTTGTTGTGGTTACGTCCATCAGATCCCTGAGCCGCAGGTGTTCGCCCAAATTCACCACCCCAGATCACCAAAGTTTCTTTCAGCATATCTCGGTCCTTCAAGTCCTGAAGTAAACCGGCGATGGGCTTATCACAAGCCGTTGCGCGAGTTCGGTGATCCGCCGTCAAGTTTGTGTGCTGGTCCCAGCCACCATGCGTGATCTCAATGAAGCGGACTCCAGCTTCGGCGAAGCGGCGCGCCAGCAAGCATTGCTTGCCGAAGTTCTCGGTTTCGCCTCCATCTGCGCCATACATCGAAAGTGTCGCCGCGCTCTCACCAGAGATATCCATGACATCCGGCATCGCTGATTGCATCCGGAACGCAAGCTCGTAAGATTCGATAATGCCTTCTACCGCAGGCTGAAACTCATCGCGACGCAGTTTTTCTTGATTTAGCTTCTGGATAAAGTCCAATTGCTGCCTCTGTTTGCGCGAAGACATTTTTGCTTTGATGTCAGGAATACTCTCCCCGATACCGGCACTTACAAACCGATTAGCGCGTCCACCACGCCCAACTTTGGTTCCACCGTAGATAGCCGGAAGGAAAGCACTGCCGAAATTGTTCGAAGCGCCAGATGGAGCACTAAGCGAAACAAACCCTGGCAAGCTGTCATTCTCGGTCCCAAGCCCATAAAGAGTCCAAGCGCCCAGCGATGGACGGATGAACTGCACGTTGCCTGTGTGCATTTGCGTCAAAGCGCCAGGATGAACCGGTTGGTCGCACTGCATGGAGCGGATCAACGTCATATCGTCCGCATGCTTGGCGACCGCCGAAAAGAGATCTGAGATCCACAATCCGCTCTCGCCGTGCTGCTGAAACTCGAAGGGAGACTTCAGCAACCGGCCTCCATACTTGCCACTCTTTCCATGATCTTGGATAAGCTGCGGCTTGTAATCGAAAGTATCAACGTGAGATGGCCCGCCAGTCATGCACAGAAAAATAACTCGTTTCGCTTTTGGCTCGAAATGCGGTGACTTCGGCGAAAGTGGATTCTTCTTCTCTGCTGTTTCTTGCGAAGCAGCCAGTCCCGTAAACGCGAGGTATCCAAAGCCAGCCGAGATGTTTTGCAGGAGTTCTCTTCGTGAAATCATTTTCTAGTTCCTGGTGTCAGGTGTTCCTCGGACTCGCAACTTGGAAAAAACTGCCTTCTTGCAATCTCGACAAAGATGTAATCAACCGATGAAGATCAAATGAGCGTCGAGACTTCAACCTTGAATCAGCTAGCTCGCCCCCGTCGCCGGCTAATCAATGAATCGAAACTCGGCGGAAGCAAATAGACTTTGACACAGTGCTGCGAGTGCTGGCGGAGCTTTCTGGTCTATACCGTAGACGTAGCTGCGCATGAAGCCTATCGCCGCTTCGCGCTCGCGACTCGTTGGGCTCCGCCCATAAGCGAACTCAAACGCCAGTTGAATCTGTTCCGCTGGCTTAGCGGTCAGAGCAGCAATGCGTTTCGCGAATTGAATGCTCTGATCGATTACAAAGGGATTATTGAGCATGTAAAGCGCTTGATTCGAGGTGTTCGATTCTTCTCGAGTGCCAATGATGCTATTTGCGTCTGCGAAGTCAAAGACCTCTAGGGATCTCGGCACCTCGTCTCGTACGATTGGAAGGTAGACGCTTCGCATAGTCGATTCTTCCATGTCGAGCTGGTTGGTAACCTTGCGCACAGCATCTGCGATAATGCTTTGTCGATCTTCCGTCGAACCAAAGTTTCCAAGGCCAGCTCCAAAGCGGCCACGATTCCCAGCTCGCATGTTGCCGGCACCAAACCGGCCAACACCGCGACCTGCCCCCGCACGGGCTCGCATTTGACTCGCAATGCTCTCTATTGTCTTACGTCCAATCTCGCGAGCGTCTCCGAGTACTCCTTCTCGAACTCTTGTGTAACCAGCTTTCGCAACCTCACTGCCCCGAGGTCGTTCGAGGTCAATCGAACCGCTGACACTCAGCATTGCATCACGCAGGGCTTCTGCATCCAAACGACGTGGATTGGCCCGCCACAACATACTGTTCTCGGGATCATGTTCATGAAAGTTCTCGTCAAACGTGCTTTTCATTCGATACGCACGCGAAGTAGCGATCCGTCGGATCATAGTTTTGATCGACCAACCCGATTCCACAAACTGAACCGCCAACTCATCGAGCAACTTTGGATGCGATGGCGCCGAACCAGTTACGCCAAAGTTCTCGGTCGAAGTCACCAAGCCCTTACCGAACAGCTCTTGCCAGATGCGGTTCACCATGACTCGTGCGGTCAGGGTGTTTCGATCGCTGCCAAGCCATCTTGCTAACTCGAGTCGTCCACTCTCGCCAACAGCAATATCAATCTCGGAAGTCAACAAGACTTCTGGTAAGCCACGCTCGACCCTTGGTCCCAACTGATCGATTTCGCCTCGCACAAGAATCCGAGCATCACGAGGAGCTCCTTTTTCCTGCACTCCCATGCAGTAAGAACGTGGATTTCCATTCTCGTCTACAACGGCGACTTTGTCTGAAAGGGCTGATAGCTCATTCGCCAATCGAATTCGATTTCTTTGAGCACTCGCGTTACTCGCCCCACCTGCATTCCGATTGCGTCGCGCATCAGCTGCTTCACGTTGCAAATCGTCGAACTGCCCCACGATCGCTGCTAGCTCGGTTGAACTGTATCGCCTGTCATACGGATTTGGGTCGTCAATGGGAAGCAAAATCAAACTGCTGTTCTGTTTCCGCTGTGGAATCTGAAAACGGCCGTACTGCGATGGTGGGTTACCAAAGTAGGTCGTCATATTGCCGAAGACACCAGCGAGTGCATAGTAGTCCGACTGACGAAATGCGTCGAATTTGTGGTCGTGGCACCTTGCGCAAGCCACACTCATTCCGAGGAAGACTCGCGACGTTGCATCAATTTGCTCATCCACCAAGTCCATCGCAAACTGAACGCGATTCGCTTCATTCACGTTCTTTGGGCCAACTGCCAGAAAAGTAGTGGCAACCAGGTTCTCAGCCCATTTCTCATCAGATTCCACTGGCAGTAGGTCACCTGCTATCTGCTCTTGCACGAATTCGTTGAACGGCTTGTCGCTGTTAAAGGAATCGATGACATAGTCACGATATCGCCAAGCGTGAGGGTAAGTCATGTTGACTTCGCGTCCGGTTGACTCAGCGTATCTCGCCACATCCAACCAGTGCCTTCCCCAACGTTCGCCGAATTGTGGCTTGTCAAGTAAGCGATCCACGACGAACGTGACTGCTTTATCAGGATTGCGATTCCAGAGTTTATTAAAGAACTCGATCTGATCTTTGGAGGGTGGCAAACCCGTCAGGTCGAAGCACAGCCTTCGGAGTACTTGGAAAGGCTCCGCATCCTCAGTTGGCTTCATATTTGACTCTTCTAACCTGGCAAGTAAGAAATAGTCGATGTCGTTTCGAGGCCATTCTAGGTTTACAACTACAGGCGCAGTGTGATGCTCCGGCCTTTGGTATGCCCAGAAGTTCTGTTTGGCATGCTCAATATCTTCGTCCGTCACCGTTGACTGAATCTCAGCGACTTCCGTTCTGCGTGGATCTGGAGCTCCCATTTCGATCCAGTCGCGAAAATCCTTAATCACTGATTGAGGAAGTTTACGTTTGGGAGGCATCTCCCAATCTTCGTGATTCATCGCATTGAAGAGTAGACTCTCTTCAACGTCACCTGGCACGATAGCTGGACCGCTGCTCCCACCGATGTGCATCAAGGCTTCGGTGTCGAGTCGCAATCCGCCACGCGCGTTTCCAGATTTGCTACTGTGGCAGCCAAAGCACTCTTTGACGAGAACAGGACGAATCTTGGATTCAAAAAACTGCAGCTGCTCGGGCGTGAGCTCTTCATCAGCTCGCAGCTGCAAGTTGGGTAGAAATCCGCCAAAAAACAAAAGAACGATCGGTAAAAGATTTGTCTTTCGCATCATGTCACTTTTTCCCGCGAGAATCTCGGTAATCCATTTTTCGGCAGTAGTTTGCTCAGATATTAAACCTAGCTCGTTTGTATTGAAATCGCGTCTTCCCCGCCGCCTTCCCGCTTGCGGGACGGTCAGATTGGGCACATGCGATTCGCGGTTCTGCGGCCAAGGGGGCTGGATCGCCCCTGCTCCTCTGGCCGACCCACGAAGCGAGGCTGGTCGTCGCGAATCTCCAAGGGAGAGTCATTTCCGTTTATCAGACGGATTAAGAAAGTAGTGGGCAAGCTGACGGGCCCATTCCCTTTTCGCGCTAACGATAGGACGTCGTCGCTCGCCCACTACTCTCTTATATTCCGTGAAATCGGAGTTTTCGGGACTCAGTCTTATGCCTTTGGACGCAGTGGCTTTTCACCGCCTGCTGCAGGGTCGTTGTTTCCGCCACGACGCCCCTTCCCAGCTTTGCCAGAAATCCCTTGCCCCAGTTGTCCGGCCCCTGGACGACTTTGGCCTAGACCGCCACGACGCATACCTGGCTGGCTACCATTTTCACCGCCACGGCCACCCATGCGGCTACGCATTTTCTCAAGCAAAGCTGTCAGTTCCCGCACGTTTAGCTTATTATCTCCGTCCTTGTCCATCTCTTGCATCATGCGTGCCGACACTTGGGCCGCATCCATCTGACCTCGACCACCTAACCGCTGCCCACCCGGCCCTGGGCCACCAGGCTTAACGCCTCGTTTCTGCCCGGCCTGAACTTGCCCAGCTTGCTTCTGTCCTGCTTTTCCGCTCTTTCCGTCCTGCCCATCGCCAGCTGTGGCAAGGATTGGCAACATCATGGTAGTCACAAGACTAAGGAATACTATCAACTTCATGCTTTTCTCCGTCCGAGTGTTGGTTCTTGAATTTTGCTAATGAACCAAGCTGTATTGGAGCTTAGCCCTACCGCTACTATCAAATACGGGGACTCAGCTCGAATGGAGACAACGTGGCCAGCAAAAGAGAGAAAACTTTTCCCGCATCCTTGCCGGCATTCCCTGGTTTAATAACTTACGAGACCGTGGGATAGGGAGAGTTGAGAGTGCCAATCGAACTCGACCAAGATCGAACTTTAAGAAAGCTGCAATTGAGCGACATAGAAGAGACGCAAGAATCTGAAGATGAGCAACAGTTTGGCAGCGCCATGCGGGCGGGCGATGCGGCTGCTCTCGGAGAAGCGTTTGAACGGTACCGCGATCGCTTGCGGCGTATCGTTCGATTTCGTCTCGACTATCGACTCGCTGGTAGAATCAGCGAGTCCGACGTGCTGCAGGAAGTTTATATTGCCGCCGCAAAACGCTTGGACTATTTCGGGCAAAAAGACATGAGTCCCTTTCTGTGGCTTCGTTTGATGGTGGGGCAGCAGTTGATTGACCTGCATCGGCAGCATCTGAAAGCTCGAAAGCGTGATGCAAGACGCGAAATTTCCTTGGACGCCGGGGCTCCATCTCTGCACACCTCAGTTGCTATTGCCGCTCAACTTGTTGGACAACGCACTGCAGTAAGCGAAATCCTGGATCGCCAAGAGCAAATCGATAAACTGGAGGTCACTCTTAATAGAATGGACGATATCGACCGTGAAGTAATCGCGTTGCGACACTTTGAAGAACTCTCCAATGTCGAAGCGGCAAGCGTTCTGGGAATCGCACCTGCCGCCTCAAGCAAACGCTACGTGCGCGCGATGGCGAGACTCGGGAGGTTGATGGCCGACTGGCAAAAAGAAGGCCGGGAGTAGATCATGAGACCTGGAGATGCGGCGATGCACAACCAGATGGACGCACTGGCGGAAGAGTACGCTAAGCTCTTACGACAGCAGAAGAAGCCGGACATCGAGACGTACCTGGCTCGATTTGAGGGTAACAAGGAGGAGCTTCGCGAGTTACTAGAGTCTATTGCCACGATCGAAGGACTGAAACGAGGACCGGAATTGCAAGATCATTCTGCGACATCCGAGTCAGAGCTACAGGTCTTGCAGCAGATCGATGACTACAAAATCATTCGAGAGATTGGACGGGGCGGTATGGGAATCGTCTACGAGGCGATTCATCAATCTTTAGACCGCCGCGTTGCCCTAAAGGTACTTTCGAGTAGTTTACTTGGCGAACCGAAGCACATCGCACGTTTTCGCCGTGAAGCACGAGCGGCGGCCCGACTCAGACACTCCAACATTGTTCCTATTTTCGGCGTCGGGTTAAGTGAGCAGTACCATTACTACGTGATGGATCTAATCGAAGGACAGAGTCTGCGTTCCCACATGCAGCACTCCTTGGCCCACATTAGCCAAGAACCGCAGACGATGGCGAGTTCTGATGCTGCATCAAATGACGATTTCAGCTTGGTCGACGAGAGACTGACTGAGATTCAGCATACTTCGCAGCTCTCGAAAGCCGCATCGACATTGAAATCCCAACGATCCAGCAGAATGCCGGCAGCGAGTCATTCGGGAGACAAACATGCGGAAACAAAGTCTATTCCAACGCCGGTGAACTGCACCGAGGAGTTCTTTCAATGGGTTGCCAAGCTGGGAGCAGACGTCGCGGAAGCTCTGCACTACGCGCACCAACAAGGTGTTCTGCACCGTGACATCAAGCCTGCAAACTTATTGTTGGATCGCAATGGCGAGGTTTGGATTGCTGACTTCGGGCTAGCAAAACTCGCTGAACACGGGGAATTCACGAAGACGGGCGAGTTGCTGGGCACTCCTCAGTATTTGCCTCCCGAGACCTTTCTAGGAAATTACGATCCTCGAAGTGAGCAATATGCCGTCGCCCTGACGCTATACGAGCTTGTCGCTTTCAGGCCGGCAGTGCAAGGCAAGAACTCTGCCGAGACGCTGAGACTCGCTAGCCAAGGTGTATCAACCAGTCCGAGCACTCACAATCGGCAGATTCCACGCGACTTGGAAACGGTGATCATGAAGTCGCTCGCTCAAGATCCGGAGCACCGCTATGCTTCCGTCGCAGAGATGGCCTATGATCTTAGGCGTTTCGTCTCTGCACATCCCATCTCCGCACGTCGAGTTGGCTTGGCGGAGCGCACGCTGCGTTGGACGCGCCGTGAGCCAGTCCTTGCATCGTTTGCAAGCGCGGTTGTTGTGCTGCTCATGCTGTTGGCGGGTGTTTCCGCGTTTGGATATTGGACGACAAGCACCGCCCTAAAAAACGAGCGAAAAGCCTCTAGAGAAGCAAGGAATTCAACTGCGGCTGCGAACACTGCGCTCTCGCAAAAGTCTGAGGCCCTTCAAGCGGCAGAAGCTCAAAGGGTTCGGGCTGAGAAGAACCTCCAGACGGCCCGTCGAGCTTTTCAGCAAATCATGCAGAACGTGGTGGACCGCGGTGCCGAGCTCGATGCGGAAATTCTAGGCGAAGCTAGCGATACCACCGCCGCCAGTGTTTCGCCCAAGGATGCGGAACTGTTGCGAACCTTACTTGGCTTCTTTGACGAGCTGGCGGAGAACAATAGTAGCGAACTCATCTTTGAATCGGCACAAGCAGCACACCTGGCAGGCGACATCTACGTGAGCCTTGGACAACTGAGTCGCTCGCGTGAGAGCTATACTAGCGCGCAGACGCGTTATCGTGAACTTTGCAAGAACCATCCCGACGACGTCGACTATCTTGCGGCGTTCGCGGACTTGCTCAATGACTTGCTTTCGGTGAACAGCTTGACTGGGCAGCTCGGTCGGTCGATGCAGCCTTTTCAGGACGCCGTGCAATTCTTAGAGTCACATTCTGCGGCGATGAGGCATCCCGACACTCGCTTTCAGCTGTCCCGTGCCTATCGATTGCGAGCATCCTTCGGAGTCAGGATGAATTGGGGGCCGATGTTGGGCGCGAATTTTGGAGCCAACTTCGGCGCTAGCCTCGGAGGAGCTGGAGTCACCCCGATGAAAGCTCGTAAGCGGCACGAAGAAGACCGTCGCCTCGTCCTCCACTCACTAGATATGCTCGACGCTTTGGTCGAAGATAATGACGCCAACCTCGGGAAATATCAGCTTGAGTTGGCACGTGGCTACCGAACGTTGGCAGAAGTTCAACAACGTTCGGCTAATCCTCGAGCATCCGAAGATGCCCTTGCCGAATCACTCCGGATCTTCCAACTACTTCTTGATGAAAATCCGAGATCAGCGGGGCTACGCTATGAACTCGCTACTACACTTACAATCTCACGCCAGCCAATCGCACTTCAGGAGGAGCGAGCCGATCAGGCGAGTCGTTTGAGTCGCGAACTCCTAGAAGAATCACCCGACCTGGCGAGATATGAAGCACTTTTCGCGCAAGTGAGTGAAATGTCAGGAGCCGTCGCACAACGCAAAAAAAACTTCACAAGGGCTGAAATCAATTACGAGCAAGCCATCCGCTCCTACTCCAAGCTGCTCGCCGATTCTCGTGAGGTAAAGGCATACCAGATCCGTCGCGCACAGACATTGGCCGCTCTCGCACGTGTCAAAGTAGAAAAGGGAGAATCCGAGGCAGCCGCCGAACTTCTAGATAGAGCCATCCGACGCGTACAACCAAAGTTTGCAGGCCGACGCGACCCCTCACCTTTCGAAAAGCGTTTTCTCGAGCGATTGAACACCGAGATCGCCAAGCTCAAGAAGAGCCCCTAATAAGATCTTTCAACTCCCGTCGCCGAGAGAGTTCCCAATTGTGAGCCCTAGGCACTAACCTAGGGTCTGAATATCCTCGTCTCTGCCCGAAGCCAATGCGTTCGGCTAGCTTCAAAGATTCTTGCCCTGTGACCGCCAAAACGCTTTCCTACTGCGTTATCCCTTCCGCCCTGCAGATCGATTAAAGAGCGGCTCTTGTCCTGCGCTACCAAAGATAACCACGACGCGTCAGCGAGTTGCCCAGCGGCGAAAACTTTGCCTGTCCTGCCGAACTAAAGTAGACCTTGTTGAAACGAGCATCCGATATTGCACGAAAATTGACAGAGCATTTCATGGCTTACACGCTTGGACGCCAGCTGGAAGACTAGGATGAAGTAAGCATTGACCAGCTGATGGAATCGATCGTGCAGGACAACCATCGATTCCAAACCATCATCACCTGCTACCTATTCACCAACCGCCGAGTTAGAGAATTACCATGAGCAAGCGACCAGGAGTCAATCTCCGAACCATGCTAAAGGGCAGGGGGGTCGCTCTGACGGTTCCGATGATGGACTCCAATGCAATGGGAGCCGGGAGCAAGCCAGACAAGCTTCCATGCCGCCTCGGATTCATATACCTGCCTCGTGGCGTGATCATGGACCAGTTTTGGCCCGAGAGTTCCGCAACTCTCCTGTAGAAAGTATCTCCGGCGATTGAGTCGCTGCGATCGATTCTGGATCAGTTTTTTGATGACACATGGTGTTTTCCGGCGATGGTTGGCAAGCCTCAAATACAAATTAGGCCAGCAGCCTAGTCTTTCTTGCTCTGCTTAGCTGCGACTAGATCCATTAGATGCATCTGCTATTTAATCGGGCCCCCGACCTCAGGCGGATGGTGTGATCTATTCACCACCTCCTGGTTGAAGCCGCAAGACTCGCGTCGTGAATGGTTCAAACAAAACCTCAAAACTCGAACCGACTTCCTCACGTTCCAATACGGTTGAGCCTTCAAACATCCACTCGGCCGATTCGATGATGCGATCAAACTTGAGAGTCGCGTTGAGCACCGCATCATCCATGTTGACCATCAAGAGGACCCATTCATCTTTCGAAAGCGGTTTAAGCAGCGTGCGAATGGGTGTTTCGGTAATCGATTCTCCTTCAAACCTCACCGAGTATTCAACATCCACTATCGTTGGTGAAAGTAGGGCTGGGGCCAGTTGTCGAAGTTCACGGTTCACTTGAGCTACCGTTTTCCATAGAACCTCGGCCTGCAACGCTTGGATCGGCGTTGCAGTAGGGCGACCTGGAATTTCAGTTTGCTGTTTTGGTGCAATACCAAAGCGAGTGACATTGCTGTCCCAGGCGTAGTAGACCACTCCAGTAGCTCCATGGATCAGGCCCGTGTAAACCATGCTGCGAAGTTGATCGGGCGTGGGATATCGAAATGGGAACTTTACCGAGGCAGGATGTTCCGTTTCGAACGCACCCACTACGAGCCAAACTGGCTTACGTCCCTCGCTCAGCTGCGCAGCAAGAGAAACACTGTCCGCGATTCCGTTTTTCTCAGTGCCATAGGAACCCAGGTTAAGTGATCGAGTCTTGGGCCAAATGACGTAGTTATCATGACAACTCACGTCGCTTTCTTTGTGCCAACGAATCCAGTGCTCGCGGCCATTGCCAATCATCCAAGAGGCGGTGTTGACGAAGACGGGGAGGTCAGGCGCGATGGATTTTACTTCCGACTTGAAGGCTTTGAATTGTTCGACTTGTTGGCCTTGTTGCGCAAGCGGGAAGTTGATCAAGGGTTCATCCTGCCAAACGATACCCATCAAATTCGGGTGGTCCGCAATGGCCTTCAAAGCCTCACCGCCGGATCTTCTCATGAGGACCACCTGAAGCCCATGTTGTTTGGCTTGGGAGAGTTGTCGATCATTCGTGTACCCGCCCATCGGCCAGGGCCAGACGCAGTTGTAACCGGCGTCCACGAGGTGATGCCATCGGTAGTCAATGCCTTTGTAAACTCGAGATTCCGGTACGCCCCAGCTGGCCAGCATAAAGAACGATTTTTCGGGGTCGTAGCGTTGAAGGATGCGGCCTTGCCGATCAATGTGTGGGACATTTTCCTGATGGGGTGTCTGAACCGCGGATTCTTGTCCATAAGCCAACGAAGTCAGGAAGAGCGCGAGGTGGCTGAGGGCGACGGCCACGCTCCGGTTCAAACTCAAATCGTTGGGGCATTTGCGATGAAGTGTTGGCATTTTCCAATCCCAAAACAGGGGGAGTGCGTTTGCGTTCCGTTTCATTCACTCGACTTGCATGACGGAAGTTGTGATCGGTCTCGGTATGGACCATTCGAATTGAATCTTCCGTAAATCCAAAGTGCGATCCTCAACAAGCGATCTTTATTGTGCAAGCCTTGCGGCAACTTGCAATGTTTTGAAAAGAAACGGGGCCAAAGTTATGAAAGCAGTTGGGGAAGATCATCAACGCAAGCGGGAATCTCCGGAGCGAGGGCGGCGCAGCCCCGTTTTCGGTATGTTGTCCCAGTCGGATCTGTTAAACTGAACGAGGAGCCACCCACGTTCAATTCGAGTTCGTGCCCCATTGAGTTGGTCCCCTCCCTTCGATCCTGCTGGGCCGAACAGTGAACTGATGGATATCCTATCCCCAGCGAACTCGCAGCCGCGAAACTCATATCTGCAGCCCTGTTACAGTCTTATTGTCACGTTTATCGCTGCTGGAAACCTACAGTCGAAGATGCCGATTTGAGCGACTGGCGACTGCTCAACTTCACGCTGGATTGTCTTCAACTGTAGAGGCGCCATTAGTCAGCAACAAACGCACATCACACACACCGCATGTTGATCTTCATCTGATCAAACCTTGCACGCAGATTCAGATTGCCTTGGACCCTGCAATTCTCCAGCACTGGGTCGATGCGGTTTGTAGATATCACAGTTGGATCTGTTGAGAAATCGGCAATGATTGAATCCCACACATGAGCGAGGAATGGAGAGACGCCGGCTAAACCCTTGATGCGAAAACGTCAGCCCGCTTGGTACTGCCTCACGGCGTTCAGCACTATTCTCGTCAATGTGTTGGCTCGGACACTGCAACTCCCGATAACTTGCGGACTGAATAGACCGGTGCTTGAAATAGGACAATCAGATACTCTAGAATGCATCAGCAATCAAAGGACTGCAATCGCGTAGCGAAACTCTCATCTAAGAAGCGGCCGGAGAAAGCATGGAAACGAACCCTTATGCCCCAAGTTTTGCCGATGAGTCGATGCAAGAGAACCCGGAGCTACAACCGGATGAACTTGCAGGTCGATTTACTCGACTTGCTTCTGCGTTCATCGACGGTCTCACCATGTTGGTTTTTATCATTCCAGCGATGTTCTTGACCGGTTATGCACAACGTGTTGCTGCGGGGCAAGCTACTGTTCTCGAGCAAGTTGGATTTAGCTTCTTTTCCGGAATCGTCTTCTTATTGGTGCATGGCTATTTCCTAACAACACGCGGGCAAACTCTTGGAAAAATGGCGACGGGAATTCAAGTTGTCGACCACGAAACCGGCAAGCGGCTATCGTTCCTGCGTGTCTACGTGTACCGCAATCTCTGGGGTTTACCGATCCTCGCGTTAACCATCGTAATCCCAGGGCAGATCGACGACAACTTGTCGAACCTTGTTTACCTGGTAGACACCCTGATGATTTTTGCTGTTAGTCGCAGATGCCTGCACGACTATATCGCTGGATCAAAGGTCGTGTTGTACCAGAATCGCGACTAGGCAGCTGGTAAGGTTTAGGAAACGTTGACAACCACTGGCTGGAGGTTAACGCATGGTCGCGGTGCGTGAAATTTTTGTCTGACAGGAAGTCACACCCAATCAGACAGGCCAAAGGGGCATCACCGAGGACGCGTTAGGTTGAGGTGATCGCTCGTGAAGATTGTGGTAGAGGCCGGGATTACAGCTAGGGAGCATTCGCAACTGACGAGGCGGTGTTGGGAAAGGCGGCTCGTACTTCGGCTTCCGGCTTTCCGATTCCGGCGAGGCGGAATGCCTCATGAGCGGCGTCGAGGCGTTGTAGACTTGCATTCAGAGCTGGCGTCAATAGTTGCTCACGCTTTATTCGATTCACCAAAGCGTTACGAGCCATTTTCGCGGCGAACAAAAATTCTTTATAGGACCGCGGCACCTCGGAACTGCTATTCTTTGCTTCGGTTCGCTTGATTGCGTTGGCAAAGAGAGCATCCGCTTCTTTAAATACGCGTGTGCCAGCGAGATTCGCGGCCTTTGTGCTGTCAACGTCAACGAGACTCTTGAGACAGTTCCGTACGACTTGAGTTTCTTCTAGACTCAGCCATACTGCTTCTTCATCTGGCGCGGGGACCGGAAGACTGAACAAACCATCGCTGCGGTAACTCTTGAAGCACAGTTGCAACTCCGTCACAAGCTCCTTCCGCTCTGTAGACTCGGTCCGAAGCCATTTATCCCATTTCCTTCGCTCTGCCTTGCTCATTTTCTTTAACAAGTCGGCCTCTAGATTCTCCTGTTCGTTTTCGAGCTTGGAGAGATCAGCCAGGATGGGCTTACGAGCCTCCCTAGGAGCCGGCTCTTCTGCCACGGCCTTTTCAAGAAGATACTCAAGGTCACCAGCCACGGGATTCTTTTGCCTATAAGATATCATTGCCTCGGCAGTCGGAGAAAGTTGCTCAAGCGATTCAATCCTGGCCTGGAGTATCTTAATGTAAAGATTCAAGAAGGGATGTGAACTATCAACAGGTGTCTCAACCGCTAACTCATTTCCCGAATCGGAACTATCCGGACGGGAGAATTCCTTGAACAAGTCGGCTTTGATGACAGCCCAAATCGCAAAGCACAGCGCGAGGAAGCTAACCGCCCCAGCCACGATTGCTTTCCGTTTCTTGCGGCTTGTATTGCTGCGATTCGCAAGATAGTGATAGGAGGTCCAATCCTGTTCGGAGCTCTGTTCAGGCTCGCGACGAACGCCCTGCTCCTTGCTCTTTGCCTTGGCAGGCGTGGCTACGAGTTTTTCCTTCTTCGCCGAGCCAACTCTCCTCTTCGCAGCAACACCGCCCCTCTTGGCTGACTTCTTCTTAAGTCGCTTACTGGATTTGTGCTCGGAATAGGTTCCGGACGCCGGCTCTTCTTTCGGGACGACCGGTTTTGCGTTTCGAGCTGATGGCCTTTCCGCCGCAACGATCTGCGGTTGACTCTGTTTTGCGCCCTCTGTTACCCGAGCTTCAGCTTGTGGCTTAGATGGCGACGTTGACGTGGATTTTGATTTCAGCGTCGCATTTACGTTGGCAATCTCGCCTGTTTTCTGCAGATCCGTTTGCGGCGAGTGCTTTGAAACCGCTTTGTTTCCGGCCGAGGCTTGACTGCGAACACCGGCATTCGAGGGCTTTGCAACTTGAGCTGCCTTCTTCTTGTTGCGTCGTCCTCGCTTTCCACGACGTCGCTTGCGGCTATTACCTTCGTCTTTGCCGACGAACGCCGCTATCTTAGCTAGCTTATCTTTCTCGAGTTTTGCTGCGGAGGGTTGCGTCTCTTTGGCTGGCTGAGCGGCCGTAGCGTGGTCTGTTTGCAGAGGCGAACCTTCCGCTCGAGCCCTGGATGCTTCTTCCTCCGGCTTAGTCACGGGCTCCAGTCGCTCAACCTTTGCATTGGAGCGGTGAGCAACTTCCGGTTGTGCGTCGGAATGGGCAGGAGCACTCCCTGCCCCCTTAGTCACCTCGAGCTCGAGGCTCTTCGCCCGTGCGACCGACGAATTGTCCGCCGCCGTAGCTTCTGGCATTGGAGCGGGCGAAAACTTTTTCTTATCCTTCGCCGGCAGGGATGCAGTTGGTGCGCGCTTCAGTGGCGAGGGCTCGCCCTTTGCGGGAGACGCACCTCTAGAATCCGCTGATGCGGCGGAAGGGAGCTCAAGATCGTTAGATTCTTGCTTGGTGCCCGAACTGACGAACTCAGTGTGTTGCTTCTCTTCCTTGACAAATTGATGAGCTGGGTCGCTCTCGGGCTGAGCGGACTCAACGGTAGGCTCAGTTACAGGTTTAGTGTCAGCTTCGGCTACGGACTCCGCCGGTTGTTTAATCTGTGGGGTAGGATTGGTGGTAGCTTCGGCTTTTTCCTCGGATGCATCCACGAAGTTTAACTTGTTTCCAGGCGCATTGGCGTGGAGCTCAAACTTCGCATTCGTCGCTTCAAAATCGAAGTTAGGCAGATCTCGTTTCGTGACGGAGCCTTTGAAATTGCCTTTCGAGTCGATGGGCAATTGAGTCGCACCGACATGGGGCTGTTGATAAGAGTTTGGAGGCGAAGGGCTCGGAGATGGATTCTGGCCACCTCCATCATCAACCGGCACGGCCCGAACGAGCCGAGCCGGTTTAGCTGTTTCGGCTTGGACTACTGGAGTTGGGGACTGACGCACTGGCCTGTTGCCCGAGGCTAGTGGTGGATGTTCCAACGTCGAAGGTGTCTCCTCGACCGGCTCCAATCGACCGAGATTCTCAGCCGCTGGGTTTATCGGCTGGCTCGCAGGCAAGGGCTCCGGATTCTGCACGCGGAACTGGAGCTGGCACTTGGGACAGCCAACCGTAAACTCACTTTGGCTCGAATTGGGCAACGCGAGGCGTGCATTGCAATTCGGACATTGAATGAGCAGTTTCTGAGACATCGGATCGCGAGTTTGGCTTTACGAGCGGAAATAGGTCTACGGACAATACTGGCTAACGCGGTGGTACCGGTAGTGCAGATGACGCACCCTAGGTATTCCTCGCATCTGGAAATGCACGTGTTATTGTAGATCGACCAGACATAACTGTCAGTCAAAGCGCTAAACGGCTAGTCGAATGCCGAGAAAATTGGAACGTTTGTAGCAGTTGCCGGTTCGAACTGCCCCAGGGGGGAGCCTACGCCTTGAATTCGCCAACAGCGAGAGTCACGTTCTGGCCGCCAAATCCGAAGGAATTGTTCAGTGCAACCTTCAGATCGGCGTCCCGTGCCTCGTTGGCTACGTAGTCCAGATCACAGAGAGGATCTGCGTTTTCAAGATTGATCGTCGGTGGCAAGCAGTTATCACGAATCGCGAGCAGGCAAGCGATCATCTCGGAGACTCCCGCAGCTGCGATCAAATGCCCCATCATGCTCTTCGTGCTCGATACAGGAACCTTCTGAGCACGATCACCAAAGACCGATTTACAAGCAACTGTCTCGACCTTGTCGTTGACAGTGGTACTGGTACCGTGAGCGTTAACGTAGTCTACATCATCGGCATTTAATCCGGCATCGCGAATCGCTGCAGACATGCATCCGATAGCACCGCGCCCTTCCGGATGAATATCGGTAATCCGGTAAGCGTCCGCAGTGCACCCGTAGCCCAAAACTTCACCGAAAATCTGTGCGCCACGACCGCGAGCATGTTCCAGCTCCTCGAGAATGACAACTGAGGATCCTTCGCCGAGCACGAACCCGTCGCGGAGGCGGTCGAACGGCCGAGACGCGCCGGTCGGATTGTCGTTATTTGTCGAAAGTGCCGTAAGCAGACTGAAGCCGGTCAAGCCGAATGGATGGATCATGCTGTGAGCTCCACCCGCCATCATGGCATCTACGTCACCGCGACGAATTAACTCAGTCGCTTCGCCCACAGCTTGACTGCTGGCTGCGCAGGCCGTCAGACAATTAAGATTGGGACCTTGAATGTTGAACATGTTTGCAACATGCGCCGACGGCATACTCGGTTCTTGCTCAACCTCAACTTCGCAATCAAGAATCTCAAGTCCGCGCCGAATGAACTCGTTCGAGTTAAATTCCTCACCTTCCTTGGTCGCTGCATCCAGCATAGAAGTGAAGTTATGAAAGTCCTGATTTCCTTCTCCCGCGCCAAAGTAGACGCCGATGCGAGAACGGTCAGTGATGCTGTCCAGAATGCCAGACGACTCAACCGCCTGCTTGGCAGCTCCGGCCGCAAAGCGGGCATGGCGACCGCGTTTGGCCCATAATTCAGGATCTTCGCCACATTGCGAGACATCCCAATCCTTCACCTCCGCAGCGATCTTAGTCGGATAATTCTTCGCATCGAAGATCGAAATGTTGCCGACGCCACTCTTGCCTTCCCGAAGCGCCGCCCAGACTGTCTCCACGTCCTTTCCAAGTGGATTGATCATTCCCAATCCAGTTACAACTACTCTCCGTCGCATTCGCGCTCTGCCCTGTCTCTTGGTTTGTTAAAGTCTTGGTGGCGTCTCCGCACAGCAGCCGAAGGTGGATGCGGGACGCGACTTTATTTATATCCGAAAAGAGCCATCCGCCCAGTCATCTCAGGGGAATCGGTGTTTCAGGTTCGAGCCGCTATCAAGCATGCAAGCCCGCGGAACGCGAGAAAAAATCCCAATTCTGCCTAGCGAATAAGCCCCATCCGTTGGAAATTCGGCAGCCATGGAACGGGACGATTCCAGGTGTGAGGCCAGAACACCAGCAGGGCTTTGCCGAGAAGAAACTTTTCTTCCACGTACTTCGGAACGCCCCAAAATCGAGCGTCAAGACTGGCCGCGCTGTTATCGCCGAGTGGGAAGTACTGATCGTCCTCGAGACGAAAAACATCTTGATCGCGATAAGCAAAGATTCCTATCTGACCCCACCATTCCGGATGTGAATAAACTCCGCTAAGCAAAGAGTCTTCGTCGTAGACGCTACTGGCGAACTCCTGATCTGGAATCGCCTCCCTCAATTCGGACCTGGTAAGTCTTATGTCCGAGAACGCGCCGCTTCTTTGCGTGTAGTAGATATCTCGATGCACGCTTGCTCGCTTGACCGTCATCTCGACCTCCCGGCCACCGATTCCCGCTGGTGCTGCGTCTTTCGGATCTGTAAGAGACCAATACGGCCGGCGTTGCTCTAATGAACGAACTCCTTCCAAAGAAAAATCCGTGTTCCCGAAGTCAACGACCGACCCATTGACCCACAAGACAATTCGATCATCGAAGTTTGCAAGCTCAAGCGAGTAGCTGCCAGCGCCCTGTACCGACGTTGAGGCTCTAAGCTGATCGCCTCCATCGAAAATCGCGAGTGGCTCTGTTCCGTCCAGTGCCTGTAAGGTTGCCTGGCCCGTGCTCACGTCGATCGCGCACCGGAAATGAATTCCAAACTCGACGAGATCAAGCAATAGAACCCCACCCTCCGATTTCAGCTCCACTTCAAATCGGCAGCTCAAGTCACCGACCCAGTTCGAACCATAGTTACTGGTGACCATAAGACTAGGAGCAGCGTGTTCGTAAAGTTCCTTCGCACTGCCAAACTCCCTCTTCCGAACAAGGCTCGGATTGGGCACGAACATTTGAAGAATCTTCGGTGCGTTTTTTTTCAAAAAACCTTCCTCAAGGTCAAAGTAACTTCCCGCGTTCCGGGTGAGCGCTTCGGAGTTGTAAGCCAAAAAATCAGTTATCAAGCGAGTCTGGTAAGGATCCACAGCCCCAATCGACTCACCGGCTTCCAACTTCGCCCACTGCTCATCGGATGCAAATTTATGATAGTAGCGAATCCAATTGTCTTTCGCGGTGGAGGCCAGCGATGCCTGCCAGTCGCGCTCGCTTAGCTCAACATTCCATCCGTCGCCTGCTCCGGGTAATGGTTGCCAAGAACTAGGCCATCCCGCCTTGACCAACTCGGCAGGAATGTGCTGCGTGTCGTGCACCAGCTGCTTCATTGCCTGAATCTTATGTGGCGGCTTACGAGCTATCGTTTCATTGCCGGACTCAATCAAATAGACGTCGCCATGTATCAGCCGCAACGTCTCTCCCGGCAATCCAACAAGACGCTTGATATAGTTGACACTCGCCTTCTGCGGTTGCTTGAAAACAAAAACATCCCAGCGTTTGGGATGCGACAATACATAGTCAAATTTACTGACGAGAATCCGATCTCCTGGAAAGGTGAGGTGATTCTTATTGTTCTCAAAGTCATAGATATTTCGGCCTCGACAGTTCGAACAATAACTCGCCAAGGTCTTGATGCTTGGTTTCAGCCTGCCCGTATTGGAGTCGTACTCAGCGCTCGCATTCGCCTGGTACTGCTGCCCACAGTGCTCACAAACAAGATCTTTGTGTGCTCCCATCAGGGTCGGAGCCATCGAGCCGGTCGGAATGACAAAGGCCTCGGCCACGAATGCCCGAAAGAGAAAGGCGAGAATGAAAGCTACGACAACTGATTCGACGGTTTCACGCGTACTCTGAAAGTCGTCGACAGTCTCATCTTGCTTTGCCTTCTCGTCCTTGGCTCTGGCATTCTTGCTCGCCACCGTAGAAGCCTTCTTATCACTGGTTTTTTGAACCATGAACTTTAACCGTTTTCCGTTGTTCGCTGCCGGTCCTGCAGGCCGGCGCAATAATTTCTGTTTGTCTCACCAGATCTCCCGACGCGGCACAACCAATCGAATCGTCGCGGATCTCCCAGGCGACCGGGATGAAAAGGAGAAGGCCTATAATCGAATAGAAGGGGCACGCCGGTTGCGGATTATAGCAGGCAGATATATTTCCCAACTAGCCGAACCAGGGGCCACATTCTATTGGAGTCCCAAAAAAGACTCCCTATGTGATTCACATAGCCTAAAGAATACCGCTAGTGACGTGATTCGTCGCCAGCGGCCAAAGCTTGCTACGGTCCAGAGAAAACAAAGAGATCTTGCATTCTTGAATGCTTGCTACCCAATGTTCAGGGCGTTGTCGATCTGGTCAGCAACTATCTTCAAGCGTTGCTCGTTGCCTCCGCCGACCTCGGCCGCAAACCACCCGTGGAAGCCAATGTCATCGATCGCTTTTCGAACATCGGCCCAAGGAAGATCATCCTCAGTGATATCCGCCCATTTGTCGTTGGCTCGGTGGAAGCCCTTGATATCAAACTTGATGATACGTTTGCCAAGCGTACGAATCCACTCTGCGGGGTTGCCGTACTTCCAGTGGTTTCCAATATCGAATTGCATTCCAACCCAAGGCGAATTGAACTCGTCAACATACTTCACAAACTTCTCAGCGCCCTGATCGTTGGGCCCATTATGTTCGTAGCAGAACTGGTTCCATACGTTCTCAATCGCGATCGCTACGCCCAACTCTGCACACAGTGGAAGTGCTTTGCGGATGTTTTCGACTGAGCGATCCCAGACTTCTTGCTCCGAGCCATCCTTGCCAACACCGACGACCAGCAGCACGGTGTGTCCTCCAACAGCCTTCGTTTCGAGAATGCTGTTTTCGAGATTCTTCAACGCTTGCTCACGCACCTTTGCATCAGCATGCGAATGAGTGGTTTTCCAATGAGTATTTCCGACGGATCCATCGACCACCAAACCAGTTGCTTCTACAGCCTTCTTGATCTCGTCAACTGGTGCACCTGGGCAACCGATCTCAATACCATCAAAACCAGCTTCCTTCGCCGCCTTGAACTTCGCAGTCATATCCCCTTTAACCCGAACCATGCCCATCTTTAATGTTTTGAGCAAACGGCGAGGTTCGGTTTCATGGGTAATCTCACCGGCGGAAGCGTTTGTGATGGATGTAGAACTGGCAACAGCCGCTGCAGCAGCACTGGAGGCGACGAACTGGCGGCGTGATGGAAGACGATCACTCATTGGGAGTACTCAAGAACTAAGGGAAGTAGAAAGAGCAGGAGACAGAACCGGTCACACGAATCATCCTCGAATCTTCAGATTGGCTCATCGATGATTCGAGCAGAAACTTCCAAAAGACCGACTCCAGACAGCTTAACTGGCCTGAAAGGCCCTTGGCAAGCACGCAAGCTCGTTTGCCGGACAAATCAGATTTGAGCTGGGGAGCCCACTTCTGGCCATCCTAGCTCAACACTTACGGAATCACTCGCTTCCCACCATACCTGACCCAGCTCTTACAGGGCGAGTGAAGAGTGTTCTTGCAAGTGTTGTAGAGCTCTTAACCTCTTAGAATCCAACGCGGAGGTTGATTCCTGGCCGATAAGGTCCGTAGTACCGTGAATAGCTGGGAACTGGCCGGCAGTACGGATCAACTACAATGGGCCTTGAGTAGATCACTGGCGTTTGTTGAATGATCACACTCGGCTGATAGCTTGGCCGCTGAGGACCAAGGTAGTAAGGCTGCGAAGGAGCCGGAGCTGGTGCGACGCGGTTTGATGCCGGAAGCGCCGAAGTCGTGGTAGAAACTTTTCTAGCTCGAACTTGCGAGGCGAGAGGCGCAGACTGCATTGCGGTCAAAACGTTATCACTCACACCTTGCTGGTGCAACGCAATGATCTCGCTGACTTCCAATCTTCGGTCGACACCACGGCTCTGCAACTGATTCAGAATCAAAGTTTCACTCAAACCACTTTTTGTCAACTGCACGATGTCGTTGGCCGAGATACCTGCGGGTGTCGCCGGCTGCTGAGCAATTTGTTGCTGTTGCGCGTACTGGCGTTGTTGCTGAGCATAGTAAGCTTGTTGCTGGTAGGCTTGCTGTTGATAATATCGCTGCCTCGCCAACTGGTCATCCTGCTGCTTGCCGAGAAGCCCTCCAGTCAGCGCACCGACCGCACCGCCGATCAGAACGCCTTCGGGAGTTTCATCATTTTGCTTGCCAATGATGCCTCCGATGACAGCGCCAGCGATACCGCCGACGGTTGCGCCATCTTTGGTTCGCGACTGGGCTGAAGCCAACCGCCCGTTCATCAAGCATACGCAGCTTGCCAGAATCACCAGAACGGTCAATCGCATCATTTTATTACCTTGTGACGAGTTCCCCAGATCGAATTCCATCTAGATCTATCGGCATACCAATTGCCGGGCAATGAAGTAAACAGCAGCCAATCGTCGACAGCATCTAGGTACTGACCGCAACCTTTCGCAAGGTGTTTATTGTTGGCCTCCAATAGCTCGCAACTTGCTGAAACGCTATGCTGCTTATGCTGTCATTCCAACTTCGTACACTGCGAGCAGATCTCTTGTCTTCGAAGCCGAAACCGAGTTCCCAAAGCCCACGATTGCCGATGCGAATTGGCTGTCCTGTTTGGAGCTGCGATGACTGGAGCGAGATCGTTTACCCTGCGCGAACGGCTAAGAGCGAGAAACTGGCTTGGTATACCAGCATGTTTAATACGGTCGAAGGCAATAACAGCTTCTACGCCATTCCTTCCGAAGATCAAGCTCTACGTTGGGCTAGAACTGTGGCTGAGGGATTTCAGTTTTGCATGAAGTTTCCTCGCGAGATTTCGCACGAACGCAGTTTGGTCGGCGCGCATGCAGCCACCGACGACTTCCTGCGAGTGTTATACGTGCTGGCGGAGCATGATCGGGCTGGGCCCGCCTTTTTGCAACTCGGACCCGACTTTAGTCCGAGTCAATTTGCTGCGTTGGAGGCCTATCTCTGTAGCCTCCCCACAGATTTGGGCTGGGCCGTAGAAGTGAGACATTTTGACTGGTTTGATTCTGGTCCCAATGAGGCTCGGCTGCTCGAGTTGCTCAAGGAGCTGAACATCGATCAATGTCTGTTTGATTCTCGGCCGCTCTATCAGTTGCCGCCTGACGACGAAATTGAAAGAGCTTCGCAGGGTCGCAAGCCGAAATCACCACTGCGTCGCAATGTCACCGCCAAGCGACCAATGCTGCGAATGGTGGGCCGCAATCGAATAGAGCTAGTCCACAGTTTCATAGACGATTGGCTGCCTACACTGAGGCAATGGGTAGATCAAGGACTCGCTCCCATCGTCTTTACTCACGCTCCCGACGATCGCTACGCACCCGAGTTTGCACGAGAGCTTTGGAGCCGATTCCTCGCACATGAAGCACCGAAAAACAAGACCTTCGATGAGCTGCCTCGACCACCTGCGAAGCTACAACAGTTGGGATTCGCTTTCGAGTAAGGCTCACCCTAGCTCCTCAGTTCCTCGAACAGGCCGAATCAAAAAATCAAGCCAGTTCTTCTCACGGCGAGCCCCCTCTGCTTACTGAAGGTGCCGTTGTCCGATGAAACAGTTCACTCCGCTCTTCAAACTGACAAGTGCCCGCCCAACAGGTTTGAAACCGATCTCATCGATCCTTTCAATATCGCTTCATGCTAGCTATGGCGTTCGCGGGATTGCCAACAATTAAAGCGCGATCTAAACTCGAAAGGCTACCTGGCATATGACTAGGCCCATTATAACTCTAGCAAAACGATCGAAATGAAAAGCATTCGGCTGCTTATCAATCCAATGCGGACTGCCAAGCAAGGTGTGCAGGTAAACGTTGGGAAATTTGGTGACGACTATCAATCGCTCGTAACGGCATTGTCGATGCATGAAGAAGACATGCGAGAACTTGGCGTCGAAGGCGGGCAACAAGTTCTAGTTCGCACAGATCATGGAGAAGCCGAGTTTGTTTGCGACAAATCGAAGGTTCCTCAAGGCATGGCCTTCGTTCCTTACGGTCCTCCCACATGCCAATTGATGGGTGGCGATACGGGAGGCACAGGAATGCCGACTTCCAAAGGCTGGGAAGCCGATGTCATTGCTCTGCCAGCGGAAAGTTCAGAAACAAAATGAGTCGAGAATGCCCTAAACCCGACCCTGCCTTGGAAGCACAATTCCAGCTCCCGCAAGTTGAGTCAGGCGATTGCGGTCCTGCTTCATCGCAACCGCAACCTGTTGCCGAATTGCCGGCTCCGTGGGAAGAGATTGAGCCAGGGCGTTTTATGCCGACGCGAGTTCGAGGCAGTTTTGTGGGCCGAGCTCTTGGCTGAACCTTTACGACTCGCTCGTCTGGTTCAGACAAAGATGAAAACACCAAAGCGCAATAATCCGAACTGCACTTCGTATCGCGACAGAACGTCATGGATCTTCAAGTAATCGACAATGCAACCTGTACCTTTTGCGGTTGCGTCTGCGATGACATCAAGTTGCACACTGATGGCGAGAGAATTCACAAAGCCGAGAAGGCTTGTGTACTCGGCAAAGCATGGTTCTTGAATCATACCGCTGAGGCAAAGTATCCTGCCGCGATGGTTGATGGTAAAGAAGCCTCTTTGGAGGCAGCGATTGAACGAGCTGCAGAGTTGTTGCACGAGGCCGATTTGCCTTTGGTCTACGGCATGAGCAACACGACCTGCGAGGCGCAGAAAGAATGCGTAGCGATGGCCGATCGACTAGGTGGGATTGTCGACAGCCACACCTCCTTGTGACATGGTCCAACAGAAATCGCCGCCCAGTTGGGTGGTAAAGTCACTTGCACGCTCGGCGAAGTCAAGAATCGCGCAGATTTCATTATCTACTGGGGCGGTAATCCCGCTGAGTGCCATCCTAGGCACTTCACCAAATACACGCTGATGCAAAAGAGTAAGTTCTTGCCGCAAGGACGCAAGGACCGCACTATGGTCTTGGTGGATATTCGCGAGACCAAGAGCGTGAAGGCCTCGGACATCTTCTTGCAAGTCCGGCCTGGTAAGGACTTTGAATTGATTACGATTCTCCGTGCGATGATCAAGGCTCAACACGTCTCCGATGCAGAAATCGCCTCTACAGGGCTCAAGCGCGAAGCGCTTGAAGACCTGGTCAAACGAATGAAGTCGGCCAAGTTTGGCGTGATGTTCTTTGGTATGGGACTTTCCATGACGCGCGGAAAACATATGAATTCCGCGGCACTGCTGACTCTCGCTTCTGAGATGAATGCCTTTACGAAATTCGTTGCGATGCCAATGCGTGGGCATGGCAATGTGACGGGTGCGGACGTGATCATGCGTTGGCAAACGGGTTATCCCTTTGGGATCACCTACAATCGAGGCTACCCTAGATACAATCCCGGCGAGTTCTCAACCATTGACGTATTAGTTCGAGGTGATACGGATTGTGTTTTCGTCATTGGTGCCGATCCAGGTGCGACGATGCCGAAGCCAGCCATCGAGCACCTTGCAAAGGTACCAACGATCGTGCTCGATCCTCATGTAACGCACACGAGCAAACTGGCCAAAGTTCATATTACGACGGCGCCCGCTGGAATCGCAGCTCCAGGGACGGCGTATCGCATGGATGAGATTCCGATGCCTCTTAAACCTGCGATCAACTCGCCTTACCCAACGGATGAAGAGGTAGTGCAACGCATTCACCAAGCCGTCGCTGCGAAGCCTGAATGGCTGATCGAGCAGCCCCAGATGCTGCACAGCCAAGTCTAGAGTGGACAATCCGTCGATTTACCCCCTTCGCAGTATTGAAGATAGCGAATGTAGTACTCTGAATCGTCTTTACGAGATCATCGAATCTTAGTCGGCTGATTCTCTCGCCTAGATCATCATGCCTTTGCTTGAAACCTACTTAGCTAGGCCGCTCGATCATCGAACGAATCCGCTCCCGGACGACTTTGGCATTTGTTTTGCCGACGATGTTCTTGGCAAGGCTTAGCTTCTGGCCATCCTCCGTATGGAGCTCAATTGTATAGATCCGATGCTCGTTCACTTGCCCGCTGTTGATCAGTTCTAAGTTCGTGATCTTCTCACGCGGAACGCACTTTGCCGCTCCGATGCCGAAAATCCCGCCTTGAACTCGAAGGCCATGAAGCTCTTGCGTGACGACGCTGGAGTAGAAGACACTATCAAGCGTCACGTAGGAAATGAGGAGCGCGAAGAGGACGATAAACCCGAAGAAAACCAACATCGACTGGATGAGCAGAAAGACCGCAACGGCCCAGAAGCCCAAAGTGAATGCGATGAGAATTGCACTCCCCATGGGACTGCGAAACATGGGAAAGGTTACTTCCTGAAAACCGATGCTGTTCTCGGCAACCTTCACGCCAATAGATTCAAGAATATCCTCTCTGGCTTCCTCATTCGAGCCCTCAAGCTGGTATGACTCTGCGACAGATTCATCAAGTTTGAAATCGGGGCGACTCTCATCAGTCTTGAATACCGGCACTTCGAACTCTTCACTGATCTTTGGGCTACCTGAACGGACGCGCAAATACCAAGTATCCGCTGTCTCTTGTTCCCCCATGTCAGTCGGCGGAGCATTGAACGGCACCGAGAATACAATTGGAAGCACCGCCATGGTGTTGTCGTGCTCAGCCAAGTCCTTCGCAAAGATTGCTTCCTGGTGATTCATGATTGTTTCTTGGCTATCTTCGCCTCTCGAGATTCTGCGAACGCAAACCAATTCTGCTTTGACACCTTGTGGAACCTTGGAAGCAAAGGGCACATGCAAGACGCCACTAAACGGTCCTCCAACCACGCCGTGTTTGGACATCTCAAAGCTGACTGGGCCTCGCCTTGCTGCCAATAGATTGCGAAATAGGATCAAACCTAAGATGATTCCAATCGCAGGGAAAATGAGTGCGATCAAGGCCCAGACGTCGCCGAACAGCAACTGGTAGATTCCGATGCACCAAGAAGGTAATGCAGCAATGTTCCACCAAACAGCCACCAAGGCGAAGACGCGATGAAATGTCCGACTAGGAAAAACTGAGCCATCTAGCCAATCTTGCCTCCACTTCCAGGGTTCCTCCGGATGCTTGGCTCTAAGCTTGGCTTCGCTCTTCGATTGCTTCAGAACCAATCTGCTACCGGCTATGATTCCCAAGCCAACTGAGCCAAAAATAGTAGCAAAGATATTCATGAAAGCGAACATTTCACTTCGCAAAGTTCGATCGAGTAACGAATCTTGGGGATTGGAAGGATCTACGAAACAGTCGATCGGTTCACCGTTCGCCTTATGCTTCTTCAAGCGACGAGCCAAGCTCTTCTGAAAGGAACCAATATTGTCGGAACCTCCCCCAAGACTGACTCGATCACTCGTGAACCTTCGGCCATCGACTTCGTATTCGTAGGTTGCGACGGCTTTGTACGTAGTTCCATCAGAGTCCGAGTGCGTCTCAAGCTCTGCCGACAGTACCGTCGCTTGAACCGTGGGCCATGAGCAGGCTTTCTCCCAGCGGTAAATGCTGTAGCATGCATAGCAGAACGCTCCGATTCCGACACAAGCGAATGGAAAAGCGAACATCACGAGGCATCCGGCCCCCATGTATCGTTCTGCAGAGTTTTTCTTCTTCGTTGGCATCGATTGGCTTGCTTTTTAGAGGTAGCGTCAGGTTTTCCATGCTGAGACACCTGAGCGGTTTGCGATTCAGCCTCTATTGTAGCCGTCTCCGCGGTGTAGCGCTGAACCTTGAGCGCTGTGCATCGCCACGAAGCATCTTTTCCTAACCCAAAGTGTGACGTTTGATGTCGCAATCTGCCAAACTTACCCTCCCGTTTGCGTGAATGCCAGACGAAGACTAACGCTACGGGTCGGTGCCATCAGCCGGGAAGGGCTGGATCGGCACTTCTCCTCTCACATGACTCGCGACTTTCCCCAAAGAGAATTTGTTGCAAACGAATGAAAACTAGATGCAATCCTAGTTCCGAGATTCGTAAAGCATCGGCTAGGCGATAGACATAGCGAGGCAAAGCTGAGCGTACTCGCTAACGTTTGGGGTTGTGATTTGAGAGAGAACGCTCTGCCGCCAGCTCACGCTCAGCGGCTTAGGTTCCAAGAGTCGAGAGCATACTTCTCGTTTACCAACGCTGACGTTTTGGCCTTCAAGAATACAAGCTCAGAATCAGCTAACGGCTCCGTTGCCCCCCAAACTTCTTGCAGCGAAGTACACAATGCATGCCGATCAATATTGAGATTCGCGATGAAATCAGCATGACTTCGCTTGCCGCGATAGTCTGGCTCACGCGGCGGATGACGCAGGTAACGAGACACAAGGTGCAGTTTCATGTTCAGCAGCAGGGTTCCGTGATACAAGACCCACTCTCGTGTGACTCTGAGTGCATTACCGCTGACCTTGCGGTCCGAGAGCGTCAAATCACAAGTACCTTGCAATGCAGTCCCCGGTCGCAGTGGTTCAATGGCTCGCTGGATCTCCTGCATCACAAAAGCGTGCGCGTTATCCAACATCTGCAATTCGGGCCGACGCTTGAGTGAGAGCAGCACTGTATAAAACATGCAACCAGGTGCAGCGAGAATGGTTGCCCCGCCGCTGACGCGCCGGAGTATTGGAACGGAATCTTGGCTACAGAGGTCTAGTTGCACCTCTTCGGCGTACCTACTGCCGCGTCCAAGAACCACAAAGGGGCTGATTGCATCCCAAACTCGCAAGCATTCGCCAAATCGCGCTGCCTCAGCCGCAAGCAGCATTGACTCGTCGATTGCCAAGTTTTCTTGATGAGACGGGGCCGTGAAATCCATGAACCGCAAATCTTGGGCCTCTGATAATAGACTGAGTGAGCTGGGGATAGGATTCGCTGAGCGGACTGACACTAGGATCGCTTACTTGTGGACGACATGACTCTAGCTGCCGGTGCCTGCACACAAACGCTGAAGAGCCGAAGGTCAGCTTCTATTAGCTCAACTAATCGGGACAGTTCCATCGCGATTCAGAACCAAGAGTCCGGTTGGCTGACCTTCTGATTCAAATTTTGCCTACATAAACCTCGGACGCCTAGCGATTGCAAGGTTTAACCAAACTACGCATGAAAGCGAAAAAAACTTGATTCCATAACCGGCGTGCGTTCGATACAACTCGACGTGCGCCTTTCTGCGCAACCCTGCTGCGAGGCACATCGTTCGCTCGGATTCATGGAGGATCATGCAGGACAGAAGCGACTTTACAGCCTGGAGAGATTATCCAGGTTGGATCGCTTCGTTGTAAACCCGCGGGTGCATTGTCAGCTGAGGAAAGCTGTGATCGCATTTTGGAAACCAGATTCTCCATGACTGAACAACGACAAATCGAGTTTGACGTAGAAGCCGTTTTGTTGTCAGGTCTGTGCGTCTTTCTTTGGCTCAGCCTGATGAGCTTTGATGCAGCGGATTCGGTCAGCCCCGTTCCGACGCCTCTGAACTATTTGGTACACATCGATACACAAATCTATCCGGCCAATGAAGAGATTCAAAATGCCTGCGGATGGTTTGGTGCCTTCACTGCCATGACTCTCCTGCAAGCCGTTGGTGCCGGCGCTTATCTGATCGTGACTGGGCTCACAGTGCTTGCGATATGGATGTTTCGAGTCCAAAGCAACTATGTAAGAGCTTCGAGACAATTTGGCTGGCTCCTGATCACTGTAGCCCTCACCACCTTTGTCGCTCTCAATCGTCTGCCGCTTCCCAACTCGCCGACGATCGGCCCTGGAGGATACCTTGGGGCGCTAACCGCCACGTGGCTCAATGAGCACTTTGCTTTTCTCGGAAGCCTCATCTTAACTTCAGCGGTTCTGTTCGCAGGCCTGTTGCTCAGCACGGACTATGTCGTCGTGCGAGCCCTCGGATGGCTGATTTGGGGAAGTGCTTCTGTTGCAACAACCGCTGCTGCTGCAGCCAAAAAACGAGTCGTCATTCCTGGACCAGCAGGCAAACTCACGACGGATGTCGATAAAGGCGTACAGCTGGAAGAAGACGAACTCTCGATTCGTATCCGTGGACAAAAGTTGGGAGACGAAGAAGAAGCGACTTTCATCCCTGAAAAGTCGAGCGGCTTGGTCGGAGTTCTGGGCAAGGTGAAAAACACAATACTGCGACCCAACAAAAGCGATGACGAGGAACAAGCTTCCAACGAAGAGCTCGAAGAAGATTTCAGTCACGAAGAGTACTTGGAGCCGCAGGCCGATTCGGAGCAGAACGAATGCTACGAAGAAGAAGAGCTCGAAGAAGCGGAGGCCGAACACCGTGAATTGGAAAGTGAAGGCGAGACGCTACAGTTGCGTTCAGACCCCGCACATCTCGAGCAACCGGCCGAACCGCTCAAAGTAAAACGTCGGCAAAAGCCAAGTGCGCCACCGCAGGAAGACCCTTTAGCGCACCTCGACGATACGGTTCTACCTCCAGGTTCAGAAGAATACGTACTTCCGGGCGTCGACATGCTGCTCGAAAGCGACGATATCGACTTCGAACATCAAGCGAACGAAGTACGCCGCAAGGCAAAGATTCTTGAGAAGACCTTCAAGGATTTCGGATTCAACGTTCGAGTTGTCGAGATCGAAACTGGTCCAGTTATCGCGCAGTACGAAGTCGAATTGGAAGCCGGACTGCGACTTTCAAAGATCACCGGGCTGGCCGACGACTTGGCAATCGCACTTCGTGTTCCTAGCGTTCGTATCGTCGCTCCAATTCCTGGAAAGAACACGGTCGGCATCGAAGTACCGAATGAAGCACGACAGGTTGTGCGGCTACGTGAAGTCATCGAGGAGCAAGGTTCGAAGGGTAAGAAGTTCAAGATCCCTCTCTTCCTTGGCAAAGACGTTTCCGGCAACCCGCTCACCGCAGACTTGGCCGCCCTGCCCCACTTGCTGATTGCTGGACGGACGGGTACCGGTAAGTCTGTATGCTTGAACTCGATCATCGCTTCGATTCTGATGACGCGGCGGCCTGACGAAGTTAGAATGTTAATGATCGACCCCAAGATGGTCGAACTTAGTGGCTACGGACGCCTGCCCCACTTGATGCACCCTGTTGTAACAGACATGCGCAAGGCCGAAGCGATTCTTGCCTGGGCGGTGGACAAGATGGAAGAACGCTACACCTTGCTGGCAAGAGCAGGGGTACGGCACATCACTAGCTACAACGAACTGGGCCGCGAAGAATTGATCGACCGATTGCGACCTGAGACCGACGAAGAAGCCGAGAACATTCCAGATCACCTGCCCTTCATCGTCATTGTGGCTGACGAGATGGCGGACTTGATGATGACGGCTGGCAAAGAAGTGGAAGCCCACATCATTCGCCTTGCACAGAAAAGTCGTGCGGTTGGAATTCACTTAATCCTGGCAACGCAAAAGCCAACGGTGGATGTCATCACAGGTTTGATCAAGAGTAACCTACCAGCTCGAATCTCCTTCCAGGTCGCCAGCCGCACCGACAGCCGCGTCGTCCTGGATGAAATGGGTGCTGACAAGCTGCTTGGCAACGGCGATATGCTGTTCCTGTGGCCTGGTACCAGTATGTTGCTACGCGGCCAAGGCACTTACATGAGCGACGAGGAGATTAACGCGGTCGTTGATCACTGCAGCACGGGAGAACAAAATTTCGTAAACGAACTCGTCAACTTGAAGGTGAAAGACGAGGATGGCGAGGAAGTGCCCCCTGGTATCCTCAAAAAACGTGATGACCTTTACGCGGCCGCAGTCGATGTCGTGGTTCGCGAAGGTCGGGGGAGCTGTTCGCTCTTGCAGCGTGCCCTTGGAATCGGGTACGGACGCGCGGCTCGATTGATCGACTACATGGCGGAGGATGCAATCGTAGGACAGTACAACGGCTCTCAAGCGCGAGAGGTTTTAATCTCAATCGCGGATTGGGAAGCGATGCAGGGCGGCGAGAATGATGAAGCTCCGGCGCCATCGCCCGCACCAAAATCTGCTACCGCCCCGCCTCGCCCTGTGCGCAGCAATAAGATTCGTCCTCACGATCCTCCAGCGGCATCAGAATCTGCAGCATCAATCGAGACCGCAAGTCATGCCGCGGAGTTAACCGAAGCGGAAGATGCGCTGCCGTGGGATAATGCAGATGCATCAGCTGGCGGAGAAACTGATATCGAGTATGAGGAGGACGAGGTAGAGTACGAAGTGGAATATGAGGAGGGTGAGTACGAGGAAGACGAGGAAGTTGAATACGAAGATGCCGAGTAGCTTCAGTGAGTTGCATTTTGCACAACTGGCAACGAACGCACAACGGAACAGACAGACTGCAGATTATCCCCTCTTGCACAGATTCTTTTGACCGTAAAGATTTCACGGGACCGTTCGTAACGGTTGAAAAAGAATTGTTACATTCCGCTGGGCCATTCTCCCTACTTTGAAACATTGAATTCCCTAGCTGCATGACTAGTATCAGCACGAACATATTACTTGTTCAGAGTTGGTACTATGGCCGAAAATCGCTCACGAAAGTCTCTAAGTCTCAAGCCCAATATTGAGTCGCTTGAGCATCGCAAACTTCTTGCCGCCGACCTCCAAGTCGATGTTAGTGTCGACGGGTCTTTTGAACAGCCGGCTTTAGTAGCCACCGCAGAAAGCACGACGGTACAATACCATCTCACCAATGCTGGGAATGAAGTATTACGTGATGCTCAGGTCCTAAATACGGCAGCGCACGCCGATGTTGATGTAGCAGCGACGCCCGTGATGCAAGTCGTGGATGTCCTTGGAGCTGGTCGGCGTGGAAATTTACTGACTTCCTTCGATGGATTGAATGCGCGACGCTTACTGAATCATCCAGATCGTCCGCTGCTGCTGGCAACACTGGAAGGCAGCAATAGCGTCGCAGTGATCAACACTCGAACTCTTCAAGTCGAACAAAACATCCGCATCGGATCGCGGCCGACTGGAATGGCGCTGAGTAACGATGGTAACACTTTGTATGTCGCGAACTCTGGAAGTAACTACATCGGTGTGATTGACCTCGAGTCGATGCAGGCTAAACCTCGCATTTTTGTGAAGAGCCCGCCAACTGACGTGGAAGTCGCCGCTGATGGCAGCTTGTACGTTCTCACCACAGATAGCCTCAGCAGAATTGCCCCTGAAAGCGGTCGCGAGCTTTGGGACGGCGGTGCAGCTAGCGGTGGCGAGCTAGCAGTCAATGCAACCAAGGATCGTCTTTACTACGCGGACTACGGAATCGGTCCTGCAAACTTGCGGCAATACGACATTAGTGGAGATACCCCCGTAGAGCTGTGGCGAACACCTGTGGGAAGCACCAGCGGCGCGAATGGGCGAGACTTAGCAATCAGTCATGATGGCTCCTTCGTATCCTTTGCTGCTGAAGAGGGGCAAATTGGCGACAGTATTGCACTGTACAGCTCGCCGCAGATGGCCATCGAAGGTGTTTTTGAGACAGGCTCTGCACCGAAGGAAGTGACATTCAGCCCGGATGACTCAGTTGCGTACACCGTCGACGAGAGCGGTGACATAAAGTCCTGGGAGACAGAGTTCTTTTCACCGTTAGGCTGTTTCGAAGTTGACGACGAGGCTCAGGAGCTTCTTGTTGATCGAACAGGACAGCTCCTGTTCGCAGCTTTCGAGGACGGTATTCGTGTCTACACTACGGGACGAGGCTACTTTAATGTAGGCGACACTAATCGAAATCTAGACTTCGACCCAGGGGAAACCTGGATGTACGAATCCTCGGTCACCCCGGATCTCGACTTGACCAGAGGCCAAATCCAGGCTCATGCTCAGGGGGAAACGGAAGCTGCAATCGATTCGATTGATTTTCATATGGTAGGCCTCGCGAAGGTCGAAATGTCGGAAAACCTAATCGGGGCGAAGATCGCTGATGTTCCTCACTGGAGTGTGTACGTCGATAATCCTCGTTTTGAAATGATTGGGCGCGAACTGAAACTAATCGACGGAGTTTATTTAGACTCACCAGCCGACGATGGCCTCAAACTGCCTCTTCGCTCAACTCAAACGAATGAAATCATTGGTGGCTACCTGATCACCGTCAACGAAAACGACACACCTTTCCAGAATCAAGCTCTGCCGGCTGACGTAAACCTCGATGGCTTGATGACACCGGTTGATGCATTCTTCATCATCGACGAGCTGAACAGCAACGGTGCAGGCGAGCTACCAAGACAAGCCTCTGTTACTGGAACTTTTGTCGACAGCAATGCCGATGGCTTTGTAACGCCCGTCGATGCATTAATCGTCATCAATGCGATTAATGAGAGCAACAGCGCTCCGAGTGGCGAAGCCTTAGCTGATGTCGATGCCATGTTCGACCTCGAGTGGCTAGAAGAGCTACGCAAGAAAAAGTAGTAGCTGCTTCCCCAGGGCAAATTACTCCGGTACTCAAATTGCTGATCTGACGCTCTCAAGTAACGCCCTAGCGAAGCGGCGAATGCAGGATACACGGTTGCCCGCAAGAACTCTTCACAGCGAGCGAGCTATCCTGCCCTCTCATGCTGCATACACGCGAAGACCATCTCCTCCCGATGGCCCGCCGCCCAATGCTAGCACCCCACCCCACACGCGCAGCCGACATATTGATCGACGCCTTTTCAAGGGAAATCGTTGATCATTGCCGCTTGGGGGCTACATCTAAATGAATGCAGCCCCTTGATCCCGCGATCCGCATCCTGCCCAAACTTGAGCCAAATACCAAATACCCTTGACCTTTACACCGGGTTTTCACTAACAAAGCTATCTTTGGAACAGATTTCAAGGCAATAAAAGCTTTGGCCTTGTTCGACGTCGACTTGTCAGCTTTTTGCCCTCCGTTTTGTCTACCAGAGTTCTGGAATGCGGCTACTATCGCTTAGCATCAGTACTTTTATCCTCGGGATCTACCTTGCGCATTCTTTGTACGCGCAAGGGACAGTGTTTCCGCCTTCAACCGGCAATGTCCTTCCCAGTACGCCAGGTGCGGCTGCTCCAGCGATGACACCGCTGGCCCCTGCCGGCGGATTCTCCACAACTGCCGCGCCGGTATTCGATCCGTATGCATCGACATCAACATTGCCTTCCATCGGCGGTTCGGGAACCATTTTCCCTGGGCCAGCACCGTCGGTTCTCCCTACAGCTCCCACAAACCCAAGTGTTCTAGGAATCCCCAACTCCTCTGTACTACCCAGCGGCACCTATGCTCCTCCAGGCTACGGAGCACCGGGTTACACAGCGCCCGGCTACGGAACGCCGATCGGACCTGCACCGATCACCGGAGGTTACGGTGCTCCGGGAATCTACCCCAGCACTCCCAATTCGCTTTATCCCGGGATGAACCCTGCCTACGGAAACTATCCACAGCAAGGACCGTTTGGAGGCCTCTTCCCGAATAGCTATAACTCGATTTTCGGGCAATCGGGAACAGCCGGTCAAGCATCCGCTTGGAATCCGCAAGGCGCGATATTCAATAACGGATTTGGTGTTGGCAACAATACTCCGGGATTCATACGTCTGTTCCAAGGCCCAAGGTTCCGTCATGGATACGTATACGGAGGCGGTTCCAACAACGCACTTGCCATCAACGACTCGGATCTATCGTTGGCCTTTGCTTTTCCCAATTTTCTATTCAGTAATCAACCGCTTTATTTGTTGCCATCATTTTCGTTGCACCAGTGGTCAGGCCCCTTCGCACCAAACACGGCAGACCTGCCAGCTGTCGCCTACTCGGCTTTTCTCGATACAGGATGGCGTACTGATCCGCAGCGAATCCTCGGCGCGGAACTCGGAGTGCGTGTTGGGATGTTTACAGACTTCAATACCGCCAATACGGATAGCATAAGAGTCATGGGACGAGGAATTGGTCAACTCCGGTTAACACCTCGAGCATCCCTGAAATTGGGCGTGATCTACCTTGACCGAAACCGTTTTAAACTCTTACCTGCTGGCGGATTGGTTTGGCTACCTCGCCCAACAACACGTCTCGACATCTTTTTTCCTGAACCGAAGCTTTCTAACTATGTTGCGACCTTCGGAGCACTGGATACTTGGCTGTATGCCTCTGCCGAGTATGGCGGCGGAGCTTGGACGATCAAGCGAGCGGACAACAGCAACGATGAGATTGACATCAACGATCTGCGCGTTATGGTCGGCTTTGAGTTTGGCCAAAGTGCTGCGATTCAACAAGGACGCCGCAATGCGTTCGTGGAAATTGGCTACGTCTTCGACCGCGAAATCAGGTATCAGGCGAACCCTATGGACAATCTTTCTCTCGAAGACTCCATTCTTTTTCGGGCCGGCTTCGGCTATTGATTCTGAGCAGCGTACAATGGTGATCCTGCTGCGTTTCCGCCCCGCTTGGTCGACCAGCTCGGCCAATCGCCTCTCTGATTACCACCTGGATTGAGATTTGTTCGGACTGACGCCAATTGAGATGCTGCTCCTGTTCATTGCAGCGGCTGGTATCGGCGTATCGAAGAGTGGCTTCGCTGGCGTCAGCATGCTCCACGTGCTGCTTTTCGCCGAAGTCTTTGGAAGCAAACCCTCGACTGGCGCGTTGCTTCCGATGCTTGTTATCGGTGACATCATTGCGATCTTCTTTTTTGGCAAGAAAGTAGATTGGACGCAAGTACGCAAGCTCCTGCCGGCATCGATGCTAGGAGTCATGGTAGGTGCTCTGGCGATGAACTATCTCAAGGGCCCCATATTCGATTTCGTAGTAGGGCTCATTATTCTGGTTCTTGCTAGTATGCAAACTGCTCGGACCGTGCAACCTGGTTTTTTCGACAAGCTACCTCACGAGACTAGCTTCGCATTCACTCTTGGATTCTTGGCCGGAGTTGCGACGATGATGGCCAATGCGGCTGGACCGATTGTCGCACTCTATTTGCTCGCGGTAGGAATGCCCAAGTTAGAACTTGTCGCTTGCAGCGCATGGTTCTTCCTGACGATCAACGTGTTCAAGCTGCCGTTCAGTGCATTCATGGGATTGATCACTGTAAAGACTCTAGCGATCAATGTGCTGTTCGCGCCTGCAATTCTATTAGGGATCTTGCTCGGTCGATGGATGCTGGATCGTATTCCGCAGAAAGCCTTCAACATCTTGCTACTGGGATTTACCTTGATCGCGGCTTTGCGATTGCTCGGAGTGTTCAGTTTCTTCATGAGTCTGATTGGATTATCGGGTGAAGCGAATGAAGTCCCAACACTTTGATCTCGTCGTGCTCGGCAGCGGTTTCTCTGGCTCGCTGCTGGCTTGGATTGTCGCTCATACGGGCCGTCGCGTTTTGCTAGTCGATCCCGTTCCGCACCCACGATTCGCTATTGGAGAATCCTCAACGCCCCTGGCTGACTTCCTACTCGAGCAAATTGCGGACGAGTTCAAGTTGCCTGAACTAGCCGAGCTAAGCCGTTGGGGAAGGTGGCAAGAAAAGCATCCGGAACTTCGTGCTGGGAAGAAACGGGGATTCAGCTACTTTCAACATCACGAAGGGAAAGGGTTCTCTGAAAGTGCTTCGCACGAGAACAGCTTGCTGGTTTCGGCTAGTACGAGTGATGAACTCAGCGACACTCATTGGCTACGCAGTGATGTAGACCATTGGTTTTACAAGCACGCCCTCGCGGCGGGAGCAGTTGCATGCTGCCCAGGAAAGGTAACCGAGATTAGCGGACGCGATCCTTGGCGAATTTCTGTTCACAATTTAGACGAGAGCGGTGAGACTGAAACCATAGAACTTGTAGCCAAGCAGATTGTCGACGCCTCAGGTGCAGCTGCGGTGATTCCTCAATCTCTCGGTCTCGCTAGACTCGACGCACAGCTTCAGACTCGCAGCGGCGCTATCTTCGGCCACTTCGAAGGTGTCGGAAGCATGGATGCCTGGCTTCGCTCCAACGGCGCTAGCACAGCAAGCGATCCATTCTATTCCGACGACGCGGCGCAGCATCACGTGCTCGACGATGGCTGGATATGGATGCTACGGTTTGCACACGGCGTTACCTCCGTTGGCCGGGTTTGGCACCGCATGCCGGAACAACTCTGCAACCAGCCACAACAAACCCTCCAAGATCATTGGAGCACCGAAATCTATCGCTGGCCGACAGTTGAATCGTTGCTTAGTAATGCACAGTTGATCGCACCCGTGAGTCGAAAGCCACCTGGCTACGAGCAACAACCAGGCTTGCAGATCTCCTCACGGACGAGCCGTCTTTGGAGTGAAGCCGCGGGAGAAGACTGGATGCTGCTTCCAAGCACCGCCGGGATTATCGATCCACTGCACAGCACCGGCATAGCGCATTCGCTTTGGGGCGTTCGCCAAGTTGCCAGAATCCTGCTCGATCACCCGAGTGCGATCTCGAGGCCCAATTACTCGGAATCGACCATCAGTGAAGTAAGGTTGATCGATCGGCTCGTTTCAAGCGCGTACGAATCGCAACGCCACGGTTTCGACTTATTCTGCGGCGCCAGCTGTTTGTATTTCATTTGCGCAATCGAGTGCGAATCGCAAATGGCTGCCGGAGGACAACTGCACGACGGATTCTTGTGCTGGCGAAACAACGAGATCCAAGAGATCGTCAAATGGTTCTCTGATCGGGTAGCCAGCGAATCGATTGCTGGCCAAACCCTTCTTGATGAGCTTCGCAGGCGCGTTGAACCTTGGAATCCCGCCGGACTGCTCGAGCCAGAGCTAAACAATCGCATCGCTCGCTCGGCTGCGGACAAGTAGAAAGCCGCTTTTAAACTCTTGAAACCTACTGAGAAGTCGGAGGCTGCCAAGGAACGCGACCTGCCGCCTGAATGTGTCGCTGCAGCGCATTCATCAATTCGTTGGCGATCTTTCCTTCAGCGGCTTGCGGAGTTTCTTCGAAAAAATCTTCCTCCAAGTTGACAAGCACCATCGGCTCAAAAGGAGAACTCTGCTGAAGCTTCCACCGCCCCCGACGAATAGCATAGTAACAACGCCCCTGGTAGCGACGATTCCCTTCTCGTCGCATCCATACCAAAGTCCGCTCTTCCGCTTGCGCGCCATCCAACCAGCTTGCTTTCAGGCTCACTCCGTCGACCGAGTCAGTAACTTCCGCTCCAGCGATGTCACATAGGGTGGGCAGAAAATCCATGGTGATCCCAATGGTGTCAGATTGCCGCGGCTCGATCTCGTTTGGCCACACAACACAAGTCGGCACACGGATGCCACCTTCCCAGTGATCTTGCTTTCCGCCGCGCAACGGCAAGTTTCGTTGACTATGAGGAATGGAGCCCCCATTATCCGAGGTGAAGATGACAATCGTATCGTCTTCGACTCCGTTTTCTCTGAGCGATTCGAGTACTCTGCCAACTCCGTGATCGAGATGTTCAATCAAGGCAACATTGCGAGCACGTTTGTCGTCGAGCTGTGGCTCGCGATTCTTGACTTTCGCAAGCCAGTCGGCGGGTGGCTGAATCGGAAAGTGAGGCGCGTTGTAAGCGAGGTAAAGAAAAAATGGCTGCTCGGACTTACTTTGTTCATCAATGTAATCACAGGCCCACTGCGAAAACAGATCCGTCGCGTGCCCTTCTGGATCGATCTCCATTTCGTTCAGCCGCATCCAGTTCACGCCACCGCGCCGGTGCGTGTAATAGTCATCCATCATGTCGGCCAGAAAGCCATGGAAGTGCTCAAAGCCACGATGATTCGGTACGTTAGGCTTCTTGAAGCCCAAGTGCCACTTGCCAACCATGCCGGTGTTGTAACCAGTGGCCTTCAAATAATCTGGCAGCGTCTTGGCAGCAGGATCTAGATATCCCCACGAGTTTGCAGCAACCTGACGAATGACTCCCGGCACGCCGGCCTTGTCTGGATAGCGTCCCGTGAGCAGAGCAGCTCGCGTCGGAGAGCAAACGGTGCAGTTGGCGTAGAACTGATTCAATCGCAACCCGCGACTCATCAAACGGTCTAGCTCAGGCGTCTCCATGTCGTCGGCACCGAAACAAGCTAGATCTCCGTATCCCAGATCGTCCACCAAGATCAGCACAATGTTCGGCTGCTTTGCAAATGCAGGCTGCCCATAGACGGCGAACAAAAGAAAGCAGCAAGCTAAGACGGACATGGTTCGCAATAGATTCGACATGCTGACTCGCAGAAAGAAATGGGTGACTCTATCAAAGCGTCAATTCTACTCCAATCGCCGCGAGAGAAGTGCCTTAGAACCAAGGGCTGATCAGAGTTTCACATTATCGAAGTGAGCCGTACGCTCTAGCGTGGGGCTAAACCAAGAAGACGCTGACCCGCGGCTACCGCCGTCGGCGCACAGAGTGAAATTTTCATTTACCGTGCCTTAGAACTTGGACGGCTTTTTCATGTTGTCTTTCGGCATGCGATCGATCAACAAAGCAAAGGGATCTACCCCGACCTTCGCAGGCCTCTCATCGACGATGAACTCAAAGCTCGATTCTTCATTGGTGATCTTCATTCTTTCTCGGTGAAGTGTCTCCCCGTAGCGGCGTCCAGATTCTGGCTCAGCAAAAGCACCTATCTCAATCCAATCGTTCACAGGAACTTCAGTTTCTTTCCCTTTCTCGTCAGCCCGAAACTTCTTGCATTCAATCTCGAGGCGAATCTTGTACTTGCCGATTGCAAGTTCTTCGTAGCTTGCTGACTTGGTGCGATTGGCAAACAACGTGATCTCCTCGAACAGATCATTAACCAGATACTTCAAGTCATCGGGAGTTACCTCGCGAAGCCCATTCACCAAGTCCAAGGAAGTCGGGTATGGCGTTTCTTTGTAGCCAAATCGATCTACCAAACCCTTCAGGACACCGTTGATCTTGTCTTCGCCAATCATCTCCTTCAGGTAATACATCGCACAGCTACCCTTACGGTAGTGGATGTAGCCTTGCGACGACTCGACCGTCAACAGCGGGCGCTCCTTGAGGCTTTCGCTACCACGCGCTCTCAAGTAACTATCCATCTCGTACTGCAAAAACTTGCGCATGATATCCCGCCCAAAAGTCTTCTCCATGACCATTAAGGCGGAGTACTGCGCAAGAGTTTCAGACAACAGCGTCGATCCCTGCATGTTGGCACCGATGACTTGATGCGCCCACCATTGATGAGCCATCTCGTGAGCCACGACGTAATAAACCATGTCGATATCGTCTTCTTCTCCCAGATCCGCGATAAATCCGATGCCTTCGGAGTAGGGCATCGTGCCGGGAAAAGCTTGGGCAAAGGTCGCGATTCGGGGAAACTCGATAATCCGAGCTTGCTTGTGTTTGTACGGCCCAAAATTCTCGGAGTAGTACTCGAGAGAATCTCGCATGGACCGCAACATATTGTCTACGTTCCAAACGTGATCAGGATGATAGTAGACTTCCAGGTCAACGCCATTCCACTCGTTGACAGCGACTTCATAGTCAGCAGAAATGAAAGAGTAGAAGTTGAGTGAGGGATGGTCCACTTTGTAGTGGAAGTAGCGGCGGCCATCCTCTTCCCACGAACGCACAAGCGAACCGGGAGCAATCGCATAATCGTTTGTGGTGCTGATGACTGTTTCAACCTCGACCCACTCATTGATGCCAGGAATGTAGGACTTCCGGCGATTGTCGATGTCTGCTGGATCGAGCGAAGGCATGAGATTTTCCGTCTCTGGCAATCCGTAAGTCTTCCGATCACCCTTGTTGGTCAGCTCTTTGCCTGCTTGATATCCAATCTGCGGAGCGAGCATATTGTTGAAGAAGCTTCCGTTTTGGACGATGCTGAGTTGTGTGGTCGAATTCTCAAACCCCTTCGGTTCGTAGGAAACGGTGTATTTCATTCCCAGTTCTTCACCAGGCTGCATGGCAGGATTGAACTCGTAGATGTAGTAGTCCTGGTCTTCGTGAGCTTCCTTCAAAGTCGCGTTTTCGACTTCAACTTCGGTTTCGTAGCCATCGGCGAAATTCAACAACAGCAGTTCGATAGGTTCTTTCGAACGATTGATGATCTTTTGGTCACCTGCGAACTCAATCGCACGACGTTCAGGAAAGATGTCGATGTTGTACTTCACCGAGATGACGTTTGGCTGCGACATGCCCTCGTGGATCACCTTGAAGTCCTTTTCATAGGAAGCTTGCCGCAATTCGACTTCGGAAGCAGTAAACAACTCGTTGCGAATGATCGTGTTGTAATAGATCCAGCTGCCAGCGGCGATCCAGAGGGCGAATACGCAACCTGCAGTCACCGCGATCGGGCCACGAAACTGCCTGATCGCAAAACTCAATCGTTTCTTGACTGTTCGTTCTTTCCCACGCTGCCAAACAAGTATGCAAGCGATACCCAACAAGACAGAGAACAGCATCCAGTAGATCGCAAATGGCAGGAGACCGCTCACGAATGGAGCGAATCCAAACATATCCGAGTATGTATAGTCAGGCAGACTGCCGTATCGAACCAACCGGGTTGATACCTCCAACGCGGACCAAATGAACGCGTTGCAGACAACGAGTATGACAAACAGAAAATAGCCAAGGTACTTATTCGGAGCAACAATATGCGCTGCCATGGAAAGCAATACGAGCATCAAAAGGTTGAGCAGGTCGAGACCAAGAATCTCCGTCACGTACAACCCAAGTTGGAAACGCGTGTAACCCTCCGAAGCTTGGACCACGACTCCCGCGAAGATTCCGATCGTTAGAATGATCATCACGATCAACGTCATGGCAATAAACTTGCCCAGGAAGATCGTCCAAGTAGCTTGAGGCAGTGCGTCTAACACCTCATCCAGCTTTGCCTCACGCTCCTTCCAGACCATCACACCTGTGTAAAAGGCGATGATGCCAAGCAAGAAGGCGTACATCGAACCGCGAATGAGATCGATCATGTTGTAAGTAACAGGCAGAGCGCCGAGACCAAAACCGACTGCATCCGAGAACAGCAAAGCCACCGACACGTTGATCAACGTCACCAGCGAAAGAACGATAAACACATTGCTTTTGATCGTCTCGAAGAAGTCCACTTTGACTTGACTAGCGAACTGTTGAAAGCGAGCCCCCGAACCGTGCTGATATCCGACTTTCGGAATTTTTCTTGTAGCCTTCACAGACGCTTCCTCAGTGGGACGAGCGTGCCTCGACGTTTTGCGTTCGGCGAAGGAAAAACGCCAGTAGCTAAGTCCAAGAACGCCCATGCTGATTGCCAGCCACAGAACTCGGTTCGCCAGCACAAGGCCACTCAAGGTGATCACACGCGTATTTCGGTCATCCACGGTCCAGTAACGTACCGCGTCGCTGATAGCCATGCTTCCAAAAGGATCCACTAGAGCGGCAAGGGTCTGATTGTCTAGATTCGACACTAGCGCCTGAGCGATCGATCCTCCCACAATGAGCACAATCGCGGCGATAAAGGCCGCAATCGTACTGCGAGTGAAAATCACCACGGCGAAAATCAAGGCAGTCATGATGATCGCGTTCGGAGCAGCAGCAGTCACAAAGCCCCAGAAATGCGCCGACCAAAAGACGGGTCCCCATTCCTCCGCGCCAATGAAGGAAACCCGCGGTGCCAACAAGACTCCGAGCGACACTCCCAGCAAAGGCACCATGGCGACAAGGGCCGAACCCCAGAAACGCCCCATCACAAACGCAAACTTACTTATCGGCTTCGTGAACAACAACTGATGCGTGTTGTAGGTAAAGTCTCTCGCCGCCGCTCCATTAGCAAACGCCGCAGTCATGATCACAGAGATCGTAGACATCGCGACGTACATCATCTGGATCGTGTATGGCGAGTTGCGATTCGAGTTGTCCAGCGAGCCTCCAACTTGAACGTTATCACTCGCCACTGCTCCCGTGACCAAAGCGGTGATGATGACCAGAAAAACATAGACCATCATCGAACGGAGCCAGTAGTTCAGTTCGAAGCGAAAGAATGCACCAAACATATTAGAAGACTTTCAAGCAGAGAAGCGGCGAGAAGCAAGAGGCAGCTTGAGGGCGAATGAAGACACTACGCACTCAAAGCTTTTTGCCTAGCATTGATCTGCGTAAAGAACACATCTTCCAAATCCGGTTCAACCGGAGTGAACCCATCGCCTGGATCTTCTTCGCTGCGAATGTGAATTAGCGGCCTGCCGGCAACCAACTTGGTCGAAATGATAGGATGCCGAGCCTCAATCTCACCTAACTCGTCTTTCGAAACCGACTTTTGCCAGATCTGCCCAGCTAGTTCCGATTCAGCATCTACCGGCGTACCCGCAAACAACAGCTTGCCGAGATTGATAATCGCCATCTGAGTACAGAGCTCTTTCACGTCCTGAACGATGTGCGTCGAAAGAATTACGATTACATTTTCGCCTACCTCAGCCAGCAAGTTGTAGAAGCGATTCCGTTCGCCTGGGTCCAGCCCGGCTGTTGGCTCGTCGACGATGAGTAGTTTCGGATCACCAATCAACGCCTGTGCAATTCCGAAACGCTGCTTCATCCCGCCCGAGAAAGAGCTTATTGCCTTGCGAGCATGCTGTGTAAGATTGACTCGCTCAAGCATTGCCCCAACGAGCTCCTTGCGCTCCCCGCGATTGGTAACACCCTTTAGGATCGCAATATGATCCAGCATGGCACGAGCGGATGTCTTGGGGTAAACGCCAAACTCTTGCGGCAGATAGCCGAGGATTCTCCGAACCGCTTCTCTATCCCCCAGTACGTCAAGGGCATCGAGATGCACCCTGCCGGAATCTGGCTCTTGAAGCGTTGCCAATGTTCGCATCAAGGTTGACTTGCCAGCACCGTTTGGCCCCAAAAGCCCATACATGCCTTTAGGGATCGTCATCGAAACGTTATCCAAAGCCCTTACGCCGTTTGGATAAGTCTTAGTGAGGTTCTCAATTACTAATTGCATAGGGGTTTCTTGCCATTTCGAGGAGAGAGCGATCGCGCCACGAGCCCGCTGCAACGGGCAGAGATAAGTGGTGCAAGTCATCTTCGCAGAACTACCCGATCTCGCGTGGTGCTGACGCAGACAACTTGTGGAGATCATTCGACCCGCAATGCGAATTCTTGGCCCTCGCCAAAAGAATTTGAGGCGCGGCAATTGCTACTAATTCGCGAGCGACAGAACCAACTAGTAGAACTGGCCCAAGAGCAACCCCCATTCGATTGCGTCCAGATGCAGTTGAGAGCAAACTCTATGAGCCGCCGGCGCCAGCCGCGGGACTGCCTTCGTCGAGGATTTACGGATTGAGCAAACGCTCGGCCATCGCTTGAAGCCCTTCGTTAGGATGCCTACCAGAAAGCTCCGCCATAGCTTCTAGAGATTCTTCGCTACCGATACCTCGAAGTGCGATCAATGCCCACTGTATGGTCTGCGGCTGGCAAACAAGTGAGCTGCCCATTCTGCGAGAAGACAATAATAGTTCCTTTACAGAATTCGGCTCCGAGTCACCCCGCACCGACTCAGCCTTCCGGGAACATCCTTTTCAGTTTCGATCAGGAACTCCCGCGACTTGAAACCACTGCCGGTGGAGCGACTCAAAACCCTTACGCGGTCAGCCAACAGAGCTATGCAGCTCCCCAGCAGCAAATTGGCAACAGCCCCGTACAGTACATCGTTGTCGGGATCATCTTTATTGTATTTGGAGTTTTGTGGGTCTTAGGTTCCTGCGTAGCGACCATAAGGCGCACCCAGGAGGATCCCAATTTTCTGGCAACGCCCGAGGGCCAGGGCTACCTCTTCGGAATGCTGACACTAATTATTTTTTCGCTCGGAGCGATCATCGGTGGCATCTCGTTTGTTTCGGCCGGAAGCAAACGCAACGCTCGGGCGGCCTCGATTCTCGCCTGTATCCCGTGCCTTTGCGTCGGCCTCGCAATTCCCTTTGGAATCTGGGGCTGTGTTCTCACTTTTAGCGAATCGGCCGATCGATACTTCCGTAAGCCCTGATGCGATTTGAGCACTTCGCCTCAATCCTGCAGGACGAACTGAAGAACCGGCGCAAGCCGCCCCTCTTAAGACAAGCAGCACGCAGCAGGCGACTGAGTTACACGCGTCCGGCATGGCGTCCCAAAGCGCGGGAAATTGACGTCGCCGGCTTTCGCAATGCCATTCGCTCGACTCTAATGCGTCTGCGTAAGCTTACTCTCTTGAAATCAGCGATGAACACAAGGAACACGTGACGAGGACGAACGATGAGTGATCGAATTGTGATGCGAACTGGTGAGAGCTTGGTTGCTGGTGGACCACCTTTTACTGCCGCCGAGCCCGAAGTCGTCATCGGAGAACTTGACGGTCCTGTCGGAACAGCCATCGCAACCTTGACGGGTGATCAGGCAATGGGGCACTCCAAAGTCTTCGCCATCTTGGATACGGACATACAAGTACGTCCAGTCACGCTGATGGTCAGCAAAGTGACCGTGAAGAACAGCGCATACACGAATATCTTGATGGGCACAGTCCAAGCAGCAATTGCTAATGGCGTTTTGGACGCCGTGCGGGCAGGAGATATTCCCAAGGAAAAAGCCAACGACCTTGGCATCGTCTGTTCGGTATGGCTCAATCCGGGCGCTGCCACAGACAAGAATCTGGATCACAAAGCCCTTTTTGAAATCCATCGCACGGCGATGGCACAGGCAATTCACAAAGCGATGAATAACGAGCCCTCAATCGACTGGCTATTGGATAACCAAGATAAAATCACCCACAAGTACTATCAACGCGGACTCGACGGAAAGCTTTGATAGCACTAACAATTCCGATTTTCGGAGCGGCATCAAACTCTCTATTCAATAGCCCAACCAACCGACACCGAACGTCACTCCGGCGTATGGCCAACGAGCAATTGTGCCGATCAGGCTGCGGGCTGGGATGAGGAAGGAATTATGGCGAAACCCACTTCGCGGAAGATATGAGTGACACAAGGTTGGGTTAGAATGATCGGACTCCTGACCGACATAACTCACTTGGCTTCTATCTATGCTGCGTCAATTGCTGTTTCTAACTATCGGGCTCTACTGCCTAGAATCTGTCGCATCGGCCCAGGACGTGACGCGGCCCAACGTTATCCTGTTTATGGCAGATGACATGGGAATGGGCGACACAAGCGCCTACCAAGATTTAGCTGGGAATGCCGACCGGGATCAGGTCGATACGCCGAGCATGGAACGACTGGCCAAGATGGGTGTTCGTTTCAGCGACGCACATACTCCAACGTCTCGATGCTCTGGAACTCGTTACGGACTTCTCACCGGCCGATACCCATGGCGGAATCGCTTGAAGCACTGGGTGTTGTTCGGTGCACAGGGTGATCCCATGATCGAGCAAGATAGGCCCACGCTGGCGAGCCTGTTTCGCGATGCGGGATATCGGAGCGGCATGGTCGGCAAGTGGCACGCTGGCTTGCGGTATCGACGAAGTGATGGCAGCCCAGCAGCAGGTTGGGAGGATGCAGATCTGAGGCAGGAGTTGCACACTTCTCCCGTCGATCACGGTTTTGACTACGCAAGGTTTACTTCGCGTTCTCATGGCACCTCCGGCCCCGATGCATCGCAGAGCGACCCCAAGAAAGTGAAATTCAACGGTCCCGGGCACGTACACAATCGGACCGTCATGGCTGCCACGGATGCTTCGAAGCAATTGAAAACCGCAGGACCCGACGCCTACATTCTGAGCGAGTTGGGAGGACGACACCTTAAACATGCAAAAGAGTTTCTCTCTGCACATGTAGGTAAGGCCGAGACAAGACAGAAGCCATTCTTTCTCTACTATCCCTCGAACTCCAACCATGGCCCCTACACTCCCGACCAGGAGATCGCTGGTCGCCAGATCAAAGGGGCTGCACGTTCGAAGTCCGGGGACCCGATGGGTCTCCGCTATGACTTCATTTATGAGAATGACGTCGCACTCGGCTTGCTCATTGATTGGCTTGAAGCCACAGAAGACCCTCGGAGCCCTGGGAATAAGTTAATCGAGAACACGATCGTGATCTTCACCAGTGACAATGGAGCCGAGATCAAGGCGAAAACTGCCACCGGCCCCGTACGCGCGAACAAAGGCTCTGCTTTCGAAGGAGGGCATCGTGTGCCGTACATCGTCTCGTGGCCTGCTGGCGCCGTGGGAGATGGAAACCCGAAATCCCAGGGGCAAACGAACCACACACGCGTCAACTTGTTGGACTGTTTCGCCACATTCTCAGATGTGCTGAAGCTTCCTCTGCCAGAACTGACCGATAGCGAGAAGGGAGCGGAAGATAGTTGGTCAGTGCTCCAGGCATGGCGTGGCGCCACCCTCAAACCACAACATCCGATTTTTCACAATGATCACAACGACAAGAAACGCGATCGAGCCGCTTGTGCGGTACGCATCGATGATCCAATGATTGATGGCCAAGTCGTCAAAGGTAAGTGGAAGATATTCTACGACGCAAGTTTGATTCGTTTCGGCAGGACAAAAGCAACGGCACTTTATAATCTCGAGCTTGATCCGATGGAACAGACTGATTTGTTAGGCAGTCGAAAAGACGACGGTTTGGTGCTGCATCTTTCTCGGCTCGCTAGAGAGCACCGCAATGCCGGTGGGCTCAGATATGCGTCGTCGGAAGTAGCTCGGGCGACGGTCTTCGATTTCACGAAGCCAGCACAAGGTTCGGGATCCAGCTTGCAGCTTGAACAAAACGGGCTTGTGATAGAGGTAACCGGTTCCAGCGATCTGATTCAATCGAGCAAAGGGCTGGGTGTAAAGGGCGGCGGCAATGAGCGGGCAGTGGACTCAGGAGAACAGCTCGCAATTCGTTTTGATCGAGATGTCGTCATCGAGAATGTGGCAATATCGGCAGGCAAAGGCATCTGCGGCGGTTTCTACCAAGTTAGCGATGCGGCTCCGATGGCAATCTACTGCATCGATGCTGACAACGACGCGCAGGATCAACGCGGCAATCTGAGCGACATTGGCTACTTGCCGAAAGGTGCGGCACTTAAGCTAGATAGTTCCCCACACTTTGGTGTCGAGTCAGCCGGAACATGGGTGCTGCAATCGCTCAGAGTACGAGCGGTTGAGCGCGAATAGAATGCTAGCCGATCACGTGGTTCCTTTGCGTTCTACGTGAGATTAGCTTTTAGCTCGTCCCACGTCCGAAGGATCAAAACTAGTCACAGTTCCGATACGACGAAGTGGGCAGCGACGCGTCATTTAGACCTTGTGCCAAACATCGCGAGCAGGGCTGGCAGAAAGACGAGATCACAAAACAAAGCTGCTGCAACGGTGATCGCGCCCATGACGGCGAAGATATGGTGATCTCGTGAATCACTGAAAATCACCACACCAAAACCTGCGACCAAAACACTGGTGGTCATGATCAAAGCCGTTCCAACTCCGGTAAACGCACTTTGGATCGCCGCAGTGTTGTCTTCGATCTCCTCAGTTGCATCCAAGTAACGTGTCATAAAGTGAATTGTATCGTCCACCGCGATTCCAAGGCAAACGGTGAAGTTGCAGACCATCACGATCTCCAAGTTGTAACCGGCAAAGAACAGATAAGCACCTGTAATCGCAAGCGGAAACAGATTCGGAATGATCGAGATAAATCCAAGTCTCAATGATTTGAAAACGAGCGTCAAAACTAGCCAAATGATGAGCGAAGCCGTACCCAAACTCAGGCCTAGGTCGACGACGATCTGATACAAATTGCGCCATCGCCAGGCGGCGCGTCCAGTCAATTCGAGGTCAAACTGTTCGTGCTGAGCCATAATGGCAGCCAACCCTGCTTCCACACGTTCAAACACAGGGCCGTACGCGGCGATTCCAAGGTCTTGGACTCTGAAATTCACCGTCGTTCGACGTTGCTGCGGTGAATAGAAAGCACGCTTTAACTGCGGCGGCAAGAGCTCTATCAGTGTCATCCTCTCTTCGAGCGGACCGCTGCCAGGCTGTGCTTCGAGCAAGTTTCGAATCGAGAGCGGGTGTCCTATCAAGTCTTCGCGACGCAACAAATCGTCTACTTTGCTGACGACCTCCAAGATCTCGGCACTGCCCGCTTTAATCTCTCGTCCCCAGAAGATCCGGATTGACGAAAACTCAAGTCCGCCAAAAGCTCTGTCAACGTGATACAAAGCTTGAGTTGCCTCAGCACTCTCTGGTAACGCATCTGATTCGCGTTGATCTGGCCGCAGCTGCAAAGAGCAGATCACAAAAAGGATGGTCAATCCCACTCCGGTCCACCCCACCGCTCTGCGATTGTTCAACACAAAGTGAATGACTCCACCGATCCGACTTAGATTCCGATCGATCAAACTCGTTTCTTGCCCTGCTTCGATTTTGTTCCCCAATGGCGAAGAACAAGCTAGCGGAATCACGGTCACCACCGCGATGAAGCACAGCAGAACGCCAATCATGCTGCAAAAGCCAAACTGCTGAACCCATACAGAGTCAGCAAGCATCAACGAGCCAAACCCTATGGCCGTTGTCACTGACGTCAACAGGCAAGCCAATCCGACTTGTCGAAGTGCCTGCGAAGCGGCTTCTATTTTTTCGAGTCCTTGTGAGCGCAACTTGCGAATCTGCACCATTAGGTGCACTCCATCGGTTAATCCGACCAAGCTGACTAGAATGGGCAGGATGACGTCAATGAGTGGATTGTTTTGGTAATCGAAGAACTGAATGAAACCAATCGTCCAAAAGACTCCAAGGATAGGTGCCAGCGCCACGATGACAACCGCACGCCAACCACGGAACAGAATGAGTGACATCAATAGAATCATTCCGTAACCGAACAGCTGATACTTGAGCTGGTTCTTTTCGTGCATTTCAATTGCGGCTAGTGCCGAAGGAACACGACCGGTCACTCGGACGCGAAAATCGACGTCAGGATGTCGCTTGAGAGCGTCAAGAGCAGTATCCCGCAGAAGAGTGGTGGCTTCCGTATTGTCGAAGACAAAGAAGTAGTCCAAGCTGACCATCATCAACATGGTCTCGCCATCATCACTGAGTAGTTGGCCACCAACCAACGGATACTCCGATGCTTTCTTCTGCGCCCGCTCAAACCGCAACTTCGAAGCCGTGGGTTTGGGGAGAAGTGGTTCAGGCAACCCAAAAATATTTAGCGGCGGTACTTCCCCCAGCCATAGCACATAGGCTACTTGTTCCAGAGACTGGAGATCATCGACAATTGCACGCAGCGCATCTGCGCCAGCCGGCGTGAAAAAGTTGTCTCCTTCAATGACCAGCACTGCATCGGAATTCGAGAGACTGATCGGGCTAACACTGGGTTCCGGATCCACGTCTTCACGTTGAGACCTGGAGGGCCTTCCCGGCTCGCCGACATCTTGCCACAGATCTATCGTGATCCACTCGGGATGTGTGTAGCCAGAGACCGCAATACCGCTGAGCAGAAGAACAAACAGAAATGTGGGCAGACGGTGATGAACGCTGAGGCTAGCTAACCAATTGAAAAATTTACGCATCCTGCTAGCGATACAGCCTTTCTGCAACCCGGCGAATCTCCTCTTCCGTCGCAACGCCATCTCGATTTCGATCAAAAAGACTGAAGTTGAAATGACGCACGAACGTAGAACCTTCGGACTTGTGAATTTGACGATCGCCGTTTGCATCCAAAGAATCGAAAACACGCTTGATGTACGCGGCCACTTTTTTCTGATCTGCCTTATTCTCATCGTTCACCACGACAGAACGATTGCTTCGCTTCCTGGGCGTGGAGACTTCGAAGAATGCCACGGCCATTTCTTCCCAGGTTTGATCGCCCCAGTACACCCACTCGTTGGCATCTGGATTGAATGGGTTTGCCTCGGAATTATCAAACACGACGTCAAATCGGAGGCTTTCGATCTCCGACAGCGGAATTGGCTTCGTGAACTGATATGTATGCTGCCAATTAAAATCGTATAGTGGCACATTGAGCAACAGATCTTGAGCTGCGGGCACACCACGGGCCTCAGATTCAACGGCTGTCACCCCAGGGTCGTTCGCGGCCCCTGGACGCTGTCGCACCAAAGCACAAGCTTTCCCTCGATAGTGCATGTGTGGGGTCGCGGCTAGCAGCTCTCCTTCTTGGGGAAGCCAACGTGTTCGTGCGGCAACTCGGTGATCTGGCGCATTAGGCGGGATATCAAAATCTTGATTGATGGCGATCGCAGTATATACCGAGTGACTTACTTCTGATTCGTCGACGTACTTTAGACCGATCTTGGAAACATCGCCACGCGGCATTCCATTGGGCGTGTAGTGCATCTGAAAAACAAGTTTCGAGCCGGCCGGAATCTTACGGGCGCGCCCAGGCGGTAATTCTGCAGCGCGTTGCCCGGGCACGTAAGCAGCCAGCCACCCCACGCCTAGGAACTGTGTGCCATCAGGAGGGCGAATGAAAACGATCGCGTGGTGTACAACATCTCTCGCACCAGGAACAACTTGGGCGGAACTCACCCACCTGTCCTCTGTAAAGCCAGGATCTACAACGAAATACTGATATTCGACAACGCCATCTCTAGGGACCTCGTATGGATCGCGACGCATCTCGAAGACTTCCTCTGGTTGAAACTCCCAACCATCGTTGCGTGCCTCTAGTTTTGGCAAATCCTCTAAATTGCCCGACGGGCAGCCAGCATCGATCCAGTCCCGCAAAACCTGCTTATCCGTCTCTGGCATGTGCCGTGCATTCACGAACTTGTGCACTCCAGGCTCTGCATGCCAAGGCGGCATACGTTTGTCTTCAATCGTTTCAAGCATCGTGTCTGCCCAACCGACGACTTCATCGTATCGCTCCATCGAAAATGGACCGATTTCGCCCAAGCGATGGCATTCGATACAATTGCGTCTCAGGACTCCGAAAACTTCCCTCGCAAAAGTGGGGGCACCTGCGATATCTGCACGCATTTCACTTTTAATCTTTCCGATCAAACAGCCGAGAGCCTTGGTTTCCCGAATTGCCACCGGCTTTCCCTGCAGAAGTTCATCCAAAGCAATTCGCAGGTCCTCTCGCCGCGGCTTCGCACTGACTACGCCAGGTGCATACTGATCATCAATCCTTCCGTGATACCTCAGCTTCAACTCTTCGTCTAACAAAAAGGCTTCCGGAGTCCGTGTTGCGCCAAACTGGTTTGCAATGCTATTCTTCCGATCGATGGCCAACTCAAATTCGACAGACAAAGAATCGGCATAGGCTGCCACATCTTCGCTCGAGTCTTGGCGATTGCTCATAACGCCAATCACTCGAACGCCTTGATCCTTGTAGTTTCGCTGCAAACGATTCAGCACACTTGCATAGGACCGGGCCATTGGACACTCCGTGCCAAGGAAACAAACGATCGTTGCCGCCTGATCCTTCCCTTCGAGCTCGACGTCTTTGCCTGTGTAGGAAGGCAACTTAAAAGCGAGTTGTTGCCCAAAGATTGGCGTGGCGAAATAGAGCGTTACCAGAAAAAGAAAGCATGAAAAACGGGGCTGCCTGAGACCACATCCCATCCATTGGCTATTCATCATGAACCTCCTATCGTGCATATTCGTGAAATCAAAACTCAATCAGTCGCCTTCCGCGAATCGATCTCCGACTCGTCGGGCCACCGTTAGTATTCTAGATCCTTGAGCAAGAGCTTTCGCCCCGGGCAGAGACAGCTTTGCCAAGGAATCCTAGAAAGGCCGCGTTAGGTTAGAAGGGTCGAACACGCCAAGTCATCCTGGATTCGAAGAGCTTCGGAGCCTCAGACTCGGGCGAATCACCCTTTTTGCTGTTTTAACTGGCTTGAGACGCAACTTTATGCGCCATCCGAGTTTGCAAAGCCCATTTGGATGCCGATATACTGTATGTGCAGGATTGACTTTCCCGAAGTTTTCTCGCTCAATTCGCCAATATTAAACAGCGGCAGGAATCAACGATGGATCATATTCACCGTCAGACCAGAGTTGCCCGACGACGTCTTACCACGGAACGATTTCTGGGGTTTTTGCCTTGGACGATCTCGATTTCCTTAGTCGTTGCCCTTGTAGGGCTCGCATTGCCGAAAACGATGCACCTGGCGGTAGATCCTGTCGTCTGGTTCTCCAGTTGGGTCGGCGGTTGTGCAGTAGTGGCGATTATCACCAATTTTTGCCTGACCTTTGTCGGCCGGCCTTCGATGGCGAATGCTGCCGTCGAAATCGATCGTCGCTTCAAGATGCGAGAGCGACTCTCTAGCGCACTAGTCCTGACCAAAGAGGATCGCGAGACAGAGCTGGGCGAAGCTCTAGTGGCCGATGCGAATGCTAGAGCCGAGGAGCTGGATGTTCGAGATGCGTTTCAGTGGGGCTTTACCTCGCGTTTGTTGCTGCCTGTTTTGCCAGCTGCGCTGGCCGCGGCTCTGTGGTTTATTCCCAACATGCAAGCTCCTGAACCAGTGACAAAGAAAGAAGACCAAGCAAAAGTCACCCAAGTTAAGAATGCGACGAAGCCTCTCTTGAAGAAAATCAAAAAGATGCGTGAGGACGCGGAGAAACGCGACCTAAACGCAGCGGTAGATTACTTCAAGAAGCTTGAAGGCGAGCTTGGCAAGCTGCAGAAGGATGCTGATTTGGACACGAAGCAGTCGATGGCCAAGCTCAACGATATCAAGCAACAGTTGAAGGAAAGACGCGAAGAACTTGGCAGCTCAGACGAACTGCGCAAGAACCTTCAGAATCTAGAAAAGTTCGAAGCTGGCCCTGCAGAGAAACTTGCCAACGCTTTGAAGAATGGAGATTTCCAGAAAGCGGAAGAAGCTCTTCAGAAGATGCTTGAAAAGATGCAGAAAGGCGAAATGTCAAAGTCCGACATGGAGAAACTGCAGCAGCAACTCGACAAGTTGCAAAAAGCGATGTCGGATTCGGTCGCTAAGCAAGAGATGGCTAAGCAGCAACTGCAAGATCAGATCAAGCAGGCTCAACGGAACGGCGACATGCAGAAGGCCGCTCAACTTCAACGGAAGCTAGAGGAAATGCAGGCGGGCGAGTCGACGACGCAGCAAATGCAACAAATGGCCGGCATGCTTCAGCAAGCTCAGCAGGCAATGCAAGACGGCGACATGCAGCAAGCCTCTGAAGCGATGGAACAGATGGCAGCCCAGCTCCAGCAAATGAATCAGTCCAATTCCCAACTCAAGGATCTTAACGAATTGATGGACAGCCTCTCTCAGTCCAAGAGCCAAATGAACTGCAAGCAGTGCAATGGAAAGGGCTGTACCTCCTGTCAAATGGGGATGGGCCAAATGCCTAGCCAGCTGCAGATGCAAGGAAATGGTCTGGGTGAAGGTGCAGGCAGCGGCGATCGGCCTGAAGAAGAGAACGAGGTTGATTTCTTCGACTCGCAAGTGCGCGAAAAGATGCGACAGGGTGAAATCATCAAGACTGGCGATGTCTGGGGCCCAAATAAGAAGGGCGAAACTAGAGCTGAAGTTCAAGAAGCAGTTCTAAATTCATTCTCCGAAGAGCCCGAACCGCTAGACGAAACGCCATTGCCAAAGATGCAGCGTGAGCATGCTTCATCTTACTTCCATGCGATTCGCGAAGGTAAATAGCCTAGCGTTGTTCCTGCACCGATACAACGCTTAGCAATCAAAAGCGAGCTCTTTACGAGTTCGCTTTTCTCTTACCTAGGCGAAAACAACTGTCTCGTCGTCTGATCGGATTGCTTCGCGAAAGTCACGAATCTACCTCCAATATCTGGTTTACCTATGAGCAATAGTCCTTTCGAAACAGAGACGCAAATAGATGACAACTACGGAGACGGAGTACAACGAGTCTCTGTAAGACCTTTTCAGCTTTTAAGTGAAGGCTGGGTACTGGTACAGCCGCAATACTGGCTGATGCTAGGAGTTTTGCTCACCGCATCCTTTCTATCAGGTATCGTTCCGCTCGGGATCATTGCTGGGCCTCTGATGGTTGGGGTCTATTTTTGCTTCATCGACCTAGAGTCGGGTAAAGCTGTGCAGTTCAACCGGTTGTTCCAAGGGTTTGACAGGTTTACGGAGAGCTTTGTAGCTTTCCTTATTATGGTGGGTGCAACGCTCCTTGTTTACGCAGTTACCGCTGTAGTGTTTGTATTGGCCTTTGTCGTCGGTGCAACTGGTGGCGAAGAAGCGTTGCCAGCAGTTTTCATACTTGTGGCTGGTGGCGCATTGCTTCTGACCTTTCTTATGCTCTTCATCCACCTTCCCTTCCTGTTCTGCTTCCAGCTAATCGCGGATCGCGGTGTCGATGGTCTTGAATCGGTCAAGCTGAGCTTCAAGGGGGCGTGGCGAAACTCGCTGGGAATCCTTTGGTTTTCCATTGTAATTTGGTTCATTTCAGTCCTGAGCCTTCTCCTTTGCGGACTTCCAATGATCCTCATGATGCCCATCTTCGTCGGAGCTTTCTTCACGCTCTACCGGCAGATTTACGGCATACCCATGGCTGCTCCGATCTAGTCGGCGGAAGCAAATCTGGACATAGAATCAAAGCTGGCCCCGGCTTAAGGAACGTACCGTCGGACGCCCGGCTTTTCGACTAAGCTTGTTACCAGCTACCGAAGAGTCGAAATGCATTCGCCGTAGTTTGTTCGGCCAATAAGGACTTTGATACTCCGCGAAGTTCAGCTAGAAACTCGAGAGTGTGCGCGACAAATGCGGGATGATTTGGGCGTTTACCTCGATGCGGTGCAGGTGTCAAATAGGGACTATCGGTCTCGACAAGGATTCGATCGTCGGGAATCTGCTCGGCGATCTCTTGAATTTCCTTCGCATTCTTAAAAGTCACCATCCCGGCGAAGCTGATGTACATACCAAGCTCAAGACAGCCCTCCGCGACCGCTCGTGGCCCGGTAAAGGAATGCATGACTCCGTGTACTGGGCCATGGCCGGCTTCTTCAGTCAGGATCCCCAGCGTCTCTTCCGCGCACTCACGTGTGTGCACGACAACTGGCAGCGACGTTTCACGGCTCAATTGCAAGTGCCGTTTGAAATAGTCAACTTGTATCTCCCAGGGACAATCGTCCCAGTATTTGTCGAGTCCGGTCTCACCCAGCGCGACGACGCCTTCCTCGCTGCACAATCCAACGATCTTCTCCCAATCACCTTCCTTGACTTGACAACAGTTGTTGGGATGAATCCCCACGGCAGCTCTTAGTTCATCGTGTTTCGAAACCAGCTCGAGGCACTGTCGCGAATCTTCTAGTGTCGTCGCGATGACGATAATCTTGCCAACCCCAGCTTCGCGCGCCTGCGTTAAGAACGGTTGGAGCTCAGTGAAATTCTCATCAGTCAAATGCGCGTGTGTATCAACGATCATATTTGCTAATTCAGATTCAGGAAGACCAGTGCTATAGCGAACCGATACTGCTTCCATCCGCAGCCGAACAGCTTTTTAGGACGGATTAGCAAACGGACGGGATCTGCATAAGCAGAACGCAAAGAACAGTCAAGAAATCGTACAACATGAGCATCGACAAGGCAGGAAGCCAGCTAGAACCTTCGATTCACTTGTACCATTGCCTCGGTGTCAAAGATACGATCATTCAGCAAAGGCACTGAGATGCCCATACGAACCGAGAAACCACTGTTAATCTGAGCATGCAGCCCGTTGGTTAGATTCAAAATATTGCGAATAGGAATCTGATCAACAAAAACGTTCGGCGATCCGCCAATCGGGTCAACCAGAAAAGCGTCGTCCTCACCAAGTGCTGTCGCGAGATGCAATTCTGATATCGCCGCCCAGCCAACAGCACTATCACTAGGCGTCACCAGCCAAACGCCACCTCCGATGTCAATCTGAAGCATCGGCGGGGGATTCACCTTAAACTCTTGCGTTGGCCCATTGTTCAAACTGGTGATCAGGCGATCGCCATTTGTCGCCATATCCAATTGAAAGAATGAGTTCACAAACCATATATCATCCAACTGTCGCAAACAGCCTAGATAGGGTGTGATATGTACCGCACTCGGATCGAGAGTAAAACTCGCCGGACCGGAAGTTAAGCTCTTCGCACTCCAACTTGATCCTGTTGGCGTTTCAACTCGAACCCCCGCAGCCACAACTCGACGGTCATTCGCAAAGAGAACGCGTTTGAAGATCACATCCAAATTCCCAAAACTACCTCCGGCGTAAGCTGTGCTGGTATCGGAAGGGTCAAGCGATCCAGCCATCGGCAAACGGAACTCCAGTGATGCCGCCCCATCCAGGAAAGTCTTCTCAAAACCCAGCACAAAACGATCCAAACTCACATCATTTGCTGGAAGCTGGAACGCATTGTGCATGTGATGATACGAAAACCAGATTCGATCCTGAGGGAGCGCGACATTATTTTCTGAAACTCGCATACCGCCGAAAGAAACCGCCGTCGGCGTATCAACCCCAGGATCACTGTCGTTATTGTCATACGAATACCCAGGCGAGAAGTTGTCGAAGAGCAGCGAATAGCCGGGACTTCTGAAATCGCCAAACATCTCAGGTGTATCCAGGAGATTTCGGTGAACGGCAGAGCGAAAGTACGAGGTCCGACTGGTTCCTTGGCTCGCCCCCAAGGAAAGTGCGATGGGACTTGCGTAATAGCTGGAGCGGGAAAGCAGATTTAGGCTGTCATTTCCCAGGGACGCCACATTTGGCCCAGATCGCACTTCAGCACGAGATCTTCGGGCCTGCATTTGCGCCGTAGGCGATTGCTGCTGTTGATTCGCTTGCGGCGTCGCGGTAGACGGAGGCGCGGGCTGTGCGGCTGGGCGTTCCTGGTCGCCAGACTGCGCCGCTGGCCCGGTGGCCGCCTTCTCTTGGTTGGGTCGCGCAGTCAGAACCTGATCTGAAGGCGATGGTGCCAAGTCTTGGAGAACGAAACCGTCTTGCGCGACCGTCATCGCCGGAAAAATAATTGCGCAGATGAGCAGCAAACCACTAATTCGCAACCAACTTTGCTTGCAAAAGACCGCCGAGCCTGACATACGCATCGTCCATGAAATGAGGTGGCAGGACACCCACTTTGTCCCACATTGTCATTCTCGTCATTTCAAACGTACGCGTTGACCCTCATCGATCTTGCAACCCAAGAATAGCTAAAAGAAGTAGTTGGACGACTCTTAACAATACAGCATTAAGGAGCCGGCGCTGCTCGGAGTGCTCGCAAAGCATTCCGCAACATCTCCAAATCGCTAGCAATTCGCGGACTGGAAGAGATAAGATCGGAGCGACTCTCGTACGCCGAAATTGCCTCCTCCACTTTTGCTACCGCATCGGAATCTTCAAAACCCTGCGCCAGAAAGGCTTGATGCTTCAGGTAGTTCCACTTCAAAACAACCAAGCTAGCTGGAGCTTCAGCCGAAATTTCGTCGCGCCAACGTTCATCCACTGAATCGGCGAGTTTCTCGAAGTCACGCAGGCGATCACGAGTCTGATCAAGATGCCCGACTGACACCAGAGCGTCCAAGCCATTTTGGTATTCGCCAAGCAAGTTCAGCTGCAACTCGGTGTTTCGATCACGCAGTTTCGCCAAGGCTCCAATGTCCTTGAGAGCCCCCAGAATGCCATCGCGATACACCTTCCCCTGCTCCGACTTCGGGTTAAACCCCGGCTGTTCAGCACTCAGTTCTGCTAAGCGAATGCGGGCACTGACAAAATCCAGCCAAAGCCCTTGATCATCTTGAACTTCATGAGCGAGATCCCCCAAGGCACGCGATGCACTTTCCAGATACGTGATGCATTCGGCGAGCTCTCCTCCACTGAGAAAGACAAACGCAAGGTTAAACTGTGCCCTGGCAAAATCTCGCTTCAGACGCAGCAGCATCATGGAACTGGCTTTCTCCATCGCCAAACTTCGGATCTGCTGGGCATCCATCAGTCTTCCTTCTGCAATCGCAAGGGCCTCGTTGGCTTCTTCTCCCTGCTCGGCGATCGCTAGTAGTTGAGCTTGCTTCCGGTACAACACTCCTTCATTCATCACGGCATTCGCAAGTTTCCGCTTAGCCTCCAGAGACTCGGGTTTCACCTTGCTCCACTGCTGACGCAACTCGGTACAACGCAGAAAGCTTGCCCTAGCTACATCAACCTTGCCCGAACGAAACCCCTGTTTTCCCTTGAGCAAAAACATGTTCGATTCTGCAGCCAGCACCTCAGGTTTCTTCTTTCGGATTTCGGGCGGTATCATGTCGAACGCGGCTAGAGCTGAGTCTAAACTGATCTTAATTTCGTCGGGGGCTAGTTTCAATTCCGCATTCAAGTCAGCGATGGCCGATAACGCGATCGCATTGTCGATGACTAAAGTTTCATCATCTTGGAACACTGCAATCAAGCTTTCAAACCGCACCTTGGAGTCACGCAAGAACTGCAGCCTCAAGGGTTCGAGGCTGGGCATGTTGAATGCTGGCTCACTGCTGAACTGTGCGTACATTTCGTTAAAGCTAGACGAGAATGTGTCTCGCGCTTCTTCGGCCCGCACCCTCGCCTTCATCTCTGCTTGGCGTGCTTCAGTTTCCTTGCCTAACGCGACTGTTTCCTTCCTGAGTGCGACCTGCTCGTTCGCGAGTGCTTCTGCCGTGGTCCACCACGCGACCGAAACGATGGCAATGGTGATGACGGCAGCAGCGACAGCCGTTGCTTGAGCGGCGGCAATGGCCTTGTTTCGCTTGCACCACTTTACAAGCCGTTTTATCGGTCCAGCTGGACGCGACAGGATTGGCTTTCCCTCCAAGTAGAGATGCAAGTCTACTGCAAGTTCATCGGCGGTTTGGTAGCGAGCCTCAGGTTCCTTTTCAAGGCACTTCACGCAGATCGTGTCGATATCACGATCGATCGCGGAATTGATTATGCGCGGCGCGACGGCATCCTCCGCTGCAACTTGCCGCAATGTCTCATGCATGTCTGCGGCTTTGAACGGCGGTTTGCCAGTGAGTAACTGATAGAGCGTTCCACCGAGCGCGTAAACGTCAGCGCGAGCGTCGATATTGGAGGAATCCTTGATTTGTTCTGGCGGCATGAAGGAAGGCGTGCCAAGCAGTTGGCCGGTTTGCGTCATGCCAGTATCATCTGCTAGGAATCTCGCGAGCCCAAAGTCCGTCAACATGGCTCGATCGTTGGATGCATCCAACAGAATATTTCCTGGCTTGATGTCGCGGTGAAGCAAGCCTTTTTTGTGAGCTTGATGCAAAGCACTTGCTATCCCATGAATGTACTTCGCAGCACGTTTGGGCAATAGCGGCTCTGCCTTAGACATCACACTAAGATCACCACCAGCGACCATTTGCATTGCAATGTAAGGTCGCTCATCGTGAACGCCAACATCGTAAATTGGAACGATGTGATCATGAGTCACAGAAGCCGCTGTCAACGCCTCCGTTTGAAATCGTTGGACGAGCTGTGCCCTACCCTGCGGGCTAACATGATCCAGATCCGCGATTTTGACTGCGACCTCGCGCCCAGCGGCCTCCTGTCGAGCACGATACACCGAGCCCATGCCGCCACTGCCCAGGATTTCAAGCAATTCATAGCTCCCGAAAGGCTGAGGGAATTCCACCCAGCTCTGAGCTTGTGCCGCGCAGCCTGCAAATACAACCGTCTCTTTGTCGCCAACCTCAGTAAAGAGCGACTCGTCAATCGTCACTTCGGGGAATCGGCTCGCAAACTCACTAGGTTCGACCACGTATCCGGACTGAATCCGAACCAGAATTTCCTGTTCGACGAGACGCTGGATAACTTCAGTAGAATTGAGCTCAGGAAACTCACGGATATAATCCTCGACACGCGTTTGCACCGTCGCTTGACCGGAAGTCACGGTTTGGTTGGACTCGGAATACTGGCGATCGCTAGGCTTCCAGCGAAATTCCAAGTCGATGCAAACGAGTTCTTCTAGCGTTCCAAGATAAGAGTTCTGGTCTGGCTTTGGCAAATAATTACGAATCGAAAGCGATTGACCGGCAAGCCAGTCAGATTCAAATCGTCTTCTCGCATCTTCGTCGATCGTTTGCATGTTAACCATCAGAGCTGTGACTAGAGCTACGATTTTGGCAGGAATATCTCAGGATACAGAAGGATTGCCTTACCTTGATCAAACCGGTCAGTGGTGTTTGCGATTTCTCGACTTTTCCTGGTTTCTCCAGGTGGGGCAAGCTTTTTCCTTGCCTGACTATGATCCCAAATTGCCCAACAGACTCGTCCCACATCGGAAGCGACGAACCAACCTAGTGAGGAATCTTCACAGCACTTCCCAAGTCTACAGACTCCTGAGCCGCCAAGCACATCGCCACTGACCAGCGTCCATCTTCCGCGGAACAGTGCAGTGGATCGCCATCCAGAATCGCCTTCGCAAACACCTCCACTTGATCTTCAAGCTCGAAGAGCTCACCGGTCATTTTATCAATTGGAACAGTCGTTACGTTCTCACCATCAAAGGCTCGCAATGAGAAGTTCGGATGCCGCGTGCGATCCATCGCGCCGCTCCAAGAAGCCCAGAGTGCTCCTTTTGTCCCCGTGATTTTGATTGTCTGATGATGCTCAAACGCACAGAGTGTTTGTGTTACCACTGCGTAAGCGGTTCCTTCGAATTGCATGATCGCGCTGAAGTTATCTTGCAACTCCGGATGATCCTTCTGACTAGAACTTGCGTTTGCAAAGACCGTTGTTGGATTGCCACTGGCGGATAGATACCATCTCGCCAGATCGAAGAAGTGAATCGGTTCTTCGAGAATCCAGTTACCAACTCGATTGATATCGTACCGCCAGCCGTCAGAGCCAAGCCGGTAAGGATTCCGCGACAGCTCGACTAAAGCATAAAGTGGATCACCGACAAACCCGTCATCGATCATTTCCTTTACCAAACCCCACATCGACGACAATCGAAGCTCGTGGCCAACCGCGAACAACCGTTCCTTCTTCTTTGCGACCGAGATCATTTGATCGCACTCGGCGAGACTGATTCCCATTGGCTTCTCAAGCAAAAGGTGTCGTCCGGACTCAAAAACTGCAGTTGCCACTTCACAATGCAAATGGGAAGGCACAGCCACGTCAACGCCATGCAACTGCTCGTTCTCAAGCATTGCTCGATAGTCGGAATAAATTTTGGCTTGCGGGAAGGCTTCTTTCGCCGCTGCAACAGATGCATCACTTCTCGCCGCAATTGCCACCAAATCGGCGCGCGTGCACTTCTCGATCGCATTGGCGTGGTATTGGCCCCAGGCTCCGAATCCTACCATTCCCATTCTTGCCGTCGACATGTTTTACATATCCAGAGAAAATCGGTCAAAACGAAGATTCTACTCTGTGTGGTCCGCGTAGTGAAAGCTGATTGCAAGGAGTGTGACGAATTTGCGGTAAGGGAAGGTGTCTCGTGCTGCAGATCCAAGTGAGTGACTTCTGCAATTGGCTTATTCCGCCAAATCCTGATCGAAACGCAAGTTGGACTGTAGGCTCGGTTCGATTTGAAGGTCCACAGCTACCGATATATGACAAACGCGTTGAGTTGTCTTCCAGAGTGCTCTGGCGGCTGACGCAGAGTTGCCCCTGCTGTTTTAAGCTGGCATATGTTTGCTCAAGACCTAATCTCATTCGTTCTCACATGGTTCGCCACCCGGCGGTGGAGGTCGCTCATCTTGTTGGGTGGACCGCTGATGCTAGCGGTTATCATGATGTGTACGCTTACGCTGCTGGGATGGAGCCGCAACCATGATCAAGTTGTCAGCGAATATATGGCTCTGGCGGAACGGAACATCGAGAAATCACAGCTAGACATTGACGCCGAGCAAGCGGACATCTTGCTGAACGGTGACGCAAAGCTATCGCCAATTTCAAGCCTCGCGCTTCGTCGTGTGCTGCGAATGGAGCCAAACAATCGGGCAGGTTACGCGGTTGCCCGATATCTCGCCGCAGTTGGAAATCCAGCAATAGCGCATCAAATGATGAGGCGGATTGCCCCAACCAATCGTAAGGGATACGGGCCGGGACACGCATGGCTGGCTGAGGAAAGAGTTGCTCAAACCACGGAGTTCACGAAGGAAGAGATTGAGATTTTTTCGAATGACCTTGCAGCCGCTTGCAGCTCAAGCGTAGCGAACAAAGCTCTGGTTCAAGCATATGCGAATGTATTGGTTCTGCAACGGAAGACTGAGGAGGCCAAGGAGCTTTTGTCACTGTACGTCGATCAGTACCCAAGGTTGAATGTAACTGTGGCCAAAATTGCTGCGGAAGAAAAAGACGCCCGAAGCTTCCGGCAGTCAGCTGACCTTGCGAAGCGGTTGTTGGTCGAGAACATTCGCGATTCAAAAACCAGTTCGGTCAGCGATTTTGTCGACCTCGCCATGATCTATGGAAACGAAGGAGAGCTGGACAAGGCAATCAAAGTGGGCAACGTCGGTTTGCAGAGAGCCTTGACCGTGCCCGAAGAATCAACAGCTGATGAAGCGCGTGTACGGCGAGTGTTAGCGATGGCCTATCTGCAAAAGTACATCGATTCGGCTATTTCACAGCCGGACAATCAATCCGAGGTACAGCTTGAGTACCTGGATTTGGCGGTTCGAGCGGATCCGACTTACCCCGAGGCAATCACTGAAGTCGCCCGAATAGTGGTACAGGGCCGAGAAGCATCAACTGAGATGGTGAGCAAGTTAAAAAGCAGTCTCGCTCAAGGAGTTGCCGCTGCCACGACTCATATGCTGCTGGCAAACCACATGCTCGAAAACAATCAGATGAGCCAAGCCATTCCGCATCTCGAGCAAGCATTGGAGATTCAGCCCGATCATCCGATTGCACTCAACAATCTCGCTTACGCTCTGCTCGACAACCCAGCTTCGTTGCCGCGAGCTCTAGAGCTTGTCGATCGAGGTCTCAAGATTGCTCGCGATATACCGGGAATCAAAGCCTCAATGCTCGACAGCCGGGGCACTATATTGAGTCGCATGGGGGATCAGCAAGCCGCCATCAAAGCTTACGTCGCGGCCCTCCGCCTGGCCCCCAGGAAGCTGGCCACCTACGAGAAACTGGCTGAGGCGTACGAGGCCGCCGGGATGATTGACATGGCGAACGCCCAGCTCAGTCGACTCGAGATCGTCAGGCTCGAAATCGAAGAAGAGCAAAAGAGAACGGCTGACGAGGAGGCCGCAAGCTCTTCTTAGGCTCGCAAGAAAATCGCGACGCGCAAGCGAGAGATTCCAGTTAATACATCGCTCAACCCCAAGCCAACTCATCGTTTAACGCCAAGCCATAGATGCCGGCTTGCACTCGTAACGTCTACTGCAACTTCGCACGTCGCTAGAATAGTCTCGCTGGTGCCGAAGCAACGCCACGCTCGTTACCGCGTTCCGCGGAACTAACCGCCAACGAGCCAACAGCTATTGGGCAATAGAGGATTGCGGATCTCGTCAAAACGCTCCATAATGCGGTGCTTCTAAAATAATGCGTTCGCTCTCGAAGTGAACTTCTCTCCGGGCGAGTCGATGGCCAATTTGGCCCTTCGGACCGCTGGAAGCAACATTGCTTGTGAGCGGCGCGAGTTTTCTAACTCCCAGGATTGACTGCGCTGATGGACGACAAGCTGGCTTACTCTGGCATCACTTTTGACGACGTTCTCCTTGAGCCACGATACAGTGAGCTGATGCCGGTAGAAGTGGACGTCTCCACTCAGCTGACCAAGAAAATCCGTCTCAAGACACCGATGCTTTCTAGCCCCATGGACACGGTGACTGAATCCGAGATGGCCATCGCATTGGCCAAAGTTGGCGGTCTTGGGATCATCCACAAGAATCTGGACATTGCATCGCAGGCTGAAGAAGTCACCAAAGTTAAGCGCAGCGCCAACGGAATTATAGAAGACCCGGTAACACTCCACCCAGATGAGCCAGTTTCTGCAGCCAAGGAGCTGATGGATCAGCAAAACGTATCCGGCGTTCCCATCGAAGGCAACGATGGGCGTTTAGCTGGCATTATCACTCGCCGCGACCTCCGCTTCCTAGAGACAGGCGAAACTCCAATCAAAAACGTAATGACGAAGGAAAACCTCGTCACCGCACAGGGAACTGTAACGCTTGAGGAAGCTGAGAAGATTTTAACGGATAAAAAGGTAGAGAAGCTTTTACTGGTTGACGATAACTTCAAACTAACAGGCCTCATCACGATCAAAGACATCGACATGATGAAGCGCTACCCGAATGCATGCAAAGACGAGGGTGGTCGACTTCGAGTCGGGGCGGCGGTTGGAGTTTTTGATTACGAGCGAGCCGAACAGCTAATCCTGCGAGGTGTGGACATCTTGACTGTGGATTCAGCTCACGGCCACTCCAACAACGTGCTCGAGACTGTTCGAGAGATCAAGAAACGCTGGGACATCGATGTCATCGCCGGAAACGTGGCCACCTATGAAGGTGCCCGCGACTTGATCGAAGCAGGAGTTGACGCAGTCAAAGTCGGAATCGGCCCAGGTTCCATTTGCACCACTCGCGTCATCTCCGGAGTCGGTGTCCCGCAAGTCACCGCAGTGTACAACGCAAGCAAGGCAGCTGAACCAACTAGCACGCCTGTAATTGCCGACGGTGGAATTCGCTTCAGTGGCGATATCACTAAGGCAATAGCCGCAGGGGCAAGTGCAGTAATGATTGGAGGTCTGTTTGCTGGATTGGCCGAAAGCCCCGGACGTACCATTTTGTACCAAGGTCGAACCTTCAAGGTTTACCGCGGAATGGGATCTATCGGAGCCATGGTCAAGGGATCGAGTGAACGATATCGCCAGAGCGGTAACGAGAACTTGATCAAACTCGTTCCTGAGGGTGTTGAAGGTAGAGTTCCATTCAAAGGCCCACTGGCTGATTTCGTTTATCAGCTGGTCGGCGGCCTGCGAGCTGGAATGGGATACTGTGGCACTCGCAGCATTGATGAGCTTCGTAGGGACGCGAGGTTCATAAAGATTTCAGCCGCAACTGTCAGAGAGAATCATCCACATGACATTGCTATCACGCAGGAAGCGCCAAACTACAGCCCTGAGTACGGCTCAGGGGAAAGCAACTAAGTCAAAACGCAAAGCACTAATCGAGTCATTGCGAATGAACTTGGTCGCAGGTTGCCTACTTTCTGTCAGCTACGCAGGAAGCAATTTACAAGCTCAGACTTGGGAGCCAACACGGCCACATCAGCCTGCCTACCAAGCACCAGTTCAACAGGCGAACACGACCGCTGCGAACGCCGAATCTCAAGTTCGATTTGCGGGTTCGACAAGTCGAACTCGCTCGGATGCAGTTCAACACGATCCTGCCCCTACGCGAAACACTGCGTCGCGTCCAGTCTCCGCTTCGCAAGCAGCTTACAACGAACTCGTTGGCGATTCGAATCAGAAGTCTCGTCCTGTGCAACCACTACGATGGCGTTCGCCCAAGAACCCTAGCCCTTTGCAGCAAGCTTCTATTCCAGACAAAACCGAAGTGTTCGCCGGACAAACTGCCCCGCAACAGATAACTCCTCGGCAAGCATTTGCCGGTGTTCAAAAAACTCTGGCTTTTACCCAAGAGCCTCTCGAGTACTCTGCACCCGTCAACTCAGCACCACGAGAATTGACAACCGCAAATGTGGCTCCTGTCCTTGTTGGATCGCAGGAATCGCAAGTGGCCGGGCCTTACGAATCTCAAATACGGTTAGCTTCCTATCAGGACAACGGAATCGACTTGGCACTCCCTCCGGTCACTCGGCCACCGCAGGAAAGCGAAGCGACAGGCCTGTCAGATTTGACGCTTCCGCCAGTTCAGAATGGGCTTGACCGGGAAATGGGTCGACCAGAAGCAGCTCCGATGCCAAACATGCTTGATCCAAAACGTGAGCAGATTGGCGGCCCAAACGATGAGCTCGCTCCACTATCAACGAGACCAAGCAGCGAGCGAGATGTGCGAAGTAACCCTTTCGGTGATGAATCCGCACCGAGTCCTGCAGATCGTCGAGGCGCTGGCGAACAGCCAGCACAAGACGACGAGCTCGAGTCACCAGATCTTACGAAGCGGTCTAATCTTTCCTGCTCCGAGAGACGGGCGAGGTTTCAGTCTCGATCGATTCAAGATATCAGCCTTGATATCTCGCCATCGTTCGGCAAAGGACTACACAACACTGCTTCTGATGCAGAACAAGAACGGCTTAACTTTGCGGCGAATGCACCTGTACGAGAATGGTTTAACTACAAGGGTGAGCTTGTTACTTCCGGACGCTTGATCGATCTTCGAGGCGACCAAATCATCTTGGATGTTCAAGGGACTGAAGAGAAGATCTTGATTCAAGATTTAAGCGACGCTGATCTGGCCTACGTCGGAGAAGCTTGGTACCTACCGCTGGATTGCGGAACAGGTGATCCTCCGTTCCAGGGACGTGATTTCACTCAAACGATTTATCAGTGGTCTGCACCAGGACATTGCCACAAACCTTTGTATTTCCAGCAAACGCAGCTAGAACGCTACGGACACTCTGCCGGCCCGATCATTCAACCGGTCCTCAGCACGGCACACTTCTTCAGTAACATCGCTATTCTTCCTTATCGCATGGGCATCCATCCACCCAACGAGTGCCAATACAGCATGGGCTACTACCGCCCTGGTGACTGTGCACCTTACATGATGGAACCACTGCCACTCAGCTTGCGGGGCATGGCGACTCAAGTCACGGCAATGTCCGGTGGAGCTGCTCTGATTCCTTGATCCGTTCAACACGCAGCGAAGCGTTCGATTTTACGTTGCTAATCCCCTAGCAATCAATTCAAGACAGCCAGAACAGGCCGAGCCCCGCTCTGGCTGTCTTTATTATGAATCCCTCAACGAGTTCTCTCGATGCAGGCCCTACTGATTCTCCGTTTCGGGAGAAGCAGCGATCTGTTCCGCTTCACTTTCAGATCGAGAATCGTCCGGCGTCGCCTCTTCGTTCTGCGAGGCGGCTAAGAGTTTCAGATTTTCAATCTGCTCATCAATGTCTTCGAGCTCACGCAGCTTTTCCGCACGCATTTTTTCCAGCTTTTCAATTCGCCGCTCTGGCGTGCTTCTGAGCAGGCGATGCAAGAGTTCCAGAACCAGTAATGCGCGAAAACCACGCATGGCAACGCCCCTTAGGCGATATGCGCGCACCATCTTGGCGACCTGCGACAACCGACTCGCATTTACCAAGTTCGATGTGCGAAGCACCCTCAGCGATCGCAAGAACGACACAAAGGGTAGCAGGATAATGGCCAGGTCCAGCCAATGCGTCTTGCAGTATTTCAGTTTGTCGCGTGCTACCGAGAGCATCACGATGAATTCGACGGTAAATGCAAACCAAATCACGCCGGTGCCCATATGAATCAGAGCCCGAAGCCATGGGTGCTCGCTCATCTGCTCCTTAAACAAAAATGGCAGACCGAGAACCGGCAGAATGAGCAAGGCGATCCAAATCATCGGAACGCTGAACACACGTTCCAAGCGCCGTCGAAGACTGCGGTCAACTTGTTGCCAGCCCCACTTCGGTAACCAGACTTCGTTTACTTCGCCGCGTCGCTGCGCACACATTCTTAGCGGCGGAAAAAGAAGGTACAGCCACGAGAAGGGATACATGCCTCGAAATGCCGACCAACTTCGAAGCCGCAGGATGTGAAAAACCTGCTCTAGCAGGAAGAGTGGCCACAGGCAAGAAAGTAACATGAAGCTCCAGTTACCAAGCCAGAACGCGTTCGTTTGAAAGCAGAGAAGAGATTCACGAGCGGCTGCAGACAATGGCACCGCCAGTGTCTCAGATGAACTGTCGCTCTGTGCCGTCGCCGTTTCACTCGCAGCCTCGAATTCCCCCCAGGGTTCGACCCAGAGAACGAGAGTCACCGCAACCACGGCAAGGAACAATAAAGAAAGCCCAAACATGATTGGCGCTAGGACACCTTCGATCGGTCGTTCTTTTCGCTCCGTGCTAGTCAAAGAGACGAGCCCTTCCCGTGAGTAGCTAACTACTAATCTCAACTCCAATTCTTTACCTAATCGTGGGGGAAGGCAAGTCGATCGGAGCAATGTAGTCGAGAAGTTCTGGTCGACATCAAGAGATATTCGCCTGAAGTAGGTGATGAATACCATCAGATCCTCGCTTAAACTAATACTTCCGCTAGAGCCAATTCGAAGAGACGCCACAAGCAACATGAATCACCGACAGCAAGACGCCCATTGGATGCGGAAAGCCCTCGGCCTCGCAAAACAGGGGCAAGGACTCGTTGAACCCAATCCAATGGTCGGCTGCGTACTGGTCACACAAGATCAGGTCGAGATTGGAGCTGGATTTCACGAGCGTTACGGAGCCGAACATGCTGAGCCGCGCGCGATCCGGGATGCCATAGAACGCGGAAACGAAGCCCACCTACCGGGCTGCACGGCTTATGTCACCCTTGAGCCTTGTTGCCATCACGGAAAAACGCCACCTTGCACAAGGGCTCTCTTGGACGCGAAGGTTGCTCGAGTCGTCGTCGCCATGCAAGATCCATTCGCCGAAGTCGCAGGGCGGGGCCTAAATCTGCTTCGGCAAGCCGGGATGGAGGTCGCTACTGGGATCGAAGAAGCTAGCGCGCGTGAACTCAACGCCCCTTATTTATTGCGACTGGAGAACGCCAGACCTTGGATCATTGGCAAGTGGGCGATGAGCCTGGATGGAAAGATCGCGACGCATCGCCAGGATAGTCAGTGGATCTCTTCGCCCACTAGCCGCGAGTACGTCCATCGCCTGCGTGGTCGAGTTGATGCAATTATGGTCGGGATCGACACGGCACTTGCTGACAATCCGATGCTCACGTGTCGATCCGAGAAGCCGGCTCAACGCATTGCGCATCGTGTTATTCTAGACTCTCGGGCTCGCCTGCCGGTTGAATCCAAGCTGGCTCAAACTGCTAAGGATGCTCCAGTGACGCTTGTCGTTGGTCCAGATGCATGCCAAGACAACTGCTCCAAACTCAATTCGCTTGGTGTAGAAATCTTCACCGTTGAAGAATCTGCTGCGTCTGCGCGTCTGCAAGTCGCTTTGCGGAGTCTGGCTACCGAGAAGGGGACCACCAACTTACTGTGCGAAGGCGGCGGCGGAGTGCTTGGTTCATTGCACGACGCGGGCATGCTCGATGAGCTAGAAGTATTCATTGCTCCCAAGCTCATCGGAAATCAGAACGCCATCAGCCCCATTGGGGGCGCAGGCATAGGATTCGTTTGCGATAGCGCCACTTATCAGCTGGCCGACCACGAACTGCTTGAACAAGACATCCACACCCGCTACCGCCGCCATCACCCTTAGCTTGCGGAGGCTGGGCAAGCCCCGCTTAACGCATGGCCGGCCCCGTGGAGATTCCTCCCTCCATCCGGAAGTAGCAGGAGTGGCAACAGCCGATAAAACGACTACTTGCTCTTGAGCAGTTCAACCATGGCCTTGCCCATCGCTTCACCAACATTCATGTAGGTTTCTGCGTTTCCACCATAGTGGCTGTTGGAAGCACCACCTTTCGAGAGCGGGTGGGTGTAGACACTGGCAACGTTGCCAGCATACTCAGGGTACTTCCCAGCCTTTCCATCGACAGAAAGCTGTGCGTTGAGGATCAGTCCCTCGTTGCCTTCGGCACCTTTCTCCGTTTGGCCAAGTGTCGCGCAGACGAACTTCGCGTCAGGAGCATCAAAGTCCTTTCGCAGCTGATGAATCAGCTGCACCAAGTTCTTTTCGTATTGGGCGGCATGTCCGGCGTTGTACCGATCCTTGTCACCTTGCCAAAAGAAGAAGCCTGCAATCTCATAGCTAGTTGCGTCCGGATAGTATTTGCCTAGATCTTCCAACACTGCCTTGGCTCGAGCGATATCCCCGTCATACTGCATGCCCGCATACCAAGTGATAGGCTTCGGCTCAGAACCAACTTCCCACTTCAGTGGCGATTCTTTGTAGCCAGCGTAGTGAAACTTCTTGTCCTTTTCGACGAACTCGAAAGAGTCGCTGCCGGGAGGCAGGAGGTCCCATCCCAAGCTACGATTGCCAATGCAACTTTTGAGAATCATCACGGGTGCATCCACTGCCTCGCCGACATGATGACCGATTCCGAATTCGGGCCCGATCTTACCGCCCTTGATTGTCATCCACTCGTTATTGAAATGACGACTTCCTCCAGTTCCACTGCCCATCACGCGGACATTGCGCACATCTTTCCGAACGGTCCACTCTCCGTTGGCATCGACCAAGTAGGGGTAAAGACCTTTCTCGCTCACCGCATTACGCAATGAACCTTCTGGCTTCTTGCCACCTTCGACTTTTCCAGCTCCCAACATGTTGGACTGGCCAAGCAGGATGAACACCTGAACGGGCTTGGTGACATCTCCTGGTTTCCCATCGGGGTCTGGTAGCTCATGCGCGAAGAGACTTGCGTAGGGGAAAAATAAAAGAGCAAGGCAAACTTGACGAACGCATAGTTGAAGCATGAATTATCCTTATGAGATTAATCGAGAAGAGATGACATGGGAAGGTTCCAGTGATGTTTCTAAGAGATCGCATGGAAGCCTATTATTGTACCTCGATAATCACAACAAAGATGGCCGAACGCTGCGAAAGCTATAGCAATCGTTGTTTCAATCAGCGTATTTTCGAATCTCGAAGCGTTTACTTGGGATCAGATTCTTCCCGAGCTCAGCTTTAGCCCCCCAATGAATATCAAACCAAGAAAGCCGCCGGCAGCAAAGAAACAACTTGCAGGTATATCCAGAAGCTTGAAAGCCTCTTGTTTGGTTGCGCCATTCGACGCCTATGACCGCCGGCGATTCGTAAGGATCGAGCTCCATCGAGAATGTCATCCTCCAAGGAGCCCAAATTTTCAAGGACCAATAAAGCTTCTTCGGATAGTAGGGCGATTGGTGCCACAGTCGTCTGCATTGTTTTAGACAGAGTCGCATCTGTTGGCACTGCACGAATTCACACGACCAACTACCTGGAGCTAAACGCAATGTGATTTATCTGGGAGTTAGCAGCCAGCGCCTATGTCGTGCTCACCACCTACTGGTATTCCACGTAAATTACCGTTGCGGGGTGTGCCACGCTTCGAATCATTGAGACTCTGGACTTACATCGGCTCACAAGTGTCTGCTTACCGACGACACAACCACTTCAAGAGTTCCAAAATCTCGTCACCAGGAAGCAATCTACTCTCGCTCGATACGGACGCGAGCTCGGATACCATCATTCACGAATGTGATTCCGGCAGCTGCTGATTTCACATTTCGATACACCGGCGGAATCGAGTGGCCAGGCGTAATCGCTTCGCCGGGAGGCCCGTAATGCGTAGCTTTAATTGATCGCAATGACTCGTCCCATTCGTATCCACTTCCATCAACAGCAATCAACTGCTGATGCCACATTTGATTGTACAACTCAACGGAGTCTCGCTGGGGCATATGCTTCCTCCACTCGTTGAGAACCGGAACATTGCACCAGCTCGGATAGATCAGCTCTCGCTGAAAATCTCGTTTGAAAATCTTTTCGAGCAAATCCGTGAACTCATCTGAAATCTTGACGTTCATGTGATCGCCAAGCCAATTTTCTTTATCCTGCTTCGCAAAGACGACTCCACTCCCGCTCTGCTCCCGGTCAATGGCACGATGTACCACGTCAAGATTTGGAGAAAGCAATAAGACGCGGCCAACCAGAACTAGATGCACATCGATTTCCTGCCCGAAGTCGCCATTCTTGTAACTAAGAATCTTTCTCTTCTTGTAACTTGAATCGCTCCAAACGCCATCTCGATGACCAAAAACATTGGAGAGATTCCGCAGGAACTCGAACAACTTGTCTTCATCCTTCCCCTCTCGTAATTCTATTGTGAGTCCGAACGGGAGCTGCTCAAAATCGTACCAGTCCTCTGGGAGATCATTGATCGCTTCGTCCCAGTCGACAAAAAGACTAGCTGTTTCACCAAGCCAATCCATCGCTTTATCCATCACCTCATGCTGCGTACGGATACTGGACACCAAGATTTCCTTTGCAAAGGAATTTAAAGAAGCAGCCATGTGAACTACCGTCTCTTCATGCGGATCAGCCCCCGAGGGATCAATCTTTGCCGGACTCAGAATCTGCTTCACCAACGAGTACTGACTGCCGGCAATCAGAGGCATCACAGTAAGATCAAAGTCCAGTGTCTGATCAAGTTCAAAGTTGAGTGCGATAGGGTCGAAGGCACCGCGCAAACGACGCTGATACGAATCACGCCATGCTGTGTAGGATGCCTTCTCTTCTGCACTAACATGCGTGAGTGGCAGATCAATCAAAGGAGTCAAATCGCCTGCAGCGCCGAAAGTTTCACTCCGGGCTCGATGGTTCTCGACCGTGATTTTACCAACTAACGCCTGAAATCTCTGAAAGTTCAAAGAGGGATGTTTCTCCGGATCTATCAGCATGGATTGGTGATATGTGTCAGCTTGCAGAGCTCCCAATGCCCCACGAGCGTGCAATCGTCGCGAGTTAGCGATCCTCATTCGAGGTCCGCACCATCGACGAATCGTCGCATCGGAAATTACCAGTAGTCCCTTACTTCTGTTCTCATTGCTGATCGGGTAAAGTTTTCGAAAGTACCGGTACTCTGGCTCTGTCGCCAACGAGAACTTCGCTCTAGCAGAGTCCCTGACAATAGCGGCCAAGCGTTTAAGTTGTCCCAGCGAGTTCGTTACTGCAACATATCCTTGGGCCGCGACTAGATAACTATTGAGCTTGCCATCGTCGCTTGAGAAATATTGGTAAGTGAGGCCCTCTACATTGCCGCTAGACTTGTTGACTGAGACACTTCGTTTCGCAGCTGAAAGTGTAATTTGAGCTTCTAGCAACTGTTGAAGTGCTTGCGATTCCTTCGGTTCGAGCAGTAAAGCAACGTCTGTGCCAAGATCAAAGTATGGATCGCTGCCGGTCACAGCCACACTCTTGATCAATTGCGGACCAAGCATTTCTGCTAGATCGTTCATCGAGAGGCCAAGCTCCGTCTGATAGCGGGCGAATAGTTCCGCACCATTGCCTTCCATTTGCAGCAGCCGCATAACTGTTGCGGCATCCACTTGGAAACGAGTAATTGTCTGCAGAAGAGCTCGAAAGTTGGAGAAGAAGAATGCGTGCTGGTCATGCGGAATGAACTCAGCGAGGGCATCCGTCTTCGGGTTGATGTCTCGCGTTAACTCACTCCAGTCGTATCCAGCGATAGTGATTCCTGGTATCGATTCCACCGGCATGACTGCGTTCTCTTTGCTGGCTTGCCGCAGGATACGATCAAGCTGCAAGTTCTCGACAAAGGCAGTTGAACCGGTGAACATATCAAAGGAGCGTTCGTACCCCGTCGCTCGAGTCAATTCTTGATTGGTCTCGTCAAAAACTTCCTTCTGCTGTTGAACTTGACGTAATACCCGCAACGCATAGTTGGCACGAGCTCGAAACCAAGCTGTACCAGCTAAGTTCTTTTCCGCTTGCCAATTGTAGTCGCTGGCCATAACTTGAAAGAAACTACTCAAGCTGCCTTTGTCGGAACTCCAGGACTTCTTGGGGATCGCAAACGCGTACTTGTTCATAGACTTGCCATCCTGTGAAGGACAAAAGATCGTTCCACGCGTGTCCTTGGCTTCGCGAATCCTTCCGACCACAATCACTCGCCCATCCAATCGATGGGCGGTGTTTCGGCTCAAGTACACTTCGCCGACACCCTGCAATTTGACTTGCACCCAAATCCAATCTCCGTCGCCTGTCGCGCGATTAAACATCTTTTGAATGTTACGGCGAACAGCGTCGCCATCTACATTTTCGAACTTGATATCTCGCAAGAATCCGGAGAAGTACACATACTCGTTCGGCGGAAGAATCGATGGGTCAATCTCAATCCCATTGTTCTTCGGCTGATTGGCATTAAACAGAACCGGCCTCGCTTTTGCCAAATCCTTCGTCCTATTCCCCGCGAAGGAGTCCCCTTCGGCCTTTGTTTTCACGGATACAGATCCTTCCGTGAATGCTCCGGTGCTATTTGACTTTGTGGTCTGCGAAGAAGCTTCCTCATCTGGCCACATAGTGAACGTAGCCAGCACACAGGAGACAACGGCGAGAATAGCTGTCATGATTGACGCCCTGCTGAAAGGATGGGAGGTTTGAGCACGAATGGGAACGGTAGGTTGATCTTGAATGAAGTCGAGTGAATCTCGAAGCTCAGTAACGGACTGAAAGCGATCGTTTGGCGACTTCGCCAACATCTTCTGCAACACCGATGCGAGCTCTGAATTATTGGACAAGGCCTTGCACTCGGAGGTGAGGCTTGCTTGTGCTTTTCAAGCAACTCTTCACTTGTCCCGAAAAAGAGAGGTCTGCCCATCAAAAGAAAATACAGCGTAGCACCTAGAGAGTAGATATCTGCGCGACAATAGACGCTCGACGTGCCCATCGCCTGCTCCGGCGATATGTATTCCGGCGTGCCCACAATGCGACCAGTATGCGTCAAACCAGAGTTTTGGCTGACTGTAGCCGTACAGCCTTGATCATCGCCTAACGACGCGATACCAAAGTCTAAGATTGTCACGTGTACTTGTCTCTGATCGCCTCGGGAAACCATCAGATTGTGCGGCTTGATATCCCGATGCACCATGCCTTAGCGATGAGCGACTTCGAGGCCAAGGCACACTTGTCGCAAGCATTCCAAGGCATCCTTTATCGACAGTGGTCCCTGACGCTTGACGTAGGAAGCGAGGTTTTCACCCTCGATGTATTCCATAACGAAGAAGTGCACACCAGAGCATTCTTCCGCGTCAAAGGCAGCCACAATGTTCGGGTGGGAGAGTCTCGCGGCTGCTTTGACTTCACGTTGAAAACGCAGCACCGCTTCTCGCTGCTGCAGCCGCTTCCGCCATCGTGGGGCATTCAAGAATTTGATGGCAACTTCACGGTCCATCAGTCGGTGGCGAGCAAGAAACACATCCCCCATACCACCGCGTCCGATCGACTCCAACAATTCATAGCGGGGATGATCGCTCAGAAGCTCCAGCGCCTTGGTTCCGCTGCTCGATGCCGAAATAGCCCGCGAAGCAGTCGTCCTGCAGTCAACCGGGACTTCTTGCTGCTTCAACAGATCCAGCAGCGTATCCTCGCTCTGTAACTCCAGCAGTTGATGCGTGCAGGCGTCACATTCCAATAGATGATCCGTGACTTCACTTGCTAGAGGCTCTTTCAAGCTACCTGTGCTGAAGGCTGTCAGCACTGCTTTTGGAGGATGCTGGTGGGTGGCAACGGAAATTGGAAGGCGCGTTTTTCAGCTCATTTTGCAGAAGGCTATAGTAACAGATGCTGTTAAAGTGCACTTTTCGATGGCTTCTTACAGCAGAAATGAGAATTTTGCCCAATTAATTACAACCGCAGAAGCTTGAACGAAGGGACAAATCGCAACCCAACCCCAAGCCTAAAGAAACCTAAGCCTAGAGAAACCGGTTGACGGTAAGAAATGCGACGTCTTGCTTGGTTCTACCGTGAAGCGATAAGTCGGCGAGCACTTCTCCCAGCACCGAAGCAAACTTGAATCCATGCCCCGAGAGGCCCGCCGCAAAGTGAACCTGCGGAAACTCGGGATGCTGGTCGACTATAAAATGCTCGTCGGGTGACATGGTGTACATGCACACCTGATGCTTCAACGCCTCCACTTGCTCGAGTCCCAAATACTCTTCTAAAAACTTTTCGACCCGAGCTTGCTCGGCGCTGTCAACAGATCTTGAAAATCGATCCGGTGACTCGATGTCCTCTCCGTGACTGTGCTCCGCAACTTTTATCATTCCCCACGTTTCCTCAGTGAGACTCGGGAAGCCGTAATAGTAGCCGTTCGGTGTTTCGTAGAAGAAAACGGGCGATCCATCCTTGGCTACGTAAGTATCCGGAGGGACAGAATACCAGTGCAAGTGCTTGCGTTTCACTTGCATTTTGACATCGACATCATTAAGGAGCCGTGAAGCCCAAGCGCCGGCTGCGATAACCAATCGCTCACCACAAAACTCACCCTTGTCCGTCTGAACCTGGACTCTACCATCTTGGGTTGTCCACGAGAGGACCTTCGTCTCGGCCGCAATGTGGGCGCCAATGCCTTCAGCCGCTCCGCAGTAGGCCGCCACGCAATCTTCAACTAGCAGGTAGCCCCCGTCAGGCTCGTAAAGACACTTGCAATCCTCGGGCAAAACGAACCCAGGAAATCGCTCGTGAAATTTGGCTGCGGATATCTCTTCGAGCGAGAGCGCGTGGCGTTGGCAAGCTGACTCGAGGCCTGAGATAAGTGGTCCACCCTGCGGACCGACCTCCATCAGTCCTTGCTCGAACAACAACGTTTTTCCGGTGCGTTCCTCCAGCTTCCGCCAGTTTTCGTAACCACGTTGAATCAGTGGAACGTAACTCGGATGCTCAAAGTAAGCTTTTCGAATCGCACGCGTTTCACCATGAGAGCTTCCTTGATCATGAACGAGTTGAAACTGCTCGATCCCGAGCACATTTGCTCCAGATGCCGCAAAATGGTAGAGCGTCGAACTACCTATGCCCCCAAGGCCCAGCACAATCGCATCGTAGAACACGCTCACGGAAGTCACATCATTCGTCTTCGCCTGATCCATCCGTTGTGGATGTCACATGCTTGGAAACGAACTCCTTGATCAAAGCCCGCGGAATTGCATAACTCCGAACACGACTGTTTCGGGCGATATTCAGCCCGATGAAGTTGCCTTCCAGATCAAAAATCGGACCTCCACACTTCTCCGGACGCAAATCAGCATCATGCGAAATCACACTTGAGAATCCATCACGTCTGAAGCTCTTCTTCATCACATCTGCTGCGTGCCGAGATGGAGGTGCGCTTCCCAGTGTGATCGTCTTCTCTAGCTCCTCTTCACCCCTAAGGATGGTCGCTACGACGGTCATGTTGGCTTCAACCTTCTTCCGAAGGAAGTTCACCAACGATAGATGGGTCGTAATTTCGGTATCGTTCATCTTTTTGATGATGTCACCAGTTTTCAGGCCAGCTCGCTTAGCGGCTCCTTGATCAACGCTTTCCAAATAAGCGCCTTGATTCTTCTCATGAGTTCTCGGCCTAACACCAAGATAGCCGTAACTCCGTTGTTTCTCGGACTTAAAGACCACAGTACTCCATACGCTGACGATGCCGGACCCTACCGGATCAGGAGTCAGAAGGAAACGCCCAACCAGTGGTCCGTCCCCCAGATCCTTGGCTAACTCAATACCCACCGTGTTCTCCTTAGGCAATCGAAGCAGCACCAGGTCATTTGCAGTGTCCCGCTCGACCACTTCCAAGGCAAATTCTTCTTCACCATCCACCACAATTGGATTCTCAGCGACCATTGAATTCTTGGAGATAAGCAGATCGCTACCTTCGACCAAAGTACCAATGATCTTCTGAGATTTCCCATTCGCATCACTGGTAATGTTGACGCAAAAGTCATCCAGATCAGATTCCATGTCAGAGAACTGCCGTGCAAGGCTGGCGAGTTGCTTGTAGCCAACAGGCTCAGTCAACTTCATTTCTTCGTAGTCAGGAAAGTCGGCATCTGGGGCAGGCTCTCGTTGGACGTCAAATGGAGCCTTTAAAGTCAATTCCTCTTCACCACGCACTACTTTAAGCTCGATCTCTTTCGCTCCCTCATCGCGCGCTGCCGCAAGAGCCTCGCGTAATGACTTGATGTCGGGAGTGTCCTTGTCATAAACGGAAGTCAAAAGGTCCTTGACTTGAAGTTTCGCAATAGAAGCAATCGATCGAGGCACCACACGTGTCAATCTCAGGCCGGCAGGTTCAGTTTCCTCATTAGAATAGATCCCAAGCATCGGCAACGGAGGCATACCGGCTTGTGTGAAAACTCGATCAGCGTTCAGCTCATTCCAGTACTCACGATACACATCAATCGGCACTTCGTAGTTCCGACTCATGCTGGTACTAATCCGCGAGTGAATACCGATCACTCGACCATCCAGATCGAACAGCGGCCCTCCCGAATCACCTGGTTCCATCAGAGCCGTCGATTGCAGGGTAGGACGCGAACTACGGCTTCCACGAAGATAGCGACCAAAACGCACCAGCGGGCCGCTTCTGGTTCCTTGACCGCCGGGAAAGGCCAGACTAAGAACAGGCTGATTCGCTACCAATGTTGAAGATTCACCCATTTGAGCGTACGGGATCTCCTTATCCTTCAAATCAGTGATCTGAATCAATGCACAGTCGGCTTGCGGATTGGAGCCCTTTCCCTTGCCTCGAAATCTACGGCCATCAGGAAGAATTATCCTGTAGTCGGCTCCAGGTTGCACCGCATGAGCAGCGGAGAGCACATGACCGGTCTTACTCACGATGACACCGCTAAACATACTGCCGCCTCTTGAAATTGAGACGACCGCTGGACGCACTTGCTCGATCGTTTCGAATATCTCAGACTGCAACGCCTCAACGTCTAGCTCTTGCGAAGTGCTTACTGATCCGCAGGCGACGACGAGCAAACAAGCACCAATGTATCGAATTGCTTTCACAACCACTCCTCACCGAAATAAATTTTTTTCTTCTATCATAGAGCATCGGCAATCAAAGCTCACGCTTTTTACGTCGGGAAAATGGGTGGGGGATCGCTCAACCTGAAGAATTCTCAAGTTTCGCGATACACCGAGCGGCCTGGACAAACTCTACAGGCTGGAGCGATACGGCACTCTGTCATCAAACAAACTCTGTTAGCCTGGATTTGATGGCAGCATCGCTCAATTCTCACTGGTCGAATCTGCAAACCGCCAACTCGGTCGCATGTTGCGTTCCAGCTCTCCACCTTGTAGAAATAGCCGCAATGGCTCAATCGGAATCGAGTGCTGCTTTAAAATCGCGTCGTGGAATTCTCGATTCGTCATCTTGCCCCCCTGCACAAACTCACGGTGCATCTCCCGAATCTGCAACCCTCCCAGCATATACGCTGCTTGATAAAGCGGGCTGTATCCTCCCATGATGGATCGCCGCACCTCCGCAGTCGCGGCAGAACGTTCGTGCCCAACCCTCTCGACCAAGTAATCAATGCATTGCTCCGGTGTCATCGTGCCAAGATGGTAACTTAACGAAAAGATGATCCTAGCGCAGCGGTGTTTTCGCCAGAACAACATCCCGACTCGATCCTCAGCGCTCTGTGCGAAGTCCAGGTCCCACAGCAGCATTTCCCAATAAAGAGCCCATCCTTCGATCCAGAAGGGAGTACTAAAGAGTTTGCGGTAGGGAAGATGACGTGGCAGCATATAACTCTGCATGTGATGCCCGGGAATCAACTCGTGATGGACTGTCGCACGCGAGAAGTGCTCGTTGTTGCTCCGCATGCTCATCAGCTTCTCTTCATGCGTCATGTCGTCTGTTGGAAACGAGACGATAATAGTGTCACCGCCCAGAAAATACGGACTCACACGTTGCCGTTGCGGACTCATCATCGTCATCCGCCAGCCGTTGGCGGCCATCTCGGGAATTGTCAGCAGGTCATGAGACTCCAAGAACCGAATGGCTTCCCAGGCTAAATTGCGGATCATCTCAGGTTGATCTCCCGGCTGCACGTGCTTGGACTTGGTGTGCTCCATCGCAGCATTCCAATCAGGCCCGAAGCCCAACTCCTCACTTGCCTTTGCTAGCTCTATTTCACACCAAGTCATCTCGCGCTTCGCAAGCTCGATCAACTCTTCCGGCGTATGTACGATCCATTCGTGTTGCAGTTCGAGCTTCAATCCCTCGGCACCGATTGGCAAGCCAACGATCGTCTCCTCGTCGGATTCCGGTACACCTACAATCTTGTCTCGTAGCAATTCTCTGTGGCGGGATAGTCTGGAACTCAATGATTCAAAGGGTTTCTTGGCCCACCAGCTGTACTGTGGGTCGTATCCCGAATAGAAATTGTGCATTTCACGAAGACGCGATGACAAACGCTGGACAAGACCAGCTGCACGCAATGCGTCAAGACGTTGTTGCACCGAATACGAAGGCTGAGAATTGCCAGCTGGTTTTGTCAGTAATTCACTTTGTAGCGCGACATTTTTGGCCAACTTGTCATAAGCAGCGGCAATATCGCCCCCTACGATTCGCTCGACATTCTCACGATCGCGACACAACTTCACCATTTGCTGTGCATAGGGCAAATACACTAAGGCAGCCTGATCACGCTGCCAATCAAGCGTCAGTTTCTTGAGCCGGTAATTGAGCTCGGACCGGAGCAAGATGAAGTCGATCTGAGCGACACGGTCGAGACCAGAGAACTCTAACGCTTCTAGCTTTGACAACCAGTCCTTTGTGACTTGAACTCTCAGTTGATGCGCTTTCTGGTCGAGCGGAATAGGATAGCGATGATCCAGAGAACTGACGTCAGCAACGTATTGTTCAATGAATTCACGCACCGGGCTTTGGGCAAGTGCATCGCGAAAAAACCCAACACTAGTCGCAGCCAGCAACGTCAGAATTGCGAGAGGCCTGTTTGGCAGCCAAAAAACGATCGAGAAAAATACGCGGAATACGGAACTTGAGATGGATGCTTGGGACATACACATATGCAAACACATACACTTGATCAAAAAATCATAAATCCGTTCAATTACGAATCGCTTCGCGGAGGTGCAGAGCTTCAAGTATAGTCTTTGTGTTACGAAGCGTTGGCCCTCTGCTGCCAGTTGCCCACAGCAAAACGAGACTTCAATTTGTACTCCGAAGGCACTATCCGCGAGTCAGTCTCCCCAGTTTCAGTTCAACGCTATTTCGTTCGCTCACCTCGCCAACGCGACTCCATCCATGCAATCGGAAAAACGCCCCTTTGGGATGATCGCTCTTCGTATTTTGTTGCACTGACATCTCCCATACTCTTCTTGGGTGGACTTGCACTGACGATTCTGCAAGCCCGGTGCGCTGAACTAACTGCCTCTTTCATCAAAGGTAATATCGCAGCAGTTATTTCGACCGCCTGCCTTTCACGCAGAATTCGGACTCCTGCTACCCGATTCGCAGGAGAGCTTGTGTGCGTTTGTTGCCTACTTACCTTGCAGCCATATCAGGGATGAATCCGCCAGCTCCTCAACAGCAGGGGATGAACCCTCGTTTCAAAGCTTCTGGACTTTTGTAATGTTAGCCAAAGGTACTGTAATGGCGTGGAAGGTTCGCTGGCCGAACGATCCGTCGGCAGAACGATAGCGCTCGTATCATTAGCCTTAGCTTCGCTTGCAAAAGCCGTAGAGGTCCGCGACGCACGCCGAATTCTGGTAAAGTCCTCCTAGCCTCGGTCGGCTAGCGTTCTGCAATCCAGCACGGCCAATTCCTCTGTTACCTTTTTCTGTCGGATGCTTTCTCATGTCCACGCGTATTTGCCGCATATCTTCTCTTGCCCATTGCTTGTTATCGCTGTGTCTCGTGCCAACTTGTATTGTGAAAGGTCAGGGTTCGAAGGTTGTCGCAACGAGCGAGGCAACGAAAACGCGCAGCGAATTACCGCTTCGCTGGTGGAAGGGAAACCTGCATACCCATTCATTGTGGAGCGATGGGGATGATTTCCCAGAGATGATCGCGGATTGGTACGCCAGCCGAGGTTACAACTTTTTGGCGCTCAGCGATCATAACATTCTCAGCCAGGGACAGCGGTGGATGAAGTTGGATGCGATTGTGAAACGGGCAGAACCGGACGTCCTAGAAAAGTACCAAACTCGTTTTGGTTCCGACTGGGTCGAAACTCGTGGAGAATCTGGCAAGAAAGATTTTGAAGTAAGGCTTAAACCGCTCGATGAGTTCGGGCCCTTGCTCAATCGCGCCGGGAAATTCCTGATGATTCCTGGCGAAGAAATCAGCGATCGTGCGGAAGGGAAGCCTGTCCATATGAACGCGACGAACTTGCAGGAGCTGATTCGACCACTTGGCGGAGATACAGTTCGCAAAACAATGGAAAACAATCTGCGATCCGTGTTGGAGCAAGAGAAAGCACTTGGGAAAGAGATTCTCGCTCATCTAAACCACCCGAACTTTGGTTATGCGGTTACAGCTGAAGACCTGGGATATGTCGTCCAGGAACGTTTTTTCGAAGTCTACAACGGCCACCCTGCGGTCAATCAGCTTGGTGACAAGGAACATATGTCAATCGAGAAGATCTGGGACACTGCCAATGCGATTCGTGTCTGCCTATTGAACGCAGAGCCATTGTTTGGAATTGCCACGGATGACTCACACGAATATCACGGTCGCCCTGGCTCGACTCCAGGAAGAGGCTGGATAATGGTCCAATCAAGATTCCTGACTCCAGAGCATCTGATCAAATCGATGAAGAGCGGAGACTTCTATGCATCAAGCGGTGTGTCTCTTGACAAAATTCAGTGGGATATCGACCAGCGGCGTCTATCCCTGCAAATTGTCAATCAAGATGGTATTGACTTTGTAACGGAGTTTATTGGAATCCGTGAAGCCCAATCAGGCGAGTTGCCGGCACCCGAGGATATCGGAGTAGTCTTGGGTACATCAGATTCCTTGACGCCGAGTTTTCAATGCCCAGACGGAATTCGGCTACTCCGTGCCCGAATCCGCAGCACCGAGGCTCATCCCAATCCTTCTCTGAAGAATCAAGTCTGCGAAGCCTGGACGCAACCGGTGGTGCTACCGATGAAGTAGTTCTTCAACTTCCCTTTCCGCGAACTTCCGAGTTCCGCTGATTGACTACTTGCCACTGCTCAAGTAAGCGAATGAGCAAGAATTCCAAAGCCAAGTTATTGTGTTTGCAGAACCATTAGTGCCCGAGTACTTCAACCACAACTAATTCGGCATCATGCCCCAAGGATGGGTAAGCTCTTAGAACAGTCCTCATAGAGGGCGCCGCAAAGTCCTCGCCACCGACAATCTACAGAATTGTGAACGTACGCGCAGCACCTAAGAGACCTATGGGTCTCGCCCCGGAACAAGCGACTACAGCTGCCACCATCTAATTTTGCGTTCGCAAGTAGTCGCGCAAATACGCAGCCAATGAACATGTAGATCAAGTAAATGCGTCGAAGATCAATCTCAAATTCAGAGGTAATTCGGGCGAGCAATGCACGTCGCGACTGCATCCTATATCCTCAGCGCCAAACTCGAGTGCCGACCACATTGCATTGTTTCCAGCAGGACAGACCGACAGAAAGTCATGATCAAGTGAGTCCGCCTGCCGTGAAAGGCCAACAAGCCAGGAACCGGTACCGATGGTTCATGTGGCTTGCCCCGGGGATACGAACGCTGCGTTTCGCCCAAGACAATCGAATGTGTCGAAACCTTGACTGCTAGTGGCAACGTCGGGAGCCATGCCAATGCAATGATGGCGAAAATCTTCCCAAGCCCAAAAATCAATATGTAGCGTTGGAATTTCAAACGTTGATGGTTCAACATGACAAGGTGAAGTTTGTTATAAGATCTCGCAGAATCACAATCGCGATGCGGAAAGTCAGATTTGAAACAGCCCGCGAAGCAACGTCCATGCCACGACGAATCAATCTCGCTACCGTTCACCTACGAGTACAGCGAACTTCCCTTCGATCTTCGAGGTCGTCTTGACGATCTCTTTCACCAAGCGTTTCTCGGAGGCGTTCCCACAGCCGTAGCGTTCAAGCAGCATCCCAAGCCAGTCACCTTCCTGCTGGTCAATTTCCCCCGGCGTTTCCATGTCTTGGACAAGCAATTTCGTAATGGATGCGACGAAGAAATCTCCCCATTCGAGACAATCATCATCATTCTCAGCTAGTGCTTGATTCGCACAGAAGAGTGTTACCACTTCGTCTTTATCAACAACCCAATCTGCGTCGACCAGTTCCTTGAGTTTCGCCACCTGCTCCATAGAGACCTTTCCATGGGCAAGAATCTCATTCAAGATTTGGTTAGCCGTTTGTTCACTCATTTATCACTTAATCCTCGATAAGGGTTCTAATAGATGCTGCAAGCCGCAGCCCGCAACGTCGACAACATGAAACTTTCATGAAAGTGACCTCCTGAACGCCAACCAAGATGCAACTCACTATAAGATGTCACCGCAACTACGAAGCAACCTTCGACAGAGCAGCGAGGTTGAGGGGCGGAAAGGTATCGCTCAAACGGCCAACCATGTTATTTAGCCTAGGAAGCAGGCTTCTCGGCCTCGTCAGCAATAGCCAATACTTCGTTCAAGGCAGCGCGAAAGTTTGCAACAAATCTGGCGCCACCACCAACAAAGACGTGAGTCACCAAACCTTTCTTGTTGATAATCACCGTCTGCGGAATCGCGTTTGCTTTGTAGGCTGCAGCGACTTCACCATCACGGTCCATCAACACGGTTGCATTCTTCAGATCAAGTCGCTTGATTGCAGCGGAGATTCGGTTCTCATTTTCCTGCAGGTTCACCGCTACTAGGTTCACTTTATCCACACCGGTTTCAGTGACGACCTCTTCCACAAGAGGCATTGTTTGCATGCAAGGTCCACACCAGCTCGCCCAAAAGTCAAGTACAACGACCCGATCCCGATTCTCGTCTAGAACAAATCTATCGCCGCCAACTTTCTCCAAACCAAAGGCAGGCGCAGCATTTCCGACCAAGGCAGAGTCTTTCCCGCTGTTGGGATCGCCAACGCCGCCTTCGCCGTCATCAAGATACACCTTGGGATACTGTGCTAAAGCGAGTATCCAAGGATCATCGTTGTATTCGCGAACACTTTCGCCAATGTTCCGCCCAAAGATAAGCTGATTCAAGTCACCAATCTCAACCGAACAGGCTCCCAGAAGCGAGCTTCTCCCGAACAGCTGATTTCCCGCGACTTTTTCTGGCTCAAAAGTAATACCACGGTCAAGAGATCCAATTGCATGCACACGAAACGGTGGTAGCTCAGCTTCGTTTCTCGCGACATCTTCTTCCTCACCCTCATCCCATTTCCGATCGTGCAACCATACGATCTGAGAAATCTGCTCTGCTGCGATCTCCTGCACCTCTAAACGGATCTCAACTGTCAGAACCCCATTCTGAAGTGAGACGAGGCGTCCCCGAAGATAGTCGCCATAGATGGATTGGAAGAGGTGCGTGGGCGGATCGTCTTTCAATCTTCGCGGAATCGTCTTCAATCTCTCAAGCAGCTTCTCCGTGAATTTCGGCCCCGACTTTTGCCGATTCAACCAAACGCTCTGCACTTGATCGTGAGCGGCAAATGTGGTTTCTGTCTGCGCCGAAGCAAATTTAAGCCCATTCTCATCTATGCTTTCAACCACACCAGTGATGGAATCACCCGTTCTAAAACTAATCTCAAGCCCCTCTTTTGTGCCGTCGGTTGAGGGCTTGCCTTCTCCGACGACTTCCCCTTTTCGTCCGTCTTTGCCGGGAACCATCATCGCATTGATGACATTCACTATTCCCGCTCGCTGCGGCTGAGCATTCTGAGCAACCACAGGCGCTTTTCTCTGAGGTAGTTTCGCCCGATAGATAACTGCACCGCTAGTGTCCGCCAATAACTCGCTAGCATTGCGGCTGCCAAGAGGCTGCCAAAAGATAGCCGTTTCCGATTCAGCTGGTGAGTCTGACAACATGAAGCCTGAGAGCTGAGTTGCACCGATCTTCATCGTTCCAAGTTGTTTTTCTGCATGTGAAGGAATGAATCGCTTCGTCCTACCGATCAATCCGCGAAGGTCTTTTGGCTGGCAACTAAACTGATCAGTTCCGTCGGCCTTCGAAAAACCATCAATGCTAAATACTAACGCATCCTTCGATGGTGACATCGTCGCCACAAAACGGCTTCGATCCAACAGAACGATCTCTAGCTCCTTTTGCTCAATGCCTTTTTCATCCTTTTCGGTCGCGTCGCCTTCTTGATTCAGCTCCTTGAGACCTGGTATCTCTTCGGAGGCTTTGTCCTCACTCCCTTCACCTTCAGATCCCTCGGCGTCCGATGGTGCACCTTCTTGCTCAGGAACAGCGAAATCTCCTCTCCGCAACTTTAAAAGCGGCAACTCAACCTCAGAGCCTTCCGTCGCGATGAAAAAAACCCCCTTTTTCGCATCGTATCCCTGAATCGTACCGTTGATAACATTCTTGTCGCTGTCCAAAACCGTTCCGCGAACGGAACCAACCGCGATGCGACGATTCCCGTCCCACTCCCGCACCTCGAAACTTTCGACAGTCAATGAGGGGCCGAAGTTGGAAAGATGAACCGAGTTGCGAATCGTTTTGCGACTCGATGCAATTGAGACAGAATCCAATGGCCGTCCGTGCGCATCGCAGACAATGACGTCTCCCGACTCCTGATCTACAAGCACCGTCAATCGCATGCGATTGTCAGTAGTATCAATGTCAGCCACGAGTGTGACATCAGCGACTTCTTGCCCTTCAAAAGTCGTATTGCGAATGAGCACAAGCTGTTGATCCCAGACTTCCAGCCTTGCTGCTGCAGGGACATCCTCCGGAGATGAGACCTTGTTGGTTGCTGTAGTACCCAAGGACAGCACAAAGTCAGGGGCGCCCTCCCAGGCAATAGAAAGGTCCACGCGAGCTTTCGCTGGCATGCCAACTTTGCCAACAATGGTCGATTCGGGAGACTTCGAGACCAATGCACCCGCGATAAACTCCCACTGCTCAGGCTTCTGGACACCCCAGTCCTCCGGAGCGATTGGTCCTTGGTAAACAATTTTTCCAGCAAAAGACCTGTCTCTCATCCTCGCTATTTGCTGACGATCGATCAGCATTCGACCGAGGATTTCATTTTCGATCTCCACATGAGTCTCGTTGATTCCTACCAAACGCCCAGAAACACTAGCTCTGTTCTTCGTTTCGAATTCAAACAATCCCCGCTTTCCATCTTCAATCGGAGGGTTCTCCACCAGGCTAACTGATCTCAACGTAGCCAAGTCAAAATGGAAAGGCTCTCGAAACTCCTTAGACTTCCAACCTATGCTCGCCGGAATTTCGGATGGAACAATTTGACCGTTAGCAAAACTGCCATCGTGCAGACGCAAACGCATCGGGTCTTCTGCTACCAGCTCTGAGCAAGACACTGCAAAGAGTAAAACGAAAACGGTATTGCGAATGGTCATACTAATCTCCGCAAGGACGAGCCTAGATTTTCGACTCGAGTTTCAGAAATAAAAGGATCGAATAAGGATTGATGATCAAAGCCAAGCATAGATGTGGCTATCTTTCATACACGGGCAAAAAACGATAATTCAACGCCAGCGCCAACAGGTTGAGTGAGGTCGAGACGGAGCCGCCATACTGACCAGAGAAGCTCCCGTCATCTTTCTGCGACGCCTTCAGCTTCCGTACTAAACCTCGATTCCATTTTTCCCAAGCACTAATATCGGCTTGAAACAGAGCTTGAGCTTCGTAGTAACGCGCGTACTCAGCATAATGTGAAGTCTCATTCATGTTGCTGATGACATACTTCTTCGCAGACTCAAATTGCTTCAAGTCCTTTCTCTTGGAAATCGCATACACCAAGCAGGCAATCGAACTGCGAGCAATGGAATTGCCAAACCCACCTAAGCCGCCGGAGTAGCCGACGGTTCCACTGTCACCGGTCATCGAAGAGAAATACTTGATCGCTGAATCGATCGATTTGTCTGGCACTTCAATTCCGGCATTCCTGGCCGCCAACAGGCCCATCAGGACAGCACCGCTCACGGAAGTGTCCGCATCACGGGCGTTGGGAGAGTAACGCCAAGCATTGTGAGGATTCTTCGATTGTGAAGTGATGGCACAGCGCACCGCCAGTTCCAGCGCTTCCCCAACGGATCTTTCTGAGCCCGCCTTGGGTGCGCCACTCTCCCACAGCGTAGACTCATCAACTGCCCCATAGGCCTCAGCGAGTCCCAGCATCGCAAAGCCATGGTGGTACATGCTATTGCCCATAAAACCCGTCGTTCCATTCTGGGAACGAATGATCGACCGCACTGCTCGACGAATGTTCTGACTGTACTTTCCAAAATTGGGGTCTTCACCAGAAGCGAGGAAAGCCATGAGACCGAGACCAGTCGTTCCAGGTCCCGACTGACCGTCGACCCAATTCCCTTCTTTGGCTTGTGACTTCACCAAGTACTGAAGTCCACGCTCTGTCATCTCGCGAACGTCACGCGGGACCACGTCACCCTGTGCAGCGAATGTTGGTTGCGCAATTACTTGTCCGGGTTGCATTCCCACAAGCCCGAAAGCACAGCATAAGATCGCCCATCGCCATTGCAAAAATTTGCTTACCACCCTAGCGCTCCGCGGTTCTTGTTCTTTGTAAATTTCCTGAATGCCGCCAGCTGACTTTCGTCCAAGATTTCAGCGAGCTTAGTCTGATCAAGCGCGATGAGTCGGTTGGTTGCATGCTGCAGGGCCATCTGCCAGCGCTGCACTCCAACCAAGTGCTTGTTCTCGTTGAAAGGCTTCGACTCCAATAGCTCAATCACTTTGGCACGCTGATCTGAAAGGAGCGGAATTGACTTCTCGAGTTCTACGAGTGCGGCTCGTGTCACCGCATCATCCAGCATCTTGCGACGTTCCTCGAGGTATTTGTCGTAGCGCTCCAGCTGCTCCTCAGTAAGGGCACCATCCAGCACTTTCACAAACAAGGACTTGTCGTCCAGAATGCCGGCCCCCATGATCTTCGTGTAAAGAGGGCTCACTAACTGCCAAGCCTCATTCATCTCTTTTTGATTCTGCATGTCGAGCCCCTTCGTCTTGGCTCGAACACGTTCCATCGCGCGATAAAAACGACTCAAATCACCCTTCAGCGCCAACTCAATCTTCATCGATTGACGTTCACTCAGTTCGAGTAGGCTCTTGATACGATCCAGCCGAAGATTCAAACGGCTTGAAAGGCTTCGCTTGAAACCTGCTTCGTCTTGGCCTTGAAAAAGATACATCGCGACGATGTCTTGATCCTGTCCAAAAACCTGAGCTGATGCAATGGTTGCTGGAAAAACGAGACAAGCAAAGGAAAGAATGATGAGATGGAATCGGGCAATCATTGATCCACAATCACGAATTCTATTTGGTTATTCACCATTTGCCATTCCATCTGGGCTGCATCGTAATTCCAAGTCTGCATTCCTTTGAGTACCGTCCGCTGGGCTTCAGTAAGATGCTCTGTGAGGAGCTTACTCGGGAACTGTGGAATGTAATTATTGTTTTGCAGATAGAACTGCCAGTAGAGCTCCTTCTTACTCTTGTAGAGCCAGTCGAAAATCGCAGTCTGCAATTTCTCGCGTTGCTCCGCCGAGAGAAACAGGTGGCGATCGAGCACGGAAGTCAGAATCCCCGCATGCGCCTCATATTGGAACCTGCGGGCCGCATCCAACTCCTTGTCATAAGCCTTCAACTGCTCTTCGTTTAATTCCTCACGTATTGCAGACTCAATCACCTTCTTCATTTTTGGCAATACCTTGGAAGGATCACCTGCTGGCTCTACGGGTCCCTTGAGTACTTGAACAATCCCCCGGATGAAGCCGCCTTTAGGAGGATTGAGCTTCTTCTTCATCTCCGTGGTAACCCAAGTCTGATCTAGGGCCGCGATCGATTTGACCTGCTTTGCATCTAAGTCACATACGCGGCGGGCGATCGCTTTTCGGGCCTCACAGAACCGCACAGCAATAAAGCCCATTGGATCATTCTCTTGCAACTGGGCAAAATCTTGAACAGCTCCCCCACCAACCTGCACCTTTTCGTCAACGTTGTCGCCGCCGTCAGTCAGAGACGCTCCAATTGCAACGTCCTCAAATCCTTCCAATTCGTCTTGCGATTCCTCCTCCGAGGCATCTCCCTGTACCTTCGCGACAGGCGCCTCCGTCTCCTCCTGTGCAAACGTAGAGGCTTGCAAGAGACCAGTGAAAACCAGCAAGACAACGAGTTCACGAAATTGGATCATTTTCTCTGCCGAAATCGCATGCCGAGGAATAATTTCTAGCAAGAACGGAGCAGGTAAGGATTTCCGTACCTGCTCCCACGCACTTAAAATTACAACCCTTGTTCAATCTGCTCGAAGTACTTGTCCAAACCAGCTCGAAACTCTTCAGGAAGAACGCGTCCTGTTTCACCGGTTGACTGGCCTATATTTCGGGCCTCACGGCGCTCGTTCTGATTCAATCCGGTTCCAAGTAGAGCCAGTGCAGAATCCTTTGTATCACCGGTACCGCCACCACCAGGGCTGGTTCCACCACCGCCTCCGCCACCCTTCGGGTTGATGCGCTTGCATTGCAGAAGTAACTCGATGGCTTCCGTCTCAGCCGCAATGGCAGCAGTGCCAGTGTCGTAATCGCCCAATATGCCCTTCGCTTCCCACATCACATCCGCGACTTTAGAAAGGAGTTGAATCTCTTTGCCGAATCGCTCAGTACCCTTCGGCAACTCTTCAATCACGATCACAACATCATGGACGCGATTCTCAATTTCGTCCTGAACGTCGCTCAGTCGTCCGGCTTCCTTCTCGTGCACATCCAGTTCCACTGCCTCTCGAGACTGCTCCGCAACGCGGGTCTCTTCGCGAAGATTCACTTCACTCTCGAGGATCTTCAGAACTTCCAAAATCACACTCGGCGGGAGCGCATCTGAAGTCTTGCTACCTGGACATTGGCCACTGCTAGCAGGATCCACCAAGTCATCGGCCCAACGATCAAAAGTGTCCGCCCAGAATTCGGCTTGAGCAATAGACATCCCCTGTTTCTTGGGAATTGCCTCGCCGAGATCCTGAAGTGCCGTGAGCACTTCCGATTCCTTCATTTCCTCAAGGATAACTTTGAACTGATTCATTCTGCGTCGCTCAAAATAGCTCTGCATGTCATCCATGATGTAGGACACTTTTTGGCTGCTTGCCTCTTCAACACCTCCAAGGTCAGTGAGCACCTTCCGATCTTCTGCTTGCATTGATTTGACGCGCCCGAACACTGAATCGATACGCTCACCGATCCGCTGTGCTACTTGATCTTGCTCGCGAGAAGCAGCCTTCAATCGCTTGACGAGCGTCGAGCCTTCGAGGTTGGCGAGAATCGCGTTCAATTCTTCCGCGATCTTTTCAAACTCGGCGAGAAGCTCCTCTTGCTCGAACAAGGCCTCATCCAAAGGCTCTTCGCCCTGCCCTTGATCTTCCTGCCCCTTCTGATCGCCTTGCTTCTTGCCAGCTGGCCCCGTGATGGTCGTCGTTGGCAAGCTTAGTTTAGTGCCGTTCCCCTTCTTCTCTGGCCCTTCACCTTCTTCCTGATCTGGCTGAGGTTCATTGGGATGCATCGAAGATTCCTTATCGGAAATGCTTGGCATCTGGGGAGCGTTCACAAAGTCCTCTGCCTTGGGTTGCTTCTTGCCTGGACCTCCAGAACGAGAATCGCGATTCTCGCCCGCTTGCGGAGCTGTGTCTTTAGGTTCTGACTCTCCACCAGGCTGACCTTGCCCAGCTCGAGCTAGCTTGGCTTGCTGTGATGCTGCGCCCAGCAGATCGGAAACCGAAGGCATGCGTTCGTTGCCAATATCGTTGAGCACTTCAAGCATTTCCGCCCAACGGTCAAGGTGTCCAACACCAATCTCTGGATTACGAGATGCCTGACGCAGCAACCCTTCACCCATTTTCGCAAGTCCGGAAAGCCGACGGCCGTTAGAAGCCTCAGCCGAGGCCTGACGCCGCAGCTCCCCACGCACCTCCTCGCCCGCTAGCTCATCTTCAGTCATTTCACGCAGCTTTTTATTTGCCGCATGCAATTGCATTTCCTTGTCACGCACATCCAATGCTGCACGGTGCCACTTGCTAAGCTGACTGGTGATCCAAATTGCGTGCTCTTCTGGGGTCAGAACAAACAGCACGTGCGGTGCCGAGTATTGCCGCTCTCGATTTGGCATGTAGTCCTCAGTCCACAGCCGCACTTCGATGGGTTGGGGATCGATTCCAAGCGCCTTTGCTGAAAAAGTTGCGGGAACTTGCATTGAGGTATTCTCTGGTCCGCCGCCCGCAATAATCTTCTCGCCTTGAGTTGACTCATTGAGTGTTTCCTCCAGTCCGCGCCAGCTAATGCCGATGGTCTTGATGCCGAAATCATCTGCAGCCAATGCCTGAAAGTTGATCTGTTCACTATCCAAGACAACTGCTTGTCGCGGAAAATCCTGAGAAACTACAGAAGGTAATTCGTCGACTGCTGGCCTCACGGTCAGCTGGAAGGGTTCCCGGCCAGCCAAACCGTCATGGTCTCTCCAAGTCATCGAAAGTTTGCTGGCTTCTTCCTTCAAAGCAATACTTTGAGTGCCAAAACTATCCTTGGTCACTACCACTTCCGACCTGTTGATCTGTGCGTTCTGCAAGGGACGTGATGCGGTCGCGTTCACAACAACAGAACTGCCTTGCACTGCAGACAAGGTCCCGCTTCGAACGTCCATCTCAAATGGTTCTGGACGCTCTAGGTACTCCGGCAATTGAACTGTTGCTTTCGCGCCAATCAGCTCGGGCCTCAACTTCGGTTCTATTAGAACAGACTGATAAAAGTCTCCGACTTCCAATTTCATCGGTAGGTCAGACACCTGTGGCGGAATCTCGAAAACATATTGGCCGTCGACGAGTTTCGACTCAAGCGCAGGCAAGCCACCTGCCTTCAAGGTTGCCTTCTCTGGCTGCCAACGCGACTCGTCTGTCAAAGCGATCTGAAAAGCTGCCGACTCACCGTGAGGAACAACAAAGCTGTCTGGCACGGGCTGGAGCATCGTGAAGGTGTAGCGTGGTATATTATTCCAAGGTGCCGAAAATCTTTCCCAAGCATTCATTGCCGCACTCGGAAACAGGACAGCAAGCGTCAGGACAACGGCCACAGCCATACCGAGCGTCACCGACAGTGAACGCAAGCGTGTAGGTGGAGCAGCGGCAGTTAGATTCCGATCCTTGGCGGTTTCGGCAACTTGTTCGATCGCTGCCGCACATAGGGTGCGAGATCGCTCTTGCTCTGATTTATCTTCTGCCAGCTCGATCACACTCAGCAACTGATTGCCGATCTCAGATTCACGAACTCGCAAAAGCCTTGCCAACTGCTCAAACCTTCGTTGGCTCCAAACCCATCGGTGCAAAGCATACGGCACAGCCAGCCAAGCCGCCAAAGCAACAAAAAAAATCGCAACTCGAGCTTGCTGTGGCGTATCAACGATTCGGTCGACGCAATAAACCGTCAAGAACGAGAGCAAGACAGCGACAATCCCAAACGCCAAAGATTCGAGCATCTTGCTCGTCCAGACACGGGAACGAAACTCAGTCAGTTGCTTCTTCAGCGATTCCGGAACAACCAAGAGGTCTTGGTTATCTGAATTGCTCGTTGGCACAGAACTCATCTGCTATTCCTTTATGCGAAACAATTTGTTTCTTTACATCCGTGGACATTCAAGCCATTACGGATGTGCCTAAATCAAACCAACCATCTTTCGACCTACCCAAAAGAGGGTAAGCAACAATACTAGGGTAGCGGCTACCAGCGGGTGACTCCATAGTTGAAGTCGGCGAATCTTGGTCTCTGGCTCAGGAAGATCCTGAACGGCTTTGGTAATCTGCGCAACATCATTACCGTTTAGTAACTCTCCGCGGCTCACTCGCGACAGTTCTTCGAGTACTTCCGGTCTTGCAGGTTTCCCGACTTGTTCCAGTGATGCACCTTGCACGAAAATCTTCGTCTCCACCTGACTATTGTTTTCTTTGCACCGCAAGATCACTCGGTGTGAACCGGGCTCCGAGGGCGAAAAAGTCCCCGCGAACAAGCCCCACTCCGCTCCTGAATTCGTCAGATTCAGCGTCTCAGTCCGCCCGGAAGGCGCAACAATTCTTGCCGTCACCGTTCCCTTACTAAGCGGTTCACCACTCGACTCCATTACATTCGTGCTCAGCGACACCGCTTGGCGAACTTGTGGCTGCTCAGGCGAATAGTAAAACCGCATCTGCTCGCCTTCGGCCATGTTTCGCTGGTAAGCCATCCAGCGAACGACCTGGCCCCAGAAGCGATAATGGTATTTATCTTCCACGCCGCGCCGCCAACGCCATGCTCCATCAGTACCCATGAATAGAATCTTGCCGGCTCCAAAAGTTCTAGTCACCAACAAAGGAATACGACCATACTCGTTGGAAGAATCCTGATGCACAGCCAGGATATCAGTCCCAGCCTTGGCTCGAACAACCGGTGCATGCCACTGAAAGCCGGGTAAGCCCTCCCAGACCTGCATGTTCTCGTCCTGAGTATCTGCAAGCTTCGTCAAAAGACTTCTTCTTCCCAACTCGGTCAATGCAAAGTGGCTAGGAGTCCTTGAACCCCAGCCTCGAGGCTGTGCTTCATCGAATACCACTGGGAGCAACGCACCTAGCTCAGTGTCCTGTAGCTCCAACATGTTGCCATCGTAGCCAGGCATGAAAACTAAGCCACTTGCTTGCTGTTCCACGAGACCTTTAAGTAGGCGACACTGTTCTTCCGTAAGCTGCTTTCCGCCGACTCCGACATCCCCCAGAAAGACCACGTCGTACTTGGCAAGCTCTTTCATCTCTTCCGGAAACTGCTGGATGTAATCGCGATTCCCACCACCCACTTTCTCTAGTCTCGGATGAAACAGCAAGCAGCTAACTTCGACACCTGGATCACGCGAAAGGGCATTCCGCAAGTAACGATATTCCCAGCGAGGATTCGTCTCGACGACTAAAACTTGTAGCTTCTCTTCACGAATCGCTATCGGTGCTTCCTCGCGATTATTCTTCTCGATCTTCTCCTCAGGATGAGTCGGAATCTCCAGCGACAGAGTGTAATCACCTTGACCGCTTGGCATCCACACGATGGCATCGGAGGTCCGACCCATCGCAGCAATCTTGATTTGCTTTTTGACGCTCGAGCCATCAGAGACTTTGAGCTCAACCTGAGCTACGTGATCTCTAGGCAGAGAACTTTCTATCGTAAAAGGAACCCTGACGTTTTTGCCTTCAACTCCAAAGGAAGGCACATCAAAACTGAGCAAATCGAGATCAGGCAGAAGGTTTCGGCTACCAAAGGGCACGGAGAAAATCGGGATCTTCTCTAGACGAAACTGGCTAGCCGCTTGCACCGGAGGCGGACCATCATTCCAATCACCATCAGATAAAATGACCACCGCTCGCAGATTGGAGTGCTCTTCTCGGGCGCGGTTCAAGGCGTCGTGTAGGTTACTCTTGCCACTTTCCTTGTCGACCGAAAAGGGCATGAAGACGATCTCAGTATCAGCCGATAAATCCTCCCAAGTGCTTGGATCCATAATCGGCTGAGAGGCTTTTAAGCGTGTCAGCAAGGGAGTAGAGTCCGATTCGTCCAGACCTACGTCCTCAGTCGACATACTTAAACTGTTGTCGCCAAGAATCACGACCGTCGGTTTTTCAGATGGCTTAAATTCCTCAACGGTTTCAGGCTGATTCAGCAGGAAAACCGCAAAACCAACTAGTATGATGCGAAGCAGCTCGAGCCCGAGCACACCCGCTCGAAAACCACTTCGCTTCCAAGCAAACCAGCTAAGAACACAGACCGATACCATGGCGATGACCGAAATCACCATCGATGGTACTGTCCATTGAAAGCCAAAGCTCGATTCTATCATGATTGCCTAGCTAAGCTGAAGTGCCCTGCGAACCAATAGCACGAGGTCGTTGAGGGATAGCACGAGGAATACAAAGTACAGCTTCTAGCAACATTGCGAAGATCATCGCGATCAAGAATAGGCGCCAGATCTCCCGGACGATCCCGGTCAAACTACCAGCAGAGTCGTCGACTCGAGAGAACGGCAATCCCTCAAATAAAGACTCTAGCTTTTCGTCTTCCAACAAATCTTGCCGATCCTCTTGGGTTGCACGATTCACAGCAAACAGGCGATTTCCCAACTGGTAGACACCGCTTTGTGCCGTAAACTCCGTCGACAACACTTCGTCGCCTCCGGTAAGCTTCCGCCACTCACCTGTCGGTTCATCGCTGTACTCTGCCGTCCGGGCCGTTGTGTTGCCGAGAGCAAGTTGTCCTTGCTCAATCGCCCGTTGTATCGTGATGAATAACACGATGCCACCTTCAGCGAGGCTCGAGGCACTCGGGTTCACGGAAGCGGTAAAAAAGTAAACGCCTCCGCGATTCGTGGGCAACTTGGCCAAGAGCGGATCACCACCGGTGAGTGTCCCGAGCTTCAATAGCTCAGCTTCGCTACGGACACTCGCGTAACCACCAAGTTCAATCTGGCCGACGGGCAGTCCAACTCCACTGTTGGTTGCAGCCAACAAGTCCTGATCGCCCCGCCAGTTCTCAACCATCACCTTCTCGCCCGAGTTCCAATCGCCCCAGGCAACGCCTCCAAAGTTCCCGAGAACTTGCATACCGGTTCCAGCCGCCAAACTAGTCGGAGGAAAAAACATGACTTGTCCTCCGCCGTCCACAAAGTTCTGAACAGCTGGTGTCGTATTCGCATCTGGAAGATCTGTCTGCCAGAGCAGGAGAGCCGTGTCCTCCAACGCCAAGGAGTCCAATTGCTCGGGTGCGATCACATCCACGGTAGAGCTTGTTTCGCCAGCTGGAGTAATCCCCGCCGCGATCTCCAAAGCCCGCGTGTCCTTGCGATCATCACTGACGACAACGATGCGCCGGGTTTCCTCCTCAGCGAAGACGAAGTAGTACTGATTGTCAGAATTGTTCTCGTCAGCTGGCAACGAAATAGTGCCCCATCCGCTAACCGCATCGCTGGCAAGCGGTACTCGATGATTGCGAATCTCCGTAGACGCTCCGGTCATCTGAACGGTCAATTCGCTTCGTGCACCATCTATCTCTATCTGAACCGTAAGATCCATCGTAGCGTCGTCGGACAACTCTCCGGAACGAGTAAACTGCATTGAAACCAAAACAGCATTCTCCACCACACCGGCAACTGTCTCCGTAACGCGTTGTACTTTGGTAACTCTTACTGCAACATTGCTTTTTGGGGGTTGCGAATAAGCCAGCATGTTGAACTGAACCGATTGCGGCAGCGATTCGAAGCCTTCGCGAATGACGCTCCAAGTGCCACTGCTTGAATTCCAATCAGACTCACGCAAATCGGAACACATCCAGACTTCCGTAGGACCAGGGTTGTTCGTCTTGATGTAATCCAAGGCAACTTGCATCAAAATAGTGAAGTCAGCGGACGACCCCGAGTCTGAAAACGCTGCGGAATCAACCATCGATTCGACGGTCTCGAAACTCTGGGCCTTCCCCGAGCTGGAATCGATGGCGACAAAATTGCTTGAGCCCAGTTTGCCTAACGCATCGGCGATCTGCCGTTTGGCAGTTTCCAACTTCGAAAGCCCTCCCAATCCTTGCTGCTGCATACTCGGCGAACGATCCACAATAACGATGGTGGTGTCCGTACTTCCTCCGCCCGTAATCCCAAGCAGTCCGCTGGCGAGAGGCCGTGCAACGGCAAAGATCAACCCGGCTACGGCCAGGGTCCGCATGGTCAGAATCAACCACTGACGAATCCGAGCGAAACCTCGATTCATCTTGTTGGCTGCGAGGAGGAACTTCATCGCTCCCCACTGCTTGGTCTGATAGCGCCATTGATTAATCAAGTGAATCAAGATCGGAAGCGCGATCAGCGGCATCGCCGCCAATATCAATGGCTGCAGAAAACTCATCGTGCACTCCTCCGATGAGCGCGATCGACCAAGAAATTCGTCAGCTCTTTTTCGTAAGCAGAGTCGATCGAGATGCGGCGGTAATCGACTGCCGTCTCCAAAACGACTTTTTGCAAGGACTCCAAATATTCGTTCAAAGCCCGGTGGTACCGATCGGCTATTTCAATCGGATCCGCAAAAACTGCAGTCCCGCCCTCCATGTCCAGAAATCGTGTCGGACGCTGAAACGCAAAGCCCAACTCCTCGGGGTCCAACAAATGAAAAGCAGCGACGTCGTGCTTACGAAACCGGAGATGCTCGAAGCATTCCCTCAGTTGCTCCGTATCAACGAACAGATCAGAAAGTATTACTACCAACGCACGCTGCCGAACGGTCTCGGCGAGTTCGTGCAAGACCTCTACCAACCCCGTATCGCCCTGGGGCTCTGCCTGTTCAAGCGTGTCATAAAGCGTGGTCAAGTGAGCCGGATTTCGCTTGGCAGGGATGTTATGAACAATCCCATCGGCAACACAAGAAAGCCCGACAGCATCGCCCTGCTGTACTGCGAGATAGCTTAAAGCAGCAGAGATACGCCTGCCGTACTCGAGCTTGGTCGTGCCCACGGAGCCGAAATCCATCGACCCGCTTGTATCTAGCACAAGAACCATCCGCAGGTTCGTATCAGCCTCAAACTCTTTGATGTAGAAGCGATCGGAGCGACCGTAGGCACGCCAATCGAGTCGCCGCAAGTCATCGCCAGGCACGTACTTGCGATACTCCGCGAATTCGACGCTAGCCCCGCGGTGCGGGCTCGCATGCCGGCCAGAAACACTTCCCAGCATCGGTTTCCGCGACAGCAAAGGCAGTGCACCGAGTTGTGCAATCACCCTCGGATCGAGAAAACTTCGTTGTTTACGATCAGTTGACATTCGGTTCTGTAAACAGGCAGGAGAATGGTAGGTTTTGCTGCTTGCTAGTTGGGAGCTAAAACGTTCGAGCGAAAAAAACTAGAAGCGTTATGCATCCTTGCGTGAAGCTATGCATCCGGTGTTTCATCCACGAGACGCATAATGATGTCGCTTGCACTCACCTTCTCAGCTTGCGCAGCAAAGGTTGTGATGATTCTGTGGGTCAGAACGGCAGGAGCAACTGCTTTGACATCTTCGTTTCGCACCATGTAACTACCGTATAAAGCGGCACGTGCTTTGGCGCCTAAGATCAAGTTTTGCACCGCCCGAGGGCCGCCGCCCCACGAGACCAACGGCTTGAGCCATTCCGGCGAGGTGTCCCCATTGGGTCGCGTCTTGCGGACCAGCCGCGCGCAATAGGTGTAGATATGATCGGGAACTGGCACACGACGCACCAAGTTCTGGTGTTCGATGATCTCCTCCGCAGCCATCAAACGTTCCAGCTTTGCCAGCTCGCCGCCAGTCGTCGTACGCGCGATCTCGATCTCTTCCTCTTCATTCGGATAATCGAGCTCGATCAATGACATGAACCTGTCAAGCTGAGCTTCCGGCAGCGGATAGGTACCTTCTTGTTCCACTGGGTTTTGAGTTGCCAAAACCATAAATGGCGGAGGCAAATCAAACTCTTTACCAAGGACCGTCACCCGTTGCTCCTGCATCGCTTCGAGCATCGCTGCTTGTGTTTTCGGCGGAGCACGGTTGATCTCATCCGCCAAAACGATGTTGGCGAACACTGGACCTTGCACAAATTGAAACTCGCGACGACCACCTTCACCGTCTTGCAAGATATCAGTGCCCGTAATGTCCATCGGCATCAAATCGGGCGTGAACTGGATGCGGCTAAACTGCAACGAAAGCGTCTCTGCCAACTTGCTCACCAGCAATGTTTTAGCCAAACCTGGAACGCCCATGAGCAACGCATGTCGACGGGCAAACAGACAGATCGCAAGACTCTCAATGGTGTCGCGTTGCCCAACAATGACTTTACCCAACTCGCTTACCAGCTTCTGATAAGCCTCGCGAAGACGATCAATTGCTTGGACGTCATCCCCGCTAAGCTGCTGAACTTCAGAGTGTGCTTCTGCACTCGTACTCATCGATGTTGTTCCTCTTTGGCCATCTGTTCACGTATGAATCAATTCTCAATTATAGACGAGCCGCCGGAGAAAGGTTGTCTGGCCGCAAAGCCCAGCCCCATTTCTGGTGATTCGAGGCTCAGTAACCTATTCCCGAAGCTCCTTATCTTTGCTTGATTTAGCTCACTCTGGCATAGATCTCGAACAAACAAGATTCGTTTCTGAAAATCCAAGAAGAAGCAAAAATAGATCGGCTCCAGGGAGCATCCCCTCGGCGAGAACGCGGGTTTCTTTAAGAGTTCGAGGAGCTCGAGCGCGGGTAGTGGAGGTCGTGAATACCTTCTGCCTCTTCAGTAAGCGGCAGCACTCCGACTCAACAACGAGGATAGCGGGCCAAATTTCGGCTCAAAACACGTTGGTTAGCAAAGAAAAAGCCCGTACGAAAGCTTTTGCTTGCACGGGCCAAGATGATGGTTTGGATTTCAAACTAAAGAGCTTGTGAGCGAACTCCTGGCTTGCGAAGTTTGACAGAAATCGCAAAGGCCACAGCATCGGCAAAGCAAGTGGCGCCGATTTTTTGCATCACGCGATTGCGGTAAGTCTCAACCGTTCGGAGGCCAACGCCAAGCTCAGAAGCGATTTGCTTGTTGAGGTAACCACTAGCCAGTAGCTTCAGCACCTGGACTTCACGCTCGGACAACATTTCAAGCTTGGTTTGCTCACCTGCCTCTCGAAGCTTTTCTCGACGATTGTTTCGGTATTCCTCGCAGTATCGTCGAGTGCGCTGGATCAACTCTTCTTGTTGAATCGGCTTCTCGAACAAGTAGCGAAAGCCGCTGTCGATCGCTTTCATCGTTAGTTCTGGCGTCGCTCCGCCGGTAACCATGATTGCTGGAATGAGGCTCCCGAGCTTTCTCAGCTCGGCGAAAGTCTGTAGTCCATCCATGTCATCCATGAACTCATCAAGCAAAACGCAGTCGTAACTTCTACCTTGCCGCATGACATTGAGGAATTCAGCCGGGCTTCGAAAATCCTCAACTTCATAGCCAGCATCCCGCAGAAGTAAAACGAGTATTGTGCGCACTGAGTCTTCGTCATCAACGACCGCAATCGAAAACGGCTGTGTCCACGGATACGCGTCCTCGACCGCCCCAGTGCTTTCTTTCTGAACAAAATTCATGCCAAAATTAATTTCCTAAAGTGGTCTCCTACCTCACTCATCCGCAGGCTACCGATATATTGACCTGTTTAAAGTCCGATATCCCTCAAAACGACGCTGGCGACGGTAAACACCGACAGAGCGGGCACGGGTTCGAGACGTTTTCTAAGGAACCTTGCAGTGCATGTCAAACAAATTCCTCAATGTCGACCGATTTTCTACACATTATGGCTAACTCTCGCAACCTTTTTCGCCGGCCCTCCACTCACCTTGGGCGCGACTTCGCCACCAAACGTGTTGATCGTTCTCACGGACGACCAAGGCTGGGGTGATTTATCGCTGAATGGGAATAAAAACCTCAACACGCCGCGTATTGATTCACTGGCAAAAAACGGGGTACAGTTCGATCGATTCTATGTCTGCGCGGTTTGTTCGCCAACGCGTGCCGAGTTCTTGACAGGCCGTTATCACGCTCGTAGCGGCGTCTATAGCACCTCTGCGGGGGGCGAACGCATGAACCTAGACGAAACAACGATCGCAGACTGCTTTCGCGCCGCTGGCTATCGTACCGGCGCTTTCGGCAAATGGCACAACGGCATGCAGTACCCTTATCATCCCAATGGTCGCGGCTTCGATGAGTACTACGGCTTCTGTTCGGGACACTGGGGCGATTACTTCAGTCCACCGCTCGAACACAACGGTGCTCTAGTACAGGGCGAAGGATTCTGCATCAATGACTTCACGAACAAAGCGATAGACTTCATGAGGGAGGCCAAACAAGCGGACAAGCCATTCTTTGCCTACCTACCCTTCAACACGCCTCACTCGCCTATGCAAGTTCCTAATCAATACTGGGAGCGATTCAAAGACAAAGAACTACCGATGCACAATCGTGAACCTCAAAAAGAGGTTCCGAATCATTTGCGCTGTGCTCTAGCGATGTGTGAAAACATCGACTGGAATGTTGGGCGGTTGCTCGACTTCCTTGAAGAAGAAGAATTGGCTGAAGACACGATCGTAATCTATTTCTGTGACAACGGCCCCAACGGCATTCGATGGAACGGTGGAATGAAGGGGCGAAAGGGTTCTACTGACGAAGGTGGCGTGCGTTCTCCGCTGCTAATTCGCTGGCCTACCTATTTAGCGCCGGGTCAAACGATCAAGCCTATTGCCTCGGTGACAGATCTCCTACCCACGCTAACAGAGCTTTGCGGTGTGGAGCGAATCGGAAACAAGCCCCTGGATGGTAAATCGCTTGCTCCTTTACTGCGTCAAGAAGTGCCGCAAAAGGAATGGCCCGACCGAGTCATCGTCAATCACTGGAAGACAAAGTGCAGCGTTCGAAACCAGCGTTTTCGTTTGGACCATCAAGGAAAACTGTTCGATATCGTCGCCGATCCTGAGCAACGCAACGACGTCAGTATGAGACACCTAAAAATAAAAGAAATGCTTGCAGCCACACGCGAGAGGCACCTGGCAGAAGTCGCCGGTTTCGAAAAGGACGAACGCCCCTTTTTAGTCGGACACCCCGACTATCGCTTTACCCAAGTTCCAGCACGCGACGCGAGTTTCACGGGTGGAATCCAGCGATCGAATCGCTTTCCTAACTGTTCTTTCTTGAAAAACTGGACCTCCGAAGAACAGAAGATTTTCTGGGATATCGAGGTTGGTGCTGCTGCAAGATACAAAGTTCAATTGCAGTACGCTTGTAAGAAAGAAAACGTCGGGGCTCAACTAGAACTAGCAATCGGTGATTCCGTTTTGCCCTTCAAAATTGACGTGCCACAAGATCCACCGCTGCGAGGCATGGAGAACGACAGATTCAAGAGGACCGAGTCCTACGTAAAGGACTTCAAGACAATTGAGATCGGACAAATGTTCATGTCCGCCGGATCAGGACGTCTCGAACTACGTGCGAAATCCATTCCTGGTAACGAAGCAATCGAGTTCCGTTTGCTCATGTTTGAGCGACTCGACGACTAGCCTGTGTTCAATAACTTGGGACGCAAATGAGCGAAAAGTCGCTAGTTCCCAACGAGATGACCAGATTTCAGTCCTCGAAGAGATTCGGCGTATCAGGATACAGCGGACGTTCCTTTGCGTCCTTTTTCTGTATACCTCCCGGCACCGGTGGACAGCGATCGAGGAGATACTTTAGCTCTCTCCTGATCTCAGCTGCTTGGCCTGTCACCGTTGCAGCCAGGTCATTGGCTTCATCAAGATCAATCGGCACCTCAAAGTAGCGTCCATCTCGGTATAGCTTGTAGTTGGCCGTTCGAGCGAACTGCCCCGGCTTCTTGTTCCAATAGCACTGGTAATGGCAAAGCACCCAGTTGCGAAGATTGCCCTCCTGGCCGTTCAGCTGCGGGAAGAAACTACGCCCGTCTATCGGCTCTTTCACGGAAGCCTTCGTACCCGATACATCGGAGAGCGTAGCGTAAAAATCCGTGAAATCGATTAAATCCGGTAGCACCGTTCCTTTCGGTGTGTGCCCCGTCCAGCGAGCAACAAATGGCACGTGCGTTCCGTTGTCTTTCATGCCTGCCTTGCCGCCACGAATCTCAGTCCCTTTCCATTGCGAGCGAATTCCGACATTCGTTCCGTTGTCGGCGGTAAACATGATGATCGTTTCTTCGCTCAATCCTAGTTCATCGACCTTGTCCGTGATGCGACCGACCAACTTATCCATGTATTCCACCATGGCAACAAAATTCTTCTTCCGCGGCTCGTAGCCTTTCGGAGCTTTGTTCAAGCCATGATTAATGGGAGCATCACCGACGTTGTCCGGAGTGGGAACAAAAGGATCGTGAACCAGCACCATTGGGTAGTAAACGAAGAAAGGTCCATCTTGATTGCGTTCCATAAAATTGCAGACGAATTCCGTCAGCAGATCGGGCCCGTACTTGCCCGCGTTCTCTTCTTTCGTAATAAACTTCCCGTTGTGCTCCAAAGGCGGATCCCAGAATCGTTCACCACCATCGCCGCCTTTCCCTCGAGTGACTTGCCAAAGCAGCGATTCGTGAAAGCCCGCCTTTTGAGGTCGCACCGGATCGTCGCTACCGGGCAAAGTATTGTACAAGCCGTTGAGCTGCCATTTGCCGGCGATCGCAGTTTGATACCCCGCATCCTGCATCATGTGTCCAAAGGTGCGTTCCTTCGGGTTCAAGTAACCAAAGTGCGTATAGTTTCGGAAGCCGTACTTTCCGGTCATAATCTTGACGCGAGAGGGAGTGCAGATGGGAGTCGAATAGCAGTGCTCGAATCGAATGCCCTCGGCCGCTAGTCGATCGATGTTCGGCGTCTTGTAATCTTCGCCACCGTAGCACCCGAAGCATTCCCAACTGACGTCATCAGCCATGATCAGAACCAAATTCGGTTGGTCCTTGGCGATTGAGAGGTTGCAAGTGAGCAATAGGATGGAAGCAGAGGCTATATGAAGAGGGAAACTCACGTTGCTTTTCCGAATAGAGGGAGGGGCTATGCGGAGCAGCGGCGGAATGGCTTCTCCAGGATTACACAGGATAACTGAATTTCAGCACGATCGACACATGCGGCGAAGCTCGCTGTGACTCCCCACTCACGCCTGAGTTACTATCGTTTCGGCCGCGGTACAGGATCGGGATAGCGAGCCAAAATGTTTTTCAGTTCGTCCAGAATCTCAGGCGACTCCTTGGCAATGTTGATTTCTTCTACTGCAGAACTCGAATAGTCATAGAGTTCGTACTCTGGCTTCGCGTCGCGGTTGTTGAGTGGTTGCCACTCCACTAGGCGATAGCGTTCCGTACGAATCGCACGGCCGAGTTTTCTTTTTGGATACGCGTGATATGCATGATCTCGCACTCGGGCACTCCCGTCCTTCAGCACTGGCACAAGACTTACACCGTCGAGCCGCTGAGTCACGTCCGGTTCCCCTAGGCCCGCGATTTCAGCAATGGTCGGGAAAATATCCACGCTTTCAGCCAACTGCTTCGTAGATGCCCCTGCTTCCGTCACTCCTGGTGCCCGAATCAGAATCGGAATGCGATTGGCTTGCTCGTAGTTCGTATGCTTAGTCCAAATCCCAAGATCCCCCAGGTGCCAACCGTGGTCTCCCCAGAGAACCACGAGCGTACTCTGATCTAGCTCGAGCCGTTCGAGCTCGTTGAGTACTTTGCCAATTTGTGCATCAACATAGGCAGTGCTGGCATAGTAGCCATGAATCAGGTCGCGTTTTAATTCACTCGAGAACTCTGCTTGCGGGTCCGCTGGAACCGGCTTGAAATTGCAGATCTCACCGCCCCTTTTGTGGCCAGCGGAAACGGACTGCGATGGCAAACCTTCGATCTCTGGCATCGGAAGTTTATCTGGATCAAACAAATCCCAGTACTTTTGCGGCGCGCTGAACGGCAAATGCGGTCTTGCAAATCCCGCGACCATAAAGAACGGAGTACCTTCTGCCGACCTCCGTTTCTTGGCTTGCTGAAGTCGCTGAATCGTTTCGTTTGCGACTCGGCCATCTGCGTAAGCTTCGTCCTGCACATCAGGCGATTCGAAGGCCGCACCGCGAGGCAGAGAGCGGATTTGTCCAAGTTTCTGATTGGTGAAAAATGCCTCTTCCCGGGTCAGTTGACCTCCGTCGGTGCTATCTGGTTCCAAGTACTCGATCACCTTCTCGTGGAAGTGGTCAACCTGGAATGAATCGGGATCACCGAAATTACCGTGCCCAATGTGAAAAACTTTGCCAAGCGATTCCGTTCGGTATCCCTTCGACGCGAAGAACTGAGGCATCGTGATCGCATCCGGCAACACATCGCGCAGCTGACTGCCGAGCCCATAGAGACCTGTGGTGGTGGAGTGTGATCCGAGCAACAAAGTGAATCGCGAAGGAGCGCAGACTGCTTGATTGCAGTAAGCGAGATCGAATCGCATCCCACTGTTCGCTAACGCATCGATGTTTGGCGTGTGAGCGAACTTGTCACCGTAAGCTCCGATATTCGGCTTTAGGTCATCCACCAACAGCAGAAGCACATTCGGCTTGTCCTGGGCCTTAGCGCAGCAGCTGACTAGGCACAGTTGTAGGAGTACAGCGAACTGCAGATTCAGCGTGAGGCGTCGATACATGGGTTCATGAGTCTCGTGTGAATGGTAACTTGCATCAAGGTCTTGGAAGGAAGCAAGATTGTAGACAAAGCAAAGTAGGTTTGTGCTTCGTCAGAAAAGAATCAAATCTTCCTTTGCAAACTGAGCCGGCCCTTACCGCGGGATCAACGCCACTCGAGAGCATAGAATCAGGGACCGACGATTGAAACTCGTCCTGAAGCGAAGCAAGAAGCCATAGAATAATAAACGTAGGCAGCATCAACATCTCGAAGCCTTAGAGCAACAGGATGCAGATCGACTTGAAGGTGGCAAGCTCTGTCAAAGGTGGTCTTGAGACTCAACGCGGTGTAGACGACAAATACGAACGTAACTGGAGGTATTAGCAGGTCTCGTCATCAAGAGATTGGTAGGAACAATAGTTGTCCTAAGCCAAGGAAAAGGAAGAGTTTAAAAGGAGGCAGTAGACGGCTGCGTGAGCAAAGTTGCGTCGCTGCTTTCTGTGAAAAACAGGAACCCAAGCTGCCAGCATTGAAATCAACAGTGTGATAGACCGTAGGTGATTCGCACCAATTGCTTGCGATAGGCCGCAATACCTTCCCGGTGTATAGAATGCAGGCAAAGTTCCGCCAATTAGTACTTCCACGTCCCGTTCTCGAGTCCCAATTCCGCGAGGTATATCTCAATAGCCTTGTCATCGCGTTTGATTTATTCAAGCTTATGAAAAGGAAACGTAAGGGCGAATCCTGGCATCAGAATACGGTCACGTCAACGGATGCATTGGCTTGAAATTCTTAATCCTCAACGGGTTGCGAAGCGGTTGATTCGATCAGTAAGAACACCAGACCTGCAGCTAGCATAACCAATGCTACCGGAGTCAAATATCAAACGTGTTTTCGCTCGATTTAGTCACTACTCAGTTGGCCAGGACGAAACAGAAGCGTCCTCATGCTGCGGATGAATATTCCGTCATACCACATTAGGTTTTTGGAAGCATCGCCAAGCAAATCCCGAACTCGAATCTCACGTGGGCCAACCTTCTGACTGCGAATATTGCAATACTTTGCATGCTCTGCGAGCGACTGCTAGCACTTCCCGCATTGGCCAGTTTGAGTGCTGGATTTGGAAGTGCGCTTCAATGCGTTTCCGCCGCAATTGAGAACGAAAAATGAGGAGTATAAGGTTCGCTTGCCTCCGAATTAAACCAGAGCCTTCCGGCCAAGACGCGGATAGTCTCGTGCCATGATCCCCCTTACTTTCCCGAAGATTTAGGCCTTGTAAGGCCTTATAGGCTGGTAGGCGAACTAAGGTATAGAGGATCTACCGGCTAAGCCCAATCACGTTGCTGTATTTCCAACCGCAATTTGGCTGAACAAGATGCTGTTTTCATTAGAGAATTGGACACAACTGACAATGCCACGCCTTTTGATGCCTAAATGGCAAACGCCGAGTTACACACTCTGTTTAATCCTTCTTCTCGCAAATACCCCTACCCTCCAAGCCCAGGACTCTGACGAGCCCAAAGACGAAGCCCCCGGAATCAATTCGGGCTTGGTCTCACCACTGAAATTCCGAAGTCTTGGTCCCGCTCTCATGTCGGGGCGAATTGGCGACATTGTGGTAGATCCGGTGGACCGATCAACTTGGTACGTTGCAGCTTCTTCGGGTGGAGTCTGGAAGACAACGAATGCTGGAGTAACATTCTCGCCGATCTTTGATGGCTACGGGTCTTACTCCATTGGCTGTTTGGCTCTCGATCCCAACGATCGATTCACAGTTTGGGTTGGAACAGGCGAAAACAACTCCCAACGCTCCGTTGGCTATGGAGACGGACTATACAAGTCGACCGACGGTGGCCAAAGCTTCAAGAAGGTCGGTCTGGGAGAAAGTGAGCACATCGGGATGATCGCAGTGCACCCGAACGATGGTGACACGGTTTTCGTTGCTGCCCAAGGACCACTTTGGCGATCTGGCGACGACAGAGGTCTTTACAAGACGACTGACGGGGGGAAAAACTGGTCCAAAATTCTCGACATCAGCCCCGATACTGGTATCAACGAGGTCCACATTGATCCGAACAACCCGGACATCATGTACGCTTCTTCCTACCAGCGAAGACGCCACACTTGGGTGTTAATTGATGGTGGACCAGAATCAACTGTCTACAAGTCAACCGACGGTGGCGACAATTGGCGAAAAATCGACCGTGGTCTGCCTGGTGGCGACAAGGGACGTATCGGTCTAGATATCTCGCCTATCAACCCAGAGATCCTCTACGCCGTGGTTGAAGCTGCTGGCGGCCAAAGTGGATTCTATCGCAGTTCGAACCGAGGCGAGACATGGCGTCGAATGAGTGATGCAGTTTCCGGTAGCCCGCAATATTACAACGAAATCGTCGCCTGTCCTCACAAGCTCGATAGGATCTATCTGCTAGATACCTACATGCGAGTTTCCGAAGACGGCGGTGAAAGCTTTAGCAGCCTTGGCGAAGCGGATAAGCACGTCGACAACCATGCAATCGTGATTGACCCGAACGACGCAGAGCATCTTATCATTGGCTGTGACGGAGGGGTTTATGAGTCCTGGGACCGCGGACGGACGTACGACTTCAAACAGAATTTGCCGCTGACTCAGTTCTACAAAGTCGCTGTTTCCAACGACGAGCCATTCTATTATGTCTACGGTGGAACACAGGATAATGCGACTCAAGGTGGCCCATCTCAGACCAACAATATCCACGGCATACGCAATCAAGACTGGTTCATCACCGTCTTCGGCGATGGCTTTGATCCCGCGGTAGATCCGAATGACCCTGACACCATCTACTCGCAGTGGCAATACGGCGGTTTGGTGCGATTCAATCGCAAAACCGGTGAAAGGGTCGATATTCGCCCGCGTGAATCCAAGGATGGCCCAGCGCTTCGCTGGAACTGGGATTCGGCTCTGATGATTTCGCCCCATGATTCCAACCGCATATACTACGGGTCACAAATTCTGTTCCGAAGCGATGATCAAGGGAACAACTGGGAACCAGTGAGCGAGGATCTTTCCAAGCAGATCGACCGCAACAAACTAAAAGTCATGGGACGCGTCTGGGGCGTTGATGCCGTTGCTAAGAATGCTTCGACTTCGCTCTACGGCACCATCGTCTCAGTGGACGAATCACCACTGGTCGAAGGCTTGATCTACGCTGGAACCGATGACGGCCGAGTCTCTGTCACCGAAGATGGTGGCAAAACCTGGAACTCGATCGACACCTTTGGCAATTTAGATGTACCTGAGTTCGGATACATCAACGACATCGAAGCTGACTTGTTCGACAAAGACACCGTTTACGTGGCAGTGAACAACCACAAGCGTGGTGACTTCAAACCATACGTTGTCAAGTCAACGGATCGTGGCAAAACGTGGGAAACCATCACGAGTAACCTGCCGGAGCGAGGAAGCGTCTACACGCTAAAGCAAGACCACAAGAATGCACAACTTCTATTCTGCGGCACCGAGTTTGGCTGCTTCTTCACGCTTGATGGCGGCCAAAAGTGGGTCCAATTGCGATCCGGCATTCCTACCATTGCTGTGCGGGACATCGAGATACAGCGACGTGACGATGCCTTGGTACTAGCCTCCTTCGGCCGTGGATTTTACGTTCTCGATGACTACTCACCGCTCCGTGAAGTCACCGCAGAAACCAGCAAGAGCAATCACATGTTCCCAATCAAGAAGGGTAAGATGTTCCGACGCATCAATCCGCTCGGATCAGGCCTGCGTGGCTTCCAAGGAGCGAATTACTACGAGGCGTCCAACCCTGAATTTGGCGTTAGATTTACTTTCTATCTCAAGGAATCTTTGACAACGGAGAAGAGTAGGCGTCAGAAGAAAGACAGAGCATCCAGTTCCGCTAGGAAAGATACGCCTTACCCAAGCTGGGCAGAACTCAAAGCTGAGGACCGCGAGGTTTCACCGCGCCGCTGGCTGACAATTCGTGATGCGGACGGCAATGTTGTTCGTCGCATGAACACCAGCACCGGCAAAGGCATGGTTCACACCTACTGGGACTTCACTACCGCTGGATTCGGTGGACGCGGTCCGACAGCTGTGCCAGGAAAGTACACGGTAGACGTGCAGCAGATGGTGAATGGAGAAGTAACTCAAATCATTGCGGCCCAAGAATTTGAGATAGAGCCTCTCACTTTCGGAGACACCTCTGAAATCGATCGCCAAGCGATTCTCGAATTTAGCCAGGAGATCGCGAAGTTGGGCAACGTCGTCTCGGCCGCATCTGCCCTAGCTTCCGAGGCGGCAGATCACCTCGCCGCAGTCGAACGTTTGACATCCAGTTCTACCGAGGCTGATCCAGCCATGTGGGCAGAGATTCGCAAGCTGCAGGTTCGTTTGTTGGATCTAGAAGAGAAGTTCTCCGGAGATCCAACCAAGTCAGCACGGAACGAAAGCGCGAAGCCTGGTCTGCAATCCCGATTGCGAACTGCAATGTTTGGCGCGATGGGCAGTACGACTGGGCCAACTGGCACGCATCGTCGGCAGTTTGAGATCGCCGGCGAACTCTACCTCGAGCTCGAAGCGGAATTGCGACAACTCGTCGAGCGAGATGTACCGCGTGTATTAACCAAGTTCGATTCGATTGGTGCACCTTGGACTCCTGGGCGCAAACTTCCGAAGTGGAAGTGAGCTCTTGAATTAAGAAGAGAGACTAAAAGGAACTGACGCGGTTGCGAAATGGTAACCGCGTTTTTTCTATTTGAGTCTCCCCTTACTTCGGCGCGTCGCGGCTACGCAACGCAATCCTCCCTGTTCAAGTACGCTAAATCATCTCCATACACCTGTGGTTACCCGGTCGCGCAGACTGTGACAGACTGTGAATAAGGCGTAGGGGGTTGTTTGAAGTTCCTGCCCTCATCAGCGTAACAACCGATACGACGAATCGGCTAACTCGTGTTCGACTCAAGGTAATTGCATTTGCTTTGCCGGAATCTGTGCTTTCTTACAAAGTAGTGCCACTCCCCCTCATCACCTCATCCTTGATGCAAGTCCATCGCATCTCGCCCAAGCGATGACTGACTCTTTGATTTGGAACTGTTTCTGTGTCGAGGGTTCAGCAGCAAGTGCTCGACGGATCGGCGAGCTTCAAAAGCTGATTAGCTCTCATTTGAAAGAAATTAAAAGGTGCAGCAGCCTGGAAGTCGGCGTTGCAATAAACCAGTTCATTCTTGAACGCCTGATCAAAGCCGAGTCCGACGGGATCAAAACCGGGTCGTCAGCTACAAAATCATTGGCTTGTTACACACAGGCGAAGAAACGCTCCAGTTCACCGACGTTGAGCCGACGAGTGCGCCCCGGTTCTTTCGGTTCCTTATTCGGATTCTGGAATATCTTGGGTGCACAAGCGATTGGAAAAGGCTCCTCTCATTCATGCCGAGACAAGCGCAATTTTCGCCGAAGCTCCAAGGATGGCCCGCGTATTGACCTCGAAATCTGCCACTCCCGCGACCTTACCCTGCGAGAGCGAAAAATTTCTTTACTTAGCCACGTTCAGTTTTTGCGAGCATTTCACAATGGTCTTTTTGCTAAGAATCGACAATTTTAAGGTGAAACCAACTAACGCTATTTGACTGTAAAGGGAGAATCTGCTGTAATATCCTCAAATACCAACCTAGTCAACCCCATTGTGACTAATTTACCTACGACTTTTCGTCGTCACCACCGCAGGTCATCCTTCCCGATTTGGCCTACGTACCTCTCGAAGAAACCTCAGCTACACCTCCGTGTGTAGATTCCTTTTTTTTGTTTCTGGTTTTAGGGAAAGTTGCTATGGTCGTTAGGCGACGTGGCTTCACGCTAGTGGAATTGCTAGTGGTGATAGCCATCATCGGAATTCTGGTCGGGCTATTATTGCCCGCAGTGCAAGCTGCTCGAGAAGCAGCACGCCGCATGCAGTGCAGTAACAACATCAAGCAAATTGCACTTGCAATGCACAACTATGAGAGTGCTCACAAGAAATTTCCAACTGGCACGACGGCGTTTTGGCCTCAAAACATCATCGGTCCAGATTTGGGGGCTGGCCCGATTCACGGACGCAGAAGACGCGGATTTACCAACAATCGTAATCCGAGCGTCCGCGTGCAAAATGGTTGGTACGACGGACAAGTCGGCTGGCCAATCTATATCGCGCCGTTCATTGAATTGACCAACGTTTACAACATTTTCGACTTCCGTGGCCGTGCCTACACCAGTGAGGTTAACGATACTTGGTTTAACAACTACGGGCCGGATGCAACCTTCGCAGATCCACAGTCAAATCCTGGAGCTGCGAATCAGATCTTGGCCTGCAGCTCGGCTCCAGCTTCGTTTCTTTGCCCAAGCACACCCTTCAACGGAATTGAAGGTCATCACAAAGACTACGCGATGAATTCCGGACTAGGCCGGTGGGCAAACTGGAGAGTCGGCAATCCACAGGAGTCTGGCATTTCCGGAACTCGCCAATCAAGTTGCTGTCCGGAACGTTCACACACAGTGAGCGGCCCTGGCGGACGTATGCAATGGGTGCGACACGGTGAAATTACCGACGGCACATCCAACACACTTCTTGTCTTGGAGCAGAGTTCGGCCATCCCGAACTGGGACACGCCTGCGAATCCTTTCTTATGGGTCAATCACAACTCCCAAGGTTTAGCGGTAGCGATCCAAGGTGGTCGTTTGTATCCACCAAACCCAGATCCGTTCAACGATTTCTTCACTCACCGTCCTAACACCACTGGCCGTCCAGGCTGGGGATTGGCAGGACGCTGCTCTTGGGGCTGGCACACGGGTGGAGTCATGACTGGGATGTGTGATGGCAGTGTGCAATTCATCACTGATAACATCGCAATGCCACCTTGGCGCCGTTTGCACAGCATGAACGATGGCCAAACCGTCAACGTTCAAGACCCAACATAATCACTAGATGATTTAAGAAACAACACAATGCGTCCAGGTCAGCTTGGACGCATTTTTTGTTCACATCGTTCCGTGCGAAAGTTTGTGCGTTCCGTAAACGAGACAGACGCACAAGGAATAAATTGCGCAAGATCTGGGTCTAGTGAACCAATTGCCGTAGCTTAGAAAGCTCGTTACCAGACAATCAAGCGAAAACTCAACCCAACCGAGGATAAAGATGCATCGACCAATACGTTATTCTTTTCTGGCTATAGCGCCCTTGTTACTGTTCTCCGCAGCTGGCTGCGGACCACCAGAATACTACAAGTGCGCGGGTGTTGTCACCAAAGATGGCGAACCCGTCCCCTGGGTTATGATCGAATTCATGCCTGACGAGATCGACACTGTGCGTCCGCCCCGAGGAATCGCCGACAAAGAGGGCAAATTTGTGATGAAGAGCGCACGCAAGATTGGTGTTCCACCAGGAACTTATACAGTGCGAATCATTGACCCTGCAGCCGATGATGGCGGCCAAACGATCAAGCCAGGTGACGAGCACTACGAAAACTATTCGTATGTTGTGGATCGCTACTCAGCGCAAAAATCGGACTTGAAGTACACTGCCGATTCCCACCAGAGTTCCTTTGAACTGAAGGCTGACACGCGCGAGTATACTGGTCCAGCTGTCCAACAAGAAAATGTACAGAACACAACTGATGGCGCCGACGAGTAGGTAGCTCCAATCACCTTTTGCACGATTTGGAGAACAACTAAACCAGCTAAGCCGCGACAATCTTGTCGCGGCTTTCTCTATATAATCGTTACTTAGTAAGTGATGAAACCTCCCAACTCGCTCTCCAAATTATGCTTCAAGAAAAAGCCTTACGTGACGCGGCGCTGCAAGTGTTCACCTTGCTGCGGTCGGGCTCCAACATGCTGGTCCTCGCCGAGAGCTGTACCAGCGGGGCGATTGCTGCAGCACTCGGAGTCGTACCAGGGCTTTCAGCACATTTCTGTGGCTCGCACGTAATCTATCGAAACCCGAGCAAGCAACTTTGGTTGGGAATCGCAATTGAAATACTCGACGGTCCAGGCCCAGTAAGTGCTGAGTGCAGCCGCGCGATCTGTGAAGCTGCTCTGAAAAAAACCCCAGAGGCAAGCCTTTCCCTGGCCATAACAGGAGACTTGGGACCAGGAGCTGATGCAGAAAGAGATGGCATGACATACGTTTGTATAAAACGACGCGGGGAAGATTGCCAAGAAATAAGCCATCACCTGAGTGCTCCACCGCCACGCGATTCCCAAGATATTCTTGGCCGAGAGATGCGCCAAAAAGAAGCCACGCTCTTCACCCTAAAATACCTTGCGGATTATTTACGAAAGGCATGACTTGACTTGTAAGCCATTCCCAACACAAATGGCTCTTAAAAAGAACTCGCATCCCAAGAGCACCTCCCATGATCGACCAACAAAGCTCAAAACGTTTTCTAACTGGGATTTGGGCACTGATTTCCATTTTGCCGACGACTTTGGCGGCTCAGGAATTTGATGAGCGTTTTACAGACTGGCCCCTTGATTTGAAGATCAACGGCCGTTTGATTTTGTGCGATGCCGAGACGGACTTAGAGACCATCACTAAGCTTGTGTCAGAAACGGACAAGAGCGGGAAAGTCGTCGTACTCTGCCAAGAGGACGAAGCAAGCGAACTGAAAGAAGGATATGAACAGCACTTCCAAACCGTAGTCGTTGTTCAAAACCTGCGAGCAGCATCCGAGCACCAAGATGCATCTACTGTTGCGTGGCACACATCAGCCTATTTCCAAAGTCGTTTTCAGTATCTTGACAGACAGGCAACTTGGCTCAAGGAGCAAATAAACACGGGAAAGACCGCAATCGTATCCGGCGGCGCTGCCAATTGGTGTAGTAAGCATTATCTGGCCAACGACAAGCCACATCCTGAAATTGCTCATGGATGCAATCTTCTGCCAGATTGTGTCTTGAAGACACGCTTCTCCTCCGCCAATCGGCTGCCCATGATGAGCGTCTTAACGAGCCAGCCCAAGACCGTTGGCCTCGGGCTAGAGCCCCAAACCGCACTCCTGTTGGCGGGTCGTAAATTGCTTGTCGCTGGTGAAGGCAGGGCGCGACTCTTCCTGCCCGGAAACGAAATGCTGCCTCAGAGGACTGTTACGATCCAACCGAGGTCCTCCGAGCGTCGCCAACGGACAACCGAAATCATGGCGGATCTAACTCAGTGGCGACGCGAGGCGATCGATCGCAGCTTGGAGGCTTTTCCGGTGGCCGAGCCTAGAACACCCAATGTCTCCAATGGCACGCTCTTTATAGTAGGCGGAGGAGGAATGCCCGATGGATTGATGGAGGACTTCATTGAGGCTGCTGGCGGTAAAGAAAAAGCCAAGCTGGTTTACGTGCCCTGCTCTGAAGCCGACAGCGTGGGTGACGACCAGCGAATGGTTCAGTATTGGGAACGGCTGGGTGTCAAAGAGGCGACCTTTATTCATACGAAGGACCGTAACAAAGCAAACGCCGATCCAGCGATCCTCAACAAACTGCGCGATGCAACAGGTATTTGGTTTGGCGGCGGAAGACAGTGGAACTTTTCGGATTCGTACTACGGCACTGAGGCACATCGGCTCATGAAGGAAGTACTCAAGCGCGGCGGCGCGATCGGCGGATCCTCCGCGGGTGCATCCATTCAGGCTCGTTACTTGTGTCGCGCAACGCCGATCGAAAACTATCTGCCGATGGCTCCCGGCTACGAACGCGGCGGCCTAGGCTTCATCTCCGGCGTTGCAATTGACCAACACTTTTCGCAACGCAAACGTTTCAGAGATATGAGTTCGTTAGTCGATCGCTATCCACAGTTGCTTGGGATCGGCATTGACGAGGCAACGGCAATTGTCGTTCGCAAGTCAAATGCGACTGTCGTCGGGCGCGGCAAAGTGCACTTCTATGATCGAGACAAACCTGTCTTCCCGGACCAGTTAGACTATCAAGCCCTGGAAGCAGGTGAGACGTATGATCTCGATGCGAGAGCTGTCGTGGATGCCCCCCAGACTAAAAGCATTCCCTAACCTTTTCTTTCGCAGAATGAGTGCTCCCGTTAGATTCTCGGTGTCTGTGAGTTACTATCGCTGTAGCTTGGGACTGGTTGCAAACTTTGAAGCGGTGGTTGAGATTTAGATTCTTTGAGTAACTGATGGAGAACATTGCACTTTACACGACGAGAAGGAGGTTCCTGACGGAGGACCAACTTATTCAGCTGGCCCCGAACGCAGAAATTGAAGTGCACGATAATGGAGCGACTCTTTCATGGCATGAGGCAAGTATTCGGCTGAGCGTGATGGCTGAAAACTCCCTTTCATCTCATCTCACCAGCTTTAACGGCTTTGTTACGTCCCAAGTTGGTGGGGCAACTGATCAAATCCAAGGGATACTGGATCAGATCGCCGCCTCACAGATGTGCATTGGTTGCGTTGTAGATCCAGATTTTGACGCCTCGATAAATGCCACGAGCTTTCTCGTAAGCCTTGCCGCGACACTCGAAGAGTCGTTTTTCTTCTACGGCACAGGCATCTTCTCGCCGCTTGGCGAACCGTGGTTTGGCCCTTCCGGTATGCCAGCCTTGTTCGAGCTCTCTGAGTTATCGGTGCAGAAACTCACGCTCGAAGAGTACCCACGGATGACTCCGGATCAGCAAGTCCGCTTCCAACGCCAGGCACAAGTCTTCGAGCAATATCATGTTCCCAACATCGGAAAACGCTGTTGGGTCAAGGATCGGAGTGCAGAAATCCTCAGGCCGCCACGCGAAGTCGCAAAGCGCATTTTGGCCTTACACACGGTCGTATGTATCGCTAGAGGCCGCCCGAGATCCGAGGCAATGAAGGACCTAGAACAGACAGGAGCCGCCGACGCGCTTACGGAGGCAGAGAGAGATTTCCTTGCTCACCGACGACTTCCTGAATCAGAACGTCAAGCGATGATCTGGCAGCTGGAGGACTTATGGGTGTTAATGTGGTCCCTACGCCACATTGATGAGTTCACTTGGCCAACGGAGATGTGCAATGTAGACGCCTTACATGAGTTGGTCTTCAATAAAAGCAAAGACAGCAGAGCTTTTATTGAGGATGCAAACTTGCGAGGAACAAAGTCTATTCTGGACGCGACGCAAATCGTCATCGGTATACATGCAGTGCTTCGCAGTGCCTCGGCCGAACAAGAGGAAGTGCCCGAGAACCTGAACTGGAAGCAACCGAATCGAATGGTTCTAGTGTCGAACAGTGCGTTGATTGGCATAGTCGCTCGGCGTCACCATGCCCTCAACTGGCTTCGCGGACTTGGCGAATGGGATACGGTCGATACACCTACCGTCCCAGAGGCAGTACTTTAAGACATGCAGGATTTGTCCTACATCACCGGCTTCGCTATCGTTGGGCCGGCGTGCGGAATTCGTGACTCGTTGTGTTCGCTTCACCATCTAAAGTACAGGTGCGAAACGAGCGCGTAAGGAGCCGGCAGACCCAATTTCCCCAGTTGACTGAAAGCGGCGAAGCCGCGGACTAGAAGGGCGACTGCAGATGCTTGCAGCAGCCTTCGACTTATGGTGCGTTTGCAGCTAAATCGCGGTAAGTAAGATTCCTAGAATCGCACTTGGAACTGCAAGCAGACAAAAATCGGCGTCCGCATTCACGGCGCCCGCGGTCTGCGAGAAGTAATCGCCAGACGAGAAGTGCGAGTACCCTGACACGATGTTTGCCCGTGGGTTGATCGTGATCGTTGCAAGCAAGTCGATCTCATTCCCCAAGCCCATAGAAGCCGCAGCGGCTACGGTGTTATAAGGCGTTATAACAACGCTGCATGGTTTAGTTTCCTGTTCCAATAAGAAGTAGTGATGACAGAGCAAGAACTTGACGTTCGAAATCGGCGTCGGCGTGATTAAAGATAGGTCGACATCGTTCAAGTTTCGGCGACCAAATAATTCCATGCACCTGTTTTACTTGTGTGCCAATGGGAAGTAGTGGTCGAATCCATCTTCTCCAAGAACAAACTGATCGCTACCTGAGGCCCAGTCAGCTCTTCGCGTTCTCTGCTCGGGCGGCGACTGGGATCGCACTTATCTATGAAGCCGAAATGCAGCGAAACTTCAGCTACGACAAGATGAGGCCCTATGGCTTCGGCGAAGGCAATCGCAATGCCCCACGTAACATGGATGACTACTCTGACTTTCCTCGTAGGCTATGGTGCGTTAGACATCATGCTCGACATGGTTCTCAAGACGATCTGTTTTTTTAGCATGGGGCTCCTCTGGCTCTACGTTGTCGATGCCATATTCCGCCTATTCAGCAACCGGACAGGATCGTATCACGTCGACTGACGCCGCTCCACTCAGGGAAAACTATCGCCAGCAATAGGTATAGGTTCACTTTATCCGAAAACCCATATTGTCTTCCTCGCTTAAGCGTTTTGTGGTCGAGCTTTTCCGAAGGGGCAGAGTGACTTGTTGTAGGCCGGAACAAGAACGCAGCCACGCCGTAACAGTGCAAACTCGACTTCAAGCCTAACCGTTTGGAATGTGACTTGTGGGCCTACGTGTTGGCAGAACTGAAAATCGCGTTATTCTGAACAACTGGACTTCGAACTTCTTCAATGCTGGATCTTGATGCATGCGTAAGTTACTTCTTCTTAGTTTTGTGCTTGCAGGAGTCGCCATTTTCATAGCTCTACGCAATGGCAGACAGGTCGTTCGGCCCGATCTGGAAGTCGGAGCCGTCCCGGCGGTATCTGCCAACTCGGAAGACTCCTTCCGAGTTGGTGCTCTCGGTTGGAATCGTTTCCGAGGGCCCAACGGCTTCGGCGTGCTAGACGACACGAATATCCCATTGCAATGGAGTTCTACCGAAAACCTTGCATGGAGTGCTGCTCTTCCAGGAATTGGTGCAAGTAGTCCGGTACTCACCGAAACTCGAGTCTTTGTGACAGCTTGCGAGTTCGAGCGGCAATCCAACGGCGAGCTTGCCTGGATTAAGCGCTTCGTCTGCTGTTTTGAACGTGAATCCGGCACCGAGCTATGGAAGAAGGAAATCGATGGCAAGCTGCCGGAAGACCCCTACCGTGGCATGGGGCTTCCAGAACACGGTTATGCCACGAACACACCAGTTGTCGACGAAAAACATGTTTACGCTTTTCTTGGCAAATCGGGTGTCTACTGTTTCGACATGGAAGGCAATGAGGTCTGGCAACGCGCCGTCGGTCAAGATTCTAATCCCAAGGGTTGGGGTTCATGCTCGAGTTTGATCCTTTGCGGCGACTCTGTCATCGTCAATGCGGCGGAAGAATCCAATACCATCTTTGCCTTGGATCGAATAACCGGAGAAACCAATTGGGAAGTAGATTCACCAAGTCTCAATTACGCATTCAGCACTCCAGCCGTAGTCACTACCGCCGATGGCAATCTGGAACTCGTTTTTGTTCTGGTCGGGGAGATCTGGGGACTGAATCCTGAGACGGGGAAGCTGCTTTGGTACGCAGAAACTCCGATGGCAGGTAATGTTTCACCTTGCTTAATCGTCCAGGATGATTTGATCTACTCCTTTGGCGGCTATCGCAGCGTCGGCTCACTATGCGTCCAAGCAGGAGGTCGAGGTAATGTGACCGACTCGCATGTAAAATGGACAAGCAGACTGACCTCCTATATCTCGACGCCAGTACTGCTAAATGAAAAGCTCTACTGGGTCGATAGCTCGGCAAAGTTCTATACCCAGGATGCCAGGACAGGGGAAATGATCTCTCGAGGACGTATGAAAGTCGATCTCTCTGGGTCACAACCCATTTACGCATCGGCACTGGCGATTGGAGGGAAGATCGTGTTGCAAACTCGCCGTGCAGGAGTGTTGGTGATGGAAGCCGATGACGATCTAACTGTGCTACACCAGAACATTCTCGACAATTCCCTCTCCAACGCCACACCAGCGGCCGACGACGGACAGCTCTTTCTCCGCAGCGACTCGCATTTGTATTGCGTCCAGGCTCCCAAGGACGAGTCCTAAGAGCGAGGCCGAAACGCTGCGGGCTCATACCATCGAATTTCGAACAAGAAATGTCAAATTTCGAAGTCGGGCGGGACTGCGCCGCGATGAGCTATAGAGAAAACGCGTGACCTCCAAATCGCTAGCGTTCGGCTCTTTCGCTGTCTTTGCGTCACCCAGGCGGCAAAAGCAAACCGGCACCAACCGCTAGGCTCTAAATAATCTTCGAGCATCAACGGTGCAGTAGGCGTTAGACAAAGTCTCGTTACGAACCGAATTGGCGTCTACCACTTGAGGCCAAATCGTTCGCCACCGCTGCTGGATCCAGTTCCACCTTTAAGAGGACCTTGGTGCTTGGGCAAAACAGGCTTCGCCGGTGGCAATTCCTCCTCCTGCTTGGAGTCCTCTTCCTTCGTCTCTGGTGCCGCCTGAGCGCCCTTGATGGAGAGACTCATTCGCTGATTGGCCGTATCGACGGAAAGCACCTTGACGTCAATCTCCTCGCCTTCGGAAACAACGTTGGAGACGTTGCTGACGCGATGGTGCGCAAGTTCGCTGATATGAACCAAGCCTTCAACGCCGGTGGCCACTTTGACAAAGGCACCGAATTCTGCGATGCGACTAACAGTACCTTTACAGACAGCCCCTATCGCGAATCGACTGTCAATATCATTCCACGGATGATCAGCCAGTGATCGATAGGAAAGACCAATCTTGCTGCTCTGTTCATCGATCTTGTCAATTCGGACTTCGACTTTCTGCCCTACCTCGACGACTTCGCTCGGATGATTCACTCGGTCCCACGAAAGCTGACTGATGTGCAGCAGTCCGTCAAGCCCTCCGATATCAACGAATGCACCAAAGTCGAGGATTTTCGTCACGGTGCCTTCTACTGAATCGCCGACAGAGATCGATGCCATCCGTTCGGCTCGTTTCGCTTCCTTCTCACGCTCCAGCACAGCTCGACGCGATAATACGAGATTGCCACGCCGCTCGTTGGCTTCCGTGACAACACAAAGTACCTTTTGATCCACTAGCTCAGCTAGATTTTCAACGCGATACTCTGCAACCTGACTTGCCGGGATGAAGCCACGAATTGCCCCCGCCTTGCACTCCAAGCCGCCGGTGTTTGAACCGGTAACAAGTACTTCGATGACTTCACCTTCGTTGATGTCGTCCCACTCGGAGACTTCGACAGCACTGCCTGGCAGAGTGACTTCGTAGAGTCCTTCTTCTCGATTGAAGCCCCGAACAACGACTTCGATCTGGGAACCAATCTCAGGTTCCGTTTCGAATTGCGTGCGAGGGACCATGCCTTCGTTGGGACCGCCAAGCGAAACGAAGACGAACTCTTCCTGCGCCTTAACGATTTTCGCTTGAATCCGCTGCCCTTCGTCAATCGACTTGCCAACTTGCAACATTTCGTCGCCGATTAGCATCGAATCGAGATCGGAGCCACCGAATGCGGCATTTAACTCGTCTTCCAGATCCGCTGCCAGAGGTTGGCGAAGAGAAGGCACTTCGACTTTTGGTGCGACTGCTGGAGGCGTTTTGATCACGCCAACTTCTTGAACTGGCTTGGCTTGTTCGTTCTTTTCAGCCCGTTTTGCTTGTTTCGCCCGCTTTGGTTTCGGCCCCTTTCCGCCTGACTTGCCCTTCGATGATTCCTCAGGCTGGGGCGCGGCAGCAGGCTGATGCTGGCTCTTACGCAACTCGCGGATACGGCTCAAATTGAGTGGGCCACCCGAGGCGGGCTTCGACACTGGTTCAACGCTGGACTCTGTCTCCGCAGACTCAGTGACTGCCTCAGTTGGCTTCTCTGCAGCTTCATGAGAGGGAACTGGAGTGTCCTCGCCAGCAACATTCTCTGGCGAGTCTTTGGGGGAATTTTCAGTAGACATGTTCAAAACAGAAAAAGGCAGTCGACAGAATGGAGCTCAGGTAACTTGATTTTCGGCACCCCGGGCAGGTGTAGATGTCAAATTTTAGACTCCGGTCCTCATCCTTCCAACGAGTACCAGCCGATTTCTGGCGCAAATGAGCTTGGGAGACGCCCAGCAGAGTTTGGATGGGGCAGAATAGTTAAAATCCCAACCTGTCCAGGGCTCACCAGAGCTTCAGTTTGCACGAGCGGATCTCCTCGTATCACGACGCGGGAGCGAGATTGGATTAGCAGGGCCAATCATTCTAGAACTTTGACGCGTTTGTCAGGGCAAGGGTGATTGCTGATGTCTTCACTATGTGGTCGAGTATGCGGTAAAACTAACGGCATGGAAGAAAAAAACGTTGAGGGCCTTGCTCAGGCTGATTCAGTTCAAGACGAAATCGCGGAGAACCAGCCGCCGCGATTGACCGACGAGAAACAGATCTCGGCCGCGAGCCCTTTTTCGCAGCGTTTTCGAAAGATTTCGGTGCATTCCGATACGAAGCAGCTGACCGACTGGATCAACAACACAGTTGGCTCTGAGAGTTATGGGGCAACACGAGTTTTCGACCTGTTTACCCTACTCGCCGTCACCGTAGGCTTCGCAGTTCTATTTGCGTTGCTAAAGCTAGCCGAGCCAATCTTTGAGGAACATCTGCCGCAAGTATATTTGGCATGTGCTTCGTATATCGTTCTCATAGCCGTCGCTCAACAATGGTCATTCGGGGGCAAGAAACCGCGACTGGCATCCATTCTTTGCGGACCGATTGCCTACTTTATTCTTTCATTGGGTTTTCTACTCAACCGACAAATCATGGGGACCGTTTATCTATTCCCGCTTCAACTGATGCTATCGCTCGTCTGCTCCCTCCCGCTTGGAATCTTTCTTGGTTACGTCGCCGGTGGTGCCATTGCTGGAGTCTTCCTCCTCGCAGATAAGCTGCGTAACTATTGGAAAAGGTCCGAAACTCCCGTAAGTGAGGGCACGGACTCAATGTGGGATTCGGAAGGTTAGTTCGTGCACAAGATAACTAGCAAGCACTTTAAGAATCGAAGATTTACAGCACGTCTATGATGCTGTGTCGAGCAACTCGAAAAATAGCTGGCTGAAAAGCAGCGAGGCAACAGCTCATCCAAATTCTGGGGAGTAACGACAGTGCTGCACTGCCAGTCAATCAGAACCAGAGCCTAGCAGGACCTATCGCAAACATCAGATGCAAGAACGAAGCGAGCACTCTGACAACACTACAAACAGACTTGCAGTTCCAATTGGAGATCAATCGAGGAGCGGAGGCAGCGCGTGGTTGAAAGGCGTCGCGCTCATGTTGCTGCTATTTCTGGCTTGGCAGCTTTACTTCTGGTTTGGCGACCAACTTAGCATTCACAGCCTTGCCGAACGCGAGACGCAACTCCAAGCCCTGCAGGAGGCACGCCCTGGATTGGTCATGCTCGTTGCATTCGCGCTGTACGTTATTGTCACAGGACTCTCGTTACCTGGAGCCACCGCCATGACGCTTGTTGTCTCGTGGTACTTGGGCTTCTGGCGCAGTTTATTGCTCATAAGCTTTGCTTCAACGACTGGAGCGACGGTCGCATTCTTGCTCAGCCGCTATCTTCTACGCGACTGGATGAGCAGCCGATTCGGTGATCGACTGGACGGCTTCAATCGAAACCTGGAAAAAGACGGAGTATTTTATCTCTTTACCTTGCGTCTGATTCCGGTCGTTCCATTCTTCGTAATCAATGTCGTAATGGGTTTAACACCGATTAAGACTTGGACTTTCTGGTGGGTAAGCCAAGTTGGTATGTTCGCTGGGACTTGTGTTTATATTTATGCTGGGGCAAGCGTGCCAAGTCTCAAGGTGCTGGCAGAGCGTGGCATAAGTGAAATCGTTTCTCCACAGCTTCTGCTCGCCTTTGCGCTTCTGGGGCTGTTTCCACTCATCGTCAGGAAAACTTTGACTTGGGCGACAGGTAAACGAACCGAGGAACAAAACTGATACGTTAAACCATCTCTTTGCCCAACTCTGGATATCCCCATGCCTCTTGATCTCCCCGCACTCCAGCCTCTCGACAAACACAATCAATTGCTTGCAAGCAACGTGCATCCCGAGGACTGGCAGAATCCAATTCCGAAGGGTCGGTACCATCTGGTCGTGATCGGCGCCGGAACGGCCGGACTAGTCACAGCAGCGGGTGCAGCCGGACTAGGGGCAAGAGTAGCCTTGGTCGAGCGTGAGCTGATGGGTGGCGACTGTTTGAATGTTGGCTGCGTGCCTTCGAAAGGTCTGCTCAGCGCATCTCGAGCTGCCAACGCAGTTCGGAATGCTGCGAATTTTAGTGTCAAAGTGCATGGAGGCTGCCACGTTGATTTTGCTGATGTCATGCAACGCATGCGTCGCCTTCGCGCCGGGATCAGCCATCACGATTCGGCCAAGCGTTTTCGAGGCCTTGGTGTCGATGTCTTCCTGGGGCAAGGCACATTCTTGGATTCGTCTACGGTGCAAGTCGCAGATCGAAAGCTTTCATTCAAGAAGGCCGTCATCGCCACAGGTGCTCGTGCCGCCAAGCTGGCGATTCCGGGCTGGGATGAGGTCAACCCACTCACTAATGAGACGCTTTTCTCTTTGCCAGATTTGCCAAAGAAGTTGGTCGTGATAGGAGGCGGCCCTATCGGCTGTGAGATGGCACAAGCTTTCGCACGTTTCGGATCAGAGGTTCACTTGCTGGAAGCCAGCACCCACATTCTGAGCCGCGAAGATCAGGAGGCCGCTTTGATCGTCCAGGAATCATTAAGACGCGATGGCGTGCAGGTACATTTGGAAGCTTCGGTGAAGAGATTTGAAGCCGCAAACGACCGGAAGTACGTTCACTTCGATGCGAAGAACGGCCCCGACTCATCGCTTGAAGCAAATCAGATTCTGGTGGCAATTGGACGCCAACCAAACCTCGAAGGTCTCGGCCTGGAGGAAGTCGGTGTCAGCTTCGATTCTCGCTCAGGCATTCAGGTCAACGATCGATTGCAAACAACAAACCCAAAGATCTTTGCAGCGGGCGACGTCGCATCCAAGTACAAGTTCACGCACGCGGCCGATTTCATGGCGCGTTCGGTGATACAAAATGCTCTATTTATGGGGCGAGCCAAAGCAAGTTCACTCTTGATTCCCTGGGCTACCTACACCTCCCCCGAACTCGCGCATGTTGGATTGACCGAACTGCAAGCCGAAGAGCGCGGCGTTGCCAGCGACACTTTTGTACAGCAGTTCTCCAGCGTCGACCGAGCGATTCTAGATGGACAAACGGAGGGATTTGTGAAGGTCGTGGTCAAGCGGAGGACGGACAAGATTCTTGGGGCAACAGTTGTTTCCGAACACGCAGGTGATTTGATCGGCCACTTGTGCTTCGCTATGACACATGGAATGGGATTAAAGAAACTGGGCAGCACCATTCACCCTTACCCAACGCAGGCCGAAGCTATCCGAAAGCTTGGTGATCAATACAATCGCACAAGACTTACACCGACGGTCTCAAAGCTGATGAAAACTTGGCTCAATTGGACCCTTTAAAGATATGGACTGACTCACCTAATACGACAGCTTACGCTTTGGCCTGAAATGACTGAGCGGCAGCTGCGCTGGCAAAGAAGCAAGAGCTGACTAAAACTTTTCTTGCTGCAACAGCTCTTCAGCAGTGATGGCAGCAGACAAGTGGACGCCGTAGCTTCGATCCCGATGCAGAACTAGTTCCGTTGAAGAGACCATTGACTCACTTGATTTCCTCCGCCGTTTTCACGCGGGATAACAGATCAACTGAATGCTTGTAATTTTCGACGTTGTCTTGCTTTCGAAAATGGCGGCCGTGCTATGATTTATGTCGAGCCCCGCCCAGATGTTGGCCCCTTCCGAATCGACCATCGCAAAGGCAAAGCCACCCTGCCTATGCGCTATTTCTGAACTCTTCAGCACGGCTGACGGCTTCGTCCAAAGCTTGCCGGATAAAAATCCTTCTCGGCTTTTCAATCTCTTGAACGTCGCTGCTACGCAAAAACCAAAAGTTTCACGGCAAAGCCAGCAACTTCGAAAACCACAAGAACGCAACCTATCTTCATCGCGGGTTGTTTTTTACGGAGCGTTCAAGCACACTTCCGAAAAACTCCATTGTAGAAAATTAGTCCGTCGACCAGGACGCTGAAGATCGTAGTCGCCTCGGGTGTCGCCGGACCTGCGTTTTTAGGATGGCCGCTGTTCCTTGAGCAATGCACCATAATCTTTTCGGTCGAACTCAGAATGGAGGCTAGAAAGTGAGTAATGAGATCGACAACTTGATCGCCAAACTGTTGCCCGAAAAAATATGCTCTTGGTAAAGATGAGCAAAAAGGCTCCCCACGCTTGCAGTCCGTCGCAAATCTAACACTACACGGCGTGACGAAGTCAAAAAAGTCATAAGACACACCATCGATTTTGCTCGCGATAGTCGTGGAAGGTCGGCTGGTCTATACTGGTCGGCCACAACCCCACACTTTACCCGCTGATGAGCAATTGAAATGAAATCAAAGCCCTTTTTGCGTCGACTACTCTTGACTCTATTTGGAGTCCTTCAGCTTCTGCCAGGAGTGGGTGCATTCGCTGAGAAGCCGAACATCATCGTCATCATGGCGGACGACTTGGGTTACGGCGACGTATCTTGCTACGGTGCGACAGCCTTCTCAACGCCCAACATCGACAAATTAGCCTCCGAAGGCCAGCAGTTCACGAGTGGCTATTGCTCGGCATCTACTTGCACACCAACACGCTACTCTTTGCTAACGGGAACATATGCGTTCCGCGGCGAGCGAACCGGGATTGCACCACCAAACTCGCCAGCGATTATCAAACCTGGAACCGAAACCATGCCTTCGCTCCTGCAGCGTGCCGGCTACAAGACTGCGGTGGTCGGCAAGTGGCACTTGGGGCTTGGCGGGCCTGCGGGACCTGACTGGAACAATGATCTCAAACCTGGACCGCTTGAAATTGGCTTCGATACATGTTTTCTGCTACCCACAACCAATGACCGCGTCCCTCAGGTGTACGTGAAAGATCACCGTGTTCCGAATCTAGATCCGAAAGATCCTTTGTGGGTAGGAAACAAAAAACCCTCGTCCGATCATCCAACAGGCCAGACTCATCGCGACACGCTGAAGATGGATTGGTCGCACGGTCACAATTCGACCATTCATAACGGCATTAGTCGCATTGGGTTTTACACTGGCGGAGAAGCTGCACGGTTCCGCGACGAAGATTTGGCGGACAAGTGGGTAGAGGAATCAGTCAAGTTCATCGAAGCCAATAAGGACGGGCCGTTCTTCCTCTTCTTTGCTTCGCACGACATTCATGTGCCGCGTATTCCGCACGAGCGTTTTCAGGGGGCAACTGAACTTGGATTCCGAGCGGACTCGATCATCCAATTTGATTGGTGTGTTGGCGAGCTGATGAAAACGCTAGATAGACTGAAGATTGCGGACAACACGCTCATTGTGTTTTGCTCGGACAATGGTCCTGTGATGGATGACGGCTACAAGGACTTCGCTCTGGAGAAGCTCGGCAAGCACCGTGCTGCAGGACAATACACCGGAGGGAAATACAGCGTCTATGAAGGTGGTACCCGCACGCCATTGATCACTCGTTGGAAGGGCCGCATTCAGCCTGGCGTCAGCGACGAGCTAGTCTGCACGATCGACTTGGCAGCGAGCCTCGCCAAGTTGGCTGATCAACCAATGCCCGAGAATGCTTGCCTTGACAGCATGGATGTCCTCAGTGCTTTCCTTGGCGAAACAGGTGCCAAAGGACGCTCGCATTTGGTGCAGCAAGACAACGGAAACAATGGAACCTTTGGCTTGCGAGTTGGCGATTGGAAATTGCATCGATACGACAAGAAACGTGCTCGCAACGTGGTCGTAGAAAAGCAACTGGCAAACACGCAAGTGCCGCAGTTTCAGTTGTTCAACCTCAAGGATGATCCTACTGAGTCGAAGAATTTGGCCAAATCTCATCCTGAAAAGTTGACGGAACTCAAATCGATGCTTGCGGATCTGATCGCCAAAGGCCGGAGTCGCTAGTTTTGCGTGCTACGTTCTGCAGGCCATGTCGATCGCACCATCCCGCCACTAGTGGTACTTCATTCTGTGCCAACGGTCGGCACAGATTCCGGTTGCAAGGAACAAATCAACATTACCGAGTGGCGACTCCGTAATTACTACGCAAATACTGCGTGTAAAGCTTGGGTGCGTGTAAAACGCGGCTTATGTTTACGCAGTGGTTTGGTTACTGCTGACCTCCAACGAGTTCTTGCCCCACTCGGGTCGGCGGAAACCATGTCACGGGCACTTAGCTGAGACTCAAACTCATTGCCCCACTTCGAGTCTTGGCTGCCCAAGAACTACCCGCCGATCATGATGGTCGGCGGGTTTTTTCGTACCTTGCTACCATCAAGCAATGCAGTAGGATTGTGCCGGAATCGTGCATATCACGCGCGACGTTGAGCTCACCTCCCTAGATCGCTGAATTTGCATGGCCAAGCTGTACTTCTATTACTCAACGATGAATGCGGGCAAGTCGACGACTTTGCTGCAGTCGAGTTACAACTACCACGAACGCGGTATGAAAACGTTGATCCTCCTGCCGGAGATCGACACGCGATTTGGAGCAGGAAAAGTCTCATCGCGGATTGGCTTGGAAGCAGAGGCCCAAACATTTACAACCGCAGACAACTTGGAATCGATGATTGTCGAGCTTTTGGAAAGTCAGACGATCGACTGCGTTCTCGTAGACGAAGCCCAATTCCTAACCAAATATCAAGTCAAACAGCTTAGTAATGTGACGGACGACTTGGACATCCCCGTGCTCGCCTACGGCCTGCGGGTTGACTTCCAAGGCAACTTGTTCGAAGGCAGTCAACAACTCTTGGCATGGGCCGACACGATGACAGAGATCAAGACCATCTGCCACTGTGGACGCAAAGCGACGATGGTGCTCAGGATGGATGGGCAAGGGCGCGTGATCAAAGAAGGTAGCCAAGTTCAGATTGGCGGTAACGAACGTTACACTTCTGTTTGCCGCAAGCATTTCAAGAGTGGCATGGCCGAGCGCATTCCGAACGAACTTCCCTTCGAGGAAGCCGAAACGCTCGAATAGCTATTTTGTTGCCTTGAGCAGAAATTAAAGCGTCCAGTAGAAATTCGGTGCACTTGTGCGACGAATCCTCCAGCTATAGATCGCAGATTGCTCGACTAAGACGCCTATCGCCACTCTCCGAAACTTCTCTGCCCACGAAGCAAAGTTGTCCCGCCAGTGACGCAGAGCTGCTTAATTAAGCTCACATCCGACATTTACAGTCAACTCATGCCATATCAGATCTAAGGAGAAGTTTATAAATTAGCGAGTTTCTGTGACCACTCCCGGTGTGAATGGATTTGTGAGCGATTCTCGTCGAAAGAAGCGTCCGGGTTCACGACTCAAGAGTACCATTCACTCAAATCGAAATGGATGTTTGAGCTACAAACAGATGGGATCGACGCTCAAAAAGAGGAGAAAGGATAAGCACAATGGAAGCAACGATTTTCGTAACGATTCTCAGCCACTCTTGCTGGCATGTCAGCTCTTATCCAGGCCGGGAAGCTAAAGCGAGTCCATCCAGCAGTCTGATCAGCTAGACCTAGTTGGACGACAATCCTCTGCGATCGCAAGCCGAGAATCAGATAAACTGCTCACGTTTGGATTGCTGGATCCGTACCTTCAACTGCTAGTGAAGTTCTGAGAGCTAACGAGGTCATGGATTAGGAGAAACTTGGCCTCTTCCATAAAGAAATTATAGAGAAACACCCGCGCAAAATTGACAGGTCTTGCCTAACGTCGACGATCAGGTCGTATCGAGAGCTACTAGAATCTAAGTGAGAACGTTCGATCCGAGTCCTAAGTTCAGCAGCTGATTGCTACCGAACATCAGCAGATGACGCTGCTTCACAAACTGTTCTCACGATTTGCCAAGGTGCGCGTATGCAAAGAACGACTGCTGGACCACGCGTTTATCCTATTCGGCCGCAACGCGGTTGACGCCGCCCCCCACGACAAAAGGCTGCTAGATATGCTGATCGCGGGCGGCGGACTCAAGTAAGAGCCTCACCTTCCGACGCGACTACAATCAACCGCTGTGCAACCTGTAGGTGACCATGCTCCAACACCTTCGTGTAGAATCAAAAGCCTTCGGCGCCAGCACAGACACTTTGAATGAAATCGTCAAATGAATCAGATGCGATTCGCCATTAAACAACTAGTTTTACTAGGTATCGCTCTTTGCTATGTGTCAGCAGGTGCCGCTGCTGGCGGAGATACACTGTTCGAAAAGGAGATCCGCCCACTGGTCGAGCGATACTGCAATGGCTGTCACTCGGGGGACACCACGGAGGCGGACATCGATCTTGGTTCCTTTGCAACTTACGTAGATTTACGGCGTCAGTTGGACGTCTGGCTCAAAGTTCGCACCATGCTGGACAGTCGGCAAATGCCGCCGAAAGATTCACGGCAGCCCACCGACGACCAGCGGAAACGATTGCAATCGTGGGTGCGGGCGTTTCTCGCTCGGGAGGCGGAAGCCACGGCTGGTGACCCTGGACCGGTTGTTCTACGAAGGTTGAACAATGAAGAGTACAACTACTCAGTTCGCGACCTGACGGGCGTCACTTCGCTCGATCCGACTCGCGAGTTTCCCGTGGACGGTGCGGCGGGTGAGGGTTTTATCAACACCGCTTCCGCGCAGTCGATGTCGTCGGCGCTGGTTCAGAAGTACCTCGACGCGGCAAAGCATGTTGCCGCACACGCCGTGCTGTTGCCGGATGGGATCACGTTTTCGCCCAGCAATTCTCGGCGAGACTGGACTGACGAAAGAGTGGCGGCAAGTTGTGGCTACAGGACTCAGGGCCGGAGGTTTGGTTTCGCAACCTTCGTTGGCGGAAGATTCCCGATGAAGAGCGAGTGACGGCGGATCCCAAGTTCGTTCCTCTGGCTGTCACTGGAGACACTTCGAACAAGGCACAGGAGCTTGTTGAGCGAATGCTGAAAGCACAAAACAAGAAGCCATGAAAAAGAACCATCTACTCGCGATTCACCCATGCTTGCCATCTTCCGGCGTCTGATGTGTAATCTATGACTCAAGACTTCGAGAGAGATGATTTGAGCTATATCACTCAACAGAACGCAGCTTGCTCACCTTGGAATACGTTAATATTCTTGGGGAATCTTATTGCGGCCGCTGTCGTGTTCATTCTGATGCAGAGTCCAGCAATTGCGGTGGATGACTTTGCATTACAGCTTCTGGACGCGTCCGACGCACAGATCGAGAAGCTTAATGCCGGTAAACTGGAGGGCTTGCTCGAACTGGCTCCGGTCAACCTGCCGGTCAACCCGCCGGGTGATTGCAATCACTACGGCTGGCCGATTGCGACGATGTCGGAAGACACGATCGTCGTGATGCACCGTCGCATTCCTGGACACCGGGCCAAGGGCGCAGGCAAGCCGCATCCCAAGATGTCCTACGGCGTGGTGCTTCGTAGCGACGATGGTGGCAAGACGTGGTCCGAGCCTTACGACTTGCGGGACTGCATGAAGCCGGAAGATCTTAAACGCGGTGGCATCGTACCGCTTTCTCATCGAGTAAAGTTCGACAAGGGAAACAAATCGCCGCTCGGTTACAAAGTCCATCTGCACGCCATCGGGACGGCCCGTGGCGGCGCGGTCATCGCTGTTAACAACCACGGTGTCTTCCGCAGTGACGACGTGGGCCGCACGTGGGAACATTTTTCCAAGGCTTTACGTGAGGATACCTTTAAGCACGCCATCATCAACATTGGCCCGCGCATTCTTGAAGATCCCAGGCACGGGCTGCTTGTGTTCGGCAACTGGTTCGGCGAGGTGGATCAGTACCACAAGTACTCTGAGAAACTGGTTGTTCTTCGTTCACCCGATGGCGGCGCAACATGGCTGCCCGAAGAACATCCAGCCGGGTTCAAGCAATACGAACCGGCTGCGATCTTCCACGATGGGCAATATCACATCGTTACGCGCGATCAAAACAAGGTGCGAGCCCACCGACAGATGACTTGGCTGCCCGGCCAGGAGCCAACAATCACGAAGACAAACCTGCAAGACCCGCGATTGGTGGACACGGTCGACTTGTCGTTCAATCCTGTGACAATGCGGTTCGAAGTTGTGCGTAGCGAACGGCATCGGATGGAGCTATGGCTTTGGAGCATCGCGCCGGAGGACTGGTCCCAAGGCGACTGGCGTCGCGAGTGCCGCCTGTTTCAGCGTCAGGGGAAATTCTACGGAGACGCCGACGGTTTCCATCCCGCTGGAGCGGTCATCGACGAACAACGCGGAGTCCAACACATCTTCCTCTACAGTGGCCACCCCAACGGCCCAGCGGGCGTGTTCCGCCTGACGCGAACGCTCGATACGCCGAAACTGGTAACGTTCTTGCGAAAGGATCAGTGATGAAACAACTAAACCGTTCGATGATTGCCGCATGGATCGCTTTGTTCTGCTTCACGGCCATTACCCAGGCTGCCGAACCGATTGAGATCGGCTCGCGTCGTGAGTTGTTCGTTGATAACCATTTGATTGGATCGCTGGACCGCGTCCGGCTTGTCCTGCATCGCCCGGAGCCGCGCGAAATCGTGTTCCGGTTCGATCAACCGTGGGAAGGGCTGTACAGCGGATATGAAACCGTGCTGAAGGACGGCGATACATACCGGTTCTATTACCGCGGCATGCCCGAGGCGAAACACGACCTTGATACGGAGGTTACCTGTGTTGCCGAAAGCAAAGATGGAATCCACTGGACGCGGCCCGAACTGGACATCTACGAAGTTCACGGTACCAAAGCCAATAACGTGGTGCTGGCGCGTAATCGCGGCTGCCACAACCTAGCTCCGTTCATCGACACCAACCCGGATTGCCCGACCGACCAGCGGTATAAAGCACTCGGCGGGACCGGCAAGCCCGGGCTGCTGGCCTTCGCTTCTGCCGACGGCCTGAACTGGAAGCAGCTCCAGGCGGAGCCCGTGATTACGAAAGGCGCGTTCGACTCTCAAAACAATGCGTTCTGGTCGGCGAGTGAGCAGCAGTACGTCTGCTATTTTCGCGTATTTCGTGAGGGAAAACGCTGGATCGCCCGCACGTCTTCCAAGGACTTCATACACTGGAGCGAGCCGATCGACCTGGAGTTGGGCGGCCAACCTCGTGAGCACCTCTACACAAACCAGTTCGATCCTTATGTTCGAGCGCCGCACATCTACCTGGGGCTTCCGACCCGCTACCTGCCCGGGCGCCGCGTTTTGACCGACGAAGAAGCCAGGCAAATCGGCACGCCTACGAAATGGAATTACGTGAACGATTGCACGGACATCTTGTTGGTGTCGGCTCGCGGTGGCGACAACTTCCAGCGAACGTTTATGGAAGCCTTCGTCCGGCCGGGCGGGGATCTGCAGAACTGGACATCGCGGGCCAATTATGCGGCTCGCGGCATCGTGCAGACCGGTCCCCGAGAGTTGTCTCTCTACGTGAAGCATCATTCAGGCTATCCGTCGAATCACGTTCGGCGGTATGTCATCCGACCCGACGGTTTCGCCTCAGTGCGGGCTCCCTACGCCGGCGGCGAATTTATCACCAAACCATTTGTTTTTTCGGGCGAGAAGCTGTCGCTCAACTTCGCCACATCGGCAGTCGGTGGGCTGTTCGTCGAAATCCAGACCGCAGACGGGAGTCCGATTGAAGGTTTCTCACAGCAGGACTGCCCGGAGATGATCGGAGACCACATCGATCAAACCGTGACGTGGAGGAATGGCGAGGATGTGAGCCACTTGGCCGGCAAGCCCATCCGCCTGCGGTTCGTAATGAAAGACGCGGATCTTTACTCACTGCAATTCAGCAACAAAAAGTAAGTACTTCTTGCAACAACTCTTCGCCAACGTCGGAAGAGTTTTTCTCGGAGTATCTCGGTTAAAGTCGTCTGGGGTTCGCAGAGGTAACAGTACGGAGAACCAAGTTTCTGTCTGACTATTCCGACTTCCGTCATCGAGCGGCGACCGATTGCAGTTCAACGCGGACATCAAATCTTTCTCGATTGGGAATTCGATGCATTATCATAGAGTGGACCTAATCACGTAATTTGCGGATCCCGAGCGATCGCCCAACCAACTTCGCGTTTGCCTCATTTTCGCGTTTGCCTCATTTTCGCGTTTGCCTCATTTTCGCGTTTGCCTCATTTTCGCGTTTGCCTCATTCATAATGATGGGCGGAAGAAACGGTCTTCGAGATTTTTGACGGTTTTGCGTACAGTCGCAGAGCAAATCGCGTAGGTCACTAGAAAAAAAACCGTTGGATAACGGAATCGCTCTGATTGCACACGACAATTGTCGAATCCCGCGAACTTTTTTGTTCGCTGTTTCCCTAACGGGCGAAACTCCCAAGCGTGGTCTAGGTAGTGTCCGTCAATTTGCACACATTTGATTTTGATGTTTTGTCTTTGAACTGCTTTCGATAAGCCCCTCTCGCCTCCACCATCGCATCGGAGTTCAGGATTTACCAGGTCGCATCGATCGCGAAGGCGGGAGAGGGCGGCTCCCTTTTGTCGAGCCAGTGCTACAGTCAGCTCGCCGCTTTCTCAATCATCCGCTTCTCTTTCAGGCGGTTCATGTCCAGGTAAGCCCGGTACCCCCGCTTCGTTCAGGCGATGTGTCGCAGCCGGGCGGGCGATTCGTTTAACGTCAATAGCACTAGGGATTAGCTAGCGGCTCGATAGGCGTGCAAAATCCTGGCTTAAATGTCACGTATCGAATCACAGAAATATCCCACGTAGTAAGATGTGTTTTTACGAGGCTACTTGCGGGCGAGGTAATTGTTGGAGCTTTAGTAAATCTCTTCCGTCCGCTTGCTGCGGGGTGCCCATAATTACTTGCCTAACTTTTTTGAGGTCGAAATTCACCCTTCAAAGTTCGAAACGGCGTGAAACTACACTTTTTCCCATTTGTGCATTGTTTTGTAATTGGGTTGGAGAGTGGATAGGCATTTGAGACCTATGCGAAACTTGGTAACTGTTCCCATAGCACCTAGTTGCGAGGCGAAATTACCGCTTTCTTTTTTGACCGGCGATACCTTTGGCCATGTCCTAAGGAAAACAGTTACGCGCTGAAACTTCTCGAAACAAAATTGCTACGTCAAATCCAAAGCTGTTGCGGGACTGGTTTCAAACGTAGATGACACCATGCCAGTGGTTGCTCGACTAGTTCGAAACCAAGATTTCAGTTGGTGTTCAAGCCAACTTCGCGACGTTGCAACATTCGCTTCCACCGGTTTTCTTTCTAAAGCCGTGTCATCTGTCTTGCGATGCAGTTTCATGCTCTATCCTCGGCCAGGGTGAATTGCCACGATTAAAACACGCGGCCTGGCGTGTTATCGCCATTCGTGGCGAATCAGCGGCAAACGAAGACGATCGAGATTCGCGCAGAATGCGTCCTGTATAAACTCCACGCCGGCTTTGGAATTAACGAGTTTTGGACAAGCGAATTAATCCAGGGAAGCTTCAGGAAACGATGCATCGGCTTGCTCTAGGTCGAATGGTAACCCTAAAGGAAAGGAGTTTATTTGCTTCAATTGCCTCTAGTCAACCAATGTGAACGGATTGGCTGGAAGCTAGGTGGATCGCTAACCGTGCGTCATTGCCACAGGTACAGTCTGTTAATTTCTAAGTGACCAAGCAAGTAGACAGATAGCGTTTCGCTGGCACTTGCGATTATCTGATTTGATTCCGAAGGTTCCGACTAAACCTTCGGAACGAATTTCAAACAAAATTTCGTCTTCAACAATCTAACTTCAATTTTGGAAACAACTGATGATACGTCATAAAACAACATCTGGATTTGCGCTTGCAGTGATGCTGGTCGCTTCTGCGGGCTGGGTGCAGGCTGGAGTGATCACAAGTACCAACTCCTCCGAAGGTTTTTTCGATGCGTCTTATAGTTAACGAAGCTTTGTTTTCAACTCCGGCAATTTCGGAGGAGGTTCCTCGATAGTTACCGACGTCAACCTCTTAATTTCCTTTGCTAAAAGTAATGACAACTCATTTGTTGATGAGGGAAATCCGATTAACACTGGTAATGGCTATTTAAACGAAATCGAATTTACCTTGCTTAGTCCTTTGGGAACAGCATTCACGCTCATCTCTAATGATCGATTAGAAGAGCCCGTTTCAGCCGATTCTTTTGAAACCTTCGCCTTGGGCCAATCTGGTTCTTTTAAGGGCACGGTCTTGTTTGATCAGCAGGCGGCAAGCGCCGTAGATGTGAGTTCCAGTTCAATGACTGCAGGAACTTTCCGACCAGATGATGACACACTAAACAGTCTCGATATCTTCAACGGAGAATCCGCCCTTGGTACTTGGACCCTCTTAATTGAAGATGATGTAAGTGCCGATGGCCTAAGCTTCTATGAGGCTTCGCTAACGGTCACCACCCCTGATGCTTCCACCGTCCCCGAACCCACCTCCCTAGCCATATTCGGCATCAGTGCTCTCGGCCTAGTCTGCCGCCAACGACGACGTTTATAACAGCGAGTGGCGACGGCTAAAGCCGCGATGCAGACAACTAATCAAAACGGGCGATCACCATGATCGTCCGTTTTTTCCTAAGCACCACATATGAGTCCAATCGCGATCGCCGCATTTGCAGGTTGGCAAGACGCGGCGTCGAATTGCCGTGAAGTATTTACTCAGATCGCTGTATTCGTTTGTGAACGGTTTGCCATAATGCTGGACGAAGAACACCGGCTTGCCTTCTGTCTGTCTCGGACGGCGAGCGGAACTTGCTGCCAGCGCGTCAACTGTCTCTGGCCATAGCGGACATACTCGGTCGATCTCTGTTTTGACCGAGGACTATCCACGCTCGTCGTGGATCCACCGCCGAAAGCGGAAGTGTCGCGCAGTCATGCGGCCCGTATCCGCAATTGATTCCCAGCAGGATCATCGCTCGCAGGTGCAATCCCGCCTCGTCAAGCAACTTCCAGATGTCTTCGGCAGTAAACAGTTTTTTGCCCGATTCGCGTCGATGTCGCCGAACTGCTTTGCGGGGAGGCTCGCGGAACTCGCTGCCGAAGTACACCGGCTCTTTGGTGACTCTGTTTTCGTAGCACCATTTGAACGCAGTTTTAACGCGCGTAACTTCGTTGCCCACGCTTATGAAGTTGAGTGTTTTCGCACGATCAGCCTGGAACTCAGCAAAGATTTGCGGAGACAGTGCATCTACCAAAGTGTCTCGATGCACCATCTTGGCGAATCGACTCCACGTCCGCTGATGCTCCAGATATGTCCGCTGAGCGATTTTGCCGGCTTCGCACGCTGCTTTCTTTGCGTTGAGAAATGCGTTCAGTGCAGCGCCAACGGTGACGGCTTGCGCTGGTACGGGAATCAGGCGCTTGGCCATGACGGCATTGTACTGCCTTAGTACCGCTGCTGATCCGTCGGGATCTGCTTCGGTGCCGGTTTCCAAGAGCCGAAATATTCGAGCTTTTGGTTGTTTTTTTGCCCACGATCCGTTGGAGTGAGCGGAAAGTCGGGGTAAGGCTTCCGGGGTTTGGTCGCTTTGTGCATTCGGCGCACCTCCAGTGAGGTGTACTGCCCACGCATCCCGTGCGGACGACACTATGAAAAGAGTACGACACCTGCTCCGGGTGTCGCGGGTTGGGTGTCGTGATTTCAAAAACCCAACGTATAGTTAGCACACCCCAGAGGATTCGAACCTCTAACCTTCGGTTCCGTAGACCGATGCTCTATCCAGTTGAGCTAGGGGTGCGTCGGCTGGCCTGACCAGTGTCGACTACAGTTTATCGACTTTCAAGCTGATGAAAACCAGCGTTTCTAGAAAAGAATTGCGGCGAGCTGAAATACTAGTCCGCATCCGTTCCTTTTAAAAGGAAGTCACTCCTCTCGATCGCTCAACGTCTAACGATACCACTGAAGTATCGTTAGGAAGAAATGAACTCGGCATAGGCATCCCGCCTGTGGTCTCAGCTGTGCTTTTAAGCACGGGAAGCGGAGGCCTTCACGATTGAGTTGCGCAGACAGGCAGGCTGCCTCTGCCAATGTTTGACTAGGAGGTCGGCACGAGCCAGCTGAGGTGATGAGCAAAATGGACGAACTGCAGGTGTTCAGCAGTAGCTTTGCTCATCGCTCCGAAAATCGTGGAGGGATGAATCGTGCCACTGTGTCTTTGGAAGCGCGCGATGTTGCCTCGGAGGCTCTCGAGCGATGTTGAAAGAGCACTCTCGTCAAACTGATATACCGTGTCCGACGCGGTCGGCATTCCGTCTTTCATTTTCCCCTCGTCAAGAATGCGACGGAGCATTCCTGGCCCCAACCTGTTACGGATGACGCCAAAAATAAATCGCAAGAAAAATGGCGGAGAAGGAAAGCCATCCATGGGATAGGTCAACCAGTCGTTGAGGTGTCGAACCGTTTGATCCAAACCCCACTTTCCAACTCGCTCATACCCCGATTCCAGTGCGGTCAGATCGTCGAGGACTCCAGCCCAGCTTTCGAATTGAAGGTCTCGACGTTCTGACATTGCTGCGCTCTGCCTCCGGTAGTGGGATTCTAGCGACGTTAGTTGCTGACGCGTTCGACGTAGTCGCCGGTGCGAGTGTCAACTTTGATGACATTGCCTTCCTTAATGAATCCAGGCACGGTGAATTCGGCCCCATTTTCAACGGTGGCAGGCTTGGTCACGTTGGTCGCTGTGTCCCCCTTGGCTCCAGGCTCACACTGCGTGACTTCGAGCTCGACGTGGATTGGCGGATCGAATGTGATTGGATTCCCGTTGAAAAGCACCATCGAACACTTAATGCCGTCTTTCAAGAACTTCCACTTGTCGTCGACTTGATCTTTCGTCAACTCGTACTGGTCGAAAGTCTCGTCGTTCATAAATACCCAAGTCTCGCCTTGCTGGTACAAGAACTGGACGGAAATGTCTTCCACATCAGCCGCTTCCAGCTCATCGCCACCCTTGTAGGTGCGGTCGACGACGGTACCGCGGAGCAAGTTTCGGAGCTTGCATTTGTAAAGCGCGTTGCCTTTGCCCGGTTTGACAAAATTCATCTCGATGATTTGGTATGGATCGCCGTCTATCTGAACTTTCAGTCCTTTTCGAAAGTCGTTGGTCTTGTAGCTGGGCACGCTTTCCTCGCTCGTGTTTATCTTGGGAAGTGATCTGACGATGTGTTCCGTAGCGTCGCTGGGATTGTTATGTTGGATGCCACGCGTGGAAATCACACGTGGCACTTTTCTGGAGTTTGATTTTGGCGACGATTTTACCGGGAAATACTTTGCCTGTCGAAGGCAGTTTCGAGCCAGCGGATTGGCGTGCGTCACTGCGAGCCGCATATCGAAGCAGCACGGATCTGTGCGATTTTCTCGGCGTCGATCCAAAGGTCGCTTGCCCGCAAGCGGAATCCGATTTCCCGATCCTGGCGCCCCGGGAGTTCGTCCAGCGGATGGAGCCTGGGAATCCGCGAGACCCATTGCTGTTGCAGGTTGTATCGCAATCTGCGGAGTTAGTAGACTCTGGTGAGCTTGATCCTGTCGGCGAATTACCTGCAGAGCGTCATAAAGGACTGTTGCAGAAGTACGACCACCGCGTGCTGCTGATTCTGTCCGGCGCGTGTGCGATCCACTGTCGTTACTGTTTCCGCCGCAATTTCCCCTATGACGAGGCAGCTAAGGGCAGAGCTGAATGGCAAGAATGGCTTGAGCTGCTGCAATCCGATTCCACGATCGAAGAAGTCATCTTCAGCGGAGGAGATCCGCTTTCTGTCGGTGATGATCGACTCTCATGGTTTATTCAGCAGGTCTCAGAGATTCCGCATATTCGGCGACTGCGATTTCACACTCGATTGCCGGTGGTGATTCCAAGCCGCGTTACGCCGGAGTTTACAAGTTTGCTCGAGTCAGTTGAGCAGGCTGTCTACGTGGTGCTGCACATCAACCATGCTCAGGAACTCGATGAGTCAGTTTGGGCGGCGATCAGGCGACTGCATCGGGCAGGTACACAAGTGCTGAACCAAGCAGTTCTTCTGCGAGGCATCAACGACAACTTCGAAGCGCTTCGAGAGCTGTGCGTACAGCTAGCCGATCGACAAGTCCTGCCCTATTACCTTCACCAGCTCGATCCAGTTCGCGGTGGGGTGCATTTTGGAGTGCCGGACGCCGAAGCACTAGAACTAGTCGCTGCACTACGAGCTGACTTGCCTGGTTACGCAGTCCCCAGACTCGTTCGTGAGTTGAGCGGAGAAGCCAGTAAAACTTTGATTCACTAGTTCAATGATGTGGCGTGCCAATTAAATGATTAAAGCTGTGATCTTTGACCTCTTTTGCCACACTGGTCTGCCTGACGCGTGATTCGCGGCCCTACTTCAGGCTCTGCCGGCAAACGCTTAGCAAGCGGAGAATTCGCGACTCGCAGACTATCAAGGCTGAAACTTTGCTCGGTTTTGCCAGTCTCTCGAGATCGATCCAGTTGCTGACATTTCACAGCTCCAGCGTGACCTCACCGCTGATGTTGTTTCGATCGAGCTGTTTTGTGACTCACTAGAGACACTGCAAGCATTGAAATCAACTGATGTTCGGATCGTACTCCTCTCCAACCTCGCTTCGCCTAACTGATCTTGCGCGAAGAACTTGGGGTTGAACCTATAAATAGATAGCACCAGCATGGCTGTCAGGATCGGCGAGAATTACGACTTGATGAGAAGACTCAACAATCAACTCGGCAATGAACGTCGCCAGAATTCGAGAGCTACGCCCAGTAAGCGTCTGCGAGATAGTAACCAGCAGGATTGCCGATGACTGTCTCTTTTGCGCTGACGCACAGTGGAAGTTGCTGGTGACGGACGCTGATGACTAAGAAAAATCTAAATTGGCCCAAAAGATCGCTCAGCGGAATTGCTGAATTTATGCGTCAGTATAATCTTCCGGTGCACGGCTAGACATTGGAACTACTGGAGATCTATTTATGCATCCGTGTGATCGCATGAAGAATGGCGATCCAATCCGAAGCGGCTTGATCCGCCGCTAGTCGAGCCTGCAGCCCAGTGGCCTTGCTCCCGGCGGTTAACTAAAGTGTCTCGCCCATTGGTTAAGCGGTTGCTTTGGACTCAGTCGCTGGCGGTCATGCTTGAATCGGCCAAGGGCCGTTGCGAAGCACAATGCGGTAGCCGTCGGGATCTTCGTAAGTCCGCCCGTGAAGATCCCAGAACGGATTGAATGATGTCACAGGCGATGCGCCGAAGCCTTCGATTCTACTGACAGCTTCTTGCCACGAAGAATAGTTGGCAAAGTAAAACACCAGAAGATTTTCGCGCGTGGGCGCGCGGCCGACTTTGTGACCGTGAGCGTGCGTGAACTCGAAATGGTAAGGTATTTCCGAATGCCCAAGCATGACGCCATCGAAGCCTTCGTGATCGCGAAATTCGCCAAGCTTCTCGAAGCCGAGTGCTTCTGTATAAAACGCAAAGAGTGCATCGAGGTCGTCCGTTGGACGCGCTATCCGCAGGTGTTGGGCATCTTTCATCATTCAGTCCACTCAAGAAAAAAGGCAGCGTCCTGCGACACTGCCTTAAAGTATTGTCCACTTAGCCGAGCGAACTCAGTTGCAAAACATGCTTAGATCTTCGCGCGAAGCTTGGCACCATTTCCAGCTTGCCCAAAGGCGGTCATACGAGCTACGCAGACTTCCTGCATGGCAGCGCGAGCTGGCTTCAGGAAGTCACGTGGGTCGAACTTCTCAGGGCTATCGTGCATTACCTTGCGAATAGCACCGGTAATTGCCATCCGGCAGTCCGTGTCGACATTGATCTTGCGAACGCCACTCTTAATGCCGCGTTGGATCTCTTCTACTGGAACACCGTAAGTTTGCTTCATCTCTCCACCGTACTGGTTGATGATGTCTTGCAAATCTTGAGGAACCGACGAGCTACCGTGCATTACCAAGTGGGTGTTTGGCAGCTTGGCGTGAATTTCTTCGATGCGTGTCATCGCTAGAACGTCACCATCAGGCTTGCGAGTGAACTTGTAGGCACCGTGGCTTGTTCCAATAGCAACAGCCAATGCGTCTACACCAGTCTTTTCAACGAACTCAGCGGCTTCGTCAGGATCAGTTAGCAGTTGGTCGTGCGAAAGTTTCCCAACCGCTCCGTGTCCGTCTTCTTGATCGCCTTCGCCCGACTCGAGTGAACCGAGACAGCCCAGTTCGCCTTCGACGGAAACGCCCTTTTCGTGAGCAAGTTTCACGACTTCGGCAGTTACCTTAACGTTGTAATCGAAGTCAGCCGGGGTCTTGCCGTCTTCTTCGAGCGAGCCGTCCATCATGACAGATGTAAATCCATGGCTAATCGCGCTCAAGCAAGTCTCAACACTATTGCCGTGATCTTGGTGCATTACGATCGGCACGTCTTTATAAAGCTCGGCAGCAGCCCGCATCAAGTACTCGAGAAAGAGGTCTTGCGAGTATGCCCGAGCACCACGGGAAGCTTGAACGATGACTGGAGAATCCGTCTCAACTGCAGCCTCCATGATCGCTTGGATCTGCTCCATGTTATTGACGTTGAAGGCAGCGACGCCATAGTCATTCTCTGCTGCGTGATCCAAAACGACGCGAAGGGGTACCAAGGGCATTGTGGGATGACTCCTTTTTGCAGCCAGGATTACTGCAAATTGATCTAGAAACAGAAAGATTTTCGGCGAGATTATCGTTTCCTCGCGCTAATCCATCAATCCCACTAGCCCGTTTGCTCGTCGAAGGGCTTTTGCATCTTAAGCCTACTCCCGGCGAGCCCAAAAAGCACTGCGTCGCTCTCTATTGGTAGAATAGGCTCAACCGCCTTAAAGCTCCCTAAGGCTGCGATCAACCACCTAAACACCATGGAATGTCGGGTCCATCAGAATCCGCTGAGAGATTTAACGTATTATGGCGAAGCACCGTTTCGATCCAAACAAATTCCTGGTCAAGCCTGGCTCCAAGCTGAGCTTGGTTAAACGCCCCACTGACGCCGGAAAAGATCTTAAGGACAAAGAACAAGGGCTTGAGACGCTTGGCCATGACGTGTCGCAACTTCAAGAACTGCAACAAGTTCTCTACGCGGCTGGTAGCCACTCACTGCTTATCATCTTTCAAGGCATGGACGCAGCAGGAAAAGATGGAACGATCCGACACGTCATGGGGGCAGTGAATCCTCAGGGCTGCCGAGTGTATTCCTTCAAGGCCCCAAATGACTTGGAGCTGCAGCATCACTTTCTCGCTCGACCGGTACCATGCTTGCCGGGGCGAGGCATGATCAGCATCTTCAATCGCTCGTACTACGAAGAAGTTCTGGTAGTACGCGTGCACCCGGAATTCTTGGTGCCGCAGAACCTGCCTAAGATTGACGTGAAGAGTAATGCTTCGCTGAACAAGTTGTGGAAGCGTAGATTCAGTGAAATCAACGCCTTCGAAGAATCACTAGCAAACAACGGTACTACCATTCTCAAATTCTTTTTGCACGTATCGCGCAATGAGCAGAAGGAACGTTTTCTCGAACGATTGACCAATCCCGAGAAGTATTGGAAATTCAACTCGCGTGACTTGGCGGAACGCGCGATGTGGCCCAAGTACGTCAAAGCTTTTGAGTCGGCCTTGACTGAAACGAGTACAAAGAACGCGCCTTGGTTTGTGATTCCGGCTGACAACAAATGGTATATGCGTGCCGCCATCGCAGATATCATTGCAACCAAGCTGAAGTCGTTGAAATTAAATTATCCGACAGTGGGCGCTGATGAATCAAGTGACTTTGAAAAGCTAGCGGAACAATTGCGAAAAGAGAAATGAGAACTAGCAAAATGAGAACCCCGTTGATCCGAATCGCATTGTCCACTCTTCTTGCAGCCGGGTGTGTTGGAATCGGCTTTGCGCAAGATGACGCAAATGACACTTTTCCTGAGCTGTACAACAGCGAGAAGGAAGCTGGAGAGCCTTCGGATGCTCTAGCAGCCATCGCGAAGATGAAATTGCCAGAGGGGTTCAATGCCACCGTTTTTGCTGCAGAACCTGAAGTGATGAATCCAATTGCAGCCGCCACCGATGCATTAGGAAGAGTTTGGGTCGCCGAGAATTTCACTTACGCTGAGCGCGGTGTTCGCTTTGACATGAAGCTCAACGATCGAGTGATTGTGCTCGAGGATAGCGATGGCGATGGTGTCAGTGATCGGAGAACCGTTTTCGCCGACAACTTGAAGATCTTGACGGGCATAACTGTTGGGCGAGGTGGCGTCTGGCTTATGGCTCCTCCTCAGCTGTTGTTCATCCCAGATTCGGACGGTGACCTGATCCCCGACGGCCCGGCGCAAGTGAAGTTAGACGGCTTCCGAACTGGCCTGGAGAACTATCATAATTTTGCCAATGGGCTGAGTTTTGGACCAGATGGCTGGCTGTATGGTCGCTGCGGTGCGTCAGGTCCAGGCGAAATGGGTTTACCCGGATCAACAGTTGAGCAACGCATTCCAATCCGCGGCGGAATGTGGCGTTATCATCCTGAGCGAAGAGTCGTCGAGGCACTGGTACAGGGAACTACGAATCCGTGGGGAAATGATTGGAACGAGTACGGCGACTTGTTCTTCATCAACACGGTCAATGGGCATTTCTGGCAATGCATTCCAGGGGCTCACTTTGTTCGACCACACACCTTGGATCAGAATCCGCATAGCTACGAACTGATCGACATGCACGCCGATCACTGGCACTTTGACACGGGCAAGAGTTGGACTGCCTCACGAAACGGAGCCGCCAATGACTTTGGAGGTGGTCATGCTCACATCGGTATGATGATTTACCAAGAAAACGTTTGGCCAAAGGAATATCGCGGCAAGGTTATGACGGTCAACATGCATGGCAGACGCGTCAACGTGGAGTCGCTCAAACGACACGGCTCGGGCTACGTTGCCAGTCACGAGCCAGACATTCTCCTGTCTGACGATGAATGGTTCCGCGGCATGGAGTTACTACCGCTCCCAGATGGCAACGTGTTACTAGTTGATTGGAGCGACATTGGCGAGTGTCACGAACACAGCGGGGTGCACCGAACCAGCGGGCGGCTTTACAAAATCTCATGCAAAGCTGGTGGAAAGAACTTCAATCCTTTGGCGAGTGACGAGATTCGGGGCGATGCACTTGCCTTGGTGACTCTGCAGCGAAACGCATCAGAGTGGTCTGCGCGACGCGCTCGAGATCTCCTGGGTGAATTAAGTCGCGACGCTCACCCGAAAGCGACGCCCCTGAATGACGCAGAATCGGCAGCGAGAGAGATATTGAAATCGTCCACGCTCGCAATTGCGAAGCGTCTCCGAGGCCTCTGGTCGTTGATTGCGATGGATCGTTCTACTCCAGCAACGATCGACTACCTAAGAACTCACGAAGAAGAAAACATGCGAGCTTGGGGAGTTCGGCTAACAGTAGACGGCATGTACTTGGACACGGCCTATGGCAATCGGCCTACGAATCCAGGGAAACCTATCGATTCAGCGGACTATCAGTCCTTGGTCCAGATGGCACAGAACGACACTTCTTCGAAAGTACGGCTTGAGCTGGCAAGTGCGTTGCAAAGGCTGCCTTTGGAGCAACGCCGCGAGCTAGCGGAAGGTCTTGTGTCTCACAAAGTCGACGTGCAGGATCACAACCTACCGCTGATGGTCTGGTACGGTCTGATTCCGCTTGGAGAGAACCATCAGTCAGACCTGCTAAGTGTTTTTGAACAATGTAATTGGCCCAAGACACGGCAATTGATCGCGCGTCGTATCGCAGATGGCATGAAGAAAAACCGTTCCGCTTTTGAGCAGCTCTATGAAATTGCAGATTCCAAGTCGGCCATCGTCAAGCGCGATGTGGTGCTCGGAACGGCAAGAGCACTGGCTGGCTGGGTGCGCGAGCTGGGGCCTGAAAGGTGGACCGACGTTTCGGAGTCTCTCAAGGCAAAAGCCGGGCAGGACAAGGAGCTTGCGACAGCATTGCAATATCTCAATGTTCTGTTTGGGGACGGCCAAACGATGGACAAACTGAAAGAAATCGCAGCAGACGAAAAAGCGAGCATAGAGCTACGTAAATCCGCGTTGCAATCGTTGGTCGATGCGAAAGCGTTTGGAACAGAAGACTTATGCGAAAAACTGCTCAATAAGCGGTTCTTGAATCTCGTCGCAGCAAAGGGCTTGGCGAACAGCGAAAGAGCGGACATCAGCGGGATGATTCTCAAGAACTACCGGAGATTTCATCCATCGGAACGTTCCCAAGTGATTTCACTTCTGGCCTCGCGAGCATCTTGGGCTGAGAACCTCCTGAATGCAATCCAGAGAAATCAGATACTTCGGGAAGAGCTATCGCCTTATCAAGCAAGGCAGATTGCCAGCCACGAAAAACCTCGACTCAACGAATTACTGGCCGACACTTGGGGCCGCGTCCGCGCGAGTCCTGCCGAGAAGGAAGAACTCAAAGCAAAGCTGAGAGAGCAACTCACTGAAGGTGCTCTTTCCGCAGCCAATAGATCGGCCGGTCGCGCGCTCTTCAACACATCCTGTGCAAAATGTCACACTCTGTTCGGAACTGGAGGGAAGCTTGGCCCTGATCTTACTGGGGCTCAACGCAGTAATCTTGATTACCTACTCGACAACATAGTGGACCCGAGCGCAGTGGTCACAAAAGAGTTTCGCGCGACACTTGTTCGCACAGAAGATGATCGTGTCATCACCGGTCTTGTAACTGAGAAGAACGAGAACGTGGTGACAATCGCGACTCAAGACGAAGTGTACAAAATTGCTCGAGAAGAAGTCGCTCAAATGAAGCTATCTGAGAATTCTACCATGCCAGACGGATTGCTCGATCAGCTAACACCAGAGCAAATCGGCGATTTGTTCGCGTATCTGCAAAGTACGCAGCAGGTCGAGTAACAACAGCTCTTACACTTCCCGACAGCAGTGCATCGGTAGCGGAAGTCGCTGAGACTAACGGCGCTTCGTTGCAGAGTGAATCAACTTTTCACTTTGTGAGCCGACGGCACTAGCCGCGGGCCAGTATTTTTGGAGCGGACAGCCGGCTCCTAACACGTTCGGCTCTTACTAAAACTGGAAATCTAGTGAGCCCAGCGCTGTAACTTAGGAAGCTTGATGCAATTGCAGGAGCGCTGATAAGAATTCTGGTAAATCCTAATACAGAGACGCTCTAATAGCGATGCGCTCGTTAGCGGCGTACAGCGCAAAATTCTCTAACGCGACTTGCCTGTAAGCAGTAGTTCTTCGGCTGGAGGCATTGGTTCTCTGTCTTGAGCATTTGCGTAGCTGTCGGAACCGCTGGGAGGCGACACTTGCTGCGGATGCTGCAAGTCGGATGCAGGTAGCTGTCCAGAGTTCGGCAGGCCAGCGCTTTGCAAAAAGTTCTGTAGCAATTTCGGGCCGTGCAATGAAAGGATGGATTCGGGATGGAACTGCACGCCGAAAGTCAGGTGCTCACGGTGCTCCAAAGCCATGATCTCGCCATCTGCCGACCATGCGGTGACGCGAAGCCAGGCTGGTATTTCATCGCGATTTCCAACCAATGAGTGATAACGTGCGAAGGCAGAACCACTTGGTATGCCTTCGAAAAGCCGGCTGCTATCCGTTTCAATTCGGTGCATACGCCCATGCATTGGCCTTTGAGCACGCACAATCTCACCACCGAAGGCTTCGTAGATAACTTGATGCCCTAGACAAACGCCAAGCATTGGAATTCGGCCAGAATGTTCTTGAACGATCTCCAAGCATTTGCCTGCGGCGCGAGGCGTTTTGGGGCCTGGCGACAATATCAACGCAGCGGCTTGCTCCGCTAGTTCCAGTACTTCTGGGCTATCGTTGCGGCATACGACGACATCCTGCTCCAGTTGCCGCAAGATACGCTGGAGATTGAAAGTAAAACTATCGTAGTTGTCAATCAGCAGAATCATTTCAGGCTATCAATGGCTTGCAGCATTCCCTCGGCTTTGTACCAAGTTTCTTGCTCTTCTAAATCCGGTTTACTGTCTGCCACAATACCTCCGCCCACGGGAGCTTGCCACCAGCCATTGCAAGCCGTAATGGTGCGAATCAGGATGCTCAAATCCATATCACCCGCAAAGCTAATGTAGCCCAAGCTACCACAATAGGGGCCTCGCACAGTGGGTTCGAGTTCGGCGATAATCTCCATTGCTCGAATCTTCGGAGCACCTGTGATCGAGCCACCAGGGAAAGTGCATCGGAGCACATCGGAAGTCGTGCAGGCCTCCATCAACTTTGAACGAACGACGCTTACCAAGTGCCAGACAAAGGGATACTCTTCAAGCCCGCAAAGTGATTCGACTTCAATGGAGTCGTAATCAGAAACGCGAGCAAGATCATTCCGCATCAAATCGACGATCATCACGTTTTCGCTTCGATCTTTCTCGCTCACTTCGAGGAGCGTTCCCATTCCACGATCCGCAGTGGGATCTGAAAGTCGAGGACGAGTGCCTTTGATTGGCCTGGTTTCAATGCAACCGTCATCCAATCGCAGGAATCTTTCAGGAGACGAACTAATGACTTGGATGCGTCCAAAGTCAGCATAGCCTGAAAACGGAGCCGGACTCACTTTGCGCAGATGCATGTACAACTCTGGCGAGCTGGCCGTGGCTCGAGTCAGCAGTCTTTGCGACAAATTAATTTGAAAAACGTCGCCCGCGTGGATGTACTCGACCGCTTCTCCAACAGCGCTGCGATATTGCTCTGGTGCAAAGTTACTTGTCCAATTGTTCCATCGAGTCGAGTATTGAGGAGCAAGCTGCAGATTGGTGAGTTCATATCCGCCATGATTCGTGGACGACCGTTTGGGTACGCCAGCAAGCAGCTGGGTGATTTCTTTGAGGCGACTATAGGCTCTCTTGCTTCTTGCCGTACCTTCTTGTGCCGGAAATCCTTGCGAGACAATCCACCCTTCCTCACGCTGGTGGTCCCAGCTCAAGACCAAGTCATAAAGCCCTAGCGCAGCGACCGGTAAATTGAAGTCGTTATGTTGGGCTCGGGGAAGGTTTTCGAAACTTCGACCGAGTTCGTATCCAAACCAGCCCATCCAGCCTCCTTGGAACGGAGGGATGCCTTCGAGCTTGGATTGCCGGAACGGGGCGATGTAGTCCCGGAGCTGTGCGACTGCCGATGCATGCGGACGATCGATTCGGACCCGCATAAAGGGATCGACTCCCAGGTAACTGTAGCGTCCCAACTCAGCTTGCGGCATGCTGCTGTCGAGCCAAACGCAGCCAGGCAAGTGGTGGAGCCGCTCGAAGCAGTACTCGGGGGTGTACTCAATCGGCAAGGGGCGCAGCAGCGTTGTCGGCTGAACATCACTGCCCGAGCCAACTCTATCTACTGATTTCGTTTCCATCGCCACCGACAAAGTATCTTGCTTTCCGAGATTTCATAGAACTGAAAGCGAGGGCCTAGCAGGTTCTTCTTTTCGTTCGCGAAATCACCGAAATGCTTTCGGGGAGCGAAAGAAGACGTTTTATCCTGGGTATTATCCATGTGTCGGGGCGGCTGCGGAAGTCTCCCTAGCCTCAAATTATCAATCGCTTTTCGGCAAGACGCATTTACTTGCTGTTAGGACAGTCCAAAGAATATGCCGCCAAACGCAGTCAACTTCGTGAAAACCAGCATTTTTCAGCCATCCAATCTGATTCGGCAAGCTGTCATGATGGTCCTGATCCGCTTGATGTCGCATCCACATTTCCCACTCTTCCTCGGTCGCACCGATTGCCATTGAGGCGCGTTTCCACTCCGACATGTGCTTCTCGTACAGCTCGGGAGTATCTCCGGCAAATTGATCGCTGTAGCTGAGGACGCCTTGCGGCCTAAGCCAACGATGGCAACTCTGAAAAAGCTGCTGTTTTTCTAGGCTGGTGAGGTGATGCAAGGCTATAGTCGAAAAAATCAAGTCAAAGGACTCATCGCCGAATTCCAATTCCCGCATGTCCTTACACAGTCTGATCACCTCGGATGACCGAACGTCATTCTCGGAGGCAAAACGTTGAGCATGCAATGCGAGTGAAGACTGCGACAAATCGACTGCCGTCAATTCCGCTCCTGGAAACCTCTTGGCAATCGCAACGGAAAGATTCCCGGTACCGCAGCCCAGCTCCAGGATGCGACTCGGCTTGGCAACTCTCTCGGGCAGATAGTAAAGCAGCGAGTACAGCATTTCGTCGTAACGCGGAACACATCGGCGAATCGCTCCGGCGTATTCTTCGGAAATGGAATCAAAGAATTCAGCAATAGCTGCTGAACTGTTCGAAATCTGGACAGCTTTTCCGTCTATACGTCTACTTGATGATGCGAACGATACATGCGCGATTGGGGGCAGCGTCCAGCAGGATGGATGCTTGTCCATTCCAATGTGCGGATAGTAAGACTGAGCTTTGGGAGCTGCGATTAGAATCAACTTCGCATTTGGCGTGGCTGCGGTAGACGAGTTCTTTTCCGATCCCATACCCTTGATACTCTTCATCAACCGCGAGGTCAGAAAGATAAGTGCAGAATGCTTCGTCGGTAATCGATCGAGCAACTCCGACGAGCATTCCGTCACATCGAGCGGTGACGATCAGGTTCGCGTTACGCAACATCTTTTCTATTCGAACGAGCTCGTCTACGGGACGTCGCTCAGCCAAAGTCGAACGTCGGAGAACATCAATGAATTCCTCCGCGGCGAGCTCGGGTTCGATAGCTTAATGAATTTCAGGCATAGGCGAGTTCTTTCACAACCCGACGTGTAGCGAGGCAATGAAACCACTTTTTGCGTACGCTTCGGGTGATGCTTCAGTGGACCGAAGATGATCGCGCGCCGGTGGAGAGCGTCCAGCCGCTTAAGTCAGCTGTGCGAAACCTAATCCGGTTCCCCGCTCATATCATCTAGGATCTGCAGGATGATTCCTATCAGACTTGGACCAACTGAGTTACCTGCCTCGACAACTTCATCGTGCGTTGTGTTCACAGGAATATCGGTGGAAGCGACATTGGTGATTACCGAGAAACCGAGAACATCCATGCCCAGCTTTTTTGCGGCGATGACTTCTGGCACAGTGGACATGCCGACTGCGTCTGCGCCGAGTGAACGAAAGAAACGATATTCGTTGCGGGTTTCGTAGGTTGGGCCAAGCGTCGCCAGATAACATCCTTGATGAAGTACAACATCTTGGGATCGTGCGACCTGTTGCGCACGCTGCATCATCGGTCGATCGTACGTCTCTGTGCCGCGTTGCAATGGCTGCGCAGGCGACATGAAGCTCGAAGAAAAGCCAGACGAACCGAAAAGAAAATCAATGTGGCTATCGAGCACCATCAAGTCGCCTTGACGGAAACGCCCGTTCAATCCACCTGCAGCGTTCGTAGTGATCAGTGTATTTGCTCCGAGTGCCTGCATGACAAACACCGGATACTGAACCTGTGTGTAGCTCCAGCCTTCGTAGCAATGTGCCCTACCCTTCATGAGCACGACCGGTACACCTGCCAAATAGCCAAGGATCAGCTTTCCGGCATGTCCTGCTGCTGAAGTTCGGGGAAATCCAATCAAGTCTGAATACCCAATCTCAACTGGATGCTCGACGTAGTCCGCCAACGGTCCCAGCCCACTGCCTAGGACAATGGATACCTTGGGTTGCAGCAACTTGTGTTGCCAGATGGTATCGCGAGCGGCAGAAATTGAAGAAGCAAGTTCTTTTGCGTTAGAGGCGAGTATGCTTCTCACTTGATTGCTCGAATTGAAGAATCAGATCAGATCGATTCTTTGGCGCCTGATGTGCAGTTCCCCGGAGTCGCCTACAAGGTCTTATTATTGCGCTCGTGATTGAGTACACCGGTGACCAAAGCACGAAGTTTCGGCTCGGCGCCGTTGGCAACACCGATGATCTTGTCTACGTCGGCTGGTTCAAGAGCATCAGGCAAGCACATATCGGTAATGACAGAAAAGCCGACTACGCGCAGTCCACAATGAACAGCGACGATCACTTCTGGTACCGTGGACATACCAACAACGTCAGTACCAATTGTCCGCAAGAAGCGATACTCGGCGCGTGTCTCTAAGTTCGGGCCAGCAACTGCAACGAACACGCCCTTGTGTGCGAGAATATTCTCCCGCCGCGCAATCTCAAGTGCTTGGTCAACAAGCTTCAAATCATAGGGCTCGCACATATCAGGAAAGCGAGGGCCCAAGCGATCGTCATTGATGCCGATGAGAGGATTGTCTCCCATCAAATTAATGTGGTCTTCAATGACCACGATATCGCCATCGCGGAAGTAAGGATTCATTCCGCCAGCGGCATTGGACACGACAAGAAGTTCCGCCCCCATGGCTTTCATCACTCGCACAGGCAGTGTAATCTGCTTGAGCGGATAGCCTTCATACATATGAAAACGGCCTTCCATGGCCATGATTGGCAACCCGCAAAGATTGCCGCACACTAACCGTCCACGGTGGCTAGTCGCAGTTGATTTGGGGAAGTGAGGGATCGATTCGTACTCGATTGACGCTTCAACATCGATTTGTTCGACGAGCGGTCCGAGTCCAGTGCCGAGGATCACTCCAGCGTGAGGCGTCTTATCCCACTGCTCGCGAATGTACTTACACGCGTCTTCGATTTGACCGTATAGTTCGAGCATAATTACGCTGAAAGTTAGTTGGAATGGCAATAGAGTAGTTCGAACGACTTTCCGATGGCGAAGCATTAAAGCATGGAGTTCGGAGCAGTTCAACAGGATTTTTGAATTTCATTCGAGTTTGGCAAAGAGATATTTTTTCACATTTATAGTCAGCAATTTTTAGAGCACCACTTGCGTGCGTACTGGCAACTTCATAGGAGCAAAGGCAGGTGGAACGTAGAAGGTTAGGCGAAAGCGGACTCTCGGTTACAGATATTTGTATGGGAACCATGACCTTTGGTACTCAGTGCGAAGAGGCACTTTCCTTTGAAATAATGGATCGTGCCTATGACACCGGAATTGACTTCCTTGACGCCGCAGAGATGTACCCCGTTCCACCATCAGCGGAAACGTATGGTCGCACCGAAGTCATCGTCGGCAAATGGATAAAAACAAAGCCAAGAGAGCACGTGATCCTGGCAACAAAGATCACTGGTCCAGGTCATGGTTGGTTTTCGCCACCTGTCCGCGGCGGAAGAACTGCTTTGGATGCGCTGCAGATTCATCGTGCGGTTGAGGCGAGTTTAGAACGTCTCCAAACTGACTACATCGACCTATACCAGACGCATTGGCCCGATCACCAGATGCGATATGAAGATACGCTTGCAGCTCTCGGAAAACTCGTCGACCAAGGCAAAATACGAGCCATTGGTTGCAGCAATGAAACTAGCTGGGGACTAATGAAAAGCCTGTGGGCAGCAGAGAAGCACTCCCTGGCTCGCTACGACACGATCCAGAACAATTTCAGTTTGATCAATCGCCGGTGCGAGAGTGAGCTGGCTCAGGTGTGTCGCCGCGAAAATGTAAGCCTGCTACCTTACTCGCCGCTCGGCGGTGGCGTGCTCACAGGAAAGTATTGTGAAAGCCTTCCAGAAGGTGGCCGATTCACGGATTACCTCAACAAGGGCGGACCAAGGCAGAAGATGATGGCGGCTCGTTTCGTCAACGAAAGAACGCTTCAAGTGACGCGCCGGCTGGCAACAATTGCCGAAGATATTGGAGTCTCACTCACGGCTCTCAGTGTGGCTTGGAGCAGACAACACGATTTTGTGGCCAGTACGATCATCGGAGCAACTACGGTCGCTCAGCTCAACGCAAGCCTGGAGGCGGTTGACCTAATTCTGGATCAGGAAACGATGGATCGCATCGATGAAATTGACGTCGACATCCCCAACGCGCTTCGCGAAGATGGGCTTAGAAAACTGTAGAATTTTCTCCGAAAAGGCTTCGGCGAGACCGAGAAGCAGGGGAAGATCTTGGGCCGCCAGTCAATGCAGCTTTTTCGCGGCCCGGCACCGACAGCTAACGACACAAAACGCGTTTACGCAATACAATTGAAAACTAGCTCTGTCATGGAGGCTCACAGCGAGCCAATCGGCAAATAATTCGTGCGATCAGCACTAAAACAAAGGAATCGATGTTGTCACAATTAAGTCGAATTTTGGTGACAGGTGGAGCAGGTTTTCTTGGCTCCCACATCTGCGAACGACTCGTCGAAGACGGTCACGATGTCATTTGCTTGGATAATTTCTTCACCAGCCAAAAGACGAACGTCGCTCATCTGCTTTCCAAGCCAAACTTTGAGCTGATCCGGCACGACATTACCTTGCCGATCTTTCTCGAAGTCGATGAAATCTACAACATGGCGTGCCCGGCCGCGCCAGGTCACTATCAGCACAACCCCGTCAAGACAACTAAAACGAGCGTTATGGGAGTCGTCAACGTACTGGGCGTCGCCAAGCGCTGCGGTGCGAAAGTTCTTCAAGCAAGCACGTCCGAAATCTATGGCAATCCAGAGGTCCATCCACAGCCAGAATCGTATCACGGGAATGTGAATCCGCTCGGGCCCCGAGCCTGCTACGACGAAGGCAAGCGAGTCGCAGAAACTCTCTTCATGGACTATCACCGTAGCAATGGCGTAGACATTCGGATCGTGCGTATTTTCAATACGTACGGACCAAAGATGCATCCCTATGACGGCCGAGTAGTTTCCAACTTCATTCGCCAAGCCTTAGCTGGAGAGGATATTACAATCTTCGGTGACGGGTCTCAGACTCGGTCCTTTTGCTATCGCGACGACTTAGTCGAAGGCATCATTCGGATGATGAATAACGACAAAGACTTCATCGGACCGGTGAATATCGGAAACCCAGGCGAATTCACGATTCGCGAGTTAGCCGAACTAGTGATCGAGCTGACAGGCTCAAAGGTGAAACTAGTTGAAATGCCCTTGCCACCCGACGATCCGGCACGTCGCCGTCCTGACATTTCTCTCGCTAAAGAGAAACTTGACTGGCAACCTACGATCGCGCTCCGCGAAGGCCTGGAAAAGACGATCGACTGGTTCACCTCTATTAACCTAGCCCACTATCGGCCACCAACGCCGAACTACACGTAAACAGTCCTTCATTGCCGAGCATCCAAACTTCTTCTGCCACTATTGGAGTTTGGCTAAAAGTGGCAAGCGTTCTTGCGTCGAAACGACCACTCCACCTGGCTGCTCAATCGTGATTGCAAAGGCTGACGGCTCAAGTACCTTTAACTTGGCATCTGTGGCTACGATGACTTCGCCACTCTCGGTGATATCAAATACCCCACCATCAATAGGCTCGGTATCTCGCTTCGGGTCAATGATCCAAAGTTGATACTGCTCAAGCGACGGATCGTTTACCGGCATGTTAACGAAACGCATATAGCCTTGCTGCGTATCATTGTCCCACACCACGTCTCCAGTTACCGCATCTTCAAACGGAGTTGTACCCGGCACCCAATCCACACGCACCAATTTCTCCGCACCGTTGATCATGGCAAGTCGCTGATCTGAAAGCGATACCGTCGAAACAGAACTTATCTGCGGACGCCACAACGAGACCGCCAGGAGGAGAGCCACAGCGCAAGCCATCCACGCGAACGCCTCTCGTACGGAAAAGCTACTGCTAGCGGTTACACGTTTTGTCCCAGCCGGTTCCACCGCATTTCCAGATGACGAGAGGCTCGCCGTCGCGTTCCGATGAATTCGCTCTCTAAGTCCGAATGGCATTGGGTCGAGATCACGCTCGAAGCCGAGTTGGACCCTCGCTAAGGTGGTCTCTAGCTCGCGATACGATACTTCAGATTTCGGATACTGATGCCGCAGGCTCTCCAGCTCAGCCCGCTCTAGTTCGTCGAGGTCACCGAGCACTTGTCCGGCTAGCAACTCTTCCAGTCGCCTATTTTCAAGATGAGTCGTATCGGCTTTGCTCATTGCACCATTCCCCTAATCGCTCGGTCCGAATCACCCTCGCGACGCTTCATGCAGTCACGAAGCTGGATAAGAGCTCTTCGTGCAAACGACTTCACTGTTCCCAGAGGCATGGAGAGCATCTTTGCGATCTGGCTTTGCGATACGCCTTCTTGCACAGAAAGCCTCATGACTTGCTGCTGTCGGTGGTTTAACCTCTTCATGCAGCGTACTGCTTTGGAAGCTTCGTCGGCAACCTCGTGATTGGAAGAATCGAGTGCGTCAGGAATCTCGACCGTCTCCAGAGACAAACTCGTCGCTAATGGCGACACGCTGGATTTTCTAGTCCGGTCAATCAGCTTCCGCCGTGCGATCATAGTGATGAAAGTCGTTTCGCTGGCTTTGGAAGGATCGAATCGCCCTGCTGACTTCCAGAGCTCAATGAAAATTTCCTGAGTTGCATCTTCGGCGTCCGCACTATTTTTCAACCAGCGACTCGCCAAAGTCCATACCAGTGGGCCGAACCTCTCTAAGCAATCCTCAACAGCCCCTGTGTCACCCTTCGCAATCCGTTGCAGAGCAGATTGCTCGCCGTCGGTGTAAGCGGTTTCGTAATCCATAACCTCTTTGAGCACCTGCTGCTGGGGAACTGCGATTGCCATAGAATCCACCTATTAAGGTCCGGTTACGGGTATGTTTGTCGGATTCAGGCCGTCTACAAAACGACGAAGAATCGGAGGGCCGGGCGGATGATCCAGAATCCGCCGGCTTCCGATTCGACTAATTGACCAGCAGCCCTACCGACCAAGCTGAACATACATCTGATCCATGCCGTGACGGAGCGTCCAAGCTCGTGTGGTTGAACAAGATTCGTGACCAGCACTTGTAAGGACCGTCTTAATGTGCTGCTTCATAGAATCATCCAGCTCGGTACTCATCAACTCGCTCATCGTGTTGTGGTATAGGTTGGCGCAAGCAGCGTGATGCCCTGAGTTGAACAATGAGGCACCTTCAGCGATCGCCTCGCGGATGACCTGACGAGCATTGGCACCCTTTGCCGGCGGCATCAACACACCGTCAATGATGTGGATCACCCCGTTTGATGCATCAACATCTGTCACTACCAACTTCGATGTGTTGATGTAGGCACCGTTATCGCCAAGCATCACGTTGATACTGTTGCCTTCCAAAGTCTTTACAGACCTTGCTTTAACTGCGTCCTCCGAGTAGACACGGCCTGAAACAACGTGGTACTTTAGGATATCGACAAGCTTCTGCTTGTTCTCTGGCTTCAAAAGAGACTCAACTGTGCCCTTCGGAAGCTTCGCGAAAGCACTGTCCACCGGCGCAAAGACAGTGAATGGCCCGTCACCCGCGAGAACTTCTGCGAGGCCTGCTGCTTTCGCTGCTGCCAGCAGAGTCTTGAATTTGCCAGCCTTATCAGCTATTTCCGGAATACTCTTATCGGCAGGCAAAATCACGGAGTCGATCACGTGAATGACGCCGTTGTCGCAAACTATGTCGGTGGTGATTACTTTGGCGCCGTCGACCATGACGGATGAACCTTCAACCTTGATGTCGACTCGTTGACCATTGACAGTCGTGGCGCTGTTGAGCCCCAAAACCTGCTTTGCCATGACTTTTCCAGGCACGACATGGTACGTAAGAACTCCCGTCAAAACGCCTTTATTTTCCGGCTTCAACAAGGTCGCCACGGTTCCCTCGGGCAATTTTGCAAAGGCCTCATCGGTTGGCGCAAAAACGGTAAAGGGTCCTGCACCTTTGAGAGTATCGACGAGATCGGCGGCGCCCAACGCGGCAGCCAGTGTCTTAAACTTCCCTGCCTTGACCGCGGTATCGACAATGTCATCAGCGATTGCTGACGCAGATAACATCGCGCATGCTACGATCGACAGAGCACTTTTCAAACTGTAACGCATCTCTTCATTCCTATATTCGTGGCTCGGTTCTGAAGGCGACTAGCGGAAAACTCGCCTGAATCTGCATGGATACTCGCATCAACCGTTGATGCTTAGGCTTGCTAAACGCCCGTGGGGACTCGCCAGGTCAACATGTGATTCGCAGAATTGGAGCAGTTGGATTCAAGAAAACGAAAAGTTTCGCTGAAAGGTTAAATCGAGACAGGCGAACCCACGTCACATTTGGCACATCTCGTTGGCCAGCGTATCAGTGCATCACGATCTTGTTGTTGAAATCGATAGAGAGGCGAAATGCCTAAAATCCTCACAGAAAAAAACTCCTCTACTACAGGATCTTACGCAGTCGGAACTGCTGATTCAGATTGACAATTTGACTGATCTAGATAGTCTAGAGGTATCCGCCTATAGAGGGTTTGCGACATACCAGATATTCGCCACGACACTCACAACCCTTCTGATTCGCGCTTCCACCGCGGAACTCTGTGCCTGCCCAACGAGTGAAACCTAGCAATTACCTCTGGCATATAGTCAAGGACCCTACCGCTCAATCACTTGCTTGAAGTGTCATATGTTCAACAGTCATTTTTTCAGGCTGAATTCTTCGTCTTGTATACCAGCCCTTTCGCCACAGGCTGTTTTGCCCCTCCTGCTACTTGTGCTCAATTGCCCGATTGCAGCTTTCGCCCAGGATGACAAAGTAGACCGTCTTCAGCAGCTGATCGATCAGAAACTGGCTGAAAACAAGATGGCGGAAGTAGAGATACTGCGAAAATGGCAAGCTGAACAAAAAGAAAAGGAAGCACAAAAGGCCGCCGTAGCAGAACTGAATACAGAGAAAAAGCCTGGTCAGCCAGAAAGCGAAACGCCTCAATCGGATAAGGACGGTAAGCAACCTGCTACGCCAGATGCAAAGCCGTCGATGGCAGAGATGAAAGCCAAGTGGCTTGAGAGTCAACTTCCCGGTAGTGGCATGAGTCAAACCGAAGAAGAAAAACTCTACTTCGCCTTCGACAACATCATGTGGCGTGATGTCATCGAGTGGATCGCTCAGGAAGGCAATCTTGCTCTCCATTACGAAGACTTGCCTACGGGCAGCTTCTCTTATTCTGATCCAACCGGCTACGATCACAGCGCAGCAATGGACCGACTCAACTTGTTCCTTTTGCCGCAGGGTTATACGCTGGTTCGCAGCGGAGCTCTTCTATCAGTAATCAACCTAGCTGATCCACGCAGCTTGCAAACACTTGACTCGCTAGCCCGGTTGGTCAAAACAGACCAGCTGAAGGATCTTCCGAAGCACGATGTCGTCAAGTGCATGTTCCCACTCGGAGAGCTGGAGGTTGAGGACGCTATTGAAGAGCTGTCGGTGCTCAACTTGATGACTAATCCTGCCCCCTTCAACAAGACCAAGCAACTGCTAATTATTGATGCAGTCGCAAAGCTTGAGAACGTGCTCACAATCATCGAGTCCTTCCAGCCTGATACGCTGGACAACGGAACCGTGATGAAGAATTTTACTTTGAAGCACGTTGAGGCGGAAGACATCTTGATGGTAGCTCGCCCACACCTTGGCCTAGCAACCGGAGAGATGATTGGGATCGACGTTAGTATCTCGGCCGACGGTGAGGGCAAGTTTATCTTCGTCACGGGAGTCGAAGACAAGGTCAAGCTAATTGAAGGCCTTGTAAACGATCTTGATGTTCCAAGAAAATCGATCACAGACGCAGACAGCGACGCGGAATTGAAGACCTACTTCGTTCGGAGCGGAAATACGGAACTGATTTACAACGTCTTGCTAACTCTGCTCGCAGGCGAAGACGCTCGAATATCAATGGATCGCGAGGCAGGGAACATTGTCGCATTTGCCACGCCCATCGTTCAAATGCAGATCAAAGAAACCGTCGAACAGCTTGAAGCCGTTGAACCTGGTTTTGAGATGATTCCACTCAAGCATGCCGATCCTTACTTTGTGATCAGCTTGCTCGACGAAATGCTCGATCTGCCGAGTGCGCTCGATGATCCAGAAGACATAGATCCCGACGCGCCCCGCATCGACGCTGACCCGGGAAACATGAGGCTCTTTGTCCATGGCAAGAAGCACAAAATCGACGAAATCAGGACAATCGTTGAAGGCTTGGACGTGCCCACTTCAGCTGAAAATGATCGCATGCGAGTCCTGCCACTTAAAGGCGAAGAGGCTGAGCGTATTTTAGAAACCGGCGCGAAGTTCTGGCGAGGCAAAAACCCGATCATTCTGTACCCTGAAACTAAAACCGACCAAGCAACCGAACGGTCACTTCACGGCGAATCTGAACCAGAAGCTCAACCGGTACCGCAAATTGGTGGCGGTCGTTTGACCTCCTTGCCTTTCAACGACGATGATTCTCCAACCACCAATAATTCTCCGAGAACAATCACTGCGAATCACAATGAGTCCGAAGAGCCGATCCGCGCCCAAATGACTCCACGCGGCCTGCTTCTTGAAAGTAACGATGCCGATGCCGTGACAAAACTTGAACAGGACCTCCGCATAATCGCTGGTCCATTAGGTGCGACTTCTTCGCCGCCGATCGTCTACTACTTAAAGTATGTGAAGTCCGAAGATGCACTACGGCTCTTGGCCGAGTTGCTAGATGGCGGTGAAAACGCTCGCGAAGGTGAGGCGGGGACTCTGATCAACGGATTCGTTTCCAGCTCAGACTCATATCTGACTAGTATTCTCTCATCACGCGACGGCTTAATGACCATGATGGCTGGGTCGATTACCGTTGTCTCGGACTCACGGCTGAACAGACTCATTACGCAAGGTACAGCGGAGGACATCGCTAGGATAGAGCAATACCTGCGGATCATCGACAAAGATAAAGCCATCATCGACCATGAGACATACGGAACCAGTCACGTGGTGGAACTTCTTTACACCAATGCAAGCGAAGTAGCCGAAACGGTACGCACGGCTTTCGCAGGACGCATCTCCGGTGGGTCCACCGGCGGAGCCCCTCAGCAGGGCGGTGCACCAGGAGCCAGCGTTAAGGATGCCGCTGCCGCGAAGGCAAGAGCTGCAGAAGGCGAACCCCCAAAGAAGGGCAATAACAAGCAACAAAAACCAGCCGCTCCTGCACGCAACCTCGAGCCCACGATGACGGTCGCTGTGCACGAGTCGAGTAACTCGATCGTTATCACAGCTCCAGAACAACTTGCCAGACAGGCAAAAAACCTGATCGAAACAATCGACATGCAAAGTCGCGAAACGGTCGAGGTCTTACCACCAAGTGAGTCCGCAATGTTGCACTACATGCTGGGCGATTCCCCCCGTACCTCAGGTGGTTCGCGCAGCGGGAACTCGCAGCGTGCCCCGTCCAGGGCCAGTGGTGCCGACCGCCTACAGTCAATGCTGCGGCAAAAGTTTGGTGACCAATAGAAACACGCGTTTCTTAGCCTTCAGTCGTTCGGGCAACACGGATCGATGAGTTCACACATTATGTTTAGCACCATACAACAACTCTTCGCGGCAACCATGCTCTCGCTCGTTGTGCTGGCACCTCAAGCACTTGCTCAAGGCGGCTTGCGTGACTCACTAACGAAACTCGATCGGAATGAAGACGGTGTGATCGATCCAGAAGAGATCACACCACTCGCGCGTCCCTACCTTGAGCGAATCGCCAGAGCAAAACGCCTGTCCCTCTACCGCTCGAACGACATTTCTGAATTCCAAGAAGCCGCTCGGATTTACTATGCATTGCAGAACGGTGTCTCAGGTGAGAGCGTTCGCGCAACGCCCGACACCATACTACGCACCTTTTATCCCGAAGATGAAATGGAACTAGTTCCAGGCTTCGGACTCGCAGAGGTTAAGTACTCCTATACTCAAGAGGATGTCGAGGAAGCCGAACGTACGATGCGACGTTGCGACGCAGATGACAACGGCTTCATTGATCGACGCGAAGCAAGACGCAACAAATGGACGCACCGCGACCCATTCGAAGAAGACTATAACGGCGATAACCTCTTGAGCCTCATGGAGCTTACTCAACGCTACGCCCGTAGACGCATGCTCGAAGACGATGCCGGCGAGTTGGTTCAGCGTGCGCGGCGTGTCGGCAACGGAATCGAACCATCGCGAAAGAAGGAACAAGAGCGAGACGATCGCGGAGGTTGGTGGCGGAGCGGTGGTAGTAGCTACTGGCTGACTGCTTCCATGATTGGACGATTCGATACAAATCGCAACGGTAGACTAGAGAGCAACGAAGCGAAGGAGCTCGGACTGCCGATCAGTTCCATCGACTTAGACCGAGATGGAGAAGTCACCCGCGACGAATTGTTCCAATACACGCAAGGTCTGCAGAATGCAGCTGGCGATCCGGGCGAAGGTCTGCCCGGCTGGTTTTTTGAACTAGACAAGAACCGCGATGATCAAGTTACGATGCCCGAGTTCTCTGATGAGTGGACCGAACAGAGAATCCAAGAGTTTAGCTTGCTGGACTCGAACGGCGACGGCCTACTGACCGCCAACGAGATTCGCAACTCCAAGGCGTTGATGGGTGGAACCTTCGCCATGTCCCGTGCCGAACTACTTCCGCCGCGAAAAACAATCGTGTCGGAGCTAGAGGTCCCAGAGGACATCGACATCGGCGACGTCAACGTCCAGCTTTCCATCACGCACACCAGCACCGGATTCCTCGACGCTTTCCTTGTCGGCCCCGACGAGACTCGCATTGAGCTGTTCACCGCAGTTGGAGGCTCGGGCGATCATTTCCAGCGGACGATCATCGATGACGAATCTTCAACGCCGATCACAAAAGGTCGCTCTCCTTTCGAAGGTTCATTTATGTCCGAGGGCAAAGCTAAGCGGCAGCCCGGCCTCGAGAAGTTCAATGGCAAGAACGCGAAGGGAATCTGGCAACTGGTGATTCATGGTACGCGTAGCGAACGATTCGGAATGCTTCACGAATGGAAGCTGGTATTCAGACCAAAGAACGGATTCGTCGGCGACCAGTTTTTCGCGTCCGTCACAGAAACTGCATCGAATCCTGCCCCTGCTGCTTCTCCCCCGCCGCCTAAACAACCAGAGAAAAGCTATCGCAAAGAATCGTCTTCAAACTGGTCCAGTGAAAAACGTAGTGATGCGGGACAGGCCTGGGTGAACTCTGGAAGACCAGAAGAAATCAAACGCCGACAAGAAGCACTGGATCGTTACCGGGCCTGGGCGGAGAAACAGAAAGCCGAAGGTAAGGAGATCACCGGGGAAGGCAAGAAACAGTTCTTCGGCGAATTCCCGAAAGGCGACTCGAAGGGAGACAAAAAATCCGAGAAAAAACGCTACGATAAAGAATCCACCGAGAAGTATAAGAGTTTCAAGAAGTAGGTTCGCACTCAGTCCCAGCCGAGGTATCAGACATGGATTCCCACGAGCAGCTCAATAGACGAAAACTCGGGCAAGCCACCTTCGGCTCGTTGCTAACTTTCTCACTCTTAGAGACGCTCTTTGCCGCTGATGCCTTCGCGGACGGAGTAAAACCGATCACAGCCGATTGGCTTCTCAAGCTGCATGAGCTGGGTAAGGATGTGCAGGGCGAGACGATTACACCGGTGCAATGGCAAGCGAAAACGGAAGAGCTGTTCGCTAAAGTCAACTTGCCAGATTTGCTCAAGTTTATCGATTACAAAAAGTTGACCGAGCATGCACAATTCAAGAAGAAGGGCGAGAAGAGTTACCGCCCCAAATTCCCGACGGTTGAAGGATTGCCAACCCGCCTGGTGTTTGGACATCAAGTCTTTGCACTTAAGAAAGGAAGATCGGTAGTGCCGCATGGACATAACAATATGGCAACAGCTTTTCTTATTTTAGACGGCGAGTTCGAAGGTAAGCATTACGATCGAGTTGAGTCGCAAGACGACCATTTTATCATTAAACCCACGATCGATGACAAGTTCACAGTAGGCGGTTGTTCCACGGTGTCCGATCACAAAGACAACATTCACTGGTTCAAAGCAACAAGCGAAACAGGCTTCATCTTCAACATCCACGTACTCAACATCAACGAGGGGGTGCGATCCGGACGCGTGTACGTGGATCCCGACGGCCAGAAGCTCAAGGATGGGCTCATCCGCGTTAAGAAACTCGGCTACGCCGAAGCCTACCAAAAGTACGGCTAGTGCCCAAACTTTCGCCGTAGCGAACAGGGTTTCATTCCTAGGGTATGCGGTTCGACATATGGGACACGAAATCTTCGCCGATCTAGGAGATTGCGGTCCTGAAAACCTGTTTGACAATCTGTCGAACTTGAGCGAACTTCCCGATATAGCCGAGCTCGGCTAAAACGCGAGCAATCCTCTCCGTCACACAATCTGCAAGTTTCTGGACACAACCGATTACGTTGGTAACCTCAGCGGAATCCGGGCGGATCGATGGTTCAACCGTCAACCGCTTGACATCGCTTTAAGCCTACCCAATGAACGGTTTTCCGACGGATTGGACGTCGAACGCGACCTCGAATTTGTCCATGCTTGCCTCGATAACCTTGCAGATAAACGCAACAGTGGCTGTCTGTCATCCTCCGCTACTCCGCGTGATCGAGAGCAAGTTCGATCGATACTCATTCGCATCCGAACGAATGCCCATAGTCCCTAGATTGCAGCCAAAGCGACTCTACGATTCGCAGGTCTTCTGACGAATTGAAGCGATTTCTATATCAGAATGGTAATGGTCATGCGAAGTCAGGTTTCAAGGCGACCTTTTATCTTGCAAATTACAAGACCACCCCTTCGTCTTCCGCCGGGGATCTCAGACAGTCGCAAATTTGACTAGGAATCGATGCCCCAAATGGTCCGCCAAAATTTAGGGTGAGTCAGCCTTGGTTCCTGCCGTTTTTGCTTTCATCCTCGTGTTTATGCAACCATCATGAGTTCAGCAGAAAAATCTCGGAAGTGGGGCACCCTATCTCAAACGGCGCTCCTTCAGCGGACGGACTTCCGCACGTACCAGTAGAAGCTGGTCCTAGCCCCCATGTCTATTCTCTTAACGGTAGCTCTTTAGAGACAATCCACTGGCGAAGTAATCGGATGCCCTTTTCGTCAAGATGATTGGTGGCAAGAGGCGGCATTTGACCAGGGCCGCGGTGGGAGACGCGACTGAGTAGTAGGGACAGATCAGGCTTGCCAGCAACGGCGAGTTTGGAACCTTGCAGTTGAGGTACACGGTGCAATGCGTCTTCTCCCCAAAGACGCATCTTGTCACCTTGGGCAAAGAACGACAGTATCAACTTCGAGTTGCCTCCACCTTCCTTTACGTGGCAAACGGAGCAATTCGAATGCAAATACGAGCGAGCTCGATCCGAAATTTCGTATCTTTCGTCATGAGGCGGCACAAGAGTTCGGGCCTTGGTGAGTTGCTCTGGATTCCAATCAGCCCCAAACAGTCCGAATTCTCCCAATCTTGCAACTTGTGATTGATTGTTTTCTAACAATCCTGGAACATGCAGCTGCTCATTCGAAAGGCCTAACGCAAAGTTGGCGGCTCTAGAGTGACAGACCATGCATTCGGAGCGACTGGGATAGCGCCAGCGAATATTTTGCTGCTGGCCGATGCCGGTGGCCCACTCCAAGGTCTCGTCCTTACCAGAGGCTTCAACGAGTTCGGCATCCGTCTGGTCCTCGTTCCAACGATATGAGTAACCAAACCACTCACCATCGAGCTTCACCATCAACCGGGTTTCAACGCGACGTAAACTAGCCGAATTGTTTAATTTCTCGGTCGCGTTTTCTGGGAAGGCAAAGGATTTCACGAGAACGCTCTGGTCTGGGAAATCGTAGGAGCCTCGGCTCTTGTAGCCAATCGTCTTGTTGCTTGGAACTGCCATCCAGCGGCGTTTTATGGCACCGTCGGACCAAAGCGGAGAATTGACCCTGTAGGCAATAAGCCCATCTGCCGCGGTCTCGTTCTTCAGATCACTGAAAAGCCCTGTCTCACTCAGCATTCGTGGAAAAGGAAGCCTCACCTGGGACGATTCGTTTCGCTCGAGCCGATAAAGTCCGCCCACATGATCGGCGATCAGTATTTCACCAGCGGAGTCAACTTCAAAGTCGGTGATTTGAATGCTGGATCTGGCGATCTTCTTCTGCCACAGTAACTTCTCACCATCATGCCGAATGGCCCAGATATTTCCGGTTGCAAAGTCACCGTAGATGTAAGCTCCGCCGAGCTCTGGGAATTGCGAGCCGCGATACACCGGGCCGCCAGTCAGTGAACGCGCTTCGCTGTGGTGATGTTCGAAAGTCGCTGTTGAGATCGAAACCGGGCCCGAATCTTGCTCAGGATGGAAGGGGTGATTCGATTCTTTAATGCTCCAGCCATAGTTGGCACCCTTTTGCACCAAGTAGACCGATTCCCAGAGATCCTGGCCGTTGTTACCCGCCCATAACTGTCCAGATGTGGCGTCATAAGCAATTCTCCAGGGATTGCGAAGTCCATAGCTCCAGATCTCGGGCCTTGCTCCAACCATCTCTACAAAAGGGTTATCCTTCGGAACCGAATATTCGCTGTCTTCCTCAGAGCGATCGACGTCGATTCGCAGCATAGCGGCGTTCAGCGTTCCGAGATCCTGTCCTGCACGATTTCCATCCGAGTCCGACGTTCCGTCTCCAGTTGAGATGTAAAGCAAGCCATTCTTGCCGAATACAAGATCTCCTCCGTTGTGACCATTTGACTTCCATTCAATGATGACTTGGGCTGAAGCAGGATCGCAAACAAAAGGACTTTCGTTCGAAACGGTGAATCGCAGCACTCTGGTCGCAATGGCCCCTAGCTCTTCTGACTTACCGTTGCAGCCAACGTAGACAAATCGGTTTTGCTCAAAGTTTGGATGAAACGCAAAGCCATAGATGATCTCCGGGCGTTCTAAGAAAAGAGTCTCGTTGAGCGATTCAGCGTCCTCTGAGAACTGGTGGACGCGACTCGGTCCTGCATAGCCACGCTCGTGGTCTGCAGCCAAGAGTTGCTTGGTGCCCGGAATGCGTCCAAGTGTAATCAGCTTGGGGAGCTCGATCTTGGGAAAGGCTCGGACTGCGCGAAAGGGAGCCGGCGGGTCCGGAAAGCCCAAGAGCGTCGTGTTCTCCCACTCGGGGCGTTCTGCACTAGCGGTCTTCAAATTGGCTTGGCCAGGCGAGTTCGTTGCAAAGCCAATCAGCACGCAGAAGCAGAATTGAAGCGTCAAAAGAAATCTGAGCCAGGGCACTACAACAGAACTCCATTGGTTGGCTCGAGCGGCTTGGGCAAGTTTTCTCGGTCGTCGATCATCTCAAGTAAGTTGATCTCGATGGTGCGGGAGATTCCATCCAGTGGCAAGTCGTTGTCATCGAGTTCGAATGGCTGCTCGACTTCATCGCCAATTGCGTCCAGACCAAACAAGGCGTAGGAAATAAGGCAAACAACAAGAGGTGTCGCCCATCCGGTGGAGGCAATCAATCCGAAGGGCATCGCGAGGCAGTAGATCGCCACGATCCGGTGGATAAGAACGTTGTAGGTGAAGGGGAGTGGTGTGCTCTTGATGCGTTCACAGCCGCCTTGGACGCCGAGCATTTCGGTGAGACTTTCCTCTAGCACTGGCAAGTGATACTTGTCAAGGAAACCGGCGTACCACGCTTCGCGGAGTTTCAAGCCGACCCGTTGGATGATCGCATTGGGACGATTCCAGTGGCCCAAGGCAAAGTCGCGTTCTTCTTTACATAGATACTGCGTAAGCTCAGCGGATGGATCTGTGTCGCGAAGGTGGTGCCGAAATGAATGAACGTAAGCAATTTGCGTTCGCACTAGGTCTCGTTGCAGTTCCTCGACCTGCTTGGCCTCAGATTCTGACTTGGGATTGATCAAGTAAAGCACTTGACGCGAGTAACTTCTCGAGACGTTGACCATCCGCCCCCATAACTTGCGTCCTTCCCAGAATCGTTCATATGACTCGTTGTTACGAAATCCGAGAAAGATAGCCATCGCGAATCCCACCAATCCAAATGGCGTCGTGCCATCGAGGTGAAATTCAAACTCATAGTAAAGGTCTATGTAAGTCAAGATTGCGGCCGAAGCCGTCACGACTGCAATTCGAGGCCAAATAGTGTGGATCACGCTGCCACGAAACGCGAACACCATGCGAAGCCAACTACGTTTCTTGCTGAGAACAATCACCTGAGGCTGTAATCCTGATCACGGGTTAATAAGAGAATTGGGATACAAAACTACTATTGAATTACTTTTTCTTATCGTCAATGAAGGTCACGATGGGAAAGACTTCAGGAATATGCGAATCCCAGACACCATGATAGCTGAGAGCCCAGCCGCCGGAGTCCCGCGACTTATCCTCACTTGCCAGTGGTGCTTCCTTGTACTGGTTGAAACGCGAGAAATCCAATCGCCACTTGTCACCATTCTTGGGAGGAACGGCGCGTGGGGAAGAGAGATCCAGGACTCGTAGTTCTTTCCATGGCAGCCCCAGCTCGACGGTCCATCCGCGATCCCGGTCTTCGTTATTGTTCAAAGTGCCATCGATGTGTACAGCTGATTTTAAGCCTGGATAGTCCCAGCCAAGAAAGGCCCAACGTTTTCCTCGAGGATGACTTTTGTAGCCCACACCGTTGAAGGCTTGCCACTTTACTCCATCAAGCGTTTTGTCGAGCTTCGGCAACTTGGCGATCCCCGAGGACTCGTAGTTCGACTGCCAAACAAAGAGACCTTCGTAGATTGTCCCGTGTGCGTTGATTTCGAACTCGTAGTACGCGTCCTCGCCAGCAATGAAGAACTCGACATCATTGTCGCGATATATCGGACTATCTCGCTCCGTGAATTTGGCCGTCACAAAGGGCTCTTCGATTTTGTAGGCAACGTACAAATACTTGTCATCCCACAACAATTTCACTCGGGTTTCGTGCAGCGTCTTCGAGCCAGAAATCAGATCGACGAAGCTGGGAGACCACTCCGCTTTTTGCCACTCTGCCTCGTTAACTTTGCCATCTATCTCGATCGGGGTTCGCGAACGCGTGGCCTTAATCTGCCGTACTTCTGACTGTGCCACGGGTGGGAATTCTTGGCTTGGCAGGATTCTTGGAAAGGCAGTAAGAACCAAGTATACAAGTGCAATCCGCCACAAGAACGGACTTGGGGCAACGAATCCTGGGTAAGCAACAGACAGTCTGCGGCTGCGTGAAAAGGTGGTTGGATAGGGCATCGGGTCTTGCCAGGGAATGCAGCGAGAATTAAAGCAATGTGTTGGTTTTTGGTTGTCAGACCCCGATTATACCCTGCGAGAGATGACGGATTTCGACAGATTTCCGACACTGGGGGAACGAAAAGCAATTTGATTTCGTCCACTTCCAGCACTGCTCGGCCGAGTTCTGTTTCCAAGGAAAGCTTGAATTCGGTAGTATGGAAAGGGAAGCGATTCCCGAGAAGGAGAGCCGATTTGGTCAACTTGGAGAAGAAAGTGCGACACTCTTCACTGACATTCATTCGCTTTGGTCTGCTTGCAGTACTTGTTGTGGCTATCGCAAAACCAGGATTGGCCCAGAGTGGTTCTTATCGTGATGGCACTCGGCGACATCCCAACGACCAAACGACACAGCGTTGGCTGCCACTGCCACAGGAGTTCTCGAAATCGGAACCGCCTCTGAAGCAGATGATGGCGTTGCAAGAACTGCAAGCGATGTTGCAAGGTGCAGGACAGGCGACGGTTTCCGACATGAGTGAAGATCAGCTTCAGAAGATGGAGGAGACCTTTAAGAACTGGCAGAACAACAATGCTGGTATAGAAGGGCTGCCAGACCTTAGCAGCATTCCGCCAAATTGGATTGATCGAGCCATAAGCAGCCCGCAGATGCGCAAGCAAGCTCACGACATGCTCGACGACTATGCCCGCAAACGCAAGGTCCCTCGAGCAAACGCAGGCGGGCATGGTCGCCCTGTCTTGCCGCCGACGAATCTCGATCCGAGCAATGAGTTCAACAGATCGTTGCCTCCAAGACAGCAGCGTCTGGATAATCGCAATCCCGGCTCATTTGAGCCGACAGAGGACCAGCCCCGGAATCGTTATCAGCCCAACCCGAGAAACTCGGTTCCACCGAATTCTCGTGAGCAAGAGCCGTTCTCGCCAGGAGGGTTTTCGACACCTCGGGATCCGTTCTCGCCGCGCGATTCTTCTAACCCGCGAGATTCCGGGCAGCCGGAGAATTCCAACGATTCTTCCAATCAAACACAAGCGTCGGATTTAAACTCAGGCGGTGAGATCGCGAATCCTTTTGATATGCTACCGGAGGATCGTGAGGAACAGGCAAAGATTCCCAATCCACAGGACATGCTGCCCTCGAACCGCAATGGCACCGACGACGGCGGATTGAACAATTTGCTCGGCAGCGAAGCAATCCAAGATCTTTTCGGTGGAGAAGGTGGAAGGAGCTTGGACAAAGAGCAAGTTAGAAAGTCGCTGGATGACAGTGGACTTGAAAAGGCAATGCGAAATGGCGCCTTCGACGAGCTGCTCCAGAACAAATCCTTTCAAGACGCGATGCGCAGCGATGAGTTGAAAGACGCGTTGAAGGCTGGAGATATTGGTGGCGCACTAAATAGCAAACCCATGCGGGAATTGCTTCAAGACCCTGGCATGGACGATACCTTGCGGCGGATGATGCAGGAAATGGGTAACGACGATTCCAGTCGTGCGATAGGTCAGAATTCCCCAAGCGGAAGTAGTCAGAACTACCCAAGCGGAATTGCTCCCAATTCCCATGAAGAGATGAATCCGAATTCCCGGGGCGGGAAGCGTCCGAATTCTCTGACGGGTGATCCCAGCCGCCAGCCAAGCGAACCGCGCCGCAACTCACAATTCTCCAACAATGAGGCGAGATCCAACTCAACTAAACTTCCGTCAGTTCCGAACGCGCAGCAAGAAGAAGCGATTCGTCGCTTAATGGATCAGCTGGCTCGGGACAATAATTTGCCGACCTCGCAGGACTTGACTCGCAGTGGTAACAATACTCGATCGCTTGGTGGTTCATCTCCAAGCTTCGAGCCTACACAGCCTTACCGAGCAAATCCAGGTGTTGAACCAGGACGACGCAATCGGGCGACTGCTCCGAGAACCTGGGATCCCAACCTTTCGCTTTCCAATCGAAATAGTGGCACAAACTCACAACCTCGAAATTCTACTTTTAATCGTGGCCAAACGCCTGGTGAATCAGGATTGCGAAGACCAGCGGCTGACGGTGAATCGGGCTCTTTTGAGAAGCTCGCTCAGCGTAAAGAACAACTACCGAACGCACCTCTTGACGCTATTCGCGATAACACGGGATCAGCAAGTACCGAGTCCAACGGATTGCAAGCCGCTGGTTCTGAAAATGCAACTCAAAAGATGACACAACAATTTGAAGATGCTATCCGTGGCATCTCGAAGGGTCGTGATGGCGACAACTCTAACTCCGAAGACCCATTTGCTGCGATCCGCCAGCAGCAGATTCAGAAAGCCTTGGGAGAGCAGAGTCGTGCCATCGCCGAGAGTCTCAGATCGCAGGGGGCAGGCAACTCAGGTGCTAGCCCAAGTAAAAACGCATTAAAGGATCTGATCGACGCTGCAGACCCGGAGTCGATCAAGAAGCTCGTCGAAAGCAAAGGGTTTGGAAATACGATTCAGGCAATTGTCGACAACGCAATTGAGCGAGAGAAGAAGGGACCATCGAGGGCTGGCAAATCCTCCTTGAGTTCAGATGCTACCCGGAGAACAAACGGCTCTAGAGAGGACACTGATTACTCGGATCGCTTAAAGAATGCAATTGATCGGTTAGCAGGTAAGTCGCCAAAGGATCCTTCAAAATCGAATACTAATAGTACCGGCGATTCGAATTCAGATTCCCAATCCAATCTTAGTACCAACACGCAATCCAGTTCTGGAAAGGGTGATATCGCCCAGAGTGTGGGAGGGAAAGACAAGAAATCTGGTATCAGCGGGATGTGGTCTGATGCATTGAAGTCCGTCCAACAGTCGCCCAAAACCGCTTCATCTCGCGGTTCCTCTGGGGAAACTTCCGGAGGAGCTGGTTCATCGGTGGCGTCCGCTGCCTCCTCCGCTGCGAATGCAGTTGGAAATCTGGAGATGCCAAGCTTTGATGGATCATTTCTATGGAGCTTGTTGATTTTCGGATTCATTATTGCAGGCATCATCATCGCAGCACTTTCGTTGCGTCGTCTTGCAATATATTTCGACCCGGAGCAGGTAGAACGACGCTGGGTGCAAAAAGTCCTGAAGGCAGGCGTGAAAACGCGAGAAGACGTGGTGAGGGCTTACCACAACTTAGTACTCCGCAGCTCCAACTCTGTGGCAAATTGGTGGACACATCGCTATGTGGCGAAACAACTATCCCTTGAGATTTCGCCGCAGCTTGCAGTGTTGCTGCAAGAGATTACGAATATCTATGAGGAGGCAAGGTATTTGCCACCTGAATGCGAGCTGGATAGCAGTCAGATTCAGTGCATGGAGTCCGCAATCCAGCGATTCGAGACTGCAGGCGCATAGTCGATGTTCAGAATCAATGGCTATGCCCCCTTCGCATTCAGTGCCGTTGCACATGGACGCAGTGAACGAGTTAGAACGCTCCGCTTAGCGCTTTGCGTGAGCATTTTCGCTCTGCAGGGTGTGCTACTCCCGATAAAGCAAGTCGCTGCCCAGGACAGTGCGGAAAGCGAAAACGAACTAAGCCCGCAGCAACAGCAGCAATGGCAACTCGGCTATGACATGTTCCAGATGCTGTTGGAAGAACGAGGGCTGCAAGCTGTGCGCAGCTACGTAGATGCGTTTGAGGCGCCGAACGAAACAGTCCTTGTGTTAACCGGTTCCGACAGTGAAATCAATGCAACGGTCCGAGAGAAGCTAGCCCTCTTCGTGGATGCTGGGGGAGCTGTGCTCATCCTCTCAGATGGCTCACTGACTACCGGCTTGGGAAATATCAAATATACGGTCGTCGAGGGAACAGATTCCAGGAAACTCTATCAAGGGTATAGCGATTGTATTCAACTTAGTGAAGAAAACATCGATCCCAGTCTGAAAGTTCGAACAGTCGTTTGCAACCGGACGAGCTACTTCATCGCGAAGTCTAACACGTTGAATTGGAAACCACTCGTTTCATTGCCCCGAATCCAGCTTTCTCCTTATGCTGCACGCGGCAAACCAGTAATCAGCCTGGGCCGATCTCGATTGAGCGACGGGGGCATCGCTTTGATATCCGCTGATGCGAGCCTGTTCACCAATGGTATGATTTGGCATGGAGATAATGCTGTTCTTGCGATTGAGTTTTGCAAACTTCTTAGCGAAGGAGATCGCAAGCGACTCGTGTTCGTCTCTGGAGGGCAGCTAATGCCAAGCTACGAACAGCAGTTATCCAAGATGCTCAATCCACCGATTCCAGAGCCAACTTTGGATCGACTGCTGAGAATTGCCAATGCTGTCGCGCAAGATGTGCAAGCTTCCAATGTGGTCAACGAGGCGCTTTCTCAGCAGCCGCGCAACGTGAGCCCGAGACGCTACTACCGATTTATGCTGGCCGTACTCGCAGGATTAATCCTATTAATCATTCTGTGGATGATTCTCCGTAGTGGGAGTTTCCAAACTATGTTTGTCAATCATCGCAAGATGAAGGCCGGGTATCAGCTGCGAGACAATGCTTACGGTACCAATGGTGATTATCGTAGTGCAGCGGGCTACCTTGCTCGGGAGTATTGCTATGAGTTGACGGGTTCTCAACAATCCAGCGACTGGAGGCAATACTGGGAGGAATCCAAAGCGAAGTTACGCGTCGGAGGGCTGAGCACTGGCGAGATACGGAACTTGGGTGAAGTGATCGATATCGCTTGTCGCGGTAGCCAATCACGCATGAGTAGCCGAGATTTTCACCAGTTCGGTTTGTCGATCAAGAGCCTGCGATCCTGGAACATAGCCAAGCGGGTTTCAACAGCGTAGTTGTCGCTAGCGGTTTGGATTGCCCATCATTACCCTATGAATAGATTGATTGTGTCTACGATTACCAACTCTGAGCTCAATGAAGTTGCGGCACGTGTTAGTGAATTGCGGCAAGGAATTCGAGACGCCGTTTCACGCGTTGTCGTTGGGCAAGACCATGTGACAAATCAGCTCTTGATGGCGCTCGTTGCGGGTGGTCATGTTCTCTTGGAGGGAGTGCCAGGAACAGCTAAGACGACCTTGTGCCGGGCATTTTCCCGCGTTCTGGGTATCCACTACGAGCGGATCCAATTCACTCCAGATTTACTACCGTCGGATGTCACTGGTACTCAAGTATTAGACCGAGAGACCAGTGATTTCGTTTTGCGAAAGGGTCCAGTGTTCTGCCAGTTGCTGCTAGCAGATGAGCTAAATCGTGCACCGGCACGAACGCAATCCTCACTGCTGGAAGCAATGCAGGAACGTCAAGTCACGATTGAGGGCCAAACACTTCCGCTTCCTGAGCCCTTCATTGTTCTGGCAACACAGAATCCAATCGAGCAAGAAGGCGTCTACCGACTGCCGGAAGCACAGCTAGACCGTTTTCTGTTCAGAGTTCATGTTGGTTATCCGAATCGGGACCAGGAAATCGATATGCTCGATGTTCACAGTCAACCGATTGCGGAGCTGGAGGCAGTATGTGATCACAAGACAATTGTTGAGATTCAGCACGCACTCAACGAAGTCTTCTGCTCACCCGAAATGAAGGAGTATATCATTGATCTGATCCGCAAGAGTCGGTCACATCTTGATTTGGTGCTAGGGGCAAGCCCGCGCGCTGCGATTAGTGTGCTGAAAGCATCGCGGGCACATGCTTTGCTGGAGGGACGCGGCTATTTGACTCACGAGGATGTTCAAGCTGTCGCAATGCCAGTTCTGGCTCACAGACTGATCATTCGCCCCGAGTCTGAGATGGACGGAACGACAATCGAGACCGTAGTCCAGCAATTGATTCAATCTGTTCCCGTTCTGAAGGAGTCGAGTGCGGGTAGTCCAGTTCAAGCACAGATCATCGAGCCTCCGCGGAATCCCTAGTTATGACAGGTCGCGCCAGATGGCTTCTTCTACTAAGTGTGCTTGGAGCTTGGTTGGGCTTGGTTCGATACCAACCCAATCTGGTCCTCGTTTCACTATCGGTCTTTGTGTGGATCATTGTCGAGTGGATTCGCTTCGTGGTTCGTGGGCGAATCGAACTGTATCGCATTCGAGTCGAGCGTTTTGTAAACGGCGAGCAGCGTTCCAATGACGTTCTTTGGGCCGGGCGCACGTCGCAAATCGAGGTTAAGATCTCGGGGCCCACGCGATTAAATCCGGGCTTAGAGTTTCGTGACATTGTCCCGGAAAATTTCGCGCTTCTTATTTCCTCTGACCAGCATGACCATTTGGCTGGCAAGAAGGGACTCGCAAAACTGTGGGCCAAAATCAATTCGGGGCCTTCGATTCAAAAATCGAAAGTTACTTCGCCACAAGAGTTTTCCCTTGAGAATACGCAGAAGACGGCGAAATTCGAATACATGGTACGGCCGCGATCAGCAGGGAAAGTTGTCTTGCCCGCAGTTCGCATCACGATGGTCGATAGTTTCGGGTTCTTCCGCCAACACAGGAGAGTCGATTGCAAACAGACCTTTAGTGTACTGCCAGACTACTACATGGGCGGAGAACGTCAAAGCACCGTCAAGCATTTCAACTGCTTGCCCCGACACGGAATTCACCGACTAAATCGACCTGGAATCGGATCTGAACTACTCGAGCTGCGAGAGTATGCTCCTGGTGATCCGCCCAAGTCAATAGCTTGGAAAGTCTCTGCAAGACGTGGAACGCTGATGACGCGTCAGTACGAATCGGAGGTCCCGGTTCGTGTGAACATGATCATCGACGGATCTGTTTCGACCAGAATCGGCGGATTCGGGCTGCGACTGCTGGACCAATTCAACTACGTCGCCGCCAGCGTGGCGAAATCCGCATTGGCGGTTGGTGACCCAGTCTGTGCTTCATTGGTGGATGAGAATCGCACCCGCCGGATGCCTTCCTTTTCTGGCGACGGAGGATTTTTGCAGTTTCTGAAGGCTCTGTCTGATTTTTCAGATGCGCCGCCCCCGCCTACAAACTGGCTCAAGCCTCAGATGATGGAATTTGCTCTGCGGTCTTTGAACGAGCGTTATCCCGAATTGCTGATGCGGAAGTACCAAGTCTTGCCTTTTAGCTTTTTTCGAAGTCGACGTGCCCGGTACCGACTTGTGGCAGCACTCGGGGCCCTCTTTAATCTGAGTGCTCGAGAGCAGGTCGAATGCTACCAGAATGATAAAGCGTTGGCTCGGCAGGCAAGGCGTTTCTTACACGAATGTGGACGCCCCTGGATGCCTCCCTTCACGATTGTTCCTCCAGTTGTAAATCAAGCAGCTCCGCAGAATATGAAAGTGGTTAGCCACGCGATGACTCGGAGCTTGGCAACGGCCAAAGACAACGAAGTGTATGTCGTGTTGGCAGATCTCTTAACCTGTGCGCCGCAAATAGATCAGATCTTGCCAGCAGTCAAACTGGCATTGGCAAAACACCATCGTGTTGCATTTGTGTGTCCCTCGAGCACTTTCGTTCGGCCAAGCAACGAAATTATCGTTCCGGAGTCGGAAAGTATCGATGACATGCTGCGGGCAACAGAACAGACGCGAACACGTGACTTCGCTGAGCAGTTGGGGCGAAGCTTGGGCCGACTTGGCGTGCCTGTTGCATTTTCAGGGGAAAAGAACGCGATCCAGATGATCATCGATGAAATCGAAGTTTCACGTGATGGTCGCCGAATGCCGCAAGGAGCTCGAGCATGAGGGACGCCTCCATGTCTCAAGAACAGTTGCAAGCCCCGGATCGTCCGCCTCCACCGAACGTATCGGGGAAGCAGCCCCCCAGCGTGGCTTGGCGGAGCAGCATCGTCGGAAAAGTAGCTTTCGGTATCGGGAATTGTATTCAGTTTGTTCTGATAGGACTGCTTCTCGATCTTCTGCTCTTCACGGATGTGGAAATCAATGCTGGTCTGAAACTTGCTTTGCTCGCGTTCCTCATCTTTGGAATCGCCAAGCGACAAGCGTGGTTACTGTTAGTTGCCATTCAGTGTGCACTATTTTTTCGCGACGTGCGAAACACCAGCTTGATGCTCAACATGCTTTCCTATATCTATGCGACGACCGTTCTGATCTTGCTTCTATTTACCTTTCGACTGGAAAAGTATTCGGAATTTATCAGCGGCTACATCGCCGATAAGATCATGGGTGTGATCAGTGGCGAGAAAAAAAGTTGGCAGCAGACGCATCGCCTGTCCTCCGACGCAGTGCTTCCTAGTCTTGCTAAGTTGGCGAGTCGTATCATCGCGTTCGCTGGCGTCATACTGCTCGCATCGATCGTGATTCGCTATCTCCCCTTCGCGATCGATCGGCAAAAGTATTTGCTTTCTGCAGCTCAAGAGAACGACTACATGATGTGGCCAGGTTCCGGAGTGCTAGTTTTTGCACTTGGGCTCTTCTTGGTCATTCGCGAATTCTTCTGGCGACGTGCAACGCCTCTGCAGGCGGTCATGTATCTGCGCGGATTGCATTTACGAGAGCACAATGTGGAAATTGGTTCAGTCATTCGGCGGCGGGCAAAAATCGAACAAAAGAAAAAGAAACAAGCACAGAAGAAAAGAAAGAAGAAATAAGAGATGTACTTCTACTGGTTTCGAGAGATAGCGGGTTGGGGGCTTGTGATAGTCGCTCTCTTTATGATGCGTGTCGCCCTTGATTTCGCGCTAAACATTGAAAGCCCACAGGTCGTCGAGGCCAGCATTGTCGTTATTGGCTCAACCGCTGTCTTGCGGGCTGGGATCGCGTTGATTCGAGTATCCACGGCGGCTCGAATATGTCGCTTGGAGGATGCGGCGAAGACAAACCTGGACAAACCGATACAATAAACCCAAGATGGATATTAGCCGTGTGACGGATTTGTCGTTTCGGGTCAGGAAGTCTTCGATGTCGAATAAAAATGTAATCATTGTCGGGGCTGGCCCGGGTGGATTGGCCGCCGCAATGCAAATGGCCAAGGCAGGTGCGAAAGTCACCGTAGTCGAGAAGCAATCTTGGGTTGGCGGCCGCACTGCAACCTTTCAGCAACAAGGATATAAGTTCGACATCGGCCCTACGTTCTTTCTGTATCCCCGTGTGCTCAAGGAGATCTTTGAGTCCGTAGGACTAGACCTGATGCAGGAAGTGCCAATGAAGCGACTCGATCCTCAGTACCGCGTCAGTTTCGCTGCGGGTGGTAGGATCGACGCCACGCCGAACATCGAGGAGATGGAGAACCAAGTCGCAGCACTTTCGCCAGCAGATCGTGGCGCGGTGACTCGATACCTGACTGATAATCGAGAGAAGTTGAAGAAATTCCGCCCGATTTTGGAATCGCCCTTTAACTCAATGCGAGATCTGTTTCGTCTAAGCCTGCTGCAAGCAGCACCGAGCGTAAAGCCTTGGAAATCCTTGCACCAGGAACTCATGAGTTATTTCAAGGACCCGCGACTAGCAATCGCTTTTTCCTTCCAGTCTAAATATTTGGGGATGTCGCCAATGCGCTGTCCCAGCTTGTTTTCCATCCTTTCATTCCTGGAATACGAGCATGGGGTTTATCACCCCTACGGCGGTTGCGGCCAAGTCAGTGCAAGGATGGCCGAACTCGCTGAATCGATGGGTGTCGAGATTCGCTTGAACCAAACTGTTACTGGCTTCGGCTTCGAAGGCAAGCGTGCACGTCGCGTTTACACGGAGGACCGCGGCTACGATGCCGATGCAGTAATCATCAACGCCGATTTTGCTCAAGCGATGCATAAACTAGTTCCTAACCAGCTACGTAAGAAATGGACAAACGAAAAGATCGCGCAGAAGAAGTTTTCCTGCTCGACCTTCATGCTTTATCTCGGCATCCGTGGCAAGTACGAAGACTTGCCACACCACACGATTCATATTGCCGATGACTATGAACGAAACCTGCAAGAGATTGAGCAAGATTTCTCATTGCCACAAGATCCAAGTTTCTACGTGCAGAACGCAAGTATTACGGACAGTAGCTTGGCTCCGAAAGGCGACAGCGCACTGTACGTGCTTGTACCCGTCCCACATGCTCATCAGAACATCGAGTGGAATGAGAAGACCTATTCCGCGTACCGCGATTTGACGCTCACTCAACTGGCCAAGGAAGGGCTAGGGGATATTCGGGACCGAATCGTGACGGAGCGGATGATTACGCCGCGAGTATGGGAGCAGGACTTTGGCCTATACCGCGGTGCAACCTTCAATATGGCCCACAACTTAGGGCAGATGCTCCACAAACGGCCGCACAATCGCTTCGAAGATCTTGATGGAGTCTATCTTGTTGGTGGGGGTACTCATCCTGGCAGCGGGCTGCCTGTGATCTACGAGTCTTCGCGAATCACGTGCAAGCAGTTGATTCCGGAGCTCGGTCTAGACAGCTCCTTCATGCACGATACGACACCCGAGACTTCGGCAGCCGATCTCGAGCCCTGCTTGGGCTAGTCTCTATTTACAAATTACGCGCGGTAGGGCGATCATTACAACAAGCATGAAACGCAAGCGCCTGACCTGTCCGCTAATGGGATTCGCCAAAATTCCGGAGTAATTCGCTCGGGCATCTCACTCCGCACCGCTTCATTCCAAGGACGACACGCTGCTCGTTATCTTGGGTATTCGCCGATCGTTCTACGATTGTAGCGTTCGTCGATGTCACCTTACCCGCGGAGCGCACGCGCTAATTCGGCTTTTTTTTCGGCTTCACGATTCGAGCGCCGGGCGCGGGAATCGACGTGGCAGTCTTAGGAAAGGGCATTTTGGCATCCACTTCTTCTCGCCACTGGTGCAACATCGACCGCAGGCGCCCAGCCACCTGGGGCAGTTCTTTCGATAGATCGTTTCTCTCGCCAATATCTTCATCCAAGTCAAACAGTTGGATCGTGTCGTTTTCATAATACTCCAGCAACTTGTATCGCCCCGAACGTACTGCTCCACCGGGACTTTGGAAGCCGTGATTGCTGTAGTGCGGAAAATGCCAGTAAATCGGGCCACGCTCGTAAGCTTGCTCTTTCAATGCAGGCACGAAGCTACGTCCGTCAACATGCTGTCTGGGCAAAGCAGGGAGGTCAAGCATCTCAAGCAACGTCGGATAATAGTCCGTACCAGTAACGACAGAATTTGATTTTGAATTCTCTCGAATCCTACCTGGCCAGTGAACAATGAGTGGTACTCGAATACCGCCTTCATAATTCCAGCCTTTAGCACCACGGAGCGGCAAGTTCGAACTTGAGTAACGTGTGTCGAGCACTTCTCGCGAATGATTGATTCCACGATACTGATTCGAGGCAGCCATCCCGCCGTTATCAGAGGTAAAGATGATGATGGTGTTGTCCGATAGACCAAGCTCCTTCAGTTTTCCTCGAATTCGCGCAAGACTCTGATCGGTGGCTTCAACCATTCCAGCAAACTCGACGTTGTCTTGCTTCTGCTTGACCCACCAAACTCGTCGCTTCTGATGTACATCGCTGCTATCGTTATCGGCAAGCCTGTCAAGCTCAGCTCTTGTAAGTGGCGGACCATCCGGATTCGGCTCGAGAATGAAATCGGGGCCTTCCGACTTGGGCATACGCTCCAGCTTTTTCTGATACTTCTCCACTAAGTCTTTACGGCCTTGAATAGGATCGTGGACCGAGAAGTGCTCCATGTGAACGAAGAAGGGCCGATCTTTGTTTCGTTCGATGAAATCGATCGCTGCGTCCGTCAACTTGTCGGTGAAGTAATCACCTTCTTTGGCAGGCAACGACTCCGAATAGGCGGGCGAGAAAGGATGGTAGTAGGAACGTACCCAGCCAGTGATTGCCTCGTCAAATCCATAGGTCTTGGGATCTCTATTTAAATGAGCTTTGCCATAATTGGCCGTTGCATATCCATGGGCATGCAGGGTCTCTGCGAGTGTTTGCTCTTCTTCGGGTAGGGCCGTAAGCTTCTCGCCGTGGTGCAGAAGTTCGTATTCCCGTTCGGGTCTACCCCCCAACCATTCCGTAAGATTGGTTCTCGCCGGGTATTTTCCGGTCAGAATACTCGCGCGGCTTGGAGAGCAGACGTGGCAAGTCGAATAGGCGTTTGTGAACAGCATGCCTTCTCTTGCGAGCTGATCGATGGCTGGAGTCTCGTAGAATTGACTGCCATAGCAAGCCACGTCTTGCTGACCAAGATCATCGACAAGGAAGAATATCAAATTTGGCCGTTCTGCGGCTCGTGATGGTATGCAACATAGCAGAAGACTGAAAAGCAGAAGGGAGCGAGATGGTTTCAGGGCGTTCATACTCTTGTGCGCTGTCGGGTGAGCGAGCTCGGTGAAACGAGCAAAGGGCGAGGCGGGGATGCGAGCCCCAAGGTGCAGGGACGCATTGTACCTCCTCGCAGGCCTAACTGGGAACAAGTCAGACAATCGAAAGATCTAAAAGCAGCAAGCGCCGGTATCTGAGTCGCCTAGCTTCGGCATTTAGGAAGCTCGTCAACGCCCCGTGACTATATATTGCATCAGTGACCCGCACGCCGTGAAGCGGCTTTTCGCGAGAAAGCGGCATCTTTCACGGCAATTCCGCACTACCGTGGGACCAAGCACCCGAGCTTAGCCTGCTAACGCCAAAGATCGCGCTAGCAATGGAGTCAGCTTGTACGTCCGAAAGGCAAGACGGCGTTCAAAAACATTACTGACCGGGGAGCCAGAGTTTGCTATCACCGTCCGATGAAGAACTTTGATCAGAACTGCCAGGCAAGACGAGACCTTCATCAGAAGCTGGGGAACGCTGAGCTCCGTTCATCATCATTTTCGCAGCCAAGTCATCACCACCGCCACCAGGTGCAGGAACGCCTTGCTGCTGCATGGCATACTGAATAAAGCTCATCAAGTAAGGATCTTCTGGATACTTCTGAACGCCTTCTTGGAGAACCGCTCGAGCTTCTTGTTCTCTACCAGCAGCCTGCAGCAGGCTCATGCGTTGAATAACGATTCTGCCAACGGGAGAATTTGCCGCTGCCAGGGTGGATTCCAACTCCTCACAAATCGCGATCCGTTCATCGACGCTTGGCAAGATGCTCAACAGTCCAGACATCGCTGCGACTTGGAGCTGCACTTGCCCTTTGAGAGAGTCTCGTGTGCGGAACTCAACCGCAGAATGATAGAAAGCACGACTGGCTCCCAATCCCATCGCTCTTATCATTAAGCCCTGAAGCTGCGCATCGTTGAGTTCAGTCTTCGGAATCCGATCCATGTCGAGCGGAGTGGCAAGACGTAAGTTTTCATCCTTGGTATCAAACTCTACGGTTGGCCGATCGAGCTTAAGGCGCTTGTAAATATTATCAAAAACTTCAGCTCTGACGACGATGTTTTGCTCACCTTCCAAATGATAGAGCAGTCCGAGCAGATTGCCGCGCAGCCTCTCTTCACTGGCTGCTTCACCCGGAGTCTTATCATCCAACGCAGCAATTGGCATATTCAAAAAATCTTCAATAAGGCGGTCCCCGCGTTCTTCGATCGTCAGCTGCGAGGAAGGATCTCCAATTAGCAAATGGGGACGATTTAGGAACTCGCCGTACACACTATTCAGTGGCAAGTCAGATTCAACTGGAGCGCCAAGCTGGAGCGCAGCCAAAACCTGTTCCGCCTTCTCTCTATGTTTCGGCAAGTCGTTCGCAACGCATAGCACGCGAACAGGTTTGTCAGTCTGCTTGCCGTAAAGCACGACGGTTGCGATCACCGAACTGTAGACTCGTTCACCTTCAGCGACATCGACAGAAAGATCTTTGTCAAACACGCTAAAGATGCGTTTTGCTGGAACTTCATCGCCGACCAAGGCTGCGTAGTAGCGTCGCACATCCTCCAACGCTGGGCCATCAGAAGTGTCGACAAAGTTAAGAGCCGTCATTTCCTGTTGAATGCGGTCTTCCGAATCCACCTCGCAGAAATTTACGCTGATCTTCGTCTGCAGAGACTTCGAATCTGGTTCAATTTCAAAGGCAACGGCGCGGAAGTAATTCCGTTCCTCTGGGCTGATGTCGAGCGACTCGCTTAGCTGAAGGGCTGTCTTGTGGGCGTTTGCCTGATCCAGAAGTGCCAACTGAGCTCGTAGCAAATGGCTAAGCGGAGTTGCTTGTTCCGGAAAGTCGCGCAGAATCGCCTTCAGCTTGGTCTCGGCTTGCGCGTAGCGGAAGGTCTTTGTGAGTGAAACAACCTCTGCCAATCGCTCGCCCCATTCGGCACCTGCGGGGACATCGACCAGTTTCACGGGAGTCTTGGCAAGCAGGTTGATTTGAGGATCGACACTTGGCGAATCATTCTCAGGTTGCTCAGTGAGAGCCCCCATTATTTCGCTCCAAAAACCAACCATGCTCATCATGCCATTAACGGCCATCGACTGAATCAATAGCCGAATTGCCATCACGGCAAGGGCGTGGACTGTCTCACGGCTCTCGGCCAGCCCTTCCAACAAGTAACGTGCGACTTCTGATGGTTTCGAGTCTTCGTCAGTCGCGAGCGCAATCGACTTCATGACCAAGCCAAGTGGGTTGTCCGGCTTCAGCTTATTAAAGCGATTGGCTGTCTCTCGGAAGCTCTCAATCTCTTGCATTCCGAGCGTGAGTTCACCTTTGATGGCCAGCAGCCAAGCGGCGTTGGGAGTTTTCTCCAGAAGTTGATTGATTCGATCGAGCGCCGCTAAATGCTGGTCGCCATCGATCAACTTGACAATCTTCTCAAACTCCTGAGGCTGATCCATGCACTTGCAGAACTTGAGTTTCTTGCCATTACCGCAGGGGCATGGGGCGTAGTGGTCAACTGTCATCGGAGCATCTTTTTTGGAATCGCAATGGATAGACCACGAGGCAATCAAGTCCTTGGTCACGTCATCCCAATTCTAACAAAGAAGTCTTTCGCTGGCGACGGTAGCCAGTGTTCTGAAAAGAGCCAAGCAGAGTTCCACTCATCGGAACGGTCGCCTTCTACTTTGCATAGACGATCAATGCCTTCAATGGAAAGAACCGCGATAACATGAAAGCTTCATTTACTTAAGTTGGAGGATCACCAGGTCGCGGGCAGCCGATTTCTTTGGCGATCTGGACACTCATTCAACACCATACCGAGTTGGAAACTTTGAGTCAGAAAACTATGGGATCCAGCTGACTCAATTTGCTCGAGCGACGGGTCAAGTTCTTTCATTTCCAGTCCAAGTTGAAGCCCAGGTATCCGGTAAAAATGCGTGCCGAATAGGAGCTGTGTGAAATTGCTTGTCCGGGTGAATGAAGGCAGCCGGAAGCATGCAATCAAATGACCGGCAAACCATGGTAGACACTTGAAGCAATGGGTATTATCGGCAAAATTCTACGTTTCAGCTGCGTCGGCTTTCCCCACCCGACCCTGAAAATCGTCATGATCGATTTTGGCCCCGAGTTGCAACAGCAGCCATTCAAGCCATTGCGGCAACGAAAACGGAAAAGACGGTGCGGCAAAGCTAGGTATAGGTATTCAAGACCGATCCCTGGGTACCACTCCTTCCATAGGTGTTCCCATTTCTTCTTTCATAATTTGAGGATTGTCCATGTCACGCAGTCGACTGGCGATGATGGCACTGCTTGCTGCTAGCGCTGTCACCCATCTGATTTCTTCCGCGGCTGAAGCCGCAGACTACGCTCCATTCGATCAGGTGGTAAAAGGCTACACCAAGCTTGAACCACCGCGGGAGCAAGCAGACAAACCCGTTCGCCCTATGTACGGCGTGTACGTGAAACCCAAGGAAGGTCAAGTTCTCCTTGAGATCCCCAAGACTGCATTGGCCAAGAAGTATTTCATCGGACTAACTGTCGCAAGCGGCCAAGTCTTTGCTGGGCTGCAAGCTGGCGATTACTACGTGCAGTGGCGCCAGTACAACAAACGTCTCGCTCTCATTGCGCCAAACACCAACATACGCTCGGGCGGTGATACAGAATCCAAAGATTCTGTCAGAAGACTGTTTACCGGTCGAGTGTTGGTTGATCTACCAATCATCTCCGTCTCGCCAAGTGGAGGCTTTGTTGTAGATGGCGACGCGTTGCTCATCGGAAACGCTTCAGTCTTTTTTGGCGCAGACGGCCGCAGTCGTAATCCTGGATTGGCGAAAATCGTGAAGTCCAAGGTTTTCCCTCAGAACATCGAGATGGCCTTCGAGCTGCCAAATACTTCGGGCAATCTACAAACACTTTACTACTCAATAAGTGAAATCCCGGCTTCGACCGGATACGCGCCACGCAAAGCCGATCAACGCATCGGATACTTCACAACTTCGTACGAAGATTATGGCAAGTACAAAGAAAATGAAGTTGCAATCAACTACATCAATCGTTGGCACTTGCAGAAGCGTGATCCGAGTTTGAAGGTATCGCCACCAGTTAAGCCTATCACCTTCTACCTCGAACACACCACTCCCGTTCGCTACCGCCGTTGGGTGAAAGCAGGCGTTGAATACTGGAACGAAGCTTTCGAAGCCGTAGGTATCTCGGATGCAATCGTAGTTCACTACCAGGATAAAGCTACTGGCCAGAACATGGATAAGGATCCGGAGGACGTCCGCTACAACTTCATCCGCTGGCTAAACAATGACGTCTCAACTGCGATCGGTCCAAGCCGTGTTCATCCTGAAACAGGACAGATTCTCGATGCCGACATCGTTCTAACGGACGGTTGGATTCGTTACTTCAATGAAAGCTTCCAGGACTACATGCCTTTGGTTGCTATGCAGGGCATGAATGCCGAGTCGCTGGCATGGTTAGCTCAACATCCAAACTGGGATCCAAGAATCCGCTTTGCTGAGCCGTCGCAAAGAGCACACATTGGCAGCAAGATTCGCTCGCAGCTCACTCAGCCCCATGCCGGCCATGCGGCTGCTCAATGGAGCACTCCGCTGCTGGGCGATGATCCGCTCGACGGATTGGTTGGACGCACGAGCCAGGTCAACGGAATGTGCCTGGCAGCGACCGGTCGACGCATTGACACTGCGGTAATGCGTATGCTTCTTTCTATGGGGCCAGAAGCACTAATCGGCGAAGACGATACCGACGAGTCCAACAAGAAGAAAAAGTCGAAGGAAGAAACCAAAGACGAGGACGACGCCAAGGAAGATAAGGAAGAAGGCGACAAGGATAGGGATCAGAAGATGGAAGAGCCGGAAAAACCAGCTGCACCTGAAGAGCCAAAGTTAGATGGCATGCCGGAGTCCTTTATCGGACCGCTGCTTGCAGACTTAGTTGCTCACGAAGTAGGTCACACTCTTGGATTGCGACACAACTTCAAGGCAAGCTCGATCTACACGTTGGCAGAAATCAATAGCGGTGAATTGAAGGGTAAAAAAGCCTTTGCAGGCTCCGTTATGGACTACTTGCCGATCAACTTGCGTTTGAAAGAAGGTAAAGTCCAAGGCGACTATGCGATGATCAAGTTAGGCCCGTATGACATGTGGGCGATCCAATACGGCTACGGATTTGAGAAAGATCAATCCAAGATTCTCAATCGCGTGAGTGAGGCACAACTCCAGTTCGCCACTGACGAGGACACTCTTGGACCTGACCCATTGGCACGCCGTTATGATTTCAGCAAGAACCCCTTGGATTATGCCCAGGAGCAGAAACTGCTCATCGAACGTTTCCGCAAACGCCTCATGACCGAATACGTGAAAGATGGCGACAGCTGGACCAAGGCGCGTGAGGGCTACGAACTGACTCTGAATATGCAGATGAAGGTGACCAGCATGATGTCCAACTGGATCGGCGGTGCCTTTATCAACCGCGATAAGAAGGGCGATCCGAACGGTCGCCTTCCTGTTCAGGTTGTGCCCGCAAAGACGCAGCGTGATGCACTGAACTTTGTCATTGAATCTACTTTCCGCGACGAAGCGTACGCGCTGTCACCTGAATTACTCGCACGCCTAACTAAAGACTTCTTTGCCGGATTCGGTTCAGAACCAACTTGGCCGGTGCATGACAATATCTTGTCTATGCAAGCCAGTACTTTGACGCAGCTGATGAATAGTACCACTTTGCGTCGCGTCTATGACAACGAGTTCATGACGCCAGCAGACCAAGACGCTCTCACTTTGCCAGAGTTGCTAGATAGTATCACTTCGGAAATCTGGAGCGAATTGGATGTCGAGCGGGAAGGCAAATTCACAACTCGGAAGCCAATGATTTCCAGCCTGCGACGCAATTTGCAACGGGAACACATGGAGCGACTGATCGACCTGATGCTCTCTGACAACGGAAGTTCAGCGGCTTATAAGGCGATTGCTAACTTGTGCACTATGCAACTTCGCCAGCTCAAGAGCAAGCTTGAAAAAGCCGTAACCCCAAAGAACAAGCTTGATCCTTACTCTCGAGCTCACTTGTACGAAGCTGCGCAATTGATCGGCAAAGCTCTCGATGCAGACTTCGTCTACAACCAGGCTCCTGCTGCGGGTGGTCTTAATATCATGAGCCTACTTGGTGAAGAAGCCGAAGAATCCGAGAAGTAGATTTCGATTCTTCACTGAATGGTAAAATCAAAAGGCGAGAGGTAACTCTCGCCTTTTTCTTTGGGCTCAAATACTCACGCTCTAGACCTAGGAGTCAAACCTGCGATTGCGGCGCTAGCGGCGCCCGTCTCTCGTTGCTGTCACACGAAACATTCCGCCTCCGAACGAGCCTCCCATACCGCCCATACCACCTGCACCTTTTAATGTGCCCTCACCGAATTGAATCTTGACGAGCAGTTCTGCAATCTGCCGATGGACCTTCTCACTCTGCCGAATCACGAGAACTGAGTAGGGCACCGTTATGGCTGCACCAGATTTAATATCTATATCCGCCGTTCCAACCCAAGATTTTAGGACTTGGATCTCGCCAACGCTTTCGGGATTCTGCTCAGATTTCCAAACTAACGGGTCGGTTAGCTTGGGCAACTCGGTTTGCAACTCCTCAGCGACATCAGTTGGTACACGATAGAAACGTCTCGAGACGATGTCTTCTTTCTTCTCCTGCTGACGTGGCACTGAGTTCTTGAGAGCAACTCGATAGTTTTCGAGCAGGGTCAGCGTCTTATCTTGCATTTGCTGAGTGTGGTAAACGACCATCACACCTGGCTTTACGAATTCGATCACGCCCAACCCTCCGTTTTCCATCCAATCTTGCGGCACAGTTTGCTGAACAATAGCCTGTGCCAGAGCAAGATTTTCCCTATCATCGCGACACAGGTCTCGGACATCGTAAACCGCAGTGTGATACTCGAGCAGATCCTCCGTAGTCATCTCGAGCAAACCGTTGCGTAGCTGCCATGTGAGATCCAGGTCACGACCAATCAAATCGAGCGCGAGACGCAGGGGCTGAGCCTCCAGCTTCAGGCTCATTGGCTGCCGCGCCCGCACTCCTACTTGACGAAGAGCGCGAGAACTAAGAACGATTGACGCACCGGACTCCTCACCAAGTTGGGCTACAACATCGGAAAGCGGCACGTTGGTAAAAGAGGCGTCCACTTTTGACTCGGTGAGCTTTCGCAAGTCCTCGTGGACTGGCGTTTCAAGGATAAACGTCCTTCGTCCAAACCCTGCGAAAGCAGCGAGCGTACCTTTGATTTTGCGATGATTCAGAGGTGTTTGTCGGACGAACATGACATCCCCCAGCAGGATGATATTGCCTTCGCCGCCGACTTGATCCCAGCTGTCAGGTTCGATAGTCTGCTGAAGTGTGTTGATGACACGATCAGCCGAGAAGCCCTGATCAATCAACTTGCCGATATTGAGTTGTTTGGTCTCCAAATACCCGCTATCCACCGACTCCAGCTGGATAATGCCATCACCGAATCGCCAGCTCACGTTGATGCCAATCAATCGATCCAATAGAAGATGAAGCGGCTCCTCTCTCAGTGAAACGGTGACTAGTTCGCTCGGAAGAATCCCTTGTTCATCCAACGAGACTTGGTTCAGGATGACAGGTATGGCGACTTGAGTTTGCAGCCACTGGGCTACTTCCGAAAGTGACGCCTCCTCGAAGGCGACCGTCGCCGTTCTATCCAAGCCTGAGCCAATGACGACCGCTGGGTCTATTGAAGTCGGGCCATCCACAATCTCGACCAACTTGACAGCAGGCTGATCTTGCCCAATCGTGGTCGAGCAAAAGAGGCAAAGGGCAATAGCGATGGACCGGGTTGTTACGTACATTCTGTTCCGTCCTACCGAAAAGCTAAGGCTGTTGAAAGAATTTCGCTTAATTGAATTTGGATCGCTCACCTGCGCAAACGAAGAAAGAGACCGAAGGCCAGCATGACAAGAGAATCAGGCTCCAGATCAATTCCGTCTGCAAGTGACCTGCCAGAAGCAGCTTAAGCTATTTTACCAACAGCAAATTGGATGCCAATTTTTGAGACCAGATATTCATAGACTGGAATCCCACCTCATAGTAGCGTGTGGTGCAGATTGCTACGGGTGGAAGTGAGATTGGTCACCGATGTAGCAAAACACTACGTGCTGAAAAGTAGGCTCTCCCAAAACTGCGGTGACCTCACCAAACTGACGCTTATACTCCATGTAATCTTACAGTTGGAACCTCGACCAACGAGACGCAGACACTCCCAAGCAACATGCTGAGGACGCTGTCACGAAGTTAGTAGCCGACTGGGCTCCCGCAATTCATGGTATGTGCCATGACACAGCGTACGAGCGATGACATTAAGGACGGGCGAAACGCACGCAGCGTCAGCAGTACTGCAATGTTGACGTGCATCGGGTTAGAACTATTCACAACGACAAACATTTGCATGGTTTGTAAAAGACGCCAACTTTAATGCCCCGAATTGAAGCTCCGGTAAGCATTACTTGGAGCCCCCTAATAGACTAACAATCGCCCGAAACACCGATCTACAACTGGCTTTCGCGATGACATTCGCCCAACTGTCAAAATCAGCAAAACGCAAGCTATCGTATGCCAACTCCTTTTACTGGATAGCAGCGATCGTCGTTCCAACGCTGCTGAATCTTATCCCCAGTTCGCATCCGCCACGGATCCTGCCTTTCTTCATCTTCCTGTATCTCATTACCTTGGCTGTCCTTTCCACATTGATGTGGTCACGCGCCCTCGAGATTGCAGCCGAGGACACGAATTCGCTGCCAAAGACGGATGACAATCAGCGGGAACTGTAGCACCTTGGTGCTACTTTTCGACATATTTATTCGGATTCGTATTGAACATCTTCATCTGATCTGAGCCTGGGAAATGGTATCTCTGGCCCATGAAGAAAGTTCCAAACTCTGTTTTGCCAGGCACCCGTTTTTGCATTTTCACTCTACATTCAGTGCACGTGCGGCCACAGGCCAGATCGGGCTTCTCATAAACTTCGCTTTCCATCCGAACTTGGAAACAGAAATAACCTTCCGTCGCGAAACGAAGTGAAGTGCGCAGTTCCTGGTGCACGCGTTTTCCGATCGACGTAGCAGACCACAAGGTCGCCATTGAGTGCAGAAGTATAGTGAGCCGAATTCTTCACAAACATGGCCGGCGCCTTTTCGTCGGCAAACAGATAGCGTTTGTTGTCCACATCTACGAAAAGCTGACTCTTGCCTTTTACCGACTTTTTGATTTCTAGAATGCACACCGGGCAGTAGCCATCCAGTGCGATAGATACGCTCGTACTTCTCGAACCTGTCATTGGCTTGCCCATCATAGGCTTGGACGAGGAACTAGGCGTGGTGGTTCAGCTCTGTGTTGAACTTGTACAACGCTCCAAGCCGAATTGTGAATTGACGTCTCCATCAAACAAAGAGCAAGCTGCAATAGCTACCAGGTGCATGGTAGTTGGAGATCTTAGGGCTTTAGAATTCATGTTCGTTTCTTATCCTGTTTCTTAGAAAGGGCTATCGATCTGGCTATTGCCCTGTCCTCCCCAAGCGTTTGAAAATAGAAGCGCAAATACAGAAGTGGCCACGGCAGCAGCATCTGACATGAAGTTAGACGGACAGAAAGACGGGGCCTTAAAAGCTCGTTGCAAGAAAACAGGTGAAGCAGATGCATGGGACCCATAGCTGTGGCAATTCACAAAAGGAACCAAAGTTGCTTTCCATGCTGCCGTGGACTCGAGGTGCTTTCAGGCTTGTCAATTCCCTGCATTCGCAATCAAATACTCCTACCGACAATCATTTACATGAGAAGAACCATGAGCATCAAAGTAGTTAGTACAACGAAAGCCCCTGCAGCCATTGGACCCTATAGCCAAGCCGTAATCGCGAATGGAATGCTGTACGCCTCCGGACAGATTCCATTGGTCCCAGAGACCGGCGAGATCATAGAAGGCGGTTTCGGTGAACAAACGAAACAAGTGCTTGACAACCTGCGAGAAGTAGTCATTGCTGCGGGTAGCAGCCTCGCCAGTGTGGTCAAAGTAACGATTTATATCACCGACATGCAACAGTTTGCTACAGTTAATCAGATATACGACACATACTTCGCTGAACCCTATCCGGCACGGGCCTGCGTTCAAGTATCTGCGCTTCCCAAAGGCGTTGAAGTGGAAATGGATGCAATCGTGCAGTTAGATTAGCGTCTTAGTGATTTGCGCAACGACTCAAGCTCGATGCCAGCAGGCTGCTTGGACAGGAACATTCTTGAGAGCTCAACTCTAAGCCAATTTTATCCAGTCCTGACTGTCTTATGCGGAGCCGCGATTCCCTAAGCTAAAAGTTCCACGGAACTCACTGCCGGATTCACAGGGAAACAAATCGCTATTGACGATTTTCGCAAGATCGAGAATGTACTGTAGGTCAATAGAGCGGTATTCCCTGTCCCACCTTCCCGCTCCTTTCACACCACTCTGTCAGTTCGCTGATTCCGAACTGCCGGTGAGAATCGATCAAACTGTGGCTGCGTTTTCTTCAGTTCTCAAAACAAGTCTCACTCTTGAGATCGAGAAATTCCCCAAGAGGGAGTTTTCGAAGACCACAGCAAAATCCTTGATCGTCATTAGACCGCATTCGGGTGCTAGTGTCGGTAGCGAAACATTGCTCGCGTTATGCAGCTCTACAAGTTCGAATGCGGCACACAACGTGTCAGTGTGAATTTGTTTCGACTAATCATAAAAAAGGGAGCAATCGACATAGCGTGAATGATGTGATCAAAAGGCAAGCTGCTGCCTGAACCAATCGTCACTGGGTTCGCTGCTAAACCCTTGGCTCAGAGCCATCGTAGATGAGACTGCAATTCCTCTTGGGTTTTCGGTCAACGCTGAAGAATCGCTCCGTCTACTCCACGAGACATGTTAAGCCAAGGATTTGCACGCGAAACAAGTATCTCTGCAGCTGCCTACAGCAAATCGCCCTGTTCGACTGATACTTGCATCACCTAACTCCCCAATTAGTGCGCTCTGCCTCCTTTAGTTCTGCAAATTGCAAAGCTCAACTGGAACATAACGCAACGCCAGACTTCTGCTCTATTCAAAACGATCAACTGGTACATCTGAAATCGTGAACTCAATACCCCACATCTCCTTTGCCTCTGGCACACTGTCCAGGCCTCGAGGATATGGCTTGAAGAGCAGGTCGACAGTTGTGATCTCCGGCGGAAGCTTTTTCCGAAGCGTCGTTTGGAATCCACCGGAACCGATCGAGCTATTGGCGGTGGTATACCTGATCATGCTACCGAGCCGTTTCTCGAAGCCTTCAGCCTTTGCGAACACCTCATAGCTAAACGGTATGGACGCGTTGAAGTCTTCCAGCACTAGCTTCATCTTCTGACGACCATTTTCCTGTTGTGCAACCAAGCGTTTCACCAAAATGACGGGCATTGTGCCAGTTGTTCGCAGTTTGACCACTGGGTCGTCATCGGCATAGATTTGAAATTCCTTCTTTAAGACTTCCGTCCACGTCCGTATGGGCTTGGGCCAGTTCCCCCTTGACAGTGACCGAGCCGAGATCCCGACAAGTTCATCACTATCAACCAAGGCGTAATCGATCTTCACTTCGAGTAGATGTTTTCCGACCGAGAATGGGCCTCCAATATTGTCACTGCGACTATCGTCGAAGCGGTAATTGTTGTGCGTCAGCCTGACCTCACCATCCATGCGAACTTCCTTCAAGTCGCAGATTAGCTCAAAAGGAAAATCCTGGTTGTCCGCCCAGGTACTACCGAATCGGATATTCAATTGCAAATTCGAAGCTGACTCTCGTTGCCGATCCAGACTGAAATCTGGTTTTGGAAAAAACGCCAGATAAATATCCTCGAGCTCTTTGAGCGCTGATAACTCGCTATTGCTAACTGCGGAAACAAACTGGCCCGACCAGTGCAGAGGACTGTCATACCCGTCAGGCTTCGTGGTGACCATGTGGTCGTGTAGCATACCTAATGCGGTCGTCACTTCTTCCTCAGAGAGCTCTTAATTAGCCAATCGCTTTTCAAGTTCCTGCCACACCCATGGCTCATCTATTTGGTTTTTTAGACTGCCATCGATCAGTTGCTTGTCCGTCTGAGCAGCGAGTCCCATTGGTCCAGTACGTTGCACTTGGGTGTAGCCCAGTAGGGCAGTGGACACCAGACCGACAACTGGGCAAAAGGCAAGCAAGACCGCGAACACACGGATGCGCGATGGCGAATCAGAACGGCCCGCAAGAGCAACAATTAAAAAGATGGCTACCAAGTACGGGACAGCAATCGAGCCAATGCCAAGGATATCAATGGCAATTTCTGGATAGCTCAAGAATAGCTTTCCATACAGACCGCCACCGCAGCCGAGGACTAGAACTAGTAATAGCAAGCCGCGCATGCCAATCTGCACGGGCTTTCCTCGCAGTGGCTGCTTGGATGCAGATGCACTATCATGCTCTTCATCCGATTTATCAGCGGGGATTGACCGGCGTATCTTTGGACACAGAACAAAACTCGAGTGGATGCAAGCTGTCGAAGGGACCTAATATATTATGGCCGATTCTTCACCGATTGTTGTCACCAGACCCTAAACGCCTACGCCTTTCGCTGATTGAATAAGCACAAGCAAAGTATCCTCCGCGTGAGCAAGGGAACCATTTTATCCCTCTCTGACGTGCGTCTGCTCGTTCTAACCTTGAAAGAATCGGCTTGAAGCTCGAGAAACGGCGTGTTCAAATAGGTGAATCGTAGGGATGCATGATAGCTGTTGAAAGCCCGACTTTATACCCACAATCCGATTGAGAAGGGACAAAGCAAGACATAGGCATTCATGCCCGCGAATACATACAAAACAAACCGAATGCATGCCGCTTTGATCCAACGAGCAGGATGCTGGGTATGGTATTGTCGGAAGTCTTGCTCATTCTAGCTGTCCGCTTTCCGCTGCCGATCTACGTGAAGCCGCCGGTATTGATCGTCCTTGCTTAACTGCCGTATCTCTTTTTAAACTCATAGACAAGCTTGTTTTCAAGACGGAGTCAAAATCATGACAGCGCAACAAGTGACAGGCGTTTTACTTCTGTTCCTGGGTGTCGCTTGCGTCTACGTAGCGATCGAACGCTACCAGTCAAATGCGGATGCTGTGAAGGCGATGAATCAACGCGGTGGCAGGCTGTTTGAGGCGATGACCGGTGGAGAAGGCCTTGTGCCGAAAATTCCTCTGGCAACAAAACAGGCTTTGGTCGGCGCACTATTGTTCGGAGCTGGCGGTACTGCTTGCCTGCTTACCGCAAGAGCGAATAAACGTAAACGCTCGGATGCTCAAGCGTAATTTTCATTCTGCTAGAAGGTCTGCTCGGCGATCACTCGTCCTCCCCTTGCTCTTCCGTGGGCTGAGTATGTTGTGCAGATTCGGCCTCAGACCCCTCTTCGACATCAGCGCCACCAGTTTCAGTTACGCCTTCCTCTGCCTCCTCCACTTTTTGCTTTGCAAGCGGCAAATAAACTTCCTGTCCAATTGCACGTATCTTCTCACGCAGGACTTTGTATCCCACGTCTGCGGGGAAAGCGCCGAATTCAACTTGCGAATCGTCCTCGGCCGAAACCAATTTGCCAGATACCGATTCATTTTCTAAACGCTGAATCTCAAATTCGACCGTACCGACTTTTTCTTGAGCATTCGTCACGAACCGAAATGAGATAATTTTCAAAGCTCCCTCACTCGGATAAAAACGCTCATCTGAACCGGCAGTCAATATCGCATGAATCATGTAATCATCGAACTGCATCGTTTCCAAAGTGAAATTATTCCGAATCGCTCCTTCGTTTCGCATCGCGTCAATGGCTTGCTTGCCATTTGAATAGGCGGTTTCATAATCTTCCCTACTAATCGCCTGAGCAGTTTCGCGGAACAGCGAAAAGGAAATGTAGGGTCCGCCCGCACTGACTTCCCCAAGATCGACGTCCCCGGGCAGCAGAGCAGATTCATCTGGATCATCGGTGAATTCTTCAACAGAGTTACTCGCTTGAAACGATGAGTAATCGCAGCCCAACTGAAGGACGAGCGGGGCAACTATCAAGCACCCTATCAAAGAAAGAGGTTTAGTCATCGGGCAGGTTTTCCTTCGAATAGAAAAAACCGCAGTTTACCCCATGAAAGGACACACCTGCGATGTAAAGTTGATTTTTGGCACGTCCAATCAAAGTCCCTGTTTGCCTTGCATTCTTCTGGCCATCCGTGTGTTTCGGATAAGAATCTGGTATAGATGAAGAACGCCTGTTCATTGACAGCATCTTTCGCTACCCAACATGAACGGCCAGTTAGAATCCTTTTCAAATCCAACGATCACTTACGAACGAGGAGACGCACAGTGCGTCAATTCTCTAGCCCATCCCTTCCGATCTTTACTTTAATCCTGTTCGCCGGTCCATGCAGCTGTCTGGCTGAGGACTGGGCACGTTTTCGTGGAGCCAACGGGCAAGGTATCTCGACTGAGTCGAACCTTCCATTGCTTTGGAACGCAGCAGAGGGCGAACCAGAAAAGAATATCGCGTGGAAGGTCAAGCTGACCACTACAGGTTGGTCCTCGCCGATTGTCGCGGGTGACTCGGTCTTTGTGACGGGAACCACCGGAGAAGGCAAGAAGTGCCACGTGATTCGAGTGCGTTGTTCTGATGGAAAAGTACTTTGGGACAAGGAAGTTCACACTCAAGAGACCTTCAAGATGCGTCGAGCAAATAGTTACGCGACACCAACGCCAGTTAGCGATGGGAAACGCCTTTACGCAGTCCTCTTTGACGGGACTGCGGTTGCGATGGATTTCGAGGGCAAAGTCCTGTGGAAGAATGCAGACTTTGACTTCTATAGTCTCCACGGTCTTGGAGCTTCACCGGTCTTGGCAGGCGACCTATTGATCATGCCCTTTGATGGTAGCAGTCGTGAGGAAAACACACTCGGCTGGAAAGAACCTTGGGATCAAGCTGCTCTGGTTGCTTGGGATTGTTCCAGCGGCGAAGTGCGTTGGGTGGGACATCGGGAATCGTCACGCGTCGGGCACGTTACGCCGATCTTGATTGAGAATGGAAAGCGAGTCGTGTCAGCTGGCGGAGACCGCGTGCAAGCCTTTGATACCGCAACCGGTGAGCGGATATGGTCGGTATACAGCCAAGGTGAGGGAGTGACGCCATCACCAGTGGTTGGCGGTGGTTTGATCTTCACGTCGTCTGGATTCGAAGAGCCAACCATTCGGGCAATTCGCCCTGGTGGGAAAGGTGACGTCACGACGTCTCATATTGCGTGGGAACAAAAACGTGGGGTCCCTGCCTTGCCCTCTTTTCTCTACGTTAAACCGCATTTGTATTCAATCACGCGAGACAATATTCTTCACTGTCTAGAAGCAGAGACAGGAGACGTTGTTTGGCAAAAGCGGCTAGTGGGAACATACTCCGCTTCCCCGCTGTTCGCCGAAGGGCGAATCTATATCACTTCCGAAGAAGGTCTCACCACGACCTTTGCCCCTGGAAAAGAGTACAAGGAACTTGGGCAGAGCCGAGTCAGCGGAGTTTGTAAAGCTTCGATTGCCGTTTCTGGTGGCAAGTTCTTCATTCGCTCAAGTGAATATCTGTATTGCATTGGAAAGTAACTGCGATATTCGAAACTGAAACAGCTACAAATCAGAACGCTTTGAGTCGGAGATGAAACAACCGATCGTTGGATCCCCAGCGATGAGGACGACAAATGGGTGGCGGAGTTAGCCTACGGGCACTGCCAGCATGTTCCACATCAACCGCAACTCGTATCTCGCGAGTGGGTAACCAAAAATGAAGGCTGAGAATCTAAATTCAGCCCAAAACTGGAATGAACCGGAATGCAAGAAGTGCGAAGACGGGGTTCCTGTTGACACTCCTTTTACTGCCTGAGTATCGCCGCCAAATGCTGCCAGTACAGCTGGAAACTATTTCTCCAGCAGCCACCCCAGGTTGAGTTTCGAAACTTGCTCGAGAAAAGTTCCAGCGTGAGATGCTTCAAAGCACTGCTTTGCAATTGGATCGATGCTGGCTTCACCTGCAACTTGAATTGAACTGGTAGCATTCAAACCAAGTAAGACAGGCAAGTCGCCATAACGTACTGCACCAGGTAGAAACTGCGGATGCAGATAGTCCTTCAAACTTGCAAATCGAAAACCCTCGGTGTCCAAGGCAATTCGATGAATAAGATCACTCGCAACGACACCGGTCAACAACGCAACTGTTCCCGTACCGTTTGCTGCTCGAATAGACACACGCTGAGGTGCATGTTCGTCGTTCGTAACGTAGCTTAGCAGTGCCAGGCAGTCGTGGGTACGTTGCGCCAGGAGCGTATCGTTGTAGCAGAAGGAATAACTCGCGGCCTCTCTTGGATTCTTCACTTTCCGCTGACGTGATACTTTTTGGCCATTCCGCAGGAATTCGCCTTGCTGGAAAAGGTCGGGACTAATTACTGCTGCGCCGGAAAGCACCAAAGCCTCAACTTCAGCCGATAGACTTCCATTATCGTCGAACATAGAAGATTTCCCCTCGGCGTCGAGCCAGATGATCACGTCACCCGACCATTGGTTCGTCTTCGGATAAACAGACACGATTGGAAACTCTTCAGCCTCGTCCTCACTGCGAAGCCTATCGGTGAAAAGCCAATAGTTGGCCAGTTCATGCTTTTCGCCTTTAACGCGACTAACCTTACCAGCTGCTGGCAGTTTACGCCCGACAATCAAGCGAAAGGCTTCGCCGATCGTATCGTTGAACCTTTGAAACTCGGCCTTAGAGTTTGGCAGCAGGCTCTGCAGTTGGCGTTCCGCTTCTTCGGCTAAGTACTTCGTGAGAGACCGTTCGTAAGCTTCTCCTCCGCCGGGCTGCGGATGAGCGTCATTCCAAACTGCGGCTTCGGATTTGGTGAGCGGCACAAAATCCTTTTCAACTATATCAATCAGGTCCAATCGCAAGTGCTTGTTGAACCAGCGATACATAGTTGCACGCGACTGGTAGTTGTAGTTGTGAGGAAACTCGAGCAAAGGTCGGCAATAAACATTCTGCTCCTCCCCCAAAATGGAATACAACTCTTTCAAACTCGGATAGCCCCGAGTCATCATGTTACGCGTCCAGTCATCAGCGGCAGTCATCGCTTGCGGCTTTGGCGCAAACAACGCGGCCAATTCCACGTTGCCCGTACCAATCCGCAACAAGGAGCAATTCTCGCAAGTGCAGCCACCTTGCATTGACGTTGAGACCATTCCGTTGGGAAACGCAGCAATTGGTCGATCGTCAATCGCGCACAGCAGAATGGTTTGCGTTCCGCCACCGCTACCACCTGTCACTGCAATTCGTGACGCATCGACATCAGGCAACAGTTCGAGGAAATCCAGACATCGAATCGAGTTCCAAGTTTGAACTCCCATGATACTTTGCAGGTTGGATTCCGCTTGGCAACTAAAGAATCCCCAGCTCTCACTATTCTCCATCTCAGGCCGTTGCGTCTTGAAGCGATGCGCTAAGTCGTAGGAGATCTGTTGGCTGTCTTCGTAGCCGAGCATGTCGAAAATGAACACAACGCAGCCCATCCGAGCGAGTTGAACGCAGCGGGCCAGTTTTGGGAAGCGGCCTGACTCAGCGAACTTCTCAGCACCCGATGCCAGCAGCTCCGGCATCTTGTCGGCACCGTAGTCTTGCATCCTACCGCCGTGTCCATGTGGACAAAGTACCGCAGGGCGTTTGCCGCTCTTACCATCGTCGGGACGGAACAGGAGTCCTGTAACAAAATGGTTTGGTACAGACTCGAAGTAGACCTTTTCTACCGTGAAGCCATCGCGCTGCACGCGCCCGTGCACCACCGGCTTCATCGGAGTACGCCGGGGCAACTCCGGCCACAAACCAGTCGCAAGCAAGACTTGCTTGCGCAATCTCTCCTTCCTGGATTTCCAATGTGAGACGCTGTTTGGAACCTCGAAAGGAAAATAACCGTCCAGATCCATCATCGGCCCCAGCCGGCGATCTTTCGGCAGCTCGCCTTCTGCGTAGACTCGCATGTCCTGCGCGTGAGTCAAAGAGCCATTGACGACTAGAAGAACTAAAGGAAATAACAAGCGTCTGCAAAGCGATCGCGACATCACGTATTCCTGCATCGGAGAGAACAGCAGTTATGGGAAGGTAGCAGGCGGCGAAAAGTCAGCCGCATTTCCGCCTCAGCTTACTTGATTGCAATCATGGATACAAAATTGAAGCAACGAAACCAGCAGGAAAATTGACGAAAGCCCCCTTTAAGAAGACGCTCGCGGTGTGTTTCAATTGTTTCAGGCAGCAAGGTTCTTTCGAGCGAGGAACGTTTTTGGGTTACTTCCAAAGCCGAGTAGCCGTTGGCCCTTTTGAATGCATGATGCAGATCAACCATCAAACTCTGCTCGCCCTCCGAGTCAAACTGCACTTTCTCAGAAAGTACCAAAGCTCCTCCCTCGCACAGCGAATCCGCAACGCGCGAAAGCAATTCCCCACGCTGCTCAATCGGAATGAATTGCAAAGTGAAATTCAAGACTGCAAAACAACACGGCTCAAACTCGACTGACATCACGTCCTGAAGATGCAAGTTGACCTTGGCGGCATCAGCCGGCCAGTCTGACATAATCTTCCTCAGTCGTTCGATCATCGCCTGGGAGGAATCAATTGCCTCGATCTCGCAACTGGGCGGAACCACTTCGGCCATCGGCAGCGTACAGGCTCCCAGCGAACAACCGATATCGTAGATCCGCCCGCCCGGACGCGAATACTGTTGAGCGAGTTCTGTCGTCATGGAAACAATCGAACTGTAGCCAGGCACCGAACGCTGGATCATATCGGGGAAAACTTCAACGACTTTCTCGTCGAATACAAAGTTACCGACTTTTCCAAGTGGCATCGCGTAGATGCGATCAGAACTCATTCAAGGGCCTCAAGATTCAGGTAACTCTAATCCAATGCTGCAGTGATAACGTCGCTGGCAGTTTTTCGCAATCGCTGCCACCGAAGCTTGATTGTCCCGGACAACTCGAACAAAGAAGATGCGGTGTACGGTTTGGGCTGTGGTAACCCATTGCGTCGTACTGGAACGATTAATCAGAACTTAAATCGCAGCTCGACTCGACTGCCGCGGATGTCTTCGGCGCCTCTTAAGAACCCGAACATATGGTCTGTGCGGAAGATCCAAGCATTGTTGATAGGTCTTTGATAACGTATTCCAGCAGCATACTGGTCGCCCACAGCATTTCGAAACTGAGCGTTTCCGTTCGCTTTCAGCCCGGCGACCTCCAGCACTAGTTGATGGCTGAAGTTACACCCCAACAGGTTGAGGCCAAGAGCACCGCCCACCGTGTTCACTCCAGTCGCGTCCAAGGTCGGGTAACCGGTCAATCCGTCCGATTCGAAGTTGATGCCAACGTTGTTCAAGATGCCGCCAGTTACGCCATCGCGAGCCAAGGACTGGGTTCTTCCATGTCCGTACCAGAGATTGAAGTAGGGTACGAAGGTGTTTGGGGTTCTGGAGATCAGCGAGTTTTCGATCAGCAGCAGGGCTCCTTGAGCCGTCCGTTGGTCGCGAGGTAAAGCCTGATCGACGTTCGTGACGAAACGGATAGAGTTACTCAATCGATGCAAATACCGTCGCGTGAAGGCGATAGAAAAGTTGTGATAGCTCCGATGCTGACCGATGTCATCATGAATGAAGGCATAGTCAACTTCCCAGAAGCCGTCGTTGGCTTCGATGAACCAAGCCGTTCCGAAAAACTCCGCTGCGTTGTTGTCGCCAAGAAACGCATCGCTGTCGATTTGATCCGAAGCCCAAAAGAAGGTTGCATCGAAGTTTGACCAGTTAAGCAAACGATTGTGCTTTGAAGGCAATGCAACCGCTGCTCCCATCGCCGCGTCGTTTGCCCAAATCCCGTTCTGATAGAAAAACGGTATCAACCCGAACGAAAACGGAAGATCGAAAGGGCCATCCTGTCCCGTTAAACCGCCCCAGATCGATCCTGCGTCTCCTTCGAAGAACAGGGTGTCGAGCCGCAGGTCTCCGCCGTTGATGAACTCTGCCGAATCCGTGAAATCATAACGCGTGAAACTACCTCCGCGGTTCAAGGGAGTCACAAAGGCGTGTACTCGTTCCGTGGCAGTGATCTCCAAGTCCATGTCGATGTTAGCTCGAAATGCCAAGCTATTTGCATCGCCTTGCTGGTTGCGATTTACGCCGACACCGGTTCTGTAATCGCCGTAGACCATGAAGTGTGGCATAACCAAATTGTATCGCCCTAACCAGTTGCGAGCCGGCGGGTAGGTTCCAGGGCCGAAGAGCGGTCGCCACCATTCGACCAGCGGACGCTGAGTGGAGACTGGAGTCTTACCACGATAGATCAACACTTCTTGGCTTGCATCGTAAGGAACCGGAGCCATGGGCGATGGGATAAATGCTCCGACGTCGTACGGAACCTGCTTTGCTAGCACGTCTATCTGAGGTCCAGCGATCTTTCCATCGCCGGTGATGTAACTCGGCAAGCCGTCGTATTTCGGCGCCTTCATCGCCTGAGCCGCAGGTGTTGCAGTCCGGCCACGTGCCGCTCGCAACTGCGGCAGCGCCGATTCGACTGGAACGAGAAGATTTCCAGGTAGTGCCTGCAGCGGATCGAATGATTTGGGGCCGCCTGCTGGAGGAGCTGGTGCAGGTATATTCTTCTCTAGTTTCTGACTCGCTCCACCACCGAGGACAAGTCCACTCGACTCCTGCTGTTTGGGCAACTGCCCACCGAGCATGGCGTCAAGTAACTTTGGCGTTAGAGCTCCCGACGTGTCATCCTGAACGCCACTCGCACTCGCAAGCTCAACTGGAGGCGATAAGACTCTACCGAAACCAACTCCAGAATCCGGATGTTCAAAGATGTTTCTTGCTCGCAACTCAGGGACCGGAGGAAGGAGCGTAATCGGCTCGGAGCGCGGTAATTGCTGCGGGAACACACTCTCATACGAGCACACGCTAAGGGCGAGTCCTAATGCAAGTTTTTGCAATAAGCTCAAAGAGTGCATCAAGGACTTGGGGCTCGCCTAGGGATCTGAAACTCGACAGCGTATTCGTGCAAGTCGATAGTCTGCTCTAGCATGCGACGCTCCATTTCCGGCGTCGCGTTGCAGAAACGCATGAAATAAATCGGTTCCATGCGTGAGCGAAGTCGCACGCTCAGCCGATATGTGCCGGAGCGTTGTAACAAGTAGCCAGGGATCTTGTACCGTGCTTTTTTTATTCCAAGAGGCGGAATGGATTTTTGCTCCATGCGAATAAACGGAGGGTGATTCATCACCGTCGTTGGAATGTTGCCCGGCCGCAAAAACGGATTCTGGTCAATGTCCACATTGACTGGCAGGTACATCTCGCGATCCGTACCCTTGACTCCAGTCGTAATGAATTGTGATTGCAAATTGAATAGCTGCAGGTCCGGCTTGATGATTCCCTTGCGTACCTGAAGTGAGTGCTGATTGGCGAGGTCGCCATTTCCGTCCAGGTAGCCCGACTCCCATAGCCATTCATTGCTGGGGCCGCGCAGCACGACGTTCAGCCAAAGTTGCGGCTGGGCTCCGAGAGATCCACTGGGATTGTTGTGCCCTTCACTCATATTCTTGACGACGTACTGAAGCTTCAGATCCTTGCCTAGCGAAGGCTGCTTATCAAAAAAAGGGCCCTCGACCCGCGAGCCGGCCTCCATGACTTCAATGGAAGACGCTTTCTTAACCTCAAGCAACTTCATATTTTCGTCCAGGACTCTTCTTGCGTCGATTCGCTCATCGGCGGAGCTCCATTCGGGCGGGAACTGTACGAGCAAGTGTCCCGATGCGACCGCTTTCTCAAACTCTTTCTTGCCCCAGCCGCTTCGCCAATCGTAGCTCAACCACTGATCGACGGTCCAACGCAGGGCCTTCTCGTTGTGCGGAAATAGCCCGGGGTGAGCAATGGAGTTGCCAGGGCCGAAGAAAAGATGATTCGAGTGTTTGCGATAATTGTTGACCGACAAACCATTCATCTCAGCCGCTGCGCCATAGGTGTACCCCTGCGGTTTGCCAGGGACTGCGCCCATGTGACAATCTTGGCAGCTAACACCTTTCTTGCAGGCAGGACTGGCACGGTACTGTGCCCAAACGACTTCGAGTGCGATTCCTGGATGCACGGCAACTTGATGGCACGACTGGCAGAATCCGCTCCTACCAAGTTGCTCGAACTTGTAGCCTTGCATGTGAATTTCTTGGCCAGGCTTCTTCGAATTCGGATCAAGTTTGACCTTGTATTTATCTTTCTCCGCAATCGCTTTCGCCACGCCAGAACCTCCGACACCGCCGTAAACCGGTGCTTGCAAGGGTCCTGGCTCAATCCGCCGTTCTCCGTGCACGCGGCCGTAATTTTCCTTGACACGGTGGCAGGCCACGCAAGTCACACCTTCGCGATATACTTGGGGCGCATCAACAATGGAGGCGGCGCGATCGTAGTTCATTTGAGTTGCAACGGGAGCGTGACAACGACTGCAGAAGTCCCCAACGGTCCCGCGACTCAGGTCTGAAATCGCTTGCTCGAATTTCTGAAACATTGGTGAGATTGCAGAGTAGGCATGGGCGCTGACCCGCCACTCGTCATAGATCTTCTTATGGCACTTGGCGCATGTCATCGCTGAAGGATAAAGCGACTCTGCGAAGACCAGTGCATGCGGATCTTGCCCTTCCGGTACTCCTCCGCGAGACGGAGCGGACAATCCGTGACCGGCACCAGGGATTCGGTTTGTAGTTAGAGCAACTGCGGGATTTACCGGCCGGTGGCCAGCAGTGGGAGAGAGTTCGGAAGCGACGCGGGCTCCAAGATTCTTGAATGCCTCAAAGTTGGGCCTCTGTGTGACCGTCGGAACGTCAGAGAAGCTACTGAGCGGCGGAAGCGAGCGGTAATCAATTTCCTGTGCGCACGCGATGGTCGACATCATTAGAAAGGCCACAGAAAATTTGCCACCTGTGGAACAGCTCGCTCGTTTGACTAAGTCAAAACTGAGGCGAGCGGCGAGCCATTGCATGCATTGCAGATAGTGCACAACATCCCCCTAAGTTACTGTGACCGCCACACCTCCTCTTATCGGACCACTCCCGTATTCCAATCATTACAAGCGGAAAATTCCAACCGGTTTCGCGTGTGCAATCCGTAAGGTTTACCTGTCTTTCCGCCATCTCTTTTGATTTCTCTGAACTAGACTTTCGCAGCCTCGCACCTATCTGCGGTGACGCAATTCGAATATCCGGAAGCGTTTTTTCGGAACAGCATCTGTAATGTTCGAAATCCCGTGACTGAGTGAGACAGAACCGTCCCCAAAACTGCTGGCGACGCTGCCCACTCCGAGAAGTTTGTGAGAGACACGATGATGACAAGCGAAGAAGACCGTAAGGCGTACCGATGTGCCGTCGCACCAGAAAATGCGTCTGCCGAATTGCGGATTGGACGTCGCCGGCATCTTGCTGCAGTGTTGGATACTTCTCGCGCAGGCTTCACAGTACGCATTGAGAACAAAGTATTGAAGAGCCTAAAAGACGGCGGGGAGTATGAGCTCCTTTTTGCCGGTGAGCACTGGCGAGTTAAGAAAGAGTCGCACTACGCGGGCGAAAACTGTATCAACGTCGGTTTCTCCCGCGTAGAAGACATCACAAAAGTAGAGACTCCGGGAAGCTGGCTGCCCTCTTTGTCGATCACTCAGCGCGTCAACTCCGATCCAACCTTGTTAATGTACTTGTTGATCGCCTTTATTTTCGCCTGCCTAGCCCTTCCTGGCATGGGAGACAGCCTCGGGACTGCACCACGCATTCAAGCAGGGATCGGCGTGATTTGGCAGACCATCTGGGATATGGTCCAGTAGTCTCCAAAAGTGATCTGAGGCTGACTACAGATGCCTGAAACTGCGGTTGAGCTAAGCGGTACCTACCAAGTTTCGCTGCCAGAAGGTACGCTTTCGACTGAAATCTGACTGTCCGAGTTGACGGTCACCAGAACTCACGAAAGCGACAAGCATGGCAATCGACCTCAAAGAACACATTCGAGATATCCCAGACTTTCCGAAGCCAGGGATTATTTTCAAAGATATCACACCCCTACTCGCCCATCCCGCTGCCTTTCGGGAAGCCATCAATCAGATTGCGGCACGCTATAGCGATCAAAAGATTGACGCAATCGTAGCGGTTGAATCTCGCGGATTCATTTTCGGCGCTCCGCTAGCCGACAAACTCGACGCCGCCTTCATTCCTGTCCGCAAGCCGGGCAAGCTGCCCTACGATACGATCAGCTACTCCTACGAGCTTGAGTATGGAAAGGATACGCTTGAAATCCACAAAGATGCCTTGAAAGCAGGCGATCGCGTACTCATTGTCGACGACTTGCTGGCGACTGGCGGAACCATTGAAGCCACTCTAAAGTTGATCAGCGGCTTCGAAGTGGACGTCGTAGAGTGCGCATTCTGCATCAACCTCAGCTTCCTCGGTGGTGCGGAGAAGCTCAGACCACATTCCGTGTTTAGCTTGCTCGAGTACTAATTGGCCTCATGCCTTTCGTCGCACGTTACCGTGACAACAGTGCACTCGGTACGACGTACTTAAGCTTTCGCGTAAAGGTTTTGAATCACATAAGCCATGGACGAGAATCCGAGCGAAAAAGTTCCCGAACAAGCTGAGTCGCCTCAACCAGCACGATCACTTCACTCGGCGGAAGAGACTTTCGGCTTCCGAAGTGCATCGGAGAAAGTGAAGACCTTTCCGCAAACGCCTGGAGTCTATCTGATGAAGGATCATTCTGGCGTCGTTATCTACGTTGGCAAGGCAAAAAACCTGAGAAGCCGCGCCTCGAGCTATTTTCTCAAGGCCGCACAGGAAGAGCAACGAACGGCAAGCTGGGTCAAAGAAATCTGCGACATTGACTACATGGAGTGCGAGAGTGAGGTCGATGCTCTGCTGGCTGAAAGTCGTCTGATTAAGGACGTTCAGCCACGGCATAACAAGGAACAGAAGGACGATAAAAGTTTTCCATATCTGATGATCACCACGCGCGAGGATTTTCCTCGCGTGGAGCTTACGAGGACACCAAAACAAACAGGCGCGAAACTTTACGGTCCATTTGCCAGTGCCGGCGCGTTACGAGGTGCGATCCAAGTCCTCCAGAGGATCTTTAAATTCCGGACCTGCAGTCTCGACATCGATGAAAACGATGACCGTTGGAGATGGTTTCGGCCGTGCCTGCTGGCATCGATCCAACAATGTACCGCTCCGTGCAATCTGCGAATCTCAAAAGAAGAGTATCGTCAAGACATTCGGCGACTACACACTTTTCTCGAAGGCGGAAAGAAGAAGCTGCTTAAGCAACTCAAGGAAGAGATGCAAATCGCCGCCAAAGAGCTTGCCTATGAGAAGGCGGCTCGACTGCGCGATGAAATCTCCATGCTCGAACGACTCGACGAACGCGGCGACTTAGACACGCATGTGCAACCCGAGGTTTTCTACATCGATCCCAAGAAGGGAATGACCGGGCTACAGAAGGTTTTGAAATTGCCTGCTCCGCCTCGTGTTATCGAAGGTGTGGATATAGCGCACTTAGGCGGTAAGCAAACGGTGGCAAGTCTGGTGCAATTCATCGACGGCTTGCCATTCAAGCCGGGTTATCGTCGCTACAAGATCCAAGGCGTCGATGGTGTAGACGATTTTCGCAGTATCCATGAAGTCGTTTCGCGGCGTTTTCGAAAACTAAGCGAGTCGCAAGAGTCCTTTCCGGATCTACTTCTCATCGACGGTGGCAAAGGACAGCTAAGCGCGGCGATGGCCGCTTTCCGAGATCAAGATATCGACCCGCCAGCCGTGCTTTCCCTTGCAAAACAAGAGGAAGAAATTTTCTTGCCTGGCCAAACGGAATCTCTCAAGCTGAGCCGGCATGCATTCGCACTCCGCCTGCTGCAATACGTGCGAGACGAGGCCCACCGCTTCGCCCAGCACTACCATCATATCCTTCGTGATAAAAGCCAGTACAAATAGTTCGCCATGCAGCATCGCTATCGCCACAACTAGGGGGGAAGTCTTGAGAACGTTCGCAAGAAGTGGATGCGGTGACGAATACTGGAGCAAGCCGGCCTCTGCGGCTAGTCATTAAACAGCCGAAAGATTCCCCCTAACAAGACAAGAACACAAGGAAGAAAGGTGAGAGAGCTTGACGATTCCGGAACGGCCGCCGGTCAAAAAGCAATCGGAAAAACCGTCAATTTCCTAGATCCGAACTCCGTAACGCGCTCGTCCGCGCCACCTTGGGCTGTCCCGGCACGAATCTGGCTGGGTAAAAGGTCAATAACAACCTTATAGCCCGCTGATTCGACGAGAGCATTCCTCTTCACGCAGCGAGAGGGAAAGCGGGCGTTTTCGACCGGAGCTACAGCAGCATCCCATTCTTTAAAAAATTTGGTGTCGTCTTGGTGCGTCGACCATTAAATCTTGCCGATCCATGCGGGTCCGTATCATGGGAAAAGTACTTATCGACGGGCAACAAGTTGTGGCTGACTAGTGAGCAATGAAGAACCCGACGCATCAATGAGAACAGCCAAATGTTCCATCCTACGCATCGGCTTATGGATATTTACACTATGTATCTTTAAGGACGCTCCACCATTAGCAGTCGGCGGCGAGCAATCTCCAAAACACGATCTTGCTTTTTCGTAGCCGCAACATCGCGTGGCTCCTGCTTTGCAACAAAATGCACTGGATCAGCTGCTTCCGATTCCACAGTTAAGGTAGGTTGGACACCAAGTTCACTGATTGCTTTGCCGCTTGGAGAATAGAACTTAGATACCGTCAACCGGATCCCGCAGTTCAAGTTTTTCGTATGGAATAAGCCTTGAACGCTTCCCTTGCCGAACGTGGTCTCTCCTATCACCTCTCCGCGACGATTGTCACGAATAGCCCCAGCGAGGATTTCGCTGGCACTCGCGCTCTCTTCGTTGATAAGCAAAGTCAAAGGAAGAGTCCAAGTACCACTGCGGGTCGCGTTGTAGTTCTGGTTCTCAATCCCGTTCTTCCCCCGGGTGGAGACGATTCGGCCGCTGTCGAGGAATCGGTCGGCCACGTCTATGGACGCGTCGAGCCATCCTCCTGGATTACCACGCAAGTCGATGATTAAACTCTTCATTCCCGCCCGATGGAGGCTCCAAAGTGCTGCATCCAACTCGTTGAGCGTCGTTTTCTGGAAGCTACTCATCTTCAAGTAAGCTACACCTGCTGCCTCATCCAGAATCCGAGCGCGCTCGACACTGGGCACTTCGACACGCTGACGAACGATAACTAGGTCTTTCTTCTCTGCGCCGCGATGAAGCAACAGACGGACATGGCTGTTCTCCGGTCCACGAAGCATGTCCGCTGCTCGTTCAGCCCCCACGTCCGAACAACGAATTTGTCCAATCTCCGCAATCTCATCGCCAGCCAGCATTCCCGCTTGTTCAGCAGGTCCACCAGGAATGACATTTAAGATTTTGAGTGGAACGCTGTGTGGCTGAAGAGCGATACCGAGCCCCACAAAATTGCCCTCAATCTGCGATTCCACCTCTTCCAGTTCGGACGCAGAAAGGAACGAAGAATAAGGATCGAGCAAGGCGATAGCCCCGAGAGTGAACTGAATGACCGTTGCTGTAGGCTGCAGGCCAATCTTCTGCTCAGCAGCTTTCGCAGCGTTTTGCACAATGTTGATTGCTTCGCTACGGGTCGCGACTCTATTCCGAAGTGTCAATTTGTGAATTGAAGTCCGAAAGGATTCGATTTCCTCCTGCGTGCGTCCCTCGAGATGCGTCTTAATGAAGGATGGCTCCGTTAGGGCAACTTCAAGGTAGGCTGTACCGCCGCGAATGACCTCTGCCAAGTCGATCACATCTACGTAACTCATCTCGAGTCGAGTGAGAATTTCGCGGTAGAGCTCGATTGCTTCGGCTTGATCGCTATCGGCAACTAAACCGCCGATGGCAGAATCGCCTCCGCGTCGAATCACATCATAGTGCAACCGACAAATTAGCAGGCGACGACGCAGCTCTTGATCTTTGGGGTGGGATCGAACCGCACCTTCGTAGTGTTGGATGGCGGCAACCCAATCACGATTTTGTTCAAAACTTAGACCATTATCGATCAGAGCTCGTACGAGACGTTGAGCGGACTTTCCTTCACCGACAGACGCAGGAGATTGTGCGTAGGCGGGCAGAGCACAAAAAATTGCTAGGAACGCGAGACGAAAATGGGACAGGGAGATCATGCAGCTCTTCCGAGTTTGCGACTTCAAGTGCGATGCAAAACATTGCAAACCCAATGAGTCCGAAACGGAAGTGCCGTCAATGGCCCAGCTTGTGCGGAAGGATTTGCCCTGGGCATGCCTCGAAGTGTGCTGTTCTGGAGAGATCGTCCGAGCAACGAGCATATTGCTTAAGACACTTTACCCCAGAACCTGCACTCTGCCTTCCGTGCACGAAGTCGGCCCGAGCAACTATAGGATGCTATTGGTGACCGGTCAAAAAACTTCCAGTGACTTTCTTGCCACAAATCTTACCTAAACGACTTTGTTGAATCGCAAAAATCCGGTTGTAACAGTTGGTGACGAGGGGCACCGCTAAATTCAGCCCTTGCGTTGCAAAATGTCAAAGTGTCTACTCGGCGGTCGATAAGTATCTGGCTAGATGTCCAGCGTTTCGCTCTTCACAAGAAACTCATTCTGAGTTTTGCGACAAACTCGGTAGCCGCCATGCCCAATCAAACTGACGCCTCTCGCATCGAAGCACTTGAAATCAGCATCGCTCACCAGCAACGCCTATTGGAGCAACTGAATGAAGTGGTCACAGAGCACTCCAAAATCTTGATACAGTTAGAAAAGGCAATACCCAAGCTGAGAGAAGAGCTGCTCGAGCTGCGTGCGGCACAGGACGCAAATTCCTCTCCACTCGCCAATGAGAAGCCGCCGCACTATTAGGCGCTGATTCAACTTCTGCAGAATGTGCGTTTCGGATTCGACGAACGTATTAAGCCGCCGAACGTGATAGTAGTTTTTTGCTTTAATAAGCGGTGGAGATCGGCGGCTGAGCATTGGCCACAGGGATCAACTGAGATAGTTGACCTACTTTGCCTTACTCCATGTCACTGGTGTGGACAGTACTGCGATAATTCTGAAAGAATTCTCTGGCCGCTGGATGCCATTGCAAGCCTTGCCAATGAGCGGCTTGCTCTGCGGAGATGATTCCAGTTGCTGCAACCGTTTCCGGCGAAAACAGATTCCGCAAAACGGTTCTTACCAACACGGCGGGTGTATCACGGGTGGCGGCGAGATATGCCGTCGTTGTCACTGTCGGGATTCCAAGCTCAGACAGTCCACAGTCGGGGTAATGCTCTTCGGTCACCAACATTGGCTGAAATAATGTCGGCTCGCGGTGGGCTAGCTGTCGGTCGGGTAGCTGCAATAAATCGAATTCTCCGCGACTGAGCAAAGCAGCAATATCTTTCGAGCCAAGCCGAGATACTATGACCGCTGCATCAATGAGTAATTCCTCGTCAGATGGACCGTCCCAATCCTCCTTCTGTACAGTGCTTTGTAGATCTCCTTCTTCTTTCAACGCTTGAAAGCGAAGTTCATCAAAGTAGGAATCGTCGATCATCAGTCGCCAGTCGAAAGCGACCTGCTGAATATCCTTCAGCGAGAGATTGACGCTGGAGAGTAGTTTGCGAGCGATAGATCGATTCCCGGCCTGCGCCACACCAACGTTGACTCGTCTGCCTGCAAGCTCACTCAACGACGCGATACCTAGTCCACGGCGGACGAAGACATGCACTGTCTCGTAATAGAGCGGGGCGACCACCGCAACATTCTGAGCACCAATCGCGTCCGCTTGAAGCAGCGCAAGATCAACCTTCCCAAGTTCGAGCAAACTTCGGTTCTCCTCCGAACCGGCGGTTCGCAGAGCGACGGCGGAAGATCCAGTGTTATCTTGCAAGCCAGTGCAGATCGACTCCGCCAGCACCTCGTAGCTGCCACCATGAGCGCCTGCTGCTACACGGATCTCACTCGGCATGAAATCTCCCCAGATCCCCTTGGGGACAACCAACACCGCCCATGCAGCCAGCATGAGCAACAGAGCCGAGATCAAACCACGTTGGACCCAACGGTGAGCATCAGTAGGTTCGACAACGCGATTGTCCAGCACCGCACCAAAGATTGGCACGCCAAGTAGCCAATACCAAGCTCGCCGAGCCTTAGACATTGGCCGGGCTTTAATTGGCTTGTTTTCGAGATAGCGATCTAAGTCATCTGCCAACGCTGCGGCAGAGGAATAACGTCTTTCGGGCGATTTCTGCAAGCAGACATCGATGATTGTTTCCACATCGGCACTGACACTCGATTCGACGCTCCGCGCAACTGGCGCTGGGCGATGAATCACATGCATGATCGTCTCGACAACCGAATTCGCCTTGAACGGCGGCTTGCCGGTCACAAGCGTGAACAGAATCGCACCCAGCGAATAGATATCCGTTGCATGATGCTGCTCTTCCACTTTGCCAGCAGCTTGCTCTGGCGACATGTAGCTTGGAGTTCCGAGGGCGGCGCCTTCTGCGGTTAGCCCCGAATCGTTTCCGACTGATTTTGCAAGTCCGAAGTCCGTAATGCGAACTTGATCACGATCGTCGACAAGAATATTCGCAGGCTTGAGGTCACGGTGGAGAATTCCTTTCTCATGTGCATACTCGATCGCTCGAGCCACATCACGCACGTATCTTGCCGCAGTACGACTATCGACCGCTCCCTCAGAAATGATTCTCGATAGGTCCGTACCGGGCACAAAGTCCATCGAAAAGTAGCTTTGACCTGCTTCCTCGCCACACTGGTAGACCGTGACGATGTTTGGATGCTGGAGTTTCGCCGCACTTTTCGCTTCGGCATAGAACCTCCCGACCTCTTCATTGCTAGCTAGTGCACCCGAGCGAATCATTTTGATTGCGACAGGACGGTCTAGGTTAGATTGTCGCCCTTGATAGACGACGCCCATGCCACCGCGCCCAAGCACTCTTTCCAAGACATAGTCGCCGAACAGACAGGGCAAAACCGGTTGCGAGGACTCAATCTGGCTTAGGGTTTCTTTTTTTTTTGCGCCGTCAGGCGAGCCATCCCATGTATCGGGGTCAAGATTTTGTCGCACAGATTCCCAGTGCGGCAAAGTATCTTCCATGCGGGTCTTGTCCAATAAATCAGCGGGTCCATCTTTGGCAATGTCAGCTATCGTCGGTCCAGCTAACTCCTCAATCCAGTCCGCTGTGAAAAGGAGACCTTCCAACTGCTCGCGCAGCTCAGAATGCTGTTCCAAGAATGCCTCACGATCAGGAATAGAGCCTCCGTCACACTGCTGCATGAAGCGAGCCAGCGCTTCATCGACTTTTATTTCCTGTGGCGTTTCGCCACCGCTAGCGTTTTCGGGCTTTTCGTTCGAAGCGGACACTCACTCGAATCCTGAAGGCTTACTGCAACCAACATGCAAAGAAAGGGGCAGATTAGGTAGTACGTTCCCTGCCCCACCGTCGCAGTTCTATGATAACAGATTCGCCGGGCACACCCAATTCTTGATTCTTCAGCAGTTTTTTCAGGCCGGCTTGCTATCAGTCTCTTGAGACTCGAGAAATGCTGCTGTGGCGGCGATTTCGATGCTATTGGGCCTAGATGCCCCCTGGCGAAAACTGCCATGGAATTGCCGACAGCAGGTGCTCGCGACAAAATCCTTGACGATTTCGCAGTCGACGCCGGCCCCGACAAGGATATCCAGTTGCTCACCGGCCGCCTTCTGCATTGCATCCAGTTCCTGGATTCCGTCTATAGCACGGGTGGCTCCGCCAGAAGTAAGTACGCGATCGACGCCCAGGTCAATGAGCCGTGGTAGGAGCTCAAGACGCGACGGCAGCGTGTCGACGACGCGATGCAGGACTAACTCCCGCCCCGGGGAGCGTTTTCTTATTTGTTCTAGCAGACTCCAGTCGAGTTCCTCCTCATTATCGACTGCCCCAAACGCGATCCCCGCAACGCCACATTCCATCAACTGATAGCAAGTCCGCAGCAAACAAGCTTGCTCGAGCGCCGTGTAATGAAACCCTTCAGCATGTGGCCGAAGCATCGCAACAATGGGTGCCGAAATATTGTGCACTAGCCAACGGCATTCTTCCAAGTCCGGGGTCAGCCCGTCCAATGCCAGAGCCTGATTGAACTCTATCCGCGTAGCGCCAGCTTCGACAGCGCGTACCGCGTCGTCAACCCGATCTACACAGACTTCCAACTCCCAGGTGCGTTGCATAGAAATTAAGAAGAAGGGTGATCAGCAATCAGTTCGTACCACTGTTCGACGAGCCAATTTTCATGCTCGGCTGTCGCGGTAAAAGCCACATGGCGTCCAGCTACGTGAGTCTCGCTGAATGGAACGCGAAAATGATTGTCGCGAAGCAGTAGATTACTTCGAGCAATCTTTTTGAATCCTAGCTGGTTGCATTCCCAATCCTCAAGGTGATGTTTCTCGCTCTGTTCATGGTACATCAAAACGAGACTGTTGTCGCTGGAGATTCCCTGAAGGCTTGCAGCTAAAATCGCAACACGATCCTTTATCTCTGGGTGAATCAACAACTCATGAATGAAGATAACATCCGTAATAAAGTGCTCTAAATTGAGTTCTTTACGAAACGTTGTGCCGTCGTTTCGCGTAAGCGTCCCTAGCACCTGAAGCCACGTCCCGCTACGTGCGTCGCAAATCGATAGAACCGGATAGCCACACTCCTCTGCATACGACCAATCGAGTCTTTCAGCCCAAAGCCGCCCGACCAAGAATTCGTTCTCTGCCTCATCGGCCGTAACACTGACCGCCGAACCGGCTCCAATATCGCTGTCAGATGGACTCTCCACAATCAGCTTTTCTTCGGAATCCGTTCGAACGCTGAAAGTAGCAACCTCATCGAACTCGCCAGGGCACAGCATGTCAACTTGAATTGGAACAACAAAATCCAGTTCATCCTCCCGGGCAAGTGGCATTGATGATCTGATATCCAAGCGAATCATGTCTGCAAGCAAGGTTTGTGTTGTTCGAGCATCCAACTCAAATGTTGGGTCAGCTGATAGTGAGACAAGTATGTCGAATTCGTCAGGAAGCGGCTGCAACTCGATAGGAGGAGCATCCGAGATTCTACGAGAGCAACCCTTCAGAAGTCGCCAATTTTGATGAGCAGGATCATGTTAGTCGGAGGTTTTGACGTTACCAGACCCTCTATTGGCCTTTGGCTGCTTTCCCGCTGGAAGGATAAAGCGAACTCCTTAAACTATGCCTAAGTTGCCTGTATCACCTTGAGGATCTTGAATCGATGTTGCGTCGTGATTACCTAGTTCGAACGGGAAGCTGTGCTTTGGCTGCAGCAATGATTCGCCCCTCCAAATCATTGGCCGCTTGTGCGGCGAAAGCTAAGAATGGATTGGGTCTGCAGCTCTGGACCGTTCGCAATCAGATGGAAGCCGACACGCCTGCGACTCTCAAAGCAATTGCTGACGCTGGGTACAAACAGATCGAGCTAGGACGGGTTGTTGGAAGCGAAGATGTAGTCAAGCGAGCCAAGGACCTAAACCTCGAAGTCCGCAGCTCCTTCTTCAATTGGCAAACCGTTGCCGAACCAAGCTCCAATGTCCCGAGCGTCGACGAAGTCATCGACACAGCAAAAGAGTTCGGGCTGGAATACTTAGTCTTCGGCTACATTGGCAAGTCTGCACGAGACACAGCGGACAAACTCAGAGCCATCGCAGATCGCGCAAACGCAGCAGCTGAGAAAATCGTAGCCGCGGGCATGCAGATGAGCTATCACAACCATTCATTTGAATTTGAAAAGATAGAGGGCGGAAAGACGGGTTTCGAACTGTTTGTGGAGCGTTTTGACGAGAAACTGGTTAATTTCGAGCTTGACGTTTTTTGGGCAGCGATTGGTGGATTGGATCCAGTTGAAGCCTTGCAGAAGCTTGGATCGCGCGTTGGTCAGGTGCACTTGAAAGATTTAAAGAAAGGCGCTGGCGTAATTTACGATGAGGGCAAAGTTCCTCACGAAGCCTTTGAAGAAGTCGGCGACGGCAGTCTGGATATGAAGGCGATCATGGAAGTCGCCGTAAAGAATGGCGTCAGACAATTCCATGTCGAGCAAGATCAATCACCAGATCCAATCGCCAGCATCAGGCAATCCGCAAAGTACACTGCGAAGAATCTCTGGTAAGCGATTGCACATCGCAAAAATGATTCTAGGGCAATGCAGAATGCTGAGCTTGCTCAGATTCGAAAGCGTACCAGTCAACTTGGCAATCGCTTGCACCTGTTGCTCCGTATCTTCGGGTTACTTGCACCCGAAAACCTAAGGGACTCAGCTGCAAGATCTTTGCATTCATGTTTTCATTGCTAAGCTCGAATTCGATATCTGGTGTGGCTTGAAAAACTGGAGAGAAGCCCTGCCCCAATTCCTGCGTATCCTGCCCCGGATTGAGTCGGATCTGCATCGAACCTGAAATGGTAAGCCCGGCTTCCCCCAGACAGCTGCTGCTGGATTGCAAAACATTCTCAGCATCAGTCTGAGATGCCATTCCGGCGCAGGCAAGCTCAAGTGATTCAGCCCCGGCGAGAGAGCGAAGTAATTGATCGTTGCCGAATGCCGACACATCAACTCCGAGCTCGGATTCTTCACGCCGAGGCTCTTTGCCGCTTTCTTCGGTTAAGGCTGAGGTGTCTGCAAGATCTTTAACCGAAGTTATCGCGATACCTGCGAGCTGCCTTCTGATTATCGCAAAATACTCGGCAAGTAGCGGAAGCTTATCGGCAAGCAGCAGTTTACGTGTGACCAGCCACTCCGCCAGTATCAGTAGACCCATACTGGGTGCTGCCTCGGAAAATGAATTCGCGCTAAACGCTACAAAACCAATCCAATTACAGCTAGCTAGACTAGCCAGAATCGCAATGGCTTGACTTTCCTCGGTAGCTCCGGCAACCCACCGCAATGGGACTCGCAACTGAACGCCGAATCCAGCGACAAGCAAACTGAAAACACACAATTGGCTTGACTCAACACCAGAAGAGGCATCCTGAGCACTAAGACTGGATAGCCAAGCAACAGCCGCTAGTCCCACCCAAATGCAGCAGATGTAGAGCCAGAGGCGAAGAGGACTTTGCAAGTGGTCGCTTTCGTTCTGAATTCGAGTTTCGTGACAGACTCGGCGAAACGCTAGAGGCGAATTTTGGCGAAGTCACCGCAAGACAAATTCAAATATATCCACTGCGTAGGCTGGGTAAAACACGACTGAAACGGAATTTCTTGCAGTTGTTTCTCACAGCCCTAATTGCAGATACCTGGCATCACCTTCGGTTTACCCATTCGTCTAGAACGACCGAAAGCCACCCCGAAACTTTCTGACATACTCTTTCATTGGGGAAGGCTACGAAGGAAGAATTAAGATTCCAATCGCTTGTCTTCGGCCTAACGAACGCAGCAATACTTTTGAGGGCAATGTGAAGGGCGGTGTTTTTTTGCGAACCGTTCGAATTCGTGGAAAGCCAGTTCGGATACGAGCTAGTGGATCGACTCATCGATCTTCGTAAACTCAAGAAAGATGGAACCTACACACGAGTCGGAACCTAATTGTGCTCCAAGCTGCTAGTCCTCGTCACCGCCCTCAGCGAAGAAAAGGGAGTGCCTATCCCGGATCTGGTCAAAGCCTTTGGACGGCACCTGTTTGGCAAGTTCTTTGCCGACAACGAAGAAACTCTCAAATCCTATCGCGACAGTTTTGAGTTGCTGCTTGCCGTTGAGGAGATCATTCATGTCGAAATCCGCAAGCTCTGGGCCACCGAAGTGTGAACAAACTTCAAATATGAACGTCTAACCACGAAACACGTGGTCATGACCTACAACTCGAATAGACCATTCGTAGATTTTGCGAGGGTCTGATTCTCGCCTGCATCGAACACTATCAAAATCAATAATTCTACGTCGCGAAGACTTGAAAGACGATGGGACGAAAGCCAGATTCTGCCTCTCACTCAGTAGCGACGCTTAGCTCGCAGTATTTCCCTAAGCTCTTGCGGTACGACGAATCGATGGAGCCAACACCTGCATCTCCCTATCATTATTTCAACAGGCACCACCGATAACGGAAGAAATCTGGAAACGTCACCTCGACCGTGAACGCACAGCTCGAACACAGGCGGAATCGTTGTTGGCATCCCAAAGCCGCGAACTGTATTCTGCGAATCGGATGCTCAGTCAGATAGCTGATGCTTGACGCTATGAAAACGAAAAGAACCACGCGATTCTCGATAACGCTGCAGAAGGCATTGTGACATACGACTCGAAAGGAAAGATCTCAACCTTCCACCCAGCCGCAGAGAAGATCTTTTGGATAGCTTCATAATTTGCGGTCGAGAAACGATTCGATTCGTCGTTCCAGGACTTCATGGTCAGTGAAACATTTGATCTTGAAGAATACCTGGACCAAGAAAATCTGGAAGTAAAGGCCACGCATGCAAAGGGGCAGTCTCGTATTCTAAGTGTCGGGCTGAGACGGATAAAGCTATGTCCTTTATTGCGGTTATCCACGACCGCACTAAGAAATGCGTCCTGGAATCACAACTCGCTGAGGCTCAAAAGATGGAATCGGTTGGACAGCCCGCTGTGGGGATAGCGCACGAGATCACCATTGAGATTCCATTGACTCCCAAAACAACTGAGGTGCAGGATGCATGCGAAGAAACAAGTTCTATTTGTTGATGACGAGAAGAACATCCTTGCTGCGCTGCGGTGGCTTTTGCGAAGTCAGCCTAACTCACGGTAGCTCTTCTTTGCCAACGGAGGTGAAGAAGCACTTGAGAGTCTGGCTGAGAATGCGATAGATGTGATCGTTTCCGACATGCGCATGCCTTAGATCGATGGAGCTGCACTGCTCAGCCAAGTTTCATAATCCTAACCTCACATTATGGGCGTCACCCGTTCAGGACATGCCACAAAAGCAAGTTGCCACGGCGCATCAATTCTTGTCCAAGCCTTGCCAATACAACAAGTTGATGGGTTCCATCCAAGCCGCCATCTACTTGCAGGATTCCATCTCTAGTCCTTAACTGAGAAAAGCAGTTTCGGCGGTTCGCCGTGTACCGAGTCCGTTAAGCAATATCGAACGCTTAAAAGCACTCAGAATAGACTCTGACGACTTCATGCAGCAGCTTCGCGAGTTGTGTACGTAAGACATCAGGATTGCCCGCAAGCTATTACATCCTTGCAATGGCTCGTTCTTTGGTCGCTCCAATCCAGCAAGCTCCATTCAGAATGCGGTCGAACGCATCCGATGAGACCTATTGCTCTACTTAATTCAGGCAGGAGTTTTCAGGTCAAGCGAGAACCCAAGTTTCGATTGCTTTCTCACCGGTCTAAATGAGCATAGCGTCGAGGTGGCTCGAAATACCCAGTCGGCAGCAGTCAATTCAGACTTTGCCGACCTCTGCTAGGCTGGCGGTTCGCTACGCGATGTTGGCAAAATCGTGTTCGCTCTTCACTGGTTAGAAAAGAACCTGGATTTGATCGAATCAGCAGCAGACTTTGACGATGCTCTGGGCGCGTCGGAGCAAAAGAATTCTGGTGTTTATCACCGAGAGGCAGGACGTTTTCTCCTTGAACTCTGGCGACTGAATGGAAACGTGGTGAACTGCGTAGGCGATCCACTCGATGAGAAAGTAGAGAGCCCACAAGTCGTGTGTCATCCACCGAAACGCCTACCAAATCTGTTGACCACGGCGGCAAAGTCACATGTTCATTCTTAGTGTTCCACAGCTTGTTCTTGGAAATGACTTGTTTGCATTGCTTGCCTATAAAGCTGCAAAAAGTTTTCGGCAGTCATCGCACGAGGATTGAATGTGCCTGTCCATTGTTTGGTCGCGTCCTCGGCCAATTGCGGCAGACTGTCCTCCGGAACTTGCAGTTGCTCTAGAGAAGTGTAAAGACCACAAGCAGCTACTAGGTGATTGATGAACTTCGCCAGTGACAGAGAGGCATTGCCAGACTCAAACTTTGAAGCTGCCTCATTTCTCGAGACCTCGTGCCAAAGCTCGCTGTACCAAGTTTCATAGTGTTCTCCGTTGAAGGCGATGACATGCGGCAACATGAGTCCAACTGCCTGACCGTGCGTCGTACCAAATCGCGCGGTCAGTGGATTTGCCAGTGCATGAGCTGCTCCAAGCATGCTTGTTTCAATAGCTAAACCAGCGAAGAAAGCCCCCAGTTGCATCTGACCACGAGAGTCCAGATCGGCAGGAGAAGCGAGAACTCTCGGCAGGCCAGCTCCAAGTAGCTGCCAAGCTTGTCGACTGTAGCAAACGCTAAGTGGATTTCGCTTTTTGGTCACGTAAGACTCGACCGCATGTGAAACAGCGTCGATACCAGTCAGTGCCGTGACTTTCGCTGGCTGAGTCAGTGTCAGCGTTGGATCCAAGATCGCGACTCGGCAAGCTGCCTTCTTGTCGCCACAAGCCATTTTCACGTGAGTTTCGGCTTGACTTATCAAGGCAAACGACTGGGCTTCGCTTCCCGTTCCAGCAGTGGTCGGCACGGCAATCATCGGCAGCATTTCTGAGGTCGCTTTGCCAACGCCCCAGTAGTCTTCCATCTTGCCACCACAAGAATAAACGAAGTTAATTCCTTTTGCACAGTCCATTGAGCTGCCACCGCCGAGCCCAATGATGACTTCAGGTTGAAACCGCTCTGCAACCTGCAAACCAGCCTCGACCTCGGCTGTTGTAGGATTTTCGCAGACCCCGTGAAAAGCCTCAACGGTCACTCCTGCGTGCTCGAGCGCTCGGACGCCGCGAGAAAAGTGTCCTGCACCGACTACCCCCTCATCGCTAACGACGAGAGCCCGCCCCGCGCCCTGCTCTCTGGTCAGCTCCCCGAGCTGCTCGATTCGATCTGGCCCGAACACGAGCCGAGTCCGATGTTGATAATCGATATTTTCCATTTCGATCCTAAGGCGAAAGGCAAGCCAGAATCGGCTACCCTAACTTCGTTTTCAAGAAGTATTCCCCCGCGTGAATACTCCTTCCATTGGTCGACGCCCTTCTGTCGGTCGTCCAAGGTGCGCGGTCCCGAAACTTTACTAAGCCTGCGGACAATTTAGCCGTGCCTACGGTAGTTTATCGAGCGATGGCAACAGCAAACTTGCGTTCACCTGCGAATCCATTGTCATCTCGCCGCCAGTTGATCCGTTATTATCCAGCCACATTTTAGTGGCCAAGCAACCATTGAGACATTGGGGCGATCAGCTGGAGAAAAGGTAAGATACGCTGATCCATCGGCTTTTTAGGGACAAACCGCCTGACAATCCGAAGCTTGCCAGGGAAACTCAACAGCTGCGCGCGATACAAACAACCGTTCCTACGAACTCTGGTCAACAATTTACGGCTACCCTGCGGGTCCTACACCAATCCTTGTTCGGAGGTAAAATCCAGCCTTTCAACTTTGATTGAGCTCATGAGCACCGCGAGAGCTCTAGGGCCGAATTCGATTTAGGGCGAAAAGCATGGACACACGATCGATTACCCCAGCTCGACTTGCCGAAAGCGTTATCGCGGTGCCGCCGCTGGCCCGAAACGCAAGTCACTCCATCGATACCGAACAAAATCGCCAGCTGGTGCAATACATTGAGCAGGGCGGCGTATCGACGCTCCTCTACGGCGGCAATGCAATCTTCTACCATATACGACTAAGTGAATATGCCCGCATCTTGCAGATGCTCACGGACGTTGTGGCTAGTAGCACCCTCGTAGTACCCGCAGTTGGTCCAGCCTTCGGCACAATGATGGACCAAGCTGAAATCTTGCAGGACTTTGACTTCCCGACAGTGATGCTTTTGCCACAGTCAGAAGTAACCGATCCTGCTGGCATCGCATCGGGAGTAAGAAAGTTCGCTGAAGCGTTTGGCAAACCAGTGGTGCTTTACCTCAAGCACGACCAATGGTTGCCCGCCGAAACCGTCGGCAAGATGTTTCGCAGCGGGCTCCTAAGCTGGATTAAGTACGCGGTTGTCAGAAAAGACCCCAGGGAGGATGAATACTTGCGTGAGGTCCTGGCTGAGGTGCCTGGCGAAATCGTGGTCAGTGGTATTGGCGAGCAGCCTGCTATCGTTCACATGCACGATTTTCAAGTCGGTAGCTTTACCAGCGGTTGCGTTTGCGTCAATCCAAGTCGATCGATGAAGATGCTCCGAGCAATCCAGGTGGAACAACTTGAAACCGCGGAAGAAATCCGCGCGAGTTTTGAAGGACTTGAAGACTTACGGAACCGAATCAATCCCATTCGCGTTTTGCATCGTGCGGTAGAGCTTGCGGAGATAGCTGAAACAGGACCTATGACTCCCATGCTAGGTGAACTCTCTCCTTCAGAAGTCACTTCCATCGCAACCGCCGCCTTGAGCTTGAAGCAACTCTGAGGTCGAAACCAGATCCGGCACCATGCTCTGTTCCGGCTCAGCGTAGCCCGGGGATTTCTCCTGAGGCGTAGCGCCAGTTCTTAATGTAAGCGATTAAGTCCGCCATGGCTTTCGGTGTGATCTGAGCTTCCATTCCTTCTGGCATCAATGACACTCCGGTAGATTGCTGCCGGACGATTTCGGAACGCAAAACCGGCACTTCTCTGCCCTCTTTTTGACGCAGAGTAATGTAATCAGCTTGTTCATCAATCACTACGCCGTCAATCACTTTATCCGAATCGGTAAGGATGGTAACCCGGAAGTAGTTATTGTCGATAGCTCGGTTCGGATCAAGAATTGATACAAGTAACTGTTCTGACGTTTTCGTTCGGGAGTCAGAAATATCTGGCCCGACATTAAAGCCAACATCTCCTATTCGATGGCAGCTCGCGCATTGCCTTTGGAAAACAGACTTCCCGTGCAAAGCATCCGCACTTACCGATAGCGTATCACGGTACCTTGTAATAACTCTGGCACGATCCGAATCCACTAAATCAGCAATAGCTTTCGAAAACACCTTCGCTGAATCTCCACGAGCCCTCGATTTGAGTCGGCCAAGATTGGCAGGGCCCAACTTCCTCGCCAAACCGGGAGTCTCGGAGACGCGATGTGCAATCACCTGAACCCGATCTTGCGTGGATAGCGAAAGCTCCACAGCGGCAGAAACAAGTCGATGGTCCGACGAGTCGAGCAACGCAACCAAAGTCTCCTCGGCTTTCCGGTCTCCAGATTGCAGCCAGACTTCAAGTATCATTGTCTGCTCAGCAACCGTTTTTGCCAATCGATAGAATTGTTGGAAACGGGACCAATATTCTTCAAACTGCGTTGCCGCGAGCAATTGTAGTGCTAGCTCTCTCTGGCGTCCTTTGGATATGCCATCTGCAATTTCGACGATTCTCGGAAGAACAGACGCAAGATCCATCAACGTAGCTTTTCGATCTCGATGGAGCATCACATTGAAAGCCGCCAGGAGAGACACTTGCACCCGCACGCTTTCACTCTGCTCCCAACTCAAAACCAATTGCCGTCGCAGCGATGGCAGCTTGATCGTGGAGCACACTTGTGTCAAACGTCCTGACGCTTGCTGTAGAAAATCCAGGTGATCGTGCCAACGCGTTCGCGTACTTTCGAGGCTCATTACCCATGGTGCCAACAAGCGGTCGGGATGATCGCGAAGAGCTCCAGCAGCAAGGATTAGCAAGTACGGGCTCCCGCTATCCGCGATTCGATCCAGCGTGCTTTGACTGAGAGCACTCATCTCATGCGTCGCAAGGCAAGCAAGCGACTCACGCAGGACTACTGGATCTGAGTGTTTTTGAAGTACACCTTGAAGTATTCCTAAAGGAACATCACAGTTTCCTAAAGCAACTTGCCTAAGAACTAGAGCCGACAGTGAGGCTGTTGTCTCCTCAGCGACAAGTAGCCTTTCGCAAGCACGATGCGCGCCGCTTTTAGCGGAAAGGACCTTGAGGCATTCCATTCTCTGAGACAGTGACTTCTCGCTATCGAGAACGATTCCCTCTAAGACTGCGGCTAGATTCTCGTCGGCCGATAGGAGAAGCATTCGCCTGACGGTCTCAACCAGCCAACAATCCTCGCTAGCAAGCAGCTCACAAAGCTGGTCGGCGTTCGCTTCAGCCAGTTTCAATTCTCTAATCCGCTGCAGTCGCTTGCTAAATTCACCTGCGGCTTGACTTCCAGCCAAGTAGATACGACCGGCAGCATTGCCCCAACGTTCGTCCTCCCGTTGCTTCAACTCATCCGGAACCCACTGTGGGTGCTCAATCACGGCACGGTGCATATCAATGACTAGCAGTCCTCCACCTGGAGCATTCCGCAAGTTCACCGGACGGAACCAAGCATCAGAACTCGCCACCCAATCTTTCTGTTGCGGAGCAAGAAGGTCTTGCGTTGAATAGATACCCGAAACTGTATTTCGACTTCCTCGAACTCGTTTTACCAGGCTTCCCGTAGGCTCGCAGACAAAAAAATCTCCGGCACCTTCCGCACTCTGCTGAAAGATGACCCCACAGGCAGCTGTAAACTGACCTGCGTGCAGATTTGAAGTCGTCCAGGCAGATACAATTGGGAAAACCTGCGAATCAGTGCCGGCTGGGATGACGTCTTTTTTGGGTGGCAGGATTCCAGCTAGAGGATTATTGGACAGTTGCGGGGATTCGAGTAGAACTTGCACCGCCGGGTTTCGATTGCTGCAAAAGAACCGATTTCCGAGCTCGTCAAACGCCAGCCCAAACTGCGCTGGTCCCGTGATGGCTTCGATTTCACCCGTTTCCGGTTTGAAGCGAATATCGCGACTGCCAATCTCAAGCGGCTTCTGAGCCGAATTTGCCGGCTGAATATCTGAGCCCAACTCAACTCTGCCCCCTCGCAAACCGCAAGCGATGTACCACCAACCATCGGAGCCGAGTGTTGGATGATTGGCTCGAAGTTGCTCATTGCGCTCGGCAAAGCCTCGCAACCACTGTTCGCGCGTGTCGCAAACTCCATCACCATTGGTATCTCGCAGAAAGAGGAGTTCGCCGGCTACGGTGACTACCGCGCCATCTTTCCAGATCGCCAGGCCGGTCGGCATGTTGAGTTCCCCTGCAAAGACACTGCTAGTCTCAAACAATCCGTCCGAATCCTCGTCGGCGAGTATGCGAATTTGCCCCTGAGGCGTACCATCCGCCGCAAGCATTGGGTAATCGCGCATCTCCACCACCCACAATCGCCCTAACTCATCGAAGACAGCGTCGACTGGATCGACAACCGCAGGTTCGTGAGCCAGCAATTCAAGCGATTCATTTTCGCTGAAGAACCTCGAGAGCTGAATACTTCTCAGGCTCTCAGAAGGCAAAAGTGCCCTGCTGCGATTGGACTCGGGATTATTGGCCGCAGAGTCCTGGGCGGGAAGTGATGATGCTATCACCCAGAGGCTTGAGACAAAGCCCAGAAAGCTGAGCTTAAGGCAGTTCCAGTGCTTGCGCCGGACTTTCGCCATCGCTTACATTACCTTCTCACTGGCGAATCTGGAATCGATCCAATGCTGACGAAACACTCGTCAGCACCGTAAATTGATTCGATTCCGCGGAAAAAACGGCTAGGGCTCGACTACAGACCAAACTCTTTGAGCTTTGGTTCTAATGCAGCTGCCCAGCGCTCGTAACCTTCGGTACTAAGATGTAGCAGGTCCGGCATGATCTCGCGACTGATACTTCCATCCTCTTGAAGGAAGTCTTGGCCGATCTCAAGGAAGTGCACTCGCTCTCCGTCGGCGAGCCGCCGAATTCTCTGATTGATCGCGATATTATTTAGCCGCATCTTATCGAGCGGATTTGGACCGCGAGGGAAGACGCCGTGCAGTACAACCTGTGTCTCTGGCAAACGTTCGTCGAGGATCTCTAGAATTCGCTCCACGCCAGCCGCCACTTCAGCTGGATCTTGCATCATGTGGCCAGTGTTATTGGTGCCGATCATCAACACTGCAACCTTGGGTTTTATTTTGCCAAGGTTGCCGTGGGTGAGACGCCAAATGACATGTTCAGTTCGGTCACCGCCAATTCCCAAGTTGATGGCCTTGCGATCCGCATAATATTCCTGCCATACCGACTTACCGCGGCCTTCCCAACCCTGCGTGATCGAGTCGCCGATGAATGCCAAATCGGCATCGCCCTTCTTGGCGTTCTGGCTCAGCTGTTGATCACGCTTTCTCCATCCAGCTTCGTCACCGCGGGTAGCCGGAATCACCGCTGAGTTTACTTCGTAGAAATCACGCAGATCGTAGTAACGTTGCTTGAGCCCTTCGAGAACCGCTGCGTAGCTCGGATCGGCATGCACGCTTTTCATCTCGTCGGGATCTTCCTGGAGATCAAACAGATTCCATTCGCGCCCCCGCGGGAAAAACATCAGTTTGTAACGGTCAGTACGGACTCCATCGTGCACCGGAACATTATGAACCGCCGCGTTCTCGTAATAAGCGTAATAGATAGCATCTCGCCAATTTGCGGTCGGCTTGCCTTGATTCTTAAAGAGCGGGACCATACTTCGACCTTGAATTTCGGCGGGAATCTCGGCACCGGCCAAATCAAGAAATGTCGGCGCGTAATCAATATTCTGGATCAACGCCGTAGAGTCGACACCTGGCTCCAGAACTCCAGGCCATCGAATCAAGAAAGGCATTTGCAGTGACTCTTCAAACATCCATCGCTTGTCATACCAACCGTGATCGCCGAGATAAAATCCTTGGTCAGAGGAGTAAATCACGATCGTGTTGTCATCAAGGCCGGTCTCGTCAAGGTAGTCAAGCAAAGCGCCAACGCCATCATCGACAGCTTGGACACAACCAAGATAGGTCTTGATATAGCGTTGGTACTTGAATCGTAGCACCTCTTTATCCGTGAGCTCCCCAGCCTTCATCTTGCGAATAAACTCCTCGTTCTCCGGTTCATAGTGAGCATCCCAAAAGGCTTTCTGCTCGTCAGTCATCCGACGGTACTCGCCATTCGGCAACCGACCGTCAAAGTGATCCGGGAACATGCCTTCGCCGTGGAACTTCATGTCATGCCCCCAAAAGAAATGATCCTTGAGGGACATTTCATTCTCTTTAAGCAGCTTGCTGCGACCTTCATAGTTGTCGAAAAGCGTTTCTGGCTCTGGCACGTCTTTCTTGTACAGGTCGTAGTAGCGAGGCGGAGGCGACCAATTCCGGTGCGGTGCCTTGTGCTGGCACATCAGCATAAATGGCTTGCTCCGATCACGATCTTCCCTCAGCCATGTGAGTGCATTCTCGGTGATAATGTCGGTACAGTACCCTTCGTAACGCTTCCGACTCCGGTCCATTTGAATGAAGTCCGGATTGTAGTAGCTACCTTGCCCCGGCAAGATCTCCCAGTGATCGAATCCAGTCGGATCAGACGACAAATGCCACTTGCCGATCATAGCGGTCTGATAGCCGACGTCTTGTAGAAGCTTTGGAAAAGTCGTTTGCGTTCCGTCGAATCGATTACCATTCCGCAAGAACCCGTTCAGGTGGCTGTGCTTGCCGGTTAGGATGCAAGCCCGGGAGGGACCGCAAATGGAATTGGCGCAAAACGAGTTGCGGAACAAACCTCCGGACTTTGCGATCCGGTCGAGATTTGGTGTTTGGTTGATCTCGGATCCGTACGCGCTGATCGCATGCGGCGCGTGGTCGTCTGAAAAGATAAACAGAATGTTCGGTTGCTTCGCTTCCTGAGCAGTCGATACTGCAGCTGGAACGAACAAAAGCAGAAGACAGAAAAAACGCAACATCAGAGCTCTTAGTTCTTGGTGGGTAGGCGGGTCCGCGGCGGGACGAGGTAGCATAGCAACCATCATAGCTTGAGCTGTCACGCTGGAGTATCCGTAGGGGGAAATCAGCAAAGCCAACCGAGGCTCAGGCCGGCGATACTCAGTATTTCAGACGTTTGGCGTTAGCGGCGGTTTTCAGCTAGAGAACCTTCGGGCAAGTTCAACTAGCTGTTTTTTTATTCCCCTGGGAACGCGGGTGATCGAGGAGCAGCACGAAAAAGACAAACAAAATATGTCGGAAGCGTATCATTGTGGAGCGTTTCGCGGATCTTGATGTGAATATTTAGCCTACGTCAATCGCACAGCTGAGCTCTTCGGAGCAGTCCTCACCGAATGGGTCCTGTTTTGGTGGAATCTATGCTGGCAAGAAGAATCTTGAGCGGCCGACTGTCGCTGGCCGAGACTTAGAAGGCGGGTGGCCGGCCGTCCTCTCGTCAGAAAGGCCTAAATCGCACTGGCTATGCTATTCATATCGGTACCGAAGAGTTAGCCAACTTCACGGGAGGCTACGAGGTCGCCATCTTATTTAAGCCTCGAGACATATGGACGTTAGACTGGAACTGATACCAGAACATTGCACAGGGGTGACACAGATTGATTTGCCCCACGACTCCTCAAGCGCTACTCGTTGTGTTTACTTGAAGGCTTCTCCGTGACCGCGTCGTCCTTGACACCTGCAATCACCAATCCGACAGATGTGAGTAAGATTCCGACAAAGATCATCTTCGTGATGGGTTCCGAAAAGAACATCCAGCCTGCAAGAGCCGAAATGGCTGCTTGCGATGCATTCAGCAGTTGCACGTAAAGCACTGAGACATATTGCAGCGATTTGGCCATCGCCATGAATGCCAGCGCATTCAACACCCCTGCAAGCAACATTATCTTCAGCTGTCCCCAAGGCGTAGCCAGTATCGCTAACGGTCCAACTTGCCAGAGGGACCACCCCAGCAGGAAGGTAACGCCGACGCCGTTGATCAGCAACAGAGTCGTCCAAGCCGACACTCCGCGCTGCATACTTCGACGCATCAAAGTGCCTTGCAATGCATACGCAACTCCGGCGGCAATATTCGCCGCGACACCAAACAAGATCATTCCTAAGTTGGAGTCTACCGCATCAGAGACATTCGCAGTCGCCGCACTGAAACTGAGAATGACACTCGCCGGAATCAGAACCAAAACCGAAGCGATCTTGCGTCTTGAAACCATCTCACCCAGCATCAGCTTACCCGATGCCGCTCCAGCGATCAGCATCGTGGCCAATACAAGCGGAACAGAGATCGTGAGGCCGACAATCGAGAGAGCAACTTGAAACGCGACGTTTCCAAAGATCTGGACCGCGATCGATGTGATTCCCAAACTCCAGAATTCACGACGTAAACTAACTTCATCGTTGGGTGGATCAAAGTGCGTACCTTGTCTTATTTGCGAGACAACGAACGGCAGGACGATGACCATAGTGGGAATCGCCTTGATGGTCGAAACCCAAATTGCGTCCACATTACCGAGCGAACGTAGACACACATTGGTAACGGTATAGAGAACCGCTGAGAGAGCCCCGCATATGATGCCAATTAGAGGAGGTGAATAAATCGATCTGCTGGCCAAAGTATTTGCGATGCATTCAGAGTGATGTTTTGCTTGGGGTAATTATTAGCATTCGATGACATTCACAGCCAAGCCACCACGGGCCGTTTCTTTGTACTTCGTCTGCATGTCACGACCCGTTTCCCGCATTGTCTTGACCACTTTATCGAGCGAGACAAAGTGGTAACCGTCCCCTCGAAGCGCCAGGCGTGAGGCGTTAATGGCTTTCACCGAGGCCATCGCATTTCTCTCAATACAAGGAACTTGTACCAGGCCGCCAACCGGATCGCAGGTCAGCCCCAAGTTATGCTCCATGCCAATCTCAGCCGCGTTCTCCACTTGCTGCGGCGTTCCTCCCAATACTTCCGTCAACGCTCCAGCCGCCATACTGCAGGCCGATCCAACTTCGCCTTGACAACCAACTTCTGCTCCTGAGATCGATGCGTTCTCTTTGAATATGATGCCGATCGCAGCGCCAGCGAGTAAAAAACGCTGCACGACATTTTGCCGCGTCTCCTCGTTAGCTTCGGCAAAGGAGTATTGCAAAACGTACTTTAGGACGGCTGGGATGATACCGGCAGCTCCGTTGGTCGGAGCCGTTACAACCTTACCGCCAGCCGCATTTTCTTCGTTGACCGCCATCGCCCACAGGTTTACCCAGTCAAGTTGCTGCATCGGATCTGATTTAGGGCCTTCGCTGAGCAAACGGCGGTACAACCCCGCGGCGCGACGTTTCACTTTCATTCCGCCGGGCAGAATTCCTTCCGTCTCGCACCCCTGTTGGATACAACGTTCCATAACTTGCCAGATTTCATTCAGGCCGCTTCGAATCGTCCATTCGTCACGCCACTGCAGCTCGTTGCGTAGCATCAAGCCACTGACGGATTGGCCAGAAGATTCGCACAATCGCATCAGCTCCTCGCCCGTCGTAAAGTAAAACGGCAAAGAAGTCGAGTCAGGGATAATCTGCGATTCGCCTTGCTCATTTTCTTGCACCACGAAACCGCCACCTATGGAATAGTATGTCTTGTTCAGCAATCGCCGGTCTTCGCTATAAGCCGTAAAGCGAAGACCATTCGCATGAAAGGGGAGCGTCTTAGGGGAAAAGTTCAAATCGCGTTTTTCATCAAACTCGATCGAATGTCCAGGCTGGACTTCCAGCTGCTTTGACTCACGGAGGCTCGCGACTTGCACGCGAAGCTCAGAAGGCTCACAGCTCCTGGGCTCGAACCCTAGCAATCCCCCGAGAACAGCCTGATCGGTCCCGTGCCCGCGGCCCGTCGCACTTAGCGAACCGAACAGCTCGACTTGCAGCCGCTCAATCGAGACCTCGGGCCCGTGTCGCAGCAAATCCCGAAACTGCTTGGCGGCCAGCATGGGCCCCACGGTGTGCGAGCTGGACGGTCCGATCCCAATACTAAATAAATCGAAGACACTAATCGCCATGCAGCGGAACTCGTTTTCTGAGCGAGAATCGTATCGCCGCGGGGGATCGGCAAATGCAGTTGTGGCTAGGCCGAGGATTGACAGGCCGCCACCATTTTAATTTTGCTCGATGATAGCGAAAGGACTTCGTCTCACGTAGCCAAGTCTCAGGAAGTTTTTGCGAAACCTGCACACAAGCTCAGGCTCCCTTACAAATTTGCAGCCAACTTTCGCCAAATTCGTCGTCACTCTCCGAGCCGAGCGGCCCGTAGAGCGTCTCTTCCTATACTCTAGCGTTGACTAGCCCCGTGAAATCGAACATGATCCGGTAGAAGAATCGACTATAATCGGCTCTAGGAGTTTTCGGGCGGCTTTTGAGCAGCTTGTGGATTTTCGCCGTAAGAAAAGTCAATTAGACCACCTAGCCGCCGATGACGAGACCACTTCTGACATTGATCTTCACGGTGTGCCTTGCGTTTCCTGCGGAGCAAGCAGTCTCGCAAGGGTCCTTTGCTGACTTTCAGAAGCAGATGCAGCAAAACCTCAATCGATTTTCGGGGGGGCATGCTAGGGCCCATCTCTTCAGAAGAGATGGAAGAGATTCGGAAGATTCCGGTCTCCGTCAGAGAAGAACAACAGTTCGGCCAGCAGATTCTGAAGCGTTTCGCAGCGAATCTGCGGGACGAGCGAGGCCGAAGAACATCGATCGTCTATCGCGGGAGCGATGTGGATTATGTGAGAGAACTGGCAGCTTGCCTTCATCCACTGATGCACAATGAGAAACGTTACAAGCAGTTCAAGATTGGAATCATGCAGACCGATCCGGTCGATGCATTTTCAATTCCAGGTGGCACCATTTTGTTCTCTCGAGGATTGCTAGAAACAGCAAAATCCGAGGCAGCGGTAGTAGGTGTTTTGGCGCATGAACTCTCCCATCTGGATCGGCAACATCAACTGCTCGGGTTACGCAGGCAAAAGCAAGTTCAACAAAAGCTTAACTTCGCCAACATGATTAGCAATCTCTCTGAAGTGATGAAGCCCTTTCATGCTGAGTTTGAATCGCAAGCGGATGAAGACGCCGTGAGCTGGATGCTGCAATTCGACTACGAGCCGAAGGCACTCGCAGCATTACTCTTACGATGGAACGCAAAGCAGGATGCCCAGCAGCCCTGGAAAGATATGATGCCCGGATTCTTGCTCACACACCCTGATGGTGGCAGGCGAGCAGACGATGTGATGAAGTGGCGTGAAGAGAAAAAGCAGCCCAGTCAGGATTTGCACAAAGGGATTGAGAACTTGGAAAAACGCAAGCCACGCGTTAATGCCAGTCCATAGTGAACGCGTGGAGACCACAACCGGATTCGTAGGCAAGACTCATCTACTTGGATGAGCTCACCCCTTGCGCTTTATTAACGATTCCATCTGATTCCCGAGCATGGCGCCATCTGGGTAAAAGTCGCATTGGTGGACCGATAAGCCGGGTTCTGTCGCCGCCCTGCAAGGGACTAGTCCATTGCAAGAAGCGTGGCGGTCATTTATCTAGGCCAGCCATTGCTAACTGGCTCAAGCGATCTACCCGAAAGTAGGTGGCGACACGAGCCGCGTCGCTGCTGTTTCCAGCATCCCCTCTGTTTGATCTTGCATCGAGCGGGGTTTACCAAGCCAGCCGAGTCACCTCGACCGCTGGTGAGCTCTTACCTCACCGTTTCACCCTTACCACGCATCGGTCAACTGAAAAGGACTCGCGTCCTGATGAGTTGGCCGACCGTTCGGCGGTATACTTTCTGTGGCACTTTCCCTCACCTTGCGATGGGTCGGCGTTACCGACCGCTCTGCCCTATGAAGCCCGGACTTTCCTCTCTTCGATTGCTCGAACAGCGACCACCTAGTCCACCAATGCGACCACGAGTATAAATCAGGGTAGTCAATTCGTCTTGTCCTACGTCAACACTCGGGTAAGGATGAAGTTGTTCGGTCCATTCGAAAGCGACGCGTTGGAACGTTAGGACGAGTGTGTCTTTATCGCGGACTTACAACTTTTGTCTGTTTCGGCTTTTGGTTGAGGCGAGAGCCAGCTACAGTGAAGCCGAGGTTTATTGCTTGGCCGAATTGTGGCCAATAACACGACGCATTTTTCTGCATATTCTCGTGATCAAGATTCGCGGTTTCTGTAATACGGATATCTATGCGATTTGCGAGCTATGGAACACGCATCACGCCGACGTTCCTGGGACGCAAGAGATGAATCCGTTGCGTCTCGAGCTGAGTTGCCTGGCCAAGCCTTACTTCGAGCCGTCGCAGCTGCTGATTGCCGAGGAAGATTTTGGAACGCCGCTTGGCTTTATTCACTTCGGACCCGTTGCCGCACAAAATGGTGATGATGTCGAACAGAACGCCAACGCCATTCATGCACTTTGTGTACGTCCCGACGCTCGCGAAGCTGAAGTCGCTGGTTTATTACTTTCTCAGTTGAAACTCTCCGGTGAACAACGAGCAGTCGCCTTTCGCCCTACTCTCCCGAACGCTGCCTACTATCTTGGCGTCGCGCCTGCGGATGCCATATCCGGCGTCATCGCGGAAGAGTATCGATTGTGCAACTGGCTTTCCGCCGCAGGGTTTGCTCCAGGCACTCCAACTTGCTTGTGGGAGTTGCAGCTAGCGTTTTTCCAGCCACCGGTGGATCGGAATCAAATCCAAATCCGCCGAAGCTGTCAAGTCGAGTCCAATGAAGACGCGGAACTCCCCTGGTGGCACGCATGTGTTCTAGGACATGCCGAACCAGCGACCTTCGAACTACGGCGCAAAGCAGATCGCCAGCTACTTACTTCATCCTTGTTCTGGTCGCTCGCCGCCGAAATGCAAGATCCCACCCAGAGCGCGTACTGGTGGTGGCCCAAGTTTACGCCAGAAGATAACGTTAACACAAACCAGCGACTTCACTTGCTCGCGGAATCGCTTAGAGCACTACAAAAGAGCGGCGTCGATGTAGTCAGAACTTCAACTTTTGTCGAAGACTCAGAGCAAGCCGACATTCTCCATCGTCTCGGCTTCTCCCCCGCGAGCAACGGAATGCTCTTCTCTAAACCCCAGGACGAATCGTAGGTCATTCGTAGCGGCAGTCGTCGAGACTATCTTGTAGCCGAATTCGTCAAGATGTTCTTTCTAGCAGATAATCTGAAGTTTTCTGTGGTGGTGATGAAGTAACGAACCCAAGAGCAGGGCTCCCCGACGCAATCGGATCGCCAAAGCAAGACGTCATGCACGGCTGAGTGTTAAACGAAGCGACATAAAGTCATGCCAAATTGCACTATGAGTTGATTACAAATCAAAGCCTATCCCGAACGGAGAATCCACTTGGATACGGCCGGGGGCTGCAGTTTGCTGGCTCCCAAGAATTCGGCGAGCTGGGAGAAGCGTTGTTTGTCATTGCGTTTGAACTTTACGGAAGCCTTAAAATCCTCTTCCAGGAAGACTGCTTTCACTTCGAGCCGTGACTCATCGCGGTGCAACTTGGCGTCAAACCTGCCGGCAAACACTCCGTTGTGCAGAATCGACAAGACATAGTACCCGAACTGGCGTTTTGACTCAGGCACATAGATCTCAATCCGGTAGTGAAAACCAAGTAAATCCTCCGCCCGTTGTCGCTGCCAGAGCAGAGAGTCAAATGGACAAATAAAAGTGGTTCCTGTTGGGGCCGGAAGATCGGGTGCATCTCCGAGTTCCTGCAGCACGTAATACGTTTCCTTGCAGCCTTCTACCTGCACCGCCACAATCGTCCTCTCGCGCAGATTGCGTTGAATTACCGCGCGACGCTCCTCTGCATTCAAAGAGGGAGCAGTCCAGTAGTACTTCAAATGGCTTTCGGAAGCAAATCCATTGCCACGCAATCCGATAAGCAACCAACTGTCATGGTATTGCTTTATAGAAGCAGCCAGTGTGTCGACTGGATAGACTCGCTCCGCCAAGTCAAATTGCTTTCGAAATCTCAAGCGTGAGTCGAACGCAAGTTTTCCAGCATGCCACAGCAGCCCCAAGCTGCGTTTGTCTTCCTTGGGGGTGGCCGCCCCCCAGCCAAGCAGAGAACGATCGGCCTTGTCCTTTGCCGTTGGCTCGAAATCGGCACTCTCGAGAGAGCCATTTTGACGAATCAGCTTGAGGACCCGCCGCTTTGACTCTGGGCTGGTCTTGTGCCTCGACCAATTCGCGGCATTCTCCCAACAGTTGGGGGGAAAACGCTTCATCCGTCGTTTGCCAAGTGGCAAATGCGAAATCGGCAGAATCGACGCCTCGTGCCCCCAGTACTCGTAGGCCAGACGATCTTGGTAAAGCCATGAGTCGACTCTCGCGCGGTCATAGTTTCCGAATCGCGACCACAGAGTCAGATAGTGAGCACGATCCAAGACGTTGACGGAGTCGACTTGCAATCCGCCAAGGCGTTCGAGCTCTTCGACAAAGGTCGCTGCAGTGAGCGTTCGAGGCCGCGAGCAATCAAGCAGTCCTTGTTGGCTAAGCCAAAGCCGGACGACTTGCTGCTGTGAAATCTTGGGAAGCTGATCTGGCAAAACGAAACATTCCGACTTGCGTTATACTGTGACGCAAAGTTGCAAATGATGCAGCGTCTGTGGCGACCGGCAGAAGTACTTCTACCCAGTGAAAGTGAATCGCGCAGGCGAATACTGCTCGGAAACGAACTTGGACTAGCACGTTCTGACTTGCCGTCCACCTTAGAAGCCCGGTTTGTAAGTCAGATTCCACGAAGTTACAAGAAAGCACAAAGTGAAGGTTGAATGCTTAAAGTTTGATTTGCCGCTGCGAGATCCCTTCACCATTGCTCGCGGTACGGTGACCGTTCAGCCGACACTGATCGTTCGAGTCGAACGAGATGGCTTGGTTGGGTTCGGCGAAGCGACGACGAACGATTTCTACGGAATCACTCTTGAGTCGATGGAAGCGGCGCTGGATCGAGTGCGCGGCAAGCTCGAAAACTGCGAATTAGAAAACCCTGCGGTGGTTTGGAAAGAGCTGGATGAGGACTTGCGGGACTGCCGCTTCGCCCAGTGCGCATTGGACTGCGCAGTCTGGGATTTGTACGCCAAGCAGCTGGGACTCCCCCTTTGGAAGTTGTGGGGATTTGAAGCTTCGGACCCAAGACCGCCAACTTGTTTTACGATCGGGCTGGATTCCCCCGAAGAGATGGTCCGTAAACTTCACGATCGCCCAGGATGGCCCGTCTACAAGATCAAACTCGATGCGTCAGGCGGACTCGACCTAGTACAAGAGCTGCGTAAACACACCGATGCGAAGTTTCGCGTGGACGCCAACTGCTCCTGGAAGCCTGAACAAGTCCGGACGCTCGCCGCGGAATTGGCTGCGCAAAACGTCGAGTTGATTGAGCAACCGCTCGAGCACTTGGAATATGACGCGATGCGCGAATTCAAAGGCAATTGCGCCCTGCCACTGATGGCGGATGAAAGTTGCCAAGTCGAATCAGATGTAGATCGCTGCATTCCAAGTTTCGACGCAATCAATATCAAGCTTGTCAAATGCGGTGGCTTGACACCTGCGAGGCGTATGATTGCACGTGCGAAACAACGAGGCCTGCAAGTGATGGTTGGATGCATGACGGAATCCAGCATCGGAATTTCCGCTGGCGTCCACCTCTTGCCTTTGCTTGACTATGCTGATCTAGATGGAGCCCTGCTGCTGGAAAAAGATATTGCGCGAGGCTTGAGCTGGGAGCAGGGAGTTTGCGACCTACCCAATGCCCCCGGACTTGGCGTGGAACTGGTTTAGGTCCAGCTTGAAATCACCGCAAGTACTTCGGCAGGCATCTACAAAATCACCGTACAGAGTCTGAATGAGTTCTGTTTCGGAACCGTCGATCGCTTTCTCCATCGCATCCATCACGCTTTCGATGCGTTTCATACCGAATGTTCCTCCCGACCCGCGGATCTCATGAGCCATGCGTTTTAGCTCCGGCAGATCCAGCTCGCGCACCAGTCCTTCCATCGCATCGAGTTTTTCAACCGTGCTCGAAAGGAAGTCACGTCCAAACTGTTGCATGTAAGGGGCAAGATTCTCACTGCTGCCTGCTGCTGATGCGGTTTCAGAAGCATCCTCCAGAACCAACTCAGTCTCAGCCCCCCGACTGGAAATATTGCAGAACCGACGCGCGTTTTGGAGCAACTGCTGGAAGTCGATCGGCTTGGTCAAGAAATCACAGCAGCCAGCCTCTAGGCATCGCTCTTGATCGCCTTCCATGCTGTTGGCAGTGAGAGCGACGATGGGTTGACCATAGCCCAATGCCTTTAGCTCACCTGCGGCAGTGTAACCATCCATGACCGGCATTTGCATATCGAGTAGTACGAGGTCGAAACTGCCAGCCACAGCTGACGCAACGGCCTCGGCACCATTTTCGACCAAGTGTACTGTCGCTCCGGCAGAGGTGAGCAGATGTTCGATGATTTCGCGATTTGCTTCCACGTCGTCAGCGACAAGAATATTAGCACCATCTAATCGAATCACTTCATCGACCTGTTTTAGCGATTGGACTGAGGCCTCGGCTGCGTCAAGCATCTCTACGCCCGAGATATCGCCGGTAGCAATCGTCACGCGGAAAATGCTTCCCACGCCCACTTCCGAGCTGATGCTGATTCCGCCTCCAAGCGCTTCGGACAGCTTCTTGGAGATCGACAAGCCAAGACCGGTCCCGCCAAACTGCCGAGTGGTAGATGCATCGGCTTGTGTGAAGGGATCAAAGATTTTCGCAACCTGCTCCGAGCTGATTCCAATTCCTGTGTCACAGACATCTATCTGAAACTGAGGCGACGCTCCCTCGGTCAATTTCAACACAACACGCACACCACCTTCGCTGGTAAACTTAATCGCATTCCCAACCAAGTTCATCACGATCTGTCGAACTCGAGTTGGGTCGCTATAGATGGTGCTCGGGACCTGGCCTTCGACCTCAACCTCCAGCGAAATCCCCTTCTCGCTGGCCCTCGATTCCATTGCTGAAGCAGCGTCGCTGACAAGCTCAAGTGGATTCATCGCGAGGGATTCAACCTCAAGATGCTCGGCTTCGATCTTTGAGAAATCAAGCAAATCGTTTAGCAGGGCGAGCAGATGCTCACCATTATTGTGAATCCGCCGGAGATAAAGCTCCTGAGTTTCCGCATCAACTTCACGAGTACGCAGAATCTCGGTGAAGCCCAAAACAGCACTCATCGGAGTGCGGATTTCGTGGCTCATGCAAGCCAGGAACTCACTCTTCGACTCACTGGCTCTTTCAGCTGCGGTCTTCGCCTTTTCGAGTTTTGCTTGCGTGTCGCGTAGTTCGTTTGCGGTCCGTTCCAGTTCCTTTGAACGCTGCACGACGGCTTCGGTGCGCTCTTGAACTCGGTTCTCCAAGCTTTCGTTCAGTGCCTCCAGCTGCTCCCACCCATCGGCTCGTTCGAGGGCTCCACCGGCTGCTGAGGCTAGATAGTTCGCGATGCGGCATTCATCGTCACCAAACAAGCTACTCAAATGCGTATTGGCAACGTAGAGGAAAAACCTTGATTGCTCATTCAGCAAAATGGGACAAGCAAGAAAAGCTCCGGTCTGCTCCAGCGCCACTCCGTGACGATCGATTTGTTCCTTGCGAGCCAAGATGCTCTGTCCTTCGCAGGCGGATCGAGCCACCAGTTCGGGATCAAACTCACGCGAATCTGCTGCCTGTTGCACGACGCGAAATCCGGATTCAGCCGCTTCCAGGATCAGGACACGATCTCCTCGAAGAAGTCGAGTCGTGGCAGCGAGCGTTTCCGAAAGTACATCGCTGGCGGAATTCGCGGCGACGATCTGCCTTCCCGCATCTAGCAGTTTCTCAAAGCGGTCCATCAAAGAAAGCGAAGCAGTCTGGGCACCGGCAACCACACTACCTTCAATTTCCTTCAGGTATTCCGTCGCGCGGCGAAAACGCTCCGCAGTGCTCTCCGACGGCTTGTTCTCGTTTTGCAGGCGACATAGCTCGAGCTCGGACAACGCGGCTTCATACTTGGCACCTTGTTCTTCCGCAACACGAATACTCTTGTACAGCAGGCGTATCGCCAACCGAACGCTTCCTTGCATAGCCTCGAACAAAGCCTTCTCTCGCAAAGCATGAGGCAGCTCGTTCTGGAATCGTCTTCCGAGAAACAGCCCAGCTCTGGTAGCTTTGCCAAGTCGCTTGAGCAGCGAATCGCGACGCCGCTTTGTCTTGGGCGGATCGGTCTCCAGTAATCGACGTAAAGAAGTGGCGAGCCAGGTGTAGTTCGGAGTGATGTAGGCGTTGATGACGCCGGTAGCTCGCACAGCCGTAACAGCTTGCTCAAAACAATCGATTGCGGCTTCGTATTTTTGCTCGAGATGTTTCTTTACGCCATCTGCCAGATGGAGCTGACAAGAAGCTTGGTGATCACGCTTGTCGCGGCCTAGTTCCGTAGCGATCGCGTCCGCCGGAACCGCGCCAAGGCTAGCTCGCACCCAAATATCAATGGCGTTTCCTGAGGACTGATCGTCTCCCAGCTTGATGGCCGAATCGTATAGGTCACGCGCTGCTTCGGCTGCATCTTTCAGCTGCCCCATTCGATACAGGCTAGCCGCATACTGATACTGGGCCATGTGGATTTCCCAGTAGTCGCCCGTTCTCTCTAGTACGCTGACTGCTTGCTCAGCCTGATTCTTGCACTCGTCAAACTTTGCACCTGAATAGAACATGATGCTCAAGAAGTTGCGGGACTGTCCTTGCCCCCACATGTCTTGAGCGCTCTTACGGATTTGCAGGGAACGGCGAGCATAGTCGAGCCCGCGTTTCTGCCAAGGAATGAGGCTCATGACTGGAGCATGCTCAGAGTAAGCTTGAGCCAACTCAAGGGTTGGTTCGTAAATCTCAGCCAAGTTCAACTCTCGGAGGTGCGCCCACAAGGTGTAGTACTTGTCACGCACGTACCAGTAGCAATGCGCTAACTTCGAATAGAGCTTCCATGTCAAACGCTCGCCTTGCGTTGGAGTCTTGCGTCGCCCTGTAGTGATCCGTGGTGCAATCGAATGGACTGCTTGAACGGCTAGTTCGCGAGTCAGCATAGCCATCAAGCCGACCTTGGTTCTCGGAACTGGATTGCCAGCGTCCCGCAACGCCTGCTCGAAGAGATCCATCGCTTCGCCCTTATCGCCTTTCTTGAAAGCAAGGTCTCCTTGCTTGAGCCGCACTTTGGCTACACCGAGTGAGCCAGTGGCCGAGCTGAGGGCACGATCGAACCACTCTTCCGCCTCATCGTAGCGTCCGAGAAGCAAGAGCGTATCGGCCAGCCCTACTTCAATCGCGTGCCGTTTGTGTGGACTTAGAGTCTCAGCAGAAGGATGTTCTTGACCGGCCTCGCCAAGCTGCTTGTCAGGAAAAGCACGAATCGCGATTCGATATTGAGCTTCGGCAGTGTCCAGCGCGTAGCGTTTACGCGCCTCCTTGGCAGCTTTCAAGGCAGGAGACCACGCGTGGTCAGGAAGCTGCGCCGCATCAAAATGATACGCCAGATCAAAGTAGCGATCTGCTTCATGCTTCTGCAGGTAGTGAGCGATCCGAGCATGTAACTCTTGGCGGTCTTCGTCTTCTATCCTAGAAACAACCGCTTCTCGAATCTTGTCGTGGACGAACGCAATCTGACCGTCTGGCTTCAGCCACACGAGCCCTTGCTCACGCACCGCATCGATCAAGCGGAACGCATTATCAATATCGACATCTGTCAGAGCGACCGGCACTTGAATATCAAACTGCTTGCCGATGACTGCACCGACGGCCAGCAGATCAGCGGTGTCTTCTTCTAAGAACTCGAGACGCTTGAGCAAGACGTTTGCTGAATCCGCAGCGGCTTGGAATCCTTTTAGCTGTTCTTTATCTAGTCGCCAGCCAGTTCCTTGGGGCACCAATGTCTTGGACTCGACGAGTCCTCGCATCGCAGCTGCAGCCAAGAAGGGACTTCCTTGACTCATTGCCGTTACACTATCCTTTACCTCGACAGGCAGTTTACCGGCCATCGATTCGACGAGGACATGGATTCCTTCTGTCTCCAACTCGCCGAAATGAAGCTCCGTTGCGGCTGGCAGCGCGGCTAAAACCTCTTCGCTCATACGCTCCTGAGGGCGACTACCGATGAGCAAGAATATGGACTCGGGGCTGCGTTTTGCGAAGTCCTCAAGAACGTGCAAAGAAGGTTTGTCGAGCCACTGGCAATCGTCTAGGCAAAGCAAAGCTGGCCCATTAGCTGCGCAGCAACGCAGGGCTTCCCCGAAAGCCGTGATAACCCGCCCTTGTCCAATCTCTTCTGGCCCCACCAGCGACTCACCCGCCCAGCCTAGCACTTCGGCCAAATTAGGCATCGCCACCGCGACTTCCTGTTGATACTCGGACAACGCTTTAGCCACCCGGGCTGATTCATCCTGACTGTACCGGAGCCGCTTTGCCAAATGATCCACCAGCGTTAGCAGTGGAGCCAACGGCTCCTGCGTCGCCTGGTCCGATGCTACACTGTGATAAACACTGAAGCCGCGTTGGGCCGCAACTCTTTTCGCCTCCAGCAATAATCGACTCTTGCCCATGCCGGACTTGCCGATTGCAATCATCGTCCGGTGTTCTCCAGACGCGACTTCAGCAATTTCCCTCTTGATCGAATCCATTTCTCTTTCGCGACCAACGAAAGAAGGTTCGGTCAACTCCGATCTCTCGTCGTGACAGCCAATGGTGACGCTCGAAAGGTCACCGTCGTGCTGAATAGCTTTGCGCAAATCACGGAGATCAGCCAGGGCAGAGGAGGCAGATTGATAGCGATCGCGAACGTCTTTCTCCAACAAGCGATCGATGAATTGAATCATGACATCTGGAGTTTTGCTATCCAATCCCTCGTAAGAGGGCGAACACGTCAGATGTTTAAAAAGTACGTCGCCAACATCCTCTCCGGCAAACAGTGGGCGTCTCATTAGGGCATGAAAGAGTACGACACCTAAAGAATATAAATCAGAGGCCGGCGTAACATCGTGTTCCAAACTGCCGGATAGCTCCGGCGATGCAAAGGACGCGAACTCAAGCGCTTGAGCGCCATGGTTGCCGAAGGCTTGAGCCAGACAAATGGGACCGTAACCGCCGAGCACGAACCGATTGTCCTTGGTGCGAACAATATGGGTGCTGCGGATATCTCTCTGGATTATGTCAATGCTATGCACCGCCTGCAAAGCGCTCAGGCAAGCCTCGCCGACATCCAGAACTAACTCTTGCTTATCTGAGGAATTACTTTCCTCCAAGGCAATGTGCGAAAGTGGCGTGCCATGGATGAAGGGGTAGGCCAGGTAAACCCAGTCTTGCTCAACACCATGCGCCAACGGTCGACACAGTCCATCGTTCTCAAGTTGCCGCAGTCGTTTTGCCTCGTGCTCCATTCGAAGCAGCCACCCTTGCGAGACTAAATCAGCCCGAATGGCGCGCAGCACACATTTTTGCCCCGTGGGGCTACTGGCAAAGGCAGTGAAGTTGATCTCAGTCTTTTGTTGGACGTTGCTAACTGCAAAACTTCCAAACTCTGAAAGCATGGTCTCTTCTCATGAAGACACTAATGACCCCACCCGAAAGTGGCAATTCCTTCCGGGTTAGGCCAATCATTCCGGATTGGTGGAAAATGCACCGCGTAAGTGTAGGTCACCCTAAGCGTCCTGACGCGAATTCGCGGCAAGGGAATCCGCCTAGTCACCGACCGGGAGTCGTTATTTTCGTAGGAATTCGCTTACCAATTGATATGATTCGTGCAAAAACCGCCCTTTCCGAAGAGCGGTAATAGCCTACGGGGAGCCCCTGATGATTATTAAGAAAGACGCTTTTGCGTCACAAGCAGCGGAATTTCCGACGTGGCAAGAGCACTACGATCGCCATGTAAACCCCACACTTATGACGTCTTTGCTCCGTCGCAGCGTACCAGTTTTAGACCAGGTCTCTTGGCGAGTTTTGGAAGTAGCTGAAGGCTCGGCGTCCACGATCTTACCTCTTGGACGAGAATCCACTAACCAGCATGGGACGCATCAGGCTGCACTGATTGCACTTTCGGCAGACTACACGGGCGGGTTAGCACTGGCCACTTTGCTGACAGGAGTCCCACTTGCCGGAATTCACCAGTGCAACGAAGAAGAATCCGCATCACTGTGGCTCGCAGACATGTCAGTGCGTTTTCGAGCTCCGTCCACCGGCCACATGATCGGCAATTGCACCATTGATGGCGATATGGCTGACAAGATCCAGAAGCGATACTTTAGCGGCAAAAAAGTGTTCGTGATGCTCCCCATCAGCTTCCACTCAAACGGTGAGCTTGTCGCGGAAGCCGAGATGAAATACTTCGCTCAGCCCTCCGTGCAACTTCGCCCCAACAAGGACAGCAAGCTCTCCCCCATTTTTGCAACAAAGCTCAAAGCTTCAGCACGCATGATTGCAGGCGTACGCGCACAGAAGCCCAAGTTTCAAAACATTCGTATCGACTGTCCGCACACCAAGAATGCCGCGACCGAGCACGGCACACTGCTCGCCAATCAGCTGCGTTCCGCCTTGCCAGAACTGACCGACATGGTGCACGCTCGGACCCAGCATGGTGACAACGCGTTGATGAAGATCCCCGAGCTGGAACAGGTCGTAATCGTCGGCGCAGGACTGGATATGCGGCCATATCGCTGGCACCAAAGTTTGCCAAACGTGACTTGGTTCGAACTCGACCTGCCGGTCATGCTAGAAGAGCGACAGAGAGTAATTTCTGAGTTGGATAACCCACCAGCGGTTCAACGAAGACCAATTGGCCTGGACTTGCTGGAAAATGAAGTCCACGAACTCTTACTCGAACACCCAGACTTTGATCCCGAGAAACCGTCTTTAGTAATCTACGAAGGCTGCTCGATGTATTTCGAAGCCAAAGAGAATCGCCGAATTCTGCGATCGATTCGTAGACTGCTTCAGAACCCGAACAGTCGGGTCTGGTGTGACATGGTGACCGAGGAAGTGATAAAAGGGAAAGGGAGATTCCCTCAGGTAGACGCCTTCCTTAAAGCAATGGACAATCTGGGCGAGAGGTTCATATTCGGATCCTCGTCGCCAGCCGAGTATCTTTCTACATGTGGTTACGACCAAGCTGAGGTGACACCAACTTCCAAGTTCCTTGGTATCGAGGATGCAGTGCTCGACTTGTACAACTTTGTGATTGCCAGATAGTGCCCAACTAGGACCGCCTCCCAAACCGCGCACCCAGACAGTTGGTGCTTATACGAATAGATAAGATCTTGATGGTAAGACTCTCTAGCCTTCGAACGTGTAGCTAGAATCAAGGGCTGTTACTTAGGCGTTTTAAAAACGCCAAAAACAAAAACGCCAAAAACCTGCGACTAAAATGCGGGCTCTGTTGGCCCGCCGACGTCTGGATACAGACTGCCCAGCAAGAACACTCGCGTCATCTCTGCTGTACTGCGTACATTCAATTTGCGGTATGCGTCGCGTCGAATTCGCTCGATGCTCTTTACCGAAAGCCCCACATTGTTGGCGATCTGCTTATTCGGTTTGCCATCGGCGGCCAACTGAACCACGCGTCTTTCACGCGGTGTCAATCTCTGGAGCGTCTTCGCATGGTGGATCATGGACGACTTGTGCCGTCTAATCTCCTGTTTATAAACCACGGTATCAAAGGCATCTTGGAATCGCTCGGTATTTAGCGGCATGGAACAGATCGCTAAAGCTCCTCGTGCCTTCAGCAACTCGCTTGCATAGGCGTTCTCACCATCCAAGAGCACAAGCACAGGAATATCACGATGAGACAGAAAACTCACGTTATCTAGTCCAGTATTCATCTCCTCATGTGAGCAGCAAACCACCGCAACGGCTACTGTGCCCTCTTGCAGCCCCTCTTCGGGAGTCCTTGCCAAAGTATAGCGGTAGCCATTCTTCTGCACGTGCTTTGAAACCAGAAGTGCTGCCTCCTGCTCTCTTCCGACGATCAGAACATCGCAATTGAATGGATCCATTCCTTCAGCTCCATATCAAAAAAGTCTTCTCACTATCGCCGCTGCTCAGTTTAGAAAAAATCAAACCGTGTTATGCGGCGAATTCGAAGATTCAAATTTGTACATCTAATCACTCAAGTCTTACACACTACCAAAAGCAATCGACCCGAAAGGCGGCGATCCCTCATGCGTTTATATGACAACGACTGCGTGTATTTCGTATCCAATCTGAGCAACCTCCCGAAACGCGGTTTACCGCTGCTACATAGAAAAAATAAAAGCGGTTTGCCGCTGCCGCACAAATGGAACAAATGCGGCTTCCCGCCGCACGTGAGGGCATGCCCTCGTAAATAACACCTGCGTGCAACACAACTTCGGGGGAAATCCCTATTCGGACCATGTGACGGAGGATTCTTTGCGGCAGTGCAACTAGCAAACCGATAGGGAACTGCCAGAGGTGTTGCGTCATACACGTGTATGCCAACACAGATTAAACACCCTTTTAGGAGGAGAACCACGTGTCGATTGGTACCTACGCCACGCACTCCACGTTTTCGAATCTGACGCAAACTGGAGTAATACCCAATTCGCCCCACGTATTTCCTGCTGCCCCAAAGTCGAAAGTTTTTGTTCTTTCAAGAGATTCAACCGTCGCCCACAAACTAAAGAGTGCAAGCTTTGCAGTTGTGGAACTCGCATCGCTGCGTGATATTCGCATTCAATTAAGCGTAAACACGCCGAGCTGCGTGGTATACGACATCGATATTGCTCCCAACGACACCAAGCAAGCCATTGAACACCTATGGCGTTTGGCTATTGGTATTCCCGTGATCGCAATTTCAAACGACAATTCATGCGGCAACGTGCGAAATGCAATGCGATGCGGGGCTAGCGAGTTCTGCTCAAAATCGTTTGATGGTGAACGCCTGGAAGATGTAGTTGAACGTGCTCTAGATCGTGATCGCAACGGGAATCCATCGCCCATGGAAGTCCGCAGGCGGATTGCAAGCCTAACCGAACGCGAGAAGGAAGTGATCGAAAACTGCCTTCAAGGTACGGTGACCAAAGTCATCGCGAAGCATCTCGACGTAACTTACCAAACCATCGATAAGCACCGAAAAAAGGCGCTTAGGAAGCTGGGAGTTGGCTCGATGGTAGAGCTCTCGAATATGCTCTTCCGCACCACTCTCACATCCCTCGGCTGTGACTACGAATTCAACGCCTAAGAATACAAGAGGCCTCGGACTCTCGAATCCTGTGGCAATGCGCTCAAAGTCATAATGGTTTGATTTTTAGCGCAAGCAGACAAGTTCAACCATGCCGCCTCTTGGGCGGCATGCTCATTTTTGCGGCAAGCCGCTGTAAAACCATGGCGCTGCCCCTCCCGATATTTGCGCAGCGGTTTCCCGCCGGGATATATCGATCCCACTCGCAAGGTAGCCGCCTAAGCATACGCCACTGCAACGGCTCGCTTCATTTTTTGAATTCCAGTTGCAGCAACTTCCTGTGCAGGCTGCTTGTGGTAGTAGGGATTGAACAACTCAAGGCTTAGGGTTCCGCTAAAGCCGCCTGCAGCCAGGGCGCGAAGAATACGAGTGAGGGGCGCAACGCCATCCCCGGGGTACACCCGATCCTTGTCGCCAATTTGCGCACGTGGCGGATCAGCCGGATAGTCGTTCATGTGCAGGCAATGCATCTTGCGACCTGGCACCAGATCCATATTGTTGAAGTCGCAGCCGCCTTTGTAGAGATGATATACGTCCAGCAGAACACAAGCATCTGGATGATCCGCGCCAGCTGCGACATGCAGCACCTCTTCGAGTCGCGACAGGTTCTTGGAAAACCCCCAAAGTTCAACCTGCGGCACGACCCCCACTGCTTTGCCCACTTCTAATAAATCGCGATACCGATCCGCCGCAGCGTCGAGGTCCAATCCTGGCTCTCGCGTCGCCCCGGCCGGCGGCGCGGCGATATGAGTGCCTCCAAGCTCAGCCACAATCGCCATGTCGCGTTTGGCTTGCTCCAAACCGACCTTCCGTTTCTGCTCGTCATCCACAATCCAATTCGCGAACGCGATGGCACTATCGACTTTTAAACCCAAATCAGCAATCTCACTCGCCAAGTCCTTGAGCTTGCCGCCTGCTTCAACCATACGACTAACGTCACGCAGCCAGATCTCAACGGAGTCGTAGCCTGCCTTCGAGGCAATTTTAATTTGCTCACGAATCATCACATTCCGGCCATTGATCGTGCTGGTGTTTAAGCAGTAACGAAACTTTGGCTTGACCTGCACCGCTGACTGAGCCATCAGCCCCCCTGCCATCGACCAAGCCCCCAGAGCGGAAGCTCCAGCTAAACAGTTCTTTAGGATGTGGCGGCGGTCTGGTCCAGCACTCGGCGATGAAAGATTGGAGCTAGGGCTATTCATATCGGATCGTCTCGGACTTATTAGTAAGGGGTAGTAATCTGCTCTTGGTTCGAAATGCGGCAGCTTAGCTGAAAGCCAGCATTATCGTCTTGGATTGCTGGCCTGAATGCGTTAGTGTAAAGCAAGCTGAGGGGTTATGGGTTTCCTTTCCACTGGCCTGCCGAGACTTTCCGCTCCCGTCTCACTTTCTCCTTGGATAACTTGATTCACTCATCGTCTCCATGCGGTTCGTCCGTTTTCCACAGACATGTCGCGTCCGCACGAGAATATACTACCGAGTTCTAGGACTGTTTATGAATCGCCTGCTTTCCGTCCTGCTGTTGCTGTCAGTTGGCTTTCTTTTGGCTCCGCCTGCGGCTCAAGCATGGCAAGGTGAATCGACGCAAGGAGCTGTGACCACAGAGCCCGCCGACGAATCGGCGACGGCCGAAATTGATACTCTTGAAGAGGATAAAGCAACTCGGGACGACGCTGTAGAGTCGAACTCTGGGCGAGCTCCAGCGATTGAGGAAACGCCGGAAGGAATCGACATTTGGATTGATCGGCAGTTCAAGCCGGTCGCCGACGCTTGGGGAGGTTTCGTTCTAACATCCATCCCTGTCGGCTCACAGCGACCAGCGATTGAAAAGCTTGTTGCTGACGAAGAGGCTGCAGAAATCGGTCTTAGCGATGAACAGATTCAGACTATCAAAGACTTGATATCAGAGCGTGATGCAGCCATCGCCGCCGAAGAAGATGGATTTAAAAAGTCGGACGTTCTCGAAGAGTTTAACGCCAAGATTATCGCGTCGCTATCCGATGAGCAAACCGCCAAATTCGTCGAGCCTCGCAATATCCCAATCGTGCTTCTTTTGCTGATCTTCGGTGCAATCTTCTTCACAGTTGTGTTCGGATTCATCAATGTGAGGAAGCTGCCATTTGCGATCAAAGTTGTCAGTGGCAAGTACGATCACGTCGAGAAGGCTGGAGCGGCAGACGTCAAACCTGACGTCAACGTGGTTGACGGTGACCTCGTAGACACTGCTCGCAATGAGAGTGAAGAAGGAGAAGTCTCTCACTTCCAGGCTCTGGCCACCGCCGTCTCCGGAACGGTCGGCCTCGGAAACATCTCGGGCGTTGCCGTCGCCATCGCAGTTGGCGGGCCGGGAGCAACATTTTGGATGATTGTCTGTGGCTTGCTTGGGATGTCCACGAAGTTTGTGGAGTGCACCTTAGGTGTGAAGTTCCGCGAAGTGGATGAAAAAGGCACCGTCCACGGCGGACCGATGTATTATCTTCGAGACGGAGTGAAAGACCACGGCAATTGGCCGCTAGGTTCTTTCCTTGGAATTTGCTTCGCTACTCTATGCGTCGGCGCTTCTCTTGGTGGCGGGAACGCCTATCAATCCAATCAAGCGGCTGCTCAAATTAAAACCTTGCTTGGTTGGGATAGCGGCTACGCTGGGGCACTCTGCGGCCTTGTGATGGCAGTCTTGGTCGCCATCGTGATTATCGGTGGTATCAAGCGAATCGCTACGATCACAGAAAAGATCGTTCCTCTGATGGCGATCATTTACGTTGTCGCGGCGTTGATCATTATTCTGATGAACATCACCTTCATCCCTTCGGCCATTGTTCAGATTGTCCAAGGCGCATTCTCGCCAGCTGCTGGATTTGGTGGCGTCCTGGGCGTGATCATGGTTGGATTCCAGCGTGCTGCTTTTTCGAATGAAGCTGGTGCTGGTTCGGCTGCGATTGCCCACTCCGCTGTCAAAACGAAATACCCCGCTTCGGAAGGCGTGGTTGCCCTGCTGGAGCCATTTATTGATACGGTTGTCATTTGCACTATGACGGCGCTGGTCATAGTGATTTTTAATTCAAATGGTTTATTCCAGTACGGAGACGTCGAGAATAAGAATGTTCTGATGAACATGGAGCGAGCAGGGGCCGAGCTCGAGGCTGGTGACGCGGTGATGCAGCGAGTTGGCGGTGTTGACCTCACGTCGATGGCCTTCGACAGCGTGCTTCCGGGGTTCCGCTATGTGCTCACAATCGCGATCATTCTGTTCGCTTTTTCCACCATGATCTCATGGTCCTACTACGGTCTTCAGTCCTGGAAGTACATGTTTGGTAAATCGACACGTGCCGACCTTTCCTACAAAGTTCTGTTCTGTGTGTTTGTAGTGATTGGTGCTGGAGCAACACTCGACTCGGTAATCAACTTCTCCGATGCAATGATTTTGGCTCTCGTCTTCCCCAATATGCTTGGCTTGCTGCTGCTGTTCCCGAAGGTACGGCAAGAACTCGGGAAGTACCTCAAGGTAACGGAGTCGGCAGATAAGTAACTCGGTTCCACACCGCATCCAAGGAATAGGATAACAACGTGAATCAGTCCGCATCCTCTACAGTGCTTACACTGAGGCTGCTGCGCACGCTCAAGGAACGGGGCAAGCGCATGAAGGTCGCCGATTCGACAGGTGTCAATCTCAGTGGTAGCGACCTGCTGATTCGCACCCTCGCGTTGCGACGTTACCTTCTCAAGGAAATCTTAGATCCCGACGAAAAGAATGTCGGGGTGTTCCTTCCCCCAACCGCTCCCGGCGTCGCTACCAACTTTGCACTTGCCCTGGCTGATCGCGTTGCGGTCAACTTGAACTACACGGTTAACTCGAAAGTTCTCAAGCAGTGTAGTGAATCAGCCGGTCTCAAGCACGTTCTTACAAGCCGCAAGTTCATCGACAAAGTCGGCCTCGATCCAGGTGCCCCCATGGTGTTCCTAGAGGATGTCAAAGAGCAGATCACCATTGGCGACAAACTCTCCGCTGCTATCCACGGCAAGTTCTTTTCCGCCGACAGCCTGCACAAGAAGCTCGGACTGAGTCACCAGACCGCACAAGATCCACTGACGATCATTTTCACTTCGGGTTCGACCGGCGTACCCAAAGGCGTGGTGCTGAGTGATGGAAATGTGACTTCCAATGTCGACGCAATTGATCACTGCATCCGTCTGAACGAAGACGATGTTGTTCTTGGGATACTTCCCTTCTTCCATTCCTTCGGCTACACGGTCACTCTATGGTCGGCGCTGACCCTGCCCTGCGCTGGCGTCTATCACTTCAGCCCACTTGAGGCACGGCCCATTGGCAAGTTAGCCAAAGAACACGGAGCTACGGTCCTACTTGCGACACCAACGTTTCTACGGAGCTACATTCGCCGCGTCGACAAAGATCAATTTTCGAACTTAGATGTTGTAGTTGTCGGCGCGGAGAAGATGCCTATCGCTTTGGCCGAAGAATTTGAGAACAAGTTCGGTGTCCGGCCTGTCGAAGGCTACGGTGCCACCGAGCTCAGTCCGCTAGTATCCGTAAACGTGCCGCCTTCACGTGACAACGCTGACTCGCGGGGTCTAAGGGAAGGAACAGTTGGACGACCAGTCCACCAAGTCCACGCTCGAGTTGTGTCACCCGACTCGGATGAAACACTTGGCGTTGGCGAGCAAGGATTGCTAGAGATTAGCGGTCCAAACGTCATGCAAGGCTATCTGGACCAAGAAGAGCTGACCGCCAAAGTCATGCATGACGAGTGGTATCGTACTGGTGACGTCGCGCGCATTGACGAAGACGGTTTCATCGAAATCACCGGACGGCTCAGCCGCTTTTCCAAGATTGGCGGTGAGATGGTGCCCCACATCCAGATCGAAGAATGCCTCGAAGAGATCGTCGGCATCGACGACGAGGGTTTGCTTCGCATCGCTGTCACGGCCGTGCCCGACGAGAAGCGTGGAGAGCGGCTGATTGTGCTTCACACCGACATTGATTTCTCTTCTAACGAACTCCGGCAAAAGATGACGCAGGCGGGACTCCCGAACATCTACTTGCCCGGCGAATCTAGCTTCTTCCAAGTCGACGAGATCCCTGTTCTCGGCAGTGGCAAACTCGACCTCCGTGCTCTCAAAGACTCCGCCCTTCAGCTTACGGCGACGGACTAGCCCGAAGCTTCACTTAGTGGGATTCGCCAGAACTCCTGCAGCCCGAGGGTCACAGTGTCGAGCTAAGAATGTCGAATCTCGTAGTGAGAACCTCAGTTAACCGGCGGTGAGGCTGTTCGCTGAACTTGCCGCTTACAGATTCCGCCCCGCACTAGCAATCTTCTGGACTGTTCTTAGTTCGTCTTTCGCCATAACGCTCGGATTATCAGATCTGGCTGCTGCTTCACAAGACCGCGTGCTGGGAAGCTAAGACGCAGAGGAATCCAGGTGCGTCTGGAGGAACAATAGAGCGGCTAAAACCTGGACTCCATCGACTCGTGTGGACGAGAGAAATTCTGATAAATCGCTAACAAGGAGGAATTCTGACAAATCCCACTACGAGGGGATTGTGGTAAGTTAATGAGTCCGCGAATTGTCTCTTCTCGCTATCCCACCTCGGTCGAATTCCATGCTTCGAATTATCAGCCATAGATGTGTTCTGGTTGGCTGCGCCACCCTGCTCTTTTCTGCAATCCTCACCCAGGCTTCCGCGACCGAGCTTATTCGCATCACGGCAAAAAACTACGATCGAGTGGTTCCGAAGGGTAAGGAAGTGGATGCAATCTATGGCGACTGGGTGCTGCGAAATAAGCATGTGGTGGCTGTCATCGCTCACCCGACGCCGGGCCGCAAAGCGAACATGACGGTGCGGGGTGTGGGCGGCATGCTCATCGACTACACCACTCGTTTTCACAGTAGCGATCAACTCAGTTGCTTCTATCCGACCGCAGGACGTTATCTGTTCGAAAGCGAAGAGAGCATCGTGGTTACGACAGATGGGAATAATGATATCAGCAAAGCCCCACAAGCGGATCTGATCGCAGATTCCATTTCCATTGCGTTTCAAGGTATCTCGCTTGCCGGCGACGATACCTCAGCGACGGTGCGATACAACTTGGACGACACGCAGCGGTATCTGAGCTACACAGTAGAGATTCAAAATGGTGGTGAGAAAATTAGGCAAGTCGCAATCGATGAAGCACTGCGCTGCGACGGAGATCTCTTTCGAATAGGAGCGACAGAGGGCGCTTTGTTTGCCGAAGACGAGTACTTCGGCCAGTGCCTTCTGTTTCGGATCGATGATCGAGAAGTAAAACGGGCAGGCAGCGGTCGGAAGATCTTGATTCAGCCGATCAACGACAAAACGCTCGATATCGCCAGTGGCGAATCTAGTAGCTGGTCTGGCAGAGTCTACTGCTCCCAATCACTCATGGGGGCAAAGAATCTCATGCTTGCGACCAAAGAAAATCCAGTTGAAAAATTACAATTCCTTGTGCGCAGCAATGGGCCAAGTGGTCCTGTCGCTCATGCTCCAGTCGAGTTCTTGCGTGACGGCGAGTCAGTTGGAACCGCGCAGACGAACGAAGAGGGTTGGATTCGAACTAGCCTTCCGCCCGGGAAATATTCAGCCAAAGTTAAAGCCACCGGCCACGAAGACTTTGAACAAAACTTTGTTATTGACCCCGGCAAGCCAGCGGCTGTGAACTTGAGTCTCAAGGCTGGAAGCCGAGTACGTGTCAAGGTTGTGGATGTCACTGGCACTCCGATTCCCGCCAAGGTTCAATTCTACACCGCAGACGGCGGGGCTGATCCCGATTTTGGACCGACCTCTGCCATCGCCGCTGTGAAGAACGCCGTCTACACGGCAAGCGGTTCCTTCGAACAGGCTCTCGATCCTGGTTCCTATCAAGTCTACATAAGCCGAGGTCCCGAGTACGACGCGGACGTGCAAGTCTTCGATCTCAAGCCAGGTCAGCTCATACCTATCTCCAGCACACTGAAACGGACGGTAGATACATCGGGTTGGGTCTCCGCAGAGTTTCATTCACATTCGAGTCCTTCTGGCGACAATGTCTCCCATCAGCGCGGACGCGTCATGAATTTGCTGGCGGAGCATCTTGAGTTCGCTCCTTGCACTGAACACAATCGCATCGATACTTACGCGGATGATTTGCTAGCGCTCAAGGCTAGCCAGTGGATGGCCACCTGCACCGGAATGGAGCTCACCGGCGGACCGCTACCGATCAACCATCAAAATGCTTTTCCACTCGTGATGCACGAGCACCGGCAAGACGGAGGTGGCCCACAAACGGATTCAGATCCCGTTAAGCAGATCGAAAGATTGGCTCTCTGGGACAACTCAAGCCCCAAAGTCGTTCAAACCAACCATCCGAACATACCAGCTATTCTTGGCGATCGAGACATCAACGGATCTCCCGACGACGGCTTCCGCGGCATGTTGGGCTGGATGGATACGATCGAAATCCACCCAATCGAGAACATCTTCACTCCGCCGTTGCCGAAAGTAGCTCCCAACAAACGAGACGAGCGAGCGTTTTACTGGATGCAACTAATGAACCTGGGCTATCGTATCCCAGGCGTCGTCAACACCGACGCACACTATAACTTTCATGGCTCGGGGTGGCTACGCAATTACATTCAGTGTTCTACGGACGATCCCGCAGAAATCCAGCTTCAAGAAATGATTCATTCTGTCGAGCATGGTCATATGACGATGACCACGGGACCGTTCTTAGAAGCCGAGATTCGGCAACCTTCTGGAAGCAGGCTTGTTTCGTTCAGAGTTGGCGATGACCTTGATCAGACAGGTCGAGAACTACTTTGGATTCGGGTGCAGTGTCCCAACTGGTTTGATGTCAATCGAGTTCAGGTTTTCGCCAACGGACGCCCCCTCGACGATTGGAACTTCACTCGCAAACGTCACCCCGAGTGGTTTCCCGATAAGGGAGCGAAACGCTTCGAATTCCAACAAATACTTCCCAAGTTCGAGGAAGACACTCACATAGTCGTTGCCACAATTGGCGAGGGACTGACACTTGGTACTGTGTTGGGCAGGGATGCTGGGAAGCGACCACCTGTTGCAATCACAAATCCGTTTTTTCTAGATGTGGATGGTGGCGGATTCCAAGGAAATGGCGATGATTTAGGTGTTTCATTCATGTTGGACATTCCAGAAGTAAAAGCTAGATAGCAAGTGCCTGGAAAGTTAACCAATATCATCCCTCCAGCTTTGCGTGCGATACTTTGGCCGAATCGAACTCCTTTCAGCAATCTAATTCCATCGCTGCTTTTGAACGCGCTCAAAAACTCTTGCCCGGTGGAGTGAACAGCCCCGCGAGAGCATTCGGTGCCGTCGGTGGCAAGCCCTTGTTCATAGAGCGAGCGGAAGGCCCGTACCTATTCGACATCGATGGGAATCAGCTCATTGACTACATTGGTTCTTGGGGGCCAATGATCGTTGGCCACGCACATCCTAAAGTGATCGAAGCGATTGAAGCTGCAGTCAAGAAGGGTACGAGTTACGGTGCTCCTACGGGCGCCGAGTCGGAACTTGCTGAGTTGATCGTCGATTCCGTTCCTAGCGTCGAGAAGCTGCGTTTGGTCAACAGTGGTACCGAAGCAACGATGAGTGCGATTCGTCTTGCACGGGGCGCGACCGGACGCAACAAGGTGATCAAGTTCTCTGGCAATTACCACGGCCATGTAGATAGCTTGTTGGTCGCAGCAGGAAGTTCCGCAGCCAACCTTGGTGTACCAGATTCTCCTGGCGTGACACCGGGAACGAGTCAAGACACGATCATCCTGGAACACAACGATCTAGCTGCTATCCAGCAAGCATTCAGGGATCACGGCGATGATCTGGCCTGTGTGATCTTAGAGCCAATCGTAGGCAACATGGGCTGTGTTCCGCCGAAACCTGGATTCTTGGAAGGCGTGCGTGACCTGTGTACCAAGCACGGGGCTGTGCTGATCTTCGATGAAGTGATGTCCGGCTTTCGCGTTGCACTCGGCGGCGCTCAGGAAGTTTACGGCGTTACGCCTGACCTCACGACGATGGGCAAAATCGTCGGCGGCGGGTTGCCACTCGGAGTCTACGGTGGCAAAGAAGAATTGATGGACCAAGTGCTTCCAGCTGGAAAAGTGTTTCAAGCCGGGACACTAAGCGGCAATCCACTGGCAACGGCAGCCGGAATGGCAACACTTAAATTGCTTCGCGACGAGTCGCCATATGCTTACCTCGAAGAGCAAGGAGCGAGGCTGGCAGAAGGTCTCACCCAAGCCGCCTCGGCAGCGGGAATCCCGCATCAACTCCAGCGCGTCGGCAGCATGATGACGTTGTTCTTTAACGCCGAGCCTATTCACAGCTGGGAGCAGGCTTCCAAGTGCGACAAAGAACTATTTGGTCGTTACTTCTGGGGCCTAGTGCATCGAGAAGTGTACATGCCTTGCAGCCAGTATGAAGCTTTGTTCTTCTCATCCACTCACACGCCCGAGTTGATTGACAAGACGATCGCGGCCGCTGAGGAAGTGCTGAAAGAAATCGCTTAGCTCATCTGTAGTGAGTTTCGCCAGAATCCCGTTCCTCACGCTCAACGTACCTGAGGAATCTAGCGATTTTGTTTTGAAGGATTTCTGGTGAATCCCATTACATTCTGAAATACGAAAGAAATCTGAACTGGAGAATGACAGCCGATGGATAGTTGCCAATCTATAACGGTAGGCCAGGCGCAAATGCCCAGCGTCGGACTTGGTCTTTGGAAAATCGAAAATTCCCAAACTGCCGAAATCGTCTACGAAGCGATCAAGCAAGGCTACCGGCACCTGGATTCAGCTTGTGACTACGGCAACGAGAGAGAAGCGGGTGAAGGCATTGAACGAGCGATCGCGAACGGACTCTGCACGCGCGAAGAGTTGTGGATCACCAGTAAACTGTGGAACACTTTTCATCGCGCTGAGCATGTTCCAACTGCGATAGACAAAACGCTCGCCGACCTTGGTCTCGACTATCTGGACCTCTATCTGGTGCACTTTCCGATCGCGCTGAAACATGTGCCGATTGAGGAGCGTTATCCTCCGGGATGGTTCTTCGATCCGGATGCGGAGAGTCCCTGCCTAGAGGCAGATATCGTTCCCATAGCCGAAACCTGGCAAGCGATGGAGGCTTTGCATGCGGAAGGCAAGGCGAAGCATATCGGAGTATGCAACTTTGGCACTTCCTTGTTGCGCGACCTTCTGAGCTATGCGAAAGTCCCGCCAAATGTGCTCCAAGTCGAATCCCATCCGCAGTTGAAGCAAGCTAAACTGCTGCGATTCTGCCAAGAACACAACATTGCTTACACGGCTTTTTCTCCGCTCGGCTCGAATTCTTATGTCGAACTCGGAATGGCCGCCGAAGGGGACTCGCTGCTCGGCAATCAGAAGGTCAGTGAAATCGCATCCAAGCACGGACGCACGTCCGCCCAGGTTCTATTACGATGGGGCGTCCAGCGGGGGACTGCTATCATTCCGAAGACCAGCCGCAAAGAAAGATTGGCTGAGAACTTGTCTGTGTTTGACTTTGAACTATCAGAAGAAGAAATGAGTGCCATTTCCGACATGGACGCTGGCCGACGCTTCAATGATCCGGGTGTGTTCTGCGAACAGGCCTTTGGAACCTTCTTCCCAATCTACGAATAGACTTCCTTGATCAGTTTGCCCTCAACTTTCACAGGTCCCAGCAGTGCAATCCACTTTAGAAGCAGCAGTCGAGGCAGCGAAACTCGGCGGAAAGATTCTGCGTGAGCAGCTTGGCAAAGCCGCCGTCAGAGAAAAAGGCCCAGCCGATCTTGTGACCGACGCCGACTTCGCTTCACAGGCTGCGATCGAACAACTGCTAACTTCTCGATTTCCTCAGCACGTTTTCTTGGGTGAAGAATCGCCTGAAAGCGACCGGGAAGCTGCTAAAGCTTCTGGCAAGCCTATGTGGGTCGTAGATCCATTGGACGGAACTGCGAACTTTGCTCACGGACTCCCCGGTTTTTCTGTCTCGATTGCATTGCTTGAAAACAACGAGCCCACGGTGGGCGTCGTCTACGACCCACTTGCCGATGCTTTGTACTGTGCAACGGCCGATGGACAAGTTACGAAGAACGGCAAATCGATCGTATGCAGTGGCTGCGAGGATATCTCCAAGGCAATGGTCTGCTGCAGTTTTCGCCCCAAGGTGACGAGAAACCATCCTGAGGTGGACCAGTTTCTATGTGTTCTCGAAGCAACTCAGTCTTTGCGACGTTTGGGATCCGCTGCTATGAACATGTGCTACGTCGCAGAGGGCTGCCTCGACGCTTATTGGGCAAGCGTCATCAAGACGTGGGACGTGGCGGCCGGCGCTTTGATTGCTCGCAACGCCGGTGCAGTATTGACCCAAGTTGATGGTAAGCCATTCGACCTGTGGTATCCCAGGTTCTTGGTCTCCGGGAGTGAAGTACTCCACCAGAGAATGCTGGAGTGTTTGAAAACTCGCTAGCAGCATGTCAGTTTAGGTTTGGGATAAGCATCCTGCTTGTCATCCTCGCGTTTGGCAGATCAGCCCGATAGATTTGGGAGCATTATCGGAGGGTCAAGAAGCAAGAAGCTTATCCCACGTTGAGTTATGGTGAAGCTGGGAAACTTACTGGAAGAAGCTCAGCCATTTCTCCACCTTTCCCAGCACTTTTCCGGCAGAATCTGCTGGACATTCCAAGCCATTCAAAGTTACAGGGCTTTGACAGTGGTTGGCGAGAGTTTAGAATGTCTCGTACATAAACGCCTTAACGTGGTCCCGGCAGTACGCTCGTGGTGAGCGTGACTGACCCGCTTTCGCTACGCAGGGCACGCGATAAATTGCTTTAACTGTAGGTTCGCAAGTGAACCTAACCTGTCTCGATACCCTTCGGGACCATCGTTGAATCATTCGACGATCCTCAGAGCTTTCTTTTTCGCGCAAACCGTCCGCAACAGGATGATGATTGGAATGTTTGGCTTTAGCACTCACGAATTGCTTCTTTTCATGGTAGTAGTCATTGTCATTTTTGGCAGTGCTAGACTACCTAGCTTGATGCGAAACCTTGGCCGCAGTGCCAACGAGTTCAAGGCTGGAATGAAAGATCCAGTCAGTGTTGGTGGCGATGACGATGACGATGGGAATGACAAGAAATCTGACGCCTAGATCTTGAAAGATCAATAGTCTGACAGCATTGTCCAATTCCAAACGCTGGATGAACCGGCAAGCATCATCATGAGGAATGCGCGATGACATCGCTTTTCTTTGCGCAGCAAACTGTGCTTGCGCCGTTTGCTATACCACTAACCGAGTTGTTTGCGACCGAACATTCGCCGACTTTCCTAATCGCTTTTCTAAGTGGCTTTGGGTACCAGGAGATGTTCCTGTTCGCAGTGATCGCGTTGCTTCTGTTTGGAAAGCGACTGCCTGAAGTTGCACGGAACTTTGGTCGTACGTACAAACAGCTGCGCGGAAAAGTTGACGAGTTCCAACGTGAGTTTCGCGACTGGGACAAGGAGGATACGCCAAGCTATCAGACGCCGCGTTTCTCGCCTGACAACGATGATGTGAACGAAGATCGCGTGGAGCCGAAGGCTCCCAAGTTTTTGCCTCCTCCGCCAGAAGACGACGGCTAGTTTTCGAAAGCCGGACGAGGAGGTTTCTGCTTTCTCATGCCCAACCAATCGTTTAAGGCCCAGCGCCGGCTTGCTCGGGAAGAGCTCGTATCGAACAAGGAAAGTCGAATTTCGAAGTCTTCAATACAAGCAAGGCGCGCCAGCAAGTCAGCAAGTACAATACAAGCAAGTCGCGCCAGCAACTCAGCAAGTAGGGCGTGCGGATGACTGAGTACCCGCTGAAGCTACAAATGCCCTGAGTCTTAAAGGCTCCCATACTGCCGCGTAGAACTCAAGATGCGTATGGAGCAATCGAGAGAACCCCACTATTGTGACGATTTGCGTGAGAAGTCTACTGCTCGGATGCTCGCGGCAGCTTCCGTGGAAACGGCAGCTCTCGGGCGGCTGGAAGAGGTTGGATGTTTTGTTGCAACCACTGCAGCCGCTCCGCTTCAGTCGCGTAGTAGGTCAGCCACGTCTCAGTGTCTGACTCGTCGAGGCAACGCCAGCAGAGATAGTTACCTGGCAAGTCAACTTTCTTTTCGCAGGCGGGTAAGATGTCGCGGTAAATCAGTGTGTAAAGCTCGCGGTCGGAAAGATGTTCCGTCATTTCAAGAACAACGCGTACCGAAAATAATCGATCGACTGTGTCCGCCAAGATGCCTTGTAGCAGATCATCATCCAATGAGTCGGGGCGTGGCAACACAAGCTCAGGAAGAGACCAGCAGCTGATCGGCAGCGCTGGAGCACGTTCCCAGGCCAACATGGATTCGAGAAAACAATTTTCCTCACGCAAGTTCATTTGACGGAAATGAACAAGCGAGACAGATTCGTCGATGTAGGGCTCAAGCTCGTCACGTAGGCGAGCGTTGTGCAAGAGCAATTCTACTTCTTCTGCAGCTTTTGGCATGATGCTTCAAAGGGATGGGAGTCGGTGAAGTCCGCGTTGCGGTGTAGGGCACACCCTGGCAAATACACCGACTCCTTGGTCCGTCAGCAGTTGGGGAGTGAAATCCGACTCAATCCCGTACAAAACAACTGCTGGGCGACACGATTGACTTTATATGTTCAGTGCCGAGACTCAATCTCTTCTTTAGTGAAAATGCTACGCGGCTGACAAACTGGCGGTACTGGTGGCGTCAGAAGCGGTACGACCCACAGTTTTTCGCATCAAACACAGCCAGAAAGTCGTGGCTCGCATGAGCGCCGATCTTGCTAACAAACCTCGCGCTATGTGCCAGCCCTCGCAAAGTCCTACTAATCGTCAACGGTAGCCATGCCATGCCGTGGTCTGCGGCAAGCGAAATACGGTAAACCGTTCGGGCATTCGCATCAGAACGGACTCACGCCCCTTGTGAAGCAACCGCAACTGGCTACCGTTGTTTATCAAACGACATCTTGGAAGCTTGGACCGCCATTCAATGCGCGATGAAATAGCAGCTGAATCCCACGAAACTGGGATACCGAATTATTACAACGACACTGTCACCGACTACGATGCCTGGAGCAAAGAAGGCTATCTGCACTACGGCTATTGGCGACCGTGGCTCAACCCCTTCTTTCGGCGTCCCATGCTGGAGGAAATGAACAAGCTCGTTTTCTCGAAACTCGGGTTAGAGGAGCTGGAGTCGGGCCAAGTGGCAGACCTTGGCTGCGGCGTTGGAGCCGTTTCACGTCATGGCAGCCGACTCTTTCCCAATCTGCAATTCCACGCGATGACGCTCTCGGCAAGCCAAGTTGCTCGTGGAAAACAACTGCATCGATCCGAAAAGGTGGAGTACTACTGCGGCGACTACCACAACCTGCCTTTTGAAGATCAACAGCTAGACCGCGTTTTCTATCTGGAAAGCCTTTGCCACAGCACCCGACCAGAGGAAGCTTTGACGGAAGCGACACGGGTTCTGAAGCCAGGCGGTCGCATCATGCTGACCGATGGTTATCTGACAAAACCCCTTGAGAAGACATCGAAGCTGTTCCGGTTTATCGTCGAAGCCGTCGCTCATAATTGGGCGGTGCCGATGTTTCATGAGATCGAAAAAGGACGCAAGTGGAATGCTGCCGGGCAGTTAAAACTGGTAGAAGAATTTGAGTGCGGTTGGAGGTTGGGGCCCACTGCACTTCACGCATCTCATCTTTCCCTCATTCATTTTCTGAAGCTTGCGATTCGACGAAAAGTCACCAAGTGGCAATGGAGGCATTTACGTGCATCGGCATTCACCATCTTGCTTGGCCTCTACCGTACCAACTTTCGCTACCACGTTATGGTGTTCGAGAAGCAATGCCCCGGCCATCGCCCCTCCAAGTCCGGAGCTCCCAGGAAATGAAGCACATGCTTTCCACCATTCACCAGATAGCTATTACGGTCAGCGAAGGCGACAAAGCTTTGAGGTTTTGTCAGGAAGTAATAGGATTCCCACTACATCTTCGAGCTTGCGAGAAATTCGCACTCTTAGATGCCGACGGATTTCGGCTAATCTGTTGACAACACAAGGAGCCGACGCGGTGGGAGCAATTTCTGTTCTCTAGTTCCAAGTCAGCGACGTCGTTACATGCCATGACTCGCTATTCGCAAACAGCTTTGAGTCGGAACACTCGCCGAGTTTGGCTGCGAAGACGCTCGCCTACGAGTTGCGGACAGGATTCTTGATGGATCGAAGGCAGTCCGGTTGGATTGATAGAAGAGAATCGCGAATCATAGTGAAACAAGCACCTCTTCGCGGGGTTATTTGTTACGGGACGCAAGCAGTTTTGCGACCGTTCCCCGGATGATGTCATGGATCGACTCGATTGACGCCGTCGCATCAATCTGGGTTAAGTGATCTCCAAATTTTGGAGCTTCGGCGAGGTAGCCCTCTCGTACACGCGACATGTAATCCAAACCCCGACTCTCTAAGCGATCGCGTTCACCGCCCAATCTCTCGGCTGCGACTGCCGCCTCAATATCCAAAATAAAAGTATGATCGGGTTTTAGTCCGCCTGTTGCGACCTCGCCGACTTGCCATATCGCCTCAGGTGTAAGCCCACCTCCGTAGCCTTGATAAACGACATTTGCCAACAGGAACCGATCCGAGAGAACCGTTTTTCCAGCGGCAACGGCAGGCAGAATAATCTGTTCGACCAGCTGAGCTCGACTTGCCATATACATCAGCATTTCTGAGGTTGGGACAAGCGGAATCTCCTTGCGGTGCAACAGAATGTCCCGCAACGTTTCCCCGAGTTTTGTTCCACCGGGTTCTCGCACTCGAATGACCTCAGCCCCAGAATCTTCCAGCCAAGTTTGCAGCAGCTGCATTTGGGTAGACTTTCCACACCCGTCTATTCCATCAATGCTGAGAAAAATTCCGGCCACAATATTCCTCTGAACTGCGATGATTTCAAAATCAACAATTTGAAGGTCGACTCAAGCACAACTTCCCGTATGCCGCTAACGAGCTTCTTGCTTTTACGACAGAAGCGCAAAGCTCAAACTAGCTGTCGTGCTCGGATTGGCGCGATGGCAAGCCAGAACATTAACCCACGAATGCCGTACGCATAATTGAGCGGCGATCGGATTATCGCGAGAACACGCGAAGCCTTCAATGGGTTTGACGCTTATGAAACCAAAGCTTCACGCCCGCAATCGAGCAATGCAATCGATCAATTCCTTTTCAGCCTCATCGTCGAGTGAGGCGACGCTTGTTGTAAAGCGAGGATTGCACTCGATCAACCACCAGCGATCCTCAGCATCGCGCAACCAGTCAAAGCCAATCCATCCGCAGGCTCCGGTTCCCAGAATGCGTTCAAGCTCCGCAGGCGTCAACTCCGGCGGAACCTCCTGACAAGGAACTACTTCGACGAATCTCAGACCACTCTGGTCCAACCTGGACATCCGTTCAATTCTCTGTCGCATCGCTGCGAAGCGATGGAGTTTGCCAATGGGTTCGGCAAAGTAGCTTTGACTGAAACTCTGCCCAGAGATCAATGGCTGTACAATCCATTGCTCGGGCTCGCCAATCTCCGCTTGAAGCAAACATGGATTCTTAGTGATCACTAGTTGATGGCAATCGGCACCGCGGCGCGGTTTGATAATCCACTCTTCGTTGTTTCCTTGGCTGTTCGCCTCCAACCAAGCCTCATTCAGGGCGAGTAAGTTTGTGGTCGGTGGATGCATCAAGTCGCTTGTTCGTAGACTTTCCGCTGCCAGTAACTTGTCAGACGCTTTTTCCAGGAAATCACCTGAACAATTCAGCAGTGCGCAGCCCGCCGTTTCTAGTGTATCGACAACCCTTTCGAGGACGCCATCGATCTCAGGTGCGATCGCGATACTGAGATCACAGCGATTAGCGATCTGCCCCCACTTGTAAAGTGATTGCGAAACACTTTGAGAGTCGATGTGGGAAACAGCCACGTTACCAAGCTCAGTCAGGCGTTCCTGAAGCGAGCGTTCTACGAAGTCCAGTTTAGCAAGCTTCGTATCGAGCGCGAGTTCCACTACGTGCCCTGCGCGTGAAAGCAACTGCGTGACCGCTGCAAGCATTTGCCATCCCTCGTCGAACAGATCGGAAAGCTCACTCAGCCCTGCTTCAGCACTCTCGCAGCCACTTCCACAAATCCATTCCAATACTGCGATCCGCATGCGGCTAAGGTTCCTGAGTCCGCGCGTAAGTGAGTTTCACATGGGCCGGTAGGTCTGCCTTCAGTCTCACAAGCTCTTCAACATCGATCGTTAAACGTTCTAGCCCAATCTTGATCGGGGTCTTGCGAGAACCCAGGCGTCGAAGATGTTGGATTTTGATCCAACTGCCACCAAGAATGAGTTCCTCGATGCAGGGCATTCCCAGTAGTTCCTCCACCGTCGATGGTTCCAGGGGAGAGCAATCCGTCATTAAGAGTTTCCGGCTCCTTCTAGCACGCACAATATCCAACAAGCACTGATCCGAAAACTGGCAATATTGAAACATAATTGTGTTCTCAGCCGGTAATGTCGCGTCGACTTTCAGCGGGGAAAGATCTTCGGGGAAACTAAGTCTCGTTATATTCAAATTAGGCGACGAAGTCTCAAAAAGAGCTGAAGCATTACGCGTAATCTGACTATTAAAGAATTTCATGTGTACCTGGGGCGAGAATCTTTTTAACGAAGCCCCGTCTACAACATGACAGTTGTAGAGCAGCAACGTTTTCAGCTTTGGCAGTTCTGCGCTGTTGCCAAACGCAGGATCAACGCGACTATTCTTGAGGTGCATGTGCCAGAGTTCTGGGAAGTCCAGATTCTCATACCGCAGAACATCCGACTGCAATTCCATCATCGTATCATTGGCTAAACTCCCGACTATCTCTAGCTCATCAGGTTCCGGCTCAACCAAGTGTATGCTCAAGAACGGTTTCAATGGACAGCCTTCAATCCAATCGACAACAGGCTGCTCTAAACGAATGCCCGGTTCCTGCACATAGATCGAAACGAAACGAACTCTGTCTCGGGGAATTTGGCCGAGTTTTGACTGATCCAGTTGAGTCAGATCCATTTCGACGGAAACCAGTTCCGTATCGAAGGTATTACGAATCACAGAGCCAGCCCAACGCCAGTTCCCGTGTGGCAAGACCTGGAATTCACTGATTCCCACGTCACTCAGCGTTCGTATTAGATGGCGGCTCTCAAACACTGTGCGAACAGGAATACATGCCACAGCGATCAGAATCGGAATGAAGATTACGACTAGCTTCAGGCTCGAACGTCGACGAAACTGCAAAAGGATCACTGTGATGACGAGAATCACTGCGGCAGCTAGCCCAATCGAAACCGTCCAGACCGGGGCTGCGCGAAAGCTCCAGTAAAAGATGTAGGTCCAGAGACCCAGGACCAAGAATGCCCAACCTAGGCAACGCAAAATCTTCGGTACTGGCTGCAACTCTTGCATAGCTGGAGAATGGGTAACGTAGGCTGAATTCAAAGGCCCTGGACGCGGAGATTTCACGAGCTCAACGAGAATTGTACCCGTTGGTCCCAAACGCTGCCCAGATTTGCGTAAGTTATTGTGATGGGCGGCGTCTAGGCTAAGAACCAACTTGACCTTACCATTCTGGATTGCTTTGAAGAGAGCAACTGATGCTAGCACCTCCAACCGGAAACGCTGACACGGCCCGGCCAAAGATCGATTCCTGAGACCTCGCATGACCAAACCAGATCTCTCCAACCGACCCGCAGCCGTCGACAACTTAGAAGTCAAAGACGCGCAGGTTATCTTCACCAACGTGTGGAACGAACTCGAGGCTGAGTTTGGCAGGGAGAATCTGCATTTCTCAAAGGAATTGATTCTTTTGGGCGGAGCTCCGGGGTCTGGAAAAGGCACCAACACCGAATTTATCATGCGCGCGAGAGATCTTACTTGCCCACCTATCGTCGTCAGTTCACTGCTCGACACTCCCGAAGCACGGCGTATCAAAGAAGCTGGCGGGATGGTAGGCGACCGCGAAGTCGTCGGACTGGTCTTTCGCAAGCTGCTTGAACCCGACTTTCGCGATGGATGCGTTTTGGACGGATTTCCGAGAACCGGTGTTCAAGTCGAATGCTTGAAGCTGTTGGTCCAGAAGATGAATCAGCTTTACAGGCTTTATCGTACCACGCCGATGGCTGCAAACTTTCGCAAGCCGACGATTCATGTGATGGTGCTTTTCGTCGATGAGAAGACGAGCGTGGATCGCCAACTGAAACGCGGACGTGAAATTGCTGACTTGAACGCTCGTGCCGTCGCTGAAGGCGATTCACCGCCCTTCGTCGAGCGAGCAACTGACAAAGACCCGAACGCGGCAAAGCACCGGTACCGAGTCTTCAAGGAACAGACTTGGGAAGCACTGCAGTCGCTGAAGCAACATTTCCATTACCATTTCATCAATGCTCAAGGAAACGTCGAGAGTGTTGAGAAGAACATCATCAAGGAGCTCGACTACCAAAGCTCACTTGAGCTCGACCCCAAGACATACGACTCGGTTCGACATCTGCCGCTCGCATCCGATCTGGCGATTCACGCGCGGCAAGAGTTAGTTAAACGCATGGATGGCTACCAGCGCGAGCATCAAGATCTCTTCCAACAAGTAATCAAGTTGATTGAAGAAAGATTTATCCCCATTGTGACCCGGCACGCCATTCCTGGCATGGCCGTCGTCAACTCGGAGGACCCTTTGTTTGAACAGCCACTTGCACTCGCGATGGTGATCGACATTTTCTCAGAGCGAGGATTCAAGGCGGTTGCCAATATCAACTTGGCGGACGTCCCAAGCCGCATTGACCTTCAGACCGGTGAAATCACGCTTACTCGCAAGAAGATCTACCGTTTCCAAATCCGCTTCGGGGGTTCTCAAATCCGCCGCGGCGAGGACTGATTCTATCACGGTGATTCATCTGAAACCCGTAGTAGAGTAACTCAAGACTTTCCGGCGTAGTGAATGAGGTCACGAATCCTGGAGCAGAGCTCTCACTGCTGGTGGCTCCATGATTAATCCCCTATCACAACGAATGAGAACTGCTTGTCAGAGGAACCGCGATGCCGTCGGAGCGCTCACGCCTTTGGCCATCAAGAATCGGTGCAGTCTGCGTTCATATTGTTTTCTAGAGCCCCCTGTTCCCGGCCAAGACTGAACTATGATGGATAACAAATTACGCACGCGAAAGCCAACAATCGCGACCGAAGAGGCGACGCAACTTTTCGCTGACCAGTCGGAGTTGACCAACGCGTTCGGAATGGATTTCGCACGCACAGAGCCGACACATGGAGAGTTTGCTCAGCTTTCAAAGGATTTATCCAAGAGCTGATTGTTATTCGATACGACGTCGTGCAAAACAATTTTGCGTTCGACCAGAACTGAAGACAAAAGCGCTGGATCGCGGTCCCTCTTCCTGCACCCAAGAAATTGGACGAGTAGACGCGGTGTTTCGGCAGGGCAGGATAACACGCAAAACGCGGGTTGCTTACCTGCCGAAATCAGCCAGGAATCCGAGTCCATTACCGGCGTGGACTTGATAAACGAGCTTAGCAAACAAGAACATCCAAAGCGTTAGGCTTGGCTCATTCTCAAGACTGTAGGATATCTCACTCTGCACCCAACGCAAATCAGCCTTGCCACGCAAGACGCTTTCTTCGCGATAAACCGTTGGCCAAACACAATTCCAGACTTGGCGCAGTTGTGAAGGAAAATTTTTGTCGTCTTGCAAGGCTTCATGCAAAAAGCTCAGCGATGGCACACATTCAAACCAATCGTTGTTGCCTGCATCAGCCGCTGGTCGCTTCGTTGCTCGCACACTCTTCGACGCCCGAGTCGCGATGTCGAGTAGCAAGTCGTCAAAGTTGTTTGGACTAGGTCGATTGACTTCTGCCGATTCGTCATAAGACATGACAAGCCAATCGGGTGTGGCGAACTGGATATGCCAAGCTTGCTCCCGCCACTCGGCCTTGCAAGGCAACTTGAGATTTGAGTTCTTACCCCAAGCATTGAAGTCAAAACTTTTCTGCTGACGCACCGCTGCCTCACGAACCAAAGTTGTCCAATCCGCCTGGGTAACTCTCGCCTCCAAGTCAATCGGAAAGCTAGATAGGCCCAAAACTCCAAACCAAGTTTCTAGACTAGAAACCTCGCAGGGCACGGACTGGTGGTAGACAATGTCCACGTTGCTCGGAAACAACCAATCGCTTTGTCTGGCTGGGACGATCGCCAGCAAATCGAGCAGGTTTTGCTCGCTGGCAATTTCAAACAACCCTTTCGCTGCCGCCTCGGGTTCTACTGCCTGCGAGTGCCGAACAAGTTGATTTACCATATCCAGCCGCGGCTTGACCTGACGCGCGAATGGATTGCTAGCCGACTTGACAAGAGCTTGAATCCAGCTGGCAGTAAACGGTTGACTCAAGGAAACGACTTCAGGTTGGTAACTCGGGTTAGAACAGGGCGAAGTATTTTTGCAGAAAGCCAACCTGACCGCTACGCCAACCTTGACGATCATCAATCTGGGGCGAAGACGCGGGTCGAAGGGTGATGCTCGCTAGTACCAGCAATAGGCCCAACGATAAGAACGCGTTGTTAGCTTCAAGCCGTTTGAGCTGGCCTAGCCTCGGATCCGCCAAAGTTTGCCCCTGAAATACTGCAGACAGGACTCCGGTTTCGACGGCTAGCGCGACCGTTAGCCAGGAGGCACCTTGGTACGCGTAAAACGCTTAGTAGAAGTCCTCCGGGAAATCACGAAATCCAAACGTCGCATACTCGAAGACCAGGTAGCCAGCTTACAGCAAAATGACGCACAGCAATGTGCTTCGGTAGGCAGAATGCATACACTCGCTCGCTTTCTCGCCTAACAGCTCGGAACGAGTCTTCTCTGGTAAGAGCTGCATCGCATCTGGATAAATAGAGCCCAGAAGCACTGCGACGCTGCAGAACCAGAAAATGGCTTGCCCCGGACTGAGGCTACAAACGTAGGTCCAAATGGAAGTCCACACCGATTCGATCCACGCAGAAAACTATTGGGCGAAATCAGGATTGGCCAACACGAAAAGCGTTGAAAACAACACGACTGCTCCTACCTACAAGGTGCATTGCGGCGCGAAAGCAGGTCCCATTGCACCAGTTGCCTTGTCAATTCCGGAGAATCAAACTCCGCGTATCCGTGTGATAACTCCTTGCAGACAATCAGCGAAGAACTCCAGCAGCCAAGGAAAGCACGGCGTCACGCGAGTCATTGACATGGCAATTGCCGTTAAACGCAGTCAACCACAACCAACTTGTGGCCTACTACCACACCAGACAAGTTTAAGGACGAGTAAGACCAACGGTGCCGCAAGGCCAAGTGTTGTGGTGCTCGCTTTATATCCCCTTTTTGCGAAAGTAAACACAAGCATTGCAAATGCAAAACTGCAGAGCCAAAGCAAGAAAGTTCCCATACTGGAAAACGAGAAAATCGCGCACAGTCGCCCATATGAAAGACCGAGCAAGTCGACCCCCAAGTACTTTCCAACGACCACAAGGATAGGCTTGGGCTGTTTCGCTGAAGAGTCGTCCACCGCTTCTGCTGTTATGAGCGGATCCGCCGGCTCAATAACTGCAGATTCAGTACTCTGCACACTGGGCGAATCTGAAGATGGCGAGACTTGCTCTACGTTCTGACCAATCACAGGAGCATCGACGGAAACTAGATTCTCTTCCGAGGGCGTCAGCTCTCCTCTTCGCGTTCTGGACCATCTGGCTCAACCATTTCAAGTTCCTTCCTCTCATCCTCTTTAAAGACGATGCAGCCACAAACAAAATGCATTTTCGCAGTAGTGACTCGATTCGGAGTCTGCCAAGCGAGAAACGGTGAACTTAACTCCGATTCCAGTTTGCGTTTATGAAGAACTAAATAGAAGGATGGGTGGGTTATGTGCATTTATTCATTCTGGTTCAGAGATTTAACACTTTTCCTTCGGCTAATTTGTCCGATAGACTGACAACTAGCCTTCAGTCAATTGCGAGTCACGCTGAAGTTGAAAGAGTAAAGCCAATGCCAGAGCACAGAACAATCCTTCGACAAGCAACTATGAGCGTGCGATTCTCGTTGTGGCTTGCCAATGCTCCCTTTTTCCAGCTCGGCTTGCTTGTACTGCTCACTCTCACCGCGCCAAATGTACTTTTGGCAGATCGATTCCGCACCGTAGTTCTGAGTGAAGCGTTCGAAAGTGAGGGGGCGGCAATCGCAGATCTTGATGACGATGACGTCGCTGACATTGTCTCCGGCGCATTCTGGTACAAAGGACCCGATTTTCAAACTCGTCACACGTACGCGGAGGCCAAGGAGTACTCAATTGCAGGATACTCAGATTACTTCTTCACCTTCGCGCATGATTTTGATGACGATGGAGATATTGACATTCTCTCCATCCCCATTCCCGGCGGTGCTGCTCAACTACATTTGAATCCCGGACATAGCGAAATTGGGGCGGATCTAACTTGGCCATCACATCTGGTTCTAAAAGACGTCGGGAATGAATCTCCGACGCTCGTGGATTTCGATGGTGACGGAGACATGGAGCTAGTTTGCATTCAAGGCGGAGAATTTGGCTACGCCAAACCCGATTTGGATCTCACACATCACTGGAAATTCGAAGCTATCGGTCAGCGTGCCGGACTTGGTCGCTTTACTCATGGTCTTGGCGTGGGCGACGTCGACGGTGACGGCAAGATGGACTTGCTAGAAAGAAACGGCTGGTGGCGACAGCCAGCTGAAGAGGACAAAGCATTTCAATTCTATCCAGCGAAATTCGCCGAGTCAGGCGGTGCTCAGATGTTTGCCTATGACTTCGATGGAGACGGCGACAACGACATCGTCTCTTCTCAGAACGCACATGGTTATGGCTTGTGCTGGTTTGAGCGTCGCGGCTCAAATTTGAGTGATTGTTTTTTCGTCAAGCACCAGATCATGGGTTCGAAGCATTCAGACAATCCCTACGGACTCTCCATCAGCCAGCTCCATGCGCTGGCGCTAGCCGATATCGACGGCGATGGCGTCAAAGATATTGTTACCGGTAAACGTTTTTGGGCCCACAGCGGCGAGGATCCTGGATCGCAGCAGCTACCTGTCTTTGTATTGGTTTAAAACAAAGCGAAGTCGGCTAGGCGTCGAGTTTGTTCCAATGCACATTCATGATCGCATTGGTTTAGGAACACAGCTTGTCACTGGCGACGTCGATGGCAACGGCCATGAGGACATTGTTGTCGGCAACAAACTTGGCACCTTCCTTCAGCTGAATAGAGGCATAGAGGAGCCGCAGCCGCAGCAGTCCAATCTTCTTCCCTCTATTGTCGGGACTGCAGATTTCACAGGCGGTGTGCGTTCCACCGAGCCACGCTCCCCCGCAGAGGAAAGAGCTAGCTTTGTACTGCCTTACGGCTTTGAAGCACAATTGTTTGCAAGTGAGCCGCAGATTGCAAAACCGCTCAACATGGCTTTCAATCATCGCGGGCGTTTATGGATCACCAATACCGTCGAATACCCCCACCCGGCGCCAATTGGCGAGAAAGGACGAGACTCGATCAAGATTTTGGAGGACACGACGGGTGATGGTCGAGCCGACAAAGTCACCACTTTCGCAGACGGACTGAACATCCCAATGGGGCTGTATCCGTACGCTGATGGAGTTATCTGTTTTAGCATCCCCAACATCCTCTATCTTCGCGACACAGACGGTGACGGTGTGGCAGACGAGCGAGAAGTGCTATACGGACCATTTGATACAACTCGCGACACTCATGGAATGTGCAATGCATTCACCCGAAGTTACGATGGCTGGTTGTATGCGTGCCATGGCTTCAACAACCAGTCTCAAGTTTCCGGTACAGACGGTCACACGGTCACGATGCACTCGGGCAATACCTTCCGCATGAAACTTGATGGCTCGCGCATAGAGCACTTTACCCATGGCCAAGTCAATCCATTCGGAATGGCAGTCGACCCACACGGTGACTTTTTCACAGCAGACTGCCACACAAAACCTGTCACATTGCTCATCGAAAGCGGGTTTAATGAGAGTTTTGGCAAGCCTCATGACGGCCTCGGCTTCACGCCTCAGCTCATGGAACACTTGCATGGCAGTACGGCGATTGGAGGAATTGCACTCTACCATGCCAAGTCCTTCCCAAAAGAATACCGAGGCTCCGCCTTCGGTGGAAATGTGATGACCAGCCGGATCAATCGAAACTCGATCCAACAGCGGGGTGGAAGTCTTGTTGCGCGAGAAGAACCTGACTTTCTCATCTCAGGTGATCCATGGTTCCGTCCTGTCGATCTACAAGTTGGACCTGACGGCGCTATGTATGTCGCAGATTTCTACAACAAGATCATTGGCCATTACGAAGTCCCACTGGATCATCCTGGCCGAGATCGGCATCGCGGAAGAATATGGCGAATCGTTTACAAGGGAAAGCGATTCGAAACAGAACCGCATTCCAGTGCGTCCTTGCAGCTTGCCACCAGTCTTGACGATGCGCTTGCCGCTTTGAGATCGGACAATCTATCCAAGCGAATGCTGGCGACAGACGAAATTGTGGATAAGCATGTTAAAGAATCGAGCCTCGACAGGCTGCATCAAAGTCTGTTGAGCGCGTCGAGCTCTAATGAAAAAGTACACATACTCTGGGCCCTCGCTCGACTTGATGAGCTCAAAGCTGAAGAGCTGGAGACGTGCCTAAGCGACACGGATGCTCGAGTCCGTGGCCACTGCTACCAAGTACTAGCTACATTCCCTGAGCGCACTCTGCAAACTGACGAATGGATCAAATCGGGCTTCCAAGATCCAAACCCACGAATACGACGATACGCGGCCGGGGCTGCGGCGAAGTTATGCTCAAAAGAATTAATAACTCCAATTCTAAGTTGCCTAATCGATAGTAGAGGTGATCCGCACTTGCATTATGCGCTTCGCATTGCCCTCAGAAATCACTTGAAGGATGAATCCTGGTTCAAAGCCTTGACGCCGCAGTTCTCGAGCCAACAAAGAGCTGAAGTAATCGACATCTGCCTCGCGTTAAAGACAAACTATGCAGGACAGTTCATCGCAGCGAATTTGGACTTAGTTCGGGACTCCAATCCAAAGAAGTTGTCGGAGTGCCTTACTTTTGCCAGTCGATTCGCGTCTTTGGAGAACCTGCATGAAATCATCGATCTCTCACGCGACAGCTTCGAATCAGACTTGCCAAAACAAGAAGAACTCTTGCGATCGGTCAGCAGCGGCTTGTCACAACGCGGGCTTGAGCCGACGGCCGCACTCAAACAGTGGACAGAAGCTCTTGCACGAAATTACCTGAACATCGGTCCCGCGGAGAACACAATCATCCTCGACCAAGCAAGTATTCCGTGGTCGCATGTAGCCGCTGGGGAAGCGTCCAAGCCAAGCAATACCTGGCAACTGTCAAACAGGAGGAATTCCGCTGACGGGGAACAGTCTACGTTGCTTCATAGTAGTTTTCTGGCAGGAGAGCAGAAAGTTGGCACATACCGTAGCGGCACCTTCACGTTATCGATGCCATTCAGCTTCTATGTTGCAGGCCACGACGGATTTCCAGACAAACCCCTGCAAGGAAACAACTTCGTTCGTCTGTGTGACGCAACAACCCACCGTGAACTAGTGAGTTGGCCAGCACCGCGTAATGATATGGCCAAACGAGTCGAATGGCTCGATACCCAACACGAAGGCCGTCGAGTTTATGTGGAACTTGTTGACGGAGATTCTGCCAACGCTTACGCATGGCTAGCCGTTGGACGCTTCTCGGAAGAAGGACTCAATCCGAGTAATTCCGCCACGCGATATCTCCGTGCCGCCAGACTTGTACGCGACTTGAAGATTCGTAACCTCACGCCCGTGATGCTGCTACTCATGTCGAATCCAGCAGAAACAAATGAGCATTCATCACAGTTTGCCAAAGCATATGCAGCTATCCACTCAGGTCCCTGTGCGACGGCCCTTGCTGAAGCCATTTCTTTTCCCAGCACAGACGCAGAATTACGTTCAGTGCTCATCAAGCTTTTGGAAAATAGAGAAAGTGCAGCTGATTCTGTTCGCAAGGCTATGTCTAGCGTGATGCGTGTTGCTACTGCCGCCGAACAAAGAAACTTGGCGTTAGAGCTGTCCCGCAACCATACCGGCATCACTGTGTTGTTAGAACTTGTCGAGGCAGGCAGTGCTTCTCCTAGCTTGTTAATCGATCCCGTCGTCGCGGCCCGGTTGGAAACGCTGGGCAACGAGCGGGAGATAGCCTTGGCCAGCTACTTGACGACCGGGCTGACTAGCGACGACCAAGACGTGAGAGCAGCTATCCAAAGGCGTCGCCAAGCTTACATGACGGATGCCGGCGAAGTATCTAGAGGTGCAATCGTCTTTAGCAAGAACTGTGCGAACTGTCACCGAGTCGAGGGTAAGGGCTCGGAGGTCGGCCCCAACCTAGATGGCATCGGGAATCGAGGCCTCGATCGCTTACTCGAAGACGTATTGCTGCCGAACCGCAATATCGACAACGCCTTTCGATCAACCACTGTTATCACAGAAGACGGGAATGTCTTAAGCGGCCTGGTAAAGAGAATCGTTGGAAAACAGCTTTTGCTGGTTGATCAGACTGGAAGAGAACACACCGTCGCAACGGACGCAATTGCCTCAAAAAAACGGTACGTTTGTCACCAATGCCAAGTAACTTCCACGAACTCCTCACGGAGGATCAGCTTAGAGATCTGCTGGCCTATCTGCTGTCGCTCACAAATTAATAGTCATTGAAAATGCCCGCGGACGAGCGGTACTAATCCATCGCGTCCAGTTGCTTCTGAATCGCGTCGGCTTCGGCGGTCTTCTCGTCGCTCTTCTTGCGATCAACCGTAGACAACTCATACGCCTCGCGAAGTAATTTCTCATACTTCGCTTGCAACTTTTCTTTCTTCGATTTCATCCCGAACATATACTTGCCCTTAACCGTTTAAGATACGGATTGAAATTTATCAGAATTCCTGCCAAGGTCATCCATACCTCCCTAACTTCGACTGAGGCACGGACTGCATCCATCGTAAGAACGATACGTTTCTTCTTGAGTCGCTCGCTTATTACGCAGATACTTTAGTTGCTCTTCAAGATCTCTAGCAGCTAAGCAATGAAAGCCAGGCCGACTGTCGTAAATCGATAAAGTCACCTCGTTGACTAGTTAGTCACGAAACTCCATGCATCCTTTCGTCGACCAGTCCGTTCGTTTGGCAAGAATGACTTTGCACACACACCAACGTGGAAGGAAAACTTACCGGCATCCTCGACCGAAGTCAGGTTGTCGTCGAGCAAACAACGGGGCGCTTTCTTGTGTACTTTTCGTCCGAGTCAACCTGCGAATCCAGCGCGCCAAACTGGGCCAAAGGAAAGTACTTGCTCGCTAGGAACGCCGCGATGAAATAGGCAGGTGAGGATCACTCAGCTTTCAGCGTCGCTGATAGCTTCCGGATTTACTGGAAACCTACAGCGAAGGACGCTTCCCAGAACTTAGTGGCGTGTTCGCTCTTTGCTGACAGATCATTTGTAAGGCTTCGAAAGCAACAAGTAGGTAGTTGAGGTGCCGAGAAAGAAGAGTCTAGGTTTTCTTACCTCTGCCTGAAGCGAGCACGTTCGGCTCACTTGTGCAAATCGAAAGACCGATTGAAGTAACCGACACCACGATGGAGGTTGACGAAGTCTATTGTCGCTGCCATCATCTTCGATAACTCATTCAGGGCGCTGAGCGCGGTTCACAGAGGGTGAACAACCGCGGCGCTTGGCCCTCGGTGTTTCATGCCGCCAGTGGGCCCATCTCATTTTGGAGCCCGCAATGAAAACAATTATTGAGCCCTTCCGTATCAAAGCGATCGAACCGATCCGGATGACGACTCGCGACGAACGTGAACAGTTGATTCGCGAGGCCAACTTCAATCTCTTTGCTCTAGATTCTGACGACGTCCTGATTGACCTGCTGACAGACAGCGGAACGGGCGCCATGAGCTCGGCACAGTGGTCGGCCATGATGAGCGGCGATGAAAGTTACGCAGGCTCTCCGTCCTTTTTTCGCTTTGAATCGGCAGTCAGAAACTTGATGCCATTCAAGCACATCATTCCGACTCATCAGGGACGAGCTGCAGAAGCAATTCTTTGTTCGATCCTGGCTGGACCGGGCAGGCAGATCCCGAACAATACGCACTTTGATACCACCCGGGGAAACATCGAAGCATCGGGGGCGGTTGCGGTTGATTTATTGATCGACGAAGGCAAGGATCCGAACTCGCAGCATCCATTCAAAGGAAACATGGATCTGGTCAAGTTGCGAAACTTCTTGGAGGAAAATGCGGATTCAATTCCTTGCGTGCTGCTCACGATCACGAATAACGCTGGCGGCGGACAGCCAGTCAGCTTGGAAAACATTCGCGCGGCCTCCGAGCTGGCGCGTGAGTTTGAGAAGCCCTTTGTGATCGATGGATGCCGTTTCGCAGAGAACGCTTGGTTCATCAAGGAACGAGAACCGGAACAAGCCAATCGCTCGATCACTGGCATTGTGCGTGATTGCTTTGCGACCGCCGACATGATGACCATGAGCGCGAAAAAGGATGCGTTTGGCAACATCGGTGGTTGGCTTGCACTCAATGATGACGCTTTGGCAGATGAAGCCCGCGCCCACCTAATTCGCACAGAAGGCTTTCCCACTTATGGCGGCATGGCAGGTCGCGATCTCGAGGCACTTGCCCAAGGCTTGACCGAAATCGTCGATGAAAACTACCTGCGATACCGCGTACGAACTAACTCTTACATCTCAGAACGCTTGATGGCGCTGGGCATTCCGATGGTGCAACCTGCTGGCGGCCACGCCGTCTTTATTGATGCGAGAGCATGGCTGAGTCACATTGATCCACTTCAGTATCCCGGCCACTCACTGACCGTCGAACTCTATCGACATGGGGGCATTCGCGGTTGCGAGATTGGTACGGTCATGTTCGGAAAACAACCGGATGGATCGGAAAAGCCAGCCATGATGGACTTGGTGCGACTTGCCTTTCCCCGACGAACCTACACTCAGGCCCACGCTGACTATTTGATCGAAGTGTTCGAAGAGCTCTCCGAGCGAAAAGATGACTTGCGAGGTTACAGGATCACCAGCGAGCCGAAACTGATGCGGCATTTCACCTGCAAGTTCGAGCCATTAGCCTAGCAGTGCTTTTCCGTCTTCAATCATAGCGATCGCGAGGAACCTGCGGTGAAAAATCGTCGCCGCCTAGATTTCACATGCATCGATCTTGTCCTCCGCCGGAGCGAGTACCCTTGGCTAATAGCCTTAGAAATGGACAGTCATTTCTTTTAAAACTTCTTAGAGGCTGAGACAAAATGCAAGAAGGATTAGGCGAGAAGCGAAATGCGAGTCCCTTGGACTCCACTTTGGTCCGATTTGTACTCTCGCTTCAATTTGTCATTACAGCGGTGATTCTCGTCTGTCTGCTACATCTACTTTAAAGCAGGCTCCCCCCGTTGCTGCTGCGTTCCTAGCTGTGCCCGGCGCGTTGCTTGCAGGAGTTCCCTTTCCGCACGCAAGCCCCAGGCTAAGGCGGCGTTTCCCAGTGCTCTTCAGTCAATGCACGCTAAGCTAGTAATCCAGTCTAGCGACTAGCGTCGATAACGACTGAAGTCAAACTGCTGATTCGCAGACATCGCTGAAGCCTTGTAGGCGGGTGGCTGGGAGAACACAGGTGGTGAATTTGTAGCAGCCGGAGAAGAAAATGATGCAGAGCGACCAAAGGGCACAGCTTGCTGCCTTCCATAACTCAGCCCAGCATTAGGAGCTGCATAACCGCCTGGGAGGCCTGGCGGTACACTGCCGGAAGTCGCGCCGCTCAGCGGAGGACTGGAGGATGGTGAGCCGCTCAACGGTAAAGTCGCACCTGCGATATTGACGGTCACAAGGCCACGCGAGTCGGGCATAACAAAACTATCCACTGCTCCGGTATCCTGGTTGATCAAATAGAAACCGACCTCCACAGTGAAGCTAATCGGCGGATTGCCAGCGGGCAACAGCTGGATGATTGCCTTGCGGGGCAAACTGTAGTCGACACTGGAATGATACTCGTGTCCAGACATTTTGGACTGAGCAATTAATCGCTTCGTGTGATCGTACAGCAGCGTCTCTTCGATCACTCCCGTACGTCGGTTAATTCGGATGTGCCGCCGGTAGACGTTCTGCGGGTTATTTCCGCCAACGATGGTAGTGCGGATTTCTAACTGGTCATTGGGCAACAAGAAGGGACCTTCATGTTGAAGAGTGGGATCGAGTTCAATCACGCCCATCGCCTCACGCAACCACAGAGGGGAGACCGGAAGAATCGTCCTCGGTCCCTGCTGCCTATTGAATTCGTCATGGCGCGCATAGTACAGCGAAGGCGGCGAAGGGACCTGTGTCTGCAACCAGAACATCTCTTCGTTACTGCCGGCTGACAAAGCGGTTCCCAAGAATGGCAGGCTAGCTTCCAGCTTGAAATTGTAGGGTCGCTCCCACTTGATATGCCCGTTCAGACTGGTGGGCATGTCCGGGCCGCTTACGGTCAGATTGTCGGACTGCAGTCGCGTGATCCGCAGACTGCGGTTCACGCGATCTACGATTTGGGGGAGAGTCGGATCCTGCTGGAATACTTGCGGCGGCGGAAACTGCACTGTTTGTCTACGCCTCAGTAGTGAACACCCACTAAACGGCATCACGCATGCGACAACGGCGAGCAACACGAGAACCCGAGCGATGGAAGAAGCGGCAAAAGACTGGTTTCCAACGTTATGTCCTTGTATTATCCGCACTCGGTTACTCTTCTGTAAAAAGCAGGTCGTTTAGCGATTCACGCAAGACGGCGATGCGATCAGGAGCAGGAGAAGCTGTTGGGACACTCCACCTTCGATCGTCCGCGTTACAAACAAGATTCCATGCCGCAGACTCGTCTTCTTCAATACTCTGCTCTTCATGCAGCACACGCCTGCGAACCAATAGCAGAGCCAGCAGATACGCAAGCTCCTCCTGCTCTGGATGCTCGAGCAACTCGGCCAACGTATCGAGCAGAACTCCATTAGGAGCGGGCCGGAGTTTTCGTTGTGCTGCCTCAGGCATGCGACTTCGCCACCAGCCGATAGTTTCTCCCTGAGGACCTTTCCACTCGCTAGCCGCAATGTCGAGCCTTTTGATTTCTTCTCCACTGAAAACAATGGTGGAGACGAAGGACTCTCCGGGCTCCAGCGGTCGTCCAGCTACAGCGCATTTGCGGCTGCATTTGTTGATCGAATAATCTTGCATCGCTACGGCGAGTTGGGGCAAGTTGGGGTAAGTTGGGGCAAAAGCCGACAGGTAAACCTCGAATTAGCGAAATGAGACGCGAGCGGCAATGCCAAGAGCAGCTTTGCCAGCAATTGGACTGTGCTTATGCTCTTGCTAGGAGTAAGTTCTGCCTGCCAACTCGTAGCCAACGTTGCCGATGACCAATATCACTTCGAGACACGATGACCTGGAATAATTTTGAGCAATACGCCAACCAGCAGCACACCTGGCTTGAGATGGAGGGCGAGGCAGAGCGGGAACGGATGGTTGCCAGGCGACGACTTGAACGCCGGGGAGATGCCGAACGTTCGGGCGAAACGATCGTCAATTTGCAGATGGCCGACTACCGAACGGGTCTCGCCGGCCGACTGCTCCTCGATCTGGTCAAGGCGAATGGGGAGCGAATTCCACTCAATCGACTCAAAGTCGGTTCTCCAATCGTTCTTTCCGACAATGCGGATGCCAGTGATCAAGGCATGTCGGGCGTCGTAAGCCGGCGCAAGGCACATACGATTCAGGTAGCACTTGACAATTGGCCCGAAGCCGAACGCTTCCGACTCGACCTTTCGCCCGACGAAACGACTCGTCGCCGACAACAGGCGGCGATGCGGTCCGCGAAATCGCTGACAGGCTCGCAGGCTAGGTTGCGCGATACGCTACTCGGTTTTCAAGCCCCACGTTTCGATCGGTTGCCGGAAATCAATTTTTTCTCGCAACTCAATGAACCGCAGCGTGAAGCGATCAAGTTCGCATTGTCTGCGCGTGACGTCGCAATTCTCCACGGGCCGCCTGGAACAGGAAAAACGACGACACTTGCTGAGTTAATTTATCAGACGGTTCAGCAAGGAGGTCGGGTTCTTGCCTGCGCTCCCAGTAACACGGCTGTCGACAACATGCTAGAAAAACTCGTCGACATGCTGCCACATGTGCTGCGAGTCGGACACCCCGCTCGCGTGTTCGAGTCCTTGAGGAATCACACGCTAGACGAAATCGTAGAAGCTGATCCGGCGAGCAAAATTGTCCGCGATCTGTGGCGTGATGTCGATGAACTGATGCGAGCTGCCTCGAAGCAATCGCGTTCGCGCGAGGCGAATCGTCAGCGGGGAGAACTTTACGCGGAAGCGGGCAGACTCCGCAAAGAAGCACGTGCGTTGGAGCGAAATACGGTTCGACATATCCTTGAATCGGCCGATGTGATCTGCACGACTACAACTATCGACGACGACTTGCTTGGCAAACAAGAATTCGCCCTCGCGGTAATCGACGAAGCATGCCAATGCACCGAACCTGCCATTTGGCAAGCCATGCTGCGGGCCCCTAAGCTTGTACTAGCCGGGGACCACTGCCAGCTTCCCCCGACTGTCGTCAGCAAGCAAGCTGCCGCAGAAGGATTTTCCAGTAGCGCGATGGAGCGTTTGATTGACCGATTTGATCAAGATGTGTTTCGACGCCTGAAAGTACAGTACAGGATGAACGAACACATCATGCGTTTTTCGAGCGACCAGTTCTACGATGGCGATTTGGAAGCTCATGAGTCCGTGCGCTCTCACAGCCTGGCGGATTTTGCAGAAGAAAACCGAGAGAGCTCCGCGGGGCCGGTAGATGGGGCTTCGCGTCTTAACCAAGTGCTACAGTTCTGGGACACCGCGGGAGCCGAATGGGAAGAAGAGCTTGAGCCAAACGGGCTATCCAAGCGAAACCCCAAAGAGGCAACGTGGGTCCTATCTCAGGTGCATCAACTATTAAAGACGGGAATTCGCCCTGATCAGATTGCGATCATTGCACCCTACGCAGCGCAAGTTCGGTTGCTTCGTGATCGGCTGCAACAACCAGACCTGGAGATCGATACCGTCGATGGATTTCAAGGCCGCGAAAAAGAAGTTGTTTTGCTGACGCTGGTCCGAAGCAACAGCGAAAGTGAAATCGGCTTTCTCAAAGACACCCGCCGAACCAACGTCGCACTGACCCGAGCTAAACGAGCGCTCCGCGTGATTGGCGATAGTGCAACTCTAGCAGGGCACTCTTTCTACAAGTCGATGATCGACTACTTCGAGCAGCAATCGGCTTACCACACCGTTTGGGAGTTGTCTGAGGGGCGGGATCTACCAACTAAGTAGCATCAGGGCCTACCATTCCTGAGCCAATACTGGGGTTAGGGGTGAGACCAACAGGTTGAGAAACACTCTGCTGCGCAGCTCGCGACAATTTGCTTCTGTGAGCAGTATCACCGCGAAGAGTCGTACATTTTGCGAGTCATCAGAATAGGTACGAGACCATTACGCATGGTGCGGGATTATCAACTGAAGCGGAGTTGTTCAGAGCAATTGGTTTGCTCGATGCTTGCAGGCTTTTGAGATGTATTCCCTAATAGTCAAGCTGAGAAGACAAAACAGGTAGCAACCTATTCGCAACGGAGCGACGTTGCGAATGGTCACTTACCTACAGCCGGTAGGATCTTCTATTGCGTGGACTAAGATCCTTCGCCTTCGCCTTCGCCTTCACCTTCGCCTTCGCCTTCGCCTTCGCCTTCACCTTCACCTTCACCTTCACCTTCAGTCGTGCCAGAGCCATCTGCCGCTGCAGGGGTATCGCCACCGTCAGCCGCACCAGCGCCTTCTTCCTTTGCGGCACAACCGGTCAAAGTAAGACCACTAACCAAAACCGCAAAGCATGCGAACCACTTGAAAGCCTTCATCTTTTTCCTCAGAAATAGGAGTAGTTACCCGGATCGTGCACACCCATGTTGTGCAAGTCTGATCACGGATTTTAGAGTTTGACGATCCAACGGCCGCTTGAAAAGCACCTGCAACCGCCTGTTCCAATTTGTTTTCTTGGAAGAGACTGCTCAGAATCGAAATTTGAAATCAACCTGGGAAGTCTACATGGACAAAACACACTCGAACGCTCATAAGACCCGGCAAACGCTTGTCTATTCCCGAGTTCGCTAAATTTGGAAAAGAAATACGGCTCTTGCCAGAAGTTGAGAATTTTCGGCGGGTGGTATGCACAATGTTACTCGCCGGAGAATCGCCTGGGCAGACTCTTAAGGATGTCGTCCGGACGCCCTTCTGTTCTTTTAAAATGACGCGATTTCGCACTAACCGCTCGAAAGCCATGCAGTCCGGATTGGCCACCTCTGCGTGCCCGCCTAACGAAATAGAGAGCTAGGCGGAAAGAAGGTCGTGTCTGATCAGCTGAGCACGAGACGGCTCTTGGCGATTCTGCCGGAATGCATAGTTTCGAAGGCTTCCTGCCATTGGTCGAGCTTCCAGGTTCCGCCCACTATTTTTTCGGCAGGCAACGCACCACTGGCAAGAAGACTTAAGACTCGCTCCCAAGTGGCCCAAGTGTGCGAAAAACTGCCTTGAAGAGTGACATTTTTTTGGACCATCGGATCAAGCGAAAAACCCACAGGATCTTTTCCCCATCCCACTTTGCTGATCCAACCAGCTGGTCGAACTAAATCCATTGCAGACTGAAGTGTCGCGGACACTCCTGCAGCGTCAACCACTCCTTCCACTCCCAGTCCATCCCGCTCCTTCGACCATTCGGCAGCTTCGTCGGGTGTCATCGCTCTGCAGTCGAATTCGGCCGCTAAGGCCAATCTGTCCTTGTCACGTTCCAACCCGACCAAAACCACCTCTGCACCGCGCAAGCGAGCAATCGCGGCGGAAAGTAAGCCAATGGGACCTGGTCCGAGGACAATCACCCGATCTCCAGGCATTATGCTGACGTTTGTCGCAACGGCGCTAAACGCGACGCAACAAGGCTCCGCCAAGGCAGCGTTCTCAAGAGGTAATTGATCGGGAACTCGATGCAGACACCGAGCGGGCACACGAACTTTCTCGGTCATTGCGCCATCCACGCCGTACCCAAATCCCTTTCTCGTCGGATCTAGGTTGTAACGCCCAATGCGACTCATCGGATTGCTGCTATCGATTACGGCAGCGGTTTCACTGCAAACTCGATCCCCCTCCTCAAAACCCGTCACACCGCTACCAACTCGCGCGATCGTTCCCGCAAATTCGTGGCCAAGCGTGACGGGATAATTCACAGGCCAACTATGCTCGGCGCTCCACTGGTGTAAGTCACTGCCGCAAACGCCAACAGCAGCAACTTCAAGTAGCACATCTCCATCGCCGATTTCGGGAATCGGGATCTCGCGAAGTTCCACAGAATGGGGCTCGGGAGCGAAATTCACGATGGCTGTTTGGGTTGGCATTGGAAGAATTCGCTTAGAGGGAAAAGGATGAGTGTGGAAAAGGCACGATTCTAACGGAAAACTCGTAGCGGAAGTCGTCTTCAGGACTGAGCAAGGGAATGGAATAGAATTACGGCGTGAGATCAACAAACCAAAATTCTAAGAGCAGGAATACCGTTTCCGTACTGGCTCGTCATCGGCCGGCGAAAGCGCGTCTGGTTAGTCGGTTCGCGACTCAAGCTCCTCCCAGCGCACGTAGGCTTTCGAAAGCCTGGTTTCTTGCTCCTGCAACTCGCTCTGCTTCGCAGCAATGACATCGCCAGCTTGCTTATAGAAATCCGCATCTGCCATCGCAGAGTGAATCTCCTGAATGCCGGTCTCTAGCTCCTCGATGATTGCTGGAAGTTCTTCGAGCTCCTTGGTTTCTTTGAAACTCAACTTCTTGGGCTTTGCTTTCTGTACTGGGCTTAAATCCGCCTTCGAACCAACACCAGAAACCTCCTTTTTGTTGGACTCAACCGGCTTCGCCTTGCTGGAACCCGCAGGCGTTCTCTCGGCACATTGACGCTGCCAGTCGTCGTAACCGCCAACATATTCCAGCACTTGGAATTCATCCGCCGCTCCACCTCGCGGCTCGAAAGCGAAAATACTGGTTGCGACATTATTTAGGAACTCGCGATCGTGGCTCACCACTAAAATCGTACCCTTGAACTCAACCAAACGCTCCTCCAGCAATTCCATCGTTTCTGCGTCCAAGTCGTTCGTTGGTTCGTCGAGCACGATGACGTTGGCGGGTTTCGCGAACAGCTTGGCGAGCAAGATTCTATTCACTTCACCGCCACTCAGAAATTGAATTTTGGTGCGAGCTCGTTCCGGCGTAAACAGAAAATCTTGCAGGTAACCCAAGACATGTTTCGTGCCTCCCTGCATCTCGATTGTCTGGTAACCATCAGCGACTTCCTGCTCGATGGTATTATCCGGATCAAGCTGTTGCCGAAGTTGATCGAAGTAGGCAATCTGCAGATTCGCCCCTAGTCGCACCGAGCCTTGATCAGGTTGAAGCTGCCCCAGCAGAACGCGTAGCAGTGTCGTCTTGCCCACACCATTGGGTCCCACAATCCCTATCTTCTCGCCTCGCATTACCGTGCATCCGAAGCCCCCAAGTATTTCGCGAGCTGCAAGAGATCGGTTGGAGGCAGACTCACTGGTTTGCGCGTCGTCTTTAACTGCATGAAAGGACTCACTAGCTTGCGCGTCCCGCTTGTATTTGAAATGAAGGTCCTGTGCTTTGAGGATCAAGTTGCCGCTGCGCATCGCCTCCTGGATGTGGAGATTGCTGGTCCCAACTTGCTCACGCCGCTCACTTCGAATTTTTCGCAGTTCTTTCAAGGCTCGAACTCGGCCTTCGTTTCGCGTTCGTCGCGCCTTGATGCCTTGACGTCTCCAGGCCTCTTCCTCTGCCAACTTCTTATCAAAGAGCTTCTCTTGTTTCTCGCGAGCAGCCAGGTCGGCTTCTTTGCGTTTCAAGAACGTTTCGTAATCGCAACTCCAGTCAAAAAGCTGTCCACGATCAATCTCTAGAATTCGGGTCGCCAGTCGTCGCAAGAACTGGCGGTCGTGAGTGATGAAAATGTACCCGGCGTCATAGCGATCCAGAAAATCCTCGAGCCATCGAATGGAGTCCAAATCCAGGTGGTTGGTGGGTTCGTCAAGCAGCAGTAGGTCTGGCTTCTGCACCAAAGCCCGCGCTAGTAAAACTCGGCGTTTCATTCCCGCCGACATCGCGCCGACTTGCAGGTCGGGCTGCAGGTCCATCCGAGACAAAATCTGCTCGGTCAAATGGTCCTTTTCCCAATCATCGATATCCTGCCCAGGAAGCGCTACGACGCCTTCGCGAACAAGCGGAAAAACTTTTCCTTGCATGTCCTGGGGGACAATCTGAGGCAGCTGAGCAATACGAGCATCTGGATTTGGGACAACCCGCCCATGATCTGGCTGCACCATGCCGGCGATAAGTTTCAAAAAGGTCGACTTGCCAGCACCATTTCGACCAAGCAATCCCACTCGCTGCGTTGCCTCGACGATGCAGTCCACGTCATCGAGCAACGCGGGACCTCGATAGCGTATGGTGACTTTTTCCAGGCTGACCAGCGGCATTAGGCAATCCGTTCGGTGATTCTTTGCAGGAGAGTCCTTATTTTAGGGACGAAGACAAAATCTGATAGGACAGGACGCTGATCAGGGCCGATACAGGGTTCCGACACGATTTAGAGTAATCGTTATTTGCCACTAGCAAGCCCATCATCATGAGCCCAATCGAGCGACATTTCAGCCGATGCAGGTCATTCGCTAGGAAAGAAGTCGATGAATGACCGCTCCTACTTGGCTGAGAGTAGAGTGATGGCAATAGCAGTAGATACAGATCGCCTCATTGTTCTACTGGTCGACGCCGATGTAGACATTCTTAAGTCTGTCGAATACGACTTTCGACGAGCAGGGGTACAAACGCACTCGGCGATATCAGCCAACGAAGCCTGGGTATTGTTGAAGCATTTCACCGTCGACGCTGTGCTCGTTGACAACCGAATGATGGGGCTATCCGACGCAAGTTTTCTGAAAGAACCCAGTCACACTCACCCCCACATTGAGAGATTCATGCTATCTCGCTAGATTTCTCAGATGCACCACGCTGCATCTCCCGCTATAAACAAATTCCAACACTGCTATGAAAAGCGATGTGATCACAACCGAGTCATCGAGCCAAGTCATCAAATTCCAGTCCCGGCTCGCAGCTCGGATGCCACGCCGCCGGATCGATTCCGGAAATGTATTTCGCCGACAATTCAAGGTTTAGGAATTCTGCTCATCCCACTAAAAGCTCGCTCAAATCGGCACGGAACCTCCGGCTGAAGTCAACCTTTCACACGGAGCAGGCCGAACTTCTTCTTGCCGCGTCGCAGCACAATCGTGGATTCACTCGCTAGATCGGCCACGGTCAAGACTTTGTCGTCACCGACCTTTACGTTGTTCACGCTGGCGCCACCTTCTTTCGCAGTACGGCGTGCATCGCTCTTGCTCGTCGCGACGCCGGCTGCGGCGAGAGCATCAACGATGTTGATCCCATCGGACAAATCGGCTTGAGTGACTTCACCGCTGGGAACGCCAGAGAAAATCTGGTCGATCTGAGCGTCAGTCATGCCGGTGATTTCTGCCTTGCCGAAGAGGATCTCACGCGCCTTTTCGGCAGTTTGCAGTGCTTCAGCGCCATGGATGAACTCCGTCAGCCAAGTTGCTAATTTTGTTTGAGCCGCTCGCTTGCCAGGATCTTCTAATGTTTGCTTTTCAAGATCCATGCATTCGTCTTGATCGATTTCCGTCAAGAACTTGATACACATCATCACATCGGAATCTGGCACGTTGTACCAGTATTGGAAGAACTCGTAGGGCGATGTTCTTCCACCATCCAACCAAACAGCACCGTTCGCCGTTTTGCCCATTTTGCTTCCATCACTAGTCAGCAGAAGCGGACAAGTCATCGCTTGCAAATGCTTACCATGCATTCGACGCGCGAGGTCAATTCCGGCTGTGATGTTGCCCCATTGATCGCTGCCTCCGACCTGCAGTGCGCAGTCGTACTTCTCGGCTAGGTGGGCAAAATCATAGGCTTGAAGCAGCATATAGCTAAACTCGGTATAGCTCAGCCCACTATCTTCCTTGCCGAGTCGCGTCTTCACCGAGTCCTTTGCCAACATCACGTTGACAGGGAAATTCTTACCAACCTCACGCAGGAAATCGATGTACGACCAGCTGCCCATCCAGTCGAAATTATTGACTAATAATGCAGGCTGATCCGCGGTGAAATCGAGAAAGCGGCTCATCTGCTCGCGCAGGCCGTTGACATTTTCTTCCAGGATTGCCGGCGACAAAAGGTTGCGTTCTTGGCTTTTGCCACTGGGATCTCCAATCATTCCCGTCGCGCCGCCAACCAACGCGATCGGACGGTGCCCGAACTGTTGGAATCGTCGGAGAGTCATCAGCGGCAGTAGGCTACCCGCATGCAAGCTGGAGGCGGTTGGATCAAACCCCACGTAAACCGTTTGCGGCTTGGAGAGCAGTTCGGTCAGTTCCCTTTCGTCCGTGCTTTGATGCAGTAGGCCCCGCCAGCGGAGTTCTACCAAAATGTCTTTCATTGCTTCTGATACTTCCAGGAAAGGTTCTGTGTGCCTGCCAGCATGGATGCAGGTCGTCAGCCGTCAGCTCGCGATGATTCTCAATCATGCGTTACTCGAAGGGAAATGCCTTCGGTTTCGGTCTGGCTCTCAGAGCCAGCTGCACGAACTTCAAGTCCGCTCGGGTTGTTACTTTAATGTTCAATGGGCTCCCTTCAACCACTGTTACCGTTTCACCCTGTGCTTCCATTAACGAGGCTTCATCCGTTGCACGGCTGGCGTTTTCACTGGCGGCATAGGCCCTAAGAAGCTTTTCTCGATTGAAAACTTGCGGAGTTTGGGCAAGCCAGACGTTGTCGCGGGGCACCGTTTCAACAACGGCATTCTCTTGGTTTGTGCGCTTCAAAGTAGCGGAACAGCGGGTGCCGAGTAGGGCTGCTCCTGTTTTCCGAACTTCTGCGAACACCGCATCAATATCGGCTTCGCTAATGCAGGGACGAGCCGCGTCGTGAATCGCAACGAACTCCAAATCCTCTCGAACGACCTCCAGTGCATTGCGAACACTGTCGGCTCGCTCTGCGCCACCGAGCACTGTTTGAATCCCAAGGATGGCCGCGTTGGCGCCGAACTTCTGCTTGAAATCCTCTTCGTCCTCTGGCGAGATTACAATCAACAACTGCCCCACATCATCACGTGCAGAAAACTTTTCCGCTGAGAAAAGCCACAATGGCTTCGTTTCGATGGTCGTAAAGACCTTCTTTGTGTTCGGATCACCAAACCGGCTACTCTTCCCCGCCGCCGCCAAAATCACAGCAAATTTACTCACGCTCAATTTTTCCTGTAGCAAACGTTTGGGGATCCGAAAGCGAATTGCCTTCGCTATTCTAGATGCAGGTCGGCATTGTAGGCTTTTTCCGAGGTGATATTTTGAAGTTTGAGCGTGTTGCGATTGAGGCGATTGGCTTTACCTTGCCGCCAGAAGTGGTGACGTCGGCGAATATCGAGACGTCGCTTGGTCCGGTCTACGAAAGGCTGAAATTGCCCGAGGGTCGGCTAGCTCTGATGAGTGGAATCGATGAGCGTCGATTCTGGAAGCCTGGAACCGCGATTGGCGCACCAAGTGCTGAAAGTGCGAGGAACGCCTTAGAGGCGACTCACCTCGAACCCAATGACATCGGTTGCTTGATTCATGCAAGTGTTTGCCGAGATTACTTAGAACCGGCTACTGCATGCCGAGTTCACGCTGAATTAGGCTTGGGAAATGATTGCTGGGTCTACGATTTGTCCAACGCATGCTTGGGAATTCTGTCCGGCATGGTTCAGATCGCCACAATGATCGAGCGTGGAGCCATACGCGCTGGCATCGTTGTTGGTACGGAGAGTGGACGAAATCTGGTCGAGTCGACTATAGCGGCTTTGAATGCAGACGAGTCGCTGACACGTAAATCGATCAAACCGTCCTTTGCGTCGCTAACGATTGGCTCAGGCAGCTGCGCCATTTTGCTTTGCGACCGTGAATTGAGTCAGACAGGCAATCGTTTGGAAGCTTGTGTTGCGCGAGCAGAGTGCGAGCATCATAAGTTGTGCCAAAGCGATACCGATCAAGCTGGCGCTGGCATGCAGCCTCTGATGCAAACCGACTCCGAACAACTTTTGCACGCGGGAGTCGGCGTCGGAGTTCGCACCTTTGAGCAACTGCTTGGCGAGGGCTATGAAAGAGCAGATTGGGACCGAACCGTTTGCCATCAAGTTGGCTCGACGCACCGCAATCTCATGTTGGAGTCGCTCGACATGCCGCTGACCCAAGATGTTTCTACGTTTCGTTGGCTGGGAAATACCGGCTCGGTTGCCTTGCCAACGGCACTCGCGATGGGCTTGTTGAGTGAACAGATTCAGCCTGGGCAACAAGCCGCTTTGCTGGGTATCGGCTCTGGAATCAACTCAGTCATGCTGGCTACGCACTGGGAACGCCCCTCGGTAGCCGGGATATTAGACGAGAACGCAAAAAAGAATCTGAGTCTTGAGTCAGCAGCCCCATCACCGGTGAATTGAGCTCCGACATCCTCGTCATGCTTGCCCGATGCTCAAATGGATTTCCCGCTGCAATGTATCGTGATCGGCATTAGCTCCTCAAAATGGGCTAAAAGCGATTGTGGAAATAGAAGACTTCGAAATACTGCTTCCTGTGGAGAACACTGCGGCCGACTTTTATCGACTGGTAGGGGAACCGCAACACTTCAAAATTGTTGAGACTACGAGCGATTCACGGCCAGTCGCAGAGCACTTTTGTCCTCCCTAATACTGCATCTATTTTTCACCCCGTGAACCGATTGAAGTCTACACGGTCGGGCAGCAACACATTGGCGTCGTACGGAATACAGCCAAGGCGAAGCATTCATCGATCTCGGAATGATGGTTGGGTTCCTGCGTTTCGAAGATATGCATCTCAAGCAAGACAATTCTAAGGCCGATCAATTCCGAACAGTTACAATCGCCGGTGTAGAGATGGAGCAAAAGGACTCTTACTGAAGCGAGAACGTCACTTCCGCGAAGGTCAAACAAGGTCAGAAGCAATTGCTTCCAGAAAATGGAGCTCAGGCGCGTTAAATTAATCGGATTTATGAATCTCGACCAACTAGACCAATACGCCAAAAATGTCGATCTTCGGGTCGCTCAAGTCTCGCAGAAAACGCGTTTGGCGACCATAAATAAATACCCGGAGCATGTCATGCCTGCTTGCAAGGCGAAGAGTACGGATGCGACAATACGTCAGCGGCGGTCACTCACTGCTATTGCGTTATATGGAATGCGAAACCTCGAACGTTTGCACCTCCATCCGCCCCACAGCAAACGGTTTTAGAACTCCATCGCACGAAACCTGTGCGCAAAGCATATGACAAAGATCCTAGAGAATACTTGGTGGTCCCTGCGATGGTTGCTGCTGCTATGGATGCTGGCCTTAACAGGTTGCGGTGGGTGTTTCTCCAGCTCGGACGAAAAAAAACTAACGAAAGAAGAACTGGAAAAGAAGGCTAAGGAACAGCGTGAGTCGCTGGAGTGGAAGGATCTAGTCTCCCTACCTGCTGACAGCGATGCGAAATTCTTGTTTGCCAAGCCTGGCCACTGGATGGAATCGCGGCAAGTTTTTAAGTCGAACCGCGAAGATCTGCAGATTGTCGCAGTCAACGCTTTGACACGGGCCGGCAAGGAATTGCGAATCCCTGGCACGAATTTCACCAACGAATTCACACGGCGCACGAGTTTGCCGAAGGGACAAGAAAAGAATATTGACCTGCAGTGCTTTGTGCCCTCTTCCTCTGTCGTGCAAGATAACTTTTCGGCGGTCAGCACTCGCCTGACTTTTCGGACAGAGCTGCTTTCATATCCGTTGATGACCCCCATCCTGCAAGCACCAGCGATCAAGACGGCGGAAGAGCTGAAGGACAATGAGTTCCAGCTGGTCGTCTTGGGGCCGAAACCGCGAGCCTACTCCTACCTAACGGTCCTTGATGCAATCTATTGGTCAGGCGACGAGTTGATGACTGACGAACGGGTTCGCAGTTATCGCGTCACCATGGCCAACCCCGTCAACAACAAATATGCTCTGCCAAAATCACTTTTAACAATGACGACCGTCGCGGTGATTCTTTGGGATGACGTCGATCCGACACCTTGTACGACGATCAAAAACGAGCGATTGTTGACTGGATCCACTGGGGGGGCCAAATTGTGGTCAGCGGGCCAAATAGCTGGGCTCGATTAGAGAATTCTTTCCTCAGCCCATATCTGCCAGCAGCTTCGGCGAGTCCAACTGAGTTGACCTCTGACAGTTTTGCGAGCATCTCTCAGCATTGGATGACTGATGACCTCAACCGGAACAATCCAAGTCGTGCCATTGAAATCGTAGGCGACCCAATCAGTGGAGTGAGTTTTGAGCTCAAGGAAGGTTCGCAATGGCTACCGGAAACCGGAAAAATGGTAGCCGAGAATCAAGTTGGCCGTGGCCGGGTTGTTATGACCTCTTTTCCGCTCAATGACCCACAAATTTTTCGTTGGCAGTATTACTCTAGCTTCTTCTCAACGGGCCTTTTGCGACGGCATCCGCGAACTATCACAACGAAAACGCAAAACAGACTACCTACTCAAGTTTGGACAGCACCTTTTGAAAGCTCCATTCGCGATGCACGATTGCATAGCAATTTGCGCATCCTGACTCGCGATCTTCCTCAGGTAAATTTACGAAGCAAATCAGATGGGGAGGATCAGGCAGAGTTGGATGACGAAACTTTGGCCGGCCAAGGCGGAGATGCATTCGTGCGGGTGAAGGAAAACAAACTGAACACGCCGGAGAAGCACGAAGCTATGCAGTGGGGAGGTCGTGGAGCAGCTTGGAACGATTACTCCGGCATGTCCTATCAAGCCATCAATGCGCTGCGTTCGGCGGCCGGAATCGAGTTGCCTTCGCGAACGACGATCGTCTATTTGCTCGGCGGCTACTTGTTGCTCTTAGTCCCTTTGAACTGGGCTTTCTTCCGGCTGGTTGGGCGTCTTGAATTTGCTTGGATCGCCGCGCCCGTTATGGCTATCACGGGAGCTTTGGTTGTCACCAAAGTCGCCCGGCTGGATATCGGATTTGCTCGTCGCACGACTGAGATCGCTGTCTTGGAATTGCATGGCACGCATGACCGCGGTCACTTGACTCAATACCTAGCGCTCTACACTTCCTTGTCCACGAACTACGCAGTGCAATTCCCTGAAAATGACAGCGTTGCTCTGCCCCTGGGGAATTTTTCACGAGACTTCCGGCGAGCAGGCAGCGGCGAGCGAGCTCTACGAACGAATTACGGTCGAGCAGATGGAGTCACCTTGGAGCCGCTCACCGTTTACTCAAGCTCAACGGAAATGTTGCATGCAGAGCAAATGGTATCGCTTGACGGTGGCTTGCGTCTTGGTAGCCGCAGCGACGGTGCGGCCGCACTCAAGAATGACACTGGAATCGAATTGAAAGGCGCACTTGTTCTGCGGCGAAATGTCCGCGGTGCGGTAGAGATGGCTTGGCTCGGCGAGCTTGCTTCAGAGCAGACCGCCACACTCGATTTCAAGCCGACAGACGGTGCCCCCACAACGCTTTGGAGCGAGTGGGATGCCGACCCGATTACCCGGCGGCAACTGCCCGGAAAAGATGGCAATGCAGAACAACTTTGGCTGGGTGGAGTACTGAAGGACCTGGTCACCAAGACACCGCTAATGCCTGGACAAACGCGTTTATTCGGCTACACGGAGAATCGCTTAGGGCGGCTTAAAGTCTCGCCCAACGAGGATCAGTATTCTGGTTGTTGCGTGGTTGTAGCCCACCTAACTCCAGAGACTCTAGGCGTGCCTGTGGCAGAGCCACGTATTCGCAGCCGAGGCAAGGGAGCGGAGCAAAGAAAAGGAGATCTAGAAAACGCCGTTCGTGAGAATTTGAAGTACAGTCCAGACGAGTCAGCGGAATCCGCAGACGGCGTTAACCGGTGATCGTAAGCGTTGAACACAAATCTGAATTACAAACCCTAAAGGCGGAATGTTTTCGCTCAAGCCGAGGTATTTGACGATAGATGATTGAGCTTTTTGATTTTGGTAAAGACTACGGCGACTTCACGGCAGTCCAGTCGTTGAATCTGAAGATTGAAGCTGGAGAGATGTTTGGCTTTATCGGGCCGAACGGGGCCGGCAAGAGTACGACAATTCGTTACCTGGCTACGTTGCTCAAGGCCTCTAGAGGGGACGCAACGGTCAATGGGCACAGTGTGAATAAGGATCCGATGGCCGTTCGCCGCAGTATCGGATACATGCCTGACGATTTCGGGGTTTACGACGGGATGAAAGTATGGGAGTTCTTGGACTTCTTCGCCGTTGCTTACAAGATCGGTAGATCGCAGCGTAAGAAAGTTATCATTGATGTCCTTGAGCTCTTGGACTTGGCCCACAAACGTGACGACTTTGTGAACGGTCTTTCTCGAGGCATGAAGCAGCGTTTGTGCTTGGCGAAGACTTTAGTTCACGATCCACCAGTGCTGATTCTCGATGAACCGACCAGTGGATTGGACCCGCGTGCTCGTATCGAAGTCAAGGCACTGCTCAAAGAGCTGAAACGAATGGGAAAGACCATTCTTATCAGTAGCCATATCCTATCTGAACTCGCCGATTGCTGTTCGTCGATCGGAATCATAGAACGTGGGCAGCTTTTGATGAGTGGTCCTATCGAGAATGTCTATCGCCAGATTAGACGCAATCGCGTCGTCGACATCCGATTCAATGACAAGGCAGAAGCAGGTATCTCGATTCTCAGATCCTGTCCTGAACTCCGCGACATCGACATAGACGGCGATCGTGTTGTTGTCGAGTTGGAGGCGGACGACCAGCAGCTTGCCGACATCATGAACCGCATTATGGAAGAAGGCATTCCGATGCGAAGCTTCAACGATCAAGAGCCAACGCTTGAAGACGTCTTCATGATGGTCACCAAGGGACTCGTGACCTAGTGACCTAGTGACCTAGTGACCTAGTGACCTGTCAAACTCGAACGAAAACGTTGTGGACTCGCCAAAATTCACTATTTCATCTCTGGACGAGCCAATCAACGCCATCTACCAGATGCACCTTGTCGTAAAAAAGAGTTTTGAGACGGTCGTCGTGGCAAAGTGCTCTATTTCTGCTTCATTCAGTTTGCCACTTGCCCCATGCTAAATGGGGGTGACCATTGTTGAATTGATGATTCGGCGGCAGTTTTCATCGCGTTTAGGAATTGACGCGGTGTGCAGAACGCCCTGCCACCTAGGGTTCGAATCCCACGCTTCGTCATAACCGCTCGAAGAATTGTAAACGCATGGGATCCGGTGGTATTCATTGTTAAGCTATAGGACTCTCGATGTGTACCTAGTCAGTAATTCGCGACCATTATGCAATATCGGATTGTGCTGCTGCAGAAACTCAGCAGGGGTCATACCCATCCCGTGAGAGCATCTCAAATAGTCTGACAGCTCATACTCGGAGGCGACCTGAGATGGCTCGTAGCCCAGCATCAAAAAACACTCTCTGGGCCGCCATCAAGATGCGGGCGTGTCGTTTCTTGTTGATCAGACCTCGCAGCAGGCAAATAAACCAGCTTCATGCCGCGCTGCTCCTGATGTAACTGTGACATCACAGCGCTATGCTTGAGTCTGGTCCGCCGAAGTCCGGTTGAGGCTGCATTTGCTCCTAAATCAATCAAACAAAAGCCCTGCCCCTCAAAATGGGGCCGAAAAGTCCGTCGTTAGGCAAAGCTTGCGACTGCATCGATTGGCGTGCCGAAACCGAAATAGCAGAAATCTTCGGTAGACCACTTCGCTGCGTCAACCGTCGATGTTTCGTCCTGAATTTCGAGAGTACTTACTTCACTGGTAGCCACTGCACGCCGTCGACGATGACGTGGCCATCTGCTCCTTTATTCGTTACAGTCAACTTGCCTTCGCTTGCGAACTCGAAGTCGCCAAGTGACAAGAACAATCCTTTGTCAGCTGGCTTCTCGCGCTGATCGATTTTGAAAGCAGAAGTGCCGTTAGCATGTTCAACCTTCACATCAACATTGCTCGCACGATTGCTGTTCGGAGTGTAGATGAGGCGAACCTCATAGCTACCTAACTTAGGAATCTTTGCCGCGAAGGTAGCTGAGCAGCTGCCATCCCCTATCGCGCCGTCATGCAAGTACCCTGTGCCGAGATAAGTTGGATGTGAAGTGCTCGATCGCCAGCGGCCCGTCAAAACCGCTTTGGAATCGTCAACTACCAGACCGGGTAACCTTCTCGGGTCCAGTCCATTGCCGCTCACGTGGACGGTATGCTCCAGCACCTGTCCGTCTGCCAGGAGCCGAGACTTCAGTCTCTCGTATTCGACATCTTGAACTGCAATTCGCTCGTCAATGGCAAGACAAGCTGCCGTCGCCGCACTCTGGCCGAGGATCATGAAAACCGGTTCCATGCGAATGGAACCAAATGCGATATGGGAACTCGACACGCATACTGGCACCATTAAATTCTCGCACTGCTCCTTCTTAGGAACCAACGATCCATAAGCGATCTGATAGGGCTTGCAGTGAACGCCGATATCGCCCTCGTTTTGAACGTATCCTTCAGGCGTGATGTATCGTTGCACATTGTGAGAATCGATCGTGTAGCTGCCCATCCCAACTGACTGGGGAGTCGGGCGCCGTTTGAGTAGTTCGTTTTCCGTCATCACGAATTGTCCGACCATCCGCCGCGCCTCGCGAATGTATAGCTGGTGTGACCAATTTCCATTGTCCGTGAACTCATCCTTAGGTAGTCCCCAAGTTCGCATTTCTTGCTGAACTTCCTTTGGCACCCGCGGATCATTGGCGATGAAATACAGCCAACCTTTCTGATAATCTTCGTGCTCCTGGATGATCGCTCGTCGTTCTTCATAAGTCCCTTCAGGATAGCCATAATTCATCCCAATGTTGTCCGTGCTCATCGGCCCATGGTTATTCGTATCCGTCTTATGATTGGGTATCGGATCGAACTTGCCGAAAGTCTCACGCCAGCCAGCAGCGAAAATTCGAGCCAACAATTCGTACTGCTTCGGGTCGTAGTTGTCGGGCTTCGAAAACGGAATGCGATTTTCGGGATCGTTCGTCAAGCACATGCGAAAGCAATACGCCTGGATGCGGTGGTCGCCCGCATGCTTCTCACCGGGTGATTCCGAGCTCACGCGCGCGAGAACGCCGCTTGTCGAATCACCCGGGATGACGTAGGGATCAATACGTAGTTTCTTCGGAATAGCGTCGAAGTGATGTCGGTGGTGAAGCACTCCCGTTTGGACACCATTCCAGTCCTCTTCGTAGATGTCCTTCCCCTCACGCCCTAGCCTGTAGTCGACGCCGGCGGCAGCCATTAAATCGCCTTCATAGGTAGCGTCAATAAAAATTTTGGCTTTGTAGCTCTTGCCGCTAAGCATCTCAATGGAGGCGATTCTGCCTGTTTCCATGAAAACTCCGTCTTTACGGTCGAGCCACTCATCCCGATGCACGGTAATGTCGTAGTCCGAGATGAAGCTCTCGTAGACTCGCTCCGCAACGCTGGGTTCAAAAATCCACATCGTTCGGTTGTTGCCATCGATCGCCGGGGTTCCTTGGCCGCGGCCCCCGTATGCCTCTTTCTTCTGAAACTTCCAAGTCTCCGGCTTCTCGTATTCCTGCCAGACTCGGTGATAGAAATGACGCGACAGGCCACCGATCACTTCCTTCTTTCCTGTGTCCGTCCACCCGAGTCCCCCGGAAGAAAGCCCGCCCAGATGTTTATCAGGACCGACAATGATGACCGACTTCCCCATCTTCTTGGCTTGGACGGCGGCGATGACTCCTGCCGATGTTCCACCGTAGACCACGATATCCGCGCTGTATTGGGCATTTGCACATTGAGTTATCGCAACTGCCAGACAAAACACGATAACGGTTTGGCGAATCATGGGATGCAGGGCCTGAGCGAAGCGAATGGGAATAGTGACATTGGATACTCGATTATGACATTTAGTGCGTGACTCGACCATATAAAGAAAAACAGGCCCAATGCGGACTCAACCATCCGTTCGCCGGGATACAAGTCTTTGGGCACTAGAGAGTCAGACTTAGCTCAATTTAGCCTTGATGGACTCCACAGTTGGACGGTCGTGTGGTTCGGAGCTTACATAGTGCACCCGCACGATTCCATGAGGATCGATCAAAACGTCCCCACCAAGCTGTCGAAAGTCTTCTCCAAACCTCCCAAGCTTTGTACCTCCGAGCATCAGCCGCAGGTGCTTCCAGGCGTTCGTAGGCCCGAAAGTGTCCCACCAACTCGCTTCCCCCATTCCGTAGGACCGGTAAAGCCTTCGCTGCCGATCAATCAGAATTGGCCACTTCAGTTCGTCCGCCAAGGAATAACTGCGGGCCAGATCGGGCGAGTCAAAAGTGACGATCGCGACAGACACTTTTCGAGAATCGAAGAATTCCGCTTCCTGCCGCAACTGCGTCAGATGATGCCTGCACGGCAGTCAACCAAGATGACGGTGAAAAACGAGGAGAAGCCAACGACCGCGAAAATCACTTTTGCTCAAGCTTTCGCCAGTCGCCGTTGGCAAATCAAAGTCTGTGGCGGGCTTACCCAGCATAATTCTTATCAAAAGGAGTTCGGTGAGCCGGATTCAGGCAAATTGCAACTGCGCAGCGTTTGGATCACACTATGTTTCCTTAGTAGAGCCGTGGCGACAAGTCCCAGGTGCGATGGCGTCATGTAGAAAATACTGTCGCGTTGGTCGCCATAAACCACTGCTGTGAATCATGAGCCCGAACTTTCCCGCCTTGTTTCCTTCACGAGCCCACATCAAATGAACAAGTCATCTTGGATCACTCGCAATGCTGTTTTCCTTTCCGTCATGCTAAGTTTATCGGCATCGGCACAGGAAAGTACTTTGCCACGAATCGCTCTGACCGAAGCCCCAAAAAACGATGCCGACTATTCCTTGATGGGGGAGTTTGTGGGTCCGATCTCAGTCGGAGAGAACAAGTATGCTCCTCTGGGACTGCAAATCCGACCGATCGGCAATGGGCTCTTTGAAGCACTGCAGTACACCGGTGGTCTTCCAGGGCAGAAGACCCTCGCCCAGAAAGATCCACTCAAATTGGTGGGGACTCGCAGTGGTGACTTGCTGATCCTTTCTGGCGGACCCTGGGCGATTTTCGTGGAAAAGGATGGATGTCTGATCGTAGATCGCAAAGGGAATAAGGTTGGTCGGCTGGAACGTATCAAGCGTGGAAGTCCGACAATGGGTGCCGAGGCGCCCGCAGGTGCAACCGTGCTTTTCGACGGCTCCGGAACGGATCAGTTCACCACCGCGCAGATGACAAAAGAAGGCTTATTGATGGAAGGGGCCGATACGCGTCCGATGTTCCAAGACTTCAACCTACATGTCGAGTTCCGATTGCCTTACATGCCCAACTCCGAGGGGCAAAAGCGCGGCAACTCAGGCTGCTATTTGCAAAGTCGCTATGAAGTGCAAGTGCTCGACTCTTTTGCTACAACGCCGGTATTCAACGGCTGCAGCGCTCTTTATCGCTTCAAGTCACCCGACTTGAACATGTGCTTGCCGCCTCTTCAATGGCAAACCTACGATATCAAGTTTACTGCACCGCGTTGGGGCGCCGATGGGAAGAAAATTCGCAATGCCCGAATCACGGTTTGGCAAAACGGTGTGAAAACGCAGGACGACGTGGAATTGCCCAACAAGACCGGCGCGGGCAAAGTCGAGGAGCCAACGCTGCTACCAATCCGATTCCAAAATCACAGCGATCCCGTTCGCTATCGCAACATCTGGGTTGTCGATCGCGGCTTGGTGAGTACTGGATTTCCGGTTTACCCCAAAGTCTTGACCGAGGCAGAGAAAAAAGCCGTCGCAAAGAAAGCGAGAATTGCCAAAGCTCAAGCTGCAAAGAAAGCGGAGCAGGAACAGAAGAAAGCGAAAGTCAAGGAGCAGGCCGAGATGAAGAAGCAGGCTGAATTGAAAAAACAGGCTGCGGAGAAAGCCAAAGCAGAGATAAAGAAGGCAGCTGATGCGAAAGCACGGGCCGCGGCAGAAGGGAGAAAGCAATCTGCTGCACCTGCAACACCCAAACCACCCACTCCGCCAGGCAAGAAAAAGCCTGAACCCGTTAAAAAGAAAGCCGCGTCAGCCAAGAAAGCACCTGCCAAGAAAGAGCTCGGCACCGTCTCAACACCTGACTTAGGCAACCCGCCATCTCCTAAAACTACCAAGGCAGCCTAGCCTCTGTTGAACAATACAGAAATCGAACGAGCGGATTTGAGCAGCCGCCGGTTCGGTAGATTATTGTCCCGAGTAATGCGGAATGGGCACGATACCAATTCCGTATACTTACGCAATAACAGACGCCTCATGGCGATGCGGCTCAGCCCCAAAAACCTAGCTGGCCTCTAAGACAGGCGGCTTGCGGAATCGCCAAAAGATCCAGCCGCAGCAACCAAAGATAGCCACCATATAGAACACGATCAGAAACGCTGTTGAGGTCGTGTCTAGGGCTGCCTTCTGCATGTTCGCCTGGAAAGTCAGCCAGTTGACCCCAATCAATAGCAACTGAGTCGCAATGGAAATCCAGACAAGGATTACTTCCATGTACCGCATCGACGACTCGCGTCGATCCTCGTGGAGCCAGTACTCGCGATGCGGAATGTTGACAAGCTTCACGGGCATGAAGCGAGTCAAGTAGGTGACGCCTACCAAGAAAACTGGTGTTCCGATGGTAAGCCCTAGCATCATTATGGTGAATGCAGCCTTGGACATAACGCCGTCTGGCTCTCCGCCCCTACCAAAGTGTGAGGCGACCTCCTCTGGCAGTTTCGGAAACTGCCAAGCAATCTGTCCCAAAGCCCAAAGCATCGCTACGGCAAGTACGGAATATGCTGCGACTCGACTGCTCATCAACTCTCTACTTCTTCTTTGCCCACCAGTTGTCCCAAGCCTTGCTCAATTGGGCCACTTTCTTAGGCTGCTGGGGCGCGAGATCCTTCAATTCCACTGGATCTTGAGACAGGTCATAAAGTTGCCAATTGCTGCTAGCATGCTTGACCAGTTTCCAATTCTCGTTCCGAATTGCTTTGGATTTTCCGAACTGCCAACAGATGGGCCAAGGTCGTATTTTCAAGTTACCATCCAGCACATCCAACAAGGAATGACCAGACATCTCTGGTCGCGGTTCTTGGCCAGCAAGATCTAGAAACGTGGCGGTAAAATCCACCAAATGGCCAACATGATTTGTCATCGAATTCTTCTCAATCCGCCCAGGCCAGTATGCGATCATCGGAGTGCGGATCCCACCTTCGAAGTCGGTCGTTTTATACATTCTAAATGGAGTGTTGGACGCATTCGCCCACGGGCGGCCTTGGGTAAGGTAGCTGGTGACCTCCCATGGCATGCTGCCTTTAACCGTTGAACGATCTTTGGAATCATTGCAAGCCCCGTTATCGGACAGGAAAAAAATGACAGTGTTCTCCGACTTGCCGCTGTCTTCTAACTGCCTGCGCAAACGCCCAATGTTTCGGTCCATCCGATCAATCATGGCCGCGTAGCTCGCCATTCTCAGATCCCACCAATCGCGATCGTCTTCGGATATAGAATCCCAAGCAGGAACAGCAGGATCGCGAGGCGAGAGTGATGCTCCCTCCGGCAGAATCCCTAGTTGCTTCTCGCGTGCATACCGTTGCGAACGCAATTTATCCCAGCCAATGTCCTTGTACTTGCCCCGATACTTGGCTACATCTTCTTTACTTGCATGCAGTGGGTAGTGCGGCGCGGTGTAAGCCAGATAAAGGAGAAATGGCTTCGTGTCCTCCTCGTAATCCTTGAGAAATTGAATTGCATTGTCGGTGAAGGCATCGGTGGTGTAGAAGCTCGTCGAATCAGGCGTGAACGGCAAGAACTTCTTATCGTCGATAGCCCATCTACGAATTTTCTTCTTTGCTGGCTCCGGCTCGCCGGGCCGAGCATGGCCTGGATTCCAGAAATTGCAGCAACCGTCAGTCAGCCCGTAGTAGCGATCAAAACCACGCTCGAAGGGAGTCTGGCCTGCGTGCCACTTGCCCGCCATCAACGTTCGATAACCGGCTTCCCGCATCAATTCGCCGAACGTTGGCGCCGCGTACTTCACCGTCGCCGAAGCGCCTACCTCGTGCCACCAACGCCCCGTTAGTAGCGATGCACGCGTGTGCTCGCACTTTGCGTTGTTATAAAAGGTACGAAAACGCATTCCGCCCTCGGCGAGCGCGTCCAAGTTCGGCGTCTCAATCTCGCCGCCATAGCAGCCAATGTCAGAGCAGCCCATGTCATCGCACATAATGAGGATGATGTTGGGTCGATCATCTGCCTGCGCGAACTGAGGCGCAAGGCAGAGTAGGCTTAAGAGCACTGCGGTTCGATGCACGTGTATATACTCCTACTGAATCTCGCCGATGGTGGAAGCCCCAATAGCCGCAGGGCCTCGTGTTGTTTGCTGCTGCTTGCGTTTCAGCATGGCTTCGATTTTCTTCCGCTCAGATGCCAAAACATCTGCTCGAAGCGGCTCTGGCTTCACCGGAGTTTTGTCTAGCTGATCCGAATCAGTAAGTGCCTTGAGTCGAATGTTTCTATACCAAACTGGATCACCGTGATCTTGCAAGCTCAGCTTGGCTCCTCGTGCGGATAGGTCGCCACCTCGAGCCATCAGCATCTTGACGTTATAGGAGTACTTCTTGTTCGTGTAGTCAAAATCAACGACTTTCTCATTGTTGAGCCAATGCTGTATGACGGTACCTTTACAGACGATTCGTCCGTAATTCCACTCTCCTGCGGGCTTCGTCGCGTCATGCGATGGTTGCATGCAAAAGTAAAGCGAGGCGGCACTAGTCCTCGGATTCTTGCCATCTTGATGTTTTTTGTTGTCCAGAATCTGATACTCATACTGCCCGGGCCGATAGTACACGCCGCTGTTGCTTCCCTCCGCGACTTTCCATTCGAAACGAAGTTCGAAGTCGTCCGGAATCGCGGCTGCTTCGTAGACCAAGCTTCCACCGCGGTCAGTCCGAGTGATCACGCCGTTTTCAACGGCCCAATTTCCCTTGTGCTTCCAGCCGTCCAAGTTGCCACCATCGAACAAGCTCTTGAAGCCCTCATCGTTAGCTGATTTGGAGGTCTGAGCGATTGCGGAGTGATTGAGCAAGAACACCGCAAGCGCTACAAGGCTTACTCGGCATAGCATAGATATGTTCACTGGAAGTACCCTTTGCAGAAGTGGGACAGACACGAGTTCGAGATCACCGCAACGTTCACGCGAGCAGCGACCTCGTAACCGACAAGACATGGAGATTAATCAGTATAGACTTCCAGCGACTAACTTGCTGGCTTTGTGTCGCCAGTTTAAGCGGCAATCACTGTCTCACATTGGTGCGGCGAGCCGTTCCCGCCGACTTTGGAGGGAACCAGGAAAGCACTGGCCCGTGCTAGCGATTTGTTGTTTTAGTCAGCCGCATCGCTGTGAGGCATAGGGCGTTTCGCGAGTTAGCGAAGTGACCGCGGCCCCTCCGCGTTAATGCAGCATTACCAACGGAAGAACGGACCGGTGGTGCCGTCGGCCCGATGCTTAGCACTCTTGCAAGCAAATTACCGATCGGTTGGAAGCCTACCCCGCTGCGTCCACTTTGGATTTTACAACCGAAAAGGCATCGCCTTGGTAGCTGTCGCGCCGCTGCATAATGTCCTTGAGAGTCTGGATAATGGTGCCCTTGCCAAGACACCAATCTGGCGCGACCAGATTGGTCGGAGGTGCGTCTCCTGAAATGCGCTCGATCACCATCCAAGGTGGCAGCAGTTCCAAGAAGTCCGCGAGCACCTCCAAGTACTCGTCCATCTCCATCAGTTTGACTTCGCCACTACGAACTTGCTCGGCGAGCTTTGTGCGTTCGACAGCGTACAAGTTGTGAATCTTGACTCCTTCAACATTCCACTCTGCAACTTGCCGCGCAGTATCCATCATCATTGCGTGGGTTTCGGCTGGCAGCCCGAGCATGATGTGCAAACTCAACTCAAAGTTCCGTCCCTGGCATCTTTCAATTGCGTCTACCGCTGCATCATGGTGGTGCCCGCGATTCATCCAATCCAAGCTAGCGTTGTGAATCGTCTGAACACCGAGTTCCAATGACACGTAGGTGTTTTCCGCATACTCGTCCACGAGATCCAAAACATCATCCGGCACACAATCGGGACGAGTGCCAATGATCAGTCCTACGACTCGTTCATCTTCCAACGCCGTATCCCAGAGGATGCGCAGTTTATCGAGCGGTCCGTAGGTATTGGTGGCGGGCTGGAAGTAGGCGATAAACTTCTCGCTATCGTAACGTCGCCTGAGTCCAGTGATTCCGCGTTCGATCTGAGACTGAATGGCATCGCGCCGAACTCGACGGCTAGGACTAAATGCTTTGTTGTCGCAAAAAGTACAGCCACCTGTCGCAACCGTTCCGTCTACATTGGGACATGTGAAGCCACCATCCAGGCTTATTTTCTGGACTCGCGTACCAAAGAGGTGCTGGTAATACACCTTCAAGGGAAAATAGCGATGCCCGAGTGATTTCCAGTCAATATCCTGGTTGCTTCCCGCCATAACTTGCTCAAAATTGACGATAGTACTCAAAGCGCGTATTCTGAATGAACCGTTCCCTACCGAAAGTGGGGAAATTGCTCTTTGACCAACAGGTCTTGATGAGAATGCGCTGCCGGAGTTTCTTGCCTCTGTTGATCGTGGGACGTCCACCATGTCTGAAAACGAAGTTTACTACGGCGAATTAGTTCCAAGCGGTGGTGGCGACAATATCGTCCTCACCAAGGAAAAGCTAATAATCGGTCGGCGCGAAACCTGCGACATCGTACTTCGTTTCTCCAATGTCTCCGGGCAACATGCCCGAATGAACTTGGAACAAGGATACTGGTTTCTGAAAGATCTTGGCAGTCGAAATGGCACCAAAGTCAATGGTTACAAGATCTCGCGAAAGCGATTGGATCCTGGTGCCGTCATTTCCATTGCCAAACATACCTTCACAATGGAATACAATCCCGAAGACCTTGGAGCCTTCGGACCTCCACCAGCCGATGACGACCAAATTGAAGAAGTCTTGCGACGTGGATTAATGGATCGAGCAGGACTCGCACGACGAGATCAGTCGAATCGCTTCCAGAATCGCAACTTGGCCGACGACGATTGATCTCGGCTTGCACCACGAGCCCACTAAGCTCGTCATGGCGGGCTATCGGCAGGGCTTCGGAATGTGCCGGGGTAGCAGTCTAAATGCATGCAAATTTTTGCTGCTGAATAGTGCAAGTGGTTGGCTGGAATCATTTCAGATCGTCGACTTGGCTCACTTTTCGTGCTGTCGAGGTTCCCAGCGCAAAGCGATTGCGTTAACTCGTTAGGTTTCCGCAACTCCCGGGCAGAATTCGCCGCTAATATTTGCTTACTGAAGGACCGCCGGCAACAGACACTCCATTGTCAAAGATGGCATCCCCGAGCAAAACAATATGACATCTCATTCCACATGATCTCCGTTTTGAAGTCTTGAAGGTCGGCTCGAAGGTAGGCATCGCACACGCTACTAACTTTCTGGATCCACCAGAAAGATCAAGTCAGATTTTCAATCAATGAGCTAAAAAGCAAGCCGCGGGCCAGTGTTTTTTGGTGCAGCCGGACGCAAACTCTTGGATCCCCTAGATTCAAGAACTTGTTTGGATGAATCCCGACTTCTGGCAAGCCCCATGGCGTTTCCGAAGAATCTAGCTAAGCAATTGCCAAAGCTTCCAGCAATTCAAGGCACAGATGAGCAGAACGACGCCGGCCGCGACAGCCAATTGCAGCGGATGAAAGCGAGCAGTGTTCTTTCCCTCATGCTCGCTGCTCAATCGCAGCACTGCAACCAGCAGTAGAACTGCAATCAATGGCATCAGCAATCCGTTGGCGAATTGAGCGATAAAGATAGTTTCCTCGGGCGCTCCTCCCAAGCCAAGAATAAAGGCTGTCGCGATCAATACCACGGTGACAGCGATGCACCGAAACGCCCCGGACTTTTCTCGTATATCCCACCCCGCTACTCCGCAAACAGCATAGCTAGTCGCCAGAGGAGCTGTGATGGAACTGGTAAACCCAGCCGCGAACAGTCCGGCAGCAAAAGCAAAAACCGAGAAGTTCCCCAAGACTGGCTGCAATTGCGCTGCGATATCTTGTACCCTCTTCAACTCTTGTTCCGACTCAAAGAATGCCGAGGAAGCGGTCATCAGAATCGATGCGGTGACCAAACCACCAAGACTAATCGCAAATATCGTGTCCCAGCGGGCTTGCCGAAGCCCTAATTGCATGTCGCAATCAGACCAGTTCTTCGCAACGCTGCTTGAATGGAGAAACAAATTGTAAGGCACAATAGTAGTTCCAATCAAAGCGATGATTGTGCCGAGTTTCCCCGCATCCAAACTTGGGATCAGGCCCGCAGCAATTTCGCTGAGGCTAGGTGGAGAGAGACAGGCTGTGAGCAAAAACGTCAAACTCAAGAATGCAACCAAAGATATCAACACATTTTGCAATACGCGGTAGCTGCCAATCATCATCAACGCGACGGTTAGTCCAGCAATGATGGACACCCAGAGCGGACCTGTTCCCCCCGCAACGGCCGACAGTCCGCTTGCAGCACCGAATAGGTTACCAGCTTGATAAAAAGCGTTTCCCGCACCGACGGCAAGAATTACAAGCAAAAGCACGGGAAGAGCCCAAACGGTTCCACGCAACCATTCTCGCAAGTAAGCGCCGAGCCCGACGCCAGCAAGAATACCAAGTCGCGCCGCCAGCAGCTGCAAAACAATCGCTCCAAAGGATGCAAAAGCGATGCACCAAAGTAAATCGAGCCCGTGGCTCGCCCCCGCTTTGGAGGCAGTTAGGACTGTGCCAGGACCAATGAAGGCCGCCGCAACCAACAAGCCGGGTCCAAAACGCTTAGATTTTTTAATTGATGCAGTCGATTGCGATTCCATCACACTATCTTCCATGATTGAAGCTCAAGCCTCGGCCTATTTGCCAATGATTCCTATGGCAGCTTTTGCCATTCTTCGGCCGAACTCCTTGTAGCCTTCACCAGAGTAGTGCAGATCGTTCTTGATATCTTTGCCACCTCGGTTCTTCCCGTCGTTCAGATCGTCAGTGTTAATCCACGCAAAGTTAGGCTTCGACTCTCCGATTTTGACCTGGATATCACGAATCTTCGTCCAATCGGGATAGCGTTTGTTCTCCATATCAAAATCACTGAGCCGGCCAATAATAAAGGCAATATCCTTGCGTTTCAGATCGTCACAAAGCTGCTTGTGCAGACCGCGTAAACTGGCCTCATAAACATCGCCATTCTTTCGACGAGCATCGTTTTCGCCTTGCATCCAGAAGAAAGAAATCGATGCAAGCTTCTGGCCCTTGATGGCAGGATTGACCTTGTTCATCAGGCGATCATACAAGTCGCCGGTCTTCTCAGGCGCCTTGCCAGCTGAGTCCAGAAAGTCCTTGTACCAGCGTAGAATTGGTTGACCGCCTTGAGCATCCTGAATCACGATCACATTCTCTTTGCCAAATGCCTCTTCGACAGCAGGAGTGAAAGCTTCGTCGGGGCGGTGGCCCTGCATGTTGGATTGCCCAGACAAAATGAACAAGTGCTTGCCATCCTGAGCAAAACTCGTAGTGCAGCAGGCGAAGAGCAGCATAGTAATGGGAGCGGCAGGAATCTTCACGGCTTCACCCTTTTTTGAATCTTGGAAACGACTGGGATACTGGCGGGGCCTAGTAAACAACGAAGGGAATAGCTTAACCGATCCGGCGACATTTTGAGCCTGGACACGAAAATTGACTTTCATAGGAATTTTGTAAAAGACTTTGCTAATAAACTGCGCGCAACTGCGTCATTGAAGTAGTGGATCTTGCGAGATTGAGCATTGCTGATCTTTTCAATAGCTGGCAGACCGAAAGGGGCTACATGTTCGGGAGAATTCTGATAGTCGGATGCCTTTCGGCTACTTGCTTGTTGGTTGGCACTGACAATTCTAGACCGGGCACAAAGTCTCCCAAGCAGCTTGCTTCAGCTCCGTTGAATTTGGCTTCATCTAAAAAGCTGCCACTCGGAAACTCTAAAACTAGTTTGAGCCTCTCGGGTGCAGTTGCTTTAAATCGCGATAATGATGCGACGGTTGAGGCAGCCCAACGTGAATCTAGCTTTGTCGCTCCCATTGCTTTACCCATAATCTCAAATAGAAACCAAGTGCGATCTCGCGCGACGAGTCATCCGCATGGCAAACAACTTTGCGCCTCCGGCTGTGCGGTGAGTCGTCATCCTACACAGCTGCTCACAAAAAAGAGGTTCCTAGAGCTCTGCAAACAATATCGGGCAGACGAGCCCAGAGTCGATAGTGAGAGCCTCGATAGCTTGATCTTCTATGGCTCCCAGACGGTACGGCATCTGAAGATGAATCCTTCTGCTTTACCCAGGAAACACTTTGCCTTCCTGTCGCAGCAACTGGATTTATCACAGCTCATTGTAGAACTCAGAGTCATCGAGGAGGGCGGGCGAGTGCGAGTCTCCTTGCCCCCGACTAAGGTGCCGCAACATATTCGCCAAGAGTTCGCGATGGATGTTGAGGATTTGAACACTACGATTACGAGTGGAACACTCAAACGCGTCGGATTGAACCATGTTTGGCAGCGGTTGTGACTGGAAGGCGAGCACACTGTTGCAGGGCCGTGGTTCACGGTTCACCAAATCAACGACGACTGGAAGACGCTGGGCTCAATTTGGCTCAGCGACGGCAACACTGCTGTTCCAGCTGAAGTGCAAGCGAAGGTCCGATTGGGCGAAACTCTACACGATAAGAAATTGACAGCTACACATGCGACTGCTCCGGACAAATCATAGGGGAGAGATGGAATGTTAGGTAGTTTCAAAGGTTCTCAGCATCAAAAGCTCTGCTGCCTGATTTTGGCCGCGTCTCTATTGAGTAACGCACTGGCTGATCCCTGTGGCATGGTTCCCCCAATTTCCGTTCCACGGGATCAGCCTGGAATCAAACGCGAAGGTCTCCAGCAGACCTACGTGTTTTATAAGAATGGAATCGAGACCCTGGTTATCCATCCTGGCTTTAAAGGAACTGTCGACACTTTCGGGATGTTGATCCCATTTCCGAGCCCGCCTTCGTTGCGAAAGGTCTCGGATTCCACCTTCGAACATCTGAAAAACATCATCGATCCACCGCGAGTAACAGTGGACCTGCGCCCTCCACACTTCAACTATGGATTCGGCATGGGGGGCAGCATGCTCAAGAAAGAAATGAGCGACTACGGCGGAGGAGCTTCTGCCGACGCAAGTATGGCGATCCGTCGAGAAGAGACCCGTGTTTTGAAAGAAGAAGCTGTCGGGATGTATGACGTGGCTGTGCTCCAATCCGGCAGCAGCGAAGCCCTGCAAAAGTGGATGAAGCAGAACGGCTACCGTTACCCAGAAGGTATGGACGAGGTCAGCGAAGATTACATCAAAGAGCGTTGGTGCTTCGTAGCTGTGCGTGCACGAGTCGGCCACAAGCAATTGGTAGATCCTAAACCGGGCCAGCGAGAGGTAGACGACTCCTTGCAGCCAGGAGCCAGCTTCGATGGTCACGTTCAGGCAATGGGCTTTCGCTTCCGCGTAGAAGCCCCCGTCGTGCCAATGCGACTTTCTACCTACAACGAAGGCGACTTGCGAAACATCGTCTACGTTCTTGCCGACAAACCAATGCGTTTCAGTAACTTAGGCCAGGAATTAGTCATGCGGCAAGTTTCAGGAAAGAGGCTCATCGCCAACCTGAAGTCACCTTTGCCACTTCTGGTCATCGGCGGCAAGTACTCCCAGCTCCCCCGCGTGCAATGCGACTTACTGAGGACTCAGCGAAGGGCTTCTACTATCATGCAGGCGGCAGAAGACTTGTTTCGCGGCGATCTCCGAGGTGCAATCAACGACCGACTTTCCAACCGAGAAGAAGAGCTAGAGAAACACCTCCTCACAATCAGTGAACGCTTGCAGCTTCGAGGCGAAGCAATAGACAAGATGCATCGCGACGTTACCACCGACCAAGTAGCCGCGGAGTCCGATGCAATCCTAAAAGAAATGGAGAGCATGACTCTAACCGTAATCGACGGAGACTTCCCACTCGAAACGTTAGCCAACGAAAACTTAAAGCTAATAGGATACCGCCTGCCTGCACGATTCAATTCTCCCAAATTATACGATGCAAAGCTACATGGTCCGCCACCCGTTGATCCGCCTGAGAGCAAGCTGTACACACGTTCGCTCTCTGAGCTTCAGACGCTGGAACGAGTCAACGAAATAGAGTTTCTTTGCGGAGTACCTAACCAGACTCCCAACTCTTCGCGTTTCGGATCGGGCGTTTCTGCCATTCCAACCCTGGTCTGGCAAGGAATAGTCGTCGGCGGCGGTGTAATTGTTCTTGGATTCTCCAGCAAGCTACGCAAGCTCTTTCTAGCTGGCATTGTGATTCTCTGCTTGACCCTTCCTGCCGCAGCCCAGACCGAAGAACAAAATAATTTCCGATATAAGAAGAACAATCGTCCGCAGCAGACGCTCGTACTTATCGATCAGCTCGGCAATGGTGACGAAGCATCTGGAGCAGCGGACGAGCTCATCGCCGCAGGAAAGGTAAGCTTACGGTTTTTGACCAATCTGGTGCAACAAAGCGAATCGCGGGTCCAGAGAGGCTGGGCCATCGTTTGCATGGCTGAATCGGAAGATCCAGAAGCAGATCGTTACTTGCGAGAACTGATGACTCAAGACTTGCCAGAGCTGGAAAAGACATGGGTGCAGAGTGCTCGAATCCAACGAGTTGAAGAGCTCGATGAACTCGTTGGGCTGTTTCACGAGTTTGGGGTCGATGAGGCACTGGCGCGCCCAATTCAAGTGAAGGTTTCCGAACTAGTTGCTGCGGACGGCAAGAACGACTTGGAACAGATTCTCACGCTTGCGTCTGGCGACGCAAGGTTACAGCAAGCTTTTGCGGCTAGAATCGCTGCAGCTACTCCGGTCCAATTGGCCAAAGTTGGCTTGACTGCGGAAGACGATGCGATTCGTCGTTTGGCCACTGGTTACCTGGCGAGCCTGGGTATGACTGACGATCCTGTGGCGACGACGGTGATCACGCAGCTCAAGTATGATCCTACTGCAGAAGACTTTCCCTTTGCAGACGGAGCACTCTTTCTGCCAAGTCTGAATTGGACCCAGCTCGAGGCAAAGAAGTTATTTCTGAACCTGTCACTCTGGATGATGAAGGCCGAGAAAGAGAAGAACCCGCACGTCCGCCAGCAACTCGCAAATAACCTTCAAAGCCTTGTCTGGCGCCTTCCAAGAATTAGCCTGCAAGAAACCGCAGAACTATACGTAATGCAGCTCGCTGGTGATCTCTCGATGAAAGAACTGCTTGAACTAGCAGGCCAGATCGGACTATCAGTGCCCAACGAGGTTCGCGATTACGCAAAGAAGGGAGGCCAGTTTGAACAAGTCTACCATACTGCTCAAGAACCTTCATCCGACTCACAGGCTGGAAACCAAATTCACCTGAGACATGCCTTCAGACAAGATCTTGAAAACGACAAAAAGGATTCCGTGCGATTAGTACGTTTTGATGTTGGCGAAATGTCAGTTCATCCAACAGATAAGAAGAAGGTCTACAGGCTGAGTGATACAAAGCGACTTCGCGAGCTGGCAACGGTTGATGGCAAGTATTCAAAGTTGCTAATGGAGATCAATGCTCCGAATGATCTCAAAAGTTACACTCGCTTCTCCGACTACGGACACTATCCTGAGACGCAAAACTACCGAGGCCAAGCCAATATACCTGAAGGCCATTGGGTTTACGTCTATCCAGTCTGGTACATTTGGCAGAACAAAAACAGGTAGCGGAAAGTATTCGAATAGCCCAGACAATCAAATTCCGGAGGGATCCGGGCTTACAGTTCGCATTGTTCCCAGCCCCATCTGCTTACGAAGGGGCGAGCTATCAGGCTCGGGGAGGTTCTTCCCTCTTCCGAACTTCCACCACACGTAACGAGTCCATCTCCGTTTGAGCGTACGATTGGCAAAAGCCCTCGATGAACCATTCCGCATCAAATCCCCCAAAGGTGACTTTTGCACTGCAAGAGCACGAAGTTACTTCGTGTCTAAGCAGCCACATTGCAAATTGCAGCCATTCGAAGTCTCGACCAATTTGTGAGTTCCGGCGTGGAATGCTGGAACAATTCTTTGGACCAACGCTTGTCGCAGATCTTGCAGCGATGAACGTTTTCCCCGGACACGACTTTCTTGTCCTCGACCAGGAATCCATGGATGAGTTCGATATATTCTTAGGGTTTGAGCCCGGAATACGTGTGGCCATTGGCGTGAGTGACAAAGTCAAATCTTTGCACAACCCTGCCGAGTGCTCGAAACGCACTCCCGGCTAGAAATCTCGAATCTGGGGGCTGAAGATCAAGCAAATTGCAACGAGTAATGCCAATGCTAAACGCGACCTCTGTCGAAGCACACGAAGCTTAGCCTGCCTAAGGAAGGAACTCTTTTGGAATGGGGATGTTCGCGGCAGTGGCAGCTGTCTTGGTCATCAGCACAATGCGTTTCTTGCCGGGACTGGCAGGATCGTCAGTGACAACCCAGATCAGTTTTTGATCGGGAGAGCTGAGTTCAGCACCTGGCGTCGTATTGCCCATAATGGCTACTTGGGTCAGGGCCGAACGCACCGATTTGTTCTCGTGTTTAAAATCTCGCAGTTGCTGGTTTCGTGTGATGCCTCCCGCCTCAAATGCGTCTCCGTCCAGCAGGAATCCGAGAGTCGGCGTTCCTTGAGGGAGACGGTCATTCGCCTCCTCGACAATCACCGCGAGAGCATTCTCAATTGGTTCTTGGTCAAAACTGACGTTGATCGGGCGAGCCAAGTACTCCTCCATAGTCAGAGGTTTCGCAGCCGGTGTACTTCCAGTTGCGAGCTGTCCGCGAATAGTAGCTGCGTCTTGCAGCCCCGTCCACGATGCAATCATCAGATTGGACGCAAACTTACTCGGCAGGTACATGTTGGATACAACAGCCCCATCCTCGATCTGATAACGTGTGTATTGCAAAGCCTTTCGGAGCTGCTGCGGAAAACGGAGCGCTAAGCCCATCCAATATGGATGTGGAGTCTCGCTGACAAACCATGACTCGACTTGCCCTGGCCAACCATTAAGTACCTGCTGCATGTTGGCCATGGTCCGTCCTGCCTCTTGATCGCTAGCTCCAACCAGCTGCAACTCAGTGTACCAAGACTCTTCGAAATGCATTTTCAGTGCAACCGCCCGAGTGTCGTTACCGATCTGCATCCTCAAGATCGATTCGAGCCGTGGAGGATATCGTGACAGAATAACCCGGCCATCTCCAAATAAGAATGCTGGCGTGAAAATGACTGACAAATCGTAATTGCTGCTGCTAGAGTTCCACAGCTTCTCAACAGGTGCTAGCAACGGAGCTTCACCGCCCCCCATGCTTGCAGCTTCTTTGATCAGGTTGACTGGGCCAACACAGAAACTCTCAACCTCCGTAGTTTCCGCGAGCGGCTTCTCAAGCAAATAGGCGTTTGAACCATTGGTCAGGATCTCCTTTTCCTCAACTTTCTCAGTCTTCGGGTTCTGCCATACGTTTCGCAAATAAGTAAGCGGCTGAGCAGAAGAAAGTTCGACTCGATAGACTTGCTGAGGCATACCGCCATCGGCAACCGGAGCGTAGTATCCAATCAAGATCTGCTGTACATCGCTGGACTCAAGTCCAACCGCCTTGAGTGTGGCGTCAAGCGAGTCTTTGACACCAGGTTCCAGACTAGCCAAGATTCCTTTCTTAATTCCATCAGCGAGCAAATCTCGCGGACGAATGGATAGAAAAGCTCCAGCGCCAGGCGGCAGCAAATTCAGCTTAAACTTTGCCGGTGCAACAGGCGGCACCCAAATGTTGGTTTCGGAGTCTTGCAGGTTGTAGAAGGACAACATTGGGTCCTTCTCAATCACCGTGACGGAGCCACCATTCTCTGGCGGCACGTAGGTTCCACCTTTGGCCTGCTCTTCTTTTTTGCCGCCGCCTCCATCTAGGGCACCGGAGTAAGACAGAATTCCGAGCAGCAGCAAAACGAAACCAGCTCCACCGAAAACGGGCACCATCCATTTATTGGAGGGCTTGCGTTTCTTCTTACGGCGAGACTTGGGCGACTTCTTTTCGGCTTTAGGGTCGGCAATGCCTTCGGCCTTGGCGACTTTCTTGCGAGCCTGACTTGCATTGCTCGACGTTTCTATCTGCTGGGTTGTTTTTTCCAGCCTGTCGGACCCCAAGGCCACGACAGCAGCGGCTTCCGACTCAGGTCCACCTCCCTGCTCTACCTCCTCAGACGTTTTGACTGCCTTTTGTTTTTCGGACGCAGCAACCGACGAGTCTGCTCCCTTGGGCTGATCTGCCTGCTTGCTCGGATGAGCCTCCACCGGCGTAGCCTCAGATGTCCCTCGCTTCTTGCGTTTCGGTTTCTTGCTAGCCGGTGGGCGCATACCCTCAAGATTGGGATCGACTTTCGCTACCGGTTCCGGTGGAGCAGCTTCGATGGTCGGCAGCTCAGCCACTGGTTGTGGGGATGCTTTAGAAACAGGAGGCGCTGGAGCCGATGATTTTGAAGCAGGTGATTCTGACTGCCCCCTAGATTGCTTTGTTGGAGCAGCTTTCGCATTCGATTCCTGCTTGGTCTTTGCTGATTGCCTCTGAGGAGGCTCTTGAGATTTCGGAGCATCGCCCGCTGGAGTCATTACTTCTGGAGCCAACACCTCGGCGGCTGCGTTCACTGCTTTCGACGCCGGCTTTGCCACCTTACCTTTGCTAACCACTTCTTGGGCCGCTTTGAAGGCCGCGACGAACTGCGAACCGGAATTGAAACGAGCAGACGCATTCGGCGCGAGACAATGCTGCCAAACTCGCCCTTGAGGTCCCATCGCCTCCAGAGTTACTTTCGCCGCAGCGAGACACGAAGCTTGGTTGCTGACAATTTCCTGAGTGTTCTTCCCGCTTGATAGCGGCTTGCCTTCACGCAACCACCACCAAGTGCATCCGAGAGCAAAAACGTCAGTTGTGCAAGTCGGCAACTGCCCAGGCGCGGCGAATTCAGGAGCGAGGAAATGGGCGACTTGCATCTTGGGTAAGTGGGAACCGAGCAGCCCCGTCGCTTTTTCGTCCAAAGTTGCAGTGAGTACTGAAACAGGATCGACGACCAACGTTGCCTTTTCGCCGTCCCAGTAGATTCGATCCGGGGTTACGCGTCCATGTACGATCCCGGATTCATATAGGAATGCAAGAGCGATGCCAACTTGCATTGCAATCGTATCTGCGACCTCTGGTGAAGCAGGCTTTTTCGCGAAAGCCTCAGTGAGCAGTTGTCCTTCGACAGGATCAACCTGCAAGAAAAGATCTTGCTGTTTGCCTTCTTCTTTGGAATGCGGATGTTTGCCAAGCTCTGGAATATAAACACGCTGCAAATGTTCACCGGGAGCATTCGCCAGCTGAATCCCACGCGTCAAAGCGGGTGCCGAAGGCTGTAGCTTCGAAACTTCCTCGGCCGACAGGTATTTCCCCCAAACAGGTGCGGGCGATTCTGCCTTCGTCAGATCCAGTTTTTGCAGTTCAAGCCAATCAGCCCAGAGTGGGGCTTTCAGTCGACGAATGACATGCCAGGGGCCGAGTCTTAGCGGTGCTTCAAGCTGCCCTGCAAGCACCTTGGCTTGGTACTTAGATAACTTCCCGAGCTGGATCAGTTGCTGAAGAACTTGCAGCCCATCGGCTGCTTGATTGGGAGCCAGCGATTTTGCCACTTCTGCAGCCCAAGTACGGCATTGCATCGCACTGGCAATGCCTTCTGCCGAAATACGTTTCCAAAGATCAATACTTGAGAGGGACATGTACGCTATGTTTTCAAGGTGGCAATCAGGAACCTTGGGCACGGCTCTGGCCGCCGAAAACACCCTTGGAAATGCTTCCTTCGACACCCTATTCTAGTTTATCTGCCTGCTAGAAATAAGCCCGCGAAGAGCGGCTACTGTACTCGTCCAAGACGCGAAGTTGGAAGAGAAACAACAATCCATACGACCGTTTCTGCCTCCAGTAGCATTCGCCCATAGGACTTACAGTTAGCGGACTCACAGTTCTCAACAATCGCCTTGTTGTCGAGCTGCGCTTTGCCGCGGTTCGCAAAAGGGCTCAGGTATTTTGCGAGTCGGAGTTTTTGGCGTTCCCCCAAACAGTTTCAGAGAACCCGACATGCTAGTCGCAATCGGATCTGCCGAGTGTGGCTGTCAAAAGATTATTTGAGCTATGGCATCTTATAAATGAAGAGAAGGAACCAATTTCGGGTTCTGAGCGATAGACTCCCGACAACTCTCTAATGCACCGGTTGCTTCACATTTGCTGATTGTGGTGCTGGAATTCGAGGATTGGAATAGAAAGATCAGAGCAGATGAGTACACTTCCTAGCTGTCGCGGCGCTGAAGACAAAAAAACTCAGGCTCGGAGCCTTGGTAGCCTCTCCGAATCTGGCATTTCATCATCTGCCGCGCTCAAGACACCTTCTCACGCGACGCCCCAGCGATCTCCCTAATCAACACAAGGATCACCAACTGTGCGTGCTAGTCAGGCCACCGAGTATTTCTTTTCCAAGGCCGCCGACAAGATCGACCTTTCTCCCGAGCTTCGCAAGCTCTTGCTGACTTCCAAACGCGAAGTTGCCGTACAAGTTGCCTTCGAGAAAGACGACGGAACGATTGAGACTTGCTTGGGCTACCGCGTCCAACACGATGACGCGCGGGGACCAATGAAAGGTGGACTGCGTTATCACCCAGAGGTCGACATTGATGAAGTTCGTTCGCTCGCCAGTTTGATGACTTGGAAAACCGCCGTTGTAAATATTCCTTACGGTGGTGCGAAAGGCGGAGTGACGGTTGATCCTCGCGTGCTCTCGCAAAAAGAGCTCGAGCGACTCACTCGATCCTTTATCGACGGTATTCACGACGTCATTGGGCCAGATACCGATATCCCGGCTCCCGACATGGGGACGTCTCACGAAGTCATGTCGTGGATTCGCAACCAGTGGGAAAAATACCACGGTTTCAACCCAGCTGTCATCACTGGTAAGCCGGTGGAAGAATACGGCGCCAAAGGCCGTGAAGAGGCAACAGGACGAGGCGTCGGGATCATGGCGGTCAAAGCACTCAAGCGACTTGGCATTCGTCCGAAGGATTGCCGCACTGCGATCCAAGGTTTCGGTAATGTCGGCTCGCATGCTGCAAAATACATGTATGAATCGGAGTTTCCGATTGTTGCAATCAGTGACATTCACGGTTGCTTCTACAACCCAGAAGGGCTCGATATCCCAGCAGTCCTGAGGCACGTCCTTGAGATTGGTTCGTTGGAAGGCTATCAGGGCGCGGAGAAACTGGATGGAGACGATCTATTAACGCTCGACGTGGACCTGCTGATTCCGGCTGCATTAGGTGGCGTGATTCACGAAGGCAATGTCGACAATATCAAGGCCAAGCTGATCATAGAAGCTGCGAATGGTCCAACACTCCCTTCGGCGGATGAGATTCTCGCCAAGAATGGTGTCGTGGTCCTACCCGATATTCTCGCCAACGCAGGCGGTGTGACGGTCAGTTACTTTGAATGGGTGCAGAATCGCCAGCACTATCGCTGGAGCCTGGATCGTGTCCGTCAGGAACTCGACCGCACGCTGAGCGACGCCTTCGAGCAGGTATGGCAAGAGTCGGTAACCCGTAAGGTCGACCTGCGTACTGCCGCCTTTATCCTCGCCATCTCCCGCGTCCTCCGCGCCAGCGAACTCGCCGGCTGGACCTAGTACAGGCATGACGCGTCAGCGAGTGAATCTTGTCTTCAATGCCATTCGCTCTGGCCGGTAATTAACGGCTTTGGCTTTAGCAATCTGATCCCAAGGCCCGCGTCCACCTGTTTTGCTCATTAGCGAATATCAGTTCAGTGTCGATTTGTGGTCAACAGGCTAGCGATCCGAGCGGCTACAGCCTGGACTCCAGCAAAAAAGACTCGGAAGCGACAAGCTACCGAGCCTTATGAAATATTATTGATTCGTTCCCTGCAATTACCCTGGAGGCCTGATGGCGACGTTCTAGGCGGAAGCGGAAACGAGCAAATGACTCATTCTGCTCTTTAGGCGAGCCGCCTTGTTTTTGTGGATCAAGCCCTTAGAAGCTGCCTTGTCCAACAGCTTAGCCGTCACCTTCGACAAATCCTTGGCTTCGTCCAGCTTTTTGTCTTCAACAGCCTTGCGGAAGGCGGTCAATGAGTGACGGAAACGAGTTTTCTGAGCTCGGTTGCGATCGCGGCGTACAACACTCTGACGAAGGCGTTTCTTGGCTCCTGCTGTGTTTGGCATGAATACTTTCTCTAGACTTTCAATGCGGTTTGATTCTGGACGTAACGTGGTAAGGTTACGACTCGCGATTGATCACAACGTCCGTGTGTGGTTCGCGTGCAACGTCGAGTCACTGACATCAACGATGACTTGGCTTTTCGGGGTCAGAAAACGATCGCACCAAGATGCGCCCTGACCGATAAAGCTGCTTTCACCCCGCGACCGAGGTGACTCTCATCAGACGGGGTATCATGATGCCCTAATCATCGGAATCTGTCTAGCCAAAAATCCCTTCCTTCCCATGCCGAATTTCAATACCGATCAAGCCCGCGGAAACGCCTCACAAACCAGCCGTTTGGGCGGAGAGAACCACCTAAGCGGCAAGGTTTCACTGGTCGGAGCAGGCCCTGGAGACCCGCGACTACTCACTCTACGTGGCTTTCAGTGCCTCCAGACAGCGGACGTCGTTTTGTACGACGGGCTGGCAAACTCTGAAATTCTAGGATTTGCCCAATCTGCCGTGTGCGAATCAGTCGGAAAACACGGCGAGTCAAAAATCTGGACGCAGCGGGAAATCAACGCCCGAATTCTGGAACTCGCTCGAGCCGGCAAGAACGTTGTCCGCCTCAAAGGTGGTGATCCTGCAGTTTTCGCCCGAAGCGCCGAGGAGCTTGAAGTCCTTGCTGAGGCCGAGATTCCCTTTGAAGTCGTCCCAGGTATCACAGCTGCATTGGCGGCGGCCAGCTACGTCGGCATTCCGATCACACACCGAGATCACGCTTCGGCCGTCGCTTTTGTCACTGGCCAGCAGCGCAGCGACCAACAGCCACAGGAATTGCATTGGGATTCGCTTGCCAAGTTTCCTGGGACGCTCGTGTTTTACATGGGTGTGACGACGGTCGAGTCCTGGACAACGAGTTTGATCGACGCTGGCAAGTCGCCCGACACACCCAGCGCGATCATCCGTCGCTGCACTTGGCAGGACCAATCCGTCATCCGTTGCACGCTAAGAGAAGTTGCCAAGGAACTGACACCCGCTTCCAAGATGCGTCCACCAGTCATCGTGATCGTCGGCGAAGTGTCGCAGCTCGGCGAAAATTTTGACTGGTTCAGCACCAAGCCACTACATGGCTTAGGCGTTTTGCACACTCGCCCTGAGCCAGATGCAGAGCTGACTCGCAGTTTGCGTGACCTCGGTGCCGAAGTGTTTCATCAGCCCGCCGTCGAGGTTGTTTCGCCAACTGACATCAGTTCCCTGGACATGGCTCTGGAACAATTGATTGGTGCAGCCGCCATCGAAGGTATCACATTTTCCAGCATCAACGGCGTCGACGGATTCATGTCGAGATTGCTAGACCGTGGACTCGACGTTCGCGCCCTCGCCGGATGCAAGTTGGCTTGCGTGGGCGCATCCACAGCGGAGCAGTTGACCAAGTATGGTCTGAAGGCAGACGCCCTTCCCGACTCGCCGCAAAATTACTCGGCAGCGGGTTTGCTCAAGAAGTTGGAGCAGTTGCCGCTCCAAGATCAACTTTGGATTGTCACCACCACCAATCGCAGCCAAGGAGAGCTGCAAGCTGGACTTGCTGCCGCTGGCGTTAAAGTTATTGAAGCATTAAGTTACGAAACGCGGCCTGTCACAAAGCTGCGTCCCGCCGTATCTCAAGCTCTCTCCAAAAAACGCATCCACGCCTGTGCGATCACTAGTCCCGCCATCGCAGAAGCTACATGCGAATTGCTTGGCGAACACACTCGCGACATCGCACCTGTTGCATTCAGCCCCATGATTGCCGACAAGCTAAATCAGCTCGGCTGGTCCTGCGAACATATCGCTGCCACTAGAAACCGGCCTGGCTTGCTAGCGACAGTCAAGAACTGGTGGTTAGGTCAGCACTCGTAAGTGCATACTTTGACGCACGAAGATTTCCTATTCACCTCATCCAATCCAGTCAAGCCAATTGCGTGCGTTCACTTAACCTGGTCAACTGAATCGGTTCCCACGAAGCCGATTACAAACAATTATGAAATACTCGATGTCTGGCAACCCCAGATGCAATTGGAACAGGATGGATACAAACACTTGTATCCAAAGTACGAGCGAATGGTAAAACTCCATGGAAGTGGTGATCGAACAGCTAGAGCATAGAACTAAGCCTTGCGACATCCTGCCTCTCGATCAAGTTCGCTGCAAGCTTCAGCCCAGCTCACCAGGGTTAAGAAACGCCAAGACGGAGATCCATACGAAGACACTGAGCCACTTAGTAGCACGTCAGCCATTTTCGTCGCTTTGTGCCTTCGTGTGAGGCTGATATTGCCTGGAAAGACTGTTATCTGAACTATTGGGTCGCGTAGATCCCGAGTTTATTGTTCGGGCTCGTCGATCACACCGCGTTGCTGTGACAACCAATCATCGAAAGTGCCAGCTGCAATCTGCTTGCGTGCTTCTTGCATGACCAATTGATAGAAAGTCAGATTATGGTGGGTTAGTAAGATCGGCCCAAGCATTTCTTTGGCGTTGAAGAGATGCCGCAAGTAGGATCGGCTGTGCTTGCATGCCAAGCAGGGGCAGTTTTCGTCTAACGGTCGTGGATCTTCGGCGTGTTTTGCATTTCGAAGCCGAACGGTTCCACTCCAAGTAAACGCCAATGCGTTCCGACCATTTCGAGTTGGCATGACACAGTCAAACATGTCGATGCCGCGGGCTATCCCTTCCAGCAAATCAATCGGACGACCGACTCCCATTAAGTACCTTGGCTTATCCTTGGGCAAAAACGGCGTGGTTGCTTCGATGATGCGATACATCTCCGAAGGCGGTTCGCCAACGCTGAGCCCGCCTACTGCGTAGCCGTCAAATGGCAAGACCGTTAAGCCTTCGGAGCTGCGTCGCCTGAGAGCGACGTCCAAACCTCCTTGAACGATCGCGAACTTGGCCTGTTGTTCGCGCGAAGCAGCGTCGAGACAGCGAGCCGCCCAACGCGTTGAGCGTTCCATCGCTTCCTCAACCAAATTACGCTCAGACGGCAACGCAACAACGTGATCCAGCACCATGGCGACATCGCTGCCCAGTCGTTCTTGAATGCGTATGGATTCCTCTGGAGTTAGTTCCAGCTTTGCACCGTCGATGTGCGATTGGAATGTCGCCGCTTCCTCGGTAACTTTGTTGATTTTCGAAAGACTGAATACCTGGAAACCTCCGCTATCCGTCAAGATCGGCCCCTGCCAGCCAGTGAACTTATGCAGCCCGCCAAGCTTCTCGACCAGCTTACTGCCTGGACGCAATGCAAGATGATAGGTGTTGCCCAATATCATCGATGCCCCCGTGGATTCGACCTGATCGACGGTCAATCCCTTCACTGTGCCAACCGTGCCTACGGGCATGAAGACAGGCGTGTCCACTGTTCCGTGGGGACAACTGATTTGGCCCAGCCGAGCTGACTGTTCCGCCGGAGAATTCAATTGGAAGGAGAAGCTTTTTGAAGTCATAGAAACCCATGTACTTACGAAAAAACCGGCGAGTCACCACAACTCGCCGGTGTAGAATGCTTATGCTTTCATCTGTTCGCCGAACGGACTATTCACCACGAAGCTTGAGATTCATACCTTCCAGCTTTTCTCGCACTTCGTTTAGGCTGGTCACACCAAAGTTCTTTGACTCAAGAAGATCATCCTGAGTCTTGCGGATCAACTCAGAGATCGTATTGATACCGAGGCGGACCATACACTTACGAGCCCGAACCGACAAATTCAAATCGGAGATTGGCCTCTCAAGCACAGCCTGCTGGTCTGGCGTGAAGCTCGAAGTATCCAACGGTGGATCCGGTTCACGCTGCTGATCGTGCATTTGGCCAAGGACGAGACCACGTGACGAAAGCATGTCGCGGATCTCGACCAAACTGGTTTCGCCAAAGTTCTTACTTGACAACAACTGTTGCTCAGTCGTACGAACCAAATCGCCAAGCGTTTCGACACCCATCTTTTGCAAGCAGTTTCGACTCCGCACCGAAAGCTCGAAATCGTTGACTGAAACTGACAATAGCTGGGACATACGCTCTGTCTGACGAGCGGAATCTTCGTCGTAGTAGACGTTTCCGGATGCCGCAGCATCCTTCATGTAGAGCTGAGCGCGATCATGAGCTGGGAAAACATCCAGCACTCGCTTGTAACAGGCCTGAGCCTTGCCGAAGTCGTTGCGATCTTCGTACATGATACCCAAGTTGATTAACGTGCCGACATGCGCCGGAAAACAGGAAGCCGCACGCTCGTAAAGCTGCAAAGCTTCTGCATCGTTGCCTTTGCGGTCATTCTCGTATGCAAGACCGAACAATGCACCTGGATGCTGGTCGTCGTACTGGATCGCACGGTTGTAGAGCCGTAGAACCTCTTCGAAATTCCCGTCGAGGCTGGCTACCGTCGCGCCACGCTGGTAGTTGTACTCTGCAGTTTGCTCGGAAGGTCCAAAGATATTATCCAGAATATCCATGGCTTCTTGCAACTTGCCCTGGTATCTCAGGACTTCTGTCGCAGCGACTTGGCATTGATCGCCATCGTAGCCCGCCGCCTTGGCCGCTTCAAAGTGTTTAAGAGAGCCGTCACAGTCTTGTAACTGGAAGCTAGCCTTCGCCAAGTAGTAGAGAGCCAGAGCGCCGCCGTCAGCGTGGCTAAGCGTGTCGGCAGCATCTTGGAACTTGCCGATCAAATACTGACAGACTCCCAAACGCACTGCTTGAGCAGGGCTACGATCGGGAACTTGAGCCAGCTCGCCCACCGCGTCCTTCAGCACGCCAAGTTGGCTGTAATCTTCTGCAATTGTTTTGCAAATTTGAGCAATTTCCGCTGGTCCAAAGGAGTGGTTGGATACAACCAGCTCGTGGACGTCCAGACCCGAAGGTTCGGTCATTCTGTGCGAACTCCAAATGATGGAAGCAAAGCTTGAAAATAGTTTTCCCGCAGATGATTCTTGGTCGCCAATTCCGCCATCCATGGGGCGGCGAAAAAAGAAAAAAATCCTTGGAAAAATCCCAGAGGAGCCAGCGGCGGGAATCGAACCCGCAACCCCCGCATTACGAATGCGGTGCTCTGCCGATTGAAGCTACGCTGGCCTGGCTGCCACGACTCCCACGCCAAAACCCTCTCAAATTCCTCAAAACGCAGCGATTCTAAGCAATTCTTCTTCGGTTCCAGGCTATTGATGGAGCAGTCCCAGCTTGGTAGTTGGAGAAAAATTTAACTCGATAGCAAGATTTTGGTCAATAGGGACAGAATTTGCTCTTAGAAACTCAAATCGTAGGCTGGCTGCCGGAGGTCTTTACGAACTCAGTTAAAACCAGAGTCCTCAGCTAGAAAATATTCAGCTGGTCTTTGGCATCGTCGGTCATCATATCCTGGGTCCATGGCGGATCCATGACTACCTTGATCTCGACTTTGCCGACACCTTCCATCGATTCGACGGCTTGGCGGCTATTGCCTACGAGCTGAGGCCCCGCAGGACACATAGGGCTAGTCATGGTCATCTCGACCAAAACGTCCTGCTTGCCTTCCTGCTCGCTCGCCTTCAGATCAACCACATAGATAAGCCCGAGATCGACGATATTCACGAATAGCTCCGGATCTATCACCTGTTTCAGCTGTTCACGCACTGAGGCTTCATTCAGCTCGACAGCAGCTTGCTCGCCAGCCGCCGCTTCCTCTGGCTCGGCAACTACTCCTTCGACTTCGCTGTCCGGTTTCACGTTGTCTTCGCTCATTGCATTTCCTCATCTTTTCCTACAGCCGATTTGATACGGAGAATTATTCACGCCCGTCTACACAGATCAAGCCAAGATTCGTATCTATCGATTCCCATAGCAACCACTGCGAATGTCGAATTTGCGTAAAAACACGAATCTGCTCCTCAGCTGGAGCGAGGTTTTCTCTAAAGTGAACAGGTTCAATAACTCTTGATGGAGTAGCCTGCGATGCCTTCGATTCGAACTGCTGTATGTGGACTGGTTCTAACCTTCTGGTTCCCAATCGCATGTAACGCAAACGCTTCGGTACTCGATCTTCTGAACCAATTTACATCGGAGGCCGACGAGCTCAGTAAAGTGGCGATTGTCAAGCAGTTGGATTGGATTCTCCGACTCCAAATGGCCGAGCAACGCGAAGCAGGAAACGAGGTCGCCGAAAAGATCAGCTCACAAGATCGTGAGCAGGTGGCGGCCGTGCTGTTGAGTGAACTTGAGCATGCTCAGTCACTCGAGCTCGTAAGTCAAATGATGCTGACTTGGTGGCGTTATGAAGATCAAACCAAGGAGCTAGCACCTGAGACTGCAGAAATAGTTTTTCGCATGCTCAGCGATGTTCGGCATAACGGCAAAAGGCTCTCCCCAACGACACCCCGTGAACGGGCAGTGGCTATTCTCTCTAGCTGCACAGCTTCAGTCACAAAGGATGTTGTCGACCTCCTAAGCGATCCCGAAATACTACACCGTGATGCCGCCGTTAAAATCCTCTCAGCTCGAGGCTATTTCGAGGATCACTTCGATGCACTAGCTGCGATGGCTAATTCTCCTGAGCAACGAGTACGCTCCTCAGTAGCTAGGGCTTTGGCTGCACTCAAGACCAATCAGAACCAAGCCATCCGCGTAGCATTCTCGATGCTGCCTAACGAAAATTCTTCCGACGCCGTCGCTACCACACTTGCGACTTTGGCGTCGCGAGCGACGGAAACACAGGCTGCGAGTATTCAACTTGCTCTGCTCCGAAAATTGGACCGGGCAAAGTACGTCACGTACGTCTACCAGGACGCGATATACAAAACGATGCCGCGGCTATCAGACAAAGTCCAACAAGCTGTCGTGCGAAAACTGATTCCGCATCTCTCGCCGCAGAACCACGGAATTGAGAGAGCTGTCGCGATCGCTGGAGCAAACGCGAAAGAAGCTCTGCCCTATTTCCTGGAGAGTTTTGAAAACGCAAGCGAAGTTGAGAAGCTAAAAATCGCAGAGAATCTCTGGCGAGTTGAAGGAAACGCTGAGCGCGTCCTCTCCGTCTTCCTCAAAGCGATCGAAAGCCCCAACACTACAACTCGTTACTATGGCTTCAAGGGCTTGCGGACACTTGGAAGCGACGCAATGCCTGCCGAAAGGAGGCTCTTGGAGTTGCTTGATCACGAGAAGAGCACCGTTGTCCGTCAGAGTATTCGGACACTCGTAGTCATCAGTGTCAACTCGGAATCGTCGATTAAAGCGATCGCTGAATTAGCCAGGTCTCACAGCGATCCCGTGGTACGCAAGATTGCGGAGAAGACCTCAAAGTCCCTGCTCAAACCGACATCGCCTTAGTACCTTCGTAGTTCGCATGAATTTCCGAAAATTGGATATCTGGAAATTGGATATCTGGAAATTGGATATCTGGAAATTGGATATCTGGAAATTGATTCGATCAACGACAAAGACTCGGTTGAGTATCAGGCTACATGTCAGTCTTCACTTTCTCCAGAGACCGTTTCATCGTTACCACAACGTGAATTGTTACTTCCTCAAAGTGATTTGTTTTACCATCACACTAACAAATTCACATACTCTCTCGCCGCGTTCATTCAGAGCATCATTGTTAGCGTGATGATTAAAGTCACCCAACGACCAGACGCTGCGAAAATCGAAAACAAGTGTGGTGTAACCCGTTGGGTTCCTATCAGAAAGCTCTCAACTCCACTAGCTGATTGAGCTAATCAATCTGCACGAATCGGCACCAAAATAAAAGGGCTGAGATGCCAAGCTAGCATCTCAGTCCTTCGATATTGTTCTGAGCAACCAAGAGAAAAAGGCACAAGCCACAAAACAACTGGCGCCGATTGTTGTCAATCGCTCTCTCTAATTGTCGCCAAATGGATCGACTCCACCGAATGGATCGTCACTTTTCTTGGGAGCAGACTTCTCAGGCGTTGGCTGCACATCTGTTGTGGGTGGAGCACCCGAATTCTCCTTCACCTTCTCAGCGCCAAAGGGATCCGCTCCTGTCTCGTCGCCGCCAGTTCCAAATGGATCAGAAGAAGACGCCCCACCAAACGGGTCAGCGGCAGGCGTGGTCGCGGCGGGTTCAGCCGCTTCGCCGCTTCCACCGAATGGATCAGCCGCTGGGGCTGCACTGGTTGTAGCTGGGGCCCCGAAGGGGTCAGCAGCTGGCTCTGTCATTTCTGGAGTCGCTGGCGTGGTTGCCGCGCCACCGAATGGGTCGGCAGCAGGGGTTGCAGTTGGAGCACTAGCGGCCCCACCAAATGGATCAGCCGCCGCATCTCCACCGAACGGATCTGCCCTACCAGCAGTGCTGCTAGACGCTGGCGGCGTGGTGGTTGCTGGAGCAGCAAAGTTTCCTGCGTCGACTTCAGATGTTGGTGGCTGAGTTTTGTCGACGGAGACGGTACCTGAACGCAAACCATCAGCAAATGGACTTGGGCCTCCCGCAGCCGAGGCGGGAACGACGGCACCGGCAGGCTTTTTAGCCGCTTCGGCAGCACTAGCTCGTGCTACTTTGTCTTCCTGAATCTGTTTCATTCGCATGATGCGAGCATCATGCCGTGCCTTTTCGATCTTCTTGCGCACAGCACCTTGCACGCGTGTCAAGGAAGAGCCCACTGGTGAAGACCTGCGGCCTAGCGCCTCGAGTCTTGCCCCCTTCTGGAAGTCCGCACTTCCGTCTGCTCCCATCGCCTCCTCGATCAGCCCACGAAAGTAGAACGAACGTGGATCTTGCGAGCCTGCGTCAATTGACCGGTTGAGTGACTTTTTGGCTCCCGCTAGATCTCCGGCGAAGTACCGATGCACGCCTTCACCGTAGGTTGCCGAAATTCCGTCTTGGCCATGGGCCAGCCCGCAACTTTCAACACTTAAAGCCCCTGCCAGGCAAAGGGATAAAACGAGTCGAGCTCGCATCGTGATGACTCCTGTTTTGATGTTGGGGGACAAGTTGGCAGGCCGCCAAATGCGACCCAACCAATTCCCTACTTGTGGGTGATTGAGGATCTATTTTAACGCTCTATTCGGCTGAGACATGCGACAGTTTGGTCGCTTATAGATCGTTTTTCGATTTTCGTGATCTGATACTAGTTTAGTCGCAACGCAACGCAACAAGTACTTGGTAGCTAATTCCTCCTGCGGCCTCCCCCCCTTTTTTCGGACTAGTTTTGGACTAGAAGACCTGCCGCTCGGAAATCGTGACGTTTAGCCCAGATTAGAAAAGAGCTGGAAAATGTCGTTATTGTCACACGTGTTCTCTGCAAAGAAAGGTTGCCAGAATCGCCAAACCTGATTTCTCTGTCTTTTGCGAAAACTGAAGAGCGCTTTTGCAACGCTAGAGGAAGATCAATGCATTCAGGCAAAGGAGAAGGGCTGAAAAACCTACACGAAAAGCCCGGCAGCAAAACCGGCGTGGAAAATGTGCCTTCGATTGTGTCGTTTCTTTCAACCGGCGAGCAGACACAGATCTTCGATCTTTCGGGTAGACTCCTTGTTCGCATTCTAGCCGCGTTTATTTCGCGGCCCGAACCTTCGGCTGATCTGGATCATGCATCGATCTACCATCCTCCTCCAAGCGGAATCCAGGCGATGGCAAAGACAAAGAAGAAATCGAAGAAGGAACAGAAATTTACTGAGCGCGGACTGATCGTCAATGAAGCCGGTGCGAAGCGTTGTTGGTGGTGCGGGAACGATCCGCTCTATCAAGATTATCACGACAATGAATGGGGAAGGCCAGTTTACGACGATCAGCGTCTATTCGAGAAAATCTGTCTTGAGGGTTTCCAAGCTGGCCTAAGCTGGATCACCATTCTCCGAAAACGCGAGAACTTTCGCAAAGCCTTCCGTCAATTTGACTTCAACCTGGTCGCGTTGATGACAGAACGTGACGTGACTCGATTGCTAACGAACGAGGGCATCGTTCGGCATTGCGGCAAGATTGAGTCCACGATCCACAATGCCGCCAAAGCAATTGAACTTGTAGCGAGTGAAGGCAGCTTGTCGAACTATTTTTGGAGCTTTGAGCCTAAAAAGAAAGTGACTCCACGTTGCAAAGAAGACATTCCTTCGATCACTGCAGAGTCCACGGCACTGAGCAAAGATCTAAAGAAACGAGGCTGGTCTTTTGTGGGGCCAACTACTTGCTATGCCTTCATGCAGGCCATGGGTCTCGTCAACGATCATATTGGTGGATGTGATTTTCGCGACTAGGAACGCAGGACTTACTTCAACGTCCGCAGGTACGCAATGAGGTCACGAACTTCTTCGGGAGAGAGCACTTCGTTCATCACAGGCATCAAAGAAGTCTTTTGCTCTTTAACCGCGACAATATCATCGGTCAGAACTTCGACCAGTTCACCCTTCATATTGGCAACAATCGACTTTTTATCGCCGGCCTTCTGAATACGTCCAAGCAGAACTTCGTCGCTAGCCAACAAGATTGATTGACTGCGATAGTTTTGATCGATGTCCTTGCTTGGCAAAATAACTGCGTTCAGCAAATACGCCGCGTCGCGTTTCTCCGCTATCTTGGTCAGTACAGGCCCAATCTCACTGCCCTTCTTGCCAATTCGGTGGCAACGAGAACACTGAGCTTGTCCGTGAGTTCTGAATATTTGCTCACCGCGTTCTACATCGCCACCGGCTGATGAAAATCGGAATCTACCCAATGGATCTTTGGACGAGTCGGCATCCAGCTTGGCGACGATCCTCTTGATCGAATCAGCTCTAGTTTGAGAGGCCAGCAGGGCGACGGCATCCAGCTCCAACTCAGCGTCTAGCTTTCCATCTCGGAGTTGGCGGCCGATCCGCTCGGAAATCTGCGTGATGCCGGTAGCTCGGCTCTGCGACAAAATCCTCAACACCTCTTGTCGTTTTTTCATTTCGACCGACTCATCGACAAGAATCTCATCTAGCGCGGCCAAGGCCTGTTCAGACTTCTGAGAAAGAGCAAACTCGAGGGCTCTTAGACGCAAATCCATGTTTCCCGCTTCGGCTGCTTCTCCCACCACTTCGGGTTGTCTTTCAGCAACTAAGTTGAAGGCGAGAACACGCGTGGCCGAATCAAGATCTACATCGCGAACCATTCTCACGAGGGAATCTGCGGGAAATTCGAGGTTCAGTGACTGGGCGATCTGCAAAGCCGCTCGTCGAGTTTTCTCATTCTTGCCCTTAAGCAAACCTGCCAAGATCTCAGGAAGCTCCGCCAGATCCATCTGACGCGCCTTCACTTTTGCTTCTTTGACAAGCTCAGGCCGAAAAATTCCTTCAACTAGGTCCAATGCACTAGGCCTGCTCCATTCTGAAAGTGTCCGCAAGATCGCGAGCTCACCGGACTCAGGAAAGTCCCCTTGGGCCAGAGCAGCTACAAGTCGCTTGTTAGACTCGGCATCACCGATGCGAAAGTTTGCATTTATAGCGCGAAGATAAAACGCCTCTGGTAGTGAAGCCGATGAAAGGAGCGCCGCTGCCAAAGCCGGTAGAGCATCCGGAATAGATGTGCCATCGTGAATCGCTCGAGCGGCCTCCGTGCGGACCCAATTTGACTTGTCGGCCAAGAAGGCCTCCACTTCCTTGCTTCCTTGTTTTCTTAACGCCAACACGCAGCAGAGCTTTCGCAGTACGTTACCGCTTTCTGCTTGTTTCGCCAGTTCTTCGGCTTCGGCACAAGCCGCGAGTGCCACGGAATAGCCGTGCCGCAAGTAATGCTGGTCAGCTTTCAACTGATCGGCTAGCTCCAGTAACGATTCGACAGCTTTGCCGCTCGGATGCCTCGCTACGGCCAAAGCGGCCAAAGTCCGAACGTGCAGATCTTTGTCTTTTAGCAAAGGTATCAGCGGCTCGGTTCTTACAGCTCTCAATTCTCCGAAAGTCTTCGCAGCTTGGCCTCGCAGAACAGCGTCCGAATCCTTCAGCAGCAGTGCCAACGTGTCGCGAGCCAAGCTGTCTTCTTTCCGGCCGAGTTGCCCGAGCGCCCATATTGCATGGAGCCTTGCAAATTGACTCTTCGTCCGATTCTGCGCCAAAGCAGCTAGGTCGAGGGTATTCGCATTGTCTACTAAAGCGAATTGAGCTCGCAGCCGCACTCGCTGGTCCTCATGGGCGAGAAGTTGCAAAAGCTCGGTTGATTCGCGATCAGAAAAACCTTGTTTCAAAAGCTCCTGAACTTGTGTTCGCGCTTCGCCTCTCATGTCCTTCGAAACGTCAATCCGGATCACAGAGCCCTTTTCGTCCAAAGGATAACCGCCATCCCAGTCGGCTGCATAGAGTGCGCCGTCGGGTCCGAAGGCGAGACCCACAATCGCAATGCCTCGCCCAATCTGATGCTCGTCCTTCATTAAAAAACTATCGCCCGTCGGCTCGACCCGAAACGCATGCTGATTTCCGTTTGGAGCACCAGTCAAAAAGAAATAGTCCTTGTACCCAGGTGCAAGTGCAGTTCCTGGGTTGAATTTGAAACCCGCTGGACCGTCGATATAGTGCTGAATCGGTGGAACGATGTACGCTGCGTGCTCCTCGCCTGGCAAGTCCCAAAGTTTCTCAGCCGTCCACGGGTTGTAGTCTGAGCCACGGTACTGATAGTAGCAACGCCAGCCAGCATCCATCTGATTGACGATGTAAACAAAGCGTTCTTTTTCATTCGGCTGATCTGCATCGTTGTCCACGCCGAACATGTTGCCAAATTGATCAAAAGCAACTTCTTGTACATTGCGAAGCCCATGGGCGAAGACTTCGAAGTCGCTACCATCGGGATTGCACCGCATGACACCGCCTTCGTGCGGATAAGAGAACTCGCTGCCATCTGGCAAGGAGACGCTGATTCCTTTGTCGCCGATGGACCAATAGATCTTGCCATCGGGTCCCATGGTCAAGCCATGCATGTCATGGCCACCGTAGGCTATGTGAAGCCCGAAACCGTGCGCTAGAACATTGCGTGAATCGGCGACACCATCGGAGTCCTCGTCGAACAGCCTCCATACATCCGGCGCGACGGTTGCATAGACGGTCCCATTGTATGCCATGACACCAGCGGCGACCCCTGTAACTTCGGTTTTGAAGTCTTCTGCAAAGGTGGTGATTTCATCAGCCTTCTCATCACCGTCACTGTCGACCAGCCGATAGACGGCTTCGCTAACAACTGTGAGGTCGCGCCAGTCGTACTGGCCGTCTTCGTTCCAATCACGAACATGCTTTTGCTGCTTCTTCTGATCACCGCCAATCGCCAAAACTTTACGATAAAACGCTTGCTTCGCATCCACACTGGTCAGCGAGAGATCATTGGCTACCCACTCCCGATGCTGACGAATGTCTAGGTCTTGAATCTTGCGGCGGCGAGTCTGCGTTACAAACACGCGACCTTGGTCGTCAACGCTAATCGCTACGGGATCAGGGACATTCAGCTTTCCGCTCCATTTGTTGAACTCGAGATTCGGATAAGATTTATCATCCTTCTGCTGAGCCAGACCTGCACTGGATGCTGTAGCAGCGAGAAGCGTGACAAAGGCAAATACAAATCCACGAGACTCATGGGATACGTTACGAGCGGTCATCACCATTGTGATCCACTTGAATGAGGAAGGCTTGGGAAGGTGGGGCAGCGTCAGCTAAACTAGAGATCGACCGTTATTCTATTCGAAAACAGAGTGGCAGAGCATCCGGCACGTGGAATCAAACTGCCTGCCGACCACCCTTTCCTTCCAGCCTTCTACTGCCTCTCAATTCCTCCCCCTCCACATTACCCGGGCCACCCAATGACAGTTTCAAGACGAGAAGCAATTCAGCGATGGGGAGTCGGTTTTGGTACCTTGGCTCTTCACGATCTTCTCAGCCAGCAATCTTCAGCGGGCGAAGCCGGAGCCGGTGAAAACCCACTTTTACCTAAGGCCCCTCAGTTTCCCGCCAAAGCAAAAAGAGTCATCCATATCTTCGCTAACGGCGGACCGAGCCACGTCGACACCTTCGATCCCAAGCCAGCTCTCCAGAAGTACGCTGGTCAGCCCATGCCTGGCAAAACGCCCAAGACGGAACGGCCCACTGGAGCACTTTATCCCTCGCCATTTAAGTTTCAAAAGTATGGCGAATCAGGCACAGAAGTCAGCGAACTCTTCCAGCACACCGCCAAGCAAATTGACGACATCTGCCTGGTCCGTTCGATGCATGCGGATGTCCCGAACCACGAGCCCAGTTTACTGCTGATGAATACCGGTGAAGCGCGATTGGTTAGACCGAGCATGGGATCCTGGATGACTTACGGACTCGGCACCGAGAACCAGAATCTCCCGGCCTTTATCGCGATGTGCCCCGGCGGCTACCCGATTCAAGAATCGCAGAACTGGCAGTCAGGTTTTTTGCCTGGAATCTATCAAGGCACTTACATTGATACAAAGCACCAAGAAGTTGAGAAGCTAATCGAAAACATCCGAAACGAGAAAGTAACGACGACTCAGCAGCGCAGACAGCTCGACCTGCTCCAGCGATTGAATCGCCGACACCAAGAGCAGCGTGATGCCGATCCGCAGCTAGAAGCTCGAATACAAAGTTTTGAGCTGGCTTATCGAATGCAGATGGAAGCAGCCGAAGTTTTCGACGTTCGCAATGAGCCCAAGCATATTCTCGAAAAGTATGGTTCAGGCGTTCAGGCTAGGCAGTTGTTGATCGCTCGCCGACTACTCGAACACGGGGTTCGCTATGTGCAAGTTTGGCACGGCCAGGGGCAGCCCTGGGACAATCACGACGATATTGAGCAAAGACATCGTGGACTAGCGGGGCAATGCGACCAAGCCATTGGTGCCCTGCTTTCCGATCTGAAGGAGCGTGGAATGCTTGAAGAGACACTCGTCATCTGGGGCGGCGAATTCGGTCGGACGCCAACGGTAGAATTACCTAAGGAAGGTAGCAATCAAGGTAAGATTAATGGCCGAGACCACAATCACTATGGGTTTTCCATGTGGATTGCCGGAGGTGGAGTGAAGGGCGGACACGTTCACGGTGCGACCGACGAATTCGGTTTCCAAGCAACGGAGAACCGGGTGCATGTCCATGACCTGCACGCCACGCTGTTGCACTTGCTAGGATTTGACCACGAGAAATTCACCTACCGCTGGGCTGGTCGCGACTTCCGCCTCACCGACGTCCATGGCCGCGTGATTCGAGAAATGTTGGCTTAACCAAAGTGCGTCCATTGTCCCAATTGCCCCGCTCCCATTAACTGGGAGATCCCCCGCTGGTCGCCAAAACTCCGTGGACGGCATACCCCGCTTAATGAGCAAAGAGAAAACCACTTCATTGAACAAGTCTTGCGTTCCCAACCCAAGAAGCCGCTTCCGAGCAGCGCATTGGCCCATTTACTGCCGTTGAAATCGCGACTCTCTTCCTCAAAGAAAGCAGCTCAGCGTTTGCCGAACGCAAGACTGTTAGCCCACAGAATGACCGCAATTACGGGGAAAATTGTAAGACTTATGACTAGTAAAAGAGTGCAGAGCATGGCAGCACCTCAGTTCATCTCCATGAATGCAGATAGTTGCCACAGAAACTCTTCATTCGAGAAACTGTTTACACTTAACACTCAAAACTGGTGCAGTGTAACGATCGCAATTGCCCTGGGAGAATAGTCGAGGGCAGGTAAGAACTCCAATAATTGAGCCGAAGGCTTGCGTTTTCTCGTAGGCTGGCAACGAGCAAACGCTCTGAGAGCTGGAACATCGGACGCAGATTTTGACCACCAGACTCTTCTCATGACGCGCAACCCGTATGGCGTTACGCTGATACGGCAAGGGTTGTATCGTTGTTCTGGCCTACGAAGAGATTCGCTTGCTAGGAAGGGACTGCTCATCTAAGGCCCTTCCAATGATTCCACCAAGGAGTATCTACTTTTTCTTGGCAGCTGCCTTTTTCTTTGTCGCAACTTTCTTCGATACCACTTTCTTCCTCGCCGTCGCTTTCTTCGATGCTAGCTTTCTAGCAGTTCGCTTCTTGCCATCGGGTTTGATGGTGCGTTCGTAGTCAGAAATGAATTCGTCGACAGAAACCTTGGCAATCAATCACCCAATTAAGTCCAGAGGAGCATCGGCCAGCTTCTTAAATCGGATGCAGGACTTGCCGATGTCGAGCTTCAAGCCTGTTTGGGCCCATTGCTTGCGAAGCCAAGCCTCCAACCTGGCGTTGCCGTAAACGCAAAAGCTATATAATGCCACATGACTTTTCTGGGATGCAATGTGAGTGTAAAGTAGCGGCTGAGATGCATCGCAGTGATATCCAGATGGATATAGCGAATGCGGTACGTAGTACCCAATCATCCCATATTGAATCCCTTCTTCGAATCCATCCTGCAAATTGTCCGTTACCGTTTCGCGTAGCGCGACAATGAACTCCCGACGTTCTTCGCTCAACCCCGCGATGTACTCGGCAACTGTTCCCGGTTTAATAGCGCTCACTTTGCGTACTCCCTGTCGCTACGAATTTATTGTCTGCATTGTAGCTTCTTATTAAGCGGATCCTGCTACGAGCTAAAAGTTGTAGTTCAGATCCACCGCTAACTATCGTGAGGGTGGAGTGTCAGAACGTTCGGGTCGATGTGAGTCTATTCAAGTAGGAATGAGAGCGTGATTCCGTGCAGGAGTTGGAGCGGAAGCCGAGTCGCATATGGATGCATGGTCCCGGATTTCATGGCGAAGCCGTGACAGAGTCTTAGCTGCCAGCGTGAGCCAGAAGACCACGGATACCCCCAAACACAAATGCGGCGAAGTCACTAAAGAGCGCGGGTGCTCGTAGGCTCAAGGCCACTCTTTAGTTCGGCGAGCTGCGCGTTCGAAACCACAGGCGTGCGAGCGTAGCTTAAGCAACTAGTCGGATACTGTGTCGAGTACGTTTCGACTGCCGCAGAGGCGATCGTGAAGCGCAAGGTGACTCGTTGCAAGCGCAGGTAGAATGTCAGCGAGTAGCCACATTAGAAACAACGGAAAAATGAGCACACTCAAAAATTGAAAGCGGAAAGCTGTCAACACCACACTGCTGGCCATGAGCATCACTGGTCCATAGCGCACGATGCTTCTCAACATCCTTCTCCTTCCGTCTAGAAGCAGACCATGCTGATCCACGATTCGCAGCTGCAACAGATAGCGACCGAGCGTTCGTTTTCCACCCTTCTCTGACAAAATCGCCGCCAAGGGAAAAAGCATAATGAGCGGAGCAAAATAGCGCGAACTCTGACTTATGATTCCTTGATCCATCAACTCTTGGCCAATCAAGAATGGGATCATGCCGAGAGTCAACAAAAGGTAGTCGATGACAAAGGCCATCATGCGAACCATCAAACTGGCTCGCGTAAATCCGATCGGTGCGATTCCTTTCAACGACTGATCCAGCTTCTCAAAGTCCTGGAATCGATCCTCTGGATGTCGAGCCATCAAGGCGCCAAGCAAATCTCGGAATCGCTCAGGAATGGAATCAGGCCAACGTTCTGGGAACTGGACTTCGGCTTCATTCGTGCTCGTAAGCTGCTCCTGCAAAGTGGTACCCGTCACCGCGTAGGGCCTTCTGCCAAACGCGAGCTCAAACAGCGTTACGCCCAACGAGTACATATCGCTTTGAATCGTGGGTTGACCGCCGGAGGAGAGCTCGGGCGCCAGATAGCTCAACGTGCCGCTAATCCCACCCGTCGGAACACTCCTATCAGTTCGAGCCAAGCCAAAGTCGCTCAATTTGACTGTTTCATCATTTGCAAGCACCAAGTTGCTTGGTTTGATGTCTCCGTGAACAAGGCCGAGACGATTTGCCTGCGCGAGCGCCGAGCAAACTTGTCGCGCGTACCGGATGACTTCTTCGTAGGGGAGCGGTTCGTCTATGATTTTCTGCGCCAAAGTAGGGCCCGGCAGCAGCTCCATCGCAAAAAAGGGCTCTTCCCCATCGCGACCGACGTAGTAAATCGTAACTACGTTGGGGTGGTTCAACCTAGCTTGAGCGACGGCCTCATCGAGTAGTCGTTGTACCAGTTTTTGGCCAACTTCAGTATGAGTGTCAGCCGAGCGAATAACCTTGACCGCTACAAAACGTTGCAGCGATTCGTCCAAAGCTCGATAGACCGCTCCCATGCCGCCATAGCCAAGTTTGGAGAGAAGTCGGAAGTGGCCCAGTGATTCTCCGCTCCGGTCGGGCCCATCAGAGAGCTGAAACTCGGTGCATCTGCCAATCTCCGAACAGAATGAAATGGTTTGTGATGGATCAAGCCGTCCAAGTCTGATTGTTTTATGGCAAGTGTCACAAACTCCATTTCCGCCAATGGGCAGCAAAACATCCGCCCCGCAGGAACAGCGAAAGGCGACGCGACGCTCTTCGTCCACTGTTTCTTCTGGCTCGATCTCCAACGCCTTACCCGCAACGCAAAATCTTCATCGGAAAATTGGCAACTGTATCCGTCAAGTAGTTGCCTGCCGCCCCGATTGTAGTTTAGATTCGCTGCTCGTAACCTCCAAATGTCAGCAGCGGCCACGTCGCTTTTCAATTCACTTGCTGGCGAACTGAATATTTTCGACCAAGGCAAGAAAGACCTCGCACCGGATCAGAAAGAACTATGAGCCGAGATAGTGGCAAATCCTTCAGTGTTGTCCCGTCTGAAGATCAACTGCAGAGTCTTAAGCGAGATCTAGCATTTCACCCTTCGACAGTGGAGCAACCTAACAAGCTCACAAAGAAGCAAATAAACGGCTTTAATGAGTCGGGTTACGTGGCACCGGTGGATATTTTTGACGTCGAAGAAATCACCTCCATTCGTTCTTACTTCGACAAACTGCTCGCAGAAGTGGTGGCAACGGGCGGTGACAGCTATTCGATCAGTTCAGCGCACCTGAGCTACGGGCCAGTCTACGATATTCTTTGCGACTCTCGCATTGTGGACTGCGTCAGTGATTTGCTTGGCGAGAACGTTGTAGGCTGGGGCTCGCATTTTTTCTGCAAGATGCCGCATGATGGACAAGAAGTCGCTTGGCACCAGGACGCGAGCTACTGGCCACTAAGTCCCTCGAAGGCCGTAACAGTTTGGCTCGCGATCGACGATGCTGATCGCGATAACGCGTGTATGAAGTTCGTCGCTGGCTCGCATCATTCCGGCCATATGACTTATCGAAAGAGTAATCCCGACGAGCACAACGTGCTTAACCAGACAATCGAAAATCCAGAGAGTTTTGGCGAGATCGTCTACGACGAGCTGAAAGCAGGCCAGATCTCGCTGCATTCGGATCTGCTGCTGCATGGTTCCGAGGCGAATTTGTCCGCCCGCCGACGGTGCGGCCTTACGCTTCGGTACGCAAGCACCGAAGTCCGCGCTTCGCTGGATTGGAATCAGAAAGGAGTTCTCCTTCGCGGAACCGACCCAAGTGAACACTGGGCAAACAACACGCGGCCATCCTGATTGCAGAATCGCTACTTGGTCGCAGCCGCAGCGGTCCTACGCGTCTTCTCAAACAATAATGGGGAAGATCAATGGTCTGGGCGACTCAACACATCGCAAAGTTGCGGAATGTCGAAACCGGCAATTTCGTCGTCGCGGCTATGCGATTATGCATAAGATAGCGTCAGCACAACATTGCACCGTCGAGACGATAGCCGATCGCAGCGCTCTTAAATCGGGTGACGTCGTGTTGTGCCGAAAAAACGTCACCCAGTACCTTCACCTCAGAAAGCCATTCAAGGAAGCCGGTTTCAGATTGGCAATAACCGAGGCCGCACCAACGGAAAGGTTTCGGAGAGTGCAGTGTTCGGCAAATGTGAGAAGATCTAAACTTGGCAAAGAAGCTGAGGGACACCTCCCGTTACTGGGAGTCGCCAGGATTCCGGTTTCGCGAAATCGCGTTTTCTCCATAGAAAAAGTTTATCCGCATTATTCCAGTGCATCCCGCGAAGAGGTGCCTCTTGCGTAGCGAAAGTCAATTGCAGCTTCCGATCGTACTTGTGATCATCCTCTTTTTCTGCGGTTTGGACAGATTCAAGACGGGCCAACACCTGCTTGGATGGGTATTTCGAGATGCGGAAGTCGTCGAAGCATCGGGACTGGATATCAGGCGGATCGACGTCTTCGCAGGTGATGGCATGAGCGAAGAGGTTTACGTCGACTATGCTTACGAATTCGAAGACAAGTTCGAATGGCGTTTATGGAGCGGCTGGAGAGTGCATTGAGCAGCGGTGTGACGGTTCCGTGCTAAGTTTCGAAGTCTCATTCACAAACGAGCGTGTTTCTAAAAGAATTCTCCAGCTCTTGGTCTGCCGTCGGACCTTCGTTACCCGAAGCTTGCGGGAGTGTCGCTCTACTCACGATTTGGGCTATGATTCGCGGCTACCAAAGAAAGAACAAAGAAAGAACAAAGAAAGAGAGTGGGGAAATACGACTGAAATTCGCGTGTCTTCCAGGTTCCTATCTGCCGCTTTTCGGCGTTAGTAGCAGCCTATTGTGTGTATTGGGTCAATTGTCGTGATGGCCCGAGAACGCTACACTGGGCGCCGCGGAGCAGGTCGATCGTCGCTGACGGCGGGACGCCAATCTTTTGGGCGGACCATTTTAGCAATCTAATTGCAAGCAAGGCGTGGCTTGCAAAAACGATTCTATCCAAACACTTCGACACTGGCATCCAGTTGTGTGATTGCTTCGTGCAGACAATAGATTGCTTGGTGCTTTGCTATAATTTCGTGCTGTGAATCAGAGCGCGACTTAGACCTCCGTAATTGAGGGAACAGACGATGACAACTGCTGAGGAGACAATCGAAGTGGACACCAATACGGCTCGCTTAACCGTTGGGGAACACGAACTCGAGATGCCTGTCGTTGTTGGCAGTGAAGACGAACGTGCGTTGGACATTGCCGAGTTGAGGAAGAAGACCGGCCACATCACGATAGACGAAGGTTTCGTCAACACCGGTAGCACTTCCAGCGCGATTACTTTTCTGAACGGCGAGAAAGGTATCTTGCGTTATCGCGGATATCCCATCGAGCAGATCGCCCGAAACTGTGACTTCGTCGAGACTTCCTACCTTTTGATTTACGGCAACCTGCCCAATGCCAAGGAGCTTGCTGATTTTCGTGAGTCGATACGTAAGCACACGATGATTCATGAAGATATGAGAAACTTTTACAACGGATTTCCTAAGGATGCCCACCCGATGGCAATCCTCTCCTCCGTTGTTGGCGCTTTGTCGACCTTTTATCAAGATTCATTGGATCCGCGTGATCCAGTGCAGCGTGAAATCTCGATCCACAGGCTGATTGCCAAGCTGCCGACCATTGCTGCATACAGCTACAAAAAGTCTTGCGGTCAGCCATTCATGTATCCGCAGAATCATCTTTCGTATTGCGAGAATTTCTTGAGATTGATGTTTGCGGTTCCAACGCAAGACTACGAGCCCGATCCAGTTTTCGTCGAAGCCTTGAACTTGCTGCTGATTTGTCATGCTGATCACGAGCAGAATTGCTCGACCTCGACAGTGCGAATCGTTGGCTCATCCAATGCGAACTTATTCGCGTCCATCTCCGCTGGCATCTGTGCCCTGTGGGGACCTCTGCACGGTGGTGCGAACGAAGCGTGCGTTCAAATGCTTCAGCGTATTGCTGACGATGGCGGAAACGTTGAGAAGTACGTGAACATGGCGAAGGACAAGAGCGACGGTTTCCGACTAATGGGCTTCGGTCACCGCGTCTACAAGAGCTTTGATCCTCGTGCAACGATTATCAAGGAGACTTGCGATAAGCTGCTTAACAAGTTGCAACTCGATGACCCTTTGTTTGAGGTGGCTCAGAAGCTAGAGGAAGTGGCGTTGAAAGACGAGTACTTCATCGAGCGCAAGCTTTATCCGAATGTCGATTTCTACTCAGGTATCATTTATCGAGCGATGGGACTTCCCACTCGCATGTTCACCGTGCTGTTCGCCATCGGTCGCCTACCCGGCTGGATTGCTCACTGGGTCGAGATGCACAATTCCTCCTCGACCAGAATTGGACGTCCAAGGCAGGTTTACACCGGACCTACAGTTCGAGACGTTGTCCCCATGGATCAACGCGACTAGTGCTTTAGCCGATTTGGGCGTCGGTTATCATAATACAACTTGGATGCATTGCACCACTGGGCGCGAAGGTGAGCGAAGCGACGGAGAGCGTTAGTATTGAGTTGGAGGCACTTGATGCCCCCGTAAGCCAGCTAACCTTTCTCCGGCAAGCCCTCATTTGCGCCGAACTTGCAAAGCTGTCTTACTATCGCCCCGACATTGTTTCTGTCTTGGCCGAAAGCGTCGGGCTCGAGCAATGTGAGTATTTTGATCGGGACGGCGCACAGGCGTACATTTTCGGCAATCGCTTTGACTGCTTTGTGGTTTGTCGAGGCACTGAGCCGAATGAGTGGAACGACATCAAAGCTGACGTGAACGCAGTGAGTGTTTTGGCCGAAACGGTTGGCAAAGTGCACGCGGGCTTCAAAGCAGAAGTCGACGACCTGTGGCCTCGCATGCAGATCGCCCTACAAGAGAATCAAAGGCCGCTTTGGTTTGCCGGGCATTCGCTCGGCGGAGCGATGGCAACTATTTGTGCTGGACGGTGCAAGCTGGCTGAGATTCCAGCCAACCCAAGCGGACTCTTCACGTTTGGAAGTCCACGAGTCGGGAACGGGCGTTACATCAACTTCGTCAAGATCCCTCACTACCGGTTCGTCAACAACAATGATATCGTCTGCAGGGTGCCTCCCGCTTGGCTTGGGTACAAGCACTGCGGCCGCGAGATGTATTTCAATGCCCTCGGCAGATTGAGGAAATACAGTAATTGGCGAAAAGTGCGTGACCAATGGTACGGCTTCTTTCTCGCCCTCGGCAAGTTCAAGATCGATCACTTCGCTGACCATTCGATGCTCAAGTACATCGAGTACTTGCAACATGCAGTGAAAGATGAGGAATCTGGGAAGATACCACGCCAGGAAAAAACAGTCTTTGCCTAGCGAATGTGGTCGAGGAAGCCCCAATCACCACCCAGAGTCCTAGCGATGAACAGCAGACGCGTCTCCTCCCTGACGCTTAAGTCCATCCACAACACCAGACAGAAGGAGAAGAGTAGATGAAAATTGCTCACATGGTTTACTTTGAACTAGAAGATGCTTCGGATGAAAAGATCGAACATCAAATCAGCCAGTGCAAGAAGTACTTGGATAACCACGAGGGTCTAGAGTACTTTGCAGTTGGCACGCTGAATCCCGAATTGCGTCGCGAAGTCAACGATCACGACTTTCACGTTAGTCTGCATACAGTGTTCGTCGATCGCGAAGCCCACGATCGTTACCAAGTCGAACCAAGACATTTGGAATTCATCGAAAGCAATAAGGCAAACTGGAAGAAAGTTCGAGTCTTTGATTCAGACTTGCACTAGCCTGCTTTCGCGGATTTTTTATGGGCAACAGGTCCAGTCTTGACATGTTTTTTAGCACTGGCAAAACTACCGCTACACAATTGAACGGGGCGAGGAGTTTGGTTGCCGGAAAAAATGACTGGCCCGAATCATTCCGCTCAACGGAATCACATCGAAATCGATGGCGGAAGAATTTCGCGTGGTGTGAAAGAACAACACTAGTTAGCCTAATAGCTATCGAGTCCAGAGATGGTTTTGGCAGTTAGCTGCCTCAACCACTGTACGCGCACAACTGATCGCTAATTCTTCACACACATAGCAATTCGACTCCGCCCCATGGCTTCCTGTGAGCTACAGCCCGCGACTGATCTCTCAGAGCCTAGCTCTCGCTCGACGATTGCTGAGCAGATTGAACCTGAAAAACTTTATGACCGCAACTTTGTCCTGGCATTCTTGAGTCAGACCGTCTTTGTCATCGCCAATACATTGATGGCCCACTATGGTCGGTGGATTGAGTTCCTGGGAGGTAATCTTCAGCAAGTCGGTTGGATCACAGGCGTATGTGTGGCCACTAGTATTGTCATGCGGCCGATGATGGCTTTGCTCATCAATCGTCTCGGTGCAAAAACGACTTGGTGGATGGGCTACTTAGTCTTTTCGCTCAGTGCATCGGTGAACTGTTTTCTGCCTGACTTAAACTTCGCCATCTATTTCATTCGATCCTGCAACGTGCTGGGAGCGGCGATTGTTTTTGCAAGTAGCTTGACCTATATCTCCCAGATTGCACCGGAGGAGAGAAGAACTGAGGCGATTGGCATTCTGGGAGTGGGCGGATTTTTCGGCATGTTGGTCGGCCCTTACCTGGGAGACCTTCTGCTGGGCGATGGAACACGCGAGCGCAGTGGCTTCTTAACTTTGTTTGCCATGGCAGCTGCTGCCAACATTTTTCCGGGGATCATGCTCTACTTCCTGAAAGCACCGAAGCGACCGCCGTCGGTACATTCGTTGCGAATGAGTCAGTTCGTGCATGTAGCGCGGGAGTATTGGCCAGGCCGAATCTTGCTGGTCGATTTCGTATTTGGCGTGTGCATGACTGTGCCGTTCGCATTCCTCGTGAATTTCGTCGACGATCTCAACCTGCGCTTTGCCGGCTGGTCTGAAGTGGGATTCTTTTTCATCTGCTACGCCTCGGTAGGAATCATATTCCGCGTCGGACTGAGAAGACTCCCAGAACAAATTGGTCCGCAAAATGTTCTGCTCATCGGACTATGTGTGATGGCGCTTGGAATGTTTAGCTTTTCACTGGTGGGACCACAGAGAGTCAGTTTTCTGGCGATACCAGCCGTGCTTGCTGGGCTCGGACACAGCCTGATGTTTCACACGATGACTTCGCTGACGATTCATTCCTTTCCGCAGGAGTATCGTGGAACGGGATCCGCACTGGCGCTCATGACATTAGATCTAGGAACTCTACTGGGAGCTCCGGTTCTGGGCTGGATTGGAGCTGAGTTCGGCTACTCGATGCTTTTCAATACCATCGCTTTCGCTTTAATCGCCACATTCGTTTTTTGCCTGAAGAAGATCTGACAGCCTCTCCAGCTCCTGATAGGCAAAATGGCAACTCTTCTCTATCTTGAGAGACTGTGGATCGCGTGCCTGTCTGGCGGGCGATTTTACAGTTGCGCATTTTTCCAGCGTCGCGTCTTTTCATTCGGGGCTGAGAGGAAGTTGGGTAGGTCATGCATTATCTGATCACAGGCGGTTGCGGTTTCATCGGTTCTCATTTGGCCGAATCTTTGCTTCGTGCCGGCCAACAAGTCACACTGCTGGACGATCTATCTACAGGCAAGATCAGCAACGTGCGGCACCTGGAAAGCAATCCGAACCTTCGAATTCTGATCGGGAGTGTCACCGATCCAGATTTAGTACATGAAGCTGTTGGTGAATGCGACGCGGTTTATCATCTCGCGTCGGCTGTTGGCGTGAAGCTCATCATGGAGAAGCCAGTTGAGACTATCGACACAATTGTTACCGGCACGCAGATCGTTCTTGAGCAGGTCAATCGCTATCGCAAGCCCGTCTTGCTAACGTCGACTTCCGAGGTTTACGGCAAGTCGACATCAGTGCCCTTTGAGGAAGATGGTGACCGACTTGCTGGCCCAACTACGAAACATCGCTGGGCTTACGCCTGTGCTAAAGCTTTGGATGAATTTATGGCCATGGCCTATTGGAAATCAAGCCGCCTTCCCGTGGTGGTCGTGAGATTGTTCAACACCGTTGGACCGCGACAGACCGGACAGTATGGAATGGTGATTCCCAACTTTGTCGCCAATGCTCTCGCAGGGGAATCACTGGTGGTGCACGGAGATGGCAACCAATCACGTTGTTTTTGCCATGTTGAAGACGTAGTGCGTGGATTGGTCGGCTTGATGAACTGCGATGAAGCTCGGGGCGAAGTTGTCAATTTGGGTGCCACAGAGGAAGTCACGATTGGCGAACTAGCACGGCGAATCATTCGGTGGACAAACAGCTCTTCTGACATTCACAGCGTGACCTACGAGTCGGTGTATGGTGACGGTTTTGAAGATATGCAGCGACGTGTGCCCAGCATCGAGAAGGCAAATCGGCTCGTGGGTTGGCAGCCCGAAAAGAGCCTTGAGGATATTGTGGCAGCCGTTGCCGAAGGGCAGCGTCAAGCGTAGCTCGACAATCGCACTTCCTGCCAACATTGCTAGCACCGAACGCAAGCCAGCGAGTCCTCTGCACAACGGCCAGGACACGTTTGCAAATGCAGACCGAAGTCTGCGGCTGCGCGTTAAACAACAATGGTCCTGGCTACGCAAAATCTTCGCGTTAAAGCCATAACTTCAATCGCCCATCAAGCATGTCGGGTAACTTCTTTTCGACAATCCGCTGCACCTGCTTCGCGTTATAGCGAACACTGAAATGCCCCATGATGACGAGCTCATTCTCGAACTTGTCTTGCCGGGCAATAATGTCATCCAAGTGCATGTGCCCATGCTTGTGAATCTTATCTTTTCGGTGCTGCGGAGCGACAAAAGTCATCTCAGTGATCAGCACTTGTGCTTGATACATATCGGGATTGTTGTCCAAGCCTGGAGGGCTGGTGTCACCTGTATAGGCCAGGATGGGCATCCGAGTTTCTTCGCTCACTTCGGTACCCGACATTCGCAAGTCGCGAATCTGAGAGCCCTCTAAGTCTCGATACTCGGCTTTCAACTTCTTTCGACGTTCCCAAACGATGAAACCAACGCTTGGTACTGTGTGCGTTGTCTTGTGTACGGTCATCATCAGCTCACGCGACAACTCTATCTCTTCTCCCGGCTCAACTCCGATTAGGTTGCAAGGCAGCCGCCCTCGGTCAAGACGCGAAAAGGCAGCCAACATGCCTTGAACATTAGAAAGAATCTGTTCGGGTAAGTAGATCGTTGGCGGTTCCATCTTCATCATGCGCCGTCGAGCAACATAGACAGCTAGTGCCGCCACGTGGTCGAGGTGACCATGAGTGATCGCCCAAGTTGGCGTACCCATGAAGTCCCAAGGCTGCGCACCAAGATCGAATCCCATACGCAATTCCGGCACTCGCCAGCAACTCTGAACGGCAGCGCGCGAGTAACCTTCAATGGTCAACGACTTGTGCTGGTGGGAAAGAAATGGAACGTTATCTAACATGAATCAGCCGCTCGGTCCCCGGTGTGTTATTCAAGTGGAATAAGCATCTTGCCTGTCATCAATCTGGCACATTCTGATCATTCCTGATTCCAAGATAGACTCGGAATGCCAGAATTTGTTCACTTTCGAGCCCAAACAAAAACGGATGCCGCACGGCATCCGTTCTTGATTTTTGTCTTGAACTCGTAATGTTAGCCAGATCGGTCTAGCCGACGGATACACGGCTGAAAGCTACGATCTCAGCACCATCAGCAAAATCGGTAACCGCAGCTTCGACGGTCTTGGTGTCATCGAGAGCGAAGAACTGGTTTAGCAAGCACAGCTCTTGGTCCAACAACGTATTATCGGCGATAAAACGCTCGATCTTCCCAGGAACAATCTTGTCCCAGATCTTCTCTGGCTTGCCTTCAGCTTCAAGCTGAGCCTTGATGTCGGCTTCTGCCTTGGCCATAACTTCTGGAGTCAATTGCTTGCGGCTAGCGTACTGAGGCACATTCTTCAGTGGCTTGCCCAAACGCTCGCGATCTTCGTTCTCGACTTTGATTTGTCCTTGAAGCGATTCTGCTTCCTTCTCAACGAATTCCATCTCGAATTCATTGCAGTGCAGGATCTTAGGACTCATTGCCGCTACGTGCATGGCAATGCTGCGAAAAAACTGATCTGCACCATCCTTGCCACCATCCTTGTAGGAAATCAGAACGCCAATCTTTGAACCGGAGTGGATGTAGGAGGCAATCTTGTCGCCTTCCACCACCTGCAAGTCAGATACTTCGATCTTCTCGCCGATCTTACCGGTTTGCTCGACGAGCTTGTCGCTGACTGAGGTGCCGTCGATCTCAAGTGGCAAAATGCCTTCCTTGTCTTTGACGCCATTAGCAAGAGCCAAGTTGGCTAGCTTGTTAGCGAAAGCGATAAAGTCCTCATTCTTCGCAACGAAGTCGGTTTCACAGCTGAGAGCCATCACGACTCCCTTGTTGCCAGACTCATCTAGCACAGTCACGACAACACCTTCGTTCGCATCACGATCCGCACGCTTTGCGGCAACTTTCTGTCCCTTTTTGCGAAGGTAGTCCAAAGCACCTTCGTAGTCGCCACCGGACTCTTGCAAGGCCTTCTTGCAGTCCATCAGACCTGCTCCGGTGGCTTTCCGTAGTTCAGCAACTTCACTAGCTGAGATAGACATTGTCTTCCTTTTGTTTTTTCAAAAACGATGTGGTTGTGTATAAGTGGAAAGAGACAAGCCGGAGCTCGTCTCTGTTCAGGTTATTATCAAATTCGCGTTAACCGCGTTTATACCGCTCGCTCGGCGAGCGACTTAGCCTTCTGCACCCGCAGCAGCCGCTTCGGCTGGCTTCTCTGCAGCAGACTCTTGAGCCTTCTTCTGCAGTTCTGGATTCTCAGCCTTACCCTTGCTGATCGCGTCAGCCAGCTGTTCCAGAATCAACTCGATAGAACGAATACCATCGTCGTTACCTGGGATCGGTAGGTCAACGGATTCTGGATCTGAGTCGGTATCGATCAAAGCGACAGTGGTGATGCCGAGCCGTTGAGCTTCGCGAATCGCATTCTTTTCCTTGGTAGGGTCAACAATGACCAAGCACTCAGGAATACGATTCATACTTCGCAGACCGTTCAGGTTACGGTAGATCTTTCGATACTCGCGATTCAGAGCCGACTGCATCTTCTTCGAGTAAGTGTTGATCTCGTCCGAGTTAATGATCGCCTCAAGTTCTTCCAATCGCCCCATTCGATTGCGAATGGTGCGGAAGTTAGTCAACGCGCCGCCCAACCAACGCTCGGAAACGAATGGCATGCCGCAGCGTTCCGCTTGCTTCTGAACGGTGTCTGATGCTTGTCGCTTCGTGCCTACAAAAAGGACGAGACTGCCGCCAGAAGCGACTTGGTTCAAGTATTTTTTGGCACGGAGTAAACCGCGAAGCGTTTCACGGATATCCAGGATGTGGATCGAATTCTTTCGACCGTAGATGTAAGGCTTCATCTTTGGGTTCCACCGACTGCAGCGGTGACCAAAATGAACGCCAGCTTCAATGAGTTTCTTGACGAACTCGTTTTCCATCGGAAAACCTTTCTTTCTGTGGATCTACCTGCAATGCGTTGGAACGCACAGACCTCAACATGGGGTCTTCAGCAACTGGCAAATCGCGTTTAATGATGTGGGAGCGAGGCTCAGATGGATTGGATATCGAACCTGCCTGCAAGTCGAACGAGCGAAATTATCAATTTTGCTATTATTTCGTCAACGGAGATTTGGGCAAAGAAAGCCCCGAAAAACCCTTAAATCGGGCTTTTTGCGGCACAATCTCGCTCATCGCCAAGAGGGAGCCTTCCGCCACGACATTCCAGCAATCTAGATAACGGACTCGCATCTCGTAATCCGATTTGAATCCCCCTCGGGCAGGGTGTACGAAAGAATGCACTTCATCTCTCTTCAGTCCGCTGCTGGGTTGCTTCAGCAGGTAGCCGTGCTTTCGGCTTGGTTCTAGGCAACAGCGTGCACAACAAGGCATAACCATGGAAATGAATCAAAACAATCACTACGAAACACCCGAAAGCAAGCCAGATTCGCGAAGCCTGACGACCATGGACATTCTCGCAGTGGGAGTGTGGATAGCGAATCTCGCTTTGGTACTCACTGGCCAAAGCGTACTGCTCGGTTTCTTTGAAGAGTTTGGAATCGAGCTTCCTAGTGCCGCGGTACTTCTACTGAACTTCTATACACGGTTCCTGTTCGCTGCGGTCGTAGTGGTAGCGCTCTTCGTCGTCATTTTCGTTCCTCGAGGAGCGGCGCGGCGAATGCTTGTATTTTTCGCCACTCTGTCTGGCTTTCTAGTATTTGTGGTGGCATTAATTTCCATGCTAAACCCGCTTCTAGTGCTATTAAGAGCACTAGCCTGATTCGGAGAACAGAGAAACGCTCCGATCGGCCGCGATTTTGCTAGCCCCTGATTTGCCTGCTACAATTCGATTCATATTATTGTTCCAACTTGCTGTTGCGTATTAATGTGACTTAAAGGAAAGCATGCGAAACCGCAACGCGTTTTTTTTCATCTCGTTTTCTTGTTGTCAACTCAAGCGGTGTTTGGAGAAGACTCCAGCAACAAGACAGCACCGAAGGAGAGAGCTGGCTTCGGTTCTCAATTCGCCACTCAGCTGCAAGAGATGGCTGGAACATGGGAGATACTCGAAGCGACGATGCTAGGTGCTCCGCTACCCAAGGATCAATTCGAGTTACTCGAAATTGACTCAAGTGGCCTCAACTAGCACATGCAGCAGCCGGCAGGTACGCTTCGAGTTCATTTCTTACGAGCGTGATGAGAAAGTTTTCTCGCTCGTTCGAAAGGAAGAAGACCCTTCAATACTCCGCTGTTTTACGAATTAATGCTACTAGAGAGCGTCTTGCTGATTCGTTATCAAGTGTTGCGACCAAGCGGCCCGATTAGGATGCCACTGATTCCTAACGCCTTATTCAATAGTGTACGAGTAGCATAACGCAGAACGAAGGAGAAGGAGCTGCGAATTCACCGAGACCGCGGGCGCAGCCGAACGACTTAGCTAGCGGCGCGGCGCAAGTGGACGCGCACTCACGTTGGGAGAAACTGCAGTTAATGACCAATTAGCGTTGTGAGCCGCATCGGCGGCGAACGCCGGGAGTTTCTTGACCAACCAGACCGATTATTGCCGCCACCGAGGTTAGCAAGCCGTCCCCTGGAATTCAAACTACCTGAGATCTACGACATTGGATTCGAGAGTGACCACATGCGCTTCGAAGGATCTGGATACGTCATTCTGCGTGACATAGTCGTGAACCATAGAGGCTTTACTTCATGTGTCTCTGAACCGGCAACGGGCAACGATGAAGTCACGATTCGAATGCTTCGTGCACTCTTGGAACAACATTACACGCTCCTTGAGTGTCTCGCTGCGGAAATACCATCCCCATTCCTGGACGCAGCCCACGAATATGTGAATTCCGTCGAGGAAGATGTAGCCACAGAAAAGTTTTTCGCGGCGCTCAGCGACCTAGCCTATTGGGCTCCAACCTTAATCGTCTAGGCGACGCAAGTTGGTTCGTCCGTCTTCACAATCGTTCATGCTATCCAGCATCTGCGATGAAGGAAGCATCCTTTGTACAAGTTCTATGGTCTCTCCCCTCGTATTATCAACTTAAAGGCAGCACTCGGTGCTGTGTACGACTTGCTAGAGGCGATTCGTCCAAGTGAAAACTGATAGAGCAATGGAAATTCTGGCTAATCCCATTACGAGAAGTTGCTGCGTTCAGAGATCGAGCATGCCGCGAGCTTTTTCTCGAAGCTTAGACAGAACCCGTGATTTGGCGACCATCACTGTGTTAGTACTGATTCCTAGAGCTTCCGCCACCTGCTGCGGCGATTTGTTCTCAACGGCTGTCTGTAGAAAAGCTTGCCAAGGCTGAGAGCTAAAGTCTTCGCGAACGGATTTTAGTAGCTGTTGCAATAGGTAGCGGTCGTGTTCTTCTGCCCAAAGCTTACTGAGCGCACTTTTTTCATCCTCTAATTCTTGGAGCTCTTGGTGTACTGCCTCTCCCGCAAGATGCCGCTTACTTTGCCGCCAATGATTCCTCACTCGATTGAGAAGAATCGTCCGCAGCCAGCAGCGAAAAGCTCCAGCATGGCCATTGTGCGAAAAGTTAGGGAGTTCGCGCAGCACGGTGACAAGTACGTCTTGAATGAGATCAGCTACGTCGTCACTTTGCACCTGAAACCGTTTTGCCCAGGCCTGCAGCAGTGGTTGGTACAGCTCTTCCAGCAGATGCCAATCTTGGTCGCTACCCGCCGATTGAATTCTGTCCAAAAGGGTCAGTGACGTTTCGTTCATTTGACTTCCGTATTCAGACTCGACTTTGCTTGCTTAGTATACGTAGCCCAATCTGCCGCTGCATTGCGAGCTGCAGAGCGCTGGGCTTTCCTGGCAAATACAACGATCTCGAGTATCGTAAATTGAGAGTTCCAGACATGATCATAATGCCTCATGCCTAGTACTGCCTTTGTTCGCGCAGAAGAGATCGTGAAAAGTATTCGCGTACTCGTGATGCAGAGATAGACGCAGTCGCATTGTCGGGAGCTAGTTTTGAAATCGCGGAGAACGAATCGATCTCGATACTCGGTCGCTCCGGTTCCGGCAAATCGACCTTGCTCAATCTCTTGGCTGGATTGGATCGGCCAACTTAGGGCCGGCTTGAAGTTGGGGACTACGAATTGAGAGCCTGCAGAAAGACACAATTGGACCAATATCGGCGGCAAACGGTCGGAGTCGTGTTCCAGCAGTTTCGGCTCGTTGCGCACAAGTCAGCTGGGCAAAACGTTGCCTTGCCACTGATGTTTGCGGGCGTCGGATCGCAGGAACGCAAGCGCCGGGTGGCCGAGTGCTGAGAGTTGCTCGGTCTATCGGATCGAGCGAAGCATCGCCCAGCGGAGCTCTCCGGTGGTGAGCAGCAAAGAGTCGCCGTTGCGCGAGCTATCGCAAACACGCCCAAACTACTTTTTGCAGACGAGCCAACCGGCAATCTGGATTCGCAAAACGCCAAACAAGTCATGGATTTGCTGCAGCAAGCCAGAGCTGCCTCGAACGCGACACTTGTGTTGGTAACTCACGACGCGGAGCTCGCCGAACGATATACCGACCAAATTCTGATGATGGATGACGGGCGTGTTGAAGACCAGGTCCATGCATGACTTCCTCAGACCTTGTCTTAAACGCCTTTGAAAATTTGTATCGTCGCAAGTCGAGTACTCTTCTCAATTTGCTTGGCGTGGTGGTTAGTTGTGTGCTGCTGTTGTTGACGCTTGCTTCAGCAAGTGGCGTGAGGGCGGCGATAGCGAGGTTTGTCGAACAGTCCGACTCGGCGAAAAGGTTTCAGGTAGCGACCGGCTACGATAGCAAGACTGTGCCGCCCCAAGGCAGCGTCGACTTGGATTTTGTGACAACGGGCGAGCGCGTGGAGCGGATGCGAAACACGCTCCATGAGCAATGGAGAAAGAGAAATTTGCCGGCTCCGAAATCACTTTCCTCTTCGCAAATTGCATACATTGAAAGCGACGAGCGCACCATAGACCACATTCTCAACTTCGAGGGTGCCGTTCAAATGCGACTGATCGCGGAAGACGATACTTCAATTGCTCAGCTAGGGCAGCTCGTCCCCTTTCGTGACTCTCGCGTTTCAGGTGCATCGCGTCACGAAAAAATGTTGAAGGATCGACTCATTGCAGGCGAGTTCTTTGCAGAAAGTAGCTTGGATGGTGTCTTAATTCACGAGATGCTGGCGCATGATTTGGCCGTGCGATCTGACGAACAGTTGCAGGAATTGATCGGCAAACGCGTGCAAGTTCGTTGGGGGAGCAATCCTGTGAATTTCACTCAGGTAAAGGCTCTCATGTAACAGCTTTCAGCAAATCAGCTTCAGGAGATCGCTAACCTGCTAAGAAGTATCTCGGAAGGCAGAATTATCGCGGAGGTCGCCCCTGACTTGAAGGCCGTTTTGTCCGCATTTATGCGGCAGGATGAAAATGCGAGCTCAACGGCAGCGGGAGCTCGCCGGACAATCACACGCGAGTTCGCGGTCCGCGGAGTTTTCCGCAATCCAGATTCGAGTGATCCGGTTAGTATCCTCACACGATACTTGGGAGAAGGGCAGTTATTGCTGCACCATCGAGAGTTAGGAGCAATCGCAGAAGAATTGAAGTGGACAAGGCCTCGAACCCCAACGACCTACATTGCTGACGTTCGGAATCTTGGGTCCTTTACGAAGGAAGCCCAGAAGCAGAGTCTCGATATCTGCTCCGCTGCTCCGATTGTGAAACATGTGATGAAAGAGATCGACGACTCTAGGTCCATACTTTTGTTGGTTGTACTTGTCGTTTTTATCATGAGCGCGTTCGGGATATCCAACACGATGATCATGTCAGTGATGGAACGCTCACAAGAGATTGGCATCATGAAATCGGTCGGAGGAAGCAATAAACAAGTTACCTGCTTAATTCTCTTCGAAGGAGCCGTCAGCGGTGCGACCAGCGGTGGTATCGCGATCTTGCTTTCTTACGTGACGGCATTCTTTGCAAGTTTCTTGGTGAGAGATTATGTTCAAGTCAAGACGCGTATGGACTTGGACGATCATGTTATTTCTATCGAGCTCTGGATGATCCTCTTCACGCTCGCCACAGCGATAGGCGTATCGTTGTTGGCTAGTCTTTAGCGAGCACGAAAGGCTGCTGTGATGGATCCCGTTGACGCGATGCGACCCTAGAGGCGACGCTGCAGATTTATTTCAGAACCGGAAACTATACGTCTCGCTTCCGCGTCTTGTAGGCCGTTGCGCGCAAACGCTACAAAAGCCAGAACATCAGAGGCAGACTACACTCCTACTGTTCATTGGTCGTTTGCGACCTAATCTCTCTGGGGAGAGTAGCGAGTAATGCGAGCGGAGCGGGGCCGTTCCAGCCCTCCCTAAACGAAGGCACAGAAGCTTCGCGTTGGTCTTCGTCCGACCCTCCCGCGAGCGGGAGCGTAAGTTGCGAAAAGCGGCACTTCAAAATTACGCTTCAGACTGTGATTCATGAGGTCTACACCGCGCGGTTTCCTTGGACTCTTCAAAGACAGACCGGGTATAGGCAAAGGTCAGCACATCAACGTACTGATGGTCGCTAACGAGCCTGCATTCGAGTGTCTAAACCTTGCCTTTTAGGCTATATTCGGTGATACGCAAACGATGCTGATCGGCGATCGCGTTGGCTTCGCGGCTGATCGAATAGCTCGACGCGTTCTCTCCGAGCCACCAGAATGAATGTCAAAGGACTGCAAATGCTGACGCGCCGACTCACTCTATTCCTTTCATGCTTTGTAGGACTTTTCGGATCGACACTTCTCGCACAGTTTCCATCACGAGCTTACAACCCGGAAGTGGTGCAATTGGCACCCCGCAACCTGCAGCGTTTCCTGACTGAAGGGCAGAAGGCACTTGAGGAAGAGAGATATTCCGATGGGATCGATCTCCTTTCTCTTCTAACTGGCGTAGAGGACGTGCGCGTGGCAGCGGATATCCGGGGCCAGGATTACTTTCTCGAAAACGAGATTACTCGCAACCCGCCCAAATACTATCGCAAGACGATGAGACAGCGTGCTCTCTCGCTTCTCGGAAACATGTCCGCTAAAGGCAGGGACGTTCTTGAGATCCAGTTTGGGGTGACAGCCAGACAGCAATTAGATGCAGCCATCGCCAGCGGAGACCGCAAGTCTCTTCACGAAGTGTTGCGACTCTATGCAGCTACGGATGCAGGTTTCGAAGCACAGCTGATCGTGGCTGAACAATGGCTGAGTGGAGGCTCACCATTGGCAGCCGCACAGCTATACCGTGAATTGCTCTCCTACAAAGCGGCTCGAGCCAAGTACGGTGTAGAGCTCGTTCGAGCGGCATGTCAATGTTGGATGGCTGGTGGTAAGAATCCGTTGGCGGTGGAAAGCTTTCTGGAGGGTGCGAGGCTCTTCCCCGGCCAAACCATTCAGCTCGGTGGGCAGCCAATCGTGCTGGAAGACGGTCAGAACGCACCTCAAATTATTGAGACCGCTTCACAGGCAGATAGATCGAAGGACGGAAGAACTCGCTCGGGGGATTGGCAGATCGCCGGAGGCACGCCGGCACGTAATTCGGTGAAGAATATCAGCATGCCACTACGTGACATGAGTTGGCCAGTGCGCACACACAGCAGTGTACCGGAAGGCAACGCCCTTCGGAACCAGGAGATGATCTATCGCGAACAGAGGCAAGCGCTTTTGCCTAAATCGGAAGTTCGTGCCATTGGCGATACATTGCTGGTGAAAACCAATGCCGGCCTGATTCTTGGCGTGAACATGGCAACAGGACTTACGAAGTGGCAATACCCGCTGTGGGGTGGCAAGTCTGCTGCGAGCATGGCTGAAGAGCCGAGCTGGAGACGTGGAAGTGATTCGGGCGTCGCGCCTTTGATTCGCAATCGAGTGTGGGGCAGCGACGCTTTTGGGAAGTTTAGCTGTGATGATGAGCAATTCTACTACGTAACCGAGGCGCAGGCTCAGCGCACTCAGCAGGCTTTTTCTACTTATCGTTTCTTCTCTCCCAACCAGCTGCAAGCTGTCAACATCGCGGAGGAAGGAGCGATCAAATGGCGCGTCGGTACACCGGAAGGCGACGAACGACTTGCTCACAATGACCTGCTTGATGTTTCCTTCCTCGGCCCGCCGCTGCCATATGATGGTGAGCTCTTCTGCGTGGTGGAGCAGCGTGGCGAGATAAGGCTGATCGTTCTGGATTCGGAGACGGGAGCCGTAAATTGGTCACAGCAGCTTTGTTCACCATTTCAAAGCAGAGGTGGAAACGTTCGAAATTCTGTCGCAATCTCACCCACCATCTCCGATGGCGTAATCCTCTGCCCAACAGGTGCCAACGCTTTCGTCGCAGTTGACTTGGTGACTAGAGGATTGAGATGGATGATCAACTACCAAGGTGTTTCCGTCGGTGATCAACGGAACGGCCTGCTTGGGCGAAGTACTTTTGAGCCCTCGACTGCGGCACGCTGGCAGGAAAATACTTTGATAGCCACCGACGGCTTGGCCGTGATGCCGACGGTCGAGGGCGGCTCGCTCCATGTTCGTGACCTGATGACCGGAATGCCTCACTATGTTCGCAGTCGCCAACAAGGACTTTATGTGCTGGGAGTGGAGGACAATCGGCTGTACGTGCTCAATGCCGACGCACTCATCTGTTTAGACATGGGCAACTCTCGAGTGCTTTGGCGAGCCGCATTCCCAGATAGCAAGCAGCTTGCTGGCCGAGGGTTATGGCTAGAGGACTCTGTTATGGTTCCACTCACGAACAACACGCTCCTTCAGATTTCTAAGGCAGGTGAGATCCTTGAGTCCAAGCAACTCTCTTCGCCACTCGGAAACTTGTTCGTTCACCAAGGTAACTTGCTGAGCGTGTCGGCGACGGTTGTTACGGCGTTTCAATCCGTAGACAATTTGCGTGAGGCACTGCGTCTTCGACTGGCCGAAGACGCCGGATCACCAGAAACGATTTGTCAGCGGGCACAGCTGAAATATGCGATGGGTGATACTCGTGCCGCTGTCGATATCTTGAAACAGCATTATCAAGGAAAACAAACGGATGCTTTGCTGCGTTCTTTCTTGGTGGATTTCGTTCTAGCTGGCCTAGAGGAAGATTTCGAAGCTTACTACGACACGGCAGTTGCCTTCCGAGAGGCTTTTGAATCCCATCCGAAGCGTGATCAATTCTTGCGGACAATGGCCATCGGGAGCATCAACGAATGGAAAGTCATGGAGGCTTTCGACAACCTCATGACTCTATTCCAGCGTCACCTGCAGATGGCTAGCCAAGGTGCATCGAGAGAACGAATCAGGGTTTCTGCGAACCACTATGTTGCCGAGAGTGCTTGGATCAAAGCTGCATTGCACCGAAATTATCTCCAAGCGAACGCTGAGCAACGAAAGAGCATGGACAAGGAGATCGCGGCGCGGGTGGCTGGGGCCGACCAGCTCGTTCTCTCGCTACGCCTGCTGAAACTTCGCTGCTTCGCTTGGCACCCAGCAGCTGAAAGCATTCTTCTCGATTCCGCAGTCGACCTAGTGCTCAATTCAAAAGTCGACGCCTCTCTACAGACCCAGGCTGAACAGATTCTTGTTGAGCTACGAAGTTCGCCGCGTGAGGCCGTCGCCCTGGAAGCACGCAAGCTCCTTGGTCGTCTTACGCTTGAGGACTACGCCATGTTCGGTCCATATGAGAACAACTTGCTGGATTTTAAATCTGCACGTGATAATCCGCTTGGCAGTGCCACAAGCAAGAGTTTGTTCGAATCCAAACCGTGGAATACCGGGCTGTTTCAATTGCTGGATCAACACCAAGTCGTTTACGTCCCGCGCGGTGGATATCTGAACACGGTTTCTGAACGATTCGGTCGGCCGGAGATTAAAGTGAAGCTGTCAGCGGATGAGCTATTACTGACAGATCAAAACGGACGCGTTTTCGAAAAGCTACGCTTTGACCGTGCTTCAGCGGATAATGAGTCTCGCTTTCATCGCGCGAAAATTATCGGCGGTCTGCTGATGCTGCAGACAAGCTCGGAGGTTCTGGCCTTTGACCTCTATCGGGGGCGATACGACTCTCGCAATGCTTTGCTTTGGCGGCAATCTCTGCAAAGTGCGCGTATCGATGCAAATCAGAGCTTTTCAGAGAACCCGCAACGTATTCGTGAAACTGCCTTTGGCGAACCTATCCTCAAAACGCGTGCCAATCGCGTCGCTGCAATCGGCCCAGTGACTTCTGGCGGGCTTATCCTGCATCGCGGTGATACTTTAAGCTGCGTAAACCTCTATACGGGCCGAGAACAGTGGAGTAAGTCTGGATATCCGACACCTGTCACACTCGCGACGAAGGGCAAAGAGCTCGCAGTGGTAAATCGAGCGGCTGGCACCGTGGAGTTTCTTGATTCGACGGATGGAACGGAAGAGCGTGGACGACGCAATAAGATTGAGCCTGGTTGGGAGCAATGGACCGCGCAGGGCGTCTACGTAGTCGATTTCCAAGAAGGTGAATCCGCGAAGGTTACGGAAGAGGCGGGATTGACTTCGGCGGGTAGCTATAGTCCTGCCTTTAAAATCTGGAGCCCTTGGGACGACAAGCCGCTGCTCGAAACAGCCATGTTGCCCATATCCAGCAAAGCAACGATTTGTGAAGACCGTTATGTTTGCATTGCGGATCAAACTGGAAAGCTGCACATTGTGGATCTCAAAAACGGAGTGCAGCGAGCCTTCGATGTTCCAATCGACGACCAGCTCGAAGCCATCTCGGCCATGCGATTCGGCAGCAAATTGATTGTTTCGAGCCAAATGCCGCGCACGGATGAAGAGAAACGAGTCGTCGACTTCGAAAACGAAATGACTGCACAATTGGCGATGACAAATGGCAACGTCTACTGCATAGATCTAGACAGTCTTGAGCTTGCTTGGGAAAAGCCGGCTCGACTACTGAATATGTTTGCTCCATTGCGACAACCACGTGGCGCGCCGTTTCTTTTCTCCTTCCGAATCAATCCATCAGAGACTCGCGGCGAGAAGTCGCTGACACTCGGATTTTTAGATTTGCGTAATGGTAAGATGGCATACGTGATGCAGAGCAAAACGCTTTCACCCGCCACCGCCAGAGCGACCCACGCTTTTCAGATGGAATACTCACCAGATAGCCAGACAATATCGGTGATCCTGCGAGATCAAATATTCACTTTTTTGTGCAATCCTGGACCACGCCCTCCAAGACCGGTTGCACGCTTTGGTCGAGTGAGCGTGGAAGAATCTGAGCCTGGACTCTTTGGTGCTCCTTAAGTACCAGGACGATTACTGTCTGATGTGGAAGTATTTCTCAAGGCTTCCTCAACCCGACGCCTACATCGTAGTGTTCAAAGTTGCTGATTAGCCAGCGCTCGTTTTGCTGTGTGAAGAATACCTTGACGAATCTAGGAGCCCGAACACGCCCGGTACCTTCAAGATCCATCGAGACAACCGCGATAATTTCAGCAACGGCAGTCCGTGGTGCTCCCTCTTCAATTTTGACCGACTTGATTCGCGTCACACGTGCATCGCGAAAATTAACGCGCGAAAGCATGGCTTCTACGGCTCGAACCGTCTGCGAAGCATCCGAATGTATTGCAGCGAGCACGGCCGCATAATCATTCTCTTCGAGCGAAGATGCAACGGAGTGTAAAGTCCCGCGTATTCGCTCAGAATCGGTTTCCACTTGGGCGCTCAGCACGACTAGCAGCGACGCTAGAATCACGAATCCAATTGCTGAATACAAACTCGCCTTTTGGGCTTTTGCATCTTCCACTTGTGTCCAAACGATGATGGCAACTATCGCCAACAACACGCCAATAGATCCAATAAGAATCGGACTCTCAAACAGAAGCTGTGTCACGATCTTTCTCCAAACAGAAAAGCCAGGGAGCCGCAGAGAAGATGTTTAGAGGTTTGCTGCTGAAGTTGTCAATTACCCAAAACAATTGTTCAGGTGCAAATTGCAAACAAAGTTAGCAGCCAGTATTTGGTACGTACTCCGAAGAAAGATGTTCGCGCTAACTTTAGTTTCGCCGTAGAAGTTTCTGTCAGCATGCAGCTTTAGCAATACATCTTTACTCGCCCATCCGCGTGAAAAGATGGATATCCCGCAAATACACCAGAAGTAGGAGGCAGTTGCTAATTGGCTTGCTAGAATTGCTCAACAATGGGTTGTTTCGTTGGAATCAACACCGGAACAATTTGTCTTGTCTTCACATCGCGAGCTACCTGGGCAACTGTAATGTGGCAACTAGGACTAATGCAACTTCGTGAAAACTCACTGCATATCCTCTTCTGGTGTGCACTTGGACTTCTCTTGGATGGAGCCCTTTGGGCTTAGGCAGCAGACATAGGCGCAAGTAACCGACGCGAGCAGGTCAAATTAGAGCTTCAATCGAGATATGGTAGCCTTTCGCTCCGCGATGTATGCTCGTGCACTGGCGGAGCAAAAGCCACCCCTGTAATGAGCCCTTTATAAGTCGGGCTGACCCATTGGGCGGAAGCGGACTGAGCTTTACAATCTGATTTGCCACGTAACCGGTTGGCAAGTTTCCCTGTAGACTCCGATGTAGGTACTAGAGTTGAGCTCTGATTCTGAACCCAAAGTTGTATGGCACAATCAAGCCGTTGACCGAGCTGGCCGTGAAAAATTAAAAGGACACCGCGCAGCAGTGGTTTGGTTCACTGGTCTGAGCGGTTCAGGAAAGAGTACCGTCGCCAATGCGGTCGATGTCTTGCTGCACCAATCCAGCGTACACACCTATTTGCTCGATGGAGACAATGTTCGTCACGGCTTATGCGCTGGGAAACAACTGCTTGAAGAACGGCACAGCCCTGAGCTTGCGGAGCGGTTCGGACTTGGATTTAGCGCCGTTGATCGCGAGGAGAACATTCGCCGGATCGGTGCAGTCACACAACTCCTTGTATCTTCTGGCTTGCTTACGCTTACCGCCTTTGTCAGCCCGTATCGACGCGATCGTGAACTGGTTCGCGAGTGGTTGACCAAACATGGTAGCGCAGAAGATTTTGTGGAGATATTTGTGGACACGCCCCTCGAAGTCTGCGAAGCGCGAGATCCCAAAGGACTGTACAAACTGGCAAGAGAAGGCAAGATTGCCAATTTCACCGGCATCAATGATCCATACGAATCGCCGGAGAACCCAGAATTGCACTTGGATGGCTGCTTACCCATCGAAAATCTTGCAAATCAAGTCGTGGATTATTTGGGCTCGAAGGGAATCATCAACGCGTAGAGATCGACGGCAACTGCGACAAGCTGGGCATCGCTCACGCCTCAAATTGTGCCTGGGAAGTGAATCTAGTCTTTGCGTTTTCTGCGAAAAGTGAGCCAACAGAGAGTTAAGACTGTGCCGGCGGTGGAGGAGGGCTCAGGCATATGTACCAGGGTGAAGTCGTGATTCTGGTTGTAGGCCGTGTAGCTGCTGCCGTTGGAAGTTCCGCGAGAGTTTCCGCCGGCTTGCGTTCCCCAATACCAGTTGTCGAATTCACCCGTCGTGTTGTTGATCACGCCTAGCCAGTAAGTCGTCCCAGCCGTCAAGCTGAACTCTGGGATGTCCGCTTTATAGCTAAAAACATCGAAGCCGAAAATGTCGACGCCCGAGTCAACGCGATTCGCGTTGCCGACGGTATGCGAATAGAGTACGGCTCCAGGATTTCCATTGTTTCGCGCTCGGCGAATCTCTATCCGGAAGTCATCGCTTGCCGGTGGTGTGTTCTGGAAGGCATAGGCTCCCGTCCAGCGAATGCGATTAAAACTGGTCGCTGTAGCTGAAGAAAAGTCGTCGAACTGGGATAGAGGCCGGTCATCGTCACTTAGATAGGCGTTGGCAATGCCGCCCGCCCCGCCGACTCCATTGTTGAAGACGATAAACTCAGCCTCTGCGGCGGCTGGCCAGCTGCCAAGCAAAATCGAGAGCAACAGTAGTTGCCAGGCAGTTGTTTGAATTAACGGGCGCATGTGAATGCCTATCGATTCCGGCGCCCCTTTTCAACTCTTTCTCATTTGCCATGAAAGCTTTGCTTGCACTCTGCGTGAAGCACGCACTCCGAGAGTAATTCACGTTGCTTCGCGATGAAAAAAAGTAAAATGACCGCCATGTATCGAATATGCGGGTTGTAATCCGCATGCGGTCGTTTTCGCTATCACTCGCTGGCCGAAGCTCTTCGAATCCTCCGTAAAACACTTGGAGTTTTGCGAAGCCATTCTGGCCCTTCGCCTAAACATCCGTCTTTCGGCGTCGAGGAGGTGGGGCGATTGAAGGAGCCGATGCAGAGGATCCCGTCGTGGGAGTTGTTGCTCGAACGCGTCGTCTTCGCCGCAAGAGATGCGGACGTCGAGCTTCAGCACTTCCGGTGTGCGTCGTTGTCGTGGATTCGGGGGCAGTGCTGGGTACAGCGCCACTATTTTCAATCGACTCACGCGCAAGACCGGCGAGCGATTCAGCCTCATCTGCGACAATGTCGCCGAGATACTCACGTCGTACTTCGGGATGCTTGCGAACCTCGTCTGGATGCCCCTCGCAAAGCACGGTGCCTTTACTGATCACATAGCATCGATCTACAGTTTGAAGGATCTCTCGCGCCGCATGGTCGGTAATTAAGATCGCGATGCCGCGCTGACGGAGTTTTGCAATGATTTCCTGAATGCTTTGAACCGTAACCGGATCAATACCCGCAAAGGGCTCGTCAAGCATGATGATTTCAGGGTTAGAAACCAGACAGCGTGCAATTTCCAAACGACGTCGTTCACCGCCAGAAAGCTTGCCAGCCTTCGAACGACGGATGTGCGTGATCTCAAAGTCCTCGAGCAATTGGTTGGTTCGGAGCTTGCGTTCGCGGTATGGAACCCCGAGCAGCTCATAGATAGACAAGATGTTTTGTTCGACGGTCAGCTTGCGAAAAACGCTCGACTCTTGAGCCAGGTAGCCCATGTGCCCTTCCGAAGCGCGCCGGTAGAGTGGCCAGCTCGTGACATCTTTCTCCCCCAGGAAAACTTTGCCGCGATCCGGTTTGACGATTCCACATGTCATCTTGAAGCTGGTGGATTTGCCCGCACCATTCGGGCCAAGCAGGCCGACAATTTCAGCCTGATTGACGACCATACTGACACCGTTGACCACCTTTCGGCGACCATAACTTTTTTCCAATCCCTCGACATTCAGTACGCTCATTGCGATTCTTCCTTGCAGCAATCCCTCTCCGCAGTTGCTGCGATGCTAGCTTATCTCGCAAGAAAACGAAACAGTAATCCGGCGGCTACCTGCGTCGCTATAATGGATCACTCTTACCTCGCATTCTTTTAGCTATCATTCCTACCGAGCCATGCCCTCCAGTGCCAGATTGCAGTTTCTACTTGGTTCAGTTCGCTACACATTCCCTCTTTTTCTATACGTCGCCATCTTGGCAACACCAGGTTGGGAGCTAGTTGGGGCGCAGGAGCCGGCTCGCCATTCGCAAGGAAAAGTGGAATATAGCCGCGATATTCTGCCCATCCTGTCGCAAAAGTGCTTTGTCTGTCACGGATTGGACGAGGAAGCGAGGCAAGCCGACTTAAGGCTCGATCAATTCGAGTTCGCGACTTCAGATGAGGCGACAGGCACTGCGTCCATCGTTCCTGGTAAGCCGTCGGACAGCGAACTTCTACGCCGCGTTAGCTCTTCAGATCCTGATTTGCGGATGCCACCTGAAGAGCATGGTGAATCCCTCACATCAGAGCAAGTAGCCACGCTGCGACAATGGATTTCTGAAGGGGCGGAATACCAATCGCATTGGGCTTTTGAAAAACCCACGAGCGCCGAACTCCCTCCGAATCTCCATGGTGACTCAAGTCATCCAGTAGATCGCTTCATTCATCGCCGCCTGACTCAATCGGAACTAAGCCCCTCAACACGCGCGGATCACGCGGCTTTGCTTCGCAGGTTGAGCCTAGACCTGATTGGTTTGCCGCCCTCATTAGCAGAGCTGGACCGATTCCTCGCCGCCGCCAAAATCGACTTTGACTCTGCCTATGCGAGCGAAGTGGATCGATTGCTGAAGAGCCCGCACTATGGAGAGCGTTGGGGGAGGTGGTGGTTGGACCAAGCTCGCTACGCCGACAGCAACGGCTATTCGATCGACGGACCGCGCAAGATCTGGAAATACCGTGATTGGGTGATCGAAGCTTTTAACTCAGATCTTCCCTTCGACGAATTTACGATCCAGCAGCTCGCGGGCGATCTGCTGCCCAACGCAACGCAAAACAATCGTGTCGCGACAGGTTTTCACCGGAACACGCAGATTAACCAAGAAGGCGGTATCGATCGGGAGCAATTCCGAATCGACAGCGTTTTCGATCGCGTTGCGACGACTGGCACGGTCTGGATGGGGCTGACGATCGGTTGTGCACAGTGTCACGACCACAAGTTTGATCCTATCTCACAAGTTGAGTACTACCAGCTGTTCGCGTTCTTCAACAATCAAGACGAACTAAACTTGGAAGTTCACGCTGACTTGGCAAGTTTGCCCGCACGAAGAGAACTTGCAAAGAAGACTCAGAGTGAGTTGTCAGATTGGTTACAAACTAAACGTTCGAATCTGCAAGCCTGGCTAGCGGAGCTCGACGATTCGAAACGCGAGAAACTACCTGGTGATTTGAAGAAGTTGCTCGAGAAGGAAGGTGAAAAGTGGTCCTCTGGCGACTTAGAAAAACTGTTTGCCCAAGAGCTTGCTAAGAGTGTCCCTAGATTTCGAGAGTTGACTAAGGCACGCGACGCTGCCAAGGCAGCGACGATCGGCGTGACAACGATGGTTCTGGCCGAACGCAAAACGCAGCGAACGAGCCATCTGTTGATCAAAGGCGATTTTACTCGTCCCGACCTTGAAGTCTCGCCAGCCACTCCGAGCGTGTTGCACCCAATGATCGCACGTGGCGATGCACCTGATCGGCTGGATCTTGCGAATTGGATTGTCCATCCTGACAACCCTCTGACTTCACGCGTTATCGTGAATCGTGTTTGGCAAATTTACTTTGGTCGTGGCTTGGTCGAGACGGAGAACGACTTTGGGACGCTGGGCACTCAGGCGACACATCCAGAACTTTTGGATTGGCTCGCGGTGAATTTCCAAAAAGGAGGCTGGCGTCTGAAAGAGCTTCACCGTCTTATCGTAACTTCGGACACTTATCAGCAGAGTTCCAATGAGCGAGCGGACCTTCACAACAAAGACCCGAACAACTTGTTGCTTGGTCGCCAGACTCGGCTGCGGCTGGAAGCGGAGCTAATTCGTGATTTGAGTCTTTACGTGAGCGGTTTGCTAGCGCCGAAGATTGGCGGACCTCCTGTTTACCCTCCAATCCCGCCGGGCGTCATGAATCGTGGGCAAGTAAATCGATCTTGGAAAGCCAGTCAAGGAGATGACCGCTATCGCCGAGCGATTTACACTTTTGTGTATCGAGCTACGCCGCCACCGTCGCTAAATGTCTTCGATGCACCGGACGGATTCAGTAGTTGCACGCGCAGGAGCCGCAGCAATACGCCGCTCCAGGCGTTGACGCTGCTAAATGATCAAGCGTTCTCAGAATTCGCGGCAGCACTTGAAAAGCGCATTGAATCCGAAGGGGTTGCCAAGGCTTTTAGGATTTGCACTGGGAGAGTTCCAGAGCAGCAAGAGCTTGAAGTGCTCGATAGCTTGGACACGAGTAGTGCCGCGCGCGTGCTTTTGAACCTGGATGAAACCGTAACGCGAAACTGACAAACGCCATTCGAAGACCAGACCTTGTGGCTGGCTCCATACCACGAGACAAAGAGGATTCGCCTGCAGAGGCGAAGGCGACACGAAGAATAGAGTACCTGACATGACGCAACCCATTCTAACCCCTAGCCAGCAGCTACTGCGTGAGTCCACACGACGCCACTTCTTTTCCCGTTGCGGATTAGGTGTTGGAGCAATGGCGCTGGGAGACCTGATTGGGAATCGCGCGGCAATTGCAGATGATCCGGCAAACCCACTATCACCAAAGTCTCCGCATTTTCCCGCCAAAGCGAAGAACATAATTTACTTGTTCATGGCTGGTGGTCCATCGCAGCTTGAGATGTGGGATCACAAGCCGAAACTCGCCGAGCTGAATGGAAAGCCAATTCCGCAAAGTTACATCGAAGGAAAGCGATTTGCCTTCATGAACAGCAGTCACCGGACGGATCTGTTGGGGCCGAAGCGAAAATTCGAACAGCATGGCGAGAATGGTACCTGGGTCAGCGATTTGTTGCCTGAGACCGGGAAGATCGTCGATGAGTTGACCTTGCTGAAGACTTGTCAGACTGAACTCTTCAATCATGCTCCCGCGAAGCTATTCATGAATGCTGGCACAGGACAGTTCGGGCGGCCAAGTATGGGATCCTGGGTGACGTACGGACTCGGTAGCGAGTGCGATAACCTGCCGGGTTTTGTCGTTTTGCAGAGTGGCCCCCGAGGACCGCGGGGCGGCGGAGTGCTCTGGGGTAGCGGAATGTTGCCGACAAGCTACCAGGGCGTTGCACTTCGCAATCAAGGAGACCCGATTCTCAATCTTTCTTCACCTAAGGGTGTTGACTCAGCGAAGCAAAAACAAGTTGTCGATGCGGTAGCAAAGCTAAATCAGATGCGTCTAGACGCAACGGGCGATGCGGAGATCGCAACTCGAATCAATGCTTACGAGATGGCATTTCGTATGCAGACCAGTGCTCCGGAGCTGATGGATACGGCCCAGGAATCACAGGAGACACTTGATCTTTATGGTATTAGTGACGCAGGGGAATCGAGCTTTGCACGAAATTGCTTGCTGGCAAGAAGATTGGTCGAACGCGGAGTCCGTTTCATTCAGTTGTATCACACAAATTGGGACCATCATGGCGGGCCAAGTGAAAATTTGGAAAAACACTTGCCGGAGATCTGCGGTCAAATCGATAAGCCTTGTGCTGCTCTCGTGATGGACCTCAAACGACGAGGACTTCTCAACGACACGATTGTGGTTTGGGGAGGCGAGTTTGGTCGTACTCCGATGGGAGAAGTCAGGCAGACCACCGGGCGCAATCATCACATCGATGCCTTTACGATGTGGTTTGCCGGAGGCGGCTTCCAGCCAGGATGCGTCTACGGACAGACTGATGAGCTGGGCTTTGGGCCGGTCGAGAATCCAACGCACGTTCGAGACATCCATGCGACCCTATTGCACCAGCTTGGGCTCGACCACCAGCGACTATCCGTGCCATTTCAAGGTTTGGACGTTCGCCTCACGGGAGTGGAACGTGCCAATGTCCTTCACGATGTCCTGAGCTAGTCACATTCAATCTGCAGGTTCGCAAAAAGTGCTTTCGCATTGGGTCAAGAAATTCAAGAATGCTTTTAAAGGCATCTTCTACGGAGCGGTTGGAGAAACTAGCTTCTATTTTCACGTCGCGGCTGCATTAGCCGTCGTCGTAGCGGCTTGGCTCCTGAACTGTCCCACTGAGCGGTGGTGCATACTTTTGCTCTGCATTGCCCTCGTGATGTCCTTAGAATTGATCAATAGCTCCATTGAACACTTAGCAAAAGGATTGTGCGAGGAGCAAAATCCGCAAGTTGGAAAAGCGTTAGACATTGCCAGCGGAGCGGTTTTGATCTCAAGCGTCTTTGCTGTGATAATCGCTGCAATCATTTTCATTCCGCTACTTCTGATGCTATGGAGCCCAGCCTAGGTGTCACGCAAGGCAAATTGTACTCGGCAGGTAGCCCAAACTTTACGACGTGCGGATTCTTCATTGCAAATCGCAGCACCGGCAGATCCATCAGCATCACCAAGAATCGACTTCTGAAGTTTGTAAGGTCCTTCTTCGATCTTCAGGACGCCGCCCAGAGTTGAGCTCATTGCCCGAGCCAATTTTTCCGCTTTCAGCCTAGCGTCCTTGAAGGCATCCGCCAATGCCGCAGATTGAGCATCAACGTTTCCCGCGTACTCAGGAGACCTGGGCTGAACTCGCATGGAAACTTGGTCGCTGTCGAATATGACGGCGCTAAGATTGTCTAGCGCAGTCTTCAGCCGCTTCAGGTCGGTGACTCTCAGCAGAAGGCAGCGTTTACCCTCTTCCCGGGAGTTTTCTTGGCGGTACCAAGGCCGGTAAAAAACACGTCCGCCCGCGGCGATTTCATCCTCCGAGATTTCGCTTGTTTCAAGCTCCGTAAGCACAGAATCCCAAGCCTCAGCCAAGCTATTGCCTTGAGATTCCGCAGAGGAGTCGAAGATCGTAATCTCCGCAACATAGCAGCGGGCCTTCTCGGAGGAGCTACCCTCACCACTAACTTCAATAAACCTGTCCATATTCGCTAACTCTGCGAGTGCGAGCCGACCATGATCCCAGAGCCTCAAGATTACCCCGAAGGCTAGGATTGAGGCAAGTAAATAGTATTTCGCTGTAAAATTGACGCGGTTATGCGCAGTCTAATACTTTCGTTCGCTGCAGGCGAACAGGAAAAAGCTTCAGGGCGCAGCGACGTTGATGGATGAGGGAGGTTGCTCAGCGAGCCGCTTGACAGAGTTGCGATAACGTTCACTGCGAATGAGGGTTTTGACACTCTTCAAGTCCGCAAAAGCTTGCTCTTTCAAATTGTCTTCCATGTAGAGACGCAAGAAAAAGTTTGGATCGCGATCCTCCGGACGAGCCCCATGTACGGTGACTTTGTCAAATAGATCGTTATTCTTCTGAATCAGCATGGTCATATCGGCGACCTTCTTGTCAATTGCATCCGCAACCATTCGCTTGAAGTTGCCTTGATTCGCCAGATTGATCGGAACATTAAAGGTCTTGATCGTCGCGACGGTTTTGCGGAGCAGTGCAGTGATCCTTGGATCCGCGTCGATCAAAACATGCTCCAGCTCATGAAGCATTAAACTCGTTTCCCAAACATCCTCTTTCGCGTAACTACTTGGCAGAGAAATTTGGATGTCATGCTTTACGGCGATCTTGGTGAATGTAACACGAATCCGAGCGATAACTCCCTGGGCAGTTTGAACGCGTTGCACGTGAAGTTGGAAGCGATAATCGATGTTGATCTTGAACTGCGTCTGGCCGTCGTACTGCTGATCTGCTGGTCGCTGTCGATAGAACTGAATCTTGACATCGCCAAGCTTGAATAGCTCAGCAATGCCCTTCGGCGGCTTGGGCAGCTCGACTACTGCATTGTCGAGCGTTGCCGTTTGCCCGAAGGTTAAGGGCGACAGAGTGAACGAAAAAAGGAAAGGACACAGGCAGTAAAGCGGCAACAGCCTCAGCAAGCTGGATCGCTGGTTGCCGTCGTGTGTCAAACTATCGTTCCATGTCTGCAGAGAATGCATCTACTTCTTCGGTTTGTTACCGCGAATCTTAGCTGAAGTCGGATTATCCTTCCCTCCCCCAAGCGATGCTGGAGGATCCTGCTCTGGAACTTTAAACTCTTCACGCAGTCGCTGCAGTTCGACCTTCAGTGCCGCTTGCACCTTTGCGACTTGTTGCGACCCGTAAATGCTCTGCATCTCAAGTGGATCTTGTTTCAAATCAAAGAGCTCCCACTCGTCAACGTCCCTCTCGTAGAAACGAATTAGCTTGTAGCGACCGTCGGTCACGCCGTAGTGTCGACGAACATCGTGCCAGCCAGGAAACTCGTAGTAGTGATAGTAAAAACTCTTTCGCCAATCAGCGGGAGTGTGTCCTTTGAGGACGGGAACAAGACTTCTACCTTGCATATCCGATGGAATCTCAGCCCCAGCAACGTCGAGAAAAGTCTCTGCAAAGTCCAGTGGCGAGACAATATCTTGGTTGATCGTACCCGGCTTAGTGATGCCCGGCCATTTCACGAGCAACGGCGTTCGCAAGCTCTCTTCGTACATCCACCGTTTGTCGAACCAACCATGTTCGCCTAGGTAGAAGCCCTGGTCAGAGCTGTAGACAACGATCGTATTTTTGTCCAAACCGCTCTCAGCCAAATAGTCGAGCATACGACCAACGTTATCGTCAACAGATGCAACGCATCGCAAATAATCCTTGACGTAACGCTGATACTTCCAACGAACCAAGTCTTTGCCTTTCAATTTCGCCTCTCGGAAAGCCTTATTTTTCGGTTCGTAAGCCGCGTTCCACGTCTTCAATTGCTCCGGAGTTAGATTCCGTGGTGGAGTGAGCTTGAGGTCACTCTCCGTCATCGTCTTAGCGATCGACATGTCTTGTGTTTTCGCTGGGGTGCCACGTCCAGAATAGTCGTCAAATAGAGTTGGCGGCTCAGGCAGATCCACATCATCGTACATGTGCAGATGCTTGGGACCAGGCTGCCAATTTCGATGCGGTGCCTTGTGCTGGTACATCAACATAAACGGCTTGCTTGTATCCCGCGTGGACTTGAGCCAGTCGAGAGCCAAATCCGTAATGATGTCCGTCGTGTATCCGACGTGCGAAGTTCGCTTGCCGTTCTTCAGCATTGGTGGATTGTAGTATGGTCCTTGTCCAATTAACACTTCCGAATAATCGTAGCCTTGAGGCGGCATGTGTTCGCCAAGATGCCACTTACCTACAACGGCAGTTTGGTAGCCCACTCTTTGAAGCAGTTTCGGAAACGTTTGCTGTTTGCCGTCAAACTGGTTTCCATTAACCAAGAAGCCGTTCAGGTGCGAATACTTGCCTGTTTGGATAACAGCTCGCACTGGCCCACAAATCGAATTCGGCACATAGCATCGCTGGAACAACATCCCTTCACGGGCGATGCGGTCGATGTTTGGTGTTTGATTCAGTGGCTTGCCCGTGCTGCCTTGATAAGCTGAAATGGACTGGTAGGCATGGTCGTCGGTGAAAATGAAAACGATGTTGGGCCGTTCTGCCGAGGTCTCGGAGTTTGCACCTTCATTCGCGCGGACCAACGGCGAAACTGCGAAAACCAAGATAGCGATAAGGGGCGTTGTAGCGGGATGAATCGAGCAAAACATTGGCGTCTCATACAAGTCTGGAGAAGAAGTAGAGGACTGCGTTGACCTTTCATTCTATCTCAAACCTAGTGAACTTCGCCAGAAGTTCCGATCGCCATACAGAGTAAGTTACAGATTGATCCTGGGTAGTTCGTTCGCAAAACAACTTCCCCCCATTTCCCAGCGAGCCAAGAGCAGCGGGGAATCGAGGAATGCGAATAGGTTCAGAGCACTAGCTACGGGGAAGAAGTCTCTCCAGCTTGAGACTGTAATCTGCGCTGAGTCGGTTCCATAGCCATCTTTGGATTGTTGACAGACGTCTGCGGATGGATATTGATACGCCTGCTCCGTCGGCTACACGCTACAGATGGCCGGACGTAAATGCCCTCATGGGTTCTTCCGACCCGCCGGCATCGTATTCCTTATTGGCATTTCTGCAATTGCAGTACCTGATGGCTTTTCTGCGAGGCCTTTGGCATCGCACCTGGTCTCATCGGTATTCGAGTCTTGCTGCGACTGCCTGCTACCAGAAAAACAAACGCCGAATCGTCATATGCACCGAAGTGCCGGTGGTTAGTTTATGCCATTGGATACTCCACAAAAAAATAGCGAACGGTAGAGTTAAAAACTCGGAGGCAGACTCTCCCCGAAACTCGTAGTAGAGTCGAATGGGAAATGCTTCCTCCAATCCAAGCGGCACAGAACTGGCGAGCGTCCCAAATGGTTGGCCAACACGTCCCTCGGGAAGATCATTTGCTGACGCGTCACAGGACCTCGGCTGTTAACTAGGCGTTGGACCATTCGTGAATGCGATAGAACTTCAGCGAATCCAGGACCACTCGCGCGCGATTGCCAACTCGAAGGATATCCGAGCCAGATTCACACATCCCGACTGACAGGTCGCGACTGAAGCTAAGCAACGACTCTAGTGGCCCCCTTCGTACGTTTGCGTACTTCACGGTGCGTTTCAATCACGACATGCTGGAGGGCGTGGATTACTTTGGTTTCTATGGCGAGCAACCGAGCAGAGCCTCGCACCAAGCAGACGGAACATGACGTCGCTCCAGACAAAGCTTTTCGCTTGTTCGGCAACTACATCTTCGAAACCAATGCTGCCCTTGGAAACGGCTTAATCCGCTTTCTTGAGGACGGATTGGACCGCAATGAACTCAAAGCACTTTTCACACGCGATCGCTCCGACGGAGAAGCCCTCGGTGACCTTGTCAATTAGTCTGATTAGAGCAGGTCCGCTCTAGCTGAAAAGACCGCTTCGCGGGGCCCAAAGGGCGTTTAGATTGGGAGGTCTTTTTCCTCATATTTCAAATTGTTTTAGATAAAACAACTTTCTTGAAGTTCTGAAACCCAGTTCTGTTTAAGCGACACCTAGCGTGATACACTTAATCGCTTTGGAGGGAATCCAAGGCATGGATTTGTGTGCGAATTTGCCGGTTTCGGCTCGATCATATTGATATTGCCAGCGTTTTCCTGTTAATGCCATTTTCGCGGGTTCTTTTAGCCCGACTCGCGTTGCACGCAAACCGCCACCGATACTTCGGTGAGCTATTGGCGGTGGGAACTAGAAAGAAGCGGAGAGGTGCTCTCGGCCTGAAGGTAGAGACTCATGTCATTTACCATGCCGGAACAATCCTTTAAGAATATTGAAAGCTGGAGCGCCCAGTTTTCGCAAGCTTTGGGCTTAGCAACCAGGCCTCCCTACCAATAAAGGGATTGGTCATAAGTCTTTGTAAAAGTTCATATAGCGAGCACTCGAATGTTACGCCCTCTGCCTTTTTTGTGCATAGCAATATTGCTTTGCGGCTCAAGTAAAACATCTGCGCAGGATGATTCTTACGCTTACAAGGTGGCTCCCGAGAACTGCCTAATGTTCTCCAGCTGGAGTGGTTTCCAGCCAGCCGCAGCCGGCACAACCAATCATGCCGAACTGATGATGAATGAACCTGAAGTCATCGAGTTCCGGCAAGCGATCACTGAGCAACTAACTGCGTTGACTGGAATGGCCACGCGCGACGAGGCTGCGATGAAGCAGCAAGCGGTAAAGGTGATGGTGCCGCAGGTACTGACAATGCTGCTCGGCCGCCCGGGGTGCTTACTAATTGAATCGGTCGATGTCGACATGGAGGCTCAAGCCATCAAAGTCGAGGCGGGACTCGCGTTCGATTTTGGCGATCAAGCAGACGACTTCCTTAACGCTGCGATCGCGATGGCCACGAGTGAAGGAATGCCGCTTAAGGAGGGCAAGCTGGATGGTGAGACGGCTTATGCGCTGTCGATTCCCGATACGCCGTTCAAGTCCATCGTCTTCCTGTCTGCGGTGGACGGGAAAGTATTGGTCGGGGTGGGACGCAACAGCACCCTTAAACTGATTGCCGCGGCGAAGGGTGGCGGCAATACGAACAAACCAGCTTGGCTGGTAGGTCTTGAAAAGCAGTTGCCCGTGCCACGAAGAACTTCTGTTGGTTACATCAACCTTCAAGCCATCTTCGAGCAAGTTGTGGAAGCAGCAGGTCCACAAGGACAAATGGTACAAGGTATGGCTCAGACGCTTGGGCTTCACAATCTCACTAAAGTGACGACGAGCGCAGGTTATGACGAAACGGGGCTCGTGGATCAAGCTCGACTAAGTTGGTCTGGCCCGGCGACTGGCCTACTTGAGATGGTAGGCACCGAGCCATTGAATCTGAAGTCGCTGGAGAACGCTCCTGCCGACTCTCTCTTCTTGACAAGCATTTCGATCAACCTGAATGACGTCATGACGAAATCCATGGCGTTGCTGGAAGCCATGGCGCCAAACGAGGCAGATGACCTCAAGTTCGCCTTGCAGGACATTGAAGACGAAATCAGACTGAATCCACAAGAAGATGTTTTGGCCCACTTGGGCTCCACATGGACATTGTTCAATGGAGCTGGCGATGGACTTGGAGTAGGCACACTTCTCACCGTCGACTTGAAAAACGAAGCGGCATTAAAAAAAACGGTTGACGGCGTGCTCTCGATGTTCGAACAAATCGGAGGCCGCGGTGCACCTCAGATCATCCAACGGGATGTTGCTGAGACCACAGTTTACACTTTCACGATTCCAGAGATGCCAATGCCTTTCCAACCAAGTTGGGCAATGCATAAGAAACATCTTTGGGTCAGTCTCTATCCGCAAGTTCTGAGGCCGTACGTGGATCCTCAGCCTGGCGACGAGAAGCTGGATCTAGCCGACCTCGCAGTCGAAGAAGGCATTGTTGGCTACGCTTACCAGGATATGAAGAGGCAGTATGAGTTCCTCTATGTCTATGGCGCCGTCGGAGCAAGCTTCGCAGGAATGCTGGCTGAAGAAGCCGGGATGGGATTGGATGGCGAGGTAATCGGTCGTCTGCTGTCTTCCGTTACGCTACCTTCCTGCCGTTGTGTCTATCGTCACATCATGCCTTCACAGAATGTTCTGAGAAGTGATGAAAACGGCTGGCAACTAACCAACCTGCAAACCGTTCCTTCGGTCAATGTGACGGTCGCTGCACCGGTCATGGTTGGTCTTCTTCTACCGGCGGTGCAGGCTTCAAGAGCCGCCGCCCGCAGGGTGCAGTCCACGAATAACCTGAAGCAGATTGGTTTGGCGCTGCACAACTACGAGTCCGTCTATCGACGCTTCCCGGAAGCATACTCGAAGGACGAGGACGGGAAGCCACTCTTAAGCTGGCGTGTCCACATTCTACCTTTCATTGAGCAAGCGAACCTTTACGAGCAATTCCATCTCGATGAGCCATGGGACAGCGAGCACAATATCAAGCTTCTGGATCAAATGCCTCTCGTTTATCGTTCGCCTCAAAGCGCTGCGGAGCCTGGTATGACCGTGTACCTTGGCAATGGAGGCGAAAAAGGAGTATTGAATAGCAACCCTGACAGTAAGGGGAAGATCATGGAGGGAACTCGTTTTGGCGACATTATCGACGGAACCTCAAACACCATCCTGGCAATCGAGGCATCGGATGAAGCTGCTGTGCCATGGACGAAGCCAACGGAGTACGAGTTCGATGAAGACAATATGTGGGACCTGTTTGGGTTGCACGTAGGCGGCACCAACGCCCTTACCTCTGACGGTGCAGTTCATTTCCTCGCTGAGAACATCGATATAGACTTGTTCAAAGCCTTGTTCACACGCAATGGCGGCGAAGTTGTCAACCTATATGACAATTTTTGAATTGTCTTGAACAAAGTTCTTAGGGGCCAGGGTTTGCACTGTAAACTCTGGCCTTTCTTACTGTTCTTTCCGATTGGTATTGGACGAGGTTACAAGTTCGTTGGAAACGCCCCTAGTGCCGCGGATTGAAAGTTCTATCCCGCGGAACGTTCCGCTGAGCCACCGGGGCGTGAAGAAGGAGTGAAACGCAGAGCCGCGAGAGACGAGGATTTGGAAATATGTGCCTCAGGAAGAGCATGAGTGGGCGAAAGAGCTATCGAATCGCAAATTCGAAGAATGGAAAAAACGCCAAGCCGCAGAGAAAGCGAAACAGCAATCTCACGCGTCGGTTCGTGGCAACAGCGATTCTCGTTGTGCTTGGACTGCGATCTGGCCAAGCGCAGGAGGACGCGGCAGGCGACATCTGGCCAAAGCTCGCTGCTTACTTTCAGTTACCAGAGGAATTTGCTGGCGAGGAATCTAGTTACAGTTCTCCACTTATTCTCGCGGGTGGTGGCCTTGTTGCAAATGCTCAGCAGTGGCAGACGCGGCGCAAGGAGCTATTTGCAGATTGGACAGAACTTCTCGGGCAGTGGCCGCCGCTGATCAAGAATCCCGAGGTCGAAGTATTGTCTTTGACGAAACGAGAAAACTTCACTCAGCACCAAATACGATTTCGCTGGACTCCCTCGGAGTTGACGACTGGCTATCTTCTCGTGCCAGATTCTGCAAGCGCCTCAACACCACGTCCGGCCGTCTTAACAGTGTTCTACGAACCCGAGACTGCAATTGGGCTCGGTAAGCCGGACCGTGATTTTGCATTGCAGTTAGCCCGACGGGGTTTCGTTACTCTTTCCATCGGAACTACCGAAGCTACAAAGGCTCGAACCTACTCGCTCTATCATCCGAGCATCGAAGCCGCGCAGGTGCAACCACTGTCTATGCTCGGCTATGCAGCAGCCAATGCTTGGCAAGTTTTGGCCCAGCGGCCCGAAGTTGATCCTAAGCGTATTGGAATCGTTGGGCATTCTTTCGGCGGAAAGTGGGCTATGTTCGCCTCTTGTCTGTTCGACAAGTTCGCTTGTGCGGCATGGTCCGATCCAGGGATTGTTTTTGACGAGTCGCGACCGAGTGTGAACTACTGGGAACCTTGGTACCTTGGCTATCACCCCAAGCCTTGGCGTAAACGCGGTGTGATCACAGAAGATAATCCTGCGCGCGGACTTTATCCTAAGTTGCGTGTTGAAGGCCGGGAACTTCATGAGCTTCATGCACTCATGGCTCCTCGGCCCTTTCTCGTTTCAGGTGGCTCAGAAGATCCACCTGAGCGTTGGCAGGCCTTACGGCGTACGATCGAAGTCAATAAGATTCTTGGCTTCGAAGACCGAGTTGGCATGAGCAATCGACCTGAACATTCTCCGAATCCAGAATCTAATGCGATCATCTATGATTTCTTCGAGCACTTTTTGCAGCTACGGAACGATGCACAGTGATTCAGAGTTTGATTCCCAGCCTCTCGGGCACTGGGATGAGCAAGAGACGGAGAGCCTCGTAGCTTTCTATACACAGAACCACCGCCAGGACGCGTTCCTAGAGTTCTTGGTTGCTGCGTCTTCAGTAGCAAGTACTCAATCGGCAGCAACATGGCTGCTAAAACACTCGTTGGAGCAAGGACACGAAATCGGAGTCGAGCTGCGAAAGAATCTTTTTAAGAACCTTAGAAAGCTGAGCACTTGGCCTGCTAAGTTGCACCTCCTCCAGTGCTTGCAATGGCTCGACATTCCAGCCAGAAACAAAAAGCAAATCGAGCATTTCGGGCGTTCATGCCTGCAGGATGAGAACAAGTATGTGTGCACCTGGGCTTTGACCGCTCTTCATCGTTTGGCGCACTGTCACGAGGAGTATTCTGCGGAGGTGACAGAGTTGCTCGTCGATGCTCGCGATAATGGTGCGAGCGCATCAATACGCGCACGAGCTCGTCAGCTGCTAAAGCAGCAGATGACGAAACTCAAATTACGTATCGGAGGACGCTGGCCGCCTTACTTTGAACAGCGCTGCTCGGTTCCGAGGCCCTTGCCAAAGAGGCTGAAGGCGGCAGGGTGCCACCGACGCGGCATCTATACCAGGCTGCCACCGAAACTGAGAACCGCTGATACGGTTACTATTCGACGTTGTCGCGGAGGACTTGGAGCAGTTCGGTAAGTTCGAGATCGACTTCCTGTGGATCTTCTACCGTCTCGGAAACAACTTCGCGAAGCGAGTTGCCGAACTTCTGACGCAAGCGATGAAGAGCCACTTTGACGGTGCCGGATGACATGTCCAGCTTCTCGCTCAGTTCTTCATACTGAGCCGCATCCATGTTTCGCGTCAATCGCGGCACCAAAGCCTCAAAGAGCGCAGAACGATTCTTGGCGTAGTACTCCATGCGCAAGCGGTGTTTGGCTTCGGCAAGCAGGCTTGATGCCCAACTTCGCATAAAAACGCGATCCGCATCTGGCTCGCGAGATTCCAGGGCAAGCCATGTTTGCTCTCCATTGCCGACATCGAGAGAGAGCTGCCTGAGGTTGCCACCACGTTTGGCCGCGTTCTCTTTCCGATATTGATCGACCAAAAAACGCTTCCAGGCCGTCAGTAGAAAACTCCGAAATTTTCCTTTGGCAGGATCGGCACTATCCAACAACTCGCCATTGATGATCGCACTCAAGAACTCTTGCGTCGCATCTTCAGCATCCTGGCTGGACATGCCTTGCTTACGTGCGAAGGTGTAGAGAGGCTGCCAGTAGCAGCGGACGACCTCCGTAAGCGCGGGGCGACCATGCTTGGAGTCTTCTTTGGCTGCCTGCCAAACAAGCGTCCAATGCGTCGTCGCAAATTGCGAATTGCCCGGGTTCAACGCTGTTGTACCTTCTAGTTCGTGTACCGCCCTCGAATCAAGCGCGGTGGAACTGCGATTTTGCCATTGCGTGGGATTGCCTTCATCCATTCGTCGATTGTGGCGTCCCCTTTGCTACTTACCAACTGAATTTAGCCGATTTCTCAATGCCAAGCGTCGCTCTGCCAAAATCCGCGAGTGACCGTCGCTCTCGACCAAGTTGTGAATTTCTCCAGGATCTTTCTGGACGTCGTAAAGTTCTTCGGAACCATCCTTGTAAATCATGTAGTGCCAGGAAGCATTACGAAGTGAATGCCCCTTATTGATCGATAGGGCAGCGTCCCGAACTTTAGCACTCGGGTCTTGCAGGATCGGCCGCAGGCTCTTGCCTTGAGCCGTTTTAGGAACGGGAAGGCCAACGAGATCGGAGAGGGTCGGGAAGAGATCCAGCAACTCGACGAATGACTCGCTCCTACCCGGCTTCATTCCAGGAACAGAAATGATCATCGGCACACGAATGGCTTCTTCGTGCAGATTCGACTTTTGCCAGAATCCATGCTCTCCCAAGTGGTAGCCGTGATCGCTGATAAACACAATCGCTGTGCTTTCTCGCAGGCCAAGTTCGTCAAGCTTGCTCACGATACGGCCGACTTGCTGATCCATGAAAGAAACGGAAGCGTAGTAGCCACTCCACATTCGTTTCTGATTGTCTGGATATTGACCGATCGGATTGGCGGAGTTCCGAGTGCCGGCCAGTCCTGCATTGGGAATGTCCTCGTAGTCGTCCTCAGGGAAATACGGCAGCTTGATATTCTGCCATGGATATTGGGAAAAGTAGTTCCGCGGTGCGACCATCGGGTAGTGTGGGCGAACCAATCCGAGCGCAAGAAAGAATGGCTTTGCGTGGCTTGCCTCAAGCAACTCCATGGCTTTGCTGGTTGCCTTGTAGTCTGCCTGCTCTTCGCCAAGCCCGTCTGTCTCGACCGTCACAAACATCCGATGCTTCGTCTGAGTTGACTCACGATTCTCCATTGCGTCGGTGAAAACATTCAGATTTAAGCACGCATAGTCTCCCGGCGTATGAGCTTCAGGTCCCGGTGCGTTAAAACGCTCTGACCACGAGGAAGCCTCATCCTCTCCGTTTGTGCCCGCAATGATATCTCCTGGTACTCGCATGTGATAAATCTTGCCGACGCGAGCGCTGTACCAACCGTTTTCGCGAAAGTGCTGGCCGAGGTTCACGGGCGCCTTGCCCATGTAGCGACTAAACATAAAGGAACGTCGAGAAGGACCGCAAACCACGCCTTGGCAATAAGCGCGTTCGAACACCATGCTTCTTTCAGCCAATGCATCGATGTTCGGCGTCTTGCAGTTCGGATCACCGTAACAGCCGAGCACGCTCGCCTTGAGGTCATCTGAAACGATGAACAGCACGTTCTTGATTGGATTCCCGCCACTCGCCTCACTGGTAGCGGAGGTCGTCAAGACTTTCGGCCCCGTTCCGCTTCCTCCAAGACTCGCCGCAACTAAAGCACTGAAAAAAAGGAACGAACCAATCAGGGCCCTGAATCCTAAATGAAAAACGTGTTGACTCGATCTCATTTCATGATGCCAATTCATGCACTTCTTTCTACTTCGGGCCACTTGTCACTTACTATGAAAACAGGTGTTTCAACAGGTGATAGGTCTTCTGCAGCATTTTTTACCATGATACTAGAAAGAAGGCTGCTCGTTAAACCAAGGAAGTGCTTTTCAATCCGAGCCAAGAACTCCTCTCTTGCCAACCACTCAGGGTTGAGTTCTCGCGACAACCAAAACGGCTTCCGCTGCACTCGAAAAACGGCCGCAGGGTACGACGACAGAAAATCCCGCAATTCATTCGAGCGGCACCAAAGGCCTTCCAAGTGGTTGGAATTAAGTTGTTGGCAGTCCATTTGCAGGGAAGCGTGAAAGTGGCGATGAATGCGACCAAGCATCATCAGCTTCCGATCATCTACCTTTTGATCAAGTCGTTCGCTCAGCGTGAGTTGATGCCGTTGCAAGTGTTCGAGCTTGCGATGCAAGCTGTCTGCCGGATTCGGACCGATTAGAGCTCGCTCACCGGCCAGACCCGCTAAGCCTCCCAAGTGCAGAAAGAACTTTACAGCAACTTCCAGGTGTAAGGTTCTGCCAAGGCGGTCCTCAAGTAGAAAGTCGATTTCGCCAATCGTGCGCGGGCCATCAAAGATCTGATGGTGCGCAAGCAAAATGTTGAAACCTGCAAGCTCACGTAAGGCATAGTGGACAAGGGCTTCGAAGTAATCCCCCACTCGATGGCTTCGGCACTGCTCATTCATGAAGGAAGCTAGATCGCTCGAATCCAATGTCTGGAAACGGGTGCGCGTCTCAGGTAAAAACTCAAAAGTTGGCAGAGCCGTTGAATTTAACAAACTCGGACTGCTGATAACCCACTCGAGGTCACTGGTCAGTTGCTCTGGGTTCCATGTGCTCAACGCGAATTGCCCGGACTCGATTCTATATCTTGGTCGCCTCGAGCACCGCATCCGCAAAGTAGTCAAGGTTTCTTGCGGAGATCCCAGCGACATTGATGCGTCCGCTTCCAACGATGTAGACTCCTCGCTCATTTTTGAGCCAATCGACTTGCATCGGAGTAAGTCCGCTGAAGGAAAACATGCCGTTTTGCTGCAGAAGGAATGAGAAGTCAACATCACAGTCCCGCTGCTTCATCGCGTCGACGAAATCAGAACGCGTCGAGTGAATGCGGGCTCGCATCTGAGACAACTCGTCTTCCCATTCAGCACGCAACTCTGCTGAGTCTAGGATCGCTGCGACGATGGCTGCACCATGCTTGGGGGGATTGGAGTAATTGCAGCGCACGGCTCGCTTGAGGTTACTCTGCAGATTTACCTTGGCGCTGGCTTCGGGAGCCACAGCGATGAGAGCACCGATGCGCTCGCCGTAGAGCCCAAAGTTCTTGGAGTAAGAACTGCAAATCATGAACTCTTCGTGCTGAACCGAGATAGCTTTCAGTGCCGCGCGATCCTCATCTAGCCCACATCCAAAACCTTGGTACGCAAAATCGATCAACGGCAGCATGCCGCGTTGTGCGCTAAGTTCCGCCAGATCTTCCCATTGGCTTTCCGTCAGATCGACACCTGTTGGGTTGTGGCAGCAGCCATGAAGCAGAAGCACGTCGCCTACTTTGCCACCTGTTTCAATCGCATCCATCATGGCTTGGAAATCCAGCGACTTGCCGTCAGCGGCGAGGTACGGATAGCTCTCGACTGCGATACCGGCTGATGCAAACACGGCGGGATGATTCGGCCAAGTCGGAGTGCTTAGCCAGACTCGCGATCCGCCGAAGGCAGCACCAAGAAAGTCAGCTGCTACGCGTAGAGCGCCAGTTCCGCCAGGAGTCTGAAATACGGCTACACGATCTTCCGAGACCAAATCGCCAAGCGTCAATTCTCTGGCTCTTTGGTGAAACGCTGGCAAGCCATCGATTCCGAGGTAACCCTTCGAATTTTCCGTCTCGCAAAGCTGCTTTTCCGCTTTCTGAACGGCAGCAAGTATGGGTGTCACGCCTTGGTCATCTTGGTAAACGCCGATCGTGAGATTCATTTTCTCCGCGCGATCATCCTTCTTGAAAGCTTCGGACAGGCCAAGAATTGGGTCGGGCGGGACGGATGCGACGTTTTCAAACATGAAGGTTCTCAAATGGATCGGGGCGTAGACAGAGGTTGGGAGCCCATTGACTGGCAAACCGGACACTTGCTAGTCGGGCCCGGTTCGCTACTCCGTACAAGCTTCCTGTTTGAAGCCCATTTGGTCTAGCCCATCCAGCTGCTGCGCTAAAGAATTCCGTGCGTTGCCTGGTTGGTATTCAGTTGGCTGAAGCTTGAGAGATGACCTACATCAACTTACTGCCAACTGCCCACAGCTTGCTGCCCAACGCCCAAAGAAAGAAGAGCAGAGCAATGACAAGCAAGCCATTCACAACGACACCACTCCTCGCTTTCTCACCAATCCACTCCGTCCGATTATTTAGCACCAAGAGTGCGCTTGCGACTATCGGAATGAAGAGAGCTCCTACAACGCCATTGACTAGCATCGCCGTCGTGAAGTCTACCCAAATCAGTCCTGATATGGGCGCAATGGCGAGCACTGCCAAATGCCAACTGTAAACATTCGAGTCGGAGAGCTTTTCGTTAGAGCTCTTTTTATCTTCGGCAGCTCGCTGTTCCGACAGAAGAAGACGCCAAAAGTCAGTAAACAGATATGGCACACTTTGCCAAACGCCGAGCAGCGAACTAAAGAAAGCTCCCCAAGCTCCGACAAAGAACGCCCACTTGGCGATCGCCCCCAGAGCACCGAGCTTCGCTTCTAATGTCTCGGCCACGTCAATCACCAGCGTCGCTCCTTTGCCTTCCAAGTTGAGTTGACTACCGATCACGACCATGGCCAAACCAAAGATCGCCGTCATCCCATAGCCGATGGCCAAATCAATGCGACATGTCCTCAGGTCGCTCCACTGAGTACGAGACTCCTCGCGAATCCAATATCCGTAGCAAAGAATAGTTACGGTACCACCGATTCCGCCCAGCAAGGCAACGGTCCAGTTCAAGCCTTCGCCGCCAACCTCCGGAATCGTTGGTATTACCAAGCCAGCCAAGAACTCACCAAGGGGTGGTGCCAAAGCGATCGCCGTTCCGCAGACGACCAAGAACATCATGCCAATGCAGACACTCATCACTTTTTCAAAAACACTATAGCCGCCGAACATGACCAGGACGGCAGCAATCAGACTTTGCGCGATGCCATAGAAGATTTTGCTCTTCGAGGGATCTTCGAAAATCGGATAGATCGCGTATGCCGCCACACCACAGGCACTCATCAGCGCCATCGCGACCAAGTAGCTCCAAATGATCAAATAGATCATGAACAGCCATTGCGCCCACTTCGGCAAATGCCGTACGGCTCCTTGCAAAATGGTCGTGCCAGTTGCCAGTTGCCAACGAGTAAGCCCCTCGTTGAGAGCGTACTTCAATACGGCACCGACGATGACAGCCCAAAGAATGGCCATACCAAGCTTTGCACCGGTAAAAGTGGCTGTAGCTAGATCGCCAGCACCGACACCTGTTGCCGCAACTAAGATCCCGGGGCCAATAATCGAAAGCCCCGAAAGAAACGAGGACCTGGGCTTGTCACTCATCTTGCTGTTCTTCCCAAGCCAACGAACAAAAGTTTTCGGCAATGTTGATAGCCGATTCCGAGCCTCGGCGACACACGAGGCTCAGTTTATATCGTTTGCTAGGCGCAAAATAGCAGCCTTTGCCAAAGTTCCTGCCGCAGAATGGCAGATCGCTAAAGATACTCTTCCCAGCCTCGGGTCTTGAGCTGCTTAACGACTTCGCGTACTCGTTCTTCTTCTGCGGTCGGAGCAACTAGAGTTGCGTTATCGGTATGCACCACGATCGCGTCTTGCAGGCCAATAGTAACGAGCAAATGATCGTCATCGCCGTAGACAATCATTCGCTGCGACTGAATTGGCAAATACTTGCCGCGAACACAGTTGCCCTGCTCATCCGGTTCGGTTAGTCTACCGATCGATTGCCAGCTTCCTACATCGTCCCAGTTGAAAGTAGCTTCGATCACCGCGACGTCGTCATATCGTTCCATGACCGCGTAGTCGATCGAGCGGCCATCAATCTTTGGAAACTCGCGTTCGAGTGTGACTTGGAAGCCTGGCGTCCCCATCGCGGCGGAGATGGCGTCGATGTGCTTCATCATCTCGGGTTCAAATTTTCGCAGGGCGTTCAGGATGGTCGTGGCCCGCCACATGAAGATCCCACTGTTCCAGTCATAGTTACCAGCGGTCAAATAAGCTTCAGCTGTCTCACGATTCGGCTTCTCTCGAAAGCACTCGACTTTGTAAGCGCCACCAATTCCGCCGCTCGAGAGCGGTTCGCCTCGCTGGACGTAGCCGAAGGACTCAGCGGCGTAACTTGGACGAATTCCAAACGTGACGATTCGATCTGGCGACTCCTCAATCAGCTTCACCCCATTGCTCATGCAGTCTTGAAACTGAGCGTCGGTGCTGATGATATGGTCAGCAGGTAGCACCAGCATGATAGCTTCGGGGTCCGCTGCGTAAACGAGCGACGCGGCCAGCGCCACGCAAGCCGCAGTGTCGCGTTTCATCGGCTCGCCCACAATTTGTTCAGGTGGAACGTCCTGCAGTTGCTCTCGCACCGCTTCCACCAAGTGTTTGTTGGTCATCACCAACGTATGCTCAGGAGAAATCAATCCACTAAGTCGGTCGTGCGTGGCTCGCAACATCGAAGCCGAGCCAACAAGCTGCAACAACTGCTTTGGGTTCTGATTGCGACTGGCGGGCCAAAAGCGGGTTCCGGACCCACCAGCCATAATGACTGCGTGAAGCAAATCGAGTCTCCATTCCAAGGTAGGGCAATGGCACCGGTGGTCAGTGCCGTCGATTAGGGCATTCAAATTTTATGACTTCTGGCGACTCTTCACCACCGTAGACTTTCTCGATCGCCGTTACGAATCGAGAGGAGGTGTAATGAGCCGCAACACGCCATTAGAGGGACGTTGTGGAGGGTCGGGCCGCGATAGAGTCAGTTCGCTGCGTTCAAAGAATGCACATCTGCACCGAACCAGCAGACTTGAGTTCTGACTGTGTATGTTTGTAGACGGCTGACTTCTGTGGGAAACGTGTTTGCACCATGCTCCTTCGTCTGAGTTGCATAAACAGGAATTGTACAATGCACCGGTGCACCAGTTAGACCAAAAGAGTCCTCGGTACAAGGAGTTGCTATATTTCAGATCGCGTGTCCAAGAATGTCTGACATGGCCTGCGATGTTCGGGGTGCTAGGTCACGCAATCACCGTCTCGACTCGCTCCGCTTGAGGGGACGAGCGGCGTTCATTTCGGGGGAGTGGCGGGGGGGCGGGGTTCGATTGGAACCGCTGGGAGTTGTTGCCAATCCGGACCGGCAAGCTAAAACTGTACAACAGTTGGCTGATTTCAGCCAAGCTCGCGGGCTCGTCCTACAGGGCTTTCCACTAGCTGAAGAAGATTAGCCTGTACTCACCATTCCGCCCAAGTGCTTGGAGTTTCCATGACGCATCGACGGGAGTTTGAGAACCCGCAGATAAGCAATCCAACGCTTTCTGCCGGTCAATTGCAGAAGATCTTGAATATCCAGCGGCAAGTCGTAGAACAGGCCGTTATTGCTACAGATCACAATAAGTTGCTTGATGAACTGTGCCTGCTCGCGGAGTCTTATACTGCCAACTCCGTTGCCTCGATCATGCTTTATGACGAGCAAAGAAAGCAACTGTATGTTGAGCACGGCCCTAGTTTGAGTCCAGAGGCAGTCGACGCTTTCAACGGTTTAGATTCCGGTGATGGCTCTTGTGGAAACGCCGTTTATCATTCCGAACCAATGTATGTTTGCAACACCTTCGAGGATCGGCGTTGGATACGAATTGTCGACGTGGCTCGTCGTTTTGGCATCTGCTCTTGCTTCTCTTTTCCCATCTTCGACAAAAACAGAGAGGCGATCGGTTCGTTCGCAATAAGCAGTTTTGAGCACCGCACACCAGAAGGTTTTCATCGGGCTTTGCTTGAGACATGCACCTCGATTGCCGGTGTATTGATTCAGCGCCGCGAAGACGAGAAATTGCAGCGGAAAGTGTTTGAAGAGCAGATGAAGAGGGAGAAGCTAGAGTCACTCGCGGTTCTGGCAGGCGGAGTTGCGCATGATTTCAATAATTTGCTCGCTGCAACAATGGCCAACGTCGATTTCGTTGCAGAGCAGACGACAGACACGTTTGCAAAGGAGAGCTTGGAGCTGGCTCTTGACGCTATGGAAACCGCGAGCGAACTCACTCGCCAACTGCAGACTTACTCCAGTGGTGGAGCGCTAGAGATCAAGCCAACGGACCTGCGAGAGCTTATCGACGAGTTCTCAGAGTTTGTATTGCATGGAATTCCTGTCCGTTTGAAACGCACAGGGTTGGGCGCTGACGAATTTCCAATACTCAATTTGGACTCGGTACAGATTGGTCAACTCATTCAAAACCTCGTCATCAATGCTCGGCAGGCAATGCCGGAAGGCGGAACAATCGAAATTCACTGCTCAGCAGTTCACGTTGTGGGGCGTGCCAATCTTCAAGATGGCAAGTATTTGCTCATTCATGTCACAGATCAGGGATCAGGTATTCCAGAAGAAACACGAGGAAGAATCTTTGACCCACACTTTACGACTCGTGCCGAAGGTACCGGACTTGGCCTTTTTCTCTGCTACTCAATTGTAGAGAACCACGGCGGCACAATCGAATTATAGGAGAGCGGTGAGAAGGGCTCGCGGTTTGCTATCTATCTTCCCATTAACGCTGCAGACTCTTTGGAATTAAAAAATATCGAAAGCGCAATCAGTCCTGATAGAGGCGGCGTAGCCTTGGTCATGGATGACGAAGAAATGATGCGCAAAACTCTAGAAAGAATACTGCCTCCGATGGGATTCGCAGTAACTGCTGTTTCTGATGGAGAAGAAGCGTTGAGTCACACCAGAAAAATGCTTGCCTCCGGAGATCAGCTCGATTTGGCCATCCTTGACCTCACCATTCCAGGCGGAATGGGAGGCGTCTAAACTCGCAAAGAACTGGCAAAATTATCACCGCAAACCAAAGTAATCCTGACAACTGGGTACAGCACTGGGAAGTCCATCGAGTCCTTTCGTGACTGTGGCTTTTATGGTGTGATTGCCAAGCCGTTTCGCATGGATGGCCTCATCCGCGTCATTGGCGAAACCTTAAGCTCTCCATTGGATATGAGGAAAAACAGCACGGGATAGTTGTGTATCTACCTCCATAGAGACAGTGAGCCGCTCAGTAAATGCTTGAATTCTCCTGAAACACCAGCTGCAAAAACTTCGGTAAGTAGTCATCGCGCCAGACGCTCCAGTTGTGCGAGCCCCTGGTTTCAACGTAGTCATGCGCGATCTTAGCTTCTTTCAGTGCGGCGACAAAGCTCTGATTTCGCTCCAGCAGAAAGTCCTTGTCACCGCAGGCGATCCAGAGCTTGCGCAGACTCTTCGAGTTCTTCTTGAGCCCGGGAAAATCCTTGCCCAATGAGTCGCCGCTAGGAGCTGCCGCACTGAAAGCACCGACCCAGCCGAATGTATCGAGATTGCCAAGGCCGATTCGCAGCGAGTGACCGCCCCCCATCGAAAGCCCCACAATCCCGCGCGCGTCCGTCGAGTCCTTGCAGCGATAATACTTCTCTACCAACGGAAGCACTTCGGTCATAACATCTTGTTCCATCTTCGCATCGTTGCGGCTGCCGTAGTCACTCTGACGCTTGCCGTATGGCAGAGGTTCGGGGTGACCGTAAGGCATCACGATGATCATCGGCTTCATTTTTTTCTGGGCAAGCAGATTGTCGGCAATCCAGTTCGCTCTTCCGACTTCCGTCCAGGCGAGATAGTCGTCTCCGAAACCGTGTAGCAGGAACAGAATCGGATAGTCCTGTCTGCCGTTCTCGTATCCCGGCGGAGTGTACACCAATACACTTCGATCACCTCCTGTGACCTTAGATGCATAAGTATGTGAATGCATTGAGCCGTGCGGCACCATCTGTTTCTCAGACAATAGCGCAGGCTCACCGGGTACTTCCACGAGACTCGCTAAGGAGTACCACTTCTTGACCCAACGATTGAGAGGGTCAATCTGGCGGTTTCCATCCACATTGAAACTGTACTCATGGATACCAGGAGGAAGTGCCTTTGATCGCCCTTCCCACAACCCCGACGCTCCTTTTTGCAATTCAATTTTGCCATCGGGAACGCGAGAGATTTGCACAGTGACCGATTCTGCCTTAGGGGCCATATGCCTTATCGTCACACTGCCGTCTCCGTGTACTTCCGGTGACTTCACTCGCTGAGCATTACAGTTGCTTGCGATCGCAGCGACAGTGATCGCAGTTACGAATCGGAAATAAAATTTGTTCGAAAGTAGAGCTTGCATGTCTGCGCTGCGATTTGAGTAGAAACAAGAGGAAGCTTCTTAGGATACACCTTCCCGGCGACTTTTGCTGAAGCGAATGCTATCGTTTTTCACGCGCATGGGTTACTGATTCACGCCAGAAGCTATTGCTCTACTCCTCAATTTAGTTCTCATTCTTAATCTCTGACTTAGTCCTGCGCGTACTCCTGCTCGAAGAGGCGGATCTTGCGTGCCGAATCGTCTTTTCTGCCCACGAACATTGGTCGCGCCTTAACACTACGAAAAAAGGCACCTCAATGAAGGTGCCTTTTCTACAGTCTATTTCGTCGCTCACGATCGCTGAATTTTAGCTATCGGTCAGCGGAGTCTTCTTCTCGGTGATAACTTCGCACTCCTCGGCCTTTTCAGCGTTTAGTGCAATGTAGCTTTGCCATTCTTCTGGCAGGTTGTCTTCATGAAAGATTGCTTCAACAGGGCACTCAGGCACACAGGCCTCACAATCGATGCACTCATCGGGGTGGATGTACAACATCTTCTCCCCTTCGTAGAAACATTCGACCGGACAAACCACGACGCAGTCTGTGTAGCGGCATCCATCACAGGGTTGTGCAACGACGTGAGTCATGCTGAATTACCTTTCTATGCAAAATCGAAAAACGGTGTTTTTCAGAGTCAAATTGACGAAAAAGGGCTTTCAGCTCGTCAGCGGTCCTGCCGGTAGTGAGCCGAAAACTCCTCGGCTGATGGTATAGCTGCCTTTGGGGAGTGTCAAGCTAAGGCGTTGCCCTGAAAGGACATCGGTTATTTGCCCAAGTGAAATAAGTCGTTTTCTCTAGCTTGATTGAGCTTTGTCGTCCACCTACCATAGAAGAGGGGATTCAGGGCTCAAGTGGGCTCATTTGCTGGGCAACACCGCAAATGACGTTCCGATGGGCCAAGTCCACTCTGTGCTGATGCACAGCCTTTTCTACTTGAATTCTGGCTGACTTCCATGGTGCTCTCGGATCGCGATCGAGATTTGATGACACGTTGCCTTTCAGGCAACGATGGAGCATGGGAAGACTTTATCGATCGCTATCTAGCCCTCATTACTCATGTAGTGACGCGATCGGCCAATCTGAAGTTCCCCAGTCTGCCGACTTACGTTCGAGACGATATCGTAGCTGAGATCCTTCTAGCCTTGGTGGATAACGATTTCGCGATATTGCGACGCTTTCGCGAACAGAGTTCGCTTGGAACTTATTTGGTCGTAATCGCACGTCGAATCACAGTGCGGCGTCTGAGTCGGATTCCGGCACCCAAGTCGCTCGAACTTGATGTCGAACAATCGCAAACACCGCAGTCATCCCAGCTGGAGGATAGCGAGGATGTGCAACAGCTGTTGAGTGAGATGGAGGACCAAGAAGCGACAGCGATTCGCCTGTTTCACCTTGAGCATCAGAGTTACAGCGACATTGGTCAGCACATGGGAATACCCGAGAACAGTGTTGGACCTTTGCTAAGCCGCGCTCGCAAGAGCATGCGAATGCTCCGCGAATCTTAACGCAAACTGTTTTTCCCACCTCGTATACGCCCGCCAGAGTGCACTATTTGGCAATTTACTCTCGGTCTCGGTATTTGAGATTACAGTATTCAAGAACCAGGGGAGATTGCAATGAGCGAAGAGCAAACACTACCTTCACCAAGCTCGTTCAAGTCCTACTTCAAACAGCTTTTAGTGTTGCACTTCCAGGTGCGGTGGGCGGCCTCGTTCTCGAACTGCTCACCAAGAATCCAAAAGTCACGCCTGACGCTCCTGATCCTGCTGTTGAAAGTTAATCTGTCACCGAAACAACAGGCGAATTTGACACTTCCAAATCGATTTGAATGGTCAGCCGCTTCACAGATCTGGACAATCCAGTCTGCGGCCTGATTTTTCTTTAGTGATCCTTGCTGAAGTCGTTCCGCCAGGGAGCCGCCTTCCATAAACTTGCTGACGATAAAGGGCTCACTATCCTCGACTCCAAACTCTTACACTTCGACGACAGAAGGGTGGGATAACAGTGCGGCGGATTCCGCCTCCCGTTGAAAGTGAGGGTAGAGTTGTGATTCTTCGTCCAGGATTGCGGAACTTGAGATCTTGGTAGCGACAAAGCGTTTTCGTTGCGAGTCCCAAACGCGATACACACCCGCAAAACCAACTTCGGCTACTTTTTCGCGGTTTGTAAAACACGCCTCCTCGTCAAATTGATTCTCAGACGCTCGCCATAATTTCTCTGATTGCAATTCAGCCAAGCTCTGAGATCGGCCAGATCTGGCAGGCAAGGCGTTACTCTTCTGCTCGAGGCTGCTCCGCTTCCTCTGCGGCATTTTCACGTCGAAGAAGAAAATCGTTGTTGAGCACATCCACCGCAAACTGCTTGTCGCGAAGACTCCTTGCTCTCTCGGAAGGACTCGCCGATGGTCGCCCACGCCAAGAAAATTGCCAAAGATGCTCGGGCAAATATCGCCTGAATCGACAACTCGGAGCAATAGGTAAAGGTCAATCGGAGACGAATTCGTCTCCGAATCTGCGGTGCGTATTCACGGACAATCTGCTCAGCAGCAGCCCCATCTCCCGCTCTTAGTCTGCCAACCAATTCTGTACCTGTAAGATCGTTCACGCTGCGCTAAATCGTGAACTATCCGTCGGACTGTCAAATGGATGAGCCGGCAAAGGCGGACTAAGCTCACTTGAACGATTCGGAAATCAGGTTATTCACAAGGCGATCACAACGAATCGCCGAACCTAGTTAGCTTCTGCTGGCTTAGGCTCAGTCTCTCCCTCACCGCTTGACTGGGATGTGGGTGGACCAACGGCTTCGTTCTCAGGCTGCGGCTTCTCCTCCGGCGGCACGGCCGGCACTGACTTCTTTTCCGGCAGTTTACCATTCAATGCATCCAACAGTACTTGCTTATCCTGAGAACCAACAAGTGTTGCAGTAATTTCCCCGCCTTTGAAGACCAAGAAAGTTGGCACCACGCTGACTTGGAAGCGATCGGCCACTTCCTGAGCTGCAGGTGCGTTGATCTTTCCAATCATGAATTCCTGGTGATCCCGCGCCAGCTCTTTCAGAATTGGTTCCATCCGATCGCAAGGCGGACAATTGGGCCCCCAGAACTCGACCAAGACCGTCTGCTGCGTTCGAATCACGAGAGGGATAAAGTTTTCGGTGTCAAACGGGATCACGACCCCAGTCGGGCGATTCGATTTTTTCGGCTCAACAACATCTTGTTCGCACGCAGTGCACAACGGAATCAGGATCAAAAAAGCAAACAGCTTTCGCATCGAAGGAAGCCTCAATGGATCAATTTCTCGTAAAGTAAGAGTCTGGCCCAGGCGGCGTGACTGGGACCGCATAAGGGCAGATCGAAGTTCAAATTTTTTGGTGGACTGCTACTTCGCAAATTTTCGTGAGGTGAAAGCGTCGAGTTGCGGCAGAAGGTTGCGGAATGCTTACGTATCTGCATTAAATTGTGTTTTCGACATCGCTGGCAATCCCACATTTTCTGAACCACCGTTCTCCAGATTAGCACAACTTCCCAGTCGCGGGGGCAGTTTACTATTCTGAACAGAATACAAGAAGCAGGGAAAAGAGCCGTTGGGGTTGCAGCCTGCAGCACGGAAATCGGACCGGACAATCGATACGGTCGTTAGAGTCAAAATAGGAGGACCCGGCAATGCATGCTAATGGCGTAAACTTTGGTAATTCGGTAAGAAATGCTCGCACTCGGGGTCGAAACTGTTCGCGGAAGATTTACCGAGGAGTGCGCCATGGATGCCGTAACTCGACTGGCCGACCAATTACAAAAAACGGTTGTCGGCAGCGCAGCATACGTGCGAGCGGTAAGCAAACCTCACTCAATCCTGGACATGTCTAGTGGAGACTAAGGAAATGTCATTACGAATTGTTGCTTTGTTGGCACTCGCTGCAAGCTTTACGTTTGCACCAGCCAACGCAAATGCTGGCCTTTTTGGCCTCCGCAGTCACGACTGTGACTGTGCTGCAGCTCCTAGCTGTGGATGTGAAATCGCTGAGCCTACTTGCGGTTGCGAAGTTGCTGAGCCCACTTGCGGAGTCGAAGTAGCTGCATGTGACCCTTGTGGTTGCAGTGCGCCTCGCATGGGCTTGCTGGCTCGACTAAAGGCTCGTTTCGCTGCTAAGAATGCTTGCTGCGACGCTGAGCCAACCTGCGGTTGCGAAATTGCTGAGCCTACTTGCGGTTGCGAAGTTGCTGAGCCTACTTGCGGTTGCGAAGTTGCTGAGCCTACTTGCGGTTGCGAAGTTGCTGAGCCTACTTGCGGAGTCGAAGTAACTGCATGTGACCCTTGCGGTTGCAGCACTCCTCGCGTTGGCCTGCTAGCTCGCCTTAAGGCGAAACTTAGCTCCATGTGCGACAAGGGTTGCGACATGGGTTGCGAGCCAACCTGCGGTTGCGAAATCGTTGAGCCAAGCTGCGGTTGCGAAGTAGCTCCTAGCTGCGGATGTGAATAAGCTCCTTTTTTGGGCTTCGGTCCAAAAAAAGAAATCTGCTTGCGGCGACAGTTTTGTCGCCGTTTTTTTATGCGCTAACAGAACGCGGAACAGTCCTTGCTCTTTGGCTAGAGCTCCTCGCATCGCATGCTTGATTTCCGCCTGCACAGCCAAGAGAATAAGTCGGCCAGCTTCCCCACCCTATTCCCCCAGCTCAGGATTTTGCTCTAGCGACGCAGCAAAACATCTATTCATGCACGAACGAATCCGCAGCTTCTCGATGCGCCAAGTCGCTCCATTTTTGTTGTTTGCCATGCTTGGCTCTGGGGCTGTCGCTCAACCGACGAAACTAAAGAACGATTTGACTGCATGGACCAGCATGTTCAATGGCAAGAACCTGGACGGCTGGACGGCAATGCCCGCCAATACGGCATCGGACTGGGTCGTCGAAGACGGCGCGATTATCGGCCGCGGGAGCAAGCACCGAAGCTATATTACCTGGAAGGACCAAGACGTAGCGAACTTTGAGATGCATTTAAGTTATCGCTTTCCCGGGAAAGGCAATAGCGGTGTTAGCATCCGAGCTGTGGTGGACGAAACAAAGAAACGTGATTTCAAGTGTTACCATGCCGACTTTGGTCACGTTGGCATTGGCAAAAACGTTCTTGGTGCCTGGGATTTCCACACCCCGGGAAGAACTGAACATCGCTGCTTTCGAGGAGACAGCTTAGTCATTGCACGCGATGACAAACCAACGGTCACGCAAATCAAAAATGCGTTGCAACAAGAAGAGATTCATCAAGGCGGCTGGAACCGGGTGCGTATCGTTGCTCGCAACAACCACTTTGAGCTGTATCTCAATGGCAAGCTTTCATCAGAGTTTACCGAATATCTTCCTGAAGCGAGAAGGCTGAAGTCTGGCATGATTCAATTGCAACTGCACGATCCAGGTATGGAAGTGCAATTCAAGGACCTTAGTATTCGCCTCTTCGATTGAAAATAGAAATGAACGAAAGTAGCTCTGAGCCCAAGCTGGTAGAAGTGCCGAACATGCAAAGTTGGAATGGGCGAGTCTTTCCACTCGCCTACACCGGCGGATCGAGAGATTCTGGTGGCTTGTCTACTTGGCTAGTCACGTGGCTAGTGCACAACAAGCAGATGCTCAAGCAACAAGCAACCGAGCACGGCGCAGTTCTTTTTCGCGATTTTGGACTCGCAGGACCCGAGGATTTTGATCGTTTAATCGCGGCCCTGGCAATCGCGAACTTTCCTTACCGCGAGTCACTCAGCAACGCAGTGAGGAAGAATTTCACCGATCGCGTTTTCTCAGCAAATGAAGCCCCGTCCTCGGTCAAGATTTATTTGCACCACGAGATGGCGCAGACGCCTCTTTTCCCTTCGGTGATCATTTTTTATTGTGATCAAGCCGCCGAGCAAGGTGGCGCGACCCCAATCTGCCGCTCCGATGTACTCTACGAATCAGTTCTTAAGTCGCATCCGAAGTTTATCCAAGAGCTGGAATCCAAGGGTCTGAAGTATTCGAACGTGATGCCTGGCGTTGACGATCCAGAATCAGGAATGGGGCGAAGTTGGCAAAGCACACTTGGCGTGCAATCGAAAGACGAAGCCGAAACGCGACTGGCTCGGCTGAACTACAGTTGGGACTGGCTGGATGGCGATAGCCTGCGTGCAACGACACCGGTTCTGCCAGCTGTGCGAACTCTGGTCGACGGTCGCAAGACGCTGTTCAATCAGCTTATCGCCGCCTACGCAGGTTGGAGTGATGATCGAAATGATCCATCCAGTGCAATCCGCCTGGGCGACAATAGCAAGCTGTCTGGAGATCCAGTCAGGACGTTGATCGACACAGCCTACGAAATCACCTACGACTTGGTCTGGCAAACAGGTGACGCTGTGCTAATTGACAACACCCTGGTGATGCATGGTCGACGCCCCTTCGAGGGCGAGCGGCGTGTTCTCGCATCATTGGGCGATAAGCATACACATGCCTTTGCGTAGACGACCGAACCGAGCGATAGAAGGCCCACAGAATGACGGATAGTCACCAGTCAGCCGCCCCAACGGATTCCCAAGCACCTTGGTATAGCGGCATATCAAAATATCAATGGCTGGTGCTGATCATTGCATCGGCTGGATGGGTTTTCGACGTCTACGAAAGTCAAATCTTCAACTTAACGCGTGGCGATCTTCTAAAAGATATCCTCGATGGCGACGAAGCGAGTGCGAAGACCTGGGGCGAATGGATGCTCGCCGTTTTTCTCGCAGGCGGTACGGTCGGAGGATTGCTCTTTGGATCATTGGCCGATCGTTACGGTCGCGGTCCAATCATGATTGTCACGATACTTTTCTATTCGTTATTCTCGGGGCTGACGTACTTTGTCGGAGATATCTACCAATTGATCGGACTGCGATTCCTTGTGTCAGTTGGAATAGGCGGTGAATGGGCTGTCGCGGCTGCTTTGGTTGCCGAAGTTTTCCCATCCAAGGCGCGTTCCCAAGCGGCAGCTATTTTTCACGGCTCGAGCGTCGTCGGCACTTGGCTCGCCGCCCTCGCAGCCTATTGCGTCGGCGAAAACTGGCGTTGGGCTTTCGTACTCGGTGTCGTGCCGGCTCTGCTCGTACTTTGGGTGCGTGCAAGCATCCGAGAGCCAGAGCAGTGGCAGAAAAGGCGTCAGGAAAAGCAGGTCAATATGGGCAGCTTCAAAGAATTGCTCTTCGATTCACGCTGGAATGGAAAAGCTATTTTAGGCATGCTGCTGGCTGCGGTTGGATTAGCCACCTTTTGGTGCGTCACCATCGCGGGGCAAGATATTGTAAAGCTGTTTTTGGTCGGCGAAGGCACCGCCCCCAAAGAAGCCGGTAGCTCTGCGAAACTGGCTTACGGGATTCTGCAAGCCACAGGCGGTGGGATCGGTTTGCTCGCCTTTGGTCCAATTGCAGCGAGAATGGGTAGGATCCGAGCCTTCGCAGTGTTTCATATTCTCGGACTGTTGATCGTGCCCGTCGTTTGTTTTGCTCCGCAAGCCTATTGGCAGTTGTTAGTTTTGTTGCCAATCTACGGCTTCCTCACTATGGGAATGCATTCTGGCTATGCGATCTATTTTCCTGAACTGTTTCCCACCAATCTACGAGCAACCGGTACGAGTTTTTGCTTCAACGGTGGGCGATTGGCTGCGGTACCGCTCCTATATCTTTCCGGGGTCCTGAAAGGAATCGATGGAATCGATTTGCGTTATGTGATCTGTGGCTTGGCTCTGATCTATTTACTCGGATTGGTTCTGCTTTGTTTCTTGCCCGAAACAAACGGCCAGGATCTGCCAGACTAGAATACAAGGGCGTGGCGAGCTTATGAGTCTCCCATTGGTAGCACCCCGCGTAAACGAGTCCCACAGATCTATTCTTTGACGCATCCCGTAGACGCCCAACGTATGATTCTCCCGAAACTCAAGATCACTTTCGCATTTGCCCTGTGCTTCATTGCTCAAATTGCGATGGGACAACCCAGGGGCAAACAGGACACCCTGGACTTTGCACACCAGATCGTACCGATCCTCAAGAAACACTGCGTGCGGTGCCACGGTGGGGAGGAATCGCAAGCTGGCTTGTCGCTGAATACGCGCGAGCATTTGATTGATGCTGGCTTGCTAACGGAAGACTGGCAAGAATCCGAGCTAAACCTTCGTTTAGAGTCGGATGATCCTGAATACCGCATGCCACCGGAAGGCGACCGGCCAACAGAAGCAGAAATCAAGGTTTTGCAGCGCTGGCTAAAGGAGGACTTGCCCTGGGAGCCGGGATTCACCTTCGCGCCAGAGCGCTACGAACCTCCACTGCGACCACGTAAAGTGACTTTGCCGCCTGCAATCGAGGGCAGGACTCATCCGATCGACCGAATTGTCGATCACTACTTCGAAACAAAGGAATTGCAGCGTCCTAGAAGACTTGAAGACGAGGCCTTTTTACGCCGAGTGACACTCGATCTTACCGGACTCTTACCGACACGAGAGCTTCGCAGTGAGTGGCTACATGGGTTCGCCCCGTCACGAAGCGCCCTCATTAGTCAGTTGCTTTCGGATGACATTGATTACGCAGAGCACTGGCTGACATTCTGGAATGACTTGCTGAGAAACGATTACAGCGGAACGGGCTTCATCACCGGAGGCCGCAAGCAGATTACCAGGTGGCTCTATCAGTCACTCGTTAACAATAAGCCCTACGACCAAATGGTTCGTGAACTACTAGTGCCAGATGCGAGTTCCGAGGGATTCATTCAAGGCATTCGCTGGCGTGGCGTGGTAAACGCAAGTCAACGACAGGAACTGCAATTTGCTCAGAATGTGAGTCAGGCCTTTCTTGGCATCAATCTCAAGTGTGCTTCCTGCCACGATAGCTTCATCGACCGCTGGACGCTCGAGGAAACCTACGCCCTGGCGCAAGTCTACGCTACAGAGCCACTTGAGCAGCATCGTTGTGACAAACCCAATGGTAAGTTTGCTAAGGCGGCCTGGCTGTTTCCAGAACTCGGAGAGATCGACTCGGAGGCGGAGCAACGGGCTCGATTGCAACAGCTTTCGAAACTGATGACAACAACAGAGAATGGGCGCTTTGCTAGAACAATCGCTAACCGAATTTGGCACCGCCTGATGGGCCGCGGCATTGTGCATCCTGTCGATGCTATGCACACCGAACCTTGGAATGAAGATCTACTCGAGTACTTGGCGAACTACTTGGTCGATCAAAGGTATGACCTGAAGAAGTTGCTCGCTCACATTTGCCAATCCGAAACTTACCAAGCAGTTTCCCCTATTACGGCAAAGGAAGAGACAACAGAATATCTCTTCACCGGCCCAACTGCTAAGCGCATGAGCGCTGAGCAATTTGTGGATTGCGTTTGGCAATTGACTGACTCAGCGCCACCAAAGCACGATTCCGGTGTAGACCGTTTCTCTACCGATGACGCGGATTCTGCCTCACTCCCCGAGATGAATGCGCAATGGATCTGGACGCAGACAGCTGCAAACGCTGCTCCAGGTGGTGAATCACCCAGCTTCCGCAAGCTGTTCGAAATTCAAGAGCTGCCTGAGCACGCAGTTGCCGCGATAACTTGCGACAACGAATACCGATTATTCATCAATGGACAACTCGTAGCAGAAGACAAGGCTTGGGAATCCGTCGAACGCGTCGATGCGACGAATCATCTAAGAGTTGGCGACAACACGATTCTGATCGTGGCCAAGAATGGTGCATCAACTCCCAATCCCGCCGGTCTTTGCTTCGAGTTATTATTGGCAGCAGAAGACGGACAACGTCGGTCCATCGCAACGGACGACGGCTGGCAATTTGTGGCGGCTCATCCACGGAAGAAGGGGAAGTTTACCGATGCCAAGCTCAAGTGGCAGCAAGCTGCGTTCGTTTCAACTCCTGGAATATGGCAGTCGCGAATCGAGCAACTGTTTCGTCAGCAACTGAGCCTAGTTTCCGTTGAGCGGAAGATGGTGCGAGCCTCACTCTTGAAGGCCGATGAACTCATGCGAGCTCTTGGCAGACCTAATCGTGATCAGATCGCAACCATGCGTCCGAATGGCCTAACGACGCTAGAGGCAATTCAACTTGCCAATGGGCAGCGACTTGCGGACGCTCTATCCTCTGCGTCTACTAAGCTTCAAGCCCGTTTTCGTAATGAGCCAGAGCAATTAGTGCCATGGCTTTGCGAGTTTGCTCTGACCCGCAAGGCGAGCGAATCAGAGTTACAGCTTGCCCAAACATTGCTTGGACAAGAGCTCACCACCGAGGCGATAGAAGACTTGCTGTGGTCTTTTATAATCCATCCCGAATTCCAACTCATACGCTAGCCAGGTAACACATTCATGCAAGACATCGATGAACAGTGCGCCCCTCCCGAGCTGCAGCGCCGTCGCTTTCTAAAGCAGCTTTCCGCTGCCAGTGCTGCCGCTTGGATGGCTGGTGCCCCGAGAGCCATGGCCGCGGAAGAGACTGCACCGGGAGCAACTGCGGATTCCTGCATCTTGATCTGGATGGCCGGCGGAATGGCTGCGCCCGACAACTTAGATCCCAAAAGCTACGAGCCATTCGAGGTTGGTAAGCCAATGGACAAGGTCTACAGTACTTTTCCAGCCATCGATACCGCCGTCGACAACATCAAGATTGCAGAAGGATTGGAGCAGATAGCGTCAGTCATGGATCGAGCCACCATGATTCGCTCGCACGTTCAGCCAGACTTGGGACACATTCTGCACTCGCGGCACCAATACCATTGGCATACAGGCTATGTGCCTCCTCAGACCGTGGCCTGCCCACACATCGGCGCTTGGATGTCCAAAGTGCTCGGTCCTGTAAATCCAGTCATCCCAGCTTTCATCAACATCGGGCAGCGTCTCGAAGGCATAGGTGAAAACGAGGAAATCAAAGCATTCACGCAAGGCGGCTTCTTCGGAACTGAACACGGCCCGATGAACTTACCATATCCCGACCTGGCTGCTAAAGCCGTGCGGCCGCCCAGCGGAATGACCTCGAGGCGTTTCGAAGATCGTTTTCGCTTCTTCAAGGAACTCGTCAAGAGCAGCCCGCAACGCGAGTATGCATCAGACTACCAACAGGAATCGATGTTGCGATCACTGGAGAATGCGAATCGCTTGCTGAATTCTCCCGAGCGAAAGGCTTTCGACATCAGTCTGGAGCCCAAAGAGAGTTTCGCAAAGTACGATACGGGACGCTTCGGAAAAGGACTTCTGCTGGCGAGACGATTGGTTGAGTCAGGCGCACGTTTCGTCGAAGTAACGACCGAGTACATCCCTTTCGTGCATTGGGATACACACACCGATGGTCACCGCACGGTCAAGAGATTGCACTCTGAGATCGATGGGCCCATCGCGCAGCTCATCCTCGACCTCGAATCGCGCGGGCTTCTAGACCGAACCCTAGTTGTACTTGCCAGCGAATTCAGCCGTGACATGATGGTGGAAGGCGTCCCGGGTTCAACAGCCAAGGACCAAGCCAAATTCCGAGGCGAAAAACTAGGCGAGATCAAACACTACGGATTACACCGGCATTTCACAGGTGGCTCATCAGTTCTCATGTTCGGTGGCGGGATAAAACGTGGCCATTTGTACGGCCGCACCGCCGATGAAAGGCCGTTTCTTGCAGTGGAGAACCCGGTAAGCGTAATGGACCTGCACGCAACTATTTTTCGCGCGATGGGGCTCAGTCCCAAGACCTCATTTGAAGTCGAGCGTCGCCCTTTTTACATTACGGAAGATGGCAAAGGAAAGCCTGTCGTCGACGTATTTGCCTGACCAACTATCACATCTCGTGATGGAAATTGCCAGAATTCCTCGCAAGTAATGTGTTGCGGAAAAATTGATCCAGTAGTCTCGAACAGCCCCCTTTAAGTCTCCTTTTGCCTTGAGATTTCGATGCGAATCGCTCCTCTTTTCTTACTTCTGCTGAGCATTCTACCTTCAATTGGTTTTGCAGAGACCAAACCCAACATCATCTTCATTCTCGCTGACGACTGGGGGATTGGAGACGTGAAGTGTTTCGGGGGTGAATTGTGTCGCATAGAAACGCCCCATATGGATGCTTTGGCGAAACGGGGCATGCGATTCACGGATGCTCATAGCAGTTCGTCGGTCTGCACGCCAACTCGCTACAGTGTTCTAACCGGTAGATACAATTGGCGCAGCAGATTGAAACGAGGTGTTCTTTACGGATACGACGAGCCACTTATTGAGGCGAAGCGTCAAACCGTTGCTGGCTTTCTGCAACAACAAGGATATCAAACAGCTTGCATCGGTAAGTGGCATCTTGGGATGAACATGCCTACTCATGATGGGAAACGGCCCTTCTCCAAGATGACCGCCAAGGACCACGACAAGCCGGTTGATCCAGCTAAATGCAATGTAGACTGGAAAGGTCTATCACCGGAGGTCCGACCAGCGTTGGTTTTGATTACTTCTACGGGATCTCCGCTTCCCTCGATATGCCACCCTACATTTGGATTCACAACGCTCAGTTCGTGGGTGAATGCACTACCGCAAAGGCCTTTCATCGCTCAGGGCCAGCCCACGCGGACTTCTTCGATTACGACGTCCTTCCCAGGATAACGAAGAAATCAGTAGAGTTCATCGCGCAACAGGCTGCTTCCGAGAAGTCGTTCTTTCTCTATATGCCGCTCAACGCTCCGCACACACCAATCAGCCCTTCCCAAAAATTCCAAGGCAAGAGTGGGCTCGGGAAATATGCAGACTTCGTCATGGAAACAGACTGGGCGGTAGGACAGATCGTTGCAGCGGTGGACAAAGCTGGCATCGCACAAAATACACTTATTATTGTCACCGCAGATAATGGTTGCAGTCCAGCAGCAGCCACTCGCGCTGGGAAGAACTCGCTGAATTTAACTTTCAACGAAGAAAGCAAAGGTAATCCATTGGCGGATCACCATTACGCATGCAGTATCTTTCGAGGACACAAGGCTGACATTTACGAGGGGGTGCATCGCGTTCCCTTTATCGCAAAATGGGATGGCAAGATTGAAACCGGCAGCATGTGCGACTCTCCGGTGTGCCATGTTGATTTATTTGCGACCTGTGCGGATGTGGCTGGGGCTAAGCCTGCAAAAGATTCGGCCGTGGACTCGCTAACTTTCCTGCCGCAGCTCCTTGGAGAGAACGATTTGAATGCTCGCGAGACTGTTATCCATCATTCGATCAATGGAAGCTTCGCTCTACGAAATGGCAATTGGAAGCTTGCTTTCTGCCCAGGCAGCGGAGGCTGGTCTGCACCACGTCCGATGAAAGCCCAAAAAGCTGAGGAGAAGAAAGAGTCGGGTGAGCTTCAGTCTGCACAGCTATTCGATTTGAAAGCGGATCCCTCGGAACAGCACAATGTAGCGAGTCAGCATCCCGAACTCGTGAAAAAGATGACAGCAGTGATCTTGCGGCAAATCTCCGCCGGCCGAACGACTCCGGGACCTGACCAAGAAAACGATGGAGAGACGCCGCTCTACCCCGACTGGCTGCAGAAGCTGAAGTGATGAGTTGTGATTCTGACGCTCGTTGCTAACCCAGATTTGCCTGAACAATTTGGAACGGAAGTCAAAGACGAGGCGTTAGCAGTCGGTTGTTGCCAGTCTCTAAACAAGGGCCAGCGCCTCGAAGCATGCCGCTCAACATCATCAACAGAACCTAGCCCCAATTGCTTCATAAATACGTTCGGGATTTCTGTACGCTCTGCCCTTGGGCCTCATTGTCCACAAGAGAATCTTGGCTGAAGCCCCCAACGCAATTTTCTTCCAGCCGGATGTCATTCGGTTCCCAAATGTCTTTCGCTGGCAGGAGACATGCAACTACGTTCTGAGGGATGGCGAGGCGGCGAATGCCATAGCAAGTATCAGGTGCAAGTCAAAGTCGATCCGAGGATCGCGGATTCAGGAATCCACTTGATTCCTTTTGACGTCAAGCTGGATCAGAAACACTGGGGACAGATGTTTGATTTTCTCATTCACGTGCCCGAAGAATAATGATTACTTCAACTGCGAAGCTACGACTCACTTACTTCTCGACTTTGTCCCCACACTCCGGAATGCTTGAGCAAGACTAGGTTGCCTTCGACTCGACACTGGCAGGCAAGCCGAAGCCCCAGTTCAAGGTCATGTGGCGGGAAACTTAAACGCCACTTTTCTACGCGAGTCATTGCCGAGACTTGCCCTTCGATTTCGACGGAGCACGTCCCGCAAGTACCTAAGCCTCGACAGTGAATTTGCTTCGCGAATCCGTTGTAGAGAGGTGCTCCTGCGTCAAGAAGAACTTTGCGTAGGTTGTCTCCTTTCTGGCATTCAATGACTTGTTTATTGATGGTCACTGTCGGCATGATCGAAGAACCAATTCACGATTGATGGATCGTATTCAAGTGCGTTGCGTGGGACAGCGGAACCGCCCGATCTCAAAACCACGTTTTTGAACGTGCTTCGTCTTGCGTCCCTGAGTCCTGCGTCTCCAGAGGCGAAACGATGCTGGCCTGAGCTGAGAACGCATCAATTTGATCACCCCGCCGGGTGACAAACCGAACTGAAGCTTGATTGAATCGAAGGAAGTGCGATCCTCCCAAGCCATCTGAATGACCCGGTCAATTTCAGTCCGCGTGAGTTCTTCGCTATTCATTTTTCAAAAGCGTTGGAATCTGAATTCAATTCGCAGCCGAAGACAGCGGACTGATTTTCGGCATTCGCATAGTGGTAGAGGCTTCTGAGGAGTCCGTACCCGACCTCCAAGTTAACTGACAAGAACAGACCAGAGGCTAGGAACAAGATTGCGGAACAGTATAGGTCTGCGTCAAACCGTTCTCTGCCGGCCAAAGTCTGGATGATGCTGTAGGTGAGAAGCAGCAAGAGGGCAGCATTAGTTAAGCTTAGTAAAGATAGTCTTTTCTTCTGTTTAGTTCCCAACCGCCGCAAAACTGCTCGCAGGAGCGGTAGCAACTGGATTGCGTGAATCGCTACTCCATGCGGAAACTTAACCGGACCATTAGCTCCGTATACGCTGGGATCTTTGCCGGCCTCAACACGCCCGATCCCGTATTCGTACAGGAGGAACCCGATTGCGCAGGAAATAACCAGGAAAAACATCCCTCCGTTCCAAGCGACCTTCTCGTCTCTGGTCCCTTGAAAACCACCGCAAAATGAACGAAACGCAAGTACGAGAATGCAGACTGTGACAATCGCAATTAGTGCTGTCATGCTCGAATCAAGAAAAGCATCTAGCTGGGTCGCGCGATTGAAATGCGATTTGACGCCTCGCCACTGCTGAAGAGTGATAATCCCGACTTCGGTAGCCATACATAATGCAATTGATACTGAAAGGAACTTGTCGATCCGCCAAGGCTTGAGCAGTCTTAGCAAACGCCCGGTGGAGACGAGCGTCAGTCCCCCTGAGACTCCAAACAGGATCGGTTTTCTCCACGAAATGGCACCTTCCCAAGCCTGTCCAGAATTGAGCCAGACGCCGACATGTAGGAACCCAACCGCAATCAGCGAATAACCGATTACAATCTGGACCCCTGAACCTCTATTCTGTTGCATCGCCGAAAACCCATATTTGCATCACCGCCGCTTGTTTAAACCGGCTTGAATAGGAATTTTCAACGTAGCATAGCGAGATTCCTGCGGTGGAAAGGGCAGAGGTAAGCGCTTCGCGCTAAACTGAATTCGATGCAGCTAAACAACCGCTCAACTCCTTGCACTCAAGCGCGTTAATTCCTCACTTGATTATCACGGCAGCTGATAGGGATTCCCGTCGTCAGCTAGTCAATTGTCGTCATCAATAAACAAAGTGACAAATAAACACTAAGACCAGTCGACTTGTGAAATCGTCGTCACCACTAGTCCGAGGTGGGTGATTCCGAAACGATTACCTCGGGATCTTCGCTCGCACCTGTTTTGGGGAGCAGATCTTCCGATGACTTTCGATTTATCCAACGCAAGCGAGTGATCCCGCTCATTCATTCTTTACGACGCAAGTCATCCGACAGGAGTGCACTAAACCGCTGCCTTCCGCTTTTACTCTTCCTTTAACGCCATTGCAGTGAGGAACAGCAGCGGCATCAAAACTAATCCAAGCACAAGCACCCGTCGCAAGACCGATCAGTCCACGCCAAACACCACCAACAACCAGTATTAGTAGAAAGGAGATGACGCCAGCCTCTCCCAGAACCGGAGAGAGCCATTGGCTACGCTTCTCTTGGCTGATCGGCTCATCGGAGTGCAGTGGAAGACAGTTCCGCTCGAGTAGATCTCGCCGTCATTTGCGAGGAAAATTGCATTTAGTGCATTCGCAAGTGACAGGGCTTTGTCAATCCATCTTCAGTCGGATCGGTAAGAACTATTGCCCCAGTCGAATTATCAAATGCAAAGCGGACCTTCGGGATGGTGCATTCCACTATGGAAGAAGCCGAAAACTTGGTCGCTGGCTCGCTAGAAGTGGGGATTTAGGAATAGAACCAGGCTTCGAACTTGTATATTTTTGTTGAAGGATTGACGTCCTCGTCGGCATCAACGAAAGCATCCCATACCGAACGTGCTATCCGGCCCTCCGGTGGATCGTCTGGATCAAGAATGAAAGGGGAATCGGTATGTCCGGTTATCAAAACCGATTAGGTCAGGGGATATAAGAAGCTCAGTACTGATATCAACACTTCTATGTCTACACCACAATGCAATCGTGCAACCTCTTCTGTAGCAAAGTGAGCCAGGATGCGGTCATGTTAGAAATCGTCGATTCGAGCTCCGAGTCCGCTGCGAATTAGCTCTGCTTCGAAATCCTCATGAGCTCGCAAGGAGTCGTCAAACTGCTCGAATGCACCGAAGTAGATGGCCAAGTCACGACCGATCGTACCACGATATTGCGCCTCTTCGACTTCCTCGCAAGTCTCATGCAGCTGTAAGTACAGTTCTCGGTGTTGGACCTTAGCTTTGCCGGCATCTACGAGTCCCAGTCCAGAGCTCATTGGAACTCCATCGATAAAGCCGTAGGTTTCTTCCAGAGAGAACTCCAAGGCGATGCTGTCACGGAGCTCGCCAAGCTTTGTAACGAATTGCTTCGAGTTTTCCAGAGTTTTATCCGCGACGTTGAGCTCACGAAGGTCTTTCAGCAGAACCCAAAGCTGGGAATTCGACTCCTTTACTTCTTGTAGAAAGGCAGCGTTGGCGATCGTCGTTGTCGTAGTACTGATGGTGGTCATGCTTTTGCTCCATGCGGGTTGGTGAGACTGAACACTGTCGAAGGCGAAGCTTCGAGGTCTCCAGCATGCGAACCCAAGAAAAGGGGAGTAGAGGGACCACGGTGTAACTCACGATGCCCAAATTCTGTCGGGCGTTAGAATCATCGTAACTTATTTACCTAGCACAAACCGTATCTTCCCACATTTCTATTGTAAGAGTTACCGTAAGCTTAGAATAATTACTGCTTCTGAGATCTTTTTCTGGAATGCGAAAATCTCTCCACAGAGGGGACTGGGAAGTAGGAGTGAACTTTCTCACCGCGGAGCAATGGTCGATTCCTGGCTGCTGGCTTGAGCTAGCGGACCAGCTTGAGCTAGCAGACCAATATAGGGAACCAATCCAATGCGTTCGAAGTCGCAAAAGCAATCCTCTGTCGGCCTTGAACCAAGAAGACCTTGGCCCGACCGGATAAGGAGATTGAGAATAATTGGGGTAGAAAGACGGTTAGAACAGCTGAAGTGCAGGCCTAAAGCGGCGGGCGGCCTAATAAATCAGGTGTCGCTGCATTATCTTGCCGAGCTCCTGGTGGGGATTGGGGACCTCTGATGGCCTTAGAAAAGGATTAACAAGCATGCTGGATCCTGAGGGAACGGGCCAAGCTCTTGAGATCATGCTGATCGAAGACAGCTTGTTGGACGCTCGCCTGACTATCGAAGCCTTGAAGCACTGCGGAATTCATCATCGCCTCTCATTTTTTCGAGAGGGTGGTGAGTCAATGCTGTTTCTGAACAAAGAAGGAGTGTTTGCCAGAGCACCTTTACCGCACGTGATTTTGCTGGACCTCTTCCTACCTGACACACAAGGTGTCGATTTGCTGCGACAGTTTCGAGCAAACCCAGAGACAGCTTCGATTCCGGTCGTGATCCTGACCAGCAGCGACGACAACACCGACCAAAATGAATGCGAAAAGCTCGGCGTTTCCAGCTATATCCGGAAGCCCTTTAACGAAGAGAAGTTCCTAAGTGTGATACGTCGCATCAAGGGTCTGTCTTTGCTGGTCGAATAGTCGAGGCTCCAGCCGACTGCCAACGTCGCTTGTGATAGACACGCAGTCCGTTGAGCGCGTGGTAGAGTGCACCGCAGTCAACTTTCTGCTGATGCATATTTTCGATGAGCCCACAAAGATGCGCTGCAGATCGCTCAACCCACTCGGACTCCAGTTCCTCTTGTGAGGAAGCCAGGGCAACAAACTCGAAGACATGCCCTGTTCCCGACAACTCTGCGAACAGATCGCGTGAATTGCCTGCGCGTGTAAAATAGAAACTTGAGAGTCGTCCGTCCGCTGCCCGATTCTCCCTGGTCGAAGTCAACAACCCATCGACCCGCTCCCTTGCCTTCTTCCACACGGGCCCTTTGGCAATGCCCAGCTTTTCTGCGGCTCGCAATGCCGCCACAATGCCCGCCATTCTGTGAGTCCCGCCGCAGGCACTATCCGACAGCTCGTATCGCAACTCTTCTTCGACCAACATCTCCCAGGTCACTTCGATATCGCCCTCAGAGATCCAGCTCGGCTCCTTCGGGAAATAATGTGTCAACGCAATCAACGTCCAACTAAATTCGTTGATCGGATTATTCGATACATCAAATTGCGTCTGGCGCGCCCAGTCCTCCAAGGTAGCTGTGAATCCCCCGATCTGAATCTGAGTATTCATGGGAATATCGGCCATCGCACATATCGCTAACCACTGATCAACGTGGCCCTGCCCAATGTAGCTGCCTGGATCAAACTTCGCTTTCACGCCAACCCTTCCGGTCGACTTCAGCGGGTTTACTGAAAGGCGGAGTTCCATGCCTCGCATCATGCCACCGGAAAAGATGTAATCGAGCGCGCCTACCTGACCTCGATCAAGCGTCTTGATTTCTAGATCGTGTCCGTAGCAAATGACTGCATGCATAATTTGCCAGGCGGCATTGACTTCTGTCGAAAGCGTCCGCTCAAAATTGGAAAGAGAGAGCACTTCGCTGACGCGCTGTTCCAAGTTCCCCTGATCAGTAGGTTCCAAGACGCTCGTATGCAGCGCGGACTCTGGAGTCGTCCCGGGCTCAGGAGCACATCCGTTCGTAGCCAGCACAGTGGCGGCGAATAGCAGCGTGGCTCTCACCGAAGCATTCTTGGTAAGCAGAGGTGTCATAAAGTGTTCTTAAAATCCGAATTTCAGATCGGTGTTGAAGGATCAGAATCGCTCTTTGCGGCCCTTATGTGACCAGCCAGGCTGCTAGTCGTGATTCCGAAATCGCGTCATAATTGTTCTAGCGGGAACCATTCTAGTTTGACGAATCTTGGCGAAAAGTTCTGGCGATGTTTTCTATGCCGACAGCAGGAAAAGAGGAAGAATCGGATGTGCATCCCAGCCTTCTCGCTGAAGAGCCCTTGCTGCACCAATGCGAAATGCGCCGCGAACGACGAAGCGGGCCAGGCGGCCAACACCGTAACAAAGTGGAGACGGCCGTTGTCATTACCCATGGGCCGACGGGAATATCTGCAGAGGCCAGTGAACGTCGCTCCCAGGCAGAAAACCGTCGCGTTGCGATCTTCAGGCTTCGTCTCACTCTTGCTACGCAACATCACAGTCAAACACTGAGCAAAGAGAATAGCGACCTGTGGAAACTCCGCTGCGGCAACGGACGCGTGAGTGTCGCGACCGAACATGCTGATTTTCCGGCGATTTTGGCTGAGGCAATCTGTGGTATTCGTTCAGCGGAATTCGACGTAGCTGGAGCCGCGCGAGGAAAGGGCATTAGTACTTCTCAAATGATTCGCCTGCTCAAGAAACATCCAGCAGCCTGGGCGTCGGTCAACGCAGAAAGGCAGCAACGCAATCTGCATAGGCTGAAGTAGCAGTTAAGTTCTACGATTTATTCAGCATGTGTCTCACCCAAGAGCAGGGTAGCCGCCAACTCCGCTACTGACTCAAAACGCAAATCATTCCATTTGCAGTCTTGCGCGACACAACCCAATTCCAGGCTGATTCGGCCTTCTCATTCAAAGCGTCAGTCAATGGCTCAGCAATTGCCTCACTACGTCCTGTTTGCAGCCTGCTAGGGGCCTGACTCAAGTTCTCGTGCGGAATGGTTCATACCCGGGCGGCATCCGACACTCACTCGGCGAGATGCAATGCGAACATAGAAAGCGTCGAAAGGTCAATTCTCTGATAGAGAGCGAAGCGTCGCAAATAGTTGCATTAACAGCGGAGGGTTAATCACAGTTTCACCTTGATGGAGCGAGCCGACTGCGCAGTTGCAATTTCAGCAGTGTAGACGACTCGAAGCGAAAACGGATGAGTTTCATCGGCTGGGTCAAACAAACATTCGCTACGCCGATATCAGGGAAGTACAACGGAAACCGACGCTGCTCGACCAACCGTTCCTGCGCGACGGCTTGGCGAGAGAAGCACAAAATCTATCGTAAGGAACAAGTCGTCGCTCTGTGGCGAAGAACTTACGTTTGGCATAGAACTTAGGATTCTTCGCAGTTATTAGCGAGTGCCGCCGGCTCACGACCAAAACTCTGATTGGGCAATAGTAAAAAACTGATGAGTGCGAGCTGCTCGCACGGATTTTGGAGTGGAGATTGATAGACGAAAGAGAACAATGGCACGACGACTCGTATGACGAGGATGCCTACGATCCAATCTACGAGGAGGAAGATGAGGAAGGCAAGACAATTCCTTGTCCCAAATGCTCCGCAGACGTCTACTATGACGCGGAGCAGTGCCCCCAATGTGGCTACTACCTGACTTCGGCAGAACGCTTGGGTCCAGGATTGCCACGCTGGGTCTATTGGACTGCGGTGATATTGCTTCTACTGTTCCTATACAACGTCGGGGATGCGGTGTGGAACGCTATGTCGAGGTGAGCCCCTTGTTTCATTGGACTAGCTGTGTGTACTTGACCAGAGTTCCTTCAGTCGTCGGGATGCTAGGATTTGAAAAGGCCAAGAAGGAATTCTGGCAAATCCTTTTTTATGCAAGGTATTCTGGCGAATCCCACTACGGAACGTTATGGTGAATTTGCTAAAGCGGACACGGTTTTAGTATTACGTGGAAGTGTTTGCCACTCAATTTGCCAAGAGTCATGAACGAAATCCAGTCAATAAGCGAGGAAGAATCTCCGTCAGGTCACCCCGTGGTTTTGTTCGATGGAACTTGCAATTTTTGTAGCCTCTCGGTGCAATTTATCTTACGTAACGAGAGGGATTCCAACTTGCACTTTGCAACGCTGCAATCGGAGGTCGGACAGCAACGGCTGATGGATCATGACATGCCGCGTGATCGCATGGATAGTATGATCCTGATCGACCAGGAGCAAGCTTATGATCGCAGCGACGCCGCACTTCGCGTCTTACAACACTTGCGAGCACCATGGCGTTGGGCCAGAATTTTTGTCTTTGTCCCCAAGCCAATACGTGATTGGTGCTATCGCATTCTGGCTAAGAATCGTTACCGCATATTTGGACAGTCCGAGGTATGCATGGTTCCCAAACCTGAACTGAAGTCACGTTTCTTGAGCTAGATTCGGACCTCCCACTGATGCTGCTTCCAAATGCCAGAGGTAGCTTACTCTTGAGCGGATAGAATTGCTCAGGAGTTGGAAATCGAGGGACCTCCGGCTTGAGGCAGTCTAGGATGCAGCCCACCAAGAGGGGTGGAAACACGTAGAAGACTCATGCATTGGTGTGTTATCGCAGATAGCTCAATGTGGTCTTTCGCAACTTAGTGCTCCAGCCCTTTTCAGGAGCTGACTCGTCCAGGCCTCTCGCCTCGTCAAACAAGTTATATGTGACCGCCAGCCTCCAGTCTCCACTTGTCACTAGATCACTTTGTACTCGCTCCCTTTGTCATGACCAAAGGTGTCCTGGCTGCAGCGATAACCAGTGGCACTCAACCGTCGCACTCCCTCTTCCTCATCGCCACAACCCAACCTCTTCACAGGCAAATGGGTAATTTAGATGGTTTGGCGAGACAAACCGCAGGCGATGCTAGCATTCAAAGGCGATTTGAGTTTAGATTGATGCAGTCGTGAGAATTCCAATGGAACTGGAAAATGCCAAGCAGCTTAGCACAGCCACAAACTGAAGCAGAACGTGTCCAGCAGCGTTTGGCCGACGTGGCTTCTCGCCGCGGCGGGGCCAGCAGCCCGTTGGCTCACAGCGATCGTGGGCTCAGTGAAAGTCCCGGTGAATCTGCAGAACCTTCAGCAGAACACTCCAAAATCGTCGCGCGCTTAGCACGTGAAGTTCGGCAACTGGAGACAGGGGGACGGCCAGAAACACGCTCCGGCATCTCCTCTGGCTGTGAAGCACTCGATGCTTACCTGCCCCAGCAAGGCTACGTGCCAGGTACCATCATCGAGTACCTCCGCGAAACGCGAGCCTGTGGAGCGAGCTATCTTGCCTTTGCCGCTGCGGCTTCGGCTATGCAAGCGGACGATGGTTTTCTCGTTCTGATCGACAATCAAGATATTCGGAGCTACTTTTATCCCCCCGCTTTGACCGCACATGGCATCGATTTGCGAAAGGTTGTCTTCGTCCAGCCACAATCTTTGGGCGATGCGATCTGGTCTGTCGATCAAGCTTTGCGAACGCCCGCCGTGTCTGCAGTGGTCGCGGAACTCGAAAGTTTGGATGACCGCAGCGCCCGACGCCTACAACTGGCAGCCGAGACTGGCGGCACTCTAGCATTCTTGCTTCGAAGTGCTGCGGCTCGCCATCGTCCCAGCTGGGCCGAGGTGCAATGGCTTGTGCGTTCGCGACGTCGCCAGTCGCCACTGAAGCAGACTTCAGGCGAGGCAATAGTCGAGCTCGGCCATGAAAACCAGCGGCAAAACTTAGGGGCAGATGCCAGCAAGTTAATCGGTCGCGAGTTGCAAGTTCAGCTTTTGCGAAATCGTGGCGGTCGCTGCGGAGCACAATTAAGACTGGCGATTCACCCTGTAACAGGAGCGTTGCAGAAAGTTCCTCCCCGAAAGAGTCGGCATGAGCAAACGGCTTCTATGCGTCTGGCTACCCAATTGGCCAATCCAAAGAATCCAAGCCGAAGATCCCACGCTGGCTGAGAAGCCTCTGCTCCTCTCTACTCGTGATCCTCGTCGCGGACTGCTCGTTGCCGCAGCCAATCTTGCCGCGCGCAAAGAGAACGTGAAGCCCGGAATGCGGCTCAGCGAAGCTACGGCGCTGGTCGAAGCCGAGGTAATCGAACAAGATACGCACGAAGAACTGGAAGCTCTCTGCCATCTCGCCGAACAAATGCAGCTTTTCAGCCCGATCGTGGGACTCGAACAGCTCGAACGCAAAACCTGGGCAGGACGCAATTCATTACAACCCGAGTGCCTGTTGCTCGACATCACTGGCATCGGACAATTGTTTGGTTCCGAGGAAGAACTTGTCCAGCAGTTTGGAGCTTGGCTGCGCGAGCGACATCTCTTTGGTTGCATCACGGTCGCTGGAAGTATTGGTGCCGCGTGGGCCATCGCGAACTACGGACTACGGCGAGAATCGGCGCTGCAATGCAACTTGTCGGACGATGAAGAGCAGCCAGAATCACTACCCGCTTGCCGCTACCAAATTGTCGAAGTCGACGAACGCGAATTAGAAAAAACACCTGAGACTCAGTCAACCGAAGCAGGCTGGTACGATCGTGCGGCCAAAGCTGCCATTGCAGATCTTCCCATCGCAGCCTTGAGACTCGCCAGCGACACCGTTCATTCCCTCCAACGTCTCGGAATTCATCGCATTGGGCAGCTGCAAACACTGCCGCGACAAGGAATGGGGACGCGACTGGGCGAGCAATTACTTCTCCGCTGGGACCAAGCCCTCGATCGTAAAGAAGAACCGGTCGTCACACTGCACAGCTTACCAGACTGGTGTCTTGAAGACTCGCTTGAGTATCCGACCGAACACCAGGAAGCTATCGCTGAGCTACTTCGTCGCCAGGGCGAAGTACTGGCAGAACGCCTACAAAAACGTGGGCAAGGTGCACTGCGCATCCTGTGTCGCCTCGACTTGGTCGACGCGCAACCGCTGCTCATGCAACTCGGTTTGTTTCGCCCGACAAACGATGCAGAACACCTGGAAGAATTGCTGGTCGGCCAACTCGAGCAAGTCCTGCAAGAGAACTCGATTTCTGCTGTTTGGCGTCTAAGCCTGCAAGCCACTTTGACGGCCGATATGATCTGGCGGCAAGCTGATTTATTTGAAGGAGATCAAACAGCGAACCGCAATCAAATGGCAAAGCTCATCGACACACTCAGCAGCCGCCTTGGACGCAAGCAAGTCATGGTGGGAAACGTGCGACGAGAATCACAGCCCGAGTTGGCTTATCAGCTGCAGCCCATGACGGGCCGCAAACAAGGCGGAGAACAGCAAGACACCGTCAAAAAATTGAGTTCCAGATTGGCCCGACGCCGCGCCGAACCTTCAACAGAAGATCCGCTTCGCCGCCCCACACACTTGTACAAGAAACCTCAGTCGATCGAAGTCTCTATTGAACCAACGAACGAATTCATCGAAGACGGTGCACATCTAGCCACAGCTCCAGACAGCTTTCTGTTCCAAGGCAAAACTTATCTGGTCACCACCTCTTGCGGGCCAGAGAGATTGGAAAGTGGCTGGTGGCGTGGCCCGAGCGTCCGACGAGATTACTATCGCATCGAAGTTCAAGATGGCAGTTGGTGGTGGATCTACCGCGATCTCAACACCGCCACTTGGTTCCTGCACGGCATATTTGACTGATGCAAATCACCGCAAACGCCCCCCACTGTAAGCCGGAAACGAGCGCAGCGTTGTTGCGGCATCTACGTCACTTTGATCTCACTAAAAAAGGCCCTTCGCGGAATTTCGTGGCAAGGTAGCATCTGCTCCAAGGACTTATGCTTGGCCTTTCGAACAAGAAATATCACGCGGAGGCGCGGAGAACAAGATAGTGAGAGCGAGACTGTTATTACTTCAATATTGGACATTCCTTGTTCGGTATTCGATATTCGATTCCCTCTGCCCAACGTTGTTTCTTGGGTAAGTGAGATTGCATCTTGCCAGGACGGATCAAATAAATATTTGGACGATCCGCAGGCTGCCATTAACAATGATCAAGAGCCACAAGAAAACCACAATTACCTCTTGGCTGACCTGCCCATTACGGTGTTGCCGTCTCACTATCGTCGACAGCAACCGAAGCTTCAGGAAAGCGATACCAAACAACTTTGTTTACCCCTGTTTACTCCGACAGATTCTAGATTTGTTTCCACTGTGAAGAACTCCGAGTTTGGAGGCGGAGTATGTCACATCTTCGCATGAGTTACAGTTGGGCCCGGCGGCATCCCGTATTTCCAATCTAATGCCTTCAGCAGTTTCAAAAGCCCAGAAAACGACTCTTCGCAAATCGTTTCGCTAACCTCCTTTCGAAGCAAGAATTGTTTAGCCTTACATTTTTCTGCGTAGGGCAAGAGACTGCCAGACAAATTCTGAATACGAAAAGTCAGATTCATACTGGCTTTCGCTTTCGCAAGTCGCTCAGCGATGAACGAACATATCCAATACCGACCAAAGCTTCCGTTAGCGTGATGGAGAACTTCTCCGACTGATACGTACCAAGCAATTGCACGAATGCCTCACCGCCTGGCTTGTCAGTTTCAAGTTGGAGGTGTTCGCTTCCATCCTTTTCCTTGTTGTCTACTCCGGATCTAGCACACACCCATGTGTCTTGCAACCTGGACGCACGCCAAAGATCTAGCTCACAACTACTGCAGCAACCAACAAAGTCGTTTGCCAAAACAGGCGATATCGAACGCTGGGAGATCGCTTAGGCGACGCAGCATCACAGAGTTGTCCATGGATCAAACTACTACTTCCCGCGAGGCCTCGGAAGGTCTGCGGTTCCCGTATCCTGTGGAGAATCCAAGAAGCTTTGCTCAACCCTAAACGCCGCACTGACTCTCTGCAAACGCACCGAAATCTCCCAACTCAGTTTCGATTGCTAAGAAGGGCACCACCGGATTTGCAATAAAGTCGCGTTGGAGAATCAATTCCCTCTGTCTCCGACCACACTCTGCCCAGAGATGCCGGACTGTATATTGCTCTTCCTAACGGTTGGACCATTTCATAACCTCGCCGATCCATGAACGCGGCGGTTTCACGTGGGCGAATATCGCAAATAGCACGCGTTCAGGCTTTTTGCTACCAAATGCGTGAAGGGAACGCCGCTTAAAATCGATGCCCCATGGTAACGCTTCTAAAACAATGATTTGTTATGCTCGATCAACTCGTGATAGTTATTAATCTCAAACATTGACGCACCAACGTACTTCAGCGGAAATCCCCACTACTTACCAAGCAACACAAAGGCATGTCCATCTGCTTGCAAATTTACAAGCGTGTTCATCGCAGAAACAGCTACATCGACATCACCAATAACTTCATCAGGATGGAAGCCTTTGCCAACTAACGATTGGCCGCACACGTAGATCTCAACTCCAGCCTCCCTCAATTTGCGGATGCAATCCAGGTTCGGATTGTCGCATTTGTATTTGCTGCGATAATCATCAGGCTTTAAGCAGATCAAGGTTGCATCTCCGTGAAGCACGACAGCGATTGAAACCGCCGCCGATTCTTTTCCGGCTCCTGCGTAAATGTTCACGAAGCGAGTGACTTTCTCAATTCCAGGGTTTAGCTTTTCCGCATCACCGCCTTTGATTAAGTCCACAACAACCTTGCTACCAGAACGGGGTTGCTGAGCCGCTTCTGGCAAGTGTGCGACCTTGCCCATACCCGAGATCTTTGGATAGCGGTACTCCGGTAACTCCTTTTCTACCGAAGCAGAGGAGGCAACAAGTCCTTGAAGGAAAGCGTTATTCGATAGCAAAAAAACGAGGAGAAGCGGTGCCGAACAACAGAGTGCTTTGAACATGGTGAGGATCCTTAGACGAGAAAATGAAAAAAGAATCAGCAACCGAATGCCGACAAAACGCATCGCTCGACTGAGCTAACGGAAGCGGGATTTCGCCAAAACTCCTGGCAAACCCCAGTGCCCTCCGAATGTTTTGAGCCAGCCCAGCCACTAGCAGCAAGAGGCTGGTGCTGCCTGCAGCCAAGCATTGTAACCTCCTGTCATGTTGATAACTTCAATTCCAGCTTGCTTTAGTATGCTACAACCGATCGCCGAGCGAATACCGCCTTGGCATTGAACCACTACTGGCCTTCCAGCCGCGTCGGAGCGAACCTGCTCAACCTGTTGATCAAGCGTACCAAGAAAACGATGATTCGCCTGTTCGATGTGCCCGGAGTTCCACTCTGCTTGCGATCGCACGTCTATCAAATGGACGCTTCCCTCAGCGATCTGAGCTTGGAGCTTGGCAGGCGATGCAACCTCATAACTTCCAGAAAAGAGAGTAGCCTCCCCACCAGTATCGATTGCAAAGAACTTGCCGAATTTCTCAACTCCCATTTTAAGCAATAATTTGCGAGCCGCTTCCAGTTGATCTCGCTTGCCAATAAGATGCATCGGGAGCTCGTAGTTGACTATCCAACCGGCCCAAGCGGCGAGCATATGCGATGGAATATTGATCGCTCCAGGGAAATGCCCTTCGGCGAACTCCTTTGCTAGTCGAAGGTCGATCACAGATTCACTGCAATCCAACACTTGGAGCCTACTCAGCTCCGTAAAAGTCAGATCCGTCAGGTCTCCAATCAACCCCGGTCCGCGTTTGTTGACACTTTTCATTCGCCCAAAGTACCTAGGAGCTGGCGGCTGATCCTTCAATACGTAGACGACGAACTCATCTTCATTTTCGTATTGCAGTGCAGGATTGAATCTTTTCTCGTAACCGACTGTCGATGAAGGGATCGCACCGAGTCTTTTTCCGCAGGCGCTGCCTGCTCCATGTGCGGGCCAAACTTGCAAGTAGTCGGGCAACTCTTTGAAGCGTCGCAACGAATGGAAGAGTTGACGTGCGCCGGGCTCAGCTGAATCCTCTATGCCCGCTGCTTCTTCGAGCAGATCCGGCCGGCCGATAGCCCCTACGAAAACGAAATCACCGGTGAAGATCCCCATCGGCTCATCGGCTTTTCCACCACGATCCGTCAACACCAGTGAGATACTCTCCGGTGTATGGCCAGCCGTTTGCAAAACCTCAAACTCTATGTTGCCGATCGAGAATTTGTCTTCATTCCGAAGTAACTGGTGTTCGTACTGGTGGGCGAATTCGTATTGCCAATCTGCTGCGCCCGTACCAGACAGCAGCAACTTAGCACCGACTCGTTCAGCCATTTCGCGGACACCGGACACGAAGTCTGCATGGATGTGCGTCTCAGTCGCGGCAACGATCTTCATGCCTTTTGACTTGGCTGAAGCTAGGTAAGGCTCAATATCCCGACCTGGATCGATAACAATAGCTTCGCGCGTCCGTTGGCAACCAACCAAGTAAGAAGCATGTGCCAAAGTATCGTCGTAGAAGTATTTCAATAACAAGAGCTTTACCCTTGAGAGAGCAGTGATTTGGATATGACAAAAAGGGCGACCAGAACAACACCAACCGAGAAGACTCGCTGCAGACTGGGGCCGTCAAGATATTTTGAGATTCGGGAACCAACTAGAAGCCCAGCAAAGCCGCCGAGCATGAAGGGGAAGACAGTTTGTCCCGACACTGATTCCCCGCCGTAGAGATAGGAAACCACTCCGCTTGCGCTAATGAAAGCAATCGCGAGCAATGAGGTTGGAACGGCTTGTTGTATCGGCATGTTTCCGAAAAGCACGAGTGCTGGCACTAAGACAAAACCACCTCCGACGCCCAGCATTCCTGATAGGAAACCGGTCGTGAGTCCCATCAAGACAAGGACGAGAGTGCTTTGCGATGGATTCTCCGGATCATCCGGGATCACTGACTCATTTGCTCCTTCATCTCCCTTTATCCACATCCGCCACGCGATGAGAAACATGAGAATCCCAAACAGAAGAAGTAGCGTGTGCTCCGAAATTTGTTGCTGAGCCCAGTTCCCGATCGGGGCAGCGACGACGCCCGGCACAGCGATCAGGAAACCACAACGCAATTGTACTTGCCCACGAAAGAGCCTCGGCACAGCGCCGAATAAGGCAGTCGCACCTACCGAAGCTAAAGACACGCCGACCGCTTCTCGTGGGGCCAGGGCAAGACCGTACACAAGCAGAGGCACGGCAAGAACACCTCCGCCACCACCGGTCAGACCGAGAGCACAACCAACGAAGCCACCAAAGAACAATGCGAAAGCGAACATCAAGCCGGCTTGCCCGAATTCCAAGGCATCTTGGCTAGCACCAATGCCATTCCACAAGTGTCCGTGATGCCAGAAAAGATGAGACCTGCCCCAATGAACGCAGGAATACCTGCCAAATAGACGTTGCCAGAAATGAGGGCGGCAATAACTCCAGCAAGGGTGATGCTACCGGCTACGATCTGAACTTGTCGCTCAAGAGAAATAGTTCGTTTCCCGCGGGTTCCATGTAGCCCAGCTTTTTGCCAAGCTGCAGTGCCTCCTTCAACACTAACGACGTTCTTGATTCCCGCGGCGAGCAACTTTCCAGAGGCCTTCAACGAGCGCTGTCCGCTTTGGCAGATCACCGCGATCTTCTTCTCGTCCTTTGTGAGTGAATCCGGATCCAACGAATCGAGCGGGAAGTTCTGTGCTCCGGTAGCGTGTAGCGTTTCAAATTCGGCCTGAGTCCGGACATCAATCAGCTTGAAATCACCGGCCCTCAATTGTTCTACGCTGATCGTGGAAATCATTCTTATCTCTTCGAGAGTTCGTAATATCGTGGTATTTCGATATATCAAATCAAATAAAAGTAGAGGTTACGACGCGTTTCGATCGGCACAAGACAAGAAGCCTCCCTCGATGCAATCCATAATTTTCTTCAAATGTGGTTCCGCGACCTGATAGTAAACTCTGCGTCCTTCACGTTCACTAGTGAAAAATCCACAGCGCTGCATCAGTCGCAGATGTTCGGACGCTACGTTATCTGGCACAGAACAGTCCTCTGCCAGCTCGCCCACTGTGTACCGTCCCTTCAGCAATAGCTGCACTATTCGCAGACGAACCGGATGCGCCAATGTCTTCAGGCACTCGGCCGCTTCCGCAAACTCAGCCGGCGAACCCACCGGTTTGAAATCTGTTTTCCCCTTCGTCACAGCTTTTGCCCTGCAGAAAGAACTAATCGATAAAACAACAGATCGTAACCTAACGAGATGTCAATCCAATATTTGTGATAGAATTCGTAACGTGTGAAACCGTATTCAGTAAAAAACTGCTGCTCCACTTGTTTCCATGCCTCTGTTCGTCGTTCCGTTCGATTGTAGAAATGATGTTAGATCAACGAAAAAATCGATTGATTTAGGGTATCGGTCAACAGGTTGCAATTTTCTGCTTTGACGCGCGAACCTTGATGTAAACTGAACGCATTACCCTGCAAAGAACTTAGCCATTTAAAGCCGTAAGCACTGTCAACAAAGATCTGAGATGGCCACTTTCACGCCCAATTTCTTCTACTTCCAATTGCTTGTGATCTCGCTGACTTGTTTGTTGCTGTCTGTTGCTGGCAACGCGCCTTTGCACGCTCAGGTTGAGGAAGCAACCGAAGTTAATGAAATTCAGGAAGAAAGTGATGGCCGCGAGGAATTCGAGGGTGAAATAGGGCGAGAAATTGCTGTTCGCCTCGAAGAAGCCTTCTCGATCCGAACAGAAGCTGCAGAGCAATCCGCAACACACCGCCAACGCGAGGAAGTTGCCGAAATACAAATTCGCTACCTAAACGAACTCAAATCGTTTCTCCGAAAAGCCGAAGCAGCCGAACGGCATCTTGAACAGGGTAATGCATCCGCGAAAGAACTAGAACGGACTGAGGTTCAGCTCGCGTTCTTCGAAAGCGAACTGGAAGAGCGGTTCGTGCAGCTCGAAATCTGTGATCGGCAACTTGAACTATTGGATCTTCAGTTTGATTTGCTGCACCCCAGCATGAAGAGTGAACTCAAGCAGCTTAAAGAGTTGCTCGAAGTCATCGACGAGTCCCGCGCTGAAGTCTCCAAAATGTTCCGCGCTTTTCGGAATAGCGAGGAAGAACGCGGAGAGCGAATTGCGGCCGATCTGGAACAACTGGAAGGTCACGTAGATGAACAGACCGAGATCCTGCGTCTGAAAGTCGAATTGTTCTTGGCTCGTGAAGAAGGTGCCAACGAAGAGATCCGTGAACTGGAGGAAGAGCTGCGTGCCATTGGTGAAGAGTTCGATCGAGACGATGGACCACATGGTGAGGATGTTCGTGAGGAGGTAACTAAGTTGCCGCCTCCGATTCAAGTTTCCGCTGCGGAGATTCGCGAAGCAGGCAAGCTTGACTTTACCACCAAGATCAAACCTCTATTGGGCAAACACTGCGGTGATTGTCATGCGGGAACGGAGGCATCCGGCGATCTGGACATCTACGCCCTGATGAAGGTCGAGCCCTTCGTCATGCACCGAGATCATTGGCTGAATGTCATTCAGCAAATCAAAGTTCGTTCGATGCCACCAGCCGATTACGAGCAACCAAGTGACTTAGAGCGGAAACAAATGCTGGCATGGTTGCAAAACGCGATCGAAAACTTTGATTACGAAACCGTGCGTCGCTCGGGCCATGAACCAACTCGTCGGCTTACTCACGAAGAATACAACAACACCATCCGGGATCTCTTCGGAATGGACCTTCGGCCTGCCGACAGATTCCCGGCCGACATGACTGCCAGTAGCGGATTTCGCAACAGTGCCAACAGTCTTTTTATTCAACCAGTGACGATGGAGCGTTACTTGAATGCAGCAGAATCAGTTGTTAATCAAGTCCAACAGGCTGGCCCCAAGTCTCGTCCCTTTGCAAGTTGGATGGAGCAGATTCGAGCAAGCGAAGCAGAAGCCGTTGTAGCTATACGAGATTTTGCCAACCGAGCCTATCGCCGTAAAATTTCAGCGGAAGAAGAACAGCAGTTGCTCGAATTCTTTGCTGAGCAGTCTGCGGCTGGCAGTTCAGCCGAGGAAGCTTTTGCGAAACTTGTGCAAACGGTTTTAGTCTCGCCGAGTTTCCTGATGCGAAATACGGGGCATCCCGGCGAGCCTGGACTGGTTTCCGACTTTGAAATGGCCAGCCGCCTTTCGTATTTTCTCTGGGCATCCATGCCGGATGACGAACTCTTCCGCCTGGCCACACAAGGAAGACTACAGGATGCGAAAGTTCTGCGACAGCAAGTTCCCCGAATGCTAGCGGACCCAAGGGCCCAAACGCTCGGCTCTGAATTTGCCGCTCAGTGGCTTGGCATTGTCAATCTCAAGCGGGTGCCCCGCGACCAGATCGACAACCCATGGGCCACGGATTCGCTCTTCCAAGCCCTGGAAGACGAAAGTGCTCTGTTCTTCCATTCGCTTGTCGTTGACAACGCGAACATCGAGCAGTTCGTCGATGCAAAATACACTTACCTGAATGAGGAACTTGCAAGGCACTACCGGATCCCGGGAGTCAAAGGCGACAAAATGCGACGTGTCGAACTCAGTGATTCCACTCGCGGCGGAATACTTGGACATGCATCAGTGCTGACAATCACATCCTTTCCACATCGCACTAGCCCTGTCGTGCGTGGGAACTGGATTCTTAGTGAATTGCTCGGAACGCCTCCTCCGCCTCCGCCACCAAACGTCAGCGAATTCGATGAGAGGATCGAGAACCGTCGTTTGTCGCAGAGGCAAAAGCTCGAATTGCATCGAAAGAATCCGAACTGCTACGCTTGCCACAGTGAAATCGATCCACTCGGATTTGCATTGGAGAAGTACGAAGAGTTCGGACGCTTGCGAGATCGGGAAGACCGCCGGGAAATTGATATCACTGGCAAGCTACCTAGCGGCCGGATCGTGAAAGGGCTAGAAGGTCTTCGCCAAGCATTAGTAACTGAAAGGCGCGACGATCTGATGGAGCAGATCGCACGCAAAATGTTCACCTACGCTCTGGGCCGACAGCTCAACTATTACGACGAAGCCGCCGTACGAGACATTATCTCCCATGCAGAGAAACACGAGCGACGACTGCAGCCGTTGATCGAAGCAATTGTCTTGAGTGATTCTTTTCGCAAGATCGACTATGAATCTACGACGGCAACTAGCTCGGCTAAGTAGTGTCGCTCACGCGGTCAACACTGCCCTATCTGAGAGATTCGGCAAGGACTGCGAACCCTACAATTAACTCAGAAAAGCCAACTCCAACGCGGAAAAGAAACATGGCTCATAAATGGCATATCTCACGACGCACAGCTCTGCGAGGACTCGGTACGGCTATTGCCCTTCCAATGCTTGACGTGATGTCCGCTCCTGGCCTCAACGCGGCCGACAATGTCTCGACGACAACGCGGCTGGCTTACTTGTATTTTCCTAATGGCGTGGCAGAAGGTGCTTGGGCGCCGAAGAAAGTCGATGCATCTGGACGGATCCAGCAATTGAATCCATGGATGAATTCATTAGAACCGCTCAAAGAGCAGTTGACGATTTTTAAGAACATGTGGACACCACGCGGCAACGGCCACATCGCTGGAACAGCTACTTGGCTGACCGGCGGCTCCTATGACGACCAAAATATCGACGCCGGTGGGACGTCGGTCGATCAACTTGCGGCGAAACACTTTGAGTCGCATACACTGCTGCCATCTCTAGAACTTTCTGTGCGCGGTCAAGGCTTCTTCTCCAGCAGCTTGCCACGCAACACATTGTCCTGGGTAGACGCGCGGACTCCAGCTCCTAGAGATGTCGAACCGAGGGTTGTATTTGACCGCATGTTCCGTTCTGCCAAGTCAGGCCTTTCGGACCGCTCCGTTCTCGACTTGGTGCTCAGCGACGCCAAACGCCTGAAGCGACGAGTCAGTGAACAGGACCAGCGCAAGATGGATGAATACCTTGAATCGATTCGTGCGATAGAGCGACGCATTGAGTTCGCAGAAACTCAAGCTCAACGAGCAAAGGCAGATCCAGTGTTAAGCCGAGCATTAGTCCGGCCCGAGCCGGGAGTGCCCGAGGATCATGGTGATTATATGCGAACGATGTTGGACATGATTGTGCTTGCCTTCTGGGCAGACGCAACTCGTGTTGGCACCATGATGCTTGATCACGGACAGAGCAATCGATACTTCAACTTCATCGACGGTGTGGAAGGCACTTGGCACGCACTCTCGCACTGGCGCGACGCAAGTGGCAAGACGGAAGACGACGATGGCGTTACTTCCTGGAACTCACGCGAAGAAAAACGAAACATGTACAACAAGGTGACTCAGTGGCACACAGAACAAGTTGCCTACTTCTTGAATCGGCTTCAATCCATCCAGGAACCAACCGGAAGCTTGCTCGACAACAGCATGATTGTTTATGGATCGAACTTAGCAGATGGACACGAACACGCTGAAAAAGACTTGCCTATCATGCTGGCCGGCAAGGGCGGTGGACACATTAGCCCAGGCAAGCTGGTTGGTGGTCGCCGAGACACTTCGATGTCCGACCTACACCTTTCGCTCCTCAACGGACTTGGCATCCCCAGCGAAAGGTTCGCCGATAGTCAATCGCCGATCAGCCTTGGATAGTCGCCGATCGAGACGAGATACCAGCGTTATCAATATCTGTGTAGGTGGCTAGATTGCAAGAACCTCGCTATGTGACTTCCTGGGGCAGCTACTGCTTCTCTGCGGGTAACTTGGCAATCACCGTATCGCCTCGGCCGGTATTGTCAGCGATGCTTTGAACAGTCCACAAATCCATGTGATTGTCGCCATCGACCACACTTCCGCTGTAGTCGCCCCAAGAGCCACCTTCCGTTGCAGCTGCTCCTTCACCTAGGCTGGTTATCGGACGCAGCTTATTTAGTGGATCACTCGCTCGCCGGTATGCAAAACGAGGGCTGATGAACATGTCCGGCCCAGTTTCCTGAAAGCCAACAAGCACATCAAGTTGCTTGTTCACTGCCAGTGTTGTTTGAATGTAGCTATTTGTTTCTGAACTGATTAGTCCGCTTTGGACGAATTCACCATCGCTCAGTCGGACTTGGTGCCACTGAACTGCCGCGCGACCTTTCACATTGACGGTTTGCGAAAACCAGAGATGTTCGCTCTGAATCACTAGGTTCTTAGGATTGCGATCGCCTGAGGCAGTTCGCTTGTCCGTTCCCTTCTGCGGAGACTGAGGTGGCCAACCAAAGTGCTTGAAGTTGTGAGGAGCTTGCACGACAAGTTCGGCAACTGGAGCTCCGTCTTCGGCTTCGCTTAATTTGGTAATCAAGATGTCGCGTCTTGCAAGCTTTACAAAGTACAGGTCGTCGACGGCGTCCTGGGTTGCGACCGGGTGCCCAAGGTTGCCTTCGAAGTAATAAACTTTAACTGGCTTACCCAACTTAGCCTCAGCTGTTTTCAGTACAAACGTTTGCGTTGGACCACCTGGAAAAGTGTAGCCAATCCATTTGCGGCTATACCCAATTCCGCCGCCATCAACACCTTGTGGAGCAGGGACCGGGTACGTATTCCATACTCCGGCTGGATCAGAAGTCGAGGAAACCGAGATGTTGACCGGCTTCTTCTTTTCCTTGTCCCAAGGATTCCACAAGTCGAAACCGAACACTTGGTTGTGAGAATCGTAAAAGAGCTTTGGATCGATCCCACCGTTGAAGCAACGCTGCGATACGCCTTGCACGAACTCGCCAGTTTTAGTGTAGATGATCAAGCCGTTATTGGTCGCGTGCAGAATGTGATTGCCGCCAACCGCGATTTGGGGGTCCACTTGTCGATTGCCATCATCAGATCCATCAAAGATCAGCACGCCATTTTGAGTGCGGGGATTTCCGCCCTGCTTTCGTTCGCGGCACGTTCCGTTCTTGTTGAAAGATTCATTTTGGATTGGTTGGATAACTTCTATTCGAGCTGGACGTAACTCCTGGGCTTCAGCGACCGTCGTCGTTATTAGCGTCGCAACGAGAGCGAGCAAGAGTCCGGCACTCGGCCACGAAAGAGCATTTGAGAGTTGGTGAAGCTTAGTTTGGAGCGACTGAATCATGATGCATACTGAAGGGAGGAATCTGATTAAGGCCGGGTCGACAACTTAGCAGTTCCTCACAATCCATCAAGGAGCATATTGGACCACATATGATCCTGAGGCCGCTCTTTCATTCTGTTATTCATGTATTTGATGCGTTAGCGCCGGTAGCGAATCAGCCGCCACACCGAAAGTTCTTCGACAAGCTTCCAGTATTGTACCACTCCGAAGCGTCCCCAGTTGATCTCAAATTCGGCTAACACGCTCTCTATCGCACCTTGCCAGACTAGGCCTCGAAGTTGGTGGACTGCCACTGTGTTAGCTGTTGCGCATTCGAAGGCAATACGATGCGACGTGGCAGATCGGAGTTTTCAGTTTTTGAGCCGAACGAGCGAGCCGCGGGCCAGCGTTTTCTTTGTTCATCCCAAAGCTGGCGGGTAGGGCTCTCAACCAGGTTTTATAGAAAGATTGGCTCTGCTCGGATTACCAAGCTCTCTGTGTTGGCTTTGCAGTAGAGCGACGATTGCACCAATGCACCTAAGCGTTCCCAGGGCGAATACACCTCCGTTGCCTTTGTTGACTTCTTAGGAATTCCATCCCTTGGCCGCGCGATCCCGTCATGCTCACAGCTATATGCTCATACATTCCACTCGTGGCTTCGGCTTTATGCGATCGTTGATTCTGCTGGCCTCAGCGTTTTCGGTTGCATCCTTAATGGTAAGTAGTCACACGAGCAAGAAATTTCGCCCGCGTCTGCACGTCTGGTCGGTGCCGATTGGCTGCGTCGTCGTCGCCACCTTTGCCAACCGCTTTAGAGCAAAGGTGGACTCCACGAACCAAGGCGAAAGTAGTGAAACCGAAATAGTCTGACCGAAAAGGCAATATGGCGTGCTACTTGCGGATTCGGTCGAAGCCATTGAAACAAGGTCAGACCATATTGCTCGGCGAAGAGCAATTCTGTCCGCTGAATCGGCTATACTCGCATTTAGAATGCTGGCAATCTAGACCGCTCCAGCTGCATTGATTCAGAGTTATCGAAGTGAGTTGTCATGTTCCAATCTTTCTCAAAGCGATGCTTTTCTTCGTTGGCGATGCTTTGTACTTTCTTTCCGGCTGTCGCTCAAACGGATGAGCCGACGGTGGAGATGAAGCTGTGGCCAAAGACTCCACCAGGAATCATCACGGCGGAAGGACCTGAGAGAGATACTTCTGGTCCCAAAGGGCGGATGGTACAGGGGAGGCCGGTCATTCGTTTGGGCGATGTTTCCGAACCGATGCTAACCGTTTATTCCCCACCAGCAGAGAAGAACACGGGTGCAGCTGTCGTCGTCTGTCCAGGCGGTGGTTATCAAATCCTGGCCTACGATCTCGAAGGCACCGAGGTCTGCGAGTGGTTGAACTCAATCGGCGTCACAGGCGTGCTGTTGAAGTATCGCGTGCCGCGACCAAAGAGACCGAAGCCGGCCAAGGGCCAACGTCAAGCTCCACCGCTCGGCCCCTTGATGGATGCTCAGCGAGCATTGTCGCTAGTTCGTGCCAATGCAAAAGAATGGAATATCAACCCAGAACGCATTGGTGTACTTGGATTCTCGGCTGGTGGAAATCTGGCTGCTCGTCTGTCAACAAACTACACGAAGCGAACCTACGACGCGATCGATGATGCAGACGAAGTGAGATGTCGCCCTGATTTCTCCGTCTTGATTTACCCCGCTTATTTCTATCGACCGCAGGATGAATTGCTTTCTCCGGACTTGCCGGTCGACGAGAAGACGCCGCCTTCGTTCTTGGTGATGAGCTGGGATGACGGTGTTGGGCCAGAGAATATTCTCCGTATGGGTATCGCCTTGAAACGCAATAAAGTCCCAGCCGAAGTGCACCTATATCCCACTGGTGGCCACGGCTACGGTCTTCGCCCTAGCGAACACGAGGTCACGACCTGGCCAGCCAGGTGCGCCGCTTGGATGAAAGCCAATGGTTGGCTAGAAAAATAGTTATTGTCTCTTGGCCTTGTTGTTCACTCCGAAACTCTCGATTCGCTATGCTAAGTATTGTTACATCTCCTCGCCCTAGCCAATCTATCCTCGTGCTTTGCTGGCTGCACCTTTCATCCTTGCTGTTCATACAAGCTGCGTCTGCTTTTGAACGCCCCAATATCGTCTTTCTCTTTGCAGACGATCAGGCGACTTACTCAATGGGCTGTTACGGAACGCCCGGAGCCAAAACACCGAAACTAGATCAGTTGGCTCGTGAAGGCATGGTATTCGATCGCCACTACGATACGACGGCGATCTGCATGGCCAGTCGAGTCAACGTGATGACGGGGCTCTACGAGTACAAGGCCGGTTGCAACTTCGATAGCGGCAACTTGCTCGACTCACATTGGCAGAACAGCTATCCGATCCAGCTGCGGAAAGCAGGATATCAAACCGCCTTCGCTGGCAAATTTGGCTTCACCATATGCGAGAAGCCTAATGGCAAAGGCAAGTTGCCTGAGTCCGACTTCGATAGCTGGGGAGGCGGGCCAGGGCAGACTTCATATCAGACATCGAAGAACGCTTCCATGCGCAAGTATGCGGAGGAGTATCCGCATTCAACCTTATCTTATGGTGCATTCGGTCGGGATTTCATCAAAGACGCCGCCAAGAAAGACGCGCCATTTTGCCTTTCCATTTCGTTCAAAGCGCCCCATCATCCAGTCCAACCGGATCCCGAATTTGACGATGTTTACAAGGGCGCCAAGTTCGTGAAACCAGCCAACTATGGCCGCGAACATGGTGAGCATTTTTCAAATCAAAGTCGTCAGGGCCGTCAGTATGAACGATTTCATTCGTGGAATTATGCTGACAAGTACGACGAAACAATGGCCTTGTACTACCAACAGATCTACGCCATCGATGTCGCGACCGGCATGATTCGCAAGGCAATTGAAGAGGCTGGAGTCAGCAAAAATACGGTTGTCATCTACAGCTCAGACAACGGTTTCCTCAATGGCTCGCACGGCTACGGTTCGAAAGTGCTTCCATACGAAGAAGCTACACGTGTGCCGCTCATCGTCTTTGATCCTCGGCATTCAAGTTCTGGAAAACAGCTACGCTGCGATGCACTTACCGGGAATGTCGACATCGGTGCAACGATTTTTGACTTGGCAGGAGTTGACACGCCTGAGTCCATGGATGGCCGCAGCCTGATGAGACTGCTCGATGATCCTCAGAAAGAGATTCATGACTACTTGCCTCTAGTCAATGTCTGGGGCCCAAATAAGGTACATAGTTTCGCCGTGGTCACGAAACAAGGAAAGTACGTTTACTGGCCCTATGCGGGAGAAGGATTTGAAGCGACTGAAGAAGCCTACGACATGAAGAATGACAACTTAGAACTACATAACATGCTTGGCAAGCCAGAGTACCAGGCTCAGGTCGACGCTTTGAAGCGAACTTACTCCAAGGCTCTCAAACACTGGAAGAAAGAAAGAGTGGATTATCACGGCTACAGTCGATTTATCACCATCTTTGATCCCGGCAAACCGTGGAGTGCAAAAGAAAAGCTCTATCGCAAGAAGTAGTAACTGTTCGGGGAAATCTCAGACTCGGTACGAGTCAACCTACTGATAGTGAAAAGAATCCCGAGCAAATGAGGATCGACCGACTCTCGTTTCTTGCAAAGGCGGTTGGGATAGCCGTCGCATTGGTAGAGATCATTGTTGTGCTCGCTTTGATCGTTCCGTTCATCGCTTGTATGCCCAACGGACTTGTGTGGCATATTCGCAGGTAAGGATGGGTTTCCACCTGCAATCTTATCGGATTCCTCACCTTGTTCCAAGAACCCATTTTACCCTCCTAAGCATGCGGATGTGCCAAGGAAAAGCCCCAACGGTTTGCCACAACCCCGGAATCTGGAAAGGTGCCGACTCGAGAAGACACTATCCACGTGTTTTCTACCATGGCTGTGATCGTGGCTTTTTTATTTCCGCAGCCGTTTTGGTAGTTGGCTTGCTTGTTCGGCCGGTGCACTAAATGCGTGAGAATTTCAGCTAGATGTAGCAGGTCGCCACATCCAGATTTCTCCTTTGCCAGGCACCGCTTGATCGCCTGTAAACCGAGCGTAGAATCCGGCATCATTAAGTCGTGGGATAGTGATCTGATACTCGGCGAGGTGTCGAGCAAATATATTGACGAAGCTGCTGTCGAGTTTTCCTGCTGGCTGAAAAGTAGGCATCATCTCGAATTCCTTAAGTGAAATGATCGTGCCGCGATTCATCCAAGCTCCGGTACGTAGCTCCGCGCCCTTAAGGAGTACAATCGTCCCTCCTTTCATTTGCAGCCCGGCAAAGTCTCTGACAGTTTCTCCAATCACGATCGTCCCGCGACGCATGCGCAATCCGACTTCCAGACCGGCCGAACCTCCGACTGAAATAAAGCCATTTCGCATCCCGGACATGCCGCCACGATAGCTTCCGCCGATCTGCCCGCCGGCATTTCCGCTGATCCGAATTGTTCCATTCTTCATCTCGGCACCGACCCAATCACTGGCGTCGCCATAGATCTGGATCAAACCTGATTTCATATACGCACCTAAGTGCATTCCGACCGAGCCATGCACTTCGATCGAACCTTTGGTCATGGCACGCCCGATCCAACGCACTTTCTCCAACGCGCCCGAAATTTTGAGCTCGCTGCTTCTCTCACCACGTACTTCAAAGAACTCGCCGAGCGGTAACTGGCGTTTGCCGTGATAGACGGTGAGGCCGCAAATCTCTGCCTCGCCTAGGCACTCCATCACGTCAGGGCTAATCACCTCCGCTTCGAGCGGCACCGTAGGCTGTCGTTTCAGAGTCAACTCAATCATGTATGGTCGCGAGTCAGAGTGCGGAGGCTGGGTGAAGTCCCATCCTAGCAAGTTCTACTCAATGAAGTTGCTGCCTGCCAATACGCAATTTGTCGGAGCAGCATGAATACGAATCAAAAGCCTAAGAAATGATGTCATGGACAACTTCGCCGTGAACATCCGTCAGTCGGAAATATCGGCCCTGGAAACGATAGGTCAGTCGCTCGTGGTCGATACCGAGTAAATGAAGCAGAGTAGCTTGGAGGTCGTGAACGTGAACTTTGTCTTCAACCGCATTGAAGGCTAATTCATCGGACGCGCCGTAGGTGATTCCTTGCTTCACTCCACCACCAGCCATCCAGATTGTGAAAGCATAAGGGTGATGGTCGCGTCCCCAGCGAGGCCGATTGTCTAGTTTTCCTTGAATGAAAGGCGTTCGCCCAAACTCTCCGCCCCAAATTACGAGCGTGTCGTCGAGCATACCGCGCATTTTCAAGTCCTGCACCAATGCGGCACTCGGCTGATCTGTATCGCGGCACTGATTATAGAGCTCAGTCGTTAGGCTGTTGTGCTGATCCCAACCCGCGTGCATGCATTGCACAAAGGGAACTCCGCGTTCGGCCAGCCGTCGAGCCATCAAGCAGTTGTAGGCGAATGAACCAGGTTCCCGAACTCCAGGGCCATACATGTCCAAGACGTGCTGCGGCTCGTCACTGAAGTCCGTGAGTTCCGGCACAGACGTTTGCATTTGATACGCCATCTCATACTGGGCTATTCGAGTTTGAATCTCGGGATCGCCTGCCTGCTGAAACTTGATTTCATTCAAGGCAGCAAGATCATCCAGCATGCTTCGCCTCAGTTCACGAGGCATGCCCTCCGGGTTATTGAGGTACAAGACAGGATTGCGACTGCCTCGAAACTTGGTGCCTTGGAAGCGACTTGGTAGAAAGCCGGAACTCCAATAGAAGTCGTAGAAAATTTGGCCGCAAGACGTTCCTTTGCTGACTGAGGTCATCACGACGAATCCCGGCAAATCTTCGACAGGTGAGCCAAGACCATAGTTCAGCCAAGCGCCCATTGTGGGGCGCCCTGGAATTTCCGCGCCACTGAGCAAGAAGGAAATCGCAGGAGCGTGATTCACAGCCTCGGTGTGCAAACTTTTGATAAAGCAAATATCGTCCACAATACCGGCGGTATAAGGCATGAAAGCACTGACCCAGGCGCCTGATTGTCCGTGCTGCGAGAACGGCTCAACGGGGGCTAGCATCAGCTTGCCATTTGCCTGGCCAGTCATCGTGCTAAATCGCTTCCCACCGATATACGAGTCAGGGACCGGCTGTCCATGCAACTTGGGAATCAACGGCTTGTAGTCGAACAAATCGACATGCGTCGGTGCACCGTTTTGAAACAGATAAATCACTCGTTTCGCCTTGGGGGCGCAATGCGGTAGCCCTGGTAGTGCACCTTGGTCGCCTGCAGAGAGTTGAGATGAAGCCTTGTCGCCCTCCGCGCGGCTCTCCTTTCCTAACAGCGCCGCCAGCGCAGCTCCGCCGATGCCGGTGGCGGACTTGCCAAAGAAGTAACGGCGATTAATCCCAAGTTGCCGCTCCGTAATGGGACTTGGAGCAGATTGATCCAAGACCTCCCAAGAAGGAGTTTCTACTTTGCTTTTGCTCATCCTCACTACTCCTTGCTTAGCGTCTCGTCGAGGTTCAAAACGTTTAAGCAAACATTCGTCCAGGCGGCCAGCAGTAAACGAGCAGGCAAATCGGAGCTTTCTTGCGATTCTCGCCCTCGTTTGCCAAGCAGTGCGTCGACCTCCACTGGCTGCTGCGAGTAGAACTCGGTCGCTCGCTGTAGGCTTCGTTTCCAAATCGCGAGTTCCCGTTGCGAAAGCTCGCGGCAAAGTACGCGTTTCGACATCCACTGCAATCGCCCCGCATCATTGTCCGCCGCGACTATGCATGCCCGAGCAAGTTCCTTCGCCGACTCCACATAGCTAAACTCATTCAGGGTAGTCAGAGCGTGCATCGGTGTGTTCGTACGAATCGGTTTAACCTCACACACTTGACGTTTGCCGCTGTCGAAGAACATCGTCGGCCCCACGATTCGACGCCAGTAGGTGTACAAACTGCGGCGATAAAGTTCTTTTTCATTGCCAACCTTGTAAGACTTCTTTCCGAAGGTCGCCTCTTTCCAAATCCCTTCGGGCTGATATGGAAACACCGACGGACCACCCTGCGTTTGATCTAGCAAGCCAGACACATGCAAAGCTTGATCGTGAAGCATCCAGGAAGGCAAGCGGTAACGTGGACCTCGAGCGAAGAAGCGATTCTCGGGATCCATTTCCAAGTCTTCTTTACTTCCGATCCTGGAACTGCGCCGATACGCATCGCTGGTAACGATCAGAGTGAGAAGATGCTTAACATCCCAACCAGATTCGATGAACTCGATGGCCAGCCAATCGAGCAATTCTTTGTTCTTCGGGTATTCACTTTGCAAACCGAAATCTTCTGTCGTCTTGACGAGCCCAATACCGAAAAGCATCTGCCAAAAGCGATTGACGGTTACGCGAGCCGTCAATGGATTGTCGCGGTGTACCAGCCAGCGAGCCAAATCAATGCGTTTCCCGCTGTGCTCTTTCGAGAGTGGCGGCAGGAATCCTGGCGTGTCCGCCTGCACTTCGTCTTGTGGCTGGTTATACTGACCTCGATTCAGGATGAATGTCTGCCTCTGCTCTCCACGGTCCCTCAAGACCATGACTTTGGGATACTCCTTCCGTTGGCCATCCAATCTCTTCTGTTGCTCGGCGACTTGCTTTTTAAGCTGCGTTAGGATTTGGTCCATGGCATGATACGCTTCCGTGATCTGCTTCTTCTGCTCGGCGTTGCGTTTCTCTTGAGGAATAGCCAAAGCTTCTTGCAATCCACTCGACGTATCCTCCAGCGGCGGAGATTCCTTGCTACTCAGCCCGAGACGAAAATGCCCAAGATTGTGTGCCGTGTGCACCGAGTTGAATTTCAGTTGCACGCGCAAAATCGTACCTTGCTCGACCTCAGTCGGCTCAGCGAGCTCAAACACGGCGGCGTGATCGCGATCGATGTTCTTGCCATTCCATACTGCCCAGCCAGTCCCTGGATTGGAATCGATACTTGCTTCGATCTTCAACGAGCCTTGCTCAAAGGAAGCTTTGGCACGAGCGATCTTTAGCTCAGTTGTGATACCTTCTTTGTCAATTGTTTGAAGCGCAAAGTCCGTCAAGACAAAGTTGCCGCTGTTGGAGCGAGCAAGTCCTCCCCCAGTCATTGATGGATGCCTTATGGCATCGAGTCGAATCGCGGTAACCCTCTGAGCATCAAGTTCGTACTCGAGTTCGTATGCGTCGTTGTCCGGATTTCCACCGCTGGTGAGCAAATTCCCGTTGTCTAGCAACTCTAGTTGCTGAGCTTTGGACTGTTCCTTCGCGCGGAATGAAACCGGAACAATCGCTTTCCAGTCGCGTGTCTCTGTAAGAGCCAGCTGTAGCTCTTCCCATTTTGGCTGATTGATCGCGAGCTTTCTCTCTTGTTCTTTGAGCTTCCCCCTCGCTTCATTGATGGCTGCAAGCAGCTCTTTTTCCTGCTCAGCTTGTTGTGGGCTCGCGACTGAAAGGACAGGTGCAGTCTGTGGATCGCCACCGCCGCCATTGACGGGCGTCTGATTGAAGAACGCGGTAAGCTGGAAGTACTCCTTCTGCAGCAGCGGGTCGAACTTGTGGTCGTGGCAGCGGCAGCAATTCAGAGTCAAGCCAAGCCACACAGTGCCCATGGTTTCGGTCATCTCCATGACGTAGTCAAGGCGATTTTCTTCCGGGATGCGACCACCTTCGCCGTTGATCATGTGATTGCGGAAGAATCCAGTGGCAAGTATCTGCTCTGGCGTGGCTTCGGTTAACTGATCACCGGCGACTTGCCAGACCGTGAACTGGTCGTAGGGCAGGTTATCATTGAAAGCTTTTACGACCCAATCGCGCCACGGCCACATCGTTCGCTCGCGATCGCCTTGGTAACCGTTCGTGTCTGCATAGCGTGCAGCCTCAAGCCAGTCCCACGCCATCCGCTCACCGTAGGCCTGCGACGCGAGTTTCTTTGCGACGATTCGCTGCCAAGCGTCTAGTTCCGAAGACTGCTCAAACTCATTCAATTCTTCGGGTGTCGGTGGCAATCCGGTGAGGTCGAAACTGAGACGCCGCAGTAAAGCGCCCTTGTCAGCGGGAGGATTGGCTATGAGTCCCGTATTCTCCAGATTCTTATCGATGAAGTAATCAACCGGATGGTCGGTCGGGTCACCGACGTTCGGGCGTTCAATACGCTCAAAGGCCCAGTGTTTTCCCCATTCGGCGCCTGACTCGATCCATCGTTTCAAAAGGTCTTTCTGCTGGTCCGAAAGCGGCCGATCCAGTTCCTCGGGCGGCATCAGCAGACTGCCATCATCAGTAATGATGCGTTGGTAAAGTTTACTATGTTCCGGATCGCCGGAACGAACGACTGCATAACCACCTCGGTCGCGTTTGACATCCCGTTCTAGATCCAGCCGCAGTTCCGACTCCTCGGCGACTTTGGCGTCGGGGCCGTGGCACTGGAAACATCGGTCAGAAAGGATCGGTAGGATGTCGCGCGCGAATTCGATCTCTTTGCTGGGACGATCTTCAGCAATCGAAGGCACTACTAGTTGCACCACGATAAGTAGCGACAATGATGCAATGGCAGCGCAACTGCAGGTGAATCTCATTGCAAACCAATTATGGAGACTCTAGGAGGCGGGAGCATGCTAGAATTTTGCGGTCGCCATTCATGTCAACCGCAGGAGAAAACCTCATTGTAGTTGAATTGGATCGACCTCGGGGCGGATCAGAGGTTCGTGTAGCACAAAGGCCACTTTTTAGCCGAACTGCTTCTATGTCTAGTTTTAGGCTAGACAGCATTGCCTCAGAACTAAAGAGTGTTCATGCCACAGGCTCCGTTACCAAAACCGGACTCCTCTCGTTCCGATCTGGATAGGACGCCGTTGTTAGAATCCCACTCGGAACCCGGAGAGGGAAAGAGAAGGTTTGGCGTCGCAAAATGGCTACTTCTTTGCCCGTTTCTCTTCCAATTCCTTGCGGTGGCGAGCATTGCGATAATCGATAACATCCCAAGCCAAGCCTAGCTTTTCCATGATCCGGATGGTCATGAACGTTACGTCGATTTCCCACCATTTGTGACCGTGCTTGGCCATGGTTGGATGAGCGTGGTGGTTGTTGTGCCAGCCTTCACCGTAGGTCATCAAAGCTACCCACCAGTTGTTGCGACTGTCATCCTTGGTTTCGTAATTCCGGTAGCCCCACATGTGGCTAGCAGAATTAACGAGCCATGTGGAGTGAAGAACAGCGACCATACGAACGCCGACTCCCCACACCAACCATGATAGAGCAAGCGTCATGCCGCCTAGCCAGTAGCCAATTCCGAACAGGATGCCGGACAACGCCAAGTTTACTGGTACAAAGCCGTAGTCAAGATTGCGGATGAACTTATCACGATAAAGATCAGGAGCCCATTTTTTGAGATACTCTACGCCGTCCTTTCCGCCAACTTTAAATGCAAGCCAAAGGGCATGACTCCAAAACGAGCCTTCGTGCGGAGAGTGAGGGTCACCCTCTTGGTCACTCCTGGCGTGGTGCAGACGGTGATTCGCAACCCAGAGACACGGAGGACCTTCACCTGCCAAGCATCCGACCGTCGCGATCATTCGCTTAGTCCAAGATTGTGTTTTGAAACTGCTGTGTGTTAGCAATCGATGGTAGCCCAGGCAGATCCCAACACCTCCGCAAACCCAGTGCAAGAAGAAGACCAAACCGAGCCCGGACCAAGTAAAAGTCCACGGTGCGGCAAGCACAGTCACATGAATCAAGCCTAGCCAGATCAGAGCACCCCAATTGATGTTGGTTGCTCGGGCCACATTAGGGCGGCCAGAAGGCCATTTCAATGTGCTGGCTTCGGTCGCCGAACTATTGAGCAGTTGAGAAACATCTTCCTCTGTAGCTGGTTGGACGGTCGAATCAGTTGCCTTGCGATAGTGCCGCCTGTTGGAACGTCGACTCTGCTTCGTACTCATAAGAGCTCACTTGTGTTTTCATAGAAACGCTGGAGTGGGACTCCCCTGTCCCCTACCTACGCCTTCGTTTGGAATATTGTTTCCGCTTGCCAATACCCCGTAAACCCGGAAACTGCCTCAACGTGCCTTCTTCACCGGATTTACGTCGAATTGTCCATGTTCCTCCTGCTATGCCTGCGACAAGACGCCATACCGGGGGGCTGGTTAGATAAGCGATCACCGTCCGGAAACCAGCCCATCGGCGGTACTAATCAAGCAAACTCCGTCAATTCGCCAGCTATCTCCAATAATTCGGGGACACCAGAGAGAACTTTTGGCTGAGCCCGAAAATTGACTGACGGAAGTTGCTGGCTGATTCCTTCTACTTACGGCAATGTTGTATTAGAGGCCGCTTCGATCGAATACTTACGAAGTAAATCAAAAAAGAGCTCCTGGCTAAGTAGCAGTCGGTGGCGTGTACTCGTAAGGAGCCGAGAAACCGAGCGGAATTCCAATTGCCCAGTAGATGAGCAGGAATATCGTCCAGCAGATCAAGAAGCAAACTGAGTAGGGAATCATCATCGCACCTACAGTCCCAATCCCTGTACCTTTCACATAACGCTGGCAGAAGACAACAACAAGTGGAAAGTAGGGCATCATTGGCGTGATGATATTTGTCGTGCTGTCGCCGACGCGGTAAGCACATTGAGTCAACTCAGGGGAGATCCCAAGGAGCATCAGCATGGGGACAAAGATGGGAGCCAACATTGCCCACTTAGCGGATGCGGAACCGATCAAGAGATTCACGCACGCGGAAAGAAAGATAATTCCTACGATTGTTACCGGTGCGCCAAGTTGAGCTTGCTCCAGGAAGTTCGCACCCTTCACTGCAATCAAAATACCGATCTGCGATTCTCGAAATGAAGCGATGAACAGTGCCGCAAAAAACACAAGCACTAAGTAATACCCCATCGACTCCATCACCTTGGACATACCCTTAATGATATCACGATGCGACTGAAACTTGCCCGATACGTAACCGCAGACAATTCCTGGAATCACAAAGAACAAAAAGATCAACGGGACAATCGACGCCATCATGGCGGCCGGTGGTCTGTAAGAGGTGAGTGAACCATTTTCCGCTCGCAATGCTGATGATTCAGGCCAAGCCCAGGCAACCAACAGAGCGATGCAAACCAGGATTGCGACCAAACCAGCCATCATTCCTCTAAATTCTTGGTCGGTTAATGGCTCCAGCTTCGGCATTTCGTCGGGATCACCATCGATCACGGTATCCTTCAAACGCGGTTCGATGACTCGATCTGTCAAGAACCAGCCGACGGCAATGATCAACACCGAAGAAGCGGATGTAAAGAAGAGATTGCACAGTGGGTTGACTGCAAGATCCTTGTCAATCAGTTCGACGCCTTCTTGTGTCAGACCTTGAAGTAGCGGATCGATTCCAGAAGGAATGAAGTTCGCACTAAATCCACCTGAGACTCCCGCAAAGGCTGCTGCGATTCCCGCCAAGGGATGACGCCCTGCCGCGTAGAACATAACGCCACCAATGGGAATAACCAGCACGTACCCGGCGTCGGCCGCAGTATGACTCACGATGGCAACGAGGATCAGCAGTGGTGTAAGCAAAATCTTGGGAGCTACAGAAAGCATCGCTTTAAGAACGGAGTTGATGAAACCGGAGTGCTCAGCGACACCAACACCCAAGAGAGCGACGAGCACAACTCCTAGCGGATGAAACTCGACAAACTCTTTGACCATCCCGGACAGGAAGGCCGCAAATTGCTCCAGACTGAGCAAATTGACGATTTGAATCGGTTCCGCATTTTCGCCAGGCTCCAACCTGCCCGGTAACACTTCGGTAAACTCAAAGCTGGACAGAATTGCTGAAAGCCCCCAAACGGCGAACATACCGAAAAGAAAAAGGACTGCGGGATCGGGCAATTTGTTGCCTAACCATTCCAGCCCATTCAAAGCTCGAACGATGAATCCTTGTTGTGCTGCGTTAGGTGCGGGGTTGGAGGCGGAAGTGTCAGTCATTGGATCGACCTTGCAAGCAGAAGGGAGCAAGGGCAGACAGGCCCTAGCATCGGAAAAATTGGGAAAGGCTAACATTCTGACGCATTCCAGTTCGCCACACAATGAAGTGACTGGATTGCTTCAAGCCCACAAAAATCGTGGTCGATGGCACCATTGTGATGGCGATATTCGAGCAGGCCGAATCAGGTTTTCAAACTATTGGTCGCTGGCTCAACGCCGTGATCCTGCGTTTTATCGGTTCGGCCTGAAGCCAGCACGTTCGAATTATTTCACCAACTGGGGAAATTTCGACCTACCCTGGTGTATCGCCTCTCTTCTGCGTCCCAGCGTTGCCCCTCGCTCGATTTCTAACATGAGTCACAACTCGCAAGTCGAAATTCGAGTGGCGTCATCCGCTGCGGACCGTCTCGCCTTCATTCGGCTACCTTGGAGTCTTTATGACCAAGACGCATACTGGGTACCGCCCGTCATCGCGGACCAAAAGGAATTCTTAGACCCGAAGCGTGGCAACTTCTTCGAGTACGGCAAAGCGAAGTTGTTCCTTGCATACCGCGGCGAAAAACTCATCGGGCGAATTTCTGCTCAGACCAACTCACGTTACGAACACATCCATGATCCGAAGAAAGGGTTCATGGGATTCTTTGAGTGCGAAGACTCCGAAGAAACGGTTCAAGCACTTACCAATGCGGCCGAGGGTTGGCTGAAAGCTCAAGGCAAGACAACCATAGAAGGTCCGTATAGTTTCTCGATATACGACGAGATCGGTATTCAACTGGATTCCTTCGAGACAGCACCTTACGTAATGACGGTGCACAATCGGCCCTACTATGCCGCTCTGTTGGAGAGCCAAGGCTACTCCAAACAAGTCGACTGGTATGCGTATCGAGTGACTTACCAAGATTGTTTCGAATCGTTGCCGAAAAAGTACGCTCGCGTCTACGACCGGGTCATCAAACAAGGCAACATGACGTTGCGTCGAGTTAATGTCGGTAAGGGTTTTACCCGCGATGCGGAGATCATCCAGGATATCTTCAATGATGCTTGGAACGAAAACTGGGGACACGTGCCGCTGACCGACCGCGAGTTCAGGCGGATCGCAAAATTCTTGCGACTGGTGTCTTGTCCTGAGTTGTCTCTTATCGCCGAAGTAGACGGGAGGCCAGCCGGCTGCTCCATAGTACTTTACGACGCCAATGAAGTCGTAAAAAAGATGAATGGCAAGCTGTACCCTTTCGGGTTCCTGAAACTGCTCTGGGGGCTAAAGAAAACCAACCGAGCACGCCTAATCATCATGGGGATGCGAGAACAGTATCGTGGCAAGGGCTACGACTTAGGATTCTATTTGCATCTTATCGAGCAAAGCCAAGGTTTGAATCTAAACGAACTTGAGCTGTCGGTCGTAGTTGAAACCAATCGGGCGTTGCTTCAAACACTCGATAAGCTTCCAGGCGTCGAACGATATAAGACGTATCGCATTTTTCAGAAATCTCTCGCCTGAAAACGGATCGCTTTCTGGTTTTCGGGCTCGTAAGGCGTCGAGGAATACTTTTCTTCAGGCCCGGTTTGTCGAATCTTCTCCGCGAGAGTCGGGCGGCTGCGGAATCTTGCCAGCAGCTGGAACTGCTTTCGCATTGCACAATGTGACGAAACTCGTTTTAGCTAAAGCCCCAACTTCATGGAGCGGCGAAAGCCTGCACTCCAGCGCGCGAAAAAAGGCTGATTCGCAAGCAGCAATGCTTACGAACCAGCCCAAATATATGATGTCGTGTTGGGTCAGTGGCTGTCCATCGACCTGAACGGCTTAGATAACGCCGCCGTGCACACGGTAAGGCGTCATGTGGTCAGGCTGATCGACCATCCAGAAACGTTCCCATTCCTGCAGAAGCAAACGCAGGTTTTCGGACGTGTATACCAACTGTTCCGCCCGTCGCTCGGGGTTCGCAGAATAGATGGGAATAGCACAACCTACACTTGTAGACATGCAACCCAAGAGTAAAGCAGCACAAATCCAGCGTCGCATTCTAGCTCCTCCGTGAACAAAATCGGCCAATCCCTTGGCACTTAAATTGAGCAATATGTTTTCCAGCCAATTCCTCAAGATGTGCTTGGAGGATTTGAGCTGTCATCATTTGATAGTTGAGGAAAGGTGCGATCCATACTGGTGGTTCGCGGCCCCTCGTTCATATGCATTTCCGCTTTGCGGTTCGCCGCGTCTTCAAGCTCCTGGACGCGAGCTTCCATCTCTTTCCCAGGCTTAAAAGTCACGACAAACTTCTCAGGCACGTCAACTTGCCGACCAGTGCGTGGATTGCGAGCCTTACGCGCTTTGCGACTCTTGACCTGGAATACGCCAAAGTTGCGAAGCTCAACCCGCTTTTCGTCCAGTAATGTTTCGACAATGCCATCAAAGGTAAGCTGCACAATCTCTTTTATTTGGAGCTGTGTCAGCCCAGTCTTATCTGAAATCGATTTAACGATCTCTTTCTTGGTCACTTCATTTCGCTCCAGCGAAGGTCTCGCAAACGCCATAAGTCATTTGCGGGCAACAACTTAATATCGCTGAGGATAATGGTCACCAATTGATGCGTCAAGGTCCTCAAGCCATGTTTAGGCCCCTCTGGGGCCTCGCCCACTGCCGCTAGAATCTATTCGCACACTGCTGTAATCGTCAGCACAGGCCGCAAACTTTATAGAATCCGACCATTCCCTGCCTCCGTCGCCACGCGAAAGATCCAATCGTTCGCAACTTGGCAATTACCTTTCCAGCACGCATCTCGAAGTCCAACCAAGTAGCCTATCTTGACCAGCTTTGCTAATGACGAGCGATTTCTTCGGCTGTCGCGTTGGGCTGCCTTCTTCCTGGGACTAATTCTCCCAGCAGTTGGCTACTGGGCCGCTCAGCTAAGGGTAGGAACAACCTTTGTTGAAGCATGGCTGCCAGGCAACGACGTGGCCCGAACCAAGTATCGAGAGTTCCGAAAGCAATTCGGGGAAGATCAATACTTAATCGTGAGTTGGCCAAGTTGCACGATCTCGGACCCGCGATTGCTGAAGATGAACGAGCAATTGCTTCTGCTCGCCTCCACGCATCCTGAACTTCATATCTCCAGCATTGGCAATTCCCAGGCGTTACTCAGCACGATGGTCGACTCGCTGAGCAGTGCAACAAAAGACCAACGACGCGTTCTAACGCTCGCCAAGAATAGACTGCGTGGAATTGCATTGGGCAAGAACGACGAAGCCTTTGTTTCGCTGGCACTGGCCCAAGCGGAAGTAGAGACGAGAGCTGATTTGGTTGAGCACATTCGCCGTATCGGCAAGGAGATCCTCGGCGACGAGAAACTGATCTTGGCTGGCGAGCCATTTCAGATTCATATAATCGATAAGTCAAGTCGCGAAACGATGCGAAGGCTAGTTCCGCCCTCTGCATGCGTCGCCATGTTCATTGCTTGGCTCTGCATTCGCCACGTTTCGCTTACCTTAATTGTTATGGGGTTTGCCGGTCTCGGGCAACTGATGGGAATGGCTGCGGTAAGCCTATTCGTCGGCGAGATGGCTGTGGTGCTCGTCGTACTACCAACACTGGTCTTCATGCTCACGCTTTCAGCCAGCGTGCATCTCGCCAGCTACTTTGTTCGCGCTGACCAAAGAGATTCTAGCTCGGCTGGAGTTCAGACCGTTCGCCTTGGCGGCTGGCCTTGTTCCCTCGCGAGTCTTACGACTGCGATTGGATTCGGCTCACTTGCCGCTAGCCAACTAGCTCCTGTTTGGCGATTCGGTTCCCTGTCTGCCATCTCTTTGATCGCCACCACAGCTTTGACACTCTCAGCTTTTCCCTACGTCTCTCAGCGTTTTGCCAAACTGACACTGTGGAAGCGAAAAACCACGGAAGATGCTGAGCAAACATTGAATGGTCAAGGTTCCACGACACTTGCTGCTGCTGCGAACACGATTGCGGACTTCACCAATAAATTCAGCTTACGTATCAGTTTGATCGGAATCTTAGTTCTGGTGCTCAGCAGCCTTGGACTTGGGCGTTTGAAAACCTCGACTGAATTCCAGCATATGTTTCCGCCAGAAAGCGAAGCTGTCGAGAGCTTGCTTTGGGTCCGAGAACACCTAGGTCCGCTTGAGTCGCTTGAAGTCTTGGTCAGCTTGCCACATGCAAAAGACGAGGGAGTCGACTTCGACGAGCTGCTACTTCTTGAGGAGCTACAAACTCAGCTCGCTACGCTTACGGGAGTTGACTCTGTGTTCTCAGTCAGCAGTTTCCTGCCCCCATTGCCACGCCAAGGCGGACTTAGCAGCACCGTTCGGAAGACGCTCGTTCGCAAGAAAGTGGAATCGCAGCTCTCAGAACTAAAGGCACGCGGCCTTTTCTCGAACGAAAACAATCGAAACACGTGGCGGTTTACCTTACGTTTGAGAGAAACGCAACATCTAAGCTTCGTAGAAGTGCGAGCGGAACTTGACGATCGCGTTCAATCAATCCTAAAAGATTCTGCTGCCGCTGCTTCCTTGAAAAACCGATTTAAACCACCACTCGGCTACGAAGTGACCGGCCTGCGAAGCATTGTGGATAAAGCTCACTATGCTTTGATCTCCGATTTGGTCACCAGCTTCGCCGCAGCATTTTTGCTCATCACTCCCATTATGATGTGGATCGCAGGCGGCGTCATTCGAGGCCTAGTTTTGATGATTCCGAATGTTCTCCCCGTAGCCCTTGTGTTTGGTATCATGGGCTGGGCTGGTGTGAAACTGGATGTGGCAAGCATCCTGACCGCCAGCGTGGCACTTGGGATCGCAGTGGATGACACCTTACACTTCGTGATTGCATTTTTGCGGCGAAGGCAATCTGGCGATAGTCCGGATGCGGCTACACACTACGCAATCGCCGTGTGCGCTAAACCCATGTTGCAAACGACGCTGATCTGCTCGGCGGCGATGTCACCGTTTTTCTTCAGCGACTTTCTGCCAACTAGCAAGTTCGCCTTACTGATGATCCTAATCCTATCCGGTGCAATCGTAGGAGACTTGTTACTCCTTCCGGCGATACTGCAGAGTCCTTGGGGACGAAACATTGGCATGAAAGGGCGTAAGAATCAAATTGGGATCGAAGAGGGCGAGGCGCCAAGCTAAGCTCTTGGTCTGCTGCGCCGCATTTTCTTCTTCTCTCTAGCGTTTTGATGAACGACCCGAATTCAACGAAACCTGCTGACAAAAAGCCTGTTGCCAAAGCTTGGATCGACGTAGGTGGGACTTTCACCGACTGCTTCGTCCTCCTCGGCAAATCGGACCTTCGCAGTTGCAAGCTTCTTAGCAGTGGCCGCGTTCCGATTTCAATTGAAAGCTCATCGCGAGTCGGGACGAAAAGCTACCTTCAGTCGCGGGAAGTCAGGCAAGACACTCCTGATTTCTGGACCGGCGCGCGTCTACGCGTTTTGGATGCAGAACAGACAGAGCTGGCGCATCTCACTGTGCTGGCTTTTCAACCGTCGGAAAGCGGCCCGTTCCACTTGTTGCTCGATGGCCAACTCCCTGAGGGGGGCTCGCACTTCGAACTCGACGCTGGCCTGGAAGCACCCGTGCTTGGAATCCGCCGCTTGCTTGGAGTCCCAATTCAAGAATCCTTGCCGCCGCTTAAAGTGAGTCTCGGAACGACTCGTGGCACCAACGCACTGCTAACGCGCACTGGAGCTAGTACGGTGTTTGCAGTGACTGCTCCCTTCCGCGATCTCATGACCATTGGCGACCAGACGCGCAATGACCTTTTTGCCCTCGACATCGAGAAGCCAAAGCCGCTGGCCGAATCGGTTATCGAGATTCACGAGCGACTGGACGCCGATGGTAAAGTGCTACTCGAGCTCGACGAAGAGGCTGCTGCCGCGACTCTGAAGGAAGCCTTTGAGCGAGGGCGAACATCCCTTGCGATCTGCTTGATGCACTCTTATGCAAATCCAGCACATGAACAACGAATCAAAGAACTCGCGCAGCAAGTAGGCTTTCAAAACATAAGCGTATCCTCGCAGCTCGCTCCGCTAATCGAAATTATAGCGCGGGCCCAGACGACGATCGTCGATGCTTACTTGAGCCCGATCATCCGTCAGTACCTGAGAGACTTGCTGCAGCAGTGCGGCGGAGAGCAAAATGTAGATCTACAAGTGATGACCAGCGCTGGTGGCATGGTTCCTTGGCAGAGTTATTCGGGCAAGGACTCGATACTTTCCGGGCCTGCGGGCGGCGTGCGGGCGCTTCAGGCTTTGGCTGCCGCGCACGGCGTGGCGGAAGTCATCGGGCTCGACATGGGAGGAACGAGCACGGATGTTTGCCGTGTCGCCAAAGAGCCGGAGATCCAGTATGAATCTCGCAAGGCAGGTGTTCGACTGCTAACACCAACTCTTCCGATCGAAACCGTCGCGGCCGGCGGAGGATCAATCTGTTGGTTCGACGGAGTATCACTACGAGTCGGACCGCAAAGTGCAGGTTCTATGCCCGGCCCCGCATGCTATGGTCGTGGCGGCCCGCTGACCGTAACAGATCTAAACGTTTACCTGAAAAGAGTGCCAACCGACCAGTTCCCTTTCCCTGTGCATCTACACGCAATCGAAGAAAGACTAGAAGAGTTGCTGGCGCAAACTCGCAGCGTGGCCAATTTTGGAACGAAGCAAGCCCTTTGCCAAGGTCTCCGCAAGATTGCGAATGAACAAATGGCTGAGGCCGTTCGCAGCGTCTCCATCGCTCAAGGAGCCGACCCACGTCGAAGCACTCTCGTGGGATTCGGTGGAGCTGCAGGACAGCACATTTGCGAGATCGCCGAATCCTTGGAGATAGCTTCGATACTGGACTATCCACACGCGGGCCTGCTAAGCGCACTAGGAATGGGCCTCGCCAAACCAAGATGTGATGCCACACTACCTGTCTATTCACTACTCGGCGACTTGGATTGGGAAGCACTTGACACGCGCTTGAACACCTCTTTGCAAGAGCTAGTGAGACCCAACAGCCCCGGAAACTCCCTGTCAGAGCAATCGACGACAGAAGTCTGGCTGGAGATGCGATATCAAGGAACCGAGTCGAGCTTGCGAGTCGCCTTCCACACGAAAATGGCAGAAAAAGCCGAGAGACAACTTGCAGAAGCTTTTCACCACTTGCACCAAGCGCGCTTTGGCTACCGCCGCAAGGAGCATCCAATTGAACTCGTTGCCATCCGTTTTGAAAACACAGCCCAAGCTGCCTGGACTCTAGAAACGGCGATAACGGATCCCGAGTCGGAGATCCGTACCTTCACTAAACGAGACAGCTACGAGCGAGACTCGCTGAAGTCTGGTGACGTCATCTTGGGACCTTGTGTTGTTTGCAATTCCGGATCGACACTTTATCTAGCAGCAGGCTGGAAAGCGACGTGTCGCCGCGACGGAAGCCTTTTCCTCGAAACGACCGACGACAGCAGCGCAACTGACGAAACTAACGTCCCCGCCGAGAGCGATCAGTCCGCCGACGTGGTATTCCGCGACTGCTACGCTGCTCGGCTGAGCGCTATCGCAACTCAGATGGGGCTTGTCTTGCAACAGACTGCGGTTAGCGTAAACGTCAAACAACGGCGTGATTATAGCTGTGCAGTATTCGACTCAAGCGGAATGCTACTGGCCAATGCGCCGCACGTTCCAGTGCACCTCGGCGCGATGGGACAAACGGTCCGAGCTACGATGGACGCGTTTCCAGAAATGCAATCGGGCGACGTTTTCGTCACCAACGATCCGTATCAAGGCGGTTCGCACTTACCGGATTTAACAGTCATCACTCCGGTTTTCTGTTCTGAAAAATCCTCGCCAGTGATGTTTGTTGCCAACCGCGCCCATCATGCCGATGTCGGTGGTATTTCTCCAGGCTCGATGTCCACTCAAGCAACTAGACTAGGGCAAGAAGGTGCTGTGATCGCGCCAATGCATTTATATGCCGCTGGGGAAAGTCGCCTTTTGGACTTTCGAGAATTCCTTATGTCTGCGTCTCACCCACCGCGTAATGTCGAGGAGAACCTCGCCGACATTGGAGCCCAATGTGCTGCGAATGAAAGGGGGCTGGAGTTGCTGGAACAGTACGCAGCTTCCGAATCGTGGGCCCGACTCAACGACTACGCCGAGCACTTGCTGGCTGCAGCCGAGCAGCGTGTCATTAAATTCTTACAAGAGCACAAGCTTCAGAAGTCACAGTTCAAAGACGAACTCGACGATGGTTCGCGCATCTGCGTTACTCTCACTCCATCGTCCGAAGGTCGTCTAAAAGTCGACTTCACCGGCACCTCGCAAGAAAACGCAGGAAACTTCAACGCGAATCCTTCTATCGTAAGTGCCGGGACCATTTACGTGATTCGTTGCCTGATTGGGGACGACATGCCACTAAACGAAGGCGTCCTGCGAGCAGTCGAACTCACCATTCCGCCTGGATTATTGAACCCCAGGCCTGCACCAGAGCGGAACAATAGTCCTGCGGTAGCAGCCGGCAATGTCGAGACCTCGCAGCGAGTAGTCGATGTTTTGCTAGGAGCTCTGGGAGCAGCAGCAGCTTCACAAGGTACTATGAACAACTTGTTATTTGGCAACGAGCACTTTGGTTTTTATGAAACCATTTGTGGAGGCAGCGGAGCCACAGCCAATCGCTCGGGTGCTCACTGTGTTCATACTCATATGACTAACACACGGCTTACCGACCCGGAAGTGTTGGAAAAACGCTATCCGATTCGGCTGATCGCGTGTGCGCAACGCGTAGGAAGCGGCGGTGCTGGAGCCCAACGCGGAGGCGACGGATTGATTCGTGAGATAGAATTTCTTGAACACGTGAGCGTCTCTCTGCTGATGTCGAGACGCAGCACACAACCATTTGGCTTGCAAGGTGGCGGCAGCGGTGCAGCAGGTGAGAATCGTCTCACCTCGGTCGAAGGCAACTCCAGCCTGGATGGCTGTTGCAACTTTGAAGCACAGCCGGGCGATCGACTTCAAATTAAAACACCCGGCGGCGGTGGCCTCGGATACGACTGAGCTACGCGGTGACGACACAACGTGAATTGCCATCTAGCAGGTTAACGCTTGCAGAAGAGAAACGCGAATAAACAACTATGGAACTTGAACCCTGGATCTTGATTCTTGGTGAAGCATCCGAGACATCCGTGGCTACTTGGTCGCCCGATGGGTCTGCCAGCCCGGCAATCGCCTTGTTCTCTACTCGTGCAAAGGCTGACTGCTATGCCGAGCACCATTGCCCCGATACGTTCAGCAGTGTCCAGCTGCAACGTCCAGAGTTGCTTCAGGTGCTGATTGACGCTTATCGAAACGAAATGCGTCACGCGGTCCTAGATCCAGCTGCCAGTCAGGCAGGCCAATTGTTCCAGCTCGACCAAGTACTGAAAGCTGCCAAAGAAGAACTTCGGAACCAATCTCTGGATAGCTAGACTCTTGATTAAGCGGAATCCCCGTAGCATCCAGTGTCAGAGCGAGAACCTGGAAGAAACGAGGGCTCCCCCTTGTCGCTCACTCGTTCTTCCAATTTGCGAAAGCCAGTCAAAGCTTCAGTGTGTTGGCCTTCCTCTCTCAACGTACGCAAGTCTTTTTGTGATTCAACGCTGTACTCGCCTCGTCGTCTTGCAAACATCACCAATTCTGAGCTTTGATTGGATATGAGATCAGCAATCTGCTGACCTATGTGATATGCGATTTGGAACTTCTTCAATAATGCATCGAAGGCGAGGAGGTCGCCATCGGCAATACTCTCCAGGGGGCAAGCCGGATAGCAAGGATCGTAAAAGAGCTCCAGATCCTTTCGCTTCCAGTCGATGAGAGTGCATTTCGGACGCGTGCCCCTACGTAGATCGCCTCTACAACCGCACAGTCCATGCAACAGCATGTTACAGATTTGAAGCAACTGGAACTTTACTGCGATCAGAACTGTTTTGTCCCGGGAGATCCAGACCGCCTGATGCAATGGTTCATCAACCTGGTCACCAATTCCCTGGGAGCTTTACCCGAGGACGGAATCACACGTGTGGTGAGAGTCCATGTTTATCGCGAAAAGGGAGAAACGATCGCCATCGTTCGAGATAGCGAAAACGGTGTTCCAGAAGGGATCTAGTCGCGGCTCTTCGCCCCATTCTTCTCGACGAATGACACCAGCATTGGCTTGGGTCTCGCGATCCGGCGATTGACTGTGGACGAAGCAAAGGCTGAAATGAGCTTCGGAAGTTAGCCCGGAAAGCGAACGGCAAGCCATGTCGCATTTCAAGAGCATACGGGAAAACCTGAAGCCGAAGTGGAATCGCCCTCCCTTGCTTCAACGCCTGCAATTTAAGGGCGAACTCTTGTCATCGGTGACGAGCCAGCCGTGCAAAGTAGTTTTAGAGGAATGCTACCTAAACCTGACCTCGTCACCATTTCCGACGCTTATTCGGCGTTAGATTATCCGGCGAGAGAGATACTGCTCAAAGAGCAATTTGAAGTCATATTCTGCGATGTCGCCATGCCCGGAATATCCGGAATTGAACTCTGGAAACAGCCGTAGGATCGAGGACGCATTGAATCGATCATGTTCATCCATATCTATGGCGGTAGTCTGGAGTAATACAAATCCCAGTATCGGAAGCTCGAAGCGGGGTTTCTTCAAAAGCCTTTTCGCATCACCGATATCGATGATCTTGCTTCAAAACATAACATCAAAGGCACCGACAGATCCTTAATTGGGAGCGAAACTGGCAAGTTCCTCGCTATCGTTTTCGGTCCGCGGATGCCCCAAAATCTCAATGTTGTTGCAACATTCTGGATGTTCGTGCAGCTAGGTGAATTTTAGTGATGATCTGTGTTAGCATTGAAAGCGATTGCACGCTGTAATCGACCGAAAGCCTGGAGCTGACCGTTGGATAATGAAGCCTTTGACTACACCACATTGGGAGACCCCACAAACTATAGCCCATCTACTCATGCTGGCCAAAATGTCGAATTCAAGTCAAGCTTTCGACGGACCGAGTTTGGTGACGACTATGTTTTGCTTGATGTTGTCGGACGTGGTGGGATGGGAATTGTCTATCAGGCTCATCAGAAAAGCGTCAATCGATCAGTCGCTCTGAAGATGATTCAAAGTGGAGGCGCGGCTTCGGATGAAGAATTAGGGCGTTTTTAAGTCGAGGGGGAAGCGACCGCCAAGTTGTCTCACCCGAATATCGTTCCATTATTTGACAGTGGAGAGTCTCAAGGGCAACGCTATATGACCATGGAGTTTCTTTCCGGTGGGACACTCTCCGAAACGCTTGCCCAAAATCCGCTATCAGCAACAGAGGCTGCAGACATAGTTCTGCAACTTTCGGAAGCTGTAGGGTTCGCGCACTCGCAGGGAGTTATCCATCGAGATATCAAGCCTGGCAATGTCCTTCTCACAAAAGATGGAGTTCCGAAGTTAGCTGATTTTGGGCTGGCCAAACTTGCCGACGGAAACAATTTTACAGTTACGGGACAGACTCTCGGCACTCCAGCCTTTATGCCTCCAGAGCAGGCTCAGCCGGGATCGGAGCAAATTAGTCCTGCTGCAGACATCTATTCTCTCGGAGCGGTTCTTTACGCGGCGATAACGGGAAACGCTCCCTTCAAAGCGCATTCGACGCTGGAAGTGCTGCGAGCTGTACTGCACGACTATCCTGTTGCCCCCGGCAAAGTCGTGCGCAACATCCCCAAAGACTTAGAGACAATCTGCCTAAAATGCTTTGAAAAGGAGCCTAATGGCCGATATGCAACAGCAGAAGCATTAGCCTGCGACCTACGACACTTCCTGGCTGATGAGCCAATCGATGCAAGGCCAACGAGCCTCTTGGCGGCTTCATGGCGTTGGTACACTGGCAGCCGCGAGTCTGCAATCTGGATGGCCGGAGGATTTGCGACGGTGATGGGAATCATCATGTGCCTGTGGTACGCTGCCGGCATGACTCTCGTGCTTCTAGGTGTACACAATGAAACAGCGGAGACCACTAACTGGAAACTACTACAAGAAATCGTTCTTGGATTTTGCTTCTCAGCCATCCCTATCTTCGGGGTAGGCCTCTGCACGCTCAGTCGTGTGCGTTATTCCGTCGCCGTTGGTTTGCTGCTCACGTGCGCGCATGCGGCTTTTATGGTTGGTGTGTATGTAGGAGCGATCCGGCTTGAGGTTGCAGGCCCGCTAGCGCCGCTGCACGCTTTATTACTGATTACAGCGGTCATTTCATTCGTTTTATACGGACTCGCTTTTTGTAATCTGCTGACACGACGGAGGACTATCCTGCCAATTGCCGAGCCCAAAGCCAACGTCTACCCGTCAACACGCACGCCATCTCGAAGCACTGTCGTCGAAACTCTACCTCCTGCGTCTGAGAAGCAGACTTCCCAACCCACCAATCAGTAGCAATGCAGCGGATGGCTCAGGAACGGCATTGCTCTGTTGATTGAAGTGCCAGTTTGCACCTGGGTCAAAGAAAACACCTTGATTAATCATCCTGATGTGACCAGTTGCTCCGCTAATGAATTGCCCACTGTTTCGCGAAAAAGCGAATCCACCTGTGCTGTCGTTAATCACGATATCGGCGTTTGTCGTGATTCCTGCGTACCTGAGTTCCAGAACGTAGTCGTCGGCCGTCCCAGCAATCTCATCCAACCCTGATTCTCCGTAGCGAATACCTGCTACGTCATCTGCGGTCAGGGTTCGTTGGAGCTCGTTTGAAAACTGCCCCTGCTGCATCACAGCTTCTGTATTCGCCAGTGAAAACAACTGATTGGCAACCGTTCGGTCACCATTGGTCGAGAACAGGTCACCCGTAGGAAGATCGACAAAATCTCTGCTATACGTCGTTGAATCAACAACACTTGCCAAAGTGAAGGGGTTATTGTCGGCGGTTTTGAACCAATTCAGATTGTCGTCATCGCCTCGAATGTCATCCGCCGAACCGATGACTCCATCGGCACCAGCGTTGAGATCGAAATTGTTGTTGGCGCCGTTGGTAGCTTTCGTGTAGTTCCGCTGCGAACTTGGCAGTTGGCTTTCCGTCACGGCGTTCACGTGAGCCAGTCCCAGAGAATGCCCGACTTCGTGTAACAATGTGGATTCAAAATCGACTTGTCCGGACAATGAAACAAATTCTAGGTTGCCAGTAGTCGCGGCCTTATTATTGATTGTCCGAACAACGTTCTGAGCCGAAACCACCATTTGACTTGCATTGGTAGTACCTGGATTGATCCCAAGTGTGACCACCAGTGTCCCGCCTGTTCCAACGTAGCCTTGAGGGTGGCTCACAACGTCTAAACCATTCGTTTCACCTGCAAAAATGTAGGCGAAGGCGGAAGCGTTTTTGGCTCCCGATAGGACCAAGCTAACTGCAACCAGGACAGCCAAACTGCGAAACATTTCGCATCTCGCAAGAAAAGATAAAGAAATAGGAATGTTTTCAGACTAACTCGAATACATCCTTTTCCTAGAAATTCTCCCCAATCCCGGTAGCTTTTCAATCGTTTTGGAGTCGCAGAACGCACAACCGGAAGCCCGCACCCTAAATATGACTAGACCGCTGGTGGCCCTGGCATCAACCACCATTCCGATCGTTAGCCGGTCTGCAGCTGCCGCTCAGGCTCTGCCGCCTCGCGTTTTGGCACTAGTCCAAATCCTCGTTTTGCTGAGATTGGCTGTGGTGAAGTGCTTCACGTACTCAGCTCACGCAGCGTTTCACAAAGTGCTGCCTGCGAACTCCCAATTCTGTTTGAAACGCGACCGATCGGCTCTTACTCTCACAACCTGCCATAGCGACGTTTGTGCCTTTAAAACCGAACGATGAGTTCTTCAACCGGACCGTTACAGTTGCATGTTCTTCTCAGAATCGGCTGCCAATCGTTTCTCGACCTCAACCTTAACGACATCGTTTTTGCCTATTCGAAATACTCTTCTCACCTTCCAGCCAGTTACGAATTCAAAATGACTAGTGACAAGATCCTAGCCTTTAGAAATGATGACCACCAACCTAGTGACGCCTGCTCCACAGTTGGACGTATTTGCGGCGATTGATATTTTGCCTAAAAAAACGGATCTCCGGTGCGCCAGTTGTCGATAGCGACAGAAAGTTTCTTAGCATTTTCTCCAAGGGTTCGTCTCTGAGAGTCATCATCAATGCAGCCTACGTGAACTTGCCAGATGCTGGCCTAATACCTTTCGTCGATAGACATCCGCCCACCATAACCCCTGGCACTGACCTGCTGACTATTTGCCAGACATTCCTAGACCAAGCGACTTGTCGTCTTTCCGTAATTGAGCATCGACAATTGCAGGGGATGGTCAGCCGTCGTGATCTGATGAGATGCGTCAGACAAAGTGTGCCGGAGAAACGATGTGGTCATGCCGAGCTACTTTACCTCTCAGCGTTAAACGATCTATCCAAAGAATCCGTCGGACTCAAAATCGCTCACTAGCTGAGCACCATCACCATTACCGCTCTGCCTTCTAACAAAGATCGATACTGAGCCCATCGTAGGCCAAGTTCACGCCAGCTGGTAGCTCGGCATTGCACCGATCGTAGTCTAGGTCATGTGAAATATGAGTTAGATATGCTTGCTTGGGCGAAACCCGCTCAACGGCCGCAAGTGCCTGTTCAACATTAAAATGAGTTGGATGTGGCTCGCGTCGCAGAGCGTCCACAATGAAGATCTCGACTCCACTTAGAATGTCGAAGCCTTCATCGGGAATGAAATTGGTGTCGGTGCAGTAAGCGAGATTCCCAAAACGAAAACCAAGTACCTCGTATTTTGGACCATGCTGCATCCGAATTGGCTGCACAATCGCGCCCAGAATCGAAAATGGCTCCAAACCAATACGTTCGAATTCCAGTGATGGGGTCGCGCCCGCGTGCGTCTGCGGTCCCTTCCGGAAGGCATAGTCGAAACTGTGGCGGATGCGCGACTCCACATTCTCTTCACAAAACAACGGAACGGGTGCCTCGAGTCGGAAAGGAAATAGGCGCAGGTCATCTAAGCCAAAAATGTGATCGGCATGTTCGTGCGTGTACAGAACGGAATGCACGATGCCGATATCCTCTCGCAGCAATTGAGTGCGTAAATCGGGCGAAGTGTCGATCAGCAGATTACCCTCTGGAAGACCGAGGATAGCCGAGGAGCGGGTGCGTTTGTTTCTCGGATGCGTACTTCGACAAACCTGACATGAGCACCCAATCGCTGGAACTCCGACGGACGTGCCAGTACCGAGAAAAATAAACTTGCCGCTGATATCGCGTGAATAAAACTCGTTGGGCAAAATTCTTCGTTCGCAAAATGAAAACAAAAACCAAAAGCAAGAATCGAGGTACCTTCGCCACCAAACTAGCTATCGTCGTCCAGGTCGCCATCAAAATCGGGATGTAATGGATCATCGGGATCAAAAAAGAAATCCCCAAGACCTAACGGCAGGGCATTGCCGCCAAGATCCTGGCTCTTCCGCTGAGCAAGTGCTTCGAGATCTACAGCATCCTCCCCAAGGCAGTGCTCTAGCGCTTCGCGCCATGCAACATCTTTTGCAATTGGATGTTCTTTATTCTGAGCAAGCCGCTTGATGGCGAATCGAAGCAAGTTGAGACCATCACGAGCAGAAAAATCGAGCTTCAACTCATGAGACCGCTGGAGAAATTCTACGGTCATCGCCAACATCTCAGGTTCCGCGAAAGGTAAATGGTACTGTAGAATCGCTAGCTCGTCTTGGCGATTGGGAAATCCGAGTGGCAGAGTGGGCTGCAAGCGACTCAAAATGTAGTCGGGGATCTCGTAGGTCGAGTCATCTTGGTTCATCGTCACGGCGCAACGGAAGTCTGGATGAGCGGGGATGGAGATGCCCGCCACAATAGACTCAACGTACCGACGTTGGTCGAACAACGGTGCCAGACTCGCCCACGATTTCTCGTTCATACGATTGCCCTCGTCCAGCACGCAGACAGCGCCACGAATCATCGCGGTGACGAGAGGAGAAGCGTGATAAGCAATCTTACCGGCACCACTGAGTACAGGAGTGATCAGTAGATCTTCAGGACGAGTGTCTGCTGTGCATTGGAAGACATAAAGTTCCTGATCGCGTATAGAAGCCGCGGACATGGCCAATGCCGTTTTCCCGATTCCAGGGACTCCCACCAGCCGCGGAGTAAGCGGCATGTCCTTGTCGTCGACTACAATCCAGCACGCAAGAAGTTGTTTCAGCACCTCGCGTTGGCCAATCCATTCGGCCTCATTATCCATGGGTGCTCCCAGATTCAGGGAAACACCTTCGATCATCACGCTTTCGGTCATTCTGCCAGCATCAGGTGGAGGTCGAGCACTCTCTTGAGACTCCTGTTTAGCACGAGTCCACCGAGAATGCCTCATCTGGGTAGGAAGCCATTCACCATGGCGGTCGTAATAGTAAGCGGTTTTCATCAACCCGCAGGTCTCAATCTAGCCGTTCTTTTATCGTACGCCAACCCACCGCCGCGTTGCAGGAACTGCAGTTCGGACAGAAACCTGTGCCAATGGCTGGAGCAGTTTAAAACCGACAGTTACTTTTCGCAGAAAAGGGTAAGTCGAACGCTTACTCCCAACAAACATTCCCTCGCATCTGATCTGCTTTTACGCCAATGGAAAGCAACAATCACTGACAAGCTGGCCCGCCGGTTTCCCGTTTGCGAATTCGTCGGTCGGTTTTTCGAGAAAGCTGGCAGTAAATTACCAGGCACGCCAGCGGAAGACTTCAGGACTGCGAGCATGCAGCGTAGTCCTGCCCATTCTTTCAAACGGCCTTGAAATACCCAGTTATCACGTTTCCCATGCCCATATGGCAAAACTCCGATTCCTTTTTTGCCCGGCCCTTGCTTAGGGAAGGAGAGGTATTTCGTTACGTGTCTTCCATCGATTCCTTCAAGTGCCCCTCATCCAGAACGAACTTACTTGTTGGGACGCTTTCCTGTTGCGACCGCACACGTGCATCGGCGAGAAAATGTCGGATCGCTCCACAACAAGTGCATTTTCAATTGGAGGCAAGCAACCTGAAACGCGCTGTAGCCTGTTTCCCATCACCGCGAAACTCGGTTGGCATTTCGAAGGTGATAACTCTTGATGCTCCCACCAGACCTTTGAGCGATTCTCGCTTACTTTTTGCGATGTTCAGATGCACCATTTCGTCCTAAAGCTAAAATCCAACAATTTGCAACGCACCTTTACACCCGTGGAAAATGAGAATCGCTGACGCGGCCGCGGATGGAAAGGTAAGTTTCGAACACAGCCAACGGGACGCCTGCTCGCCTTCGCCGTTAATCGCCTGCTTCATCCCAACGACCTTGAGCCCCATAGACACAAGTCAAACCATATTTTGTTTGACTTTGACAATCGAATTGACACAAGCGATTCCATGGATCGTGCCGATCATAGAAGACGAGCCTCACAGCCAGGCTAGCATTCAACAAGCGGAGGGTCGTTGCGATGTCTTTGAAAAACAGCTTTAGCACACTCAATCCAAGAGTGGGTAAAGACAATCAATCGGGCCGTGAAAAATGGCTAGAAGAGACGCTAGGCAACATTCCGGCGGGTTCTCGCATCTTGGATGCTGGAGCCGGCACGCAACAATATCGCAGATTCTGCGAGCACCTAGACTATGTCTCGCAGGATTTCGCCGAGTACGACGGCCAAGGTGATGCTGCCGGATTACATACCGGAGATTTCGACTACGGCAGCCTCGACATTGTTTGCGACATTACGTCCATTCCGGAAGCAGATTCGTCATTTGATGCCATCATGTGCACCGAAGTGTTGGAGCACGTCCCGGACCCGAACGCAGCCCTGACTGAACTTGCTCGGCTTCTGCGACCAGGCGGAACACTGGTCATCACAGCACCATTTTGTTCACTCACCCACTTTTCTCCTTACCACTTTTCGACGGGTTTCAACCGCTACTGGTACAAAACTCAGTTGGAGCAAAACAATTTGGTGGTGGAGAAGATGGAGACCAATGGCAACTACTTCGAATACATCGCACAAGAAGTAAAGCGAATCCGTCCTACGGCAAAATCCTATACCAAAAGCAAACCACGCCTGTACGAGAAACTGGCGATGCATATTGTGAATCGGATGTTGCATCGATTCAGCCACCGGGACCAGGGCTCCGATCAATTGCTTTGCTATGGATATCATGTCGCAGCGACCAAACGTGCGGCCTGAGGGTGATTGGTTTCCAACCAATAAGCTTGAGACAATCTGACGAATAGGCGTCGTTCACCCGAACAATTCGTTGTGTTGCCAGAATTTCGCCACAATTCTCTTGATCAGTGCTTTGGGGCGGCTTTTCCAATCTTCTACCAAGCTTTCGCCGCTTGCCCCGCCATAGAGATTGCTGCAAGTATGGCGAAACTGCGCACCTGTCTGATGCAATTGCATTCTTAGCGTTGCACGTGAGATTTTACCTCCCTAAAGTGAAGTCTTGCGTTTCTTGACGCTGACCTGCGAAGCTCCCTCTCTCCGCAGCGAAAACACAAGAGGACCATTCGAACTTAGTAAGTTTTTACGAAGTCCTTTATGGCAGCTTTCACCGGGCCAAAACATCCTCTCCGAGGTGACAACGAATTTCACCAAATTTTCGCCTGATCCATGAGTTTCGGTTCTGCATCAGTAACGAAGTAGAACCGTTTGAATCTCCGATCCCATCAATCCACCACAAAAGATTGTTTGCCCCAAAATTTGTTGACTGTTTTTTTATTTGTTTCTTGAAGAGGTTTCTATGACAAAGCGTTATGTTTCAAATCGCGATTCCTGTAGGAGTCGCGAGGGTTTCACTTTGGTGGAACTACTCGTAGTGATTGCCATAATTGGCATTCTGGTTGGCTTGCTGTTGCCAGCGGTTCAAGCGGCTCGTGAGGCTGCTCGACGCATGCAGTGCCAGAACAATCTCAAGCAGATTAGTTTGGCATCGTTGAATTTCGAGTCTGCGTACAAGCGACTTCCCCCAGGTTACATGGGCCCAAGACGGGACAATCCGTACGCCTGGCCTGGAGGCCGTGACCAATGGTACGGCGTGTTCATTTATCTCTTCCCGTTCATGGAGATGAACAACATCTACAACCAGTTCCCGACGCACCTCTTGCGTATCGACCGATTTGCTGAGTCTGGCGAAGACCTTCGTTGGTTTAGGACTCTCCCAGCAGGCACTCTGCAGAATGCACAGCAACCTTGGCTGCTTTCTCAATTCAACATCCCGACGCTCGTTTGTCCTTCGGACGGCAAAGGACCGGTAATCGTTAATTCGCGAGCTCACATCCGAGCAAGCAGCCCGACGAGTACTGGCGTGACCCAAACAACCTGGAGCGGCTCCAGCGCTGGCTGGGCTGCGAGAGCCGACAGTGGACGGACAACCTATTTGGGAATGCATGGTCGACCTGACGTTGAGTCCAACAAGTGGCAAAGGATTTACCGTAATCGCTCTGAAACAAAGCTGGCTGAAATCACTGACGACACATCAAACACGCTTGCCTTCGGTGAGTCTCATGGTGGAAAGAGAACAACTGGTTTGGTACAAGGTGATCGCACTTGGTTGTGGATTTCTGCTCCAACGTTGACGGCTTCACTTTCAACTAGCTCCCACTGGAAATTGGGGTCTCAGAACTCACATTGCGCTTACAACAGTTTCCATACTGGAATCGTACAGTTTGCTCGAGCTGATGGGTCAGTCTTCTCACTTAGTGAGAACATTGATCGCTTTGAATGGCGTAGGCTCTGCGCAATGGGCGACAACGAAGTCCTAGAAGGTGACTACCAATGACGTTGACTCGCATGATGAACAGCAAACGGACTAAGCCTACTGCCGCTAGTCGGCAAACGGACTAGGCTAGATTTACCTCCCTCTCCGGTACCGATGTGCCGGCGAGTTTTTTGCATACGTGACACACTTTTTTGAATGGTCGAAGATGAAGAAACTTGGCTTAACTGCATTGTGTTGTTTTTTCTGCTCGCTCCAATTTCTCTCACTGGTTGCGGTGGAAGCAAGGAAGCCAGCATGCCTGATAATGTCGTAGCGGATCCACCGGCGGACGACTCGGCAGAAGAAGGCGCAGGAAACGCGGAAGAGGAAGAAGGCTAACCCAATCAGTCGTACGAGACCCAAGCTGCACGCCGCCCGGCAGTTATAAGCTCCAGGCGTTGGACTACCTTACTGAACTCTCGTTGCACACTTCTCCTGCCAGAGAAATAGAGCAAAGACCTTTTGGATCGAGATTCATCGAATACAAAGGGTCTTTTCTTTTGGTTTCACGCCATTCCAGACGGCTCGACTTTATTGCTCGTTTCACCCAGCAAGCAACACGCGGACTGCGGAACCAACGCCAAATAAACCAAGCACACCTGCTACCACAAGGCAGGGAAGGATGGGCAGCGATCGCGAGCGCAATATGCCGCTGTCAGCCGCTAGGAAAAATCGACAAACCGAGCATCCAAGCGCGATCCTCCAGTTCAAAACCCAACCCAAGAAGATGGATAACGCGGTGAGCTGGCTATCTCGTGCCACATGCAAGAAAAAACCGTAAAGAGGAGTCGACGCATTCACAGAATGCAAAGGCTGGAAATTCCATTCTTGCTCCCGATCTCTGAACTATCGGCCTTTCAAATTCCGTTTGGGATCCGGCGATGGGTTTGGGACTCTCGTTTGCCATGTCCTCTCCCCCAAGATCGCTGCCCTTAGTTACAAATACCGGACTGCGCAGCCTAAGACTTGGTAGCGGGCAAAACCTGCTCAAAAAACCGAAACCAGTTACCGTGCATGATGCCGCAGATATCTTCTGAGGAGTAGCCTCGCCGATCCAATAATTCGGGAATGATCTGCAAGTCGGAAATACGATCTAAGTCTCGTGGAGTCTGCTCAGCACCGTACCCGCCATCCAGGTCACTACCAATTCCGACTTGAGTTGCGTTGCCAGCGAGCTGGCAGACGATGTCAATGTTCTCAACAGCAGTCTCGATGGTGGCCAACAATTCGGACTCGCGCCTAACGTAACCTTCTTGAAGCATGATGATGTCAAACGCGATACCGACGACTCCACCGCGAGCGAGAACCGCTTTGTACTGCTCGTCACTAAACTGCCTCTGCCAATTCGCAAGCCGCCTCGAATTCTGATGGCTCGCATGTACAGGCCCGTCGAACCAGTCCAACGCTTGCGGAAATGCGTTATCGGACAAATGTGTCAGATCAAGCGTCATTCCAAGCTTGGAGATCTTCTGCAACAACCGCTTCGCCTTGGGCTCAAGACCGCGCCGACTGTTCGTCCCTCCACCGTAACGATTGTCACCATAATGAGTGAGTCCTATCGCTCGTAGGCCATGCGAATAGAATTCCTCGATCGCTTCCGGTGTAAGTAGAGGATCAGCTCCTTCCATCGTGAGAATGAAGCCGAGCGGTGCCGTGCCACCGTCAGACTCAACTTGCCTTCTGTGATATAGCAAATCTTCGTTATTGCGCAGGATGCGAAGATGGCCTCCTTTCTCAAGAGCTCGATAGTAGGCGAGATGTGCGTGGGCCATGGCGTAGCAAGTGTGCTCGCTAGTCCAACCAAAGCTGTGGTTGATCTGAGGTTCCTGCCGCGCCAGAAGCGTCGCCAAACAAGTTTTCACTTGGGCTGACTCCAGCTCAGGCAAACTCACCGTGTTGGTGGCGCGGCCAGCTTGATCTTGCATGCCCAGATTACGTTCCTCGGCACGAATCTCGTCTACGGATTTTCGCAGATCTCGATTCCAGTCCACTCCGTTGAGTCCTAGATCAAGATGAGCGTCGAAAATATGCATGATTCCCCGCTTTTATGAAGCTTGCCGAACATTGAGACTTTGCCTGCTCAGGATCTTCGATACGATACGTCACCTCTGGCTGCAATGAAAGTATGCCGAAGACTGGATAGCGCACGCAGTACAGAGGCGACTCGCAGATCGACGAATAAAACGCCTCCTAGATGCCCAAGACAGGACCAATTCCGATGGCAATGAACACTGAGTTAGGACAACAAATCGCAGATGCAGCGGATCAAGAAGATGTCGTCGTCATTGAAAGCCTGCTACGTGGAAACGAGCTGATTGTCTTGCAGCAGACGACAGACGAAAATGGCGAGCCTCTCGAAGAGGAAGGGGATCTCAGTGTCGTTCTCGCGGAATTGGACGATGAAGTCGCGGTGATCAGCTTTACTGATATTCATTTCGCAGAAAAATTCACGGAGGTCTTTGCGGACAAGATGGAGGAAGACAGTCCACAAATCGTTGTCACTGGCGACTCCTTGATGGACGGTCTGCCAAATGAATGCGGCTTGTTGGTGAATCCAGGAAGTGAGCAAGAATGTTTCTTTCCGCCCGGCACTTTTGCTACTGCAGAATAATCAAGCCTTTTGCTGCAAGCTACGAATATAGTCGGCCAGCTCCTGAACTGTCTCGAGACTGAAGATGGTTTCGTTCATCTTTATCCCGAATTCCTTCTCTAGTTCAACGGTAAGTTCCGCCATTCCTATGGAGTCTGCGCCAACATAGGTTAGTCCGTCGGTTAGCGTTGGAGATGAGCCAAACTTTTGGCGAATCTTCGTTAGCAGGATTTCTTCAATCGATTCCATTTCGATATCCTTAACGCAGGAATGCTACAAGAGCTTCTTGTTCTCTAGCCGAACTCAAGCGAGGCAGAGGCGGCGTGAACCAAGAAACACCCGCCCATACGAGCGATAACTACCGCGTCGGCTCACCGATTAAACCTTGAACCGCCCTGATCCTTGAACCACGGAATTCTAAGTGACTTGACTCTCTATTGTAAGACGGAGTAGCGAGCTATGTTACGCAATATCGCGTTGAAAAGAACCCGAACGCGTGGATGAAAAGTCCCGTCAAAAGGCCAGAAACTTTCCTTCCGGATCCATGGCTTTCTGCACAAGTCGAGCATGGGACCTCCACTCGAGATCACCTAACGCAAGTAGTTCTTCCCTACAATTACTGAGTTCGATTGCTGAATAACCATACTTTTGAAGTAGTTGATCCAAAGATTCATCTGCTCTTTCCGAATCTTGCCAGACCCAAACAAGTGTCCCACCCGCGGAAAGCCGAAATGAGTCCGATTCCGACAAATCGCTCGCCAGATCGTCCGCAAAATCGGCGATGGTCGCTGGCGAGGCAGCAACTCTAAGGAGATTTTTTCCATGCTCAGCGCCACGATCCAAAGCAGCTTTGCCATTTCCTTGGCTAGTGTCTCGTCCAGACAAAAGTGTCTTCGCCCGTTCGGTAACTGCCACCAATGCAGATGACAGTCCAGCGAATTCGCAATCTAGAAATGCGTCCTGACCGATCTCAAGGCTCGCGATCGGCAAGGGTTCACTGCGCAGGGCCCGAACGCACTGCATTGCATCATCAAAACTCGAGCACTCGACTCGCAAACCTAGGTAAGTCTCTGGGGCAGGCAGAACTTTCAAAGTAACTTCTGTCAGCACGCCCAGACGGCCGTAGCTTCCAACCATAAGTTTGGGCAGGTCAAATCCTGCGGAGTTTTTAACGACTTTGCCACCTCCCCGAACAAGCTCGCCGAGGCCGTCGATCAGCTGAACCTCCATCACAAAGTCTCGAAGGCTTCCATACAGCAATTGCCTCGGACCGCTGACGCCACCAGCGATCGCACCGCCGATTGTGGACCCCCTTTCGCCCCACAATGGGTCAAAGGGCAAATACTGCCCCTGCTCAGCTAAAGCCGACACCAACGTATGAAGGGGAGTTCCTGCTAGTGCAGTAATGAGGAACTCCGATGGATCGTAAGTCACAATGCCATTCAAGTTCGCTGTGGGCAGCATCGAAGTATCAGCCGGTGCAGAAAGCAATCCAGGATACGTTTTATTGCCCTGTGGCAAGATCTTGCTCAAGCTGCGAACAGCAGCCTGCATTTCGCTGAGCACTTTCATCACCTCACTCCTCAAATTGCTGCATTCCTGACTGCCTGCTCAATGTAATCCAGCTCCAAGTCTTCTCGCCAGGCTTGAGACAGGCGATGAAACAGGGAGCCCGTTTCACCGGACGCATAGTTCTGACATCTTCCTCTACATTCGAGCCGACTTGCAAACCAGAGGCAACTCGTCGTGCCCGTAAGCAACAACTCATCCGCCTGCAAGGTCATATCGAATGAGATGTGCTCGTAACTAACCCGCAAACCCATGGATTCAGCCAGCCTCAAGCTTCTCCTTAGACTCACGCCTTGCAAAATGGAATCCGGCGGCGGCGAAAGAAGCTTGCCATCATGTAGCAGAAGAATGTTCGCTGCAGAGGTTTCGGTAAGGCCTTCGTCAGCATTAGGCAATAAGCCAGCAGCCAGCTCATTGCCCGTCTGTTCTCGAGCCTGGCGATCTGCAAGATAGTATTGTAATCGCGAGCGCGTCTTGATCTGTGGGGACCAGCACTCGGCTGGTACGCTTTGAGCATCACTCACCACTAGTTCTTGGCCAACGCTGGTCAAGCTCGCAATTCTGGCCCAAGGCAACGGCTGAGCATGAACAAGCAAAGTTGGCTTGTCGGCAACTCCCGGTGTTGCCATCCAAACAATCGCCAGCTCTTCCTCTTCCAACATCTCGAAGTGCCGCTGCAAGCACTCAGTGGATAATTCCTCGAGTGACCAGCTGGCAGGCAGCTCGATCCCAAGTTGCCTACATGCCGATTCAAACCGTTCGCGATGTGCTGCCAAGTCTATCAGCGAGGCATTGGCAGTTCGTAGCCGCTCCACAACGCTCGCCCCTTGAAGCACGCCAAGATCAGATAGAGACAGCCCTACCTCCGTCTGAGGCAACCAGCTTCCGCTGGACCAGGCAAACCATTGAACAGACAATCAACCGACTTTGTACAAAAAAGTTCCATTGGCACTAGGATCGCTGAGAACAGGCGTGAAGCGACGAAGCCCTCCTGTCAGAACTTGCAGATTTCCTCCACAACCCGCAGCGTTAGCTGGGCAATAGACTCCAATCTCCTCGCTCGGGCGTCAAGCTGTGATCGAGCAGCGAACCACCTCAGAAGCTTAACACGCAGAGCCGTTCAAGCGTAGCCTGGGCCCGGTGCTCGCATTCCATCGGGCATTTCGAGTTCAACGTCCTCCTGGAAGGAGTTGCCCAATCAAACGCGACAAACAGCGTTGGAACGGCTGGCAATCAATTAGATAGGCGAGCTCAGCGTGACTGCGACCAACCCATTTGGTGCAGTCGAACTGTCGAAGTTGAATAGTCGGGTTGGCTTGCCGATATCCTAGCAGACCTGCGAATCCGGCGGCGATGGGAGCGTGTTCGCGATCCAAGAATCGGAACCGCTTCAGCGCGACATCCGACGAATTGTACAAATTGTCCAAACAGTCAACTTGATCCAAAGCATGCGAGTACTGACGATTAGCAGCAAGGTCAGAACGATCGATAGCCGCAGCCAGAAAAACAACGTTCAGCTCCGGACGCTCTATTCGCGACTCCAGCTGCACGCCCGACAGCTCCCCGCCGGCTTCCAAATGCAGGGCACCGCAAGCCACTCCCGTTCCAAAGCTATACCCAATCACCCCCATGGGATGCCCCTGAGGAACATATCGTAGCACCTGTGTTAAGTAGTAGGATTCAGCGTTCAGTCGTGACCGCTTCTTCTTAACATCTTTCGCAAGGCCGGAATCTCGATCAGAGTCCCACGAGTAGATCAGGAACTGTATCGGCTCTTCAGTCATTGCCGACAAGCGCCGATAGATTAGCAGACCACGTTGGCGAGCTTTTTCCGCCGATGTCCAATTACCATGGATATAAACAACCGTTCTTCGGTTCGGCTGTGAGATCGACAATTCACAATCGCTGACAAAAGACACCGCGTCAGTCTCCTGCCATCGCTGGCCGTTAGCGCGGCGAAAGTGAATTTTCGGTAGTGGGTCTAGGATCGTCCGTGCAGGCAAGCTCCTTGCGTTGACTTCCCAAACCGCGTCGCCACTGCGAATGACGATCGGAGAACTTGGCTGCGGAGCCATGCCACCAACTCCCAGAGCCGTCCGAGCGAAAGGCTCTTCCGGAAGTGATGGGGACGCTGCATCATGAGCCCTAGCTTCGGGTAGCACACTTGTTGGACCTAAACTTAGACTACTGCTAGGCGTCGGCGCTGGCATTTCTGCCACAACAGTATTGTGAGCCTGCCACCTCAAGTCGGGAGCTCTCAGGGATTTGCCGGGCGGAATTTCGATCAGTCCGGGATTTGCAAATTGCCCAGTCGTCGACTGGGCTTGCAGCGGAGTGTCAATGAAGGAAGTAAACGAAACAATGCCGAGTCCGAGTAAGCATACAATCCGGCAGAAGTATTGACACAACGCGGCAGCACGCAGCTGCGCTGTGGTGGCTGCTCTCGGGAGAAGTGGTGAGTGGATCAAGAGGCCTGCCCTCCTTGTCAGATTGCCGCCATACCTGCCCCTGGACTCCTTGAATCAACGTGTTGACTGAAGCCTGTCTGCTGTTGGGATGAAATCCTAGGAGATCGAACTTTACTCCTTCAAACTTACATCCGTGTCTTGAAACTCCGTCGCATCCTGCGAAATACCAAACTCAGTTGTGGGTATAGGCGCAAAGCCTGGAGGGTATACAAGCAAACCCAGAATTGCACCTCTTGGCGATAGCGTGCCTAAGCCCGTCGGCTTATTCAATGCCTCAAAGCCGCGTTGCTAATACCGCTAGTTGTAGCGATTATGCCGATGCTTTGCCTTGTGCTACTTGGTGCATATCCTCGCATCCAATGAAAGCAAAGCCGACCGCAAGGGGTATCGTCAGTGGTGATGAGAAAACACCACAATGTTGTCAGATTTCATCATGTTTCGTTTGCACTTCGTGTTCCATGTCGTAAGTTTTTCCGGGTCGTCAGAGACTCTGCGGATTGTCGAGACTGTGTGGAAGGAAAAACGATGAAAAGACTAGCACTGATTGCATTACTGTTGGCTGCGAGCACTGGTTGCCGTGGTGGGATCATCGACCGCTGGTGGCACGGCGACATCTATCGCGGCGATGCGTGTGGCAGCTGTGGCTACAGACTACCCGCTGATCCCGGGTGCAGCTCCTGTGGCACAGCTGCAGGATACGGCACTTATGAAACGCCATTAGAGGCCTACCCAACGATAGAAACCACGCCCCCGAGTATGGGGCCTATCGGCGGCGGAACGGGGACTGGTACCTAGTTCTCGCCCCAGATCTGACGAACCCAGCAACGGGATTTCTGACGAGCAAGTGTGTGGTGTTTTCGGGGGGAACCACCACCGCTTGCCCGTTGTTTTATGCGCTGGTGTCAAATCTGGATGCGGGTTCCCGATTCGCGTTAGGGCGGAAGGCGAGTCAGAATTTACTCGTCCAAGCTCGTATCCATCTAGCATTCCCTCGAGCGAATGCACTTTCCATTTGTAGAAGGCCTTCTGCCGATCGCCTCTGCCAGAGATAACGGCAGTATCAGACAGAAATACTTTTGCCTTTCACCATCTTGCCAACAAAAATAGATTGTGAGGCACAAGCTTTGCGGCGGATGGCCTAACCTTCTCTCTGACAACTCATCGGCAATTTCGTTCCTCTGCATATCACTTCGGATCGAACCTCATGAAGTCACTGCTTTCCCTCTACAGTTCGTTGATGCTGGTCCTCGTTTCGTCACCGATTGCAAGGACTCAGGATCAGCCTGCAGACGCGGCAGCGGATGCCAAGCCTGAAATGCTGACTTATGTCGCCCCCAAAAACATTGAGATGTTGATCGGCGTGAAAGTTAAAGCCGGCAATAGCAACATGGTTGGCACAAAAGCACTGACGGTGTTTCCCACTGAGTGGCCTGAGCAAAAGGTGGAAGTCGTCGCCGTGAACGTACCTCGCCCTTTCACTTATAGCCTGAGGGAATTACCCGGCAACAACAAGCAACTTGTACTACAGGCCCGTGGTGCGATTCCCGCGAATTACGAGGTCGAGGCGACAATACAGGTTCGCATTGAAAAGAAACACACAGTTGGTCCCGATGATCCAACCACTCTCACCGTTCCACGACGACTCCCTCGTGAGGCGAAGATCTTTATGGGAAATAGTCCCTATATTGAAACCACCAGCGCCGAAGTAAAACGAATCGTTCGTGAGATCCTGGCAGAAGAGCCGCTGACCGAGTGGAACAAGATTGAAATGTTTTACGACTGGGTCCGCGAGAATATTCAGTATGAAAATGGTGACCTGAAGAGTGTAAGACAAGCGTTGCGTGACAGAACAGGCGATTGCGAGGAAATGACCAGTACCTTCGTCGCGCTCTGTCGTGCAGCACGAGTCCCCGCTCGTTGCGTGTGGATCCCTAATCACTGTTACGCCGAGTTTTACATGCAAGACAAGGAAGGCAAAGGCTACTGGTTTCCTTGCCAGCTAGCGGGAACACGCGCATTCGGTTCGATGCCTGAATATCTTCCGATCCTGCAAAAGGGAGATCGATTTAAAGTACCCGAGAAGAAGCAGTTAGAACGCTACTTGGCAGATCATCTCAGCGCCGATCGCGTTTCTGGAACAGTTGACCCGAAAGTGACTTTCATTCGCCAGCTACTTGGCGACGCAGCCAAGCTTCCCGCCCCGGACCAGAATGGAGCCGCCAATCCTAACGCGGCCGCCCCAGCAGCCGGTGGCTTCAACAACTAGCTCTGCGGTCCTAGTGTTTCGAATCTCTGCAAATGCGTCATAATCTTTGCCGCGGACCTTCATACTGAATTGCCGACAAAGCGTTTGAGCATTTGCACCGTCTCGCTAACTTGCTGCGAGATTGGGTTCCTGAGTGCACGTTTTCGTTGCTTCCGCTTCAAGCAATTTTTGCACTTGTGCTCACGGGCCTGAGATCGTCTATGGCAGCAAAGTATCAATTACACCTCGTGCTCTTCTCCGCTTCCGAGGTCGCGTCCGGGTTTGCTGTGGCTGAACGCATTTGCGCCACTGCGGGATACACAGCCAAGATTACCATCGTGGCCAATTCGACCGCTTCGATGGTGAAACAGGTGAAGCTGCGCCGCGATGACTCCGCGTATATGTCCAAGTCGCCGATCGAAGAGTTTGAAGGTGATGCGAAAGACTTCGCACGACAGCTGGACTCTGAACGAGGCTTGCGACTCGTACTCATTGCAGGACTAGACAAACTCGATGACTTCCGACGCGGTCTTCTCAAAACCTGTCGTCACGGTGTTTCCTGCTTCGAACCACACCCAAGCCTAGAAGAAGAACCTGAACGGTTCTCCATCGTTGCGGCCAAGCTCTCGACCAACGCGAGTTGGTTCTGCGGCACCGTTCAAGCAATTCCAAAGCTCCAAGATCTCGACATTAAGCAGGAATCGCACGCTCCACAGCCAACCGGCGACGCCAAAAACTGGGTAGTCCTTTCCTGCGTGGCAGAAGACTTAGATACCGGATTAAGACAAGCGCGTTCGATCATCGAATACGCTGCTGGCCCAGTGTTTCTTTTACGCAAAGAAAAGAGTTCCTGGGTTTGGTTCTGGGATGTGAAGCTCCCAAATTTGGTTTCACGCTTTATCCCGCAGATGGAACGTCAACAACGTAAGGACTTGGCCGAGCAGCTTGAGAAATACTCTGGGCTCGACTTCGAATTCGTTGCCCTCATATGCTGCTCGACTTTTTTGGCCTCCTTCGGACTGCTACAGAACTCGGCTGCCGTGATCATAGGTGCGATGTTGGTGGCTCCGCTGATGACGCCGATCCTCGGCGCGGGGCTTTCCATCTCCAACGGCAACCGCCCGCTGTTCCGGAGTAGTTTGCGGAGCATCCTGCTCGGATTCGTTGCGGCTCTGCTAACCAGTATGTTTTTCGGACTGCTGGTGCGCTTCCTCGTGCCAAGTATTCTCAACTACGAAGAAGGAGCGATTCACCTAACAGAAGAGATGTGGTCGCGTTCCCACCCAACTGCAATTGATTTTCTCGTCGGCCTCGTTGGCGGCTCTGCTGCAGCTTTTGCAAGAACACGCACGCACCTCGCCGATGCATTGGCTGGCGCCGCTATCGCAGCAGCCTTGGTTCCTCCGATCGCGACCGCTGGTATGCATATTGCATTTCAAGGCATCGAGATCCTTCCACCTGTTGGCTCGCGAGGTGCTGGGAATCTGATCTATGGGCCTGTGCTGCTATTCATCGCCAACATGTTAACGATCATGATTGGCTCCTCGTTTGTCCTCTGGGCATGTGGCGTTCGAGCACGTCACGGACATAGCCAAAGTGAAAAATGGGGCACGCGGATGACGTTCTTACTCATCATCCTCATGGTCACCATGCTGGTCTGGATCGTGCAGCATCCGTGATGGAACGCATTGCTCTTGGTGTGGCGAAGCGTGGGATAAGCATCCTGTTTGTAATCTGCCCCTACTTTTTGACTGACTTAAACTCTTCCCACTTGATTCCCACCGGATGCTTATCGGGGTCCAAGCGGGTCGAATGCAGTAATTGGACCTTCCATTCTCCGTCTTCCTTCACCATCACGGCACTTTCCAGCCACACCACAGTGCGAAGTCCGCCCGCTCTACGAATCTCTGCCTTATTCCAGTAACTCACCCAAGCCACATCGCCATTCTCGCGTACGCGAATTTGCCTGAAGAAATTCCGTCGCTCATACGGCTTCCCCTTGGGCTGCACTGCCTCTATCAGGCGGTTCATGGACCAATCTTCACCGTGTTCGAGCAACTGAAAATCCTCTGTCGAAGTCGCTCGCATCGCTTTGCCATCGTGTCTTGCCATCGCAGCGAAGAGTTCTTTCACTGGTTGGAACGAGGGATGATCTTCGGCACACACTATTCCCCCGGCAAATAGTGCAACGCCAAAAATAACGCAAGGAAATGGAAGCTTGCTAGCCAAACGGATGCTCTTCATAGGTCTTTCTCACGTGCTTGTGGATTCAGCAGAAGCCAGTCTAGTCTCTTCCTCGCAAATGGTTTGCTCGTATCGATGGAAGCGACTGTTAGAAAGGTGTCCTGCTCTCTTATTGTTCGTTTACTACGGCTGAATCGGGAAATGGACTGAGGTACAATTGTGAGTCGAGTTTATATCTCAGTTTGATCGTATCCCAAACCGCCATCTTTCTCCCCCTAGTTCTTGCCATGCGAATCGATTCCGTTTCTCTAGACGTTCTCGTGACCCTCTGCTCGTTGATTTTTGCATGGGGGGCAAACGCGCAAGATTCTCCTTACGACATATTTCCTCCCGCAGATCCTCCTTACTATCGTGTTCGGTATGAGGCATCAAAGGAAGAAGGCAAGTTGATCTTTCCGGTTAAGTACACCGTCTGGATTCCCGACGGCGTCAGGACGCTGCGTGGGATCGTCGTGCATCAACACGGCTGTGGTGAAGGCTCTTGCAAGTCGGGACTCACAGGTGCATACGATTTACACTGGCAAGCATTGGCCAGAAAACATGACTGCGCTCTGCTGTCTCCATCCTACGAGCAACCTCAGAAGGCCGATTGTCAGATGTGGTGCGACCCTCGCAATGGATCCGCTGAAATTTTTGACCGCGCTTTGCGCGAGCTCGGCAAGCTATCGGGTCATCCCGAACTTGCCACTGCACCGCTAGCTCTTTGGGGACACAGTGGTGGCGGGCACTGGTGCGGTGGAATCGTTATGACGCAGCCTGAACGCGTCGCCGCAGCTTGGCTCCGCTCTGGCGTGCCGCTTTTCGAAGCCAATCCCGAGCGTCCTGCGATCAAACCTCATTTACTCCTAGACGCTGCACTCAACGTTCCGATGATGTGCAACTTGGGCACCAAAGAAGGAGTCACTTTAAAGGACGGTCGATTTGCCAAAGTATGGCCAGCAAACGTAGCATTCTTCGAAAAAGTGCGAGGGAGTGGCGGCCTGCTCGGCGTTGCGATTGATCCGCTGACCGCGCACGAATGCGGCAATTCAAGGTATCTCGCGATTCCTTGGCTGGACCGATGCCTGAGTCTGCGGCTTCCCAAAGAGTTTGGAAAACCTTTGCGACAGATCAAAGTCGATGAAGTATGGCTCGCCGAGCCGACTAGCCTCACCGCGCTACCCTCCAAAAAATACAAAGGCGATCCGCTCAAGGCTGGTTGGCTTCCCGGCAAAGAAATCGCTGCCGCCTGGATGCAGTTTCGAACGGATACGAATGTATTTGACTCAACACCGCCCCCTGCACCAACTAGCTTGAAAATTCAAGGGAATCGCTTGATCTGGACTGCCATAGCTGATCTCGAAAGTGGGATCGAAAAGTTTAGGATCTTGCGAGATGGCAAGCCCCTAGCCGACGTCACCGGCGCCGGTAAAAACCGTTACGGGAGGCAGTTATTTCAGAACTTGCAGTACAGCGACACTCCAAGCCAACCGCTCGCTAAGATGGAGTTTGTAGATATGACGGCGAGACTTGGCGTCGAAAGTAGCTACTCCGTTGTCACTGTGAACACTGCAGGCCTAGAATCCAAGCCAACTCTAGCAATACGGTTATAGTAGACAATTCACCAGATGGAATTGAAGGGTTTAATCGACCACTTGCAACGCAATGTCTAAATTCACAACCTTAAAAGCTGATCGGTTACAAGCTGCAAAAAGACTTCTCACAGTCAGAGAAACCCTTGGCGGGCTCGGCTTGCTGGGCCAATGGAGCTGGAGTCTTCGTGCTACCTTCGCTGCGAAAATGAGTTGCTTGTTTGATCCTTGTAAAGTCGACGACTGGTACCACACCGACGAAGTTGTCTTCAGCAAGCACAGCAAGCAAATCCAGTTTTATGACGATGCGCGTATCAGAGAGTGCTTTCTAACTTGGGACGATTGCATCGCAGGAGGCCAATGAATTCCAATATGTCACCGACACGCCCATTTTAAAAGTTTCGGTGCTGCAACATGATGACGTTTACCTAGCGACGGGGTTGAAGGCCGTAGTTCTAGCCAAATCCGAACGCCTCAATCTACCGCCACTGAGCTTCATCGAATTGTTGAAACCAGAGATGATGCTCGCAAAGTTCACCGTTCGGCAAGATGCTGCGAGCTGGCTGGTTGTCGAACGGACCGATGGACGAGTCCGCTATGAAATCTATCTGCTTGACGACCAACACGAAGGCGGGTGTGAGTTTGCGACAACCGATGAAGCGGACGTGGGAGCGCACAGTATTCTATCTAGAAGGGTTGTTATGCTGAGATGCTCGATATCATTAATGCAGCAGCCAACTGCCGAGGGCAAAGCTGCAAAGTGAACTCCTGAGCCTTCTTCGTCCCAACTTCGCAGAATGTAGATGTCATCGAACGACAATGTGACTCGCTGGATCAAATTGGTTAAGGCCGGCGACTCCTCTGCCGCCAACCAACTATGGCAACACTATTCGGATCGACTAGTGCATGCTGTGCGAGCCAAACTTTACGGCCGAGAACGCGCCGTTTCTGATGAAGAAGATATCGTCCTAAGCGTTTTCGACAGTTTTTATGATGCCGCGCGGCTGGGCCGGTTTCCAGATCTCTCAGACCGCGACGAGTTGTGGCGTCTGCTAATGCGAATGTCTGCGAGAAAAGTCGTTGACAAGAGGAGAAGTGAAGGAAGAAAAAGACGCGGCGGTGGATTTCAAGCATTCTCGCTGGGTGCTGATGGTGAAGGAGAGCCGTTCGAACTGATCGCTGATGAGCCATCACCAGAGATGGTGTTCATGATGCAGGAATCCGTCGAGCAACTTTTTTCTCATTTGGGTGTCGGGCAGCTCCGAGATTTGGCGGTTGCCAAATTAGAAGGCTATTCCAACGCGGAATTGGCTCAGCGCTTCGCCTGCTCAGAACGGACGATTGAGCGTCGATTGCACCTGATTCGAGAAAAACTGAAGCAAGAATTGTTTGAGCAAAATGAGCAGGCCCAAGACTAAACTTCCGATCGCGGCACTGGAGCAAATCGACGACTTGTGCGCCGAGTTTGAACGGCATTGGCAAAAAAACGAGCGTCCGGACATTGACGCCTTCCTCAAGGACGACCTTCCGCGCGATCAGCGAGAAGTTCTACTCATCGAGCTCATTGCACTGGATCTTGATTATCGGCGAAGGCTGGGCGAATCACCTGACCGTGAAGATTACGCAGTGCGATACCCGGACAATGTGGAAGCACTAGCTGAGGCATTTGCAGAAAAGGCACCAAAAGCCGGATTCGCAGCGCCATCAGTGGAACAACTCAATCTGCTGTTTTCCGATTTTAAGGTCACCGACCTCATCGGTGCAGGAGGAATGGGAGCGGTATACAAAGCCAAACAACCAGGCCTGGACCGCACCGTAGCCGTCAAAATCCTTCCCCAAGAACTCGGGCAAGACGTAAAATTTGCGCTGCGTTTCACGCGAGAAGCTCGCACCTTGGCCAAGTTGCAGCATGCCAATATCGTTTCGGTCTACGAATTCGGAAACGTTGAGGACACTTACTACTTTCTAATAGAGTATGTGGAAGGCAGCACCCTCCGCGAATTAGTACAGCAGCGAAAGCTCGATCCAGAACATGCTCTAGCCATTGTTCCGCAACTCTGCGACGCACTGCAATACGCACATGACAAAGATGTGGTACACCGCGACATCAAACCTGAAAATATTCTGATGTCAGTAGATGGCTCCGTAAAGATCGCGGACTTCGGACTCTCGCGGTTGGTCGGAGACCAGCATCCCCAGCAGACAATCACTGCGACGCATCAAGTCGTCGGGACGCCCCGTTACATGGCTCCGGAGCAACTCGAAGGCGCGAAGCAAATTGACCATCGCGCCGACATCTATTCGCTCGGAGTCGTGATCTACGAAATGTTAACCGGCGAATTGCCTATCGGCAGGTTCGCCGCTCCGTCCAAGAAAGCGGAGATTGACGTCCGACTGGATGAAGTCGTGCTTCGCTCCTTGGAGAAAGAACCGCAACGCCGATATCAAGCCGCAAGTCACCTAAAGTCAGATGTGCAAGTGATCGCTGCAACCGATCAACCAGATCTGGCAGTCACTGAAATTGGAAGTCCGAACAGGAATTCGGCTGGCGGCGAGAACCTCGGAGACTTGCAGCAACAGGAACTCGCTGGTCGCATCCTTCTCACCCGCCGAACCCTGATAGAACGCGTTGAGCGGTCGCTGCGGCCTCTGTTTCGTGGTCAGCTACTTCAAATTGTCGCCGGAATTGTTCTAATCGCAGTGGGAGCCCAGTGCTGGGCACCGAACACTCAAGTGCCACATCTGCTCGCTTGTGGCGTGATTGTGCACCTCTATGGCCTGTTCATGATCATCGCCGGGGCGGTCGTTGCGGTCAGAATCAAACGCATCGATTACTCCTTGGAGCTTATCGCAATTCGGGAGAAGATCGAAGGGGTTAGAACGCTGCGACTTTGGCTCGGCCCCTTTCTCGGATTTGCTTGGTGGCTTATCTGGCTGCCGCTCTTTGCCGCTGCGGGTTTTGACGAAGTAGTGACCTACCGCAACAGCCTAGTTCCTTCACTGATCGTTGGAGTCGTTGGAATCGTGGTTTCAAGTATTTTGTATTGGCGAGCACTCAGTGGGACGACTGAATCTGTACAGAAATGGCGACTGAAACTTGCCAGCAAGAGTGTCCAGACTGCCCTCAAGGAGCTAGATGCGATTGAAGCCGCCAAGATTGCCTGAGGCACTCGCAGTCGCAGTTTCTTGATGTCGTGGATTACATTCGATGTTGCTCCCGCGAGAATCAATGACAGCCTCTGCTATTCGATTAAGACCACTACGCACCAAACGTGGACAGCATCATCGGTACTTACGCACTAACCCGTTTCGCCATCGCGTTGATCTGGATCTATCACGGTCTAGTTCCCAAGATCCTTTTCAAGCATGCCAGTGAGGTGGAGTTAGTTGCCAAGGGCCCTATTATCGTCGACGCTGAAACAACGATTGTGATCGCGGGAGTGGTTGAGGTCTTGATCGGACTTCTTGTCTTAGTTTTCTGGAAACAACCATGGCCGATTGTGATCTCACTTGCGGGCTTCTCGGGACTGCTTCTGGGCGCGATCACATTGTCACCCGAACTTGCGATCCAAGCATTTAATCCTGTTACGCTAACAGTGTCGGCGATCGCGTTTTGCTTGATACAGCTTCAAGAAATAAAGAGATGCGCCCAACCCGACGACGAATGATGGCGTCAGAACCATTGCCTATCGCTCGTTTGAGATTCGGTTCTTCACCAGCCTAAGGATTCCCAAGAAGATGCGTCGAAGCCTTCAGTTCGGAGAACTAGAACAAGTGCTTGCTGAGGTAGATAGCCTCCTGGCTAAGGGCTACGAGAAGTCCGGCAACTGGTCGCTCGGACAAATCTGCTGGCATATGCGGTCGACGATGGAGTCTAACATGAATGGTTATCCGAATTGGATGGTTATTCTCGGGTTTCCCTTGCGACCGCTGCTCAGATTCTTCGGACTACCGAGGCTCTTAGCCGGTAAATCGCCGAAGGGCATTCCTACTGCAGGCATGTTTGTGCCTGCAAACGACGTGGCCGATGCTCGTGAAGTTGCAGAATTCAGGAAATGCGTCAAAGCATTCATGAGCTGGCAACATTCACTGCATCCACATCCAGGCTTCGGAAAGATGTCTGCAGAACAGTTTGCAACATTTCACGCCGCGCATGCCGCCCATCACTTGAGCTTTCTTCATCCTAAAAGTGGGGAGAAATAAAGCTTGCTGTTCGCAATGGGGACCGGCAGTAACTGATACGCTCATTACTGTGCGAGATCTATTTTGGGACTTCTGCGGAATCCCGCTGCAGTAGAAGCTTTGTGCTGCGGTTGAGCTGGAAGGGACTTTGGCAAATCCCACTACTCGCAAGGAGTCGTAAGTGCGTCGATCTCGGCGGCGAGCATTTCTTCTGGAATTTGCAGAGGGCTTCCGTCCGGGTTCACTCCAACGTCAAATAGACACAAGCCGCGTAAAACGCGGCAGAAGTCGCTGGGGATAAAGAACGGCTCACTTCCGTAGCTCTCGTCAAGAATGGCGAAAGTAAGTTCCATGCGCCCTTGTGGTTCGTCGTTGACTTCGATGCTGCCCTCGACAATCGCACCATCTGCTTGGCGATTGACCAAAACTGCTCGTAGTCGAATCGTATCGCCGGGGCGGGTAATGCAATCGAACTCCGCTTTACTGACTTTCGCTAACACAATTTTGTCGCGAAAGTCATTGGTCTGCGACAGAAGAATCCCGCCCGTCTGAGCCATCCCTTCGATGATCAAGGAATGGGGATAGTGGGCGTACCCTGGGAGGTAGTCGTCTAGAGACTCTTCGGCGAGCGTTACGTTCTTCAGGCTGATCGCTTCTTCGCCTGCAACGAATTTCTCGAAGCGATCAAGCCAATACCAACGCATCTTTGAATCCCTAGATTGCTCTCAGAGTTTGCTGAGAGCTAGCCAATTTTGCTTTCGACGTAGCTGCAAAGATCGTTCACGGTCAGCAGGTTGCCGAAGTCCTGGACGCGTGGATTGTCCTCGAACTTGCTTAGATTGGCCCAAGGTAGTCGCTCCTTGAGCTGGCTGATGCCATCTGCAGTAACCTTGCCATCTTGCACCAAGTCTGCATTGGTCAAAATGTCGTCAGGGAAGAGTTCTTCACGTGGAATGTTGATATCGAAAGCTTTTTCGAGCTTGAAAACGATATCCAAGAAGTCAATCGATTCGGCTCCCAAGTCGCCCACCATGGTTGCTTCACGGGTGACTTCGTCATCGTCTACCCCCAAGGCATCGACCAAAGCTTCTTGAACCTTCTCGAATACCTCTTCAGAGCTTGCCATTTTTTTCTTTCCTGCAAAAGTTTAATCGTGGGGAAACCAGTCCCAAATTTGGTTATCACCAAGCCCTCCGTCGCCCAGTGAGGCGGTCTGGCAAGATTGGGATTATAGCTATCTTAAGAAGATGCAATAGGCGTTTGCTGCAATTGCTCGCTCAATTGCTTCATATACAAGGCAGCATGCTTAGCCACAATCTCAGGTTGGCCGTCCTCCACAACTTCCAGTACGAGCCGCCCTGAAACGCAGGTGGAATCCGCCTTCTTACCTTCAGCTTTGAGCGTATATTTTCCAACATCTGATTTGAAAATCTTAGAATGAAGTTGCATGCTCTGACCAGGCTCAAGGAAGTCTGCGAATTTGACATTTTTGACTGACCGGAGCATGACCAATCCAACCTCATGATTTTCCGTCGCCCGAACCAATAGAGCCGAAGCCTGAAAGAGAGCTTCAAGCATGAGTACGCCTGGAAGTACTGCAAATCGCGGGAAATGATCCCGCAGGTAATCTTCCTTTCCGGTCACCTTCTTGATGGCTTTGATATGAGAACCAGCCTCAATCTCGGTTATCTGGTCAATCTGGAGAAAACGCATTCGGGAATTCGCCTTGGCTGGCAAGTGGTTCAAAGCCAATAAGATAGAGGAAGAGCCGGCCAGTTCTCAACCCTGGAATACGGCCTGAAGAATATAACGCCCCGCCTCAGGCTACCAAACTGAACAACAAACTAATTGTCGCCTCAGACAACCAATTCTCGGATGTTTTACCGTCAGATGGCGACGAAGCAGCACATCTTTGTAGCTCGCCCCCCTAAAGTCAGCTAGGATAATATAAGGCTAGGTTGTGATCCCTCCAAAGTTCTCGCCCGCGTCCCCCACAGCATTGGGGCCACGCCCGGTATTGGACTTCTGCATCTCCTACAATGCCCCCAACGGCGAGCACTCAAAGTTGAGCTTGCCTTCGCAGACTCCATCGACAGGACCGTCGGATGAGACAAGCAAGTATTGTGATCTCCTTGGCTACCTTTCTTGCTCTGCAATTCCTTCAGGGCAGCACATCGGCTCAAGACTTCAATAAACAGGCCACTTGGGATTGGCCCGAAGTCGCAAGCTACGAAGAGCAATTTTTAAGCTACTTGGATCAACGCCAAGCCGACGAAGCAACTCGAAAAGCTGTAATTGACACGTGGGGTGCGAACAGCGCAGTGCAGCGCGGGCCCGACCTGGTCGAACGTATCTTGAATACAGCCGCGCAAGTTGATCAGCGTGTTGCAGATCTAGCTCTGGAGCTTTCCGACCCCAACGTAGTACCGACACGCCCGACAGAGATAGAATGGCTCTCAAGCGATGTGCCGGGCTGGTTGCAAGATACGCTTCGTTTGGCCTGTGGCCGCAACTTTGCTCAGCGCAAAATGTACGATGAGGCTCTTGAAACGCTTTCCGGCTTGGAGCTGGTGCAAGTATGCGATCCATCCAGCTTGATTTTCTACCGGGCTACCTGCGAGCATCATTTGATGAAGGCCGAGGATTGCATGAAAAACATCGGTATGCTGTTGGAACGGGAAAGCGAAATTGAAACACGTTTTGCCCAAGTGGCGAATTTGATGCAGGCTGATATCGCCGAACTCAAGGAAGACTCGTTGGACGAAGTGTCTCGGCTGATGCGAGATGTTGAGCGTAGATTGGATCTTGGACGGGCCGGGAAACGCGTTCGCGATGAAGAGCAAGAGATCGTTAACAAGCTGGAGAAGTTGATCGAAAAGGCAGAGCAGCAGTTGCAACAGCAACAGCAGCAACAGCAGCAACAGCAGCAACAGCAGCAGCAGCAGCAACAGCAACAGCAGCAGCAGCAGCAGCAGCAAAGCCAACGGCAAGCGATGGACGAAAGTCAGGCTGGGCCCGAGCGTGGTCCAGGCGACGTCGATCAAAAAGGCGACAGTAAAGCCTCCAATTGGGGCAATCTACCTCCAGCAGAACGCCAAGAGTCTTTGCAACGCATGACGGAAAAACTTCCTAGTCACTATCGCAGCGTGATCGAAGGCTACTTCCGCCAACTGGCCAAAGATCGCAACTAGCATCTCGGCTCAGCCTTCCTACTAACTGACGAGTATGCTCTGATGTTGGGCTGCAGTTCGTCTATTGCCCCACAATCTGAATCCGGCATTTAGCGTCACCACGCGACGTGAATGCTTCTTGAGAGAACCATGCCGAAACAAGTTCACGGCTTAATCGCCGCCGCTCTGACGCCATTTGACCAAGATGGAAATGTAGCAACTTCAACAATCTCACCTTTGGTGGAGCGTCTGCAGTCCCAAGGCATTTCTGGTCTGTATGTCTGTGGAAGCACCGGAGAAGGCATCTCCCTATCGACGTTAGAACGAAAGCAAGTCGCTGAAGCTTATCTGTCGGCTGCGAAGGACAAACAGTCTGTGTTCGTCCAGGTTGGCCACAACTCGCTCCGTGAAGCGCAGGATCTGTCTCGCCATGCAGCAGAACATGGAGCTGACGCGATTTCCGCAACGTGCCCTAGCTACTTCAAAGTCAGCACAGTTGACGGTCTCGTTCGCTGCATGAGTGAGATCGCTTCCGTCACGCCCCAAACACCATTTTATTACTATCACATCCCTGCACTAACCGGCAACTCACTGGACATGCAAGAATTTCTGTCGGTCGCACAAGATGCAATTCCGAACTTGGCAGGTATCAAGTACACCACGCCGCAGCTTCATGTCTTTCAGCAATGCGCCGCCTTTGCACCTGATAAGTTCCAGGTGTTTTGGGGCGTCGACGAAATGCTCCTGCCAGCGCTCGCCTCAGGAGCGACGGCTGCAATTGGAAGCACCTATAATGTGCTCGCGCTAATATACGCAGAAATGATTGAGCGATTCGCAGCCAAGGATTTAGAGGCGGCTCGAAAGTTGCAGCTAAAAGCGATTCAGGCAATAAATATCTTGCTCAAGTATCCTTTTCAAGCGGCCTTGAAACATGTCGTTGCGGTGCAAACAGGTGGTGAGATCAACTTTGGTGGTGCACGCTTGCCGCTGGACTGCTTAACCCCAGAACAGCGTGATTCGCTTGAAGACGAAATGAAAGCTCTTGGCATTTGCTAGTCATGCAGCTGGATCGCGTTCGGCACTTGTAATTGCGTTGATGGCGTCCGCGGCCGCTTGCCGCACATCGCGTTCTCTGGACTGGGCCAGCGGCTGAATATGCTCCAGGCTGTGTATCGCCCCAGTTTCGCCCAAAACTTCACAGGCTCTTTCTTGGTGATAGCTGGACCAGTCTTGTAGCATCGGTCAAAACCTAGATTCGATCTTGGGAGATTCGATCCTCAACGTTATTTGAATGCAGCACTCTCTGATTCTTAGTGTGACCATATTGCGAACCAACGCTTCGGTCACGCGAACATCTTCGATGCCTGCCAGAACGTGTGATAACTCGCGAATGAAGTCCTTGCACTCCGCGTAGGATGAAACAAAGCGAGTCGATGTTCTCATCGGTAACGAAATTTTCCGCGCGCTTTGCGAACTCCTCGGTCCTAAATCTTTCGACGGAGAGCCTGTGTCGAAAAGCACTTCGCTTAGCTGTCTCGCAGAGATGCTTAAAGGCCAGCCGTCCGAACTCCGCAATCTGCGACTTGGTCAGCGTAAAGCCATTTTCCGCAATGGCAACTTGTTCTGACAACCGAATGGCAGCTTTGCCGCGTCTTAGCGAATCGGAAAGATCGTCCTTGCAGATATCCATGCGGTCCGCGTTTGAAATCCGCAATCGAACTGGTTCATCCCTAAGCGGCAAGCTAGATAGTTTTCGCAGGAAATTGTAGAAGCGGTAGAGCTGTTGACATCCTTGGGCTGCATCAATCTTTTCAAGGATAGCCGGTGCGGCGACATACAAATGGTGTTCGGCACAGATTTCAAGCCAGTCGGTTTTGGTGCTCGCGTTATGCGCAACGTCATCAATACGAGAAAAGGCTGGTCAAATGACCAGCCTTTTAATTTGATGCAAGATTTTGCTCGGCATCCTACCAGAGCCATTCCGTTCCGAACGAGAAGCCTTGATAAAGTGCCTCGCCGTCTACGTTCAGGTATGGTGATCGTGCGAGTCCAAAGTTACCAGCTCCAAACACGTTGCTGAAGTCGCGAGTATTGAAGTTCTCAGGTGCAAGAGCAACATTGTCTACATAGAAGACGTTGTAGCTTCCCCGAATTGCCCAAGAGTAGTTTACCCGGTAGACAAACTGAGCAGCAGCTTCTGTCAAGTAAGCGGTGCGCCCAGTTTGCATGAACTCGCGAGCTTGGGTGATCGAGTTGGAAACCGCTGTGGATTCTACTTCTGCATGGTTACCGAAGAGTCCGGCCTTGCCTTCCACTCCGATGTGTAAACCAGGAGAAACATTCAGCCAGATGTCGCCGCCAGCTTGAACACCAGTCAACTGGTTCCGAGTCGTCGCAGTGTAGTCGAAGAAGCGGAGTTGGTTGAAAGTGAAAGTGTTGTTGTTACTTCCAATTGCACTGAAAGTGAAGGACTCGTCCAAGTCGAAGTGTCTGAGACCAGCCAACCAAGAACCTTGCACTCGATCAAAGGCACTTACCCAGCGTCGTCGATAGTTGACTTCACCGTTGTGGATTTCAGAAGTGTAAGTGATGGAGTGGATGAAGGACCGGTCTGTGTCATCAAAACCTGGGGTTGGACCGCCTGGATTGGTTCCGAAGTCACTGAAGATCGAGAAGAGCGTTGGGTTCCCTGAAGCGACCGTGCTTGCCGCTCGACTGTCCGTCCAGCTGTTGAGACCGAAGTAGCGTGCTTCGATGCTGGATCCAACACCCAGCTGCAACGCGGCGATGAACTCGAGTCCCCATTCCAGATCGTTGAAGTCGAGGTCGCTCACCTGGAGAACAGGTGTACCTGACACGCCATTTGTACTGATGATGTCTTGTGGGATAAAGGCACCTGTTGTCGGGTTCTGAGCGGCACTTGAGAAGCCGCCAACTCGACTGGTTCGCTGAAGAGCCAAACCACCAGCATAGATGTCATACCAACGCTGCTGAGCTCGGCTGCCTTCGCTGTAACCACCAAGCAATCCGCCTAGCAGACTACCGAGCGGCCCGCAGTTACCGCAGCCATCTGGGCCGCATCCGCCTGGACCACAGTTGCCACAGGTAGCTCGACCGAGTAGTCCACCACCACCGCAATCGAACATGCCATTGCCGCACGAATCTCCACAGCCTGCGTCGCCGCAGGAGTCGTCGCCACAGCCAAAGTAGCTCCCGTTGGCATCACAACCTGTTGCACCACAATAGACAACCTCGCCGGGGGCAGGCCCTGGGAAAGCTATGCTCATTGGTCCATTTGGGGTGAAGCCTGCCGGCATGGCCCCGTATTGGCTACCGTAGGCTGGAAGCGAGCCTGGAACATTCTGTTGGGCCTCTGCAGTGCTGATCCATCCCTGGGCACTTACCAGGAGAGCTAGCCCCACTGTCAGCCAGTGCTTAGTACCACTGAGCATTCTCATTGATTTCTCTCCGCCGGCACATCGTCCGTGTATTCGCTTGTCGTGGCCACGCATCGAAGGCGCACGACGTACATCCGGTGTTACCCGAAAACTCGTTACAGATTGGCTTATCGGCAGGTGCTGGTCCAAATGTTTGCTTGAACCCGAATAATCCGAACGTTAGGGCCAATTCAACCGCCACCCACATGCCGTTATTGTTAGAAGGGGTAGAATGGGTGAAGCTTGCGGCCAAGCAGCTGGCGTGACGTGTCAAGAGAGCTTCGCAATCGGTAGCTAGCAATGCTCCAGTCGCCCGTTGAGTGCCTGAACTCTGGCACTTCCGCAATTTGGACTTCCCACTGCGACAGAATGGATTGAGAAAACCGCCCATTATTTCAGCCCTGAAACATTTTCGAGCTTCCACTTTTCACTGATCAGGTGAATTTCTCCCAATGGACCAAAAGACTCAACCAGTGCTTTGCTGCTTGTGCGGTAACGAATATTCGGATCCAACCCAGTTTGTCATGGAGCGTTTGTTTGGCAGTGCGAATCTCGATTGGAAAGTCATCACCGCTCAGATCCAAACCGAATCGTTCGAAGAAGCCATTGCTGGCATTCAAGCTTTACATCTCAGAGCGATTCGTTTTGGCCAGCCCTTCGATACCGCAGGAAAGAGTAGCTTCCTAAACGACAATGCGGATGTTGAATTCGTCGGCGCGATTTCTGCGGCCCTTGATCAAGGGGATAATTGGATCGGCTGGCATTCCTTTGGACCGGCCCTAGTTGAGTTCCTAAGTTCCAGCGTAGATTGGTCCTATTGCACTGTGTTACTTTGCGGCGATTCTATTCAGCAAAGAAGCAGTATCCTACCTTTGCTCAAGAAAACTCCTGCGAAGCTACTCTGGCTCGACGCCGGCGAGTCTGAAGAGGACCTGGAAACATGGTTAGAACGCAGCGAATCTTCGCTGCATCAGCCCGTCGCGTTTACTGATGTAGACCAACTGCCCGACTGCCTGGGTGCTGCGAGTGAGTCGTCGGAACAAATCGTCATCATCCAACCTTCGCAATTGGCATTGGGCGCATTGGCGACTGCTGAGCCTGAAAACTGGGACAAGGTTGCGGTGTGGGATCCGACCGCATCGTTGCCCCAGGAACTTACTGAATTGGCATCGTTTCAAGCGATTTCCTCCCACAGTTTGAACATTGCGATTGATGAATACGACTTCCAACGCTGGACCGGGGCCGAGCCTAACCGAAGCCTGCTAGTCGATGCCCACGATGAATACTGTTCTTTCTAACCCTGGTCTGAGCTCTCTGCACTGCGTCAGCCCTAAAGCCCCTGCCCATTTCATCTCCTAAAAACACTGCCGAACCTGATGTCCGAGTTTTCACTTCGCGTTCTTCGCACCCTCAGTGTGCTGGACGGCTTGTCCTTTATCTACCTGCTGTTCCACGCCATTTACTCTAAGCGGATCTTGGGCGATGAAGAGGCGATTCAGGTTCCAGGGATGATTCACGGTGTGATCTTCTGCGGTCTACTTGTTGCACTTGTATTTGCCACACTTCGACTCAGATGGCCGGTCCGGCGTCCCGCCTTGGTCTTCGCTTGCGCACTCATCCCCTTCGCGCCATTCGCCCTGGAGTTCTCGCTCGCGAAAGAGCAAGGGGAACTGCGAATCGAAAGGTAACTTGTTGCAGAGAAGCTTCGACCTCAATCGAGCCAGACGACGGTTGGTCGTAGCTTGATTTTGCGCCTGAATAGAATCGAGTCCAGCTTTCCGGCCGCCAGTACTAGTTCCACGCTCGAAGCCTCGAGTTCTTCGAACTGCTCATCCGTTTTGTCCATAGGAAGGCCAGCGAACGCATTTAGGAACGCTTGTGTCATCGTCGTCAAACGCGAAGGAGAGGCAGCCAAATTTGTTACAAAAATTTCGGTTCTCGCGCGAGGCTCGGCATAAGCTACCGCACAGTCCTCTAGGCAAACTTCAGCAGATCGTTCCGCTTAGCTTTTAAACGTAGAGGCACGGTCTTGCTAGCTCAATTCATCTGGCAAGCTGCTCTTTATCTCAGTCAAAATCTGCTTGGCAGCAAGAATCATTCGTTTGACGGCGGCAGTCTCGCATTTACCTCATCCCGCAAACTGAATCAGAAGTAGCACGACGAAGATCAGCCGTTTTAGGTCTATCAATCTACTCCCAGTGGTATTCAGCTTTCCTCTTGTTCGCAGCTCTACTATTTTTGCTATGACTTTGGCATTTTTCTGAATCGTAAAATCAGTGTAATAGGAACCAGCACCAGAGAGCTCAATACAACATAGTTCCACCATGCTGACGACTGTCAATCGATCACACATCGATTGGGATTCGGTGGATCGTAGAAGACAGTGACTTCATTGCACTGCTCGGATATCTTGCCTGCCGTTGAACGGTCTTCGCTGGCGAATCGAAACGAGTACCGACCTGCTTCATAGTCCTTTCCTTCAACGACGAGCTGATGTCAGAATCGATAGAAGTTGGTGGCTCTTTCTTGATGCTGACTCTTGCCGGTCTTCGAAACGGTAATGCGTCCTGATGTTGACGGCCATGAGGCTGCCTCCCATCGTCGGCTCATGTTTTGCCAAGACGGAATCACCAATAACCCTATGCCAATCGCCGCAGCAGCAAAGAGTGGAAACCAGAATTCTCAATTGATTCTGCGAAGCTGACTGAGCGTTGTAAGGATGACCTCTCTGATATTGCTATGCGCATTGTGATAGCGGACAGCAGGACATACGTTGCAAGCTCAATCGTTCCCAAAAGTCACAATCTCGGTCCCTTCCCTGGCATCATAGCTTAGCAACAATGCGTCTGAACGAGCGAACTGACGGATTATGCTGTGATAAAGCGTATGCTCGTTTGGCCAAGGGTAGGCGTAGATTAAATCGAAGTCGCGAAGCTCCATGTCGAGTTCAGCATAGCCCGCTGGAAGGTCAATCACCGTTCGGTTCACCTCATCGTGGTCCGCAGGTCGCCACTCAAATTCGTCAGGTATGAAACTTCCCTGAACAAATCGTGCCTCCGGTCCATAGGCTTCGGCTAAATCTTCCGAGTGCTCAACGAGAGTCCCATCTGCTTCAATGCCGTAAGCTTCAAATCCAAGTCGGCTTGCCATGATTGTGGTAACGCCCAAGCCAGATCCCCACTCGAGAAACACCAAGGCTTGTTCACGAAGTTTCACCAACGACCTTGCGACCTCCAAGAAATCTGCGCTGACATATCGCTCAAACGCCGGTGCATCTTGATAGCGATCCCACAACTCTTCCGCCGCATCCCAGAGATCACCAAACTCCGCCAGCAATTCTTCATCACTGTCCAAATTGGAGTCAATTTCGCCTGGATTATTACTCACTTGAGACTCGTCCATCGGAAGTATTGATATCTGATTGCCGTATCCCAAACCATCATTCGGCTGGTAGATCTTTGACCAGCCAGCAATTCCCTTCTTATGATTCAATCTTCGAAGAACTCCTCTGAGTAATTTGCCAGAGGGCCCATGAGATTCATCCAACAGCGGCTTGTGATAATCCTATGAACATGCCCCTGAGGTATATCGGAATCCGAAGAGGCCGGCTCAGAACATGGGCCGCAAAGTCGGCTAGCAATATGCGTTGACTTCGAGCGTACCCTTCCAGATCAACGACAGAGATTAGCATTGCAGCTTGCTTTCAACGATCCAGCCGCGGGCCACCTCAGCAGCAATTCCTGCGATGTGCGTATCAGCTGGAATCAGGAATTCGTTCAAGGTAAGGCCACCGATACTCGTGAAACGTTAACACGAGATACGCGTCACCGAGGGCCCCTTTCTGAGGTCCATTCCGTCAACCAAAACGCGGCTGCCAATTCGGGAAGAACTCTCGATTCGTTGCACTAATACGTCTCTGGCGAGACGACAATTTCTATGCGACGGTTTTGGCTACGTCCGTCAGGGGATTGATTGTCAGCGATGGGTCGGTTCGGGCCATGAGCCGACAACGAGAGCTGCTGTGTTGGCACGCCACCACGACGCGCCAGATAGTTGATTACAGCCTGAGCTTGAGCGCTCGCCAACTGAGCAAGGCCCTGGTATCCACCTGGCACAGCAGTCGTATCAGTGTGAGCTTCGACGGCAACTCTTTGACGAGGGTAAGACCGAACCAAAGCTCCAGCGACTTGGTCCAAGGTCAATGATGCAGATGGACTTAATTGACTTGACCCAGGTGCAAACAACTGATCGCTACTCATGCGAATCCGCAGCGAGTCTCCTTCGGGGATAATCTCTGCCCCAGAAATCTGCAGTCCGGAGATGTTGGTTCGGTTGAGCGAGTTATTTGCGGTCAAGCGAGCGCCGCCACGCAATCGCATCGACTCCTCCATCTGAGTCATCGATGCTTGCATGGCTTTTGCCTGGTCGGCATACTTTTGACTGCTGGCCAGCAACTGCTTATTCTGCTGCGTTGCGTCCTCAAGCTGACGGGCGAGTAGTTCAGAACGTTCCCTGAACGCCTGAGCTTGTTGTTGTGCCTGAGCAATTTGGGAAGTCAAGTCACGGTTGTTTGCGTCAAGCTGTTTGACTTGCTTTTGCAATTCAATAAGCTGCGGATGCGTCTGTTGCTGGGCGAACACTGAGCCTGCGCCGGCCGCAGCTTGCGCTGCACCAGGCTGCCCAGCCAGTCCAGCATTGGGCAATCCACCGGGGGCAGGATAGGCAGCTGGATAAGTTTGAGCGCAGCCGCTTAACATCGCAGCTGAGGATAATATGCACGCGACACACAACGAAGAGGGCTTGAGAAGTTGCGCAGGATACGAATTCAAGCTTTTGCCAATGATTTTCTGTCTCATTACGCAGACGATTTCCAAATCGGATGCATTCGATCTTCGGGGCAGAAGAACATGCTTCACTCCCGGACAAACGTTAGCTGCCTGCACGCTAGGACAGCAATAGGAATCCGCAAATGCTAGCGAAAGAAATTCAGGCTTGGAGGACGCCCTCGATGACTTGCCCATGCACGTCGGTGAGCCGACGCTTGATGCCATTGTGATAGAAGCTGAGCCGTTCATGATTGAGCCCGAGAAGGTGAAGAATGGTGGCATGAAAGTCGTAGATGGTTGCCACATCCTCAATCGCTTTATAACCAAATTCGTCGGTCGAGCCATAACTCCATGGAGCCTTGACGCCAGCTCCGGCAAGCCATGCTGTGAAGCCAGCAGGGTTGTGGTCACGCCCGCTGGCTCCGGCCTGAAAGGTTGGCATTCTCCCGAACTCGGTACACCAAATAACTAGGGTGTCCTTCAAGAGTCCACGCTGCTTCAAATCCTTGAGCAATGCGGCGGTTGGCTGGTCCAGGACGGGGCCATGCTTGGAGTACTGTTGCTGCAGTGCCTTGTGTCCATCCCAGTTGCTGACACCTTCGCCACCTGTCTGGTAGGCTCCGTTAAAGAGTTGTACGAAACGCACGCCTTTTTCGACCAGTCGGCGCGCCAGGATACAGTTTCTGGCGAACGATGCCTTCAACTCATTGCTTCTGTCGTCGGCGCCATACAGCCTCAGCATGGCTTTCGATTCGGAGGACATATCCGCGACCTCTGGAACGCTCAGTTGCATCTTGGCGGCCAACTGATAGCTTGATATCCTCGCTGCCAATTCGCTATCGCCAGGAAATTGCTCCAAGTGCCGTCGGTTCAGTTGCTCTAGAAACGCTCGGGTTTCGCGATCGGTTGCCTCGCCTATACCGTTGGGCCGCGCCAAGTTTCGCAGCGGTTTGGCGGCGTTGAAATCGGTCCCTTGGAATGCTGCGGGCAGAAATCCTGGCCCCCAATTGTTGACGCTTGACTGTGGCGTTCCGCGTGGGTCAGGGATGGCCACGTAAGCCGGCAGGTTCTCATTCTCGGTTCCGAGTGCCCAAGTGACCCAGGCGCCCATGCTGGGAAAGCCGTCGAGGGTGAAGCCAGTCGACATGAAATTCTCACCGGGGCCATGCGTGTTGGTTTTGCCAGTGAGAGAATGGATGAAGCAGATGTCGTCGGCCATCTCACCGATCTGCGGTACCAAGTCTGAAATCATCTTGCCGCATTCGCCACGCGGCTTGAAGCCCCACGGGCTTTTCGTCAAGTTTCCTTGTGCCCCCTGAAACGTGATCAGTTTTTCCGCATTAGGCATCGGTTCCCCATGCCGTTTGACCAGTTCAGGTTTGTAGTCAAAGGTGTCAAGCTGACTGCACGCACCAGAGCAATAGATCATTACCACGTTTTTTGCTTTCGCGGCAAAGTGAGGCGATCTGCTTGCAAATGGCGATGACGGATCGATTTTCGGGCGAAGCGGTGAATCATCCGCCAGTAGCCGTTCCCGCCCGAGAATGCTGGCTATGGCAATTCCCGCCAAGCTATTGGCTGGATCAAACAGAAACTTTCGTCGGTTTCTCGGTTGCATCAGGTAAGGCTCTCGGGATTCGAAGGGCTTGGCCAGATTGATTGTGCGAGGCATTTGCTAGGGGATGAACACGAATTCGTTTGCGTTGAGCATCGCCCTCGCAAACTGCGTCCAGTCTGTCCGCTGCACAAATGCTTCGGCTTCTGCGATCTCGGCCTCGTCAGGTTCACGTCCAAAGCAAAGTTCGTAAGCCAAGTGAATGCGTTTCGCGGAATCGCTCTCCGATGCTGTTAGCCGCTCTGCGAAAAATTTCGCTTGCTCCATCACAAAATGACTGTTCAGCAGGTTTAAGGCTTGCAGGGGCGTGGTCGACCTGCTGCGTTTGGGAGTCACTTGACTGTTATCGGGGCAGTCAAACACTCCGAATACGGAATCCCGTTCTTGTCTCACACGTGTCATATAAACCATTCGCCGCCAATCATTCGGCCCAAAAGATTTTTTGGGAAAGTAGTGGCGTACGTTTTCCATTTCAATTTCAAAGGCGCTGAAGCCCGGGCCGCCCATCACTGGATTAAGCTTGCCACTCACTGCGAGCATACAGTCCCGAATGCCCTCACCCTCTAGTCTCCGCGGCGGAAATCGCCACAGCAATCGCGAGTCGGCGTCGATAGCAAGAGCTGCCTCAATGGGCTGGCTGGCCTGCTGCCAAGTCTCCGAACGCAAGATGATGCGTTGAATGTGTTTTAACGACCAATCGTTCTCAATGAGCTCGTTTGCCAGCCAGTCGAGTAACTCCGGATGCGTCGGCTCTGTTCCATTAGTGCCGAAATCGCTTGGAGTGTCGACGATTCCGGTGCCAAAGTGAAACTGCCAAAGGCGATTGACTGCAATTCGAGCCGTCAACGGATTCTTCTCGTTTGCGATCCATTTTGCAATCGCCACCCGTCTTTGCTGTTCCGGCGCGTCGCGGTCGATGATCGGTCCGGAAAGCGATGCAATCCCTGCTGGCGGGACTTCCTCGCGAGGAGCGGTGTACTCGCCACGATAAAGTCGGTGCGTTGGACCTGGCTGGACAAATGTTCCGGCGTAAACTCTTGTAGATGCTTGGAGGCGCTGCCGAGTACTCTTGCTATTTTGCAATTGTTTGAACCAAGCCCTCCCTTTCGCAGCAAGGCTGTCTGGAAACTTGGCAAAATCGTATCGGGGCGCTGAATTCTCGGAAAAGAGATTTCGGTCTTCCGAGCTCGCCAATTGAAACCACTTCTCGCCATCTACCGACGCAGTGATCTGATAGTTGGTCGCCAATCTATCTGAGTATTCTCCAGTTCGGTCACGCTGCCAAACAATCCTCTCGATCCGCTCTAGTTTCGCGAACTCAATCTGCACCCAGCCGCCCGAGACCGTACTAGAAATCCAGCTCTTTGCGTTCCCGAAATTGCCGTCGTTGATATGCTTGAGTTTGTGCAACGGATGGACAAAATCTCCCGATGAGGAAGCTCTCGCGCCATTCTGTACCAGCGCGACATTCTTCTCTGCGGAGAACACCTGGAGTTCGTCGATACATGCCTCACCTCGATTCGTTCCAAGGACATTAAACCTAACAAAACACGCCTCGACTGGAGCAAAGTCTTCGACATTCCGCTGCGCTGTTACTGGTGAACGCAAATTTGGATTCTCGAGAACATTAAACTGCTTTAGATTATCTGTCAGTTGCTTGATCATCTTATCGAGCTCTGCAATCTTTGCCTGCGTTTCTGAAGATAATGGCAAAGTTCTTTCCGCATGATTCACACCGGCGAATACCGCTGCCAGAGAGTAGTAATCGCTTTGCGAAATGGGATCAAACTTGTGGTTGTGACAGCGTGCACATCCGACGGTTAGCCCCAGGAAGGCCGTGCTCGTCGTGTTGATCATGTCGGCCAATTCGTCTTGGCGCTGCATGTTCGTCAAGTTCGGATCTTTGCTCTTTACGATATCGTTTGGCCCCGCCACCAAGAACGCCGTGCCTATCCCATCACTGATCGCGTCGCCTGCAATCTGTTCGAAGATAAACTCATCATAGGGTTTATCTTCGTTAAACGCATTGATCACCCAGTCCCTGTAAGGCCATGCATTGGGTCGCTCGCGGTTCGTTTCGAATCCAGTTGTTTCGCCAAATCTGGCAAGGTCGAGCCAGTGTTGCGCCCAACGCTCGCCGTATCGTGGACTACGCAGCACGCTGCCCACGAGCCGCTCCCACGCATCAGGGCGATCGTCCGCGACGAAGTTTCGCACCTGCTCGGGAGTCGGCGGCATTCCGTGCATCACCATGTGCAGCCGTCGGATTAATTGCCTCCGAGGAGCCCTTCTTGAGCGTGTGAGTTGAGCTTTCAACAAACGCTTATCGATAAAGTGGTCGATCGGGCTCTCGCCATTCGCGAGAGGGACTGCAGTTTCTCGCAGTGGCTGGAAAGACCAGTGATCTGACTTGGTGGCCGCCAGTTTTTCCTCAACTGGCTTCCACATTTCTGATTGGTTAATCCACTGCCGCAAGATTTCGAGTTCTCGATCGTCAAGCGGATCAGCCTCTGGCGGCATTCGCTCGCTTGAACCCTTCGTTGTAACTCGTTGATAAAGATAGCTGCCTTGGCTGTTTCCAGGCTGGATGACTTTCTCGCCCGAATCTCCGCCTTTCAGAGCCCAAAGACTGGAGTCGAGTCTCAAACCAGATTCGGCCAGCTCTGCGCCGTGGCAATCCACGCAGTGTTTTTGCAGAACAGTTAGGGCTTCGTTATTAAGGCTGATCGTTTCATCCGCACAGCAAGTCACAACAATACAAATTATTGCAGCCAGAGAAATAACGATCCGGAACATAAAATATCTTTGGCGCAGGAAGGATTGGAGAAGGCCATCGGGTGGAACCTTTATTCTAGCAAAGTCTCGGCCGGTAAAGCACAACTTGCTCCTTCGAGGCTAGCGGAGCAAGCCTAGTAAGTGCTTCACTCTTTTAGCCGACGTCGCTCGCTGCGGGCCAGCGTTTTCTTAGTTCAGCCCGACGCTAGCCGTTCGGCTCACTCCACGAATGTGTGACAGTAATGCCCCGACCGACCGCACCGACGTGTAGCGTTGGGCTTCATTACCCCTCCCGCAGGCGTGAAGGGGAATTAAGTAAAAACAAGAAAAACTCCGATTTGACTTAACCATCGTTTCGACTGGCTTGAGTCTCCGCCAACGTTCTAATGCGGCGAATCATGCCTTCCAAACCGCTGCGACGTTGAGTTGAGACGAATTGGTGGAGCCCTATACGCCGAAAGAATCCTTCCAGATCGTAGTTCAGTACTTCATCAACTTGTTGGCCGCTGAACAATTGCTGCAAAACAGCAATTAGGCCGCGAACGATTCCTGCGTTTGAATCCGCGGCGAACTCAAATCGCGTCGCGTCAGTTGGGGCAGGACGCCCCACCAAATAAACTTCGCTCATGCAACCGGGAACCGCTTCACTGATCTTCTTCAGAGCTTCGAAGTGATCGGGAACGGACTGCCCGAACTCCATCAGCAATTCTGTTTTGCTTTCGGCATCGTCAAAGTCCAGGAACTCTTCTTCGAGCTCTTCGGCTGCTTCTACCACCGAGCCAAACTCGGAGCTACCAAACTGGATCTGTGTGCCATTTGGGGAAGCAGGGAGCACGGCCTTTTGATTCTTACGCCCCTCGACTAACTCCATCAAACTCACTTGAAGAGCCTCTACTTCTTCTTCGGTGTTATAGAAGGCCATCGAAACGCGACTTGTCCCCGTAACCTCCATTTGTCCCATCAGAGGCATGCAGCAGTGATGTCCCGTCCTGATAGCGATGCCAGCGTTGGCGAGGTGGTTCGCAATGTCCATTGGCGCGATGGACGGAGATTCGAGCACAAAACTTAGCACCGCAGCCTTCTCGTGTGATTTGCCAATGACCCTTAGGCCGGGAACGGATTCGAGACGCTCAGTCGCTAATTCAAGAAGATGGAGCTCCCAAGCAGCAATCTTGTCAAAACCGATGTCCGCAACGTAGTCAATTGCAGCCGCGAGACCAATTGCACCCGCCATATCCGGTGTACCTGCTTCAAATCGATTAGGCAGCTTAGCGTAAGTTGTCTTGTCAAAGGCGACCGTTTCAATCATGTCCCCACCACCTTGGTAAGGCGGCATCGACTCGAGCAACTCCCTGCGTCCCCAAAGTACTCCGATTCCGGTTGGACCAAAAAGTTTGTGCCCACTGAAAACGTAGAAATCGCAGCCAAGTTGCGAGACATCAGTTGGCTGATGACCGATCCATTGCGCGCCGTCAATGAGAACTTTCGCACCAACTTGCCGTGCTAAGTTGGTCAGCCCTGCTACATCGTGAATGGTGCCGAGTGCGTTGGAAACATGCTGTACCGCGATCATCCGAGTCCGATCCGTGATAAGCCTCTGCAACTCATCGAGCTGCAGGCAGCCATCCGGATCGCCGTACCAGACCTTCAATTCCGCGCCTGCTGCGGCGCAAGCCATTTGCCAAGGAACAATGTTAGAGTGGTGTTCGAGTCCACTTACAATCACTTCGTCTTCAGGGCCAAGCGACAGCTTTCCCCAGCTGCTTGCGACAAGATTGATTGCTTCGGTCGTTCCACGAACGAAAATGCATTCTTCCGGACGCTCCGCACCGAGGAACTTGGCCACGCGAGCGCGAGCCGCCTCGTAGCGATCTGTGGCTCGTTGACTGAGTTCGTATAGACCCCGATGAACATTAGCGTTATCCTGCTCGTAGAAATTTGTGATCGCTTCGATGACTTGACGAGGTTTCTGAGTAGTCGCGCCGTTGTCGAAGTAGATGAGCTGTTTGCCATTCATCTCTGTGTGCAGAATCGGAAAATCCTGCCGGATACGTTTTAGCCAATCACTTGCCATAAGTTCAGTTTGCCGTTTGTTCCAATTTCTGAGAGCTAGCACTCTTCTCCAAGGCTGGGTCCGCCAAATTCTCCCGCCTCTGACCAGTCATCTTCTTGCTGGGAGCTCTCAACGGCAGCAAGCAGAAGTTGTGGAATCAATTCTAAACACGTAGGCGACTCCACCAAGTTGCCCTGGGTTCGCTCGAGAATTTCGTTAGCCGCTGATCCTTCCCACCGCTTTCCTTCGAGCTCTCCGGAAAGAAAAGAGGCAAAGCCTTCGCAATAGACGCAACCTTGACCATCCCACCAAATTTCCTGCAAAATGTTTTCCGCGGCTGGAGAGTCCTCGTCGGAAAGCTTACCAACCTCTAACAAGCAGAGCTCGAAACGGATTTGGCAGCCCGTTTCCTCACAGGCCGCCTCCGCGGCATGCGTAGCGTTTTCGCAGTCGCCGCGATGATAAGGCTCTTCGTAATGTTCTTGTAGGACAGCCAAACTCGTCACGTCAGCTCTCAGTTCCAGTAGTGAAACGGTTTCAAGGTTGATAGGACTTGGTCTCGTGAATGTCGATAATCAGTTCCCAGTCGTGACATTCGGCGAGCCAGATTCCCCAACATTGTAGGAATCCGGCATCAACGCGGCAGGAGGCTGACTGACAGTTTCGTCCTTCTCTTGGCAGGCAGGCAAAAAGCTCCGAGGATCCGGGAGACGGAACTTCCTGCATTTGGGTTTCGAAACTGCTAAAATGATATCCTCCTCTTTATTCTTTTCTTGTTGCAAGCCCAAGCTTCGCTGCTTCCAGCGAGTGTGCGTCGCTTGCGCTCCTAGGGAGAACGGCCGAAATGGCGCAAGCAATCGTAGATCCCGAGCAGCTAAGACAATTCGCGGCCATGCTGAAGCGATATGGCCAGCAGGTCCGTGAGTCCACTTCGTCTCTCACTCAAGCACAAGCCCGTTTGGCTGAAAGCTGGCGTGACCAAGAGCATCGAAAGTTCTCCGAAGAGTTTGAAGAGCAGGTGAAGATGGTAAATCGCCTGCTGGAGTCGACCGAACAACATGTCCCCTATCTGCTCAAGAAAGCGGAGATAATTGAACAGTACATGGAGCGTTAGGCTCTGTTGATCAGTTGCGTGCGGCACGGCGTGACCGCCTTCGGCGTTCGCTCGATTTCCCGATAGTTGTCGACGTAAGTTTTGTGAACGCAATCCACGCTCGCATTGGATTTCCATCCGGATGCAAACAAGGTTCATTTTTCTGGTGATACAATGGCCGCGGATCAAGCTGATGTTCGCTCAGTAGAACAACTCGATCATTTCCTCGAGCACACGAAGCGTTACCGAACGCAGTTGCTCAAGGAGCTTGAAAATCTTGAAGTTGAGATTCGTCGGCTGTCCAATTGGATTCAACGAGAAGCTCCAAACTACTGGAACGAAGAGTTACGTCGAGCAAGACACGCTTACATCGAGGCACAAGAGGCGCTGTCGCGTTGCATGTCCTATGTGCGACAGGATGAACGGCGTCCTTGCACGGAGCAAAAAAAGAGAGTCCGAGTCACAAAAGACCGTCGGGACCTCTGTGAAGAAAGATTGCGCACCGCTCGCGGAGCCGCTGGAGCCTGGGAGAGAGAAATCCAGAAGAACCAGGGAAAATTTCAACGTGTCCGCGATATGGCAGATGCCGATCTGCTGGTTGCTGTTGGCCAGCTTACCCAACAACTGGAGACGCTAGTCGAGTATGCAGGACTGCGCTCCGCGGGTTTGAAATCACTGACGTCATCAAGTGGCCAGGACGCTGCCACGACTTCAGCCGATACGGATGTTGCGCAGGGCGAAGATGGGGGAAGCGATGCGACGCATGAGTCATGATGTGCCCGGCGTGGCGCAACGAATCAACAAACTCACTGCGGAGATCGAAGAATCTGCGCAGGAGACAGCAGAGGTCTGGACGGATGATAAAGGCCGGCAGTTCATCCAAAAGCACTTTGCAGAAATCCGGCCCAGCATCGCATCTTTGACCACGAGCCTGGCTGCGACAATTGAACTATTTGAAGAAATAGCCAAACGACTTCGAGACCCTGATAACCCGTAACGGGAAATAAGTGCCAAGAAGCATCGCCCTGGCATCATGAAGAACCACTACTCCTTTTGCTCTAATCTGATCGGAGCCGACATGATTGATTCCACACCCAAACCACTTCCGCAGCGTCGTCTCGGACAATTGGTTTCCGGTTTGCGGACGCGAATGAGCGGTGGTTTGCAGGAAACAGCAGCTCAGATGCAAAAACTAGAAAAAGAGATTGAAGAGTACGCTGCCCGCTGCGCACAGGAAGAAGAGCGACTTGAGTCGCAATACGCGGTGCAGAAAGATGTGACCGTAACGGACTGGGATGACCAGGTCCACCGGTGCTGGGATGAAGCGGAGCTAGCAACCTACAAGGCGATTTACGACACTGCTGAGAAGGAAAAAACACTTAAGGCAGAGGCACAAACCAAAGTTGAGCAAACGACGGCAGAAGCGCAGAAGAAGATCAATGAAATTGACCTCAAGTTTCGCAAGTTAAACGAAGCACCGATTCAGCGACTGCGAAAGTTCCGAGAATCAAATAATTCCGTGAACCACAGACTTGCAGCGATCGAAAACCAAACAGCATCGATCCTAACAAAACGAAGCCTCCGGCTCCCGCAGAGAGACGAGCTGGAAGGCCAAAGCTTCGTGGAGACTTTGCAAACTTCCAAAGAGGCTGGTGAAGAACTGAATCAAGTGCTTTCAGCCGCCAAACAACAGGCAGATCGGATCACGAATAATCGACTTGCACGATTTGTCGACACCACCTACTTCTGGGTTTTCAGTGCAATATTTTTTGTCATTGCAACTGCCGTTCTGACAGCGACAAAAACGCAGCAATTGCTCAACGCCGCGATGTCCGGTGCTGGCGCAACTTTTGTTTTCATCATCATTGGATACTTGGGCGTTCGGCCCTTATTAAAACGCTCGGCTCGTCGCGAGTATCCCAAGCTCTTGGCCATCCTCGACAAGGGCGAGCAAGTACACGCTCGTGGCGACCACCTCGCCGACAAAGAGAACGAAGAGGAGCTATCGGCACTAGCTGAAAAGCGCGATAAACAATTCGCCAAGGTGCAGGCTTGGCGGGATGAAAAGGTCGACTCGCTCAGAAGGGATCACAAGCAAAAACTAAAAGAGATCCGCAAGCGAGCCAAGGAAATTAAGTACCAAGCACGTGAGCAGCTAATCTCCTCGCTCGACGATACAAAGACTCAATTCAATCAGCGAATTAATAACGAGGCTACCACAAACAGCGATTCTATGGCAGCCAATCGGCATGAAACGCAAGCTGCCCAAGATCGCCTACGCGAGACGATTCAAGAGATTGACCAGGGCGGAGCAGAGCGTCTGCGGATAGCGACACAGAAGGCCGTCGGATTGATTGACCGCAGCAAACGCTGGTGCGGCGAGCATTTCCCTGAATGGCAGGATTTTGCCGCCGACTCTGGGTTCTGGCCAAAAGGCTCGGACGAGCCACACATGCCTCTGGGAAATCTAATGGTCCCGCAGGCCCTGCCCAATGCAGCAAAGCTCAATTTGCCTTTTGATCAACTTCAAGCACCCGTACTGTTCTCACCGCTCGATGATAAGTACTTGGTGATTCATGGTAAAGCTTCCGATCCTGCCGTGCGCAAGCTAGTCAGAAGTGTTTTGCTAAGAGCACTTACCACTTTGCCAGCCGGGAGGACGCAATCCTGCGTTGTGGATCCACCGGGTCTCGGGCAAGACTTCGGATGGCTCATGCACCTTGGCGATTTCGACGCGACACTAGTAACCCACCGGGTATGGACACAGTCCGCGCATATCGGCAAGCAGCTGAACACGCTGGCAATGAACGCAGAAGACTTCATCCAGCAATCGTTACGGAACGAGTATCAAAATATTGTAGAATACAACCGAGATGCTGGAGCATTGGCGGAACCATTTCGATTTTTGGTTTGGTCAAGCATGCCCAACGGGCTAGACGACCATAGCTGGAAGAGCATGAAAAGCTTGCTTGACTCCGGTGCGCGGTGCGGCATCATTCCAATCCTGATTGTCGATCCAGAGGAAAGTTGGCCTTACTCGAACCAACAGTCCACCGTGAATCGCGGTGGCTTGCATCTGAAACCCGGGAAAAAATCACGTTTCCTAGTCGTCGGTGGAGCTGGAGACGAGGATTTGGAGATCGAGCCGCTTGAGTCGCCTGAAGACGAGCTTTCGCAAGAGATTGTGCAGAACCTTGGTCGGCGCTCTTTGCTTTCCAATCGAGTCGAGGTTCCGCTGGGGCAAATGTTGCCAGAGAAATCCGATCGCTGGCAAGCGGATAGCTCACCAAACCTGAAAATCCCCATTGGACAAAGTGGGGTTGGCCGGACGCACAGTCTCAAGCTCGGCATGGGAACGGCACAGCATGCAATTATTGCGGGCAAGACGGGTTCTGGTAAATCAAGCTTGCTCCACGCATTAATCACCAGCGCGATGATGAAGTACTCGCCCGAAGCATTGAGGCTAGTGCTGCTTGACTTCAAGAAAGGAGTTGAGTTCCAAGTCTACTCTGACGCCCAGGTTCCTCATGCAGACATCATCGGGATCGAGAGTCATCGCGAGTTTGGCTTGAGCGCACTGGAGTATGTTGATAGCTGCCTCCAACGACGCGGTGAAATGTTCCGAGGAGCCGGAGTGCAAGACATCGCCAGCTGGAATGCACTGCATCCAGATGGGATGATCCCGCGTATGCTAGTTGTGATCGACGAGTTTCAAGAAATTTTCGTTGAGGACGACAAGCTCTCGGGACAGGCAAGTTTGATCTTGGATCGAATTGTTCGTCAAGGACGTTCTTTTGGCGTACACGCAGTCTTGAGCAGTCAAACTTTGGCGGGTAGCTATTCGCTACCGCGTACAACTCTGGGGCAAATGGCGGTCCGAATCGCGCTGCAGTGTGATGCGGCAGACGCTCAAATCATCTTCTCCGATGACAACCCTGCTGCATCTCGCCTGAAGCATCCCGGACAAGCAGTCTACAACGATGCAGGTGGGCGAATCGAAGGCAATCAACCGATGCAGATTGGCTGGCTTCCCAAAAAAACACAGGTGCAATGGTTTAATGAGCAAGAAAAGGGGTATCGCAATCACGATGCTTCGACAAACCGACTCGGCCGAACGGTAGTCTACGATGGTAACCGCGCCGCCACGTGGAGCGACGTCAACGCTGAACTAGCCTTGAAGCAAGCGTGCGAGGATGTAAATCCAGACGCGATGTGGAGCGTCGCGGGAGAAAGCGTGGCGATCAACCCAGCAGTCGTCTACCCCTTGACGCGTCAATCGGGACGCAATGTTCTCATCGTGGGCGGTGATGATGCCCAAGCTGCTGCTGTGCAAGACGTTGCAGTCGCGTCCTTCGTTCGCGCGGCAGGTGCGAACGGGGCGCAAGTATTTGCGATTCAGGGCGCTAAGCCAACCGATTCGCGGTCTTTGGCGATGACGAAGAAATGGCCTGAACTGAATTGCGAACTCAAGATCGTGGACTCGCGCGATACGGACGATGTCGTACAGGAAGTGCATGAAATCGTTCAGGCGAGAACGTCTGGCAGTGACCAAGAGGCTGATTCACCTCCAGTATTATTTTCACTAATCCAAATCGGACGGCTCCGAACACTTCGCAAACAAGATGATTTCGCCAGCTTCGGCGAGTCCGAGTTGACGCCGGACAAGAAACTCGAAGAGATCTTGCGAGACGGACCTAGTGTTGGTGTTCACACGATGATTTGGGCGGAGAGCTACAGCACGGTTCAAAGATGGTTGTCTAGATTGAGTATGCGTGAAATTGAAATCAGGCTACTCATGCAAATGAGCGCGAACGATTCGACAAACCTAGTGGACTCGATCGCCGCTTCTCGTCTAGGAGATCACGTGATGTTGCTGTTCGACGAAGCCACAGGACAAGAACAGCGCTTCCGGCCATTTCACTGCGAATCGCTATCGGGGCTAACCAAGTGGTCAGCAAAGTGATCGGCTCTTGATAACTCACACGCGGGGGCAATTTGCTTGAATTAGCACTGATACCAACAAGCATTGAATTGAGCAAACGCCATTTTTGACGACCTGCCTGATCGGCCAGGGATGGAACGATGACTGAGACTGGCCGCATCGGTTCCATCAGTGACGGTGGTAGCTAGCCCAGCATCGAATTTCTCTCTTAGTTCAGCTTCGTACGGACGGCCTGTCCAAGTCGCCCCCGTCAGCTACGGAGAAAGTGACGCAACCTGCTCGGAGGACTGTAATGACGAAGCGGTCACGCTTGCTCTAGCCGAAAATCTTCTCGCGACGGCCGAACGGAATCTCGACGAGACACAGGTGGCGTATGACGCCAATCCCACCGAAGAGAATATCGCTGCACTTGCCCTCGCTGAAGTCGAGCACGGAACGGCTGTGAATCAATACAATCAAGCACGGCAAAACTATCGAGATGGCGCTTTGGAAAACGCAGGTTCTATCCTGGAACACGCCGAGTCGGCCATGGCCTCTCTCGCAAGGGGCTGAAACGCGCATTCAAGATGTCAGCTGCCCCGCCAGGCATCGCTACTGCATCTCCTCTTGCGACATTTGGGGCTTGGTGTATCCTTTGAAAACTGAGGAGTGGTTGATCTGCCTAGACCAATACCACACCGCATTTTACGGTTAAGGACTTCTCTCACCTGCCCAGGTGGCGGAATTGGCAGACGCGCAACGTTGAGGTCGTTGTCGCTGGCATGCAAAAGCCCTGTAAAATCATGGGTTTCTCTTCTTGTGGTTCCGATAAGTTCTCCGGTGTTTGAGCTTCCGATGAAGCTATCTTTCCCCACAACTCTTGTTGTTGCACTGGAGATTACATGCCTCGGACTCCGTCACTTCGCTATCGTGCTGATCGCGACTACTACTTCTGCGAGATAAACGGTCAGCGTACAAAGCTCGGAAGCAACAAGAAGTTAGCCGAGACAAAACTAAAGGGTATGCTGGAGGAAAACTCTCTAAAGAACCTGAAGAGGAAAATCGAGCAAAACAGGAGGGAAGAGGATAGGCAACAGGAGATAAAAACCGGTAAGAGACCATTCAGAAAAACAATACAGGAGACGGTAGAACTTTGTGCGGACAAGCTAGAAGAGCAGGGGCATGTTGTCTTTTGCACTTCACCTTCTGCCGATGCGAAATGCCCGAGCGAGAAAGTTGTTTGGCTACGGAATCAAGGATTCCTTGGGCCGATGGCTACAAACTATCAGATCGGACCTATGAAAGAGCTGAACGCAGGCTCAGGTGCGATCCTTATCGACGACTCCGATAGCAACGTGCAAAAGTTCCGCGATGCAGGTGGGACCGCTGTTCTGTTCCCACAACCTTGGAATGAGAACCGTGATAAGCGAGAGCGTCTTGAATATGTCTTAGAAGAGATAAAGCATTGCTAAGAACACTGATATATGACATCGAAACATCGCCGAACCTCATCTGGGCTTGGCAGCTTTGGAACACCAATGCCTTGAAGGTCGAGCAGACACCTTACATGCTCTCTTTCGCCTACAAGTGGTTGGACGAGAAGAAGACAGAGGTGTTAGCCTTGCCGGACTACGAAGGCTACGAAGATGATCCAATGGATGACTCGGGGCTGTGCGGTGATCTGTATGAGCTGTTCAATGAGGCAGATGTAGTCATTGCCCACAACGGCAATAAATTTGATCAACGGTTCGCAAAGGGGCGATTCCTTGAACACGGATGGTCGCCCCCTGCCCCCTACATTGAGATTGATACACTCAAGATCGCTCGACGTGAATTCAAGTTCCAATCTAATAAGCTGGATTCACTTGGTGAGTATTTGGGCGTAGGGCGTAAGGTCGAGCATGAAGGTGCAAGTCTGTGGTTCAAGTGTATGGCAGGTGACCTGAAGGCATGGTCAAAGATGAAGAAGTACAACCTTCAAGACGTTGACTTGCTTGAAGCGGTCTATCTCAAACTACGACCTTGGATTCGCAACCACCCGAACATGAACAAATCCATGAGCGGAGTGAAGTGTGGCAGATGTGGCAGTGTTCATCTAAATCGCCGTGGTACTCGACGCACCGGGCGATACGAGTACCAACGCTATCAGTGCCAGTCCTGCGGCGGGTGGCTGCAAGAGCGAGTTCGCTCCGATACCACCAACGTTCCCGATTTCGTCGCGATGGGGGCATAATCGCGTGACAAAAGTGCGAATAAGACAACTAGCTTTGGAAGCAAATTCACGGTTCATGAAGTTGAGCGAGAGGGTTGATTGGTGAACGCTATCTGCCTGTCCGGTAAAGAGCTGGAAAGTGTGTACTTGCAGCTCGCGAAGAAGAAAAAGAAGAAGCCCAAGTTCCGAGGCTTGAGCATCGTGGTGATTTGTTGTTTGGTTGTTTGGTTCGTTATGGGGATGAGCTAATGTGTACGTCCATTATCTACATCTTGAATGCCGGGGGCGTTCTGTTTCGTATCGCTGACAATATGACCCTTTCTTTTGCTTATGATTATTGGTGCGACAATCACAGCAGTAATTTCCCCAATAGGAAGAAGAATGCGACACGGACGGCGAAGGAATCAGGCGAAGCCTAAAGACCCAATAGGCTCTATGCAGGCGAGGCTTGCAGATCACTACGGTGTATCGGTCAATGACGTTCGATACACCGAAACGCACGAACCACGCGAAGATGGTTCTAAAGAAATCGCATCCGCGTGGGAGATCCGCAAAGATGGTAAGTGGCGGAAACTTCCGTGGACGGAAATCATGTTCTAAGGGAGAAAAAGAGTGGAACGGGGAGAAGATGCCCGTTTTTGACGTTTATTCGTATTTTTTGAAATATATGGTTTGCAACTATTTTTCTGCAAATCATATTCGATTTAGAACCTAAGTAATGGAGCAGGGCAAGCAAGTGATAAGAAAAGTCCGCAGTATTTACTCAATTATGTTTTCCTGCCTTGTGTTGGTTATTGGCAGTGCTGAGGTGTCTAGTGCTGGCATTCTAACTTACACCTTCACCACAACTGGCACACACTCCGGCTCCCTCGGTAGTGGCAGTTTTTCTAACGCTACGATTTCATTTTCGGGCAGCATTAACTCGACACAGGTAAACTCTGGATCAGTAAACTTCTTCGACGGAACTACGTTCCTGTTGAAATCCTCGCCAGTTTTGACAACAGTTGACGTGACCATCGACGACCCAAATAATGGACTTATAACTACCTCGCTGGTCGCAGATACAGGGAACAACTGGGCCGTTTTTGTCGCTGATTATCAGAATTACCTTGGGATTGGCGATGGAATAGGCTTTGGTCAATTTACCACTGCCGGCGAGATAAGCATCGGCTCCGTAAACATAGGCGGCGTCGTGCCTACCGGTGATTCGCAGGATATCTATGGCTCGTTCGCTGTCGCAGCTAGCTACTCACTCGATTATTCTAAGGTTTCGAGAACTTTTTCGACGACCTCTGGCTCCTTAGAGTTCACTGGCGATGCGACGCAGTCCGGCAGCATGAATTCGTCGGGTGGATCTGGAGGCGGCACCGTCCCTGAGCCCAGCACCGCTTTCGCAATGAGCTTGCTCAGTCTAATTGGTTTCGCAGGCAATCGTTGCAGACGCCGCACTGCATTGAATGCCTAAGCCAAGATCACATTTATCGCTAACAGCATATAAGCCGTATCCCACTCCAGTTTGGGATGCGGCTTTTTCATTGCACATATTTCCGCAACTGAGCGTTACGGCCCCGTCCGTATCAGAGGGACTTGCTTCGACCCCCCTCGACGCGAGTACCTTGTTTTTATGTGGCTGATGGTTGACGTCGCACGTTTAAGTCTGCCGCCTACCACGACAAAGAGCACGCCGACGACCCACGCCGTCTCCTGCAATACTGGATCGGTGTTAATTCTTTGAAAATCTTTCCCTCTCCGGTTCGGCCTACTGTTGAAGTGATTGAAGAAGCGACTGGTTTGTTGCGAGATTTATTCGGAGAATAGGAGATGCTGAGCAGCCTCCTGCAAGCACTCAGCGAATGAGTCTTGACCACCTGCCAGCTCGATCGCCCTTGCTCGACGCAGCAAAGTACCCCACTTCAAATCAAAATAGTCACAGATCTTGCGAGCCAATTGAAGATCGAAATCGCTTACGCCACCCAAAGTCACTGTTGCATTTGGCATGTAGCCGTCAACTTCGTTTATGCGAGCCTCTATCATGCTAAAACTATAAGCCTTCCGTCAACACGGCAGCTAATCGTTCAGACGCTTGAATAGCTCTCAGTTGTGCAATGCGACCGGCTTGTTTGAGATAGCCCAAGTTCTGACCAACCGAGCGACCTGCCTGCTCAGGTTAATTTTTAACGAACTTATTCGGTCGCAGCCAAAGTGCCTATCAGCAAATGACTCTTGCCTTTGGCGAGAGATTCAATCGAAGCCTGTAAGCCTTTGAACCCGAACGGTTTGAAGGCTTTTCTTATTTCATCCGTGAGGCGTTCGTTGAGGTCATCTCGGTCAGATAGATCCTCGTAAGAGGTGCGAGAGATCACATCACAGATACAGCTCAGGCCGATCGCTGCCAGCGTGTCGTCAATGTCATCCGTTTTGACGAAAGCTCTCGTCATTGCAGACTCGCTTTCGAACGGTCGAATACGAACACTGCCGTCGACAAAGACAGTCTTACCGCAGGCTGTATCACAGAACTGCTCGGGCAACGGGAGTAGGGATTCACCCACGAAGTGAGTTTCCACCTGCGTTCGAATCGGCCAATACCAGTGATTACCTGCCTCAAGAAATGTCACCTCTGTCATCCCTTTGAACTTCAACCCCACATGCTCAGGCGGTACTTGGATGCGCTGCGGAATGAGATCGCCGACTAACTCAATGACACTGGTGAAGGCAGAGAGAAAGGAGAGATTCATTTTTTCCGCTTTTTGAAGATTGAGAGCAGCCCTAAGATGTTTCCAACGCTGTTATAGATCGCGAAGAAGAAGGCTGTGATGCAGAGTAGGATTGCGGCGATGGAGGACTTTCAAAAAAACCTTGCAGACGTAGAGTCTGACATTGGTTCTGCGGAAAGAATTGCCGCCGTCATAGAAGCAGCAAGACTTCGTCTGGCGGATAGCAAAAAAGGGCTATCAGAAGGCGTAGTACGCGAGCTCGCAAAAAATAAGATGAACGCTTCGTCAAGGATGGCGAATCGTAACAACCAGCAGCTCAAGGAAGGCTTTACCGATGAATTTAGTGGTTCTAACTCTGGGGTTGATATTAGGTAGTGGACAAGTTTGCTTCGACTGTGAGGAAGAGTTTTGGGCGATGACGACAGCCCAAAATATCTACGATGAAGCCCTCACATTCGCAACGGCGGCAGAGCAAACTTATCAAGCCAATCCGACAGATGAAAACTATGGTGCTTGGGTCGGAGCACTTACAGTTCTGCTAGCCGCCGAGATGACCCTCGATAACGCCATGACGGCTTATTCTGACTGCATGCTCGAAACAGGCGGTGGTCCCATTTTCAACGCCGAGTTAATGTCTTCAACGCGATCGATACTCGACACCGATATCACCCAGTGAACGACTTGAGTAGTTCTCCACCGGTATTTTGAAACCCGTCTGGCTGTTAGCTAGGCGGGTTTTTTCTTTTAGGTTGAGCGAAAAAGCTGTGCCTACGCGACGCCCTTTTAGTCTTGCATAGACCTCTGGTTCGTGTATCCTCTACGACCTGTCAGGTCATGAGAATGCTGGTTCCGGTAAGCCGATATTTCTGGTTCCGGATCAACAAGAGCTGGTTCCGGAACAGCAACGATTGGTTCCGGTTAAATCTTTTTTTGGTTCCGGTAAAACCGATTCTGGTTCCGGTATCAGGCCAAACCAAGCAGCACCAAGCCCTATTTAGGCAAAATAGGAAAGCTGCGAGGGGCGGAAGAAAGCAACGGTTTCAGCACTCTCATCGCCGTAAACTACTGCTGAGCAAAGACTTACGAACACCTGCCCAGGTGGCGGAATTGGCAGACGCGCAACGTTGAGGTCGTTGTGGGGGAAACCCCTTGCTGGTTCAACTCCAGTCCTGGGCACCTAATGACGGATGTGCTTGCACGCAGGCACATCCGTTTTTTCATGCGCCCGATCGCGACAGCAGAATTCCTGACGGCCAACTTCGCCGCTTCCCAGCGAGTAGCATTGCTTGCAATTGGTCATTCAGTCTAGCGAGAGCTCATCGGAATCTGGTAATCACCCACCCTGGATTTCAATTTTGCTTGCAGCACAGAAGATCGCCGTGATGAAAACGATAAGTGTAGCCCTTTGCCTTTGCGTGTTTGCGAGTCTTACGGGGTGCATGGATGGTCCCTTCTATCAACTGAAACGAATCAACCCTTACTACATGACAGAGTGGCGGAAGGATAGCGACCGAGCTCCGACCTATCATGAGCGAATCGCAGAACTAAAGGCTCTCGAATCTCAGATCGCTGGCATGGGGCCGACCGAACAGGAAGAGTGGGCGCTAAGACTGGAGAAGCTTGTTAAGGATGATCCTTCCCCGGAGATTCGGCGGCAATCGGTACGGTGTGCTGCGAAGATTACCAGCCAAACGAGTACACGGATCTTAAACGCAGCCTCGGGTGACGATGTTGACAAAGTTCGCCTAGCCGCATGCGACGCTTGGAAAGATCGTCAAGATGAACCGGCAAAGGCAATGTTGCTTTCCCTAGCAAAATCCGACTCGGAGAGTAGTGTACGACAAGCAGCCATCGAAGGTCTGGGGCAGTTTGAAGACCCCGAAGTCATACGCAATCTAAGCACGCTGCTGGACGACCGAAGTCCTGCTGTGGTCTACAACGTGACACAGTCTTTGGCTAACATCACTGGGCAAGAGCATGGTGGTAACGTGCAGGCGTGGAAGAATTACTTGCGTACAACCCTACCGGCTGCCGTCCAGCCAAATGCAAACTCGCCCATCATGACCGCGTCCGGTGAGATCGGGATTCCTTCCAATTCTCGCTAGCAGGTCCGGTGAGCTGAGCCCTAATTGCTAAAGCCTGCTCATAGCTTTGCTCATTCAGGTCGATTGCGTCAAGCTTCAGAATCGGGTTTACGTTTCCCGAATCATCCTCCTCCTTCAAGCTCCCTTGGATTGCCAACGGGAACTATTTCTATTTTCATAGCTCGACGTCTAAGTCATTGATATTAATGACTTTGCGATTCCGAGGTTCGCGAGAGATCAAAGGTAAGCGCCTTGAGCTCACAGCAAAATGGCCCAAAGAGGCAGCAATGAAGTGACGGGAGCACGATCGACCCCCAACCGAACTGCGATCTAAGGGGATGTAGTGATGAGCGTGATGACTTCTACAAATGGTCTTATTCTAAGCCAGCTTGATTCTGCATCAGGCGACAAAAGCGAGTCGCCTAGGACCGATGCAACCCAATACACCGATGCTTATTCCGATAAACTCTGGCATCGCCTCGAGCGTTTTGAGCTCAACCTTCCTGAGAGCGGCTTGAATTTCACCGAGCGGCTCGCGAAAGAGAATGGCTGGCGGTTGGATTACGCGGAGCGTGTGATCGCAGAATACAAACGCTTTGTTTACCTCGCCATGCGTTCTGGACACGTCGCTTGCCCTTCAGAAGACGTTGACCAAGTTTGGCATATGCATCTTACCTACACCCGCAGCTACTGGGACGAGCTGTGTGGTGAGGTCTTGATGACCCCGTTGCACCACGGTCCGACCAAGGGTGGTAGTGAAGAGCGGGAGAAGTACTTTCAGCTTTACTTGCGCACCAAGAACTCTTACGAACTATTCTTTGCATCAAATCCACCAGAGGATATTTGGCCGCCGGCTGAACGACGCTTCGGTGAAGACCTTCATCATGTGCGTGTCAACGCGGCAACCCACTGGATCATACCCAAGTTGACCAACAGGCTGGGATGGCGAAGCGTCGGCTATGGAGCAGCAAGCATCGGAATCGCTCTCCCACTGGCGCAACTTGCTGCCAACCCATTGAACTGGACCGGCCCACAGTTCCTGATCCTGTTTATCTCACTCGTGGTAATTGCTTCGACCAGCAGCATGATCCTGACGAGATTGTTGGCAAGCGGCAGCATCTATGACTTTCGCCCGGAGGACCCCAATGAATTGGGGCCCGTCGAATTGGCTTGGCTAGATGGCGGGGAACAACGTGTACTTGCAACGGCACTCCTGGAACTTCAGCAGCACCAGGCCGTGATCCTGGACAACGCACTGGTCCGACCAGGGCCAAGGATTGAAGAGTACAGGACCGAAAATCGAATCAATGAGTTGATCCTGAATAGCTTGAGGATAGCCGAGCATGGAAGGACTTGGCGAGCATTGGCTCGGGATGCAAAAGTGGGGATGGTTTCTCTTCGCCAACGATTGGAAAGCAAGGGACTACTGGTAGAACAGCGCCAACGTGCCACTGCAGTGGCTGCTACGTTGCTGCTCGTAGGTGGAACAGCCTTGTTTGGCGCGGCGAAAATCTGGGCTGGAATTTCCCGCGAACGTCCGATCGGAATACTAGTCGTTTTTGAAGTACTTGCGGTTGTAACGCTGATTGCTTTGATCGCGACATTGCCAAGAGTGACTGCCGCTGGGAAACAACTGCTACGTAAAATCAGAGATCAACTGAAGCAGAATCCCAATCAACTCATCGCAAGTGGTTCCAACGGACAGAATCCTAAATCGCATGACGAGCTTAACGACTCAGATGCCGTGCTTCTCTGGGGTGCGTCGGCCCTCGGAATGGGTTACTTGACATCGACGCCGTACGAAGAACTCGGCGCCTTTACCCAGCAAAGCATAGCGGACCCAAGAAACGCTTCGGCCGGTGGTTGTGGCGGAACCGGTTGCGGAGGCGATTCAGGCTGCAGTGGCGGTGGTGGTGGATGCGGCGGTGGAGGAGGCTGTGGCGGTTGCGGAGGATGTGGTGGCTAGAATCTGCAAGATTTGCGGTCGCAGTTGACTCATTCGGGAGGAAACTGGACGAAGCATGACCAGCGGCAAATTTTCTTTCGTCGGCTGCAATCCGTTCATGGTCAAGAATCAACAAGTGAGATACGATCTTGCTTTTGATCAGCCTCATGCGAGGCGCGACTAGCTAACGGAACGAACTGGCGATGAGTGATTCGATCTTTTGCGGCTGCATCCCAGCCCTCATGACCCCTTGTGACGCCGATGGAACCCCCGATTGGGATGCATTGGTTGAGACTGGCAAGCAGTTGATCAGCGCAGGTATGCGAGGCGTCGTTTACTGTGGATCGATGGGCGACTGGCCTCTACTATCTGATGCTCAACGCCAAGAGGGCGTCAAGCGTTTGGTGAAAGCAGGTGTGCCAGTTGTTGTCGGTACCGGAGCCCAGAATCCGCGTCTTGCAACGGAACACGCAGCCCATGCTGCTGAGGTCGGCGCAGCTGGCTTGATGGTCATTCCGCGTGTTTTGTCGCGAGGAATTTCACCAGCTGCCCAGTACCATCACTTCTCGTCGATTCTTGCTACGGCGAAGGATATCCCTGCAGTAATTTACAACAGCCCTTACTACGGCTTCGAAACCAAAGCTGATCTGTTCTTCCAGCTACGCGAGCAACACCAGAACTTGATTGGATTCAAGGAGTTCGGCGGTGCCGAGTCGTTGACCTATGCCGCTGAGCATATCACTTCGGGCGATCCGAATCTAACCTTGATGGTTGGAGTGGACACACAAGTGTTTCATGGGTTTGTACACTGTGGCGCTGGCGGGGCCATCACTGGCGTCGGTAACGCTCTGCCAGAGGAAGTCCTGCGTTTGGTAGAGCTGTGCGAAGCCGCCGCAGCGGGTGATGTTCAGGCGCGACGTTACGCCGGAGAACTAAACACTGCGTTAGCAGTGCTGTCCAAGTACGATGAAGGTCCTGACCTTGTTCTGTACTACAAACGCTTAATGGTTCTGGAAGGCCACTCTGCCTACGAGCATCAGCTGAACGCGACAGACAAGCTTAGCCCAAGTCAACAAGCCTTTCTCGACGACCAGTGGAAGCAGTTTAGGACTTGGTGGGAAAAGTGGGAAGGCAAGTAGTCTTCCCCTCCCTGGATGCCGCTAACGAGCGCAATGCTGTTATGGCAAGTACAGGGCCACCACGGCGTTCGCCAGAGTACGTACATCTATGCTTTGCCTTCACGATTCAATTGCATAGTTCAGTTATGAAACCTCCATTCGAAATCATTCAAGTTATCGATACGCACACCGGCGGCGAACCAACGCGTGTCGTTATCGACTCGCCCATAGAGCTGTCTGGAGAGACGCTTGCCGACCAACGAAGCGACTTTGCAGCCCGATATGATGACTACCGTCGAGCCATCGTGTGCGAACCGCGAGGTAGCGATGTCATGGTGGGAGCATTGCTGACCCAACCTGTGAATCCGGAGAGCGTAGCTGGCGTCATATTCTTCAACAACGTCGGTTATCTTGGCATGTGCGGACATGGAACGATAGGCCTCGCCATCGCCCTGGAATATCAGGGCAAGATAACCAAGGGTAAATACCAGCTCGATACTCCCGTAGGCACCGTCGGCTTTGAGATGCTGAACAATAACAAGGTAGCCATCGAAAACGTACCGAGCTATCGCTTGCACCGCCAAGTCGCCGTGACTTTAGGTGGTGCTCGCGTGGTGCATGGTGACGTCGCCTGGGGTGGGAACTGGTTCTTCCTATGCGACGACCACGGCCTGGATATTGAGCCTGGAAATCTTGAAGCCTTGGCATCGCTAAGTGCTGAGATTCGCAAGGCATTGCCGGAACAGGGAATCACTGGCTCCAACAGCGCGGAGATTGATCACATTGAGCTGATGGGACCGCCGAGCTCTCAAGATAAAGCAGATGCGAGAAACTACGTCATGTGCCCCGGTGCAGCATACGATCGCTCGCCCTGCGGTACCGGCACCAGTGCGAAAATCGCTTGTATGGCGGCGGAAGGGCAGTTACAACCTACCCAAATCCACCGTCAGGAAAGCGTTGTGGGTAGTGTGTTTGAGACGACGTATCGAACCGACGAATCGGCTAGCATCCCCGAGGGTGAAATTCAAATCCTGCCTCGCATAGTTGGAGAAGCATTCGTGACAGCCGACGCCAAGCTCACTCTCGACTTCGAAGATCCTTTCGGCAAAGGAATTGCGACATGAGTGGCAAGGTAGTCATCGTAGGAGGTGGGATCATCGGCGTCAGCAGCGCTTGGTACCTCTCTCGAGCAGGTTGCGAAGTGACTGTGCTGGACCGAGCAAAGATTGGCCAAGCCTGCTCAGGTGGAAACTGTGGTTTAGTCTGCCCCAGTCACGTCCTACCACTAACCGAGCCAGGCGCCTTTAAATCAGCGATACAAGCCATGCTTTCGCGCGGAAGTCCGTTTCGCATCCAGCCCCGGCTGGATCCAGCACTCTGGAGCTGGCTTTGGAGATTCGCGAGACGCTGCAATCACAATTCGATGGTGCAGGCCGCTCACGCGATTCAAGCCATGCTGACCTCCGCCATGAGCGAGTACGAACGCTGGGTCGGCGAAGAGAAAGTCGAATGCGAGTGGCAGAAGAAGGGCTTGCTCTTCACCTATCAGAATCATCAACCCTGGAAAGACTACTCGGAAACGAACGACCTGCTCTCAGAGCACTTCGGCGAACCAGCACGCCAGCTCTCGGCTGAAGAAAGTGTCGAGATCGAGCCAGCCTTGAAGTCTTCCGTCGCAGGCAGCTGGTACTACGAGCATGACGCACACCTGCGGCCCGATAAGCTGATCGCCAGCCTGCGCAGTCAGCTTGAGTCGGATGGCGTCGAGTTCCTTGAAGACTGTGAGTTCCAGCAAGTCACGGGGAGTGGCTCAATCGCTGCAAATATACAAACGTCCCAGGGGCTGTTGTCGGCTGACCAGTTCCTCTTTGCCAGCGGCGCTTGGACTCCTCTCCTAAAGGAGCATTTGGGGTGTCGCGTTCCGATCGAGCCTGGGAAAGGCTACTCGATCACGATGCCGCGTCCGCAGATCTGCCCGGATATTCCGATCATCTTTCCTGAGCATCGCGTAGCTGTAACGCCCATGCAATCGGGGTATCGCTTGGGATCCATCATGGAGTTTGCGGGCTACGACGAATCGATCAAGCCGGAACGCTTGAACCTACTACGAGAGGGGGCCGAACACTACTTACAAGAGCCACATTGTGAACCCGAGCTGACGACCTGGTTCGGCTGGCGTCCGATGACCTACGACAGTGTCCCCGTGATGGACGTCAGTCCGCGCTGGGGAAACACTTGGATCGCGAGCGGTCACAACATGCTTGGACTTAGCATGGCTCCATCTACTGGCAAGTTGATCAGTGAACTCATGCTTGGCAAGACGCCCCATCTGGACCCCGAGCCTTACGCGCTGAAGCGCTTCGGCTAGGTTCTGCTACCGCTGTTTCATGCGAGTGAGTCTTCCGAAAGTGGGGATTCTTACTCTCTATCAGCTTCGCGACCGCGATTAGCCTCGGAGGCTGAAGAAGATCGACCTGTTGGTGAAGGGCGAATATAGTACACTACCAACCTTTGAGAGCAGGGAAATGCTCTTTTAACGTCTGCTCGAACGAACTTTGAAGAGGTTGCTACATGAGCGATTCGCAACAGGCACCCGCACTGCCTGAAATCAACGATACTTGGTTCTTCGGCCACCCCAAGGGCTTAGCAGTGCTGTTCTTTGCCGAGATGTGGGAACGATTCTCCTACTATGGCATGCGGGCCTTGCTCATCTTTTACTTGACCAAACACTGGCTATTTTCGGACAAAGAAGGCGGCATTATCTACGGTGCCTACACTTCCTTGGTATACATCACACCGGTCCTCGGTGGTTACTTAGCCGACAAATACATCGGCCAAAGAAAAGCGGTGATGTTCGGAGCGGTACTGCTCACCTTAGGTCACCTCTTTATGGCAGTAGAGGGACCGGGCGGACAGGATACTTGGCACATCAACGTTTTCTGGTTGGCTCTGGCGTTCATCATTGTTGGCTCCGGATTCTTGAAAGCCAACATTTCTGTTATCGTCGGTCAGCTTTACCCGCGGACAGATGTGAGGCGTGACGGTGCCTACACGATCTTCTACATGGGTATCAACCTAGGTGCAGCACTTGGTTCCATCCTATGCGGATACATTGGTGAGAAAGTGGGCTGGAGCTACGGCTTCGGACTCGCCGGGATAGGCATGTTGCTGGGGCTGATCGTGTTCATTATGGGCAAGCCCTTATTGCATGGGCGTGGCGAATCGCCGGCGCCTGAGAAACTCAAAGAGCAAGTTGGTCCCGTCAATTTTGAATGGTTCCTGTATGGCCTAAGTATTCTGGCTGTCTTCGTCTGCTGGTGGCTTATCCAGAACCAGCAACTAGTCGGTTATTTGCTCGGAATCTGTGGGCTCGCACTCGTTGCTTATGTGATTCTTACAGCGGTGATTTCCCTGGAAGCACACGATCGAGATCGCATCTTTGCTGCTCTTTTCCTGATCTTTGGGTCGATCCTATTTTGGGCACTTTTCGAACAAGCGGGATCGTCGCTCAACTTACTAACCGACCGGATGGTAGATCGAAACATATTTGGTTTCGATGTGGCGGCCTCAGTATTCCAGTCAATCAACGCGATTTACATCGTCCTCTTTGCACCTGTGCTCGCCTTTCTTTGGGTGCGCCTTGGACGAATGGGGCTTGAACCCTCCGCTTCCGCCAAGTTTGGTCTGGGAATGATTCAGCTGGGTGCTGGATTCTTAGTGTTAGTATTTGGTGCTACGCAAGCCGGGTTGGGCGAGTTGACTCCCGTGATCTATATCTTTTTGATCTACCTGCTACATACCCTTGGTGAACTGTGCCTTTCACCTGTAGGCCTAAGTGCGATGAATCGCCTTTCCCCAGCGAACTTGGCGTCTGTCATCATGGGAACCTGGTTCTTTGCGTCCGCTGCAGGAAACTATGCAGCTGGCCTAATCGCGAGTGCGACAGGCTCGGGTAGCCTTGAAGGCGGCTCAGAGGAAATGGTTCCAGGTAGCCAAGAAGCCATCGACTACATGACAACCGTTTCGAACGTCTACACTACGATCGGATGGGTAGCAATTGCGGCTGGCGTTGCTTTCATCGTGATTTCACCCGGCGTAAAGTGGCTGATGCACCTTGATACGTTGCAGGACGCAGATGAAGCGGCTGCCTAGTATCGGCATACTTTTTTCGTGAATACTACAGCCTTCCTTTCCCGGAAGGCTGTTTTCGTTTTGGTGGTGCTTAAATCACAAGTGCACCTGAGCGACGGCAGAATCGACGCTCATTGCGACGAGCTTCGACTTCCGCAACAGTCTAATGTGGGCGCACTGCGAACCACTTGAATGTCAGCTTGTCTTAATTCATTGGCCTTGCAATCTCGACTTGATCTTGCAGATCGCAGCAGCCCTTGGCAAAATATCCACTTCGCCGGAGGATATCCGAATGGTTAGGAAGCTGATTCGAAATCAGTCGCTGGTCCGCCAGTTGCGGGTTCGAGTCCCGTGTCCTCCGCTCAATAAAAATAAGGGTGAAACGCACTTTTCAAAGCGCTGCACCCTTTCTTCATTTTAGGCAGTATGACGTGAATTTTCACGTCACGGCATACCGGCCTCAATACCACCAGCGCTCGCTTCATGCGGCATAACTAGCCAGAGAGCTACGGAATTTGGCAGTGGTCTTGGGTGAGTGACATTCAACGGTAGATTTCGACCGCGATAATCTTGCGTATCCTGCCTTCAACAACGACTACATCCCCCGTCCTCAGGTCACGAACTCGCTTTTTGGTTTCGCATTTGATCTTGGGGCGTTGAGTATCTGTACGCCAAACCATTAACCGAGGCACGGCTCCTTTGAGGTCTTTGAAGTGGAGCAAGATTGCGTGACAGTTTTCGATTGTCACGTTTGCTGAGCAGTACCGATCCCTAGCTATGTTGTCACCGTCCATACCTGAATCGTCGGCCAGTCGGGTGACACCTTTGGTCCTGAGAAGCATTTGAAAAAGGCGGCTTGGTTTATTTTGGGTCGCTTTCCAGCTGCGATCGCTGGCGACATCTCGTCAAACAGAAATCGGAACGATTATCACCCATTCAAAAAAAATGCGAACAACGGATATTTGCCGCAATCTTACGCGTGACGCGAAACCCTAGGATGCATCAGTTGGTGTGGACTATGTCCGGTATTGCGTAAAGAGCATCTACATTCTTGGAAGGAAGCGTGAATACACTCCAGAGATTTAGCGTTTGGGTTGCTCTCTGTATTTCATTTGGCGGCTGCTCCACAGACACTAGGAATAAAAACATACCGGGTGGACAAGCGAGCACTGCGACTGAATCGGATGCGTCCGAGCAGTTTCTGCTTGGCGAAGAGTGGTACAGGAAGAAGGACTACGCGGAAGCGTTGTAGTGGTACCGGAAGGCAGCCGAGCAAGGATATGCGAAGGCTCAGTACTCCATAGGTTTGATGTACTTTTAAGGCTACGGCGTTCCTGAGGACTACGCGGAAGCGGTAAAGTGGTACCACAGGGCGGCCAAGCAAGGGAATGCACAAGCTCAGTGGACCCTAAGTATTCGCTACGACAACGGATTAGGCGTGGAGCAGAACCTTGTGGAGGGCGTGAAGTGGCACCAAAAGGCAGCTGCACAGGGCAATGCTGGGGCTCAGTACCACCTAGCTGGCCATTACGAACTCGGAGGGAGCGTACCGCAAGACCTCGTCGAAGCCTACTCATGGTATTTGGTTGCTACCAAGGGCGGTTGGGACAAAGCGGTGCAGAGTCGCGACGAGACTAAACGGAAACTTAGTGAGAGCCAAATAGCTCTAACGCAACGCCGCGCGGCTGACTTGTTTAACAAGTACGGCAGCGGTAAGTGGGCAGCCTGGGGGCTGGTCTGTTTCGCGTTACGCCCTATGAATCCTTCTTCGGCTTTGCCTCTGATTTGCTGGATTCGGGCGACGTTTCGGATTTTCCCTTCTCTTTCTTTTTCGGCGGCTTTGCTTCCTTAAAACCGGCTTTCAGCAGCTCAGGGTACCCCGCCTTGATTGGCCGCATGTCGTAACCTTTTTCTTTCAGTAGTTTGCCAGCCAGCAAAACACGGCCACCACTGAAGCAATGGCAGTAGATCGGCTTGTCCTTGGGCAGGCCTTTCAAGGTTTTCTTGCTGAGTTTGTCAGCTTTGATTTCCGAAAGCGGCACAAACTTGGCTCCCTTCAAGTGCCCTTCATCCCATTCGTAGTCTTCACGCACATCAATGATGACAGCTTCCTTCTTCTTGACTCGTTTGAGAATGACGTCGAGCGGGTCTGCGCTGTGACCGGACTCGGTGAATTTGGCTTCCTCCTTCTTTGATTCTGCTAGCTTGGGATCGGCCTGCTTGGTTTCCGTTTCTTGCGCCAAAATTGGAGCTTGAAGTACGCAAAATAATATCGCGAAATGCCGAATCATGATTTTCCCATGTGTTTGTAAGTGGCTTAAAACCTGCGGATACGAAGCGGATTTCATGTAACCCTGTGCCGCAGCGTGGTAAATATTATCGCAGCCGAATCGCCGAATCACCAGCAGGATAGCGAATGTTCCCAGATGAGACGTTCGGTTTTATCCAGAGTCCTGGGGCGAGGAGTTACGAGCTGTAGGAGGAATCGACCACGTATTGCTAACAAAGTAAAATGAGTACTTTCCCCATCCATCCCGCCTCAATCAAAACTTTCTCGATGATACTCCAACCGAAGACTTGGTGTCTAATAGTCTTGTTCTGCCTGCCCATTCCAAGCGTGCATGCCCAGCATGACCATGGAGATTCAGAGGTAAAGGCTCCTCGGATTTTCCTCGACAAGAGCGCTCGGATCGTCGAGTACCAGCTAAAACGCCTCTCGAATCAACAACTGCTTGCCGTCGAAACGGCGACAGATGATAAGAAATACCTACCCGTCTTCAACGCGATCATGACTCGTGAAGGCATGTCACGAGCTTACCGCGAATCTGCGTTGGAAAGCATAGTGGAGATTAACGGTTCCAATGCCGTTACCGAATTGGCTAGCGCGCTGAGCGCGATAAAGGGCTCAGACGAGTCCGCCTCGCGCACCATTCAGACTCTAGCAAAAATGTTGCTGGGCCAACCGCAATCGGATCTGGCCTCGGCGTCAGAGCAGTTGGTTGGGATGACGGAAGGTGGCAGATCACTCCTGGCGTCAGTTGGCTATGGCGGTCTACTGTCTGCAGAACAATCCGCCACGGCCTGGAAACTCGCCACCGAGTCCAAGCAGACTCCGCTGCTTCTCACTGCGATTAGTTTGATTCCAGATGTGAAGATTAGAGAATCACTGCATTCCCAGACGATCTCTTTGACCTCTTCGGCAGAAATAGAGGTTCAAAGAGCTGCTATCGAGGCTCTAGCGTTTATTCCGAGCAATCAAGCGGAGACTTACTTGAAAGTCGCCAGCTTGATTAAAACTCCAGCTCTGCGCGAAGCGGTGGTTGAAACGCTACTTTCCGTACCTGTTACATCTCGTGACACCGGGACGGGCGTAGAGCTGATTCAGTTCTTGGTCAAGTTCGCAGAAGAGACCAAACCTGAGAAGCGAACAGAGGATAGCTTCCTCGATGCGATGCAACTAGTAGATCAGTTACTTGCCAAAGCGCCATCGACGATGGCTAAGGCTTACCGTACTCGGCTAAGCGAAACCGTTGTTCGCGTCGTCCGCGTTCACACTGTAGAAGAGGAAATGCGATACGACATACCTTACTTCGCTGTCGAAGCCGGTCGACCTGTCCAAGTCGTTTTGATCAATGAGGACTTGATGCCTCACAACTTGGTGATTTGCCAGCCGGGTTCACTAAAAGAAGTGGCGGACGGAGGATTGGCAGCTGGCCCGAACAATGGTTTGGACGGAAAGCAATACGTGCCGAAGAATGAAAATGTCCTGTTTGCCACGAACATGATCGGCTCACTCGAGTCGGAACGGCTTACTTTTGATGCACCGAAAGAACCTGGTGAATACCCCTACGTTTGCACTTTCCCGAGACACTGGATGCGAATGTACGGAGTCATGGTCGTAGTCGAAGATCTCGATGCTTGGCTAAAGAGTCCGCAGGAACCGAAAGATCCGATTGGCAGCAACCGCTCGTTTGTCCAGTCCTGGACCGTCAATGATTTTTCGGAGGGCCTCGAACGAGGATTAGCAGGGCGGTCGGATGCCATTGGTGAACGTATCTTTACCGAAGCAACTTGTGCCCAATGTCACAAGCTTGGTGGTTTCGGCATTGGCAATGTAGGGCCAGCTCTCGACGAGACATTCGCCAAATTTAAAGGTGACAATTTGGCGGTGTTACAAGAGATTGTAGATCCGTCTCACAGGATTGACGAAAAATACGCCGTTCGCAAGATTCTAGATTACAACGCACGCGTCTACACAGGATTAGTGATTTCAGAAGACAAGGACAAAGTCTTACTGCTTGAAAATCCGGAAGCCAAGGAGCCTACAGAGATTTTGCAGGATGATATTGAGCAGATGGTGAAAACTTCTAACTCGATGATGCCGAAGGGCTTGATGGATCGCTTCAGCAAAGATGAAATCCTAGAGCTGCTGAGTTTTATCAAGAACCAGCAGACGAAGTAGATCAACCGCTTTGTAGCTACTCGGGAATATCGGCTTCACGCATCAAGTTAGCTTGATGCCGAGCCCCGCATCCTCTGAGCCAAGGATTCTGACGAGTTCCGCTACTATTTTTCCTCTCCCCCCTTTTCTCCAACCCTTATCTAGCCAATCACTCCATGCGAGCAATACAACTCCAAGAACCTAAAAACTTTGAAATCGTAGACATCGCCGAGCCGGGCGAGCCTGGACCAGGTCAGGCGTTGGTCAAAACGCATCGCATGGGAATCTGCGGAACCGACTACAGCGGTTACCTAGGAAAGATGCCCTTCTTTAGCTATCCAAGGATTCCGGGCCATGAGCTAGGTGTGGAAGTCTTGGCAGTAGGCGAAGGCGTGCATAACGTTGCCCCCGGAGACCGCTGTAGTGTAGAGCCCTACATGAATTGCGGCGACTGCTTCGCATGTCGCAAAGGCAATTCGAATTGCTGTGACAAGTTGGAAGTCATAGGCGTGATGACTGACGGTGGACTCTGCGAGCAATTCTTAATTCGATCGGAAAAGCTCCACAAGTCCGACAAGCTTTCGTACGAGCAACTCGCCCTGGTAGAAACCCTGGCGATAGGTTGCCATGCTTGCGACCGCGGCGCACCGACAAAAGGCGATCATGTTCTGGTGATTGGTGCAGGACCAATCGGACTAGCAACGCTTGAATTCACGCGACTTACTGGCGCGACCATCACTGTTATGGACATGGTTCAGTCTCGGCTGGATTTCTGCCGCGAAGTCTACGGAGTGCCGCACACGATTCAATTCAAAGGTGACGGCTCGGAGCTTGAGCAAGCTTTGGAGATTACCGGGGGTGACAAGTACTTTGTGGTAACAGACGCCACTGGTAGCAACAAGTCGATGGCGGCAGCGATGCAATTCGTTGCTCATACTGGGGCGTTGGTCTATGTGGGGATCACCACTCAGGAAGTTTCCTTCTTTCATCCGGCTTTGCACAAGCCTGAGATCACGCTCAAGGCTTCGCGTAATGCTTTACCAGCCGACTTCACGAGGATAATTTCTTTGATCGAAGACGGAACCATCAACACCGATCCGTGGATCACTCATCGAACCACTTTCGATTCAGTGATCGAGGAATTTGAAACTTTCACAAAGCCCGAGTCAGGTGTTATCAAAGCCGTCATTGAGCTCTAAAATTATTCACTCTAAATTCTCGACTCTGAAGATTGGAAACTCATGATTCGCTCTGCAATCACCGTGAGCTTGGTCGAAGAGGCTCGTGGTGGCCCATTTGTTTTCTGGGACGGACTAGCTGATGCCTTCGAGCGTTCGGCCGGCCTCGGCTTCGACGCTGTGGAGATTTTTGCTCCCGGTCCAGACGCTGTGAATCCTGGCGAGCTCAAGAGCCTGATCGAGCAGCACTCTTTGTCTGTCGCGGCAGTCGGTACTGGCGCCGGGATGGTCAAGCACGGCTTGAGCCTAACAGACCCAGATGCAGGAAAACGCTCCGCAGCTCGTGATTTTGTCAAGTCAATGATCGATTTCGGCGGTCCCTTCGGCGCGGCAGCCATCATCGGTTCCATGCAAGGAAAATGGGGCGGCGATTTGAGTCGTGACGCGGCTCTCAAATTACTTGCCGAAGCGTTGAACGAACTCGGGCCTTACGCCGAGAAGCACGGTGTGTGCTTGATCTACGAACCTCTGAATCGTTATGAGACCAACTTACTTAAAACGGTTGCCGACGGAGTCGAGTACCTCAAGACACTCGACACGCAGAACGTGAAATTGCTCGCTGACCTGTTCCATATGAACATCGAAGAAGCCAACTTGGCAGACGCGATTCGAAGCGGAGCCGGGCACATCGGACACATTCACTTTGTGGATTCCAATCGCCAAGCCACTGGACTGGGGCACATGGACTACGCTCCAATCTCGGCCGCCATTAAAGAGTCGGGCTACGATGGCTACTTGTCTGCCGAGGCATTCCCGATTCCCGATTCGCAGACTGCGGCCGAGAAGACGATCGAGACTTTTAAGCATTTTTTTGGCTAGGTCTGCCGTTCGTCGGATCGCATGTCACTTTCCCTCGGGGAGAGTCGGCCGATAAGGGCCGGCGAGGCCCTCCCCGACGAATAGGTTCGGCCCACCCGCACACGAGTGGGTGAGTTCTCCAGTTCTAACACCCAAATCAACCCTTGGAAACAACGATGACAGATAAGTGTGAAACACTTGGCATGGCACCCAGCTTTGGTTTTGGCGATCGGATTGGCCTCGCCACGCCGGGGCATGTCGAAGCGATGAAGCGAAGCGGAGGCTCGATTGAGCCGATTTTCCCGCAACAGTCGATCCGCGAAATGACTCGGACGCAACGTACAGCTACCGAAGTCATGCAGGACGCGATGAACGGTGCTCGCGCAGCCGGTTGGACCGCTCGCATCGGTGCGGATGCAGATCACTTGAAAACACCGGATGATGTGAACATCACCGCAGCCGAAGGTTTCACTTTCTTCACCATCGACCCTTCCGATGACGTCGACCAAAAGGCGGATGACTACGACGCAGCAACATTGCGTGATAAGTTTGCTTCCGCGAAGGAAACCGCAGCATGGTACGACGGCTACCTTGGAAAGTCACTCGAGTTGCCGAGCGGCACGAAGATCGAACTAGATGAAGAAGCCTGCATGCGAGCGGCGGTGAAGTACGGTCCTGCGATTGCACGTGCATTGGATCTGGGTAATCACATCAAAAGCGTCAATGAAGCTGCTGGGCAAGATTACGAGATTGAACTTTCCGTAGACGAAACGGATCAACCCACCACCTTGGCCGAGCACTACATCATTGCGGATCAGTGCATTCAAGGTGGCATGAAATTGGTCAGTTTAGCGCCGCGTTTTATCGGAGAGTTGGAGAAGGGCGTAGACTACAAGGGCGATGTCGACGCTCTCGAAGCATCTTTGAATGATCATGCTGCGATAGCCGAGATGCTTGGCCCCTACAAGCTCAGTTTGCATTCGGGCTCCGACAAAATCTCGATGTACGCCGCCTTGGCACGTGCGACGAAAGGCAAGTTCCACGTTAAAACGGCTGGAACCAGTTATCTTGAAGCACTTCGGGTCGTCGCTCGACATGACGAAGCCCTGTTCCGAAAGGTCGTTCAGTTTGGCCGCTCTCGCTACGACGTGGATAAAGCGACATATCACGTCTCGGCTACCAACGATGGTGTGCCAGAAGATAGCGGTCTAGATGCAGCTCAACTCGAGAAAACCTATCTCGAATGCTGGGCTGACGTTCCTCAAGGAGTTGGATTCACTGAACCTGGTCGCCAGATTTTGCACTGTACTTTCGGATCGACGCTGACCGATCCTGAACTTGGCCCCGCCATCCGCTCGGTGCTCGAATCAAACCCCGCCACCTACACCGAAGTACTCGCAGATCACTTCAGCCGCCACTTGGAGGCACTCCGTTCCGGTATGTAGCGGATCTGGCAAAACGACTTGCATCGCAAAAGCCGCTCGGCTTCAAATTCCAATCATTCAATCCGGGCCGCTGAGCTGACATTCAGCGTCGGGCCAACCGATGACAATTTGTCTACCGTCTAGATCGGTGCGCGCAAGATGCCACAAAACAAGGTTCCTTAGACAAGACTGGAAAGAACAAAGAAGTAAGACGAGATTCAAAAGTAAGACTACTAAAAGCAGATGGAGTCGTTAGATGGAATTGCCTAGACTCCCAAAGTCTTATTTTGCCATCGGGGGCGGTTGTTTAGAGCAAGCCGCATTCCGAAAACTCATCGTCGCCTTACCGCTAGATTGCCGTCTTTTACATATCCAGACAGACCGTCCACTGCCCAAAGCGAGACAGAAGGGAATCGGTTGGACTAACCTGGGACCAATAAAGTCAGACGTTTGGAGAGTGTCTTGATGTGTAGCGGCAAGAGCCCGCCTGGATCGCCATCGATTTGAAAGGGGACTTCACTGCCATCAACTGCTTCGATCTTCATCTCACTAAACTTCGCGTGAGAAAAACCCTTCATCGATTGATGCTTGCGAAAGAATAGTCGGGTAAGGTAGCCAGTACCGAAAAACAGACCGCCCTTCGAAAACTGGCAGAGATCAAGCAAGCCATCCTCTGGGTCCGCCTGTGGGCAGAATTCCAGCGAGGCAGCGTATCGCGGCACATTAAAAACGAATCCCCAGGCGGCAGAATCCAGCTCGCGAAATTCCTCTCTTTCGGAATCACGAACCTGAAATTTCAATTGTGGGAAGCGATACTTACTAATCGCACGTAGAATTGGTTTCGTGTAAGACCAACGATTAATGTGCCCTCTGCGAATGGCGTCCATTTCCTCAACAACCAATGCATCGAATCCGATGCTGGCCATTACCAGGAAGACTTTGTCATTCGCTTGGCCGACATCAATTTGCCGCGATATGCCAGTTTGAATAATTCCAACGGCCTGATCGATCTCGCTTTTGATTCCCAGATAGCGAGCCAGTAGGTTCTCAGTCCCCAGAGGGAAAAGCTGCAGCGGAATATCATGCGGCAAAAGGTTGGCCAGGGCATCAGCTGTTCCATCACCACCTGCAGCAATCACCGCGCGAAGCTGGCCTTCGGCATGAAGCTTTGGCGCGAGTGCTGCGATTTCTTGCAAGTCGTAGATTACCTGCGACTGATATCCGCTCGAGCAGATGCCCTCATTCAAAGCGGTTACTCTGGGACCGGATTCCGTTGCGCCCGATTTCGGGTTAGCAGCAATCAAGATTTGTCTTCCGGAACCCGGCATGACGATGCTCCGGAGGATGTGCTAAAGCGACCGTCGGGCTCGCAAAGAAGCAAAGCAATGCTTGATGCGAAAGCATCCGTGCGAAACAAAGTTGCGTAGCGGCCGGAAAAGCAACAGGGCTCCAAGCAGACAAAAGAGAAACAACGGGAATGCATGGCTCGGATGCGAAAGGAAGTGGATCGCTTCTGCGTCTCTTGATAAGATCGAATGCCCAGGGTGAGCCATCGTGGTGCTGGCAAGGCATAGCCACAACGCAGACATAATGAAGACGCGTCTAAACAAACTCATCGCGCACACCAGTTCGTGTAAAAGCCTCAGGAATCTGACGGAGCGTCGTCCGACTTGCCTAGTTGAGAATTCACCAAGTCAACTGGGATAGGGATACCCTTAAGGATTCCGTCGACAGCCAATGACTCACGCACAAAACCTTGAAAACGCGTGACAACAATTCGTCCACGACGAAGCTTGGTCATGCCACAAACGAGCACGAGTCGATCTCCAGGCAAGACAGGATCGCGGAAACGGACATCTTCCAGCCCGCCAAATCCGACCATCGCTGCCCCCAGCAAGTCATGCTTTTGGGAAAAGTAGCTGCACATCTGTGCAGCCGCCTCCAACATTACAACCCCCGGCATCAAGGGCATGTTAGGCATATGCCCACGCACCCAGAATTCGTCGTAGGCCAGATCTTTGTAGCCAGCACAAACGTGGTTTTCGAGATCCTCGTAGACAATCGCTGTCAACTGCTCCATCTCGAATCTCTGCGGATTGTACTTCCGAATCTCCTCTTGATCGGCAATCACATTGCTTAGATCGAGAGTAGCAGGATCCAAGATTAAGTCTCGACCGGCCAACTAAATCACTCCTGGAGAACGCTGCCCCAGAGAGGGGCGAGTCACTGATTTGCGAAGGGGAAGCTGTATAGGTTACAAATCCGAGCAAAATCGTTCTGTTCGGTTGCGCTCAAATTCAACCCTAAAGTGCAGGTAGAAACTAAGTTTTAATCTTCTTTCGCTTCGCTTTCCGGACCTTCGCATTTGCAGGGCGGGCACCGTGATTCGCCTTCTTAACTTTGCGGTGTGGCTTAGACATCTGACTCTTCCTAAATTAAAAGCGTGCGTCTTCTGATGCTATATGTGACTCGGCACCTACCAGCACTTTCTGGGGGTGCGTTAGATTTCAACTCGAACCGATAGGGTATCAACAAACACCAAGGCAGAAAAGGCTCTTTTAACGCTTTGCCTCGTCCTTCAAACCACGCATCGGGTGGTTTCCGCGAATTGTTCACGGTTACGGAGCATTTTTGCCCCCACTTCCATTGGAATTACCTCTAATCGTCTTAGAATAGGACGTTCCTTTGTCGTAGTACGCTTTTCTACCCGAACCCCTTCTCGGACTAGCTGGCTTTCCTATTCTGAGTTTTAAAGTCACTAGTTTTGCTGCACGGCACTCCGCGTTCCTTTTCACTGCATTCATTAATGGGCTCACAGGATGGATAGTTTCGAGCGGAATTCGGCGCAGTCTGGAGATGGCGATTCACTAGCAGACATCCCCTCTGTCGAAGCCGAATTGGTTGAGGCTATCCCCTCAGATGAAGCGCCCTTGGAACCTGTTCTTACTGAAATTGTGCCTGCCACTGGTTCTTCAGGAAACACGGTGCCTCTGAATGAGGAAGAGCGCGAAGAGCTTATCGCCCAGGAAACTCGGCGGAAGATGTTGCTTGCCGCAGTGCCAAGCTGGATCGTCAGTCTGCTGGTTCACGTTGGTCTTATCGTCGTCCTGGCAGCTGTCACGCTGGATCCAGTTAGCACCGTTCTGAATGTCTTAGAAGCTTCAGAATCAGAGCCAACGGAGACTGTCGATAACATGGACATCCCGGAGGTCGGAGTGGAATCATCTGCCACGTCAGACGATCCATTGGCCATCGAAACACCAGAGTTGACAGAAGAAGTGGCAATGCCAGAGGTAACTGCACCAGAAATGCCAGTCTTCGAGCAGATGGTGGATATCAACGCGAATGCTGTCACGGAGAGCATCATGCCTTCCGCGATGCTCAGTAGCAACGTTTTGTCTCAGCTATCCTCTTCGCTATCGAGTCGCTCAGCTCAAGGTAAAGCAGAGATGCTCGAGCGATTTGGTGGGACTGCAGCAAGTGAAAAAGCAGTAGCGCGCGCCCTGCGTTGGTTAGCAGTGCATCAAGCTCCTGACGGCGGCTGGACTTTTTTGCACTCCCAAGTCTGCAGAGGCAAATGCAAGGAAGATGGACGTCACGAGCAAGCTCGCGCCGGCGCGACTGCCATGGCTCTGCTGCCGTTCTTGGGCGCTGGTCAAACGCATCTAGACGGCCAATACAAAGCAGAAGTCTACAAAGGGCTTTCGTTCCTGATCAATCGACTCAAAGTTGAGCCTTCTCCGATACTCCCAACGGGTAGCTGGCACGAGCCTGGTGGGCGGATGTATTCACACAGTTGCGCGGCGATTGCCATCTGTGAAGCTTACGCAATGACGAAGGATCCTGATCTGCTACAACCAGCACAACTTTCACTGAACTATCTGATCAAGGCCCAACATCCAATGGGTGGCTGGCGTTACACTCCCGGACAAGCGGGAGATACGAGTGCAGTTGGATGGTGCCTAATGGCTCTCAAGAGCGGTCGTATGGGCGGACTAGCGGTTCCTGGAAATGTTTTCCAAGCAACAGACAGGTTTCTGGACTTTGTTTCTCACGAGAACGGAACGCACTACGGCTACACAACTGGGAACGATTACAAAGGCGGACATAAGGGCTGCACACCGGTAGGCGTTCTTTCACGCATGTACCTAGGCTACGACAAAGAAGAAGAAGTCGTGCAGAATGGCGTTAAGTTTCTAGCCTCGCAAGGCCCAGACTTGAACGACTTGTACTATACCTACTACGCAACGCAAGTGATGCGGCATCATGGCGGAGAGGAGTGGGAGCGTTGGAACAACAAGCTGCGTGACAAGCTTATCGAATCACAGGTTCAAACTGGTCACGCTGTTGGCAGCTTCTACAGCAAAGGCGGCCATGTCGAGTCTGGCGGCCGACTAGCGGCAACTTCGTTCGCGACGATGATTCTGGAGGTCTATTATCGTCACATGCCGCTATACTCGAAAAAGTCCTCTGACGATGACTTTGAGATCTAGCTCTCAAGCGTGGACCTCAACTGAATCGTTTAAGTCCTTTTCCCCACTGAGAGCCCAGGCGAGAGACTGGGTTTACTGGCTAGTCTGACGCTAAGTTTTTGCATTTGGACTTCGAAGGAAAGTCGCTGAACATTTTCGATGGTGACAGGTCTACCTCGACCGTTTTACGCACTCCGACGAGCATCTCCCCTTGAGTAATTCGTGCTCTTTCGAGACGATGGTCGCGTCTGAATTGTCTTACTCCTCGAACGGTTAGCACGATGGAAGCCGGAATTGTTGGCTTGCCAAATGTTGGCAAAAGCACCCTATTTAACGCACTCACTAGTACTCAAGGTGCTCAAGCCGAGAACTATCCCTTTTGCACGATCGAGCCCAACGAAGGCATCGTGAATGTCCCTGATGATCGCCTTTCGAGAATCACGAACTTCATTCAGCCTAAGAAAGTCGTGCCAGCGATCCTCAAGTTGGTCGATATCGCGGGCATCGTTCAGGGAGCAAGCGAAGGGCAGGGACTGGGGAACAAGTTCCTGAGTCACATTCGCCAAGTCGACGCAATCCTGCAAGTTGTTCGATGCTTCGAAGATGACGACGTGATCCATGTCAGTGGCAAGGTCGATCCAGTTGCCGACGTTGACACGATTGAGACAGAGCTCATGCTAGCGGACTTGCAGACTCTCGAGAATGCACTTCCGAAAGCAGAAAGGGCAACCAAGAGTGGCGACAAGGAAGCAAAGCTGCGAGTGACGGCCATCAAGCAATGCCAGGAGCACCTCGAGCAGGAAGAGCCGCTCCGCAAGTTGCTGCTCGGGGAAGCGGAAGCCAAGTCGATTTCAAGCTATGGACTGCTCACTGCTAAACCGATCCTCTACATCGCCAATGTCGACGAGAATGACATCCACGGAAAATCTGAGCCCGCCCAAGCTGTTCGAGCCTTCGCCGAGAAAGTGGGAGCTCATGTGGTTCCCGTTTGTGCGAGACTCGAAGCCGAACTAGCGGAACTTGAAGAGCCGGATCGGAGCGAGATGCTAGAGTCACTCGGCATGACCGAACCTGCATTGGCGAGTGTCGCACGTCAGGCCTACCGAACCCTTGGACTGCAAAGCTATTTCACTGCGGGCGAGAAAGAAGTTCGCGCCTGGACCATTCCGGTTGGAGCTTCAGCGCCCCAAGCAGCTGGAGTGATTCATACTGATTTCGAAAAGGGCTTTATCCGCTGCGAAGCATATTCGCTATCCGACCTCGAAGAACTCGAATCCGAAAAGGAAATCCGGAATGCTGGTCGCATGCGGACGGAAGGCAAAGACTACGTGGTGAAAGACGGCGACATCTGCCACTTCCTGACCAACTGACGGCTTCGCACTCTGCATTATCGATTGCAGCTTGTTAAGATGTTGTCTCGACCAATCACCATCCTCCAGGCCAAAGGAAACACCATTTATGAAATGCTGCCCGCACTCAACGCGATACCTTGGATTCTTTCTCGCCGTTACCGTATTGGTAGGAGCCTTTGCCCTAATGAACCAACAGCAATCTCTTGCGGACGACAAGGACGCTAGACTTCTCCGTCACGTGGTAATGTTCAAGTTCAAGGAGACTTCCTCCAAGAAACAGGTCCAGGAAGTGGTTGATGCATTTTGTGCGTTGCCGAGCAAGATCACAGAAATCCGCGAATTCGAATACGGCCTGAACAACAGTCCCGAAGGCAAGAATGATGGGCTTACGCACTGTTTCCTATTGACCTTCCATAGCGAAAAGGACCGCGAAGTATACTTGCCGCATCCGGCCCACAAAGCCTTTGGCAAGATTGTTAGGCCGCATGTCGAGAAGGTAACGGTGTTCGACTACTGGACTAAGTAGTCGCTTACCACGACAAGGGCTGTGCATCCAATGCACACTTCATTCAACATGTTTTCTGCATCTCCACGGCTCGCCTGGGTCACCGACCCACATTTCAACTTTGTGCATCAGGCTGAGCGAGACAGCCTCATCATGGAGCTAGATGCCAGTGGTGCAGATGCAATTGCACTGACAGGAGACATCTCCGAAGCTGAAGACTTATGCTGGCAGCTTAAGCGTTTTCAACAAGAGACCGCAAAACCTATTTGCTTCGTCCTTGGGAACCACGACTTCTATCATGGTTCAATTGGAAACACGCGACGAGCCGTTCGCGAGCTTTGTGGTCAGGAGTCGAGCGAACTCTATTTCTTGACCGGTGCCGAGCCATTACGACTATCCAACGACTGGACACTTTGCGGTGAAGACGGTTGGGCCGACGCGCGGATCGGCAACTACTTTCGTTCTCCGGTGCGTATGCATGATTTTCGCTTGATCGAAGACTTTCAAGGGCTCAATGACCTCGAGATCTTCAACTTCCTCAGACTGGAAGGCATGCGTTCGGCTATCCGTTTGCGGAGACAACTCGAGATCTCGCGGACACAGTCGAGCAAGTCGCTAGTTCTAACGCATGTCCCACCGTTTCGCGAAGCTTGCTGGCACGAAGGCAAGCACTCAGGTGACGACTGGGCACCGTTCTTTACTTGCCGTGCAGTTGGCTGGATGCTGCTCAAGTTCTGTGAGCGATTTCCGGACCATCAAGTGTTAGTCCTATGCGGGCACACACATGGCGGCGGCAAATCCCGTATGGCTGACAACCTATTCGTCTGGACCGGTGAGGCTAAGTACGGGCACCCGGAGCTGAATCGCATTGTGGACGCTTCAAGTTTTCAAGCTTACGACCACGACTGGTGTTTCACGGATCAGCATCGGAGCTCGTTTGATGCCTGAAAACTCCGCCAGACAAGAGAGAAGGATTCAGCCTACTACTGTTTTCTTTGCCGTTTTCTTCGTCTCAACTGCGATCCAATTGCTATTTGCAATGCAAGATCCCTGGCTGACCCGGCCGCCCAAATCAGTAGGTGATGGACTGCAGTATGAGAACATCGCCTTTCATCTTTGGAGCACTGGTGAATATCGCTTTGACAATTCATCACCGGATTGGCGGATCACTTATGAGGCGGCTAGCTCCCAGCTAGAGAAAGATCGTGGTGCAGCGGACTACTCTGTGCACCTTGACGCACCCGAACGAAATTTGCTTGCCAGCGACCGCCCCCCTCTTTACCCAATGATCGTCGCCGGGTTTTATTCGATCCTAGGCCGGGGCGCCGCTTCCTTCGTCGCAACGCATCTATTTTCGCACTTGTGTCTTGCCCTATCCAGCGCGCTTGCCGCGGTCGTTGTCGTTCGACTTTTGCGGATTTGCTCCCCGATGGCTTCTGATCGAATTGCTATCGGGCTGGCCTTTCTGCCCATGGTTTTTAGCGTCACCAATCGGACTCTGCAAAGTTACACAAGCGACTTTCTCACGGAGCCGCTGGCAATGGTATTGATGCAAGGCACCGTTCTGATGCTCCTTAATCTTTGCAGCTCTGCTGATAATCGACGCGCAAGAGTGTGGTCCTGCATTCTGGCTGGCGTCTCACTTGGAGCCCTGATTCTGACTCGGTCCGTCATCGTTCTTTGGCTCCCAGGATGGCTCTTTCTGCTGCTGCTCCTGCCGTGTTCCAGTCGCAAGTCGGCACTCAAACATGCAGCCTGTATCTTGTTCGTAACGTGCATCCTATGCTCGCCATGGTGGATACGAAATATTGCCGTCACCGGGCGTTTTCTACCACTTGGAACCCAAGGTATGATCGCGTTGCTAGGAGGCTACAACAAATGGTCTTGGGAAGACGGAGGCGAATGGCGTTTCGAGGCGGAACGAGAATTGCGTAGCAATCTGAGACAAGAAGAGACGTGGCAGAACGCCAGTTCTGACCTGGAACGTGAGCTACTGGTATACGATGCTGCTCGTGAAGAGCTGTCTCGTTTTGCCCGCATGCATCTCGCAGGTCTCTCGCGAATCGGCATAGCTCGAACCGTTACACATTGGAATCCTTACTCAGGCAGGAGCCTCATCTGGAAAGGACTCATTCTCTGGGGTGTCGGTTTGCTCTTCGTGAAATGCAGGAACTTACGTTCGAGCGGTGGTGATTCCAATTACCTGAAGGCAACAACGATTCTGTACTTGGGCTTGCCAATCCTGAGCACACTCATGGCAGCGATTCTGTACACGGTGGGCGGGAGATTCTTGCTTCCCTCGTATGGCTTGCTGAACACGCTCGCCGCACTTGGTGTGGCTAAAATCCTTCTGTGGGCTAAGGACTAAAGAAGACGGTGAGCGTCGGGTAGAACTTAATCCAGGCAGCATATGGGAAGAAGAGTGGGATCCTTACGTTACTTAGAGTGGTTTTTACAGCCGTCCTAATCGGAAATGGTGGCTCCAACCGTGCCGTTTGCTTGCCGCCATGATGCGAGATGAATTAGAATGTTGAGTACAGTTCTTGACATCGCTACGCTACGATCAGGGCCCTAGTGCCCAGGTTTGTCCCCCAGAACGCACCTTACCCAGACCTAGTTGCTCATCACCGCGTTCTGGCTAGTTCCTCCCAAACTCGGAGAGTCTTACATGAAGGCTCGCATTACAAGTGATCTTTCCATGCACTCCAAGCCCTTTTGGGGACGATTGGCACTCTGCACTTTGCTCGTTTTGATGTCGACTGGCCTCGCTGAGGCTCAGAGCAAGGGCAAGAAGATGAAGTCCAAGAAGTTCAAGGGATACGGTCTTCCCGATCCGGTCAAAACGGCAACCAAGGTGAAAATGCGAGTCGTGCCCGTAGATGCGGAACGAGCCCAAGAATGCAAAGATGTGGCGGCTAAGATCGACGAAATGGTCGAAGCCAAGCTCAAAACGCAAGGCATCGAACCCAATGCGATGGCTAACGATTACACCTTTGTGCGTCGAGTCTATTTGGACGCGGTTGGGACGATTCCGACACTGATCGAAACGAACGCTTACGCAGCAACTAAGGCTTCCAACAAGCGCGAAGTCGCTATAGATAAACTTCTGAGCTCACCTGGCTACGTCAGCCATATGTACAACTACTGGGCGAACATTCTTCGCGTAAAAGATCGACCAAACAACAACATTATCGGTTTTCCTTTTCGAGATTACCTCAAGGAGACGTTGCGGAAGAACATGCCTTACGACAAGTGGGTCACCGAGATGCTGACTGCGGAAGGCAAAATCTGGGACAACCCAGCAGTCGGCTATACACTTCGAGACAATGGAATGCCTCTGGTACATGTCGACAACACAGTACGCGTGTTCCTTGGAACGCAGATTGGTTGTGCGCAATGCCACGATCATCCATTCGACAAATGGACGCAACAAGAGTTCTATCAACTGGCCGCATTCACGCATGGCACCCGTACTCGAGACGGCGGTGGAACACCCGCTTTTAAGAACGGTAACCCAATCACACGAGTTCGTAAGGAACTCACGGAGATGGATGATAGTAAGCGACTCACCGGCTCGAAGAACTTACTATTGCAAGCGAACTTATTCCGAGTTTCGTTCAACGACAAACGCAAGCTTAAGCTGCCGCATGACTATCAGTATGACGACGCGAAGCCCAATCAATTGGTGAAGCCCAATTTTCTTTGGGGAGAAGCTCCTTCGGGAGCGAAGGAACTCTCTCCTCGCGAGCAGTACGCAGCTTGGCTTACCGACTCGAAGAATCCACGTTTTGCAAAGACGGTCGCCAACCGACTTTGGAAGAAAGTGATGGGCGTAGGCTTGATTGAGCCAGTCGATGATATCACCGATAATACCGTCAGCCAAAATGATGAGCTGATGGACTTCTTGACGAAAGAGATGATTCGTTTGAAGTTCAATCAAAAAGAATTCATCCGAACTTTGATGTACACCCGCACCTACCAACGGGCAAGCAGTGATTATGATCCCTCAGAGGCGGAGTTCTATCACTACCCAGGTCCGCGTTTGCGGCGCATGTCGGCAGAGCAAGCCTGGGATTCCATCCTAACCATCGCAGTGTACAACCCGATTTCTTACGATCTGCCGGCGACAGAACAGCTCGCCGACACCGTCAATATGGACTTGTCCCAAGTCAACTACGCGGAAGTCGAGAAGAAAGCCAAAGAGTATGACGAGACTGTTGGTCCGCGTGCTCGAACGAAGATCATGAATAAGTCGGCCTATCAGCGGCAAGTCCTCGCTCGCGCTTCCGAACTGCAATCTCCACTTCCAGCCGATCATTTTATCCGGCAGTTTGGTCAATGTGACCGGGAAACGATCGAAGGTGACAGCACTGACCCGACGGTGCCCCAAGTCTTGACGATGTTCAATGGACTCTTCACGCACATGATGTTGGAGAAGGGCTCGGTCATCAACGACAGTGTGATGAAATCTGCCAACGTCCGTGATGCAATGAACGTCATGTTCAAATCCATCCTGAACCGACCTCCAACTTCGCGAGATCGTGACATCGCGATGAAGGAGATGACCCGAGGTGACCGAGTTATGGGCTACGGCAACGTGATCTGGGCCTTGATCAACACACGCGAGTTCCTGTTCATTCAGTGATACCTTGGTTCATGAATTTTCAAAGCAAACCAATCACAAAAAGCGAAGCTATGTCTCCTCGATTCACTCCCGAACTTGCCATTCAAGGCCTCGATCCGGAGCAAGATCGACGCACTTTCATGTCGACAGCAGCCAAGTCATTGCTCGGTGTCAGTGTCGCAGGTGCTTTGACCAATAGCGGCATGAACTCTATCGCGCATGCTGCCGCGGCAACATCTGTCGCTGGCAAAGCAAAGAGCGTGATCTATCTGTATATGACCGGCGCTATGAGTCACTTGGATACCTTCGATCCCAAACCGGGATCCGAAAGCCAAGGAGAGACCCAGCCTACCAAGACGCGAGTTCCTGGCATTCAGATCACCGATAAGATGCCCAAGCTCGCCTATCTGATGAATGGAATTGCGCTCGTACGGAGCCTGACTACTGAAACTGGTGCTCACGAGCAGGGACGCTATCTGATGCGGACCAGCTACAAACCGCTGAAATCAATACGCCACCCAGCTCTCGGCACGTGGGCGAACCACATTCTCAAGAAAGCCAACCCGAATCTGCCTGGTAATGTCTTGATCGGTTCAGCGGCAGGGCACCCAGCCGCTGGATTTCTGCCGGCGTCGATTGCTCCTGTTCCGATTTCCAATCCGGCAGCTGGCTTACAAAATTCCAAGTCGCCGGGATACGTGGACGACGATATTTTTCGCAAACGCATGTCTCTGGCAAGGCAGTTTGATGCAAAGTTCAAGACCAGCGTAGACAGTCACCTCGTTCAAGCCTACGACGAGACGTATCGCGAAGCTGTTCGGTTGATGGGCTCTTTCGAACTCAATGTCTTTGACATCAAGCAAGAGAAGCAAGAAATCCGTGACTTCTATGGTGACAATCGATTCGGTCAGGGCTGTCTGTTGGCTCGTCGATTGGTGCAGAAGGGAGTCCGGTTTGTCGAAGTCGAGTATGATGGCTGGGACAACCACAATGATATCTACTCGCGTATCCCTGGGCTAGCAACCAACGTCGATAACGCCGTCGGAGCTTTGCTCAAAGATTTGGCATCGAAAGGCATGCTCGACGAAGTGCTCGTTGTCATTGCGACTGAGTTCGGTCGGACGCCGAAGATCAATGAGAATGCCGGGCGCGATCACCACCCAGGAGTCTTCTCTGGACTGATGTGCGGAGCCGGAATTCGCGGCGGTCAGGTTTATGGCAAGTCAGACGACAAAGGCCATTCGCCCGAAGAGGACGCAGTTTACCCCGAAGACTTCAATGCAACGATTGCGGCCGCGATGGGCTTGCCACTGGAGGAAGAGTTCTTTGCTCCCAATGGCCGGCCCTTCCGAATCTGCAACAGCGGTACCCCAATCGAAGAGCTGCTCGCGTAGTGTGATTTACCAGAATTCCCTTAACGCACCCGACGCTTTGGATTCCAATTGCACCCAGCCGTTCAGCCGAAGGTATAACTCCATTCACCGCTTAGGGAACATTACGTGAATGACTCGAACGGATGAATTCCAGAAATTCCGTCTCCGGTAAAGCAATGCGTCCGGCTAGTTCGCCAATCTCCCCGCAAAGCCACTCTACTCATGGATCATTTGTCTGTTCTCGCTGAAACAGCGAGAGTTGCTTTTGGTACTCTTTCAGCACACGCTCTCCGGATTTGACTTTGCGAGGCCAGTAGATCGCTGCGTGAAACGCGATTTGATACAACTAAGTTGTCTTGGCAATGCCATTTTTGCGACTCGGGATCGAATCCCAGACCTAAAACGCGATCTCCTGCAGCAGGTTGCCTTGGTCGGCGACAGTGCGAGCAAAGGTGCGAGCTAACTTGATCCGCCAACAGCGGTAGCGGCTGAGCCAGTCGAGGAACATCGCTTCATAGTCATTTACTTGCATCGGTTTTCCGGTTTCTTATTAGCCCCACGGTATCGTAGCTGGCACTCGTCAAGCCACGACAGGATGTGCCAAAGGTCAACGAGACTTTCAGAATCGAATGTCGGATCGAAGGCATACCGAGAGTCTTGACGACTACCGCTGCCAATTTTGTTCCGTGCTGCGAAAAGTACAAATAAATCGAGGCAGTCATTTCTTACAGCTGTCCAATCCAATTCGAGGAAATGCCGGAAGATAGATTGCTGATGCCCTTTCAGATTGGGGCTGGCAATTCCTTGATTCCTCTCGAATACGGGACGTAACACTCGAAGCAGGCGCTCTGGGAAGGTCTTGGTTCCTGACCTATAATCCGGCATCTTCCCTGGGTTACGCTTCATCCCAGCCGCTTCTCCTTAACGGACTAATCAGGTCAAGAGTAAATTCATGAGTGAAATTGAACGCACCGTCATCATCGGAAGTGGCCCCGCAGGCTGGGCAGCCGCCATCTACGCAGCTCGTGCCAATTTGCAGCCCCTTGTTTTTGAAGGCACCATCCAGCCTGACAACTCGATGATTCCTCTGGGGCAGCTCGCTTTCACGACGGAAGTTGAAAACTACCCAGGCTTTCCCTTTGGGAACGTACGAGCCTTTATCGAGTCTTCAGTCGACAAGGACCGGCAGTGGAATTTGCCACCAGTACCTAAGGGCGAAGAAAAGGACGGTCAGCCGCATTACGCCGTCCAAGGCACAGAGCTGATGGAGTTGATGAAGCAGCAAGCCCTTAACTTTGGCACCCGAGTGATCGGCGACGACATCGTCGATGTTGACTTTAGTGGCGATGTTCACCAAGTCATTCCAAAGAGTGGAGATCCCGTCGAGGCACATACGGTCGTTATTGCGACTGGAGCACGGGCGAACTACCTGGGTCTGCCATCCGAAGAAGAATACAAGAACAAGGGGGTAAGCGCTTGTGCTGTTTGTGACGGTGCTCTACCTGTCTACCGTCAAAAGAATCTTGCTGTCATCGGTGGTGGCGATACTGCGGTCGAAGAGGCGACTTACCTGGCGAATCTCGACGGCGCGAAGACCATTTATATGATCCACCGACGCGACGAACTGCGGGCCTCGAAAGTGATGCAGGACCGGGCCCTGAACCATCCGAACATTGAAATGGTCTGGAACAGTGTCGTTGAGGAAGTTCTTGGTGATGGGAATTTGGTCACGGGCCTCAAGCTGAAGAATACTCGGGATGATAGTACCAAACAGCTGGACGTGAGCGGCATGTTTGTGGCCATCGGGCATACGCCAAACACCGCCTTCTTGAACAACAAAGTTGAAATGAACGACAAGGGCTACATTCAGTGGTCAAAGCCATTCCGAACGAACACTAGCATCGAAGGCGTTTTTGCTGCTGGTGATGTCGCAGACGACTACTACCGTCAAGCTATCACCTCGGCTGGGACTGGATGTATGGCTGCCTTGGACTGCGAGCGTTACTTGGCTGAGAAGGGACTATAGAGCAGCCAGAAAAAAGTGCTACGTCGAACCTGTCTCCACGCTTTCCTTCAGAAGTGGACGAGCGGGGGACGAACCTAATGACTTCCCAAAACACAAAAAGTAGAACCATGAAATGGATTCCAGTATCGCAGGCACGGGACGCTTCCAAAGTCGGTGGAGAAGTGGAAGTGCGCGGCTGGGTCAGAACACGCCGCGACAGCAAAGGTGGTTTCAGCTTCATCGAGATAAACGATGGAAGCTGCATGGCCAACCTGCAGATCATCGCGGATTCTGATCTGGAAAACTATGAAAGTGAGATCACTTCGCTTTCGGTCGGTAGCTCCATTGTGGCAAGCGGAGAACTAAAGGCGAGTCAGGGCAAGGGGCAAGCCACAGAACTTCAAGCCGCATCGGTCCGTCTAATCGGCGATGCTCCTAGCGATTACCCGCTGCAAAAGAAACGCCACAGTTTCGAAAAGCTTCGTGAATGGGCACACTTGCGTCCACGAACGAATTCGTTTGGTGCAATCACACGTGTCCGCAACCAACTTGCGTATTCCGTTCACCAGTTCTTCCAAGATGAAGGATTTTTCTATGTTCACACGCCGATCATCACGGCCAGTGACTGCGAAGGTGCAGGCCAGATGTTCCGTGTGACAACTCTGCCACATGAGAATCCGCCGCAGTTGGAAGGTAAGGTCGACTACTCAAAAGACTTTTTCGGCAAGCCCTCGTACCTGACCGTTTCGGGACAATTGGAAGCCGAGATTTATGCAACTTCACTCGGGCGATGTTACACCTTTGGGCCAACCTTTCGGGCGGAAAACAGCAACACTAGCCGGCATCTTTCTGAGTTCTGGATGATCGAGCCGGAGGCGGCCTTCTTCGAACTCGCAGACAACATGGATTTGGCGGAACGATTCATCAAACGTTTGTTGACCGATTTGCTCGACAACTGCGGCGATGACATGCAGTTCTTCAACGATCGCATCCAAAAAGGGATTCTCGATTCTCTAACGCAAGTAAAAGATAAATCCTTCACACATATGACTTACACGGAAGCGGTCGGCATTCTGGAGAAGTCCGGTGAGAAGTTCGAGTTTCCGGTCTCATGGGGTACCGACTTACAGGCCGAGCATGAGCGGTTCTTGACCGAGAATCATGTGGGAGGCCCAATGATCCTGCACAACTATCCGAAGACGATTAAGCCGTTTTACATGCGTTGCAATGACGATGACAAAACGGTGGCGGCGATGGATGTTTTGGTCCCACAAGTCGGCGAAATCATCGGTGGCAGCCAGCGTGAAGAGCGCTTAGACATCCTGCTGAGTCGAATGCAGGAAATGGACCTGAGCGAAGAAGAGTACTGGTGGTATGTCGACTTGCGGAAGTACGGCTCGGTTCCGCATAGTGGTTTTGGCCTTGGCTTTGAACGCGTGATTCAATGGGTGACCGGTATGGCGAACATTCGCGACGTCATTCCATTCCCGAGGACACCAGGTTCAGCCGAGTTTTAGGAATTAACTTGGCCGTGTACAATGCGACACATAAGCTGGCTGAGTGGTGGAATTGGCAGACACGAGAGACTTAAAATCTCTTGGAAGGTTACTTCCGTGCGGGTTCGAGTCCCGCCTCAGCCACTTTTCTATCTCTTGCCTTTACGACGTTGCTGAAGTCCTCAGTACTTCAGGCAGCAAAATAGAATCGCCGCCGCAGGGTTCGGACTCGCTTTAGCGCCGTGCTAGTGTTGCCGTGACTTAAACCATAGTCCTGCTTGGAGTTGCTAGTATCGAGCTACTCAATTGGGATGAAGAGCGTCGCCGAGATCTGCCCAAGACTCGCTTTCCAAATGCCGGGTAGACTTCGGTTGACGAGTGAAAAGGGAACGTGGTCATAGGCCTAGGTTTTACAAAACTTGTATCCGCTGCCTAAAAACCACTGATCAACAAACGGTTTCTCTACCAGCTCAGCCTCTTTGTAGCTACCACGTAACTCCCAAGGGAAAAGAGGCCACCGCACAACACTATGATGCTTACTAGTTAGTTCTACCGAAAGTTTGCCGGGATCGTCATCGCGGCATCGTATCGATATCGATCTGAAGATAGCTCAGCCCAATAGTCGTTGTAGATTCCAAAACACTCGATGGTCGTGATAATCAATTTCCGCTCTCTGGCCCGACTAAGATGCGTTTTCCGCGGCTTTGTAATTTAGTTAGTGGTTTCAACATACCGCACCAATGCACCCCGTTGATCTGCACGTTCCGAGATCCATATTTCACGTCTGGTATCGACTCGAGCCTGAATAAATGAACTAAGTGCCTTAGCGATCTCACTATCGACCTATTCTTCGACGCGGCTCTCCCTCTATGCCATTGGCGACGTTGAACCTGATGTCGTTAGACATTACGAACCCGAAGCTTCACCCGAAAAGCTAACCGCAAATTTTGGGGTAACGTCTTAGAGCTTAAGCACAAAATTTGAGAGGTGGTCCTTGAACTATTGGGAAATATTCTGCAGACCAAAATCTAACACTAAAAGGAACCAGCATCGCCCAAGCAAACTCTCGAAGGCCAGAAACACCCCATTACACAGAGATGAATTGCCCCTCGTTCGGAAAATCGAATCGAATGAACTCATTCAGCAAGAAGTATTTGGTTGAATAGCTTTCCGCTCGATTCCTGTTTTAGGGGCAGAACGAAGAATGCTGTCCATGTGTGATTGGAGCAAACTAGATATGTGCGGGTTGGCCGTCGAGAACAGCAACTTTACTCGCGACGGCGGAGTAAGTGATTTGCTTCAACCACATGGCTACAGGTTGAAAAACGTTTTCGTTAAAGACTGGACTTGTATTTGAAAGGAGGATCTTAAGTAACCAGTTCACGGGTGAAGACTGGATTGATGATCTTGCCCGTGCTGTCCCCAAAGGAATTTGCAGGGACATCAAGGGCATGCAAGATGCTGAGATAGAGATCGGATAGATGACCATTCTCGCGGCGGAAGTAGCTTCCGTGCTTGAGGCCCATGTTTGCACCGCCCATTACCATGGTTGGCAAGTTTTGCGGTTTGTGTGTCGTGCTCGCACCACTTCCGTACAGAACAATACTGTTATCCAAAACGGAACCGTTCACGTCCTGAAATGCCTTTAATTGCTTCAAGAATCGGCCGATCTGCTCAGCAAGAAACAGGTCGTATTTTGCAAAATCAAGTTGCCCTGCTGGATCACCTGCGTGGGAAAGCTGGTGGTGGGTTCGACACAAGCCTAGCTTGAGCGGAAAGGTATCACTGATGCCCATGCCGTCTTCGCGGTTCAGCATAAAAGCAACGCTGCGGGTGATGTCAGCATCAAAAGCAAGTGCAACCAGATCAAACATGGTCCGATAGTAGTCCACCGGTGCACTCTCATTGGTCACACTTAAATCGAGATGCCTGTAATCCTGAGACTTGATCGGCACATCAATCCACTTTTCCGAAGCCTCGAGCCGAGACTCAATTTCGCTGAGCGAAGTCAAGTATTGATCGAGCTTGTCGCGATCACTCTTTCCCAGTTGTCGACTCAACGACTGAGCATTCTCCAGGACTGCATCAACGATTCGGATGCGTCGCTGCAAATCGGCTCGCTGTATTTCGAGTGAAGACTTATCGCTGCGGAACAAGCGATCAAAGACACGTCGCGGATTGTTCTCTGCGGGAATCGGCTTACCTTCCGCATTGAAAGAGATTGTACCGGTTCGCGACAAAAACCCGACACCAGCGTCAATGGAAAGCACCAAAGATGGCTGTCGGCAAAACTGTTTGGTGTGTAGTGCGACGACTTGATCAATCGAAACAGAATTGTATGAACGACGACTGGAATCGTGAAGCGGTGCTCCGGTCAACCACATGTCTGAGCAAACATGTGGATCCGCCTTCACACCCGACGGGTGATGCAGGCCACCGAGAAAAGTGAGTTGATCACGGAACGGCTCGAAAGGTTTTGTCGAATTGCCAAACTTAAAATCGCGGCCCGTCTCATGAGGAAACCAATTCCAATCTGAGAGCTTGTTCTTTTCCTTCGGAAGGCTCATCCCGTTTGCGGTGTATAGAGCGCAGAATCTCCTCGGGGCCTCGTTAGCTTCATCAGCCCTGCATCGCATGGCGTCCAGAAAAGGCAACGGGAGCATGATTCCGCCAAGACCGCGGAGTACAGACCTACGATTCAAATGCATATTTTCTCTTCCGACGACTCTACTTGGTCAAAAACATATCACTGCACACGACGAAATGCACTAACTCACGCATCTTACAGTCGCCCTTTGCCAGCTTTCGCGATTGTTCTTCTAGCCAAAGCGTTTCATTGTAGCTCAGGTCTCGTCCTAGAGCATAGATCGACAAGTGCTTCACGAAGCTGAACACGACTTGCCCTCGCCGCTCGCGTAGCAAAAATTGTTTCAATTCCTGCAAATCTCCCAACTTGGTACCATTCGGCAGCGTCGTCGACGCATCGACTGCGGCTAATTTGAGCAGCCCAGATGCATCGTAGGCCTCAAAGGCGACGCCCCAAGGATCGATTCCTTCATGGCATTTGACGCAACCTTCTTGATTGCGATGTCTTTCTAGGCGTTCTCTCAAGCTTAGATTCTCGCCAGAACTTTCCTCTAGGTCTGGTACATTCGGCGGCGGATCATCTGGTGGCTCGGCGATCATCCGACGGGCAAACCAAGCGCCGCGTTTCACAGGATTGGATTCACGACCATCAGACAGTCCAGCCAGTAATCCTGCTTGAGTTAGTACGCCACCGAGCTCAGAGCTGACGGGTGTCGACACGAAAGCGAATCCACTTGTAATAGGCTTCTCGAGTTCGTAGTAGTCGGCTAGCGTCTCGTTGGTGAGGACAAAGTCGGATTGCACCAAGTTGTCAATCGATAAGTTCTCTGCAAACAAATAGCGCAGGAACTCGACCGGTTCTCGGAGCAGTTGCTTTTTGAGCTCTTTCGACAAGTGCGGATATTTCTTGCGATCGATCTCTACAACCTCCAATTTGTCGAGGCTCATCCATTCATACGCGAACTGCTCGACGAAACGGCCGAAATTCCCATCCTCCATCAGGCGATCTATTTCGCGATGCAGTGTTTTGCGAAGACTTTTTTTACCAGCCAGCACAATCAACTTTTCATCTGGTGGCCCGTTCCATAAAAACATGGATAGCTTCGATGCCAGCTCATACTCATCCAGAGGTTCAGCCTCGGGTGTTGAGCTTTGCTCGGTTACAAGCAGGAACTGAGGCGAGGTCAAAATCACCAAGAAGGTATCGCGCAGAGCTTGCTGCAAATCTTTTGACCTCGCGAATCCAACTTGCCAATTCTCCATCGCAAAACGCAGTTCCTCCGTTGTCGCGGGACGCCGATAGGCGCGTTTCAAGAATTCCTGGAGGACTCGCTTGGCGTACTCCTCTTCGCCTTCGCCCGGACGCCGAACCGGCATGAGCCGACGATGGTTTCGTGGCGGCCAAGTCTCGTAATACGGCCCCTCAAATTCCACCGATTCAATTAAGAGTCTTGGAGAATCCGAAGTGCTGGTGTACTCGTTGCGCACCGAGATCTCGCGGACACCGGCCAAGTAGTTGACATTCGTTGTTTCTACAAAAGGCCGAGGATAGTCGTCGATGGCACCTTGAAAGACATATTCTTGGATCTCAGTACTGCTAACGGACTGACAGGCTCCGACGCGTTTCTGTGTGTGCCCACAATCACGCCGCAGTCCCATCAAGACGGATAATTGGGGATTTCGTGACTCAAAGGCATGAAAGCGAGCTTCGAGACTAGAATCTTTCTTCAACCGACTAAATCGGATTCCCTCTACCTCGGCTTTGGCATTCGTCGCTGCGATCGCAGTCTGTCCTGCGGTCAATCGAATCACGCAGAATGGCGAGTACGTATCACTGCTTGACGTCACACCGGGAGTAATATTGCGACTGAAGGTTCTCTTATTGATCGTTAGCTTAAAAGACTCGGACTTCACCTTTTTCGCGGGCACTCTACTAAGCGTACGCAGGGACACTAGGTAAATTCCGGAGCTAGGCAAATCGACTGCTGCCGATAAGTTATCAAACTTGGCTTCAATCGGATTTGATTCGAGCTCAGAAGCCTCAATCTTTTGCCGTTCAGCCAGCAGCAAAGCATCGTTGTACTTCGCTGCCCGAACACGCACTTGAAAAACGCCTTGTTCAGGCAACTCACGCAGAGCAATCTTGAAATTCGCTCGTGGGCCGTAAGTGCTCGATTCTTGAAAGATCTCCGTGCTAGGAATTGCTGGCCGCAGCAAAAGGCCTGCGGAAATCGTTTCGTAGGCTTTACCAAGCGGGTAACCACCTGAACCACGCATACAACCAAAAACAGCGTGATAGATGCTGCTGAAATCTCGCCAGCCTCGCACCGTCGAGTTCCCTTGATAGCCTTCGATGAACCGAAATGACTTCTGCATCTCGAATGGCAGAAAGTAGAATGGCTTGTCGGCGACCAATTCTTCTACAAGGACGTCTGAATTAGCCAACAAATGGCTATTGGCTCCCAAGATCAACTTGTTAGGGTAGGGCTCCGGATTACAGTTCTTGCCCAAGGTCATACGAAAGTTCTGAATCGTTGGTGGAGCCCCTTCATCGACCATAGTCGCATCTATCACTCGTTCGGCGATCCTCAAGTAGTTCTCCATCTGCAGCGGTGACAGACTCAGGATCGCCGCGTTGTTCGTGAATCCGTCTTTGGAGACGCCATCGGGCGGCAAGGCTTCGGTGAAGTCTTCTTCTGTGCCAAAAATCTCCTGAAGACAATGGCGGTACTGAGGAACGGTCAGGCGTCGAACAATGCCATTCTTTTCGGTCTCTCGTGCACGGGCCAAGTCGATCGCCTTCCTAGCTGTATCCAAGAAGGCTTCGCGGCTCTCGTCCTCGGGCTGTTCATCTTCTTCTGGTGGCATCTGCTTCGTTGCCACTTGCTTCAGGAGGTCACGCCAAAGAAAGAGTTGCCGATCTGAGAAGCCTTGATCCAAGAGCTCCAAGTTGATTCCCGACTCCATGTCATCTGCATTGTGACAGGCGTAGCAGTGCACGGACAGGAAGGGCCGAAGCTGCTCGGCGAAGATCTTTGCCAGTTCACTCTCCTTTTCATCCGCCGCAAGAGTGGAACAGATGCAGATTGCCGTCCAAAACAGAGCCATAACCTGCAAGCAGCTTCTAAAAAAATTTTTCAACATGCTGTCCGGTCGCCGTTGGGAAAGGCAATCCATTAGTTGTGCCGAGGTGGGAGCTTGGGCACGGACGTGGGAAATTTTTAGCAGCGTTTGGATAAATATCCCAAAACTCGCTAGACCAAGTGTAACACAGCTGAATGGGAATCACCCTTCAATGCATAGGCTACTTGAGAAAGCGTAGAAGATTACAGGCCGACTTCACGGTTGTCTTGTAGGAGACTGGATCCTTCTGCAAGGCCAAGCCAGACCGAGTTCTCGGTACTTGCCGGTCGAGTGCTGGTCTGCGGCCACCATCCGTCCGAATGGGTGCAAGTTGCAGGAGAATTTGAGTGCGTCAGAAATTAGGCTCCTTTTTCGCGCTGTTATGTTTCTCCTAAATCTTGCCGAGCAGCTTGTGCCTGTACTATGGACAAAGGGGTTGCCGTGAGTTGAATGAACCGCAATAAGTTCAGCTTCGGCAGCCCCTTTTTTCTTCCTCCTCCATCGCAGTCTTGAGTTCTGACCTGAACCGCCTTCATAAGAATGTCTTCTGAGTCACATGGAACACCCAAAACCATTGCTGATTCTAGACTTGGCTGAGTAACTCGTCTTTGCGTCCGAGCTCGCATTGCGCGACGAGTGCGACTTTAAGGTCGACGAATTCTTCTTTTACAAGCGAACGCATCTTCATCCCTTTCTCTCGCTGGTGGCGACGCATTTCGAACTGCTAGTATGATCTTCCGCAGGTCGAAACAATGTACAAGCAATCACATACGACATGGGCAATGGGGAATTCGAGTGGAAGGTTTGGAGACGCTCCCGCTGTATTCAGCGTTTCCATTACAAGCTGATGGAGCATTACTTCATCAAGGATATGAGAAAGGCCGAGCGACTTGGTAAAGATCTGGAGCAAATGCTTATTGTGGACGACATACCGCTCAAAGTATCGCGCAACTACGGTAACGCGGTTTGTGTTCGAAGTGGGGAGGCGAAAAGGACGATCTGGAGCTGGTGTTTACGGGGGCATGTCTTTGCCAATCTGCACCTTTGCAAAATTGACGAAAAATCGAGAAACGCGGATGGCGCAACAAGATGACCAGCTGACGAATATGAGCCGGGAGGCAATACCTGCGGGCCGGCCTATTTAATTCGAGAAGGTTGTCGCAGCATTTTTAGAGGTTGCTTTAGATTTCGCGTTGCCTCCGTTTCCAGTCGTTCCCTTTGCTTTGTTCTCAGACTTGGCTCGGTGCTCTGTCGAGACTCTTTGATTTTGCGTCCGACCCTTTCGCTGGTCAATCATCGCTTGGCGTTGCAGGGCCATCTTTGCATACTCCAGTTGCTTCAGAACTCGAATGGCAGGGATCTGACCGGCGACAAGATTTCCATCGAGCCGACCTGCGATATCCTGGCCTTTCACGTTGTGGACGCGAAGCACTGGATAACTACCGTATTTCTCTTTGAAGCGTTTGGTAGTTTCGATGTCTTTCAAGGTGTCGACAAATACAGGCACAAACTCTTGAGAAGCTTTGATCACGAAGGCGTTAGCAAGCGGACCGCTTGCAAATTGTCGGCAGCCTGCTCACCCCGGGTTCTCACCGAAATGCAGCCACATCGGCTTGTTCTCTTCCTGAGCAATCTTCAGCGCGGCGTTATAGTCGACATACCACTCCACTCCGCCGATCATCACCTTCTGGGGTGCTTTCTCGTCCTTCTTACGCTCCTTTTTGGAACCTTCCGCCCCTTTTGTGACCTTGACTTGAGATGCAGGGGACTGAGTGCTGCGTGAGCCCTGTTGTCGGGACTGGGCCACGGACCAATCAGCACACAAGTAGGTTACGGAGACAGCGAAAAGCGAACACCAAGTTGTTTGATGGGAGAAACTAACACGAAAAAGAAAATTCAATTGAGGAATCTGCATGCTTGGCTTTTATTCTGATCTTAGAACACTGAAGCATACTTCACAAACGCTCGAGAGGCAGCATCAACTGCACTGCAGGGCAGCGCTATCAGGCAACTCGGTCGCCATCTACTCGAGAAATGCAAAGCGTTTCGCATATAAAACGCTGGCAGTCCTTAACGCAGACTGTAACTCGTGTTGTGAGCAAATGCTGCCCCTCACCGGTTTAGTGCAGCTAGGCCGCTTTGGAGATTATTCCGCTACTTCCCAACCACAGTGACCGGTGCAATCTTCTCTAATCCTTCCTTCAGTTTTGCAGCTGGACCAACCACGACAATCACCAAGCTATCTGGATCAACATGTGTTTGGGCAACTTGCAGGCACTTCTCAGCGGTGGTCGATCCTACGGCTGAAAGCAATTGCTGCGTGAAGTCATCTGGCAAGCCAAGCACGCGGTAAGACCAGAGCTCGCTGGCGACTTGCTGCGACGTTTCGCGGCTCGCTGGGAACGAGCCGGTGAAGTACGAAACTGTGTTGCCCAGCTCTTTTTTGGATGGTGGCTCGGCTCGCAACCGAATCACTTCCTCCACGATCGCCGCAACTGCTTCGACGGTTGTTGCATTTTTGCTGAAAGTGCTGACAGTGAAACGTCCAGCTTGCTTCGCGGCGGCGAACCCACCACGAGCGCCATAAGTTAGACCTTTCTCAACGCGAATCGTTTCGTTCAATCGCGAACTAAACGCTCCACCGAAGTAACCACTGACAACGCGACTTGCAAAGTAGTCGGAACAATCGTGCTTGATAGACAAATGCCCCGCACGAATTTCGCTCTGAACTCCGTTGTTGTTAACCAAGAAAATGCGAGTCGGTTTCTTAGCCGGAAAGGGTGGTAGGTCTCGCTGCGGCAATTCACCTTCGGCTTGCCACTCGATGAGATATTTCTTGGCAAGACTACCGGCTGTTGCCAAGTCGATGTCGCCAGCAAACACCAGTGTTGCGTTGTCCGGACGAGCGTTTGTCTTCCACCATTTGCGGGCATCCTCCACCGTCAGCTTCGCAATGTCTTCCACCTCACCTGAGACATTTCGCGAATAGGGGTGATTGCCGTAGAGTTTGCGACGGAATTCCAAATCGGCAATGTAGGAAGGCTCTTTGGAGCTAATCGCTAGTCCCGTGGTGGTCTGCTTCTTGAGTTTCTTGAACTCCTCCTCCGGCATCGTACTGTTCAGCACGACGTCGCCAAGTAGGCGAATACCGCGATCTAATTGTTCAGGCAAACAGCCGAGGCTGACACTTGAGGAATCCATACTTGCCGATCCACCGAGAGAAATCGCATAGCTTTCGAGCTCTTCCGTCAGCGACTTCTCATCTTGATTTGATGTTCCTTTCGTCAGCATGGAAAGCGCTATCGCTGCGGAGCCGGGCTTCTCTTCGTTCCACGCTCCGGCCATCATTCCTAGCTGAACGTTGACGTAAGGTATCTCGTGGTTTTCTACGACGAGAATGGTCAGGCCATTGTCGAGCTTGAGAGTCTTGTACTCGCTCTCCGCTTCAAACTTGAGCGGCCCAGCGATCGGCGAAGTCGCCAGTCGATTGTCAGGACGTTTCACTCCGGGTCTTCCCGGCGGTGGAGCTTGGGTCTCTTTTTCTCCAGTGATCGGAGCATCCTCAACATCATTCTTCATGCCCAGCATGCTGCCAAGAGTGCCAAAGAGGTTCGCTTTTACTTGGCCAGTGATGGCATGGTCCAAGTTCATGTACTGAGTTGCGACACGTTGAATGTCATCTTTGGTCACAGAACGAATTCGTTCGAGACGAGTGTTGACCCTGGCGACGTCGCCTTCCAGTACGGCGGCGGCCCCGAGCGCTTCAGCTTTCGAATCGACCGTGAGGCTTTCGGTAACCAAACCCGCGAGCATCTGATTTTTGGCTTTCTCGAGTTCCTGGTCAGTCACCCCTTCGGTCTGCATGGTTTGAATTTCTTCCTTCATGCCAGAAAGTGCCTTCTTGGGATTGCCGCCGAGGGGCATCATGATCGAAGCAGCTCCAATAATGCCGTCCTGCTCAAGGCCCATTGCTCCACACATGGCCATCACTGCGGATTGATCCTCAGCGACGACTCGTCGGTAGATCCGACTGCTCTCGCCGCCACCTAGAATCGTAGTCATCAAGTTGATAGCCGTAGCATCAGGGTGATTCATCGGTACCCCGCGAAAAATCAATGCCAAGCCGGGAGCAGGCGCGTTTTGCTCAGTGATCGTGATCTCCTGCTTTTCAAACGGCTCCATTTTAGGATCAGCCACACGCGGAGGCTCCGGGGCGCGTGGAATCCAACCAAAGTTACGCTCAGCAAGCTGTTGCACCTCTGCATGTGTGACTGCCCCCACGACGACGAGTGTCGCATTATTCGGCACGTAGTAAGTGTTCCAAAACTTACGCAGTTCTGGCACTGCTGCGGCTCGCAGGTGTGGAATCGAGCCGATAGTCGACCAGCGATATGGATGATCGGGGAACAAATACGGCAGAGCTTTCTCCATAAGCTTGCCATACGGCCGATTGATGCCCATCCGACGTTCTTCTTCCACGACTTTGCGTTCGGTGTCGAACGCTTCCTGATCAATCTTGAGCATCGACATCCGTTCGGCTTCTAGCCACAGAGCGAGGTTCAACTGATTGGCGGGCAGAGATTGGTGATACACCGTCTGATCGAAAGTCGTGTAGGCGTTGCAGCTGCCGCCAGTGCGTCGGATGAAGTCGAAGTGGTCGGTGCTTCCCAGCCGATCCGTTCCTCGAAACATCATGTGCTCAAACATGTGAGCAAATCCTTGCCGCTCCGGATTCTCGTCTTTTGATCCAACGTGATACCAGAGGTGAACCGATACGATCGGGCACGAGAAATCTTCAAGCGATATCACTCGCAGCCCATTGCTGAGCACATTTTCACGATAGTCAAACTCGCCGGCTTCCTGCCCTATGAGTGGCACGCTGGATGCCACCAAGATAATCACGCAAAGAAAACGACTCAGTGCACGAAGGGAAGAATCCACGGCCCACTCCACAAGAAACGAGAACTGCAAAAGGTCACCGCTCTATGTGCGATGGCCAAACACTTTCTCGCATCGTATCACGTTGAATTCGTTATTACGAGCAGCGGTTCTTTGCTCAGAACGTATCGGACTATGCTGCACGTACTCTTGGGCATTCCTAAGAGCGATGGGAGTGAATGGAATTCTGGCGAATCCCACTACAGGGGGAGATACTAAGCGGCGGTTTTGCCGTCCTCAGTACTGGTCGAAGAATTATCCGCTGGCCCAGCGACGGGATTTGACTTGCGGTTTCTCGACCTAGTCCAGAGTTCACCAATCGCGCCAACTAATGAGACTCGGACGACGTCACGGTAGATCGAGTCTTGCGGCAGGCCTTCCATAAGTCGACGATGGGCGACACCCAAGTTGTGATAAGGCATGCTTGGGAAGAGATGGTGCGTCGCATGATATCGAGTGCCAATGGGTCCCCATAGCTCGGTGAACCAGGGGCGATGCGGATAGTCGACCGTATCAAGCAATTGCTCTTCGAAGCTCATCGCGTCACCATCCCCGGTCCATCGGTGTGCTCCAAGCGTGCGTACGTTGTTGATCGTAATCAGAGCAACGGCGACTAGATATCCTTTAATCAGAGGAATACCGCCCTGCATCAGGCCAAAGGTCGCAAAACCGCAGCACCAGAAGAAGCACAGCACTTCCTGCATACGCATCGTCCTGCGAGCCTCTTCACCGAAATCACCACGAATGTAAAAGACATCAATGATCATGCTGCTCGCATGCTGTTCGACCCAGCGGCGAAACGGCGGAAAGATCCAGGCTAGAGGCGTCATTACGAGAAAACGCGTGAAGCCTGCAATAGGAACTACCAAAGCTGCCAAAATGAATGCCAGCGAATACGCAGGTGGCTTGTGACTTAGATCCAAGTACTCGCCATCTTTCTCCGTCCCATAGTGCTTGCGACGATGGTGGTCGACATGGGGGTAATAGAGAAACGACGGAATCAAGAACGGGATTCCGCAAAGGAGATTCCAGGCGACGCGGAACCCTTTGAACCCCTCTTTCGGAAGGTGCACGAGCTCGTGAATAAACATGGCCGCGCGCATGTAGAGAATCGCGACCAAGCAGAACAACGCAACTTGCGTGAACCAAAGCGCAGGCCCCTCAACCAGCACGTGGACACGATCCATCGCTGCAAATGCCGTGTGGCCAACCAAAACGGTTGCTATAAAATCAGTCCAGTAGATCTTGGGATTTGGCTTGCTGAGGTCCTTCACTAAGGATTTTGCTTGAGTGAAGGAAAATCGATTACTTAATGCAGATACCATAAGACCACCTCGGCTGAGCTAGAAGTCAACGCAAATGTGACTGCGAACCCGCCTCATTTTACCTAAAACTAAAAGCCTTCCCACTATAAAGCTGCGATGGAATCCTCTTCCTTAAGCAATCTTAACCTACTTCAAGTGAAGCGGAATCGCACCTCAAACCACATAGAATTTTCGGAGAAAAACCATGATGGAAGTTAGAACAGCTTCTGAACTTGCCGCAAAAAAATGCCTTCCTTGCGAAGGGGGTGTCGATCCAATGACGGCTGAGCAATCTAAATCGCAGTTGGAAGCCCTTCCCAAGTGGGAGTTGAGCGAATGCGGAAAGTGGATTTATCGCAAATGGAATATGAAGAACTTCCTTCAGGCGATGAGCCTGATGAACGCAGTCGCCGAGATTGCTGAAGTAGATCAGCACCATCCCGATCTACATTTGACCGACTATCGAAAGCTCAAGATCGAAATGACGACTCACGCTATCAATGGTCTTAGTGAAAATGACTTTATCCTGGCGGCGAAGATCGATGCGGCGGCTGAGAAAGCTAGATAGTTCCAAACTCACGTCAGCCTCTAGTCGTTAAGGAAGGAGCAGCGGAGCACGCGAAGCCAGCTGCATCGAGAAGAAGGAGCAAGTTTTGAAACGCGTGGCGATTATCGGTGGTGGCATTTCGGGCTTGGCGGCGGCACTCGAGCTGACCAAGGGCAAGTACGATTGCCAACTCACCTTGTTCGAATCGCGGCCGCGCCTGGGCGGTGTTTTGGAAACCGATCGAGAAGGTGCCTATCTGATCGAACGCAGCGCCGACAACTTTGCAACGCTGCAACCGGCTGCACTCGAATTAACTCGTGAGTTCGCTAGTGTCGACGGACTCCTGCAGCCTGAGGCCGAGAATCGATTGGCACAAGTGCTTCATCGGGAACGGATCGAACCAGTGCCTGCCGGCTTCAGTTTGATGCAGCCCACGAAACTGAGTAGCATCCTCGGCACAGGAGCTCTTTCTCCCGCCGGCAAGCTTCGTCTTCTCTACGAATACTTTGTTCCCAGACGCACCGAAGAACTGGATGAATCATTGGAGTCGTTTGCCACGCGAAGATTAGGGAAAGAGGCCTTCACAAACTTAATCGAACCCATCGTTGCGGGTATTTTCACTGCTGATCCCGCAAAACTTAGTATGCGAGCCGCGTTGCCTCAGTTCGTCGAGATGGAACGTAAGCACGGCGGCCTGATCCGTGCCAGCCTCGCTGCCAAGAAGAGCAATGCAGCTGATCTGGCGAAGAAAGCTAGCGGCGCTCGTTACGAACAGTTTCGTGCACCTCGCTTCGGAATGTCGGATTGGGTTAGTCAACTAGGTCAAAAGCTTCCCAATGAATCACTACGCTTGAATTGCGAGGTCGACTCTGTCACCAAGTCTGCTGATGGTTATCAGATCAAGTACCAATCGGTGGCCTGTAAACTAGGAAATGCATTGCAAACGAGCGAGTTATTCGACTCCATTGTTCTCGCTACCCCTGCATCAGCGACTGCCCGGTTGCTTCGGCCATTGCAGCCAGCCGCATCTGAGGAGATTGCCGGTATACACTATGCATCGAGTGTCATCGTCGCGATGGTCGTGCCTCGAGATGAGATACTTGGCAATGTAAACGCATTTGGTTTAATCGTTCCGAGTAAGGAAGGCAGAGAAGTGCTTGCCATTAGTTACTCCAGCAACAAGTACGCGGGACGTGTTCCGAGAAACGAGCTCTTACTGCGGATGTTCTTTGGTGGTGCGATGAACCCGGAATTCTGCGAGCTGGACGACGAGGCAGTACTGCGAGCAGCCCGACAGGAACTAACGGAAGTTCTGCGATGGCGGGGCAAAGCTCCCAAGACGGAAAACGTCATCCGCTGGCCCAATGCGATGCCGCAGTACGAACTGGGCCATGTTGAAAAAGTTCAGAGAGTCAGACACTTAATGAAAACCGGCTGTCCGCAGATTGAGCTGTGCGGAGCTGCTTACACTGGAGTCGGCATTCCGCAGTGCGTCCAGTCAGGACGCCAAGCAGCAAGAAATCTCTTTGCAGAGTCTTAAGCCCCATTCGGGTGAACTGCTAAATGTTGCTTCCATGCAGGTATTCGAAGATGCGTTGAGCCCTCTCTTCCAGCATTGGAGAATCGTCCAATTGGACTACGGCTTCAAGTGTCGCTTTGAGATCCTGCGACGCCAATGATTTACATATTCTCTTCTCTGACTCTTCCGATTCGAAATCTGCGACGATTGCATCCATAGCGATCGTCGCCAATGAGGTTCCCGCTTGCAGCCACTGTCGCAAACGGGAAGGTTCGACACTACAGGTTCGGACCAACTGTCCCCACTCGGGAGAAATGTTTTGTTGTTGTTCTTGGAAATAGAATTCCAGCCAATTCAGAAAAGCGTCATTCTGGCCAAAGCAAAGCAAATGCTTAGCCATTGCCGGTAACTCAGAGGATGTTCCCTGTTCTAGAACAGCAGCAGCAACTGAGAAGCCATCCATACCGCAGCAGGTCTCAAGGCAGCGACATAACGCAGGAAAACAGATTCTCGGAAAGTCTTCTGCAAGGGCAAGTTCCATCGCCAATGTTGAGCCTGCTGCGCCCAATAGCTGCTCCGCAATCCGCAATGCATTCTCAATTGCAATCGGTCCATTCAGATCTAATGTTTCGAGAAGTTCAACAAGACGCGGAGTTGAGATTTCCGAGAAGGCATGCCAAGAGTCTTGCAGCTCACATGAGACTTGATGGATCAGCAATTGCTCAAGTTCTGCAGATTCGAGGTTTGCTGAAACTGTCGCTTGGTTGCCAGCCTCCACACTTTCGAGTGGTATCAACTCCCACTGCATTTCGGAGTTCAACTGCGCTGCTTCCCAGGCACACTCTCTGCAGAGAGACCGTATCGCTGGCAAAGGATCTCCCTCACCTTCTACTTCTACTTGCAGTTGCATCAGTGGATCACGATCCATTTCAGAGAAATGAAACTGCAACTCAGCCCCCTCGAGGTAACCATAGCAATTCTCAAAGCGACTCTGTTCAATCAGTTCCTCGCTCCACCCTTGAGCACGCAAATGATCGGCAGATTTATCCATCATTTCCAGCATCGATGGCTCGACTACCCAGGCGACTTCGCCCAGGCAACGATCAATCGTCTCACGAACTGCCTGACAACTCCCAAGGGGCGTCGCACGGGCATCGAGTGGATTCATTTTTGAGCGAAGAAGGAATTCCCAATTCATCGAGCTGCGTGGGGTGTTTCTATATAATTCAGATTCGGAGAGCAAGTTTCTGAGTTAAAAACTGCAAGCGGAAAGTCTAACTCAGTTGGCTGAGATCGCTCAAGGCAGCCGCGTAGTATTCTGGTTTTCCCACACGCCTGAAAATTTGGAAAAGTCGTCGCAATCAGGCTCAATATTTTGCGGCAAACCGTTGAGTATTTCCCGCTTACCGAGAGTATTCGGGTTTAGGGCCTATGGTTTCAGTGAGCCCTCTCAGGGGCGCTACCGCTCTCTCACTAACCAAGCTTTCAGCTAGCTCAAGCCGTGAACACAACTCCTAGCCCGAGAACACGTCCTAATGCGGAATTTGTGAGTATTCCAACGTGGCGTCGCGTGCTCAGCCGCAGTGGACTCTATGCTTGGTATGTGGTTCTGTTGGGCACTCTCCTGTTCATATCCTCGACACGCGCTCTCGCGTAGGGTTACTCGAACGAATTCCGTTCCTTGAGGGGTGAGGCACCCCAATCGTACAGCGAAGCTCGCGGCGGCAGGCACTGGCATCGTTTCGAAACGGAATATCCCTGACGGAATTTGAGTTTCACAGGAACAATGTCTGATTGAATTGGATCGTCGGGTCCATGACAAACAACTTGAGTCCGCGCGGCTCAGCATGGAGTCCGATGGCAAAACCAAGGCTGCTCAAGCTCAACTTACTTCAACCGAATATCGCATCCACATCATTCGGAAGCTCTGACAAAAAAGAAGTGCTACTGAGGAAGAACTTCTTCCTCCGCTGACTTGCCGGCAGCAAGCATTGCTTCACCTTCACGCAAAGCGCGTACAATCCACTCGCGGTTAAGTCGTTTTTCTTTTTTGTCATCCCAAAGTCCTCTTTCCCTCAATCAAGCCGCTAGTGCTTCAGGCTACATGGACCATATTTGGGGGTGCACGCCATTCCAGGGAGAATCCTGGTAGGGGGCATTCAAGTTGGTCGGAAAAACTCGAGCGACTGGAATCCTGCGCAACCGAGAAACCCGCCGAGCCATCCCTGACGGCTGTGTATAGCGGACCGCTTGGCGTGAGAATGGCAAAGCAGTCCAAAGAACCGGTGCTACCCAAGCAGCGTTCTACAGCTTTCGCCGCACTCTCCCCATCCAAAAGCAAACGCTTGCTGTGTGGCCAACGATGTTCGGCTCGAATCTCTTGCACTCGCAGACCGTTTCAGGGTTCGTCTTGGAGCTGCTTTCCGACTATCTGCAATCTGATCTCAAGATTTTTTGGGCTTTTGTATCAATCTTCGATACTCGCCGAACTAGATCGGCTTCGAGGAAATAGCCGATCGAAACGTAACCATGCCAGCCGCAGCAAAGATACTGCCGATCCCAGCGTAAATCGCTTGCCAGCTCCAGCCTGGCACTTCAAAACTCGCCAAGAACCCATAGCAGCAGAAGGCCGTTATGAAAGCACAAGAAGCGGAACCGATTAGTTTTGCTATGGTGATCATCTTTCGTCTTTCGTGACACTATTCACGGTTAAAGTTTGCGAGCAAAATGGCGGCGTGTCAAATGAGTTCGACCACACCGAAGTCTGGATCGCAGTGTTTCATAGCTACCTAGATGGTAACGGCTTCGAACTTATTGCGCACCATCGGGAGTTTTTTCTCAATGCTCCAATTCTAAAAGGGATTAACGAATGATTTTTCTTACCGGTGGCACAGGGCTGTTGGGCAACTGCGTCGTTCGTGAACTCTGCAATAGAGAGATGCCAGTCCGTGTTCTCTGCCGCAAGGGGACTTCTCAGGAAGCCTTTGAGGGGCTGCCGGTCGAGATCATCTTGGGAGACTTGGCCGACGAGGAGACCATTCACCGAGCCGTGGAAGGCTGTAGCGCCGTGGTGCACAGCGCTGCCTACATCCACATTGGCTGGCAAAACTTGGAGCAATCGCGACAGGTGAATGTGCAAGGAACGGAGACAATCATTCAAGCTTGCTTGACCAACTCAGCCAAGATGGTGCATATCTCGACTGTGGATACTCTGCCAGCAGCCAGCAGCAAGGAGAATCTGATTGACGAGTCAGGGCAAGGAGGTGTCGCCAAAACACCTTGTTCGTACGTCGTGAGCAAATCCGAAGCAGAAGCAGCTGTACGCAAGGCATTTGCACAGAAGGACTTACGAGGCCACATTCTCCACCCTGGCTTCATGTTGGCTCCCTATGATTGGAAACCGTCCAGCGGAAGAATGATGTTGGAGGTCAACAAAGCTCCTATCGTTGCGGCTCCACCAGGCGGCTGCAGTTTCTGTGACGCCCGAGACGTTGCAGCAGCCATCGTCAATTCGATCAGCATGGCTCGCCAAGCCCAGAACTACATCTTGGCGGGCGAAAATCTGACTTACCAAGAACTCTGGCGCGCGATGCTCAACGCAACAGGACGTAGAAAACGGGTGTCTCAAATGGGATATGCAATTCGCGTCTTCGGCAACATGATTGACGCTGCCCTCAAAGTCCTTCCGATTCGGGAAGGCGATGTTAATGGCGCAGCTATCGCCATGGGTTCGCTCAAGCACTTTTATACGTCGCAACTTGCAGAAGCGGAGCTGAATTACTGCCGTAGACCCGTCGACGAAACCCTCGCAGATGCGTGGAATTGGCTGTCGGCCAGATTTTAGTACCTGAACACAGAGAAGCCGAGCGATTTTCTTGAAAGCCGGTAAGAGCTGCACAAGTCACTTTCGTTTCAACTTCTGCAGAAGCGGCCTCAGCTGCCACGATTGGGGTTTAAACAGCGGCTCCAATCCCGAGAATGTTGCAGTATGACTTTCGGTTTTCCAAGAATAATGGAATTGGAGAACAGGGAACACAAACTACTGCAAAAGACAACTTTCGATTAGATACAGACTACGATGAGCATTGCTGAGCCAGATATAGCGAACATAAAGTTGAGCGAACGCGCGGGACTGGCTGCTGGAGCAGCTATCGGCAAGCTGATGCGACAGGCCTTGCAGTTTCCAGACTTAGTGTCGCTGGCTGCTGGCTTTGTCGACAATGCAACACTGCCGAGCGAAGCCGTTGGCAGGTGCATGAGTCGACTTGCTGAGAACCCCGCTCTGCTTGGGAAAGCTTTGCAATACGATGCGACGGCGGGAAGTCATTCATTGCGGGAAAAGCTGGCTGAGTGGAGTTTCCAGAACTACCCCGACGCCAAACCTCACGCGGATCGCATCATCCTGACGGCTGGAAGCAACCAATTTCTCCATCTGTTGTCCGAAGCAACACTGGATCCAGGCGACATCGTCTTGGTCGCCGAGCCTACCTATTTCGTCTATCTCGGAACGCTGAAGAATCTTGGCGCGAAAGTAATTGGTGTACCAGCTGACGAGGATGGAATCTGTATCCATGCTCTGAAGGAAAAAATGGACGAGCTTAGCAAGCAAGGTTTAGGCGATCGCATCAAAGCCGTTTATTCGGTGACTGAGTTCGACAATCCAGCTGGGAGCACCCTCAGCCTCCAGCGGCGTCGAGAACTTCTCGACTTGGTTGCTCGTTGGCGAAAGGAAAAGAGCCCCCTACTGCTACTTTCCGACAATGCCTACCAGTTGCTGCGATACTATGGAGAATCGCTCCCGCCGCTCAGCGCTCTGCATGAAGAAGCGGCAGATTTTGTAGTGGAGCTCGGAACCTTTTCTAAGTCCTTCTCGCCAGGAATCAGAGTCGGCTGGGGCGTGGTGCCAGAATACTTGACAGCGCACCTGCTGGACATTAAGTCCAATATCGACTTCGGTTCACCGCATTTCAGTCAAGTCCTGGTTGAAGAAGCGTTGCAGTCTGGTGAAATGGACCAGCATTTGCCAGTCATTCAGGATGGTTACCGAAGAAAATTGGAGGCGACCATTGATGCTCTCCAACAAGAGTTTGGTGGGAATGAAGATATTCAATGGCGACAGCCCCAGGGTGGGCTGTACGTTTGGCTGGAACTCCTAGAGAGTGTGGATACCGGAGAATCCGGCAAGTTCTGGCAAGCTTCCGTGGAACGCGGAGTACTCTATGTACCAGGACATCACTGTTTTTCGCGAGACTCCGTCGCTCCAAGCAATACGATTCGCTTGAGCTTCGGTGTGCAAAACGAAGATGGTATTCGCAAGGGCGTCAAGCTTCTGGCCGAGGCTTACAATGACACTGTGAAATAATCTTGGGCAGAAACTGCAATTGCAACTAGGATTCTCGGAACGCGTGCTCTGGGAAAAATTCGCTGTTAGAGGCGCCCGCGCGATTTCGAATCCGCAGCCAGGAAAGTAGCCGACGACGTGCTTGCCGAAATGGAACGGCGATCATCCTGTGCATGCGAATCCACCAAGGGATTCGTTCATATGAGCTAAGTCCAAGCAGACCGATCTGGTCTGCACGGGAGTTCCTCACGTGCTTGTATAAGCAAAAACGATCTGTGGATTGAAAGAGTCGCAGGAGGGAAACCATTCCAGGCAGCTTCCAAATCCATTTGGGTGCCGGCTGCATACTGATTTGAAAGTCGATGAGCGCAGGATGACCATTCACATCGACAATCACATTCTCGCGTTTGTGCAAATCGACGTAGGCAAAGCCGGCTTGGTGCAACGCCTCGAGAATCGCCTTGAGCCGCAAAAAAAAGTCATCACCGACTCTTTCTTCGGACTGCAGCGGCCGACCTGGCACAAACTCGTGCGCGACAGCATTAGTCAGTTCGATGCCATCCTTTCGAACCATTCCTGACCACCGAGGAATCCCCGCTACATCAAATAGCTCCTTAAAGGCAAATGCTTCTCGCTTTGCAAGTAGTCTGCCGAGCCAACGCATGGGAATAAAAAACACTGGTTGCGTTCGATTGAACTTGCAGACGGCGCGCATTTCGGGATCACGCCGCGACTGATAAAGAGCAGTTGCTGCCCAGGAGTCATGTTTGAAGATTTCTTCGAGCTCAAAGACTCTTCCCGCAATCTCAACAGACTGCGGCGGATCGCAGTCTCCGAGAGCCCTTAGTACAGCGGGACGCCGTTTGACGGTGGAGATCGATCCTTGAGCCTGCAATTTCTTGCACTGCGATCCAGCAGTTTCTAGTGACATCCGTCCACTTCCAAACGCATAACTGTGTTTTACCTTGGGCACCCACGCCGAATTGCGAACAGCCCCGCATCCAGCAACCCAATATAGTGCCTCGAAACTTGCTTCGATCCGTCTGTAGCAAACTCGATGAGTCTGCTGCAAGGGAGTCTTCCGCCGATCGACCGGCTAGCTCTTCACAATTGGTTGGCTACTGTTTTAGCAGCCCATCAGTGGAGCACTATCTCGAGCCGACGGACAAAGCGCCTTCGCTACGCATAGCTTGCTGCTAGGGTTTGATAACGAAAAGGCAGAGACGAGCTGTGTCAGCTCCTTGAATCAGCACACGAGTGGGCTTGCCGAGTTTTTCCGACAAGTCACGGACCATGCGTTTGTTCTTGTGAAGTAGCGTTCCAATTGGAACCATCTTCAACGTCAAACTCAGTTGCTGAATATCGCGGACAACTTTCCTCAGTCTTGCGCCGACAGATGCAGCCGAGAGTTTATCGATGGCCTGCAGCTCAGATTGCACGACGCCTTCGGTGATGACCAGTTCGCCGACAAGGTTAATCAATAGTCCGAGACGTTTGCCATCGACTCGTAAGGACTCGGCAGCTTTGGATTGAGATAGTTTGGCTTGCCCTGCTGCCCCTTGCGCTTCCTCTTCCTCGCAGAGAATTTCCTTGATTTCGTTCAGTAGCCCTGCATCGCACTCGCCTGTTTGAAAAGTACCGATCAGGCAGTCGAGCAACAGTTCGGGCGAGGCCGGATATTCCAGCGGCTTTTTCGCTTCATGATTTGCCTGAACCGTGTATAGCTGGCGACTCATCAGGTCGATGGAGATCAAAATGACTTCGAAGAGTTCATCTTTCAGAAGGAGTTCGCCATCGCGCACTCGTGCCAACACGCTTTCGGCCTTGTGGGCTAAAGTGCCGAGTTGCTCCATCTCGCAGAAGCCGGCGGCACCCTTGATGGTGTGTACTGCTCGAAACAGCCCGTGCAGCGACTCTTCGTCTTTGGGCGTTTCTTCCAGCACCAGCATCAGTTGCTCGGCGTTGGAGATATTCTCGACCGATTCGTTTAGGAACTCTTTTAGCAGCTCTCCGTCCTCGCAGCTACACAAAGCAACTTTGCTGACGGTTTCGATATCGTCGGCCTTCGATTCAGGTTGATTGATCGCTCCGATAATCAGCAGTTCTTCTTTCTTTTCCGTGGCAGTCCGTCCTGTTTTCCCCTCCTGCTTATCCTGCTCATCTGATTCATCTGCGTCTTTAGTTAGAGACACTCCACCTTCGAGGAACGCGCGCAGTTCCGGACTCAGGTGTTTGGCGTCGACCGAATGATTCTCTAGCGCCGCGGCCAACAGAGCTTCGCAAAGCTCGGTCATCAGCAGTGTGACTTCGCCGTGGTCACGATTGGAAGCGGCACAATTCTGCGATACCAAGCTGGTCATGATCGCCATAGCGTGACGATTGACGCAAGTGAATTCGTCGCTCAGCTCACTGAGTAGGTCAGCAAGATTTTCGTTGGTAACAGCTGGGTCTTGCAAACTTTCCAGTACAGAACGCACTGTGCTTACGCAGCTATCACCAGCGCCGTTCGACGTCGCCTGTGCTCCCAATACCTACCAGGGCTTTCCTGCGGAAAGCAAGAATAAAAAAGAGAAAAAACGACAAGGCAATGGAACACCACAATGCACCTTACTTCGTCACTCAAAACCTGGGCAGATTTGGGCAGTTGCAAATACCTAACGAGCTAAACTCTCGCCAAGTATTCGCAATCAAAACCAGCACAGCCAAATAATTATGCTGGAGTTTATTAGAGAATTAATATTACGCGTGATTCGTAGAGACCGAAGGACTAACGATCTGGGAGAGAACATGACAAAGGCGGATGACAAATTGGAGGTGCATCGATTTGCTTTGTGCGTATTCCTGCACCATGCTGGCGAGAAACGAACAGAATTGTTGTCAACGCCGCACCGTTACGCGTGCGAGACAATGGCGTGCTGCAAACTATGGCGCAACAATTACGTGGAGTGTTGGCTACGCACTGGTCCGGCTTGGGGGGTGGTCAAGTTTGAGGTTAGATACCTGCGAGTTGCCCAAACTACTGGTTCAGGATGGCAACAATGAGTGCTGAAAGAAGCACCAGGGTGAGAACGATTAGCACACCAAGCATCACCTTGTAGTTTCGCTTGCGTTTTTGCTTCCTTTCCAAACGGTTTCGTTCGCCAAGTCTTGGCTGGGAGCTTTCCGATCCCGCCGAGATTGGTTCTAAGCGTGCAGGTGACGTGGATGAGCCAGTTTGCAAACCTGGAAAGGCGTCAGGCATTGCTTCGGCAGCAGGCATCCACTCTTCCCAACCGTCACGCCAAACCAAGGAGTCGGCGGTAACGCGGTTTTCAGTCAACCATTGGTCAAAAACTTCCTGGTCGGCAGGACCGAACTGGCCACCCGAAGGAGGCCGGACAAACCAAAATGCCGGAGCAGTGGGTTGCTTCCGAGCTGGTTCCTCCGGCGGAGACGCTTCCTGCGACCATTCGTCTTCCACCGGATGCATGCGCAGCGGTGCTACATGCTCCCGCTCGGACTCTCGCTCGCGTCGTAAGTCAGGCAGATCATTCGGAGCCTCGAAACTACTCGGAGCGTCTAGTCCAATAGCTTCATCGAGGTCGGCAGACGCCTTATTCGAGAGGCTCTGTGAATCACTGCTAGAGTGGGAAGCAGCAGCGACCATTTCTTGACCAGCAGGTTCAAGCGACAAGGAGTAGTCAGCGTCATTTTCAGGAATACGAAAACTCTCTTTACACTTTGGGCACTTCCCGCGTTTCCCCGCTTGGAAGTCCTTGACATGCAGTTGTTTTTCACAATGGTGGCAACGAAAGCGGATACCCAATTGATCCCTCCTACTTCTTGCTTGCTCAAGTGGTGACGCTAGATGATTGGCTTACCGATAGTCATCATGGCAGGCTTGGCAGCTCTGGCCAATCTGGGCCGCGGCCTTGCGGGCCATATCCGCGTTGTCGGTTTCCACCGCGAGTTTTACCTGCTGCGTATGTTCAATCATAGTATTAACGAATGAAGCGTAATCTTCGTCGTCGGCATCCGGCATCTCCTCTTGCAAGGAAGTCTTACCCAGGACTGCTACAAGCTCTGCAAAATTTCGGACTTGTTCTTTATTCGCTTTAAATTGCTCTTCACTGGCAACGAGCTTGGTAAGGTTTTCGTCATGCCCCCACTCCAGCAATTGCATTAGAGGCGTGCGGTCCATTAGCTCTGACCAGTCGGTTTCTGATTTTGCATCGCCCGCAAGAGTCGAGCCATTGACCATGTCGCCCAGGTCTGCCATGCGTTGTTTGGCTTCATTGAAGGATTGTATAGATCCGACCTTGGAGTTTGCGGCGGCCCTAGCAAAAAGCTCTCGCGCAACAGGAGCACTCTTTTTAAAGCGAACGTCATCGTTGGGATAAATCTCAATAATGGCAAACAGCAATGCCTGTAACGAGAACTCACGGCGAGCAGAATTAAATCCACCACCGGCAAACGCAGTTGGGGTAGTAACGATCTTCCCCAATCGCAATTTTGAAGACTTCACATGATCTTCTAGTGACTCGGGACTGATCAACTTATGCCAAGCCACCGGATCGGCACTGTCCGAGCTGGTTCCGGATTCACCAGCGGTGGTTCCAGAATTGCCCGCTAACGCGGCGAGCTGTTGCTGTGACTTGGGCAACTCGCCCTTGAGTACAGTTCGCACATCGGAGAAGAAAATGCCATCGAACTCTTTGTCATCAAACTTCGGAGCCTTGGCCCGAACCGGTTTTCGTTTCTGTGCAAGTAGCGAGCTCTGCATCGCGATGAGCGCAACAACACAGAAAATAGGGAGTAGTATGAACCTTTGTGCCATGACTGCGTTTCGTCCAAGAATTAGGGAATGACGATTCTGTCGAACGAGTCGGCGAATTTCTACGGACGCCGTATACTTATTTTACTCGCAAGTTGTCATTGAAGCTGCATGGTGAAGCTGCCCTAAGCCTTGATTCTATGTCTCAACGGCAGCCAGAATAGCGCCAAAGGCCTCTTTGCCCCTCAGAAGTAGTGCGATCGTCAGATTCCGCGCAATCGTCTGCTAAGCCGCGACCTGAAGAGTTTTCCCAGGAGTTCCGCTCGGCTCAGGACAATGTCGCGCCGATATGGAAGATGTTCAGCGCTGTAGTGAGCTATCCGATGATGGTGCGCTGAATCAGCCAATCGCTTCGCGGACAGTTGCCATGTTCGCCAACTGATCGGCTACAGGATAGCTCGCACCAAGGATGGGATCGAGGTCATCACACAAACTTAAATCTCCACAGCAGCTTTTTGCAAATCCCCTGCTCTTCTTCGGCAGCCTACCGTACCGAGAACTCGCTACGGACTGCTTGAAGGCGGTGCATCTTTTTGCAAATTCTTCTTAAGCATCCTTGCACGAAAAGAAAACTGAGGACGCTAGAGACGAAAGCATAGGGCGCTGCTTGCGAGACCAATCGTGGAGTGATTTTTGTTTGGACCACCCATGATGAATAGATATCCTGACAATGGTAGCAAACGCCAATCCTCATTTCCTACTCTTTTGTGATGCTAAATGTTCTTCGCACAAGTCCAGTCTCGAATCGGATTCTGGCGAATTTCGCGGCAAATGGCATTTCATTCTAGAAAGTCTCGACTCGATTGAATCTGACGTGCGTTTGGAGGCAGCCGACACGGAGCTGGTAGAGACTCAGGAACGCGCAGCGCTGCTATCTGTCGTAAGGGGACTAGAAGCACTGGAGCAGCCCAGCAAGGTTACTTTGGTAACCACTAGCCGTTACGTCTCACGTGGCCTGAGATACGGCTTGAATTCTTGGCGCGACTCAGGATACAAATGGGAGCGTTTTGGTGTTCAGACACCGATCAGAAACGCCGATCTATGGCAGCGTATTGATCAAGCTTTGTTCTACCACGGCGTGCAATGCAAGTTGCTTCAGGGGGAGCAAACGAGCTCCCCAATTCAGCAACTCTCGTACCCCGACCCTTATTTCAGCTCTGATTCGGATCAGCATTCGGAACCAGTAGACGCGACGGCAACATCCTCCCAACCTGGGAACCACTTGCATTCGCTAGCTGGAAGTGGAAGTCACCGGTCTTGGCAGGGCATTCGCTTGCTAACCAAAAAGTTGACGATCGGCTGGAAGAGCTGGTGGGGCGGTCAGAGTCGTTCACCTGCCTGGGCCAGCGGCTGAGACTGCTGAATTACAAAAATCAATAAAGCCGAACATTCGCAATCAGAAACCCTAAGACTATAACATTCGGAGAGAAGCTCAGTGAGAACCCAACTTTCCATGCACGGCGTGAGCAGTTTGGTGCAAGGCAATTTGGAAAATCCTGCCCAAATGCTGGGAGCTCATCCCATCGAGTCAGAACAGGGAGCTGCGGTTTCCGTTCGGGCCTTCCTGCCGGATGTCAGTCAAGTATGGTTGGTCGAGAACGAGACCAACAATGCGCTGCCCATGCGTCGCATCCATCCAGGTGGATTTTACGAGGCCATTTGTTCCGAGGCGTCTTCTCGCAACTACCGCCTGAGAATTGCTTCCAAGCACGGTGACATTCAAGAAATGCAAGATCCTTATAACTTTGAGCCGCACCTTACGGAGTTTGATCTATTCCTGTTCGGCGAAGGCCGAAACTGGCAGATCTACAACAAGTTGGGAGCACACACTCGGACCGTTGATGGTGTCTGCGGAGTCAACTTCGCGGTATGGGCCCCCAATGCCGAGAACGTTCAAGTCATCGGAGACTTTAACGGCTGGGATGGCCGTCAGCACGCGATGAAGAAACATGTTGCAGCCGGCGTCTGGGAACTGTTCATTCCGAATTTGGCGGCCGGCGAAAAGTACAAGTACCGTGTCAAAATGTCCGGCGGTCATAGCGTCGACAAGGCAGATCCCTACAGCTTCCACGCCGAGCTGCCACCTCGCACAGCTTCGATCGTCACTGAACTGAATCAGTATGAGTGGCAAGATACATCATGGTTGGAACGGCGGGCCGAGAGCGACCCGCTGTCAAAGCCGATGAACACCTACGAACTGCACCTAGGAAGTTGGCGCAGAGATCCAGAAGGCCATCACGGCTGGATGAACTATCGCGAAATCGCGCATCAATTAGTTGACTACTGCAAGAAGCTAGGCTTCACGCACGTTGAACTCATGCCGATTAGCGAGCATCCATTTACGGGATCCTGGGGTTATCAAACCGTCGGCTACTTTGGTGTCACGAGTCGTTATGGTTCCGCCGAGGACTTCATGTACTTCGTGGACCACTGCCACCAGCACGACATCGGCGTCATCCTTGACTGGGTTCCTGCTCACTTCCCCAAAGACGAGTTCGGGCTGCGTTCTTTCGATGGTTCGGCTCTTTATGAGCACTCTGATCCAAGGCAAGGCGAGCATCCGGACTGGGGCACGATGATTTTCAATTACGGACGCAATGAAGTCCGTAATTTCTTGATCGCAAACGCTCTGTTCTGGTTCGACAAGTATCACATCGACGGTCTGCGCGTAGACGCCGTGGCCAGCATGCTGTACCTCGATTACAGCCGTAAAGACGGTGAGTGGATTCCCAACGCCCACGGTGGACGAGAAAATCTGGACGCGATCCACCTGCTCCGTGAATTCAACGAACAAGCCCATGCTCAGTTCCCTGGCATCCTTACCTTGGCGGAAGAATCGACTTCGTGGCCTGGAGTAAGTCGTCCAACCAGCCACGGTGGACTTGGCTTCTCCGCTAAGTGGAATATGGGCTGGATGAACGACACCTTGCGTTACATGCGTAACGAACCCATCCATAGGCAGCATCATCACAATGAGCTGACTTTTAGCTTGATCTACGCCTTCACTGAGAACTTTGCATTACCGCTATCGCATGACGAAGTCGTGCATGGCAAAGGCTCATTGATCGGGCAAATGTCCGGTGACATGTGGCAAAAGTTTGCCAACCTGCGGCTTCTTTATTCCTATATGTGGACACACCCAGGTAAGAAGTTGCTGTTCATGGGCAGCGAGTTTGCTCAGTGGAGCGAGTGGAATTACGACGCAGAGATCCAGTGGGATTTGCTCGGCTGGGACACGCATCAAGGTGTTCAAAAGCTCGTGGGCGACTTGAACCAACTTGTCATCAATGAGCCCGCTCTGCACGAGCTCGATTTTGATGGCTCTGGGTTCGAATGGATCGACTGCATGAACTACCAAGAGAGTATCATCAGTTTTGTTCGAAAGGCCCGCGATCCGAACGACTTCCTGATCGTCACCTGCAACTTCACTCCAGTTCCCCGCGAAGGATACCTGCTTGGTGTCCCTGAACAAATCGCTTACCGCGAGATCTTCAATAGTGACTCCGAATTCTACGCAGGCAGCAACCTTGGAAATGCTCCTGTAATTGAAGCTAGCGATCTCTCGCATCATGGACGGCCCGCGTCTGTGAAGCTCACGCTACCACCGCTGGCAACAGTCGTCCTCAAACCGCAACGCTAAGTCTACGGAGGACTCGTACGACAGTGGGGCCGCAGCTTCGAAGATCCCCAGCGCGGGCGGGCGAGTCAGTGGGATCGCGTTTAGAGGACGCACAAACTCGCAGACAACGCGGCCTTGGTGCTCTTACTTGCTCAGTTTGGCGAAGATCAAATGGCCAAGAAGCCCCATAGGTGGAAAGCCTTCGCCAGATCGAGCAAGTTGAACCATATCGGTCCTACCAGCATCGTCACTGCTGCACTGCCTAACGCTTGGAAGAACGCACCGATTCCGAGCGCAAACCAGACGTTGCCTCTTGCTGCGAGTGAGGCTGTGATAGTCGCACCGACTAAAGTTCCCAGAGCATGCGAGGCATAACGGACTAGGAAAGTGACCGGCTTCATGAGCTCCATGCTCTCCGCCAACGTTTCCATGGTGCTCACATCAACTCCGTCGGGTAGCGGCACGGTCATCGGCCCAATAGTCACCATCCCATGTTCACCGAGCTGCCCACGATCACTGCAGATACAACGGCCAGAATGCCCTATAAGATTTGCCTAATTGTTTTGAGCGCTGTCTTCGCGAATCCGTCGACGGAGTCTTCGGTGGGCTCAAAAGGGTTGGAAGATACCTGAGTTGTCATTCATGCCTCTCAAAATACGTTGGTCCGCGAGGCTATCCGATCTCGGGACAATTCTCTCCCGCTACAGGGGCACAATATTTGGTGAGAGGGAACTCAAGCCCTCACAATTTCACGGTGCCGCCGTGGCAGAGCTATCGCACCTGTCGTGAGCCTGCAGACAAAGTATCCCGGTTATCCGAAAGCCAAGAAGCCTCGCAATAGAAACCGGGCCTCGAGGCCACAGCACCGACCAGAGTTGTCAGAAAGGGCTGTTTGGTCAGGACGCCTCGTCACTCGTACAAGGCTCCACCGCAACACGGAATACCCCGGGCGGAAAATCGCGGGGAAACCGGTTGATGTTGCCGAATTGGGGGGGCAATGATAGATTTGACCGCTTACCTATCGCGATGCGCAATGACAGCATAGAGGGCTTTCGGGCTCGTTCTGAGACTTCCGGCGATTCTCACGTCGGCAGACAACCGATAAGCCACCTAGTCTGAACTTGCGCTGGGACAACATCGCGCGACATGTGTCGTGCTCCCTCCGCGGCAATCACCTTTATTTTTATTGGGTTCCTCAGGATTTCGAAGCTAATCTTGTGGCTCGTCGCCCAGGGCATTCACGCAAAACGAAATCGGAGGATTTTAGAACAAGTATGGTCAACCGTAACCTCATTCGCTCACTCGAAGACGACACATTATCCAGCGATCTGGACGCCATCCTCACCGAAGAGGCAATGGACGAACTAATTCCGGAAATCGTTGGCGAGCTGAACTCACAATTCGACGTCAATCAGATCGTCGAAGGCAAAATCGTAGAAGTCAACGGTGAATACGCTGTCATCGACGTCGGCTTCAAGAGCGAAGGTGCAATCAATGTTAATGAATGGGCGGAAGATGAAGAGCCGCCTGCAATCGGTCAAACAGTCAAAGTTCTCATCGAAGAGATGGAAGACTCGTTAGGGCCGGCCAACGATATCCACGGCATGATCGCCCTCAGCAAGCAAAAGGCTGAGAAGATCCTGGAGTGGGAAGAAATGATGAAGACAGTCAGCGAGGGCCAAGTGGTCACCGGTACTGTCGAACGCAAAATCAAGGGCGGCCTCTTGGTCGACATTGGCGTCAACGTCTTCTTGCCTGCTAGCCAAGTGGACATTCGTCGTCCAAACGACATTGCAGACTACATCGGGCGAGTCGTTCAATGTGAAGTTTTGAAGATCGACGAAGCACGACGCAATATCGTCGTTAGCCGCCGTTCGCTGATCGAAAAGCAGCGTGAAGAAGATCGCGAACACTTGCTCGGCGAATTGGAAGTTGGGCAACTTCGCAATGGTGTGGTCAAGAACATCGCCGACTTCGGTGCATTTGTTGACCTAGGCGGAATTGACGGTCTATTGCACATCACCGACATGAGCTGGGAACGCATCGGACACCCATCCGAAATGGTCTCCATCGACCAAGAGATCGAAGTCAAGGTTCTGCAGATCGATCGCGAGAAGCAAAAGATTGCTCTCGGGTTGAAGCAGAAAGACAAGAACCCATGGGAAAACATCGAAGAGAAATACCCAGTTGGTACCGTCGTCAAGGGCGAAGTGGTCAACGTGATGAGTTACGGTGCCTTCGTCAAGCTTGAGCCTGGCATCGAAGGCCTGGTGCACATCAGTGAAATGTCTTGGACACGTCGTATTAATCACCCGAACGAGCTGGTTCAAACGGGTGACGAGATTGACGTCAAGATTCTCGGTGTCGACCCAGCTGGACAGCAGCTCTCCCTCGGCATGAAGCAAACTGTTGCGAATCCATGGGACGAAGTTCTCGACAAATACCCTGAGGACAGCGAAGTCGTCGGTCGCGTTCGCAACTTGACCAACTATGGTGCTTTCATCGAGCTTGAGCAAGGCATCGACGGCCTGTTGCACGTTTCGGACATGAGCTGGACTCGCAAGGTCAGCCACCCGAGCGAAGTTGTCGAGAAGGGCCAAGAGATCAAGTGCCGCGTTCTTTCGGTCGATCAAGACCGTCGTCGTATCGCACTGGGTCTGAAGCAACTCGACTCTGATCCTTGGGCAACCACCATTCCAGAAAAATACCAGCCTGGTCAACTCGTCAAGGGTGCGGTAACCAAGATCACAAACTTCGGTGTCTTCATCGGCCTCGAAGATGGCTTGGAAGGCTTGCTGCACATCTCGGAACTCTCTGATGACAAAGTCGAGAACCCGGAAGAGTTGGTCAAAGTTGGTGACGAGCTGGAGGTCAAGGTCTTGCGAGTCGACAGCGACGAGCGAAAGATTGGCCTTTCTAAGAAGCGAGTCGACTGGGCAGAAGAGCAAGAGCAGGAAGCTGCGAAAGAAGAAGCTCGACAAGCTCAGCAAGAAGCTGCTGGCAAGATGAACCCAGAAGAACTCAAGGGTGGTCTTGGTGGTGGCGGACCACTCATCGCTCCTCCAACCGCTGCTGCCGAGCCCGAAGCTCCAGCTGAGGAAGCCAGCGAAGGCGATGCCGAAGCCGCTGAGTAGTTGACTGATAGCAACTAAGAATTTGCGATTTCAAAGCTCACTTCCGATCCGGAAGTGAGCTTTTTTTGTTTGCGTGCGGATCACAGCCAGCAGCAAGTGAAGCCTTTTGGAGTGAAGTATTCGATTAACTGAGTAACTGCGCAGGTACGCTCAATCTTCGAGAATCGACGGCGTTTTTCACCGGGCAGCTTCTATTCGCTTGTCGTTGCTTCGTTGGACAGCTTTTCTCTCGCTTGTTGAAGAGCCGAAGAAACGATGTCTGTTTGTACTGCGACCACTTCAAGCCCAATCATCAAGACCAACGTCGTAAAGATCTTTCCTCCTTTTGTAATGGAATACGCATTCCCATAGCCAACCTTTGTTAGCGTAACGACTGCCCACCAAAGCGAGTCAAACACAGACGAAAAAACCTCCGGTCTATTGTGGTGTTCGCAATGACACATACCAACCTCAAAAAGGAAGAGGAGAATCGTAGTAGCAACTCTGAATAGAATTAGCTCCTCTTTCGCGAAAGCAAGCGCGCGAACGAACCGACCTATTGCCGCGCTGTATCGAGCCAGTTTCAAGAGTCGAAACAGTCGCAACAAGCGGAAAGCCCGCGCAAAGTTCCGGTCCAGAGCAAGCGACAAATAGAAATAGCTAAAAGGAACTTTAATCGGTTCTCAGCAAGCCATACGCGGGCCAGATACTCGAAAGTAAATATGCAACGCAGGTTACATTGAGGATGTCTATCCGTCGGCGCGCAACGTCGGTCAAATCCGGAATCGTCCCGATAGAGAACCCCACCATCGAAACAAAGATCAAGCTTTGCGTCGCAAACGCCAGCAGCAGCTCGTATGTCGTTCCAATTTCCTGCAATTGACTTTTAAGCTTCTCCGGCACTATGCCTTCAATTCGATGGTGTCAGCATTTCTCAAGCGCAAGCACTTCACCTCACGCGAATCCACGGTTGAGTTAAGAATTCTGGCGAATCGCAATACAGGCAGGGAGGGAATTCTACCGCACCCCGCAAAAATTGATCGGAGGAATCCCGGTGAATCCCATTACTAGTCAGGTTAGCTCTTTTGCTGGAAAGACACCTGCGGTCGGTGGACTTTGAAAGTTTGTGTCGGCAATAAATAGTGCACCTGCATCGGGGGCCCCCGCTCGACGCTCCTCGGGCATGTGTTCGACCGCTGTTGTAATGACGAGCTTTACACTACCATCACTCATGGGCAACAAGAGTGGGCAGGTCGCTTGAGGGCTGCCTGGCGTCTGCCAAGTGTGTTCGTGCACTCCGTTGTACAGACTGTACTGCCGGGTTTCTCCCCATTCGGCTTCGTTCGGGTTGTAGAAGCTAATGATGATGCTCTGCTCATCCGGAGTCATCGTCATGCCATCAGGCACTGCCGGCAAATCGTTTAGATCAACGACGAGCTCTGCCTCACCAAGCGTTCCAGCTTTCACATCGATGGAGTAACGCACGACTTTCTTGGTCGGGGAGTCGATGTCGATCAAAGAACATCCGCCATTACCGGTGTGGATGACGTCTTTTCCGTTGCTGCAGACCTGATCATTCCTCAGCTGAATCAGTTGCCTGGTTTCGCCTTGGTATAGGTAGAGCCCCGCTTTGGCAGTTTTGAATTCCAAATCCTTCGTACCGAAGACACAATTGCAGCCGAAGATCGTCCCGTCGTTGACGATGGTTCCTTCAACGCCAGCATCGATCTGGTCGTTCAGCACTTGCCAACTTCCGTCGTTGCAATTGAATAGTCCTAGCTGCCGTTCGGCTCCAACTAGGAATAATCCTTCCACATCCGTAGGTTTCGCGAAGCCGGGGCGGCCTGGCAGCTCGAAATTCTGGTTTTGGCGACTCTCGACATCAAAGATATTGAGCGAACCGCGGGTACCGTTTGGGCCATGCTGTATTGCGACCCATGAAAATTTACCCGGCGAGAGGTAGGTAGGACCTTCAGGCAAGAACCGATGTTCCTCCGATTCGGGCATGTACAAGACTTGGGCGATAGTATCGTTGTTCATTCCCGCAGTTCTTTTTGAAGTTGCATGAGTTACTAAATAGTGTTCGGTAAGGCTATCGTGACCGCTGTCCTTTGTCCACACAGGCAGGAGGTCGCCCAGCGAGAAGCAAAGATTCCTCTTGCTGAATTCAGTCGAATCGCTGGCGCGGCGGTGCTCTCGCTGACAACCGTGGCGAACGCCCATGCGACTAAAATCTCGAGCCCTTGCCCTGGGTTGTCGCGTTGGAAGCAAATCAGATCCCCTGTTCAGCCCATGGAGTTTTGCTACTTTGAATGCTTGAGGCGAGGAGAATCATCGCGTCTTCACCACCCGACGATTTCAGGAAATCAAAATGGCCAGTCCCAAGGTGCTAGTACTACGAGCACCAGGCACAAATTGTGACGAAGAAACCGCTTTTGCATTTGAGCAAGTGGGCGCGCATGTGGTCAGCGTTCACGTGAACGCGCTGATCGAGGATCCCAAGCTCGGCGATGATTGCCAGATACTCTGCTTCCCAGGCGGATTTAGCTACGGCGATGATATCGCGGCCGGCCGAATTTTGGCTGGACGGCTAAAAGTGCATCTTAGCGAAATGGTCGAGCAGTTTAGAGTTGAGGATCGTCTCGTCCTGGGCATTTGCAATGGATTCCAAGTCATGATGCGTTTGGGCATCTTCTTTCCCAGCGCGGTTTATGAGAACGTCGCCGAGAATCCGCCAGCGACGCTTACTTGGAATCGTCAGGCTAGGTTCGAGGATCGGTGGGTGCATCTAAAGAATGAAGAGTCGAATAGCGTCTTCCTTCGGGGCATCGACTCGATGTATTTGCCGATGGCCCATGCAGAAGGGAGATTTGTAATTTCAGATGTGGGAAGCACTGAAAAGCTGCTCGTCAACAAGCAACTCGGATTGCGTTATTGCTCGGCTGCGGGACAAACTGGCGCAAAGCCATTGGATTTTCCCATCAATCCAAACGGAGCCGACTACAACGTGGCAGGTATCTCTGATCCCACAGGCAGAATCTTTGGTTTGATGCCTCACCCAGAACGCCACATCGACCCTACACAGCATCCCAATTGGACACGTCGCAGCGAGCAACCAGCCGCTGGGGAAGGCCTCAAGATGTTTCAGAATGCTGTAGAGTACTTTGCTTAGCACAGAATTATTTTAGCTGAAGCTCGCATTCCGGCGAATGACGTATTTCACAGCCATTCGAAAGCCTGCCAGGCATGCCTGCAAAAGCGCAGTCTCACCTAATAACCGAAGCTTCGGTCGCCTAATTCGCTAATCAGCAAGTTCCAAAAGCTCTTCCGCAATCGATGATAGGCTGACACTTTGAAGATTGCACATCATTGCAACTGCGTCGCCGCTGCTGGGTTGAAGCATTAAGATAGTCGAAGTCCCGGCCTGGCCGCCGGTGTGGGAGACTAGCTTTGCTCCTTCTTCCGTTTTGACGCGCCAGCCAAGCCCGTAACCTGTCGACTTCCCGTCGGATGTCGTTTGAGCAGTCCACATCTCGTCCAACGCGTTCTGTGGCAACATTTTGCCTTGATTCAGTGCGATTGCAAATCTCACCAAGTCGCCAGCACTTGAAAGTAGCCCGCCCCCCGGAATCTTCACACTCGTGTCATGTAATGGTGCATTGTATAGCTCATCAGGCTTCATGTACCCAAGTCCACCAAGCCGGGTAATCGTGCCAAGATCTGGACGCATGTAGCCGCGAGTCCTGTTCGCAATGATTGAATATTGATCGTCGGAAACAGTTGCATCCATGGCTGCTCGATTAAAAACCCTCTCCTCAAGGAGTTGGAGGAAATTCTGACCACTCGCACCTTCTGCAATATTGCCCAGCAGGTTGTAGCCAAACGTCGTGTACAAGAACTTGCTTCCAGGCTCATGTCGCAGCGGATCGTCTTTGAAGGTTTCGAGAGCTGCATTCGGGCTAAAAAAGTGCGCTGTGGAGCGTGTTTCGGCATTGCTCTTATAATGTCGAACTCCTCCCAAATGCCCGAGCAGTTGTCGCGATGTTACGACCCACTTCTTGGCAGGATATCTTGGGCAATAAGTTCGAATGTCTTTGTCTAGATCGAGTCTGCTCTCTTCGGCCAGAGATAAAATTACGACCGCAGTCATCGACTTGGCTATGGACGCCGTTCGATACCGGGTCTCGGCAGTGGCAGCGACTGAGTTTTCAACGTCCGCCATTCCGTAGCCTTTTTCCAAAATCAATTGACTGTCTTTGGCGATTGCGATCGAGAGGCCGGGGATCCCCTTTGCAGCAATAAAGTCATTGGCTCGTTGGTCTATCTGGCGGGTTAGACCGGCCGAGCTCCTACCCTTCTCCTGAGCCGGAGTTGACGTGACCGCGCCTAGAACTGCGCCTAGAACCAGAACCGAAAAAAGCATCCCGCGCTGGAGCATGAGGAGTTTCCTTTCTGAGTTAAAAGAAGCGACAACATTCTAAGCTGGCCTACATGGCTCGTGTTTTTGCGTCTTGGTGTAACGTCAGCAAGCGCGCACAAAAAAAAGCCCAGTCATCTGACCGAGCTTCCTGATTCAAGGCTGCATCGAGCAGCAGCGATTCGCCTACCAAAAGCTTAGCGAACCTTGGCACCACGACGTGTCAAAACAACGTCGACGCATTCGCCACATGAGAACTTGTAGGTCAAGATTTTGCGACCAAACAAACCCTTCTTCCAAGAATCCAGGCAAGGTGTTTGGTCTGCACAGCAAGCTGGTAAGCAAGCGCTAACTTCTTCGCCTGTGCAGCAAGGGTCACATGGATCCTTCACGCACCACTTAACACAAACTGGTGGTGGAGGAGGTGGGCAGCAGCAAGGAGTGCAATCGTCGCAGTGAGCGTTGACGGTCGCTGGAGCTGCAGCCAGCAAGGAGAAACAGAGCATGCCAGCCAAGGCAATGCGAATCATCTTAGTGCCGATCATGGTAGAAACCTCCAAAGTTGATCTGACGCGGTCTTTAGTACTCCTAACAGCATAGGACCACTTATCGCAACTGTCGTGACCCCCAATGTGGAAAAGCGCAATTTAGGGCAAAAAAGACAGTCTTGTAGAGGGGGAGGTCTCTCTACCATAGAGGTTAAGCTAGCTCAAGCTTTCAGCCTCTCCAGCTTCCGATTCCTCGTCGTACATCTCGGACTCGCGTTTTCTCTCTCGATCGGTCTCTTCTTCGGTCAGTCCTCCAGTGATTAGCTCGCGGTCAAGCATGGATTCCAGTGATCTCAGGATCTCGCCGAGTTCGTCACGCTGATACTTAAAGTCATCGAATACGAAGACCTTTTTTTGTCCGTTGTCCTCGTAATGTGCCTTGGCGATGCCCTTCTTTGCCCATTTGCGTTTGTCGAGCTCTGTTACTTTTTCAAAATCAACGTCCTGCCCCCAACTTGATGTAAGTCCAGATTCGGTCGATTCGATAAATGATCCACGGCAACTCAGGAAGTAGAGGACGGCCGGGATGCCAGTGAGCAGTCCGACAACCATATAGACGAACTGTCCCTGGATGTCGGCTCGAATCTTTTCTGCCGTCTTGGAAGGTGTTTCCCAGCCATTTTGTTCGACCAATCTCTTCCAATCTGTTTCCCGTTTAACTGGGTCTTCTATCTTTCTGAGTTCGTCGTATGCCTCGGCGGCGGGAAGTTTGGCAGGATAACCAACAAAGCCGTCATATCCAAACCAGGCTGCTCCGCCCAGGCACACGAGAGCCATGATCACGTAACGATAGAGATAATTAGTTTGAAATTCAGCGCGCATGGTAATGTCCGAAATCAGCCAGCTTCAATTCCAGCGGATTTGCGATATCGATAAATTGCCTGGTGAGGGTACTACTATTAGAGAAAGAGACCAACGATGCCCAGAATAACATAGCCATTTGTAAAGGGAGCGACGCTCTGGTCTCTATTTGCCTCTAAGCCGTGAAGAATACTCAGGGCGATCGCGCCAGTCGTCAAAGTAGACACGATAGGCGTCGACATCAGTCCAGAACCTTGGCTCGGGTTCGCCTTCTCGAACTTCGGACTCAGGATAATCCTGCCCAGCGATGCTCCGCGCTAGACTTGCCTGGAATTCCAGCATCATGTCCCGCAATGCAGCATTATCTTTCCTCGAGTAAATATTCTCGGTTTCCTGCGTATCTGTCAAAAGGTCGTACACTTCGTAACGCTGTTTCTTGGCGGACTTGCCTCGGCCAAGCTGCAGTAACTTTAAATTCTTGTAGATGATCGCTGTCTCCCCGAAGCAACTGAAAACCAGCGGCTTATCACGGATTAATCCTTCGAGCGATTCATTGTGAAGCAGCGAGGCGAGACTTAGGCCATCTTGCGGATAGAGCATTGAAGACGTATCCAGTTCAAGTAGCTCTGCGATGGTTGGGAAGATATCAACGACGCCGGCCGAATAATTAGTGGCTCGACCTGCCTTGATTTGAGCAGGCCACTCGATGATTCCAGGAACGCGAAGTCCACCTTCGTACAAACTGCCTTTGAAACCACGCAGGCCGCCGACAGTTTCGGGTGTGATCTTTGGCAAACCTCCGTTGTCGCTGCAATACCAGAACAGCGTGTTATCGGCGATTTCTAGTTCACGCAACTTTGCTCGCAAGGTGCCAACGCTTCGATCCAGAGCAACCAACTCACCGTAGTGATTCCTCGATTGTTGGTCGAGGTCTGCAAACTCGGTCGTATCCTCCTCGGCGGCACGAAACGGAGAGTGCGGAGTGCCAAACCAAATGACCGTAAAGGTTAACTTGCCCTGCTTCGCCTCCGTCTCGATAAACTTCAAGGCTTCGTCGACTACGATCTCGGAGGAATCTCCCTGGTGTTCTTCAAACTCGCCTTTTCGACTAAGGATAGGGTCACGATCGAAAAAATTCGTAACAGAAAGCCACTCGTGGAATCCGAATGCGCCCGGATTGTGATCATCTGATTTCAGGATAGGGACACCCGGCCCTCGAAGTCCATTCAAATGCCATTTGCCGAAGTGCCCACATCGATAGCCCGCTTTGGCGAGCGCTTGGGGCAGCGTTTTTTCTTGCAGTCGGAGAGCGAATCCATGGCTCTCGACACCCGTTCGATTGTTCGTGCGCCCCGTGAGCACGCTCGCTCGAGTAGGCGAGCAGACCGGGGCCGATGCATAGAAGCGATCAAAGCGCAAGCCGCTTTCCGCCATGGCATCTAGGTTCGGAGTCTTGAGGACCGGATGGCCATTGTAGCTCGTCTCGCCCCATCCTTGATCATCTGCCATCATCAGAACAATGTGAGGTCGCTCGGCTGCCAAAGCACTAGCGTTACACACTACAATTCCAAGCATTAAAACAGAGTAGATTCTGTAGATTCGTGACTGCATTCGTGGAGAGCCTGTAGGAAAGGGCGTTGTGGTTCGAGGAGTGAGACTACTCGGGTTGTGTTTCAGAAATGCCGGGACCGAATAAGTGCTTACCAGCCTTAGCAGAAGCGTGAGTGGCACGTTTGTCCTGCTCAATTCCAGGATCGGATTGTTCATGCATCCATGCATCAAGCCTGGAACTCAACGTTTTCCGGATCTGTTGGTACTCAGGCTTTTCAGCTAAGTTTTTCATCTCGTAGGGATCTGAAGTCAAATCGTAAAGTTGTTCAGGCGGGCGATTCGTGTAGCGACGAACAAGTTGATAGGTTCGATCGTTCGCGGCGGCATCCCAAACCCAGGTCCCCCAGTACGGATTGTTGAGTGCACCTTCGCCGCGAATACCCATCAAGTGCTTCTCAATGTACGTTTCTTGTGGACTCAAGTTGCGGATGTAGTGATACCTTCCGTCCGTAACAGAACGAATCGGATAGGGCGGACCTTCTGGGACGTTGTTATGCATTCCAAAGACGTACTGACGGTGTGATGTCGATTCGCCGCGCAAGACCGAGGCGAAGCTCGTTCCGTCAAGCTCTTGGCTTTCTATCGTTCCCCCAGCAAGCTCAAGAATTGTGGGGACAACGTCCGCATACTGGACCAATGCATCTGTAGTCCCTGGACGGATCTTACCCGGCCAGCGAGCGAACAGTGCCGTGTGAACTCCGGTGTCCCAGTTCGTCCACTTGCAGCCCGGGAATTGCGAGCCTTGCTCGGAAGTGAACAGAACGAGCGTATCGGAGCTCGTACCAGACACCTCGAGTGCTTTGAGCAGTTCGCCAACTTGGCCATCCATGTAAGTGATCTCAGCGAGATAGTTTGCGAAATCCTTCCGTGTCCTCTCTGTGTCAGCGATATTTGGCGGGAGCTTGATCTTGGCCGGCGGATACTGCCTGGGATCGCCCATCACCCAAGGCACGTGCGGTTCGACCAAAGCAACGACCAAGCAATACGGTTCCCTGCGATCGCGTGTCATGAATTCGGAAACAGCTGCTAGGTCGTGTTGCTTTGTGGGATTTCGCACACAGCTTTTGTCGAAGCCGTCGACATTCTCGAAGGGAAAAACCGACTTGGGAGTAACGTGCACTTTGCCTGCGATTCCCACTCGGTAGCCAGCTGCCTTCAAGTGGTGTGGAAGAGAACGCACGTCACGACGACTGGCCGAGTGATTCCAAGCGCAGCCATTTCGCATTGGATACAAACCGGTGTAAAGCTCTGCTCGGCAAGGCTGACACATTGCAGAGCACAGGTAGGCGCGATTAAAGACCAGACTTTGATTCGCCAATGCATCTAAGTTCGGCGTAATCGCGTTTTCTCCGCCGTAAGTTGGCAGATCATTATGTGTGCAGTCATCCGCCATGATGATCAACACGTTCGGTTGATCGGCTTGAAGATCCGGCAAAGCAACCATGGTCGCAAGAGCGATGAATTTGCAGATCGAAGAAAGCTGTAAGTGCAAAGGGAGAATTTTCATTCTTACTTCCTGAGTTCTTGACTCGAGCCAATACGCGAACTTGTGCGCATGATACTTGCTTTTCACTCGACTTTGTCATTCCTGTGGGAAACGAATGACATTTTGCAGTGAGACTGAGCACGCCATATCGAACCAGTGCAAGTCAGAGTTTCGCTCTATGAGTCGACGGCGCTAGCCGCTGGAAAGCGTTTTCTTGGTTCAGCCCGACGCTAGAGCGTTGGGGTCACTCCAACCATGTAAAACAGCGAGTGGCCCTGCATATCGACCCAGGATTGGCCAACTCAAACTGAGTTTGTGTTATTATCTGCGGGTCCATTGCGTCGCTTGATTTAAGCGCGATGGCTCCCCTGAGATCCCCCCAACAATACAGGAATCCGCAGCATGCGTCTCCGCAAACTGAGTTACTTAGTGCCCTACCTCGCCTGCCTACTTGCCTTGTGTTCGATACAGGCGAAGGCTGATGTGAGTTTGCCGAATATCTTTGGTGACCACATGGTTTTTCAGCAAAAACAGAAAAACAAAGTTTGGGGCAAGGCAGATCCTGGCGAAGCCGTTCGTGTCCAATTCCATGAATCAGTACAAGAGACTGAGGCAGACGACGATGGAATGTGGAGCGTGATGATTGATCCTGCTCCGGCAGGTGGACCTTACGAGCTAAGCGTCCAAGGTAAGAACTCGATCGTCATCAAAGACGTGCTCGTCGGCGAAGTTTGGATTTGCTCTGGTCAATCCAACATGGAATGGCGTGTAAACAGCTCCAATGACCCGGATTTGGTCAAGGTGGCTGCCAACTATCCTGAGATTCGGATGATCAACTATCCAAACACGGGAAGCCAAACGCCAATCTTCACGCATGCCAACTCCAACTGGATGGTCTGCAGCCCTTCAACTGTCGGCGACTTCTCGGCCGTCGGTTACTTCTTCGGCAGACAGCTACATCAGTCGCTCGGCGTTCCAATTGGTCTCGTCAACGACGCTTGGGGGGGTTCGGCTGCGGATGCTTGGATCAATCGAGATCTTCTGGAGGCGGACGAGCAGTACAAGCCGACTTTGGATCGCTGGAAGGCAATGGAGAAGCAGTACGATATCCTCGCTGCAAAAGCGGAGCCGAGCGATAACGAAAAGAAGCAAATGGCTGGTTTGCGTCGCCAAATGGGCGGAAATCACCGTCCGTCCAATATTTACAACGGAGTGCTCAAGTCTCATTTGGGCTACGGTATGAAAGGCGTCATCTGGTACCAAGGCGAATCGAATGCTGGACGTGCTTACCAGTATCGTCATATCTTCCCGATGATGATTCAAAACTGGCGAGACGAGTGGGGCCAGGGTGATTTCCCATTCTACTGGGTGCAGTTGGCTGACTTCCGAAATGAGGAAGCAGAGCCAGGTGAAAGCGATTGGGCCGAGTTGCGTGAGGCACAAACAATGACGATGAAGCTACCCAACACAGGTGAAGCGGTCATCATCGATGTCGGCGAAGGCAAAGATATCCACCCGCGAAACAAGGTGATTGTGGGGCAACGTCTTGCACGCTGGGCACTCGCTAAGCAGTACGGCTTCGAGATTGCCTACCAAAGTCCGACTTACACTGGCATGAAGAAGGCAGGAAAGAAGCTAGTTCTTTCCTTCAGCCATGTTGATGGCGGTTGGAGACCTTTTGATGTTCGCGAACCTGTCGGTTTCGCCATTGCAGGTGAGGACAAGAAGTTTGTCTGGGCAAAAGCCAAGATTGTGAACAACCAAACAATCGAAGTTTGGAGTGACGAAGTCGCAGAGCCTGTGGCAGTTCGATATGGCTGGGCCAACAACCCAGTCTGCAACATGTTCGACACAATGGGCCTGCCGCTCACTCCGTTTCGAACGGACGACTGGCCTGGAGTCACTGTCGACAGGTTCTAACGACGATTGGTTCTTCAAGACCGTAGTGGGATTCGCCAGAATTCCTGCGAGCCCCAATACATGCCCGCCAGATCTTTCGTTAAAAGCCCCGCGACTTTTGGCTCCATGCAAAGTCCGGGGACATTGCTAATGCTGCATGAGTATTCTGGCGAGTCTCACTACGGAAGAGTTTTCGAATGAGCTACTCGACAAGTCTTACTTTGCCCATTCGGAACACAAACGATGACGACAGGTTTTGGCCAGCGAGGTAATGCACCGGATACTGGCTGATCGCGCTGTAGGGAACAACCGCCTCGATCTTGCAGTATTTGAGGTAGTTGGCGGGATCCGCAAGATCGAAGTCAGCACCAGCCTTTTGCCCATCGGCGTGCAGGATGTTCACGGTGACGGATTCTGCCGGAAATGCCGACGCACGGAGAAAGTTCTTGATGTCGTCTTTCACTTTGCCGTTGATGTCATTGTCCTCCACGGAGATTTCTGCAAAATCCATAGAAGCCAGGCGCCCCCCCTCGCGGAGCGCCGTAGAAAGCACGTCTGTAGCGTTAATGGCTTCCGACATTTCTACTACGCCAAGAAACAGCAGTAGGAAAACTGGGGCAATGATTGCCATCTCCGTTGCCGCAATCCCTCTGCGGGTTTCGCAAGATCGTTTAGGTGCTCGAAATCTTGGGACGGACATTTCGGTTCACTTGATGTTCTAGGTGTGTTTCGATTGCCTGGAAACCGTCAGCGCACTACTCGTGACGCATCACGGAGACTCCGGAGAGCGTTGCGTTCTTGATCCAGAATGCTGGGAACAATGCGACGTTTTCATAGGGCACTTCCAACCGGATGACAAATAGGTCCCTCGTCCCTAAGTCTTCAAGCTTGGGGACTTCTAAGAGGTTGTCGTGGTCGAAGTTTTGATGATTGAAGTCTGAGTCATCGAAGACCGCAGCGTCGTAGATTTTGATATCGACTGCTTGCGCATAGACAGCTGCATTCAGGATGTCCTTGATTCTTTGATTCACCTGCGCATTGGTGATGCCTTCGATTGCTCCGAATCGTGCAGCTTGTTTCGAAGCGGACGTAAGAATGCTTCGAACCATGTATGCGTGGCCGAACTCGACCATACCGACGGTGAAGGCGGTGAAGACTGGCAAGATGAATGCCGTCTCAACCAGCGTAGCGCCCCAGAAACGATTTCGTTCTCGGGAGGGACGTTTACGTTGAAACCTGGGGCGAGGTCTCATTGTTTTCTCCTCTGTCTTCAGGGACGGGCGATTGCAGATGTGCAACCGTGAAACCGATTTTTCAGCTTCACTGTCGCACCTGCGTTTGCAGCAACTGTTCTTTCTATTGTTCGGTCGAACTTAGCAGCCGGGCAGGAGGAACGTGAGCAGCGATTCTTGCGAAGGCTTCTTGGATACCTTCTCGGAAGTCGGCTAGCGTGCTACCCGCTGGGACGTCGTAGTAGACGCCTCCGCTCAAGTTTGCAATAGCTTTCATCAAGTCCTCGTCGGCATAAGAACCAACGGTCATGGTATGGATGACATAACCAGCATCGACAGCCAGTTTCGCTTGGTAGAACGCGTACTGCTTCGAGCGGCTGCTGGTCGAGAAGTCGGCTTGTCCATCACCGTCGAAGTCGGCGACGTCACTCCAATTCCAACCAGATGGCAGGCTGAAATTGTATGGGCTTACGTTTGCATTTCCGTCGGTCATCAGAAGGATTGCAGGACGTGAGCCATCACGCATGTGGTCATCGAGCATGTCACGGGAGGCCAGAATCCCAGCCCCAATTCCGGTCGACCCAGTGTAGTGACCAGCCTGTTTGTGACTCTGAATGGAGTTGATAGCGTCATAGTCATTGGTGATCCAATTCGATCCTAAGTCGATCACAGAATGTCTGGCTCTGGCTCGTAGAGATCATGCTCCTTTACGGCAGTGGTCGCATAACTGACTAGCCCGATGTGGTCGTCAAAGTTGAGATCCTTCAAGAAGTGGCAGAACTCGGTCACGCCTTGCTTCATGCCTTCAAACTGATAGTAGGGCGCACGCCAGAGGTCTTCGGAGTAGCTGTTGTAAGGTCGCTGATTGCCCATGTATGCCATCAGTGTTCGGAAGCCATATCGTTTCCTGTATCCGTACGAACGCGTGTAGCCGTAACCGCAGCGGACCCAGTTGATGTAATTCAACCATCGGTATTCGCTAGTGTAGGCACTTGGCTGACCGCGCAGTGAGCCATAGCTGTCCTTCCCTTCCTGTGGCCATGGGACTCCGTAGAGATCTAGGTGCAGGTAGGTGTACCAGTCACTATAAGAGTTATAGTAAGTTCCGCGATAGCTATCGATTTTCCCATAGCCTTCGGACGGGAACTTGATTCCGTTGGTGTTGGAGTACTTTACACCGCTGGCGACGAGAGAATCCCAGATGTCATCCAAGTTGTCTTCCACCGCAGCCTTTCCCCGTCGGCTATTGCTCATCGCGACAAAATCGCTATCGTCGTTCATGGAAGCGGAGTAATCGAGGCACAAGACGATATCACGTGTCTCGACGTAGGCAGTTGCTTTCGCAAGCAAGTCTGAGGTGGTATCCGCTCCGGCGGCTTTCGCGAACACGAGGTTCATCCGAGCGTCAGGAGCAGTTGGATCTTCGTTGTCTCGGCGAGCTTGTACTCGGCAAACATTTGCTGGACTTGCTCCCCATGTAATGCTGTACGTGCCGTCCTCAGCGACAATGCGTTTCCCAAAGAAAACATCTGTTTCGGGATTTACGTAGACCCCATTTTTCGCGGCAACTTCAGATGCAACTAAGCGAGCATTCGATTCTGCCGTTGCGAGTGCTGACGCAACATCCAGATTTTCAGTGCCTGCAAGGTAGACGGCGTTGGTGATCTCCTGGGCAGCTGCCAGTGCCGCGGCATCTACCGAGATCTGCATTTTGTTCTTCTCGCGTCCGACACGGCTGAGATCAATGCTCAGTGCAGCAAAGCCAAGGATGAGGGCCAGAACAATTGCCGAACTAATCATGATTACGCCGCTACGGCGTTGACCATTTTTGAGTCTGGGGCACAACTCTTTTCTCATGGTGCGAATCCTCTCGGTACATATCGGGGCGTGCGACACAATCTTACCTCTAGAATCCTCCCAAGGCAGCGTAGAAAAAGGGTTTTTCCTCGCCTTCGCGAGACGGATGTTTACCGGATGCAGCGTCTCTGAGTGACTTGTTGCACAGGAAATTCAGCCCCAAGGAATCTGTTGCCCGGAAACCTCCTTCAACGTGAATGGCAACGTAATAAGGAAAGCTTGACGCAGGTCTTACCGCAGTCGGCAGAGAGAGATTTTTCGTTACAATCTGTGCGTGGCGAGCAATTTTGAATCATGCAGCAGTAGTTTTTGCTGCGAGGAGTACGGTTCGCCAAAGTTTTGACTTGCACCTACTCAGGCAGTGACGCTGCCAACTGGAAATATGACGATGACTGAAAACGCAGCTGCAAAAATCCTGATCGACGGACAATGGATCGCATCAGAGGCGGAGAGCACCTTCCAGGCCTACGATCCATCCCAATGCAAGACGCTTGAAGCAACTTTCCCCGTGAGTAGTTGGGCTGATTGCGAAAAAGCGTTGGATGCTGCTAGCAGAGCGGCGGTGGAACTGCGCGAGCTCGGTCCGGAAAGGGTGGCAGAGTTCTTAGAGGCATTCGCCGATGCAATGGACGAAAACATCGATACGCTAGCTGCTGTTGCTCATCAGGAAACTGGTCTGCCTGTAGAACCTCGATTGGCAAAAGTCGAAGGTCCAAGAACCTCAGGCCAGCTTCGCCAAGCAGCTGCAGCGGCTCGCGAAGGAACGTGGACGCAGCCTGTTATCGATACCGCGGCCAACATCCGCTCGTGCTACGAAGCCATTGGACCTGTATGCGTATTCGGGCCGAATAATTTCCCCTTTGCCTTCGGCAGCCTCTCCGGAGGCGATTTTGCTGCTGCGATCGCAGCAGGTAATCCGGTAATTGGCAAGGCGAATACCTCTCACCCTGCCACGACGAAGATGCTTGGCGAATTGGCGCAGGCAGCTGCCGAGAAAACTGGAATGCCATCTGGCATGATTCAGTTGATCTACCGAACCTCGCACGAGAACGGCACAAAACTTGTCAGCGACCCAAGACTTGCGGCAGTCGGTTACACCGGCAGCCGTCGTGCTGGTTTGGTGCTGAAGTCGGTCGCGGATCAAGTTGGAACGCCAATCTATTTGGAGCTTTCCAGCGTGAATCCCGTTCTGCTGTTGCCGGGGGCTTTGAAAGAACGCGGTGAAGAGATTTTGGGAGAGTTCATCACGAGTGTCTTGATGGGAACGGGCCAATTCTGCACAAACCCAGGAATGGTTCTGCTACTTGAGAGCGACGAGTCGGAGCAGTTCATCTCTGGCGTTGTCGAGAAGTTCGCGGGACCATCTGGAACGCTTCTCTCACCCTCTGTACAGAACTCTCTGACTGCGGCAATAGAGACGTTGAAAGGCGGCGGAGCAGAGTTGCTTTGTGGTGGTGATGCCCAAGAGGGTCGCTGTAGCATCGCGAATACTTTGCTGCGAGTCAGCGGTTCACAGTTCTTGAGCGCTCCGGAATTGTTTCAAACCGAGGCTTTTGGGAATGCATCACTCATTGTGGTCAGCAAGGGCATCGAGGAAGTTGGACAAATCTTTGCCGCCCTCGAAGGCAATTTGACGGGCTGCATCTATTCTGCCAAAGACGGTGGCGATGACGCCGATTACGACCAAGTCAGCAAAATTCTGGCTGGTCGAGTCGGTCGGATGCTGAACGACAAAATGCCGACTGGTGTAGCGGTCAGTCCAGCAATGAATCACGGTGGTCCGTTTCCTGCCACCGGTCATCCCGGCACGACAGCGGTTGGGATTCCAGCGAGTATTTCGCGTTTTGCGAAGCTGACTTGCTACGACGGCATTCGCCCCGATCGGCTTCCCTTGATTTTGCAAGACAAGAATCCGAACGGTGCATACCGCTTTATCGATCTAAAATGGACTACCGAGGACGTCGGCTAGGGTCGCACAGTACTTTTCGCTCTGAGACTCGCCAAGAGTCCCTCGAATTCCCGCGAGCCTGACTTCCAATCATCTTTCGACTTCGCTTTGCAGCAAGCCCCTGCCTTCGTGCGAATGCATACGTCCAGAGTTGGAATTCTGGCGAATTCCCCCCGCCGTATCCGCGCGCGAAGTGAGGTTGAAGCAGCCATCTAGTCTGGTTTGTGTGAAAATGACCTCCAAACCTTGTGAACACGGCGATTTGCCCCGCGCAGCCCCGTTGACACTGGAATTAGGTCCAGTACTTTATTGGCCAGTCTTTGTATTTTGCCTATAGCACTCAACCGGATTGTTTCGCCCAACCCCTAGATTTCCCACATGTGTCTGCGGTGATTCACCGCTGTTCCGGAAGTTGTTTGTTGGACTATCGGCGATTTGAAAGGCACCGAGTAGGCGGATGTCCCGCCATGCTGCTCAGCATTTTGAGCGAGTTTGTATGTTGGACCTATTGGAGGTTTCCGATGAATCGACTTTTGGTTGCGGGCATCGCTGGCTTGGCGATGCTTATGACTGCGGGCTTTGATGCCCAAGAAGCACAAGCTTTCGGCCGCAAGTGCGGTGGCGCAAAGTCTTGTGGTGGTGGACTATTTGCAGCGCGTAAGGCTGCGAAGGATTGCTGTGGCGTCGTTGAGACTTGCCCAGTTGTTGAGGAGTGCTGCGAAGTTGAAGAGCCAACTTGCTGCAAGCCGAAGCGTACTCGTCGCTGTGGTGGCGGTCTGCTTGCTAAGCTGAAGGCACGTATGGCTAGCTGCGGTTGCCCTCAACCTGAGCCATGCTGCGAACCAGCTCCATGCAGCACGCCATGTGGCGGATGCGGAACTGTCAGCAGCGGTTGCCCAAACTGCAGCCAAACGGAGGACGCTGGCGAAATGGAAGAAACACCTAGCGAAGCTCCACCAGCTCCAGCGGCCGAAGCTGCTTCCAGCAGCGACGCTCCTGCTGCCTAGTTTTCAACTAACAGATAGAACAGATAATAAAGCCGAGACGTCCCGAGCGTCTCGGCTTTTTCTGTTTTAGCTCACTACTGATTTTCGATGCTGACACAGCCCGCGAGTGAGCCAGCAAGCAAAAAGACGGAAGAGTTCTCTAAACTAAGCTCACCTTCATCGCCGCCCTGCGAAAACCCCATCGAAATGGATTCGATCTATGTCCCAGGTGAAACGTCGTCGCAAGCTACGGAAGTTGCTCCGTGGTGCTGATGCCATTCTTGTAACGAACGAGTCTAATGTCCGCTACTTGACTGGTTTCACGGGTGACAGCTCGTACTTAATAGTGACCAGCGGCGGTGATGAAGCTGCCGTTCTGATTAGCGATCCCCGCTACGAAGAGCAGATTGAAGAGCAATGCCCTGGCTTGGCGACTCATATTCGCAAGCCTAGTGAGCTGCTGCTGCCAGTCACCTGCAAGCTGCTGAAGAGAATGGATGTAAGTAAGCTGGTCGTCGAAGCGAACTCAATGACTCTCTCGATGTTTGACCAACTTCAGGAAGCCAAGTTTGGCGAGCTCATCCGCGGTAAAGCAGAAGTCGAGTCACTGCGAGCGATAAAAGATGCAGGCGAAGTCAAGCTGATTCGTAGAGCGGTTGATATTGCTGAGCGGGCGTTCATAAGCATGCGAGCTCAAATGCGACCCAACATGACGGAATTGGAATTCGCGCATGAGCTCGAGCACTCGATGCGGAAACTTGGAGCCGAAGGCTGTGCCTTTGATCCGATTGTCGCAGTCGGCCCCCGCGCGGCTTTGCCTCACGCGGAGCCAGGAACCAATCAACTGTCGGAAAATCCGTTTGTCCTGATTGACTGGGGAGCCACCGTTGACGGCTACCGCAGCGACTTGACTCGTGTATTGACGACCGGCAGAATCCCCGCCAAAATCTTCAAGGCGTATGAGGCTGTATTGACTGCCCAACTTGCCGCAATTGACGCCCTGCGTCCTGGGGTTACTGGTTGCGAGGTCGATGCAATTGTCCGAGAAACGCTTGCCGGCTATAGCATGGAGAAACGTTTCAATCACGGACTCGGCCACGGAATCGGTTTGGATATTCACGAAGCTCCTCGAATGGGGAAGAATTTCCCAACTCCCGTTGAAGCAGGAATGGTGGTTACGGTCGAACCAGGAGTTTACTATCCTGGGCTCGGCGGGATACGCATTGAGGATGATGTCCTAATCACCGAGTCTGGCGCCGAAGTACTGAGCAGTTTGCCGAAAGATTTCGACGCGAACATTCAACCTCTACTTAGCTGAACGCCTGACGCTAGCGAAGTCGATTCATACCCAAACATCGGAAACTAGATAGGAATACTCATGGCCCAAGGTGAAGATGTCTTCAACGTCGATCGCATCAGTGCGTTAATCGACCTAATGGAAGAACGCGGCCTGAACGAACTCGATCTTCAGCAGAGTGACCAGAAGGTCCGTTTGGTTCGAGGAACAGTGGGACCGGCACAAGTTGTAGCAGCCCCAACGGCGGCTCCCGCCCCGTCGTCTACTCCTGCCGAAGCAGTGCCCGCCGAAGACGGACCGCATATCAAAGTCATCAAGTCTCAAATTGTTGGGACTTTCTACAGCAAGCCGAATCCCAATGCTGAGGACTTTGTCAAAGTCGGCTCCAAGGTCTCGCCGGACACGGTTGTTTGCACAGTTGAAGCCATGAAGGTCTTCAACGAGATTGAGGCGGAAGTGAGTGGGACGATCGTAGAAATCTTGGTGCAGAACGAGGACGCAGTCGACTTCGATAAGCCCCTGTTCAAGGTAGATACACGCGGTTAAGCTTGGCGAATGATTGAAAAGCTGGACTTTGCTTTGCTCTCTCGGCCACGCTTTGGCGGAGCTACCCTAGTGAACCCAGCATTCTGTTGGAATCAGCGATGCTGCGGCTGCTCGCCCCTTCATGCCAGCTGATTGCCTTGCTGAGATAATGCTCACCCTGAGTCTAAAGATCGATCGGGATGTATAACCGAATTCTGATTGCCAATCGTGGAGAAATTGCTCTACGAATCATCCGAGCTTGCCGCGAAATGGGAATTGAATCCGTCGCGGTATACAGTCAAGCCGACCGAGATTCGGCCCATGTCAGATACGCTGATCACGCCTTCTGTATCGGAGCACCGAAGTCTGCGGACAGCTATCTCTACGTAGAACGCTTGATTAGCGTGGCAGAAGTCAGCGGTGCCGAAGCAGTTCACCCCGGTTATGGCTTCCTGGCAGAGAACGCACGCTTCAATGAGATGTGTCGAGAAAACGACTTTGATTTTATCGGTCCGACTCCGAATGCAATGGAACAGCTGGGAGACAAAAACACGGCCCGAGCTGTAGCAATCGCGGCGGAAGTACCTGTGGTTCCTGGTTCCGACGGCCTGTTGACCGACGAAGAACACGCGGTCACCACGGCGAAAGAGATCGGATTCCCAGTACTCATCAAAGCAACTGCCGGCGGCGGTGGCAAAGGTATGCGAGTTGCCGAAAGCGAAGAGTCGCTGCGAACCGCGTTGCAGCAGGCGCAGGCGGAAGCTCAAGCAGCATTCGGTAACGCTGGCGTATACCTCGAAAAGTTTGTCCAACAGCCGAGGCACGTCGAGGTCCAAGTCATCGCGGACAACCACGGCAACGTCTGTCACCTATTTGAACGTGATTGTTCTGTCCAGCGACGTCACCAGAAATTGATCGAAGAGAGCCCTTCACCACTGCTTTCTGACAAGACGCGGCAAGCAATTTGTGAAGCCGCCGTGCGGATGGTTAAGCAAGCTGATTACCAGAATGCGGGGACGGTTGAATTCATCGTCGACAAAGATGACAACTTCTATTTCATCGAAGTCAACGCCCGAATCCAAGTCGAGCACCCAGTAACGGAGATGGTTACCGGTATCGACTTGATCCAGTCACAGATTCGTGTCGCCTCGGGTGCGAAGCTGCCTTTCAAGCAAGAAGATATCAAGCTGAACGGCGCCGCAATGGAGTGCCGAATCAACGCCGAGAACCCGAATCGCAACTTCCAACCCTGCCCTGGCAACATCAAAGAATTGTTCATACCTGGTGGATTGGGTGTGCGATTTGATTCACACGTTCAAGCTGGCTACACGGTTCCGCCGTTTTACGATTCGATGATTGGAAAACTGATTGTCCACAAGCCGACTCGTGAAGAAGCAATCGCTTGCATGATTCGCAGCCTGGAAGAATTGCACGTGAAAGGCATCGAGACGACCGCCTCGTTCCAAATTCGCGTTCTCAAAGAGCAGAAGTTCATAGACGGCACGGTCGACACGAAATGGGTCGAACGAGAACTGCTAGCCCAAGGCTAAACGGTTCAACAATGTAACTCTCCCTGCGGGTGAATCGGCCTATCCCGGCCGGAGAGGGCCCATCCGTCTTAGTAGAGGATTTCGCCAGAAATCCGGTTTGATGGAACTGTGGTCAATCCCACTACGCTTAGCCCCCCTACCAAAGCTAGAAATCTCATGACTGAAATCAAAAAAGTTGCAATGTTGTTCGCAGGTGGTCCGGCACCTGGTGCGAACTCGGTCATCGGTACCGCGGCCTTCGCCTTTCTGAATGCTGGCATCGAAGTCGTCGGGATCAAGCACGGTTACTCCAACTTGATCGACTACGACGGTTCCGCTCCACTCGAGGAAGGCAAAGCGTACATCAACATCCGACAAGAGGACTTGTCGCACGTTCGTACTTCGCCGGGAATCGTGATCGGTACCGCTCGAGCGAACCCAGGCAAGAACGTTTCCGCGCCGGAACACTTGAGTGACGCGGAGCGAGTTGCTCCTCTCTCGCGAGTTTACAACGCTTTACAGTCGTTGGGTGTAGACGCACTGATCTCGATTGGTGGCGACGACACGCTGAAGACCGCTAATAAGATGAAGATGTATCAGGACACGCTGCCAACCGATGCGAAGCGAATGCCTGTCGTGCACTTGCCCAAGACGATCGACAACGATTACATGGGTATCGACTTCACGTTTGGTTACTTCACCGCCGCCGAGTTCTTAGCCAACGAGATGCGCAATCTCAACTACGACGCCCAAGCTGGCCAAGCCTACTTTATCTGCGAAGCTATGGGGCGTAGTGCGGGCTGGTTGGCCTACGGTGCAGCCATCGCGGGTAACGCTTGCATGGTACTGAGCGTCGAGGACGTCATTGGTGAATTACGTGGCGAAGAAGAAGTCACAGAAGACGGCAAGACATTCAACAAGCCGATCATGCACGTCGAAAAGATTGTAGATCGCATCGTGGCAATGATGCTCAAGCGCGAAAGCGAAGGCCGACCATACGGCGTCATTGTCGTTGCCGAAGGTATGGCCGAATATCTGTCGCAGAAGTATCTGGCTGGCATTGAACGCGACGATCATGGTCACATCGCGATTGCAGACATTAACCTTGGCAAGATGCTCGCCGGCTTGATTGGCGAAGCATACACGGCCAAGACCGGCGGAAAACGCAAAATCAACGGACTGCAGCTTGGCTACGAGAGCCGTTGCGCTCCACCACATGCGTTTGACGTAATGCTCGGTTCGCAGATCGGTGTCGGAGCTTATCGAGCTCTGATTGAAGAGAATCTCAATGGCGTAATGATCTCAGTCGGCGGTCAGTTGGATCTTTCCTTCGTGCCATTCGAGAATTTGGTCGATCCAGCGACGCTGGTCACTAAAGTTCGCTACATCGAAACTGGCAGTGACTTCCACCGTCTCGCACGTTTCGTCGAAAGCGTCGCCGACGAATAAGAAGGTCAGCTCTTCATTGAGGATTAGGTCATGAGTCCCGGAGCATTGCTCCCCAGAGTCCTCGACCATAGCAAGCCGGCACCGATGGCTGGGCCTTCAACAAGATCTCTCGAGGGATGCGATTCGCCCTGTCCAGCTTACTGGAAATCGGGCGATAAAGAGCAGACGGACCGAGGCCCCTGCAATGATGCCAGACTATCATTCTGTTGCTGGCCTGTCACAATAGGAAGTATCCCACCTGATACTTCCTACCTTTTGTGATCTACGATGCAGCGCCTCGCGCCAATTCAATTCTTCCTTTGCTGGCTGGCCCTTGGCATTCCAGTCCGCGCTCAAGACGACAAAGCTGGAGAACAGTTTTTTGAGCAAGAAGTCTTACCCATCCTGCGCGACAACTGCTTCGATTGCCATTCGCATGAGTCTGGGGAATCCGGTGGCAAATTAATGCTCGATTCTTTGGCTGCGATGCAAGTCGGCGGAACACGCGGTTCGAGCATCACAGGCGCTACACCAGAAAAGAGTCTGCTTTGGCGAGCAGTCGAGTATGAAGAGTCTACTCTTCAAATGCCTCCTGACGGCAAGCTTCCGCAGCATCAAATCGACGGGATTCAGAAATGGCTAAAGATGGGCACTCCGGTCCCAGCCGCTTGGAAAGGAAATATGGAGGCGCTTAAAACCGGCGGAGGAGCGGCAGAACTCGCCAAATCGCACTGGGCTTATCAGCCAGTTCGCAGATTCGCACAGGGCACGGCATCGATCGACACATTGCTCGAAACGCGACGCCGAACAGCCGGGCTAGAAGCATCGGCGCGAGCGGACCGACGCACGCTTTTGTTTCGCGCGCACTACGACCTCACAGGGCTTCGCCCGAGCTGTCAGGAGCTGCGCGAATTCGAGGCAGATGAACGCGACGATCAAGCGGCTTTCGCAGTGTTGGTAGATCGCTTGCTTTCATCTCCGCATTTCGGCGAGCGCTGGGCCAGGCATTGGATGGACATTGCTCGTTATGCTGACAACAAAGGCTACGTCTTCCAGGAAGATCGGGAGTACAAAGAAGCGTACAAGTACCGCGATTGGCTGATTGAATCTTTCAATCGCGACATGCCGTATGACGAGTTTGTGAAGCATCAGCTGGCCGCGGACTTATTGCCAGACAACGAGTCGAACGTTCGAGCATTGGGATTTGTCACACTGGGGCGAAGATTCCTCAACAACCAATTTGACATCATTGACGACCGACTAGACGTCGTTTCTCGCGGCTTGATGGGAATGACACTCGCTTGCGCACGCTGCCACGACCATAAGTACGATCCGATATCGCAGAAGGACTATTACTCCATGGCGGGTGTGTTCTTCAACGTAGACGAGCCGAAAGAGGGCGGTTGGCCGCATCGCTTGTCGGATCGCAAGACGATGCGACCGGCTCACGTTTTGCTACGCGGTAGTCCGAGAAGCATTGGCGAGAAAGTGCCACGTCGTTTCGTACGTTTTCTTTCCGCAGACTCCCCCGATTTCCCAGCAGACCGGAGCGGGCGTTTAGAACTAGCAGAGCATATCACTGGTTCGGACAATCCGCTGACCGCGAGAGTGCTGGCGAATCGGATTTGGATGCATCTTACTGGAAGCTCGCTGGTGCAGACTCCGAGTGATTTGGGATTGCGCTGCCCACCACCGCAACAAGCTGAGCTGCTGGATTATTTAGCCACGCAGCTTGTTGCGGAAGGCTGGAGCATAAAATCACTGATTCGTGAAATCATGCTGTCGGAAAGTTACGCACAGCAGAGTATTGCTTTCGAGACTGCTATGAAGATTGATCCCGAAAACCAACTCTATTCGCGCATGAATCGTCGCCGAGTCGACTTTGAAACTCTGCGCGACAGCTTACTCGCCAGCACGGGGCAGCTCGATTTGTATCTATTTGGTGCATCTGAAAAGATTGAAGCACAGTCAGGTTCCCGACGACGAACGGTTTACGCTTACATCGATCGCCAAAACCTGCCGCCAGTTTTTCGCACCTTCGACTTGGCCAGTCCTGATGCACACTCTCCTGGAAGGTCTCAAACGACCGTGCCTCAGCAAGGGCTCTTCATGCTCAACAGTTCATTTGTACAAGCGTTGGCGGATGAACTGGCTGGGCAGGCTCTACAGAAATCGGCCGGAAAAGGTGAAGGACCGGTGGTAGATTGGTTGGTTCAGCAGATCCTGGTGCGAAGACCAGACGACTCTGAGCGGCGATGGATGTCGAAATTCCTAGATGACCCAAGTCGCCAATCGAAAAATGCTACGAAGGAAGCCCACGCACGGTGGAGTCAACTTGTTCAAATCTTGCTCTCGTCAAACGAATTTTCCTTTGTCGATTGAGCCATTGCAGCGGAAAGTTTGAAACCCGGATTTACCCAACCAACCCCGAATCCACCTAGCCAGCAGGTAGTAGTCCTGGAAGAATTGAGGGTACAACGCTTCCGTCGCAGCTGCGACTTTTGATTTCCAAAGGGATTTGAATGAGCAACCCGCTTCCAGAAGCAGTCAAGCCATTAAAGCTGAATAGGACTTACGCTGCGACGATTGTCACGGTTCATCTATTAGCCATAGCAGCTTGCCTGCCCTATTTTTGGAGTTGGACGGCATTCGTCGTATTCTTGTTGGGAGTACATGTTTTTGGGCAAGGTATCACGATCGGTTACCATCGTTTGCTAACGCATCGCAGTTTCAAGACGCCCAAGTGGCTCGAGTACGGTTTTGCGATTCTCGGTATTTGCTCCATGCAAGATACGCCTGCTCGCTGGGTTTCGGTGCATCGCATGCATCATGCAGACTCCGATGACGTGCCAGACCCGCATAGCCCCCGGGTCAACTTCTGGTGGTCACATCTTGGCTGGCTGATGTTTCTTAATCGCAAAACCTATAGCCTTGCTGGCCTGGAAAAGTTTGCGAAAGACTTGCTGCGTGATCGTTTCTACCTGCGACTGGAGACGAACCCATTCTTCCAGTTCTACATAATTTTTGCACAGCTCCCGTTATTCTTCGCTCTTGGTTGCGCTCTGAGTTTTGCATTCAGTAGAAACGTGATGGATGCCGTACAGTTGGGTAACAGCATGGTTGTCTGGGGAGTGATCATGCGAATCATCGCGGTTTGGCATATCACTTTCAGTGTAAATTCTTTGAGCCACATGTTCGGGTATACCAATTACGAAACAGGCGAGGACAGTCGAAACAACTGGCTTGTCGCTCTGTTGACGGTTGGGGAAGGCTGGCACAACAATCATCACGAAGATCCTTCTGCCTGCAGCGTGCAGCACCGCTGGTGGGAATTCGACATCAGTTACTACGAAATCCGGTTCTTACAAATGATTGGACTAGCGAGCAACATCACTCCGCTGCGGAAGCACCGCCATAAGAGGGGCGGCAAGCCCGGGACGAGCAAAGTTCCAGCAGATGCAGCCTGATACTTTGCCAGCCCAAAAATTCTACTCAATGATTCGGACTAAAAAGAAAGTTTTCACACCATGCAGATCGCCAAATTCGTGAATCGCGACCAACAAGAAGTAGTAGGACGTGTCATGGGCGAGTCTATTGCAGGCATGGATATCGCTACCCACGGGCTGCACAGCATGTCCGATTTGCTCGCGGCCGACAATATCGAGGAAATAGTACGCACTCTGCCAAACATTGAGTCCTATGCCTTGTCCGACGTAAGACTGATGCCTCCGATTGACACGCAAGAGGTCTGGGCAGCTGGCGTGACATACAAGCGTTCGCAAACAGCACGCATGGAAGAATCGGAAGCGGCAGCATCCTGCTACGACCGAGTCTATCAATCTGATAGACCTGAGATCTTTTTCAAGGCCACGCCTCATCGCGTGAGAGGAATGGGGCAGGAGCTGCGTATTCGTGAGGATGCGAAGTGGAATGTGCCCGAGCCTGAATTGGCATTGGTGCTATCGCCAAGTCTCAAGATCGTTGGCTACACTATCGGCAACGATATGAGCTCCCGGGATATCGAAGGCGACAATCCGCTCTACCTGCCCCAAGCGAAAATGTACGATCAGTGCTGCGGGCTCGGACCATGGATCACCTTGGCATCTGCCATGCCGCCTGCGGGAGAGATTGAGATCGACTTGAAGATCCATCGTGGGGCGGAGACTGTTTTTGATCAAGCGACGAGTGTGTCGCAGATGGCCAGGACATTTAGCGACTTGGTCAGTTGGCTCGGCCGGGACAACTCTTTTCCGACTGGGGCGTTTTTGCTAACCGGAACGGGAATTGTTCCTGACAGCGATTTCACCCTCGCGCCGGGGGACTGCGTCGACATCAGTATCAGCGGAATAGGCACACTTTCTAACACTATCGTGCAAGGCTAGCGGCAGCTCCTTCAGCCACATCGCCGTGCAGTTTCGAGCATTCCGGACTTTGGGCTCGGGAGTGAAGATGCCAACGAAGCGCAGCCTGTTCAATCCTGCGGGCCAAAGCAAGGGCTCGTTTCGACATGCTTCGATGACATAGCATCGGAATAGTGTTCTGCAGTCGTCACTGGCCGAACTGGCAACAGCGGGATATTTTGCCTAATTCGCGTGATATATTTGTAAACCACGCATTTATCGCTTGAACGGCTCTTTGGTCCTACAACAATTGTTCTTGCCGCCGCGTGGGTGCTAGATTTGCTCGCCGCCAATTGCTCGCGGACTAGAATCTTTCGATCTCGCAAAGCCGACTTTACCTACGACACAGCCACTGCAGTTCTGCAGCAATACTTCAAATTCAAGGGAATCAGAATGCGAAACCTCGCAATCCAAACAGTTTGCCTTCTCGCTATCATCGCTCCAGCCACTGTCTTTGCACAGGGACAGACCCTGACGCCTCCCCCAGCACAGACACCGAAAGAGAACCCTAAAGCGGCTAGCTATGGCATTGGCTTTGACATCGGACGAAACCTTGCTGCTGGCGGCATTACCTCGAAAGATGTCATCAAAGAGGAAATTCTCAAGGGACTTTCGGATGCATTGGACGGCAAGGAAGCTGCCTTCTCGATGGAAGTCTTCCAACAAGCCATGCAAGCACTCGGACAGAAGATCTTAAAACGCAAGATTGACCGAAACAACAAATTCTTGGAGGAGAATAAGAAGAAGGAAGGCATCCAGGTCACCAAGAGTGGCTTGCAATACAAAGTCGTCAAGCAAGGTTCCGGCGCCACGCCAACCGCTTCGAGCCAAGTCACCGTTCACTACGAAGGCAAGTTGGTTAACGGGCAAGTCTTCGACAGCTCCATCAAGCGTGGCCAGCCAGCTACGTTTGGCGTCAGCCAAGTCATCGCAGGTTGGACCGAGGCCCTGCTTCGCATGAAGGTTGGCGACAAGTGGGAACTTGTTATTCCTTCCAATCTTGCCTACGGCGAACGCGGCAGCCCACCAGCCATCGGCCCTAACGAAGTCCTACTCTTCGAAGTCGAGCTGCTTGAAGTCAAGTAAAGCTTTGCGAGGCAACTCGCAAAACAGAATCGAAAACACAAAGGCTTTCCGTATTGGGACGCCTTTTTTTGTTTATCAGGGCTTTGCAGCGTTGCAAATATTGAAGTTTAGGAGCGTCTTCCTCAAACAGTTTTCCGCATGAACTTTGCGGTCTAGGCGATAAACTGATTTTGATTTAGAATCAGCCGCCTATCGGGGTGGATTTTGGAGTGTAGCTTTCCTTATATCTTCCCAACACGCAGCCTGGACGGTTGGCAGAGTGGTCGATTGCGGTGGTCTTGAAAACCATTGAACTGAGAGGTTCCGGGGGTTCGAATCCCTCACCGTCCGTTTTTTCTTTGTTCGGTATCGCTGCGTACGAACTATCGGAAGAGTCGATTCCTGAGCTTTCACAATGCAGAAAGCGATGATGAGGTGATTTTCTCGCGCCTTGTTTTCTCCAGTCCCTAAATCTGTTGGAAAGGTCCGTTGTGGAAGGTGTCATCGAGGTAAAGCATCCGTTGGTGGATCATCACCTGACCATTCTTCGCGACACGACGACTCCGCCATCGCTTTTTCGACAGCAGACGCATCGCCTAGCGGCCTTGCTAGCTTATGCTGCGACAGAGGATCTGCCTCTGCAGGACAAGCAGATCAAGACGCCAATCACAGAGATGACTGGTAGCGAATTGAGCTGCCGGATTGCGATTGTACCGATTCTTAGAGCGGGTCTTGGATTGATCGATCCGCTGCAAGATTTACTTCCCGATGCAGAGGTTTGGCATCTCGGGATGTATCGTGACGAAAAGACAGCCAGACCAGTCGAATACTATTGCAAGCTGCCCGAAGGTGGAGCTTGTGACGTCGGATTTGTTCTAGATCCAATGTTGGCGACAGGCGGGAGTGTTGTCTCAGCAATTGAAGCACTTGAGCGTTGGGGCTGTCCTGATATTCGAGTCCTGTCAGTGATTGCTTCTCGGCCCGGTGTTGAGCGTTTGCAAGAAGCCTTTCCGATGGTGCGGATTTTTGTGAGTTCCATTGACCCAGAGCTGAATGAGAACAAGTTTATCGTCCCAGGCTTAGGCGACGCTGGCGATCGAATTTTCAACACGCTCGGGTGAGCGACCTCGCCCGTGATCGTCGTCTTCGACTCTCGTTGAGTGGATGAGGTAACGAATCCGCGGCAGAACCCCTTACGGTTGGCACAAGCCAGAGCAAGCCGGCGACCGGACGCAAGACGAAGTGGATTGTGGAATTATTTTGGCACAACAAAACAAATGATCGCCCGGCGTTCTTTCCGTCGCCTGAGCTAGCGGATGAGGCGGGGTTTCTTGTTGAGGATGCTCGGATCGATCGCGAGCGCATTCTAGATGCGTATCAGCATGCGATTTTCCCCTGGCCATATCGTGAACCAGAATCACATTGGATCGTTGGTTGGTATAGCCCTGATCCACGTGCCGTATTGAAGCTGGATGAACTCCGCGTTCCCAAGCGGTTAGTGCGAAAGCTGCGTTCTGGCAAATTCTACTTCAGTTTCAATCAAAGCTTTGACAGAGTCCTAGATCACTGTCGGACGGTCGGCGGTCGCCAACAGGAAGCGTGGCTGATGCCAAGGCTTGCAGAAGAATTGCAGGGGCTTCACGAAGAAGGAACTGCTTGCAGCTTAGAGGTCTACGATGCGACCGATTCTTCCACACCGGAGCTCTGCGGTGGAGTTTATGGGCTCAGCGTTGGCCAAGTCTTCTGTGCCGAGAGTATGTTTCACTTGATCCCGGACGCTTCGAAGGCGGCGATCGTTGCATTAGTCAGCATTCTGCGCTACTCCGACTACCAGCTGCTGGATATTCAAACTCCGTCCATGCACATGACTAACCTCGGAGCGACATTGATTTCGCGAGGCGAACTGCGGAGAAGTCTTAAAAGGAATTCTAAACGCAATGAACTGGCAAAGTGGGAGAGTCGCGACTTCTTCACTTGGGCAGATCTAGCTTTGGATTGCAGATTGCCACAGGCTCACCAGCCCTAACTTATTTGGTGACCAACTTCGTAGCCTGTCGATCCTTACCGTGCCAAATACCCCAAAAGTGCCACCTACAGTGGGGAACTGGGAAAAGAGGTAGGTTTGGTGGGGATTTTGACAGTCGACCCAACGATATAGTATACTAGGGATCCCTCCTGGGCGGATCGACACACTTGGCGAGAGTCAGTGTACAATTGAAGAAACATAGGCTGAGAGTGTCCTGCGGAAACTCTGATCGGATCCAAGGCCCACCCCACAAATCCCACCTCGACCATTCGTGATTTGCCTAGTTGCAAATCAATTACCTCTAACACTTAGTGTTTGACACGGATGAATGGCTATAAGAATCCGATCTCGGATTCTAACTTTGCACACCAAATCTTACTTTGATCCGATGGAGTGATTGTTCTATGCATTGCTTTGGTAATCAACTGTCCCGACGTAGCATGCTCACGGTTGGAGCCTTCGGCGGGCTGACTTTGGCTGATTTTCTTCGTGCCCGAAGTGTTCGAGCCGACCAAAAGCACTATGACTTCATTCCGGCTAAAGCAGAGAGTGTAATTCACATTTTCTTGCCCGGCGGAATGGCTCATCAAGAATCCTTTGATCCTAAGCCCTACAGCCCGCTGGAGTACCGCGGTGAGATGGGAACGATCAAGACGAATACTGGTGAAGTAGTTAGCCAGGCTATTCCTAAGTTGGCGCAGTGTGCCGACAAATTCACGATCATTCGCTCAATGACCCATGGTGAAGCAGCTCACGAACGTGGCACACACAACATGTTCACAGGCTACAAACCGAGTCCTGCCTTGGTCTTCCCGAGCTTCGGTTCGGTGATCAGCCATGAGTACGGTCCGCGCAATAACTTGCCTCCGTACATTTGCATTCCGAATCGTCCGAATGAGTTTGCTGGTAGCGGCTATTTGAGCAGTTCCTACGGCCCTTTCTCATTGGGTAGTGATCCTGCGAGCGGCGGCTTCAAGGTTCAAGACTTAAACATGGCGGGTGGCGTCGACGAGACCCGATTTGCACGTAGACGAGCAGCCCTTGATTCGGTCAATCAATACTTCACCGCGAAGCAGAGTGCTGATTCGGTGCAAGCCATGGATAGCTTCTACGAACGAGCCTACAGCTTGATCAGCTCTCAGAAGGCGCGGGAAGCGTTCGATCTGAACAAGGAAGATGCCAAGATGCGCGACCGCTACGGTCGAAATCAAGCTGGGCAGCGATTGCTGTTGTCGAGACGCTTGGTCGAAGCCGGTGCACGTTTTGTCACCATGACCTACGGTGGCTGGGACATGCACAATCAGATTACCACCAACTTCAACCAGCAGATGCCGGCCTTGGACCAGGGTCTAAGTGTGTTGCTGAACGACTTAGATTCGCGTGGTCTGCTCGATACAACATTGGTGATGGTTTCCTCCGAGTTTGGGCGGACCCCGAAGATCAACTCGAACGCGGGTCGCGATCACTGGCCGAAGGTATTCAGCGTGATGTTGGCCGGTGGCGGTATTAAGCGAGGCAACATTTATGGTGCTTCCGATCCAACGGCAGCCGAGCCTGATTTGGACGCGGTTTCACCAGAGAACCTAGCGACAACGATGTACCACTTGCTGGGAATCGTGGCCGATAAGGAACTGATGGCTCCAGGCGATCGTCCGATCGAGATTGTTGACAACGGCAAAGTCATCAAAGACCTGCTGGCCTAGCTTCTTTAGGTCTAGCCATTGTTTCCGAGCGCTTCGCCAGTCTTAGCGTTGAATTGTTTGTTGTCCGACTGAGCTGCATTTAGTGGCACAGTCGAAGGTAAACCAAGTTTTCTTCCTCCGCTCACGTCTCCCCACTTTATTCATCCTTCCAAAGGAAATTGCTGTGCGGTCTTTTACCGTCGGATTGTCGCTCGCGGCGTGTTTTCTTTCCGTATGCTCGGTTCAGCTGAAAGCCGATCAGCCAACCATCACTACGATTTCTCCTACTGGTTTTCAAAGTGGAACAGAAGTAGAAGTGGTAATCACCGGCGCACGCCTCTCGGATGCTAAAGAGCTTTTGTTCTACGATCCAGGTGTCGAAGTCAAAGAGTTCAAGGCTGAGGAAAATAAAGTCACCGCGAAGGTGAAGATTGCTGCGGACTGCGAGCCAGGTTTGCATGCCATGCGACTTGCTTCAGAAACCGGAATCAGCAACTTGCGTTACTACGGTGTTTCTCCGCTTCAGCAGATTGCAGAGAAAGAACCCAATTCAGATTTCAACAACCCTCAACCTGTGCCGCTCAATTCGACAGTGCATGGTATCGTGCAGACGGAAGACGTTGATTATTACGCGGTCGATTTAACGGAGGGCCAAAAGCTAACGGTCGAGATTGAAGGCCTACGGCTCGGTACCGAATTCTTTGATCCGTTTGTTGCGATCCTGGATTCAAACCGCTTTGAAGTAGCTCGTAGCGACGATGCTCCATTGCTTCAGCAAGACTGCGTTTGCTCTTACAAAGCGGAAAAGGCTGGACGCTACATCGTCGAGGTTCGGGAGAGTGCCTTTGGCGGAAACGGTCGCTGTGTTTATCGATTGCACGTCGGCGATTTCCCTCGTCCGATGGCGATCACTCCTTCAGGCGGGCGCCCAGGCGAGAAGATTCAGGCTCGGATCGTCGATGCTTCCGGTGATGTATGGACGGAAGAGATTCAATTGCCAGCAGAAACAGGAGAGTTCAACTATGTCGCGCAGCGAGATGGCAAGTCAGCTCCATCGCCCAACAAGTTACGCGTGATTGATCTTCCCAACGTAATCGAAAGTCAAGAAGAAGACCGGAGCAAGCTTATCGCCGCAGAAGGTCCGACCGCTTTTAACGGTGTGCTGGAGAAGGAAGGCGATGTCGACTGGTTCAAGATAAAAGGCAAGAAGAACCAGACACTGAATTTCAAGGTATACGCTCGCAAGGTTCTGCGTTCACCGCTGGATAGCTGGCTGGAAATCCACAAGTCGACGGGCGGACGTTTAGCTGCAAATGACGACTCCGGCGGACCGGATAGTTTACAGGCATTCAAGTTCCCGGAGGACGGCGAGTACTTGATCGCGATTCGCGATCAACTTAACGAAGGCAGCCCAATTCACTCATATCGCATCGAAGTTGCTCCCGGTCAGAAGGGGTTGAGCCTCTCTATCGACGAGCTGACTCGTTACGTTTCTCAGACCGTTGAGGTCCCACAAGGTGGGCAGATGGCCGTGCTGCTACGAGCCCGCCGCAGCGGCTTTGGTGGTGACCTCGGGCTGCGGATCGAAGGTGGCCCAGCTGGAATTGAGTTGGTGAATCCAAAGATCGCGGCAAATCAGAGCTACATCCCGATGTTGGTTAAGGCAGCGCCGGACGCACAACCGAATGCGGCACTGGCGGACTTGGTTGCTGAAACAATGCCTGATGGTGCGGGAGTAAAAGGGCACTTGAGTCAGCGCACGATGCTGGTTCGCGGTCAGAACAATCGTGACATGTGGGGCCACACTGCCGACAAGCTTTCCGTTGCAGTGACCAAAGAGTTGCCATTCAAGATCGAGCTCGAGCAGCCACAAGTGCCTTTGGTTCGAGGCGGTAGTTCGCATTACGTCGTGAAGGCGACGCGGAATGAAGGCTACAAAGACGTAATCTACCTACGCGTGCTCTACAATCCATCTGGATGTTCTGCCAGCGGTTCGATTCGCATCGATGGGGATAAGACGGAAGCTCGGATCCCTGTGACGGCGAACACTCAGGCCGCAATCGGAAACTACCCAATCACGGTGCTTGCACGTGCAAAGTCGCGTGATGCTTCGGTGTGGTGCGCGACTGAGTTTATCAATCTAGAAGTCGCCGACTCCTTCTTCAACTTCAAGTTTGACAAAAGTGTTGCGGAAACCGGCGGTTCCGGAATCGTAGCCGTAGGCGTTGAGGTCAAACGTCCGCCAGAGGGCGAAGTCGAGTTTGAAGTCGTAGGTTTGCCTGCCGGCGTCAAATGCGAAACTCCAAAAATCAAAATGACCGAGGGGATGAAGCAAGTGAACTTCCCCTTCACGGTGGATCCTAAGGCTCGCATAGGCCAATTTAAAACTGTTTACATCAACGCCAGAATCACGCGCCCAGGCGGAACGATTTTGCAAACCGCTGGCCGAGGCGAAATTCAACTGACTGCTCCTCCACCAGCAGCAACAACAGTTGCAGCCAAACCAGCTGCCCCGAAGGCCAAGCCGGCCGCCCCTACTGCCAAACCGCTCAGTCGCCTGGAACAACTCCGTCAAGCGAAGGGTCTATTGGAAGGCTCACAGCAATGATGCACTACCTGCCAACCACTCACTTCAAACTTACCAAAGCTACTATGCAACGATTCATCCAGACTCTCAGTCTAGCGATAGCCACATTTGCTGCTTCGGCCCTGGTCTCCGCTGAAGAGTGGAGGTCCATTGCGGTTTACCCGAATGAAATCAAGCTGAAGGGTTCGGCTGATTTTCAGTCCTTCATCGCCATTGCACAGCGAGCCGACGGTGTAACGCAAGATGTGACCGAGAAGGTACAGTGGTCGCTCGCCGACGCGAATCTTGCAGAACTGCGTGAGTTCAAGCTGCACCCGAAGGCCGATGGTACGACTGACTTGAAAGCAACCTGGAACGGCCTCGAAGCAGGAGCTTCTGTCGAGGTTGCGGGTGCGACAGCACAGAAGCCAGTGAGCTTCCATTTGGATGTGATGCCGGTGATGACGCGGGTGGGGTGCAATACAGGTTCATGTCATGGTGCAGCCCGTGGAAAAGACGGTTTTCGACTTTCGCTTTTCGGATTCGATCCAGTCGGTGACTATCAAAGAATTACTCGTGAAATCGGAATCCGCCGCATCAACTTGGCGCGTCCTGAGCAAAGTCTGATTTACCTGAAGGCCGTCGGCGGTGTACCTCACTCGGGTGGTAAGCGAATGGAACCCGACAGTGTTTACGCGAAAACGCTTCTGGATTGGCTTAAGGCTGATGCCGAGATCGATCCGGAAACTCCACCAACTTGTACGAAGGTTGAGCTGTTTCCGCGCCAAGCGGTTCTGGAGGGCGAAGGAGCAACCCAGCGAATGGTCGCCGTGGCCTACTTTAGCGACGGAACTACGCGGGACGTAACGAACTTAGCTGCTTTCACGACAAATAACGAACGTACTGCCGCTGTAACAGATCTCGGTGCGATCACTGCCGGAGTGCGTGGCGAAGCCTTTGTGATGGCACGTTTCGATACTCATACTGTGGGTTCTCAAATTCTGGCTTTGCCCAAGGACTTGCAATACTCCGCGCCAGAGATCGCAGGCAACTATATCGATCGGCATGTAGGCAACAAACTCAATCAGCTGCGGATCTTGCCAAGTGGCATTTGCTCTGACGAGGAGTTTTTGCGGCGTACGACGATCGACATAGTGGGCATGCTGCCTACAGAGGAGGAGTATCACGCCTTCATAGATGATCCTGCTCCCAACAAGCGTGAGAAGCTGGTGAACCGTCTTTTGGAGCGTAAGGAGTTTAGTGAAATCTGGGCTATGAAGTGGGCCCAATTGTTGATGGTTAAGAGTAACAACCAGGTTAGCTATAAAGCAGCGTTCCAGTACTCGAGTTGGCTGACCAACAAGTTGGCCGCAGAAACTCCAATTGACGAGATCGTTCGTGACTTAGTCGCGTCTAATGGTGGTGTATTTGAGCAGCCTGCAACGAACTTCTATCAAGTCGAACGGGACACGCTTAAAACAGCCGAAAACGTGGCTCAAGTGTTCATGGGCATTCGCACCCAATGTGCTCAGTGCCACAATCATCCGTTCGATCGATGGACCATGGACGATTACTACGGTTTCGCATCCTTTTTCTCGCAGATTGGTCGCAAGACCGGCGAGGACTACCGCGAGATCATTGTCTACAACCGAGGTGGCGGTGAGGTGAATCACCCTGTGACGAAGAAGCCTGTGGCACCCACATTCCTCGGCGGACCGAAGCCCGAGACAAAGGGTAAGGATCGCCGGGCAGTCTTGGCAGAGTGGATCACGAGCCCCGAGAATCCATACTTTGCGACGAGTATTGCAAATCGTGTTTGGGCTCATTTCATGGGCAATGGAATCGTCGAACCAGTTGATGATATTCGAGTCAGCAATCCTCCCAGCAACCCTGCTCTCTTTGATGAGCTTGGAACTAAATTGACCAGCTACAAATTTGATCTGAAACAACTGGTGCGTGACATTTGCAGCTCGCAGGCCTATCAGCGAAGTACGATGCCTAATGAATCGAACAAGTTGGATACTCGCAACTACGCTTATGCACAGGTCAGACGTATTCCGGCCGAAATGCTCTTGGACTGCATTACACAAGCAACTTTGACCAAAGATAAATTCCGCGGTCTCCCACTTGGTGCTCGGGCTGTACAAATTGCGGACGGCCAAACAAGCACCTACTTCCTGAACACTTTCGGGCGATCGCCTCGTACAACGGTCTGCGATTGTGAAGCCAGCACTGATCCTTCGTTGTCGCAAGCACTGCATTTGCTGAACGGTAGCACAACCACTGGCAAAATTGCTCAGGGTAAGTTGGTGCAAACTTGGCTGGAGCAAGGGGCAACCGTGCCGGAAGTAATTGCTCGTATCTACATTCGCAGTCTTTCTAGGATACCAACTGAAGCTGAAACGAATTCGCTAGCTAAAATGGTAGCGGAGGCCGGCGACAAGCGAGTTGGCCTCGAAGACGCGTTTTGGGCAGTGCTCAACAGTCGCGAATTTATGTTCAATCATTAAGTCAGTGCGGGAGCGCTGAGACTTAAACTCTAAACCATATGATACATTTTTGAACTCTGATTCTGGTGATAGCGATGCGCGTCTCCTTTTGGATTCTTCCCCTTGCTTTGTTTAGTAGCGGCTTATTGGCACAGGATACGGCCAAGCAGGAAAAGAAGATCACTTTCGAAGAACACATCAAACCGATCTTTCGGGAACACTGTACGGTTTGCCACAGTGAGAGTGACAAAGAATCTGATCTCGCTTTGGACACCTATGGCGCAACTCTTGCCGGTGGTTCCTCTGGGCCTGCGGTAAAGGAAGGCGATCCGGATGGCTCAAGACTCTACGCCTTGGTCACACACGCGGAACGTCCCTTCATGCCGCCGGATGAAGATGCGATGGCGAAGGAGAAACTGGATCTGATCAAGACTTGGATCTCGCAAGGGATGCCTGAGAACTCTGGCAGCAAGATCAAACGTTTCAATACCGCTGCAGCGGCGATGTTGACAAGCGGCGGAATAGGCAAACCCGACGGCCCACCGCCGATGCCAGAGTCTGTTCTCAAACAGACAGTAACCGAGACGGCTCGCAGTTCGGCGATTTCTGCCATCGCGGCAAGCCCCTGGGCTCCACTCATCGCCGTTGGTGGACAGCTACAAGTCAGCTTGTACCATGCGGCCAGTGGGGAGTTGTTGGGTGTGATTCCTTTTCCAGAAGGTGAAGCACAATCGCTAACATTCACTCGCGACGGCAAACAACTGCTGATCGGCGGTGGCCAACACAGCCACAGCGGCTGTGCGGTTCTTGTCGATATCGCAACGGGCAAGAGAATCACCAAAGTTGGTGACGAACTAGATATCGTAATGGCGGCCGATATCACCTCGGACAAAAAGCGAATTGCGATTGCCGGGCCGCAAAAGATTGTTCGCATTTACGATTCGATCAGTGGCGAGAAAGTCTTGGAACTCAAGAAGCACACAGACTGGATTTTCGCGCTGCGTTACTCTCCAGATGGCGTTCTTCTGGCAAGTGGTGATCGCAGCAACGGATTGATTGTCTGGGAAGCAGATACTGGAAATCTCTATTCGCAGCTCAATGGCCACCGTGGCCAGATACGAAGCGTCGATTTTCGTGCGGACTCAAACGTGCTCGCTTCTGCAAGTTTGGATGGAACCGTCAAGTTGTGGGACATGCTTGAAAGCAAGCAGATCAAGTCCTGGAATGCTCATGGTGGTGGAACCACCGCTGTTTGTTACACGAACAATGGTATGCTCGCGACGGCAGGTAAAGATACTCGTGTTAAGCTCTGGGATGGAAATGGTGGCCTTAAGGGTGACTTCAAGGGACTTGGAGCACCCGCTCTGGAAGTGGCTGTTACCGGTGACGCAGCGTATCTAGCTGGCGGTGATTGGAACGGCTCAGTGAATCTCTGGGCTGCCGCTGATCCTGCCAAGAATCGTTTCATTGCAGCGAATCCCCCATCCATCGAAACGCGTCTGCAGCAAGCGAACGCCAATTTGACTCAGGCGAAGGCGGATTTTGCTGGTGTGCAGCAAACTGCTCAGCAATCCTCTCAAGCTGCGGAGGCAGCGGCGACCGAGCTGACGAATGCACAGAACAATTCGAAGTCGTTGTCTGATCAGCTCGGCAAGGCTCAAGCAACACAGAAAGATTTGCAAAACAAAGTCGGGACCATGGATGCTGAGATCACGCAGCTCGAAGCGCAGCTTGCTGCTTTGAAAGCTAATCGCCAGAAGGCTGGGCAGAATCTCGGGCAAACAGCCGCTTCGGTCACAGATTTGACTCAAAAGGCGACTGCGGCGACTGCAGCCTTGGCTGCTGCGACGAAATCCAAGGCAGAGAAAGCGAAAGCTGCTGCTGCTTCGGCCGAGCAGCTAAAGTCGGCTCAAGGAAAGTTGGCCGCCGCAGAAGCCGCGGCTCAAAAGGCTGCGAAGGAGAAGGCAGAGTTGGACACTTTAGCGACCAACTTGAGGAAGGCGGCGACAAACGCCACGACCAAATCTACCACGCTAGAGACTCAAGTAGCTGCCGCGGTGAATGCACAGGCTACCCAGGAAAGCACCACAAATAATGCGACCCAGAAGCTCGCTGCACTTCAGGCTGAGATGGAGGCATTGAAGCACCGGATCGCGGCGGCCGATAAGATTCGCAACAATGCGGAGACGAATCTGAAGACAAAACGTCAGGCAGCCGCAGAACTGCAGAAGCAACTTGATACAGCACAGCAAGCGGCATTAGACGCCAAGGAACAGCTTGAGCTGTTTGAAAAGTCTTACAAAAAGTAAGCTCGAATCTGCTAATGAATTGTTAGTGTTCCGAGAGCAGTTTCTCTGCCCAGTCTGCCATTGCGGATGCAACAGCTTCCAGAGTTGCGGAGTTTCCTTGCAGCTCTTCGCGTTGTTCATCCTTAGCGAAGTTTTCTAATTGTTCGGCAAAACTTGCTATGCGCAGCAATCGGACGTGTCGCGCGTTACTCTTTAAAGTGTGGACCGCACGACGCACTTCGCTAAATTTTTCCTCTTCCAAGTTCTCTTCAAACATACGCCCGAGTCTGGGAGCTTCAGAGAGAAGCAAGGTAAGAACGTCTCTGGCCAAATTCTCGTTTTGGTTCATCGATGCAACCAAGGTTTCCCAGTCGGGTGCGTCTTCAAGGGCGCGATCAATAGAGAATCCCGCTTCTTCATTTATCAGCGACTCGTAGTATAACGCTGTTTTATCGTCTTCTCTGGCCGGAGATTCGATGGCATTGGTTTCCAGAGCTTCCTCCCGGCTGTACGAGTAAACAGGGCCCCTCAGATCGGATTCATCTAAGAATAGAGTCTCGCCATTCAACGCTAGGTTGACTGCCATTGCGAGAAGATCGAGAGAGATGGGTTTTACCAAGAAGCCTTCCATTCCCGCTTCTTCGCAACTGGTACGATCGGCAGCCGTCGCATGGGCCGTCAATGCGCAAATTTTTTGACGACGCCCTAACCCTGATTCGGCAGCTCGGATCTGCGCGGTTGCTTCTAGCCCATCAACGTCGGGCATTTGGATATCCATGAGCACGAGGTCGAAAAGTTTTTGAGAGCAAGCCGCGACGGCGGCACGGCCATTGCTAGCCAATTTCACTTGATGCCCAAGTCCCTCTAGCATATCCCGTAGAACGGTTTGGCTAATGGGACTATCTTCAACGAGCAAAATATCTGCCGTTCGCCCAAAAGCGATGGAGTCCTCCAGAGTGTCCTCAAAATTTGATTTCGCAGGCGACAAGGTCTGGATGAGTTCCTGTTGACGGATCGGGCGAGTGAGCCAGGAGACATTCGCATACTGCAACCAGGTGGGCATAACTTGTGGTGCCTCTTGGCCAAGCAGGGAAAGCAAGACGAGTTTTGGAACCACAGGAAGGCTGACTTGTTCTCTTTCGTTGAGTTCAGCAAAATCGGCAAAGACAACACTGGTGTTTCCTGCAGCGAAGAGCTCGGCCGGTTCGCGCGCAAGAAGTTGGTCGGTCGTAATAGCAGTAATTTGGGGGCCGAGACGCGACACCTGATCACATAGAACTTCGCGCCAGTCGGATGGATCAGCCGCTACAATGATTTGTTCTGATATTAACGGCGGTGTTTGCGACGAGGCCTGACTTGAGTCAAGGGGGAAAGTCAGTTCAAAGAAAAAGCAGCTTCCTTGTTTGACTTTTCCAGAGAGTTCTTGCGCATCGCTGACTCCTATTAGTCCCCCCATTTTGTTGACGAGATCTCGGCAAATGGTCAGTCCAAGGCCAGTCCCGCCATACCGTCGAGTCGTACTGCTATCGGCTTGGCGAAAGGCTTCAAAGATCATTCGGCGTTTTTCTTGCTGAATGCCAATTCCACTATCGTGAACTTCAAAACGCAGACGCACTACTTCATCGAGTTTGGAATTCCCAGGTGTAACGCGAGATGAGTTTTCGCCCTCAGGGTCCAGCTTTCGAACAGCGATGCGAATACTGCCACGTTCCGTGAACTTGATCGCATTTCCCACAAGATTCAGAATAATCTGCTGAATGCGATGCGGATCCCCAATCAAGTTGGCATGAATATCTGGATCGAACTGCGTGATGAGTTCTAGGCCCTTGAACTGTGCTCTAGCGGCCAACGCGTTAATGGGCTCTTCAACACTCCCGATCACGTTGAAGGGAACTTCTTCAATCTCAATATGTCCGGCTTCGATTTTTGAGAAGTCCAGCAAGTCATCGATTAGAGTCAGCAAATTACTCGCAGAAACCCGAGCAAGATTCAGGTACTCCCGTTGCCGTTCATCCAGTCGTCCACCGCGATCGAGAAGTTCGTGAAGGCCGATAATTCCTGTAAGTGGCGTGCGGAGTTCGTGGCTGACATTAGCGACGAACTCACTCTTCGCTGCATTAGCCTGTTCAGCCGCCTCTTTTGCATTTAGCAATTCTGCTTCTGCCGCTTTGCGCCTTGTAATATCGCGCAGAACGATTGCCCAGCCTTGAGAGCCATCAACGTCCAGTGGGTGAGTAGAGATTTCACCATCAAACCACTCGTTGTTGCTTCGTCGCATTTTGACTTCAATCCGTTTCCCCCTTGCGGACTTAAGTAAGTCGCCGAGGGGCATTTTCCTGCGATAAAGATCGGGAGACTCAACGTCCGAGGCACGTTGCCCTTTCTCCTCGACAGAGCTTTCGATGATGGCCCCAAGGGGTGGGTGCAAGTCAACTTCTGCTTGGGAGTAGCCCAAGATTTTCTGCGAAGCTGGATTCGAGTCGAGAACGAAGCCATCTGGATCGACGACGAGCACGGCATCTAAAGCAGCATTGATCAAGGCTCGGGCCAGCTCTTCGCTCCGGTGTAGTTCCTCACGTGCGAGATGCTCCTCCGTAATGTCCCAGAAAATAACCTGGACCCCCACGACGTTGCCTTCGGGATCACGAAGCGGCGCCTTCCGCACTTGCATGTAGCTTGTTTTGCCGTTCAGTTCCGCCTTCTCAATGTCGTTAAATATGGCCCCAGCCTGAACCACTCGCTTATCATCCGAGACGAACTTTGCCGCAGACTCATCTGGAAACAAATCGTAGTCGGTGCTGCCTATGACCTCTTCGAAGGGGCGGTCAATCAGTTTACAGAACGACTTGGTCGCAAATAGAAACCTTCCGTCGACGTCTTTATGCACCACGTGAACGGGCAAGTGTTCCAGTAATGTACGTCGGTCAGATTCGATCTGAGCTACTGTGCGCGCGGTTGACTCGTGGGTCGCCAGAGCCACACGAAGTTCATCGGATTGGCGTTTCAATCGATCTGCGAGACGAATCTGAGACTGAGCGCGGCCCCAAGGAGCTCTCTCAAGAAAAAAATGAGCGAAGGCTAGGACGACTTGTCCGCCGAGTCCTAACGCCAGCGCAACCAAATGGAACTCTTTTGCATCGGGATTGATTGCTAGAACGAAAAGAATTCCAACAAAGTGAATTGCAAGAAACAACCACCTGCCTAGAGGTGACTGGAGATATTGCAGGAAGATGCAAGAAACAACGAGCGGTAAAGTGATGGCCAGCGGAAGATAAATGGGGGCCAGCATCCAGGGCATGTAGCTGACCAAGATAATAACCAGTCCCAGACCAAGCCATCGCTGTCTGCGAATGATTTTTAGGTAGCGTATGAAACTCATCTTGGTGCGTAACCACTACTTATTAGCGAAAGTTTGCGTAGGGGGTGCGGAAAAAACAAGCTTTCAAATGTAAGCCAAATGAAGACTGGTAGGGGACGAAACGATTATTGTGTCCAACAAATTCCCTTGACAATTGCGTTTTGCGGTTCTGAAGGAAATATTTCGCATTTCCTCGAACGATAGCAACCGTCAAAGTTTGACAGGCATAGGCTGTGACCTAGGTTTCTTGTGCACACCGAATCGGACGTGAGTCTCGTCAAGGCCAGTCACGGTGGCAAAGTGGTGTTTGTGAAGGGCCTAGCGGTGGCGAAGCGAAGTCTGACACGCACAGTTTAGTTTCCTTACCCGGTTACCGGGTGGTCTCGCATTTTTGGAGAGATTCCATGAAAAACATCGCCTCGAAGATCAACCGTTTCTTGAAGTCTGAAGATGGCCCAACCGCTGTTGAATACGCAGTCATGTTGGCGCTCATCGTCGTTGTATGCTTGGGAGCGATCACCTCCATCGGTAACAACGCGAACGCGACATTCACGAGCGTTGCTGGCCAGCTGTAAGCTGGTTTTCTAGCTATTGCTAGAATTGCCGATCGATTGAAACGCATTCTGGCGGTTTCTTCTGAAGCCGCCTTCGTGCGTAGAACCTCTTTAAACTAACGCACCTGGACATTGTGGGAGAGCGAGTATGACACCTTACCTGTTGCCAACGGAATCGGTCTCCAACCTCTGGGAGCTAATTTGCTTTGCAGGCACCATCTTGAGCACACTATTTGTATGGTGTTGCAGCTTGAGATGAACGGCATTTAGCCTTGAGCAATAGTTGCCTCTGAGTTCAGCGCGGGGAAGAACAATGGATTTTATATTGAATCACCTTGTAGAAAATTGGGCGATGTGGGCTGTTTCGGTCACACTCGTCGTCGCAGCAGTGATCGACGGGATGTACCTCAAAGTCCCAAACGCGATTACTTTCCCGCTCATCGTCGCAGGCTGGATTTACAGCACTGCAGTTGGCGGTTGGGCCGGTCTTGGCTGGAGCGTAGCAGCGACCTTCTTTGGGCTCGCTCTCTTGTTCGGCCTGCACCTGATCGGTGGAATGGGAGCTGGTGATGTGAAGCTACTCGCCGGAATCGCTGCCTTTGTACATATCGAACACACTTGGTACATCTTCATCGCGACCACGATTGTTGGTGCTGTGATGGCTTTGATTCAAATCGCATTCAGCGGTCAGTGGACCAAACACTACTTGCAGGCTCAAGCGATTCTTCAAGAGATCGTGACGGTTCGCGATGCGGACAAGCTCTATGAAATTTCGCAAGAGCGTAAGCCGACGATGACATTGCTTCCTTACGGTATCCCCATGACAGTTGCTGCTATTGGCTACTTTGCTTTTGCAGGGCTGATTTAAGAAACCGCTTAAGTTGCTCGTCAGAATTTAAATGTGAAAAAGGGGCTCGGTTTGCTATCGTGCCCCTTTTTTTTTGAACGTGCGACCGAAGCTTGACGCTTGCCATGGGTTTTACGGTCAGGTAACGCATAGGGATCGGAAACGGTGCAAAATGAGTCCTGTGATGCAGGCATAAAATTACGAATACCGCAATTGAAATTCGTTCCGATTGTTCTGAAGAGGCAAAGTCCGACGATGACTAGCCGGCGAGACGACTTTGTAAGCAGACCTTGACGATTAGCGAAACAAGTTCGCTCACACAATGCCTACGTAGAGAGCTGTATTCGACTAAATTTTTCTCGCGATTTAGCCAATGACAGCTTTCTAGTGCTCGTGTTCTCCGACCGAGGACGCGGCCAACAAAAGATACGCCAGAGAAACCGGACTCAAACGGCGAATTCAGATCACTTCGAACCACAACAACCTGCACGAAGCAGTGTGATTCGTCCGGACTTTGCATTGAAGGCAATCGGCGATGAAGGCTAAGACGCTTATTCTACTTTTCGTTGCGCTTGGATGCGGCATGATCGCCGCAGTAGCGGTTAGCAAGGCTGTGATGGACAACGGTTCAGGCCAGCCTAAAGAGGCCATGGTCGAGATCTTTGTCGCCGCCAGCGATCTCACTGTGCACTCTGAGATCTCAGCGGACAACGTCAAGCTTCAAAAATGGCCCAAAGCTCGTCTGCCTGAGGGCAGCGTTTTCGAACTTAGCAAGATCGAAGCGAAATTTGCTAGCCAAAGCATTTTTGCGGGTGAGCCAATCCTAGAAAAGAAGTTGACTGATAAACGTGGTGGATTGACCTTCACGATTCCTTCAGGCTACAGAACGTTCGACATCAGCTGCAGCAAGTACTGGATCAAGACGGGTGACCGAGTGGACATTATGGGTGTCTTCCATCCAGGCGGCCGTCAGGCTCCTCCCGAGACTCGGTACGTGATGCGAAATGTCAAAGTCCACAGCATCAATGGAAATCCGATTCGTTCCTCCGAAGATTCTGAACAGACCGCCAAGTCGCAACGCTATCAGCTGCTGGTGAAAGAGGAGCAACTGGAACCGCTGACGCTAGCAAATAAGTTGGGAACGCTTGATCTTCATGTTTGCCCGTTCGAAGAAGGATTCGAGTCGGAAGACATCAGTGAGTTCATGAACTGGATAACGCAAGAAGCAGTTGCGGAAGAAGAGGGTCCTGATGACTTATTTGAAGAGTTGAATGCTCCCAAAAAATTGCCTGTGGCACAACAAGTGAGTGAGCAGAAGAATGAACTTTTGCTGGTAACGCCTAACGGCGTCCAACGCTTCGAATGGTCGAAAAACAACCCAGTTCCAACCGAAATTCGATCTGACAACGGCTCTGGGGCAATGCCAGCAAACAACGCGCAATTGCCATATGCAAATTCTTATTCAAATTATGGAGGATATGCGCCGACATATCCTGTTAGCACCGGTCCCGCCCCAGTAGTGACAGACGCACCGGGAGAGCCAGTTGAAAGTGATGCAACCCCTCCCGAGGGTGTTACAAAGCCGCAACCACAGTAGTGTCTCGGCTGGATGCAAAAGATAGCCATATGAGCCATTAAATCCTTGTCATGGATGACTCGGAAACGCTTGTGTGAGAAACAAGGATGTTAGGCGATGTTTGCAAGATCTGCTAAAGCACGATTCGTGTTTCTGAATGTTGCTGCCCTACTCTCCATCGCTCTATTAGCTAGCGTTTCGTGGGCCCAGACACAAAGTCAATGGGCGATGACACGATCGCCGATTGGCCTCAACAACAGCGTCCGCCTGCAGTCGGTGCAGATGGTTGTGAACTCCTCTCGTGAGATCACTTCGGAGGAGGCTTTCAAGCAGGTCACGATTGCCAATCCTGCCGTCCTGAATGCTATCCCACTGGAAGGCGGAAATCGGTTGCAGATCAATGCGCTTGCGACTGGTATCACTACCATCGATCTTGTGGGCGTAGACGACACGGTGCACAGCATCGAAGTTATGGTTCTTGGCGACGTACGAGAGCTTGAAGCAGTATTTCGTCAGCTATTTCCTGACGCGAGCATCAGTGTCATGCCCGTGCAGACAGGCTGCGTTATCAGTGGCAATGTCAGCAATCCTGATCACGTAGAAGAGATCGTGCGAATTGCTGAACTCTACTACCCAACTGTCATTCCTCGGATCAGAGTGACTGGAGTCTACACGATTCAGCTCCAAGTCCAGATCATGGAAGTCTCTCGCACCAAGCTCCGCGAGCTGGGAATCGACTGGGCACTTACTGCAGGCAATACAACGATCGGTCAAGGCGTTGGCGGTTTTATCGACTCAGCCTTCCTTGCCGCAACAGGAACTCAAAACTTTACCTTTGGCATCGTTGAATCGGACGCAACCTTCTTCGCATCATTGAAGGCTCTGCGACGCAATAACCTCGTCAAAGTACTAGCTACACCCAAACTGGTAGCACTTGATGGACGTCCAGCCAGCTTCAATGTGGGCGGCGAGATCCCGGTACTCGTACCACAAGGCCTTGGGCAGACCGCTGTTCAGTTCCGTGAGTTCGGTACACGCCTCGATTACGTTGCGAAAATCAAGGACAACGGTTTGATCGGTTTAGAGATTCGGCCTTACGTCAGCGAAGTGGATCCATCCCGGTCTGTTCTGCTGAACGGTGTAAATGTCCCAGGTCTTCGCAGCCGCTACCTGGAAACAAGCGTTGAAATCGGTGTAGGCCAAACATTGGCTCTTGGCGGCTTGCTGCAAATGCGAACAGAAGCGATCAACTCAGGCGTTCCGGTACTCTCCGATATGCCGTACATCGGATCGTTCTTCCGCTCAACCCGCGAAGAGCAAAACGAGATTGAACTGCTGATCACGGTCACACCGAACTTTGCTGGACCAATGGATCCACATGAGGTACCACAATCGGCTCCGGGAACTACGACTCGAAGTCCAAACAACAAAGATTTGTACATGCGTGGCTACATCGAAGTTCCCGTCACAGGAACGGGACATCAAGTAGTGCCAGGTTTAATCACCTCTCCAAGTTTTGGAGGACTTCCAACAGGGCAACAACACACTGCACCAGTAGCTGCACCGATCGAGCCAAGTCCTGACTCAGTCAGCTTTGGTCCCAATGCCCCACGTTTAGCAAAACCTACTGGCTATTTCACCGGCAGCGGCAACGCTTCGGTGGTAAGGTAGAGTTTGCTACCGGTAATGACGATAAGTTTACTTAGGCTGAGGAAACAAGGCTAACGCATTTTCTACACCAGTGTGAGTGGCCGCTTGCAAAAGCTGTTCCTTGTCAGATAGCAAAACGCGCTAGCGAACTTCGAGAGGCATGGAGGGGCTCCGAAAGGGTTCCAAAGGGTAGATGAGCAACGTTTTACGACTAGCGTTGGTAGATCCCGATGATAGCTCACGGGAGTCCTTAAAGAAGATGCTTCTTGGTATGGACACTATTTGGCTAGAAGCCGAGTGTTCGCGATACGAGTTCTTCCCAGATGTTGTATCTCAGTCTTCTCCTGACGTCGGGGTTGTGAGTCTAGATGGAGATAGCGAGAAGGCACTCTCACTTCTCGAACGCATGCGGCGTGAATCGCCAGAGTGCTCACTACTCGCTGTAAGTGAGAGCAGCGATGGTCAGTTGATTCTGCAATCCATGCGAGCTGGTGCGAAAGAGTTTCTCACTCTGCCACTAACGCTCGAAGATCTGATGAGCGCGCTGGAACGAATCAGCGAAGTCAAGTTTGGTGGGAGTAACAGCAACAATCGCAGTACCAAAGTCATTGCTGTCGCAGGGGCATCCGGTGGAGTTGGCTGCACAAGCGTTGCGGTCAATCTTGGTTGCATGTTGGCATCACGGCCAGAGTTCACTGTTGCATTGGTCGACTTGGATCTTGCGATTGGCGACGCAGATGTCTTCCTAGATGCAATTCCAGATTACAGCTTGATCGATGTCACCGAGAACGTATCCCGGCTCGACTTTCAACTGCTGAAAAAGTCACTGACCAAGCACAGCTCTGGCCTCTACCTATTGCCGCGGCCAGTCCAGTTGCAAGACGTGGATCTGATCACTCGAGAATCGTTACGACGAGTGTTTGGACTTTTGAAAGCCACTTTCTCACACATCGTAATCGACGTATCTAAAGGCTTCACTGAAATCGATCAAGCAGCTTTCGAGTTCGCAGACGAAGTTTTGCTAGTGGTTCAACTTGACTTGCCATGCCTTCGCAACTTGGTGCGTCTGCAAATGTCCTTTGATGAAATCGAGGGGCTCGGTGAGAAGCTAAAGATCGTGGTTAATCGAGTCGGATTGGAATCGGGCCAGATCAAGTTAAAAAAAGCCCGTGAAACCATCGGTCGAGATATATTCGCCCAAATCCCAAACGACTATCGCACCATGATCGAGGTTCGGAACAATGGAGTGCCACTGTTTGAGCAAGCACCAAAGGCTCCGATCACGTCCGCGATGCGAGATCTCGCTGATCGTCTAAACGGCGAATCTCAGAACGGAGACTCTGAGGACGGCGCAGAAGGCGCAGCTGCCAGCGGCGGTTCGAGCTCCTGGCTCAGCTTTTGGCCCAAAAAGTCGTAGTGGGTTTCGCCAGAATTCTTTCGCAACTACCATTCGCCAGAATAACGTTCTGATCTGCAGCCCGCTGAGCGAACGCGGATTAGCGAGCTTCCTGCCCATTCTCGACTCGTGGCAGGCAACGATCCCGTTTCCATAGAAGTAGCCTCGGTCAACTATGTAGCTATCGACACCGAATGAATTCGCCACATAGAACGCGGATTTGACGGAGGCGATAACGATAACAATGAGTGCCAGCAGGCTGAAGTGACAAACCACTTCTGTGGTCCTGAGTCTGACTGTTCTTGAGTGATATGACATTCGGGCAATGTCTTTCTTTCACAACAACGCTCAACTGCTAGAACATTCCTGAGTATCGCCAAACGGCAAGACCGACTGGGATGACCGCGAAGCAACTCGAGCACATCCTCATTCTACAGTGGTAGATAGGCACGCTGCATCGCGTTGGGGTTGACAGTGAGTGAGTTGACCATTTTGCAAACAATGGAGATGGCCTTACCGGGTTGGACGACGCCTTCTACCTCCGCATCTTTCACCTGTCGAACGAGCTACTCGTAGATCGGCGCCCCGTTCTTTGGATCGATTGCAATCTGCATGATTCACTCGACCTCCAGAGTAATGCTGCGTTAGGGCTTACACCGCGAGCATACGGAGAAGCGCCTCGCCCTACCGGTTTACCAACGCAGCAATTCGGTCTCAGCTCAAGAAGATTTTAAGAGTTTTCTTAGTAACGAAGATCGGCCTAGGAATCCTGATCGAACTCACGGAGCCAATAGTCAACTTCGAAAGCATCGACATCAGGCTCAGAGTTTGAAGGCAGCTCATCATTGCTCTCGGGAGGCGCAACGCTTCGTTCCTCCAAGCTGTCCCAGTATTCCTCGGCATCCAGCACTCTCGCTTTCCGGGCACGAGCACAGCGTTGCACTCGATGATCGCTCGAGACGACCGTCAAGGTTTTGGGATGTGGGTGTCCGCGAATTAGCTCTTCCAGCAAGTCATCCGCTTCGTCGTGTTCGCTTGCAAAGAGAACTTGCACTCCAAGCGATTGCTCTGCGCTGTTGACGGATGCAGACTCAATTGGACTCGTACTTGCATCGAATACGACCTGGACGTAGCCAAATTCATCATCCGACAGTCGATTCTTCAGAAAGTGCAACATACGGAGCCGCGCCTGTTGCAGCCAGCCTGGTCCACGACCTCGCCCTACGACCGAGCTCTGGAAGAGCAGGTTGTATCCGTCGATGAGCAATCGTGCCGCCTTTGACATCTTTCTGGCCTTGCAAGAAGCCGTCGGTTACTTGCGAATCTCCATGCTGTCGAACAGCCGATTTTCCAGATCGTAGGCCTGCATCTCAAGCACATTGTCGTTGATTCTAACCATCGTGTAATGATGACCACGACGCACGGTGTTTTGAAAGAAGGGCCGGAACGGACCAGGGGTCTCGAGTCCTCCTCCACCGCCTCCAGTAATCATGTAGATAGGTCCGCCGACGGCGACCGCCTCATCTTGCTTCAAGGGCCAAGTTCTTTCATAGGAATGGATGTGACCGTTCCACACGATATCAACATTGTACTTCTCATAAAGCGGAACCAGCTTCCGAACTCGTAAGTCGCCGCGCGTGCTCTTGTTCGTCTTCCAAAGATTTCCGTAATCGTTCTCGTCCGAAGAATAGGGCGGATGGTGGTGGCAGACGATCTTCCATTTGGCTTTGCTTGCGGCCAACTTTTCTTCAAGCCAACGGAACTGTTCCGATCCAGGCTGAACGTTCCTATTCGAGTCGAGCATGAAGAATTCAGCGCACCCATACTCGAAATGATAATAATATTCAGGCGCTGGAAGCGAGACGTAGTCAAAGTAGTTCTTTGCATTTTGTTCGTGATTGCCCAGTACGGGATAGAATGGAACGTGGCGGATTAAGGAATGCATGCTTGGAAAGAAGTGCTCTGTCCAGTGGCTGTCATTTGGTCCTGTCGAAACCAGATCACCAGGGTGCAGTAAGAAGTTCGGTCGCTGTCCCCACGCGAACTCCGCTAACTTGCCTGAAACAGTCGGGTTGCCCTGAGTGTCGCTAATAACAGCGAAGGCAAAAGGAGTCGAAGATTCTACTGCGGTTGCGAAAGGAAAAACTTCGCTACGAATCTTATCCTGCGCTGAACCAGTTTCGACTCGGTAGAAATATTGTGTCCCGGCTTTGAGACCTTCAATGCGAATTTCGTGAACACGTTGTGCGGGCTTACCTTCGAGCAAGTTGGGGCACACAGCAGTTTCGCCCCAGTAAACGCGGCCACTGCTTGGGCGATTCGTCTTCCACATCACGGTCATGGCATCCTGCGTGCCAAACTGCAGGTAAGGATCAATCTCCACCTCCAAGGGTTCGTAAATCGGCGCTGCCGGTTTCGAAGCGAGATGTGCACAATGTTCATAGCTATGGGTGACCCACGCCGGTTTGGCTGCCAAGTCGTAGATCGCGATCTCATTCAACCTGCCACGATGCCCAAAGAACTCGTCGGCGTCGTGGTACGCGCCGAGGGTAAGTGGTGCCGAAGAAGGGTAGGCAATCTTGCCAGCTTGCGTGTTGGAAGCAGCGTCCAGCTTTCCGTTCACAAACAGTTGCATAGCACTGCCATCATAGACCGCCACAACATGATAGAGCTTGCCAAGTTCATATTTGGTTTTGCCGTCCAAGTAGGTGAGACGTCCTTTTCCGCCCTCGCTGGCCAGTCCAAAAGAGAAAGTTTCCTCGTTGTACCCCAGTACCCAGCCAAACTCTTCGCTTCCATTGTCTTGCAAGGCGCTGACGATCCCGCCCCAACGCAACGGCTTGTCTACAGAGACTACTGCGGACAGGGTCATCAGTTCTTGCGGTAGATCAATCTCAGCTTTGGAATAGTCTTTGGCGATCGTGACTCCAGACCTCCCACCACTCAAGAAAAGACATTCGCCCGCAGCATCATCCGAACCAAGCATCTTGGATTTACCAACGACGACGCCGGCGGGCCCCAGCCGAGCATTTACAACCAACTGCCCGCTTGTTTTCTCAATGTCCTGTGAAGAAAAACGCCAGCGAGCGATCGGGTCTGGCCCATCGTGTCCCAACGCTAGCGATGAAAAGAGGAAGACTATCGCGAGACAGCACGTTTGTGAAAGTAAAGGTCGCATACTTCTTGTTACTTTGCGGAGGATATTCGAGGATGGGCCAATAATGCCATTGGCAGAGCATTTTGAGTCACTCGGTCGCTAACGCACAAAAGTCCTGGTATTCTGTCGTTCGGAAAGAGCGTGCCAGCGGATCTGCATTTTGACTGCTTGCCCCAAGACCCACAATTCAATTGCGATACCCACTGCGGGTTTTCCACGAAAGTTATTTCTATGCGGAACCATATAGCCAACGTTGCCTTTTTCGGGCTTCTAGTGACCTGCGCCTTTACTGAGCTTGTCGGTCAAGAACCGCAGTTCGAAATTCGCAAACTCCCGCAGGAGATTGTGGATGACTCCAAGTTTCTACAGCCAGAGTACTTGCAGCTAGTTCCCAGTGACCTCGAAACGCCGCAAAAACTACCGCTTGTCGTCTTCTTACATGGCTCTGGCGGTCGCGGTGACGATGTGAAACGCGTGGGAAGGATCGCTAGCGGCTCTCTTCGCTATTTGCAAAAGTACGCGTCAGAGCCATTTCTGTTCGTTGCGCCACAATGCAGTCGTGGAACGAAGGAAGAGATGGGTATTTGGCAAGCGAAAGATCTAGACCTTTGGCTTGAGCAGGTGAAAAAGCATCTGCCGGTCGACGCAAAGCGGATTTACTTAACCGGCAACAGCATGGGAGGCTACGGCAGTTGGGTCTGGTCCGCACAATCGCCCAAGACTTTTGCAGCAGTGGCACCCATCGTTGGGGGCTTGGGGCAAGGCGGTCCAAAGGACGTTTCAGCGGATTTGAAACAATGGGCTGAGAACTTGAAGGACACTCCGATCTGGGCATTTCACGGAGCAAAGGACAAAGTGGTTCCGGCCGAGCGATCCGAGAGAATGGTCAAACTACTGAAGGAAGCTGGCAGCTCGAAAGCGAAGTTGACGATCTTTCCCGACGAAGGCCACGGTGCCAGTCGCAAAGTTTACAACACAGACGCTATGGCCAAGTGGATGTTCTCTCAGCGGCGACCGAAGTAGTTGTCTCGTTCTGGTGCTATTGACGTCGTCCGACTCCGGCGTAGCCCGTGCTCTATCTTCGATGCGACCTGAATTTTGGCTAACATGAAGCTGTGGATTCTCCAAGATTTCGAGCGGACGGAAGGACTACCAGCCGTTCGCAAATGCTACCGCCTGCAAAACAATCTGCTTGCTAAGAACGACGCATGCGAAATCCGCTGGTCAAATACTCCATCAACGCCCTCAAAATCCTGATTCCACTCGGTATCTTTGCCTATCTACTGTGGCAAGTTGACTCGGAAGATTACCGGATTTTTTGGCAACAAACCAAACGCTGGGAGCTCTTGTTGCTAGCGGTCGGCACGGCCTTTACCAGCATTCTGCTTAGCTTTTTCCGTTGGTATTTGCTGGTGCGGGCGTTTCGAATTCCGTTCAGCGTTCTGGAAGCATTTCGCCTTGGCTTCATTGGCTACCTGTTAAACTTCGTTTCCTTTGGAAGCGTCGGAGGTGATGTTTTCAAAGCGATCTTGGTAGCCAAAGATCATAAGGAACATCGCCCCGAAGCAGTTGCTTCCGTTTTGCTCGATCGTGCAATTGGCCTGCTGGGGCTGGTTATCTTGGCAACCATCGGCCTGACCATCTTTGCCAGCGATTCGCTATCGACCATTATGCTCGGCATCCGCAACTCCGCCGCTGTCGTCGCTGTGGCTTCCATCCTGGCATTGACTGCGGCCATGTATCTGGGCAGCTTCTACGAACGTATTATTGCAATCGTAGAAAAGCTACCTGTGCTCGGCGAACCGGTGGGGCGAATGGCGCGAGCAGTTCGTTTGCTACGTCGAAACCCTTTTCAAGTAGTGGTACTCGTTTTGCTGGCTGTTGTCGTCCACGCACTTATCACAAGTGCAGTATTTCTAATATCCTGTGGCGTGTATCAGGAGCGGCCGACTCTGCATGAGCATTTGCAAGTGGTTCCGCCTGCAATGGCCGCTGGCACTCTGCCGCTGGCGCCCGGTGGAATGGGCTACCAAGAAGGCGCGTTGTCGGTGCTATTCAAGGAGCTGCAGAGCCTTCCAAATGGCTTTTCAGGAATCTTGGTTGCCACGATCTACCGCCTGTTCACTCTATGCATCGCTGGCGTAGGTTTGATCTTCTATTTGGTCAGCCCAGTCCCAATTCGAGAGTTGGATGGTATAGCCGAAGAGGCACGAGAGAAATAGCCGTCAAAATTAGTCCACCCTCTGCAGATACGATACAAACGGTATTCTCGGCATACGATGAAGTGGTGCTTGGAGCTAGAGTCGCTTCCGTGTCGGAAGCGGAGCACAAGCTAGATTGTAGTGGGCTACGGTTCAAGGGGCCGTGTACACTTTTAAGCTCTGATCCATGAATACGCCGCCGAATCAGCAACCTTTTCAGGGAATCACCACAGCCTTCCTGAGATGGAATTGGATCTGGATCGCTTCCACCGCGCTCTGTTCAGTCGCGGGCCTGCTCTACGTTCAGCTTTTACAACCTCGTCAATGGACCGCCACGCAGCGGTTGATCATCGATGAAGACCTCGGCGAGAAACTGCTCGACTTTGCAAGAAGCCCGGAATTCTTGGACTCCACCGCCAAGCAGACTTCTCTGGAGTTTTCGCAGAATCGCAACGCTGCCATCGATGCTTCCAAATTGGAACTCCGTCTGACATGCGTTCCAGCTGAAGGCAGCGACGGATACCGACGCGAAAGTTGTATAGCTGTTCAAGTCACCGCGAACTCCAAGCAGCAAGTAACCGACCTTGCAACGGAAGTGGCTAAAGCAGCAGAAAAACGTCTTCGCGAAGCTACGCGCAAGCGACTGGAAGAAGAAGCTGTGCGGAGTGAGCGTCTGGCTCAAGCGGTTGCGTCAGAACTAGAGACAGCAGAAAAGCTTCTCGCCGAATTACCAATTCAAGCCGAGCAAGAACTCGGGATTGAGGTGAAGGATGTCGTGTGGTCAACAGGTGACTCTTCATTAAAACGCAGGTTGGATCGTATTCGCATCGCCGCCGATCACCTGGAAGACCAGCGGTTGGCGCTGAAGCATGAACGGAAGCGGATCAAGCAGTTACTAGACAACCCCGCTGGCCTGCTGGAACAACGCGTGTCGGAAAAAAGTCACAACGCCAAGCTGGCGGAGTTGCGAGGAGTATGGGCAACGTCCTTGATGCATATTACGGAGTTGCAGTCACGTTACACCGAAGCCCATCCGCTCGTGATCGCGGCTCGCGAAACGGAACGATCACTAGCAGCTCAAGTCAATGCAGAACTAGAAAGCGCCAGGGTATTGCTCGAAAAAGAATTAAGTGCGAACCAAGCCGACATTGCGGCTATCGAGGAGGAGCAAGTCGAAGCAGTGCTTGCAATCGGGCAATTAAAGTCTTTTCTCGACCAGTACGCTGATGCAATTGATCTTTCCAAGCACAAACGAGTGGAGCTTAGGACTGCGGAATCAGCAATCGCTTTAGCTCTTGCAAGACGAGAAGCCATAGCAACGGCAAGTTTGGTGACGTCGAAGGCTGCTCCGAAGCTTGCTGCAGTTGAGCCAGGCGTTGCAGGTTCTACGGTTGTCGCCGGAGCTACGCTATCAGGTCTCATTCTCGGATTCGGACTAATCCTTTTGTTCAAACCGCCGCATTCAAATCTGAAGCGAAGCCCAATAGAAGGGCCGCTGAGCACAGAGTTCCGGGCGGAAACTGAAGCTAACTCAAGCCCCACTTTATCTCGAAAATTTGAAGCGCAGGAAGAGTTAGTATTGAACGAATTGGCAGCAACAGTGACTGAGCTCTGGATCGCTAACGACTCGAGTGCGATAGCTCAAGACACAAATTCCCCGGAAGAAACAAAAGAAAAGGAAGCAGAGCCGCAGCAACTGCCCGCAGAACTTGTGGGAGCGAGCACGATGACATTCTCCGAAGAGGCGAATTCGCCACCGCAACCGAAATAACCTGCATTCCCCCCGACGTGACGCGAGTTCTGCCCCATTCTGAACTTGCGAGTTTTCGCAATGCGTAGCATAACTGCTGGGAAGCGGACTCCAAGTGACATAATCGCTTTCGCAAAAACAATGGAAGCCCGATGGTCGAAGTCGATCAACTCACCAAATCCTATCCTGATCTACAAACCGGGAAATTCGTGGCCTTGGACCATGTTTCCTTCAGCGTCGGCGAAGGCGAAATCTTCGGTTTGCTGGGGCCGAATGGTGCTGGTAAAACCACAGCGCTGCGGATCTTAAGTACCGTTCTGCAGCCTACAAGTGGAACTGCGTCGATCAACGGTTTTGACGTGACGAAGCATCCATACGAAGTCCGTCACAGCATCGGCTTTGTTTCCAACAACACGGCGATTTACGAACGCATGACGGCCTGGGAAATGGTCGAGTACTTCGGCAAGCTCTACGGTCTTGAGCAGGAGCGACTCGAGCAACGCATGGAAACTGTTTTTTCACAGCTTCAAATGAACGAGATTCGCGATATCGCGGGTGCTCGCATGTCGACCGGGATGCAACAGAAAGTCAACATTGCTCGAGCCATCGTGCATGACCCCCCGGTGCTGGTGTTCGACGAAGCCTCCCTAGGCTTGGATGTGTTGGTAGCTCGTGCCCTCCTGGAGATCATTTCGAAACTTCGTGACGAAGGAAAGTGTATTATCTTTTCGACGCACATCATGCGTGAAGTCGAACGCCTTTGTGATCGAGTAGGAATCTTGCACCGTGGAAAGATGCTTGCCTACGGCACCCTAGCGGAGCTAGCGGCCCAAGAGCAAGAGTCGGATTTCGAGGAACTCTTCTTCCGCATGTTAAAGAATTCCGACGCGCAGCGTGAGGCTGCGGAAGGCGACAAGAATTTCGTCAAGACCGTCAGCTTGTGGGGGAACTCATGAATTGGCGTCACATACAACTTATCTTCCAACGCGAAATGAGTGATCAGCTACGCGATCGGCGAACGCTGTTTACCATCACAATCTTGCCGTTGTTACTTTATCCCTTCATTGGGATGTTGATGACGCAAGTCGCGCAATTCAAACGCGACAGTTCGGTAAGCATTCAAGTGTTTGGGCTCGAGAATTGGCCCAAGCAACTTCCATTGCTTGACGAAAATGGTGAATTGCAAGTGCGTCCGGGAATGGAATCGCTTGTGAAAGGCGTGACCTTTGACCCTTACGACGGCAGCGAGACGGATCGCGAAGCGTTGGAAAAACTCGCGAAGGAATCGATAGATAAAGACCGCTACGATCTCGTGCTTTTCGTTGAGGAGAATTTCCGCGAAAAGCTTACCAAACGGCTTAAAGCAGATGAGTCGGCGTCTTCCGAAAGCCTGAGTGCCGGCGAGCTACCAGATCAATCCGCTGCAGAGGATACGGCTACAGACCCGAGTGTCGAAAATCTCGCAGCAGAGGACACTCCTTCACAGGAAGTCTTGGCGGACAAGGAGGAAGCCGAACGAAGTCTCTCGAACGATGGCCTGAGCATTATTGCCAACTTAGCGCGTGACAAATCACAGCTCGCACAACGCCGACTCGGGGACGTGATTCGGATCTGGCAAAAAGAATGGACCAGCTTGCACCTTACAGATGCTGGCGTGAATCCCAAAGTCTTTGAGCCAATCAACCTACAAGCTACTGATACCGCACCAACTGCCGTGAAGAAGGCGATGTTGTGGGCCAAGATCCTGCCTTTTGTCATGTTGATCTGGGCACTTACCGGGGCGTTCTACCCAGCAATCGACCTGTGCGCCGGTGAGAAAGAACGCGGCACATTGGAAACCTTGCTCTCAAGCCCTGCACGTCGACGCGAGATCGTTTGGGGGAAACTCGGAACTATCTTTGTGTTCAGTGTTGCAAGTGCTTTGCTGAATTTATTCAGTATGTATCTAACGGCTAGCTTAATCGTCAAACAGCTAGCCGCCGCCTCGCCGGGTCTACAAGAAGCACTCGGCCCGATGCCCTTCCATGCGCTCGGCTGGCTCTTGCTGCTGCTCATTCCCATGGCGGCGATCTTTAGCGCTCTCGCACTTGCAGTGGCCGCACTGGCGCGTAGTACCAAAGAGGGGCAATACTACTTGATGCCGCTGCTACTAGTGACCTTGCCGCTGGTCGCCATTCCGATGATGCCAAGTTTGGAAATGAACCTGGGAACGAGTCTGCTGCCAATCAGTGGCGCAATCTTCCTCATTCGAGCCTTCATTGAAGGTAGACTTGCCGAGGCCTTTGTGCACATGCCTTTTGTGCTTGGCGTCACAGCAACTTGTTGCTGGTTCTCCATTCGTTGGGCGATCAGGCAGTTTGAGAGCGAATCGGTTATGTTCGCCGGCTCGGAGCGGTGGAATCTGCGACTGTGGGTTCACCATCTATGGCGAGATCGTGAAGACACCGCCACTCCGCCGGAAGCGATACTCTGCGGAATCATCATTATTGTTGCATTGTTCTTCGGCCGAATCATGGCAGGAGCTGGAACACCTACGTGGCTGTTCATTGTTCAATCAACCATCGTGGTGCAGGTCGGTCTGATATTGACACCTTGCTTGCTGATGGCCACGCTTCTGACGAGATCGGTCAGGAAGTCGCTGCGTATTCACCGTCCGCAGACAAGTCACGTGCTTGCCGCGATTGCGCTCGGCTTTTGCATGCACCCGAGCTACATGTTGCTAGCCGAGGCTGTGACGCAAATCTATCAAGTTGGCGACGACACCAAAGCGGCTCTTTCTGGCTTCGAAGGCATCGTGACCTCCGCCCCTCTGTGGGGAGTAATCTGTGTCTTTGCCTTGCTACCTGCGCTTTGCGAAGAGACTGTGTTCCGCGGCTTCATCTTTGGCGGCCTGTTGCGTCAAAAAGGAGTGTTGAGAGCCATCATCGTGTCCGCACTCTTCTTTGGGTTTGTACACCCTGTTTTGCAGCAATCGATCAGCGCTTGTTTTATGGGCGTGCTGCTTGGGTTTATCGCCTGGCGAACTGGCGGAATCATCTGCACCGTCATTATTCACGCGATCAACAACGCGCTAGGAATAGGCTATGCCTGGCTTTCTGCCAACGACTACGAATTGCCACCTGCGCTCGCTTGGGCCATGCAAACTGAAGAAAGTGGTGCGTGGGGCTACACCGAAACATGGGTCTTTATAAGTATGCTTCTCAGCATCGCTCTACTGTTCGTCATCGCTCGACGAAGCACAGAGACACAACGCTTCATACAAGCAGAGATGGCCTAAGCTCGTTCTTGTTTGCCGCACGTAACGGAAATCGTCAACGTTACGCCCCGCCTGCGAAAGTCGCCGACCACCGGAAAAAACTCCTCGATCACTTCCCGATCGCAGCGTCCACCACGACCTCCTCCTCAACTAGCAGCATGTTTCTTGAATTGCAGCCTGCATCCATTCGTTGCAATTCATGCCGCTCTTCGGCGCCGCCACAGAACACCCCCAAACAGCATGGCGAAGACTCCCAGAGAGGCCGGCTCTGGCGTCGACGCGTTGTTGCTAAACGCGTTGATGGAGTCCACGATGACGCCAGCTGATTCGGTAAAGTGGATCGATTCGAGAGGATCGGTGCCAATCCAGCCAATGAAAGTGGGGGTATGACTGGCAATGATAGAGGTCATATCCACACCACTGGAATACCTGAACTCAATCGGCTGCGCAACCTGTACGTAGGTGGTAATCGCCAGAGCGTAGACGCCAAGTCCAGAACCTCCACCGCCAGTGATCGACAGCAACCCGGAACTACTACCGGCTTTCAGATAAACCTGGTCTTCCCCAATGAGAGATCCGTAGCTGCGGATCATGTTGGAGGAAGGTGAGCCATGTACTTCGCCACCGCCGCCTCCGATAGACAAAGTGTTCGGCACGTAGTCTGCCGCAAAGCCTTCGAAGTCTTCTGTCCAGGCTACATCCAGAGAGGACACGGCAGCATCGAACGCAGACTGACTCGTCACGATCTCTCCAGCGTAAGCGGTCGTCGAAAAAACAACGACAAAGAACAGCACAACGACCTTCATACTTTCACCCTGAATAACGCTTACCAAGTCAAGGTAGTTGAATCGCGAAAAATGCTCAAGCAAATTGCAAAATTGCTATGTGGTTCCTGTGCTATTTACAGTTGGACTAGCAGAATTGGGAAGCAAGAAGTGCCTGTTCAGTGCGAACCCTAAAAAACTTTCTGCCTTCAACCGCATTTGTAAATCGGATGAGCTTGTTGATTTAGCATTGAAGCTCAAAGAAAAAAGCGGATTTCTCCGGGCAGAACGAATATTAGACCGCAGAACTTAATCCCGTCCTCGCCAAACGCAACGACTAGCGGAATGAGAGATACTCAAGACATCAGAGAAATGGCGAAGACTCGCCACAAACGAAGAAAGCGACGATCCGAACTTAATCGAACCGCCGCTTTTTCAGGACTTTAGAAACGCTAGTCCTAGGCTCTTTCCCATAGGCACGTTAGAGCCAGCCAACCCAGAGCGAACAACGCTAGCACCTGTGGAGCTTCTATGATTTAAGGCAGGTGGTAGGCGGTACAATCTGAATAGCTTATTTCCATTGCTAGACCGCCTCGTTCTATGGCCGCGTGGACACGCTCTTCTCTCCGCATTTCCGGCATAGATACCTCTGTGCATCGCGATAACCCTGTTCCTTTTTTCTCTCAGCCGCTAACTCCTCTTCGCGTTGTGCCTCGGTCATCTCTTCACGCGCGTTTTGCGCTAATTCACTACTTAAGCCAACGAGGATAAAAAAAAACGACGGACCAAAACCAAGCGTATATACCAATAACCATTCCATCTTTCTTTTCCGTTCGCTGTCAGCTCTCTGATACCACCCGCCGACGGTTTGCTACACGCGAAAGGCCGATAGAAGGGCCTAGAACGTAACCGCCGGCGGGCTTGGTTGTGTTTGTGATCGTAGCGTGTAGCACGAATAGAACGACTGGCGAAAAGAGAGATACTCAAGACATCAGACAGATGGCGAAGATTCGCCACAACGCGAAATTGCGACGGCCGTAGGAACAAAAGGGCATAGGTTCCGGGCACAAAAAGACCGGCATACCACCTGGATATTGGGGATCGTCGGCCTGTGTGGTCTCTTGCTTCTTTAGGCTGCCTAGGTAGGGCTGCGGGCTAGCTTATGTGTCCTAGGCCCCGAATATTGAAATACGATAATGTATGTGTCCCGTCCTCCTTGTATGCCTAGGACTTGCTCTAAGGGCCTCTCGGGAATGTTCGCTAATATGCCCCAAATAGTGGGCAAAAGTATTTGCTAAGTCTCGTTTAAACAGAGGGAACGCCTCAGTCGTTAGGCGGTGCTCATGTGTTTTAGATCGACCGCCAGGGCCAGTAATGGCAGCCACTACCCTTAGCCCCTGCTGTATAGAGATTTCGTTCTTTCCAATATGCGGTATTTCGTTCTGGCTGATGCCCCTCCTAACCGGGGAGATAAAGGTTGGCGATGATGGCGTTCAGGGAACTGACGCGTTGAGGGCGGGTATCGCGCTCATCGTCGGTAACGCTGGTGCTTTGTACTGTATCGCGATTATTGGTTCCAGAAAGAAATGACGCCTTCGTCGCAGAGTTCAGAAGCGGATAGCTGAGAGCGATTAGGTCCAACGTACTTGCTCAGTCAAGCGTGGCAGCAAGATTACCTCTTAGCACCTTTGGAATGCCGGATAACAATGTGATGCATTCGCAGCTTGGCTTGCTCGAGAGTTCTGCTTGCAAGATTGTGGTGCCGGCTCCGTGATCACTGCCGCCATCCCGCGCAATCGAATGCCGTTTGGTAAGTCAGAATCGCAAGGGGCCGGGGACGCTAGAGATTTCCATACTGACGCCGATCAACTTAACGAACGTTTACGCCAGTGGTTTACGGCGATGCAGCGTGAAGGCCAAATCCAACGTAGCAACTGAAAAACCTAGGGACAATTGCAGCGGCAGGCCCGAGAAAGACGCCTCAGGGTATCTAAGAAAAAAGCCCTAGACCCTTATGGAGGTCAGGACTAATGAAGTGGGCGGTAGAGAATTCGAATCTCCGACCTCCACGATGTCAACGTGGCGCTCTAACCAACTGAGCTAACCGCCCTTCTTCGAAAACCTCTCACGATCGGGAAAATGAGTCGCGAGAAATATTCTATCGAATGAGAGACCACAGTTTCTTGAATTGGGTTCGTTCGTCAAGGAGGGGAGATTCCGCTTTCGGTACGGATTTTAGCGATTGGCAGAATGTTTTGCTGTAGTGGGTAATTTTTCTGAGGTTGGAGGCTCAGCTTGGATTGGGGGACATGGACTGCAGGTGAATCCACTTCCAGATCCCAAGCAACTGGATTCTCAAGGCTGCTTTCTGCGGCTTCGCGTCCCTACTCGTGGCTTTTCGGCTCGAGTCGAACTTCGCAAAGTTCAGCCAGTGGCATTCCGGCCAGCGGCTCACGAACGATCGTGTTTGACTGAATTACGGCAAATCTAGTTTCGCATGGTGAAGCCGAAGCTGAGAAGATGACCGCCTAGAGTATTGGTGACGCTGGAGCCGGGAACGCCACCGATGCCGGGTAGCACGATGGGCCCGACTCGAGAATTGTCCAAGTAGACCGAGTAGGCCAAGTTGGCAGAGAAGAGCTCGGTGAAGTTGACCGAACCGCCGGTGCTAATCATGTGCTGGTAGATGACAGGAGCAGCAAGATTAAAGAACGATTCGGAGTTCGATACCGGATTCTGATTGAAGGTATACCCACCTCGCACGGTCAACTTTTCGGAAACTTTGCGTTGAATGCCGACCGCTGTGGACATGATCGAGCCATGACCTAAACCACCAAGAGCCCCGGTGGCGTCGAAGACTGGATCGTCGCCCAACCCATCTGCATTGGCGTAGTCGATGAAGCGAACATCCAGTGCAATCAGCGTATCTTCGTTGGCCTGGAAAGAGGCTCCAAACGAAAAGATCAATGGTAAGTCTAGCTCAGCCCAAAGCTTCCTTGGCAAGCCGTTCTCATCGACTCCATTGAATTCAAAGTTCTCCATCCAAACAGGGCTTTTTAGCGAGGCTCCGAATCGCCAATGTTCGTTCAGAATAAAGTAGGAGCCAATCTGGAAGCCGCTGCCCCAGTGGTATCGTGTTGCATTGCCGGTTGAATAAGTTCCATTCGCGTTTACGGAACCCAGCACGAACGGTTCGAGCGTAACACGCCCCGTGGTAATCGTAGGACCTGCGGCAATCGAAAGTCGATCGGTGAGGGCGTAGGAGAGAACCGGAGCTATCTGAATGAAAAGTGCGTTGGAAGCGATTTGTCCAAGTCCGGTCGGAGGTGGCGCCAAAACTGGATTCGTTGGATCGGCTGGTAGATTGGTTCCAAAGCCAGCTACTGCACTGACGCTTGCACCAAACGTCAGTGCTTCGTTGCCTGTGTGATGGACGACTGCGATATTGGGAACTGGAAACGAACCAGTGTTCGCATCAGTGGAACCAGCAAAGGCACCCAAGCTGGACTCGACGGTATGGTTGGGGAATAAGAAGTCTAATGCCACCGCCGTCTCGGAACGCTCCATGCCGCTAATTGAAGCAGGGTTCCAGTACATCGCCCCAATAGAATCGATGGGAGCCGCAGCGGATGCACCTCCCATCGATCGATTGACCGGGCCGCCAGCCTGCAAAATCAAACCTTGTGCCATCGCCAGATTGGATAGGCAGCCTAGAATCGCTACGAATAAGCAATAACGTTGCATGACGTTTCTTCCGGTCCAAGATCAACGGGAGATCAACAGTGTCTCGTTAACTTAGGAATCGGGATAATCGCTACAATAGGATTAACTTACCAGCTCGCAATCAGTCAAAACTGCGTCAAAATACGAGAATTAAATGACGCTCCGCGACTGCGAACCCCCTCCAGAGGGGCACCGATAACCTTCTGATGCTTCCTATCTACCGTCGATTGATCATTTCAGGTTTTTCCATGACCCAAATCTTTCCTTCCTTGGTAAAGATCGTCGAGATCCAAGTGACTGTTCTGTTTCTGTCTTGCACTCTGCTGGCAGAAAGCACGGGTAGCTCAAAGCTGGAGCGGCAGCGAATGCCCAACTTCATCGTGATTTTCTGTGACGATCTCGGTTACGGCGATCTTGGCTGTTATGGTTCCACCAAGAACCGAACGCCCAACATTGACCAACTCGCCCGCGAGGGAAAGCGGTTTACCAGCTTCTATTCGTCGAGTCCAGTGTGCACGCCATCTCGATCGAGCTTGATGACTGGCTGCTACGCGCGACGCATCGGCATGCACGAGGACTTTACAGGGCACTGGGTTCTGATTCCAAGGAGTCGCCGTGGGCTTGCACCCGAGGAAACAACCTTGCCAGAAATGCTGAAGTCGATCGGATATACAACGGCTTGCGTTGGCAAGTGGCATTTGGGAGATCAGCCACAGCATCTGCCTACTAGACATGGATTTGACTTTTATTTCGGCATCCCATACTCCAATGACATGCAAAGCAAAGGTCGTGGTGATCCACCACTCCCTTTGGTCCGACAAGAACAAGTGCTTGAGGCACCAGCTGAGCAGACGACATTGACGCAGCGATACACCGAGGAAGTTGTCTCATTCATTGAAGAGAATCAGGACAAGCCATTCTTCGTATACCTGCCCCATACTTTTCCGCATCTGCCACTTTTTGCTTCGGAGCATTTCCACGGAAAAAGCTCCAACGGACGTTATGGAGACGCAGTCGAAGAGATCGACTGGTCGACTGCGCAAATTATGGCTTGTTTGAAACGCTTGAAACTCGATGACAATACTTTGGTAATCTTCACCAGCGACAATGGCTCGAATGGTCGCAACGGCGGTTCGAATGCACCGCTTTCTGGGGCGAAAGGTTCAACCATGGAAGGCGGCATGCGAGTCCCCATGATTGCTAGATGGCCAAACAAGATTGCGGCTGGCTCGGAGTGCAATACCTTGACGACTACAATGGATTTGTTGCCAACTTTTGCTAAGCTCAGCGGAGCGAACCTACCAGATCGGAAAATCGATGGCCATGACATGTCTTCGCATTTGATGGCTTCCAAAACGCAAAGTGCCTACGATGCTTTTTACTACTATCGGCGGCGACAATTGCAAGCGGTAAGAGTCGGTGAGTGGAAGTACCACTTGCCCTTGGAAGCCACTTTTCCGAATTGGACGACGCCCGACAAGTCCGGTAAAGGCCGTCCTGGCAAGCTTGTCAACCTGGAGGAAGATTTGCAGGAGAAGAGAGACTTATCCGGGCAACATCCGGAGATTGTGACTCGGATGCAGAGATTCGCCCAGCAAGCTATCAAGGAGTTAGGCAACGAAAACTTGGCTGGAGCTGAGCAGCGTCCTGCATCCACTTTAGATTCGTCCAAGCCAATGGTATTTGCGAATTGACTCAAGAGTCGCCCTCCAACACGATTATTCCACGCCAAACAAACCAGCGGGTGGAATTAGCTCGCCGCCCAGAGAACCGAGCCGACCGGTTTGCAAGAATCGCGGTTCGATGTTGAAGTTGAAGGATACGTTGTCCCGGCCATGGTCAATGTTGAGCCCGACTCGAATCAATGCTGACTCTCCGACGCGCGTGAGTGATAAGCTCTGGCCGATCGAGCCGGTGTCGCCGAAATCGAAGGCGGCACCACTGGTAGCGATCCATTTGTCTGTCATGCGGTAGTTGACGTAGCCATTAAGGATGTTGGCGCTGATTGGCCCCTCGAGAGAAAGCATCCCGATGTAGAGGTCTCCCCGCCCTGGCCGGCTCATCTGGGCTCCAGCTGAGATTGCCTTCAGACCTTGAGAGAAAACATCAAAGTAGCCATCCGACAGCAACGTCAAACGATCCCCGACGTGATACCTGAAATCGTAGGTGATTGCTCCAAAGTCTTCGCCAAAGTTGTCACGCTCGGCTTTCGGGAAATAGGTGAAGTCCGTATCAAATTCGATCAAATCGACGATTCGCTCTCTGCCAGGCATTCCACGTTTCGTTTGCCAACGATTATTCAGTCCGACACGAATCTGGCTCATATCATCCATCACCTCGGAACTTCCCGCCGTCACCCAACGTTGCATACCACTTCGGAGCGCAAAGGATCGCTCGTCAAACTGTGGAGGCAGAGCACCTCCGAAGGTATTGAAGATGAAACGCCGCCTGAAATACTCCTGAGCGTCATCGTCCAGCGGATCGTAAAGCGGAAATCGATCTAGGTCCTGATTGGAATCAGCGTAGAACCACTCTGTTTCTAAAGTCATCTTGTGAGCCAAGCCCCGAAGATCGAGTAATCTATTTTCGACGTTCGGATTGGCGTTCCACATCGGCAGAGCGGTTCGCACTCCCGCTTGCCCTGTGAGCCGCACAACGTCGTCTTGGGTCACGTCTTCGTTCCAGAATGCCGCTTCACCAGACAGATAGGGAACGACCTTGAATGCGCCGAGTGTGAATGGCAGGCTTAGTTCATGTCTAGTTGTAGCTCGCAAGCCCTCGCTGTCGCTCTCCCAAGGTCGTAATGTGAACTTTGCTGCATTCTGCGGATCAATCGGAGCGGTTGCGACTCGCTGATGACCGTAGCCTGCACTAGTGTGGGCGCTCCAAGTGACGCGTTGCGCAAAGAGATCTTGCCCGAGCAAATAGTGATCGATACGAGGCAACCATTCTGTTTTCGTGTGGAAGTCGTTTATCCGAGGGCTGCCAAAGATCTCAAACATCCGATTACCGTTGTAGCGACGCAGACGAAGTTCGGTGTTGAGATCCTTGTTCTGATCCCATTCTTGTTCGAAGTATTGCTCCAAAAAATCTCGGTCGCTGGCCCAGCCTGTCTCGGCGGTAAGCTCCCAATTCTGAGTCAGAAAAATCCTATGCTGCGAATAGGAACGCCCTCGAAATTCTTCCTCCGGCAGTAGATTGACACGATCTTGCCCGAGTGTGTCGAGGCCGTTGTCTTTGATGAACCAGGAATCGGAAAAGCCGTAGCCGGGTGCACCAAAAATCCATGTCGTCCGGTTGTACTCAAACCTTGATCCCAGGGCGAAGCCGCGGTCGGACAAGTAGTCGGTCGATAGCCGCAGCTCGGTTCCTTCCGGTCCGTCGATTCCCAATAGTTGGTACAGGTTCCAGTCGGCGAACACCTGCGTGCCGAAGATGGTGTCATTCTTGAAACGCAGACTCGACAGATAGAAACTTGAATCTTGCAAATCTGTATTCAGTGTAGGCCAGTAGAAGATGGGGACACCAGCCAAATACACGTGGTTGCCACGCGAGATTGCTCGCATCTCAGTGGAGCGACCTTCCTCAAGATTCGAGAAGACTGACAAATCACCTTCTGAACGATTGTCGGTATAGTCTACTTCGCCAGCCTGAACCCAATACCTTGGCACTCCCATACGGCTACTGGTGATGGCGGCATTGTAAGCCTTGAATGATTGCGAATTGCGTTGCTGCAGAACATCCGCTTTTAGTCGCATCAGTCCCTGATACTGAGGTACTGGTGTCAATATTTCGGCGTCCAGAACCATGCCATATTCGCTCGACACGTTGTAGTACATGCGATCAGCATAGATAACGCGATTGCCCTGATAGAAAACAATGTTGCCATCTAAGTACAGCTCCACTGGGCGATCTGGCGTCGAGGAGAATCCCTCAAGAATGCTACTGCCGGGCTCACTCCGTGCCCAAAGAACAGCATTGTCTGCTTCGAGTGTGATGGTTCCATAGTCGACGACGGAACCGTCTGCTTGCGCTACCTGGATTCCTTGCACGACCATCTTGAAGCCGCCGCGCACTGTTGCCACGACTTCACCACTTTCTTGATTGAAATCTGATTTGACCTGAGTCTGAGAACCGCGTGGGAAAAACTGGACATTCTTGGCTGCATATGGCGGAGGTGTCGATGGTGGCGTAACTTGACGAACAACCTGTGGTGCGGATGGCGCCAAGTTGCTCGGATTCAGTTGTAGAGCGTTGTTCGGACTATCCGGTTGCCCTGCAATCGGCACAGCAACGGGTCCGGCTGCGGGGTAAGGTGCCGAGCCATCGGTGGGAATGGCCAGTCCGCTTTGCGGTAATAGTCTTGAGTTGCTAGTACTTCCTGCTCTCGCATTCGGATCCCATGAAACTCCGCCCGGAGTACTGGGAATTCGTGCAGCCGCTGTCGGCGCAGCGGGCCTAGCCGCATCCTGCAAGAGCGGAGGAGCTTCGAAGGAGCTTTCTTGTGGCTTCAGAAAACTAGCCAAAGAAACACTTCCCGGCTCGCGAGCCCAATCCAGACTGGGGATGTCGTAGCGAGTCACCAATTCACCACGATCGATCGAAACAGGATGAATGCTGAAAAGGCGACCGGTATAACGCCAGTCCTTGAGCTTTTGACCGCTTCCCCAGTCCAGCTCTGCATTTCCATTCATGTAGCAAATAATCTTACCAGCTCGCTCTTCGCTAAGCATCGTGTTGCGTTCGATCCACAGCACAATCTCATCCGCCTTGGCGGTAAGCTGGCCTTGGTTCAATTCGCAATTACCTTGAAAGGCCAAGACGTCATAGGCACCACGTTTTACGCTTGCATAGGTGTCTGATGTGATCGAGATGCGATAGGCAGGATCAATTCGTGGAACATCGATCTCCGACGCCGAAACGGCCGTGTGTCGCTGCGAGAAAAGCGCGAATGAAAACAAAAGAATGTAGCAAGCTCGACCGATCGAACGAGTAGCAGGCAGTCCTGAAAAGGGCGGTTTTATTCTGCCACGCGCAAACGCATAGACAGACGGTTTTACCGCCAATGTCGAAATCGAGGATCGTTGCCTGATCCTGTTCTGCACCAAAGACTTTCTATGAAAGCGTACGCAACGATCCGCCACCCAACTGAACCTTAAACCTGGGCTCATCCTGAGTGTTGATCGTAAAAGGCATTCACTCGCGGTTGCTGCGGTGAATTGCCAATGGAATTCCAAGGTTGCTTATAGAAAAGCAAGCGAAAGCGGGCCAATACCAATCCCTCCCATCTCTCGTTGCAATAAGGAAGGCGATGGCTAACCAGGGGTTCTGCGCAGGCTGGAGAAGCACATCCTTTTGCCCTTAATGGCTCTTATGGCCCTGTCTGCTTGCGAGGGTGGGGTTACCAGTCCCGGACAAGTTCTTCACTCTTAGACTGTTCCCCGAGCTGAGGAGCATGATGGAGCCAGAGCAGTCAAGAATTTTGGCGAATCCCACTACCTTTCAGGAGTTGACTAGCGGAGGCCGGATTTGGCACAGAGCATGGCAAATACGTGCATCACGGCAGAAACGACTACCGCCAAGCCCGCAAAACGGTGAAGCGCTGCAAACTCTAGCAATCCTGGCGTATCTAAAATTGGCAACATGCTGAAAAACATGGTGCCCGCGGCGGCGATGCTAGAAATCAGCAACAACCAGGCACTCGCCCGCGAGAACCACCAGCGGCCATCACTTGTAAATCCCGCTTCCTCCGGCATCGCGCCATTGGGCACAAAGAGCACCGCAACCGCCAGCAGCAAAAACGTGAAGGCACCAGCCCCCGCGAGGTGCGCGATCAAGGCGTAGCCAATCATATGACCAGCCTGCAAAATCGAGCCAAACGATGTTCCAGCTAACACAATGACTGTGGCCATAAATGCAAGATAAAGGAGCTTACTAAACCAGCTTCGCGACTTGGCAGGAGTGACTGTTTTCTTGGAAGCGTTGATAGCGACTCCGCCAATTACAACCAATACCGCAAGACCGATAAGGCTGTAAATCAGAATAGATCTGAAGTCGAGTTGAGTGAGGCTCAAGTCGCCAATGGTAACAAAGTGTTGCATTGCGTTTTCTCCCTCTAGCGTTTGAAGAATCGGGACAAATTCCAGGTCATTGCTGAAACAACGACCAGGCAAGTCAACGCCAATGCGATCAAACCCGCGACTTTGAATTGCGACCGGCCCGCGAAGAGCTGATTCCAAAGCGTCAGTCGTGGCATGTCGGCTTGCTGCAGATCATAAAGCTTGATCGGTTCCACTTCATGTCCGGGAAGCAAACCGACTGGAGTGATCTCTGCTTGGAAAAATAGCGATTCGTCACTGTGGCACTCAACGCATCCATTTGCTCCAAGCGATTGCCGGGCAGGTCGGACATTGTGCGCCAATGGCCACTGGTAGGGCTTGCTGGCATCCCCGATCAGCTCTGGATCAGCTGGTTCGATTTCTTCTTCGCCCTTGCGTACAAATCCTTGTCCGGCAGAAATATAAACTGCTGTGCCATCTGGAAACTCCTCCTCGATGGCCTCGAGTGCTGCGGCCATTCGTTCGTTAACTTGTTTCTTGCGTTCCTCCTCTTCAGCGGCAGCAATCTTCTCTTGCTCCTCTGGCGTGCGGTCTTCCTCTTTGGCACGCGCTCGGTCTTCACCAAGGATCTTTTTCCGATCACTGAGTGAAAGCTTCACGTCCCCCAGGTCTTCTTCGAAGCCCTTACGAACCTTGAGCGGACGACGCACAATATCGTAGACCTGTTGAGGATTAAGCACTTCGACTTTGCCACTGCGAATTAATCCCCAATAAGATGGCCACATCATGCGGTGAGGCGTGTAGACTTTGTCGTGAGCATGAAAAGCGTCGTCACCCCCTGCCGTTTCAACGCCCAAGTATTCTGAGTAGTCCACCGGCAAGTTAACAGTGCCGAAAATTGCGGGTGCTTCCATCCCGGTGCGTTTGATGTGCTCCCCCAAGCGGTGAGCGATCGAGTTGATTTCACGTGGCACCTCGCTGCTCGGCATGGATCCCGAGTGACAAGCCGTGCAAGTCATCTTTTCGAAGTGAATGGGGGGCAAGCCCTTATGCTCTGGCATGGGAGCGCCCAGCCGACCGGATGCTGCAAGCGGATCACCAGTCTCAGTAGCTGAGCCATGCCCGACGTCATCTCCAACGTGACAACCTTGGCAGGAAAGTGAAGCCACCAAACCGCCCGCCTCATGCAACTCGCCGTCGTAGCCACGCACGGTGTGGTGATCTAGGCCATTGCGATGGCAATCGGCACAAGCAATTCCAGCACGAACATGCACATCATCATCGTGCATCCAACGCAAGCCCTGCCCTACTGAGTTTGCATCGCGACTGGTGTGGCAGTAGTAGCAGGAATCGTTCTTCGGCTTGCGGACTAAATCGAAAAAGACCTTTCCATCCGACCTAAATCGCCCTTGTTCGTAAGCAACTTTCGGGAGCTTTGCTTGGTTCTCCTCAAGCTTCGGATCGAAGTCACCTTTGAGCCGCGTCATATTGCCGGAAACGGTTGCGATACCGAGTGCCGCGGTGGGTGCATACGCGAAGTTTTCATCTTCTATTTGCTCAGACCATACGAAGGGACTGTAGCCACTTCCTGCGTTACGGTGACACATCATGCAATCAACAGGCACCGCACCGGTAATGTGCGTTTTATCCTCAGCTTCCCATTCGTCAGTTTCTTTTTCACTCTCTGATTCTTTTGCAGTAGCGATTTGTTCTTTCGAGATCTCGTTACCTTCGTCTTCCGGCAAGAGCGACTCTAAGCTACCGACGCCACCGCCAGGCATAAATCCACCCAGCTTGGCTGCAACTTCCCAACGCGACAATCCTAGGTCGTCAGGATTATGTGTCCCTTCCCATCCGCGAAAGGAAAGGGGTAAGTGAGTTCCAGTCAGATCGTCGCTCCAAATCCAGGGCTGTCCTGGTCGACCATGCTTCGTGTCTGCATCAGTCGCATTGAAGTGCCAGCCGTGTGAAATCGTCGAGTACTCATGGCAACGCCCACAAGTCTTCTCCGGCGAGTAGGGTTTGGGAGACTCTGCAGCAGGATCAATCTTTCGATTGTCAGCATCGTACAAGTCGATCCAGTGCACGTAGCCGCTGCCGTTGTCCGATGTCGCATAGCGGTTCTGTGCTTCAGATCGCTGTGCGAAGCCAAAAAATAGAGAACCGGAAGCTAGGCAAATGGAGGGGAATAGCTTATTCAGATCCACCAAGGATTCTCTCATCGAGGAGCAGTCATCATTTAAAGAACGGCGTGGGGCTCGCACCAGGCCGAAGGAACCACTTAATTATGTCGTGACTTGGCCAACTATCCAACCGATTCTAGAAGCCGCTCGACGATTTCGGACTGGTTCATTTTCAGGCCAGCAGCGACCTTAGGTGCCACTAAGACGCGTACCCGTTTGACAAAGCTGTCGAATTGCTCGGTAGCAAGTGACTTCACAACGGGAGAAATGGTGGAAAGCGGAACAAATTTGGGGGTATTTTCCGTCCCTTCGATGCGAACGGACAAGCGAAATTGAACTTCAAGCTTAACCGGAGGAGCGTCGATCAGCACTGCGCTCGGGCCACAATCGACGCCATCACTGCGGAGCCTCCCTGCGAAACGTTCGGAAATCTCTACCAGTTCGGAGTAGGGCAAACGCGACAAAGCAGAATGCAACTCGGGATTCTCCATGTAGCTGAACTGGCCAACGCGTTTGTAAAGTGCACGACGATTGCCAAACAGCGAATCGGCCAGGCATTGAATATCAGGTTTCGCTTGCGACTGACTCAAGTAGTTTGCACCAAACTCGGCATCGCTTTGCTGCAACCAACTTGCGGGATTCATCTGCTCGCGCAGCTCAAATACCAGACGTTGCAGCATAGCGGTCGCGCTGCGAACCGCGTGGTGCCAGTAGACTTCACTGAACATGACATAGCGGGCAAACACCATCATTTCCGCGGCGGTCTTACCTTTCTCCGATATTGCCAATCCCCGTTGATCCTGGCCGATACAAAGGGAAGCAATGAGTCGACCAACATCAAAATTGCAACCATAGGGGACACCAGCGTGCAGGCTGTCACGCTGAAGGTAGTCCATCTTATCGATGTCGACCGGACCGTTCATCACATTCTGAAGCACAGCTGCCGCAGCTGAACCTGGCTGCTTGCCCGCTAGGAAATCTGCAACCGTTTCAGGAGCGACTCTCCAGTCTGATTCAATGTGTTTCGACAGCTCACCGCCACAAATTAATCTACGGGCAAGCTCCTCGTGTCGCGGTACCCAGTCAAGCTGCAAGTCTTCAATCGGATGACAGTACGGCCAATGGCCCACATCGTGCAGCAGAGCGACGAGCAGAAAGCATTCTGCGTCTTCGGGCGTCAGGTTCGCTGAAAAATCAGATTCGACTGCCAGCAATTTCTGAAGAACTTGGCACGCCAAGCGATAAACGCCAAGACTGTGCTCGAATCGACTGTGAGTTGCACCCGGGTAGACCTTGGCGACGAGTCCAAGTTGTGAAATACCGCGCAATCGCTGCATAGCGGCTGAGTCCAAGATCCGTCGGACTCGAGGACTGACTGGGACGTCAAGCTGATCAGGGATTCGGATCAGCGAAGTGTCATGTGCCGAAAATTCTGGTAGACGATCCATGCTTACCATTTGACGAATCTAACTTTCGATTACATCAGTAATAACCCGACCGTAGACATCAGTTAATCGGAAATCGCGTCCAGCATGGCGGAACGTAAGCCGCTCGTGATCCAAGCCCATTTGATGTAATAATGTGGCGTGCAGATCGTGCATATGCACCTTGCCTTGGATTGACTGGAAACCAAACTCGTCGGTTGATCCGTAAGAATAGCCGCGTCGGAAACCGCCACCGGCCAGCCAGACTGTGAATCCGCCTGGATTGTGGTCCCGACCAGTTCCGTTGTTCTGAGCGTATGGCGTGCGGCCAAATTCGCCGCCCCACCAGACGATCGTATCCTCTAGCAGCCCGCGTTCTTTCAAGTCGGCAAGAAGCCCTGCGATTGGGCGATCAACAGCTTGAGCATGAGTCGCATGTTTGGGCAAGTTTGAATGCTGGTCCCAAGCTGGGTTGGCTGAGTTGTCGCCATAGTTGACTTGTATAAAGCGGACTCCTGCCTCGGCCAGTCGTCGGGCCAACAAGCATTTTTCACCGTAACTTTTCGTCGTCGGATCGTCGATTCCATATCGATGCAGCGTCGCAGGAGACTCTTGCGATAAATTCAACACCTCTGGTCCCACTTGTTGCATACGCCATGCCAGTTCCATCGATTTAATGGCTGCATCGAGTTCCTCTGTTCCTCCGCGGCGTCGGAGCTGCTGAGCGTTCATTTGCTGCAGCAATTGCACTTGGGTTCGTTGTTCCGCCATCGGAAGATCCCGGGTCAAGCTATCGATCTCCAGTTGTTTGCTTCCTGGACTACCAATCTTCGTGCCCTGAAACTGCGGTGGCAGAAAGGCCGAACCGTAATTGCGAGGTCCACCATTTCCAACGGAGGGCGCAACGGTGACAAAGCCCGGTAAGTTCGCGTTCTCACTCCCAAGTCCGTAAAACACCCAGCTTCCGAATGAGGGACGAATAAAATTGCTGGCTCCACAGTGGAGAAACAAAGTTGCGGGTCCATGAGCCACACCTTCGGTATGCATCCCGTGAAGAAAGCAAAGATCATCCACATGTTCAGCCGTAGCAGGAAACAAGTCCGAGACAGGCTTGCCCGTTTCACCATACCGCCGAAACTTCCAGGGAGAATCCATCAGCTTGTGCGTCGTCCGTCTCCCCGTCTTCGCGAGCTGTCGGGCATCATCGAAAAGAAGTGCTTCGCCATTTCGCTTCTGCAATAGCGGCTTCTGATCGAAGGAATCAACTTGGCTCACTCCTCCTTGCATGAACAAAAAAATAATCCGCTTCGCCTTAGGGAGGTGATGAAAGGGTTGGGTGGGGACCTTCTCAAATGCACCCAATGACTCACCCGTAAGCATGGCTGACGCAGCCAGTGCTCCAAAACCGCACGCCGATGTTCCCAAGGCCCGACGACGGCTCATAGTTGTAGGCTGGCGATTCATTGAGTTTTCCTCGGTAATCTGTAGGGCTGCCTTTCCCACCGCTGTGGTGTGGATCTTCGCGGCCTTCTCCTATGCGAGTAGGAAAGCCCGCGACGACTGCAGGCCAGTCTATTCTAGGTATCGGAAATCAAGTGATGCAAACATGGAGTGAACAACCTGCGTCCAGCGTTTCTCGAGCTCTTGAGTATCGGTTCCGTCGGTTTGGAGGAAGCCAAGGAGCAAACTGCTTTCCTTCGGGTCTGGTTCCCGGCCAAAGCAGCGCAGGTACAAAAGTCTAATCCGCTCGGCGTCACCCAATTCCGAAGGAGCTTGATCTTCAAACTCCGATTCCACCCCTCGACTTTCAGCCATAATTCGCTTGGCCGTTTTTTTCGCTCGTGCGACAACCCAAGGGTGGTTCATCAGCACGAGACCTTGTGTGGCGACAGTGCTTCGCGGCCGCTCACCAATAGAAACGCTGGTGTCAGCAAAATCGAATGCTTCATACAATTCCGGGAGTGAATTGCGAAAGACAGGCTGGTAGACTGCTCGCCGCGCACCTTCATGCTTGTAGTTGTAATCTGCTTTCGTTCCAGACTTGATCAATGATCCTCCGATTTTATGTGCAATCTCGCCGCTAACCGAAAGCATCGCGTCCCGCATAGCCTCGACACCGAGTCGACGCCTTGCTGCTCGCCAGTACAGCGAATTCTGGGGATCCATTTCTTCCATCTCGGCATAGCCTCCATCGACTCTCTGGGCTGGGCTAGATTGTCGCTGATAAGCATCCGACAGTACAATGCTTTTAACCAGAGCCTTTGTTGACCAAGCAGATTGCTTGAGTTTCATTGCCAGACCGTCCAGCAGCTCAGGATGTGTTGGGGCTTGTCCTGTAGTTCCAAAATTATTGGGGGTCGAAACGAGTCCACGTCCCATCAACCACAGCCAAACACGATTGGCGTAGACTCGGGCGCTGAGTGGGTTTTGGTCGGCTACCAACCAGCGAGCCAGTTCTAACCTTCCACTGGACTCATCCGAGAGCGATTCCGTAAGACTTGGCTTGACAGCTGTCAGAAATCCGCGCGGTACGGTCCCGCCCAAGTTATGGACATCACCACGTATATGGACCGGGATATTCCGTACTTTGCCCGTTTCTCGGACTGTCAGGTATTTCTGCTGCGGCGAGAGCTTGCTCTGCAGCGAGTCTCGCTCGGCTTCTAGGGACTTCACTTCTTGGCGAAGCCCTTCAAGTTCAACCAGATCTTCTTTGCTAGTTGCCTTACGAGAAGGGACTGCCTTGCCCTTTTCGTACAAAATCCAATTTACGGCATCGGCGATGACGGCGCCATCGTTGTTGCTTGCAAAAAGGGTGACAGCGTTCTCTTTGCCTTTATCAAACTGAAACTTGCCTAGACTGAACCATGACTCACCTCTTGCCAGCTTGCGTTGATCAACAACGACTTCGCTTGTGCCGTCCGAGTGCTGAACTTGGTACTTTGCCTTGGAAGTACGGTTGGAATTTGGAGTAAACGCAACGCGGACTTCGTACTCGCCGGCTTTCTTGAATTTTGTCGAGAAGATGGCTTGTAGTGGCTCGGTCGCCACTCCCATTTCGGCAACCAAGTAGGACTTGCCGATATAACCTGTGACACTTTGAGAGGCTCGCCAACTCCCAACTAACTTCGCGTCGATGTCATCAACGACAATTCCCGGTGCGATCTGCGATTGGTTCGCGATTTGCTCCATTTTGGAAAGCAGCTTTGTTTTCGCTTGCAGCTGTTTCTGCGATGCAGTTATTTGATCTTGAATAACTTTGCGGCGAGACTCTTCCTCTTCACTGACCGGAAGCGGGGTCTCGATCCACTTTGAGACATTCTCATGATCCATCGCTTTAGCGGAACGAAAGATTCCGGCGAGCGCGTAATAATCGGCTGTCGGGATCGGATCAAACTTGTGATCATGACAGCGAGCGCAGCCGATGGTTTGGCCAAGAAAAGCTCTTCCCAGCACTTGCAGTTGTTCATCGATATGGTCCATGTCCAACTGCGTTTTGTCTTGTCGCTCTAGGTTGGTGTTGCCGAGCGCCAGAAAGCCCGTAGCGATGACTTGCCGCTGTTGTTGTAGCAGGTCTACTCCCTCGCGCGGCAGCATATCGCCGGCAACTTGTTCGATGACCACCTGATCGAAGGGACGATCTGCATTGAATGCTTCGATCAAATAGTCGCGATATCGCCATGCTTCCGGCAAAACGAATCCGCGCAAGGTGATCGAGTCGGCGTATCGGACCACGTCCATCCATTTGCGAGCGAAGTGTTCGCCGAAACGCGGCGATTCAAGTAGTTCGTCAACTAACTGATCGTAGCGATTCGAGGCCGTAGAACGCAGATACGCATCGAGCTGTTCTTTTGTTGGCGGGAGACCTGTCAAATCAAAATACAACCGCCGCACAAGAACGCGTTCGGAGGCTTTTTCGAGAGGCTCGTACTCCGCCTCGCGTAGCTGCAGTTCGATTAGCCGATCGATCCAATCCGATGCAGAAGCCAGTTCCTCCGGGAGCGGTCGAATGGGACGGTAGGACCAATGTTCTTGAGCACGATCGACGGGTAAGCCGGATTGACGCTCGATACTCCCTTCGCCACGCCGAGGATCGATTGCTCCGTAGTAGATCCATTGTCGAAACGCGTCAGACACTTCAGCCGGTAACTTGCCGTCGGGCGGCATTTGTAATTCAGGATCCTCATAAGATATAGCTTTGAAGAGAAGACTTTCCGCAGGCTTACCCGGAACGATAGCCGCACCGGAATCACCGCCAGCTTGCCACCCATCACGAGAATCCAGCAGCAGTCCACCACTAGACTCCGAATCGACTGCATGACAGTCTTGACAGTGCTCGATCAAGGCGGGCCGAATCTTTTTCTCGAACCATTGCAGCTTCTCTGAATCATCAGCTCGAGCACTGGGTCTGATGGCGATCAAACTAAGAGCTAACAGGCAAAATGCAATGCAGCGCAAAACTAGCGGAATGTTTCTCACTGGAATTGAGAACGAGGGCAGCATGCGCAGAATTATCTTAGGCGGGATTAAGGTCGGAACTCAGTCAGCGGCTCGCGAAAACTATTAGCTATTCTACAGCAAATATGTTGGTGGAATCAATTTTGCTTATTTGGTTGCGAGCGTTTTCAGAGATTCAAACTAGCTAAATTTAGCTGTATAGCATAGCGACGGTTCTCTCGCTAACATCCATCGCTAGGGCCAATACGGCTGAACCGCAGAATACTGCGGCATAACCCCTGATCTGCCCTGATCTCAGTCAACGGGAGCCAAGCATGGAATGAACCTTGGAAGAAACACTTCACAGCCTTGAAAGGCTAACGCTCCGAACTCCTTGCTCCCGCACTACGTGTGGGCCAACTCGGAAAGGGAGCGTGACGAATACCTTGCATCTTCATCCTGCCTCAGAGCGAAAGGCTCCAGCTAGCGTGTACTGCCATCAGCAATCGCTTTACCGCAATTTACGCTTCTTTGCGAGAGCTTCGAAGCGATCTTTGAAGAGATCAGATAACTGGTGCTCGTTAAGCATTTTGCAAACTGTGGAGAGTGTGAGATAAAGTTCGGGGTGTTCGGGCAGTGCCTTTCGAGCAAACATCAAGTCCTTTTTGGCTTTGGCCCATTCACCTCGCTTGGCATAAATCTGCCCACGCGTCTCCCAGAACTGCGTCTTCTTCCCAGCTTTCTCGACAAGTTCATTGGCGTACTTCAAAGCCAGATCCAAATCTCCGTCCTTCGGGACTGCTGTGTAGTGAGCCAAGTTATTGAGCACCCCAAGATCTTCCGGTTTTTGTTCGTAGACTCTCCCAAGCAATTCCAAGCCTACGCCATAGCACTGCACCTCGCACAATGTCGATCCTAGCTGAAAGCCCTTTCCATTTGAGAGAGACAGCTCTTTCAATGGCATACATAACGCAACCCGCTGTTCTATATCTAGCTGCTGGAGATCGATGATCGACTGTAGTAGCCGGGCCCAGTGCGATTCAGCACTAGAGCCTCTTTTGTAGGCAACCAAAGCTTTTTCGAAACTGGTTCCCCATTCCTGGCGCTGGCTGAGATACTGCGACCAGCGGAGGTAGAAATTGTCAATCAACTCTGAGGCAAACTTCTCACCCTGCCGCTCACGCGTTAGCAGGTGTTTTTCGATTGTTTTAAAATCCTCTAAGAACTCCAAGCTGTCCAACCAGAAGAGTTCCGCATCTGAACCGGGCTTCTCAGTTCGAGCCAGGTCAATAAGCTCCTTCGATGCTTGCTGAGCTTCTTTCCGTGCCTCGGGAACCTGGTTGAGCGCTAGCAGAGTCCGAGCGTAAAGAAGGCGAAGTTCTCCAGCCTCATCCGCCACCAATTTCAACTCTTCTGCAGCTTCGCTGAATTCTCTTGCGGCGAAGAGAATCTCACCTAAGTAACGGTGACAGATCCCAGCATTACTTTTATCCTTTGCAGCTCCTCTGAGATGCTGAACAAGCTCAACCGCTTTCTCCGGAGCATTCCCGCTAGCGACTATCTCGTGCGCCAAATCGAAGTGGCATTCGGCAATCGTCTTGCCGGTCGTGATCGCCATCAATCCAGCCGTTCGATTCGCCTCAACGCTGCGTTTTTGAATAGCATCGCGGAAATTCGACGAGACATTTCCCAGCGTCTTCTTGGAAATTACTAAGACGTCCGCGCGCAATGGCGCAGATGTCGAGAGCACAAGCAGAACGACGATTAGTTTGACGGAAAGCGTGCGTAGAAAATTCATGTGGATGGAAGAAGAGAAGGTGAAGAGTTTTCAGCCAGTTGAGTCCTGGTTTGTAGCCCGTCATCAATAGGCCTAGCTCCGATTATATCGCGACAGGCATTTTTAACGAATCGACGACGCCTTTTTTACAGTGCTTTCAGCGAATCTTTATAGATTTGCAGAAGCATACGCACTGGGACACTAAAGTTTGCTGGGATCAAGAACGGCGTGTTTGATGGATTGGCGCTGCCAGGTGTAGGTTATGTGAACGAGTCCGTCTTTTGATTGAATCACGGCCGGATAAGAGAACTCGGCACGGCCGCCGACCATTTCAAGAGTCATGACCCGTTTCCAACCCACACCATCAGCACTGATCGCGACGTTTAACACTTCACGCCCGTTGCGGCCAGGCTGTCTTGTCGAGTGATTGTAAACCAGCAGCTGCCTTCCATCTTGGAGCGTTACGGCGTCGGTGCCAGCGTTGGGGTTCGGCAGCTTGGTCGACTTCATCTCCCCCCAAGTCTTTCCGCCGTCTGGCGACCAAGCAGTTCCGAGAACTCCCTGTTGGGTTCGACATATGATCTGCATGCGACCATCTTTATAAGTCAGGACGCTTGGCTGAATCGCATCCAGTTTCTCCCCTTCCAGCAACGGACCGATAACTTTCCAAGACTTCCCCGCGTCCTTGGAAACTTCAAAGTGAATTCGCCAACCTTCGTTCTCAGTACTACTTGGGCAGAGCAGAGTTCCATCCCGCAGTTGTATTGGCTTGTTCTTAACCGGCCCGATCAGGTTTTTGTTGGCTTTGAAAAGTTTTTGACTCTTACCAAGCCGACGCGACGTTGACCAAGTCACACCATCGTCGTCGCTGCTGACTAGCGCACCCCACCAGAGTCGAGGGTTCAGTCCGACTTTGTAGAAAAGCAGAAGCTTGCCCGAGGCCGTTCGGAAAAGCACAGGATTCCAGCAAGCATATTCTTGCTCTTCATTCTCTGAACCGTCGACGATCTGAACTGGCTTGCTCCAGCCATTGCCTGGATTCCGGCTCAACCAAATCCCCACATCAGGATTCTTTTCGTGCTTTCCGCCAAACCAAGCGGCGACCAAGCCGCTTGGCGTTTCGACAATTGTGGACGCATGACAGGACGGCGTTGGGCGATCGGCTACATCGTAAATGAATGCGCTGGTTTTCAGCGCGCCCTGCCCTGGCTTCGCGGGTTCTGGAAGAGAAGAATCGCCCTCCTGCGAAAACGCGGTTGTTGGGAAAATGCAGCTCAAAAACGCACAGGCCTGCAAAACGGTTAGCTGTTGAAGTAGCTGTTTCGGTTCTGAAATGGCAAGCATGTAGACCTCGAAGTCATCCAGCGGTGCGGGAAGTGTTTGCGATTTAGCGGGTCACAATATCGTATCAGTTTCCATGGCCCTGCGTCAGATTCCTCCCTGCCAAAATCGACCAATCAGGGCTATACTCGTTGCCCGCTTTTAGCAAAACAGAACAATCAATTGAGCGACAGTACGATCCGCAACACGCTATGATTGCGATTCAACGAATGCAGTCTACCTCACCGTTCTAAAACTCGACTTAATCTCCGACTCACAACGCGGTTATCAGAATGCCGAATTTCGAAAAAACCTCCAGGTCTTTTGCTCTCTTTGTTTGCATTGTTGCCTTGAACGCATTTTCCTCTCGTCAGGTCCATGCCGCCGAGCCTGCGAATGAGAAAGCGAGGCCCAATATTTTATTTATCTTTCTCGATGACTACGGCTGGCGTGATGCAGGCTTTATGGGTTCGGATTTCTATGAAACTCCCCATATCGACAGGCTTGCTGGCGAAGGGATGATTTTCACCAATGCCTATGCTGGCGCGGCAAATTGTGCCCCCTCGCGGGCTTGCCTTCTCTCCGGACAATACAGTCCACGTCATGAGATATACAACGTAGGGACCGGCCCTCGCGGCAGTGCAAAACATCGTCGACTTAAGCACATTCCTGGAACTGACGTATTGCGAACCGACATTCGCACCTGGGCGCATTGCATTCAAGACGCGGGCTACGCCACCGGAACAATCGGTAAATGGCACCTGAGCAAAGACCCACTGCCGTACGGTTTCGACTTTAATTTTGCGGGTACGCACTCGGGCAGTCCACCACGTGGCTACTTTCCGCCTCACCCCAATGCACCTGGACTCAAGAATGCTCCGAAAGATGAATATCTGACGGATCGTCTTTCCGATGAAGCGATTGGCTTTATCGAACGGAATCAAGAGCAGCCTTGGCTGCTCTACTTGACGCATTTTGCTGTTCACACGCCGCTCCAAGCAAAGAAGGAAATTGAAGCCAAGTATCAGGAAAAGAAGCCTGGAAAACTACACGACAAACCAGTCATGGCTGCAATGATTGAAAGTGTCGATGAGGGCGTGGGGCGGATCCTGGCCAAGCTAGACGAACTCGGTCTGAGTGAGAACACGATTGTTGTTTTCACTTCCGACAACGGCGGCTATGGTCCAGCAACCGACATGCATCCTCTCAAAGGGTACAAAGGTACCTATTACGAAGGTGGCATTCGTGAACCCTTCTTCATTAAATGGCCAGGTGTCGTGGATGCGGGTAGCAAGTCCGATACACCAATCATCAACTTGGATATTTTTCCGACGCTGGTTGAGATGGCTGGTGCAAAAATGCCTAAACGGCCAGTTGACGGACAAAGCCTGCTCCCATTGCTTACCGGCAAAGGTAGCTTTGCGGAACGAAGCCTGTTTTGGCATTTCCCTGCTTACCTGCAAGGATACTCCAACATTGACGAGCAGCGTGATCCGTTATTTCGAACTCGCCCTTGCAGTGTGATTCGCGATGGAGACTGGAAACTACACGAGTACTACGAAGACGGCTCGCTCGAACTCTACAACTTGCGTGATGACGTGGGAGAACAGAGAAATCTCGCCGAGGCAGAGAGGTCGGTAACAAAGCGTCTGCATGGCAAACTCGCTAGTTGGCGGAAGGAAATTGGAGCTCCAGTTCCGGCAGAGGCTAATCCAAGTTTCGATGCTGCTGCGGAAGCTTCCGCAATCAAAAAACTCGTTGAAGCAGCAAGGAAGAAGGCCAGCCGAGGCAAGAAGTCAAGAGACAAGTAGCACAATCGGCAAGAACTTCCCAGCGAAAGCAGGTTCCTTTTCTGTGAAACGGATCACAGTGAGGCTCGAACTCGGCGGGCACCTGCTTGCCTTCACCCGCCCTGCAATAGTAGCTTTGTGGAGTAGGTGACAATGGCATATAGGCTGAAAGAAATGGGGAGCTAGCTTGAATCTCAGTTCAGGCGGAATCGCCCTCTTCGGACTACTGGTGAGAAATCCGCCGAGCAGAACTGAACTTGAATTGCCGCATCTCGGTAGGATCAGAATCGGTTTCAAGTCGCGAGCCATCCACATAGAGAAGCTAGAGGCACTTTTCTAAGCATGGCGAGCGAGAGGAAGGGGCGTCTTTGCACGGTCAATATAGGAGCAGAGAGTATGGCGCAGCAGTTTTGGCACGTTCGCAATTGTTCGCTTTTCCAGAAGTTGAATGATCGCCAGTTCGAATTCTTGGAAGAGAAAGCAAGGGTCAAGAAGTTCTCCAAAGGTGCCCCAATCTATTTACCAAGCGATATTGCAGACGGTACGTTCCTACTTGCCGAAGGTCGAGTTCGGATCGGTTCGACTACACCGGATGGCAAGCAGTGCATCTTGGGATTCGTAGAACCGGGAGAAATCTTCGGTGAGCTATCCTTGGTTGATTCAGGGAGCCGCGAAGAAAGAGCCGAAGCAGCTTTCTTGTTTGCAGACGTTTCACATGATGACTGCTTACTTTGCCGATGAGCTCTCCGAGGCAAAAGTAGGCTTGGTGCACGATCATTTAAAGGACTGCCCTCACTGCCAGCGCAAGTATCAGGTGCAAGCAGATTTGCTCGGAAAGGAATTGCTGGTCAATTCTTTAACAACAGCACATAGCTTTAGCGTCGAGATCGCGCGCTTGCCCCGATTTTATTTTCACGTTAGGTGGTCTGCAGTGCCTTGTACTTGACTGTTAGCCTGTCACTGCTTCCGTTACATGTTTTATACGCCATGACTCGGGCGTTGGTGACTGTAGGTATAGGTAGATGGCAGGAACAGCTCCAACTCCGAAAAAGTACTTGGCGACTGTTCCGCCCTAAGAGATCTTGCCAGTCCTAATGACCGTCACGAGTCAACGGTCATAGGCATCTATTCGATCGGAGATGTAACCGGTCTCCCGCTCGTCATGGTCGCAGCCAATCAGGGCCGCGAAGTAATCGAGAAGCTCAGGCAGAGCTTTTCTTCCAACGAAGAGGCGTCTAGAAACGAACCCGGCGCCTTGGATCTCGTTATCATCGGTGGCCGTCCAGCTCTTATCTGGGCGGCGGTCCGGCTGGAATCTCAGCGGCGTTAGAAGCTGCCAAGCGCGGTTGGAAGTATGTGGTGCCCACTTGCCTTCTGGATGAATTTCTGGGGACGCTGGTCAAAGTTCCAAATCGTGCCGGAGAAGGGCAAGTGCATCGACTGCAACGTGTGCAATCAGTATTGCCAGATGGGTGTCGACATCAAATCGCGAGCCTTGCAGGGGCTGCCCGTGACACTGTTAGATACGCCTTGCGTGGGATGCGCAGAGTGCGTGATGCGTTGCCCGATGCAGATTTTGTATCTTGGAGAAGTTCCAAAAACGCCACCCGTTTTCGAGATCACAAATTTGTCGTCAGGAACCCCATCTGACAGCAAGCCTTCATAAGTGCCTCTAGAAAGAAGTACTACGGCGGATTTTATTGGATCGCAGTCGTCTCCTTTCTCGTTCCAGTATTCGTTGCCTTCAAAGGGTTAAACCTCGTACGGTCAACAACCAAGCCGACCCCAAATCCAGACGTTTCAGGCGTGGATCATAACTTGTGGGACTACTTGCTGCGAAGCTATGTGGAAAATGGGCTTGTGGACTACGAAGGCCTAGAGCGCGACTACTTATTCCAAACGTATCTGAAACAGCTTGCAAGTTTTAATCCCAAGGCTCTGAAGACGGATGCAGAGAAACTTGTCCTGAATTGCGATGCCTACAACGCACTTGTGATGCAAGGTGTGATCAATCACAAGATTCATCGCAATGAGAAGAATGTGCTTGCTTTCGTTCCACCACCCATTGCAGCCAAGATTGCTAAGCTAGGGTCGCAGCTCGAGAAACTAGGCTCCAAATCGGATTCGCAAGACAGCGAAAAACTTCAAAACGAGATAAATCGACTTCAGGTAGCGGCGAACTTCTTTGGCTTGAAAGAGCACATCTTCGCCAATCAAACCATTTCGCTAGACCAACTGGAACACGAGATGATCCGGCCTATTTTCTCGGAACCAGGAGTTCACATCGCACTCGCTTGCGCTGCGAAGAGCTGCCCAGCGATTCGGTCTGAGGCCAACGTTGGCGATCGGCTTGAAGAACAACTTCGGGATCAAGCCATACTTTTCGCCAATGACACGCGATATATTTCGTTTGACTCGAGTGCCAACAAAGTCCAACGAAGTCCCATTCTCAATTGGCATGGCTGGCAGAACTGGTCCATGACAAGACCTTGAAGGAGAAACTCGACGCTGCCGACGATGTTAGTGCCCTAGTCCGTTTCAACACCTACGATTGGACTCGCAACTCCGCCGCTTCATCCACACATTCCAGTTCCGCGAGGGGCAGCAGTTTCGGTTCTGGCTCCGTGCCCACCGAGTAGGCAAAGACGAAGCCATAGATCTGGTATGCTGCTACAGGTGGAAAAGGCGGTAGAGTCGGCAAGTACCGCTACCGTATGAGCAAACCGCCGACTCTTCCAACTAGATTACGTTTCCCTTGAGCCGATAAGAGCTGCGACTCTCTGGATTCTTGGACGTTCACTTAACTTAACGGAATAAGTCATGGCAAAGCGGAGCTTTGCGGGCAAACGCATCGTGCTGACTGGGGCAAGCAGCGGTATCGGATGGCACACAGCTTCGGAGCTGGTACGCCAGGGCGCTTACGTCGTGATGACTTCTCGCCGAGAGGATCGTCTGCGTGACCTGCGTCTCGCGTTCGGCAACCCGACAAAACGGCTCATCGCAGTTCCTGGCGATATCACCGACGCCGAGCATCGTAAAGCCGTGATCAAGACAGCCAAGGAACAATTGGGCGGTATCGACATCCTGATCAACAATGCAGGAGTCGGCGCCATTGGAAACTTTGAGGAATCCAGTTCTGATCGCATGCGTAAAGTCTTTGAAGTGGACTTTTTTGCCGCCGCAGAACTGACGCGACTTGCACTGCCACATCTAAAACGCGGAAAACAGGCGGCGGTTTGCATGGTCAACTCTGTGCTTGGTCATCGCGGCGTACCACAAAAAAGTGAGTACTGCGCGGCCAAGTTTGCTTTACGTGGCTGGGCTGAGGCGCTCCGGATTGAACTGAGCTCCCGAAACATCGACGTGTTAACAGTTTCTCCAAGCACCACACGTAGTGAGTTCTTTGACTCGCTGGTCGACACGGTTCGCGGTAAGAAGAGTGCTTCGATCGGTTCGCAGTCGCCCGAAGCGGTGGCTAGCCAAGTGCTTATTGCACTGCGCAAGCGCAAGCGAGATAGAGTGCTATCGGCAGGCGGAAAAGCGTTTGTGTGGCTCAGTCGTCTCGCGCCGAATTTCACCGACCGACTGTTGATGCGTTATGCGACCGCCTGAGCTTAGCCAACAGGCGGGATCACCAGTCTAAATTGCTCAGTCATCGAGAGCTTGGGTGATCTCAATGGCTTTCTTGCCTCGCAAAGCCCCCGCTCTTCCTCGCAGCTTTCCTACGCCTTGAATGTCCACTTCAAGATCAGCTCTGGAAGATTGTTCAGTCGTCACGATGTCGCCTACTTGCAGGTTCATCAGATCACTCGCACTGATGCTGGATTTGGCCAAGTTCACGCGCACCTCCGTCTCGGCCATTTTGACTTGAGTTGGCGGTCCAGCCGACAAGTCTTCGCTGTTCAAGTACTTGCTCAGTATGGCTTGGCAAGCTTTTGCAATTGTTGCTAGAGGAAAGGCCAGAGTAAGTGTGCCACTCTGAGAATCATCCTGGTGTGACAACTCCATTCGAATAGCAATCATGGCATCGGTTGCAGCAGCGATCTGAGCCAACTGTGGATTGGTCAAAGAATTGGCCAGCGCGACTTCTTGGACTCCAAATTCGCTCCAGATGCGTCGAAGTTCAATCAAGAAGGCCTCGGAAACCTTTTCGAGGACTTTCCATTCGATGGCACTAAGTGGTCGTTCGGGTGTCAGGTCCTGTTGCGGTGCTCCGCCCAAAAGAAGGTTTACCAGTTGATAAGCCAATTCGGGAGAGTAGTCCAATAGCCATTGTCCGCCCAGTCCCGATGGTTCCAAAATATGCATGCATGTCGGATGCGAACAACTAAACAGGTACTCCGTAAGTCGCAGTTGCTCAAGCTGTTCCACACGCAGCTTGACGTTTGCAGGGAGAAGATCGGCTAAGATGGTGCTGGCTCGCTGCACAAATTCTTCATGCATCAACTGCAGTGCATAGAGCTGCTGCGGGCTTAGCTGTAATTTACGATTGTTCATGGCGATCCGTGCTTTCGCAGTTTCTACTCTCGAGTTTGTCCGTTACCGACCACAAGGTATTTGTAGGTTGTCAATTCCTGTAACCCGCACGGGCCACGAGCGTGAAACTTATCGGTGCTGATTCCTATTTCTGCGCCTAACCCAAATTCCCCGCCATCGTTGAAGCGGGTACTTGCATTGACAATAACTGCACTGGAGTCGACTTGCCCGCAAAAAGCCTGAATAGAAGTGACGTCCTGGCTGACGATTGCATCGGTGTGATGCGAACCGTATTGGTTGATGTGAGCGACAGCTTCGTCCAAGCTCTCGACGACTTTGATGCTGATTTTTGGCCCAAGATACTCCGTGCCCCAATCAGCGTCCGTGGCTGGAGTCGCGTCCGGTAAGACGTCGCAAGTACGTACATCGCCAACGATCGCCACGTCGTGTTCTGCGAATCCTGCTGCGATTCTGGGCAAGAGCTCTGTAGCTCGTGCGTGATGAATCAAGAGACTCTCACAGGCATTGCAAACGCCCATCCGCTGGCACTTCGAATTGAACACGATGTCTACTGCCATCTGCGCATCGGCATGTACATCGACATAAACGTGGCAGTTCCCATCGTAGTGCTTGATGACAGGCATCGTGGCATCGCGTGCGACACGTTCAATCAAACCTTTGCCGCCGCGAGGAATGGCTACGTCAATCGAGTCGCTCAGCGACAGAAAAAGCCCAACTGCTTCACGATCCGTTGTATTCACCAATTGAATCGCATCTGCAGGGATACCGAACTCAGCCGTTTGTGCTCTGAGGATGTCAACAATTGCTTTCGAGGAATGGGCTGCTTCTTTTCCGCCACGTAAGATTACCGCGTTGCCGCTCTTCACACATATTGCCGCCGCGTCCGCCGTAACGTTGGGCCTCGACTCGTAGATGAAGAAGACGGAACCGAGCGGGACGCGGACTTTGCGGATCTCTAATCCGTTCGGGCGTATGCCACCAGAAATCGTTTCTCCGATGGGATCAGGCAGAGTTGCAATCTCGCGTAATGCGCTGGCAATTCCCTGGATTCGACTTTCGTTTAGTACAAGACGGTCAATCTGAGCATCGGAAAGGCCGTATTGCGGCGCCGCTTCAATGTCGAACGCATTGGCTTCGATGATCGCTGATTGCTCGTCGAGCAAAGCTGCTGCGGATGCTTCCAGCCAAGCATTCTTGGCCCTCGTTCCAATGGTCGATAACTCACGAGAGGCTCGCTTAGCCAACTGGGCAGTCTCAACACAATATTCGTGAAGTTGCTTAGTTTGATTTTCGTCTTCGATGGTGCTCACGGATCATCTCTCGCGAAGGCAGACTTTGGGCTGCTTCTATTTGATATTTATTGGGACGGCCGATTATCCGTTATCCATGCAATCGCGGTCAACGGCAGGATTTTTCCCAGTCCCGCCGTTTTCATTGGCAACCGTCGGGTAGCTCGTCAGCTTGCTGTTTCGGGAGAAAGAGGCTTGCTGCTTGGTTGAGTCTTTTCGGTAGGGTGCACTTCCAAGGACGCGAGTAGCCCGGTCAGAGAGCATGCCAGAGCGATTTAACCTGGCAAACAGAGTTGCCCCTAGAACAGGGTATTCGCGCACCACCAGACCAACGCGGGCAAAGTCAGGAAAAACGGGGCAAATAAACTGTTCCGAACTGAGCCAGTGCGAAGAACATTCAAAACAGCAATGCCGCGTGCTAGGGTGCTGAGCAAGATAAGCCACCAAAGGGGGACTTTCAAACTCGCAAACGAAATCTGCGCTCGATCGCCAGCAACGGGATGCGCCATTTTTCCCCGGCAGGAAGAGCATGTCCTCGTTACTGCTTGGTGATAACTTGGCTGCCGCTTCGTCGACAATCGAGTCCAGAGCCTTGATGTGGCACCAGATCGAGCAAAAGTTGATCTGCGTGATCAATGTGAGTGTCAGAAAGGCAAAGGTCAGGATCCCCCGACGCGAGTGAGACATTCTCCAACCTTCTTACTTGCAACTACCATCAAAAACAACACTCCATTGCCCCTGTAATAGAACGTGGCTGCAAATAAGCTAATCTCGCCCCATAGAAATCCGAGATGAATCGCAATGATGTCGGATTAGGGCCGATTCTAGGGAGTAACAAGAACAAGACTGCAAGAAAAGAGCCTATCTCGCCAAGGACGACTAAAGGATCGCCGGATCCGATGGTTCATTTAGTCGCTAGAACCGCCTCAAGAGCCTCGAGACTTTGGTCGTTGCTGCGTTGCGATGGAGTGCTCATTCCGCCTAGTAGAAGATGTGCTCGTGCTGTTCGAGTAGAACTGAATCGCTCGACGAGCTTTCCAGATGCATCGTAAATTCTACCGCGCTGCAACTCGCATCTTCCTTGGCTTCCGACAATCTCGACTTGCTCAATTGGACTAGAAAATTGGGGAGCTAAGCGGCAATGACTGTTTACGACGGCATCTGAAAAATGCCAGCAAGCTCGGCTATCCAAACTGCAATCACCGTATTCTACATGAGATTGAATTCTTCCTTCATTCGGTCTATCACCGAACAACTCGCAAGCAAGTTCCATCAGTGCCGCTCGGTGCCGTAGCGTGCCATCACCCGCAAGCGAAGGCTCTGCGCGCCAAGCTGCCGCCGGGCGTTTCATCGCAAGTCTTCCAGGGGAAACACTGTACGATCTTGCATTTATCGCTAGCACTTCACCAATCGCTCCATCGCTAATCGCGGCGAGCGTCTCCGCGTGTCGGATGGTTAGTTCTTGACGGTTTCCAACACGAAGCTTAGGCGAGGTTCGCCTAACAATTTCGAGCAATTGCGAAAAAGTCTTGGGGCAAACCGCCAGAGGTTGTTCGGAGTAGACAGCCGTTCCCGCCTCCAGCGCGGTGCCAATCATCGAGGCACGTAGACCATAAGGTACGGCGATAATGACCCAATCGAGGCCGAGTTTCAATAGTTCGCGATATGCCTCTTGCCCCAGAAAACGTGCGTTGTTTTCGACACAAAACGCATCGGGGTGACGTCCCTTTAGAGAGCGAGATGCTTGTTGCATCTGGCTCTTCGAAGAATCAGCCAACGCTACCAAGCTCACCAGGCCGGCTTCCATCGCTGCCGCCGTCAACTGCAAGCCACTAGTTCCGCAGCCAATCAGACCCAGCTTTTGAGGCCTAATCACGGACGCGGCGCCGGCCGTTGCCGGCAGGGCGGAAGCAATGAGAAGCGACGATCCACGGATAAAACCGCGGCGGTTCTCGTTAAGGGGCTTACTCTGACTCATACCGATGCAACAAAGCTCCGGCTAGGAGAATCGAGGAAAAAAAGAGAACGCACAAAGCTGATTCAGTTGTGGAACGGGGGTATTCCACGATCGAAAAGTCTAAGTATGTCGTTGTCGTCGGCGAAATCAACTTTGTGCGTGCGAAGCGGGAGGGGGGAATACGGCAGAAGGGAAAATCTAAGGTCTAAAGAAGTATGAAATTTGCCTAAGGGATCTGGATCTTACCCTCACTACTTCGCCTGCCGCGGCTTGTACTGAAAGTACCCCTTATCAACGGCGATCGTAGAGACCTCAGCCGCCAACAACAGTATCTAAAATACCCTTAAACATAGGTTTTACAAGAGCGATTTCATCGCTTCCAGCAATTTATGAGGCCTTTAGGGACGTGGATTGGTAATTATCCGTCTTTTGTGTACGTTGACAGCGCTTTAGGCTACCTGCGTTGCCTGGGCACTCCTGGGGTAGCTAAGATGCTCCCTCCTACATGATTGAAGGAGGGCCAGCAAAAAGTCTCTTTGTGAATCAAAATGGAGCAAAAATCGAATTCCGTCGACTTGAGCGCCATTTCACTAAGAGCAGGCACCGCTGAGTAACATTAGTCGATGACGTATCTCCCAAGTGTAAGAAATATCTGCAACGGTGCATAAACTCGGATTGCTCTCTCTGATCTTCTGCTGTCAGCAACAAATTGCGGCTCAAGATGGCCAACCGCAGCGAAAGCTCGTTCTTGCTGGGGGCGGAAGCTTAACGGATTCTATCATTCGCAAGTTCCGAGAGCTGTCCGGGGGACAACCACGACTAGCCGTGATTCCCACCGCCTCGAGCACAAACCCAAATAACCTCGAAATTTCGAATTTGTGGCAGGAGCGAGGCTTCGAATAAGTCGAGGTGCTACATACTTCAGAAAGATCTCAGGCGAACATGGCCGAATTCTCCGCCGTCCTGAATCAAGCGACGGCCGTCTGGTTGGGGGCGGTTCCCAAACTCGCATTGCAGATGCTTACTGTGCCACTCTGGTGGAAACGCAATTGTTCGCACTTCTCAAGCGAGGCGGGGTTATCGGTGGGACTTCGGCCGGCGCTGCAATTCAAAGCAAAGTGATGATTGCGGGCGGAAGAACTCAGCCGCAGCTGAAAACAGGGCTTGATTTTTGCACGAGTCCATCATTGATCAGCACTTTCTGGCTCGTAACCGACTGCGTCGATCCATTAGTGCGGTCAAGCAGCAGCCACAGAAGATCGGGATTGGCATCGACGAAGGCACAGCTCTTGTCGTGGTCGACAACGCTGCAGAAGTTATCGGTCGCTCATACGTCTCGCGAATTGAGTAACAAGAATCCGGCTTGGATATTCGCAGCTACGGAAGCGGAGAAAGAATACCGCTTGCAACGAATTCAGACGGCAAGGACGGTTAACACAGATCGAATTCCGTCCCTGCTCGCAATGAAGCCCTTTACGGTGAGATATCCAATAAAGCCGATTTTTGCAAACTACGACGATACTCTTCAGATGCAGCGCGTGAGTCATCAAACCACGCTTTTGGGGCGGACGCGTTTTAGAAGAACATCGCCGTCTAACAGTCCTTTTTCGTTCTAACTGGAACCAGGCTGCTCAGTTCTCTCTGGTTTTGTAACGCGTCGAAAGCAAGTTTTCGCAAACAACAGTTTCTCTCCGACCAAGCCAGTCAATCAGACTAACCTGAACGGCCGGTCCAAAGTGAAAACGGATTGGCATGATGAATGCCGTCATTACGCTGCGACGATAACTTCAGCATCGGGAGAAGAAGATCATCACCTGTTTACCACACAGGCACTGACGACTTCGACCGTACCAAAGCAGATTTCAACGGATTGAGCATTACACACGAACACACATAAGTCGTGAAGAAGGAGCGAGTCCAATGCTGGTGCTGTCGCGACATCGAGACGAGAGCATCATGATCGGAGATGACGTGGTCATTACCATCGTTGATATTCGTGGTGACAAAGTAAGACTGGGTATTGAGGCACCTCAAGACATTCCAGTTCACCGTCAAGAAGTTTACGAAGCGATCAAAAGAGAGAATCAAAAGGCTGGACAAGTTCAGCCTGGTGAGACTCGATCGCTTGGAAATCGACGAAGATAGAAACCGATCCTGGTGAAAAGAATAGCAACAAATGGAGACGGGAGCAGAAGCACTCGTCTCCATTTTTCGTAACCCATCTACGTAACATCCATAGAACATTCCATAGCCCTCCCGCCATGCAAAGCACACCTTTTCTAACAGACGCAATCTTCACCCTTGACCAAGCATCGAAGATGGTTGGTGATATTCGCGCTACCTTGGGATTCGTCAAAACGGCTGGTGGGCTCACCACCGAGCAGTTGCACAAGAAACAGCTGCGAATCGATAGCTACTTACAAGCCCTTCAAGAGCTAGTGAAAGTCACTGAATTTGATCTTCAAGGCAAATCCGGTTCTCTCTGGAGCGGTTGCCTCGAAATAGAACACAGCGCGGCATCTGTCGCAGCCATCGTGGATTGCCAAGTGAGCGAAGTAGAATTGGTGGATGGCGCAGCAAAAACGATCGTAATCGACATCGAACAAAAAGCCCAACCTGCTGAGCTACTCATCCCCGAGGCTGCCTATGGTGCGGTGCTCGGCGGAGATATCGTCTTCGAAGTTTACGGAAATCGTGGACATGAAACTTTTGGTTTCGAAGCCGGTTCGAGTACCAAGCAAATCTGTGCAATGATCAATCTGTTTTCCATCGATACTGGGGTAGACGCAAAAATCACTCCTGCCGGACTTCGGCTCCGCAGCTTAGATTACGGCTCGACGGCTTACGCTGAATTCTCGATTGTCTCAGAGCACGCTGCCGGAAAGTTGTCTGAGTCTTCCAATCAAGATCGCGTCTACGGAAAGGATGCGTTTGCTTCGATCAATGGTATCCCAGCGTTGGCTGAAGCAAGTAGGCTGAGCGTTCAAACCACAAAACTTGCCTTGCAAGTCCAGTTGCAACAGGACTTCGAAGGGACCGCTCAATTCACCATCTCGGGAGGTGGCGTCCGGCTGGCCTCTGAATTCGCCTCAAGAAAAGACACTCGCCTTGGCCTAATTTCGCTGCTGCCGTCGAAGCTCGGCGGCCCCAGCGGTCGACTCTACGAAACCGGCAGTGGGCAACAGCACGCACTTACAGAATCTCCAAATCATGCTTTCAATATCGCCACAGAAGCAGAAGCTCGAATCGAATTGCTGCGTGAGCATTTGAAGATACTGAAGGAGCGAGAGTTGGATGCATTGCGAGAGCTCTGCAATCCAGCTCCAATAGGATCGCAGCAAGTCACGACGCGAAGGTCATTTCCGAACTACGACCTGAGTTCACAAAAACACGAGGCAACGCCAAAACCAAAACTCTTTCCACAGATTCTTGTGCAAAGCGGCGCGTCGGTACTTGATTTCCCTGAGGCAGATGCGGATTTCTTCACGCGTCGCTAGGCTCTCAGTATTGTTTCGAGCGGCTTGTGCCTCGTTGCTATCGGGTTCTATTTTTTGTCGCTCGTTTTGGATCGTCAACGCCACGAATGACCGTGCAATCGGCGATTATCAACTCAGCTTTCTTGCCTGCCAAGCTTGGCTTCGTGATGAGATTGAGGAATCTCGCGCACATCGACGGCGTCAATTACACCGCCATCTGCCGGATGCGATCCCTCTTGATCTGCTTCGTATCCCCTCCCCTGCCCCGGCCAAGCTTGATGGAACCAAGGTGCATTCGGGCGACCTTGAGCAGGTTGAGCCTGCTGTGCTGACTGGCGCATCGCCTCGCGAAAACGCACTTGGAGAAGCTCGAGCGTTCCAGAAACGAAAACGAAAATTGCGAGTATAAAGAGTGGGAAAATTGAAAAGTAGATGGCAGCGATGATGAACACGAGCGACATCCAGCGACCAACTCTTGCCGCGACCTCAGTGGCTCTCAGGTAACTCGTATTCATTGCCAGGAGGCCACGCAAAACACGCCCACCATCCATTGGAAAGGCTGGAAGCAAGTTGAAGCCAAACAGAAGGCAATTTGCCACAATCCATTGGGTGAAGATATCCGCTCCGCCTGGATAAGTTGGCGCACTTATGCCTGGCTTGATACCGACTTGCAACAGCAGAAATAGAGCGAGCGCAATCACTAAATTGATGACTGGCCCGGCGAGAGCAATCACTAGCTCTTGCATCGGTGACTCGGGCAACCTCTTGAGCCGAGCCACTCCGCCGACTGGTAGCAAGGTGATGTCGGCGGTTTCAATACCACATCGTCGAGCCGCGGCAGCGTGGCCAAACTCATGGGCTACAATCGCAGCAAAAATCCCTCCGAGGAACAGAGCCGCGACCGCCGCTGGACCTACGCCAGTTCCAGGACCTGAACCTCCTAGGATTGGAAAAATGTAGACGACGGCGAGGATCCAAAACGACCAATGGATGTAGACGCCAATGCCACGGACGGATGCGATTTTCATTTTTCTAACTGCGGTCTGAGCTCAACATCGCGGCCTAGGTCTCCTCAACAATGATGACATTGCCACGCACTTCAACAACTTGCACCGGCACGCCTTCGCTGATCAACTTACCCGCGCCGACAACTTGTACGATATCACGCCCGAACTGTGCTTTGCCTGATGGATTGAGACGTGTGACTGTCAAGCCGGATTGGCCCAACAAATGGTCGCGATAAGCCAAGGACTCTCGTTCATCCAGGTCTTCGGCACTTTCTGGATTGAGTGCGATCAACCGGAACATCGGCAAGTGCTCCAAGTGCTTGTGCATGAATAGCAAGCTGATCATTCCTGCCAATGCCATGCATGCCGTCCAAAACAAGTTGGAGGCGACTTCGCCAAGTTCCGCAGAGGTGGTGGGCCAGATAAAAGTCTGGCTCGCCAGCACGACGGACACGAATAGCATCAAAAGTCCTGTGATCCCAAAGATGCCAAAACCCGGCACGACGAAAATCTCAAATGCCAGACAGAACAGTCCTCCTAAGAAGAGCAGGATCTCCAGCATTTCCACGTTGCCGTTAAAACCCTCAATCCAAAAGAATCCCAAGAAGCAAAGGCCGGATAGCAAAGCACCCGCCCCCATGCCAGGACTTCCTAATTCCGCCATCAAAGCAAAGAAACCAATGGTAAGCAGCAGTCGTGGCAGCCAGCCCTGGGCCAACAAGGTCGCGACGATACCATCGATCCAAGGTGTATCGAGCTCTTTGAGCTGCTGGTCGACGCCCAAGTTGCTGAGTGCCTCTGACACAGATTTTGCAGAGCCATCAACCAAGCGGTACTCGACCGCGATTTCTGAAGGAATCGCCTCACCGCCAGCAACCTTTTTGCGTGACTCCCAATTTGCTTTGTCCTTAAGGGCATCCATTTCCCAATCTGCAAACAATTGTCTACGCCCATTATCTTGATTGACATACTGCTTTACGGTCACCTTCGCACTGAGCAGACTAGACATCAGTGAAACGGGGCGTTGCGTCATGGTATTCAAGAAATCGAGAAAACCCAAGACGCCTTCATCCAACTCGATAGCTTCGGAGGCTGGTGGACCAAGCGTTGCATCTCCGATCAATACGCATTCTTGGCAAGCCGCAGCGATCAGCCCTGAAGCCCCCACTAAAGGTTCTTCAACAAGACCGAGCGTGTAGATTTTATCGTTGTTCAGATCCGCAAGGAAACCAGCCAACCTGGAGGCCGACTTGAAGTCACACTCCATCTGATTGAGCTTGAGCACCAACAGGTTGATCCCCTCACTGCTCACTTGTTCGTTAATCGCACGAATTATTTGATTCACTCGAGATGTTTCAAGTTTCTCACCCACAGTTAACGAGATGCCAGTCCACTCGCGTGGAAGTTGCCGCACTGTTCGCAAATTTCCACTCAGCCCCAATTGCCGGGCTAGTTCAGCCTCACTCGTGACGGTCGCTGCGATCAGAGAATACGGCCTTCGCAATTTCGCACCGGAATAGTCTGCAAGACTCCCACCAGGCCAGAACGTTTGTTCATCTAGTAGTTTGGCTGCGTCTTCGAGCTCTTGCTTCTTTTCGCGACCGACGAACATCTCCAGGTCTTCGGTCGTCTTAACCCAGTACACTTCGCGTTTGGAATCGAGCATGGAGAGCGCAATCGCTTGAGGAAGCGAGCCTCCATTGGCCATTGTCTCGTAGGCCGACTCAACGATTCGGTCGAACTGGCCATCACCTTCGGTAGCACGACCAATTCGAGCCTCGGGAGCCATGTACATATCTTCACAGGCAAGAATCGGGAGGACGCCATGTCCAAAAACGTCGTTCGGTAAGTACGCGATGGTACGAACTTTTCTAGCGGCAGAATCCTTGCTGAGAAATCTCGCTAGTTGCAAGCAGCGTTCAAACTGGACGCCTTGCCCTTGATTACCTCGCTTGTTGGAATCGTCCGTTGCATCCAACGACTTTGCTTGGAAACGCAGGACGACAATCGCACGTTTTCCGCCCGCCGGCTGAGAACCGGAAATCTGCCTAATCTGCTGGACTACTGCATCGGCTCGATTTCCGACCAGCGGCAAGTCAACTTTGACGAGATAGCCTTTGCGTTCAGTTTTTGGGTTGGCTTCGGTATTGTCCTGAGCTGGACCAAGATTCGCGAGCATCAGAAAAACTGCGCCAATGCGTAAAAACAACTGTTTTCCCAGTGGCCCGGATTGTCTACCCCGAGCGAAAGCCCAAGCTGGTCGCTCGGCAATCGATTTGTGGAAAGCAATCATGGATCTTGCGGCTGTCATTGGGTTTTCGATTGAGGACTCGTCCATAAAAACTGCCTTGCCAGCGTTATCTTGCCAGGATCATCCATGTGGACTTTGTGCAAGACGCATCACTCCTCTCGCCATTCTAACGTCTGTATCACAAGCGATGCCTAGCAGGCTGGCATGCCAGCGACGAAATACTGGGATGCAGTTCGTCCCAGCTCTTGATTCTTCGGCCAAAAAACCTTGCAGGTTGGGCGTCGAAATGCCGTGATTTTCAGCCGTTCTAAGTGTCCTGAGACGTCAAGCGTTATTCCGCTACCGCCTGCTATTGCCCTGGTGCCCGCGAGATATCCGCTTAACGGAGAGTGCTGCAGGATTTAGCTGACTTCCAGCATGCGTTCCAGAGCAACCAAGGAATAGTACGATATCTCTTCATTAACCGTAATCGAGTTGACTACATCACCTTCAACAAGATTCTCACATGCCCAAGCTAGATGTGCTAGATCGATTCGATACATCGTTGCACACATGCAGACCACCGGACTCAGGAAATAAATTTCTTGCTCCGGGTGCTCCTTTTTCAAACGGTTTACCAAGTGCAACTCGGTGCCAATGGCCCATTTGGTCCCAGCAGGAGAGTCTTCGACCGTCTTGAGAATCTTTCCCGTCGAACCTGAGATATCGGCAATATCGTTGACTTCTTGAGGGCACTCGGGGTGCACCATGATCTTGATGCCTGGATTATTCTTGCGAAATTGCTCCACATGTTCAGGACGAAACATTTGATGTACGCTGCAGTGCCCTTTCCAGAGCACTACTTTGCTTCCGGAGATAGCTTCATCAGTATTGCCACCCAGATCCTCCTCGTAAGGATTCCACACCGGCATCTGGTCATTGGTGATCCCCATGGTCAGAGCCGTGTTACGCCCCAGGTGCTGATCCGGAAAGAAGAAGACGCGATCGCCTCTCTCGTACGCCCATTCCATCACCGCGGCGGCGTTGCTACTAGTGCAAACAATTCCTCCGTGCTTTCCGCAAAATGCCTTCAAGCTGGCCGCGGAATTAATGTAAGTAACGGGAATCATTTCCGAAGTGTCGATCACTTCGCCGAGCTGTTGCCAAGCTTCTTCGACTTGCCGAATTCCTGCCATATCGGCCATTGAGCAGCCGGCTGCCATGTCCGGCAGAATGACTTTGACACGCAGCCCTTCTCGCTCGACGAGCTTCTCGGGACGATTGGCCAGGATGTCGGCCGTCTCAGCCATAAAGTGGACACCGCAAAAGATAATGTTGCGGCAGTCTTTGCTATTCGCCGCCATCTGGCTCAGCTGATAACTGTCACCTCGAAGATCTGCGTGCTCGATCACTTCATCCTGTTGGTAATGATGCCCCAGGATGAGCAGCTTCTCTCCAAGCTTTTCTCGAGCAGCAGTAATGCGAGCCGAAAGCTCCTCGTTGGCCAGCGACTTGTAATCGCTCAGCGGGAATTTCCCAGCTGAAGAAGGGAGGATAGGTGCAATGGCCATGTGATTGAACGTGCTTTAGAGGACTTTTTATATCTAGGAATGCCACATTATCTCGACTTGGGCAAGGAAGAACAAGGCGAGCCCAGAGTCGATGTAGTTGACTTCGCCAGAAGTCCTTGTGCCTGTCTGCGGACGAGGAATTCTGGTAGCCCCCTACGAGCGAAGGTAGTCAGGCAGGTCAGGTTGTTGCCAGATACTCATGCCGCCGTCGACGAGCAGCGTCTGCCCCTGAACATGCTCAGCTTCGTCACTCAACAAAAACAACGCCGCCGACGCACAAGCCTCGGGCCCCGGAACGGATTGATTGGGAGTATGCAACCTCATCCACTCCATTGCCTCCGGATCTTGGCTCAGAACCGGGGCCGTCAGTGGTGTGACAACCAACCCAGGAGCCATTGCATTTACACGAATCTTGTTCGGAGCCAGGGCAACACAAAGAGAGCGAACCATCGCGTGCACAGCACCCTTGCTACTGTCGTAAGCGGTATGGTCCGCTTCAGCCAATAACCCGTTGATCGATCCGGTAAATAGCACGCGACCAGCTACTCCACTAGCAACCCACGTACGAGCAAACGCCTGTGTTAAAAAGTATCCCGCAAAAACGTTGAGCTGCATCGTGCGATCAAAGGTAGCTACATCCATCTCAAGGAACGGTTTGTCGCAGAATGTCCCTGCGTTATTCACCAGGATTGATACTTGCGACAGATCGGGTAACTGGGCGAGCAGCTGCGGAATGCACTGCTCAGACGGAAGCGATAAGTCCTGAAAGACAGCTTCGGCCTTAACGCCGTGGGTACGACAGCGTCCCAAAGATTCTTGGCAAATTTCGTCATCGGCAAGACCATGCAAGATGACGTCACAACCGACTTTGGCCAAACACTCCGCAATGGCGGCACCAACACCTTGGGTGCCCCCAGTAATCAGTGCCTTGCGGCCATCCAGTCGCATCATAACTTCGACTTACGGAGTCTTCGTGACGTAAACAAAGTATGCACCGTGAATGGTGCCGTCGTCGCCAATGAACTGAGTCGTCAACTTCGTCTTGCCCGCATTCAATTTGAGATCAAAATTAACTTCTTTAGAACTCGCGTCAATCGCTTTGGTGAAACGTTGATCGCCAATCGAAATAATGGCCTTTGTTGGATGAATAGCCGCCCCCGGTGTGACTCGAAAAGCCTTCTGCCCAGGGACTGCAGCTCCTGCAGGCAGCGAAGCATTGATCGGCATATCAATTTCCTCAGGCCAGCGTCTCAGGCGAAAAGTATAGTGTCCGTCTTCGACAACTTCGACGTTCCAGAATCCAGTATTGCGATCACCATTGGTCGCGCGACGCACGTGGCCTTGATTCCACGGAGTCGAACCGGTTGTGATCCAATCGTGCGAAGTCAGACGAGCAGGATTTTCTCCTGGATGCCCTATATAGATTGCCGTTGCGTTCGAGAAAGTCGGCAACAACTCTTCCCACCAAGCGTCATAAAAAGCGGTCAGGCGAGCAACTACTTCCGGATGTCCGCTGGCGACATTGCTCTTTTGGCCAGGATCGGACGTCATGTCGTAGAGTTCTTTTCCGTTGACCAGTCGCCATTGCGAAGTCATCACAGCACTCTTCCGCCACTTTATTGGATCCTTTACACGCTGCGAGTCCGTTACCAAAATCCGATCGGGCCAGTCAGCCGCTTTGCTCTCAAGCAAAGCTCGAATCGAAGTTCCATCGAACTTAACGCCTGCAGGCGATGAGATACCGCAGAGATCAATCAAAGTTGGCACAACGTCAACATGAGCCGTCAATGCCCTCACGTCACGCGCTTCGTCAAGTCCGCCAGCTGGCCAGCGTAGGAAGAGGGGAACGCGGTGGCCGCCATCGTACTCGGAGCCCTTCTGACCTCGCATCCCGGCATTGAAAACTTTGGAACCGGATGAAGTCCCGTTGTCCGTGGTGAAAATGAAAATGGTGTTCTCAGCCAAACCTTCCTTGGCTAGAAAGCTTCGCAAGTCACCGACGTTTTTGTCGATGTTTGCGATCATGCCATAGAAGTTAGCAACACCGACACCTTTGTCTGTGTAGGGCTGGCTAAACTCCTCAGGCGAATGCATCGGCCCGTGTGGAGCGTTGGTAGCTATGTATGCCAAGAAGGGCTTGCCAGCTTCCTTCTGAGACTTAATGAATCGCTTGGCGTAGTCAAAAAAGACATCAGTACAGAAGCCTTTAACGGGCTCGGGTGTACCATTGTGCCAGTAGCTACCGTCGAAGTAGGCGTTGTCCCAGTAGTCTGGAGTTTGCCCAACGCCGCCACCGCCGTGCCGCATGACTTCAGTGTAACCGCGATCTTCCGGACGAAACGGGTAGTTGTCACCCAAGTGCCATTTGCCAAACATGCCTGTTGCGTAACCGGCGTCTTTGAAGATTTGCCCCATCGTCACTTCGTTCTTGCGAAGCATGCTGCGGCCCATAATCGTATGCCAGACACCGGTCCGATTCGTCCAGTGACCAGTCAGAAACGCGCTTCGAGTCGGAGAACAGGTTGGTGAGACGTGATAGTCAGTCAGCCGCAATGACTCGTCATGCAGCGCATCTAAATTGGGAGTCCTCAGCACGGTGTTTCCGTGGCAAGACAGATCTCCGTAGCCTTGGTCGTCCGTAATGACGATCACCACATTGGGTTTTTCCGCCGCAAGTGAGGATGGCAAAAACAGGTTGCTGAATGCAATCGTTGCAAACAGAAGAAGGGAAGAGACTGAGAGCTTCATGGCTTTGACTTAAGGGGATGGATTGAAGGGAGAGACATTCTAGATCATATCGCGGCTGTTTGCAGGAACCTCCCAGTTCACACTCAGGGCTAATCAAAGATTGATTCGAGGTAATTCGCTGGCAAGATAACTCACCTTCCCTTTCCAAGCGGGCCTACGCGTAGCGAGGAGTCGGGGAATTCTGGGAGGGTAGGGGCAACTAGCGGCTGCGAGGGATTCTCTCCCTATTTCAAACAGAGCCGCTTTAACATGGCTATGATAGTAATCTTCGTTAAGATGCCTTGAGCGTGCGTAGATTCACGTCGTCTTGTACTATCCCGACGCGGTTCGTTTCGATTCCTTTTCTCCCTCACGATGAGAACGCGTAGTGAAGATTCCCTCGATTTTGGTTTTCTGCTCGATTTTATTTCTCCCCCATCTCTCGTTTGCCCAAGACGAGCGGCGAACAGTCCTACCTGAAAATGCCTTGTCTGCTTATCTAGACAAGGCAGATGAGAGCTATCGCTGGGAGTTGCGTGAAGAATTGGAAGTGGGTGGATGCGATGTTCTTCGGCTACATATGACTTCGCAAACGTGGCAGAACGTGCCTTGGCGACACATCATGTATGTGATTCGTCCGCAGCAGATAGATAAATCCCGAACAGATGGAGTTCTGTTGATCGGTGGTAGTCGCTGGCAAGCAGGTTGGCCGGACAACGGCCCCGCATCCGTTGAATTGCGTGGCGAGGCTCAATTGATGGCGGCGGTGGCCCAGCAATTTGGCTGTGTAATCGGAGTGCTGCTGCAAGTTCCTTTTCAGCCAATGATGGGCGATAAGTACGAAGATGAGATTATCGCGGCCACTTTTGCTCAGTATCTCAAGACGGGCGATCCTGAATGGCCTTTGCTTTTGCCGATGGTGAAATCGGCAGTGCGAGGCATGGATACCGTTGTTGCTGCCTCGCAAAAGCACTGGAAGCTGACCGTGAACGAGTTTACCGTGACGGGAGCTTCCAAACGCGGTTGGACAACTTGGCTCACTGGTGCATCGGACTCGAGAGCTACAGCCATAGCTCCGATCGTGATTGATATGCTCAACATGAACGTCCAGATGAAGCATCAGCTTGCAGCTTGGGGCAAGTACTCCGAGCAGATTGGCGACTATACGGAATTAGACTTGCCCAAGTACTTGGACACGCCTCAAGGAAAAGAACTGCAAACAATCGTCGATCCGTTTTCCTATCGCAAGAGTCTCAAACAACCAAAGCTGTTGATCTTCGGTACAAACGATCGTTACTGGCCCGTGGACGCGTCCAGCCAATATTGGGAAGAGTTGGAAGGGCCAAAGTACATGCTGCAAGTTCCCAATCAGGGGCATAGTATCGACGACTACGGACGCTTGATTGGGACGCTGGCCAGTTTGCACCGCAGCCTGCACGGTGACGAGAAGCTACCTGAGTTGAATTGGCAGTTCACGGAAACGGACAGTAAAGTCACTCTTCAGATTCGAGCCAACGGCCCGGTCGACAAGGTATCGGTCTGGAAGGCTGACAGATCGGATCGCGATTTTCGCGAGGCAAAATGGAGCAAGCATCCCACCAAACGCATCGCCGACGACCTGTTTGAATACGAATTCGCCAGGCCAGCGAGTGGCAATGTCGCCATTTTCGGCGAAGTCCTGACTCGCAGCAAATTCATGCCCGGATTCTTTTCCACCACCGTCGGCGTCTTTTCTGCCAAAGAATCATCAGAAGCGGACAAGCCCTAAGACCACTTTGATTGCGCACGAATGGATCCATCGGGGTAAATGAAATACATCTACTGCTCTTTCTAGTTTCACAGATAGATGTACCTTCGACCTACTGTTTAAAACTGGTCATGCATTATTTAGATTTCAGAGCATTTTTGCGAGGATGTCTATATGAGTTCCAAGCGACGTAAACGGCACACGCCAGAGAACATTGTCAAGAAGCTTCGAGACGCTGAAGCGATGCTTTATCTCCCGTAAGAACGAAGCATCCGTCCTTAAAACGCGCGGAATTAGCCAAGCAACCTTCGACCGCTGGCAGACGCAATACAGAGGGATGCAGGCAGAAGAAGCTAAACGCCTGAAAGAGGTCGAAGACGAGAAACGCCCATTGAATTAACTGGTAGCGAACAAAGAATTGGATATCCAGACGCTTAAGCGCATCGCAGAGTGAAACTGGCGTGCCCTTCGCGTCGTCGACAAGCCGTTGAGCAATTGCAAGATGCTTAATTGGGATCGGAGCGAAAGGCTTGCAAGGTCATTGGCCGAGCGCGCGGTAGCCAATGCTACTAAGCAAGTTCAAGTTACGACAAGCGGCCCGTGGTAGCACGCATGCTTGAGCTTGTTCAGAAGTTTCCTCGTTACGGCAACCGTCGGTTCGCAGATTTGTTACGGCGAGAGCGTTGGTATGCGAGCGACACACGCGCGTATCGTTTTTGGCGTCGAGAAGGCCTCAAAGTACCACAGAAGAAGCGAAAGCAGAGACTTATGGGAGTCATAAGTGCTAACGATTGCCATCTCACACACGCCGAACACCTCAATCATGTTTGGGGCTGGGACTTTGCCTTCGACGGCAAGGCCAACGGCACTACTTTGACGTTATTTTCTGTGATCGACGAGTACACACGAGAGAGTTTGGCCTTAGAAGTGGAACACAATTTCACGAGCGCCGACGTCGTTGACACACTTGCTGAGCTCCTTGCAATGCGGGGTGTTCCGCAAAACATTCGCTGCGACAACGGCCCTGACTTCATTGCAAACGTACTGCGAGGCTGGCGTGAGCAGCTCGGTGTTACGACACCGTACATCGAGCCTGGTAGTGTATGGAAAACGGTTATGCCGAGAGTTTCTTCAGCCACTTTTGAGACGACTTCCTCACGACAGAGGAGTTCGAGTCCCTGGTCGACGCTCGCATGCCAACCAAGGCCTGGCAGCACAAAAACAACTATTACCGTCGACACAGCTCGCTCGAATATTGGACATCGAGCGAGTTCGCGACTTACTGCACTGCTTTCGAGAAGGCTACGCCTTCTCGGAAGCGGCACACCGAACCAACTTTTGTCTTACCACTTACCCTAAGCCAGATCCTCATAACACCTGGTACAGAAAACTAAGACTGGTCAGCGGCGCAACGATTGCGATTCATGCATATGTCGCAGATTGCGATTCGGTCACAGCTGGAATGAAAGATCTCGGAGCTTCTGTCCTTCTTGAGCCTACCGATAATTTCTGTGATGAAAGATTCTCTCTTGTGAAAGACCCGTTTTGGCAACGGTGGGGACTGGAAACATTATCGCGGGAAATGACACCTAGGGGGATTGAAAAGGCAGCTCCTAAGTTGCTGCGCGATTGAATAGTCGCCGTTTCGTCTCCTACGAGACTTTCTCCGCCCCCCCGCACTCGGGCTCAGGACCGTTATCAACCGAATAGCTGTCTTCTACCGAACGTGGTTCGTATGGTTCTTCTACCGTTTACTGTCGTCGCCTGATACCTCGACGAGCCATAAATCTGTGTTGACTCGGGCTCTGGTGGAGTAGTACATCCACACCCAACTTTTTTCGTGTGGAAATCACGAACAAGTGGTTTTGCCCAGCCTTCCTAAAGCCCCGGATTGCCCAATGGCGTCAGTACCTGCCACTCCTCTTTCCTCTGACAAGTCAAACAGCACGATCAAGACGGGCGAATACGCCGAGCGTGGCGACTACCACCGCGTATTAGACAAAAACTGGAAATACTATCCGGTTTACGTCGAGAAAATGAGACTCGTACGAGACTATCTTGACGGTTGCTCTGCTGATGAGCGGATCGCCGATTTAGGATGCGGAGAAGGCTTGTTGACGGAGGAATACCAGGGCAAGGGATACGACATCTTTGGCTTGGACTTCAATTTTGAATCCAAGTTCGTCATGCGAGGCGACATCACCAACCTGGATTTCGACACAGATTCTCTGGACCGAGTCTTGTCGCTGGATGTAATCGAGCACCTAGATTTTGAGCAGCAAGTGTCGGCGATCAACGAAATGTATCGGGTACTAAAGCCTGGCGGCCATGCCATGCTTTCGATTCCGAATCTCGCGCACTTCGCTTCACGCTGTACATTTGCAGGACTCGGCAAGCTCATTCGTACTTCAACCATCGACCGTCACAAGGGCGATCGACCAATCGGTGAATACGTTGACCTTTGCAAGCAAGCAGGATTCCGAGTCCTCTCGCGACGCGGCGTGTTCCCGACTTTGCCGTTGCTTTCAATCGCGACTTATCTTGCACCATCTCGAGTCATCGCGATGCACAGGCTCTACAACACCGTAGTACGAATCCCTGGTATTTGCTTCTTAAATTTGATCGAAATGCGAAAAGACCAAAGCAGTTCAGCGGCTCCGCCAAGTTCGAATCAAAAAGCTGCCTAGCGGCTAAACGGCGACGGCTTGCATTTTTGCCGCGGGGACGACCTCTCTGCTTGGTACGTGCTGCAATTCGTGGACCCGATGTTCTGCATTTCGAAGGCGGCGACTTACTTCGCGGCCCATGTTCATCATGATTATCGCATACTGCTCAAGGTCTTTCTTGTAGAGTTCAAACAGCTGTCGGCGATGAACTTCTAGGGCCACGCTGTTGGTGATCGCTTGGACACTCGTAGCTCGTGGCATGAGGTCGATCAGCGACATTTCGCCGAAGCAGTCGCCTTCATAGAGCCGCGAAAGTACGATGTCAGTGTCGCCTTTGATTTTCTTGCAAGCAACGGCGCCTTCGATGAGCACGTACAAGTGGTCCCCAGGCTGGTTCTCGAGATAAAAATACTCGGCAGGTTCGCGTTCAACCAAAGTTGCGGACAAGACAAGCATCTTCAAAGACTCGTCCTTCAGTCCAGCAAAGACAGCCATGCGTCGAAGCGAATGCAGATAAGTCTGAGGCATGAGTTAGTTGGAAATTTAGTGGGACGAGAGATCGTGCGTCGACATTAAGACCTCTCATCGACCGTCGCCGCCAATGCTTGCAAAAGAAACTGGCCAAATGGTTTAAAAAAACAAAGGCTTGCTGCCTGTCTTGACGGCTTACAGTCAAAACCGCTAGTTTGTGATTTCACGGCGTCTAGTTCACGCAAACTGGTCTCCCCTTCTGAAGCATTCAGGAAGTTGATGACTAGGATGAGCGTGGAAAACGCCGATTGTCAGGCCCATTCGCGGGCTAAAACATCACTCTTGCGGTCAAGGATGACCTTATGTCGGGCAATGATGCCACCGTCACTACGCCAGTCCCTTTGCTGGACGTTTCTCGATCCAACTCTTCCATTCGCGATGAAGTGCTCGCTGCAATTGCAGAAGTTTACGATAGCGGGCGATTTCTCTTCGGTCCTCCTGTCCAACAACTTGAGCAAGAGTGTGCTAACATCAGCAACACTCAATATGCAGCCGGTTGTGCATCAGGAAGCGATGCTTTGCTGCTATCGCTGATGGCACTTGGGATAGGTCCGGGCGACGAAGTGATTTGTCCGAGCTTCAGTTTCTTTGCTACTGCTAGCTGTGTCTCTCGGTTGGGCGCGAACATTGTTTTTGCGGATGTTGATCCCAACACGTACAATATCGATCCAGCCGATTTCGAAGCCAAAGTGACAACCCGCACTCGCGCGGTCATTCCGGTGCACTTGTTTGGTCAATCGGCAGCCATGGACCGCGTTTGCAGCATCGCTGCTCAGCATGAGATTCCGGTCGTCGAGGATGCGGCTCAAGCAATCGGTGCGGCTTATCACGGTCGGCCTGTCGGAAGCTGGGGCCAAATAGGCTGCATCAGCTTTTACCCGACAAAGAACTTGGGTGGTTTCGGTGACGGCGGAATGCTTGTTTCCAACAGTGAGATTTTAATCGATCGCCTGCGTTTGCTCTCCGGCCATGGCATGCGTCCACGCTACTACCATTCCGAAGTGGGCATCAACAGCCGACTCGACAGCTTTCAAGCAGCAGGTCTGATGGTCAAAATCGGGCACTTGAACAGCTACACATCTAGTCGACGACAGAACGCTCAAACCTACAAGCGAATGCTGGGAGAGAGTAGCCTGCTTGGCGAGCAGATCGAGCTGCCGTACGAAGATCCGGCCGCATTCCATGTATGGAATCAGTTCAGCCTACGAGTAACTGGCGGCCGCCGAGATGCCTTGCGAGCTCATTTGCAGAGCCAACAAATCGGCTCCGAAATCTACTATCCGATTCCTCTGCACCAACAAGAGTGCTACCGAGATCTGGGGTATCAGCGAGGCAGTTTGCCACACACCGAAAACGCTTCCGAAGAGATCCTACACCTGCCGATTTTTCCGGAGCTTCGGGAGTCGGAGCAAGAGGCCGTGGTGAGTTGCATTCGCGAATTCTACGACCAGCAATCTGCCCGCCGCGCAGCCTAACTGTCGGTTGTTTAGTGTAATCCTGAAGGGAAGGTCTCGCGGCCTTCCCTTTTTGCGTTCCGCTGAACTTAGTCCGCGAGAGTGACGAAGAGTCAAACTTCACCCAGCTTGCCCAATCGCCTGACGAGACGCAAGGCGTTAGAATTGGTTTCCGCACGCCGTATGTGTTAGCGGCATCATGCCCCCTGCGTTGAGCTAAAAAACTCATATTTTCACGACTCTGGTGATTCATGCGTTTCAATTCGATTCTTGTTGCGACCGTCGGCTTTTTCTGTTTGCTAACGCATTCGGCCCACAATTTCTGTATTGCTCAGTCGGAATCTTATCCCGTTCCGCCCGAAGCTCAGAAGCAGGCTGGCGTTCCGGAGGGCAAAATCCTTGGGCCCTTTGACTTCGAATCGCGAATTTTCCCTGGCACCAGTCGGCAATACCACCTGTATATTCCGGAGCAGTACGATGCTTCGAAGCCGACTCCCGTCATTATTGTGCAAGATGGCGTGAATCGGGCTCGCGGTTGGAAGCTACCTCAGATCCTCGACAATCTGATTCATGCGGAGCAAGTTCCGTCGATGATTGGCGTCTTCGTACAGCCAGGGATAGTCAAGTCTGACAGCTCTGGTTCGCAACCTCGTTTCAACCGCTCCTTCGAATACGATTCGCTCGGTGACCGCTATGCGCGTTTTTTACTTGAGGAGTTACTTCCCAAGATCAGTCAAGATTATAACTTGAGCCAGGACCCGAATGATCGCGCATTGGCAGGAGCGAGTTCCGGAGGTATCTGCGCTTTCAATGCCGCATGGGAACGCCCGGATGCATTTCGCCGTATCATCAGTACGATCGGCACTTACGTTGGGTTGCGAGGCGGCAATCAACTCGCCGCTTTGGTTCGGAAGCATGAGGCAAAACCTTTGAGAGTTTTCTTGCAGGATGGTAGCAGCGACCTGAACATCTATGCGGGCGACTGGTGGACAGCGAATCAGGACATGCTTTCGGCTCTTAAGTGGGCTGGCTATGACGTCCAGCATGAGTGGGGGGAGGGTGGCCACAACGGAAAACACGGCGCAGCGATTATGCCTCAAGCGCTCAAGTGGCTATGGCGCGATTACCCTGAACCGATTCGTGCATCGGCGAATAAACAAGCCAAACGGCGTATCGAACTGCTGGTGGAAGGAGCTGGCTGGGATGAAGTGAGTAGTGGCCATGAGGCAGTGGAAGCACTGACGGCCAATGCTGGCGGCCAAATCTTCTTCAGCGACGCAAAGGCAGGGCGAGTTTATCGCATCGACCAAGACTTAAAGACTCGTATTTTTGCTGACCAAAGCTCCGACATCGTTGATCTTGCTTACTGTCCCGACGGCAACCTATTGGGGATTCAGGCCGGCGCGATTGTCAAATTCGGGCCGGATGGAAAGCTGCGTTCGTTTCTGCCTGAGACCCAGGCCGAGTGTTTGGTGAGCTTGCCGGAAGGTCTGTTTTACTATGATCGCGGTTTAAACGAGATTCAGTTCGCAACCTTTGATGGAAAAGTCAAAGAAGCCGGCGTGGTCGTAGCGCCACCGATCGCGATGACACCCACGGTGGACCATGCGTTTCTGCATAGCGTCGGTCAAACGCAAGCGACATATCATTCTGCGAATTTGGCGGGGGACCTCAAATATCACCAGGAGTATGGCTTCCTAGAAATGCCATATCTGCGAACGAAGAGCGGAGTCTCCGCTGCTGCGATGGATCGGGACGGCCTGCTTTATGTCTCGTCGACCGTCGGGGTGCAAGTACTTGACCAGCTTGGTCGAGTGAACTTTATCATTGCACCGCCTAACAGGAAACCGATCGAGGACATCGCGTTCGGTGGTGCGAATCTTGAATACCTTTACGTGGCAACTTCCTCATCCGTTTTCCGCAGGAAATTCAACACGAAGGGAGTGGTTTCGTTCGCTCAGCCCATCGCTCCCCCCAAGCCAGGGCTTTGATTGCATGGAGAACAGTATTGCTGTCCGCTGTCGGGTTGTGAGGCCTCGTTTACTCTTCGAGTCGTGAGGAATCGCTCTTGATCGGCAGAGCCTAATGGTTGCCCTGGTTGACTCGTTGAAGCTCTTTTTCCACGCCTTGTCGAAGCCCATTTTGCTTATGTCCGATTTTTCGAATCGTCGAAGCAAGCTGCGAAGCGTACCGATTGACGTAGACTTCACTGGTGATCGTCTCAGAGGCTTTTCTTTCCCTCTGTTTTGCCGCCTCCTCACGCCACTGCTCTTCGTCCTCCAGGGCTTGAGCACGAATTCTTTCGTTTCTTTCCTGCTTTGCGAATGGCGTATAACCGGTTTCATTGCTGACTGATTCGGCAGGCTGTTGCGATATGTCGCCTTGTACTTTGTCCACCAACCGCATGAAGTAGCTGATGAATACGCAGCTGCAAAGGAGCAGAGAGCCAAGGCTCAGCCAAGTCACAAGATTTATTTGAGTTGCTCGCTTGGACCGCGTGGGTTCAAGTTGGGTGTTCGTTTCGGAATTCATGAGATTGCGGTGCAAAAATGACACTCAGGTGCAACGTCCTCTATTGAGTAATGATGGTTGGTAGGTTGTTTGCGATCTCACGAAAGACTTCGATCAATTCAGCGCCAGTATCAGCGTGATAGTGTAACCCTCCTCCAATGTCAGCTACTGCCTGCATCCGATTTTGGTCTGCACCTGCAGAGAAAGTGACAGTATGAATGGTGATGTCATATGTCCCGACATAGTCCTCAGCCACATCCACCGGATCGATGCCAGTGTTGTGCATACCATCGGTCATCACGATTACCGTTTTCGCTGCAAGTGGCCGGGCATAATTTGTATCGTAAAGAGTCGGTACGCCAGCTTGCATTCCGAGCCCGATAGCGGTCCAACCACCAGGACCGAGAGTTCCCAATTCATCGATGACGTCTTGGTAGTTGCTTTGTAACGGTAGATCGTTGGAGCCAGATGTCGAGTAACTGCTCAGTGACACCATTTCGGTCTGTACAGTCGTCTCTAACACTCCGAGAAAAACGCCCACCGCTAACACAAGATCATCCCAAGGTGTGTTGGGTGCATCTCCCAGCTGGTAGTACTGCTCCCAAGCCCAGGTCTGAAAACTGTTTGAATCCTGTCCTGAAGAATAGTAGTAGCTACCGTTATGCGTGTAGAGAATTCCGGCCTGTGCGGCCGCAGAGTACACGGAGTAATTCCAAGGGCTGTAGCCCGATGGCCAATCCCAAGTCATCCAACCCATGGAGCCCGAGCGATCCAGCACTAAGGCGATATCACGATCCACTTGCATCGCAACACTCTGGCTTGATAAGTCCACGAATTGAGGAAGCCCGAATCCTGGAAAGGGCATTTGCACAGGGCCGCCTCCACCTGTCATACGATTTCCGGTAACACGCATAGCGTTGGCAGATACGGTGCCTGAACGAACGAGAGCTGTATCCTTCTGCTCAAAGCCGAAACGTTCGGATCCGGTAAGTTTCTCAGAGAGCCCAAAGTGCACTTGCCCCGCTGAGTCAGCCGTGTCAAGAACGAGCGCTTCTCCGGAAACAGTGTTCATCGCTGCCGTGATTCGAGCGACTTCCAAAGCTTGATCTACATCTTGCAGTTCACTCAGAGCTCGCCCTCCAGCCCGTGCAGCTGCGTCTGTTGAAATCATTAGTTCTGTTCGCGCAAGCTGTGCATAAGCCAAATTGATTGTCAGAGCAGCGACCGCAAATACTGCCGGCAGAAGAAAACACATCAACACCAAAATATTACCTTTTCGCGTATTCTTGTTCATCTTGGTGTGCATGGTGCATTCCTCTTCAAAAAATATCTCAAAAATGCTTTGGGTCCTCAGCTCTCAAGGCTTGCGTCAATTTCCGTTATAAAATCCGTCGTAGCGTTCTGTTTTCATCGTACATTCAGCAACCATGTTTACTTGGCCTGAGAACTTGGCGATGATCAAAGAGTTCTGACTCATCGGAACTTCGATGCGAACGGTAATGTCGTTATCTGAGTCGGATAGCCCATCGCCACCGTTAATAATGACATTTGCCCCCTGCGTTCCCATAGCATTTAAAATTCGATTCGCTTCATCGATAGCTTCCTGCTCTGTGGCTCCTGGTACGAAACAGTCTCGGCAAGCAAAATAGGCTGCATCCTGCACCAGGTTTCGGATCATGTTTAGTCTGGCGAACTCAAGGCAGCCAAACAGCAGTAGGATAAAGATGGGAACCACAAGGGCGAACTCAACAAGCGTCGCAGCGCTACGATGTGATACACATCGGTCTCTGCGTCTTCGAGCTCTGCTTTTCAAATATCTCATCGGTGCACCTGATTCTATGGATTCGCAAACTCTTTTCTCAGAGTGACAGTTGCGGATACCGATTTCCCTGCGAACAGCACGCCACCGATTACGGGCAAGTTGTCTGCGCAAGGCACTTGAACAGTGACAGTGATCATGTCCAAAGTGGCAGCAGAATCGAATCCTGGTGAGCTGATGGTGACAGCATCACTGTTGAAGGTCACGCCACGTTCGGTGAGTACAGCTTCGGCTCTGGAAATTGCGTTCGCATTGGATCCGCCACTCCGAATTCCAACGCGGCTACCTTCGTAGGCAGCTATCGTCAGTGTTTCCTTCAGGAACATGGCTGAGCACAGGTCCACGGTAGCAAACGTGACTGCGATAAGTACTGGAATACAGAAAACGAATTCCACTGTCGCGACTGCACGCCTATGCACAGCAACGCCTGTTGCGCGGCGACGAATTAATCTATTGCCTCTCACCAGCCACTCCTCGATGTTGCCCTAGTTGTGAGAAGTCTTCCTAGCAGAAGACTGTTAGAAACACTCGCCAAAAAGCCTGCTCGACGCCCTCACCGAGGCGGTGAATGGATCCCCCTTTGGACTGCCCCTAGAAGCTTATGTCAAATTTCCGCGGGAGAGCGATAAATTCTGGAGAGCAGAGTAGACCTCGGAATTACTGCAGCTATCCAGCAATATTGACTGGAAGCCAAGACGGTGGTCGGTGTCCCTATTCCCGAAACATAAGAGCTTCGGTTACCCACATAGATAGCGTGGACACGATAGCGCATTTTACATACGACCATGCCCGTACTCACAAGCAAGAAGCTTGTTTCAACACGGTTGGCCTCATCCGCTAGCGTGGGACTCGGGCGTATCCCGTTGGTTGGGTGAGGCCGCCACCATGTTAGGTGACCGGCAGAAGAGCTACTACTAATGGAATGTGTATAGGCAAGGGACCACTGCTTGAAAACAAGCTTGGGGCAGGATCTGGCTTGCATTCGGTCCTAGAAGGCAGCTGTCGCTTCCCATTCCCTTCTATTCTTCGTCGTCGTAGATCAGCGTTCCCGTTTCCTTAACGACTGGCTGCGGCCAATTTTGGCTCGTCAGCTTACTGCGTACAATCTGCCTTCCTTGTTGATCGTGTTGGACTTGGAAACGGAAAGTGTATTGATCGCGGTTACGCATTTCCGGAATCGGAGCGAAGGTCAGGGTGCTGCCTTTGCTTTGATATTTGACTGGCGAATCTAGAACGGAGAGTAATTTTGCTCCCTTGGGCAGATCGACTGCCAGCTGAACATTACGGTCAGACTCATTACCGACGTTGGTCACCTGCACGGAGTAAGTCGCAACCGAGCCGATTTCGATCGTGCCATCATCTTGGCCGACCGTGAATGCCAACTCAGAGAGCCCCCGAACCGCGACTTCGCTCTTGGATTCAACTTGAATACCGAGGTCGGCGGTTGCACCGAAGCTAATCACCTGCGTTCCCAAATCCACAGGTAGAACGGCAACTTCGATAGGAGCGGTTTGCCCAATCTGCAAGTCTTGCAAGCCCCAAGAGACTGAATGCGTAGCAGGATTGTAGTGGCCGTTTGCATCTGTATTGTTGAACTTTAGACCTGCTGGAAGGTGCAGTTCAAACTCGAGGTTGGTGGCCGCTGCTGTGCCCGTGTTCTTCACTGCGACCTTGTAGGTAGCTTGCCTCTCCAAGTATCGCACTTTCGGGCCAGTTATTGCAGCGACCAATTCAGGCGCGAGTACCTTTACCGGCAGCACCTTGTCTGCGCGGATCCCGTCAGCCGCAATAGCCCTGAACTCGCAATTTGCCGCACCTGGCTGGGAGGCGGAGCAGAACAACTCGATGCTACGTGACTCGCCAGGACGCAGCTCACCCACTGGGGCTTCGAGCTGCGTGTCGCCACTCTCATGCCGAAGCTGCGTAGGAATATCCGCTTCCAAGTTGACGTTCCTTGCCGTTCCTGTCCCAGTATTTCGCAGGTTAATCACAATCTTCTGGTTGCCTCCCAAGAGAACATCTTGGCTGGCCTGCAGGTCCAGTTCGAGTTTTGGCAAGGTGGCGATGGATCGCATGGAAGCTTGTGCAGCGATTTGCACCGTGGCGACGCTACCAATCTCGCCCTGGATTTCTGGAATGATGGTGAGCGAGATGGTTCGCTTTTCTCCAGCGGAAATCTTACCCACGTCCCAGGTCAGCATTCCTTCCGGGCCTTCTTGGGCAGCAGGGATTGCCTTAACAAACTTGACGCCCCGTGGAATTCGATCTAGCACTCGCACGCCGTGTGCTGTGGATTGGCCACGATTTTCAACCTCAATTGTAATTGTCGCCCGTTTACCGACTTGTACTTCCTCCGGTGCAACCTTGTTAATCATAATCACTGGACTTTGCGCACCGTCAAGAGATCGGCTACCAGGGCGGTTACTACTGAGGCTTGCTAGCCGGCCAACAGTTTCGGTTGCGTAGGATCCAGGCGCTGGACCGCTCGGCGTGGCAGCAGATGAGGTCGGTGCCGCAGGAAGCGGTTCAGCGTTTCGCGGCACCGAAACCGGCGCGACATTACTAGGCAGTGAACGCATCGGCAGGGCCGCTGGCCGCTGCGGAGCCGAGCTACTTGACCGCTGGGCAGATACGCTTGGCGGTAGAGCCGCGGGACCAAGATTCGTTTGCCCGACGGGAGCCGTTAGAACGGTCGCAGACATGACGCCGCGTTGGGTGTCGGACATATCGCTGACCTGAGAGGTAACGGGCGATTCTGCTGGCAGATGTGGAGGCATTGAAGGCGTTGCTGGCGGTTGAGCATAACCGTCCGTGACTGGCGGCGTAGTTGCACCAAGCGCAGTTGCGTTTCCACTACTAGAGACTGGAATCGGAGCGGAGGAGCTTGGAGCACTCGGCGAGTCCGAAATCGCTGCGGAATGAGGACTTTCTGAATTGGACCCGATAGACGTGAGTTCTGCTGGAGCTTCTCTATCTGTAGGTAAAGCTGTTGGCGCGAGGGGTAGTGAGACGACTGGTGCTGGTATGCCAGAAGTAACGGTCGCAGCAGGTGGAGTACTCGTAGATGACATGCCAGTCGAGCGCAAAGATGGCGGACCGCTGGTGTCCGCTTGGTCAAGATTCGGAAGAGCCGGTAAGCTTGCCGGTGCCGAAGCAGCTGCGTCTGGCGCTGGCGCTTCCGGCAGCCATGCTGGTCTCTCGGGAGCGGTTGTCGGCAAAGAAAGGGCCGGGGCAGCAACATCATTCGAAGCACTCGTGCCTGGCAGAGGTGGAACATCGGAAATGCTGCCACGCAGGGGATTAGAGTCGCTCGATTCCGACTCAGATGGGACGCTTAGCGCAGTGTAAATGGAGGGCTGCTCATTGTTTGCACGAACGATGGGCGGTGGGATATCCAACGACCGAGATCTCCGGGCGGATGCGAGGTCAACCTGGGGTCCCCACGACGACTCGACGGCAATGGGCTCTTGGTCGACTGGCTCTTTGGGCGTCATCGCAGAGGTTTCGCGCGGTCGATTGCGCGAATCGTGCTGCGCGAGTGCGATTGCACATGCACCTAAAACGATACATCCACCAATTGAGGCAAGGCGTGTGCTGGTTTTTTTCATTCTTCGACATCCATGTCGGCCAGATCTGAATAAGGGAACCTGCAAGAAAGCGGTTCTAGTCGTGTGGCCGCGAGGCTTCATACTGAGGCTATTGGACACTACGATCATCGTGTTGGTAGCAAATTCGAAAGTCGGCTGATAGTGCAAATACAAGCTCGGGAATGTCATGAGAAAATACGAGGTGTAAACCACGCATTCTCCTTTACCGGTCCTATAGTTCAGTGTTGCTAGACACTGCCATGGAAAGCACTCTGCCTGAACACAAGACGGGGAGAATGAAAATGAAGCGAGTGGATTGCTTTGAGGTCCGAGTTGTTCCCGCCGAGTCTTCACCCGAAAACCCTGAGATGCAGCAATGCTTGCAATTGCGAGGGTGCGAGGGGAAATCCAGGTTCGCCAAAGCCAGACGCTTACCAAATTGGCATCAAGCTCGTAGGCACGTCCATCGCCTCTTTCAGCGAAATCCGTATTTGGATGCGTCGGAAGTAGTAATCGTTGACGTCGCGACGGCTAGCGTGCTTGTTCGTTTCTCTAAAGTGAATCTCGAGAGCCAGCGGAATGGTTATTCGATAGGGAAAAGAAATTCGAGTGCGATAGCACGTCAGACCGCGAAGTCTTGGGACAGCCTAGCGTTTATGAAGAGTGGTGAGAGCCGATTCTTCGAGAACAGGAATTTAGTCGACTTCCAATGGCATTGGGTGGATGGAATGAGCGGCGAGCAACCGTTCCGTAGGTCTCGCCTGGAACGTGCTGCCGATCAGAATTCTATTTGTGCCTTCGCACTTCAAGTTGGTAGTTCCATTGCCTATTCGCTTTCCGCACTGACGCGTTTGCTGCCCGCTCTTGTCCGAAGTTCCAACTACTAGTAGTTTCATACGTCTTGGAAACTCTTCCTCCGTTTGGGTTAGGTGCGCGTGCCAATTGTTGAATTGAGCGACCCTCTGGATCGACGATTGGATCCGTATCGTGATATACGATCACGCAACTGGACAGAGCAAAGCGGCTATTTTATCGCCGAAGGCCCGATAGTCGTCGAAGAATTGCTTCGCAGCGATTTCGATTGTCAAAGCATGCTGATCGGAGCAAAGCATTTGGGTCGGTTCTCGACTTGGTCGGAGCTATCGGACGCTCCAATTTTCTGTTTGCCCGATTCAGAGCTCCAGCGGCTGGTCGGTTTCAAATTCCACCGAGGGATTTTGGCATGTGGCAGCCGACGACCACTCCGAAGACTTGGCGATTCCGGTGCAGAGTTAGACTTTCCCGCCCAAGCTACCCTGGTCGGACTGGAGGGAGTGCAGGATCCTGAAAACCTTGGAGGGATTCTTCGAACCTGCGCGGCACTCGGGATTCATGCAGTTCTTGTAGGACCAGGCTGTGCAGATCCATTCTCTCGACGTGCCTTGCGTGTAGCGATGGGGGCAAGTCTGCAATTGGATATGTTCCGCGCCGAGAGTTTCGCAGAGGTACTTCCAGACCTATGGCGGCAGCATGAGATCGTCTCTTTCGCAACTGCTTTTTCGCCGGGCTCTCAACCACTCGCGCAGGCCGAGCGACGCCCAAGAACCATGGTTTTGCTTGGAAACGAAAAGCTTGGGCTATCGGATAGCACAATAAAAAAAGTCGACCACCAAGTCTGCATTCCGATGCAACTTGGAGTCGACTCGATGAACGTAAACGTAGTTGCTGGAATTGTCCTGCACTACTTTTGCGAACTTGCTCCTGAAGTCTAAACCTATTCGGATGTCAGCGTGAAGTTGACGTCCTTGTTTTCACCAGCAATAAGATCGGCAGTTAGCTCAGAGTTCTGGTTGTACTTGGCAGGAACGGTTTCCTTAAACTGAGCAGCGTCTTTGTAGTTATCGCCTTGCGCGAGCGCTTCGTAACCATCGGAACCCGAGCCGCTGTTTTCGTCATAGGGAGCATTGTCTTCGTCGACTGCTGTATCTGGAGTGTCGGCCGTTTGTTGGCTGGAAATAGAAACTTTGTAGCTACCTGGGCTAGCGACAAGTGAATAGCTACCAGACGAATCGGTCGTTGCAGCGTTTGGTGTACCTCCCGACTTGGGAACAAAGGCAACTACTAGCCCCGCTGCCGGGGATCCGTCCATTGTTACTGTTCCAGTTACCTGTGACGTAGGGTCACCACATCCAGCTGTTGCTGAGACGAGTGCGACTAAGGCTAAGAAAGCCACTCTGCTCATTTTGTTTCTCCTGAAAAAAGGAAAAGATGCATGGGATTGAAAGATTGAAACTCTGTCAGTCAGTGTAACTCCGCAATTCGGAAAGATTTTCAAATTTGAAAACGCTACCCCAAAAGTGAAAAAGGCGAGTGACACGAGCCACCCGCCTTTATTTTGCAATGCTTCAAGCTCTTCGTAAAGAACTAGTTGGCAGTGATATCCGCGTTGGGTTCGCCACCATCCTTACTGCCTAGCGCACCCCAGACACCATAGTCAGATGGGCCGGACGGGTTTGCAACACTGTTGGCAGTGATGTCGCCAGTGTCGATGTTCTCTGAAACGAAGTGGACCGATGCATCACACATCGCCACATTCACACCACCTGTGTGATAGCTGGAAGGCGGTGACATATCTTCGTTACCGTCTACGCCACCCCAATGACAGCTAGGACCGTTTGGACGAATCATAGTCGCGAATCCACAGAAGTACGGACGACCGTCCCAAGCACGACCACCAGTCGGACGGAAGTTCGCACGAACTTGTCCTGTCAAGCGGTTGTCAGGACCAACACGAGCGTAGCAAGCAGCGGGATTCCAGGCACGCACGTTGAGTGCAACACCACCCTTGAGATCACGAACTCCTCCACCAGCAACCCGCTCACTCATCATCAAAGTGTTTGAGGTCCCATCTACGATGGCTCCCATTGGCAACCAGCGGTTTATTTGAAAAGCACCTCGATTGTCACGTCCCGACTGCTCAGGCCGGAAGTGATTTTGATGATAATCGTCACCAACGCAAACCTTGTAGTTTAGGATCGAAGGGCTCTCGTTTCGGTTCTGAATTGGTGGGTCAGATGGACAAATAAATGCTGGGATGTCCACCTTCCAGTTCTGGTTAGCCCAAGCTATACGCTCAGGGTCGTTTCCGTAGTGACCGTTATTGTAAGCCCAAGGGTTAGGAAGACCAGGACCAGCAGGCTTCGCTCTGGCACTCATTGCATTTGCAAGTGGGTTTTGCTCAATGTAGGGCAATAGTGCGATGGTGAACGCATAACGCCGCCAATTCCAACGTCCTAGCCCAGGGTTATTTGTGTACCCCAACGCTGTAAAGCGACGGTTTGCAGATTCATAATTATGCTCTGCCAATGATAGCTGCTTCAGGTTGTTTGAGCACTGCATACGACGTGCAGCCTCTCTAGCGGCCTGAACCGCTGGGAGCAAAAGCCCCACCAGAATGCCGATAATGGCAATGACAACCAGTAGCTCTACAAGCGTAAAGCCCTGCCGTACATTCTTTTTCATTAGTCACTCCTCAATGAAAAGAAAATGAAACCGATTTCAGGATTGAAAACGTACTCGTTGATAAGAACCTCATTCTAATACTAAGTAGCTGTTTAAACAACAGAATTGAGAATTTGATGGGTACTTATGAGCCGTTGTGGTTTACCTCACGGAAAGATATCGACCTTTACTGTCCCATTGGGGGAATTGTAAAGAAGCGGAGGAGGGGAAACCTGTCAGCAGTTAGCCCCCTGCCGCAGCTGGACTCGCCAGTTTTTCACTGATTACGCCTAGAGCAGAGCCGAATGTAAATAGGCGATTCCGATCGGTTCCTGCAGCAAATTCTGATTGTTCGTCCGTTTGCAGTACTCAGCTCGACGCGTCAATTTTTACGGCGTCGTATGTTAGCTAAATCCGCTTTTCGTCCTAGCTATCGTCCTAGGAGCGTTCTTCGGGTCCTGGCGGGAGCGGTTTCTCCAGAGAACGCGCCCCCAATAAAAGCGTGCTGCCACCCACCAACACGAAACTGCCAATCAAGAACACCAGGCGGTTCTCATTGGTTACGGGGAATCCTGCGTCGTGTCCTTCAAGTGGAGTAACAAGGCCCAATAAGATGCAATAAACGAATACGGCGAGGCAACTGCCAACTACTGCACCAACAATGCAGTCGACAGCATTCTTCAGGTTTCCGGCCGCGATAACTGAGATTGCCACTGCCCCAGCGATAGGTAAATACATAAGGCCCCATTTCTGAGCCCAATAAGTAGTAGTGGGTTCAAACCTCACCGCATGATCAAACCAAAAGCCTAAATTGGCCGTAGCCCATCCAGCCCCCGCACCAGCAAGCACCCCGACGACAATGCCCAAGAATCGAAGTGGCAAGTTGCGAGCTCCTGCACTACACAAAGCTGTACAGGCCGCCAAAGCAGCGCCCCAGGCAGCAAACACAATGGCGTCGCTACGTAGAGCCGATTGATTCAACTCCGCGGATTGCTCTTCGGTCACCTCCAGGGATGTACGAGCTGCCTCGGAGGCAAATTTGTCCATCTTGTAACTCGCTACAACCGTGTACCACAAAGTGGGGACGGCAATCGCAGCACAAACGGCGAACGCGATGAGGCTTTTGATCATGGAATTCTCGGCAACTTGATAATCTGAATTTCTGCACATAGTAGCAGAAGAAAAGGCGCTCGAAAGCATACAGCAGATGGATCTGGCGCAGTCAGTCCTAGGCGGGAAACATCAGTCCTGCACGATCTCGGTTCGTTCGCCAACCTTGACAATGACCTCCTGAGTCGCGCCGTCCGGCCATCGTACTCGGACTTTTACTTCCTCCTTGGAATCCAGTCCTAAACCAAAATGCAGCACGTTTCCAAAGTGACTTTGATACCCTCTACCGCTCATCGCATCAGCGCTCTGAGTAACTTTCCCATCGACAACCACTCGAGCCCCAATCGCCTGCGTGTTCATTCCCTTGCCGCGCAACTTGAGCTGGATCCATTTGTTGTCTGATTCCAAGTCATTCCTAAGTATGTTGGGGGCAGTATTCGAGTTCACAACAACCACGTCAATATCGCCGTCATTGTCAAAATCTTCGAAAGCAGAGCCACGGCTCGATTCGACAAGTTGTATCCCAGCACCGGCTTCTTTCGATACATCGGAGAAAAGGCCATCTTGGTTTTCGAGTATGTAATTCCGCACTTTCATTGCGGTACGATCATCGATATCTTCGATGCGATCGAAATGTCCGCAAGCGATGAAAATGTCCTTGTCGCTGTCGTTGTCGAAATCGACAAAGCCGGTTCCCCAGTTCACGTGTGGGAACAACTCGCGTGTAATCCGAACAACCGACGTCGCATCTTCAAATAGGCCATCACCAAGGTTGCGGTAGAGCACAGGCATTTCGGCTTGGTAATTCGTCACGATAAGATCCAGCAATCCGTCTTGGTTGAAGTCGGCACAGTCCACGCCCATGCTCGAGTTCGCCTTGCCTTCCGCGTCACAAGCAGCGCCATTCAGCAACCCCAGTTCTTCAAAATTTCCCTTTCCATCATTCAGGAATAAAAAGTTCGGCTGACCATCATTACACACGTAGATATCCGTGTCTTGGTCGTTGTCCAGGTCTGCGCAAACGAGCCCCATCCCGGGACCTGCGACCGCCCCGATGCCCGATTCTTCGCTGACGTCAACGAACGTACCGTCTCCTTCATTGCGATAAAGAGCATCGGGGACAGGCTTGTAGTACTGCGGCCCGGCTTGAAAACGCTTGCCTTTGATCACAATTGGGACGTGGTTGTCGTACGTAAAGTCGACGTAGTTCGCGACATAAAGGTCCAAGTCGCCATCACCATCGATATCGAGAAAGCCTACCCCTGCACCAACTTGGTTACCATTGCCGACGCGAGCCTCTTCGGTAACATTCGTGAAGGTCTTGTCACCATTGTTTCGGTACAAAACGTTTGGTCCAAAGTTGTTGATATAGATGTCCAGGTCTCCATCGCCGTCATAGTCAGCCACCGAAACGCCCAGACCGTACCCAGCGTCGCCCACGCCGGCAGCCTTGGTTACATCTTCAAAGGTCCCGTCACCATTGTTTCGATAGAGTCTGTTAGTCGGCCCGTTTTCCGCAACAGTGCCCTTCAGCGGAGAACCATTGAGAAAGTAAATATCATGGTATCCATCGCCGTCGTAATCGAAGGTAGCGAGACCAGTGGACATCCCTTCAACGATGTATCCCTGATCGCTGCCACCATGGGTGTGGACGAAGTCGATTCCTGCATCCGCCGTTACTTCTGTCATCCGGATTGCAGTTTGCGATTGGAGTTCCGAGCAAAAAAAGCAACTCAACATGCAATAGGCTGCGAAAGCAGCCGATCTACTTCGATCGAAATACATATTTAATTCTCTGTAGAAATCATCCGACTGTCTTTGAGCAGGCTAGAAGAGCTTAGAACTTCGCTGCCTCGGATTCAGCTTTTTGTGCTTGCACCTCTCGCCCCATCGCGCGAAAAGTTTTGGCAAGTAACAGGAATCCTTGCTTACTGGGCTGAAGTTTCAAAGCGTGGTTTACGTACCAAATCGCTTTCTCGGGTTGGTTCTGTTCGAGCAAAAAGTCAGTCATGGCTGCGTAGCCGGTTACCATTTGAGGGGCGAGAGAGATGGCAAGTTTGATCGATCCCTCTGCTGCCTTCACGTTTCCTGCCGCGATCTCGGTCTTGGCTAGCAAGAGATAGCCTAGGAGATTTGTTGGATCTAGTTCAACAATGCGTTCTCGAACCACTTTCTCATCAACGGTTCTTTTTTGCTTGCCATACAGTCGAGCTAACTCAGTAAGCGAAGCTAGATTATCGGGCTGCAGAGCAAGTGTACGAAGCAAGAGTTGCTCCATATCCTGTTCGCCTCCTGCCGCCTCGTAAAGCAATGCGGATTCGCTGAGCACCGAAACCGCGACGTTACGAGCCTCTGCTTCGGAGAGAACTTGATAGCGTTCCTGCGGATCCAATTTCTTTTCGGTGAAACTCGAATATACCTTCTGGAATTTCTTCGCATCCTCGCGATTTCCATTCCGCATGCAAGCGTTAAAAAGGGCGAAGTAGCCCGACTTAGTGCGGGCCCCCAAATCGACTGCTTTTCGCAAGTTTGTTTCCGCCGACTTGGGGTCACCCAGTTTGAGTTGAGCTTGCCCGAGAATCATCAGCAACGATGCAGAGCCAGGTTGCTGCTTGAGTGCCGTTTCGATCATCGGGAGTGCTTCTTCAGCTCTTCCTTCGTTCGTCAAAGAAAGACCAAGATGGTGACTGATATCGACGGAATCTAATCCTAACTTCCTAGCTTCCTGCAGAGTCTCGATTGCCGCCGCGTTGTCTCCTCTGTCCATCGCGATGGCCGCTAGGTTGACGTAGTATTGCTCCACTTGTGGATCCAATTTCGCGCATTCTTGCCACAGTTTTTCTGCCTTCTCTGTTTGATGCAGCTGTGCGTACAACATTGCATTGACGTGCATTGCCATAGGCTCGTTCGGAATCAGCTCTAGCAGTTGAGTCGCGACAAAAGTGGCTTCCGCTTCTAGCTCATCCTTGGTGGCAGGGATCTGCTTCTTGACCAATTTGATGGTTGATTCTGATGGACGCGTAACAGCAACTTCAGGCTTTGCTTCCACAGGCGTCGGCGCGGTACTCACAGACGCTCGCGGATTCGGGCTTGGCTCTTCCTGAGCAGAAGCTTGGGGGGAATCTTCGTCGCTAGGCAGCGGCTCGGGAGTGGGCCGCACAATGGAAACGATCGCCAGAGCAACTGCCACGACGCTCAACACGAGAGCAAATACACCAACCCGGTTTGTATCCGGAGAACTATTCATTGGACGCTTCTTCTCTCAAGATATGCACTTGATCTAAGTCCGAAATGACATGCGTAGAGTTTACACCGGAGGGCCAATTGACACTCACTTGTACCGGACTTTCAGATTTCCCCAACCCAAAATGAAGCCGTGAGCCATAGTGGGACTGGTAGCCTCGGCCTAGGTGTACGGCAGCTGTTTGTTGAACATCTAGATTTTCTGGGCGTTTGAGCGTGACGGTTGCTCCGGCAGCGTCTCGATTCGAATTGTTTCCAATCAGACGCAGCATGATCCAGTGATTCTCAGTCGCAATGCTGTCCTTGACTAAACTTCGCATTACAGTGGGATGATCTTGAGCGTTCATCACGATGATGTCTACATCCCCATCGTTGTCTAAGTCTGAAAAAGCAGCGGCACGCGAACTAGCTCGAGTCGAAAGCACACCTGCTTCGTCACCTTCAATTTTTGCAAAACGCATAGCGCCTTGGTTATGAAGTAGGTAGTTCTCGATTTTGACCTGCGTCGTATCTCGGACGGCTACGATATTGTCCATGAAATGCCCACATGCGACGAAGATATCAGTGAGCGAGTCGTTGTCAAAGTCAACTAGCCCAACCCCCCAGTGTACGTGAGCAAAGAGTTTTCGATCGATTCGAGCGCGATTGGTGTCGTCGGCGAATGCCCCGCCACCAAAATTCAAATACAGAATCGGCATTTCATCCTGATAAGTCGTCGTGAAGCAATCTAGCAATCCATCGCCGTCGAGGTCGCGCAACTCGATTCCCATATTGCCGTTTGCCTTGCCGTTCCCGTCCAAAGCCATTCCGGACAAAATGGCTTGTTCCGTAAAGTCCCCCGTGCCATCGTTGAGCAACACAAAATTAGGCTTCGTATCGTTTGCCACAAGGATGTCGCAGTCACCGTCCAAATCGATGTCAGCTGCGATCACCCCCATTCCAGTGCCTGCCACAGCTGAGACGCCGGAGCTCTCCGATACGTCTGTAAATTTTCCCTCGCCGTCGTTTCGATACAAACGATCCGGTTGCGGTGGGTAATCCAAAGGTCCCGGGTGGAATTGGTATTTTCCAATGAACCTCTTCATGTGATCTTCGAAAGTGAACTGCTGGTAGTTGGCGGCATAGAGATCCAGATCGCCGTCTCCTTCCATGTCGAACATTACCACGCCTGCGCCAAATTCACGTCCGCCGTCAACGCCAGCCCATTCCGATGCTTCCGAAAAAGTCCCGTCGCCGTGGTTTATGTAGAGTCGATTGGGTCCAAAATTTGAAACATAAACATCCACATCCCCGTCATTATCGACGTCGCCACAGACAACTCCCAATCCGTAACCCGCGTCGTCCAACCCCGATTCCTGCGAAACATCCGTGAAAGTGAAGTTGCCGTTGTTGCGATAGAGGACATTCCGAGGTGAATCATCGGTTACAGGTTCAAACCACTCTGTGCCCTCTTCGGGCAAAGTTCGACCGTTGAGAAAGTAGATGTCCTCGAAACCATCCCCGTCGAAATCGAAAATCGCCATTCCCGATCCAAACGGTTCGACGACGTAATACTGCCCCTTGCTACCAGTTGTGTGCTGGAACTGAATGCCAGAACTTGTGCTGGCATCTGAGAACCATTCTTGGCTGACTGCAGAAGCATTGAGGCCCAGCTTCAGAGCCACAACAATCATACTGACGCATAGTCTTGTCGAAAGCTTGCTCGTCATGGCTGGACCACCGTCAAGATTTGGTCGGCGGCAATATCATCGATTACCTGCTCGCTGCCGTCGGGCCAAATGATAGTGCAGCGCGTGATGCTCTCTGCCTTGCCTAGCCCAAAATGAAGTCGAGATCCAAAATGTCCCTGGTACCCACGCCCAGATCGCTTTTCCGCTCTTTGTTGACCAGATTCGGTCTCGACAGAAACGCTCGCTCCCACCGCATCACGGTTGGAGGAATTCCCCACTAGATCGAGCTGAAGCCAATGGTTTTGTCCATCGAGGGTGTTTTCCAAGAACTGAGAAGATTGCGAGCAGTTGAGGACTGCGATGTCGATGTCTCCGTCGTGGTCAAAGTCTTCGAAAACTGCTGATCGACTACTCTGTGCGGTGTCCAGCGCTTTACCCACTAGTACGCTGATTGAGCGAAACCGGAGATCTCCCATGTTCTCCAGCACGGTATTGGGTGCATCGAATGCGGTAAGCGATGTCAACTCCGACGCATTTTTGAGAAAATGCCCGTTGCAAATGAACGCGTCCTTATCCGTATCGCAATCTAGATCGACCAAACCGACCGACCAGTTTACGTGTGGCCGCAGTTCGATGCCTGCACGACTTCGCCTCGTAGAGTCGAGGAATAGCCCTGCGGCATTCTGAAATAGCATCGGAAATTGCTCGGTGTAATCTGTAACAAACAGATCGATCGACAAGTCATGATCCAGATCGCCAGCGTCAACTCCCATGCTGCCATTGGGAAGTCCCAGCACATCTACAGCAACGCCGACTAGCAAAGCAGCTTCAAGGAAGTTGCCATTCCCTTCATTTTGATAGTAGCGATTCGGCGCGCCATCGCAGGCTACAAAAATGTCTGTGTCACCGTCGTCATCAAAATCTGCTGCCACCGCACCCATGCTGGGGCCGCTTGTTTCGCGGATACCGCTCGATTCACTTTGATCGCGAAACCGTCCGTTTCCATCGTTGATAAAAAGGCTGTCACTGGTTGGCGGAAAGTCTTTCGGACCTGGTGGAAAAGGCACCGCCGCCGGCAGCAATTTGGCATGGCGTTCAAAGTCAAAGTCAACATAGTTCGCAACGAAAAGATCTAAGTCGCCGTCAGAATCTGCATCGAGGAACACCACTCCAGCGCCAAACTTCTCTCCGTCGCCAACTCCGGCATGCTCCGTAACATCGACAAAACTGCCGTCGCCGTTGTTACGCAACAAGCAATTCATCCCAAAGTTACTGATGTAAATATCAGCAAATCCATCGCCGTCGTAGTCTGCAATGGAGACTCCCAGCGAAAACTGGTTGCGTAGGGAAGGTAGTGCCTTATCGGTTGTAACGAACTGCAGATCCCCAAGATTTCGGAAGAGTCGGTTTGCCGTGCCCTCCGCAGCTTCTCCCTCGGCAATGGGCAGCTTACATCCATTCAGCGCAAGGACGTCAGTCATTCCATCACAATCGAAGTCGAGTGATGCCATGCCAGCACTCATGAATTGCACCAAGTACTTGTTTCCATCGTCGCCGTCAAAGTGCCGAAACTCTAGGCCACTCTGCTTCGTACGGTCCACGAGTTGAAATCCAGGTGCTTGCGCCTGTAACGACCGTGCGAACGCAAATAGTGACAAAAAGCAACAAAAGAAATGAAACGTACGTAGACTGAATCTCTGCTGCAGCGCACATGCGGCACTCGCCTGTCCACCCGGCTCATTAGACGATTGGTTGCTCAGACTCATTGGCCACTCGACGATGCATTGCCAGTCGGTGGACCAAGTGGCGGATTACGAAACGGGGGGCCTGGCTGAAACTGATTTACTGGTCCAGGTGCGAGGCTGCCACGCGCCCCGGGAATCGCCTGTGCTCCGATTGGTCCATTCTCAGGTGGCGGTGCTTGGCCCTGTTGCCACATCGGATGATCAGGCCAAGTCGCCTGTGCCTTTTGCAAAGCTGCATCGGCTGATTCAATCTTACCCGTTGCATCGTAAGTCGCTGCGAGCAACACGTAGGACTCCACGCTCGGGCTTCTTTCAACGACTGTTGCTGCCAACACCAGTGCGTCTTCGGGACGACTCATGGCCATGTAGAGCTTACAAAGCGACGCCTGAGCAAGCGTGCCGTCAGGATCTTTGCGAATCGCTGTCTGCAGAGTACTAACCGCTTCCTGCGCCAACCCGACCTTCGAAAGCAGACTCGCTAAGTTGACGTCGTTCAAGATGTTTTCGGGCTGTTTCGCGACAAGTATTCGGTGTACTGCGATTGCCCTGCCAACTTCGCGTTGCTCTAACAAGATGCTCGCAAGCGAAAGGTAGGCCTGGATGCCATTCGGATTGATCGCGATGGCTTCGCGCACCCAATCCTCAGCAGAGTCGTTGTCGCCATTTTGATTGGCGACCGATGCAGAAGCCAAGTAGAGATTAAATCCAATCTGCCGCAGAGCGCTGGAGTAACGTTCTTGGAAGCCATCTTGATTTACTTCGGTCTTTTTTTGTTGCATCCCTTGGATCTGGGTGCGAACCTCCCTTGCTTCGTCGGTCTTCTTTTGCCGTTGCAATGCACCGGCCAAAGTAAACAGCGCGGCTTCGTTTGGCCCGCTCAACTCTATAGCTTTGCGGATGCTCGCCTCAGCTTCCGCAAAGGCATTGCTCTGCATCTGAACGCGAGCCAGGTTTTTCCAAAGCTCGGGACTCGTTGAGTATTGAGACGAGCACTGCTGCAGCAGCTCACGTGCTTCCTCGATATTCCCAAGGTTCTCATGAGCTTGGGCGAGATTGAGAAAGAGACCTTCTGATTCGAGCCCGTTCAGTCGCGCTTGTTCAAGCAGCTCAATAGCGCTACTTTCCTCTCCTGTTTGCATCTTGATTTTGGCTAGCCCCAGATAGGGGCCCAACTTGATGCGCGTCATCGAGAGGGCATGTTGCCAAGACTCAGCAGCCAGCTTACTTTGTTTCAACTCCATGTAAAGCTGAGCGGCGACGTGATGGGCGGCTGGGTTCTTACCCTGCTTAGATCGCAGCGTTTCTGCTAGTTGAGTCAGCTTTGCCCGAAGCGTTTCGACATCCACGTTCTTGGCCGCGGAGGGCAAACCCAGTTCGGCGATCGTGACTGATGTGTACTCGAAGTCTTTGCCCGGCAGTGTTGGGCCCGCAGCAACCGCTTCCGCCCCAGGCGTCTCGCCCGCTGCTGCTACTTCCTCAATTTCGTCCATTGGTGTCAGAAGAACGACGACACAAATGATCGCCGCTGCTCCCAGAATGCTTACCAGGAAAATGGCGACTGAGTTGTTATTTTTTTTGGGCGGGGACAAGTTCACTTTGAAATCCTTGCAGGCGAAAGCTCAGTTCCTCTTGCTTCTTAGCAGTTTAAGTGAGCTAGGAAATCTACGGGAGCGCAATGAAGCAATACCTATTGGGCTTACGCAGCAAAGGTGGGGTTGGGGGGCTTGGTTGGATTGAAGCAGTCGGTCCATTGGAAGAATACGAGCCAAGTCACTGAAAAGTTGTCATGTGACTTGAAACTCAAAGATATCATCGCCCCCGCAACCATAGGCACCGAGTCAGCACAAAGCCTTAGCTAAGGCGAACGGCAGAAAAACTTCCACCACTCGAAAGTGTATCCATTAAGGGAATACTGCTGGAAAACGAACTTGGATTGGTAGATCCGGACTCGGCTTGCGTCTATCTCAACTCGATTCCGGCTGATTCTAAGCAAGCCGGCGTTAGCCTTCCGTGCTGCAGCGCTAACCAAAGCAGAAGTCCCTTTTGGGCGTGCATCCGATTCCCTGCCTGACGGACGATCAGGCTGTTCGGACAGTCGATGACCTCATCCGTGATTTCCTCACCGCGTTTCGCTGGCAAGCAGTGTAAAACTTGGCAATGATCCGGTGCAAGTTGCATTAGCGCTGCGTTCAACTGGTAATCCGCGAAGTCCTTAAGGCGGCGTTCAGATTCGGCTTCTTGCCCCATGCTAGTCCAGACATCGGTGTACACGAAATCCGCCTCAGCCATAGCGGCTTCTCGATCTTCCGTTTGCTGGAGATCACAGTCCGCATACGACGCCTCAAGCTTCTCGAGCGACCCGTCGACCATGAAATAAGCTTCTGGCCCTAGAAGTCGAAACCGCATACCACTGCGAGCACAGGCGTGCGCCAGAGAGCGAGAGACATTGTTGCCGTCGCCAACAAAAGTGACTTGCTTACCACGGATGCTCTCATGTTGCTCCATCATCGTCAGCATATCTGCCAGGGCCTGACAAGGATGCGTGTGGTCGGTAAGTCCATTGATGATCGGCACACAGTTGAAGCTTGCAAGTTCCTCGACTGTCGAATGTAGTTTGGATCTGCAGACCACATAGTCAACGTACTCGGACAAAACGCGGATAAAATCTGCAGTGCTCTCGCGACTTTGCCAACCGACTTCTTGCCCAAGGAACAAACTGGCACCTCCGAGCTGGCTCATTCCGGTTTCGAAACTTACACGAGTACGAAGGCTCGGTTTTTCAAACAGCAAACCAGTCACTTGACGCGGGAGGAAGCTGGGGCGACTTCCGTCGAGTAGCAATTTCTTCACCTGCACCGCAATCGACAGGACCGACTCGTATTCGTCTTGTTGTAAATCAAATAGTGAAAGTAAGTGCCTCACTATTTTCCCTTTCTATTCAGTCATTTGAGCTTCCGCGCGAAACTCGTCTCACAATTGTGCTTTTGACTCTAGCCTGTGCTGTTTAAAGTGAGCCGCAGCTCCTTGAGGTGTCGGGCACGTTGTGTGGACATTCGGCAAAAATGCAGTAGTACAAACAGAAAAACCGGCGGCTAGAGCCAAAGCCGCTCACGCATTTGGACCTGAAAGGCCCTAACCTAAAGCTGCTTCGCTGTCGTCTTCTTCCAACTCATCATCTTCAAACTCGTCGTCGCCGTCATCCAGCTCTGCTTCCTCTTCGTACTCTTCCTCTTCCCCTGGGGCTGCCTCGTCTGATTCGTCTTCCTCCAACACCTCATCGCCCGCGAGCTCTTCTTCTTCGAGATCAGAAGCGTCCGACTCTTCAAAGCAGTCGGTGTCGGCAGCTTCGTCGTCCTCGGCTGCTTGATCAAGCTGCTCGGCTACTTCACCATGCTCCGCTTTTTGATCTGGCTCATCGTAAGCAGGAGTCGTCGTTGGAGCAGCACCAGGAATAACCATCGTAGTGCAGAAATCTCTCACGGCTTTAGCGAAAATCTGCATGCCACATTCAATCTCGGATTCAGAGATATTCATCGCAGGTAGCAAACGCAGCACATTGCCTTGCGTGCAGTTGACCAGCAGCCCCTGTTCCAAGCACTTCTCCACCACTTCGCTTGCGTCGTGTTCCAGCTCGATCCCGATCATCACGCCAACTTGTCGCACTTCTCGAATCTGTTCGCATTCGTCCTGCAACTGAGAAAGCCAATTGGCAAACAGCTCGGCATTTTGCTTCGTACGCTCTAGCAATCCCTCTTCCTCGATCGTTTCCAGCATGGCGATCCCGGCAGCAGCCGCGATTGGATTGCCGCCAAAAGTACTCGCGTGCATACCGGGCACAAGGCTCTGAGCCACCTCCGTCTTAGCCAACAACGCGCCGCCAGCCAGTCCGCCGCAAAGTGATTTTGCAAGGGTGAGCATGTCAGGCTCGACGCTAAAATGCTGGTACCCAAACCAGTCGCCCGTGCGACCGCAGCCAGTTTGAACTTCGTCAAAGATCAACAACAAGTTGTGCTCATCGGCTAAGCTTCTTAGGCCATTCAAAAACTTTGCGCCGCCAATCTGCACCCCGCCCTCACCTTGGATGGGCTCGACCAAGATTGCACCGGTGGCGCCGTCGATCTTTCGCTCTGCAGCAGCAAGATCACCAAACGGAGCGTAGCTAAAACCGGCCAGCATCGGCCCCAGCCCGGCGTGATATTTTGGCTGAGCCGTGGCAGCGAGCGCACCGAACGTACGCCCGTGAAAGCCGCCTTGGAAGGTCAAGATCTTGAAACGCTCACCACCCTGATGCAGTCTTGCCAGCTTGATTGCCGCTTCGTTCGCTTCAGCTCCACTATTACAGAAAAAGGCTTGGCCGCCAAAACTTCGCTCGTTGAGCATCTGAGCCCAAACCCCCTGTTGCGTCATGTGCCAGGTGTTAGGAACGTGGATTAACTTCTCAACTTGACGCTGGACGGCTGAAACAATTTTCTCAGGGCAGTGCCCCAATAGGTTGCATCCCCAGCCTGGAAAGAAATCAAGGTACTCACGTCCTTCGCTGTCCCAAACCCTGGAACCGGAACCTCGCACCAAGTTTACGGGGTAGCGGCGGTAGTTCCCGATGACATGCTTCTCAAAAATCGAGACGGATTCTTCCGATGAAAGCTTCTCAATCGCTGTCATTTCAACTTCTCATGCTTGATAAACAACAAGGTGCCGTGATGCTGATCGGCTCTTAGTTTTTCGGCAGCGGTACAATTTCCGTTCCGACACCACTGGTGGTGTAGATCTCGAGTAGCAATGAGTGCCGAAGCTTGCCGTCAATGATATGCACCTTACTAACTCCGCGTCCCAGGGTTGCGAGACACGCTTCGATTTTTGGAATCATCCCTGCATCAATGACACCCGAATCGATCAGTTCCCGAGCCTGCACTTCATTGAGTGAATGAATGATCGTCGACGCGTCGTCCTTGTCTTGCCGCACGCCGTTCACGTCGCTCAGAAAAACCAGCTTTTCTGCGTTTAGCGATTCCGCAACGGCCATGGCTGCAGTGTCCGCATTGACATTGTACTTCTGGTCAGTTTTATCAATACACATCGAAGGAATCACAGGGACCTGATTTGCGTCCAGGATTCTTTCGATAGCGCCACGATCGACTTGATTCACTTCACCAACAAAGCCCAAGTCCATCTCAGCCCCATCGGGCCCGTTGAGCGATAGCTTCTGTCCTGTTAAGACATTCGTGCCACCGGCAAAGTTCAGGTTAACGGCTCGGCCGCCCAGTCTTTCTATTTCGTCGGTAAGGAATTGCGTGATTTCCCCCGCCAATACCCGCTCAACGATTTCCAAAGTGGGCGCGTCGGTGATTCGACGACCATGAACCCACTGAGCTTCGATCTGCGCTTCTTCCATCGCCTTGTTGATCCGAGCACCACCACCGTGCACAATCACAGGCTTCATTCCTACGGTTTCCATGAAGATCACATCTAACAACAGGTGCCGGAGAGCCGCCATGTCCTCCAGCAAGCTTCCGCCAAGTTTAATGACCGTCGTCTTGCCTCGAAAATTACGAATCCAGCCCATCGCTTCGATCAGCGTATCAGCTTTGGATATCGCATCTTGCACGTGAAGTCCTCGCGTCAAATGGGATTGGGAAAAGCGGGTCATCCTAAACCAAAGCCGCAAATCGAGTCAATTGCCTGCGTTCTGGATAGGCGTGAAGATCGCGGGAACCTCATCTCGCCGCAACTGCAGCTTTGAGATATCCGTCGCAGAATAAGAAATTCCGATATTAGACCCGTTCGACATTGCGAATATGTATCACGTGGATACGTGATGATGCATAAAGCGAGAGGCTAAGGGTTCCGATATTTTAGTTTCCCGTTCACCATTCAATTTCGTTCCCCGAATTCAATGCGGTTGCGCGCCGAGTTCTGACTCTAGGAGTCGTGAGAAACCATCAAGAAAGAGGCGAAGCAAGGTTCCCCCTGCTTCGCCACAGTCGATCAATCAAACTGCTTCTCGGCCTATACCAATGCAGTAGCTTCCACTAACGCCGACGCTTCCATGTAGCCAGAAAACGTCATGCTTAAGGTGTCATGACCTTTGGGCATCGTTTGCACGTCATCGGAGTAGTTGAAGAGCTCCGCCAGAGGTACCTCGGCACGAATCGTACACTCAACGCCTTTTACTTCGCTATCCTCGACCGTGCCGCGGAGCTTGCTCAAATGAGCGGAAACGGTGCCCTGGAATGCTTCCGGAATTTGTACTTTCAGTTGCATCCAAGGTTCCAGCGTCGCCAAATTAGCTTGCGGCAGAATGCACTCACACATCGCTTCCTTGGCACACTCATGAAAAGCCATGTCGGACTTTCTTTTGATATCGGCCATCGGTCTGAACGACACGAATGCGAACAAACTGAAACTTTCCGTCAGGTCCATTTTACAATCGCTCCGAGAAACCCTTCTCGATGCTGCGGAAATACTCGCTAGGAACACAACCATCTGTCAAGGACACAAAGGTATTAAAAAGACTTAGAGTTTATAAAGTTGTCAGCGCGCGGCAATTCACGGGGTACGGAAGCAGAGCTGCGCGAGATCTAGCCTCCGGCTATTACGAGAGCCCACTGCGTACCGAGATGGAGAACACACTTCAGAGGACCAGATGGAGGTTGAAAGCTACTGACTCGTGGGAACGGAACTTGATTCCACGCAGAACGGCATACGAGGTTCAAACATACTGTCCCGAGACGTGGATGGAAATTCTTCGAGACACGCTGCAATGCAATTCGGATTGAACACAGCACTATATAGTTGAGCGTTTTCCCTTCGCAAAACCTAGGATTTCAAAGATGGACCAAGTCGCTTGAATGGTCGCTGTTCCTGTTGAAAAGACTGCAAACTCGGCGGTTAAATACAGTTCCACTGAACAATTTCTCTATGATATTCTCAGCCATTAAGACAGCGCTGAGCAAAAATGGGTTCGCGTCCTCAAAAGTTTTTCAGGACGTTCCCGTCATGCGTGCGAGAAGCGATTCTCCATAGTTGCGTCCCGTTTACTCGCTCTCCAGACCTCAAAGCTCAGCAAGGGCAAGATCCAGCTCGTCCAGGCGTTGATCTGGTAGAACGTCGGAGAGTCCAATTGCGAGACAATCGCGACTCCAGAACAAACGCGCAGGAAAAGCGGCGAGAGCAAAAGCACAAAGAGCCGTGTTGCCCAAAGACGATGCTGCTTCACTTTTTTCTGGCGGACGCGAAAAAGAGCCATCGCTGCAGTGAGCCCAGTAGCTACAGAGAGAGCAAAAAAGCCGATCTGGGAGACGGGACCGGCGGTCGCTCTTAACGACAACACGAGACCACTAGGCACAAGTAGCAGGAAGATCAGTAACATCTGTAAACGCCCGAGGAATCGGTGCAAAGACAAGTTCCGGCGGCTACGTTTCCACTGCAAGAAAACGGCAAGAAGCAGGACAATGGGACTTGCGAGGACATGAATATAGAACCCCAGTTTCCAGATCCCAGCAAAGTCCGTCGTGTGACCTGCCAAGAAAAACGACTCGGTGAAGTTTGGCGGGAAATACCAACGATACTCGAACACAATCCTAAATAGAATGCGCATCCCCAGTAGCATTCCGCAGCCGATAAGGATTTGCGAAAAGCGACGCGATGCAAAAAGACGTGATGGTGATCGTTTGACAACAGACATTGGATGAACACGCTCGAGGCCATCATTCGGAGGCTACTATCACGCCTAGAATATCATCCTCTCGCACCCGCCCCAAACCATTTCGACTGTCATGCGACACAACCATGTTATCTCCAATCAAGAAATAGCCCTTGGTTTCATAACTTGCCTTCGCCATCGCGGCTTGGCCGCCTGACAGCCGTGGTGCATCAGAGCGCAAGAAAAGATCCCGTGATAGCTCGAGCTTCTCAATCGCGATGTTGCCCTTACATTGAATCGAAAACCAGCTACCGGGGTTTTCACGATTCACTGTTTCTGTTGATGCGGAGTCACTGTAAGTCCAGCTGTGATTCCGTAACGCCGAGGCTAAGACTCTTCCGTCACAGAATGCGACCGTCGCTTCGTCGGCAACTTGTAGGGTGAATTGGTTAGGAGCAGCCGCAAGCGTTGGGGATGAGCTCGCCGAAGGCGCGAGGATGAAGGTGAGTAACTGTTCTCCAATCTGACAGTCGAGTTCAACCGGCACTGTAATCTGTTCTTCCAGCTTGATGTTCAAGCAGAAGTCCCCAACGAATCGCAGGTCGGTCGAAGTCGCAGCGTTCTGTGCCAAACCGTCGTGGATTCTAGCTGCTCGTAGCCAGTCTTTCGGTGCTTTTTCATGAGCATGAACTGGGGCGGGCTCAGCGTATTCCCAGAGAAGCTCTTGTTCCGCCAAGAGATGTAGTCTCTCCTGACTAAACGCCGATGGTTGGAGCGGCCCCTCCGCAATTTTCCAATTCCCGACCGGATGTCGAAGAGATGTGATCGGGACAGCAACGCGTCTGAATTCCTGAATTGATTTCAAAAACATTTCTCCATTTAGGAATAACTCTCCTTCTTTGAATTCAACACTTTCACCCGGCAAAGCCAGGACGCGTTTGAGCAAAGGATGCGCGCGGTCATCAGTTCGAATCAGCACACACTCCCATCGCTGTGGAGACGCAACAAGCTTGGGCTCGACGATGGCGCCAGGAACATACCCGTACTGCGATGGACCAACTTTGCAAATCTCGCACTCATATTTTAAAGCCTTGCTTTTCGTTGGCGCAGTGATCTCCAACCTGCGTCCATGATCACAACGCAAAGCGATGGCGTTTCCGCAGAATGGACATCGGTGCCCTCGGGATAGCGCGGGCTCGCGATAGTCTTCCAACGAAATTGCTGAGGCTTGACCGCATTGTCCGCAAACTACCGACAGACGTGGTCCTGAAAGTCGAGGAGCCATAGACGATGAGCCAATTTGGAATTTTCCTTCCTGGCTGAGAGTAGATTCGTTGCTTTGCGGATCGAGTTCGAAGTACCGGCCGCATCCAACCGCCAAAGCACAGCAGAGCAATACTGCTGCTAAGCTTCTTGTTGCACCTGTTTTTTGTTCCTCATCCATGCAGGTATTGTAGCTTCCCTAACGCATTCGCTCCGAGCCCAGTTTGATGTAGTCTATAAAGCTGTTTTCGTTTTGAATGGTTGCCAGCCGATCTTGATTCCAGAAGGACTCCAGCTGGGGCACCTCCACCTTGGGACACAATCATGCAACCAAATTACCGATTCACTGAGGGTCGAGATCTGTTTCGCGAATCGACAATCTACACGGATTCGCATACTTTACTTTGCGATCGAACAATCAAAGATGGTAGTTTCCCTCGCATCACAGGATCCGCAAGTTGGGATGCTCAATCGAAGTTCTGTATCCAAGTATTGGTAATTTCTGCTTAGCCCTCGAAGTTGAACCACAAAGGCGAGAGGCCAGAAAATAAATGAGGCAGCCAACGAAATCATAAAGATCATGATGCTATCCGCGTGCTCCTGTTCCTCAACCGACTTGCTTCTATTCAGAAATCTCCGCCATCTTCGTTGTATTGACACCACCATGACGGCAAATGTTCGGGAATTTGGTGCGTGTCAAAACGCGGGCTGATACGCCCGAGTCCTCGGGTGGAGCCGCCATGTCTGTCCTGCAACTCGGGCAGATTTAGTCTTTCGATGAAATCACTCGCATGAATCAGTGTGGACACTCTGGGAGCATAATGATCGTCTCGTCGCAATAGAATACTCTGTTGTCCGTGCACATGGACTTCGCGGGACAATGACGAATCTCGAAGCCGTTGACAGACGGCACTCGTTAAGACGACACTAGCTTTGCCGCAATAACCTAGTCTTGCACCCGGGCACTCGACTTTGGCACGTCCTGCGTAGATGAGCCAATGAAAACAGTGCTCAAGACCTGAGAATCGAAGCAGGATCCTCTCTAGCGGAAGATAACGCCCCCTTGCGAGCTCAAACGGCTATCTATGGTTGACATCGGCCGCCATAGCCAGCATCTTTGTGGCTAAATACCTGCAAACAGGCTGCTGCGGATACTAAAACAGAACCGATCAAGGCGTCAAACGGTCTCAAGATTGCGGGACTGTTTAGCTTCCTAAAAAGGGAAATAGATGAAAAACGGGGCCCCCCCGCGCACGATGTTCCAGAAAATCTGGGATGCACATGTCGTTCATGCTGAGCCAACGAAGCAAACGATCCTCTACATCGATCTCCAACTCGTGCACGAAGTCACCAGCCCGCAGGCTTTCGAAGGGCTGAGGATTGCAGGTCGCAAAGTAAGACGCCCCGAACGTACCGTTGCGACTCCTGATCACAATGTACCGACTACGAATCGAAGCTTGCCGATTGCAGATCCAATCTCGAAACAACAGGTCGACACACTCCGGGCGAATTGCGAAGAGTTTGGAATCCAACTCTACGATTTGGACGATGATCGCCAAGGAGTCGTCCACATCATCGGCCCCGAGCTGGGCTACACGCAACCTGGCATGACCATCGTTTGCGGAGACAGCCATACCGCAACGCACGGTGCCTTCGGAGCTTTGGCTTTTGGTATCGGTACCAGCGAAGTCGAGCATGTTTTGGCTACGCAAACTTTGCTGCAGTATCAACCGAAGACATACGAGCTGAGCGTCAATGGCGAGTTAGGCGAAGGCGTCACTGCTAAGGACTTGATTCTGTACCTGATTGGCCAAATCACCATGCACGGTGGAACTGGCTACGTGATGGAGTACACGGGCTCAGCGATTCGCAATCTGTCCATGGAAGAGCGAATGACCGTCTGCAACATGTCCATCGAGGCGGGGGCTCGGGCGGGCATGATCGCCCCAGATCAGACAACCTTCGATTACTTGCGCGGTCGCTCTTTTGCTCCGAAGGACTTTGATGCAGCAGTCAAACGCTGGCAGGAACTACCATCGGACTCCGGTGCACACTACGACAAGGTCAGCAAGTTTGAAGGTAGTGAGATTGCACCTCAAGTCACTTGGGGAACCAACCCTGGCCAAGTCTGCTCGATCAGCGACGTTGTCCCAGACCCAAGTGACGTCAACGACGAAACGGAACAAAAGACAACAGCTGACTCATTGGCCTACATGGGGCTAACTGCCGGCACTAAGATCGAAGATATCGGGATTGATCGCGTGTTCATCGGATCTTGCACGAACGCACGCATCGAAGATCTGAGGGCTGCAGCCAAGGTGGTTCGAGGTCACAAGGTAAGCTCGGCGGTGAAGAATGCGATGGTTGTTCCTGGTAGCGGCTTGGTGAAGAAACAAGCCGAAGAAGAAGGCCTGGATCGCGCCTTTGCTGAAGCTGGATTCGAATGGCGAGAAGCTGGCTGCAGCATGTGCTTGGCGATGAATCCAGATCGACTGGAGCCTGGCGAACGCTGTGCTTCTACGAGCAATCGCAACTTTGAAGGGCGACAAGGAAAAGGCGGCCGAACACACTTGGTTTCTCCTGCTATGGCAGCAGCGGCCGCGATCGAAGGACGCTTTACGGACATCCGTGGCTGGAACTACAAGTCTTAGGTCGCCTCAGCGATTGGAATCAGAATTTTTTCCTCCAAGAATTAGATCATGCAAGCCTTCACCAAACACGCCGGCACAGTAGCTTTGATGGATCGTGCCAACGTGGACACCGATCAGATCATCCCCAAACAATTCCTTAAAAGAATCGAGCGCACCGGCTTCGGGCAGTACCTTTTCTTCGACTGGCGTTTCCTCGACGACGGTTCGGACAATCCAGATTTCGAATTGAATGCACCCGCGTTCGCTGGCGCGAGCGTGCTTGTTGCTCGCCGAAACTTCGGCTGTGGTTCTAGCCGCGAGCACGCCGTTTGGGCACTCGACGATTACGGTATACGGGTAGTCCTAGCACCTTCATTCGCCGACATCTTCTTCAATAACTGTTTCAAAAACGGCTTGCTGCCAATCAAACTCAGCGAGTCGGAAATTGACGACATCTTTACTCGAGTGAGTGAGCATGAAGGCTACAAACTGAACGTTGATCTGGAAACGTGTCAGATCACCGACGAGCATGGACTTTTGCTTGAGTTCGAGGTACAGGGCTTCCGACGCCAGTGCTTGCTTGACGGATTGGATGACATCGCTCTGACGCTTGAACACGAAAGCAAAATCGCTGAGTACGAAGAATCCCGCGGTATTGCAGGCTGAGATCCGGCAGCAGAAGTCGTCAAGACTTTTGGCCTGCTTGCCATCCGAGCAAGCCGCCCCATTCGCCTGAACTGCAAGCATCATCGAGTAACGGCTGCACTGGGATTCGTAAGTCTGCGACAGCCTCCCGCATGCAGACTCCGCCAGGCGCTCACATTCGATTCCGTCGATCTGAATGGTCTCCGCAAATTTGAAGTCAACACAGAATTCACTCGTCCCAACGGACTCGTGGATGGGTTTGAGATAATGATCATTACTATTCGATGCAACGCAGCTCTTCCTGTGCACAAAATCTTGAAAGTTGCTCTTTGAACTGCTGAGCCGAGAGGGATTACCTTGGCGCTTCAGCAAACCGCGACGCAACGTAGACTTCAGCAGGAAAGGCTTTGCTGACAGAGTGCTTGACGAAGCGAGAGGCATTGGTCTGCAAAGCTTCTGCAAACGCCGATTTGGCGGGGCTCTCTTTTGAGGAAGTCTTGCGGAAACGCAGTCTTCCAATCCGAGTTGCAACCGATCAGCTTCGGCTTGGCTGCGCAGCCGAGCCGAAGACACATGCGGTGCGGCGTAATGGAAAGCAATCTGACATCGGGAAGCTCAAACCAATCTGGAACCTCGTTTCCATCCGCTGAGCAAAACTTGAGAATCTGCTCTGAAGCGTGAAGAGCAAATCAATGATGAGATTGGGGCTCTTTCCTGAACGTTTATTGATCCCTGCTGCAATTCAGGTCGGTTCTGCTAGCTCTATTCCCCATCAGCACCCTCAGGTGACTCCAGGGGCTTGGCGCGTCACTTGAAGCTGAACCGAATATTCTGGCAGTATAAAGTCCCGCATCGCTCACATTCGACGGACGGGTGATTGCCTTACATCACAAAATCACCTTGCTTCGCGCACAACGGGCAGGCAGTTTGTTTCTTGCCCAGCAGCTAACCACATACCAGAGCTCCCGCAATTCCCAGTGGCACCGCTATATCCAAGCCAGTTGCTTGCAAGGCCTAACCGACTTGGCCACTCAAGAGGACGCTGGCAGCAGTCAGGAGTAGGTCGAGCATAGCCAACTTGCACGGATACAAGAACCAAAGACGGAAAAGCATGAGGAAAACTCGTCGGGCTTAACTTTGGCAAAGCACTGAACTGGGCAAACGGGCCCTAGAATGCAATAGACCTGCGAAGCAATCAGCGGAGCACTACCGCAGCAAGCTGGTATCGCAATCTATTCCAAAGCAATTACGATCCAAGTGGCCTTGATAGGAACACATGTCAACTGAGTCCAACGCCGGGCTCGATAGAAAAACCTACTGTGGAACACATAGATTCTAAAACTACGCCAAAAATAGAAACGACCTCGGAGAGTGGCGAGACGGCTGGAAAGTACGAGTGGAACTTCGTCGAAGTCGCCTCAGCTTCTAGCCGAGTCTCAATCGTCGGAAATTCATTGGTATTGGTGAAATTCATGCGTAACTTTCGCTTTTCGCAGAAAACTCAACCTGTACTCTAGCTACCCCGATGACCAGTTGTTTCGAGAGGCATTCTGAGGCAAATTGGTAGGTTCTCCATTTTCGCGGACTTAGCGTGTTTCGCGGTGAAGATTCCAGGAGGGTGAACGACCGCGAAATAATCTAAATATACGAAACTGAGATTTTGAAGCCTCAACTAGCGCTTCATGTCGGAGAGAACTTATCTGAACTTCGATAGTCTACGTTTCGAGCAACAGATGAGACACGGATGGAATACGGATTCGATTGGTGAGGCAAGAGGCTTGACGCCTAGCGGCAGGCACCGGCTTGTTCGGACCTAGCCCGACGTTGGCAAAGTTGGCCTCGAAGGAGATTACACGACTATCTTCGAAGGAAGATCTGCGATTTGGAAGGCTGGACGGCTGGGGGAGATGTAGGGCCCCAAGAGATCACTGCTACAGATTCTTCCCCGTCTACAACCAGTGGTGTTGGTGTTTTAGTCACTTGGCGAGAAGTATTCGGTACACTGTTTTGCAACTTTAGGGCGTCGTTTGGTTGCCTAGCCATGCGTCTTGACTTCAATTTCTGGGGAACGAAAACTGGTGGCAGGTACTCCGGTACTTGGGGTGACCGTGAAGTCTGAGACTTAGTGCCTGGCCTTTGCGAAGCTAGCGCTGATGAAGAGCGAGTGTTGGCGACTGGTTGACGATTGCCAATTGTCGTGACAATGCGGGCGAACGCATCGCGGGCTTCAGGTGTGATTGTCTTGAGTCGAGCGGCTAAGTTTTTCGCTCCGACCGGCGACTGTTCGCAAACGTGTGAGATTTGCCCGATGAACTTAGCGGTTTCGACAAAGTTGTAATCCGCAGTCTTACCGATGAAGGGTGCAACACTTCTGGCGACGAGGTCTGCGCCGAAACTATCGAGTTTCATAAAGACGTCCATAGTACCGCGAACGCGATTGGCACCAGCGGCCCCCTGCACAGCCTGCGTTTTCAAGACGCAGACGCAGCTGCCGGTAACTTTGCGTGGAGAAAGTGAGCCGTCATAGCTGCCTTCGCCGTAGTAAATGTGAACACCTCGGCTGGCATAAATCAAGGTGCAACGGCAAATCGTGCCTGCTCCATCGTTGCCGACAAATGTCAAGTCGTTCACGCGTTTGGCGGTGACTTTGGTGATGCCCATGACTTGCCAGATATTCACCATGACTTCTGGGCGACGGACCATGAAGGTGAACAAATCTGGATCGCAGGCTATCTCTTCTGTTGGCATCCGGCGAAAGAAGCTCGGATTGTCAACGACGCCTTGAACCTGATTCACGACCGAACGTGGCATGCTCTTGTACGGGATCCGTCGCTGTGCATCGGTTCGAGCACTTCGGCCGGAACTACCTTCGCGCCGCGTTTCCTGAGCGGACAGAGAAAATGGTCCGAGGAGCGACAGCAGTATTGCTAGCCATGCGACGCGGCGGAGCAACGAGGGTGCGTAAGTCTTCCGCGCACTGAGCAGTCCAGTTTGCATCGCTTCGCCTGTCGCCTGAGAATCCGCCCTAAATCCTTATGCAGCCATCGTGGCTGCCAGTCGCCGCCTAAGTCACCTAGCTTTGGCAACTTGCCAAATAAGCCAGGAGCATCGGCAGTCTCATGCGTTTCAGAGAGACTTGCTGTGCAATTTTTTGGCAGCGCCCTAGATCTGTATTCGGCGATCCTTCAACGCTTCGATAGCTCAACTGCCCAGCTCGCAGATTTGTTGCCGATCCCACGTATAGTGCCCCGGTTTTATCTTGACCTTGAGGCGAAAGGCTGAATCTGCGAAAAATCTGCGCAGAAAATTTGTCTACTTGAACGCAGTCAATGCGGCGATAGAGGACTTCTTTAGGTTGAATCAGAAACCCTTACAAATTCGTTTTCGCTCTCTGCCAACGCAAAGTGAAACGACATCCCAGCGAATAGGTGCGTCTACGTTACCTGCTCAGCGTTCGCTGATTGGCAAACTTGCAGAGCACTCGATTTTGTTCCTGCTTGGGTTGCTGACGACCTTCGTATCCTGGGAATACTTGCCATGGTCGTATTCCGAAGATCGCAATCCGCTTTCGGCCAGTTCAAGTTCCTCTCGCAATCAGTCTCAGTCTGCACAACCCGCGACGCCCTACTCCGATGAAGAAGATTTGGCTCCTGGTTTTCCAGAAATACTTCCGCCAGCGTTGCCCCAGCCGGAAGATTTTGAGGAGTATGAAAATCCTCTGAGAGCTCCTCGAGCCCTCGAAACGGACTCCCTGTCACCTATTACTTTCGATGCTCGAATTAAGAGCCGCGTTCTCCGCGGGGTAAAACCATCTGTGCGACGCAAGCCATTGCAGAACGCAAAGGCTTTCCCAATCTCAGATCGCCTTGAAGTCAAAGAAGCTGTGGTAGTGCGTCCCAAGAGGTCTATCTTAACAGCAATTCATTCGATGGATGGGGCTGACCCCGAATCATCTCTGTCGGCTCGTTCCGAACTGGAACTGGTCAAGTATCTGAAGAGATATCCTCAGGAGACGCGTCGTGCCGCCATGGTCGAGCTTCAACTGCGAGGGTGGATACCAGCTCAGATCATGACAGCTATGGAATTGAGCCATGGAAGCGTCGAACGCAAGCTAGAGTTAATAGGCACTTTGGTCGAAGACAAAAATCTCAACGCCACCCCATGGCTGTCGTGGTTGGCCGACTCGGAAGACCGCATCATTCGCCAAAGAGCTCGCGAACTTCTTCAGGAGCCAAATGTTTCTCGCTAGCAAATTGTGCCGAGTATTCTGCATTCGATTCACTGCAGAAGCGCGCAAAGAGCCACTAAACCACAACTAGATTCTCATCTCGTTGGGCAGCCCAAAATTTTTTCTCGCCGACGGAGATTTTAGACAAATCGATGCACGGCGACCATCTAGAAAGATCTGTGTTAAACTGTTCGTGATATGCCAGTTGGAGCAGGACGATTAGAACTCATTCGACAGTCTGCTGAAGTCTGGGAGAATGCCGAGGTCGAGCATTGGTATCACTGGACCGATTCTTGCCAGGTTGCTTTGGAAGAGTTGCCTGCCTTCGAGAAACTGACAATGAAGCCCAGCATCTTTCGCAACTTACAACAACTTGGGCGTTTTCGCTAACTTCACCCGCTTGGTTGCAATGCGAGATATGCAGCTTGGGCAAGCAATTCTTGAGCCAGCTTTGAGCGGACCGACTTGGCTGCACCACATCACTCGCCCTTGGCACGACAACAACCTTGTCATGGGAGTGGCGGCATGGGGTGATTCCGGTTGGGCGATGAAAAAAGTGCTCAACCTATCGGAGAAACTTGTGGCGAAGGACGATGTTTATCTACTCCACGTATCTGTTCTCTCGTAAGCGATATCGAAAAGATTTTGCAGGCGACTTGTTTTGAATACTACGTTTTTTCGCCCTATCGATTGCGAATCGAAGCGACGACTTTCTCTGCAATTTCTCCGCAGTTGATGACGTTGCCGCCGGTGATAATGTTCCCGTCTTGAACCACGATTGCATCGCGGTCACGAAGGAGTTCTTCGGTCCAATTTGCTCCGTAGGATGACTTTTCGGCCGCGCTCAAGTACCGGCAATTCGCGACGCGTTTGCCGTTTAGAATGCCGGCCCGCCCGAGCACCGAAGTTCCAGCACATACGGCGGCAATGGTCTTTTCTTGTTCGATCATCTCGCGGAGAAAGTCCTTCGCTATCACTCGATGAGTCGAATCGAAGGCGTACGCAGTCTCGAATGCATCCTTGCCATTCCAAGCACCCGTAAAGATAACAGCATCAATTTCACTGACCTGTAGTGTCGCTAGAGTCTCATTGATCTCAACGACTAGCGGTTCTGCGTCGGATGAACTGCGATGCACAAAACGTACACTGCCAGTTTGTTCCGAAACGAACCGCACTAATAGTTTAGACTCGCTACGCAGTTTCTTTACGATTTGATGCACCTCTGGGTGAAAGGCACTCCTCGACGGCATGACAATGGCGACTCGAAGTTCGCTCCCGTCGGATCCGATTTGCAATGGCAGCCCCCACTTGCAAATGAACCAAACTGCTGCAGCAAGAAGCAAAACTAATCCAATGACAAATGCAACTCTCGAAAACTCATGTCGCAGATTGCCTGCTTCGCTGGTCACAGGATCCTTTTCGATCTGCTTCAAGGCTTCAATGATCACATCGTATGCTTGCGGTCGATCATCGGGCTCCTTGGCCATCATGGATTCAACCAAGCGAATCAATGCTGGTGGAATTTCGGCAGGTTGGCTATTGAGAGAAGGCGGAGCGTGTTCAAGGTGCGCAGCCAGTTTTTCACCCACAGAGTGTTCGGTAAACGGTGCTGAGCCGACCAACATGAAGTAGAGAGTGCAACCAAGGCTATAAATGTCGCTGCGTTCATCCGCACTTCGCGAATCTCGGATCTGTTCGGGAGCAATGTAGTCTGGTGTTCCGAATAGTTCTCCGTCGAGTGTAACAGCGTCGCCTGTTGACTCGTGCAGTAGCTTGGCAAGACCAAAGTCGGTCACCTTGATCTGCTCGTCTTTCAAAATGAGGACATTTTCGGGCTTCACATCACGATGAATCATCCCTTGTCCATGAGCATATTTTAGCGCCGTCGCAATCTGGATTCCGATTTGGCATATCGCTTCAATTCCTAGATCACTGCGCTTATGGATATAGTCAGATAGCTTCTCTCCTTCGACCATCTCCATGACCAAGAGGAAATTTCCGCCGATCGGTTCCGCGTCATAACTATGCACAATATTGGGATGATTCAGCTGAGCCGCTACAACGATTTCTTGCTGAAATCTCGCAAGAGCCCGATCGTTGTCCAGCCATTGCGGTCGCAGCACTTTGATAGCAACCTCGCGATTCATCGTTGGCTGCAGCGCGTGGTAGACGTTCCCCATTCCTCCAGAGCCAAGCTTTCCAAGAACCTGATACCGCGGATGTTGGGCTAAGACGCTGGGGATTCTCTCTTCCTTTTCTTGGACAACCGAAGCCGTATCCAGATTGAGAAGACGGGCACTCAACGTGTCCTTAGCCCCTATTTGCTCGGAAATCTTTTCCAGCCTTTGCGAGCCTTCCGGTCCAGAATTCAAGTAAGTTTCGACTACCCTCTGCTTGCCAGCCTCCAGCTGCCCAAGCAGGAAATCGGCTAACTCGGTTTCAGTCGGAGGACTGTTTTCAGAGTTGTTGCTAGTGTCCATATGCGGCACGACAGTTTGTATCGCAGGTAGTTTCGTCAATCGAGGAGGTCTTTTCCGGCAAGTCTAAGTTTGTTCATGATTCGCGATTTGGCAATGAACACACTGTTGACGGTGATTCCCAGTTGCTGCGCGACCTCCTTTGCTGCAATCCCTTCGATGGCAACTCGCCGGAACGCTTCCCAGCTCTGCTGCTGAAAGTCGTCTTGGATCCGCTTAAGCAGTGATTTCAATACTTCTTGATCATACTCTTCCTGCCAGATACGGCTCAGTTCGCTGCATTCGTCGGCCAGCTGTTCGAGTGATTCTTGAAAAGAGGAGTTCCCGGTGGCAATGGGCCGAATCTTGTTCTCGCGCCAGAACTCAAGCAAACAATTCCTGGTAATCGATCGCAGCCAAGACCGAAAGGCTCCGGTGTTTCCAGAGTGCTTGAAGGCTCCCAGTTTGTTCGACACCACAAGCAACACAGACTGCGCGAGATCTTCAAGGTCATTGGCCGGAGTACCAAAACGAAGCAACCATTTTTCAATCAGCGGCTGGTACAACTCAACCATAACCTCCCAAGAGCCTTGGTCCTCCCTGTTCTTCAGAAGATCTAAAAGGCTAAGAGAAGTTGATTGCACAATTCACCTGCAAGCTATTGAAAACCCAATTTTGGATTCTAATCTCTGCGAGCAAATAATTCTGCACCTGCCGTCGTGTTTAAGTTGACCAACTAAATGAGAGCGAAAGATCTATATGCGGCGTCGCCTCATGCCGATCCCGACCAGACTGCAAAGCATGACGACAAAACTACTAGGCTCAGGGACAGCAAGAGACGAAGCGTCGAGTCGAACGTTGTCAAAGTCGACTTCGAGATCGGGTGAGGTAGCTTGAGTGAATCCTATTGGGATGTTGTTCAGATTGACGAGGCGAATCCCTAGGTTCTGTCCAAGCAGAGCATGATTTGCCATGGTATCAAACTGAATGGTCGAGGTCTCAAACTCCCCTTCGGCAATGTTGAGCAAGTCGTTGTCGCTAGCGATAACTTGGCCACCTGCCAACAAGTCGATGCGGTACCCGGGAAATTCGTCCAGGTTGAAGAAGGCACCGTTTGTCGCGAATCCAGATGCGATGTTTCCGACATCGACAGAAAGCGTGTAGGACATATTGGCTTGAAGAGTTTCGCCAAGTGTTTGTTCAAACCCGTATTCGCCGTCTCCTTCGCGGGAACTATTGAAAAGAATCGAGACACGCGCGCCTTCCGGGGCTGTTGTGTTAAAGAATTCGGTGCCATTGGGTAGCAAAGTTCCAGTGAATACGCCTGCACTCGGCACGATTCCGTTCGGGTCATACAGATCCCAACCCGTTGGCGTACCAAAAGTAAACTCATTGAAAACGCTCTGCCCTGACAGGTCTTCGAATCCGTAATTCGATACCGTCACAAGATCTGCGTGAGCGGGTTTTGATGAGTTAACTGCCGACAGCGTGAGGAGAATGGCGGTCGCTTGGAGAAGATAAGATCGAGACATACCGAGTACTTTCAAGAGAGAAACGTGCGAGACAGTATCAAATGAGGAATCTGTCGTGTTTCTTTCAGCGATTTTCAGAAAATCTCAACATCCTGATTCTTGGAAGCCAACTGCGCATTTTCGGCACATCTTGTCACAGCTGCATCTGCGGGAAATCCACTAACGACACTGCGTCGATAGGCCCAGTTGATCACCCAATCTTTCTTGGCGATATCCGTGTTCGGTAGCGACGATGAGGCTTGATGCGCATACGTCGAACGTCTTGACGGTCTGCGTCCCAGCAACTGGCGATGTAGAGGTCGTTGTAATTGATAACTTCGGTGTGAAATACGGCTTCGGCTTGAACATTGAGAGACGCTAAGCAATGGGGATATTAGCCAGCAATTCCAGTGTTTTCCTCTGAATCCTGACATTTTCGCACGGAATACCTGGCACCAGGTCACTAACAGATAGAGGGTCACTTTGCCCGCTCTCCCGTTTTTTCTCATCTGGTGCCGCATGCGTCTTACTTTGCGAACTCTTCTTGCCTACCGTGACGGAGTCCTCAGCCCACTGGATGCGGAGGACATTAGCCGCCGCATCCACCAGAGTGAGGATGCAGCGAATCTGCTGAAGCGAATCGAAGCCTTAGCGGCTCAACCTGAAAAAGCTTCGGCAACAGTTGTCGGCAAAGGGCTTGGCGGAGACCCCAATTCTCTGGCCGAATACTTGGATGACATTCTGGCTTCGGAAAGCATTCCAGAGCTGGAAAAGACCTGCCTGCAGTCGAACGAGCGACTTGCTGAATTGGCGGGCTGCCACAGCCTACTTTCGAGTGCAATGAATAAGCGAGTGGATGTACCCGAGACGTTGCGCGAGACTGCACTCAAACTTGGATCTGCGGAACAGCGCAAGAACATTGAAGCTGAGCTCAAGAAGCGTCGTAAGAATTATCGTGATGCTGGGACTCAGCCCACAAATAAAGAGGAGAGCCAAAAATCAGAAATCGTCGTTCAGTCGCCGATGCTCGCTTCCTCTGGAGATTCGATCAAAGAAGAAGGTCTGGATCTCGAGGGGGCCTCGTTGGCTCAAGAAGTTCCGGAGTATCTGCAGGGCTCGTCTGAGGCAAACTGGAAGCTACCCGTTGCAATCTGTGCTGTCTTTACTTTGTTGGCAGTTCTCCTGTGGCAAGCACTTGGACCGGTTGATTCTGTACTCGAGATGTTTGCAAGCAAGGAGCAAAAACCGACACCGGAGCTGGTCGACAAGGAAGTCGGTGCTAGTTCTGAGCCAACACAAGGTGACCAGCCTCGCGATACGACATCACCAGATTCTGCCCCGAGCGATGCCCGTGGTTCGACGGTCGATGCCGCGAAACCAGCAAAGTCGCCCAGAACTCCTGCCAGTAATGAAACCGCGAATATCGAAACACCAAGGCAGGGCGTGAGCCCCGAAAAAGCATTGCCCGCATACGATCCACCTAAGGACACAGCAGACAAAGTAGCTGCAGACAATGGTGATTCCTCACCTTCCCCAACTCCCACCGAGCCGCCGGCAGATGCCGCTTTAATTTGGGGTGGAAACAAGCAGTCTTCTCAGGGAGTGCTACTAGTCCGAGCTGACGGCAAAAGGTTGGAGCAATCCAGATATGGAGCTGGAATACTGGATGGGCAGGAGTTCGTGCTTGCACCCTTTAGTCATTTGAATCTTGTCGGCCAGGACGTGAATTGGGAAATTGTTGGTCCCATGCTTGGTGAGGCGAGCAAGAGCGGTTTGAACCTCAAACTTGGGAGGTCGCTTTTGTCTGCCGCTCAACCAGGTGCTGAGGTTGAGCTTGAGTCTGCACTCGGAAAAGTAAAAATCAAGTTTGTTGACGCGAACAGCAAAGCAGCCGTCGAAATGGCGTTCCGCCGGAGCAAGCATGGTTCCCTGTTTGAGACAGATGTACTGAGGCCGGTATTTCTCGTCACCGCCGTCGACGGGACATTGGAAGTCACAGAAAGTGACTCGGGAGTCATGTACAATCTGGGATTCACGAAGGGGATTGCTGTCATTGGTGATTCGCAGGGCAAGCGAGAAGTCAAGAACTTTCAACTGCACCAAATACCGGATTGGTATCGAATGTCTCTGCCGCGCGCCATCGATCGCGAAGCACTGCTGGAGCTCGAACAAGATCTTGTGCTTGATCCGACGCGAAACGAAAAAACCCTTCAACAGGTGCTTCAACGTTTGACCAAGAGTAGACGTCCTGAAGAAGCAGCACTCGCGATTCAACTTCTAATGCTGCAAGGAGATTGGTCTGGTTTGGCTCATCCCCGCTGCTTAGCGAATCCGCAGATGAGTATCCATTGGCAAAACATCATTGATTTACTCGGGCCTGCGATAGCGTTGAATCCGATCAAAGCTAAGCAACTTGAACCGGCTTTGGTGAATGCTTTTCCAGATGGCAAGCTCGTTTACAAACAGCTTTTCGGACTAGACGAGAAAAGTGTGACGGGTAATCGCGCTGGAATGTCTGAGCTCATCGAGCAGCTCAAGTCAAACCGTCTCGCCAACCGTGCGACGGCGTTTCTGGAACTTTATCGGCTGACTGGCGAGAAACATAGCTTCCAACCTCAAGAGCCAAACCATGCTAGCGTTTTAACCTGGCGTCGAGAATTCAGTGCAAACCGACTGCCACTGCTGGATCCGCAGGCTTTGGTTTGGGAAGCGGAAAAGCCCCAATAAGTCCAAGAGTCGTTTTTTGTGCCTGAACTTTTTGAAGAAAAATCGGCAATCGCGGGAGCAGGCACCGCAAACAGAATCGTCAAAATCAAGATTCACTTGCGCTCAGCAAACTCCTAGAATGCCGGGGCTGTCTGTGCCCCAAGTGGATGGAGTGCTCAGGCACAGCATATCCCTCTATTGCTCCGGCATGCTGGCAATTCTGATGCTAGCTAGCTCCGGACAAATGTCGTTTCAAGGAGTGAACGTCATGAGTCGCATCTTTCGCTTACGCCATACTTTGCCCGCTCGAGCAGTCTTTCCCGTTTGTCTTTTGCTCGCGATAGCCGGCTTGGTGATTGTTGCCAATAGCTGGGCGAAAGCAGATGAGCCAGGTGCTCATTGCCAGGAAGAGTTCCAGGCGAAGATGAACTCGATTGATCCTTATCAACCGAATATTCAAGTGAAAGGAACGGTCAAAGTTTTTGGTTCAACGAGCATGGATGCAATGGCTCATGCCTGGGGAGCGAATTTCAGAAAGTTTCATCAGAATGCAAAGGTCGAGATATCTGGCGCAGGCTCAGAAACGACTTTCGAGACGTTACTGAAGCATCCAACTGGTGTGGCTATGCTTTCGCGGCCGGTGTCTGAGCAAGAGCTAGCTGAACTGCAAAAGAAGGGCCTGAAGAAGCCAGTTGCATTCACGGTTGCCCGCGAGGCATTGGGCGTATTTGTGCACCCGCAAAACCCAGTCAAAACAATATCTGGCAAGCAGTTGCGATTGGTCTTTACCGAAGCAGCAAAAGGCCAAAAGGTAACATGGGGAATGCTAGGCGCATCGGGTGAATGGGCGAACAAAGAAGTACACGTTATTTCCCGAACTGCGACAAGCGGAACGCAGCGATACTTGCGTGACTTTATCTTCGCTGGCGCTCAAATGCGAGAGGGGGTTTCCCAGCATGTTTCGAACGCGGAGTTCATGAAGGTAATCCAGGCAGACGAACTTTCGATCGGAATCTGTGGGCTTGGTTGCAAGCATGACATGGTCAAGAGCTTGCAGCTGGTCGCCGGCGAAAAGGCCATCCCCAGTGACGACTACACGATTCTTACGAATCAGTATCCGTTGACTCGCTCCTTGGTGCTGCTTATCGATATGGGGCAGACTGGAGTTGGCGCTATTGAGGCACAGGAGTTTGTTCACTACGCACTCTGCCGGACTGCACAACTCCACACGGTTATCGCAAGCTTCTACCCTATAGATCCGCCGTTGCTGCGAGCAAGCCTTCAAAAGCTTGGCGCAAAACAAATACGATAGCAGGCGTCGTTTCGAGCAGAGCAGACAACTTTTCGTTTCAGGATGAGCAGCATGAACCCACGTCAGAAACGTTCGCTATGGCTGGACTCAGTCGCTTGGTTAGCAACTTGTGCTTCGGCGAAAGCTACTTCATTCTTACTGGCGATGACTATGACACTCTGGTCGCTAAACAGTTTCACTTTGGCTCAGAACGTCTGGGATGTGAATACACGACAGCGAGATACGGCCAGTGGTTTTCAGTCCGCTCGTTTGTGGCAAGGTTGGGACTGGCTGAGCAATCAGCAGGCTCATCCAGAATGGCAACTGGGCATTGAGACGCAAAATACGGCTACCGGCGTCTACATTAGGAGCGTAACGCCGGGTGGAGCGGCAAACCGAGCAAATATTGAGGCGCAGGACGTCATCGTTGCCGTGAATGGCTACCAAGTTGGATTGGTGGAGGATCGGTTGTACGATCTGAACGATGAGTTAAACGCACGTGCCGATGAGCGTGGCGTTGTTTCACTGTTGATTCAAGACCATCGCTCGCTCAGGCTGGCTCGCGTTCGAGTGCAGCTGCAAAAGAGTCGCCAAACGTTGCAAGGCAAAGTTGTCTTCCGTGGACCAGCCAGTTTGCCAGCTGATGCAATCGTCACGGTTCAAATCGACAACGCGTCTCGGAGCTACTATCAGGTGAGGCACGGCCAAACTTCTTTCCGTCCCAGCTCAAGCGAAATGCCATTTGAAATTGCCTACGATCCAAGCTACATCGATCCCAATGACTATTATCAGGTACGAGCTTTTGTTACCCAAAATGGCCGAACCATCATGGACACGCCACAACCCGTCCGAGTGCTGACGCGGGGCAACCCATCAAATGTGTCGTTGGAACTAGCTTCATTTGCACCGCCGAGGGACAATAGGAGTGGGCCGATTATCGAGACGGGATTTCAGCGTCCCAGCCAAGTCGACGACCGCATCATTCAGATGTACAGACACTACCTAGGACACGACCCAAGTCCACTTCAGTTTGCTGCGCTCAAAGCGACTACCAACATTGAGGACACTCTTCGGACCTTGCCTCTCGAGCTGATGGCAGCTCAAGAGTATTTCGATCGTGCGGGTAACAACAATCAAGTTTGGATTCGGGCCGTCTTTCAGGAAATCGTTGGCCGTCAAATCCGCGAGCAGGAATTGCTCCAGTGGCTGCGACGCTATGAAGAATTGCGTGGCTCAAGGACAGAGTTGCTAAGACAACTAAGTGTGAGCAATTCGAAGGCGGATAGATAGGCTTAAGGCGAGTCAGAACTTGCCAGTTCAGATCCTTTGGAAGCAATTCTTCATTGCGCGAAAGCCCTCTCCGTTGGTCGAAGCAATTCTGCCGTCGCATTAAACTTTGAGGCGAATCGAAGCGTCAGCCGAAGATACCTTCGGTCCTCGCTGACGCTTCGGGTTACGACTGGTCCGTGTCGCGGCGTTGGTTGTCCCACATCGGATATCAAATCTCTCGCGATCTCGTCCGTAACGACTATCGAAAGTACCGAAACCCAAAGCGAGCGTAAACGACTTGGGCTCTGGGAAACTTTCTCTGAACTATGGCAATCGCCTGGCTGCTGGTCCTGGCCATCTGCCAACGCTGGAAAACTTGAACATTCGGTGACATCGTTTCTACTGTCCAAAGCACTTGTGGCTTTCTGGGAGGTGGAATATCTATAGCTCGTTATGGAGTAAATGGGAGAGTTTGAGTACTAGGGGTCGCCATTGAATGAGCTAACCCCAAAGGCTATTCATTGATTTCCGCTAACGCCCAATTCGATGCAGCCCCATCGCGCCGTGGCTGATTGCGAAATACCAAGAAGCCGCCGAGTAGCAGTGGAGAAGTACGTCCCCAAGGTCAGCTTTGACGCTTTCGTGCGCCAGGATTTACTTGGCCAGCCTGGTCAGTGTTGCGTATGGCATCCATCACTAGTTCTCCCATGAAATTGACTTGCGTGGAGAGCGAAAGTGTCTCTTCACAGCTGTCCCGGCATTTCTACTTGAGAATTCTGTGAATTTCCGGCTTCAACCAATCAGACGTCGGGCCGAATGGCATCCTTATAAGATATGGGCAGAATCCCGGGGAGCTCGGCAGGGAACAATCCTGTCGCTGAACCTGTGTAAATCGCGGAACAGTTCCGGCGTAACGCAGAACCAGCTGGTGAACCTCAATCGAAATGTCGTAACAGCGCCGTTCCTTTTCGCTCGTTGGAGCCTACGTGGAGGTTCCCAAAGGCGCGGGAGATTCCACGCGATTCGGGTCGCTTTGGGTTCCTAGCCGCGTCGCAAAACCGGCTGCCTTACGACGCATAGATATGTTATACCCTCATAATTGAACCGCCCTTTTCAGGGATACTGGACTACGTTTGATGACGTTCAAAGACCTTCAATCTGCCCGACCGCAGCAGCGATCCTGGAGTGGAATGATCTGGCTCTGCGTTGCATTCGCAATGCTTGACTTTGTCCTGATTCCTGTTTCGGCTAGCTCTAACTGGAGTGAGGCTCGAGTTATTTTTTTCGTATTCCTACTTGGCTGCCAGCTTGGTCAAGCGGGGCTAATTACTCTGATTGCAAGTTGGAGCGGCAAGCGTTGGATTCAAGGTTTTGCTATCGGAACCGTGCTGAGCTTGTTTGTAGCAATGATCACTGGGCTTGGCGTATTCACCCAATCCAGAGTGGGGTTACCTGAAGGCGTCTGGGTCTTGTCTCTGCTTCCTTGCATCTTATGCGTCTCTTCCTTCCCGTTCTGGGTAGTGAGGCTGTGGTCGCTACGGAGACTGACATTTGATTCAGATGGGCATGAGCTTCACGCTTTAACTACTAAGGACTTTTTCCTCCTGACGTCCTTCATCGGAGTCTTGTTCTATCTCTTCTCGATCACGATTAATGCCTGGGAGCCTGCTGGATTGCAGATATGGGTATCGCTGTATGGGGAGCAATTGGGTGCGCGCTGATTGGGTTAATTTTCTTTTTGCCGATGGGGATCATGGCTTTTAGTAGCAAGGAACCAGTGGCGGGATTGGGCTACCAATGCCTATATGCATTTTGTTTGCTACTTGCTGTTCTCGCATCCATGCGTACGGGCTCGCCACTAGGTCTAATATCGGTTGCAACCATGTTTCTCTTCGCCGGAGCAACGCTAAGCTTTGCGGGAGGATGCTGGGCTGTACGAAGTGCTGGCTTGCAGTGGCGCACCTCTTTGTTTACAGCTAAGCGAAAAGCAAAGATAACGCCACGAGTTTGCAACCCTTGGGATGAATCGATAGAACCGGAGGTAGGGGGAGCTGAAGATCCTGACTCCTTCACCGCAACGCATGATCCCGCCCCATCATGGGACTTTCCGAGCAAAGGCGAGAGAGTTCTTTCATGATTTGGGGGAAACCTGTTTTGCGGTTGCATTTCTGCTCATGTTTCCATTTTGCGGGGCAGTGGCGAGTTCCGAATTGGATTGGAAGCGGTTGGCGGAGGTTAAATCCTACTTCCGAGTTGGCCGACGAACGTTAGACAGTGGGGGCGAAGCCTTTGCGGAATGCCGCAGCGAGTTAGTGATCTTGCGTCTTGGGCCAGGAACAACCAAAGACGATCTCCTCGAGTTCCGGAGGAGCCACTTGCTGGAGGAATTGGATTTGTCAGACACGCAAGTTGACGATCGAGTTCTGGAGAAGCTTCCACCGTTGATGGGACCAAGCACTCAGAACACGCCTTTACTCCGGATAGAGTCAGCGATCTCGCGAGTCATTTTCAACCGGAGTCTGTTGATATTTCAGGTGTCTTCGTTCAGTAGGATCAGTTGTTCAAGATCCTCCATGCGTCTGAGCGGCTACAGCACATTGACATCAGTGATCGTGGACTTGGATTCAAAGAACTGCAGGTCCTCTGGAATGCATGTCAATTTGAGTCGCACCCAAATAACCGCCCTGCCGGCAGATCCGGGCAATGCGTTTTACAGTTACGGGAAGCCATAGCAGGGCCCACTGGGGCAATCCACAGATCGCAAGAATCCGAGTCTTCGTCGAAGCCGGATGGTCCAATTCTCGCCGCAAACCCGAGATCAAACCCCGTGGCTTCGTCACCTCTTCTATCAACCAATCTGTCGCTCGTTGGTCAAATCTGCGTTTGCAAGTTCATTCTTGTCGAATCGCATCCGAGAATTATTCGAAAGTCGATTCCTTGTCCTTAAGGCATAGCTCGATCCCATCATCCACCGATACCCTTTCTGCATCCCTGGGGCGATAAATGCGGGAATGCCAAGTGATAATACTGCCGCTCTACGCAAGCCAGGACTGTGCGTGGGAGCCCTCTGTGAGCCCGACGAGTCTGCTGTCGATGCCCCTTCGAATGACGCGTGAGGTTTGTTCAGCCGAAGGCTCTGATTCCATCGAATTTGAGGTGATGCCGTAGATTGGATCGAACAGCGGACCGACGTCGCCTTCAAACATGTAACTCTCTGTTTCTCAAATGAACTCGACTCTGTTGCATGGGAGAAGCAAATCTCTGTGGGCGTCTTGCAACTGCAATCCGAGCCAAAGCTCGACACTCGCAATCCGATTGAGTCTTGTTGGATTGAGATGGGGCTCGAATACCAAGTGCTACATTTGCATGGCTAATATTAGCTGTGCGAAGTAAGCAAATCGCAAAGAAGTACGGACGGCAAGATATTGACAACCTACAGGCTGCCAAGTTGAAAAAAAGTCGGAAAATCCGTCGCTCAGCAAGGCAACCATATCAAAGCCCGTCTGCCAATCTCTGACAGTTGACGATATATTGGAGGTCGTGGAACTTTTTCGCGCATGAATGGCCTCCATGGAATGGAATCGCGTTAGCTTTTCGGCCAAACCGCGGGTGAGAACAGCAGGTGGAGTGTGGAACATAGCTTCAGACAGCCGACTAGCACCCCCTTTCGTGAGCAGTCACCCTAGATGCTCTCGGGACGCCAGCGAAGCCGAGATCAAGAGCCCCTTCTTGTCCTCGGATCTCACGTGCGATAGGTGCACTGGATCCTACGCGGTTTTGTTTCACGCAGCCTGCAAGTGCGGTCGAACTATCCAACAAGGCTGGTTCTGATAGGGCCATCTGGCAGGTCTTGAAAAGACCCTCTGACTTTTTTGTACAGAAATCGATCTCGGATGAGCGACGTTGCAACAAATTTTTTTGCTCGGAATGAATTCCTTATTCGGCGGCTTCACTCGTTGAGTGGTCTGGTTCCTGTAGGAGCCTACATGACTGTTCACTTGGTAGTGAACTCTTCGCTGATGAATGGAGCAAATTCCTTCCAGTCAAATGTGAATCAGATTCATTCCCTCGGAAGCTTATTGCCGCTGGTAGAGTGGACGACGATCTTCCTACCAATCATATTCCACGCAGTGGTCGGGATCTGGATCGTTAAGAGCGGCAAGTCGAATCATCAGAACTATAAGTACTTTGCGAACTGGCGGTACACGGTTCAGCGGTGGACGGGCGTCATTGCAGTTCTCTTCATCTTCGGGCACGTTTTCCACCTCCATGGTTGGTTCCACAACGAGTGGTGGCTGACGACTGTCGCAGAGCCACTTGGCATGGCTCAGTTTCGCGCCTACAACGCAGCAAGCTCTCTTGCTTCTGCGATGTCAGGTTTTGTTTGGCCAGCGTTCTATCTCGTTGGAATCGTTTCCTGCGTTTTCCACTTTGCCAACGGCGTGTGGACAATGGGAATCACTTGGGGGGTTTGGATTAGCCCTCGGGCTCAGCGTTACGCCAGCTATGTGTGTGCAACTGGTGGTAGCGTACTTTTGATGATCGGCCTGACTGCACTGGCCGCAGTACTCACGACGGATATTGAAGAAGCAAAGTCGATCGAAGACAGGATGTATAACGCCAAGGTGGCTTCTGGTGAGTTGACGCCGAACCCGCACAAGCGCTCCGAAGACGAACACCAGAAACCCGAATCGGCTACTGGCGATGACGCCGAAACTGAGGAGCAGCCAGAGCAACCGGCAAACCCTCAGGCAACGGTTGCTGAGGCGGCCTCTGAGAAGATGGCGTCAAAGTCTGACTAGCGTCCGACATTCACCCGTAGATACCCCCGAACTGAAGAACCGTTTCTTTTACTGAGAATTCCATGGCAAGTCAGAGAGTAGTAGTGGTTGGTGGTGGATTGGCTGGATTAGCGGCCACCATGAAGTTGTGTGAATTGGGGATTCCGGTTGACCTTCTCAGCCTCACGCCAGTAAAACGATCTCACAGTGTCTGTGCTCAAGGCGGGATCAACAGTTGCAACGACCAGACTCGACAGCTCGGTGACTCAGAGTGGAAGCACTTCGACGACACGGTTTACGGCGGTGACTTCTTACAGCACCAGCCACCTGTCAAAGAGATGGCTTATTGGGCTCCGAAAGTCATCGACTTGATGGATCGTCTTGGAGTGACGTTTAACCGGACTCAAGAAGGCTTTTTGGATCGTCGTCGTTTTGGTGGCACTCTCTATAAGCGTACTGCCTTTGCTGGTGCGACCACTGGTCAGCAGTTACTTTACGCACTCGACGAGCAAGTGCGTCGTTGGGAATCGCAAGGGATGGTTCGCAAGTTCGAGTTTTGGGATTTCCTCGGGCCAGTTCAAGATGAAGCCGGGCGTTGCGTTGGTGCTGTCGCTCAGGACATGGTTTCCATGCAACTTCGTTCCTTCCCTGCGGATGCAACCATCGTTGCAACCGGAGGTTGCGGATTGCTCTATGGTCGGTCGACGATGTCGGTCTTCTGCAATGGCTCTGCTGCAAGCCGCTGTTTCCAAGCGGGAGCCAAGTACGGAAACGCGGAGTTCATTCAAGTTCACCCCACTGCGATTCCTGGCGCCGACAAGTTGCGTTTGATGAGCGAGTCAGCTCGCGGCGAAGGTGGTCGTGTGTGGGTACCTCGCACTCCGCAGGATTCTCGTCCGCCGAAGCAGATTCCTGAAGACGAGCGGTACTACTTTCTGGAAGAACGGTATCCCGAATACGGCAACTTGGTGCCGCGTGACATCGCGACGAGAGAGATCTTTGACATTTGCGTCAATGAAGGACTCAGTGTAGAAGCCGGTCGCATGTGCGTTTACTTAGATCTGACTCACATTTCCCGCTCGGAGCTCGATCGCAAGCTAGGCGGCATCTTGGAGATCTACGAGAAGTTCCAAGGCGTTGACCCACGGGACGTTCCGATGAAGATCTTCCCGGCTGTTCACTACTCGATGGGTGGTCTTTGGGCCGACTATGCTAAGGCGGCCGATGGTGGTCTGGACCCAGGCAATCCACTCAACCAGTCGACGAACCTCGAAGGTCTTTATGCCATCGGTGAGTGCGACTATCAGTACCACGGTGGGAATCGCCTGGGAGCGAATTCGCTGCTCAGTTGCATTTTCACAGGGCTGTTCGTCGGTCCGGGCATCCAAAACTATATCAAGAATCAGAAGTCCGCGGCGAGCGAGCTTGCTCCAGAAATGTTTGAGGGTGCGATTCGCAAGCAAGAAGAACGGCATTCAGCGCTATTGAGTGGTGATGGCGGGGAGAATCCGTATCTTATTCACCAGCAACTCGGTGACATCATGACGAAAGCAGCTACCGTCGTGCGACGCAACTCGCAGCTCGACGAGGCTTACCGAATCGTTGATGACTTGCATCAAAAGGCAAGAAATTGTTCACTTTCGGATTCCGGCAGCTGGTCGAATCAAAATGTAATCTTCACTAAAGCATTGCAAGACATGTTCCCGATCGCCAAGTCGATTTTGAAGGGAGCTCGGCAACGCGATGAATGCCGCGGTGCTCACTTCAAGCCCGATTTTGCTCGTTCAAGTCTGACGGAAACAGATCCGGCTGCTCGGCGGAAAGAGGCTGAGAAGTGGTGTGACGAGTTCCAAGCGAACAATGATCGCTTCTTGAAGTCATCCGTCGCGTCTTATGATGGAAACGATCCAACAGTCGACTACGAAGATGTCGATACCTCAATCATTCCGCCGCGTCCTAGACTCTATGGTCTTGTAGGCGGCGAAGTGATTGAAGAAGTATGGAAAGAACGTGGTGCGAAGCAGCAGAATGCTGCGGAAACGCCTGCTGCCGCGTCGCAGGTTTAGGCTGGCACGCCGACAGCTGTTCGTAAAACACAAGATACTTAACCTTAGATTTTTGAGAATCGATATGAGTACTACGGAAGCAAACGACGCTGGAACTCAGGAACAAGAAGTCGCACGTCCGGCTACGATTAATGTACGTGTCTTGCGTCAAGAGGGTCCTGGTCTGCCATCGTACTGGGAGCGGCACCAAGTCTCGTATGACGAGAACATGAATGTCATTAGCGTTCTACAGCGTATCGCGGCGAACGCACAGACTGTCGACGGCAAGGAAGTTCCTCCGGTCGCTTGGGATTGCGGCTGTTTGGAAGAGGTTTGCGGCTCTTGCACGATGGTGATCAACGGGAGTGTTCGTCAAAGTTGTTCGGCTTTGGTCGATCGATTGCTCGAAGAGAGTCCGAACGAGATCGAACTGCGTCCTATGACCAAGTTTCCCGTCATTCGAGATTTGGTCATCGATCGCTCACGCCTGTTCTCTGGCTTAAAGCGTGTTCAAGCTTGGGTTCCCGCGGACAGCTACTATGACATGGGGCCTGGTCCGACACAGTCGCGTTCGGCGCAAGAAGAAGCCTATCCGCTAAGCCAGTGCATGAGCTGCGGCTGCTGCTTGGAGGCCTGTCCACAGTATCAGAAGATCGAGCTTAGTCGTCATCCCGGCGAAACGGATGAAGAATTCGAGGCCCGTAAGCAAGAGGCACATGACGATGCGTTCCTTGGGGCCGCTCCGATAAACCAAGCTGTTCTGTTCAACGCTCATCCAACAGGCAAAAACCTGAAGGACGAACGGATGGAGGTTTTGACAGGGCCTGGTGGTGTCGCAGCTTGCGGCAATGCTCAGAACTGCGTGGCAGTCTGTCCGAAAGAAATCCCTTTAACCACGTCGATTGGCAAAGCCGGCCGTGCTGCCACAGTGCATTCGCTCAAGAAAATGTTCGATCGATAGGAAGTTCGCGTTGGGACATCACTACCCGAAGCATCAGCGAGCAATGCTGCGTCGCTCCAGTCAGCCATTCGGCAGTTGCGTGTCTTCCCCTCGATCTCTGAGTTCAACGAGACTTTATCGAAGATTCGCAGCTATACTCCTGGAGAGTGACTGTGCGAAGGGAGAGCAATTGGCTGGATGTTGGCTTTACCTATTCTTCGCTTGAAGAATGGTCATGTACGATTAGCCACTTGTGATCATCGAAGCGACGCCAGATAAGCGAGAAATTCCCTTGAGCAGGTTTTGCTCGCCTCAAATGCCAACGTCCTAACATCAACGCGGCATCTTCTCCAAGCATTTCTACCTCAAGATCGCTGAAGGTAAGTTTTCCCATCGTCGCCGCATCTGGATAGTTTTTCTTGTAACGATCTCGGGTCGTCTTCCAGCCTCGATACGTCTTGCCGCCTGAACTGAAACTCAACTTCTCACTGTTCCAGTAGGCGGTCATGAACTCGTCGATATCGCCTTCGTTCCAAGCCACCGCTTGGGTCTGCACGATGTCAATTAGCATTTCGCCAACTCGCTTAGCGGCATCGTCAGTTTGCGCAATGCTATCGGAAAGCGAAAACGGGATGAAAACAATGCACAAACCAAACATGAAAAGTGTAAGTTGACTTAGGCGTGACATGCTATTCCTTTACTGAAACTGCGCAATTCTTCGGGAATCGAGCCATTGTCCGGCCGCCATGATAACTGCACAGCCCCAAAGAATGTAGCTGGGCCATTGAACTGGAAGAAGTAGAAAACCTACTGCACCGAGCATCGCCCAATAGGACCACGGATGCGAGGGAAGAAATGAATCGAGCCTGCGGCGCAAGAGTCGATACAGAAAGTAAGCGGATGCCGACAAGAACACCACGATGCCAGCGGCCGAGAGTTTGTGTCCCCAGCGTGTGGGAATTAACTGCGGTTGCAATTCAATCTGGAGTTTGACTAGTGACATCGGCAACTCGGTCTTAAACTGCCGTTGTTCCGCGGCATAGAGCACGCTGCTTGCCGTCAGCTGGTCTGGTTTGACTCCAGCTCGGCGACAAATCTCCGCCCAGAATTGCTCCAGCAAAACTTTCGCGTTGGCCGAATCTGATTGGTCTAGGGAGCTGACCAAAAATTGCTCACCAAACCCCATCGCGCTCGGTTGCCAATGTTCAAGCCAAGCGATTCTCTCGCTTACGGGAAGTCGACGCATCCGATCAATACTATCCGATAGTAGATCTGTCCAAGTATCGATAAGTATGCCGTTTGAAACGGGGCTAAGCTCGCCTGAAGCTTCCCAGCCACGATCCCGACATTGAAACGAGAATTCGATTTCCTCATCAGCCAATCCAATTGCTTGAGGCGCATCAAGAAGCCAACCGCCAGCCCGCCGAGTGCCTGAAGTGAAATGAATTCTAAGGCGAACCGGTCCATAGTTGGGCTGCAACAGGACTCGAAGTCGTCTCGTGTCGAACGAATAGTTTGCGAACCTTTCCCCGACGGTAACACCACAAACCTCAACTCCCGTGGGCAAATCGAACTCGACATAGGTACCTCCTCCAGGCTCAACCCAAAAGTCCACAAACTGAGAAACGAACTCTTCTTGAACCTGTTCAACTCCCCAACGTGCCGCCCACAAGCTGGCTTGGTTTGACTGTTCGATTTCAGGTTGCCAGGTAACGACGGTGTCACTGTCTTGACCAATAGCGAGTGTCACTCCCTTTAACTCATCCGTTTTCCAGTAATTAAGCTCAAGGGGCTCGGCAAGAAAGTCAGCTGACCAGCGGATTACGGATCCATCCATGAGATCCGGGAGCGCGATGAGTGGCCGCACCCCCTGGCTTGAGAGAATATCGATGGGCGGAATGGTAACTTGGTTGTTTACAGAACTGTATTCGAGGTCCAGTTCCATTTCGAAACTATATGCAGTCTGACTCTCGGTCAGCGGAAGCATTGCGATCGTGGCGAGAAGCGGGTCGCCTGATGGAACCGTTTGATAGTCGTGCTTTGAGCTCAAGGCATCTGACAAGTCTGATGGAACGCGTAGGAAGAGAAAATCGTTGGAGAGGTATTCGGGGCCCCTCACTACTAGTCGACCACGCCACTGGGCTCCTTCGGGTTCGACAAACAATATGGCTTGAAGATCTTCCCGCAGTCCCAGTCGCAACAATCGATATTGAATCGGCAACTGGCTTGAATCCCGATAGTCACCCTCCAGCTCAGCTTGGCCAACCAACACTTCAAGATTTGAAAGCACGTCACTGGGTCGTAGGCTAACCTTCTCGAGGCGAATATCGTTAGCATCACCTAAGTCAAAATCGCAACGTACTCCCGCGCGACGTAGCACACGAACAATTGAGCTCGAAACTGCTGCGTCGTCCATAACCACTCGCGACATCGTTTGGCTCCTTGTAGAGCCGCCTCGAATTGGCGTCGTCAGTTCCAATTCGGCACTTGCAATTTCCCCTTCGACTAGTGAAGAGAAGATAAGTAAATAGTCTTCGGCCTCCCCAGCGATGACTCGATAGGGTGCATTAGAACCAAGGATTTTGCAGCTTGAAACGTTTGCACTCTTTGGAATCCGAAACCTCAAAGCAGGGCGCTTGGATGTCTCTTTCCACTGTGCGAGATATTGTATTCTTGCCTCGCTCGAAGAAAGGTGTATCGTATTCACCTCGGTTGCCGTTCGTTCCTCTACCTGATCCTGCTTCTTAAATGAACACTGTGCTACGCCGGTGGGAAGTAGAAATCGCTGGGGAAGATCGGTCCATGCGAGTTTTCCCCAGACGTTTAGGTCGGAAGCAATCCCTGGCAACCAGTTTGCACTCAACTCAGCTCTCCAAGGAGAATCTTCCGTCGAAGACCACCATAGAGATTTTTCTAGCACAGTCGTGTTTCGCACCACCGGATAGACAATCTGCGCGGTGTCCATTGACCGGGAGCTTGTGCGCTGACTGAGCAACATCCGAATGGTCGCCACATTCTGAAACTTGTCGGCCGCATCTCGAAACTCCACATCAAATTCGCGATTCGATTGAAGCTGACGCCGCTGAGTCGGCATTGGGCTCACGTCTCCCCAGTTGCTGCCAACCACTTCCCAGTTGTCATCAACGGCGATTCGAAAAACGTCCGGCAAAGCGCTTGGATTCGACACCTCGATGACGGCCAACGCACACAGGTGACTCGAGTTGCCGTGCATCCAAAGATGCGTTCTGGTGCTTACCGCTTGCGAACTCGTCGATTTCGAAATCCAGCTACACTTCAATTGAGTTGCTGGGCCAAGGTCTAATGAGCGGGCACTCGTTTCGAGCTTGGGCGAGCCGACGGTTGGGATCTCAACTCGCGTCTTGGAATCGGCGATGACTCTCAGTTTTGCCGATGGGTATGGCGGTATCCCCGCCTCAAACACGGCTCTTCCGGATTCTTCTAGTTTGGCTTCTGGCTGAAAACGAAGCTTCAAACGATAAGGCCCAGGAGCCTCGGGCTTGAATACAACGCCTTTGTCGTCTTGGTACAGAGTAGCATCCATGGCATCGACACTCGTACCGTCGATCTCGGATTCACTCACCAGCAGGGGCATGCTCTCGGCCAGAAATTCGAGACGAATCTGCCCGGCAGCGGCAGGAATATCCACAGTCACGTTAGCCGTAAGTTCTTCGATTAACTGCTCATTCGCATCATCGCTCGGTAGCAGTCGCAAGACGTAGTCGATGTCGCGTACTGCCGCTTCGCGTTCGGCTTCCTCCTTGGCGCCCTCCTGCAGTTTCGCCAAAAGAACTTCAGGCGCATAAACCAAATTGCCTTCGACACCTTCCCAGGAATCATCGACCGGAAGAAAGATCACGTGAACCTGCTTCTCGTTCGAGTTACTCGTATCGAGCGCTTGTACCTGTGCAGCTAAACAAAATAATCCAGCCAACAGAGAGCCTGTCACTGCGGAGGCTTGTGGCAAGGACTTAGTACGTGTCGACGCAGGATTGCTGCCATCCCGAAGCCGACGCTTTATCACCACCCGAAGAATCGCGGCCACAGTAGCAAGGACGCTGGCAAGAAAAACCGTCTGTGCAAAAACGAGCCAAGAACCCGGACTGAGAATAACCAGCGCTGCTAGGATCGTGAGGCAGCCCCAGAGTCTGGTCAAAACGCCGCCAAGTACGACAAAGAGCACGGCACTCAGCGCAAATGTTCCAGCGATCGCCAAGCAAGAATAGGCCGTCCGCTTGATCAACCAAAGTCTCTCTGTCGCTTTGGAGCTGTCCAGCGGGATGGAAGTCCATCGAAAATGCTCATCGGGAGCAGAAGCTACTTCCTTAGTCTTGCCAGGAGTGAAGCTCTTCCACCAATTCATAGGCATGAGTCGTGCAACAACTACCCCGTCCTCGTCTGGAGTACTGTGAAGCTTCAGCAACGCAATCGATGGTGGAAGCCATAGTCTGGCATGCCTCTGCACAACTGGAATCTGCAAAGTTGGTCGAGAGAAGCTCAAATTTGTGATCCAACCTGTCGAGTCGGCTCGGCTGTCGAAATGCAATACAATCCGCGTTTTCTGCCGTGGCTCAACACTGATAGCCAGTATTGCTTCCGGTGCAATCAACCGCAAAGGCCTATCTCCGACGCTTGCATCACTTAAACGCCAATCCTTTGGAATGCGAAGCTGAAACAAGTTGGATTCACCTGGCTCGACTACCCATTCGACTCGATGCTTAGCCTTCTCGAGGCTGGTTAGCCAATGCTCAATCTTCTCTGAGACTACCCAACCAGTTTGAGCAACTGTGGGATTGCGAGAATCCAGTGGTAGTTGGGACTGCATCTCCTCACCTATCCGCAAGCCTACCCAATTCGACTCATTTTCTTGCATGAAGCGTTCCGAGGATTCTAAACTCAGATGCTCCCCACGTTCTATATTTGGCAAGAACTCGATCGCGCCTTTGGGGAGTCCAGCAAAGTCTATCTTTGCCAGAATGCTAGGTGTGCAAAAGAGAGTAATGGTCTTTTCTGTCGCATCAGGAAAAGTGACTAGCGGCACGGCAGCCCCGGAGTGCCTAAAACTAGTTTGGAGAAGCGTGCGTTTGCTCAGCGGTTCGGTTAACAGTACACGAACGAGTAGACTTTCCTCGTCACGCTGCAAAACATCGAACCTTAGAGGCTCCTTCCCCTTGCCCAGTCGGAAATCTATCTGTGATGCATCGACTACCGGAGGCATCTGAAGCAATACAGAATCCACCTCATTGTCTGGCTCTAACTCTGTCACCCAATTGATTTGAAGTGCTGAGTTGTCGATTTCGCTAACCCACCCCGCCGATTTGCTGGAAAATCTCGCAGGTTCCTGCACGAGTCGGATCGGAGGAATGGTGCGTCGAACTCCCTGGAATATCCATTGAGACTCCGCATCGTCGATCAGTTCTCGTTGCCAAACGGGAAGGTTTACGTCTTGAATTTGGAACATGAGCAGATTCGCTGTCAAATCAACACGAAATCGACCGCTGGGTTTCAAGACATAGTTATCGACTTGATTTGAGTTTGGAAGTGTCAGCAGCCTTCGAATACGCTCACCTTCTTTCTGAAGTCCTCGATGGCCCTTTACACTTAACTGAAAATTCACATCGCTGCGTTGATCATCCCAATGCACAAGAATGATCGTCGGCCCCTCCGAATCAGGTGCTGGCTCAATAATGCTCGTAGCAAGCGATACTGTTTCGGAATCCAGCACCTCGACTTCGTCGACTACCCATCGTTCGCCTACGCGAATGCTCACCTCATTGCTCTGCGTCTTGCCAGACGAAACGCGTAATATGCTCTCCGCTTGTAACCATCTCGGATTCAAAGAAAAGCGGTGTAGGCCCTCTGCCTCCCAGTTAGAAATATTTTCGGCTAGCTGAACATTAATCTTGGGAACATCGCCACTCCAATTCATCTGGTATCGAAGCTGCCCTTCTGTTTCTGTTGAACTACTCGCCGTTTGCGTCAGGTCCAGAACCTCGCCACTTTCCGAGTTGGCGTGCAAAACAGTGAACTGAGGAGCCGCTTTGACCTGGACAACACCATCGATGACAAAGCATTTGGACACCGCCAGTTGCGGTAGCTGCATTCGCCTTAAGTCGGCATCTTCGGAAACAAGCTTGACCGCCTCTAGTTCGAGCACATCCTCACGTTCTAATACGACCGCTTCTCGAGGATTCGCAGCCGTATCTGAGTTTGCCTGCGGATCGGCAGACTCAGAAATAGAGGGGGCAGCCTCGACATTGCGGGCCGTAAGTGTTGCCACTCTCTCTGCGTCGAGTTCCAAAAGTAATGTATTGGGTTCTGATCCAACCTGCGTCGTCCAGCTAATAGGACTGCCGTTAAGACGCAGAGAGGAAATCCGAAGATTTGAGGCCGCTTTCAATCGCAGTGGAGACAATAAGTCTCGCTCTAGAATATCAAACCTCGCGGCTACGGAGATTTCATTCGGAGAAACCTTAAACTCGACAAAGCCCTTGCGCGCCAAATGTCGAAAAGATGACTTGGCCTCGAGGTCTGTCCCAACTGTTTCTAAAGCGAACTCGCGTTTGCCCCCGAGATAAATCATCCACCAGCGTCGTTGAGTAGAAATTCCAGAACGGGCAAGGCTTGTTCTGTCTGGCCAATCTTCTGGTAGAAAACGCAAAGGTGAATCGATACTTTCGACCAAAACATCATCGGACTGAAGGCTCACGTCATCACGTGTGACCACAAAGCAGAACGCCTGCTTCGCGGCAGGCAGCTTGAGTTGAAACCTTGGATCATTCGCCGCATTCCTATTCTGCGCGAAACTCAACCAGTGTTTCGTCGGGCCGTCGACGGGAATCTGCATGCTACCCTTTGCGGCCATGCGGAGTTCATCAACAAACTGTAGTTCGTCTGAGCCAACACCGCGCGCACGTCCAAGTGCCACTGATGTTTCCCCTAGCTGTAGCAAGCCTTTGCCACTCGATTGGAAACAAGACAGTTCCGAAATGAGCCGATCGTTCTCCAGCCGCGCGACATAGATTGCGGCGTCGAGCGCGGGTTGCCCAAGCAATCCGCGCTCTCTTCGCTGCTGTCTTGCCTCGAGTAGTAGCTGCAGCCGATCCAATTCCGTTGGAGGATACTTTTGATCTCTCGCAAGATCCAAGATCTCTTTCAATTGGCTCGACGGCACATAGACCTTCAGAACATCAAAATCATCATCTTCTTGATATAAGCCGTCGTTCTGTGCTTGGCAAATAGTTGACCCCAGAAGAAAGATGGCAGCAAACAGCGAACAGCAGCGCATTGGATAAAGCGGAGATGAGCGAGTCATGACGACACCTCCTCCGCCACGCTGGATTGTGGATCCTTAGTGACGTCCGACCAGCGATCTGAATTGCCAACAGAAATGTGATCACTACCATCCCGGGCGGTGCGTGGGCCAAACACGCTTCTGCGACGCATCCTAGATTCAATCGCAATGTGAGTCAGAGTCACCAGGACTACCAACGATACGGAGACGAGTGCTGTCTGGCCGCATAGGAATGCCAGGTCAGGGAAAATCATGGCTGCGCTAGCTAACAACAGAGCTAGCAGTAGAACAGCCTGCGGACTCCTGGCCCATTGGGCATTCAGGATAAGTACTGTGATCCCAATCGCCACTAGACCTATTGGGAACCAAAGTAAGAATCGGGGGATCACCCATAGACTCAAGGTTTGAGTCGGTAGATCTCCACTCATCAGATAACGATTAGTCGACGCAGGTAGTCTGACTTCGTCTACTCGCATCAAACGCAGCATGTTCGACTCGTCTCGCGAGTTCGCGCGATTCCACCAGAATCCGTTCCATTCCCAGGTCCATTCTGGCATCAAGCGCTCAGGTGTCCAAGCCAAGTGTTGCGTCCGAGGAGTAGCTACTTGCCAGAAGAAGCGTCCCAGGTTCTCGGCGTCAATTATCTCTGGAACGCGCACACTGACCTTCGAGGCACTCCAGTTCTCTAGACTGGAAAGAAGCGTATAAATAACTTCGACAGAGTGGAGACCATCCTCGGTGGATGAAACTGGGATACGAAACAGATCTTCTGACGGAACATAAGCGTCTCGTACCTCTCGCCCGTCAATCACCACCCGCCAAGCACCACGTCGCAAGTTGACGCTTTCGTTTAACTTAATTTTGATCTCGTCTTGCGTGGTATAGAACCTTGCAACAAACCGATCTTGGCGCCCCTCCGTACCAATAATACTTTGCAACCAAATGTTGGACACGACTAGGTTTTCAGCGGCTTGGTTCTGATCCTGCAGCAACTGTAGTAGGAGGACAGCTGAATCCGCACTGGTCTTCAAAGGCTGTTGGGAAGCCAGTGGAATCCAATTCGTACCTGCGTCTCCTCGCGTTAATCCCAACAAAGCAGCACCACGGGTATTTGCAAGCGAGACTTCGCGTGTAGTCGCGATATATTCAGACGGCTCGAGTAGAACAGCCAACGGTATCTGTTCGCTCGAATTGTCGGGACTTGGGCTCGCGCTGCCTGCGGCACCGCTGCCCCATGGCAGCTGGTACTCAACACGCAACAATACATTTCGCCTCAGTTCAGAGGCTGCGACAAGCTCGTAGACTTGCCATGTTTGCTTCGCATCTGCATTGCTGTTCGCACGCTCGGTTCGTTGAGAGAGTTGTTCTCCAGTTAAAAGCTCAATAGGTACAGCAGATGTCAGCAAGTCGCCAACATAGAATTGAACGCGTTGAAACGTCGCATTAGGGGCCTGATCCTGGCGGACAGGTACCGCAATCCGGGGTCGAAAGACAGGAACATTCGCGATGCTTAGGTCAAAGTCTTGTCGAACCTGAAGCTCATTTTGCAATAGCGTGAGTTCCACGGATTCACGTGCGACAACCGAGCGAGGTAGCACATTCGCTTTCCCTACCCATTTGGGTTGGACAGAATTGCTCTGAAACCGAAAGACGTAGGGCTGTCTGATAGATTCAGTTCTTAAGTATCGAGAAAGGTCCTCGGAAAACACGTCCGGCAACAGGCCCTGGCTGTTACTGTCCTGAAATCTCAGGAGTACCTCATCTTGTGAGGACACAATGAGAATTCCGGCACCATGATTTGCAGTGCCAATATCTTCTCCACGGATAATTTGTGGGATGACAAATTCCAGCGATTCTGGGCCAGACAGCGTTTTCTCAGCAGTCAACTGCCAGATCTGCCTCGGTCGGCGATTACCGTCAAAGGACGAGCGTTCAGTCGATGGAAGTGTGACGCGATGGCTACCGTCACTGCGCGATTCAATTCGCAGCAGCTCACCTTCCTCTGCACCTGGATCTGCTGAAACTGGATATGCAGTTGCGGTGTTTTCAAGCGGACTCCAGTCGCCAAACATAAGGCCAAGATTGGGCGCTCGCTGATTGGAGTTGAAGGAACAATCTAGCCACGCGGTCAATCGCAGCTTAGACTTCTCGACTTCCACCAAGTAGACTGGCCGCACGGTTGGCAAGGCTTCTTCCTTGCGGAAGACTAAGCGTATTCCCACGTCTTCTTTCGAAAAGCCGAATTGTAATTGTTGCCAAGCGAAAGAATCACTGCTTTGGCTGCGTTGAATAAATGTAGACGCCGCGTTGTGGTCATACCGAACAACAAATTCTGCCGGAGTTTCACAAACCATCACGCCACGATGAGAATCCAAGTCGCTGACTTTCGGGATCGCTATATCGCAGGCTAGTCCTTTTGTCGCCGTAGTTACCAACGTCGGCAGGTACTCCCATTCAAGAGTGACTTCGATACTCGAAAACTGATCTGGATCAATGTTTTGCAGTGAATACTGGGCTGCAACTTCCTCATCCGCTGCGGAATCATCGACGACGAGCGAAACTTGAAAGCGTTCGAAATCACCTTGCGGCCGCTCTCGCCATCGAGCTCCCTTTGGCAGCGTCAGCAAAAGTGGCTCATTTTGGTTGTCTCCGAACCATCGCAACGTCATCTTGGTCGTTGCACTCCAGGGAGTACTCGGATCAGCGACTACAAAACGCGTTTCACTGTCCGCTTCGACAGACGAAAAGCGATTCAATTCGTCTTTTGATTTCCACGAAATGTTGAAATCACCGCCACGAGAAAGGATCGTGTACTCAATGCCTTCAGCGCCTTTCTTGGGCTCACCAAGAAACTCCTCACCACCAGGACGAACGTCTGTTGAATTGGCTGGCAAAACTAATTTGATTTCACAGCTCTGCAGAGGCAGCGCAATTCGGAGCGAACTGCGTCCGCTGGAGGTAGTCAACTTAGATTTTCCACTCAGCTCGATCCCGTAAACACGGTTTTTCGATTGCTCCGAGGAATTTCGTCCTGAGTAGAGAATCCAGCGATAGCCGTTGACCGTCGCTTCTAACTTACTCTGAAACTCTTTGTCACCACCACTATCAACTCGTGGAGGAGTGAGTCCAAGTTGGCATGAACCAAAGCTCAGTGGAACCTCTGCATAAGCTGAGTCATCACCTAGTTGCACCTGAAAATTCGCCTTCACATCAGCGTGCCGTTCGCCGACTGCCGCGCTCACTTCAATTTTTCGAAACTCGTAGCCACCCTTTTGATTGTCAAGTTGCTTAAGGAGGCGAATTTCTTCGAGGGTGACTGACGGCAAATAGAAGACTCGTTCACCATCTTCATCTAAGTACATCCTTGCCTCAAACGGCAGGACGCTACCTTCAAGCCCTTTGGACGAAGAGCCCGGAGATTTATCTTCCTGCGCCGCAGAGAAAGGAGCAAAGAAGAAAATGACGAGAAACACCCCGAAGGCGAATAGTCGTTGATGAGAGAGCAGAACAAGCATCAGACGCCATGGCGCACCGCACAACGCTGGCGGCAAGCCTAAGGAGGCTCGGTGTAGCTCAGTGTTCTGATTTATCATGACCGTCCAAATTGGCTGCGAGCCGATTATGAGAGTGATCTATCACCGCGTCCGATTGGCATTTCGAAGATATGTGTCCTGAGGTTCCGTAATCGGTTGCACCCCCCTTTTCCCTATGGTACGCGGCTCAGCTGCCTAATTAAACTAGATTTCCCACAGCAGCTGGAGCACCTAGCGTTCGCTATCGGAATATTCAGCAAAACCCTTACGAAAAGACGAAAGAAGATGGTGCTGCACTTATTCCAGGGATAACTCAGTAATCCCTCGAAGTTATCAATTCTGCAGCAATGCTGTCGCAGGCTTGAGGTGGAACGCTGCCAAAGCAGTTGGTCGCCACCAACACGAAGAACTCTCTTTTTGGAGCCACCCAGGCAACACAGTACCAGGTGGTGTTCGAGCTGGCATGATTCAGCACTTCTCCTCCCCCCCACTCTCTGTCAAGTAGGATCCAGCCACCAGCATAGCGCATCCCGCTTTCTAACCTGGTTCTGGTAAGTTCCCGCCAAATCTCTTCTTTGATTCCCAATTTTTCGATAGTTGGCTTGGCAGAAGCAAAAAGCGTCACAAACTTAGCCCAGTCTTTCATGGTCATGTGGCAGCGGCCAGCAGGCCCCAGAGGCACTGCATTGTCAATTCGCTTCGGCTCCCATCCTGCCCGGGAGGAACCGCCCAGCAGGCCCTGTTGAAGTCCTGTGACGGATGGTTTCGCTTTATGTCCCCAAGGCTGAGACAGTGCTTCCTTGCCTATGACAGGCCCAAAGCCTGCCGAATCCATCTTTAAAGGGATGAAGAGTTTCGCTTTGATGACTCTCTCCCAACTCTGCTGCTCCAATTGCTCGACAATATGCCCGAGGAGACAATAGCCAATGTTGGAGTAAGAGTATTGGGGCTCTGCGGACCGTTTCCTCGCTTGCAGCCATTCCAGCACCGCCCTGCGACCAGCGACCAGGTCATGGGGATGCTCTCGCTGAATGTCGTACCAATTCAGATCCTTGGGAGCACCACTGCGATGCTCGAGTAATTGCCGCACCGTGACTCGGCCCCAGTCACCTGCTTGAAGCTGTTCCAAATCGTCAAAGATCTCTTTCAGTCTTGTATCCCAATCAAGCTTGCCGCTAGAAATGAGCTGTTCAATGAGAGTCGCCGTCATGGCCTTTGCACAAGAGCCCAGATGAATCAGGTCGTTGTTACCAACCTGCATTGTCGCGTTGGCTCTTCGTAATCCTGAGGCAGCGAGAACAAGATTTTCGCTGACCTCACCATCACTCAGAGTCGCTTTGGCGGCCCACACTGCTGGGAGCCCATGCTTCGCGCGCGTTTCCTGCAAGAATGACTCGAGTTTCTTGGCCTTGCTGGGCAACTCCTCGCGAACAGATCTTTCCTCCTGTGAGCCTGTCGTAACTTGACCTTGAGCTTGGAGCGAAAGAGGAGGACTTCCAACGCAACTAAGGATCATGCAGATCGGCGGCACATACCGACGTGCCAGCCGCTTCCTTACTCGTCCCATTGTGCCCATTTCGCCATGTATGGAAGAAGATCCGAATTTTTTTTGATAGCATCTCATTTTGTACTCACCCGACTTCAGTATTTGGACATCTTCACAAACCCTTAACTGAAAATAAGTTAGGTCTTCACATTAGTCCCCATGTTACTGGGCCTCAAAGGGCCTAGTTTCGCCCCAAGTACTTTGCTCCAGTGCACTTAAGGCGTTTTGCGAACCGAGTTTGACACAGCAAGAAGATCCCGTAAACTCTGCAAAAGTCCTAGATGTTGTGGCTGAGAAATCGCGATACACTACAGGTAGTGGTTGAGCACCCTTTCTCAGATACGAAAAACATCTATTTCAGGAATCTTGAAGCGGGCGGAGTTGCCCCCACAAAGAATCCAACGACAACCATGATGGTGAACGTAGGTTCAGTATTTCTTATCTTGAGTACATCTTAGCGAGTAGCTTGGAGGCACGCAGTTAGTCGTCCGCCAGTTTGCGTCTGGCGGGTCAGGGAAGAGTTGTTATCGATCGGCTTTATTGAGGCTTTTTATCCATCCTCTATGGCGCGTACGCCACTTCGATTGAAAGCGATTTACAAACCGTCTAATTGAGTTCTGATTGAGCGTGGTGAGGGAATGTCACTCGGGAACATATGATCTAGCTTCTAAGGAGTTTCATGAATGGCGACTGTGGAATTGCGTCGAAAGGGCCGTAGCACGAGATCCGAAAAGGCAGCTGCCACAAAGGCATCGAAGCCACGGAGTACGTCCAAAGCCTCTAAAAAGACAGCCAAGGAAGGCTTGACGATCGAGTTGCGCAATTGCCCTGCGGAAACCGACCCCTTCGACACAGTGCGGTGGGAAGTTCGCAGTGCAGCGATTAAGGATGAAAACGGTAACGCTCTGTTCGAGCAAACCGATTGCGAGGTTCCAGAATCCTGGAGCCAATTAGCGACGAATGTCGTTGTTAGTAAATATTTCTATGGCGAGCCGGGAACCGAAGAGCGTGAAAACAGCGTGCGTCAACTGATTCACCGCGTGACCCGGACGATCGCTGATTGGGGAATCGCCGACGGCTACTTTGATAGTGCCGAAGACGGCGAGAATTTCTATCGTGAACTTTCCTGGCTGTGCTTGCACCAACATGGCGCTTTCAATTCACCAGTTTGGTTCAACGTTGGTTTGTGGCAAGAGTATGGTGTCACGGGTGCGAAGTGCACATGGAATTACAATCCAGAAACTGACATCGTTGAGCAGCCTGAGAATCCTTACGAGTATCCGCAAGGCTCTGCATGTTTTATCCAAAGCGTGGATGACAACATGGAAGACATCATGCGTCTGGCAAGCAGCGAAGCAATGTTGTTCAAATTTGGTAGCGGAACTGGTACGGACTTGTCCACCATTCGAAGCTCGCGCGAAAAGCTTTCAGGTGGTGGGACTCCATCCGGCCCTCTTTCCTTTATGCGAGTTTATGACTCCATCGCTGGAGTCATAAAGAGTGGCGGCAAGACTCGTCGCGCCGCGAAGATGCAGTCGCTGAAGGTTTCTCACCCAGACGTCATGGAGTTCATCCAGTCGAAGTGGGGCGAAGAGCAAAAGGCTCACGCCTTGATCCGCGAAGGCTACGAAGCGAACTTTAATGGCGAAGCTTACTCGTCTGTCTGCTTCCAAAATGCGAACCTCTCTGTCCGCATCAGCGATGACTTCATGGATTGTGTCCGCGAAGGACAAGAATGGACCACGACTTGGGTAAGTGAAAAGGCCTCCGGCACTCCGCCAACCTACGATGCTCGTAGTGTCCTCGACGCGATGGCAGATTGTGCTTGGAACTGCGGTGATCCAGGTGTGCAATACGACACCACGATCAACGATTGGCACACTTGCTCCAACGATGGTCCGATCAACGCCAGCAATCCTTGCTCCGAATACATGTTCTTGGACAACACGGCTTGCAACTTGGCCAGCATCAACTTGATGAAATATCGCAAGGAAGATGGCTCGTTCGATGTCGACGGCTTCACGACGACTTGCCGTATGTTCTTTATCGCACAAGAAATCTTGGTTGACCACGCGAGCTATCCGACAGCTCCTATCGCTAAGAACAGCCACTTGTACCGACCACTTGGGTTAGGTTACTCCAATCTCGGCAGCTTCGTCATGACTTCGGGTGCGGCTTACGATTCGGACGAGGCCCGCGGCATTTGCGGTTCGATCACCGCACTGCTTCACGGCTCTGCGAATCTTGCATCGGCAGAAATGGCTGGCGTAGTCGGCCCGTTTGCTCGTTACGAAGCGAACCAAGAGCCGATGCAACGCGTGATGCGAATGCACCGTGATGCAACCGAGGAGATCGAAGATGCAGGTCCTGCTTACCTGAAGGAAGCTGCCCAAGACTTGTGGGACAAGGTCATCGAGCTGGGCGATCGCTATGGCTATCGCAACGCTCAAGCTACAGTTCTGGCTCCAACCGGTACGATCAGCTTTATGATGGACTGCGACACCACAGGAATCGAGCCAGATATTGCATTGGTGAAATACAAGCAGCTCGCTGGTGGCGGCATGCTCAAGATCGTCAACAAATCCGTTGCAGACGGTTTGGCGACCATGGGCTACACCGAAGACCAAGTTAAGTCTATCATCGAATACGTTGACGAGAACGACACGATCGAAGGCGCTCCATTCATCAAGGATGAGCACTTGCCAGTATTTGATTGTGCCTTCAAGCCAGCGAAGGGAACACGCAGTATTCCTTGGCAAGCTCACGTGCAGATGATGGCTGCCGCTCAGCCATTCTTGTCTGGTGCGATCAGCAAGACAGTTAACATGCCGAATGATGTTACTCCCAAGGACATCGCGGATGCTTACTTCTGGGGCTGGGAACTTGGCTTGAAGGCGATCGCAATTTACCGCGATGGCTCAAAGCAAAGCCAGCCGCTGAATACCAGCACCGAGGAATCGAAAGAGGAAGAAGCAGCAGTTGTCGAAAAGGTAGTTTACAAGCCACGTCGCGAACGACTGCCTGACACTCGTCAATCCATCACTCACAAGTTTAATATCTCGGGGCACGAAGGCTACTTGAACGTTGGCTTGTATCCGGATGGACGTCCTGGCGAATTGTTCATCACGATGGCCAAAGAAGGTTCGACCGTCGGCGGCTTGATGGACAGCTTTGGTACTGCAATTTCGATGTCACTCCAGTACGGTGTACCGATAGAAGTATTGGTCAACAAATTCAGTCACACTCGTTTCGAACCCATGGGGCACACCACGAACCCAGACATTCGAATCGCCAAGAGTATGGTGGACTACATCTTCCGCTGGATGGGTATCAACTTCCTTGCTGGATATCGCGAAGCAGCGACTGGACAGCTCAAGGCGGAAACGCCAGCTCCTGCCGTGACTGACCAAGCCTCCAAGGCGGACGGCAATACGGCTCCTGTCGAAACAATTGAAGTCGAAACTTCAGCTTGTGCCGGTGGCAGCGACATCGTTGACGCTCAAAGCCTAGAGCCAGCGGGCGTTGCAATCGCTGAGCCGGCCACCAACTCTGGCACGCAAAAGGAACAGTTCGCCGGATTCCAATCCGATGCACCAAGCTGCGACAACTGCGGTTCAATCACGGTTCGCAATGGCAACTGCTACTTGTGCCACAACTGCGGTAACTCGATGGGCTGCAGCTAGCACGCTGAACCCGAACGCATGTACTCTCAAAACTCCGCATCATTCTGGTGTGGAGTTTTTCTTATAATGCAGCCAGTGACACAAATTCCCCGCAACTTTCGGGAACGAACATGGCGGTTCAGCACATCCACCACGAAATCAACTACATCGAATTCTCGGTCACCGATCTCGAAAAAGCGAAACAGTTTTATGGAGCTGCTTTCGGTTGGAAATTTACCGACTATGGTCCCGAGTACGTGGGAATCCCAAAGCATGATGGTGAAGGCGAAATCGCTGGAATGTGCAAAGTGGATTTCGTCACTTCTGGCGGACCACTCGTCGTCTTGTATTCCAAAGACCTCGACGCCTCTCTTACTTCGGTTAAAGAAGCTGGCGCCGAGTTGACCGTCGACATCACAGCCTTCCCTGGTGGTCGTCGATTTCAATTCCACGATCCTTTTGGCAATGAACTCGCCGTTTGGTCAGACGATCAAGTTAATTAAGATTTGCAACGCGAGATAAGCTTCCACATGGGATAAACTTCTAGCTTGTCAGCCGCTCCCCCCTCTTATTACAAACATATGTCCCCCAAACCAATCAAGCTCAGCGACAAACTCTCGTTGTTCTCCGACCACTGGCACCCGCGCATCGTCGCTGAGCTCAATGGCCAGCAAGTCAAACTTGCAAAGTTACTCGGAGAATTCGAATGGCACTCACACAAACAGGAGGATGAGCTGTTCCTCGTAATTGAAGGCTCACTTGAAATCGAGCTTGAGAATGCGCCAACCGCCAAACTGGGACCTGGCGAAATGCTTGTAGTTCCTCGTGGTGTGCAGCACCGTCCAGTCGCCAAGGAAGAAGTCTCGGTGATGCTGTTTGAGCCAAGCACAACCGTGAATACCGGCGACAACCCCTCCGATCGCACACGAGACGAGTTGGATTGGATCTAGTCACACCTACAAGTGGCATTCGAGGTCAAGCTCTTCCTCGCCAAGCAATCGGTTGCATTCCTAATTGTTCTCGCATTAGCGCAGTCCACTGCAAGAGCATGAACGCCGCGACTGCGACGGGATGCAAAACTGCACTCACGAGTGGATGCTTCATTCTTCCTTGAATGCAAAAGGCACCAACCCAATTTACTGCCGTTGCTGTAGCCAACACGAAAGTCGCCGTTATCCCAAGTGTGCCTTCGGCTGGCCAGCCCCAGAAGAGTGCGTGTGCCAGGCCGAGAAGTGGTAGCACGCTGCCACCGATCAGGAGAACAGTGAAGACCGGAATCAACTTCCAGTTGGCGAATCCTTCCGTCGCGTTTTTCAGCAGCCCATTGCGAACTTGGGGCCAGCCCTCGTACATTCGAACCTCAGCCAAATGTGATGCATCCACTAGATCGGAAGAAAAGCCTGCCGCACGAAAACTACGAGGCAGTTTCAATCCGTCGTGCCGCGAGCCATGAATCGCTTTGTGACCTCCAGCGTCAAAATAGGCTTTCCTGCGAGCAAGAAACAACTGACCGCAACCTGCACCGAACTTGGGATCATTATTTGCCCTCATTTGATCGAGCGGCAAATAGCCAAGCAGTACGTAGTACATCATCGGAATCAGCATGCGTTCGCTCAGCGTCCCCAGAATCTGTTTGGGAAATCCACTGAGCAAGTCGAGATCGCGCTGCTGGATCAACTGCGCTAGCTGGTGGACGCAAACTGGTTGGACATGAACATCAGCATCGAGAAACAACAGCAAGTCATGCTTAGCGTGCTCCGCGAGCTGCCAGCAGGCATGTTGCTTGCCGTTCCAACCTTCAGGCAGCTTTTTTGACTGCTCGAGCCTAAGGCGATCGTCCTTGACAGCCAAACGATTCACAATCGCCGCGGTCTCATCCTCTGAGTGATCGTCGAGTACGATCACTTCGAGACTTTGATAATGGCTGGCCAAAACGCTCGTCAACGTTGCCTCGATACCTGCCGCTTCATTGCGTGCCGGAATAAGGAGAGAGACGCCGGGCCGCTCCACAACCGCCTCGCTTTCTTTGCTCGGAAATTGGAAAAGTGGGAAATTTCGAATGATCAGCAGTGTTGGCAGTGCTGCGAGCAGTAGAACGAAGATCGAAAATGCCAAGTGAAGCATGGAACATGGAGTATTTAGGGTGCAATTTTCTGCAATCCCAACCCGAAGGTTGAGCGAGGATCCAGTAATTCTCACAAGATCGGCTAGCAGTTACAAACAGTATTGTCACTGCGGCGAGGCCGTCTTGTATAGGGGAGACAATCGTGCCGGGCAACGTCGCAACACCAACGATTCTGACTCCGCCAATTCCGCTGCCGGTGGAGGAGACCACGCATCCGGACTATTATGTCGGCTCTTCTCATATTGGCGATGTGCCCATTTTTCTTCCTCAGGAAACTAACACCCATGCCTTCTCTGAATCGCTGTGCTTTGGTGGCGCGAACTTTACTATTCACCAGCCTCTCGATTACTTGCGTGACATCAGGGGGCGAGCTACTCGCGGCCGAACCTACAAAGCGGCCGAACGTTGTCTTGATTCTGGTAGATGACCTCGGTTGGCGAGACTGGTCCTCGGCTGGAAATGAAATCTGCGTTACGCCAACTCTCGACAAACTGGCTCGCGAGGGTATGCACTTCACTCAAGCATATGCTGCTTGTGCTGTGTGCTCGCCAACACGAGCCGCGGTTCAAACAGGTCGCTATCCAGGTCGTGTCGGTGTCACAGACTGGATTCGTTCGCAATTCCAACGACCGGGAGGCAAAACTCCTAAAGCCAATCCCACCAAGTACATCGGTGGAGCCAAGAACAAAGTGCTCTGTCCGCCAAATCCGTTTTGGATGGAATCGGATGAAATCACGCTAGCGGAAATGCTACGCCCCGCTGGCTATCACACTGCCTACATTGGCAAGTGGCATTTAGGAGACGAAGCTTGGTATCCCGAACACCAAGGCTTCGAAGTGAACTTTGGCGGATGCGACTACGGTCAGCCACCGAACTATTTTGATCCCTTCAATCAACCCAGAGGCCGGCACCAATCCTTGCGGGATGGAATCTTCAAACTGCCTTCGCGGGATCCCGGCGAGTACCTGACCGATCGCGAAGCCGACGAAGCTTGCAAGTTGATCCGGCAGTGGAAAGACGAGCCCTTTTTCATCCAACTCTCGCACTATGCCGTTCACACTCCGATTCAAGCTCCGAAGGATCACATCGACAAGTACCTTAAACATGGTGTGAATCGCCAACAAGCAACCTACGCCGCCATGGTCGAATCAGTCGACCGAGCGCTCGCAAAAGTGCAAGTGACTTTGCGTGAGTTGGAGTTAGAAGAGAAAACCATCATCTGGTTCACCAGCGACAACGGCGGCTTGGACAATGGCAAAGGCGTGCCCACCGAGAACTTGCCGCTTCGACAAGGAAAAGGGCACCCCTACGAAGGCGGCATTCGTATTCCTACTATCGTTTCCTGGCCCGGCGTCGTACCTGCGAGCGCAAGCTCCAACACTCCTATTTGCTCGATCGATATTTTGCCCACATTGACCGAATGTTGCGGAGTTGAGACTCCAAACGGTCATGTGATCGATGGAGTATCTCTGAAAAATCACTTGGTTTCTGGAGGCAAAGAAGATTTGGTCAGTCGCCCACTAATATGGCACTTTCCACACTATCGAGGCAGCATCACTCCCTACAGTATCATCCGCGATGGCGACTGGAAGCTGCTTCACTACTATGCGGGCAAGAATGGCAAAGGTGCTGGGAGCGAGCTTTATAATTTGGCCAGCGATCCAGGCGAACGCAAAAATGTGATCGACGCGAATCCCGAGTTGGCGGAGCGTCTAAAGCGATCGTTGATGACTGAATTGAATTCAATGAACGCCAAGTTGCCCCGCGAGAACCCGAACTACTCTGGCAAGTAATCTAAGCCTGATGTTGTTATTTGGTGCTGTCAGCCTGGTTCTCGTCGCCTTTGCCGCCAACTCGCTGCTTTGCCGACTTGCCCTGGAGCGGGGGGCGATCGATCCTGTTTCGTTCACAGCAATTCGGCTAGTAGCAGGAGCGGTGATGCTGGCCGTGTGCTCAGCCCGGCGCAAAACAGGTCCAGCGGGTGACGCGATCGCTTGGTGGCCCGCTATTAGTCTGTTTGGGTATGCGATTCTGTTCTCGGTCGCCTATCAATGGCTGAGTGCAGCGACTGGTGCGCTCGCCCTCTTTGGTGCGGTTCAAATTACGATGCTGATCTTTGCCAAGATGCGAGGTGAGTCGGTTCGAGGCGTCCAGTGGTTGGGATTCGCACTGGCCAACGCGGGCCTTCTTTACTTGCTTCTTCCAGGAGTGAAATCACCTTCACTGTTGGGCCTAGTGATGATGTGTGGATCCGGCGTTTCCTGGGGCGTCTACTCAGCTCTTGGGAAGAATGCAAAGGATCCTATCCTTGCGACTGCCATGAATTTTCGTCGGGCTTCATGGTTCGCAATTCCAATTTGCCTATTTGTTGCCACTCAGCTTCGTGCCGAAGCAGTGGGAGTCGTGCTTGCGTGTGTTTCCGGCGCGATCACTTCAGGACTCGGCTACGTCGGCTGGTATAGCGTCTTGCCAAGACTATCGACAAGCCAAGCTTCACTTGCACAACTGTTGGTACCTGTAATTGCTGCCGTAGGGGCGGTTTTGTTCTTACGTGAGGAGTTACGATTGCATTTGCTGATCGCTGGTGCTTTGATTCTTGGTGGAATAGCGATCCCGTTTCTTTCGACTCCATCAGCGACCTCGACTCATCAAGGTGATGCGTAAGTAAATGTACTCATAAAACTAAATGGAGATGGACAATAAGACCAAACACAACCTTTGCTAGCACACCACCTAGTACAGTAGAAACCGCTTGGCACCAAATCTAGTTATCTTATTGACTTCGGTTCAGACTAGGTTAATTTCATGCTCGTTGTTGGCTCGAACGCCAACTAAACCTACCTACCTTCAGTTGGCTCTCGCCGAGACTATTCGCAAGGAAAAGCGACTCAGTTTTTTACACACTCGAAATGCCGTCTGTCACCTAGATAATTGGCTCTGAAGAACTCGACTGACGCATTTTGCAGGGAACGCAAATTCGACGTGAAGTATCTCGTCCATTTACAAGACCAGGATGAAGTCTGACAGACTCCCGAGCTTAGGGATTCCGCTCGTGAAGGGAAGCTGAAGGTTACTCTTTCCACTGTATCTGATGAAGGATTTTTCAGATGACTAAGCCAATTATTGGTATCAACACTGACTACCGTGCCGCCCAGCACAAACAGCCCGCTTTTGCCTACGTGGCAGCTGGCTACTTTGACGCGATCGCAAACGCTGGAGCCATCCCAGTACTGCTGCCCCCTATGATGGATGATGATGCTCTGAGACAAATGCTTGACCACCTCGATGGTTGCCTGCTGATTGGTGGAGCTGACCTGGACCCGAGGAACGATGGATTCATGCTTCACCCATCGATGAAGTTGATGGAGCCACGACGCGAACACTTTGACCGACGACTGGCTTACGAAGTCGTCGAGCGACGCATGCCAGTTCTGGCAATTGGATCTGGCATGCAATTGTTAAACGTAATGTGCGGTGGAAATCTATTCCTGCACATTCCAGAGGATCGCCCAGAAGCATTGCCTCACCGCGACTCTCAAGACCTCCAGCACCGGCACTCGTTGATCATTGAGTCCGACTCGCTAATCGGTCGCGTTTACGGCGAAGGTGAGATTCGTGTTACATCACGCCACCACATGGCCGTCGATGAAGTTGCTCAAGGCTTCCGTGTAACTGCGCGATGCCAAGACGGGATCGTCGAAGCGATTGAATCAGAGATGGTAGATTGGTTCGCCATTGCTACTCAATTCCACCCGGAAAGTAGTGCGGCTAGTGCTTTGGACGTCCGGATCTTCGAAGAATTCATTGAAGCGATTGAAGCACAAAACGGCGCGGAGAACGCAATGAGCAAGGTTGCGGCCTAGGCTTTTCCGCGGATTCGAATCAAGCGATTTCGTGCATTTGCACGGACGCATTCGTCAGGCATGATGCCCAGACGGTGCACGAGATCGTTTTGAATGCTAAAAGCTCCGAGTGAGGTTCTCGGAGCTTTTTGCGTTGGTGCTTGAGTTGAGTTCTGGTCTTAAGGACTTGCCGAAGACGACCCGCCACCGGTCGGATCAGTTGGCAGTCTTGGCGAAGGAGTGGAGGTCAAAATCGCTCGCGAAATCGCTGTCTGGTAGGCACCCGAAGATCCGTGTGCCTCGCGATCCGTTAGGTAAATCGGCGGTAAATCACCGGTTGGAATCAATCGCGAAATGGCTACTTGAGTTGCTTCGATGCGATTCGCCGTATCTTCTGCGTCTTCACCCTTCATCACGAAAACAACTCGGCGATCGGCTGGTGCCTGTGTCGTGATCCATTCTACATGGGCCAGTCCGGACGAGTTGAGGTCGCCGGTGTCATGGTCGAACATGGCGGTGCCAAGCGTGTTGTAGAGCTTCCATCCGTTGTTTCGCTGTGTCTCGAAATGAGCCAAGATGGAGGAAGTGTCCATTGCACGAAATGGCGCTGGCCAGTGGTGATTTCTGTAGTAGGAGGTCCAGAAGTCCTGAGCCATTTCGCGATCCTCGCAAACGACATTGCAGTCGTTTTTCGGAGTCAGCGAACAGCCAGTCAAACCGCAGCCCAAGAGGGCGCAGGTGAGAAAGCTGAGAGATATTCGGCTCATGTTCACAGTCCTTTGCGAGAGCGCTGATCAGCGGTGCGTCAGAAACAATCCAGTTCGAATCAAAAACGCACTACATACTCAGTGTTCGACATCGGCCAGCATACCCCAGGAGTTGTGAAGAACTCCCCGCCCCCGCAAAGTCCAACCAAACCCCCTAACCCCCCGCTCTACCCGTAGCTGGATTCGCGAGAATTGAGTTTCTTCCAAGTCTCCTTTACGCCCAGGTCAAGCTTGCTCGCATATTTGCGGGTTCATCGAATTCTGGCGAATTCCACTACAGCTTCGGAATCCAACAATTGACACGGTGATGTAACAGTGCAGCATCCACCTTATTTTCAATAAACATTTCAGTCTCGATCAGCTTCGAACACTTATCGCTCGAACCTTACAAACGGGTAGCTAAACGCCCGCTGAGTCGAAAAGCGGCCGGGCTGTTCGGGACAAGCGAAAGATTCGCTGCGGCTTCATGCTCGGGCTGATCGATCGCCGACTGAGATGCAAGGCCGACTTCGTTCTACACGGCGATCTGGATAGCGAGCAGGTTGCATCCTCACTAGTTGTTGCACACCCGAACTCTACACACGTCCAGTCGGACGCCGATTGCGAGAACACGAATGACGCAGTGTTCGCAGTCCATGCATTGGCTCCAAAGTCGGAAACCAAAAGTCCTCTGATTATCGTTTTCCTTCTTGATCGCGGCGGAAGCATGCGGGACTGGGAGATGGACGCAGCGCGGCGTGGAGTCTGTCGATTGATTCTCTCTCGTCCACAGACCGATTCCAATTCCTCATGTTTAACCAGCGAAACGAATCACTGAGTTCCTCCAGGCTAAGAAACTCAAATTGGTTGCGAGAGACCGAAGCCAGCCATTTCAAGGCTGCTCAATGGCTGAGCAACGTTGAGGACCGCGGTGGTACCGAATTGGGATTACCAGCCCAAGAAGCACTTCAGACCTTTAAGGGAAGAATAGAAAAGACCTTTAGATCGCGTTCAGTCGTTTCGGTCACGGATGGTCAAATCACGGGTAAGATTCCGCTCTTAGACTTCTTAGCACCCTCGCCGATGTGAAACTTCACCGAATGTTCTGCCTCGGTATAGATCACGCCGTTAATGGGAGCGTGCTTAAACGATTCGCGACGCTGTCTTCCGGGGCATGCGAGCTGGTCGCATCCGAAAAGCAAGTTGAAAAGCAAGTTGACGAGGCGATGCATCGCTTTGCCGATGAGATTGGGCCACCAGCCGTTGTCGGACTGAAAATTGAAGCTGAAGGCGGGATGCAATGGCAAGCCATGGGAACCAAAGATTTCTTCTAGCGATCAGGAAGACCGGAGTTCTGGAACGGCCTATCCCATTTTGGCGAAAACGCGTCTCCGAGAATTGGAAGACAATTTCGTTCTTAGTGGAAACCGCGTCCGAGGTTTGAGGGATGAGATTGTAAAGTGTCCTCTACAAGGCAGAGTGCTATCAAGATTTACAGCTTAAATCGCCATAGACGAATCGGCACGTGTCAGAAACGCCGCTAAGGCCTTCGAGTTTGATTCCTATCGGCGGCCCTCCGATCGCGTACCTCGACGAACGACCAAGAGCTCAAGAACTTCTGCCACGAAAGCTGAATTTGCAAAAAGCATTTGAAAATGGGAGAATCAGAAAAACAACTGAAAGATGCAGAGAACTCAGCAAAACAAAGAGACTGCGTACTGCTAGCGGCAATCGACCTGTTTGGCTACGCTTCACGTGAAGGAACGGCTCGTGCCATCGCTGGGGCATTTGTACCACCCTCCGTCGATCTTGAGCACGTAAGCATCGAAGACGCAATTCTACTGGTCCCGGAATCCGTGGCTAGGGAAAACGGTATCTAGCATTACTAGGAATCAGGTGGAGAGCTCCCAATCTTGAAGCACGATCCTGCTGACTTGGAGACCGTCGAAAAGCTTCGATTCGTCCTGAATCGACCTATCAGACAGATGGTTGCATCGCGAATCGCAATTGAGAACGCCGTTAAGCACTACTACGGACAAGTTGAAGGTTAGGCGGCGGATTCCATACTCCAACAGTTCACAGATTCCGCAATCGAGTTCTATGAGTCGAGCGAGGAGACAATAGGAATAGCCGAGTCCGCCCTTAGGCTTGAACCAGCGACACGCTTAAGCTCGTCTATCGGCTCGCGAGACGCAGGAGCCTCGGCGAACGCGTGTTACCCAGATGCCTCGGACGGATTGGGAAAAGCACGTTCCCTCCCTCCACAATCACACCGCCGAATAAGAAAAATGAAACGGGGCGGCGAGCCCAGTGCGTCTCTCCCTGCACCAGCTGTCCGCCAAGTGCCCCTGCTACTCAGCAAAGCATATCAACTGGGAGCGACCCATATTATCCCGCGAGTGCGGCACGGTGGTATCCAAGTGGTAAGTTTCATTGATTGCAAGAAAACGCTGGGCAACCTACTACCGAAAAAGCTGCTACGACAGAATCTTGAGAACCTGAAAATCCTGTGTCACATCGATCCTTTGGTACCTTATGAGTACCAAATGGGAACGACCAAGATGATTGTCGGTGACCGTGTGCTTCCCCCCAAGATCCATACTGCCTCCGGCCGCGATAATGATGTCGTTATGTTTGAAATGAAAGTGGACAGAAAATCAGTTCCTCGTGTTATTGAACTGTGGAAAAAACCATTCTTAGTACCCTCCTGGTGAGACGTCAGCCCGCGTACGTTTGGCTACTGTCTCGCCATTCCATTTACGGACAGAGGCGCATTGCTAACTTTACTCAGCACATTAAACGCCTAGGCACTGCGCTCGGTATGCCATGAGATTCTGCCAGAGGACGAAGCGCCGATGACGAATCCCACTGTAAAGTTGCGAGTTCAATACTTGCCGTTGGTGCCGTACATCTTGAGCTTGGAATGTCGGGGGCGAATGCGGACGCTGTGGTCAGGCTGGCCGGTATAGCGATCGAATTCATCAAGAGTGCGACGCGATGGCAGGTAGTCTTCAGTGCGATCAGACCATTTTTCCAAGGCAACTTTCATTTCTGCAAGCACCGCTGCATAAGCGGGCTCGGCGACAAGATTCTTGAGCTCTCCAGGGTCGCGTTGTAGGTCATAGAGTTCCCAGCGGGGCCGCGGCACACGGAAACAGTTGCGTTGGGACAAAGTAAGTTCGTCCTGATCGAGCAACTTCAGCATCGTTTGCCAAGTAGGACTGCGGCCTGCGTCAGCAGGTGGCGTACCTGCCAAGTCAGGGTAGTCGTTGCGAATCAGTTTGAACTGCCCGTTCATGACGGAACGTGCATGATCCTCGTAGTCATGCCAATGATCTTCGGCAAAGGCAAACTTGCGAATTACTCTGGAAGATTCAGCTAGTGTTGGAGCAAAACTTTTTCCAACACGAGGCTCATCGTTCGGGACTCTTGCAAGATCCAGCATTGTGGGGGCGATGTCGACAACGCTAACCAGCGACTTTGTAGTTTGCCCTGCTTTGATTCTCGCTGGCCAGCGCACCAACCAAGGCGTGCGTATTCCGCCGTCGTACAAAGTTGTTTTGTCACGTGGGAACGGGCGGCCATTATCAGTGATGAATAGTATCATCGTATTTTCGACTTGGTCGCGTTCCTCGAGAAGCTGTAGCACACGTCCGACATACTCGTCCAGTCTTCCGACTTCGTCATAGTACATCCGCAGATCTTCTCGCACCTCTGGTGTATCCGGCAAGTGAGGTGGGACGATCACGTCAGTGGTTTTATGTGGCGGATTCAATGCGCCATCGTTGTACTCGCGATGCGGATCTAGTGCCGCGAGCCACAAGAAAAATGGCTGGTCGTTTGGACAAGCCTCAAGAGCCTTCTCCCAGTCTTCGCAGCCACTGGGTTGAGCAGCGATCATCTTCGGCGGCTCGCCATCTTTGCCTGAAGGCAGGACAAAACCTGCTGTCGAGGCTTCGTAAATTGCATCAAAGTCTTTTCGTACGGCATCGCCTAAATGCCATTTGCCCGCCGCTGCGGTATAGTAACCCGACGCGTGCAAATCGCCAACGAAAGTCTTGGCTCCGGCTGGCAGAGGCCAGTGAAGCTGCTCTGCACCGGTGTTATGCGGATACTTGCCAGTGATGATGCTGGCACGCGAAGGACTGCAGGAACTGCAAGTCAGATAAGCATGCTCGAACTTCATGCCCTCCGCTGCCAGGCTATCGATATTCGGCGTTCGGATGCTTGGATGCCCGTACGCGCCGCAATCATCCCAGTTCATATCGTCTGCAATGATGAGAATGAGATTGGGTCGCTCATCTCCTTTCGCCGGAGCCAAGAAGATTGAACAGACTAAGCAAACTTTGACAGCGAAACGCATGATGTCTGTCTCGGTGAGTGAAATGAAACGAATGATCAATTCAAGTTGCTTTAGTTGACGCGAACCAACTTCATCAAGCGTCCTGATACATTCCAATCTTGGACGTACAGGTTGCCTTTCTTGTCCCAATACGAACCATGCGTGCCGCTAAAGACACCTTCAATCCAATCTGCCTGAGGAATCTTAAACGCGCCACCCTTGCTTCGATCCGGATTGTGGCCAAGTACAGCCATGATCGTGTTTGTCTTATCAAGGATCACGACTCGTCCATGCAGATCAGGGACTGAAACGTAGTCACCTTGAATCGCAACCGAGGTTGGCATCCCAAGACCAGTGATGACTTCTTCGATGAAGTTTCCTTCTAAATCGTAGTGCAGCAAGCGACCTTTTGGTTGGTGATTTCGATCGCAGATCAGCAAACGTGCTGGTGTGTATCGCGTATCCAGCGTCATGCCATGAGCCGTATTGAACTGCTTCATGTCGTTGCCTTTTTCCCCAAAATACATCAAGTACTTGCCATCCGGATCAAACACAAAAATGCGATTACTCGCGTAGCCGTCGGACAAGTAGATGTTTCCGCTCGGTGCTACAGTGATCGCAGTCGGGCTAAATCTCTTGGGCTTGGCCAGCCCTGAGGCTTCCGGAAAAGGCAATTTCAAAACGACTTCTCCTCCCTGCGCCTTGAACTTGATGCCTTCACCAGAAGCATTGCGTGCACCGTAGATGTACTCCACATCACCCTCTTCGCGAATCTCCATATCGTGGATGTTAGTGTAGTCAGCGCCCAGATACTCGCGGATCACCTTGCCATCTGGAGTGAACACCACGACGCCTTTGTTTGCACTGGTGTAGACGTTGCCTTCTTTGTCGATCACGACGGAACCATGCGTTGCTCCTAGGGCCGAGGAGCCATCGGGCCGCAATCCCCACCCAGGAACGGTATCAAAGGTCATGATCCCGCAACCCATTCGCACGGGCTCCTGAGCATGCGTTTGCATCGCACTCGCAGAACAAATACTTAGTACTACTAGCGAAATAATCCAAGAACGAGAAATCATGAAAAGACCCTTCGTGGAAAAGTAGGGGAGGCGGGAGGCTTGGACGTAGCGAGGCAATTATACTAGAAGCTAGTTTGCATGAGTACATGCCGCCTGCAGAATGCAGCGGTCAACGCTGCAAGGAACCCCTGAATTTGCGCCGTTCCTGCTACGAATCGCTGGCCCACCTGTAGCGCGAAAACATCAGAACAACTTCCTGATACAAAGGCGAGTCAAACGGTGCAACTAAATGATATGCGCCGCGTACTTCAGACACTGAAAGAACGCATCACGAGCGGCTGAAAGATCTAAATTGAAGCCAACTTCCATGTTGGGACGCCACTGCGGTGGTTGCCTGCGATCAAAGACCGTTGCTCCACGCGTTAGCTCTCCCGAAATCTCAACATTAGCAGCCATCGTTCGCCACTCAGCCAACATGGGTTCTACCAGCATCAAAATTGGCATCACTGCCTGGAGAGAAATCGTCTCCTTACCCAGGTGCTGGCGCGTGCTTCGAAACAGATGAGGAATGATTTTCTCCAGCACTCCGCCTACTTTGGTGTACGAAGGAGGTAGCTTTTCCATTAGCTCCCATCCGAATTGGAGCTCTTCAGTAATCTCAAGTGGAATTAGGCTCTTTGTGGTTGGGCTATGGAAAACATGTGAGGCTGCCCGCGGGTCAAAATGCATGTTGAACTCAGCCGTGGCCGTTTCGTTTCCAGCTAAGTTGACGCTGCCACCAGCGATAACCACGCGATCCACCAACTCCGCCAATCCTGAGTCACGCCCGAAAGCTTTGGAGACGCCAGTCAGCGGTCCGGTGCAAACAAGTGTTACTTCACCTGGATTCGCTCTAAGCTCTTTCTCGATCAACTTGTCACTGGACAATCCGTGCTGTCGCGAAACGGGAGCCCAATGCGTATTGCCGAGCCCATCGTCACCGTGCAGCAGTGTGCCATTTCCAACTGCAGCTCCTTCCGGATCAATTGCCGCACCAATCCGCGGAATCTTGGGAGGATCCAACCGCTCAACAAGAGAAACGACGTTGGCCGACGCTCGTTCGGCATCAACGGTACCGGCACAAGCTGTGATCGCCAACACCTCCAGCCGGGGATCAAAAAGAGCCAGTGCTAGTGCGACCGCGTCATCAATTCCGGGATCGCAGTCAATTATTATCTTTCTTGCCATCGATGCAGCCTATCCAGCTCAGTACACAAGTCGTTCGTTACAATGTCGGCAATGATCGCACAAATGACGCCGATCAACGCCGAAACGGTATTTGTCGGTCTCAAACACGAAGCCAATGCAGAAGCTTGTATCCAACTAAGGAATAGATCGAGAAATGAACCAGCCAGAGTTTACTGGAATCCTCGCCAAGCTCCAATCCGAGCAGGATTTGACGAAGGAGGAGATGCGCAGCACGATTGGCTGGCTGCTGAGTGGCACCGCTGAGCCAGCTGTCATGAAGCGGTTACTGGAAGGCATGGCCGACAAGGGAGAATCCGTTGATGAACTTGCTGGAGCAGCTCAAGCTCTGCGCGATTCTATGCGACGTGTTGAATCCTCAAGAACGTCCATCGTAGACACCTGTGGGACGGGCGGCGACGGCTCGAAAACATTCAATATCAGTACAGCAGCCGCAATTGTGGCTGCTGCTGCAGGAGCTAACGTGGCCAAGCACGGCAATCGAAAGATCACCAGCAGCACCGGCTCCGCAGACGTGCTCGCCGAACTCGGAGTGAATCTAGAGGCTCCAGCGGAAGTGGCCGAGCAGTGCTTGGAGCAGCTCGGAATATGCTTCTGTTTCGCTCCGCATTTCCACCCTGCAATGCGACACGTGGGCCCGATTAGAAAGGAGATCCCCCGTCCCACGATCTTCAATCGCCTTGGTCCACTGGCCAATCCTGCATCCGTTCCACACCAGGTACTCGGTGTTGGCGACGAGAGCCTTCAAGACAAACTGGCCAGCGCCCTGCAACTACTTGGCACTGAGCGTTCTCTGGTCGTTCGCGGCGCAGACGGTGTGGACGAGCTGAGTATTTCCGCGCCGACACGCGTCCTTGAAGTGACTCCGGACGCGATTAAAGAGCAGCAATGGACGCCTTACGACTTCGGTCTTCAGATTGCAGATCGCCGCGATTTGTTCGCGGACGATCCGGCGAGTAGCGCGGTCTGCATTCGTGAAGTGCTAGGAGGCTATAAGGGGCCTAAACGGGATGTGGTCGTCCTCAACGCTGCTGCAGCACTTTGGGTTACCGGAGTCGAGGAGAGCAGAATCAGCTGCTCCGAACGATGCCAACAGGCCATCGATTCGGGGCGGGCCAATCAGACAGTGGAAGCTTTGGCAAAGCTTACCAGCGAGTAAAGCAGCTTGAAGGAAGCAGCTCTGAGCTGCGCAGATGGCTCAAGCTAAGTGCGGTGGAGTGATGGTCTACTGGTCCTATTCTGCCGACTCGATGACTTGCAAGCTGACCGAGCGAACCAAGTCTCTGACTTTGGCGCGATATTCCATCATGTGCGGTGCAACGAGATGCACTTCTAGGGCTTCTAGATCTTCCCACTTCTCCAGCACGGTAACGACGTCCGGCCGGAGATCAATCTGCGCCTCGATGCTTGTTTCCACGTCCACCATCGGGCCGTATTCCAAACAGCCCTCCTCGTCTTCCACCAGCGGCACGAGTGCCTGGAAGTGTTCCAAGAACTCGGCGCGCTTTCCTTCAACCACGTCTACCGTGGCGATCACAACAATCATTAGTCCTTCAATTCCTTAATACGGATGTCCTTGAATTCCGCCCACATTGCCTTACCAGCATGTAGTTGCAAAGCCAGAACGCCTTCGGATAGCGATTTGGCAGAATCGTCCTTGAAATCTAGTACAAGTCGCCCGTTGGTGTAGTGCTGGATATGATTGCCCTTGGCGATGATAACGACATCATTCCAGTCGTCCAGCTTGAAGAGCTCTTTGTATTCCTTGGCCGTGACCAACGGTTTCGTGTCAACGACCTTCTTCTCATCCTCTCCCCAGACGGCTTTTTCGCCGACAAGGCACATTCGTCCGCGACCGATTCCCTCTCCATAAATGAATCCCGAAACGCTAGGGAGAATATTCTCGTTTCGGATCTCATGCTGGTAGCCACGTACAACCCATTTGTTGGAAGCTTTGTCGATATGCTTTGACCGATATTGAATTCCAGAGTTATTCTCGTTCGTGCATCGAAAAGACAGGCGAAGCTCAAAATCCTTCGTCTTGCCATCTTTCCAAATTAAGAACGTATTGCCTTTTGCTTTTTTCTCCGCAGTGGTTTCGCCGTGAATAACACCATCAGCCACTGACCAAAGTCGCGGATCACCATCCCAGCCATCCAGATTCTTACCATTGAAAATACTTCTCATACCAGTTTCAGCTGGCAACTGAGCAAACGCTGGCAAGGCAGTGAGGAAAGCCAGGGAAAAAGCAACGAGACGAGGTACTGTCTTCATATCAATGACTCCTGTGGCAGGAAAGGATGGGAGTGGTGAGTGGATTCATCGGGTTGCCCATTCTACTTAATGAAACCAACGGCTGAGAAAAGGTCCAGCAAAGCCAGTGAATTTTCTAATCAGAGCGACCAGAATTTACCCCAGCAGTTCACTTCGAAGCTGTACAAGCAATCCAGAGGCGTGGGAAATCTCAGCTTTCTGACGTTCGGGCTCCTCGGGAATCTCGCGTTCGATCGTCAGAGGTCCGGAGTATCCGATCTCTTTCAAGGTACTTAGGTAGGCATTCATGTCTACCTGCCCTTCACCAAGCGGTACTTCGCATCCCCAGGTCTCGCCAGGTTTATCACTCCAGGTTGCGTCCTTGCAGTGTACACTCTTCACATAGTGTCCGACCTTCTTCAAGGCATCGATAGGCTGCCCCGTGCCATACAGAATCATGTTGGCGGGATCAAAATTGATGAACAAGTTGTCTCGTTGCATGTCGCCGATAAATTGCAACAGACCGTCAGCGGTCTCTTGCCCAGTCTCAAGATGCACTGACTGATCATTCTGTCCAGCATGATCGCAGAGCTCCCGGGTAACCTGAATCACTTCTTGATAAAGTGGATCAGCTGTGTCATGAGGGACAAAGCCCAAGTGCAAAGCAATGACGTCGCAGCCGAGCAGTCTTGAGAAGTCACTAATCTCTTTCATTTCTTGAAGACGATCGGCTCTTGTTTCCTCTGGAACCAAACCTACGGTCTTGGAGACCGTAGGGATGTCAGCATAGCTTTCCCCCTCGAATCCGCCAAAAACGGCGGTCAGTTCAATGCCGAGTGATTCTAGTCTTTCGAGGAAAGCTTCCGCATTCTCAGGCTTACGTGTCGAGCGATGCGGAGCATGCAGTTGAATCGTGGGAATCTTCAACTCATTCGCAACCTCAAGTTTTACCCCGAGTCCAGCATCGATACTCGTAAATACTCCAACTGACCAATCAGACATGTAGCTCGCTCCTGAAGTAGAAGAATTGTTGAGGGGTAGATTTACAGGGCAGTTATTCCTGCAAATCAACTATGCGATGAGTCTAGAGCAGACTCGGAATGACTGCCCCTTAGAGTTCAGCGACTGCAGATGGAAGGTGTGCTGACTAGGATTCGTCGGTCGGCGTTTGCCCTTCAGCCTGCTCCTCGTGTTCAGCTGGCTGTGAGGTTGCAACTGACTCCGATTCCGGTCGACGCTCTTCTGACTTCGGCGGAGGCACATCGTCAGTACGCTTCGCTTCGTAGAATTGCATCAGGTCAGAGAACGAACGCAACGGTTCTTCACCCTCTTTCATCGCATCCGAAATTGGTGCTTTCGGCTTTTTGCTTTGGACTACGACAGGCTTCGACTGCTTGCGTTCAGCGCGCCGCCGCCCGCCTCCGTCTCTTCCGCGCCCTCGACGTGCATCCCTGCCACCTTGGCCTTTCCCGCCTTGCCCCTTGCCGTCACGGCCTTTGCCGATGAAACTACGTTTTCCATCGGAGCCACCACCTCTGCGTTTGCCTTGGGGCCGATCGCCGGAATTTTCGCGTCGACGACGATTGTTCGCGTTTTCCTCGCGCTGGTTCGCCCGTTCCTCTGGACTGAGGGTGGTCAACGCAACTTTGTTCTTCTTTTCGTCACATGAGATCACCCAAACCATCATCAAGTCTCCCACTTGGACTACTTGATGCGGGTCTTCGACGTAATTCTTCGAAAGTTGCGAGATGTGAATCAGCCCACTGCAATCTGGAGCCAACTCGACGAAGGCTCCAAAATCGGCAACGCCGACCACGACTGCCCACAGGCAAATATCTGGCTTCAGCGTCGGCAGCGTTGGAACTTCAGTTAACATCGGTACCGGCGGACCGTCGAGTCTCGGGTCTCCAAACGGGTCTTGAAGACAGGAAGCGATCCAATTCAGTTTGGCACGTCCCACTTGCCAACTCTTTGCATACTTTTCAGTATCCAATTTGGCAGGCGAATCTGCGGCTTCCCTTCGGAAGGCCAAGACATCCTCGGGATATTCCGCTTGGGAACTCACTTTGTCCGTTTTGTCACCGTCTGCGGTAGGTTGTTCTTCACTAACCACTTCGGCTTCAGCAGGCGATGCTTCACCCGAGATGGTTTCCGTGTCGGCTGGCTCTTCTGAACCGCTAGTTGCCTCTTCACTTGGAGATTCGGCTGTTTCCTCTGACGTCGCAGGCTCCTCAGCTTGTGTTTCTTCCGAAGCAGGCTCGGCTGCGTCCGCCTCTATCGGAGCGGCAGCTAGATCAGAATCGGCCGAGTTCAACTCTACCTCGGTTGAACCTTCTGCAGCACCCGCTTCTGTCGCTGGCCCCTCTGCACTTTCGGGAGCCGCATCAGCCGACACTGTTTCAGCAACGAGTGTTGCTTCCGTTTCGGCAGCTACAGTTAGTTCGAAGGGAGGCAGCTCCCATCCTTCGGGTGAATCAGCAGGACTTTCAAGCTCCGTATTACTGACCAGCCGCTCGGCAAGCTTGTAATCTTCCGGATGCACCAGAGTGGCATCCAGCTTCTGTTCGCTACCGTAGAGTCGCAAGAACCCGATCGCTTGGCGTCGCTGGTGTTCAGGCCAATCGCTAACGTCCGCAACAAGGTTTTCTCGCGTAGTCAAGTTTCTGTTGCCGGCTAATGTGGCGATCTGCTGAGCCTGACCTTCCTCTACGCCGGGGACATACTGCAAGCTCTCCACGTTGGCACGATGTGTGTCGACACCGCGATAGCTTACACACTGGGTGATGGTGTCGCGAATCAGGTTGCGGAGCGGATCTTGCGGCAGTTCGCGTTGATAGCTTCCAAGTCGAATGCGATTGACGTCGATCTTCAGCAACTCGCCGAGCGGATCAATCTGGGAGCGAGCCACCCAAATTGCTGCTCGCATCCGTCGATTGTGTGCAGGCAATTCGCGAAGTGCGCTTCTGCCAGCAGCATATGCTTCGGCCCCACCACGATCCGCCATCGTCCAACGCAACTCCCCACCGCTATGCTTCATCAACTCTCGAACGGTCAGCAGCAGGAATCTGCGAGCCGGCCCGTTGGTCAATGTTACGAGCGTTACCTGAAAACGATGAATAATCTCACCCAGCTGAGCTACATTTTGATTCACAGCATCGGGCTGAGCAGAGCAAATAACTTCATCAGTATGGAGAACTCGACCATCCGGACCCACCACGGCTACGGCCGATGACTTTGGGCCGATTGTGTCAACGAGAAGAATCACATGGCCACGAATGGGGCGTCGCATGAGGCTTGCACGCAACTGATCGGTCGCTGTTTCCAGCAGTTTGTCTTGCGCGTTTTCTTCGAGTGAAGAGAGCACGTCGGCTTCTACCTTCGCTTGAAGCCCACTTCCCCAAATCCCGTCCACAGCGGTAGAGAACCAACTGGCAAGCTTGTGAGATTCAGCCACAAACGTATCACGTGCGGCCGTGAGTAGCTCGGATGGCTCATATTGCAAATTGACGCGAACAATCTGACTTCGCCGACCACGGCCCAACATCAACAACTGGTAAGCCGTCAATTTGGAGATACTCTCCTTGAGCGACTTCATCGGCTGGAGCATGGTGGACAACCACCTACGACGACGCTGACGAGGCGTTAACTTCGACTGAGACTTAATTTCTGTTTTCTTGGCATCGTCTCCTTTCGATTTCCCTTCGTCAGGAGTTGTGAAAGTAAGTTGCGGCTCGTCGCTACTCGCCTCGCATTCAGCCTCCGCCTCGGAGCTAGCGTCTGACGAAACCTCCGTTGTTGCTGCCTCCGACTCAGGCACAGGGCTTGATGCTTCCTTTTCGGACGTTTCAGCTGCCGGAGAATCTGCTGCAGCATCTTCCTGTTTGTCTTGTTCGGGTGAGGAGACGGGGGTTGCTGCTGATTCGACTGTCTCGCTCGCAGGCGAGACAGAAGGAGCTACGCCCGTTTCTGGCTCCTGTGTGCCCGGCGTTTCGGGTGCCGACTCTAAAGCTTCTGTACAAGTGATGGCAGTTTCATCCCCTGGCTCAGCAGCGTGCTTGTCATCGCTTTTCTCAGGTCGACTGCTCGTTTCAAGATAGTCGATTGAGACGCGAGCCTTTTTCTGAATGATCTTCCTAAGAGAATGATTTAAACGTGCGTCACACTGCAAAATCAGTCCCATTAACCTTTGCGCTTGCTCGACAAGCTGAGCCGATTCCTCTGCACCAAGCGAATATTTTTCCTGGGCGATTTCGGCAACAGGTTTTGCATCGCCTTCGTAGGCAATGAGGTGCTCGAGGAATTCTTGGACTTGTGCGTCTCGCTCTGCGGTTTGAGCAAGATTGCGGCGAGCCCTCCAAGCGCGCATCACGACATCAACTTCGGTCTCCGATACTGCTCGATCTAGGCCTTTATTCGCTTCATCATCTAGAACAGCGTCCTTGGGAAGCTGTTCTTGGGAGCGTTGCTTGGCGGCTGCGAGTCGTTGGCTACGATCAATCTCAAGCTTGAGAGACCACAAGACTTCAGGGGTTAATCCTCCTGACTCGTCTGATCGGTAACGCTCGATAAAGCTGGGGTGAAAGCCTTGCTGGATCAGGTCGGCTGCAAGGCGGATTTGGTCATCAGAAAGGCGAAGACGACGGGCGATGCCGCTAAGATCAGTCATGCGGTTCAGTCTCTTTTTGCTCGCGCAACATCTGAAACGTGTTGGGCTTGCAGTTCACATTTTGTCGTGGGCTCGCGACTGCCACGCAGTCTGAAGTCGAGCAAAATGGCTGTTAATTACTTCTCTACGCTAGGCTCAAGGCCTCACGTGCCAGCGCATTCCGCTCGAAGCTATGCGGATCACAGGTGCTTGTCAAGCAACCGCGTAGCAAAAGCATCCATTCTTCCCAACATCCAAACAAAACCCCCTTAAACGCACGACTTCAAACCTGCGCGGCAAAAGAAAAGGAACCAGGCACTTTTGCTAGCTTTCGCATTTGTTCGTCAGCGCGAACTTAAATCCTGCATTTGCCTTAACCCGCAAAGTCGACCTAACCGATAGATACTACTAACAAGTAACCCAACTTGCACCTTTAGTACCAAGTCACCGGATGAGCCAAGAACCCAATATCCTTAGCTTTGAAGATTATCAATCTGAGCCTTCAACCAGCGTCGGTGACGATAGGCAGCAGGCTCTGCGCGTTTCAGCTGGAGAAGTTCTCGCGCTTATGATGCACGCCGCTCGAACCCGACGCATGTGGATCGAGGACTTTGCGGACGAGACCCTCTTTGTCAGTCCAGACATGTACGAAGTCCTGGTGACGTACAAGAGAATCGCGTTTGAAACAAACTCAAAAGCCGCCTAGGGAGTCCAGCTCGAGCCACGCGAAAGGCAGGAGACCTCGGAGAAGCTGAGGGCTGCAGAACTAGCGCAATTGCCAGGCGGGCAGATTGGCTGCTGATGCTGGCAGTGACTCCATGGTGTTCTGCGGCTTTTGCAAATCTAGGTAGCGGGGCGCGTCGGCTTGACGAGCATCCTCAAGCCAGGTTTTCAGACGTGCCAACTTAACTTGAGCATTCTCCTCGTCGGTCGACTCGTGATCTGGGGCATGCCCCCAAGATACAGTGTGGCGATCTACCGTTTCCAACGACATGAGCCAACCATCGGCGCCCAAAGTGCTTTTGTCAGGACTTACGAAAACTGCACGCACCCCAAGCTTCTCACGTACCGGCGCAAGAAAGCGGCACAACGCCAGAGCTTCTGATATTCTCTTATCGCCGAATGCCATGCGAACCTTATTCTTCGTCGGCTGAATGCCATCAGCAATGATGGCGATATAGTTAAACGCATCTTCACTTTCGAAATCTTGCCGGGGTAGGACGTACCCCTCATCATCGACTGCATAGAATCCGAACTTGGCTTCTCCACCAGGCACATCGGAGGCCATCGGCTGAAAAACCAGAGCCCTCGGTTCGCGGTAGAGGAGATCTACCACCAGCTCTCCGCTGCCGCTTTTGGTAACACGAAGCGTAGATTTGATCCAAGCGTGAGTCTCAAAGGCTTGAGCAATCGTGGCGGTTATCTGTGGATCCAGCAGTGATAGCTCCTCAAACGCTCCAACTTCGATGACTTCGTCGACAACCTGAGTGCGACGAATCCAAGTTGGCTGAGGTGTAACCGTCAGATTCTCCGTGTCGAAGGCATAAAGCGCTCGGTCTAGATGTTCTGCACCATAGAAGAGCCATCCAAAGTAGCCCAAGAAAACGAGGGGGCTGACGGCGAAGATCAATGCCGCGCCGGGAATGCGCTGCACATAATCTGCCGCGCGTGCAAACAGTCCTTGCTTTTCTTCGTCAGAAGTCATTTTCGAATCAGTTCTGATCCTAGTCCCGGTCCGTGGAACTATCGGCAATAGGAGTAACTAGCAACCTTGCTGCGAAAGTGGCGCGAAACAGATAGTTAGGAAGAATCTCTAGCTATCTTCACACAAGTTTTCCTTTACCAGATTTTCAGTTGCTGATGCAACTGAATTCCAGACTGCACTTCAACAGCCCGAGCAATACGACCCACCAATGCTAGCACATCCTTTGCGTCAGCCTCTTTTGTAACGCCAAGATAGCCAGGGAACTTAGGATTCATGCTGGCCTCGCCCTCCGCTGCGGACTTCATCCCAGCAGCTTCTAACAATTCAGAGATTTGCCAGCCACTTGGCTCAATAAAAGCTTGAGCCAAGCAGTCGTCGACAGCTGGCTGGGCAGCTTTCTTGACGATCCAATTTGCCTGGAGCTTACGCGTGACTTCGGCTGGATCTTGCCTTTGCAATTCAATCTCTGCCGAAGTGACGATGAGGTGCTCTAGATTCGAGCGGCGGTACCCAAACTTTAGATCTTCTCGCGATAGCTCGACTTCCTGCGCGTCGCGATCGACACCGCAGACTCGCTGGACACGGCTACCCAAGTCATCATTCTTGACGCCTGAGTTGCACACCACTGCCGCACCAACTGTTCCTGGGATCCCGGCCAGGTGCTCAAGGCCGGCTAAACCTGATTCGGCAGCCGCAGAGATCAGATCGCCAAGCGAAGCCGCAGCACCTACAACGATTTTGTTATCTGAAATCGTCACTGCTTCGAATTCACCGGTTAACCGCACGACAAGAGCATCGATCTGTCCGCTGCGAATGAGCAGATTGGAGCCAGCCCCCAGGACTCGAACTGGCAGTGAGGCAGCCGTCGCTTCCTTGCAGAGTTGCGTCAGAATAGAGCTGGAGGGAACTTCCGCAAAGAACCTAGCCGAACCGCCGATTCTTAACCAACAACGCTCAGCAAGTGAGACATTCTCATGCACGTAGGAATTCAGTGATTCGGAAAACACTTTTTGAAACCCTCAAATATCTGAAACGCTGCCGCTTGCCTGGATTTGGCACTGCCCGGGACAATATGAATAGCATTGCTCAATCCCACAAAAAAAACGACCGGTCAGGCTCTCCCGACCGATCGTTTTTTCGTTTTTGTTCGACTTCAAGGAGCCTTCTTTGAGATCTAACGCAAGACTTGCTCACTAATGATCTTGCCGCCTGCTCGAGCAAGCAACTCTTTCATACGCTTCTTACTCTGCATTCCCGTAAGACTAAATCGCTTCCATTTCCCGTCTTTCTTGTTGAAGACGATGACCTGGGGAAGCGTCGGACCCTTCATCAGCTTCTCAGCTAGCTCTGGGTTTTGATCTTTGTCGACATAGGTCACGACTACTTTGTCGAGCTGTCCATCCTTTTGCATCGGCTGCATCGTTTCGCGTTTCATAATCTGGCACGACGCGCACCAGTCTGCACCAACAAGGATGACAAGAGGCTTCTTTTCCTTGTCTGCTTTCTTAAACGCAGCTTCGTACTTCAACGGCTTTCCATCGGTGGTACCGGCGATGGCAAACAAGATCGACATTGCCAATTCAACCATGATTACATCCTTCTACATTTTGAAATGCGACCGTCGCTTCGGAGACCGGTAAACTCCTTGTGGCACCCCATAGTTGCGCCGCGAAGATTCCTTTCCATCCTCCGTGCGATTGCGTCAAAGTAGTCCTCGATGCTATGCATCGTGAAAAGAATCGTGGGCTAGCAAAGCCTTAGCGATTGCAGAGGGCTTAACGATTACGTTGTGTCTGACGCGTGCAAGGCCGCGAGTATAAGGGCCTTCATGGGGCTGACAACCATGCCCCAACATTGGAGGTTAATCGGATAGCTAGCTTTCAAGATGCATTTTCGTCTGAAAAACCAGGCTGCTTTTCAGCCTATCCACCCCTGGCTACTCCAGCTGCCCCGTCTGCCTAGAGCCTTCCCGTCGTAGCGATGTTACTTATTACCCTGGAAATTAGTGATTCCACAAACATTAGAGCGGCTTTTGGGGCGATCATTTGGACGCAAAGTCGAGTGCCGCAAGATGTCGAATTGGCCAGAAGGTGTTAAACTCTGCGTAGTGTCAAAACGGCCCCCTCAATTCAAGGGTTCACAGACCTTTCAGGCGAGTGGAAGCGTTTTCGCCTGCGAGTTCGTTTTTATCTGGGAAAAATCATTTTCTGTTAGCCTTTTTCTGTTAGCTGAACCACCCACTCGAAATGAAACTCAAACTGGGGCTCATCGGCCTTTCTAGAGACTGGAGAAGCCGTCACTTACCCGCACTGCGGATGCTGGCAGAGCGATTCGAGGTTTGCGCGGTCTACAACTCTATCTCGTCCTTAGCAGCCAACGTCGCCCGCGAATTTGATGCGCAGCCGTTTGACGGTTTCCGCGAAATGCTTGCCCACTCGGAAATCGAAGCGGTCCTGTTTCTGGAAAGTAGCTGGTACGGAACCGCGCCGATCAACGCCGCTTGCGACTATGGGAAGGCTATTTATTGTGGTTCCGAAATTAAATTGGCGCCCGAGCGAGCTGCGGGCCTTCGAGAATTGGTACAGCAATCCGGAGTCGCCTTCATGGCCGAATTCCCACGACGCTTGGCACCAGCCTCACTCCGACTCAAAGAACTGATCGCGACGCGATTAGGGCAACCACAAATGATCTTCTGCCATCGGCGGCTACCTGCCGAGTGCGGTTCGCAGCAAAGCTTGCCGCAGGAGGTCATGGATCGGGAGCTCGTAGAACTAATGGACTGGTGCTCGTTTGTCGCCGGAAAACCGATTTCTTCGATCCATGCTAACTCACACAGTTCGCGAGATTCGCAGCATCTGGATTACTGCTCCTTGAGCCTCCAACTCGGTGGATCTGATGAGGACTCGGGATCAGAAAACAGCGATCCGACGACTGCTCAGATAAGCTGCGGTGCGTACATCCCGGCCAGTTGGCAAGAAGCAATTCACTTCCAGCAACCATCTGCGATGCAAGTGCGATGTGAGAATGGCCTCGCTTTTCTGGACTTGCCAAACACTCTAATTTGGTTTGACGAAGCCGGCCGGCACCAAGAATCTTTGGAGGCAGAATTGAATGTTGGCCAACAGTTGCTGACTCAATTCCATCGTTCCGTCACGAGTCTTGTTCGCAAGATGGCCGATCTAGAAGACGTCTGCCGTGGCCTACAGGCAATTCAAGTCGCTCGCCAGAGCATGCACGAGCACCGCCGCATGTTCCTTGAGCAATAACACGCGAAGCAACGTATTATTCGTCCTCCCAGCTTCCCTGCCTCAATGATCGTGAATGGCTGCTGATCTCGGGACGTTTCGCGTAAGACCAAATCCAGTAGGCTAGAAGTCCTCAAAGCACTACCGAGCAAAGAACAATCGCCGCCTTACCCAACGCACCCAGCAGCAGTGCGGCCAGCTTTTTCTCCCCCCGCTTCTCGGCCAGCCAGGGAAGTAATTGCTGCTTCTTAATCACTGCTTCTTCTTCCCAACCCGACAAAAACCAGATCAACATGCCCGCCAAGGCGGCCAGCATGAGCATGAGGTTCGAATTCTGTGACTTCGAGAACTCTGCAAGCGACGCCCGCCGACGTGTGAAACCGCTCATTTCACACCGCTCGGCTAGCTGTCGGAAATCCTCTCCGTTCTCGACTCCCAAGACAAAGAACTTTGTCCTGCTAGAATCCGGACGTAAACGAAGAAGCAGAGTATTCCCAAGCGGATTGCGAGTTATCGAAAGTATGTTCTTGAGCACGATCCGCTGAGCAGCCGCGAGATCTGCGTTGGTGAGCGATTTCGCACTCATAATACGATTCAAATCGCCGGTGAAGCCTGGACAGGATATCACGTCAAAGTGCACCAAGTACTCTTCGTGAATGCAAAGCAGCGAATCTGCCTTCTCTGTGACAACGAAGCAAAACGCTGCCCCTGCGGAATCGTCGATAATGGCTTCTACAGATCCCGACTCGCCAGGATTTCACTCGAATGCATCGGTACGTGTTTAGATTATCCGCGCTGTCGGCAAACATATCGAATAAACAATCGGAATCTGTTATTTGCAAGACTGCGGCCGATGAATGATGTCACGGCAATTGCGTCACATCAACATAGCGAAACTCGCCCCCCGTCGCGTTTGCTAACGCCTTGAGCCAAGATCCCGAGCGTGCCCCTGCACCGGTGCCAAACTGGATGGTGTGAATCGTTGCTCCAATTCGATTCGCCCGCTCGTAAAGATTCTCCATGTCTCTACTGCCGGGCGCAGTCTCGGCGTCGGTCAGAAAAAATATCACATCTGGTTGCATCCCAATCGCCATCCGCATCGCCTCGCAGTGTTCAGTGCCGCCGCTGGCAGGACGGTTCCGAACGAACTTCTGCGCTTCGAGTTTTGGCAGCTTTTCGCCTGTAAACAATTTTGGTGGGCCGCTTAGGCCGCCAAAGGGATATGGCGTGTCGTTATAAAAGATGATCTGAAACTGGTGTACCGGGCCCAGCGATTCAAGACTTTGAAGGAGTTCGCTTTTTGCGGCAAGCAAGGGGCGTTTTCCATATCCATTCATGCTTTCAGAACAATCGAACACGTAAAGAAACCGAGTGCCTTCTCCCTCAATTCCAAAGATCGACGTCTTGACACTTGGTACGTCCGACTTGCCTCCGAGCTTTCCCCCTCCATCGCCCAAGCCCACCGAGCCGGCTGCGTTTGACGCGTTCACTCCGGCATCGGTCGCGCCTGGCAACAGATCATTTTGCGATAGGATGTCGCTCGCCGAAGTATGAGCCTGAGAATCTGCAGAACTTGGAAGAGAATTCGCAGCAGCTTCTTCCGCGTCATTTGTTTCACCATCACCGGTGAGGAAATAATCGGTGGTACCGGCAGTCTGATGCACAACCGCAATGCCCATGGGCCGGTCTTTCTCGCCACCAGTCCCCTTAGTCGTCCCCACCCAGAAGACCGTCAAGCTTCCAACGACTGCAACATGGAAGAGGAGGGAAACCGCCCAAGCAGGCAGGGTTCGACGGATATCCCTGGCAGAAGGAGGGCTCGGAATCCCTCGGCGCTCCAGTCGTTGCGGCTCGCGTTTCGAATCTTCAGTACTCATTATTCAGCTCCGCAGGCAAACTCCTTGGCATCCATTATGCACTACAAACCCGATTCATCGAACCGAGCTGTGTATTTCGCAAAGCCAAAGAACACATAACGCTGGTTCGCTAGTCGCAACACGCAGAAAAAGTGGAGTCCATGCTGGTTGGGAACGCGTTGCCAACGACGGTTGTTTCTTCGGCAGGGCCAGGCAAATCAAAGTTTGATGGACTCAGCACGCCGCTAATACTTGCTGCCCCATTCCGACGCCGGTTCGTTTTTATATTCCCCAAATTCTGATTTTGTGGAGCTGCTTCTTGGACACTTTCATCTTGCGACCTGTAGTCTCAATTAGTCGAATAGCCCTGAGACTTCGGTCATTTCGCGAGCAAACAGATTGAGTATCGCGGTTATTTCGCATCAATGCGAGACTAGCAACGGTCTACCGAAAAAGGAAGGCCACCCAGTCGAAACTGGGTGGCCCCTATTGAGAGTCTCATTGCCCCTTGAAACTCTCAAATCCCAAAATTTCTCTTAATTACTATTCCCTGCGATCACGATGCGGTGTCAGCATAGCGATCACCGAAGCTGAAAGTATCCAAATCATTGGTTCCCAAATCAAAGGTCGAAAACCAACCCTAAGACTTACTCTTGAGCCATCAAATGATGAGCGCATCAAGAACGCTTTGAAACCGGTGCCGCCCTGGCGTGTTGAGTTAAGCGAAACGTCGAAGTCACTGACGAAGAAAGCAGTACAATCAGACCCCTTCCAACGATCTTAGATTAAAGTCAAAAAAGAAAATTGTGCGAAGGTGTCTAGTGGAAGTGCTGCTTCGATTGCCTTATTATTGCGACAAAAGCAGCCCTCCGGATGGCGAAACTACGCCAACCGCTGTTTTTTTAAATCCCCGATTTATGAACAGAAGTGTGCAAGTACAGGCAACGGCAAACGAGGAAATTGTGACGGCTCAAAGGAAAGCTCGTGTTCTGGTCTTGGATGACGACCCTGGCGTTCTTTCAGTTATCGGCCAACTGTTAAACGCACACGGATTTGCAGCGGAGGTATTCAGCTTACCCGCTGCACTGCTTGACTCACTCCACCCCGATGACATCGGATGTTTGGTAACGGATTTGGAAATGCCACACATCAACGGCATGGAAGTCCAAAGGCGACTTATTGCCTCAGGCAGTTCCCTGGCGATCGTCGTGGTTACAGCCCACGCAGATGTCCCGCGTACGATCAAAATCATGTCGCAGGGAGCAGTAACATTGCTAGAGAAGCCGTTCAAATCTCAGCAATTGGTCACCGCTGTGCATAATGCTGTCGAGATCAGTCGACGTACCTTTGATCGTCGATCGCGTATCGAAAATTCTCAGAAGCTGATCGACAAACTAAGCGACGAAGAGTTACAGATCATGAAGCTGGCCGCGGCCGGAATGCCAAACAAAACAATCAGCCTACAATTAGATCTTAGCCCACGTACTATCGACCGCCGCAGGCAGTCGGCGCTGCTCAAGCTTGATGTTGCATCGGTAGCTGACTTCGCGGTTATGTACGCGACCAGCCAACAAGAACTGGGTTAGCTCAAGAAGAAAACCACTACGGGAATATCTACTGAGTTGGAAACTCAAACTTGAGCTGTTGATCATCCTCACTTCGGCCAAACTCTCGGTATAGCAGGCTCGGCTGAATACCATGATTGTTCTGGTACTTGCTGGAGCCTTGCTCCCGTACTTCTCCTTCCAAGGTGTGATACAGAATTTTGCAAACTTGAATTCCGGAGTAGATCCGAATCGGTTGGACGGCGAACATTTCCAAGGTCCAGTAACCCTTGAAGCCAGCATCGCCGAATCCAGCGGTTGCATGAACGAACAGGCCCAAACGCGACAGCGAAGAGCGGCCTTCGATCATTGGCACAAGATCATGGGTCTCTGTGTGCTCTACCGTTCGCCCCAAATAAATCTGATTGGGGCTAAGAACTAAACCTGCGGGTGGAATTTCAATTCTCCGATGCCGGTTGGGCTCCTTCAGGTCGAGGACAACCTCTTCGTAAACCAGCAATTCGTTGTGGAGAGTGAGATCGTAGCCGTTGGTTCCTAGCTGGGCTTCGGAAAACGGGTCGATCTTGATTTGCGAACCCATTCGGTTCTTAATTTCAGCGCCCGAAAGAATCATGAGCGAACTTCAGGAGGGGTTACAAGGCGGGTATTGACACAGAAAAGAGAACTTAGCAGATGGGAACCCGTTACCCAATCTTTTCGTCACATATTGCCAGATGCGCTATGATATGACAATGCAGCAGCACGCAATTCTTCTTGAATCGATGATGTGTGCATTTTCGTCGTTCAATAGGATTGCAGACGCGTACGTTGATTGAGGAGACGTTGTGGCTCTCGACATATGCTGAAATAAGGAAAGTTCGTTGTTCTCAAGAGTTTATCGAAGAGTCCGGCAACTTAAAGTTACGGCAAGTCAATACGGAAGGCGATTTGGGGACGCTGCTCCTTCACTAGCGTCTCATTTTGGGTAAGGGAATTCATGACGGAAATCCAAGGTAGCGCAGACTGGCCACAAGATTTCTGTGGGACAGTACGTCTGTTCCCTCTACCCAATCTCGTTCTTTTTCCTAACGTTCTACAGCCACTGCATATATTCGAGCCACGCTATTGCGACATGCTCGCAGAGGCGATGAGTTCGGATAGGCTGATCGCAATGGCGTTTCTTCATCAGGGCTGGGAGCATAAGTACCTTCAAAGGCCAGCTATTGCGACGGGCGTCTGCGTTGGCAAAGTAATCTCGCACAGCCCAACAGAAGACGGCCGGCACAACATTTTGTTGATCGGGATGAAGCGCGGGCAGATTATCGAAGAACTCGATACGGACAATTCATTTCGCAAGGCGACAGTCAAAATACTGGAAGATCGTTATCCAATCGAAGATACCGGTGGTCGTGGTGATTTGACGGATCGATTGCGTAAGCTTTTCGCGTCCTTCGTGCCCGCTGCCATGTCCTCTGACAATGATATGCTCATGCACGAGGCACCATTGGGACAATTAACGGATCACATCACACACGTCCTCAATCTTCCGCTTAAGGTGAAACTCCGTTTGCTCGAGGAGCCGAATGTTGATTTCCGCTGCCGACTTCTGATTCGCTGCTTGGAGCAACAGCTTGAGCGAAATGGAGTGACCGAGGCAAGCTTTGCCAACGAATTCCCGCCCAAGTTCTCGCAAAACTAGCGACACCATAAACGTCCTCCGGTAGCTCAAGCCACCATCGGACGAGTGAGTGTCCTGGGAGATTTCGTTTTTCCGAGCCAAACTTTCGATTCGCGGCTTTGGTCGAGGCACTCGTAAACACGCCCAGATTGGAGAAAAGACCTGAGATCCGCAAGTCGAAACAGCTTGCGAAAATACCATTCATCGGGACAAGTCACTTAATTTGCGATCTCTTTGTCATGGCCGCTCGTCAGCATGACCTTCGCATCGGGACGAATCTCTCGGATTTGCATCCGGGTTTCGGTTTCGTCCCAATGGGTATCATCAAAATCTAATCTCGCTAAGTCGAATTCCAGTGAAGCGGCTTGGGATTGTTCAACCGCTTGCCAGCCATCATCAACAACCATCACTTCGAATCCCATGCGGTAAGGTAAACGTGAGGTTGCTTGCGGCACACAGCCTTCGTCTTCTGCGAGCAGGATAGTCGGGCGTCTTACAAAACCCTGATGGCGTGAATGCGCATTTCCGTTTTCTATGTGGGAAGGCCTAGGAACTGATAAAGAAGCAAAGAGGCAAGACCGTGCTTTCAAGAGACTACTTTTGCCTGGATATCGTTCCGGTAAACAGGTTCAGATAGACTCGGTAACCCTCTTTCTCCATTTCATTTCGAGGAATAAAACGCAGGGCGGCCGAATTCATACAGTATCGCTTCCCGCCTCGATGCGGAGGCCCATCGTTGAAAACGTGCCCCAAGTGGGAGTCACCATAGCGCGACCGCACCTCGACTCGTGGCAACACCATTTTGAAATCTTGCTTGAAGTAAACTGCATCGCCTTCAATCGGCTTCACGAAGGACGGCCAACCAGTGCCAGAGTGATACTTGTCAACCGAAGAGAATAGCGGTGCACCGGAGACAACATCAACGTAGATCCCCTCACGCTTGTTATTCCAGTAAGCGTTGCTATGAGCCGGTTCGGTCCCGTCTTCTTGAGTCACTTTGAACTCCATCGGTTTGAGCGTTTTCTTGAGCTCAGCAAGCTGTGGTTTCTTGAAAGTGATCCACGGTCGGTCTTTGAAATCCTCTTCTGTTGGGCGCGACTCTGGCAATTCAAGCACCATCGCCCGACGCCCCCAGTGCTTCCGGACAAACGCATCGCGTCCGGATTGAAACCGAAAGTAGTTGTACTTGATGGCGTTTTTGCGGTGATAATCTTGGTGATATGGCTCTGCAGGCCAAAACTGTTCACGTTCGATAACTTCTACAATAATCTTTTTACCGAGAAACACGTCCAGGGTGTCGAGAGCTTCGATAGCTTTCTTGGCCGCCTCCTGCTCCTTGTCGTCTGCATAGTAGATCGCAGGTGAGTACTGCTTGCCTTTGTCCTGGAATTGCCCAGCCCGGTCCGTTGCATCAACATGCTTAATCAACCACTCCACGAGTCCGGCATAGGCGATTTTCCGCCTGTCATAAGTCACCAGGACGACCTCGCGATGCCCACCCGACGCATATGTTTTGTAAGTGGGATTTTTTGTTCGACCGCCGCTGTATCCCGAAACCACATCCACGACACCAGGGCACTTCTCAAAGTCTGTTTCAACGCACCAGAAACAACCGCCAGCCAACACCGCGGTGCCAAAGTTGTTGTTTACCGGTGAATGGAGGGCAGGCTGAGCGAGAGTCAACGGTGCTGAAAAGAAGAGCACGCCAGCCGAGATGGAACAGAATGTTGCTCGAGTAATTGTAAACGCCCGCACGATTTGCTCCCTTAGTTCTGAGTGAAGCGGCATTCTCACAACAGATTTTAACTCATCGTCAAACCGTGCCCCAAGCCGTTTCCCGCGATGCTTGAATCAGCTCTCAGTAATCAACGCTGAAAAACTGCCGAATAGCTTGCCGCCACCGTCACGTATTGAGATTCGCCGAAATTCCTCGCCGTGCTCTTAGCATGAGAAGGGCCTCCCGGAGCTTACAGCTCGCCCCTTAACAAGCGGAGATTGCCGGGTTCGACGCTCGCCGCAAGCTCAAACTCGTCGATTCAGCACCGAAATATCCTCGCATTACAGCCACCAAGATTCCTTCGCGCGCTCCAACGCAGCACTCTGCCCGTCGTTGAACTCATATGAATTCGCATTGATGCGTGTGAATGTGTGCGTCCGCCAGTTTCCGCGGTGGTGAAACGAGTAGTCCACGAAACATTGCCCATAATCACGCGTTTCAAACACCGTGGATAGCAACTGCATCAAATCAATATCTGACAGCACCTTCTCGCGCCAACGAACAAACGCATTTTGCTGAGTTCGCCTCTCATCGTTTTGGCAAAAGCTCATTTCAGGTCATTAAATTCGGCTCGGTCACGCAACGGATAAAAGAGAGCCCGTTTTTGGTGCGGTAAAGTGTAATCAAAGCCCAGGCTATGCAAGAACTGCTCGGAGGAACTGATGGCCATGACTTCCATCACACCTTTCGCCTTCGCTAATGCAACGCACTTTTGCACAAGCAATCCTCCAATTCCGTGTCCCTGATGCCGCCCAGCGACAGCTAAACACAGGATTTCTGCGAGCTTCTTCGAGTAGATCTCGACAGAACAGAAGCCTACAACACGATACTCCGCATCCGCTTGATGCACAGCAACAAAACCTGTGCTGATAAGATTGGAGATCTCCGCTTCGCTGCGCCGTAGCAGGACTTCGTTATGCACAAAGGGCTCTAGCACTGCCACAATGCCATGCAAGTCTTCTGTGTCCGCAGCCCGAACGGTGTAGCCACCGGGTAGTTTCCCAGAACCTGAATGTGGGCCAACGTTCTGCTGATCTTCTCGGGACAATTGTCGTTTTCCTGTAGATACTTTGACCCAAAGTCGTCGCGTCGTCTTGACGACATCCGCTACATGTGACCCCAAATAGAGGCTCCTCAATTGCTGCCGATTCTTACCCACTCACTTACCCACTCACAGTTGTGGCAACCGACGAAAAACGCTTTCAAACACTTCGACACCTCGCTCCAATTGAGTCAACTCGATAAACTCGTCCGGACGATGTGCCTGCTCGATACTGCCTGGCCCCAGCACAAGCAACTGTTTCAGAGCTTGCAAGAAGCATCCATCGGTCGCGTAACATACTGCATTCGCCACAGTCTGATCAAGCAAACGAAGCATGGCCTGCACACCTGGTTGCTCCGGAGCTGTATTCAGAGGCCTTAGCGGTGGAAATTGTCTGAGGATCAATTGAAGTTCTTTCGCCTTGAGCGCAATTTCTTCGCACAATTCAAGCCAAGGCGTTTCAGCCATGGGACGCAGGAAGACGTGAGCCTTGGCCACTCCAACCGTAATGTTGGATGCTTGCGGCTCGTTTTCCAGCACCACGTTCATCGTCATGGTTTGGGGATCAAAAGTGTCATTCTGATACTTGGCCTCCGTTTCCAGACGTTCGTTCAACTCTCCAAGCCAGGCGAGAAATGGAATCAATGTCCAGTTCGCATTCTCTCCGTCAGCCGTACTGCTGTGTGCGGCCACGCCACGGGACTCTACTTCAAGGTGACAGACGCCTTTGTGAGCATGGACCAGTTCTAGCGAAGTTGGTTCGCCAATGATGGCTGGAGTTTGAGCCCGTACCATCTGGTCAAACAACTCTGAATCCAGCGCGATGCCGGAAGCCCCCGCCATTCCACATTCTTCGTCACCCGTGATGAAGAAGTACAGCGGCCCTTGCTGTTCCTCCCTGGGGATGCGCTCGATCGCTTTCATCGCCGTGGCGATAGAGCCCTTCATGTCGCAGGTCCCTCGGCCCCACATTTTGTCTTCCGCTACGCGAGCGTCGAAAGGTTCGCTGTGTTTGCAATTCCAGCCTTCAATCGGGACGACATCGTTGTGACAGAAATAGCCAACACCTGCTGAGTCCGAAGTCTTAATCGGATGGCGTATGGCTTCGAGTCGCGTTTTCACAACGCCGTGCAAATCTTTGTAAATGACATCCTGCACCTCAAATCCCAGATCCTCCAAGAACTCAGCACAGACGTCGCTTACTTGGTGGTTTGGCTGGGTCGTCACGGAGTCGGCCTGTACCAAGGTTTGGGTTAGCGCGATGAGTTCAGGGATTTGCGAATGCATAGGGATTCTATCGAAATTCGGGATTGGCTCACCATGACAATCCTACTCCATTGTGAAGTCGCTGTTAATGGAGAGTTCCCAGCGGCTTGTTCGGGTGGATTCAGTGAAAGCCGGCTGCGAAGTCCTTTTGGCTTTAACACAGTCTTGGTATGCTTGCCCATTAGGACTTTCGTTCAAAACGCATCATGGCAGAAGGCAAGACTGGAACATGATTGAGGCTGACCCCCGCTCCGTGTTGGCACTAATTCTCGGTGGTGGACGTGGCACACGACTCTTCCCACTCACCAAGTATCGCTCCAAACCAGCCGTACCGTTGGCGGGCAAGTACCGTCTGATCGATATTCCTATTTCGAATTGCATCAACAGCAATATCAACAAGATGCTGGTCCTCACGCAGTTCATGTCGAACTCCCTGCACATGCACATTCGACAAACTTACCGTTTTGACGGTTTCAGTGGCGGCTTCGTCGACATTCTTGCGGCCCAGCAGACGATGGACGCCGGTACAGACTGGTACGAAGGCACGGCCGATGCAGTCCGCAAGAACCTTCAAAACTTGGATCATAAAGGCATCAAGCACGTTCTGATCCTTTCCGGTGACCAGCTATATCGCATGGACTATCGCACGATGTTGCAAAAGCACGTCTCAAGTGGTGCTGACGCCACCATTGCAGCCTTGCCTGTTGAGCGCGAGGACGCCAAGTCGCTGGGCGTGATGCGCTGCGACAAGGAGGGCCGCGTGACGGGCTTTCTGGAGAAGCCGCAGACTGACGAAGAAATCAACATGGTTACCATGGATCCCGCTTGGATTGACAAACAAGGCGTTACATCGAACGGACGTGAATGCCTCGCCAGTATGGGCCTTTACATCTTTGACCGTGACTTCTTGTTCGATGTACTAGAGAAAACAGACTACAGCGACTTTGGCAAGGAAGTTTTTCCCGCAGCCATTCGAAGCCGCAATGTGCAGGTGCACATGTTTGATAGCTTTTGGGAAGACATCGGAACAATCAAAGCATTTTATGACGCCAATCTGCAGCTCGCTCAACCCGAGCCGCCGTTTGACCTTGTTTCACCTTCAGCACCGGTGTTTTCGCGCGCCCGATTCTTGCCACCTGCCATTATTGAAGGCGCTACAATCGAAAACAGCTTGATCGCGGACGGATGTCGCATCGGCAGCGGTGCTGTCATCGAGAACAGCGTCATTGGCTTGCGTTGTCTGATTGGCGAAAACGCTGTCATCAAAAACAGCATCGTCATGGGTTCCGACTTCTTCGATACTGAGGAAGAGGTCGACGCATTCGTGCAGCATGGTGAACCACCAGTCGGCATTGGCTCGGGTTCACGCGTGATCAATGCAATTCTCGACAAGAATTGCCAACTTGGCGAGAACGTGGTCATTGAGAATACGTCCGGAGTCGAGAGCAGCGACGACCGTTATCCTTGCTACATTCGCGACGGCATTCCAATCGTAGTCAAAGGCGGAATGCTCGCCGACAACTGGAAGCTCAGCTAGCCCTCCTACCGCGATATGCTCCCTCGCTCCAGATACCTGCATTGGCAAATGAGCCCAATCCCCATAGCCGCCTTATGGGTTCTCTAACCTTTCGGACTTCTCTAGGGTACTTACCTTGCTGAGCGTGGAAGGGCTAGTTCCGACACGTAGCTTGTAAGCTCTTTTCTTCTGGTTTTGGCTCCTGCCGAGCACGTCTCTAGGCTTTAAACGATCATAAAGTAAGGAAAACGCCCTGCAGCCGAAGCGTTACCCACTGTACAGGCTGAAGCGGCACCAGACCTCCGCGGGCACGAGGTGGTTCGTGCGATCCTTTACTGGCGAGAACAGTTCACGATAGCGGGGTTTCGGAATGGTCGAACAACTCGAATGTCATGGCGTTGCTTCAAATTGCTATTAATCAAATCGCTATTGAGTTAGTCTGAATGGTCGAGCCACGACTTTCTGGTGTCGCAATCAAACCTGCGGGAGATTTCGCTGAGATTCATAGGTCCACTAGTCGCAAATACCGCTGCAACTCGCTTTTTACCGGGGCGGAGACCGATGAACATAGCACCTTGCTTACCCCGCCACAGCTAACGGCACCCATCGTTATTCAATCTCCACCCCCGATTAGCCCTCCCCAGACGGCAATCCAATCCGATTTCGAGTCGGAGCGGTAGGATACTCACTAGCACATATCAAGAGTGTCGATGCCAGTGCAAAAACCGAGGTCGAGCATCTTGAGATGACAACTGGATTTGGCGGCAAGATTCCATTTCGAGCTATAAACGAGGGGAATCGAATCCGTCACGTCCAGATGCAAGCCCATCCCTTCGGTAACTACAGCCTAACGTCCACGTTAGCACAGCACCAAATGAATGCCGATTCTGCAAAGATGCTGTCGGGTAAAGTGGGATGGGTAACCTTGCCTTAGCCACACGCTACCCTTGGATGCTTCCTGTTCTGCTCGGTCCAAGAATGGGTGCAGGAGAATATTCAGCTAGCTTGGGCACGCAATACCTAGTCTGTCACCCAAGAGCAGAAGGCAGCGAGGCAAACACTGCAAGATCACCTTGTTGCTTTCAGCTGTTCGGCGAAGCGTTCGAGTTCTCTCTGAGATTTTAAATCTTCAGGTAGGGGCTCCTCATGAAATGCAGGAAGTAATTTTTCCCACACGAGTTTCAGCTCGCCGCCCATATTTCGGGTTTTCGACGTGATGGCGATCACAGCATCTTGCTCCGGAAATACGATGCAGAACTGCCCATCCCTGCCGTCGCCGCGATATGCCCCATGCGTGCAACGCCAGAACTGAAAACCATATCCCTGATTCCAATCGTTGTCAGGGTCATTTCCATTTGAAACCTGTTTAGCCGTTGCTTTCTCAATCCATTCTTGCGGCAAGATTAGCTTGTCATGCCATCGTCCCTTTTGCAAATAGAGCTGGCCAAACTTCGCGATATCTTCGGTTCGTAAATACAAACCATAGCCTCCGAGTGAGACACCTTGCGGGCACGCATCCCATCTTGGTGGTTTGATCCCCAGTGGATCGAACAAACGTGGCTGCAAATATTCAACAACCTTCTCACCGGTCGCCTCTTGCACAATGCGAGACAACATGTAGGAACCGGGAGTGTTGTATTTAAAATGAGTTCCCGGCAAGTGTGGGACAGGATGATTCAGAAAGGCTTCCGCCCAGTTTTTCACCTCGGAATTTAAGTGAACTTCCTGCTGATGGCCGCAAGTCATCGTCAGCAGATCGATCACTCGCATCGCTTTCAGGTTCTTGGAAGGACTCTTCTCAAATTCATGCTCGGAAAAGAAACCGAGGACTTTGTCATAAACATCGAGCTTGCCTTCTTGAACGGCAAAACCAACAGCTGTCGAAGTGAAACTCTTGCTGAGTGACCATAGAATGTGGGGCTTGTTTGCTGATTCTGGCGACCACCATACTTCCGTTACTACCTTGCCATGACGCAGGATCATCAGACTGTGAATTGAGTCCACCTGTTCATCGGCGACCCGAACGAACTCTAAAACTTGCTTTGTTGAGACCCCCTGCGTTTCGGCGGTTGCACGAGGAAGGCTCTTTTGTGCTGACGCAGTAGAACCAAGTGTTGCCAACAGCGCTAAGGCCATCGGCAGTTTGTAGTGCCTGAACATCCGGAAAGTCCCATTCTTAATAGCAAGCAAATCTGACAATAGAAAGTTCAGCCGGAGAAATCCCATCGGCACTACACAATTCGATACGTCGGCACGGGGCGTCCTGGACGAAAACTCTGCAAAGTCTCCATTTCGAAATCCGCACTGTAAGTCTGCGATACTTGCTTCAAGATATTGACGACCGATTCTTCCAACACCGTTGGATCTGTAGCAACCCGGGCATTCACTACCAAGTTCGCAGACCGCGTCGAATGTTTCGAGGGCAAGGAAAGCGCGGGTTGGGTAAAGGAACTGACGGAATTGGCGACGGCATAGTTTCCGTCCGACATGCCAATTGCCTTCAAGTGGGCAACTTCTGCTTCTGCTGAAGCAAACTCATTGTGAAGACTCTCGACGATTGAAAGCAGAAATCCATCCATCTCGAATGCTGATTCAGCAGTCACTTTGAGTTGGCAATTAAGCCAGCCGAGTTCGGCTTCTCCCTCGGCATACAAGTCGTAGTCTACTTCCATGACGCGCTGACCAAATTCTCCGGACTGCTGCAAAAACTCAAAGTACTCTTCGAAGCCTTCTCCAGTCTTGGCCGACATTCGTAGCACTGGGCGTCCCGGATACTCCCTTTCGATCGCGGCGGCCAACGTTTCCACCTCATCAGGCTCGATCTCATCGATGCGATTGATCACGACAAAATCAGCCTCCTCCACCTGCTTCCGAAAGATATAAGCAGCCTTTGGTGAAAATCCACCTTTTCCGTCACCTTGCAGGATCTTTTGTCCATGACTTGGCTTGAGGATGACACCGTAGGGAGCAATCTCCAGCGGTGTTTCGTAAACGCTGGCTAAGGGCCGAATAACGGTCGCGACAAGATCAGTACAGCTTCCTACTGGCTCTGCGATGATGACATCTGGAAGTTCTCCGGAACGCATCGCTTCAACAGTCGCCGTCAAGTCATTGAAGCTACAGCAGAAGCATGCACCGGCGACTTCACCGACTTCATAACCTTGATTGCGCAACGCGTGCGTGTCGACCAAGTCGGTAGCCTGGTCATTGGTGACTACGCCCACACGCAGACCTTGCGACGTGTAATGTCGGGCAAGTCGCCCCACGGTGGTGGACTTTCCGGCCCCTAGAAATCCACCAATCAAAATAAATCTCGCGGGCATAATGTGTTCTCTTCGACAAAGGCTGCTACTAGTCCGGTTTTGCATTATAGATGCAAGCCCGGCTCGCGACAGCGTCTCTTGTTGTCGTCATTGGCTTGTAGGACCTCGGTGGCAGCATTGAGCAGATCAACATTTCGTAACCTTGCTGCCGGGAGGCAGGCGATCTGCTATCCTGATCGACCTGCGAAGCCCGAACTAGTTTTGGCTCGACTTCTTGCCTTACAACTGGAGAATGCCAGTGCGTGTTCCGAATCTTGCCTTCCAGGTGTTACTTGTCTTTCTTGCATTTACCCACGTGAGCCTGGCGGAACGTCCCAATATCGTCCTGTTTGTTACCGACGACCAAAGTCCTGACATAGGCGCTATGGGAAATCCAGCGATCCAAACGCCAAACATGGACGCGCTCGCAAAAGACGGTATCGTCTTCGAGCAAGCCTTTTGCACGACAGCCAGCTGCAGTGCCTCACGGTCCGTGATCCTGAGCGGCTTACACAATCACTATAACGGCCAGTACGGGCACCAGCATTCGTATCATCACTTTCAAAGTTTTGATCGCGTACGCAGCTTGCCCAACCGACTAACTGAGTCTGACTACGAGACCATTCGCATCGGGAAGTATCATGTTGCACCGGAAGAAGTGTACCAATTTGAAACCGTTCTAAAAGGCAATACCCGCAATCCGGTCGAAATGGCGAATAACGTCGGGAAGTACTTTGATGGTTCCAACGAAAAGCGACCATTCTTTTTATACTTTTGCACGTCCGATCCGCATCGCGGAGGTGGAACTCGCGAGGACATTCCGTTCTCCCCGAACGCATTCGGCAACAAGCCGCAAGGGTATCCAGGTGTAAGAAATGTGACTTACAGTGCTACTGAAGTAAAAGTACCACCTTTTCTTCCGGACACACCAACATGCCGAGCAGAGTTAGCGCAGTATTACGAGAGCATCTCACGCATCGACCAAGGATTGGGACGACTTGTTGCAATCTTGAAAGACCGTGAAATCTATGACAATACGATCGTGATCTTTACTAGCGATCATGGCATGGCATTCCCAGGTGGAAAGACAACTTTGTACGAACCCGGGATGCGCGTACCAATGATTGTGCATGATCCGAGAGTCGCGAAACGCGGGCTCCGAAGCAATGCGATGCTCAGTCATGTCGACTTAGTGCCTACGATTCTGGACATGGCGGAAAGTCTTGGAGCAGGAGAGCACAAGCCAAAGGATTTTCATGGACGTAGCTGGGCATCGCTGACTGACGGTCGCACAGCGGATGATCGGGACACCGTGTATGCCTCGCACACTTTTCATGAGATCCAGATGTACTATCCGATGAAAGTTGTGCACGGAGAGCGTTATAAGTTGATTTGGAATATCGCTCATCAGCTGCCTTATCCCTTTGCCTCGGACCTGTGGGCCGCACCAACGTGGCAGATGCAATACAAACAAGGTCTGCAGACGATGTATGGAAAACGCACGGTCGAACGCTACATCCATCGTCCGCAGTTCGAACTCTTTGATTTAGTCGAAGATCCACATGAAACCTTGAACCTGTCGGATAGCCCGGAGCATCAAAAACTGTTGTCGGAGATGAAAGCCGAGCTAAAGGCATTTCAAAAGCGCACGAAGGATCCTTGGATCATGAAATGGAATTACGAGTGAGCATGGGAATCGAATCATGACAGTAAAGCTCTTCACGGTAGATGCCTTTGCCGAAAATGCGTTTTCGGGCAATCAGGCCGCTGTCTGTTTGCTGCAGCAGCCACGCGAGGACTCTTGGATGCAGGCCCTCGCAAAAGAAATCAACTACGCGGAAACAGCCTTTGTGACGTCAACTGGTGACGATTTTTCATTGCGTTGGTTCACCCCTGCCTATGAAGTCGACCTTTGCGGCCATGCTACGCTTGCTACCTCGCACGTGCTGTGGAAGGAACTGGGCGTCGAGCAACAGCTGTTGCGTTTCATCACGCGCAGCGGAGAACTTATTGCTTCGCGGTCAGGCGACGACATCAAAATGGACTTTCCCTCAACGCCACCCGCTGAGCAGGAATTGCAGCGTGACATTCTTGAATCCCTTGGAGTCACGCCAACATACTGCGGAATGTCACGTTTTGATGCCTTTGTCGTATTGAGGACAGAATCGGAAGTGCGCGATTGTCGTCCAGATTTCGAAGCGCTTGCCAAGGCGACGGTCCGTGGTGTCATCGTGACGGCAGAAAGCATGAGTGACGAGTACGACTTCGTCTCACGTTTCTTCGCACCCTCGGCAGGTATCGATGAAGATCCTGTTACCGGTTCGGCTCATTGCTGCCTGGCACCCTATTGGGCAACCGTACTTGGGCAACCAGACAACCCAAGGCTTAAGATGCAGGGCTATCAAGCCTCGAAACGCGGCGGAATGGTAGGCGTCGAACTTCGAGGCGACCGAGTAGTGTTGTCAGGCAAAGCCATTACGATCATCCGCGGCGAACTCGCGATTGAGGAGTGACACCTTCGCTAGTTTCCTACCGTCGTCGCGCGGATCTGACTTCGCATCTTCGGGCTGCGGTGGATCGAGTGCGTCGCGACCCGAAAGTCTTCGTCCTTGGCTTCGAAGATGTTGGAAACGTACTTTTGAGGATTTCGGTCCACAAACGGGAACCAACTACCTTGAACCTGGATCATGATGCGATGTCCGCGTTTGAAAGTGTGAAGTACATCATGAAGCTCGAACTTGATATTCTCGGGCTTGCCTGCGGTCAGCGGCTCAGGTAGCTCAAAACTATTACGGAATCGAGTCCTCATAACTTGTCCGCGAACCAACTGCTGCCTGCCACTCTGAAATTCAGGATCGTCGCCAGCGACTGGTCGCCCGGGGAACTCGTCCACGACCTTCACCACGACGTCGGCTGCAGTTCCCGTCGTGCTGAACCAAAGGTCTGCTGTCAGCGGCCCTGCGAGGGTCACGTCCTCTTCCAGCGGTTCGCTGCGATAGACGAGCACATCTGGTCGTCGTGATGCAAAACGCTGATCTTCGGTCATGTAATCGCGAGCCCAACGACTTGAGATCTCGGTCGTGTAAGGTACTGGCTTACTGGGATCGCTCAAAAACGAGTCCACGGCATTTTTTTCGGCTTCTCCTACTTCGGACTCGACAAGTGAAATCCTGTGTCCGGCCTCCAACACGAGATTCAACGGCTTGGCTTGCTTTGGCGGCCAAGCATCAAAACTGCGCCAGCGGTTCGCACCAGTTTCAAAAACTATTGCTTCAGCATGCTTGGCTCGATCAGAGCCCTTCAAGTGGTGTTCAAAGAATGGCAACTCCACTTGGGTGCGAAACCAAGCAGCTGTGGGCCAATCAAAACTGGCGTCACCTAGGCTATCGCCAGGGGACCGATTCCAGCCACCATGATACCAAGGTCCCATAACCAAGGTGTTTTCGATTTGCGGATTATTCTTCTCAATAGATTCGTAGATTCGCAGAGGACCGTACAAATCCTCAGTGTCATACCAACCGCCGACGACTAAAACTGCGCAGTGTATATTCTTCAGGTGCGGTATAATGTTCCGACTCTGCCAGAAGTAATCGTAGTTGGGATGCGCGGCTGTCTGGTTCCAAAAGTCAATTTCATACTTGAAGTACTTTTCGTTCACGTTCTTCAATGAGCCAAGCTCCAAAAAGAATTGATAAGCGTCATCGGTACCAAAATCGAGACGCGAGCCGCTCTCGGTGGTTGGACCTTCTCGTTTCTGTCCAAAGGAGGAAAAGAAAGTCATCGCTAGCTGCACATTGAAAGCACCGTTGCGATGCATATCATCCCAAAACCAATCGCCAATCGGCGCTTGCGGAGAGATACACCTGAGAGCTGGATGCGAGTTGATGGCACCGGCTGCGGTGTAGAAACCCGGGTAGGAGATTCCCCATTGACCGAATCGTCCGTTGTGCATCGTGAGCTTTTGCGACAGCCATTCAATCGTATCGAAGGTATCCGTACTCTCGTCAAAATCGGCCTGCTTTTTGTCCTCCAGATGAGGCCGCATGTTGACAAACTCGCCCTCAGACATGTACTTTCCGCGCACGTCTTGAAACGCAAAGATGTAGCCAGACTTTTCGAATTCGATATTCGGTCCCAGACGCGTCTTATATTGGTCCACACCGTAAGGACCGACGCTGTAGGGAGTCCGCATCAGGATTACGGGATAGGTTTTGGTGGTATCAGCGTCATTCGGAATGTAGACGCAAGTGAAGAGCTTCGTGCCGTCACGCATCGGAATCCGATATTCGAACTTCGAGTAGTTGGCACGAATGAATTCTACGCGAGTCTCCGCAGCGTCCTGCGCGAAACTCGCGACGGGGTAGAAGAAAAAAAGGAGACTTGCGGAGAGACACAACTTGTTCATGAGAATTTCCGTCGGCATGGAGCGTGAGAATGACGTTTGGACCAGCATACTTCGCGCTAACGATTCTCACTAGCGGCGGCGAAGGAAAATCAAGTCTCACATAGTCGTCGTCGCGGGCACCGAGCTACTTAGCCCAATCAGGGGTGCCGAACCAGTCTTCCATTTCCTTCAAGAACGGAGCGACCACTTCCTCGGACTCCAATGTAACTCCACGATCCCCGGTCTCGGCGATCCAAGTGTCGAGAGCCGCACGCATTCGAAGCATGATACGACGATGCTTGGGTGACTCCGCCAAGTTCTTGATCTCATGAGGATCCTCTTGGGTATCGAAGAGCATCTCCCTTGCGAAAGGTTGCATCAGCTCCAGAGGCGGGCCGGTGAGTTTACCTTCTGCCAACATCGTTCGCATCAAGGGTTTGATCGCAAAGCACTTCTCTTTATAGCGATTGAGTGTCGGAAAGCCTGCTCCCTCGGTGTAGTTTCGCACGTAGTGGTAGCGAGCATCGCGCACGGAGCGTTGCCGCACGACCGTCTCATCAATGCGATCTCTTGCACTAAAGGCATATTTCCTTGCAGGTTGACGGTTGGGCCCAACAAAAACGCGAGACTGCATGCTGGTTGGCGGCGTGATCCCCGCGAGATCCAGCGTAGTGGCGGTGATGTCTAGCAGGCTGATTACCCGATCACTGACTTTGCCGGGTTTAGCATCCTTTGGGGCTGGAAAATTCTCTGGCCAGGCGATGACCATCGGTACATGGATACCACTGTCGAAACACCAGTGAATTCCACGCGGTTCCAATCGGCCGTTGTCGCCGAAAAAGACAATGATGGTGTTGTCTGCAGTGCCGTCTTTCTCAAGTTGCTCCAAGATCCAACCGATTCGGACATCCATGCCAGAGGCCGAATTGAGGTACCTGGCCCACTCCGATCGAACAACGGGATGATCGGGATAATAGGGCGGAGGAGTTACATTCTCTGGCGTCGCAATCTTCGGGTGCCATTCCTCGCCAACCCAAGGAACGCGAGTTTTATCTTTAGTCTTGCGATCGTAAATATCGTATTCCGCCTCAGGCATGTTGATCTGAGCGAAGAAGGGCTGATTGTCCTTGAGGCCTTTCCAATCAACTGTTGAGTACAAATCGCCTTCGTTCACAAAATTCAAATCTAACTTGCCGGTGCCCACTACACGATCGCCGATCGTTTTGATGTTGGCTGTCGTATACCCCACATCCTGCAAGCGATGCGTCAGCGGCCGGACTCCCTCCGGCAGGTGGAAGTCGTCGTCGCGGTGCGAACGCATGTTATGCATGTCGGTCGTTGTCGCGTATATACCAGTGAAGAATGCTGAGCGGCTTGGAGCGCAAACTGGCGAGGTAGAGAACACGTTGGTGTAGCGAATTCCTCGCTCTGCCAAACCGTCAATATTGGGCGTTTTTACGTTCTTTGCGTTGTAGCAGCCAAAGTCTAAATCAAAATTCTCCGCTACAATCCAAACGATATTCGGCCGTTTAGGTTGGGCGTTTGGGTTTTGTGCTTGGCTGTAGCCAGCCCCAAGGCAGAAAGTAAAGACAACTAGTAGTGCAGGCAGAACTCGAATCGAAATCACTTTCAAACTTCCTTTGGCGGCCCCGAAGAGAAACGAATCAAACTGCACAACATCATAGTCACTTTCGAGCAACGCATTCCGGTATTGGGTATTGCCAACCAGTGCAGAGCAGAGATTTACTCTTGGCCAAGTGATCAGTACACGCCAGAGGCGGGTTGAACCAAGAAAACGCCGGCCCGCGACTAGCGTCGTCGGCTCACAGATTGATTCTCTAACTTGCCCTGGGTTTGCATGAGTTTATTTCGAACGGATGCGTCGCCGCACCCGCGGAGTGACAAGCGAAATCGAGGTGCCCACAAGAAACAGATTGCCTATCGTCAGCGTCGGAGACGATAATATGCGTGTCCTTGTTCTTGATTTCAGTCCAGTCATTGCTGTTAATGGGTGCGTTATTCTTTTTCCTTGCTTAAAAAGACAACGTTCGCTATCTCCAGGAGATATTCGATTTGCGATTGCTCTACCGTTACTTTGCAAACAGCAGTTCCAAGAGTGCGTTCGTGGGCAAAATCGTGGCCGTGCTGCTCGCCCTGATTGCCACTTGCGGATTTGTGGGAGGCCTCTTCCAGCACCAGGCTGAATGGGTAGGCGTCAGCTATGCTTGCTTGTTTATTGTGCTGTTTTGGAAGCCAGCTTTCCGAGCGTTGCAGAACTTTACGCTACTACACCTGTTCATTCTCGTCGCTGCCAATGCGATTTTGTTAGTTTCAGTTCGAGGCGCGATACCGAATGCTGAGCCAATTCCCACAACGCTTGCATCGCTTTTCGTCGGTACTGGGGCCGTCTTGTTGTGCTCTGCTGTGGTGCAGAATTTTGATCGGGTAAAGCGAGTTAGCGTCGCGGAACGTCTTGATAGAAAGCAAGACGAGCTCCACGCTTTGGACGGAAAAGAGTCAAAGAAAAAATCGGCAGAGTAGAAGGCAGACATTGCAGCCATAACGTCGTTAGAAGCAAATACTCCGCAGGTGACTCTACCCTAATGGATTAGTTGTTGTTGTTTCCTATCTTCAAACGCTTTGAGCCGTGGCTGCATGTATTCAGTGAGTTCTTCCATTTCGATGGGACGATAGTCACAAGCGTCAACGCCAACATCTTTGGCAAGTCGCCAGTTCTGCTGCTCGTCTTCACCGACGAGCGCCCCGTGAACGTGCCCGTAGAGATGCCAGCTTCCATGAAAGGATTTGTCCCAAGTCCGCATTGGATAGTGGTTCAGCCAGATTTTCTGGCCGTTGGCTCGCACCATGCCTTGCTCGATCGTCTGCTGAAAGACCTCGCCCACACTGCGATGATCGTGATTTCCCCAGACCAGTCGAACGTCTCGGCATTGAATTCGATCACGGTAGTGCCGTGCCTGCTCGAGCTTTCCCCAGCAGAAATCGCCTAAGACCCAGAGGGTGTCCTGCTGGCCAACTCGCGTATTGATGGCATCCAGAATTCCAGCATCATGCCGACGGACCGTCTCGTCTGACAGGTTGCAATCACCTCTTTGATCAGACTTAGCCAGCTGGCGTTCCCTCTCACCCAGAAAGGGCCGATTGCAGTACTTGATAATGTTTTTGTGGCCGAAATGAGTGTCGGCAGTAAACCAAACTTTGTGCATCTTGCTTTTCGTGTTTCTCTTTTCACTTTCTCGCTCTTGTATTTTCGCTCGAGACACGCCCCGTACCAAGGTGGTCCACGTCAATCATTTAGGCTTCGAGAGACGGGGGCTGGATGAACTGCCTTGGGCAAACAACAATATCGAGCCGGGATCTGTCCATGTTCGTTTATCCTGCTCTGCCATTCGGCCGAGATCGTATTGTGAACATTGCTGGCGAGCGAATTGAAAGTCAGCTTCGAGGAATAATGGCCTTGAGAAGCAAGTTAGGAGTTGTTGATGCCAAAACAGGAATGTCGCTGGGGAATTTTAGGAACCGCGGGAATCGCACGAAAAAACTGGAAGGCGATCAAGCTCAGTGGCAATGCCTGTGTGACTGCGGTGGCCAGCCGTAGTGTCGAGTCGGCTCAACGCTTCATAGACGAGTGCTCCAGTCAAGTACCACCGACGACTACACCAGAGGCACTGGGTTCCTATGAGGACCTTCTTAGCCGTGATGACGTCGATGCAGTCTACATTCCCTTACCGACCGCATTACGTTTCGAGTGGGTCCTCAAGGCGGCGGAAGCTGGCAAGCATGTGATGGGGGAGAAGCCGGCAGCGACCAACGCAACGCAGGTGGCGGAGATGCTTGAGGTTTGCAAGCAAAACAACGTTCAATACATGGACGGTGTAATGTTCATGCACAGCGCGCGGCTTCCGATGATTAGGTCTGTTCTAGACGATCCGAATCAACTGGGTAAAGTTCGACGTTTGACCAGCCAGTTCTCGTTTGCTGGCGACGAAGAATTTTGCCGATCGAACATTCGAACTCACAGCGAGCTCGAGCCGCACGGCTGCCTTGGCGACCTTGGCTGGTATTGCTCTCGGATGTTCATGTGGATCTTGAGGGGAGAAATGCCGTCGGAGGTACGGGCCCGAGTCCTAACCCCTTTGCAAGGCCAGGGCAGCCCAGATAGCGTTCCGGGTGAATTCACTGCGGAGCTAACTTTCGCCGACGGTGTAACAGCTTGTTTCTATAATTCGTTCATCACTGAGAACCAGCAATATGTTTGTGCCAGTGGTGACAAAGGTTGGATGCGGCTAGACGATTTCGTCCTGCCATATCATGGGGCAGAGCTAGCGATCAATGTGGCACAAGACCGATTTGAAGTCGACAACTGCGAATTCCATATGGAGCAGCATCATCGTCGCCTGGCAGTCCGCGAGTATGACTCCAATCAGCCCGGCTCGCAGGAAGTTCGGTTGTTCCAGAAGTTCTCCGATTTGGTTAACAAAGGTGAACTGGATCCGACTTGGCCCGAATGGACACTCAAGACTCAAAAAGTCCTAGATGCGTGCTTCGAGTCTTCGAAGCAAGATGGTGCTGTGGTCCAGATCACGTGATCGCCCTGCAGGGATCCGTGTCGCTAGAAGAGCTTCTATCCGCTATTTAAGACGCACAATTCGTTCGGCTCGGATGTGAGTTTTCTGTAGCTGTGGAAGGTAGCCGCGCAAGCCTTTGACTCCAACCGGTTGGTTGAGGTTTAAATTCAGGTTCATTCCAGGCAGACCACTCACGTACGCTATAACCTGGCCTTGCTGGTCGGTCAGTGCATGTGTTGGTTGTCCCGGTCCTGCCATGATGGTTTGTACCAAGTAACCCGTGGCGGTAAAGGAACTCAGATTCGTGCTGGACGGACTGCTCTCAGGGCCCTGGTAAGCAGCTTTGCTAACGGCAGGCGTTGAGGAATTTCTGGGGACAAAACTGGCAGTACTGATGTTTCTGCCTGCGCTACTTGGCAGACCCACTCTAAAGTTTGCACCTGGGACAAAGGCACTGCGATGTGCGTGTTGCTGGAACTCGTCGATTCTCTCCAGCAGTAGACGCGCCTGGCCTCGCTCGATGGGAGTTGCTCCATGCTCGACGAACTGAGTCACGCGGCTGCGGATGGGTTCAAGATTCCACTGCCCCGTCGGCTTGGTCACCATTTCGCTGAGGGCAAGCTGCAATTGATCCAGCTCCGAGCTAATCGACAGATCACTTGCGGGAGCTGCCCGATTGGCACTTGAATCCTTGACGCCGTACCAATCGAAACTTCCAGTTCCAGAAGAAGCTTGAGAGAGGCTCGATGCATTGCTCGCTAGCAACGCGGAATTCCTGACACTGCTTCCCATTCCAACTCCCGTGTCAATCGCACTGGGGCTCGTAGCATAAGCATCTGCACCAAGAGAATCTGTTTGACTTCCAAACCTGGAACCAAGTCGGCTGAGCGAGTCACGGAGACTTGCTGTGAGCGGCGGACGAAGCTCCGATTCGGCTCCAGCCTGCGGGTATCCTCTTAAGCGATTGTGTTCAAGCAAGTTGGGGTCGGTCCAAGGTTCGAGACGATCAAGTGGTTGCGGCGGAACGTAGCCACTGGTACTGTTCTGACCGCGAGTCTCGTAAGCAGGTTGGACGATTCTTGGCCGAACCGGCGCGCTTTTGTGAACTGGCTTGGGCATCTTCAGGCTGAAGGGATCGTGGGCAAGCGGGTCTTGCATGGGCCCCCGACGTCCAATCAACCTTTCGAGCCATGTGCAACGCAAGCCATCGTCACCTAGTTCAAAGGCATGCCAGCCATCCCAACGACGTTTTGGCTTCGCAGCTTCCTCGTAGATGACTCCTCCATCTTCGTAAACTGCACCACCGTCTTCGAAAACGACACCACCGTCTTCGTAAAAAATGGAACCGTCGTCGACAATAATCTCGCCTTCATAAATTTCGTCGCCAAGATATTCTTCAGCAATAATTTCTTCAGGGTTGTCAAGGATTGATCCTGGCTTCTTGGGTGGCAAATCGTCGAAGACTCCGTCTTCTGCTGGCTCTTCGGTCGGAGTTACTTCCTCATCTTCCGATCCATTTTCTTGATATGAAGCTGGAATTAGACTGCTCGACTTCTCGGCACTAGCCAGAACGACGACCCCAGAGTTTTGCTCATCCGTAGAAATAGGTAAATCCTTTTTCGAGACCTCGTTAGCATCCAAGGTCACCTGGCTTTCATGCACCCAACGGAACTCGCCAGAGGGAGGGGCCACGCGATACCAGAGCACAGGGTTGCCTTCTGAGTCATTTTGCGTAGACTCGCCGAGGACCGTCAGTTGTTCGCCTTGCTGAAGTTTGACTTGCCAGCGAAATCGTTTTGCCGTGCCAAGTGAAGTACCAATCCAACTGACCCCTTCCGAGTCAGTGACTTCGATAACTTTACCACCAGGCAACAGGTACGCATCTTTAGCGCGAACCCAACTAAAACTGCCGTTGGGTGGTCGAATTCCATACCAGCCGTCGGTCGTCTGGCTGAAAGCCTTGAAGCTATCACCCTTGGTGGTCCGTGAAGTGGCGTAGTAGTCTTCGCCGGCCCACTTCGCACTTCGACTATCTTGCCCTTTGCGTAGAGCGTCTGCGGTGTATTGAGCTTTTTGAGCCGGATTTCTTGTGCTGTGGCTGTGGCAAAAGAATGCAACAGAGTGCAGAAAGCCAAGATCGCTGCCAGCCAAAGATATCGTGGGGACATGCTGTCCATGTTGTTGCCCGTACAAAAACCGATCCGACCGTCGAACTCTGCCCCCACTCGAGTCGCAACGGCGCATAGAGAGCACATCGAGAGCGCACACTGCCCTCGTCTCTAATACACGCTAGCTACTGTATTGCACAGTTCGCATCAAGAGAGGATTGGACAACTAAGACGTTTCAGCTGTAAAGGCAGAGCAACTCAAGATGCTAGCATTTTCAGTTTCTGGATGCATCACCCATTCTAAGAGCGTGGCAGGATCGGGAATGCGGCAGTTTAGCGGCGAGATTACTCGTCGGTAGTCATGCCGAGTTGTCCCATCTTGCGGTACAGGTTGGAGCGATGCATGCCGAGCTGCTTAGCTGCCTGAGCCAAATTACCTTGGCTTGCTTCCACGTGCCGCGTGATGTACTGCTTCTGAAACACATGCGTTGCGTCGGTTAGAGACATATTGGACGGAATATGCGCAACCTCGCTCTCCGAGCCAGGCGAGAGCACAAAGGCAAGATCAGTCTCTTCGACTTTGTCGCCCTTCGTAAGATAAGCAACACGTTCCATCAAGTTACGGAGCTCGCGAACGTTACCAGGCCAAGCATGAGTCAGCAGTCGGCTTTTGGCCGAGTCTGAAAATACTGGCGGTCGTCGACCGATCTGGTGTCCGAACTGTTCCAAGAAGTGCTGAGCCAACACTACGATGTCCTGGCCTCGTTCGCGAAGAGGTGGTAGCTGCAGCGTGACGACATTCAGTCGGAAGTACAAGTCCTCGCGGAATCTTTTCTCTCGGACCAACTTCACCAGATCTTGATTCGTGGCCGCAATAACTCGCACGTCAGTTTGAATCGGTTTCGAGCCACCGACGCGTACGACAACTTTGTCCTCCAGCACGCGCAGCAATTTCGCTTGACCGCTTAAGCTCATTTCGCCAATCTCGTCGAGCAATAAGGTGCCTCCCGAGGCTACTTCGAATTTCCCGGCGCGGTCCGAAATGGCATCGGTGAAGGCTCCTTTCTCGTGACCGAACAACTCACTCTCCAGTAGCGTTTCAGCGATCGCCGCACAATTAATGGCAACGAAATCTTGGTCGCGTCGGTCACTTTGCAGATGCAAGCTGCGAGCAACGACCTCCTTTCCCGTACCATTCTCGCCGAGCACCAGAACAGCCAGTTCCGTAGGAGCGACTCGTTCGATGGTGTCTCGCAATGCCTCGATCTGCGGGCATTGACCGACGACCTGAAGCGTATCCGAAGCACTTTGCACGAGCCGGTCGCGAGTAGCAACGAGTTCGGCTATCTGCTGAGTATTCTCAACGGCTGCAGCAGCATGCTGTGCCAGCTCAACCAAGAATCGTTCGTCAGCAGCAGAAAAACTACCGCTGTGGTGGTTGAGGACTTCGAAAACACCGATGGGCTTCTGCTTCCGGGATAGCAGCGGTACTGCAACCAAGGAGCGAGTCAGGTAGCCCAGCTGCTTTCCAACTTTAGCATTGATGGCTTCAGGATCGCCCGAGTCATCCCAACGCTGCGATTCACCAGATTTGAGGACTTGTCCAGCGACCCCCTGGTCATCGCGAATGCGTAGCGGCTCGCCTTCTACACCTAAGGCGGGATGGCCTACCAGTTCCTTTGAGTCTTTATCCCACAGGAATATCGAGGCACGATCTCCATGTAGAACCCGAGCCGCAGCTTGTGCCATGTTATTTAGCAGATCTGTCAGGTCTTGGCTGCGTTGCCATTCCGCGGCAAGCTGTAGCATTATCTGAAGCTGTGACACTTGTCCCGAAAGCTCGCTGTGATCACGCGCTATCACGAGGCCACTTCGCAGCAGCTGCCCCACACTCAGCGCTTCCTCAAGTTCCAAGCTCGATGGCGGACTGACAAGGAGCACTTCAGCTGGTGGCAGTTTGCCAGTTATCGGAATCGCGAGCCAGCCATCCGCACTGAGGATTTCCATCTGGTCGCTCGCGTTGGCGGCTAGCTCAATCGGCAGCTGTGATAGAGAGCCTGCCGCGCCCGCCACTGCCCAATGCGAAACATCCTGGTGAACCCACGCGACTCGCACTCCAGCCAGTTGAGCGCTAACCGCGCTGAGAGCGTTGTCGCGAAACTCGTCAACACTTTGGCTGCGCCCGACTGCTGCAAGCAGTTCATTCGCGATATTCGTTGCATTTGCCCCCGAGGCCATTCGACTAACCGTCTCTTATTCGTGAAATTTGTTGTGCTACGTCTTCGGCGAGAAGAAGCGATCCACAACTTCTTGCTCTGGTGGCTCAGTCACGAGAGAAACAACAATCATGACAACCGTTGCGACCAGCATGATCATGGTCACAGGCATGAACTCGTAGGTCTCTGTCCCTAGCGCCCACTCAATCATGTAACCACGATTGGTGGCGTAGTTGGATGCACTAAAGTGATACCACCATGTACCGGCTGCAGCAATCACGCTGGTATAGGCGCCTGTTTTAGTTAGGCGACGCCAGTAAAGAGCGGCGACTACGAGCGGAAAGAGGCTGGAAAAACCTGAGAAGCACCACACGCCAAGCGTGAAAACACTTACCGGATGAGACAGGCTCAGCAGATAAGTAATGGCGACGATCAGTACGATGAATCCACGTGTGATCCAGACCTGCTGTTTTTCGGAGAATCGATCCTTACCCATGTAGTAAGTGAAGATGTCGTTCTCAAACATCGCCCCCATGCACAGGAACTGGCTATCGAGCGAAGACATAATGGCGGCCAAAATTCCAGCCGTCAGAAACCCCGCGAGGAGGTCTGAAGTCTGTGTTTTCACAAGAAAAGGCAATATCGCATTCGGATTGCTCGGCAATGGCGGCACCGGTGGGACAAGTTGTGTGGTGGCCCAAACACCGATCAACACACATGGAACCCAAACAATCATGATGAAAATGGGGTGAGCCACGACTGGCAACTTGAAGCTATCGGCACTCTTGGCCGTCAGCCAGTGCTGGAAGATGTGAGGGAACATCCCCACCGACAATGGAATCAGTAAGTACGTGAAAAACTTGGTCTTTGAGATGTGCTCACGTGTCAGTTTGTCGTGCCCAGCTGCCTGGGTCGCGGATGCTAAGTTTTCAAAGAAACCTGGTCGCTCGTCGGGCGATATTTTCTGATCTTGATTCCTATCGAACTTGCTGAGCAAAGTCCAACGCTTGCGAGCGTTTTCTTCGGTCAATTCTAGCGATTGCTTCGCTTGAGCGATCGCCTCCTCCGCATTTTCGAAGTCCTCTTCCCCGCCGTCTCGGATTGCCTTCTTCAATGCTGCTTCTCCCGCAGCCAGCTTGGCTTTCGCGGTGGTCTCTTCCATCGCCACCAACTCTTCAAAACTCGTTGTTCCATCCTGATTTTTGTCAAACGCCGAGCCGCTACCTAGCTTGTTTGCTATGACGACGAAAGTGACGAGCCCAAGCACCATGAAGACGATGGTTTGAAAAGCGTTTGCCCAAGCTGTTCCTCGCATGCCGCCGAAGAACACATAGATGAGCACAACCAAACAAATGATCAGAGATCCGAGCCATGGCGGAAGCCCGCCATGAGTTGCCGGTGAATCCGTTGGGAACATCCCTGGAAACGCTCCACTTGTCATTTGCTGGATCGTACTGCCACTGGCCAAAACGCCGATCAACAAGTAAGGAATGATGAGGCCGACCAAAATCGGAAACAGTAACAATCCAATACGATCAGATTGCAGGCGGTCACGAAAGAATTGAATCTGAGTGGTGTAGCCGTACCTGCGTCCCAACGACCAAAGCTTGACGCCAATGAGAAAGAAGCACAGCGAATGAACGATGCCGCTTGATGAAGCGAGCATGCCGTAGACACCTATGCCCTCTTTGAATGCCTCTCCGGAGGAACCGACCAAGGCGAAGGCGGTCATCGTGGTGCCGAACAGCGACATCAACAACAAGAATGGGCCAATTGAATGACTGGCCTGCATGTAGTCTTTTTTTGTACCGCGAAACATGGTGCTTGCGATAAGCCCAAGCCCCAGCAGCAACCCGAGGTAGATCATGATGATCAGGAACTGAGTCATCGTGCATCCTCCGCCTCTATGGAGTCCGCAGCCGAGCTCTCTGTTTCGTAATCGGGCCAGGCAAATTTGGTGCCGAGGAACCAAGTCACTGCGGCGGCAACCGAGATGCAGGCGTGATAGAACAGCCCGATAGGAAGAAAGCCAAGCACGAGTTTGTCGTCGTGCCAAAAGAAGTTGTCTTGGTGAAGGACGATCAACAGCAGGACCAATCCCCACACCCAAAGCCCGGCGATTCTCTGTCCAGCCATGAGTCGCGCTCAAATATCGTTAGCGTGGTACGAACAGAAACGGTCTGCTCAGAACGCACAGATCTTACCGCAAAACCCGGCGAGCATACAGAAGAGAGTGGGCTGAGTGAGCGGGACTAGCGGGAGCTGATGTGATCGAGTGAAGCCCAAGGCCCTGCGTCAAAAAACACAGCACGAACCTTGAGGCAGGTACTCACTAGTGCCCTTACGATATTTGTTCCATCGCTGACGCGTCGGTTTTCCGCCAAATCAAAAGGCCGCTAGATCTTGGTCTTAAGAGCCATAAACCCAGAGACGACGAAAATACCTGCCACGATGCCCCACTGAGTTACATTCATCTCGTGGATCATCCAGTTGAAGTTATCGCTTGCTTTCTGGAACATTCCAAAGAAGAAATCAGTGAAGTAGCTCATGGCATATTCCCCTAGACAGACTCTCAATACTGCACACCGCAAGTCTAGGCTCTGGATCGTGAATTGTGGTTAAACTCACTCCCCAGATTGGGATGGCTGCCTGCAAAGTGTCCAGTCAAGACGATTATGCCAGCTCCAACTATACGAAAATGAAAGTTTAGCCTGCGACGAAGGTTTTACAGTTTAATCTTATCTCTTACGGAATAATTGTCCACAAACCGCTCGTTTGAAGGAAGGAAACTTGCCCTCAACGGCGGGGCTTGTCTATACTTTGAAGCCTTCTTGTATTCTATTGACTTTTCTGAGGACTTTTCAAATGAAGAAACGATCGGGTTTCACCCTGGTTGAACTTCTCGTCGTGATTGCCATCATCGGCATTCTGGTGGGATTGCTACTTCCAGCAGTACAAGCTGCTCGAGAGGCTGCAAGACGGATGCAGTGCTCCAACAATCTGAAGCAGTTGGGCCTTGCTTGCTTGAACTACGAGAGCGCACACAAGCGTTTTCCTCCTGGGCACGTCTGGCCGCGAACGGTTGGCCAAAATGGGAATCAAGAGTCTTGGGGTTGGACCGTGCTGATCATGCCCTTCATGGAACAGACACCATTGTTCAATCAATTGCGTGTGACTGAGATGTCGCTTGCAGATTACCTCGCCCGCGCGACTCCTCAGCAATTCGCTCTACTGCAACAAGATATCGCGACTCTTCGTTGCCCGAGCGACACCGAAGGAGATTTAGCCAAATCGTTCCGCCACTGGAACGGAGGCTGGGGAACCAACCAAGGCGGCTGGGGTCGTTGGGAGTCTGGTCTTTCTAACTACGTCTGCAACCGAGGCACGCGAAACAATTGGCAACGTCGTGACGACACCCATGGGATGTTCATGGAAATGCTGGCCGTTCGTATGGCAGATGTCACCGACGGTACCAGCAACACCTTCCTGATTGGTGAAAGAGACTCCAAATATGGTCGTGCGTCGACCTGGCCCGGTGTCCGTAACCCTCAAGGGAACGTTCACCGTGGAATCTACATGCACACCGCGAATGTTCGTCCGCCAATCAACTCGAACTTCCCGAACGCTAACAGTACCAACCGTGGTGCCCGTGCTGGATTCGGTAGTTTGCACACTGGCGGTGCTCAGTTCTGCTACGTAGATGGTTCCGTACACTTCATCTCAGAGAACATCGACTCTCGCCCTGACGCTTCGGGTGGATGTCGAATTTGGGATGTAACTCCTTGTGAGCCGGTTCACGGCACTTATGAACGTCTTGGACGTCGTAACGACAACTTTGTTGTTCAGGATCCAACTCTATAATTGCCGCTAGAACGATTAGCGATAACATGTAAAATTCAAGGGCGACGCGGGATTTCTTCGGGTCGCCCTTTTTAATTCACTCTGCATTCCAATCCCCTTCGGATTGCTTCACAGGAGCGGAATAGCGAGAGCTTTTTTCTGGTTTGCTAGTCGCGAGTAGCCCCCCAACAAATAGGATTCCGAGATGTTTAGGTATTTTTCTGCTGCTGCTGTAGTTTTGGCTTTTGTAGGTTGTGGCTCCAGTGATATAGGCTACGTGAGCGGAACGGTAACGATGGATGACAAGCCGCTCGCTGGAGCGGTCGTGGAGTTCTTCCCTGAGCCTTCTGGCGCTCCTGCAATCGGACTAACCGATAAAGATGGCAAGTACACGCTCACCTTGGGCCGAGACACTAAGGGTGTGAAGGTTGGCGAAAATAAGGTTCAGATCTCTACCGCTGATGGCGGAGCAGGCGATGACGATGGATATGGTGCGGCTGGAAAGGAAACCGTCCCCGCGCGTTACAACGTCAAAACGGAACTTAAAGAAACGGTGAAATCTGGAAACAACACCATCGATTTCAAACTCGAAAGTGGTGGTGAAATCATCCAAACCCCAGAAAACTACTAGGGGATTCACACCGATTTCGGCAAAAGAATTTAAGGGTTACAAAAACGAACTTTTTGTGGCCTTGCGAGGTTAAGAAGCCGACGTATAATCCGTGAGTTCCCTCAGTAAAGTGTTGGCCCAGTGGCGCAATTGGTTAGCGCATCGGACTGTCGATCCGAAGGTTGCGAGTTCGAGCCTCGTCTGGGTCGCTGAAAAATAAGCCGTTTCATCAAGCTGTCTGCTGGTGAAACGGCTTTTTTCGTTCTCTGGCGATCCCTGGAGCGCAGGAATTAGAAGCAGCCTCTAGCTCGGACCAACCCATTGAGTCCCAAAAACTGCTACACTCCAACCCAATCTCTAAACGTGGCGAGTTGTTTTGAAGTTGGGTACTCTCGCAGTTCTTAAACAAGCGAACGCGCCGAAGTCGGAACATCGGCCGCAAATTTTGATCCCCAGACTCTTCTGGTTCTGCGAAACAAAAGTTGCGTTTGTGCTGTTGCTGTACTGGTCGCGTCCTTGTTCGGGCCTACCAGACGATTCGTTTCCGAAAAGTGCAACTTCATAATGCCGTTCCGAGCTTGGAAACTGGATTCGGCCTCGACAGATCATCGCTGCCTTAAATCTGGTTCAATCCATGCTGGGGCGATCGCTCTGAACGATCTGCTATGCTATCCGCTTCATTGTGGCGTTCGTGCCCTATGAATTTGGACTCTAGCTTTCACTCGCAATATTCGGACAGATGGCCAAGAAGACTGCAAAAAAGAGCGTGCTTGCTTACGACCTAGAACGTATCATCGCTCAGCTGGATACGCTCTACGAGCGTGGCGAAGAGTGCGTACATCCAGATACGGGCATCGTTGTTACAGATGGTGAATACGATGCATTGCGTCGCGAGTTGGCCGAGCTGAAACCTGATTCCGAAGTATTTGCCTCAGCCACCGCATCGTTGGCACAAAGCACCGTCCAAAAGGTGGTGCACGATCCTCCCATGACTTCCATCGAGAAGGCAAGTCACGAGGATGTGGCAACGCAAGAAGAGATGCTCTTCAAATGGATTGCCAACTGCACGGAAGCGACGGAAGAGGAATACAACTGCCATATCGAGGGCAAGTCCTACAAGGAAGAGCCGGTTTCGTACCCGGAAAACTACTTCTATCAAGCGTACAAGCTCGACGGCGTCGCTCTAGCTATCTACTACGAAGAGGGCAAACTCGCTCGAGCTGGATTGCGGCCGCGCGACGGAATCCACGGAGAAGATGTTACTGCACAAGTAAAGTACGTCAGCGGCGTACCTAAAACGCTCAAACAAAAGAAGACTTGTTCCATCCGCGGCGAACTGATCTGCACGCTTTCCGATTTTGGTAAAGTGCAGGAAGAGCTAGCTGCTGCTGGCGAGAAACTGAGAGCCAACCCGCGCAATCATGCTGCTGGTGGTATCCGGCAATTCAAGGATCCGACCAAAACGAATATGATGCGTCTGAGCTTCATCGCCTACGCCCTCGAAGGGCTTGCAAAACCGCCCTTCAGAACGGAGCTCGAACGAGCTGCCTATTGCCGCGATAAACTCGGCGTGCCATATATAGAAACTCAATACTTTGACTTCGCGGATCTTGCCAGAATGGAGGATGGCGTTCCCAACTTAGATTTTGAAGTCGACGGCGTGATCATCGGCGTTAATAGCATTGAGGATCAAGAGCAACTCGGACGCCATGGCGACCCCCGTACGGGAAACCCCAAAGGTAAAATTGCTTGGAAATTTCGGGAGGAAGAAGCACATCCAGTTATCCGCGAGATCGAATGGCAAACTGGTCGAACCGGCAAGATTGTGGCCGTTGCCATTTTTGATCCGGTGCAACTCGCTGGAACGAATGTCTCTCGCGCCACATTGCACAACGCTGGCTTCATGCAACGCAAGCAGATCGCGCTCGGAACCCAGATCGCCGTGCGCAAGGCAGGCAAGATCATTCCCAAAGTCACCGATGTCGTTGGTGACTCGGCGGAGCCTGAGTTTCCCAGCACTTGTCCGTCCTGCGGTCAGGACACCGAGCTCGTGGCCGGTGCTGGCGAAATGCTAGAGCTCGTCTGCAACAACGGAGACTGCCCCGCGCAGAACGTCAGCGGCCTTTGCCACTACTTGGAGACGTTTGGCATTCTCGGACTTGGCGAAAGTCGCGTAAGCAGTCTCGTCGAAGGCGGGAAGGTCAAAATTGCGGCAGATTTCTATCGCCTAACCAAAGAAGATTGCATGGCCTGCGGGCTGTCGGATCGCCAATCCACTTTGGCTTTGGCTGCAGTTCAAATGGTTCCTGCCCCAGACAAACTGGCGGGAGCAGCACTCGACAAAGCCATCGCTGATGCCGCCGAGTCGAAGAAGAAGATTCCACTGTGGCAACTCTTCGCAACTTTTGGAATCGATTCAGCGGGCAAGTCTGCGGGCAAGGCACTGGAGAGACACTTCGGCACGCTCGAGAAAATCCGAGCGGCCAGCGTGGAGCAATTGGAGGAAGTGGATGATATCGGCACAAAAACGGCCGAGGCTATTTCAGAGTATTTGGAAGAACACGCTGAAGAGATTGACGCACTGCTCGAATTCGTCGAACCTGAAAAGCCAAAGACCGGCAAGCTCTCAGGGCTAACGTTTTGCTTCAGCGGCAGTTTTGAGGAAGGCAAACGTCACTGGGAACAACAAGTCGAGAATCAGGGAGCCAAGACGTCCAGCAGCGTCTCGAAGAAAACAAACTACTTAGTTGCCGGGCCAGGTTCAGGGTCGAAGAGCGAGAAGGCTGACAAGCTCGGCGTCCCCATCCTCGACGTCTCCGGACTCCGAGATCTGTTGTAGTCTCGTGGGCGAGCAGCTCTCAACCGAAAATATTTACTCTGTCCGTATCGATTTTGAGACGCGTTTGCCCAATTCGTCTTGCTGTACCTTAATGGTCAGCGGCCAGCCGGGAACGTTCTTGCGGTCGGGCTTCCGGTCGGCATCAAAAGTGTGTAGCTCTATGCGGATCAACATCTTCTTCTTGTTGAAGTGCACGAGTCCATACCCCTGAGTGTCCGGCGCTGTGCCGTAAACTGTGATTTTATTTCCGAAACGATCGTGATGATTACCCGACCCCTCGATGCCTTCGATGCTATCGCCTTGAGCCGTTACGGATGGAGCCCAACGCCGATTTGCCTTGGAGGCAAAGGCCGGAACGGAGAAAGACCAAGGACCATCATGCCAATCATGAATTCCGTGACGTGCAAGAGTGCCGTAGTGAATGTCGCCAGAGATCATAACCGGATGCGCAGCTTGAAGGCACTTGAGACCACGGTCTCGCGCGGTCTTGGGCCACCCATTGGAGTCCATATCTCCGTAGCTTGGATCATAATTGCCGATATTGCAAAGTGGGGACTGATGTAGCACCGCGGATAGTTTTCCGGATGCGACCGTCTGCTCTGCCCAGTCGGCAAGAAACTTCTCTTGAGACGTTCCGAAGAGATGCAGCTCTGGATGCTCAAGCAGGCTGGTGTCGAAAGCAGGATTCTTGATGACTTCCAGTGTGCGGTTTGGCCGTTTGCTCTCTGGATCTGGAACAGGACTATCTAGCACCTCGCTCGGCGGCGATTTGAATTTTCGATCTTCTGCAATTGCAAATCGAACGCCGCCATAATCCAAGTCCGTGAAATACGATCGGATTCCGTCTCCCCAGGTGCCTTCGCGCGATCCAGGCAGATGCCACATCTGCGTCTCCTCGACTGCATTCACCCAGGCTGGATGACAAGGATATCCGCCAGTCGTGCGTGCGCCTTTCATGATCCAGCCACCGTTGCCCCAAAGATCATTGGCGTAGACGTCGTGATCGTCGGTCAGCATGATCGAGGGACGATCTTTGAGGAGCTCGCGAAAGATCAAGCCAAACTTCTGCCACTTCGCGAGGTAATTTTTCATGCCTCGGGGAACATCTTCCCTGCGTGTCGCCATCACCACTTCTCCGCCGGCGTTCGACTCGTAGATCTGATCTCCCGCGAAGAACACCAGATCTGGATCCTGAGCGATCATCTGCTCCAGAGCTTCGGCGTAGGGAGAATACTTATCGTTCACACAGGCAATGGCCATCAACTTAAATGTGTCCGTAGTCGGTTCCGCCCGAATAACGCCTTCCCACTGGCCCTTGCCACAGACAACGCGGTAGTTAACATCACGCGAACCATCCCAGTCTCTAATTCGAAAGGCTGCCATTGCAGTCAGTTGATCGATCGGTTGCTGAGCCACCGTCTTCCACTCGTCCTCGGACAGGACCTGCAATTGTGCTTTCGCTTGCGCGGGATTCAAAGGATCGAGATCTGTATGAGCCGTCAACTTCAGCGTACTGTTGCTCAAGCAATACTGAGTCCAGAGCACAGCCGGTACACCTGCGACTTCAGGAATCCGCGAAACTCTACAAAAGTAAGCACCGTGGCGTTTTCCGTCAGAAGTCTCCAGCCACGTTTCCAAATCCGTCGGACCCGCGGGAAGGTCAATTTCGAATACCGCACTAGTTTGCTTTTCATCGGTAATCCGAAGTTCGGCCGACTTGCCTGCGACTACGATGCCCGCGGCAATCGACTCGAGACTCTTTTCGATGTAGTGCGGCCAGCGTGTGAGCTCAAAACGGTAGCGACCGGGCTGGTCGATTTGAACTTTCCATGCTCCATTCTTGATCAATCTTCGCTTGACATGGTTGCGTGCCCATGGCGGACCACCAACCGGCATAGCCCATTCTTGACTCGTTAGATCCGAGGGATTCTCACGGTCTGAACCAAGCAAAATTCTTGTCGGCTGCATCGATGGTAGGAGAGAACGATGCCACGCAATGTGGTACTCATTTAGCCTCGACACGACTTCCGGAAACTGCTTTGCGACATCGATTCGCTGCGATGGGTCAGCCTCAATGTCGTATAGCTCGCGGCCTTCGACCAAACGCCAACGCTCGGTCATCGCGACTCCAATTTCCCAAGGATCACCTGGCTTGGTGTAGCCGTTTCCACCATGCATCTGGCTATGGAGGATTCTCTCCGACCAATCGATATTTGCATCACGCAAAAGCGGCTCTAGCGAGCGTCCATCCAAGCTCATCCAATCCCCGGGTCGCTCGAGATCACAAAGATCCATCAAGGTAGGAGTTAGATCGAGATGCGCGCTTAGATTGGGTATTTCTCGCGGAGACAACTTCTTCGGCCAATGCATGAAAAGCGGCACGCGGTGCCCCCCATCATAAGCAGAGCTCTTTCCACCTCGCATCCCCACATTCTCTCCATCATTGACGGGCCAACCATAGATGCGTCCCTTGGGACCGAACTGACACCCGGCAGCGGTGCCATTGTCCGTCAGAAATATGAGCAGGGTTTCTTCTTCCAACTGCTGCTCCTCGAGATACTTTAGCAAGCGTCCCAGGTTCCAATCGAAGTTGGCGACCATGCCTTTGAAAGCGGCTTGATTCTTCGGCAGTCCCCTATCAAGAAATGGCTGCTTCCACTCGTCGCCGACCAAATAAGGACCGTGCGGCGCGTTAGTCGCCAAGTAAACAAAGAAGGGCTTCTCTCCCCCCGCATCATCCAACGATGCGTCGATGAAATGCATTGCCTGGTCAAACCACACATCCGTGCAGTAACCTTCGAACTTCTGCCAACGGTCGCCTACAAGATAAGTGTCATCAAAGTAGTCGTTCGTCCAGTAATCTGAAATCTGAGTCACACCGCCGCAGCGATGCCATATCGACTGGTCGAAGCCACAATCCATTGGCCGAGAAGGTGCACAGTCACCCAAGTGCCATTTGCCGAACATCCCGGTTGAATAGCCGTTTTGAGAAAACAAATGCGCCAACGTCTTTTCTCGTGGATGCAACGCAGTGTGTCCCGACGAGGTGCGATAGGCGCCCGTCCGAGCGGGATATCGTCCCGTCATTAGCGCAGCCCGCGTCGGCGTACAAAAAGGCGAGACATGGAAGTCGGTGAAACGAACGGAACCCTTATGCAGCCTGTCCAGATTCGGCGTCACCAAATGCGGATCGCCGTGACACGACATGTCTCCGTAGCCCTGATCATCCGTCATGATCAAGATTACGTTCGGCCGCCGCTGCGACCACTTGTCATCAGCCTGCGAAATTTTTTTTGATGCCTGTGACGCCAGCGTCTCGGCAAATCCCATCGTTGGACTGAAGACAAGAAAAAAGCAAAGAACCGAAACTCTCACATCGTGCCTTACTGACATCGCTGCTCCCAAAGCCTATTTCGTTTCGCATACAAGCGACGTGACGAGATTTACTAGAAGTCCGCGCAAATGAATTCATCGAAAACAGATCGTTGCGAACCCTACTACGATTGCCGATTCCAATGCCTAAAGACTAACTCTTCATTCGCCTTCAGGTAACTTTTGTCCATCTCGGGATCGTCGGTTACCCAGATATCAGCCACTTCGCCGAAACGATAGAGAACTGCGATAAGAAGCTGGTCGGAGCGAATCTCCTCTACAAAGGCTTGCTTCGCATCTTCAGCCGGTTTGCCACTCAGCTCACCCAGAACCGAAACTTGCACCGTCCACTCGAAGCCGTGAAAGCCAATGAGTTCCTCTCCGTCGACGTCCTCTGCAATAGTCAGCGCCAGTGCACCGTCGGGACTGACAAAGCAACTGCCGACACTGCAACCCGTGTCGGAGGCAGATTGCCTCGGCGGGTCGGCGGATGAGATTTCTATCTGCTGCCGATCATGTTTATTTTGAGGCGCAATCATGACGTTACCTCCGAAAACTAACGTTGAGCACGCACAATAATGCGATTGCCTTCAATTTTAATGACTTCCACTTCGGCACCAGAATCTACGTAGTCGCCTTCTGTGATCACATCCACAAGCTGGTCTTCAAGCAGAATCTTGCCTGATGGGCGCAAGTCCGATTCCGCCACTCCTGTGGATCCAATAACAACACTTGCGGGTCCGCTCGTGCCAGTCTGCAAAAGAGTCGCAGGCACATCCCTCTCGACTTCTATTGGCTCTTCCGGGGCCGTTAGCTGGAAGCGATTCAATCCTGGAACTGAATCCAAGATGAAGATCTGTACAAATATAAGCACCACGACGCCAAGCATAGAGCCAAGCACAATCAAAGCGTTAGTCTGCAACTGCCCCCATTGGGTCGTGGTTTCTGGAATGACGAATCCTTGGGTCGCCATCAATAGGGATAGCACCAGCAGTACAATTCCTGTGATGCCGAAAACCCCGAAGCCTGGCAGCACAAAGATCTCGCAGATCACGCAGATCACACCCAGCACAAACATCATGACTTCCAGCCAACCGGACGTTCCGCCCAGCGCGTGACTCCAGAAGAAAATGCCAAAACAAAGTAGGGAAATGAGTCCCGCGACGCTGATGCCAGGAGCCACCAACTCAATGTACAAAGCGATGAGTCCGACAATCAAAAGCAGCCCTGTGATCCAGGGCGAGTTCAGGAAGTAGACCGTCTTGTCTTGCCAATTCAGCTGGGTGCGAGAAATCGTCTCGATATTTAAGGCAGCCAACATAGCGTCTTCATCGGCGAACACGCCATCGGCAATCTGCAGCTCCATGGCACGTTTCCCACTCACCGTCAGATACCTGTCCTCCAGTGTTTCCAGCACGGGGCCGATGACTTTATAACGCTCTTCATTTTTCGGTAGCTCCAGCTCTACCCGCTTCAAGAATACAACTTCGTTCGTTTCCAGATCGATCGCCTCAAGCACATCCAACTTGCGGACCATCATGGCTTCTGCAAAAGCTGCGGGACGTCCTCGCGATACAGCAAAGGGCTTAATTTCCACGACTGTGTCGCTAACAAATTTCTCTTCGGTGTATTTGAACACACCCATTTCGTTAAAGCTGATCACACCGGCGTCGCCGATGCGCGACCCCTCTTGCATGTAAATCCGCTCGGCCCCAAGTGAAATGATCGCGGCGCCGCTGATTGCTTTCTCAGGAATCCAAACGATCGTAGTGGCCCAATCCGTTTTGGAAAGACGCTTGAGCAGGTCAATTGACTCAACGAGCAAACCGCCAGGCGAATTGAGTTTAATGATGACCAGATCACAGCCTGTCTCTTTGGCCATGTCCAGACGATTGTTCAAATACCAATAGAAGCGCCCGAAAATTGGACCCTCCACGTCGATCATCAGTGCCTTTTTGAACTGTTTCTCAAGCACTCCGTCTCGACGCTCTCTGGGCTCAATCGCAGGCAGAGGATCTGGAGCCAGTTCTTCGACTTCTGCGGATTGTTTTTCAACTGCTCCGGCCTGGGTTTCCTTCTTCGGAGCCAGGGCTTCCTCCGGAACGACTTCCTGTCCTCGCGGGGTTTCTTCCGAGACTTGCTCCTCAGGCTCAGACTGCATCGCCTCCGAAGGACCCTCTTCCGTCTCTTCACCAATCGAGCCGAACAGGATTTCCTCGCTCGGAACATCTGGTTCCTGGGCGCGACATAGTGAGGCGTTGCAGCAAGCTAGCAGTACCGACACAAGCGACGCTCGCAGCACGACATTCAGCCGAGCAACATGCGTACTTTCCATTATCAAGAAAAAACTCATCTTCATCCTCTGATGCTCTACTTCGTAACTGGAGCAGGCTTTTCGTAGAACCACTCAGGAAAGCTTCCTGGCTTTGCACGCTTCGGATTGCGATAATAAAACTGCCTACCTCGCTCTTGCTTGAGCGGCATCGACATTCCGCCCGAGTCACGCAGCATTTGAAACATCCGGTCGCTCAAATTCTTCGCGATTTCCTGATGCTTCTCGGAACGGATCAAGTTGTGTTGCTCGTGAGGATCAGCCTTCATGTCATACAATTCGTCCGTATCCCAGACCCCATGGTACCGGATGAATTTGTACTCTTGATCTCGGATGGCGAAGATAGTCGGCGTCTGCGGATAATTCCACTCCCAGTAGTACTCGTACAGCAGTGAATTGCGCCACTGCGCATCCTGACCGAGAGCCAACTTCCAGAAACTCGATCCATCGATTTCGGGACCAGTCGCACCTGCAACCTCCAGCAAGGTCGGCGCGATATCAATGTTCGTCACGATACGATCAACCTTCGAGCCCGCTATCAATTTCTCGGGATACTGAACCAGCAGTGGCACACGAATCGACTCTTCGTAAGCAACACGTTTGTCGATAAGGCCGTGCTCGCCAAATTGGAAACCGTTGTCGCCCATATAGACAACCATCGTGTCGTCGTAGATACCCTTCTTTTTGAGATAGTCCATAACTCGACCGACATTATCATCCACAGCAGTGAGAGCTTCGCAGTATCGCTTGTGATAGCCTTCGACATCGAAGTCCTCCAAGTTGTAACCGTACTCGGCACCATGGCGACTATTACGTTGATCGATCAACCACCGCGGCTTGCCCTTGCGATTTTCGGGTGTATTCGCAAAGGTAACGGGCGGCTTCCAAGGCTTATCCTTGTACTTGCCACGTTCACCATCGCGGGCAACAAAATCAGAGTGCACTGCCTTGTGCGAGATATAAACAAAGAATGGCTTGTCTTGTTGCTTTCGATTATCGAGCCAGTCAAGCGCGTAGTCCGTCAGCTCATCTGTGATGTAGCCCTTCTGTGGAACTCGCTTCTCGCCGTTTACGTTGAAACCGTCGTAAGTTGTTTGAGGCACGACCCGCGTGGTACCGTGCCCATCGGCATAGTAAGTTCCTTGACCACGAAAGGCGACCCAGTGGTCGAAGCCACGCTGTGGATCGTCTTCGTCTCCCATATGCCACTTGCCAATGAAGGCTGTCTCATATCCAGCATCCTGCAAGTCTTCCGGAAAGAACCTCAAATTTGGGTCCACCGGATTGTAGTTGTCTCCCACACCGTGATTGTGCGGATACAGTCCCGTCAAAATAGAAGCGCGACTTGGTGAACAAAGCGAATTTGTCACGCACGCATGAGTAAACTGCACTCCATTCGAAACCATCGCGTCAAGATGCGGCGTCTCCAAAAAAGGATGCCCCATGTTCCCCATAAAATCGAACCGATGATCATCACACAGAATGAAAACGATGTTTGGCTTCGTGGCTGGATTCTCATCCGCGAACGCCATTGTTGTGCAGGCAGAATGAAATAAGGTTGCTATGAAAAAACAAACTACAAATCTAGAAAAACGCATGAAGTGATTTGCTTTCGAGGAGATAGCTGGGGAGAAAACGGCGGAGGACGACTATTGCTTCATGGACATCAGTTTGATTTCCATCTCTTTGTCGTCAGCCTCTACAACCAAGAAGATCTCAAAGCGTTTGGCCATGTCATCCAAGTGTGTTGTCACTCGCTTCCGCTTCATGACGCTTCCTTCTTGATCTTGAACGTTACCCGTGACGATGAAGATTTTCTTCACTTTGTTGTACCGGCCAGCCATACGAGTTGGGGCTTCGATAAAGTTGTCGACCCACATTCGGTCGTATCGCTTCTTCTTGGGTTTGTAACCGATCAGGCCATGCCCCTCAAAGTCCTGGTCGACCATCTTGCTCTTAGATTCCCACTTCAGATAAAACCCGCTGCTCACCAGTTTGTTTACGTCGGTCGCAGTATACTTTTCTGGAGGGCCATCTGGCCCGTTTATATAAATCTCAACTTCACATTTCCACGTTCCCTCGTCGGCAGCGAATATTTTATGCGACTCGCCAGGCTTGGGGGTGGAGAATCCTTGAGCGACAGTATGCTTCGAAAAAAAGTGGCTGAGCAGGCGATGAAAAGAGGCAGCGTAGAGAACTCAAGCATGAAACTTTCTTGTGGGCAATCAAACGAACGGAAAGATGATGCATGAGAGAATGTTACTTATTTAGTTCGATACTCTCCAAGCCATAAAACTTGAGAGCGTTCTTGTACAACAGTTTCTCTAGCGTTTCTCGACCGAGTGGAGCGTAGTAGTCCATGACGACTTGCTTGAAGTCGCCGTAGCTGCCGCCGCGCATTGTGACCGGCCAATTGCTGCCGTAAATTAGGCGATCCGAACCGAACGCATTGGTCAGTGCGTCAAGAGTGGACTTGTAAAACTTGACATTGATGGGAGATGGCTGCCGATGCGACTGCTGGAACAGACCAGAGATTTTGCAGTAGACGTTCGGTTGCTCTGCAGCCATTTTGACTCCAGCCAACCACTCTGGATCGGCGGTCTTGCCTTCGATATCCGCTCCGGCCACATGATTGATTAGGATCTTTAGCTCGGGCAACCGCTTGGCAATCATGGTGACTTCTTCCAAACTGAACTGGAACATCAGAACGTCCAGAGTCTTTTTCATTTCCGAAAGACACTTGAGGTCGCGCCACACTGCCTCGGTGAAGAAATCATCACCATCACGCTCGCGCATTCGAATTCCTACGTAGCGTTCGTCTTTCGAGAGCTTCTTTAGACTCTCCTCAAATCCAGGTTTGCCAATCTCAAGGCTACCCACCAGACCGATGTAGCGGTTCGGCTGGTCCTCCACCAAGTCCAATACCCATTGATTGTCGGGTAGCCAACTGCTTGCTTCGACGATCACTGTCGCCGTAATTCCGTTCTTCTCACAAACTTCGTTGAAGTGCTTGGGTAACACAGGACGGTAAAGCACTTTGTCGGACTCCGGCGGCCAAGGCAAGCCTTGTTCGCGCGTGGTATCGTACAGGTGTATGTGCGTGTCGACGATCGGGATATCTGAAAAGTCTTGTGCTGGTAGAACCACTGATTTACAGAGTACTGCAGCGAAGGCAAAAACCTGGATTGGGCGAATTTGCATGGGTTCACCTGAAAGGATCGCAAGTGGAGATCTGCTAGGAAGAATCGTAGGCTGTGTTGATCAATCATGAAAACGAGATAGCGGCACCTCGCTAAGAATCACTCAGCAAAACCTAGTCATTAGTACACGTATTCTACGCGAAGAGAATTCCGAGCGTGAAATGCACTCGGACACTTTTTCCGTCCTACACTTCAAGCGAGCCATTGTTTGGAAAAAATCCCGCGGGATTGCCTGACATTTTTCGTGCTCATTTTCCAACTAATCCCGTCCGATGGCTTCGTTTTGAGGCAGAACTATGGAAAATTCAGAAGCCGCTGCCAGCCTTGCTTTCCAAGCGATCATGGGGGAATTAGCTGCAGACAGCAGCAATCGTCGCGATGCCGATCGCGCGCCGTGGCGGTCTGGTGTCGAACTGTACCCGCTTGACGCTGACTTGCAGGTCATCGGTGAAATGGCTCGAGTTTACGTCAGCGACATTAGTCGATCTGGAATGGGAGTTGTCTCTGATCGCCCGATCGATCACCAATATGTCAAGCTGACCGTCCCTGGTGCGGAATTCTCACTCTTTGGCCGGGTCATCCACGTGACCTCGATCGACGAATCGGAAAATCAATTCTTGGTTGGCGTGAAGTTCTTAAAATAGTTGAGCATAACAGGAACGGAACCAGTTTGCCCCTTGTTTCGTGCAGAGCAACTCTTGCCCAAGTCGCTGCCGCGAATTCGTCTCCGCCCTGTGACTCTCACAAAAATTTTTGAGCCCTGGCCCGTCGCGTTGAGTCTCGGACTCTTCTGGAATTCCTCCTCGAACTCGAAATGTGAGAGGTGGAACTCTCTGCGCTAGACTGCGGACGCGGCAACTGAATGTTGTCGGTCAAACACAAACGCTAACTGCCAGCAAAAGCCGAGACGCTTTCAGAGTGAAAACGACTCGGGTTTTATGTAGAAAATAAGGTTCAAGGGGCACCTGCCTTGAATCGACCTATCCTGAGACGATCGCTGCAACCAACTTTTGTATCCTGGCTACTGCTGGGAGCTGGCCCCTCACTACTCGCGTTCGGTACGTCTTCTTGTTAACAGGATAGCGACGAGTGTAGCGAAGCATAGCAGCGATGCTAGTTCAGACACCGCAGCAATCAGAGTCGTAATGTTTAGATTGTCGAAAGTGGTGGTAGATGTAACCGCCCGAGAATCGGAATAGGGAAACACTGCTGGCGAATCCACAAGGGACGCATTGAGCGTGAGTGCAGATGACTGATAGAGCAGCCCGTTGGTCAGTGAATAACATAGTTGATCAACTACGGTTCCGCTGTTTGGTTTCATCTCAAGTGCGAGCCCGGTAGATTCCCGGATACTCGTCTAATTTCCGAAAATCTTCGATCCACTAATACCAATGTAGGCCCACCCTGCGATTTCGCTGCCCACTGAATCGATGGTGGAGAACACGATGTTGGAAGTTGGTGTCAGCGCCCCTGTCTCTGCGATACGAGTCTCGCCAAAGCACTCCAACGCGAGAAAACACTCTTTCTCCAAGAAATGCCCTATTCCCAATCCCTGCCTCAACTTTTTCTCCGACTACCGGGAGTGGCTGAACGACGGGTTTGAACCAGACTTTGATGCAGGAAATCAAATTAATTTTTGACAGTAACGCATAGCGTAAACTAAAAAACCCGGGGCATTTTCTGGTGAAAACGACTCGGGTTTCAGATAGTGAAAAACAATGGATCAAAGGGCTCCTGCCGTCAATCGACCTGTCCCAAGTCGATCTCTATAACCAACTTTTGAATTCCCCCGATATTCTTCAGTTGGCAAGGATCCGGCGCTTCACGTACCTATTTGGGACGCTCCGCTACGTAAGCCTTCATACTGCGATAGACCATCTCCACTCGTCGATTCGCTGGCGCGGCTGGACCATCTAGCTCAGGATAAATATCCTCGCCTGAATTTTCCGCAGCTGTGTCAATCAACAAGCTCCATCGCAATCCTCGAATCTGTTCAGGCAGAACAAATTTGAGCGTTTCTGCATTGCCATTAAACAGCAACAACAAATCACGCCCCTCCCCATCGGGATCATCCGCCGCAGCCGGAGCTGGAAGCCAGCATACGAGTCCACCACTTGGATTCTCCCAGTTGAAGGCTAGGCCAAGATGGTTGAACCAGTTTACATCGGCTACACCGCGTGAATCGAAGGGTCTACCCGTCAGGAAACGAGTGCGACGCAAGGTAGGTTGGCTTTTTCGCAAACTTATCAAGCCACGCACAAAGTTGTGAATGTCCTGGTGCTTCTTCACCAGATTCCAATTGAACCACGAGATGTCGTTATCTTGGCAGTAGGCATTGTTATTTCCGTCCTGCGTCCGACGCACTTCATCTCCCATCACGATCATCGGGACCCCCTGGCTTAGCAGCAAGGTCGCCAACATATTCTTGATCTGACGCTTGCGAATCCGCTCGATGGGTTTTCGCCGCGTCGGACCTTCCACACCATAGTTGTCACTACAGTTGTGGTTGTCGCCGTCTCGACCTTCCTCACCGTTCGCCATGTTGTGCTTTTCCTTGTAACTCACCAAGTCGTTCAAGGTGAAGCCGTCGTGGCTGGTAATGAAGTTGATGCTGCAGTATGGAGCGCGTCCGGCGTGTTCGTACAGATCCGAAGAACCCGCCAAGCGAGTTGCCACTGGTCCGACCAACCCATCGTCCCCGCGCCAGTACCGGCGCACATCGTCGCGATAGCGACCATTCCACTCCGCCCATCGCAGATCGCCAAAGGAACCGACTTGGTAAGCACCAGCCGCATCCCAAGCTTCCGCGATGATCTTCGTGTCTGCCAGCATCGGATCCTCGGCGATCATCTCCACCATCGGCGGATTCGGCATCAAGTTGCCGTAACGGTCGCGAGAAAGAATGCTGGCAAGATCAAATCGGAAACCGTCCACGTGGTAGTTGTGAACCCAATGCCGCAAGCAGTGGAAAATTAGCTCGCGGCAGATCGGGTGGTTTCCATTGAATGTATTGCCACACCCGGAATAGTTGCTGTAGTGAGCACCGCCGCTATTTAAGATGTAATAGACTTGGTTCTCCAAGCCCTTGAAGCTCAAGACTGGTCCCTGCTCGTTGCCTTCACAAGTGTGATTGAAGACCACGTCCAAGATGACTTCGATGCCGGCTTGGTGCAAAGCCTTGACCATCGTCTTGAATTCGTTGACTTGCCCACCCGGCTCCGTGCTCGACGCGTAGCCGCGATGTGGAGCGAAGAAAGCCATCGGGTCGTAGCCCCAATAGTTGGGGCGTTCTAGATCATTACCGTGAATATCCCGAATTGGAAACTCGTGCACCGGCATCAATTCGACTGCGGTGATTCCGAGGTCCTGTAAATAAGGAATTTTGTCGATCAGGCCAAGATATGTGCCAGCATTCTTGGCCTTGACCTTCGCGGTCTTGCTCTTCGTAAAGCCACGAACATGAGTTTCGTAGATGACGGTCTCAGCAAGAGGGCGACGAATGTGCCGGTCGCCAGCCCAGTCGAAGTTGTCGTCAATAACGACACACTTTGGTGGGCGCGTGATTCCATCAGTGTGTTTCTGGAAACAGCCAGCCAATGCCTTAGCGTAAGGATCGATCAGGCGGGCATTGCCATCAAACCATTGTCCGGATTCCGGATCGAATGGCCCGTTGGCTTGAAATTGATATAGCTGTCCAGCGCTTAGACCTGGGACAAAAACGCTCCAGACATCGCCCCAACGGTCTGAATCGCGATCAAACTCGATTACTTCCGCGGGTTCTAGGTCATCGACCTTATCATAGAGCAGCAGGCGCATGGCTGTGGCGCTGCGACTGAATACAACAAATTGCACGCCGCGTTCGTTGACGATCGCGCCGTATGGCAGCTTGTATGCGAACTGTAACTCAGGATGCGGGTGTCGCATGAGCATACTTAACGAGGTCCTTTGGGATCCGAGTACTATCCGTGAAATAGGCTGAGCCGACTGAAGGCGTCACGCATGCATGACAAAATCAGACGGACTGAAGTCTACAACCGCATCGACCAACGCGAGCGAATAAAAACACTTCAACTTCCGAATGCGGGAGATCCCAATTCGTGATACTCAGAGCAACAAAAGACTCCCGATCAAATTTGTTTTTTGGGTCTGGTAAGGGGTAACAATCACACCCGATTGTAACTTCATACTACAAAACAAGTGGCCGCCAAAGACGTTACGTACGGTTAGGTAAGCTTGTATAGCGATGCAGCCGACTCTCGGAAGGGCAATGTTGAGCAACAGCCCCAATTTGCTGACTTATTCGCTTGTAGCTGAAGCAACAGTTCTTTCGAGCCGCTAGAGCGAAGGGCAGCGAACAAGCCATTGCCTCCCGGTTTAAACGATGGCCTCAACCCATAGCGAGATTCGCGCTCTCATTGGGATAGGCAGGATTTCTTTTCAAGAAATAGTTTGACGCATCAGAGCCAGGAAACTCTGACAGATTTCCTCAAAGACAGGGAGTTCGAAGACTGAGCAGGCGAGTCGCCATCTGCAACAAACACCCGAGCATGAAGCTGCTACCTAGCAGATGCGAAATCAAGAGCTCTGCGATGCGATCGCTAACGATGAAAAACAAACGCTGGCCAACACCTGAACGAGCTGTCCCTGGGGTACACAATTCGGTTCTCGCGTTAGCATCCTAACCAAAGATTAGCCAGGCTTTCACAATTTAGCTTATGGCGTTTCATTTTACTTTGAGCGTATCTCAACAGTTCCATTCTACCACTGCCTTCTCAAGATCTTTATCCCGAGCTCAAGTGGAACGTGTCGCCGATTTGAATCACTTGGGAGTGCCGATGGCCCTCTTTAAGCTGTCGGCGGTCTTTAGATGCCACGCTGACACAACGTTAGCCGGGGCTAAAGAATGCCATTGCATCCACTCAACCAAGGCCACAAAGCTGACACGAAAGAGATCCTGTGGATTTACGCTCGTCGAGCTACTCGTAGTTATTGCGATTATTGGAATTTTAATGGGCTTTGCTGCCTGCGGTGCAAGCGGCAAGAGAAGCGGCACGCCGCATGCAATGCTCCGTCAACATCAAGCAAATTGCACTCGCTGTGCACAATTATCACGACATCCACAAGTCGACGCCTCTCCACATGCACCGTGCTGCGCATGACCACGGGGTGGGCGATTGGGGCAACTTATCTTGGTACTACGGGATACTTCCCTACATTGAGGCAGCCAATACCTTCAACTTTCTACCATCTGCTTTCACCGGCAGTGGCTATTCATGGAACGGAATCGTCAACGGGAACACAAAGTTCGGGCACACAAAGTTGGCACAAATTGCGAGGGCCCGAATTCCGACTTTCCTGTGCCCAAGCGAAAGTGAAACGAATACGAATGTCCCTGGACTCGCTAACTTTAGCTATCTCGCTAATGCAGGACCTTCACAACAACTAGCTTTACCGTGGTCTGCGCTTACAAGTCGTTCCCGTGGCTTCATATCTCATTCACGAATGTCTTACAGAGAACAAGGAACAACGCTTTGCATCGGCGCATAGTTATCTGGCTCCCACAACTCGATGAGATTTCGCGACATTACAGATGGCCTTTCCAATGCATGTGCGTTCAGTGAGGCATTAGTCAATGATGGCGGTGGGAGGCACCGTGATCCACGCAGAAATCGGTTCTAGACCAACGCCGCTCTGATTCAGCACCCCGAGACGCCCATTCGCGAATTCGTGGCAAACGGACTTGCAGATCATGTCAACTGGCCCAGTTGGAGGCAGTACAAGGGAACAAGTTGGATTTACACAAGTTCCTGGGAAAAGCACCTTAACGATCACGTTTTCCCACCAAATACGATCTCAATTCCTGGGTACAACACCGACTGGTTTCGCTGCAGTGAAGCGGATGGAGCGATCACACCGGCTTCCAATCACACTGGCGGAATCCAGGTCGCTATTGCTGATGGTTCAGTGCAGTTCATCTCCGATGAACATCGCGTTTGAAACCTGGTGGGGATTAGGAACACGTGCTGACGGAGAAGTCGTGGGAATTGAACCGTAAATTACGTATCATCCGTCAACAGAGGAGAAGGAACTCGGTTCTCCTCGTCACGGGCGGCATCCCGATGCGGAGACAGAAAGATGAATCCAGTTCGATCCACTCTCGCTTTTTCGATCCTCGTGATTCTGAGCTCGGCTAGTTGTGACAACCGCAGCGCGCTTAAGAAACGGATGGAAGAGTTCCGCTATGAACCTACAAGCCTGGCTGAGGCACTCATCAAGAGACTGCAGTCCGTTGGCAAAAAGAAAGTCGAGCTTAAGAGTCAGAAGGCGGCCCACGTTAACGACGTCGAAAAGGGGCGGCTCCTCAACGTAAATGAGCGCCCTGATCGGAATCAATATGGATGCAATCGTGCATGAGACCAACGCCAAAATAGCGACTGTCGAAGATAGCGGAGGCAACGAACTTGCGATTCTCGAAAAGGTCGTAACCAAAATCAGAGCATCCGAGAAGGTTGAAGAATCGATCATCAACTACTTTGAGCAGGCGATGAGGTCCTCCCTCCAATAAGGCTCCGGCCGGGAAGCTCGCCAACCGAGTGTTTTTTGGGTTTATTGAGGAGCACAAATGTTTAATCTCCAAGCTGTTTTCCACATGTAATTTATTGCCGTGAGGATGACTCCTGCGTCTTGGGGCATTGCGGGGCAAGGCTCCTCTGAGTGAGTAACAAAAATCGAAAATCACTCAGGATTCCGCCAAGGAAAGCGGCCTTCTCCGCTCTGGAAGGACCATCTCTTTACACATAAATTGCGAGTATCGTTCCTTCGCGGCAAATCCGAGAACAGTCAACTTACATTTTGAACGTTGATTTGCCTTGGTGACGCTCAATCTTCTGCTTCCTAAAATCCTTGATTTCGTTATAATTCGCGAAACACATGCGGATGTGGCGGAATTGGCAGACGCGCTAGGTTCAGGTCCTAGTGTCCCTTACAGGACGTGGAGGTTCAAATCCTCTCATCCGCACTGGTTTTTCTTGGGTAAAACGGGTTGTTCGAACTCAAAATCGAACCCCTCACTTGGTGCGAAATCAAAAATCAGTTGTCCCAGTGAATCGGTGTTGCAACAGCTCACCTACTCCCGCATCTGAGACCCTCAAAAGTACCTTCGCGTTGGCAAGACGTTGTAACTCTGTCGCTTAATGCCTTGCTGGGCCTTACTTACTCTGCACCTCGCTTGCACTTGTTAAGAAGCCCTTACTCATGGCGTCTCTAAAGAGATACCCCAGCGGAAATTTCCACCTCGCGTTCCAGTTCGGCGGCAGCCGGTTCAAACGCTCGCTGAAGACCAAGAGCCAGTGTAAGGGTAAGGGTGAGAGTAAGGCGGCATGCTCTCGTATAGAGGAGAATATCGCCCTCATCGAAGCCGGCCGGACGGAACAACTATTCTCGACCTTCGAGGAGACCGTCCCCGCCGATTCCATGGAAGCCACTTCGCTGTACACGGCCCGAATGTATATGAATCACTAGGTGCGCGTGCTCGGTGCAATGCAAACCCTGCAGTCTATTTCTTCCCGGGATGTGCAACACTACGTCACTCATCGATCCAAGAAAACCGGACGTCTAAAGTACGTCAGCGCAACCACTATCCGGAAGAAGGTCGTTACCTTTCGTAGCATTATGGAATTGGGCGGTCACGCAGGAATGGCTCTCTGGCACTTTTCCGTACAAGGGCATCGTCTATCCTAAAGAAAGTGAGCAGCCGCCGAACCAATTTCACAAACACAATGGGAGCTTTAGCAAAATTTGACGGCGTTAAAGCTTCGCAGGAGACCTTCTGTCAGATAATTTCGAAAAAGGCTGCTAACCTTCGGCTGAGCCCGACATTCCGTTGTGGAGAGCCAATTTATGGATGCCAACGATCGAGAAGCTGAGTTTGTTTCGCTGCTGACTGAGCATCAGCTTGCGCTTAAGCTTTTTGTCAATTCGCTTTTGCCCGGCGATGCCGCGGCGGCCGATGTTGCCCAGGAAGTAAGTGCTACTGTCTGGAAGAAACGTGCAGATTTTGTTCCCGGCACAAATTTCCGAGCATGGATTTTTAGGATCTCACGCAACCAAGTCGCGAACTATCGGCGGAAACAGGCTCGCGAAGGTGGCGTGGTGATGTTCAGCGATTCCCTTCAAGAAACAATTGCCGCTGAGCTGGGAGATCAGACGACGGATCTCGAACACCGACTTCGCGCATTACGTCACTGTCTTCAAAAGCTGCCAAGCTCGGACCGTGCTCTTATTCAACATCGCTATTTTCATCAAACGCCGCTCGGCGACTACGCGAGTCAGATTGGTCGAACGGTTGGGACTCTGAAGGTCAAGTTGCATCGTATTCGGAATTCTCTGGAGCGATGTGTGTCACAGCAACTCTGCACCGATGGGGAGTCAACTCCATGAGGCCAGACGAATGCACCAGGCTAATCGATGAACTACTTGATGGTTTAATCTCAAAAAAGGATCTAGAGCTTCTGGAAGCAGAGCTGGAAAGCAATGCTGATTTGCGCCAGGCGTACTACGAACGTCAAAAGTTGCACAGCGTTCTACAAGCCGTCGCCGAAACAAATTCCGAACCTCCGACCGTCACACGGCCATCGTTATGGAGTGCACATCGCGGGTGGATCATCGGCATCGCTGCAGCCGCGAGTTTGCTGCTAACAACTGGGCTTGGGTGGTGGATCGGTCGAACAGTTCGACGTGGGAGCACGCCAACACCGAGCATTGCTCAGATCGTGCATCAGTCGGGGGCAAGGTGGGTACGGCAGCGAATGGATGGCTCCAAGATCGGCGCCGGTCTCTTACAGCTTGAGCTAGGACTCGCAAGACTAGGATTTGCCAACGGTGTCTCGGTAACGCTGCAGGGACCGGCGGAATTCGAGATCGTCAGCGGTGAACATGCTCGACTACATAGCGGGATTCTGACTGCCGAGGTTCCGGAATCGGCGATCGGATTTCGCATTGAGACACCGGCGCTTCAGGTTGTTGATTTAGGTACTTCGTTTGGTGTTGCGGTTGACGACGACGGACTCACCGACGTCTCCGTGTTTGAGGGTGAAGTTGAGGTGAATCCACGTGGTGAGAGTCCTCGCCGCATCCCACCGCAGCGCATCGTTGAGGGCCAAGCGATTCGCGGCGTTCGCATGTCATCGGAAATCGAACCCATTGATTATGAAACTGGGGTTTTCGAGCAAGCCTGGCCAATCAATTCTGGCGTCTTACAAACAACCGGCGTGATGAAGTTCGTCTCGCCAGGTCCCGGCTTCGTTCCCGGACGATTCGAAGACAGCGAACATATTGTGGTTTTTTCCGAACGTCGAGGCGTTCTCCTAGAGTCTTCGCTTCGAGTCGACGTCTTGGAACCGGGCGAGTATCTCCGGCTTCGTGATCAGCCTGCCCTTTCACTTGCAACTGACAGTCGCGTGCGAAGTTATCTGTTGCAGCTCAATCCAAGCGACCGAAGTCGCGCGATGGTTATGGGCCAAATTACCTTTGACAGACCGATCGTGGGCTTGATCGCCAGCAGCGGAAAGCTGGCTGAATCAGATGACGTATTGGGACACCCTCACGGAGTTTATGAACAGAATCGTCGCGGCATCGAGGCGCCTCGGAACGATCCGCCAGGAAAACCAGATCGAGACACCGTCGTTCTCGCTGCTGACAAACGGACCTTGATCCTGAGTCTGGGCGCCGGATCCGCTTTAGACCAAATCCGCGTAATCGTGGATGACCCCGAAGCCACCTGGAGCGAATCATGGCAGTGAACAGAACACACTTACTGATGGCGACCATGCTGCTGATAGCCTGTGCCGCCGTACGACCGAATATCGCGTCTGCAAAGGATGCGAGCCCCAACATTCTATTCATCATCTCAGATGACCAAGAGCGCAGGGAGTTTAACTTCTTGCCTGAAGGCCGCGACGAACAAGGCGTGCCGCGTAATCTGAGTCCGCACCTGGACCGCTTGGCATCCGAAGGCATTGTCTTCCAGAATCAATATGTGACCAGCCCGGTATGCACGCCGTCACGCTACACGGTCCTCACGGGAACGTATGCAAGCCGATCCATGAGTTTTGAGAAAACTGTCAAGAGCAACGGACAGGTCAACATCACCTGGAATTGCCACATCGAGCCCGCGACACCGAATCTCGCCCGCACGTTACGTCGGGCGGGATACTTCACCGGTGCGGTTGGCAAGAACCATGTGATTAAAGTGAGAGGCGCCGGCCGAAACGAAGGTCCCACTGATGATGCAGATCCCAGGAATGCGTCGGTCGCCAAATACTATCGCGAAAAGCAACGAAAACTCGTCAAGGCCTTCAAGGACTGTGGTTTCGACTATGCGTCCAGCCTCTACCACGGCAATCTTCCCGGACATACCTGCAAGGCACTGGAATTCCACAACATGGATTGGATCACCGGTGGGGCCTTGAATTTCCTGGATCAATGGAGCCAAAAGGACCAGCCATTCTTTCTTTACATGGCGACAACGCTGAACCATGGTCCGGGGCCGCGTTACAAGAAGTACACCGGCGATCCGCTGGCCACGCCTGCAGGATTGTTGGACAGGCCGCTCACCGTTCAGCCGGCGCGCGAAACGATCCCTCATCGAGTCCAGCAGGCTGGCTTATCGGCACAACCTACGGCGTGCGATGTTCTTTGGCTCGATGACGGCATTGGCGCCGTGCTCAATAAGCTGCGCTCGCTCGACGCTCTCGAAAACACGATTGTCTTCTTCTTCGATGACCACGGTGTAGAGAGCGGAAAGGGTTCTCTCTATGAAGGCGGTATCAAGTCGGTGAGCTTTGTTTGGTCACCCAAATACATCCGGGGCGGTCATCAGTCACAAGTCAGCATTTCCAATATCGACTTCGCACCAACCATCATGGACCTTTGTGGTGTCCGTCGGGAAGAGCGACACGCGGTCGACGGCAAAAGTTTTGCGTCGGTGCTCAAGGGCAGTAACGACGAAATCCATGACCAACTGTTTTTCGAGATCGGTGCCACGCGAGCAGTGATCAAAGATGGCTGGAAATACCTCGCTTTTCGCCTGCCCAACACAATTTCAGCTGATCCAACAAAGCCTTACACACACTTGGCCGATCGGCCGGGCGGGCGCGGTTCAGAGGGGCCCGCCAAAGATTTCTATCCGAATTATTACGACCGAGATCAGCTATACGACATCAGGGCAGACCCGCTCGAACAAAACAATCTTTTCAACGACAAGACGCAACAAATACGAGTTCACAAAATGCAGCAGTTGCTTCGCGAAGCGGTTGCCAAAGTGCCGGGCTCGTTTGCCGAGTTTACAGACGATTAGTCGTCACGGAACATTACCAACCACTCATAACTTTTACGTCCGAATTACAACATGCAACGAACGCATTTTCAATTCTTGCTAGCCTTTTGTGTTGGTTTGTTCGCAACGAACGTAACCGCGCAAGACCGTTACGAGCCTACCTGGGAATCATTGTCGACGAATGCTCTTCCGGAATGGGTCAAAGATGCCAAGTTCGGTGTCTACACCCACTGGGGTATTTACTCCGTTCCTGCCCATGGTGGCCCGGATTATGTTCGTAACCTGTACGAGGGCGCGAAAAAGGACGCTAAGGGTGTCTTCTCCTATCACACAAAAGTACGGAGCGCTGCAGAAGTTCGGCTACAAAGACTTCATTCCGATGTTCACGGCACCAAAGTTCAACGCGGATGAGTGGGTTGGACTGATGCATGAAGCCGGCGCGAAGTTCGGCGGCATTTGCTTGATTCATCATGACGGGTTTGCTTTATGGGACAGCAAGGTGAACCGTTGGAACTCGGCCACGATGGGCCCCAAACGTGATATCTACGGTGAAATCGCGGCAGCCGTCCGAAAGCACGACGACATGAAACTGCTTGCCACGTTCCATCATGGACGCAGCTTCGGCTACACAACCGGCGCGATGAAGGACAAGGACATTACCGAGCAGATGCGAAAGAGTGGGATGTCTTTGATCCAACTTACAAAGAACTCTACTGGAATCAGTGGACCGGAACGACAGAAGAGTTCACGGATCAATGGAGAGAAAAGGTCACGGAAGTCGTTGATACGTACCAACCCGACATGATCTGGTTCGATGGTTTGCGAACCTCCATGCGACACGACCACCCGCCCGAATCGGTCGTTCTTGACGTGATTTCCCACTATTACAACCAAGCCGACGCCGCGGATCAGCAGGTGACGGTGTGCAACAAGCATGGCGGCGATTTCAACTTCCCAGAGCCGTTCGGGCTAAAGTGCTACGAGAATGGGCGAGACATGCCGACTGGCGTCGGCCCCTGGTTTCTGATCGACCGCGCGATCGCGTATCCCTGGAGCTACGTCAACAACAAGAGGTACAAAGACGGTCCCGACTATCACGTTCGCAGCATCGTCGACGTGGTCAGTCGCGGCGGCATCTTTCTCCTGTCGCTAACGCCCATGGGGGATGGTTCCATTGCTAGGCGAGAACAGGAAATCATGCGTGGTATCGGTCGTTGGATGAAAGTCAACGGCGAAGCCATTTATGGGACGCGGCCTTGGAAGATTAATGCGGAAGGTCCTACCGTCACCCGTGGACTCAAACGCAACAACAAGGGTGAAGAAAAAGAACAATGGGATTGGCGAAAGAACTTCACGTCGCAGGACATTCGCTTCACGACGAAGGATGATGCGCTCTATGCCATTGCATTGGATTGGCCCGAGAATGGCAAGCTGTCCGTTCGCTCGCTTACCAAGGAAGAACTTGCCATCGAATCGGTCAGCCTGCTCGGACACGACGGTTCACTCGCCTGGAGTCAGACCGACGATGGACTCGAGGTGAAAATGCCATCCGAGCCCCCGTGCGGATATGCTTACGCACTGAAGATCAATGCCGAATGATCTGCGAAATCTTCAGTTGCGAGGTCTTTCATTGAACAACAGAGGCATTTTCAGTTGATGCATCACCAGACTTTTACTTCAATCCTTACCTGGGTCGCGTTCTCAGCGATCAATGGCTGGGCGGTAGGCAATGATCGCCCGAACATCGTCCTGCTGCTGACCGACGACCAAAGCTATAACTCGCTGGGATATGCCGGTAACACCCAAGTCAAAACGCCAAACCTGGATCGCCTTGCGTCAGAAGGCCTGATCTTCGATGCGGCCTATGACTCCACGTCGATCTGCATGGCCAGTCGCGCGCAGGTGATGACAGGTATGTACGAATACAAGACAGGCTGCAACTTCAGCCACGGTCCGCTGCACCGCAAAAACTGGCAGAAGTCGTACCCAGTCTTGTTACGCGAAGCAGGATACTTCACCGGATTCGTTGGGAAGTTCGGCTTCGCCGTCAAAGGCGAGGACGGCGATTCAAGCTATCACCACAACGATGACCTTCCGATGGATTCGTTTGATTACTGGTGCGGTTGGCCGGGACAGGGCAGTTATCGAACGAAGGAAAACGAGTTCTTCCTGCAGTACGCTGATAAGCATCCACATGTGACTCAAGCAGTGGGCGCTGCGTCTTCGGACTTTATCAAGGCTGCAAAAAACGAAAATCTACCATTCTGTCTTTCGGTCAGTTTCAAAGCCCCCACGGCCCGATGTCTCCTGATACAGCTTTCGATGAGCTGTATGCCGACACGACATGGGCCACGCCGCCGAACTACGACCAGAAGGGAGCGGCCCATGTACCCGAGCAAGCCAAGAGTGGCCGCCAATATTTGACCATCAACGACTTCGAGCGGGACCGCTTCCAGAACACGATGCGCAAATATCAACAATTGGTCTACGGGATCGACGTGGCGGTGGGCAAGATTCGTGAGGAGCTTGTCCGTCAGGGTGTGGCCGACAACACCGTGATCCTGTTCTTGAGTGACAATGGATACAACTGCGGTTCACATGGCTTCGGAGGAAAGGTGTTGCCTTATGAAGAGGGCAGTCGCTCGCCGATGGTGATCTACGATCCACGACATCCGGTTTCCGGTCAAGGCAGCCGTTGCAACGCTGTTGTCGGCAATATCGACATTGCGCCGACTATCCTCGATTTAGCCGGTCTCCCAGTCCCTGAAGGCATGGATGGCAGAAGCCTGCGGCCGCTGCTGGACACTCCGGCCGGCCGTGTTCGGGAATTCATGCTGTTGATCAATGCATGGGGCAATGCACCAACCCATGAACTAACTGTCGTCACCGAGGAATACAAGTACATTCACTGGCCCTATGCGCACGAGATGGAACCCAAAGAGGAACTCTACCATCTCACGACAGACCGTTACGAAATGAACAACTTAGTGAATGATTCTGGTCACCAAGCAGCGCTGAGTAAGTTGCAACAGCACTACGACCAAGCCTTGGTCGTTTGGAAGAATGAATGCGTTCCAGGAGGAAACTATCCCCTGTTTGCAAAGATTTACGACCGCCATATTTCTTGGGATGCCAAGTTGGCGGCCATGGACAACCGGATGAGAAGAAAGTACCTCCAGTGGCGCAGCGATTCTGGCGACAAGCCGAAGAAAGAAAAGAAAACCAATCGAGAGAGGAAGCCTAAGAGGGGCGAGAGGAAATGAAGCTTGTGAGGCGAATAGCGATTGGTTTGCTAATTTCGATGAACTGCGTTGCGTGCCTTGGAGACGAACGTCCCAACATCATTCTGATGATGGCCGACGACTTGGGTTATGGCGACACGGGGTTTAACGGCAACAGCATTATCAAGACGCCGCATCTGGACCAGATGGCCAAGGACGGCGTCAAATTACAACACTTCTACGCGGGCGGCCCGGTATGTTCTCCAACGCGCGGCACATTCCTTACCGGGCGGCATTATTACCGCTACGGAATCTGGTCAGCCAATGTGGGGCACTTGCCAAAGCAGGAAATCACACTTGCTCGTATGCTTAAAAGCAAGGAGTATACCACGGGGCACTTCGGCAAGTGGCATGTAGGAACGCTCAGCAAAACTCACTCCACGAAAGGACCGAGTCGCAAGCCTGCCGAAAACTTCGCGCCACCTTGGGAACGTGACTATGACCGGTCTTTCGTTGTCGAATCCTCGGTCTCGACTTGGGACCCTGGCAGCGACAAGAATCCGTTCTACGACGATGGCGTGCCAATGGCCGGTAACGACCCAAGCCTGCTGGGTGGCGCGGCCCGCGTGGTAGTGGATCGAGCGGTTCCGTTTATGGAGCAAGCCACGAAAAACGACACGCCATTTCTGGCAGTAATCTGGTTCAACGCGCCGCACGAACCAATCAAGGCCGGGCCAGAATACCTGGCGATGTACGAAGGCCACGGCGAATCATCACACTACTACGGCTGCATCACTGAGATGGACGAGCAAGTCGGACGAATTCGGAAATGCCTTCGAGATTGGGGCGTCGCCGACAATACCCTGCTCTGTTTCTGCTCCGACAATGGACCTGAAGGGAAAGGGCCAGGAGGAAGAAAGGCTGGTGTGACCGCGGGACTACGTGGCCGAAAACGCAGCCTGTACGACGGCGGAGTGCGGGTACCGGCGCTGGCAGAATGGCCAGGACGAATCAGCCCGGGCTCAGTAAGTGACGTGCCGTGCTCCACGCTGGACTATTTTCCGATGATTGCAAACCTGACGGGGTTCCAAATGCCCGACGATCGTCCCATCGACGGACAGGATCTGATACCGATACTTACCGGTCAAGTCAAGAAACGCGATAAGCCAATTCCGTTTCGAGCGCGAAACAACGCCACCCTTGTGAAAGAACGGTACAAGCTGGTGCTACCCAAAGGCGAGCTCTATAACTTAGCGCAGGACTGGGGCGAAGAAAGTAATATTTCCTCCGACCATCCACAGCGCGTGGAATCCATGACCAGAGAGTTGATGGCGTACCTCAACAGCATGCAAAAGAGTCATGCTGGGCAAGACTATAGTGACACCTCGTTCCAGCCACATGATAGCTGGCAGCCCTTTCGAGCAAAGCAGCAACCGGCAAAGCCAAGTTCCGAGCTGCCCCAATACGAATAACAGCGTGTGAGTTATCTACCGCGTTGCTCGCCGTTCTGTAGGATTGACGCAATACTTCTTGAAGTCGGCCATTGCCAGTAATCCGGCCAATTTCAGTGACGAGTCAGTGATCTAGTTGGCAACTTTTGGGGCAACGCGACCACAATTTCGAAACAAAAACTAAATCGCAGCAAGTTGCAAGCACAGAGGGACTTACGACGCGTTTTCACCACGCATGAACCACTGGAGCATTCCAGAAACGAATGTCGAAGACTTTGCCAAAGCGAAAGGTCGGCGATCCTTTCATCCGTTGCGTCGTTCGCAATAGCCGCTGTAACCAAGGAGCTGGAATGTCCTTCGACCATGGAGCAATACCAAACTTAACAGCAACGCGAACCACATCGTTCAGTCGATTCGCGTTACGGATTAAGTGGGGTAAACGTCCCAATCCCACAATCTGGCGCTTCAATGACTAGCCCTGCCGCACAAATCAAACCGGCTGAACATTTGCCGTTGCTCGCGACCAGCGTAGACCAGCCAGGATGGGAAGCAGGACTCATCGCTCGACGATGCTTTCTCTGACTGGATTGAAATGGTTGATCGTGTCTACTGCTAGAGTGAGTGTGGCAGTCAGTCGTCATCGATCCAGAAACCCCAGCGACTTCACGCAGAAAGGAGGGGAGCCGCCACCGAAATGCGCCGCCCCCACCGTGTTCCATGTGCGGCCAGTCCATCCAACTGTGAGAAGGCTTCTTTTGCATGGATTGAAGCTCCAAGCAATTGTGTGGATAATCTGGACGCGATGTCGTTCAGAAACCACGCAGCACGCCATTTAGCGGACCATTCGCAATGAAAAGCTCCATGTATTCACTGACTCTATTTTGTGCTGCGACGTTGCTGGCGACCGGCTGCGGACCCAACGCGGATAAACCTGTCGGCCAGACCCTCAACAACGGTCAACAAGCAGACGCGGCCTCGCGGGGGGAGAAAAATGATGCTGCCCCAACAGCAAAAGAGCATCACTACTTTCACAAAACCGAAAAGCCGCATGCCGCAGAATGGACCTATACTGGCGAGACCGGACCCTCGCACTCGGGTGACCTCAGTCCCAAGTATGTGTTAGCAAAGGATGGCAAGCAGCAGTCGCCGATTGACTTGGTCAATCCCAAGGATGAGGAGTTACCTCAGTTGGAGCTCAACTACAGGCCGTCCAAAATTGATCTAGTCTACAACGGTCATACGATTGAAGAGACCGAAGAAGCGGGGAGCACTCTGAGGGTTGATGGAAAGTCCTTTGCGCTAAAACAGTTCCATTTTCATGCCCCCAGCGAACACACCATTGATGGCAAGCACGCCGCGATGGAGATGCATTTAGTCCATCTGGATGAAGCCGGCCGGATAGCGGTTGTTGGAGTAATGATCGAAGAGGGCGCGGAAAACCAGGCAATAAATCCGGTCTGGGATTATCTGCCCACCGAAGTGAACAAGAAGGTCGAGTTCGGAGCAACCGTTGACGCATCCGCATTGCTTCCCGAAAAGCTCGGTTATTTTCACTACATGGGTTCGCTGACTACCCCTCCCTGCTCTCAGGAGGTGAAATGGTATGTGCTTGCCGAGCCTATCGAACTGTCCGCACAACAAATCGAAAAGTTCACAGCGATCATCAATCACAATAACCGACCTGTTCAACCACTAAACGGTCGCACGATTGTCCGCTCTGCAAGGTAACCAATACGCCAGGGCTCTTGCGAAACGAATCCGGCGCATTTGGTTACAAAGTCGTCCGTACTTTCGTCACGCGGCGATGTGCTGTCAGAGTTAGTAGACCAGTTGAGCTCGCGCGATGTAGAAGTGGGACATGGTGTCGATTGGGCCAGGGTCGTGCATCGCGTTGACGTAGTTGAACTGAAATTTTAGCTGTGGATTCAGGTAGCAGTTTAGTCCTGCCGTGAGAGTCGTCAGTTCTCCTCCGTTGATCGCTCCGTCATTGAGGTCGACCCACGACCAGCGAGCGGCCATTTCCCATGCACCGAGCCCTCCGCAATCCAACGCGTGATGAGGGTTGGGGCGTCCGAACGTTCCCGATTTTCGATCATAGGGTCTGGCTTCTCCCGTGAGCGAATAGCCTACTTGGCTGTAGGCTCCGTGGAAGTAGGAGTTGCCCCCACCGATCTAGTCCACGATCGTCACGAACAGCTCGGACTGACCGTGGAGTCGACCATTTTGAAAAGCTCCTTCGACGCCAAACTGATTCACGTTCTCTGCGGTGATGATTCCTGTGTCCACAAAGTTCGGAATCCGGCCGACTCCCTCCTCTGCCAGAAATGCCTCGGGGATGGCACCAAAGCGGACGGTATCATCGGGGGGAGCGATCAGAGCATAGTCAAACCCAACGTGGAGAAGCTGTGCGGTGGACTCGCAGTCATAGGGCAGGAATGTGAGTCGACCTGCAAGGCCCCAGCCACCATCATCGCCAACGCTCGCCCCGATGCCATCGGATTCCGCGCGGAACCCAGATAGGAACCAAGTGCCTGCATCTTCGTCCATCGTCCCGAATGCACCGATACCCGTCTGTCGGAAGGGGTAGAATCCGAAGGTGTTTGCGTACTCAATGAACGCTAGGTCAGTCACACCCGACATCGCTTCCATCCCGAAAGGTTGACGAAAGCGACCAATTCGCACGTTCCCCCAGTCCCGCTTCATCTGCATCCAGACATCGGTGAACACAACTCGATTCAGGGATGCGAAATCGACCTGGAGATTGTAGGACGTGGCACACCAGGCCTGTCCTTTGACACCGATACGTGCTCTTCGAAAATCGCTGCCATCCTGCAGATCACCGACAGCGGCCCTGCTGGCTGCATCCTGAGTGATGTAGCCCACGTCTGTCTGAAAGAAACCGCCAACACCAACCGTCGGGAACTTTCGTTTCGGCAGCGGGCTGGAATGAGCTCGATGTTGCTGTTGATGTGTGAGTTCATCGATGCAAGCACGCAACTCTGCGAGTTCCGCATAGACGTCGGGATGCGACGCATTCTCCTAAGGAGACTGTACCATCGCTTCCGGTACGGCCACCGGATCCTGTCCAGCTGAAGTAGAACAAATCAAAAAAGACATCAAGACCCAAAGGAGATTGCAACGCGTATAAAAAGCCATCGATTCAAACCTCCATGTCGGATCGGTGAGCTAATCTAACTCCGCGGATCGTCCGCACGATGATCGTTGCACCCCTGAATAACGTTGCGACATGCCTATTCGGAAAAAATGGCTGCGGGCTGTAGGGATTGGAGAACCTTCACGCTCCGTCAGCTTCAGCTTCAGAATCATGGCGGCAGAAAACGCCGCAACTTTCGATGTTTGACAGGCAAGTTTCCCAGCTTGAGCGGGAGTCCCTTGTTCAGCCCGGTAGAGGTGAAGGACTTGAGCCTTTTACCTTTTTTGTGCGGCCTACGTGCTTGATGTAGTTGTAGCATTCTTGTGAATCGAACCTGTCGATCGGTGTTCCGATTTGGGCCCAGAGTCCTTCAACGGCGTGTTTGCCACCGGAACGGATGAGCGCTTGATTTGGCGAACATCTGCTCGATCCGACTGGGGGCAGGCAAGTATCAGACTCGCGCACCGACGCTTTCGAAAGTTACTTTAAAGCACACGACTTTGTGGCTGTTGAGGTTATCCATCACGACGATGTTGCCTGTTGAGTATTTGATCAGGTGCTGCGCAGCCCAACAGTCGTAGATCTCACCTTTGATGGAACCGTCAACCACCTCAGGAGTAATTGGGCCGTCGCATCGAAATCCACAAAGCAGTGTCCCTCTTTGCCAATTAACGTGAGGAACACTCTCGACAAGTCGAGTTCCACTCAGCGACCATCCCCAGCCACATGTCATGTTCGTGTTGGCCCAGGTTTCATCAAGGAATGCAAATCGGGAAGTATTCAAGCTGATGGGACTACTGGCGAAGTTGGACCTGCCGAGACAACTTTTGCTGAAACGAAAATCATCATTTGATCACCGGTTCTAGGATGATGTTGCGGTACTTCACGTTGGTATGATCGCCTTGCAGGTAGATCGGTCCAGGAGCGGATGGATCGGTGTAGATGGCGCCAGCAGTTGGTCCGATAATAGGCTGATTGTCAATGACCGCTTCGCCGTTGAGAACAACGGTAATGTGGCGGTCGACGAGAGTCAGGTCGTATGTTTGCCACCGACCGCCTGATTTGCCTGCATTCTTCGACGGAGCGATGCGTCCAAAGATCGCACCCACGCCTTGAATTCCTTGCATGCGACTATCGCGGTCGACAACCTGAGCCTCATACATCCCGCGCAGATAGATACCACTGTTGCGTTGTTTTTCGACAAGAAACTCGATGTGCAGGCGAAAGTCTTTGAACTCAGCGATGGTCCTCAGGTTTGCATGGTCGCCGGTCGCGCTAAAGTCGGTCTTGGGTGTCGTGTTGACGAGCAAGCCATCCCTGACACTCCAGCCATTCTTTTTGTCCTTTTCGTGAGGCCGCCAACCGGTTAAGTCTTTTCCATTGAACAGCTCGACCCTTTTTCCAAACTCAATTTTCGACAGATCAGGCGGCGAAGTCGGTATTGGTGGAATCCGCTTACCAGTGAATGTCACCGTTTTTCCAATGGTACCATCGGCGGAGATGTAATCTATTTTGCCGTCTAGCTTCCCCTCACGCAGTCCAACACCCACCTCGCGTTTGGTGACAACCTTGCTGTTTTTTTTTGTTCGAACCGACTTGATTGGGAAATAAATTCGTCCATTGGCAATCTTCGTCACTTCAAAGGGACCGTCCGAGCCAATGTAGACTCGCATACGAATGACCGGCTTTCCGGCCGCCTGAGAAATACTCATCCAAGCCGGCTCATTTGATTCCAGCTCAAGAGACCAGTCTCCCATCAGTTCTTTCGGAATGCGATCCTCTGCAGCCAGATTTCTACTCGTCAGAAGAACTAAAACCAGAAGAAGCCCCAGCCTTGAATTCTTTGTAACGTTGTTCATTTCAAGTTCACCGTTGTCTACTCTCGGAAAGAGACGGAGGATTCGAGCAAGTTGTCTCTGGCGTCCCCACTCAACCTGCTGGGCAAATTGAAGGTAATACCGAGGAACGTGAAGAATACAGTACAAGCGACGTTAATCGTGTCAACATTCGCAGCCAAGGGGAACCAACGCTCTAATCCTGAGCCGACGGCGCTCACGGCAGCCAACCGTAAGGACAGCGCTGCTTCGCTAACGCGTCAACTTCCCCAAATGCGCTGCAAACTTCACTTTGCGCTGCATTCCCAGCGATGCAGCCTTGTTGATTCGGCTGGGCTCGCCTATCCTTATGCACTTGGAATGAATGCAATTATGGATCGGACTAATGAGATGCTTGGCTGCATTGGCCAAGTGGTTCGATCGCGAGATACCCCCTGAGCTAGGCGCTCAGCTTCTCGATAGGGCGAATGTTGTTTTTCGCTCAATCTAATGCCGCCATCTATCGGTCAAGTTGACCCGCTGGAAAAGCTGCTGCCGTTGTCAAAACGCACCCCATCCGCGACATTCTTGTTGGTCCGGATTGCTTCGGAAGCATTTTTGGTTTGAATATCGAATCTTCTAGAATCGCACTCAGCCACTTCCCACCCGACATTCCATTGTATTTCAAGTACACAAATCGAAACACATTTTTTAACGAACAGGAAAGATCAGAATGCAAGAAGGCACTATCAAGCGCATTACCGACAAAGGCTTTGGCTTCATCGCTCAGGAAGGAAGCAACAAAGATATGTTCTTCCACAGCTCGGCTCTAGTTGGTGTCAACTACAACGACCTTCGCGAGGGCCAAAAAGTTACTTTTACCGTCGGCGAAGGACCAAAGGGCCCACGTGCAGAGAATGTTCAGCTAGCTGACGACTAGCTCAGATTAGCTCTTCAAGAGAGCAAAATTAAGCATCAGATAAGCCACCGCTTCTTCGACTTGCGAGGCTATCTGCAGACTGCGCGGATGAGCAAATGGCCAGTCATCGCAATTGCGAAGGTTGGCTGAATTCGTCGAACGATACTCGCTCAGGGCTCGCGGCGTATCGCAAGGCGATGTTAGTGATTGGCAAGTTGCAATATCCTCGGATATTGCACTCGCTCACCACGAGGGACTTCGCGAGCACTCTCATTTGAGTCAGTTTTAGGCCAAAGCCGTTCAACTGTGCCAAAGTCGCTGCGACTCGCTTTGCCTGCTGTAATCGGCCTATTAGATCTCTCTGCACGACGGCAGGCGGCCACAAAAGATTTGGTGCAAACCGCCGAGGAACGAACCGCAGCCGTCATCACGCTGTCCACTATAGTGCCGAGGTTCCAGACCTGGCTCGTCTGCTCTCACAGGCAGCTCAAGTAATCGTCCGCTATCCGCCTTGCCAAAATAGAGTCGAATGCAACCAGAACATTCGCAGTCTAGAATGCCCTTGAGACGGATCTGCGATTACTACCTCGCGTCCTTCACCGGCTTTCGACGCGAAGTATGGATTCTTTCCGCGATTACTTTCGTGAACCGAGCGGGATCCATGGTGATCCCCTTTCTCTCACTGTACCTAACTGCGGACCAGGGTTTCAGTCTTTCGCAAGTTGGTTGGGTGATGTCTTGCTTCGGTGCAGGAGCCGTTGGTGGTTCTTGGATCGGCGGAAAGCTCACGGATCGATTTGGCTTCTACTGGGTTATGGTACTGTCGCTGTTAGCTTCAGGCGCAGCGTTTGTCGCATTGCAATGGATTCGAGGCTTTTATCCGTTTTGCATCGCTGTTTTCCTAGCGACTTTGATTGTCGATTCCTTTCGTCCAGCTCTATTCGTGTCGATTCGCCACTATGCCAGTCCAGAAAATCGCACTCGAGCCGTAACGTTGGTACGACTGGCAATTAACCTTGGCTTCAGCATGGGACCTGCTATCGGTGGACTCATCATCACCTCTTGGTCCTACCACGGCCTTTTCTGGGTGGATGGTCTAAGTTGCCTCGGCGCGTCCGTCCTGATGTTTTTTACGCTGAAACCTATCTCAGGAAGCGACGAGCAAGAAGAGCACTCGCGTGCATCGCTACGAAGTCCCTTTACGGACATCCCCTTCTTGTTCGCACTGTTCGCGCAATTGGTAATCGGGATCGCGTTCCTTCAGTACTTCAGTACGATGCCGATCTTCTACCGACATGTACATCAGCTTGGCGAGGTAACGATTGGATTGATTCTCGGGCTCAATGGCTTACTCATTTTTCTATTTGAGATGCCACTGATCAAAGCCTGTGAAGATCGCAAAATCGCGGTTTTCACTGTGCTACGATGGAGCAGCTTGCTGATCGCGGCCAGTTTTGTAACCGTGCTTGTATCCGGGCATACTGCTACACTGTGGATCGGCATGGCAATTTTGACTTTCGGCGAAATGCTCAACTTCCCTTACATGAATCGCTTCGTTTACGATCGCGCCGACCAAGGTCGTCCGGGTACTTACATGGGAGCGTTCACGAGCACTTGGAGCATCGCGCACGTCTTTGGACACAGCGCCGGATTGAACTTGATCGACCTTGTCGGCTTCGACTTAACTTGGTTTATCTGCGTTGCAATCGTCCTCGTTGGCATCATCTCACTGTCGCTTGCGGAGAGGCAACTGAAGTCAGAAGAGACAGAAGAAGTGCCTTCAGCGAGCTCCCCGATCACCAACTAGGCCCCGCACGATTCGAATAGCGCTGTCTATGAATCCGTGAATCCGCGATGTACTAGGCTGAAAAAACGAAGTTTCCTCGCAGACGCTTCGGGTTGTGATCTGGACAGAGGAGCCGACTTCGAGTGAGTCCTCGTCGAGACCGATTAATTCTGTACGAAGCTTCACGGGGAACGAGGAATTAAAGCGACAGTAATTTCTTGCCGCTCGAATTTAGGCATAATGCGTATCTTAAATCATTCGACGAATTTTTCCTCGCGAGATAACCATGTGTGATCAGGACCATTTTGAAGAAGACATCAAGAAGTACTCCCGACGTGATTTGGCGTCCTGGGCGGCTACTGGTGTTGGAGCATCTTTTTTGCTACCACGAGTTGCGAGTGCTGCCGAAGTGGAAGGCATGGACGTCATGATCGAGACGGAAGCAGGCAAGTGCGACGCGTACTTTGTCACGCCAACGGCAGGCAAGCACGCAGCTGTTTTGATCTGGCCCGACATATTTGGCCTGCGTCCAGCGTTCCGGGAGATGGCTAAGCGTTTGGCCGAGTCGGGATATAGTGTGCTGGTCGTCAATCCGTTCTATCGCAAGATGAAAGCACCAACGGCATCGAAAGGTGCGAACACTAGCATTCAAGAAGTGATCCCTCTTTACAAATCATTGACTCCTGAAGTTCAGATCGCGGACGCCAAGTCGTTTGTCGACTGGCTGGACAAGCAGGAACAAGTCGACACCAGCAAGAAGATTGGAACGACTGGCTATTGCATGGGAGGTCCGATTGTGATGCGAACGGCAGCGACTCGTCCCGATCGTATTGGTGCGGCTGGGTCCTTTCACGGAGGTGGTTTGGCGACCGACAAGGATGACAGCCCGCATTTATCGATTCCTAAGATGAAGGCACAGTTCTTGATCGCCATCGCTGAAAATGATGATGAGCGTGATCCTGACACCAAGGACACTTTGAAGAAATCTTTTGCTAATGCGAACTTGAAGGCAGAAATTGAAGTCTACCCTGCTGGACACGGTTGGTGCCCACCTGACACTCGGGTGTACAACAAAGAGCAGTCGGAAAGAGCTTGGAAACGTATGCTAGTGCTTTTCAAGAAGGCACTGGCGTAGGCTGAGGGCTATTTAGGCGTTCGTTCGTCCCGCGTTGCGGAAACGGTGCGTGCCCAGCCCGGGTGACCGGACAGAAACGAAGTGCTGTTGATTGATATTGAGCTGCGGAGCCTCATCTGCTTGCACTAAAACTGCGAAAACCGATCATGGATGGGACCGCTTTTGCTATTTTTCGCAAGCCCGGAGTCCTTCTACTTGGACTGTCATTTTCGCTTTCAATTTGGCCGTTGTTCTAGCACTATCGTCCTCCAGCGCTGCGCGTCAACAAACCTCTTGTGGCCCTGTTCCCGCCTATCACCGATTGCATTGTTCGAGGCTTCGTTGGATGGGCTACCAGTGGATCATTGCTCTCGCCTTGAGCGTGCTGATGATTTTCGAGATCGCAATTGCCCTCTTGTTTGGCATGCCGAGATTCCACCTGCAGTTTCGGCCGTCATCGCGTTGATTGGCGGCAGCTATGTTTCTCTGTTTTACATTGCTGACCGAACCTCAAGAACGGACCCAAATTACGAAAGGAATCCCTCGGAACAGGCAATGCCCCGGGGAAGACATCAAATTCGACGATGTTTAGCTTCTGGAATTTATCGACCTGGGATGGGGCTCAAAGTGCGATCTATCCATACCTGCACCAGTATCGAGGAATCGATTATCGGTCGCGAAAGAGTTTTTATTCGCTCTTAGAACTTGTGTTGAGCGATTGGCGCTGGCTTGGGTCATCAGACCGTTCTTCCCAGCTAACCGAAAGCGACGAAATCGCGAACGAGAACCAGTCGTTTTGGTCGCTTCACTGAATTTCGTAACAAGGCAATGAGCAAAAGCAGCTACCCTGCTCGCTCTGTTATCTGCGACCATTCGTTAGCATGGAAGACTTGGAATTTGGCGAGCAGAACTTCAATCCAAAATCGCAAGCTAGCTGAACAAAAAAGAAAAGCGGTGAAGGTATCTCCACCGCTTAGAGATCTGATCAATCTGCTAAAAGCTTGGTCGCGATTAGATTATCCCAGCACCAACGACTTCGAACAGCATGCGATGCGGTTCTTTGTGAGTGTTCGCATCGCTAACCGTCACACTTGGAAGCTCAGACTTCAGAACCGCTACATCAGCGGGAGTCAACTGCTGAAGATCCAGTCGCAGTTCTCTCAGCTGATGTGCCTCTCGCAGCTTTAGCAAGCCATAGACGGAGAACTGGCTACCAGCCAAACTCAAGTAACGGAGATCCGGGAGTTGACTAATTAATTGCAATGTTTTGTCGGTTGCGCGATCAGAGGCAAGATTCAGTTGACGCAAACGCGGGAGATTACAGAGCACTTTGAGGTCGTTATCCGCAACATCATTTTCAGTGATCCTTACGCTTGACACGTATGAAACCAGTGCGTTGCCGAGATACTTCGCGAGTACGCGTCGTGCGACACTGGGCTTCTCGCCCGATTTCCGATCGAAGGTCGCGTGTTTCCAAGCATAGCTTGCATCGATGTCTTGAAGTTGCTTCTCCGTTTCGGCCATATTGTGAACTCGTTGCCAAGCGTACCCTGAGAATGCTGCTGAAACCGCTACCACGAGTCCGAGTGCTATAAGGACTCTCTCCCAAGGAAGCCTCGTTACCCAATTTCCACGAATCATAGTACCCTGACGACGTATTTTCCCTGTTCGTTTCGACATGGTATTCTCCCCACCACTCAAAGAAATGTTCTCGCTACACTGGCGTTGAACCGCCAGCTGAGAGCCGTTCCCCCAAACTGCTCTCACAATCAATTCGTTACTGCATTTGATTCCTTGTTGCCAAAAGCACAAAAACTTTGCGCTCTTTCGCCACTCGTTTTGATCTAGGTGATGAATTCCCAAAATCTCAGACTAGGAAATGATGCGTAACCAGCTCTGAACTTCGCAAGAATCTGCTCCATCTTGGGCCTTTCGTAGATTCTTCATAAAAAAAAGGCTCGGAATCAAGCAGACTTTGGTGCAAAACTCTGCAAATTCCAAGGCCTGATATCTGGAGGGCGGTTTGCCTTCCCCCAGCCGAGAATCGTTTCCCCGAGAGTAGCTGGACTCGCTACTTGTCATTATAAAAAACGACTGAGGCGGGTTCGCTAACGATCTTCGCGCTCAGCCCATCACGCTTCGTCCGATAGCGCTCGAGTGCCGCCTAGTACCGCGTCGCCTTGAATATTCCGCTTGAGCCGATGGCGATTCCTGCGACTGCGATCAGAAAATAAATTTTTGGAGCTGGGTGGGTCCGTAGCTTGTCAAACCACAGTACGTGACAAACAGCCCAAAGCCAAAGGGCAAGGCTCCTTGAAGCAGAGCAGTGCCACTAGAAGCTTCTTGAGTGCGATTTTTAGTGTGAATCAAATACTGTTCTCGCTACTTCTCGCATGCTTGATCTAACATCTGCAAATCATTTGAAGCTTCAGTCGATCTACTCGATGCGCGAGTTTTATGGTGCTGACATCGAGTCTTACAACCGCCTGGGTTAGAACCACACCCTCTGATCGAGTCACTTTCAGATTGCTTTCGCACTGGGTGCATTTAACGCCACAAACATTGCAACAAAGAAATTCCAGCATGAGTTCATCCCACAAACAAAATCATTGCATCCGAGAAATGGCAGCTCTCATGGATTGACTGGGCGCGATCGGCTGGCTCTCCCTGATCAACGAGCGAAACGCCAGACAGTTTACGGCGATAAGGCTCGCCGTGAATCAGCAGAACATTAGTTCCGCAAAGATTCATCCAAGAACTGCAACACCGACTTGCTGTACGTTTCCGGATCGAAACGAAAGAGGTCTTCGTGGCGGGCGCCTTCAAGAAGGAGCCATTGTTTTGGCTCTTTAGCGTGCTCGAAAAGTTTGCGACTCTCCTCGACGGTGCAGCGTTGATCGACATCGCCGGCTAAAATCAAAACAGGACACTGCAGCGACGCGATATGATCCAGCGGCCGCAGCTTCCTTACGGAAATACCAAGACGCGGTCTGAACTGTAGCCACAGCAGGGGAGCCAGAGCATGGTGTAAAAAACCAAGTCGCATTTGTACGCGATTGTGCACCGCTCTAATGAAAGTAGGAAACACGGACTCGAGGATCATTGCGTCGACATCGACTTCGGCGAGCAACGCCGATGCTCCCCCGAGAGACCAGCCAATGATTCCAATCTTCTGCCCAGGTGTACGAGCCCGAAGGAAACGCACGGCAGCTTGGACATCCAAACGCTCAAGGTGTCCCATAGTAATGTGCTCGCCGGGCGACTCGCCGTGAGCTTGTAAATCGACGAGTAGTGTCGAGTAGCTGTGCTGACGCAGCATAAGTGCTCGCTCGACCATCGACTTGCGACTACCGCGAATCGGATGCAGAAGGATAATCGTTGCCGTTGAGTTCGCCTGTTGTGAGTACCAAGCGGCAATCTGCTTGCCAGACTCCGAGGCTATCGTGAGCTGTTCGGCAGAAAGTTCAGCTGGAGGCAGGCCAATCGGGCGATTTGCTGCATGAGTCGCCTCCGTTCCTGCAATCCAAGCCGCCACAAGCAAAACGGCTGAAGCGAATACGAATCCGCCAACGAGAACTCGGCGGATTCCACGTCTGCGATTGCGTCGAGGGGCTTCTGCGGCCATCACAAGTACATTCCAACAAAGCCGCCGCTTTCATCGGCTTGCTTCTGTAGCTCTTCAACTCGCTCCTGCGTCTTGCTCAAATCCCCCGCAGCGATAAAACGCTCGAAGTCCACCAAGACGGCTCGACGTACCGCTTCTTGCATCCAGTCCACGACGCCTTGATTGATCCAGCTACAAGTTTCCTGCGCGAGCGAGATGGCGAGGTCACATCCCTTGGCGGTGACGTCCTGCTCGTCCGTAAATATGACGCCTTCGAATGAGAAGCTTAGCATGCCGTCAGTTGCCGAATTCGTCAGATGAAAAACACAACTCGCATTGTGGAGATAGTAAGTATTGTGCACTCCGTGTTTCTCGACAGCCTGACGAACGCGAAGCATTTTTTCAGCGAGCTTCGGAGATGCATCATCTGGCACGTCAAACCGAGTCACACTGCGGAGTGGTAAACAGTCAAAACTTATCTCTACCCATTTCCCACAGTCTGCCGTCATGAAAATTCACTCCAAATGCGATTCTTGAAGAAAGATACTTTAGAGCCACTGCGGCTAGAGTCCTAGTTCAAATTACTTGTCAGATAACCGACGCCTGTCGGGCCGATCGTCGTCCGAGATCAAGAACGATTACTCTCGGCAGTGTAGAATTTTAGAGGTTTCTCGCGAAGTCTTTTTTGCTGCAAAGTTCAAAGCGGATTCTTTTTTGCGAGACCTGTTTCCTGATATGTCTTGGCCGCGAGTTGATTTCCTTTGTCGCCTAACGCCACAGCTTCATGGACAGAAGTGCTTCACTCTGTCACCAATTCGCTCTGCGTAGTCATTTTGGCCCTCGCTATAGCGATGCCAGTCGGTATCCTGCTAGCTACGCTGCTGCTGCGAAGCAACATATGGGGCCGAAAGATCCTTTGGATTGCACTTGGCAGTCAGGTCGCATTGCCACTCTATGTTTTTGCGGGCGGCTGGAGTGCTGGTTTCGGTTTTCAAGGTTGGATCACGTCGACCGGAATTAGACTCACCGACTTTTTCGGCAATTCAGAAGCGGGCAGCCGGGGTGCTCTGTTTGCCGTCGCAACCGTTCATGCCTTTTCTGCGGTTCCCTGGGTCGCCTTTTTTTACTCCATCGGCTTGCGCTGGGTACGGCGGAGTGAGGAAGAGCAAGCCATTTTGGACGGTGGAGCCACGGCGGTCTTTCGCTTCCTACTCGCGAGAAATCGACTTTGGACCGCGATCGCGGCCATGGCATGTATTGTGCCCATCATGACGGAGATGGTGGTTAGCAATCTGTTCCAGTTGCCAACAATTGCGGAGCTAATCTACTTGGATGCAACGCTAGGAGCCATTCGTCCACAGACTTACTTGAGTGGTTTTTTTCTCAGCACCCTGCCACTCCTAATTGTTGGCATAATATTGTTCTGGCGACTTCCTAGCTGGGAGGCCGTCAATGCTCGTGAAAGTCACTTTGTAGCGCAGCCTATTGATTTGGGCGGCTGGCGTCCCCTGTGGAGCATAGTGTCTTGCGGATTGGTGCTTTTGCTAGTTGGACTTCCGCTATTTAGCTTGGTGGCAAAAGCAGGCTGGACTGTCGTGACCGAAGATGGCGTCACTCACTATGGCTGGACATTTAGCCGGCTTGCCGTCACAGCGAGGGAATCGTTCGCCCTGCGTAGCTCGGAGTTCTATTGGAGCTTTCTGCTGGGCATCGTTTCCACGGTAGTCGCACTTGCCATCGCGGTTAGCGTTTTCGCACTCGTTCCAAGGCGAGTACGTCCTGTTTTCAGCTTGCTTGTGATCGCGATGCTCGCCGTTCCAGGACCTCTTGTTGGCCTTTCAATCATCTGGCTGCTCAATCGAGCTGAGCCCGCATGGTTGGGATATCTTTACGACTACACCATCACGGCTCCAATCTTGGCTCAGCAATTCAGAATGCTTCCTTACGCTTGGTTTTTGACGTGCGCAACCATGGCATCGGTCAACCGGCGTAGCTGGGAACTGGCTCAACTTGACGGCCTAAGCCCGTGGCAAAAATGGACTCAAATACTGTTCCCGCAGACTGGCTATCGCTGGCTGTCGGCAGTTTTACTGTTGATCGTGCTTAGCATCGGCGAGCTTAGTTGTTCGATCCTGGTACTGCCACCCGCTGTGACGACCGTTTCGATGAAACTGTTTGAGTTTTTGCATTTCGGCACGCGACATCAGGACTCCGGTCTTTGTCTCGTCCTGGTGCTACTCGGCTGGGGCGTTTCATTCGTTTTCTGGAAAACTCTAACCGACCGATAAGTTTCTCGTGCCGCTGGTTTCAAGATGGCGACAAGCTGACCGGACGGATCAACGGCCACCCAGCGATTCAGTGGTCCTGCGGAGTCGCCATTGCTCCGGCGGGTCTCTGCTTTGCACTTCGGCGAAATCTCAAAGTGCGATGAGCCGACCGCGATTCCATTCCGTATGAGCCCTGCGCCTTCCTCGCTCAGCGTACACTGAGGCAATTCATCGACCAAATTCAGCGGCGAAAGCATGGCATTCTGAACATCCGATTTTGACCGAACAGAGTTTAGTTCGACGCACTGCTCCAAAGAAACAGATCCAATGCGCTTACGCACTAGCTCAGTCATCACAGCGTCTGTCCCAAGTGCTTTCGCAATATCACTTCCTAGAGTGCGAATGTAGGTTCCGGTGCTGCATGCGATTCTGAGTTTCATGACTGGAAACTGAAAGGACTCGACCATAAGCGCATGGATAATCACGCGTCGTTTAGGGACGTCAAAGTCTTTCCCCTCGCGGGCTAAGTCGTAGGCTCGCCGTCCGTGAATATGGATCGCAGAATACTTCGGAGGAATTTGATCGATCACCCCTCTGAACAGCTGGCAAGCACTTTTCAGCTGTTCCAGAGTCAACTCGGGGCACTCCACGGGCTGCAGCTCGCCCTCGATATCGAGAGTGTCGCTGGTCTTGCCCAGTTCAAAAGTCCCAATGTATTCCTTACCGGCTAAGTGCGAGAACTCGGTCAGGCGAGTAGCCTGCCCAATTGCGACCAGCAAAACTCCTGTGGCCAGCGGATCAAGAGTGCCCGTGTGCCCAAGTTTGATCTTCATGGGGCGAAGCGTACGCTGGACATGATTCACTACGTCTCGGCTACTTTTTCCCGCCGGTTTATCAATCGCTAATACGCCAATCATGGCAAGAACAGTTCCTTTTGCAAAATCTCAGACTGGCAGAATTATGGTCGAATTGCTGCGAAAGACGAGGTGCCTACAATGGAGGGGGCATTTCGACCAAAATCCTCGTTCGGAGTTCCGACGAGCTGACAAGCCAGAAGCTGCTCCCACGCTGTGACTGAAACTCTAGCGAATTCGACAACAGCGGAATTCTGGCGAATCCCAGTACCGCGGAATTCTGGCGAATCCCAGTACCGCGGAATGCAGTAGTCCCGCAAGGCAAACAATTGATCGATAAGTATTCACGTGGATCTAAGTTGGGAAATTGACGGATGGATCATTGTGGCAGGAGCGTTCTGCGCTGCTTCTGCCGCGTTGCTCGGCAATTTCTTGGTTCTGCGGCGCATGAGCTTGATGGGCGATGCGATTAGTCATGCGATTCTGCCAGGCCTAGCTGCTGCGTTCCTGATTAGCGGCGAGCGACAAGGGATCGTGATGTTCCTTGGTGCGGCGGGTGTTGGTGTACTAACAGTTTTGTTGACCGAGCTTGCTCGCCAGTATGGAAGAGTCGATGAAGGTGCTTCCATCGGAGTCGTGTTTACCTTTCTGTTTGCACTCGGTCTCTTGATGATCGTGCGCGCCGCGGACCATGTGGACTTGGATCCAGACTGCGTTCTATTCGGTGCTCTAGAAACCTCTATTTTGGACAGAACGGATGTGTTGGGGGTCGCCATACCACGCGTCGTGATTTCGCTCGGCGTCGTTTTGTTGCTGAATCTGATTTTTGTTGTCACCCTGCTCCGCCCTTTGGCCGTGAGCACTTTTGATCCTCAGTTGGCGCGATCGCAAGGCATTCCAGTTACCTTGCTGCACTACCTGCTCGCCGCATTTGTCGCGGTGACAGCTGTCGCTTCATTCGAATCGGTGGGCAACATTTTGGTTGTCGCAATGTTCGTCGTTCCGCCGGTCGCAGCTTGGTTGTGGACCGATCGATTGGTGGTCATGGTAGTGCTCAGCGTTGTCATGGGAGTTGCCTCTGCCATCCTGGGACATTTGTCAGCAATCGCTGTTCCTGGTTGGTTTGGCTACGGTTCGACGAGCACGGCTGGGATGATATCGGTGGCCTCCGGTGCAATGTTGCTGATCGCCGCAATGCTTGCACCGCGCAAAGGAATCTTTTCGCGATTCTTCCGCAGTATTCAGCTCGCACTCACGATTCTCGGCGAAGACGTTCTAGCGGCGCTTTATCGTTCAGAGCAACGCGGGGCGGAAACGATGTCACGGCGATCGTTACGTACACGACTGGCAGTGCCCGCAATAAGAGCTTCTTGGGTATTGCGCTGGCTTCGCTGGCGCGGTTTGGTAACGCTTCAAGGCGACGAGTTTACTTTGGCCGAGGATGGACGGAAGCAGGCCCAGAATATCGTGCGATCTCACCGACTATGGGAACAGTATTTAGCATCCGAAGCTGGTACTGAGATGCAATTGTTGCACGAGGGCGCGGAGCAGTTCGAGCACTTTACCAGTCGTGAGCTCCGGCAGCGTTTGTTGCAGGAAACCAATGCACCAGACGTTGATCCACACGGTGCTCCGATACCGCCCGAGGCCAAGTAGCTGGTTTTCTGTAGCGGAAATCGTCAAGACTTTTGGCTCTCCGACACCCGCGTTTTTCATACCCCGCAGCGTAAGCCTTGAAGTTACCCGTTTCGACTCAGAATCTACGTTTACGCATCGTTTCCTTGGTCATATGCAACTTACTCTGCCTGGGTAGAGTCGGGAGTAATGGGAGCGGAAAGGGGCCGATCTAGCCCTGCCCAGCCGAGGGCAACACCGCGTATCTCTAGTCGTTGTCCGCCCCTCCCGCAAGCGGGAGGGCAAGTCTGCGAAAACGATTGTACTTGTAGGCTGGCACAAGCACGCAAACGACGCATAAACGGCACAAAAGCCACTATTTTTGAACACTGCAAGAGGAGTTTGAGGAGCACAATTTGCGTCCGATTTTCGGGATTTCGCAGCGCTTGCTCGTTGCTTTCACATGAAATCGCGACGTCAAAAAGCGTAAGCGGCGCAACCAGTATTTCCTCGCTCACGCTTCGGGTTGTGATTTATTGTGCTCATTGGCGGCCTACAACCGCATAGCTTCCCAGTCGATGGGCGCATGGCGATCGAGGCTTCGGTTCGCCTCAGGCATGGGATACTTGAGACCAGTTGCACAGTTGAACAGCACAGCAGACTCTTGCTTGTCGATGCGTCCCGATGCGATTTCTTGTTGGTAAGCTGCAAGAGTTCCTGCGCCTTCCGGACAGAGCAACACACCCGTCTTTTGTGCCGCTTCTTTTTGAGCCTTGATGATCAAATCGTCGCTCACTGCACACGCAAATCCGTTGCTTTCACGAACCGCACCCAGAATCAGAAAATCCCCGACCGCTGCAGGTACTCGAATTCCGGCTGCCACAGTAGAAGCGTCTTCCCAGACCTCTGCGTGTCGTTGATTTTCTTCAAAAGCCTTCACCATCGGAGCACAGCCTTCAGCTTGAACGGCAATCATTCGCGGCAGCTTGCCAGTGACCCAGCCCATTTGCTGAAGTTCTTGAAAAGCTTTCCACATCCCGATCAAGCCCGTGCCGCCGCCGGTAGGATACAGAATTACATCGGGGAGCTCCCAGCCGAACTGCTCGGCGAGCTCCAGGCCCATCGTCTTTTTGCCTTCGATACGATACGGTTCTTTCAGCGTTGACAAATCGAACCATTGCATCGGTTCTTTGCCTTGCCCTACCAGTTTTCCGCAGTCGTGGATCAGACCATTGACGCGCCAGACCTTGGCCCCTTGGAGTTCAATTTCGCGCACGTTGACTTCAGGCGTGTCTTCTGGGCAAAAAACAAAGGCCTCGATTCCAACTGACGAAGCATAAGCAGCCAATGCTGCTCCAGCATTCCCATTAGTCGGCATGGCGATGCGTTTAACGCCAAGCTCCTTGGCCATCGAAACGGCCATGCATAGACCTCGAGCCTTAAATGAGCCGGTTGGGAGACGCCCTTCATCTTTAACCCAAACACGTCCAGATCCAGCTGCAAACGTCGCAGTTTCGATAAGTGGCGTAGTGATTTCGCCGAGCCGAGCGATATTCTCGCTACGCCGGACCGGCAAGAGTTCGCGATAACGCCACAGCTCGGCAGGGCGTTGGGTCAGCGCTTGCTTGTCGAGCGAAGCTGCAACTGCTTCTAAGTTGTAGCGGACCAACAGCGGTCGCCCTGCCTTGCTCAGCCCATGCAGCTCATCTGAGGGATAGTGATCACCTTCCAACCCACACTCGAGGTGTGAGACAAAGGTGGGAAAATCACGAGCAAAGAAACTCTCATCCACAGGTGACATGCTAGAACGCCTTGAGGTCAACAGAACTAAATCTCAAAGCCAACTAGCCTAGCGGCATCCTCTCGCTCCGCAAAGTGGCGTTGGCCTCCTGACTGTGGCCTACCCCAACTACCAACCACAACCTTTCTGAACATGCTTGTGCGCTAGACACAGTCACTAGCCCAGCAAGATCTACTGACAGACTTCCCGATTTCTTCGACTTAGCGTGCCTTTGCCCGGGATTGCAAAGACGACTCGCTAGATGCTCTCGCCGTGTTGCGCCAATGCAGACTTCGCTATCGCAGCAGACATGTCGGGATCTCCACCGAACGCACCACAGCTCCTAGCTCCTAGCAGGGGTTCCGTATGTGCGACAGCTCGAGCGATATTCAACACGTTTGTCCAACATCACTCGAAATAGGAACGCTCCCAAACCTCATAATCTCATCCTTCAACGGGGCTCAAGAAAAGATCCCGATACCATCTTCACCTTTCCAGTGATTGTGAGACCGCCATGTAGTTCAGCCAGAGACTCGGCAAACCGATCATCTTGGTAGTGAATTCCGCCAGCATGTATCGAAATGGTTTCGAATTTTTTCGGCCTGCCGACCGAGTTTGGCTGACTGATCACGTCCCTCCAGAATACTTGTCTTTTCCGTAGTTTTGCAACGCAGCGACTATCACTTCACTCTTTTCGTTGCATTGACGCTCCTTCCGCAACAACTCCTCCATTGCGGCAACCAAAACCTGGCGACCATGGCGTTTCAGGGGGTGGACTATTCTTTCCCCCACAGACTACGCAGTCCTCTGTGTTTCCGAGCAGTTGCGTTCATCCAAATTACAAGATTGCGTGAAGCTTTGCGAAAGCGAACGGGACACTTGCCTCGCCAAGGTTGGAGGCTTATGTGAAGTGGGGCAATAACTTGTCTTGGATCATAAAATCAACAAACGTTATCAAGCTGTTCATCAATTGGGAGAAGGATCATGCTTCGTACCTCGTCACCCAAATACGGGCAAATTGTTTATCGCCGCTACTCGATGATTGCTGCGATCGGACTCGCATTACTTATCCCCCAAACCGCGGGTCTCGCGCAAGTCACCTCCGACGCGTCTTTGATTCGAGTCGATCAGCTTTCACAGTCTTTCCGCGGCGTAGCAAAGAAGCTCAAGCCATCTGTGGTGACCGTCAAGAGTTTGGTCTCGAATCGAATGCGTGTTTCCTCACGCGATTCGCTCCGGCAATTTTTTTCCGATGATGTGCTTGAAGAGTTACTGCGTCGTGACTTAGATCGCGGTGCAAATGAAGAAAAGATCCAAGCTGGACTGGGATCTGGCGTCATTGTCTCCAGCGACGGATACATTCTGACCAACAACCACGTTGTTTCTCAAGCCGACGAGCTGCAAATAGAACTCAGCGACGGCCGCAACTTTACTGCCGAGATTATCGGGACGGACAAAAAGAGTGACGTCGCCGTTCTCAAAATTGACGCGAACAACTTGGTACCAGCTGAACTTGGTGACTCATCCCGAATGCAAGTTGGAGATTGGGTGATCGCCATTGGCAGTCCCTTCGGGCTGCAACAGACCGTTACAGCTGGCATCATTTCCGCGACACACCGTCAAGCGGATATCCTTAGCGATGGCTACGAGGACTTCATTCAAACCGACGCAGCCATCAACCCCGGCAATAGCGGCGGTCCCCTCGTGAACATGCGTGGGCAAGTCATTGGAGTCAACACGGCGATCAATAGTCGAACCGGAACGAACGCTGGAATCGGTTTTGCGATACCCAGCAACATGGCGGGACCGATTGTACAAGACTTGCGCACCAGTGGTCGTGTTGTCCGTGGCTACATTGGTGCGAGCCTAGCCGACATCACGCCCGAGAATGCCTCCGAGTATGGATTGCCGAGCACGGTCACTCGTGGCTCCGTGATCCGGCAAGTACAGGAAGGTCAGGCGGCTCAGAAGGCTCTGCTTCGGGTGGGAGATGTTGTGACGAAGGTTGGGCAGACTGCGATCCGCTCGACCGCTAATCTACGAAACAAGATTGCATCGAGTCGTCCTGGAACCAAACTGGCACTCGAAGTCTACCGGCGCGGACGTCCCATCCAAATTGACGTAACACTTGGCGAATTGAGCGAAGATATACTGCAAGAGATGGAATACGGACCGTTCGTCGAAGAGTTCGCGATTCGCGTCAAGCCAGTTCCACAGCTTCAGCAACGTCGCTTAGGGATTGATGGCGGAGTATTCATCACTTCAATCAATCGCGGTGGTAAAGGCTTTAGCACAGGATTGCGGCTGGAAGATGTAATCGTCGAGTATGGTGGGCAAGAGATTCAAAATGCAGTCGATCTGAAGTCGGCGATTGAGTCTAAAGGGCTGGGCGCAAAGATGCTCATCCTTCGCGGTAACCAGCTCTGGCAGATCAGCGAGTCACGCGATCGGTAAGTTCTCCGGGAGTCACTCTTGCTAGTTTCTTCCCCGTCCCTCTCCGAATTCATGAGGAATTCAGGGAGGGTCGTAGCCGGAGCGAAGGGGAGGGAACCACAGAGCTGCTCATCCTCATCTTCCATTCCTTGATCTTACAACGTCGCGCGAAGGCGAGCTGACAAACAAATCACACTTGCGGGGCCAGCGACTTAAGGAGAAGCGAAGCTTGACGTAATTGCAGACTTCATTCTCCGCATTCTTTTTTAAACTGTGCGAGGAACTGACGCATGAATTGTTCTCGCTCTTCTGCCAGCCTACAACCAGCAACTGTATTCATCAGCTTTTTCAGGTGAAACAGTTTCTCGTGAAAGTGTCCGATACCCGTCTTAGCTTCAGGCCGCGACGGATCGTAGAACGGCTGGTCGAAGGATGCCCCGTACTCAATGGTGCGGACAATTCCGATTGCTCCGAGTGCATCGAGCCGATCCGCGTCTTGGACGACTTGTCCTTCGGTTGAAAGTGGCTCGGCTGTCTCGCGTTTGCGAAAAGAAATATTGTCCACAATGTGGGCGACATGATCGATGACTGCCTGCGAAGCCCGAAGCCTGACGAGCATTTCACGCGCGAACTCACCGCTGCGTTCCACCCCATCGTAAAACTTGGCGTCCCCCAGGTCATGTAGCAAGGCCGCTAGCTCAATGATGAAGCCTTCGCCGCCGACTTCTGCCGCAATCTCTTTCGCGTTGCGCCAAACACGCTCGACGTGATCCCAGCCATGCCCAGCTCCTTGAGTGGACATTCGCTCTCGCACCTCCGAATGGACTCGATCGAGAATTCCTTGTTGTACTTCATCCATGAAATCGGTTCCTGGTTGCAAAACACAAGCTGAAGACACTTTTAAAATGGTAAGCCAGTGCGAACGCCGGAATTGCTTCGCCCCAGTAGGCCCGGCTTTCCGCTATCACGAAAGTTCGCAAAGAGACTACAATAAACGGACTCACCTCAACACCTCCCCCATTGGCTGAATCCCTTCAGCCTTCGCAGATCGTTGTAGAACCTGCGAGATCCCTTTCTCCAACAGGCAAATAGCCTTGTTCGAACAAGAACGGTTCGCCGTGCGAGTTTCTTCTTTCCTATGCTCGAATCCAACGAGCTTGGCTCTCTTGTTTACCTGCCTGCTAGCCTCAGTAGCAACAAACGCGTCTGCGCAAAATGCCGCTGTCGCGAATGTTGCTGCGAGCATCGACTCGAAGGAAGAACCACCACATGATCTGCAAGCACTAAAGCCTTGGGGCGCCGCTCGCTCAAGATTTTTGAAGGTTGACGATAGAACAATTCATACCGGTACGCCGCCCGAGCCGCGAGTTGATTTGTTCCGCAAAGAAATTGCTCCCGTACTCAACAAAGCCTGTGCAGATTGTCACGGCGTGGACGATGAAGATGGACGCTTTCGTATCGGCGAGCTAAATCCAGACTTGTTCGCTGGTCCCGACGTGGCGTGGTGGCTCGAGATTCTGGATCTTATTTCGAATAAAGAGATGCCACCTGACGATGGCGAGCCGCTAGAGGACGAGCAGCGAACTAAGATCGTGGATTGGCTATCCACTGAACTGCAGCTTGCTTCCCAAGTACGGCGTGACGCGGCGGGACAATCGGCCTTTCGCCGAATGACACGTTACGAGTTCAACTACGCGTTGCAGGACTTGTTGGGGCTGTCATACAACTTCGTGCACGATTTGCCACCTGATCCAATTAACGAGGAAGGCTTCCACAACGATGCTTCTTCTTTGCAGATGTCGGCGACACAACTCGAACTCTATCGGGAGTTGGCTCGCAAAGCACTCTTGAAAACAGCCTCGTTCGGTCCTCAGCCTGCCCCTGTGTTCTGGTCAATCTCGATGAGCAAGGGCGTGGAGCAGTCGAAGGCCAAGTATGAGGCAGATGTTGCCAAGGCCCAGAAAAAACACGCTGATGACGCGGAAGAATTCTCCAAGGCATTAGAGAAACTAAAGAAGAAGTACAGTTCTTCGCATCGGGGACCCTATTTCCGCCATCTCGAAACGGGTCTCACAGACCGAATCAGTTGGAGTTACAGAGGCGCGAAACATGCCTGGGCTACGACAGGTAAGCTACCCGAGGAAACGCCCAGTTCCGATGTGGTTAGTATCCTTCCAGTCCAGCAGAAGTGGATCGTCGAACTTGGAAATCGAGTGCCAGATCGTGGCGACTTGAAAATCCGAATCCTTGCATCACGTGATGAAGATGAGTCGCCGGGGAACCCGAGCTTGCGACTAGAATTTGGATTTCAAGCTAGTAACAACTCCTCCGCCTCAGCTTTTGTTTCCCCAAACGACTTAGTAATCGAAGCTCCAGCGGGGAAACCGCAATTCTACGAGTGGCGAATTCCAACCAGCGAAATGCCGATACGCAATCCGATGCGTCGAACCGGTCAGATGGGTAAGACGCCGAGTCCTTCGGAGTATCTGAAGCTTTACAATTCGTCGATCTCGAACGGTGCCGCTCGGATTTACTACATCGAGGTCTCTGCGGATTATGCGACTTGGCCAACACCGTCGCATCGCAAGTTGTTCCCGTCGTTCGTAACAAATGACGAGTCATCGTTCGCCCGACAGCATTTAAGCAGGTTTATCCGATCGACTTGGCGAAGGCCTGCCACCAAAATGGAGCTCGAACAGAAGGTTTCCTTGTTTGAACGGCTGCGGCCAGTTTTCAACACTGCCGAAGAAACCTTGCTGGAAGTGTACGCTACCATCCTTTCTTCGCCCAATTTCTTGTACTTGGCTGCCGGGAGCCCGAAAAGTCAGCATGACGCGACATTGATCGCAACACGTCTTGCCACATTCCTTCACTGCAGCTTGCCCGACGAACAGCTCATCGGACTTGCCCAATCCGGTGAGCTCTTGAAGCCTCAGGTGTTAGAGCAGGAAACTCGGCGGTTGCTGGCTGATTCACGAAGTCGTCGATTTGCAGAACAGTTCACGCGTCAGTGGCTGGGGATGGAGATGCTGGATTACCTCGAGGTCAATCGCAAAGATTTTCCACACTGGGACCCGTTCTTAAAGGAAGCGATGCGAGAAGAGCCAATCGCATTTCTTCAAGAGGTGCTGCAACAAAACGCGAGTGTGCTTGATTTCCTGCATGCTGACTACGCAATGATCAACGACCGGTTGTCGCGACATTACGGGATTCCTGAAGTGCACGGTAGTCACTTCCGACGCATGGAAATACCAGAACGCTTACAGCGCGGCGGCCTGCTCACTCAGGCCGGGTTGCTGGCGATGAACTCGGATGGAGTTCACTCGCATCCTCTCAAACGCGGCATCTGGTTACTTTCACGCCTTTTGGATGATCCACCGCCGCCCCCGCCGCCATCGGTGCCGGAGATCGATTTGGCAGATCCAGGGATAGCGAAAATGACGCTCAAAGAGAGGCTGGAAGATCATCGTAATGATCCTGCCTGTTATTCCTGTCACGCGAAAATCGATCCATGGGGCGTCGCTTTCGAAAACTATGATGCCGTGGGAAGTTGGCGTTCAAGAATCAAGGGAGCAGAGGTCGACGCGTCCAGTAAGCTGTTCAACGGCGAACCGTTGGAAGGCATGCAGGGACTCAAGCGATACTTGCTGCAGCGACGCCAAGATCAGTTTGTCCGCGCAATGGTCAGTAAGTTAGCCACTTTCGCGGTGGGACGCCCGCTTCGATTTGAAGACAGGGCCGAAATTGATGCGATTGCAGCTGAGCTACGGCGCAAGGGGGATGGATTGCAGGACGCGATTCTGCTGTTGGTTCAGAGCGATTTGTTTCGAGGTTAGCAGTTCAATCTTTCACTAAAATGGTGGCATGAGCTGTCGTGATGGAGAAGTCTAGATGACGCTGAAAAGTCTTTCTCAAGTTGACCGCCGTTTATTCTTGCGTGGCGCGGGAATCGCCCTGGCTTTGCCTGCCTTCGAAACTTTCGGTAAAGTTTCGTTCGCGACTGCGAAGTCCGGCGCTTCAGATGAGAAGCGGGCCCCACCCAAGCGTCTGGCTTGCTTTTACATGCCCGATGGCGTGCCAATGCCTCTGCAAGAGGATCCTGCATTTCAGGACTGGAGTTGGTTTCCGCACGGCGAGGGGAAAGATTTTCAGCTTACAAAGTGCCTAGAACCACTCGGTGCCGTTTCTGAGAACTTGACGGTGCTTTCCGGACTTTCGCATCCAGCAGCCCGCAGCATCCACGGGCACTCGAACGCAGATCAGTTCTTAACCGGTGCTGCAACCGGCGGACATGGCGACTACCAAAATTCCATTTCTCTGGACCAACGCTATGCTCAATTCATAGGCGACGAGACGCGGATTGCGTCGATGGTTCTATCCACGGATGGAGGAACAGGAACGCCGCGTGGGACGCATACGATGTCCTTTGATCGCAGCGGTAGAGCGATTCCGGCGGAGCACAAGCCAAAGCGGATTTTTGACATGCTTTTCGTCAAACAAGGTGAGGATGCGGCTCGACGCTTGGCCGTTAGTAAGAGTGCTCTGGACGATCTTATGGAAGACGCGAACAACTTGAGGCGTTCGCTCTCCAAACCCGATCAAGCGAAACTAGAAGAGTATTTGCAGGCGCTACGAGACACTGAGCTCAAGGTCGCTAAGGCAAAGCGTTGGATGGATTTGCCGATTCCGGAGGCGAACGTCGATCATCTCAACTTGGACGTTACGCCAGAGGATCCTCGCAACTATCTACAGACGATGTTCGAGCTCATTTACATGGCCTTCAAGACAGATACGACTCGAGTCGCGACCTATCAGATCGGCCGTGAAAACGGTGTGGGAGTAAGTGACTACATGGCTCGAGCCATTGGCTTCAACTTGACACACCAGCTTTCGCATCAAACCAAAGAACCGGAAGGCTGGAAGAACTTTGGTTCTTACAATCGATTCCTGGCTGAAGAACTCTGTCGCTTTGCAAAGAAGCTAAAGGCTACGCCGGAGGAGAATCAAGAGGGCAACATGCTCGATCATACATTGTTGCTGTTTGGTTCGGCTTCGAGTGCTTTCCACCTATCCCGCAATTATCCGCTCGTTCTGATCGGCGGCAATCGATTGGGCTTCGAGCACAATCAATACTTAAAGTGCGGTATCTATCCCGAGGGCGGACAGCCTGCAGGTGGAGCATGGAAGGGCGGACGCGAGCCTTGGCAAAAAGAAATGAATCATCAAGAACGACCACTCGGCGATCTATTCCTCACCATGCTCAATCGACTCGGCGTCGAAACCCAATCCTTTGCCGGCAGCCAAGCCCCACTCGACAGCGTTTGATTCAGTCGTTGTGGAAGTTGCAGTACTTTCGTCGCGAAGATCGTAGCGTCAGCGACAGGTCTGCCGGAGTAGCATGCCCTAGCTTGGTTCCCAATCGTTTGCCACAAAGGAAGAATTGTCCTCAGTGAAACAGAACGCGAGTTTCTCGGACTCAGGTGCGTCGTCGACTTCATTGAGGTGGCTGTTAAGCAAATCCAGATTCGTTTGCGAATCTTGTGCGTGATCCGGACGGGCAATTGAGGCGATTTCATCTGCGAACCCACATTGTTCCAGGGCGATTAGCTCCACGAGCTCTTGTTCGGACTGGAGAGTTACTTCAGACTGTAGTTCGCTTTGTTCGCTAAAGAGGAATCGAGCAAAGTCAGACGCAAGGACCGTGTCGACGAGTTCGCCGCTCGGTGTGCTCGTTGTATGTGAGGGATCGGCAGCAGAAGGTTTCTCGTCGGCTGGCAAGAAGAATCGGAGTTCGTCATTGCGATCGAGACTAGCAATCTCCCGACGCTCGCCTTGCAATTCTGGATTGCGAAGCAGGTTTTGGAAGAGTTCCTTGGCTGTGCGATTCATTGACTACCCCTTTGCTGCTGAATCTCAATTGGTGTACCGGTGCACCTCGCAGCGTAGTTTTGCTCCGAATCCCGATCTCATTACCCAATGGAAAGCTAGCCCGATTCCGCTGGGCGTGACGGGCGGGCTCAGGATGTAGAGAGGGAATTGAGGAAAAACCCGTAACAATCTCCAGCAAGAAGTTCAGCGGAGCGTGTGAGACACGTTCTCAGTTGCCGATCTACAGAACAATCGTGAGGATAAGTGCGTGTATCTCAATTCTCGCTCTGTGCTCGTCGGGTTGCATGGGGCGTTGCTTAGGCTTCGATTTGTTCGCGTCCGCGAAGCTGGCCTTTTTGTCCGGATCAACCCGAGTAGCTTCCTAGCATTCACCAAGCCAGCAACCAAACATGGAACAAGCTCCCCCAGATGATCGTGTGCATGAACAGCACCCGCTTTAACACATAGCCCAGCGGTTGGTCCGGTTCGCCGTTTCGATCGACATGTCGGATTGGCATGGCACTGGTTCCTCCGCACCTCGGGCACCGTATCGAACGTTAGAGCCGATAGGATACGGCGCTTTCGGCGATGTCGAACGCTTCCCCACAAGCTGGACAATCGGCTTTCTGGAATCCAAGGCGATCGTTGATGTTTGGCATTCCGACTCTCCGCTCTAGACGGCTGCTGCCCCCGCGCCCGGGACGCAGACGTCTCATCAGATAGGCCGATTCGCAGGCCAAAGAAATCGGGCCAGTCTTCGATCTCAAAATAGGGAATCCCGACGTGTGAGCGAGGGAAACGGTTAGTCCCACGCCGACGTGTCGAGTTACCATACGATCATCTCGTCCAAGGTGAATTTGCTTGCCTTGCCAAATACTTCCTCCGCCTTTGCGATAAAGAATGCTCGTTGTAGAATGCGGGGTGTAAGGGGCGGTAGCTCAGTTGGTTAGAGCAGGGAACTCATAATTCCTTGGTCGCGGGTTCAAGTCCTGCCCGCCCTACTTCATTGCAAAGGCCCGGCAGATAGCTGGGCTTTTTTTCTGCGCGGAGCCGAAAAGTTTCTACTCAGTGGATAGCTCCAGAAGTCCCTCTTTATGTGTTGGGCTACTCGGAGGGCCTCAGGCAGGCACACTTCTAGCGAAGCAAACTACATTATTTGCAGCGAATCGGACGGGGGGGAATCCATGACCTTGGCGAAAAACGAACGTGACTCCACCCATTTACATAGCTAGAATTCGTCGATGTCGGGCAAGCCAATTCACGAGGAGGCGGAAAATGACGCAGGCACAACTCGGTGATCGTAGACTTCGGGCTGGATTTACAGTGATCGAGCTCTGCGTGGTACTCCTTTGTATTGGCATGCTGGTGGCTCTGTTGCTTCCGATGACGAGGAATTCACGTGAAGCTGCTCGGCGAATGCAATGCCAGAATAACATCAAGCAGCTTGGGTTGGCTCTCCACAACTATGAATCTACTCATGGCTATTTCCCAGCAGCGATGGGCGGAACGGGAGCTGGTGATACCGACTATGACGGGAATGCCAATCGGCTGAGCGGTTTTGTAGGGTTGCTACCGTTCATGGAGCAGACACCACTTTTTAGGAGGATTTCAAATCCGCTTACTTCTGGCGCAACAACCTATCCGCCGATGGGCCCTGCTCCTTGGGTGCTCGAGTATGAGCCATGGAACAAGGCACTCCCCATGATGCTGTGCCCTTCATACGAAGGATTTGATAGACAAACATCACACCGTCAGTATGCGTTTTGCATCGGAGATGTTAGCGTTGAGTTGCACGCGTCAAAGAATCAGCGTGGTGCTTTCATGGCTGGGCGAAATACAACCTTGGCCAGCGTCGTAGACAAGTCAAATACGATCGCTGTGGCCGAAATCGGGCGGCATCTAAATATCGCCGTCAATCAGCCGTCTTCTATTTTGCGTTCGCCCAGCGAATGTTGGAACGCGTTTTCGGAACCCAACTCTGGATCTGACTTCCAGTCAAATGTAGAACGTTCTCAGTTTGCCCGAGGAAAGTTCTGGGCTGACGGAGCGGCGGGGCACGGGCTCTTCCAGACGGTTCTTCCACCGAATGCTCCTTCCTGCTCTGTTGGCGATGAGCATTCCGATGGACTTTTTTCTGCGGGCAGCTATCACTCAGCCGGAATCAATGTGGCGATGGTCGATGGTTCCGTGCAGTTTGTCAGCGAAAACATCGACACAGGTGATTTGTCTGCTGCCCCGCCAATTCTGACGTCTGAGGCCTCAACGCAGCCATTGAGTCCCTATGGCGTGTGGGGCGCCATGGGAGTAGCTCGAATGCATGCTACTGCGAAGTCGAAGCCCCGGGCAGCTCTACGTTCACTCTGATGTCGCCGAGGTGAAGTCTGCAAGACTTTAGGCATTCAATCATTGCATGAAATGCCCAAACTATGCCGGCGTCTGCGGCTGGGCGTTGAACGAGTAAACGCGAGTAAAGTCTCACTCACTTGCGTGCTGGAGTGTCGTGCTTTTACTGTCAAATCTCAGTTGAAATTCGGTTTCTTCAGAGATTCTTGAATCCGCTTCTAAGTGTCTCGCGAATACCACAGCACAGTCATCGCTGACTGTGGTAAACGCAACACAAACACTTGGGAGAATGATGATGAAGTCTGGATGGATAGTCTCTATTTCGCGCTACTGCACAGCTGGCTTGCTCGTGGCGACATTGGCTTGTGCTACGCAAGCAGCGGACATCGTAGAAACTGCGGTCAAGGCAAAGAATTTTGGCACTTTGGTCGCAGCTCTGAAAGCGACTGGCTTGGACAAAACCCTTTCTGGCAAAGGCAAGTTTACGGTCTTTGCTCCGACTGATGAAGCCTTCGCGAAACTGCCTAAGGGTACGGTGCAGACACTACTGAAACCCGAGAACAAGGACCGACTGGCCGCGATTCTGACATATCACGTCGTCCCTGCACAAATTACTGCGTCTGCGGCGATCAAAGTTGACTCAGCGTCAACGGTTCTCGGACAACGTTTGAACGTTTCCAGTGAGCTTGGCCGCCTGTCGATCAACGACGCGAAAGTGGTTGCGACGGACATCCAGTGCGACAACGGGATCATTCATGTCATCGACTCCGTGCTGCTGCCTGAAGAAAAGACGATTCCAGAAGTCGCCAAAGCCGCAAAGAGCTTCCAGACACTCTTGGCTGCGGTGACCGAAGCGGGGCTAGCGGAAACACTTGGCGGAGAGGGGCCTTTTACAGTATTTGCTCCCACTGACGAAGCCTTTGCAAAGCTTCCGCAGGGCACCGTCGAGGACTTGTTGAAGCCTGAGAACCGCAAGCAACTGACCAAGATCTTGACGTATCACGTTGTTGCCGGCCGCGTGTTCTCTGACCAAGTTGTCGATGCCAAGGAAGCCAAGACATTGAGTGGACAGTCAGTGAATATTTCGCTTGCTGCAACAGGCATCAAGATCAATGACGCCGTCCTACGAGCGGCTGATATCCAAGCAGCCAATGGCGTTATTCACATCATCGATGCAGTTTTGTTGCCCGAATCGTTAAACGCAGAGGCCACTTCAGACTTGCTGATCAACTCGGTTCGTACCGGAGCATCTGCCTTTAACAGCGGCGACTACCACCGCTGCTTTGAAGTCTATCAAAATGCTTGCAAGCGAATTGTCTCCGAAGGCGAAGAGTTGCCAGAAGAGGTGCCGGTTGTTCTTGAGATCGCACTAAAGCGAGCCAAGGAAAAGAAGAGTGAGCAAGAGAAGGCCTGGGTTCTGCGACACGGAATCGACTTGGCTTTCTACGCTCTCGAACACTAAACCTGCATGGAGCTTCGAAAAGGAAATCTTGAGATGGGAAAAACACTTCTATACACGATTGTCGCACTCAGTTGCTCTGGTTCTACGAGCCTAGCTAGCAACAACACTGCGAAGATGTCGACTGAACTCAGCAAGACGACTTCGTTATCCTCGAATTTGCAAACCACGCACGAACCATTGATTCAACTCGCCCTTCTGCTGGACACCAGCGGTTCCATGGAAGGCTTAATCGACCAAGCTCGCTGCCAACTATGGAACGTCGTCAGTGAGCTTGCAGAGGCAAGGCTTAACGGCGATCCGATCCGCTTGGAAATCGCGGTTTATCAATACGGCACCGACTCCATTGCCAAGTCGAAAGGCTGCTTACGTCAGATCACGGCCTTCACAGAAGATTTGGACGAAGTTTCGCGTGGCCTATTCTCGTTAAAAGTGGGCGGCGGCGACGAGTTCTGCGGACAAGTCATCGAGAGTGCTGTCGAAGGGCTTTCTTGGAGCGAGAATCCTGGCGTCTACAAAGCCGTCTTCATTGCTGGAAACGAGAGCTTTGACCAAGGGGACACCACCGTTGGTGGCTTGCTACCGCAGCTGAGGAGCAAGGCAGTTTTTCTGAACACGGTTTTCTGCGGCACTAAATATGGCGGCCAGAACCAATGGGCCTTGGCGGCAAAGATTGCGGACGGAAACGCAGCAATGATCGACCACAATCACCACTTGCCAGCTATGCCCACGCCCTTCGACGCGAAAATGCGTCAGCTAAACGACGAGATGAATGCAACTTTCGTCTGGTACGGCAAGGACCAGGGCAAGGCAAAGAAGAACCAGGCCAAGCAGGATGAGAACGCGGAGGAGATGTCGGATCACGCGTTTGCCGCTCGGATGTCGACCAAGATTGGTCACCTTTATCATCACGTGGAGTATGACTTGGTCGATGCCTTAATGCACAAGCACGTGGATCTTGCGAAAATGCCAGAAGAAAAAATGCCCACGGAGCTACAGGCGAAATCACCGAGCGATCGGATGGCGTTCATGGATGAGATGATCAGTCGGCGAAAGAGTGTTCGACGACGGATGGCAGATCTACTTTCGCAACGCCATCGATTCTTGGAAAACGAGTACTTGAAGAAGAACTCTGCTGGAAAGACAGTTCTCGGAGATGCTTTGTCTAATGCAATCAAGCAGCAAGCGGGCACTTTGAACTACCAGTTCGAGGAAGGAGGCGAGAAAGTCGCACTGGGCACCAAATAGAGCTTCACGTGAAGTAACACCAATTTCGACTGACATTTCCACTGTGCAACTGACAGCCGCATTTGCCAGACGACATTCCTGGCAACTTGCTAGCTGCGAAACCTCGCAGCGAGTGCTAGCGATTGCACAACCATGTCCGCTGAATAGCACTCTCCCCAGCACTATATGCCGCCTCATTATTCGACACGATGACTGGCAACGGGGTCCTGGCTGATGTAGCTGCAAGAGAAGTTCAAAACATCACAAGTCGACACCTGCCGCGAGCAGGTGTCGGCTTTTTTATGTCTATTGCCAATCAAGGTAACTCGAAAGAAGGTTTGATCGATACAAAAACGTCATGTCTGTCGATGCTAGCGGAAACCGAGTTGATCTTACGGCAGCGGAACGCGAGTAAGTAATCCGACGCCTACCAAGCCTGCTCGAAGGACTCGCCATGGTAACGGAAGTCCGTGAGGCCACAGCAGCATTCAACTTGGAGGCAATTCTTTTCGATTAGAATGGGAGCATATCCCCGACCTCAATCCAAGGTAATTTGATGCCCAGCCCCTTGCTTCTACCTCTTATTCTCGCTTTTCTCTGCAGTATGGCAGCGAGTGCTTCGGCGTCTGATCGGCCCAACGTGGTTCTGATTTACATCGACGATTTAGGTTATGGAGATGTCGGTGCTTATGGCTGTACCGACATTCCCACGCCGAATATTGATCGCTTAGCAAAGGAAGGTGTGCGATGTACCGCTTCGTACATCACCAATCCGCCTTGCTGCCCGAGTCGTTGCGCATTGATGATGGGGCAATATGCTCAGCGTTTCGGCAAATATGGCATGTCGCGAGGATTGCCGATCCCTGAAGATCGTCCGACTCTGGCGAAGTACATGACAGAGCAAGGATATGCGACGGGGCAGATCGGCAAGTGGGACATCGGCACCAAGCTGCAGACTCCTCTTCGGGTCGGATTCATGGAAGTTGCCAAAACTCCACCTAAGAAGAAATACTCTAAAGTCGAGCTCGACAAAATGCCCCAGGCAATCGCAAAGTCTTTGAAGAGCAAAGGCGGGAAGTCGAAGTACTTCTGCAAGGACTCCGATGGCAAAACCGTGTGGCAGACCGACTACGATGGCGACATGATGGTCGATTTTATTGAGCGACACCGTGAAGAGCCTTTTTTCTTATACTGGTCGCCTGAGGCTGTGCACTCATCGAACAAAGAAGTGCCAGAGCGTCTGACAAGTAGAACGACTGCTCCTCCCAAGCGCCGCAAGCTGGCGGGAGCCATTGTGTCGGTCGACGATCAAATCGGAAAGCTGTTGGCGACTTTGGAAAAGTTTGATTTGCGCAAGAACACACTCATCATTTTCACCAGCGACAATGGCGCAAACGGAGGCGAAGGTGGTTCGTCAGATCCCTATCGTGGTGGCAAAGGTGCTGGCACACAGCAAGAGGGCTGGGTGCGCGTCCCAACAATTTTCTCTTGGCCTGGCAATGTACCACAGGCAAAACAATACGATGAGTTGATAGCGAACTTCGACTTCTACTCAACGATCACGGCTAACACAAGCGGAGTGGTTCCAAGCCACTGCGATGGAGTGGATCTCTTGCCTTTCTTTCGGGGCGAGCAAGAGGCCCCCCCGCATGAGTATCTTTTCTGGCTGAATAACCAACCAGACGATGCCGTGCGCCGCCATTTGATCGCCGTGCGATGGCAAGACTGGCGGCTGTATCGCAAGTACGAAAAAGATTCGTGGCAGCTGTTTGACTTGAAGTCCGATCCACGCGAGCTGAAAGACATTGCAACTGAAAACGCGGAGATAGTAAAGGAGCTTGCCAGTCGCCATGCGGAGTGGGCTAGTACGCTTGTTCCGTTGGTTGAGGTACCTAGGACCGACGGCGAGGGTTCGGCTATTCCCACCGGACACGGTTGGGCCCGCGCGAAGGCAGGCCGTTGATCACCGCCGCGCTGGTTCGGCGCAGTTCGCTCGCAGACAATAAGCAAGATGCCAATGTCGCTCCTTCATCCTGATACAATGAGCGGGCATTTGCCCCGATCCTACTCCCGCCGAATCGAATCCATGATGCGCGACATATTTCGAATCCTCTGCGTAGCGTTACTCTTAGCCTTATTTATCCGTCCAGATTGTGGACTAGCTGCTGAACCAGCTCGGCCGAACATTCTGGTCATTCTCTGTGACGATCTCGGCTGGGGTGACTTAGAGAATTACGGTCATCCATCGATCAAGACGCCCAATCTCATGAAGATGGCCGCAGAGGGAATTCAATTCTCCGATTTCTACTCAGCTGCACCCGTATGCTCACCTTCGCGAGTTGGATTGCTGACAGGACGAATGCCTAATCGAGCCGGAGTTTACGACTGGATTCCGGCGGCGAATCCAAACAATGTCAAGAATTCTCGAGCATTTGTGGAGATGCGCAAGGAGGAGTTCACCATTCCGCGGATGCTAAAACAGGCTGGTTACGCGACTTGCATGAGCGGCAAATGGCATTGCAACGCGATGTTCAACTCCAAGGAGCAAGCCCAGCCTGGCGATCACGGCTTTGATCACTGGTTCGCCACACAAAACAACGCTGCACCCTCTCACGAAAATCCAAGCAATTTTGTGCGCAATGGAGAAGAAGTTGGCAAGCTGGAAGGTTTTAGCTGCCAATTGGTGGCTGCCGAGTTTATTGGTTGGCTTCGAACGCACCAAGAGGAGAATCCCAAGCAACCATTCTTCGGATATGTCGCATATCACGAACCGCATGAACCGGTTGCCTCGCCATCTGATTTAGTACATAGGCACGAGCAGGGCGACGCACGAAACCGGGATGAAGCTCACTACTTCGCAAATGTTGAGAATCTCGACGCTGCGACCGGGAGACTGCTGAAGGCCTTGAAGGACTTGGGTTACACCGAAAACACCTTGGTGATCTTCACGTCGGACAACGGCCCTGAAACATTGAATCGATATCGCAGCGCTAACCGCAGCTACGGGACACCTGGACCGCTGCGAGGAATGAAACTTCACACTCATGAGGCCGGGTATCGTGTCGCGGGGATCATGCGTTGGCCAAAGGGTATCAAGCCCGGGCAAAAGTCTGCTACACCTGTTTGCTCCCTAGATTTCTTGCCGACCTTCGCGCAAATGGCTGGCACAGAATTACCGGAAGACTTAATTTTGGACGGAGCGAACTTCTTGCCTGCACTCTCTGGCGGCGAAATACTGCGAGAGAAGCCTTTAATGTGGGTCTACTATCACTCGTACACGGGGAAGAAGTACGTTCCTTCGCTTTCGATGCGGGATGGTAATCTAAAAGTCAGAGCTCTGCTTGAGGGTTTCCCCTCCAACGCGCAAGTGGATCAGAGCAACGTAGACAAAGTGCGAGCAGCGAAACTGATTGACTTCGAGTTGTACGATCTCAGCAAAGATCCCAGTGAAAAAATGGCTATCCCTCTCGAAGAAAGCAGTCTGCCAGAACGGATGCGTGAGCATTACAGAGCTGCGTTAGAAACCTTCCATGTTTGGCCCGTGCACCAAGAGTCGAAGTAACCGATTAATGAAGATTTTCCTTTTCGCATTACTGCTGTTGGTCGGCGGCATCGCGGCACAGGCATCCGATCGGCCCAATGTCCTTTTCATCATCGTCGATGATTTGAACGACATGCCTTTGCACCCGCAAGGCAAACCCTATGTACCGACACCGAATTTCGATCGCCTAGCCAAGCGAGGTGTGAGCTTCACCAACGCTCACTGCAACGATCCAATCTGTGCTCCTTCGCGTTCCAGTATGCTGACAGGACTCTATCCGCAGACGTCGAGTCTCTATTGGTTCGAAGACTACCGTCAAAATGCGATTCTGAGTCGAGCGGTTACTCTAACTGAACACCTCGCCACAAACGGCTACGACGTATTTGGCGTCGGCAAGATCTACCACGGGAACCAAGATCCAAAGCGTTTCTATACCCAGAGGGGGCCGGGCGGAAATATTGGTCCTTGGCCCTGGGATGGCACGAAAACCAATAGACGAGGTTTTCTTCCGCATCCGCAGCAGTTGTATTTCTATGCCGACGATGCAGATCCCGATATGGACTACAAATGGGAACACACATTCGGTCCGATCAGTCGCATTCCAAGTTATCCTGCAGATCCGGACGGGGACGTTCCCGGCTACACGGGGTGGCGATTGTCTGGAAAGCCGTGGCGTTATGCCTCGGAGGAAGACCGCGACTTTATGCCAGACGAAACAAATGCAGCTTGGACAGCCAAAGTGCTAGGGCAAAATCACGAACAGCCATTTGCCATGTTCACCGGATTCAGCCGCACACATACGCCACTCTATGCACCGCAAAAGTATTTCGACAAGTTTCCGCTTGATGAGATCGAAATTCCCGAGTGTTACTTGAAAGGCGATTTAGAAGACTGTGCACCAAGTCTGGCCAACACTAGTCTTTATGCTTTTCGTCGCTACCGGATGCTCTTCAAGCATTCAGCTCAGCCAGAACTCTACAAGCAATGGCTTCAGGCTTACATGGCCTGCGTAGCGTTTGTTGACGATCAAGTCGGGACCGTCTTGGATGCCTTAGAAGCTAGTCCGCATGCCGACAATACGATAGTCATTTTGACGAGTGATCACGGCTTCCACGTTGGTGGAAAGAATGCGTTGTACAAACAAACTCTCTGGGACAGTGGAACTCGCATTCCGTTCATCGTAGCAGGACTCGATGGCGTGCCGGAGGGAGTGACTTGCGATCAGCCGATTTCCTTGATCGACGTTTACCCAACTTTCATCGACCTTTGTGGGTTGCCAGAAGCACCGCACCAAGGAAGATTGGGCTATCCGCTCGACGGTCACAGCCTCAAGCCTCTAATTGAGAACCCAAAGGCCAAATGGTCCGGACCCGAAGTAGCCATTACCGCACTGCCCGGCAAAGATCACAGTCAACACCGAGAGCACCTCGGGACCCTCTATCCGCACTTTTCGGTTCGGGCTAAAGATTGGAGATACAGTCTGACTTCAGATGGACAAGAGGAATTGTACCGCTATTCAACGGACCCGTACGAGTTCACCAATCTCGCCGGAAAGGCAGAGTTTGCGGACATAAAAAATTCGCTGCGAGAGCAACTCATTTTACTGCGAGATGGGAGTCGTTGGAGACAAATGGACTCGTTGCCAGGCCAACGAATTGGCGGATTTGAGCTGCAAGGTGAATGGAAAGGTAAAGGCTCCCTCAGACAGGCCGATTCGCTATTGGTCAAATTGGACGAGCCTGATTGGACACCAATCCGAGTCCGCTTGGCGGGGAAGCGGTGTCAAGTATGGCTAAACAACAGAGTGCACTCTAACACGTCCTCAGAAGTCGAGTACCCGCAAGGCAAACTACAGTTGCGATCGGGCGAATTGCGCAACCTAAAGCTTCAAAGGCTGACGCCCTGAGCGAAGTAGACCGCTGTATCTGAAACTGGCAAAGCAATATGGCAAGCTTGATAGGACGTCTTACATTGAGAGTTAAACGCACATTGAATTTCGCTTTTTTCCTATTATTTTTATTTTCGCTTTATACGAGTGCCCACGCTGCTGATCCCTATGCAATCGTGTTGGGAACCGCGCAGGACGGGGGATTTCCTCAAGCAGGATGTAGTAAGAAATGCTGTGCGACGGCTTGGAAGGACATTACCAAACGGCGTTTTGTTTCATGCGTCGCCATCGTCGATCCAGACAGCGGACAGCGATGGATGCTTGATTGCACTCCTGATTTTCGCGACCAGCTACGTCTGTTAGATCAGGCTCAGCCAAAGCGTGCGGATGGTCCATTACTAGACGGCATTTTTCCGACTCATGCACATGTGGGACACTACACCGGATTGATGATGCTGGGGCGAGAAGTACTCGGAGCGCAATCTGTTCCGGTCTACGCGATGCCTAAAATGAAGTATTTTCTGGAGAGCAATGGCCCTTGGAGTCAGTTGGTGAAGTTAAACCAGATCGAAGTAAAGCGTCTTGCGGCAGGCCAGGCGTCAAGACTCAATGAGCGAATTACCATTACTCCGTTCCTAGTACCTCACCGCGACGAATTTTCTGAAACAGTCGGTTTCATCGTGACGGGCCCCCATGCCAAACTTGCCTATTTGCCAGATATCGATAAGTGGGAACGATGGGAGGTGAAGATAGAGTCGCTGATCGCTGATGTAGACCATGCCTTATTAGACGGAACCTTTTTCGACTCTAACGAGTTGCCGGGCCGGGACATGTCGGAGATCCCACATCCCTTTGTTCAGGAGAGTTTGGGGAGGTTTGCGACACTAGAATCGACGGAGCGCCAAAAAGTGCAGTTCATCCACTTGAACCATTCGAACCCGCTCTTACACGCTAAAAGTGAAGCTCGAGCGACAGTTCAGAATGCTGGATCTCGGCTCGCTCGTCAATGGAATCCACGCACTCCGCAGCTAGCGAGAATCCGCCTTTAGCCCAGCTCGTGATGCTGATCTAGGCTCACCCGCGACGAGCTCGCAGTACTGCATGACATTTCGATGCGCTGCGGAGTGAGCGCGAAGAGTCTCGTGCCCCCTCTGACAAGCTCCCATCTGGCGGCAACCAGTGAATCTCGCTGATAGAGAGGCGAATTTTCGTAATCGCGTGACCAATTCCGGTGCCCTGGTAGACATGATCGTGGACATCTCCAGAGATTGTATGTCCTTGCCCTACAATTGCACCAAGCAGGAAGAAGCTGGCACACCTTCAGATCCTAGATCTTTGTGAACCGATTGAACCAGAAGATTCCGATGGTCTTCCAGCCCAACCAGCGTCAGCAAATGGAAGAGCCAAGAAATTCCGTGACAACGAGAATTTGAATTGGCTTTCCAAAACCTAGTTCCGTCACGAGTATGACGCCAAGGACAATCCAATACTCAAGAAGGTCAAGCGAAGCTTCAATACAGCCAGGAGCAAAGTAAAGGGTTCTTGATTCCTATTTTGAGCTTCTAGATATTAGCGATCGCAGAAGAACTTATCTCATAGCAGTGAAGAGAAAAGAATCATAGGCGCCCCCGGTCTGTCAGCGAAACTGCTTCGTCTTGGCGACTACACGCACGAAGGAGTATTGCAGCTCATCGACGGCGATAGTGTCGAAAAGCCGTATGCAGCAATTGCTTTGCGAGGCCAATTCTCGTTTGCGACTTCTGTTTAACGGTTCAAGTATGAATTAGATTGCTCGCTTGCGAAGCGACGAGTTCCGAAACCAAAGTAGAAAAGTCGTCGAAAGTCTGGGTTGTGCAAACAATCGTCGGCTTCTTGCGTTTTTAGGACTCCCATTTTGTAATGAGATGGGCTATCGAGTATCGGACTTTCGAACCGCTCTATAACTCACCGGCTTGTCTCCTAACGCATCCTTGACTCAATAAGTACGCCCTTGAGTTTGTTCACGTCGGAAGGCTTCTTTTCGATTTTTCGCGAGTAGGTTTTGTTCGCTTAGCCTGCCTCCTACCTGGGCATCTCCGTTTGACTAACTCACCATTCTATTGGAGAGCTTCAATATGGCATCCTCTCTCCGAAATCTCCCCACTAAGTATCTTTGTTTTCTTGCTCTGCTACTTTCTTTGCCACTCGCCGTACGGGCGGACGAACTGGAAGAAACAGCATTGAAGATAACTCCTCGGGACGCAGCCTTCTTTTTCAGCAGTGTGCACTTAAAAGAAAGCTGGAATGATTTCTCGTCAAGCCGACTGATTACGCGACTTCGATCCGTTCCTTACACACAGAGATTAGAAGCAGCACTGTTGGCTCAGTGGGAGAAAGAAATTGAACCGCTGGGACAGCATCGAGCGATGTTGGAAAGTCCGATCGCTCAGAATGTGTTTGGCCTAGTCCGCCAGATACTTAGTGACGAAATCTTCGTTTACGATTCCTCAGAATGGAACGCAATGTTCGCAAAGCTTATTGCGTTTCAACAAGAAATTGCAGGAAGGGATCCAACCGAAGTCTTCGAATACTGGAAAAGTCTGATCAAGGAGAACATGGCGGGAATTGAAATCCCAACGACCGTGATCGGGTGTCGCATCGAGGACGTTGACAATGCGAAACTGCTGCTGGACGCCCTCGAAGGGTTGTGACGAACGCTCGGCTCACAAATCGACGAAGCTCTGCCATTCTTGGCAAAGCTGAAGCGTTGGGAATTCGAAGAAGGCCAATCTCTTGTTCTGAGCTCGGATACAAGTCTGATCCCTGTCGACGAGATGTCGGACGTGGAACAAGCAATGTTTGGAGACATGTTCAACCTCCTTGAAGACTATCAGTTATCTATTGGAGTCGGCGTCAAACACGGAATGTTATTGGTTGCAATCGGGCCAGAAGAGGAGCTGATAGAGGACATCGGCACATCTGAGAAATCCCTTTTGGATCACTCCTCCAAAGAATTTGTGCGTTCGCAAAACCCTAGGGGACTGCGAGGATTCAGCTACGTCTCCGAGGAGTTCGTACAAGGTCAATGGGAAGCAAACTTTGGAACATACTTCCAAAATATCGCCGGCGAGCTTCAAAAGCTTCTCTACGAGCAAGCCTTTCTGTACATGCTGGAGGAAGACATTTCCGAATCACTCGAAGAGTGGAGTGATCAGATTCAAGCCGATGCAAAGTGGGTTGACGACCGAGTATGGTCCGACGATGAGTTGGTCTCGGAAAATCAAAGGTGGATATGAGACTCATGGCTACAGCGGTACAAAGTCAAAATTTAGCGTCAACACCGCTCCACTTCGTATTTTGTAAAATGCCGGCAGCTCGCCACTCCTACTGTTCGCGACCAAACAGGGTGAGAATGAGCTTACCCATGAAATAGTGATGTATCTATTGGAGAAAGCTCCAGGCCACATAAAGCGATTGCTGCAGATCGCCGAGGAAAACGCAGAAGACCGGGCATTGGCCAATCGCGTGATTGATGAAGGCATGCCGATAATTCGTGACATGTACGATGTGATGCATGACATGATCGGTATAGCGACGAGCGACAACGAGGCGATGTTGGTAATCAGCGGACAGTGGACGATGTCTGAGGATCCGTTTGGAAATCCACTTCCCGAGCCACTGCCGCTGCCAGAAGTTGCTGTGGCCTTCAAAGTGAAGGATCGAGCACTATTCGAAAAGGGCTGCGAAGAATTGCTTGATCAGATGGACAAGATCCTCAACATGTTGCGCAGCCTAGAACCGGATTTGATACCACCTGACTATCAGATTCCTCGGCCCACGACGGAAGACTGGAACGGCTCTACCAAGTACAGCTATCCTGAGCTGACGGCCCTTATGTCTGATGCTCTTCCGGGGCTCGTCCCACAAGTCTCCATCAGTGATGAAGCGGTTGTAGTGGGGTACAGCAAGGATCAAGTACAGGAGATGCTGTCGGCACGGCCTTTGCAACACAAACCCAATTGGCTCAAATCCAATACGCCGGTTTCAACCTTACTTATGTCGATTTTGCTGGAGCGATACGTACCATCGGAAAGTGGGTCGAATTCATTATGTTGTCCAGCGGTGTCTCGATGGATGAACCTCTTGGACCAGGTACTGCAACAGAGCCTGTGCCAACGGGTGAGGAAATATTGCAGCTGTGGAGTTGCTTGACTACGCTTGGCAAGCTGGCCGTCACCACCAATGTACAAGAAGATGGAACGATCGTATCTCGTGCCGTATGGGTGGAAGATTAACCGAAAGTTGGAACGACAAATAAAAAGGGACGTGCGACTGTTCGCACATCCCTGGATGTTGTTTCAATTTTCACAAGTCTTATTTTTTGGCCGTTGGAATCTCAACGCTCTCCAACGCAAAGTCAACATCGAGGGCCAAGTCGTCCTCTTGCAAGTCTGTCTTGATCCAGATCTTTCCTGAATGATTGCCTGCAGCAAGTTCACCGGCAAGTAGATCTAGGTTCACCAAGTGTGCCTTGCGAGACTGTTCGATCGGTTCAAAGTCTACCTCAATCTCATCGGATCGAATTCCCAAGATTCGGAATGGCTTCTTGCCTTTTACCACAATTCGCTTAGAGATCGAAGACTTAGGCTGAATCTTGCCAAGCTCGAGACGCGTGGGGCTGAGTTGAATCGCTGAGCGAACGTCACCGCTGATCGCGACGGGGACTTCCGTAAGGCGGCGATCATTCGTTCGCAATACCAGCTGCCCGTTGAAGAAGCCAAGTGGTGCATTGTCTTTGAGTTCAACGTTGAGCTTGTATTGAATGCGGCCGTTCTGGCGACCAGCTTCCTCAATGCTAGCTGAGATGAATGGTGAGTCAGACTTTACTTCTTGAATCGCCCAGTTGCTCCGACCAGCATAGGCGACATCAAGCGACAGCTTCTTGGACTCACCCAAAACGACTTCACCAAAGGCAGCCGACCCCGGCGCGACAACTACGTCGCTGCGAATGTAGCCGCGAACCGTTAGTTGCACTTCAGTGTAAATTGGCTTCACGATCGTGACTGTGACAGTCGCTTGCTTCTGCCCGGTGAAAGTTCCTGTATTGAACTTGGCAAGAATCGTACCGGTCTCACCGGGTGCGATTTTCTTGGTTTCGATCGTCGGAGTCGTACACCCACAGCTGGTGCGAATGCTCCCGAGCTCGATCGTCTTGTCAGAAGTATTCTTGATCGGAAAACGGTATTCTGTCTTCGCTGAGCGTGCGACGGTACCAAAGTCATGTGTGCGATTGTCCAGCGGGAACGCATCGCGAAGCCAGCTCGTGCTTTGTGCAACTCCGTTAGAGCAAAGGAACAGGCATATAAGCGGGGCGAGGCCACGGCAGAATCGAGTCATGACAGTCTCCAGCGAATTGGCGGGCGGATACTTGGGAGACTATAGATAGCGTTGGATGTAGCTAGAATCCGCAGAACTGTTACCGCTTCTCACTCGAAAGCAAGCTGTGCAGGTTTTGGCTTCGCCCTACCAATTGTCTCTTCTGTATATATCTCATAGTGGGGTGCAGGCCAGGAAAAGGCCAGAATATTTTCCGAGGTTTGGGAAGTTTTTTCGGTGGATGGGCGGACAGCTGAGCTGGATGATTGGCAAATGTCTCTGGCGATTCAGATCCCGAACCGTGGCCGAGGCAACAAGACCAAGACTTAATCCGATAAAGAGCGAAGCGATATTGCGGAGGATTGGAGGGCGAGCCGGCGTCTGCGTGGGTAGGCGTTGAGCAAAGAAACGGGGATGCCAGTGTCTGCGGAAAATGGTGTTTTAACAAAGAACGCGCTCAATGCCAGCTGAATTCCCCCTCGTTGACGTTTCGGCTTGAGATGGAGGCGTCGGGGATTCGAGTCTCCTTCTACGAGCGCACGAAAAAAAAGCGGCCAGAATTTACCCGATGGGTAATCTGACCGCCTTTTTGCTTAACTCCACCAGATTTACATCCGGGCGGGTGAAAGGCATTGCAATTGGCAGTACTATAGCTTGTCCTCACCACCCAACCGGATGGACATCGCGTCGGTGCCAAAGCTCTGGCACGATGCTCACCTCGAATTGGTGTTGAGACTAGCAGCCGCATCCGCTGTCGCAGCTCATTTCGCAACCACAGCTTGGCTCAGCGTCACAGCAAGGCGCTGCATCGCAGCAAGAGCTGCGCTTCTTGCATCCGCCGAAGAGCTTCTTCAGGATGCCAACGCGAGCTGCCTTGCAGCAAGATCCGCATGGGTCGCAAGCGTCTCCGCAGCCATTGCCACAACCGTTGTTTCCGCAGCCGCAGCACACTTCAACAGGTACTTGCTCGCAAACAACGCGTGGAACGCAAACCTCTACGGTGTAAGGAACGCAAACAGGAACTCGCTTGCAGACCTTGATAGTCTTTTGCTCGCAAGTTGGAACACATACGGTGTATGGAACTTGCTTGCAAACTGTTTCGCACTCGTAGCGGCAAGTGGTGTAAGTCTGAGTCTTGCACTCAGGAACCATCTTGCATGTGCGGTAGCACACGTCCTTAGTACGTTGCTCGCAAACCCACTCGCAGGTGCAGTAGTTAACCGTCTTGGTGCGGCATTCTGGAACCATCTTGCAGGTGGTGTAAGTGCAGGTACGTTGCTTGCACTCAGGAACCATCTTGCAAGTCGTGTAAGTGCAAGTACGTTGCTTGCACTCAGGAACCATCTTGCAGGTGGTGTAGTTGCAGGTACGTTGCTTCTGCTCGCAAACCATGCGGCATACTTGGTATGTGCAGGTCTTGCTTCGGCACTCAGGAACCATCTTGCAAGTCGTGTAGTTTACGGTCTTGCTGCGGCACTCAGGAACCATCTTGCATACGGTGTAAGGAACGCACTCGGTTACGCACTTAGTAACACATTTAGTGCATTGGATTTCCTTGGTTTCGCAAGTTGGAACCCAAACCTTCTTGCAGATCGTCCGTGGTGGGCACTGGATGCACTCAACACGGCACTCGCCTGGGCAGTAAACGCACTTGCACTTGGAAGCGTCCCAAGTCCAGTTGCCTGGCTCGCGAACAGTTCGCTTGCGGACAGGACCAGGAATGGTTTCAGTCTTCTCTTCCCAGTGACCACCCTTAACCGTAACGGTACGGGTGTAAGGAACTTGCTCGGTAACGCGACGAACGACGTTACGTGTACGAGTTTCCTTTTGAGGAACCATGACGGTGTAGTTCACGACCTTGCTGTGCTGCTCGCGAACTGGCTTCAAGACGGTGTAATTGATAACTCGCTCGCGAGTTTCGTATACAGGTCGCTTCACGGTGTAGTTGATAACCTTGCTATGAGTTTCATAGACAGGCTTCATGACCGTGTAATTGATAACCTTGCTGTGCTTCTCATAAACAGGCTTCATCACTGTGTAGTTGATGACCTTGCTATGAGTTTCGTACACAGGCTTCATGACCGTGTAGTTCACTTGCTTGCTGTGTTGGTGATACACAGGGCGGCGAACGTTATAGGTCACCTGCTTCGTGTGGTTTTCATACACAGGCTTCATCACTGTGTATTGACGAGTCTTGGTCTCGTAAACAGGCTTACGCACTGTTTGGTTGACCGTGCGGTAACGAGTCTCTTGGCGTGAGCCGCGGACGTTGATTACCTTGTCTTCCATCACCGTTTGGTATTCGGTGCGGGTGCGCTGCTCAGTTCGCTTTTCGTAAACTGTGCGTCGCACTGTCTTCATGACTGTGGTTGTCGCAGGGCCGCAGCCTCCAGAGACTTCACCGCAGTCTTGGTAGCTAATCGCACCACTGTAGTGGGCGTTAGCTTGTCCAGCGAACGCTGCCATACAGACAAGTGCTGGTACCAAAAACAGCCTTCTCATTGTTCCCGTTCTCCTAAAACTTACGTGTGTACTGGATGTATCTGGTGGGGCGCCAGTCCGCCCATGGTGTTAAGCAAGCATTTCTTGGCAAAGCCTTTCAGCTTCCAGCGAAACACAAATCAGCTACAAAGGACCAAACCTGACAGTTCCTGCCGGAATCTGCGAGGCCTGGACAAGAGCCGCAACATGCGAAAGATGGAAAGTCTGCCCAGAATCTGCTCGTAGCAGGACTTACATCGACCGCCTAGATAGCATTGCTCAGGACATTTAGGTAAGCGCGTAAGTTTTGGAAGATTGCAGAGAATGTTTCGGGTAGCTGAAATAGGCTACTACTTTTGCGCCGGCGGAAACGGTTATACTGCCTCCGATGAATATGAACCCCTACGATCAAAATGAAGCGCCGAATGACGAGAATACAGCTTCTGTCCCCACGGTTGGTTCTGAGGATATCCCCGCTGCAACGGCTAGCCGATTAGGACTTTACCTGCGCGAACTGCAGCATTTTATGCGTAGCGGCACAGAAACGATTAAGAGCAATGCGCTCGGCCGGAGGTTGGGGCTTAGCGATTCGCAAATCCGAAGAGACCTGGCTCTTTTTGGAGAGTTCGGGAAACGAGGTGTGGGATACAACGTGGAGGGGCTGGTTCACGCCCTCCGCCGAGCTCTCGGTACCGATGGGACTTGGAATACGATTTTGGTCGGCCTTGGAAACCTGGGGAACGCGCTCGTTCGCTATCGAGGTTTTGAGCAACAAGGCTTCAGGCTGCAGGCAATTTTTGAAGCCGACGCCACCAAGATTGGCCAAGAAATCGACGGTATTCCGATTTACAACATCGAAGAGCTAGAAAAGATGGTGCCTCAACTGAAGCCGCAGATGGCGATTTTGGCGGTTCCTGTCGGTCCCGCACCAGCTCTTGCAAAGCGGCTGGCCGACCTCGGAATCTCGGGAATCCTGAACTTTGCTCCCGTCAGCTTGTCTATTAAGAAGGAAGTCCCCACGGTAGACGTCGATTTGGCAGTGGAACTCCAAAGGCTGGCGTTTGCGGTTGTCAATTCGGACCGGTCAAGCTAATTTAGGCGATCAAAGAAATTGGGTAAAGCGTGCACTAAAAAGTTGCCGATTCCCCAAAACCGACTCCCGCTGAGTGGAGGCATTCAGTAGACTCCGCATTTCTTCCGTGGAAGATTTTAAAACGAAACACAAGCGAACAGACTGCCCGGTGGTGTAATGGTAACACTACTGATTTTGGTTCAGTCATTCATGGTTCGAGTCCATGCCGGGTAGCTTCGCTTTTCATACATCCCCTGGTTTCCGGCCAGGGGTTTTTTCGTCTCTATGGTCAGAATGCGCCCCCAAACAGGCCTGTGCAGCACCGCTTTTCGCACCGCTTTTTTGTATGCGATAAGCACCGAGTCCAGGCTTCTGTTCGTCGACGAAGTCAGTGGACTTAATCAGCCGGTAATTGCGTTCGGCAACCTGGGTAGTGTTGCCAATCCACAGACAAGCGCGGCGCAGACCTACTAGGTCCATCAAGTCAGTTTCGCGCGACGCACGCAGCGAATTGAAGAACTCCTTCCAAGGCTCATGCCCCGCCTTCCTGACCCATCGCTTCAAGGTAGTTGCTGGGTTGCTTAGGTGTCGGCAGTGGGGAAGCACGTAGGCACTGTCCTGATTCCTCTCGTGCATCCGCTTCAGAAGTGGCGCTATTTCGTCGAAGATTGGCACCAAGCGATTTGCCTTAGCTTGTCGTTCAGTTTTAGGTGACTTAATGCAAATCGTGTTAGCTTCCCAGTCGATGTCATCCCAAGCTGGGTTCTGAATCTCAGACGGAATCCTACAGCCCAGCCAACGAGATAAAGCCAGCAAAAGAGCCCACTCTGTTTTCTCCTCTGGGATAATCGCAATTACGTCCTCGATGATGTGCTCCGGCACGTACTGCTTATCTGCGACCCCCACGGCGACGGGAAGAGACCTCAGAACGAACTTGTTGGATTCGATAAGCTCCATTTCCACCGCATCGTGCAGCACTTCCCGGCAGCGTGCTAGACGCTTCTTAGCCGTGTTCTCGCCGATGGAGTTGAGCATGTGAGAATAGAAGCCTTTCGCATGGGCTCCAGTCAGGTCTCGCAACTTGATGTTCTTTGGCAGATAGCTCGTGCATTGGTTGAGTGCAATTTCCAACTGCTCAATGGTTCCTGGCTTAACTGTTTGACGTTTGCGAGCCAAGAAGTCGGCTGAGTGCTCTTCCCAGGTGATTGTCTTGGTACGGTCTGGAGCAGAACAGAGAGACGCAGCAACTAGGTTCTCAAGTAGCCTTCCATTAACTGATTCAAGCCACTGCTGAACCTTTGGCGGAATGTCCAGTGCATTGTCTCTGGCTTCAACTAACTGTGTGATGAAGCCATCTATTTCGACAGCAGCTTTTTCTGAGATGTTGCCAAGTCGAATCGTTGTACGCCTGCCATCTGGCAAGTAAACCTGACGCTTAAAAAGATACTTGCAGCCGTTCTTGGCTCGTTTTGCAACTTCTTTTTGTAGTGGCATGATGCTGACCTCCTGTTTGGTCAACCCTGTGATTTGTAAGGGGCAACCGTACAGGTGACGGCGTTCGGCATGCCATCATCGGGTTGCCTAATGGTCCATAACGTCTCCGGTATCGAATCCGAATGCTTGATCGTTCGTCGGGGAAAGAGCTTGACTCATTCTTTGCTAAAGTCAGCTATGACGTAATGGTACGTCCGGGAGCATATCGTAAAATTCGATCGACTGTTTCGTCCGGTCCGCAAATCAAGACCTTTGAATTTGATGACGCAGCCCAACCCAAGAGTCCGGTGGAGAAATGGCTCGAACACTCCGCAATATTCATCGTGCACCATTCATCTGGGTGATGCTTTCAGTGTTCGTGCTGTGCAACGTCTGCGTTGTATTTGCGTTTTGGACGATCCACGCAAAGGTTCAAACAGATGCTATGTATGGCCAACTTTTTCCGTCCGGTTGATGCAGGTGACACTGGGTATGATGATTGGCCAGTCAACATCGTTGCTGCTTCGTTTGGCCTCACTGATGGAAACAACGCACAGCAGTCGATATCAGCGTATCTCATGATCGCGGCGATTGTCCCCGTAATAGGTGGAACGGTGCATGCTCTGAGCACGCTGTCCCAAACGTCACAGACACTCGAAAAGAACGATGCTAGCCCTGTGGCTGAATCGGCTTTGCTGGTTGTCAACGGTGTTGTGCTCGCGGCTTTTTTGATATTGCTCTGTTCCGGCAACGCATTTCAACCATGGACTTAGTTGCCAAATTCCAATCCGTCACTGACAAGAAGCCTAACCACACTGCAATGCGTATAGCACCACCATTCACGTAGCGGATCACGACCGAGCTGTAGCCTCTCGCCCTGCTGTAGTCGCGAATCGCTCCGCGAGCGCTGTGTGCTTCGAATGACATAGCTCCGTTATTCATGCCGCGCGACTTACCCAGCGGAACAAAAATACTTGGGTCGCTTGTATGTTGCACGCGCTACGATCGCAGCGTGATCAGCGACTATAATTTGTTCACTCAGAACAGAATGCCCCCAACCTTCAAGGCAACCCCATTCGTGCGAACTACACTGCTCTTCATGCTCTTTGTGCTAATGTCCATCCAGTTTTTCGGACGCGCTGCTAAGGCCCAGCAACGGACGCATCAGCTTGCTAAAACGACATGCGAAGGTACTTACAAGCATCACTTGCAGGGAATCTGCACGGACGGAGAGTCGATATACTGGTCCTTCACCACAACGCTGGTCAAAACAGACCTCGGTGGAAAAGTATTGATGCAGATTCCGGTTTCGAATCATCACGGTGATCTCTGCTTCCGCGAAGGGAAGATCTATGTCGCAGTGAACCTTGGCAAATTCAATGACGCAAAGGGCAACGCCGATTCATGGGTTTACGTTTATGATGCTAGAAACCTGCAGGAAATTGCTCGCCATGAGACTCGCGAGGTCTTCCATGGGGCGGGTGGCATTGGCGTTGTTGATGATCATTTCTTCGTGGTAGGCGGATTGCCCCCAGGAGTCACCGAAAACTATGTCTACGAATACGACGGTCAATTTGGTTTCGTAGAAAAACATGTGATCAAGAGCGGTCACACGCTAATGGGAATCCAGACGGCAACTTTCGCTCACGATCGCTGGTGGTTCGGTTGCTACGGTAATCCCAAAATACTGCTTGTCACCGACAGAGACTTCAAGATGATCGGCCGCTACGAGTTCGATTGCTCGCTTGGCATCGAAGGTCTCCCGCAAGGCCGTTTGCTGGCGGCGACTGGGCAGTGTTCCAAGGAGACGGGTTGTGTCGGAAGTGTACGACTAGCGAGCCCAAATAAGAATGCTGGGCTGAAGTACCTACCAACGAAAGAGGATAAGAAAGATGAGCACTAGTTTAGCCTCCAACCGCTGTGGACGACGCTCTTTTCTGCAAAATGGTGCACTAGTACTTACAACAGGAGTAGTTGCTTCGCGCTCGTTGTTGGCAGATCCCAACCCTCCGTCCGCTACGGTGGGTCTCGTCACAGATCTTCACTATGCCGATAAACCACCAGCTGGCTCACGGCACTACCGTGAGACACCTGACAAGCTGGCCGATGCAGCAGAATATTTCACGAAGCAGCAGCCAAACTTCATCATAGAGCTCGGTGATTTCATCGACGCTGCTGACAGCGTGGATGCTGAACTGGGCTACTTGAAGAAGATCAATCGAGAATTCTCAAGCATATGCAAACAACGGCATTATGTGCTGGGCAATCACTGCGTGCACACACTCACGAAGGAAGAGTTCCTTGGTGGCGTCGAGCAGGAAAAGTCTTACTACTCTTTCGATCAAGGCGATTTTCACTTTGTAGTCCTCGACTCATGCTTCCGAAGTGATGGCGAGCCCTACGGAAGGAAGAATTTCAAGTGGACCGATCCAAACATTCCTGCGGCAGAAATGAAGTGGCTCAAGGATGACCTAGCAAGCACTAACAAGAGTACGGTTGTGTTCGCGCATCAACGTCTCGACGTCAGTAATCAGCACGGAGTGAAGAACGGAGCGGAGGTTCGCAAGGTGTTGGAAGATTCCGGCAAAGTCCTAGCAGTATTCCAAGGACACAGCCACAAAAACGACCACAAAGACATTGGAGGAATCCACTACTGCACGCTAGTCGCCATGGTCGAAGGCTCAGGAGCCGAAAGCAACGGCTACTCCCTGATGAAAATCAGCCCGGACGGAACCATTAGTGTCGATGGCTTTCGCAAGCAATCCGACTATCATTGGACGAGCTGACGGGGAGTGACATCTCATCAGAACTTAAGCTCTCGCAGCAAGTAGTCGCGTCCAAAGAGCTATCGAGTTCAGGATGCAGCATGAGTGCACATGGACGACAAATGAGTTTGTCTGGCATGTTGAGAACGTAGACTGATGTCGCTTCCCACATAAGAGCTACAGGGTTGCTGTGTCTCAAAGAGACAAACTTTGCGGCGCGATGCACTTAGCATTCAGTCCGTTGCACCGGATCGTGATCCTGGCCTGACTTTTCTGAAAAAAACAGTTGTAATCTTGGCCGTATTCGCATAGTCCTGCAGCATAATCTCACGATGCTGTGTATCCATACATTTTGCAACGGGTCCGTGCAGGCCCTCAATGTTAAGGCGTGCATTCTCTTCTAGATGCGCCCCGTCGATCGTTGCAAGTCTTCGATCAATGAACATCTGAGTTCAGGAACAAGAAATAGTCAACTGATATGTTGATTTGTAGTCAAGAAGCAACGGGACTTATCAGAGTTATCGCAATTGTTTTCCATTGAGCTAGGAAGTCTTCCACCTTACAGCAACACGAAATCAAACTACTCTTTTGGCTTCGCCGGATACCGACGAACCTTGACGTCGTTCCGTTGCTTTGGACCTGGAGTGCTTCGACCGCTGGTGATGAGTTCTTCCAAAAGCGTTTGCATCTCTTCGAGTTTCTCGGGCTGGGTTGCGGCAAGGTTTTGGGACTCACTGAGATCGGAAGAAAGATCGTAGAGTTGCAGTGGTTGGCTTTGGTCACCACCTTTACCCCAACCGCCAGAACCGGTTGCTGCGATGTACTTCCAGTTGTCCCGACGCACGCTGGGAACGCCTTTGATAGAACAACTAATTGAAGTGTTTCGGATTGGTTGGTCGGCGCCCTTCAACAATGGTAGGAAGCTGAAACTATCTTCGCCGGCATCATCAGGAAGCTCGGTACCGAGAATGTCCGCTATGGTCGCCAACAAGTCCGCTTGATGAACTAGTTGATCACTTGTGGTTCCAGCACTAACCTTGCTCGGCCAACGGACGATAAACGGAACGCGATGTCCGCCTTCCCAAGCATCAGCTTTGTAGCCGCGTAATGGTCCACTGGGAAAATGACCTTTCGTCTCCAACTCGCCAACGTTGATATACGGAGCACAACCGTTGTCGCTGGTGAAAAGTACTAAAGTGTTTTCACTTGCACCACTCTTTGCTAAGGCCTCGAGAACTTGCCCCACAATGTCATCGGTTTCCATGACGAAGTCTGCGTAAAGGTTCAGTCCACTCTTTCCCTTCCATGGCTCATTAACCGAAAGCGGTGTGTGCGGAGACGTAAGCGGCAAATAGAGCAAGAAAGGCTCTGCTGTTTTGGCCTCGCGCTCGATAAACCCCGCAGCGCGATCTCCTAGGGCTGGCAAAATGGGCTCGAGCGCCCATCCTTTGATTGCTGGACCTTGTTGGCTAGCCTGATTCTGCATGAATAGCTTCGCATCGGCGTACTCGGAAGGAATGCCCACGGTGCGATCATTTTCGATGAAACAGTAGGGCGGCCAGTTGGGTACGTCCGTTCCAAAATACTCGTCGAATCCAACTGCAGTTGGCCCACCAGTAATGACTTGCGAGAAAGTTTCTTTCCATGCGAATCGGTGGTCTTTAGTAGCTTGCAGATCCTTCTTGCCGCCATATCCAGTGGTTCGAAAATACTTCATCTTGTCCTTTGCGATGGGCCAGTCCCAGCCTAGGTGCCATTTACCGATACAAGCTGTCGTGTAGCCCTGCTGCTTCGCCAAGGTAGCGACCGTCATCCGATCCGCCGAAATCAATGGCGGCCCCCAAAGCCCAACGATGCCGCTTTGCAAAAGACTGCGCCAGTGATAGCGGCCAGTTAGAATTGTATAGCGTGACGGTGAGCAAACTCCCGAAGAGGAGTGACCATCCGTGAATCGTATGCCTTGCTCGGCCAGGCGATCGATGTGTGGCGTCGGGATTTTCCCATGTTGCACGTTGTAGCAATGGACATCCCCGAAGCCTAGATCATCGGCATAAATTATTAGAATGTTTGGACGTTCAGCGAGGCAGCATTGCGTCCGTACTACTAGTGCCAGGATGATGACCATAAGCTGGAGCAGAGGGAATGGTCGAAACTGCATTTATGCAACCGAGAAGAAAAAGTTCATTTTTGCGTTTGCTTGGACTCCGTAGTATATCGCTTCGGAGCCAGAAGAGATCGCTGGCCAACTAGCCCCGCTTCAGTTTGCGGAGTGACGTCGCAACACGCCCCGTCAAACACAACGAGATATCGCCCTGACGCGACATGAACTCCATCTACATCTCTAGACCTAACATATGCTTTCCAAGACGCAATTCTTCGCCCGTTTTGCTCTCTGGCACCGACCACTTGATAAGTCATGTCAGCGTTCCGGAGGCCCTTGCCAATTCCACGTCCACCATGATGGGCGGCATCCGATTTTTACCCCAAACTTGAAATTGTTTCGATATGAACTTCTATTTCGCAATGCTCAACACACGGCGAGATTCAGCTAATTTACGACACCGATTCGCCCTGGGCGCACAGTAAGTTGTCGGTGGGGCTCCACAAATTAGGTTAGAATTAGGTACTTAAGACTTGTTGAGCTATCAGGTAATCAAAAATGTTGCGTTCTATCTTCCCAATCATTTCTCCATTCTTGCTCGTACCTCTGTGCATCATGGATGCCGGTAACCTCGCGGCTGAAACGAAAAACGCGGGTCCGCCGCCAAGAGCAGAGCAACCTTCGTATGAAAAAGTGGCCAGTTCAGTGGCGACAATGAAAGTGGAGGATGTAGCCTGGCGTAAAGTAAAATGGAGGACTTGTTTGCTGGAGGGGCTAAAGGCCTCAAGGAAGCAGGACAAGCCGATCATCTTGTGGATATTCATTGACCGTCCCATCGATGACGAACGTTGCTGAGTGTTCGCTTCAGCTGCCCGTGAGGTAGTTTTCTCAAATCCTGAAGTTGTGCGTCGCGTCAACAAGGAGTTCATTCCGGTGGCGCTCAAAGCGGCTATGGTCAATAGTCCGCCGGAAGGAACTGAAGGCAAATTGCTTGCTGAGATTGCACGATCTAGACCAGCCCCTCAAGGAATCTGCACAGTCAACTCAAAAGGGAAAGTGCTTGCCTGGTCTTTGGGGTTTGAGAATAGGCAAAGCATTTTGGAGTTCCTTGATCACGTCTCAGCTCGCTTTCAGCTTGTCCGCGATGCAACTTCAGATGTGACAGCGGAGCGTTATCAACGCTTCCCTACAATGAAACTACCTGATGTCCCAGACTCGAACGTCGCAATTGAATTTCCGAACAAACATGGCCCATCGGAAAAATGCCCTCTCGCAGTCGAAATGGAAGAAGGAACATTGGATGGACGCGTCATCGGTCGTGCCTTAGACGAAGACGGAGAGCCAAGAGCGCGGACAGAGCTTCAAGAAAACTATATGGAAGCTCGAATTCAGATTCCCCGTGCTGTGCAAAGAGAATTCCTTCGTGCGATGGATCACGCTATGGAGAAGAGCGGAAGCTTCACTGTCCCGGAAGCTTTTGCAGATGCCCTCGTAACGCCCAGCTATCTTGGTCAACTGGATGTAGCACCTGCTGGTCATTTGCCTCGCTCCGTTAGCACGAAGTTTAAGATTGCGTTGGGTGGAGAAATTGTTAAGACCGATGAGTCAAACGTGACTTTGGTTCGTATAGACGGGGATTCTGACCTGCGCGGCAAGAAAGATCCTCAGTTCGTCGCGCAGGATGGATGGAGCTGGTCGCACGATGTTGCACTAGATTGGTATGGTTTTGTTCGTATCGAGAATGAGCAAATCACCGAAGTCGTCTTGACCGCCAAGGGCAATGAGCGACTCGTTTGGGAGCACACCAAGTTCAAGATGTGGACCGAACCTGACCCGCAAAACATGATGGCAGGACACGGAATAGACTTTGATGGACGATCGATCTACGGCATTCGCCTTCAGCGACACATGGCAAAGTAGAGGTCTCGTTCGTTCCGGGCTCAATAAGCCTGATGTAAGAGCTGACGAAGCATGGGAAAGGTTTCTGAGAAACGTCTTTCCAAACTATCGCAAGTATGCGGGAGCCTTCTCATTGCGCACGATCGTTAGCGTTGCAAACCCGGGTTTGCAATGCGGCTTCGGACCTTAGATTCATGTCTCGCCTCTGTACCGACCCATATTCGCTCCGCATCCTCGACAGAATCCAAAGGCACGACGCTCTAGCGATTGGGCGTCACCACACCAGTCATGAATCGCATCTCGCTGTGAAGAGCGCGCGTCACCACCGTGGGGCCATGCCACAAAATCTCTTCGCCAGCCGAATATTCGACTCACAAGGAAACCTTGTAGCCGTATTCATCAAGGTGCAGAAAAGGCTTAGTTTCTGCCTGAGATCGGCTTTCATCTTCAGCTCTTATGTCACGTTGTTGAGCAGCACTCGCAACTTCTTGTTCTGGCGAGTTTGTTGCCTTTGCTGGTGCAATTTCGAGATCGTCAAAGATAAAGGGAAAGGAAATGAGGCCAGCTATCACAATTATTGTGTCAACGCCGCCGAAGAACAGAGCATTCTTGCTGGTACGAAAAGCTCGGCCGACTTCCGTGGCAGGCGTCCGCGCATCATTGGCAGTCTGCTGCTGCTCGGAATTAGGTATTTGCACTGCACCAGCACTGAGGGCAATTCATGCACTTGGCGAAGTGCTGCGGGCTAGCGCTGAGTTTTGGTTGACAACTACCGCAGGCAACTTGAATTGCAGTGGGCCTTACATTGGCTAAGGCGTTGACATGCTGTGTAGGTCGTGTCTTAGGGGATTCGCCAGAATTCCTGTTCGCAGAACGCGCCAGATCTGGTCAGGTAAGAAAACATTATTCTACATCGGTTCACGAAGCGGTGGCGTTGTTGGCTCGATACCGCTGCGATAGCGTCGGGAACTCGGGCGAATCCCAGTACTAGAGCTCACGCAAGAATGAGATTGCGTTGGCTACGTCGGTCAAGCCACCATGTGCATTGGCTTCGACATGAAACCATCCGTCATAGCGTCGTTCTTCAAGGACGCCGAGCACTTCGGGAATCTCGGCCGAGCCTTGGCCCAGTGGCACCTCAAGCCCGCGGCCGCGAGCTAGATCGCGAACCCCATCACGGGCAATCATGGCGAGAGTCCACGAAGCACAGTCACGAATCGATTCTTCGTCGAAGTGATCATTTACAATTAAGTTACCGGGATTGTAAGCCACACCGATTGCCTGCTCTGGCAAACTATCCAATAGACCAGTCAGCCTCTCCGCCGGTTCCGAACCAGTTTCGCAAGCCAACATTGCCCCGACATGAGCTCCGTGCCGAGCCAAGTCGGAAAGGCTGTTTTGGAGTTGAGTGTATGCAGGATGCTCGTTCTCTTCTGGAACCGCACCGACAGCGTTGATGACTACACTTGCACCGAGACTGTATGCAAAACTCATCGCCTTGCGAGTTGCATCCATCCGGCGGTCCAAATCGTCGAGAACATCGTAGCCGCGACGTGTTGGAAAACGGATCGCCGCGACTCGTAGATTCAAGTCGCTCATCATTTTTTTGAGCTGACGCCGTCCCGTATCGCTCAGCTCGTCGGGCCTGAGCATGTTGCGCACGTCGATCTCAACGCCCTCTGCACCCAGCTGGGACGCAGTCTGTAAGGCTTGCTTGAAAGGTTGCCCCAGAGTAGACAGCGACAAAGCAATTTTCACGTTGGCCAAGATATCTTCCTGTCAGCTACAAACTCGTTTTGAGAACAGTTTACGAGACTAGCGTGGGAAGTTAAGTGCCTTGATTGGAAAATCTAGGCCGAGTTGTCGGCGTTGCACGCACTCAGAACAACTAGAAACGCCAAAAATAATTCGTGGACAGAATGTGGTTGTTGCGATCGTCAGCGCTGCGTCGACGAATGAACTGATTCAAATATCCAACTTCTAAGCGTGGGGCGTTGTCGCCTTGAAACTGCCAGCCCAATCCGACAAAGGCACGATTTTGAGACAGGCTTGCGTTTTGTCCCCAATCTGTCGAGTTCAGGTCGAAGAACGCCTCGTCCCAAATCGAAAAACTTAGCTGGTCGCAGATTGGCAGTGGCTTGAGCAGCTTGGCAAACTGGCGGTATCGCCAGCCGGTGTCGTTGCCCGTTTCAACGAATCTTTGCTCAAGACGGCTGCGAAGAGAAATTGTGCCACAATCAAATTTATTAGACCACGAAAGTTGTTGCCAGATTCGGCTTTCATCGAATACCGGGTTGCCACTCGCGGGCAAAGTGTTGATCCATCCATAGCCCAGCCAGACCGTTGCGTTGTCGCTGATCTGGTAGCCGACGCCTGGCCGTAGGATGCTCTGATTGAATCCGCCAGCATCGTCCAGGTATCGCAGGTGACCGTCGAACCACCACTTCACGTTCGAGTCGGCAATCCGTCCTTGAGCCAACGTGGCAAACCAAGAACCGAAATCATGAGTGGTTTGGGCCGAAGCAAAAGTTCCGGTCCAACTAGTAGCGACAAAAACAAGCAGAATAGCGAGCCGTTCAAATTGTTTTCTTGTCGATTTTCTGCGCAACATAGTTCGCTCCAGCAATCCATTGCTATCAAATTCGATCGGCGACTTCGCTATTCGCCTTCGCCGCCAAATATCGACAGAGGCCATGGATCCTTTCGAGGCGCAAATCAGGCTGTGCCCAAAATTTCAAAGAATCTAACTCGAGCCGCTCGTACAACCAGACCTAGCACCCACCCGATGTGGAGGTTGTCGAGCAGATCAGAATTGCGGGATCGGGCATAAAATTAGCGAGCGATTTCCGCGACAGACTCGCGAAGAACCAATTCGCCTTGAAATACTTTGGACGAGAAGTTGTTGCCTGCGATCATTTCCAGCAAAGCTTTGGAAGCTTGAGATCCCATCTCTCGTGCTGGCTGACGTAGGGTTGTCAGTGGAGGGATCGTGAAAGACGTTTCCAGTTGATCGTCGAAACCAACTATGGAAACTTGCTCGGGAACCGCGACGTTATGATGGTGCAATGCGAGGCGCACCCCGAATGCGGTGAGGTCATTGGCAGCGACAACTGCTGTAAATTCCACTTTCTCAGTTAGCAAATTATCAACCGCAGCCATGCCTGATTCGGCTGAAAAATCACCTTGATACACCAAACGGGAATCTAGCTCGATTCCGTTGTCCCGTAGCGCTCGCTGGTAACCTTCGAAACGATCCGTTGCATCGCGATGATGCTCTAAGCCCCGAACGACTGCAATTTTACGATGGCCCTTGTCGATTAGGTGCTTGGTGAGTTGATACGAACCAAGTTCATTGTCCATCGAGATACAGATGTTGCCGCGTCCAGAAAGCTGCCGAGCGACAATGACCGTGGGCAGATCACCGCAGAGGTCGGAAATCTCGTCGCCAGGCAAACTACCGCCAATCAACACGAGACCGTCAACACGCCTGCCCATGAGAGCCTGGATTGCCTCAAGCTCTTCTGCTGCTTGCCACCGGCCATCAGCAAAGATCGGCGAATAATCCGTTTCGTGCAGTTCGGCTACGACGCCCTGGGCGATCGTGTCATAGAAAGGACTACCAATGAGCTGTGTCACGACACCGATCGTCATCGAGCGGCCACCGGCAAGACTGCTGGCGATCACATTGGGTTTGAATCCGAGCCGATCAATTGCCTTCAGAACGGCGGCTTTTTTCTCTGGATTGACAGCCGCGGTGCCGTTGAGCACGCGAGAAACTGTACTTTTCGAGACTTCAGCTACTCGAGCGATATCCTGGATGGTGGTTTTGCTCATTTAGTCGGGCAATATTGCCTTAGTACGCGTTTGGGAGCTCTCAAAACCTAAGTCTACCATGGCGTTGCCATTTGGCGGTTCAACTGCAACCGCGCACTCCCCGAGAAACCGCTTTCTCGCATCCACTACCAACGGATTACATGTTGAAAACGGCCTCAGAAACGCTATCATGAAAGCGGTTTCAAGCTCCATGTATGGCCTTGAAAGCCTTCGGTCACCTTTCCCCAGATTCCAAGCAACACGAATGAGTAACTCCCCAGTAATTACACCTGTAGCTCAACCGGCAGAAGATCGGTTAGGGGCGGTTCAATTCGTCGCTTACGCTTGCGGCATGCTGGTAAACAACTTACAAGCCGCGGCTCTCCCCGCGATGATGGTCGTGCTCAACCTCGGATTGGGGCTGGATCCAGTTTGGGTCGGCGTCATCGGCTTCGTGCCGCGGATTTTCGACGCGGTTTCCGATCCTTTGATGGGATTCCTTTCCGATAACACGCGAACGCGTTGGGGGAGAAGAAGGCCATACATTTTTGCGGGCGCGGTCGTTTCCGGCCTAGTTTTTATAGGCATGTGGCAAATGCCACTTGGGTACTCTAAAGACTTTTACTTTTGGTTCTTCTTGGTTGCGCTGGTTACGTATTTCTTGACCTACACCATCTACGCGACCCCCTTCGTAGCATTCGGCTACGAAATGACTTCAGACTACCACCAACGGACTTGGCTCCACGCCTTCGCAAACTCGGTAGGACAACTCGCTTGGATCTTTACACCCTGGATCTGGGCGATCATGTACCAGTTTGAAAACAAGGTACAGGGAGCCAGCATTCTCGGGATCTGTTTCGGCAGCGCGATTATTTTGCTAGGCATGATCCCCGCAATTTTCTGCCGAGAGAGAGTGGCCATTGACCAACAACGCTCATCCACCGAGTTGTCCGACATGTATAAGGTCATGGTGGAGTTTTTCCAGAACGTTTTCAAAACGCTCACATGCCACCCTTTTGTAAAACTGTGCTTATCAACCTTCTTGGTCTTTAATGGCTACCAGCTTGGTGTTTCGTTTTCACTATACGTGATGATCTATTACATCTATGGCGGGCAAGATGGTCCAGCCGGCGAGCTGAATGGCTGGTGGGGATCACTTACCGCCATTTGTACGATCGTGGTAATTCCTGCTACCGCTTTGATCTCGCGTTTCATCGGTAAGAAAAAAACGTTCTTAGTAACGATTTCACTTTCGATTGTCGGCTATGCGATCAAATGGATCGGGTACAACCCAGACTACCCCTACTTGCTTCTGATATCTTGCCCCTTGGTTGCCTTTGGGACGGGCTCACTCTTCACTCTGATGGGCTCGATGATCTCAGATGTTTGCGACTACGACGAGCTGCAAACAGGTCAAAGACGCGAAGGCGTATTTGGTGCAATCTACTGGTGGATGGTCAAAGTAGGGATGGCTCTCGCGCTGTTGCTAACTGGCTACCTGCTCAACTATGCCGAATTTATTACTCCTGAGCCAGACGCTACAGAACCAGTGGTTCAATCTGTAAAGACTCTTCTCTTTTTGCGGATCTACGACGTGGTCATTCCAATTGCAACATCGCTGCTTGCACTGGGAATCATGTCGACTTACGAGATCTCTGAAACGCGAGCAAACGAGATTCGTGACGAGCTCGAAAATCGCCGTGGAAAACTTAGCTAGATCCTCGCTGAGCTTTGTTCACTCTAAGCAAATCCAACTCGGAATTCTTTGACTAGGCACACAACAAAATATGGCTACGGTAGAAAGTAAAAAGACTGGCGATTACGTCCAATTGGATGGTGAAACATACTTTCGCATCGAAAACAGTCATGCGATGCCAGAATTCTTCATGTCGCTGGTTGGCTCGAGCGACCACTGGATGTTCGTCTCCAGTAGTGGAGCTGTTACGGCTGGCCGACGGGATCCTGATGCGGCACTGTTCCCCTATTCGGCCGACGATCAACTGACCGTCTCACGGCTGGCTGCAGGTCCAATCACTCTAATCCGCGATACCGCTTCAGGAAGTTTATGGGAGCCGTTTCGCGAAGAACAGCCCCAAGATGTAACGCGCAACCTCTACAAAACGCCACTTGGGAATAAACTTGTTTTCGAAGAGTTTCACCAGCAACAGCAAATCAGTTTCCGATATCGCTGGACCTTCAGCGGACGATTCGGTTTTGTGCGAACCTGCCATATTGAAAACCATAGCCAAATTCCCCGTGACCTCGAGCTACTGGACGGGCTGCAGAACATTTTGCCCTATGGCGTGAGCAGCGATTTCATGATGCGTTTTAGCAATCTTGCAAACGCCTATAAAAAGAACGAACTGCTGGCAGAGTCGCAGCTTGGCCTTTATTACATGAGTTCCATTCCCACGGATTGTGCCGAACCGAGTGAAGGACTCAAGACTTCGGTCGCTTGGCAGACCGGATTATCGCCAGATGCGATTTTGCTTTCGACTCAACAACTTGGCAAGTTTCGTGCAGGTTCAGTACTCGCTTCGGAGGACGACGTCCGGGGCAAGACCGGAGCTTTCTTGGTACAGCAGCCTGTACATTTGCCGCCGGGTGCCCCCTTACAATGGCACATTGTCGCCGATGTCGAAAAAGATCACGCCGAAGTTGTAGAGCTGGACGATTTGCTGACTGGTTCCGCAGAACTCAATTTGGCCATTTCAGAGGATATTGCTACGGGCGAGCGAGCACTCCTCAGGATCGCCTCCTCGGCTGATGCAATCCAATGCACCCGCAATTCACGTCGAACCAATCGCCATCTGGCCAATACGATTTTCAACGTCATGCGTGGCGGGATTCCAGTCGCCGACTACACGATCGACGTAGATGATTTTCGTGAGCATGTCTCCAAGTTCAATATGCGTGTGGCCGCGGATTGCTCTGGACTTCTCGGTCGTTTGGCCCCCGAACTTACTTTTACCGAACTGCAAAGAGAGCTAGCGAAATCACAGAATGCAGACCTGATTCGGCTGGGGATGGAGTACTTGCCTCTCGCCTTCAGTCGCCGACACGGCGATCCGACTCGTCCTTGGAATCGTTTTGCAATCGAGTTGCGAACCGAGTCTGGGCGCACGAATCTGAACTATCAAGGCAACTGGCGGGATATCTTTCAAAACTGGGAAGCACTCGCCGTATCCTTTCCTGAGTTTTCCACCGCAATGATCAGCCGTTTTGTTAACGCAACAACCGCTGATGGATACAACCCGTACCGTGTGACCAAAGATGGATTCGAGTGGGAAGAGCCGACACCAGATGATCCTTGGGCAAACATTGGATATTGGGGCGATCATCAGATCATCTATCTGCTCAAGCTACTGGAGTGGAACCAAAGGATATCGCCAGATACCCTCAACGCTTTGCTCGACTCAAGAGCCTTTGTTCATGCCAATGTGCCTTATCGCATCAAGCCCATTGAGGACATTAAGAAGAATCCACAGTCGACAATCCTGTTTGACAAAGAGCTTTCTGAATCGATCGCGTCACGCGTCGGAGAACTCGGCAGTGATGGAAAACTGATTACGAATCAGAACGGAGAAATACATCGCATTTCGCTGTTGGAGAAACTTTTGACCTTATCACTTGCCAAGCTCTCCAACTTCGTTCCTGACGGTGGCATCTGGCTAAACACGCAGCGACCTGAGTGGAATGATGCGAACAACGCCTTGGTTGGCAACGGTTTATCGATGGTAACCGCTTGCTATTTGTATCGCTGGTTTAGATTCCTGGAAGGCTTGGTCGAAGGGCTTGAGCCAGAAAGTTTTGAGGTAACTGAAGATCTGCATGCCTTCCTATTACGCGTGTCTGAAGTCTTGTCAGTAAACCTCCCCGATCCAGCGAATAGGCTCAGCCCTGCGGATCGCGCATTGGTGGTCGAACAACTTGCTGGGGCTGGCAGCGACTACCGCAAGAGGATCTATGACAATCCGCCAAACGGCAACACACAAAAGGTCACTCGCGGCGAGTGTCTAGGATTCATCCGAGACGCCCAGATGCATCTTGAAGTGACTATTCGCAATAACCGCCGCCAAGACGGCCTGTACCATTCGTACAATTTGTTGCGTCTTTGCGACGACGACGCGGTGCTCGAGCCGCTGTACGAGATGCTTGAGGGGCAAGTAGCGGCGCTGAGCTCTGGGCTACTTGACGCGGAAGAGGCTGTGTCCTTGTTGGATGCAATGCGAAAAAGCAATTTGTATCGCGAGAACCAAGACAGCTACATGTTGTATCCCGACCGGCAGTTGCCACGATTCATGGAGAAGAATCAGATCCCGGCGGAAGTTGTCGAAGGTAGCCAGCTTTTGCAAAAACTGCTTGAGCATAACGAAACGGCAATCTTATGCAGGAACATGCGAGGCGGTTTTCACTTCAATGGCTCCTTCCGAAACGCTGCAGACTTGAATGCTGCTTTGGATAAGCTGCCTTCGAATTATCGAGATTTGGTAGCTGCTGAAAGAGCAGCCTTGGCGCAAGCGTTCGAAAAGCTGTTTGCTCATAGACAGTTTACGGGACGTTCTGGTACGTTCTTCGCCTACGAGGGACTTGGTTCCATCTACTGGCACATGGTTTCGAAACTTGGTCTGGCCGTTGCCGAAAACTACCTCGCTGCCAGTGACAACGACGTGGACCCAGCGACCGCTTCGGCGCTCAAGGAGCACTTCCAGGCGGTAAGACTTGGGGTTGGAGCAGAAAAGACACCATCGCAGTACGGCGGCTTTCCAACAGATCCGTACTCGCACACCCCCGAAAACGCTGGAGTCAAGCAACCTGGGATGACGGGGCAGGTGAAAGAAGATTTTCTTTCGCGTTTTTCTGAGCTCGGTGTGTCGTACGATGCAGGATGTATTAGCTTCCGGACGGACCTTCTTGATCTAGCCGAACTGCTTGAGCAAGATGAGCAAATGGAGTTTTTCAATCTAAAGGGAGAGCTCGATGCTTTCACGGTACCAACTGGAGCCATTGCTTTCACGCTTTGCCAGGTACCCGTGGTCTATCACTCAGGGTCCGCAGATCGGATTGAGCTTCTGCTGAGTGATGGATCAGCTGTTTCTCTAGCTGGCTGCCGACTGGACAGGGATATGACCTCGAAAGTTTTTTCTCGTGGAGGCGAGATTCAGCGAATCAACTGCTATTTTTCCTCGCTCAGCTAATTTCCAATCAGCAATTCCCCAATTCAAACCTTTGAATATCTCGAGATCAAAGAGCACATGATGCGAATTCTCAAGCTTGCGAATCTTTTGCTTCTCAGTTGCTTTGTTGTGCAAATAAGCGAATTGCGGGCGCAATCAAAAGTGACGCTATCGAAGAACGAAGCTGGCTTTCAGCTAGTTCGCAACGGCCAGCCGTTTTCGGTCAAAGGCGTTGGCTGCGAAGGTTGTTTTGACAACTTGCCTGATGCCGGTGGCAATTCGATTCGCACTTGGGCCTCGCAAAATCTCGGCGAAGTGCTCGACAAAGCTCATAAGCATGGCCTTACTGTTTGCGCTGGCCTGTGGATGGGGCATCAGAGACACGGCTTCGACTACCAGAACCAAGAGGCCGTATTACAGCAACTTGATGAAAAGCTGGCCATCGTTCGCAAGCACAAGGACCATCCCGCTCTGTTGCTGTGGGGCGTCGGGAACGAAATGGAAGGCGAAGGCCGCGATCCCTCGGTTTGGTATGCGGTCAACCACTTGGCACGGGAAATCAAACGCATCGATCCCAACCATCCAACCATGACAGTCATTGCTGAACTGGGGGCGAGCGAATCCAAGGTTGAGAGCATCGAACGTTTTTGTCCCGATGTAGACATCGTCGGTATCAACGCCTACGGCGGAATTGAATCAGTCGGCAAACGCTTTCGCGAAGCAGGCGGAACAAAACCTTACATCGTAACTGAGCATGGCCCCCTTGGCCCATGGGAAGTCGGCAAGACCTCTTGGGGTTCGCCGCTTGAGTGGACAAGCACCGAGAAGGCAGCTTGGTACGCAAAGGGCTATCGCTTGAACGCAGTGGCGAATGCTGACCTATGTCTTGGTACTTACGCTTTTCTGTGGGGCCACAAACAAGAAACTTCGGCAACTTGGTTTGGCATGTTGTTGCCTGATGGAACAAAGTTGGGGGCCGTCGATTCATTGAGTCGAATGTGGACCGGCAAGGCACTTGAGAACCTATGTCCAGAGATTACGAAGTTGCACGTCAGTCGTGGCACAACCATCAAGCCAGGAGGTAGCTTCGAGGCTACTGTGTCGGCAAGCGACCCTGAGGACGACAAGCTTCGGTATGTCTGGGTGTTGCGTTCCGATGCAGGGACGATTGGAGAAGGTGGTGACCCTCAGGAGCAGGAATCTCAATTCAAGAATGCGGTTCGTGGAACTGGAAGCAAAGTAACTGTCACGATGCCCGAAGGTGGTGGCGGTTATCGACTCTTCGCGTATGTATATGACGATCAGGGCGGCGCTGCAGTGGCCAATGTCTCTGTGCGCGTCAATGCACCTATCGAGCTCAAGCAGGAGATGGCTGCTTCGAAATTGCCATACGCTGTCTACGGAGAGTCAGAGCAATCGGTTTTCATACCGAGCGGATACATGGGGAATGCAGAAGCGATCACGATGGATCTGAATTGTTCCGAGGATCCGTACAGTGGAAAAACATGTCTCAAAGCGTCCTATAAAGCTGGAGCTTCTTGGGGTGGAGTTCTTTGGCAGTCCCCAGCAGAAGACTGGGACGGCAAGCTACCCGGTGGTGCCAATCTCATGGGAGCCACACACCTGGAGTTTTGGGCTCGAGGCGATGTGGGCGGCGAAACCGTCAACTTTGTCTTTGGTGTCCTCGACGGGAATCAGCCATATCGCGATACCGCAAAGGGCGAGATGAAAGATGTCGTGCTGACGGAGAAATGGAAACTGTACCGTCTCCCACTGGAAAGCCTCGATCTTCGGCAGATCAAAACCGGCTTCGGATGGTCACTTGCCGGTCAAGGAAAACCCGTCACGTTCTACCTGGACAACATCCGCTATGTCACAGATTAGCGAGGTGAAGAACATAGCTTCAGACCCGAGGGATGGACCACTGCAGAACACGGTGGCTTCAAACATGAAAACTGACGAGTCCTCCAAAGGCTTTTCACTTCGGATTGCGGCAGCCAGCTTCAAACACATGCGCGATACGAATTGACGCGAGCTGTCGTAGCTCTCCACGCTTCGCCCAAACGTCCGGTAAAAGTGTCACTCAAATTTGTCGGAGATGATCGGCTATTCGATGCGCCTTTACCCGGGTCCAATTTTCAAATGCGATGGTAATTTCGGCGAGTGCGGTAGCATTACCTACCCAAGGCTTTCTCCAGGGTTTTCGGATATTAGTAGACTGAGTAGTACTTGGTCCTGCTCGAAGACTTGAGTCTACTGAACAAGTCGATTTGTTCTTCTTGCGATAATTGATCCCTGATTATTAGTGCTCTACATCGGAGTCCTCGATGCTTACCCTGGCCCGACTACCCTGCCTCGGCCTCTTGCTCGGCATGACGTTGATCGTCAACAACGCTTGTCTCGCAGAGAGCAGCAAGCCGAACATCATCTACTTAATGCTGGATGAATGGGGCTACTTTGAGTCGGGACACATGGGGCACAGGGAATTGTTGACTCCGAATATCGATGCTTTTGCGCGGCAAGGCATGCGTTTCACAAGAGCTTATGCGGGAGCGCCAGTCTGTGGGCCAACTCGTTGCGTTCTGATGACTGGCCTGCACACTGGGCACACTTCGATGCGAGTCAACGACGGTGCATCGCCCATTCGTGCAGACGAGCCTACTTTGGCAAGCATGCTTAGCGAGCAAGGATATGCGACCGGCGGTTTTGGCAAGTGGGGTATAGGTGCTCGTGGGACTTCCGGCGTACCCGAGAAGCATGGCTTTGATGAGTTCTTTGGCTACTACGACCAAGTGCACGCACACACTTTCTATCCCAGGTATTTGATTCGAAACAGCCAAGAAGTCGCCCTCCCCGGTAACAAAGGCGAAAGCTTTTATGAAGGTAATACGCACGCGCAGAATGTGATATTCGAAGAGTCCTTGAAGTTCATTCGCGAGAACAGCGAGCGACCGTTCTTTTGCTATCTGCCTTGGACGCGACCGCATGGCTTGTGGGGCATTGATGAGGGCGATCCTTCTTGGGAGCTGTTCAAAGACAAGCCCTGGCGAGTGGGCCAAAGGACGGATCGTGACGCACGAGTCTACGGGGCATTCATGCACAAAGTCGATCGCCAATTGGGAGCGATTCTGAAACTCCTTCGTGAACTTGAGATTGACGACAACACCCTTGTTTTTCTTTCTGGCGACAACGGAGGGCAGGACTACTTCAAGACGGAAGAGCGGCCGCATGGCTTTTTCGCCCCGAACTGGAACCCCCAAACAGGCGAGCGATTTCGAGCTGGAAAGGGCTCATTGTACGAAGGTGGTTTGCGTGTTCCGTTCTTGGTTCGGTGGCCAGGAAAAGTTGACGCCGGCAGCGTTTCTGATCACTTGCTGTGTTTCCAAGACTTGATGCCAACCTTGGCCAAGCTAAGTGGCGCAAGCTGCCCAAGAACCGATGGGATCTCCTTCGCGCCGACTTTGTTGGGAAAGTCAGGTCAGAAGAATCACGACTACCTCTACTGGGAATACCGGGGGCAACGAGCAGTACGAAAAGGTAGGTGGAAGGCGTATCAGAACAAGCAGGCGGCTTGGGAGCTATACGATTTATCGAAGGACATCGAAGAACAGGAGGATCTAGCTGAAAACACGCCACAAGTTGTTGCCGAGCTCACGGAACTAGCTGAAGAAGCTCATGAGGTTCCGCGACTAGGCGTTACTTACGACACCGAGGTTCGAGTAAAGGACCACATTGAAGCTCCGCACCCGAGGAATCTGGAACTAAGGAGACAGAGTGCGGCTTCAAAATGAACTGTAAAGTTACGGTTATCCCGCCTCGTTTCGCCGGATCAAGAACTCGCAAAAAATCTTTTCTGACAGGGCTAGACGCCAAGTGGGTTATCGAGTCTATTTTTGCTGCGGGATGGAGCAGCCCGGTAGCTCGCGAGGCTCATAACCTCGAGGTCGTCGGTTCAAATCCGGCTCCCGCAACTCAAACCCTGCGGTCGCATGTAGCTAGTGATGGTGGGGTTTTTTCATGCGTCGGCAGAGACACTGGACCGCTTATCCCCCAGGTTTTCAAAGGGTTTGCGACGATGGTTGGGTGTGAAGAGTCTCTCCGGTGAAGTCGCGCGCGACCCGGTCTATTCACACGCTTGGTCCGCTGACGCCCGATTTCTAGCCCAAGCTCTCGGCCCTCTCTCTGTGTCTCAACTCCGCTGGGTTAACAGGAGTTGCTCTCGCTCTTTCGGTCCCAGCCTACCGGGGTTGGCCTCGGAGTGGGGAAGATAACGCGAAAGTGCTTCAAGAGAGGATGTGCCGAGAAATCGTACTCAGGTCGACGGCTTGCTATCCGATTTCCGGGCACCTTTGTAGCACGTGGAAAACGAATTGCCTCGCGTTCATTACCTGCAGAGAACGGCTTGGGGGTGTGATCAAGTCGGATCGCCGCGCTGCTTCGTCAATTGCAACAGAGCGGGGAAGATACTCCAGCCGCCACCTAAACGACCAGGCTGCCGCTGAACTTCAAAATAGTCAATCCAAATCTCGAATCGTCAATTGCTTGATCCGGTACGAGTACAACCAGTTGTGAGGGCAATTCTCGCCTGCTCGCGATATGGATGGCATAACCGTTAATGACTGTCCGTCACATATGCTGCTCCAAATGGATCGCTCACGAAGCCCGGGTCGAAGTATCGACTGGCGGGAGGCAGTGGCGGGGAGAGATCGCATTGAACCCTCCACCGTCCCTCGGTCAAGGTGCCCGCATCAATCCAAGCGAGTTGAATATAGTCCGAGATAAAGCTGGGACAGACCGATGAGTGCGGGTGTCCAGGCCGAATGATCCAAAAGCGATTTCGGGTTTCATCGAACAGAAAATCGCCACCATTATTGGTCAGATCGGCCTCGCCGTTACGCTGTGTTAGTCCATTCGTTGTAACTTGCTGTTCTCCGCCGAATTTCGGTTGCTGGGCTTCGCTAAGGTCAACCTCCTGGAAAAACGTCGCTGTTCTTGTTCGATCACCTCGAGTATAAAATAGGGTGACTCGACCTCCTCCTTGAGTGCGATTACAGACGGACGGTTGGCCGACTCCCAACGTACCTGGTTCCCTGGAGCGGATGAGCGGATTGCCGCCAACTTTGAACCACGGCCCCTCAAGTTTCTGCGATACGGCAACGCCAATCTGATTCGTACCACCATCCTCGATTTCCTTATCGAGCCCTAGGTAGAACAATGCGTATTGAAACGTCTCTTCATTTTCAAAATCGGGAGGTCGGTAGCGAAACTCTCCGGCAACGACTGCGGGATCGCAAACGTGTCGGAGGTCACCATCCTGTTCAAGCCATCCTCGGCACTTCCAAAAATTGACCGTACCTCCCACATCCAAAATTGACAGAGGTCTAGTGAGCCTAGATTGAAGCTATTCAAAATAAGAAAAACGACGTGAGCGAAATCGATTCGAAAGCGACTTTTCGTCTTCGACCCGAGCTAGTCTTTTTAGTACACCCACTGATGGCCCCTCTCAGCAACAAACACTCATAGATCTGCTTACAATGGAACCGACAACAAGAACTTCAGTTGAACACGCGTATTAAATAACAACCGCACAGACTGCCATTGAAACTTAAACCTTCCTGTACGCAGTAGATCTAACAATACTTCTTAGAAACGATACTGCGAAATCAACCCGGACATTTTGGACAGATGTATGAGATTTGAAAATGTTCTCGTCATTTTCAATCATTTATCTTTCCCCTCACCCTAAAAAATGTGTATGGGTAGGTGATCTTTTAATCATGAACACATGTCACACACAGTTATCGGCAGACATCGGATGTTCTTTCGGCCGTAATCAAAAGTTGACATTGAATACCAAGCACTCTTTCGTTCAAATGGTAAAATGAGAGACAACTCATGAAACACAAGATCAACTTAGCACCACTAAAACTGGTTACGTCATCCACTAAGGATCTTGTAAATGGCATTCTCCAAAACGCGTCTACGCGTAAAGGAGTTATGTACACGTATGCCAACGCCGACACGTTACTGCGGGCATCGACATGTCCACGCTTCAGAGCAGCAATTGAAAACGCAAATTTTTGCTACGCCGACGGCTGGGGAGCAGTGCTCCATTCGAGACTAGTTTTTGGGAACCAAATTCCCAAGAGCTCGACTGATGACTTCTTTGCGAATCTTATATCTCAAGGAATTAACCGTGATCTGCGGATTGCCTTCGTTGGAAGTCGGTCGGATACGACCGTCAGAGCCCGAAACCACCTCGCCGCCCAAGTTAACGGTTCAAATCCTTTAGCAACGGCAATAAGATACCGCGAACAAATTTTTTGTCAGAGCGGATACTTTAATAGTGAAGCGGACGAGCATTCATATTTAGATATTCTTGAAAAATTTAATCCGGCACTCGCGGTCGTGGGAATGGGGCAGCCAATTCAAGAGATTTGGGCCGACAGAACGCGCTGTCGATTTCCCAATACCACTTTTCTCTGTGTTGGCGGCCTTTTTGATCTTGTTGCTAAGAATATTCCAACTCCGCCTTCCTGGATTCGGCGTTACGGATTGGAATGGTGCTTTCGGCTTGCGACCAAACCCAAGTACACCTGGAGACGATATCTTCTAGGACTTCCAGCCCTCGCAGCTATTAGTTGCGCTCAAGCATGCAATACTCAAATCCTAAATGCTGAAGAAGGTATTAAAGGATGACGAGGGAAGATGAATCGTACGAACATCCATTACCATCAATCTCGGTAGTTATTCCAGTCAGAGATCGATGGATGGAACTGGAGACTCTTCTTCAATCGCTACTTACTCAAGAGGCTCCTCCCGTATTTGACGTCACGATCGTCAATGACGGCAGCACGTCTGCACTCCCCACTTCCACCCGTTACCTCATAGATGCACTGACCGCACAATTAATTAAAACCCCTGCCTTAGGTATCTCCGCCGCACGGAACATTGGGGTTCGATCGTCCAAGGGAGAAGTAATCGCGTTCATTGATTCTGACTGCATCCCCGCCAGCGACTATCTCTCAAAGGCTTGGCACGAAATTCAAAATTCACCAGAACGAAGCGCGTATCAAGGAATGATCGTTGGCTCCGATTGCTCGATGGTCTCCCGTATTGAACACATTCGCGTTGGCGGCATCACCGCTAGTAAGACGCGTTTAGATGGAACAACTACGTACGCAAATACCTCAGCATTCTTTATCAAAAGAAAGGTATTCAATGCCTTGTCTGGATTTGATGAAACCGTTGTACGTGGCGAAGACAGCCTCCTCCTATATCAGCTCCTTGCCAACAACGATCCCCCTATGCTGCTGCCTCATGCGATACTTGAACACCGACCACGAATGAACTTGCTCCCGTATATCGCAAAGCACTTTAAGATTGGACGTCACACATTACTCGCCCGTCATCGACTGGCGTTTTCTCCAGGTGGACGACTCGACCATGTTGGACGAATGCGAGTAATTCATCACATGCGAAGGCTTTCCAAAGAACATTCGCTCCCGATAGCTTCGTTTTCAATGGCAATTCTTTGCTATGCCATCGAATGCAGTGGCCGATTGACCGCTGCAGTGTCGTACCGCTGTTAATTCAAATTGACCTATTTTCATATACAAAGATTAAATTCATAAGCTCGTCGGAAGTATCGGGCGGGCGGGCCATAAGCCATCCTTTGTTTATGTGATTCTGACATGATCAAAGATCAAACTCAAGTTGGAAGTTCAATCAAATTGAAGCATGACAATATTGATGTCGTGTTTGTTGAGTGTGCCAATGCCTTAGGCGATCCGAAAGAAACCAGCACACGTATTTATCAATACCTTTGTGGCTTACTGGATAAATCTGGAACCGCATCGGCCATTGACCCTAGCCTCAAGTGCCAGCATATTCTCTCTACCAGCGAACGAACTAAAGATCACTTAGTCAAATATCCACCAACACGGCTTCGCAAAGAGCGCACGATGCCCAATTGGACTCCCACTAACATACTCAGCCTCTCAGGGACACACCGCAGTTAAAAAACTGCTGTATATGCATCAATGATTGGGTTTTTTCGTATATCTCAAAATACACTCTGCACACATGAACGACCGTACTCTTTGCATGATCAGGCCAGCGTGCTGCAGCATTAATCGACGCTCGATACAAAACGTAGAAAACCCACCTCCTAAGAGGTGGGTTTTTGACTTCCGGTCCTCTCGACGGTAACAGCCGTAGTGGATCTGAATGTGGCGTGGGAAGACTTCTGCCAGGTGCTCCAGCAACTGAGGACGGTGGCCATTCTATGCGTAGATCAGCAGGTCGTATTGATCCGTTAGTGGCTCGCCAGGCCAGGGGTCGACTCGCTTTTCAAGCGAGTTCCTCAGGTTCACCGAGCACTTCGTCCAGCAGGGGTTTGAGAGCAAGGTGATGTGCCAAACCCTGGATCTGTTGACGGTCGGCCTCAGAGGAGGTGCGGTAGATCTGACGCAGGTCGCGGCGACTCTTGTGGCTCCCTTTGCTAATCCAGACCAATTTCGAGGCGGCCGAATCCACCCTCGACACGACAGGAAGCCGTACACCGGCAAAGACCTCGATCAGGCATGATCGATCCAGCTCCCCCTCAATTAGCTCGCGTGGGTAGATGTCAAGCTTGAGAGCCTCGACCTTATCGAGTAACTGAAACATCTCACGCCGCTCCACCGCCCGCCGAACGGAGGGGAGATCAAACAGGAAGTCGCCTGTGTCGAGCCGTCGGAAAAACGCTTCGAGTTGTTCTGCCAGAACCTCGTTATCAACAACGATGTCAATGTCTTGCGTCATCCTCGGCTCGCCGTACAAGACGGAGGTGACTCCACCCGTCAGATGAAATCGAACGCCGAGTTGCTGGAAGATTTCCGTCGCCTTGCCAAGAGTCGCCTGAAAGGCCTCAACGGGAAACATCTCTAAGCCTTTGGTCAATGATGGCTTTAGCCGTTTTGTCTGAGCCGTACATTCGCCTGGCGACTTCCCATTTCAGGCGTTCGTCAGAGAGCGGACCAAGCTCAGCGGTGACTTGTCGAGCAAGCAGATCTCGGGTCCATTTCAGCATCGCGGCACATCGGGCGATCCGCTCTTGTGGGGATAACGCATCCATCGCGGAGTTGTACTGTTGTTCAACGATCGAAGACATCGCGTCCTAAGCCCTGCTGTGAAGTGACGGCTCAATGATTCTCGTAAGATACCACAACTATCGATGTCGCCGTAGACTGTCGCCTCCTGAGCCGCTCCCGTTTTTGATCCAGGCGTTATGAGAGTACGGGCTGGGTAACAGATCGGGTTTCGTTGTGCTGATGGAACGGAGTATGCGCAGCAAACGGGCCTGAATCAGCAGAGCGACGTGCGATCTCATCCGGGGGTAGGCCACCGACGGAACTAGAAGAGAGATAGCCGTTGTAGTCTTCCCGCCAGGCCGCATCATTGGAGAGCACCCGGAAACCAGCGGTTCAAAATGGCTCAGAAACACAAGGTAAGACAAAAGCAAGCATGTCACATAAGTCGTTGCTCAATCGGCTGAAAATCCATTTGGCATGTCGTAGGTACTCCCCTGGGAAACCTACCGTAACGGGGACATCCCCGAAACGAATGGAGTCGGTATTTCTGATTGCCCGGCTGCTTGGCCGCGGAACAAGCGATCACCCGATTTCTAGCCCAAACTCTCGGTCGTCTCTCTGTCTCAACTCCGCTGGTCAAACGGATTTAGCAGACTCCCCTGTCGCACCGAAATCGAAAAAGGACGTCAATAAGCAACAGCCAGTCGGAGCACAGGAAAAGCCCGCAGGAACGACTGACGAGATAACGAAGAGCTTGATCGTTCAGAAGCTGTCGCCATTTGCAGCGGAAGTGCGCCACCCCAAAAACTGGTCCTTCAGTCAAAAAAACGAAGGCGGTAATTTCACGTGGGTTATCTCAGAAGCCAAACCGCAAAAGGCCGGGCAACCATTCGAGGCAGGCGTCGAGATCAAAGCCTTCTATGAGGTATCAGCACGGACCCCAAAATCCCCGGAAGAGTTTGCAGGGGAATATTTGGAAAAGATGAGTGACACTAAACACTCAAAAGTACTGCATCAGTTGAAGCAACAAGCTGGCCCGCTGACTGCGTTTACGCGGACCGTTGAACTGCCTAAAGCAGTATTGGCGACCGATGTATATTGGGGAGACGGAAAACAATTAGATGTGGTAGTCGTTGTCACGAGAAAAGCTCCCCAAAAACGGTGGAATGCAATCCAGCCAATCTTCAGAAATCTGACGGGTTTCAGTCTGCGCACAATTGTGGAGGGGACTCGCGAAACTGCAGGGGACTCAAAGTGAATCAATTCAGTGAACGCGTATTTCTGCTGCCGAGGCAATTGAACCACATTTGGTAAGGCCACCCGATGATCATTCACCGCTTAACAAGACCCAATCATCACGCTATGCGCAACGAGTTGAACCGTGAGATCACCTCAGCGGTTGGGCGGCTATGAAGGTGAGAAAAAAGACCCACGCATGAATCAGCCTGATTCGTGCAAAGAGCCTCGTGCTACCTCCGTCGTCCTGGCCTCTCACCGGGGCAGATGTCATGAAACCTGACAAACACTTGTTCCGCGAGAGCCGGGAAGAGCCGGACACCACTGACGGGGTGGTTTTCTGGATACGAACTCTGGTAAGTCGATTGGGAGTTTACGTGTCGGAGGCATCGTGAAATCCCTAGAGATGTACCTGGACGGCCGATGGCTTGCGGCAGAAACACGGGAAAAATCAGATGTAGTGGGGAGACTCAAGCATCGAGAGGTTATTTGAAATTAGACAAGGTTCCATCACCGGCATGAGCCACAGCAGCCTTGTCATTCCTGATTCTTGCTGAGTCCACATGGTCGGATGCCCAATGTAACCCGATAGGGACGTTCAGGTGCTCACTTCCCCTCTCAAGCTCGCCGCTATCTTTTTTTCTATCGGTCGCTAACCCATGGCGGGACAACTCAAAGGCAGATAGCCAAACCTCAGACGCCACATCCGCCGGGGGGCCGCGCGGCCATCGTCGCCCGCTGGCTTGGATAGAGTTCGAAAGCGGTACCTCTGACAGTCTCGCGCGTCATTGACAAGATTTGCAAGAAACACACAACGCGTGAACAGCATCTGATTTTAACCATTACTTCCGGCCTGACGTTTCGATACACGACCGAGCAGAACATGGACTGGTCAACCCTGGAACCGAGAGAGTTAGACGCACATCGCACACCTGAAACACCGAGAGTTTCGCCCTGCATCCACTTCGGGCAATGAAACCTGAGATGTTACCAGTCTCATCTCTACTATTCGAACGGAGCTCGGCTCCCGCGACTAAATGAGGAAAACCCTTGGCTGAGTCCAACTCATCGAGCTGTTTTTAGTCAGCTTTGGAATTCGGTGCAGCAGTCGGGCTCACCCCAAGCAACAACTTCCTGTTTCGATATCGCCGATTCTTTTGCGAATCGCCGCCGCTTCGCGTCCGCGACCTTCGAGCTCGAGAATCGCGGCTTCATTCTCAAGAGAATGAACGAGAGATTGCCATTTGTTGGCTGCGAGCATTCGAACCTGTACTTCGTGTAGTGCGTCAAGCGCTTCGTCTAATCTTCCCATGATGAGCATCGCGTTGGCTAGATCCGCTGATGCGGCAAGTCGCCCGGGCCAGTTTGCTGCTTCACTGATCGAAAGAGCTTGGCCTAAGAACTGGCTTCCTTGTTCGTAGGCACCATTGTGAATTTTCATGGCCCCGAGTACGGCGAGGGCGGAGGCTCGAATGTTCGGATTATCGGATTCCGCTTCCCGGCCAAGGATTGTTGTAGCGACCGCTAGCTGCCCTTGAGCGGCCATCGCTCGAGCGAGTGTGATTTGCAGATACGGTCGGATGCGGGCGATTGCCTGTGTTTCGGCTCGTTTGATCGACAGCGTCGCCACGTGCGGCTGTCCAGTTGCGATCTGATATTCCGCAATTGCTGTCCATAGAGCCGCTTCCGGTGTTAGTGATGGATCAACTTGGATTCCAATTCGCGAACACCACGGCGCCATGGCCATAGTCAGCTCTCGTGGTAGCTGATCGCTAGGATGGGCAAGTCGTACAGCTTGCTCCCAAAACACAGAATCCACTGATGGCATCTCTTGATCTGGGCTACGCGCGTGAATCGAAACCAGCTGGCTGCTCGTGGCCGCCTTCCAGCACTGCCGCGCTTGTGGAACTTGATCGGTGCGAAGTGAAGCTTCGCATGCCATGAGCCATAAGTCGGAAGCCACGCTCGAGGAGCCAACTTGCGCAGCTAGCTCGGCACCAGATACAAAGGATTCAATTGCTGAGGCGGTCTGTTCGCTGGCGACTTGTAGTTCGCCCTTAAAGCGAATTGCTTCGAGTTTGAGTAATGGACTTTGGAAACCTGCGGCGATGTCTGTTAGCTTACCAATCACAGCCTGCGTCGACTTCGCGTCGGTGGCGGTGGTAACCAGTGAACGCAGGTTCGCACGCCACTCTTTGGCCAACTCTGGCTTTGCCTTCAGTTCAGCTTGCAGTTCGGCCCAAAGAGATGCAGTGCGTTCGTTGCCCAAGCTCTGGGCGACAAACTGAAGCGTGTCAGAGTTTGCATGCTCGGGCGGTTCGAGCAGGAGACGGCGTGCCGAGCGAGTATGAAGCTGAACAAAAACTCTTGCCGATTGCAGCTTCTTCCGTTCGAGGAGTGTGATGACCTGCTTAAGCAATTCGCCAGTAGGCAAAGCCTTGCAAGTTCCGCCTCCCAGGAGTTTTTCTTGTCCGTTGAAGCGAATCTGTTTGGCCCGTGGATTCGACACACGCGTTGCGTCAGCTGCAGCTCCTGCACGCTCGGAGATGGATCCAGGACTATTGGCCTGATCATCGTCAAATCCAAGCTGATCAGAGATAGGACTTGAGAAGATCGCACATCCGGAAAATGACAATAGGCTTCCGAGCAATATCCATGAGACGCTGCGAGCTGGTTGCGAGTTTTTTGACATGTCTATACTCGCTTCCTCAGTAAATGGCCGGAATGACATTGTGCATCTGGAGCAAGCTCGCTCGCTTGGCACATTCGGGAGCTGGACGAACCACCTCGCAAGGTAGATAGGTATTCATTGTTCCCCTCGGATCTGCCCCATTGGGATGCAATGAATGCTCGGCGACGAAGCACTGGCTTCTTTCGGCCGCCTCAGCTGGCGTGTTAAACACATAAGGACGTATCATCACGATGAGCTCACTTCGTTGACGACCAGTGCCTTGACGTCGGAACAGAAAACCGAGCTTGGGAATATCGCCCAGGAATGGAATCTGATCACGAGTGTCCGAAACCTGATCCTCTATTAATCCGCCGAGGGCAACTGCCATACCGTCTTGAGCAACGACAGTTCCCGTGACGCTTCGACGTCGAACTGTATCGACGTTTACGGACGTCACCGTCGCGCCATTGGTCGAAGGAACTGGGATGGATGCTCCACCAATGATCCGCTCGCTATTTTCTTCGACAATTCGCAGCGTCACGGTACGATCCGAGTTAATGTTGGGCGTGATCAGCAGCGATTGGCCCACATCGCGCAGCTCGGTGATTGGAGTCGGCGCTACGGCACCATTTACTGCTCCCACTGCACCGCCAACAATCTGCCCAGGCGTAAAACCAACCGTAAAAGGGAGCGTATCGCCGACGAAAATCCGACTAACTTCGTTGTTCGCGGTCAGGATTAGCGGCGTCGCAAGTGCCGTGACTCGGTTCTTGCTTTCGAGCAACTGCATGCGGAATCGAAAGTCGTCATCAATGACTTGGAATGTCAATGCACCGGGTACATTGCCTGAGACCCCCAATCCGTTTGCCAGCGTGCGAGCGGTGGCTGAGCCGCCTGGAAACGGTTGTGCCGGTGCAACGGAGAACGGAGCTCCATCAGAGAAAGCTCCAGCCATATCGTTGTCGCCCGCAAAGTATTCGAAAGCGCTGTTGAGTCCATCTGCCAATTCGACACGCAGGACTTTGACTTCGAGCAACACTGTCGGAGTTGGCACATCCAGCTCTGCAACGAGTCGTTCGATCTGCTCCATTGTGCGAGGATCGCCAGTACGCACTAAGACTTGATTGTTACGTCGAATCGTAGAAACGTAAATTGTTGCTTCTTTGCGACGCAACAATTCACTGCGTTGGTCTTCGTCAAGGTTGCCAGCTGCCAGCTGGTTCTCAATCGCTTGGATTTCTGATGAGGACAGATCGGAAAGTGGCTGTCCGTCCGCAGTAGATAAGCTCCGCTGACTTACGCGGGATCGGGAGCGATTGGTCAGGCCTCCACCGAGTCCGCCACTGAAGCCCCCCAATCCTCCACCAAAACCTCCCAGGCCACCGAATCCCAGGCCGCCTCCGCCAAATCCTCCGACTCCGAGTCCATTCGAGTTGCCTAAGTTGTTTTGTCCTAGTCCACTTCCGCCGCCAAAAGTACCAAGTCCCAGTGCTCTACCGTCGACCAGGTCAAATCGATTGAAGCGTTGGGTGAGCTCGATGAAGTCCGTGAAGTCATTGTCGGCTGAGTTCAGTTGCACCCGATCGCCATAGACATGCTGTATGGCTTGTGCGACTGCAGTCGGATTCGGATAGAGCAACGTGAACACCCGAGTTTCTTCGTCTCGGAAACTCGTCAGATCTCGCTCGTACTCTTCCCGAGTCGCGATGCGGATGATTCCAGACTGATCGTCCACTCGGTAGAAAAGACCGTTTGCTTTTACGATCGCATCGATGGCGTCGATGGCCCGAACGTTCTCAAAATAGACCGTGATCTCTTTTTCGCCGGCATCCGCGCTGGTGATGACCTTTAGCCCTACTTCTTTAGACAGTGTCTGCACTGCTTGCGCAAGCGGCACTTTTTCGAAATCGACCAGAGGAATTTCAGTACGCGCGCTTGCTGGCAACGCCTCAGCCCGATCCGTCAAATCGATTGGTTCAACTGGCAACACCGGACGGGGACCTGGAAGGCTTGGCAGTTCGCCCGGTGATTGCGAACCGCCAATTTGCAGATCAGTGAGTCTTTGAGCCTGCACCAATTGAGGCAGACCAGTAGCCAGTGCTAAGAAGAACAATAAGACTCGGTAATTCAGGAGCACTAGCGCAACTTCACCCTAGAACCAATATGGTGGAACACGACCTTTCAAGTGGATCGGTTAGGTAAACTTTGCGGCTTGAGTCGAATATGCGGATTCTGTGCGATGGTGAAGTGTCAGTACTGCCCCAAAGGCTTGCTTTTGCAGCTGAAGGATCCAACAAACGCTCCAGTGAGGTGGTTTTTCGCAGGCAATGTCAGACCAATTAGTGGCTTTTGAGGGATTTCACATGTAGAATTTGAGAAAATACCCTTTGCTCGTCCGGATAATGCTTGCGGACCGTATGCTACGCGAGCTTAATGAGGATCTGGAAAGGATCAAACTGCGTGAAACCTAAGTCCGAAGCCAGAAGCCACCAGAGCACTCGATTTCGTGTGGGTGGTTGGTTGTGCGTGGTTCTTGGGGTGATGTGGGCTTTCAGTCCCGTTCTTCACGGTCTTTTCCATATTACTGACGTAGCTCACCACCACCCTGAGGGGTCCGTGCACGGGCACTATAGCACGTCACATCATGGCCACGATCACGCCGATGGGAGTCATTCCCATACTTCGCGTCCTCAGCAGGAGTCCGGCAAGGATTCTGGCGAACGACCAGACGGTGAGCCTCAGGATGATCACAAGTCTCCGCAACCGCCCGCGGAAGACTTCCCAACATTTCTCTTTTCTGCACTTGAGCTGGCTGCATCGGATGATATTTCGATTGAAGTCGAGCTGAGCGAGACTTCGCACCTAGGCGATGAGGTCTTTGAAAGTGTTCGTTTTGATGTCTCGACTTTCGTCGGAGCGGCAGGTCCTCGCGGGCCGCCTGCGTAATCGTTCGCCGAAGATCTCCGTCGGAGATCTGCGTTAAATAGCGATTCTTAGACTGAGTCTTTCGCATTCTGGCGAGAGACCTCCGCCGATTATTTTTTGTGCCGCGACTAAAGCAGGTGCGTAATGATGGTCGGTGTATCAAATCAAAACTCACTCATATTCTGACGTCATTCCAATGCCAAAAATAGTTACTCGCCGCAATGGCTTAACCCTTATCGAACTTGTTGTCGTTCTAACCATCTTGGTTGCTCTCGGAGGCATCGCCGCAGCTACGCTTCCCAACATGCTCAATCGCACTCACGTCGCGACCGTTGCAACGAGTCTGCCGACGATTGATGCCAGTATTCGTCAGAATATCTTGATCAACAGCGGTCAGATGGGTGATCGTTTTGACGGACTTGTTACTACAGGCTTGAGCGGAACTCCTGCTGCGTTCGTAAACGGCAGTGGTGCGTATGCAACTCACTCCTTAGCTGGAAACGACGTGGCAGCACTGAACGGCCTAGGGCTCACGCAACTAGTACCAGCCGATGACACCGTTGAAAATGCAACCTTCGAAGGGCACACCGGACCAGCCGTGACCCTTGCAAACGGACTGAACGTTTGCACTTTAGCTGGCGACCGAACGACTCAGATTCTCAGCGAAGTTTGGAATTACACGCCTGTAGCTGGCGCTCAATACATCGTGCTTGGTCTAGGAGCCCAATGCTCATTGGTTGGAGCAAACGAAGGTGCATTCTTTCCAGAGGCTCCGCTGCACGCTGTTGATGCTCACAGTGAACGAGCTGACAATTCCTACGCTCGCGTCTTGCTTGTCGTCGAGTTGACGGGTGCTGGAACGGCTGATGCAGAAGCCCGCTACATAGGAGTCGGTGCTCCGCACCCAGATGGCGTGCAAGGCGTTTCCACTCACTTGAAAGAGTGGTACGGAGGTTGATCCGTAGTTGGGATGCTCGCCTGAAGTGCACCCCACGATCTTTTTATGATGCATCGGATGGTGGCGAAAACATCGCCGTCTGATTCTCGAAATGCAAAAGCCCGAGCTCCGCACTGCCCGGGCGCTGCATACTGACTCGATGTTCTCAAAAAAGAGCCCTTCGAGTCATCCCTTGCTGCCCTCGGAAATAACATACCTACAGGCTGATGCTATGGCGGTTCGCCAACGTAAAGAGCTTCGAAAACGGAACCAAGGACTGACTTTGGTTGAACTCGTAGTCGTCCTTACGATTCTGGTTGCACTTGGTGGCCTAGTCATTCCTCGATTGATGGCCACCACAGAGGTGGCTCGAGAAACAGCAACCCTCGCTTCGGCGGTAGAAATTCGTGATGCAGTGCTGCGTTTTTGGTCTGACTGCAAATACGCGTATCCGAGCAAAGACTTGCATCCAGACGTCAACGCAAATGATCAACGAATCCAGTTGGGACATTTGCTTGAGCTGCCCAGCACTTTCCCCGTGTTTAATCCGAATCTACGACTCGGATGGAACGGACCTTATCTCCAAAGCGATGGACGCCTCTATTCGATTGACGACGGATCAGGTTTTACGTCGGCTTATGGCGATGCATCACAGCCAGCCGTCCGAGACACTTTTGCGAATCAAGATTACGATCTCGATGGCGTCGTCGAGAGTGGCTTGCCTTTTGTCATCCAAGAACCGACGCTGAGTAACTTGGGCCTCTCGTCGTTGGTGCACGAGATTGGCGAGCAGCGAGAGGTTCGAGTTGTATCTGCGGGACCAAACGGAATCCTGGAAATAGAGGAAAGCCGTTTCGCATCGGAACTCGAAAGCAATCCCGCTCTGAAAGGAGACGACATCTATGTCTCGTTCACACTTCGTTAAGGGATTGACGCTGATCGAAATGGTGGTCGTCTTGGCAATCTTAGCCGTTTTGGCTGGCGTTGCAGTACGGTCACTCGAGCCGATTGCGGACCAGACTCGCTACGAAGTAACCCAGAAAACTTTCGAAACACTGCGAAACGCGTTGGTAGAAGATCGCCTGCAAAGTAGCGGCGTTCACCAAGTTTCTGGTTTCGTCGCTGATGTAGGTCTCTTGCCAAGTAGTGCCTTGACCGACGATTCCGAGATGAATCCTTTGGAAATGCTGATCAATGATGTTGGGATCCTTTCATCCTTTGCATTCTCCGAACGAGTCGGTCCTGCTGCGACATCGCCACCGGCAAACCCGACGAATGTGGATTGCCGCGGCGTCGCACTGCGTTGCGGGTGGCGTGGCCCCTACGTAACCGCGACGAATCCTACGAACGCGATCGCAGATGCCTGGGGACGTCCTTTCGGTTTGGGAGAGTTTCCCATTCCCGGTAGCGACGTGCATCTCCTGTGGACCGCGGTCACACCGCAGTACAACGATCTTTCCGTAAATGTACAGACAATGGGCCTACAAACTGTCTCTGGTCTGAGCTTGGACGATCTGGGGGCCGAGATAAGCGCGGAAGTGGTGTTGGTTTATCCGAACCCTACGATTTCGACTGACACTCTTGCGGTCATGAAGGATGCGGATGGAAACAATGACAGTCGCTTTCGATTTGACAATGTACCTGTCGGGGTTCGAGCCTTAGTATTCAAAGAACCCGGGGGTACAGGTCAGGCGATACGTTACATCGAAGTATCGCCAATGCAGAATGCGAATCTAACTCTAACTATCACCGGATTCTAAGACAAAACGGAAACGGCATGAGCTTCTAACGCTCACTAAGAATCAATAGAGCCTGCAAGCGAACAATATTATGTCAAACCGACAGACGCTACTCCTGATCTCACATGGTCAACTTGCAAGGGTTGATATCCTTGCTGGGAAGTCGCCTCGCGTGAAGGACATTTGGACTCGCGAGCGCATGCCTGGCGAGTCCACCGCAACTTTAGTTGACGCCGCCATCAGGCTGGGGCCCAAGAAGACTGGCGAAGTCTGGGTCTTTTTGAATGAGTCCTGGACTGGAGTCATTCAACTTGCTGGTGACGTTGCACGTGCACTAGAGAGCGACGAGCTGCATCAGGCGATTGCCCTGGAGGCCGAAAATTACTCTGGGATCTCTGCCTTCGACTCGCATCTAGGTATGCATGTACTTCCCAACGACGCCGATGGAGAAGCGCGCTGGTGGGTTACGCAGGTTCCGCAAAGCGACTGGCAAGAAGTGGAGCAAGTCGTCCGACAGTTTGGTGGCAAGTTGACCGGAATAGGACATCCCGCCTTAGCTGCTTTCCCAACGGAACAAAATGCATCTGGAACACAAGCGGACAGTCATCCCTGGAGACTCATCCAAGCTTTCGGCGAGTCGACCATCTCTGTAGAAGGTCGTGGGAACGACATCCAAGATGTGCTGACCTTCGGAGACCTCAAGACACAACGAACCCGATCTCAATTAGTTGAATGGTGCGAAGAGGAAGGGAATAAGTCCTTAGCCTGGGTGACAGACCAGCCTTTGCCAGAACTGCTAGTTGATCCAAGATGCAAACAGATTTTACTCTATGGCGATACGAACAGTGGAGCCGCTGCCCCAGACCAATCTTCAAGAGTTTCAATTGGAGGAGAATCCGCGCTGCGAAGCTGGGCGGAAACGATTGCTAGAACACTTCGCGTTAGCCGGAGTGCGAAGCGGCCAATACCTGTTGTTGTCGCCAAGAAGCCGCCCATGTCGAGTCAGGCAGCGACTTGGATTGCCTGCGGCTTGGGTCTGTTGGTAGCAATCGGATGCTTTGCTTTGCATTCTTCGACGAGTCAGCAAATTGCAGACCTGGACGCAAACATTGGAACTCTCAACCAGACCAAGAAGTCGCTCTCACTGGACAAACAAGCGTTACAGAAACTGAAGAAGGACTATCAGGAGCAGCAAAAATCTTTAGCAGCTCTTAAAGAATCGTATGAGGACCTGTCGCAGAGCCTGTCTAAAGCGTCTCGAATGCGGCACTTGCAGAAGACACGCTGGTTCGAACTAGTTTCTGCAATTGCACGAGCCAACGAGGGAGACTGCTGGGTCAAAGGACTGGAGACCCACGGAAAAGTTGTCACCGTGAAGGGACTTGCCGTCTCCAATCACGATGTATCATCCTTTGCAACCAATTTGGAAGAGTTCGCCAGTCCACACGGTTGGCGCGTTCACCCTGCTCAAACTGGACGCAACGAAATTGCGCTAATCGAATTTGAAGTTAGCCTCGACGTGTCGGATCAAGAAATGGTCATTCCAGGCGTCAGCTCCGCAATTGCCAGCTCTACTACAGCGCATTCCTTTACTTCCACTCGAAGCAATTCCGTGGCTAACTCGCCTGACATTCCATCGGCCAACTCGCAGGATTCCCAGCCATGAGCCAGAAACGACAGCAAGCACCCAGCAAGATTACGATGCTCGCGCCCATGGCGTTGGTTTTAGCGATCTACTCGTTTGCGTTTTATTCACCGCAGCAGTCAAGGTTGCGAGCGACGCAAGCCCGTTTTGAAAAGCTATTGGAAGGCCAACACGATACGGAACATCAAGTCTCGGCGACATGGCAGGAATCGTCACGGCTGCGTGGTGAACTTCGCGAAATAAAAGCGGAAGTAGAACAGCTTGCAGCTTCGAATGACCGCCTGCAGAGTGATCGACGCCAATTGCGGCAGCAGCTGGAATTGCCCATTCGGCCAGCAGCAACCATGCAGCGGCTTACGAGCTTGATGGAGAGTCATCGCATGCTGGTATTGGAAAGCCAGCCAGAAGCAGGGTCGTCTCATCAAGTAAACGAAGTCGTCCGACCTGTCATCGACTTACTGGCGGATCGCAAAGCGAGCTCTAAGCTCGTTTCCAGTGCCTCTGACGGCCGCGAGATCTATGAGGTCAAGATTCGCGGGCGTTTTCAGGATCTACAGTCTGCTCTCAAAAGTCTCTCAGTGGACCTGGAACATGTAGTGCCTTTGTCGCTACAGATGGAATCGCTGGAACTAAGTTCTTCGCAAGCGCATCAATCGCAACGTATTTGGACGCTGAAAATACTCGTCTAGTGCCGACGAAGCTTAAGTTGAAACAGTTTGATGAGCTGAACGATGTTAGATCCTCGAACCAGCCTCGCGGCAAAACTTGATGCTGAGGCTAGCGAAACGCTTGTTGAATCCGGCTGTGAGCAGAATTTGCACTCGGATGGGAAAGTTCCGGTTGCGCTGAATTCGCAGCCTGCACAAGAATTTTTGTCTGACTTACTGCGAACCTGTGTAGCCGAGGGGGCAAGCGATCTCCATCTCAGCAGTGGGCAACCGCCGTTCTTTCGTGCTCAGGGCAAACTCAAGCGTGATGAATCCTGGCCTACGCTTACCGGCGATGATGTGCTAATCATCGCGGAAATTCTGGCCAAACGAGACTTGTCGACTTGGACAAAGGGAGCGATCGATGGCGCGACCAGTGTGGCTGGCGGGCGTTTTCGATTCAACATTTTTCGCAAGCAAGAGTCCACCGCCGTTGCGATCCGGCGTTTAGAGGACGAAATACGTCCACTCAGTGAACTTGGTTTGCCTGATTCCTTATACGACTTATCTGAGCTCAAAGATGGCTTGGTGATCGTAGCGGGACCGACAGGATCGGGCAAAAGCACCACGCTTGCCACGTTGATTGATCGAATAAATCAGCAGCAGCAAGCCCACATCATCACGATCGAAGATCCGATCGAATACGTTCATCCCCCTAAGAACTCTTTGGTGAACCAGCGACAAATCGGTGTCGACAGCGACTCCTTCAATGACGCGCTCGTTTCGTCACTTCGTCAGGATCCAGACGTCATTTTGGTGGGTGAAATTCGGGAGCTGGAAACGATCCGAACCGCGATCACCGCTGCGGAGACGGGCCACCTTGTGCTTGCGACGGTTCACGCTCCCGACTGCATGGGTGTCATCGAGAGAATCGTCAGTGTGTTTCCCAGCGATGAACAAGCCGGTGTGCGCAGGCAACTCGCTTTGGTGCTGAAGGCTATTATTGCTCAGCACTTAATGGTCGCAGACGGTCCTGCCGTCCTCGCAGATGAAGAAGCAGGTACTCGCGATGTCGCCCGACGCATACTCTCAAGTGAGATTTTGCGAGTCAACTCAGCAGTTGCTAACTTGATCGCTTCCGGCAAGTCCGCACAGATTCTTTCCCAAATTGAGTCGGGGGCGGCATCTGGGATGCGCACCTTGGATCAGAACCTTGCCGTGCTGGTGTACGAGGGAATGATCAGCCTGCGAACCGCCGAGGCATACGCTCAGAATCCTACTATCGTTCAAGACAGGCTGGCTCGGCTGAAACGAGGAAGAATTCCTCAGCGAAGCGGAGGGAAATAATGTCTACGCAGCAGCCTCACGACGCCACCTCGCCGGAAGCCGACACTTCGGTCGATTCTCGCTCAAGCGCTATCGCGGCTACACAAACGGCTTCACTTGAAGTCCAGTCTGCGGAGTCCATGGCACTGATTGAGTATCAGGAACTGGACATGAGCCGGGTACGAGTCGATCCGAAATGGGCACTCAAAATCCCAGCGTCTTTGGCATTGCGGAAGCAGGTGATGCCCATTTGTAAGATCCGTGATCAAGTTGTCATCGCCTGCGAGGACATTGAAGACGCGGCAGCAAAGCGTCAACTGGACCGCATCCTGGATTGTGAAATGCGGCTGATTACGGCGGAGCCTCAATCGCTTCGGGCGGCAATCAAACGCGTGTATGGCAACCTCAACGCGACTCCGAGCAAACAGCCGCGAGTCAGTTCTACAGAAGAACAGTTTATCGAATCCGAAGATGCGGTCGCGGCTTGCGAAGAGTTGATGCAAGCTGCCGCGATGCGCGGCGCCTCAGACATTCACCTCGCACCAGACGAAACTGCCTTGGTCGTTCGAATGCGAGTTGACGGAAGATTAGAAACATACTCGCGAATTCCAAATCAACTGCAGGGGGCCGTTGTCAGCCGCCTGAAAGTTATGTCAGGGCTAGACATTGCGGAGAAGCGAGCGCCTCAAGACGGACGTTTCACTGCTCGAATCGGCCCCGAACAAAGCAAGACTGATATTCGTGTTGCCACTTTGCCGACTCGTTTCGGCGAACGCGTTACGATGCGGTTTCTCGGCGGTCAGACGACGCGTTTGAACTTGACCAACATCGGGATGAATGATCGTGACCTTGGGATCTTCCGTCAAACGATCACTCGGCCACATGGCTTAGTTTTATTGACCGGCCCAACTGGCAGTGGAAAGAGTACCACGCTTTACGCCGCACTCGAAGATCTTTTGCATAGTCGTGGTGGCAATGTCATTACGGTCGAGGATCCAATCGAGTACGAGATGCCGGAAGTCTCGCAGGTCGAAATCGACTCGGCGGACAAAGTGTCGTTCGCCAAGGCACTACGAAGTATCTTGCGGCATGATCCAGATGTCATCATGATTGGTGAGATCCGCGACCTGGAAACGGCGGAGATCGCGGTGAAAGCATCTCTCACCGGTCACCTAGTTTTTAGCACTTTGCATACGAACACTGCTGCTGGTGTTGTCACCCGGCTGGCAGACATGGGCCTGAAGCCTTTTTTGATCGCTGCGACTTTGCGGCTGGCTGTCGCACAACGTCTGGTTCGACGCTTGTGCAATCAATGCCGAGTCCCGCGTGCTCTGTCAGAGGCAGAAGCGGCTATGCTTGGGCGGCCCCAGATCGCAGGTCGCAATGTCTACGAAGCGGGGCAGTGCGTTTACTGCGCCGGCCGCGGCTACCTCGGTCGCATCGCTCTGATCGAGTGTTTCGATTGTGATGAGAGTGTCGCCAAAATGATCGGCGAAGGGGCCAGTGAAGAGATGCTGGTATACAATGCTCGGGAGAGGAGCCGAGCTTTATTGATGGATGATGCGATCGACAAGATGCTGGCGGGGGTCACCACTTACCAAGAAGTTCTTGAAGCTGTTGTGGTATGGTGATGCCAGAGTTTTCCTATCTCATACGCGATGCCGCAGGCAAAATGCAGCGTGGACGTGCCGAGGCAGACTCAGCGGCGGCACTACGCATTAGCCTGGAGTCCCAAGGCGAGCGACTGATCAGTGCCAAGCCTTTGGAAAAACCGGCTGGTACCATTCATCTATACAATCCACTCCATCGACTTCCACCGAGATCGGTCGTTGTGGAAATTGCGCTCGAACAACTAGCACTCATGTTGCAAAGTGGCATTGGCATTTTGCAAGCCTTGAAAACCGTTGCGGAACAAACGACATCGCGTTCCTTCAGAGCCATATGCGACCAACTGGCTGAAGATATACAGGAAGGCGATTCTGTTTCCGATGCAATGTCGAAGCACTCGTGCTTTCCCAAGCTCGTTGTGCAGCTCGCCAAAGTCGGCGAAACGACCGGTAATCTAGATGTCGTACTCCAGCGGGCCTCGCAGCAGATGGCCTCAAGGCGTGAGAACATTTCCAATGTCCGCACCGCAGTGGCCTACCCAGTATTCGTAGGACTCGCAGCCGTAGGCGTGGCCGGCTATCTGGTCGTGGTCGTAATACCGGAACTCGAGAAGTTCTTATCGGCAACAGGACGTAAGCTTCCAGTGATCACCCAGTCCCTGATGGATCTTTCTGTTTGGATACGCTTGAATGGAATCACTACGGCAGCTGTTGGATTGTTGGCGATGGTGGCAGTGGTCGTAGCCTACAAATGGCCACCCGGGAGGGCCATGATCGATCGTTGGCTGTTGCGAGTACCAGTTCTGGGAAAAGTTTTTCGGCTGGCTGGTACGGTGACCTTTGCAAGCTCGCTCGGTGTCATGCTGCGGAGTGGCATCACTGTCTTGGAAGCACTTCGCACCGTTGAGGATTTGCACGAGAACACTTTCCTGGCCGCTCAAGTTGCCGTCGCGCGAGAAACGGTCATGGAGGGCGGAGACCTGGCAACTCCCCTAGCGGCTAATCATGCGTACATGCCGATGCTCTCGAGCATGATCGCTGTGGGTGAAAACACCGGGCAACTGGACGAGGTGCTCGACCGGGTAACGCGATTCCACGAATCACAGCTCAAAACGGCGATCAAGAAGTTGAGTGCTATGATTGAGCCGATGACCATCGTGGTTGTCGGTGGAATTGTCGGTTACGTTTATCTCGCGTTCTTTATGGCATTGTTTGCGGCTGGAGGTTGATTCTGTGAAGATCGAATTGATGCGAAGTTTGTTGTTCGTAGCTGTAATACTGGTTTACCCTGCCACGTTAGTCGCGCAGAATTCGGAGCCCACGAAAACGCAACCTCCTTCCGAAGAATCGAGTTCCCCCATAAAACCAGGGGCGTTCGAAAGCCTGCTTGTTCCCACAAAGGACAATGAAGCTTCGGACAATTCCCAGAGGCAGTCTGGAGATCCCACCGCGCCATCGGCAAAATTGCTCGAACTAGTTCCGCCTTCAGTTCAGCCCACACTGCCTGTCCCAACAGCTTCCAAAGCGAAAGTTGTTTCTGTCACACCGCTCCCAACCATTCCCAAAATTACGCTTCGTGGCATCGTGATGAGCAAGCCGGATCGCGGCACCGCAATGCTGGACGTCGACGGAAAGATTCTAAGTCTGACGTTACTTCCACCTGAGCAACAGAAGCGAATACCGATCCCCAAGATGCAATTTGCCTCGCTCCAAGCTGCCTTGGATCAGCGTGCTACGGCGACACAGAGAATTGGTAGCCGGTCTGAATCGGATGCGGCTGATAAGACTTACGAAATGTGTTTGCAGTGCAGTTTTGTGAGCGGCGAAATCGTCTTCAACCTTGAGGCGTTTACCAAGGAAGTGATTCTGCTCCGAGCGATTCCACACGACACCATCGTGATAGTCCGTAGAGGCCGTTAGCACCTCATCCGAATCAGGCCACAATATACGGTTTTAAGGCCAACGATTGAACAAATGTTGCAGATTCCTCTACAAGTCTTCAATCCGTATAGTACCAGTGGCACATCAAATGGTGGGCGGAATAGCACATTCTTACAACAAACAGAGGTTAGATCCTCGGCTAGCGTTGGCGGCTGATGTAGCGAAGGAAATTGCGTTCTAGAACTTGCATGTCTTCGCCAAAATACTTCTTGAATGTCTCCACGCGTTTCTTTTCTTGCATTGGGCCGAGTGGCGGGAGCTCCTGAAGCTCGGTCAGATAGCCTCTGAATTCCTCTTTCATTGTTTTCATTAGGAAGAAAGTTAGGGCCCAACTCTCAGGATAGGCTAAAGCTGCCTCGCGAGAATTCAGCAGTCGCTTGTCGGTTGAAATGAGGGTCGAAAGAGAATCGGGTTTTCGCTGCCTGAAATTTTGTTTGAACTTGAGGAGATTGTGCCGGTTCACTTTCCCCATCGACCAGCCAGATTTGTTCTTGAAATCCGGCGACTCGAAGTACATCGCCATGCCTTCGCTCAGCCAGCGAGGATTGTCTGCTAACCGCGTTTGGAGCCCACTGTTATAAGCAATCTGGTGCACCGCTTCGTGAACGATGGTAGCGACGGTACGCTCAGCACCAGGAGACGTCAGGATTTGATCAATCAACTTTCGGTTGGACGCTTGCGGATTGGTTCCATTGGCCAGGCCGTTGATTCCTGTCAAGTCGTAGGAAACCATTCGATTGGTTTGCATGTTGTAGTATCCGATCATCGTCTTTGCGGAATCTCCAACAAAGCGTTGCGCGAAACGAACGTAGGATTGCTGATCGCGGAAAACGACTGCGACAAGCGGAAAACGTGGCTCCTCTAGCTTGATGTCGTATATCTGCTTCCAGTAGTTGTAGAATCCTCGGTACAAGCGTTCAAAAAGTTCCCCAGCCCACTCTGCGTAAGCTGGACTGGTGTTGTAGACGATCAAATAGTGTTTCGTTTTTCGCAGTGCAAACCCGTTGGGCAGCTGACCTTTGAGTCCTTCAAAGATCTCTTGCTGCGTCATAGGCTGCATCTTTTCTTGAGTCGTCTTAACAGAAAGTTGTTGCTCTTTGAAAATGGTTTTGAGCTGTCCGTTAGGCAGAAGTGCGAGGATGCCGCCATCTTTGCGTGCCCAGACTTCTGCCAGCGTGTTTTCCTCCTCACCTTGCTCGTTCTTGTAAATAACACGAACGGTTTCTACATCCGAATCAAGATTGGTTTCGATCGGTTGCGATTCCTGGGCCTCAAGCATCTGAGAGGAACTTGCCTCAGTAAGCAAGAGGCAAGCAACGAGCCAGCAGATGCCAAAACGCAGTGCGTTATCTTGCGGCCTGTGCAATTTCTGAACCCTCGCACACACGCCAAAATCCTTTATGAGAATGCACATCGAAAAGAAAAGAGGAGAAGGACTCTCGTTAGCTGAGAATCATTGCGGATGGGAATCAAAGAATGCACCTCGTACCCGACGACCGATTTTACTACATTGTCTGGGTAAAAAGACAGCTAGCCATGGAAGAAAGTCATCAGGTGGAAAATCTCCCCGTCAGGAGTGTGTTTATCGTTGGATCTGGATGGGTTGGCCGTCAGATTGCAGCCAAATTGGTTATTTCTGGCCTAAACGTAGGCCTTCTCGATCGCGATGCAGCAACTCTCGGGCAGGCGAAATCTTGGATAGAAGAGGCACTTGCACCGGAAAATGCCTCTGTAGCACAGCCCACAATGCAGCCGGACAAGTGGGGGAAAGCGAGCTACTTTGAGGATTGGTCGAATGTTGACGCCGACTGCTACGACTTGGCACTGGAATGCGTATCGGAGCAGTTGTCAATCAAGAAACGAGTGCTCCGAGCCATGTCTACTCACTTGGCTCCTTCCACCATTTTGGCTTCCAACAGCTCTTATTTCATCCCTTCGCAACTTGAACAATACGTGGAGTCACCCAACCGATTCGCCCACTTGCACTTCCATGTTCCAGTGCTCCGTGATTCGGTCGTCGACATTGTTGCGGGAAGTCAAACTTACGAAAGTATCCTGACTCGACTAGAAAATTTAGTCGTATCAATCGGTGCGAAACCTTTGCGGCTACGCAATGAACATCCAGGCTACATCTTCAATTGGATGCTGCAATCGGTTCTCCGGTCAGCGATGGAACTGGTAGCGCGAGATGTAGTTGATCCAGAGGATGTTGATGCATCGTGGAAGAGTGTGACAGGTATGCCCCTCGGACCGTTTGGGATGATGGATCAGATCGGCTTGGATGTCATCGAGCAAGTCTTGGCAAATTCACGTTGGATGGATTGGGAAGAAGTACCAACTGAAAAATTGCTCGAGATGATTCGCGTTAAAACCAAGGACGGCAAACTGGGTCGTAAGACGTGCCACGGTTTTTATCGATACCCAAACGACCAGCAACTGCACTAGCTCCGCGACCTGCGAGGTTGCTTCCCAATAGAGAAGGTTCCAATGTCACCGATCGTAACGTGAGTTGTTGTAGCAGGTTCATTTTGTCGAACTTTCGTTATTTGCTGCTTCTCCTTCGCGGCTTCGCCGCTTTCGGTTTACGGTGCACTTTTGGTCTGCTGCCTCACGCCATACCTATCACTCACTCCACGACTTCGCCTTGAAATCCATTACAAACAGCTGCGAGACTCGGATCCACTCACTTGCAAAGGCATCTTGCTAGTCGCTGGATGCAGATACAGATACGCCCCACTATAAAAGCGCTTGTTCAGACCGAGAACGAAAAAGACAAAGGAAGGTAACAAGAAACACTGATACAAAAAAACCCTGAAAAACCAATTGGTCCTCCAGGGTCGTATCTGTAATTGCTCGTTTTCGCATCTAGATGCGAGAGGCTCTTCTTCCGTTCGCCTTAGGCGAACGGATTGTACTTGCCAGGGACTGGGTGAGGGTACGCACCATCTGGACCAGGCATGGTTGGAGGATCGGTTTCAAGGGTGTAGCTGTCGATTCCAGGAGCCAACTCCTTGCCCTTCTTCCAGAGATCATCCCATTTGATAACCTTGGCCGAGTAGCAAGCTTCACGGCCAAGAATGGCGGTGAAGGTAGACTTGGCACCGTATTCGCCTTCGTTGTAGATGCGGCCTTCCATCAGGGCCTCAATTAAATCGTGCTGCTCTTGCTGGTGACCACCCTTGCGCTGTCCCGTGAAGGTGTAAGCATTCGGTCCAAAGATCTTACCGGATGGATCAGCGGTGCCCTTCGAACCGTGAACGTACTCGCTAACGTTTGTCCATGAGTTGCCCAGATGTCGCCCTTGGCTCCACATCTTTGTACCGTCACTGAAGGTGTACTCACAGAAAGTGTGGTCAAAAATCTGCGACTTGGTGGCATCGCCATCCATACGTCGCTCGCGACCACCCATTCCGTTGCACTCGACAGGGTACTCACCCTTCACCCAGCATCCGACATCCAAGTTGTGAATGTGTTGTTCGCAGATTTGATCGCCGCACAACCAGTTGAAGTGGTACCAGTTGTTGCACTGGTAGGCCATTTCGGTTGGCTCCATTCCAGCTGGCAAAAGGTTGTTTAGTGCGTTTCGACCTCGGTGCCAAATCCCACCACCATTCCAGTACACGCGGAGAGCGATAACGTCGCCGATAGCACCCTGATGGATTTGCTTAACCGTTTCCATGTATTGCGGCTCGTGGCGACGTTGTAGACCAATACCGACCAGCAGGTTTTTCTTCTTAGTAACTTCGACAGCGTCCATGAATCGGCGAACACCAACTGCATCGGAAGCAACTGGCTTCTCACAAAAGATGTGGCGTCCTTTTTCGGCAGCGTATTCAAACTGCATTGGTTTGAACGCCGGAGGTGTCGCGATGACGACCAAATCGCAATCGACGTCAATCGCCCCCTTGAAGCCGTCAATCCCCGTGAAGATACGATCCTCAGGAACATCTACCTTGTCAGGATACTTTTTCGACAGCTGACGGATCGCGTTCTTCGCTTTGGTGCCAAAAGCATCAGCAACTGCAACGAGTTTCACGTTACCCTTGGTGTTCATGATGTTGGCGGCAGCCCCGGTTCCCCGACCGCCACAGCCGATGACTGCGAAGCGAATCTCGTCGCTACCTTGTGCGTTTGCCGTCCGTGCAATGTTGGATACAGCGGCGATACCTGCTGCAGCAGTCGTTGTGGTCTTCAAAAACCCGCGGCGACTTTCTTTTTCCGTTTTCTTGGTCATGAGGAGGGGTCCTTAAGGGGATATGAGGATGACTAAGATTCCAATTAAGGCTCGTATTGTAAACCAAAGCCTAAACAGCTTCCAGCAGCAACTGCGGGCGGACAGGGCGGATCAGAGTGTCAAACTAGCTGAACTTCAGCTGGCCAGCGTTGCCAAGTTTCGAACAATCCTAGCTCTGCACCGATTAGTGATTCTGATACTGGACAGGCGTAATCCATCCCAGATCGGGCCACCAATCGGTGTCATTGAGCTGAGGTTTGCCGGGAACAGAGCGGCCTTTCACGACTATCTCAGTTATTTTTTCAGTCAGTTGTTTAACCTGCTCGGGATGGGCGGCAGCTATGTCTTTGGTCTCACTCGGATCGTCGGCCAAGTCGTAGAGCTCCGCTTGCAGTTTTCCGTGAGGCATGACGAGTTTCAGCGTGCCGGCACGAATGGCAAATCGCCCGTTCGCGGCATGATGAATCATTGGGAGGCGGGTTTGGTCACCAACCTCCCTCGTCTGCTGGGCGATTGGAGCGGTCCTCAAAAAACCAGCAAAACTTTGACTGTCTTCACCGGCAGAATCCGGCAGCTCAAAGTCGACGATTTCTGCAAGCGTCGCCAGCAGGTCGGTCTGGCAAACTCGGCGGCTAGCTTTGCGACCGGCTGCTGCCACTCCCGCTGGCCAACGCACATAAAATGGCACTCGATGCCCACCTTCGTAGATCGAACGTTTTCCGCCTCGATAAATGAAGTTACTCTGATGCTGAAACCGCTCAGCACGTTGCACCCAGGATTTCTCAGGACCATTATCACTGGTGTAAATCACAATCGTGTTCTCGGCGAGATCTGCTTCATCGAGGTAGTTGAGAATTTCTCCTACATGATGATCCGTCTCGATCATAAATTCCCCATAGCCGCCGGCATTGCCTTGCCCGTGAAACTCAGGCACAGGACAAACCGGATAATGAGGTGAAGTGTACGGCAAGTAAAGGAAGAATGGTTGCTCGGGTGCTTTTTTCTGATGCCCTTGAATCCAAGTGATGGCTTGCTTCGTAAAACGAGTCAGGCATTGGTTGTCGATAAAATCCGGTGCGACCTCCATCCCGCGCTTACCAAGTACCTCTTCCGTTGCTGCCGCTGACTTTTGATAGGGCGGCATAATGCGGTAGTCCGGATGCCGCTGGTTCGGTTTCTTTGCCGTGAAAACCGTGGGCGGAACTTTCGCATAGCGGCCATCGAACCAAGCAAGCACGCCGTAATTAAGCGATGCTGGAACGCCGAAGAAATAGTCAAAGCCTTTGTCGAGGGGCATATCCTGCACGGGCAGCATCCAGTCACGGTCTTGATGACTTTCTCCAGGAAAATCCATTCCCAAGTGCCACTTGCCAACCATCGCCGTCGCGTAGCCTTTTTGCTTGAGCATACCAGGCAGCGTCAATCTGCCATCCTCGATCAGGCACTTTCCCTCCGCCCCCATCACTCCCTTTTTCAGCCTTGTTCTCCATGCATAACGTCCAGTTAACAAACCATAGCGGGAAGGAGTGCAAACCGTATCGCTGCAGTGAGCATCGGTAAACGCTAGCCCTTCTCGTGCGAGTCGGTCTAAGTTCGGCGTTGCGAACTTGCAGTCAGGATTCAAATTCGCGGCATCACCGTACCCTTGGTCGTCCGTGTAGATCAGAACCACGTTGGGTAGCGAAGACGACTTGGGCTCCTTCGCAGGCACTAGACTGCATGGCAAAATAATACAGAGAAGCGGAACCAAGCGGCTGTACGGGGCGAACTCCGCTTCCCAGCTACGTTTTGTTGCGATCATTTGCATCCGAGGAGATCTCATGGCATGTTTAGAATCAAGTATCGTCCTGGCACTAGTTTAGCAGGCTGAATGATGAGCAGAGTTGTTTATCCTGTCTCGATACGCGGACTGACAAAATCTTACGGCAATTTTCATTGCTTGCGCGGGTGTGATCTGGAAGTTCCAAGCGACGGTGTGTTCGGACTGCTGGGGCCGAACGGGGCTGGCAAGTCGACTTTACTACGCATGCTGCTCGGTTTTCTCAGCATCACCAGTGGCGAGGCGAGTGTGTGTGGCTACGACGTACGCAGAGAATCTTTGCAGGTCCGCAGAAGTACCGCTTATCTGCCCGGTGATCCGCGGCTTTATCGTACGATGACTGGCAAACGACTGTTGCGCATGTTCTCAAATTTACACCCCAGTTCGACCTTGAAGGGATGTTTGCGAGTCGCGGATAAGTTGGACTTGGATTTGTCACGGATGGTGATGTTCATGTCTACAGGCATGCGACAGAAGTTGGCTCTATCAGTAGTGCTTGGTTGTGAGGCTCCCTTGGTGATGTTGGACGAGCCGACTGCGAATTTGGATCCCAACGTTCGTCAAACAGTGCTTGAGTTGATCCGCGAAGTGCGTGATTCAGGGCGCACGGTAATGCTCTCTTCGCACATTTTCAGTGATATCGACGAAACTTGTAACCGAGTGGCCATTCTGCGTGATGGAAAGATTGTCACGACGCAAACGATGGATTCCATCTCACATTCCTACATCGTTGTGGCTCGATGTAATGCCACGGAGTCGGCAATACCGAAGCTACTCCGACAAGCCCCCCAACTTGAGAACTGGCACTTCCGTGCACCCGCGTTCGAGGATGGCGAGTTGGAATTACATTTCTCTGGCGAACCATCAGCTTGGTTGCCTTGGCTTGGCGAGCAAGATTTGCAAGTGGGACGCATCGAGAAGGCGGGAGTCCAAGCCCTTTATCAGCAGTATCACAGCCATTCGGCTGGCGTGGCTACGAGCGATGGGAAGGCACTGTGATGCGGCTGCTGCTTCGGAAATATTTGCAGGAATCCTGGTTGCTACTGAGCGCTTGTAGCGTAATGCTGTTTGCATTTTGCTGGATGCGGATTTGGATCGTGTGCCAATTCGAGCTCGACAAGTTCGCGCCGATGCTGAAACAGTTCAAAGCCTTTGAGAAGTTCGCTCCGGTGCCACTTGAGCAGTTCTTGACGCATGCCGGAAGTATCGCAATGGCATACAACGAACCAGTGCTTCTGCTGTGCATCGTTGTCTGGAGCATCTCACGAGGATCGGACGTGGTCAGCGGTGAGCTTGGACGTGGAACGATGGAGATGCTGCTAGCTCAGCCGATCACTCGCACGCAGATCGTGCTGAGCCATGCACTGGTTGCAATCGGCGGGTTGATAGTCCTTTGCAGCTGCGTTTGGCTGGGTACCTACTTCGGCATTACCACCAACACGCGACTCGAGACCATTACGCCATCAATCAATATCAGCTTGCCTTTATTACCTGTTGAAATTCCAATCCCAGCTGGTGAATCAACGCAGGTTCGTAGTCCGCTATCAGAAGTAGCTCCGGTAAAATGGTTTGTCGTTCCAACCCTGAACCTTTTTGCGTTTGGATTCTTCCTGCTCGCGATAACAAGCATGTGCAGCTGTTTTGATCGTTATCGCTGGCGGACGATCGGAGTGATTATGGGCTTCTACGTCATCCAGTTCTTGTTGTTCTTGTTGAGTAAAGCTTTGGAGTTCACGGGTTGGTGCGGCTACTTTTCGTTTTTCTCTCTGTACCAACCTGATGCGATGGTGCAGTTGGTGCGTAATCACCCGGAAGGCAGCTACGAAGTAGTTTCTAGCTTTGATGTGGTGGGATGGGAGTTCTGGCTTGGTCCGCTCGGTATGACACTCCTGCTAGTTGCCATGGGGCTGATTTGCTACACAGCCGGTTGGCGGCGGTTTGTCAAGCGAGACTTGCCCGCGCCTGTCTAGTCGCCAGAAATCCATCAGTCAGACCATAAGAAGTACGGCGGCAAGGCACTGTTAAGGTATCGAAGCCAGAGCAAGCCATCGCCTGCGGTTGGGCGTTAAGCGATGGTAGCGGGTTGTTAAGGAGAGAAATTCTGGCGGATCCCACTACAGGTGACGCGTTGACAAGGTGCGACGAGGCAGATTGAATAAGAACCTACATAGGGGCAAACGAACTATCGAACTCCGTGGCATAAGCATTCTGCTTGTCATCCGCACAACGAAATGGAATTCTGTCATGTTTTCACCAGTAGCCATCGGTGATTTTCAATGTGGTGGCGAAGCTCTAACGATCATTGCTGGTCCTTGCGTTCTGCAGTCCAGGGAGCTGTCTTTAGAGATTGCCAAGAAGTTAAAGCACGAAACCGCCAAACGGAATCTAAACTTCGTCTTCAAAGGATCCTTCGACAAAGCGAATCGCACTAGCGCAAGTTCCTTTCGCGGGCTGGGCATGGATGGCGGACTCAAAATCTTGGCGGAAGTCAGCAAACAACTTCAGATACCGACCACGACCGACATCCACTTACCAGAGCAAGCCGCGCCGGTTGCCGAAGTATGCGATGTTTTGCAGATTCCCGCTTTCCTCGCCCGTCAGACGGACTTATTGCTTGCAGCCGCAGCTACGGGTACTCCAGTGAACGTAAAGAAGGGGCAGTTCATGGCCCCTGGCGACATGAAGTATGTCGTCGAGAAACTGCAGTCGGCCGACGCAGGTGGCGTGATGCTGTGCGAGCGTGGCACGTTTTTTGGCTACGGTAGACTGGTGAACGATATGCAATCTCTGCCTTTGATGCGAGCTCATGGAGTGCCTGTCGTGTTTGACGCCACGCATTCCGTCCAGCAGCCTGGAGGACTTGGTGGCGCGACCGGCGGCAAACGAGAAATGGTTTGGCCTTTGGCTCGAGCGGCAGTAGCTATCGGCGTCGACGCAATTTTTCTGGAGACTCACCCTGACCCCGATTCTTCGCCTAGCGACGGAGCCAACATGGTTCCTTTAGATCAAGTCGGGAAGTTCCTCGACCAGCTCTCTACTTTGCATCAGGCGTGTCAACGTTTTGGCAACTGAAGCTGCGATTGGTGACTTCAAAATCCTATGGATTGGAGAAAGTGAACCAACCCATGCCAGTTCTCCGTACAGATGAATTGTAGCAAAGCCGTGAGTTGCCTAAGCGGGGCAAGACGGCCATGCCGCTTAGGCGGAGGGCGAGTCAGAAACAGTCCGATTTCGTTTTTAGGCAGCTCGCTTGCGTGAATACACTCTCCGTTGGTAGAAGGCGTCCGCCAGTCGCCACACAATCATGCTTGAAACTCGCAAGAAGCGGAACGCTTACCTGGGCCGCACAAACCACTTATTCGTAAGCTGGAACATGGAAAAGCTCTATCGAGGATAAGGAATTTCCGTTTCGCAGTAAATCGACTCGGCCTCATCCACCTATTGGGATTCACTCAGTGTCTGACTGGTAGGGTAGAGTTTCGTGATGAAGAGCCGATACTTCGCAGTCCAACACCCGTAATCCGATCCAGGATTCAATTGGTCCGATCCAGGATTCAATTGGTCCGATCTAGGACCTCTAATTTAGCCCCAGCAGATTGTCTCCATGTCCAATCGCCTAATCGCACTCCTTGGCTTTTTGGCCGTAATTGTCCTTTTCTACTTCTTGCCGAGTTGGACTCGCAAGAGCTCAAGTAATTCTGCTTCCGCCATCTCCCAACGAATAGAAGAGAAAGAGACGCAGACGGACGACCTGCGGAGTGCCATGCGTTATCTCGGAAGGATGACTCCGCAGAACCGCGACCTGACGATTAAGGAAGTTCGGCTCGCGCTTAACACTTGGCTTGAAAAAGCGGATGTTTCCGCCGCCAATTACGCGTCACCGAAAACTCTAACCGGTCTCGAGCCTGAGATGCTCGCCAGCGTCGGATGCTCGTCCAACATTGCACTGACTTTTGATTACTGGGATGTGGACTATCTCTTTCAGTGTCGTCTGATGAGCAAAATCTCCGATTGGGTAGTCGACGAACCACTGGGCGATTCCTTGATTCGTCCCATCCTGGCCAAGTATCAACGAGAGCTCGAGGAGCAAGAGTACTTGAAACTTGAAGAAGCCTACAAACTTTTTGACTGGGCGATGCGAAATGTCGGACTCGATCCCGAAATGTCCTCAGTTGAAACCAAGTCGCCGAACCCGGCTGGAAAAGTCATTGAACTCGGGCCCGGATACAGCTATTTGCCATGGGAGTCCCTTCTATTTTGCACCGGAGATTTCATCGAGAAAGGGCGAGTATTCACGGCTCTCGCGGCGCAGCGCGAAATCAACACAGGCTGGGTTGTCGACGCTGGTAAGATCTGGGCTATTGGCGTATTGATTGGAGGAGAGATTTATTTGTTCGAACCCAAACTCGCCTTGCCGATTCTGGAGCCTGACGAACTGCGTTTCGCAACGCTCGAGGAAGCGAAGAAGAATCCGCGTATTCTGCGGCGTCTCGATCTGCCTGGCCGATTTGATTACGCCTTCAACCCTGGCGACTTGAACTTCTTGGAGCTGTTTGTCGATCAACCACCCGTCGCCGCGAGTGCAAGGATGAAACTTCTTGAGCAGAACTTGCTTGGCGAAGAAAGAATGAAGGTCTACCAGGATATAGACGCACTCGTAAAAAATTTCCAAACAGCCGCTCCGAAGGCCACGGTGAAAGTCTGGGACTTACCCCTTAAGGCGCAGTTTCATGCTTTACAGATTCGCGACAAACTGCGAATCACATCGGATTTCACACAGCAGTATCGCATGGTAAACGGCAACTGGATGTGGGACTCTTTTGCGGCTCAAGGAAGAATGCGCCATTTGTCTGGGAAATTCAAGAAGTCGTCCGACGGCAAGCAGGGCGCTTTCGCGCTGTACATGAAGTGTCGATTGGACGCTGAGACTCTGAAGAAACTGGAGTGGGACCCGGATATGCAAAAGGCATTTGGCATGGAGAAGCAGCCTGACGAGTCCAAAGAGAACCATAAGGGTCGCCTCATGTCGCATTTGTTCGACCTGCGGCGCGCCAAAGTGGATGCAACGATGCTGGCCGCTCAGCTGCATTTCGACCGCGGGAATTATCTCGAGTCGATCAACTGGTTCCAGCAGCTCTTGAACAACGACAAGCCTCAAGAACAGCTTTTCGCAAAGCGTTGGGAGAATATCTCGCGTTACGGAATCGCTCGCTCCTACCAAGAGCTTGGAGACGAAGCAAAGTTCAACGAGTATCTGACTTACAGCTCACCGGCCGGGCAGGCCGCCAATCCTCATGAAGCTGGTAATCGTTTGCGTCTGCGTTACTTGAAAGATCTTAACGCCCAAAAGGCTGGAGCGGAGTGAACGCAGATCCCGCAGCGGTAGTCGTCACGATCTTCGATATCCGGCCGTGTTGAGCCCGTGCATGCAACACCGGAAACCGGTTGCAATGCCGTAACAGAGCTGCGATCGTTAACGGCCTAATTCACTGCCCTACGGCTGCATCTATAGCTCGAAGTGCTCGTCGACTTGCTTGTATAAGGGCGAGTAGCGGTAGTAGACTTCGAGCGTCATGGCGCACATTGCGGTACTGTAGAGTCTGCCGCCTTCTTTTCCGTAAGCATTGTCGAAGTACCAGCTTCCTTTGGAATGCCCTGAAGTTGACTGAGTCCTCAATAGGAATTCTTTCTGGCGTTCATTCCAATTGTCCCACAAATGGCCACCGACATGGAAAAGGAAAAGTGTAACATAGTAATTGTGATACACATCGTTGTTCGATGGTCCGCTCTGGTGGAAGAAGGCAACTCCATCCAGGATCCTTGGATCTGTGTGCGTCATGCCGCGGAACAGTCTGATCAAGAGACCAATCGCGGTACAGGTTGGACTTTTACCAGGCTTGGTGTAGCCGAAAAAGGTTCCGCCCTCCATTTGCTGGGTATCCAGGAAGGAGTCAATTTTAAGAATCGTTCCAGCGGGAATTTCAAGTTTCGCGGAGTAGGCACTCTTAAGCGCCATGATCTGCCACCCACTGAGCGTGAGGTCACCTGGCTTCTTAGGTAAATATCCCCAGCCGCCAGCGTAGTTTTGAGCGTTGACGATAAAGTCGACAGACTGCTGAGCAGCCTTCTTCAAATCGGGATCGCCAGTCAGTTGATACGCTTCGCAGAGCGCAAAGGCTGCGATGCCATGGTTGTACATCCCTCGTTCACATTGGTAGAGGAAGCTACCACCTTGCGGCGTAATTTCGATGACTTGCATCAAGAAGTAAACGCCGCGTCGCACGGTTTCACGATACTCGCCATCGCGATGGGTATAGCCCGCGCCCAGAAACGCGAGCAAGGCTAATCCGGTTGCGGCCGTATCAAAACGATCCTTACAGCCTTCATTCGGGCAGTCATTGCCGCAGTCTTTTGTATTGTGCAATAACGACCAGGAGCCGTTGGGACGTTGATGGTTCGCTAGCCACCGCAATGCTTCTTCTACCGCTTTCTCAGTTTCCAGAGTACCGCCGTTTGCCACAGCAATTTGCTGACGTTTCCTGAGATCACGTCCCTTCACGCCCGTCGCCGAGAAGCTCGCATGGGTGGTAAGCTGAGTTGCAGCGATCAAGGTCTGCAACTCACTTTTATGCACCTGTGTATTTACCTTCATCTGTTGCTTCATCGCCAGCAGGTCGCTCAGCAAGGTAGGAGACTGATTCGAAGGTTGCGGTGGCGAAACAAGCGGCATTACCTCTGGGCTCGGAGGAGCTAAGTCGTCATTGGCCGCTGCAATTTCAACGGTTTGAACCTTCGCTTCATCCGGCGTCGCGCTTCGCATTGAAAAATCTGCTCTTCTTACTGTCCCGCTCGTTTGATGCATCGTGACAAGAACAAGCGCTAGCATCAGCGCAACATGAAAAATCAGACTCACCAAGAAAGCTGGAGTCTTGGATCTTTCGTGCTTTGGCAACAGATTGGTCAGTGACAGCCAGAGTCGCTTTACCAGCCTGGGTTTTGCGGCCAAGTCTTCTTGAGTTTCCGATTCCTGAGGTTGCCCCGTACTTTCCAGCTCGCTCGTGGGCATATTGCGAACAGGATCGGCTGCTGGTTCGGGCAGCATGGCCGGAGGAGGCGCATGGGAGGAATTGGTAGCGCCTGCCGATTGGGGCTGCGGAATCTCGGGAGGGGCGGTAGGCAGCGAGTCGAGGGCTTCGCGCGTATCCGGCGCATCCGATCGACCAACTGGCTCGTTGTTGCCAAGAGGCAGTGGAGGTGGAGGAGGCGAAGCAGACATTTGAAAGCCAAGTTGAGCAAAGCAGGAGCTTTAGGGGAACTGCCTAATCTATCTATTTTAGCTTCGTAATACGGGCTGGAAGTCCGTTTTCTCACCTGATCCGGCTCTTCTGGGTCGCTCGTCGGCCCGCGGATCTGTGAATCGCCCTCGAGGACCTGTGGTGGATTGAGCCGATCCCTATAGGTTTCGCTGTCGCCCCGATTCTTCGCCAGCCTAAGTCTCTGTCCTATATAGACTTGCGCAGCAAGTAGCGATCCTTGCGAAGTGATCGCTCGAAGGACTCTCGAAACGGACGCAACGCAGGAGCTCGTCTTTCATGGCAACTCTGAGGCCGTGATCCGGAACAAAATTTACGGCTTAAGCGTTTTCTCGCGATCGTATCGAATTTGGCCTTTGGACAAGCCCTTATAGCTGTTATTCCTAATGGCGGATTTTCCAGCTCTAGCTCTCTTCCAGTCCTTTGAAGGGAGCTTCCAGCCCCAAAACACGAATTCTGCCTCACCGTCTCGATTGAATAGATTCAAACCATGTTGCTGACCAGCATCATCATTCTCTTTGTTGTGGGCTACATCATCATCGCTTTGGAGCATCCGCTCCACATCGACAAGGCAGCAACAGCCCTCTTTATTGGTGCAGGATGTTGGGCTTTATACTCGCTTGGCTTAGACACTCTATTGCCAATTGAAAAAGTGCCCGAGTCATTTCAGCAAGCGATGGTAGAGGATGGACACGCTCACTCGAGTGCTCATGAGCTGGTTCAGCACTACGCCATACATGGGCAGTTTGTCGAGCTGATCGCGGAGATCGCTTTCATCCTGTTCTTCCTGATGGGTGCGATGACAATCGTTGAACTCGTCGATGCATACGAAGGGTTTTCTTACATCACCGACCGCATCAAGTCTCGGAAAAAATCGACTCTGCTGTGGACCGTTTGCGTATTGACCTTTTTCCTTTCCGCTGTGCTCGACAACCTGACCACAACCATTGTGATGGTCTCGCTAATGAAAAAGCTCATTAGCGACAAAGAGACGCGACTGTTCTTCTGCGGCATGATTGTTGTTTCTGCCAATGCCGGAGGCGCTTGGACGGTCATTGGCGACGTCACAACAACAATGCTTTGGATCGGAGATAAGATCTCAACGATTGAGGTCATGAAAGCGTTGATTGTGCCAAGCCTATTCTGCATGATCGTGCCTTTGATTGTGGCCGGGATGATGCTGAAAGGTGAGGTCGATCGCCCGGAAAACACCAACGAAGGCGCTCACAAGTCGCTTCAGAAGTGGCATAGCAATTTGTTTTTGGCACTTGGATTCGCGGGGCTGATTTTCGTCCCCATCTTCAAATCGGTGACGCACTTACCGCCGTTCGTCGGCATGATGTTTAGCCTGAGTATTATCTGGATCGTGTCCGAGTTCGTGAAAAAGGATTTGGACGAAGCGACTGCCTCGAGCACCAATGTGGTCGCAGTCCTCAAGAAGATTGACTCCGCAAGCATCCTTTTCTTCCTCGGAATTCTCCTTGCTGTCGGTTCGCTGGATGCAACTGGTGTGTTGCTGCAGCTGGCGGGATGGCTGGAAGAGACAATTCCTAACATGCAAATTGTAGCTCTGATCATCGGTTTGCTGTCGGCCATTGTCGACAACGTTCCCTTGGTCGCGGCGGGGATCAAAATGTATGAGTTCCCGACCGATCACTCCTTCTGGCTCTTCCTGGCCTACTGTGCTGGGACTGGTGGAAGCTGCTTGATTATTGGCTCTGCGGCTGGTGTCGCAGCAATGGGACTCGAGAAGATCGACTTCATCTGGTACATCCGCCGAGTTTCATTCTTTGCTCTGATTGGCTATCTCGGTGGTGCGGGAGTTTTTGTGCTGCAGGAGAAATTCGTCCTTCCGCACGAAAGTGGTCCGCCTGCTGCGGTGTCGGGCGAGCATGCGGGTGAAAATCACACGGGCTCTGAAACAGCCGCTGCGGCGGGTCACTAGGGGGCTGGCGGATCCAGAGCGCAGGAATTGCTCGGGATGCGGGGAGGAATTCAGGCGAAGCCCGTTACAGAGAGAGGCGAAGTAGTGGGTGAATCCCGCTACGGTCGAATTGTCCGACAAAATGGGAGCGACTCCTCAGAAAGGCTTGCCGAATCGGCCCTACGATCGAACTTTCCGTAGCAAATTGCCAGACTAGGGGATAAACTTAGTGATCCTAACTGGACCGCGCTCCAAACCTCTGTTCAGCGCGAGGCAAATTCACACTGAATTTCTTTCAGTGACTGGTAACAACTTTCAACGGATCTGTACTTCGATGAAGACTTCCATCCCAGCCTTTGCTTTGGCCGGAATCGTGATGATTGCCTCAGTTGGCTGTGAGCCACCGAAAGAGCTTCCTCGCTTGAAAAAGCCTAACGGACCACGTCAGGTCGTCTTGATGGAAGATCGATCCTTAGGCGGAGGAACGACTTGGAGTTCAGGGATCACATTCGGTTCCGGCATGACGTTCGGCTCGGGTGTGACCTTTGGTTCCGGCATTACGATGGGTTCAGGCATCACGTACGGCTCAGGAATCACCCTGGGCTCGGGTGTGACTTACGGTTCTGGGATTCGTCTTGGCAGTGGGGTCACTGAAGGTGGCGGAATCACTCTCGGTTCGGGTACCACACAAGGCGGTGGCATTCGCCTTGGCTCTGGCACCACCTATGGCTCCGGAATTCGTTTGGGCTCCGGTGTGACGGGTGGACGCGGCATCACCCTCAGTCAGGAGAAGGTGGTTGTAGCACCCAAGCCGGCAAGGAAACCGCAGACGAATATTCTGGTAATTCCGGAAACCGGAAGCGGCCGCTCCGGTGCACTGTTTGACATGCTTCAACAGAGACGCCAAGCAATGAACAAGGACAAGGTATCCCTTGACCAAGTGGATTATGACGGATTGCAAAGGGTACTTGGTGAACAAAAAGGCAAAGTCGTTGTTCTAGACATGTGGAGCACAGCTTGCCTGCCATGCATGCGAGAGTTTCCGAATTTGGTTGCTTTGAGCAAGACAAATACTGCTGACCTCGCTTGCATCTCGCTGAACATTGATTACACCGGAGCGAAGACCAAGTCGCCTCAGTACTACGCTCCGAAGGTAAGGGATTTCTTGGAACGAGAGCGAGCTTCCACAACGATCAACTTGCAGTCTACTGTGCCTGATGAGGATATGTCTGCGAAGTTCGAAGTGTATTCGATTCCTGCGATTCTGATTTTTGATCGCGAAGGCAAGCTCGTACACAATCTTGGCGAACACAATGCTGTGAAAGATGGGCTAAGCTACGAACGCGATGTGCTTCCCAAACTGAAAGTATTACTTCAGAAATAACATTTCGCTGTCCCGAGATCAGCTCAAACGCTAGGCTAACGAATTCACCATCTCAAGAATTCATAAGTAAGTCTTTTGAAGAATCCGGACGTTGATCCAGCGCAGTTGAAACTTGTCGCCGCGCGATTCGCCGCTTCGCGCGACAATCCATAGTGATTCGTTCGCTCCGTACTGGGCCAGGCACTCCTCTACTCCTTCTCGTCGGAGCCATTGGCACAGCCATCTTGACCTTGTTGGTGGTTGTCAGCAGCCGGGTGCGGACTTCGCATTGGCCGATCGGAATCGCATCGTTGCTTTTCGGTGCTTTCCTTCGCAACGTTGGACTTGCTTGTCGCGTGAAGAACATTTGGGCAGCTCAATCGCACTTCATTGACTAGGGAAAAGTCTTGACTAGGGAAAACTCGACCAATTTGAGTAGGCTGCTCGTGCTATGGCGCAAGCTCTTCCTTTATCTTCATAATGACAGGTCGGCGTTCTTCGGGAGTCATGTAATACCAGTAACCGAACTCGACATCGAGCTTCCTACCGATGAGCCGCTCGATGGCAGTCTGGGTGAACTGGCGGTTGAGCAGATACTCGTCGTCAAGACCTTGCACCAAATGCTTGAGTCCCCATTTCGCCCCTTGCCTGGCGAATGCTTCGGTAGCGACCAGTCGCGTCGCTTCGTGTTCTTGCTTCAGCCAGCCAATCCCCACGGCTTGACTTCGATCTGCATAGTTGGCATCAAGTTCTCTTTGGTCGACGGAGCGGCCGTACCATTGCTGTAGGTAGCTGAGCGTCCAGTCGATGGATTTCTCAAGGTGACATAAGTTGCAGGCGTTTGGCTGATTTTGCTCCAACATATCCGTTTGTGTTGGGGAGAAAATAGTGTGCGTCCGAACCACATCCTGCATACCCTCGTTAATGTGCGGCATGTGGCAGTTCATGCAGCGGTCGCCGCTCGAGCCGGCAGGGTGCCGCGTGTGTGTTAGCCGAGTCGGGGCATCGTTATACTTCTCATGACACCGAATGCACGACGCATCATCCTGCGACGGAGTCTTCACCCATTTCTTGCCGATGCTTTTATGAGGATCGTGACAGTCGATACACGACATCTCGGAATAGCATGCCCCGTGAATTGCATCGCTGAACTCGGTCGAATTCCAAGTCGATATACCGGACGCATACTTAGGCCGATTTCCAGCGTGACAGCGAGCACACGCCGAGTTGATGTTGATTGCGTTTCGTCCAGTGTCGATCCCACGCGGATCGTCGTATCCATAGAGGTGCGGGCTCTGTGGCGAAAATGCAGGAGCTGCCTCTTTGTCTGCCGCATGCTCCTTGCAACCAAGATGACAGGCTTCGCAGCTGACTCCTAAGGTGGCGGCTTTGTCACGAGCGTCGAAGCCCATGAATGTACCTGTCATTGCTGTGAGATCTTCGTTCGGAAACAACTGCGGCGCTTGCTTGCCGTCCCAAATTCCAGGATGCTGCTCAGCGACGAACTGGCTCAAGTCAAACACCCGTGGCTCAGTCATCGATGGTCCGATTTGCTTGGGCATGCGCACAAACATGTCTGCCAGCGGAAATGTCGTGTGGCAGTAATTGCAGGCTTGACGATAGACCAGCCCCATTTGCATCGAGTGATCCACGACACCTCGCGACGTACCTACTTGTTCCACACCGTCAGACTTGGCGACTGGCTTGACCGTCTCGATCGGCTCCCAACGCTCGCCCTCGGGCAGTTCCTCCGAAACGTGAACGATTGGTACCCAGGCCTTCCGCTCAATCCAGTAGCCAAATGGCAGAACATGGTCTTCTTTGTAAAAATCGTGGTCTTTCGGCTCGGTGCCTTCTAGTCCGACGCCAACGTAGTATTGGTAGAAACGCGATCCAATAGTTTGATGGATCTCGTAGAGCTTCTTCATATCTCTGCGTTCGTAGCGCATCATGTACTTTCCGTCTTGCCGATAGAAAGTGCCCAAGCCGCCAAGATATTCGATCTTCGATTTGCCTGAAAAATCTCCAAGGACAGACTCATTGTTGGCGACAGCGTTCATCCAACGGTGAGAACTCTGCGACCAGTCCGAGTGATTTTCTTGGTGACAATCCGTGCAAGCCTGAGGGCCAACATAGTCTGCTGGCGTCACATTGCTTTTTTGCGATACAGGTTGCACCTGAGCGCGTATCTCTGGCTTCATGGGATCCCAAACCATAGTGAGATTCCCAGCCTGAAAGTACCGGGTTTCGCGAGCCATCATATTCTCAGGATCATCGGCCGCAACCACCGGATTAGTGTTGGAAGACCGCGTTGCTTTGCGGGCTGCACGGCGTTCAGCTCGCCGCTTCTCCGCCTCGAAGTCGTCCAGCAGAAAGGGCAGCGAGGCCAGGGCCGCCAAGCCAATAATCAACATCGAAACACCGATTCCCCAGGCAAGACGACTCGGCTTTGCTGAAGCAGCAGGGTCACGACTAGGGTTTGCATGCGCGCCTGTGGTATCGCGGCGTATCGGTTTCTGGGACCGCTTTCGATTGGACATGTTGGATAGGTATGGAGGCGAGGGCGGGTTGAAACAGTCAACCTATCCTACCCGATTTCAATCACGGTTCGACCAAACGGCAAGTCGAAAATTTCGCTTGTGACCGAAACGCGCTGGCGTCCGCGATCGCAGACTTCTCAGATTTGTAATTGGCCTGAATCGTAACTCCGCCTAATTCCCTTTCTTTGCCTTACCAGAGTTGAAGGCCGCGCCGGCGCGAGAAGCGTATTGAATTCTTACCGTCGAAACTATGGATAGCTCCGGACGCATGGCGAGAGACTTCGGCTGCAAGTCAACATTTAGGTTCATGCACCGTGGCATGGTCGGTATTCGATCCGAAAAGAACTAGCAAACCTGCGCGGCGCGAATGGCTAGGCTCTGTTGATTTATTGTGAGCGGCGTAACGTTATGCCGCCGGGGCCAGCTCATAATGAGTCTGGAAGAACCGACGGCTAGTGCCTTGTCGCGCACGTAATCTCAGAATTGTTCATAGAACTTAGAGCGAAATTCTAATCATCATGGGCAAGGTAGCCGCACCGAATAGAAATCGGCTTGGTGGCGGACCGACGCACGAATCCGCGTATTTCAATCCAGAAGCGGCGGAAAAAGCACTAGCAAACACCAGGAGCTCCATAATGGCGTGAACCATGCTCGGCAAGAAACCCTAAATCCCGAAGCTTGTGCCATAGCGTAGCCAACAGCCTGCCGATGCCTCTCCTGCGGTTCCAACGAATATCCAGTAGATAGGAGGAATCTGGTGATTCGATATCAACAATACGGACATTCCATTACGGCCCTCGCTCTCTTCTTGGCCCATGGATTGGCGAACATCTCAAAAGCACAAGACTGCAAGTACACGATCTGCGATGCAGGAATGAGCTGCGCTAGCTTGGCGTGCGACCACTTGTCTTGCGAAAAAGGCCTCTCCATCACAGATTTGATTCGCCCAAGCGATCATTGTTTCGATGACTTCATCAGTCCGATGAGCAACCTTGTCTTCTTCGAAGACCCGCGCACGCTGACTGAGTTTCGGCCAATCTACATCAACCATAGTGTACCGAGCGTCATCGGAAATGGGGTCACGGCTGGCGGAAACATCCAGCTCTACGCGGCGCAATTTAGAATTGCTCTCACCGAAAAACTCAGCATCATTGCGGTGAAAGATGGATTCATCATTGACGACACCTCAGGTGCACTCGATGCACTACTCGCCGATGGTTGGGCCGATGTGGCAGCCGGGCTGAAGTACAACGTGATTCGCGATCCACAGAAAGGGCGGCTAGCTTCCGTAGGTGCAACTTACGAGTTGCCAATTGGTAGCACTCGTGCACTCCAAGATATCGGTGATGGCGAATTTCACTTTTTCGCTACCGGCGGTCAACGACTCATGGGTGGCGATGCTCACATTTTGTCAAGTATCGGATATCGTCTACCGCTTGATGGAGACGTACAGAGTTCAGCGATTCACTGGTCGAATCATTTTGATGTCCGACTAACCGAGAAGGTCTACTTGTTCACTGAGCTCGTTTGGTGGCATTGGACGGACGACGCTGCGGCGGGTGCCCCGCTAGGTGTTGGTGGGCAGGACCTTTTCAACTTGAGCGTAAGCAACATCGCCGGCAACGAACTCGTGACTCAGAACGCTGGGATGCGTTGGAAGCCATGCGGCAATTGCGAAACAGGTATCGCCTATGAACTACCGGTGACTACCTTCAAAGACGTGTTGGACAATCGCCTGACTCTCGACTTGATTTTCCGCTATTAGTCGACACTCCTAACCCTCAAGCCACGGACGTCGCGTTTCCCCGGCTCTACAACTTTTGCCCTCTGGAAATGGCTCCAGAGGGGTTTTGTAATTGGTGGCTTGGTTGGGTAAAAAGATATCTGGCATGCTGCTTTAGGAGGATTCTGAATCTTCACAGATCTGCATAAATTCTAAAACTTTGCGGTAGATCTCCAGGGGCCAGTAGTCATTGTGTTCTAGGTTTTCTGACAACACAAACTCCTTTTCATCACCTGGACAAGCCTCAAAGAGCTTGCGCCCAAATCGATAAGGTACGACATTGTCTGGCTTGCCGTGAATTGAGATCATCGGTCCCGAATAGCATTGGATTCGCTCCTCAGATGGCCAGCGATTGCTGAGCAACAGCCGTACCGGTAGCCATGGGTAATGATTGGAAGCGACATCGACCATGGAGTTAAAGCTACGATCGACTATCAGCCCCTTAGCACCATTCTTGCTAGCCAAGTGAACAGCGACAGCACCACCCAACGAACGTCCCCATAAGTAGACCTCACTTGCCTGGATTCCCGCCCTTGCAGCCAGCCAGTCATGTGCTGCTTCGCCATCGGCGATGATCCCAGGTTCAGTGGGTTTACCAGGACTCTTTCCGTAACCGCGATAATCGAACGCAAATACATTTGCTCGATAGATTTTTCGCAATTCATCGAGCTGTTCTCCGAGATAGCCCATGTGCTCGCCATTCCCATGGCAGAGGAGGATAGTTCGCTCTGCAGCCTCATGCTCAAGGTACCAGCCGTGAATCATGTTGCCCTGCGCAGTTTTGATTTCGATGTCTTCGTAGTCTAGCTGTGGTTTCCAGTCACCATTCTGGGGACTCGGGGCTGGATACATCAAGAAGCTTTCTAGTGCTGCAACAATCACAACAACCGCCAGATAGATGAATAGGAAGCTCAGCAGAGAACGTTTGCCGCGCTGCCAGATGGTGCGTCTGGGCTTTCTAACGCTCGTTGTGGAAGAGTCACTAGCTTTCATCACTGCTCCTCATTCCCTGGTGCCAGCATACGACTATTCTTGTCCGGCTAGCAATTCTGCGGCCAAGAAAAAGGATCCTGCGGCATAGACGATCGCCTCTTTCTTGGCCGCTAGTTGCCTCGCCAAACCCCACGCTTGCTTAGGCAGTTCAGATTTGCTGAGCACAGAGCCGATGGTATCCGAATCAACCAGCTGCAGTTTCTCCGAAGCCAACGCATACAGCTCATCGAGCGGCACGGCCCGTGGGTTTCCGTGAAACTGAGTTATTACAAGTTGTTGCGTGCGAGCCAAGAGGAGATCCAACATCTTGGCGTAATCTTTGTCACGACTGGGCGCGAAAACAGCTACGACAGGCTTGCCAGGGAAGTGACTCTCCAAAGCATCGAGGCCCGCTTCGATGGAAGCCGGGTTGTGAGCGGTGTCCAGAATGCTTGTCGGACGGTTCTCTGTCACTTGCATTCGGGCTGGGGGCTGAGTCTGAGCGACGGCATATTCGATGCTTTTCCAAGGAACTCGCATGCCCCTTGAATCCAGCTCTTGGAGAGCTAGGATGGCGGCTGAGAGATTATCGGCTTGATGTCGCCCTAGCAACCGTGTTCTCAAACGATAGGTCGGCGGGGGCGTCGCCGCCGAGTCTGCTCCGGAACTGGCCGCTATTACCCTATAGCTGAGCTCGGCTGTTGCACCATCGAAGGGCATTTCAGCAGAAGTATTCGTCTCAAGCGGTTGCCAGGCACATTGAAAATCTCGATCGAGCAAAAACAGTTCCGCCCCGACATGATTGGCCGCTTGCCGAATTGCTTCCCGAGCACTTGGATCACGGGCCGAGCACACCGTGGGCACTCCCGCCTTGATAATGCCAGCCTTCTCCGAGGCGATTTCTGCAATCGTCGATCCCAGTTGCTTTTCGTGATCGAGTCCGATTGCGGTAATGATGCACAACTCAGGTTCACAAATGTTCGTGCTATCGAGGCGGCCGCCCATGCCGACCTCCAGCACGGCACAGTCCGCCTTTTGCTCGGCGAAGTGCAGCATTGCCATGGCTGTTGTGATTTCGAAGAAAGTTGCTCCATCAGCGAACTTGTCCTCAGCTTCCAACTGTTCTGCCGCTTCAAGAACACGATTGGTCAGTTCCAGGAGCTGCTCGTCGGAGGCAGATTGGCCGCAAAATCGGAATCTTTCATGCAATCGGACCAGGTGCGGGGAAGTATAGAGTCCCGTCTGGTAGCCCGCATGTTCCAGTGCTGCAGCCATGGCGTGAGCCACTGTCCCCTTACCCTTGCTGCCAGCAACATGGATCACAGGGTACTGGAGATGCGGATTACCCAAGATTTCCGCTAGTCGCCGCATGCGATCCAGCCGGTAAAAGCTGCGATTGTAAGGAGTTTGTACACGGCGCTCGTAGTTGATCACCCCAAACAGTCGATCCTGAGCTTCGTCAACTGACCTCGCTGGGGCGAAAGATTGCCTCGACTCCCTATTCGCTACATCCGTTGCAGACGGCAAATCCTTTCGCGTTCTATCCTCAATCGTCATCCGGCGCTCATGTAGTTCTAGGGTATGGCAACGATTTCGACTTGAGTATATCTATACTCCATTCAGACCTCCTAAGCCTTTGGCCAAGAAGGTTCCGCGTCATTTTCTGAGATTCGCTTGGTTCTGACAAGGAAGCTTAACAGTGATCAAGTCGCTCGCGAACCTGAGAGCTTGCTTGGCCGTAACGCAAAGGACTATGCGGCTCTTCCGTTTTGGTCTGGCTATCTAGTTTTAGCCTGATCGAACGGGGCTTCAGGTTGGACAAGGCACGCGATCGCGTTGGATTTCGCTTGCTGAAGTCGATGTGAGCTACCCGCAACTAGCCTCGAAAAGCTCCAATAACATTCACGTCATTAATCCGTTCAACGATCTCTTTCGACCTTGAAGGAAACTCTCATCCGATGAGTGCTACTCCTGCCGCCGAAGCTGCGACCAGCTCAGCTTCCGCACAATCCGATTCGAATCTCGTCATTGAAACTCGCAACCTCGGCAAGACCTACCGAGATTTTTGGGGCCGCAAGAAGGTCGCTGCCCTCAAATCGCTCGATGTTGAGGTCCAAAAGGGTGAGATCTTTGGGCTCCTAGGACCGAACGGCTCTGGAAAATCGACGACGATCAAGCTGATTCAAGGCTTGCTGTTTCCAACCTCTGGTCGCGCCTTTGTTTTCGGCAAAGAAGCCCGAGATGTGACGAAGAATGAGCGAATTGGCTATTTGCCTGAAGAGTCGTACCTCTACAAATTCCTCAATGCAGAAGAGACTCTCGACTTCTACGGCCGCTTATTTGATATGCCAGCCGCAATTCGCAAAGAACGATCCAACGAGCTGATCAAGATGGTCGGCCTCAATCATGCTCGCCGACGTCAACTCCGCGAATATTCCAAAGGTATGACCCGCCGAATCGGTTTGGCTCAAGCCTTGATCAACGAGCCAGATCTGCTGATTTTGGACGAACCAACGACAGGGATGGACCCGATCGGAAGCCGCGAGATGAAGGACCTGATCATCCGCCTGCGTGACCAGGGTAAGACCATTCTTCTTTGCTCGCACCAGCTGGCCGACGTTCAAGACGTTTGTGACCGCGTCGCCATTCTGCACCAGGGCGAATTGCGAGAGCTTGGACGAGTCGACGAGCTACTAAAGGTTCGCGACGTAACGGAGGTCCACGCTAAGGGAATGTCGGACGAACTTAAGGGCAAGATTGCTGATTTGATTAAGTCTGAGGGTGGCGACCTTGTCAGCATCGACAATCCGACCACGACCATGGAAGAACTATTCCTAGATATCGTTCAGGATGACCGGCCTGGCTCACGTCCAGCCGGACAATAATCGTTGTGAATTCTCAGCCAAGATTTTTCTGCTTGGCGAATCCTCCCTTTCCTTTTCCTCGAGAATAGACTTCGACAGCGATGCGTATCGAAGAAGAACAAATGTGGAGCTACTTCGAGTGGCTCATTTATAAACTTGGCCTAGTTCACGGTGCTGGAATCGCAGTAGGGCTATCCATCCTGGGCTTCTTGCTCTGCTTTATCGTTAGCACCTTCAAGTACGGTCCTGGAGAAGGATTTTTCCGGGTTACACGAGTCATATATGAATTGTTGGCTCGTGATCTTCCTGGCACTTCCCTGCACCGAATCTTCGCACTAAGCCGCTTAGCTTTTCAAGAAGCGATTCGGCGAAAAGTCCTGGCACTCATGGCGGTGTTTATTGTTGTTCTATTGTTCGCGGGTTGGTTCCTCGACTCCAACTCGAGCAATATTGGTCAGCTATATATCTCTTTCGTCATGACGGGCACCAGCTACTTGGTGCTGCTGTTGGGTTTATTCCTCAGTTGCTTTAGCTTGCCCGCAGATATCACCAGCAAAACAATTCAAACCATCACCACCAAGCCCGTTCGCGCGACTGAAATTGTCCTGGGACGCATCTTTGGTTTTGGTGCGGTCGGCACCGTATTGCTTGTTGCGATGGGAATTCTTAGCTACTTCTTCGTGGTTCGCGGTGTGAACCACTCACACTCATTCCGAGACTGGGGACCAGGTAAGGAAGGTGTGGCTGGAGCGACCGAGGTTGATGCCTACCACTCGCACAAATTCACCATGGAAGAGGGCGCAGACGGCTCGATTCAATACGGCGTGACCAACGACGTCCAATCTCACAAGCACACGGTAACTGCGAGAGAAGTTGACGGCGAGACCAAGCTTGAGTTCGGTGCTCCCGAAGGACTGTTGCAGGCGCGAATGCCAATTTACGGCTCGATGGCGATCTATGACCGGGCCGGCAATTTGGCTCGTTCGGGCCTCAACGTGGGCTACGAATCGGAGTATCAGACCTACATTGAGGGTGCTTCGCTGATGTCGGCGGTATGGACCTTCGATGTCGACAAGAGTGAATTTCCCGACGGGAAGCTCCCCATCGAGTTGAGCCTCAAAGCGTTCCGAACTTTTAAGGGCGACATTGTCACTGGTGTTCAAGGTGAGATCATCTTGCGGAATCCAGACGGCTCTGCGGAAAGCCGCAGAAATCCGTTTATCGTGAAGGAATTTGAGGTCGACCAGATCGTGTTCGACGGCAAGATGCCCGGCTCGATTAACGGCGAGCCAAAAGAAGTCGACATTTTCGAAGACCTCATCAACGACGACGGTAAGCTAGAAATCATGATCCGATGCACGGACCCTGGACAGTACTTCGGGATGGCCGTTGGCGATGTTTATCTTCGTGCAGGCGAAAGGCAGTTTGGCTGGAACCTATTTAAAGGCTTCCTTGGCATCTGGATGCAAATGGTCTTGGTAATCTGCCTTGGCGTCATGTTCAGTACATTCTTGAGCGGCCCGGTGGCGATGATTGCGACTTTGACCAGTCTTGTACTCGGATTCTTCGGTACGATTGCTGCTGATGTCGCATTAGGAGAAACACCTGGCGGCGGTCCGATCGAGGCCATCATTCGCATGCCAATGCAAACAGGGGCCTTGGTTGATCTCGATTTGGGGAATCCGGCCTTAGAAACGGCAATTGAGTTTGCCGACGCGGGTATCATGTACAGCTTGTTCACCGTCTTCCAGGCATTGCCTGCGTTCGGGAAGTTCAACACAGCCGAATTCGTAGCTTACGGATTTAACATCTTCCCAGATTTGGTCGGCAAACATTTAACGATGACTTTTTGTTATTTCATATTAACTAGTTGCGTGGGTTACTTCTTCCTCAAGACTAGGGAGTTGGCGGCAGCATGAATTCTGTAGTACTTCAAAGACGACTGACCTACATCAGCGCGATGGTGGTCTTAATCGTACCTCTCTATTTCTTGGGTCGGCCCTCGGTGCGTAACATGGACGGCACGATCAAGAATGGCCGGACCGGTGGCGCTCTCGCCCAGATTCGCACCAAGAATAGTCTTGGACAAGGCGACCTTGGCGAACTCGAACCTGCCAGTGAATCGATGCGTTTAGCTACTCTTGGCTTACGTGGTGTTGCCGCGACGATTCTGTGGCAGAAGGCGGAGTACTACAAAAAGGAGCAGTACTGGGACCGGCTGTCTGCAACACTGAATCAAATTGCCGCGCTCCAACCACACTTCATCGAGATCTGGAAGTTCCAGTCTCACAATATGTCTTACAACGTATCGACTCAGTTCGACAACTACGAACATCGTTACGATTGGGTCAAACGCGGGATGGATTATCTTGTACGTGGTGCCAAGATCAACAAGACTCGCACTGAAATGCCCTTCGAGCTTGGATGGTTCTTCGGCAACAAGATGGGCGTTGCGGATGAGAAAGTTCAGTATCGGCAACTCTACCGTGACGACCGCGATTTCCACGAAGAAATTCTCGCAAAGACCGGCCTGGACGTTACGCAAAAGGACGGGCGTGGTCCTGACCAAAAGCCTGACAACTGGTTAACCGGGAGACTTTGGTACGAACGCTGCTATGAAATGGTGGCGAGTGGAGCCAAGCAAGCCAAGAGCACTTTGATGTTCTATCAGAAGGGCCCCCAATGGCGAATGAAGCATGCTGAAGCAATTCAAGCTGAAAGCTACGCCCATGTGCCTGCTGCCAGTGAGGAAGCTCGTGCGGAGTGGCGTTTTGAAGCTGCAAGTGCGGCGTGGCGATTTGCTCAACGCGAATGGGAGGAATTTGGTATGCTGCCAATTTTGACGACCTATGGCAGCACAATACAAATGGGCCTCATGGGGAAGGCCAACGACGACTTCCAAAAGGCTCAGGATGACTTTGCCGAATTCTGTGGCGATATTTATGAAGAGCTCCAAGGTGAGCTAGTTGACAAGCTTGAGGATGTGGAGCGTGAAGCACTGGATCTGCCCTATGAAGAACGGAATTTTGAGCAGGTGCTGCTAGCTGAGAATGCCGCGTACAAGATTTTGCTGGATCCTGATGCAGTTGCAAAGCGTCTGGAAGACGATGACGCACGCATGACGGCTATGACCAAAGCCAAGGAAATGGTCCGGTTGCGGGAACAGATTCGACATATCGATGTGTACCGCAACCAAATCAACTACGCTTACTGGGCTGAGCGATGTCTGGCAGAGCAGGAAGAGGAAGCTCTACTCGCTCGAACCCAAATGTTCAATGCAGACCAGCACCTCGAGAATGCGGAGTTGACCGAAGCATTCAAGGCTTTCGAAGAAGCATTTACCAACTGGGACAAATTGTTCAACAAACGTCCGGCAATGATGATCGACGACATTGCGGATGATGTGATCGCATCGGTGCAGCGATACAAGCAGATCTTGGATGAACCTGAACTGCCTGAGGATTTCCCGCTAAACGATTTCCTAGAGTTTAGAAGGGTCTATGAGGACCAGTTTGCTGACCCTGCCATGCTAGGTGTGATTTCGAGCTGGCCGAAAAAGTACCCCGGTCGAAACTTCTTGACTGAAATGCTTCGCAAGAGTGAAGAGTACGAGAAGCAGTTTAAGGACACGGGCACCAAAGATCCGGGTGAAATGGCTCCTGCGTTTGAGATGATCGATCTTGAAACTGGAAAGCCGCTCGAGAAGCCACAGGAACCAACAGCAGAGAGCGAAGAGCAGGAGGAACCTGCCGTGTCTGAAGAAACGCTCGAGTCACCGGCAGGAGAAAAGACGTCTGCAGCTGAGCCAGGTGAAGCGTCAGTCGCAGAAGAGAAGCCGGCTAAAGTCGAGGAATCGACTGAAGCAAAGTCAGAAGCTCCTCTCAGCGTGAGCAAGCCGACAGAGGGTTCGGCGCCAGGGCCAAAGAAAAAAATAGAAGCGCCCGGAATTTAACGAGCCCATTATGATCTGGCAAAAAAGGCGTTTCTCGGCTGTCAGGGAGCGTCTCTTTCTTTGCACCGACCTTTATCTACCAGAGTGACTGCGATACCAATCAGGCTGATAACCAGCCAACTGGACTCCACAAGCACGGCGGAAAGGTTGAAATCAAATGCCAGAGAGACAAGTAGCAACGCCGCACCGAGAGCATTCAACAGCGAATAAAGGAGTGACTGCGCTTCAATTCGGTTGAGCTGAAGCAGCAGGTAGGTTCCTAGGAGCAGAACGAATCCTAGGCCACCAATTAGGTTGTGCAGGTAAAACAAAGGACTCTCCAAAGGGTCATAGCTGAGGGAAGCATACTGCGGCCATCTGCCAATTCATTTCGACAGATAGTCTGGTCTGGATCCGCCGATCCGAAAAGCCAATATGTTGTACTGGAGAACCGAATTTGGCAGTGCCGGTTGCGAACTCCTTTCTAGACTTGGAATTGGGTAACCAGGAAAATTGTTCGTTGAGACGCGTCCTATAATGGAATCGGTTTCTGCCTCCGCCTTGTCGGCATGCCGGTTCCAGCTGCCTTTGACCTGACTTTAGGTCATCTGCTATGCGAATAGATGGAGCCCGGCTCGCGCAGCAAGCTGGGCATCCCTTGCAAGCTGGACAATCGATCGAGTTTGAAAAAGCGCTGGGATTGGTTTACTCGGCGATTGGCAGAAGAGCTACTACCAATCGAAAGTGTATTCACGGAAGCGAAGACTGCGTTCGAGCGAACTTGGACTGGCAGATTCAGACTCACGTTCTGCCTTAGACCTTTGGAAATTGATGATGGGCATTTACGACCGCGACTACTACCAGGAAGACACCTTTCGGCCGATCACGCCCTGGAATAGCCGCAGTATGGTTTCCATATTGATCATCGCCAATGTGATCCCCTTCATTGCCAATTTTCTTATCGGAGGTAGTTCCGATGCCTTGACCACCCTCATGGCGCTACAGTACGACACGCTGGCAAACCCAATAGAATGGTGGCGGTTCCTGTCTTATGGATTTGCGCATGGCGGCATCTGGCACATCGCGGGCAACATGCTCGGCCTTTACTTTTTAGGACGAAGTGTTGAGGACCGACTGGGCAGATGGGAGTTCTTTCGTTTCTACATCATCGCCATTGTGCTTTGCGGTGTGATCTGGACCGGTATTCATCAACGCGGCTCTTTGATTGGTGCGTCGGGGGCGACGACAGCCGTGACCATGCTGTTTGTGTTCATGTTCCCAAATGTCGAACTGCGGCTATACGGTGCCATTCCCGTCCGAGCGTGGATGATTGGCGTGTTCATCATCTTGAACAACGTATTTAACACTGGTGAGTCCAGCAGAGTTGCCTTTGACGTGCACTTGGTCGGTGCAGCATTTGCGGCAGCTTACTTTTTCGGAGGATTCAATTTCAATGCTCTTGGATCCCTCTGGAATTCGCTCAGCAGAGTAGACACTGCGTCCAAGGCGCGGGCTCAGGGACTGAAGGTGCACAGGCCCGCCGAAGCCAGGGTTTCAGAGCGAAACGAGAAAACAGAGCTAGAATTGGATCGTATTTTGAAAAAGATCCACGACGAGGGCGAGGAGAAACTGTCTCGCAAAGAGCGTCGATTCATGGAAAACTACAGCCGCAAGATTCGCGAAGACCGCCCGAACTAATTGGGCCTTCGAATTGCCTTATGATCCGCCCAAGCTCGGGTCAGCGAAGCCTTGTGATGGCCTTAGTGCGGTCTCTTCGGCGATTCTTAACGAGGTTGCTTCGGCAGCTTGAGGCCACTTTAGGTACCGTAACTTTGGCCGGTCCTACTTCGGCAGTACTCGCTCCCTTACGTGAGATTGGGTCGAACACTAAAATCGGTCGTCGACGTTCATTCGGCAGATTCTTTGCGGAAAGTAGGTCTGACAGGACAGGCATTCGATTATCAGAATTCATAGCGATCCCATCATGCAAACATCACCATTCTCCACCGTTCGTTCTCAGATCGCAGGCCTGTCAATTGAGAGCCTCATCGAGAAGTTTGGATCGCCTTGCTACTTCTACGACGCCGCTTCGATCGAACAGCGAATCGCAGACTTGAGTGTGTTTGATACCATCCGATACGCTCAGAAAGCACTGTCGAACATCGCCATCCTCGACCGTGTTCGCAAGCATGGCGCAGTCGTCGATGCTGTCAGTGCAGGCGAAATCGAAAGGGCCCTGCGCGTGGGATTTGCCCCACAATCGCGTCCAAACCAACTGGTGTACACCGCGGATGTCTTCGATCGTGAAGCATTGAGACTGGTTACGGAGCACAAAATCCCAGTCAATGTCGGCTCTCCTGACATGATTGACCAACTTGGACAAGTTGCCCCGGGAAGCGATGTTACCATGCGAATCAATCCAGGGTTCGGCCACGGACACAGTCAGAAAACCAATACGGGTGGTCCTCAATCAAAGCACGGAATCTGGCACACTCAAATTGACGATTGTTTGCGCATTGCGGATCGACACGGAATTACAGTTACGGGCCTCCACATGCACATCGGTAGTGGGACGGACTTTGAGCACCTCAGCCAAGTTGGAGGCGCGATGGAGAAAGCTTGCGAGCAGGTTGGAAGGACAGTAAAGGTCATCTCAGCTGGAGGCGGATTGCCGATCCCGTACACGGTGCAAGACAGTTACATCGATATCCACCAGTACTTCGAAGTTTGGGACTCCGTGCGAAATCGCGTTCAAGAGAAGTTTGGGCATGAAGTCGAGCTAGAGATTGAACCCGGCCGATATCTAGTAGCAGAGTGCGGTTATCTGGTGGCAGAGATCCAAGCCGTCAAAGCAATGGGAGAGAACACCTTCTACCTGCTGGATGCTGGCTTCAACGACCTCGCTCGTCCGATTCTATACGGGGCATATCACCCGATTTCGATATGTCGTCGTGATGGTGCAACGGTCGAGAGTCACGATGTCGTAGTCGGTGGACCACTTTGCGAATCCGGTGACATCTTTACTCAATCCGAGGGTGGATTCGTTTCTTGCCGTTCTTTACCCAAGGCACAGGTTGGAGATTGGGTTGTCTTGGAACTTGCGGGCGCATACGCCTACGCGATGGCAAGCAATTACAACAGCCGCTATCGCTGTCCTGAGGTCCTCATAGAAAACGGCGAAGCCAAGCTGATACGCATTCGTGAGACGGCTGAAGACCTCATGAGACACGAATCGATTCCAGGTTAGCGTCCTCCGCCTGACGACGTGCTGCAGCGTGAGGATCTGGCTACATACAGATTATCCATTTCAATCTGGTTTGGAAAAAGCAGTTCATTCCTTCCCCTCGACAACTCTGAGGGAGCTTTGTGCATCCGCATTGCCTTGGCCGCGAATTCAAGGAATTCACAGCACTAACTGATGTGCCTGAAGCGCTCTTAAAAAGTTAGGGGCGCCCCTTCTTTGCAACAGACCTCCCCTCTCTTCGTAACTCTTCTTTTGCGAAAACACTCGCTTGAGAAAGGAAATCCTTCGCCTTGCGAGCCCTTTTGACGTCATTTCATGGATGGACACTCGGCTCGGTACCATGCAATGACTAAGGCTAGCGCCTCAGGCAATCCAAACACACTTACAAAACCAACCTCACGGCGCCCCCTGCACAGCCGCAACCACCCCCCCCAAACATTGTACTCCGGGGCGTTAATTCGTCTTTACCAGCCGTTTTTTGTCGGTAAAACGATCTCGAAAGGTTGAAATAACGACATAGCATTGGACAATAGATTCGGCTGTCGGTTGCTCTCAGCCTCAGCCGCTTATTCGGGCAAGGCTTTCCTTGGTTGGTAATTTATACGTTGCTCGATGTCGTTTTTGTCTCATTTCTATTTCTTCAGCGAGGTTATGCAATGAAGAATCGTCGCTCGGGCTTTACGCTCGTCGAACTGTTGGTCGTTATCGCGATCATCGGTATCCTGGTTGGACTTCTGCTTCCAGCCGTTCAAGCAGCACGTGAAGCTGCTCGTCGTATGCAGTGCCAGAACAACTTGAAGCAATTGGGCTTGGCAAATCACAACCACGAATCTGCACTCCGTACGATTCCGTCCAACAACAACGGGCAATGGGGTGACCACGCCGGCTTCCTGTCTCCTGGTCGCTATGGCATCACGCTAACATCTGCTCCTGGCTTTGGTCCATTGGTATTCTTGATGCCATACATGGAACAAACACCTCTTTACAACCAGTTCACGAAGGGGAAGGGCTACCGCGATCACGCGCAAGCGTCTCTAATCACCCCTCCGCCTAGGCACGTCTTCAAGCCAGTTGAAGGTCAGCCTTGGTGGTTCGTGGACAACGATTGGGAATTGGGACAATTCCAAATCGGGACTTACCAGTGCCCATCCGACCCAGCTTTGTTCACCACTGGTATCATGTTCTGGACCTTCAACCCATCTTGCGTTGCAATCGGTGGTATCTGGTTCGGTCCTAATGATAGCCAAGACCACGGCTTCACCAACTACGTTGGCTGTGGTGGTGCAATGAGCGCTATTCGTTACGAATCAAATGGAATCACCCAGTGCGGTCCTCACGGAAACCCAGAGCGCGTTGACCTTGATGGCGACGGTGTTGCTGATTTTAGCAACTACTACCCACTACGTGGTATGTACGGTAGCGATCGCAACCCAACCAAGTTTGGTCAGGTCACTGACGGGTTGAGCAACACCTTGATGATGGGTGAGACAACTGGTGGTGACCGCTGGAACTTCGCTTGGATTTCCATGGGTTGGCTTCCTGTTGGATTGATGGGCAACCGCAACATCAGCACTCCTAAGGGAACTTCTGCGTGGGCTGGCTTTAACAGCTATCACACCGGTGGTAACAACTGGGTGTTGGGCGATGGTTCCGTACAATACGTTTCGGAAAACATTGCAATCGGAACTCTGCGTCGTATGGCAGCTATGTCTGACGGCTGGGTTCTTGACGAAGGCTTCACTCAGTAATTGAACCTCAGTTAATCCATTGATCTAGGAAGGAAACCATGAAGAAACTATCTGCTCTGTTGCTAGCATTGGCACTTATCGCTCCTGTTGCAGGATGTGGAGGCTCTGATTCCACTCCACAAGCTCCCGAGAATCCTACCGCTTCGCCAATGGCTAGCGAAGATACAGGTAACGCTCGTGCTGCAGCTGCGAAAGCAAAAGAGAAAGTTGGCGCCGCAGAGGATCCAATGCAATAAGCTTCTTGGTTGACTATTGAAATCTACAAACGCGATTGGCTCCTGCCAGTCGCGTTTTTATTTTGATGGCAGCTGAACTTCAGACTGCAATTCTTGTCTCGCCGGAAATCAGGTATCTTGGACAGTGTTTACCGGGTTCCGTTTCGGCCCTTGCGCCCTAGGTTCATGTCCTAGCGTTTGAAGACTATTGAGCTATCGAGATCAAATCCGGCTGACGTTTCTCTCGAAACCTGGATTCAATGCGTAGCACCCTCTTCTACATTCCGCATCAAATAGCTGGTGTTCCGATGTTGGGTTTCGGAATACTGCTTGCACTCGTATGGATCGTTTTCATCGCGTGGGGAGCTCTTAAGTACTCCAGAACCAAGTCCTCATCGGACGTGACTGGAGCTCTACCTGTCGTACTGATCGCTTCGGCGGTTTTGGTCTTTCTATTGCCATCTGTAGAGCAAAAGTGGCCCGACGGAACCGCTATCGGACTGCCAATACGGGGCTATGGCGTGATGGTCGTTGCTGGACTGTTCTGCGGAGTTGGAATTACAGTTCTGCGCGCAAAGCAATTAGGCCTCTCCGTTGACGACGTGATAGGGCTTGGGTTCTGGATGATGTTAACTGGTGTGATCGGCGCTCGAGTTTTTTTTGTTGTACAGAAGTGGTCTGAGTTCAACTCGATCACCGATGTCTTCAAACTCACAGAAGGTGGCTTGGTCATCTACGGTGGGGTTATTGGGGGCCTTCTGGCAGGCATAACTTATTGCTGGCAACGGAATCTAAATGTTCTGGCGATGGCAGATCTCATCGCCCCCGGTTTTCTGATTGGGCAAAGCCTGGGAAGAATTGGTTGCCTTCTACATGGCTGCTGCTTTGGAGGTGTTTGTACTGCAGAACTGCCTTCGATTCAGTTCCCGCAAGGCAGCCTTCCTTACCAGTCGCAATTGGCATCCGGACGTTTGCTGGGTGTTGAGCTCGAGTCCCAGTTTCCGCCTTCAATAATTAAGGCGATCAAGCCGGACAGTCTCGCCAGCCAGCGTGGATTCAAAAAAGGGGCGAGCCTGTCTGGTGTCTACATTTCAAGCGTTGAGAAGGTCGCCGGTGATGATCCCGTGGCGGCACCACAGATGTTCGCCGAAGCCAAGGTTGGCGGCCAAGCGATTAGCTTCTTACCGTCTCAACTTCCCTCAAAAAGCCTCGAAACACATCCCTCGCAGATTTATTCGGCAATCAATGCCGCATTGCTGTGCGTTCTGATCTGGTTTCTACAGCCTTTCGCCAGCCGCGATGGGATGGTCTTTTGCATCGCGATCTTGCTTTACACTTCGTCGCGTTTTCTGATGGAGTTAGTTCGGAGTGACGAAGCTAGTCAGTTGGGTACCGGACTCACTATCGCACAGCTTTTCAGCGTCGCAGCTATCGTATCTGCAGTGCTGGGCCTACTGTGGCTAAAAAAAATGCCAGCAAAACGGACTTGGCAATGGGGGCGTGGAAACCCACTCTAAGCCCTGGAAACGGGGCGTAATACAGCATTCATTTTGGTAGAAATTGCCAGGATGGCAGTCATAGATGCTCAAATATCCCTACCAGCCACCCACTGGGGGGTGTTTCAGGCGATAGCCCGGCGTTAGATTGTTGTCATCGTCAAGGAGGTCCTTCGGCCTGTTCGGAGTATGGAAAGGCAGATTTGTTGGACGAATTGCCCAATCTGTATCATCGGCCATCAGCCCCCCAATGCCCTCCTTCTCAATAGTCCATCTACTCGTAGAAGAGAAAACGCATATCGATGTGCTTACTGGCAGTTCTCTACCGCCTTGTACCAGAAAGCCCGATTCTTGTAGCCGCAAATCGAGAGGAGTATTACGACAGACCTTCCTTACCACCTTCCATACAATCCGGAAAACCGCGAGTGCTCTGCGGAGTAGATCAACGAGCCGGAGGAACTTGGCTAGGAGTCAACCAACACGGGATGTTTGTTGGCCTTTGTAACCGCCGGGTTCCAGGTAGCTCGGGTGATCCAATTGGCGCTCGAAGCCGCGGACTGTTGGCTCGAGAAGTTCTTCGAAGTGGTAGTGCCCGTAAAGGCGTCGACAAAGCCATGGAAGAGCTGATGACTCATCGCTACGAGGGGCTCAATCTTGTCGTTTGCGATGCGGAGAGTGGATGGGTTGTCCACAGTGATGGTGAGCAGGATGTGCAACCTTTGGAAGAAGGCCTCAACATCATTGGCAACCAGGACATGAATGACCCGATGGACGAACGAGTCCAGCTTGCTCACCGGCTACTGACTTTGCAGATGCTTGACTCGCCGGTCAAATTTCTCGCAGTTGCCAGCAAAGTTTTTGCTCGTAGCCCGACGGCACCAGGCCGTCCAAGTATGATCCAACGAGGAACAGACTATGGAACAGTCAGCAGCACATTGATTGCTCTTAGCCCCAAGCCGCGAGATGCGATTTTCCAGTTCGCTTCAGGATCCCCTGACGAAGCCAAGTACGAGGACTACTCGCCAATGCTGCGAGACATCCTTAGCCGGGGACTTCGAGAGGCTCGTTCCAAAGCAAAGGCTGGCGCTCAGTAGTTAAGTGACAACATGGAATGCTTCCAACGGCTGCGAATACCACATTCGCAGCCGTTTTTATGCGCTTCTTCGGGTTGCTATTCTGCATGTTCAGGCAGTTGTTTTTGCACTCGCTTTGGAATACCCTGAAGCACCCCGAAACTCCCCTTCTCCCATCTGGTCGATGAGCCGCATCATGAAATCGTATTGCATTAGGCTTTGCTCACAAGCCACGTTTACTCTGGCGTTTGTGTCTGTTTTTTACGGTCGTTTCGCCTGCGCCGAGAAACCTCGGGCCGAACCCTTTGGGAAAACCCAAGCAGGCGAAGCGGTCGAGATCTTCACCTTGAAGAATGAATTGGGCATTACCGCTAAAGTTATGACCCGTGGTGCGACCCTCGTTCAACTACATGCACCCGACAAGACAGGTAAGACTGAAGACGTCATCCTGGGTTTTGATGATGTCAGCGGATATGAGTCGGAAGCCAATCAGTACTTCGGGTGTACAACGGGACGAGTGTGCAATCGAATCGCGAACGGGAAATTCACCCTGGATGGCAAGGAGTATTCGCTAGCCATCAATAACGAACCGAATCACCTCCACGGCGGAGTAGAACGAAGTTTGGACAAAGTGATTTGGAAAGCACGCTCATTCGAGAGTGATCGAGGTCAAGGCGTCACGTTCAGCTACACGAGTCCAGACGGAGAAGAAGGTTATCCTGGTGAACTGAGTATCAAAGTGACCTACTTGGTACTCAAGGACAAACCAAACTTAAGCATCCGCTACAGCGCGACCACAGATAAGGCGACACCGGTCAACCTGACCAATCACGCTTATTTCAATCTGGCTGGACAGGGCAGTGAGACCATCCTGGACCACCGTATTCGTATCAACGCAGACAAGTACACGCCTACGGATGAGACCTTGATTCCAACCGGTGAATTGAAAGATGTTGAAGGAACTGTTCTCGATCTGCGCAAGCAGACCAAGATTGGCAAGAGCATTGATGAATTGGTCGATACCGAAGCTCTCGGATTCGATCACAACTATGTGTTAAACTCACCTGGCAAAGGCAAGTATCGTCTGGCAGCCGTGCTTGCCGAGCCAGAGTCTGGACGATTGATGCGCATCACCACAACGGAACCAGGTATCCAGTTTTACTCGGGCAATTTCCTTAAAGGCGACAAGGGAAAGGGCGGCGAGACGTATGCTCTGCGAAGTGCTTGCTGCCTAGAAACACAACACTTCCCCGACTCAATCAACCAAGAGAAGTTCCCAAACACGGTTTTGCGCTCGGGCGAGGAATACGAGTCGCATACGATCTTGGCCTTCTCCAAAATCGAAGACACCAAGAAGAACGCATCTGGTCGTAGTCTTTCGACCGCTGGCTCGGATGGCAAGAAATAGTTTTAGCAATGGATGCACTTGAAATCAGTCCAGCAGAGACAAAACAACTGCTAGATCAATCGGAAATCGTGCTGATCGATTGTCGCGAGCAAGAGGAGTTTGAGCTCGCGAAGATAGAGGGAGCAGTTTTGCTCCCAACCAGCCAGTGGCCCGAAGTTCACAAAAGGCTAGATGAATTTGAAGGCCAGAGAATCGTCGTTCATTGCCACCACGGCATGCGCAGCTTGCAAGTGGTACATTGGATGCTACAGAACGGCTTTCCCGACGCTCAAAGCATGCAAGGCGGGATAGCTGCCTGGTCTCAGGAAATTGATCCATCTATTCCACAATATTGACGCTGAAACAATACTCTCCCCCATTCATCAAGCGCCGAAATGTCGTCGAAACTCAGTCTCGTTGCTTTGCTCATGTTGCTCCCGATGCCATCAGTCGCGGATGAGCCGGCTAAGGAAATGGATGGCTTGCCCCTCGTTTTCTCGGATGATTTCGAGGACGGTCATGCGAACTGGGAGGTGACTGACGAAAAAGCTTGGGAGCTCATGAAGGAAGACGGAAACTCCAGTTTTGGCCTCAATCGTCGCGTTAGCGATTACACCCCCAAGCATCGCAGCCCGCACAATATCGCACTCATCAAGAATGTGAAGCTTGAAGAATTTATTCTGATCTATCGCGTAAAGAGCACCAAGGACACTGGCGGCCATCGCGATTGCTGCACATTTTTCTGCCACCAAGACCAGACGCATTTCTACTATGTGCATATGGGAGCGAGGCCAGATCCACACTCCGGTCAGATCATGATCGTCAACGATGCCCCACGCAAAGCGATGACAGAGAACAATAAGCACGTTCCGTGGGATGACCAATGGCACACTATCAAGCTAGTGCGGCGCAACAAGACGGGTCAAATCTTGATCTATTTCGACGACATGGAGAAGCCTCACATGCAGGTCAAAGACACTACTTTTGGTCGTGGGAGCATCGGAATCGGCTCCTTCGACGACATGAACAACTTTGACGACGTACGGCTTTACGGCAAGTAAAACGCAGCTGACTTCGACTGCTGGCCGTCTTGTTGGCGGAACTTAACGAGCTTTATTGTCGACGTTCTGTTAGCTCGATGGACAGCTCCACCCTCTCGCCAGCTCGCATTACCGTGATTGCAACCGGCTCGCCAATTGGAGACTGCTGCACGATAGCGGAAAAATCAGCTTTGTTGCGGACGTTCTGCCCATCCAGACTAATGATCACATCGTTAATCTCGAGACCAGCTTTCTTGGCTGCATAGCCCGGTACAAGTCGCCGCACCAAGGCGCCGGAAGCTGCCTTTAGCTTGAGAGATTTGATTTGTTCGAACGCCACATCAGCAACGGATATACCAGCGTAACCACGCCTCACTTTGCCTTGCTCAAGTAGTTCTTGTCGAATCCAATTTGCACGTCTGATTGGAATCGCAAATCCGATTCCCTCGAAGCTACCAGAACGTGATGCGATCGCTGTATTGATACCAACCAACTTGCCATCCAAGTCGATCAAAGGCCCTCCTGAATTACCAGGGTTGACCGAAGCATCTGTCTGCAGGAACTGTCCTTGGACAAGTTGTGATAACTGCCGAAAACGCTTAGTGCTACTGATGATGCCTGCACTGACGGAGGAGTCGAGCATGAAAGGGTTCCCAATGGCGAGAACCCATTGTCCAACGAAGGGCTCCTCCTCGCTGATCTCCGCGAAAGGCAAATCCTCGGCTTCGATCTGCAGAACTGCTAAGTCACTTTGTGGGTCCGTAATCGTTTCTTTTACTTTGAAGCGACGTCCATCGATCAAGCGAATCTCTGTCGCCTCGGAATTCTCGACAACATGGTGATTGGTCAGGATCACCCCCGTATCGGAGACGATGACTCCGGTTCCGAAACTGTCAAAATTCGGACGCTGGTCGGCAAGGATACTGAGAATCGGGTCTTTGGTGCCACCCTTACTCGTCCGGCTCAACACTTCAACGGTGCACGGCCGAACCGTCTCAGCTGCACTGTTGAAGGCCAGCGACAGATTTCGGGCATGACTTCGTACTCGCTTGAGTTCTTTCTTGCTCAACGCATCTTGGGCTAATCCGCTTGTCGAAATGCCCAAAACAAAGATGACAGCGAGGGAAAGTGAGAGAGTTTTGCGAATTGCAAGGTAGTAGTAGGCTGACATCGTAGTAGCTGTCCGTAAGTGATTTCTTGAAACGAGCAAAACTAGTTGACCGTCGGTACAGTTTACCAAGACGTCGACCTTTAATTTTAGATCGAACCGGCTCGAATCACTGAATGGGCCGGCTTTTCCTTTGAATATCAAGTATTGAGGCGGTAATCGCTCGCGTCTTCACCCCTCTAAGCGAGTAGACCGTTCTGCAATTACGAAACAAAAAGACGACTCTTGCCTCTAAATGTGAAAAAAGTGAGGTCCTATTCAGCGCCAGGTTTTATAGGAATGCTCGCCGACATGCGTATGTATTGCCCCTCATGCTTTCGAGAAGAAGACCACAGATTCGTGGAGCTTCCGAAAGTGGTGCGCATCGCCATCTTCGTCGCTACGCTTGGCATTGGCTATCTGTTCTTGCCCAAAAGATGCCAATGCTGCGGGGGAGTTCATTACGTCTAGATGGATGAAGCGATGGCGGTCAAAGTTCCATTGAATCTAGCCCAGCGAGTCTCTTTTGAAGCTCGGCATTCTTTGGCTGAATCTCAAGCAGCATCTTCACGTAACGAACCGCCGAATCAATGAGCCCCGATTCCTCGGCAAGATCCGCAGCGCACACAATGGCAGTGTACTTGACTTCATCTGATGGCGAAGGCGCACGATACATTGCCGCTCGTCGGTAAGCAGATAGTGCCTCCGGTACCCTGCCAGCCCGCTCGTATAGCTGTCCCAACTGCAATGACGCTTTCGCGCGAAGATCAGGCCGATGAATTGCGTTTTCAAGGCACGCAATTGCATCGGAAGGCTGACCAAGGTTTTCCAAAGCGGAAGCCAGCGGAAGATTCAGTTCGAGCTGGTCTGGGTGCCTCTTCAGTCTTGCGCGGCAGATCGACTCACGAAGCACGTTCAATTCGACATGGCACCGGTCAAGCGGTTCCTTCGTCAGCAGAGAAGGCTCTGTATCATAGGCTTGCTGAGCTGCCTGGTGAATCTGAAGACTACGGTTGATTTGCGCTTCTTCTCGCAGAAAATTGGCTTGCTCGTCTTGAGGGAACTTCTCAATCGCAAGATCTAAGATCCGCTTCGCATCCGCATACCGGTTTTGGTGCAAGTAGATGCGTGCTAACTCTAGATAGGGATCTACCGTAATCGGGCTATCACGAATGATACGTTCGAGGGTTTGAAATCTCTCAAGAGGGATTGCGGGCTCAGTCGTCGCGTCGCTCGCACCATCCAGCCAGTGGTCGTCGTCAAGCAGTTGTTGACGAACAACCAAGTCTCGTGGAGATAAGGGCTCCATTTTCGCTCCCTTCCGCAATGCTTCTTGTCTAGGCATTTCTACAGCGGTCATGCTGCTCATTAGGTGTCGCATCGAATTATAGTAGATTCAGCCTACACGAAGCAATTAAAACCAATGGGAGCTCGTGGCAAAGGACGTGTCCGAACTTGGGCGTCGCCTGAGCTAAATATTTCGCCCAAATCCTGAAGCCCCAGTTGAAAACTGAATTAAACGCGAGTCAATACTGATGCAGGTTCTTGCGTAGTGTGGCTCCTAAAACCCAATCTAGAGAGTCAGTAGCAAAGACCACTTACATGGACAGTCGTTTAGGAAGTCTGTTCCTGGGCTGCGCCACTGGTTTGAACCTGCTTCAGCCCCACGGAGTTTTCAGATTTCTCGATCGCAAACCAGGCAGCGAGTGCGTTGGCCGAGCTGTGTCACGATTAAAGTCAACTTTCGGGTGCCATTTCCGGAAAAACGTTTCTGATAGTGATTGGCGTCGAGCTTTACCAGCCGGTTTTTCACTTCGACGACTCCGGCTCCTAGCCCTCTCAGACATTTGCGCATTTTGCGGTCATCCCAGGCAACTACATCCACGAGTCGAAATCGCTGTAGCCACGCCGATTCGATCGCTTCATCCTGCGTGAAGTAACCATTGGGAGAAGTGATGGCTGTCAGTTGATGAGCCTCAGCAAAGCTGGCCTGCAGCTGAGCTGCATGCACGGTGTTGTGGAGATCGTAGATGTATTGGCCCAACTTGGAATGCTCGCATGCAATCTCCTCAGGCTCAACTCCCACTTCACACTCCTCCGCTGCAAATAGGTGCAATTCGGTTTTTTCTTTATCGTCCTGAGATGGATTCGCCAGAACGGCCCATCGCAAAAAATCCTTATCTTGCCACAAGTTCGGACCAAGGTATTCGATTGGACGCACTGCCGCGTCTTTGTCTGCGAGAGCTCTGCTGCTTTGCCTGGCGATCTCTTTGAGCCTGCCGGCCGCAGTTCCAACGCACAGCAATTGCTGTTTGCATTCTCCGTAGTTGCCAATCCAAAGTCGTGTTAACTCAGCAAGTGGCAATTCCTCGGGTTCGGCAAACTGAGTGGAAGGAGCAACTTTGATCAAGCTGCCAGTCGTTCTCTCTGCCAACGATAAAACGCTTTGGAGCGAAGGTGAAAACTTATCAGAGCGAGTCGTCTTCCCTTCAGGGCCACCGCGATCCGGATCCACGTGTAACCAGTCCTCTCGTTCAAGCCATGACTCGCAATCAAGAAGATCACTCTTTTGCACCTCAGCACTCATTTGGTGAGCAGCTAGATTGTGACGTGCCAAGGCGACAAGTTCTGGATCGAGATCGATCCCAATCGCGGGTCCTCGTTGTGCCAGAGCCACGAGATCACTTCCTGCCGCACAACAACCGTCTACCACTCTGCAGCCTTTCGGAACGATACTCGCTTTGAACTGGGCAGAATACCAATCGCTGGCTTGAGAAAAGCTTCGCGCTGTCCACAGCCATTTTTCGGGCCGGGGGAATCTTTTGCCAGCGCGTCTTCGCAGCTGCACCTGCAGTTGCAGCATGGAAATTTCGGAAGCGGCGAGTCGTTCTACGCCGAAGAGCGAATGCGTATTTCCCTCGTAAAGCAAAAATTTCTGGCTGTGGTCAATCAGCCATTCGTAGGGTTCGATCACAAGGTTTTTCGGATATGAGGATCGCAAAGCCACTGTCGTCTCACTGAGGAGCAGAGTAGGAGCTAGGCGGGAGAAGTGCTGTGAAACTATCACAATTTTACGGGTCGTCTATTGCCAGCAAAAGCAGATGCATACCTTGAAGTTCCGGGTCGATAAGCCCTATGGACGCGGCTTTGCTCGAATCAACCTGGTTCAGTCTACGAAGCAACAACTCGGGTTTCGATTGGAAATCTACTCGTTCTCCAATCTGCCGTGTCCTCACAATCTTTTCAGGACATTTCGCATCCACCAATCCGTGGAATGGCCATCCAAATGTCAGAGCAGGAGGGAACCATGCAACGACAACTAGCAGCAGCCGGCTTACTCGCCGCCGCCATCGGCGGTCCTTATGTAGCTTACGAGAATCTCGACGTGGGCGGCCAGCCGGTCGAGCAAACTTCCGAGCAGGATGGTACGGCCGACAAGATTGCGTCGGGTTATTTGACTTCGGCACCTTCCGCTGGTTCAAGCTCTACCATTCCCCCTACGATACCTCAGTTCCGGCCGATCAGCGCACTCAGCGAAGTCGTGCGATTTGACGTTTCCCCCTCTTGGGTACCGCAACGCTTTCCACGTGTCTCGATGGTCGCTGCCGATCCGCGACTTGACGTGATGCGGGTTCCCTTAGTGACCGGGACCAACCCCAACGATCTGGCGGGTACCTTAACCTACTACTTTGACCGGTACAAACGGTTGCAGCGCGTAACCGTCCATGCTTTGTCTGGCGACCCGAGTCGTTTCGTCGCGGAGTTGCAACATACTTATCAGTTGCAGCAACAGCCTTCCTTAGGTGGCGGACTCTACATCAGAAAGTGGAACGGACTACCAACTAGTCTTTTGTATACGGCGCCGGCGCCTGTCATTTCCGCAGATGAGCCTTACTCGAGATATCAGTTCTTTCTTGAGGTCAATCAGCCAGGCTTAGAGTACGGAATGACCTCAGAAGCTATGGAGCTACTCGCGAGCGGTCAACAGACGCAGCGTTGGTAGGCATCAACGGATGAGCTTCCGCTCATGCTGAACCACTTGCTCATAGGTATCGTTAGAATCGATCGGCAAGTCTGCTCTCTCCAGGTCTAACAATACCGAGTTAGCCTTGGGAATGCTCCCTAGTCAGGGGCTTGGGGAGGCATTTCTCACTATTGAAAAATCGCTACGACTGCCCCTTTCACTACGATCAATTTTTTGAAAGCTGGCTCTCCACTTGCGTGGCTGAATCGCGCAAAAGACTGGCTTGGACTGTTGTGAAGGTTCGAAAAATCATTGGCGACCCGTAGCCCGAACGGATCAGCCTGTTCCGCTCCAATTCGTTTTCTGCACCAAACCGATATGAATGCCCGCGAATATTCCCTGCCCCGACAACGGCTGTATGTAGTAGGATGCACTGAGCTATTGCCCTCAAACATCGCTTACAGTCTTGGTCTTGAGACTTCCGCTTTTATCACTGCAAGCGAGTTCTTGCGTACAGTGCCTGAACTGGCAACGGGCTGCTTGCTAGTTGCCGGAGAACTACCCGATGGAACCGGCCTTGGCTTACATCGAGAAGTTGCATCGCGAGCCCTTGATCTGACAACGGTCATGCTTCTGGACATTGAGAATGTCCAGATGTGCCGCGAAGCTTTCCACAGCGGCGTCTATGACTGCGTCTCGAGAAACTCAGCAGCCGACGAATGGCTGGCGATTCTACGGGCAGCATTGCAACAGAATTTGAATGTTATTCCCAACCGTAGGAAACGCCGCAACCGCAGAACGCGGATAGACAACCTCACATCGCGTGAACTGGATGTTGCAAGACTTTTATCACACGGCCATGCACTAAAAGAAGTGGGTGCGACGCTGCAAATCTCTGTGCAAACGGCTTCGAAACATCGTTCAAGCATCTTCACCAAAATGGATGTTGCGAACCAAGTGGAGTTGCATCAAGCGTTTGAGGACTGCATCGACTTGATCGAGCAAGCCAAGAGCTAGTTCGCGAGCGTGCCCATCCCAAATTCATCATTGCCCAAAAACATTAAGGCGAAGTGCGTTTGCACTTCGCCTTCTGTTGTTTCCAACTATTGGATTTTGCCCAAAGCTTCCACCGTGAGTTATTTGGACTCGAATTTAAGCTGTGTCTTTCGTCTTTTCAGCTTCTTTTGCTTTCGCCTCGTCTCGAGCTTCTATCCGCCAGATTTGACGAAGCATCGGCATCGGTTGCGTTGAAGCCAAGCGACCACAAGTACGCTTGGGCCCTACGCGACAACTTCTTTTGTCGGATAACCTTGCGGCATTAGCGAATCGTAATGGCAGCCAGGTTGAGACTAAGCTGTCACCTCGGTGAGACTCTATTTTGGCCCAAGCGGCAAGCAAAACTTCTTGCACCACATCGTCAACATCCGTTTCCCATCCCAGCAGCGGGTACACGAGTCTTCATAGTGCAGGTGTCTTTCTTTTGACCAATCTATCGAACTAGGCAGCATCTGGATTACGCAGCTTCTCCAACGCGTCAGGAGGCGCGGCTTCTGACGCCAAATTAATATTCAAGAAAAATCCATACTAGCAATTGTGCTCTCACGTCGCCTCCTTCCCAAGCTGCACTAGAAACGAAAAAGCCTGGCATATCAATGCCAAGCTCTTGCAGAAGTGGTTTGCTTTGAAGCGTTAACTAGTGGTCTTTGCGAAAGAACTTCTTGAAGAATCCACCTAAGAAGCGTCCTTGATGACCCTTCTTCGAGTGACGAACGTCGTCGTAGTCATCATCATCGTCGCCTTCTTCCTTCCAGCCACGTCGCTTCTTACCGCGAGCGTCGCCATCGTCATCATGGACGTCTTCGTCGCCACCCTTCAGGCGGCGTTTCTTTTTCCCGCGGTCATCATCATCGTCATCATCATCGTCGTACTCTGACTCCGGTGCCTCGTACTTAGGCTCCGGTGGATGCTCCACCGGAGGCTCTTCATACCCAGGCTCGTGATTCGGAGGCTCAGGAGCTTTGTACTCCGGTTCCGGCGTCTCATACTCTGGCTCTGGTGGATGCTCCAACGGAGGCTCTTCGTACCCAGGCTCGTGATTCGGAGGCTCAGGAGCTTTGTACTCGGGCTCCGGCGCCTCATACTCTGGCTCTGGTGGATGCTCCAACGGAGGCTCTTCGTACCCAGGCTCGTGATTCGGAGGCTCAGGAGCTTTGTACTCGGGCTCCGGCGCCTCATACTCTGGCTCTGGTGGATGCTCCACCGGAGGCTCTTCATACTCAGGCTCGTGATTCGGGGGCTCAGGAGCTTTGTACTCGGGCTCGGGCGCCTCATACTCTGGCTCTGGTGGATGCTCTACCGGAGGCTCTTCATACTCAGCCTCGTGATCCGGAGGCTCGGGAGCTTTGTACTCGGGCTCCGGCGCCTCATACTCTGGCTCTGGTGGATGCTCTACCGGAGGCTCTTCATACTCAGCCTCGTGATCCGGAGGCTCGGGAGCTTTGTACTCGGGCTCCGGCGCCTCATACTCTGGCTCTGGTGGATGCTCTACCGGAGGCTCTTCATACTCAGCCTCGTGATCCGGAGGCTCGGGAGCTTTGTACTCGGGCTCCGGCGCCTCATACTCTGGCTCTGGTGGATGCTCTACCGGAGGCTCTTCATACTTAGCCTCGTGATCCGGAGGCTCAGGAGCTTTGTACTCGGGCTCCGGTGCCTTGTACTCTGGCTCTGGCTTATGGTCCTTCTTCGAAACAAAGGTCTTCGCGTCATGCTCCTTGTAGGATTCTTCCACGCCATAGTCTTCCTTCACAGGTGACTTGACATGATCCTTTGCGATGGGCTCATAGATGCCGGACTGGTATTCAGGCTTTTTGTCCAACTTTTTGCCTTTGTGGGAATCGCAACCGTCATCTGCATCTTCTTTCTTGGAATGCTTCTCCCCAAGCAAGTCACAATCCTTTTCGCCAAGCGTGCCACCAAATTTTCCGCCGTCGTACCAGTCGAAATTGCAGCCAGGTTGATGGTCCTCGACAGCATCATCACATCCAAAAGTTGAGGCTGACATGAGCATCATCTGCTCTGCGGTTTCCAGTCCTCCTCCAATCGCTGGATCTTGTGATTTTTGTTCTCCCAAGTCCTGCGCTTCGTTCTTCTGGCCGGGAGTTCCAAACTTCTCGCCAAGTTTGCGGACGAACTTATTCATGATGCACCTGCCTGCATGGGTGGTGTAAGGGGGCTGGAGTTCGCAAGTGGAAGGAGCCCGCGGGTTTCTAGGGGAAAGGTAGGTTAAAACTCAGGCGTGTTTTGTTGCATTTCCATTTTTTTCACGCACGGGCACTTGGAATCCAGCCAGCCCGCTATCGAAAGTGGCGAATCCCAGTCGCGTCTGCTCAAGATTCAACGTCAGGCAGTAAGAAGTTCGCTGTCGCATCCAATCGCGAGTAAAAAGGATACTCGCTGACAACACAGCTTCGCGAGCATCTCGGAGTTCGGTTTAAAGAAGTAACAGTGCTATTACTGGCCGACTCCGGTCACCGTGCCCGAGCCGATCGTTTTACCACCTTCTCGGATGGCGAATCGATCTCCTTCACCAACCGCTATTGGTTGCTAACAGCTGTACTGACAGACCAACACCTTGGCCTGGAAGAGCCATTTCGGTGCCAGCTCCCAACCGAGTCTGAACAGTTACATTTGCGGTTCAAAAATAGACCTCGGGCGTGTAGCCGTTGAAGAACGGAGTGTGTCGTCCGCCCCTCTCCGCTTTCAACAAGTGAACTTTCGCTTCGAAGTTGCACATTGGAGCAAGCGAGTTGGTGGCCACGAGGAATTGGCCCCAATGCGCTTGGTCTTTGGTGGTTCTACACACAATCTCCAGCCCGTCCCGCAAGGGAAGTATCCGTCGTTGTCGTCTCGGTAGTAGATGTCTTGGTCAGGATGGATTCAGTCGTTTTTCATGATGTCCGAACAGTTGTTTAATAGTGCCTTCGCATCACGAATCCTGTTTGCCATCGCAGCCAAGACACACGCCGCGAATTCAAGTTCGCGATTCCAACGACATTGCGTGACAGCGTCGGTTGAACGGTAGATCAAGCATAGTTGCTTGTCTTCGAGGGCAGTCCCCCTGGCAAAAGTCATTACAAATGGGAATTCTGGCGAATCCAAATATGGCCAGGAATTCTCGAGAATTCCGATAGAGGAATGACTATGGCTTTCCGATGCACATCAGGCGAGAATTGGTCCGCACGAGCAGATAACTTTCGCCTACAACAGGCGTGGCTCGCGTCAGATCTTGCAAGTCGACCGAGCCAAGCTTCTCGTACTCGCTGCCTGCGGCAATCACCACTAGCGAACCGGACTCTGAGATGCCGAGCAGCTTGTCGCCTGCAATGACAGGCGAGGAAGATACCGGTCCATCGCTCGCACGTTCACTCCAAAGCAATTTGCCTGATGGAAGTTCGACGCAGCTGGCGACTCCGTTGTCATCCCACAGAAAGAGCAGATTACCTTTGACGACTGGCGTCGGAACATACGGAGCATTCCGAGTGATACGGAACTTGACGTCATGGTCGCCTTCCAAGTCGACAGCAAACAGGCGGTTGCCACCGCCCCCAGAGCCTTCTGTGCCAATTGCAAGTCCGGCTACGACTTGTGGCGAGGAAACACAACGCTTCTCAAATACTTGTTTGCTCCACAGAGAATCACCTGATGCGAGATCCAAGGCAAAGAGCCCATCACCAGTATTGGCGAATAGGAGCGCAGGCTTTCCCTCCGCCGTTTCGTAAAGTGTTGGAACGCCATAGCAAACGCGACGCGTCGTTAAATCAGTTTGCCATATGGTTTTGCCGGAGGAGGCATTCAACGCAATGACACTGCTCTTTCCCGGGCGCTGCCCACCGCGGAGCTGTTCACCCTGTTGGCTGTTGAAAAGGACCAGGATATCGCCAAACAGAGCTGGCGAGGCACCATAACCGTGCTGAGACTGAAATCTTCCGAGGTCACGTGTCCAGTTTTCTGTCTTGCCGTCGAGCGAATAAGAGGCGACAGTGATCTTGTCAGGTTGCCCCCAGACGACGTAAACGGCATTGCCTCCGACACATGGCGTTGGCGATGCAAAGCTACTGCGTCGGTGTACGCGGTGTGGTTGTCCTCGAGAGTCGCGTTTCCATAGCAAGTCGCCACTCGCCAGATCCAAGCACATCACCGAACGCGCGGCGGTTTTAGGGTCTGCGCTTTGCACGAACACTTGATTGCCTCGAACCACCGGAGAGCCATTTCCCCCTCCCGGCAAACCAATGGACCAAGCAACATCGCTGCTGGACCAAGGAATCGGGACGCTGCACGTCTCCGCAATACCCGCTCCGTTCTTTCCGCGAAAACGCGACCAGCTTTCGTTCGGGTCTGCAGCTTGGCTTGGAGCTGCAGCAAACCCAACGATCGCACAAACTAGGAGTTGGTGAGTGAAAGGGCGGAAGGAGCGTGATCTTTTCAATCGCATGGAAATACTCTTGGCGTCCAGAGTGACGGAGGCGGGAAGGTGAGAGCTCAATTATGGACCAAAGTCGTGCAAGTTTTCTACCCGGTGATTCACTTTTGTGGTCGTGCCCTGCGAAAGCAGTCAAATCCGGACGCAGACTAGAGCTAGGCGAAGAACCTCCGTCTGAACGATGCATCCCGGATCTTTTCCGACTGGTGGAATCCCGACTGTGTCTTGGCGACGGAAGCTTTTCAGAAGCAGCCATCATTGCTCATGCAGGCGAGCTTCATGTACTGCAGAACTCCCTGCGCCTACACGGCAAGCAGTACACCAGCAGAGCTCTAGCAGCCATAGAAAGCTCAGCAAAGCTTGATACTTTGGATATGAGTCATTCCGGCGTGAATACGGAAACACGTCGAGTCATCGAAAGTTTGTACACGGAGATCTTAGATCTGTCACATACGCAAATTGACGATGGCGCGATACCAAAGCTCTCGCAAGTGAAGGTCTCTACACTCAATCTCAGTGACACAGCTATGACAGCGGAAGGAATCTCCCGGGACGATTGGTCACTTGAGGGCCGACTACTAGTCTAGTGGCACCTAGTTAGTTTACCGCCACAGAGATCGAGCAGATTCGGCAAGTGGTCGAAATCGACAGTTCAAACCATTGATCCTATGACGACTAAGCTCCCATCGCCTTATTGGAAATTGCCATCACGGAAGAAGTGCACGACTGCTTCCTGCACTTCCTTGCTTTCCATCAAAAACGTGTGCAGTTGAGGGACTTCTAAAAAGTCGGCGGCTCCAGCAAGCTTGGTTTCGTCAACGCTGACCACGAAGTCACCTTCCTCGCCTATCAATGGATTGTTAGGAAGTGAATCGGAAAGGCGTCCAGCGATGATGCCAAAAGGGCACTGTGGCTTACCCAGGCGTTTGGAGAGTTCCTCCCATTCCGGTCCGAGTTCCATTCCGCCTTGCCCTGACACGAACTTGAAAACGCCCGTCTTGGAAAGCTGTCGGGCTATCGCTGCCCCTTGATTCGGCGGTCCCAGCATCACAACTGCCTTGAGTCGCCCTAGCGTTTTGCTGTCCTTCCCTTTCTCCCAATCGCCGATGGCATGCCGCAAAACGATGTTTCCCATGCTGTGTCCGACGCAACGGAAATCAGTATTGCTTGGCAAGCTGGCAATGAACTCGCGGAAAGCTGCTGCATGATCAGTAATCGAAGCACGCGAACTGGCGTAACCAAACTCGATGATATGGCACTCTTTCCATTCGGCCTGCAAAGCTTTGGCAACTGGGCGCATGGACGAACCAGATCGGAAGAGACCATGCATCATAATGAAAACTGGACCATTCAATGCAACTTGCTTGGGGCCACGTTTCTCGAGGTGCTGCTCGCAAGCCTTGCGTGAGCCCCAAGCGTGCCGGACGCTGCGGTCGTCCAGCAATCTCCAGTGCCTGGTGACAATATTCTGTTGAATTTTCCAACCACCACGCCAAGCAAAATCGGTCCAGAATTGCTTGCCACCCATGGTGGGAAAAGTAATGTTAGGAAGACCGCTGGATTCATCTTCTTGTGCGTTCAATGTAGATCCAAGCCATAGGAGTGGCAGGCCTGCCAACAGTTTGCGTCTATTCATCATTTGTGCCTTGAAACCGATCAGCAACAGTTCCTTTTCTACACTAGAAGCTATTAGGCAATCAAGTTTGCGCTCAGCGGAATTGATTAACTGCCCCGAAGCATGGCCCCATAGCAAGCCAGCGCTTGCGGCTGCGTGCTAGACGAGACCGCGTCAAGCCGGGCGCGATGAGGGCGTGAGACGCGGACAGGAGCAAAGCAATTTCCAGTAGCAGTGGTGGGCATTCGCTGAACACCATAATGAAACGAACGAGCTGGCCGCAATTGCTAGCAATCGAGCGTCGGTTTTAACGGCAGTAAGGGTTGTTCGCTGTCGAGCTACATATTGTGCTCAAGCCCTTGCGCAATGCGTTATTCGCATGAGCAATCCTGCCGATTCCAGCGGGTGCAGGTTGCCTTAAAGCCACATCATCGGACCAGTGCCTGCAAAGTAAGCCAATTCCGCAGTTGGTTTGCCCCGATTCAGAGAATGAATACAGCGCCACAAGGAAGGCCGACTCACGGAATCAAGGAGGATTGTGATGACCAAGTATTGGATACTTGGCCTTGCGCTCATGCTGGGAAACCTGCCGCCGACGGCACATGGGCAATATGCAGGCCCCGCTTACGGAAATAACCTAGGCCCTAGCATCTACCCGCTGCGGTCACATAGCGCACTCGGATTGCCTTCCGTTCCCTCTGGCTACAACGCCCAACAGCCAACCAGCTACGGGCTGACTGGGCCAACGCACGGTCAGTATCACATGGTGGGAACACAGCAAGCGCATCAAGTTCGTGCCAATCACCAGCCAACGACAGCTCCAACAGCTAGGCAGAACAACGCACATGCTCATATGCTGTCACCCGCTGGCGCGGCTGTCGCTCCTGGTGCGACAATTGCTCCTGGCGCGATGAATCCGGGAACAGCACAAGTTGCCCCAGGCGTTCATGCGATGCAGCCAGGCCAAGCAAGTCCGAATGTTGCTCTAATGACGCCGATGCAAAGTACAGCTCCAGATGCCCCCGGATGCTCTTCTTGCTCGGGAAATGTGGTACGGCAAGGATCGGTGATCGGCGGTGACATGGTACCCAACGCGGGGATTTCTGGAGGATACATTCAGAACTCAGTACCCAATGCGGCCATCGGTGAAACAGGTTGCAGAAATGGGTATGGAGTGCAAAGCGCACTATTTGGCGGCTCGGTTGGCTTGGGAATGACTGCTGGTGGATCAACGATAGCTGAAGTAGGACAGGGCATTATCGGCTCTTCAGGTCTTGCCGTTCAAGGCCCAGCAGCGAACCAGGTGATCACAACAACTCCAGGCCAAGTCATCACCACGACACCAGGGGCGGTTGCATGTGGGACCGCTCCCGTCTCCTCCTACGTCAACACAGTGGTTCCTAGTGCTAGCTGCGGCGTTAGCTCCGTCTCAAGTGTTCGTTCCGGATTTGCGGTGCAAAGTAAGCCATGGTTTTTCGGGGCCAATGCGCTGATTTTTAATCGTGTAGACAACAAGCGTGTTCCCCTATCGTTCGTGGACTCGAGCTACGGAGTCGATATCCTCACCACTCGCGATGCTCGTCAGGGCGCTGCAGGCGGCGTTGAGGTCACGCTCGGCCGCTACTTCAACTGTGGTCGCGATGCTATTCAGTTCTCTTACTGGGGCACCTACCCGCAGGACGAGAATGTGACAAGATCGGGAGCAGCAGGGTATTACCGATCCTATATCCCTTACTCCTACTTGCAAATGACAGGCATCCCTGCAGCACCGGCAACACCATATTCGGTTTACGATTGGTACGACAACGCAGTCGTGCACCAGCTGCATCGATCTTTCGAATATCACAATATCGAAGCGAATCTACTTGGATTTGCGGCCGGCGGTGCGGCTCGGAATTTCAACATGGGCTCGTGCGGAACGCTCTTCTCTGGATTCTATCGGAACCCAGCTAGGACAAGAGGCTGTGGCACCTGCGGATGCAGACACGGCGGCGGATGTCGAAGTCGCAATACGACTGGTCCATGCTCTTTGATCGCCCCATCTTGCGCCAGTCGATTGAACCTGACTTGGATTGCAGGGTTTCGATACTTCCGATTCCAGGAAAATCTGTTCTACGCAGCGAGTCTTTATGATGGCAGCATTTCTCGAGCGGCAGATGACATCTACTACGACGTCAACACGACCAATGACCTGTTTGGATTCCAAATTGGGAGCCGTTTGGACTACTGCATCGGATGCCGACTCAACGTCTATGGTTTTGGCAAGGTTGGTGCGTACAATAATCGATCGAGTTTGTACTCGCGAATCGGTACGGACTTCGACTACGCGTACTTAGACGACACTCGAGGCGGCAACACCTACCAAGGTCAAGACTACTTGATTGATGAAACCAAGGACTCGGTTGCATTTCTCAGCGAGATAGGAACTGGCTTTGGCTACCGTATCACCTCCCGTTGCACAGCGACGATGGGCTACCGAGCGGTGATTGCTTCCGGTGTAGCGACATCTACTGACAATGTTCGCGGTACCTTCGCGCACTACGGCGATGTTCGTGACTATAACACCTGGGGGACGCTCGTCCTGCACGGCCTCAACTTCGGAGCTCAATGTAACTTTTAAGCAGCGGCCTATCGGCCGACTGAGCTTGGGGCTGCCGACCGAGCTTGAGTGAAACAGAACGAGAGATGAGAGGCGGCTGCGATTTAATCGCAGCCGCCTTTTTCTTTTTGCCCCGTTTCCCAAGTCGAATTATTGCTGATAATCGTGGCTTCACCGCAAATGATCGCAGCCTAGCAAGGGGCGTATAAATCCTCTGATCACTTGGAGATAAGCAGAATGGGTCGGATTATTGCCGCGACTCTTTCCGGAGCCGTTATTTATTTTGTTTGGGGCATGTTGGCCTGGATGGTTTTGCCGATCCACGGACCGACTGTCAGTGCGGTTCCCGACGAGACTGGACTTCGCGAAGCAGTTATCGCCCAGAATCTTGAGTCTGGAGTCTACATTGTGCCCTACACAGAAGATCCGGAAGCGATGAGTGACGCTGACTCCGAGTTCAACCAGCGGCACTTGGCAGGGCCAATTTTCTCAATCTATTTGAGTAAGACGGGCATGGCGCCCATGGGCTTCAATGTCATCGGAATCGGTTTTTTGATTGACTTACTGGCGGCAGCGTTAGCAGTTGGTCTGATCTTATCCCTTGGTCCCTGTGGAAACAGTTATGCCTGCCGCGTTGGGTTCGTGACCGGTCTTGGAGTGTTTGTTGCGATCATTGGGCACTTTAGTTATTGGAACTGGATGCACTTTCCACTCGACTATACGCTGGCATTTGTTGTCGACGTCACTATCGGTTGGGCACTCGCAGGACTTGCGATTGCCGCCTTGGTCAAGCCAACGCACTTGGGCGAGTCCCAAACGCACACTCCGACGGTCAAAGCCGAATCTGAGAAAAAGCCAGAGCCGAAGCCGGCTCCCAAGCCAGCAGAGCCGGAAAAGCCAACACGCAACGACGCGATCAGTTTGCTCGCCGCTCTGCAGCGCGAAGCAAGATTCTTGGACATCGTGAAAGAACCCCTTGGTGACTACACCGATGCGCAAGTTGGTGCTGCAGCTCGCGACGTACTTCGTGATTGTGCTACGGTGATCGACCGACTTTTCAAAGTTGAACCTATCTTCGGCGAAGAAGATGGGACGGAAGTCGAAATCCCTGCTGGCGACGCTGCCAAGATTCGCATTACTGGCAATGCGAGCGAAGAAACTAAGACAGGCACTTTGGTGCATCATGGCTGGCAGGCTTCTCAGTGCGAACTCCCGAAATGGACGGGCACAAAAGAACAAGCCATGGTGGTCGCTCAAGCTGAGTTAGAAGCCAAGTAGACTTCTCGCTAATGAGCCAATCATCGGCTGGGCAACCATTTCCGCGAAACCGACATACACTCAAGCACTGAAGCGATAGTGACCGCAAAGTACGTTATCGGAATTGACCTTGGCACGACAAACTCTGTGCTTGCTTTCGCAGAGTTGGGCGATGAAGCTGCCGAAGTCGAATTGTTGCAAATCCCACAATTGGTCGACGAACACACACTGGAAGAGCGTAGCGCTCTTGCTTCTTTCGCTTTCCTTTCAGTGGGTGAACCAAGAGGTGCTTTAGACACACCCTGGGCCGAAGATCGCGACTTTTGCATAGGCGAGTATGCTCGACGCAACGCGGCAGAGAATGCGGATCGCACCATCAGTGCCGCCAAGAGCTGGCTCTCTCACAGCGGCGTCGATCGACGGGCTCCTATCTTGCCGTGGCAGACGCCAGCTAAGGTAGAAAAGCTATCTCCCGTTGCAGCTTCACAACTCTACTTGGAACATCTTGTTGCATCCTGGGACGCTGCTCAGCCGGATCATCCCTTAAATCAGCAGCAGGTTGTGTTGACGGTGCCTGCTTCGTTTGATGCCGTCGCGCGTGAACTTACGCGTGAGGCAGCCATAGCTGCCGGACTTCCGGATCACTTGGTATTGCTAGAAGAACCGCAAGCAGCAGTTTATGCCTGGTTGGCTCAGTCTGGCGATACTTGGCGCGACTCGCTTTCGGTCGGCGACCAACTGCTCGTCTGCGATATAGGTGGAGGCACCACGGACCTGACGCTGATTGCAATCGATGAGGTGGAAGGCGAACTTCTGCTCAGGCGACAAGCGGTTGGCAACCACCTGCTGGTCGGTGGCGACAACATGGACTTGACTTTGGCCCATCAAGTTTCGGAGCAGTTCGCTGAGAAGGGCACGAAGCTCGATCCCTGGCAATCCGTTTCACTATGGCATTCATGCCGTGCTGCAAAAGAAACGCTCCTTGCTCCTGATGGCCCTGAGAAACACACGATTTCCGTCCTCGGGCGCGGCAGCAAGCTAATTGGCGGTACAGTATCGGTTGAAGTGGATCGAGCAAGTGTCGGTCAGCTGATGGTCGATGGCTTCCTTCCGGAATGCAATCTAGACGATTCTCCGGTGCGTCAAAGAGCGTCCGGTTTCCAGCAGCTTGGCCTACCTTTTGAGTCCGACACCGGAGTAACCCGACATGTCGCTGCGTTCCTTTCCTCGCAAGTCGATGGAGAGGTGCCGCAGCCAACCCACGTACTCTTCAATGGTGGTGTTTTCAAAGCCGAAGTGCTTCAGCAGCGTTTTGTTGAAGTATTGAATAGCTGGTTTGCTGGTGGTGAAACGAACCCTCTGCCTGGGACTCGCGATCTGGACCATGCCGTTGCCATCGGGGCAGCCCACTACGGCCGAGTCAAGCAGCAAGGAGGGATTAGAATTCGAGGCGGAGTCGCCCATGCATATTACGTTGGAATTGAAACGGCGGGGCTTGCTATCCCAGGTGCGCCTAGGCCGTTGAACGCTTTGTGCGTCGTTCCGATTGGAATGGAAGAGGGAACGGAGGTCGACGTCCCATCGGGCGAGATCGGATTGGTGCACGGAGAACAAGCACAATTTCGTTTTTTCAGCTCCGCAATTCGAAAAGAAGACCAACCGGGCGCCTTGCTGCAGCAGTGGGATGAATCTGACTTGGCTGAGACGACTGCGCTAACCGCAACTTTAGAAGCCGATGAAGCAATAACAGAGCCCTACGTTCCGGTGCGTTTTCAATCGCGAATCACGGAACTAGGAATGTTTGAACTTTGGTGCATCGCAGTCCAAGGGGAGGGCAGTTGGAAATTGGAGTTCAACGTAAGAGACGGCGTCGAGGAATCATAACGTGACTGATTCTGCTGAGTCCTTCGATCCGCTTCTCGATAAGCCACCAGCCCGCTACGTGATTGGCATCGACCTGGGCACCACCAATTCCGCCGTCACCTACATCGACACAACAGAAACACCGTGGCAAGTTCGTTTGCTCAATATGCCACAGCTGACGGCCCCCAACTCCGTCGAATCTCGTGATACGCTTCCCTCCTTTCATTTTCAGCCTTTGCCTCAGCAGGTGGAAGGAGACGCTCTGAAGCTGCCTTGGCATTCCGAGAAGCAGGATTGGTGTGTCGGTTTCATGGCACGCGACGAGGGCGTCAAGTCACCAGGACGCCTCAGCGCCTCAGCGAAATCTTGGCTTTGCCATTCAGGCGTCAATCGTGAAGCCAAGTTGTTGCCCTGGCAAGCCTCGGATGGTGTAGAAAAGCTCTCCCCCGTCGAAGTCAGCTCGCGTTTGTTAGCTCACATTCGTGACACGTGGAATCATCGGTTCAAGAGGGAGAAACTGGAAGAGCAGGATGTAGTGATCACCCTCCCTGCATCCTTCGACGAAGTTGCGAGAGAACTGACGGTTCAGGCAGCTGCAGCAGCGGGCCTTCATAACATCGTATTGATCGAGGAGCCTCAGGCAGCTTTCTATGCCTGGGTGTACAAACACGATGCAGATTGGTTTGATCGAGTGGAAGCTGGTCACAACATTTTGGTCTGCGATATCGGCGGTGGTACTTCCGACTTCACCCTGATCAAAGTGCGTCAGTCAGCGGCCCAGGGTCAAGAAGCTGAATCAAAAGAAACAGCAGAAAGGTATCGCGCGAGGCAACGCGTTCAGTTTCATCGCGTTGCGGTGGGCGAGCATTTGATCCTAGGCGGCGACAATCTCGATCTGGCGCTGGCCCATCACATGGAGCAAAAGATCGCTCAAGGAAAGAACCTCACTCCGCAACAATGGGACGTTCTAGTTCGAAGCTGCCGACGTGTCAAAGAAACGCTGCTCGGTGAGGATGCACCCGAAAAGATCACAGTCAATTTGCCTGGTTCTGGCTCAAAGTTGATCGGCCGCGGTTTGCAGGCTGAGATTACTCGTGAAGAGGCAGAAAAACTTCTCGTTGATGGATTCTTGCCTCCAGCACAAGTCACCGATCGGCCGAGTAGCGGACAATCCGGTTTTCGCGAGTTCGGCCTACCCTTCGCCAGTGATCCGGCCATCACCAAGCACCTCGCCGCCTTCCTTGGTGCCCATGGGGACAAAGTCGCTGAGGATGGCGATCCAGAGTCCTTTGCTGCGCGGCCTGATGTGATTCTCTTCAATGGAGGGTTCTTCGCCTCGGAACTGCTTCAGAAGCGGCTGCTCGGGGTCATGAGTTCGTGGTTCGGGGGAGACAAAGAGAACTACGAGCCAACCATTCTAGACAACGACCGACTTGACTTAGCAGTTGCTCGCGGAGCTGCTTATTACGGCATGGTGCGTCGGGGCGAAGGTGTCAAGATCGCCGCAAGTCTGGCTCGTAGCTACTATGTCGAAGTAGAAGCGAGCGATGGACAGACTCAAGCAATTTGCCTTGTGCCTGGCAGCACAGAGCCAGGGCAAGACATTCATCTTGACGAGCTAAAGCTTGAGCTGACAGTTTCCGAACCAGTCGAGTTCTCCCTGCATGTCTCGAGCACGCGTTTGGTCGACAAGGCGGGCGACATCGTTGAGGTGAATCTGGAGCAGATGAAGGCGTTGCCGCCAATTCGAACCGTTTTGCGAACCGATCGTCGGAATCAAACCGGCAAGATACCGGTAACGCTACACGCTCACCTGAGCGAAATTGGTACTATTGATCTTTGGTGCCAAGGTGTGGAATCGGACCATCGCTGGCGTTTGCAGTTTGACGTCCGTTCCACGACAGAGACGGACCGGGAAGCTTACGTTTCAGCTGCGGAAGACGAAGGTTTTGTCGACGAGGGAACTTGGCAGTCCTGCGAGTCGGTAATTGAGAGTGTCTTCAGTGAAACTGGCGATGAGAAGCCTTCTAAAATGATTCGGCGGCTCACAGAAACGCTGGGCAGTGGCAAGCTGGACTGGCCCACTTCCCTCCTTCGCCGCATTTGGGAAAAACTACTCAGTATGCAGGATGGTCGTCGCCGGAGCCCCGCGCACGAAGCGCGATGGCTGAATCTACTCGGATTCGCGCTCCGGCCCGGCTACGGTCTGGCCGTCGACGACTGGCGAGTCGCGGAGACCTGGCGTCATGTGAACAAGAAACTGGCACACGCTGGAGCTAGCAAGTCAGAGGCTTTGATTTTATGGAGACGCATTGCCGGTGGATTATCAGCTGGCCAGCAATCTGCGCTGGCCGATCCGATGATCTCCTCGCTGCGAGCTGCCCACAGCATTCTTATTCATAATCGGCAGTCGCGTGGTGAGCCCACGTATCCGATGCATGATTCGGAAGAAGCGTGGCGTTTGCTGGGCTCTTTGGAAAACTTGGAAGCTGACACCAAGTGGCAGGTTGGAAAAATGCTGCTCGATCTTTATCCGAAGCGTCGATATGAAAAGATGCGAGGAGCAATGCTCTGGTGTCTCGGACGACTCGGCGGGCGTCAGCCACTTTATGGGCCGCTGAACAATGTCGTGTCCTCGGACATTGCAAAGCAATGGTGTCAGGCAATTATTGGGTTTGACAACAAAGACCAGATGCACCGTGCAACGGAGCAGCTGACCATGATGCAACTCGCGAGGAAGACCGACGACCGTTATCGAGATCTGGAGGAATCCGCTCGACACAATGTTGTAGAATGGCTCAAAGCGAGCGGTGCTCTAGAGAGATACGTTGAGCTTGCCGAGTCAGGCGGTGAGCTGCAAGACGACGAAACGGCCAGTATCTTTGGAGAAGCCTTGCCCAAGGGGTTTCGCATTCAAGTCTAAAGCCGTTCAACTCGTCATGAGATTCAAGTGGAAATTCCTGAGAATCCATTCGATCCGCCAGCCTCATTGGATGACGAAAGTCCCGAAGAAAGAGCGAAGCGGCTTGTTTCCAAACCGGCTATCGCGCTCATCGTTTTATCTTCCGCTCACGCGGTTTTCGACACGATTGGATTGGTGAATTTCGTTTTCTTGGTCATCCAGAGACATCCATTCTCCACGCCAGAAGTGATCAACTATATTTTGCTTGCCATGCATTCCAGCAGCATGATCGTGATCTCCAACGGCGGCGCCCAACTTGGCTATCTCAAGTCGCGTCGCTGGGCCAGAGTCGGAGCACTGCTCGCATGTGTCCCCATGCTGACGCCATTCCTCATTCTTGGAGTTCCTTTTGGAATCTGGTCTCTGATGTTGCTCGGCGATGAGAGGATTGAAGCAGCATGGATGTGCCGCAAAAATAGAGCTGAGGCTCTTTAGATAGTCGGTGAGCGGCACGGCGCACACACTTTTTTGTACGTTATCGCCGTGTCACATTAGTGAGCCGTATCGCCGTGAGTCGTCGGGGCCATCGTGTGGGCATTCCGCAACAGTTCGGACCTAAGCACTCAGAGACTAGCCTTCATCGCGATTGCTAATCTTGGACTTTCTCAAGCAATCGACCTGGGCTGCCCATCATATGGTAGCCGCCGTCGACATGTAGGATTTCGCCCGAGACGCCATTGCTTAGGTCGCTCAGCAAAAATGCGCCCGTTCGACCAACTTCCTCATGGCTTACGTTTCGGCCCAACGGTGCCATGTGCTCATAGAGTTTCAGCATCTCATCAACGCCAGCTGCGCGGCCAGCTAAAGTTCGCATTGGTCCGGCGCTGAGTGCGTTCACTCGAACACCTTTGGCTCCCAAGTCATATGCAAGGTAACGAACCGATGCTTCCAGTGCGGCTTTGCAGATCCCCATAACGTTATAGCCTGGAACGCACTTCTCTCCACCAAAGTAGCTCATGGCTGCCACAGAGGCATGCTCATTGAAGATATCCTTGGCGGCATTGCAAACGGCGATCAAGCTGTACGCACTGATATCCATCGCGAGCTTGAAGCCATCGCGACTCGTTTCGATTGTATCCCGCGAAAGGTCGGCACGATCGGCAAAAGCAATGGAATGCAACAAGAAATCGATCTTGCCAAACTCCTGCGCAGTGGTGTCAATCACAGACTTGATATTCTCATCATTCTGCACATTGAGAGGCACCAGAAACTTTGCGTTGTCATACTGATCCGTCAGCTTGCTGACACGCATACGGTTCTTTTTTCTTTCCGCATCTTCTGGATCGGGCAGGTGCGTGAAGCCGCATTCGCCACCATTTTCGAGGATGAATTTGGAGATCGCCCATGCGATCGAGTTCTCATTGGCTACGCCAAGAATCAGGCCTTTTTTTCCGGCAAAAATTGACATCTTTGTGTGGGTCCAACTGCAAAGGAATTCTCAACATCTCGGCGTGATTCATTGCCGAGGATCGGGTGAACGGATCGTGAATCCGCTTACTACCCTGGGAAGGTAGGGCAGCAAAAAGTTCTACAAAGCAGATAAGCTTGAATACTTAGACGCCAAGGTCTGTCGAGCTTGACGCCCCATTCTCGCGTACCGCTTCACCCCAGAGTGACTAGGGACCTACCGAACAGGAGGAAGAATGTAACAGCACTAGCTCACTTTAGGGATATCAAATCCTGCTCGACGCTTTCTCGCGAAGAAAGTTGCTGCCTCCTCGTCGCCCAAAATCTTTTCTTGCTCGGCATCCCAGCGGATTTCGCGTCCCAGACGTGCAGCGATCACACTGAGGTGGCACGTCGCCATGGCCTGGACGTGTGTAAAAACGTCCGAAATGGGCAAGCCACCTTCACGCAAGCAGCGATAGAAGTTGTCCTTGTGCCCTTCTGGTTGCTTACCCTTATAGAGTTCGGTTAGCTCCGGTTCCCCAAATGCACCTTTGTCCCAGTTTTCCTCGATAGGTTTGCCGGTAATCTTGCCGCGATTGACAAAGAGCCGTCCCTTTGTGCCGGTGAACAAAATCCCATTGTCGCCACGGCTCGTCACATCCATTTGAATGCCATTAGCAAACTTGCAAATGACATTGAAGTCGTGCGAAGAATTGTAGCTATCATCGCGGGTCGCATATCCCTGTTCGTAAGGCACAGGATGCTTGGCGTCTGTTCCATCTATGGTCACAGGGCCCATTCCTTCTCCGTTCATGCCGATAGCCCAAGTGGCGATGTCGACGTGGTGCGCTCCCCAGTCTGTAAACTTGCCGCCTGAATACTCGTACCACCAGCGGAAGTTTCCGTGACAACGCTGCGGGATGTAATCCACCATCGGTGCCTGCCCTAACCAGTTGTTCCAATCCAAGTTGGCGGGTGCAGGTTGTTTCTTAAACGGTCCGCCTACACTGCCACCGTTAATACCGACCTGAATATGTTGAATCTCGCCCAGGAAGCCTTTCTGCACCATATTTACAGCACGGAGGAACTTTCTTCGGTCACTTCTCTGCTGCGTTCCGACGAAAAACACCTTGTCATTGTGCTTCTTGCAAGCGTTGCGAATAAGCTGGTTTTCTTCAAGCGTCAAGGTCAACGGTTTCTGACAAAAGACGTGCTTACCTGCTTCTAGTGCTTCGATCGCAATCTTAACATGCCAGTGATCCGGAGTTACGACGCTGACGATGTCGATATCCTCCCGATCCAAAACTCTTCGGTAGTCGCTATATACATCCGCTTTTCCACCACCGATCCGCTCATCTTTGTTGGCTCGCTCGGCATGATTACGGTCCACGTCACAGCATGCAACAATATCTGCGAATCGTTTGTGGGCTCGTGCATCGCCGGACCCCATTCCGCCAAGTCCGATACAGCCAACGCGTGGGCGATCATTGGCTGACTGGTTGGCAAAGGCCGGCGTGGACCAAGCGAAGTAAGGGATGGCCGAAGCCGCCGCTACCGTTCCACTCGCCTGGGCGAGAAACTTCCTTCGGTGCGGTGCGTTATCCTGCTTTGCGGCTTGATTCTGGTCGGACATGGAAAGGATCTCCTTGGGAGAAAAGTGTTTGGGTTGGGTATTCCTATCTTAGGTGCGGGGTAACGGTCGTTCCATCTAAGGGATTCGACGCTTCACCGCCGAATTGGCTAGTGGGGCTTGGGGGAATCGTCAATCAATCGCGGCCCGAAACCCTCGCGAAGAAGATAACTTCGGTTAACCACCGGAGACTCGAAGCTATCTTGATTACCATTTGGCCAAGTTACCTTCACTTCGTCTACCAAGTCGACGGAGCCGAGGCCAAACCTGAGTAGCTTTTCATTGCTGGACATGTAGCCGCTCCCTGCAGTCCGGAGACCAGTCTTTGTTTTTCCGTTTGTGACGATGTCTATTTTGGCCCCAATGGCATCGCGATCCGTGGTCGAACCGACAAACTGGAACGCTATCCAATTGCCTACCTCGGAGGAGCGATTGGTTACCAATGAGGCTCTTGTATTGAGTTCGGAAACGACAAAGTCATCGAGTCCATCGCGGTTCCAATCCAGCACGGCCAAGCCTCGGCCTCGCACGGCATCGCCGAGCCGAGCGACAACAAGGCCAAGCCCCTTGGCTTCTGTCTGTCGCCCAAGTAGACCTGCTTTCTCTGAAACATCTACAAAAGTTCCGTCACCTTTGTTTAACCAGAGACGGTCATCGACGCCATCGTAGGCGAGCGGTCCACAATTTTTCCCGATGCTGTCGCACAGCACAGCGCGATCAAGCGGAACATCGAGATAGTTCACATCAAAAATGTCAGGCAGGCCGTCCGCATTCAAGTCTGCGATCGCAGCACTACTCGTCCATACACCCGGGCTTGCAGACCAAGGGCCGGGCATCTCAGAAAAAGTCCCGTCACCATTGTTGCGGTAAAGCTTGTTGGGCCCGATGTTCGCGACATACAAATCCGAAAAACCATCATTGTCGAAGTCACCTACGCTGCAGCCTTGGCTAAATTTCATATCCGCGACATCCGCCTGGAACGAAACCTCTTCAAACATTTCACCCCCGACACTGCGGTACAACGTATTGTGGAAACCAGGCTTCTCGGGAGTCCCCGGTAGATTTCCACCTTGAGGAAAATAGATTTCTGGCCATCCATCGTTGTCAAAGTCAACCACACCGACTCCGCCACCCGTCTGATGCATGATCGAAGGCTGGTCTTGCTCAGATCGGTCGTCGAGAAAGCGAAAGTCGATTCCTGTCGCTTCAGATTCATCTGTAAGCGTAGGGAACTCAGCGGCTACAAGCACAGTTTCGGTGACTTGTGATTCAGACTGTTTCCAAACAACCTGCGGCAACGATTGTTGCCTTGGCAAGTCTACAAGAAATTGGTGCAACTGCTCGGCTTGCATTTGTACTTCGTTCTTTGACGCCTCCTGCAACTGCCGCAATTGGCGAACTCGAGCACGGGCGTTGGGATTCGTGGTTTGTTTTTCAAGTTCCGCAATCCACATTTCGAATTCATACGGACGATTCAATCTCCACGTTGTCTCTGCCGCCGCCCCCAAATGTTGTACTGACTCAGGAGCCCGATACAGCTCATCGGTGGCGGAATGTAACAGCGTGAGGTGGTCAACTCGCTCGTAAAGATAGTCTACCTGCTCGGAGAAGCGTCCTGGAAAGCCGCGTTTCATGAATGATGCCAAGTAGTAGCAAGCACCTCGATGATCTGGATTGAGCTGAACGGCCATGCTCATGCAGCGAATTGCAGCAGGCAACTGGTTTTCGTGATCCGCCCAGAGTCCCTTGACATACCAAATGTCAGGATGACTCTCGGCATTTTTGGGAAGTTGCGATTGCCATTCAATCAGCGCAGTGAAATCCGTCCGAACAAGTGCTTTTCCGACCCAAGCGTGGCCAGAAACGAGAGCCGGATGAGCTTTTCTGACTTTTTGCATCAATGGCAAAGCAACTTGAGTATTTCCTGTTCCAAATTGCATTGCAGCGAAGGCCAGCATTTGCAAAGGTTCGTTTGGAACTGCATCTCCCCAGATTGCGAGCAAGGCGTCATCGGCGATTGTTGGGTTCAGCAGGCCGAGTAGCAAAGCGTGTTGCTGTTTCGCTCGCTTGTCCTCTACTAGCTTTTCCAGCAATCCCTTCATTTCCCACACGCGTCCCTGCGCAGCGAGGATGTGGGCGAGTAGAGCACGTGCTTCATGCTGATTCGCATTGTTTTTAATGGCCCCTTTCCAACATTCCTCGGCAACTTCGCAGTGCCCCATCTCAATACAGATATTTCCAGCTTCGAGCAAGAAATCGGAAAGCTCGCCTTGTGGGGTCACCAAGAAATCGGGATAGCCGGACTGCTGCGCAGCTTCAATAGATGACAGAGATTTATAACGCTCCAATGTCTGGTCGTACTCGCCGGTGCGGATGCTGGTGATCGCTAGTAGTTGGTGAATGGCAGTTGACTCTGGATAGTCACGAAGTAGCTCATTCGCCACTTGCTGCGTTTGAGTATGGTTCCCCTTCGTGGCTGCATCCATGGCTTCGGTCCAACGCAATTGAGCGTTAGTCGGGATCAGCTGCCAAATACCAACTCCGGCGGCAATGAGCACCAGAAAGACAACAACTAGAAATATACGATTATTCACCAAAATGCCCTATTGGCTGCTTTGATTTACTTTGCGCGTCTTAGAGTTTAGCATCTTCCCATTCTGTTCATGAGCCACCCTCTTGGGGCTATCGTTTGGCCTGCCATTGTTCGAAAATGGTGAAGAGAACGGAACGTGCAAATGTGGTGATTCCTCCAACGGGAGATTCAAGAAAATGTCCGTCCCAGACTCGGCGTAAAACGCGTGGTTCATCATTCGGAGGATTAGGAGTAAACTGCGCCCCGAGGGCGAATTTCGCTTAGCACTGTGTTGCCGTAGCCTAATCTTAGCACAGCAAATTCTAAATCATTCAACCGATTGGACCCGGAAATGCCAGATGGACCACTTCGCATTGCAATTGGCGGAGATCATGCGGGATTCAGCACCAAAGCAACCTTGGCCGAGCTGCTTCAGAAGCAGGGACTGACCATCATTGATTGCGGTGCAAAGAGTGAGGAGCCCTGTGATTTTCCGGACTTTGCCGAAAAGGTTGCCATTGAGCTGTTATCAGGCAATGTCGAGCGGGGCATTTTAGTTTGCGGTAGTGGCGTCGGGGTCAGCGTTGCAGCGAATAAGATCCCTGGAATCCGAGCGAGCTTGTGTCACGATTCCTATTCGTCTCGACAAGGAGTCGAGCATGATGACATGAACGTGTTGTGCATCGGAGCTCGTGTGATAGGTATCGAGTTAGCGCAAGAAGTCGTGCGTTCCTTTCTTTCGGCGACTTACGCGCCGCAGCCCCGTCACCAGAAAAGAGTAGATAAGATTTTGGAAATTGAGCGCAAAGCCTTGGCAGGAGAGTACCCGACAGGCGGATAGCAGTTGGCAATTGAAGGTCGGCTGCTGTTCGAAAACGTGGAGGGACTCTGGTCCCGAATGACCTGAGGCTTCGCTAGAATAGTACGGGCGAACTAGCAAATTCTGTGTCGTTAAGGAAACGTGAAATGGCCAAGAATGTTTTAGGCACAGACCTGCAGACTTGTGGTACTGATCCCATGACCGGGTTCTTCCGAGATGGATGCTGCAATACGGGGGCCGATGATGCAGGAATGCACACTGTCTGTGCGGAAGTCACTGATGACTTCTTGAGATTCTCGAAGCTCAAGGGCAACGATTTGTCGACACCGATGCCCATGTACGAGTTTCCTGGTCTTCGGGAAGGAGATCGTTGGTGCCTGTGTGTGCTGCGGTGGAAGGAAGCATTCGAAGCTGGCATGGCGCCCAAAGTGAATCTGAAAGCAACCCATATGTCCGCGCTTGAGTTCTTGGACCTCGAGGACTTAAAGTCACATGCAACTGAAGATAGCGTTGAGCCGTGAACCTGCTGGGAAGTTCGACCGTCATAGCGGCATTCCTTTGCAATACCGCTTTTGAGCTCCCCAAACTGATGATCGCCAAGCTCTCAGTACTCTTTGTCTGCTCCATGAACCAGTGGCGGAGTCCCGCTGCAGAGCAAATCTACAGAGACCACCCTGCAGTGAATCCACGATCTGCAGGCACCAACAAAGGAGCACGGCGGGCAGTGTCCTCCGAATTAATTGAATGGGCGGACTTGGTATTCGTGATGGAGCAAAAGCACCTGAAGCGACTTCGCGAGCAATTCTCAGAAACCATGCGTTCCAAGCCGGTGGCTGTCTTGGATATTCCAGACCGCTATCGCTACATGGATCCCGAATTAATCGGTGAACTGCAGAGGTCTGTGAATCCGATCCTGGAGCAGGCTCTTCAGGGTGGCGGCTAGCCAATAGGACTTGGTGGTAGGCCAGCTGAGGGTAAAGGCAAGTTGGACATAGCTACTGCATGAGTCCCACTCGATTCACTTGGCAATCCGCCTTTTTCGCCAACATCGACTGCTTTTTCCATAGCAAAGTCAAATTCAAAGAGGCTAGAAACAGGGTCCCAATCGATGTCGACACGCGTGTGAAGGCGTTCAGCCAGCTGTAACGTTTGAGTCGTTGGGCGACATTGGCTGGTAAGGGCTTGAATAAAGCCGGTTTGCACGCCATCACAGGCAACAAATGCTCCAAGGCTAGCCGGAGCGCTGATGACGCAAGTCGTCTCTTCGAGCCCCTCTCGGCGAAGTAATTGTTGTAGTAGCTCCTGATGCTCTTTCGGTGCTACAGCGAATCGATACACCTTACATCCATACCCCGAGACTTGTGGAGCGAATTCTGTCAGTTGGTCCACAGACAGGCTGCAGTCCTGGCGTGAGTCTTCCTGTGCCCCGTATCGTGAGAAATCGATTTGGTGCGAGGCAACGTGCTGTTCGCAAGCTGCCTTGGCAAACTTGAAGATCGAAAGGAGGTTGTTGTCGTTTTCAAGAATCTTTTTACTACTAGCCGTACCAGGGACAGTCGTCTGTGCTTCCCGATGCACAATCTGCTCCAGGTCAGAACTGATCCTGCGAAGGAGTCGCTGGATTTCGGTAGGCAACTCAGAGATCTTTTCTCGGAGGTTATCGCAACTCAAGCGACTTTCCGCTTGAAGCGAGATGGCCCAGCTTTCAATTTTGGCTCGTAGTGTTTCGCCACCAGCCTGAAACTTGCCAAGGAAGCCTATCAGCTCGGCAATCATCTGCTTTAGGTAGCTTTCCATGCGAGTCAGACACTCTTCCGTATTGCCGAAATCAGCTGGGAATACGGCTTCAAGCAACGCTCGGCCGTGCGACTGGGTGTAGTCAAGGATGCTCTCGATCATACGCAGCTGAATGCGTTCAATTTGCCGCCAGGCAAAGACCTTCATTCGCACGGCGTTGTAAAAATTGCCGCGCCAGATCTCGATATCACGGTATATCTGTTTACCAATAACACACGAATCAGCGCTCAGTCTCGCCAACCAAACACGCCTGAAGGCTTCACGCTGTTCTGCCGTAGCGGCTCCGATTCTCGTCAAGGCAGCGCTCTCAACAAAGCCCATTCGTTGCAGCGTGCGTTTGACCACCTCCTGGTTGCTCGCTTCACACGATTCAGAATCCAGTCCCCGCTTTGCCCCTTCAGACTCCTCTTTGGAGGATTCTTTGTTCCCAGTGGACTCCAGGTATTCGTGCATCTCGAAAACGGCATTGGCAACGGCCAATTTGGTAACTGACTCTTGATCTGTGGGTTCAAACAGTTGTAGTGGACTGGCAGACGCGGAGCGAATCCAGCCTTCCTCTTGCTGTCCCCGCGCTACTCGGTCTTCCGACAAGGCAAGGCTGACGGCAGTTTGTGAATCAACAAAAACGGCATTCGCCAGACTTTGAACGGCAGGATTGACGCTTTTAGCATCGCCATGAAGCCCGCCATCCAACAATGTCACCCAGTCAAACGGACGATTGTTTGCTGCAGGTGTATCTTTATGATACAGGTTAGGGTTTTCACGCGAACTGTCCATCAGCTGTTTTAGCTCTGCAAACGTTGCGATAGCGTTGGCGGATGGCATACACGCACTCGGACTCTTTAGCGTCGTTGCCCAGAGCAGATTAGCGCAGATTCGATAATTATTGTATTTAAGGTCCGACATGACGCGGCGTATAAGCAGGCCAAACTCGCTCAGCATCCCACTGCCCGTTCCGCCATGTATTGATGCGAGCAAGTAGATGCATAGCGGGTTCTCGCAAGCCTGATCTTTCTCGTGCTCATGAATAAGTTTGGACAGCTCTTCGCGCAGCTTAGCCTTCAAAGCTTCATAGTGGTCAAGCAACGCAAGAAGCGCGATCGGACGCACGCCTTCAGTCGTCCGAGATTTTGGGATATTGTAAAGCCATCTTCGCGAGATTGGCTGCAGCAACCCAGGAGAGGACTCGCGGTAATCGATGGGTTTGTAAATTGGAATCTGCACGACCTGGCTATCCGAAAGTCGAGCGTTGCCGATGGGATTAACCAGCTGAGCCAAGTTTTCGCTTGCCGTGTCGACGCCCAGCCAGCCGTGATCCTCGACTGCCAATCGCGAATCATAGTTGTTGAAAACGAGATGTCTCAAGTGTGCGAGAGCATCGCACCCCATTCCACCCAAAGCTAGGAAGAGACTTCGAGGCATGCAGTAGGAATCACCTACTTCCTCTACTTTCATCGCAGGAGCAAATCGAAGATTGCCCGAGTCGGATGTATACGATTGATGCGTCTGAACCTTATCCTTACTTTCAGCCGGCTTTTCACAGTCCGCTTGGTCGTCTCTCGTAGAGGCAGCGGGTAAAGCTGAAGCACGGGCCTTCTGCAGCATCTCGATTAGCTGTCGGCAGGAACTGTAGCGATCCAGTGGGTTCTTAGACAGCGAGCGCTTAATGATCGGCCGGTCTGCGGGCGGCAACGCATCCAGCTCCGGTTCCGCCGTCAAGTGTTTTCGCGCTAACTCTGCCGTATTGCTTCCGGAGAATGGCAAACACCCAGTCAGCAACTCCATGTAGACGATTGCAAGCGAGTACTGATCGCTTCTGTGATCAGGCATGCCGTCGAGAATTTCAGGCGCAGAGTATGTCGGTGTGAGCCCTTTGACCATGGACTGCGAACTGTTGTGTAAGTCCTTGACCAAGCCAAAATCGGCAACTTTGACGCGATTGGCTATCAAGAGCAGATTGCTGGGCTTTACATCCAAGTGTTGCAGAGAATGTTTTTGGGCAAGAAAGTCAAGTCCATCAGAAGTATCGCGCATGAATTCTAAGAGGGTGGCGCGTGGGATACCGGGTTCGCCCTGACACCTGTACTGGTGAAAACGATTCAACAAACTGCCTTCTGCCAGTTCCGTGACAATGACCACCTGACTGTCAATGATCTCGATACGTTCAAGCGAAAGCAAGAACGGGTGGCTGACCTCCTTGATACGCTGCAGACTATTCAATTCCGCACTTGCATGCGACTCTTCTACTGAACCTAAGACGAGTTTTACTGCCTTCTGGAGTCCGCCCGGAGCATCCGCCAACCACACCTCGCCATAGCCACCCGCACCAATTCGCTTACGGAGCTTGTAGCCAGGGATGATCTCAAGACCGACTTTTTCTGGTGGACGAGTCATGCGTTATTGGGCGTCAGAGGTGAAATGCAATCTCGAGAGAAGCAATATCAGCCAGCCGGCATCTCCTGGGGTGAGACCGAAATTGGACAAGTCGCTCCAACTGGTCTGGATGCACTATTTTGCTTCGCTTCGCTTGGCTCCTCCTCAGTCGTGGCCGCTCTTTCGTTGGGGCTCGTGCTTGGAACCGGTGCATTAACGGACGGCACAGGGACTGATACAGCCTGAGAAGCAGCGGCGAGAGAGCCGTTCATTTGCGTGCCGAGACTGCCGAAGTAGTTTTTGCAAGCGTGCTTTAAGTAATCGATACGCAAATCGAGCGGCTCGCTGCGGTACTGACAATACGCACGAACCTGCTTCAGTAAGTCGCGAGGATAACAACGACGCAATGGCCAACCACCTTTGATGAAGTAACCTTCGATCAACTGTTGGACAATCGCGGGCCGCCAAGGGAATCCAAACTGGCTGCATGCCAGCTGGAACAAATACATGAACTCATTCGGACTTGGATCGCGAATCTCAATCTTGAAAGGAACACGACGTAAGAAAGCTTCGTCCACCAAGTCGGCAGGTTGTAGATTGGTGGAGAAAAGTACAAGCTGCTCGAAAGGAACGCTAATGTTCTTGCCAGTTGGCAGCGTCAAATAGTCAATCTTGTTTTCAAGCGGAACGATCCATCGATTGAGCAACTCCGTTGGTGATACCCTTTGACGGCCAAAGTCGTCGATCAGTAGGCTGCCGCAGTTACTTTTCAGCTGTAATGGAGCTTCGCAAGTATTAGTGCGTACGTCATGGCGGATTTCGAGATTGTCAAGCGTCAATTCGCGGCCAGCAAGGACAGTTGGGCGCCGAATTCGAATCCAACGTCGGTCATAGTCTTGCATGTTAACCAGACCACGCTCGTTCTCGATCTTCAGTTCTTCGTGATAAGCACCGTCGTATAGCTTGATAATTACTCCATCATCGATGATGGCATGAGGTATCCATACACTTTCGCTTCGCAAGACGGTCAGACACTTTGCCAGTGTTGTTTTACCGTTGCCCGGAGGACCGTACAGGAAGATGCCACCGGAGCTAGTATTGACGGCTGGACCAAGGAAGTCGAGCCAACCTTTTTCATACGAGATTTCCGCCATCGCCTCCGTCAGCTGCGCTCGCTCGATCGCCTCGTATTGGTTTGACTGAGCCTCGACCGACAGCAGGTATTCGGACATCGGAACAGGTGCAGGGCCAGTGTAGACAAATGACTTCTGGCTGTTGAGCGTTCGTTTTTGGCCAGCATCGGTCAAACTGTAATAGTAGTCATTCAGCGGCGCGGACCGTGCGTGAGCCACAACCAATCTTGTCCGAAGGCCGCCGAGAAAATTTTCTACGATGCCGAAAGGAAGACCAACTTTTTCAGAAAGTCTTCGGCCACTGAGCGTACCTTCAGCCAGCAGGCATTGGCATACAATCGTCTCGACCAGTGGAAGCGAAAGCCCAGCATCCTCCAGCGACATGGGTGCGGCGGGCCAATACTGGTCGTCATGCAAAACGGTCGGAAGAGCCACCTCCGACAGTGAATCGGTATCGGACGGGTCGACTGAGTGATTGTTTCTAGCTAGTTCCATCAGTCGTTCCGCTTGCTTGTGTCGAAGGAGACGGTCTCTGGCTTATGGAAAACGAGGGAGCAGACCACCAGTTGTGTTGGGGAACTTCGACTGCGCAAGTAAAGAGCACACGGGGCAGATAAAACATACGCGCTTTGCGGGTTAGGTAGATTTGCCGACAAAACAGTTTGCGGTCTTACGACAATTTGCAGTAACTTTGCGTGGAGATAGTCCTAGATTGCGGACTTTGACGATTCGGGAGGATCAGAGAGTCCTGCGTTCTGCGCTAAGCAGTATTCAATTGAAGCCTGCTTCTGCAAGGTTCCTCATCTGTTTTTTCTCGCCCAAAACATGAATTCAGAATCTATGGCTTATGGTTTGAAAGCCACCGATTTAGGCGGTTGGCACCGACGTTTCGGCGTCACTCATCGGCGTAACCACACTCCAATGCCCCACAAGAAGATTCCGTTAGTTACGAACCCTTCAGCCAATGGACTCACATCCCATTCAACCGAAAAGTACGAGCCGCCAGTCAGCAGCTGTCGATCGGCTACGTTGGATGCTGGTACCAGCGGCTAGTAGCGGTGGGCACGAGCCAATCGTTGCATGGCCTCTTCCCTTCCGAATCGGCCGACGCCAAGGTTGCGTTTTGCAGTTGAATTCAAAAGCAATCTCTGGTCATCACGCGGAGTTGCATCAAGTAGACGACCAGCTCTGGGTTACCGATCTAAACAGCACCAACGGCACTTACGTCAACGGGAAACGTATTGATCAGCCTACGGAATTGAACGATACCGCCCTGCTTCAGTTGGCAGACATCGCCTTCCGAGTCGACCGAGATCGCCATGAGCTTACTTTCGCTACGATCAACGAAGAGATGTGCGACGATGCATTGGCGCTAGTCCAATTTGATCGTTTGATGGAAAACCGCCTTGTCACGCCATTCTTTCAATCGATCGTGGACCTACGCTCCGGAGCTCCGCTTGGCTATGAAGTGCTTGCCCGAAGTCAAGTCTTCGGTTTAGAGTCGAGCTACGCGATGTTCAATGTGGCATCGCAACTGAACATGGAAGTGGTCCTGAGCGCGATGTTGAGGTGGGAAGGAATCCGTGAAGGACTCAACTTGCCGGATCGCCCCACCCTGTTCGTCAACACACATCCGCATGAAATTCGGACAGAAGGCCTGGTTTCTTCGCTGGCAAACGTCAAGCAACTTTCTTCCGACATGCGAATTGTGTTAGAGGTGCATGAGGCTGCAATTACCGATCCCAAAGAAATGGTCGAATTGCGAGACAACCTCAAAGCTTTAGGTATTGGCATTGCTTACGACGACTTTAGCTCAGGACAAACCCGCCTCACAGAACTCATTGAAGCTCAGCCCGACTATTTGAAATTCGACACCCGCCTGATCAAAAACATCGATAAAGCCAGTTTAGAACGCCAACGAACACTGGAGTCGCTAGTCAAGATGGCCCTGGACCTCGGCGTCAATCCCTTGGCAGTGGGTGTCGAGACTGCTGCTGAAGCTGATGTCTGCCGAAAGATGGGCTTCAAGGCCGCACAAGGCTACCACTTTGGTCGTCCTGCTCCGGTTCGCAGCTTCCAGTAACATCTCTCCCTCGCGACGTCACTACTTTGATCCGCAGTCTTTCTGCCTCAAAATCTTCCGCTGCTACTCGTAGCGTAGCGCGTCTATCGGATCTAACTTGCTTGCTCGCCAAGCAGGATAGAAGCCGAAAAGGATGCCGACCGCAGCAGAAAATATCAACGCTACAATTGCAGCGTTGTAGCTGACGATCACAGGCCAGTCCTTGCCGGAAGAGATTTCATTGATAAGAGTTGTCATGCCGATTGAGAATCCGGTCCCAAGCCCTATTCCAATGGCACCGCCGATCACAGAAAGCACGACAGATTCAACTAGGAATTGCATCAGTATATCTCGTCCTCGCGCGCCAACGGCCATGCGAATTCCGATCTCACGGGTTCGCTCCGTGACGGACACCAACATGATGTTCATAATTCCAACGCCTCCAACAATCAAGGAAATCCCTGCGATGGCGGCCAGCATGATCGTCAACGTTCCGGTCACTACAGCAAATCCAGCTGCCATCTCGGAAGAACTCCGAACAATGAAATCTGCCGGTTGCCCCAAGCCGATCTCGTGCCGGTCCAGTAGTAGATTCCGCATTTCAACTTCGGCTTGCGGCATTTGATCCGCACTTCTAGCCGTCGCGATGATGTAATTCACAGTGTCAAAATTGCTACCCTGCAACCTCTTGCGAACGGTCGTATGAGGCATAACCAAAACGTCATCCTTGTCCTGCCCCACCATGTCGGCCCCCTTCGATTCGAAGACACCGACAACTTCAAAGGGGATGTTCTTTACACGTATGATTTTGCCAATTGGGTTTGAAGTCTGGAACAGTTTCTCCACGACGGTTTGCCCAAGGACACAAACCTTATTTGCAGCCTTGATATCACGCTCGGTGAAAAAATTCCCAAGTCGCAACTGCCAATTCCTGACAACTACGAAATCTTCTCCCACGCCCATAGACTCCGTAGGTGTCCAGTTGCAGTTCCCGTAGACGGCCGGTGCAGCGGCGATCACAACTGGGCTCGCCGCGACCACGCTTTCGCATTCCTCACCTAGAGCAGTTGCGTCAGGAGCAGTGAGCGTCTGAATCTGACGCCGGACGCCACGACTGGACTGCTCATTCCCTGGAAAGACCAAGATCACGTTTGTCCCGAACGCTTCAAACTCGCCTTGAACCAACTGGCTTGCCGACAGTCCCACGGAAACCATCGCGGTTACTGCGGCGATACCGATCACCACCCCGAGCACTGTCAAGGCTGCTCGCATCTTGTTCTTCGCTAAGGCTCGAATGGCAATACGAATCGTTGCAAAACCGATCACAATCGGGCTTTCAAATTTGGACTATCGACGTGTGACGAAGCAGTGTTGTTTGTCAAACCGCTGATTTCACAGTCTCCGTTTTGACTCAATAAACCATTTTCCAACAAGGCCGTGCATGCTAGCTATGGCAACGCGGCACGATTGGAAACTCGCCCGACCTGCCAAACGTGCAGACCCGTATTCAACGACACTACCCTAAAGCCTTTCGATCGTTGGACTTACGGGTATCCCGAAAATGTGAAGCAATCTTGGATTTCTCATGCACCACCTTAACTCAGCGAAGCGTAAGATAAATCCCTCTTTACCCCAGAATGGAATCTTCTCACAATACCGCGACTTCTGCCACGGCTACCGGTTGCTCGGCAGACCAAACCCTTCCAAGGATGGTTGGGCAAATAAAACGGACGCGCGTGGTCAACTACGCCCCACAAACACGCAGAGCAAGGAGTGCACAAGTGCGTAATTGGAGCCTACTTACGGCAATCTTAATCGCTGGATTTGTTTCACCAGCTGTCGGACAGGAAGGTGCCGCTGGCACCGCAGCTACCAGCCAAATCAGCATCGCTGTAATTGATGTTGGATTCATCTTGAAGAATCACCCAACGATGAAGAACGACCTCGATACGATCGAGGGTCAAATGAAACAAGCCGACGAAGAAATGACCAAACGTCGGAACGAAATCCTCAAGTTGATGGAGCAGCTGAAAGAACGTTTCCAAGAGGGAACAGCTGAATACATCAAAGAGGAAAAGAGAATCGCTGCAATGGACACCGACTTCCGCCTCGAAATCGTCAATAAACGCAAAGAATTCGACGGGAAGCGAGCTCAAGTTCTATCGGCAATCTACTCCGAAATTACTTCTCTTGTAGCTTACGCAAGCAAGAGCATGGGCATTCAAGTCGTTCTACGAGTCAATGGCACTCGCGAGAAGCTTGATCCGAACAAGCCAGAGACCGTTCAATTGAAACTTTCTCAAGAAGTTGTTCACTACGCATCTAACGTAGATCTTACTGAGTGGGTCTTGGATGGATTGAAGCAGCGAAGTGCGAATCGCACGGGCGCTGCTGTCCCTCGATAAAATTGGTAGCTCACCAATTTGAATTCACGAGTTACTCATCCAGCGAGACTGCAAGAGTAACCCATCAGAAACTTGTGAACAAATGGATGCTTAATCACCCCTTGCTCTGCCACCGTTTGCGAGCTTGAAACATAGGCGTGCGAGAGACTTCTCTCGCACGCCTCGCTTCGGTGAACGATGCACGTTTTCTAAGTGGTTTCTGTTCACATAGTTTTAAGTATGAAACTAGAAACATCTAAGTTGATCAGGCAATAGAATGCCATCCCCACGAGTCGAAACCACCCTCAAATGTCCGTGTTCTGTGAGCGGACGAGGATATTGGTCGGGCAAACTAAACACACTGACTTTTCATCCAGCACCAGTCGGAACAGGAATCCAATTCCGACGAGGCGATATCGCAAGTGCTAGAGCAGTCCCGGTCGTAACGGCAAATTGCATCGGCATGCCTCTTAGGACGAGGCTAACCGATGGGTTCTCCGACTTCGACATGATTGAGCATGTAATGTCGGCATTGGCTGGCTTGCAAATCGACAACGCGATAGTAGCATGCACCGAGTCAGAGATGCCAGGCTTTGATGGCAGTAGCTATCCGATTGCCTTAGCGCTTCATCAGGCAGGGATCGAACCTCAACGAGAGGCAAAGGCTACGTTCCAGCCTAGCGAACCCATTCAAATCGGAGACGCTGAACAATTTGTCAGGCTAGAACCACCTGGAGCCGATCAGTCAGCCAGCCTAGTTGTCGAATACCAATTGGACTACGGCGCGGATAGCCCGATCGGAATTCACACTTTCACAAGCGAATGCACACCTGAAACCTACTTGCATTCGATTGCTCCCGCAAGAACATTCATTACCGAACAAGATGCTAAGCATCTCCAAGACAACGGAATGGCAACTCACGTCACAGAGCGGGACTTGGTCGTGTTTGGGCCGAGCGGCCCCATCCTCAACGAATTGCGTTTTGAAGATGAATGTGCCCGACACAAAGCCCTGGATTTGATAGGTGACCTAGCGTTGACCGGCTTGGATTTGGTAGGACGCTTAATTGCCCGCCGAAGTGGGCACCATATGAACGGAGAAATGGCGAAGTTGATCGACGCACAAGTGGAAGTTGCCTCAGGCGCCCCGCGACGCGTAGCTTGAGCAGACATACTCGCCAAAGACGATATTACTGTTTCTCGAAAGCAATTTAGTATGGCCAGCATTATCGCCCATACCGCTGTTGTCGACCCACGAGCTGAGTTGGATGAAGATGTCCGAGTTGGACATCATTGCGTTATCGGTCCGAATGTAAGAATCGGACGCGGAACCAAACTAGAGAACAACGTTACCGTTACCGGCAATTCTACGGTTGGCAGAGACAACCATCTCTTCCCTGGCGTCGTCATTGGTGCTGAGCCTCAGGATCTAAGCTACCAAGGAACGCCGACCCAAGTCATCATCGGAGATGGCAACGTCTTTCGTGAATCGGTGACCGTCAATCGAGCTACCGAAAAAGAAGACGGCATCACCCGTGTCGGCAACAATTGCTACATGATGACTTGTAGCCACGTCGCTCACGATTGCAAAGTAGGTGACCGAGTGATCATGGCTAACAATGTGATGCTCGGAGGGCACGTGCATGTCGACAACGATGCAACACTGTCTGGTGGCTGTGCAGTTCACCACTTTGCATCCATCGGATGCTACAGCTTTGTAAGTGGCCTGAGCCGAGTTCTCCACGACGTGCCGCCTTACATGCTCGTCGAAGGCTTTCCAGCTCGGCCTCGGACGGTGAACGTCGTAGCGTTAAAACGCAAGAGTTTCTCAAGCGAAGCGATCAAATCTTTGATGGAGGCCTACCGGCTACTTTATCGCTCGAAAGTCGGTATGGAGCACGCTCGAGATATTTTGGCTGCGAACAAGCCATTGCTGCCAGAAGTGCAAGTTTTGTTTGACTTTATTGCCAACTCGCAAGACGGCCGCCACGGACGCGGCCGTGATCGAAGGAGAGCCGCTTGAGTTCCCAAGCACCCCAATCACCTAATGCTCCTTTACGACTCGCTGTCATCGGCGGCGGGCATCTCGGTAGGATCCACGCAAAACTTGCTGCGTCTAGCGATCAGTTCGAAGTGCTTGCGGTTGCTGACCCGAATTTTGATTCTCGTGAGTTGGTCGAAAAAGAGCTTTGCCTACCTTCAGTTGAAGACTACCGAGCGTTGGTAGGTAAGATTGACGCTGCAGTTGTCGCAGCTCCTACCATGGCTCACTACGAGATCACGAGCACTCTCCTCCGAGCAGGCGTACATTGCTTAGTTGAAAAGCCACTAACGCTATCGCCAGACCAGGCGCAAAGATTAGTTCAAATCGCAGCAAATCATCGACGAGTTCTGCAAGTCGGCCACGTAGAACGATTCAATCCTATGTGGACTGTCGCGCAGGCCGAAATTGGTAGTCCCAAGTTCATCGAAGCGACGCGATTCGGCCCCTACAGCGGCCGCAGTACAGACATCGGTGTAGTGTTGGACCTGATGGTGCATGATCTAGACCTAATTCTTTCTTTGGATCGTAGCGAAGTTCGCAGTATCCACGCCTCAGGAGTTGCCGTGCTAGGAAGCCACGAGGATATCGCTGAGGCGCGAATTGAGTTCGAGAGCGGATGTATTGCGAACGTTAAAGCGTCGCGTATTGCGCAGAATCCAACGCGGCGGATGCAAGTCTATTCAAGCACCGGGCTTGCCGATATCGACTTCTCCGGGGAAAACGTCGAATTCGTATCGCCAACGCCAAAGTTGCTCTCGCGTGCGGTGCATCTAGATGAACTTCCTGTTGCAGATCGAATGGAAGCAAAAAACACTGTCTACGGCGAGCTTTTCAAGACGCGCTCGGTTGCAGCGCCGAGGCGAAACGCCATTCTCGACGAGCAGAATGATTTCGCGCTCAGTATCCAATCCGGTTCGGCTCCATCGGTAACCGGTGAAGATGGAGCTCGAGCGGTGCGAATTGCCTGTGAAATCATCGAGCAGATTCAGGCTCACGCTTGGGACGGCCCCACCAGCAAACCCTGGCGTGTCGGACCATTGGCTACGGAAGGTCCTCGGATTCTACCAATGCCAGAACGTGGGACCGAGCAAGATCAACCGACGCGTCGTGCCGGCTAGGCTTTGGCAAATGACATCACCAAGCTTCAGCAAGAATGGCATTCGGGCCAATATCTTTTCTGGACGCAAACGAGAACGTGCGTCGTGTCAGGCGTTCGGGATGGGGCAATATGTAGCAATTTGTCGAGGTCGGGGCACCGCGTAAGCAGTCCTTTTTCGCCGAAATTGGGCGACGTGAATGGCCCCAAAGCAATAGCATTCATGCCGCTGCCGCAAAGACGTTCGTTCCCTCGTAGATGTTGAGAGGGACCAGTTTTCCCACCCGCCCTCCAAATTCACTGAACCTAGGTGGAGTTACTCCGGTCCGCTATGTACGGAATCTGGCTTTGCAGCTATGATTTCGCCACAGCGGATGAAAGTCCGCCCCGTGATGCGTTTCGCTGACAAACGGCTCGAGCGATCGAGTAACCGTTCGGAGGGTAAGCGAATGGCTAGCGGCTTCATTGGAAATGAAGTGCCCCGTATGGGGTTGCGGGTTCGAGTCCCGTGCCCTCCGCCTTGAGGGTAGATTCTGCCCTAACAAAATTACGCCGAAGTCTGGCTTGCTGGACTCTCGGCGTTTTTTTTCATCGTCACCGATCGCTCCCTCGGTCTGAGCGTAGCCTCATGATTTTCTGTGTGACTCGCCCACCTAAGGAGAATTAACCGGAGATTCACTCAGCAAGGAAGAAGATCTATGTTCAATGCGTCTTTTAACTGCGGCCTGATTCAAATACGGCATTAAGCAAATGGATAATCCTCCTCCAGCCATCCCCGCCGAGAGGTCGATTCTCTACCTACGAAATTGGCTAGAGCATACTCTCATTCGAACGCGGAAATGACGGCAAAGTCTTGGTCCCGAGTTGCGATACCTGTCTCACTGAGCGTCCTTCTGCTCGGCTGCGCGTCCGACCATTATCACTACGGCGTTGGGAGAGTGGCTTTGCGCGGTGCGAAGCCAGCGAGCAGTGTTGAACCTTCTTCGCGTCAGCTATGGGTTACGCACGGAGGTGATCACCTAACACTGGATCGAGTGGAGAAAGTGGTACAAGCGCCAGGTCGTTGGATCGGCAAATTGCTTGGGCGCGAACAGCTTTCAGACGACGAAGCAAGTATCTTGCGCGACGAAGGCCTGCTGTTAGCTAGCAACTATTTCCTAGCGAACGGATTGACTGACATCAAGGTAGATGTCCATGCCTATTCACCGAAGCTGCAATGGACGCGATTGGTGGCGAACAAGGAGATCTCACCGATATGGAAGTACACCGGAGGAACTGCAAGTTGGCTGCGTTACGCGTTGCTTCCGCATCGCATTCTGCATCAAAACGATTTTGATCCATTTACCAAGACTCTCAGCATCAATTCCACCCGTCCGCTTCAAGTTCTCTACGAATCTGCTGTTGCCAAAGAGTACTTCTATCATCGAGATGACATTGGCGTCGGAAACTACGCGATGCTTCAGTACGTTCCCTTTGCACCGCTATGGCACCACGGAAGAGTCACTCAAGATGTCATCACCTATTCGGATCACCATTTAGATCCCGGGCTTGACAGGCAACTCTACCCCTTGGTCTGGGCAAGACTCGGTTCCATTGCTGTGTCGGAGACGCTCTCCGTCTTTAGTGTTGTTCCCAGCGACTCGTTCCTTGCCCCCGCAATGCTTAGAATCTCAGGTAGTTTAGCCGGCAGGTTGGCTGGAAAAGAAATAGCCAACAAGAAGTATCGTGAAGAGAAGAGGCAGGGCATCCATCAGGCTAGTGCCCTGGAGGCGGCAAGCAGTACAGCGAGCAATTGACAAGCACAGTGTTCTAATACGGAAAATCTGGCCGCGACACTCGTTTTTTCCCGGTGCCGCACTGCAAGAGAATTGCAGATACGCTTTGCTTCCGCTTTCAAAGCAAAGAATCTTACAGATGGTCGCTTCGTTCACTAGCAAAGAAATCCGATGCTTATAACAGCTCCGTCCAAGCTCACGACGTTGACCATGTGCGAGTTCTGAGCTTTCATAAAGGAGTAAGAGAATTCTCGCTCGTCTTGCAAGTTGCACCGGTTGATCATTCCGCAACCGCTGGTCAGCGTGAACAGCGAACGTACGAATTGTCTTTGGTAGCTGAAGCTCGCTGAAAGACCGAGAACTGGAGTCATTCGAGTTTCGCGGCAAGTCATATTCGCAGGAACACCGGGCTCGTCATCTGGAATGAAGACGCTGTTTTCTAAGCTACCAAGCATGATAGCCATGTTCGTGCCGACGTTGACGCTCAAGCCAGGCAAAAGGCACCAAATCAATTCACCCCTAGGTTAACACTACCACTAAGGTAAGTGCTAGTACAATTCGCGTTGAAGGCAGTTCGGAAGTCGCCCCGGTGTATCAAACAGCAAAAAACTGATCAATCGAAACCGCTTCACCACCTCCACTCAATCGAAGCGAAAGTTCATCTCGGAGGCGGAGCTTCTGAGCCAGCTCCATGTCGTAGACGTTGTAGTAGAAGAACAAAGAGCCGGAGATAAAGGTAGCTCGGTCTTCAGGAGTTACAGTTTCGACTCCCGCAGTATTACCGGAGTCATTGTTTTCCGAGTTGTCGCTGGAGACGAGCATCGCTCGAAGTGAGCCGGCATGCGACTCGAACAATGAGTTTTCAAAGTCAGTGTATTGGAACACTACTTCCGTGCCATTGGCGAAGCGGCGGCCTAGTGCAAACCGGTAGCCGCTATCTTAGTTGCTACCGACGGCAAGATATCCCACACAAATCCTCGGTCTTGTACACCGTCGATATCAGTGATTGCATACTGCGTTGCAGGCGTGCGATCCGCCCAGTTTAAATTGTCTAAGGAGCTAATTCAGTCGCGTTGTCCGTCTGCGCAGAGTGTTGATCGTGCGAAGCCTTGCGTCGTCTATGCGATTGCGATTATCGCGGCAAGCATTGTAGCTAGTCTGCCCCTCATTCTTTCACCTTCAGTGTGTAGGCCTGAAGTGCCGCCTAGGCAGAGAAAGAGGATGCCGAAGCGGGCAGTACAGGTGCCGCATCCTTTGCCGACGACTGCACTCGAGTTGCAGTTACTCGGATGGCAAGTGGGAGAAAGCAAACTAAGAGGGGGCTTTACAATCGCATTGTGAGACACTGATTTCGCTGAATTATCTTAGGTTTGATCGTACCAAATGTGCTTTACTTGCATTGCGAGGTCGGGCGAACATTGCATGCTCGCATGTTGCGACTGACCGAACGGTTACAGATGCGATAGAAGCTTAAACAGCTATTCAAAACACTCATTTACACAAACCCTTGCACCTTGTTTCTCAAGGAGCCCTCGATACCATATTTCCGTCTCAAGAGTGCGTTCTGTATCTTCTTGAGTTCCCCAAATGATCGAGAGCGTTCGAGTCGTAGAACACGAGGTCTTGGTGCGTTGTGAATCCTTAATGGCGTTCGCACAGGGGCCTGACTGGTCAAAAAGGCAGAGCAAACCACCAATGTCTATTTCTTGGCTGCTAAGATTGAACACATAACTGCTTCCAGACTCTGCGACCTGAATGCTGAGTGGCTCTACAGCCAAGTCCAAATCAACCACACTGATTGGTAGTCCGCTGTGCAGCGAGCAAACGTTGCAGGCATCAACGGCCAAGTTGATGGAACCTAACCGCCCAGCCACTTCGGCTTTTAGCAAATACTCAGAAGCCGGTTTACTTCTTCCAGTCGGCTTGAAGCCACTAACTCGCAGCATGTCGCGCACAGCTTTTCGAATCGTATCGTTAGATTCGATTGGAGCCTGAGCTGCGAGGGATAATTGGAGCTTTAATGAAGACGCACCCATTTCCCCCAAAGGGCGAGGGAACTCCGAGACAAAATACCGTGCGTCGAGCTTTGGGTGTTCGCATACGTCAACCATGCGATCTCGCATTGTTCCTCCTTCAAAGATTAGTACCACTGCGATGCGATATCCATGTGCGAAGCTCGAGCTGGCGGCTTCGCCGAAGAGTCAAATGAATTGAGCAAAATTCAAACAGCATTCGTAGGATAGTCTTCTGAAAGCCTAGCCACTTCAGAACACAGTGCGAATTGGCTATCGCTGCTTCGCCAAAGTCCAGTCAATAGAATATCCCGAAAGGGACTTAGACAGCCCCAGCCGGCACTCTGCCGACCTGAAGTTTAGCCGAAGCATTTCGGGGTTTGGGACATCGAGGAGAGAGACTAGTGGAATCGGGGACAGATCGTCTAGCTAGACCACGACTGAGCAAAAATGTAGAAAGTCTGTAAAGCGTGTCTTTTGCGTCAACGAAACCGGCTCGCCGAACGTCCACTGATAAGATCGCGCTTGCCCCACTTCGAGATAGATTGATGCTAATTAAACGATGCGAAGTTCGGGATGTGTACGTTTTTGCCCCGCTGCAGCTTCCGTTTTTCGAGCGTAAGTGTTTGAGCGGATGAGATCCGCCCGATCTCGCCAAATGAGGATTCGAAATTGATCGGGGAGAAATCCGGCGGGCTGCAGGAAGAAGCAGATCGTGCGAAACAGAAGAAGAAGCACCATCGGAAAAGAAAAACCGAGTCGGACCGGATGTTGAACATCGGATTTACCCACGATCCGGGAGCAGGAAAGTACGACGGCGTAATAGGTGCGCTGACGGATACCTGGAATCTTGTCAGCATGGGAACGACGGCAAAGGATCTCATGCGCTACAGCGATGCTTCCAGCAGTACCGCATGCATCCGCATCACTCGGCACAATGGCGTCTGGGGCATTGACGGGCACCTGGGTATCTTCCTTGGCTACATCTACGACAATCGCCGGTGTAAGAACTTAGAGGCGACCATCCTAGACCTGGAGCCAGGGCGCTATCGAGCCTACGTCTATACCCATGGGGACGCACCGAACTGGACGCCGAAGTTTCCACCGGTAGTGAATGTTTGGTTTGGCCCAAATAGCCGAACGGCAAAGTACCAAGATCAACAGGTCAAGCCTGGACGATTGTAGAGAGCGGCGTTGATGCGAACGGTAAGAGCCGAGCCTAGCCTTTCTGCGTCCTGTGCTCCGTAATTACAAGGAATGGACCAAGACGAAGAACCAAGAAAAACATAAACCCCTGAAAACATGCGTTCTCAAGAGCTTCTGAGGATCAACAGTACCCCGTAAGGGATTCGAACCCCTGTTTCCGGATCGAGAACCCGGCGTCCTGGGCCGCTAGACGAACGGGGCGTCAAAAAGGAAGACGCAAGAGTCTGGGACCGCCATACCTGTTTGGTGTTCCCAGCCTGCCTGAGGCTACCAAGTTTACCCGAAGGCATCGTTCTGAGAATCCCAGATTGGTGAACACAATCTCCCTGCCTTCTTTTTAAGGGCTTAAGCATCTAACTCTCCGCCATCCGTTTCATAGGCTTCACGTTCGAAGGGATTGTCTCGGTATATCCTGCGACCGGTCAGCCACATATAGATAGACGAAAGGAAATAGGCCGGTAAGAAAAACGGACCCCAACGCTCGTACTGCGCCACATGCACCGTTTCATGCGTCCGTGCTACGTCGAGAGAAGCCGCGGTTTGCCCAAGTATCGCATGGCCAAGAGTTAGCGCCAGCGTGAATTGCCCATTCGGAAGTCGCTGAATCATCCACTTCGTACCGCCCTCGTAGAATTCAATCGCCGGTCCTCGAAACTGCACGCGTCCTCCAAAGCACATTCCGATGCTCCCGAACAGCAGACCGAGCAAAGTATTGGGCGAAACCCAGAGAACGCGAAATGTAAAAATGAGTTGTTTCAAAGTTGGATACGAGCCTCGCCCGCGACTCGCGCTACCTTCGGTAAAGTGTTGAAACGCATAAGAATTCGTCGCGAGGCAAGCGATAGGCCCCCTGCCACTTCGCGGAGGCCCAGGCCGATCAGTCGAGAATCAGTTATAGTATTCCTTCCCACATTCTATCAGATCTAGACCACTAGTATGCTTCACAATATTCCAACCGATGAACTTGGGCCGCGTGGCGAGGCGATGGCAGAGGCTGTCGGCAAATGCGTGCACTGCGGATTCTGTTTGCCAGCTTGCCCAACCTATCAAGAGCTTGGGAGTGAAATGGATTCGCCACGAGGACGGATCCTGCTGATGAAATCCGTGCTCGAAGGCGACCTCGAGATGGAGCACGCGCAGCCGCACATCGATCGCTGCTTGGGTTGTCTGGCTTGCGTGACACATTGCCCTTCAGGAGTCGAGTATGGAGAACTGGTAAGTTCGTATCGTGATCACGTAGAGCATAAAAAGGGCAGTCGCAAGTATTCGCTGCGTGACTGGCTGGTAGGACTGACTCTGCCGTATGCCAAGCGATTTCGATTGGCGCTGACTCTCGGTCGTCTGACCAAACCATTACAGTGGGCTGTTCCCAAGTCTTTGCGGCCAATGTTGGATTTAGTTCCAGACGAGTTGCCAGCTCGCCAGCCTTTGCCAGAACTCATTCCTGCGGAAGGCAAACGTCGCGGTCGAGTCGCTCTACTAGTCGGTTGTGCTCAACAAGTCCTCGCACCCGACATCAATGCCTCGGCGGCTCGAGTGCTGAGCCGCAATGGAATCGAAGTTTATGTGGCCCGTGATCAAGGGTGTTGCGGCGCACTGGCTTGGCACACTGGACAAGGCAACAAAGCGAGCAAGTTTGCACGTCGGCTAATGTCGACAGTTCCAGATGATGTGGATTGTTTCGTGACGACGGCAGCCGGCTGTGGTTCTGCTATCTCTGAATACCCACTCCTCCTAGCTGGAACAGACTTGGAACAGGACGCGAGGCGTTTGGCTGCACGAACCATGGATATATCGGCGTACCTCGATCAGTTGGACTTAGTGCCAGTCCCAGCACTCGAAACACCCAAACGAGTGGCTTACCATGACGCCTGTCATTTAGGGCATGCGCAGGCGGTTCGGAATGAGCCAAGGCGTTTGTTACGTCAAATTGGCAATCTAGAACTCGTTGAGTTATCCGACACCGACACCTGCTGTGGTTCGGCCGGAACTTACAACATTGAACAGCCTGAAATCGCACAGTCGCTAGGGCGGAAGAAAGCGGATCTAGTCATTGCGACTGGTGCCTCTGCCGTGGTGACGGGGAATATCGGATGTTTAGTCCAGATTGAAAAACACCTCCAAGAATCCTCAAATCGAGTAGCGGTTTTGCACACTGTGCAGATCTTGGATCGCGCCTACCAAAAGAAACTCGTTTAGCACAAATTACCTTCCCTTCCCACTCAACTTGCCTTGCCCAAACGGCCGATAGCTAGCCCTGCCCAGGTTGGTAAAGGCGATCCAATTCGCCCAAACTTCCCACGTTTCTTTGAGGATTCTCAGAAGTATGACGCCATCGCAGATCGTTGAGGGCAACGAGTTTGAGGCCGTTCGTGAGTATGTCAAAACGGAACTTTGCGAGAAAAATGAATTAGAACGAGACGCGTTTCAGATGTCAGAGCGTTTGCTCACCAGGCAAGGAAAGCCTTGTGGGTTTTATTTCTGCATCTACGGTCCTAGAAGTGTCCGCCTAACGGCAGTCTGGGATCTGAACAAGAATTCGATTTTGTTCTACGACTCGCTTGGTCGCCGAGCAGGCAATCACCCGACTCCAAATTTCGATTGAGCACCTTAGGAAAACTACGAAGCAATTATTCGCTTGCCGATTGGCAAGAACTCATATTATTCAGAACACGAGAGAGCAGAACCAAACCCCGCCCCCAGTGCAAGCAGGATGTCTTTGCACCCGAGTTGGTTTTGAGACGCAAGGAGGAATAGAACGTGTTGATCCTGTCGCGCCGCGAAGCGGAGAGCATCAGTTTAGGTGACGATATCGTGCTTACGATCGTCGCCGTCGGTAATGACAAAGTCCGCATCGGTGTGAAGGCCCCCCCCGAGGTACGCATCTTGCGAAACGAATTGGAAGTGGAAGAGCAAGTCGCCACCATTCCTTTTCCAATTAGTCCGACCGAATCCACTGACGACTCTCAATGGCAGCAACGCAGAGCTGCGTGAAGCAGGATCAACTCGAAACGACATATCGAAAAGGTGCCCCAAATCTTGGAGCACCTTTTTTAGTTTCGTGTGGCACTAGCCCCGCCGGTGCGAGGGGCGTTATCAGCTTGCACGTTAATTAGCAATTGAAGTGTCGTAAACTGGAGGACACGTGCAAACTTCTCATTCTAGAGCACCAGCTGCTACCGCAAACGAGACTTGATTAACGGAGTGGACCTGCAACACAGAGTATTCCGATCTAACTTGGTACACAAGTTTGCTCTCTAACTTGCGTTTGCAAAGCCCTTTAACTTCTCGTAGCCAGCGTCCCACTGCCCATGCGGCTTAGGATCGTAAGTGGCAATGTCCTTGGCTTTGCGGATCAAAGATCTGGCGTCTTCGATACTGCTCAACTCGCCTGTCCCAATGGCTTGCATGAGCACGTTACCCAGTGCCGTTGCTTCCACGGGACCAGCAATGACTTGCTTCTGACAAGCATCGGCCGTCAACTGGCAGAGCAATTGATTCTGTACGCCGCCCCCTACCATATGAATGGTCTTCATCTCGCGTCCAACGAGATGCTCTAAATAACCTAGTACCATCCGATAACGTAGAACAAGGCTTTCCAATGCGCAACGAATGATCTCGCCTTCGGTCGATGGCTGCGGTTGATTCGTCTTGGAACAGAATTCCCGAATCGCTTCCGGCATGCTGTCGGGAGCAATAAATAGATCGTCATCAGGATCGATGATAGAAACCATGCTTGGGGCTTCTTCAGCGAGTTGCGTGAGTCGGTCCCAGCTTAGTTCTTTGCCTTCGCGCTTCCATTGTTCCCGACACTGTTGAACGATCCACAAGCCTGCAATGTTCTTCAGCAGACGCACGCTGCCTTGCACGCCGCCTTCGTTCGTAAAATTGAATTTCTGACAATCATCACTCAGGATCGGTTTAGGAATCTCTGCGCCCATCAGCGACCAAGTTCCACAGCTGATGTAGCACCAGTCAGGCTCAGCCGGCGCGAACGAACTTGCCGGTACAGCCAACACGGCGGAACCGGTGTCATGGGTGGCAGGCAAGATGACTTGGACTTCCTTGCCAAGTCGTGTTCGATTGCGAACCGCATCGGTCAAGGAGCCAAGATTGGCCCCAGGTTGCGCCGGTTCGGAAAACAAGTGCGACGGGATTTCAAACGCATCCATCACCGGTTCGGCCCACGTGCATGTGCTGGGATTTAGCAGCTGCGTCGTCGATGCGTTGGTAAACTCATTGACTTTCTCACCCGACAATTGCCAGTGCAAGTAGTCTGGCACCATCAGAAAACGTTCGGCAATGTCTAGAATTGGTGACTTTTCCAATCGCATAGCGAGGAGTTGATAGGCCGAGTTGATCTCCATGAACTGCAGACCGGTGTGAGCGAAAATCTTGCTGCGTGGCATCCGTTCAAAGCCCTTGTCGAGCATTCCTCGAATTCTTGCGTCGCGGTAGCAGAAGCACGGCCCAGCTTGATCGTCGTTGCGGTCGAGCAGCACGTAGTCGACGCCCCAGGTATCAGCACCGACAGAAGCGATTTGATCTCCGTACTTGGCTCCGGCAGCGCCAAGGCCCTCCATGATGTTCTCCCATTGGCCGAGCAGGTTCCAAACCAGTCGTTTTCCGAGTGGGACGGGGCCGTTGGTAAAGCGATGGAGTTCGTCGAGCGCGATGCCATCGTCCGTGATGCGACCGCCAAGTACTCGGCCTCCCGACGCACCGAGATCGATCGCTAAGTGCACGGGTTGGTTGCTTCCACTCATTTTGGTAGGGCTTTCTTCGGGAAAGAGGATAGGAGAGCAGAAAATGGTACCAGATTGCGACTTCGTGTAGCGGCTGAGTTTGCTCAATTCGGCTGCTTCGCATATCCTTTTAAGGAATCTACTGGCCGTGTTTTCTCGAGATATTAGCGTGGCGGCAGCACTTCAACCAAACGAAATGAAAACCGCCCGAGCGGTAGATGGTCCGCGCGGACCTGAGCAAGATTGGTTGTCGATCATGGCAGGCAAAACGGTCATTGGTCTTGCTAGGTTCTTCAGCGGCTACACAGTTCGCTGGGTCGATTGCCAACCAGACACTTGCCAGCGAGTCTATTTCGCAAACCACACCAGTCACTTGGACGCCGTGGTTCTCTGGTCGGCCTTGCCACCCGAAATCCGCAATCTAACGCGCCCGGTGGCAGCGAAAGATTACTGGGCAAAGACGCGATTCAAGCGTCTCCTGGCTCGATCGTTTAACGCGATGTTGATTGATCGGAAAGAGATCAAGGTGCACCAGAGCCCCGTGGATTTAATGATACGCGAGATCGGCGACACTTATTCTCTAATCGTTTTCCCAGAAGGTAGTCGTAGCGACGACGGGAAACTCAATGAATTCAAAAGCGGCATTTACCACTTGGCCAAGAAGCGTCCCGACCTCGAGTTGGTTCCGGTTTACATGGAGAATTTGAATCGGATTTTGCCTAAGGGCGAGGTGGTTCCCATCCCCCTGTTGAGCAGCATTCACATTGGTGCGCCGATCTGGCTGGAAGCAGGTGAGCCCAAAGCCGATTTTCTTGTCCGTGCCCGCAATGCGGTCGCAGCTCTGAAAGAAGAGAGCGAAGAGTAGTTCAAAAACGCTGCAGTATCAATTTTCGCTGTGCAGTGTTACCCTGGGGGCTGTTTTTGTCCCTCTGTGTTCCTCGCCTCGTTTGCTCATGATCCGCCATTTGCCGCTCAACTTGCGTTCGCCTGCAGTTTTACTTGAGTGTATCCTTCTGATTTGCGCTCTCGCAGTTCCATTGTCGGCACGAGGACACGCACAAGACCCCGAGGATCAGCCGGCGAACTCAACGGCGGAAAAAAATCAATCGCCGGCACTAGAGGCAGACGACTCTACTGAAGCAGCCCCAGCTGTACAGGTTGCTCATCACTTGCATCCAGACGAGGAACCTGAACCTTTTTTCAAGAGTGATGCGGTAATCTTTGGCATCTTAATGCTGATTCTTGGCTTCGTCTTTTGGAGCAGTAACAGTGAGGTTTCGGCCTTTAAGAAGTTCTACAGGTTCGTTCCAATGCTCCTGATGTGCTACTTCTTACCATCGCTCCTAACAGTTTTTGGTCTGGTCAACGCAGAAGAATCAAAACTCTATTACGTCGCAACGCGATATCTTCTGCCAGCCTGTCTCGTACTACTCACACTGAGTATCGATTTGAAGGAAGTCTTCAAACTTGGCCCCAAAGCCTTGATCATGTTCCTGACAGGAACAGCTGGAGTCGTTTTGGGTGGACCGCTTGCCGTAGTGATCGTGGCTACCCTTGCACCTGAAATCATCGGCGTCGATGGGCCAGCAGCGGTGTGGCGCGGCCTAAGCACGGTAGCTGGCAGTTGGATTGGTGGTGGTGCAAACCAAGCCGCGATGCAAGTTGTGTTCATGTCGCCACCGGAGGGCGCGACGGGGGAGTTAAAGCGAGAGCTCTCAGATCTCTACAGCGTGATGGTTGCGGTCGATGTTCTGGTAGCTGAAGCCTGGATGGTGTTCTTGCTTTTTGGTGTTGGCAAGGCAAAAGAAATTGATCGCTTCTTCAAAGCGGATTCTTCAGCAATTGAGAGCTTGAAGAGAACAATGGAGGACTTTAGTGCCACGGTGACTCGAGTACCGTCATCGAAAGATTTGATGCTGATTGCCGCTATCGGCTTTGGTGCTACAGCTTTTGCACATTTCTTCGGTGGCCAGCTTGCAGCAACAGTCGAGCAGGTCATCGTTTCAAATCCTGTCAAAGGTTTCGCTGGCGAAGAAGTGACGGCCAAGGATTCTCAGTTTGGCTATCTCAAAGATCTTGGGCTAACAAGTTCTTTCTTCTGGCTCATCGTTTTATCGACGACCGTTGGAGTGGCTCTCTCCTTTACGCCACTAAGGAACTTGGAGGGGGCGGGGGCGTCCAAGATCGGGACCGTGTTCATTTTCATTTTGGTTGCGGTGATTGGCATGGGGATGAACATCCGAGCCGTTTTCGACTACCCAGGGTTTTTCCTGGTTGGCGGAATCTGGATGGCGTTCCACGTAGCGTTGCTCTTCCTGGTTGGATGGCTAATTCGAGCGCCTTACTTCTTTTTGGCTGTCGGCAGCAAGGCAAATATTGGCGGGGCAGCTAGTGCCCCAGTTGTCGCAGCTGCCTTTCATCCCGCGCTTGCTCCGGTCGGAGTATTGCTCGCAGTGCTGGGGTATGCTCTCGGGACATACGGCGCCATGATTTGCGCCTGGATGATGCAAGCTGCAACTCCAGGATAGCCTCCTCCCTTTCTATGATTAAAGTCTCAGAGCTAACGCTGCTCACCAAGCTTCGCCTCGGTCGCCGCGCCATTGGTAGTGAGAATCTGAATATTCGTCGTCGCGTTTCCGAATCGCTTAAAGTCTTTGAAGGTCCAAACTACTTCCTTCTTGCGATTCACTTCGACAACTTGCGGATTGGCTTCGGTCGCATGACAGTTCCCGATGACGATGTTGCCGCTGGGCAGTTCCTGGAGCGTTGTCACCCAAGCTAGTTGAATGTTAGGCAGATCGTTTTGATCGAGTTTCCAAACTACTTTCTTTTCGGGCGTTACCTCAATAATGCTGTGCCCATTTCCAGTGCCAATCAGCGTATTACCATTGGCTAGGCGGAGCGCAGAGTAAGCCTTGTTGCCGAATGCCGTCAGTCCATGGCCCCGCGCTGGCGACTTGCCAAACATGGGGACTTCAAAGTCCCATACGATCTCGCCTTCGCGCGAATACTCACGAACTCTTCCGTCAGATTCGTGGCAAACTAGATAGTTGCCGCTGGCGAGCTGTCGGACGAGTCGTGTGTCGGTGTGCGCGTTTGGCGTGGTGACTTGCAATGCAATTTCATGAACCGCCTTGCCTGCTTTGTCTACTTCGATAATCTTCGTTGCGCCGCTCACCGCGATCATGGTATTGCCGTGCGGCAAACGCTGAAAAGCATGCACTTCGACGCGTTTCACGGAATCACTGAGATGCTGCTTTGCATCATATTTCCATACAACCTCATCGGTCTTGGGATTTACCTCGACGATATCTGTCCAACTCGTTTGGAACAACACATTGCCATTTTCAAGCATGTGGAGATCGTGCAGCGGCCCGATCTTGTATGCCCAAGTTGTCTTTCCGTCCTCATCGATGATCGCGATCCGGTTCTTTGAAGAATCTGCGATCAGAAAGCTGTGCTTGGGGGATTCGGCAAATGACGTTGAAACAGCGAACAAGGCCAAAAACGTGAGTGTCAACGTTCGAAGCATGAGAGGATTCCTGTTGGTGAGCGAGGTGAGGAAGGTAGGATGAGATTTTACATTGCTTTTACATACTGTTTGCAATTTCAAGAAGTTTTTCGCGCGGAGAAAGCGTTTAATCTCATGTACCTATCAGCCTACGTTTAGCAGCGACTGCTGCGAGTCATTAGGAAAGAAGTCAACCGGGCTGGTTTCACTGTTGGGCCAACGGGCCAGAGGAGTTTCGAGATGAGGTTTTGTTGTATCGCTCTAGTGCTGTTTGGTTGCCTGAGCATCGGCGGCAAGCAGACCGCCAAGGCGGAGCAGGTGAAGTTGGATGTGGCGATGGGCTATCCTACCATGTACATCGCCCAAGAAGGGAAAAAGGGGACGAATCACGTTCGTATCGCGCTGACTGGTTTTGAAATGCCAGCCGAAGAAGAACGACTGCCGATCAACGTCGCCATTGTGATCGATAAGTCAGGCTCGATGCAGGGTGACAAAATTGCACAGGCTCGAGCTGCCGCATTGCAGGCAATTGACCGCTTGCGCGACGACGATATCGTGTCGATTGTAACTTACGATTCGACCGTCAATGTCCTTGTTCCAGCTACCAAGGCATCAGACCGAGCTGAGATCAAAAAGAAGATTCGCAGTATTTCACCCGGCGGCAACACTGCTTTGTTCGCCGGAGTCAGCAAGGGTGCCGCCGAGACACGTAAGTTCTTAGACGACAACCGGGTCAACCGGGTCATTCTTTTGTCGGATGGCTTGGCAAATGTCGGACCGTCGAGCCCAAGCGAGTTGCGGCAACTGGGTGCTTCGTTGATCAAAGAAGGCATCAGTGTATCCACGATGGGACTCGGCCTGGGCTACAACGAAGACTTGCTCAGCGGCTTGGCACTTTCCAGCAGCGGCAACCACGTTTTCATCGAAGATGCTGAGAACCTAGTCGGCGTATTCCAGAATGAATTCGACGACGTCATGAGTGTGGTGGCTCAAAGATTACGCATCAACGCCAAACTCTCGGAAGGCATTCGTCCAGTAAAAGTTCTGAACTACCCAGCCGACATCACGGGTCAAAAGGTCTCGATCGACCTCGGGCAACTCTACGCCCGTCAAGAACGCTACTTCGTCTTGGAAGTCGAAATCCCGTTCGGGGAAAACGAAGCTACTACACCTATCGCAGATGTAAATCTCGAGTACACCAACATGCTTACCGAGACAAAGGACAAGCTTTCCAGTGCAGTCGAGGTCAAGTTCTCGAATGACGAGAAACTTGCTCAACAGAGCATTTCCAATGATGTAATGTCTTGTGTCGTCACGCAGATTGCCAACTGTAACAATGCCGATGCAACTCGATGGCGTGACGAAGGTAACGTTGAGAAGGCCAAGGAAACGCTACTTGGCAACTCTTTCTATTTAAAGCGATACGCTAATCTGCTGAAATCCGAGAAACTTGAAGAGCTGAGTCGACTCAATGAATCGCAATCCAATATGCTTGATGATAAGAATTGGAACCTGAACCGAAAAGCAATGCGAGGCCTGCAATACCAGCAGCTCAGTCAACAACGGTTCGACGGTGGCAAGAAGCAAGAGTCGAAGCCAAGTAAGTCTAAGTCCGAGGCGAACAAGAGCAAGTCAAAGACTCGGTAGCTCAACCGGAAGTTGAACCATGAATTCAAAGGCTTCGAGTTCCTCCGGAGCCTTTTTTGCTGCGCGAATGACTTTGCACAGGTCAATGACTGAGCGCAGCCTTCTGCTTCTCTTCAGATCCCGCCCATGTAATCCATCGCCAGAATGAGGTACCAGGCAAGTGCAAGCACGTCTACTCCAGCCACAATGAGAAAGACGCCCCCAATAGCGTCGAACTGAGACCGATTGGCCAGGAGCACCAATTGCAGAGTCCAATTGCTCTCGCCCGCTTCAGACTTAGGAAACTGACGAACAATAAAAGGGCATATGTTCGGAAGAGCGGAATTCGCTGCCACTTTGGTCCAAGTACCGATTCCGTTAGTGGTTTTTGTCTGTATTAACCCTAATTCTTCGAGCGCATGAAAAAAGCCAGCTTGGATTCTCGAACCCTAACTGGCCCTTATTCTTAACTGCTGCGCAGTAGTATGTGCGACCGGAGGAGCGTCACCCTGCCTCTAGGTGTCGATGGTGTCTTCGTTGGTCAGAGGCTTTTCGTTCTCAGGCGTTTCCTGATCCTCCCGCCAAGGCTTGTCCTTTTTGTAGGACTCTAGCTCCTCCTTAAGCTGATCGACCTGAGGATTCGGTGGATTCTCTGCCTCACCAACTTCCACGGCTTTTGCCGCCCACTTGCGGGCGTTTTCAAAGTCTCCGTTCTCCGCATAGCCTGCAGCCAAAGTACTGAGGATGTGGGCTTCTTTGTAGTCAGTCAGTTCACAAGCCTTCAATCCGTACTCGACTGATTTCTTGCCATCGCGGATCTCGTCTTTCGAGGAGGTGGCTAGGACCCAAGCTAGGTTGTTGAGTGCGCCACTGTAGTCTCTGTCATCCACGGCACCTTCGCCAGCCGATTCTTCCATTACCTCGATCGCTTGCTCATAATCGGCGACCGCTTGTTTGTGTTCGCTGATGGCTAGTCGAGCATCGCCCCGCAAGCGAATCGCTTGGGTGTTCTTAGGGTCACGTTTCACCAACTCCGAAAGCAACGCGATTGCTTTGCGGGGCCGGTTGTCCATTTGGTAGTAAGACGCAAGCTGCATAACCCAACCAGGATTGTTGGGCTGATTACGAACGAGCAACTCCATGTCAGAGATCGCATCGCCATAGCGTTCTTCACGTGCAGCAACGAGGCTTCGCATGACAACTCCACGCAGAGAATTGGGTTCGATCAACAGTGCATCGGAGATATCACGATTCGCCTTCTCGATCTCACCTTCATCAAAATAGATTTGCCCTCGCATAACCAAGGATTCGTGATCGCTGTCGTTAATCTCCAGAGCCTTGCTGAGGTCTTCAATTGCCTTGTCCGACTCTTCGGCCATGATGTAAGCCTGAGCGCGAATACGATAAAAAGTATTGTTGTCTGGCTTCTCTTCAATTCGCTCGGACATCAAGTCGATGATCTCTTTTGACTTTTCCAAGTTCATCAGGGCTTGGATGACTGCTTGCAGAGCAAAAGCGTTCTCGGAATCTTGATCAAGAAGCTTTTCAGCTCCCTCTAACATCTCGTCGAATCGCCCACCTGCCTGAAGCACTGCGAGTTTTGCTTGCCATGCTTGGACGTTCTCCGAATTGGAATCTATGGCGGCGTCGAGATCTTCTAGCCGTTCTTTATCGTTATCACGCAAGGTGGCGCGAAGTAGCAGAGCAGAGGACTTCATTTTGTCGTCCTCAAGCAGCTCAACCCCTTTGTTGATTTTCTCAAGTGCCTTTTTCCGATTTCCCGGTGGCGGAAGCATCTCAAGCTGAGCCCCCAGTACATAAGCTTCAGCGAGTTTGGCGTCGGCATTCGTTGCACGATTCAGGTCTTTGAGCACTTCGTCACGCAAGCCACGGAGTGCGCGCGGATTACTGATTACTCGCGGCATCCCTTGAAGCAGAATTTTTGCGCGCTGCAGCGCGGTTCCCGCAAGGACTTTGTTTGCCAGCCGAGTATTTCCCTCATCAAGCCCAAGCTTGATCGCTTCCTCGCAGGCCTCGATCACTTTCGCAAGGTCCACAGGATTGCGAGCCGTGATTTTCAGATCGGTGGCTTCATCCAGTTTGGCTTGCCCTGGATTCGCATCCTCGCCTTCGTCCGACGTTGACTCAGAGCTATTGTCTGTAGCTGTTTCATCAGCGAATTCAGACTCCTTTTCCTGAGCAAAAATGACGGGTGCTGGAAGGCAGAAAAGGGCTGCAAGAATTAACCAATATTGATTTCTAAGATTCATTCGAATCTCTCCCTGGTGGCTTTTTGAAGATCGAGTCTCAAACTCGTTATCGCTTTTGATACGAATCGCGTCCGTCGCGAGGTGGGCTGCCGGTCAGGCACTAGTACATCTTAGTGGATCATCAAATGGTCATCCTAGCGAACGGGCTCATTTGCGACCAATAGCGACTGTTTTTCAAACGAATTGCAGCGGAACACCGGGGTAGTGTGGTCCGGTTCACGGCCTCAGACCAAAATCCACTGAGAGCCAGGCAGAGCAACCGATCTGCGAAACCCGCACTCTAGCATCCCTCGCAAGCGGTACGCCACACGGGAATTTGCCTGAATTGAGAAAGTGCGATCGCTCAGCTGTGCTTGGCGTCTCGAACGCAACCTTACAGAACCGTTACTCACGAAGACTGGGCATCTCTTCATCGGTTCAACGGAAGCTTTATCGTTTGATTGGTATCGCTCTTTTATGCTGCATTTCAGACGATGGAATTCATTTGGCGGGCCGGAAATCACCTGAGCACTTTACTGCGTCGGGGCCTGCTCGGCTAGAGCTTGACGCCATGTCCATCGGTAGAGATTCCGAGTGTCCACGTAGCGGGCATCCGAATTGGCCGCCCCGAGCACGACCACGATCCGTTTGTTGCTAGCATTGCTGCCAGCTGAGATAAGACAGGCGCCAGCGGCAGAAGTCGTCCCGGTCTTGACGCCGTAGAATCCTTCCTGCGTTAACATTAGGTTCGTATTTTTCCACAACACGTTTCTCTTGAATCCGTCTACACTCTGCAACTGACAACCTCGTTGCTGAGTCCTTACGTACTCCGCTAACCGCTGGTTCTTAAGTGCATGGTGGGCCAACTTTGCTAAATCCGATGCGGAGCAGAGATGTTCGGGATGCGTCAGGCCATGCGTGTTCTCGAAGTGGCTGTTGTACATCCCAAGCTCCTTCGCACGACGATTCATAGCAGCAATGAATAGCTCGTAGGACGTCGCAGCGTTCCTGGTATATTCCTTCTCAGGATCCAACTTCGCCAGTCGAAAACCGAAGTGCTCAGCAAGCGCTACTGAAGCGTCATTGCCAGATGGAAGAAGCAGGCCGTAGAGCAACTCCGATACAGGCAACTGTTCTCCCGCGCGAACGCCTGATGTTGAACCAAGTGTTTCGTCCGCTCTTTTCGAAAAGGTAACGATCTCGCTCAGAACAGCAGGGTCCGCCTCCGCAATTTCAAAGACGAGCAAGGCGGTCATCAACTTAGTCGTGCTGGCGATGTGCCGCGCCTGTTCGCTGTTCTTGCCAGCGATCTTTTCGCCACTATCGCCGTCGATGATCACCCAAGCTTTGGCCGTTGTCTCTGGGGCAGCGGCCAAATCAAGCGATGGCCTTCGATCGACGCGACGCTGCTTTTCCAAAGAGTTGATTTCTTTCGGATCTGGAACAGGGGCATCTCGAGTGATCAGCGTTCCAAGAGCCGCCCAAGTGTCTGAGCCAACTTGGCCTGTCGCCTCGAGTTTCTTTGCCTTTTGAAATGCGGAAACGGCGGCGGCTGTCGCTGGACCAAAATCTCCGTCTACTGAAAGCCCAGCATCGATTCGATGATTCAAAGTGCGCTGTAAGGCTTCCACCAAGAATCCATGATCTCCCTGCCCCAGCACTTGACGAGTGCGTCCGTCTTCCTTTTTCGCCGTGTTCTTTTCGATAAATCGAAAGCACTCGCGAGCCAGGTTGGCGATGAGAGTCTCGGCACGGTTCTCTTTCGTCCAACTCAAGTCCTCGTTGTCGGTCGTGAGCACCGATAGGATTAACGCATGCTTGCCGATCTGCACTATGCCGGCATCAGTGCGCGAGCGGTTAACTGCTCCCGTCTTGTGGTAACACTTGGCTCCGCGAGGCAAGTAACGAGCGATCTTCTGGTCGTCATCGCAGGTCGCCAAATGCCCCAACATCGCCTCGCAGGATTCCTTCGACGCTAGCTCCCCTTTCAGCAATCGCTCATAAAGCCCGACCATTTCCGCAGCGGTGGTACTACCAAGGCCATATCTCTGACTGCGGGCAGGATCGATCGACGTATCGCGACGGTAGACTTTCGAATGAAGTTGGGTTTCCGCGCAATCAAGACTCTTCATCCGTTGGCTGGTGCTAGGAAGGCCGATCAAGTCGACAACGAGGTTGGTTGCGGTATTGTCCGAGTATCGAATCATGAGTCGGATGGCATCTCGCAACGAAATGGAGGCACCATCCGAAAAGTGCTCGGTTAGTATGCCAGAGCCGGGAACTTTGTCGGCTGCCTTTAGCTCGATCATCTGCGACAGATCGACCTTGCCTTGTTCGGATTGGAGATAGGCATCGATCATTACAGGAAACTTGATCAAACTCGCTGTCGGCATCACACTTTTCTCATCACGGCCAAAGCGGCATAGAGTGTGTCCCTGGTCGTCGACGATCGCACACGCGAAGGCCACTGTGCCCGCATGAGCATCCGCGGCGGCGTTCATTCGTGCGGCAAGCTTCTTGGCGTCCCAGTCTTTCTGGTTGTTGCTTTCGCTTTGGGCCTGCAAACTGCCTTCGAGAAACAAAAGGGTCGAGAGTAAGAACGCAACGAGACACGCGGTTCTTCGAAGTACAAGAGATGGCATCGATAACTCCGTGGGAGATAGCTCCAGCAGCTGGGTTGAGCGATGGTTTCATGTGAAACACTATGCATTAGCGTAACCCGAATCGTCGCACTGTGTATCCGGGTCGCGAGAAGTGCGCCGCGAAGATTTTTCGATCACTCCCGTAAAGAGGCCAAGCGTTTCATGTTTCGCGTGAAACAATGAGGGCAAGGCAAGCTCTTGCGCCGCTTGGGCAAGCGATCGCCGACAGCTGAGCGTTAAACGAAGAATTCCGCGTTAGGGAGCGGCCTGTAGAGATCTGTGCTTCAGCTGCGATATCATCGCTTTGCTTTTTCCGGCATGCGAAACTTCCTGCTCACAGCCAATCGCCAATTGCTAAAAGTGAAAAGCTACCAACTAACTTGCATCCAACGGATTCACCACTAAACCACTGAGCAATTTGGGATAAAAGTAAGTGCTTTTGGCTGGCATTCTTTCCTCATGAAGACTCACCTTTCGAATGTCCTCAACAGTAGCTGGCATGACGAGGGCAGCGAGCTGGTATTCCTGATCGCCTTCCAACTTGCCTTGCAGACCACCGACGACTTCTTCAACTAGGTGGACATAATTCGGCTTTGGATGGCCTTTCATTCCGAGCAGTTCGTCAATAATCAGGCCGTGCAGCATCGCGACCCCGAGGTTGCGCCAATCATCACTTTGATCACTTGCGATTTCTTCCATCTTCGCGGCCGTGTTGGAGTTGGCCATTACCAACGTCCACTTTTGGTCCTTGGACGTAAACAATCCGAATGCACCTTGGTCGTCCAATTCTTCGATCTGTTTCCAGACCTCATGCGCCGCTTCAGGTCCATCGCCAGCATTCTCGCAATCGAAGGCATCGCCTAATTGGGACCGAAGTTCGTCAGAGTCGAGTTCTTGCACGCCATTTAGAAGTCGGTGTGTGGGTAAAACGATTAACCCCGGATCATCCATGCTCATGACCATCGTTAGGACAAAGTTGGCGGGATGATCGCTAGGCAACGAACCACCATTTTGTTCCGCCAGCTCATCGCGATAGTTGCATGCAGTTTCGTAGCGATGGTGACCGTCAGCTACGAACATGGGTTTGTCCTCCACCAAGGAAGCGACTTTGCTAATCAAGTCTTGGTCTGTCACTGGCCAAAGACGATGCGTTACGCCCAGGTGATCCTCGGCTTCGAGAGCTGCGGTTCCGACAACATGCTCTTCGAGAAGATTCTGTGCTTCGTTACTGGGATCAGGATACAAACCATAAATCTGACTCATGTTGGCTTGACATGCACGAGTCAAACGTAAGCGATCATCTTTCGCCTTCGAGTGAGTTTTTTCATGCGGATAGATGTTGCCTTCGCCGAAACGCACAAGTTCGACTCGAGTCATGAATCCGCGTCGAGTGTAAGTCTCGCCTAGATAATTGAAGACTTGATGGTAGACGTAGACTGCAGGATCCGGTTCGTGCTGCAGGACTCCATCGCGAATCCACTGCCTAAACAAAGTCGCAGCGTGATCGTATACTGCGTTCCCATCTCCCTCTTCGTCTTCTCGTTTCGTCAGTTCAAGTCGGATGAAGTTGAAAGGGCTGTTGTCATAGAGCTGCTGCTGCAGAGTTCCATCAACGACGTCATAAGGCGGAGCGATGACGTCGCTTAGCGAGCCAACCTGCGCCAAGTTGTAGCGAAGTCCACGAAAAGCTCGAATGCGCGGCATGGTTGAATCCTTGGGGAAAAGATGAATCGCGGTTGCTAGGTAGCTCTAAGTTTTAGCCAGAAACCCCAGTTTCGTCAGCGGGCATCCTAGTCACCAGGACTAATCAAAATTTCAACCCACGCAGTCCGCGATGGTTATTCTTTACTCTCCTTTTCCGAGCAGGCCGGAGAGAGCTTCTTACTTAGTTCCGATTCTGATTAGCCCTGGGAGGGTGCCCCACCGCCAAAAATCATGACGACTTACGCTACCCCTGATTCACCATTTGCGGGCGAAGCCATGGTTCGCTGCCAAGCCAAATTGCTGCATCAGTATTTCTGATTTAACGCCTGGCTCCAGCTCAACACCGCTGGCCGTGTCGACGCCATCGCAACAGGTTTCCAAGATGCCGTCGTAGACCGTGTTGGGGTTGAGTCCCCCCGCCAAGATCAAGGGGAACTCAGAGAAGATCTCCGGCCGCGGTTGCAATAGATCCCATCTAGCTTGCTTGCCAGTTCCACCACCTTCGATAGGTGCGTAGGCATCCACCAAGAACGCTCGAAACTGCTCGCGACTTCCCGCATTGATTTGCATATAAGTGCACCAAGCCTCAGCCAGTTTCAATTCTTCATCTCGCCCCGACCAAGAGAGGGCCTTGATGACTCCACAGTCTCCACAGTCGCTCAGCCTCTCGGGGCGTTCACTTCCATGTAGTTGGATTGCATCCGGTCGAAGCTCTTCCGCAACAGTCTTCAGTAGAGCGTCCTCTGGATTGCGCAAAACCACCACAGAGTAAAGATCCAGTTCAGCGGCCTTAAGACAGAATTCCTTTGCTGCATCGATTTCAATGCAGCGTGGACTCGTCGAAACCAAGTTGATCCCCACCGAATTTACACTACATTGCTCCAGGGAAACCAAATCTTCCTCGCGCGTGACACCGCAAACTTTCACGAAGGGTATTTCAAAGCTAGCCATTGAGTTCAGTCATCCAAGACGGGAGTGTTGATGCGCGGAGCCTCAGATTCTGCACCATTTTGTCGTCATCACGTCGCCGCACTGCGTCTTCGCAATCGCAATGATTTCAAGTCCAAGAGCGATAGCCCCACGAGCCTATCGAGTTGCAGCCAATGTACGCTGCATTGATGGGTTGCCGTTAAGGTTTAACGGATATCAGGACGATAACGACTAAGCACAGTCTTGTTCTAATGCTATTAAACGACCTGGATTTCGAAAGGGGGCGCGGTGTCCAGTCCAAAGCCGATTTCAAATCAAGGACGATCATCGCGAACTCTGCTCGCCAAATCGATTTGGTGTGGCACAGTATGCGGGTTGGCGGTCATGGTCTTGAGTCTCAACATCCTGCCACCGAGCCAAGTTGATTATGAAGTCGAGTCCGAGGTGATCTTAGCAGCCCCCCAGATCGGGACGCTCGAAAGGGCTCAGCACCACGGACAAGTTGACTGCGGACAAGGAATTCGAGTCGAACTCACATCCTTTGAAGCGAAAGAGGTGGATCCAAGCATCGATTTTCTTCTCGCCTCGGAATCGGCTGGCTCGGTAAGATTCTCCTTGCTGAGCGATTCCCAAGCGACCGAACCAGAACAATATCGATTTACCATCCGCAGCATTTGGAAGGCACGATGTACTGCGGAAGCACACGAAGTTTGGGTTCGAGAATTGGCAGAGCCTGATCCAGGTCTGCTGCGTGAAACAAAAGTCGCACGGAGCCAACGTTTTGCCCGCTGGGAAGTCCAGGCCGCAGAACACTATCTGAAACGCCAAAACTATCTTCATTCCAACAAACAAGATCCTGCAAGCGACCGCAATCGAGCCCAAGCAACTTTGGCCTCCTTTCGAAGCTCGGAAAGCATCGATCCATCTGTGAGGGCAGCTCAAGCAGACTTGCTGAAAGAACTGAGTGCCAAGCGTGCGAATCAATCTCAAGCGGAACAGTTGCTCGAGGATGAAGTCTTCGAAGCCAAAGCCCGGTATCAGATCGTTGGCGAACCGAACATTCGGCTTCGTTACAGTTACGTCCCACTCCTGCTGCTTATGAGTAATTTTGCCTTGGGCATCTTCTCGGGCACCTCAGCCGGGTTGATTCACTCACGATCCCAGAGCGGCATCTCGTTTACTCCCTCAGCAATTGCCGATCAATTGGCAATGCATGGCCTGCCCATCGCGGGCAAACTGACTGTCACGGATGTGACCAGCTCACATTCCCTATCGCAAAGGCTAGGGCAAAGGTTAAGCAGGCTGCGGGTTAAGCTGCAACGGTTTATTACTAACACTCTCATTCGTTTCGGCGAATGGGCAATTGCCTTTTGGGTCCTTTTGCTCGCATTGCGATGCTCGACCGATTCCTTGTGGCGACAGTTCTTTATTGAACAGCCACTGATTGCCATCGCCAATCTACTTATTGGCCTGCCCTAACAACGATTTTACCAGTCTTGGAAAAAACTATGTACGAAGAGATCTTTCGCTCCAAAGCTCGCCCCTTTCGTGCCACTCCGGACGCCAATTTTTACTTTGCGCACAATAGCATCGAAGCAGCTCGTCAAGCGACTCTGCAAGCAGTTGCACGCGCCGCAGGTCCAGCACTGATTTTGGGGGGAGCCGGCTTGGGCAAGAGTATGCTTTGCCGAGTGCTGGCACAAGATCTCAATACGAACTATGACATCGTCAACCTCGTATCAGCCCGGCTCAGCTCACGCGAAGAATTGCTCCAAGGAATTCTTTTCGAACTTCAACTACCCTACAAGCAGCTTTCGGAGGGCGAACTACGACTTGCGATTCTCGATCACCTGCAACCGGAATCGAGCAAAGCTTCCGAAGGCATTGTCATCCTGGTCGATGAAGCTCAATACCTCTCACTCGATTTGCTCGATGAACTGCGACTGATCTCCAATTTCACCCGTGACAATCAACCTCGTGCACAGGTCGTATTGTTCGGCAACATGCTGCTCGAAGAGACTTTCTCCAATCCTGAAATGGAGTCTTTCAATCAACGCTTGGCTGCTCGCTGCTATCTTGCTCCCATGACTCCTGGCGAAACCCGAGCGTATGTTGAGCATCAATTGACGCGTGCTAGCGTACCGGTCGAACACTTTATGGATCAAGCTGCACTTGATTCAATCTTTGTTGGCAGCGAAGGCGTGCCACGTGTTGCGAACCAACTGCTGGACCACGCCATGCTATTAGCGGCTTCCCAAGGCGATGGAATCATCACAGGTCGCACGATAGAAGAAGCCTGGTCCGATCTACAACAACTACCAGTTCCATGGCAATCAAAGGGGTACGCCGATTCGCAGGAAGATCCGGCGGCTACGGCGCAGGATGTACAAACATCCGAAGTTGAAACTGAGTCGATAGAGCCTGCGAACTCAGCTATCGAGGGGCTGCTCGACAAAACCGCAGAATCAAACGCTCCCGAAAGTAACAACACCTTTGTTGAACTGCCTGATCTAGATGTCTTGGCGGACGAGATCGCCAACGCTCAACGCGTTTCTTACGAAGTCGAGTTTGGGCAGCTTGAGGATGAACTGCAAGAGGAGACTCAGGCTGAGATTGCAAACGATAGTGCCGAAGAGAACTATGAAGAAATCATCGGAGTTGGCTTGCAAACACCAGAGGCTAGCGTTTCGGGCTACGAACTAAGTTGTCAGATTGAGGTCATCGACGCTGCCGCAATTACCTTCGACTTGAATGAAGAGGGCTTAGAGAACGCGGATAGAGAGAACGCGAATAGTTCCGCGATTCCCACGGAGCTTGGCGAGCCTACTTTGGTGGACTCAGATGCTTCGGAAACTTTACGGGAACAAGAAACAGTGGAAGAATCGCCAAACTTCTTCGCGGCCTTCAATCCGCCGGAGGAAGGCGAGCTACCGAAATCCATTCAACACGCCCTGGAACAGCCGATTGCCGAACAGCAATCCTTGTCTGAGACGGCAGATTCAATCGTTGCCTCGGATGATATAACTTCGGATGTGGAAGATGTTGATGAACCGGCTGTGCTGCCAGTCGACAGTTTCTTCAGCGAGCGACCTACCGATGAAAAGATGATCGCTTTCGAACAGGAACAAGCCGAGTTCCAATCGATGGGTGTCTGGGAGAACGACCCTCCAAGCGTGCCAAGGCAGGTCAATCTACAAATTCCGCGAAACACCAGCGATGCTCTAATGGATGCCTTCGATCGCAAGCTTAGCGGAGCGGACAACGTCGAGCGGGAAGAGGAAGTGAACTTGCAGCCTGCAACGGCATACGCGACACCAAATGAAACTCACACGGCAGACGTTCCCGCTGCCACTGCTTCGGCCGAAAGTCTGTTTGGATCAGACTTCGACGAAGAACTAAGTCTGGAGGAACTAGCCCAGTCTCCGTCCACGATTGCCAGTACCCTCGAGGCAACGTCCTCCTTCAGTACCACGACCGATGACGCTGAAGTCCTTCCGCTGGCAAGTACACCGGAAACGGCAAAAGTGACTGACGACGCGTTACAAACTGCGGTAGCGGAAGTCAGCCAGACTTTCGAAAAGAGTGACGACTCTTCGGAGACAAGCGAAGTTTGCAATAAAATGGCAGAAGAACCAGCCACCGCAACCGAACCAGCGCTCGAAGCTTCCGAAAGCTCTGAGGAAACGATTGAAGCCTTCGGAATTGATACCGCATTTGTCTCGAGCACTTTCGACGGCGACTGGAATATCGAAGTGGCGAATGAAAAGCAATTGGCCGAGTTTTCTCAGGCGGAAGAGGCATCGACAGAGGATTCATCCACGCGTGAGCCCGAGATCCAAGTCGGTAAAGAACTCTCCGCCGATTCCAGTAGATTATCAGAGTTGGCTGAAAGTCAGACGCCGAGTTTCGTTCCGGGCATCATGGCTGGTAGCAACAATACTTCGCCAGTCCACGAAGAGATCATCAAGTCCATTCCTGAGCCACAAGCTCCGACTCCCCAAGCAGCTCCAACAGATCTCGCACCCATCTCTGACCAAGATGACTCCTGGTCGACGGATGTAGTGCCCGTCGACACCGCTCGCGAACTGGAATTACAGAACGAAATCGGGGAGATGCTGGAACAATTGAACTTCCGTGGTGTCGGTGGGTTCTCGGAAGAACAGATTTCGTCACAGCCACAGTTCAACGCAGGAAACACGGCGGAAGAGCTGACAGCAGCGACAAACAACGCAGGCCAATACGGCGAACAGATTTTGCAGGCGGAAAGCGCGGCTGAGGAGTTGTTCGCTGACCGAACTTCGATGTACGACGATGATCGAGACATGTTGGTAATCGAAGAAGAGGTAGTTCGACCGGTCACAACGACAGCAGTAGGAACCAAGAAGACGTCGCGTACCAAGTCCTATTCACAGTTGTTTGCGAAGCTGCGACAGTAAAACACCGTCTAGTTAGGCGATGTTCAACAGCCAGCGACCACCGGTATACCGGTGCAGCGAGAAAAACCAATACAAGCACGACGGTTGATTCGCAATTGAAAACGAGTGAGGACTCTTCAGCATGCAATGAATCAACAGAGCCTAGGGTCCAAGGACGACGGGCAGGATATGGGGTGACACTCCGATGCAAAAGCTAACAGATTTCAGTTGGTCTGATGCCATCGTGCGAGAAGCACGCGAGACCGAATCTCTGACGGTTGGAATTACGAATGCCTCGCGAACCCCAAGCGACAGAAGAACGCTCTTCGAGCTCTTGGCCGCACTGTCTGAGCGTATCAAAACGCAGAAGCTAAGCCGACAAGTGCTCTGTGTTCATCTGTCCTGCGAGGAGGAGAGCGAAGACAGTCAGACTCGCGTTCCTACCCTGCAACGTAGCGTTGTCGGTAATTGGTCGAACGTCACAATCCCAGTTTCCAAAACTGATGAGAAAACCTGGGAGGAAGATCAGCTGTCGAGTTGGCTTACCCTATGGAAAGAGGCTTTCCCGATTATCTTGATCGACCTCGGAGCCATCGACTCCTCTGCCTCGCGTGAGATCGGTCGTCTCACCGATGCCAACTATCTCCTTCTGGGGCCGCAAGGTTGCGGATCGTTGCAATGGATTCTCCACCAGGTTGGCCGGCACCAGCAGCACGCCTCAAGCATCTGCGCCACGCTCGTCGCCAATCCCGCGCTCGTCACCGAAGCAGCGTAGATCCCACGCGGCGTCGTGCTCGTATCGTGAGCGGGTTTATCATAGCGCCGGTCTCTTGGACCGCCGTGTGGGTCAGGTGAGGCCATGATTCCAAATCCAGGCGTCAACCTGCACAAAAAAAAAATGCCTCGAGAATGATCCCGAGGCTTTTCAATTCAATCGTGTGGCCATGTCAGCTTATTTGCGGCGACGTCGCACAGCTGCAACAGCTCCGACGAGCAATCCCCAAGTCGCAAAGCTGGTAGGCTCTGGAACCACTCCACTTGAAGTCTCAAATTCGAGAACTGAAGCGCCATCGGCCGGGTTACCGGACCCAGTGAACCCAAAGACGAAATTACTAAATGACGAGGAAAAACGGCCCCCTGTCGCAAACTGCCCACCCGCCGCGGCATTTAGCGCTGCAATACCTGCTGCATCGAATTCCACGGTAACGGTTGTGCCCTGATCCGCAGGCATCACTAGTTTTGTTGCATAAGTGACCCCTGACCCGAAATCATTGAACGCTCCTAAACCTCCCGTCCCGTTAACAATGCTCGCAATTGAAGTGCTGACATCGAAAACAGTGTATAGGCCGTTTGCGCTGGAGGGACCACCGTTCGAAGGATTGAACAGCTTAAGACGAGCCGACGTGATTGTATCAGTGACCGAACTTAGGTCAAAGACGAAGAAGTTCCTATGGCCGTCACTGATACCAGCAAAATAATTGGCGTTGCTCGGGTTGTGGAATCCTGAGTTGTTATACCATCCACGCTCGGATGACGTTAAGACTCCAGCTTGCAAACTGGACGCAAAGGAAATCAGGATAGCAAAACACAATATTCGTTTCATTCTTCGAAAGCTCCCAGGGTGCGAAACGATAAGACAGGGGCAGATCGGTACAACGTACCGATAAACCGCCCCACACCGGAAGATCTTACCGATCCAATGCAGTTTCGCAACGGATCTGCACAGGCGGGCATGAAATTCACTCAAGAAATCGGTACATAGTACCGAAAGGCCCGGTTCGCGTCGGAAACTTCTGCCGAACCAGTGACGTTTCGAAACGAACCTGCAGCGGTCGACACGGAATTCACAAGACAGATCGGTACGACGTACCGAGAGATCCTACCGCGTGGAGATACGTTTTACCGAACCAATGCAGTATCGCAACGAATCTGCACTAGGGGCCCGAAATTCACTAAAGACAGAGAAAGAGCTACTAGAGCCGGAAGTCGCCATCTTTCAGAATGTACTTCTGCCCTGCCCAATCGTTCTGAGCATAGAAAACCAGACTCTTCGAGGTTATTGGAGTCATGAGTGCTTGATAAACGTGATAGTCAACCTGCTCTGATATCCCGATTGTAGAACCGTCTAGCATGGAGACGTTTACGATTCCAGTGTGGTTGGACGAGGGGCGGCCGCATTCCCATCGATCACTTAGAATATCCGCTACCTTTTTCTGACCGTTCACCCGATTCATCCGCAGAACGTCTGGAATCGCTGTATCAGGGCCAAGTATTCCAGGAGCCTCACGATTAAGCCATACCACTCCGATGTTCCATTTCGCAGCTGGCGTAGGAATGGTACCAGTTGTTGGAAATCCCCATGAATTAACTTGGAGATTCTCCGTCAAACATATCGTCGCCGACAATCCATCCTTAATGCGGTCAGCGGTTATCTTTCCATTGGGGTTAGCACCGTAAGTCGGGAGTGCACCCGTCGGCCCAGCATTAAGGAATCGGCGAAGGCGATTCACGAATACCGTATTCTCTACACCCTGAACGGCAATTTCTTGAGCCAACGGTAATCCGGTAAAATCCAAACCGGGATAATAACCAGCATTGCATCCATAGGAATTCTTTGCAAACTCCTCGCCGTCACCCGCTTCGCTTGGGCACAAAAATGTACTCACTTGCGGAAACATATTCGGTGAAAGTTCGGCCCCTAGTTCCCATTCTGAAAATGTGCCCGAATCATCCCATCTATCTCGCAAAGGCTGTTGTTCTATCTCGGGCATGATGGCGACATGCCAGGAACCAATCTTGGCGAACGGCCCAGAAGCATTCGTAAACGAGCCAAACTCCTCCTGGTAGCCCGGGTACCGTTTCTTGCTAGTCTCAAAATTGGTTACGCCCATTCCAAGCTGGCGTACGTTGTTGCTGCACTGGATTCTTCGAGCGGCCTCACGAGCCATCTGAACCGCCGGTACTAGGAGGCCAACTAGTATTCCGATGATAGCGATCACCACTAACAATTCTACTAGCGTAAAGCCTAAGCGATGAGATCTACGCATATATGTCCCCTAGCGTATCCAAGAGAAGATGAAGAGAAATAACAGACTCCCCATTCGATATTCTCGCAGAACTAAGCTAGCTAGTCCAGTTAATCCCACAAGCCATCTATCGCTTCAGGCAATGTTTTCCTCAGTTCTTCATATTCAAGGGCACATGTTCTCCCCTTGTTTAAGCGGAGGCCTTTCAGCCCAGCTTCCCACATCAAACGTGGCATTTTGTCCGGTCTTCGAAAAGCCCTGAGTGTTGATCTTGAATTGTAACTACAGTAGGGAAACACTTGTTTAAAACAGGTGTTTAGTATCGTGATGACTTGGGCAAGTTCGCCGCCAATACGAGTAATTCTGGTGAATCCCACCATTTAGAGAGTGTCGAAATTGAGTCAGATTAGTGGAAACCGAAGAGCAATCACGCACGGAAAAGCTGATCGAAGTAGCGGGTGAAATCTTTGCTACGAAGGGCCGTAGTGCCACAGTTCGAGAGATCTGTAGCGCTGCAGGGGTTTCGGTTGCCGCGATCAACTACCACTTCGGCGATAAAAATCAGCTTTATGTCCAATGTGTGAGGACAGCTTGCGAAAGAAAGCAAAAGCTTTTCCCTTTGCCTGAGATGGACAAGGAACCTGTATCTCCAGAGGCAATCCTGCAAATCTTCCTGCGAACGATCACTCAGCGCTTGCTGGCAAAAGGCCTTCAGCCTTGGCACAACACCCTGCTACTGCGCGAGGTTTTGTCTCCAACGGATGGAGTTGCCGAAATGCTAAGCGAAGCCTTCCGTAAAGACTTTGGGCGTATGGATGCCGTTGTAGGTGCTCTCATAGGCGAGAGTCTCAACACACCAGAACGGCGCACCGAGCTGACAACTCAAATCATTGCTCGCTGCATGTTTCTTCGCACAGGCAAGAACATGCGAAGCATGGTTGGTCTGGACATGACTCAAAACGAAGAACCCGAGCAGTACGCGGATTCTATCTGTCAATCGGTATTGCTCCAGGTAAACGCCCTTCGTGCTGCTCATCAACAGGCTCCCCTGCCCTGCCCAGTGTCCGCGCGATTGCCTCAGAGTTCCACCGTAGAAAACTCCCAAACAAACTTGAATTGAAATGAAAAACCAGAAGTTTTGGTTCGGCTACGCAACACCGGCTTTGCTCATCTTTGCAGGAGTCGTACTTTCGATTTTCTTGCAAATGCCTGAGCCCGAGAAGAGCCGTTTGGCGAACCCGAACAACGAAGGCGAACTTTTAGAGTATCTGCCTGCTGCGAAAGTCGAGCCAGTCCAGCTGCTCAATGAGAATCTGGTAATCGAAGCCAACGGGACGGTTATACCGTACCGCGAGATCCAGTTGGGGGCTCAGGTTGCAGGGCGAGTCGTCGAGAAGAACCCGATGGTTCGTAGCGGGAACTATGTGGAGAAAGATGATCTACTGTACCGTATCGACCCGCGAGACTTCGAGCTCGACGTGAAACGCCTAGAACAACGCATTGCACAGGAAGAAGCCACGATAGCGGAAACGGAACTGGATATTCAGAATTCCGACAAGCTGATAGAAGTCGCACAAGAACAAATGGACTTGGCCAGCAAAGAACTATCTCGCTTTGAAAATATCAAAGCTGGACTGACGAGCGGCTCGGAATTGGATGCCGCTCGTAGAGCACAACTGACTGCTCAAAATCAACTAGTCACTCTTAAGAACCAACGCTCGTCCAGCCAAAAACGCTTGGACAGAATGAAGCTGTCTGTTCAGTTGGTGGAGACTGAGCTGAAGCAAGCCAAGCTCAATTTGGAGCGAACCAATGTCATTTCGCCAGTCAGCGGTCGAGTCGTCGTGGAGCAAGTGGAAGCGGATTCGTTCGTTCAGCGGGGAACGCCGATGCTAACAATTGAAGACACCGAAAAGGTAGAAGTTGCCTGTAACATCCGCATGGACCAACTTTCTTGGATTCTCGAGCAACCGAACACGAGCGCGGCTCAGCTTGTCTCAGACGCCCAGTCCTCGCGACTCGAGTTGCCAGAGACCGAAGTCGACATTTCCTTTGAGATCGGTGGACGAAACTCAGAGCGATACACCTGGCAAGGCAAATTAGACCGCATTGATGGTGCGGGGCTGGATCCTCAAAGCCGCACGGTACCTATTCGAATCTTGGTAGAAAACCCGCGAAGTGCGAAACGAATAGACGGCTCGCAGGCAGACCTTAGCTCTCCGATGCTAGTGCGAGGCATGTTCGTTGACGTTCGCATCAAAGCCATGCCAACCACTCGCTTGCTGCTAGTACCCAAACTGGCTATCAAACCAGCTAACAATGCGAGCGTCGTCTGGAAGTTCTCTGAAGATCGCTCGGTCATCCGTGAGTCCGATAAGGCGAAGGCTGCAATCAAAGCCTACGAGGAATCTGAATCGGCAGGCACGGTCGATGAGCTCTATGGCTCCAAGGGTGAAGACGAAGAGCAGGAAACCAAGAATTATCCAGAACCAGGCGATTGGGATGCAGGTCACCTGAGCGTCGTTGAAGGTGTTCGCATGGTCGCAGCGTACTGGGACGACAAGGACTACTGGGTCTGCGAAGTTAGCGCACAAGGTCTTGAGCCGGGCGACATGGTAATTGTGACTCCACTTCCGGGAGTAAAGGCTGACGGTTCGGACATGATTCGCATTGAGAAATCAGAAGGTGCGTCCGACGTAGCGGCGGCTAAAGAAACGGTGGCAGAGGACGAAGGCTCCAAGCCTATAAGTTCGTCGCAGCAGGAGCCTTCCTAGGCCTGACGCGATCCTAGCGATTGTTGTCTTATCATGCATCCACCGATGAGCCTTGACTGGCAATGAAGATTTCATCGTAACATCGAAATAAATCCCTAAGACGAAGTACTGAGAAGATGAATCGTATCGTTCGCTGGGCGATCAACAACACTCCTGCCATCAATGTGATGATTGTCGCGCTTTTGGCGGCTGGCATGTTTAGTTTTTACTCGATGCGGCGGGAGGTGTTTCCCGAGTTCGAACTAGAAGTCATTCTGGTCTCAGTGCCTTATCCAGGTGCATCTCCTGCAGATTGCGAAAAAGGAGTTTGCCAGCCAGTCGAAGAAGCTGTTCGCGCGTTGGACGGCATCAAACGCTTGGTCAGCATTGCTCGTGAAGGCGGCGGATACGTGCTCATTGAGCTCGAATCAAATGTCGGCAATGTTCAGAAAGTGGTGAGTGATGTTCGCTCCCGAGTCGACCGAATATCCAACTTTCCCGATTCGGCGGAACGAGCAGAAGTCGAACAAATCACCTTCCGCGAATCTGCCATCCGCCTGGCTATTCTCGGCCCCAAGTCGGACTCGCCAGAAGAAGAATTGAAGCTCCGAGAAGTTGCGGAAGAAGTGCGTTCTGAGCTGCTGGAACTCGACACGATCTCCCAAGCCAATATCCAAGGCGCGAAACAGTACCAGGTCGACGTCGAGCTCTCTGAGAGCACGCTACGGAAGTACAACTTGACGCTTTCACGCGTCGCCCAGATTCTTAGACAGCGGAACATCGAGATTCCTGGCGGGCAGCTGAGAGCTGATGGTCAAGAGATTCTGTTGCGAGGAAAGAATCGTCGCGAGATCGGAGAGGAGATCAAGGAACTGCCGATCATCACGCAATCCAACGGAGTCGTCCTTCGAGTCGAGGATATCGGCGAGGTCCAAGACTACTTCGATGACTCTTCCAACGTGAACGAAGTTAATGGCAACCCGGCTCTGGTAATCAGTATCGATCGCACGAGCGACGAAGACTTACTTCAGATCGCGGATGCAGTACACGAATATGCAGACCAAAAGAGCAAAACTTTGACGGCCGGCTACACCTTGGATGTATGGGGTGATACGAGTATCGATGTACGTGATCGTATGCGCATGCTGCGTGACAACGGAATCCAAGGACTGTTGTTCGTTTTCATACTGCTCGCGCTCTTTTTAGAATTCCGCTTGGCGTTCTGGGTTTCACTTGGCATTCCCATTTGTGTTTTGGGCGCCGGAATTATCTTGTTGGGAACCGGACAAACACTCAACATGCTAACCATGTTTGCCTTCCTGATGGCGCTTGGAATTGTTGTTGACGATGCGATCGTCGTCGGTGAAAACATTTATTCGCACCGCAACATGGGTAAGAACTTTTACCAAGCCGCAGTCGATGGAACGCTGGAAGTGTTGCCCTCAGTGACCACGGCGATTTTCACGACCATCGTCGCCTTTATGCCCTTTTTCTTCGTCGAAGGAGTGATGGGTAAGTTTATCGCAGTCATGCCAGTCGCGATCATCGCCATGCTGGTAATTTCACTCTTGGAAGCCGGCACCGCTCTTCCTTGCCACCTTTCCGAAGGTGAAAAGGAGGAAGGCGAGGAAAAGTCCAATAACGTTTTCATGCGTTATATGAATAAAGCGAGTTCGGTCTGCGGCAGCGGAATGGATTACTTCGGCGACAAGGTCTACATGCCTTGCCTCAGATTTTTGCTGAAGTATCCGCTAATGGGTGTCGCTATCGGTATCTTTCTTTTACTAGGAACCTATTCGCTCTACAAAGTCGGGTTCGTCAAGATAGATCCGTTCCCGCAGACAGATAGTAACCAAATCGTTGCCCAAGTAGCCTTTCCGGATGGAACGCCAGCAAGGGTCTCGGATGCAGCTACGAGAAAAATCGAGAAGGCTGCCCGACGAGTTAGCCAGGAAATCTACAACGAGGAAAACGGGATCCAAATGTCGTTGGAAGAGTTGGAGAAGACACTGGATTCGAGAACGCCTCAAGGGCCAGTCAAGCTGACGTTCCGTCAAGTCGGCGAGCTGACGCAGCAAGGCGCCATGGGCTCGACTGGAGGCGGAACGGGAAGTTCGGTTGGACAAGTCTTTGTGGAACTGAAAGATGCTTCCGGGAGAAGCTTGAGTAGCACCGAGATTATCAATCGTTGGCGTGCTGCTGCAGGCGAGATCGCTGGAGCCGAACGAGTCCTCTTCGACTCTACTTCCATCGGACCAGGTGGTAAGCCAATCGAGTTCAAGCTGCTTGCTCCTGGAGACGAGAGCGAAGAGCTATTTGCCGCGGTGGAAGCCGCCAAGAAGAAATTGAGTGGATTTGCTGGTGTTTATGACGTTCGCGATGACTCTACTCCTGGTAAGACCGAGTTTCAGATTCGTGTCAAAGAACGAGCCCAAGCAATGGGTCTCAGAGAGATGGACTTAGCAGACACGATTCGCAATAGCTACTATGGAGCTGAAGTCATGCGTCTGCAACGCGGCCGTCACGAAGTCAAGCTGATGGTTCGCTATCCAGAAGATGAGCGTACTTCACTGGCTCAGTTTAACGAAATTTTAGTTCGCGGCACCGACGGAATTGAACGTCCGATCACTGAGCTGGCGGACATCACGGTGACGCAAGCTTACTCGGAAATCAACCGCTTGAACCAGCAACGTTCCATCACCATCACTGCGGATCTTGACAGCACAGAAGGAAATCAATTCAAGATTTCGCAAAGCTTGAAAGAACACTTTGCATCCGATGAATGGAATGAGGAATTCGCGAATGTTGCAGTGAATTGGGAAGGTCAATCACAACAAACATCCGAGTCGCTCAACAGCTTGGCCGTCGGTTGTGCCGCAGCCATGATCATCATGTATCTGTTGCTGGTCGTGGAATTCCGTTCTTATGTGCAACCGTTGCTCATCATGGCAATCATCCCTTTTGGTGCGATTGGTGCGGCGTGGGGACATTTGCTCATGGGACTGGAAATCACCCTATTTAGTTTCTTCGGTTTGGTGGCGTTGACTGGGATTGTCGTCAACGATTCGATCGTACTGGTGGACTTTATTAATGCAAGAGTTCGCAGTGGTATGAATCCTCAAGAAGCATTGCTGCAAGCTGGGCGTCGTCGCTTGAGGCCAGTATTCCTGACCAGTTTGACGACGATTGGTGGGCTCATTCCGATGTTGCTGGAAACATCCTTCCAAGCGCAATTCTTAATTCCCATGGCGGCCAGTATCGCCTTCGGCTTGGCTCTCTCGACTCTTTTGGTGCTCTTCCAAGTTCCAGTGTTCTTTCGGCTCTATCTGTCCGCCTGCCAATCCTTCGGCTTTGACATCACGAAGACGCATGGCCAGCATGAGCACACGGAGCAACCCAAAGGCAACAGCGAGCTGGCACATGCTTAGCCAATGGGATTGATGGTGTATTTCACCCGACACTTAAGCGAGAAACGTCCCTCTGTATCCTCGCTCAACCGTCAGGTTGTGACCGGTCTTACAATTCAGGCTCCAGACGCGATTTTGCAAGTCGTCAGGTAACACACTGACAATCCGTTTCTGGCAATGGATCCAGCCGCTGCAGAAGATTGGCTTTTTCTAGTCGCTGTTTTCGCAGGTTGCGGCAAACGGAACATCCCCCTTGGATTTGCTCCCAGTCCCAAAGATCCACAGTTAGCACAAAACCGCAGTCCGGCAGCAAGCGTCGCTTCATCACCTCTTCCAGTGCGGAAAGCGCAGGTGCACAGAAATACCCATTAGACTCGAGATACTCCAAACTGCCATTGCCACCGCGAAGCGGGATCACGCTAATATGGCGAACTCCGCAGCTAGCGGCAAAATCGATTGACTCACAACTCCAATGCACGCCCTCTTCCTCTGTCATTCCAGGCGGCCGGAGCAAGACAAAACTTCGTGCATCAATTTGGCGTTCCTGTAGCCAATCGCAAGCGAGGGCAAAGTCTTCGACCTGCATGGATTTGTTGAGCAGCTGGAGTGTTTGCGGGTGAACTGATTCGAGTCCCATCGCCAACTCCAACTTTGTCTCGCCGAGAGAGTCTCGAAACTGCTCGATTTGAGGGCGAAGAATAGTTGGATGGTTTTCTACCACGACGCGATCAAATCCGACGAGCTTCGTTGCAATAGCTGGAAGATCTTCATCGGGAACGTTGGCTGGACTGAAGAAGTTACTAGCGTTGTAGAGCTTGACCCAACGCGGTGTAGGCTCTTGGGCCTCCCCTTCACGCCAATTTCCTTCAGCATCCTCTAAGCCCTGCTGCACTTGAGCAGGAATGCTCCCAGATGGAGTCTTGCCCGGATACGTGTACTTCCACAGGTCGCACATTAAACATCGGAAGCGGCATTCGCTACCGCGCAAAAACAGAGTTAAGACCTCGGCAACACCGCCACCGGCCGACTCCGCTTCTTGTTCGAACTGATGCCCGAGTGTCTCGTTCAAAACTCCCGGTCGGTCATAGGTTGGCCTGAGTGAAACGATCTGCTCACTTGTCAAAATGGGCGGCAGCTTGGGATCGTGCATCTTGTCCGGCAATGAGGTGACCGAGGGCAGGTAGCATGCCAGGCTGCGAACAGAATCAGCACGCGTTATGATGAAAGTTTAAGAAAACGGAGCATTTCACGCCAGCGCTTTCTGTGAGGGCCGCGAGATGCCCGACTGAGTTCTTTAATTCTACATTGCAACTTATCGAATCGGACAAATGAGTTGGCTTGAGAGTTGTCAACAATCGATACAACATGGCTCGCAAGCGATTGGAGAATTCTTGTTTCCTGCGACCTGCCTACTCTGCGATAGTCCAGTGCTCGGGAAACCTTGGCTCTTCTGCCAAGAATGTGAAGACAAAATCTACTCTGATTTTCACCGCTGCAGAAAATGCGCAACACCTGTGCCAGAGGTGGTTCCGAACCAAAATTGCTTCCGATGCCGAAAACAAAAATGGAAGTTTGACTCGGTCATCACACTTTCGCCATACCGGAAACCGATGGACACAGTCATCAAGGCTATGAAGCGTCCAAGTGCTCGGCTTTATCGTCGGTCGATTGGGACGATGCTGGCAAGAGCTGCAGAAGAGCACTGGCAGAGAACTCTCCCAAGTGCCGCGGCCCAACTTGAGTTGTTTCCAGAAAGTGGCGTCTTGGACAAAGATTCCCGCAGCCAAGAGTCATCAAGTGCGAACGACAGTCCACTGCTTGTCCCAGTCCCCAACTTCTGGACGCACGCTTTATTCGGAGCGGCAAACGTTGCTGGGGAATTGGCTCGCCGGATAAGCCGGATCAACAATTGGGAACTTCGCGGTGACATAATCCGTAAGATCCGCAGGACCGAAAAACAAGGTACCTTGGCCTGGAGCGAAAGACCCAAGAATGTACGGGACGCTTTCCAGATTGTGGAGGAAAAAGCCTTAGTTGAGAGGCATATTATCTTGGTCGATGACGTTCTCACCAGCGCCGCAACGGGAGCGGAAATCTCGCGAGTACTGATGCGGTCAGGAGCAAAGTCCGTTACTCTTTGCGTCGCGGCCCGCGGAACTGGCATCAAAGAGGTTGCGGAATCGGTCCATTCCGCAACTCAGTCGACCAAGAGCCCTGCCCAGGGTCAGCCAGAACGGCGCAACCATGAATCAGACTCTCAGGAAACCGCCGGAACAAGTTGATGGCAGAACCCCAAAAAACTAAATCTAACGCCAACCAAACCTCGTCACTTCGTCGAGCGATTTGGCGAGGCTGCTCGATTATCGCGCCCCCTCTCGTCACACTTCTGTTGTTGATCTGGTTGGCCAAAGGCGTTGAGGACTACGTGCTCAAACCGCTTGAGGCGGCCGGTAGAACAGTGATCGTTTTGGTTACCGCGGACGTCTACGAAGCTCCTCCGAAGGGAGCTGTAAAAGTCGCAGAAAAGCCACTCGAGGAGACCTTTGTTTTTGAGGGCACTCGTTTCGTGCTGCCTCCCATCGGACGCGGCTATCTTCCGGACTACATTGTGGGCAAGGTAACCGCAAATCTCGATGTCTTGCCGCGCGAGATGCAAGAGCCGCTGTCGGCCTCCGACTACTACCACGCCTTTGTCAAAATCCAATACATGCCGAGGTGGTTTACCATCCCGCTGCTACTACTGGTGTTCCTGAGTGTACTCTTCTTTGTCGGCCGGTTCCTCGCGGCAGGCGTTGGACGATTCTTTATCACCGCCTTCGAGAAGATCATCCATCAGCTCCCGATCATTCGAAACCTTTACTCGTCAGTGAAACAAGTTACGGATTTTGTGCTCAGTGAACGTGAAATTGAGTTCACGCGGGTGGTTGCTGTGGAGTACCCACGCGTCGGCATCTGGTCCCTTGGCTTTGTTACCAGTGAGAGTTTGCCGCCACTCAAGCTCGCGACGAACGAGGACTTGGTCAGTGTCTTCATCCCGACTTCTCCAATGCCCATGACAGGTTTCACAATCAATGTCAGACGTCGCGAGATCGTCGACATGGAACTAACCATCGACCAGGCTGTGCAATTTATTGTAAGCTGCGGCGTTGTCACTCCGCCTGTTCTGCCCAACCAATCCCAGCCAGCATTGCTCGGGAATCAGGACGACCTGGGAAAACTCGTCGAAGAGCAAAAAACGAAAGGCGAGTCTGAGTAAAGCCGCCTCGTGTCATCGAGTGAAGTGCCTCACGAGAGTGAGGCAGAGGAATTATTTTCCGAGTCGCAGCCTGACTAGGAGGTCGTTCAACGCAGGCTTTGCCTCGGTAGTTTCTTGCAGCTGAGAGCGTGCGTAAGCTTCTTCGAGCTCGCCCATTTGCCTTTCGAACTCACGTTGAAAGAACTCCATACGTGGTTCTCGCAACACAGCCTTTTCGGCTCCTTCACGCTTGAGCTTCAATAGGTCGTCGATGTACGGCAGCCGCGCGCGTTCATTCAGGACTTTTAAGTTCGCTTCGATCCGCCCAGTATGCATCAGTTGAATTCCCGTTTGAAGTACGCGAAAGGTGTACAACAAGGGTTTCACTCGTGGCTCAGGCTCCTTCGAAAAAAGTTTCCACTGCGCGGAGGCAAAACCCATGTAGTGGTGAGCATGATGCTTGGTGATGCATTGCACAGCAATCGACTTTAGCTCTTCGAACTCGGGCGTCTCACTGACAACGAGGGGAGAAAAGATTTGCTCGAGTACGTAGCCGTTTCGACGTAGCATCAAGCGAAATAACTTCTCAATGTCATGCGTGACTAGATCGATTTCCAGGCCGTCGTAGATTCCTTCCTTCTCAACAGTTTGACGGCCTTCTGAAAGCCCTACAACGGTTTCCAGCGGAAGTTTATGAGCACCGCGCAAATCGAAATCGGAATCCCCCGAAGGAAATCCATAGAGATGTGCGCCACTAATCGTCACAAAAATAAGCGGAAATGGATGCGAATCGACGTGGCGCCGCATCTGCTTCATATCGACGTTCTGATCATTCATAACTTGGCTATTCTTCTAAGGCAGATCTTCGAGCGCGAAGCAGGAACGCGTTGACGCGTTCGTAGTCGGGCCGGTCCGGTAACTTGGTTGTCAGAAACGAAGACTCGAATTCCCTTTGCAGTTCCCTTCGCCAATTATCGGCAACTTCAAACGGTGTTTCACCAGACTTGATATAAAGTAGCCGGTCACGGTTCGCGCCAGTGTTTAACTCCAGCTTCTCCGATTTGAGAACATGAATGCCCGACAGGAGAAGCCGAATGAGATGCATGACATGCTTCCATTTCACCTGACCGTGGTTGCGGATGTCGGTTTGCATCTTCTTGAATTGCGATGCGACATAACCAGAGTAAGTCTGAAAGACCAACTTGGACAAAAAGGCTTCGCGCATCCCAAGTAGCTCCTCCCCGAGGCTGGTACACCTTTCGACCAGCGGCGAGTAAAGGCACTCCAGCACGTTAGGATTTGCCTTGAGGGCAAGCACTAGAAACTTCTGAAGTTCCCAGTAGACTTCTTGGGTTGCGTCGTTTTCCAGTTGTTCAGGCACGCCGTACAATGACCATTGCAGATCAGCTGGCGGCAGGTAAACGCCTCGACGATCCGTATCTGAATCGGCGCCGTCCAATCCATAGGCTCGCGATCCAATGACACAGCGGAAAATGATGGTTCCTTGCAAGGAGTCTTGCATCAACTGTTCTCCAGCCTGAACTGGTCCGGCTTTGAAATCTGCGAGACATTTCAGCTGTTTATGATGAATTGTAGCTTCGAACCCATCCGCAAACTTGACGCGATACGCGTGAGTGCGGTCCAGCGGTGAGCGCACGATTATCCCCACGGCACCTGCTGGATGCGCGATGCGATCCTCGTTGGACAATACATCCTTCTGGGCGACAACTTGCGTGCCTGCCGGAAAGATAAAGCGTTCGTGAGAGTCGTTCACTCTAGGCTCGTAAATTAGAATCTGGAATAAATGGATTCAGATAAGATGCCGCAGAGTTCATGAACGTTCGCGCCGCAGATGGTTTGTAGCCGAATTCCAGCACCTACCACGAGGAGTTCGGTAGTGATGCGATCTCGCTAAAGAACTTTCCCTGCGAGCAACTTCAAAAGCCGACCAATACGCAACCGTGTCGCAATAGGATTCGCGGCCTACAAACTCAGTTGAATCATCTTCTTTGCGTAGAATCGACGCGTCTCGAATTGGCTTGCCGGTTGCCGCATCCACCACTCGAATTGAAGCTCGTACTCACCTTCCTGAGAAGCAGGTGCAGCCGCGATGAAAGTGAAGCTGAGCACAAGGATCGTAACGAAGGTAGAGGACACATAGCTAGGCATGCTTATTTCCTAGTCTCTAACTATTCGTTCCAAACACCTGTCGCGCTCTTAGCCTGGCGTTCAATTTGCGATTCCGGTCTTCAACCTCGGTTTATTCCTTCTTAATTATCTCTTCAAAAAGCCGACGAAAACCCTCCATGCGTTTCCGATTCGCTCCCATATCGGAGTACCCCAGTCGCGACGCAGAACGAAAGTGAAGCACATGGTTTGTCGAGTCGCAGTATATTTCTACGTCATCAACGTAACGCATCAATAGAGTCGTGGCGGTTGCTCGCAAGTAGCTTGGTCCTTCTTCTACCAACGCAATTCGAGGCATACTTAGCAAAGCTTCCTTGGCGAATTTCAAAGCTTCGTCTGTTGAACAGGTGAAATGGATCGGCTCGATCGCATGCCCTTTGTCATCCGCTTGAGTGCACACGCAGTTCGGAGACTTTGGGCAGGGCGCGAGCTTGCCGTCTTGAATGCCAAGCGTTGTTGCAGGTTTAGACATTGCGTTGACCAAAATGATTGCGATCCAACAGAACAGTAATACCAAGCCGACGCGAAGGATGATTTTCTGTGTGGTTTTCATACCTCAATTATGCAGTGTCGATGGCAAGCTGAGAAGTGTGAGTCGAAGGCTAAAGGCCAAAGGCTAAAGCCTTACCAAGCTTTGCCTGGCTTGTTCGGTAGCGAAATTCGTTTCAAAGAAGTAACAACAAACTCTACGAGCCGCGCGGTCTTCGAGTATCATGCCTGCTATCCCGACAGCCAAGTCAGTTTAAAATGAGCTGTCACCACACTCTCTCTTACACCTGTGCACCTGGATGAAAGAAAGTTCTCGATGAGCCGAAGAATTCCCACGCTGTTGCTTGGCCAAGCTTTTCTGTTGGTCCTGATGCTTACATCGACCTCGGCGGCACAACGTCCCAACATCGTTCTCATTATGGCGGACGATATGGGATACACGGATATCGGATGCTACGGCAGTGAAATCGAAACTCCTGTGCTCGACAAGCTTGCCGCTGGCGGTCTGCGATACACTCAGTTCTACAACACATCGCGTTGTTGTCCGACGCGAGCTTCATTGCTCACTGGATTGTACTCGCATCAAGCCGGGATGGGGCTGATGGCGAGCGACCGAGGTGTAGACGCCTATCGAGGCAACATCAGTCGGCGCTGCGTCACCATCGCAGAGGTCCTCGGGACCGCTGGCTATAAAAATTATATGTCTGGCAAATGGCATGTGACTCGGCACATCGCTCCGAAGGGTGACAACTCGAATTGGCCCATGCAACGTGGCTTCGATCGTTTCTACGGAACCATTATCGGTGCAGGCAGTTTCTATGACCCCTCAACACTTTGCCGAGGCAACACCTACATCACTCCGGACAACGATCCCGAATACCAACCCGAAGACTTTTACTACACGGACGCGATTAGCGACAACGCCGCTCGATATGTACGTGAACACTTTGAGTCCACAACAGACGAGCCTTTCTTTCTGTATGTCGCTTACACCAGCGCACACTGGCCCATGCATGCACCTGAGTCAGTCGTCGAGAAGTATGACGGAGTGTACGACGAAGGCTACGATCCTATTCGAAAATTTCGTTACGAAAACGCGATCAAGCAAGGCGTCCTAGAATCAAAGTGGAAGATGTCCCCACCAGCAAAGAACTGGGAAAAATTTGAACATAAGGAATGGGACATCAGGTGCATGGAAGTATACGCAGCTATGGTAGACCGCATGGATGAAGGGATCGGCCGCATTGTGAAAGCAATCGAAGATGCTGGCGCGATGGAAAACACGATCATCGTCTACTTGCAAGACAACGGTGGTTGCGCTGAAGGTTTTGGGCGGAATGACAACTTGAAGAAGGCAAAGGACTTCGACTACAAGCCCTTTGGTCCTGACGATTTGCAAACCAAAATTTGGCCTCCGATGCAAACGCGTGACGGACGCTACGTCCGAACCGGCCCAGAGGTAATGCCTGGCGCCGAGGACACGTTTGTGGCGTACGGCACCGGCTGGGCGAACACGTCGAATACTCCTTTTCGTGGCTACAAACACGATGGATACGAAGGTGGGATCAGCAGCCCGTTGATCTTTCATTGGCCCCGAGGAATTGCGGCAGAGCAACGCGGAAAAGTGATGCATGATCCATCACATTTGATTGACATCATGCCAACCTTCGTGGATGCAGCCAAAGCAGACTACCCTTCCAAGTTCGCAGACAACTCAATTTACCCAATGGAGGGCGTGAGTCTTACTCCAACCTTCCGGGGCGAGGCCATTCAACGTCAGGCGGCCATCGGTTTTGAACACCATGGCAACTTGGCGTTACGAGACGGCCGTTGGAAAATCGTTTCTGCCTACAAGAAGAACAAGCCAATCGATTGGGAGCTCTACGACATGCAAGAAGATCGCACGGAACTCAACAACTTAGCCGAGTCCAATCCCAAGAAGCTAAAAGAGCTTTCAGACAAGTGGCAAGCTTGGGCCGATCGCGTTGGCGTTGAACCTTGGCCTTTCGAACGCAAAAAAGACAATAAGTAGCGGCGCAGGCGTAAGCAGCTTTGCTAGCGAAACGGAGTGACCTGCAATTTCACTATAAACGGTAAGGCTTACCAAAACCGCTTTAGTTTATCGCTGAAAGTGACGATTGACGACGAAGAGTTGTAGTCTTTTCGTAGTTCTATCAGGCCAGGATCGGGGATGAACCGCAAGCTCAAGATGACGCTAGCGTTGTGCGGCTGCGTGTTTGTGCCGCTTCCGCTTGGCTTTGCCGACTCGCCGAAAAAAACGCCTTCCGGTGCACATTTCACAACCGATCACTCTGGCAACTTTTTCCACATAGATTCAACCGAGATCTTTCTGGAGCCGCTGCCGACGCAGAAGCGCTCGCCGGTTGTTACTGCTCTGTCGGCCTCACAACACGGCGAGTACTTGGCCGCAGCCGGAGATGATCACTCGATTCGAGTCATAAAAGTTGCCACCGGACGCGTTGTCAGCACTTTATTGGGGCATCGAGACTGGATTCAGACCCTTTGTTTTGCGCCCAACTCACATAAGCTTTACTCAGCGGGCGACGATGGCCGCGTATTGAAGTGGAGCCATCTCAATAGAGCAGGATTGGCGCCAGACCAAGCAGCAACGCAAGCTTCTTCGAAAGGATACGCCCACGAAGAGCTCTTTCATGTCCCATTTGCGATTCGGTCGCTGGCTATCTCGTCGGACGAGAAACTGCTAGCAGTCGCTGGCTTCTCGCAAGAGATAATCGTTTGGGACCTTCTAGAGAACAGGATCGCAAGACGCCTGACCTGCAAGAGCGGCGACCTGCGTGTGATCCGCTTCAGTGCGCAGAGCAACAAGGTTCTAGCAGGCGGACGCGCGGGGGACTTGTACGTCTGGCAAACTCAGACTGGTAAGGAACTTGCACATTTTCATGTCCACAGTGATCGCATCCATACCGCTGAGTTCGATCCGCTCGGCGAGTCGGTAACTAGCGCCGCGAATGATCGGCAGCTCATTCATTACAGCTTGAAAGACGCACAAGTCGCAAAGCAGACCGAACTTGGACCGGCAAAGCTACGCAGTATGTGCTTGATGGATTCTGACTGGATTGCGGTATCCGGTGCGGACAACTCAGTGCACTTATACGATCAAAGCGAGAACAGAGTCTTGGCACATCTCAAGGGGCATACAGGAACGGTCGCCGCGATGACTAAGTGTGGTCGATTCTTGGCCAGTGGATCCTTCGACACGACGATACGCCTCTGGGACTTGCAGTCGATCGATCTTCAGGCGATCGAAGTAGAAGAACCGAATTTGCGAAAAGTCAATCGCACCGAATCTACCCCTCGCATTCGCTAGGCATTTTGGGCTGAACGGAGAAGTTCATTGTTATTTCAAAGACAAGTTGACCGGCTAGCCAAGTTGCTTCATATGCAAGGGCGAAACGCTGCACGCCGGCAACTGGCAGCTTCCCTGCGCGAAACAACCAAACGAGCTCCAACCATCGAACAAATGGAGCCGAGGTTATTGCTGGCCGCAGATGCGATTCAGATCGGTGCCGTCTACGTAGAAGAAGATCTTGGCAGTGACCAGACTGGCGACCTGTTCCACATCACCTTTCAGGGCGGCGCCGAAGCAACCGAGCTACGCCGACTCTCTATCGATGGCGACCTAACTAGCGATGGCTTTGGCATCGGTGACCTGTTCTTTGACACCAAAGACCCTGGCTACGGCGCTGACCAACCCTTTGCTTTCCAGATACGAAATTTCAATACTGCAGATCAAAGTGCATCGGTGCGGGCAACCGTTGAGGATGGAACAAGTCTTTTGGTTCTGGACTTCACGCATTTTCGGGCAGGTGACTCCCTGATCTTCTCGATCGATGTGGACGAAGTGCAGTTCTTTGATCCAAACGAAACGGATCTTGCGAGACAAAACGATAACTTTGATCCGATCACTTCGGGAGTGGAATTCCAAAACGCAATCTTGGAGGCTGAGTTCGAGGCGCCACATTACGAGGATGTGGCTGGCTTAGAGCGATTCTTGAATCGTTATGACGATTGGCTGGACCAATCTGGCCTGGCCTTGCCGAAAGACAATCAGGACGGAAAACGCGATCGCTCCGCAGGAGCTGGATTTGAGCTACAACAAGTTCCCAAGCCTATCTCTTTGTCAGGTTACGTTTATGTAGACGCGAACGAAAACTTGCTGCTTGAGTCCGGGGAACAAAGGCTATCTGGCGTTGGAATCGAGTTGTTTGTCCAGCAGGGTGCTTCATTCGTTTCGACGGGGCATAGCACCACTACTAATGCGGAAGGCAAATACTCCTTCGGTACAAATCTGAACCTTCTTCCTGGGATCTATCAAGTTCGCGAGACCCAGCCTACGGGATACTACAGCGTGGGCGCAACTCTGGGACGTATCGTCGGGCAGCCGAACGCATCCGTGGGAGAACTTGTTGCAGGAAATCCCAATATCCTCGGCGAGATTGATCTCAGCAAAGGTGACTTGCACGCGGAAGAGCTTAACTTCGCTGAGAATGCTCCGAACTCGATTCGTGGACAAGTCTGCCTCGTCACAAGTGGCGATACCTGTTTTGACAACAGCAGCGGCAAAGAGACTCTAGCTGATGTATTGATCGAGCTACGCGATGAGTCGGGAACACTTGTAGAGAGCACTCGCACCAATAGCAACGGCGAGTATTCCTTCTCAGATCTCAACGCTGGAACTTATTCCATCACGGAAGTCACTCCTGCTGGCGTGATTGATGGCGATGCGAGGTTAGGAAACGCTGGCGGAGTTAGACAAAATGCAAGTTACTTGACGCAAATCGTCGTTGGCGGCGGAACGATCGCAAGCGGCTATGACTTTTGTGAGATCTTGCCTAGTGAAATCAGCGGACACGTCTACCATGACGATAACCACAATGGATTGCGAGAAGATGATGAAGAGCTTTTGTCTGGTGTTGAGATAACGCTGTTCGATGACCAAGGTAATCTAGTCGAGCTGGCGCGAACCGATAGCAATGGATCCTATCGCTTCCAGTACCTCATCCCAGGCGAGTATCGCCTCCAAGAAGTCACTCCTGCTAACTACTTGCCGGGACAAGCCAATGCTGGAACCATTGGAGACCTATCAGTTGGTCAAGTAGATGCTTCTGGAGATCGCATCGACTCGATTGAGCTTGGAGCTGGATCCGTCGGCATAGACTTTGACTTCGGTGAAATACTCGGTGCAAGCATCTCTGGTCGCGTTCACATCGACGATGATGGCGACTGCGAATATGACGCAGGCGAGCAGAGCCTAGCGGGCGTCACAATCGAATTGCTGGACGCCAGCGGTAGAGTGGTTGAGCGCATGCAGACCGACAACGAAGGACGCTACTCATTTACCGACCTTCGAACAGCCGTCTACTCGATTCGTGAGATTCAGCCTGACGGACTTTTCCAAGGCGGGCAGCGGGCCGGCTCAGGTGGTGGTGATGACTCAAGTCAAGACATCATTCGCACCATCGATCTGACACGCGGCGGTGACTACATAGACTACAACTTCTGCGAACTAGAGCCAGGTTCCATCTCAGGAAACGTGTTCGCAGATCTAGACTTCGACTGCTTCCAGGATACTCATGAGGAGGCAGTCGGCGGTGTCGAGATTCAGCTGCGTGATGCATCGGGAATACTCGTCACGACTACGCATACCGATAGCAATGGCAACTATCGCTTTGAGACCTTGCATCCCGGAGGTTACAGCGTTCATGAAGGCCAGCCAACCGGTTTCTTTCAGGGTGGACAAACGGCGCCCGTCGGAGTCGGGGACACTTCTACTCAAGATGTCGTTGCCAGCATTCAACTAGCCTCCGGCCAGAACATCACTCAAGTCGACTTCTGTGAAGTGCCTCCTTCCGAGATCACGGGCTACGTGTTCCAAGATGGTGCCGTGATTATAAACGACAGTGGTGAAGTTCCAGAGGACATTCGAAGCGTCCGCGACGGAGTGCGAACAGCCGATGACAGTCCGATCCCAGGTGTACAAGTTGAGCTACGAACGCTCACTGGAGCAGCAATCCCAAGCGACCGAGCCTTACCAGGCTTCTACTCTGGGAATAGCATCCAAGTTTCAACCGATGCGAATGGCTTCTTCCGTTTCGCAGGCTTGCGATCAGGTGCCTATCACATCTATGAGACGCAGCCAATCGGTTTTGAGGACGGGATTGACACGCCAGGTACTACGACTGGGTTCGCCGTCAATCTGAACGAAACGGAACTTGTCCCAAGCTCGGTAATTCGGCTTATTCAGCTCTCTAATCCAGGTGCAGATCCGGGTAATGATGCGATCCTGTCGGTAGCAGTCGAGCCTGGTCAGGTTTCTCAGGAAAACAACTTCAGCGAGATCCTCGCTCAACCAAATCCTCCGCAGGTTCCACCGCCGCCAGGACAACCCAATCCACCTCCAACTTCTACACCGCCAGTGCCAGATCTGTATGCGGCCGCGCCTGCATCCCAAGTCTTTACGAATCCTGGGTTTCAAGCTTTGCCGAATGTGATTGGTATTGGGCACTCCCACAACCCAACGTGGCATTTGAGCGTGATTAATGGTGGATTTCCACGAGGTTCAGGGGAAGGAGAAGCTGTGAGCGAAGAGTATGTTCGACGAAACGCGCAGCACCTGGACCTCTACTCTTGGTCGGTGAGAAGCATGCACGAGAATGTGCGTCTGGTGAGCTTGAACTCTGAGTCGACACGACCATTTGAAGTGATCGTGTTTGACGTCCCAGGCGCGAAACCACTTGCTGGTGACTTCGACGGCGATAGCTACGATGAACTTGTCCTGTTTGCCGAGGGTGAGTGGTTTATAGATTTCAATGGCAATGGTCGTTGGGATGAATCTGATATCTGGCTAAAATTAGGAAGCGTGGGCGATCAACCCGTGGTCGGCGATTGGGATGGTGACGGCAAAGATGATGTCGGAGTGTTTGGTCCTAGCTGGCAAGGCGATGATCGAGCCCTAGCCGCCGAGACGGGCCTGCCGGATCCAGAAAACAGAGCTCGAACTCGCGCCAAGAACCTACCACCAGATGCGGATGAGGCTCCTGACACGCCTCGGTTGATGAAACGAAACAGTCAAGCACCAGGTAGAGCCGACTTGATCGATCACGTCTTCAGATTCGGTGGTGGAAAAGACTCTGCGGTCAGTGGAGACTTTAACGGCGACGGAATTTCGTCCATCGGTACATATCGTGATGGCGTCTGGATTTTGGATGTCGACGGCGACGGTGAACTGATTGATGGACGCGACAAACAGATAGATTTCGGCGAGGCAGGCGACATTCCTGTCGTAGGCGATTTTGATGGCGACGGCATTGACGAGATTGCAGTGGTCCGTGGAAATCGAGTTATCGTGGACTCGAATGATAACGGACGAATCGATGCGACCGATCAGGTGTTCTTGCTTGACTCAGAGACGGGTACTGTAATTGTCGGAGATTTCGACGGCGATGGCCGTGATGAGCCGCTCATGCATCAATCCGCACAACAACGCAGCGTCACGGCCAGCGGGGCTTCGCATCCCAAGGCATAGCTGTGGTCATCGAGCGTTTTCGTCGTTTCGCGTTGTGATGCATCTCAGGAATTGAGCATGGGTGCACCGAAGCTGCAGGACCGCCTTCAGAGACTAGCAGATTTGATAGCAGAGAAGTGTCCGGGTTCCAGATGCCATGCCGATATCGGCAGCGATCATGGATTGCTTCTCCGTTACTTGCTTGAGAGCAGAATCGTTTACCGCGGAATCGCCGGGGAACTGCGAAGCGCTCCGCTCGCGAACTCGAAAAAACAGCTGCAAGACCTACCCTGCGATGTGCGTCATGGAAATGGGCTTGAGGTGTTGCGTCCGGGAGAAGCTTCTAGCCTAAGCATTTCAGGCATGGGAGATCAAACCATCCTCTCAATCCTATCCAATCATCCGGCTTGTCTGCCTAAGTGGTTGTTTTTACAACCCAACAGAGGAATTGGTGCGGTTCGAAAGTGGGCCTACGAAAGTGGATTCCACTTGAAGACAGAAATCTGGACTAAAAAAGATTTTCAGCTACTTGCCTTTCAAAAGGCGGATTTGCCTGATCCAGCCTACGCACGATTCGCTGCCAATGATGATCTTCTCGAAACATCTCAAGTTTTTGGGCCGGTTTTCTTACAACAACACCACGCGTCCTTACTGAAACGTTTACAAGCCGAATCGCGTTATTACGAAGTGCTTCCGAAACTAGGGGTGATATCGAAGCATAGACTGCGGCTCATACACATCGCGTTGCGGTGGTTGGCAGATTGTAGCAATTGACATGCCGCTTTTGGTCGGACGAGGGTTGCCAGCCATCAATATCCATCAAGCCATTTGCATCCCATACTTGAGGCAGTTTGTCCGTAGTATGAGTTGGTGTTCCCATGTCGGCCATGATTCCAAGTCGCATTCTCTTGGTGGATGATACCCCGGCGATTATCGCCGATTATCGCAAGATCCTTTCCGCGAATTGGACAGGTCAACGCCTCGAGGCGGCAGAGTTGTTCCGAGGCGAGCAACGACCGCCGGAAGTCGATCTACCAGTTTTCGAACTAATTGCTGCGAATCAGGGGCAAGAAGCTGTTTTTCTGGTTGAGCAAGCCCAAGCTGAAGGACGTCCATTTAGCCTGGCATTTGTCGACATGCGTATGCCCCCTGGCTGGGATGGCCTAGAGACGATCGAGCGCATTTGGGAAATTGATCCTGACATGCAACTGGTCGTCTGCTCAGCATATTCGGACCACAATTGGAATGAGATTCATGAACGTATCGGTGAAACCGATCAACTACTCATTCTGAAGAAGCCTTTCGATCGAGTTGAAGTCAGTCAGATTGCGGTCGCCATGGCTGAGAAGTGGCGATTGGCGCAAGCAAGTCGAAAGGCCGCAATTGAAAAAGCACAGCGTCTTGAACACATCGAAGAGTCGCTGACTCAGCATAGTCGCCATTTAGCCATGGCCTCTGAGCTAGCTCGTTTAGGCTACTGTTCTGTCGATCTTCCTGCCGGGAGATTCGAAGCCTGCAAGAGAACGCTAGAGCTACTTAATGTGGCAGGTGGAGACGTCGATAGTCTAGATGAGTTCATTTCCAAGCTACACCCGAAAGATCATCCTGAACTGAGAAAGCTATTTGCCGCATCAGCACAAGATCCATTGGGCACCGATATCGAGTATAAGACTCGCGTTCTACTTGGCGACTCCAACGAACGACATCTGCAAATGAGATTTGTCGCCGCTGGAGTAGATGGCGCAGATCGATCTGGCGCTCTGTTTGGTGTGATTCAAGACATCACAGACCACGAGGTTGTGCTAGGAGCAGTCAAGCATGCATCGCTTCACGATCCGCTCACTGGCCTGCCGAATCGCGCAAAACTCATGGACCACTTGAAACAGGCGCTTCGGGAGGTGAATAGGCATAACTCCGGTGTAGGACTCGTCTTGTTCGACGTGGACCACTTCAAAAGAGTCAACGATTCCTTTGGGCATCCCGCCGGCGATGCCTTACTAAGCGAAGTTGCAAAGCGTCTGCAGATTTCCAAACGCGACGCAGATATCGTCGCTAGACTGGGCGGTGATGAATTCGCGCTAGTTCAGTCTGGTACAGACGTTCCGACCAAGACTCAAGCCATGTTAGAACGCATCTATCAAATCCTTCGGCAACCGTACGAACTGGACGGCAAGAAACACTCTGCATCGATCAGTGCAGGAATTTCCTTCGCGCCAACCAACGGCCTGGATCCCGAGCATCTGATGAAATCGGCGGATATAGCGCTCTACCGAGCGAAACAGGAGGGGCGAGGAGTCTACCGCTTTTTCGATGATGAGATGGATCGCCTGATGCAGAATCGGCGTCAGTTGGAGGCGGATCTTCGGAACGCGGTAGAGAACGATGAGCTGTACTTACTATACCAGCCGATCGTTTGTACCCAGACGCAACGAATCCAAGGACTAGAGGCCTTGGTTCGCTGGGACCATCCAACACGCGGGCTAGTCCCGCCATTAGATTTCATAGAGATCTCCGAAGAGACCGGTGACATTGTCGGAATTGGCGATTGGGTACTTCGCCAAGCCTGCAAAGACGCATTACTATGTTATGACGATATGCTCATCGCCATCAATGTGTCGCCGAGACAACTACAAACTGTAGATTTCGTCGAGACAGTTGAAGCTGTTTTGCAGGAAACCGGTCTGGATGCTGCTCGTCTCGAGTTGGAAATCACGGAAAATTTGTTCTTAGATCGAACCAATGAAACGATCGAAATGCTCGGCGGCTTGCGTGAGAAAGGCGTTCGCATTGTGATGGATGATTTTGGAACTGGCCATTCATCCCTAAGCTACGTGCACAGTTTTCCATTTGACAAGATGAAATTGGACAAATCATTCTTGCTGAACTCTGGCGAAGGCACACATTCTCAAGAAATTGTTCGCGCCGTCGCCGGGCTCGGACGTAGTCTGGGCATGTCAACCTGTGCAGAGGGTGTCGAGACTCACCAGCAGCTATCATTGGTGCAACAAGAAGGTTACACGTACGCCCAAGGAAACTACTTCGGAAAGCCTCAGAGGATCGAGGCACTGCTGGACGCAGTGCAGCACGTTTCGTCCCCCTTTCTCCCCATGCACACGGGGCGGGACTGAGTCTAGGCAGGTAACTGCTCAGTGCCCTATGAAAGGCGGCACCCCTCCGGTAGTCGATATCAGTCTGCCGGCACAAGGCGACAGCATAGACCGATTCTTTCGGCGTACGAGTTTGCAAAATTCGCTAGGGCAAATTGGTGCATCGCACACAATTGTTGCTTTGACTTGGAGCTCCGCAGAACATTAGTCGCTGCTCCTCTACATTTTTTGTCCCCAATGCTCTGCTCTCGATTTCCGCCTTCGGTAGCTGTTCGTCGTGGACGGTGACAAGGCGGGGGGAGGATGGCGTCCCGAACTTTGCCGTAGCAACCAGGATTGCAGCGCGGATTTGGTCTAGAAGCCGATGGTGGCTCACTTTGCTCGCGTTGATCGCTGCTCAGGAAATGGCAAGGCCTTTACGCTTTCAGCCCATTCTCGCCATTTTGCCTTCATAGCTTTTACTCGATCCGGGTGCTTCATAGCAAGGTTTCGAGTTTCACCACGATCAGGCCTTTCACCACCATCCATCTGGTAGAGCTCCCAACCGTCTTCGCGACGATCATTGAACGTCACAAGCTTCCAGTCGCCATCTCGAATCGCACTGTGATTCTCGTGTTGCCAGAAAAGCGTACGTGAATTTGCCAGAGTGTTGGCGTCTTGGATATGATCCGCGAAACTCTCCCCAACTAGCTTGGGAACTTCTACGCCATTGCGCTCTCGTGGTTGCTCCGCGCCAGACAACTCCATCAAAGTAGGGAAAACGTCAACTAGGTGCACGACAGCTTTAGTTTCAATTCGCCCTGGTTTGTCCAATCCTGCTGGCCAGTGAACGATGAGTGGTGTTGAAATGCCGCCTTCGTGAACAAACTTCTTGTACATACGAAACGGAGCATTTGAGTAGGCGGCCCAGCAGGCTCCCTGCGAAATACTCCAGCCACTTTTCTTCTTCCACTCTGAGTAGTTCGACTCCAAGTAGTTGCCCCAGTTCATACCAAAATCGCCTGTCTCACCGCTACAACCATTATCAGACAGAAACAAAACCACTGTGTTGCCCAGAACTCCGCGCTGCTTCAAGCGTTGAATGAGCCGGCCAACGTTTTGATCCAAGTTGTCTACCTGCCCAGCATACATCGCGCGTCTAAAGTCCAACTCGCGCTGGGCTTGCTTGCCGAGTTTCTCCCATCGAGGAATCGCGCTCTTCGGCATGCCAAATCGCTGCTGGATCTCGGAGGAAATGTGCACATTGGCAAAACTCTGATTCCGCTTGAAATTTGCTCTCGGCGCGTGCAGGCCCATCTTCACCTGACGCGCAATCTTCTGCTTGGTTAACTCGTCCCAGCCGTCTAAATATTTCCCTTTGTATTTCTTGATCAAGTCATCCGGAGTCTCTAGCGGAAAGTGAGGTACGTTGTAGCAGAGGTGCAGTACGAATGGCTTTTTCTTCTCAGTTGCTTGGTCGATGTAGTCCAGAGCGGCGTCCGTGAAAAACTCCGTCGTATAAAAATCTTCCCCCGGACGATATGGATTTTCAGGCTCCTCGCCGGCGGGAATCCATAGCTTTCCATCCCGATGAATCGGAGACCCAGGCAGTAAGTTCCAGTAGCTATCGATGTGGCTATAGATGCCCGTGAACTTCTGCCAGCCGTGTTTCTCAGGGTGAGCTCTTTCCGCGCGATGGCCAACATGCCATTTTCCGACCATCATCGTTTGATAGCCGTCTTGCCCGAGAGCATCTGCAAAAGTGACAACATTTTCCGACAAGTTGCCTTCGTATCCCGGCCCACTGTCGCGGTAGACCATCATTCCGATGCCAGCTTGATGGGACCAAAGTCCGGTTAACAGAGAAGCGCGCGAAGGGCAGCAGCGACAAGTGTTGTAGGCCTGCGTGAATCGCATTCCCCTCTGCGCCAAGCTGTCGATGTTAGGCGTTTCGATCTCACTTCCGTAGCAACCGATGTCAGACCAGCCCAAATCATCACAGAACACGATCACAAAATTCGGCCGACCCAAATCCTTAGCTGGCTCCGCGGCGTCAAGGCTGGCCAAGGGCAGAATGAGAAACGACAGTAGCGGAATAAGCGACTGTGGAATTTTTGACATCGGAACCGTCGCGCAAGCAGGAAAGTGAAGTGCGTTTTACAGACAGTCTAGCAGATTCATTCGCCTACATTTCCTTTCTCTCACGCCGCAGCAAGCCTCCCAAGTCCCAGCATTGCAGCGATAAGATTTCTTTGAATGTCAGGTGTACCCGCGTAAATGATTCCTTCTACGGTATCTCGAAGATCGCGTTCCGCTCGGCCCCTCGCTCATGTAGCCACGACCTCCAGAAACACGGATTGCGGAGAGGCTGTTTTCGAAAAATGCTTCCGAAATACGAAGCTTGGCCATCGAGGCTTTCAAAAGGAATTCTGTTCCCTTCGTCAACAAGCCGCGCCGCTTGGTGGAACAAGAGCCGCGAGGTCTCCTGCCACAAACGCATATCCGCTATCCGATTGGACACAGACGGAAGTTTTCCGATCGGCGTTCCATCCAGCTTTCGTTCCCTGCAAATGCGACCGTCTCGTCCAATTGTCGCACCATCGAACCAACATGAATGCAGAATATAAATGATCGTTCGTAGTCCATTGATGCATTGAAGACACCAACTCCTGCTCCATCTTCACCGAGCACATTCTCGTTATGTAAAAAAAGACGTCCTCGAATTCAATCGCGTCTGTTGGAATTGTCCGCGATCTCCTTTTCGATTCCGAATCAAGAAAAGTGCCCCCCTCGAATTCTGCATCCACGATCATTGCAGTGATGCCCCTCTTTTTCGGGCAGGATTCATGAAAGCGAAAGTGAGAACCATAGCCACCATGGCAGCCAGACCGACAGATTCCTTCTTCCCAGTCAAGCGATAGCCGCTGTCGACTTGCTTGGCGAGCGATTTCATATGTAGTGGATCGGAACCCGCTTTCGCTTCGGTCAAAGCATGAACGCCAATCTGGCTGCCATCCACCACGCCAGTCTGATGATTCTCATGCTGAAAGTTGTTGCCGTGACAAGTATCCCATCACTAATCGCCAACGCGTCACCACCGTACATAAGTGGCAGGTCATATAGCTTGTTCGCTCAACATCGCTTCAAGCCCCAGTCATCGCATCAAAGCCTTAGTAGAGCACGCCTATTGCCATGACAGCCTGTCGAGACCTCGCTGGTTATCGGCCTACAACTTGATCACGACGTTCTTAAGATGCAAAACCCACGCAAAGATCCAAATCAACATTGCAAAGGCAATCGCTTGTAGCAGAGAACCGGCATAGTTTCCGAAAGTGCTCTGAAAGAAATTGGCATAGGTCCAACCGTAAATCCCTTGGTCTCCAATCTTTACCAATGCGAGTAGCTTGACTGTGACCGATGAGGCAACAAAGGAGGCGAGTGGATTCTTTCCGAATGCTTCGAACATCCAGGACCAAGCTCGCCAGTGCTTCAGGTCCAAGATGACTAGCAAGCCAATCAAGAACAGTGTCGCCAAGCCTCCTGTGACCAGGACGTAGGAACTGCTCCAAATCGGTTTGTTGATTGGGCAGCCTAAAAAATGCAGGGCTACGCCTGTCAGTGTCGCCACCAAGCCGTAGGGAAAGAGAGACTGAATCTTTTCTTCAACGGAATCATGAGCTTGAATCACCAATCCAATCCAGTAGCCGAACAGAACAGTGCCGGCTGCCGGTAGTGTGCTTAGTAAGCCTTCAGGGTCGAAGGCAATCCCATAGCCTGAATAAAGATGCTTCTCTCCAAGGAGCCACAAGTCGAGACTTCGGACAGCGTTGCCTTCCAACGACAAAGGCGCTTCGCCACCGAAAATTAGCAATAACGCAAAGTATCCGCCGAGTATCGAACCGAATACATAGGGAATCCTAGAACGCGGACAATTCATCACAATCACCGCCGCCAAACCGTAGGCCAACGCGATCCGCTGCAGCACACCGAAGATGCGAAGATCTTCAATGCTCTTGTCAAAGAATGGAAACCAATTGAGTAGCAAGCCGACCAGAAAGATCGACGTAGTCCGAAGCAAGACCTTGCTATACCACGCCGCCCTGTCAGGCGATTCGTTGTACCTCCTAAAAGAGAACGACATCGCCACACCAACGATGAATACGAAAAAGGGAAAAACAAGATCAGTCGGCGTCAGGCCATCCCATTCTGCATGCTTCAATGGCGCGTAAACATAACTCCAGGAACCTGGTGTATTGACGATGACCATGAAGAAGATGGTCATGCCTCGAAAAATATCGAGTGCGAGGAGTCTTTGAGTTTTCGGGGCGGACTCGGTCATAGAGCTTTGATAATTCCTTCTGGATTGGTTGAAGAAACTCGGTTTGCTAAGCATTTTACTCGACCACCGCCGCCCTTACCTTCAACCACTGAGTTTCGCCAAGAATCGATTCCTTGCCTTCGACAACTCGCATGAGCTTGAGTGTGTACAGCCCTGGTTCTACGAGCGCGCCGAGCCGAGGACGTCGATCGGAGGCGTCCTGAGCGAGCGTTCTCAAATCCCATTGGAGCTGGTGAAAGCCTGCCTCACTCGGGCCTGGTAGCCTCCTAACAACGCGGCCGTCTTCGGACTCTATGAACAGCATGATTCTATTATTACCTCCCCCTTTAAGAAGGGCTTCAGGCAGGTAATAAGTCAATCGGCTACCGTAGACCGGATTCGGCATCGCGAAGTTGCCTGCCGCTGCCTCGGTGTACCCGTTCTCTGGGTAGACCCAAGCATCACGAGGTGCCATCAGATAACCTTCGCCGATTTCCTTTCCATCTCGAAGTTGCCGCAACGGACTGAGGTCATCCAGAATATAGAAACCTCGACCAAAGGTAGCCGCTACTAGGTCCTGTTCCTTGGGATGAATCACTAGATCGCGGAACGGAATGGTTGGAACTCCTTCTTCGAGTGGAATCCATTGGTCTCCCGCGTCGACACTGAAGAACAAACCGAACTCGGTGCCCGCAAATAGGAGGTCCTTACGCTCGAGGTCCTCGATGACGCACCAAACAAATCCTTGTATCGCACGGCCCGTTGCAATCGAAGTCCAGGTCTCGCCCAGGTCGGTGCTCTTCAGCAAGTAAGGCTTGAAGTCACCCCGCTGATAGTTGTTGATCGCGACGAAAACAGATTGAGATTCATGCTCAGAAGCACTGATGTCCGAAACGTATGCCCCAGCCGGCACGCCAGGAAAACGCTCAATCCTCCGCCAGTTCGCTCCGCCATCCTCCGAAATCTGCACCAACCCATCGTCGGTGCCCACAAAGAGGAGTCCTTCTTTCAAGGGAGACTCATCCAGAGCCGTGATGACACTGAGAGCCGTAGTGAATTTGTCTTTTTGAACCGCGTTGTCGTCCCAGACTCTTCCCATGATCGGCAGTGCATCACCATCAAGGTCTAGTGTCAAATCGCCGCCGAGAGCTTGCCAGCTCTCCCCACGATCATCACTGCGAAACAGCCGGTCCCCGGCGAAGTAAACACGCTGCGCCGAATGTGGACTGATCATCAGTGGTGCATCCCAGTGCCAGCGAAGCGGAGGTTCGTCATCAGGCAGCCGAGGACGGATACTTTTCGTTTGTCCGGTCCGTGTATCGGTTTTCGCCAAGTCTCCATTCTGCGATAGCGTATAGCGGATGTGCGGATCCTCGGGATCAACACAAGTCTGGAATCCATCACCGCCGCGCGTTCCGCTCCAGTCGCTCGTTCTAATTCCAACTCGATTCGCTGTTCGAGAGGGACCTACCATTGATCCGTTGTCCTGGGTGCCGCCATACACATTGTAGAATGGCTCGGCATTGTCTAACGCAACCCGATAAAGTTGCGAGGTAGGAAGATTGGTAAAGTGCCTCCAATTCACGCCTTGATCAAAGGACTCGTACACTCCACCATCATTTCCGACCAGCATGTGTCTGGGATCGTCTGGATCGAAGACGATGGCGTGGTTATCTACATGCATATCCCAGCGCTGTCGCTTGAAGGTCTTACCGCCATCCTCGCTGAGGTGGATAAAGACATCGACAGTCCAGATGCGATCGAACTGATGCGGATCGGCGTAGATCTCACCGTAGTACTGCGGGTCGATGACTTTGTAGTCACTTTGGCGCGTCCAGAATTCACCTCCATTCTCTGATCGAAAGAAACCCGATTCCTCGCCAGCCGCCGTGACCAAGGCATAAACAACACCTTGTTTCTGAGGCGAAACGGCCAGCGCGATGCGTCCCTTGTCGACCGTGGGAATTCCCTCCGTTAGCTTCTCCCACGTTTCACCTCCATCGGAAGTCTTGTAGATAGCCGACTCAGGGCCACCACCAATCAGTTGTCCGACTCGACGGCGCCGCTGGTAGGAGCTGGCATAAAGCACATCGGGATTGTACTGATCCATGACCAAGTCAGTCACACCCGTGTTAACACTGACTTGCAAGATCGCTTGCCAAGTCTTTCCACCATCCGCAGTTTTATAGACGCCTCGCTCTCCGCCGGCTGACCAAAGCGGTCCTTCTGCTGCAACGAACACAACATCGGAGTCACGCGGATCGATCACGATTTTTCCGATATGCTGAGAACCAACAAGTCCCACCCGAGTCCACGATTTTCCCGCATCGTCACTCTTGTAGACGCCGTCACCGAATCCAACACTTCGATTAGAGATATTTTCTCCCGTTCCCAGCCAGATGGTTTCCGAGTCTTTCGGATCCACGAGCACATAGCCGAGCGAGTACGATCCATCATCATCGAAGATGGGTGTCCAAGTGATTCCGGCGTTGGTGGTCTTCCACAGCCCACTCGAACCGTGCGCCACATACCAGGTGCTTCGGTTGTTTGGATCAACCGCAATCTCAGCGACTCGCGCCGGTTTGAAAGCAGGCCCCAGCGAACGAAGTTTTAGCGTCTGAGCCAACTGCTTTGCTTGCTCAACCGTGGTCTCTGCGAGACCGAAACTTGTCCGTTGCAATACAACAGAGGAGTATACGATGATGACAAAGCAGAAAAAGCGAAGCGGATCGGTTCTCATGCGGCAGCTCTCTCGTTGCTCTTTCTGGCTGAGGAACCCAAAATCATCTGGGAACAAACTCCTCATTATCGCACAATTTAGCACGGCGATCATCGCGCGTTCGAAATTTACGTTCACGCAGCGATCTCTCGGCTTCTGAGCCATTCCATTGCACCTCTGCACGGGGTTAAGTACACGCACAGAGATCGAAAGTAAGCCACACGCAGAGCTGCAGCGCTGCAGATTAAGGCAAGAGCCCTTCGAGTTACTCCGCTTATTGCGGTCTAGACTCTTCCCGAGGAAAGTATGTTGCGTTTGAAGAATCGCTTCGCGGCTTTGGTTGACCTGCGTTTTCCAATTTTACCTCCCTGCAAATTCCGATGGTATCCAAGAAGTCGCGATCGTGACTGACAATGAGGATAGCTCCCGTCCAGCTCCTCAAGGCGTCGCGGATTGCGGTGAGACCAGCAAAGTCCAAGCCAACCGCCGATTCATCGAGAACGAGCAATTCGACTAACGGAGTTCGATGGAACAAACACATTAGAGTCGCACGTACTCTTTCACCTGGGCTAAGAGATTTCAGAGGACGTTCCGCCAGGCCAAAGGGAAATCGAGGGCAGAGCGAATATGTGGAGATCCTCGCCGCCCCCGATCCTCCGGTATGCTCGACGAGGAATTACTGTTAACGCGTAAGCGGCCTGTTACCGGCTTTGCAGTAGAGTCAATACTTAGCGTTCATATTGAGCAAGATGGTATTGGTGATCCCTAAAGAACTTGAGAGAATCTTTGGACTTTGATTGGAGTTCTTCAAGTTATCGCGACATCACTGGCGATGAAAACTTGGTAGACCTGCACGTACTTCCGAGATCGCCGGGCGAATATGGAAACCTCACTACATCGCCAGCTCAAATTGCACTACGCTCCATCTGAGGAAGCAACGGAAGTCAATCTTGGTGACTTTCGCATTGATGCGATTTCCGAGTCCAATGAGCTAATCGAAATCCAGCACGCGTCGCTCGGCGCTCTTCGCGACAAGACTCGAAAGTTACTGCGTTCCCGCAAACACGAGGTACGGATCGTCAAGCCGATTGTCGCTCGTAAACGTTTGACAACGCTCACCGAGAAAGACGGCGAAGTGAAAAGAACGCGAATGAGCCCGAAACGTGGAGAGATCATTGATTTCTTCGACGATATGGTCCACTTCTCGAGTGTCTTTCCCAAGAAGCGTTTGACGCTGGAAATTGTGCTGATCGAGTCGGAAGAAATTCGCGTCGACCGAGAAGCACGACGCTGGAAGCGGAAGAATTACAAGTGCTTGGACCAGTGTTTAGTAGACGTCATGGAGTCCTTTGAGCTTCGCACCAATGCCGACTTGTTGAATCTACTTCCTGTCGAAAATTTACCACAGCCTTTTGACACAGCAGAACTCGCCTCCGCGATGCAGCGTCCTCGCTGGTTCGCCCAGAAAGTTGCTTATTGCCTGCGACACACGGGAGCTGCGAAGTTGGCAGGCAAACGCAGTCGAAGCCAACTCTACCGAATCCCCAAGCCTAGGAGGAAGAAGTCGGCGAGCCTAGCCGGCTAGGATGCTTAGTTTTCTTCGGTTACCGCACAGAACAACGCACCTCTATTTCTTCAAATGCTGACTTAGAATCTCAACGAGAGCATTACGTCGAAAAGGCTTGGGCAGTACGCCATCAAATCCTTTTGCCTTGAAATTGCTCATGATGGGATCCCGGTGATAACCCGAACACGCGAGTATCGGGACTTCAGCGTTAATCGCCCGGAGTTCGTGTAGGACCTCCGCACCGCCTCTGCCACCCTTGATACACAGATCAAGAATCATTAAGTCAATTGATTGGCCCTCCTGTTGCGCCAGATTTAAAACCTCAATAGCCTCATCGCCGTGAGTCGCTTCCAACACTTTATGCCCTAGCGACTCCAATAGCATGCGCACACCATGGCGAACGAGCGCTTCGTCTTCCAGCAACAAAATGCTTGAATTCGCTGAACCCTTCGGCTCCTGAGGCTCTTCATTGGCTGTAGCTTTCTCTGCACTAAGAGGAATTCGCACACGCGCCAACGCACCTCCGTCGCAGTTTTCGATCACAAGGCTTCCGTCATGACGCTTCAAAATATGGTAGGAGATAGTCAGACCGAGTCCACTCCCATCTGCCTTCGATGTAAAGTATGGATCGAAGATGGATTCCAATTGCTCCTCCGGGATGCCTGTTCCTTCATCTTGAATCTCAACTTCAACTTGCTCTTCCGTACCGAAATCTGAATGTTTGTTGCTAGCGACTCTTAGCCGAACCATTCCGGCACCAGACATTGCCTGAGCCGCGTTCAGCAAAACATTGGAGAAAACTTGAGACATCTGGTCTGGGTCGACGCTCACCGCAATATCGAATTCTTGCGGCCGCCATTGCGTCGCGACATTCAATGGATCAAGAACCAGCGCTATAGACTTTTCGATTAATAACTTGAGGTTCGTCGGTCGACGTACAGGCGCACCGCCGTTGGAAAAGGCCAAAAGTTGTTTGGCAAGGGAGCGAGCTGAGTCACAAGCGACTCGGGACAACTCCAGGGCAGTGGAAGTTTTAGAGTCATCCGCTGGAATAGGCTCCATGGCGCACTGGATTGCCGTCAAGTTATTGTTGAAGTCATGAGCGATGCCGCCTGCCAGAATTCCGAGCGAGTCGATTCTTTGTACCTGTTCCGCCTGCTTAGCCAGCTGTTTCTGATGGGTAACATCACTAAATACCAGAACTATCTCAGCCTGAGCTACTTGGCGGGACTCCCCTAGGGTCCATCGCACATCTAACAATTTACCGTCACGTGACTGGATCACGGTATCGCTTGGTGCATTGAGTTTAGCAAGCCGAAAAAAATCTTCGCGGTCAATCCTAGACGCGGGAACGAAAACGCTTGCGACATTTAGACCAATTGCCTCCTCGATTGGCCAACCGGTCAGCCGCGATGCCGAGGGGCTCATCAGCCTCACCGTTCCATTTTGATCAAAGCTGATCATTCCGTCCTGCATCGAGTTCAAGATCGATTCTAGACGATCGCGTTGCTGCAAAATGTCAGCGTTTGCCTGCTCGAGCTCGTGTGTCCTCGACGCAACGCGCTGTTCCAATTCTGAATTGAGCTTCGCTAGCTCGCAGCTGATGCGTATCCGCTCTTGATCTGCCAGCGCAGAGCCAATCCTGGGAGCCGAGATATTGGCCATTGTCTGAAGTATCTCCAGATCGGCCTGCGAATAGGCGTCAAGCTTCTTGGACTCGGTATCGAGCACCGCGATCACTCGCCCTTCGAAATTTACTGGCACAGTCAGCTCAGATAGCCCGGCATAAACATCAAAGATGTAGCGAGGATCTTGGCGAGTGTCTGAGATAAGCTCTGGAACGCCAGTACTGGCAACGTGGCCAACAATGCCGCTACCTACAGGGATCGAGATTGGTTTATTTAGCGTCCCGTCCTCGTTACGTTTCAACCCGTATGCAGCCCTCTGCACCATAGCGTCGCCTTCGCGCAGATAGACTACCGAATCCTCAAAGCCAGGCATCTTTCCAATTGCGTCTGCAATATCCCATAGCAAATCGCCCAAGGTACTCCGACGCAAAAGGCTGATCGCAAGATCCTTAATGATATCGATTTCCGGAAGCTTCCGGCCAGCAATCGGTGTCTTTTTCGGGGAGCTTTCGAACATACAAAACTCAGGTTAATCGATGGGGAATCACTCTACAGTACTGATCGTCCCAAAAAGGAAACCCCAATTCCGACCAAGTATCCATTCTGACTGAGCGAAACGGAGACAAAATCGTGCAGACTCCCCTGAACAATAGCTAAGACGGAGTTCGGAAGAAATATGTGGAAACTATGTGGAACGCTTGGGAGTATGAGTTTGAGTAGGAAAGGCACGCAATGGCATCGTAGCCCACGCCATCGTTTAAAACTGCTGTCGCAAGGTTGATGCTGCGGGCATACTGCAAAATGACGGGGCGGGATTCGATTATAATTGAGGCCTTCCAGAACCACCAAAGAGTCCTGCACTACCCGCCAAATTGCTTGGTCCTTCCCATGGCCTCTCTACGTAACTACTGGCTCAAATCCCTTTTGACCGCGTGTTTGCTTGGCATCGTACCGTTGCACGCAATCGCAAAAGACAACGGCTCACATTCCAGCGCTGCTCTTTGGAACAAGATGAAGGATGTATTATCCGAGAAATGTTTTGCCTGCCATGGTCGGCTAAAGCAAGAAGCAGGTCTAAGACTCGAAACCCGAAATCTCATTCTGAACGGAGGAGAATCGGGCAAGACCGTGGACTTGGAAGCCCCCTTGGCAAGCTTACTTTGGCAGCGAGTTTCAGCCGAAGCAGACTCACGTATGCCGCCTGAAGGCGAAGGTTCAGCATTAACATCCGAAGAACTCGAATTACTCCGAAACTGGCTGCAGGCAGGAGCACCCGCTCCCGACGAACCGACGCCGCCAAGCCCGCTTGAACATTGGGCCTTCCAAACTCTTCAACGCCCAAACGCGAGCAGCATCGACGAACTATTGCATCGCAAACATCTGCAATACGGACTTGAGACGAGTCCGCCAGCCGACCGAACTCTCGCGATTCGAAGAGTTTACCTCGATCTCGTTGGCTTGCCTCCGACAAGTGAGCAGCTTCAGGACGAGCGACCATGGGAAGAAATCGTCGACGAACTCCTCGCCCGTCCGCAGTACGGCGAACGATGGGGCAGGCATTGGATGGATGTCTGGAGATACAGCGACAACTATGGATTAAATGCACAACTGAGATACAGCCAGAAGCACATGTGGCATTGGCGCGACTGGATTGTGCAATCACTCAACGACGACAAAGGCTACGATCGCATGCTGCTGGAGATGCTGGCTGGCGATGAACTCGAACCGCTGAACGACAAAGTGGTCGCTGGAACCGGTTTTCTGGCTAGAAATTACTACTTGTTCAACCGAACGACTTGGCTAGACGCAACCATTGAGCACACAGGCAAAGCCTTCCTGGGCTTAACGCTAAATTGCGCGAAATGCCACGATCACAAATACGATCCGATTTCACAGCAAGACTACTATAACTTCCGCGCGATTTTCGAACCACATCAAGTGCGTCTGGATCCTGTGGCTGGGCAGCTAGATTTCGAAAAAGACGGTTTGCCTAGAGTTTTCGATGACCATCTCGACGCCGAGACGTTCCTGCACATTCGCGGGGATGAGAAGAACCCAGATCACGATCTCGAGATACAAGCACTTGTGCCGGCATTGTTTTCCTCTTTTCAGCCCGCACCAAAGTCTATCGAACTTCCGCGTGAGGCATACTCACCAGGAATGCGTAACCATGTGCAACAAGCAATTCTGGCAGCTGCGAAGGAGAACGTTGCCGAAGCCAGAGAAACCGTCAAGACTTCGAAGAGGAAGCTGGCAGCTAGTCTCACAACTCAAGAGGACACTCCCGAAAAGATCGCAGCGCAACCCGCTTTTGAACTGACGGAGGACTTTGATGCGTCTAGCGAAAGCTGGACCTTGGTTGGTGAGGTCTGGAAGTTTGCGGATGGCAAACTGCTACAAACAGAGTCGAGTCGAGATACCCAGGCAGTGCGGCTTAACCGTTCGTTGCCACGCGATTTTGAGTTTGAGGCGGACTACGTCACAACCGGTGGAACCACCTACAAGTCGATTAGCTTTCAGTTTGATACTTCAGAGAATCACAAGCACCGTAACTTTGTTTACACCAGTGCTCATGCTCCTGGCCCTAAAGTTCAATTTGCCTTCGATCGTAATGGGAATTCATCTTATCCTGCGGACGGTCGCTCGCCACAAAAGATTGAGGTTGGTAAGCCAATCAAACTCCGCTTTGCCATACGCGATCGCTTGGCAAACGTCTGGCTCAATGGCAAATTCCTGTTGGCTTACGAGTATCCGAGTCGCGAAAACGGCAACTTTGAAATTGCAACTTTTGATGCAACCGTCGCACTCGACCGAATTCAGCTTCGTGCCTTACCGAAAAACTTCGAACTACACCTGCCGAATGCTCGATCCACCCCCGCAGCCTCTTCCCCTAAAATTCAGTTAGAAATCGCAACGAGACACGTTGATGCCTGCGAGGCCGAACTGCGAGCACTTCAAGCAGTGGTTGCAGCCGACAACGAACAGAAGAAGATCGCGACGTCAGAAGAGCGTTTTGAGCAACTTGCTCGCAATGCCGTAGAGGCGCAGTTCGAAGCCAAACGGTTGCGAGCGGAGCATGATGTCCTTGCATTTCGTGCGAAGGACGCGAACAAGAGTCAGGCCGCGAGTAAATTGCTGGAACAATTAAGAAAGCAAGCCCCCAATGCTATTCGCAATTTGGACTACCAAAGTGTCCGCGCCTCACGCAAAGCACTTGAGACGCCTGCACACAAAGAAACGGATTATCCGAACACGTATTCCGCAACAAGCACCGGTCGGCGACTCTCATTAGCACGTTGGGTCGTCGATGAGCGGAATCCGCTCACCGCACGCGTTGCAGTGAACCATATTTGGATGCGGCATTTTGGAACACCGCTCGTCGAATCGGTCTCCGATTTCGGCTTACGTGCCGCTGCCCCAGTGCATCAGGATATTTTAGACTTTTTGGCCTGCGAGTTGATCGATTCGGGCTGGAGTATGAAGCATCTCCATCGGGTTATTGTTGCATCCAAGGCCTACCAGCGATCTAGCCTTTCAGGCAGCCAGGAAAATCTCAAGACCGACCGCGACAATAATTATCTCTGGCGAATGAATTCTCGCCGAATGGAATCTCAAGTACTCGGTGATAGCTTGTTGAGTTTGGGTGGCGAGCTCGATTTGACGATTGGTGGACCTTCCATCCCTGTTGGAACAAGCAAGCGAAGAAGCCTCTACTATCGCCACAGCCGCGATGATAAAGACAAATTCCTCTCGACATTTGATGACGCGGATTTTTTGCAATGCTATCGACGCCAGGAAAGCGTTTTGCCACAACAAGCTTTGGCGCTCTCGAACAGCAAGTTGTCTCACGATGTGGCGAGCAAAATTGCAGCAAAACTGACAAGCACCTTTACGGACGATTCGTACGGAGATTTCACGAGGCGTGCTTTTGCCCTGCTTCTTGGACGCGAAGCAACTGCCGAGGAATTATTGGAGTGCAACGGTTTTCAACAGGAGTTGAAAGAGCTTTACCAGGATCTGTCCGAAGCGGAATGCAATCAACGAATCCGCAACAAACTGGCGCATGCTTTGCTCAACCACAATGATTTTGTTTCGATACGTTAACCCCCATTGTTCTAAGGCAAGAGAACGTGCATTCGATAGACCGAAGAAAGTTGTTAACTCAGTCTGGTCTAGGTTTTGGGTCTTTGGCGTTAAGCGCGATGTTGCAGCGTGAGACGATGGCGGAATCGGAGAAGCCATCGGGACTCCCAGACTTTGCCCCCAAGGCCAAGAGCGTTATTTGGCTTTTTATGCGTGGCGGCGTGAGCCACATGGAGAGTTTTGATCCCAAGCCGACGTTGAATAAGTACGCAGGGAAGTCGATTCCAGAGACTCCATTTGCGAAAGTGCAAGATCCGAAATTGCTGGACCGAGTACGTGTTGTGGTGGTCAACGACGCAAACGGCCAAGAACGCAACAAGCTTTTTCCACTCCAAGTCGGTTTTCGGCCGCGTGGGCAAAGCGGTATCGAAGTAAGCAATTGGTTTCCACACATCGGGTCGTGTGTTGACGATCTTGCGATTGTTCGGTCGATGTGGACCACCGACGACAACCATGGAGCGCAAGTACAGTTTCACTCCGGTCGCCACATGCTCGATCCCCGTGCACCAACGATAGGCGCTTGGGTAAACTTTGGACTGGGTACGCTTAATGAGAATCTGCCTCAGTTCATAAGTATGGGACCGCGATTTTTTGACCGTGGTGATGGGCACTACCTGGGGCCATCCTACGATGCCGTCCCACTCAAGATTGATCCGAAAAATCCGCTCGACTACGCTCAGCCAGAAGTCACGCTTCGAGCTGGTGAACAAGCCGCCGAATTCAAGCTGCTCGGCAAACTCAATCGCCTCACCCAATTTCAATATCCCACCGATCCGCAACTTGAAGCCAGGATTCAGTCCTACGAGCTCGCCTATCGGATGCAAACTTCTGTGCCCGACATCATCCGCTTTCAAGACGAGTCCGCGAGTACGCAGCGTCTGTACGGCCTAGATCAAAAAGAGACCAGGGCCTTCGGGGAACAACTTTTAGCCGCTCGGCGATTTGTGGAAAAAGGAGTTCGCTTTGTCCAGATTATGCATGGCGGTGGAGCAGCCGGGGCTTGGGATCAGCACTCGGGGCTTCGTAAGAAGCATCCTGAGTTGGCCATGCAAGTCGACAGACCAGTCGCCGGACTACTTCGAGATCTGAAGCAACGCGGATTGTTCGATGAAACGATTGTAGTCTTCGCGACTGAGTTTGGTCGCACGCCAGGCTCACAAGGAGCAGACGGGCGCGATCACCATCCACACGGCTTTAGTATTTGGATGGCTGGCGGCGGATTGAAAGGCGGAATTGCCCATGGAGCCACCGACGAAATTGGCTATCACGCTGTTGAGGACGCGCACTACGTGACCGACGTTCACGCGACCCTGCTACATCAACTTGGGCTGAACGCCCGCAAGCTACATATCGACGGCCACAAGCGACTCGAGATCGACTACGGCAACCCCATCCACCAAATCATCGCCTAAACCTCAACGGATCGTCGAGCCTGCAGCAGCCTCCCTCTCCTACCCAACTCCTTGAGCAACCCGTTTTGTCAGCTTGGGCTCATCTTCCAAAACTCTGGCCGATATCAGCCGCCCTACACTTCCACCGTCGACGTAGCGAACAAAGATACCAGTTTGATCGCGAGCAAGCTCAAACTCTTGTGAGCTAACAACAGGCGGATCTGCGCAGTCGTCGCCTGTTTGCAGATCAATCCGAACTCGGGCTACGCCCTGTTGTTTGTCCACGCAGCCCAAGATCTTGCACGGTCGTCCTTGGGTTCCCCAGTCCACATGTTGCCGGGGTCTCAACGCGATAGCGCCCTCATATCCCTCGTTATATTGGGCATCTACTAACTTTCGCAACGCCGCTGTTCTTTCAGCACTCAAGACTTGCGAGAACGCGAAAACTCCTTGCCATTCCTCCGCCTGTTCTTCCGTGAAGTCGATGCCATCCACGCCAATCGCGCGGTATTCAACCTGCATCGTGGGCTTGTCGCTTTCGGCCAGTTCTTGAGACAAATGTTCAAATTCAGCGTTACCTTCCTTCATGTCGCGAACGATCAAAGATAAAGTCGGAGCGTGGGGCTTGATGATATTTGAGTAGCATATCGTTGTTATCGTATCCGAAAGCTCTTCAAGAGCTGCCCGCGCCTCTTCCTTTGCTTCTAAGGTCTTACCCAAGGGACGACTTAAGGCGGACTTAGCAACCTAATTTCCAACTTTGTAGACTCTTACCATGGCAGCTCTTCATCTAGGCATCGGGAACAGATCACCAAGCCAAATAACAGAAATAGCGTCGTTCTCACTATCAGTTTGCTCCATGAGCTGAACTGCGGGTCGTCTGCGGCCTGCCTTCCAGCATGAGTCACATGTAGCAAGTTTCCCGCGCCCCGATACCACCAGTCCGATTCGACTAGAGGCTAGCAAAAGCAGCTTGGCGTAGGGCAGCAATTCTTGTTTGTGCTGCAGTGTGGCCCTTAGCACTCTCTTGTTTTCGCATAGTGCCCCGGACATCCGGACAGCTAAAGCCTGGCCTCGCCCCCGACGTGGATGGCGTCGGGCGCGACTCAAGCAGTTTACGAAAACCCTAAAGGGCGGCGAGAACTAAATCAGCGATGGCAACCGTGCCGAGCGACTCTTCACCAGAGCTGGCGAGGTCTGCGGTGCGTGCGCCACCAGCCAACACTTTTTTCACGGCAGCCTCAATACACTTCGCTTCTTGCTCCAGACCTACTGAATGCCGTAGCATCATTGCAGCAGCCAGGATCGTTGCCAGCGGATTCGCAATTCCTTTGCCAGCGATGTCGGGTGCACTTCCGTGAATTGGCTCGTACAGTCCTGGACCGCTACTGCCGATCGATGCGCTGGGAAGCATGCCCAGTGACCCAGGCAACATTGACGCCTCGTCGGTCAGAATATCGCCAAACATATTGCTAGTGACCACAACGTCGAAGCTGGTGGGCCGGCTAATGAGATGCATAGCCATAGCGTCGACGAGCACGACTTCGTAGTCGAGATCCTGATACTCGTTTTCGACCAACTCCGCACACACACGCCGCCACAGTCGACTTGCTTCGAGCACGTTTGCCTTGTCGACCATCGTCAACCTGCCACGACGGTTCCGAGCGGCTTCAGCTGCTAGCCGAAAAATCCGACGAATCTCCTCGCTCTCGTAAACCATCGTGCTTTCCGCACGCTGGTTCCCGCCTCCGAGATCCTCGCAGTTCGAGGGGCCAAAGTAGATACCGCCCGTCAATTCACGAAAAAACAGGATGTCTGTGCCTTCCAGCACCTCTCGCTTGATCGGAGAAGCGTCTAGCAACTCGGCGAAAGGAATAATCGGTCGTAAGTTAGCAAACAGCCCTAGCTGTTTACGAATGGCCAGCAATCCAGCTTCAGGGCGTGTTTTCGCATTTGGGTCATCCCACTTCGGTCCGCCGACTGCACCGAGCAAGATGGCTTGACTCGCTTTACAGGCGTCGACTGTCGCTTGAGGTAGTGCTTCGCCGGTTTGGTCGATAGCGATGCCGCCGAGTAAACACTCTTCGAAGGCAAACTGATGCGAAAACTTCTCAGCAACCTTTTCCAGGACACGTTTGGCTTGTGAGACAATTTCTGGGCCGATGCCATCACCGGGCAGAAGAACAAAGCGGGCTTCCAAGGTATTTTTCCGTGGTTGAATGAGAGGGCAAACTGCGGCCCCTGGAAGAGGAGCCGCTGATGAATGGATGCGACGAGCTACTTCGCGGCATCACTCTTTTGAAGTGAGCGTTTTGGCTTGGGAGTGATCGGAACTTCCTTATCGCCTTTGCGGAGGAAAGGATCGCGAACCTGTTCGCCCTGAATCGGATTTAGCGGACGCACCCACATGTTCCGAAAGCGAACTGGATTGCCGTGGTCCTGTAGGCTGATTGGTCCCGCCTCACCATGCTTATTGTATTGTGGTGGTCGATTGAATGGCGTATCGCCTAACAGCTCAAAGTGGTTCAATACAAGAACACCATTGTGCAACGCAGTAATATAGGCAGGAGACTTGAGTGAACCATCTCCGTTGAAACGAGGCGCCGTCCACATGATGTCATAGGTGTTCCATTCCCCCGGCTTGCGCATGGCATTGACCATCGGAGGTGTCTGCTTGTAGATAGCAGCCGCTTGACCGTCAAAGTAAGTCTTGTTTTCATAGGAGTCGAGGATCTGCATCTCGTAGATACCCATCATAAAGATGCCACTATTACCACGCCCCTGTCCACTGCCCTTGACTTCGACTGGCGAAGACCATTCGAGGTGGATTTGGCAATCGCCAAACTGTTCGTTGCAAGTTATCTTGCCTTTGCCGGCGTACACAACTCCTTCCTTCACCGTCCAACGCTCACCGTTCTTCCAGTTCTTCAAATCCTTGCCATTAAATAGCTGGACCGCATCCGAAGGAGCTTCTACGTTGACAGCTCCTGGAGTCACAACTGGTGGTTCAGCCCACTTGATACCAGTCAAGTATTCGTCGGCATTGGCGTTAATGGCAGCTGCCAACAGAAAGCAGGCTGCAAAGACAGGGAAGAGTTGTCTCATAATAGGTCCTCACGTTGGGTACACAGGAAGGAAGGCTCGACACTGGCTTAGGATTGCACAAATTGGTACACTGGTGTTGCGCCTTTTAATGCACCAAGCCAAAAGTGAATCGACGCCTCATTTTACTGCGTACTTCGGGATTGCGTAGCGGCCCGTGAAAACAACTCATCGAAAACCGCTACTGGTAGAATTTGCAGCCTTGCTCCCGGTTGTTCATTCGACGAGTCCCATCCGACGACAGAAGATAATGGATGCCCCACAATCCATACGAACCGCCTGACGACTCAGATTCGGTTGCGAAGTCACAGGATCAGAGCGATTGGGCTGGCAAGATGATCATCTATGCCCATGTTGCGATATTGCTGCTTATGCTAACGGTCGTTGTCATGGGAGTCTTGCGATTGGGATTCTTGGGTTAGAAGCGCAAAGCCTTGTTGCTCCCCACTAGTGTCAGCATAACCAGGAGCTCGTTAAAATTGGTCACACTTACAAAGATTAAAGGTCGGACTGAGCCGATTGGGAATGCCCCAAAGTTTTAACGAATACGCGACGAAATGCCTTCGATAAGCACTATCATTGCGGTGGAATGTAGTTCAGCGTGTAGTAAGCCGCTTCGTGAAGAAGTGGATTTCCGTCCGCCGATCGAATGCCTCGGCTATGCAGTTCGTGGACGTGACCTTCCTGCAAGCCATCGACATAAAGCCTCACTCTCCTGCCATCTGCCGATGCTACGGCTTTGGTAATCGTGGGCTCAGTGTGATCCACCTCGGGGCTACCATAGGAAGATTGATAGATGTAGGTGTATGTCTTCATCTCGTAGGACTCTAGAGACTCGAGGCTACTGCGATCTGCTGGCAACGTAAGCGTGAGTTCGAAGCCGTCTGGCTTGGCCCGCATTTCATGGATCTCAAATGGAACCTTCCCCGTCCAGTCGACGCGCTCGACGGCAAACGGCTTCCGACCCACCGAGCCCCAACCGCGATTGGTACCGCCGACGAACAGCTTGCCATCCCCGGTGAGCTCTAGCCCAAGAGAACCGCTGCCGAATCCTTTGATGAAGGGAAAACATGCTCCTTGGTAGTGGCCTTCAACCTTTTCCAAGCAGCATCGCATCACGGTGCTTGCCGACTGGTCGGTGACGAAGAGTTGATTCTGAAAAGGACCAAACTTGCCGCCGGTTGTGTCGCAAGTAATCCCTGCCGCCGATTTGCCCATTTTGTTGTAAGGGAAGAAGATCGCAGTGGGCTCGAGCTTTGGCAGCTTCTTAGCCTCAACCATCATGCGACTACCGCTTTGTGGCTCTTCAGGACGCGGACCAATCGCGGACTCAGCCAAGTCATACCACTTGAACCCGCCGGGATGCCCCATAAACTTTCCGGGCACCAAGTGCTTCAAGCCGCAGGTGCCATTCCATGGACCTTGGTTGTCCGTGTAGAAAATGTCGCCCAAGTGGTTCGCCCCGATGCCACCCGGTGATCGAATGCCACTGCAGGTCGGCACAAGCTCACCTTCGCCAGTAACGCGAACGCACCAACCGCGATAAGGCACGTTGCTGCCAAAGGAACCGGTCAAGCAAAGGACAACCCAAATATCCCCATTCTTGTCGAACTTGGAGCCAAAAGCATACTCGTGGTAGTCGCCGCAGATCTCCCAGCCATCGTTGACGATCTCGAATTCATCGGCAACTCCGTCGCCGTCAGTGTCACGCAGCTTGGAAACATCACTGCGTTGGGTCACGTACAGCCATCCGTCTTTCTCGGCCATCGTGAGCGTCTCGTGCAGGCCATGCGCGAAACGTTTGAATTGCGAAGCCTTGACTTCCTTGGCATAAGGATCGGTGATCATCCAAACTTCGCCGCGCCGCGAGCAAACCGCCATCTTTCCGTCGGGCATTTGCTGAAAACCACTGGCCTCTAGAACGACACCCTCGGGAATTTCGAATCGAGTGATCGGATAGTAGTCTGCTTCAGTAGGCTGCGCCGGAGCGAACTTGGCTGTCACCAACAGAATGAAACTGACCAGTCCGATGCGACGCAGGTGCGATTGGTTTGAGAGCAGCATGGGATCTTCGTGAATAGGAATCGATGGGTGTATTTGGGATGGGGGCTAAAGCCTGAACTCCAGCCGGTCGTGCTTGCTACCAGTTGAGGTCTTGGAGAATGGTGGTGGGGCCATCGATGGGCACCAGCAACTCAGTCTTGCCGCCGGATTCGCGGAGGATCGGTTCGCCTCCACCTGCAACCGCGACAGTGATGGAGTCATTCATCACGTAGCCCTTCCCTGTCTTCTCGACTTTACCCACGGCAGCTCGGAAATAGATCTTGCCAGCAAGCTTCACACCAACCAATGGAGTGATCACAATTTCACGACGGAACATACCAATGTCATCGCGAACCACAGGGACTGGCTGATCCTCTACACTCGCCCAAGGCGTGCGATAACGGAAAGTCGGCTGTCCCTTGTCGTTCAGACGATATCCAAGGAACTTGTAACCTCGCTCACGAGGAGACTCCGCTGGCCAATCTGCTTCGGGGCTCTTCAGCACCGCAACAGGAGAAGATTTCTCGAGCGTCATGGTGGAGCCACCGAGAGGGGTTTGATTTCCGGGGCCGCGTCCAACCCAGTGCTTCGCCGCGTCGATAAAGCGATCTTGCCAAATCAAAGTCAATGAAAGCTCGTTGGCATCCCAACATAGATTGGCTTTCTCGGGATAGCCGACTGCGATGCCTCGCGGCGAAACGCCCTCAATGAAGTTACGATAAAGCACTGGCTTGTCAGTTGGCTTGAGCTCAACCATGCCCGAGACAATGCCCTCAGGAACGCCGCCCTTATCGCCCTTTTCAAGATAAGCCCACAGCGCAGCGATTTGTTTCGATTTATCGCCACCGTAAACCTCTTGCACCGTACTCTTGCCTTCAGGAAATCCGGTCGGCATACGTGTACCAGGGCGATAAACCTGCGGATCAGGCAGATAACGGTGAAACCAGTCTTCGCGAATACGTTTTGTCATCGTGTCCAACGCGATGGCTTGAATCCCAGTTGCTCGGAATTTACCGTAGGTATGGCAGGCAACGCAGGCGAGTCCCTTCGCCCCGACCAGCTTACGTCCTGTCGCGACAAGGCGATGTTCAGGCTCATCGATGTCGGGAAGGTCGATTGCCGCCTGAGCATCGAGTTCTTCAAACATTGATGCCAATTGCTCTCCTGCTTTGCCAAAGCCCGGCATGTGAACTCGCATGTAAGGGCGATTCTTGTTACCGCCTGTCACAACGGATTGAATCCAATTCTTCTGAAGTTTGTCGCCGACACCATCGAGGGTTGGAGCGAGACGTCCTTCATCGCCCATCTCAGGAATACTCGACGTGAACAATGCATTTCGATCAGACTCGGCACCACCCATGCTCCCTCGCTCATGGCATGCATAGCAATTGAGCGAGGTCATAGTATGAACCAAAGCACTGTTTCGATTCGGCGAACCTGAGACCCCACCCAACGCTTCCGAGATCGCTATTTTTTGTGACGTGATCAAATCGTAGTTTGGCAGCGGTGCCGCAACTTTGTCGCTCAAGCACCCCTTACCAGGTGCACAGTCCGCTAACGAAGGAGCTCGCACCGACGACAATAATCTTTTACCCTCTTCACTGCGCTGGTGGCAATTCGCACAACCAAGACTTTGGAACAGCTGCCGACCGGTCGCGACCAAAGATGAATCGAATACAAACAGGTCAGGATTGTTGGGTTCGGCCGTAGGGGCGACTGGAAGTTCGTTACCATCGCGCGTCATCACGATCGCTTTGTCGATGCGTCCCGACTTCACTCCAGGCCCGGCCCAATCCAAACTCAGCTGCTCTCCGCCACCTGCCTCAAACCAATCAACACGAATCGCGTGCTTACCAGGGCCCAAAAGAATTGTGTCCTCTTTGAAGGTCGTAGGGTGAATCCCATCGTTGTCCAGAATCAGCTTTCCGTCGATGTAGAGCTTGCTCCCGTCGTCCGAACCAATTCGGAAACTGTATCTGCCCTGCTTTTCGATAGGCAGAAAACCGGTGAAGCTCAAAACCACGTTCTCGTTGCGTTTACCAGCACCAATATCTAAGCCGCGGGAAACACCAGTCAGGTCAGGTTCCAGTTTCGAGAGATCAGGCAACTTGTCATAGCCACCGTAGTAAGCCGCGAACTTCATGTTGGGTTCTTTAGGCTTATCGCGCATGTCGCCAAAAGTAACGCTCGCGTCACCGGTCAAATACTGGGCGATGTGCCGATGAGCGTCGCCGTTGAGATTGAGTTTTGGCATCCGCCCGGACGGTCTTACTTTCAGCGGATCTTTCAGAAACTGCTCCAAGCTGGCGCGGGAATACTTTTCACCAAGGCCTACGAGCGGAACGGAAGTCGCTGTCGACGCCTTGCGTCCATCTTGTGGCATGTGGCAAGCAACGCACCCAGACTCATGAAACAGCTTCTGGCCTTCGTTGGTGTTACCACTCTTCCCACCTCCATTTAATGCATCAGTGCCAACCAAAAAGTTGGTCAATGCCAACGCGGCAGATTTCCGATCTTCCACCGCCATACCAGCCATCAAATCCGGCATCGTTGTGCCAGGCTTCATCTCGTGAGGCGTCGTCAGAAACTTGAGGATCCATTCGGGCTTCAAGCGTTTCCCGACCTCGTCCAAAACTGGTCCTTGCTTGGCCCAATGGCTCGCAACAAGCTGACTATCCCCTCCGTGACAAGCAACACAATTGAGTTCAGCCATGAGAATCTGTCCACCTACAGCATCAGCTGTGGTGGCGTGGAAGCGTTCGAAGCCAGGGATAATGGGGCGTCGAGCTTCGGCTTCGACATCTCGCGGTACCACCCAGATGTTCCGATAGCGAACCGGGTTGCCATGGTTCTGCAAGTAAATCGGTCCATCCTCAGGACTTTCTTTCACAGGAGCAGCCGTTGTACTCTTCGGTAGATCTACATCCCGATGCACCACGACACCATTAAGCTTCACCGTAATCCTAGCGTTTGCCGTCTTCTTGTCTCCCTCGAATCTGGCGGCCGTAAACTCCACGTCATAGGTCTGCCAGGCCATGGGCGGCAAGCACATGTTCACGTCAGGAGCCCGAATGGAGTACAACCCGCCAGCCTCGTTGTTCTTGCCTTCGAGCCCAAAGGAATCGAGCATCTGGGTCTCATAACGCCCCTGATGATATAGGCCGCTATTGCCGCGTCCCTGACCGCGAGCTTTGGGCATAAATGGTGTCCGGAATTCCAGGTGCAAGATATAATCACCAAACGTATCGATACTCGTGCAGCCTTGCATCAACAAACCGCCTTCCGTGATCTTGGCGCCCTTCTGCCAGTGCTTCTCCAAAGACTCTTGGGAACCATCGAAGAGCACGACGGCATTGGCTGGGGGCTTCGCACCGAGTGTTGGGCTCTTGCGATCTACACGGTCAAAGTTGTCGAGCATGGCTTCGAGCTGGTCCGTGTCTACTTCGATGGACTGCTTGCCTTTGCCATCCCAACCGGCACCGGGTAGTCCGTCGGTATAGGTCACGACCTCGAACTCCCCATCGCCAAGCGCGATCACCTGGAGCCCACGCTTGGAATCCACGTACTCGCCTTGTAAAGCGAAGTCCGGATCCTTCTGAGCGGCTTGGAGAGTGTCGTAGACTTGAGCGAGCGTGTGTTGCGAGCCGATCAACAAGCCAAAGATAAAGAGCAACAGAACTGTTAATCGCATCAGAAAAAAAATCCCCGCGCAAGGTTTTTGCATGGAAAGAAACGGGAGGCAGTATGGGAGGCCTTGATCGATTGGTGGGCTGCGGCACTCCATTACCACTTCATCAAGGTACCGTCATTATGCTCCAAACCTTCCGTGCTTACAGCCAGGGCAAAGAGAATTTGCCCTCGGCGTGAAAAGGCCACGATCACCGCAGAAACTGAGCATCCAATACACGATCGTAGCAGTTCGCAATCCGCTCGTTCATCGCAGTATCGGTGAAACATTCGCGGTGCCGGGTCACCGCATTGGCAGAGAGCTTGGCCCAATTTTCGCGACTGGCCGCCAGATCCAACACACGCTGGGCAAGAGCCGCTGGATCATCTGGCTTGGCGAGTAAACCTTCGACGCCGTCTCGAACGACCTCGCGTATCGCGGCGACATCCGAACCGATAACGGGAACACCTGCTGAAAGTGCCTCAAGGACGACCATCGGAATTCCTTCTCCTCGCTGACAGGGAACCACCAATGCGTCAAGCTGCTGAATTTGCTCGCTGACATCACTCACGAACCCCGTTCGCCGTACCATCTCTCCAAGCGTCAACTTGTGCTCCAGTTGAGCCAATATTTCTTCGTACTCAACGGACTCAAAGCTGCCGATCAGCTGCAACTCAATTGGCTGCTTTCGCTGGCGGAGCAGCTTCATCGCTTGGAGTGCAGATTCGACTCCGGCATGCGGCCCTATTAAGCCGACCAGGCCAATTCGCCAAGTCTTGCGATCCATTCGATTGCTCGTGTCAATCGGATCGGCACTCGGCACTCCGTTGGGAACAACGCAAAGTTTGGCTCGGTCCCAACCACTTGCCAAGATCTCTCGTCGCAACCGACGACTAACGGTCATCAGCATCTCGCAACCGCGAATCGAGTAGGATTCAATCAACGATTGCATGCGTCTAGAAAAGCTGCGTGGGCTATTTCGGATCGAAGATCGGTGGATGTGATACACCCAGGGAATTCCTGATCGATAGGAGATCTGCGAAGCGATCATGGCGGTACGAGGTGAATGAGCATGCAGGAGCTCGATTGACTCTTCCAGAGCAAAGTCGATAAGATCCCGAACAACGTGCATATCCACGTTGGCTTCCATCGAAAAGTCGTGAACTTGATAGTCGCGCAATCCGCTGCATCTCCGAAACTTGCCGGGTGTGATGCATGCAAAAAGTGGATCAAATCCGCTTCGACCAAGCCCTCTTCCCATTAGCTGTTGAACTCGCTCCGCCCCAGTAAAATGTTCTCCCCTGATGACATGGAGGACTCGACGGAGCTCGGTCGGCGCTGATGAGGATGTGGAAGCTTGTGAAAGAGTTGCCGTAGAGGGGCCCGTAATTTGCGTTAGTAGGCTCATGAAGTTCTCGGAGTTGCCGCCCTGCCTGCAGGAATCCTAACAAAGAAAAAGAATTCCGAATGTGGCCGTCGAAGCCCTGCAATTGCGAGGACCTCGCTTCGACCACATCTGAAACATAGGCTTTTGCGCGATTGCGGTCGTCAAAGAAAAACGACTACGTGTAGATTCACATAGTCGTTCTTGAGTAGAGTCGGATTGTAAGGTCCGCCCAAAACCTAGGATAAAAAGTTCTGGTCGCTTCTTCCTGCAACCGCGACTCTTACAGTCCTGCGTCCAGCGGCAAGTCCTACTGTTCAATCAGTTCTTTGCCTTCGTAGGACTCTTCTTGAAGTAGCCCGAGGAAATGCTCCCAGAATTCCAGCTCGTCTTCCGCTCGTGCCGAGCTAGCGAACTCAGGATCGTCCACCACGCTAAGCTTCTGTTTCTGAACTTGTCCATCCACAGTAAGCGTTACCAAGTACTCGCCAGTAGAGCTTGAACGACGCGAACGGCCGGAAGAACGAAGATCCCACGATTCGACATGCAGGCCTGCCGAGGTGGCAACGTCTCGATCGAGCAACGTCTCGCCGAGCAAGCTTGTAATCTCTAGCTTCGCGCTGCGAACATTTCGAGCCAGAGAGTAGTAGATCTTGGCACCGGAATCAGGGTTTTCGCCCACAAATTGGCGAGTGCCTGAGCTCCCGCGACGCACGGTCGATCTCCAGCGGATGACTTTTTGCGGCTCGTAAAGTGTGACCGCCGCGGCCAAAGTTTCCTTCGAAAGTTGTCGCAGGGCTGATACGTCTGCGACCCAAAGGCTACGCCCGTGGGTGCCTGCCACGATCTCGCCACGCGTCGGGTGCTGAGCGATCTCGTGCACAGCAACGGTTGGCAAGTTGCTGTTCAGCTTGGTCCAGCTTTCTCCGCGATCGATGGAAACCCAGATGGAGAATTCACACCCCAGGTACAAGACATTCTCGTTCTCAATATCTTCTCGCAGTACACGCGTCGAACCGGCCAAGGAAGGCAAGTTGGCTCGAATCGATCGCCAGGAGGCCCCGTAATCTTCAGAAACAAACAAGTAAGGCTCGTCGTCGTTGCTGCGGTGACCGTCGAATGTCACATAGCACCGACTATCGGAGAACTTCGAAGCAGTCAATGAGCTGACCCAACGCGGCTCGGGAACAAGCTCACTAAGCGGACTTGTCTTGGGGCCAGCTTCCTCGGGTCCATTCACTCCAGGTGCACTGCGTTTCACTTCGAATTCGATAGAGAAACTACCACCATTGATTTCGATAACGCCTGTCATCATGCTGCCAGAGAGCTTCGCCTTAAAATCCAAGTTGGCGGTTTCGGATGCAGCCGAGAAGTTCACTTCACCTGTCCCAGGATTATATTCCCCACCGTCGATATCGCCGTCACTACGCGCCGTCGAGTAAGTTCCCTTGAGGCTGTTGTCGGCTTGCAGCTTTAGGACGATTTCGAGGCTACTATCGCCAGGGATATTGCTCCCAGTGAAAGCCCCCTCGTAGGTGCCGCTGACTTTATCGTCCTTAGATGGATTTTCTTCGGATGCTTTTTCTTCAACAGGTTTCTTGGGCTTTTCCTTTGCCATCTCCATCGCCTTGCTGTCTTTCGACTCCGCCTTCTTGACGGTGGGTTTTTCCTGAGCCGGTTTTTCCTGAGCCGATTTCTTGGCGACGGGTTTCTTGACTTCGGCATTCGTCGCTTCAGTCATATTGGCCCTCTGAGACTTTTCGACTCTCGGCTTATCGGCTGCAGGCTTGTCTGGATTGCTTTCAGGCGCCTTGCCTTGCTTCTTCTTGCCTGTGCCGTTTTTTTCCTTACTGGGCTTGGTGCTCTTTTCATCACCTGAGGCGGTTTCCTTGTGAGCTTCACGCTTCTTCGCTTGCGTCTTTTTAGGTTCTGCCTTTTCTCCTATCCTTGGATCAGCTTTGGGCTTGCCTGCAGCCGCTGGCTGGGCCTCAGTTTTCTTAGGACCTACGCCCTCAGGCATGCTGTCTTGCACACTTCGTGTCTGCGGTAACTCATCCTTGGCGAGCTTTCCGTCCTCGTTTTTATCGAAGCGTTGCAGCATTGGTCGCATATTGGCCGGCAGTTCATCCTTACCAATGAAGCCGTCCTTGTTGCGATCCAGTCTCTCAAGCAGCTGGCTCATCCGACTCGCGATAGTTCCGCTTGGTCTACGGCCACTTCCCGTTTGAGCAGTTCGTCCGGAACCAAGCGAGTTGGCAAATGATCGTGAGCTCGTCGCCTTATCCGACTTCTTCGATTCCTCGATAGACTTCTCGTCACGCAGGTTCACCCAGCTCTTACCATCATCTTTGGTCATCCACAAAGCACCATCGGTCGAACCGACGTAGAGCACGCCAGCAACTCGTGGCGATTCGCTAATTGCACTTCCGGCACCTTTGTCCGTCAAAGTGAACTCGGGAGAGATAGCACGAGTGCGATCCCCCTTGCGAACGGACTTGAAGACATGGTTGCCCGCACTGTAGTGAATCTCCGAGTTGTGCGGAGAGAGTATGTAAGGTGTCTTCCAGTTAAAGCGATAACGCGTCCCTCGAGGTGGCCGAGGCTGAATGAAACCGCGCTCGCCAGTCTCGAGATGGATACGGCCCATTCCGCCGTTCTGGCTCTCAAAGTAAATCTGTTTCGGATCCTTCGGATCGACAAGTGTCACAAAGCCATCGCCAGAGCCCACGCGATACCAATCCGAGTTCATCGGTCCCGAAGTATCCCGCACTCGCGTCGGTCCGCCCCAGCTACCGTTGTCTTGCAGGCCGCCGTAAGCATAGTAGTTGTCGTCGGAAGAAATACCGACGTGATAGAACTGGCCAATCGCGACATGATTGTGGTGATCCCAGTTTTCCATACGGTCGTAAGTTACATACAGGCCGCCATCATTGCCAAGGATCATGTGCCGTCCATCGCGAGGATCGACCCATAAGGCATGGTGATCCACGTGCACGTCACTACTTGCTCCGTCACCTGTAAACACTTCGCCGCCATCTTTGGTGCGATAAAGTGATGTCCCCAAGACGTAGATGTAGCTATTGTCGGAGGGGTCAACACGTATCTGACTGTAGTACATCGGACGCGGGTTCACTGAGTTAATCCGCTTCCAAGTGACGCCTCCATCCTTCGATTGATACACGCCGCCGTAGTTCTTCTCGTCTGAGCCTTGCTGTCCTTGGAGATTCTGAAGCTGCCCGCCCAGGCTGGCACTGAATGGACTTCTCGGATTTCGTCGCATTCGCGATTCGCGTTCGGATTGTTCAGCGCTTGGCTTTTCTCGCTCGCCGTAGGTCAACTCAAGCTTTATTGTTTCGCCGCCTCGACGAACGTCCCAAGTAGAATTGTCGCCCGACTGTTTGGCACGAATTGCCTTTTGCAATTCGTTGTAATCGTAGACACTTTTCCCGTCGACGCTCACCACGATATCGTCAACTTTCAATCTGGCCTTGCTGGCGGCAGTGTTGCGAGATATCTGCGTGATCTTGGCACCGACTTCTGCTGACTCACCGCTGAATCCAACGTAAGGGAACTTCTCAGGAGCTTCACCAATCTTTTCAGTCTCCACGACGGCGTAAATGATCTTTGGATTCTTGCGATAGATGCTCAGACCGATTCGCCCCATCTTCACTTGAGGCAAACCGATGCTCATCTTCTCAAACGTCCTGCCCCCATCCGTCGTGCGATAGATACCGGCGCCTTCGCCAAACTTGACCTCGGGATCATTCCCATCGAACCCATCGCGTTTCCGCACGTAAGTCGCGACAAGCAGTGTGTCCGGATTGCGCTGATTCATCTGCACATCGATGATGCCTGTCTTGTCGTCGACGTACAGGATTTTTTCCCACGTCTTTCCGCCATCTTCTGTCTTGTAGAGCCCACGGTCTTCCGATGGTCCCCAGAGCCTGCCGAGTGCCCCGATATAAACAATGTCTGGATCGGTCGGGTGAATCGCGATGCGACCGGTCTGGAAGATCTTGTTGAGCCCCATGTTCTTCCAAGTCTTACCGCCGTCGATCGACTTGTAGACTCCGTTGCCCCAGGACACGCTATTGCGCGGATTCCCTTCACCAGTACCTACCCACAGAATGTCCGGATTACTCTGGCTTACTTGAACGTCACCGATGGAAACCGTTACCTCAGAATCGAACTGATGTTCGAAGGTGATACCGTTATTGATTGTTTTCAAAAGCCCACCGGAAGCAGTCGACGCCCACCACCGATTTGGATCCTTTTCATAGACGGCAATCGAAGTGATCCGGCCGCCCATGTTAGCGGGACCGATGCTTCGCCAATTGAATTGCGAAACGGCCTCGCTGGAAAGACTTGGAATGGCTTTCGAACTCTCTTGAGCAAGACAGCATGGTGCGGCTGCTAGGGCAAGAAGGCAGAGGCAAGCAACGTTGGATCGCATGGGATGTTCCGGCGTGAGAGTGTTAGTTCAGGCAACAGCTAGTTTGGCGGCTAGCGGAACTCGACAAGAGTTTCGGCCTAGAGCCAACCAATTGCATGAGGGAACAGCCCGAACGAGACGCGAGTGGTCTCAGCAAATACAGACTTTCGAATCTAGTCAGCTCGGCAAGCGTCTGCAATTGCCGCTACTGGAAACACAGCAAGAATTAGTCCAAACGGGAGCTATCAAACCTGAAGCCTTTCCATAACTCCATGTCCCAGCCAGAAGACTTAAGAATCCTTCAAGAAGAAAACACATTTCCCTGCACCGAATTAACGGCGACAGCTCACTTTTTCCATACCGGCCCATCTGGAAAACTAAACGCGGCGATCGACTCCGGCCTCATTGTCGCACTGTAGCCAGGAGCCGTAGGTGGCATGTAGCGTCCGCCTTGCATCACGATCGGATCCACAAAGTGTTCGTGCAAGTGATCAGCATATTCCGTGATGCGATCTTCTAAACTGGCCGCCACGCAGATGTAATCGATCATCGCCAAGTGCTGCACGTACTCGCACAAGCCGACACCGCCAGCATGCGGGCACACGGGCACATCGAATTTCTTCGCCATAAGTTGCACAGCGAGAACTTCGTTCACACCGCCGAGTCGGCAGCTATCAATTTGACAGACCTGCAAGCCATCAGCTTGCAAGAACTGCTTGAACATCACGCGATTGTGGCACATTTCTCCGGTTGCCACTTTGATCGGTGCTACAGCCTTGGCGATTGCAGCGTGCCCAAGGATGTCGTCTGGCGAAGTTGGCTCTTCGATGAACCAGGGCTTGAACTCGGCCAAGTGCCTCATGTGTTCAATGGCCGTATCGACGTCCCAAACTTGATTCGCATCGACCATCAAACGCTTGTCCCAGCCAATCTCTTCGCGAATGATGCGGCAGCGTCGAATATCATCTTCAATGTCCCGACCGACCTTGATCTTAAAGTGCGACCAACCACGAGCCATCAAGCTGCGACACAGCTCTCGTAGCTTGTCATCCGAGTAGCCTAACCAACCAGCCGAAGTCGTGTAGGAAGGGTAGCCCTGACTCTGCATTTCAGACACGCGATCCGCTCGTGTGGCATAATTTTGCTCCAGCAACTCCAGAGCCTCTTCCGGTCGCAGAGCATCGCTGATGTACCGAAAGTCGATACAGTCGACTTGCTGCTGTGGACTCATATCGCAAACGAGTTGCCAAAGCGGTTTTCCTTCGACTTTGGCGTAAAGATCCCACCAGGCATTCACGACAGCCGCAGTCGCCAGATGAATCACCCCTTTTTCAGGGCCGACCCAACGCAGCTGACTATCACCGTTGAGATGACGCCAGAATTTGCCCGGGTTCTCCCGAAAACGATCTAGGCTCTGGCCAACAATCAATGGCTCCAGCGACTTGATCGCCGCGGCGCACAGCTCGTTGCCTCGGCCAATCGTAAACGTCAAGCCGCTTCCTTGGTGCTGTCCATCCGTATGCAGCGTCACGTAGGCGCAGGAGTAATCCGGATCTGGGTTCATTGCATCGGAACCATCGAGTTGCTCCGAGGTAGGAAATCTCAGGTCGTGAACTTCGATGCTTTGGACAGTTGTTGACAAGATGAGTTCTCGAGAGGAGTTAGCTAAAACGAAAGGATTGACTGAATGCTATCCGAAGCGATGTTAAGATAAAAGCTGGGTGCAACTGGTTTGAGATTCATCCACTACACGGGATCAAGCTCCATGCGACTGCGAATGCTGCTGACAGGCCTTCTGTTTTTTGCGTCACAATCGCTCGTGGCGCAGGCTCACACTCAATCCAAAACCAAGCAGAAACCGCATCCTGACGCGCTACCGAACAGGCACAAGCTGGGAGAGGTCGACCGTCCGGAGCTCGTGGCCTCCATCGTCGCTCATCCAAGTCAACTCGCTGGATTGGTGATCGACGAAACCGACGCGGAACTTGTCGGCGAATGGCAGTACTCGACGCACACACCGCCATACTTCGGGCTAGGCTATCTGCATGATCGAAAAAGCAACAAAGGTGATAGCTCCGCTACTTTTCGTTTTCACGTCCCCATCACCGGTGAGTACGAGGCCCGCGTTTCACATTGCTACAACGTTCGCCGTGCGACGAATACACCTGTCACCATCAAACATGCGGATGGTACGAAGAACCTGAAAATTAACCAACAAGAGCAACCCAACCACGACAAGCTGTTTCGCTCTCTGGGCACCTTCCGTTTTGACGCTCACCAGGAATCCTTCGTTAGATTCTCCAACGAAGGCACTGAGGGCAAGTATGTAATTGTTGACGCGGTCCAGCAACTGCCGGTTTCGACGGCTCGTTATCCGAAGCAGCCGGTTCAAGATCTCGGTGCAACCGCTGGCGGCAGGTATCGCGTCAAAACTGACACAGCAACCCTAATTCCTTTTCGCGTCACGATTCCTGGTACTAAAGTTCGCTTCCAGATGGTCCCGATTCCTGGCCGCAAAGCCAACGATGACAAACCCGCCGTCGGGCCATTCTGGATGGCTACTTGTGAAGTCACTTGGGCAGAGTTCCATGAGTTTATGAAGTTGCATACATTGCTTCACAAACTGCGACAGCAACGCAGGAATATCGATCCGGTAGAAGACCAACATCAAATTGACGCAGTCACTGCACCTACTCCAATTTACGACCCGACATATCAATTCCATTCAGCAAAAGCAGCTGACTACCCTGCTAACGCGATGACACGATATTCCCCGCGACAATACACGAAATGGCTGAGCCTCATTACCGGGCTTTCTTTTCGCTTGGCCACAACAGACGAATGGGAGCACGCGTGTCTGGCTGGCACGAAGGGGCCGTTCCATTTTGGCGATCTCAGCGAAGCGAAAGATTTCGCGTTCTACAACGGAAAACTTGAAAACTCAGGACGCACGGCAAGCGAGAAGGCTAGCTTCCTAGACTTCAGGCCCCAAGCGGTTGGCAAGTTGAAGCCCAATGCATGGGGACTCTACGACATGCACGGCAATGTACCCGAGTGGGTCGTCGACCGAAAGCTGATTCAAAACCATCATCAATGGCTCACAGAATACTTTGAACCGACTAGTGCAAGTAGTGAGGAGAGTTGGGAGAAGAATGTCACCCAGATGTACCACATGGGAGGCTCATGCTTGGAACCACTAAGCAAAAGCAGCGCTTCGCTTATCCAGACTGCCTCGAGAGAGTATTGGATTGATGATCCATGCCTCCCCGTCAGCTCATGGTGGTTCGCTCCCGAATCCCACACTCCAGGATTCCGAATAGTCTGTTCACTTGGCACCGAGAATCGCTCTGAACTCGAAGCATTCTGGGGCCCTGATTCCGAAGGACTAACTAGTGACCTCATCGCTACACTCGAAATGGGTAGGACTGAGGGAGTCGTACCAAACGAGCCCGCAGTTCTTCAGCAACTTCGCTCAGAGACCTCTTTTAGGAGAAGTCCTTGGGAATTCTACGAGGAATACCAGCAACGAATTGAGAGAAGGAGAAACCGCGAGCGGTAGCTGCCACTCAAGCATAAGTGCTTGATTATTATTCATTTGCCGCGCATCGTTTAGAATGTCTGCCTTGGAAGCAGCCGCAAACCGAATGACTAAAATGACAAATGTCGATTCCGCTTGTTTAAACTGCTCCTCTTCCATACCACCGTTCTTCATATTGGTCACATGATGAAATTTCCCCGCCAATTCTCCGCTCTCATTCTCGCTGTTCCCTTGATGTCATTGCTGGCAGCCCCAGGGAAGCTCCAAGCTCAAGAGCCTGAAAAACCCCGGATGCTCTTTGTCACGCAGAGCAAGGGGTTTGTACACAATCCAGTGAAGCGAAAAAGTGCGGAGCGAAGCGGTGCCGAACTGGCCATGATGCAGTTGGCGAAAGACACCGGCCAATTCACGGTGGCTTGCACCCAGAATGTCGAAGTTGACTTTACGGCGGAAAACTTGGAGAACTTCGATATCGTTGCCTTCTACACCACCGGCAAGCTTCCGATCTCGCCAGAGACCTTTGAATTCTTTCTGAAGAAGTGGTTGCCGCAGAAAGGTAAAGGGGTAATGGGCTTCCATTCCGCTACCGATACCTTCAAGGACTTTGAACCGTACTGGGACTTGATGGGCGGAACCTTCAATGGGCACCCATGGGGAGCCAACTCGACTGTCACGATGCAAATCCATGATCTCGACCATCCTGGCATGAAGCCTTTCGGCGCCGAACAGTTCGAGTTTAAAGATGAGATTTACCAGTACAATCACTGGCAACCGGAGAAAGTGCATCTTTTGATGAGCCTGGACATGGAGCACACGCAACTGAAGCGTCCGTACCATGTTCCCGTTGCTTGGTGCAAGAAAATAGGTGAAGGCAAACTGTTCTACAACAACATGGGACACCGTGACGATACTTGGACCAACAAGGCTTTCCTTGGTTCGATCACCGGAGCCGTTCGTTGGATCGCTGGTAAAGAGAAGGGCGATGCCACTCCGAATCCAGAAGTGTCGGCTGCTCAGCAAAAGGCCTCCGAAGAATTCGCCGCGGCAGCAGGTGTTACTTCCGCGAAGCTAGAGGCGGAAAAGAAGGTCAAAGCCGCTGCCGCAGCAGCTCGACGGGCTGCGAAAGAAAAGCAGAAGAAGGCTGGCAAGTAAGCCAGAATTTGCTCCATGAAACTAATGGATTCCATGCGAATAACGCTTCGCCCATTCTGCTTGGCTGACTCAGTTGGCGTCTGTTTCCTTTCGTTGGCCTTTCTGACTCCGTTCCTCGGTGGAAGTTTAGCAGCGGCAGAAGACACAGCCCAGTCTGTAATGCTCAAGGGCAAGTCGGCGCAACTTGTGCGGAATTACTGCATCGATTGTCATTCTGGCGACGATCCCGAAGGCGACTTTCTGATTGCGACTGCTGACGAGGCGAAGACGCCAAAGGACGTCGAGCCTGCACATTGGCTCAAACTAATCAATGTGCTCAAGACGCGAAGCATGCCTCCCTCCGATTCGGAACGACCTGCGGACGAAGAGTATCTCTCGACCGTCGAAGAGTTGCAGATGACTCTACACGAAGAACTCCAAGAGCTACCAATTCCGACAACTCCAATTCGGCGGATGAATCGAGCTCAGTACGCGAACGCGGTTCAAGATCTCTTTCGGCTCAATGTAGAAGTCTTCGCTTTGCCGGAGAAGATGGCGCGCGACTACGGCTACTACAAACCGGCTTCAGGCAAGATGGCAGACTCGCTTAAAGTGGGAAGTCGTCCTCTTGGCAAATCGCAGTTGATCGGAAAAAGGCTGGCCGGTGTTGCTCCTTTCCCACAGGATCTGCGTGCCGAGCATGGGTTTGATAATCGCGGCGAGTTGTTGACTTTATCACCTCTGTTGTTGGAGTCATTTCTGAGGCTTAGCAAGTCGATCGTCGAGAGCCCCGACTTTGGGCCTAAGAACGTCGGGATCTGGGCCGAATGTTTTGCGACACCCGCTGGATGGAAGAGCCTCTCACGCGACGACCAAAATATTTTGCTTCGAGAACGTATTCAAGAATTACTTCGGGTCGCTTTCCGCAGAAGTGTCGAAACTAAGATCCTCGACCGTTACGTGGACTACGCTGCCGACCAGATAGCAAAGGAGCAAGAATTTTCGGAGGTCATGAAATCCGTCGCGTCGGCGGTGCTCGCCTCGCCCAAATTCTTTTACTTGAACGATGCATCTGCGGCGAATTCCGATGAAGCTTCGAACAACTTCACGCTCGCCTCGCGGTTGTCGTTCTTCCTGTGGGGCAGCATTCCAGACGGGACGCTATTGGATCTAGCGGCGAATGGAGAACTGCGAAAAACAGAAGTATTGCGTGAACAAGTTCAGCGAATGATCGAAGACCCGCGTTCCAAGCGATTTTGCGATAGTTTTCCTGCTCAGTGGTTGCAGCTTGAACGCATTGTTTCGTCGGTGCCGGACAGACAGCTCTTCCCCGATTTCTACTTTGCGAAGTTCCGGGCGAGTATGCACATGATGTTGGAACCATTGCTGGTCTTCGAAACGATCTTGGTCGAAAACCGATCGATCCTGGAGCTGGTGCATTCCGATTTCAGCTATCGCTCCGACTTGCTCACCAAGTGGTATCAAGGTGGTCGTGGCAGTACCCCGCCCACTGCGATTCCTTTCTCAAGAGTGAAAGTAGACGATATTCGCCAAGGCGGCGTAATCACCACTCTTGCCGCCATGACGATGACTTCATCGCCGACTGAAACGAAGCCCATCACGCGCGGAGCCTGGCTGGCAACCGTGCTATTGAATGATCCGCCCGAGCCACCACCGGCCGACGTCCCGCCACTGCCGAATGACGATCCTGAGCTAGACAAGAAAACAATTCGCGAGCAGCTGTCGGTTCACCGAGAAAATGCGGCGTGTGCGGGTTGCCACAATCAGCTTGATCCACTCGGTTTCGCCTTTGAAAATTACGACCCCGTTGGACGGTGGCGAGACAGTTATGAAAACGATCTCGCCATCGACGTAGGCGGAGAATTGTTTGGCCGCTGGTTTCGCAATATCGAAGAATTCAAGCAGATTGTGCTAGCCGAAGATCGCTTGTTTGCCGAAGCGTTTACCAGACATCTACTCTCCTATGCACTAGGGAGAGCCCTTGAGCCGGTGGACGAGTTGTCGATCGCTGAGATCGTAGAAAGGTCCAAGGACGATGGATATCCGCTACGACTTGTCTTACAAAACATTGCATCCAGCCCAGCCTTTCTGGGGAATTGATAGAGAGTTGCTATGCGTGACAGAAGACACTTTTTGAAGCTAACGGGCGGCGCGAGCCTCAGCCTGCCTTGGTTCGCGAGTCAAGCGACTGCGAGCTCCAGCAGCGAGAGGAAACCTCCTCGCAGGCTCGCATTTTTCTATGTGCCAATTGGCGTGGTTCGCAAAGCATTCTTTCCCGGCGAAGCCAACGCATTATTGCCTGCCGGTAACAACTTTGATCCGAAGAAGATCACAGGTCGAGAATCTGTGAAACTTGGCGTTCAAGATTTTCCTAACACACCAACACTTGAACCGCTTCAGGAACTGAAAGATAAAGTGAGTCTAATCACCTCGCTTGATCGTACGTTTCAGATCGGCACGGACGTTCATGCTCAGTGTGCATCCTGCTTCCTGAGTAGTGCGGCTCCCTTCAGTGTTTCGACTTCAGCCTGGCCACTCGCACGAACTTTAGATCAAATCGTCGCTGATCACATCGGGCAGGATACGCCATTTCGGACGATTGAGATTAGTTGCAATAGCCACAAGGACAATCGCGAGTCGATCTACTTCGACAACATCTCGTGGTATGGCACCGGGCACGTTGCTCCATCGATTCGCAATCCACGCAAGCTGTACCAACGTTTGTTTAGCACAAGTGAAATTGACTCGTTCCGTAATATCACCGATCTTGCCTTGGCCGACGCCAAGGACATGCAGCGTGAACTGGGGCAAGGTGACCGCCGGAAGTTCGAAGAGTACTTCGAGTCGATCCGTACGATTGAAAAGCAAATGAATCGACTGGAGTCACTCAAATCGGAATTGGCCAATGTGACTTTGGAGGAACCGACTGATTCGCATTTGCCTCGTGGTGAGTACATTCGACTAATGGGCGACATGATGATTGTCGCTTTGCAGAGCGGACTGACAAACGTCGCTTCGCTGATGATTGGCCCAGAACGCTGGGACACGCCTTTCTTATTCGAGGGTTTGTTTGAAAAGCCGATGAGCCATCATCAGATGTCGCATAACCAACGCAAGTTCTCTGAGCAGTTGATTGAGGTCGACAAGTTCCACATGCGGCAATACGCATACATGATCGAGCGGATGAGTGCGATTGAAGAGGCTGACGGAAGCTCGCTGCTTGACAATACGCTCTTTACCTACGGCTCAGGCTTAGGTGACGGCTCGACGCACCAATACAACGACTTGCCCATCATCGTGGCAGGCAAGGGCGGAGGTGGTTTCCGGAACGGTATTCACTTGAACTGCGAAGAAAGCACGCCACTAGCGAATCTTTGGCTCACACAGGCTCAAGTGACAGGCGCTGAAATTGAACAATTCGCCGACAGCAACGGTACTATCGAATCGCTGCTCGTGTAGCAAGACTTCAAGCAAAGCTTTTCGTGTAGCACCAACATCACTCTTTCTTCACAGTGGCTTACACAAATCGTCTTAGCCCTCATTCGGCCCCTCTATTCCCGGCTGGGCACACAAAATGGCAACCATGCTGCTCAGCCATAGGAAAGTAGCCTGGATTGTAGCCCCCTACTCTAGCCATCGTTCCAATCGCGGCACCCGAACATAGAGCCGTTGTTTGCAGTAGAGGAGAAAGTCCGAATCCGATTGCAAGACCGTTGAGGACTGAAACAGCGGTCGCACCAGATCGAGTCACTAGCTTAGTTGTCGACTTTGCAATGGCTGAAAATGCGAACATCCACAATGAATGTTGAGCCAAGCAACTTCACCTACCACAGGCACTGAATGCGACGTGAGGGCGCAGTCGAAGGAATTAGAAGCAGTGTGAACATTTGCACAGCTTGGACCTAGTGAGATGGTAGATTCTATCGACGTTTTTGTTTGAATCAAATACAGCGAGGGAACATTCAGGGCTATCTATGTGCAAGTTGCCCACCCGAGAGCACACTGACAAGTCAGTGCCAGGCAAAGCCCAAGCATTAGATTATTTCGTGCACGACTTCACCGTGCACATCGGTGAGTCGATAGCGGCGGCCTTGATACTTGAAGGTCAGTCGCTGGTGGTCGATGCCTAGCTGGTGAAGCAGTGTGGCGTTTAGATCGTGAATGTGTACGGGGCGTTCCACAACATTGTAGCTGTACTCATCAGTGGTTCCGATAGACATTCCTGGTTTGATGCCACCGCCGGCAAGCCACATGGTCGAACAACGAGGATGATGGTCGCGACCGTAGTTGTTTGCCGTCAGTTTTCCTTGGCTGTAAGCCGTTCGTCCGAACTCGCCGCCCCAAACAACGAGCGTATCGTCAAGCATACCTCGCTGCCGAAGATCCTCGACCAAAGCTGCAGAGGCTTGATCTGTTTCTTGGCATTGCCGAGTAATGGCTCCAGGCAGTCCACCATGCTGATCCCACCCTTGGTGGAACAATTGGACGCATCTCACATCGCGTTCGAGTAATCGACGGGCGAGCAAACAGTTTGCCGCGAAAGTGCCTGGTATCTTCGCGTCGGAGCCGTAGAGTTCCAGCACATGCTGTGGCTCGTCGGAGATGTCCGCAACTTCAGGAACGGAAGCCTGCATTCGAAAAGCCATCTCGCTTTGCGCGATACGCGATTCAATCACAGGATCAAGCCGCTTTTCAAGTTCAAGCTGATGCAACTGGTTCATGTGATCCAGCAAGTTCCGCCGACTTTCACGCGAGATGCCAGGTGGATTGTTCAGATAAAGAACTGGATCGTGCCCGGCGCGAAATTGAACACCTTGATGATTGGCAGGCAAAAAGCCACTTCCCCAGAGTCTCGAATAGAGTGGCTGTCCGCCTTTGTTCTTCGTCACCATCACGCAAAAAGATGGCAAATTTTCATTCGTAGTACCAAGCCCGTAGTCCAGCCAAGCACCAAGCGAGGGACGTCCCGCGATTTGCGAACCAGTTTGAATAAAGGTAATAGCTGGATCGTGATTGATAGCTTCGGTGTAAACCGTTTTCACGAAGCAAATTTGATCGGCGATCTTTGCCGTGTGAGGCAATAATTCGCTCAGCCAAGCACCGCTTTCACCGTGCTGCGAAAACTTGAATTTCGAGCCTGCCAATGGCAGAGTGGCTTGATTGCCGGACATGCCAGTTAGCCGCTGGCCCATCCGGACGGATGCCGGGAGTTCCATTCCGTTTTGCTTGACCAATTCTGGCTTGTGGTCAAACAAGTCGATCTGCGAAGGCCCGCCGCTTTGAAACAGATAAACGATTCGTTTTGCTTTGGGTTGGTGATGAAACTGCGAAAGCAATCCACCTGCCGAGTCATTCGTCAGACTCGCATCGCTAGCGGACAGGCTGCGGGCCAGGATCTGTGATGCTGCGAATGTCCCAACTCCGAGCGAAGTGCGTCCGAAGAAGTGACGCCGAGTTTGGGAATTGAGTTGGTGATTCAGATGGTCGTGCATGATCGATTTGATGCGTTGTAGCGAATCTTCTTCTCTTAGTTCTAGCGTTTCATTACAGTTTCGTCGTAGCTCATCAGTCCTTCCGCAACGACGGAGAGGGCCGCGAGCTCTATTTCCGAAACTCCTGCTGCGGCCCGATGATCGCCGACTTGCAAGAGCTGTTTCGCGGCGTCCTCGTGCTCTTTGAAATACGTCAGTTGGTCGTCGTAGAGGGAAGTGAGAACTTGCAATTCTCTTTCCGATGGCACTCGCGAAATCAAAGCACGGAATAGCTTGCGAATACGGGTCTCTGATGAAGTTTCATTCTCTGTCGCATTGGCGGCCAATGCCCGCGCGGCTTCTAAGTACTGCGGGTCATTTAGCAGCACCAGTACTTGCATCGGCGTCATAGTTACCTGACGCTTGACCACACAGACTTCGCGGTTGCTGGCGTCGAAGGTCATCATCGATGGCGGTGGTGAAGTCCTTTTCCAGTAGGTGTATAAGCTGCGGCGCCGGCTGCCTTCCCCCTTTTCCCGAGTGTAAGTCTGACCTGATTTTTCCTTCCATAATCCTGCGGGTTGATAAGGTTTGACCGGCGGACCACCGAGCTTTTCAACCAAGAGTCCGCTAGCCGAGAGAGCTGCGTCGCGAATCATCTCAGCTGGCAGTCGCATTGCAGGTCCGCGTGCAAGCCAAGTGTTCTCAGGATCTTTCTCAAGCAGTTCTGCCGTGGGATTCGATTGTCGGCGGTACGCATCCGACATGACAATACGCTTGACCAGCAATTTCACGTCCCAGCCAGATTCGACGAATTCAACGGCTAGCCAATCCAGCAATTCTGGATGCGTGGGCAAACTCCCCTGCAGACCGAAGTCTTCCGAAGTGCGGACCAAGCCTTGGCCGAACAATGCCTGCCAGATCCGATTGACTACGACGCGGGCTGTCAGTGGATGCTGTGGATCAACCAGCCACTGTGCCAGGTCAAGCCGATTGGGACGCTTGCCAAAACTATCACTCGCGAATCCGCCAGAAAGCGATTCAGGAAATCCGCGTGTGACCTCATCGCCGGGAGCATCATAGGCACCGCGCATCAGAATATGCGTCGCTCGAGGGCTCGGATCTTCGCGCATGACCATGATTTCCGGAACCGCTTCCGCCAGGCCGGATCGAGTGTCTCGCAGCTTTTTCAACTCTGTATAAAGTGCTTCTGTTTCAGGCTGTTGTTGAAAGAAAAACTCTTGGAGCTGATCCTGTGTCAAATTGTGTACGAACTCGCCTAGATTCGCAGGTGACTCATCCTTTAGATACAAGTATTTGACCTCGACCGAGGTGAGCTGATCCGCGAAAACCTTCAATTCATCGATTTGTCCATTCTTAAATCCGTTGTCTCGAAACCGCTGCCCAAGTGCCAATTCTTTTGGCGAGGAGTCAATGGTCCGCGTTAGCTTGTCGCGTACGATATTGACTTCCTGCTCTTCCCCGTCCACGAACAGCTTCAATCCGGCGGCTTTGCTGGAGCCGTCATACGTGACGGTGACATGCATCCAACGATTCACGGAGATTTCTTCGCGTGAAAGAACTCGCATTGCATTGCCGGGCCAGAAGTGAATTAGCGCGGCGCTGAGCTTTCCGTCTTCGATGAGCAATTCATAGCCGCGACTGGCAGAGTCCGTCCAAGCTCTTGAGCGATGAAGAATAACGGCTCGGGATAATTTCTCAGGTGATTTCAGCCACAGCGAAATAGAAAACGCTTGGTCACGGGTAAAATCGCCGCCAGCCGGTACCGAGACATTGTTGTCGCCGCTGAGAAGTACCGCACCACCAACTTTGCCATCTGAAAATATCGGGCCATCAGACACCTTGCCGGGTTTGTCTGCGTCGACACGGTTGATGACCTTGCCTTCTCCGAGCCCGTCGAGCGAGAAGTCACCAATGCACTTCGCGTAGATACTTTGTTGAATCAATTCTTTCAAGGATTTCTCTGGAACACCTGCAGCATTCCCGGATGGCCGCAAGTCACGAAAAGAAGCTCGCCAAGCGTCAAACTGCTGAGTATCTAAACTGGACTTCTTCTTCGTCAGCTTCGACTCAAGTGCAGATATCTGCTCTCGCAAGCCCCGCAGGTTTTTCTCCTGATCGCCGCCGTAGAGCTGCAGCGCCGGCGTCGGTGTAGAATCGGTGAAGTGCGAGTAGAGCCCAGACTCATCGATGCTATTGAAGAACGCAGCGAGTTGGTAATACTCTTTCTGCGAAATCGGATCGTACTTGTGATCGTGACAGCGGCAGCACTCAAGAGTAAGACCCAAGAACGCCGCTCCGAACGTATTCACGCGGTCTGCCACATATTCGGCGCGAAATTCTTCTTCCACGCTGCCGCCTTCGTTGGTTTGGCGATGGTTACGATTGAAGGCAGTGGCAAGTACCTGTTCACGTTTTGCAGCGGGCAAGAGATCGCCGGCAAGCTGCCAGGTGATGAATTGATCATAGGGCAAGTTCTTGTTGAAGGCTTCGACGACCCAGTCACGCCAAGGCCACATCGGGCGATAACGATCATTTTGATAGCCGTGCGTGTCGGCGTAGCGGGCGACATCGAGCCAGTCTACGGCCATTCGCTCTCCATATTTCTCAGATGCAAGCAGACTATCCACAAGCTTTTCGTAAGCATTGGGACTTGGGTCCCCGAGGAAGGCATCGACTTCATCTGGTGTCGGAGGCAGACCGATAAGATCGAAACTCAGCCGGCGAATCAGAGTCGCTTTGTCGGCCTGAGCAGTCGCCTTGAGGTTTTGATCCCCCAGACGTTTTGCGACGAACGTGTCAATCGCATGCGAGTCGCTTGCAGCGTTTTGCAGACTAGGGCGTTTCGGTGGCTTGAATGCCCAGTGCTCCTCGTAGACGGCGCCCTGCTCAATCCACTGCCTCAATATTTGCTTCTCGGACGCGGTCAGCGAAAGCTTAGAATCGGGCGGCGGCATCACTTCGTCTGGATCATGGCTCAAGATCCGGCGAAGCATTTCACTCTCGGCCGCATCGCCCGGCGTGATCGCATACTCGTGAGCAGCCTCCTGGGTATCCAACCGCAAGTCAGCTTCCCGCCGAGAAGCGTCGGGACCGTGGCAAAAGTAGCAACGATCTGAAAGGATTGGCCGTACTTGGCTCGCGAAATCGATTTTCTCAGCCCGCCGCTGGTCCGAGTCCTGCTTTTTTTCCTCCGCCAGGGCTAGCCCAAACGGCGCCAGGACGATGCAAAGTGTTGAGGCCAAGTAAGAAACAGGTTTTGTGAGTCGGTTGGCTGGCATGAGCGTTGGGGGAGTACGTCTAATTGAGTGGACACAAGGCGTTTGTCGCGAAGGCGCTTGGGCCAATGAGATGTGACAACCTGCATAGAGTTTAACTTGCGAGCGAACTGCGTGGCATCAGACTGTCACTTCACAATGAGCTCGCGGATCGGTTAGAGATCCATCATCTCAGAAACGCGACGGGCGTCTTGTTAGATGATCGCAAGAGTTTGTACATTTGAAACAAAGGTGCAATTTTCGTCTTGTCAACTCAGCGGCGAAGTCGGGTGGATTCGTGTGGACACTGAAAACGCTTGACCTCACCAATTATAGACACGAACAAGATCCATGAGTTTTGGGGCAGCTACTTTGATCCAGCAGAAAACCTGTCGCGCCACTATTCGCCGCCGTCGCCTTTCTTATCATTTTGGGGGAACAGCACTTCCCCCTTTTTCGCTCGGAGGCACAGCACAAGTTGCAATCTCAGAGCGGTGCCCCAAAAAGCTGAATCGTCACTGAGCAAAGCCAAGTAAATAGTGCTATGCCCCAAAAAAAGGGGCGACAAGATTACGTCATTGGGAGTCAATAATGCTGGCTAAACGCATCATTCCCTGCCTGGATGTTAGCGAGGGCAGAGTGGTGAAAGGAACGAACTTCGTGAACCTGCGGGATGCAGGAGATCCTGTTCAAGTCGCAGCTCGCTACGAGAAGGAAGGCGCCGATGAGCTCGTATTCTTGGATATCACGGCCAGCCACGAGCGCCGCGGAATCATGCTAGATGTGGTCCGTCGATGCGCAGAGCAGGTATTTATGCCGCTGACTGTCGGGGGCGGTATCAAGACCCTGGAAGACATCCGCGAGCTACTGCAAGCTGGCTGCGATAAAGTATCGCTCAACACGACAGCTGCTCAGAATCCTGATTTTGTGGCTCAGGCCGCAGATCGCTTTGGCAGTCAGTGCATTGTGGTCAATATTGATCCCAAGCGAGTCTACCAAGGCGAAAAAGAGCGTTGGGAGGTCCACATCCATGGCGGTAGAACTCCTACCGGATTGGAAGCCGTCAGCTGGGCACGTCGAGCAGAAGAACTCGGAGCGGGAGAGATCGTACTTACCAGCATGGATTGTGACGGCACTTGCGATGGTTACGATCTGGAAATCACATCCGTAGTTAGCGAAGCGGTAAGTATTCCGGTCGTGGCGAGCGGAGGAGCCGGAAGTCCGGAACACTTGGCGGACGCAATTCTGCTTGGAAAAGCCGATGCAGCCCTAGCAGCCAGTATTTTTCACTTCGGGCAGTATACAATAGAGGAAACGAAGCGAACGATGGCGGCTCGTGGGATTCCAGTCCGATTATGACCGGCGCCGCCCTAGGTTTGGGGCCCGTGATCTTGACAGGTGACGCCCGTTCGTTTGACAACTTATCCAGACGGCATATCGTCCAGGTTTGCAGCTCTGCATCCCGGCGCTAATTCTCATTCTGCACAGTTTAGCGTCCCGAAACTTATAAATTCACTTTGGTAGCCAATTTATACAGGAGCCACTGATGGCGGCAGGCGAAGACGACAAACTAGTCGGCAATTTGCTTCGAGAGCGACAGGAGCTTGAAGTCGACAAGATCTTTCGTGCGCTAGTCAAACTCGAGGGCAGTGACTTACACATGAAAGTTGGCCAGCCGCCTATCGTCCGGGTCAGTGGAACGCTTAAGCCTCTGAATCGCCCGCCCGTCGAGCGGGAGGAAATGGTCCGCCTGTTGGTCCCCATGATGGATGACCGAGCGCGTCGAATTTTTGAGGAAGACGGCGGTGCCGACTTTGCTTATGTCGTACCGGTTGACGGCGTCGATTGGCGATTTCGCGTGAACATGCTCAAGCAGCTGGGCAACATTGGATTGGTGGCTCGGCGAGTCAACAATTACATCCCGCCCTTTCAAGGGCTGTTCCTGCCGCCCTCAATCGAGAGTCTCTGCCACTTTGACCAAGGCATGGTGTTGCTAGCGGGTGTTACCGGTTCAGGAAAGAGTACAACTATCGGTTCCATCCTGAACTACATTAACTCGATCTACTCAAAGCATATTTTAACGCTCGAAGATCCCATCGAATTCGTCTTTACCGAAGACAAATGTTTGATCAATCAGCGCGAGATTGGAGACGACGTCAAAGACTTTGAAATCGGCATGAAGCACGCCGTACGGGAGGATCCGGACATCATCCTTGTCGGTGAGATGCGGGACCAGGAAACGTTCATGACCGCGATTCACGCGGCGGAAACAGGTCACTTGGTTTTCGGGACAATTCACGCTTCCAGTGCTCCGACAACCATCGGTCGTATCCTCGACTTGTTCCCCGAGGAAATGCACGGTGCGATTCGATCTGCGATTGCCTTTAACATGAAGGGAATCGTAGCTCAAAAGCTTCTGAAGTCGATCAAGAAGGGTGTCGGTCGAGTCCCAACGGTGGAGATCATGACTTTTACACCGATGATTCAGAAACTTGTTCTTGAAGGTAGCGATTCAAAGCTTCCCGATGCGATTCGAATTGGTGCCGCAGAAGGCATGCAAGACTTCACTATGAGTCTCAAGCAGCTGATCGACGATGAGTTGATCGATCGCCCCACCGCATTTGCCGTGGCCCCGAACAAAGATGCTTTAAAGATGGCTTTAAAGGGAATCGAAGTCAGTCAGCCAGGAATCATTTGATCCAGCCAGTTGCTGCGGCAGAGCAGAGGCTCGCAAGCAGCGTGAATATTGTCAGCAGGAGGAGCGGATGTTCGATCTTGTTGCTCAATTTATGCCATCCAGAAAAGAATACGATAACAAATGTTACGCCGGAAAAAGAAGCAAAAGCAAGCTGCTGCTGGAGAGGTTGTCCTCCCTGATCTCGAGTTTAAGCCCAAAATAAAAGACCCGCGTGAAAAGCAAGGAGTGCTAATCTCGTGCCGTGCCGTTGAGCAATATCCGTCTTGCGTAGTACTGTGTGCGAAAGCTCTCCGTAACCGTGCAGACCAGCTCATGCTTGATTACACTTCGCAAAGCGTCAGCGTTCGCTTCCGAATCGACGGACGATTCGAAAGCATGCCGCCAATGGATCGTCCTACTGGTGATGGTCTCCTTGTCATTTTGAAGAAGCTCTGCGAATTGAATCCTGCGGACCGCAAGTCGCGTCAGCAAGCCCTGTTACCTGTGAAATACAAAGGAGATGACTTCAATTTTGAGTTCACGTCGCAAGGTGTTCCAACCGGGGAGCGAGTGCTGATCAAAATCAGCGCCAAGAAATCTTCCCTCAATGACCTTGAGTCACTCGGGATGCGGAACCAGATGCAGGAGGACTTCCGAAGTCTGCTCAATGCGCCTGACTCGATGTTCTTGTTTAGCGGAATACCTGGACATGGACTTCCGACGACTTGGAACATTGGTCTTGAGTCAGCGGATCGATTCATCCGAGACTTCCACAGTATTCAGGACAAGGCACTGGGCGAACCTGAACTGATCAACATCACCCCTCACCACTACGATTCTGCAGCGGGTGAGACACCGATGACAGTGCTCAAAAGCTTGTTGCTGAAGCAGCCTGACGTTCTAGTTTTCCCGACGCTTCCGGACCATGAAGTCATGTCGCTCGTCGTCGGAGAAGTTGCTGAGGAGCAACGCAAGGCAATCATCCGTATTCAAGCGAATTCTGCGGTCGAGGCATTCATCAACCTCCTCGCAAAGTACCCGAAATCGCGTAAAGAAATCGCGAAGACGACGGCAGGAGTCATCAATCTTCGTCTCGTTCGACGACTGTGCACCAAGTGCCGTCAGGCCTTCCAGCCCAATCCACAGCTACTGAAGAAGCTAGGGCTTCCCCCCGGGCGAATCCAAGTGCTCTACCAACCCTTCATTCCTCCGCCGCCAGAGCAGCGCGTTGACGCAAACGGCAAACCAATCGAAATCGAGATTTGCCGCAGGTGCAATGGTAGAGGATTTCATGGGCGAGCGGCGATTTTCGAGCTACTCAAGATAGACGACGATATTCGCAAGGCGGCTCTGTCCGATCCGAATCCAGCCAACGTTCAAGCGGTTGCCCGAAGCAAAGGCTTCCTGACGATTCAAGAAGAGGGAGTTTTGGCAGTTGCGACAGGGATGACCAGCATTCAAGAGGTACAAGCAGTTCTTTCTCCCAAGCGGCGTTAGCTGAAACGCAGAATATGTTACTGCTCGAATTCAGCATTTGATTTAAGATCGAATGCCGAGCATGCGAGCCTTCGTGCAATCCGACCGCCCCTTGGATTTTCGCTTTGCTGAGCTAAGTTTGCATGGCCCGCGAACATGCGTGGCTCGCAGAGCGTAACTCGTGCAATCGCGGGAGTTGCGTTCGAGGCAACTTTCCCCTCCTGAACCAACCACCGAAAGCGACGCCAAATGGAAGACTCGTCTGCGTTCTCAGAAGACAGTGAAAGCGAATTCGTTAGCATCAGCAAACTTGCTGTGATCGCTTTGATCCTCGCAATCCTCTCTGGCCTTTCAATCATTTCACCAGGTGTGGTCTTTGTTTCCGTCGTCGCTGTGGTTCTTGCCCTCATCGCCGGCATACGAATTCAACGAGACTCGCAACTCGGTGGTGGTCACGCTGCCATGCTTGCCTTGGTGATTAGCTGTTTCACGGGAGCATGGTCGATCACCGCAGCACAACAGACAAATCAAAAGCTCTACGGTCTGGGCGCCGTTCACGCCAAGACTTATCTGGAAGCCATCGCAAGTGGTGAGACTTTTCAAGCGATGGAGATGCGCAAAGAGGAGCACGCACGTGAGGTTATTGGAGCCCAGCTAGGCTTGAAGTATGGTGGAGCAAGCAAGGTCAAAGCGGAACTCGACCAGTTCCTGGGTAAACCAGGAACAAAGCTGATTCAAGAATCTGGTCGAGATTCCCAATGGGAACTCGCGAAAGGCCTTAGTACACAACAAGCCGATGAAACGCACAGAATCGTGCTGCTGATGCAGAACCAGAAGAATACTTCGCAGCAAATCGTTGTAACGCTCTTTCGGCGGTTCGTCGATAGTGACGAAGGTGGCGTCGCCTTGTGGCACATCGTCGATCATGCGACCGTCGACTAGAAATTCATCCACTGCCAGCCTCTCTGCGAGAGTGAATCGGCGTTTGAATCTTTGAGCCGAAGGTGTTAACCGCGGCGAGGGTTTTTCTTGGCTCAGCCCCACTCCACCGAGTTCAGCAAACATTGCCAGTTTGAATCCTTGATTGCCCCTTAGTCCACTCGCGACCTACTTGCGGCGTTGGCCCAAAGCGAAGAAACTGTGGTGAAGTCTTGCATCTAGTTTCTCTCACGTCTTCTTCCCATGTCACGTTGCCTCGTCAGCTTTGGTGCAAATATAGGCAATGCACTCGAGACGATCCGGGAAGCTTCGTCCGCGTTGCAGCTTGCGTTGACCAAGACCTCATCTCAGAGTGCCCAAGAGACACAGTATCAACTAAGTCGATACTTCCGAACTCCTCCTGTTGGTGGCCCGGTAGGACAACCACCTTTCGTAAATGCAGTTGCCGCCTTCGAAACGCAACTCTCCGTTTGGGAAGTTTGGGAAATCGTCCGAAAGCTTGAACACCAATTCGGTCGGGAGCGGAATCGTCGGTGGGAAGCACGCAAGCTGGATCTGGATATTTTGCTGTTTGACGACCAACGAGTTTGGACCCCGCAGTTGAAAGTGCCTCATCCGCGGATGTGCATGAGACGCTTTATCCTGCTTCCTGCATGTGATGTCGCCGCCGAATGGATTGATCCCGTTTCGCGTTTTCCATTGGGAAAGCTAGCGTCGAACCTTCAGACTCGCCCCGCAAGCTTGGTTGCCTTCTTGGAGGATCAAGCAATCGCAAAACCGCTTCTTATCGAGGTTGGACTTCAAGCGCGTGCAAACTGGGTTGGACCGGAGGACAGTCATCCGGCGACTTCCGCGCATGATCGATGGATGGCAATCTCCAGCTTCTTTTCCGATGCAATTGGCTCCAAACTCGACCATAAGCATGCGGCTTCTACCAACCTCGCGGTCTTCCTTGTGGGATCGCCGACCCAAGAGAACGAATGTGAAGCGATGCGAACCGGACAGGACGGAGCCTGGGAAGATCGTCATCGCCAAATCGCAAAGCAATTGCGACTCACACCAGCTAGTGGCCACGCACTCAAGTTCGATGGACCGCGGTATCTTTTAGACGCCTCCGACCCCCAATGGGCTATCCATGAACTCGTCGCTGCATTCGACGCCATGGATTGCCCGGTCGAGCCGTTTTGACGCTGCTGACCACTAGAGCTCGCAGCGGATTAGCGAAGCACTCTACCTGCTTGCGTCGCGTGTTTTGAGTCAGCAGCGCGGCCAAGAAGCAGGATCGATTTTCCTGGCTTCAAAAAGTAATCGGTCTCAACCAACACTTCGATGTCTCTAGGAAGATTTTTCTTCAGGTCGCGATAGTGCTCTGAAGTGGTGATGAGAAAAGGTTCCGAACGAGTTTCAAAAAACGACACCACATCGGGCTTGGGATGAGCGTGCCAGTTTTTGTCGCGAGCGGCTTGGGCATTTACGGAAACATATTCTTCGTCTTCTTGAGAACTTGCGAAAAGTTCCACAATTGGACGCTGTGCGTAGTAGACCCAGCTGGATTCCAGGCAACGAAAAGAAGCAAGTTGTGGTTCGGTGCTGTTTTCTTGGATGTAGCTCAGAAGCTGTTGGTTGTGCTGGTGGCGATCCACCTGGACCATCAATCCGCCAAAAACCGCGAGGGCGTAGGCACAGCCGGTTATTCCCAGCGTTGTGCCGAGCTGTTTTGGCATTCGCTGCAAATGAAACAACAGCGCGAGTCCACCGCCCAAAAGCGGAACAAGCCCAACGAGAGCAATCGACCCATCGCCCGGCGCGATACTCTCTGCCGCAATGCCAAGGCCGACCCACAGTCCGACGCCCGACATGCAAAGCACTGCAAGTCCAATTGCAGGCCAAGCTCTTCCGGCGAAGGAATGCCCCTTCAACCAATGATGCACAAAGCAAGCGGTCAACAATGCTAAAGCTGGATAGCAAGGCGTCACGTAGCTTGGAAGCTTGGTACGCGCAATGGTGAAAACGCCAACCCAGACGCAGATCCAGCAGAGCAAGAAAGTGTATCCAATAGACCAGCTATGCTTGGCCCGAAATGCTCGCCAGGTGCTCAAGCCAGTCGGTATCATGAACACGGACCAAGGGAAGAAGCACAGGCATATCGCGAGCGGATAGTAAAAAACCGAGCCGCGATGATTTTCAAAACTCTGAGTCGCACGACCAAAGTGCTCTTTGAGGAAGAAACCTGTCAGGAAGTCTCCCTCTGTTCTCAGTCCAACCCAAACGAACCAGGGCGCCGCGATGGCGAGTGCAATCAAGGTCGCAGAGAAGGGTCGCATAGACCACAACGTACGAAGAAAGTGTAAAGGTGCAAAGCAACGCATCGCTCCGATCAACGTGTTCTTGCCAAGGATGACAATTGTGCTGAGGAAGCTGCTAGCCGGCTGGCTCGTTTCCGCTGTGTATGTTTCGCTATGAGGCAAACGTATGATTAGTAGAAACATGCCGATAATCGCCATCGGCAAGATCAAAGCAACAGGGCCTTTGGCCAAGATTCCCAAACCCATGGCGGAATACATTGCGACAACAATCCAACCATTTTGCGGAAACCATTTTCCTTCGGCGCGCAAGATTGGTCCTGAATCATATTCCTCTAGAGCCTTTACTCGAAACGTACCACATACATAGATCGTGATAGCTATAGTGCAGAAGAAGATCAGTGGCGAGTCAGGTGTGGCCACTCTCGCGGCGACGCAAAACATCGTGCTCGTCGCCAATATCACTGCAGCCCATAATCCGACGCGCGGCTGAAAGAGTTGTCGCCCCATGAAGTAGGTAGCCAGAATCGTTCCGACACCGAGCAGCGCGGACCAGAGTCTAGCCGCAAACTCATTGACGCCGAAAACTTCGTAGGCCGACATGATCAGCCAGTAAGTCAGCACTGGCTTTGCATCTCGCAGTTGGTCGTTAAAAATCGGAACGACCCAGTCTCCCCTCGCCATCATTTCCGCCGCGCAGCCAGCATTGCGAGGCTCGTCCCGATCCATGAGTTGTGTCGCACCTAGATTGGTGAACAGGGTAGCTACAGCCACAGCGAGGACGATGGTAATGTGGGAAAGAGGCGGCTTCATCGAATATTGATCTGAGTCTGAAAATGCTTATCTCGCTAGAGATCGAACGAGATCGAGGTGGTGGTTCGTACACCATTTCGGACTCTGGCAGCAATAGAAGCCAACTGTTGGATTGAACTCGCTTCCGCCAAATTCTTCCCGTCTATTCGCCGGCTTGCGTGAATCGTACAAATTCTTGCGACCTTCAACCAAGACTCTCTCCTGATTTCTTGGCATTATTGAGAAGCTGGATAAACTGCCTTTTCGCGCTAATTGCGAGCTTTTGGGAATCACTGGAAGAATCCGCCCCAAAAACTACAGTTCTCACTGCTACGAGACGAATGCGTGACTGGTCGAGACAGCATTTTTCGGGATCGAGAGCCGCAGTATGTAGCTCTAAAGCTTGAATCAGCGACGCAAAGTCAGGTATCCTATACTTTACGGAACGTCAGTTCCCATTTCCCGCCTTGCCTACTAATTCGACAAGATTCCCACCACCTCCGGCAACTCGCTTCTGCGCTCGCGCGATGAATGCAGCCTGAGTTGTCCCATTTCGCTCTGCATTTGAACCTTATGATTGCAAATCATTTCCGAATTCGCTGGTCAGCAACCTTTCTTGCTCTCTTTTCAGGTTTCCTCCTCGCTGTGCCGTCAACCTTCGCTGACGAATCTCAAGCTGCGCAGGCTGAGGTTAGCTACAGCAAGCATATCGAGCCGATTTTTCGAAACAACTGCCAAGGTTGTCACCAGCCAGCCAAAGCGCACGGCGAGTACGTGATGACGGACTTTGCGCGTCTGCTGAAAGCTGGCGAGTCAGGCGACGCAGCAATCGTTCCTGGCAAACCTGACGAGAGCTACTTGATGGCTCAGATCGAAATGATCGATGGCCAAGCTTCAATGCCGAAGAAAGGTAAGCCACTTCATGCATCTGAGATTGAACTGATTCGCAAGTGGATAGAACAAGGCGCTACGAACGACTCACCACCTTCGGCAACACGATTCAATGCCGAGAACCCACCAGTTTATTCACGACCACCTGTTATCACTGCGATCGATTTTTCGCCTGATGGAAAGTGGATCGCCTCCAGTGGCTTTCAGGAAGTCTTGCTGATCGACACTGCAAGTCGCAAGACGGTGAAGCGATTGATCGGTTTGAGTGAGCGTGTTGAGTCGATTTGCTTCTCGCCCGATTCGAAGCGTCTCGCTGTCACCGGCGGCTCGCCGGGGCGATTGGGCGAAGTCCAAGTTTGGAACGTGGAAAGCGGCGAATTGCTGCTAAGTCATCAAGTCACCTATGACACCGTCTACGGTGGTCGATTTTCGCCCGACGGAAAACTCATCGCATTCGGCTGCTCGGACAATACAGTGCGAGCGATCGATTCTGTAACGGGCGAACAAAGGCTGCACCAGGGTGCACACGACGATTGGATTCGTGCCTGCGTTTTCAATCCCAAAGGCACTCATGTGCTTTCCGCTGGTCGCGATATGACCGTGAAGTTGACCGAAGTCGCCACGGAACGCTTTATCGATAATGTAACTTCCATCACGCCAGGTGCTCTTCGTGGCGGAATAAACTCACTAGCCATGCACCCCGAGCGTGACGAAGTCCTGGTCGGTGGCGCGGATGGTACTCCCAAGGTCTACCGCATCTTCCGCCAGACAGAACGCCGCATCGGAGACGACGCTAATTTGATTCGCGAGTTCCCTCCGACTGGCGGTCGCATATTCGGCGTCGACGTGAACGCAACAGGCAGCCACTTCGCGGTGGTGAGTACTTTGGATGGCCAAAGTAGCGTGCAGGTTTACCCCTACGACTTCGAAGGCAAGCTCACCGATGCCTTGAAGAACATCTTGAAGAAGCGAGTCCGGGATCGCAATGCGAACGAGAAGAAGCAAGTAGAGGAGTACCGCAAGAATGTTTCCCAAGCAGTTGTCAATTTTGAACTTACCGAGGGCAGCTTGTATGCGGTGAGCTTTTCACCAGATGGAAAGTTCGTTGCCTCAGGTGGTAGCGACGGTTTGATCCGCATCCTCGATGTCACTCAAAGCAAAATAATCCATGAGTTTGCTCCGGTCGCATTGCAGTCGGCAGACGCCTCAAAGGGAAAGAAAACACTCGAGCTCTCCGCTAATCATGGAATGACGCCAGATCCGGCGACGCAGCCCAACTCCGAAGCAGAAAAAGATCTGTTGCCGAAGGCGAAACTCAAAGAGTTGCGTATCGTACCCAATTCGATCACTTTAAATAGCATGACAGATTACGCCCAAGTCGTCGTCACGGGCGTCTACGACCAGGGGCAGACGGTAGACCTGACGAGATTGAGCGATTTAGCATCGGAGGACAAGATTCAAGTTTCGAAGGCAGGTTTGGTTCGGCCACTGCAAACTGGTAAAGCAACCATTCAAGTCAAGTTCGGAGATCTGAAACAGACGATTCCTGTTCAAGTTGCGGATCTTTCCGCCGTACACTCACCTGACTTTACGCAAGACGTGAACCCAATTCTATCTCGACTCGGATGCAACTCGGGTACATGCCACGGCGCTCAAAAGGGAAAGAACGGTTTCAAACTCTCCCTGCGAGGCTACGACCCAATTGAAGACATTCGAGCGCTCGGCGATGACTTGAGTTCTCGACGACTCAACACAGCTGCTCCCGATGCCAGTTTGATGCTACTCAAGCCCATCGGCACTGTGCCGCATGAAGGCGGAGTCCTACTTTCGCAAGACAGCACGCATTATCACATTCTGCGTGAGTGGATCGCCGGAGGTGCGAAGCTGAACTTGGAATCGAAGAAGGTTGCGAGGATTGAAATTTCTCCGACTAAACCTGTCGTCGAGCGTGAAGGATCCTGGCAGCAGTTTCGAGTCGTCGCCCATTACCCTAATGGTTCTTCGCGAGACGTCACCCATGAGGCCTTCATTGAGTCGGGCGATGCAGAAATCTGCAAGAGCTACGAAGGTGGGAGAGTGCAAGCGATTCGTCGCGGCGAAGCTCCGATCCTGGTCCGCTACGAAGGCGCCTACGCAGCGACGACGGTGACCGTTATGGGCGATCGTGAAGGCTTCGCCTGGAAGGCTCCAGAGATATATGGACCGATCGATCAACTCGTTTCCAACAAGTGGGAACGCATGAAGATCCAGCCTTCTGGCGTTGTAGAAGACCATGAGTTCTTGCGTCGCGTGCGTCTCGATTTGACAGGTTTGCCACCATCGGTTGAAGAGTTACGTGAGTTCCAAAAAGATCTTCGACCATCCATCCTGAAGCGCATGGCCAAGGTAGAAGAGCTAATTGGCTCGAAGGACTACGTTGATCACTGGGCAAACAAGTGGGCCGACCTACTGCAAGTGAACTCGAAATTCATCGGGCGTGAGGGAGCCACGGCCTTCCGCGATTGGATACGCAAGTCGATCGAGAGCAATCAACCCTACGATCAGTTTGCCCGAGATGTTCTAACGGCCTCGGGATCGAACAAAGACAACCCGGCTGCATCGTATTACAAAATCTTGCGTGATCCAGACTTGATGATGGAGAACACTACACACTTATTTTTAGCGATTCGCTTCAACTGCAATAAGTGCCACGACCATCCATTCGAACGTTGGACTCAGGATCAGTACTACGAGCTCGCCGCCTATTTCGCTCAAACAGGCTTGAAAGCTGATCCGGCATCAGGCAACAAGAAGATCGGTGGAACAGCTGTTGAAGGCGCAAAGCCACTTTACGAAGAAGTTTTCGATAAACCAACTGGCGAGATGACGCACGTTCGCACGAATAAGAGTGTGGCGCCGGCGTTCCCTTACGATTGCAACTTTGAAGCACCTGAGAACGCCACGCGCCGTCAGCAGTTGGCCGCTTGGATCACTTCGAAGGACAATCCTTACTTCGCGCGCAGCTTCGTCAATCGCCTCTGGGGCTATATGACGGGCACAGGATTGATTGAACCATTGGATGACATTCGTGCGGGGAATCCGCCGACGAATCCAGAGTTGCTTGATCTTTTGACGCAAGAGTTCGTAGATAGCAACTTTGACGTTCAGCACGTTTTGCGTCTGATCTGCAACTCTAGGACCTACCAGCTTTCGGTAGGTTCGAACGAATGGAACTCAGACGATAAGATCAATTACTCGCACGCCAAAGCACGAAGGCTTCCCGCAGAAGTGCTTTACGATGCGGTTTACAAAGTCACTGGTGCGGTAACCGCTATTCCGGGAGTTGCCCCTGGTACACGGGCAGCAGCACTGCCAGATGTAGCAGTATCTTTGCCAGACGGGTTCTTGAACAACCTTGGGCGTCCGGTGCGTGAAAGTGCATGTGAGTGCGAGCGTTCGGCCGACTTACAGCTCGGTCCCGTCATGGCTCTTGTCAGCGGGCCCACCGTTGGAAAAGCGATCTCGGATCCAAAGTGTGCGTTGCCCAAGTTGGTAGCTGACGAGATCAGCGAGGAGCAACTAATTCGTGAGATCTTTGTTAGAGTGCTCAGTCGCGAAGCCACGGCTGAAGAAGTCGCGAGCGTTCTGAAGAGTGCTGAACAGATTGCCATCGATCACGAACAGATGGAAAAGCAGTTGGCGAAACGCGAAACTTGGTGGAAGACAGAGCGTGATCGCCTCGAAGCGGAGCGACAGAAGAAACTCGAGGCAACCAAGCAACAAATCGTGGCACGCGAGAAAGCCATCGCTCCAGCTCGAGCCAAGATGGAAAAGGATCGACAAGCCAAGATTGCTGCGGCCGACAAGTCGGTGAAAGACTATCACGCGAACTTGTCCCAGACTGCTGGCAAATACCTCGATGACAATGCGAAGAACAATAATTGGTTCCCGCTGCTGCCAACCAAACTTGCGGCTAGCAACAAAGACAAGCTCTCTGTTCTTGGCGATCGCTCGATCGTAGCCAGCGGCGAAGCGAACAAGGGCGTCTACACCCTGACCTTCGATACACCACTAACCAATATCACTGGCTTGCGTCTCGAGGCTCTTCCGCTAGCGAGTATCAAAGGCGGTGGACCTGGCCAACCGGAGAACGGCAACTTTGTTGTGACTGAGATCGAAATCGATTCTTGGTCCCAGGGTAAGGCCCAGGAACGCAAGCGAGCCAAGATTAAGAGTGGTGTTGCAGACTTCTCGCAAGACGGCTTCAATCCGAATCAGACCTTTGACGGCAAGACCAATGACCAGCGAGGTTGGGCTGTTTCCCCACGCGGCGGCATTCATCACTGGGCAACGTATCAGTTTGCCGAGCCGATTCAGTCTGAGGAAGGAACGACGCTACAGATTAAGATTCACCAAAGCCACAATGCTCCTCAGCACTGCTTGGCGCGCTTCCGAATTTCGATAACCACCGATGCAGGAGCGATTCCGCTTGGCCTGCCTGAGGATTTCGCGGCGTTGCAGCGATTACCGAAGGAATCTCGCAATGCAGAGTCACTCAAAAGCTTGGTGGCGTTCCTCGGTAAAAGTGATGCGAAATTGATCGAATTGCAAGGTGCACTGGCGACAGCCCAACGACCTCTGCCACCAGACAACGAGTTAGTTGGTTTGCAGAGTAAGCAGAAGCTACTCGAGATCGCCACGCCCGATGAACCCAAGATTGTTCAGCTGCGTGCTGATTTCGCCGAGAGTAGAAAACAAGTTGAGAATCGACGTCTAACTCTGGCTCAAGACCTAACTTGGGCGTTGATCAACAGCCCTGCGTTTTTATTTAACCATTAGTCTCAGTCACATTGCGTAACGCCCTGGCTTTCCTCGCTTTCCGAGCTACCTGCATAGCGGGGCGAGGAATCCGGCAGGTTCGGACCCCAGCGACGGAGGGGGTAACCTAGCCCCCCTCCGAGGCTGATAGCTCGAATCTCACGACTCGAGCAAGCTTCGGTGCCCGGAACTTGCTACGGAGTAGGTTGAGTGACTGAACCTGTTTGCCAAGCACTAAATCCAAAACACTGCCCACTTAGTAACTTCGGAGAAGAAACATGTTTCGACTGCAAGGTGCCTTAGGAAAAGACCTCTGCGATTCAAACTTGCCGATGACACGCCGCGACGTGCTTCGCGTGGGTGGCTCGGGGTTGATGGGGCTTTCCCTAGCGAGCCTCCTCAAGTTGCAGGCACACGCAGGGGAGAAAACGGATGTCTCGACCCCGGGATGGGGGAAAACGAAGCATATCATCATGCTTTATTTGCAAGGCGGTCCGAGTCACTTGGACCTTTGGGATCCAAAGGAAAACGTACCTGACAACGTGAAGAGTGTCTTCAAAAACATTCCGACCAAGATTCCAGGAATTCACTTCACCGAAAACCTACCTCGCCTGGCCCAGATTAACGACCGATTCAGCATGATTCGTTCGATGAGCTACACGCCGAACGGTCTGTTTAATCATACCGCTGCGATTTATCAGCTGATGACTGGCTATACCACCGACAAAGTGAGTCCATCAGGTCAGCTAGAACCGCCAAGCCCTAAGGACTTCCCGAACTTCGGCTCCAACATCATCCGCTTGAAGCCAACCGAAGAACCGATGCTTCCATTTGTAATGCTACCGAGACCGTTGCAAGAGAGCAATGTCATCGGTAAAGGCGGCTCAGCCGGATTCCTAGGCAAATCCTACGATCCATACACGTTGTATCCAGACGGTAGCGACATGGATATGAACAAGATGGAACGCATCAAGATTGATGATTTGAAGTTGCGTCCCGACGTGTTTGCCGCACGTTTGCAGCGTCGTGCGAAGTTACGTGACTTGGTCAATGCTCAGATGCCTGCGATCAACAACGCCGTGAAGGATTTTGAACTCGACTCGTACTACGATCAAGCGCTCAACTTGATTGTTTCTGGTCGAGCTCGTGAAGCTTTCAACATTTCCTCTGAGTCCGCCGAACTGCGAGATAAGTATGGCCGGAACACCTTCGGGCAAAGCTGCTTGCTCGCTCGTCGACTGGTAGAAGCCGGCACACGCGTCGTCGAGGTCATTTGGCCGAAGGTTGCGAACAGCGACAATCACTCCTGGGACCATCACAAAGATCTAAGTAAACGAATGAAAGATCGCTCTGCCCCAATGCTCGATGCTGGCTTAGCAACCTTGATCGAGGATCTGGATGACCGAGGCATGCTTGAAGATACACTCGTCGTTTGCATTGGAGAGTTTGGTCGTTCACCGCAGCGTGGCGTCAGCACGTCGGGTAACAACAACTCGAACGACGGAAGAGACCACTGGCCTTACTGCTACACCTCTGTTGTAGCTGGAGCTGGTGTGAAGCGAGGCTACGTGCATGGCAAGAGTGACAAGACTGCTTCTGCTCCACAAGAGGATCCAGTGCATCCAATCGAGCTTCTGGCTTCGATCTATCACGGCTTCGGCATTGATCCCGAAACGATCGTATACAATCACCTAAATCAGCCTCGCGAACTCGTTAAGGCCCAGGCCCTTACCTCGATCTTCGCGTAGGTGCAGTAAGTTGTCAGCTTGCTACGTATTAAGGCGTTCTTGTTCAGGGTAGAAGAGAATGCCTAACGTTGTCTGTCACCGAAACTACAATATCGGCCTTTATGGACTTGAGCGACTTCATCCATTCGACCCTCGCAAATACGGAAAAGCTTGGCGTGCAATAAATCGTTTGGATTCTGATATCAGTGACACGGATGATGGGATTCTGAATAACAATTCCTTTTTTCGACGATTCAAGCGTTCCTTTCGACGGATAGTCCTGCGAAAAATCACGGTTGCAGGAGCTTCGCCCATGCCCCCTGTCCCCGCTAATGATCTTCAGCCCGTACATAATTTCGATTATTTGGAGAGTTTCCGAGATCCGAAAATAGCAGCGGCTGCTATCGAGGTTGCGGCTCTCGGTCGTCTGCCAAAATTCATTCTTTGACGTGCAAGTCCATTGCTTTGGGCAACACAAGGCACCACCCTTGCGGCTGAACTCGCATTCAAAAACGGCATCACCGTGAGCCTCGGCGGAGGATTCCATTATGCCAAGCCATATGCAGGAGGGCGCTTCTCTGTCTATTCTGACATCGGCATCGCAGTGGCAAGTCTTCGAGCACGCAATCTGATCGGCGAAACAGATCGAATCGCACACATCGACACCGATGCATAATAAGGCAAGGGAATGTGCCATGGATTCCGAGACGACCCGTGCGTCTTCTTTCTCGACATATACAAATCGATGATCGATCCCTCCTATGACCTGGTCGCTAAGAGCAAGATCAATTACCCCTTGCTGATTACTTCTTCAATCACCAGCGAAGAATACTTGCGGGAATTAGAGGGCAAGCTACCCACGTTCTTGGACCCGGTTGCCAATCAAAATATCGGGCTGCGATCTGCTATGCCGGGACAGATGTCATCAATGGCGATCCTTTAGTCGGCGTAAACATTGCCGCTAGTTCGATATTGAGGCGAGACCTCTGCGTACTGATGTGCCTAAAGACAAAGAATATCCGTGCGTTGGTGTTGCCGAGCGGTGGCTATACGAAGCAAAGCTAAGATTTGATTGCACATACTATCCGCGCACGTTTGCTAAACTATTGTCCTTTGGTAAGAACACGCCCGCGACACTTTCGACTATGCTAGGCAGACAATCGAAACTCTTATTAAGTCACTTCTGACAGCGGGCGTACTTTCCTTTTCCGAGACCATCAGCAGCGTACATCCATGAAACAACTAATCACTTTCTCCCTACTCGCCATTTTTACTTCTACCTCCATAGCCCAAGAGGATGGCTTTGTGGATCTGTTCAACGGCGAAGACTTCACGGGCTGGCAGCAAGCCGGCGGAGTCGCGAAGTACTCGGTCAAAGACGGCGTGATTATCGGCGAGTCGGTTCCCGGGACTCCCAACAGCTTCATGTGCACGACGCGTCTTTATTACGATTTCGTTCTCGAATACGAATATAAGTGTGACTCTTCGCTGAATTCAGGCGTGCAGTTCCGCAGCAATGTTTATTCGATCGACACCAATGTAAAGACGGGTGAAAAGAAGACACGTAAGATCCCAGCGGGGCGCGTTCACGGTTACCAGTGTGAGATCGATCCTAACAAGCCTGAGCGCATGTGGGTATCTGGGGTCTATGACGAAGCTCGACGTGGTTGGCTCTACCCAGGAATCGCTGGTGGGGATGCAAAGGCATTCACCGAGCAAGGTAAAAAGACCTTCAAAGATGGTGGCTGGAACAAGGTTCGAATCAAGTGCGAAAAGAACCACATTCAAACCTGGCTCAACGGCGAGCCACGCGCAGACTTTACCGATGACATGACATCCCACGGAATAATCGCCCTTCAGGTCCACGGCATTGGCAACAACAAGAAAGCGATTGGCACCAGAGTCATGTGGCGCAACCTAAAGCTCAAAGAACTCTAGGCTTGCGGTGTCCCAAGGATGGATAACTTTCTGCGAGAGCAAGCGATTACGGAGATCTCGCATCAAGGTTGGATCGAGCACATCGACTGGCAGGCGTCAGTCGACTCGACCAACGCTGTTGCACGCCGATATTGCCAAGACGAATCAGCTCAACTGCCCGCCCTATTTGTGGCGGACCATCAAACAGCAGGCAAAGGGCGAAGCCAAAACTCCTGGTGGTCACCCGCCGGCTGCCTAATGTTCACTTTGGCTTTGCCCAAGTCGTCTTTACGTGCAGAGCCAAATGAATGGTCACAACTCGCCCTTGTTGCCGGCGTGGCGCTGGTGCATCTCGCACAGGAGTTTCTCCCTGACTGCAATCCTCAGCTCAAGTGGCCCAATGATCTCTATCTGAGAGACAAGAAATGCGCGGGTATTTTGATCGAGTCTGCTGCCAATTTGTCGTGGTTAATAGGAATTGGACTCAACGTTACCGTGGATTTTGCAGAAGCCCCAACCGAAATCCAGGACAGAGTGACTTCTTTTCAATCGCAAGCAGGGCTGGAAGAGCTGGCCTTACCTGCCGTACTCGCGAGCCTGAGCACCCATTTGCACCACACTATTGATTGCTGGAGTTCTGGACAGGACGCTTGGCAGTCGACTTGGCAAGAGCATTGCCTGCTGACGGGGAAACAGGTGTTAGTTCGTCCTCCAAGCAGTGAACCAATACTCGGTGTTTGCGAGAGTATTGATGCTTCTGGTTGCCTGTTAGTTCGCACTCTAGACGGAGTCATCAAGATCACTTCGGGCGAGATTCTCGATTGGCAGTAGTCCAAACAGAACGGTGTGACAGCCGGTAGGATTGGGCACTATTACTATCCTTGGCCAATTCTAGGAGCAACTTGAGGAATCGAATATTTTCAGCGTTAATATCGGCATCAGCGTGCGTTTCTAGTCGGTCTAGAATATCTTCGTAAGCATTGGAAATAGCAGTACACGTCAGCTAAAAGAATCGATCAGGATCGTCCTCTGGGAAATCGAGACTCTCGCGATCGAACTCCACGACCGAATCAACCCCTTATTCGTCTGTCGCGCGAGCTTGATCAAGTTGTCGCAAGAGTGGGTTCACCAAAGAACTCGTCTTTGACTTCCGAAATTTACTTAGCACCTCCTTCTCTGCATTGCGAACTTGTTTCTCTAACTATGTTTCCTAACAAGACTTAAGGGATTAGCGCAAGCTGTATTTGGAGAGTGTCAGTCCAAGTGACAGAACCCGGGCTTTGCTGGGATCGCTACCCCAGCGATTGAATTGATTAGACCGACGAGGCCACCTATCACCCGAACTCCATTGACGACCTTACCGCAAAGTTGACCAATTTGATTGGCCAAATCATGGGGTCGAGTGTTGCCAACCCGTGCAGCTTCGTCTCGAGCCTATTCCAGCAAAATGCCCCCAGCCAGGGCGAATCTAAGATTCAGGCCAGCGATCAACCTCGGAATTTTGGCGTGGCAGAACGGTATCTATAGAGACCACCTTCTTTTCTTCGACCGACCGCATACTAGGACTAGGAACATGAAAAGTCAGATTGGCTGCCTGAGATTTACCTCAGAACAACAATGTGGACTTTAAAACTATCGCAGTCCCATCCGAATGTTTCCTCCATTCTGGTCGTTGACGATGATCGGCATATCCGTAACATCATCAAGAGAATGATCACTTTACACAACATGTAGGCACCACTGCCTCGGAGTCAGAGCAAGTGAAAGAGCTTTTGGCCTAAGAAACTGCTCATGATATGGTTCTGAGCGATATCCGCACGAAAACACCCACCGAAGGTATCGATTTTCCCGCTTGCTCTCGAAGGAATATCCTAAAGTTCTGGGCGTTCTAATTTCAGGCTACTACGATGCTGAAGGAGTCGAGGTATTTGAAGTGTTGCGTAAGCCATTTTCAAGGTCGACCCTTGACGCAGCAATCGGTCTGAAGTGAAGCAAATCGGCTGCTCGTGCCCCAATCCTCAATCTAGTCCATTTATCCAATGCGTTTCATCTACCTTGATTATGCGGCTTCCACTCCAATCGCGGCAAGTGTTCAAGATGCAATGTCAGCTTTCTACAACGACCACGTTGCGCATCCGAACAGCCAGCATTGGGCTGGGCGGGCTGTACAAGAAGCAATTGAAGATGCTCGCAGTCACGTCGCCACTCTACTGAAGTGTCATCCAACAGAGATTCTCTTTACATCTGGTGGCACCGAAAGCAACAATCTCGCATTGCTGGGATTGGCCCGTTCGCTTCATCCGGATACGTCGACTCTAACACAACCTCCTGAGATCTTGGTTAGCCCGTTAGAACATGCCTGCGTTTTGGAATGCTGCCGCTTCTTGAGCACTCAAGGCTGGAAAGTGAAAACGGTCGGATGCGACAAATCTGGCGTGATCGATCTTGATCAACTGAATGATGCAATTTCAGAAACAACGCGCATCGTGTCAGTCATGCACGCAAGTCATCGCATCGGCACCTTGCAGCCTATTCCGGCTATCGCGGAGATTTGCCACTCCAGAGATATCTTCCTGCACACTGACGCTTGCCAATCAGTGGGCAAGACCCCTATTTCTATGGATGAATTGGGCGCGGATTTGCTCTCGCTTTCTGGCCACAAGATGTACGCCCCCAAAGGAATCGGAGCGCTGTACATAAAGTCAGGCACTCCTGTAGCACCAATGCTGTTTGGAGAAACAGCGGAAAGCGGTTTGCGACCTGGGACAGCCAACGTCGCCCACATTGTTGCCCTAGGCCAGTCTTGCAAGCTCGCTCACAGCGGTGTCGAGCAATCAGCGATACAGTTGGCGACCGTGCGTAATCGTTTCCTTGAGCTCCTGCAGAAGGCTCTAGGGAGGGAGATCCAAGTCCATGGCGCTGCCGCCGAACGAGTTACCTCGATCCTCAGCATTTGCCTGCCGGGGATCAATGCAAACAACCTGCGACGTGCCCTGCCGGAGATATGCTTCAGCATCGAGCAAGATAACCAATGTACATCAAACCAAGACTCTCTCTCAGAAATCGGGCTAACACAGGAAGAATCACAGAGCACGCTTCGCTTTTCATTTGGCTGGAACACAAGCGAAGAAGAGCTTCAACAAGCAACTCAGATGCTCGCGACTGCCTGTGACAATGCCTAAGCTAACGCCTTGAGCCGAACCTTATCGTGAGTTGAGACAGAATTCTTCAATGCCTGATGGTTTTCGTGTAGCGAGACTCCCGATGTAGCCTACCAACACGCATGTGACAATTCCGATAAAAGTATAGAGATACCCCTGTATCGAAGTAAAACTCCAGACGCACAACATAGTTCCGGTACCAGACAATGCGCCCACCCATGCTCCGCAGCTATTGGCTCTTGGAAACAGAATCCCGAGCACGAACAGTCCACCCAGCACGCCCATAAACAATCCGATGACGCCGATAAACACATCAAAAAATGATTTGATGTCAGGATTCAATACGAACAAAACTGCGATCAAAGTCCCCGAAATGCCTAGCAACACCGTCAATACTTGAGCCAACTTTAGCCAACCAAACTGAGAGTCATCCTTGACAAACGGTCGAATGCAATCGGTGATCAAAGTGGTGGCAACCGAATTCATGCTTGTCGAAACCGTTGATTGTGCTGCAGCGAAAACGGCGGCGACGATTAGCCCAGAAATTCCGATCGGCAACTCTCGTGATATGAACAGAGGGAATATCTGGTCGGTTGCAATCGACACATCCATTCTCTCTGGGTGAGCTCGATAAAACAGAAACAGAGCAGTTCCGATCCCAAAGAAGAGAAGTGTCGCTGGGATAGCCAAAATCGCGTTCGTCCATATCGCTTTGGCGGCGAGCGATTTTGTCTTGGTCGTCATGTAGCGTTGAACGACAGCTTGGTCTGCAGTGTAGGAGGAAGTGTTCTGACCAATTGCGCCAAGAATGACAACCCAGAATGCGAGCTGCACGTCAAAGGGATTCCAATGTCCGTTCAGAATGTTCAACTTACCACTCTCAGCAGCAATTCCGAATGAAGTTCCAATGGAATCGCCCGTTCCAAGCAGCATCCAAACCAAAGCTAGGATAGCCCCACCAAGAAGCACGAATGTTTGTAGCGTGTCTGTCCATATGACAGCTGAGATTCCGCCGAGCGTACAATAAACGATACTGAGCCCACCCATCAAAATTACTGACTGCATCGGAGTCATCGGTGTCGCAACCGCCAAAGCCAATCCGGTCAGACTCATCACAATCGCCATGCGAAACAGATGAAAGATGGAGAAGCAAATGCTCCCGAAGACGCGTACGCTCCTGTGAAAGCGTTTTTCTAGGTACTCATAGGCACTCGTCGCATCAATCTTCCTGTAAAAGGGCAGGGCTACTGCGACTGCGACGAAAGCTACAACGGGAATCATAAAATTCCCCACCGCATAAACCCAGTCTTGCGCGAAAGCTTTACTTGGCACTCCAGTAAAGGTCAGTGAACTAAGCATTGTTGCAAAGATACTGCATCCTGCAGCCCACCACGGAATGCTACCGGATGCTCGAAAGTAGTCGTCAGTGTCCTTCGTTCGCCGCGCGAAATATACACCTATCAGAACCAGAGACGCCAAATACATGACGACCACAAAATAGTCTAAGCTCCCGAAGCTGCCGCGATTGCTTGGAACTGAGATTTGCCATGTTTTCGGAGTTCTCACCCGCGGCCGAATTTCCCCGGTTGGCAAAGTCACTTCTCCATCAAAAATGACGGCAGAGGTCGTGACCTGATTCTGCGGACTCTCCCCCATCGAAATCCATCGATCTGTGATGGCGTTGTAGGCAAAGGTTCGGCGGGGAAATCCTGGATGATCATCTTTCAATTCATCTGTGCGATGAAAGAGCTTACCGTCATCGCCACTAAGCACCAAAATGTTGCTTTGACCGAACTTGATTCCGGTTCCCGCCGTTACCGCGTCCGGTAGCGATGCTCTCTCGCGCCATGTGTCTTTCTGTGGATCGTACTCCCAGCAATCGTTGAGGAATTGAACTTCATCGCCGTCTTGGTATCTACCGCCAATCACATAGACACAGTCTCGAAAACCATTGTTCTGGGCAATCGTCATATTGAAAGCCCGCGGTGGCCCGGGCCAGGCTTCAAGTTGCTGCCACTTGGGCTCGGACTGTGACAGATCCAAAGCCAACATGTAGTTCACAGCTGTATCCAGTGTCGCTCCCGTCTGCCCACCCGCCACGTAAATCGTATTGCCGATTATGCAGGCTTGGCCGTAGGCCAATGGATGCGGGAGTGAGGGCAACGCAGACTGCGCAATTTTCTGAGATTCAAAATTCCAACTCAGACGAAAACAATCCGAGAAAATCCGCTCCGCATCATTGCCTCCGATGCAAACTACCCCTTCTCTGGTGGAAACATTGGCACCGTATCCGACAGGCTGGCTAAGCTTTCCTACGCTTTGCCACTGGTACGAATCACCCTCCTTCGTCATCGCGAAAATGTCGTCGTGCCAAGCTTTTCCGTTCTCCCATACTGGCTCAGGGAAGTTGGCTCCCCCAGCAACAAGAAGCACTTCTTCGCTTGCTTTCTGCTTTGAGTTCTGCACGCCAACAAAAGGCCCGGCGACGCCTAGCCGGCTGGGCAGATCTGGAAGAGGCTTCCACTCAAGTTGTTGTTCTTGAGCCTTGGAAGAGCTGCATAGAGTGCCTGAAAAAAAAATTGAGAGGGCAAGAAAACGCAGGTTGATCCACAACTTATTCATGACGGAAGGCAGGGAAAGAGAAATGCAAGAGGACGGTCTAGCGTCCGGAGAGGAATCACATTCTAGAGTCCTTTCTCCCATCCGTGGGCCTTCTCTGAGTGAAATGAGATCACACAGCGGGGGACAACCGGTCAATCAGTTCGCCACGAAGCGAATGATTCGGGCAGCTGACTTACCTTGCTCAGCCCTCAGAAGTCGAACTTTGGCGACATGCTCGCCAGCTGCCAGATCTGCCGCAAACATCACAGTGCGAGGATAGTGCAGATTACGACTGTGGCGATGCTGAAGCTCAAACTGCTGAGCTGTGCCTTGATCGATTGCAACTTCGAGAACTCCAGCGTCCGGACCAGCCAACAAATACGCACCCAACGCACTACCCTGAAAGCGAATCTCGAGAGTCGCGCCGGCCTCTTCCGCACAAAGCAGCGGCAACTTAAGAAACTGCTCACGTTTTCCGCCCGATATCTCTTTCCATTGAGGTATTTTGATCTGCCATCCCTGGATTAGATTTGCTTGATTTTGCGGCAGCATGCGTCCACCAACGTAGCTCGTTCTATCAAGCAAAGCATCTGGAACAGGATGAGCCCGAATCTCTGAAGTGCCATCCTGCCAAGCCGTCTCAAGCAGAGAACGAATCATATCCGCACAAGCTCGATTTCCCGCTGGTTTTGGATGCACACCTCCATAGACTTTCCAACTCATGCTTTCGTCTTCGATTCGCTCTGAAATCTCCTTCGCCAATACGATAGAAGAAACGCCATAGTGCCGCACAACTCTCTCGTGCGCCGCAATAGACAAAGGCGTCTCGCCTTTTGCGAACGAATCGAGCATTTTTGTATTGACGAAATGGGTTACCACAATGTCCATGTTGGGATTACTCGCCAGCGCCTGCCGGAGAATGCCCTCTACCCCCCGAATACAATTCTGAGTCGAGTGTGCAGCGTCTTGGTCATCATTGACAGCAAATTCGACAAAGAACAAGTCGATGGGTTCACCATCCAAAACATGCTCTTGCAGCCGAAAAGCACCAGTAGTAGAGCAAGTCGACGAGATTCCCGCGTTGATAAATTCGAATTCGGCCTCAGGAAATTGCTTTTGCAGATCAGCAGCAATCATTGAGCGGTATCCGTTCATTTGAGTGATGGAGCCGCCTATAAAGGCAACTCGTCCCTTCTTCTTGGAAAGAAAGGTGTTGCGTGAGTTGGTGAGAGTCCCCCGCTTGCGAATGTTCGGCTCCATCGCTTTTCGTACGAAGCGTACAATCTTCCCCGGCTCTTTCAGAGAGTGCGGATGGTGCCCGACGCCCGGCTTGCGAATCACCTCGATGCTTCCGCCAAGCTCGAGGTATTTCTCCGCTAACAAATCGGTATTTTCTGCGACAGGTACAACCACATCAGCCTCGCCTACCACATGAAGCAACGGAATGCCTTCCTTCGCCAGCTTCCGAAGCTGAGTTGGATCGAGGGGGCCGACGACGTCGTCTTCGGCTACCCCTGCCGCCGCGTAGGCAGCCAAGCATTGCTTCCATGTCGCTTCACTGCCCTTCCCATTCCACTCACCTTTCGGCCAGCTTCGGATATCACACACAGGTGCATCCCCATAGATGCAGGCGACCTTCTCTGGATTGGCTGCGGCCCAATTATAGATTATCAACCCGCCACGACTCATTCCTTCTAGCGCAACTCTCTCGCTCAAACCAAATCGCTCGGTGGCAACCTTGTAGAAAGCATTCCAATGCTTCACTGCTCTGGGGCATCCGAACAAACCTGCAACGTCGCAATAGCCCAAATGATAGCCAGCCTTGAGCAAAGCAATGTCGGCTTGTGGTTCGTGCCCGAAGAATCTTGCACGCCAGATCCAAGGACTGCCCTCCAGCGATTCTTTTGGCTTGATCACCCAGCACTTGCGGCCCTCGACTTGGAAGTCGACTCTCTCATAACCGTTCCAGTGCAACTTGGGCTCCTGCCCCAAAGTCCCCGACTGCGCAAGACTAAGCAAGAGAAACGCGACTAAGACTTGGCTCCAGACAGCGCAAACATTCATCTAATTTTGGTCATTCCAAGGTAGGTGTTCATCGAAGCTAGAGGCTTGCGTTTCAAGCATGCATTATACTGCTATTCGCGCCACAAGCTTCACACGACGCAAATCCTTTACGAAGCAAATCCTAGTTTTGATTTGAGAAATGAGGGCGCTAGCTGCATTCCAGCATTTCCTTGCTTGTGCACTCCGAAACTAAAACGTCAATCCAAATGCACTGTCGTGTACCAGCTATGAACTGAAGTTCATGTTTTTTGCGAACTGGAGAGCTTCCTGCGGGATGCAGACAGGTCTTTAGTAGAGGTGTAGTGTTTCTTTCTAACAGCTTCTGTGTCGCAGCCACAAGAATTTAAAGCATTGATGAACGTTGCAGGCAAAGCCCAGTATGTACTGCGGCATCCAGTATATCTTGGTTCCTGGAGGCGAGTTCCTGATGGGCAGCCCAAGGGATGAAATCCGTCGCAAATCAGCTTACGAGTATCAGCTCAAGGTAACCGTTTCACCCTTTCTAATTGCGAAGTATGAAACGATACAAGGTATCTGAAGCGTATGAAGGGCTACAAATTCAATACGATGTTTTAAGGCGAAATGATCCTAACAACCGCTTTGTGGTTCAATGGGCGAGAGTTGAGTGCAAAACTCAACGCCGATCTCCCGTTCGAGGCTCAGTGGGAATGTGCCTGCCGCGCGGGCGGCACGAATCCTTTCTCCGATACCGGTACGATGAGAGAATTGGGTTGGAATATTGACTCAGCAGAGAGAAAACTACAATCCTTTGGCCTCAAGCAGCCCAGTGCGTTCGGACTATTTGACATGCACGGCGATGCTCAAGAATAGGTCTATGATCGCTTCGAAGCAGATTTTACCGCCGTCCTGAGGCAATCGGTTCTGATCCTGTTAATGAACCCGAGATCAAGACACCGGGTAAATAGCATCAGCTCGAAAATCGAATCAATCAGATTCCGGACGACCCATACACCAGGAGGAGTTTGCAAACTACTTGGTTGGTAATCGCAGCGGGAACTACGAAAGCCCCGCTAGCTTCTGTAGTTCTGCGAACCATTTTTTTGGCAGGCCCGTTGTCAACATTACGGGTATCCCTTTCCGACTCATGCCAACGGAAGTACTGAAGCTGGTATCGTCAATCGACAAGAGATGAGCGTTCGGGTCTTCCACCTAATGCCGTAGCTGCTAGAGAATGAACGCGGCGAGCAACCAATAGATGGCCATTGTGATAAGCGCTGCAGCAGGTACAGTGAGTACCCACATCGCAAAAATCTTTAGCAGCACTTTTCCTTTAACTTTCTCTCCATCGCGAAGACCGCTACCTACGATTGCTCCCGTCGCAGCATGCGTCGAGCTAACTGGATAGCCCAGCAACGAGGCGATCACAACTGTGCTCGCCGCGGAAAAGTCCACAGAAAACCCACGCGTATTGTTGAGTGTCGTGATCTTCTTACTCAGAGTCTCGATAACCCGGTGCCCAAGTAACCCAATACCAACGGCGATACCAATTCCTCCCAGGATGAGGATCCAAAGAGGCACATGAGCGTCTTGCAGTATTTCTTTTGTAGGAAGACCACTATGTGTAACCACTAGAAAGATTGCGAAGACGGGTGCAATCGAGTTGGCTACGTCATTGGCTCCGTGGGCAAAGGCAACATAACTCGATGTTCCTACCTGTAGGTTCTTGAAGATCTTTTCAATCGACTCCGAAGTGTCTTTCACATTGCCTGTCAAACTTCGCAGCAAGGCTTGCGATACGATCGTTCCATAGGGAATCACGACGCCCAAAAACAACAGGTATTCCCAGAAACTGTCTGGTTTAAGAGCCTTAAGACTCGAGCCTTTCATGAGGATCAGCGCGAAGAAGCCGACGGTCGTTGCCAACACAAAGGGTAAGAAGTATTGCAGGCGAGCAATCATGCCTTCCTTGCCGTTCTTCACGATGAATGACTTGATGTAACTCAGCAAACCCGCCGCTAGAACTGCCGCAAGAATCGGAGAAACAAACCAAGAGAGTACGATATTGCGGAGCTCCCCCCAATTTACAGCCGACCATCCACCTGCCATAACACTCGCTCCGATTAGGCTGCCAACGATCGAGTGACTGGAGCTCACCGGCATGGAAAACAATGTCGCAGTGAGCACAAAGACTCCTGCTGCTATCAACACGGCAAACATGGCTAGCATGTACGCCTTGGGATCTCCGAATTGCGCAGGATCAACAACTCCGGTAATTAGCTTTGAGGAAACATAGCCGCCCAGCATGACAGCCCCGAGAAGATTCATGATGCCGGCGATAAGAACCGCCTGCTTCATAGAAATTGCTTTTGCCCCAACAGCTGAGGCAAAAGAGTTGGCCACATCGTTCGCCCCATTGTTGAATGCCATAAAGAAGGCACCGAGGGCAGCCATGATTAACAGGATCGTTCCAAATTCCATTCTTACCTTTCGTTAGAATCGCAGATCACCAACTTCGCGCGACCTACTAATTTTTACACTCAATTTTTCTCTCACCCGCTATGGCATCTTGAATTGGAAGCCGAGGCGCACCAGATAGACTCTTCATCAGATCTTCACAGCAGCGCCCGCGTTGACTTTCGAGGAAGAGAACTCGCGAAATGGGAAGAACCAAGTGCGCAAAGATTGTTACTGCTGCGCTCGGCAAGCAAGTACGGAAGAAAGCGTTGACACGCAGTAGGGCACAACCATGGTTAGCGAGCACTTCATCGCGCACATGGAATCGAATTGGCCACAATAGATCGAGCTGCCATGATTGATCGCGATGAGTATGGTGCCGACTACGGCTGCAATCATGAGCGATCTATGGACAACAGGCCAACTAAATGCGATCGCAATAGAAGAAGAAGAAGAAGTCATTCAGGTAATCCAGACTGGCTCGCAAAACTTCGACAATTTGCCCGGTGTTAGTAGACGAAGAACGGACAGCTACAGTGCCCCTATCTGAACGGGCGAATCAGCATTCCATTCTTGGTCGATTCTTGCTCCGAAAAAAGCACTGCAAACTTTCGCGGGGCGACAGCAAACTTTCGCCGAGCCAAACTCCACCATTGCTGAAACTCAGATCTGCCCCGCGAGGCACGCTCGTCTATCAGGAACAACGAACGCCATTTCAGTACCTTACAAAAATTCTTGCAAGATTTTGAGTTTCGGTGAGATTTCCAGGCGTGAAACCAAGAAACGGCTTTCGCCGGGGGCCAAACTCACTCAAGAGGAAGCCGAAATGCCGCGGCTTCCTGGTAGTTTCGGACCACGAGCACATTTCCGGCAAGGGCGAGGTGATTCCAAGTCTTTCCATCCAGAGCTTGAAACTTGCCGAGAACCTTATGCTTCTCCGGATCGGCTCGCACCAAAACGATTTCGCCAGACTCTGCAAGCAAAAGGATCTTGTCTCCAACCAACAACAGCTGACCATGGCCATAGCGTCCTCGCTTCCAAAGTCGCTCTCCGGTATTCAGATCCAAACAAGTCATAATGCCGCTGTCGAGCCCATAGATCGCACCTTCGTGAACGACAAAGTTTGACATTTTGGAACGAAGGCGAATACTCTTCCACTCAGTCTCTACTTCCCAACACTCCGGTCCAAAGGATGGATTCCTTTTAGCGTCTGCAGTCGCGTTTCCCTTCAGGCTTATCTTCAAGCTGACGATGCCTTTCCCATAGCCAGACGAAATCAGCATTCTGGACTGACTTGGATTCTCCGTTGGCAGGACCACTGGCTGCGCCACGTTTACTCGCTGCAATTCGCCTTGAGTAACCCAGGGGGTCAACCATTGCTCTTGCCCCGTCGCCGCGTCGTAAGTCCTTAGACCAGCTCCGTTGAAACTCAGTAAGAGCTGCTGCCCAATAACGCTTGATAACATCGGTGAAGCATAGGCCCCTCGATCCGAGCCGCTGCGCCAGAGCTCCTCGCCTGAAAAGCTATCGAAGGCGATCAGCGCTGAGTTCTCGCCGCCAGGTGTGACGAAGACCTTCCCTTCGTAGACCAAAGGAGACCCCGACATTCCCCACAGTAGATTGTCTCGTTCCGGGTCAGCAAGACACTCTTTCTTCCACAACAACTGACCGTCTGCCAGGTCACAGCACGTCAGCAGCCCATCGGCCCCCATCGAGTAGACTCGTGAGTCTGCGATAGCTGGGGTCGAGCGAGGTCCGTCACCATGCTCGTCCTCGAAGCGACGCGGCTGTTGACTAACCCATAGTTCTTCGCCGGTTTCCAAGTGGTAGCACACGACGCACTCAAACGCACCTCTCTGCTCTAGGTCGATCGCAAGCTTACCTTGAACAGCAAAGCTGGACCAGCCGATACCTACAGGATGACGCCACAAGAGCTGCGGCTGAATGGTATCCCAAACTGCGAGTGACGTCTCAGGGATAGCACCGTCGCGACTAGGCCCCAGAAAGCCTGGAAAATCAGCTGCTGAAGGTTGCTGTAGTTCGGACAATTCGACTTCGGCTGTACGGGACTCAGCCTTGCGACTGACGAAGTAGTCTTTCACTCGTTCCTCAGCACTCGGTGTCCAAGACCAGGCGAGTTTCGGCACCATGTTTCCATAGAAGCTCTCGACCCGGACTAGCTTCGCGCCTATGCAAAAAATAACCAAGCTGCCTAAGCTGACCATCAAAACTGTTTGAATGCGGGAGCGGAAGTAAGCGATCGTCACAGTCGCTAATACCGCCAGTACTCCAATCAGAGCGAGCCAAGGTCTCAGGCCATCTAGTCCAAGATAAAACGCCTGAGTGTCGATGCTTCGCATAATGTTGACTACCGTCACAATCAGTGACAGAGCAAATCCAAGTCCCACTGGCAACGCAAACAAAACCCAAGGAGAACACTTCTCGATCTCAGGCAATGAATTGGCTTCAGGTCTTGTTGTTTGATCAGCTGACATATATGCAGGCGCTGGCGGTTTTTTGGGTTACCGTTTGAGAGCCTAGTCGGCAGTGGCTCCTGAAGTAAGTTTAGGATGCCAATGTGTCAGTCGTGAGTTAAGACGCGAAGCGACTACTGCAGCAAGCCTGAAGCAAGCTTAAAAGTGGCGGATCGATCCATTTATTCCAATTGCATCGTGAGCCAGACACAAGTCACCGACGTCGTTGCATTGCAGGGTCGAGATCGGGTTATAGGGATTGTTCCACCCGACTCTATGCGCCCTTCCGCAATTATGCTGAAAAAGCCCCTTTCAGTGGCAAGTACTTTTGCGGCACCCTACGTTTAAATAGACAGAGTTCCATCGCACGGACCGAGTCTTTTGTTTGAAGGTGCCCCGGAGAGAATCAAAATGAGTAGAGCAATTCGCCGTTTCATTGAGGACGAATCAGGACCAACAGCTGTAGAATATGCTGTCATGCTTGCCTTGATCGTTGGCGTTTGCATCGGCTCGGTCACTCTTCTTTCCTATGGCACTCGTGACAGCTTCGACAGCTCAGCCAACGCCATCTCAGCGGCACTGTAATTTCGATCCGCAGCCTAACGCGACAGGTAGCTTAGCGGCGAAAACGAGCAGAACACTCGAAAACAACTAAAAAAGGCACTCCGATTTGGAGTGCCTTGTTCTTTTAGCGTTTGCAGTTGGATTTAGCCGACTAACTGTTCCAGTTCTCGTTGACTGATGGAGCGAGTTCGTCCAACAAGAGATCTAGATCATCGTCTTCGCTATCATCAGCGAGAACATCCGTCAGTGGAGAAGGGCCGTAGACAGTCGAGGTGTTTCGAGCGCTGATACGCCCGTCCTCGTCTTTCTCAATCAAGACTTCAACGACGTCGCGATCTACAGTGTCACCTGTGATCGGAGCACTCAGGGCCGACAAGTCGATGAAAGCTGCTTCACCTTCACCGCTGGCTCGGTTTCCTGCCTGCCTATTCAACTCATTGATCACCATCAATGGATCAATCGGGGTAGCCTCAGTATCTCCACTCACATCATAGGCGAATTGAGGACGGCCCATGTCTTCGCCGGCAGCCAGGTCATTTAGCCAACGAATTCCCAATAGGACATCAAGGGCGGTGACGAAACCATCCAAATTCACATCGAAGCGATTGAATGGATTCTGCCAGTGTTCGCCTTCTCCGCCGCCACCACCTGGTGCAACGATTGCAACAGTGTCGAATCCGTAGCCAATTCGGTCAAACGGCACAGCTGTCGGTGGTTCAAAGGTCAAAGTATCGTGCAGAGGAGTGATATCAGCTGGATCCGCAATGAACTCAGCAGTACCAATGTTGTTCGCCGTCATCGTGATCACAAAGAGCAACTGTTCACCAAGTCCAAGAGGCTGATTGCCATTCTCGATTTGGACAGCTCCGATTTCGTTGATGACGCCATCAGTACGGATATCACCTTCACGGACTCGCTGGTAGTTTGGTCCAAACTGAACTTCAAACCCTAGATCAGGATCATTGGTCTGGCTTGCTACCGGACTAACCAAGCCTCTGTTGTAGAGGACATCTTCGTAGGCTGCGAAAACACCGCGATCAAGCCCGAAGCCTCGCAAGTCTTCAACAAAACCACGAACCTGGAACTGACTTCCTAGTTCCACTTGATCGATGGGTTGACCATTAACGTCCGTAACTGCAATTCGTAGTGCGACAATATCGTCGGCTGCCGCGTCGCCTACATCAACTGTAACCGTCGCTGACGCCCTTCGTTGCGCCGCATCTACAATCGTGTAAACGAATTGATCCGTACCTTCAAAACCGGCGGTTGGAGTGTAGAGAATTCTATCGCCGTCAACACGCGTCGTGCCGAAGGAACCGTTGGTGACACTGTCAATTGAGATAGTGCCAGTGGAACCGGGCAAATCATTGTCCAGTACGTTGATCGGGAATGACGCCGAATTCAACGGAACGTTGCCAATTGGCGAATCGTCAACGGCTACTGGGAATTCGACCCCGTCTCCAACGATTTCCAGCGACGCTCCGACATAGCGAATTCGCTCGATCGGTACAGCACTGCCAGGTGTATCAAACAACAGCGTATCAGAGTTGGGGAAGTTGTCTGCTGGATTTGGAATAAAGTCGGCGATACCAGGAGATTGAGCTGTAAAGTTCACCGTAGCAAAGAGCAAAGGATCACTCTCTGACATGGTTGGCCGGCTACTGAATGCTCCAAACTCGTTGATGATTCCAGGAATAGTCGCATCACCCGTCTGTCCATTCACATAGTCATTGAAGAATGATGTCTGGAAGTTGAATGCAGCGTTTGGATCCGTATTTGGCACGGTCCCCACTAGCTGCAAGCTGTAAAGCAAGTCGGTGTATACCGCAAATACGCCAGCAGCGACACCAGGACTTGCAGCCGAGAACCGCAAGTCATCAACATACATTTGTATCTGGAATTCTTCACCCTGCTGAATGGCAGAAATCGGGTTGCCCGATAGGTCGACAGTACGCAACTCAATCAAAACCTGATCATTTGCGTCTGCGTCAGGCTTCACCGTCAAGTTGATAGTTGCGGATGCTGTATTTCCGGCTGGATCTGCAACCGTGTAGACGGCAGACTCCATGTCGCCAGAACCATTCTGCGGTGTATAGCTAAGGGACTTCCCGCCACTAGCAATGGTCAGTTGCCCACCCTTGTCCGGTTGAGTCACAGAAACAATGGTTAAAGCACCAGCGACGCCTTCAATATCATTGGCCAAGACGTTCAAAGGCACGTTAATCGCATTACGCGTAACGTTGAAACTATCATCGACAGCAACTGGTTCATCAAGTTGAAGCTTCACGGTGATAATGACATTGCCCTGAGATGTTTGTCCTCGCGAATTCGCTACTGTGTAGGTAAAACTATCCTGACCGACAAACCCGCTCGGAGGTGTATAGAGAATCGTTTGGCCGTCGGCCGAAATCTGCAACACGCCACCTGCAGCGGAAACACCTGGGTCAAGTATTTCAAGCTGTTCGCCTGGAAGCTCGAAGTCGTTCGTCAGTACATCCAGCACATTGAGCGTGGAATTCCTGGCAACCTCGAATTGGTCGTCAACAGCCAAGTCAGATGAGTCAGTCACGCTGAAGACGTGATCTTCTACTTCACCTGCAGCCAATAGTCCGGTCGGAGCAACGCCAGTCTCGTTTGATAGACGGAATCGAGCAATGGTATCGCCGAGTTGTGCGTTGCCAGGCGCGGTGAAGGTGACATTTGTTGTACCTGTCGTTACCGGGACGTTCGAGATTGCTCGCTCAAAGTCCTCAAACACACCGTTGTGATTGAAGTCAAACCAACCAGTGACAAATGCAGTCTCGCCTGTGCTGTTCACAGCTGTGATTGCAACGCTGTTGCTGGTACTACCAGCAACCAATGGGCTCGTCAGCAAAACGCCGTCTTCGTCATCAATGACAGCGCCGGTACCATCGAGAGGGCCAGTGGCATCATCGCCCAAAGCGTTGTCAGAGAAGGCCGAACCTTGCTCGCTGTCCCACTCAGCACCCAAAATCAACCCGCTTACGAATCCGTGCGATGCTTCACCATAGCTAACTGGTGCATCGCCGTAGTCAACGGTCAAAAGGTTACCAAAATCCAAGCCAGTCGTGCGAGTAGCATCTAATGCAGGATCACCGGTCAGCACGATCGTGTGCTCATCGTCAGCTGCTGGTCCAGGGTAGGTCTGAACGAAGCCAGTCTGTAAGACTTCACGAATGGTGTAGGTGCCTGCACCTGGGAAATGCAGGGTGTATGTTCCATCTGCCGCTGTTTGAGTAGCTGGCTCCCCAAGATCAATTCGGTTGTCGCCATCCTGGTCTATGTAAATCCAAACACCTTCGATTGGTGGCTCATAGATATCGCGAACGCCGTTTCCATTCACGTCATTCCACTTGCGGCCAGTGACCTGTGAGTTTGCAGTCGCGTTGCCAAAGTTGACACCACCTGACGTCTGATTGGCGGTGGCCGTCACGGTGACCGACTCGGCCGTAGTCAATCGATAGCTCGCTGGAACGATCTCGCGAATGGTATAGGTACCTGGAGCTACGACAAGCTGGTAGGATCCATCGGAAGCACTTACGGTCGAAATTTCACCAGCATCCAAACCGCCATTGTTATTCAAGTCAGCATATACCGTGACGTTGCCTAAGCCGCGATCAACGGAATCGAGCAAACCATTCGCGTTGACGTCATCAAATACTTGCCCCGAAATCACACCTCCGTTGGCCTGACCATTTGACAAGGCCCAACCGATCCAGTTAACCGTGTCATTCACGCCGCCCTGGACGAACGCCCCTTCGGCCGTGAACTCATCCACGTTGAAGAGAAGCGGCACGTCATCCACGTTTCCAAAGATGCCGTCAGGCCCCGCCCCAGACGAAACGATCGGATCGTAAAATTGATCCATGAGCCCAACCGGTGCGAACGCATTGTTGGTCGGATCTTGGTGGCGGCCGCCAAAGAAGTGTCCCGACTCATGGGCAATAACCATCGACATGAGTTCGGCTACGACGTCCACCGGCCGAGCAAATGGATCGATGGGGATAGACGCGAAACTTGCTTGAAGCACGTCGTGGAACACAAGAGCCGTTTCCTCAGGGGCAAAGTTTCCGGCATCCACCGACTCCGCTATACCAAGAACTCCCTCAAAACTGTCATCCTGGAAGAACTCCAGCGCATTGCCCCCAATGACGACACGAGACACATTTGGCAGCCCCCATGGATCCGGATGATCCTTTGAGTTGCGGATCTCGATTCCGTAGTTTGGATTGGTAGTCTTTGTTCCAAGGTCATCGTATTTGGCTTGAAGACGGGTAACGACCTCATCAATGAACCGCTCGTAGTCAGCATCCTGAATCCCGTATCCAGCAAGAGCATTCCGGGTTGATGGAATGCGTCCAGTCCCGGGGATTGGTATGAATAGGGATCTCGGGATGAATGCGCCATCAAAATCCAAAAATAGAATTTGCTGGTTCCCTGCGTCTTGCGTCTCGAGGGCCGCGCGGTATTTGCGTAGTTCCAAGCTGTAGGGGCCGCCCGCATCGCTGACTCGGATGTAGTAACGTCCGCTCTCTGGCACGATGTAATGGAGAACAAGGTCATCAGGCCCAAGAAGGTCAGCGGCATTCCCGCGCAGAGGAGAGCCCTGTGGCGAAGCAGGTGGACCAACCAACCCTGGGGACGCAATCAACTCTTTACCGCTCAAATTGTGCATCGACATGATCGGAACGGTAGCGGACGTCGTTGGTACGAACCGTGAATCAAGAATATCACCGGCTTGTAAATCAAACGCAAACCAATCAGCGTCGAAAGCACCGACGGTGTTGCTACCGGCAATGTTGACACCGAAGTTATCAGCCAGAGGAACTACTTGGGCGATGTTTATCGAGTTATTTGGCTCAACCTCAGCAATATTGACCAGATCATTCGAACCGCCTTCACCACCGTTGCTAGTGCCATGATCTCCGTACTTCGAGACAATCGCGGCGATAGACTGGTTTGCCACCTCTTCGTTGGAGAAAAGAACTTGCTCTCGCAAGATTCCTTCCAAATCCGACGCGAGCATTTCTCGCTTTTCTAAAGTCTCAACACTGCGAATTCTCTGCTTCAGAGTTTTCATTGTGAGATCATTGCGGGAGTTAGACCGTCGAACAGACTTGCGTGACTTCACTTTGGTACGTCCTCAATCGAGCAATTGCCGAGACTTAAGTTCGGTTGGATTGTTCTAGCTGCGGGGAATTCGGAGATTACCTAAGACTGGTAAAATAAGTACTTTCGCACGATTAACCCGCGCAAACATCGAAAAGCATCGCCATGATAAGATGCGAAATTTAGGTAAAAAGCAGTCTCGATTCTAATTCCGCTCTTCACCGTGTCAACGAACCGCAATGGACCTCTGATGACTGTTACCTTACTCAAGTTCCTGATAGGTCCCATTTTTTAGGATTGCAACGATCCGCAAGGAAATCCGGGCAATATAGAAAGGCTAGCGAAATACAACTAACGCCCTTGAGCCACCACGGACGGCGCGAAAACCAATATTTCCAGAGCTCCTAAGGCCCAATTGGCCCTACCCGCGAAAAATACGCAAGACAAAAAAGGTTACCACATCAATTTTCTCTAGTCCCCCAAACGCCGAAAAATCAGAATCGCCAACCCCATCCTCAAGGCAATTCGAAAGCCCGAGGTGGGATTCGCCAGAATTCCCTGCTGCTGAGCATCCCCGAGCGGAGCCGACTGGATGCCACTGTGCTCATGATGGTAGTGAGATATTCCCAGCATTCGAGGAATGCTTCGGAAAACATGCCAAGCTAATTCAATAATAAGTTCCCGATCGGAGCCACCGCTCGATGCCGAGAGAACGCGGCCAGAACGGCAAGCCTGGCATCAGAGAGTTCTGCCTCAGCTCACTACGGGTCTGACTAAGGGCAATAGAGAACAAAACCGGCCGAACAATTCGACATCAATCACACAACAATCACAATCCGACACCACCAAGAAAACCAACAAAAAGGCGACCACACAAGAAACACGGCACCACCAAGCAGTAAAGCCGCCTGCTCAGGCCCCTCAAAGAAGGTCATTTCCACATCGCGAGTCAAAAAAACCCACCCAAAACCACCAATATCGCCACCAATATCGCCAGCAGCATCGCAGCCAGCCGTCGCCACCAGCCCAAGCTTGAGCCCAAACCAGCGATCCTAGGAATTTCAACAAAAAAACGAAGTGGACACTTAGTTTTCTATAAAACTTGCCGTGCTCATTAAGTAGGCACCCCGCAGTGCCCAGCCTCTAGGCATCGGCTGCCCGCTTTTCGCCACAGCGGGGTCAATAGGCATAAGTCCTTATTTTGCTAGCAGTTACGGCGAGGCGTTTGCCTTGCAGTAAGGATTGCTGCAGATCGCATTCGAGACGACGGAGGTCTCGACGATTCGATTGCAAACCAAAGAGGAAGTTATGAGCTCAGATCCCACGAACCAGTTTGGGGCAAACCAATTCGGATCCCCAGGTAGTTACCCTCCCCCCAAGCCACCTGGATTCCAAAGCCGACCAGCTGCTCCCGCGCCGGCAGCCCCGAGCCCAGCCCCCGCGCCTGCGGAACCAACCTTCGGAACCACTACTGCCACTGCTCCCCCAGTTACTACAGCGCCCCTGGAGGAAGGCACCAAAGAAAAGACGCCAGAAGTGAACTCCAAGTTGGCTGCCGACCTGAAGCAGTTTGATGAAGTCGCTGCACGTGTTCGAGCCACATGCGTCCCATCAACGGACTTTTCTCAACGCTGCCAGCAAGCCTTCGACGTCGCTAACGAGCTATTTGGAAACGCGCCGACGTGGGTCTGCTTCTACCGAGAACTACTCGGCGGCTCTGGACTCGTTCACACCATTTTCAATAACAACACAGATCTTGGCGCCTTCCTAAGGACCGAACAGTACCATCAGATTCAACTGATGCTGACCGCGCTTCGTAGCCGCGAGATGCCTGAAAACGATCCCAATGACCCGCAACGGATGATCACCGTTCGTCTACCCAAAAGCCTTCACGAGGCAATGTGCGAAGAAGCTGGAAGATTGAACATCAGCGTCAACCGCCTGTGCATCAGCCGGATGCTTCAGCTACTGGACCCGAAGATGATCCCGGAGACGACGTCGAAGCCCAGAGGACGCAAACCTCGAACTCGCCAGAAAACATCCTAGCTTACCAACCTTGCATCTTTGGTTTGATGTTGAAATGAGCAGGCTGAGCAATGCCCGGCCTGCTCTTTCTTTCGTGGACCAATACTGTTTTTGCTGACATTGCCCTCTGGCTCACACTTAGCTATGTAAGCAACATGGATTTTGTTGTCGACTTAGCACAGTTCAGTGGACCTCTCGATCTGCTGCTCCACATCGTCCGCCGAGAAGAACTCGAGCTGGCGAAACTGCCTCTCGCGCGAATCACCGAACAGTACCTAGACTTCCTAGAGGTCCTAGTCGAACTGCAGATCGATGATGTCGCTGACTTTCTAGAAGTGGCAAGTTTGCTGGTCGAGATGAAATCCAAGCAAGCAATCCCGCGAAGCGAGGAAGAGGCTCAGGCAGACGAGGCCGAGGCGCTGAACGAAATGAGCGACGAACTTGTGTTCCGGCTCATGGAATACAAACGCATTCGGGACGCCGCGTCAATTCTTCAAGAGCGCGGCGAGACTTGGCAGCTTCGGTATTCACGACTTGCGAATGAACTTCCTGTTCGCCGAACTGGAATCGGCGAACAACCCATCCAGCCTATAGAAATCTGGGACTTGGTCAGTGCTTTTGGCCGCATTCTGCGCGAGCGCCAGCCACCTGCCCCGACCGTCGTTTATGACGACACCCCAATTCACACCTACATGGAACGAATTCACGGCCAGGTCTGCTCGGAAGGACGCGTCGAACTGACCAGCTTATTCCAACCTGGCATGCACAAGAGCTCCTTGGTCGCGATGTTCCTCGCGACACTCGAGCTGACTCGCCACCACGGATTGAGGACCGATCAGACCGATGCCGGCCATCCTCTCTATTTGCTTGCCGGCGAAGAGTTTAAACAAGAACTCGATGTAGCAAAGTTGGAAAACCTGTCCTTTGAGCAAATGGCGAACTCCAATATGCCAGTTGCCGGCAGGTAGCTCGAGCGCAGAGTCAAGACTCCAATGCTTTGAGTTTTTCTCGTAGGGTAGCACGGTGCATTCCGAGAAGTTCTGCAGCTTTGCTTCGGTTCCCACCGCATTGCTGTAGCGCGAGCTCAAAGAGAATGGGCTCGATTTTCGACAAGAGCGTTTCGTGTATACCGACAGCGTTTTCGTTGCCCTCGAGTTGATTCGCAAACCAAGCGCGCACAGCACGTTCCAGCTTCGCTTCACCTGACTGCTGCGTGCTCATCTGAGAGGGGCGGTTGGGCTGTGCTACAGGAAAATCCTCAAGCATGACCGGTCTTCCTCGCGCCAAAACCGCGGCGTGCTCTACTGCATTCCGCAATTCGCGAACGTTGCCATACCACGGCCGTTGCTTCAGTTGAACAAGTAACTCTGCGCTTATGGCACCTGAAGAGTGATAGCTAAACTTCGACAGGAAGTGCTCACAAAGTGCCGCTATATCTTCCTTGCGTTCTCTCAAGGGCGGCAGGTGCATCTGCAAACCGTTGAGTCGGTAAAAGAGATCTTCGCGGAAGGTCCCGTCGGCGACCGCTTGCTGCAGATCGCAATTTGTCGCGGCGAGGATTCGGACATTGCAAGGACGTGGGCGCACATCACCAACACGAAAGTACTCACGTTGATCAAGAACACGCAGAAGTTTCACTTGAGTAGCAAGAGGCAGGTCGCCGATTTCGTCGAGTAAAACGGTCCCACCTTCCGCTTGCTCGAAAACACCTGACCGATCACGCGTGGCACCAGTAAAAGCACCTTGAGCGTGCCCAAACAACTCGCTTTCAATCAAATCATCGTTCAGCGCCACGAGTGCAATGGGTAGATAAGGAGCCGTGTTTCTTGGGCTGTGCCGATGAATCGCAGCGGCGACCAATTCTTTTCCGGTGCCTGTTTCCCCTGTGATCAAGACGGACAGATCACTGTCGGCGACCAGGGCGATTTGCCGGAACACCTGCTGCATCGGCGCAGAACTTCCCACGAGCTGCATTCGGTCCGTATTCGGCGTCGCTGCCGACGCCGATTCAGCAGAAGCGTCCTCAGGGACATCAATCACTTTGCGAAAGTGGTTTGCAAGTGCGTTGCGACAACTCTTCTTCACCTCTTCCAAATCGAATGGCTTAGTGACATAATCCGTTGCACCTTGCTGTACTGCTGTCACGGCCGTTTCAAGATCACCAAAAGCAGTCATGATGATAACAGGAGCTTCCGCTGATTCTTCTCGGAAAGTCGGCAGCGCGCTAAGCCCGTCTTGCTTCGGTAGACGCACATCTAGCAATATCAGATCAGGCCTTCGCTCCTCCAACATGGCGAGCCCGTCTTCCGCTGACGAACAAGTGACGACTTCATGCCCCTCAGACACAAACATTCGTTCGAACGCCCAGCATATCGCAGGCTCGTCATCGACGACGAGAATCAAGCTGCGCGGAACAGCCTTAGTGTCCAGCTCAGTTTCCGTATGGCTCACAAAGTCCTCAGAGTTCTGCGTGTTTCATCACTATTGGTAATCATTTTCAGCCGCTAGATTGGACGGCGCACTGGAATTCAAAAACGGTCCAACCTTCCTCTCGGTGCCATTCTACTTTGCCTTGAAGTTGTTCGGCAGAGCGTTTTACCAGTGGTAGACCAAGTCCCATCCCTTCCGGTTTCGTGGTCACGAAAGGTTCGAAGATCTCATTTTCGATCCCCGAATCCACACCCGGACCATTGTCGCGAACCACGACCGAAAGGAGTTCTGGACCTTGAATGCATGCGTGAACCGCCACACAATCTGCGACTTGAACTGCATTCAAAATCAGGTTCGAAATCGCAGCCTGAAAGCTACCGGCATCCGCCAAACTGCAATCCACCTCTCCCAGCATCAGATCCCACGTTAGTTTGCACTGCAAGTGCGCGGCAATGGAAGTCATATTATCCTGCAAATCTCGAAGCACCTGGTCCAATTGCCCCGGTTCAGGTGCACCTTGCTGACCTCTACCGACCAGCAGAAGTCGCTTAACGTAGTCCTCCGCTACCCCGAGTTGCCGCAATGCAACTTGTACTTCTTCACTCTGACTAGATAAAGACTGGGCATGCAACTCGATAGCCAGTTTAGAACCCGTCAGAGTGTTCCGAAGCTGGTGTGCCATGCCGCCCGCGACCTGGTGAAGCAATTTCGAGCTTTGCTGCCGGTTCACTTCATTCCAAAGCTGCTGCAGCTGTGCAGCCATCGAGTCGACGGCTCGACCGAGACGTCCTAGCTCATCGTCGCCCTTCTCTTCGCTCCGCACATCGAACTCACCTGCCGCAACCGACGCAACGCGCTGCTCCATTACTCCGAGCCGACGCGCCAAACTATTTGCCAGCCAAAGCATGACGATACTCAATAGCAGAATCGTGGAAATTCCGGTAAGCAAAGGCAAGAACGCGGCGCGCCGACTGGCCGCATCCACCGCCGCCTTATCAAACAGAATATGAATGCGAGTGTCTGCGTTGGTGGCGCCGGTTAGCGTACCTGAAAACCGCAAGAAGTCTCTCGCCGCGATGGCGCAAGGCTGCGGTGACATGTCGAAATTCTTTATCTGCGTCAGGTCTGTATTGGAATGCTCAAGCTCCAGGCTGCTCTGAATCGATCCACGTTTGGTGATTGCGACTAGTTCGCAGCCAGTCAGCTGCGTTAAGGAATTCACCACGTTACCTGTCAGCGGAAACGATGCCTTATCGAGCGTGTTTCGAACCGCTTCCGCCCGCTCCTGAACATCGTTGCTAGCCCACTGACTTCCCCACGAAAAAGAGAACACCCCTACGGCTGAAGCTGCGCTGATGGCGGCAGCTAGAATGGGAATCAACAGCCGAAAGCGAAAAGACTGATACCAAGCAGTTTGCAAAACGGGCGAACCATCTGTTCAAGAGAGAAAAATCCGCGGCCAAAGCCAAGCTCTGCATTATAGGCGTAATGCCCTGGTAGAAACTTCGCCAACACAGACCAAACTTCTGCCACTGGGAGAGCAATGGGACAAGCTGATCAACTGAGAACTGTGGTGCGTTTTTCGGTCGGCCTGGATGTATCGGTAGTTTTTTCCGGCTCGCAGTGCTTTGCTTTCTAGTTGGCACAACGATTGCGGTGGCATTAGTCAGTAACCTCCGAAAGCAGAGCTAAACTTGAAGCAGCTGGCTGCTATCCAGCGGCGATTGCAGCGTGAAATACTCCCAGTAACGACCGACTGATGCCAGAGAAGCAGCAGACATTTGAACAGAACCTGCCCAATTGGAATGGAGCATCCGTTGGTCGTAGTGCCTTCACGTTGGTCGAGCTACTCGTAGTATTAGCGATCATCGGCATACTCGTCGGCTTGCTGCTACCAGCTGTGCAAGCGGCCCGCGAAGCAGCGAGGCGCATGAGCTGCCAGAATAATCTGAAGCAACTGTCTCTGGCTTGCCTTAACTACGAAAGTGCTCACAAACGACTGCCCGCGTCAACGATCATTGATTTCCGGCTCGGCAACATCTCGAACAATGGTAGCTGGGGCGTACACGGCAGGATTCTGCCTTACCTGGAACAATCCAACTTGTACGCTCGCGTCGACCTATCAATGGGCTGGGACAATCAATCTGTCATTTCCGGGCTACGCATTCCGGTTTACTCTTGCCCCAGCGATCCATTGGCGGAAGAGGTGCGAGATCCGGGACGAGGTCGTCCCCTGCTCTATCCGACCAACTACGGCTTCAACATGGGGCGGTACTTCGTCTACAACCCACAGACAAGACGCGGCGGTGAAGGATTGTTTTACCCCAATTCGCACCTCAAGCTTGGAAGCATTACCGACGGAACGAGTTCAACTTTGCTTGCTAGCGAAGTCAAAGCTTGGACGCCTTACACGCGGAACGGCGGCCCATCCGCCACCTCGATCCCCGCAACTCCGGCGGAAGCTGCTGCAATAGTTCACAGCGGAACGCAGTTCAAGAATACCGGTCACACGGAATGGCCAGACGGCAGAGTGCACCACACTGGTTTTACCACCGCCTTGTCGCCGAATACCGAAGTGCTTTACACCAATGGCGCTGATACCTACGAAGAGATGGACTTCAATTCTTGGCAGGAGGGTAAAAATGGATCTGCCGGCCCGCCTAGCTATGCGATCATCACTTCACGTAGCTTTCATACAGGTATCGTGAACTCAACACTTGCCGATGGCTCAGTGCAATCGATCAGTGAGAATATTGATCTAGCCATCTGGCGAGCCTACTCGACACGCTCTGGCGGGGAAGTGATACAGGTCGACCATTAGTTGCATCAGGTCCTAAAAGAGTTCAACAGTCTATGGAGCGGGCCCTGCAAAGATTGCTTCCGCTAGCTCGACAGCTTCCGTGGTTCAGGCTCTCACACGTCCTTGCTTGGCCAGTTGCGCATGGGTGTATATTGACGTGTAAGGCGAAACGAGTGTTGAATACTCATTCCCAATCTGCACTAGCGCTAGGCTCCAAGTCACTCCAGGTTCCAAAACGCCTGTGCCATCTTGGACTCAGTTGGCTCGACTAAAGATAGGAAGTGGAAGTCCGACCAACTGTCGCAAAATTCGCTGCCACATGCCATCGGTGCGATCGATATTCCCATTGTGGATTCGACCTCGATGCTCGGCAAACTTTGTTAGGACTTCAAAGTCGGGAGTGAGCGTTCGATTGGCTTGAAGCTCCGCTGCATTTTGATGTTCTTGAAGGAGGGTATCTTCAAAGAGTACTCGATCAGATGCCCGAGATTTCAAACCCCTCACTTCGGTACATCCACGTGTGTAAGCGTAGAGTGCCGCTATCGGCATACCTATCAAATAGTTCGCTGAGAGTAGGTAGCAGCGGATGCTTGCAGGCTCCCGAGCACCGATATCCTGAATCAATCCCCACGCCAGAAACACCAGCACTTGCAACTCGCTGATCGCCGTACCACTGCCCCCTTCCGTAAAAGGCTAAGCCGCCTGAGAACGCACCTTGTTGCGGAGCCCCACTCCGAACGCAACGAATCTTGTCGCGCCCAACACGATCAATGTAGGTCTGCTAGACGTCCGGGTTGCAGTCGTGAAGTGATCCCCAACCACCGAACTGCACTTCTCGACCGTATCGCCGAAGTTGCTGACAGACCATTCTGATATTGAAAAATCCTTGTAGAAGCACTTTCGGATGTGTTTTCAGACACCAGTCGCTAACGAACTCCGTTTGGCAACTGTGCCTCGCATAACGTCTCTGCGAGATAATTCTTGAAGCGGCGAAGTTCACTTGGCGAGCCTGCTTTCAGATCGCAGGAGGGCCAAATGCAGAATGGCGGTACAAGTTGGACTGTGTGTTATTTCACTCGCGCGGACCATTTCCACGGCTTCGCCGAGCCCTAGCTCCACCGCTTCGATGAGTTCCGTGCCCTCAGGATTCTTGTCGCAAGTTGACAGTTCTTGTGCGAGGAACAGATCGACACGTGAAAAAACTGCAGCTGTGAAAGGATCGACCGTCCCGAGATGCGACCACTTGGCCGCGCGCAAACCGAGCTCTTCCGCCAATTCGCGTTCTGCAGCTTGCTCAGGCGACTCGCCTTCTTCAATCCCGCCACTGACTCCTTCGATCGTGACTTTTCCGACAGCGTAGTGAAATTCTTTGGTTAAATGCAATCTTACGCGATCGTCCAAAGCAAGCACGCATACGCCAGACTTGATCTGCACTGTTGCGTACGAGCCGGGGGCTCCATCCGGACGAGTCACTTCATCACGATAGACTGCAAGCCAGGGATCGGAATACACATTCTTCGTAGAATGAATTGTCCAGGGGCCATGTTTTCGCATCTGTATTCCTTTGCTTAGAATCGCTCCTCGCCTCGTCCAATTCCCGCAAAGTTTAAGAGAATGGGCAAAGTTTTACAGCAAGAACGCAACGCTTTGGCAGGGAATTTGTTCCCAAAAGTTCATCAGACCCTGCCAGCAAATTGCCTTCAGCTAAAATGAGCGGGTAAGCAGCAAAAAACGAATACAACGAGAAAGACTTGCGAATCTCAATTCGTATTCTCATGGGATCGAGTCAAGCGGTTGCAGGTCACGAAAAAGTGAAAAGGCAGTATGTCAGAAGATCTAGGACAGCAGAATTCATTCGACATTGAGTTCTCCGTACCTCAATTTCATCGGCTTAGATTTACACAGGACTGTTTTGGAAGCGAATTCCCTATCTTACAAGATCTTTTTGAAGCGTCCGTTAATCAAAGAGCTAGGCTCCAAGTCTGGGTAGACTCGGGACTAGTCGAGCACGATTCAGGTTTGGTGGAAAGCATCACTCAGCAGTTCTCGCAAACTCCGGGCATCGAGCTCACATCTCCAGTGCAACAAATCGCTGGAGGCGAGATCGTCAAGAATGAGCCCGAAGTAGTCAATCGACTGCTGCAGGCGATCGATGACGACAACTTGGATCGTCGCAGCTATGTGGTCGTGGTTGGTGGCGGGGCCGTTCTAGACACTGTTGGATACGCGACTGCAATCGCTCATCGCGGGTTGCGACTCGTCCGACTCCCGACGACGACACTTTCGCAGGCTGATTCAGGTGTCGGCGTGAAGAACGCTGTCAATTGGTTTGGCAAGAAGAATTGGAAAGGCACTTTCGCCACCCCTTGGGCCGTAGTCAACGACAGCAAGTTACTTGAAGGTCTCAGCGATCGTGATTTTCGCTGCGGCTTTTCGGAAGCGGTCAAAGTTGCATTGCTGAAGGATGCAGATTTCTTTTACTACCTCTGCGAAAATGCAGCCAAGATTGCCGCTCGAGAAAGCGAGCCATCGCATCACGCGATCAAAAAAAGTGTCTTATTGCACTTGAAGCACATTACCCGCGGCGGCGATCCTTTCGAAGTACAGCAAGCGCGTCCACTAGATTTCGGACACTGGGTCGCTCACAAGCTGGAGGCAGTCACTAACTATCGCCTCCGACACGGAGAAGCGGTTTCAATCGGAGTAGCCGTTGACACAGCGTATTCCTATTTGACGCAACACTTGCCGTTAGAAATTGCCGAACAAACTTTTGCATCACTTCAAGGTCTTGAGCTCCCGATTTGGGACTTCAGTCTGAAGGATGAGGTCCTCTTCGAAGGCCTTGAAGAGTTCCGGCAGCACCTTGGTGGAGAATTGACCATTACCTTGCTTCAAGATGCCGGACGACCAATCGATGTGCACCACATCAAACTGGCCGCTATGCGTGAGGCAATTCAGATGGTCAGCTACTACGCCAACATAGATCTGAGTTCGCCTGTTATTTGAGCTGCATTCTAAGTTGCCAATCGCCTATCGGCGGAATTATTGGAGTTAGCATTTTGTAGTTCACGTCGCTTGGGTAGCTTTGGCAATCGGTCCTCATCCGTCTCCGACAGATATCGCACCTCGCCGAAGCCACGGTACCACTTCGCCAATGGCTCCATACTTGGCCCCGCTTGTTCTCGAAGCCGACAGGCAAACTCGTGGCAAGTTTCATTTGGCTCACGTATCCAGCCAACACTCTTCGCCAACGCATCTGCCCTCAGCATCAAGTCGGAGCAGAATCGAAATTCCCTCATGCGGCGCTGCCTTTTTCTCCGCTGCCATCTCCAAATCAATAGAGCAATTGGAAGCGCAAGGGGAACAAGCCAAAGCAATCTCTGCAACTCGCGGCCAAAAACTAGCCTGCGAATGGAGAACCAAAACTCCATTGCGGTGGACCAGATAGAAGCCTCTCTCCGCCTTGCTTGACGCAGACTCGCTTGTACCTTTGTCTGATCGAACCTCTCGACGTACTCCCGAATACCAGTTGTTGGCTCGAGCACGGCCCACCGCTTGAGTTCTTTATCGTAGGCCTCCAACCACGCATGCGCCTTGTCACCGGTGGCCATATAAAAATCAAGACTCTCATTCATCTCATAGACCAGATATCCGGTGCTGACACGAGCTGGAATGCCTCGTGCACGCAACATCAAGGTTGCTGCCGTAGCGAAATATTCGCAGTGCGCATCTCTTCGTTCCTCCAAGAAGGCTTGAAGGGCAGTACGTCCCGCCAAGTTTTCTTCCGGCTCTGCTAGTAGCGAGTAGTGAAATTTCTCGACGAAGAATTTCTCAATAGCTTGCATCTGTTGTGACGAGGTCGTGCTTCCCTGGCATATTTCGGAAGCGATCTGGTTAATATGCTCGGCTTCGCGGTCTGGGATGGCTAATAGTGACCCCAAATAATTTGGGTGGTCCGAGGGCTGCAATAATGGACCTGTAACAACACCGTACTGAGCATTTTGAATCTCCCCAGGCATCACATTCAAGTGGCGATCTACCACGATTCCCGCTTCACGCTCCACTTCGCCGACCAGCACAACTGCGTTCAACGGTACCGGGGTGAGCTTGCCGCTTCGCTCCTCAACTTCCACCGTCATCGCGCAATCAAGCGGCACAGACTCTTCTGCAAGAGAGTAAGCGAGAGGCTTCTGCACACGATATAGCGTTTCGGGGAAGGCCCAACCGCTGGAAACTTGAGTGAGTGGTACGAGATCGGAACAGAGTCCAGCAATCGGAGAGCGTTTTTGCTCCCTCCAACTTCGACCGTCGAAGGAGTCGAAACTCAGTGTGCGCATGTAACCGGGTGCCTTTGGAGCATAAACGCTAAAGACAAGTTCGCCGCCTCTCGTTCGCATGTACTGAGCGATGCTGTTTAGTCCCACTTCTTGTACAAACGCCGAGTTTGCGTTGACCCGCGTATTCTCTTGCTGCAGATCCCAATAGCCGCTGATCCACTGAATCATTTGTGGCAACGCCTGCTCTATTTCACTCCGTGAAAGACTGCCGAAGGTCATTGAGAATACTGCTAGCATCCCAAGCAAACTACCCTTGCGACGCTTTAGCCCGGATTGGAATAACGAAAAGACAAGATCACTCCGCAACAAACCAAATGTTGCTGCGGTAAAGGCGGCGTAAATCCAGGCTAGCCTCGCCGCCGGCACTCGAAAATCGAGTGAAACCATGAGCAAAGCTATGGTCAACGCGGCCAGACCGGGAAGATAATTCGTATCCAATCCGCTGCGTATCCGCATCAACTCAAAAGCTTGCACGAGCAGTAAGTACTGGGCGAACAGGCGGAAGAGACTCAGTACGGAATAGTCGCTCGTAAGCCTTATAACGCCAGCCAAGAAGAAACAGATCCCTGCCAGAACAAGCAAAGCAGCATGAGTTCGCCCTGAGAGCTGTCGATGCTTGAACGGCAACCAAGGTGCGATCGCCAGCCCCGCCACGATAATTGCCGATCCGAATTCTGACTGAAAAGTGCAGAAAAGCGCAACCTGTGCAAGCAGCAGAATGGAAACCACCGCTCTTCGCTGCAATGCATTCCTCGATTCATTAACCCGCTCTGCTTGTTGTGATAGTGCGTACAACAATGTTCCTTTCAGTTCGGGTGTCAGTAGCGATCAATGAAGCATCAATACTGTCGTCTCGGAGCAACAGAACGATCGTTGTTCCTGAACTTGTTCTGGAAAGCGCCTCCTGAAGAACTTCCTGCCAATGGATCACTGACTCAGTACCGTTTTCTGCTGCAAGGGCGCGCTGCAGATCCTCAGAAGGCGTCGGGGCGGTAACAACGCGATGCGGAGTAAACAACTCGACTCCAATACCACGATGGTCCATCAATTCGCTTATCACTCCCGCAGAATATGACAAGATGCGTTCGAGCAGCAGGTCTTCGCTGCGCAGCCGAAACGTGTCAGCGATAAGAGCTACCTTGAGTTCTTCGCCCTCGGAAAATTTGCGAAGTGTCGGCGTGCCAGTTCGAGCCCAGGATGCAAAATCCCAGCGCCGGACCTGCATTCCGAGTTGATACTCACGGCTGCCAACGTATTCAAACGAAGTGTGGAGCGTATTGTCACCACAGCCGTCATGCATCTCGGCTCGGTCTTGCACCTCGTCCGATATCCTCAGCCCCATCAGCATTCGTGGCGCGATGGCAAGCTCGGCGTCACAGGTATATGTCTTTAAGAAACGGAAAAGCCCTAACGGAAAGAGACTTGCAACCTGAATGGGAGGTAACTTATAGATGCCTCTTTTCTCGGCTCGCACTCGAACGGGCAGTTTTAGCCTTTGTCCCTGCTTGATCCCTTCTAGCGAAATTGAGTCCGTCAATAGGACGACACCGGGGATCAAATTCGTAAACCGGAAGGTCAAGTCGTAAGCATCGAGCATGCCCACGTTCTCGACTTCCAAAATCAGCTCGCATTCTGTCTCTGCGTTCACTACGCGAGGAGCTAGGACTCTTACAGTCAACGTTGGTCGATAAAACAAACCTAGTAGAAATCCAGGAACGAGTACCCAGACCAGCGAGCTAAGCAAGCCTGCCAAAGTGCTATCGACAACGGCGAAGACACTGCATGTAGTCGCCAGAAAAAGCATGCGACCAGTTACCGTAACCGGATTGCGTCTTACTGACGAGCGGATGTAGCTAAGCATGCTTGCCGGCTCCTACGTTCTTCGCCCAAAAAATTCAAGTAAACATTCAGGCAGGGACTGGGAGCTTGTTAACCAACTCCTCTATCAATTGACATTTGTCACCATATTTGTCGCGACTCCCTCGTTGTAAGACGACGCGGTGCGCCAGAGTCAATGGTGCAACTTCCTTAATGTCATCTGGCAGAACAGCCGGACGCCCTTGAGCAAAGGCACATGCTTGGGCGGCGCGAAACAGCATTTTCGTACCACGTGGACTACATCCCGCAATGGCAAAATCTGCATTGCGCGTGGCAGCAACAATCCGGACGATATAGTCAGCCAAATCTCGATGCATCTCTACTGCTTTTACCGCTTCTTGCATCTGCGACAACTTTTCTCGTCCGAACAGTGGCTTCAGATTCTCCAAGGATCTCCGGTCTTGATCGTACAGCAAGTCTATTTCATCCTCATGCGCAGGAAACTCCATTCGCAGGCAGAATAGAAATCGGTCTAGCTGCGCCTCTGGAAGCGGGTAAGTTCCTTGATAGCCGAGTGGATTTTGAGTTGCGATCACCCAAAATGGTGATTCCAACTCGTGACACTCACCCTCTGTAGTCACTTGGCGTTCCGCCATTGCTTCAAGCAGGGCGGATTGAGTACGTGGAGACGCCCGGTTGATCTCGTCAACCAATAAAAGATTGCAAAACACCGGACCAGGCCGAAACTCAAAGGACCCAACGGCTGAATTGAACACGGAGAATCCACATACGTCCGACGGCAACAAATCTGGAGTGCACTGAATTCGCTCAAATTTTACGTCAACCAGCCGCGCGAAGGCCTTGGCCAAAGTGGTTTTGCCAACTCCCGGAACGTCTTCAAGTAAAGCCGAGCCCCCTGCCGCAAAAGCGATCAGGAACTGATGAATCACGTCATCCTTGCCGCGGATGACAGTCCGCATTTCTTTGTGCAACTGCGCCATCAAAGGCTGCACTGGCGCTACAAGATTTCTCAACAAAAAGTAAATCTATCCTCCCAGTGCAAGCCATAGTTCCATTCGTAACTTTGCGCCGCATTGGCGTTTGCGATCGTGATCGCGACTGCGCTGCGATACAACTTGGCTAGTTCGAAACTGCAATTTGCACTGACATTCCTCCCGAACAGCGCAGACGACGGCTTCGTCGCAACGCCCTCCATTTCCCCACCAAGGGAATTCCTGGCCCCAGGTTATCAGGCAGCAAACGGGTGGTAAGTCACCTACCCCTTGAATCGCATTGGCTTAACAGGACATTAACATCCTGAGTCTTTGGCTAATGGCGTTTCCGTTTCGGCGACCTCGAGCGCGCCTTGCGACCTCGAGGATTGTCGGTTTTTTGCCTCGAATGACGAGCGCTATATGGGCCACGACTGCTATCTGGGCCGATTGAACGGCGAAGATCGCGAAACTCTTGTGGCCAGGGGGCTTTGAAAAGTAGCGGCGAATCCTCCGTCGGATGCCGGAAGCCGAGCGTCTCTGCGTGGAGTGCAATTCGGCGGTGAGGCCAAAGCGCGTGCTCAGCCTCCGCAGGGCGATAGCGAGGGTCGCCAATGATCGGGTGGCCTGCTTCGGCGAAGTGAACGCGAATCTGATTGCGTCTACCGGTCTCCAACTGCACCTCGACAATTGTGACTCCCTTCCACCTCTCTTTCACGCGATAGTGAGTAATGGCTAACTCGCCACGGGGATCCGATTCGTCCACCGAAAATCGATTCAGACTTTGCTCGTCGGTGGCCAGGTGGCTCCGGAACATACCTTTGTCGTCGCTTAAGACGCCTTGGACGATCGCGACATACTGGCGTTGTGGCTTGCGCTGCGAGAATTGAGCAATCAAATGCTCAGCCACTTCATCCGATTTCGCAAACACCAACAACCCTGAGACTCCACGATCCAATCGATGGACACAAATGGCCTTGGAGTCTGTTTTCTGATGACGCAGCCATTTCTGCAACTGGCCTCTGAGAGTGTTCTTCTCACGCTGGGGAGAAGGCACGGTAAGCAGCCCCGCAGGTTTGTTCACAACGATGATTGCTTCATCGTCATGGACAACATCAAACTTGCCGCGAGGATTCGAAGTCTTCTTCTTGGCCGGCTGCTTGACTGGCTGTGGAACGTAATCAATCTCCACTTCGTCGCCGACACGCAACATATGGTGAGTCTGAGAAATCCCTCTGCCGCGGCAGGCCACCATCCCGTCATGAATGAGCTTAGAGGCCACCGAACGATTTACTTTGAGCGCCGTTTGAACCACATTCAACGCATTGCGAGCAGGTAACGGCAGTCGCTCGTCAACTTGAAATCGAACGATCAATCAAACACTCAATCAAATAGAAAATATCAACAAGCCGCAAAGATGAGTCAGGCAGGCTTCCGTCGATGCAATTCATCCTCGGTCATTAATCGCATGGTCTAGTTGGAAATGCTAAGTCCGAGCTCGGCTGCTTCAAGAGGCTTCCCCTCCGCTTCAGCTAGTTTTGGGCTAAGGCAGTAGAGGATTCGTCATCTTCTGCGTTGATCGGAATTTCAACGATGACGAAATTCTTCTCCAAAGGACTACCGTTCAACTCAGTTGAGCCAATTGGGCTTCGTGGCTTTACGTTTCCAGCCAACTCACCCTCAGCGAATTCAAGTATAGTTGGCGACTCGCCCCAAGACATCAAAGATGCTTGTGGTCTCCGTGTATAAAGATCAACGTCTCCTGCCAAGGACGACATGCGTGCACGAGCTTCTAACCGTCCGAATCTTCGCTGGCATTCTCATTCGGCTCGTCGTCAATCTCTGATGACGAAATGGACTCGCTATCGCTCGCGTCCGCTTCCTTTTCATCCTCGGCGAAAATGACTTTCCCGAACATATGCCCACCAACCTCATCGTGACTCCACGTTCCGGCGTACTTGTCTTTGTGGAATACGACGCGAGCACCAAAAGTCCCCATACCTGGAATCGTCATGTTATCCAACGTCATGACAGGTGTCCTGCCTGCCCATGCTACGTCGAGTGGTACCGGAAAAACCGTGTCGTACTTTCCGTACTTGATTCGAGCGGTCACAATCCAAGTATCCCCCTTGGGCTGCTTCTCAACTTTTTGAATCTCGTACGTTTCCTCGACAAGCTGATTCATGGGACGTCCGTCAATGGTGAACTGACCGCGAAGTTTTGCACCAGTCAGAAGCTTTGTGAACTTGGCATAGAGTTCCTGCATCTCCTTCTTGCTACGAGCCTGTGTTGGATCGGTATCGGAACCTAAATTGCTCGCCACCAAAGCGGCTTTCGCCCAAGCCTTGCGATCCAGAGTTTTTGGAGCATCACCGGTATCTTGTGCCAGGACGACGGAAGGGGGCGGGAGTACAACAAGCCCAAGAATAAGAGAACAGGCAATCGTTTTCATAAGTCTTCTCCAAATGGACGAATTGGTATTTTGCTCGACAACTCAACTTTAAGGCTGAGGATTCACTTTATGAATAGCGGGTAAAACTGATTAACCGAATGACTATTCAGCCGGCAGTTGACCTTCCGGGTAAACCATTAGTTTGCCCGCTTGCTGATCAAAGTAGTAAGCCTGCCCCTCAGCGAGCTCTGGAAGCTTGATACGATTGTCCGTAACCGACTTCATAAACTCGTTGTTCGTCGGGTACTTGCCGGTGGTGGCTCGATGAACATCGATCAGTTGTTTAACTTGAATTTGCAGCACAGAAAACTGCTTGACGTGCTCTAGTGCCGAAACTGGTCCGGTAAGAATCTTCGTTACACCTTCGTCTTCGCTCGTCTTTTGGCCTTTCTTTCCAACGCCAGCGACAGCTTCAATTGGCCCAGTCAAGGTTTGTGCCGCGGCTTTTGTGCTGTTCTCGGCGTGATCAGAATCGCCTAGGGGTGCACAGCCCACGCTGGACAAGACACAACCCAAGAGCGTCATCAGCCCAGTAACCAACTTTGCTTGTGCAACACAAGAATTTGAAATCTCAGCATTCGAGTTCACGGGCTCTTCTCCGGTTCAACAAACAGACCGACAGGGTTCTTGTTATGGTGACGAAACTTGAGACGACGCATGCTTCATGTGCGTACTCAACAGTTTACGCACGGCCGCGTTGCGTGGTTGCTGCAATTCGGTGAATGAAATCTGAATTTGTTCCTGATCGTCACCGCGTTTGGTAATCTGAGCCTTCATCGGTAACGAATCCTTTAAGCCTCTCGGATCGTAACCGGCAGGACCATTCAGCACTGCAATCAAACCGTCAGGTCGCTTCGTGTGCAAAATAATCCATGGCTCCTTTTGCCCAGGCAAAATATATCGAGCCGTTGATTGCTCGTCCCAACGCCAACGGCCACCTCCAGCTGATTGGTGAACCGCTTGAATGAAGACTGACAAAGTCTCAGCTGGCCAAACAATCTCCTTCCCAGGCGGGAAGCCTTTGCGAAGCGAATGCCAGCGTTGCTTGAGTACCTTCCAAGGCGTGGCGTTCTTCGGGTCGGAACTCGCGCCTGGCTTTGTTTCGGCCTTTTTCTCTGGAGTCGTCTTGCCAAGAAACGCGAAGCTCGCTTCCTGCAACCAATTCCAAAATCTCTCTATATCGATCTCGTCTAGCGTATAAGCTCGAATCTCAAGCTCCATCCATTGCCCAGCAGCCTTGGCCTTGATCCGAGACTCATTGCCATAGGCCTCAATCTCATCAATTTGATTAAGCGTCTTTAGCTCCAATAACGCTTCCAATTGCCCCTTGGTAAATGCGCGTCGGGGAACTCGGAACTTCAGCTTCAGTAGCCATGTTTCTGCTGTAATCGCATGCAGAAACCAGCCTCTGCTTTTCACTGGACCAGCCACTTCAACAATGCTGCGATTCTCAAAACTCACGGGAGCGAAGCCTTCGATCGCCTCAATCTTCTCCAGCAATTTCACCAGAATTTGGCGATCCCAACGAATTGGATTGCCTGCACGATCCATGCTGTCCTGCGTATGCCAGCGCCGGCCGTCGGCCTGCCAAGGCAACAAGGTATCTCGACCAATCTGATCGAGCTCGATGTCACCTTCTTGCACCTTATGAATCACATCTGGATCGTAGACATCCCGATCGAAGTAATCCGCCGACTCCAGCAATGGAATCAAAGCTTCACCGGTATGACTTCGGAGCTTTGCCTTCGTTTTGCTTGTCGTCTTCCGCGCAGTCGTTTTCTTCTTGGCTGCGGTTGTCTTCGGTTTAGCCTTCTTGGCGTGCTTCACCAAGTCTTCAGGTGAGCCGCAGAACACTAACTCTCCACCGCCAGCCCCTGCTTCCGGCCCGATATCGATGACCCAATCGGCTGCCTTGATTACATCCAAGTTGTGCTCGATGACTGTAACGGTGTTACCTAGGTCGACCAAACGCTGCAAGACCTCAAGCAACTTGATAATGTCGCCAAAGTGCAAACCAGTAGTGGGCTCATCGAGCAGATAGAAGGTCTTGCCAGTATCGGGCCGCGATAATTCCGCAGCCAACTTGACTCGCTGAGCCTCCCCGCCGGAAAGCGTAGGAGCAGACTGGCCAAGCGAAATGTAATCCAAGCCGACATCTACCAAAGTTTGTAGCGTACGGCGGATCTTCGGAATGTTGTCGAATACCTCCAATGCCTGACCGATCTGCATCTGCAACACATCGTGTATCGAAAAACCGTGATACTCGACGGATAAAGTGTCTTCATTAAATCGCCGCCCCTTGCAGGCGTCGCATTCTACCCAGACATCAGGCAAGAAGTGCATCTCGATCTTCAGCTGCCCGTTGCCTTCGCATTTGTCGCAGCGTCCACCGGGCACATTGAATGAAAACTGGCGCGGCGTGTAGCCAAGGGCTCGCGATGCAGGAAGCTGGGAATACAACTGTCGAATCAAATCGAACACGCCAGTGTAGGTTGCAGGCGTCGAACTTGGATTCGATCCGATCGGACTTTGGTCAACACGAATCACTTTGTCGATCAGCTTGGTGCCTTCGATCGCATCGTGAGTACTCTTTTTCCCTGCTTGTTTGGACAACCGTTTTGACAGTGAAGGGTAGAGCACTTCATTCATCAGAGTACTCTTACCACTACCACTTGGGCCGGTCACCACATTCAGTCGGCCAAGGGGGAAGTCCACGCTGACGTTTCTGAGATTGTGAGCACGAGCACCTATAAGCGAGATTACTCCCTTGTCCGTGTCGCGGCGTTTCTTCGGAACAGGAATCTTCTCTTTGTCACTTAGGAAGGCTCCAGTGACACTCTTTTTCATACGGGCTACTTGCTTCGGCGTGCCTTGGGCAACCAACTCACCACCGAATCGCCCGGCTGCAGGACCAAAATCGCAAAGTTGATCGCTATGCTCAATTACATCCCGATCATGCTCAACCACAATCAAAGTATTGCCCAGATCACGCAGCTTCTTCAGCGCTCCGATCAGCCGGTCGTTGTCACGTGGATGCAAGCCAATCGTCGGCTCGTCCAGAACATAGAGCACTCCGCAGAGCCCACTACCAAGTTGACTCGACAGCCGAATCCGCTGCGACTCACCACCACTCAGCGTGTTGGCCGCGCGTGAAAGCGACAGATAGTCCAAACCGACATCGAGCAGAAATTCCGTTCGCACGAGCAGTTCACGCACCAACTCACCCGCAATGTCTTGCTCGCGTTTATTGAGCTTCCAGCCTGTCAACTGCGCGTGCAACCAACCCAAGGTACCTTGCGTGTAGTCGCCCACCGTCATACCACGGAACTTGGCTGCCGCCGCATCCACATTCAAACGTGAACCATCACAAGCTGAGCAAGCAACGTCAGCCACAAAAGGACTCAACTTCGAACGCAACTGAGCACTCAATCTTGAGGCATGTTCCAAGGCAGGGAACAATCCCTTCCACTGGAATTCAAATGTAATGTTTTTGCCCGTCGTGACTTGATACCAACGGTCACCGGTGCCATGCAAAATACTGCGGCGTTGGCCGCTCGTGAGCTGCTCCACGGGCTTCGTCATCGGAATGCCAACCGCCTTACAGAAGGCCTCAAGCATGGGTGCAGAGAGCTCAGTGGGTGCGAGATCTGACTTGGAGGCACCGCCCATTGCTGGCCAAAGGCGGATTGCGCCTTCCTTTAAACTCAGATGCGAATCCAAAAGCAGCGCAGGACTCGTCCCAGTCTGCGTCCCAAGGCCTTCGCATTCCTGACACCATCCAAGGGGCGAATTGAAGGAGAAGGAGTGCGGCGTGAGAGGATCCATACTGTAGCCGCATTGCCGACATGCCAAGTGCTGACTATGCCGTGTGGCCTGCCAGTGAATTTCCTCCTGGTCGTCCCGCGGCTCAACCGCCAACAAGTTGCCATTGCCGAGCGAAAGTGCTAGCTCGACACTTTCTGCTATTCGGCTACGATTCTTCGGCGAGATGGTAACTCGATCAACAACAGCTTCGATATCGTAGCTGATCGTCGCCGAAAGTTGCGGTGGTTGCTCCAGCGTGTGAGTACGCCCGTTGACTCGAACACGAACTAATCCCGAGGATCGCAAGTCTTGCCACAGAAGGTCCGGATCGTGATTAGGCTGCCACTTCAGTGGAGCGGTTAGGATTAAGCGCGTTCCTTCTTCCAACGCCAACAAATGGTTCGTGATGTCGTCGGCGGATTGGTTTGAAACAGGAACATCACAGTCAGGGCAATGAGGCTCTGCCAGCCGAGCCATCAAGACGCGGAAGTAGTCATAGATTTCAGTGACCGTCCCCACGGTCGAACGCGGATTGTGCGCGACACTCTTTTGCTCAATTGCAATGGCTGGAGCTAAGCCCTCGATACGCTCAACCTTGGGCTTTGGCATTTGCCCAACGAATTGCCGAGCATAAGAAGAAAGACTCTCGACGTAGCGTCTCTGGCCTTCGGCGTAGATCGTGTCCATGGCCAAAGAACTCTTACCACTACCACTCGGTCCACAGAACACGGACAAAGAGTGATGTGGAAGCTCGAGCGATACATCCTTCAGATTGTGTTCTACAGCCGCTTGAACATTGATCTTGGTGGTTTGAAACTGGCTTGTCGCTTTCTTCTTACTCTTCGCTCGCGTTTTCTTCTTAGCTGACTTTGGCTTGATGGCGGGCGCAGCGAGATGCTTTTTCAGTGACAAGCCGGTATGCGACTGCTCGCACTTCACGATGCCATCCGGAGTCCCAGCAAAGACGATCTGGCCGCCATCTTGTCCGCCCTCAGGTCCAACATCGATCAACCAATCAGCTGCCTTGATTACATCCAAATTGTGCTCGATTACCAACACGGTATTTCCGCGATCCACCAAGTCTTGAAGCACCTTCAGCAGTAGCTTGATATCGTGGAAGTGCAATCCCGTTGTGGGCTCGTCGAGCAGATACAACGTCCGTCCCGTATCGCGACGCGAGAGTTCTTTCGCCAACTTGATTCGCTGGGCTTCTCCACCGGACAAAGTCGGGGATGGCTGCCCGAGCTTGATGTAGTCCAAGCCAACGTTTTGCAGCGTCTCAAGCTTTTCATAGATGCGCGGCACATTTTCGAACAGCTCTAGTGCCTGCTGGATATCCATGTTGAGGACGTCAGCGATCGACTTCTCCTTAAACTTGACTTGCAGCGTCTCATGGTTGTATCGCTTCCCATCGCAAATCGGGCAGGTCACCCACAGATCAGCGAGAAAGTCCATCTCCAGTCGATTCGAACCGTTACCTTCGCAAGCCTCACAGCGCCCGCCAGCCACGTTGAAACTAAAACGACCAGGCTGATAACCTCGTCGTTTGGCTTCTGGCAACGACACGAACAAGCTACGAATTTCATCGAAAACTTTGACGTAAGTCGCTGGGTTACTTCGTGGTGTTCGCCCGATTGGGGACTGGTCAATCGCAATGACCTTGTCCAAATGCTCAATACCCTCGAAGCTCTTGTGCTCACCCGGCATATCCTCAGCGGCATGCAATCGCCGACGCAAGACTGGCACAACAATCTCATTGATCAGCGAACTCTTACCTGAACCGCTTACTCCGGTAACACAAACGAATTTGCCGAGAGGAATATCGACATCCACGTTCTTCAGGTTGTTCTGAGTCGCACCAGTGACACGCAGCGACGTACCATTGCCTTCGCGCCTAGTTTCAGGGACAGGGATATGTTCTCGGCCAGAAAGAAACTTGCCTGTCGAGCTTTTCTCGGAACCAGCTAGGTCTTGCAGGTCTCCACAAGTAACGATTTCGCCGCCTCGAACACCTGGACCTGGGCCAAAATCCAAGATCAAATCGGCCGCTCGCATCGTGTCTTCATCGTGCTCGACAACCAGTAGCGAATTGCCTTGGTCTCGTAAAGTCTGCAGTGAATCAATGAGCCGATCGTTGTCTCGTGGGTGCAAACCAATGGAAGGTTCGTCCAAAACATACAGAACCCCAACGAGGCCGGAACCAATTTGGCTGGCCAAGCGAATGCGCTGTGCTTCTCCACCGGACAAAGTCGGTGCGGCACGAGAAAGACTCAGGTAGTCAAGCCCCACGTTGAGCAGGAACGACAGTCGGCTACGAATCTCTCGCACAGCTTCCGACGCAATCTTCGATTCCAGCTCGGAGAGCACCAAGCCCTCCATGAATCTTAAGCATAAGTCGATGGGCAAAGCGCATAACTCTGCAATACTCAACCACTCGCCATGGCCTGCGATCTTTGCAGATGACTTCAGCTTCAGCTGACGCGCTGCAGAATTAAGCCGTGTTCCCTTGCAGTTCCCGCAACTACGCTTCTCCATGTACTTTTCGAAACGCTTGCGGGCAGTAGCGCTTTTGGCTCCACGGTACTGCTCCATCAGCTGAGCGACAACGCCCTCGAAAGTACCACCATACTTCATGGGTCGACTTCCGCCACGCCAAGTGAAGGTAACGTGTCGTTCGCCAGTCCCATGCAACCATTCCTTCTGAACGGGCTTTGGCATATCTTCCCATGGCAAGGTCAACGACTCGCCGGCCTGCAAGCCATGTTCTTTCTCGATGGATTCGCTGACACTCATCAACTGGTGGCGTTGCCAACGCCCCATGTCGTTCCACCCACCGAGGAGTTCGATCGCTCCTTGACGAAGTGACTTGCTGCGATCAGGAATGATCAACTCCGGAGCGAAAGTAAACTGCCGGCCGAGACCTTCGCAGACGTTACACATCCCAGCTGGACTATTGAAACTCAAAAGCTGCGGGGTGGGCGGCATGAAGGATGCGTTGCACTTGGGGCAAGCATATTCACTGCTGATCACCAAATCCGACGACGCCTTCCTCCGACGCCGACGCTTCGGAGCATCTTCCTCTTGAGCGGCTTCTTCTTCGATCTGCTTCTGATTTTTGTTCTGCTCTTCGTCCCAAGGAATCGCAATAAGCGTGTTCTCACCTAGCTTCAAAGATTCGTTCACCGCGTCCGAGATCTTCGAACGCGTCGTAGTCTTGGGTTCAAACTTTGACACCACTACTTCAATGTGGTGCTTCTGCTGGCGATTTAGTGCGGGAGCATCGCTAAGCCGCACGACATCTCCGTCAACTCGGGCTCGAGCATAGCCCTGACGCAGCAAGGACTCGAACAAGTCCTTGTACTCTCCTTTTTGCCCCCGAACCAACGGAGCGAGCATCAGGTACTCCTCGGATCCCTTTAGCTCTTGCAGCTGAGCAATGATCTGGTCGCGCGTCTGAGAAGTGATCGGAACATCGCCACACTTGGAACAAAAACCTGTTCCGACGCGAGCATAAAGAACCCGTAAGAAGTCATAAATCTCTGTTACCGTTCCAACCGTACTCCGAGGATTCGAACTTGTGGATTTTTGGCTTATCGAGATCGCTGGGCTCAAACCACCAATATAGTCCACATTGGGCTTTGGCAGTTGACCAATGAATTGCCGCGCATAGCTAGAAAGACTCTCTAAGTATCGACGTTGACCTTCGGCGTACAGCGTATCGAAAGCCATCGAACTTTTTCCGCTTCCACTGACTCCGGTGAAAACGATTAGCTGATTGCGAGGTAGCGTGATACTTACGTTTTGCAGATTGTGTTCGCGAGCACCGCGAACTTCGATCGTCGAGTGATCCATGAGCCTCGGTTTTATATTCCAGGACTGTGAAGCGTGGCCATCCATGCTGGCATGATGTATCGTGCCTCTCGTCCAGTTGATCTTTGGAGTATGGTTTGTTGAGTACTATGAGCAGGGTCAATCTCTTGCTGCCGTCCCAATCGAGCAAGGGGCAATCTGCGACTCAACATATTTTGATTCATTGTCTCGAATTGACCGCACGAAGCGCGAGCCCCGTAAATACGATTGCTTTGGGCGTCGCCTGATCGGCGACCAGCAAGCCAAGAGCGGGCAACAGGAGCCGCGCAGTGTTCTCTCCGAGCAAACGCACTATTGTAGGCAAAAACGTGAAAATAGCAGGTGGTGGTGCCGAAGATGCCCTGAATTGCTCGTCGCAGCCTCGTTTCGTCATCCTCCGCCACGAAATGCCTGCTCTAGAGGAGGACGGTTCGCATTGGGATTTTATGCTCGAATGTGGCGATTCACTCCTGACCTTTCGCTGGGATTGCCTGCCAAGCACCACGGATGGTTCCAGACTGAGTTCATTGACGGCGACACGAATAGCAGATCATCGCCCGCTATACCTCGATTACGAAGGAGAGATTTCCAATAACCGAGGAAAAGTAATGCGCGTATTGAGTGGACACTTTCTTTCTGTCTCAGCTAGTGACACCAACGAAGCAAAAAATCTCATGTGTTGTCGTCTGGACTTTTGGTCAGGTGGCCAAAGTAGATCGTCGCATCCCGCAATTTTTCGGCTTTGGATCCCGCACTGCGAAATTGGGCAGGAGTGTGACATTCAAGTCCTGCACTGGCAGGCTGACGAGAAAATTCGCGAAGTGAATTCCTAGCCCGTCTCGCCATCCGATCTGCCCCCTGACTCACAAAATTCGGTTACGAAGCCCGTGGGGCACTCGATCCCCTCGAAGAACCGATGTATGTGACTCGGTTTCAGCTTTCTGAAACTCGCCGACTATCGCCTGACCTAGGCTCAGGCGCTGCCCACGCATACTTGCCTTCTCCACCTCCTTAGGCAAGGTATGTTCGGGCTTCTTCCGTCTCGCTTGCGCTGAAAAGGTTTTTGCACTTCCGTTCGATTCGCCGGATTGGTGAGCGCGCCTTTGCTGTTCCTTCACGACTCGCAATGCGAGGCCAGCGATACGCAGCCCGATCCGACGCAATAACTTATCGAAAAATGCCAACTCTCAACGCATCGATCAGAATGGCTTTTACGAGTCAGCAGGGGCCTTGCTCCAAACGTCAAGCCAATTGCGTGACCTTGCTCTTGGGAATCTGCTTGTCGCCGTACTCGTATGGCTCGGTTTCGCAAAACTCTTTCTATTCGCCGCAAAGATTTGCAAGCAGTAGCACCCGCCCCCTAGGTACCTTACGAAAGTTCGCCAATTTCAACTGATTACTCCTTACAGCTGCCAGTCTGCTAGTTCTTAAAGTTACTGCTATCTGGTGGCCGGTCGAAATTATGCTCACGGCATGCATTAGTCTGCTTTTGCTTGCTCTGTGGGCGCTCAACAGAAACCTTACTCCGCTTCAGTTGAGCAGTCGCACCGAACAGAATAATAACGGTGACGAAGATGAGTTTGCAAGTTTGCGTGATGAAGTACGACAGCGTGACGTGACTTTGCACGCCGTGCTGGACAGCATCAATTTAGGCATTGTCGCTATCGATACCGAAGGCAAGTTCACTTGTTTCAATCATTGGACAAGAGAGATTTTCAGTCGAGGAGCGATAGCAGACTTAAAACCGTTTCGGTGGCCTGAAAACTACCCGATGCGCTACGCTCTCGAAAACTCGCCCGTGGCAGCAGATGATTACCCGCTACTCCGCGCCATGCAAGAAGAATTCGCTTCAGACTGGGAATCATTGTCGAGCGAGACGGGCACAATCACGGTTCGGCTCTTACTCGAAAACGAGCTGCAAGGTCTTGAGATCACTGACACAGGCTTAGGCATCGACCAGGAGACCTACAGAAGCTATTCGCTCATGGTTACACAACTCGAGAATCCTGATACGGATTCGGTCTTCACAGCTGCGCGAACCTTGCCAAGGAAATAAGAGGAGCGTTAAGCGCGCCGAGCCCAGGCAAGGGGGCGACGTGCAAGCTGCAATCGCCCTTGGCAGTCACAGGCCCAACCGAAGACCAAGAAGCTGAGGAAGCTTTCGTCCCCCGGAGATAAGCACTTACATGACTAACAGACATGACTCCCCGAGCCTTATTGGTATTGACGAATGGCAATTACATTGCACTCTCCGGCGTAGGCGGTTGCATACCGTACGTTTTACTTTGTATCACACGTGCCAATGAGCAGCTTTTGCAAACTTATTACATAAACACGCACTCACTAATACCGTATCCCATCTGCAACCTAAGCTCGATTATGCCATGGCTTGCATCCCCCAACGATTGCTCTTGGTTTGTGCAAAACCTTGCCTACTGAGTCCAAAGGTAGAATTACGATGACTGAAAAACTAACTAGTCGTATCTTGATTGTCGACGACAACGAAGCGATCCACGAAGACTTTCACAAGATATTGAAGTCGCGTGAGACCAAATCGCGTGCTGTCCAAGATGCATTTTTTGGTGACACGCTCGGAACCCCCTCCGATAGCCTGACCACCGACTTCGAGCTGGAATCTGCATTGCAAGGCGAACTTGGCTTACAGGCTTTGCTCAAGGCTCAGGAAGAAGGCCGCCCATTTGACCTCGCCTTTGTCGATATGCGCATGCCACCTGGGTGGGACGGTGTCGAAACAATCCGTCGCCTTTGGGGAGCAGATCCAAGTTTGGAGATTGTCATCTGCAGCGCGTATTCGGACTACTCTTGGCACGAGATCACAGACGAACTCGGTGTATCGGACCGTCTTCTCATTTTGAAGAAACCTTTTGACAACGTAGAGATCTTGCAGATTGCGGCTTCGCTCAGCACAAAACGCCGTCTTGCGCGCGAAAATGCTGAATACCAAAAGAACCTGGAGCAGAAGGTAGAAGAAAAGACTCAGGAACTACGCAGTGCGATGCACCGCCTGCAAGCGTCCAAGCAGTTTCTACAGAGCTCAATGGACTCATTAGACACGCAACTCGCAATCCTTAATTCCAGCGGTGAGATTCTGTTCCAGAACCTCGGCTGGGCCATTGGACGTACACCATTGGTTGCAGAGGGGTGTTGTGAAGGCGAAAACTACCTGGAGTTTTGCTCCAAAGTTGAGGGCAGTTTTTCTGAAGTGGCGGAAAACCTCGCAAACGCAATTCGTAAGGTCAGTGTCGGCGCGCTCGATCAGTACTTGAACGAATATACGCTCGACAACGGAAATGAGACGCCCTGGTATATGACTCGCGTCGTTCCGTTTCGGGACGACAGTCAACAACGCGTCGTCGTTCTCCACGAAAACATCACCGAGCACAAATTGCTGCAGAATCAATTGAGTTCAGCAAAGAGACTGGAGTCCATCGGACAGTTGACTGTGGAAATTGTAAATGAGATCAACGAACCAGTTCAAAATGTCGAGCGGAATCTAGACTCGCTGGCCGTTCAGAACGCCCAGTTGCTCGATTACATTGATCTCGCGCTCACGTTAGTCAGTGAAAGCCAGGAGCAGGGATTCGCTCCGGAAATCACAGAGAAGCTTTCGGCATTGAGCCAGGAAAGACAACTTCAATTGATACGAGCAGATATTCCCGCAACAATTCGCGAATCGCAAGACGGCATCCGCCAGGTCACCGAGGTCGTTGGAGCAATGAGCGAACTGTCCCTTGTATCCAGTGAGGGCCTCCAACTCGTCGACCTCAATCGAGTACTTGAGACGACGAAAGCAGTTTCAGCTAGCCATTGGAAAGAGTTCGCAACATGTGACTTGGAACTGGCCCCCAAGGTAGATGCTGTAGATGGTTTTCAGGCGGAGCTACATAACGTGTTTCTCAACATAATTCGCAATGCGGCTCAATCGATCGAGAAGAAATTTGGAACCGCAAGCAATGAAGGACGAATCACTCTTCGCACGAAACAAGAGCAAGGTTTTGTTCGTGTGGAAATCGAAGACAACGGCGTTGGTATCCCTGACGAACACGAAGATCATATCTCTAAAACTTTCGATAAAACGAAAGAAATCGGACAAGGCAACGGACAAGGCCTCTCCATTGCTTACCAAACCATCGTGGAAAAGATGGGAGGCCGCATCGAATTCGAATCTTCGGTTGGATGGGGTACAAAGTTCATCACCGATCTGCCAGCAACCAGCGCCAACTACCCCTTGGTAGACTGCGAAGTCAGTCTGAATGGCTAGCATCAGATCAATCCGGAAGGAAGCTTTAGCACGTATCCTCACTTCTAGTTGGAAGCGTGCGCTGGGCTGCCCTCTCTTCCCTACATTTCGTCTTGCTTCGCTTGCAAGTACGCTCGCGTTTCCACTTCCTCCCCTAGATCGACTTGCGGCGCCAGCAGTTTTCGCTCCAATCAAATGGATTGCGTCATCATGACAATGCGGAGCAATTATGGCAAAGAAGATTTACGCGCTGGCCACGTTGGATACCAAAGGCTCAGAGCTTGAGTTTCTCGTTTCTCAATTGAAGCAAGCGATTGCGAAGGCTGGTGCAGCCAACCATTTTGAGATCCAAGTCGTAGATGTCAGCACATTGAATCCGACTGACTCAACCGACATCAGCACGGCTGAAATCTTGCGAGGCACCGAACTTCCCACGCACGATCGTGGCTCTGCCATTGCTACGATGGCTACGGCTTTGAAAGACTGGATCCTCTTTCAACCAAAAAGAAACGACTTGGCTGGCATGGTCGGAATTGGTGGCAGCGGCGGTACGGCTCTTATCACTGCAGCCATGCGAGCACTGCCCATCGGTATCCCTAAAGTGATGCTCTCCACAATGGCAAGCGGCAACACCGCACCTTACGTTGACTGCTCCGACATCACGATGCTGTACTCCGTAGTTGATGTCGCTGGTTTGAACGTGGTATCACGTAAAGTGCTGAGTAATGCTGCCAACGCTTTAGCAGGTATGGTGCTCGGGCAACAACAGGAATCTGCGGAACCAAGTAGACCGACACTAGGCATGACGATGTTCGGCGTCACCACTCCTTGCGTAACGCGGGTTCGTAAACGAATGGAAAACCTTGGTTTCGACTGCCTCGTGTTCCACGCCACCGGATCGGGAGGGCGCGCAATGGAGAAACTGGTCGATTCAGGAATGATACAAGGCGTGATCGACGTTACCACCACAGAAGTTGCCGACGAGATCGCAGGAGGAATAATGCCTGCAGGAGAGCAACGGTTTGAAGCAACTTTGAAAGCCGAGATCCCATTCGTGCTCAGCTTGGGCGCGCTAGATATGGTCAACTTTGGCAGCGTGGAATCTGTCCCAGGAGAATATCAATCGCGACAACTGTTGAGCCACAACCCTCAGGTCACATTGATGCGAACGAATGTAGAAGAAAATCATGCGATCGCGCGTTGGATAACGCAAAAGCTAAATCAGTCGACAGCGCCAGTTACTGTTTGCGTTCCAGAAGGCGGGCTATCATCACTCGATGTTCACCATCAACCGTTCTACTCTGCAGAAATTCGAACTTCGCTAGTACGGGAGCTCGACAAGACCCTAAGTCAAAACTCTTCGCGACGGTTGCTACGACACCCAGATCATATTAACTCAACCGCTTTCGCAGACTTGCTGGCCGACACTTTTGTCACAGCATGGAAGTCAAAGCACGGTACCGTCCCTCACGTCAGTCATTAGTCTGCCACAACGTTCAAGCCCGCATTTTCAAACCATGACTAGCACTAGAACTTCTATCATCGATGACCTGACTCGCAAAGTTGAATCTGGGCTGCCCATTATCGGCGGTGGCGCAGGAACCGGTATCAGTGCGAAATGCGAAGAAGCTGGCGGTATTGATCTGATCGTAATTTACAATTCTGGTCGGTTTCGGATGGCCGGACGAGGGTCTCTTGCGGGCTTGATGCCCTACGGAAATGCGAACCAGATCGTAAAAGAGATGGGTTACGAAGTTCTGACTGCTGTAGAACAAACACCGGTGCTCGCTGGAGTTTGCGGAACCGATCCATTCATGCTCCGCGATTGTTTTTTGCGAGAACTTAAGGAAATGGGCTTCGCGGGCATTCAGAATTTCCCGACGGTTGGATTGATCGATGGAGTCTTTCGAGAAAACCTCGAAGAAACGGGAATGGGTTTTGCCAAGGAGATCGAGTGCATCGCCGCGGCTCATTCGCTCGATATGCTAACGACTCCGTACGCTTTCGACGCCGAACAAGCAAAGCTACTGACCAAAGCTGGCGCGGACATTATTGTGGCGCACATGGGGCTGACAACTAGCGGATCGATTGGAGCTAAGACCGCGTTGTCTCTAGTGGATTGCGTTCCAAGAGTTCAGGCTATTGCCGACGCAGCAAAATCGACTCGCAGCGACGTACTTGTTCTATGCCACGGCGGCCCCATCGCAATGCCCGAGGATGCGCAGTTCGTGCTCGATCGGGTTCATGGCATCGACGGATTCTATGGAGCAAGTTCCATGGAGCGATTGCCGACTGAAATTGCCCTGACCGACCAAGTACGACGTTTCACTGACATCCGCCGCACACATTGAACGGCAACGACAGGTGATCCGCTGGTCTGGCCGCGATCCATCCAGCTCACCCGCGAAACGGCTCACGGCTCACTTAGATCAACAGCCTACTAGCGGTTGAACTTGGCCATCTGAGCCGACGCCTTCGCGACAATCTCGCTGATATCAACTTGCTTGGCATCTGCCCAAAGCGTTTCCAAGTCGTAGAACTCGCGAGTCTCTTCGTCAAACAAGTGCACGACGATGCTGCCAAAGTCCATGACGATCCAGCGACTCTCTTCGTAGCCCGCGATACTCATTCGACGCTCGCCGAATTCATTCTTCATCGCCACGTCGATTTCACTACTCATCGCCGAAAGCTGCCTGCGACTAGATCCAGACGCAATCACAAAGAAATCGAAAAGCGCCGTTTGACCAGTCACATCCAACAGCATAATATCTTGGCCGCGATTCTCAGCAGCGGCTTTGACGACGGATTGAGCCAAACGCAACGAGTACTCAACCTGCTCTGAGGGCACTCGACTTGCCATCCGTTCAGATTGCGGCAAGGGGGCTGCAGGTGGCTTCAGGAGCTTTTCGCGGTTCGGGTCCTGATTCGGTTGACTCATGGGAAATCGGCAAAAATACAATGGCATTGTGCGGTCCGGTGCCACACTTCTGTACTGGAGACGGAATTATACCGGAATTGTTGACCTTCGAAACGCTAAACCAGAGGTACAAGGGCGAATCCGAGATCCATTCCGTAAAGCTCCATCTTCTAGCCTCCTGAGCTTTCAACCCCGGCAAGAGGATTTCTTAGTTCGTCCAGACGACACCGTCTTCAGCTGACTTTGCAGATGCATTCTGTTCGGCGTGCATTTCACTTCCAGTCTCTGGACGAGAGACTTTGTCCAGCGTAGGATTCCCAGACCCCATACGCAAAGAACGAGACAGCACGATGCCAGAAGAACCAATCATTCCAGTTCAACTTGTCAAAGTGATGCACGAGGCCGAAGCAGGACTCATCATCAGTACCTTGGCCAGCCATGGGATCGAAGCCCAATCCACCGGCGACTACACCTCCGGGCTGCGAGCAGAAGCACCAACAATGATCCAAGTTTGGGTGAATCGAGTCGATTTGATAGAGGCTAGACAAATTCTGGCTACGATTAAAGAAGATTCTTCACAGATCGACTGGGGCGAAGTGGATACTGGCGATCGAACGGAATTGACTTCAGATGAAATTCAGGCGAACCAAGATACAGAGTCCTAGCGAACTGGCGTCTACTGCAGACTTCAGCTTAGAAGCGAATGTTGCTCGGGCTATTCTTCTTTTTCGCGTCTTCTTTCTTCTTCGCTAAGATCTTCTCGTACCGAGCCACAATGTCTGGCGTCAGTGAATCCATCGCCATGCGATAGTAAACGCGAGCTGAAACGATTCGACCAGCCTTCTCTGCCTTCTGCCCCTCTTCGATATAGTAACGAACATCATCCTCGCGAAGCGACTTGACTGCAGCAGGTTGAAATCCCAACTTGTGTCCAACCAACGCTCGCGTGTAGGCGTTGGAATCAGTCGCCGTGATACCAGTCGGCAAGTCGTTTGGCTGACCAACCGAAAGAATCTTACGTGGAGCTCCCACGATTCGAGGAGCCATTGTCAAAGGTTGCTTGGGAGCGAGTGGCCCAGCATTAATCTTCGGTGCAGTCTCAGGTTTATCCGAAATGGGTGCGTTGAGAAGTGCTTCGTCCAGAGCGTTGAGATCAATGATAGTCACACTAACGCTCATCGACCGCCCGCCAAGACTGTTTCCCGCAGTGCGTCGACCGAACGGGCCAAAGCCACGTGAGACGCTCGAACTCTGACGACCGAGATTGCCGCCCAAAACGGCCGTGCCACCATCGGGAACCAAAGCAGATCCGGCGTATCCAAAGTTGCGAACAACAGGCTGCTGGACAACTTGTGCTTGGGCTTCAGCCGCAATCAAACTCAGAGCTAGAAGAACCGCAACAAACCGCATCTCAAATACCTTTATTTCTTACAGGACTGCCGTAAGTCAGCTGATATTATAGATTGCCAATGACTTACTCGCGACGGAAATCTGCTCGCGAACTCTCTTTCCGGCCCCAGAATCTGGCCTTCAGTACTCAGATTGCCACCCGATCGCAAATCCGGACAGCCGCCAACGAGCAGGGCAGCGCATAAACTTGTCCGGTATTTTGTATTACCTCGCCGATCCTCACCGAGGAAAGAAATCTTCTGGTTCAACTTCGATGAAATCGTCCTCTGAAGTCGGAACACCGCCCGATTCCTCGATCTCCTCCATCTCAAGCGGCTCGTCCGAGGTTTTGGGGCCAGGAAGAGCCAACATCCTGTGTTGCGGCAAAGGATCTGCTTGATAAGGATTGTGCTTCCGCGTCCAGCGGCGGAACCAGGTGAAATCCTCGGGCTTCGTAAAAGCCAGCAAGCCCAGCATCATGATCCACTGAAACAAAAAGAGGTGCATCGAGTACTCCATACTCAGATGTAAGATAATGCCTAACACAATGCCCGCGCAGCGTGTCCGGGAAAAGAAGAGCAGAAAAGGCAAACAGGCTTCGACGACCATAGCTCCCCAAGTGGTGAGACGAATCAGCCATTCCGTTTCCATTAGAAAAGCCGGCAGCGGGCCACGTCCAAAGTTGTCGTGCATTTGATAGACGTAATAGACCGCTGAGCCGTCTTGCCAAGTCGGACTCAACATCTTGGAGCAGGCGGCTGAAAGGTAGATGATCGCCATCTGGATTTGAACCAGTCGAATCGGCCAAGCTGCCTCACTACACCTGGGAATTCTAGAGGCGACGGGCTCAAGAAGACGCGTCACCGAGTAGCATCGATCGAGTGGCATCCAAATCAGAAAAAAAGCGAACAATCTGAAAACGGAATCTTCGCCATCACCAATGAGCGAATTTCGATTTTGAAAACTTACCAACCAAAAAAAGATAAAAGCTGCTTGCAACTGCCCAAAGCACCCGAGCGTCAATAGGACTGCGTTGAGGAGCATGATCGTCAAACAAATGGTGATAAAACCTGGATTCGGCTCAACCCAAAAGAATATCGACCACATTGTCGCTGGCTGATTGGCGGTGATCGTCTCAACTGAAACAACGCCTTGATTTGAGAACCAGAAATGTGCGTCTCGCAACCACACGAGTCCGTAGACCAAGACGAGTAAGCCGAACCCGACTCTCAGCAACGCGCAAGTTTGCAGAGCACATCCATCAAACAGCCATGCCTCAAAGAAGGCACTCCAACTTCTTTTCTCCTTCACGGTAGCTTGGCCCTCGGCCAAGTGATCGGAGGTGGCTCTGCCAGTGCCTCCAAGTCGACGTCAGCCCACGGATCATACAGTTGCCGACTTTCTGTCACCCAGACGAATTCGTCAGGATCGAGGATTTCACCTTTGGCGGGTAAGGTTAACTCAAGATTGTTTGCAAACAGCTCTACCTTCAACTCACCTGTTAATTCCGTCTCACGCTGTGCGGCCATGTAATTCGCGAAATCCGCTGCGGCCTCGCGGTGCAATGGCGAACACATGCGAATGTAGTAATTCATATGCCTAAACTGCACAAACTTTTGCACCCCGGATACTTCTTGCCAGTACGGCGAGTTCCAGGTGTCTCGCTTTATCCCCTGTTCGTCATAGAAATCAGCGGACAGCCACAAGTACTTCACCGAGGGCTTGGCATACATGGACCAGGGTCCTTGCCAGATTCCAAGTATCTGCCCCGTACGAATCTGAACACTCCGAAGCGGCCCCTTGGGCGCAATCGGATCCGGAAGCGCATCAATGCCTGAGACTAGCAAGAAGGCAGGAACAGCGCACAGGATGGCTCGCCGTTTCCAGATTCGAAACTTGTCCTGCTCTTGGTCCATCGAAAAAGTTTACGTCCAAAAAGGTAGCCTACTTCAAGTCAGAAAATCCTACGTGATTCCGACAGCGTATTCCGACTCTGAAGCGTAGTGTCTGAAACAACTCGCCCCTTAAGCGGGCTTTGGTCGACCTTAAAGGATTGTAGCGATTAGAAAGCAGCTTGGCGCGGTCGACACTTCTCGTCACTGGCCGGTCAGCGATTTAGAACGCGTATACCCTGCCCTTGAGCCAGGTTGCTGCGTTGGTACATGGGTAGGTAGCGATAGTAAACTTCCAGACACAGACAGCTCATCGCCGTAGAATAAACTCGCCCACCGTATCCGCCCCACAGCTTGTCAGGCTTCCAACTGCCTGCCTGCTCTTCATATACGGGTGTTTGATTAGCCAGCAGGCGCTGCTTCATGACTTGATTCCAGACTCGCCAGTCTTCGTCTTGCAGCTGAAAAAGTGCCAAGGTTGCGTAGTACCAGAAATAGACGTTGTCCTCTCCAACTCCCGGGCGACTGTTCATCACCATCTTTTTGGCCTCGAGAAGTCCATTATTGGACAACGGATAGTCCAGCATAAATCGACACGCAAGTGACTCGGCAGTCATCGTCGCGGACGGCCGCCCTTCGCCGGGTTTGTATCTGGCCAAGCCGCCGAAGTTTCCGGCAGAACACGAGCTCAAGAATCGCCGCATTCGCTCTTGGACTACGGCAGGTATTACCAATCCGCTTCGCTCTACACTTTTCAGTGCCATCGCCTGCCAACCAAACTGACTCAGATCACCGGGCTCACGCGGCCGATAACGCCAACCGCCACCTCCTGGATCCTGTGCTCCAAGGCTGTAGTTCGCCGCCCGAATCACCGCTTTGCGCAACGTCTTGTCCTTCGTCATCGCGTGAGCTTCGGCGACGGCCAACATGGCAATACTGTGGCAGTACATCCGCGAGTTCAGTACGGCCGAAGAGTTACCAAGTTGCTTAGGACCTGACAAATCACCCGACGGCATCTGTGCGTTCAGCAAGTAAATGAGCCCATTCCGGACCGTCGCAGCGTACTCACCTTCCAAGTGTGTATGTCCGGCAGCGAGAAAGGCCAGCAGCGCCAACCCCGTAACACCAGTGTCCGCGTCGCGACCCGTGCCACTCCGCGACAAGCCGAGTGCGTTGGTCTCAGTTCCGGCTCCGTAAGCAGCTGCATTCCACGAGCCGTCCTGGCTCTGCGCGTCTACAAGCCATTTGAGAGCAGCCGCAACGGCAGCTTCGGTGTCTGCATCAGCCCCATAAGCACGAGCTCGTTCCAGGCGATTGGCCGCTTGGCGGAGCTGATACGCCTTGGGCAACTCACTGACAGGCAGCTGACTAGCTACACTTTGCACAGGTGGATCTGGAGTTGGTTGTGATTCGGCCTCCGGTACCGGAATCTCCATCGCATCAAGCGACGCATTCAGCTGCTCCGTCGGCTGCGTATCGGAACTAAGCGTTGGCAGATCCGGAAGATCTGGCATCGGCGGAGGAGTTGTTTCCAAAGGCGGCAGTTCCGGCAGACTGCTTGGTTCGGGAGAAAGCTCTGGCAATGGCTCCGGTTCCAAGTCGTCTAAGTTGACGCCAGCCAGAATCTCCGGTTCAGGATAATCCATTGATGGAGAAGCTTGTTCCCATGGCTCCGGCTCGGTGACCTGAGCCTCGCTGGCTTCAATCAGATCCGGCGACAGGCTTATTGCGATCGCGTAGTCTACCCCTCGATCCATTCCGCTGGGATCACCTTGCGGCAAGACCGGAACGCTTCCCACCGCGTAGATTAAGAGCCAAACGTGCAACACCACGCTTAGCACGACAAACTTGGTGAGCGGTTTAGCTCGGCCCCAGTTCGTCTTGGACGCGATAAACAAGCCAATCGCGAGCACTGCAAAGGCGACGCCGAAGACGATCGCCATGACTCGACCCGAGGTCAAGTAGAGCCAGAATCGCCAGCCCGCATCAACGATCTCAGTCCACCACTCCGACATTACCGCAGCTGCCCTCGTTGAGTCGTAGCAGCAATGGCCATGTCCGCAACGCCGGCTCGAGTGATGGCGCCGTAGAGTTGCACGACATCCTGGTGCTGTACCGTACCATCGGCGCGAACAACGACACCCAGATCTGGATACTGGCTTTGCATTTCCGCGAGCTGTTTGGTCAATTGCTCCATAGAAACGGGTGCACCATCCAGATATATGTCGCCTCCCGCTGTTATCGCAACTTCGCGACGATCTGGTGGAGCCACCATGGCTTGCAACTGCCCCGCTCCTGGCAGCGTCAATTCTATTTGCTTCTCTTCCTCGGTGAACTGCGTACCGACCATAAAAAAGATGATCAATAAGAAAACCACATCAATCATCGGAGTCAGATTGACCGTTGGCAGTTCTTCAGAGGAGCTTGTTTTCAGCGCCATGCTTGGTGCTTCCTAATTCTCAGGTATCAATGCGTCCCTGCTCACCTTTGACCGGAAACGCCCCCGACGGTGGTACTACGCTGCCTTGCGCGTTCGTCTCTTCGTTCCCTGTGCTTCGGCACACACAAGCTCAATCAAGCTCTGGCTAAGTTTATCCATTTCCAGAATCAACTGGTCTGACCTGCCAACAAAATAGGCGTACGCGGTGTACGCAGGAATTGCGACACATAACCCAGCTGCTGTCGTCAACAAGGCGCCGCCAATACCGCTGGCTAACATCTCTGGACGCCCCATCGCGTCGGCTTGAGCGATTGTATTAAACGCATCGATCATTCCTAGGACCGTTCCAAGTAGCCCAAGCAATGGCGCTAGGTTTGCAATGGTACTGAACAAACGCAAGTACCGTCGCAGTTGACTGGTTACGTGCTCGCCAGCATCCATGACAGCTTGTTCAATCTCAACGGCCGGTCGCCCCCACTTTTTCAGTGCCGTTTCAAAAAGCTCCGCGATAGGACTCGCATTCTCTTCGCACAACTCCAAGGCTTCTTCCTGAGCAATCTGTTGTTGCTCCAGCTGTTCCAGCACGCCGCGGACGAATAGCCTAGGCATCACGCGTGTCTTGCGCAAGAAAAAGCCTCGTTCCATGGCGAAAATAACTAGCACGATCGAGCAAATCACAATCGCGAACATCGGCACTCCGCCTCTGCGGAAGATCGAGATCAAGCTATTTGCTTCGATCGTCCCGGCCTGTTCCACTGTGTTCACATCTGAATCTGCAGGCACACCTCCCAGCGAAACGGGATCCGGGATTGGCGGTAAAGGATTGTTAGCTGCAATACGTCCGCCCGCAGGCTCTCGCGAGAAGGTGGTAGGTGGAGGCGCACCCTCCTGAGCAAGCGAACTCTCGCATGTCAAACTCGTGATCAAGAGCATGAATATCAGGGTGACGACACGTATTATCATGGGAATAACGTTGACTTAACGGTTTCGCGTCTGAATGGATTCTTGCAGTACAGCGATTCGCTGTTCAATCAGTTTATTGGCAGTGGATTCTTGATTGGTAAATTTCAGTTCTTGATATGCAGCGAGTGCTAGTTGCCATTGCCCCGAAAGTTCCAAACACTTGGCTCGCTGCAAAGCCGCACGCTGAGTCCATTCTTCTGTCTGCAGTCGCAACACTCGATCGTAACTCTGGATGGCGTTCGCATAGTCGCGTTTCAAGAACCAAACCTCGCCTTGTAGCCATACTGCTTTGGCGAGATATTCTGTGTGCCTGTTTTTCTTCGCCTCCGCCTCGACATCGCCCAGCAATTTTATGGCAGCTTCGAAATCAATCTGCGCAATAGCCGCTTGAGCTTGCAAGAATTCGATCTCAGCCAACTGCACCGGCTCGTAACGCCGCCTTGCGAGTTCGAACAATCTCGTGCAATTCGAGTAATGTTTTTTTTGAAGTGAATACTGCATCAACCGCAGATCCACGACATGAGCCCAGCTTGGCATCGCCCCCCCCGTGGGCAGGCATTGCGAAAGTTGCTCGTAAATGGGTTGAGCCAGCGTTGTGCGTTTGCTCTCAGTCAGCTTCTCAGCTACGGAGAACAGGATTTCCCCTTCCTGCTCACGCAGAATCGGTGAAAGCTTCGTGAGTTCGCTGAGCGCCTTCTGAGGATCACCGTCAGTCTTCAGTTGTTGCCAAGCGACTTTCATTCCGATTCGAACTGATTCTTTTCGAAGCGCAGCCTGCTCCTCCGGGCTAGCTGCGCCGGTCCACTGCAGCCACTTGATTGCATCCGAAAACCGCTGTTCCTTCTCTGCATCGGCTGCAGCAACACGAGCTGCATAACGCTGAAGTGTTGCAACTCGCTTGAGAAGTTTTTCATCCAGCTCTTGGGCCTTGAGTTGCTCACCGGAAGCCTTCTCAGCTTGGCGTGCTCTGCTTAGCTGATTTTGCAGTTCTTGCAGCAGCTGGAACCCCTGTTCCGCCTTCCCTTGGCGAATCAAGCACTCAGATAAATAGACACAGACTGTATTCCGCAGAACAAAGTCTGGGTGCTTCTCATGCAATTCCTGAAGCGGAAGCGCCGCCGCATCGTATCTTCCCAGAGCCAGCGCGTCCGACGCCGACTGATAGAGCTCACGGTCGGTTGTTGGTTTTTCTTCCGAATCCCCTGCGTTCGGCTGAGCCACGAGCGGAGCTGACGCGCAAGGAAGGACAAGAAGCAGAATGCATCGAACCAGAGCACCAAGAGTTTTCGCTCTGGTCCTCTCCGCAAGGCAGAGACTGCTAAATACGATCGATGAAATTGAGTGCCTGCGGGGCACAACACGACAAATAGAGAACACCGTCTGCTTCCCTGCGTTCGGCTGCTTGTAATTGGGTTTCGATTCAGTTGATGTCGCAAAGCGGAAGCGACCTCAACCGCTACCGAATATCGACTTGTACTAGGCTGCGAGCTGAGAAACAAGACAATCTGCGGGTTGCGACGATCCTTGGCAACGTTGCCAATTTAGGCGATTTTACCGCATAGCTAGCAATTGCCAAATCAAATCCACTTCTGCAGCTCGGCCAATAACGTGGCGAGAACGTCGCGATCCGAGTCTGGGCGAGTTGGGCTGCCAGGATAAGTTCGATCCGACTCGATCCATTTCCTAAGCTTCAGAAAGTGAGCCGCCGAATGTTTGTAAGCTGGAACAGGGGCTCGAAAAGTGAAAAAGCCAAGGTACTGCAGCCAATCATTCAAGTGGAAGAACTCGGGATCCCCCTGCTCCCAACAACGATCGCGCAGAGCAAAAAGATCCGGCGCCATCGTACTCAGGCCTAGCAAGTAGTCGCTACCATACATGACCATGTCGATCGCCAAGTCATTACCGGTCAGCACATGGAAGTCAGGGCGGATTGCGTTGCGAACGCCCAATCGCTGCCACTCCAGTTTCCGATCCAGCGAACTATGCTTAGCTCCGATGCACTGCGGAATCTTGACGAGCTGCTCGTAAACTTCCAAGGAGTAAATTTTTCCAAAAGGTGCGAAGACCGCGCCGAGTTCAAATCCGATAAATCGGTCCGCCTCGGAAGCTAAGCTCTGGTAGCTGGCCACTATGGATGCATTATCCTGCTCCGTTAAACCATAAGACTGAAACAGTACCGGCACTCCGCCGTGCTGCTGGATTGACGCCATCTGGTGACGATATGCATCGCCGTCGAAGGGCGCGCCAGAACGATCGCCGACAAAGGCTCCTGCGACATACATCTTGCCGGATGCTATTTCCCGCGTTTCACGAAGCACCTGGACTCTTGTCGCCTCATCGATCAAATGCGCGTAGCCGGTATCCATGTTGACGGCTGGAACCAACCCTGCGTCCAAGGTCCGGCGCACGTGAGCTCGAAAACTTTCCCAGTCCACCGAAAGGTCTTCATTCAATGGCAACAAAACCGCTGACATCCCCAGGATTTTTCGCCGCTGCTTCTGGACAGGAACCTGTTCAATCTGATCCATATCGTTTCCTCAATTCGCTTCAGGCAAAAAGAACTTAGCGAAGTAGCGTCACCAACTCTTCGTCCAAAGCAGGCAATTTGCCTCTTTGGTTCGACTGCAACGCCTCTTCAAAGTGCTTATCTGCAGCAAGCATCTGTTCCAGGATATCGGGCCGCCTGTCGGCAACGTCGCTGACTTCCATCCGATCCTCGGGTTTGACGAACAGCTTCGACTCGCCATTCTCGCCCTCTTCACCCACAATCAAGCTACTCCAGGCGGGACAACGCAACCAACTCCCATTGTTGCCGGCCGTTTTGGCAAGCTGCAGGCTCGTCGACCAGCGCGAAGTAGAGTCGCTGAAAGGCAGTTGCAACAAATCTTGTCCCCAAGACGAATCCGCCGCAGCGGACTCCGCTTGTCGCCCGAGTAAACTTGCCATGATGGTCGCGGCCAGGTCGGGCAGCTGGAACAGCTCACCGCGTCGGGTCATGCGCCATTTGGTTTCCGGGGCTGTCAATATTGCTGGCACACTCAGCACTTCTCCATGCAAACTCTGCGTAACCGCGCCCGCAGCATCTCGACAGCTCCCGATCTGGCCGTGTTCACCAAGCGGCGTTCCACCAAGTCCCAGAATGACCACCGTCCAGTCTTCATGCTCGAGTCGCGCGTGCATCGCTCCCAGTAAAGTCGCCAAGCCCTCGTCGATAACCGAGCTCTGCGCCGCCGCAACTTGTCCCCATCCGACCACATCATCCGGGTCCGTTACAGGTCCAATCGTAAAACTCGGCGGCCCCACCTCAGAGGGTGGATCAGGATCCTCCGGGTCGGTGAAACTCGCTCGGAGCTCTTCAGGTGCATCCCAAGGCAAATTCAATCCAGAGCTATGAACCCAAACCACACCTTCTCGCCGACTAGCCATCTCTGCAGCGGCATAGAAAAGTTGCATCGCAGTACAGTCATCGGAGGTCGCTGCAGGTTCGTCATTGGATTCGACTGGCAGAAAGGCAGCTTCACCACACCCGAATGACTCCGCCTGCTCCGCAACCAACTCGCGATCGGTGATCAAGCAAGCAGGAATTCCAGCAGCTTCACACGCAGACCAAAGATTGGAACTAGAACCGGCGAAAGAGCTGGGTTGGAGTGCATGCCGTGCCGTCCACAAACTATTTAACTGGCTGTGGAGTCCGCAGGAGTCCAGAAAGCATTGGTCGAGCACCATGCCGCCGGCAGCGACTCGGTCCAACGTCGGAGTACGCGCCAAATTCGCTCCCATGCACCCGAGCAGACCACGCCCCCAACCTTCAACAGCTACTACCAGTGTGTTCACTTATTCCAATTTCTCTTAACGACCAGCCTCATGCGCCGTCTTGTTTGGGGCTCGTTTTCTCGAGTAGCGGAAGTCGCCAAGACTTTCGGCTTTACTATTGCCTTGGAAGTCGACTCGGGTGTTCTTTTAACCACAAATCGCTAACAACGCCTGTGCTGGGCTTATTTTCGGCGCGCTGGAACAGCACTACGCTCGTCAGCGGCCTACGATCGATTCAAACTATCGGATGGCCTCGGAAGCGATTCTACCGGTCTCAATAGAAACCGAGAAGGTATCGCAAACGCAGAACTATCTCGCCAACTGCTTTTCGATTCGGTCCAGGCTACACTCACGATCCTGGGTCCAAAGTCGATAACTCAGCGGAAAGACCTGCAAGCCCGATCGATAAAGCACTCGATATCGTTCCAAAGAGTAGGCTTCCATCAAAGCACCTGGATAGCCGACCAAATCGATTCCTGCCAATTGCCCTGAGTTTTCTACAAGCAGATCCAATTCCAATCCTGCCAATTTGAAATCTTGCCAGCAGCGGAATCCTCTCGCAGTGCATGCTTCTAGGACCTCCACTCGAAACTCATCCTGAACACGCGGAGCATCGAGATGCTTTTCCATACGTGCTTTGTCGCAAGCTTCCAACCAGCGGCGAAGCAGACTGCCGCTAGGCAGCTGATCTAGGTCAAAAGACCGATAGATCTCTTGGCGATGCCGAGCTCTAGTGATGGATACATTCAAGACTTCTGGCTGCTCGAGGAATCGAAACGATGCAGAGTGTGATTCGTTGTCTACCACTAGCGATATCAACATCAAATCGCGTTCCTCACCTTGAAAAGTGTGGGCTGTCCCTACCAACAAGCTATGCTTCTCAAATTCCTCGTACGAAAACCTTTTGTCGAGTTCTCGTGCCAGATAGTCGACTTGGCTACGAAAAGGCGATAGTATCCCAACCGATTGCGCCGCCTGAGGCAAAACTGCTCTTTCACTCTCTACCAACTGTTGCACCTGCAGCAAGATCTTCTCGGCCTCCATCTCGTTGCGTCCTGCGGACGAGCGAACCCCTTGCGTGCATACGCATTGCAGAACATCTTGCTTTTCGAGTGGCCGCTGCCGCATCACACGCAACGCACCTTGATAGAATTCGCCGTTGCTAAACTCAATGATCGGAGGCAAAGAACGAAAGTGTTCGTTGAGAAACACGACTTGGGACTGCATGACCGCTTGCTGGGTCGCATCCAGAATTGAGTTCTTGCGAAAATCAAATCGCTGCTGCTGGGTTTCTTCCAGACCTTGCGACCTTGCTATGCTCAGCTGCCGTCCCTCAGACAGGAACGAAATGTGCCTCAGTTGCTTCGGATCACCCACGATCACCACTCTCTTTGCACGTTGGAGCAGAGGCAAGCAACTCGCGATATCGCACTGCGTCGCCTCGTCAAGTATCGCCAGATCAAAGAGATCCTCCTGCAAGGGCAGCACGTTTGCCAAGTCTGTCAATTTGCAGAGCCAGACCGGAAAGGCATGAAGCAGCGCACGAAAATCGATTTTCTGAAAGAGCTCGCGCTGCCGTCCGTCACTGCGTGCCTTGATCGCTTGGAGAAAGTGAGTCAGGTCGGACCGTTTTCGATCAAGAAGATTCTTTGTACGCTCTTCCAACGTTTGCCGTAGAAACCGCTTGCTAAGCTCAGTGCGCTGCTCCAACCGCTGTGTGTAGCTCTGCAGACTTTGCCAACCATCAAAGTCACCCAGCTGCCATTGCCGAAGCCCTTGGGTTAAACTTTTCGATAACCCACCGAATATCGTTGAAGCCATCGAAACCTCCGATTGGCCCCAGGCGATCTCACGGCTTTGATTTCGAGAAATGGATTGCTCAAGCCGCTGGAGTTCCTTGTCGAGCTTTCGAAGTTGGCGAAACTGCTGCTTTGCGGGCTCCGCTTCCTCATCTTTACAACTAATCCCGCTTAGCAAGTTTTCAAGCGACTCTTTCAGCTTCCGAAGATGCTGCTTGCGTCCGGCACGCACTACCGCACCCGACTCGCCAATCATCTCTTCGATCTTGTCGCCGACAACATTGACGGATTGATCCATCCGCGACGCGATAAGGACCGTTTGCTTACGAGCCAAGTGATCCAAGGCCACCGACGCGATCGTATGCGACTTCCCGGTGCCCGGTGGTCCGACCACCATCGTGACGTCTTGATTTCGGCACAATCTTGCGACCTGTTCCTGGGCCTCACTGAGCGTCGACGGAGCAAGCGAAGGCAGTGTTTTGATTTCTTTCAGCTCAGGTGGCTTGGCGTCCAACAGCGTTTGAAGTGGCGCGGAATAGCGCTCCTGCTCCGACAACTCCGCCAGTTCAAACAGCACACCGCGTGTATCTGGTGAATTGGCAAGCAAGGCGATAGCCGTCGATGGCAGGCAGCATAAAGATTGTTCTTCCGACTCGCGTCTCTGCCGTACTTCTTTGCCATGCATCAACTGTGGGAAACCAGCCAAGGATGCAAAGTCGACATGAGGTAGCAAGTCCGCAAACAATGCTGCTACATCGTGCAAACGTGCCTTGGGCCATGGAGCGGGCGGCAGTCTACCGAGTGCGTTGAGCACGGCGTCAGATTCGATCTCCGCAACTTCCGCAATCTCGAGCAGGACAGGCAAATTGATGCGACAGTCCGAGAGATCTGGCGCCACGAAGTACTTCTCTTTGAGCTCGACGATCTCGGCCGGGAAATAAATTAACGGTGCACAAAGATGCTTCACCAATTGTTCAAGCTCTGAATGCTTGCCGACAACTGGCAGCGTGGCATAAACCAGCGTCTTATCACGACGGTATTTGAAGGCATCCTTTCGCAGCTTTTCTCCGTACTTCTCGGGCAAAGGCACGCGATCGATTGTTCCACTGAGCGCTACTTCCTCGTTGTCTAAGAATCGTAGATGCCGGATCTTGCTATGCAACAAGTCCTTGATGCCGACTTCTCGATTATCCGCCTCGTAGCAATCTCGCTGGTAACGGATCAGTTGTTGCAAGTCGGCCATGTGAAAAATTCATTTCCCGACAAGTTACCCTCCCGCTTGGCGGGGGTCGGGCCATCAGGCCCGGGAGTGGCCCACTGGCGACTAGCTTCTCTCTGCTCGCCGACTTCAAGTGAACGGGGTAAATCTCTCTTGAGGACCTACTATTCCGGAGCGTTGCCCTTCATCGCAACAAACAAGCCAGATCACCGTCAATCGGCACTCACCGGAATCTCGTTGAGGGTATAGTATGCCCGAGTGTGGAGCAAAGCCTCTCCATCGGCCGATCGTATATCCGGCAAATGAAAATCATGAACATGCCCTTGCACCAATCCTTCGACCGCAATTTCCACTTGCAGCCCATCCGGCGATACCTCTGTGGCAGTGACTTTGGGAGTGGTGTGATCGACTTCGGGACTCCCGTATCCCTGCTGATAAACATGCGTGTAAGTTTGCAGTTCGTAGCCAGCCGGATCTGAGGCGGACTCTGAATCAACCGGCTTAGTAAACCTGAGGGCAAAACCATTAGGCCGAGCCTTTATCTCGTGGATTTCGAAGGGCGTGATTCCAGTCCAATCCAAACGTTGCAACGCGAATTCCTTTGGACCTCGTACAGGCCAGCCACGATTGGTGCCACCGACGATCAGATCGCCTTTCGGCGTGAACTGACAAGCCAGCAACCCCGTCGCCAGTCCTTCGCGAAATGGATAACAAGCGCCTTGCCAGATCCCGTTCACTTTTTCGGTCGTAGCTCGCATCACCACACTCAGACTAAAGTCTGAAACAAAGATCTGATTCTCAAATGGCCCAAACTTGCCACCGCTACGATCCACGACGAAGCCGGAAATCGATCGCCCCATCTTGATGTAAGGAAAGACCACTGCGTAGGGCACCAGTTCTTTCACTCGCTTGCGTTCGGTCAGTAATCGGGAACGCGTGTTCGGTACGACTTCAGGTTTGTCCATGTTGTCCACTAAGTCATACCAGTTGAAGCTAACCGGATGCCCCATGAAACCTCCCTGCTCCAAGACTTTGAGACTGCAGGAACCGTTCCAAGGCCCTTGACTCTCCGCGTAAAACATCACGCCGTGCTCATTCGGTCCAATGCCACAAGGACTTCGAATACCGCTGCAAACTGGAATCGATTCCCCCTCTGGCGTTACCTTCAAGCACCAGCCTCGAAACGGTGCATCGCTATGATAAGATTTGGAAAGACAAAGTGCGACCCAGATGTTTCCTTCAGGATCACGCTTCGAGCCAAAGGCAAACTCGTGGTAGTGCCGGAAGCCCCAAACATCACTCAGCGTATCGAATCGATCGGCGAGCCCGTCTCCATCGGTATCGCTGACTTTGGACACCTCCGTTTGCTGAGTGATGTAGAACGCATCATCGTGAAAGGACATCCCAAGAACCTCGTCGAGTCCACTTGCGTAGCGACGATAGGTGGGTCGAGGAAACTCATCAAAGGCGCCGTCGACGATAAAGATATCACCGCGTCGCGTTCCAATGGCAAGTTTCTCGTCCGGCAATACTTCGAAGCTGCCGGCTTCGAGTTTATGGTCGTCCGGAAGCGGAATATCGACGATGCGATAGTACTTCGACTCAGCTTCGCCCGTATCCCAGTATTCGCCCAATCTCTGAGCCAGAGAACTATTCGCAGCAATAGACGAAACAAATAAAACGCTGGCGAGAAGATGTATCTTAGAGTTCACAATCATTCTCCTCGCAATCCATAGTCAATTTCCACGCTCGTCTTTCCCGCTGGCAGGTCGAGCAATAACCAGACTTCCGCCAGTTTCTCATTCTCTTCTTTGACCTCGATCTGGGGATTACCGTCAGTCTCTACGGCAACGTTTCCGATCCAAACGGACTTGTTGCCATCCTTATCGATCGAGAGTTTCAGCGGACCGCCGCTGAGAAGCCGATAACGCAAGCCCTTAACAGGCTCAGGCGTTTCAAAACGGACCGTTCGATGCAATGTCGCCTTCACTGACACGTCCGCAGCGTCACGATCTTCAAACTTGTCCTGGACTTGAATCTGCCCGAAGCGATAACGAAAAGTTGGTCTACCGCTCTTGTCGAGAGAATAGCCTAGGAATTGATGGTTAGATGGCCGACCATTATCGACTTTCCACGGTGCATCAACGCGATCCAAATCCGGGCCTTTGGCAAGTACTTGTGGTCTCGCAAGCGGACGCACAGTACCGCTTCCCTGACCGCGCCATACGCCGCCTGGATCAGCGAACTCGCCAGCCCAAAACATCGCAACTCGCATCTGCTCTGCGTCATACGCGATGTTTGCCTGATTAGAATATCCGACGCCGATCCCACGCTTGCCGATGTTTTGGTAGCTACGCCGGAGCATGACGGCACGGTCTTTTGCTGCCAGGAGCTTTATCGGCTCCATTCGGATTCCACGCGGCGTTCTAGCCTGTCTGCCGTCCTGTAGGTACTCCCAGATGGCCCCGATTTGCTGCTTGGTGTCGCCATCAAAGAACTGCTCTCTCATTGCCTTGCCGCCAGGCCAAAACGAAGGCATCACCGTATTCGGGCTTAGCGACTGAGGTGCCATCATGTAGGCGTAGAACCACTCCGGTCGTAAGCGGTCACTCATTTCAGTCAGATCGACTGCTGGCATGGTCTGCGCCGGCTTTTCTTGAAAGGTGTGACAAGCGACGCAGTTCAGCCCTTGGCTCCCAATCATCTCAGTCGCTTGTTTCCGTGTTTCCTTTACGTCTGTGAAGTGAGCCATCTCGACTTCTGGTGGTGCGTCACATTTTCCAAGAAGTTCGACCAAGTGCCCCACGTTCTCTTCGCCATATTGAGGCATTCGCGTGTTCATGTACGGACGAATGGCTTTTCCGTTGACAAGCACATCGCGAAGCCATTTCTGTTTGAGTTTCGCGCCCACTCCGGTCAAAGTGGGCGGCAATCTTCCTTGTGGTCCCAGGTTTTCATTCTCGGTATGGAAGTAGACGTCGTGTACGTCATCGACGCCCCCATACTCTTGACGGCGATGACAATTCAAGCAATTGAGAGCGGCGAAAGATGCAAGTGCTTGATCATCCTGTTTAAGTGGCTGTTGAGATTGCTCTAGAGCAGCGCGAATGCTCTTCAGCTGATCGCTGCGAAAACGGTAGCTGGGCCAATCTCCTTGAGTTTCGGAGAGACAACCAGCATACCAATCCTTTATCTCAACCGAAGCAAACACAGGATTCTGCTCCAGTGTCCCCTTCTCCGCCGAATCATGACAGCTACTGCAGCCGTACTTGGCAAAGAAGCGCTTACCCTTCATGGCCAATTTGGAATTCACGGTAAGTGCCTTGTGGCTCGTTGTCTCCGTGCCAATTAGATAGCAGGCTAGATCCACTGCCTCCCAGTGGTCGAGTCGCATGTTTGGCATACGACCTGCTGGGCGGGCAGAGTGGGGATTCTTCAAGAATGCAACCAAACCAGCTGAGGTATACTTCTCCCCTGGGGTACCTAATGCAACGGATTGCTCCGCCAAAATCTCTTCGTTTTTCTCGTTGCGTGGAGAATGGCAAGCCACACATCCAACGTGATGAAAGAGCCGTTCTCCGCGTTTCTTTGCCGCCGCAAAGTCGGAGTCTTGCGGGGTAACACTCTTTGCAGCTTGCCCAGCAGAATTGTCTTGCGATCCAGTCTGCTCTTCTCCTATCGGCTGGTCTTGCGACCACAAGTAGTGCAGAATCGCCTCAGATACTTGTTGTTGCTCTTCTTTCGAAAGTCCTGACAGCATCACAGGCATGCTCGTCTCAGGCTTCTTTCCGTGTGGATCTGCGATGAATGCATTCACAAAGTCGGGCGCTGCGCGAGTCGCTATAGCCCGTAGATTCGGACCACGTTTGGTTGGTGCACCAAACGTAATTCCTGCAGATGCCTTTAGTTGATCGTGGCAATTCGCACAGGCAAAGTGATCAATCCAAGCCAACCCCGCAATGCGGTCCGGAAGTGCTACGCTCATTCCTGTTGAGGCGCTGTTCGCAGAAGAGGAAGAGCCGTTCAAATTACGAAGGTACTGCACGAGATCAAGGAAAGCCTGACGGTCTTCCAATTGGTCAACAAGATCTGCGGGCATCGCCGAGATCTTGTCCTGTCGCATCTGCGCGATTTCACTGCGCAAAACCTCAACGAGACGATTGGCCTCATTCGATTCTCGGATGACAATACGCTCGTCATCCTTCTCCACGACTCGTCCTTTGAGGATCTGGTCGTCCTCGGTTAGGATCGTGGAAGACTCATAGCCCTCACGGATGACTTTGGAAGGGTAAAGTAGTGCCTCAATCAAATGCAACTCGAGAGATTTTCCCGCTGCGATCTTCAGTTGCGTCAGATCTGGGCCGACTCGATCTCTTTGGCCCTGAGCGTGGCATGTCGCGCAGTTCAACGACTTTTGCGAAAACAGAATGGCTCCACGTACTGCATCGCCTTTCGCAATCACAGCTTTGGCCAGATTTTCGGCATCCGCTTTCTGAAGCTCGCGCAGCAGAGATGGCTTTTGTTCTTGCGCGAAGACTTGCGAGTGGAAAAAGATGAGGGACAAAGCGAATGCGATAATCGCCAAATTTGGTTTTGTCATAGAGTTGTAGGTTCTGCGAGTGCTTGTTTGCCAGCTACGTAACATTTTAGCCCAAACCTCGAACTCGTAGTGGACTTCACCGGAAGTCCATGAAGAGTCGCACCTTCTACACTGAGCTTGCCAACAATCTTGCGTTTTGTAGGCCGCCAATAGGCGAAGCGATGTTACGACAACCACAGAAATCTGCGACCGGCAAATTGGAAACTCTTCCAAAGCAAGACGGCGTCTACAGCTGTGGTCCTTAAACGATTGGGCTGGGCGTTGTGTAACAGACTTAACCTCTAACTAGTCTCTCAACAGCTGAAACACTAACGCTGTCGGACCTCTGCCGGCAAAGCAAGATATTCATTCACTTTCTGGGGCAAGTCGACCAAAGCGGTCTTGCCAGCCATGACGATCAGCAGAACCAATCCGATAGCTCCTATAACAATCGTTCCAAGTCCATTGACCGCGTCGCCCATGACTTCACGAGAACTCGTCAGCCACAGTAGTGCTCCCGCAACCAACGGCGATACGACAACCGTCAACGCCTGAGCGACGATCAAGGTCGGAGCCGGCTCAAAGTCCAGTAGCAATACGGCCAGCCCAACCAACATACCGATCAGAAGTGCCGAAGCGGTTAGTAACTTGGGGGCAAGAGCGTCAGGACAACTCTCCAACCCAAGTCCATCTGCAGCAAGAAAACCTCCGATCATAGAATTGATCAGAAAAGATGAATAAGCGGCACTGAACAAGCCAACACAGAAAATCAACTTCGCTGAGCCGCCAAACGTCACTTCTAGAGTTGTCGCAACTTCAACAGGATTCTCCAGCTCCACTGGCTCACCGGTGTACAAGCCTGCCGCCGCGGTGGACATGAGCATTACGGTAATGGCGAACGTGATGCCAATGCCAATACGAGCGTCGAGCAAACCGGCCGACAAGTCTTCTTTGGTCCAACCTTTCTGCCTTACGAGATAAGCCTGATAGAAAGCGGCAGCCACAACAAAAGTCGTCCCTACTAAACCAAGCACCGGAAGAATTTCGCCAGATTTGCCCAGGGACGGCACAAAGCCACCGAGCATCGCATCGGGATCGGGACTCAGGAAAAAAAAGTTGACTACAAAGCAAACGAGCATGACGCCAACGAACGTCGCCATGACTCTTTCCAGCATTTTATAGACGTCACGAAACAAGAACAGAAAACTGATCGCCAAACAATTGAAAGCGACAAGCAGAAACACCATGAGGGTCTTAGACTCCACGAAAGCTTCAAAAGCAGCCGCAGCGCCAATGTTGTTGCCAGACTGGAACCCTGCAGCTATGCAGAAGACGGCAAGCCCCACGCAAACGGATAACCATTTACCGACTCGCCTTCGCAGCAGCTCACAAGGAGAGTGTTCCGCAGCGACGCCCAGCTTGGCTCCAAGTGTTGTGAACAGGACCATGAAGGCGACAGCCACCGCTACCACCCACAGCATCGAGTAGCCGTCATTAGCCCCCACACTGGTGCTCGTCATAATGCTGCCTGGCCCGATCACCACGCATGCCGTGATCAGTCCTGGCCCCAATCGGCGGTACCAGGGTTTTCCGTTAGTCGATGGCATATGCTCACTCTACCTCGTCACTACGGTATCCATATGACCTACATCGCGTCGTCGTAGGCCGCCAACAAGCGAAACACTATTACGGCAAATTTATAACGAATCTAACGCCTACGTGTATGGGGCCTGACTTGCCAGTGCAAATCGTTATCAGCATGTATTTACCTGCACGCGCGCGGCCCGCTAAGTGGATGCATATTGACCAAGAGTTGTCCTGAAACCGGAAACCACTCTCCAATAACGCGCAAGCTGCTCACTTACAGGAACACACCGACAAGTTAGTGCCACGCAAGACCGGCAAAACAAGTCAGCGACGCACACCAACGCACTACTTTTGCGCCGCCTCCTCTCGTATCGCAAACAAATGACTCCCCCCGCGGATATACATCACTCCATCACTTATCGCTGGCGTTGCATGCAGGCTCTCACCAATTGGATTCTCCGCGACTAGCTCAAACTTTGGGCCAGCCTTGATTACTAGTGTGATCCCTTCTTCCGATGGCAAATAAATATGTCCATCGGCAGCAAGCAGGGCAGCGATGAAACTGGTCGCTTCGGAGGTTGCGACACGGCGCCGATAAATCCGCTTGCCAGTCTTCGCGTCCAGGCATTCCAGAACACCCGCGGAATTGCAGGTGTAGAAGTAATCGCCGTAAACGACTGGCGTTGTCATGTACGATCCGCTGCGTCTATTCTGCCAAGCCATCGAAGGACTCGAGCGCGAGCCGATCTGATCTGAGATATCGCCCTTGGCCGTAGGACGAATCGCGTAAATCGGGCGAACCGGACGATAACCGCTGACGACATAAATCAATCCGTGTGCGGCAAAGGGTGTCGGTACAGCGATTTCTGAGTTCTTTCCGATCCGCCAAATCTCCTCTCCCGTTTCAGGATTATAGGCTCGAGCGTAATTCGTTGCGTTAGTAACGAGTTGCGGCCCGACTTCAGTCTCGACAACTATAGGCGTGGACCAGGATGGAATCTCCTCACGTTCACGACGCCAAACTTCGTCCCCCGTGGCGACATCGAAAGACGCCAGAAAGGAGCCTTCCTGAATGTCGCATTGCACGATGACCTTACCGTTGTAGATGATCGGCGACGCCGCAAAGCCCCATTGATAGCTCGCATCAAAGAACCAACCGCTATCGAGCATTCCAAAGTCTTTATTCCAAACCAGTTCGCCGCCAACTGTGTAGCAGTAGAGCCCTTCGCTGCCAAAAAATGTAACAACGTACTTGCCGTCGGTCGCCGGAGTCGGATTGGCGTGGGTACTCTTGAGGTGACGCTTCACCTTGGGCGAGGCAGTATTGGCAACTTGCTTCCAAAGTAGCTCACCGTTCTTTTTATTGTAACAGTGCAGCTCGAATCGATGCTCCGAGTTATCTTCCACCGAATCCACATCGCCATACAATCCAGTACGTAAGCCAGCTTGATCTCCTGAACTGATTGCCGTGGTCAGGAACAGCTTGTCCCCCACAATCACCGGGCAGGAATGCGCGAGACCTTCGACTGGAGTCTTCCACAATACATTTTTCTTTTCCGGCACATTCCATCGCACCGGTGGATTCTGACCTTCGGCCACGCCACGAGCACCGTTGCCTCGAAACTGCATCCAATCCGAAGAAGAAATTTCCAAGTCAGCGGCAAGGGATTCAGCGGAACCATAGCTCAGCCCCGGCGCATCAAAGCGGCGAAATCTTGAGCGAGTCTCGCCGTCAACGGTAACGAGTAGCTCCTTGACTTGTTCATCCTGGAGCACAAAGCGGAAGGTCGAGTCGCCGAACTCAAACTCATGCTCCGACTTCGGTTTCAGTGTTGCATCACTATCATCTCGTTGAAGTGAGAGATTGTTTAAGTCGACGACGACAGAAGCGATCTCCAGGCCTGATGTATCCTGCGACTCTCGTGCCGCTGCAAACTGGTCTTTGAAGTCTTGTTGTTTCTCAAGATCGGCTGGCAGCAAGGCGTAGCGACCAACGTAGGCTTCTAAATCGCGCGCGTCGGGTGTCCAACTCTTTGTTTCAGGAGTTGGTATTTCCCCCGGATCCTTTGGCTCGGGCCCCGGCACATCGGCAAAGAGCTCCGCCAACTTCGGTTCCGACGCAACCTGCGGCATCGCCTTGACGCGCTGCAGAGTGGGAAGCTCCGGACGATGATTCTTCAGAATCCACTCCACTGACTCAGCATCGTTGCTCATTGCAGCCAGCATGAGTGCAGTCGCTGAGTCAGGATTGCCGAACTTCAGTAGTACCAACGCACAACCCGTGTGTTGCTTCATCGCCGCCCAGGACATGGCTGTCGCGGAGTAGAACGTGTCCTTGGCGTTCGGGTTGGCTCCGCGGTCCAAGAGCAACTTGACGACTTCTACTTGTCCACGCGAGCAAGCGAACATCAGGGCGTTTGCACCGTAAGCATTCGCCGTGTTCACATCAAGGCCCGCATCGAGCAATTCGTTGACGACCGCAATGTTGCCTTCGCGGGCCGCCTTGAACAGTCGCTTGGCTTCCTCTGACGCAACACTGGCGAGCGGTGCAAGGTCGCCCGAGCCAGTCTGCCGAGGGATAGCGAAGGCGATGATCGAGTCAGCAGGCTTAGTTCGAAGTTTACCGCCGCCTGAGGCAGGAATCACGACGTATTGTTGCCCATCTACCATGTAGGTCGATGGCGTGGCATAGCCTCCGGCTGGCAACTTTGCTTCCCAAAGCAGCTCGCCGGTCGTCTTGTCAAAGGCATGCAACTTCTCGTCTCGTGTCCCCCCAATAAAGACCAAGCCCCCTGCGGTGACAATCGTGCCTCCAAAGTTCTCCGTGCCAGTTTGTGGAATCCCACGCTTGGTCAACTCGGGGTATTCGCCCAGTGTCGATTGCCACAAAATCTCGCCCTTATTCAGGTCAATCGCACTTAACTGTCCCCATGGCGGCTTGACGGCCGGATAGCCTTCATGGTCCACGAACTTGTTATATCCCGTGATGCGATACGGAGTTGGCGAACCTTCAGGCTGTTCGACCAACGAAACGATATTGGGCTGGTTATTTGAGTTAACATACAGAATGCCCGACTCAGGATCAAAGGAAGCGCCGGACCAAGTGGCCCCGCCATGAAACCCGGGCGACACAATCGTTCCCTTCAGCGAAGGCGGTGTGAATTGCGGGCCACCTTGAAGTGCATCGAACTGTTTCAGTGCACTCGCTTGGTTCTCAGGAGCGATGTTCGTCACATCTTCGCGTGTGATTCCAACTCGACTGAAAGGCGGCGGCTTTACAGGAACTGGTTGAGTAGGCCAAGCTTGCTCACCGGCAACATTGGAAGCCGGAGCAGGCTGCTCTCTCACTTCAAACAGCGGTTTTCCCTTCTCGCGGTCGAACAAGAAAACGTAGCCGGTTTTCGTCACCTGAGCTACCGCATCGATTTCTTTGCCATCGTGCGTGACACGCACCAAGTTAGGATACGTCGGAATATCGTGATCCCAAAGATCATGGTGCAAAGTTTGGAAATGCCACTTACGCTTGCCAGTCTTGCCGTCCAAGGCGATCGTGCAATTCGCAAACAAGTTTTCTCCACCCCTGTCGCCACCATAAAAGTCAAATGCTGCGGAACCGAGCCCAGCAAAGACCAAGCCGCGTTCGGTGTCGACACTGTAGCCACCCCAAGCATTGGCGGCGCCACGATTCTTCCAAGATTCTTCTGCCCAGGTGTCGTTGCCGAACTCACCGGGACGAGGAACGGTGTGGAAACGCCAGACTTGTTTTCCTGTTCGCACGTCGAAAGCGCGAATGTCACCTGGAGCAGCAGGACCGGGGCCTTCGCCACAGGAAAACCCCATGATGACGATATCATCGAGAATCGCTGGAGCTGATGTCGGTCCGTAGCCCATCCGCGAAAAATCGCCGTCGAGATCCTCGCGCAAGTCCTTTACGCCGCCGACGCCAAACTTCGCATCGAGCTGGCCAGTCTTCGCGTCAAGCGAGAACAATTGTCCATTTGATGTGCCATGCAAGATGCGCCGCTGACCACCGTCAATTCCATCACTCCAATAGGCCACACCTCGATTGACACCGCCAGAGGCAAGCGGCGATTTCGGCGGTCCCTTCGCAAAGGGATCAAAGCTCCAGATCTCTTCGCCAGTCGCCGCGTTCAATGCGAAGACTTTGAGTTTGCCCGAGGTAATGTACATCACGCCATCTACGACGATCGGCGTGCACTCCATGATCTTGGCTTTGCCTTCTGCCAGTTCGCCTGTTTTGAATTCCCAGGCGACGGCCAATCGCTTGATGTTGTCTCGATTGATGCCGGTCAATTCGGAGTATCGCATCCCGCCACGATCGCCGCCGACGGCGATCCAGTTTTCGTCCTGAGCATAGCCTGCCTGAGTAGGTAAATAAGCACAGCAAATTGACGCGAATAGAATCAGACGCGTTGCCAGAGAACTCATGAAGTCGATCCAAAAGGGAACGTAAAGGCGACCAAAAGAACTAGTCGCCAGTTTATCAGAGACCGCTCACGAACGTAGAGCCCACGCAGAGCGCGGCGTTGTACGCCCAGCTGCAGGCCGCGACCTACTTGCGAGTGCCGAGGCCGTAGAAGGAAGACGGCTCGCCTGAGTCACCGGCTGTTTGGTCGTCGATTCGACCGCAAGTACGAACGTGAACAAGATAATTCGAGGAACAACTCTCGAACGCAAACGCAATTAGGAAGTCTGACAAAGCCCACTACACTAATGCATTCCGCTTGCTACCTTGCCTCATCGCCGTCTCGAGCGGCAGTACGCGACCCAGGTGCATCAGTCTGTTTATAAGCCGAGCCGCGTTGATAAATCTTAAGTCGCTCGGCAAACTCCTCGCGTTCTTCCTGATCCTCAGAGAGCTCGATCGCCTCTGACTGCAACTTGGAAGCGTCACGTGTCTTGCCCGTTGCGGCTGTCGCGGCAGCAAGCGTGTCAACGCTTCGAGCATTGCGACCTGACAATTCGATCGCTCGCTTCGCTGCTGCCAAGGCCAACTCCGCATTGCGCACCGACCTTTGAGGACAAGTCGCCATCAGCCAAGCAGCGTTTTGATAGGCTCGAGCATTCTTATTGTCCGCTCCCACAGCCGCCTGATAGGAAGCCGCCGACTCGGTCCAACGACCAAGATACTGATAGGCGTCCGCCAAGTCAGTATGAAATGTCGAGTCGTCCTTGGCGATCTGGGTTGCTTGCATATAGTCTTCGAGCGACTCATCGTAGCGTTCCAGCATAAACAGACTGTGTGCCCTGCTATTGTAAAACTGAGGGTCCTCGGCATCCAATTGAATCGCCCGCTCATAATTTTTTACGGCCGATTCATACTGACCGATCTCAAAATACAGCTCGCCTCGATTGAAGTGAGAGTTTGCGTACTTCGGTTGCAACCCAATGGCTTTGTCCAATTCATTAATCGCCGATTCGTATTGCCCGTTCATGGCCAAGGAGATCGCATAGTTGTGGTGTGTCCGCCAATTTCTTGAATCGTACTCAATCGCTTTCTTGAAGTCCTCTGCGGCAAGGCCGTCCAACTTCTCTGCTTCGTCAAGCATGTTTGCTGTAACCAATTGCGCCGCCCGATCGTTTCGAAGCTCGCCGCGTCGATTCAATCCCCATGCGATCAAGCTGCGAGCATAGTTGACATCCGCCCTAGATCTCAGGTTCGAGCGTTCGATCTGCTGGCAAGCCCTGACAATGTTGGATACCTTCTGCTCGGTTTTTGCAGTTTTGGTCGCTTGGTAGATCTTCAGCAAGTCTTGAGAGACTGACGTGGTTGCTGCCTTCTGTGACGTGGTTGGAGCCGTCCGAGTCGATGTGACTGCGCGATTCGAACCCGACTGACGCTGATTGCGACTTTGGAAGGTCTGTGCGACGAGAGAATTTTGAGTGGCAAACAAAATTGCCAAAAGAGCAAGAAGCGATTTGTTTCGAGCTTGATACATCAAAAAGTTCCGTTTGCCACTGCACGCGATTTTAGGGATACGATGCCGTAAAGTAGTACCATCTCGACTTGCTCCTCCGAAAGGTGAATTCCCATCTGAACTTGCTAGCAATCGACAATTCCGCACGCTCGAATGCCCTCTTGACGATGTAATGAGTCACGCTCAGTTCCGCAATTCAGGGCTTCTAGATGCTTATGCAATCCAAAGATGCTGAGTGAACGAAAAAAGCTGGATGACGAAAGCGTGCAAAGCCACCCTGAAAATTGACCTGGGTTATACTTTCGCAACCATGGTGCTGCAGTTCGTAGTGGCAAATTGGATGAACGAGGTGAAACCGCCAGGAGTTCCAATCAGTGGCATTCAGGTCCAGTTTGCAGCCATTGGCTTCTGTATCGCTTCTTTCTTTTGCTGGCTTGGGTTCGATCGCTATGGGCTTCGCTGGCACTCGTGCCGGAAACATGCTGCATATCCCTTCGCCCATTTTATCCTGGTTTTCGTTCTCTTTTTTGTAGGTTGATCCAACCGACGGCGCGTTAAGTAATCAAAGTACTCATACGATGCGCAGGCAAGTGAACAAACACAAGCAAGACACGCAAACCAATGCGTCCGTGAGCGAGCACCCCAGGACCCAACGCGTGCTCCAAATTCGTTTTGTCGCGCATGAAACGATTCGCCGCTAGCTTCCAAACATCGAAGGAATGAGAAACACCCAACGGGCAGACAGCAACAGAAGGATGCCAATGATGGCGAATTCGTTGCACCGAATCACAGTGCGGAATATGCCGGGACGCCGCCAAGTCTCACGAGAAGTGAATGCATGCGCCAATGCCAGCGGAACCTGACAAGCCGCATATAGGAAAAGAAAACATCCCGTCCAATTGACTTGCCAAGCAGCAGCAAACTCACCGTGCGCCAAATAAATGAAACTTCGCGTCAAGCCGCAACCGGGGCAGGGGATTCCCACAAGGTATTTGGTAAAGCAAGACTCCGGCAGCACCCAATCCTGCCCCCAAATCCCAACTCGGCCTTCCGCTCGGACTTCCAGAAAACACGCCGCGACCAACACAGCCGAGACCAAGAAAAACCAGACCCACGAGTCGAGTTTTTGCCCCCCTTTCCTCGTTGCCGAACCAACCGGTTGCTCCGTCGAAGTAACGATTTCAGCCTCAGCTACCTCTCCTTCGCTCACCAAATCAGATTCCGTTGTCCAAAGTGGAATAGGAAGAGCTGCTAACATCCGCGTCTGGGCCTCGTCCCAAGCTAGATCTTCCTATTCGAAAGACAAAGAACCATAACACCAGCATAACTCCGAGCAAAGCGGCGAATTCGAGATATGTTTCTCTCATCAGTTTTGTGCCAAGTCTTTCCACCGGCGCGGAGACCGCCCTGCTTCGCTCCTGAACGAGAACCCAAAGATCACTCGTTGCTCGCTGAGTCTCGCCGGCTTTGTCGGTCATCCTTTGTGGCAAATGCACCGGCTGCAAGGCAGCAATCCATTCCCCCTCGTACTCCTCACCCCCCTCAAAAGTCGAGGCTGGATCGATGTAGTTAGTAATACCCGAATTGACCTGCATCGCCGACCAATACTTGGATTTCATCTTGGGAACTTCTCGGCGGTCGATCAACGATTCAAGAAATGGATGCTGAATTAGAACTCCTTTATCGTCTCCGTCGCGCCCGTCCACCAAAGTCGCAAAGCGATCGGTCTGATCGGCTTCGTCGCTGGCAAGCAACTGAAACTCACCCAAGTTGATCGTCACCACGAGCACACCAATCGGCTCGCGTTGCGCATCGTCTTCCGACCCTTCAGGCCAAATTGGGGTGCTGATACCCACTTTCCATTTTTGCGTCGAAGAACTTTTGAAATGCGCAGAAAGGCTCGTGCTTTCCGTCGGAGAAAATTCGGATCGCGGAACCGTACGCTCACCATCTTTTCTCAAGCCGTTAAAGTAGCTGCGGAAGGCATAGTTGGCCCCTACCGGAGTCTTTGCTCCTTTATCATCGGGATCGGCAAAATAGATTCCAACATTGGTTCCGCGTGAGTCGTTGACAAAAATCGTATTAAAGATCGCGCTCTTCGCCTCCTGCGCGGACATGATACTTCGCATTCGCTGCATCAAGTAGCTCGAGAGCCGCTTTTGCGCCGCCGAATTGATGATGCTTTGTGTTCCTGCTTTATTTCCATCTTTATGAGCCGAATCTGCAATTGCTGCAAGATCCTCCCGCGAGGCATCTGCCAGTTCTTGCAGCAACGATTGCAATTCTTGCTCGCGCGCCTCATCCTCGACGAGGTTGAACAAAGCTGCAATTTCGGACTCGAGTGTCTTGGCCGCGTAGCGACAAGTGTCCTTGTTGCCCAACACCTTCTGCTGACGAAGCTCCTGGATCGTTTCATCTTTTGCCGTGTTAATGCTCTTGGCTGAAAAGAACAGCATCAGAGGCAAAAGCAGCAGTGGCCCCAGGATCCCCAGAATGTAGATCGGCAAGCGAGTTCTTGCTTTGGTTCTATGATCCAGAGCACCGATAACTTGCTGAACATTGGCAAACCGATTTTCTGGCTCAGGCTCCAAGCAACGATCAATGATTTGACACAGAGTCTTGTCAATCCCTCGGCGTCGGTAATGGTCTTTCGGTCGCTGCGACTTGCGAATCGTCTCTCGATAGCGACGCAAACGGTCCGGTAAGGACTCGGCTGTGTCCAGCGTTTCGACGACTTCTGGCGTACGATAAGGCGGGGCCCCGGTGAGCATACTGTAGGCAATCGCACCAAGTGCGTAGACATCCCAAGCCGCGTCAGGTGGTGCATCCAAGTCCGCTTGCTCGGGAGCCATGAAGAATAAAGTACCCAGCGAAGGTGTCTGATCGTCTGACATCCGACTCTGCCCGAAGTCGGCCAAGCGTGGGCGCCAGTCTTGGTCGAGCACGACGTTAGCCGGCTTGAGATCGCAGTGCAAGACACCTTTGCCGTGAGCGTAGGAAAGCCCTTCAGCAATCTCGCGAATCATCTTGCCTGTCGCCGGAACACTCAGTGCACCGCCACCGCGTAGCATGTCCTCGAGCGAACCATTCTCCATGAATTCCATCACGTAATACGGCGGATCGGCGTCCCAACCCACGTTGAGCACTTGGACGATGTATCGTCCAGTAGACATATTTACCAAGTGCTTAACTTCACGATTGATTAATTGCCAATTCACGCCGCCGCGATTCGAGTAGAACTTGATCGCCACCTTGCGGCCCGTGTTCAGATCCTCTGCAAGCCATACTTGGCCAAACGCACCACGACCCAAGAGTTTTTCGAGTCGATATCCTTCAATCTGCGCAGGCGGCTTCTCAGACTGCAGGCTCATCGCCTCAGCCCGTTCTAAGCCACCCAAAGATTGCTGTTGTGTGTAATCGGCGTCCATCATTCGCGCAGTAACGGATTCGTTTCACAGGCAGACCTCGCCTAGCACCTGATTCTACCGCTAAATGATTGCGAAGGGACAGTTTGAACCGGACAAGATTGATTCAATAAGAATAAGTGCTGAGTTTCCTAAATTCCAAATGGTCCTCCTGGTCTCTGTTCTCCAGGCATATTTACGGCCCGCCAGCGAAGAGCTTTCTCAATGTGCACCTTGTCGTCGTTACAGTTGGTGCCCTTGATGATCTCCGCTGAAATCAACGAAAGCCTGGCTTGCGTTGTCTTAAGATTCTCGTTGAACATTTGAGAGTAAATGAGGCCACCCCGCTTCAAGTCAATCGTGAGCGATTCAATTGTGCTCAACAGTGAACCGGCGTCCGGTTGACCCGCCCAATCAGCACTAAAGGAGTATTCCATCCTAGTAGGAGTGCTGTCCAGGATGTATTTTGCGAGCGCCCGACTAGAATCCCTCCACACTGCTCTCACCGCTTACTACAACCCCAAAGGCTAGGTGCTCTCCGTCCAGCCTTGACGGGAGATCCGGTTCTCACAATGCCGTGAATAAGGGTAGCCTTGCCCTTCGGAGCGAGCATCTCGATGAACTCAATCCATCCCCATCGGGCGTCGGCGCTCACGCCCTTGGAATATACAGCGAACGCTTCGGTGTAAGACTTATCGAGCGTCCACCGCACGCCAAAACGATCGCAGCCATCTTTGTAGCGACGAACATCAGACGAATGCCAAAGAGCATGTGTGCTTCCCGCCGGATTGTCTAGAAATCAATTGGCACGGAAAGATCGTTCTCTTGGCCAAAGGCACGCGCGAGCAATAGCTCCATGCATCATTAAATTATTGAATCGGCAAATCATTTCCGCATCATGCTGTAGTTCTGGCGTAATAGCGATTTCGAATCATCAGTAGATGACACCAATTCAAATTTTTGGAGGCTGCCAAGCCGGAATCCCTTTTTCCGCTTTTTGTCTCTCGTAGCGAACGGCCTGAGGTTGCTCAGGAGCGAAGAGCGCATCTTCGTTCACCATTAAAGGCACGGTGTCCTGCCACCATTTGTCGTAAGCCGCCCGCAATTCGGCTACAACCTTTGGATACCGGTCGATGACGTTGGTGCTTTCGTAAGGATCCATGCTAATGTCGTACAGCTCGCGATTATTCACCAGCCGCCAACGCTCACTGCGTACTGCGCAGTTCTTAAACTTATACAAGTTAGGATCCGCTCCCTTCTCCCAGCGACCTTGATGCACAAACAAGTTTCGGTCAGGCAAGTCAGTCGTCGGATCCTCGAGAAGCGGCATCATGCTGCGACCATCGATCGCGTGCACGTTCTCCGGAATGTCGACGCCTGCCAACTCGCAGAAAGTTTTATACAAATCGATGTGTGCGGATAGCTCACCGATGTCGACACCTTCGCCAAGCACTCCTTTCCAACGCCAAAACGCTGGTACATGAGTTCCGCCTTCGTAAGGAGATCCTTTGCCGGTTTTGAATCCCGCAGTGAAGATCGGCACACGCTTACCATTCTTTTTGCCACCTCGACCTGCTTGTCCGTTGTCGGTCATGAAGATGACCAAAGTGTTCTCCCATGCGTTCCACTCATCCAGTTTTTGCATGAGCAAGCCCATATTGTCGTCGATATTCTCGATCATACCGTAACGCCCGGCGACGCTGGCGTCCCAACCATCGTCCAAGAACCGCTTCTTGTACTTCTCGGGTGCAATCATCGGCCCATGTGGAGCATTGAGCGTCAGGTAAGTGAAGAACGGCTGTTGGGAGTCCAGTTGCTGCTTCGTCCACCCCAGGGCGGCATGAAAGAAAACATCGGTGCAGAATCCCTTGGTGTTTACGATCGTGTCGTCATTCAGGATCGCGCAGTCAAAGTACCTTGTTTCCTTGCTTCGGTTCGGCGGAAAGTCAGCGCAGCTACCTGGATAGGATTGGCCAATGCCGCCCGCTCCGTGAATGAATGTCTTCGTAAAGCCACGATTGTATGGCTGATACGCATCTTCATCGCCCAAATGCCACTTGCCAAAGATTCCGGTCTTGTAACCACTTTGGCTCAACAGCTTGACAAAGGTCGTTGTGCTGAGTGCCATGCGTTCGCGTTCCTTGATCGTATGCGTCACACCGTTGCGGAACTCATGTCGCCCGCTGAATATGGCAGAACGCGTCGGCGCGCATGTAGGACTGACATGAAAGTCCGTGAAACGCGTCGAGATCTTGTAAAACTTGTCCAAGTTTGGCGTCCGCAACACCTGATTACCCATGCAGGACAAATCTCCCAGGCCTTGATCGTCGGTCATCACCAAGATGATGTTTGGACGCGTTCCACGCAGATCCACCGCCAGGCTGATGCAGGAAAAGGCGGCTACAAGAGGAGTCGCGAGCAGGCCGGAAAACGTTTTTCGATTGCGAATCATGAAATGACTCCTGGGCTGGGAGAGGGAATGAAGGACTGGCGATTGCAACTGGAAGTGTCTGCGAAAAGATCAATACCGCTTCTACGGAATGCGAATCCAATCCACTTCGACCAGCGCATCAGGCTTTCCAACCAAACTGATTTTGATTTGTTCGACAGTTCCTTGCCAGCTTTGGGGCAGATCGAGTTGTGCTGTTTGGTACTCTTTATCGCTGGACATGGCGACCGCAGCACTGGATTGCATCCGACCATCCTCGCTGCTGGCTGCGAAGGAGATCTCAAGATCCGTAGTAGCTCGTATCCGAATTTGAAGTTTCCCCTGGTTCTGTTTGGCGTTGAGTTTGAGCTTGGATCGCACCAATTCAACTTTGCCGCCTGCCAAATGGAAGTCCAAAAAACCTTGTCGCCCAGCGATATTGCCAACCTCAACTTGCGAAGCCGCCCAGCCTTCCGTTTGCCAACCGCCACAATCGAACGTGAACAACAGCTTACCATCGGCGGGATCGCGACCGTTGATCTTTTCCCAAGAGTCCGACAAACCGTCGCCGTCAGTGTCCTCGCGAACCACCTCGTATTCTGGATTTACAGCCAGGCCCCACTTATGACCATCCGCCTGATAACGTAGTTCTTCGTGTGACTCTTCTTCCGCACCACGATCGCCCTTGGCGAGCCACTCGTCTAAATACCTACGGTGTTTAGCCACTTGCTCAGCATAGGCGGGGTCATCAATCAAGTTATTTAGCTGACTTGGATCGGCTTTGACGTCGTAGAGCTCTTCGGGTGGGCGCTCGCCGAAGTAGATTTCCGTAAGCTTTGGAGAAAGTTCTCCGCTTGCGTAGAGCGCGCGAAGGTTTATCAGATAGTCCTTTCTGTCACGATACTGTGGCTGGAGAAAAATCCGGTCCAACTTATAGTTCCGCGTGTAGCGAAATCGATCGGTCCGCAGTGTCCGCACACGATCCAGGGTGTGATCCAGTCGATCTTTGGCAGCAGCGACATAGGTTCGTGGAACAAGCTTGAATCCGAAGAGATCTTGCCCTTCGTACCATTTCGGCTGCTTGATTCCGGCCCAAGCCAAAGTTGTTGCCGACAAGTCGAGTAAGTTGACCAAGTCGTCACGAACTGACGGAGCCGGCACCCAGGGATCTGGCCCAGCAATGATAAAAGGCACATGCAATCCGCCTTCGGTCGGCATTTGCTTGTGACGCACTAAGTTATTCGCTCCGTGATCACCAAAGTAAACAATGACAGTATTGTTCGCTAACCCGTTCGCTTGCAGATCTTTCAGTACCTGCCCGATAAAGTCATCGTCCTTGCGAATCGCGTCGTAGTGCTGAGCCACTGTCCGGCGGTAGAGATCGTTCTGTGGATAGTCGGGAGGAACCGTCACCTCAGCAGGATCGGCCTTTCGCTCGGCCGGAAAATTACCGGTGTTATTCTTGCCTCCGGCAGTTTGAATTTGCCCAAAGAATGGCTGCTGTTTCTTAAGCTGGTCCCAAGGAACTTGAGTTCTCGACTTGGCCTGATAGCTGTAAGTCGCCTTTTCGTCCCACACAAAGTTGTAGTCCGTCTTGCCGCAATTAAAGGTGAAGTAGCCGCCTTCCTTCATCAACTGCGGCAACAGCTTCAAGTTCTTCGGCAGGTACAACTTCGCCGGCCCGCGAGAAGAGCGATGTTCATGCGCATTGAAACGAATTTGGCTCTGGCCGCCCATCAAGGCTGATCGGCAAGCCGAGCAGACAGGAGCTGGCACATAGGCTCTTGAGAATCTCACGCCTCTTGCTGCCAGACCGTCAATGCTTGGCGTCTTCCCTTTGTTGACTTCGTCACCATAGCAACCCATCCAGGGCGAGGTATCTTCAGCAAACAACCAAAGAATATTCGGGCGTTCCTTGGCTTCAGCTCCTGCAAAAGCTGCAAGCCAAATCACGGCAGTTAGGAAGGGAAGATTTCGGCGGACGGACATGACCATGCTTTTCAGAGGTGAAGTATTCGAAGGGGCTTCTAGTCTAGCACAGTCAATCACAATGTTCTGGTTGCGAAGAGCTCAGCTTGCCTAGCCATTCTGCGACTACAAAAAAAGGCCGCAAGCGTGCCAAACGCATGCGACCTTGAGACTGCAATTTGCCAACGAAACTAGTCCAGGAAACTTACGACTTCGCCACCGTCACGTGTTCCGATGCCGCGCCAAGTGGTTGGATCGATATTTTCGCTGACAAAGTGCACAGAACCATCAGCCATACCTGCATTTACACCTCCGGTATGGTAGCTGCGTGACGTGACCGCAGCGTAAGTCGGCTCGGTGAGCGACTTGCCTTCGCGTGAGGAGCTGAAGTCAACATCGTAGACCAACCCACCAGCTTCATAGAGCACTTGAGTGTTCGGTGGAAAGGTCGTGGTAAATCCAGTTTGATGAACGCGACTGTCCACCCATTCGGTGTGCCCCGAGTTTTGCTTAAAATTTCCGCCGAACCCGACAACTTCTGCAGGCGAATCAGGTGGCTGGACGCCAAGTACACCGGGGTTGCGGCTGTCTCGCAAATACGGGTTCCAAGCTTTCACCTCGGAAAACATAAGTGTATTGCTCGTACCATCGACAATGCTGCCCATATTGCGTTTGTAGGCATTGGGGGAGAAAACTCCTGCGCCACCCCTGTTGTGAACTGGATCATGGACGAACCAAGTTCCGAAATTAGCTCCGTAATTCAGCGGGTAATACGCGAAGCTGGGATCATTCGGTTTTGGCGACGGACGCTCTTCGTCCTTCACTTCGCTGGGACAGAGGTAAGTCGGCACTCGCGTCCGAGCCACGTTGCCTTGCTGGCTGTAAGCGAGTCCCCAGTCGATGAGCTTCTGTAGGTTTCCCTGCTCTAGATGAGGCAGAATGCGCGCTTGGACCGACCAGGAATCGGACGTCAAGTCACGCCGATAAAACCCGCCCGAGGGAAAGCGGCGAAAATTGCCATGGTAGTTGTGAGTCGCCAACGCAATCTGCTTCAGATTGTTCGAGCAACTCATTCGGCGAGCGGCTTCACGAGCGGCCTGAACCGCGGGTAGCAAAAGGCTCACCAAAATGCTGATGATGGCGATGACGACGAGTAATTCAACCAGCGTAAAGCCACTGCGGCTGAGCGAACGATAGACCTTCATTGGCCTGCTCCAGTAGAAAAAAGGGGGCTTTTGCTGCTTCCCGGCACTGGCTGGCTAATGATTGGCTGGCTGACAGTTACTGCAATTGAGATTCAATCTCAATAAAACACATACCAGTCAGGAAATCCTGACAAGCGCTTCAGAGGCGATTCTAGATTTTTTCATGCGATTGAGCCTGCGGTTATCTATCACGGCTTCAATTCCAGCTAGTAATAATTCCGAGTCTTGAGCCGACGCAGTACTAACGAAAACTGATTAGTTTTGCCCGACGCAACCTTGTTCGACGCAATTCACTTTTGCTGAACCATGAATCCGTCTCGAAGCCGGATCCAGCAAAGCCGGTTTTCAATTTGCGAGTCGCCTGCAATTAGCTCTTGTAGCTTTAATCTCCGAGTGTTACCCTTCTCTCCTCGAAAATACCTGAAATTAGCGTTCCGAATGGCCATGGTTTCGTATCCGGTCGAAAGTAGGAACTGAGTTGTTCTAAAACTAACAAGTTTCATTACTGAGGTTTTCCATGTCGACCATGCGTAGGGCTCTCTCAGCAAAGAGCCGTGCTCGCAAGCGTTCCCGAATTCGATCCCGGACTAAGAAGAAGGATCCTTTGTTCGTGGATGGCAAGCGTCCACGTCCAATGTTCGTGGACTACCGCGATTTGGATACCTTGAAAAAGCTGGTAAACCGTCACGGGCGTATTGTCGGTCGCCGCAAGACGGGTTGCTCAGCAGTTTCTCAACATGCAGTGACTTCGGCTATTAAGCGAGCTCGATACATGGGCTTGCTGCCATTTGTTGGCGAGTAAGGCTTAGCCGGTCAAACGAATCATGAAAACGCCTCGGTAGTACGAGGCGTTTTTTCGTAGACTGAGCTCTTCAAGTCAGCCTTTCGGGGAATTGCCCAGATGCAAAACTGCGAAACACAAAGCCCACCGAACGGTGAAGAGCTCGACAACGCCCGGATCTCCGAGATGCATAATCTTGGGCCAGCCTGCGAGGAGAATCTCAATGCAGTTGGCATTTGTTCCGCAGCGGCTTTGCACCAAGTTGGCGTGAAGGAAGCATTTGTCCAACTCTTGATCGGTTGGCGCCAGTGGGACGCCAAAGCCAACTGCTGTAACGCGGCTTACCTCTACGCCCTACACGGCGCTCTGCATGACATCGACTGGCGAGAAGCCCCAGAGACTCTAGAGGAAGAGTACAAGGCCTTTGCCGCTGAGACTCGACAGTCTGGGCAGTTCCAAGGATAGCTCGTGAGCATGGAAGAGTTAACGCCAGAGGAAAAAGCCACTTACGAGTGGCAGATGTGGGTGCCAGATTTCGGCGAAGCGGGTCAGCAGAAGCTGAAGGACGCGTCGGTGATGATTTCCCGAGCCGGCGGAGTGGGCGGAGTCGTCGCTTATCAACTCGCCGCCGCTGGCATCGGCAAACTGGTGATTGCTCACGCTGGCGACGTCAAAAACAGCGACTTAAATCGACAGCTCCTGATGACTCACGATCATCTTGGCAAGCCCCGGATAGATTCTATCGTTCGGCGCTTGAAGGACTTGAATCCGCGTCTTGAGGTAGTTGGCGTTCCTGAGAATGTGGATGACGAAAATGTCGCCCGGCTAGTAGATCAAGTGGACATCATCGTCGACTGCGCTCCACTTTTTCCAGAGCGCTTCGCCATGAATTCTGAAGCGGTTCGGCAACGAAAGCCGCTAGTGGAATGTGCAATGTATGAACTCGAAGCACAGATCACCACAATTGTCCCCGGCGCAACGCCTTGCCTACGATGCCTTTACCCCGAGGCGCCCCCCAGTTGGACTAGGCAGTTCCCTGTATTTGGAGCAGTCTCTGGTTCTGTCGCCTGCATGGCCGCAATGGAAGTCATCAAACTTGTCGCAGGCATAGGTACTCCATTGCTCGGCAGATTGCTGCAGTACGATCTGCGCGACATGAGTTTTCATGCGCTGCCAATTTCACGTCGCGAAAACTGTGAGTGCTGCGTAAGCATCAATGGAGGTGAAGCATGAGAGCAACGATCAAACTGCCTGCCAACATGCGAGGGCTCGCAGACGACAAGGCGACGCATGAGATCGACGCCGAAACCGTTGGCGACGCATTTGAAACGCTTTGCGAACAGTTTCCTGAGTTGCAGCCGCGATTGCTGGATGCCAAAGGAGAGGTCCTTTCCTTCGTCAACGTTTTTGTCGGCAGTAAGAACCTTCGCGAGCTAGATGGTGGAGACACGCTGCTTACAGGAAACACTGAGATTCTCATCGTCGCAGCACTAGCCGGCGGCTAGTCGAGGGAATGCTGCGTAGCGGATGTCTTCAAGACGTTCGACATTTCCCATCCGGGCGCACCGATCGGCAGATTGGCTAACACCTCCCCCACACTTCAGCTTGACGAGATCAATTAGGCGGCGCGGGATTGGGCGTGCGATGCGCAGGTAATCCATTCGGCGATATCATCTTGACTAGGCACGCGGTTGCGTCTGAGAATGCGCTTACCTTCCAAGGTCTGACTGAACTGCTCAATGCGTTTTGCCAACTCAAACACCTGTTCCGTTGCCAAGGCTTCCTGGTTGCGACAGCCCACTGCGACCAACAACTGAGACTTGTAGCCGCATAGAGCCGGTACTTGGCAGACAAGCCGAGCTTGGTCCTGCCATTGCAATAGAAGTTCGATGGTAATCCACCGAGCATTCAACTGTTCCGCAAGCTCCTCAGGCTCCGCATTCAAGAATTGGCGGACTGTATCGATGCCGATTTTGCGAAACCGCTTCGCTGTTTTGGGGCCAATGGAGGGTGCATCCACCAAATCATGATCCCAATGCAAACTTGGTTCCGCATCGCTGGTCTGAGTACCGTCTTCTGCCACCGCAGTATTGACTGGGTAGGCTAGCTCATCGGACGAGATTGAAGTCGGCTTCGGCTTCTTGGCGGGCCGCAGCTGTGAAGCCATCTCGGCGGCGAGTTCCGCTTCTTTTGCTTTTCTCAGCGCTCGAGCTTCGCGCGGCAAGTTCTTTTGGACTTTGCCCGTGGCTTCAAACTCTTTCAGGATTCGACCCACCGCTAACTTCTCGTTGGTGTCGGAAATTATGCGGACAAACCATGCCATCGGCATGTCGAGAGTTGCGAGAAAAGTCGTCAGGCTGAGAGAAACTTCGGGCATCGGTGAAGTAGTCTCATCGGCCAAGCGTTCCAAGATCTTGGCCCAACCGCCGATGGCCAGCGCAAAGAGTTCCGCCAGCACCTTGCGTGACTCCGTATTGAGACCTTCTAGTGGTTTCTTGCAGCCCTTGGCAAGGTCGTACTCGTCGATCAACCAATCGTAGTGCGTGTGCGACATGGTCGCAGCTTTTTTTAGACCCTCAGCAAGCCAACCGGATTCTTCGTGCAGTTCGAATTCCCAAGTCAATTGCTTGGCGAGTTCATAGATTTTATCGTAGGTCTTGCAGACACTCCACTCCATCGGGCGATGCACGACTGACTCTTGTTCGCTCAGCCCAGTGTGCAAAGGCATGACCGGATCGGTAAAGTAGTGGCTCAGCACTCCGATCGCAAACGCTGCCTTCTTCCACTTGCCTTCATTCAGCAACTCGACCGATTGCTTCCACCATTGGTCGCATGCCGAAAGAGCTCCGCCCCAGCAGTTGTCGCTGATGTGCACTACATGGTTCTTGAAGTCCTTGAAGTTGCTGTCCGGTGCTTTGGCGCCGACCAAGTATTCGTCATGATGCTTTAGAAGTAGCTTTGCGAGCAGTTTCCCCTGAGGAGAGGTGATGTGAGAAAGTGCATCGATCGCAAAGTAATGGTGGGTGCTTCGGCAGTGCGCAGCGCGTAGAATAGTCAGCAACCGAGACACTTTGCTAGCTTTCGCAAATGAACGGAGAGGGTGGGATCATCCTTGGAGCAGTCGGAAGGATAGCAGGCTTGCCGTTTTGCTTGCTACTCCGATTTCACGTCCGGGAGCCATGGAAACCGAGGACAAAATGAACGAGACCTACAACCCCACTAACCAACCTCCTGCCTCTAGTGCGGCACAAACACTTGCCGTCTCTTATGCACTCGGAGTAGTCGGTGCGTTAATCGGAGCCATCGTGTCCTTCTACCTTTACCGCTACACACTTCAATTCGGCATGGTCTTCATGGCGCTGCCAGGAGCACTAGCTGGCTTGGGCTGCGGGTACTTATCTAAAATTCGCTCGATCCCGCTTGGGATCGTGGCGGCCATCGTGTCTATTGCTGCCGCTATATTTATGCGTTATTCGAATTGGGTGCTTGTAGACCAGCACAGTTTTGGGCACTACCTGAGCAACGGTATTTGGTGGAGCTCGATGAGTGGCAAGCTGATGATTGGTACCAGCGGCCTGTTCGGTTTTTGGCTGGGAATAGGGCGTCAACGTAGATAGCTTAAGAGGAAGGATCATCCCGCGCGACCCTACCGGGGCGTACGAAAACCAACGGTGCCACTTACTTAGTCGGTAGTAGCACCGGAGCTAACGCTCGGCGGCTAAGAGGAGCATCCGACGTTAGCCGTTTCGCCGTCAGCGAGCGATCCTCCGCTGTCCCTCGCTCATGCTTCGGGACACCAAACCGCGCAGCTTCAAACTACACTAAGCCCTAAGCATGCTATGCCGCGCTGGTCTTTCAACCTTGAGATCTGCTAGAATGACGTCTCCACTAAGGCCACGTTGAGCTTGTTCACTCAGCTTCCCTCCCGCCGAGGCCGACGAAGCATGCTTATTTTTCGATCTGGCAATAGATTTACAAATTGCACTGGAATCGAGCGCAGAAGTTTTCTTTACGCTGGCTCGCTCGGACTAGCTGGTCTGAGTCTCCCTGATGTGCTGGCCGCCGAAGACTCTGTAGCTGGCTCACCGAAAGCAGCCTCAAAGAAGTCCGTCATCATTTTACACCTGGATGGTGGACCACCTCAGATGGATCTGATTGATCCCAAGCCACAGGCTCCTGTCGAATTGCGGAGTCCCTTTCGCCCGATCTCAACAAATGTTCCCGGTGTGCAATTGACGGAGCTGATGCCCAAGTGCGCGCGGATAACTGATCGCATTGCCTTGCTCCGGTCGTTGGTTGGGTCCGATGGCAAACATCATGCCTTTCAATGTCAGTCGGGCTATCACGAAAAAGTTCTTCGAGCTGCCGGCGGCCGCCCTGCACTTGGCTGTGTGGTTAACCATTTGTTCAATTCTCCTGTTGACCAAGTTCCCAACTTTGTGGATCTGATGCAAGGACGGCCCCTGGTGCGCAACAGTGCTCGACCGGGTTTTCTCGGGCCCAGCGCCAAGGCCTTTCGGCCGGATATCTCGGATCGCTGGCATCGAGAACTTGAGGAAGGCATGAAAGGTGAGCTTGCTCGACTGGGCAAGAATCACAAGACATCGCTGCGTATGATCGATGAGATTTCTGTTTCGCGGCTCGACAACCGCCTCGAATTGCTAGGCGGGCTAGATCGCTTCAAGAAGCAACTGGATAGCAGTGGGGCGATGGAAGCGATGGATGAATTTCATCGACAGGCTTATCGCGTCCTGACAAGTGGCACTTTTGCGGACGCGATGAATTTAGATGCTGAGTCACCAGAAATGGTCGCGCACTACACGCCAAAGACAAAGTGGGGAGGAAAGCAAACGTACACCACCGAAGGACCGGATGCGATCCAAAAGTTCTTGCTCGCTCGGCGCCTTATCGAAGCCGGTGTACGAGTGGTGAGTCTATCGCTAAGCGATTTCGACACGCACGCGGACAACAACGTTCGAATGCAACACCTCGGGCCACTGTTTGATTTTGGCTTTCACGCATTGATCACAGATCTTGAACAACGCGGGATGCTGGAAGACGTGCTCGTCCTGGCTTGGGGAGAATTTGGGCGGACGCCAAAGTACAACGAAAAAGGAGGACGCGATCACTGGCCAAAGCTTTCCATGGGCATGATGGCTGGAGGCAAGATCTCCGGCAGTGCAGTGCTTGGCGCGAGCGATAAGGTGGCGGCGGAGCCAACAGAGCGTCCAATTTCTTTCGCTGATGTGATTGCGACAATCTACCAACATCTCGGCATATCTCCTCAGCGAATCGTTTACGATTCAAGCCGTCGCCCGCATGTATTGATGGATGAAGGCGAAGTCCTCGAAGAGCTCACCTGAGCATTTCTCTTCGCTCAAACCTGATACGAACCGAAATCGTTTTCGCTGCGACAAGCTTCTTGGCGTCACTTCTGGCACAGCAGCCCACGTTCGCGAGCAATATGTCGAGCGAACCTCCTGAAACGACCTCTCCCGACCATCCTGACGTAGAAACGCTCCAGGCGTGAGTGGTCGGGATCGGTGCTTCCGCAGGCGGTCTGAAGAGTATCGAAACGTTCTTCGAGCAAGTAGACGAGATACGGTCTGTGCTTTCATCGTCGTCCAGCATCTGCCGCCAGACAGTTCTAGCATGATGCCAGAGATCCTTGCGAGGCGTACGAGACTACCTGATTCAGCGGCGGAACAAGGCAACAAAGTCTGAAGCACAGTAGAGCGATTAGGCCGCCAGTCCTCCGTCAGCGGCTCCGGCGTTAGCCGCTCACTCGCTATCCATTTGTTCACCAAACTCTAGTGAAGAACCGGGTGCTTGCGATACAGGTCTCGCAAGCCTTGCTCCGAAAATCCGCAGAAAAGGAAGTTCGTCCGTCGCAGGTGTTTGATGCTAAGCAGTGTTTCTAGCGATTGATCAGAAATCGCGGAAGAAGCGGCAGACAAGATGGAAAGCGTCGTGTGATGCTGAAAGGCACTTAGCCCGACATCAGTGATCAAAGTACGATCGAGATTTAAAGACTTCAGGTTGGGCAGTCTGGCGATCACAGCGATACCGCGATTCCCCACATCTGTGTCGCTCAGGTCCAAATGCTCCAGTCGGGAAAGCTGCCCAATAGATCGCGCGCCGTAATTGCCGATGTTCGCCCCGGAAAGACTCAAGGACTTCAGTTTTTGAAGTTCAGCCAAGGCGACAAAGCCGCGCGGGCTGATTCCAAAGCAATTCCGCAACTCCAGCTCTTCCAGTTCGGGCAACTTGGCTAACACCTTGATGACGTCGTCCGTCAAACGACAGGAATTTAGACGCAAGCTTTTCAGCTTTCTGAGCGTCGCCAGTGACATCAATTCACGTTCGTTCAAACGCCCACGATATTTGCCGGCAGAACCTGCCTCCTCAACCAACAAATGGGTGATTGCACCGCGTTCATTACGGTGCACGGTCGCAAGAGATCGCCATGCTTGCTGAAGATCCTGTTCGTTGTCCTGGAAGGCGACTTCGAGCGGTCCTTGATCCGGAAAGTGATCTTGTTTGACGAGAGAAACCGCTTGGCGCACTCTCGCATCGGAATCACTCGCCAACACCTCGAGCAAATAACGATGTTCTTCACGCCCAAACCAAGCAATCAAAGCTCCAACACTTCGACGCACCTTGGAAGAAGGGTGATACGCGAGCGACTTGACGGAATCAGCCATCTTCAAGCTTAGGTGACGGAGACCAGCTCGCCGCTTGAGCGCGAATTTCGTCCATTCTTGGAAGTATTCTGGTACCGTCGCGAGCGTTTTCATCACTTCTTTGTCTGCACATTCGAGCAACAAATGCATTGCGAGCCAGCGATTGGCTTCGTAGGGATCGAGTGCACATAGTGCCAGCTCCTGACGTGGAATCGCGGCCCCGCGTTTCCAACGATCCACCCCCAAAAGAGCCAAACGGCGGGTCCAAGCACTCTTGGATCTGAGACGCGTGCGCAACAATGCAATCACTTCATCTGTGGATGACTGCGTGAACTCTTCACCAGCACTAACCAACTGAGAAAGTGAATGCAATGCACCGACAGTGTCATCCGCTGAAGCCGCAAGCAACTTCTGTAACTCCTCAGAAGTCGGTTTTTGTTGTAGAGAGTCTTCGGCTTCAACAGGGGACGCATTTCCCCGCAACACCAACTTAACGAACTCGTCTTGGCTCAGTGAAGGCGCAAGCTTTAGCCGTTTCCCTTGGTGGCTCACAGCCAAGCGGCTTTCCTGTTCAACGTTACTCCACTGTTCGCACTTAAAGTCCGCTGGACGACTCCATGGAACAGATCGGGGAGAATCCAATAACTGAATCCCCTCCTCTTTAACGCTCTTCATCGCATTGGCATTCGGCAGAATCGGACGCTGAAAGCTCGTATGGAAACTGAATCTATTGGCATGATCTGAGCGGAACGCCTCGGGCATCTGCGATTGCAGCAACCGGTTATGCACACTGCTCCACGGCTCGTTTAGGCGAAACTGCGAATAGAGATCCTGGTGCCCTAGAAAGGGCAAGAGTTCCACTCGCCAGCTGAGCAGAGCTTTGCCCTGCGAATTCCGAATGTCTTGCGGTGCCTTTCCGTTCACGATCTTGTATCGACGAATCGCGATACTGATCTGAGAAAGCGACTTCTCTGTTAGCTCGTTCTGTCGCTTTCGAGCCTGGCCTTGCTGATACAACTTCACCACGCGATCAGCAAAACCTAATACTCGATCTACAACACCAGAATCCGTGCTGGCGAACACTAACTCACCTGCTGCTTCTCGATGCTGCATACTGCTAGTTGCATCTAGGAAATTTTTTTCGAGCCCTATCGAGTCGTATGCCGCAAATCCAAGATCCGTGTGCAATTCATGAATGAGAGGAGAAATCCAGGCTCGCCAACCATCCAACCTAGCATCGGCGATAATGCTCTCAGATTGAAAACTAACTGCAAGCCCTTCGGCGTCGGAGGCATTCAGTGTTCCGCAAATCCAGTCGAACCCTGGTCTTGAACCCGATTGCCGTGACTGAATCAACCTGCTCAGATGCGACGCATCGTATTCGCCGTGTGTACCTAGGATATGTCGCAAACGTTCGTCCGCGATGGCAAAAGCAAGCTGTGCGTCGGGCTGCAATTCAGCGAACTGCTCGTAGATGTCAGGAAGTTGCGGAGCCGGCCATGCTGCCAATGACCGTACCTCCTCTTGCTGATCGCGACCTGCCGCGAGTAGACGCGCTGGTGATGAAGGAAAGGGCGAGAGGATTGCCGTTCTACTGTTGGGAATCAGCACCTGCATCCCGCCTTCTGGGCGGACAGGAAAGTAAAACTTATATTCCGCGTCATGATGCTCGCTTGCCCCTGGGGAAATCCATTGCACCAACGCTTTGGCATCAAAGGGTAGTCGGAATCGCAGGATTATACCGTAGCCGACTGGCCCCTCTTCAATCTGAGGTACGACGACAGCTGTGACACTTTTGAGCTCGTTCAACTCGAATGGAAGTTTGCCCAACATCGCGAGACCTGGTAGCTCGGCGCGTTGAGTGGCGGCACACAGCGTGTTTGGGCGTAGCACAACTGCTGCCAGTGCATCCCGAGGAACGTACTGAAGCTCGGAAGCAAAGGCTTGCGTTGCCCCTGCCCGCTCAGCAATCGGCTCCTCAGCTTGGCACAGAAAGTTGAGATTAAATAACGAAGTTGCAGTGAGCAGTAGCAAGATCGTCTGCGCGGAGCGCATCTTATCCCTCTCCCTAGTTATCCCAATTGGTGAATACAAGAACCAGTCCCTGGCGCTTCGGGGATGATAAGGCCATTAAGGTAGCATGTGCACGTGGAGATTGCTATGAAACCGGTCGCAAATTAGTTTATCGCGAATCCCATTCCTCCGTCGCGCGCAGGTTGGATTGGCTTGTCTGCTCGATCCAGGCACATTCACTGCTTGAACGTGTTCTAATACCCAACGCGATAACACTGGACGCCCCTCGCAGAGGTATAAAGTCAGCTGGAGTTTGGCCCGATGTTTCTGGCAACCAACTAATGCTTGCTAGCATCGACTAATCGCGATCATGAGCCGTCCGGACTCTCTTCGGTTCCCGCCCCCCTAAAGTCTTCCTAACTAATACATCTTCGCTTGGAGAGTATCGGATGCGATTCACCATCATGGCTTCCTTCATCTTTTTTTCATTCTGTCTCGAACACTCTAATGCTGAAGACAAAGCACTCCGGAAGCGTCTTGAGGACTTGAACGCAGAGAAAGCCGACCATTGGATCTACAATGACATCGAGGCTGGATTCGCCGAAGCAAAGAAAACCGGTAAGCCGTTGTTCATCACTTTCCGGTGTGTACCTTGCATCGATTGCTTGGGCTTCGATGGCGAAGTGGCAGATGGGAACGAAGCAATCAAGCAGCTTGCTCGTGAGAAATTCGTGAGCGTTCGGCAAGTCGAAATGAAGGGTGTCGATCTGACTCGATTTCAATTCGATCACGATTTGAATTGGGCAGGCATGTTTCTCAACGCAGATGGGACAGTCTACGCTCGTTATGGAACTCAGAGCGCAGCCGGTGCGGACGCGTTCAATTCGGTCAAGGGTTTAGTCAGTACGATGAACCAAGTTCTCGAGTTGCACGCAGACTACCCCAACAACAAAGCTCTTTTTACGGACAAGATTCCACCACAGAAGGAGTGGAAAACGCCTCGCGATCTCCCGATGCTTGACCCCAAGCTGATGAAAGAAGCTCAGACGACCCGCTCACATTGCATTCACTGCCACAATATCCACGATGCAGAGAACGAATTGTGGGAGCATACTGATTCATTGTCGAACGAGAGGCTATGGCGATACCCTTACCCATCCAATCTCGGCGTAAAAATAAGTGTTCGTGATGGACGGACGATTACTGAAATCATGCCAAATTCATCAGCGGAGAAAGCAGGTCTTCGAGCCGGGCAAGAAATTGATCAGGTCAACGGGCAAGTGATAACGTCGGTCGCAGACTTTCAATGGTTCTTACATCACTTGAAACCTAGTGCTGGTCAGCGCGTCGATGTCCGTTTAGCTGACGGCTCGACGGCTTCAATGACAACCAGCAAAGATTGGAAAGAGACAGACATCAGTTGGCGAGCCAGCATTTTCTCCCTCAGTCCGAAGCTACGCATTTGGATGCCTCAGCTCAAAGAAAACGAGCGCAAAAAGTATTCCTTAGAGGTAGACCCAAACGGCCTACTCGTGAAGTGGATCAATCGTGGAACGACAGCGGGCAAGGCTGCGGTAAAAGCCGGGCTACGAAATGGCGACGTGGTCATCGCAGCCAATGGGGTCGCCGTTCCAGAAAACAATGCCGCTTTCAATACTTGGGTAAAACTCAATCATGAAGTCGGCGAGACGTTGGAACTGTCCATTCTGCGTGGTGGAAAAAAGATTGTGATTGAGTTACCGTTGGTGGAGTAGCGTACCAATTGGGTGATAGTGCTCCTTGGTTACCATGCTTGTTACTCTCAATTTTTGCTCCGTTCTGAAAAGTAGATTGCATGGATCCGCGCATTCGATTCTCCCTCATTGCCTTCGTTCTGTTCGTTGCGTTCGGCGCATCCAATTTGCGTGCCGAAAATATGGCGAAAGCTAAAGCCTCATCACCGAACATCGTACTCATCTTGTCAGATGATCAGGCTTGGACAGACTACGGATTCATGGGACACCCCACGATCCAAACACCGCATCTGGATAGGCTGGCCGCCGAAAGCGTCTTGTTTCGTCGTGGCTATGTACCAACCGCTCTTTGTAGGCCGAGCTTGATGACGCTGGTAACTGGGCAGTACGCCCATCGCCATCTGGTGACCGGCAACGACCCCTCTCCAAAGTACGCAGCGCGGGATTCCGAACTTTACAATCAGAGACGGGCAGACCTGATCGCGAACATCGATCGATTCAGCACGCTGCCCGAGTTGCTTGGCCAAAAGGGCTACTTGAGCCATCAAAGCGGAAAGTGGTGGGAAGGCAACTTCGCGCGTGGCGGATTTACCGATGGAATGACTCGAGGTTTTCCCAAACCGGGTGGCCGTCATGGTGATGACGGTTTGGCGATTGGTCGCAAAGGGCTTGAACCCATTGAGAAGTTCATCGACCACTCCTTGACCGAGGAAAAACCATTCTTTCTCTGGTACGCTCCCTTTTTGCCCCACACTCCGCATACTCCGCCCGAACGACTCCTGAACAAGTACAAATCGCCAGACCGACCGATCACAGTCGCGAAGTACTATGCGATGTGCGATTGGTTCGATGAGACTTGCGGAGGGCTACTGAAGATGTTGGATGATCGCAACATCGCAGACAATACACTAGTCGTTTACGTGACCGACAATGGCTGGATCCAGAATCCCCAAAAAAATGGCTATGCGCCTCGCTCGAAACAGACACCATATGAAGGTGGCGTCCGAACTCCAATCTTCTTGCGCTGGCCGGAGAAATTTAAGCCAAGCGATCGCCCAGAACTCGTTAGCAGTATCGATCTGGTTCCAACCATGCTGGCTGCCGCTGGGACGAAATCGCCTGATGCTCTGCCGGGACTGAACCTTCTTCCAAACCTGGAATCGGAGCAACCAATCGAACGCAACCAAGTGTTTGGCGAGGGCTTTGCCCATGACATTGCCGATCTGGAGAATCCGGAAGCGACATTACTTTATCGCTGGACGATCAAGGGCCCATGGAAGTTGTTGCTGACCTATGATGGCGAGGTGAATCGATATAAATCTTCACACCCGCGAACAGAAAAGGGACCACAGCTCTTTCATTTGTTGAATGACCCGAAAGAATCTCAAAACCTCGCGTCCGAAAAACCAGAGATCGTCTCTCAACTAGCGGCCGATCTCGAAGCTTGGTATCCAATCAAGCAACGGAAGACGATCATCACTCCTTAGAGATTTTCCGACGATCGGCTCAGATTGGAGCCGATCACTTCTCCGATCCTAGCGCACCCTTGGGTCTCTCTGCTGGCTGCGGAGGTGGGGAACCTAGCAAGCTCAGATTGCTGTCCCGTCTGCGACTCGGCGGCAAAGTCGGGCGTGGCCGCCAAGAAGTGAGTTGGATTCTTGAACTAGGTATCAAGCGAATTATCGTTCGTGCGTTTACCAACGATCAAAATGTCAGGATCCGTTATTGTATCTTCCCCAGAGCCTGCACCGCGAAAGGAATTTATGCGTGCCTTGCGCAAATCTAGCGGGATGCATCTTGGCTTGTCTGCGATTGTGCCGATGTTGCTTTTCGGAGCAAGATTCATATTGCGTACCGCTCCCGAACTAGCACTTTATGGTGTTACGTTGTGTCGAGGCGATTAAGCGACGAGGGCTTCTTCGAATTTGTATTCCCGCAGCAGCACGCTGAACTCAACGGCTTACTTCAGAAGAACAGTTGAAGCGGGTAACGCCACTCGATACCTGGGTTCGTCTAACCGCGTTTATGCGGCTCCCTCGACGCTAACTTCTATTTCGATTTACGCAATCGCTGCGGCGTATCAGGCTGCAGATCTACGAGTTTGTTGATCTTGCCTTCTTGCTTGTGCAATTCGAAGGCGTCGTATATTTCGCCCACGGCCGTTCGGGCTTCAAAGCTCAGTTTGTCGCCGTTGATGTGAATGATCTGATAAAGCTGCGTGTCCTCCGCCACTCGCGTCATGAATTCATGCTGCGTGTTGTTGTACATTTTGGGGCCGCTTACAGAGACGACATAGACAGTTCCGAAGGTAGGTTCCACCTTCTGAACACCTATCGGAACGTTAGACTCGGTGGGCGCGCACTCGGATCCCGACTCAATATTTGACTTCACTTCTTGCGACGCTTTCCTCGTGGCCTCCAGCTCCGCCTTTTTCCTCGCCTTTGCTTTCGCTTCGGCTCTCTTGCGTGCTTCTTCTTTCATGCGCTCGTTGAACTCTTGAACGCCCGGTACATCGAGCCCCGTTCGGCCATAGGTGTGATCGTGGCCTTGGAGAACAAGGTCTACTTGATGCTTGTCAAAAACGGGTTTCCACAGAGTTCGCAGTGTTGCGTTGTCGCGATCGTTTCCAGTCGAAAACACGGGATGGTGAAAAGTACAAACAACCCACGGGGCCTCGTTTTCTGCCAACACTCGATCCATCCACTCGGCTTGCTTCTCCAACTCCACATTGCTGTTCAGTGCGACAATGCGGAGGTTGTGATACACCAACGTATAGCAAGACTCTTCCAGTCCTTTCGGACCATTCTCTGCGAAAGTAAATGTCGGACGCCAGTGGCGTGACAACCTACGGCCAAGCGCGGAACCGGCTTGTTCATGATTACCAGGAATAGCGATGCTTGGAGTTGATCGATTCAACCAACCGCCAGCCTCAAACCATTCGCCCCACTCACCATCGGACTCGGCGCGATTGATTAAGTCGCCAGCATGCAGAAAGAAAGCAGCTCGCGGCGCGTCCCGGTAGGCTTCACGCACCACGCGCGACCACATCGACCGCACACTGTTTTGCGCATCGCCAAAGTAGACAAAAGAAAACTTTTCCTCTGAAGCGACGGCTGTTTTGAACTGGCACCACTCACTCCAGTTTTTTCCGCCGTCGCCAACGCGATAGGCATAAGTCGTGCCTGGAGAAAGGCTCTCAAATGTAAAGCTGTGATAATGCGCTTCGGATAGGTCAGACTTTAAAAGCTGGGTCTTGGCTTGATGTTTCTTGGCTTTCTTGGGAAAGCTAGGCCCTGCTTCCGCGATCGCAATCTCAGCAAAAGCTTCTTTGACTTCAGGCGAGGTTCTCCAGGTGACCGATTGCGTCGTTCTCGGATCACCACTGATCGTCAAAATGACACGATCAGGCATAGCGGTGGGCCGATACCGCTCTTTGGCCGTTACGGCCGGAGGTGCATGGCTGTGGGCATCTTCATCGTCATGGGCTTCGGCTGTGGGGAACGCCTGAACCAACAGAGATAGGAGGATAGCGATTCGGCATCGAGTGGGAGCTTTCTTTACGAAAGGCTGCATGTTTTCTTGCCTTATGGGAGATGTCACGATCAGTATGCGAACCCGCTATGATAGTTTGAAAGTTCCCACCGTGTAGCCCAACTCTCCGCCCCGAGACTCGACGAATCCACTCGAGTTGACTTGTTTTCACCTTGAGCCGAAATATGCCGATTTTAGCCCCTATCTCGCAACGAGCCCCACTCTCAGTGCTTTTCGGATTATGTTTTCTTCCCACGGCAATCGCTGACGGGCCCAAAGACAACGATCCGAAAAGCGTTCGTGCAGTTCCGCCTATCGGAATCGAAATCGAGGCAGGAGAATTCGACGAATATAAAAAACGCGCCAGAGCAATCCGAACTGCACTTAGTGCCTTGGATGAACCCGATGCTTGGAAATGCCATGTAGAAGTGTTTGCTCGTGCCGTCGAAATAACACTCGAAACCAAGATGGTTTATGGCCCTGGTGATTTGGCCGCAATCAAGAAAACGCTAGCCGAAGGAGAACGTCGACTAAGAGCCCTTGCATCTGGAAAAAGGCAGGATATTCTCGGCCGAAACCTGGGAAAAAGTCCGCTGATTGTGGGTGGCTTTCGCTCCAAGATCGATGACTCGGTCCAGCCATTCGGGGTCGAGCTCCCTCCCAACTGGGGCTTCTATGACGGAGAAATGCGATTGGACGTATGGCTACATGGTCGTGGCGAACGGGTGAGCGAAGTCAAGTTCCTGCAACAGAGATCGACGTCCCCAGGCCAATACCAACCCAAGAACACAATTGTGCTACATCCTTACGGTCGCTACAGCAACGCGTTCAAGTTCGCCGGCGAAATTGATGTTCTGGAAGCGATCGAGTGCGTCAAGCAGCTTTGGTCTGTAGACGAGACTCGTATTACCATTCGCGGCTTCTCGATGGGTGGCGCCGGTTGTTGGCAAATGGCGGTTCACTATCCGAATCTCTGGGCAGCAGCGAACCCAGGAGCCGGCTTTAGCGAAACACGCGAGTTCCTACGCGTTTTCCAAGATGAAGATTTCCAGCCCACTTGGTATCAAAACAATCTTTTGCACTGGTACGACTGCCCCGACTGGACGAATAACTTGCGTAACGTACCGACCGTTGCCTACAGTGGCGAGGTCGATCGTCAAAAACAAGCGGCTGACGTGATGGAAGCAGCCTTTGCAACCCGCGACATGAAGCTGCCACATATCATCGGGCCGAAAACCGGACACAAGATCCATCCGGACTCTAAAGTCGAGATTCAGAAATGGCTGGACGAAGAGCTGGCGGGCGGAAAGCCTAAACTGCCAAAAGAAATCGACATGACAACCTATTCCTTGCGTTACAACGAGCTTGGTTGGCTACGCGTTACGGGACTGGAGCAGCACTGGGAAGAATCGCGAATTCACGGGGCACTAAAGAAAGATGAAATTGTCCTGAAAACGCAGGGTGTCACAGGCCTTGCTTTGGTTCTTCCGAATGGGGTGTTTTCAGGCGACGCATTTAAGCTACAGATTGATGGCCAGGAAATCACGGCCAGCGTCGGGGGCAACTTGTCATTTCAAAAAACAGAGGCTGGCTGGGCTGCAACAGCTCCCGCACCAGGACTGCGTAAGAAACCTGGACTGCAAGGTCCAATTGACGATGCATTCATGGACGCTTTCACCTTCGTTGGTCCAAGTGTAGAAGATGATTCGATCGTCGGACGCTGGGCGGAAAGCGAGTACGAGCGAGCTAAGCATGAATGGAGGCGTCAATTCCGCGGCGAAATCGTGGAAGACACACTCGCCACATTGACCGAGAAAGAACTCGCCAATCGCAATCTCGTTCTTTTCGGCACGTCCCAATCCAACCCCTTGATCGCCAAAGTCCTGTCAGAGCTGCCGATCAAGTGGACGCCGGATACTGTGCAATTCGGTGGCGTCAAACATGAAGGCAATGTTGCTCCTATACTGATCTACCCTAACCCGCTCAATCCAGAGCGCTACGTGGTGATCAACAGCGGGTTCACCTATCGCGAGTACGCATATCTGAACAACGCTCGACAAATCCCGATGCTGCCGGACTGGGCGATTGTAGATGTCACCGAAGGCGGTACGACTCAGTATCCGGGCAAAGTCCTTTCCGCTGGGTTCTTTGATGAAGAGTGGAACGTATCAGATCGTAGGTGAGCCGCATCGCCGTCAGGCCTTCAGAGTGCAGTCAAGTACAATCAAGACGCGCAGGCGACTTAGACTCAGTGCGTTCGATGTGGGATTGTTCGGTATCAAGCCTGCGACTCACTGGCTTGCGCCACGTGTTCTACCTAAGTTCAAGCGGCCGCCTCATCAAGGTGTTGGCAAGGCTTCGACCAGTGGAAAGAACTTCGCGCCCAACAGCGTGACACCAAAGCCAACAATACCCATCAACGTGAGTGCAACAGAGAAAGTCTGCAAGGTCTGAGTCGGCTTAAGCCCCGTCATGGTGGTGACTTGCCAAAAGCCGCTATCATTCATCCAAGGTAATGGCTTCGAACCGCAACCAATGGCTAAGGCAATGTAAAGCGGGTGGAATGGCATCGAACTCGTGTCGATCAGAGGGGCGATAATGGCCGAGGAAGTGATCATCGACACCGTTGCACTCCCTTGTGCGAATCGAACCAAAGCCGTCAATAGAAAGGCGGCATATAGCATCGTCCAGGGCGAAGACAGATCTTGAAATTGGTCGCCAATTGCATTAGCCAGGTCGAGTCCTTTCAGCGATTTCCCAAAAGCTCCGCCCGCACAAGTTAGCAAAATGATCGTCCCGGCGTCAGACAGTCCTTTGGCGACAGCTTTCCCAACGGAGTCCCGTCCACCATAGCGGTGCAAAATCGCAATGGCGGCTAATGCAGCTCCGATGAAAACGAGCGTTGGATCATTGACCAGCTGTGTCCATTCATGCAATGCCAAGTAGCGGGATGTCGCCGGCTTGTCCCTCGCCATGACTTCCACAGCCTCTGATCCGCCAAGCAGCATAATGGGAATGGCAACCGGCAGAGCGGCAACCCAGAGCGGAAGCTTCTTGCTGGGTTCGACAGAGTTGCTTTTTTCGTCAAGCTGAGATGAATCAAGCTGCACCCATCTAGGACAGAGACAGCCATAAGCGAATCCTGCACATGCTGCAGAGCCGCCGACAACGAGTCCCGCAAACATCATCATCCCTAAGCCGATTTGAAAATCGGGGTCCCGAATCTCTGCATTTACTTGCTGGACAACCAGCAGCGGCCCGGGAGTCGGCGGAACCAATGAATGCGCCATAGTTGCACCGACAACAATCGCCATGACCGCAGTCAGCATCTTTTCTGGACTTGCTCGACCGACACTCTTTGCCAGCGGTAGCAGCAAGTAGAAAACATTGTCGAAGAAAACTGGAATTCCCAGTACAAAACCACTGGCTGTCAGGGCTGGCGTTGTTCCTCGTTTGCCAAATAGAGCCACTATGGCCATCACTAGCCTTGAGGCAGCCCCACTTTGCAGCAAACAGATACCGACGATAGCTGCCATCGTGACTGGAATACCAATCTTCTGGAAGGTGCCCGCGAATCCGCTTACAAGTCTGTCCCCAAGGCCAGTCCAGCGCTGGCCGCCCAACTCTTCGTACTTCGATTTGGAGACAATGATGGCTCCGGCTGAGATCGATAACTCCTTCGCCTCAGCACCATACCAAACGAGGTTCGAGGGGGAGAGCTCGCCGCGATTCTCGGCTACGGAAAGTTGTTTGCTGGAAGCCCGCGTCAAAGTCAGCGAGTTAGACTCCGCTGCGATAGTCTTGTTTCCAAGAAACACATATTCGCCATCTGCACTGTTTTGCTTTAGGCCAATCAGCCCGTTTGAGGTCATACCTGCAATTTCCAGCTGGTACTGGTCCAAATAACTCTTGTGAACGAGCTCTTCCGGAGTTGCAGCCAGCAAGAAAAGGCTTCCAATCAGCAAACCAATCAAAGGGGGTAATCGAAACAGGAGAATGAGCAAGAGTACGAGGACTATGCCAGCGAGCGCGATGAGGATGGTGCTCATTTCAGATCCAAGTTGAGACACAGCCACGTGCCCTGCGGCAAGTCAGTGGCAGAGAAGGCAGGGAGTTCCCTATAACTTAATCGATATCTGGCACCAACGCCTGCGCTGATTGAGTATTGGGTAAGTAACTTTCGCAGTCCGAGTTCATCGAGGAATTCTGGGAGAGTCCGACTATCCGGGTGGGTGACCTACTCCAACATCTTGTACAGCCAGGGTATCACAGTGTCGTTGCACTCGATCGCGTTCAACGGAGTCTAGTCTTATTGATCATTGGAATATGGCAGTCTAGATTGCAGAGAAACGAGTGCCCTCGACGCCTCAATGGCTTTCACCGAAAGAAATCATGACCAATCGAAATCCCGACCGTGATCCGAGTTTGCTACGCAGTCATCGTTGGTTTGCTCCAGATGATCTCCGCAGCGCCGGACATCGTGCTCGCTTCAAAGGAATGGGCTGGGACGACGGTGACTATCAAGACAAGCCGATCATCGCGATCCTGAATACTTGGAGTGATCTAAACACTTGCCATTCACATTTTAAGGAACGAGTCCAAGATGTGCGTCGCGGCATTCTGCAAGCTGGCGGTTTTCCTGTAGAAGTCCCGGTTATGAGCCTGGGCGAAATGCTGATGAAGCCGACGACGATGCTCTACCGGAATCTGCTGGCAATGGAAGCAGAGGAAGTGCTGCGATGCCATCCCATCGACGGAGCCGTACTGATGGGCGGCTGCGACAAGACTGTTCCTGCACTATTGATGGGGGCAATTTCGGCCGATATCCCTTCCATCTTCATGCCTGCCGGACCAATGCTAAAAGCAAAGTGGAAGGATCAAACTTTGGGCAGTGGCTCTGATGTTTGGAAGTACTGGGCCGAGCGATGTGCAGGTAATCTGTGTGATGGCGACTGGAAAGAAATCGAAAATTGCATTGGGCGATCAGCCGGAACCTGCATGACCATGGGCACCGCGTCAACGATGGCATGCATCACTGAAGCGATGGGCATGTCGCTGCCGGGCTCCGCTTGCACGCCAGCGGTCGTTGCGGAACATCATCGGCTGGGAGTGCGTTCTGGTCGTCGCGCCGTGGAGCTGGCTTGGGATCAAATAAAACCAAGTGATCTGCTTGACGAAAAGTCGATTGAGAATGCAATTGTCACGGACATGACTATTGGCGGCTCCACCAATGCGATTGTGCACATCGTGGCCTTGGCAGGCAGGCTGGGGTTTGAACTGCCGCTTGAAAAGTTCGACGAGATATCGAAACGCGTTCCAGTCTTGGGCGATATTCGTCCGAGCGGTCGCTATTTAATGGAGGACTTCTACGATGCGGGCGGATTGGCAGCGCTTCTGGATCGCTTACGGGATTGCCTGCACTTGGATTGCCCAACGGTCGCCGGAGCGACCCTGGGCGAACAAATTAAAGGAGCCGAGGTGGTAGACGACGGAGTCATCCGCACTCGCGAAAATCCCGTTTCGGCCAGTGGCGGGACATGCGTGCTGCGTGGAAACCTTGCTCCCGATGGCTGCGTGATCAAGTCGATTGCAGCTGATCCCAAGTTGCTCACGCATCGCGGCCCCGCCGTGGTTTTCAATGATTATCCCGACATGAAAGAAAAGATCAACGATCCAGACTTAGATGTGACTGCAGACAGCGTCATAGTGCTTCGCAGCGCGGGACCATTGGGAGCTCCAGGCTTTCCCGAATGGGGCATGTTACCGATTCCCAACAAGCTACTGAAGGAAGGTGTCCGTGATATGCTGCGAATCTCAGACGCTCGCATGAGTGGCACGAGCTACGGGACTTGTGTACTACATGTTTCGCCGGAGAGTCACCTCGGAGGGCCTTTGGCTTTGGTGCAAACGGGTGACGAAATTGAAATCGATGTGGAGCAGCGTTTGATCCATTGGCACGTGGAAGACGAAGAGATTGCTCGACGAAAAGCTGCTTGGACCCCGCCCGAGCCGCGTTGGGAACGCGGCTACCATGCCTTGTTCGCCAAGCATGTGACTCAAGCTCAACAAGGTTGCGACTTTGATTTCCTCGCTGGCAGATCCCCTGGTCAAGATCCCGATATCTTCTAGACCGAGCAGGCTACTCTGAAGCGAGCTCTGGGAATACCGATTTGAGGTCCAGCTTGTCTTGCTGGAATTCTTGGTGCTCGAGCAACTTGGCAAACAGCTGCTTGATGATCGGCTGTGATTCAGGCTCGTCAGCCAAATCTACCATCTCATCAGGATCGTCCTTTAAGTTAAAAAGTCTCACAACCTCGGCTTCGGGGTAGACGATCAACTTGTAATCGTCCGTTCGCACGCAGCGTTGCACCGCGAGATAAGCACCGTAGATGGACTCATAACGACTCTTACCGCCTTTCATCAGCGGTAGCACGCTGTTGAACTCGACGTGTTCAGGCTTGTCGATTCCGGCGAGTTCTAAGCTGGTAGCCATCGCGTCTTGAAGATATATCGGCTCGGCGATCTTCTTGCCAGCTTCAACTCCTGGTCCAACAACCATGAACGGTACACGTAAGCTGTGATCGTACATATTTTGCTTGCCCATCAAACCATGATGACCGCAGGCCAAGCCGTGATCGGCTGTAAAGATTATCCAAGTGTTGTTGGCCAGCCCTGACAATTTTAGGTGATCGAGAACGCGAGCAATTTGATCATCCATGTGCGAGATGATCGCATAATATTCTTGACGATTTACCTTCACGCCGTGTTCCGTGCGTGGAAAGGTCGCTAGTTTCTCATCTCGCAGGGAGGGCCCCAATCGAATCTTGTCTTTGTGCGGATACAGTGGCAAGAAGTTCTTGGGCGTCGAGATTTTGTCGAGCGGATAACGGTCGACGTATTCTTTGGGACTCTGCCGAGGATCGTGTGGTGCGTTGAAAGCAACGTACATGAAGAACGGCTTGTCTTGTGCCTTGGCATCATCGATGAAGCCAATCGCATCGTCGCCAACAATCTCACTCCAGTGCTTTCCGCCTTGCCAAAAGCCACCAAACTTCGGGTCAGACGGGGACCAAGTATCCGTTCCATCCGCGAACGGGCGGTTGTAGCCTTCAGGTGTTTGAGCCGGCATTCCCGGTCGAATATTCTTGGCAACGTCAAAGGAAGCGTTCGCATCGGCTTTGCAATGCCATTTACCGGTGAAGTATGTCTTGTAGCCGGCGCCTTTCATGTACTCGCTCCACCAACGCCCCGCTTTCTGCTCTTCTTTACTCTTGGCGTGAAACTTGTTCGCACGCCAGACAAACCGACCACTATTGAGCATCATCCGACTGGCAACGCATACGGCACCGCTCCACGAGCCCATATTGAATGCATGCGTGAACGTGGTGCCTTCGCGTACCAGACGATCCAATGTGGGTGTCTGAATCTCCGAGTTACCAAGTTCATGGATCGTTTCGAAAGACTGGTCATCTGCAAAGATGAACAAGATGTTCGGCTTCTCGTTCTGTCCAAGGCACGTCGAGGCGAGGCAACAGAATAGGGCAAAGCTCAATAGGAATCGACGAAACGCGGGCATGTGATGAGCCTTCGAAACGGGTGAGGTCAGTTGTAGGCGGGAAAACTAGTCTAGTCAGAAACGATTCTCTTGTGTGACACGGTTGTGACTGTCTTCCTCGTTTTGAAGCTTGCTTGAATATCGCCGACCGCTCCGCGGTCGTGCATCGCGCCGCCGCGATGGACAGAGCGCTGACTTCGCTGAGCCGTATCGCAGTATTGCCTTGGGCATCGCGCGAACAACGAATGCAATGCACGAGCAACAAATTAGGTAGCGGCCATTCCGGACAAATCCAGGAATACGAACTGAAGAACCGGCGGCTAGCGCCAGCCCCCTCACAATCGAAAAAACCGCGTCTAGACTCAATAAAGAACACTAACAAGTCAGTGCCGCACGGGCTGCCCGAGGAAGGAGCGGCAGGAGCAATTGCAACAACGGACTACTTTGAGCTGTCTACTTCCCCTGCTATTCCCACTCGATGGTGGCGGGAGGCTTGCTGCTGATGTCGTAACAGACGCGATTGACACCGCGAACTTCGTTGATGATGCGATTGCTGATCTTCGCAAGTAAATCGTATGGCAAGTGGCTCCAGTCTGCCGTCATGAAGTCGTCGGTGTTGACAGAGCGCACGGCAACCGCATTCTCGTAAGTACGAGCATCACCCATCACACCAACACTTTGCACCGGAAGCATCACTGCGAAGGCTTGGGACGTCTCGCGATAGAGTCCAGCCTCTTTTATTTCGCTGACCACGATATGGTCGGCTTCTCGCAACACATCGAGCTTTTCTTTCGTGACTTCACCCAAGCAGCGTACGGCGAGGCCCGGCCCAGGGAAGGGATGCCGCCATACAAGATGCTCCGGCAACCCCAGTTCGATTCCTAACTTACGGACCTCATCCTTAAACAGATCCCGTAGCGGCTCGACAAGTTCAAACCCGAGCTGTTCCGGCAATCCACCGACGTTGTGGTGGAGCTTGATCGTCGCTGCGGGGCCATCGGGCGCGGCACCGCTTTCAATCACGTCGGGATATAAAGTGCCTTGAGCCAAATACTTTGCACCGGAAATTTTGGTCGCTTCTTCTTTGAAGCAATCGATAAACAAGTTGCCGATACGCTTACGTTTTTCTTGCGGCTCGATAATACCTGACAAGCTATATAGGAAGCGGCTTTCTGCCTGAACGACGTGAAGGTCGGCTTGGAAGTGATCTGTGAACTCGGAGATCACCGCCGCCTGCTCGTCTTTCCGAAGCAAGCCGTTATCAACGAGGATGCAGCTCAACTGAGGCCCAATGGCCTTGTAGAGCAGTGCCGCGGTAACGGCACTGTCGACACCACCGGACAGGCCGCAGATAACTCGGTCGTCGCCGATCTCTGCTCGCATTCGCTGAATGGTCTGCTCAGCAAAGTCAGACAAACGCCAACGCCCTTCGCACTCGCAAATGTTGTACAAAAAGTTGCGAAGAATCTCACTACCTAGAGGAGTGTGGGTAACTTCAGGGTGGAACTGAAGCCCGAAGACAGGCAGGCTCTTATGTTGCACCGCCGCAAATGGACAAGTGCTGGTGGCAGCGAGTGCTTGAAACTCTTCGGAGACAGCGTTCACCTGATCTCCGTGGCTCATCCAGACTTCAGTTTCTCCAGGCAGACCTGAAAGCAAACCTTCTGGCGAAGTAACTTGTAAGGCCGCGCGTCCGTACTCACGCGATTGGCAGTGGCCCACTTTGCCACCGAGTGCTTCGCAGGCAAGTTGCATTCCGTAGCAAATGCCTAGAATTGGCAAGCCGAGTTCAAAGAGTTTGGGATCGCACTTTGGGGCTCCATCCTCGTAGACACTTGAGGGGCCACCGGAAAGGATAATTCCCGCTGGCTGCTTGGCCGCAATGGCTTCTGCCGGGAGATCGTGGCGAATGATTTCACAGTAGACGTGCAGTTCTCGAACACGACGTGCGATGAGCTGAGCGTATTGCGATCCAAAATCGAGGACGAGAATCTTTTCTTGTCCCAAGTCTGACGCAGCAGAAGAATTGCTTGCCAGAGAAGCTGACGGGGAGGTTGTCACTTTTCTATCCTTCACTGATTCCGGGCCCAAGCCGCCAAACCGGACCAAAACCAAACCGCGAAGTATACGGGCGAACAAGAATTTCAGCCAGTACGGCCTGCGTTCCGATAAGAGATTATGTCCCGTCAACGCCTACCGAATTTGTTGTTTAGGCCCAAGATTTTGATGGATTTACAACCAAACACGGAGAATAAAAATGCCGAAAGTCGACTGGAGCTATCATCGCCCTGGCTGAAAAACCTGCGGGAAAACGCAGGAGTTTCTTGCAGAGAACGAAATAGAAACCAAATCCGAAGTCAACGCTAAAAAAGAGACGCATCAGCTTGAGAAAGCCAAAGAGCTTCTTGGAGCAGCAAACAAGCTGTTTGCGGCCAAAGGAAAGAAAGTTGTAGAAGTCGACTTGAAGAAGGAAACTCTCGAGGACGAGCAGATCACGAAACTGATGTTAGGGCCGACCGGAAATCTCCGTGCCCCCACGCTCGTCAAGGGCAAGACCGTCATTGTCGGCTTTGAACAAGAAATGTACGAGAAGCTGTTTGGGTAACAAAGGCTGTCGTGATGGATCTGGCCAGAAATCCTGAATGAAGGATTTCTGGCGATCCGATTTCGAGTGCCTGTTGATACAGGACTTGTGGCGAATCCCGCTATTTTGCCTTTTTCTCCTGCTCGATGGCTAACTTCGTCCTCTGCATAGAATACCTCGCAGACGGCTTCTCCTTCTTAGAGCCTGGGAACTGTCTCTTTCGCCATAGTCCCACAGTAGCAGAAGGTCTTGACACGCTCGCAACAAATTTCTGTGTCGCGAGTGCCGACCGTTTCTTGACTACCGCATCAAGCACCTGTCTTTTGATTCGGCCGGAACTCTGGATTCGTGGTGGCAATGGCAATCAGCGATTTGACGATTGATGTGGCCTAGCCCTCTCAAGATCTTCTCACTTAAGTTGCCGTTGCTGCTTTTTCTACGGAAAGCAGGAGCCCCGAAGATACACTCATTCGTAAACGATCCTCATCTCTGCCGGCAGGTCCTCATAAGGAATCCTCGGATTTGCCTTCTTCAGTTCTCGGAAGAAGTTGCTCCAGAAACCACGTCCCCAGCCAATGTGAATTCCTGGATGCCAGAAACTCCCAAAGGAGCCAGACTGCTTGGATTTAGGCATATGAGGATACGCCATAATGACGAAGCCTTCATCAGAGGTATCGTAGATGCACCACAGTTTGGTGGCATCGTCAACAACCGACTCAAAATCGAGCTCTCTTGGAGGATTCTGTAATTCCATTACCTCCGAAAGGTGGCCTTTCTTGGCATCACCATTTGGCGGAATAAATCGCACTCGCGTCAAGTACTTGCCCGACGACGCATCCCGTTTTGCATAAACCACAAATCTTCCGTAGCGTGGCTCCTGCTCGTCATGGACAACGCGATACCCCGAATCCATCCACCATAATGCTATTGCAGCTATCGCGATCAAGCCGAGCAAGAACCTGAGTGAGAACCGGGTGACGGTGGTAGGCTTAGAGTTCAACGGGTGATCCTTAGCGAGCCTCACGATGCATGGGGTCACTCATAATAACAAAATTGCAACTGCTACCCGTTGGAGCCCCGGCTTCAGCCGCAGCCTCCCTTTCAGGTCTTTCCTTGCCCCTCGAGCCTGTATTGGCTGCGGCGAACTACCGACAAGCTCATCGAGCTGCTTCACTCCTGTTCCCCCTTGATAAAGATTGCGTATACCATACTCTCGGTCATGGATTTGCAGCACGGATAACGGAGAACATGGTGAGTCAGACTGCGGAGCATTTTAGGCTAGAAGCCGCCAGTACGCGGCAAGCAAATTGGCAGCGTTGGGGACCTTATCTTTCGGAACGGCAGTGGGGTACCGTTCGTGAGGACTATTCCGAGAACCAGGACGCTTGGAGCTACTTTCCGCATGACCACTCGCGCAGCCGCGCTTACCGCTGGGGCGAGGACGGCTTGCTCGGAATCTGCGACCGCCAGTGCCGCCTTTGCTATGGGTTTGCATTCTGGAATGGTAAAGACGCGATCCTCAAAGAACGGCTTTTTGGACTGACAGGCCCGGAAGGCAACCATGGCGAGGATGTGAAAGAGTGCTACTACTATCTCGACAGCACACCTACCCACTCTTACATGCAAGGCCTTTACAAGTATCCGCAATCGGAGTTTCCATATTCGAAATTGTTGCAAGAAAACAGGTCGAGAAATCGCCTCGAGCTCGAATACGAACTGGCCGATACTGGCGTCTTCGACGAAGAGCGGTATTTCGATTGCCAGATTGAGTACACGAAGAACTCTGCCGACGACATCCTGATTCGTTTAACCGTGACCAATCGTGGGCCGAACGCTTCGACGATCCACATCCTGCCGCAGTGGTGGTATCGCAACACTTGGACTTGGAATTGCACTCAGGAAGGCTGTACGCCCAAGCCAATGATCCGCACCGAAGATGACGGGAAAATCCACGGTTACCATACGACTTTAGGCCATTGGATCATGGCCGTTGATTGCAGTTCAGATGGCCAGGATGCGAAGTATCTATTCACCGACAACGAAACCAATACTGATTTGCATCCTGACGTACCTTCGACCAGTGGAAGTTTCAAGGACGCGTTCCACAATTACGTCGTACATGGGCGCGAAGGTGCCGTAGCCCCTCAGCCGAAAGGAACCAAGGTTGCATCCTACACCGAACACCTCATACAACCTGGCGAATCGGTTGTCATTCGAGCCCGGATGTGCCAAGCCGAACTTTCGCCCACAGAGTGGTTCGGCAAGCCCTTCGACCAGAGCTTCTCGCAGCGGAAGCAAGAGGCCGACGAGTTCTACGCTTCCGTCATTCCGGCTGGTACGACAGCGGATGAAAAGCTTGTGATGCGTCAAGCTTATGCAGGGCTTCTCTGGACTAAACAGTTCTATCACTACGTCGTAAACGCTTGGCTAGAGGGCGACGATAACTATCGGATTAACACGAATCAACGTCGCTTCGGCCGGAACCACGATTGGCAGCACTTGTTCAATCGCGACGTGATTAGCATGCCCGACAAGTGGGAGTACCCCTGGTACGCCGCTTGGGATCTTGCCTTTCACATGCTACCTATGGCAGAGGTCGACCCAAACTTCGCCAAAGACCAACTGATTCTGTTCCTGCGAGAATGGTACATGCATCCCAGCGGTGCCATCCCAGCCTACGAATGGGCGCTCAATGACGTAAATCCTCCGGTGCACGCTTGGGCTTGCTGGAATATCTATCGAATGGGGCAGAAGGCGGGTTATGAAGACAAAGATTTTCTTGCGAGAGCGTTTCAGAAGCTGCTTCTCAATTTTACTTGGTGGGTTAACCGCAAGGACCCCGAAGGCAATCACATCTTCAGTGGCGGCTTCCTGGGCTTGGACAACATTGGAGTCTTTGATCGCAGCAAACCGCTGCCGACCGGCGGCGCCTTGAATCAAGCGGATGCTACGGCGTGGATGGCATTCTTCTGTGGCGTTATGCTAGATATTGCCCTGGAACTTGCACCTGAACGCGGCGCTTATGCCGATATGGCTAGCAAGTTTTTCGAGCACTACGTGTCGATCGCCGATGCCACTAACGCCTTGCACAATACCGGCTTGTGGGACGACCAAGATGGCTTTTACTATGATCATCTCGCCAAAGACGGCGAAAGCATTCCGCTGCGAGTCCGTTCACTGGTCGGGCTAATTCCACTTTGCACGCCAGTCATTTTGGACGAAGCGAAGATCGCGAACTTACCTGGATTCCGAAAACGCACCGAATGGTTCTTGCAGAATCGACAGGACATGTCAAAGCACATGAACTACATGACTCGCGAGTGCGAAGAAGGGCAGGAGCATGGCATGCGGTTACTCGCCCTTCCGAGTACGGAACGATTGCTACGACTGCTTGAAGTCATGTTGGACGAGAACGAGTTCTTGTCTCCGTACGGCATCCGATCTATGTCCGCCAAGCATGAGCACGAGCCCTATGTTTTCGAATGGGGCGGGGAACGCGAAGAAGTGAAGTATGTGCCTGGTGAGAGTGACACTTGGATGTTCGGCGGGAACAGCAATTGGCGTGGCCCCATCTGGTTCCCGCTCAACTATCTGATCATCGAATCGCTACGCAAGTACTACAGCTTCTATGGCGATAGCTTACAGGTTGAATACCCAACGGGTTCCGGTAACAAAATGAATCTGGCCCAAGTTGCTACCGAAATCGAACGCCGGCTGAGCCAGATCTTCTTGGCGGATGACAGTGGTAGACGTCCTTGCCATGGTACAGAGGGCCGCTATGCGGGACACGACAACTGGAAAGACCTCGTATTGTTCTACGAATATTTTCACGGCGACAATGCTCGTGGACTCGGTGCGAGCCACCAGACCGGCTGGACCGCGCTCGTCGCCACGATGCTCCAAAACCAAGCGACCCAATAGCCGGTAGTTGGCATGGGCTCTCAGCTGCTTCCAGAATGTGGACGCGACTCACCACAGGCTGGAAGCCATGCGACTCTTTCGTTTCCCGCCCTGGACTTCGGGCTGCCCCGCTTCTGAAGGATGTGTGTTTTGGGATACAATGAGATCGCTAACGCTTGAATTATCTTGTGCTCCCTTTAACAGGAAAGCTGTGATGCCCGCGTCATTGCGTCTCCCACTTGTATCTGCCTTTACCATTCTCTGTTTGACTTCTTTTGCGTGCGGCGACGATTGGCCGCAATGGATGGGTCCGAATCGAGATGGTGTTTATGCCGAAACCGGACTCGTAGACTCCATTCCAGAATCAGGCTTGAAAGAACTCTGGCGCGTGCCCGTTGGCAAAGGTTACTCTGGACCGGCTGTCGCGAATGGTCGAGTTTACGTCACCGACTACATCGTCGAATCGGGTGAAATCAAGAACAACCCGAGTGCACGCTACGAGCTCACTGGCCAGGAACGCATTCTTTGCTTGAATGCCAAGACCGGTGAGCAAATCTGGAAGCACGATTATCCTCGAGCCTACGACCTCTCGTACCCAAGCGGTCCTCGAGCCACTCCGACGGTTGACGGTGACAAAGTTTATGTGCTTGGCGCAGAAGGTGATTTGCTTTGCCTGCAAGCGGACAGTGGCGATGTCGTATGGCAAATGCAGCTGAAGGAAGTTTACGACACCGAGTCGCCGCTCTGGGGATTCTCGTCACATCTGCTCGTAGCTGGCGATTTGGTTTACACACTTGCTGGAGGCGACGGCAGCGCCGTGGTGGCACTAAACAAGAACACAGGTAAAGAAGTCTGGCGGGCCATGACCACGTCGGATGTGGGTTACTGCCCTCCGATCATTTACAACATCGGCGATCGCGATCAGCTAATCATCTGGCACTCGGAAGCAGTCAATGGATTGAATCCGAAGACCGGAGAAGTTCTTTGGACTTATCCTCTGAAGCCGAAGTATGGAATGTCCATCGCAGCTCCACAGCTTCGCGACAACCATTTGTTTGTGTGCGGCATTGGTGAAACCAGCGCGATGCTGCGAATGGGCAAAGACGGCAAACCGATTGATTCCGCTTGGCGCGGCAAGCCCAAGGTGGGAGTCTATTCAGGCAATGCGACGGCCCTCTTCGAAAAAGATGCAATCTACGGTTCGGATTGTGGCTCAGGCATGTTCATTGCTGTAAACCCCAAGACCGGCGAGCGTTACTGGCAAGACTTTGCGCTGACGACCAGCGGAACACGCAGAGCTGGACATGGTACCGCGTTCCTAGTTCGCAACGGTAAGTATCACTGGCTGTTCGCTGAAACAGGCGACTTGATCTTGGCCAAGCTTAGCCCCGAAAAGTTTGAAGTACGAGGGCGGATGCGTATCCTCGAGCCGACGAACGAGTGCTTTGGGCGCGAAGTTGTCTGGTCACACCCAGCCTTCGCTCAAAAATGCGTCTTTGCCCGAAACGACAAAGAAATAGTTTGCATCAGCCTCGCCGCAGAATAGAAACGGACTTCGCCAATAATGCCGGAACTCTCCAATTACGAGCTAGTCGATACATCCAAGCTCATCACGCCTTGTGTGTTGGTCTATCCAGACCTGATTCGTCAGAACCTCGAAGCCTCTTTGCAGATCGCGGGTGATGTGAGTCGATTGCGGCCGCATGTGAAAACGCATAAGACGCCGCAAATCGTGCAGATGCAACTTGAGCTTGGCATTACCAAACACAAGTGCGCGACGCTATGTGAAGCGAGGATGTTGGCCCAGCAGTCGGTGGGAGAGATTCTTGTTGCCTATCCGCAAGTAGGTCCTGCCATTGCGAAGTTCTGCGGTCTGGTAAGTGAATATCCTGCGGTTAGATTCGCGACGATTGTCGACGATTTGGTTTGTGTAAAAACGCTCGGTGAATGCTTGACTGCCAGCGATCTCCAAGCAGATGTTTACGTCGATATTGACAATGGCATGCACCGCACGGGCATTCCGGCTGGTGAAGGTGCGAAAGCGATCTTTGAGCTGCTCTATGACCATCCGAACATGCACGCTGCCGGATTGCACGTTTACGATGGCCAAAATCACCAGCCGAGTTTGACAGAGCGTCAGGAATCGGTGTCCGAGTTGCTGAAGCCAATCCTGGAAATGGTGGAGCAACTTAAGGTAGCTGGTCGCGAGGTTCCGAAGTTGATCTGCGGCGGCACGCCAACCTTCGGAGTTTTTGCTGGGCTAGACCTGCAGCTTGCAGGAACGGAAATCGAATGCTCGCCTGGAACCTGCGTGCTCTCCGACTTCAACTACGGCCGTGACTATCCGGATCTTGCTGGGATTCAGCACGCCGCCGTTGTGATGACTCGGGTGATTTCCAAGCAGCCGGGATCTGGCCAATTCACTTGCGATCTTGGCAACAAAGCAATCGCAGCTGACCCTCCCGCCGGAAGCCGTTGCCATTTCTTGGGCTTGCCCAATGCCGTGGAAGTCAAGCAGAACGAAGAGCACTTGATTGTTCGCTGCGACAATGCAGATGATTTCCAAGTGGGTGACGTACTCTATGCTATCCCAGCGCACATCTGTCCCACCATGGCTCTGCACCGATTCGTACAGGTCATCCGTGACGGCAAGCACGAAGACACTTGGGAAGTGACGGCACGGGATCGGATTTATCAGTAGAGACCGCCCTTCTGAGACCTCCCTTCTCGACGGGCGAGCCGGCAAAATCTGTGTCTGCGGACCGGGGTTTTGTGAAGAAAGCATGAAGCTGACAATCCAGCATTGCCTCGAGCTCGAGGATGGAGAAACTCAATTTACTGAGCTGTTTCCTTGACGAAGCGCCGGTATTTTTTCCTTCGAAATCGTTGCACGCTTGCCACCGCGACGGCCCGAACGTCTAGATGAAAATTCGCCACGAAAATTGAGTGATGTTGCGCCCCTCCATAGTGCTCGGCTCCTTGCTTCTAATCGTCATATTTTGTGGGCCGGCGGCATTCCGTTCCGATCTGTTTCGTGGGCGGGGAATTCAAGACGCACTCCAACTCTCGCAAGCTGACCTTCATCAACTAGAAGGCAGTCGCGACAGCGGCCTTACCAAACTGCCTTCCACAGCGAGGCAGGCCGTCGCTTTTTTGAGGACAAAGTGTATCGCTGTCACAATCCGCGTGAGCACTCTGGCAGCTTAGACCTGACGACGCATGACGGTCTTTTGGCTGGTGGAGATTCCGGTAGAGCGTTTGAAGCCGACAATCCGAAAGCGAGCCTGCTGTTAAAACGAATTGTTGATACTGAATCACCGATGCCGCCCGAGGGCAAGGGTGAGGCTCTTATTGCATCAGAGCTGCAGGTCATTCAGGACTGGCTTGCGGGCGGAGCACTCTTTCCAAGCGATCCAGACCATTGGGCATTTCATCAGGAACCAAAGGGGGCACCGTACCCAGCTAACACGAGTATTGATTCTTTGCTTTGCAAGATTAGGGCGGAGCAAGGCTTGGCAGCCGGGAATGTCGCCCGGACAGCAGATCGCAGGAAGCTCATCCAGCGTCTGTTCCTAGACCTCACAGGCCTACCACCCTCGGCTACAGACTTGGGAACGCCATTTTTTATCGAAGAGCTCCCGGTGGTATTCTGAGTTGGTTGATGAGCTATTAGCTAGCCCTCGTTACGAAGTTCGTTGGGCCCAATCGTGGCTCGATCTCGCACGCTATGCTGATAGCGATGGCTTTGAGAAAGATTTGGTGCGTCCCGACGCGTGGCGTTACCGTCAGTGGGTGGTAGATGTTCTAAATCAGGATCTGCCATTCGATAAGTTCAGCAAATGGCAAATCGCAGGTGACTGCTACTCAGATCCCACCCTTAGCCAGCAACTTGCAACTGGCTTTCTACGTTGTGCTCCAGCCAACCGCGAAGGTGGTACTGATCCCCACAAAAATGATTTTGAGCGGGACATAGATCGTCTCAACTCGATTGGCTCGATCTGGCTCGGTATCAGCCTTGAATGCGCTCAGTGTCATGATCACCCCTTTGAACCGGTCTCTCAGCGCGATTATTTTCAACTGCTTTCCTTCGTCGAAGACTGTGAGAATGAAACAATTTTTGCGCCCAGTAACGCAAACGACTCGGAGGCTAAGCTGCTATCGGAGTATCGTGCAAAGCGCGAGGCGTTCGTTAAACAATGGAATCTCGCTGAACTACAAGCAGATTGGGAAGAAAAGCTCCGCTACACGAAAGCCCATTACGGCGAGGATAACGGATGGGACAATCAGTGGTTAAGACTGCAGATCTACATCGACAATGCGCAAGCTATTCTGTTTTGTGATCCCAGCGAACGGACCATCCTCGAACAGGATCAATTGCTCGAGTTTTTCCTCGAGGAATCGGACGATGCGTATCCTCGCTCGCTACATGCAACGTGGGAGCTCGACAAGGCACTGAAGGCCTTTGACGCTATGCAGGCAGAATTTGATTTCGAAAAAGGTATGGTGACTCGGCCCAGCAAGCACCGAGCGCCGACTTTTATTCGTGTTCGCGGGGATTTTTACCAGCCCTCAGTTGAAGTGCAGGCTGGTTTCCCAGCAGCCTTTGGGCGTTCAGCCCCCGAAAATGCAACGCGAGAAGCGTTGGCAAGCTGGTTGTTTGAGGATTGCCAATTGTTGACGGCTCGGGTCGCAGTGGACCGAGTTTGGGGAGAGTTGTTTGGTCAAGGTTTTCTTGCTGATGGAGCAGACTTTGGAGTGCAAACAGGTGCTCCAGTGTTACTAGAAGTCCTGGACTTTGTCCCTTCTAATTGGAGCCAACAAGGCTGGAGCTTGAAAGACCTTATCCGAATGATTGTCCATTCGAAGGCTTATCAGCAAAACTCGGTTGTCGCCCCCAACCTGATCGAACTAGATCCCACCAACCTATTCTTTACTCGACAAACGCGAATGCGACTCGGTGGAGAACAGTTAAGAGATCGAGTCTTGTTCGTGGGTGCCATGCTGAATGAGGTAGGTGGACGTAGCTTTTTTCCACCACAACCATTTGGCTTCGACAGACTTTCGTTCAATCCCACCGACTTTTGGATGACCTCGCGGGGTGAGGAACAGTACCGCCGGAGTCTTTACATTCATCGCCAGCGTTCAGCTCTATTTCCTTTTTTGGATCTGTTAGGTAGCCCTGCAGGCAATGCACCCTGCACTTTTCGCCGAATTACGGCATCGCCACTAACATCCCTGGCACTGCTAAACGAGGAGCTGGTACTGAAGTCGGCGCGGGTATTGGCTGAACAAACATGCCAGGAGGAAGAAACTTTTGATGCACGTCTCCGTTTAATGTGGCGTAGCGTGTTCAGCGACTTGCCTTCTCACCAAGAGCTGCATCTGAGCCGGCAATTCTTATCTGAACAAGAGGCAGCATTTGCAAGGGATCCAACATCCGTCTTTCAGTTAACACACAAGCGTGGCCCAGCCAGCTTGGCGTCATGGACGCTGCTTGCACGAAGCTTGATGAATACAGATCGATTTCAAAGACGAGAATGATTGAAGATGAACGAACTCGATCGTAGAAAGTGAATGCATCGGGCAGTCGCAGCTGGTGGACTTGGTCTGGCCGGGACGGCATGGTGGCTCAGTAATAGCCAGCGTGAGCAGTCATCCGATGAGATTCGCGTTACAGGAATTCCTCAAAGAAGACCGGAGCCCCATTTTGCGGCGAGGGCCAAAAATGTCATATGCTTGTTTATGGCCGGCGCACCGAGTCAAGTTGATTTGTTTGATCCCAAGCCGAGACTCCGTGAGCTCAATGGGAAAACCGTTTCGCTTGAGGGCCAATCGCCAGTCAGTGCTCTCGAGCCAACTTCCTACTTCTGGCCGAGTCCCTACAAGTTCGCCAGTGGTGGGCAAAGCGGCATCGAAGTTAGTGACCTACTGCCTAACACGCGAAAAATTGTGGATGAGTTGTGTGTCGTCCGATCAATGGTGACCGATACCTCCAACCATCATCCTGGCCAACACATGTGGATGACCGGAGTCACGCGATACGGACATCCCGCTCTAGGAGCCTGGGTGTCTTATGGTCTTGGTAGTGCCAACGAGGAGTTGCCAGGATACATTGTGCTGAGTTCTGGGCAAGGAACGGCAGCAGGTGCGAGCAACTGGTCTAGTGGCTTTATGCCCTCTCGATATCAAGGCGTCCCGCTGCGGAGCACCGGCGAGCCCATCCTGTATTTGAAGGCTCCACGGGGAATCGACGGACGGATGCAGCGAAAATCAATGGAGTTGATTTCGCAGCTCAATGCGGAGCACTATCGGAATACGAACGACCTGACGGTGCTCGAAAGCATGCAGGCCTATGAAGCCGCTTTCCGATTGCAGTCTAGTGCTCCTGAGTTGATGGACCTCTCCGATGAGTCCTCCGGCACCTTAGATGCCTACAGAACCAGCGCGGGAACGGGTGGATTTGCGATGAACTGCCTACTGGCCCGGCGTTTGGTCGAGAAAGGTGTTCGCTTTGTGCAACTCAACCACTCAAGCTGGGACGCGCATAAGGAAATATGTGACAACCATGAAGGACACTGCAAAGCCATTGACCAGCCAATTGCTGCTTTAATCGAAGACCTGCGTCAGCGCGGCTTGTTGGACGAAACACTGGTTGTTTGGGGAGGCGAGTTTGGCCGGACTCCTACGGCAGAACACCGCCGCAAGGAGAGCATGCGAAATATAGGTCGAGATCATCAAGCAAGTGGCTTCACCATTTGGATGGCTGGCGGCGGTATCAAGTCGGGGCATGTTCATGGTTCCACCGATGAGGTTTGTTTGGACGTAGCAGAAAACCCGGTGCATGTGCACGATCTCCAAGCCACGATCCTTCACTGCCTAGGGCTAGACCACGAAAAACTAACCTTTCCTTACCTTGGTCGTCAGCATAAGCTTACAGACACAGGCGGCGAAGTCGTACACGAGTTACTAGCCTAGCTGAGACGAGAACAAGCCTAGCTTCAGCCGCCCTGGGTCGCTGCGAGCGCAAGGACAACGACGACCACGACGGCAAGAATTGCAAGAAACTTCCAACTCGCCTCTGGACGAGCCTCAGGTTGAATCTTGCGTTTCAAGCTACTCATCCCCGGATCGATAACTTCTTGCTCAACAACGTTGGCTGCAGCCACATCACCTGAGGAGCCGTCAGCAACGGGCACTCCGCTCGTCTTCAAACCATGCGAAGCAAGTAGCTCAGACAGCACACCCTGCACGGCTCGAGCATTGAAAGGACGTTGGTCGGGATCTTTCTCCAAGAGACTATCAATAATGTTGGCCAATGATTCTGGACAATCGGGGACAAACTCAGTGACTCGCGGTGCTTTTTTGTGCAAATGCTGTTCAAAAAGCATCGCGAAGTTGACGCCTTCGAAAGGCTTTTGACCCGTAAGCAACTCAAACAATAAACAGCCAAGCGAGTACAGGTCCGCCTTGCCGTTGGCCATCTCTCCTTTAATCTGCTCAGGAGCCATGTATGCGTGCGTGCCAACCGTCAGCCCCTGGCTGGTGATGTCCGCGGCCAGAGTGTCACGCGCGATGCCGAAATCGCCAAGTTTGACATGAGCATTTTCGTCAAGGAACAAATTCCCCGGTTTTAAGTCGCGGTGGATTATGCCATTGTTATGAGCGGCTTGAAGCGCTCCACAAACCTGTCGTCCTATGGAGGCGACCTCTTGCCACGAGAGACGCCCGAAACGATCGAGAAGATCCCGAACGTTACCACCCGAAACCAACTCCATCGCGAAGAAGAGTTTGCCGTCGTACTCACCACCGCCAAAGTAGCGAATGATGTGTGGGTGCTGGAGTCGCTGGAGAATCTCCATCTCGCGACGAAATCGCTTCCGCACCAACTCGTCTTCCGAAATTGCATCTTGCAAAACTTTAACGGCGACTTCCGCTTGCTTCCCACCTGTCTCAGGCAGACGAGCTTGGTAGACCGTCCCTACCGTGCCCGTCCCAAGTACGGCTCCGATTTCTAAGTTTTGGTAGCTAAGTTTCTTCATGAGAAAACAACATTCGGGGCGTTCGCAAAACCCAATGGCTAACGTTATGTTAGAAGAAACTGAGCCCATCCGCAGCGCGAGGTGCACCGTCAGACACGACGGGGATCAGCGCTAGCTGCACTGTAGACCAATTTGCAATGCAGAAGACTATCGCAGCTTGAGAGAAGAAGATGTCGGTCGTAAAGCTAGACCTCTCGCAACCCGTGTCCAAGTTGATCGGTATTGTCGAGAAGCACAGTAAAAGTCTGTCTGAGGAACGAAGTCAGTTGTTGACAAAAGCAGCCGAGAGTATCGTTCGGTTACAGCAAATCCGCAGCCAAGTTAACTTGCTATTTATCTGCACTCATAACTCTCGGCGCAGTCATTTTTCAGATTTCTGGACTCAAGTAGCAATGTCCTGTTACGGGGCGGAGAATCTTTTCTCTGCCTCTTGCGGCACTGAAACCACGGAGTGCAATCCCCGAACCATTGCTTCTCTCCAGCGAGTAGGGTTTGATGTGTCGAGTGATGGCAAGAAACAGAATCCTCACTACAAAATCCCTTTCGGTGGAAGGGAAATCATGCTGTTTTCGAAGGCATTTGGTGCTCCAGGATTACCCACTTCCGACGTCGTTGCCATGATGTGCTGTCATGACGCCGAGGAGAATTGCCCTATCATTCCAGGTGCGGAACACAAAGTATCCTTGCATTACAAGGATCCTAAGTCGTCTGATGGCACTGATGCTGAGGCGGCGACCTACGACGCGAGAAGTCTGCAGATCGCCTCCGAGATGTTCTTCCTGGTTCGCCAGATAGTGAAGAACGATTAGCTATTTATCTAGGCCGTAGCGAGAGCAATGCTGTGAAATCGTCTCACAATGAATCGGGAGTAGGAGTGAGCCGGCGCATGCGACTGGTCGTTAAACAACTGAGCCTTATAGCCAAACGCCCAAAGCAAGAACAGCTATCTATCTAGCACAATCCTGCCTAGAATGCCCTCCATGATGCGACGTTCTAGATCAAGATCGCGCCCGATTTCGTACCAACCAAGGGTTAGAGGCAGTTGGCGAAGCTGGTTTTCGTTGCGGACAATTGAGCCGTCGTGACGCTGTGCTGCAGCTCCCGATGCAGCGAATTGCGACTGATCAACGTCTTCCTGCTCCTTTATCACCTCAACCGTAATTTGATATCCCGTCGGCTCTGAGAGCACTCGGACGGTACAAGTACGTCGGATGGTCTGAACCGTGCTCTGCACGCGCTCAAAGCCGCGCGCGGTGTCACTGCGCCATGGCTCGAGGGATGTGCCACTGATCTCGGGGAAGGTCGTGAGCTTGCCTTCCATAAAGCCAGCATCACTCCGACGAACAGGTTGCTCAGTGTCGATGCGAAAGTGATCATCAACCGCGTCGACAATCATTTTCCATAGAAAATCTGCGTCGACCGGGCCGATGTTGGTGGGATTTGAAACATCCACTTCGATTGGGGTTGGGCCAAAGTTTGGCTGAAATGGCAGTGGTCCAAATCGCCGGCAGCCAACGAAACACAACAACATGGCGCATGCGAGAACGGTGCGTCGGTATATTGGCAATCGCTCGCAATTTAATCTTTGATGTTCCTCGTTGGCGGGCATGTATCTCAGGCAGCTCGATTCTGTGGAACGGGCTCCACCACGCCGGCTTCTTCCGCCATTTCGATCCCGACGTCTTCTTGCAGTTCGTCGGCATCATCGAGCTCGCCGAACTCGTCTAGGACTTCGAATGCCAATGAGCGGTAGTCTTCAGCACCATTGGAGTTCGCTGCATACTCAAAGATTGATTGTCCGAAGCTTGGCGCTTCAGCTAAGCGAATATTCCGTCGTATGCGAGTCTGGAAGAACCTGGCTCCGGCCCAAACGCCTTCATCACGTGACTGAATTTTGAGGAACTCGTCGACATCTCGGCTTACTTCAGCCGCGAGACGGGTTCCGGATTCGTACATGCACAGCACAACACCCGAGAGGTGTAAGCCTGGATTGAGTCGTTTTGAAACGATCTCAATCGTCTTTAGCAGTTTGCTAAGCCCGTGCAGTGCTAGGAAGTGTGGCTGTAGTGGCAAGAACACTTCTTGCACCGCAGTCAGCGCATTCAAAGTGAGAACACCGAGCGAAGGTGGACAGTCCAGAATGACGTAGTCAAACTCGTCTTGGTCCGCTTCTAACTTGTCGCGCAAGATGACTTCGCGTCCTACTTCGCCAGCCAGTTCTAACTCGGCTGCCGCCAGGTCTAAGTTCGATGGCACGACGGCCAGTTTTTCGTTCACCCAACAGCGCGCGTCTTCCAGTGTCGCATCGCCGCAAAGGATGTCATACACACTTGGTTGATCGCTGATCACACTTAACCCAAGGTGCAGCGATGCATGAGCTTGTGGATCAAGATCGATCACGCAGACTTTCTTTCCCGTCTCGCTCAACGCGGCGGCCAAGTTGACAGCAGTCGTCGTCTTGCCTACACCACCTTTTTGATTGATCACTGCCATAGAACTCATGGCCAACACTCCTTTTGTATGTCTTCCCGCAAACGGGCGCGTATTTTGCCAGGACTATAGAAAAAGTCTTGAGTAGCTGGCTAGATCGTTCTCTACCATTCGTTTCTCTTGTTTCGATTTGAGCACACTTACTTTTGGTGAAGGCCTGGGCTTAGAATGCTAGCTATCGAGATGGAGCTTTTTGATGAGCCCTAAATGAGCGACATGGTTGCGAAATGTATAAGTTGAGAACTTTTTTAACCGCGTTCGAAGCCGAACAAACCCGGAATCGCCTATGCGAAGCCGGGATCGGTGCGTGGGTCGAAGGAGCCGAAGCGCAGACGGCCATGTCCTACATTGGCTCGGCGATTGGAGGCGTGGCAGTTGTCATTTCGGAAGAGGACATACTGGCGGCCGAAGAAATTCTATGTGACGATTTCCCACCGGGTAGACCATGGACCTGCAGGGTTTGCTGGAGCGATATCGACGAAGGCTTCGATGTATGCTGGAGATGTGGCGCGGATCGTAGTCAAGCGAGACAACCCGAGCCGGCACCTCCCGCGGACGAACTTGCGCCTGAGGATTACACCGTCGACCCTGGCGAGAACTCTTTTGCTTCTCCAGATGTCTTAGCGTCTCCCTACGCGCCGATTGCCACCGAGCAACTCCAAAGTAGAACAAACGAAGAGCAACGGGCGGAAGAAGAGGATATGCCTCTTGTCAAGCGAGCCTTGATTGCGGCTATCCTTGGCCCCCTAATGCTACCGCTGATTGCCCAGCTCTATGTCATCATTTTGTTGGCTCGAATCGCCCCCCGTTACCCAAGACTTAACAAATCAGAACGACGTGACGTTTGGATCGCATTCTGCGCATGTCTCATGCACTTCGCGCTCCTGGCCGTTTTTGCTCGCGGATTCACCCTTTAGTTCATTCATCGCGACATCAATGTTGCGAGTCCCGCGAGGACCTCCGTCGACGGGCAGAATGATGGAATCGGCTCGCCTGCCGAGGCTGTGGATTCGATCTCTGCCCTTGTCGAGTCGGCCGCAATGAAAAACTTCCAGTGCTTGCAGGGGCAAGTATTATGGAATGTTTCACTTTAGTCATTGCACCCTGGATCATCCCGCATGTTCCTTCGCTCCTCAGCCTCACGACTCCATTTGGAAACACTTGAATCCCGACAGCTGCTGGCCGCTGAAATCGTGGATTTCCACGGCGATTCCCCAGCCGAAAAAGAGTCAGTACATATCGCTGCATTGCCCGCTTTAGCTAGTTCCGAACTCATTGCCGAGGGAGAAAGTATCGCCGCACCAGATCTTGTCGGCTTTGCAAAGGCACTTCGAGACTCTGGCGATGTCCGATTCTTCTGCGCGGCTTGGTCAGAAGCTTGTACGCTGCAGAAAGAAGCCTTCGAGGACGGAGGGCAGTTTCTACCCTTTGAGGAAGTCACTGACGCGGCACGCAGAGGAAATGCTCTCGCGGCGTCTGAGAATATCACTACCATTCCAACTTGGCAGTTCGGCAATGCCAACAATCGCGTCGAACGCATCATGACACTGGAAGAAATCTCGGAGGCTTCTGGCATCGCCATTCCCGTTGCATCGATTCCTTCGTTTGTCACCGTTCCGGATCAGACCGTCATGATCGGCGGAGCTTTGCACGTGGGCATCGATGCCTACGACCCGAATCAGGATGCCTTGACTTTCACGGTTCAATCTAGCGATCCAAGCATCCTACAAGCAGAAGTACTCAGCGGGAATCGCAGCCTAACAATTTCGGTTTTCGGCTACGGTGACATGACTTTCGAGCTTTTCGAAGGCCGCGTGCCACGGCCTACATCACGCATTATCGAACTCGCCGAGTCTGATTTTTATGATGGCACGATCTTTCATCGCGTCATCGACAACTTTGTAATGCAAGGCGGCGATCCAACCGGAACGGGCAATGGCGGATCAAGCCTCGGAGACTTCGACGACCAATACGATCTCGATCTCCAGCACAATGCGCGAGGCATCTTGTCCTACGCAAAGTCTTTGGACGACACCAACAACTCGCAGTTCTTTATTACAGAAGAAGCCTTTCCGCATCTGGACTATAATCATTCCGTATTCGGTGCGATGGTCGAAGGCGAAGCAAACCGAGAAGCGATTAGTGGGATCCTAGCAGGCCCTAGCGGGCGTCCCGTGTTCGATGTGGTACTAGAAGACGCGTCAGTTTCCCAAGACTCTGAGAACGCCATGTTGCGACTTCAACCAACGGGTGCTGGAACAGGATTCGTCGACATTATCGTTACTGTTGCTGATCCAGACGGCAATGAAGTGCAACAGACATTCCAAGTTGAGATCACTGAGGACGCCTTCAATAGTTCGCCATTCCTCGATGATATTGCTCCGCCTGCTGGAACGAAAGACAAACCACTTGAAGTTCAGCTAACGGCCCAGGACGGCGAAGGTGATACGCTTGTCTTTGAAGTCGAGCGAGTTGGTGAACCTCAGTATGAGTTGACTGTAGACTCCGAAACGGGCCTGGTTACCATTATTCCGCCCGACGGCTTTTCAGGCCAACTTCAATTCCGAGCTACTGTCTCCCAACTAGAGCAGTCACAATCCGGAAGCGAAACGGATGAGCAGCTCATTAGGGTGACTATTGAGCCGTCCAGTCATCAGAACCAAGCCAATATATTTGACGTCAACAGTGATTCGTTTGTAGCACCACTTGATGCGCTGATTGTCATCAATCATTTGAATACATTTGAGCCCAATTCGGTTGACCAGCTGGGACCTGAGCATCTCTTCGTCGATGTGAACGGCGACTGTGTCATTTCGCCACTCGATGCTTTACTGATCATTAACGAACTCAACAGCAATGCTGCCGGCGAAGGCGAAGCAGCTAAAGCCGTAGATATGTTTTTCGACGTATGGCAACTGACCGAGTTCCTAAAACCGTTGGAGGAAGACGAAGAGCCGAGCCACTTCTGGCAATAATTCGCTGGCCAGAAGCCCTTCCCTTTTGCCATAAAATGCCGATACTTATTGACAATAAATCTCATTTAACACGCGCTGACCTCAACCCAGCAAGCCATCGTGGTTCCAGACCGGAATTCGCCCAGCCAGCAAGGGAAGTAGTTAGGAATGTCTTTCTAGCACTCGGCCTTGTCCGGAAAGGAACTTATTGATGAAGAAGAATGCTCCCAAGTTGAATTTGGGCATTGCCACGATTGCCTGCCTGTTGGCACTTTCGACAACCGGCTGCCAAACCCCCACTACCTCCGATGGTCAGCAGTGGGTAGCGACCACAGGGCATATTGCCGACGCATTGCGAAAAATCTCAGCCGGTACGGACAGCGAGATTACGCAGCTCTGTGGTCCCGGCGTCGACCCTCACTCGTACAGTGCCAGCATGAATGACATGAAGGCGATCAGTAATGCAAACGCAGTCTTTTACAACGGATTTCACCTAGAAGCGAAGCTGCACGACATTTTGGAGCATGAGTTCGAAGACAAATCCTGGGCGATGTCAGCAAGCTTTCCAGCCGACGCTCGATTGGATTGGATGGAAGATGGCGAGGTTGACCCTGCGGCACCGTTTGATCCACATATCTGGAATCACTTGCCGGGTTGGGCTAAGTGTGTCGAATCTTTAATTGAGGAAGTTTGCAAAGTCGATCCTGACCATGCTGGAACTTACCGCAAGAACGGAAAGGCCTATGTAGAAGAAATTCGCAGGGTACACGCCAGCGCCGAGGAGCAGTTTTCAAAGCTGCCCACCGAACGTCGTGTCCTGGTGAGCGCTCACGATGCCTTCAACTACTTTTCGAAAGTCTACGAATTCGAGTCCATCGCTGTCCTCGGGATCGGCAACGACGCGGAAGCAGATGTGCAGACAATCCGCAACGTAGCTCAAACTGTATGCGACAAGAAAATCCCAGTAATATTCCTGGAGAATATCACTAACCCGAAAGTCACGAAGGCACTTCAAGAAGCATGCGAAGCACGAGACTGGCAAGTCAAGATTGCGGACCAGCCGCTGTATTCAGATGACCTCGGCGTTGAGTCACCATTGGATACTTTTCTCGGAGCGTTCCAAAGCAACGTGAATCTCATCGCAAAGTCTCTGGCCGAGGAAATTCCATAACCGCTCGATGCAAACCGCAATTAGCACTAGTCAGCTGACCGTTGCCTACGGCGCCAACACGGCACTTTGGAACGTCTCCACCGAGATTCCACAGGGCAAGATCTCTGCGATTATAGGCCCCAATGGCGCTGGCAAGAGTACGCTGCTGAAAGCAATTCTAGGCATGGTGCCGACACTCAGCGGAAGCGTTGATTTGCACCTAAGTCCCTCGCAGGCCGTCAATCACGCAAGCGACATTGGCTACGTCCCACAGCGAAGTTCCGTTGACTGGGATTTTCCCATCACGGTACTCGACCTTGTTCTGATGGGCACCTACGGGCGTCTCAGATGGTTCCAACGTCCAGGCAAACGCGAAAAAGAAGCTGCCATGGAGTGCTTGAAGCAAGTCGAGATGGAGGATTTCTGCCATCGCCAGATCGGCCAGCTTTCGGGCGGGCAACAACAACGGGTCTTTCTGGCGAGAGCGTTTGTGCAGCAGGCGAGCGTGTATCTTCTTGATGAACCATTCGCAGGTGTCGATGCCAAGACTGAGCAAATGATCATCGAAATCCTCCAACAACTTCGCGAAGCTGGGAATACGATCACGATGGTGCATCATGACTTGACCACGGTGCAAAGTTATTTTGATCATGTCATTTTGCTCAACAAGCAGTTGGTGGCCAGCGGCCCAACGAGCGACACTTTTACCCAAGAGAATCTGCAAGAGACCTACGGAATCGAGAGTGACTTGTTGCGTCAATCATCAAAGCGGGATGAGCTACCGGGACCGCAAGAATGATCGAACTACTCAGCGATTACACAGTTCGACTTGTAGTGATCGGTAGTGCTCTGATTGGGGCTACCAGTGGTGGATTGGGCTGCTACGCGTATCTGCGACGCCAGAGCCTGGTCGGCGATGTGATCTCACACTCCTCGCTGCTTGGCATTGTCGCCTTCTTCTGGCTGTCACACTTTTTGACAGGTGAAGGCAACAAGTCGCTGTGGGTTCTGATCCCCGGTGCGATCACAGCGGGCTTGGCCGCGATGCTACTGACCAGAAGTGTGACAAACCGAACGAAGCTCAAGGAGGATGCGGGGCTCGGAGTCATGCTTGCCATCTTCTTTGGCACCGGCCTGATGTTGCTACGTTGGATCCAACGTTCTTCCCCCCCCATCTCTGGACAGGCTGGGCTGGACGACTACTTGTTCGGTATGGCGGCTGCAATGACATCCAGTGACTTATGGATGATTTGCTCGCTTGCGTTGCTGTCCGCGATCACCGTTCTGTTTTGCTGGTCGCGCCTCAAGATCCTGACTTTTGACGAAGAGTACGCCGCCGGACTGGGACTTCCGACTGCGAGGTGGGAAGTATTGCTGCTGGCGCTGCTTGTCATTGGAATTGTTATCGGGCTTCAAATCGTTGGCGTCGTACTTATGGTTGCGATGTTGATCGCCCCTGCTAGTGCTGCGAGACAGTGGACACACTCTCTGGGCGCCATGTTCTGCATCGCCGCAGGACTTGGAGCCACTTGTGCCGCTTCAGGTGCTTTTCTCAGCTCGGTGCAGAAGGGACTCCCTACCGGACCGGTAATCGTAATGTTCCTCACGGCCGTAGTAATTGCCTCTGTACTGCTGAGTCCTTCTCGAGGTATTTTGTTCGGGAGGCAACGTCTTGTCAGCTGAGCTTTGGGCACTTGCAATTGCTGTTGTGACTGCTGTTTCCTGCGCTTTGTGCGGCAGCCTACTCGTTGTCAATCGACAATCGATGGTCAGCGAAGCTCTTAGCCACGCCGTGCTACCAGGACTGGCGCTCGCCTTTTTCTTGCTGCGTGACTACAACTCACCTTGGCTGCTCATTAGTGCCGCCGCAGGTGGAATGCTAATGATTTGGCTAACTGAGCTGTTTCGAAGTACGCGAATCGTAGATTCAGATGCAAGCCTTGGAATTGTCTTTGCAGGCATGTTCAGTCTCGGTATTTTGCTTGTCGCCAACTTGCTCCGAGACACACACTTTCATGCAGATTGTGTTTTGGAAGGCAACTTGGTGCTGGCACCATTTGATCGACTGCGCTGGGGCGAGGTGGACTTGGGGCCGCGTGACTGGTGGCTAATGTCGGGCATTGTGACGCTTCAGCTGGTGTTTATCCTGGTCTCCTATAAAGAACTGAAAGCGATGCTGTTCGACCCGCAACTTGCCGGACGCTTCGGGTTGCGTCCCAAGCTTTTTGAGATGATTTGGTTATCGGTAGTTTCATTAACTACCGTTGCCGCCTTTAATGTCGCGGGCTCGATCTTGATTGTAGGGCTGATGATCGCACCACCGGCTGCCGCATTTCTTTTGACTCAAAGATTGAGTCACCTCTTGATTGTTGCAACGGCCCTCGCCATTCTTAGCGCCATGGTGGGTTTCCTCGTTTCCATACCAATGGAGATCGCGCCGACTGGACCTGTTGCCTCGTCTGCCGGCCTCATTTTTCTACTTGTTTATCTTTTTGCCCCAAGGTCTGGTCTCGTTTCGCAGCACTTTCAACGGAAACGCAAGCGTGCGGACACCATCGAGTGCCTAGTGCTGCAGCTCGTTGCCGACAACACCTCGCTCGACCATCTGACCAAGAATTGGAATTCCGTGTTACGCAGTTTGATTGATAGGGAACTATTGGTGCAAGCCAACGACAAAATGCTATTAACTTCCTTTGGACAGTCAAAACTGGATTCAATGCTGGCCGAGCTTTAGCAGACTCGAGTCGACAAATTATCGATGAAATCACTTTGCAAATTGAGCAAATCCGACTTGCTGAAGGTCATTCCGCAGCTGTGCGAAGACCTGTCCGAATGCAAATTCGTGTGCCGCAAATGCGCGAGGCTTGCCCCAGGGAAAGACTGGCTCTGCAAACCCAACTCTATTGCCAAAGTCCTCCGTCTCGAGGAGGAAAAGTCTAGCGTCGGCAAGGACTAGGGCGTTGGTTCATTCTGAGCGGCTTTGGCGACAACTTTCGGCTCATAAGTTCGCCCCCGCCTATACGGACTGGCCGCGATACACAATCAGTCTGCTCGCGAAATACTTCACGGCGATACGGCTCACGACAGAAGCTCACTCTTCGTTTGACGCTCCGGCCCCGGCATGCTTTACTCTTCAATCAGCAAGAAACGCCGCAAGTGTGCTAAGGCTTTCAGTCGTGCGTAACATGTCGATTACCGCCCCCGGGCGTTTGTGATAACGCATGCCCTCCGTGCTAACCCATGCGCCGCGTTCGTCAATCGATTGCATAATTGCCACCACCTCCTTCTCTCTCACTCGCCTTGTGGGGCGGCGCGATGCCTCGCGTCGTTTCTCCAGCTGCGTCTGTGTCAAAGCAGAAACTTCTTTGTACTTAGCTCGTAACTTGGCGACTGAGCTGGCCACCTGGAACCCGTAGTGCGTTGGCATATCGGAATCATCGTAGGTGAGCTGATAGTCCTTGGTGAAATAGAGCGGACGATTGCTGCCCAGCTCGTAAAATCGAGCCAATCGTCCATCCGGTACTTGTGAACGTTCCAAATAGTCGAGTGCTCGCGGAATGGGCTTTAAGTATTTTTGTTCGCCGGTGCAAAGGTAGATGTCCAGCAGTGTTCGAATCACTCCTTGCGATTCGCCACCTGTGATCGCAGCTGGCTCAAACTTGCGTGCCCATATCGGCTGCATGGCGTAGCTGTATTGCTGTGCCCAAGCTGGTTGTGGTTCAGGCAACTGTGCAAGCAGCAGAAAATCAGCTAACTTGATTGCAGCTTCGCGATAGCGTTCTTCACTATAAACTCGGTGAGCCAACATCAATGTGGCGAATACGTCCGGTGCCAAGTTGTCGTTCAAGGTTGGCCGGTACCAGTAGTTTTGATGACCTGCATACTTGCGCGACCAGCTTTCAGGAAAACTTGCGGGAGCGTTCGGATCGATTTCATCTGGCAAACTTCCCTTGAGCATCCGCGAGTACACCTGCGGAAATCCACCGTTGGCAAACTGTCCATGCTCGATCAATCCGTTCAAAGCGAAAACAGCCATGTCGTGAACAGCTTCGTCCTGGAACTCCAACGCCTTGTCCAATCGAACAACGAATCGCATCGCAGACTGAGATTTATCATCATCGAGGCTCGACTGATCCTTGGCTTTCCGAGGCTGCTTGGCGTGAGTTCGATAAGCCCATTTGACGCGGCGCTGCGGCTCAAACTCAATGGAAGCCTGCCAACCGCCGGAAAGCATTTGCCCCTTGCGTAACGCTTCGCCAACTTGTCGCGCTGCGGCTAAGAATTGCTGGTCCCCAGTAGCGGCATACAAGTCCAAGAACGCTTCGCCCATTGTCGGAGTTCCCGGAGGCTGGGTCCAAACCGTTTGGGTTGTGACAATTCCCTCTCCCTCTCGCAAAGCAAGATCCGCCGAGTACCGCCAGAGGTAACCACCCTCAGTGCTAACCTCTTCCGTCAAGAACCGCACCGCTTTTTTTGCTGCTGCCATGGCATCCGCCGCTGTATCGGCGCGGCCCCAAGGAATCAGCGTGCAAAGCAAACACAAAAACGAAACAATCTTGATTGCCATGAGCTCTACTTCCCTTCGGCGGCCCACTTTTTCATCAGTGCGATGTTGTCAGTAATGCGCTGCAAGTGCGCTTCAGACTTCTTGCCTTTGATTCCACTCAGGTAGATCGCCATGTCGCTGTCGTACATCTCAGCTGACTCAGGTTTACGTCCCTGATCTCCGCTCGATTCCATCCAATCCTCTAAGGCCTGACGCATCTTGGAAAGCTGAGCGGCGTATCGCGGATCTTGAGCCAGATTGTTCAGTTCATGGGGATCAGCCTGCATGTCGAACAACTCCTCAACTGGTCGAGTCTGGCGGAAAACCGTTTCCTGCGCTGCATTGAGCTTTCCCGCCTCGTGCCACTCTCTCAAAGCAATCAATATACGCTTGGCATCTTTATAGGCGCAAGGCTGCAAGTAAGGCCGCTTGGGCAAAAAGTTGCGAATGTACTTGAAGCGTTTATCTCTCACACTTCGCAAATGATCGACGGTTTCGTCGCAGCGATCGCGGGCCGAAAACACATACTCGCGAGGTAGATAGTCTTTGGATAAGATATCACGCGCTTGCATCGCTTCGGGGATCTCAATTCCGGCTGCACCTAAAGACAGGGCAGCGATGTCGATATGCTCAACGACATCTTCCCTTACCGAACCAGCTTCAATGCCCGGCCCGCTGATAACCAGAGGAACATGAATCCCCTCCTCGTAAAGGAACTGTTTCCCTCGAGCATGGCTGATTCCATGATCGGTCATAAACAATACCAGCGTATTCTGTCGCAAACCTTCCTTTTCCAGCCGATCCAGCACTTCGCCAACCATCAGATCCGTCAATCGCACGGACTCCAAGTACGCTTTCCAATCACGAATAATAATGTCCGAATGCTTAGGATAGTAAGGCGGAAGCTCGACGACTGCTTCTGGCGTCTCCGCCCCGAAGGCTTTTTTCGCCGCATTACCCATGCGATCCCAACCAGTAGAATCGGAGCCTCGCAATTTGCCGCCCGGTGTCATGATCTGCGCGAAGAAAGGCTGCCCAGGCTTGCGATTCGCCCAGTCACTGCCGTTGTAGATCCCGCGATCCCACTCGAAGTTGTAGTCTGTCTTGCCGAGTCTATCGGGCTTGATTGGCCAGCCACTGATGGTCGTGTAATAACCGGCATCCTGAAAGAACTTGGGCACGAGCTTAATATTCTCTGGGAGCTTTATCTTCCGTGCACCACGCCCGCTTCGATGATGATGCGCTCCAATACTCGTCTGGTACATCCCGGTGATAAATGCCGAGCGACAAGTGGAACACACCGGGGCCGTTACCACTGCATTGGTAAACTTCACACCTTCGGCCGCTAGCCGATCTACGTTTGGCGTTTTGATCGCAGTCTCGCCATAGCATGAAAAGTTGGCCGACATGTCATCTGGGATGATCCAAACGATATTCTGGGGATTGGACTTCTCGTGTGCTTGCGGCTCTGAAGCTACAGCTGGCTTTGTTTGCAGCGTTAGAAACGCTAGTGCGAAGCCACCAAGAAACAGGGCTCTTTTCAGCTGAGTGGAAGAGGATTTAAACATCAATTTGACCAATTGGGAAAGGCAAAGTTCGTTGCAAAACCGGGTTGAATCATAGTTACACTTTGCACGAGTTGGTCTTCGGGCGCCCCGCAACGCAGGCGAAGTGACCAGTCGTTTCCCGCGCTCACGCATCGGGTTTCCAAAATGCGCAACGCGCAACATCGATTCCCCGGACATTGTAGCTTGTTCGGACGCTGGTCGCTAAACTCACATTTGGCGGGTTGAATTGCCGTGTGAAAGAAAACCGTCGAACTATAAATGAACAAAGCTACTCGCATTGGCCTTCTCTGCGGTATCAATGTCGGCGGCAAGAACATACTGCCGATGGCCCACTTGCGAGAAATCGCGACTTCGTTCGGCTACAAGAGTGTTCAGACCTACATCCAAAGCGGCAACTTGGTTTTTGAATTGAGCCGATTCGCAGCAAAGCTTACGAACGAGTTGGCTTCTGCGATAGAAGCCGAGTTTGGCTTTTCGGTTTCCACGATTGTATTGACCGGACCGGAACTGACGGAGGCTGTCGAAAAGAATCCTTGGTCAAATGAAGAACTCGAGGCACTCCACTTCGGAGTTCTTTCTCAGAATCCAACTCAGAAGCAAATTGCCGCAATCCTCGTCATCGACTCTGGCGACGACCGATGGCGTTGCGAAGGACAATTCGCTTACTTCTATTGTCCCAACGGATTGGCTCGCACCAAACTGACTAATACTTTTTTCGAACGGCAGCTCTCATGCAAAATGACGGTTCGGAACTGGAAGACAACCCAGAAACTGATTGAGTTGATCTTATAGTCGAACGGAACAGAACAATGCGCCAGATACTAACTAGTCAATCGTTTGACTACACCTTCGAAGGTGGCTGGCGATTTCGTGTTCAGTTTCAAGATGGCATGGCCGCCAATCAGTTTGTCGTGGAAGACACAGGTGAGGTCTCCAACCAGAAGAGCGACATTCCCTATCAAGCTCGAATGATCTAGTAAGGACTCTAGCAGTTGGCCTTGCATGAAACAAACGCCGGCGATCTTTTTTCACTCGTCATTGACCGACAGCAGAACAAGATTCACGCAGCCGCATCACTTGGCTAGCGCGGCAATGATGCAGGCTTTCACTTAAAGTCTGGTGAAATCCACGCTGGAATCGCAACTAAACGGATTGGCGAACAGCCCAAACCGCGTGACAGACAAATCACTATTTTGCGCGATCTGCGATACTGAGAACCTGGAAGCGTTTGAGCCCAATTCCTATTCGCGTAAGCCAGGTTTACACTGCAAGGATTGTGGAGATCCCCTTCGTGCTCCAGAATCAGGCAAGATCTACGTTGGCATTCGCTGGCTTGTAACTCTCTTCGTCCCACTTGGAGTTTCAATGTTGGCGCCTTGACAAGGAAACCCGTTCGCCACTGATCAAACTTGGAGCTGCAGCCGCCGGTTTCGCGATCCGGCAAGTCCTCCAACCTGCAGCAAAGTTCGCGGCCGACGAATCAAGTTGAAAACCCAGCGGGCCCAACCAGCCCCAAACCGCAATTGGGATAAACCAGCACCCAACGCAAACTCAGTACCGCGTATCCTCGTAATCTCAACGAATCTGAAGTCATTGGGCTCGTCCATGAGAAGCTGCTACGCTATGCAACAATTCCTGGATCGTCACTCCTCTTAGCCGAGTGGTGCGATCATCGGCTTGCTTTCAAATGTTGTCACATTCTCTATTCAAAGCTACTGGGTCAGTTCCAGGCAAAGTATTGCCAAGCTTGAGATTTCCAAGCTCTCGATACTTTCAACAATTCATACGATCGATATCCAACTATGGAAGAAGGTCTTGCAGCCTTGTCGCAGGAGTCCGACAAGTTCATTCATAGGATCATTCCAGCTCTTCCAGTCGGTCCACGGGGCAAGCCTTACGAATACAACAGCCTAGGACGCAATCAACCCTATGAGATCATTTGCTACGGTGCCGACCACCGAGAAGGCGGCACTGCTCTGATATCACAAGCGATAAGCTGATGAACAGAGACTAAAAACGCGAGATTTTTCCCGCCGCCGAAGCACGCCAGTTGCACGAACAGCCGACAGATCGCGACTTAGGCCTGGAGAAGAAAAGAAAGGGTGAGTAACGGGGCTCGAACCCGTGACCACTGGAACCACAAGCGTAAGCGTCGGCACGCGAAAAACGCTGTTTTCTCTCAGGAACACGAAGATTTCTTTCGTCATTTCCCGTTCGCAGAGTTTAGCAAAGTGGTACACGCAAATCCAGCGTTTTGCAGTACTTACCATCTCTCGATGTGGACAAAAATGGTAATTACCATCTGCAATTACGGGTCCGCCGCGCCCGCCGGCGAAGACTCAAAAAAGTAACCGTCAACCAGCAACACTCAATGGCACTGGTGGACGCTCACACACCAATGCGTCGACAGAATTGAGCAACCGAAAGCCCGCTTTGGCCAAAGTCCTCCAACTAAGCCGCCCACTGGTCCGCCCAATAACGCTTCCGCATGTCGATCTCTTTCAAGAAAACCTAGAAGCCTAGATGATCCGTCAACATGCACTTCTACGTGCTCTCACGTAATGATCGCTGGAGGGTGGGCTGTGCTTCGGAACGCAAAGCCCGGTGACCTCAGCAGCCATAACTTCACAAATCATCTCACGCGCATATCCTCGCAGGAAGTCGCGAAAAATTTGCCCTGTCCGTGGCGCAGAAACTTGCCCGAGTGATTCCAAAAGACTTTCTTCGTTCATGATGGTTTCCCCCTTGTTTGCAGCCGACGAAAATTGAGGAATTGCGAAAGGCGGACCTCTGCCGTCCAGGAGACCATCTTTCAATAATGAATGGAACGCTTCCGAATTCGATTGCAATCACTGCGGTGAGCTTTTCTCAAGATCTGCTAGTCGCTCGAGGATGATGTCCAGCTTTTGCTCAAGCTGTTGCAGTTCTGAGTCTGATTCTTCTTGCATTGAGTCTAGGTTTTCTTTCATCACCGAGTCGTAGTTATTACATACTGCTCCGACCACAAGATTGATCAGCAGGAATGCAGTGGAAATATAAAACGACATAAAGAATACCGTGACCACGAATGCCCCGCTTGCTGATTTTCCAGCCAACAAATCATAACGCAAATCTGTCCAGTCTTCTCCGGTCAGTACTCTGAACATACTGAACATTGCTTCTGGAACGCTTGCGAATGGGTCGACCACTTCTCCGATGGCAGTGATAACGACTGACTGATCTCGGAATAGAAGTACTCCGATGATCGAATACACGTACTTTGATGATCACTAGGAGGCAGACAGAAAAAAGAGAAGAGATCGATTTGAATAAAACCTTTGTGATGACCTGCAATTCGGGGAAAGCTTTGACCAAGCGGAATACGCGAAAAACACGTAAAATCCGAAGGGAGGTAAGGAGTTGCGGATTAGGTATCCAAGTATCTGGAGCAAATGTGAGGCTCACTAGAAAGATGTCGAACCAGTTCCAGTAATTGGTAAGGTAGTCTCGGGCATTTTCCTTTCCAAACCAACGTATTCCAATCTCCAATGTGAAGCATGCGAGTATTACTTTTTGGATGAGAGCGATAGAGGCGACGTTGTGATCCAACTCTATACCAATTAAGACGCTATTGATTACGATCAATGTTGTAATGAATACATTGAAAAAAGACGAATCGACAATTGTCCTGCATCGTGGGCACACTTGATATCTAATGAAATTTTGCATTTGGTGCATGCGTTGTGTTGGGGAACGAATTTGATATTGATTGTTGCAAATTGCTTGACGATCACCGATCTGGAAAGCGTCCCAATAATTGTTGAAAGTTGCAAGATGGTCTTCCAAAAAACAGAATCTGACCTTCGCAACTTTTTCAATTTTCGTCGGGCGTAACCGACGGGGAGACCAACATGAAAGGAGTCGGTTTTTTGCAATCTCTCGGGCAAATTGCGGCATCGCAATCTGGACAAGTCTTCCGCGACTTACTGCGAGGTTACGTCCGGAAAACGATCTGTGGAGTCATTGCTGCCTAGTCATAGAGCTTTGTGGTCCCAAGCACCATCCCTCACCAAGTGATCACTATCCCGCGGGCACCGCGCGTGTGCTTGTCGATGGGGAGTGGGAAGAAGTCGCTCGTCCGCGGGTGCGTCAAAAAGCCCCTGAAGGTAAAAGCAGCGAAATGGAACTGGCCAGTTGCCTGGCCCCCAAAGCTCATCCTGCTGCTGCTTCATTATCCACGGTTCATTTGAGTCAGCATAAATTTCGCCCTGATCCTGAATCCAGTCAAGGAACTCAGCGTTTTCGGGGAGTCGGTTCCAAGTCAGAATCAGTGAACTTGGACGAGAATTTCTTTGCTTCTTCTATGACCAAATGATTGTCCGCCTCCACAACCTTACCAGTTAACGTTCTCGCAGTTGATAACTAAGCGATGGACGCATAGTGCTCAGAAGCTTCATTTTCATCGTAAAGATTCCACCTTGACTTGACGGGTTTTGTGGCCCCGGCATCTAAGTCGGATACGTCAGTTGCGGTTAACGTTGATACGTGGCGTCCCCAGACGTTAAACAAAAGAAATCGCACTTCAAAGGCGCAAATGCCCTCTAAAGCTTTAACCGCGTAGCCCGCTGAGTAGTAGTATTCGCCGGCTGAGTAATCGGTTTCCGGTTCGTAAGCCGTAACGACACCCGTGCAACCGCATAAGCCGACAGGCATCGTGGTGTCGATAACAGTGATAAACTCGCGTTCGAGACTCGATTCTTTATTCAGAATGATCGTTCGTGATAGCCGTGTACGAATCGATCCGCCAGATGCTTTTAATACTAATAGCCCTTGTTCAGGGGTTTGCTCAGGCATGAGCTCTTCCGCTATCGAATCCTCCGCTATCGAATCTTCCGCTGAAGTAGGTTCAATCGCGGACGCATGCTTGCATTTAGGGCATTTTGTTGCTCTGCCGATGAATTGATCGTCGACAGATTGTTGATACCCGCATTGTTTGCACAGAAATCTCGCCATTTCCCCCAGCCTTGCTCTCAGTAGAAGTCAGTCTCGTGGTTTAGTCGCTCTTCAAATCTCAATTGGTGTTTAGGCAGACAAAGCAGAGTAAAGATATTTCTGAAAATCTCTGAACGTCTTCTGGATGATCTCACCACTGCCAAGGATCGCGATTGCATCGGGTATGGCTTCGTATTTGAGTTTCAGCAATTCAGGCAGAAGCTCACGGTCAAGAACTTCAACACCCGTTTCGATATAGCGTGATAGAACAAACTCTACAAATTCACGCTGTTCAGGATTGAGATTCTCGTAGATTGCTGGCTCTGCTGCTCGCACTCGCTGTTCGCGTGTGATGGGTGAGACTTCAAAACTCACGTATTCCAGAACGTCAAACAGATCGCTCTTGGGATCGGCCACAAGATCACGCAGCGTTTTGAGTGCTTCGACTCCGTAACCAGCTTCATCGAGTCGATCCAGCAAGCTCTTGCGTGTCTCTGGATCACTCCAAAGATCGCGTAACTGTTGCTCTGAATCGTAGAACTCAGGAAGTTTCGCAAAAAGTTCATGTATGAATTGCTCTGCTGTGACGGGTTGACCGTCAGCACCCCAGAAACTTGTCTCTGTGATGTGATTGATTTGAAGTGCTTTGCCCTTGCCAAGCTGAATTTTGAGCTTCTCTGGTCGCGGTTCGCCCGGCTCTGGTGGATCTGGTGGATCGTTCACATCATTCGGCTCACGAGGTTCTCGCGGCTCTGGCTCAACTGGATCACCGTCCCACTCTGGATCGGCAAAGTGGTCAAAGATATTCACGAAGTCATAAATGGTGAAATAATCCTTGCCATCAAACATTCGTGTTCCACGTCCCACGATCTGCTTGAACTCGATCATGTCGTTGACCGGACGCATCAGCACAATGTTCCGCACGTTACGAGCATCAACACCCGTTGAGAGCTTCTTAGAGGTCGTCAGAACGGTTGGAATTGTTTTTTCGTTATCTTGGAAGTCTCTTAAATGCTGTTCGCCTATGCCGTCATCATCGGCTGTCACACGGCAGCAGTAGCTAGGGTCGTCGCTCTCGTTCATCTGGTTTATCAGATCACGAACGATTCCCGCATGTAGCTGAGTCTTGCAGAACACAATCGCCTTTTCTCTCTGGTCTGCTTGTTCCAGATAGATTTTGGCTCGATAGGCTTCACGCTCAATGATCTCAATCACTTTGTTGAAATCTTCTTCTTTATATTGTTTGCTCTGCTCAACTTCGCCCTGAATCACTTTGTCATCGGGTGAGTAAACGTATTCATCCAGCGTTGTCTTGATTCGCTTCACACGGAAGGGCGTTAGAAATCCGTCGTTGATTCCCTCTTTGAGCGAGTACGTGTAGACCGGCTCACCAAAATAAGAGTAGGTGTCAACGTTGCGTTTGCGTTTGGGCGTTGCCGTTAGACCAATCTGAACGGCAGGTGAGAAGTATTCCAGAATCTCACGCCAGCTACTTTCGTCACTTGCTCCACCACGATGACATTCATCAATGATTATCAAATCAAAATAGTCTTGGGGGTATTCTCCAAAGTAGGGCGTGTCATTCGGCCCACTCATGAACGTCTGGAAGATTGTGAAGAAGATGTTGCCGTTGGTTGGCACTCGCTTCTTTTTGACGATCTCGTCTGGACGAATCCTCACAAGGGCATCTTCTGGAAACGCAGAGAAGGCGTTGAAGGCTTGATCGGCCAGAATGTTGAGGTCTGCGAGAAACAGAATACGTGGACGACGTGAACCGTCACGCACGAGGTTCCAGCGAGTGTGAAACAGTTTCCAAGCGATCTCAAAGGCAACGGCTGTCTTGCCCGTTCCTGTTGCCATTGTGAGAAGCACACGCTGCTTGCCATCAGCAATCGCACCGGTGACACGGTTGATGGCGTTCTCTTGGTAATAGCGTGGTTGCCACTGTCCACCGCTGAGGTTCATCGGTTGACGATTGAACTTGTCTCGCCAGTCATTTGACTGCTCAAAGGTTTTGTTCCAAAGTTCGTCTGGTGTGGGATAACGGTCTACTGTTCCTTCTGCACCTGTTTTCATGCAGATTTGATAGATGGTGTCTCCGTTGGTGGCAAAGGTGGTGTCGCAGTCCAAACGCTTTGCGTACTCTTTTGCCTGTCCCACTCCATCGGCGGCTTCTCGCTCATCGCTCTTGGCTTCGACTACGGCAAGTTTGCGACCACGATAGATCAGAACGTAATCGGCAATCAGTTGTTTGCTGCGTCGACCACCGATCTGAATACGACCATCGGTTATTTTGAACTCGCGACGTACAACCGTATCTTCGACACTACCCCAGCCAGCAGCGGCCAAAGCTGGATCAATTTTTTCTGCTCTTGTTTCTGATTCGTTCACGGCACCGCCTCTAATTCGGGGGAGTTAGCGGTGAGTTGTCCGGTGAAGGCTTTTTGAAGAATGGATTGTTTGAGTTCGTCGAGGGCGGCGATCTTTTGGGTATGTATACGCTCAAGTGATCTAGCTTCCTCAACCAGAGAGTCAGTGCGTTTAGCAATTCGTTTTTGGTCTTCTAAGGGTGGAAGGCTGAATCGGTATGCGAACATATGTTTCCTGTTTACCTTGGGCATCCCAGCTCGTGCAGAGCCGGACATCGCGTAGTCTGTAAAGTCCTTGCTAAGGAGCGTGTAGAACAGAAAGTCACGATGCAATACCTCCTTTACTGGTGACAACGGGTAAACGTCTGCACTGCAAAGTCCAACAAAGTTCGGGCGGCTTACCTTCATAAGGTACGGTCGAATCTTGCTGTACAGCACCATGGTGCTATCAAACGTGTACTTGTTCGAGATCAAGCCTTCTTCACGAGCAGTCAGCACTTCCACAAGCTGGTCTGATTGAGAAACCATGTTTCCAGCACCAATATGTGGTAAGTCGATAAACTCGTCTTGCTTAGGGTCAACCAATTTTGACTCAATCGAAGATACATCGTTTAGACACGTTTCCTCCCAACCCTCTCCCTTCAAACTAAACACTCGATTCAGATACGACTCAAAAAGCTCACGAGCGTTAGCGACGTTTTGAGTGGCAATCTCCTTCGCCCTATCAATCGCCCCAAATGCTTCGTCGAGGATGGCGACGATTCGTTTTTGCTCGGGTAAGGGTGGTATGGGGATTGGAATAGCGTTTAGTTTTGCCTGATTCAATTTTGGTTGAGCCATGCCACTGACCCACGGTTCAAGTGATATTGAATTGAGGTAATACTCAACGAAGCGGCGAGCGATAGAATCCGTAAACCTTAGAACATGAGCATGATTGTTCACCCATGCTTTACCTGAAATCGAAAACGCAATCGGATAGGTTCGTGCCAACAGGTTTGCACCATCTTCTGAGACTAGAAGCAATTCCTCATCAAAAAGAAAATCATTAACATGATCTACTACACCAGAGGCTCCGTAGTACGGAATAGTGCCAGATACTCGCTTCGACTTTGTGATCGGCTTGCGTTGCTTGTCCAGATTTTCACAACAAGTGCCTAAATTCATTGTGGCCCATTTATTCATCCAACCGCCTCCAGTTCAGGAGACTTCGCGGTGAGTTGACCGGTGAAGGCTTTTTGAAGGATGGATTGTTTGAGTTCGTCGAGAGCAGCGAGCTTTAAGCGGCACACATCTCCTAGCTTCTTAGCTTCCCAAGCCTCGCTCATACTAACCCCCGAATCGTCTCAAGGATTTCAGAGGCTTCGCTATCTAGCTGTGCGATCTCGTCAAGGATTTCTTCTGGCTCACGCAGAACCACCTCGTCATCTTTGTTAGGGTTCTTCACGCTCAGATCGAAGGAAGTTTGGTCCACGTCTTTGATGTTGACCGTCCATGAGTTGTCACTGTCGCCATTGGTTTTCTGTAGCTCGACGAACTCAGCCAGATCATTCTCGTTAAGAGGGTTTGTCTTTCCCAAGTTGCGATCAAGATTGAGTTGGTAATACCAAATATTTTTTGTTGGTTTACCTTTTTCAAAGAACAACACTACGGTTCGAACACCGGCAGTAAACACTTTGGCGGGAAGGTCCAAGACAGTGTGTAGATTGCACGTGTTTACGAGTTCTTTTCTCAGTGAGGCAGCGTCTCCGTTACTTAGAAATGTGTTCTTGATCACGACGCCCGCACGACCACCGGCCCGCAGCGTCTTGAAGAAATGCTGCAAAAACAGATAAGCAGTCTCACCCGATTTGATCGGGAAGTGTTGCTGTATTTCTTTTCGCTCATCGCCACCAAAGGGCGGATTGGCTAGTACAACGTCATAGCGGTCTTTCTCTTGGATGTCCGTCAAATTTTCACTGAGCGTGTTGGTGCGAACGAAGTTGGGTACTTCGATCCCGTGAAGGACCATGTTCATTGTGCCGACGATAAATCCCAACGGCTTTTTCTCTTTGCCGTACAGCGTGTCTTTTTGAAGCGTTCGCACGTCTTTGACACTCAGTTTTTTACCTGAGTCACGCATATGGTGAAACGCTTCGACCAGAAAACCAGCAGAACCAGCAGCAGGGTCGTAGACGGTTTCACCAATCTTGGGGTCAATCACCTGAACGATTGAGCGAATTAATGAACGTGGCGTGTAGTATTGACCACCGCTCCGCCCAGCATTGCCCATGTCATTGAGCCGACTCTCATAGAAATGGGACAGTTCGTGTTTTTCCGAGCTTTTCTGAAAGCGAAGCTCGTCCACGTAGTTAAGAACTTCACGTAAGCCATAACCGTTTTCTAACTTGTTTTCGATTGAACTAAATATCTGACCAATTTTGTACTGAATGGTGTCAAATCTTTCAGCGGTTGTTTTGAACTTGCTGAGATAAGGAAACAGCTTGCCGTTGACGAACTCAATCAGGTCATTGCCCGTTAAGGCAGCGTGATGGTCGATCTTACCATCACCCTTGCGAGGCATTGCCCACACACCCCAGCTATACTCGCTACGTAAGATCGGTTCGTATTTCACTTCTTGAAGACTCGCAGCCGATTCACGATCTTTTTCAAAGTCGTCCAGATACTTGAGGAACAGTACCCAAGACGATTGGGCAGCGTAATCGATCGCTGTATCACAGCCATTATCTTTCCAAAGTACGGCATCAATGTTTTTAAATGTTTGCTCAAACATATTCATTTTTTCTATCGCATGCCGATTGCTAACTGGTGGCATAGATGTTTTCTGAATCCGCAAAACTTTCACCGAAGGATCAAAGTGGCGGGGTTAAGTGTCTTGGCTTTGACTACGCCTATGCTTCACGGCTGTGCCATCAAAACAACGCCTGCAAGACTCACAAACGTCCGCAATGTCGGCACGCTCGTTTAGGGGACAAATTACATCGGACTCGTAGGTATTCAATCCGGATTTCGGCTTGTAGTTGTTAAAAAACACCACCGACACACCTCGTATTGCATCTAGTGAAGGCTCTTCTCCCTCTTCGGCTTGGTAGGAGAAAAAGAAGTTTTTGCTCTTAGGCTTCAGAGTCAGAAAGTCATCGCGGCGAAGACGTGAGTTTTTATCGAGACTAAAGTGCACAAACACATTTGGCCTATCCTCGATCGCCGCTGCCATTTCTGGAATGCGAGTTACTACCCAAAGGACAATATCTGGACGCACTGCCGAGAGATGGTTTACTGCATCGACACTTTCGGGAAATAAATCGCCTCCGCCATTCCACCGCAGGAAAGTTAAGCCGAGCCGGTCATACTCGAGTGCAGCACGTTCAGAGAACTTAATTGGGTCAGACCGAATGCTATCGTAGATCATCCACTGGTGACGTAACGAATTCGCCCAACTTGAGGCACCCGTTGCGAAATAGCACGTTTTGACACAAACAGCTGTCGGCCTGCAGGTGTTTGCGATAGGAACGTTGACGCTGTAACCAGTTACTTTATTGCCAGACAGCACGCTGTCATTTGATCCAACTAATTTGGAACGTTCAGACTGCTGAAGCCTTAGTGACTTTTGTACAACGCGACCAACTCGGACAGACGATGGAATCTTTTTGTTCGCCCCAACGGCTGATCGTCGCATTGCTTCAACAGGCTTCCGGGGCGTAATGTGTTTTTGACTCGAATCCCGCAAAGAGCGAACAACCGCACTGGCGTCGCCCTCAGTCCATCGCCTTGGCGAAGACCGAACATAGACTGTCCACCCAGCTTCACGTTTACCTTTAAAGATTGAGAGTTCGTTTTTCAGCGAGCGTATCGGCACGGCCTCAGTCAGGCTGCGTTCAATCTCAATGGCAACGGGCACACGAACCGGGAAGACTCCGTCAGACCAAATTGGCGTAGAATCCTTATAGGCTGGGCCGGTCACACGCAAAGTGGCGACAAACGCTGAAACCTTCGTCAAGTAGCAGAGAATCTGGTCGCCTATTTCGAGACGGGTTGCTGCTGTCCACTTTTTTTCTGTGAACCCCATCACCTCCCCACCAACTGCCACGAACTCTCGCCATGATTCAACGGTGAATAATCCAAGGTAAGACGTGGAATCGATAGCTAAATCTTGCTTGCAGGAGTGAGCTACCTTTCGACTTCTTGTTTTTCGGCTTGTCATCTTGGTTCAATATTTAGACTGCAGTGTACGTTGTTCGGGATTGTTATGAAGAAAATGCCATGTGTATGTGGTGCTAGAACTCCTTGGCACTGGAGCGAACTAGCGTTGCTCCTGAGCAATGACACTCAAATTGGTGACAAGTGTAACCACAGATGTCTCCTTCTCTAGGGGAGTATTGGGCGTTTGGGGGTGCAGATCGAGGCACCGAAAAGTAAGTGGGAAGGAAAGCAGGTGTGTGTACCCGTGATACACTTTCGGGATCTCTCTCAAACCCATAAATCGATCGGAAGGACCCGCTCATCTAGAGATTTTATCCTGTTTCTTTTCGTGGGTTTCTTGAAGAGGTTTGTATGAATAGCTTCTATAAAGGTGGGGACCGATGTAGGGAATGAAGACGGTAGTTGAGTAGTGATATAAGAGAACAAAGGTGGAATGACTCGTTGAGGGCCCTATGGGGACCTCAACGATTTTGTTGGGGTACGCCAAGACTCCCATAGGGGGCCTTGGTGTACACCAAGGCTCCCATGGATCGCTCCAGAGAATCAATACTTTTGCGGCGGGTGGTTCGGAGTCTGGAGTTCCGCCAACGCTCGTCTGAATTTCTTTTGATTCTCCGACTGTCTGAATTGTTTTTCGCTGAGCTCTCGGTCGTGAGTTTGCCTTGCCAGAAGCTTGATCGCTTCATCGTTTGAAAGATTGTTGGAGTAGTACATATGACGTCCGTCAGGTAGTAATTGGAAGAAAAAGCCTCGCTTGCCAAGTTTTCTCACCGTGTACTTGATTTGTGCCAAAGACAGTAACGGCACTTCTTGTAGGTGCGAGGCTTGTTTTGTGCTGCTGTAGCCTAACGCTGCAAAGTTGACTCTTTCATAGGTGAATTGAGCTAGATCTTTATTGCCGATGCAGCCATATACGGCTGCAAGCACAGCAAATTCTCTCCAGCTCCATTCCTCCAATGCATCCCAGAAGATATCAGTACGCATTCGGACCAACATTCCTAGCGGATAGTCTGAAACAGAACCCTCAGATATGCCTTCAGTGCCCAAAACGACATTCAAAGTATCGGCAGCAGCAAGTACGAAGGGTGTCCAGGTAGTCGTGTCAAAGGCATGCTCTTCGCCGTAGTTCGGCTGTGCTTTGACCGCCTTCTCCGCAATTGCAACAATCTCGCGTTCTGGCTTTTTTTCGCGGAGATTCCTCGCGACATGAAACACTGCCCAACGAATTATCTCGCGCATCCGCTTTTCCTTGGTGCTGCGGGTGACATTCGCCACACTTGAACCGATGCGAAGAGCGGATAGCGGAAACTGAAAGTAACTCTTGCACTTTTCTTGACTGGACATACATGCTGCCTATTAAGTAGGAAAACGGAGATCTGCGAGGAATAAAAAGCAAATTAGATCTCAGCATCCCTGAGTTGTTGCAACGCGCATTTGTGAGACGGGCCAGCGGTGCGTTTGCGGCGAGAAGAGCCCCGCTTGGCTTCGGTTACGGCACAGAAAAATCGGTCAAGCGCCTGCTTTGAGGTGTATTGCTCACCCCCGATGTAGACCGATTCGAGACGAACGCCAACAAGACCTCTGCTGAGCCATCGGTAAATAGATGCGAGGTGCTTCTTGCGGCCATTCTTCTTAGGAAGTAAGCCAGGCACTTCGCGAATCAAAACGACCTCTTCGCGGTTGATATCGATCGACATCCCCATTCCTTTGCAAATGAACGTAATTTCTTGTAACTACGTGCAAAGGTAAAGCGACTCACGAAACAGCGGAATCAGCTGAGGCAAAGATTCAATTTGATTCAATAAACTCAAGGTCTTATTGAGGGAGTTGATCTTTGCCTTGGGAGCGGAGCCAATCGTTTACTTGGGTGACTAGGAATTTCTGCGGCCTTGCGCCTTCAGGAGACACGGGTTTTGGAAATCCCTTGTTGAACCAGGAATTGTTTAGCGTAGAAGAATCGATACCCAACTGCTTACAAAGTTCTGGGCGCATAATGACCCGATTGACGTCCTTTTCGTGGCTCTCATCGTGGCCCACTAGCGCCTTCTTGCATGCGCAACGAAAGTAGATCGCGTCTTCGTGAGCAAGTCTGACATAGAGAACCTCGAGCGTTACAGGCTCTCGATTGTCAAAATGCATTGATTCCTCTAGATAGTTCGCTTTGGCCATGAATCGCGTATACGTGGCTGGGCCGTCCGCAATCTTGCCTAAAGCGTCAAATATCACGTCCTCATTCGTCTCCAGAAAATCACACAAGGCATGCAAGAACGTCTGCGTGCAACTTGTGTCAGTCTGCTCGATGTCAACTTGAAGATCACTGAGTGGCGACGCAAAAAGTTCATTTATGTGTCCGTCTTTCGCGATCCAAAGTGCCTCGTAAAGGGATTGGAGACAGGTCGAAAGCATCTTGAGTGGATGTGCCGTTGGCATGCTGAAATTCCTTTTCTTATCCAAGCTTCAGAGCAACTTCTATCGCCTTACGTTCATCTTGCTCGGCGTAGACTTGTGTTATTCCAACCTCAGCATGGCCAAGAAAACCAGCTGCATGATCGAGCCCAAACTCTGATCTGGCTTTTGTTGCTGCCGAATGGCGGAGTTGATTCGGAGCCCATTTGGGGACGCCTGCTTTCTTGCAGCGGTAGTATATCGCGCGGCGATAGCTCATCGAAGAATAAGCTGAACCGAGTCGTGATGCTTGAGACCGTTTCTTTCCGCTTCGGGTTCGAGAGTTGTAACCTGGCTTGTTGCCTTGATTTGCAGGAGTCTGCCGCAGCTCGGTCAGCATCGCTCTCCGCTGTGCGTCACATTCGGCGGGTGAAAATAGATTGACGTTGGGGTCTCGATCGAGGTAGTGTCTGAGCACTGCTTGAGCTTCCGGGCCGATGTAAATGATTCGTTCCTTGCCACGCCAAGCGCCTTTGTGGTCGATGAGATGGGCTCGCCAAACTTCACCACTTCGATCAATCATCGAGGGGGTTAGTGCGCAGACCTCGGCTGGACGGCAGCCCGTGAGAAGTTGCACGCGAATCATATCCGCCAGGACTGGTGGGCACTCCTTGAGAGTCGCGTCGACGACATCTTGGGAAACTGGGAGAATCTTCTTCGTCTCTGGTGCAGAAGTCCTACCAGCCTTTAGGCCTGGGATGACTCGCAGATCGTTATAAACATGAGATGGAATGATTCCATCCGCAGCAGCCCAGCGAAACATCCGACTCAGTCGAGACATTTGAGCATTGATATACTTCCGCGCGAGAGGCTTAGCGCTCTTCTTCTTGTTTCCTCGTCCGCGTTGACAGGTTGGATCATCCACGAGGGTCTGGCGTACGGCTTTGAACTGTCGCGGCCCAAACTCGATGGCCGGAAGGTCAGCGCAGAGTTTCTTGACCACTCGGAAGATGAGTTTGACTTGATTCGTTTCAGGAGAAGCCTGGGATGGATAGTGCCTCTTGCAATGAGCCAGATAGTCGACCATCAGCATGGCCAGCGTGACCTCGTCCGGATCGGTCCCAAAGCAGATCTGACCAGCGGCAGCATGATACTCAGCAAGGATGCGATGATACTCGCGTTTGCTTTCCACCGAATTGTATTTGCCAAGATAGTGTTGCTTCCCAGCGAGGGTAACAACAGCGCGGCCGGAGGGTTTGTGCAAGCGATATTTGGGAGTTCTTGTCATGGGAGAGTGCCTTTGCTGTCGTGAAAGTGGTAATTACCACTTTCGATGAACAGAAAACAGCGCTCTCAGAACCACTCTGAGGTCACGTTTGGATAACGAAATCGCTTATGAAAACAAAGGGTGAGTAACGGGGCTCGAACCCGTGACCACTGGAACCACAATCCAGTGCTCTACCAACTGAGCTATACTCACCGTGTGGGGGCAAATTCTAATTTTCGTGCGCCCTATCGTCAACTTACGATTTGCTCTTCGTAAGGTCTCTTCATCATGCGGATACTCAGGTCCGACGTGGGATAAGCCAGAATTCCTGGTTTGATCCGCCGACCCTCATTCAATGCGGGTTTTCCACATCGCTGGCGGTCAGAGTTAGCAAGGGGAAATTGGCTCGGAGTGCCGCACCGCTGGCGGAACAAGGCTGCGGCAACGCGAATCCCTAGAGAAGAACCTTCCAGTGCCCGATGGCACAAAACAACGCGAGCATAGGGTGTCTGGTTAGGTGCGTTTTGTGGGCACAGCATTGGCTACGAGCCTCGCAGCTCTCTTGATTCTATTGTCAATGGCCCGAAGCTTGACGACTTCCGCTGCTAACGAACCACAGTGTCCAGGAAGGACGAATGGCATATTATCGATCGCCTTGCAGCCGAGTTCGTGGATTTACCCGCTACAGAAAAGCATTGAGAACAAAATGCTTACTTGTCTTGTTTGATGGATTTCAAGCGAATCCACGGCGGAGAGGACAGCGAAAAGATTGCTAGCTAAGGAGGTTAGACTTTTTATTGGTAATTTGTAGCGATCAGTAAAAGTTTACGGGCGCCTGCGACGATAAAGTTCCTTGTCAGGGCGTTTTGCTTTAAGTGTGGAACGTGTGTGAGTTCATTTCTCACCGGCCTGACAGGGGGTTCGAAAGCAAGATTCCGTTACGACAGGGATCATTCTCACGGCACTTTGCCTCGTCGGCATCGTTGTCGAAGAATGATGCTCGTGACAGACTCGGTAGGACCTCGCTCCGATGAGCCGCCCCATTTTCCGATTGGCCGCCTTACTTCAAATCGTCATCGTTCTGGCGACTGGTTGTGCTCCCACACAGCCCTTCTTCATCGCCAACGATCCTGGACGAGCCAACTTTATTGCTCAGTCGATGAGCATTGACTATGCCGACGTTCATGTCGACAGCTTGCAGGAAGTCGCCGCAGTCTATCCGCCTTTCGGTCCAGGCAATCTGCCGGAAGAATTCCTCGACTATTCGCTCGAAGACTGTATCGCCATCGCGTTGAATAACTCAAAGATCCTGAGGGTCATTCCTGGTTCGAACCCGAATTCAGGCAGTATTCTGGATCAGATCCTCAGCGCCACACCAGGCCAGATGCCCAGCCGTTGGGATCCAGCAATTGTCAGCACTCGCGCTAGCTCGCAGCCGGCTGCTGTTGATAACCAAGGAAACCGTATCGCGCCGCGCAGCCTAATCCGAGCCAATCAAGTAGGTGGTGTTGAGGACGCATTAAGCGAATTCGACGCTCAGTTCTTTGCAGTCATGGGCTACAACACAACCGACCGCCCTCGAAACGTCGCGCCCGGCAACGTGTTCAACCCACAGTTCTTCCAGGCTCGCGATGCCAACGCACTGGCCGCACTCTCGAAGCGGATGGCGACAGGTACCGTTGCAACTGCACGGTTCGCAACGATCTACTCTAGTAACAACATTCCTACGCCGACACCACAGAACCCGAACAACTTCGGCCGGAACGTTCCAAGCGACTACACGGCGACGATGGAACTACAAGTAAATCAACCTCTCCTCCGTGGTCGCGGCACCTTGGTCAACCGCATTCCAATCGTGTTGGCTCGAATCAACGAAGATCTTGAGCTGCATCAGTTCGAAACCAATGTTCGCAACTTGATTCGTGATGTTGAGTTCGCCTACTGGAACTTGTACTGCGGTTATCAAGTATTCCGGGCATCGAAGGACGCTCACAACAGTGCTCTTGAGCTGTGGAAAGTGGCCAAGGCACGCAACGACATTGGAGAAGGTGCACCGGAGGCGGAAGCACAAGCTCGCTCGCAACTCAAGCTATTCGAAGGTCGCCTGACCGCGGCACTCTACGGATCGCGAGTCCAAGGCAACGAGCCAGAGGGGCTACTCGGACGTGAAATGGTCCTTCGTGAGAAGATGGGACTAGGTGCATGCGACGGTAAACTTCTACGCCCGGCTGACCAGCCGAACCTGGCTCGAGTCCATTTCGACTGGTATGAGATCCATGCTGAGGCCTTGGCGCGAAACACAGAATTGCGTCGCCAGAAGTGGGCGATTAAGCAACGAGAGCTAGAGCTGGTACTAGCAAAGAACCACACCTTACCCCAATTCGACCTCGTATCTTTCTATCGATGGGTTGGCGTCGGCGACGAGTTTGCAAGAGCCAGTCGAAACGGAATCGACTTTCCGAATGCTGGTTCCAACGCGATTGAGAGCCTAACAGGCGGCGACTATCAAGAAGTCGGTGTGCGTGCCGAATTGACTCCGCATGCAATGGGAAAACGCCGCGCAGAAGCAAACCTGCAGGGAGCTCGTATCGCGTTGAACAAGTCCAAGGAAGAATTGCTCGAGAAGGAAAACGCTCTTACGATGCGACTGCAACGCGAAATGCAATTGCTTGAGTCCCATTTCATACAAATGCAGAACTATGGCGATCAGCTGCAAGCCCAACAGGAAGAAGCAGCGATCTACATCGATAAGATCGAGAGTAGTGCTGGACAGCTCAACCAGCTGTTGGATCTGCTGCTACGAGCGGAAGAACGCCAAGCTCAAGCGGAACAGCAGTACTATCAGGCCGTATGCGAATACAACAAACAGATCACCAACATTCACTATTACAAGGGCTCGTTGTTCGACTTGAATTCGGTCACCCTGCAAGAAGGCGAGTGGGCTGACAAGGCTTACTGGGACGCAGAGGAGCGAGCTCGCGAGCGTGGTGCTGGCATCTACTTCGACTACGGCTACACACGACCTGGAGTTATCAGCAATGGACCTGTCGAGCAAGGCTTGCCAACCGAAAGCAACCTTTCGCGTCCGGGATCTGGCCAGCTTGATGAAGTCCCGAGCATCCCTGGCGAGCCACAGGATCCTGACACTGCTCCAGGTAGTGGCAATGAACGTCCCAAGTTGGAAAAACTTGAAGACCGAAAACCAGTTGCCTTTGGCTCTGCGGACTGGGTCCAACCAGCTTCCGCCAACGAGCCTGCTGAAGCAAACTACGACTGGGGTGACCTGGGAATGAGCTCCAACAGTCAAACAGACGAGCCAGCACGGATCGTTGCCTACCCCAAAGTTCGACGGCTGAGCGATGACGAGTCTAGCTCCAGAGCCGTACCCACTTCTTCACGCCCCTTTGTTAATCTTAGCGACATATGGAATCGTTAGCGGCAGAAGATCCACTTTGAGAATTAATTAGCGTACAGCCGAGTGCTGTGAACGAGGCGAGGGGGCGTCCGGTCGGGTCCAGTAGCATTGCTACTGCGACCCGTTCGGCATTTATAGCCCGTATCTGTCATTCCGGGTTCTTAGCTCAGCGTTCATATGGAATGCTCTCACGACGTCGGGAGTTTCGGCTAGACTAGCGATTGACCGTGAAAGTCGTGAAGGACGCCGGCAAATGGGAGCTTTGCACCCGGATTCGTACCCCTCATCCACTACGAGGGATTTCTCGCGAAATCCACTATCGGCCAAAGGTCTTTACGGCTTCCGCTACGTATGATTTCCAAAACCACTTGCCCTGCACAACCCCTTCCCCATCCCACCACGAGGTCCTACTATGCCGCATTCCGTCTCACGAAGAATGTTCGTTCAAGCAACAGGTTTTGCCGCTGGAGCTGCGGCTCTTTCTCCGGTGCCAACGATCGCTCGAGGACGTCTGGAAAAACCAACTTTGCTCGGCATTGGAGCCGGCGGCAAGGGACGGGCGGATCTCGAAGGAGCTCAGCGTGCAGGGTTCGATGTAATTGCGCTGGCAGACGTGGTCGACATCAAATCCTTCAACGGAGTTGCCGATCGGCGAACTAAAGGCTTGGGGCAGGTGCGAGCAGCTTTCCCAAACGCAACCTTTGGAACCGACTATCGTGAGATGCTGTCCGAGCTGGGTGACAAGGTCGATGCTGTCACCGTTTCCACACCAGATCACCACCACTTCCATGCCAGTGTGCAAGCGATGTTGGCAGGCAAGCACGTATATTGTCAAAAGCCTCTGACCCATGGCATTTGGGAAGCTCGCATGATGAGCAAAGTGGCTGCCGATACCGGTGTGAAAACGCAGATGGGCAATCAAGCTCATGCGAACGATCACATGCGTCGTTGCGTCGAGTTGATTCGAGCTGGAGTCATCGGCAAAATCAAAGAAATTCATACTTGGACAAACCGTCCTATCTGGCCTCAAGGTTTTGCCAAGCCGCCCGCGCCCGAGCCGGTCCCAACGGGACTCGACTGGAAGCAATGGGTCGGACCCGCGCCTTGGGTGGAATACAATCACGTGATCGCTCCGTTTGCTTGGCGAGGCTGGTGGAATTATGGCACCGGAGCACTTGGTGACATGGCATGCCACATCATGGATCTTGGCTATTGGTCAATGAATCCTGGAGCACCAAAAACAGTACTAGCCGAGCAGAATGGTGCAACGGATTTCTCACCACCGATCAACTCCAAAATTACTTGGCAGTTTGGCGCGAACGATTTCAGCTCCAAGGATGGCTTCACGATCAATTGGTACGACGGCTACGTAGATGCTAAGTTCAATCGCGAGAAGTGGATTCTGGAGAAGGACAGCAAGGAGTACAACCATCCTTCGGAAGAAGTCATGGAAGGTATGAGTTTTTCCAAGTTTGGCAGCGTCATCATTGGCGAAGACGGCAAGCTATTTTTCAACCGCAGCAACAACAACTGGGTGCTCAAGACAAACAGCAAAGTTGATGGTTTCGAGTGGCCGCCCGAGACGATACCGCGAGCCAACAACCAAGACAATTACCTTGAGTGGTACGATGCCGTCACAGGTACGGTCTCGCAAAGCGAATCAAACTTTGCGTTGGCTGGCCCCTTCACCGAAACGATCTTGCTCGGAGTTCTGGCTCAGCGAGTCGCCGGCCAGAAGTTGATTTGGGACGCAGAGAAAATGCAGGTGAAAGGACGACCTGAGCTCGATCAGTACATCAAGCGCGAGTACTCCGAAGGCTGGAGCGAGAAGGTGTTGCTCGGAGACGCGTGAGCGTTTCAAACCACGATCCAAGGACAAGCCTCTACCGAGTTCGCAATCCCACATTCATCCGGCATAGTCTTGAAAGAAACAGACAGTGCAGCGAAGGGCAAGATGGCGAACTTGGTGCACATCGACGGCAAAAAAAGCTGCGGGGGGTAACTCCCAATAGCCTGCAGCAGAATCGGACTGATACCGAGCAGGATGTGGGAGCGTTGCCTTAGCTTTTTCCATTCAAGAATTGGAAAACAAAGAACAGGACAAGAGCTATACCGAGGGCTATAAAGCCGCGGAGTCTCCCAGGCTGAAAATCCTCTTGCAAGTGGCGCATCCGCTCATCACAAGCTTTGCTGGCAGCGCTGGCAAAGAATGTCCCAAGTACCAACACTAGAATGAACAGAATGAGGTTGGTTTCCATGAGGTGCTATTTGAGAAGCGTAGGGTAAGTTCCGTTGGAGTCCTAAATCAACTCCAGTGTTTGCCGATGTTCCCGCATGAAGAATCGGATACTTACAGCCGGCTAGCTAAGGCACCGATTCGGTTTTCTACAGCAATGCCTTTTGCAGCCTGCTATTCGAAGGACGAGACTGCCTTGTGCAAACTTGCACAAAGTGGGCGATTTAAAATTTGAACTGGCGCCCAGAATCTCCTCTAATGAATTCTCCGCTGGTACCTAATGCCAGAATCAGAAACCAACTTCCAAAGAGGGGGCGCTATGATTCACCCTTGCTCAATCACAAGTCGCACTGGATACGACCCGAAATCCAAACAAGCGCGAGTTCGCGATAGCCTCGCCATCATTAGCTCCATCGTAGGCGTCGGAGCACTCATCTTTAGCATTGGAATTTTATCTCAGTGGATGGGCTAGGGGAGCTTATACCTCGTCTTTAGGCAGAGGTGAAAAGCGCAGTGGTCTAGATTTCTGGCGAAAAGGGCTCTGGCGTTTTCGGTTGCTCCTGCTGTGGACTGCTCCTTACAATCACTGGTTTTCTCTCGACCTTTAGCGGTGGGGATGAGCTTGAGGAGCCTATCATGGATCTATGACGTGCGCTACCGGCATCCAAGTCTGCCTGAGATAAAGGCTTTGAAAAGGTCCCTTTTGTGAAGCGGGCCATCAGTCTCCGAGTACGGCAAGGTTAGAATCTCCTGCAGTCCCAAGCCGGCGTTTGAAAATCGCACTCGCTTGAAACTTGACCTCTGCGGGCGTCCTCTGTCTTGCCTCGACTACATGTAAGTTGGGAACAAGAAACCGTGGAGTATTGAAGTTCCGCGTTTGCATCGGACTGTCATTGCGATTTTGCAAGAGGACATTCAGGTAGACTTCACCCCTCGCTTTGAGCTTCGAATGGTTGGGCAGGGCGATGCATGGCGGCGTCGGGACTGCCACGAGTCCGGGCAAAAGCCCCAAGAACGTGGTCAACAAGATAAGTGATCTTAGCGTGTAGAATCGTCTCTTCATCGCGTTTGCCCCAGCACTACCCCGCCACAGGAAGAATCGGTGCTTGGATCTTACCACAGCGGTATCTAGAACGAAGGGTTGCGAAAAAACGCAGAAGCGAATCGACGTTTCTAAAGATTGATTGCCCCAGATGAAGAGAGGAGTTCTAAAGAGGAGAGGTCAAGCTCACCTGAAACTGATTCGCCCGTTGATGCCCCTGCATTCTGCGCACGCAGTTCAGCAAGGACATCGTCTGGAACCGGAAACTTATCCAGAACATCGAGGAAACGTAGAGCGCTACCATGAAACGGCCCGCGAGCTTCACGCCGTATCAACTCTGCTGTAAAAACATGCTCTTTCCCATTCAGCTCAAACATGGCCGCGAGACGCTCGTGCCTCATCGGCTCGACATGAATCAAACCTAAAGCAGAGTCAGAGACGTCCCGCGTTAGCATTTCGAAGGGAGCTTTGATCGGCTCATTTTCTTTATTGATTGGAACGGCAAGAACAGTAACGAGTAATGGAACTCGCTCTTCACATCGTCGCTCATCATGCGCTGCGAACTTTGTCGCATTCTGGAACTGCCGCCTCGCGAAACGAGCTAACTCGTCCGAAATCGTCCCCAGATAATCCTTCAATTCAAAGCTCTTGACTGATTCTTGGCTCGCTGCGTTATCAGCCTTCGAATTACCCTCTGCCACGGTAGACACGGCTCATTTCCCTTCGCTCGAGGTCCAGCCGCTCAATTTTCAATGCGAGCCGCTACCTCAAACTTGGAACAACTCCGCCCTCCCCGCGTGAGATACAAGAAAACCTTGCAGAAAAAATTCCCCCACCCGAGTAGTTCGTGACGATCATGAGGCGCACACCCCTCTTTGAATCTACAAGTTGAGTACTCCATTACAGTATCCAGAGGGACTCAAGTAGAAAATCAACTGCCCAGCTCTACTACAAATGTTCGTCTTTGGGTGCATCTCTTGCAAACTCAAGCAGCTCGCAGGTGCGGAACCGCGTCGACGGACTGGTCAGCGGACCGCAGTGCGATCCCGTTTTCGGGACTTGCCAGCCGACAAGAAAAGCAGATCATAGCGCTATTGAACTACCAATTCCGCTCTCGCAAACGAAAACACATGGAACAGCAAATTCGAGCCTGGAAATGCCAACGATTCGCGGGTTTTGACGCGAGTGGCGGCAAGCGTGAAACCATCTCTCCGCTGCGAGAAGTGCTGGATTTGACGGAGACCTTCTTGCCGCGTTGCGATGAGAATTCCGTATTGATCCGCAATCATTTTGTGGGTGTCCAGTATCCGGACGCTCTGCAGGCTCAAGGGTTCTATCAGGAGAGACCGGAACTGCCCTATGTCCCGGGCGTTGATTGTGTAGGTAAAGTTCTAAAAGTTGGTGCCAGCGTGACTCAGGTGCACCCCGGCGATATCGTCATCGGCAATATGCCTATTGGTGCCCTCGCGGAAGTTTCTGCTGCTTCGGCAACGCGGATTTGGAAACTGCCTGCTGGATTAGACATGCAAAAGTGTGCGAACCTTTCGAGGAATTACTTCTCGGCTTACCACTCGCTTCGGGTGCTCGGAGCAGTAAAGCCCGGGCAGATCGTCTTGGTGGACGGGGCCTCTGGCGGCGTAGGGCTCGCGGCGATCCAATTAGCCAAAGCGATGGGGGCCAAGGTGATTGCAGGCGTGAGCGTGGAAGCGAAGACTCGACTTCCAGAACGAGCGGGCGCCGACAGTGTACTTGTCTACGGACGCGAACAGACGACTTTTCTGGAATTCAAGAAGCAAGTCCGGCAAGTCTGCTCGGAGCTCGGGCAGCCAGCTGGTGTCGATGTGATCGTCGATATGGTCCAAGGTGAATTATTCGAAACCGCATTGCTGTCCTGCCTTCGTCCACTCGGACGAGTCGCCCTAGTTGGCTTTACTGCAGGGCAGAAACCCATTCGTCCTGGCATGATCTTGATCAAGCAAGCAACACTGATGGGCAGTATGTGGGGACCATGGTCGCGTGAGAACCCGGAGCAGCACAAACAACATGTAGAAGAAATCCTCGACTTCATGGCTTCCGGAAAGGTAGACCCCATAGTTGGCAAGGTCTTCGACTTCGAGGACGCCATTTCCGCTTTCGAACTTTACGAACGCAACGAAGGACAAGGCAATACGGTCATCCGTTTTCCGCAGAACTGACGCCCGAAAGCTGCCCGCACCTCCGTAGCATCCCATTGCTTCTGTGCTCCGGCCAAGATGCAAACGTTAGGCTTCGCAGACGGCAAAGGTTACCCATCGGGAGATCCTGCTGTGAAACGCAAGAATAGCTTTTCAATGAACTGGTTTATGTTGTTCACCATGGTGTGCGCCTCATCTGGACTGTTCGCCATCTATCTGCAGCTCACATGACATCGCCGCACTTTGCTTTTCATGCTTTGTATTGCGACGATGTACTCCTGGCTTTGCTGGCTCATGCGGCATTTCCGATATGCATGGTGGTTTGGCTTGACGGTGCGAAGTCTTCTAGAAAAAACCTAAGGTCACTTTGGCTTCCTACAGCAATAGCTGCGGTCCCGCCTTGCACTGAACTTACCGTTTTTCCGAAACTCGCCACCCAAGTTCGCTTTCTAGTGCTCAAAATCTGGTTTCATGGAAGTCGCAGCCTCTTGCAAGGCGGGTGATCAAAGTGGATGTTTCGTGGCGACGCAAGTCGAGGAGCAATAGCCTCACACCACCGTTTTCACCAATGGGCAGGCTGGATCTACAAACCCTTGCGGGTTTTGTTCATTTTGCAGATCGAGAATATGTACCTATGTGTTCTGAATTGAACATCAGCAGCGGTTCAAGCTCCTAGTCTCTTGGGGACGGTTGTTACGCTCTATACTCATACTACAACTACATGTAGAGAGGTTGGTCGTAGTCGCCCAAGTTAGAGTAGAAGGGACTAACGAAAGTCGAACAAGGAATTTCATATTTCGAAGTTAGGTTTCCAGAGACTTGTCGGCTGGCAAGCACATGCAGCTCTTGGGGATAAATTCTAGTTGACTTAGGAAAGCCGAAATCAACTAGGGACATTGGAGCTACTTGCTTAGGAACTGAGCACGAAATCTGGTACGACGCGGGGCGTTAGAGCACGGGGCGAAAGCGTGGAAGCCCAAGTCAACTCGCCCTCGCACTCAATTAGTTCACCAAAGAACCTGTAGGCGTAGGCCAGCCACAGGCTTGTTGTGTTCGCATCCTGACGGCAAGTTTAGTTTTCCAATGCCGGCTTGAAATTGAGCGAAACGACTTCCTTCGTTGCCTGTAGTTGGAAGGTAATCAGCCCTGAATCGGCGACCTCAAACCTCGGGTCTTGCAGTTGCCCTCCGAGCGACATGAGTCCCGGTTGGTTTTGCAAAGACGCCACGAGGCTTACGGCGTCACCCATCTTCTTGACGCTGGTTTTAAGCTTGGGAAGGAACGCCGAGCCCGCGCTGCTTGGCATGATCGCGATCTTGATGTGGTGCAAACCGTTGGCAGCAATGTCGAGACCGACTCCGATCGCCGCCGTTTCTTTCACCCATACATACACCTGCATCGGATCATCAACAGGTTCCAGCAGCGACTCAATTGCGAGCACCTCTTCTGGAACCAAAGTGCTGAGCTGTAAGAGGCCACCCTCGACTGCTCGCGTGCATGCGACCAGGGCCTCAGTCGGTACCTCAGAAGTAGGGAGCTTGCTTTCGGATATCAAACGAAGTTTATCGGTCTTGACGAATACCTTGGCCAGCTTCTCCTTCGCTTCATCCAAATGCTTTCCCAGTGCGAGCAGCATCAGAGCCCCCTCGTTCTCACTAATGCCAGCCCAGATACTTGCCCAGTCAACAGGCTGTTCACTAGTTACCTCAAATGCGCTAGCCCCGAGAGAGGCGGAAAAGCGATCGTCATTCTTTCGCCGCTCTTCAGGAATCACCTGGAATATCACCGATAAATTCGAATCAACACGCGTCAAGTTGCTCATCGTTAGACCCGTGTCCTCCAGCGAGAAATCGATACTACCCTGGAGTGTATTCGTAATTGACGACAGAATCGTCGCCCATTGCTCATGCTTCATCAACTCACTTGGAGCAATCGTGAAGTATCCGCGCTGAGTACCGAAAATCTCATCCGGTCGCATTGCTTCTCTCGAGAATGGCTTGACCGAGATCGGCTTTGCCTTGTCCCTGGACGCGATGCGAAGTGTATCATCCGGATCGCCTGCTTGAGCAGTCCAGGCGAGAGCCGCGGTGAAGGCGCATACAAGTCCTAGGTTTAGTAGGCCGTTCTGCCAATGGGGAAGCTTTTGAAACTCTTTTTCTTTCAACATTTTGATCCTCCTGACCACACTGTTGGTCGTAACGGAAACTTCAAGAAACATCGGAATGTGCGACTGCGAATCCGTTCGCAGCGCCAACATCGAAAGGCCTTGCCGATATTGTGCGGTGATCGAGAAGGCCTCGGTGGCCTTCAAGTCTGTTGCTAGCTCTTGTGCGGCAATCAATTGGCGGCGAAGCAAACCCGCGATCGGGTGCAGCCAGAAAGTGCTCAGCATCAATTCGGAAATGAATCGCCACTTTGCGTCGCCTCTTGCCAAGTGCTGGAGTTCGTGAGCCAAGGCTACATCGCGTTCTAGGGCAGTCCAACTGGTAAAATCGCAAGGGACAAGAATCGTTTTGGGTCGCAGCCAGCATACGCAAGGAGACTGAATCCCTGGGCTCTCGAGGAGTTCGCTGCAGAGTCCCTTGTGCTGCACCCGCGACTCTAGTCTTCGCAGCTGCTTCAGAGTCTCTCGATCATCCAAGCTGCGAGCCGACCGGAGCAACTTGCCGATCGCGATCATCCCCAATGAACATCGCAGTGCCGGGACAGCCAACATGAATGCGAAAAGTGATTGGGCAACTACAATCAATTGCGACTGCAATTGTGGCTTCTTTATTTTGAACTCGGAACAGAACTCGGAATACCTACCAAGGAGCCTTGACAAGGACGCGACAGGCACTTGGATTGAAATCGCTGTATCCGTTGTCCCGGCTGTTTCACCATGCTGCGAAAGCTGGAGCAAAGACTCGGTCTCGCCCTTGAAAATCCAAAGCCTAGGCAACCCGAAGCTTCCGAACAGAACCGCCAGACTACAGCAGAGCACTCCTAGCTTGAGCCAATTTGCGGCCAGTGCGGGCATGCGAGTCTCCAGCCATCGTGACGCGGCCAAGCAAAATCCGCCGATTAAGGTAATTTGAGTGAAGCAAACGAGGAAGCCTAACATGTGCTGCCCTCCTGTTCTTCATTCTCCTGCTCCATAAGGACTTGCTGTAGATAGTCACGTTCTTCTTGGCTCAGCTGTTTCCGGTCTAGCAGATGCACCAAAAGAGCCTCGCGCGAGCCTTGAAAGACTTTGGTAACGAGATCACCGACCAATCGCGTCGAGACTTGCTGAAAAGTTCGCAGGGCTTGGTAGCGAAAGGGACGCTTCTCATTTGTCTGCTTCAAGAAGCCTTTGTCCACCAAGCTGCGTACGACATTGGCGACCGTGACGTACGCCAGCTGCTCGCCTTCCTGCTCTATGTGGCGATGCGCGTCTTCAGCGGTGGCGCTCGGCTCCTGCCAGAAGATCTGCATCACAGCCAATTCCCTGGCCGTCAATTCGGTAGCTTTGGGTCTAACCACTTGGTATCCCTCCTCCCTGAGATTTGAATAACCAAATTCGGTTTTCCAAAACTTAGCTCTTCCCTGGGTTTCGCGGCAAGGGCAGTTTTGGATAATCAAAACTGCTTGCTAGCGATCCAGTAGTTGGGCAGGAGACGTCGTCAGGATGCCGTTTTATTGCGGAAACCGTCTGACTTTTGGTCAGTAGTGGATACGGCTACGAATCCCGGAGCAAGGCTCCAAATAAATTGGACCAAGGCAAGACCGGGTTTACGGCTGCTCGTTGAACGAAATGATACACCAATGGAGTGAATGGACTTGGAACTGATTTGGAACGACGGTGGGCGGGCTGCTTGTGGCTACGTTGGCACAACAGGTGATTGTGTGACTCGGTCGATCGCAATTGCGACGGGAACCGCGTATCGCGAGGTCTACGATGAACTCGGTGAGAAGTCACTGAAGACTCCGCGAGATGGAGTCGCGGTGCAGTTCGCAGCTGAATACTTGCGCGAGCTCGGATGGACGAAACACCTTGGAAGGCAGTCTCTCTTTGCCAAAGAGAATCTGCCGCTAGGTCGCGTGATTTGTTATCTACAAAAAGAATCAGGCGGCGGACACCACTTTAGTTCCGTCATCGATGGAACCGTTCACGACACATGGAATCCGTCAGACGACGAGTACTACGTGATTCACGACTACTGGACCCCGCCTGAGAAGGAACGGTCCGATGCAATGGTCGTCTCGTCGCGACATGTTTCGGATTCACAGAAGCTAAGTCAGAAAGAATTCGACAAGGTGCTGCGACGGCTTCGTGCCCTGGACAACACCGCCAACAATGGCGCCAGTACGGAAGGCGAAAAACGCAACGCGCTGCGGATGATGCAAAGCCTGATGCTTACTCACAATTTGACTCAGGATGATCTTGAAACAAAGGAAGACAGGCATACGCAACTGGCTCGAATCGCGTGCCCTGTGAACGGCCGGCGAGTTTGCACGTGGGAAGTAATGTTGGCTTACTATGTGACTCAGCACGTCTTCCCGGCCGTGCAGTTTTTCCGAGCAACTCGGCAGCACCGATCAATGTTTTGGTTTTATGGTCCGGTTCAAGACGTCGAGAACTCCATTGCCCTGTTTCGCGAGCTAATGCTCACCATTGCAACAGCCGCCAAGCTACAGTTCGGCGGTTACAGTCGCGGTAGCGGCGCATCCTATGCGGAGGGTTATGTTGCTGGCTTGCCACGCGCCTTCGAAGGAGAATTGGGGAGCTCGCCTGGCGATCGGAAAGTTGAAGGTTCCGATCAAATCGGATTGATCCACCAACGTATGCTGGCCATTCATACCGCCTCACGCGAATGGTTGGCAGCAGAGTGCGGTATCCGTTTGGTCGCCGGCTCAGGTCGTGGACGCTACGCGCATGATCCAAACGCGGCAGGACTAGGCAAGCAGCATGGCTCAAAGCATCAGGTCAACACGCATGGAAGACGCAAAGGTATTGGGTATCGGGCTGGCTGAAGAAATTCGGATGGATTTCAAGGACATCTTGCAAAGTCCACTGAAAGGAGAGGCTAGTCCTCAAGGAACTTGAGGACGTTTAGTAGCAGCTCGGTGGTCTTGTCGAGCTTCGGTTTGGTTGCAGTGTTCAAATCCCAAGCTGCGAGCCAACGATGATTCGTTTTCTTTAGTCCGAAGTCATCCACTAGGTGCTTTTCGAAGTCCGGCAAGTGCGCAGCGCCGTAAAAGATACCGATCGTTTTCTTGCCCGCCGCAATCTGCTTTTGCAAGCCCTGCAAAGCCACCGCGTTTCGGTCCACAATGAGCAATTGATTGAGAGATCGCCCCAAGCCTTGATCAAGCGATCCAGTTTTGGCGAATTGATTCGCCATCATCCGTTTCATCTTCAGCGGATTGCTAAAAACATCCCTGATGGAGATGTCCTCTGGATCGAATCCCAGTAGCTCTTCCGCCGCCTTGGGTTCTTCCATGATCTTGTTCTGCTGTTTCATCAGATCAGAAAAAGTATCCAGTGCCAGAGTAAACGGAGTCTCACCGCGTTCGGCCATTTTTTTGCCCATTTGCGAGGGAGTCATGTCTGCTCGAACAAAATGCTCTTTGGTGTAGTCAACTTTTTCTAGCTGTAATTCTAGGCCGAGCATTTTCTGCATTCCGCCCTGCAATGCACCAACAGGATTGAATCCTTGCTCCTCCCGTTTGCCACCCATAGGGATCTCGGTGCCTTCCGGTGCAACTAGTTCATAAAGCAAAACATCGTACTCGTCAAAAAGGCTATTCAACTTTTCGTAGTAGGAAGCCTCGCCAATGTGCACAGCTCCGATCAAATCGACTTTAACACCGTTTTCCGTCGCGGCTCGGTAGGTCACGACAGCAGTATCCAGAGATTTGAGTTCGCCCTTTTTCGTTCGCAGATGAAGAAAACGTGTTTTGCCATCTTCCGTAACCTTTGCGGCGGCCTTCGCTTCAAGTTTTGCCTTCTGCTTTTCTTCCGTTGTCAATTCCGATTCTGCGTTGGCGGCTTGCGTCTCGTCATCCGAACTCACCAACCGCTCAACCTCGGACCTAAAGTCACTCTTTGCCCAGGAAATCGACTCGCTTTCGGGCTTCTGAACGGTTTCACTGGCAGTGGTTTTTGGGGTCGGAGGCGCCTCCTGCGCTTGGAGGGAAATCGGCAATGCGAGACAAACACAGATCAGCAAGAGTTTGTTCGTTCCGCCAAGTAGGTCAGGGTTTTTCAATGACATGGTGATTCCAGAAGTGAGATTGGTTGAGCGGATTCTCGCGAGGCACGATTGTTCCCTATTCATTATTCTGGCTTTCAAGCAACATATTTCCATTGCTTCACAAAAAAGTCACACTTCTTTCAGATCCACTATCGGCTAGTGGAGCGGTATGATCACAAACGGCCACTGCCAGCGACTACAATTGTGGCTTTCCCCCGCCATCGCTAGGTCCCGTCATGCTTCGCCCTTCTCTCCTGACGTTCTCTATCGCCGCATTGCTTTTCGTCCTTGGGCTCTCCAGCGTAGTATTTGCCGGAGAACGTCCCAACATTCTGTTTGCGATCGCAGACGATTGGTCGTATGGCCATGCATCAGCCTACGGATGTAAGTGGGTGAGTACTCCGAACTTTGATCGGATCGCTCGTGAAGGCTTGTTGTTCAAGAACGCTTACACGCCGAACGCAAAATGTGCTCCGTCTCGAGCCACGATTTTGACCGGTCGCTATTCCTGGCAGCTGGAGCAAGCTGGAAATCATATGACTTATTTCCCGGCAAAATTCGGTGGTTTCGTCGAACGCTTGGCTGCCGATGGCTACTTCGCTGGTTACACAGGCAAAGGCTGGGGACCGGGCTTCGCCAATGACGCCGACGGCAAGGCTCGTGCCATCACTGGCAAACGCTATTCGACATTGAAGCAGAAACCACCAACGAAAGCGATTTCCAACGTCAACTACGCTGGCAACTTTGAAGAGTTTCTCAAAGATGCTCCGGACGATGAGCCTTGGGTGTTCTGGTACGGCACACTGGAACCGCACCGCGCCTACGAATTTAAATCGGGCGTAAAGGCTGGCAAGAAACTGTCCGACGTGGAGCGAGTCCCCGGATACTGGCCTGACAACGAGACAACGCGGCACGACATGCTAGATTATGCTGTAGAAGTCGAGCACTATGACTCGCACCTGGGTAAGATCATTAAGCAACTGGAGAAATCGGGACAACTCGACAACACGCTTATCGTTTGTACTTCGGACCACGGAATGCCTTTCCCACGAGTGAAGGGACAAGCCTACCTGCATTCGAATCACATACCGCTGGCCATTCGTTGGCCGAAAGGCATCGATGTTAGCGGACGCGTTATCGACGACTTCGTCAACTTTACGGATCTCGCACCAACGTTCCTTGAGGTCGCAGGTGTTTCCGCCCCTGGCCCGATCATGCAACCGCTTAGCGGCAAGAGTCTGACGGACATTTTTCAGGCCAAGGGATCGGGACGGATTACCATCAAGCGCAACCATGTACTCGTCGGCAAGGAACGGCACGATATCGGCCGGCCCAACAATTGGGGTTTCCCAATTCGCGGAATCAACAATGGCAAGTTCTTGCTGATCCACAATCTCAAATTCGACCGTTGGCCAGCGGGGCATCCGCAAACTGGCTATCTAAACTGCGATGGTAGCCCTACTAAGACAGACATTCTGAACTTGCGCCGTAGTGGTGATGAAGCCAGTTGGTGGGATTTGTGTTTTGGGAAAAGGCCTGAATTTGAACTTTACAACTTGGAGACCGATCCAGATTGCGTGATTAACGTAGCCGACGCGCCGCGATACCGAGACACGCTAACTCAACTTAAGAAGCAACTAAAGTCGGAACTGACCGAGCAGGGCGATCCCAGGATGTTTGGCAAAGGCGACGTTTTTGACAACTATCCCTATTCCGGTGCCTCAACCGATAACTTCTACAAACGATTCATGGCCGGCGAAGAATTGCCAGCGGGTTGGGTCAACAAGAGTGACTTTGAAAAAGAAGCGATCAAGTAGTTCCGAGTTGTGATTCACGCAGTAGAGAATTCAGGTGTGAACAGGTTGTGATTTTGAACTTGTTTTGCTGATGTTCGCCAAAGAGATGCATTTTGATTCCCTCGTTCGATTCAATCGTCAAGAGTGGAAGTCGACTACTTTTTCTGCGAGATTCGCAGGAGCTTGTGCGAAAGAAATTCTGTAACCTGGATTGGAGCTGGCGGCAGTAAACTAAGTTTGAACGGAGCAGAGGATTGCTCTAGAAAGCATTGGCTTTCTCGCCCCCCGTGTAGGCGATCCGGCCGAGTTTCTTCGGTCGGTTCGCCTTTTTTCATTTGGAGACAGAAGACGGGGATATTTAGGCAGCTCGGTAAAAAAGTTTGCGAGCCAAGCGAGATTGGGAATCGACTGAAATCGGCCGAGCGGATAACTTCCTACAGTAGAGAGCGTGCTGCCCCCGCGATCATTCCTTGAGCCTCGAAAGGTGTGCCGAACTGGTACCGAGACGACTCGATGACGACTTACGTATTTGGACACCGCAATCCAGACACCGACGCGATTTGTTCAGCGTTAGCCTATGCCGACTTTTTACAAAGGACTTCCCAGCCTGACGCGGTAGCGGCATGTTGCGGAACGCCGAATCAGCGGACTGAGTTTGCGCTTTCCAAAGCCAGGCTGACTGCCCCGCGAATGATCATGGATGTCCGACCTGAGGTTGCGCACGTATGTCGTACCGATCCGGTTGTGGCCTACGACGATGAGGTCTTTCAGGAGGTTTACGAGCGAATGAAGGAGCGGAATATCGGCGCTGCTCCTGTACTCGATCGCCAACAACGCTTCGTTGGCATGATCACGCTGCTCGATCTGCTCAAAGTCATCTTCGAAGGCGACGACGACGCCAGGCTTTCACGAAGAATCCACAGTTCCGTGGACAAGGTTTGTTCGGTCCTGCAAGGTACGTTGCAGCACTCGGAAGAAGTCGAGGGCATCACCGACTTCAATATCATGGTCGGCGCCATGTCGGCTGAAGGATTCACGCAACGATTGCACCAGTTTGAGCCTTCGGAGCTTCTTGTTGTTAGCGGAAACCGCCCGACGATTCAGCTGCCTGCGCTTGAGCACAAAGTCCGAGTGTTGGTTGTAACGGGCGGGTACGACCTTTCGCCTGGCTTACTGCAACTCGCCAAGCTCAACGGTACCACCGTCATTAGCAGCCAATACGATACCGCGACTACGACGATGCGAATCAAGTCGGCTAGACGAATCGATTCCGCCATTCATCGCGACTGCCTGACACTGTCGCCCAAGTTGCCCGTGGAGGATGCGCGTAAGTTGGTGGAGCGATCACCGCAGCGTTTGTTCCCCGTGCTTGACGATCAAGGATGCTTGTACGGAGTACTTTCGAAGTCAGACTTGATCAGCCCGCCGAAAACGAAGCTGATTTTGGTTGATCACAATGAACTCAGCCAAGCCGTCATGGGAGCCGACGAGTCGGACATCATCGAAGTGCTCGACCATCATCGGCTCGGCGGTAGCCTGCGTTCGGACCAACCCATTCGCTTTCACAACGAACCTGTGGGTTCAACTTGCACATTAGTGGCGAACAAGTTTCGTGGGAGTGGGATCGATCCAACTCCAGGAATCGCCCTTTGCATGGCCTCGGGAATCATTTCCGACACTCTCAATCTACGCTCGCCGACGACGACTGAAGTCGACAAGATAGCCCTTCAATGGTTGGGTGAGAAATGTTCTGTCGATCTTGATGAGTTTGTTCAAGAGTTCTTCGCCGTCGGCTCCTCATTGCGAACGCAAGCCGCAGCAAAGGTCGTGCGGGAAGACTGCAAGCAATTTGAGGATCGCGGCCACGTTTTCTCCATCTCGCAGATTGAAGAGATTGGCTACGATCTCTTTTGGGAACGCAAGAACGAGCTGCACGAGGCATTGCTTCTACATACATCGGAAAACAACCTCGACTTCGCAGCCCTCTTTGTAACCGACATCATTACCAATGGCAGCATGTTGTTGATGTCCCACGAACCGGAATTCTGGGAGTCCGCGAACTATCCGAACGTCGAGCGTTACGTTTACGAGCTCGAGAACGTTGTTAGTCGCAAGAAGCAGCTGCTTCCACTCTTTTCGCAATTGCTAGAGAATGCCCAAGTGGCACTGTCGAAGTAATCCTTTCGCATGCATGCAGTAAATTATATCTGCTGCGAGAGGAATCAGCTGATGCCCTTGCTCGTGCGCGAGATTCGCAAACTTCCTATTTCGAGCATTTTCTCACTATCGGCATTTTCCAAGTGCGGCTACGATCTTGCACAGGCAGTGCAAAGTCATTGACTCGCTCGCCGGAACCGCATCGGATGGCGTTTGTCTGAAGAGCGGAAATTCGGCCCAGAACGAGTCCCAATGAAGTCGCCTGAGCCATAAGAAACGAGGATTTTCCCGTTGATTGCTCAGTCGCCACCATCGAGCTGCGATTTTTCGCAAGCCAAGTGGTTCCCAGGGTTGCTTAGTAAAGCAAAGTCACGCGTTGCCTGATTTCAGCAAGAACGTATTGTCCTGACGGATATTGTGGGCGGGAAGACAAGCTTCTTCCCTGTACCTCGAGAGAAAAACGACCAAGGGTCTCGCATTTCCTCTGAGGTTTGAATGAGAGCGTCGGACACTTGCTGGCCCCAAATTTGAGGAATGCAACTGCCATTTCGCGTCCTCAATTCTTGGGAACAAAAACTGTTTCAATCATGCAGCGGAAGAACCGCGCGACCTCGTCCGCAATCCGCGGGCTGAGTACGCACCCAGCAAGAGCAAGAGAAATCCGTCATGGCGAATGACAACAACAATCATCCTGAGAATCCGTCTGTAGATACAGAGACCAATTTGTCTGCCGAGCAGTTGGGACTGTCAGAAGCAGTGGCTGGAGAGAGTGCTTCTTCAATCATACTTTCGCAGTACGCAGCGACGGAAACCTCATCAATCGATACGACGACATTCGACGCGGGCACGATAGCAATCACGACATTCGCAACGCAGACAACCGACGAAATGGTTGAACCTCAACCCCAAGAACTTGCCGAAATCGAAACGACCGAAGACGAGACTACCGAGGTTGAAACTGTCCAAGCTGAAACTGCCGAGGTAGAAACTGCTGAGGTAGAAACTGCTGAAGTCCGAGCAGAGTTGATAGGAACGGAGTCCGCGGAAGAAGTAACCGTTGAAGCAGAATCTGGTGAAACAGAAGAAGCCGTGGAGAGTGTGGAAGCGGAATCCGCCGACGCTGAAGATCTCGAAGTAGCTCTAGCAGAACAACCCGAAACTCTCGCTGAGACAACGGAAGAAACAACGTCTACCGCGGAATCTCAAGGTGCTGAAGCAGCGGCGCCGCGAACTGAAGATCGTGCCCCCAAAGCGGAAGAAGAAAAGCCCAGCAAGAAAGACTCCGAAGCACTCTTCACCGATTTCGAATTGGACCGTCGAGTGGAATTGGCCGTGCAAGCTGCTGGCTACGTCAACCCGACTCCAGTGCAGCAGAAGATCATTCCGCAGATGTTGGCCGGCCGCGATATCCTCGCCCAGTCTCAAACTGGAACTGGGAAGACAGCGGCATTCGCCCTGCCGATTCTCTCCAACCTGCAGCCCAAAGCTCGATTGCCTCAAGCTTTGATTTTGACTCCGACCCGCGAGTTGGCCACGCAAGTCGCCGAATCCTTCGAGACCTACGGTGCGAACTTGCCCAAGCTGCGAATCGCATCGATTTACGGCGGCACAGACTACGTGGGTCAACTCCGAGCCCTAAAACGCGGCGTTCAAGTCGTCGTTGGCACGCCAGGCCGAGTGATCGACCACTTGAATCGGGGCACTCTACAGCTCGACATGCTGCAGTGCGTCGTGCTCGACGAAGCCGATGAGATGCTCAACATGGGCTTCCAAGAAGACGTCGAAAAGATCTTGGATCAAACGCCTGAAGAAAAGCAAATGACGCTGTTCTCGGCAACTATGCCTGAGCCAATCCAGCGCATCGCTGATCAACATCTCCACGATCCCTACAAGATTGTCGTTCGCAAAAAACAGCTGACCGCAGATTCCGTCGAACAGCGATGTGTATTCATCGAAAACAAGCAAAAGGTCGAATTGCTGGCTCGTTTGCTAGAGGTAGATGAATGCGATGGCGTAATCGTTTTTACCAAAACCAAAGACCAAACCATCTCGGTCTCCGAACACCTGACTGCACGCGGCTTCAAAGCGGCGGCACTCAATGGCGATCTTCCTCAGGCTCGTCGCGAACGTACGGTGGACCAACTCAAGGCTGGGAAGATCAACATTCTCGTCGCAACCGATGTGGCTGCTCGCGGGCTGGACGTGCAGCGTGTGAGTCACGTCATCAATTTCGATTTGCCGCACGACAGCGAGTCATACGTGCATCGCATTGGCCGAACGGGACGAGCTGGCCGAAGCGGGATAGCTTATATCTTCCTCAACGAGCGTGAGCGAGGCAAACTTCGGCTCATTGAGCGAGCAACCAAAAAGACGATCCAAATCGTCGAGCCTCCTTCCTCAGAGCAGTTGAGCGCGGCTCGTATTGCGGCCTTCAAAGAAACAGTGCTCAAGCACGTTGATGCCGACGAAGTAGAGCTTTACCAGCAGATTCTGACCGAGCTTGTCAATGAATCAGGACAGGACTTGGAGACCATCGCAGCGGGTATGGCTCACATGGCACGAGGTGGGCGACCTCTGGTTGCTCAGCCGCTAGAGAGTCCGAGACCTCGAGAACGCCGTGGTCGTGATCGTTTCGAGGATGGACGCAGAGACCGTCGTGACGCTCGTCCGCAGCGCGGTCGCAATAGAGAAGGCGACTTCAACCGTCGCGGACCTCGCCCTGTCGAATCTGGCATGCAACGATTCTGGATCGGCGTCGGTAGAGAAGATGGTGTTCGCCCAGGCAACATCGTCGGCGCGGTGGCCAACGAAGCCGGGATTCCTGGATCGGACATCGGTCCTATTCAGATTCGCGATCACTTTTCTACGATCGACTTGCCTGCGGAAGCCGCCCAAGCTGCTTTGCAAACACTGCAGCACACCTGGGTTAGCGGTAAACAGCTGAAGATTCGGGTCTTCGAAGAACGCGGGAACGACTCGCGCACATTCAAGGACCGCAAGCCTCGCAAGTTTTCCGGTGGCGATTCTTTCGCTCGTGGAAAGAAGCCGGGCGGGAAAAAGAACTTTGGCAAAAAGCCGTTCGCCAAGAAGCCTGGCGGCAAAAAGTCCTTCAGCAAGAAGCCATCGCGCAAGAAAGGTTAGTTGGATTTTCAACACGATTTGATCCCGTTGCAGCCATTCTTGCGGATCGGCGACGCATTGGAACGTGAAGAACCAGCGCCGCCGCTCGCGGCCCGATAGCCGGACTCTCCCTCGAGAACCGCTACGCGGGAGGGAGAGCAAGTACGCTATCGGTGTCGGGCCCAAGCCGGGTGACGACGTCTATACCGTCTCACTCAGTACCAACGACTGAAAGACTTGCTCGGCAGCAACGCTTGGCTGATGGCTCTTGGCGATGCGAATCTGCATTTGCGTCGACCAACGACCTTCGGCATCTCCACGAACTAGCCAGTGCGGCATGACGCAGACGGATTGATGGACAGCCTCAAAACCAGCTTCACTCTGGCTCACCGTCTCAATCGGGAAAGCCCAGATGTTGGAAGGACGATTGAGTCCAACCAGCACATCGATTCCTTGCCACTGATCGATGAAGCCTAGGTGGCGCGTGCCATGCAAGTCGAGTTGCGTGCCTAAGTGGCCGAGCTGCTCACCGGCGCTATTGTAAAAGAAGCGATCATCGGCACCTGCGGGCATTCCGGCAAAATTCCATTCCAGTGCAAGGTGTAGTTCGCGATCTTGCGGCAAGCCCTCAACTAGGTAGGTGATACCTAGCTTGGAACTGCCAGACTCGAGCGTCAATGCCTTCGTGATGCGGAGAGGAATTCCCCAAGCGTTTCCGTCACGGCTGAGTTGCAATTGAACTTTGGTTGCCGAGCGCCGGAGCTTGGCTTCAAAGGGCTGGGCGACAAAATCGCCGCGTTCCAGTGCGTCGCCACGCGCGACAGCTTCGCTGGAGACGTCGTTGTCATAGAAGTGCTCAAGGAAGCTCTTGCGTGGGAAACGATCGTACTGCAGTCGCTCTTCCAAGCCGTCTTGCTTGAAGACAACCAAGTCGTGAATGCTGGAAACTTCCTCTTGGGACTGCGCGCTTCCTTGTCGCACTTTAGCGTGATAAGCCTCAGGGCGTCTTTGAATCGTCGCCAGCAAGTTGTGGACGGCATCGCGGACGTCTAACTCGTACATCATCCCACCTTGACTAGGCGCGATGTAGGCAATCAATTTGTCGTTAGACATGCGGACTTCGGGATGTTGATCGAGGTCGAAGTCATCACTCGATGCCTCGACAAACTCGCCCGCTCCGTGCTCGAGGTAATCGAGCTTGTTGTCCGCCGCGATCAGCTCGCGATAGATTGCGTTTCTCAGGTGCGGTAAGTAGATTCCGCCAAACGCTCCGTGCCAGTACGGACAATTGCACTGACCGCGGTAAAGGTGATCTTCAATCTGACCAAGCAATTCTCCGTCGCCACAGCTCCGACGCGTCGACTCAAGCTTACGACTGACCTGCAGCATGCGTGAGTACATCTCGTTGGCTTCGGTGTATCGGACCTTGAAGTTCCGCCAATTGCCGCCCCGGAAAAACCGCGACATTTCCTCCCATCGCGGATGATCTTGGAGGTCGTGCGCTAAATCGTCAAACAAGACTTGCTGTGGTGTCGGCAGGGCCCATTCCGTCATCTCACGATAGCTGCACTCCGGCAAGTAAACTTTGCCAAGCGCCGGTTGCTTTTGAGCAACATTACCCAACGCCTCTGTTTTCAGCCATTCTTGATTTTCGGTCAAAGCGTCGAAAAACTTCCGCAGCCAACCATCCTGGTACACATGCTCTTTGGTGTTTGGCCAGGTTCCGAATTTCTCGCCATCGTCCCCGAACACGAGGATCGCGCCCGGGTGACGTTCTGCAACTTCGCGAGCGTAGGCTATCGTGTCTTCTGGCGGTGCGAAAGGCAGCAGATAGCGGAGTTTTTCACTGCCTGGGTAAACTCGCAGCAAACTTCCGTCTTCTTCAGTCAGATACCCGCCAAAGAGATCTTGATCGGCCCATCCGGCGGCTTTGAAATGAAAATCATCGAGCACTGTGTAATCGATACCCGCCCGAGCGATATCTGGCGTTAGACCACTTTCCCAAACCCTTTCCGGCATCCACATCCCGTGGATCTGCGTCTGGAACAACCGGTTGAGATACGAGCTATAAGCTTGAATCTGCCCAACTCGATCACGGCTGGGAAGCATCGTCAGAATCGGCTCGTAAATGGGACCTCCCAGAATCTCGATCCGTCCCGCAGCAACTAGCATTCGTACGCGTTCAATGTACTCTGGGTGGTTTGCTTCCAACCATTGCATCAAGGGGCCAGAAGTGTGCAGCGAGATTCTGAGTGCATCGTAGCCTTCGAAGACATCTAGAAACGGCAGATAGCTGTCTTGATACGCCTGCTCGAAAACGCCATCAAAATTACCGATGGGTTGATGGTTATGTAAAACCAAGCACAAACTGACGTGATTCATGACTGTCTCAGATGGGTAAGTGAGTGTGCTACTTCTTGGGCGTCGAACAGTTTGCAAAAATGTGACTTGAGCGAAACTATAACGGCCTGAGGGATTTTTCTGCCCACTTCGTATCGGCAAGCTATTCGGAGAAAGTAAGCTTTTCCGGGCAATTATCTGCGTCTTTGCCTTCGTACAAATCGCTTGTGACGCTTGCAGCGGTAAACAGCAGATTGTCTAGAAACTAAAATGCATCCGCGCACCTGCCAAGCGATTCCGAGTCGGATCGCATGCTTTGTTTCGAGATAAGGCTGGAGACGACCAAATTCATCAAAATTTCATCAGCACGAAGAATGATTCCAAAGCAAAAACTTGGCGAAACGGGACTGGAAGCGACTCGGCTTGGCTACGGCAGCATGGGGCTCCGAGGGCCGAATACTTGGGGAGTTCGCGTTGTCGATGATGAACAATCCGACAGCTTTCTGAACCTGGTGCTCGACTCAGGAATCAATTTTATCGACACGGCTCCAGCTTACGGTGTCGCCGAGGAGCGGATTGGGCGAGCCATCTCGCATCGACGGGAAGAGTTCTACATTGCAACGAAGTGCGGCTGTGAGTACGTCCAGCACGAAGATTGTTTAGAGCTCAAGTTCACGATGAAGCCGGAAGTGGTGAAGCGCGACATTGAAACCAGTCTGCGAAGGATGAAGACTGATTACATCGACTTGCTGCAGTTTCATGGCGGAGATGCTGAGACGCTTGAGCGAGAAGGTCTGATTGACGTGGTACAAAACTTCAAAGCCCAGGGATTGATTCGCCACATCGGAATCTCAAGTAAAGGCAAGGAACTTGGGGAGCTGCTTGCGATGGATGTCTTTGAGGTATTCCAAGTACCCTACTCTTGCTTAGCTCCTCAAGAGGAATCTACGATGTCCGTGATAGCAGATACTGGAGCTGGTATCATTGTTCGAGGCGGAGTGGCACACGGTGGCCCCGATGCAGAGATCGAAAGACCACTCTTGAATCAAATATGGGAAGAATCAAAGCTCGACGAGCTGGTTCCACCAGAAAACACGAAAGCACAATTCATCCTACGACACACCTTGAGCAATTCTCATGCCGGAACGATCATTGTTGGGACATGTAATCCCGACCACATGAAAGAGAACATTGCAGCAGTCGAAAGCGGACCACTTTCGGAGTCTCTGACTCAAGAGGTCAATCGGCGTGTCAAAGAGTTTAACAGTGAGAAATATGGTTAGTTACTTCTCGACGTTCGTCCGAGGCAAGTCTTCCGTCTCGCATTTCTGCCGCAACGCGTCCATCGCCGCCTTCCTTTTACTGTTGATTTATCAGGGGCGAGCGATTTCCCAAGCTCAGGAGAGCGAGTCCCCCAACATTGTCTTGATCATGGCCGATGACCTAGGCTGGAAAGATCTGCATTGCTATGGAAATGAGCACGTCGATACACCCGTGCTAGACAAACTTGCCCGCGCCGGCATACTCTTCACCGATGCTTACGCCGCGGCCCCGGTTTGCACTCCCACTCGGGCCGCCTTGATGACCGGAGAGTCACCAGCTCGATTGCAAATAACAAATCACGCTCCTGGTCACGCCCCAGGATTTCAGAAGGAAGGCACTACACTTCAAACACCTGCTTGGAAACGTTATTTGCCTTTAAAGCGAGTTACCCTCGCAGAGCAGCTCAAAGAGGCGGGTTATACAACGGCCTTTGTTGGCAAGTGGCATCTTTCTTATCGCAAAAAGAAAGACGGAACGCCAACAGAACCTTCACTGCGACCTGAACACCAGGGCTTCGACGTGAACATTGGCGGCTGCGACTATGGCGGGCCGCCGAGTTATTTCGCACCGTTCCGCAACCCGGCCATGGATGATGGCAAAGAACCATATCTACCCGAGAGATGTGCTGACGAATGCGTGGAATTCATGCGTGAATCCAAGAGTCGGAGCCAGCCCTTCTTCTTGTGTTGGTGGAATTATTCGGTTCACTATCCTTTCCAAGCACCGGATAAGCTAATCACCAAGTACGAAGAGCGAAACAAGTCGCTGGGCGGTAAGATCCAGAATCCAACTTATGCTGCTATGATCGAAGGGATGGATCGTTCGATCGGAACGGTGCTTGAAGGCTTAAAGCAAATGGAGCTAGAGAAGGATACGTTGGTGATTTTCACTTCGGACAACGGTCCCTTTGCGGCCGATGTGCGTCCACTGCGCGGCGAAAAAGGTTACTTATACGAGGGCGGCATCCGAGTTCCTCTGATGATTCGCTGGCCGGGGAAGATAAGTCCGAAGCAAACGAGTGCATCGCCAGTCAGCACAATGGATCTTCACCGTACCATTCTGGATGCCGTCAACGTAAACCCCGATTCTAGCAATGCACAGGACGGCGTCTCATTGCTACCTATGCTGATTGGTGGAGAGGAGCTGCAGCGCACAAGTCTCTTTTTCCACTATCCGAACTATGCCTTCCACAAGAAGAATCGCATGGCAAGTGCAATTCGCCGCGGGGAATACAAACTACTGCGGTTCTATGACGATGGCTCTCGGGAGTTGTACGATCTTTCAACCGATATTTCAGAAAAAGAAAATTTGATGGAAAAAGAGCCAGCTTTGGCGGATTCTATGTCACAGGAGCTAGACGACTGGCTTGAAGAAGTCAGGGCTCAACTGCCTCAGCATCAATGATCCCGCTGCGAAATTCGCGGGGGATCTGTCGAATTGAGCTGGAACAGGCCTCCTGCAAGTCATGCGAGCAACTAGGGAGATCCTTTTTCTCGCCTACGCTTCGGGTTGTGATTTGTCACGTTTTGACTTCTGATCAGTCACACTTCCCGCATGCCGGCGAAATGATTACAGCACATGCGAAACCAACAAAGCCGAGTGTCATGACGCTCACACATGAAAAATTTTTGCGTGCAAGATGAAGGCTTAAATCGTTTTCAAATCTATGAATGAGCAAAACCCATTTTCTCCTCCAGCTACAGAATTAGGGTCACATCTGCCTGATCCAGACAGAGCTGCGATGTTGCGATTACGTTGGACTCTGGTGTTGTTACTTCCAGGAGCGATTCTCAATGCTGTGGTTTGGGATATCAAACTGGTTCATGACACTCCCTTCGTGTGGTTGATGCGGGCTGGCAATGTATTGCTGTTCTTGTTCGGCGTTATTGCGATCTGGTTCTTTGCCTTGCCTGCCTTAAGGTTTGTTGTCTCGATCATTCATCGGTTGCGAGGACGCAGTACTTTCGACCGCTGGAATGACTGCCTGCTTGAGTCTTTCCGTCGTTTGCCGCTTTGGGCTGCTCCGGGCTGTGTCTTGTGGTTGATTTGGAGCAGCGTTTTCTTCGCTCAGATTGACGAGCCTGGCTTCGGTCTCACTACCTTTCTGCTTGCATCAGCCGCGCATCTGCTAGCTGCCTGCTGGTATTTGCCGCTTGTTATAAGGCTAATTCAGATCGAACGCGCTGCTCGCGTTGCGAGAGATTGAACTTGCCATGAATCAATTGATGCCGACAAGCACCTCACGGGTCTCATCATTGGTGGTAGAATAGGAGTCGCCCCTCAAGCTGACTTCCCGCGAGACCATGTCGATGAATGTGCGCAGAGAATTCTTAACCGGCGCAGGTGCCCTTTCACTTGTCCCTTTAACCGCCGCCGTTGGTAAAGGTGCCCCCACTGCTTCCCGCGATATCCCAGGCCCACGCCAGACTCAACCGATTGTATTGTCGACGTATTCTCTTTGGCGATTCCGCAACGACGACCTCCGAGACTTCGACAAGTGCATTGACTTGGCCGATGAATTTGGTTTCGACGGCGTGGAGCTGTTGCTTTATCAGCTAGAACAGAATGAACTGCTCAGTCATTCAAAACTGATGAGCTACAAGCGTCGTGCGCTCTCATTGGGTTTACCCTTGGTTGGCATGTCCACACACCAAGGCTTTGTGACGCCAGATCGTGAGAAACGCAAGCACAACATAGACCGCACGATTGGCCAAATCGAGATGGCGTACAAGCTAGGAATTCCCGCAATGCGAGTGAATACCGGCCGCTGGGGAACCTCTGGTAGCTTCGATGTGCTAATGAAGAATCGCGGAATCGAGCCGCCGCTGGAGGGCTACACCGACGAAGATGCGTATCCTTGGGTGATTGAGGCACTTGAGGCATGCATTCCGACAGCAGAGAAGTGCGGTGTGGTGATGGCACTCGAGAACCACTGGGGCCTAGGTCTCACACCGGAAGGCATATTGCGAATTGTGAACGCAGTGGATTCGCCATGGTTGCAAATCACGACGGACACAGGAAATTTCTTGGAAGATCCCTACGAGCGATTAGAGAAGATCGCGCCCCAAACGATTTTTGTTCAAGCCAAGACGTACTATGGCGGCGGCCAATGGTATTCTCTCGATCTGGACTATCCCCGTATCGGTAAGATCCTGCAGAAGCACAACTACCGCGGATACATTTCGCTCGAGTTCGAGGGCATGGAGGATTATCGCACCGCCATTCCAAAGAGCTTAGAGTTGATGCGGAACGTCTTTCCACGCGTTTGATGCAGTTTCCAGATTTCATAGTTGAATAGGAATTCCCTTTGAATTTTCAAATTGAGCAACAAAAACGCAGCAGTTCCAGCTGTATGACCTGGGCGTTGATACTTGGCGGACTTTTGGTCTGCGTTGTTGTCCTGCCACTTGTCTGTTGTGGAGGATTGGGCTATTTCGCATTCGACTATATGACCGCGCCCATGCAGGCAACAGCCGAGGAGCTTGAACAAAACGAAGAGGTAGTCGAACGCCTTGGGACACCGATTGAAGTTAGCTACCAGGAGATGCAGATTCGCAATTTCAAGAGCAACGACGGAAATGGCTCGGCTGAAATAGAAGCGACTTTCACGGGCCCCGAGGGTAGTGCGAGGGTGAAGGCGAAGCTGGACCAGCAAGATGAAGAGTGGTCAGTCAACGGATGGGAAGCAACTTTTCCAGACGATACCGTTCTCAAAGGTGGTAACGACTTTACTCCCGCTTCGGAAGGAATAGAGCCTCCAGCCGAAGTTGAGTCTGGAACAGAGCCTGAGACTGGGGATGAAGAAGTCACCCCTTAGCAAGGAGGGCTGGTTAAGGTGCGCTAATTGTTGCTTCTTGAAGACTGTTGCGGCAGAAAATGGATCCTGATTCTTCTCTAACAGAGACGCAAGCGCAGCAGACCCTAGATGCCTCCTTCGCGGTGCTGGAACTCTGCTTGGAGCAATTAACTCCGCTTGCTCCAGTAAACGATCCTCAAGAGATACTCGACCTGTTGCCGCCGATTTCAGGGCCCTCCCAGCGACTGGTGCTTGCGGAGCTGATCAAGTACGACCTCTCCTGTGCAGTGGAGCAGGGGCTCGGGCGCACCTTAGAGTTCTACTGGCCGCAGGTCGCAGAAATTCTTCCGCGGGCCGCGATTCCTTTTGATTTGGTGCTGGAAGAAGTCCAGTTGCTGCGAGCATTAAGGCAGGATCCCAAGTGGGCCGACTACCGCCAGCGTTTTCCTGACTTGGCCGACACAATCGGAAAATGGCTCGCCGACGGCGAAAACCAAGCTTTTTCGGCGGGCGGCGGTCAAGTTCCTGAACTACCGATTGGCCAGCAGTTCGATGACTTCCAAATTCATAAACAGCTGGGACAAGGAGCTTTTGCACGCGTCTATCTCGCTCGCCAAGTTTCCATGCATCGCTTGGTGGCGCTCAAGGCTACGACTCGCGGAAGCGATGAACCGCAAGCGCTCTCACAGCTCGACCACACTAATATCGTGCGAGTCTACGACCAGCGACAAGTCACAGAGCCGCCAACGATCTTGCTCTATATGCAGTATGTGGCCGGTGGGACTTTGGCTGACTGTATCAAGCAAGTTCGAGAGCTACCGCGTGAGAAGTGGGTGGGAGGTCGAGTTCTTGAATCGATCGATCATTGTTTGGTAGACGCCAATCAAACGGTCCCAGAGCAGTCTTCGATTCGTGCTCATGTGCAGGAAATGGAGTGGGCTGAAGTTGTTGCCTGGATCGGTATTCAGCTTGCGCGAGGATTGGATTACGCCGACGACAAAGGAGTACTTCACCGAGATGTGAAGCCAGCCAACATTCTGTTGTCCGCCGAGGCGATTCCTAAGCTAGTGGACTTCAATGTGAGTTGCAGCGGTTTGAATGGCCGCGTTGGAGCGGCCGCACACTTTGGCGGTTCGTTAGCGTACATGTCTCCAGAACAACTGCAAGTCGCCGATCCAACAGATCGACGAGAAGCGGACGAGCTGGACGGCCGTTCGGATTTGTATTCGCTTGGGATCGTGCTCTGGGAACTTTGGCAAGGGAAACGCCCCTGGGCTTTGCACGATGTCGCTGCGAATTGGACGGAGGCCGTCCTGATGCAGAGGGACTTGCGGCACCGCAATTGTGAGCTGCAATTTCCGGCAAGAAGGCCTGCCGAGCGAGTTCTGGAACGCGTGTTGCGAGGACTGTTGCGAGTTGATCCAGAGGACCGTCCGAGTTCAGGTAACGAAGTCGCAGCTCGACTACGCTTTGCCTTTTATCCAGAACTCGCCAATCGCTTTGAGCCACCCAAAGATAGCTTGGCCCGACGGCTCATGAGTCTGCCTGTTTTGCTGCTCTGCGCGATCCTGATCTTCGGGCCCAACCTGGTAGCCTCGAGGTTCAATTACTTATACAACTACCATCGCATGGGCGACAAGGCTGAGGCGATGCGTGCTGAAGCTGCAGCCGTCGATATAAAAACACTCGCTACAGAGGCTGCCGCTCCGGGCGATGGTGAGGCGACGGATGCGACTGCCAAGGGAGAAGCTTCGTGGCTGTGGGGCACGCTTCTATGGCTGTTGGTTGACCTAGAAGGAGAGAACGAGCATCCGGTTGAACAATATTTTCGCTGGACATCCTTTTACGTCAACATCTTAGTCTACGCGTTGGGGCTGACGCTCTTCGCCACGATTACTTTGCCATTTGCACGGATCGTGCATGAGGGCAAACAAGGTAAAGTCGCTAGCCAGAAGGACGTGAACTATTTGTGGACAATCGGATATCGCTCCACGCTGATCGCGTTCATTCTCTGGGTGGTTTCCGCACTGGTATTTGTCGTCGCGATGTGGACTCGATTTACAGGTAGCTTTAGCGCAATCGAGGCATTGCACTTCTTCTTCTCGCTGCTTCTCTGCGGTGGCGTCGCTTGGATTTATCCTTATTTCGGCATGACGCTCTTGGCGTTGATGGTTTACTACCCTAACGCCATTGCACCGGCGATGTCCGACCCGGACTTTGATCGTCGTAGTGCCAGCATGCGGAAGCACAGTTCGTGGTACTTGCTTTCCGCCGCGGCAATCCCCCTGACAGCAATCTTTGCTCTTGTTCTCGGCGAGCTACATGCGAACTGGGTGCTCACTGGAATCGTCATGACCGCCCTGGGACTCGCTGTCGCTTTCTATGCCAATCTCAAGATTGACTCTGTGCTGACGCAATTTGCAAGGGTTCTCGGCGCTCCGAAGCAAAGCGTTGAGATCTAGATCACAACCCGAGGCGTGAGTTTTTAAGTTGCGCCTTTCGAATCAGAATTTAGTTTGCTTAGCTCAAGCTTAGTTTTCTGTAGTCATATGCAACTTACTCACCTTGGGGAGAGTCGCGACGAGCACCCACGCTTCGTGGGTCGGCAAGCGGAGAGGGGCTTAGCCAGGCCTCCCCAGCCGAGAGCACCGACGCGAAGCGTTTGTCTTAGCCGGACTCTCCCGAAAGCGGGAGGGTAAGTTTGAGAAGTGTAACCTCAAGACTCATACTTCGGGTTATGAAGCAGCGTCTCGCGAAGTAGGACATTAATCGTCCGACGCGATGATGGTCGCCGCGCCAGAATCGTCTCTGGTCATAAGCAATCTGACTTGCGCCAAAGCGTCTGCTTCAGATTCATGGTGAGTGACATGTAACACTGTAATGCCCCAACGCGAGTTGATATCTTTGAGCAGCTGCTGCGCGGTCTTGCGCGTTTCAGCATCTAGTGCACTAAGCGGTTCATCTAGCAGTAGCAGTGGGGGTTGGAAAGAAATCGCGCGGCCCAAAGCAACACGCTGTTTCTCGCCGCCGCTTAGCCCCTTGATGCCTCGTGGGAGCAAGTCGGCAATCTCTAGCACTTGGCTCAGTTCGGACACCCGCTCTCTTATAACCATCTCCGGTTCGTCCCGGAGACGCATTGCGAACTCAAGGTGCTGCTGAACGGTGAGTGTTGGGAACAGTGCTAAGTCTTGAGGAACGTACCCAACATTTCTGTCTGCTGGATTCCAACGCGTTACGTCGCGTTCCGCAATGCGAATGCTGCCACATACAATGCTGCGCAGCCCGCATATTGCCTCCAGAATCGTAGTCTTTCCGATTCCCGTAGGCCCCATCACGATCGCGTACTGACCTGATGCCACCTGGAAACTGATGTTTTCTAGGCGATAGTCACCAGCTTGGATCGTCACACTGTCTAGTTCAATCATGTTGCTTGTTGTTGCTCGTCCACTCAGCGAGCCCAGCTCCTCCAAAGTATCGCAACACGAGTAGAACAACGATGGCCATGGCAACCATGATGAGCGATACGGCTACAGCTGCGTCTAACTGGCCGATACTCAGTTCCAGAAAAACCGTTACTGAGAGTACCTCGGTACGGAATCTCGTTGATCCAGCAAAAACCATAATTGGCCCGAACTCGCCCAGAGCACGAGCCCAACTGATCGTCGCGGCCGTGATGATGCCTTGTCGTGCCTGTGGTAAAGCTACTTTCAGAAAGGCTTGCGCTCGGGAGCACCCGAGCGTACGAGCGACATCCTCGGCCCGGGGATTAATCTGCTCAAAGGTCACTCGCATTGTGCGGACTGCAAACGCGCATGAGACCGCAAATTGCGCCAACACCACGGCCGGCCAGTTGAAAGTGATCTCGAGCCGGAGAGTATCCCGAAGCCATTGATCCAAATTGGTATCGCCTATTGGAAGGTGGAAGAGGATCAGAAGACTCAAGCCGAGAACCAGCGGCGGCAGAACGATTGGGATGTCGACGATAGTGTCCACGATCCATCTGCCTGGGAATTTGAAACGCGCCAGCAGATAAGCTAAGGGAGTTGCCACCACGACCGAAAGAATGGCTGCTAGCGTGCAAGTTATTAGAGTCAGTCGGAAAGCTGCTTGCACTTCAGGTTTCCTGACAGCAGTCCAAAAGTCGTCGACGGATGTGTAAAGCAGATCTGCGATCAGGAGCAGCACAATTAACAAGATGAAGCTCGCAGAGATTCCTCCCATCACCAGGAAGAACCCCCAATCGCCGCTTTGCTTGTGCCTCTGCCCACTCAAATGATTCACGACCTTACGAGGACCATTCCTGCGACCGAATCACGATCGTACCATCACCCATCCGAACAATTCTCATTGTAGCTACCGTCGAGCCTCAGGACAGCTGGCAACATGCTAAGCAGCACTAACCTGGAGGCCAACTCAACGCGCGTCCACCAAGGATGTGATAGTGCAGGTGGTCAACTGACTGCCCACCATTCCTGCCACAATTCACCACCACACGATACCCGTCTTCAGCTAGGCCCAACTGCCGAGCGACCTTTTGGATCGTTAGCCAAAGATGCCCGACGAGCTCCGCATCCTCCGGGGCGATGTCTTCGATATTCTCGATAGGCTTCTTCGGAATTACAAGCACATGCGTCGGCGCTTGCGGGGAAACATCATGGAACGCCAGACAATGCTCATCTTCGTGTACGACGTTAGCTGGAATTTCCTTGCGGATGATTTTTGAGAAGATGGTCTCAGCCATGTCATTTCCCTCGAGCGAGTGAGTAGCACGCAAGATGCTGCAAGATCCGTCGTTCATTTTGACGAATGTCGACGAATTGCCCAAGGGGTTCTGTATTGGCCCGCTATCCCAACAAAATGCACATCGCAAAACGAATGGTGCTCCCAGGGGAGCCACCTCGAGGTAAGCCGACCGTCGAAATTAGATTATTGCTTTCACCGATTCCCTAGCTTCGCCGACGGCGGACGAGCAGGCCAAGTCCGAATAGGCCCAAGATTCCAATTGAAGATGGCTCTGGAACTGCAGCAAAACTCCAGCCAATGATGTCGAAGGCTTGGATGTCCAGCTCCGTCACAACATTTAGATTTCCAGCAGGCGCTGCAGTGGGATCCATGATCCCGAGTCCAAGCCCATCACGCCAGTGACTAGCCTGACGCCCATCACCATTGCGAACGCCGCGTGAAAAGTGGTCTACCCCAGGCGCGCCAGCCGTCGCGCCACCATCAATCGAGAAGAACTTAGCACGGTTATCAGCAGTAAAGTCTAAGTCCGCTCCCGCGGCCAAACTATCAGCAGAATGCCTTGTGAAATCCATCGAGCTGACAAAGGTGAATAGATTGTCGTTAAAAGGTCCGCTATTTGGAGGCGAGTTAAAGTCGAGAATATCAACGCCACTGATGAAGCCCATTGCATGCCCTAACTCATGAATTGCAACACCGACAAAATCAATCTCGCCACTGTCGATGCCATCCGATGGATCGAAATCAAAGGCAAAGGCACTGTTGAACGTGATCGCTGTATCCTCACCGCCGAGGTTTCCATTGATCAGGCCCAGGGCTTTGGCGTTGGCTCGAGTGATCCGTACGGAAGTGTTGTTCGCTCCACCGTCATTGTCGAGGTAGGGGTTTGCGCCGTTGGTGCCAGTTGCTTCTGATGTCCGATTAATGAACACGTCGAACGAAGAACCGATTGGGAGATTGGCGACCATAGTGGCATCATCCGCTGAACTAGCATCATCGGCCATCGCATTGCGAAAATCGTCGTAGTCGATCAAGCTTCGCTGCGATCCAGCCTGCCCAAGAATGGATCCTCCCAGATTGCTGAAGCCAGCTGTCACGTTGACGGTGACATCATCTTCGAAGATGCCAGACCAGAAAGCTGCAGCCTGTGCGAAACCTGCATCGGCTTCGGCGTTCCCAGTCGACGTGATGTTGAAAGTTAAATCGGCACGCACCTGGCCCGCCACAGCGATTGCCAGCAGGGCGAAAATTGGGAGGCTTCGCATGATTCTTACTAGAGGGAAGGACTAAAAAATTTCAAGGGATTCCGGCTGAACCCAGAATAAATTCCACACTGATTCTTGACGAAGAAAAATCAAGATTTTGCGATTATTCTTGCAAATTTGGTCCACCCAAGTGGAGGGGTTTAAAGTCAAAAGAGCTCCCCTTTAGTCCCGGGGGCTTACAAGCGGCCACCGAAATGGGGGCTCAACGTCTTTCGAGGCCTCAGCAATCTGACTTAGAATAAGGCTTCATTTCTTATTTCTTATAAGTCTGAGAAAACAATATTCATCAGCACTTCACCTATCCCAAAGCTTTTACCAACCATGGGCTTTTCCGCACAAGAAGTCGTTCAACTCCGATCTCTATTTCCAGCTCTGTCTCGCAGAGACGCGGATCGGGAAGCCGTTTTCTTAGATGGCCCGGCTGGCACTCAGGTTTCTCAGCAAGTTATTGACGCGATTTCGGATTACCTGACTCGATGCAATGCCAACGAGGATGGAGTCTTTGCGACGAGCATCGAAAGTGATCAGGCCCTGGACAGCGCTCACGCTTCCGTGGCAACTTTTCTTGGTGCTGACGACCCAAACTGTGTTACCTTCGGTCCTAACATGACCACGCTAACGCTGTCATTGGCTCGATGCCTATCCAAGTCTTGGAAGCCTGGCGACGAGATTCTCTTATCTGGCTTAGAACACGATGCCAACTACACTCCTTGGCGTCAGGCAGCAGAGGATGCAGGAGCAACTGTTCGAGTCGTGGAAGTCGACGCCAAGAATTGCACGCTGAAACAAGACGATTTCCGATCAAAACTCAATGAAAAGACGAAATTCGTAGCGGTTGGCTGTGCCTCGAACGCCGCTGGCACCGTGAATCCAGTAGCAAGCATGTGTGCAGCAGCAAAGCATTTTGGTGCTTTGACATTCTTAGATGCAGTTCACTATGCCCCACACGACGTAATAGACGTGAACGCTTTCGGCTGTGATTTCTTGGCTTGCAGCGCATACAAGTTTTTTGGACCGCACGTCGGTATTATGTGGGGACGCCGCGAGTTGCTCGAAGGCTTGCAGCCCTACAAGTTACGTCCCTCACCAGAAGATTTGCCAGGACGCTGGATGACGGGGACTCAGAATCACGAATGCATTATGGGTACCAAGGCAGCGATTGACTATATTGGTAGTATTGGTCGCAGCGAAGATAGCTCAGCCGAAACCACACGAGAGGACTTGGTGAATGCCTTTTCTCGCATTCGCCAATATGAAAAAGAACTATGCGATCGCTTACTTGATGGGCTATCAGCGATTCCTGAAGTCAAAGTTTGGGGTATTACAGATCCCGCCGAGCGAGAGCAACGTGTACCGACGGTTTCGGTCACTCATACTCGTTATACGTCGGTTGAATTGGCCAAACGACTGGCCAAGAAAGGCATCTATGCCTGGCACGGAAATTACTATGCCTTGCCGCTAACAGAACGTATCGGTGTCGAGCCTGACGGAATGGTGCGTCTTGGACTCGTCCACTACAACACAGCTGAAGAAGTCGAATACCTACTGGCCCAGTTGGCGACGTGCTAACCACTGTTGTTAGTGCGTAAAAACTCATCTATTTCTCAGCATCATTGTTTTGCGTCGTCGCCTGAAAGCCGATACACAATCAGCAGCGTCGTACAACTTACGACATGCAGATTGGCGAGCCGCAAGATGGGATCAAGGAGCTGAGTAATCATGGCCGGAAGAACAGACTTGAGTTTTGATATTGATGCGTTGTTTGATCACATGACTAACAACTTGAATCATGCTCTTGACGACACCAAGGACTGGAATTTCACTCTACGCTCCCACGATCTGAGTGCTCTCCAAGAAGTCGCTAAAGAGCTGCAATCAGAATTCATCGTGCAGCTACAGGAAACCGTCGAAGAGATTAGCTTGGATGGTCAAGTCTCAGTGGGCGAACCGATGTTGTCGGTCAGCCAACAAGCGGCATTGTCTGTAGAGCAAGTCAAAAGTGTTGCCTCCCGTATGGAAACGATCGCGCAAGATCGCGGATTTCAGTACGAGGGCGTCGAGTGCTACGAGCCAGTTGACGGTGACGAAGTATTCGGCTGGCTTGAACCGGACGACGCAAGTTGGCGTTTGCGGCACATGACCGATTGCGGCCTGGAGGACAATGCTCCTCTGCCCTGGGCTTTCCTGATAGTAACTCAAACGGCAGAATCGGTCGCCAAACTTTGGGACTCTTTGGCAGACAACGAGTTTGAGGACCGCGATGACTATGGCGAGCCTGATGACGAGGGGAACTATGGCAGCTGCGTCTTTGTCGATGGACAAAACAACGAGTCTGAGCTGCTCGCAACGCTCGAATCGATTAAAAACATAGCAGAATCGGTTGGCGGAAGATTGTCAGGAGTCCAGTTTTATTCGCGCGAAGATCTGGCGGAATTCTTCGATACGGAGTACGTCAACGATGAATTCGGCGACGACTTAAATCTTATTGCCGAAGACGACTCAATCGAAGAACTCAGGCAGGCCGATGAGGGAAACGAAAAATTGCGTCGGTCGCCACCGATGTCGTGAAGCGCGTTGGAGCCAACTCGAAATTTTTGCCTCAGATCAAGTGATGTAGATTTTCGGTTAGATGGTGTAGATTTTTGGTTAGAGAATCGCAATTGCCTCGCCGGGCACCAAACATGGTATCCCGTCGCGTATGGGATAGAGGTAGGTGCCTGATTGGTTGACCAGTCCACCCTCAAATGTTTCCGAAACCTGAATGCCCAGTCTGCAGACCAGAATTCCATTTTCTTGATCGGCCTGCAACCGCTCCACGACCGAATTCTCAGCAAGGGACAGATCTTCTTGCGTGACTGGACAGCGAATGCACGCAAGCATCCATGCAGGAAAGCCAGTTCCAAGTTCAATCGAACTCATCCATGTCCTTTTATTACGGCGATGCAGTCGCTTGCTTTCGAATGATGGCCACTCGCAACAAAAGAGCGTGCTAGCGCGAGCCCAGATAGTTGCTCAGCGCAAAATGGAACTGCGTTTCCCGGACTCGGGGCATCAGTAAATAATTGCTCCTCGATGCTCCTGAGCAATTCTTGGATTCCAGGCTGCCCCACACAACTAGCCAAAGTTGAGGGCAAACGACCGTCACCGGCAATCGGTTCCATGCGAGCTTTATCCATCTTATTCCAACAAACTAGGCGCCGCACGTCTACCGACGCAAGTTCATCGTGGATCGGCTGCCACCCTTGGGTCGCGTCGACCACAAGGACCAACAAATCGGAAGAATGCACCAACTCTTTTGCTTTGTTGACTCCAGCCGTCTCAATCTCATCCTCGCTCTGTCGAATTCCAGCCGTGTCAGTGAGTTGCACCGGCCAGCCGCCAATGACCGCGCCTGACTCAGTCCAGTCGCGAGTGGTGCCTGGTTGATCATGCACAATCAGTTTTTCCTGTCCGACCAAGGCGTTGATCAAGCTACTTTTGCCGACGTTGGGCGGACCAGCCAAAACGATTCGCCAGCCACGGCATAGATGCTGGCCAAACTCACCCGCTGCAATCAACGAGTCTATTTCTCGCAGGATCGGCTCCTGATCAGCTGCGGACTGGGCAACCGCAGCACTTTTCAGCAACTCCTCCAACCCTTCGAGAGCTGCACCCAAGACGCCGTTAAGCTGATCCAGCAGGACGCTCGCAGCAAGATCTGTGGGAGCTTCTTGTAGTGCCCTCTCGGCCTGAACACTGGGGCTACCCACCAAGTCGGAAGGCCATTCCTGTGCAGAGATGCGCTTTGCACCTCTGTCGACCATCTCTTGCAAGAGTGCTTCGCAAATGGCTTTTCCACCGTGGCAGTGGACTTCGACTTGCAATTCGGAGCTGCGGCAAATGACAACTTGCTCTTCGCCCGTCGAATCAGAAGCAGCGGACCAAGTTGCGTAATAGACGCGCATCTCTGCGAGTTGCTGGCGTTTGCCGCCCGGAACAGGAAACTGAAACATCGAAGTGATGATTTCAATCGCTCTCGGACCGCGAATCGCGAGAGTCGCAATGCCTGCTGGAATCTGCGGAGTGAGTTGACAGACGAGAGTCTCAGGATTCATGCTCTTGCAAATTCAAAAGAAACTCAGCTTGGCCAAGCAATTGGTCGTCAAAATCGAGCCGAATCACTTTCTCAGCCTGCAACTTGGCAATGACTTCATCGTGCTCTGCAACAATCTGTTTGGCGACTCTGCGGATGCGACTTCGATTCAGCAAAAACGTTAGCACCACCATGCAATAAATAGCCAGTGGCAAAATCGACAGAATCAGACTTGTAAAGAACAGCCCAGCCGGGGGTTGCGGGAAGTCCCCTACAGTCGTCCCTACACCCGTCATTGCGTTGTAACAAGCCAAGAAGTAGTCGCGATAAACTACGAAGATGGGACCGGACATCAGCAACCAAAAGATCGCGGTTCCAATGAGCGCTAAGAATTGGATGACAAAGCCGTTGGTGGCGTTGCGATCAATCGCACGATCAAAAATCGATTGCGACTGCGTTTGTAATTCTTCGATGCCGGACAGCCTCATGCCCGCCGAGTCAGCTTCCTCTCTGGAGCGGTCCATTCGAGGCCGCAACTTCATCACGGCACGATGAAATTGGTTGCACAAGGGACGCAATCGTTCTTCTACTTGATCCTGAGTCCGCCGTCGAATTCCGTCACTGATTTCCGAATTGACTTCGCGATTCTGCCGAACCGTCTTTGCCCAAGATGCAAGTGCACCAAAAAGACTTGGAACACTTCCGGTCATCGCTAGGATCACACGATCCCAAGCTCCTTGGGTCAAACTGAGCGTCGACATCACGGTGCGATAGGGAAACCAAAGCAGTGAAGTATCACTGACCAAGCGAGCCCGAAGACGAAGGCGAACTCCAGTCTCAAGAACCGATTCGCTTCCGAGCAAACTAGCTAGAACGCGGCCGGGAACTTGCTCCGTTTCACGATTCAACTCTGCCACGGCGCCAGAAAGCTGTGGCAGCTCTTCACCTATCATCTCAGCGACATCTTGCTTCAGCCTTTGATTGGCTGCCAATATTCGACGATCTCGCGTTGAGCTAAGCGTCATATCGGTGATGCCAAGATCATTGATCCGATCCAACACTGCTGTGCGAAAGACTTCGCCTGAAGCTTGCTCGTCGCCGGAGATCTCAAAGTCTGGCACAAGCACTTCCTTGCTAAGCACCGCCTTAGGAGCCATAACCTGAAGCTGATCGCGCAGTGCCCGTAGATCTTCCTGTAGCGTGGCGTACGACACCGCTCCCGGCAGCTCCTCTGGCTCAACGGAACTGACAACTGGAATGCACACAGATCCATCAATTTGCTCTGCGATGCTCAGGTTCGCCGCTGCCCGTAGCTGGTCACGAGCAACAACGAATAACTTGATCGGAGCAAGTGACAGCGCTTCCTTCGCAAGTCTTGCAGCGCGATGATTGGCGTCCGTCAGTCCTGGCGTGTCGAGGATCACATACGGCTGACCAATGTGCAGCAGCTCTTCGGTAGGACAGGGATGATAAATCTCTTGGCTGGGATCCAAGTTCTCTGGAGCAATCGGTCCGACCCAGACCAAGCGCGTCGTAGCATCGTCGATTAAGTCGCCCGAGCGGAGTTTCTTCTGTATGTTCTCTGCTCGAACAAATTGCCGCGCTGACCAAGTCTTGCCTTGGCCCTTTGCACCCACGATGGCAATCAATAGCGAGTCGATTCCGCGCCCAGTTTGAATGTTCTCTAAGTCGCAGCGGAAGCGATCGCAGGCACTCGAAACCAACTGCGAAATCGACGACTCGCCAAAAACCGCCTGGGTCGATTCTGAGATTCGTCTCGCAAATACTAGATTGGGTACACTCATCACACCAGGCTCAGATCAATCTCTGTGTTACCAATTGCAGTTGAGTTAAGAATGCCGAGTTCATCTCCCAGCGGTAGAGCGAGTAGTCACCGGCAGCCGCTTTGATGTCCAGACCGCTTGGCAAGAGCTGGCGCTGCGTACCTTCGCACTTCGAATAAGGCAATAGATTAGCGTCAGGTCTTGCAACTCCGATGGAATCGCAAAGTATCGCGAACAAGTCACTCAATTGTCGCCATGGAGTTTCTCGATGAACGATTTTGAGTGCTCCTGCGCCAGTCGCCATGGGAGTCATCACTGCTGCAATGCCAGCGGCAGCAAGCAGTTCTTTGATAGATGCGAATACAAGAACCGCAGAGCCACCTGCATCAATAGGTACTAAGATCACTGCCAATAGCGGTGCCATCATGACGGCGAGCGGCTGGGTGCTTTTCCAGAGCTTTTCTCGGAAACTCATCTGCTTCCAGATCTGCTCGCTCCACTTGTCCAGTTCGTCCCCATCCAGCTCAGTTTTGTCTTCTTCAGCGAAACGTCGCATTGCCAAGTCACAGCCGGCTTCCAGCTGTTCCAGACCACTTCGGTGGAAGGCATCGTGTATATCGCAGCTCTTAACCGCCTTCGCTAGTCGCTGAGGAGTCACAACTTGAGCCCCGTCGCCCTGCTTAAATCGCTTGGCAAAAACTGAAACGGATTCCGAGGCCGATTGCAAAATTTTGAGTCTACTCGCGGAGTTAGCGACGGCCTGGTGTAGCTGTCGCGCCGTTTTATCGATCCGCAAACTGAATTTCATCCAAGTCGGCGCCGTACGCTGAATGCTATCGGCCATCTGTGACACGATAGCTGGCGAAGCCTGCAGACGCAATCCGGTGTTATTGCCTTGGCCGTCACGCTCGGCCATAAACTCATAACAAGCGTCCGCTAACGCTTGCCAAGCATCTGTGCGTTGACGAACAAGAAGCTGTTCGCAGCGAGTCATCCACTCTTGTGCAGAAAGACTCGCCGATTTTAACTGAATTTTTAAACTGCGACTGCTTTCGCGAGTCAGGTTACCAATGTCGAGCTCTTCGCCGAGATCGTGAAGGTACTTGAAGCTTGACGCTGTGCGAGTGCTGGAGTCTTCCCGCCAAGCGGTCTTTGAGCACTCGAAAAAAATGGGTTGCGAAGATCCATCCGGTGAATCTTGCATACGAGTCGGCTTTGGAGGAATACGAGTATCGGCCAACGAACTTCGAAAATCGTAAGCGCAATAGATACTCCGGATCGCATAGCGATCTTGCAGACATCGCGCTTGCTCAAACACCACCTCAGGTGTATACCTTGCTTTGACTTTGTTAACGGCAAGCATCCGAGGAACGCCTGGCATGGCATCGCGTAAGGTTTGTAAGATATCGAGCAGGCTGTCATCGTGCAAGCTGCTCATTTTGCTGACCACAATGAATGCCGAGCAAAGACGTCCAATCTTCCGCAGCTGATCACGCCGCAAGTCTGCGAGATCTTCGCCGCGAATCAGCGTGCGAGCCCCCAGAAAACCTGTTTGGATATCCGGGCAATCCACCAAGCCCAGCTTGAGTTCATTCAGAGACTCATCGTAAGCGATCAACGGAACGTCCATCGGATCGACCTGATTCGACCGCGTTTTCGAATTCTCTTCACTTGTTGTCGATTCCTCACTGTCGTTTCTCGACTGTTTCCTCTGCAACACTTCCTCGGGGCGTATTTTGCCACTGGATTGCAAGGCTGCAACTTCGGGATCTTCCGACAAATGTTCCGGTGGATGGCCAAAGACGCCACTAATAAAGCTGATCAGCGTATTGAGAAGCTCGCCATCATCCCACCAAACTTTCGGTAGCCAAAGAACGAATCGATGCGTGCCGGAGTCGTTGTTCAAGCCCGTCAAAATGCGGTGACGATTCTGGGGACTCAAGTAGCTGGCGAGAAGCGAGCTTTTACCAGCGTTTAGCAACCCGGTAATTGCCATGATCGGGCAGCGCCCCACCGACTCGAATACGCTGAGTTGGTGTATTAATGCATCGATCCTAGCACGCAGCTCTGCTCCGAGATCCGCTTCTTCCATATTGGGCGCCACAAGATCGCAGCTAAGTGCATCCAAGAAGCTGAGCATCGCAGGTCCTGCATCATCGGCCGTCATTTTGCCCACTGGCGGATAAGTTCGGCTCAATAGCACACTTTCTCCGTCTGCGGCAAAGAGCTCAGCCAGTTCTCGCCAAGCTTCGTCCGATTTCTTGTTTGCCGAGAGAGGATTCATGGTTCGTTTCGAGGCTCAACAAATCCATTCTTTGCTGGCTAGGACTCCTAAAATTCAAAAGAGTGTTAATGAAGAAGGATCGTGTATGAGGATCGGCAGAGTGCTCGAGCTCAGCTCCCAAAATCAGAGTGGCGTGCTAAGACAGTTAAGCCTTGCAGCACCAAATCGGAATGCACAAAAACGGGCGACGAAAGATGAGGTGATATCCGCATACCGTCCCCGCCACTCAGTATAACCGGTACATTCCATTCTCCGTTCGAAGCGAAATCTTGGCTGTCCAACAAGTTTTTATCGGGTGAATGCCCCCGCCGATGCCCCCGTCGATAGCGCTCAACTACATGTGAGACGCCGCCAAGCAACGCACTTGCAGCCCCGCAGAGCATTGCTTCTTCGGTATTCTTCCCGGGAATTTCGGGGAGTGAGGTGAGATTGTCAGCGTTCATTTTGGGCAATTGGTCTGTTCCTGCTCCCAACATCCGAAGCATCAGAGGAATGCCCGGCAGAATTGCACCTCCATGAAAGGTAAGTTTCTCGGCCGCAGCCGAGTAACCTGCCAGCTCACTAGGCAATGAAATTTCATCCACGGTAACAGCACTGCCAGCTTGGATAACAATCGCAGCTCCGGCGTGTTGCTCAAAACCAGTTTGTTCTCGAAGAAAATGTCCGCCAGCTAGTCCCGCCAAAAGTCGGTCGATCCCAACTCGGTCTGGAGCATCAACATTGACATCCAAAGGAAGATGCGAGTGATGCACCCGAATCAAGTTAGCACTCGGATCGCAAGATTCTGAAGTAAGGGATTTCTCGAGTATTTGCATTGCGTCGCGTCGAACGCTGCTGACTAGCCAAGTCGCTCCTTCGACTTGGGTAAACTCAGAAAGCTCGTCAAACCACGCCTCATCAGCTGGCTCGTAAAGCACCGCAGCAGTCTCAGATTGAAGGGGCGTGCCCGGAGGCAACCAATTGATCCGAGTGCGAGGCCCTATCGCCTGGGCGGCAACATGCAATTCAGCTATCCTTAAGCCACTATTGCCAATGTCGATCCCAAACACTCTCGCAGCTATTGGACTTGCTCCTGCTGTAAAACATCGGCAACTCGGTGAATCAGTTGATTCAAGCCGGTACCCGTTACGGCACTGATTAGTAGCACGTCTTGTTGGAGTTCTTCACGCAACTGTCCACAAACTTCGCCCGCCTTGGGAAGCTCTGCTTTGCTCACGACCACAATTTCCGGACGCTGCGCGAGTTCATCCGAATACTGTTCGAGTTCTGCACGAATGACTCGATAGTTTTCAATGGGGTCCGTGTCGTCTGTCGGTTCAGGTTCGACCAAGTGCACAATAATTCCAGCTCGCATGATGTGCCGCAGGAAATCGTGCCCCAGTCCTACGCCTTCCGAAGCGCCTTCAATCAGCCCCGGAATGTCGGCGATCACAAAAGAACGATCGATGTTTGCATTTACCAGACCAAGGTTTGGAAACTTGGTGGTGAAAGGATAATCTGCGATTTGAGGTCGGGCACGAGATATCCGACTCAGCAAAGTACTTTTGCCGGCGTTTGGCTTGCCGACCAGACCAACGTCCGCGATTACTTTCAACTCCAAGATCACGTGGCGTGCTTCGCCGTCGCCGCCAGGAGTAGATTCACGCGGAGCTTGGTTGGTGGAACTCTTGAAGTGCGGGTTTCCTCGTCCCCCACGTCCGCCGCGGGCTACGATGACCTCTTCGCCATCGGTGACCAGATCCTTGATCACCATACCCGAGTCGTAGTCGACGATGACGGTTCCCGGCGGGACTTCCACAACAAGATGCGAGCCGCTTTTGCCATGCTTGTTGGAGCCTTGGCCATGCTCACCCTTCGGGGCTTTCCAATGTTTGCGATGAGCGAACTCAACGAGGCTGTTCACACCCTCACGAGCACGAAAAACGATGTTTCCACCGTTGCCGCCATCACCACCACTTGGACCGCCCAGTGGAACATGCTTCTCGCGACGGAAGGCAATGCAGCCATCGCCGCCCCGTCCGGCTTCAAGGTAAATATCTGCTCGATCAACAAACATGATGTTCCACGCTTAATGATTCACGCCCCTAAAATCACGTCACACGTGAAAAGCTCCGCGAGCAAGTGAATTCCTAAGACTGCAGCGATCGATTGAGAATCACCTACCTGACAAACGTATAGACTTCCTTGCCACAGCGCAGAAAGCTACTCAATTACAAATGCGGCAGCTTCATTGTGCTCGATCTACGACAGATCGAAAAGCGAGAATTGAGATTCCCAACGCCAGGATGCTCCGGCAGACCAGATGCAGGTCGCCTTAGCTGGCTTCCGCAGGCACGACGTTAACGCGACGGCCCTTCTGGTCGAAGAAGATTTTGCCTTCGATGAGCGAAAATAGCGTGTAGTCGTTGCCCATTCCTACATTCTTGCCAGGTTTGAACTTTGTACCTACTTGGCGAACGATGATAGCTCCAGGCTGTGCAGCTTGACCGCCAAACAGCTTTACACCGCGACGCTGAGCGTTACTGTCGCGTCCGTTCCGAGTAGATCCTTGTCCCTTTTTGTGTGCCATGATCCTGACCGCCGCACCCGAGTGCTATTTGAATGGAAAATTGAATCTCAAGCCACTAACCTACAAGGGATGGGCGAGATGTAGCTACCGCTTCTGATCGAAAGGATGAAACATCCCCGACCTGACTCAGAAGTTTATCGGTAGTCCCACAGGTAATCAAGGCGTTCTTTTTGGCCATATTGGCTCAAAACATACTTTTGACGCTCTTCATCCTTCAAAGCCGGAATGCCAAAGCGAATATGATCTTCCAGTTCGAGAACGGTGTCGCCTGGACGCGAGAAGTGAAGAACAAGCGTCTTTTGAAGATACTTGATCTTGTCGCCAGCCGTTTCAAGCTTCTGAGCGTTAGTCAGGCCTTGAATAGTGACTGAAAAGAAGTCGATTCGAGGATCCACATCGGTCCAAGTCGCGACGCCCCAAAGTGCATTGTCTTTGGTGGCGGTCGTGAGCTCGACTTTTTCCTTCATGATCTGTTTCGAGTCCAAGATCGGCTGGCCAACACGCTCCTTGGCAGCAATGGCTTCCACTGCACCGGGAACAACGCGGTCCATGTAGACCTTACCCATGCCAAGAGAGTCGAGTCGGAAAGTCGGAACGAAGCGAACCCAATCGGCCGAAACTGCCTGAGGCTTGCCATAGACTTCGTTTTGGTACTTGTCTGGCTCGGGAACAGGCTTGAGGTCGCCGCCAAGATATCGAACGCGATAAAGCAGATACCAAACGACTTTACCGTTGACTTCAATCATTCGGACCGGCTTGAACGCAAACTGCAAACAGTGAACTTCCTTGCGGAAGGTAACTTGTTTTGCATTCTCGAGAACGATCTCGGTCTTCGGATCGAAGTTTGGCTGCCAGTCCAAATCTGGGTTCAACGCTACAAGAGGCAGGTCAACGGGGCCTTCCGCTGTCTCGCCGCGAACCGCCGCCGGCTCAATGACTTGCAAAACTCCAGGAGCCAACTTTCGGCCTTTGCCACCAGTAGAAACCGGGACTTGAGCCACGGCGATCTGCGAGGCTGCGAGAAGGATAGCAAAGGTGCAGACTACGGATGGACGAATTCTCAGGCGCATGTTGCGAACCGACATGGTAGATCCAAGGGATTAGAGAAGAGATGGAAGCTGCAGCATCCACCTACCTTTCCTAGTTTAAGGCATTAATAGTTTAATTGACAAATACGCAAACTAAAGCCTGTTCCTGGCCGAAGCCTGCGAGCAGCCCAGTAGTGGGGTGTGGATATCGTGGATTGTAGCGTTTCCAGGCATATTTTCAGGGAACGTACACTCTAGCCAGCAGTTTTTCGTCCACGCTGAAGTCGACGAACTTGCTCTGCGGGTCCCAAACAGCGTCGCCGCCGCCTTCTCGCAAGCCAATGCCATGTTCCTTCGAGGAGAGCTTTACCCTGACGCAACGAACTCTGGCATTGGTGTTTGCATTCAAGATGTCCAAGAAGTAGCTACCTCCACGACCGGGATCCATCGGCGCTTGAGCCAGAAATTTGTATTTGCCATCTGGCGAGTCGGCGATGATTCCTCCCCAAACCAGCCCATAAGTCGAAACCCACCAGGCAAGCCAAAGTGCGATCGCACTTCCGAAACCGCCGATAAAGGAATTGAGTTTCGGCAGCCTTCTTGGGCGTTTGGGCGGAGTCGCTTTCTGGTCGAACAACAGTCATCTCCTAATAATCGTTTAACGACCAGCCGCACGCGCCGTCTTGCCTTGGTTTAGTTGCAATGGTTAGCTACTCTCCCTCTGGGAACGTCGTGAGGGAAACGAGCGGAGAGGGCCACCCCGTGCCGAAAGTCTTGACGACTTCCGATATAGTCTTTTGTCTCGCCCCACCCGGCGGGTTCCGCTACACTATAACGTTTTACGCAACGATGTCGTGGATGACGTGTCCATCAACGTCGGTCAGCCGGAAGTCTCTGCCTTGGTAGCGATAAGTCAACTTCTTGTGATCGATTCCCATCAAGTGCAGAATCGTTGCATTTAGATCATGGATGTGCATCGTTCCTGGAGTCCACTCCTCCTTGTTCGGCTGAGGGAAGATCGGGTTTCCATCCGCATCGGCTATGTTGTAGCCGTACTCGTCGGTACGACCATACGTGATTCCAGGTTTGACTCCACCGCCCGCCATCCAGGTCGTAAAGCAACGTGGGTGATGGTCGCGACCATAGGTCTTATCTGTCAGCGTGCCTTGGCAGTAAACCGTTCGTCCGAACTCACCACCCCAAACGACTAACGTGTCGTCCAGCATGCCCTTGCGTTTGAGATCTTGAATCAGCCCGGCACAAGCCTGATCGATATCCTTGCACTGCGATTCGTGTTCCGTCGGCAAGCGTCCGTGTGCGTCCCAGCCACGATGGAAGATCTGAATGTTGCGCACGCCGCGTTCCGCCAGACGTCTTGCGTTTAGACAACAAGCAGCAAACGTACCCGGTGTCTTTGCCTCTTCGCCGTAAAGCTTGAAAGTCTCTTCGGATTCACTCGAAAGGTCCATCAACTCTGGCACGGAGGACTGCATGCGATAAGCCATCTCGTGCTGCGTGATGCGAGCGAGAATTTCAGGATCGCCGAACTGCTCGTGCTGAACGGAGTTGATTGCGGACAAGGCGTCGAGCTGCTGACGGCGATCTTCTCGGGTCACGCCAGGCGGATTGCTCAGGTAAAGCACCGGATCGCCCTGGCTTCGCATGAGGATGCCTTGGTGCTCCGAGGGCAAAAAGCCGGGCCCCCAAAGGCGATTGAAAAGACTCTGTTCAGGAAAACTCGTCTTGGCGTGCATCACCACATAGTGCGGCAAATCTTTGTTCACACTGCCAAGTCCATAGCTCAGCCAAGCCCCAAGACTTGGACGGCCTGGAACTTGGCTGCCGGTTTGGATGTAGGTTATCGCCGGATCGTGGTTGATGGCTTCAGTAAATGTGGAGTGGACAACGCAGAGATCTTTGGCGACCTTTGCAGTGTGAGGTAACAACTCGCTGACCCAAACTCCGTCTTGGTTGTTGTCTTGCTTTTCAAATTTGTACTTGCTGGGGCAAATCGGAAGCCCGTTTTTCTGCCTCGCCGTCATGCCGGTGATACGCTGTCCATCGCGAACTCCATCGGGCAACTGCTCGTTGAATCTGTCTTTCAGTCCAGGCTTGTAGTCCCACATATCCAAGTGGCTTGGCCCGCCGCTCATGAACAAGTAGATCACGCGTTTGGCTTTTGCGCGATGATGCAAACCGCCCGCAAGATCTTCACCTTTCTGCTGCGGAGCTTCATCTGCCCGAGCGTTTCCTTGCATCAAGCTCGCCAGAGCCGCGGTGCCGAGCCCAAGTGCGGCTTTGCCGAAAAGTTGACGGCGAGTGGAAAGCAGTGCTTGCTCGCGAATCGGATTATTAGAGGAGTTTGTCATATTGTGCATTTACTTCGGATTCGTTTTCAGGACTTGCCGCGAGTTTTGCAAGGTTGGGATACTCACTCGCTGCCGCGTCGTGCTTTTGTTTTATTAGCGGCTTTGGCGCTAGCCGCCGGTTCTTCTATGGTTCGGTTGGAACTTCGATATGTTGTTCGAAAGCAAGCCGGCGTGTGTGGCTGGGCGTTAAACGATTGGTTCGGTATCGGCCCCATATCCGTCAGTAAAGTCGGATCGCAATATCACTGGCGAGAATTGTGACGCAAACCTGTGTCCAGGCCGCCAGTTCCTCTACCGCCAACTTCTCGTTTCGTTTTGCTTCGCCCAACGAAACTAGATTTTTCGCATCGTCTTTGGCTTCTTTATATCTGCTTCGCATCTGCTTCAGCAATTCATTGCAGGCCGCGCGTTCCTTCGTATTGGGACCGCGGCAAGCCAACAACTCAAACATCCGCGTGATACGACGATCGTCCTTGGATTCAGCCGCCAACAAACGCTCGGCAAACTTGCGGCTCATCTCAATTCGCTGTGTCTCATTCAACAGTCCCAGCGACTGGAGCGAAGTATTTGTTCGTGAGCGTCGGACGCAACTTGACTCGCGGTCGGGTGCATCGAACAGTGTCATCATGGGGTGCGGGCTGGTTCGTTTCCAATAGATGTACAAGCTGCGGCGGTACAGGAGATCTCCTTTGTCCTGCACGTATTGTTTGGTGTTACTTGCCGGGTGAGCCAGTGCCTTCCACATGCCTACGGGCTGATAAGGCTTCACGCCTTCGCCGCCCATATGTGGATCGAGCAAGTTGCTGGCCCACAAAGCGGTGTCGCGAATAACTTCGGCATCCATTCGATAGCTGGGGCCCCGCGCGAACAGCTTGTTTTCCGGATCGTCCAACTCGGCTCGCCAAGCAGAGCTTTGCCTAAACGTCTTACTGGTCATCATCAGCTTCAGCATGTGCTGCAAGTCCCAGTCGCTCGACTGGAGTTCCAACGCCAACCAATCGAGTAGCTCCGGATGCGTTGGCTGTTGGCCTTGCAAACCAAAATCTTCAGGGCTGCGAACCAAGCCGTATCCAAATACACGTTGCCAAATTCGATTCACCAAGACGCGGGATGTAAGTGGATGTTCTGGCGATATCAACCACCGCGCCAAACCGAGACGATTCCTAGGAGCACCTTCCGGGAGCGTCCCCATGACTTCCGGCACGCCGGGCAGCAAGGGGGCGCCCTGCGGCTTGTCGTACTCACCACGCTGGAGCAATTTGGTCTCGCGCGGACTGGACAAGTCTTTGGCGATCAGCGTCGTGGTGTAAGTACTTTCCAGGTCGGACTGCGCCTTGGCGATCTTCTCAGCCTTTATCTGTAACAACGTATCTCGGAAAGTGCCGCGCGGATCAGCAAGTCTTGCAGCCTTCGCGGACCGACTGAGCTGTTCCCAATCGCTTGGCTTTTCAGCCAACTTCTTACCAAACTTCTTTTCCGCCGCTCGTAGCATCTTGGCCCGTTTCAACCCGAGCACAAAAGCCTCCTGCCAACCTGCTTGATCCTTGGGAGCTCGAGCCGTCGTTCCATACTCGTAGCGATTTCCATCCATGGCGCCTTCTTCGGTGCTGTTGAAGAAGGCGAGCATCTGGTAGTACTCTGTCTGTGTTATCGGGTCGTACTTGTGCGTGTGACAGCGAGCGCAAGTCAGCGTCATGCCGAGCAGGACAGTCCCCAGTGTTTCAGTGCGATCAAAGTTGTTCTTCGCCTGAAACTCAGCCGCAATCGCACCACCTTCCGAAGTGCTCGGATTCATCCGTACAAACCCAGTAGCAACATGTTGCTCCAGCGTAGGGTCGGGCAACAGATCGCCAGCAAGTTGCCAAAGAATGAAGTCGTCGAGCGGTAGATTCCTATTCATCGCTCGTACCACCCAGTCGCGATACGGATAAATTCCTCGGCGATTGTCCAAGTGCAGCCCGTGGGTGTCACCATAGCGAACAGCGTCGAGCCAGAAACGAGCTTGATGCTCCCCGTAACGCGGTGACGTGAAAAGTTTCTCAAGGTAAGTTTCGTAAGCTTCTGGTGAGCCGTCTTTCATAAATGCCGCTAACACCTCAGGTTCGGGTGGCAGTCCGGTAAGCGTAAATGCGGCACGTCGAGCAAGCGTGGCTTTGTCCGCTTTGGGCGCAAATTTGATATTCGCGGCAGAAAATTCTCGCTCGATAAAGCCGTCAATGTTCCGAGGAGCCTCAGGCCCCTGCGATCTGGTCGGTTTCACAAACGCCCAGTGCTTGGCATAGCTTCCTCCGCCCGCGATCCAGTTCGACAAAATCTCTCTCTCGGATTCTGTCATCTGTTTTTCTGCGTCAACGGGAGGCATCGGATCATCTGCAGAGTGAATACGATCGAGTAGGGCGCTTTCCGTTGGCGTATTGGGATTCACCGCTAAGTAACCTCCCAAATCCTTGGTTGCTCCCTCGAAGGAATCGAGTCGAACTAGATCCTTGTCGTAGGCATCGGGGCCATGGCAGAGAAAGCACTTGTCTGACAATATCGGAAGAACTTCGCGGGCAAAATCCACCGTCTGCTTCTCTGCTTCCTGCGTTGCGGCTTTCTGAGCTGCGGCAGGACCAGCAATGAGCAGAAAAATCGAACTGGCGAAAATCAAACTGGCAGATGGTATTGAGGTCGATCGCATGGAACGCACAAAAAAGAAGGCAGAATTGAAACCTGCGGCTTGGTGGACGTGGATGCCTATATTATAGATCAACGACTGCGGTGAATGCATCAAGGTTCCGGCGGACCTCGCCGGAAGTCCGGCAGCTCATGCGTAGTGGGATTCGCCAGAATTCCTCTTCCCCAAACCCTCATCGCCAAGAAGGAATTATGGCGAATTCCACTAAGGGGTAAATATTTTGCTTGGTGAAGACCAATCTGCAATTCTGCTCGGCCGAGGCAAAATTGCTGGGACGATCGTTGGCGCTGCCTGTTTCCTTGCTTTGGTAACATTCGGGATCTTGGCAATCCAGTCTGCTCGCGAGACGGCCAGACGCATGCAGTCGTCGAACCACTTGAAGCAGATTTGCTTGGCGGCCTTGAACTACGAAAGTGCGGATCGTGTGTTGCCGATGGGAGCGGACATGGACGCTTTGGGCCCTAAGCATGGCTGGATTTACCGGATCGAGCCGTACATCGAAGCAAGTCCTCTCTACTCAATGATCGAACGAAAGCTTGCTTGGAACCATCCAAGAAACGCACAACTGTTTTCGATCAGTCGCGCTGTTTTTCTGCGGCCGGGAATTAAGTGGAAGGTAACTGGGGAGGGCTACGATCTGACTCATTACTTGGGTTGTCCAGCAGTGTTTCCGACGGACCATGCGTTGACGCTGGCAGAAGCTGCTGGCTCGCGCGGCACTTCGAATACGTGGTGCATCGCCGAGTGCTTTTCGGAATGGCAACCACGAGGCTATCCCTACAATTGTCGCGAATTGAACAAGAGTGCCCCAAAAGTTCCATCGCAGTACGTGGGAATCCTGGTCGCCATGGTCGATGGTTCTGTCCGCTTTGTCGATACATCTATTGGCAATGACGCCATCGATCTTCTGACCATGGAGCCCAATCCCAGGGCCTTGCCACCACAGCTGCCTAGCTATGCGTACTCAGATGTCCCGCTGCGCGAAGAAGTGCTCTTTGAGCAAGATCTGGTTCGGATGAAAGGCAGCAACTGGAATGCACTTCAATTCGATCGTGATGATGTTGAAAACACTCTCGAATTTGCTGTCAAGATCTACAAGGGCAGCTGGCAATTGCGAGCCGACTTGCTTGCCGAGCATGCTCGGCAGTATCCGCGCATTCGCAATCTTATCCTGCGCGGCGAGCTGACTGATGAAGTCATGGCTGCGATCGCGAATCTTTCGCAGCTCGAATTCTTATCCTGCACAGGCAGCCAGCTTAGTCACGAAGGTTATCGTTTATTCAATCAGCTGCCTACTTTGCGCGAAGTTTTTGGTTTGTCCGACGGTGACTTCGAGCAGATCCGGGCAGAGCGACCGGAACTAACGTTGATCGGGATTCTATCTTCAGATCAGCCTTAGCCGATTTGTAGTGGGATTCGCGAGGTTTCCTCGTTCAACCCTGCCCGCCGTTAGGGAATTCTGGCGAATCCCCCTACGAAGACTTTCTGCAAGCAATAGGCACCTTTCACTTCAAAACATCTGCGATTCTGTGGAACCTGGTTATGGTACAAATCGGACTACTTATCGTGGCGTACGGCCTCGCATCAGGCGGAATCCATGAACTAAGAGGCAAAGAAGATCCGGAGAAGAAGCAAACGCCGAAAGGCGCCGCCATCGCGATGTTCGCAGTGGCTGCGTTCTTCGTAATCGGCGCAATTCTCTTGACCTCTTTCAAGTTGGGTTAGTGCGCTATCGTTCAGCTGGTCACTCGGCCCACTCTTGCGAAGCCTTCTCGTATGGCCACAATTGCGAATTGAATTTGATCCTTGCCCCACTGATGGGCTGGTCTCGATTTGCAATCCCAGGAAACACAATGACCACTTACGACAAATCAGAACTGATTGAACTCATCAAGCAGCATGCCCTTCAGTTTGGTGACTTCACACTCGCATCGGGTAAAAAAGCTTCGTTTTACCTGGACTGTCGCAAATTGACTTTGCATCCCAAGGGAGCCAATCAGATTGGGGCTGGTATGTTGGAATTGCTTGGCAGCGAGACGCCCGATGCGGTCGGCGGCATGGCAATTGGAGCAGACCCAATCTCAGCGGCTACCATTACTTTGGCAGGTCAGCGGGACACCGATCTGTTGGGATTCATCGTTCGAAAAGAGGTGAAACAACATGGCACTGGTAGGCAAGTCGAAGGGCCGGTTGAGTCTGGGATGACGGCGGTGATCGTGGAAGACGTCGTCACCAGTGGCGGTAGTGCCTTGAAAGCCGTAGAAGCCGTTCGCGAATTCGGATTGAAGGTTGACAAGATTCAGGCAGTCGTCGATCGCTTGGAAGGTGGCCGAGAAGCCATCGAAGCAGCAGGGCTTCAGCTGGAGACTCTGACAACGATCGAAGATTTGGGAATTCAGCGCAGCTGAGAAATAGAACTATCACATTCTAAGTTCCAATACACCTCCGGTGCTTGCTTCTGCGAATCATGAGCTCGGTTGTCGGCGTCCAACGCGGGTCCGCGGGCAAGACTCACTTGCATTGGTCCGTTACTTGTTGGAGGACAAGCTATCGCAACTCGCCGGCCAAGGAAACTTGTCGGGACTGTTTCGATCGCCCGACCTGCGTTACCTCAAACCCCTGGACCTACGCTACAACTTCGAATCAAAGACTCAGATCGATAAGCTACTCTGCAATGAGTAACTTTTTTCAGTGAAGGCTGAACAACGCCACGCCCTGCATGCACGGTAGTTTGCATCAGAGCCCAATCAAACTCCGTCTCCAACGCCGAATTCACGAGAATTCTACCCGCCACCCAAAACCGCTGTCCACGGGAAGCGACACCAGCTTAGGGCCGAGTAACGTTAAAGCCAGTCGATGCCCCTAATTGCCGGTCAGTCTTCCCCTCGTTTGACGCGGTACAAGCAATAGAAGCGTGAGTCAAATGATTATTGAAGACGATCAAGAAAAAAGACAAATAAACGCGCAGCTGGGCTTTTAGAAGACGAATGGCGACTCTCCGGAAGAGTCGCCATTTTCGAACTAGCATTTCGTGGGGTCACATCTTCATTGAGGCGCTTAGGCGGCTGGCTTGAGATAGCCCGAAAGATGCTGGGCCCGAACAGGATTTTGCATCTTGGATACGGCTTTAGCCTCAATCTGACGCACACGTTCTCGTGTGACTTTGAAGATCCGACCAACTTCTTCCAAGGTGTAAGAATAACCGTCCACCAAACCGTATCGCAGTCGAATGATTTCGCGTTCGCGATAAGTTAGCGACTTAAGCAAGGTATCAATCTTGTCGCGAAGCAAACCGTTACTTGCGTTACGAATCGGATTACCGTGATCGTCGTCTTCGATAAACTCACCGAAAGAGTTGTCTTCACCTTCGCCAACTGGACGATCCAAGCTGGTCGGATGGCGTCCAATATCCATGACCCGACGAACTTCTTCGACCGGCAGATCCGTTTGAGCTGCAATTTCCTCGGTGGATGGCTCGCGTTTCAAGGACTGAGTCAGTTGCTTCTGGATATTTCGCAGCCGGCTCAGCACGTCAATCATGTGCACTGGGATACGAATAGTACGAGCTTGATCTGCAATGGCTCGCGTAATCGCTTGGCGAATCCACCAAGTCGCGTAGGTCGAGAATTTGAAGCCGCGACGATACTCATATTTGTCCACCGCTCGCATCAGTCCCGTATTCCCTTCTTGGATTAGATCCAAGAAGCTCATGCCGCGATTTCTATATTTCTTGGCGATGGAAACAACCAATCGCAGGTTGCCTTGAGAAAGCTCCCGTTTGACAGACTCAAAGTCATTGTGGTGCTTGCGGAAGGAAACACAGCGATTCCGCAATGAACGTGGTGATTCTTCAGTCTGCAGAATTAGCTTACGAAACTCGCGCTGCAGCCGCTCACACTCACCGGATTGCAATGGATTTAGGCTCAGGATGTCGATCCGCATCTTCAGTGCTTCCATGCGATCGGCCATCTCCTCCAACTGCTTCATGTTCGGGATGACTCGCCGCGAACGGAGGCTCAACTCTTCCGCTAGCGTGACACACTTCTCGCGCAGACGTTGGTAAATCTTACCCAGTTCACGCCGCTCGACAGTGGAAGTACTTTTGCGCACGATTTGCATGAAAATTGCTCGCTTTTTCACCATCAAGGCCTTGAGGGTGGTCAAGTTATGCGGCATTCGTGCCGTGACTTGTTCCTTCGTCAGCCGTTCTGTCAAAGACACCTTGATAGTGCGATCGAAAGGCAGTTCGCCACTGTGGACCCGTGAGAGAATCTGCACGGTCTGTCTCAAGGCGTAGGCATTACCGAGCAGGCAGCGACGGAAGCGTTTTCGTGTAATCTCGATCTTCTTGGCTAGCGCAATTTCTTCGTCGCGACTGAACAGTGGAATCTCCGACATCTGGCTAAGGTACAGACGAATCGGATCATCGCTCAACTTAGGTAGCTCGACGGTGGGCTCAAAGTTTTCGTCTTCCGTTTCAGCTTCAGCGTCGTCTGCCAGCTCCATCTCATCTTCAGACTTGGATTCCATTTCCAAGTTGAAAGTATCAGAGGTACGCTTTCCTGCAGGCGCTTTGTCTACAAGCGGAATTCCCTTCTTGTCGAGGGCGGTCAGCAGATTGTCGAGCTTTTCGCTGCTGGTATCCTCGTCTGGCAGGTAGGCGCCGACTTGTTCATAGGTCAAGAAGCCCTGATCACGTCCAGTAGCGATGAGGGTACGCAGGTCTAGATCTAGCAGTTCCACTTTCACAACTCCTTTTGCTTAGATCCTCCGGCTGAGTCTTGCGGGAATCAGTCGGCGGATCGTGGAATCCGATTGTAAAATTGTTCAGAGCCCCACACTCCGTTGATGGGACTATTTTGCCAATCCGTTAGCCTAGCGGTGATTGCTCAGTGGAAGGCAACTCACTCGCAACTACGCGGGATCTCCAGGCGGCGTTGGCGGAGGCATCGTATCCTCTTCATCCCCTGGGTCTCCTACGAGTCCTTGTCGCAATCGGGCTTGGCGTATGACGTCTTCGAGGACGCCAATTTCTTCCGTCTCCGAAAGATTGGATTTCTGTAACTCCGTTTCAAGTTGCAACCTTCGCACTGCGTCTTGTCGTTCCCCCATGCGATGGGTTAGCACCCGCAACCGATCCTCGGCAGACACCTTGGTGTATCCGAGTTTGGCTTGCGCTTGTTCATGGAGCGTGACAAGTAAACTTTTGAGCGAAGGATCTTCAAGAGCGACCAGTACGCTTTCAAACTCAAGCGACTCGCCGGCAAACTCAAGCTGCTGGTAGGCAGCCAGCATGGCTCGAGCCGCTGCGCACTCAAGCCAGCCCGATTGCACTCTTTCCAGTGCTATCGGGGCAACTTGCGGTGCCACGATAATCAACTCCAACAGCTCACGTTCAAATGGCGACAGGTCACCCGGACGCATCAACGCTTGGCTCTGCTCATCCTCTTCGGGCTTTCGCCGTTGAAATCGTTCATTGCGTTTCCGAAGTCCCGACAACCTCTCGCGCAAGTTGGCTTCTGGAATCGAAAACTTACGAGCCAATCGAGCAAGCACCTGATCCTGTCTCAGGCGAAAAGCACTGTTTTCAATTAGTCCGCTCTGTGGAACTTTGGCCAATAGGGAGAGCATCTCTTCGACGGCTTGGTTCGCGCGGTGCGTATCGACTAAGGGGTCAAATCCGCTGCTGACCCTCTGAAGCTTGAACTCCAAGGCATCGCCAGATTTGCGGATCCGATCGTGCAATGCCTCGGCACCGTTGGCTAACAAAAAGTCGGCCGGATCCTGGCCCTCAGGCAGAGTCAAGACTCGCACGTCCATCTGAGCATGCAGGAATAATTCTAAGACGTCGTCACTACGCTTTTGCCCGGCTGCGTCTCCGTCTAGCAGCAGTATGACTTGCTCGACCTGATTGCGTTGAAGGACTTTGAGATGTTGTTGTGTGAGTGCTGTTCCCAGCACCGCCATGGATGTGTCCAGGCCACATTGATGGGCGATAATGACGTCGGTGTAGCCCTCAACAATGATCGCTTGCTTGGCCAAGCGGCTTGGTTTACCTGCAACGTCGAAGCCATATAGAGTCTGGTGTTTTTGGAAGACACGCGACTCGGAGGAGTTCAAATACTTGGCTCGTTCCTCGGAGTTCGGCAGGACTCGTCCACCAAAGGCGATTGGACGCGACTCGCGATCACGCACTGGGAACATAACGCGGTTGCGGAAAAAATCGTAGTGTCCGCCGCGGTCTCGTTTCTTTGCCAACCCCGAAGCTTCAAGGATAAATGGCGTTATTTTTTCCTGTCGCGCGGCGTCTTGAATCGCAGACCAGCTGTCTGGTGCGAAGCCAATGCCGAACTGCTTGATGGAAGCAGATGTTATCTGACGGTCCGCCAAATACTCACGTGCTTTTTCACCGTCATCGGACTGGAGAAAATCTTGATAGAACTTATCAGCAAACTGCAGCGCGCGATAAATCTCGGCTTTGATGTCTTGACGAGAAGAGGAGCCTTGGGAGCGTTTGCCACCGTATTTTTCTTTTGACTTGAGCGTAATCCCGGCGCGCTCGGCAAGCTTGCGAAGCGCTTCAGGAAAATTGAGCCCTTCATCTTGCATCAAGAAATTGAAGACGTCTCCACCAATGTCGCATACCCAACATTTCCAGGTTTGGCGGTTGGGATCTATCTGAAGACTTGGCCGCGTGTCGGTGTGCCAAGGACAAAGAGTTGCATAATTGCGTCCTTGCCTGCGCAGCTCGTATCGACTGCCGATTAAATCGACAATGTCCGTTGCCGCACGGACCTGCTCTTTGGTATCTACATCAAAACTGAACGACACAAGCACTCCATTGGCTAGCTAGGTCAGCAAAGAGAAGAACTGTTTCTCCAGAGTTAGCTTTCAACCAGGAGAGCTTGACTCATTGGAGAAATCGCATCCATTGTCATAAAAGATTATGAACAGGTTCTCAATCTATTGCCAGGACCGGCTTCGCCGTGTCGTTGGGATCCATCCATTCTCAAGCCAAATCGCCTCGCAAGAGTGAAGTCGCTCCCAATGCAGTTGGGGGAAACTTGTCAGTGCGAATAAGAATTGGGGGCTGAGCTAGCGCAATCCGTTACGCTGCGACCAGTATGCCCCGCTTTTCGAAAATCACCAACACCAATCCAATGCGGTCTTTTGGCGACGAATGATGGCATAGTTAGTAGGTTGCATAACGCCGTAGAATCTCCGGGGCCTTGATACCCAGTGGTCTACTGGTCGCAAAGCGCCGGCACTATCTGCCGCCTCACTCGTTGTACCACCAGATGAATTTTCGAAATTCAGCAAAATCCAGGTTGCAGAATTTATCGCGCATCGAGTAGCCCTCGCCATTTTCGGCAGCATACTCCCATCTGACTCGCGAGAAGAATTCACTGATTCGAGTTATCCAGCGCTTCTGATGACGCACGTCACGTTCCGAGAATAGCCCTAGCTGCTGGAAGAGTTGGTTTGTCCATTCATTGATCTGCTTGATCGAGTCAACATTAGACCCGCTCAAAAAGTTGATTAGCAATCAATTAACCTTTACCTCCTAAAGATCAAATACCTGCGCAGTGTTTTCGACGATCGCTACGAACTCGTGCCAGCGAAAGAAATCACGGTGAAAGTGGGCCCAAGCATTCCAGCCTAACTTCTGTTGCACCTGCCTTTCCGCAAGTGAAGCTCGGCGGTGTAGCCCATAAATCGAAGTGACAGCATGCACCGCCTCGGAAGAATGATCTCCAAGACTTACCCTTTCAATTACTTCGCCATTTCGTCAACGGCTAGCCGAACCGAAGGCGTATAGACCGGATTGTCTCCGTCATACATGAATAGAATCAGGCAGAATTCGCGATGAGCTAACAGATCTGCCAATTCCATCTCCCTCTAATTCTTTGAGTTTGGTTGCCGCATCGGATTCCCCAAGCGCCGAGTTCACGAAATTCGGAAGGAAGCTATACCTCGGAAATTGCCATTGTTTCTTTGGCAAATCAAATTTTCGATTATGAGTCAACTGCAAGAGCCGGAGGCCGGCGCTGCCTTGGTTGAGCATGCCCGTGACGCAATGATTCTCCTGCTATCAACGGTGGCTAGCGTGAATGCGGCTAAAATGCGCAGGACTTCCAACGTGAAACTCTGCTTGGCCCTGCTATTTATGCTCAGCGACTCGTCGCAGCGGTAATGGCAGTTTAGAATGCGTATGGTCTCAAACCTTACTTTGAAATTATGCAACGGAGAATATAGGTGTCCAAATCTATCGCATTGCTACTCGCTGTCCCTTGTCTTTTGTTTACGTCCATCGCGGCGGCTCAGGAAGAAAAGGAGAGCGAAGGAAAGGGGACGACAATCAAACTCGGTCGTTCCGAAAATATCGTCCTCGAAGCACCAGCTGCGTGGAAGAAAGTGCAACCTCGTTCCCGCATTTTGAACTACGAGTTCGCGGCACCAGCGGATGCCAAGAAGGGCGATCCAACAGCACGCGTCACTTTGATGGGCGCGGGCGGCAGCATCGAAGCCAACATTGACCGTTGGTACGGACAGTTCAAGCAAGCCGACGGTTCATCAACCAAGGAAGCTTCGAAGGTCGAGAAGTTTGAAGTCGACGGGAACACGGTGCACTGGGTTGATATTCCTGGTACCTTTTCGGATCGCATGGGCGGTGGCCCCTTTGCTCCCGGTAAAGTGGTCGAACGAGCAGACTACCGGATGCTCGGCGCGATCATCGTCACGAAGAAGGATGGACAGTACTTCGTGAAGATGACCGGACCTGCAGATCTACTGGAGAAGCAAGTGAAAGGATTCCAAAAGATGTTGAAGGGACTTAAAGTCAAATAAAGGCACCTGAAAATGTCCGACTTTATTCTGGCGCTAGACCAAGGCACGACAAGCTCGCGTGCCCTGGTCATCTCGGGTGATGGTAGCATCGTTTCCGTCGCTCAAAAGGAATTCACGCAGTTTTTCCCTCAGCCAGGCTGGGTGGAGCACGATCCAGATGAGATCTGGAAGAGCCAGTTTGCGGTGGCCAAGTCCGCTCTTCGCAAGGCGAAATTGAAGGTGGCAGACATTGCCGCAATTGGAATTACCAATCAACGCGAGACCACCGTCGTTTGGAATCGCGAAACGGGTGAGCCAATTCACAACGCGATAGTCTGGCAAGATCGGCGCACTGCGAACATGTGCGATCGTCTGAAAAAAGGCAATACTGCTGAGGCTATTACTTCAAAAACCGGCTTGGTCATCGACGCGTACTTTTCCGGAACAAAGCTAGCATGGATTCTCGACAACGTTAACGGAGCCAGAGCACTTGCCAAACAAGGTCAACTGGCCTTTGGCACCGTTGACAGCTGGCTTCTCTGGAAATTGACCGGCGGCAAGTCCTCGGCTGGAGCGGAGCACAAGACGGATCTGACCAATGCGTCCAGGACGATGCTCTGCGACTTGGCAACCGGCGACTGGGATCGAGAACTCGGCAAAGCGCTGAAGGTCCCGGATGCGGTTCTGCCCGAAATCTGTTCTTCGAGCGAAGTTTACGGCGAGACGGAGAAGAAGTTGTTCGGTGCCGCCATTCCAATAGCTGGAATCGCTGGCGATCAGCACGCAGCCTTGTTTGGCCAAATGTGCACGAAGCCTGGAATGGTGAAGAACACTTATGGCACCGGTTGTTTCATGCTGATGAACACAGGCAGCAAGTTGCGTCCGAGCAAAAATAATTTGCTGACCACCACGAGCTGGCAAATCGGCAACAAGTCGACTTATGCGCTGGAAGGCAGTATTTTCATCGCAGGAGCGGTGGTCCAGTGGCTGCGAGACGGATTGAAGATCATCAAGAAGGCACCCGACGTGGAAAAGCTTGCTGCCCAAGTCTCCGACAACGGCGGCGTGTACATTGTTCCGGCCTTCGCTGGACTTGGAGCTCCGCACTGGGATCCCTACGCTCGCGGTACGATCGCAGGAATTACACGAGGCGCAACCGGAGCCCATTTAGCTCGGGCAGCCCTGGAGTCGATCGCATACCAAACAGCGGATGTGCTGGACGCTATGCGAGGCGACTCAGGCATTCGTATCAAGTCGCTTCGCGTAGATGGTGGAGCGGCGACAAATGACTTGCTGATGCAGTTTCAAGCTGACATTCTGGGTGTGCCGGTTGTTCGTCCTAAATTCTTTGAGGCCACCGCGCTGGGCGCCGGTTATCTGGCAGGCTTGGCGGTGGGCGTTTGGAAGAACACGGCCGAACTTGAAAGCCAATGGCAAGTAGAGCGCACTTTTGAACCAGAGAAATCAAAAATGCAGGTTAACGAGCTCCGAGCCGGTTGGCAGAAAGCCTTGGAGCGAGCTAAGGAGTGGGACACCTAGTCCAAGAATCTCTGAGCAGCGGAGCCAAGCTATGCAACGAGATGAGATGCTGCACCGGTTACGTCAAGATAAAAGGTGGGACATTGTCATCATTGGCGGCGGAGCGACCGGGCTGGGCACCGCGGTTGACGCAGCCTCCCGAGGATATTCGACGGTACTATTGGAGGCCGCTGACTTCGCCAAAGGCACATCGAGTCGCTCCACGAAGCTCATCCATGGTGGAGTTCGCTACCTGCGCAGCGGCCAGATCTCGATGGTTCGCGAATCCTTGCTTGAACGTGGGCGGCTTATGCAGAACGCTCCCGGCACGGTCCATCCGATTCGATTTCTCATTCCGGCCTACCGATTCGGTCAGCGGCCTTTCTATTGGATTGGGATGAAACTCTACGATTGGCTCGCCACGTTGCACCGTGGCGCTAGCGTAGGGATCGAGTCCGCACGTATGGTTTCGCGGCGGAGAGCCCTAGATCTGGTTCCAACTCTTGGTTCTAAAAGCCTTCGCGGTGGAGTGCTTTATACCGATGGCCAGTTTGACGATTCAAGACTCGCGATACGACTAGCGCAAACGGCGGCAAGCAATGGGGCGGTCGTTTGCAACTACCTTCAGGTGCAAGATATCGCACACCATGAAGGGCAAGCAACTGGCGTCTCGGTGGAAGACTTGGAGTCTGGGGAAAAGCTTGAAGTTCTCGGCAATGTCCTCATCAATGCGACGGGGGTTTTCGCAGAAGCTGTTATGGATCTAGATGAATCTAGCATGTCTCCGCAAGCCACCCGCCCGCGAATTGTCCCAAGTATGGGAACGCATTTGGTTCTCGATCGCGAATTCCTGCCGTGCGACCATGGAGTGCTGATCCCGAGCACGGATGACGGTCGCGTTTTATTTGCGATTCCTTGGCTGGGAAAGACGCTGATTGGAACCACCGACCGCGAAGTACCAGAAATCGAGACCGATCCACGTCCTAGCGTGGAAGAAGTCGCATATCTGATGGACCATGTCGGTCGCTATCTCACGCGAAAACCATCGCTTTCGGATATTCGGAGCCAGTTTGCTGGGCTGCGTCCGTTGGTGGGCAAGTTAGAATTGGAAGGCGAAACTGCAACCTCGAAACTCTCACGCGAACACGAGATACACGTGTCGCAGTCTGGGCTAATCACCATAATCGGCGGCAAGTGGACAACATATCGTAAGATGGCGGAAGACATCGTCGACTTGGCTATCAACAGAGGCAACTTAACGCCCAGCTCGTCGAGCACTCAGAAGCTGTCGCTGGAAGTGGAAGTGCCAGGCGATTTCCAGAGCGGGCCAGAGGATATGCCGTTGCACCCCCAATTGCCATATCGTTGGAGCGATATCGAGCATGCGATGGAGAATGAAATGGTTGTCCAATTGGAAGACATTTTAGCCCGCCGCACGCGTTGTCTGCTACTCGATGTAAAGGCAACCCGAGAAATTGCCCCACAAGTTGTCGAAATGTTGGCAGCAAAACGTGGGCAAGACGCAGATTGGCAAGCTAAGCAGCTCCAACAATTCTTACAGTTGTCGCAACGCTACTTGCCATGACCCGTTGAGGTACCACAGACAAATTGGTCAATGAGCGATATGCACGGGGCAACGAGCGGTCAGTTTTTCTGCTCACTTCGCCAGCTTGAAACAAAACTGGTCAGTACAATCCCTGCCAGCAGTCCGACGGCTAACATCAGCAAGAACGCGTTTGGTGTGTGAGCCCAAGTCCAGTCTTCGGTAAGTGTCGTCCCGAATACGGAGCTAAGCGTAGCCAAGGGGAGAAAGAACGCCGCCATCATGTTCAATCGATGCGTCGCAATGGCTAGTCGTTCGTTCGATACCGTCTGCTTCTCAGCTCGCCGAATCATGGCCACGTCCATGTCGTCTCGGGTGTACTGATAGTTCAGTTCAGCAGCCCGAGAAAGAGCGTAAGCTCGGTCGCGGAGGTCGATGAGCTCGATTGCTTCGGGAAAAGCTTCGCGAGCCTTTCCGAGCACTTCGGTCAAGTGCTTGGAGGCCCGTGCGACCGGAGCGAGAGATTCCAATATATGCAGATAGTCGTCAGCATTTTGAGCCGCAGATTCCTGACGATCAAACTCTCGAATTCGTTGCTCGTAGCGATTAAGCAGAATCTCGATTCCTGCTTTGCCTGGGTCGCCATTGCTGCATCTCCATTCGCCACTACCATCGCGTTAGTAAAGGATACCTCGCCGAGTCATTTCATTCGCGTCGGGAACATCGTGAGCAACCACAAGCAAGTGGCCGTCACTCTTCATGATCCTTTGACTCCCGACCGTAGACCCTAATCTAACCCGAAGCTCAGAAGGCAATTCCCAGTTGGCAGGGACGAGAGGGGCGGCAGCCATATTTTCGTTGCTCCATTCACTCCAGCTACCAGCTGGAGTCTCAAATCTGTTTAATTATTGCCTGCTTTGTTTCACTGGAGATGGCCTGTCACTAGAGTCGCTCAGGCGCGTTTTCTTGCGAATTGTAGAAAGTTTCAGGGCTGAGCCTGACCGCTGCTCACCTAGCGACTGTCGCCTTGAATGGTCGCAACCAAGCGGCGAGCGCCACCCTGGTTACGATGCTCGCACAGATAAATGCCTTGCCAAGTCCCAAAGGCTAACTGACCACCTGAAATCGGAACCGAAATAGAGGCCCCCAGCAATGAGGATTTCACGTGGGCAGGCATATCATCTGGTCCCTCTAAAGTATGCACGAGCGGCAGGCCGGTCTCCGGCGCGATCGCGTTGAAGAAGGTCTCCATATCCACCCGCACGTCAGGGTCGGCGTTCTCGTTTATTGTAAGGCTCGCTGAAGTGTGCTGGATAAATAGATGGAAAAGGCCAACCTGAATATCAGCGAGCTCAGGAATATGCTCAAGGACTTCCGCCGTGACTAAGTGGAAGCCCCTTCGTTTGGGCTGTAAGGTCATGTCTCGTTGGAACCACATATCATTCTCGTAGTGAAAAAATCCTGATCGAACTGCCTGGATGCAACACCAAAGTGTCCAGCGAAGTCGAGAAAAAGAATGCGAACACAGTTGCGAAGACTGTCAAGCCCATCCAAGTTAAGCTGTGTACTGCAAGACGGCTCTACAGCGGAATCCACGCCGCAACGAGGGATGTAGGGTTGGCTGTTGTTCCTCGTTCTGAGGGGCCGCAAACTCCAGCTAGACGGTTCAGCTTTGCGAGATTTTGCAAGTGATTCGCGGGAGTTTTTGGCTGTCTGAGTCATTCGAAAAATTCATAGAAATTGCTTGACTTCATGCAGCGTGAGTTAATAATCGCAGCGAGCTTCGGAGGGGAATTCTGCCTCAAAGAATCTTGAACTCAAGCACCGGGAACGGAGAGGGTTGAGGGCAAGCAGTCTTAGTGGGTCAGCTCCTGACGTCTGAAAGCGTGATCTGGGCATTTAGCCATCACGAATTCCTCACACCCCAGCAGGACGACTGGCCTACCTGGTGCGACGGACCGTCTCGAAGCTCCCTTGGACGCGTGCGAAAACAGTCAAGTTGTTTGACAACGTGGCACAGTACTGCATCCAAGACACCTGCTCTTTGACAACTATTAGCGACCGATGTCTCAGCCAACACTTCGTGCTGAAAGGGACGTTGGGCGATCAATCGAATGAGGGCAGTTCAATCCCCAAACAGACAATGATGTTGTGGTAGGCACCACAACGAGTGATACAAACAACCACACCACTATTGAAGCGAAATTTGTCATGAGCGAAGTTTGCAAGAACGTTTTTGAAGCAATTCTTAAGTACGGTCACGATGAGGACTTTGACCCAGAAGTAAACGAAGAGTTCCTGCCTACTGATGCACCTGCCGGGTCTTCTGAGAAGATTGAAGTTCTTCGTGATCGCGTTTTCTCAGGGCAACCTCTGTGGCACCGTGATGATCGCGTTGACTACGCTGGTCTCACAGGTGTCATTCGCCCTCGCGAGTAGTCCGACTGTTAAATTGCCCTTTTAAGTAAAGCCTAGTGTTCCACTAGGTTTTTTTTCGTGCGTTTGGTGGATTTGCATTCCCGTGGATTTGCGCTCCCTCGTCCGATTCGTGCTCCAATCCCTGTAGGGAAAACCTGGAGGATACTGGTGGGGAAGAATTCTGGCGTATCATACTACGATGCATCTAGATCGCCAAGCTGCTGTCGAAGGCGACGAAGAATACGACCTCGCGTTTGACGCACGGCGGCATCTGTGACCTGGAATTCTCTTGCAACAAGCGCGTTTGCGATCTGGTCGATCACATTGCGTTCGAAAATCTGCCAAGTTCTCGTTTCGAACTCATTGCGTACTTGCTCAAGCCCCCGTTGCAACAGTGCATAGACTTGATCTGGGTCCGTGGGGTCTTGCTCTGGTACTGATTCTTCTGGCAGTTGTTGTAGCCCGACCATCGCCGTGCTGCCGCCCTGAGCTGGAATGACTCCCCTTTCACGACGCAGAAAATCTCGGATCTTATTCGAGCTAATCCTCCAGAGCCAGGCACGAAAGGCCCCGCCACGGCCAGCTTCGTAAGTGTCGAGCGACTTGGAAAGAGCAACGAAAACATCCTGGACGACATCCGCCGCTTGCCCCGAGTCTAATCCGCAGCGATAGCACCAGTGCGCAATTAAAGGGCCGTATAGATCGACCAATTCACTCCACGCTTGCGAATCGTGGCCTTTGGCTCTGAAAATGAGGCTTGCTCGAGTTGCATCAGAACGAGACGCCATCGATTTTCCATTTGGGCTGCGGGATGTGGTGCAGAAACGGCCTAGCTTTGCCATATTCCAGAATATTGCAAAAAGTCCTGTCACGCGCTTTTCGTATAAGGAATAAGTCAGACAAAACACTGAGCTGCATGCTAACATCAAAGCTATCAGAATTGGGAAGGAAACGGTGATGAATGAGCCACAATGTCTACCAAGAGAAGCCCTCAAGCAATATTTGGCTGGCTGGTCCGATCCCGAACAATCTGACTTGATCGAATCGCATCTTGCGGAATGCGGAGCCTGCGAGCAAACGATCGTCGCGTTGGAGGCCGATCCCGATACCTTGGTCGAGTATCTTGCTCATAAAAAGTATGCACAGGACCCGGCTAGCAACTCCTTGGTTCAAAACGCCCTGGCGCATTCACGAGATTTGGTCGGGAATCAGACGCAGCAAGACAGCTCGGCGAATGACGGCTTGGAATTTGGGGGGGGCGAGCTCCGAGTGAACTTGGCGTTTACTTGCTTATCCGACCGTTGGGCCAAGGAGGGATGGGATCCGTTTACCTCGCCAAACACCGCAAGTTGGGCAAAGAGCTTGCGATCAAGATTTTGCCCGCCAGAAGATTTCGGAATCAGATTTTTGCGGCTCGTTTTCAGCGGGAAATCCGAGCGTCAGGTGAGTTGGAGCACCCTGCAATTGTACAAGCGACTGACGCTGGTGAAGAGCACGGCACTCATTACTTGGTGATGGAACACATCGATGGGCAAGATCTGTCACAAGTATCTCGAGCTGTAGGGAAGCTGAGTATTGCTGACGCCTGTGAGTTAATTCGAAATGTCGCTCTCGGGCTATCTCACGCTCACAATCAAGGAATCATCCATCGTGATGTGAAGCCGTCCAGTCTCATGCTCAGCAAAACCGGTGAGACAAAGATTCTCGACTTTGGTCTGGCACGCATTGGTCCTTGGGAAGGCGAATCAGCCGAGTTGACGACTGTCGGCCAGCTCATGGGCACACTCGACTATATGGCACCCGAGCAAGCTGAACGCGCCGATGCAGTAGACTATCGAGCAGATCTTTATTCTCTCGGGGCGACCTTGTTTCGATTGCTGTGCGATCGCGCGCCACTTGCCGCCTCGCCAGATATTTCCCCCTTGGCCAAATTGCGTTTGATGGCTATAGCTGAGCCACCGAGTCTGGATGCTCTGCGGCCTGATGCACCAGCTGAGCTGGTTGCACTTGTTTCCCGAATGCTTTCTCGTGATCCAGCCGATCGGCCAGCGAGTGCACATCATGTGGCGGAAGAAGTGGGCCGCTTCACGGCAGGAAATGAGTTGGTCAAACTCTCTGCGAAAGCGATTGAGCTCAAGAAGGATTGGCCGAAGGCTGAAGCCAAATCATTCGATGAGGCCGAGATTGCGTCGCAGGGCGCAAATGCCAACAACGGTCGAAGCAATGGCAAAGTCTGGCTTGCTTTGGCACTTGTACCACTGCTGGTCTTGGCAGCAATTTGGATCACGCTGGAAACTCAGAAGGGCTTGCTGGTCATCGAATCCGACGCGGAAGCGACCGTAAAATTGCTGAAAGACGAAAAGGACTATCAGGAATTCCAGGTCCAACCAGGTCCGAACTCGACGCGGATCTACGCGGGCAAATACGAAGTTGTTCTCGCCGAGGGCAGCGACTCATTGAAACTGACTCAAGAACAGATCAGTGTCACCAGAGGTGGAACAAGCATTGCCAGGTTACATTGGGACAAACCAACTCCCGCTGCGGGCGAAAACAGTTGGGGGCGATCCATTGGTGGGCAATGGCAACGTAGGGTCATCTTCAGTCAGGCCAATCACCGAGCCGGTCTTTCGAGGCAAAACACTTTCGACTTATCTGAACATGTTTTCCTACGAACGCAGCAGCGAAGGACTGGGCGAAGCTCTTTTTGCGATCAAAGCGTTGACGACAACAGAGAATGGTGCGCAGGTGCAAAAACTACTTCTCAAACTTTTACCAAACGTCAACGGGAATCTAGAAGTCAAGCTAAGGGAAGACTACGTTTCAAGCGTTGACAATCAAGCTTTCGAGTTGCTCAGGGAGACTACTTCGGATTCAGAGTTCAGAGATCTACTTCTAAATCAACTCAACAGTGCTTCCGGCGAGTGGCGTGGAAGATTGGTAAGCGAGTTTTCGCGAGTGGAGGAATACCCAATCGGCCCTTGTATCGACTGGCTGGAGAATGAGATCGTCCCTATAGGAAAGTCAGACGAGCTTTTCAACGTTGCTTCAAATCAGTTGCTGGTGTGGTACGTGTCGGTCGAAGATCAGCCAGCGATTCAGCAACACCTGAAGTCGCTGCTGCAGAACTCCAAGGCGTTCGACCGACATTTCTGGCTAAGTCAGATGCAGTTCAATCGTCATGACAATAAGCAGGCTGTTCTCAACCTTGCCAAGCCCCATTGCCTTGCGGCGATGCAAGACGCCAATGAATCGCCTCAGTTTCTCGCACAAGCCACCATCATTCTGCTTACTTTGCTGGATGCAGATCACATCAGCGAGCAAGAGCGTGTATCGCTAAGGAATTCTGTTCGAGATAGGCTTGGAGAATTCGATGACTTGAAGCTGCTCGAAATGACGAATTTGAATGCCAACTTCAGTTATGAACACACCATCCCATCTTGGCGAATCGACTCGCGTGTCTCTAGTGCGGTCAGCCGGTTTGCCACCCCATATCAAGGGAACGTTGCGCTTGGTTCTGTATCAGTAGGAACACTACGATTCAATTTTTCTGGTGGCAGAGCGACCAGTCTCTCAGCGAAACTCTTGGATTTGGCGAGAAAGCTGGACATCGAGATGGAAGACCTAGCGCAAGAGTGGATTGCTGCTACAGCATCTGCTTATCAGAAGCTAACTCCCATCGTCAGTGAACATCGCGGATTCATTGAGATGTCATGGCCAACACTCCAGTTGGATTCGGTCCTGAGTAACAGCAGCCGATCTTCCAGCGGTACCACCTATTCCAAGCTCTCCTCAATCAAGCCTGAGACTTGGAGCGGATACTTCTTGCACGTTCAGGCGAAGAGCTTCCTCACAGCTTCGGAAGCGGAATAAACAACTAAGCTACTCCGCCAGCCCGAGATACTGCAAGTGCTGCATCGCAGGGGCGGAATGACAGTTTCCCGGAGCCTCTATACAACGGACAGCCACTGCAAGAGTGGATGCGCATTCTGCCGCTTGAGAAGAATCGGGAAGGAGTCGACGAAGCGCTGGCGGCGATCCAAGCCTCGCTAACAAAGGAAACCGCGCGGCAGCTGATGCAGATGTTCAAGCGAGAGCTACCACGTGTGGACTGGATGCGATCCGCACAATATTTGACTGCCTTTAGCATCATGCGCAGGGCGAACTCAACAGAGTACTGTAAGTTTATTATTGAGCAATTGGAGGCGCCGGATGCATCGGACGATCCGGATACTCATTGGAAGAATTATCTCATTACCTGTAGCATTACACCGGAATCCAAGCTCGCGGAGATCGAGCCCATTCACAATTGGATTGTGACTAACCACCTGGTTAAGGACTCTGTCTGGCTCAAAACTTGCTCTGAGATGCACCGCCGCATCTCAAGTGACAAACTGGCTACCCAGAGTCTGGCTGAAGCGATGGTGCAAGCTCTAGTGGATTGCGAGCCACTTCGAGAAAACGACAGCTTCTGGTACGGATCACCCCATGGATCACCGGGACGCTCAACGGCCCCGAGCGAAATCTGGATGAAAGTGGTCGGTAGCCACACAATGGAGGTCTGGGCAGATCTCGATGCTTCGAAGGAAAGAGTTGCCATAGTTGGCCGCTTCTTGCAACGATTTGGAGATCGCATGTATACCTCAGAGCAACGTTACAAAGGCCTGCGGCGGACATACATTGACTTCGATCAGATAGAAAAGGTGCTGCTCGAAAGGCTGAAGAAAACACTGGCTGATGGAACCTATCTCGACGAAACTGCGATTCTGCTTGACAACGGGCATTCACCGTGCCCCGACGATTGCCTTATCAGGTTTAGCACTACTGCCCAGGAGAAGCACGGTATGCATAACCTGCATCTGGATATGAGAACGCTCCTCGGGTTACTTGCCTACATCAAAACGAAGGGAAAGCAGATCCATTTAAACGTTTCTCAGAGGTCTTCTGGCAAAACTCCGTGGTTCTGTCGCACAGCTTTGTATCAGACTGGCAGCCCGAGAAAAGTCAGTCTGCTCAATAGTATTCGGCAAAGGTCGGGCGGCCTCGGTGCAACAGAAGTACTCCGGCGTTTAACGCTGACTTGGCCTCTTCACGAAAGCGAGCTAGAACGATTGGGCGTTGCACGAGAACAAGTACTGGCGACGATCTTCTACTGTTCGATACGCCAAAACTCACGAAGTCGGAATGGGAGAAGATGATGATCAAGCCAGATGGTGCTGACGAGAACGAGGATGGCGTGATCACAGCTTTGGAGTATGCAAAGCATCCTGCTTCGAAGAAACCGAGTGGCGGCGATTCCTCCAATTCAAAAGCTAAAGAACGAGAGTAGGAGACAGGCGAAGAAGACTCATCAGTGTTTTTTTGGCATAGCAGCTTGCACTTGGATCTGAGAATCGTGCAGCCAATACCGAGTAACGTGAATCTTTCGTCGCATTATGAACGATTAGGAAAGGGCCGATGGGGCTCTGCTTCAGGACTCGTGACCTCGTCCATTAAGGCCGAGAGTCTTGACGACTTCCGCTACCTTTGAGCGTGCTCAGGCGAGGAGTTCCGGTACGGCGCGGGCGCCTTCGACACCAGTTAGACGCCAGTCGAGACCTTGGTATTTAACGGTGAATCTTTCGTGGTCGATGCCGAGAGCTCTGAGAATCGTGGCATTGAAGTCGTTGATGTGCACCGGATTCTCGAGGATATTGTACGAGTAATCGTCGGTCTTACCCCAGTCGAACCCTCGCTTGAAGCCGCCTCCAGCAACCCAAGTCGAAAAACAACGCCCGTGGTGGTCACGACCATGGTTGTCCGCCGTGAGTTTTCCTTGGCTGTAGATCGTGCGACCAAATTCACCACCGAAAATCACGATGGTGTCATCCAGCATGCCACGTTGCTTTAGATCCTGAACCAAAGCGGCCGCGGGCTGATCGGTGCCTGCACAGTTACGACGAATCTCGCGTGGCAAGTTGCCGTGTTGGTCCCAACCGCGATGGAATAGTTGAATGAACGGCACACCACGTTCGGCCAGGCGACGCGCGAGTACGCAGTTCGCGGCAAAACTACCTGGCTTCTTGGCGTCCGGTCCGTACAGATCGAATACATGCTGCGGTTCATCGTTCAGCTCCATCAAGTCTGGAACGGAAGTTTGCATGCGATACGCCATTTCGTATTGCGCGATGCGGGTTTGAATTTCGGGATCGCCGACATCCTGGAAACGCGTTGCATTGAGTTTGGATATCCCATCCAGCATCTTCCGACGCATTTGGCCGTCAATTCCGGGAGGATTGCTCAAGTAAAGAACTGGTTCCTTGCCGCCACGGAATTGGACGCCCTGATGTTTCGAAGGTAAGAATCCACTGCCCCACAGACGAGCAAACAAAGCCTGTCCCGGCTTGGCACCCACGGAAATCATTGTCACGTAGGCCGGCAGGTCGTCATTGGGGCTACCTAAACCGTAGCTCAACCATGCTCCCATGCTGGGACGTCCAAGTTGTTGCGTGCCGGTGTTGATGAAGGTCATTGCCGGATCGTGGTTCACCGCTTCGGTGTTCATACTGCGAATGATGGTTATTTCGTCAGCAAGCTTGGAAGTATGCGGCAACAATTCTGCGTTGATCCAAGTTCCACGTTCACCATGTCGCGTGAAGTTGAACATCGGCGCGACGCAAGGAAACGACTTCTGGCCACTAGACATACCAGTCAACCGCTGACCGTTGCGAATCGAGTCCGGGAGCTCCGTGCCGTGCAACTTTCGCAACTCAGGCTTGTAATCGAACATGTCGATGTGACTGGGGCCACCCGCCATGAATAAATAAATGACTCGTTTGGCTGTGGGCTTGAAATGCGGAAGTTGCGGTAGCCCGGGGTTTTCCTTTCCACGCACGCGCAATGCCGATGCGGCTTCGGTACCAGCCATGGCGTCACGACCGAGCAGTGACGCCAACGCGGCAGCTCCCAGACAGCCACGACCGCGAGCAAGCAGCTGGCGGCGAGTCATTTGCAGTTCGAATTCTTCTCTTGGATCCATAATTGCTACTCGCGTGTCAGTGTTTCATCTAAGTTCAGGAGAGTACTTGCCACGACCGTCCACGCGGCAAGTTCCTTCGCTTCCAGCTTCTCGTCGCGCGGCGACTCACCAACGCTCAGCAACTTGGTGGCCGCTTCCGCATCCTTCTCGTATCGGCTTTTCGCAGAGGCGAGAATCTCATTCAGCGCAGCCACTTCGCCGCTTCCCGGAATCCGAGCAGTCACACTGCGGAAACCGAATTTGATTCTTTCTTCAGCCACAAGGCTATAAGCCATCATGCGCTCGGCGAACTTACGAGATGCCTCCACGTACTGAGGATCGTTCAGCACAACGAGGGCCTGCAACGGCGTGTTGGTTCTGGGACGCTGCAACGTACACTTCTCGCGAGTGGGTGCATCAAAGATTTGCATCGTCGGCGGCGGCGCAGAACGTTTCCAGTAGGTGTACAAACTCCGACGATAAAGTGCATTGCCGTGGTCCTGACGAAACGCAGGCTTGCCGCTCAAGCCAACTTCTACCCACAATCCTTGTGGCTGATAAGGTTTCACTCCAGGGCCGCCCATCTTGGTGTCGAGCAGACCGCTTACTGCAAGGGAAGCGTCGCGGATGAATTCGGCTTGCAGGCGAAAACGCGGCCCACGTCCAAGCAATAGATTCATGGGGTCGCGCCGGTAGTCAGCCTCCCCAGCTCGAGAGGACTGCCGATACGTGGCTGACATCACCATCTGCTTCAGCGTCCGCTTTATGTTCCAGCCATGTTCACGGAAATCTTGGGCCAGCCAATCGAGCAACTCTGGGTGGGAAGGATAAGCCCCTTGTGCACCAAAGTCCTGAGGTGTGTTCACCAACCCGGTTCCGAAGAACATTTGCCAGTAACGATTGACGGTGACTCGTGCTGTTAGTGGCTGTTCTGGCGAGAAAAGCCATTGAGCCAGCCCGTAACGATTACGTGGCAGGTCGTCGGCCATAGGAGGCAGAGCCGCGATGGTGTTCGCTTCGACTTTGCGATCAGTGGGTGAGTCGTAGGCACCTCGATTGAGAATGAACGTATCGCGTGGCTTGCCCATATCACGCATCACCATCACGGTCGTCATCGGCTTCTTGAGCTCGACGATCTCGGCTTCCATCTTGGTGATCTGTTCAGTCAGCTTGACGTACTCCGGTTGATTCTCTCTCAAATAGTAGTCGAGCAGTTTTTCTTGCTGGTCGTCGCTGCGTTTCTCTCCTTCAAGAGCCAGAATTGAAGTGATCGCATCTGCCTTAGCCAGCTGCCCCACCTCCTGGGCACTCAGCGACCGATCGAATATTTGCACCGAGTCGATTTCACCATTGAACCTCGAGCCAGGGTGGCGGCTTCCAACCAGCAGCGTCCTGGTGGTCTGAATAGTATCGCTCAGTCCGTCTTGCTCAATCTTCCAAGGCCATTCTTCGCCGTTCACGTAGATCTTGATACCGGCAGCCTTCGATGAGCCGTCATACGTCGCGAAAACGTGGTGCCACTCGTTTGGTTTGAGATTCTGCTTCGTGGTGACTTTGATCGCGTTTCCGGGCCACTGATGGATGATGTGCATGGCGACGCCCTGGCCGCCGACGTACAGATCGTAACCGCGGTAGGCGTTCGCATCGTCCATGCGAGCCAACATGGCTCCGAAGCCTTTGGTTGGTTTGACCCAACCACCATAGGAAAACGCTTGGTCACGTTCGAAGTTACACTTGTCACCGAGATCCAAATAGTTACCACCGGAGAGTTTGATACCTTTATCCAGCGGCGTATCCACCCATTCGACTTTCCCGTGTAACGTGGCCTTTGCAGGCTCTTGCTCGGCGGCTTGGGCGAAGGCAACGTCCTTGCCCTTTCCCTCCAGCATTTGCATGTCGACGAGTATCGAGTCTGGCGTTTCAGCAACTTTCGTATCTTCGCTTTCTTTCTCCGCTAGCCATGTTGCAAAATGTTCTTGGGAAGAGGACTTCAGATTCTCACGAGCAGCCTTCGCCTCCTGAAGTTGCTTCTGCACAATCGGCAACTTGGCTTCTTTCTCAGGATCGGGAACGGCCAAGGTGGGCTGTGCGTTTCCATTGCGAGTCTGCATGCCACCGTCGGACGAAACGTTGAAGAACGCGTAGAACTGGTAGTACTCTTCTTGGGAAATCGGATCGTACTTATGATCATGACATTGGGCACACTCCATCGTCAGCCCCAGCCAAATTGTCGAAGTCGTTTTCACGCGATCGACGCAGTACTCGACTCGATACTCTTCCGCAAAAGCACCGCCCTCGTCAGTCGTCCCGTTGTTTCGATTGAAGCCGCCTAAAATCTTTTCTTCGATCGTCGCGTCAGGCAGATAGTCGCCGGCGAGTTGAGCGATGGAAAAGCGATCGAAAGGCATGTTTTGGTTGTAAGCTTTGACCACGGTGTCGCGCCAAGCCCACATATCGCGCGGACCGTCTGCATGGTAAACACTCGTGTCGCCGTAGCGGGCCGCGTCGAGCCACATTACCGCCATGCGTTCCCCGAAATGCTTTGAGGCAAGTAGGCGGTCAACCAGATTCTCGTAGGCCCGTTCCGATTCATCTGCGAGAAAAGCGTCGATTTCGGCCAGAGTGGGAGGCAGCCCAGTGAGGTCGTAGGACAGCCTGCGAATGAGTTCGTGCTTCTCGGCTTCGGAGGTCGGCTTGAGTCCTTGTTCTTGAAGTCGGGCCAGAATGAACTCGTCAATCTGATTGCGCACCCAAGCACCTTGTGTTGCCGTCTTCTGCTCCGTGAACTTCGGTGGAACAAATGACCAGTGCTGCGTCCAGTTGGCACCTTCGACAATCCAGCGTTTCAAAACTGCCTTTTCGTCCGCCGACAAAGGCTTCTTTGCCCCGGGCGGAGGCATCAACAGATCCTTATCCTTTTCGAAGATGCGTTCAATCAGAGAACTGTTCTCCCAATGGCCGTCACCGAGTGCGACACGCGCTGATACCTCCAGATCTAAACGCAGGTCGGCCTCGCGGTTCTCCTCGTCAGGCCCGTGGCAATGGAAACACTTGTCGGACAAGATCGGTCGCACATCACGATCGAATCGCAGTGGCGCCAGCTTTGCCGGTTGGTTGTTCTCCGACTTGTCGGCAGGATCTTCTGCGAGCGTGAGAGATGTGGAGACGATCCAAGCAACAATAAGGCTAGAAGCAAACAACGTCTGCAGGCAGTAGGCAGGAAGACGCATTGGTATTGACTATCGGAGGAGTAGTGTTGGCGGGAGCAGGCAGGATTCCGCGACTTCTAGGTATCCCACACGACAGAGGCAAAGTCTTGGTAGAAGATCGCGAGAACTTGTACGATTCGCGCATCGCCTACAAGACTTCAGATAGTTTAGAAGTGCCGAATGGAGAAATCTACGGAGTTCTACTCAGTATAGTCAACCAAGCATTTTTCCGCAGCAGAGTACATTCGACGCAGGAAACGGCTACCGTTACTTCAGCGGACTGATATTCCCCACTCCGATCGTTTCGGCGGGGCCAGCTTCTTTTACGTCCAAGCTGTGGATCTCTTGAAAAGTCTCCACCAAGGACCAATCATCATCGTCTGGGTAGCTACTGTATCGATCCTGAGCCATTTGCTGCACTTCTTGGCCAGAGGGAGAGGTCACGTGCTGCCGGTAGCCACTCAGGAATCGGCTGGCAGGAATCAAGACTGCCCAGCACAGAACAATACCAAGTGATGCGATGCCAGCTCCCTTCGCAAACTTCCACAGTCGAGCATGTTCGCCAGCAGTTTCCAGCAAATATGGCTTCATGTCTTCACTTGGAACGACATAGTCCTTGGATTGAAAGATCAACTTTTCTAATGCCTGCAGATCTTCGGAAAGTGGTGGTTTTCCGCTTAGACTCATCCACAAACTCCTTGCGCCCCGGAGTCCTGATGAGCAATGCTCGGCCGCATTGGCTTGAGCTTACGGGCGAGCTTTTCCAATGCGTAGCGATAGCGACTCGCGGCAGTCGAAGGGCTGATCTCTAACACACTACCGATTTCGGTAAAGGTCAGCTCTTCCCATATCTTCAGAACCACTACTTCGCTCTGAGCAGCTGGCAGTTTCCTCAGAGCCTTCCAGATAACACGGAATTGCTCTTCTTGTTCTGCCTGATCCACCGAACAGTAGGTGGTCAAGTCGGAGAGATTGGCCAGTGGGTAAGCTCGCTTCTTACGCCGCAAAACCAACAAGGCTTCGTTGCGTACCATCCGCAGCAAATAAGCCCACGGATAGTTGGCACCTGCAAGCAGACTCGGTTCGTTCGCTACTCGAAGCAAAGCGGCCTGAACTGCGTCTTCGGCGTCATACTGGTTTCGCGTGATGGTCACGGCCAGTCGCACCAGCCGCTGAGCAGTCACATCGAACAAACCGTGCATCGCTTCGACACCGTCTTCCTTGAGTCGCTGCGCGTGTTCGCGGACTTCTTCATCCAAGCGTTTTGTAGTTTCCATTTTAAGGGTCGCCCTGTTGGGAATTTGATAAGAACCCAGGAAAGTAGCCTCAATCATAAACGCAATCACCGCCCGAGATCAAAGTGACCGAAAGGCCGGCAGAAAGGTGAAGGCTTATCGTTCAGTATTCGGATCGCGCCGAACTAAAACCGCGCCGAACTAAAACTGTACGTTAAAGAGTCGCGAGTGGCTTCGATTTGCCTATCTCAGTGGAAAGAAAATCAAATCGGGGCGAATCAGCGCAAATTGTTTCATGGAAGAGCCTTGCAGCTTCGACGTCAGAGCGAAATTCCGGCCACGAGAAAGAAAAAGCTGCAAAACTAGACTTCCGGATCGTAATCGACCTTTTCCAGCCGCATGCGTTTGGCCCGATCATCGGATTCTTCTAGGACCTTCGCGCGAGCCACAACATGCTCATCAACGGTCAACTCAATCACCTCGCCCTCGTGAACGATCCGCTGAGCGTGGTGCATTAGCAACCCGGCCATGGTGTCTTGCTCGGTTTCCTCGAACTGGATTTCTAGTTCTTTCTCGACATCTTCGACTGGCGTCGCGCCATCGATTACAAATAGATTGGGACCTTCAGGCACGATCTGCGGATCTTCTGTGTCAAATTCGTCAGCCACATCACCGATGATTTCTTCGAGCACGTTTTCAAGCGTTACGATGCCGACTACCGTTCCATGTTCATCCAGTACGAAGGCCATGAGTTGATGAGTGCCACGGAAGTGCCGCAGGAGCGTGCTGATCTGCATGCTCTCGGGAACCTTCTTTGGCGGCCGCATAATCGACTTGAAATCGAAATCTTCGTCAACTGCTCGTCCGATCAGATCCTTAACGTGGAGCACGCCGAGGACTTCGTCTAAACTTCCATCGCATACAGGGTACCGCGAGTGCTTGCTCCGGCGGATCAAGTCGATGCTTTCGGAGTTGGGTTTATTGATGTCGATAAACTCAGCTTCACCGCGAGGCAACATGATGCGTCGGCAAACCATGTCATCAAACTCAAAGACAGCGTCCAACAGGTTGGCTTCGCTCTTCGTCAAGTTGCCATGGATGTGAGCTTCGCGAAGTAGCGCACGAATCTCTTCTTCCGTGTATGGCACTTCGTGTTCGCCGCTCTTCATCCCCATCAATCCGAGCAACATATTGGTGGAAGCATTCAAAGCAATGACTGGCAGAATACTCAGGCAGTAGAAGGCTCTCATCGGAAGCGCGCACCACAGCAACATTGTCTCAGGCTGACGAATGGCGAATACCTTGGGAGCTTGCTCGCCGACGACCAAGTGCAGCGCCGAAAAGACGGTGAATCCTACAATGAACGAAACTGTGTGAAGCAGTGCTGGAGAGGTGATACCGACCGCGGTAAAGACGGGCTCCAAGAGAGCGGCTACTGCCGGCTCACCAACCCACCCCAGTGCAAGCGAGGCCATGGTGATTCCAAGTTGGCAAGCGGAAAGCGTCATCTCCAAACGCTTGGCCAGCCACAACGCGCTCTTAGCAAAGAGTCGTTTGGTTACCACCATCTGTTCGACTCGGCTCACCCGAACTTTGACCAAGGCAAATTCGGCCGCGACAAAGAACCCGTTGGCGGCGAGCAAAACGAAAGCTGCTAGGAGCATCAACCAAGGGCTGGTATTACTTTCTTCTCCGCGTTCCTCGCTCGAATGGGACTCTTCCGAGCCATCAATCTTTATCGGCTGCCCAGGAAGAGAATCGAAAACAGGAACCCAAGCTAGGAAGGGAGATGGCGGAAGAAGGATTGCCGACGGGTGGCCTACCTTCGTTGGGGCCGCGGACTCGCCAGCCACTAACGCTGGCGAAAACAGAAGCAGGGAATAGGTAGAGAGGACGCTGGCGAACGCCAGACGCAGCAACGAGGTAGGCGATCGTCTTAGAATTGGTTGCACGGGATCCATCGTGTTAAGTTTTGGAAGACAGGGCGAGCTTCATTGTAGCTTCTACTTTGCGGCGGCGGGATATGATTAGACGGTTTCCGTGCGCAGCTCGAATCCGATTTCGGTCTTCGCGTGGGGGGCAATCCGCATTCGATCCTGACCGATATTCGCGGTTTCCACACAGCACATCTGCTGATATTCCTCGTCGCCAAAGTCCGCCATGCGAGCTGCCTTGGCAATCCAAGGATTCCATACCACGGTGGAGCTAGAACCAGAGCTCTCTAGGATGACTTTTCGCTTGGCCGCCGGATCGCAGACGTCGATACGTGGGGCTGCGCCATGATAGATCCGATCGGTCTCTGCATTGAAAGTGATCGGGGCATTAGCTGCTGGATGTGTTTCCCCCGTGAGCTGATCGAGGAAAGGGAGACCAACCACGTCACCTTCAACGGTCATCTCGCCCAAGTCCGCAACTCGAAAATAGGTGTGCAAAGCCACTTCAGGCTCTTGTGTTTGTTCGGAGACATTGTGGATCGTCATACTGACGTGAAGTTTGCTTCCGAATATCAACTTGTACTCAAGCCGATAAGGCTCGCAATAGAGGCCCAGAACAACTTGAAGCCCTGCTTCTTCCTTGGATGACGATAGCATTTGCCACGGCTGCTGTCGTACAAGACCATGAGCCGGAGAGTCTTGATCCACCTCTCCGTTGGGCAGTTTCTTAGCATTGAACCAAGGAAAGCAAATGGGAACTCCGCCGCGAATCGCCTTTCCGTCGCGGTAAACTGCTTCCGAGCTCAGGAATAGAACAGGCTCCTCACCAGTAGGTTGAAAGTCGACAAGGTGTGCCCCTTGCAGGAAAAATCTCCCTTTGCACCGTTCGGTGGTCACGACACCTTGAAGCAAGCCACTCTCATGGCCCTCAAAACGCAAGAGCCCATCCAATTCATACTCGGCTAATTCTGGCGTTGCAGCGCTCATAAATTCTTTCCATTCGAATGAAGGCAAACAAGACTCACCCAGTAGCCGGCGGTGCTTCCGGCTCGTTGCTTGTCGAAAACCTACACTATAGAGCTTCGCATTTTCGATTCTTTGAAACAACACGAACTAATCTGAATCCGACCAAGGGATAGATGGCATGTCTGTCGGTACGTCTGCTGATTTTGACATCGAAGTCTTCTACGACGGCGACTGCCCGCTGTGCCTACGTGAAATTCAAATGCTGCAGTGGTTCGACCGGCGTGGACGACGCATTCGCTTCACGAATATAGCAAGCTCTAAATTCCAGCCTGCCGAGTATGGTAGAACGATGAATCAACTCATGGCTGAGATTCATGGCAGACTGCCGGACGGCAACTGGATAATCGGTGTCGAAGTTTTTCGGCGACTATACTCGGCCATCGGATTTGGATGGCTAGTTTGGCCAACTCGCTTGCCGGTCATTCGCCATCTGGCTGACTGGGGCTACGCCGTCTTCGCTCGCAACCGTCTCAAATGGACTGGACGATGTACTAGCGAGTGTGATTTGCCGGAGAAAACAAACTCGGTTGATAAGACATCCCTTGCTTCGGAAACTGAAGCTTTGAGTGAATGACTCTGGGCCTAGACAACCGGTTCCGCCGTCACCGAACAGACAACCAAGCCGCCGCAGCCTCAATTCGCTCCTGCGGAACACGCTGGGACCTCCGTGCTATTTCAAGGGGCTTTTGGCCTAAAGAGCTAGGTCAATCCTCTGTTGCGTAGGCCTCCACCAGAAATTGAACGACATCCAGTTACCTCCACGCTGCCGCTATGTGCAAGTGAGATCTTCCGGGCTCACTGGCAAGTTTTACATTGCCCCGGGATTCCAGAGCATGCTGACTCCAGCAACGTCCGGCATAGTAGCGGCGGAATGAATCGGAGCAAAGCCAGTCTCGACCATGCCCCACTTAGCATCTGGTGTATCTGGGTTAGACATTTCTTTAGTCACTTTTTGAGCGCGTCGGCCGGTAACTCTGGCAACTGCCTTAGGTAATCACGATGCGCGCCGCGAAGAACTAAGAGATTGTTAGAAGCGTAGATGATTCGAACGGATACTGGCCGTCGACTCGCTATAAGAAAACCAAGCAGTCCGCACAATACTGAGAGCACTATGGGGAAATTAGAAAACCGATGCAATGCGGGCGGTGTCATGAGCATTAGCATGACAAAAAATACAATCCCAGCTAGCATAAGCCCAAAGCCGCCACGGATGATTCGGTCGTGTTTTTCAAGGAGGCTCTCCGTAATCGGCAACAGTAAGTTCACTTTCTGACGAAAAGAACCTGCGACAACGAGATAAGGTAATATTCCAGGTAGGATTAACCAATTGATCCAGCTTGGGTGCCAAGTAGCGGCGAACGATACCGACGCAGCTGTCTCCTCTCCAGTCATCATGCAGCGAGCCGGCAGCGCCGCGTGACTCAATACGTGCACATCCCTGCCTGAACGAAAGACGAGATCATCCTCATAATTCTCCTGGGGCGGCTTAAAAGTCTCTTCAACCTCAGGCGGTGCGTACGGATTGTCAGACTCAGTGCTCAAGACTTTGCTCGTCTAGCTCGAGTTTTGTTGCTACTCAATGCAATACAAATGCTTTTCGCCGCGAATCAGAATTCGCTTGCGATAGAAGGCCAGAGAGGCATTGACTGATTCATCGAGTGGATTAACGGCGACCGGCCGTGGGTTTTCGCCAAGCTCAACCACCATGGTTGTTCCGAATAAATCCGTGACGTAGATATGCTTTCCTGCGGCGACTGGTGAGGCATAGATGCTTCCCAACGCCCCGAGTCGCATCGTGCCTGGAGCCGGCTCACCACTTTCAGCGGAAACAGCGGTGAATACATTTTGATAGTGAGCGAGAAAACACACGACTCCGCGATGGAGCAGCATCGATGGGACATAAGGCGTTCTTTGCATCCGGTCCCACAAGACGGCCTCGCTTCCAGTGATGTCTCCTGTGGCATCTGCGAGCCGAATCGCCATCAAGTATTGCTTCTCGTAGCTGCTTCCGACAACAAGCGTGCCATTTTCGTACACCGGAGTCGCAACGATGTTGGCGGACATCCCGCCACATTGCCAGATCTCGTCTCCAGATTCTAAGTCGTAGCCACGAACACGATTGGTTCCAGCAACGATCAGCTGTGCCCTACCCTTCACTTCGACAACCATCGGAGTGCTCCAAGAAGTTACTTCCTTGCGATCCTTGCGCCACAATGCAGCGCCCGTCTTTTTGTCGAGTGCAGTCACGAAAGACTGTTCTTCGTGGTCCCAATTGATGGCGATTACATCTCCCCAAAGCACCGGAGAGGCACCTTCGCCATGGCCATGTTTCGAATGCATTTGGCCGAACCCACGCCTCCACTGAACTTCTCCCGAGCGATCCAAACAGTACAGTCCTTGCGAGCCAAAGAAGGCGTAAACGTGCTCCTTGTCGCAAACGGCGGAGGCTGACGCGAGGCTGCCGGTCTCATGAGCACCTTCGAGCGGAATTGCCTCCTTTACAACTGTCTGCCAAGCAAGCTTTCCATCGTCCGCATTCACGGCGAGAACCACGAATTGAAAACGGCTCTCGACCGGCAAATTATTGTGAGCTCCAGGGCGACCACTGCGCCGCGGTGGGAATTTCTCGCCAACAGGGATGGCCGTGGTCAAAAATATCAGGCCATCCGAAACGACAGGAGAGCTGTGTCCTCTTCCTGGAAGCGGCGTTTTCCACCGAATATTTTCGTCGTGCGACCATTGGATCGGTAGTTCGGCGTCAATCGCCCCTGTGCCATTCGGGCCGCGCCATTGCGGCCACGATTCCTGCGCAAAAAGTGGCGAGCAGGCCCCAAAAAAAACTAAAAAAAACAAAGCAATGCAATGCATCAAGCAATTCCCCAAGAAGAAGCTGCGAGCAAACCGACATGGCATTCTACCCGACAAAGCGGAGCTGTTTACTTGTCGGGTTTCTTTTCGATTCGTTCCAGCACAGCCAGCATCTTTTTGAAAACTTCTGGAAAGGAAGCCGCATTTGATGATACAACGGACGCTTGAGATTCGACTCGAGCAACATTCTCTTTCGAGCCAACAACCAAGTCTCATTGCTGAAGTACCGCTTCCTTGAAGGCGCGGCCGTCCTTGACGGCAGTGAGATAAATCAACGCTCCCACAGCGGACTGGCCAGCAGTATCACCGAAAGCGCTTCCACCTCGAAATACCGCATCAATGGCCCTTGGACGACGCCCACATCAGTGATGCGATCGAGCGGAACCCCTTTCTCTCCTTTGGTCAAAATGCCTTTGGACACTCGCAAGCTACGGTTCGTCAGCGTTGCTTTGTGAGAATCCAGGTACATCTTGGAGAGAAATTTAGCTACGATGAACCAGATTGGTATCAGAGGAAACCCAATGATCAATGCGGTGACAACTAGAACGAGACCGTGAAACGGTAGGTCGTAACGCGCTCGTTGAATTCAGCTTCCCCAATAACTTTTTATTCTTAATTCATATCGATTTTTTGCGGTGTTAAGTCGTAGGACTCATTCTCTGAGATTTGATGATCCCTATCAGGTATAGCGAACAAGGAATAACCAATTCGCAAAAGACTCCGAAAGGAAGCACAGCAGGATCACAATACAGCCGCAAAGGAGAGTTAGAATCCAAGTCCGAGCGAGAAAGCTAGACAACCAACGAAATAGGTCGATTTTGCTCTGGTCATGAGGCGCTGCGAGCCCCAAAAGAAAACTAGCCGCGGGCACGCCGAACAGAGCGACGGGCAATGCAATCTTTGGAACAATCAACATTCCAGCAACGAGAGCGATGGCGTGAAGTAAAGCGAAAATCGCTGTCGTCTGACTTGTTTTCATGGTGGATGCGCGGCTTCGCGCAACTAAGATTACCGACGCAATGCCGCGATGCAACACTCTCTTCGATTGTAGGCAAGCTGACGAGCCTTTACTCGATTGAATCCCCAACTTTGAACTCGTGCCAAGTAAGAATCGATTTTTTCAGCGAGTTCGATCGAGGTGAGTTTCACGGTCAGCAGTAGGCCTTCAAACTGGCTGCTGGGGTAGGCCACGATATCTTCCACGGCGTCCAGGGTATAATTCGGTGCAACGTTTGCATCAGCAGCTAACCATTTAAATTTTGAGTAGCGTTTGCGTTTCACGGCCGAAGATTTGCTTCTCCAGTGCTCGAACTTTGGATGACCGAGTATTTCAGGATCCATTTCTGCCGGATCAACGCCGCACACTCTTAAACCACACTCAAGCAGCCGTTGACTTGCTCCTCCAGGAGCACTGCCAATTTCCACGCACCAATCACCATCCTGAATGGGTAACTCACTCCACGCCAAACCTTCGGCCATCTTCAAGTATGCTCGGCTGATCATATTCTCGGGCACCTCGACGGCGGCCACTCCACCTGGCCACCGAGTTTCTACGCCGTCTACGTGGTGAAAACCAAGCAGCCATTGATTGGGTTCCACCAAAATCACATCCAGTACCTTCGCCCCGTGGCGGAGTATCTCCGGCTCCAGCGTGCCTGCTCGAGGTAGCCGGTCCTGGAATTTTTGGGTGATGATTTCGCTAATTTCTGACTCACCGGGCTCAAAGGACCGTTCGCCTGGCAGATGTGAATCCCGCTGGAAAACATGAACAGCCTCAAAGTCCTCGCCAACCAGTTCAAGGGATTGCTCTGCAAGCTGATCTGCATGCGTACCACGGACTTGCCCAAGCCCGATTCCTGCCTGCCGGATGAGTAAATGCTTGGGCAGAGTTGGGAATCGGAGGTACGATCCCTTCTGCGATGGCGTCTCAGTCTTAAACGTCAGGAGACCCGGGCGAGAAAATGCTAGGCGAAACCGACTTTCCGGGCCCAAGAAATGGCGTTTCAAGAGTGCCTCGGCCCCATGCTGGCAAACAAGGAAAACGAACCGGGAGTCAGCGGCGGGCGAGGTAACCGGATTTGCGGGCTCAGAAGCCATTCCTCTAGTATCGTTAGGGGTGACGTTGAAACTGCCCATGACGTATAAATAATAGGTGCTGCGGGTTTGCGGCTGCCAAGAATACCACGCTTTCAAGTTTTTTTGGGAGCAATCTTGGCAAAATGGTTTATTGAAAATCTGGATACACTCGGGGAACGTATGGCGAAAAAAGAAGAAGCCTTTGAAGTGGAAGGCACCGTCACTCAGGCGCTGGCCAACACTCGGTTTCGAGTTCAACTCGATACAGGAACCGAAGTCTTGGCACACGTAGCGGGGCGGATGAGAAAGAATTTCATTCGTATCGTGCCTGGAGACAAAGTACGAGTTGAGCTTTCTCCCTACGACTTGACGAAAGGGCGGATTACCTTCCGCGAGCGATAAACATCTGGATGTTTGACGCCAGTGCCCAGCCTCACTTCGCTTGGGGCGAAATCTTGCAAGCCCGGATGTTCGATAGTCGCATCGTGAAATAATTCTAGTCTCGCGAGTCCTTCTGTAGCTTGCTTCCTCCGAACCTTTGCTTTGGTGGGCAAGAATACGTTCTTTGCCCGCCAAATTCGAGAAGCGGCTATCGCTTGCGTTCCCTCTGGCGTGCGTGAGCCTGCCTTACAACATCTTCAGGCTGCCGCTTCCTACCCTACACAGCGGGACTCCGAAGGGTTAGCTTAGGGAGCAGCGTGGGTGCCGGAACAGTCGTCTTCTGCCCCACTTGCTAGTGGATGATTCTATTTCGCTCGAACTGGTAACGCTCCGGTGCGGTAGTCGTTTAATCATCTGGTGAACAGTCTTGCTGGTGCGGCCAATTTCGCGCCTGCGAAGATTAGTTTCCATGCCATAATTTCCATGCCATATACGCAATGCCCTCATTCGAGGCATTTTGACTTAATCGGTTTTTAGGAGCCTAGAATGCGTTTTCGTCTTTTCGATTCGCGAGCATTTGCCCTAGCGGCAATGATGCTCGTTGCCCCAACACTCGCCAGCATTGCCAAGGCGCAGGAGGTCGCAGTCGTTTCAATTGCGAATCTCGAACGTACGCTTGGCGATGTCTCTTATCTACTTCGGGCGAGCAATATTCCCGAGATAGGTGGTCTCGTTAGCATCATGTCGATGCAGTACACCCAAGGTATCGACCAGAAGAGACCTATTGGGGCTACCGTCGAGATGGAAAATGGCATGCCCAACGCTGTTGTTTTCATGCCGATGACCGACACCGAACAGTTCTTTGGTGCGCTAGCAGGCATGGGCGTTGAGCCTGACGATCTGGGCGACGGACTTTACGAGATCGACGCTGGCGGACAGATCATTTATGCCAAAGACGCCAATGGCTGGATGTTCATGGGTCAGACCGAAGAGTCTGTTGCAGACACCCCTGCCAATCCCGCCGCTTTGCTTGGCAAGTTGCCAGAGACCTACGACTTGGCTGTAAAGCTCAACTTGGCGAATCTCCCGCAAGAGATGAAGGATATGGCTTTGGAGCAGATCAAGTTTGGTTTCGAGCAAAGCATGGCGATGCAGCCGGGCCTGACTGAAGAGCAAATCGAAGCTAATCAAAAGGCTGGGGAAGCGTCCATCGAGCAAATGGAATCGGCTTTCAATGACACCGAGCAAATCATTCTTGGCTGGGCCATCTCGGAAGACGAGCAGCGTACCTTCATGGATGGCGGTTTCCGGTTCGTAGAAGGCTCACAGTTTGCCTCTCAAGCGAATGCGGCTGCTAATGTCACATCGGACTACACCAAGTTTGTTTTGCCTGGTGCTTCCGCTATGTTCCGAGCTTCTTCCGTCATCGACGAAGCAGACCGTGAGATGGCTGTCGCGAGTTTCAAGAACTCCTTCAACCAAGCTACCGCACAACTGGATCAGGCAGACATGCCACCTGAAGCGCGTGAGCTTGTCGACGAGTTACTAGATGGCATTACAAATCTGATACTTCAAACCATCGAGAACGGCGAATTTGATGGTGCTGGCAGTGTCAGTGTTGCTGAAGGTGCCTTGCAAGTTTTGGTCGGCGGCAAGATCGGCGACGGCGAAGCTTTGGCAAAGTTGGCCAAAGAGACTGTTGCAAAGCTTCCTCCTGGCTTGCCACTGGATTTCAATTTCGATTACGAAACCTACAAAGGCATCACGCTGCACAGTGTAAGTGGCCCACCGATCCCTGACCCGAATGCCGTAGCTGTTTTGGGTGAAAACCCAAAGATCATTATCGGAACTGGACCGAAGAGTTTCTTCATTAACTTGGATCCAAACGGCGATGCGACGGTCAAGAAGTTGATCGACGCGATGTCCGACAGCCAGGGCGTGAAGGTAACTCCTTTCGAAGGCTCCGTTGCCCTCGGTGCATTGATGGAGTTTGTTCATACGATCGAGCCCGACCCAACCCTCGGAGATCTGCTCCAAACGATTGGCGAGTACTCAGATAACGACAAGATCTCGATCTCCAGCCGCTTGATCAAGAACGGCTTCCTTTACCGATTCTCCATCGATGAAGGCATCCTACAAACAATCGGTTCCGCCGCGAAGTCCGGAGTAGGCATGGGTGGCGGATTCTAGGAGCTATTCCTAGACTTGCCATTTGTCTGAAAAAACGAGAGCCGATCTTGGAGGTTTCAAGGTCGGCTTTTTTAACGCGCTGAAATGCCATATAACCCGGCTGAAGTCATCAAGAATTTCGGCTGGCTCCAAAGCGAAAAGCTCATTTTCGCAGCCGGGCTTCCAGTAAATCGAGTTTTGCTAGCAAGTGTTCTTACACAATTTTTTGACATTCACTCCAACGCGGCGATTCGGCAGAATCCACACATGGCTCGTATCATTTGTGTGGCAAATCAGAAAGGCGGCGTGGGTAAGACTACGACTGCCGTCAATCTCGCGGTAGCGATGGCGACTGCAGGTGAGCGTACATTGTTGATCGACCTCGATCCGCAATGCAACGCGACAAGCGGTTTGGGACTGGAGCCCTCCGAAAAACATCCGCTTCTACTAGAGAAACCGCTGCGAGAGAGTTTGCATCAGACGCGGTGGGAGAATCTTCGCCTGCTGCCTGGCAGCCGAAGTTTTATTGATGTGGATCGCCTGGAACGCAGCGATCAAAGTGAATCCACCTTGCTGAAGCAGCATTTGGATGCGGGAATGGCCTCCTTCGACTACGTGCTGATTGATTGCCCTCCTTCGCTTGGACAGCTGACGCAAGCGGCTCTGAGTGCTAGCACTGAAGTGCTCATGCCCATTCAATGCGAGTACTACGCGATGGAAGGGCTGACTCAGATGATTCACGTCATCCGGGATGTGATGCAGCAAGGAGCTGGAAGATTGACCTTTGGCGGAATCCTCCTGACTATGTATGATCCCAGCTTGGAGTTGACCCACGAAGTCGATCACGAAGTGCGCGATTTTTTTGGAGACATCGTATTTGATACGGTGATTCCGCGTGACGTGGCCGTCTCGGAAGCGCCCAGCCATGGTGTAAGCGTAATGGATTACGCACCGCGATCACGTGGCTGTCGGGCGTACGTAGAATTGTGCATGGAGGTACTGGAACGTGACTAAGGACCGACGTCTCGGCAAGGGATTGGCCGCTCTCCTGGGAACACCTTTGGAAGAAGAGAGTGTGGGAACAACAAGTCCCGTGTCTCCTGAATCAGTTGCGAAGGAAAGTGCTTCCTCAGTGGCACCCACCGATCCCGCAACAAAGGCAACTTCCAAATCAGCAGGTAAAAAGCGTCCTGCGTCCAAGACGGTCGCCAAGGAAGTGACCGGCGCTGTGCCGTTGCGAGAGTTTGACAAGCCACAGGGCGGGGCATTAGAACTCAGCGTTTACGAGATTGACAACAATCCGTTTCAGCCGCGACGCAAGTTCAACGAAGAAGAAATCAATTCGCTTGCGGAAAGTATCCGCGAGCACCAACAGTTGCAACCAATTCTGGTGCGACGTGTTGGCGAGCGTTACCAGCTGATTAGTGGTGAACGTCGACTGCGAGCCACCATTCACGCTGGCTTGACTACCATTCGCGCGGAGATTCGCGAGGCCGACGATCGACTGGTGGCCGAACTGGCAATAGTCGAAAACTTGCAGCGAAAAGATCTGGACGCGATCGAAAAAGCGCTTTCATTCCGGCGTTACATCGACGAGCACAAGTGCAAACAAGATGACTTGGCGAAGCGACTCAAGATCGACCGTAGCACAATTGCAAACTTGATGCGTTTGCTGGAGTTGCCCGAAGAAATTCAGCTTGGCGTTCAAGGCGAGAAGTTAACAGCGGGGCACGCACGAGCTCTGTTGCCGTTGGGCGAAGAGGATCTGCAAATAGATTTCTCCAAGCAAATCGTCCAAGAAGGCTGGAGCGTCCGCGAAACGGAACGCCGCGTGACAGAGTATCTTGAAGCCGAAGATGGCGGACAATCGGTCGGCAATAAGAAATCACGTACCCGACCATCGCCACAGATCGCTTCGCTCGAGCAACAACTTAGACTATCACTCGGTACTAAGACTGAGATTAAGCAGAGTGCCAGTGGCAGAGGCAAGATCAGTATCAGCTTTGCCAATCCTGATGAATTTGAAAGAATCTACGCCTTGATCTGCCCAGCCAAAGAAGGTCGTGCGGCGTAGTCGTTTGCCTGTTGAAAAGCCGAACGGATCTGGCAAGAGCAGCCGTTCCTAGGTTTTTTATAACGCGTTCCCGCTACCGTTTTGACGACTTCCTTTGCCTTGAAATCCACATTTCACTTGGAGCCTCATCATCGCAGACTGTGCATCGGCCAAGCTGCAGTGTAGGTGGCCTCCTATGATTCATCCGAATGCGACAGGGGTTCTCGTAGTCGTTGTCGCATGCGTTGGATTCGCGACGAATGCGTTTGCCCAGCCAGCGAGCATCTCTACTCTCCCCCCCGTCCTGCAAGGCGGATACGGTGGCGGCTACCAGCTGCCAAGCGCCCCGTTTCCGGCACAACCACTGTTGCTTCCCGGTGCTCAGACTGGACCAGCTACCTCACTAGGCTTATCCTCCCCGGGCTTCCTGCCCCTCGGAACCCCTGCTCCGCTACTCGGCCAGCCAGCCACTGGGGCCATTCCGGGCTCAACTGCCGTAAATCCGAATCCCGTGCCGACGGCTCCCAATCCTGCAGTGGTTGCACCTCAGACTTTGCCTCGTACCGCTGCTCCTGCGATACCTCAGGGCGTGTACCCTCATGCTCTTGCGCCAACAGCAATGAGTCCTTGGGTTCTGCCAGGGGCGCAACCAAGTCAATTACCGCCGGGAGCAGGCGCCAACTTACTTTCCCCCGTACCCAATCGCCCTCAAGTCAATCGTCCTAACGAAGTCATCGCACCGCTGGACATCTACCTAACTGAAGGGCGCACCGGGAGAGCGATTATCGGTGGTACGGTGAACAGCGATCTTGGTGTAGCGGGAAAAATCATTCTAGAGGAGCGTGATTTCAGCTTCTCCGAACTTGGACTTGGCTCCGGCTTCCTGCGTGGCGATGGGCAGCACCTTCGCGTGGAAATCATGCCTGGCAACGAGCTGCAGCGTTATGCAGTGAGCTGGACACAGCCGAACCTGCGGGGCTACCTGCCATACAGTCTATCCATCGGTGGATTCTATTACACGCGTGAACTCCGCGATTGGAGCGAGCAGCGAGCTGGCGGACGCGTCAGTTTGGGCTTTAGCGACCAACGCGGTTTCTCACTGAGTTCCGAACTCCGTATGGAAGACGTCAAACTCTTCCAGCCTCGAAATATGGGCATTCCGGAATTAGACGCGGCACTTGGCAGCAACGACATGTACCGAGCAAGATTTCGCATCGCCCGCGACACGCGTGACAGCCCTTTTCTGAGTAGTGATGGTGGGCTCCTAGAACTGATCTTTGATCAGGCCTTTGGCGAACATGACTTTTCGCGTGGCTTAATCAATTGGTCTCGCTACTGGACCCTGTATCAACCCCTGGACCCCACCTCCGGTGCACGAACACTGAATCATTCTTTGCGTGTTGGATTCACGGGATCACAGACGCCTATCTTCGAGAATTTCTACGCTGGTGGGTTTAGCACCTTGCGAGGATTCAAGTTTCGAGGTGCAAGTCCGCGAGTTAGTGACATAGAAGTGGGTGGCGAATTCAGCTTCTTGGGCAGCTTGGAGTATGGTCTACCGATCACTGCCGACAACATGTTGCGTGGCGTCGCCTTCGTGGATTATGGGACGGTTGAACCTGACATTCAGCTGAATACGGAAGATTTCCGAGTTTCTCTCGGACTCGGACTGCGACTGTTTGTGCCGGCTCTCGGCCCAGCTCCTTTTGCCTTTGATTTTGCGTATCCTGTCACGTCGTCTCCAACTGACGAACGGCAGATCTTCAACTTCTTCGTCGGCGCAACACGATAAATCAGGGACGCAAAGCGGGCTGAAAATTGCTGGAGCCAGGCTTCAGCCGCTCGATCTTTGAAGTTCCACCGTAGGTTTCATGCCCAGGCGCGCACGGCAGCTCGCCTCTTGCTTGTTGCAAATGCACTCGCTCGCGTAACGTGCATGTATTTATTCTCGTTATCGCTCGGTACTTGGTGGGCAGTTCAAGGCCTGGACGTTTTACGACCAGTAGTGCTCGACCGACTGTCGCAAGAACGCGAGTGACTCGGCCATCTCTTCCATGCCATTCATCCCGTCCTCAATCGAGATCCAGCCCGAGTAGTCCTGCTCCCGGAGGATGCCGAAAATCGTAGCGTAGTCATTGAGTCCTTTTCCGGTGACTCCATGCTGCAGAATCTCCGCGTAGCCGACACTGTCTTCGACCGCTCGCAGGTCATCGAGCGTCGCACCTTCCACCAGGAACCGATCACTGGCATGCATGCTAACGACTCTCGGTGCAACCTCTCGTAGCAATTCCACTGGATCGTCACCCGCTACCACCGCATTGCTAGGATCATACTGGACACCAAAGTAGTCCGATTCGGGAATCAGCTTGAGCAGGTCCAGAAAGACGTCCATCTTTTGGGCGAACTCGGGATAACGCCAGTAGCCATCTTTGTAGTGATTCTCAATACCAAGGATGACTCCAAGTTCCTCAGCCAGCAACAAGCAAGCCTGGATGCCTTCGCTGGCGAGTTCGAGACCTTGTTGCCGAGAAACCTCTGGATAGCGCTGCCCGCTCAGAACACGGCAGACCACTCCTTCGCCGCCAAGCAGTCTTGCGACGCGGATCATTTCTTGCTGGTAAGCGATTGCTTTCGCACGTTTGTCTGCGTCGGGGGAAGTGAAGTCGGGCGAGCAACAGAGCATGGGCATCTCAAATCCCGCTTCACGAATCGCCGATCCCACTTCTCGTAGGTAGGGTTCCTCGAGATTCAAGAAAAATCCCTCGTACATCTCGAGGCCATCGGCATCGAGTGATTTTGCCATCTCGATCCATTCGAAAACCGTCATGGATCGATCGTGTGAAATCGTATCCAAGTAGCATTTAGGGAAGGCACTGATTTTGGGCTTCATCTTTTGACCGTTTGCTATGGATTCGATTTCAGCATCAACTCGACTGCTTCGCACCCCGTCATCCCAACTTCGATTCCCAACTCTTTGGCTTGCGGTGTCATTCCGACGATCGATGCATCGAGAAGGTCTTCCGGGACGCAAAGTGGTTTTTCAGGTGTTCCCTTTGCAATCGCAATCGCCTGCCCAAACTCAGCTGGGGTTTTAAGGTCGTAGATTCCACAGCCAACGATCCCTGCTTTGGTGAGGATCGAAGTGTACTGCCCGCCACACCAACGCTGGGCAGTTCCCAACGCCATACCGTTCTCGAACTGCATTGGCTGGCTTTTGGACTGAGGCAATTCTTCTGAGGTCATTTGCGGCTCCGGTGAGGTGCAAGTCATCAGTGTAAAACAAGGGCGATAAAGTTTGCAGATGGGACAAGCAGGTTAGGTGGGGACTATCCACAATCTGAAAACATTTCACGAAGCTTAACCTTGCTGACTTTTCCACTTCCAGTCAAAGGCAGTTCGGAAAGACACTCAACGCGATTTGGCATCCACCATTTTGGCGCCTTCCCCGCCAAGAACTCGATCACAGCCTCACGAGACAACTTATCTTTCGTTTGAAGAATCATCAGTGGCCGTTCACCCCACTTTTCGTCGACGACTGCGATGACCGCAGCGAGTTCGACCTGTGGATGTTCCAAGATCCAGCCTTCGAGCTGCGTCGAGCTGATCCATTCGCCACCGGACTTGACCAAGTCTTTCACCCGATCAACGACTTGCAGGTAGCCATGCGAGTCAATGTTGGCCAGATCGCCCGTATCAAACCAGCCGTCAGCCTCCAAGCAATCCTCGGATTCACCAAAGTAGCGATCGACAATCCAAGGTCCTCTGACCAACAAGCGCCCGCAGCTCTCGCCATCGTGGGGCAACTCCTCGTCGAGCTCATCCACAATCTTCATTTCAACGCCAAACAGCGGCAGCCCTTGTTTCACAAGTTGACCTAACTGTTCGCTGCGTGGCCAGGATTGCATGTAGCTCTTCAGTCGGCAGATTGTTCCAACGGGACTCATCTCGGTCATGCCCCAACCATGAATGACATCGATGCCCAACTTGTCGAACCCTTCAATAGCCTGTCTTGTTGGCGGCGCACCTCCCATATTAATTTCATCTAGACAGGGTAGCTCAACGCCTTTAGCTGTCATGTGCTCGAGCAGTCCGTCCCAGACGGATGGAACGCCGGCGGTGAAGGTGACACTCTCGTCTGCAAGTATCTGATAAAGGCCTTCACCATCCAGCTGATTGCCAGGCAAAACCAACTTGGCACCAGCCATAGGACAGGAGTAGGCAAGGCCCCAACTGTTGGCGTGGAACATTGGAACAACCATCAGCACCGAGTCATCACACCCGATCCCCAGTGCTCCTTTGGCCATCGTGGCTCGCGCGTGCAACATGTTCGAGCCGTGTGTGTAGAGAATTCCCTTGGGCTGGCCAGTGGTCCCGGAGGTGTAGCAAAGCGATGAGGGTGTATCGAAGTCCAGGTCGGGCCATGGAAACTCTCCGAATGGATCTAACTCTGTAGCTGCTTCGGATAGTAGACTTTCACAGCAGAGTAGCTCAGCAAATTTGGATTCCGGCAAGTGCGGGGCGTCGCATAGCACGATTACTTTCTCGAGTGCTGACTTCTCTGACTTGAGAAGTGGCAGAAGGACAGACTCGAACTGCTCCCAGAGTGGTGGATCTATCAGCAGAAATCTACTTCCGGCGTGCTGCAGAATGTAATTCAATTGATCCTCGAGCAGCCGCAAATTGACGGTATGGCAAACAGCCCCCATTCCGGAAATTGCGTACCATGCTTCCCAATGCCGGTGCGTGTTCCAGGCCATACTTGCGACTCGTTCCCCTGAGACGATGCCTAGCTCTCGCAGTGCAAAAGCGAGCTGATTGACACGCGGCCACGCATCTCTGTAGCGGTAGCGATGAGTCGCCGCGGATACGACCGATTTCGAAACCACTTCGACTTCGCCATGAAAGGTAGCAGCAAATCGAATTGCGTTGATGAGGTTGTGGCTTGGTTGCTGCATGGGGAATGGAACTGAGACTGGCTATTCGGGTAGTTGCAGAAATGTTAAACCTGACAGTCTCGTCTGACTATGCCGCTGCTGGCGCCCCAGGTCCGTGAATTCACAATGCAAAAGCTTCAAAGTAGGCTGTGATTCAGCTAGAATCTGTCCTGCCCGGACTCCGGGCTTCTCTGACTATCCCCTACTGATTTTTGAGCCACCATGGAAAACCAAGACGAGAAATCCTCTTCTGCCCTCATTGTTCGCCTGGCCGTCATGATGTTTCTCCAGTTTTTTGTCTGGGGAGCATGGTATGTGGGTATGTACGGGTTCCTGCAAGCAAACGGAATGACAGAGAACCCGGAGGGCTATTCGTTCGATGCAGCCGCCTACACCGTTGCACCGATTGCAGCGATTCTTGCCCCCCTGACGTTGGGGTTAATTGTGGATCGGCTCATGAACACCGAATGGGTGCTCGCGATATTGGGACTTATCGGAGCAGTTTTACTATGGTATGCACCGACGCTCGCGGAAGGAGGTGCACCAGAAAGCTATCTGTCTCAGTTCGCGCACCCGATGGTTTTGTGCCTTCTGCTTTACATGATTTGCTTTATGCCAACGCTTGGACTGACGGCAAGTTTGTCCTTCAAGCACCTGGCCAATGGAGAGAAAGAGTTTCCTGTTGTTAGGGTTGCAGGAACAATTGGCTGGATTGTTGGCAACTGGGCTATGTGGCTCGTTCGTGCCTTTAATGGAGAAGGTGCAAAGATTTCTGAAGCGCAGGCGAAGCTCGCAACGGCAACTGAGGGAGGAGATGCTGGCGCTATCGAGAACGCTCAGGCAGCTATCGATAAGTTGATGGAGACCATCCAGTATGCGGACAACTCCTCACACATCTTTCATGCTGCGGCCATAGCTTCTGCCATTCTCGGTCTTTATTGCCTGAGCTTGCCGCGCACAACACCACCAGCTAAGGGTGAGCCTATTTCATTCGGGAAGATTCTTGGCATCGATGCCTGGGCGATGCTGAAAGATAAGGCTTTCTTCGTTTTTGCTGTAGCTTCCTTTTTGATCTGCATTCCTCTCGCCGGATACTACGCCAAGGGTGCGGGCTTTGTAGGAGATATGGGTGTGACTCTATTTGGCTCTACAACGGGTGCGATGAGTACGGGACAAATGAGTGAGATTTTCTTTATGCTGGTTATGCCGCTCTGCTTCGCTCGCTTCGGCGTCAAGTGGATGTTGATCATCGGGATGGCAGCATGGGTTATTCGCTATGCACTCTGGGGCTTAGCTTTCGGAATGGAGTCTCCGATGATGACCTGGCCAATTTTCGCTGGCATCCTACTTCACGGCATTTGCTATGACTTCTTCTTCGTGACGGGTATGGTTTATACGGACAAGAAAGCAAACCCAGAAATCCGGAGTCAAGCACAGTCGCTTGTTGTTATGCTCACCCAAGGACTTGGGCTAGGGATTGGAGCTCAAGCGTTCGGCTGGTGGACCAATCAGTGCAAAGATGGAGAAGCGGGTTTGGACTATTCCATGTTCTGGTACGCTCCAGCTGGTTTTGCGGCTCTAGTCATGGTGCTCTTCGCCTTCACTTTCTGGGATCGGTCAGTAGACGACGACAGTGGGCCGGATTCGAACACTTAGTCTGTCCACCGATGACTTCACAGCCAAACACGAAAAGAGCCCGAGCAATTGCTCGGGCTCTTTTTATTTTCTAGCAGTGGAAGGTTGCTGGTTACCGATTTACGCTGACACCAAAGGTGAAACCCGCCATTTCAACGGCTTGATCTTGAACAAACTCGTTGCCAACACCTGGGTTCTGACCTCGCCAAATTCCCTTCGCGAAGTTGATAACATCAATACCACCCCGAACTTGGAAGAAGTTGGTAATCGAGTAGGCTGCTTCCGCCCGGGCTTCAAATCCAAACGCAAACTCTTGGTTCGACGATTGGATGAAGGTGGTCCCCGTTACCGGGTCTTGTGCCACAACGTCACCACCGACCCCATCGTATTCAGACGTGATTTGACGACGAGCTAGGGTGCGATCCTGGAAATTTTGCATCGCAAAGGCTCTGAACTCACCGGATAGCGTCCAGCGTCCGCTGTGGTTGAAGTAGCGTGCTCCGAGTTGGCCTCCAATCATGGAGTTCTTGATCGTCGTTGTATCGGAGAAGAGTGTTTCCACGGCGTTGTCTGTCGTTAAACCACCTGGGACGGTGATTTGATTCTGCGTGCGAATGTAGTTCTCGTTCAAGGCTGTGTCGTTAAAGGTCGAGTACTTGAGGCCGATCATTGGCTCAAGCATCCCACCGTAACGATAGGGTGAACGACGCCAGGTTTTGTTCAGCTCGAAGTTGGTCAGACCAACCACGTTCAGACTATCACCCAAAACATAGGCCCGGAAGCCAAGTTGTGGATCATTGCGATCATCTGGCGGGAACAAAGGGTCGGCCGGATCATTCACATCATCTTCGTTGACACGGTTTACTCGCTCCTGCAAGACACGATCATAGACGTTGGGTCCCCCCATACTTCGGAAACTGACCAACCAACCGGACTCTTCCTCATTCATGAAGCCGACATCCCATCGATTACCCCAACCGAAGTCTCCTCTCGCGGAGGAAGCTTCTACTTCCGGTCTCGAAACCCAAAGATTGGTCCTATCATAAGTCGCAAACCACCCTGTGGATGCGGTCTTGCGAGGTGAGCGCTCGAGCATCTCTGTTACGTCAACCGGAGCAAAGAACTGCCAATCCGGATTAACGTCCAATACATCACCGAGTGGGTGATAAACTTGCCCAAACGCCGTTGGACTGGCTACTATTGCGGTCAGTACCGCGACTACTCGCCAATGAAAATTCTGCAACGACATCAAACTACCTTCCACCGTAGCAAACGGAATCGCCCCCATGCGCGTCAGCCAAGACAGACTAGAGGCACGCACGAAATTCTGGTTGTGCCGGTAGTATCGGATGGTCGTCGAGGAAGAATTAAGTCACTCTAGGTAAACCTTGTCGAAAATAAGTTTTCTCTGCCTCTGAGAGCCACGTGCTAGCAACGGGAATGAGAATCTAGGAGGATTAGGTGCTACTGTCAAACGCTTGGCGGCGATTGCAACGGTGCTTTGATCCATCTCAGAAACCTTGCGCGTATCGCCGAGGCATCCCTAGGCTGCTATTTTTGCTCTGCAGGCTTCAACCGGCACCAAACTGGCAAATGATCGCTGGCGAAACGTCCTGACTTCGTCTTCGGATTCATGGTTTCGAATGCCTCAACTGCAACGTTTTGCGATACCAAGATGTGGTCGATCCTCTGCCCTTCTACGATCTCGCGAAATCCACACCAAGTGCTATTCGGGCCTTTATCTCTTACGCCTTCGCGCGATCGTGCATCCTCGAGGGCGGCTTCCTTTCCTTCCAGCAATGCATTCATGGGGGCACTGCCAAGCTTCGCATTCATATCTCCCATCACGACAACAGGAAGTCCCTTCGCGTTCTCAGCAACCCAATTGCGAATCAGCTCGCCTGACTTCTTTCGAGCAGCCGAACCACGATGATCAAAGTGGGTGTTGAGTATGATCCATTCCAGTTTCGAGGAATTGTCCTGCAGTCTCACCCAAGTAGCGATTCGCGGCAGGGCTGCGTCCCACCCTTTGCTGCCAACGGTCTTTGGATTTTCGCTGAGCCAGAATGTGCCTTTGTCGATGCAATAGAACTCCGTCTTTCGCCAGCCTATTGGAGCGCTCTCGCCCTTTTGCTTGCCGTCGTCCCTGGCAACCCCATACCACTCCAACTTGGGTGTGGCAGATTTGATGTCGTCGAATTGCTTCCAAACAACTTCTTGAAGCCCCACAACGGAACCAGCCTCAAAGCTATCAATTACCGCTTCCTTGCGATTGCCCCAAACATCTTCGCCATCTCGTGTATTTAGATAGCGGATGTTATAGGACATCACGGTAAATGCGTCTTCCGCAGCAGTGCGCTCGGCGAATGAACCGAGCAAACAAACGCAAAGGCAAGCAATTCGAACTCTCATTCTTGATCCCTTTCTTTAATCCAACCACGGTAGCAAGAAGGCCTTCAATGAGGCCAAGCGATTGCCTTCGACGTGGTCCTAAACTTCTCTTGAGCGCTTAAAATAGCTACCTGCGCGACGCTCTATGATAGCGACTCTGCCTGCCAGCAATCGGAAAACCTCAAATGCCTCACCCGCCACCTGATGCCCAGCTACCTAAAGTCAATAAGCCGCTAATGGGTGGGTTTCGTGTTTTCAATCGCCGCTATCTTCGCAAGCACTTTCATGTCATCGCGCGGTCTCGTACTACTGGATTGCCCCATGATATTCCGAGCACCGATAGCGTCGTCGTGTACGCCAATCACGCCTCGTGGTGGGATCCTTTGCTGGCTATTTTTTTGGCAGAGGACCTGTTTCCGTCTTTTGGTATGTATGCTCCGATCGATGCAGAAGCATTTGAGAAATACCGGATCTTTGGGCAGATGGGGTTTTATCCCGTCGCCCAAAACAGCCTGGAAGGCGCAAAGCACTTCTTGAAAGTCAGTCGGGCTATCTTGGCCCAATCAGGCAATTCGATCTGGCTCACCCCCGAAGGTCGCTTCGCAGATGTACGCGATCACAGCGAGGCTCTTATGCCAGGCTTAGCACATCTGGGGCATGCGTTAGGGAAAAGCAAAGTCGTTGACTCGGAGAGTCCAAACGTTTGGTTTTTGCCGCTGGCCATCGAGTACTGCTTTTGGGAAGAGAAAATGCCAGAGCTGTTGCTTCACTTCGGAGAACCTGTTGCGACGGAGAGTGTGGAGGCAGAAGCACTTACGAGCAAAGAACTTTGGGACCAGAAACTCTCGTCGAACCTCCGCCAAGCGCAGAGTGAACTCGCAGCGCTATCGATCGCTCGAGATTCAGACGCATTTGAAGTGTTGCTGCGAAGTCGCAGCGGGACTTTCTTCATCTACGACTGGTGGCGCAGTCTTTCCAGCCGACTGCGTGGCAAACAGATGAGTACGGAACACAGCGACAAGTTTTAGAGGAGCTGCTAGCTTGAACTTGTACTCGTGCGAAACGGGCATTCTGAATCGTGGCTGAATTCACGCGAATTTTGACATGCTGGAACCTTATCCCGCTCTCGCTGGCCTCTAAGCTGGAACCTCGGGCGAAGCAGGATAGTACACCGTGATCGCGGCGGTACTTTTGCTAAGATCGATTTTGGAGACTTTCACACGCTGCACCTCAAGACCGGTCCTTTCTCGCAGATCCGCCAACAACTCATCTCTTCGGGACGGTGCTAGCAATTCTGGTTTGTCATAGACCATGCATTGTTTGACCTGGCTCTTGATGCTGATTACGGATCGTTCGAGCAGATACGTGGTGAGCACTATGGCGTAGTTGGTTACCGCCAGCTCCACGTAGCTTGTCTTCTTGTTCGACAAAGCGTTGATCACAGCAATTCCAACTATCACAAACAGATACGTCATCTCTTTGACGCGAATCGAGTCGGTTCGATATCGAATGATTCCGAAGATGGCGAACAGCCCCAGTGCCATTCCCAGGCCGAGTTCCAGCTTCTTCAATGCGAAGCAAATGAAGAAGACCATGATGTTGAGGAGCAAGAAGGTGAAAACGTAGGCGTTCTCCTTCTGAAACCGTCGGTAGCACCCCAAGACGACACATAGCACCACGGTAACATTTAGCGCAAGACGCACCAACATCTTATAGATGTCATCATCGAAAATCGGGACTTCGAGAAATTCCATGCAGGGCGCCCCTTTAATGCGAATTGTTGCGTCGGAGCCCGGACTCGGGCCGCCAACGCTGGGGAAAGTTTGAAGAAGAGCGGCTAAAGTCTGATAACCAACTTTTTGTGGCAGATTCTATTTTTCAGCTTGGTAGTTGAGCAAGAACTCGGATCGCTCTTCGCAGAACTTACGAAGATCGCCATTCTCAGGATCGGTAGCTTGCAGGAATGCCTGGTAGCTCATTAGCTTACGTGTGTCTGCTTTTACTTCGTCTACGATCAAGGCTCTAGCGGCAGCGATTGAAGAACCGATCTTTTCCCAGCTGAGATGTTCAGTGGCTATCTCTTCCATGTATGCCAGATATTTTGCTTGCAACCTTTCGTTCTCGAGGAGACGACTGCGGAGAGGCATTCTATCGTTGTCGATACCTACCAATGGATCGAGTGTAACGCCTCCTCCGCCGGGGCCTCTTCCTGGTCCACCAGGGCCCCCGCGCCCACCAAAGAAACCACCACCAGGGCCTCCTGGTCCACCGCCAGGTCCGCCGGGACCACCTTGGCCACCTGGACCTCGACCGCCCCGCTCTGGCGGTCCGCCTTCCAAATCGCCGAACAGGAAGTCCAGAATCGCATCAATGTCATCAGGGCCTCCACGTGGTCCGCGACCTCTGCCGCCAGGCCCACCTCCTCCGTGGCCGCCAGAAAAGGACTCGTTCATGTCGTGCGGAATTATATGAAACTTACCGTCTTTGTTCTGATAGATGCTGTAATCGCTGGCGCGCGTCCAATAGCCATCACTGTTTACCAAAGCTACATCTGCGGCCAGAAACCAGAGAGTGCCTTCTAGATCCAAAACTGGATCGAGCACCGTGTCTAGCTCATCCGTCGGAGTTTCATCCAGCAGCTTGCAGAACGCCTTCAGATCTTGCCAAGCCTTTTCCTCATCCTTGGATTTGATATCGAAGCGTTGGCGGTACAACTCGGTGTTTTCACCTAGATAACGCAAGCCTCCGTCGGCGTTGGGATTTCCGCTGACTTTCCAACGTGCTCCTTTCTTGGAGCCATAATTCTCCTTGAGGAAGTCTTTATTGAATTGCTGCGCATTTGCGTAGATTCCCCAACTCCGACCATTGATCACAACCTTGACGAAATTGACTTTCGGCGTCGCTATCTTTGCTCCCGCAATCCCCGAATACAAAAGGGAGCTCATCATGCTTGCGTCGCCATTGCAATTCAGCAGATTCAACGTCTTGTACCCGTAAAGCCGCTGGTCTTCATTCATGAAATCAACGGAGAGATTAAGCGAACGCTTGCTGCCAGTCGGAATCATGAAGAAGGATGAAGCGCCTCGAAAGCTGACTCCGACACCCTCTAAGACTTTTCCATCGACGGTCATTCTGGCTGGGATTTCGACATCGGTCGGCTTGAAGACCTCAAGTTCCGCTTCCCATTCCGGATTGTCAAAATCGAGAAAGATCGTCCGAAGCACAGTGGTATCGTAGAGTTTTGCATCCGGGAAGAATTCAACTTCGTCAGGATTCACTTCCGGCCCTTCGGTACCCAGAGCATTGCCGCGACCACCACCCGGTCCACGACCAGGAGGCCCACCTCGACCACCAGGGCCGCCACGTCGGCCGCGGCTGTTGGCCGCCATCCACTGTTGAGCTTTCTCTCGCTCCGCAGCATCAAGCCGCCCATTCTCATCCGCATCAAACTTCTCTACGAGCTCAATGTCCGGAGCATTGGGACCACCAGGTCCCTGGGCTAGCAAGTGAGTATAAGCCTGGAATCCAAAGAAAAGGACCAATCCAACCGAGAAGGCAGACAGGAGCTTAGATTTTCGCGAGCGAAGCATCTCGGAATTCCTAACCGTAGAATGTGGTGAATCGAGCAGTGGAAAGAACGAACTGAGGTCGAAGGCGATCGAGCAATCACTCGAGCGTTTTGCGGACCTTCCTTCGGTTCTAACAATTCCGCAGAGTGGGCCATTCTGAGGACAGCGGCCAGAGTTCGGAGGCAGGAATAAACGGACGTGAAAAGGCAGTTTCGACGGAAGGGACTTGGGCCTCAGGAATTCAGCCGCGTGCTCACGCCGTTTTTTATCTGCACAAATAGACTATTCGTCCGCAGCCTCATCGGTTGTCATTAGAGCCCAAAAAGTAACTCAACTGGAATCACGGATATGAACCTCGCGAAACAGTTGTTCTTTTTCTGCATTGCAGGACTGGTGTTCCTGATGCCAAAGGCAGCATACGCAACAGAAAACACAAACCGCCCAAACATCCTGTGGATCGTAGCCGAAGACATCTCGCCGTTTTTCGGTTGCTATGGATCGCCCGATGATATCACTCCCAACATCAATGCCTTCGCCGAAAGATCACATCTTTTCAAACGAGCCTATACTACAGCGCCGATCTGTTCGCCTTCGCGCTCCTACCTGGTAACTGGAATGTATGCGACTTCATTGGGTTCTCAGAATCTGCTTAGCAAGATTGAATTACCGCCTGAGATATCAACCTTGGCAAAAATTCTGAAAGAACATGGATACTGGACCGCTCTACGTGGCAAGACGGACTACAACTTCGACGCAAACGGTTTGTTCGACTACTGGAAGCAAGACGCGAAGCCATGGCGAGCGTGTCCCCAGGACAAACCGTTTTTCGCTTTTATTTTTTCGCTTTTATGAATCTGGGCAGCAACTATGAGGGCAGTGGCAACCAACCTGAACGCGCTGCAGATGCCCTCAGCAAATTGCCGGCTGGTTGCAAGCGCGATCCAGCCGCAATCACCTTGTCACCACATCACCCCGACTCGTCGGATATGCGACGCATCTAGGCTCGATACCATGAGTTGATAACCGTTTTTGATCTGGAAGTCGGCCGAGTGTTGGACCAATTGAAAGCAGATGGTTTGGCCGACAACACCATTGTCTTTCTCATGGCCGATCACGGGATGGGCTTCCCCGCTACAAGCGTTGGCTTTATCTGACCGGACTGCATGTTCCCTTAATCTTACACCTTCCGAAAAAGTTCGCAGGTAAGCAGGGGCAGTCCTCCGTTCGCAATGCACTGGTGTCCTACGTTGATCTTCCCGCAACGTCGCTCGAAATGGCCGGAATCGAGGCACCAAGTTACCTCGCGGGAAAAAGCATCTTCTCGGATAGAGGGCGACAGTACGTCTTTAACGCACGTGATCGCGCGGAAGACATGTTCGATCTTAGCCGCTGTGTATTTGACGGACGCTACCTCTACATCCGCCACTATCTTCCGCACCTGCACCGATGCAGGAAGGGTATACTCTAAGTCCGGTCTACAAAGAATCCCTCATTGAGCTGCACCGGCTACACGACGGTGGCCTCGATACAGCACAGAGTCAGAAATTGTGGGAGCCCTCCCTTTCGAAGAACTCTACGGCATTCAGAACGATCCCCACGAACAACACGATGTCGCGAATTACCAGGGTCTTGCTAGTGTGAGAGCCCGCCTAGTAAAGCAGCTGAAAAACTGGATTATCGAAACACGCGATAGTGGCTTTCTCACTGAGCCCGAAATGCACCGGAGAGCGATTACTGCGAACTCGGCACAGCACAAAATCCTGAGCAACGCTGAAACCCATCCCATCGAGGGCATTCTTGCGGCAGCCGATCAAGCATCACGGCCAGGCAGCAAACTACTACAGGGTGGAAACGACCCAGCGCTCGACTTCTGGGCGATCCAGCAACGCATCATTCGAAATGACTCTTATGACTTGTCGCGACGTTTCTTAAAAACAAAGCTCGCGAGCGATACCCCAGCTGTTCGAACAGCCGCTGCCGAGTCCCTCGTCCGGCTGGGTGACAAAGACGCTGCCATCCCAGTATTTCGTGAATTATTGGCGATGCCTGAGCCCAACCTGCGTCTCTATGTCGCGCGTTCTTTGGCAATCTCTTTTGACAACTGCAAGCGGCTTGAGGAAGAAATCCGAGCTGCCCGACAAGATATGCTTGCTCCGCACGGTTCCTCGCGGCCCTGGAAGGATTTCGTATACTCGGCCTTCACAACTTGGGCGCTGGAGTGGGCTTTGGTCAAAAGCGGCTTGAACGAGTGGAGTGATTTTCAGGGCTTGTAGTTGTATTTACTAGCAGAGATCAAATTGACTGATAAGAACTGATGATAGTAAAGACGTTAAATCCAACACCGCCAGCTCGTGTGTTGCTGCTGACTTGCTTAATCATGCAGTCATCGCTTGCATGTAATGCGGGAGAATCGAATCCAGGTGCAGCCGCCACCAAGCGTCCTAACATCTTGTTCATCATGTCGGACGACCACACGACTCAGGCCATTGGTGCCTACGGAAGTCGTCTTGCGGGGCTTAATCCAACTCCAAACATCGATGCGTTGGCCACAGGTGGAATGCGATTCGACCGAGTGTTCTGCAATAACTCAATCTGCACGCCGAGCCGCGCGAGCATTATCACTGGGCAATATCCTCAAACGAATGGAGTGCTGGATCTCGCCGGGAATATTCCTCCCTCGCAACAATTTCTTCCCATCGAGATGAAGAAGGCTGGCTACCAAACCGCCATGATTGGAAAATGGCACCTCAAACAAGAGCCCGCTGCTTTTGATTACTACTGCGTTCTTCCAGGTCAGGGACGCTATTTTGATCCCACTTTTCGAGTTCGCGGCGAGAATTCATGGCCCAAGAACACGATTCAGAAAAAGGGCAGTCACTCTAGCGATGCAATCACCGATCTCAGCCTTGAATGGCTGGAGAAGTCGTGGCATCGCGATAAGCCGTTCTTTCTAATGCATCACTTCAAAGCACCTCATGACATGTTCCAGAACGCCCCGCGTTACGAAACCTATCTTGAGGATGAAACAATTCCCGAACCCAGCAACCTGCGAGGGCAACCCACAACTGGCTTCGGCTCCGGTGCCAGTCGCGGATATGGTTCGGGCTTGGCAAAGGGACACGAAAAGTGGCAACTCGGGCGGCGTTTGGGAATCGACCAGAACTTGGAGGAGCCGGAGTATACGACGCAGAACTACCAAAAGTACCTGAAACGCTACTTGCGCTGCGTCAAAGGCGTGGATGACAACGTGAAGCGTTTAGTCGAGTTCCTGCGCACCGCAGGTGAACTTGAAAATACGATCATCATCTACACCGGCGACCAAGGATTCTTCCTCGGTGAACACGATCTTATGGACAAACGCTGGATCTACGAAGAGGCGATGAGGATGCCGTTGATCGTTCATTACCCAGCAGGGGTAAAGCAGAAATCGACGAACAACTGGCTGATCAACAACACGGACTTTGCACCAACGATTCTCGCATTTGCAGGCGTAGAAACACCGGCGTACATGCAAGGAAGAAGTTTTGCTGCAGCCATCCACGGAGAAGCGAAACCTGCCGACTGGCGAAAGGCAACCTACTATCGCTACTGGATGCACATGGCCCACAACCTGCGCGTTCCAGCGCACTTTGGCCTACGCACCGATCGCTACAAGCTCATCTTCTTCTATGGCACCACACCTGACGGCAAGAATCCAACACCTGTCGCCTGGGAGTTCTATGACCTCGCACAAGACCCCCAAGAGATGCAGAACAAATACGAGGATCCGAAGTATGCTACCAAGATCGCCGAGCTGAAGGAGGAACTGCAGAAGAAACGTCAAAAGCTGCGCGAGACCGATAACAACTTTCCAGCCGTCCAAGGGATCATTGATATCCACTGGAACTAACGCGCCCCCTCCGCAATACAAAATGATTTACGGATTAGCGGGACCAGGCATTGGCAGTCGATGCTTAGCAACTATCTTGTCGAATAGCTGGCGCGGGCTGGCGGCTGTTCTAAAGTTGCCGCTCCGTTCCTCGTCAACAAAAACGTTAACTTGAACACACTGAAAACAGATCACCAAGTCTACGACTTCCTTCGCCCTTGATATCCTAAGACCGTGCCGCGGCTTGGAGCATCCAGTCGCATCGTCTGGGGCAGAAGCAATGCCAGACTTGAAACCTTCGACGCTCTCCCTTCCTTTCTCTTCGTCGAGCTTCGCACTTACTAGGACTTCCCAGCCGTGGAAATCGCTTTCGGGTTGTTCGTTAAGGTGCTCTGGATTGAGCCAGTAGAGTTCAACGTCCTGGTCGCTCTTCAAAATCACTGCCAGTTCGTCTGGTAATCCCCAAGAATCGACCTCGCTCTTGCCACAGCGAGGAAATATCGCAAGCGTCAGAATCACTATGCAATGCTGTTTCATTGCGATTCTAGCCCTTGAGAACTGGCGAGAAACGAGCCGCATGAACGCGGAACGTGGAGAATCTCAAACGGACTCCCTAGATCCTATGCTCTGCAGATCACTGAAGCAGATTGGCTGATACTATGTCGAGTCTAAGGCCGGCTGAAGGTCAAAAGATCACAGCTCGTTCTGCTCGCCAAGCCACTGGGCTAACTCTTTGATATCTTCGACTTCCATGCCGAAAACCATATCCAGGCGGTGTGACGCGTGAACGGCCAAAACGTGATACTCCCGGAAGTAAATCACTTGCTCCTGCTGCACGCCGTGCAAGCGTGATTCGACTAAAGGATTGTCTACTCGAGCGGAAAAGAAATCTCCTTCCCTCTGGATGACTTGCCCCCAAAAATCCTCTCCCCAGCCACGCGAAGGTACGGGTTGGGGCGGCAGTGGGACCAACGTCGCTGGGTGGTCATGCCGCAATATAGGACTGGAAAGTTCCCCGCTGCAGGAGGGGCAACTGCACTGAGCCGCATCTTCTTCGTGCATCGAAAAACGCAGCGAATCCAAACGCAGCTCAACAAAGTGCCCTACAGCGACATGCCGTTTGATCACTGGCGGAGGAATCTGAAACTGTTTGCCGAATTCCTCCTGCTTGGCGACGCCGTCGATCAACTCGTAATCGTTCAAAAAAACTTGCTCGCAAAATTGAAACTCAAGAGATGGCATAAGAACAAGTACTGAATTCGATAGGATGCGATCGGCAAATTGGCACTAGCGTGATGCATATTACCAAAAGCTGCTTTGGCTGCCAGTTGATTTGCCGGCCTCGATCTTTGGCAAGATGCAGCTGTGATTCTCCTAATGTCTCCGCTCAATGAATGTTTTTCTTATAGCTCGAATCTGCTCTACCAAATGAATTTCAGTCTTCCAATATGCGGCATTCTATTGCTGTTAAATTGCGGGTGCTCTGAGCAAGAGTCAACGCCCGATCTGACCAGCGGCTTTCCAGCCGAATTCTTTGCCCCGAGTGAAGGTGGCGATGTTAACGTTGCAACGTTGAAGGCATCCGTTTTCGAGAACTTTCAGGAGTTTTGCGACAGAATAAGCTTCAGCCAGACGCATAAATTCGAGTTTCCGTCGAGTTGGACGAAAACGGCAACTATCTCTGCATGCTGAACTTCGACAACACTCCTTTTCCCCGTGGGATTTCGTCAACCGATCAGGTGAATTACCCGTCGTGCTGGATGGCAAAAGTGCTGAGTTTCTGCGCGGCACTACCATCGACTGGCACGAAGACGAGGAGAAACGCGGATTTGTTTTCAACAATCCGAACGGTATTAGAGCTGAGAAGTAAGTTCCACCTCCTGCGCGGGTCTCATCTATAACGCCAGGCTAACTGAAGGTGTCTAGTCGACTTTGACGCGATCGCCGGCGAACGGACCTGCAACAATGCGAGCAATGAAAAGAATGAAGAAGGTAAATGAGTTGCTCACCGCCCCGGCGGCGACCGGAAGCCGATTCTGCGAATGCAGGGATTAGAAGCCGAGCCAGAGTAACTTGAGCACTCAATGCCTCCGACGATATTCACGCGGCTGCCATAATTTTGATCGCGGCGTATTTTTCAATCCACACGAAAAGTGGCTCTACGGGATCTCCCATGCACCAGCCAATCGAGAATCTAGGAACATCAGGAAATGGCTACCAGCGCGCAGGAAACTGAACTGGTAAATCGGATGACAAAGCAACTGACAGCCAAAGAACTATTGCTTCGGATCACTCGATGCTCAGCCCTGATAGTTTCGGGGCGCAAGTCTATCTGCGACTATAAACCGGGACGTCCAAATTGCGAGGATGACAAGCGGTCGGGAATCATATCCCACACTTGCATCGACAAGCCCTGACGATACCCGCTACGAGATGGCCTAACTTCTCGCGAAGTGAATTACGATTCTTACGTTAAGTGAGCCAAGCGATGTCCTTAACGATGACGAAGGCCATCAAGCCGAGGAGGCAAAGCACGCCAGCCATGGTGAGCCGAACTTGAAGTGCTTCATTCACCGGCTTGCCCATAATGGCTTCGGCCGTCAAGAACACCATATGTCCTCCGTCCAGTGCCGGAATCGGTAGGAAGTTCAAAATCGCCAAGTTGGCGCTTAGCATGGTCAGGAAGAGCAGCAAGCGGGATGTACCAAAACTCGCTTCGCTAGCCGCTTGCTGCGCGATGGTAATTGGGCCGCCCAGCCCGTTTATACTCAGTCGCCCTGTGACCAGAAGGCGCAGGAATCGCAATACACTTTTGAAGCGGCGTTTGGTTTCCCAGAAGCCCAGCGCCGCGGCGTCGCTAAGATCCTTGGCATAGTGCACGTCCGAGAGAGGGGTCAACGAAAGCGAACGAATGGGCCAGTACCAGTCTTGCTGGTAAGCTACTACGCCTTTCAAGTTGTCTTTGACTTTGCCGTCGCGACGCACTGCACAAACCAGGGTAGACTTCTCCGGCATAACCTGAATATCGCTAAACAGCAGTGCAGTGTTATCTTTCTCATCAAGGTCGCGGACTTCATAAGCTTTGTCTTTAAAGCTTCCGGACAATGCAGCACGTTCTTCGGCGGTAACAACCCATTGAACCTTGAGGAGCTCGTCGCCAACCTCAAAGCCAGCTTTGGAAGCAGCTTCATCGACGGCTGAAATTGTCTTCTCGACAGCGTATGCAATGCCCAGGCCGGACAACGACAGCTCAGTGGACACCGGTGCAAGCATGTCGAATTGAGCTTGCTCAGGTCCAGTCATCTTGAATTCAAGTGTTTCCGCCTTGTCACCTTTACCACGCAGAACCTCAAGCGTTACTTCCTGTCCAGCCAGCAGGGCTGCTTGATGTGGCAGTCTCAAGGAATCGACAACTGCTTCACCGTTGATTTTCTGAATGACATCCCCAGCTTGAATCCCGGACTCCGCCGCCGGAGAATTCTTCCGCAAGGCAGTAACCGGCCCCATGGCGAACCCGATTCCGATGGATTTAACTGGGATGGCGGGGATTTCCACAGTGAAGTTGGCCGAGTCTTTCCGCTCGAGTTCCAGCGTCACCGGCTTGTTCCAGTTGGCTTGGAAATGCCGGATGAATTCATCGCCCATCGTGACGCCATAGCGTTCGTCAACAGGCAGCTTCTCTCCGTTGACTGCGACAACCACGTCCCCCGGCTGTACGTCAGGGTCCGCCTCTGCAAGATAGCTATTAGGACTAAAACGTATTGGACCGATGGTCGGTGTCAGGCTAGAGCGACAGCCGATCGTGTAAAGTTGCAGTCTAGCGGGGCTATATTTCTGAGTGGGAATAATCCCGGATTCAACGATCTCACCATCGCGCCGCAACTGGATCGGAATTTCCTTGTCGTCGTAGTCGAGGCCGTGAAATACCGTTGACATGCGAAAGTCATCGAACCGCAACTTCTCGAGTGCGGCTGGCATTTCGGCAACTTTGAGAACTTGATCACCTGGTCGAATATCAGCTTGCCAAGCGGGGCCACCGGCATAGGAAGCCCCAACAACGGTCGGCGTGTACTTCACTCCGTAGTAATAAGCCACTCCGGCGAGGATCACTGCAAAGATCAGATTCATCACGACACCGGCCGAAATGATGATCATACGCTGCCAAACAGGCTTGGCGGTATACGAACGTGGGTCGAGCGGTGCTTCTTCTCCGTCGCCTTGACGTGTATTGGCAGCTTCTTCCTCTGCTTTTCGTGGATCGTCATCCTGCCCGAGCATTTTGACGTAACCACCCAATGGAATGATGCCGATGCCGTATTCAGTTTCGCCCCATTTGAATTTCGCCAAACTTGCAGGCAAACGGATGGGGCCAAGACGAATCGGTACATCGAAGCCAACGTAGAACTTATCGCAACGTACGCCAAATGTCTTTGCTGCCAAGAAGTGACCGAGCTCATGAACGAAAATCACAAAGCCAAGTCCCAAGGCGACTTGTGTCCATTGGTTTAGATTGCTGAGTAGTTCTCCCGCACCCAATATTGGCAGAGCCAGAATGAGATTCCAGGTGAATGGGATCAGGCTATCGTTTAGCAAACTGCCCACCGATTTATCTCCTCTCGCGCCCAGCGATCTAGACGCATTAGTTCATCTAAAGACGGGTTGGGGTCGAAATGATGTTCTTCCAGTATTCGACGACAACCCGACACTATTTCTGTGAATTTGATTTTGCCTTGCAGAAAGTTCTCGACAGCAGCTTCGTTGGCCGCATTGACCACTGCTCCGCAACTTCCGCCTTTTCCAGCTACTTCCCAGCCGAGCTCCAAGGCAGGGAAACGCTCCGTATCAGCTGGGTCTAGGTCCAATTGTAGAGCTTGGGACCAATCCATTTTAGGGCATGGACAGTCCATTCTCTCTGGATAGGTCAACGCATACTGGATCGGCAGCCGCATGTCCGGAGGGCTGAGCTGTGCCACCACGGAGCCATCCACGAACTCGACCATCGAATGAATAATGGATTGCGGATGGACGACGACCTGAATTTTCTCAGGAGGAAGATCAAAAAGCCATCGAGCTTCGATCACTTCTAGTGCTTTGTTCATCATCGTGGCTGAATCGATCGTAATCTTACGTCCCATTTCCCAAGTTGGATGTGCCAAGGCGTCCTCGACACCTGCCTGAGCAATTTGTTGCTTGGTCCAAGAACGAAATGGCCCGCCGCTGGCCGTCAGGACGATTCGCTCAACTTCCTTGCCCTGGCCAGCCTGCAACGCCTGAAAAATAGCGCTGTGCTCGCTATCTACTGGGATCAACTCTCCGCCGCTCTCAGCGAGAGCTGAATTCACCAAACTGCCAGCGACAACAAGTGCTTCCTTATTGGCAAGTGCAAGGCGTTTTCCAGCTTTTGCGGCGGCCAAAGTGCTGAGCATTCCAGCCGAGCCGACCACTGCTGCCACGACAGTTCCAACGTCTGCGGACTCAGCGATTTCAATCAAGGCTTCCGGGCCAAGCAGCATATTGCTGCCAGCTGGCGTTAAAACATCACCAGCTGTCGCCTTCTCAAAGCTTGTTGGGCAAGTTGCAGCTACTACCTGCGTGTTCGTCGCAGTAGCGATCTCGCAAAGCTCTGCGATGCGGGAATGAGCCGAAAGAGCGACGATCTGCCACGGCTCACCCAGCTTCTGAATGACATCCACGGTGGCCGTCCCGATACTGCCTGTCGCTCCTAGGATGGCGACTGCTGTTCTGGGAGCGTTCTGGGACACTTGGATTGGGACCGTGGGTTGAGATTATTGGGGCTGTCCCGTGCTTAGGCTGCTACGGTGCAAATTCCCCAGGTGGCTTGGACTGCGAGCATGGTAAGGGTAAGGTTTGCAGGTATTCGTAGCAATACATTCCTGAGAAGCCGCAAAGCCCCTAAATCGCCCAAAACAGGCCGAGATGCACTTCTCGGACTAAAAAGGGCAGCTTCCGAGGCAAATTGTATTGGGGACTTTACGCCTTTTCGCCCTTTCGAAAGCTGCTGCGTATACTCTTGAAGCGACGATGCCCGCGGTCAGCGAACTGCAATTGCTACGGGGATCTCAAAAATTCTCCTATCCAAAATATTTTTCTGTTGGTAAGTAATGGACGAAGATCCAGACAAAAAAGAAGGCAAGCAAAATAATTGGGTTTGGTACCTAGTACTGACGAGTTTAGTGCTTTTTGCGGTTGGCATGTTCGTCGTCAACAGCGCGATTTATCGATTGCCCTACCCGGACTTGGTGAGTCTGCTTGAGGAGCTTAAATATGAGTCGCGCGGTAGCGAAAAGGTGGTCACAACAACCACAACGGAGGATGGTCAAGCTCTAGCTCTCAGGGGAACGCACTCGATTCCTTCGGTAACGCAGAAAGACCGCCGCGTTGAGTTGTCAGGGCTGAGAAAGGTGCAAGTTTCGAGCACTTCAATCTCAGGAGAGATCCGCAAACAAACCTTCACCAACGATAAACAAGACGGTGAGCCAACTTGGACGAGTTTCCAGACAAACAACAATGACAACGAGCTCGCCAAGCAAGAAATCAAGGATGCGCTCGACCGCAGCAATGTGACCTGGAACTACTCTGACCCTCCGAATTTCTTCACAAAATTCGGCCCCATGTTGCTGATGTTCGGTGCAATCTTCCTGATCTTTATGCTTTTCGCGCGACGTATCGGAGGCGTTGGTTCTCCGATGTCATTCGGACGTTCCCGAGGCCGACTCTATGCCCAAGACGATATCGGTATCGACTTTGATGACATCGCAGGTGTCGACGAAGCGGTAGAGGAAGTACGAGAAATCGTGGATTTCTTGAAATATCCCGAGAAGTATCAGCGATTGGGTGGTCGTATTCCCAAGGGGGTCCTTTTGGTTGGTCCTCCTGGAACGGGCAAAACCTTGCTTGCCAAGGCGATCGCTGGCGAAGCTGGCGTTCCCTTCTTCAGCCTTTCCGGCAGTGACTTCGTGGAGATGTTTGTGGGTGTTGGTGCAGCTCGGGTGCGAGACATGTTCCAGCAAGCCAGCGCCAAGTCACCCTGCATCATCTTCATTGATGAGCTCGATGCATTGGGTAAGAGTCGAAGTGGCAACGTCGTCGGTGTACACGATGAACGCGAGCAAACACTGAATGCCTTGTTAGTCGAAATGGATGGATTTGATCCCAACACAGGAATCATCGTTATCGCAGCGACTAACCGTCCCGAAACCTTGGATCCTGCGTTGCTTCGGCCTGGAAGATTTGACCGTAACGTTTTGGTGGATCGTCCAGACAAGAGTGGGCGAGCGCAGATTCTGAAAGTTCATGTCAAGAACGTAAAACTATCGCCGAACGTGGAACTCGAGCAGATCGCCTCGATAACCAGCGGATTTAGCGGTGCGGACTTGGCGAACCTGGTGAACGAAGCTGCTCTACTAGCGGCAAGAAAAGACAAGAACACCGTTGGGCAGGAGGAGTTTGACGAGGGTGTGGAGCGTGTGACGGCTGGCTTGGAAAAGAAAAGCCGAATCATGGACGAGGAAGAGAAGAAGCGTGTCGCGTATCACGAAGCGGCCCACGCTCTGGTTGCCTACTCCTTGCCAAACACCGATCCCGTTCACAAAGTTTCCATCATTCCACGTGGCTTGGCAGCTCTCGGCTACACCATGCAGCGGCCGTCAGGAGAACGCTTCCTGATGACGCAAGGCGAGCTGGAGGCTCAGATGCAAGTTTTACTTGCTGGTACACTGGCGGAAGAGTTAATATTCAGCGACATCAGCACCGGTGCACAAAACGACTTGGAACGCTGCAGCTCTGTCGCTCGAAGTATGGTCATGGAATTCGGCATGAGTCGCCTTGGCCGTGTCAACTACCGCGAAAGCGGTCGAACTCCCTTTCTGGGTGGCGGTGGAGCTGAGAGCATCGGCCGAGATCATAGCGAGCAAACTGCTCGCGAAATTGACGAGGAAGTGATCCGAATCGTCGATGAAATGGGACAACGCACGCGACAAATCCTGCTGGAACGTCGACAAGCACTAGAGAGTGTGACCGACCGCCTGATGGAAATCGAGGTCATGGACGCAGAGGAGCTCGGGCGACTGATCGACGACACGCTTCCTGGACCACGAGTGATGCCTGGCACGCAGGCCAAGCCTGCCGCGGCCTCCGAGGAGCCTACCACCGAATCGCAATCTGATGATAGCGAAAATAGTTCGACCTCGGAGATGGCGTAGTAATCGCAGAGCGGGACAGTTGATTCGGGGGCAGACTTACCGCCCGACATTACCATTTTCCTGTGGTCTAGTAGCTGCATTTGACGTCCGCTCTTCGCGACACTCAAAAGGTGTCAACAAGTACGCTATAATCGCGTTCTGTCCGAAAGCTACTGGACGTTAGCGAAACAAAGGTTGGGCAAGGCAAATTGCAATTGGCGGGATATTCGCGTCAAATTTCACTGGCGAACACTGTTTCCATTCGTTGCCAGCTTTTCCGCCTTTCGTCTGAGGACACCTTGTAAAAGTGCCCAAATCACAGTGTCTTCTGTCAATGAAAACTTGAAGAATCTAACTGAGCTTTTCGAGAGGGAAGCGCGAGCGGGCAACGCACCAGAGCTAGACAACTTTCTGGATAAAGTCGGCCCAGAGCAACGCGATGCATTGCTGACTCAGTTGATTCCTACCTACATTCAACATGCGTTGGACAGCGGGCAAGATTTTGTACCGGATTCCTTCGCGAAGTACGGAAAGGTCGCAGTTAAATAGGCGCAAGAGGTCCTGACTAGTGCGACGAACAAGACACTCGGCTTTGCTTCCGTTCTACAAACTCCAGCCTCTGCGAAAACGCTGCCAGCCGGAATGCATTCTGACGAGGAGTCGACGAGCGGCTTTGAAGTGGATCCCGAATGTATTGGTCCATACCGGCTAACGAAACGCATAGGTCGAGGCGGGATGGGAGCAGTCTGGAAAGCAGAGCAGATGTACCCGGTTGTTCGTCGGGTAGCAGTCAAGTTGATTCGCAAAGACTTGGATGCAGATGATGCTATCGCTCGTTTTGAAGTAGAGCGACAAGCGATCTCAAGGATGAATCATCCAAACATCGCAAGGATTCTCGACGCAGGCACTGCCGAGGATGGGCGTCCCTACTTTGTGATGGAACTCGTCCATGGTATGCAGATCGATCGTTTCTGCGATCAAAAACGGCTCACTATTCGGCGACGCATTGAGCTGGTGATTTCAGTTTGCAAAGCAATCCAGCATGCGCATCAGCAGGGAATTATTCATCGCGATTTGAAGCCATCCAACGTCTTGGTGACTGATATCGATGGCGTCAACACGGCCAAAGTGATTGACTTCGGCGTTGCCAAAGCTGTGCGTTCTCACCGCGTGATGCACGACAGCGCAGACTTGACCGCACATGGTCAGGTCGTGGGGACGCTGCAGTACATGAGCCCTGAGCAGTCTCAGGGGTATTATGTCGACACACGAACCGATATCTACGGCTTGGGCGCACTGCTTTACAGATTGTTAACCGGAAGCCTTCCCATTTCAGATGTAGCCGTTCGCAATGGATCTGTTGTGACTTTTGCCGATCAGCTACAGCATCACGATGCCCCGAAACCAAGTTCACGGTTCTTGGACAAGACTCGAGTCGTCCGAGAAGTCTGCGATGCGCGGCAAACAACCCCAGATAAATTAAGGCAGGAGTTACGTGGCGATCTAGATTGGATTGTGTGCAAAGCCGTCGAACGTGAAAGAGAATTGCGTTACGAGACGGCACAGGAATTGGCGGCAGACCTCGAACATTATTTGAAGGATGAGGAAGTTGAAGCTCGGCCGCCTTCGGCCATCTATCGCTTTCGCAAGTTTGTGCGTCGGAACCAACTTGCGGTCGCTTCACTGACGACCATTCTCTTGCTCTTGGTCTGCGGGATATTTGGAATTGGCTATCTGTTGTCTCTCGCACTGGAAAGGGGAGAGACGGCGAGAGCCAACGAAACGAAAGCTTTGGACGAAGCCGCCCGCGCCATAAGAGCCGAAGAAGCAAGCAAAGAACTGCAAGAGCGAGGAAAGTTATTCTTGCATGCAGTTAGTGTTAAATCAGCCTGGAACAGTTGGCGGCTCGGCGACGCAAAAAACGCTTGGAAACTACTTCAGAAGACCGTCTCGAAGCCGGGTTGGGAGACTAGATACCTGCAATCTGAATTCAACATGAATAGTCAGATCTTGTATGGGCATACCGGACAAGTAATGGCTGTCGCCGCCTCGTCTGATGGGAGGCTACTCGCTACGGGTGGGATCGATGAAGTCATTCGAGTCTGGAACGCAGAAACCTACGAGTTGCTCGAGTCGCACATCGTAGGACAACCGGTGAATCATCTTCTCTTTGCACCGAACAGCAATCAGCTTATCGGAGCGACAACGGATCGCAATTTGTTGACCATTGCAGATCCCTTGGATGAGGAGTCCGACAAAGTAAATAGTTCGAAGCCTTTCCAACGAGACATCGAGGTTCTACTTCAGACACAGCTTCCCGACGGAACAGAAGCATTAGTCGTTGGAGAGTCACATTTAGTCTCAGATCGCATTGGCATTCATTGGAATTCCCGCGAGGTAGGGCCCGCGTCGCTCCGCATTCTTAGGCAGGATGATCTCTCCGAGATGCAGGTGCTAGAGGGGCATCATGTCATGGTTAGCGGCCTCGCCTACAGTCCCCAACGCAAACGTTTGATCAGTACCGACCTCGATGGCGTCATCAAGACTTGGGAAGCTGATTTGGAAGGACGGTTCTCTGAGGCGGAGAGCACGCAGCAGCATTTCGGAATCAAGCATGCAATACTCATGCCGAGTGGTAGACACCTGGCTGTCGCTTGTAATGACCTCGTCATTCGAATATTGGACGTGCGGACTTGGAACACAATAGAGACATTGGTTGGACATCGAGCGCAAATTCGTCGACTCGCCGTAAGTCCTAACGGTCAACGAATTGCTTCCGTATCTGTGGATCGTACCGCGAGAGTATGGAACAGCGATGGCTCTTTGCTGGTCGAATGCCTCGGGCACCTCGATGTTGTGGCAGATATTTGCTTCCTTAACGAAGGCAAGCAAATTGCCACAGCATCCGACGACGCAACCGCAGCAATTTGGTCTGCTTCATCCCGCCCTGGAACACACCGGCATCGCCCCTTCTCCAAGTTGGCTTGGTCTGCGGACTTTTCTGCCGATGGAAGTCGGATCGTTGCGGTAAGCGAAGACGGCGGAATCCAGTTGTTTTCGTCACGCGACCTGTCGCTGTTGGCAAAGAAGGAAACTGATTTGGAGGTGCTGACGACAGCTTTCTCACCCAATGCGAACGTGCTAGTCCACGCGGGAATTGACGGAGTACTTACACTCCGCGACGGTAGCAACTTGGAAATACTCGACAACGTAACCGCTCACGAGACTTACATCTGGGACGTGAACTACTCAGAAGACGGAAAGTATTTGGTCACGGCCGGCACTGACATGTTGGCCAGAATCTGGAACACGGAAGACTGGAGTCTTGAGCAAGAGCTGAAGGGCCATACAGCCGAGTTGGCGTCTGCCTGCTTTTCGCACGATGGTTCGTTTGTGGTCACCGCGAGTGACGATAAAACGGTACGCCTGTGGAGCACTGAAACCGGTGAGGAGCTGCATGTCTTTCAAAGGCACAAGAGTGCTGTCTGGAGAGCAGTTGTTTCCCGAGACGATAGTACAATCGTCTCGAGTGGCTTCGATGGCGAAGTTTTTGTTTGGGAAGTGGAGAAACGTACGGAACGCCATCACATGCAAGCGCATCGTAATCAAATCGCTGGACTCTGCATCTCTAATGATGGTCAGCGTTTCGTTACGGCCTCCGATGATGGAACCATACGCTTTTGGGACATGGAGCAACCAACAGAGATCTTTGAGCTTGGTGAGCCTGAGAGTGCACCGGTTGTTCATGCCTCTTTTTCACCCGATGGGCGCATGCTGATCACCGGCAACGCAATTGGCGGTTTAACGCTTCGCCATTCTTCACCGGTTGGGCAATTTCAGGAGCGATTCCTGCCGGAGGATTCCAAGGATTTTGCTAACCGCATGATGTCTCCTGTCCGCGACGAAGCGACCACAAAGAAACAGCTTAAGACGATGCTCGCGGAAGCAGATCGATGCGTCAGGTATTTTCCGGGGTACGAAGTGATGACGATCAAAGGTATCGCAGAGTTTCTCCTGGGGCAGCTGGATGAAAGTATCGACAGCATGAAAGAGGCTGCACGATTGCGAGCCTTCGAGTATCGCGACCCAGACATCCGCCCCTACATCGAAGCCTATCTATGCTTTGCGTATGCGGACCGCAGTATGTGGGAAAAGGCAAAGGTGCAAAGAGGACTATTCAAAGAGAGAGAATCCGTCCCACCCGTGAGTTATGACTCAGAAATCAAAGTACTTTCCTCACGCATCGATGCCAGAATGCCAGAGGCTCGTTAACGCACCGCGACATCTTTGGCGGCATTTGTCGCGCAAGCGATAAATGTCCAAGACAACCTGGAATTCGGCTTCCATTTATCTCGCCTAGCCCTGCCCAGGTAATTCTAGAATCGAAACCTTGGCCAGTGTCGGAGTTTCAACATATGTCGCGGTCTTCTTCTTCGCCCTGCACAGTCCCTTCTCGCCATCTCTGTCTCACTTGATTGCTCCACCCTTCATGCTGTCGCACAGCAGCTAGAAAATGGCTTCGATCGTACTGCCTGGGAACGGCCAAAGGAAGACACCGGTAAGTCCATCAAAGTGAGTTGTAGTGTCGGAGGAAGAATTTAGTTGACCAATATCCTCAGCGAATAATTTGGCGAAGCAAAAATTCGGTCGCGTTCTAACGCGAACGACAGTTTTAGCGTCATGCTCCAGGCCGTTCCCAACTTCGACACCAAGGGGAAATTCGCACTGGTGATTGATGGGGTAGGCGAAATAGTAAGCTCGCGCGGAAAAGCCCGAGGCGAAGTTGCGAAAGATCTCGAATTGATCGTCGACATTCATGGCCTCGAGAATGTGCAGAAGATAGCCCAAGAGCTCAAGGCTGATATTCAGCTTCGAGAGCATCTCGGTCACCAACGCTTGGTTTCACTTGTCAACACCAAGAAAGAATATCGAATTGCTGCACCTGTAGAGTTAGAGATGCGAATCAAGAACTTTGGTAAAAAGACTGTTCGATTCATGGATGGAGGACAACAACGGGGCCCGTGCAACCATCAATTTGCCTTTGTTTCTAAACCGGCGGTACCTGATAACTGCGATGCATTCAATTTCGGTGGTATCGCTGTCTTTCGCAATCTTGAGCCAGGTGCTACGTTCATCAAGAAAGTCGATATCACCCAATGGTTCAAACTCTACAAAGCACAGAGCTACGAGATCACCGCACTATTCGAAATGGAGCTGCACAAAGAGTCCTTCGGAGTAGACTATCTAAGGAATAAGACCGCCGTCGGTCGATGTCGCGTATTACCGGCTAGTTCTCGTTCCAAATCGAGATACCTCGCTGACCGACCAACCGATCTGGTGGCATCCTGCACCTCTGTTTTCTTCCTAGGTACTTGGAACGGATGGAGCCCCAGTGAATCTTCCCCAAGCAGAGGCTGTAAGCCTCCGGTACTGATTGGGGCCTTAACTAGCAGCCTCCGCTGCGGCATGCTCTTTCACGCCAAATGCTATCTGATGTTTTCTAGCTGCAAGTCTCAGAGTAAGCTGTAGACTTCACCAAGGCCTGTCATTCGGGCCTCCTTATCAGCCACCATTTTGGGGTGGCGCCGTTCTCCCACCATTGATTTTGACGAGTTTTTGAAGACGTGGCGGCTGGATCTCGAAGAGGCATATACCCACTACGACTCGCACCTTTTGAATCGTACATGTATGCTGACGATCAACCTCGCGCGGCTATGACTTTTGTCGTCGAGTTCGATTTTTCGGGCGAGGTTGAGAAGAAACGCTTTCAGACGGCTTATGACAAGGCCCTTCAACGGCACCCGCTTCTACGCTCGATCATTCGCAAAGCCAAAGCCAATCGCGACTGTTGGGTCGCTCCGGACGAGTACGATTCACAGATTGGCTGGCTGGGCGGAGAAGACTTTATCCACATTGCGGGTGCTGGTTTTGAGCTTGATCTAACGCAGCAAGTGGGTATTAAAACCTGGGGGCGCGTCGGTAACGGTGAGTCGCGATTCACATTCGTCTTCCATCACGCCTGCTGTGACGGAATCGGAGCCTATCAATTTGTCGGCGATTGCCTATGGTACTATGCAGAGCTGATGGGGGAAGAGCTTGAACCTCTCATTGAACTGGACGAAACGGACCTAAAGGCACGGATGCGAGTCACTACCACTCCAGAGCTTTTGGGGTTCCATCATCGTGAGCAAATCGGTCCACCGCAGAAACCTTCCTGCCCCGTTGCTCAAGTTGATGGTGAAGCGGGCAAGACAGATCGCAGCTATCCGAACTTCTTCACCTACACCTACGAGAAAGACGCGTATCGCGATCTCAGGCTACGCGCCCAGGGGATGGGACAGACGGTAAATGATCTTTTACTCGAGTCCATGTTCATTGCTATTCTTAGGTGGAATCGAAAGCACGGCATAGAAGCCGCAAATGGGGCTGTGACCATCAACATGCCGCTGGATCTGCGTGAGCCAGGGCAACCGAACTTTTCTGCCGTCAATTTGGTCACCAGTGGATTCTTGCAGCGTAGCGTGCAGGAGATCGAAAATCGTGAGGCACTCGAACAATCAATTCGTGAAGAGTGCACCCTGCTAAAGCACACGCGCTTTGAATCAGAGCTGATGAAATTCCTGTTCGGTATCTCCGGTGATGTACACGAAGCGGCACAAAGCTTCCGCGGCGAAGACTGTATGTCGACAGTCGTGTTCTCCAACACCGGAGATCCTACCAAACGGTTCTTGGCCAAGCTGCCACGTCGCGGTGGAAAAGTTCGCGCTGCAAACTTGGTCCTGGAAGACATCAACGGAGTCTCCCCGTTGCGTTACCAGACTAGAGCATCCTTCTCCTTGTTCACGTATCAGCGTCGTTTGCGCATCTGCATGCGAACCGATGCTGAGTTCCTCAGCGATGCTGCAAGCCAAGCTTTCTTAGATAACTTCGTCGAATGTATCGACAATCCTTCGCCAGATGCGCTGTAGTACTTCTCCAGCAACAGCTGCCCGACAAAGAGGGCAGCGACAAGGGGACAGCGGATTGCAACCCTTCTGATTGCACGCCACTGCAGAGTCTGAAACTCGAGACGAGTTCCTCTAGCCCGCACGATGGTATTTAGTTGCTCTCTGCAAATCAGTTCCAAAACGTTACCTTGGTTGCTCGTCGTTGACATTTCAGTTCTTTGGAAAACTCTCCTCGATTAATAGCGGGAATTCTTTTGAAAAGCGATTTTATACTGACCTTCACGAGTCCAGATCGGCCCGGCGTGATAGAGGATCCGACGCAATTTGTCGTGGATTGCGGTGGTAATTGGGAAGAGAGTCGTTCAGCCCGACTTTGCGGTGACTTTGCGGGAATTGCCCGCGTCTCGATCGAAGAAGATTCAATCGCCAAGTTTGAGCAAGGTTTAGGAGAATTCCAAACCAAAGGCATTGTCGCCCAAGCCCGCAAGAATACACCTCAACCCGAACAGGGTGAAGCCACGTCAGGCGCACTAATCTGTTCCGGCGCAGATCACGAGGGGATCGTTAGTGGCGTTGCGAGCCGGCTTGCTGCAATGGGAGTCAACGTCGAGGAGATGGAAACGACGGTTCTAGCCGCCCCAACTACCGGCACAACGCTGTTTCAAATGCAGTGCCAATTAACCCTGCCAAGCGATTGCGATCTTGAGCAGTTGCGTAGCCAGCTACAAGTCCTCGAACAAGATCTAGCTGTTGAGATTGAGTTGCTTGATGCAGAGTCCGCGTTCTAGTTGAGGCCTACGTTGGAAAGAGTGAAATTCGCGAGAAGATTGTTCGCGTTGTTGAACCACACGCTGGCTTAGCTCTTCTGTTCCGCCATCAACGCTGGCACGAGAGCGAACACCTCGCGTCCGGAGTCAAATACGTGCTCCGCAGCGATGTTGTTCTTCGCCTATTAGCCTAAAAGCTGGGCAGGCGTTTACCTCAATGTGGCATTGGCGTCCCGCCTGTGGATGCCTGCAAAACGATAATTAAGTTATGGAACGCCTGATTAAGCCATCGCCCCTATGGCTAGGCGTTAAACAAATACCGGACAAATATCCTGGGATACGCCTCTCACTTGCCATTTGCATTGGTGTGCCAATGCGCGACAAACCGTTTCTATCGATCGTAGACCGGCAAGACTCGTGCGTCGGCTCGCTCATAGGCAACGCGACCGTTGACGACAGCGATCTCAACGTAGGTACGATAGTCCAATGGCTGGCCATTGAGAATCAGGATGTCAGCGTCCTTACCAACTTCCAGACTGCCAATACGATCCTCCAAGCCTAGCATTCGAGCTGGGACAATCGTCAGTGCTTCCAAAGCCTTCCGTTCACTGGCACCGCCACGAACTAAGAATGCCGCTTCGAGAGGCAAGCTAGTCAAATCACGCCCAGCTAGGCCATTCAGACTAATGGAACTCGTCAGAGCCGTCACCGCGAAGGGAACGCCCGTCTCTTCCATTACGCGTGGTGTTTCAATCCAAGTACCGCTGCGTTCTTCGGCGCCAAACTCAGGATCGCGACGGCGGCGTGGAGTCAAAACGACGGATGCTTCCACCTCGGCAATCTGCTTGGCAATTACCCAAGATTCGTAAGCACCCGTGATGACAACTTTGAAGTCCAGCTCACGTGACAATCGAATAATGTTCAAGATCTCCGATACAGTCAGCGCCGAGATTCGAAGTGAGATCTGCTTTTGAACTAACTTCAGGGTTTCGTCACTGACTGGCTTACGAGGTGGCTTTTCTTTCTTGCCAGCTGCAGTCGCCTTCTGGTGTGCCTCCTGATCCTTCAGATACTTGCGAGCCAGCTTAAAGCGTTCTCGCCAGTTGCGTTGATTCGTTGCACCCCGAAAGGAACCGGATGATACATCGAGGAAGGCATTCTGCGCTACGAGCATATTCTTCAAGCTGCCATAGGACATCTTGATAACAGCGTTCTTCTGCGCACGAATCGGCGTCGAAGGCGGCGCCGTGATGGGAGCCGTTGGAAGGATCGGCAAGCCACAGCAGGGGCAAGTCGAGATGAATTCGCCAAAGTCGCGGACCTCTGGCTGCTCGAGCATTGCCAATTCGGCTTCATCTGGATCCAAGCCAGGGAATCGTTCTGTCACCGGAAATCCATCAGGTACTCCGCCGACTTCGACTCCAAAGGGACCGCGACGGCTTCCACCGGAAACCTGCATGCACCCCGTCGTGATGCCGACGCCAAGGCAAAGCTTGACATTGTTGTCGAAGGGATCTAGTCCGTCCTCATACTTTGCACCACTGCTACTCGACGTCCGAAGGCCAACTCGTGAAACATCTAATGCGACGAACCCAGGGGACACTGTCTTACCTGACGCATCGATCTGTTCGCAACCCTCAGGAATCTCGACTTCACTTCCGATTTCCTTGATCTTGCCATCTTCGATCAAGATCGTGCCACCACGGATGCGACCTTCGGTAACCGTGATGATATTGCCGCCAACGATAGCCAGCATGTCCTCCTTTGACACAGGCTTGGCTTCGGGCTTCTTCTCCGCTTCCTTTTTCATTTCAGGATTTTGCAAAGCAGGTTTTTCAGCAGGCTTCTTCTCTTGCGCGAAAGAAGCCGCGGCAAACAACGATGCGATGCAAACTGAGGCAATTATCTGTTTGTAGCCACGGAAAATCATCGAAGGCACTCCGGCACTGGAAGAATTCATGTAACTATTTTCCATGGACCGACTTCCCACGAATGAAGACTTGTTCTACTTCGGTCATCGCACCGAGTGGATCACCATCGAACAAGACCAAGTTAGCTAACTTTCCGACTTCCAGCGAGCCGAGCTCTTTTTCCATCCCCAACAACTTGGCGGGGCCAATGGTCAGGGCCTTCAAAGCGACGTCACGATCCAGCCCAGCTCGAACGAGCATACCGACTGAGAACAGCGGATTGTGCTGCATGTTTCGGAAATCACTCTGACCGAGCGAAAGTGAGAACACGAAGTCCACCTTCTTCTTCGTCAGCATCGCAGGCACATTCACGCGAAGCCGTGAATTTGGTTTGCTATCGATTCGCGGTGGCAAGATGATCGAGTAACGTTTCGGATCGAGATTCTCTTGGTTGAGATAAACGTCTCCACCAGCCGCAATCAAAGCAATCTTCGCTTTGGATTTCTCACCTGCAGCCGCGTCCACATGCAATATACTGGAAGCGTTGTTGACGTTTACAAAGACAGGACTCTTTCCCTCGCGAACCGTGCCCCAAAGTTTATCAACTGGGCTCTCGGGTTTCTTCGTTGCCGTTGAGTTGGTGCTTGAGGGGCTCGGCCGAGCAGTTGGAATTGGAATACGATTGCCAAACCTCGCTCGCAACGCAGCAAGTTGTTCCGGCGACGGGCTACGCGGTGCCGCGGTACTGGTCGTTGTTGAACTTGGTTCTTTCAATCCCTTACGCAGGACATCCAGGGCGCGAGTTTCGTTGCTAACGGTGGTGATGAGTAACCCGTCAGGCTTCTTTAGTCCCACCAACGCCTTGTCGCTTTCTACAAGTTCTCCCAGGGCACTCTGCGCGTAACCGCCTGTGACCAAATGGAAGTTCGTAATGCCACTACGCACCGCAGCCGACCAGTTTATGTCTTCTACCTCGAAGCCGTCGGCGACCTTGGCAAACGTAGTCGCAATGGCTGTGCTACCACCACCGATGGTGAAAACCCGTCCTTGAAACACAATCGTTCGAGGGGGGGTCGAGGTTACGTTACGACCGATCGTCACAACATAGTAGGGATCTACGATTCCTGGCATGAGAGTCTTGCCGCCGGCGTCGACAACTTGAGCCGATACTGGAATCGTGACGTCTTTGCCGACCGCAGCGATCTTGCCATCCTGGACCAAAACGGTCCCGTTCTTGATGACGCCCGCCTTGCTGATCGTTTCCAGCCGTGCGTTGGTAATGGCGAGCGTTCGCTGTGCCTGAGCCGCTTTGGGCAAGACTAGTAGGGAACAACATGCAACACATCGCACTAGATGTGGTAGCCAGCTCTTTCGCTCGCCATTGTGATTGTTCAGTTTGGATTCGGCCATGGATTTTGCTTTGCTAATACCTGTTCCTTAAGGCCTCTAAAATCGGCGACGGTCTTTGGAAGTGTCGTAAACACTCGCACCGTCGATGAATACTTGCTTGACGTGATTCCGTGGATCCACGATTGAACCTGTTGTGATCAGGATGTCTGCATCCTTGCCGGGTTCCAATGATCCTACGCGATCATCAATCATCAGCGCCTTGGCAACTTCGATAGTCAGTCCGTCCACTGCGTCTTCTTCATTCCAGCCGTATCGCACAGCCATGGTTGCTTGGAAAGCCAATTCTTCCTGAGGAATCACCGGTGCATCCGTGTTAACTCCGAGCCAAGTGATACCGCGTTCAGCGTACTCAGCCACGATTCCTTTGATCTGTCCATCTTCGGGCTCATAGCGGAAACCGCGTGGCCCAGCCATAACAGGAATGTTTCGCTTGATGATCTCGTCACTGATTTTGTAGCTGTCGAAGGTCCCGTGATCGATAACGACCTTCAGATTCATCTCATCGTGCAGGATACGCAAAGTCGACTGAACGACTTGGTACGCCTGCGTGTGAACGACGACTGGGATTTCCTGGCGGAAGAGCGGCTTGAAGTACTCGAGTCGCAAGTTGACCTTTGGCTTGGTTTCTATCCGTCCTGCTTTGAAGTCATCCCACTGGCGAACGTACAAGCGGCCTTCTTCGAGTTGCTGGCGAATTACGTAGTTCATTCCCATCCGGCCAGAACCGACTTCGCCACCGCGTCGTTCCGGGTTACCCGACTGAGCGATCTTGAGAACGCCAGGTGCTCGTATAATGACATCCTTCGCCTTGCCAGGACCAGTCTTCATCAAGGTGCCCCAGCCCCCCATGTTGGTTCCACTACCAGGTATGTAGCAAATAGTGGTCACTCCTCCTGCGATCGCTCGCTTGAGGTCGTCATTATGAGGAATGATTTGGTCCCAGTTCCGGAGTTCTGGGTTGGTCTGATACACCATTTCGTTCAAGTCGCCGGAACCGCCGACGTGCGAGTGAGCCTCAATCAGCCCGGGCATCGCAAAGCAATTCTTGTGCGTAATCTCTTCGTAGCCCTCAGGCACTTTGATATCTTTGGTTTTGCCAACCGCTTCGATCTTGCCACCAGAAACGAGAATCGTGCCATTGATGATTGGATCACCAGCAGAGGTAATCACCTTGGCGACGTGAATCGCGTACTTCGGCTTTTCATCTGCCACCGCCACGCTGGAAACGGCTGCGAGCAAAGCAATCGAAAATGTGGTTTGAAGAAAACGCATAACAATTGTTTTTATGGTGTGAGGGGGATCGTCAAAGGCTTTATGCATCTTATTGCTCCTTCTCGTATACCCACTTGCCATCAATCATCACCGCCAGCACTTCTGTACTGAGTTCGAGAGGTGATCCGCTAAGAATGACCAAGTCAGCATCGTTGCCCTCGGCCAAGCTACCGATCTTCTCCAGCCCAAAGAACTCGATGGGCGAAGTCGTCAGCGCCTGCAATGCGTCTCCTCGTCCGAGTCCTTGGAAGACAGCGTAGGAAATCGCGTTGGGCAATTCTTGAACACCAGTGTTTGCTCGGGATTGAAACCCAAAGGGCACGCCAGCCACTGCAAGCTCTGCGGGATAGTTAACCAGCTTGCCTTCGCTCGTGCCGACCAAGCCTGGTCCAACAACGACGAACACATCATTGTCGCGAAGCAATTTGCTCTTCTCTGCAGCCACTGAGCTAGCGACTACAGCTGTTTTGATTTTAAATTCTTTGCGGACCAGCTTCACAACGACGTCCGCCGCCTTGCTGTCGCTGATTTCGACCATGGCAGCCAGTGTGCCTCCGAACAGTCCGCGATAAGGTTCCATCGTGGAGCTAGCGCGTGGCTTCTTCGGAGCGGTCGGTTTCTTGGGCTCTTTCAACTCAGGCGTGGCTTTTGCAGCTTCGCCTTCCTTCGCCTTTTCGTCCTTGGCGGGCTCTTTCTTTCCAGTCCCGACGTCCTTCTTTTCTGGAGTGGCCTCCTTCTTCACCTCAGGCTTGGGCGCTGGTGTTGGGACAGGCTTCGGAGTTGGTTTATCGCCAGATTCCTTCTTTTCAGGAGTAGGCGTGCCTGCCTTGCTTGCCTCAGTTTTCTTGGCTTCGTCCGCTTTCTTTTTGGCTTCTTCAGCCTTCTTTTTATCCTCAGCCGCCTTCTTAGCAGCGTCATATTTCTTCTTGGCTTCCTCGTAGACCTTCAACTCTTTCTGGTACTCAGCGTACTTTGCATCATAAGCCGTCCAAGCATCGGCATATGCCTTGCCACTAGTGAGCGTCTTGCGGAAAGTCTCTTCTGCCGCAGTGAGATTTCCGCGTATGGAAAACCGAATCGCGACCGGATCTTTCAGTACTCGAGGCTGATCAGTCAACTTGAATGCCATGACTGGGCCTGGTGCTCGACTTGAACTCAGCAATGCAGTTGTGACACCGCCTTGTCGCGCGAGAGCAACTTGACTGTCGTCTCGGGCAAGATAGGTCTCGACATTGCTTCCCAGGGTCACGGATGGAGCTGTGCCTCCGGTACCTACGGAAACGCCACAGTCGAACATACCCGGAACAATCACCGCACCCGAATAATCCTTGATGATCGCATCGGGACGACTCGATATTTCTGAGCCGATCCCTGAGATCTTGCCGTCTGCGACACCAACGCTGGCGTTTTCGACGATACCATTCGGTGTGTACACCGAGGCAGCATGGATGGTGTAGGAAGTAGTAGTCTTCGGAGAATCAGCTTCCCCTCTTTCGTAAACCGATCTGCCACCAGAATAGGTCGCCAAAACACGGCCGTTCAAGTTCGTGCCCGACATCGCTACAAAGTCGGCGAAACAGCCCGGCTGCAAAGAGCCAACTTGTTTCTCGACTCCGAGGATACGAGCCGGATTGGCGGTCAGCATACTAAGGATCTGTGTCTTGGAGATCCCACTGCGACCGAGAATCGAAGAGGTGAAAAGCAATTGCTGGAGTTCACTGTCGGTCGCCGCGTGCAACGCGATGCGTTCCCCAGCACCGGCATCGATTAATTGTTTGACGCGAGTCCAAACCGGGGTTGGCTTCTTGCTGCCTTCACGTGGAACCGCTGGATTGTTGATTCGTCCTGGGCTCAACTCTGGATTGACAATGATGCCCCGCATTTGAGGCGACTGGCATACCGAAGGTTTCGCGATGGCGTCAACTTCGACTGGATCAACCAGGATCCAAGAAAGTTTAAATTGCTTTGACAAAGCCAGCGCAGCATTGGATTCCGCATTGTTGCGTACATCCCACCGAACTGGAGTTCGGTCGCTGAGCAAACTAGCGAGTGCGCTAAGGCCGAGGTCTTCCGAGTCAGCCGAGACAGCTGCCTCGGCAAACAACGCTTCTAGGCCGACACGAGCTTGCGAAAGACTAGTCGCTAGCTGAGGACGCGTAGGCTCTAGCGGTCGATCTACCGAGACAGCACCAACTGGCGGCTCGTAGATACTCGCTGGACGAAACTCATTAGCGTTCAAATTGATCAGCAAACTATCGGTGTCGATGACGATGTGCTCGCCAGGCTCGGCACCGAGACGAACTACTCCGCCCTGGCCTGCGACCAGCTTACTACCGCTCGGAGAGACTTGTACACAAGTGATTCCGGCAGCCAACAGCCGTTCGTAATCGTCAAAAGGATCAAACCCATCCACGGCTCTGACTTCGGGACTGATCGAGTATGGATCGCTACCGAAAGAGCCACCCATGCTGGTTTGAGCAATGACCATGCCGGGCATTAAAGTGACTTCGCCCAGTTCGTGCGTCACTGCCGCTGCTGGAACTTTGACTTTTCCGCGAACGCCAACTTCGGCGATCTTTCCGTCGGTCACGACCATTACGCCATTATCGATCGCTTCTCCCTGGCCTGACCAAATCGCGGCAGCATAGAAAGCATGCGTGTCAGCGCTGGCACCGCAGGCGGCGCCAAATATCAGCGAGCAGGCGAGGCACAGCAGGGCGCTTCGCCGGAGTTTCCAATTCAATTCATGCATGACCTACTCCGCCTTGGGTGCCAAGAGACGCTGCAGTTTCTCATCTTCAGTACGGTCGTAGACAACTTCGCCGCCAACGATCGTGTGCTCGACCCAAGTTGTGATGTCGAGAGGTTCGCCAGTCAGGATCACCAAATCGGCTTCCTTGCCGACTTCTATTGATCCCACCAACTTGTCGATTCCCAGCAGCTTTGCAGGCTCAATTGTCAACGCTGCCAATGCATCTTTTTCACTCGTGCCATGCTTCACGGCGGTGGCGGCTTGATACCAGAAGTAGCTTGAGCCGACGGTGCCGCGAGTGCTCGCTCCACTGACTTGAAAGATGAAAGGTACCATGGCTTCGCGATAGATCTGTGGAATGATAACCTTCTCATCTTCGCGGGTGCGAGGATTTGTCTCCCAGTAGACCAATGTTGGATCCAAGATGACGGCTTGACCTTGGTCGGAGAGCAACTTGGCTGCTTTGTGGCATCGCTGTCCGAGCACGAAGATCGGCTTCAGGTTGTAGTCTTTCACCAACTTCAGAGCAGAGGGCACATCCATTGCTTGTTCACAGTACAGGTAAGCTGGCATCTCGCCTTGCACGACAGCCATCAGTGCCTTCATGCCTTCGTCTGCGGCTGTAGGTGCGGTTGGTGTAGCTGACGCGGTGGCAGGCTTTGCGGCCGCCTTCGGATCTGCTTTCTCTCCGTCTTGGCTGTCATCTTCCTTATTTGCTTCCGGCTTCTTTTCAGCCCCTTTGTCGTCTTTTTTCGCTACTTCTTTCTTGTCAGCTTCCTTCTCGTTCTCGACTTCCTTGACGGCCTTGTCAAGTTCCTTACGAAGGCGTGCCAATTGGCTCATGCGACTGCCCGAAACGGGGCGAAGCGAGATCTTCAGAGCGGAGTCCCGACGCACGATCATGTCATTGACGTATTGGCCAGCCGTCTTGACGATCGCTGCCTTGCCGCCGATCAGTGTACTGTTGCCGGGCACGACGGCCGCAGATGTGATTCCGTTGCGGCGACACTCTTCGAAGTAGTTCGCGATCGGATCAATCGAGTCAACCACGGACAGGAACGGCACCACCGAGTTCTGCTCGTTGGCTTGGCTCATGCCCGCGGAATTGTGCGCGTCAATGAAACCGGGCATGACGACCTTACCTTCGCCATCAATCACCAAAGCTTCGCCGGGCACTTCGACATTTTCTCCGACGGCTTCGATAATACCATCGCGAATCAGGATCGTTCCCTTTTCGATGATCTCACCGGAAACCGTGATGATCTTGGCATTCTGAATGGCCAGCGGCCCCGCCGCACTCGCCACATTTGCCGCGACAAGACAAAGTGCGATGCAGGACAAACGTGTCAAACATTGAGTCCTGAGAGTTGCGAAACGCATAACTATTTCTCTTCTTTATTTCCGTAGATGTTTCCGCGAAGCATTGTCCATTCCACTCGAGAAGTTGGCTTGAGCGGATCACCACTAAGTGCGACCAAGTCAGCTTGTTTGCCAACTTCGATCGATCCAATTTCCTTATCCAGGTTCAAAATCTTTGCCGGATGCAAAGTAATGCTCATTAGGGCTTGGTCAGCTGGCAGGCCATAGCGAACGGCAAATCTAGCCTGATCTAGCAGGTTGCTTCCCGCCAAACAGAACGTAATTCCAGCTTCGTGCATTTGCCCCGGTACATTCCACCTGAGTTCGGTGCCTTCCGAACCACGCAAGCGAGAGCTCGAAGTGGTCAGAGCTGTATACACCAAGCTAGCGTGACTTTCCTTGAAGGTATCGAGCATGCGATAGACTTCGTCACCACCATAAATCGTTGGCTTGAAGTTGTACTGATCGCCAAGTTCCAGGGCGGAACGAATGTCGTAATCCATTCGGCTGACGGAGAGGACTGACATCTTTCCAGCCACGATCCCTTCGAGCACATGTTGTGTCTTGGGATCAACGCCGAGGATGCTACCTTTGTTTTTTGCTTGGTGTAAGGCGTTACGTACGATCCAGACAACCCCCATGCGATTGGTCGGCTGTCGGACGTAAATGCTGTCCGGTCGTGAACGCGAGCGATTGCCGGAAGCGGGATCGCTACAAATGGCGATTACCACACCCTTCTCACCATCAAGAAGCTGCGCTTCCCCCGCCGTTTTGACGACACAAGCGAAACCGGAAAAGACGCTCTCTGTTTCAGGCAAAATCTGAATCGTTGTTACGCCTTCGTCTAGTGCTTCGGCGAATTGCCGAGAGCTCCAGTCGACCGAGCGAGCCGTGGCGAAGTCAGGTGTAATCTCACGAGAGACTTCCGCAGCACGATTGCCAAGTCCTGTGCTGCCTGCCGCATTGATAAGGCCTGGGATCAAGGTGTCGACTTCGATCTCTGTCGCGCCGCCTTGCACTTGAACCTCTTTGCCGATCGCGACAATCTTGCCACCTGCAATCAACACTTGGCCAGGTGCGATTGTTTCACCGCTCGCCGTATGAATGCTCTTCGCTCGAATCAGGATCTGCGAATCATCAGCAGAAGCTGACTGTGACTGTCCGATCAGACCTGCGAGGCAAAGAGCCAAGCATGCGAGCCGCGACAAGGTTTGGAAGAGGTGTTTCATATTGAGTTTTCTCACTGCTGCCCCTCCGATGTAACCAACTTGCCATCGACGATGACTGCCAGCGGTTTGGCGGAGAGGTCGAGTGGCGAAGTAGACCAAACGACCAAGTCTGCGGCATTGCCAGCCGCAATTCCTGAAGTGTGTACGTAGCCATCCAGCCCGTGGCAGAGTGCTGCCAGGGCACGCCGGACATTCATTCCGCGTGCGACAGCTTGGCTCGCAAGCAGACGCAATTGTTCTGCGTTCTCACCTGAGAAGGCGACCGGAATCCCCTTGGCGTCCGCTTCGACGAGTTCGTCCAGGTACCAGTCATAGTTGGTAGGCCCTAAAGGAGAGGCGATCACTCGCATTCCGAGCTTTTTCAACTCTGGCATAAAGTTCTTCAACTCGCGGCCACCCATCAAGCTGGCTTTTAGTCCGAACGATTGAACGAGCTCCAACGCACCGCGAATTTCCGCAGGATCATTGGCCACGATCAGTGCGGGCGTCTTACCAGTCTTTATTGCCTTGAGGCCGGCAAGACGCCGCTTCTCCAAGCGAGCTACCACTGCGTCAGGAAGATAAAGCCTAGTATCAAGTAACTCGCCAGCAAAACTCTGATCAATAAATTGCAACTGTCCAGCAAGGCTAGACGGAAATCTACTTGTCGAACGGGACGCACCGGACAGAACCAACTTCGCCGCTGCAATTTCTTGAGCAACGGGCTCGTCGGCTCCCACACGAATCATGCTAGCTGAGCCTGCCATTGGATTGCTATCGCCAGGTGTAAGTACAACGTGCAGCAAGCCTGAGTCGAGCAAGCTCTGCTCGCGTGAAATACCAGATGTCATTGCATCAGCAGCGACCACGTAAGACGAATCAGGCTGCGAAGATGGATCAACCTGTGAACTCAGCCCCAAGTTCGCCGCGGCGCTAAAAAGTCCAGGAGTAATCACAGCTGAGCCAAGGTCGATTGCCCCCTTCGGAGCCTTTTTAGCCTTCTTAATCGAGACGATCTTTCCATCCTTGACTCGCACAACAGCTGGAGTCATGTCTCCACTTGAGACAAGACAACGTGAAGAAAAAAGCTGGTAGTTTGAAGGTAAGTTTTCCAGGCCTGAAACATCGCTGGCTATGTCGCTGCCTTCCTGAACTTCGACATCGCGTGAAACGATCTGTTTCCCGGCAACCCAGACACGGGTAATGGGACTAGAGGAATCGGTGGGGCTTCCGCCGAAGGCTACTAAGTCGGCCCGCTTGCCTTCCGCAACCGTGCCTAGCTTGTCCGACAAGCCTAACACCCTGGCTGCGTCGCTTGTGACCGCAGCCAAGGCACGCTCGGGCGAAACTCCATGAGCGATCGCTGATGAAACGTGACTCCGCAGCAGTCGTGATCCGCGGCCACTTGTGGCGCGTGAGGCAATCAGCAAACTGCCTTCATATTCCTTCAGGAATCGCGACCAGACACGGGCACTGTCAGGATTGGTGGCGTAGCCGGTCGCCGACTTGAGCCATGGGCCCAGTACAACGGGACTGCCTGCTTTCAATACATCAGCTTCAGCCGTGCCGAGATTCGTGAGCCCAGTCAGCACGATTTGAAGTTTGGCAAAGTCCTTTAGCAACTTCATCGCGTAATAAGCGTCATCTGCTTTGTGAATCTCAAGCCGCAAAGGCAACTTACCGTCGAGTACGAGTAACAGTTTTTCCTTTGTGGGATCTACATCTGGCTTTGTGGGCGGTTTCTTTGCAGGAGCTGCTTTTGCAGCGGCAGCCTTGGCAGCATCGGAAGAGCTGCTAGACGAAGCAGAGCCAGACTTTCCGGCGGCCTGTTGGGCTCGCATTCGAGCAATCATTGCTGCACGCGGATCCACTGATTTGCTACTCGAGCCAGTCGCTGGTTTTGCAGTCGAAGTCGGTTTCTTACCAGCCGCCTTGGCCTTCTTTTCTTCCTCTTCCTTCTTCTTGATGTAAGCCTTGTACTCATCCCATTTTTTCTTGTAAGCCTTAGCGTCGTCAAAGGCTTTCTTCGTACGAGCATATTGCTGAGATCGCAATTGATTGTTCGAAGCACCCGAGCCTAACGAAGCTTGCATCGCAGTGGATGCAGACAGTACTTCAACGCTGCTGTCGTCCCTTGGCACCACGGACAAGACGATTCCGCTACCACCAAGCGTGCTACGACTACTCGGCTGCACATAAACGCTCGTGACCCCGTGAGAGACCACTTCATTCCAGTCATCGGAGAATGCGTCGACACCGTCCAACAACTTGAGTGATCCGTCGGAGGCCGTCGTGCCTGCGGAAGCAGAAGTCATCCAAAGTTTGCTATCACTATCGATCCAGCCAGGAGACAACTGCTGACCAGTCGCGTCAACCTTGGTCGCTCCTTTAGGAATCTGCAGATCAGCCCCACCGACTTTGAGGATCTTCCCATCCTGAACAAGGACGACTCCATTCTTGACAACTCCTTGCGCCGTCATCGTATGAACGGTCGCGCCGAAGATGGCTGATATCGGTTTAGGCTTCGGTTTTGGACGTGGCGGTCTTTCTTCGGGTTTCTTGTCGGAGACTTTCTTGACGCTAGGCTTTGGTTCACCTTTCGCTTCTTCTAGCTTTTCGGCCGTGGCTATTTCATTACCCTCGTCCGCCGGCTTTTTTCGTTGCTCTTGTGCGAGGCTCGTGGACGCAGCCCACCAACCCATCGCGGCCGTCAATGCTACGCTCGCCAGAATCGCGTTTCGTCGAATTTGCAGGCTGTATGATCGGCATCGACGAAACGCGTGCATTGTGGAACCATCCATTAACAAAGTTGCCAAAACCTGAGAGAGGACCGAAGCGATGAAAGAATTACATGGTCAGTGCAATTCTTGATGGTCAAAAATGACCGGGCTCTGGACCAAACTCTACGATGCTGAGAGCAGATCGGCGGCTTAAAGAGTTAAACCGTTTTAAGATTCCGAGATCTCACAAGAGTTTTAACACTAATAGCTACTCGTAGGCTTCGCAAGTCATCACGGTGCTCGATGGCGACAACGAACCATTTTCATCTACCTCGCTGGTGAGACAGCTGACGTCCGTACAATGAAACTTGAGAATTCGTTAGTTCAGAGGCGCAATTCCTACCTCTTCTATCCGTCAGGATCTTAACGACGACGCACACTGGCAGAGGGGATTTTCATCACCGAAGAAATGAAGCATCAAGCATCCTTCCGCCCCAGAATGAAACTCCACTCCGGAATTACTCGGGTAGTCACAGCTGCAGGAGGAGAGGGCCAGAGATAGGATGGCTTCGAAACACGTTAATTGGCTTACCAGAATCACTTTTACTCTCGCAGCCCACGAATAAGATTTCTTCGAAAGTACGAGCACACAGAACCGCGGGATCATCGTTAAACAAGGTCTCGGTGTCATTTTTACATGACGGAAAGATCGCTTCCACGCCGCCGAAAGAGCCGGTCGTAGAAACTCGAGCACCGACCCTGTGCTGACTGTTTGCCAGGGCAAGGGCTTTGTTCGCAGCCCAATCCCACTGCTTGCCTGAGAACCGATCGATTCGCTCGCGCGTGCAAGTGTGTCTGGAGCTTCGGCTGGCATTTGGGTTTCCTATTGCAAACGAGTGCAAAACAAGTCTGGGACATGAGGCCAGGCTGTATCCCCGGTGTTATCGCGTGTAAATACCAGGCTTAGTTGCTGCCTTTCTCCCTAATCCACTTTTTTTTGAATCAACAGTTTCAGCCGCGCGTTGCGAAACCAGATTTTTCCTTTGTGATCGGTGAGCATGATCCGGCCTTGGGGGTCGCTCCCAAGGGTAGGCCGCTGCGTATGCTTGCTCTTTGTGATAGCGGCTTTCCATGCATCAGAGCCAACAGTCGCCCTGGTGATGAGCTTGCCGTTCAGCCAGTGTTCGATCCGACCCTTTTTGACAACAATGCGCGTTACATTCCATTTCGTTGCGGGATTCTGATGCTCAGACCACTCGTCCCACTTGGCTTCGTTTGGAGCGAACAGATCATAGAGCGACGCCGTTTGATGCGAGTCTGGTTTCGTCGGGCTGGAATCAAGAATCTGGTACTCAAGCCCCAGCATGCGACCACCAAAATCTCGAACACGATATTTGATCCCACTGTTCACACCTTTTGCAATCTTCCAGTCGATCGTCAATTCGAAGTCGCCGTACTCTTGCTTCGTGACCAACGAACCGTTTCGACCACGTGGATTGGACAAGTGCAAAACGCCATCTTCAGACAACTCCCAGACTTGCCCGATCGCTTTACCGTCGACTCTTTCCCACAACTTTAGTTCGTCTTTGAACAGGTCTATCGTTGATTCCTGTGCCAATGCGAAGGGACAAGTGGAGAGAAAGCAAAAAAGCAACACAATGGTGTTTGCGCGAGTGTCGGTAGTCATGGCAGGTTCTTTGCACCAAATCGAGCTTGCGAGGAAGATCGCTGATTTTAACGCAGCAAGTAAGTCCAATGTGGCTTCGTTTGCTGCTACTTGCCCTGTGGCGAAACCGCCTAGAACTGCTCTAATCTAATTTCGTGTAACTGATAATATCGTGTGGCCTGAAGCGCAAGCTATTGCTTGGGAAGTACTTGATATTCAATGAAACCTATTGTTCAAATATCACTGGATGTGACAACGATCGAAGAGGCCATTGAGACCTCTCAATTAGCCTTGCGTTGCGGGGTCGATTGGCTGGAAGCTGGGACGCCGTTGATTCTGGCGGAGGGCTTACGAGCGGTCCGCGAGTTGCGAGCTCACTTTCCTGAGACTCCGATTGTCGCAGATCTAAAAACCATGGACGGTGGCTACTTAGAAGCCGAGATGATGGCGAAGGCAGGCGCGAACTACGTGGTTGTCATGGCTCGCGCACACGAGGAGACGATCAAGGTCGTATGTCAAGCTGGAAAAGACTATGGCGTCGGAGTCATGGGCGACAACCTGGGCGCGCCAAGCATGGTGGACAGCGCCAAGTTGCTTGAGGACCTTGGTTGCGACGTGATCATCCATCATATTGGATTCGATGAGCGGCGCGGCATCGCGGCTCGCGGAGAAGTTGCTCCGACGCCGCTGGATGAGCTGCAGGAAATCGTAGCTACAGTGGAAGTACCTGTTCAGGCAGTCGGTGGGCTGAGTATTGAACAAGCGATTGAAACACCTGCACTCGGTGCACCGCTGGTCGTGATTGGAGCTCCACTGGCGATCAATCCGGATCGCTTTGAGCAAGCCGGCGGAAATCTCGAGGCAGTTTTGAAACAGATCTGCGACCAAATTCATGGCTTTGGTGACGTTCCCGTTCGCAGAAAGCTGCCGCAGTTCTGAGGCGAGCTCGACCGAAGTGGATTTCGCCAGAAATCCCACATACAAGGAAGTCTGGCGAATCCCACTACGCCGTGTTTTGCGATTTGTCTGAGAGATTCGAATTGAGCGCCGACGCCAAACATCACTTTGAATCGCAGCTGCGTGAGCAGTGGGAAGGAACGGGGTTCTCAGGCGCTCGAGCACTTGTCGCCGTCAGCGGAGGAGCCGATAGTGTTGCTTTGCTTCGAGCCCTTCTGGAGATCGTTGGCGACCGCACGTTGATTTCCGTTGCCCACTTCAATCACGGTTGGCGCGGAGAAGAAAGCGATGCTGACGAGCGTTTTGTCCAAGAGCTCTGTGAGACTCAAAAGGTGCAGTGTCGAGTGGGAAGTGTCCGGGAGGATACAGTCAGACCTTCGAATCGAAGTGAGGAGGCGGCGAGAGAGCGGCGCTATACGTTCCTTCAGCAGACTGCCTATGCCGTCGGCGCTCGCAGTATCGTCACGGCACACACGCAGTCAGATCGCGTCGAAACAGTTTTGCACCATCTCTTTCGCGGAACCGGCATCGCAGGCTTGCGTGGTTTTGAGAAAACTCGCCCCATCGGTGCTGAACTTATATTAGTGCGACCACTCCGAGGACTAACGCGAAACGATGTTATTCGCTACTTGGAAGCCATCGGTCAGACCTACCACGAAGACAGTTCGAATTCGGATCAACGCTACAAACGCAACTTTTTGCGTCATGAGTTACTGCCGATAATTCGGGAGAGGTACGGCGGCAGCCTTGATAGCAACATCGCGAGATTGGCGGACATCACGTGTGAACTCGACGAGCTACTTGGACAGCTGGCGAAAGAGTATTGGAATCAGGTTGAGCAATTGAGCTCAGCGTCGGATGAAAGTTCGATTCGATTTCCTGACTCTTCGAAGCTCTCCGTAGCTTGGCCTGTCTTGCAGAAGGCTCTTGTCGAGCGTTGGAAGGAGCTCCATTGGCCAACAGGAAAAATGAATGCAGAGCACTGGAATACGATACGCCATCTGCACGCGGGTGCGGGAACAGCGGCCTCAGAAGAGACATATCAGTGCAACTTGCCACACAATCTGCTGATCAGCTCGAAAGATGGTTGGCTAGAAGTAAAGCCCGCCAGTAACTCGAGTTGAGGCGAAAAAACGGATTCTCTACGAGCTTTCCGCGGACGCGCAGTGCAGCAAAGTGCGAAGCGTGTCGGACATAGAGTCGTCTACTTGGTAGAGCTCATTGCTTCGAAGCGCTTGCACCACGTTCTCAAGCTGTTCTTGTGCCGAAAGGGACAAATCGACGAATAGAACCCAACGTTCGCCCAAGCGACAAAGTCCTCCGCCTTGCTCATTAAGCCACTCTTGGCGAACTTGGAGGCCCGAGTTCATGGCGAGCCGCAAGGCTTCTTCTAACAGATCCACAGAGTGCATTCTCTCGTTCTTCCGTCCTGATTGTCGATTCGAATCTACCGATAAAGCCGCAAGATGCGTGGCAGAACGCCAAACAGACTTGTTCAGCCCTTACATCTCGCCAAATTGAATCATCGTTGCTTGGGTTTATATAGCGTTGCCTCACCGGAGAGCCTTGCTTGGCTCTAGCGATTGGCTTAGCATTGACTTGATAAAAGGGGCTCTTCTCCGCAGGTAGAACTGCGTAACTGTCAATTTATCTGCCAGCTGAGAATAAATCCTAGTTAGAACAATCAACACCCCGACTCAACAGGAAAACGCTTGACTCGGCGCCAGAAACGGCCAGCGAGTTGACGGAAAGGCTTCGAATGAGCGACAAAAAACGCATCACAGTTGTCAATATTGGCGATCTGGCCACCGTGCGTTTCAATGACACGAAAATCGTCGACAGCGCGAATATCGAGGAAATGGGGGAAGAACTATCTTCGCTGGTGGAAAGCGACAAGATCACCCAGATCCTGTTGATCTTTGATGGCGTGGAGTTTCTCTCTTCCGCCGCTTTGAACAAGTTGATCCTGATCGAGCGTAAAGTCAAAGAGGCTGGTGGAAACCTTCGTCTATGTGCTTTGCGTGAGGAAATTAAGGAAGTATTCACCATCACACGTCTAGATCGCATCTTTGACATTCGCGATTCTGAAAGTGATGGTCTAAAAGCATTTGGTGTGCCACCACAGTAGGCCCTAGTACGCAAGCTTTCAAAAAGGAGGCGAAGTCTTGGGCGAGAATCAATGGACTTGGAAACTAGCGAAAACGATTCCAAGTTCCACCGATGTTGGACACGAGGTTATCGAACAGCTTCTGACTGCGTTGACAGAAGCAGCCTGGGAAGGATCTGATCTCTTCCATGTGCAGATGGCTGCCGAGGAGGCAATGGTCAATGCTGTCACACATGGAAATAAAAAATCGGTAGATAAATCCGTTGAGATAGAGTTCCGTGTGTCGCCTGAGTGCGTGGAACTGCGGTTTCGCGATGAGGGCGAAGGATTCTCGCCAGACGAACTTCCGGATCCCACCGACGACGAACATTTAGCGGATGTCCACGGCCGAGGCGTGTTTCTGATCCGACGGATGATGACTGAAGTCACGTACAACGATCGTGGAAATGAAGTCACCATGGTGAAGAGAAAGAGTAGTTAGCGACAGCTGTTTGCGATTAGCTTTTTTGTGTCAGCTACAAGTATTTGCCTGTTAGGCTTTCGTGAGACTTTGAGATCTCACTGGGTGGTCCCGCAGCGATGATTTTTCCGCCTTGCTCGCCACCTTCTGGACCAAGGTCAATCAACCAATCGCAGCATCGGATTAGATCTAAGTTGTGCTCGATCACAATGACGGTATTTCCCTTTGCTACCAACCCGTCCAGTACATTGACCAGTCTCTGTACGTCGGCAAAGTGCAAGCCCGTCGTAGGTTCATCCAGAAAGTAAATGGTTCTCCCGGTATCCGGCTTCGATAGTTCCGCCGCCAGTTTGATGCGTTGAGCCTCGCCGCCACTGAGCGTGGAGGAACTTTGCCCGAGTGCCAAGTAGCCAAGACCAACCATCTCCAAGCAATGAAGAAGACGGTGGATTTTGCTGAAGTTTACGAAGAACTCCGCCGCCTCACGCACGTTCATTGCTAAAACATCCGCGATCGTTTTTTCTTTGTACCGTACGGCAAGTGTTTGTCGGTTGTACCGACTGCCACCGCAAGCGGCACAGCCGACGTAGAGATCAGGTAAGAACTGCATCTCGATCTTTTCTTGCCCTTGGCCCTGGCACTGCGAGCATCTTCCTGCACCTGCATTAAAGCTGAATCGACTTGAGGAATAGCCGCGTTGCTTGGCATCGCGTGTCCCGGCCCATACTTTGCGAATGAGATCGAAAACGCCGCAATAGGTGGCTGGCGTGCTTCGCGGAGATCGTCCAATGGGTGTCTGCGTGACCTCGATGAGCTTATCTATCTGCCCCGCACCAGAGAGCTTCCGAAACTGCCCAAATGGGCGCGAGGCTTGGCCTATCTGATCGAGCAAGGCTGGAACTAGAGTGTGGGAGAACAATGAGCTTTTGCCACTCCCGGAGACGCCCGTTACACCGATCAGCATCCCCAGAGGTACTTGCAGGTTCACGTTCTTCAAGTTGTGCAGGCTGGCTCCGTCCAGCTTGAGCCAACGTGACTTGGCGGACGGTTTCCTGATTTCCGACTCGCGCTTGACGCGCCGATCTGCTCTTAGGTATTCAGCCGTCAGAGAGTCTTTCTTGTTGATGACTCGCTTGGGAGTGTCAGCCACAACGACCTCACCACCATCCGTTCCCGCTCCAGGTCCAACGTCGACCAATAGATCTGCCTCACGCATCATGGCTTCATCGTGCTCGACCACCACCACCGTATTGCCCTGCTGCTGTAGATCGCGGAGCGATTCAATCAAGCGGTCGTTGTCGCGTTGGTGCAACCCGATCGAGGGTTCATCGAGAATGTAAGACACCCCCACCAAGCCGCTACCAATGCTCGTCGCAAGTCGAACTCGCTGCAGTTCCCCACCGCTCAGAGTGTCACCGTGTCGGGCCAAGGTCAGATAGCCAACGCCGACTTTGTTTAAAAACTTCAGACGATGCAGCATCTCGTTCAAAATGGGTGTTGCAATCTCGTTTTGATGCCCGCCAAGTTTCAGTTCAGAAAACCAAGCCAAGCTTGAAGCGAGACTCATTGAGCAAATTTCGAAGATGTTTTTCCCTTCGATAGTTACTGCGAGAGCCTCAGGACGAAGGCGAGCTCCCTGGCAAACCGTGCAGGGAAGTTCTTGCATCAAAACTGCAAACAGTTCCCACAGCTCATCTGAAACATCCTCTAGCATTGCCTCAAGCGCTGGGTGCAAGCCACGTTGTTTCTTAGTTCCGTGTAGCAGTTGTTCGCGTTGCTTGGTGGTCAGCTTTTCTAACGTCTGATTTGGCTCCAAGTCAAACTTAGAGAGCACCGACGCAATTTCGCTCTTCGTTTTCTTCTTCCACTTCGCAGGCAAGTCATTCAGCCATCCAAAGGCGCCTTTCTCCAGGCTGCCACTCCAATCCTGAACCAGCCGCTGCGCTGAGACTTGTTCCTGTAGTCCAATTCCTTCGCAATCGGGGCAGGCACCGTAAGGACTATTGAAACTGAAAGTCCGAGGCTCAATTTCCTCGATGCTCACATCGCAATTCGCGCAAGCGTAGCGGGTACTAAAGAGTCGGTCTTCCCACTCGGAATCTTCTTGCTCAGAAGGGATCGCCAAGCTGACGGTCACCAAGCCTGAGGAGAGTTTCAAGGCCAAGGAAAGGGCAGCTTCTATTCGTTCCGCCGAGTCCTCACGCACGATAATGCGATCGACAACGGCCTCGATCGTATGATTTTGGCGAGTCGGCAGAGCTGGTACTTCATCGACCTCGTAGGTTTCGCCATCAACGCGAACTCGTACTAAGCCTGCCTTGCGAATCTCTTCAAGCTTGTCCCGATGGCTTCCTCGGCGTCCTCGTACGACTGGTGCCATAACAACCAACTTGGTTCGATGGGGCAATGACAACAGCTCACGCAAAATACGGTCGGGAGACTGCTGGTTGATTGGAGAACCACAACTCGGGCAGCTTGGTGTGCCGACTCGTGCCATCAACAGACGCAAGTAGTCATAAATCTCGGTGATAGTGGCGACGGTGGAACGGCGGTTCGAACTGGCGACTTTTTGGTCGATGCATAGCGTAGGTTGCAGCCCCTCGATAACCTCGACATCCGGACGCTGCAATTGATTCAGGAATTGGCGCGCGTAGGTAGAGAGACTTTCAATGTACTGCCTTTGCCCCTCGGCGTAGAGCGTATCAATGGCAAGTGAGCTTTTGCCGCTACCGCTGACTCCAGTTATTACAGTCAGTTTATTGTGCGGGATCTTAAGGTCGACACCTCGCAGATTGTGCGTTTTCGCATTTACGATACTTATGCAAGAAGTCGTCAAACCAGCGGCCTCGGGTGTTGGAATTAGCTAGGGAGCGAAATCAAGTGGAGGAATTGCTCTAGGGATTCAATTTTCTGTCGCCTTCGCACTTTCGCCAAGCGGGTATGCTCAATCGCCCCATAACTCACGTCGGTTTAGAGCGAGGGGGTTTTTTTCCCACTCATCTATCGCCAAACACGCGAAACTATCCCAGGTTTGAATGAGCAGAGACACACTGAGCGTCAAACTGGAAGCGTCTTGCTGGGTCTGAACCGCAGCCAATAACCAGTCTGCGATCTCTGCATGAGAGGAGTCACGATTTGTCAACTGCAGCCCAACTGAATGCCCCCAGCCGTCAACACCGCTATGTCGTGGATGGCCCGGGTATAAAAGTTACAGCCATGCACACCTTGGGAGACCGAGGAAGCTTTGATGTCAAGCTAAAGGATATCTCCGACTATGGCGTAAAAATTGAGTGCAGCGAGCCTGTCCGATTCTCAGAGCATTTGAAGCTATTCATTCGCACTGAAGACCTTGAGCTCGATTTGGCCGTTGATGGCGAAGTCCGCTGGATCCGGGCCACAGCACACGGGACATGGGTTATCGGTTGCTACATCGCACAAGCATTGCCCGAGGAGAGCCTACACAAACTGGGCCGGGCAGAATTGATGAACCGTCGCCGCGAAGAACGCACACCGGTTCAGTTTGCAGCAAAATGCGTCAAGCCTGGAACGTCTCGCGAAATCTCGGTTACGCTACAAGACGTGAGCGACAATGGATTTCGGTTCCAGTGTGGCGAGGACTTTCATCCGGGTGAGCCGGTTAGGCTACACGTCGGAAAAAGCGAGGTCATCGCGTTTTCCAAATGGGTTTTGCAAAGTGAAGATTCGACCGTGACTACAGTGGGATGTGCTGTGACTCCCCAGTCAGCCTCACGCTATCTCGATCTAGTCGAGACATATATCCTTCCAACCCAAGTTCAATCGAAGTCTCGAAGCCCACTGGTATTTGGCTTATTACTACTTGGAACGCTGGCAGCTTCGGCTCTCGTCTTGATTGCTTTGCTAAGCCAGTAATTCGATATTGCTGTTCGCATACTTCGCTGGACCCAAGATCGATCGCGACTTCACTGTTCGCAGATCGACTTTCTAAAAGCTGCACAGTGAAAACCGCTAGGGCCTTGGTGTGAATTGGCTTGGGTCGAAGTTCAATCCACCCGGGACACCGGCAGGGGCGGCCGGCTGCGAGGCTTCCTTTTTCTTAAATAAGACGTCTCTCGTGATCTTGAGTTTTTCATAGACACTGTCACTGACAATGTAATACCACTCCGAGAAGCGGGCGTTTAGCTCAGAAGCCTTTTTACGTGCGTCGTCAATTCGCTCATTGCGGTCGTCCATAAGACGCTGGTTCTCCTTCGCGATTTCCTCACGCATGACTTCAAGTCGTTCAAGAAGTTCTTCCTCGGTTTCCTTCGGCTCTTCCTGCGATTGATCGGCGGAAGGTTTTGCCTCGCCCCCTTGATCAGCAGGCTCGCTTTCGGCTTTAGCCTTCGGCTCGGAACTGTCGGGCTCCTGTGGCTTGGCGGCGGGTTCTGCCGACTTTGCTCCTCCTTCCTGAGCAGCCTCTCCGCTAGCGTCTCCTTCTTGGGGATCGATCCCACAGGTGTCGGGCGATTCCGGTTCTCCAGATGGTTCTTCCGTCTTCGCTGTTTCCTCTGTGGACTCGCTGGATGATTCCTCGTTAGAGCCTTCCGCCTCAGATTCCGCAGCTTCCTTTGTCTCGGCTGACGCCGCCTCAACGTTCTGTGCTTTGCCTGAAGGATCCGTTTTCGGTGAAGGTGGTCTTTCCTCGGCAGCGTTGTCATCCCCTTCAGGCTTCGGAGTCTCTGACTTGGGCTCTTCCGCGGGAAGTGCGTCTTTGGGGTCGAGCTCAGGTAGGTCTGTAGGTTGCACTGGCAGTGCAAGTTCAGGTCGGATTGGTTCGCCGCGCTCAAGACGCAACATTTCCTCCACAGTCTCTGGCAGAGGTGCTTGCTCGGGAAGTGGGAATTGCGACTCGTCAACCGTCGCTGTTACTAGCAAATAACGTTGAATCGCATCTTCACCCTTAAGCAACGCGAATGCGTTTCCGAATCGAAGCTCATAGTCGACTCCATCCGTTGTCCCGATGGTGATGTCACCACTGGCGGAGAACATCTCGGGTGTTCCACGCATTGTAGTTGGGTAGAAACCTTGGCTCTGCAAACTAGCAAGACTCTCTTTATCATTCAGCAGCATATCGGAAGCCTTGAGATTGGCCGCGAGTCCATCCGGCTTGCGACGAACGTCGATAATTTCGAGATCCTGCACAGCTAGCTTCAGGTTGTTCAAGAATTCGGTATCCAGCTCCTCGTCTGGCCCGACCTTGCCTTCCACCGGCTGATTATTTTCGTAGCTAACTAACTTGGCGAGCTCCCAGTTGTTCTGAGAATTGCGAACCTCGGCGTCAAATTTCAGCTCCAAAATGGTACTAAGCCCTCGTGTTTCGAGCGTGTAATCACGGACACTGACTTTGTTGATGTCCAGGCCACGAATTCCAAGAAGCTTTTTCTCAATCCAATCACCGAATTCACTGGAGAACGCCTCCACACCTATCTCTACGACATAGACAACATCTTCCGTGGGAACTCGGGCGTAGCGGAGCCCCTCTCGATCCTCAACCTCCTTGCCAATGATCAGGCTCGCTAGGATTTCATCCGCTTTGTCTTTGAACTCAACTAACATGCCGACGCCGCTGGCCCCAACCGCCAAGTTCTCATCGGCGGGGTTTGCAACGCCGTAAAGTTCGTGCTCGCTAGCCGACTCGGTAGCAACGTTATCAACCTTGATGCCAATCATCGGACTAGTAGCTTCCTGCAGCTGCTCGGTTGCATCTGCGGGATATCCACCCGAGCTCGGAAGCGTCCACAAGCCTGAGCTTGCATCACGAGCAACTTCGAAGCGATCTAGCTGAGCGAGTGTCTCATCATATTTGACAATCTGTAGCGAATTCGCTTTCGCGGGATCGGTAAAGGAAGGAAAGAGCTCCTCCCCCACGCGTTCCAGACTGGCATCCTTCTCGCTCAACACGACATCCGGACGGGTAAACCACGCTAGGCCCAAAGCCACAGCGGCAACTCCGATAAAGATTAGAGTCGTTCTACCTTCATTCACAATACAACTCCTAGAGTTCCGATTCGAAGCCGATGGGCTTCGAGCAAAAGATTCTTAGCTTACTTGTTTGGGATTTGACCGCTTCGCAAATGCTTTACGATTGCATGAGGAATTGCCTAGCGAAGTCGGTTCTTCGAAATACCTTCTCGTTCTCGAACTCGTCGGGAAACGAAGACTCCGATGCCGACCAACAGCGGTGGAATGGGCGGCAATAGCACGGCCCAGAGTTTGTAACGCGTCTGAATGTCGCGAATCTTACGATCGCTTTCACGCTGCTTTTCTTTGATCAATTTCTCCGTCTTGTCACTTCGAGCCTTATTCTTGACCATCGATTTTTTCTGGTTCACCTGCTGCTCGATTCGGAATTCCTGCTGCTTCCGGATGAATTCACGCTGTTTCTTTTCAGTATCGATTCCATCACGCTGCATGTCATTCAAGACCTGTTGGAGCTCTGCGATTCGCTTTTCCTCCGCCTCTTCCTCAGCATCTTTTTCTTTGGTGGCAGCTTCCTGCAACTCCTTGATCGCCTTGTCTCGTTCCGAGCGATACTTCTCAGCCTCTTCTTCAAAGAGTTTTAAAGTAACGTGCTTTGCTTCGTGCGTACGAATCTTCGGATAACTCTCCTCACCCGCAAGAACGTCAATCATGTTCAAGAAGAAGACGACATTCTGAACGGCCAGATCCATATCCAATTCCTTCATCTGATCTGGCCTTTGCCGGCTGAAGCTGAAGAAGGGATGCAAGCAATCCACATCAGCAACGTAGACCGCTTTCATTGGGCGCGTGTTGCTAAGCCCGCTTTCGGAGCCTTCACCTTCGGCCTCCGCAGCATCACCTTGATCCTGCTTATCCTCGGACTCCAAAGCATTGGAGTTCACTCCATCCGCCGCCTCGATTAGCATGGCCAAGGTTTGAGAACCAGAGGGTGCGCCCTGGAGAACTTTCAATGCAGCAGGATTCTCACGGTTCTGCAGCTGTAGCTGAAGTTCGCTGAGACTCATCAGCCCAGACACTTCGCCAAAAGTCCTGACAAGCGGAGTGAACTTTAAGTCCTCGCGTTTTGCATCAGCTTCGACAGCCCCGGAGTAAACGAACACTACCTCCCGAAGATCTGCCGAAACGCTATTTTCTTGGTTGATCAAGTCGTTTTCAGGATCCAAGCCCTGCGTGGCGAACACCCACTGATCACTGATCGGCATCCGAGATTCGAGCTTGGGGTATGGGTTATAGCTTTGCCAAACGATGTCTGGATTCAGACCAGTCATTGATCCAGATTGTGGAATCTCGATTCCAATTGCATCCCACAGCGTCTGAATATCCCCCTTTGGCTGCGGCGGAGCTCCACCCATCATCATGTTGCCCTGTTGCTGCTTTGGCTGCATAGTGCCCGTGAACCGCATGTACTGCTGATAAATCGATGGAAGCGGATCCTCGAATATGGCGGACGGCACGCCAGCTTTAATCGCACTGACGACATTGGGCAGCTGCTGCGGGCTCAAAGATGAAGGTTGCACAACCAACATCACGTCGAAGTTCTCCGCCAAGATTGGCTGAGAAGGATCGACGTCGACCACGTCGTATTGCTTCTCAAGCTCTTCGACCAAAGGCTGTTTAGGCAATTGGGCGACATTGCCGCTGGTAAAGTCAAAGCCGCCCATGAAATTGGCGTCGGTCTTGATAATACCGAGCTTGATTCGCTTGGGCTGGGCTACCGTGCTGATCGAACGGACCAACTCGTACTCAACAGGAATGCCAAGTTCGAAGAACGGAATCGTAACCTTCGACAAGCCAGATCGAATCGCCGCACCGAGGATGACTTGCTGATTTTTGATCGCACCTTGCTCGCGGACTCGGACAAACTGCGGAACGATGCCATATTGCTTCTCCGCCCGCGTAGCATCTTCACCGAAAACTTCGATGCCGTCGTTGATCTGAACTTGCATCTGCACGCCACGGCTGCCAGCGATGGCTTTGAACTCTTTCAGTAAAGTAAGTAGCGAATAACGGCTCTCCGAGTACTGCTCCGGAATGTCGGCTGAGATAAAAGCTTCAATCACAATCGGCCGTTCAGGCTTCAACTCGCGAATCAGCTTGCGAGTCGTATTGCTGACCGAGCTTACTTTGCCTTCCGTCGCGTCGTAACGGAGAAAGTCATTGTTCTGCAGGAAGTAACTTAGGCTGAACACAGTCAGCGTAAGCGTCAAGATGCGGGCGAAGTAATGCAAGAACTTCACGTTGCTATCTTGCCCGCCAGTCCAGTGGCGACGGCCAATTAATACCATGCACAAGTAAAGACCGAGCGTGAGTACGAGCACGAAGAATGCGGTCGGAGCTAGACTAATCACGCCTCGCCCAAAATTATCGAACTGCGAGCTCAGACCGAACATGGACACGAACTGTGCACCGAGCTTCCATGGAATGATCACGTCAGCCATCGAAGCAAACGCCAGCGGCGCGTTGAATGCGGCACCAAGCACAAACCCCACGGTCAAGTTGGCTGTGGTGAACGACGCTATCATCCCGATCGCCAGCATAGCCAGTCCGATAAACCAGTAACCAAGATAGTTTGCACAGAACAAACCTGTATCAACTTCACCTTTGGAAAGGAACAGCAGTACGAAAAAGGTCGAAAGCTGTCCAAAAACAAGCGAAACTGTGTAAATCGATGCGGCGGAAAGATACTTCCCGATAACGATATCAAAGTCATCAGCTGGCAATGTCAGCAACAGTTCGTCTGTCCCTTGTCGTTTTTCTTCCGCCCAGATACTCATCGTGATTGCAGGAATGAAGAACAACATGATGATCGGGAACCAGTAGTTAAGCTGATCCAGATTGGCCAAGTTCGAATTAAAGAACTCGTAAGGCCAGAACGCCGCCATCGAACACAAAAGTACGAAAAGGCACAGGAACACATAACCGGTTGGATTGGCGAAGTAGGCCAAAAAGTTACGCTTGAGAACCGCGTAGGCCGCTCGCTTTCTGGTAGCCAGAGTTCCAATAATCAGGAAGGCCGCCATGCCGATGATGGCATCAATCACAAGTAACTTTGCTAGAGGAGCCAGCAGAACTAAGAGTTGAGATGACATTTGCAGGTCGTCGTTAAAACGTGAGTTATATTAGAAGAACGGTTGTAAGCGTCGGAGTAGCACTACTCGACACCGGTTAGCTTGTGGAAGGCTTGGTCCAAATCGGCTTGAACTTCACGCAGCGAGTTGACGTCACCATCGAAGACCTTGCGTCCTTCGTTGATCATCACCACTCGATCCGCCATCGCTTCGACTTCTTGCAAAATGTGAGTCGACAGCAAAATGGTCTTCGTCTCACGCAGCTTCCGCATGGTCTTTCGCACTTCGCGAATCTGATTCGGGTCCAAACCTGCCGTGGGCTCGTCCAAAATTAACACATCAGGCTCGTGCAACAGAGCCTGAGCCATACCGACGCGTTGTTTGAAACCTTTCGAAAGTTTGCTGGTCGCTTTGTTCACAACCGAGCTCAAATCACACAAGTCAATGACAGCTTCAATACGTTCCTTCTTCCTCGACTTACTCATTCCACGAGCCTCGGCGAAAAAGTCCAGCATTGAAAGCGGACTCATTTCGGGATAGAGAGGTCCATTCTCAGGCAAATACCCGAGATGGCGTGAGCCGGCGATACGGTCCAGGAACATGTCGTGGCCAGCAATCTTGGCGACACCTTCACTCGGAGCCAAATAGCCAGTCAACATCTTCATCGAAGTCGACTTGCCGGCACCGTTAGGTCCCAGGAAGGCAACTAGCTCTCCTTCGTAGACTTCGAAGTTGACATCATTGGCCGCCGCGAATGGCCCGTAAAACTTGGACAGGCCGATCGCTTCGATCATCGCACGGCGATTGGTAGCTGATGGTTTTGCAGACGCGGAATCTTCTGACTGCGTTTCGTTGCTCATGTATGCAGTTTTCCTGAGTTTTGCGGGACTGAGTAAGTCGCTCAGAAACCAAATTTTGCGTGAAATCTCGGGCTCGACGAGCCCCCATATAAAAAATTTGGCTTCGTCAGCCGCTTGCATTGTTGGATGGCCTCAGTCAGGAGAGAAGACGGGCTAGAAATCACATCGCAAAATGGGAAAACGCTACAGCGACCGATCGCAAAAAGCCAAATTGAATCTCTTCCTGAGACCTCGTGGGTTGAGTGAAGTTTACAAATTTTTGTTGCGATAGCTACGTGGCGATTATTGGATTGGTTCGAGAGCATCAGAACGCAGTTGCACTTTGCTTGATACGATTCGCGTCTCCGTAGACACGAAGCGAGCGTCTGTTTCCGTTCCAGTGTGGGCACAAGTCCGAGCTAATCGCCAATTGCTATCAGCTAAACGCCAATTTTGACCGATAAGAAACCGACCCGATGTAGGTAGAAGTGAGTTTCTACAGCCGTGGGCAGCGGCGGCGGCTTGTGCCTAGCTCGCCTAACCAGCCAGCCGAGGCTGAAAAAGCAGTTTTGCGTTGCTTTCCGACGCCAAAAACGGCTTGCGAGTCTTTGGGTCTACGGATACACTTCGGAACTTGTTTTCACGCTGTCACAGCACCATTCCAGCTAATTTTGGTCCACAGATCGATGACTCTTAGTCAAAAAACCACCGTCGCGAAGCCAAATGAGATCCCTCAGAAGTGGTTTCACGTGGATGCGGAATCACAGGTACTTGGCCGTCTAGCCAGCGACATCGCTATGATCCTCATGGGCAAGCACCGTCCGACGTACACCCCGCACGTCGACACTGGCGACTTTGTAGTTGTGACCAATGCGGAAAAGGTGGAGATGACCGGCCAGAAGTTCCGTGATCGCCACTACGCTTGGTACACCGGCTACACCGGCCAGAAGCTAGAAAGCTACGGCGATCGCCGCGATCGCAAACCGGAAGATCTGATCTACCACGCTGTCCGACGCATGTTGCCGAAGAACAAGCTGGCTCGCAAGATGCTCGATAAGCTGAAGATCTATGTTGGCCCTGAGCACCCACATCAAGCTCAGCAGCCCGAGACTCTAGAAAACATTGGCAAGAAGAAGGCCATTTAGGCCCGTTCCGGAACAACCTAGCAGTAACCACAGACATTGGCACCCAGAATTCAAAGCAAATAAGAATCCATGGTAGCGGTTAAGAAAGACAAGATTAACGGTGATTCACTTGGTACTGGACGGCGTAAGAGCTCGGTAGCTCGCGTTCGCCTTCGTGCTGGATCTGGTAACGTTACCGTTAACGGCAAGAAGCTCGAAGAATTCTTCCCAACTGTGCAGCACCAGCAAGATGTCCTGCAGACCCTGGCTCATGTCGAGGCTAGCGGATCAGTGGACGTGATCTGCCGAGTCAACGGTGGCGGCATCACTGGCCAAGCTGGAGCGATTCGCATGGCTTTGGCTCGTGCTTTGGTCAGCTACAACGAAGAAAACTTCCAGCCGCTTCGTGACGACGGCTTCCTTACGCGAGACGCTCGAATGAAAGAGCGTAAGAAGCCTGGCTTGCACGGTGCCCGTCGCGGTACTCAGTTCAGCAAGCGTTAATTCGCCCTGAAACTCAAGCAAAATCAGCACAAACAGGCTCGCCGCTCGGCGAGCCTGTTTTTGTTTGTAGCTGTAACGCACAACAAACGAGTAGCGGAAGGCTTCCAACGTGGGATAAGTTTCTAACTTGCCAGCCTGCCGAACTCTACTGTTGATTAAGTGGGTTAAGCGTCCTGCTTGTCATCCCGCAACTTCGGAGATGTTGGTAAGTTGCCAAGACTTTCGGCGTCTTGCCTTATCAAGCCAACGCTCAACTCCTCATTCGTATCGGTGAGATCCCGCCACCTTTCGCCGGAGCTTGCCTCAGACGGTAAGTGCTCAACTCTAAATCGAATACCCAAGAAAACAAATATTCTCCGAGGGGGATTTCGCCTTCTGATCTGAGAGCTCTCTTGAGGACGACTGATTGCCGCCCTGCCTGAAAGAATCACGCGGAGTCTGAGAAGTAATGAAACTCGTGTGAAACCGCCGTCTACCAACGCTAGAACAGCTCCAATTTCGAGAGTTGCTCACCCACCGTAACTGTAACCAACACCAATGATTCTGGTCCCAGAAGCCTCGGTTAAGCTGTTGCCGATTATTACCGATTTCCTGGCCTGAGCACCATCACCTTCGATGAAGATGTCACCGGACGCATTGCCCCGTCCCGCGGGGAACGAAGCATCGAGAATACGGATCAGTTCCCCAAACACTGAGTCTCGGGGAGGCCGATGCATTGAAGAAGTAACCAAGCACCAAAAAGTGGCAGCTCATCGGTGCGGCGTCACAATGATCAAGTTCAAGACGATAGGAATCAGCGTGCTTCGGTTGGCTCTGATCATTTCGGCAATGCGGTCTGCTCGCCGAGTGCAGTGCCAGAACAATTTGCTCCAGTTGCTCGTCGCGACGCAGTCTCATCATACGACGAACGGCTCTTTGCCGTACTCCTACAACGGTACCAGTCTGAAGTATCCATTGCGTGGATGGGATCTGTTTCACTTGCATTCTTAACGCGTCGAGTTGGTACCCTTCATGGAAAAGCAGGGTATCAAGGAGCAAGTGCAGTGAGACTAGCTGGCAAGCGCAGATGAAAATCTACCCTTAGCTCAAACTCAAATCTCATCTTTGATTTGCCCAAGCGGAAGTGATCCGAACGATCTCGGGGTGGGACTTAAACACGGATTTTGCCGATGCCGGCGGATGCAATCGCACTCGACCAAATGCATTCGATCGCCCAAGGCGACTGCGATGCGATGGCTGGCATACAAAACCTACTCGCCCCACTTCCAACTAGCGGCAACGCCCTTCCAGTTAACTATATGCACTCGGGAATCTAGGGCTGAACATTGTTCGACAAGACTCAGGATGCAGACATCGAGTTCCGCGGCTTTTGAGCTGGAAAGTTCCGCGATGTGACCGCTAGGCTATCAGGCACAGATGTGATCTAGTAGCGGAACGGGAAGCCAGTACGATAGAACAATTCTAAACTGCGGCCCGCGGACAAAAATGTATCCTGAACGCATCGGTTGGTTGTGCAGCAACACTTCTGCCGGGTCGGTCAAAGGGGCCGGCAACCGGCGTGGATTAGGAAAACTGCACCTGCATCTAGTCCGTTAAAGCCGGCGAGGTAAATGTGAGCCTCGTAGGTAGTCCGAGCACGTCGTTCCCGGTGCAATACCCTCCCAAATTTCTACGCTCATTTAAATGACAGCGCACCGGGAGAGTCTGGGGGCAATGATGTATGCTCACCCAGGTTAGCAGCTTACACTTGTAACCGCACTCCCCGTACCCGACAGACCGAGTGCAGAACGTTAACCGCTCCGGGTGAGGATTCGGTAGTGTCGAGTCCAAGCCGGCCACATGCCCTCAAGCTAGCGTGGTCTGTGCCACGCTCGGACTAACTCTTTCGCTTGTCCTGCTCAACCATCGCGTAGGCATTGTGACTATGGATCGACTCGAAGTTCTCTGAAAAGCACTGGAACCAAACGATCCGATCGTCGTCTCGTAAGGTGACGGCCATGTCCCGAACAATATCTTCGACGAACTTCGGATTCTCGTAGGCTTTTTCAGTAACCCATTTTTCGTCGGGGCGCTTCAACACGGAATAAACCTGAGTGGAAGCACACTGCTCGATCATCGAGAACAGTTCTTCAATCCAGAAATTCACACCCTCGGCAATACGAACCTTGACAGTCATCTCGCATCTTTGATTGTGAGCCCCGTAATCCGAGATCTCTTTCGAGCACGGGCACAGGCTCGTTGCGGGGATCTTAAGCGTCATGACAAAATCATCTTCGGTTCCGCTTGCTAGCTCAAAAGTTACGTCGATATCGAGTTTCCCAGCCTGCCCAGTAACTGGTGCTGTCTTGGTGATGAAGTACGGGAAGTTGACTTCAAGAAAAGCGCTATCGGCATTCAGCTTTTCTCGCATTGCGACTGTCAGCTCAGTGAGTGAGTCACTGCAAAGTCCCTCGTGGCGATCGCTGAGCACTTCGAGGAACCGCGACATGTGGGTTCCTTTCTCAGTATGTGGAAGTGCCACAAACATATTTATATTTGCCACGGTGTGCTGGAACGTGTTGCCGCTGCCATCGCCTGGAGTCCGAAGTGAAATCGGATAACGAACGTTTGTCACACCAACGCGATTAATCGCAACGCGTCGCGTGTCTCCGCTTGCCTGAATGTCGGGAAGCGGTTGCCGGTTCTTTTCTGCTGACAGATGAATCATTTTCGTTCCTTTTGTCGCGACTCAGTCCATGAAAAAGAACCAAGCCAGATTAGTTGTGATGGTGAGATTGGTCGGCATTCCGTGACGGAGATGTACTAGCACTCAGCTGCACCAACCAGCTGCTGATTCCCGGGCGAGCCGTTCGGTTCGCTTACACTCGCTTCGGCGTAAGATTCTTCGGTCTCCCAGATCCTGACGGCGATAGCGGTTGCACCGCTGTCTGCCAGGACAAGGGGGCAAACTTCCTCGAGCAGAAACTTCGCCATGTTTTCTGCGGTTGGATTGTAGGGCAGAACAAAAAAACGACTTGGCTTGACCAATTCAAGTGCCTGCCTAGCGTTCGTGTCTTCGTGACTGATCAAGAATGAGTGATCCCAATTTTCATCAAGCCAGCCTTTCACTCGTTTCTTCAAATCAGAAAAATCAAGCACACGGCCGACACTATCCTGCTCGTCGCCCTGCACAAAGAAATCTGCCACATAGTTGTGTCCGTGAAAATGCTCGCACTTACCCCCGTGTCCAAAAAGGCGATGGCCGGCGCAGAATTTAATGCGCCGCATAATTGTCAAAGACATTAGTTCTCTTCTTGTCAGGTTAAGCTAGTTTTGATCGCTACGTTTCGGCGGAAAACTGTACCAGGCTGTCCAGTGCCACTCAACCAGCGACAGGTAGGAGGACTGTGAGGACAATCCTATTTGGGACTGACTTGTGAGTAACCGGGCAACGCTTGCGGATTGCACCTGTGCTGCCAGCCCCTCTTCCAGGGAATTGCAATCCCGCAAAGCTACTTCGCGCCTCGTTTTTTGGGTTCCACTTCCGCAACCTCTTGAGGGGGCGAAAGCCGATTTAATCTGGAATCTTGACAACGACTTTATTCTATCAGCTACCTTCAAGAAAAGATCGGTCAGTCAGCTCGCGCGGCATCGTATCGCTCGTAATATCACGCTTATGCAAAAACAATTCGAGAATCGCTGGCAATGCCTCGTCGCCCATGGCGAGTAATGCTTGCGAGGGAGCAATGGCTTCATTATTGACGAAGAATGGCTCGGGAGGATGCGTCTGTGCGACCATCTCCTTCAAGACTGGAATCGCCTCTTGGGCGTCGCTTCCGAGCTAGGCCAACTCCCTGATCCATTCGAGACGCTGCTTTTGCGCAGCCTCTGGCTTATCGTTCGACTGAGTCGCAAGTTCTGTGCCACTTTCCGATATCCAGTGCTTGAACAACAGAGGCAAGCAGAGGAATTAGAAAGCAGATTCAAAGTATATGCATCGAAATCTCCGGTCCTTCATCGCACTTGATTGTTCGTTCCCAGCAGCTCGTTCACGGCGCGGTTTGCAACACGAACGATATACTTATTGGGTTGGTCTACCATAGCGGCTTGCAAATCGCTCAGAGCCGGTCGCGCAGCCTCGTCGAGTTCATCCAGAGCGATCACCGCCGCAAGGCGCCCCCATTGGTGCTCACTGGCCAGCTCTCGCTTCAGAACAGCCAACCCCACACTGCGCTTACCCATTCGGCATAGTCCGCGCGCAGCAGCAATTCGGACGTTGGGAGATTTGTCGTGCAGTGCTTTGCGCAGGGCATTTTCAGCATCAGCACCGGCTGCAGTGCCTGTATTGCCAAGTCCCGTCGCGCCCCAATATCGGATAGAAGCATCGCTATGCCCGAGAGCTTGGAGTAAATCTTCTGTGGCGGATTCTCCTTCGGATGCTTTCGCCGCCATTTCGACTAATTTCAATACCTTCGCTTCGTCACTTGGATCTTGCCGTAGGATATCAAAACGAACACCAATCTCCTTCTCGCGAATTTCGATTTCAGCTTCAGGCATCAGACCAATGTCACGCACTTCGGATTGCCAAGCCAGGCATACCTGTCGAAGCTGCCTCAGCTTCGCAACATGTTCTGGGCGACTTGACTCGACGAGATTGTGAACTTCATGAGGATCAGCATCCAGATCATAGAGCTCCTCGACTGGCTTCGCGCCAAGAGAAAATTGTTTGGCCAGCTCTGGCAAAGTCCCGGTCGATTCGGCCCGACGAATCTCGCGCATCGTCGCCCCCTTTTCGGGCGTGTTCATGTATTGGTAGTAGGGCTTGAGTGGTTCGAAGTTGCGAATGTAGCGATAGCGTTTGGTACGGACTGCTCGGATAATATCGTAGCGTTCATCCATTCGATCGCGCGCACCGAAGACGTACTGACGCTCTGGTGTGAGATCATCTCCGAGAAAAGCGCGGCCTTGCATGTACTCTGGTACCTTGACACCAGCTAGCTTGAGCGTCGTAGGAGCGAAGTCTACCGAGCCGACCAGCTCGTTGCTCGTCGCACCAGGTATTCCCTGCCCTGCCGTCCGCCACTTCTCTGGAATGCGAACAATAAAAGGAATTCGCGTACCTGAATCGTAGAGCCATCGCTTGGCACGTGGCAGTCCAACACCATGGTCGGACCAAAAAATGACGATTGTGTCGTCCGCCAGACCGGCTTCGTCAAGTGCACGCAAGTGCTCTCCGGCCCAATGGTCCATGGCTGTGATCAACTCGTAGTTGCGTTCCCAATCCTCGCGGGTGACCTTGGTATCGGGATAATAAGGCGGTAGAGTCGTCAATTCGCTGGCGTCCTGTCGCTGCTCAGGCTTGAGCACCTTGGTCACGGACTTATACTTGCTCTCGGAAGCGATCCCGCTCTCATGACAGCCGGTAAAATTGAAAACAGCAAAAAAGGGTTGGGCAGCCTCACGCTTCTTCCAATGTGCCTTGCTACCACTTTCATTCCAGATCGTTTTGGCGGATGGACTCCTGAACTGGTAGTCAGTCTTGCTGTTGTTGGTGCAATAATAACCAGCCTCTCGCAAGTAAATCGGAAATGGCTTGAGCCAATCCGGAAGCTTGGCATCGCAGCGCATGTGATGCGTTCCAATCGAGTTCTGGTACATCCCGGTGATCACGGTCGATCGGCAAGGAGCACAAACACCAGCCGCGGTAAACACATTGGTGTATCGCACCCCCTGCTCCGCCAAAAGGTCAAGATTCGGGGTGATCGCGTGCGGGTCGCCGAAACAAGCCAAGTGAGGACTGATATCCTCACAAGAGAGCCAGAGTATGTTGGGACGATCGGCGGCAGCGACGACGCTGACTCGAAGCAGGACCAGTATGATCACGAGAAACGGTATGTTACGAGCCTGATACCTGCGGAAGGAAATCATGTTGGATCCTGATTGGCAAACTTGTGTTACGCCGCTAGGCAACGGCTTGAGTGTGCTAGACTAAAGGCCAGGCCCTGAATTTCATCGAATCTTAGCTGACGCTGCGGGTTGTGTTAGAACCCGTCAACGCGCCCCTACCTCTGGCTACCAGTGTAACTTCTACTTCTCACGCACACATCATGCACCCATTTCTGCTCCTTCGGTTAGCTGTTTTCTTCACGCTCTCACTGAGTGCTCTTCCATCATCAGACGCACATGACGTCAACGTCGATGCTTTGCGAGACTACATTGAGCAAACGCGTCAGACTTGGGAAGTACCAGGTTTGGCCGTGGCGATTATCAAGGATGATAAAGTGCTGCTCAGTGCTGGCTTTGGTGTTCGAGAAGTCGGCAAGTCCGAAATGGTAGATGCAGACACACTCTTCGCCATCGCGTCGAATTCAAAAGCATTCACAGCAGCATCACTCGCGATCCTGGTGGACGAAGGGAAGGTCGATTGGGATGACAGAGTCTCTAACTATTTGCCGTGGCTAAAATTGAAAGACCCGATGACTCGCGATCTGCGAGTTCGCGACTTGCTGTGTCACCGAAGTGGTCTCGGCACGTTTAGCGGTGATTTGCTTTGGTGGGGTACGAGCTACAGTCCGCGCGAAGTCTTGGCGCGAGCAAGAGAGCTCGAACCAGCCGCCCCTTTCCGCGCGAATTACGGCTACTCCAACTTGATGTTCTTAGCTGCTGGCTTGGTGATCGAAGAAGCGTCTGGGCAGCCCTGGGCAAAATTTGTTGAGTCCCGAATCTTAAAGCCGCTACATATGACGCGTACTGTTGCATCGGTTCGCGACTTGAGCAGTCAAGGTAACTTTGCTACCCCACACAAGACCTTGCTGGCCGTAGTTGACTCGTCGAGCAAAACGCTATCCAAGCCTCTGCCATGGATGAACTGGGACAACATGGCCGCCGCAGGAGGGATCATTTCCAGTGCGAACGAAATGTCGAATTGGATACGGATGCAACTGCGTCGCGGCAAGCTGGAAGGTGATGGTACGGGTGCAATCTTCTCAACCAAACAGGCACAGCAGATGTGGGCCATGCAAACACCATCGTCGGCCTCGGAGAGTTACCTCAAGCAAAACCATAGCAACTACCGTGGCTACGGGCTCGGCTGGTCGCTCTCCGACTACCATGGTCACAAAGTGGTCTCTCACGGCGGGGGCTACGATGGCATGTACTCCCAAGTGCTTTTGGTGCCTGACAAAAATGTTGGCGTTGTCGTTCTAACCAACAGCATGACGAGCATTAGCTCTCCGCTAACGCGACACATCATGAATCAGCTCTTGGGTGTCGACGCGAACGACGAAAGCCCCAGTAAGTGGAGTAGTTTTCTTCGTTCGAGAGAATCATTCGAAAGAAGGATTCACGAGCGAATTACAACAAAACACAAGGAAACTTCTCCAAGCCATCCGTTGGGCGACTACACCGGCGAGTTTCAGTGTCCTCTCTATGGCGACGCGAGTATTGGACTAGCAGATGGAAAACTTGTTCTCCGCCTGCATGCCAACACGGACCTCGTCGCCGAATTAGAGCACTTGCACTACGATACGTTCGTGATCCGATGGCGCAAAGAGTTTGCCTGGTTCGCAGAAGGCACGGCTCATTTTGTCGCGGACTCTCATGGTACATTGACTCAGATAGAGCTCGATGTGCCAAACGAAGATATGTGGTTCTACGAATTGAAGCTGCGGCGAAAGTCGGAGCCGAAGTGATCGAAGGAGCGTCTGAGACCTCCCCGACGCGCCGCGTCAGGAGATCGCAAGTAGTCTGGTTCTTGATTCTGCTTGTCGTTGCATGGTTGGCCATGACAGTGAGCCATGAGCTTGGTCACATTGTGGCTGGCGTATGCTGCGGTGGAACTTTAGAGAGCTACAGCCTGTCGCCGGTCACGCTGCCCTACAGTATCTTCAATCTAGATCCCTATCTCTTGATTACACTCGGATGCGGTCCTTTGCTCGAAGTGTCTATGTCTTTCGTACTTGCTTTGACCTTTCGCAAGCGAGCATTTTGGTTCATCGCATATTTTTGTGGCCTTGCAAACGGACTCTACCTTGCCGTCGCCTGGGTTAGCGGCGACCGATATCTAGACACTCCCAAGCTGCTGGAGCACGGTGCTTGGCCAGCAAGCGTTCTTGCGTTCTGCGTAGTCACGATCATTGTTGGCTATGTCGGCTTTCGCCATGAGTGCCAGGTACACTTAGCGACCAGCCAACGAGGTTAGGCAGTCCGAGAGCACACCATGGGCAAATAAGGGCTTCGCGAAGATGCAAAAGCGAGAAGCATATTCCACGCGAGGGCCGCAGCAATAAGAGTCCGCCTTAGCGATCTACACCCGACTTGGCGCCTTGCTGGACAAGGTTTTCTACCATGCTTCGATCAAAGACAGGGAGGTCGCCCGGCAAGGTGTATTTGATGGCCGCAGCAGCCGCGCCCCAACACAAGCAATCTGAAACCGGTTGGCCGTCCAGATGAGCGGATAGAAAACCAGCCGAAAAGGCATCGCCGCCCCCGAGACGTTCTACTTCTTGTGCGGCAAAAGCCGGTTGTGAGAAGAACTTGCCCGAAGAATCAATCGCTACTGCGCCATCGGATCCCCGCGTCATGATTACTGTTGCCTGAGGCCAACGCGCGTGTAGAGCATTCATAGCTTGCTCAACACTTGATACTTCAACCTGGTACAAGTTCACTGCATCGCGGGCTGGCAAGAAAACCAGCTCGGCCTGCTTGGCAACTGAATCACAAGTACAGGCAGCCTCCTCTGCAGTCCAAAGCTTGCCGCGATAATTGACATCGAAACTGATCATCACGCCGGCAGACCGCGCAATTTCAATCAACGCTTTGGCCGTTTGGCAGGTCTGAGTCGAAACACCAAGAGTGATCCCCGTAGTGTGTAAGCAGCGAACGCGATCGGGACTCAACAGCTCGGACGCAATGTCTTCCTTTGACAAGCGGCACATGGCTGAATTAGCTCGATCGTAGTAAACCTGCGAGCCTCGCGGTGCACCCCCGCGTTCCATATAATAGGTACCGACACGGTCCTCTTCGGTCCAGCAAACGTGGCTCGTGTCGACGCCATGTTCGGCGATTGCTTGCGAGATTTTTCGACCAAGCGGGTTGTCAGTAAGACGCGAAAACCAAGCCACTCGTTGCCCAAGCCTTGCGAGTCCGACCGCTGTATTCGACTCACTGCCGCCAACATGGGTTTCAATCAAGGTCGCTTGTTGAAATCGCTCGCATTCCGGCGGCGTAAATCGCAGCATGGTTTCGCCGATGGCGAGAACATCAAACCGCTGCCATGTTGCTTCTTGAGCTTGGGACATCTGTGTGATCTAGCCTCCTGAATGCCAGCTCTTTGCGGTCGTCACGTATTCTGCCGCGACTGCTCGCACTGTATCCCAGTCCCTGTTTGCCACTGCAACTTGATCGATCAAGTTACCGCCAACTCCGACGGCAGCCGCACCTGCATCAAAGAAGCTCTGCATGTTCTGAAGGTTTACGCCGCCAGTCGGAACAAGCTCCAGTTCAGGCATCGGAGCCAAAATATCCTTAATATACTTTGGTCCAAGATCCCGAGCTGGAAAAACCTTGACCATGCTCGCGCCAAAAGCCTGTGCGCTCGCGATTTCCGTTGGCGTGTACGCACCGCACAAAATCGGGATCTCAGCTTCAACGCAGATTTGCAGCACTCCGGGCTGAAATATGGGAGTGACCAGAAAGTCGACTTGAGCTTCGACTGCAGCTCGAGCCTGATCTACCGTTCGAACTGAACCAATCCCAAGTGCAGCAGATTCGCCTGAGAATTCTTCAACCGTTTCGAAAACTCGTACGACCGCATCCAACGCAGACGGGTTTGACAAGGTGAACTCTTGGACCCGAACTCCGGCAGCGAACAATGCTCTGGAGAGTTCCACTGCGCTCGACAAATCGTCTAAGCGAATGATCGCAACCATCCGCTCTCTGCGAATCAAATCAACTGTAGCTTGACGCATCATTACAACTGCCGAAATCTTCAGCGAGTTCCAGAGGACCCCGAACAGGTAAAGCTCGGGCTGTCTCTGTATTCAGCGACCGGCCCAAAGGCTAACGGCCAACGGCTAACGCTGCTAAGGACTAAGCTTCCGCTGTCTCTGTCACTTCCGCTGGGGCTTTCGTGCTACGACGGCGCCGTTTGACTTTGGCGTTGCTCCATTCCTTCGTGACCGCTTCGAATACTTCGGGCGATTCGTAGCGAACGATGTTTTTGCCTTCAGGAATAGGGCCAACGAGTCCGCGGAAGACGGGCATGCCCCGCAATGCGAGGTCGGCGCTGCTGTCATCCACGCCAATCTGAGCATGCATTTCTAAGATAGGTTCTGGGGAGGGAAAATCCCGGATGCGAAAGGAGCCATCGCTGGCCCGGGTCACAACCCGATAAGTGTCTTTTTTGCTCATTCTGGTCTCCAGGGCATTGGAAAAAGATTGCCTGTGCCAGCAGTCGTGTGGCCGACATTGCTACTCGATGGAGCGGATAAGGATGACCGACTATGAAGGCAGATGGTCAAACGAATAGCACTGGCACAGGCAACTCTTAGAGGATCGGCTGACGGCGCGCGTTAGCTTGTGAAATTCAACGCGACTCACTATCGCGAGAACAAATCCGATATCGGGAGTTGCTGGGATTGTCGGAACAAGCTGCATAACCCGAGAATCGCCGCAGAACAATGGCACCAGCCGGCCTTGCCCTCGTAATCGTCATACCAATCAGGGGGCGATAAACACGCCGGGATACACGCTACGCCGGTTGTGACAATCAGGCCAACAATGGCTTCAAGACTTCGCCTTCAACGTCCGTCAAACGGAAGTCCCGGCCTTGGAAGCGAAAGGTAAATCGCTCGTGGTCGATACCCAAAAGATGAAGAATCGTCGCATGCAGGTCATGCACACTGACTGCATCTTCAACCACGTTGACGCTGTAGTCGTCTGTACGACCATGAGTCATACCACCACGAAAACCGCCGCCAGCGGCCCACATGCTAAAGCAAGTACCATGATGGTCGCGCCCGTAGGAATTCGCCTTGAGGTTGCCTTGCGAGTAAACCGTTCTGCCAAACTCACCTCCCCAAATCACGAGCGTGTCGTCCAACATACCTCTCATCTTCAGATCTTTTAGCAGAGCGGCAGTCGCTTGATCCGTATCCCGCGCTTGTTTGGTCACTTCACCAGGCACGTTGTTGTGCGAGTCCCAGCCTTGGTGGAACAGCTGAATGAACCGCACGCCTCGTTCGGCCAGTCTTCGAGCGATCAAGCAGTTATAGGCGTACTTGCCCTGCTTTCTCACATCAGGTCCGTACATGTCGAGTACGTGGTGCGGCTCCTGCTCGATATCCAACAGATCGGGTACCGAAAGCTGCATGCGAAAGGCGAGTTCATATTGGGCGATACGCGACTCGACTTCTGGATCCCCCACCAAATCATGTTGCTTGCGATTCAGTTCACCCAGCCGATCCAGCATCGTCCTTCGCATCGCTCGCGAAACGCCAGCCGGATTGTAGATGTCTAGAACCGGTTCGCCGATGTTGCGAAATTTCACTCCTTGATGTCGCGAAGGCAAAAAGCCACTACCCCACAAGCGATCGTAGAGAGGTTGCCCATTCTTCGCACTGCCTTTGGAGCTCATCGCGACAAACGCGGGCAAATCAGCGTTGTCTGTGCCCAGACCATAGCCGAGCCACGAGCCGATGCTTGGACGCCCGGGAATCTGTGAGCCAGTCTGCTGAAAAGTAATCGCTGGGTCGTGATTGATGGCTTCAGTGTGTAAAGAGTTGATCAGGCAGATGTCGTCTGCCATCTTTCCAATATGCGGCAGGACTTCGCTGATTCGCATTCCAGATTCGCCACAGCGCAGGAAGCGAAACTTGGAAGCGGCAACCGGAAAGGAAGCTTGAGCCGAAGACATGGTGGTCTTGCGGTCGTCAGGATAAACAGACTTGGGCACTTCTTGCCCATGCCTACGACGAAGCTCTGGCTTGTAGTCCAGCAGATCCATCTGAGCTGGACCACCGGACTGAAAGAGATAGATGACACGTTTGGCTCTCGCCGGAAAGTGCGGAAGCTCAGGTACTCCCATGCTGGCTGGCGAGTCACCATCGACATCAGAATTATCTTTAGCCGACGCAGATCTACCAGTGACTGATGCCCCACCGCCCATGGACGCCATCGCGAGCGTCGGAAGTAACATCGATCTGCGCGAGCAGGCGGCATGATCGGCCGCCACACAAGCAGGGCGTTTGTTTCCGGATGGCAAGTTGTTCGTCTGCGGCATCGGCGGCTATTCCTTCGTAAGCAACTCGTCAAGGTTCAGCACAAGCGAGGCGACGAGTGTCAACGCGGCGTGACGTTCGGAATCTAGATCTTTGTCTCGTGGGGACTCACCGACGGAAAGCAGCTCTTCAGTTGCTTTCGGTTCCGCTCGTAACTGAAGCTGGAATTCCTTATACGCTTGTAGCAATGTTTCGACTTCGTCGAGCTCGGCCTTTCTGCCCAGCGACAGCTCGACCATGTAGACGACCTGATCTCGTATATCTTGGCTCGACTCGAGGATACTTCGTTCGGCCAGCGCACGAGCGGCTTCCACAAAGGTTTTGTTGTTTAGCAGAGTCAGTGCCTGCAGCGGCGTGTTCGTTCGCTCGGTGTAAACTGAGCAGACTTCCCTCGCAGCGGCATTGAAGTTCATCATCGTCGGTGGTGGAATGGTTCGACGCCAATAGGTGTACAAGCTCCGGCGAAATAACTTCTCACCTTTATCTTGCTTGTATTTATTGTTTGAGAACGCGGCCCAGATTTTCTCAGGCATATAAGGCTTCACTGATTCTCCGCCCGTCTGCTGAACCAACAAACCGCTGAGTGCCAATGCTTGATCGCGAAGTGCAAATGCTGAAAGCCGCAAGCGTGGGCCACGAGCCAACCAACGGTTCGCGGGGTCGGCTTGCTCCGCCGCAAGCGTCTGGCGAGATGACTGCTGATACGTCGCACTGCTGACGATCAGCCGCTGGATGTGTTGCAGATCCCATCTGCTTCGCACCAGCTCCGCTGCGAGCCAGTCGAGCAATTCGGGATGCGTCGGCAATGCCCCTTGAGAACCAAGGTTGTCGCTGGTTGGAACCAAACCTACACCAAAGAACTGCTGCCAGAGTCGATTGACCGCGACGCGTGCCGTCAAAGGGTTTTTTGCCTCCAGCAGCCATTCCGCAAGCTCCAACCGATCTGCCGGAGCAGAACCATGCAACTGCAAAGCAGCAGGAACTTGAGGCTCAAGCAACTCAGACGTATCCGGCTGATTGTATCGCCCACGCCGAAGCAAGTAAGTCGCTCGAGGATCTGCTAATTCATGCATGACCATCACAGTCTTTGGTGAACCAGCCTGTGGTCGCTTTAGTCCGTTGCCAGCCGTGCCTTTTCGAGCCGCGCTCAACTTAACAGGATCCGGTACGATGGAATGATCTTCATCTGCAGCAAGTAGCGGCCAGCTCGGCGGAAGCTCTACGAAAGGTGGACTGTTTCCGTTGTTGGGGCCAACGCCATGTTCGGCCACGTTATTGAAGTAAGCGAAGAGCTGGTAGTACTCTTTCTGCGAAATCGGATCGTACTTGTGGTCATGGCAGCGAGCGCAGCCCAGGGTGAGTCCAAGGAAAACGGTACCAAAGGTATCGACACGATCTACTACATTCTCGACGCGCCATTCTTCCGGGATGGAACCATCTTCGGAATTGATGCGATGATTGCGCCCGAATCCAGATGCAACTTGCTGCCATAAAGTCGCCTCAGGCAACATATCTCCGGCAAGCTGCTCACGAACGAATTGGTCGTAAGGCATTTTGTCATTGAAGGCACGAATCACCCAGTCACGCCATGCGTGCTGGTAGCGATAACGATCGTTCTGATATCCATCCGTGTCTGCGTAGCGAGCCGCCTCAAGCCACGGCAACGCCATGTGCTCGCCATAACTTCGAGAGCTCATCAGAGATTCAATCGCCCACGCTATTGCGACTTCTCTGCCGGAATCACTTAGTTGGTCTCGAAATCCCCGCCGAAGTTCTGGACTCGGAGGCAAGCCCGTGAGGTCAAAAGTCAGTCTGCGCAATAGCGTCTCAGAAGCCGCTTGATGGGAAGGCTGAAATCCTCTTGCTTGCATTGCCTTAGCGGCAAAAGCATCAATCGGATTGTTGCCCCAATCTGCGATGGCGGCTTTCGGGACTGCTTGTTTCTTGGGAACGACAAACGCCCAGTGCTGCTGATAAGCTGCGCCTTGTCGCGCCCACTCGAGTAACTTCGCTTTCTGCAAGTCATTTAGCGGGTGCAAGGACTCAGGTGGCGGCATTTTCAGGTTGGGATCATCCGCTAAGACTCGTTCCAGCAATACCGATTGGCCCGACTCATCGAGCTCTGTGACCATGGCTGCTGACTCGGCTAGATCCAACCTTAAGTCCGCTTCACGTGTCTGTGCATCTGGACCATGGCACTGAAAGCAAGCGTTCGACAGAATCGGCCGGATGTCCTTGCCAAAATCGAGCTTTTCCTTTGCGTGAGCAGCACTCGAGACTGCAAGGTAAAGCAGGCTTAGAAGACAGCACAAACGGGCTTTGGGAAAACGCATCAGCTCGAAGGCGGGAAGGAATCGAGGGGTGTGAAGCCTCTATTCTAGTTGATTCCTGCCTGGAGTTCACCTCGAAGTCGACTTCGCGAAAAGCACCACAAAGTAGGTCCATTCTCCCAATTGCCCCAAGCCTTCTTGAAATGTGCCAAATTCATTCAGAATGACTATGCGAATAACACGAAGGGAAAGAAGGTCCAACGGAAAACCAACCTGGGGCCGGAATCGTTCTATCGGCCAAGATTCGGACTCATGTGTCAACTTTGATAACTTGCCGCTCTTCCGACTTCCTCTTCTTACTTCTTGCTTTTCATGTCTTCGTCGTGTGCCTGCAGGCCGTTAGATTTGTTTTGTTGAATTAGTCGAACCATGCTCTGGTCAATTGGGAAAATGGACCTACTTTGGGGACGTTCGTTTTAGTACGCGACCAGGTATTGGCTTCCGACAATACACAATGAAATCTAATGCCGACAATCTTCCCAGAACACTGATAGTCTCAACAGTGGCGCTGAACGCGTTGGGCATCGGCTTGGTTATCCCAGTTATGCCACAACTGCTGCAGCAAATTGGCGGTGTAGATGTGTCACGAGCCGCATCCATCGGCGGAATGCTCTCACTGGTGTTTGTTGCGATGCAGGTTTTATTCGGGCCGCTACTGGGAGCACTATCGGATCAGTTCGGTCGTCGGCCTGTGATTGTGATTTCACTTTTGACGAGTGCGATTGACTACGCCGTTCTGTCCGTATCAAACCTGCTCTTGCTATTCTTTTTAGCGAGGCTCGTTTCGGGCGTTGCCTCGGCGACTTACTCTGTCGCCAATGCAACCATGGCGGACACGGTGCCACCGGATAAAAGAGCCGCTCAGTTTGGATTGACGGGAGCTGCGCTCGGAATTGGCTTTGTGCTGGGGCCTGTGTTTGGAGGTCTGCTTGGTGAAATTGGTCCGCGAGCCCCCTTCCTGGCGGCGGCTTGCCTATGCTTTAGCGCCGCGACTCTTTGTTTCTTCTTTCTCCCCGAAACGCTGACCAAGGAGAATCGTCGGAAGCTCAAGTTGGGAGACTGCATTCCTTTGCGGCCGCTGTGGGCCTTGCGAAGACAGCCCTCGGGGATGCGGATGGTCTAATTGCCCAACCTGCCACAGGCGGGTATGCGGGTCAGGTGCTACAGTCCTTCCAAACCCCACCCCCACCGAACCAACCCTCTAGCAACCGAAAAACCTTGAGCCGCTATGGCAAGAGCTTGACCGAAAACGTGGGAAATGATCTTGGCGCTCGGGCTGACGCCTCGATTTGGAGCGCACCCGTCACAACTGGTGAAGATGGTAAAGCAACTGTTGTGTTGATTTTGCCAGAAACCGCTGGACGCTGGAACCTACACGCGAAAGGTTGCACGACGGAAACATTGGTTGGTCAAGCTAGCGCTCAGTTGACGACTCGCAAGGATTTCTTGGTCGAACTGCGTACGCCAGAAAAACTACAAGAAGGAGATTCGCAACGATTTATTGGCACGATCCACAATATGACGGACTTCGCGGGCGAGGCTACGATCCAACTAAAGATCTCAGGACCCGCCCAAGCCTTTACGACCGTAGGCACTGTCAATCTCGCTGGGCAAGGAACAGCAGAATTCACGTTCGAGGAATTCAAGGCACCGTTCATTGAGTCTCTACAACTTCAAGTGACTGCTATTGCTGGTGAGCACAAAGATACCTCGGAAGTATTCGTTCCAGTTCGTCCATGGGGTATCGAGTACGCTGACTTTGCGGGCGAATTGACCAGTACGGAAGCGGGGGCAACTTTGGCTTTACCCAAAGATCAGAATTACTCGGCTCGCAAACTTCACATCACCTTAAGCCCGTCGATTCAACAAGCTATCATTGATCTTGGCCTTTCGCGTGCTCGGCCGCTGTTTAGCTTGAGGACCGAGCTATCTCCAGCACCGCAAACTCCTGCGAGTTCTTTGCTGGCTGCGGCAAGTGCCTTGAAGTATGCCCAAAATCGCAGGGCTGCACCTGAAGAAGTGGCGAGGTTGAAATCTCGCGTCGAAGCCTTGGTTTCCGGTGCCGTGGTTACGCAACTCAAGGATGGCTCCTGGCCTTGGAACAACTTCGCAGGGCTTAGCACGCGTACCAGTAGCGCGACGACCTACTGGGGCTTGGCTGTCGCTCAGCAAGCGCGTGTCTCGGTAGATCACAATACTTTGGTGCGAGCCGAACAGTACTTCACGAGCTCCTTTTCGAAGATTGATTCGAGCGACACTGAGAGCAAGGCGATTGTACTGCAAGCATTGTCGCAAACGGATCGGGCGGACTTCTCTGCTGCCAATCGCTTATACCGTGAAAGACAAAACCTGAGTGAAACGGCTTTAGCCTACATGGCCGCCACTTTCGTCCACATGGGGCGACCGGAATTCGCGGAAGATCTGCTGAAGATCCTTGATACCAAGTTGGCACAAAACAGTTGGAAGGCCAACGCGCGGCATTCTATCCTGAGTGACGACGTTAGCACGACAGCCGTGGCTCTATGGTCTTATGCAAGAATCCGAAGGGACTCGGAAGCAACGTCAAAGATAGCCAATCGACTCTTGGCTCAAGCAACTCAATTGCCATCCAATAGTTCCCTGGGAACTGTGGTGTCTGCCTTGGCTGAGCACTACAGCAATCTTAGAGGCGGCGAAGAGGACTATACAGTCGAGATGTATGTCAACGACAAACTCGTTCATTCCATCAATTCGACGGGACTGCGGAACACTCAGACTTTTCCTGTGGACCAAGAGAAGATCGATGCGGGCGAGAACAAGATTCGTGTTCTCGTAAGTGGAAAGGGAAGAGTGCGCTACGCTGCCACGCTATCCGGCTTCTCTCCCGACTTGAAGGATCCAGCGACGCTTGATTACCCGCGGATCAGCAGCAAGGTTTACTACCACGACAAACTGAGCTACCGGGACGTGCCGCTTTCGTCTCATAGCACGTCCCTCGTGTCAGAGTTGGAGCTCGGCCAAAGAATTCGAGCGCATGTTTCCTTCTACAACAGCACGACTGGCAATCGCCAAAAAGAGTACATGGTTTACGAAGAATACCTCCCCACGGGGACCTTGCTTGTGGAAGGTTCCATGTCTGGCAATTACAAGCGAGTCGAAACCGATGGCTCACGCATTCGCTTCTACTTTGCACCGGGAACGCTTAGCTCAATCAATTATGAACTTGTGGCACATATCCCTGGCAAGTATCGCGTGCTTCCAGGTGTCGTGTACGACGCGGTCAATCGCAGTCGCATGCGAGTTGGCAAGTCTCGTGAGCTCGTCATTCTGCCTGAAGGCGAGAAGAGCTCTGATGAGTATAAGATGAATGCATCTGAGCACTTTGAGCTCGCCACGAAGCTGTTCAACGACGGCAAGATGAATGAGGCCGAAAGCCACTTGAATGCGTTATTCGCTAACAAGGACGATCGCAAGCGGTACGAAAAGGATATCGCACGGATGCTGCTGTGGATTCATACTGGCAAAGAAGAACTTGATGCCGCTCGCATCGTCGAGATGTTCGAGATCTTACGAGAACGGCATCCGCAATTGGTGATTCCATTCGACAAGACACTCATTGTTGGAAGAGCCTATCGCGATATCGGGGAGTTCGAACGAGCTTGGTTGGTGTTCCAGGCTGCAATTCAAAGTAGCTTCCTGAATGACGCCAAGCTGAGTGCCGTTTTGGACGATCAAGGGCAGTACCTCGGATCTGTGCAATACCAAGAGGATCTCTGGCTTGAGTATCCAGACAGCGCCGACGTCGCGACGGCCTACTTTGCGTTGAGCCAATCTCTGTTCCAAAAGGCTCCCCAAGCGAAGGCTATCGCAGCCCGAGAGCAACGCATCCGACTTCAGGAAGGAACTACCGAGGAGCTTGCCGCAGGAACTTATGAGAATCTGTCGGAGAACATCGAGCCTGAGAAAGAGAGAATGCTGGAACACAGCCAGCGTCTGCTTCACCGCTTCTTGACCCTGTATTCCACCAATCCGCTGGCCGATGACGCGGCCTTCTCGGAAGTCAACGTGTACTTCGCGCTGAAGGACTACAAAAATGTGGTGACTCGATCGGTGGCGGGCGCTGAGCGTCATGCCAACAGCGAACTGAAAACGAGCTTTGAGTACATGGCTGCCCTGGGACACTTCTGGCAACGTCGCTACCAAGATGCGCTGGCGAGTGCAACTAGTGTGGCCATCGGGGACAGTAAGGACGCCGACTACGCTCGCTATATCACGGCTCAGATCTATCATGCGACTGGCAAGCCAGCCAACGCAATGACTTGGTACGAAAAGGTTCGCGAGTTGTACCCCGATGCGGAAGATGCAATCGACTACTTCCAAGAGAAGAAGATTAGCATCGGAGAGGTCACTACCTTCAAACCAGAAGAGAAAGTGAAACTGACCATCGACTATCGCAATATCAAGGAGGCAGCTTTGGAGATCTACAAGGTCGACTTGATAAAACTTTACTTGCGAGAGAAGAATCTCAGCAACATCACCGCCGTGGACCTAGCTGGCATCGACCCAGAAAGTTCACTTGTGATTGAGCTTGGTGATGGCAAGGACTTTGCAGACAAGATTCATGAAGCTGCACTGCCGATTAGCGACGAAGGCGCGTACTTGGTCATCTGTCGAGGTGACAATCTCTACACAAGTGGTTTGATTTTGGTCACACCACTGAAACTCGAGATTCAAGAGACTCCATAGGAAGGTAGCGTCCGGGTCAATGTCCGTGACTTGACCGCAGATGGCAGCTACATTCCTGAAGTCCTAGTAAAGGTAGTCGGAACGAGCAACGATTTGTTTTTGTCAGGTCACACCGATCTGCGCGGTGTCTTCCAAGCCGACGGAGTCAACGGAACGGCAACAGTATTGGCTCGAGCCGCAGGTGGAAAGTATGCCTTCTATCGCGGCCAGCAGATTCACGGCACACCTGTCGAGGCCAACGCAGCTGCTCAGCAGATGGAGGCAAAATCGGGGGCTCAGGGCAAGAAGCAACTCATGCAATCAGATTACATGCGAAACATCGATGTCCAGAACAAATTCTTGCAAGAATCGAACTTTAAAGCCTGGGACGCGCAACGCCGCGGTGACAATCGCGGAGTCGAAGTTCAAGACGCAAGGTAGGATCGTTATAGCCGAAAATGTTGACGTCCGTTTGGACACGAATTTCGTATCGGAGCCATGGTGGAGTGATAGCTGCTGGCGAGAGCCAGAAGCTATCACAGTGCCGAGTCAATTCCAAGCCGCGAAAGAGCCCCAGATCGCTCGACGCCATTCGCAAAGAATACAGCCCTGTGGTTGGCGTGTGGCTCTGCTGCCGTTTCTCGGCGAACAAGAACTATTCCGCCAATATCGATTCGATGAAGAGTAGGACAGTGAGCCAAACTTGAAGCTCATGGAGAAGACGCCTGAAATACAGAAGCCTTAGTTCTAATAAGGAAGATATCGAGAACGGACGAACTCATTGCATGGGAGTCATCAACTCTAACAGTGTGCTTGGCGAATCGGACGGCTGCAAACTGAAAGACATCACGGATGGTAAATCCAACACACTGCTCGTGCTTAAGCTGGAATGCGAAGTCGAATGGACCAATATGCAAGACTATCCTGCCGACAACGACTCGAACTTTGGCAGTCTGCCGGTACTCATGGCTGACGGTGAGGTGAAGCGAGTCGACGGAGGCAACAGCTAGCTGCTGCAAAAGCTCGTAATTCGTGATGGTGGCGAGCAGTTGCCGACGACTTCTAAGAACTTTCGTCTTGCGGGAGCATCATGTCGGGAGATTGCTTCCGATTCGTGGCCTTATTAAAAAGCCAGACGATCAACCAAATCACGGACATGTAGACTAACAAGATAAAATTCAGCAGAACGCCTTGAGCAATCGTGTTTATGTAGACGGGTAAGAACCCGACGGAGACCCCTTGCTTCAACCCTTCCACCATTTCCGTTTGCAGCAAAACTTCGGTGATGCGCGTACTGATGATCCCCACATAGAGATCAATTCCCAATCCGACGGGAAACGCAATGGAAATAACGATGCGTGTTCCATAGCCAATCTTGGCAATCACTCTGAGGAACGGCAGCTTCAGAAAACGCTGCGTGAAGGGCCGCATTTCTAAGAAAGCGTAGCCAAGTATGAATGTGGCAATGCCAAGACTCATCGCTACGATCTGCTCAGCGCCTGCCCTAACAGTGATGCACCCCCAAAAGAAACTCGGGGCAGCGCTAACGATGCACACCAGCGACCATTTCACGAACGCGCTACCATAGCTGGGCGGCCTATTGGGATCGGCCCTCCAGTTCTGTGTCGCTTCCCGAGCGTCATCCAGCTGAGTCACCGCATGCGGATTTGACTCAGCTTCACTGCTTGAGATGATCGGCGGATTTTCATGTGGAGGCTCAAGGACCATCGGCAATTCCCTGAAATGCTTTAGAACCAACTGGAAACGGTCTTGAGTCCTTCTAGTGCTGGCTCGACAGGCCAATACTCAAGTCCTACATAGCCATCATAGTTGGTGCTCTGAATCGCCTCGAAGACCTGTGAATAGTGAATTTCGCCTCGTGTCAATTCGTTTCGTCCGGGGTTCCCGGCGGCATGAAAATGACCGATCTTGTCAATATTCTGGGTGATATTGTGAATCAGATGGCCTTCGCTAATCTGTTGATGGTAGATATCAAAAACCACTTTGACATTCGAGCTGCCAACTTCTTCAACTATTTCAAACGCTTCATCGCTTTGAATCAAGTAGTAACCAGCATGATCCACTAGTTCGTTCAGCGGCTCTATCACCAGAGTACGGCCTGCAGCTTCCAGCATCGGAGCCGCTTCTTTCAAGCCTTCCACCAAGCAATCGTGTTGTGCCTGCCGATCGATGCCTGTGCGGAGGTCTCCAACCTGAGAAATGATCGTCGAAACCTTAAGCTTCTCAGCTGCTACAAGAGTCTCTTCCAATCCTTTCAAGTAGTCATCGCGCGTCACTGGATCGACTAGGCTGATGAACTTTGTGCAACACGATGCTATTTGCATCTTATGCTGATCGCGCAGTTCGATGAGCTCATCGAGGTTCCTATCCCACCACCCCCAGAACTCAAACGCCCGAATGCCAGCTTCGTAGACAGAATCTATTGCCGTCGCAGCTGGCTGGCCTTCAAATACCGCATCGATGCAAACCGAGGGCTTTAGTCGACTCATGATTAATCTTTCGTGATCGATACCTTGTGACGTGTTGAACGATGACTCACTTTTGCTGTGTCGCGTTTGTTCAATCAGCGGCTTTGGCGCTAGCCACCTGGCGGCGGAAACGAAGACAAGCCGGTGCCCGCGGCTGGGCGTAAAACGATTTTTTCTTCTAGCGGCGGTTTTGTCGGCTCTTTCATACCGCAAAGTCTTAGTCTACTCGGTTAATCATTGGCCTCTCGCTCTACTTCAGCTTGCTCGCCATCCGCCACTTGCACGGCGTCAGTGCCTGCGATCGGATCATTAGAAACCTCAGCTGACTCATCTGGCTCCACCTCAGAATCGTCCGGATAAGGTATCTGAGCAAAGCAAACATAAATTGTGACCACTGCAACAATGAGCCCGACTCCAGATTTGGTTGAGTGCTTCCACGGAGTCAGGTCGACTACCCCCGCATCTTCCTGAACCCATTCTTGTTCGCGCGGTTTCACTTCGCCGATAACGAGCATCATGATCACCAGCCAAGCAAAGGTAGTCCCGACAAAGTAGAAACTGCCCATGTCCTCGACAATCTCCTTAAACTGCGGGATAAAGTTTCCGCAAATTAGAATCAGGAAGCCGGCTAGAAGGGCTAGGTTCGCTGCGAAAGCTGGGACTCTTCGGCTGATCATCCCAACAAACACAACGGAAAGAATCGGAATGAAATAGATCGCATTCATCTTTTGCAGATAATCGAAAATCTGGTCTTCTCCGTCCAACATCGGGGCCAGATACATTGCTGAGAGTGCAATAACGAGACCAAATACGACGCTCGATCGGACGAGTACTCTCTCTGAAAGATTCTCTCCACCAAAACGTTTTACGATGCCTAGGCTAAACAAAGTACAAGAAGAATTCAGCGCAGAATTAAAGCTTGAAAGCACGGCTCCGAGCATCGCGGCGGCAAAGAAGCCTGTCAGCCATGTGGGCAGTACATCTCGAACCAAGCTCCCATAAGCTTCATTTGCTTTCATTTCCTGGCCAGCAAAGTAATGAAATGCAATCATCCCGGGTAACACTAGGTAGATGGGCCCAAGCAACTTGAGTGCACCGGTAAGCAATACGCCCTTCTGGCCTTCTGCCAAGCTGCTCGCCCCGAGTGTTCGCTGAATGATTTGTTGGTTCGTGGACCAATAGAAGAGAGTTATCAGGAAGATCCCCGAAAATACAGCACCAAAGGGAACGGGTGACTTCGGGCTACCGATGGAATTAAAACGTTCTTGCGCCTCCACTTTCGTCACGATTGCGGAGCCGGATTCGCCCTTCGAAACGACCTGCGTTCCTTCATTGCCTTCGAGCAGCCTTGTTATTCCGGCACTAATTCCACCATCGCCTCCCAACGCAGCCAGCGCGAAAAAAGTAATGAGGAAACCGCCGACCAATAGACCAACGCCATTGAGAGTGTCGGATACCGCAACTGTGCGAAGTCCCCCAAACAATGCATATATCGAGCCGATGACACCGACCATCCATACGATAAGGACTAAGGAGAAGTTGGAAGTCGATACTCCAAGTATCGAGTAAAGCAGCGACGCCCCTTGGCCATTCGGGGGCTCGGGGGCTTCTGCGACACCAAGCCAACTAAAGAGCGGAGAACTCACACCCTCGGGAGTAACTCCCAGGATTTGGTCGATCGCAAGCATATCGACCATGCCTCGTGCACCGGTATATAGAACCATCGGCAACAAGATCATGACGTAGGCGACCAGGAAAATGATGTTGGTGATCAGGGCGGTCGTGCCATCGAAGCGAAGCTTCAGATACTCCGGAACGGTAGTCACGCCGCTTTTCAAAAAACGCGGCAAGAAAAACCATGCCATACAAACCATCGAGATAACAGAGACGACCTCCCAGACCATCACACAGAAACCGGCATCGAATGCTTGACCATTGAGACCGACAAGTTGTTCGGTAGATAGATTAGTTAGAAGGAGCGAGCCAGCGATTAGAGGGAATGTCAGCGAACGACCTGCTAGAAAGTAGCCCGTGGCGCTGGAGGACTCTTTCCCGCGTGTCAGCCACCAAGTCAGAAAGGCAACGAGGCCAGTGAAGAACAAAAAGGAACCGAAGGTCAAGAATGCCATCGTGTCAGGGGTCCAGAATGGGTAGGGGTTATAAGGGATTCATGCAAGTATCTGCCAGCCGGGCTCGTCATGAGCGTGGTAAATGAAGCGTTTCGCGAGGCTCCAAGGCAGCTCGACAGTCTTGGAGACTTCCGCTCGTGGAACCCGCGTTACTTCAACGGTTCGCCCTCAATTGGCTTTCCATTCGTGGTCAAGATTTGAAAATGATGAACACGATAAGGACCTTCAAACTTCCACACGAGTTGTTTCTCTCGGTTCACCTCAAAAAGCTTGACACCTTTCTTGGCATGGTAAGCCGTGATCACTGTGTTGCCGTTTGGCAGCCGTTGCCCACCGCACGCATCATCAATTGGATTGCCTGGCAAATCCTCGTTGGTAATCTTCCATACCACTTTGCCTTCTGAGTCCATTTCGACCACTTTGTTTCCATTTGTCAGGCACACCAAAGTGTTACCTCCCGCCAGGCGAATCGCGGTGAAGGGCCAGTTCTTTGCAGCACGACCACCAAGATCTTCCATATCGGTAGGAAATTCTTTGACCACATTGCCTTCGGCTGTGTACTCCTTGACTTTGAAGGCCAACAAATGGGGTACAAGGTAATTTCCGTTAGCTAGTTTTCGAGCCATGCGTGTTTGCATGTGCGCGTTGTCCGTCTCAGGCTGCAACGGGAACTCAAGTGCAATCTTGCCGTTGGCCTCCACTTCTAGCAAACGTGGATTCGTGCCAAGTTCCGTTATGAGTGTCCGACCATCCTTCAGCCGCTGAACCGTGCCTAGTTCTTTGTTGCTGGCATCCAATCGGTACTCAAAGACGACTTCTTTTGCAGGAGTCATTTCGCGAACGACGTCGTTCCAAGCAATCAGAACATTGCCGTTTGGCAAAACCCAACCATCACGTGCTCCCTTGCGTCCTAAATCCCACTGCTTCTCACCATCTTCACCCACGATGCCGGTGAAGTCTGGTCCAGCGACGAAGAACGAGTGGCGAACTTCCTGCGCCCGAACACTTAGGCAAAGGGGGGCAAAGAAAATTAGACTCAACGCGGACACAAATTGGGGTGTAGTTAGTTTATTGCGAAGCACGAGAAGCCTCATTGGGTGGGGAAGTTGAAGTGCAGTGCGGTCACCATTGTAGTCGCAAAACGCCATCAAAAGTATGGGCCACTGACTACAGGGATGTTCCACGACACCTCCAACCAACGCAAGAATAAAGCAACCGCCATAAGCTTCTTCACAAAGAAACACCCAATCGGCTGCATACTTCATTAAGCAGCTGCTTGCCTGCTTCCGTGTCAAGCTCGTTCCACACTAAATGATGCATCGGTAACTTCACTTGGTCCGCTACGCCAGGCAGTTGGGCCGATCTAACCGAAACGACACCATCGCCTTTCCCTTGTTGCAACTCCTTGCACTCGACAACTTGACGAATTCGACGATCTAGCTCTGCTGGCTCCTCCACAGAGGTTGCGATGGTATCCCAGATTCCACTCACAAGTAGACTCATGGCGGGCCGAAGAGGTCCAGCGTCTCCCAACAGAACCGTGTACTCCACATTCTTGTTTCGCGCGCAGGCATTCAGTTTTCTAAGAAAAGCAGAATTCGGCTCAAGGTCAGTGGTAGCTTCATTGAATCCATCGACGATCGAACGAAAGAGCACTCGGTCTCTACGCCCACCTCGATTGATGATGCGATAGAGTTGTTCCGCACCTTCTAACAGCGGACCATATTCCGCCAGAGCTGAGCCATGATTGGGAGGACATATCTGAATCAGCTGGTCTACTCCCGTTCGCTGATCAACGGTACTCTGCACCAGGTTTCCACTGGCGACCACCAAATTCATCTCCAGTGCGGCTCGAGCAACCAATCCGCCCATGCTGTGCGTGACCAAAGTCACATTGCTGCTCGGATGCTCTTGATGAAACTTCTCCATTCGCAGCACGAACATCCCAGCTGACTCTGCAACCGGCCCATCGTTCGGATAGCGAAAGACACACATCGGAAGATTCGTCCGCCGATGAATCGCTTTGGCTATCTCAGCAGCAGATGTCTCGGTCCCGTGCAATCCCGCCAGTAATACGACCACCCGCGGTGGGGATGAAGCTTCATCCGCGGCCCACGTGCCCTCGACTTTATCCAGCGATGTTAGCTTCGTGCCTTGAACACCTGCAAGGAACCGTCGCAATCCACTCTTGTGATTGGCAAGCTGTCTTGAGAGCGATTCAGTGTCGACGATGAGCATCGAGGGATCGTTTGCGTCCCCTTTGTATCGAAATACTTTGGGGAATCGTCGCACCAAGTCGTCGAGAGATTCTTTCTCTACGCGACTCTCAACCAATGATGTAATTTCAAACGTCTTGGTGAATGCTGTGATACTTCCCGCAACCCAGTGCAAGTCCTTGGAAATAGCATCAAAGAGAACCTTCGAGTCCACGCTGCCGCCGCGAATGGGAATGCGAACTTCTCCGTCGTTGTCTGCCACGTCACCTGCAACGGGCAAAGGATCTTGAGCAACGGCAAGACTGCTGCGGATGACCAGCGTGAACACGATGAGGCAGAGTGTTAGCGGAAGACGGAATCTCTTTGCGTCAAGTTGCCGTTGGTACATATCCTAGCCCTTTCGAGAAAATGAGCGAATCTGCGCTTCGCTTCACTAAGGACAATTATAGAGGAGGAGGTGCCATGGCGGCAAAGATCCTACTGCGTTCCATTCTACCACCACTTCTCGTCACTCTCCCTTTCCGAGCGAGTCCACATGCCGCGTGAGGTCTCGGAATTCCCGGAGAGTCGGACACGCCCGGCTACGCATGGGCCCGGCGTTAAAGAGGGTTTGATCCTGAGAACCCCGCAAACTCTGCGCGAAAGGACTCAATTTTTGCCAAAGACAGGGGCGGGGCTTTCGGCGGAGCGAAAGCAGAACAAGGCCAGCACTGAGAACTAATTAACCACGGCAAAGTCCAGGGCGTTCGGACGTGCTTCGGCTGATGCTTTCGCTCTTCGGCTGCAAACTGACTCTCAGCGGATTGCTCGGTAATCTTCGCCTTCAGATTTCGATCAGTTAGTGCCGGGTGTCCGGAAAACGCCATGGCCAATTGCTGCATGGGAAGTGTGAGTGTCCGAGCCATCCCTCCGGCCACCTCGCCTATCGCTTTTGCCATAGTAAGTGCCGAATCACCGATTTTTCAAACTGCGTGCTTCGTGCCGTTCCATGCCTTCTTCATGATTGGCACGCCTAGCCACTTGGCAACCTTTTCTGTCATCGGCCTTCCATTTCGGTAGCCAAAGATTGGATCAACTTTCTTGGTCGACGTCATAATGACGGCACGATCCCCGAAATTGTGCTCGATCTTCTTGGACGTATAGTGAACCACTGGAGCCCCCGAAAGCATTTGGAGCTCTAGGTAGCATTGCTTTCCAGTGACAGGGTTCTGCGCGACCACAATGGAAGGTCCACAGGCAGCTCTGGGCCAGGAAAGCTCCGGCTGCCTGTGTAGTAGCGATGCACACAATCCGCGAAGGAAAAATCTCAACCTTGGTTTCTCCATTCTCTTCACGGGTGGCGACCGCAGGATTTCCCCGTGCGTCTCGGCCAGTACAAACTTAAGCAACATCTAGCACCGGAGCAAATCACGAACGGATTTTTCCACGGACCTGTCTGCAGAGAATTCGGTTGTGCAGACAAGCAGGAATTGCTAGTCGTCAACAGAAGAAAACTAATGCCAAAATAGAATAGCTGGCGGTAGAACCGATTGACCGTGGCTGAGAACGGTCTAACTTGAAATCGATGCCGCATTCCGTACTAGCTATGTCAGCGTCTATGGACGCACGACGAATAGGTTATCGCCAAACTACACTTGTTCCTTTTCCGGTCAGCGGATTTAAACGAATGTGGAACTCAAACTCCGCATGGTTGATTTCTTTAGAGTGAGTCTTGACCAAGTCACTTTCCACACACAGGTTGACGAATCTGGGTGGTGATCTTTGCAACCAGAAATCCGGCACCTCGATCTCGCCGAGAGTCACGTTCGATGACTGAGCAGAATTCGGATCATTCGGCCAAGTCATCAGGTTCTCACGGACATTTTAAGCACTATGAAGTAACCGGATTCGCAAGTTGTATGAGTTGCGAAGCAGCCCCGGATCGAAGTGGATCCAGATCGGCCACAGTTGGAGCCCAACGCAGTCCCAGGTAGGCTGCCAGATGAAGAGCTTCCAGATCGCAAAAAAGACAATCTGGAAGCTTATCGCTGCATGTTGCGCTCTAACCAAAGAAACGCTTCATGCCAATCTGCATGACGTCGCTAAAATCGAAGTCAACTTCCCCGTCTTGGTCGAGTAAGCCTGCGAGTAGACCACCTGAAGCTTGTTGTTCAATCTGCTTCCGCTCGCCCTTGAGCATCCCGCCGAGTCCGCCTCGATCCATGCCGTCATCTCGCTTCTTCTTGCCAATGGCTCCCATGACCATTGGTGCAAGCATGCCCATGAGAGAACTCACTTGGCCCCCCTGTAGGCCCGAGGCCTTGCCGATGCCAGTTTCGACTTTGCTCTGTCGTCCGCCAAGAATACTTCCAAGCAGCTGATTTCCCTGGCTGGCCTGCTGTTCGTCGCCACCACCCAACAGAGAGCTCAGCGAATCAAAGATGCTACCGTCGTGGTCGCCGAGTTGCCCATCAATCTCCGCAACCCCGTCGTGATTCTCCGCCTTCTTGGCGACCGCCCCGAGTAGTGTTGGCAGAGCCATTCCAATGGCACTTTGCGTCTGTTCTTTCGACGCACCAAGACGACTAGCGATTTGCTCTGCTTGCCCATCGGCTAGTTGCTGACTGACAAAATCCATGATTGAAATGAATAACTGCTCCGAAAAGAGATAATAAGGTGGAATAGCGCGAACGGAAGGGGCAGGCCAGTTCGCTTTGGAGAAAGCATTCGTGTTGCGTTGTCAGAATAGCATTTTTCCCAAGTTAGAGATGAAACAAAAAAGCGACTTTCCGAATTCTTGCTCATTCCATTAGAAAAGCTTCGCAAGCTTCGGAATCACACAAGTGCCCGACAAGTTCTCATGATGAGGGCGAACGATTCCCTTGCCCTTTCAGCTCCCGACTTTTGCAGGTTCAACAAGGAATAATACGCTCCATGCTAGGAGCGGCGATTCACCGAAAAGCGAGTCACTTGCTCAGGCTCGAGTGTTTCCGCAAGGAACTTATCTCTGAGTACATCAAGCAGAATATGCTGATCAAGCACAGCTGCTTCGCTCTCGTCTTTCAACTCCCGCAGTCGATTCTGAATCTCGACACTTTGCTCTGTGCTCTAGTTCGGGTCGCTTCCAGCTAGGCTTTCTACAAGCTGTTCCAGCATTGCCTGCTCAAGTCTCTCCAGCTGAGTATTATTGACCTGAAACCTCATGATGAGATAGGTAAATCCAACTTGCACTAAATCGACTCTGTTGCAAATCATGATTTAACTCAGCAAGTTCATTTCGAATCTGCCTTACGTGTCCGACTGCGAGCCTAGGTTTCCGCAGGGTTTTCTCTTCCAATTCAAAAGCCTTCCGCTGCAGTTGAACGCGTTCGCGTACTAGAGAGGCTTCGAGTTTGTTCGTTTGTTTTTTTTGAGCTGACAGATCTCGGAAACACGTTCAGCTCTTGCCTTGGTTGGTACTTCAGAACAGCTCCTATCCTATCAATCATTGAGTATTGATTGTGTTCTTAAGGGGGTCGCCAAGCGTATGTAGGTCCACTGCTCATCAAACACCAAGAACTTCGGAAAATGCCACGGTGGCGGTGCCGGCACTCCAAGTTGCTCACGGCCCAATTCAGGCTTCGCTAAGTCCTCTGGCGTGGCAAATCTTTCACGAACATACGATCGCCGTATGTCGCGCAGACCACCTCCATTGGGAAAATGCGTGAAGGAACTGCTGCTCGACTTAAGCAGTTCCTCGTCATTGAGTGGAATCACTTTCCTGGCTGAATTATGCTGCATGCTGGCATTGCCTTTACGACTAACGAACTTGCCAGAGGCCTTGGTTTCAATACTGGCAATAGCATTATCCTCGTCCGCATTCATCAGATGCACCAGTGAGACATATAGTTGCCGGCGCAGTAGCGACTGCTTCCACCGATCCAAACGCTTGTATTAGCTACTTACCGAACAACTCATCGGCAGCCAAGGCTCGAGAAAAGACAGCGATCTCATCGAGTCTGCCTTCCCAGTTATCCCTGTTATCGGCACGCCCACCGAAGAACCAAGTAGCGGGCAAGCGCGCCTGCCCAATAGGGATCGTGATCTCGGGGGAGCTCTCGCCAGCAAGGAAAACGGAAGCTTCACCGTCAGACACTCGAAGAGCAACACGAGCCCACTTCCATCGTGGAATGACTTGCTTGCCCGCCACTGGAGCCTTGTGGCCAACCTGCAGCAACAACTTACCAGCGCGATTCAGACCAAGATGCAATCCACTAGCACTGGTCGCACCATCTTGGTCGTTTGAAAGAAACCAACCAGTGACGTCGCGAACACCCAGTGGCATGCCATTCCAAATCGACATGAGGATAGTCTTCGAATCGCCTAAAGCGCCGCAGTCAAACTGCATGCGACCTCCCGCGAAATGTGCACAGCGATTTTGCGCGCTGGCACTAAAACTCCCATTCGGTCCGTCGAGAAAGAAAACGACTCCTGGTTCATAGTAGGCGGAGAGGCCATGTGAAGATACGTCGCGTGCAACCGGCGGCGCGAACTCATTCATGCGCCAGTATGCGACCGGATGTAGATCGAGCAGACGAGCCGCTTCTTTCCCGGGTTCGTCTTCGTAGATTCTTCTGGGCTCACCGGTGACTTCCTCCAAGAGTTTTAGATCTGTCGCCACAATCTGCGGCTCCGCTCGTTCCTCGAGCCCTGCCGAGCGTGCAGCCCAAGTGTTGTAGCCTCCCAAGTGATGCTGCTCTGGTGGAGGAATATATCCTTCTCCACCATTGGCCAGTTCGATCACCATGGTTTTCGCTCGCGGACTCTGCGATTTCAGCTTCAGGCCCGTCAGCGCGTAGGTTTCATTGGCGGTCGTGGTGATCGCAATGTCGCCGATGCGAATGGCTTGCAGCACCAATTCCGTACTCTGTCGTTGGTGCAGAATCACTTGTTCACGTGCGTAAACTTCCAGTTGATTCTTCGGCGCACGGTCTCCCATCCCCTCGACGATCTGCTCGGCCCAATGAAGTCGCTGCGCATCGGGGACACGGTACTTAAGCCGCAACTCAGCTTGTGCCATCGCCAAATCAGCGTCCGGGGCATAGTCTATTGCTTCATATGCCTTTCTTGCGATCTCTAGCAATCCAACGGTGTATTGCTCGACGCTGCCGTCCGTTTCCGCTCGCGGCTGCATGTAATCTTTTTTCCAAATATCTCCGCTGCAACCATGCGACATAACGGCCACCACGTCAGAGTCCTTCTCGTTCGATAAGAATTCTTCTAGTTGCTGGCAATACAAGCCAAAGTAGTCAGCACTGATAGCTTTCTGACCACCAAAGTAGTGCATCGAGAAATTGCTCAGCACTGCAATTGGCTCGCCGGACAAAGTCTGAAATGCAATCAGACTCAATTCTGGATCTTCCGGTCCTGTTGGTCCTGTGACGTCATCCAAGTTTTTGGCAGCGTGCATCGTTGCTCGCACCGTCGGATTCCCAAATGGGTCATTTCGCACGCGATCAGGTCGAAGAATCCATCGACGGAGGGCTGTAAAGTTGTCGGCTCGTGCACTTCCCCAACCGACCTTGGCCGGTTGCAAGCGTTTCTCAGCTGACAAAAGTGCTTCGGCAATTTTCTGCCTCAAAAGAGGAACATACGTCGGGTCTGGATCTGTTCCCAACGCCCCGTAACTAGAGGGAGCAGTGTGTGTGTGCGTCGCCGAAATCAGTATTCGATCTTCACTGAGCTCTCCGGAACTCGCCGCCAGCGTCTTCGCTTCGTCACAGAGCTGCCGAGCCAAAATGCAGCTGTCGACTACACAGATGCCAATTCGCTCCTTGCCATCATCCAGCACGATCGCACGCGCATGAATTCGAGTGGTGATAGTGTTGGCTCTATTGGGCAAAAAACCGCCGTTTACCCAAACAGGCAATTGCGTCGGCGAGATATCAATCTTTGCTGCACCGACTCGGAGTTCTGCCTCGGCAATTTGCCCGAAGAAGCACAGAATCGGAATCGTAAGGAGAGCAAGCAGACTTCGAAAACTCAGCATAGCACTCTCTCATTACCTAGATCTTCTGCCTGAGAAGTGGCGACCGATTAAGAGCAAACCGGCGCCTTCATTGAAAACGCATCGATTGGACTGTCTACAGTTTGCTTTGCAAGAACTCGTGCACATCAGCCACTACACGATCTATCCAAGCTGCTTGATTCCAATGCCCATGTTTCGCGTCTTCGTGGACGATCTGCTTTGCATAAACGCCGACTGACTTAAGTTTGGCCAAACTGGGTTCGTCTGCTGTCGGGTTGTCCTTGCTGCCGCGGATGAACAAGCTCGGTGGATCTTCGGCATCGATTTTTAGGTAAGCATCCGCTAGCTCGTATAGCTTCTTATCTTCGTTGATGTTCTTGCCCAACCAGTTGATCGCATTGGAACTACTGCCAGCCACAGATTTCTCTGCGACGCTGCCCGAAGCAATTTCCATAGGCCCAGCTAGAACAACTGCAGCATTGAGTTGCGCCGAAAGAGCTGGCGGAGCAATCTCGCGACCATACCCTGAAATTTCGCCCTTTGCTTGCAGAGCTTTCACATCGGCCCCCGTAGCCATCAGGCCGACTAAATGGCCCCCAGCTGATCCACCAACAGCGGCAATTCGATCAGGATCGATGTTAAGAGCGGCCGCGTTGGAACGCAGAAACCGGACTGCAGCGGTGCAATCATGAATCGCTGCTGGAAACTTTGCTTCAAAGCCAAGTCGGTATTCGATCGACATCACGACATAGCCAAGCTCAGCAAGCTTGATCGATAGCGGCCGGAACTTCGTCTTGTCCCCTTTGAGCCAACCACCGCCGTGAACCACAATGATCGCCGGACGGCCGGCTTCATCGCTCTCAAGATGCAAAATATCGCAGAGCAGCTTGCGGTGACCTTCTCTGTAATAGACGTAGTTCTGCTCGACGGACATGCCTTCTGGAATTCCGGTAGATGGTCTGCCCTCTGGATTGGCGAGCTTTCCCTTGGAGGGCGGAGTAGGTTGAACTCCGTATGCCAACATGGGCTGGCGCACGACACCACCAAATGTGCTGATGTAAAGGTCCTGACCACTTGGACCGCCGAAGTTGCAGTTGATGGGTCGCTCTGGCGTCTCGAATTGATCTAGCAAGTCGCCTTTTGCATTCCAGATCCAAACAGCTTTTGCACCCGCACAGTAGACATTGCCAGCTCGATCGATGCACATTCCGTCCGACTGGGGACCTTTCTCGCCCCCCGTCATCGTGGCAAACTCCACGGCCGGATCCACTCGATCTTGTCCCACATTCGCGGAATAGATCTTGCCACCTTTGTAAGAGGAGAAATACAACGTGCTGCCATCAGGCGAGACGGTGATCCCATTCGGCGTGTTAATACCCGAGACCGCAACAGAGACGCTTCCCTCGGGCGTGATCCGTCGTACTTCGCCCTCCTTGGTGCAAGTGACATAGACGTTGCCGCGATGATCGACGACTAAGTCATTCGGCCTAGCTCCATCGTTAAAAGTCACCCAAGGTTTGGGCTTGCCCCAGCCATTGGACTTGCAGATCCGCCCAGCTGCATTCTCGGCCAAATACAATTCGCCCAGCTGGAAAAACGTGCCAGAGTACCCCGCTCCCTTGGCGACCGACTTCCAAGGCTGTTGATCGCCCTTGGCGTTGGTCCGGTACGTGAAGAGTTCTTTGCCTTTGACGTCGGGTACGAAGACTGTACTTCCACTGGCAGCCCCGCCATCAGCCAATCCAAATTCTTGCGTGAGTTTTGCAAAGGGCTTTGATCGATCGACGGGTGATTTCTGCGCGGTGGCAGAAACACCTGGACAGTTCAACAGAACAATAGCAAAAAACGTGCGAATCCAAGGTTTCATATCTGGCTCCCGAGGCGAGGGATTGGAGGGGAGAGGGTAAGCCATAGCCATTGGCTAAAGTAAAAGGGAAACTATTTTTTCGGTGAAGGCAATCGAACCAAATGCACAGCTCGGACATCCATCAATGCTTTGTTAGCGAGCTTAGTAGGCTCGATCTTCAGTTCCTGAAGGCCTACGTCCAAATCCACGACGCCGATTGTTCGCCACTGGAAATTCTGAAAGTGCCCCGTTTCCAAGACCTGGAAATCGACGACAGCATTCGCATTTTCTGATTCGACGCTGAAAATACTAATCCTAGCATCGGATCCACCTTGCCCCTTCCCACAGCCTTGCAGGATCGCCACATTGAACTTGCCAGCGGTTTCTACATTTATGGTCCAGCTGGCAAAGTCGTTCTTTCCAACCCAATAGCCCACCGTGTTTTTGTAACTTTGTGGTTCGTAGCGTATCTTCTCGCCTTTGGCGGTCGCCATGTGTGCCGGAAGCAAATAGGAGCCATCCGTTTGCGAGGTGATCGGTTTCGTCTCGCTGGGCAGCAAGGGCTTAGAACCAAAGGTCATCACAATCGTGTCGGCACCTTCGGGACGGTTTGACCACTTGACAATCCAATACTCCTGCTCAGGACGTACCGAGATGTTCGATTGCTTGGTTCCTTTCCAAGTAGCGTTGCGTAGAGCAGCGGAAAGCCGAGGAATGTTGAGTGTCTTTAGTTTCACGTCCGTCAGTTTCAGCTCCACCGTCAATTCACCGCGTAATGCGGAGACTCCGGCAGAATCTACCGGAGTGAAAGGCTCTAGTTCGTCGGCCTGCGATATTCCTGAAGTAGAGGTGCTGATGGCAAGCAAAATTGCTAGCAAGAGAAAAAATGGCGTCACAAAACGCATATTGCTGTTTCCGAACTGAGTAGCGAGAGGGGCAGGGCGGACGCAAGCATGCTCAGCGAAGGAGATGCTCGACTGACTTAAAATGTTATCACCCGGTCGGCCCGCTATCCAGCATATTCATGGCTGATTCGTCAGCATTAGAACTGGGAACTACGAACCGGCTTTGACTTTGCGGCGACGCATGTTGAAAAGTTCCACTAGGAAGGAGAAGCTCATTGCGCAGTAGATGTAGCCTTTGCTGATCGGCGTACCGATGCCTTCAGCACAAAGCATCACTCCGATCAGCAGCAGGAAGGCGAGAGCAAGCATCTTGATACTTGGATTGCAGTCTACAAACGTGCCCACTTGATCAGCAAACCAGATCATCACTCCCACGGCCAAGATCACGGCAGCCACCATCACCCAGAGCTGATCCGCCATCCCGACTGCGGTGATGACACTATCGAGTGAGAAAATCACATCCATGATCGCGATCTGAACAATGACTCGGGAAAAAGTCACTTGTTTCGTGTTTGCGTCGCCCGAGTGTTCAGGATCTTCCTCCACCTCGTGGTGAATTTCACGAACACTACTGTAGATCAGAAACAGGCCACCGAAAAGCAAGATTAAGTCCCGCACAGAGATCTCGTTGAATTCATCCCAGGCATGTTGGTCGAACTCAGCCTCTTCCTCTACTGGCATCGACTCGTCCATACCCGGCAACGCAAAGGCATGCTCCACTCTCTGCTCTTCGGACTCTTCGTAGTAGTAAGCCTTCAGTCCATCAGCAGGTGCGAACACGTCGGTCACTTTGAAGATCGGCGTGGTCAAGTGCACGATCCAGAAGATTCCGCATAACAAAACGAGCCGCGTACCGAGTGCGAGTAGTAGCCCCCAGCGCCGACCGGCACTTTGCTGTTCAGGTGGCAACTTCCCCGTAGCGACAGAGATAAAAACAATGTTGTCGATACCCAAAACGATTTCCATGAGGCTCAAAGCGATCAAGGCAACAATGGCTTCAAACATAGGAAATTTAATCTCTTAGTAATCGAAAACTGGAATGCAGACCTGCAGGCAACTAGCTCAGCAACGGGGCGAGCAAACTATAGAGTGCCATCGCGATCAACACGATGTAGCTAATCGGTCGAAGCCAATCATCACCCAACTTTGAGCCGATTCGTAGCCCGACTGCAGCGCCGATCAATACAAGAGGCAAGGCAATGCAAGCAACGACAACCGCTCGCCAAACCTCATGCCCAAACTTCCACCAAAGTAGCAGAATCTGCGGCGCAAAGTTACCGATATACATGGTGAACAAAAAAGCACGAGCTCGATCTGCAGCAAACTTCTGGCCGTGGACCCAAAGCACCATCGGTGGACCACTGATGCCAGAGAGCCCTTGCAGGATACCGCTACCGCCAAAGGTGATCGTAACCCAGTACCAACGTGCGGCGTTCTTCCAATCTATTCCAACGAAGGCCTGCGAAACGACGGCGAGCAGAATCATCAAGGCAACGAACTGGTTGATACTCTCACTCGACCAAGTCACTACGTAAGTCAGACCAACAATACCAATTGGCATGGCCAGAATCCGAAGCGAAGCAGGCGCGGCAACTTCTCGAAACGTGATACTCTCACGCAGTTTCCACAGCCCGAATACGTTCTGCGGAAACATGGCTGTGATGATCATGAGTTGAGCTGTTACAAAATCATTGCCTGCCCAAAGTAGAAGAGGCATGGCAAACATCGCCGCAGCGAATCCAACAGCGGCTTGAATTGTCGCGGCTGCAGCGAGAATCAGAACTGACCACAGTACCGGAGTGTCAGCCAAATATGCTTGCAGTTCTGCGATCTCAACCTCCTTGATTTCCTGTATTGGGACTCGCCAGAATTCCGTCCCATACTGGCCCTCACAAGCTTGCTAAAACCCTCTGAGGGATTCATGAAAAGGGAAGAGCCAAAAGGCTTAACGACGAGAATGCTGGCGAATCCCACTTCAGGAATGAATCCTGAAAAGTTCCGCTAAGAGGTGTTCCTGAAACACCTATTGCTTGATCTCAAACAACTCTGTCAGCTCGCCATCTAGACTTAGCTGAAAGACTTTCCGAGCCTTGGGATCTGCAACCAGCAGACCGTCTTTGTATGCCGTTATGCCAACTGGTCCCGCCAAGGGTTCACCAGAAATAAGCTTCACCGGCTCAGCACCAGCGGTTACTTTCCAAACAGCTTTGGCGTAGCCATCAGTAACGTATGCGTTCCCATCTTCGTCAAAGACTATTTGATGCGGAAACTGGAACTTACGATCGGCCACGACCGCTTCTACCTTGCCGGAATCGTCAACGATTTGTAGCTGAGCCTTTTGTTGCGACACCACCCAGACCTTGCCATCGGCGCCAATGCCAACTCCACGCGGATTGACTGCGGCGAGTTCCTTGGGTTCTTGGCTACCAGCTTCTATTTTAAAAAGGCGTCGCAACTCGAGGTCTGCGATATATAGACTCCCATCTTTGGCAACTGCGATGTCCATTGGCATACCGATCTTGCCACCGGTGATCGGCTCTGCTTTGTCCTGAGTCACTTTGTAAATATCGCGTGTGGAAGTATCCGCGACGAGAACTTCGCCTTCGGAACCAATGGCGATAGCGCGAGCCGCATTGAGCGGGGTGCGGTACTTCGGTGAGCCTTGGAAGAACACTGAAAGTGCTCCGTCTTTCCACTTCCAGACTCCCGGCAGATAGCGATCAACCACGTAGATCGTGCCATCCTCAGCCGCCGCCACATCCAAAGGGTAAGGAGGCATCTTGCCCTGCCCGTTCGCCTTCTGGGCTTGCAAGAGCAGAATCGACAAGATCGAAAGAAAAATCAGAGCCAAGTGTTGTCTGAGAACGAAAAGTGCGTGAGGAACAGGGAGGGAGTGCATCAATCGTAACCAAGCAAAAGTGCGGGAAAGATGAGGTCAGAGACTGGTCGAACGTGATCTTTGACCTCGACACTATCGTAGACTGATTGTTGGGCCATGTCAGGAGCGCTGCCCAAGACCAAGATGGAATCGCCGGCTGGCAAGGCGTTTCACATCCGAGATGCGGAAGCGATTGAGGTTTTCCGCTTGAACACACGGACTGGTCGCGAGGCCGGGCGTTTTCCGCATCCTTACTTGAGCTTCCGAAAATCTGCGCCAACTGAATAATGTATCGCCGGCAGCAAAGCATGTTGCCAAGCAACTCAACCGAGAGGAATCTACCAGCCTATGTCCATCCAGCGCAATCCATCTCGTAGTGTGCGAATTGGTAGCATCAGCGTCGGTGCAGAACATCCAATTGCAATCCAAAGCATGACTGCCACTCACACTCAAGACATTGACGCGACGGTGGCCCAAGTAAACGACTTGCACGCAGCCGGAGCTGACGTGGTACGCATTGCGGTCGATAGTGGCAAAGACGCGGAAGCCCTGGCCGAAATTCGCAGGCAGACGGAAGCCAATCTGTCTGTCGACTTGCAGGAAAGCTATCGCCTTGCCGAGAAGGTCGCGCCTCACGTCGATAAAGTGCGTTACAACCCTGGGCATTTGTACCATCACGAGAAAACCCGTCCTTGGCAAGACAAGGTGCGTTATCTGGCCGAAGTGGCGAGTGACAATGACTGCGCGATACGCATTGGCGTCAACTGCGGCAGCGTCGACCCGGAGAAGAAAGCTCAGTTCGCCCCCGAAGACGAAATCGGCCCAATCCTGCAGAGTGGCATTGAGCACTGCGAGCACCTGGAGAGCCTAGGTTTTGAGCGTTTCGTTGTCAGCATGAAGGATAGCGACCCTGCAACCGTGGTGAAGATCAATCAAGCCTTTGCCGAAAAGCGACCTGATGTACCGCTACACCTAGGAGTCACCGAAGCTGGCTTGCCACCCGATGGGATCATCAAGACTCGTATCGCCTTCGAGCAACTGATTGGACGCGGGATTGGTGACACAATTCGTGTTTCGCTAACTGTACCCAACCCTCGCAAACCCGAAGAGATCCAAGCGGGGCGAGAAATCATCGACGACATCTATTCGGGACGCCTGCGCAGTGTAGTAGCCTTGGACCCAACAGCACTGAACATTATCTCTTGTCCAAGTTGTTCACGGGTCGAGAACGAAGCCTTTGTGGAGCTCGCGCAAGACGTAAAAGAAATGACAACTTACGCGAAAGAGCATGCAATCACGATTGCCGTGATGGGCTGTCGCGTTAATGGGCCAGGCGAGACCGACGAAGCCGACCTCGGACTCTGGTGCGGTCCCAATCGAGTGAACCTGAAAAAGGGCGAGGAGTCATTGGGCTCGTATCCCTACGATGAAATCCTTGGGAAGTTGAAAGAAGAACTCGACAAGCTCATCACAGCGCAAACGGCCTAACAGATTGGCCAGAATTCCTCGCTAAAAAGCAATCGCTACGGAACAATACAGGGTTTTCTGGCAAAATCTCTGAAGTCAAGTCTCTTCGATACTGCTTAGAATCCGATCGACGATGGCTTCATCTGTCGCCGGATTGAAGAACACCGCTTTCCAAGCCGGAATTTCAATTCCAAAGGGCTTGTAGCCAAAGTTCGTGGTGAACCCTAACCTTGCGTCCGAGCGAGGGTCCATCATCTTTTCGCGTTTTTGCTGAGTGCTTTTCACTTCCGCAAAGTACCTTTCGCGTTCCTCTTTCGGCAAGTCGCCTGCGATTAACTTCTGATAGATCTCTTCGGCGTTGCGTCCCTTCGGCAAGACCCACCAATCCACCGCGACGCCAACCGTATTGCGATTCAGAACTTTGCAATAATCAAGCTGCTCCAAGCCTTGTTTCAGTCGTTCCGCCAATTCGATTCCACGAGCTGTCAGCATTCGCCAGCCTTCCAGGCCGATAGCGTTCAGCGAAGCCATGACGATGTACGGGCCGAGGGCAGGTCGGGAGCACTCCAGTGTAAAGAGTGCTGGGTCTCGTCGAGCATCGGCCTCGGAGAAGTAAGGCGTGTCGGCAACGTCGCGCGCCAAATACTTTAGGTCCTCGCGGCGATTCACCAAAAAGGCGCTCGAAGGATAGTGCCCACGCCCCATCTTGTGAAAGTCGATCGTCACCGAATCGACACAACGCAAGCCTTCGCACTTCTGCTTCACGCGAGAAACGATGCCCAGCAACTCTTCAGTAAATTGCTGCGGATTCGCTTGTAGATCATAGTCAGCCAAGAAAGCCAGGGCCCAACCCACTGCTGCATCGACGTGCAGCTGCGGCGAAGGCTCGTTGTACTCCGCCGCCTTAGAATCAATTAACTCTCGAATGGCTGCGAGGTCGTCGATGCCAAAACCATCAGTCGTTCCAAAAGTCGCCGCCACAAAAGCGACTTTAGCCTTCTCTTGGTAGAGCTCGTCGAGTTTAGCTTCCATCAAGTCGAGGCGGACCGACAACTCGGAATCTGTCGGAATGGAAATCAGGTTATTGACTCCGATGCCCAGCCAGCCAGCAACAGTTCGATTGGAATAGTGACTTGCTTCGGAGCAAAGTCCGACAACACGTTGGCCACCGATTCCGTTCTGCATCGCGCCAGGAACGACGCGCTCCAACCCAATTTTGGCTCCATAGAGGTTTGAGATCGTGCCACCAATCGTGAACACACCCCACGGGTCTTGTGTATGGTAGAAGATCAGATTGGCGAGTGCCGTAACGGTTTTGACTTCTAATTCATTCGATCGTTGGCTGTAGCGATCCGTGCAAAGATTCGGATTTTTCAACAGGCAGGCGAATGCACCTACAAGCGAGGCTTGGTTTGCCGGGCCACGAACGTTCTCGACGTGCAGTGGACTGTTGAAGCTGTCCGTGCCCCAGAAGTAGGGAAAGACCGCATCGCGAGCATCCTTGAGGTTGCCGGGCAGTAAGTGGATTTCAGGATTTGCCTGCGCCGTCTCATAGTTTTGCGACATCGCGTGAGCGGGGTGCTGAGCATCTTCGGCAGCGGCAGCGCTGAGCAATTCCTCCAAAATGGGAACGATCGCTTCTTGATCCCACTGGAAGAAAGTCTTGACTAGCTTTTGGTACTCATCGCGCTGCATGGGGTCCTCTTCGTCTGCAATGCAGATATCGTCTTTCGACTTTCGCAAAGTCGCCTGAGCCTGATAATGTCGGAATTAAGCTGACTCCTGTTCGGCACCGCGGGTAACAGGCGGCTGAATTCCTGACTTATCGATCATCTTGCCACATTTATCATTGTTGACAATGGCCAATCCAAGTTCAGTCGAGTTGCTCGCTCCAGCAGGGAATTGGGAGTGCGCGCGGGCTGCGATAGAGAATGGCGCGGATGCAATCTATTTTGGGCTTGAGTCAGGTTTTAACGCCCGGGCGCGGGCAGCGAATTTCCACTTGGACGACCTGGATCAGTTGATGCTGATGCTGCATCGCCAAGGTGTGAAGGGCTACGTTACGCTCAACACATTAATTTTCACCGACGAACTACCGGACTTTGAAATAAGCGTTCGGCGCCTTTCCGAATCCGGCGTGAATGCTGTTTTGGTCCAAGACCTGGGAGCAGCGCGTCTGATTCGCGAAATCTGCCCCGAACTCGAGGTGCACTCAAGTACCCAAATGACGCTGACGCACGCTGAGTCGATCGAGCTGGCCCGGGAACTGGGTGTTCAGCGAGTGGTGCTCGCACGCGAGCTGTCAGTGAAGGAGATTAGCAAGGTCACTGCCGCCACTGACATGCCGGTAGAAGTTTTTGTACATGGAGCACTTTGCGTTGCCTACAGCGGACAGTGCCTGACGAGTGAATCTTTTGGTGGCCGGAGTGCCAATCGTGGTCAGTGTGCTCAGGCCTGCCGCTTGCCATATGACCTTTACTGCGATGGTGAAGCACGCAACTTAGGCAATGTCCGCTATCTCCTCAGCCCACAAGACTTGGCCGCACATGATCTTGTTCCGCAGTTGATCGAAGCTGGTGTTTGCTCGCTTAAAGTTGAAGGACGACTTAAGACACCGGAGTACGTCGCCAATGTTTGCTCGCAGTATCGCTCTGCAATCGATTCAGCCTTGAGGCAACAGCCAAAAGTGCTTTCCGAGCAACAACAACGTGATTTGGAGATGAGCTTCTCACGTGGCTTTTCGCCAGGTTGGCTAGAAGGCTGCGATCACAAGCGATTGGTGCCTGGTACTAGCAGCGCCAAGCGTGGCGTCTTGCTTGGGACGGTGAACAGTCATCGCGGCGACCGCCTGCAGGTGCAACTCGATGCGCCGCTTTCTGTCGGCGATGGAGTCGTGTTGGAAGGCGATCGTTTCGCCTGCGAGGAGATTGGTGGCCGAGTCTTTGAGTTATTGCAGCGGGGCGAGAAACTTGCCTCGGTGGACGGTGGAACAGTCGAAGTTGGATTGCCACGTGGAATTCTCGATCGTGATGCGGACTACTCCGGGCTGAAGGTCTTCAAGACAGATGATCCGCAGCTTACGAAACGCTTGCGCCGGAGTTTCGAAGGATCGGATCCGAAGAAACGGATTCTCGTGGACTTTGAGTTCTACATCGAAGTCGGTAAGCCAATTGAACTGAAGGCATCCACTGCTGACGGAGCTTCCATCAAACTCCAAAATGAGCATTGTCCTGAAGCTGCTCGCAAGCATCCAATTAGCCTGGAGAAACTAACCGAACAAATGAGCCGCCTTGGCGGCACGGTCTATCGGATGGGAGATTTGTCTGCCACCATCGAAGGTGAACCGATGGTTCCGCTGAGTGTACTCGGCGGCCTGCGCCGGCAATGCATTGAGGCACTCGATGAGGCTCGCGTCCCACCAAGCTTTTCGTGCTCTCAAAGCAATGCAACGCAACGCATGCTAGTTTCGGTCGCAGAGGATGCGGCGTTAAATGGGAACTCATCTCCAGCAGCAGACGAACCGAGACTCCGTGTCCTTTGCCGCACGCTGACTCAACTGGAGCACGTACTGCAATTAGGTGTTCGAGATTTAATTGTCGACTTTCACGATATTCGTGAGTACCATCGAGCAGTTGCAGCATCCCATGAGGTTGGTGCACATATCGAACTAGCTACACTTCGCATCCACAAGCCGGGGGAGGACGGCTTGTTCAAAGCGATGGCCAAGCATGGAGCCGATGGTTGGTTGGTGCGTAACTTGGCGGCGGTGAAGTATTGCCAGCAAGAACAAATTCCCATGAGCGGCGACTTTTCCTTGAACGTGACGAATCCGCTCACTGCTCAGCAACTCCGCAATTGGGGCATTGCGAGCGTCACAGCCTCATATGATTTGAATCGTGATCAACTTCTGGAACTCGCCGAAGCGATGCCCAGCGATTGGTTGGAAGTGGTGATTCATCAGCATATGCCGATGTTCCACATGGAGCACTGTGTGTTCTGCAGTGTGCTGAGCCCTGGCAAGAACAAAAGCGATTGCGGGCGGCCATGTGATCGCCACGAAGTGCAGCTGGGCGATCGGACAGAAGCAAAACATGTTTTGCATGCTGATATTGGATGTCGCAACACGTTGTACAACGGAACGGCCCAGAGCGGGGCCGAAGCAGTTAAACCGCTGCTTGAACAAGGAGTGCGGCACTTTCGCATCGAGATGTTGCGTGACGCTGAGCCCGTGGATATCAAGCAGCTGGTCGAACTCTATCAAAAGCTCATCGCAGGCCAGCTCAGTGGCACTCAGGTCTGGCAGCAACTTAAAGCTCACAATCGCGTCGGTGTGACTCGCGGAACCCTCGAACAGCCTCGAAATCCCCTGGCGATCCTTTAGCTACGTCTCAAGCTGCATATCGTGAGCAGCTTGTGGAATGCGGTGATCACTATTCTGCACTCCGTAAGTTCTACTTCGACTTCACGCTGGAAAATAGCCAACACGATGTCCAAGTGCTAAAGCTTTCCCGCAGGATGGAAGGATTCTGGGCGGTCTGCTTCGTGAACTGATTCAGTCCGAGCGGTAGCGAAAGCAGTAGCCAGCTTTTCCGTCTGGCCAACAGCCCCTTCCGATTGCCTGTCCTGGACAGCCACAACCTTCTCGAGAATTTTCTCAGCAGTTACGCGGCGTCCGTGGACACGCCAACAGCTTCGTGTCTGAGTAGGCTGATTTACTGAGATCTATGGAAGCTGAGTCTAGGCTTCATGCAGGACTTCACGACCATCTGGACGAAGTCCGCAGGTTGAATGCTCTGGCCACTTATGTTCAGCAAAACTTGAGACAATCGCCCCACCGCAGCTGTTTGGTAAACAAACTTGGACAGCTGGATGCACAATGGCGGATGGCAAAGTGCAATTCGGCCGACTGGCAATCGATCCTACGAGTAGATGACAAGTCGACAAATTGCTTGCTGCAACTGCAGGCACTGGTCAGATAGCTTCCCTATTTCGCAGTAGAACGAAGGCTCGTTTAACGCCCAGCCGCAGCCGCCGGCTTGCTTTGGTTCTTCAATAAGGAACGCATTCTTTACGCCTCATTGCCTCATTGGGGCATTCACTCTAGATTCGTGTGAGCCTAACGCACCCTACCATCGGGGCAAATGCTTGCAAATGATTTGAGCCTGCCAAGAAGAGGCCGGAGGGAATCCCCCACACTCTCAACAACCATCAGAAATTTTCTTCCCAGACTGCCAATATCCGCTGAAGCTAGACGAGTTAGTTAGTCATAGACGCCGCGGACTCGAATCGATGGGATGTTGCCTTGAGGGCTGCAACCGGGTTCGCTAGTCTTCGCGATGCTCTATTGGAAAGGAATCCAGATGCAGCGATCGATTCTGCAAACTACCGCTTTGATGATGTTTGCATGCCAAGCAAGCATTGCTCAACAGCCCATTGTGACAGAAGCAGCATTTCCCCTGCTCGTTCGTACGGAAGCTCCTTCCGCTTCAGAGCTGGGAAACAGCAGCTATTTTGAACAAGGGGATGCCGCGCAAACCGATGAACTGATGGTCATCCCCGCAGTCTCAGCAGCTACGCCCCCCGCCCTGCAGATCCATCAACCTGTGATCGAGTTACCGGAAGCGGTAGTTGTTTCTGAAGCAGAAATTTGCGGCTGCGGGGATTGTGCTGTCTGCGAACGTCGCTCGCCGGGAGTCACTTTTGGCGATTGGTTTGGTTATAACTCACCGCAGAGCGATACCACTTGGCTGGTCGGTAACGGTGACGATCTTGGTATGTTCAGTTTCGAGAACTACCCCAACTTGAAGCTCGGCAAGAGCAGATCGTTCTCGCTCGGTACTGGTTTTCACTTTGTGAACGGTCCGATTGCAACGGACTTACCCCCAAGGCTATTCGATCTCGTTCTAGCGTATCAGAAACGCAAGGCTTGGTCATCGCGATTCATGTACGACATGCGCGTATCCGTAGGAGCCTTCACTGACTACGAGGGTAGCGTTAGGAAAGGCATTCGATTCCCGGGGCACTTTGTCACTTTTTTCGAATGGAATCCCTGGTTAGTTAGCGTGCTAGGAATCGAAGCTCCAGATCGTGACGATATCAGTGTCCTGCCGGTGGCAGGATTTGTTTGGCGGCCCAACTCAGAGATGGTGATCGAAGCCGTTTTTCCGCGTCCCAAGATTCAAACGTGTATTCGTGGAAAAAGAGCTTTGTATTTGTCCGGCGAGCTAGGCGGAGGCACTTGGGCCATCGAACGAGTTGGCGGCATCAACGACAACGCAACCTATCGAGACTTCCGTGTTATGCTTGGTATCCATGACTTTGGTGACAACGATTCCGACTTTGAAATCGGCTGGGCCTGCGGTCGGAAGCTCGAATATCGCTCGGGCATCGGCGACTACAACATCGATGACACCTTGCTCATTCGCTGGCGCACGCATTATTGATGCCGCTCCAACGCTTCCTAGGCCTGGATGATACTGGCTTGCAAGTGTTTCGGCGTGTTCCGAGCATGCAGCCTGAGCCCCAAGGTCATAACCAAACTGTGTACGCCTCGATTGAGAAAACTCATCTAGCAGCGACTGTCACTTCTCGAAGTACTACTGACAGAACAACGTACAGCATCCAGGTAACACACACACAACAGCGAACTGACCAAGTGCCGAGCCCCGACTTACGACGCGATGGATTCAAGTAGGCTGATCCAGAAGCCGCAAAGAAGCACAAAGAGCATTCCCATCCAGGCGATCATCGCAACTGGCAAAATCACGAGCGAAATAGAATTGAGTATAAAGCTGAATCCAGTTCGCTCGTTGACGCCCTGTGGGTCGAGACAGTCGGACAACACCATGCCGCCCATCGCTAGCCAGAATACGGCTGATGCAATGGTGAAACCATTTGGAATCCAATTGTCGAATCGATCGAGAGTCACAGAAATAGCAACCGTAGTGGTGGCGATCAATAGTTGCCGAATTCCGAATCGCCGAAGATCAGGAGGAATACTCGTCGACATGGCGGTCGATCTCCGATGTATGACATTCGATGAAACTCTAGTTGTAGCTGACCGCACGCATATCAACGCAAATCAATTCCTTCTCATTGCGAACAAATAGCTTTCCATCCGAACAAGCTGGCGGATACCAAACATAAGCCCTACCTCGAGACTGTGCTGTCGTATCTAGAAGCTTGGTACGACCAAGCTCCTTGTAACCGTCGGCCGAGAGATCAGAGAGAATCAACTCTCCTTGGTCGGTGAACAACCAGAAGCGGTCTTGGTTTTCGATCGCAAACAAAGAAGGAAAGCCTTTGTCGCCACGCGGAATCACTTGTGGATCTTCCTCAGCAGTCGCCAGGGCCTCGTAGCTTCGCCACAGCAAAGAGCCATCTTTCGTACTCACACAACGCAGTTCGCCATTTCCGGCAACTCCGATCAAACTCCCGTCACGTTGTACCACGGTCGACATGATCGAGTTGATATCCTCGTCGTGCTTCCTATCGTTCTCCGTACTCCACAATTCTTCGGTCGAGAAGTCGGGCTGGAGCTGAAAGAGCATTGAGCCATGGTAGAAATTCGATACAAATATTTTATCTCCTAGCACCTTCGGAGGCACAATGGAAACGACAGGCCGTTGTGGTTTTGCGTCTGGGAATTTGTGAGACCACAGCTGACCTCCCGTAGCGATTTCCAAACCGCAGATTGCAACGTCGTACCAAACGATGAGCTGCTCCTTTCCATGAATCTCGGCAACCACATAGGGAGCGTAGCCGATCTCTCGAGCGGTAATACTTGTCCAGAATTCTTCGCCAGTCATTTTCTTCATCGCGACGACACCGGTGCCTTCGCCGCCCGCCGCACATATGAGCAAGTCACCGATGACCAAAGGCTGTGAAGCTTAGCCCCAAACGGGCGGCTTGGTTTCATACTTTTCAGCGACATTAATTTGCCAGATCACTTCACCCGTAGCGGCTTTAAGACACAGCACCTCGCCCATTGTCCCTTGAATGTAAACTCGATCGCCGTCGACAGTCGGATTGGATCTCGGACCGCCTGGATAGGATACTTTCAGTTCTGTTTCATATTCGTAGGTCCAGATTTCCTTGCCAGTCGTACTATCCAAGCAGATCACGCGTTCCGTTCCACTTCGACTCCTCAGACGTCCGGTATCACCTTCGACGGGCTCAGAGACAAAGTCCATCACGAAGAGCCGACCATCTGCGACAGACGGACCATTATACCCTCCTTGCACCGGAGAACGCCAAAGCACTTTGAGCCCGTCAACTGGAATCTCGGCGACAACGCCAGATTCATTCCAAACTCCTTCATAGCCCTTGCCCATCCAGCTAGGCCAATCCTCCGCCTTTGCATAAGTCACAATCGTAGAAACCAGGAAGGCAAGAGTAAGGAGAAGCGTGCGCGATTTGCGGAGCGTGGGAACTTGGCGATACATGGCTTCGGTTCGGTCGGCGAATGGGAATGATCAAAACACTTCTGTTGCTGAGGCCTAAGGTTTAATTAAACAGATTTCAAACGCGACGCTAGCGATTTGAGGAGTTTTCTACAAGTCTTCCACAAAACGCGAGCGGTCGCCGAGCCCTTTCTCGCCGCTCTTTTGGGGATCTCCGTGTCGCTCGGCATGCTCGCAAAGTTTGACTATCCCGCAGTTTGATAAACAGAGACTTATTGCGAGCCAGGAATTCGGCCCGCGTTTGGATTCTCCAACTTTCCAAAGTCTCAGCATTTATTAACCTCGTTCTTCTCACGTACGCGCTTCCACGAGCACTAACAAAGTGCAAAAGCCATCCACATCCCACGCTCGTGCGGATAGGAAAATGCGATCGAGGCCCCGTGTGACTCTGACGAATAAACGCGAGAATGGAACCCAAGCATGGATCCTCAAAGTATGGAATCTGCCGACACTGACCAGGAATTCAATCCAGTCAAGGCGGAAAACACTAAGCCTGCTGCCGGCACTTCCCCTGAGCCAAAGCCAGCAGCTGACGAAGCGGCGAGCATCGAACCCGTCAATGACTCCAACGAATCAAATGCCGAAGTTGCCGTGGCTGAAACCTCGAGCGACTCTTCTTTCGGGGCTGCGGAAGCACCTGTGGACGAAGCCAAGACCAACGAGCTCTCCTCGGACTTCGTTGGTCGCTGGACGACTTTGATCAGCACTACCAACTGGGAAAAAGGAAAGATCATCTACGAATGGCGCGACGCCTTGATGGGTTCCGAATCGCCTTCCAGCACTTACAGCGATGACGCTTGGGCACAGCGAGTTGGTGGTGTGACCCCCCAACACGCCGGCCGCTTGCGCCGGGTTTTCGATCGCTTTGGGAGTTCCTACGAAAGCTTCTCGGGTCTCTACTGGAGCCACTTCCTCGCAGCCCTCGATTGGGACGACGCCGAAATGTGGCTCGAGGGAGCAACCCAGAGCAATTGGAGTGTCTCGCAAATGCGACGCACTCGTTGGGAGTCCCAAGGGGGTAATCCTCAACAAGAACCACAAGAAACGGAAATTGTATCCGCTAGCATCGACGAAGACTTCACGCCGCTCGCCGAAGTGGAAGAAGATTCTGGAGTTCAGGACGATTCGCGTAGCGTCGCCGAAGGACCTCGTGACGAAAGTCCAGACTTTGGAGACGAGAACGAAGCCACTGCCCCAGATGGAAGCACCATCGACGATGAAGCTCTGCCTTGGGAAGGCGATGCAGAAGTCGGTGATCCGATCGAATCCCCCTTCGCAAACTTGCCAAGCCTTCCGGTCGACATGGCGGACGCTCTCGAACAATTCAAGCTGAGCATCATTCGCCATCGCAGCGACTCGTGGGCAGAAGTCGCTCAGGGCGATGTGCTTCAAGCCGTCGATGCCCTTCGAGCCTTTGCCGCACAATAGCATTGGATCGACTAGAATAGTAACAATGCAAACTCAAGACTCCGTCGAGATTACTCGATGGAGTCTTTCTTATTGGGTGTATCAAGTACGAATCAGTGGACCGGAAAACCTCGCATGCGCATATTGCAAACCATTGTTCTTGCTTTCACGGCTCTCGCGGTTGGAGTTGGTTTCCCACTCGCTCAGGCTCAGGAGGTCGAGAAGTACGACCAACAAGACAAATTACGCGGCTCCGTGACTCCCGAGCGTCAGTGGTGGGACTTGCTGCACTATCACTTGCGGATCGAGGTGCTCCCTGAGACGAAGACACTTGCTGGCAGCAACACGATTCGCTTCAAGCCCACACAAGTGGCGAAACGCATGCAACTCGACTTGCAAGAGCCAATGAAAATCACCGCAGTGACGCTTGGCGAAAACAGCTTGCCATATGAGCGTGATGGCAATGTGTACTGGATCGATTTCCCCGAACCGCTGCCACTTGGCAAGGAAGCTTCCATTGTGGTTCAGTACGAGGGCAAACCTGTCGAAAGCGTGCGTCCGCCTTGGAGCGGCGGTCTGACTTGGCAAAAGGATTCGTCGGGATCACCTTTCATCGCAACAACGTGCCAAGGTGACGGAGCCAGTTTATGGTGGCCGTGTAAAGACCACGGCTACGATGAGCCTGACGAAGGCGTTCGCGTGAGTGTGACCGTCCCAGAAAAACTGGTCGCAGTCTGCAATGGCCGTCTGGACAAAGAAGAACGAGACACAGAAGCAGCGACTCGAACTTTTCACTGGCAAGTCACGCAGCCTATCAACAACTACTGCGTCAACCTGAACATTGGCGACTATGTTACTTTCTCCGACGACTTCGAAGGCGAAGGCGGCAAGTTGGACATGCAATATTGGGTTTTACGTGAGCACAAGGAAATCGCTCAGAAGCAGTTCCGTGAAGCACCTCGAACCATCGAAGCTTTCGAGCACTGGTTCGGCAAGTATCCCTTCTACGAGGACAGTTACAAGCTGGTGGAAGTGCCTTATTTGGGCATGGAGCATCAAAGCTCAGTCACTTATGGCAACGGATTCAAAAATGGTTATCGCGGCACAGATTTGAGCGGCACTGGCGTCGGCATGCTCTTCGATTTCATTGTCGTTCACGAGTCGGGACATGAGTGGTTTGGGAATAACATCTCGATGCGTGATGTAGCAGACATGTGGATTCACGAGAGCTTCACCAATTACTCTGAAAATTTATTCGTTGAATATCACTTTAGCGAAATAGAAGCCCAAGATTACGTGATTGGCTGTCGTAAGCGAGTCCGCAATGACGTGCCGATTATTGGAGTCTACGATGTAAACCAGTCTGGCAGCGGCGACATGTACTACAAAGGCGGCAATATGCTGCACGCAATCCGCCACACCATCAACGATACCGAAAAGTGGCGAGAGATCCTTCGCGGACTCAATCAAGACTTCTACCATCAAACAGTCACGACTCAGCAGATCGAGGAATACATTAGCGAGAAGTCGGGAATCGATTTTCGGCTTTTCTTTGATCAGTACCTGCGAACGACCAAAATCCCTAGACTGAAATACTCGATCGCCGGCAAACAAGTCACCTACCAACTAGAAAACGTCATTCCTGGCTTCGCCTATCCGGTCCGAGTCGACATCGATGGCGAACAGAAGACAATTGTGCCATCCGAACACCCCCAAACACTGGAACTTGACAAGCCAGTCGAATCCTTCCTGCTCGACCGCAATTTCTACATCGACGTCGTCAAGGAATAGCATTCAGCGAGGTTGAACTACAATGTTTTGCCTTAAGTAGGTTCATTTCAATTATCCCGACTAAGAGTAGGTCTATTGTCCCAATTGACCTCGTCCACCACTGAGCCGCATGTTGCTCCTTGCGGTACTCCTCTAGCCCCCACCACCCCAACGGAAACTTAGAATGGCCCCTCCACTTTCTCGTTTCACCGGCGTCATCGCATTGGTACTCGTCGCCTTCTCCTTCATTGTGTTCGCCAGTAATCTGCAAGCAGCCGATCGTCCGAATATCGTGTGGCTGATCTCAGAAGACAATTCCATTCACTACATGGATCTCTACGACGAGCACGGAACTAGCACGCCTCGCATCGCGGAACTGGCCAGGCATGGCCTGCAGTTCCAAAACGCATTCTCCAATGCGCCAGTTTGCTCTGTCGCGCGTACGACGCTTATGACTTCGTGCTATGGCCCGCGGATCGGCACGCAATTTCACCGGCGGAGTGTGACGGTCCCGATGCCGAGCGACGTCAAGATGTTCCCTGCCTACCTCCGTGAAGCAGGCTACTACACGACGAACAATCAGAAGAAAGATTACAACGCAGTAGAAACGGAAGGCACTTGGGATGCATCCAATGGCAAAGCATCCTGGCGGGGACGCAGAGAGGGACAGCCTTTCTTCCACATGCAGAGCTTTGGCACAACCCACGAAAGCTCGCTGCACTTTTCACAGAATGCCTATGAGAACAAAAAGACAAAAACTGATCCAAGTAGTGTTTTCGTTCAGCCCTACTTTCCGCAGACAGATCTATTCCGCTACACGGTCGCGAAGTACCACGACAACATGCAGGCTGTGGACCAGCAGATCGGAGCGGTCGTTGATAGGTTGAAAGAAGATGGATTGCTCGACGATACGTTCATTTTCTACTTCGGCGATCACGGTGGCGTGTTGCCGCGCGGTAAGGGCTACGCGTACGAAAGTGGCCTGCATGTGCCGCTGGTCGTATACGTACCGGAAAACTTCAAGCATCTCGCTTCCTGGGACATCGGTTCTAAAGTCGACAGCTTTGTGGAGTTCATTGACTTTGGTGCCACGACATTGAACTTAGCTAGTGTCGAACCAGTCGCTGCGGCTGACGGCAAGCCGTTTCTCGGCGAGGGGCTCAAGAAGCCAGAACTCGATGCAAGGAACTCCGCTTTTGGCTACGCCGATCGCTTTGACGAAAAATACGATTTGGTCCGCACTTTGCGAGTTGGCAATTACGAATACATTCGCAACTACCAACCCTTCAATTTTGATGGCTTACAGAACAACTATCGCTATATCATGCTTGCCTATCGTGAATGGCGAGAACTGTATCAGGCAGGTGAGCTCAACAAAGAGCAGAGCCTGTTTTTTGAAACGAGACCAACGGAGCAACTTTTTGACATTGAGTCCGACCCTTACGAGGTCAATGATCTAGCCCAGGATCCAAATTACGCGTCGGTGCTCAAAAGAATGCGGAAGCAACTGCAGGAGAGAGTCCTAGCTTTGCCCGATTTGAGTTTCATCCCCGAAAGCATGCTGGCCGAAAAGGCGTTCGATGATCCAGTTGCTTTTGGCAGGACCAATCGGGGCAAGATCGCTCAGTACATCAATATCGCCGACATGTCTTTACTGCCGATTCGTCAGGCTCGCGCTGGCATCACGCTGGCTCTCAGCTCAAATGATCCGATTGAACGCTACTGGGCTTTGATCGCTTGCAGCTGTTTTGGCGAGGAAGCTGCATCTTTCGAACCATCAGCGAGAAGCCTACTAAACGACAAGAATCTCTTGGTTCGCACTCGTGCGGCCGAGTTCTTGGCGTTGATTGGCAAAGCCGACCCTGCCGAGACTCTGATGCAATGCCTTAAACAAAGTGAGTCGGGCATTCAAACAAATCTGATTCTGAACACTGCTGTTCTGCTTCGAGATGGTAAGCCTGGTTACGATATCAACGTCACCGTCGAAGACATCCATCCAGAAGCCGCGAAGTTCCAGGACGTGAGGCGCCGCCTCGCGTACTTTGCGGCAAAAGACGGGATTCCTCAGAACCCGCGCGGAGTACAGTCCAAGAAACGCGAGAAGTAGGCGCGTGTCAGAATACAATCTGTAGAACTTAACGAGCAAGACTCTGTTACGGCTCTGCATCATCGGTAGATTGACACTTCTCGGCGCAGCAAAATTCCTGCTACAGCGGGCAGATTGCATCAAGAAGGGGGCGCGTGCTGGCGTTACGATAGCGGAGCGATCGGCGACTCTATTCGGCATCCGGCTCGGGTTCAAACAAAGTGCAAATCACGCCAGCAGGATCAGCGATCATGCAGTACCAGGCTGCTCCCGCGCAGCGGATCGCATCTTTGATCTCTCCGCCGTTGTCTTGAACGGCTTTCAAGCTTGCATCTAGATCGTCCACGTTGATGTAAATCATCCACTCCGGAGGAATATCAGCGTTCGGACCGCGCGCGTCGCAGATGCCCGCTACGACATTCTTCTCGTCCGGACCTACGAATAAGTCGTCATAGTCTTCGACCGGAAATTCCAACTTGGACCATCCAGCCACTCTTCCGTAAAAATCACTCACCTCACGAGCGTTCTCCACGGCAAGGTCCATCCATTCGACGCACCCAAGTCTTTCACTTCTCGGCTTATTCCCTCGCCGAGCTCTTTCTTTTAAGAAACTAGAATCACAGCCCGACGCATGAGCGAAGATTGCCGCTCAGCGAGCGGGAAACGCACTGTCCATCCGGTCGATTACGCTCTCGATTGCGAGACTATTCTGACCTGTCCCCAAACTCCTCATACCGCTCTCGAACACCCGGGATAATACGAAAAGCGTTCTCGAAATAAACCTTTTTCAGAACTTCATCTGGCAGATAGACTCCGTAAATTCGCCAAAAACCTTGCGGCGGAAAAGGCTTTTCGGAGTAAGGGAAATACTCATCCTGTGTTTCCAGAAATCGCCAGTAGTATCGATATCGTTGCTCGGGCCAGGGGCCATCCGTGCCGAACATGATTCTATCCTGATTGCGGATCAGAAACTCGCGAGCAGAGTAAGGTTGACGACCAAGTTCGCTGATTCGCGATGCGATTTCCAATACGACATTAGGATGTTGCGTCAGTAGGTCTTCCGCTTGCTGAAGATCCTCACCGTCATTGCCCAAATGCGCGGCGATAAATGTCGTTTGTGGGTGCTTTGCATACAGACGACTCCGCGCAGCGTGCAGATCATCGCGGCCCGGGAACTTCTCTGGCGGGAAATGCCAATCCGGATGTCGGGACAACTCTTCGTATCGCTCGTTCTCCGGAGTGATCGGATCAAAGAACGCACTCGGATCCGCCGTATGTATAATTACGGGCAAGCCCAAGCGCCCACAAGCTTGCCAAATGCGATCGAAACGCGAATCGTCCACCTCGATGAGCGTGCCATCGGGGTTGCGGTAGGCGAGGCCAAACATTTTAAAGACCTTAACGCCACTAATCCCCTTCTCTGCAGCATCTTCTAATTGCATCACGGTGCGTCGAGCAAAATCGGGTTGATGACAGTCCCAGGTTTCTGGCTTATCGCGCTGGCCTTTGCCAATCCAATCGATATTCGCAAAGATCGCAAATCGCGAGCGATATTCTGTCCACAGGTATTTCATGTGTGCGTCGAGACGATCACCGAGTCGTCCATCGAGGCTCACCGAAACTGCAATCTGATTGCGGTCCATCAATGCAACGAAAGCTTTCAGTTGCTGAGGATCATGACGCAAGCGAATGTAAAAATGCGAGTGCACGTCGATGACGGGAAACTTGGCGTGCTGCAAGTCGGTAAATTTTCCGCGCAGTTTTGGCTTCGGAAAGAACTTGGCCAAGGGCAGATCAGCTTGGCTTTCGAACTCTGGCGACTCTTGTCCAGAAAGCCTATTGCTATGGAAATTCGCCAGTACGCAAACCATCAAGCCGATCAGGAACGGCAACCGCGAGTACCTACGCTGACTTGCTTGGCGACGTACAATGGTCCTCGGCATGCAAATGCTCTCCAGGTAACGCGAACAAATATCAAAAGCGATCTAGCCAGTGGACCTTCCTAAGTACGATCCCCAGCAAAGTTATCAATGGAATTATGATAACGCACCGAGTCCGGATAGCGCAGCGGAATTGCAGTGCGAGGATTCGGTTCTCGATGAGTTCTTTGCCAGGGGGACTTGGACCTATTGCGGCCTACCTTCTCTCTCACCCATCGGCATGCCGGCCGGTCCGCTGCTTAATGGGAAGTGGTTGCTCTACTACGCAAATCTTGGTTTCGATGTGTTGACCTACAAGACCGTTCGCAGCCGAAAGCGAGCCTGTTATCCGTTACCGAACTTGCAGCCTATTCAAGAACAAGTCGTACACCCGAACCAGCGAGTTCACGCTAGTCACAAATCGGACAGTTGGGCGATCTCGTTTGGAATGCCATCGATGGCGCCCGAGGTTTGGCGAAACGATCTGGAATGGACACGTGAGCAATTGCCAGAAGGTAAGATCTTGAGTGTCTCCGTGGTAGCCACGGCTGAGCCAGACTGGACGCTGGAACAAGTTGCCGACGACTACGCTCAATGCGCCAGATGGGCCGCCGAGAGTGGAGCGGAATGTGTCGAGCTGAATTTTTCTTGTCCCAATGTCGCATCCGTGGACGGACAACTGGATCGAGATCCTGCTTCGGCAAGACAAATTTTGGAGCATGTCCGGAGCTTGATTCCCGAAACGAAGCTCTTGATCAAAGTCGGGTTCATTGACGAGCCTCAGCAAGCGCTGGAACTCTTAAGCGCCACCACCGGTTTACTAGATGGGATTGCGACGACCAACTGCTTGGCTTGCTCGGTTCAAGCGAATCCGGGTGAGCTGAGTGAGATTTCAGGGCTTTTGTTTGAAGGTGAGAAGCGTGGGATTGGCGGAGCAGCTATTCGATACGCCGCGGTCGACCAAGTGGCCTTACTGCGAAGCTGCATTGATGAATTGCAACTGCCGATTTCAGTGATCGGTGTCGGAGGTGTCTCCACACGAGAACACGTTAAAGCGTCGCTAGAGGCGGGCGCTGAATCGGTTCAGCTTGCTACTGCCGCAATGCTAGATCCATTGGTGGGCTTGAGGCTGAAGAACTTGCTGCCAGCGCAATGAGGCTTTCATTCGAGCTCGGATGATTTGTCCGTTATCGAAAAGAAGTGAAGACTCGAGCACCGCCTCGCTGAGTCCGAGTAAGAGCACCGCCAATGTTCGTGCTCCTAGTCTTCAAAAGCTCTTAAGAAAAACGTTTCGGGTCACACAGCCGTCACCCCAAAATTGATTCCGTATCAACGCTGGCCTACGAAGATAGGTTGTCTTCATAGGTGCGTTGGCCACTCCGTGACGGGTGGATCGACCACGCTAGAGTCAGCTTCGTAATGAAGCATCTGTTTGGCGGAGCCTTCCATCTCAGGCTCTTGAACCTCCTGCGAATAACCGCAGGGGCCATAGTGCTCAGCGTACTGGTGCGTGTCCTTGGTGGCGGCAAAAGACGCGTAAAGGGCAACCGGAACCAGTAGCAGGATCACGGCGACGATGATCGTTACAGTCCAATTCATGTTTTGCTCCTTTCCATTAAGCGGGAGCTGCGAAACTTTCGACTTGCTCCTATGGCTAATGGTCGAAATCTTGGCCCGGCTAGTCGGTTTTCCCGTCAAAACCTTGTGAAAGCTTGGATTTGCAAGAAACAAGATGTCGGAAAACTCCGCGGAGAAGGCAAAAACATGCTTGCTGAAAACTAGCGTTAGCAACCCGACCAAGAAAACTGAAAAGAGCCGCTCCGTAGAAGACGTCAGACTTTCCGCCTGATTGCCACGACAACCAAGGCGCCCCGACGCCTCGCGGCGATGCGGCTCACTAAACATAAAACCGCTATCCGCGGAGTCCCCATCGGATGATTTCGGAAAGCTTGGGTGTCTTGCCCTGCCACAAAATACCAACTCGAAAAATGCGTCCGGCAAGCATGACGACAAAAACCGTCGCAAGCGAAGTGAGAACAACACCTAGAATCGGTTGCCAGATTGGGATGGTCTGTCCCGTGCTCATACGTAGTAGCATTGTCGTTGGCGTGACGGGAGGAATGAGTGAGAACCAAGTGGCTACACTGCCATTCGGATCTTGCACAATGAAGATCCAAATGAACATTGGCGCCATCAATAACATCCAGACGGGAAGCAGCATCGACTGAGCTTCCTTCAGTTGTGTCACACTTGCCCCAACGGCTAGGAAGAGCGAAGCGTAGAAAAGCACGCCAAGCACTTGGAAGATGACGAACCAGGGTAAAGTAGCGACCGGGAAACTCGCGGTATACCCCTGCTTCATGGCAACAAAGAAAATACCTGATGCGTAAATCGTGAAAATCGTCACCGAGCCAGCCACCGACCCCAAGAGCTTTCCGCTCATCAGTTGAAATGGATTCGCACTCCCGAGTAACACTTCAGCAATTCGCTGCGACTTCTCTTCCAAGACGCTTTCCAGCATTGGTTGCGAAGCCATGAAAATGATCATGAACATTAGCATCATCACGCCCATCGGCAGGAAGATCGCAGTCAGCTCGTCCTTTTCCTTAGCATCCGTCACACTGCCATCACTGGCTTGGCTCACTAGACCTAATCCTTGCACCTGAACAGGTAGACTTGCTTGAGCCACAATGGTTGGATCGATGTTCGCATTCGCGAGGCGTTCGTTCTTCACAGCGCCCGCAATGACGCCTTGAATCCATCGTCTGGCTGGTGAAAGCCCCGAGTCCTGCGAATAGAACTTGACTGGATTTTCCGTGGGCGAAGAAACGATGCCTTCCGGAATCTCAATAAATCCATATAGCTCCTGATTGCGTACTTTGTTGGAAAGTTCGATAAGCAACTCGTCTGTCAGTGGGCCTTCCTGTTTCTCGAGCAAAAACTTTTCGGCTTTGTTAAAGGAGGGTCCACCTCCACCGATGTCGGAATCTCCGCCCATTGGGTTTCCATTCTCATCGAACATTTCGTCGATCATCGTGTTGCGGCCGGCAGCGGCAACTTCAAGCACTGAATACATTTGACCGCTTGAATCGGCGACGACGATCTTGCGTTCTTTGACTTCGCCAACGTTGTTGAGAAGTCGAATCGCAAACAAACCGCCGAGCATCAAAATCGGCATCATTACGATGGATAGCAAGAATGTCTTTGTCGCCACCATGGCTTTGTATTCGCGGAGCGCGATAGTGAGAATTTTGTTCATGCTACCAACTCCTCGTTTTCCTCAGGCTGATTCTCGCTCGGCTTGGCGATACTGACAAAAATGTCGTGCAACGATGGCTTGACGATTTCGAAGTGCTGGAGATCGCCCGTTTGCACCAGCTGTTGCAACAATTCTTGCGATCTCGACGGATCGACAAGCTGAGCGTCAAAGTAACGACCTTTGGCTTGCAGCTGCTCAACACCAGAGATATCTGGCCACTCGCGTTGCTGGCCGAAAGCAACGCGAACACGATCGCTGGCATAATTGGCACGAATTTCGTTCATCGTGCCGTCGAGCACTTTGTTGCCTCGGAAGATCATGAATACCGAGTCGCACATTTGCTCGGCCATATCCATGTCGTGCGTAGAAAAGATGATTGTCGTACCATGTTCACGCAGAGAAAGGATCGCCTCTCGCAATGATTCCATGTTCACTGGATCTAGCCCGCTAAAGGGTTCGTCCAGAATCACCAATTCAGGTTTGGCAACGACGGCAGAAATAAACTGAATCTTCTGCGCCATGCCTTTCGAGAGTGAGTCGATTTTCTTGTTTACCCAATCGGTAGCTCCCAGACGCTCTAGCCACATGTCGATTTCGGGCTTGCAGTCCTTATACCCCTTGAGCTGCGCGTAGTAAGTCAGAAGCTCGCGGACTTTCATCCGTTTGTAGAGCCCCCGTTCTTCGGGCAGGTAGCCAAGCCGATCGTCGGCTGTATCCCCTTGAGGCCTGCCGAGTACGACGACTTCGCCGGAATCCGGCTGAAAGATTCGCAATATCATTCGTAGCGTTGTCGTCTTGCCGCTACCGTTTGGGCCGATAAAGCCGTAGATGGAACCTTGAGGAACTGTCAGATCGACGTCGTTTACAGCGACGTTCTTTCCGAAGGTCTTCCTGACGCGACGGAGTTCTATTGCATTTGTCATTAGAGGTCGGATGAGAGAAGGATTAACGAGCCAAATCTTACGGAGATTTTTGGTCTTTGATGAATCGAGGATTCGCCACGTCGGCATATTGGCCTATAAAACGCATTTGAAAGGCGCGAAAACTAGCGACAAAAGCGACATCGCTTGACTCTTCTACTGCGCTCGTCTGTTACTTAGTGAGGTTCACAGAAGACCCTTCGCTCCGCCACACAACATCTTGGTAAACTGCGTACCGCCGTCTCTAAGGCCCCGAAAATCGGATTTGACTCGAACTTGAATCTCAGAACTTCTGCTGCACGCAGGTTCCAAGAAGGACTAATAGCAAAGTCCACTACGTCAGTTGGTGTTAAGCGTTACAATGCTCGATAATCGCTTGCGTGAAGCAGACCGCGCACGAGTGCTTTGAAGCCAACCTTCTCGGAAGACCACAGTGCCCAAAATTCGGATTGGAACTAGAGGAAGCAAGCTTGCGATGTGGCAGGCTGAATGGGTCGCTGGCCAGTTGACCGAGCGGGGAAATGAAGTTGAGCTAATTCAAATTTCCACCAAGGGCGACGTTTCGCAGGCATCCTTGAGCCAGGTTGGCGGGCAGGGCCTGTTCACCAAAGAGATTCAGAATGAACTTCTCGCCGGCAACGTGGATGTTGCCGTTCACAGTTTGAAGGATCTTCCTACGGTTGAAGTCCCAGAACTAGAGCTGGCCGCGGTGCCCCAGCGCGAGACGACACTCGATTGTCTTGTGAGCCGCAAGAATCTGAAATTTGAAGAGCTTCCGCCAGGCTCAATAGTTGGGACAGGTAGCAGCCGTCGGGGTGCACAGCTGTCGGCTTGGCGTGGCGATATTGCAATCAAGGACATCCGTGGCAATGTCGATTCCCGGCTGCGCAAACTCAAGGAAGGACAATACGACGCCATTGTCCTCGCCGCAGCCGGACTCACGAGACTTGGCCTTTACGAAGAAGTAACGGAAGAACTTTCCCAAGAGCGAGTCCTACCCGCAATCGGGCAAGGTGCTCTAGGGTTAGAATGTCGAGCGGATGACGATTCCACCAAAGACGCTTTGACGGGACTCAATCATGAGCCGAGCTTCCATGCTGTTATGGCGGAAAGACAATTGCTCGCGAGCTTGCTAGCCGGTTGCTTGGCGCCAGTCGCAGCTTTGGGATCGGTCGTTCATGAACAGCTTCAACTAAAGGCGCGTGTCCTCAATACGGAGGGTAGCGAGCTGATTGAAGGTGCTCAAAGCGGAACGCCAGAGCAAGCCAAACAAATCGGCGAAGGGCTGGCAGAAAGCTTGCGTTCTCAGGGTGCTGAGGAGCTAATCGCCACCGTAAGGCAAGTCGAACAATAAAGCATTCGCTGAACGGACAGTCGAACCATGTTGCAAGAACCACCCCGAAGCCCATACGACCTCAACTTTACGTTTTTGGGCTATCCCGTTCGCGTCTTTTGGGGGTTCTGGGTCTTGGCGGCGATTGTCGGCTACGACTGGAGTAGAGTACGTGATGCCGAGTTGGGGCAGTTTCAGTTAGAGCCACTGGGTGCGCCGGTGTGTCTGGCGATTTGGATCGCAGCCCTTTTCCTTTCCATTTTGGTGCACGAATTGGGACATTCGATCGCTTTTGCTCGATTCGGAGTGAGAGCCAATATCGTTTTGTACCACTTTGGAGGACTAGCCATTCCCAATTCCTTTGGCAGCTGGTCGGGAGCAAGGCAGGGACATGTTGGGCCGCGAGAAAACATGATTATCGCTGCAGCTGGCCCCGCATTTCAACTTGCTTTGGGCGGAGTAGCAATTCTGATTGCTTACGCGCTTAAAGTCCCCTTGTATCTGCCCATCATTAACTGGTTCTTCGCGGAAACAACTCCCCAATCGGGAATCGCCTTTGTTGCTCTCAATGCCATTGTATATCCGAGTATTGCTTGGGCCGTACTCAATTTGATCCCGGTCTTTCCTTTGGACGGAGGGCAGATACTTCGTGGATACTTGATGCAGACCAACGTTGCGAACCCGCAGTACACCACTCACATGATCTCGGTCGCTTGTGGTGCAGCCTTTGGTTTATACCTACTGATGAATGGTGAGTTCTTCGGAATCATGTTTCTGCTATTTGCTGCCAACAATTTCCAACAGATGCAATACGGCGGTCAGAATCCCTGGTAACCGAAGCAAGATTCAAGTACTTGTTCTTGCACTTGGAGTGCGTTGTGAATGCAAAGATAGGAAGTTTGAAAGTTAGATTTTGAAGCTTTCGCATTCAATAAAAGATCTAAGTGGAAAATTTGTCAAAAATATATGTTATTTTTGTCGAAAACATATTGCATCGTACGATCAACATCGTACAAATAGCAAGCTAAGGACGTAGGTAATCTCTACAGGGTTCCAGTTATGCGGTGGCCACCGTAGGAACAATGCAAGAGATTTTCTTGATTCGGAGTAGGGACTAACGGTGGCATGTGGCTGCCACCGTTTCGGCCGTCCCTATTCTTTGTTTCCGTTTTATCGGAGGAGAAAACGTGGCCAAGAAGAAAGCAGCGAAGAAGAAGGCGGCTCCTAAGAAGAAGGCTGCACCTAAGAAGGCAGCTAAGAAGGCAGCTCCTAAGAAGAAGGCGGCCGCTAAGAAGAAGGCTGCTCCTAAGAAGAAGGCTGCACCTAAGAAGAAGGCAGCCAAGAAAGCTGCTCCTAAGAAGAAAGCAGCTGCCAAGAAGAAGGCTGCTCCAAAGAAGAAGAAGGCCGCTAAGAAGAAGTAGTCTTCTCTTCCATGAGACACTTTTGAAGCGAACTCAACAAACCGCCGCAGGTTTTCAATCTGTGGCGGTTTTTTTTCTGCGCTGGCTTCTCGCCATAAGCAGGCGGAATCGCAGAACGCAAGCGATTCTGAACCATCCTTCTACAATCAAAACTGGATGAGGCTGAGCCCCGGCGAATCCGACAAGAAGCAAAGCGCCTAAGTTACGTATTCCACCCCCAGAGGCTTCCCTGTCTGCCCAAAGCACGGGCAGCACGACCTGAAATGGCGATCGGACTTAGAAATTGTTTGACTATCGAAAATGAAAACAGCAAGTTTTTAGGCTTTTCACGAGTCACTTAGAAAGACGTTTGGAATTAGCTTCTTGCCAAGATAGAAGACAGATTGCCCACCATTAGAGTGGGCAATCTGAGCGTCAATCGATGATCTCGATATCCGCGATCCGACTGCTAAATATGTCGAATTGAAATGAGACACGCAGCTTTGCATTCCCGTTTGTGAACTTCAGATCTAGCAGCACTTCCGCCGTTTGCTTGCCACTGATCTGCACGCGTTGCGTCTTCACAGTTTCAACACTTCCGATACTCAACGTCCAGCCTCCAGCTATTGCCGATAGCTCGGCTTTTCGTGGGCCGCTGGTTTCTCTCGCGTGGAGCTCGAACGAAAGATGAGGCAACAGAGCGCTTTCGCCAGTCTTTAGCCAGTCGTAGATGACCGTCTCGGCGCGCTGCGAGAAGTGCTGGGAACCAATGCTCGACGACCAGTCTGCGATCTGCGGATCGGTAATGGCCAGTCCAACCAGCTCTTCGAATTCGAAAGTGGCTTTGAGCTTGGCTTGGGAATTTCGCCTGCTTAATTGTCCTTCGCCACTTTCAAAGCGCCTGCCACCAAAGTACTCGAGCAGGTTTCGCTGCGGCTGTTTGTTCTCGAGATCCGACGCCGAGAACTCTTCGATGCTGCTCAAATGCGTAAGGAACGCTTCAAGTAAAGGGAGTTCGACCGTATCGCGCAAGCGTGGGGCCATCATTTCAATTAAGTTACTCGCATCTCCTTGCTGCAGAGTTTCGAGCAGACGTTTCAGCTGCGGTAAGTCGCTAACACCAATCAATCTCGCTTCGAAATCACTGCTGAAGTCAACGATCTTCCACTTGCCTTGAGCCTGAACTAGCTCACAACGCAGCGTCTGCGGGGAACCGTCTCGGAAGCTGGCAACCAAGTACACGGAGACTGTTGCCGGAAAACTTCTATCTACTCGCTGCGTGAATACTTGATCGTACACTTTCAACCGGCGCAGAGATCTAGCAGAGAAGTCGCTATCGCTGACAGCTTGCTCCAACCGCTGTCTTGGCAGCTGCTCTTTAAACTCCTCCTGCAATTTACTGTGTGCGTCGTAGAAATCACCTGTAAAGATCCGGCTCCAGAATGCATGCGCAACTCGCCCGGTAGCACTTGGATCACGAATACAATCCAGAGTGCTCCAAGCCGCTTCTTGACTCAGCAAAGTGACACCCAGCAATTGGTCGCCGATAAAGTCAAATTGAGCGTCGACCGGCCCCTGATTCGTTCTTAGTTTTCCACGAGCATAGGAATACTCGCCTTGCCTGTCAGCAGACCAAGTTGCCAGCTCCGGCACCGACCAATGCTCAAAACGGTCCGCGATCTGCTCAAGCCTTGATTGCAGCTTCTCTTCATCGCATAGGTCCTTCAACGAAGGATGAAACCAAGATAGGTTGATTTCACCTTGGTAACAATTCGTGAGAAATTCCTCGACGAGCTTAGCTTGTTGCGGTGCCACCGAGGGCCAAGAGGGACGAAAGTTGATACTGGCCAACTTGCCGTTCCCCACGAAGTTGCTCCGGCTAGAAAAATCAAAGGTGGTCTGCGCGATGCACTGCTCTCCACCCAAAACCACGAGGTGATAGAGATCCCAACTTCGATGTTTGGCGTCGGGGACAAAGGGCGCAAGAAAACTATCCAGATGTTGTATAGTCTGGATCTCAGAACCATACTTCTCTTGCAGTTTCTTTTGCAGCTGCTGAATCTGCTGCACGGTTATGTTTTTTCGATAGCTTCCTTCAAAAAACATTTGGGCTTGCTCGCTGGAGTCCGATTCCTGGCTGAACATCAGCCGAACAAGCTCTTCGGCCCTCTTTGCAAATCCCTGAGGATCACTTGGCCCTTGAAACCAGTCGTCTGGCATTTGTTCTGAGCTCACCAAGACATCAAGCAGCTTACCTTGGGAGAAGACAAGCTTGAATTCGCAACTTCCTTTTTCAAACTCGCTTGCGCCAGCAACGATACGAGTCCCAAGTTTGCCCTCCCAGCTAAACCAACCTTCCGGCTCCGGACCGGACTTGAGCTTGCCAAGGTGCTTGTTGAGGGCTGTGCAGTAAGCCTGGAGAGTCTGCGGCTGGATGTTTTCGAGTCCTGAGTCCGCCACGCTGCTTCGAAGTTCCGCCTTCGCGATCCCGCTCAGGAACCCTGTTGCATACCCGAGTTCCTGACCATTAAGCTCGAAGCGTGGAGGCTCATAAGAGTCCTCAACATCGCCATGCTGCATTTCGCCGCACGTGTTATCGGCCGCCGTGGTTTGAGCGAGAACATCTTCTCCGTCTAGCAGCGTCGCTGTCACTGGTTGTTTGCAAGGGACAAACACGATGACGCGAGTTGAGGCATGGCCAAACTCGAGTGATTGAGGCTGCTGCCCGACTCTCAAACGCATATGAACCGTCCGAGCAGGCTGATTCGCATCATGATAACGCACGATGACATAGACCAGCTGACCGTCCGGACCGGCCAATTTCAGCTGGGGCTCAAACGAGAAATCTTGTGCAATTCCAGATGAGGCGATTCCTACGAGCAATATGCTCAGCACCCTTTGTAGCGGGGTGTTGATTTTTATGAGCAGGCCACTGTGCCACATACGCTGATTCCTTGCCTTGAATATCGATCGAAGAAGCGTTATCTGATCGCTCAGCGACCAAGCCCAGGTTGAATGCTCGCGTTTTGATAGCACTTCAGTCCGAGTCAGACGACCACCTCAACTGGCGAAGCTGCCAGGGGCGTCATTTCGGTATTTTGGGAGAACGTGGCAAGCACTACAATACGGTCTCGATTCGATCCTAATCCCAACCCCGAGATTCTCTCCTGATGAACCGTATCACCGTCTTCTTTCTGGGTGTACTTACTGGTGCGATTGGTTTGTTTGTAAGTGAAAACTACTATATCGTTCGCTCAACAGAAACCGTTCATGTGGTTCCGAAAATTGCCGCAAAGCTTGAGATTCCCTACCGGGATATCCGCGAATACACGGTAGAAGACTGGCGTGAAGATCCTTCTTTGGCATTAGCCATCGTGAAATCGAAAAAGGAAAACCTGTTGATGGAATCTGGTTTGAACGACATGCAGAACCAGCTTCAAGGCCTTCTAAATTCACTTGAAGGCAGCTAGCTGGCTTCGCCGAGCATCGGGTGCTCAATTATCGAATTTCCAATTTTTGATGCCGTGATATCCTTATGCTGATCTAATGAGCCTACCCACGTCTCAAGAACTGGTCGGCACGCTAGAATTGACTGTTATAGGTATTCACCTTTGCCCAACCAGATTGGGCGGCAAGAGAACTACAACCCAAGGATCGCTCTGCGATGATCGGACAGTCGCAAAAGAAGTCGGTAACAGTTGTTGGTGGTGGACTCGCGGGACTTTCCGCTGCCTGCGTACTAGCTGCACGCGGACATCAAGTCACCTTGCTCGACAAGAATGACTGGGTTGGCGGCAAAGCAGCTGTGCATCGCCGCGATGGCTATCGTTTTGACATGGGTCCGACGATTCTCACGTTGCCGAGTGTCTTGAAGCGGATCTTCGAAGAGGCAGATCGCAAACTCGAGGACTACCTAGAACTGCTGCCTCTTGATCCACAGTGGCGATGCTTCTTCGATGACGCTTCCGTTTTGGATTTGGTCGCCGATGTTGACAAGATGAAGTCAAACTTGCGCGAGTTTGCCAACGATGAGGCTGCAGATGGTTACGGCAGGTTCATTGAAATGTCGAAGCAGTTGCACGACGTTTCAGACCGTTTCTTTTTCTGGAAGAGTGTTGGTGGCATCGCGGACACCTTTAAGTCCAAGGGCATGTTCGATCTGAAGGTTCTCAAAGACGTTCTGTCATTGAGGATGGGCAAGTCCGTAGCATCGGTGGTTCGCAGCCACGTTCCCGACGAGCGTGCTGCTCAGATGATCGATCACTTTACGCAGTACGTTGGCTCGTCGCCAGAGGCGTCGCCAGCCGTCCTGTGCGGCATCGCCCACATGCAGACTGAAGAAGGAGTCTGGTATCCAGTAGGAGGCACCAGAGCGGTTCCCGAAGCACTTGCCAAGCTGGCAGGGGAGCTGGGAGTTGAGATTCGCACCGGCTGCGACGTCGATACCATTCAAACCACCGCCAACGCTGTCACCGGTGTTCAGCTAGTTGATGGAGAAGTCATTCACGCCGATGCAGTCGTTTCCAATTGCGATTCCGTTCGGACACACCGCGAGCTGTTGCGTGAGCACGGGAAGCAGACGAGCCTTACGAAGAAGAAGGAAATCGAGCCCGCTTGCTCTGGCGTGGTGCTCTACCTGGGACTCAAGAAGCGATACGAACACGTCTTGCATCACAACTTCGTCTTTTCCAAGGACCCGCACGAAGAATTCGACTATATCTATCGTCAAGGAGTGCCAGCCCCAGATCCAACCTGCTACGTCTGTGCTCCTTCGATTTCCGAATCTGCGGTCGCACCAGAGGGCGGAGAAGCACTCTATATTTTGGTCCACACGCCCTATCTACGACCTGAGCACGATTGGTCAAAGATGCTGCCTGAATACCGCGAGGTAATCTTAGACAAGTTAGAACGCACGGCTGGGATGAAAGATATTCGTTCGAACATCGTTTGCGAAGACGCTCTGACACCAGAAGGAATTCACAAACGTTATCGCGTCTTGAATGGCGCTATTTACGGCCTGGCCAGTCACGGCCGCTATCTCGGCGCCTTCAAACCCGCCAACCGCAGCAAGGAATTACAAGGCTTGTACTTGGCCGGCGGGGCGGCTCACCCTGGACCAGGAATGCCCATGGTGATGATGAGCGGCTGGATCGCCGCAGACGCACTCGACCAAGACGCAGGTTTTGCATCTTAATCGCAGAAAGCGAACCAGTCTCACTTCGCTGCGGCTTGATCGCTTTTATAGCTCGATCTCGCATGCAGGCCTTCGTGCCCAGACCCTCGGGTTGCCTTCCCGCGACGACGCATCTCAAGATCATCCTGCGGCTTGGTATGCTTCCGCACCGCAGAGTATCCACGCGTGGTTTTGACTGGCTAGCCGCAACCACGGGAACCTCCGCTGCTTACGCAGTCTTCGGTTGCAAAGTTGCCCTCTGCAGCGTTGGACGGATCCTCTGAGCACTCTCCAGACTCGCACACGTCACTGGGAGTAAAACAAATTGGAGGAATGGTGAGCGTCCCTAATTTCCAATGCTTTGCATTGTGATAATGGCCGTATACGATCTTATCAAAACACCGTACATCTAAGTTGTCGCTACCTGAGCCGTTGATGTTTGTGATCGTAAGCTGGGGCGAAATAGGAAGCTCTAGAACAACCTCCTGCAAGACAGACGCCGTGCAGAAATCAATACCCTCTTGAACGAAAACATCCCCAACCGGCTGCACCTCTCCGCTATGCTGATGTTGGTGTAGCCAGCCTCGGCCACCATCGCTGTGATGCGCCACGAGGTGACGCAATGGACCACCGGCACTGACAACGCAAGTAAGAACAGCCAACAAATAGATGGCGGTTAGCACGATACGAGCAAAGTGCGTTCGACTCGAAGGTGAAAATGGGGTTCGGAGAATCACCAGCAATCTCGCAGATAAAAATAGTGGAGAAAACTCTCCTAGCAGTTCTGACAGTGTTGAACGCTAGCTTGCTTTCAGAATACAGAGAAGACGCCCCACAGCATGCCTAGAAGTTGCGATTCGCGTACTTACCAATGGTAATGATACAGCGTCTGTATCCGTTATGCACTTACAAACTTGTTCGCGTAGCACGGCCGTCCTTGCCCGCGTTCGTCGCCGGTCCAACTCGCTCCCACGCGACTGCGCTCTGTTGGTTCCTCCTTGTGCCCTGCTCCGGCAAGCGCGATACTGTGCTGTCTTGTTTCTCGGATAGCTTGCTAGACCGAACCATTCGCATCCCACCTTCGCATCGCTCCTCCTGAAGCCAAAATACTCCTTGAAGGAAAAGATCTTGCAACTTGTACGATTTCGAACGGAAAGCACCGAATCTTGGGGCGTCCAGACTGACGAGGGTGTTCGTGATTTAGGGGCCATTCTAAAGACCTGCCCAACGATGCTGGATGCCATCGGCCAATGGGAACAACTCGGTTCCCAAGTAGAATCAGTGCTCCGCGACGCCCCGTTACTGAGTGAATGCCAGTTGCTTAGTCCGCTACCGGAATCCGGAAAGACAATCTGCATTGGACTCAACTACCGCGACCACGCGATCGAAACTGGCGCTGACATTCCGACCGAACCCGTTGTGTTTAATAAGCTGGCCGGCACAGTCTGCGGTCCCGATGAAGAGATCCCTCTGCCTCAAGTCAGTCAACAAGTTGATTTCGAAGCAGAACTTGTCATGGTCATCGGCAAGCAAGCTTGGAATGTTGTCGAACAGGAAGCAGAAGACTTTATTTTCGGCTACATGTGTGGACACGACGTATCGGCTCGCGACTGGCAAAAAGGCCGTCCAGGCGGACAATGGCTACTCGGTAAAAGCTTTCCGAACTTTGCGCCCACAGGGCCCTATCTAGTTCCCAATTCTGAAATCTCAGATCCTTGCAATTTGAGAATTCAGATGCGGATCAATGGTGAAACCTATCAGGATTCGAACACCAGTCAGCTGATATTCTCACCTTCACAATTGATCGCCCATTTATCGCAATGCACCATCTTGCAACCGGGCGACTTGATTTTTACAGGCACACCTCCTGGTGTCGGAGCCGCTCGCAATCCGCCTCGCTTCCTGGAGCCGGGCGATGTTTGCGAAGTGGAAGTCCAAGGCCTCGGGGTGCTCAGGAATCCTGTAGTCGCCGCAAAACAATAGGATTTGGCTGACGCCAATCGCGATTCGATCATTCTCTAAAACTGCATTAGACGGTCCGCCAACCTACGTCTTGCGACCAACCTTGGAAAATCTTTTGATGGAACGCGTTCCCCTTGTTACCATCATATCGCTATCCTTGCGCGTTTTTCGAAGCGATGATGAAGAATCATCGTTGGGCACACGTTGTGTTTAGCAATTCGCGCGGTGATCATAACAGCAATTTCTGACCATATCCGCGACGGACCCCGGCCGGTCACCGCATCAAACAGAACACGGCGCTGCGATTGGAAGAGCGAGGGCGACGTGGACTCATGTGCTAAAACGAGTCTTCGATCACGTGAGGGCCCTTGCCGTCGTCTTCCTCTTCTTCGTCTTCCTCAGGGGGCTCGAATGCGAAGCTAAGGCTATCGCCTATCGCATCGGCCAATCCACCGATCTGCTGGCAGGTGAAGAAGATAAGTGTGGGCAGCAAGAACCCCGCAACACCAGCCAGCATGGGGCTCTTGGGCAGCAGAATCGCCCACACGACGAATATAAAGCCGTAGGCTATTCCATTCTTTAAGTAGTACCCCCCCCAACTTTCAGCTGCAGCTCCAATGGAACGCATGACTGAACCCGAAATCGGATTTACAACAGAGCCATTGTCCATCATGCCAAGCAAGAAAATTGGGAACAGGAGGAAGCCACTGGCCAACATCCCGCCGATTCGAATGGTCACGGCACTACTGCCGTCTCCAGCAAAGAAGGAACCGGTCAAGTAGCCGGGGATTAATGCTGCCGACAGAGCGAGACCGATCACTAGTAGGTCCGCGAAGTTGTCGAATATCGTGAAGGCAGGAATCTCACGAATGTAACGCTGCTTGTTCGCCGCCGCTTCAATCAAGAGCAGGCCACCAGATAACATCGGCAGTGCGAAGAGCAATCCTACCAACGGTCCACCGATCATCGAAAGCAGCAGGAGGCCTCTGCCGAAATAGCTCTCGGTATCTTCTAGTGAAAAACGGATGAATGCGAACAAGCCGCCAAAAACAAATCCGTAAACAATCATCTGCGCGATTACTAGCGGATCTTTGAAAAAGCCGAATGTTCGCTGTACAAAACTGGCATTGTCAAAATCTGCTTGGTAGAGCCGGTCTTCTTCCTCCTCTGTGATTTCGCCAGCCGCTTTGTCGAGCAGGTCCTGGGCACGGTCCTGACGATGTTGATCTCGGCCAGCATCTCCAAAGTCCGCCTCGGCAGCCAAAGCCATTTCCGCCTCGACAGGCAGTTTCTTCTTGGGCTTGGGTTTCCAGTTTTTCGGAGGTGGCGGAGCCTTGAATTCGGTAAAGCAATCCGGACACTTGACCTTCATGCCCTGCGCCGAGGGACTCACATATTGAGCCGTTCCGCATACTCTACAAACGATGCGATACTCAGCATCATCCAGTATTTCTTCTTCCGACAACTTCGGCATGTTGTCCTTCAGATTCAAATCAGGAATAACATTGTCTAAATCTCGCAGATCATCTTCAACAACGGCTGGCTTACGCTTGGATTTCGGTGAGGACTTCTCGCCGCCACCCGAGTTTGGTGGCAGTTGTTCGGCAGCCGCAGATGCTTCCTTCTGCAGCTGATATTCATCAAGTTCGTCTTCGAAAAGCGAACCAGCAGAACTCGGACTTTCCGGCCCCTGTGATTTAGCCATAGCTCCCGACTTTGCTTCTAAACCAGAGGTCTGATTTGGGGATGATTTTTTCTCTGCAGAAGGGCTAGAAGCTTGCTCCTCAAGCGTAGCGGACTCATCATCGCCCAAACTGTCAAAGGGAATGCTGCCGTCGTCGTTTAACGATGCTTGTCCTTGCAAAGGCTGGACATACTGATCGTCCTTGGTGGCAGGCCGCACATTGGGCTGCTCTTCTTCATCGGGCTGCCCAACTTTTCTGGACCGCTGCTTCTGTTTTGCGCGATCCATTGCGCGCTCTTTTTCCTTCTTCGCACGGATCTCCTCCGCGTCCTGCTGCCGCTCTTCCAAGTTAGAGATGGCAGGGGTACTGAGGCTTAAGGGGTCATCCATCTCCAAGAAGTTGGTTTCATCCTTCTCCTTGTTTACCACATTCCGTTTCTCTTCCGGCTGCGGAATGCGCAACGTATGCTTGCACTTGGGGCATTTGATATGCCGCCCAGCGCCCTTGAGCGGACTCTTCAGTCGCTTGCCACAATGGATGCAACTGAAGGCAATCAATTTGTCCGGGTCGGCGCTCAAAGGAACAATCTCGCGTGAAAAACGATGGCGAATTCTTGTGGTCGAGGTGACTGAAAGATTTGCAGCCTAGTCAGCGGACGTTGAGAGGAGAAGCTGCTTGTGGGCGCACTGCGTTTCGCGCACTGCATTTAGAGTAGACAGTGGCTACTAATCGGGCAATTTAATTACCAAAAACAGGTGTTACCACGCGAAAAATACGGCAGTTCAATAGTGAAGGCTCCGGTTTTGAGGCTCGGCAGTTCTTCGCAAGCCTCTCACGCGGCACTCACGGATCGGACAGATTAGGAGCTAGAAAGCCATCAGTCGAGAAAGAACTACTCTTCCATCACTTCTGCTTCTCGCGCCTTGGCTGCATTGGTAGCCTCGGCTTCATACTTCTTGGTGAGTTCTTGGACGTCGTCCTTGAACTTGTCGCGATCGTCCTCAGAGATCTCCTTATCTTTCTCTGCTTGCTCAATCGCTTTGTTGGCGTCGCGTCGAATGTTGCGAATCGAAATCTTCGCTTCTTCAGACAACTCCTTGATGCGCGAGACCATCTTCTTACGAACATCCGTGCTAAGCGCGGGGATGTTGATCCGGATGATCTTGCCGTCGTTTTGAGGATTTAGTCCGAGGTCGCTGGATACGATCGCTTTTTCGATATCCTTAATCGTGCTGACGTCAAATGGGCGAATCACAAGTTGCGTGGGTTCTGGTGCAGCAATGGAAGCAAGTTGTTTCAAAGGCGATTGCGATCCGTAAGCCTCAACTCTTACACTGTCGACCAAGCCTGGAGTCGCTCGTCCCGTGCGAATGCCGCTGAGTGCATTCTTCAAGATACTATTCGCCTTCTCCATCCGTTCTTCGGCGTCCATCATTACTTCATCAACACTCATGGAATTCACCTTCCTGTAGACCACGCTGGGATATTTTCGCTTGGATATGAAAGCAGGATCTGGTCTGGATACCATGCTAGAACTGGTTTTCCAGAGTTGTTCTGATTCGAATCGATTAGGCGTATTGTAGGCAACTTTACGCTGCCTCCATACAAGGGGTAGCCTGCAATTCAGGCTATTCAAAGTTCAATCTTGCTCGCCTGACCGGCAGAACAAACTGAGAGGAAACCATCGCTTGCCGATACCCTGTGCCGCCTAAGACTTCTTGGGGCCAATTCTGGTTCCTACTTGCTCGCCGGATACCGCTTTGACAATGTTTCCTTCTTTTTTGAAGTTGAATACCAGCACCGGCACAGAGTGTTCGCGGCATTGAGTAATCGCCGTTCCATCCATCACACGCAGGTTTTGTTTGATCACCGTGTCGTAATCAAGCTCTGGATACAGCACCGCGTGAGGATTCTTTTCTGGATCCTCTGAATAGACTCCATCAACTCGAGTCGCCTTCAAGACGATGTCCGCCCCCAATTCCAAGGCACGTTGAGTGGCTGCCGTGTCGGTGGTAACGAATGGACTACCCGTTCCTGCAGCCAAGACGACGATACGCCCTTTTTCCATGTGGCGTATGGCACGACGCCGAATGAAGGGTTCGCAGACGCCATCCATGCGAATGGCCGACATGACTCGCGTATCACACCCAACACTCTCAAGACCTTCTTGCAGCGACAGAGCGTTGATCACTGTAGCTAGCATACCCATATAGTGAGCCGTTGCTTCCTCGATCATTTGACCGTTCGTCGTCTTGAACTGTGCTCCACGAAGGATGTTTCCACCGCCGACGACGAGGCCGATTTGGCATCCAAGCTCCCATGCCTGTTTGACTTGCCGACAGATGGCCACGACTTCTTCCATCGATATTCCCCGTTCGCCAGGCCGACTCAGGCTTTCGCCGGACAGCTTGAGGATGACTCGATTGAAGTGCGGAGAGGAGTTTTCAGAAGTGTTGTCAGCCATAGTTTTTGCCGGACAGGAGAGGCGAGATGGATCCAAAGTTCTCATGGTCGCAAACAATCGCCGGCAAGTCCACGCCCCATTCTGAGATTGGGCATTGCTCGTTTCTCAAGCATTTCGCCGTTGAGGAAGAATGCTACGAGCGTGAGCACAGCGAGAGCACATATGGTAACACCTGAAACACACTGTTGAATTGTCGGGCTATCATGCAGGATTTAGAATCCGACCGCTGCTCGCACAATGGGCCAACTCTCTTCCTTGAAAAACGGCTTGCCGAACGGTAATCTTTGCTCCCCTTGAAGTCGATTCATTGGCTGCAGGAGAGGCTGTCCGGCACCACAAGAGGCAGGAGAAGCCACGAATTCAAGAAAACTGCCAGCCCTAAAGAGTTGTCTAAGATCGGGAGGCAGAACAGAATAGAGCATTGGACGGGCGGCGGCTCGCAGGAATTCGGCTCTTCACCCAGCTTGGCCATCTGAGCCAAACAACCACGTAGTTCGATATATGCCAATCAAAGTTAAGTGCAGTTGTGGCCAGGTTTTGTCTGTCTCTTCGAAGCTGGCAGGTAAAGCCGGGAAATGCCCCAAATGCAGCAAGCACATCAAGATTCCAACGCCGAAAAAACCGGCAGCCCCCGCAGCGGCAGCAGCTAGCCCCGCCGCTCCCAATCCCGCCGCTGCTGGTGCCTTTGATTCCATTCTGGAAGATGCTGGTCTCACACAGAAGTCCGGTCCTACTTGCCCAAGCTGTATGGCTGACATCAAGCCTGGCACGGTGATCTGCACGGCCTGCGGATTCAATCTTGAAAGCGGCGAAACGATGACTGGCTACGACGCCAAAGCATCGGGGCCCGAGTTCGACAACATGTACCTGCAGGAAGCTGCGGACAACATGGTGCGTGACAAGATGATGGATCGCCGTCGCGAACAAGCCCAGATGCCTTGGTGGGTTATCATGTCTTTTTTCATCGGCGCGGTCACACTTTGCGCCGCGGGCGTCATCATCGTCGACGGTAAACTGGCGACCCCCGCCGATGAAAACACTTTCATCGGTAAGCTCCAACGCTGGCCAGTATTTACGACGATCGGAATGACAGCGATTATCACCGGTACGGCGATCATTTCATTCGCCCATATGAGCGTGACAGGGTTTGGATTCAAGAAGAGCCGGGGGCAGGGCTTTGCCTGCGTCTTCGGACCGCTGATCTACTCACTCGTATATGGCATTATGAATTGGGTCGACTGCAAGGCTGCGATTAAGGCTATCGGCGTTGGACTTGGTTTTGTTGGCGTCGGCGTGTTCTTAGTCATCCAGGGCGGCGGTTTCAACGACGTCATCAATGCGTTTCGGTAAGCGGTCCCAAGACTTCTCGCTCCGGTGATCCTGAGCTTCAACCGCGGACTCAACAACTGTCCCAATAGATTCCAGGATTTCTAGGGATTTTCCCAAGATCTCTGCTACGTTGTCGAATCATAGCAAGCTCCGCACAGTAGCAAAGCTATAGCAGGCCAACTTAAGTGTTGCTAAGTTGACATTTCCTAGACAACGTAGAGGTGTGTCATGATGGAAGAAACTCAAGCGTACTCACAAGAGCCGCTGCCGTCGTTTCGCAGTTCAGCCACCGATGCCTTCAAAGCGATCATCGAGACGCCAAACTGGGTCGGCAACCTACTTTGGCTGACAATTGCCGGAGTCGCGAGTTCTATTCTCGTCGGGCAAATTGCGGCGTTTGGGTATGGCGTGGAATTGCTTCGGCGTCGAGCTGGACGTCCAGAAATGCCGAATCTGACATCGACTCAGATCGACTAGGAGACTACCTGTCACAGGGAATCTGGCCGTTCCTCGTCGCGTTGGTCATCCAGTTCGGCACTTCAATGGTTCTGGCATTACCCTTCGGCCTACTCTTTGTAGTCGGTTTACTTGCCATGGGCGATATCGTCGGACTTGGTGCAGTGGTTCTTGCCCCTATAGTCATCGTAGCCTCTTTGCTTGCATCCATTCTGACGGTGCCATTCGTACTTCGTGCCATGATATGCCAGGATTTCGTGAAAGCCTTTGATCTTGGCTGGGCTATCCACTTTGTCAAATTGATGGTGGGTGAGATGATTTTGTCAGGGATCATCTTTTTCGTTCTTGCGTGGCTGCTCAACCTCGCAGGCGCACTCGCTTGCTGCGTCGGAGTCTTTGTGACATCTGGATGGGTACTTGGCGCTACGATGCATCTCGACGCTCAGTTGTACGAAGTCTACCTAAGTCGTGGTGGTGAGCCTGTGCCAGAACCTACCCTGAACAGCTAGCGGCCATCTGCATGGCCGCAATTGATTCGCCTTAGCGAGCTCAGGCAACGCCCATGTTTGCGTGCAACAAGCGAATTCCTTGGCCATCCAAGCTGGCCTGAAGTCGCATGTCGACATCGGAAACAAAGTGCACTTGAAACGGGCGTTGGGAACTTGGCTGCAGGCCCGTTGTGAAGCTCAAACCAGCCCGAATTTCTCCGCCGAGTTGTGGAAGTAGTTCCCGCAAAAATTCTAACGGTTGCTCGACGCCAACAAGAGCAACTCGCTTTCGAGCATTCACCAGCTCGGCCGTCTCGATGAGAAGACTTGCATTGGGCGACGCGGACCGCAAATCGCCAGCTCCCAAGTTAGGTGCCCAAGATGGAGTACTGTCGGGCACAACCCCAGTTCGACTTGCATTGGTTAAATTGAAGGAATTCGTGTCAGAGCATCCGCGGATCGGGGCATCCGGCAGCGTCATCGTTTCCAATGAGCGTGGAATGTCGAGAGGCATTCGTAGATGTCCCAGCGAGAGAGCTGTCGAGGCGACCAGTCCAGGATCATTTTGATACGCTGCAAGCTGTTGCGTCGATATCAAACAGATAAGCGTCACCACGCGATTCCCACCTCGGCAGCTGTACTCAGGCCCGCCCCAGACTGTTCTGGCAATTGCCTTAAAACCGTGACTCAGTGAATAGAAACTCAAAAACCAATCGTTCTGATCCGCAGAGTCTGGTAGTTGGCTGGGCGACCAGCGGCTGAGTTCCTGAGCCATATTGCGATCGATGCCTGCCGAACGGCAGACCAGCTGATAGCCCTTGATTCGGCTACGCTGTGAAGAGGTGAAGATCGCTTGTTCGAGTTGCATGAGTTTGAACTACAGAACCGGTGTTGCTAGAGGCACGACGCGCAAGCTAGTGAGTGCTGTTATTAAGGCAAGCCGCTGCCTGCGGCTGGACGCTAACGACCGTTGTTGTGCGTATGGGACTCACTCGTTTGCGTGGCGTGCCTGCATTACTTTTCATCTACGAGCCAACGAAGTGGTTCGACCACTCCGTAAGGCTGAATGTGGAATGGCACTCTTGCCTGCCAGCCATTGGCGTCAACGAGAACGCCCGAACTCCCAGCAACGCCAGCAGCAAAGAACTGAGTTCGATTGAATGTCCGTTGGCAGAACTCGTAAAGCCGAGCCGTATTGTGCTTGGCAAAGGTATCGGGTGACTCCAGCGCTTCGGGACAGGTATCGCACTTTGTGAATACGATGGCCACCGACGGTCCTGCCGGCCCGCGTCGCTGACCAGCTTGCAAGCGATGCTGTTCTGCAACGTAGGATGCGAGCTTCATCGCAAACAGATCTTCTCCGGCTCCTTCATCCCGTACACGAACCGCATCGCAAAGGAACAGAATTCCGCTGCTTCTTTGAACGATATGCTGCACGGCGGGATAAAGCCCTGGCTGGGCAATTTCCATCGCGATGGCTTCACCCGCAAAATCAGGCGAGACGAGATCAATAGTTTTGTCTCCCTTCTTTCGGGCCATCGAGATTTTGCAATGCAACCACTGCCAAGCGTCTACTTCTGCTGGGGTCTTCTCGGGGAATGACCGGCGCTCCAAGGCAGTGATAACGTTCTCTTGAAGGTCAACAGAAAAAGAGCTTAAAGCGGCCCCGCGGAAGTCTTCTTTGCCTTTGCTGAGAATGTCAAGTAGCAGTCCAGAGTAAACGGTCTTGCCAGCGTTGCTTGCTCCGAGCACAGATATGAATCGGTCAGCTCCTCCACCAGAAATGACCGACTGCGAAAGTGAGGTAGGAGTTTGGCAGTCCGGACAAAACTCGTCGCGCGAGGCCAGTCGCGTTGAACAGCAAACACAGTAGTCGGCGATAGCTCCACTCGTGGCGATCATAGTCTTTCCTCCGACGTGCTTACTTCTGGTTTAAAGTTGACTTGATCTGCAGTCACGCAGCAACGGAATCCAACATTTGCGGCGCGGTGGTAGACGGGATTCCCTGAGCGAAACTGACAGGTTGCCTGAGAAGCGAAGTAGGTATCAAATGCTCCACCGCGGACTTCCGCGAGAAGCTCATCGAGTACTATTCGTACTTCTCCTTCGCTCGCGGGGCAGTACTGTGCATCCACCCATTCCCAAACATTTCCGACGAGTTGTCGAACGCCGTTTGGCGTTGCACCTTCGGGCATGTCGTCGACCGAAAGCGTATCCGAGAAATCGTTCTGCCAGAGATTGGCTTTGGTCGGATCGAAAGCATCGCCCCAGGTATAGCGCTGTTCCGCCGACTCACTGCTGCCAGATGGCCAAGTGCCTGCGCGTTGCCACTGCTCAGATGCAGGCAAGCGTTTTCCTACCCAGCTGGCATAGGCACTCGCCTCGTACCAACAGATTCCGACCACAGGATGATCCATGCGATCCGCTGGCGGTTGGCTGTTGGCCCAGTAGCGAGGGCCTGGCTTGCCGGTGGAATCAGTGAACTGCAAGACCATGGAAAGGATCTCAGCAGGCCAGAGCTGCGCTCGATCGTAGCCACCCGCTTCAACAAATCTCAAGTAGTCTGAATTGCTGACACAGCAACGATCCAAGTAGAAAGCACCAACTGGCGTGGGCTCGGCTGCGTATTGCTCCAGCTCATAGCCGTAGCCATCTTCTACCACAGCATCTTGTTGAATCCGAACCGAACCACCTGGAACAAAAGCCATATCATGCTGGAGGGCACGCCAAGCGCACTCCAAAGAGAGCTCGTCGAAGTCAGAGTTGGTCAGCACATGGCAGTAGCGACGATCGTGAATGAGACGTCGGCTGTCTGGAGGGGCTTCAGAAACATCTGGAAATAGGCTATCGCGAGTCACGGTTGGCGTGACTCCTGCTCCCGTCCACCTACCGAAGGTGTTGCTGATAAATGTGGTCAGTGACATGTTCAACCTCTCGGATTCTGCGGGCGTAGGTTGTGTAATTCTTGCTTGAGTCGTTGAAACTCATCGATGGCAGAACTGGAGCACGCTGCATTGTTGGCTGACACTGGTTTGCTTGGCCGTCCGTTGGGCTGCGTTCTCGTTGTGCTTGTTTGCTCTATAGCTGGAGCAGCCGCCGGTGATTGGCTCTTTCGGGTTCCACCTTGCGTCGCCGCGAAAGCTTCTTTCGACTGAAGGAAACTGCGCTGCTCCCCCTCTAGACGCAACCAAGCTTCTTTCAGGAGCCGCAGTTGCTCCTGGATACGCAGCTCCTCCTGCTCCTTCTGGGCCTCCCACAACTCCCGCTGCTCAGCGAGTTCTCGCATCGCAGCCTTACTCTCGCCATGCTGTGATCGGACCTGCGTCGACTGGCTATGTGCATTATGGGATTGCATCTGGGCCTGGCGTGCGATCTCTTCGACTAATTGGTCCAATCGATCGCAATAGTGCGTTAGAAACGCATTCACGTCGCCCAAAAGCTTGCGCAGTTGTTCTGTCGCTGTCTGCGGAGGCTCCTCGACCTCTATATTCTTGGGCTGTGAAATCATCTCGAGAAAAGGGTGCATGGAATTCATATATGATTCGCTTTACGTGCGATCCTCCTCAACACGCTTCCACAGGCTCTTCAGACGGCTGCTGAGAGTGTTGGACTCTTGCTTCCGTTTTTCGCTCATTTGCCGCAAGTGCTGGCGGTGATCCCGAAGGCTTTGTGAGCTTGGGTCTGTCTCCGCAGTCGGTATCTCTTCGAGCTCCTTCACTTTCTGCGCGAACTCGAACTTCATGCGCGAGACCTCGGCGTGTTCTTTGGCGATCTTAGCCCGCTCTTCGCGAAGTGCGAGCTCGGTTTGATCCACCTGATTCGCAAGCTTTTGCTGCATGCTTCGCAAGTCTTTCTCGGCGTCCGCCAAGCGGTCTTGCAAGTCCTGATTGTTGGTCTGCAGCCCTTCAATTGTTTCTTCGTATTGGGCGGGAGCCGAGTGAATATCTGCAGCCGCCTGTTGTAGCTTTTGATGCAGTTTGGCGATATCATGCTCGGAATCAGACAATCGCTGCCGCAGTGCGTCTTGCTCAGCTTGGTGCTCCTGCTCGCGCTGCCCCACGCGCTTTTCGATGTCGCCAACCCAGGCTTCGAGGTGCGATCTCTCCTCAACTTCAGCGCGATTGGCATCCTCAGCAGCGTGAAGCATTTCCTCGAGAATCATCACGCGCTCGTCCGCGCGATTCGCCTCATCGATCAACTCTTGCATGCGTTGCAGCACTTGGTCAGGTGCTTCGGCCTGCTCATCTGCCGGGCCTTCCGCAATCTGCGTTGGCTCGCTCGCCACCTCAGCGTCATGGGCAGCTAAAGCCGTTCGCAAGTCATCGATCTCGGCCTGCAGCAGCTCAACTGTCGCGCGATCGTAAGTCTCCTCAAGACCTTCGTCAGCGAAGAAGTCAAAACCACAATCTTCCAGCTGCTCCTCAACAGCGACTTGCTCGCTCTGCGAAGCAACCTCGTCGGCTGGTGCGATCTTGGTTTCCACCCGCTGGGCCACGGTTTGCATTTTCGGTTGATCATCCGGTTGATGCTCGAATGCAAGCTCTGCGCTCTCGGTTTGCCAGCGAGGTTGTTCGTCACCAGTTTCCCCCGCGAAAGGATCCTCTTCGAGCTCTTCCCGCTCGAACTGCAGGGCCATATCGACCGTCTCGAAATTGGACTCAGTGCAATTTTTTTCGGCCGCATCTGGCTGAGCGATTTGAATCGAGTAAGGACCGACTTCGATAATTGCACCTTGGCCGACTTGTGTTTTCGAAGTGACTTGTTCACCGTTAAGTAAGGTCGGCTTGGCAGACATCCAGTTTTGCACCCAGAGCTGACCATCTTCCAAACCAATTCGACAGTGAATGTCTGAAATATCCGCTCCTTCCAGCTGGAGTCCACAGTTGGATGAGCGGCCGATGAAGACGCCATGTTCGCTACCGAGGTCAAAGGAGCGTTTGGATCCGTTAGGATGCCAAGCGACCAGTTTCACTGCTGTTTGGATCATCACTGAGCTCCTGCAGTTGCAAATTCTTGTTCCACCGCTTCAGCTTGGGCGGGTGCTGGCATAATGACGGCAGCTGAACTCTGCCCATCTAGGCATTGCTGGATCGCATCAAATATCGTGTTGGCAGTACAAGGGCGAGTGACGATAGCATCAGGCTGGAAACCGACACGGCTCGTCCAATCGCAAGATGGTGACTCTTCGGCGACCAAGGCAATGCGACGAATGCTTGAAGCTCGCGGATCCTTCGAAGCGAATACCCTAGACATCAGTTCACAGGAAGCTTCGGAATCGCCTGAAAACAGCAAAGTGTGTGGGATGGATCGTTTCAATACGAGTTGCAGTGCAAGCTTGTCACGAACGACTTTGCCATGAAAACGCGGCTCGGCTTGTTCCAACGTGTTCCGCAATACCTGAGCTTGATTCGCATCCGGCTCGAAAATGACGACCTGTCCTGCGACGGATTGTTGCCGTCTCTCGACGAGTTCAGCCAACTCAAATCCTTCCAGCACTTGTCGCACTTCGTCTTCGTCCCACCCCAGTACGGCCTCCAATTCCTTCGGGCTCTTGGGATCAGCCAGGACATTCAGCACTTTCATGTGCCGGGCCGACAAACCGGCTCGGTCTAGATTTTGACCGCGAATCGCTCGCCGGACAAAGCCAAAATTGTCTTCGGAATCAGCCCGAGCTTCGCTGTATATTGCTCCTTCGACGAGTAACGCGAGCAAACTGATATCCAGAGGCAGCGACTTGTGTAGAGCGTTGCTAGCGGAACCTGTTTCGAAACGGAATGTCTTCAGTTGGCTGGTAAAGGCATGGCGAATGAGCATCGCTGCTTGGAATCGCAGTAGCTTGGACATCAAACGCGGATCGAGCACTTTTTGGTCAAGTAACTGCACAAAGCCGTCGACTTCGGCACAACTTCGTCCTCCAAGTGTCATTTTGAAGACCGGCGTCAAGTTCGTGAGAGAAGCTGGTAGTTTGCTGGCCATCGCTTCGACTTCATCGTCACCGATGCCCTGAGCGTAAACCGCTTGAATGCGTCCCTTGTCCAAATGGAAGCGGATACGAGTTTTCTCGGCTTCCACTTCTAGCACGCCATTCTTGCGACCATTGTTTAAGAAGTCCAGAAGTTCACGCAGACTGAAAAGCGATAGGTTGCCGGCGAGTGCTGCTTCGTCCGTCGAGTTGATGATCTCAGGAACGGCGCTACCTTGCGACTGCGACTGGACGATCATCGCGGCCGTCTCAATCGCGTTGGCAATAGTCGTCTTCAACAAGTCCTCCGTGTAAGGCTTCGGCAGCATGTCGACCACATTATCGAGGTCGATGTACTCAGCGTAAGCCTTTTTACGCAAGGTCGAGCTGATGACTACAGGAATGCGACTCAGCTCCGGAGTTTCGCTTAGTTGTGTCGCAACCTGGTGTCCGGTCGTGCCAGGGAGTTGGTGGTCTAGTAGGATCAGGTCAGGCTGAACCTCTGAGGCCAAATCCAAGCCATCTTCGGCGTTAGGTGCAAGGACAACTCGATAGCCCTCGGGGCTAAGATGTGAATCGACCAGCTTGCGAATGGTGGCGCTGTCATCAATGACCAGTACAGTTTTGTCGCTCATGTTGGAAACCCTCTACACCGACTGAGAATCTTGAAGCAAATGTCGAAGCGGCTCCAACCGCGTCAAAGCCGAGTCCATGTCTGAATCTTCTACAGGTTTGATGAGATAGTCTTTCGCGCCGAGCTCTCGAGCTCGATCGGTAAACTCGCGTTCGCAGCGACTGCTGATGATCACCACTGGCGGAGCCTTTTCTTTTCGTACTGCAGAAACTTGTTCCAGCAGTCCCATGCCATCCAAATGCGGCATTTCCATATCGCTGAAGACTGCCGTGAAGTTTTCCTTTTTGATCAGCTCTACGGCTTCCTGGCCATTGGTTGCTTCGACGATGTCGAGTGCGAAGCGAGACAATGAGCGCACGACGCGTTTGCGAGCACTTAAGGAATCGTCGACGACCAAGACGCGAGGCAGCTTACTACGCTGCGACGTTAATCGTCCCTTTTGGGGGCGATGCTCTGGGCGAGTCTCCGATTGTGCTTGGAGAACTCGGCGGGCATCAAGTAATAAAACGGCTTGCCCCATACCCGACAACGTTGCCCCGACGCAGAAGGGATGATTACGGAGCAAACCTGGAAGGGGACGAACCACGAGTTCTTCGGGTCCGACAAGCTCGTCAACGTATAAGGCGATTGGAGTGACATTGCCGTTCTGATCGTTGGCAATCACAATCGCGTGGTCTGTGTCCTTGGGCTCACCCGGCAGACCTAGCAAACCTGCAAAGTTGGCTTGAGGTATTTCTGGATTCACCTCCCCGGCTGCTTGAACCGACTCCATCGGCAATGCGAACAACTGCCCGGCACTTCGGAAGACCATAGCGTGTTGAATTACTGATGGCAGTGGGAAACTCAGGCAAATCGTAGTGCCTTTCCCTGGCTCGGATTGAACTTCAAGCCAGCCACGCATCTTTTCGAGTGTTGCTGCAACAACGTCCATCCCAACGCCGCGACCTGCAACTTGATTCGCCGAGTCGCGTGTAGAGAATCCAGGTTGGAAAATAAGTTGCGAAAGTTCTTCTCGTGAGGCGGCATGATCGGCGGCTAGCAATCCACGTTCAATACCGCGTCTGCGAATGGCCTCGTAGTCGAGCCCTCGGCCATCGTCGCGAATCTCAATGGCGAAAAGATCGGGGCCTGATTTGGCCGTTAGCGAGATCCTGCCTTCTGCCAGCTTGCCTTGTGATTCGCGGGTCTCCGCGTCTTCAATGCCGTGACAAACAGAGTTGCGGACGATGTGCAGAAGTGGCTCGTACAAGTTTTGCTGCAAGCTGCGCTCGATACCTGCATCTTGGCCGATCAGCTCCAGTTTGACTTGCTTGCCTTCCGCTTGGCCTGCATCCCGAACAGCGCGTTGCAGCCTTCGGAAGAGCCCCGAGATGGGAGTTCTGCGAAGCTGAACCAGCTCTTGACGAAATTGACCAATAAAACGCGAAACGGAAGAATTGGCATCGGCGAAGGGACGAACACAGTTTTTCAGTCCTTGAGCGGCTTCGAGAACGTCGTTGGCAACTTCGGAGATTTGCAGCGAAGTACTCTGACTTTGAATGATATCGGTTTCGCTTCTCAGTAGTCGCATCTGCGAAACACTTGTAATCAGCTCGTGATAGACATTTTGTAGCTCTGCGATTTCTGACTCGCGTTGATTCCGCAGTGTGACCAACTCGGCCAACATATCCATCAGTCGATTGAGCTGAGAAGCCTTGACTCGAACTGTCTCATCATCAGATGCGTCATCGCTGAAGTGAATCGCCGGTGCAGGATTTCGAGTTTCATCCGCTGGAGATGTGGCAACTTGTTGAGCGCTCGGTTCAGCTCCCAAAACATCCAATGATTCGGTAGTCCCAGGAGCCTGAATACGCGCAACTTCGTTTCGAATCTGATCCACGCAGCCCAACAGTTTATCTATGCTCGGCGTGCGGCCCGCTTGCTCATCCTCTCGGAGGCCTTCTTCGATATCATGAATGTGATCAGCCAAACTCGACAGACCGATGCTAGCCGAGGCTCCTTTAAGCGTATGGAGCTCACGAAGGATCTGCTGCAAGGAAGCCCTATCCTTAGGCTGGTCTTCCAGCTTCAACAGAGCGTTTTCCATCGAGCCTAGGCAGCTATCAGCATCTGCAACGAAAGCTTCTTGCAGTTCTGGAATGATGGATTCGATTCCAGCAAAGACATCCACCGGATTGGACTCTTGACTTGGCTCGGGAGCCTCCTGTTCCGAAAGCTCGGGAACGCACGTTGCTGCTTCCCGAATGACTGGTGCAGCTTCGGGCAGCGCGGGCGCAGCTTGACCGCCGAGTTGACTCAGAAGGGCTTGGACTTCCTCCGCACTCGGCGTTGGTAGAGCCGAGTCCACTTCTACTTGATCGCTATCGTTAGAGTTGTCGATCTCAGCACCAGCTTCGCCGAAAGCCCAGTCTTCGGCGTCCAAATCAGCCGATTGAACGAGTCGCTCACCCCAGTTCTCGACCGCATTCTCTAGAAGCGATTCCAACGCCTGGAAGTCCGAGGAATCGTTTTCGATCAGCCCGCGAAGTTCTGTAAATCCATTTTGAATCAAACCGCTCAATGCAGCATCGTCTTGTTCGCTGCTGAGGTTGATCGCGATAAGCTGTCTTAGCAAGCCTGCAAAGTCGCATAGCTCTGGAGCTTGCTCACGGAGCTCAGGCTGAATTTCAGTCAGCAGTTCGGCGGTATCCGCCAGCGATAGTTCGTGTCCGGTAGATGAACTCATGCTCGGCTCTCCTTAGCTAGCGGGTTGCAGTTCGGGTTGCACTTCCACATCATCCGCATGCGCGTCGCTGCGAGGTTCGGTTTGTGGCAAGCCCTGACCGCAGTCCTGAAGTCGACGCACGACATTGTCGATCTGAGGGTTAGAATTCGTCAGCGACTTCATCGTCCAACCCGCGTTTTCCGCGTTGCTGCGGTTCGACTTTGCGAGGCCAGAGATTTGCTCTACTGCGACTACGACATCTTGAGCCAACTGCAGCTGCTGAATGGCCGACTCAGAGATCTGTTCGAGCGAACGTACTTCATGACCGAGTTGCCCAATCTCTTTCAGGCTCTGCTCGGCTTGTTCAGCTCGACGAACCCCGGCTTCGACTTGCTCACGCTCACGCATGATGCCGCGAATCGATTCCTGGGTGACCAGCTGCATAGAGTCTAGTAGGCTGTTGATCTCGCGGGTGGCATCAGTCGCTTGCTCGGATAGTTTCCGAACTTCTTCTGCAACAACCGCAAAGCCGCGACCATGCTCACCGGCCCGAATCGACTCGATAGAGGCGTTCAGGGCGAGCAAGTCGGTACGTGACGCTATGTCGCCAATCGATTCGACGATAGCGCTGATCTGTCGAGTCGGATCACATAGGGCTCGCATGTTTTTTTCACAAGTCAACGACTCAGAGTGAACAAGTCGCATTCCTTGGCTGAGTTCTTGCATGTGCTCCAAAGCAGCCATAGCGGTTCTCTCGGTCTGCTGCATCACATTCTGTGCAGAGGCGGCATTGCTTGAAACGTTATCGATGGTGGACGAGAGCTGTTCGATGTAGGCTGTAGTCTTGATAACTGCGTGCCCTTGCGACTCAGCACCGTCAGTAATCGACTTGGCGATTTGCTCAACTTCTTCGGCTTCCTCTTGCAGTTGGTTCAAGTGCGAATGTAAGGTTGCGCCAAGCCCATTGAGGATGCTGCGAAGATGCATGCTGGAAGGTGCACCCTTGGAACGCCGATCAAGCATAGTGATCATGTTTTGGAATTCGCGAGTCTGGCTACGTGTGTCGGCTGCGATTGATTCCCAGTGTTTCGCATCCTCAGCGAGACTTGTGTTTAATGCATCAAACTCGGCGATACCGGTTGGCTGCGGCGGGTTATAGTCATGGATGGCTTGTTCGATGCCTTTCAACCCACGCGACAGCTTGCGAGCCGCCAATGTGCTGGCCCCGAGTGCACCGGCTGCTGCCAAGCTGGGTGCGATTGTCAGACCCCAGCTTTCGTCTAGGAGCAGTGCAGTGGCGAAAAGTGCACCGGTGACTGTAGCGGTGCAGAAGTGAGTTAGTATGAGGTACAGTTGTAATTTCATCGAGATACGTTTCCTTGTGCGAGGCTCTCGGACTAAGCCTGATGTTGGGGGCTCCAGTACTTCTCCAAGATCTGGTGCACTTTCGCGTGAAGGCGCCCTCGGTGAAGCACGCGTACGATTTTGTCTCGGAACATCGCGGTGCCAAGAAGTGTGTCGCCAGAACGCGATCCCGGTGCAACACTGGTTTCGACGGACTCGAGAGTCGCCGAATCAGAAATGAGCAGCGACCAGGCGGATCTGCCTTCGAAGACGAGTAGTCGTTCTCTTCCGACCCGTTCGGCAGCGGCTTCGTAATCGAGAAGTGCTGTTAGCGAAACAACCGGAATAAACTCATTGCGGAGATGGCAGAGCCCAAGCAGCGAGGGAGGGCAGAAGGGGAGACGCACCAAGTCAGGAGGAACCACGATCTCTCGTACTGCAACGGCGGGTACTGAGTACCAACTTTCGCCACAGCGAAACACGCAGTGCTTGCTGGTGTCCACACCTTCTACGTTTGTTTTTGCCGGGGCGAGTGTTTCCATTGCTTGGCTCTGATGTCGTTCGCTTGAGCGTGCCTGATTATTCCGTAGAGCAGGATGACGCTAGCCTCCGATTCCAATTGGCTAGAACCGGCGGCTAGCGTCAGAGCCGCTCTCATTTTTTGGCGTCTTGCGCCATGCCCACTTCAAGTGTTTCCTTTAGTTATTTCGCAGTTGTTGCTGCAGACGCATCTTGATCGCTTGCAACCGATCCTGCTGCTTATCGTCTACTTCGCCACTGCTCTGAGGACTGGCAATCTGGACTTGCTGCTGAGGCCGCGTTGCCTGTGGTTCCAACGTTTCGATGAGATTGTCAATCCTGCTTTCTGAACCAGGAAAAGAACCCACTGCCTGGGGCAAAGCCCCAAGCAGCGAGTCCTCGAGTCTTGACTCGTTGTTGTTTACCTTGGCCGCAGCTTCACTTTGCTCCGATGCGTCGCACTGCTTCTCTGCCGTCAAGTGCGTTTCGATGCTTTCCAATCGCTCCTGGGCCTGGGAAAGGAACTGACGGAGCTCCTCCCTCATTTCACTGCTCGTAGCGAACGGCGCCGCAGAAGGATTGTTTGTTTCGGCCGTCTTCAAATTCATCTCGCGCATGTCTCCAGCTCGGCACTAGCGAGTAATTGATTGATGGTGGACAGCAATTCCGCTTCCTGTGCAGGTTTGGGAATGTAAGCTCCCAGTTGATCCCCCAACGCGGCTAGATGATTCCCGGGATCTTTGGTGAGGAAGATAATGGGAATCGTGGCTTGGCTAAGAATTTTTTCGCAAGCAGTGTAGCCATCCATCTCCGGCATCTGAATGTCTAAGATGGCAAGTTGAGGTTCATAGAGGCGAGCAAGGTCAACTGCTTCACGACCATCGGTGGCCAATACGACTTGGTAGTCTGCATCCGTCAAAATTCGATTTAACGATACGCGCACAGTGCGGCTGTCGTCAGCGACTAGAATTCGCGTGCTCTGCATTGGACTTCGACCATTGAGACTCGTGCTAGGAGGCACAAGCTTCGCGGAAACTGGTTCGTTCTTCGGCAGTCCGGCTATCTACAAGAGACCCGTGACTTTGCGTCCCAACCTCGCGGCCGGTTTGCCATTTTCGGACGAACTGGTCGAACTCCGCTTCCAGGCTGGATGCTTGGCGGGAGAGCGAGCGGCTCATCAGAAGCGATGTCGTTGCCGACATCCAACTGAAACATGCGTCGAACACGCTAAGAAGTCAAAATAAAACCCCCCTTCAAAACGAAGTCCAGTCATTTCTACGCTCTGAAAGTCAATCTGCCGCAAGACTACGCTGGTTCGGTAGGCTCAGGTAAAGCAAACATATTCTTGGGCGAGGTTTTCATTGAGGAAGTCTTACTGCTCTTCCAAGGGCTTCAGAATCAAGTGGCGAGCATTCTTCGTGAATTAACTCTGAGAAGATCAATAAAGATATCATCCCTGCGGAGCTCTTGGCCCAACGGACTCAAACGCTGCCAATCATGGTCGGGTGTCCGACGATGTCCTTGATGAAGTTGCGGACTTCTTTCGAGCCGAAGAAACCGAACTTTTACCTTCACTTTCGATCACAAATTTCGCCGAGATGCGACCATGAAGATACAAGCAGTTGATGTGACTAGGAGCAGATACAACTCCTCCAAGCTTCGTCTGCTTTTCCGTCGGAGCTAGGAGATCTTTCGTCTTGTCTCTCAGTTCTTGCTCGAGGTCTCCAGCATGCACCAGCTCGTCGATCAGCAGTCCCAACACGATCGCTTGGTACTCCGGCAGCTAGCGACTGCACTTTCTCGCCAATGGTCGTCTACCAAATAGAAAGAGCTGCCTTCGCGGGCTCCTTCTCCCAAAGCCGGGTTGCGTCCGCCGCCAGAGCATCGGGATCGGAAATCCATATGCGAATCGGATTCGGAACCGGTGAACCTTAGCTCTGATCCTGAAAAGTGACCGGAGTCGCCATTAAAAAATCTCCTACAAAAGTTTTCACTGGCGGCCCGTACGGCTCATCTTCCAGGCATTGCGATCGTTCGGAGGTCATGAACCGTTGTCCGTCCAACTCTATCAGCAAGTGCGCAACAGCCTCTTTGTCCGCCTCCGAGGGCGCAAGGTCCAACTCCTGAAGATATCTCCCGAGCCGACTTCGATCAAAAAACATCAGAATTTAGAACTTGCAACGACAGGTCTTTCTCGCGCTGGTGGTACTCTCTGTTGTGTCACTAGGTTGTACAAACGTTCACGCTACGTGGAGTTTCTCGCCTGCCCCTTCACAGAAGTGGCATATGACTATGGACTGGCTGCCACAGGATAAGGACTCCCAGCAGCCTGTGCGGGCGTCTTGCAAGTTAAATCTGATATACTTTCAGCTTACCGACACCCACCCTTCGGAGCACTGCGATGCATCGCACTTCAGTCTTCTTTGCCTTTCTGCTCTTCCCGTCGATCGGATTCTCTTCACTTCCTACCCAAGAGCAGGAGCGTTCGGCTCGCTCGAACTCCCACACCATTGAAAAAAGAAAAGAATTCAAGCCTGCAACCGAAAGAGAAAAGCTACTTGTCGGGATGATCGATGAGTTGCGCCGAGAAGTTGCAGCACTACGAAGACAGCTGTCCACAATGCGTCAGCGTCGCCCTGCAGAACGCACGCGAGATGGAGATCGTGTGCCCTCTCCAGAGCAAAATGTCCGACGAGATTTGCCGCGAGAGGGAATGCGTCGCGATGGCGGCCGAGGTGATATCGCACCACGCGAGGGAAGCCGCCCATCCCCGGAAGCACTTCGTGATCGCCCCGCCAACAAAGAACGAGAAGCAACTTCGGATCACGCAAAGGTCAACACAAAAATATGGAATCAGGCCAAGCGAATCTTTGCTGCCTACGACAAGAACAAAGATGGCTTCGCGAGTTTCGAAGAGTGGCTGCAGATGCGAGAAGGCGAAATGACCGACGAACGTCGCGATCGTGAACGCAAGCACTTTGCTGCTCCGGCCGGAAAAGACTCCAAGATCACGCAAGAAGAATTCTATCAGTGGATGCTCAGTCGCCAACGCGGCAGCCGAGATTCAGACTGAGCCAGGTTGCGAGTTCTTTCACAACCGACAGCTTCTTTCACAACCCGAGCGTAAGCGAATCAAGGTACAATCGGCAACATCCGCGTTTATTGTTCTGAGGCTTTAAAGGCCAACCGTCGGCCAAGAAAATAAAGTGCGACGACGCAAGCCGTGACAACTAGTGCCGACGCGGCGATGGGAATTTTTTCAAGCACCAACATCGGCAATCCGATCGTCAGCATGCCTCCGCCAATGAAGGGCGATGATAGCGGCGCAGCCAAGGCGTAGTCTTCAGCTGCACCGGAATCTACTTTACGGTCCACAATCTTCAGTAGCGTAAAGCCTGTTGCGGTCGTGCCGGTCGACATGCCGTAGTTGATGATCCCCAACTGAAACCAGTAGTCCTTAGGCAGAAGTCGCGGGGCCAAGACGACTAGACAAAATCCTGTCCAGAGCAATGCCGCAACCAGCAAAATAAACAACGGTGTGGCGACGGCTTGTAGGGCTTGAATGTTGAGCAGCGTGATGGCGGCCACGATTAGGAAGTCCATCGAGATGGAACTAATACGTTGAATACTGGCCGTATCAATCAGATCCTCGATTCCGAACTTTCGCATGCCCAAGCGGACGATCAAACCACCAAAAAGTGTGTAAATAAAGAGCGGAAAACTCCCAACGGTACCAGCCAGCGAGGTCCGTGATCGCAGGGCTTCTTCAGCCATGCTTTCAGCACTCTCTTCCGTGGCGACGGTTTGCTTTTGCGGCGATGCCGTCAAGCTCTTTACTGCTTGATGAGCGGTCCAGCCGATCCCAAAGGCGATTCCGACCAATACAACTTGAAGCAGCAATGGGTCAAGCACTTCCGATCGAATTCGAGCGAAAGCAGCAGGTTCATCCGAGCTGCGATTTTCAAGTCCTTGAATCAAGCTCACCGGACCTTCTTTCGCCCGCAACCAACCACGACGAAGCGCTAGGTTGACGTAAATCACCCCAGTGGTCACGCTGAAAATCAATCCCATCGTGGCCATGAATATGCCGAGATCCCGCCCCGCTGGCAGTCCGACAGAGTCACTCTCTAACACATTTCCCATCGCAGAAGCGGTACCGTGTCCGCCTGCAAATCCAGTCTCAATCAAGATCCCAAAAGAATTGGGGACATCGAAGAAAGGCTGAATTAACAGCCAAGTGCACAGCAGACCGACCGCTGTTTGACCAAGAACAACAATCCACACCATGATGCCTTCACGGCTCGCCCCCGCCATGCTTTCTCGCATGGACTTGCTACTCTTTCGCTCGAGCAGCATGCAGGCGAACACAACAGAAATGAGAGTTCTGGGCCACGGATCAAGAGTCTCTTTGATCGGTTCCAGCCACGAAGAATCTGCGATCTCGCGTTGCTCAAGGACTGCGAACAGTTGCATTACACCAAAGCCAAGGAACCCAGCAACAATTGAAGCCGGGACGAAGCACCACTGTAGCAGCTTGACACGTACGCGCAGAAGCGTCCCGATCGCGAGTGCGACAATCACAAATAGCGTAGCGACGAGCATCAAGCAAAGCCTTGGAACGCTAGGTCAACGGAGAAGCTTAGCTACTTGCGGCGTCCCTTGGGGTCCATATTCTTTTCCATGTCGCCATCTGCGAGTTTGGAAACCACACCGGCCTCGGGCACTTCTACCTTGGTAACCCACACCAAAGCATTCAACACGACTTTACGGAAGTCTTCATTGCCCCAGTTGCGATGGTAGTGGCCACCGGTGAAGCCAAATCCTCGGCCGCCATCAGGTCGTTCGACCACCCACATCATCGCTTCGCCTCGTGCGGCGTTGGCTTGAATGTGCTTGTAAGGGCCCTTTGGGTAAACGTAGGGACCGTTGCGAACTTTCTCGGAAGGACTCGCCACGAGAATCGGTTTGAATTTCATGCCATCGACCTCCGCTGGCTTGTCACCCGGTAAGTCAGCGACAAATCGCATATTGAAATACCACTCGTCCTCGACTTTGAAGGGCTGAACACCGCGTGTAATCGGGTGTTCTGGCAGCTCGCCGAATTCGGGTTCCCACATTGGATTGCAGGAAAACATGTGCTCATAGTGCCCTCCGATCCAACGTTTGAATTCTGCACCGGCTTGGTCCGTTACGATTTCGACACCGTAGTGCATGCAGCCAACGCCCACGCCTTTCTTCACCCAATCATCGACCAACTTGAGTCGTCGGCCTTTTTCCAGCACGACTTCGTGCCTTCCGCCGCCATCCATGTAAAACACGACGGCATCGGCTCCTTCGAATATCGACTCATCTTTGGGCCAACCGTTTAGCACAAAGTGAGCATCGAGTCCTTCGACCCTCTGAAGACACTGATGAAGCAATTGAACTCCAGCGTTGAATTCATGTGCCCCTGGGCCATGCGAAGGCTTGCCAGCAATGATGACAAGTTTCTTTGCTTTGACTGGCTCTGTCGCTTCGACATCTGGAAGCCAGGCGAATAGGCCCATCAGGATGAAAATGCTAGTCAGAATTGGATTTGAAAAAAGAGTCGGAATTCGAGACATAAAAGGATGCCATTGTGTGAAATAAAGCGGGTTGTTGCGTCGCGCCAGCTCGCAAGTTTTCGGGATCTATTGTACACGACTGCTTAGGGCGGAAGGCGAGTCAGAATCTGCAAGCCTAAGTTCGGTTTCAAGCAGTATTCCCTGGGGTGAAAACACCTGCCAATGGTAGAAGCTCTCCGGCCGTTCGCCTAGCGAAAGTTCACTTCGGTAGAACTCGGAACCAGCGGCCGGAAAAAAAGAGTGACATAGGCTAGGATTTTCTTCCCAATTTCATCAGTTGCAAGAGCGCACGAAATCGCTCTTTCATACCGCTCGAGTGGAAGAAGTTCATGACTTCGGAGAGCAAATCAATGTTCTGGCTATCGTTCCTATTCAGATGAGGCAGCCATTTCCCGTGTCTCGAACAAAGAACTTTGGGCCGCGTCATCTCACGAAGCCCCTCTGGCCCGCGCGTTACACCCCAGCCACTTCGACCGCGTCCACCAAAGGAAACGCGTGGGTCTCCCGTCGGCACGACCATGTCGTTGATGACAACACACCCCGCATCTATCTGTTCCGCCAAGAGCTCGGCGTGATTGTGAGGCGCAAATACGGCGGCTCCGAGAGAATAGGGGCAGTGCTTGTCGGCCTCAATAGCTTCACTCATGTCCGCAATCGTAAGGATCGAGGTCACAGGTGCAAACAAGTCGCTCTTCGCGACTTCCATTTGCGGAGTCACATTGCTTAGGACTAAGGGGAAATTCGTTGTAGTAGCCAGCTCGCCATGTAGCAAGTTGGCACCGCCTTCGATGGCGGACAAAGCAGCGGCCCTCGTCGTCTCAACTACGGAGGCCGGAAGCTGCAGTTCCGATTTTGAGCGAGATCCATTGGGATCTTCAGCGAGATACTCGAGCAACTTTTCTTCGAAGAGACTTTGATTTTCCAATGTGACAAAAACTCGGCGAGGTGCAATGCAGGTGGCCCCTCCGTTCAATTGCAACGCGAATGCAGTGCATCGTGCTGCCCTTTGCACATCAGCTTTGTCAGCAATAAAGACCGCGTCGCAGCCGCTCAGCTCCATCGTGGTGGGCGTCAATGAGTCGCTAAGTTCGCTAAGAACACTCTGCCCCGTCTTAGCCGACCCTGTGAGCACGACTTTATCAACTCCCAGCCTCATCGCCGCCTGCCCATACTCGACGCCGCTCGGCAGAATCTGCAGCAGGTCGCCTGGAATCTCCGCGTCAACCAAACATTGCTTGAGTATTTGAAGGACTTTCTCGCCTTGTGGAGCTGGCTTAATCACCACAGCATTGCCAGCAGCCAAGGCTTGAAGCGCCTGAACACCAGGAAGAAACAGGGGGTAGTTGGATGGGCCAAGTACTAAGATTGTTCCCCAGGGCTCTCGCGCAGTTCGAACCCGGATTTGGCCCATCCAGAGAGCAGCATGTCGCCAGCTGTGAGAACTAGGTGCAAGCAGCTGCCGGCCGCGTCGCGCGAGAAACTTGCAAGCGTCCGCAAGTGGAAAGACTTCGGACGTTAGGATCTCTGCAGGCGTTGCATTCGGACGATGCACCGCCTGGATCAAGTCATGCTTGGCTTTGGATAGATGCTGCGGTACACCGGCGAGAAGATTGAGGCGTTTCCTGACGAGCCGGCCAGCCCACTCCGCTTGAGCCGTCTTGGCTTGCTTCAACGCCTGCTCTACTTCCTGGGCCGGCCCGTGCTCAAAATCTGCTGTCGTCAATGCCAACTAGAAATCCCGTTTGAGCTAATTCACGACATCATTGTCAAGATCGTCGCCGGTGTTTTGGTTCGGGAACATGTCGCTGTCATCAGGGACGATTTCGTAGTCATCGTCTAGTTCCTCTTCAAAGTCATCATCAAAGTCGTCGTCGAAATCATCGTCATCAAAATCTTCAAACGGGTCATCCTCTTCCTCAACCGGAAGCTGCTCGTCGTCGCCAACTTCGTCATCGTCTTGATCGTCATCAGAGCTGTCCGAATCGGCATCGCCTTCGTCGTCATCTCCCTCTGCAACCAATGTTTGTGCAAAGTTTGACGCGGCAACATCCGAATCCCCAGACAGAGTGAAGGCGTGGCTGGGAAGCAGTTGAATTAGGGCGTCGACAACAATCAACAGCGGCATCGTGTTTCCTAGTTTCGATGGTGGAACGAGAGAATGGAGACTGCGAACACCCGCCCAGCCCGCCCCTCTTTTTAGGGGATTGCGCCAGTAGTGACCACCGGGTCAGTTTAGCTAAGCAAACTGGGCAAACAATTCTCAACGCAAAAGTATCTCTGAGTAATCTTGGGCGACAAGGAGGAAGGCGAGAAATCTCATCAGAATGCTCGCAACTCACGCAATTTCAGTACTTTACGTTTAATTCCAGCAATACTTGAGACTTCAACCGACACTGGCGTCTTTTCCGCCCAAGCGCCTAACTCGCTTTCGAAGGCCGCCAAACAACTCAGGCTCCCTACCGGTTTTGGTGAAAGCCACCTCGCGGTAGCTGCTCGCTCTGCCGCCAAGTTCATTTCTAGACAGCGCACGATATGAGTGCTTTTCCTCCTCGCGAGTTCCTACTTCTTGCTCCATAGAGAACCGCGAGGAATTCGTCTGCGAGACTCCCAAGTCTGCACACAATCGTCTCTATTCTCAGGACTAGAGCCTCAAACCCAAGGAAACTTTATGAACCAAGCAGTAGAAAACACCTCGAACAGCCTTTGGAGTCGCTGGTCCAAGATCCCTCTCTACTGGCGCATTCTTGTTTTTATGCTCATCGGAGTCGGCCTTGGCGTTGCGATGGGCGAGCATGCGTTGATCTTCAAACCCGTCAGTGAAGTCATCCTGCAGCTACTCGCTGCCCTTGCACCTCCACTGATTCTGATGGCAGTGGTGCATGTTTTGATGACTTCAGATATTCCGCGCAGTGCCATTTTCAGGCTCGGTGGATTGTTAATACTGAACACTCTTGTCGCGATCTGTATCGGCCTGGGCGTCGCAAACCTTCTCAGGCCAGGAGTATCAGAGGACACCCAAAAAGCTGCGGAGCAGCAAGCGTCAGAAGAAGTTGTTAAGAGAACAGAAGAGTTCGACGCTGCGAACGAATTGGCCGCCAATCCATTGGGAGAACTCCTCGGAAAACTCCCCAAGAGTTTGCTTGGGCCGTTGGGCGACAGTCAAAATGTCATCGGAGTCATAGTTATTGCCGTGGCATTCGGGATAGCACTTCGGAAAATAAAAGATGAACCGATCGGGACTATTCAAGAGCTTATCGAGATCGCTTACAAGACGCTATTGATTGTACTGCACTGGATCATCGAGCTCGTTCCGCTCGGAGTGCTTTGTGTGGTTGCGTCAGTGGTGGGCGAGAAAGGCTTCGAGCCCTTTATCGGACTCGCATGGTTCGTTCTCGCTGTCTTGCTCGGCCTCTTCCTGCAAACCTGTTGGTACCTATTGCGAATCCAGTTCTTCTCTTGGGCCTCTCCTTGGAAAGTGCTCATTGGAATGAGGGACGCATTGGTGATGGCTTTCAGCACGGGCAGTTCCACCGCATCCATGCCTGTCACCTACGCTTGCTTGAAAGACAAAGTAGGGGTGAGAGAAAAGTCCGCCAGTTTGGGTTCCTTGGTCGGTGCCAACTTCAACAATGACGGTACTGCACTCTATGAAGCGATGGCAGCATTGTTCGTCGCACAATTGTATGGCATCGACCTCGGCTTCCCAGAACAACTCACCATCGTTTTCACGTCGATCATCGCAAGTGTCGGTGCAGCTGGAATTCCGGAAGCCGGTGTCGTGACTATGATGCTCGTATTCAATGCAGTCGGTCTGCCGCTGGAAGCTATTAGCATGTTGCTTGCCGTCGACTGGTTTCTAGACCGCTGCCGAACAACGATCAACGTCATTGGCGATGTCAATGTGAGTTGTATGCTGGACGGTCGTACTCCTCAGTCCGAGGAGGACAAGAAAGCCGCCGTAGCTGTAGCTGGCTAAGCTTTCTATGGTGAAACGCAAACCATTGCTAAGCAATAAACGAAACGGTTCGCTGTGACCAGCGAACCGTTCTTTCATTTTGTGGCTCTCTTCACAAGAGATTTTGAAACGCGTCCTCTTTGTCCAGAATCTGCTAGAATCCGGAGCCCAAGCACCGAGGGACCTACGTGATGCCTAGTCGTGATCCTGGCAGCTTTGAGAACAACGATGCACCGAAGAAAATTCCAAACAGTGGCCGTACTAGCCGCCTCTGGCCTAGCCACATCCGGTCGAGGATTCGCATCTTTCGCTGGCGACAACGCGTTTCTGAGACAACCGGTGAAGGGTCTTCTTGTCGGAGGTTTGATTGGCGATGCGTTGGGTGGCCCCATCGAGTTTCGCGAGCCTGACGGCGAACTAACTGGCTTATGCGATGCCAGAAAATGGCCAGACAAGCAGAAGATCAGCCCTTTACTTCTATCTGATCTCGGTCATGAAATTCCACTGACGAGCTACGCTGCTCTGCGTCCTGACACTGCGGCATACGGTCCTTGGCGAGTGCGAGCAAAGGCTGGCACACTCACCGACGATTCACGACATAAGATTGTCTTACTGCGAGCGATAGCGGCAGCCTGCAACGCCAAAGTTGCTCTCGATGAGAACATCCTGGCGCAGGCTTTTCTCGACTTCGCACCGGAACCGCAGGCAGACACGCCTAACTTAGATGCGCTCGTTGAGGAAGGCCTCCGCGAGTACCGCTATGCAGCCCGTTGGATTCTTGGCGAAAGAGACCCCAATTTGGCTCGCCCGCTAGCGCGCCTGTGGTCAGGTGTTAACAATTGTTCCGGACAAATGTTACTGCCACCGCTGGCAGCGGGGTTTGCAGGTGATCCAGACGCTGCCTATCGCAAAACTTTTAAGCTGGATTTCGTCGACGCCGGACAAGCGAAGGATTTTACCAGTGCTTTGGTTGCTGGTTTATCATCCGTCCTAACGCCCAAAGCACGCGGCTTGAGTACCGACGAGCGCTGGCAGCTCATTCTCAAGACAATGCGTGACACGGATCCTTTTGGATATCGCGACGTACCGTTTGCTGGTCGACGACTTGAAAAGTGGCTCGATAAGGCACTGGAGCTCGCCGGTCGAGCCAACAAAAGCCCGAAAAAGCTATACGAGCTGCTCGAGTCCGAAGGCAAGCCAGTATTCTGGTGGGACGCTCATTTCACCTTGCTTGTGCCGCTCGCGATGCTTCACTTCTGCGACTATAACAGCTTGGCGGCAATGCACCTGACACTTGATTTTGGGCACGATACGGATTCGTACGCGCAAGTGCTCGGTTGCCTTGCAGGCGCCGTCGAAGGGTCAAATATTTTCCCAGCAAATATGCAAGAGGCAGTCCAATCGACCTTGGCCGAAGACTACGGCGAATCGCTCGACGCTTGGCTTGATCTACTTCAAAAAAGAGAATGGAAGACTTGATGGAGCCGATTTGGATTGATAGCACTTCGACCGAAACAGTTCGAGAAGTGCTGGCATTATGCGGCATTCTCCAGGAAGACGAGCAGATTAGCGAGTTATCCTCTGCTGGCGAAGGCAATATGAACATTGCTTTGCGAGCAAATATCAGCGGCGCTTCGGGCTCTCGCTCGATCATCGTGAAGCAGGCGCGGCCCTATGTGGCGAAGTACCGGCAGATTCCAGCCCCCATTGAGCGGGTCGCATTCGAGTCTGCGTTTTACGATTTCGTCGAAGATGACGAAGTTCTTGCGAAAAGAATGCCTCAACGCTTGACTTCAAATTCCGACCATTTTCTCTTAGCGCTAGAGGACCTAGGGCCGGCCGCAGATGCGACAAGTTGGTACCAAGCGACACCGAGCAATATTGTGGGACAGGTCACAGAATTGCTAGACTGGCTGTTCGTCTTGCACCAAACTTCGCGAGGGAAAGTCGATGAGCATCGATTCGGGAATCACGAACTGAGAGCACTGAATCACGCTCACATATTCGACCTTCCTTTTCGGGATCCTGCTGCAACGGACCTCGGGCAATTTTGTGTCGGACTTAGCGAAGCCAGCCTTGAAGTCAGGTCGGACCAAGCACTTCGCGGCGCCGCCCTGAAGCTTGGCGAATGTTACCTTGGCAGCGGTCATTGCTTACTGCACGGCGACTACTATCCAGGAAGCTGGTTGGTAAGCGGAGCAATGCCGATGGTGATTGACCCTGAGTTCTGTTTTGCAGGTCCGTGTGAGTTCGATTTGGGCATTATGTTGGGGCATCTACAGTTAATTGGACACCTCGAAGCCAGTCAGACTTTTGAACAACAGATCGAAATGCATAACACTTCAGCCAACATAGTAGACCTTGACCTGATGCATCGATTCGCGGCGGTAGAAGTGCTGCGGCGTCTACTTGGTGTAGCCCAGCTGCCACTGGGTGAGATGAGCCTCGACCGACGCATGGAACTGATCACCAACGCAAGCGACACACTAAAAGATCATTGAGTCAGAATTCGCTCCGGATCAATCAATCGCGGACGCACCAAACAAGAACGGAATCTAGCAATGGACGGCCTGAATATCCAACAACAGGACTTTGTCACTTCGTTGCAGTCACGCTCACGTGGTGAAATAAAGTCGCTGTTCCGCGACTGTGATCCGCCCGAGCTTCTGAAGCTCCGCGGCGAATTCAAAGCAATGCTACTGTCCCAGGGAAACGCATTGCTTGATGGAATCACCAGCCGAGCCTTCAAGCTGTACGGCGATTGGACAGGAAAAGCATTCTGCGGAACCAGTGAGACAACGGGATTTGGCTACAACTGCTTTGCATCGAAGAGAGGCTCTATCGCAAAGCTATTTATGGATCTCCGCATCGGCCCTTCAAATTGGACTGCAGGGGATTCCATGTACTTAGAATATGGGTATCGAAACCGCGGGCTAATTCGCTGGCTGGAAGGCGAGGTTCGTCAAGCAATGCCGGGAGTTTTGCTGGGCTTTGGTTCCTTTGGAGTCAAGGTTGGAAAACGCGACAAACTTCGCCGCCGGATTCCTTTTCTGCTCTACGGCCCGACAGCCGACTTCCTGTTTGCCAGCGAGCCCATTCGAGGTAATCCGACCCCTACTTCTGCTGCGGCATAGGTTTCTGCCACGGGGCAAGCTGTAGTCCCGTCGATTGCTCGGAGCTAGTGCATACGAGCATCTGCCTTTAGTCCAATCGCAATTGCTCGATGCGTCGGAGCAGGCGAGGGCGGCTAATGTCGAGCCAACGAGCGGCCTGAGCCCTGTTGCGAGGCGAGAGTTTCAAGGCGCGGCGAAGAATGATCTTTTCCAGTTCAAGAAGAACTTCGTCGAGCGAAACGGGCTCCACCATCTGACTTGAGTCGCCCGCGGCACTGGATACAAAACTACGAACCTCGACGGGTAAATGGCTCGTCTGTATCGATTTGGTTAGCACCGAAAGCTGCACCGCAGTCTTTATCGTTTCAGAGAGCTGATTCAAATTGCGAGGCCAGCTAAAGGCCTCCAACAAGTCCATTGCCTCGGAGGAAATCGAAAGCATGGCGCGATCAGCTTTACGACAGGCTGCGGCCAGGAATTGCTGAGCCAGCACGGCGATGTCTTCTCGACGCTGTGACAACCCAGGCAACTCCAGTTCATGAACTGTCACGCGATTGAGCAACTCCTGCCAATTTGGGTTCCTTGCGACGAGGTCCGAGGCACCAATTCTGCTGATTGCGGCAACCGTGATTAGATTTTGGTGCGAATCCAAATACTTGACCAAGACATCAATACTGGGATCGCTCGCTTCGTGCAGATTCTCAAGCACCAATTGCTGAGCCATTTTAGGTTGGTCGGCACGCAGACGCCCTTGGAACACTTCGAGCATCCCAGCAACCAATTCGGCATCCAGCACGGCAAGATCAATCGGGAAGTATTGTCCGGTCACGGGATTCAATCCACGATTTTCCAGTCGGCCGACAAAAATAGCTTGGCACAAATCTGACTTGCCGACATTTTGTGGTCCATGGATCAGCAGATTGGCTTCACTGCGAATGGCAAGTTGGGCTCGTTCCATCGCCAGTCCAATGCTTGAGCTGCTTCCCAGAAGAGAAACCAGTCCATCCAGTTTTGGCCAGCGACTACGTATCTCGGCCAATGTTTGCTCGGCACCAGAGTCTTGAGAGTCTCTCTTGGCGACTTGTGACTGAAATTCCTCCCAATCCCCAAGAGCGACCAGCATTAATTCGACAACGTGATCTTCGCCAAAGAGCGGCAAGAACAACTGCCCGGTAGCCGAACAACCAGCGATTGGCGCGGTCAACTTTCGCGTCGTGATGACTCCTTCGCGAGCAGCTGCGGGTGGCGCGAAGGCCGACAAAATCGGAGCGTAGGGCGTGCTATCGGTTGGGAGATCCCAGCTTGTTTGTTTGCCGACAAGCGAAGTTGCTTCGGTATCACATAGTCGGCACAACGGGGCATTTACGAAAAGAAATTGCCCTTTGTGATCCAATACAGCCATTGGCTTGTCTAGCAGGTCGAGCTGCTTGGCGAGCTGGCGGCTGTTGCCACCACGAATTTCCTTAGTCATCGGGCAGAGTGCCAATTCGAGTGAACGGGTCAGAGCAATCACGCGCAGTTATACACCAAAATCACTTGTGCTTATGTAGCGACTGAACCAGCAGTTCCTATCCTGCCTGACTCGGCGAAACGTCCCCGATGCCCGTTGCGGATCGCCATCGCCACCTTGTCGAAAAGCGACACCTCAGGTAGCTTTTTTCAGGTTAAAAGTAGGAATGCAAGTTAGTCCGTCCCTTTCCGAGCAAGAGAGAAAAATGTCCGCAGGTACTTCCCAAGATCCATACTTCCAACAGCTATTTGCCAATCGCATTGGCGGGGCGAACTACGGAAAAGGCACAGCGATCTACAAGTTTGAGAAGATCAAGCGGGCGAAGCGAAAGGCACTCGAGGATTACCCGGATCGGGAGCTGATCGATTTCGGTATTGGCGAAAACGACAGTATGGCAGGAGCCGCGGTCCGCGAGCGAATGCAAGCCGAAATCAACAAGCCGGAGAATCGGGGGTACGCGGACAATGGCGTTGGGGATTTCAAGCAAGCTGCTGCCCGCTTCATGAAGAATCGTTTCGGAGTCGAGCTAGACGCAGACTCCGAGATCAATCACTGCATCGGGAGTAAGACTGCTCTCTCGATGCTACCGGCCTGCTTCATTAACCCGGGTGACGTGACTCTGATGACCGTGCCTGGCTATCCCGTCGCTGGAACTCACACCAAGTACTACGGCGGCGAAGTGCATCCCTTGCCACTCTTGGCTGAAAATGACTTCTTTCCCGACTTTGATTCGATTGGTGATGAAGTCTGGCAACGTACAAAAATGTTGGTAATCAACTACCCCAATAGTCCAACCGGCAAAACTGCAACAAAGGAATTCTACGCAAAAGTTGTGGAGCTCGCCAAGAAGCATGAGTTTATCGTGGTTCAGGATGCAGCACACACGGTGTTGACCTTTGACGGAGATCCGTTGAGCTTTCTGGCTGTAGAGGGTGCAAAGGACGTCGGTGTCGAAGTGCATTCGCTCAGCAAGGGCTTTGACATGATCGGCTGGCGGATCGGTTGGGTTTGCGGAAACGCTACGCTGGTGCGCGCCTTTGCGGATGTCAAGGACAACTGTGACAGCGGTCAGTTCGCAGCGATTCAGCAGGCAGCGGTGACCGCTTTGGATGACCCTTCGATCCCAGATGGAGTTCGCGAAAAGTATCGGCGTCGGATGCAAAAGTTGGTAGCGACTCTGCAAGGCTGCGGTTTTGATTGCGAGATGCCCGGCGGCAGTTACTTTTTGTATACACCTGCACCGGTTTCCGCCCATGGTGGAGCTAGCTTTGCCAACGGTGAAGATGCCAGTCAACACTTAATTACACAGAAGTCCATCATTACCGTACCTTGGGACGAAGCTGGACCATTTCTGCGTTTCTCCGTCACCTATGAAGCTGCAGATGAAGCTGCTGAAGACGCTTTGATGGCAGAAACAGCAGCTCGACTCAACGACCTCGGCCTCGTCTTTTCATCGTAGCAGGATTCGCCAGAATTCCTTCCTCCTCGACTTTTTCGTAATCGCGTGAACTGTCGTTTGATTTTGCATTCGACAATTCAGAGACTACGTGTCTTTCAAAACAACATCCTCCGGTTCGATATTCGTCAGCAATTCTTTTGTCAGCGGAGACACTCCGACGATTCTGGTTGAAAGCCGCTGGATCGAATCTTCAAACATATTGCGAGCGACACGACCATTCCCAAACGACTCGTCTTTTTGCTTTAGCAGCCTATCGAAGCTTTTGAGCAGTTTGATGCGTGTTGGCTTAGGTAGCCGGTAGTGGTACTTGCGACAGAAGGTGTAGAAGATCCTGAGCAGCTCTTTAGGCGAGTAGTCGGGGAAGCTATAGGTCCTCTGAAATCGAGAGGATAGGCCCGGATTGCTTTTCAGCATCTCTGCCATCGGCCGTGGGTAGCCAGCGATCACTACGACAAAACGATCGCGATCATCCTCCATACGCTTGAGTAGCGTTTGGACGGCTTCGACACCGTAGGCATCTTCACCTTGTTCGCTAACCAAGCTGTACGCTTCGTCGATGAATAAGACGCCTCCCATAGCTTCGTCAACACGTTCGCTGGTGCGTGGACCGGTTTGCCCCGCGTACTGCGCGACCATCCCGGAACGATCTGTTTCAACGGTGTGCCCCGCCTCCAAAATGCCTAGTCCGCAGAGTAGACGGGAAATGATACGAGCCACCGTTGTCTTGCCGGTGCCGGGATTGCCTTCAAAAACTGCATGAAAGCTGATCGCCGCGTTTGGCAAGCCGTGTTCTTTCCTTGCTTTCTGGACTTGCAGAAAGTCCATCAACTGCTTCACATCTTCTTTCAGCGAGTCGAGCCCGATCAACGAGTCTAACTCCTGCCGAGCTCCCTGAAACATCCGCTCTTTCCCCTCCTCCGCCGGAAGAGCAATAGACGCACGCGCCGAGTTAACATCATCAGCAGAGTCTTTCTTTTTTCCAGCGCAAATTGACTCGACGACAGCTGCATTCGCTCCACCTAGGATCTGAGCATTTTTTCTAATGCGAGCTTGACTGCCGCTTTGATTGACTCGAGAAGTGGACTCCAAGGTTGCAGTGAGATCTTCGGTTAGTTTCTCAAGTCGTTGCATCTCCGCTGGCGAGACGCGTCCATCTGCTTTGGCAATAACGTTGGCGAGACGCACAACCAGAGATCGCAGTTCGACTGATTCGTGTCTCAGAAAGCCATGTTGTAAGAAGGGTTTGCACAGCTCAGACCACTTCAAGACCTCTGCATGCTTCACAACATTTTGAAGTGCCTTGTACAACCCTTCTTCGTCGATCTGCACTCCCCACACGTGTCTCAGCACGATCATGGCTACTTCACGTTCCGGCTGATTCCACTGGCGATCAGCATGGGCGATTTCTACCAGCGTCTTCACCACAACTCCGCGATGAAGATCAGCTAAGAGTTCCAAGTACTTTTGTGAGTCTTGGGTGGAATCAGAGCCATACTCCAGGATGCGGCGACCGGCCGAAGCATACAGCGATTGGCAGTCCTGCAGCAGCTGCATCAAACTGCGTTCGATACCGCGCGGGAGTACACTAGTTTCAACGGGCACCAGCTCTTGTTCGAAGAGATCATTTATCCAGTCAATCATCATCAAAACCACTCGGTCTAGAGTTGAAACCGATCAACAATAATGATCATAGTGGATTCGCACTTTTCCTAAAGACGTTGGCGACAAATCAATTGGCCTGGGAAATACCATGACCGTGATTAGGAATTGCAGAGGGTAGCCATCGCTTGCGACCGCTATTTTGATATTCTTTTACGACTCGGCTGTGTCTCAGACTCACAAATCGTCTCCCAGACGCTCGGCGTGTGCTTCGCAAATTGGAGAATCTGTTTTTGTCGAGATTTTGTCCGCCTGCCCTCGGGACCGTACTGGGGTATTGCTGGACGCTAGCGCTCACTATTAATTTCAAGTCTCGGCATGCGACACCTGGAAGGATGCCTCGATTGTATATTCGGCTGGAGGCTGCCCCCCAAAAGACGCCCGTCCCATTCTTTGTCTCCTGGTTAAGGCCGCTGAAAAGAAGCGTCGTATCCCAGCTGCCAATTGGTCGGAACTTATCGGAGCGCTAAATGAAACGTGCTGTGCAATGTTTCGCATTGGTTGCCGGGGAATAGGATGGACCTGATCCCCGTTCACGCAGGGAGAACTCGTGGCCTTCGCGAACGACCTCAGAAACCAATATGGCAACAACTCAGGTTCGCCTCGTTTGACAGTAACACGCGTCGCGGCCTCTCAGCCGCTACCGACTCGTTAAGCCATTCAGTTTTCAGATACACCTGCGGAATTTAGTCTAGCAGCGAATCTGCGCCGAATACGAAAATCTTCAAACACTCTGAAAACTAGAATGCTACAGTGGGGATCGTGTGCTCGCTCACCGCAGTGCAAACTCTCGGGGTATATCAGGGTGACGTCACAATCCAGATTCGAACCCATTTAGGGGGAAGCCGTTGGAAAAGATTGCTCGAAAGTCAAAGCTTGATGCACGTTTGATTCGCCATCCCCTTCTTACTTTAGCAGTGGTTTGCGTCCTTCCCCCAAGCTCTTCTTTTAATATTTTCGCGCAGCAAAAACAAATAAAGAAGCAAGAAATCGATGTATTTGTCCCAAACGTCCAGATTCGGAGGGCCGAGGCAATCCAACCGGCGATGCTCATCGCTCCCAACGAACTCCGAGTTTTCATAACGTTACGTTCGAAATCAAGAGGAAGATCTAGGCTTTCGCTATCGATAACAGGAGGAGTTCAACGTAATCGACCCGATCCTATCGAAACGCTCAAAAGGAGATCGACAGCGAGATTGATAGGGTCATTCAGAATTCTGAGAAAAGCTTGAAGTATCTGACCCAAAAGCAAATTGATAGCCTCCACGCTGCTGCCATGTGCGATGCAAAGTACTTCCTGCGAGAAGTAACAGCAACTTTGAAGAGCCCCGATTTCACTAACGGACACCAGCAGAATGAGTTATGGCAGATCATTTTTAAGGCAAGTCAAGAACTTAACGTCCTAGACAAGAAATACGAAACGCTGTTCACCGGAAGCACAGGTTTGTATCAGAGGGTGTTGACGAAACTGAGAACACAACTGAGGCCTCAAATGAAGGCCGATGCGACGGCTTCAGGTGCAGTCGGTCTATTCCTTCTCGACGTCGAACTAGAATCTGGCATAGAGGCGGAGACAATTCTAAAGCTGCGCAAATGGCTTGAATCAAAATCTAGACACAAGACCTACGGCACTGTAAGCAAGGTAGCGGATCTGGTTCTAACGACCTTTGATGACCCATCTTCTAACCGGATCAATGCTTCTGAGGACACACGTTTGCGGGCCTATTGCAAACGCCTAATGGACAGATTGCGTTTGGACGACCAAGAAAAGTAAGCTGCTCGGGAGCGTGTTTCCGTTCGGATTGAAATGGGAACCCCTTCAGTAAATAATGGAGAGTTCCTGACTCTCCCACCGCAGCCACTGCATTACCATGCTGAATTCATTTTTTCTCACTTCAGATGCCGCTTTCGGGCCGCAGCACAGAACTAGGCTTGCATCGAAAACCAGAGAGATTTTGTTCTGTGCAGTGGCTTTCCTTAGTATGCAGTGGTCTGCTCCAGGCAGATCGCTCTCTGCAGACGATCTTCCAAGCGATGTGAAGACGGTATTCGCTGAAAACTGCGTTCGCTGCCACAAGGCGGAGAAGAAATCAGGTGGATTGGTACTAGAAGCTCCTGAGTCGATTGTGGCTGGCGGTAAGAGTGGCGCTGCCATCATTCCGGGAGCGCCTGGAGATAGTTTGCTTTGGAAGCTGGTCCAGCCAGAGGGGAAGCCGCATATGCCCCCAGGCAAGAAACAGCTCGACAACTCTCAGTTGGCTACTTTAAAGAGCTGGATTGAACATTGGGAGCCACCGAAACCGGAAGCAAAGCCGACAACATCGCTACAAGAGAGTGCTCGAATTACTAGCTGGCTTCCTCCTCCCGGAGTGGACCCAACTCTTGTGATCGATCTCTACATCGCCCATGGCTGCCGCGAACGTGGCGTTGAACAAGGACCACTCTGTAGCGACGCGGAGTTCATCCGGCGACTGTATCTAGATGTTTTTGGACGCATCCCGTCGCTGAGAGAGCGCCAAGCTTTCCTGAACGAGACTAATTCCAACAAACGCGACCTGTGGATCGAGCGTCTTTCGGAATCACCAGAATGTGCAGAGCACTTGGCTGCACTTTGGGACACCATGCTCCTAGGGCGCAGCGAAGGCAAGCTAGAAGAACGAACTGCAAAGGGTTGGCACGACTATCTGAAAACGGCTTTCCAGCAGAATCGCCCCTGGAATAAAGTCGCAGAGGAAGTTTTGCTCGCCCGCGGCGATTCGAAACAGCGCGGCCACATTTGGTTTTTGTACGAGCAAAGCAACAAGCATCAGGAGATTGCTGAATCCATCTCACGTGGGTTCTTTGGCGTCGACATAGCCTGTGCCCAGTGCCATGATCACCCCGTTTCACCCGAGATCAAGCAGGCTCATTACTGGGGACTGGTTGGGTTTTACCGCCGCGGACGCAATGAAGGCGTTCCAAATGGAATTGCGGTGGCAGAATCTGCCATTGGAGGATTTGAGGACTACGCCAACGCTCTCACTGGTGAAACAGAGACGCTTGAGCTGACTTTTCTGAAGGCCAAAACGGTGGAGGAACAGCGTCCAGAAGATCCAGCAAAGCAGAAAGACGACGATGATTTCTACGTGGAGGTAGACAAGGAAGCGCGACGGCCGAAGTTCTCTCGTCGCGAAAAGTTTGTTACTGAGATTCTGCGTGATCACCCGCTGCTAGCTCGAGCCATGGTCAATCGCTGGTGGGGCTTAATGCTGGGACGTGGCTTAGTGCATCCCGTCGACAAGATGGATTCTGGACATCCGCCGAGCCACCCAGAGTTGCTTGACTGGCTGGCGGAAGACTACCGTCAAAGTGGCTACGACAACCGCCGTTTACTGCAAGCATTACTGCGGTCTCACGCCTATCAATCGGTTGCTTCCGGAGCAGGCCCACCGGACTCCTTTGCCAATGGCTTGGTCAAACCGCTCAGCGCCGAGGCACTGCTGCGAAGCTGGTCCCAGATCCTCAACCCAAAACTGAATCAAGATCTAGGCTCTACAATCCGACAACATTTCCCAGAGATTTTGGCTGAGGAGGAACAGACGACATTGAAGCAGACATTGATGCTGAGCAACCATTCTCGATGGAACGAGTTCTTTCGATTTGAATCTGATTCTGTTGGCGAATCGCTTAGGAATTTGGAGCGAGAAAATCCAGAACAAGCTTGCACTCAGATCTTCTTGGTCGCTTTCGGCCGAGAACCAACCGAAGCAGAGATGAAAAAAGTCGTATCGATCCTGAAGTCGAAAGAGACCGAGTGGCAGCGATCGGTGCAGCAAATCCTCTGGGCTCTGCTGACTTCGGCCGAGTTTCGATTCAATCATTAATGGGCAGAAGCTAACTTCAATGACAGCGTCATCGCAAGACGACACGCAACGCAACATGACATGCGGCAGTCCAGAACACTCAGTGCATCGGCGCCTTTTTCTCGAAGGTACCGTCGGCGTAGGCGCCGCGTCCGCAGCGAGTTTTAGTGGCTTGTTTTCGGTACCGGCGTTCGCACAGCAAATGAACGACAAGGCAAAACGCTGCATCCTGCTATGGCTCTGCGGTGCTCCCAGCCAGTTTGAAACTTGGGATCCGAAACCGGGGAAACGGACCAGTGGACCGTTCGGTAGCATCCCAAGTTGCCTACCCGGTGTTCACGTAAGTGAATTGATGCCAAAGTGCTCCACCATCTTGGATAAGATGTCGATCATCCGTTCGATGAGTACCAAACCTAGCGAACACTTCCAAGGGATCGACACGCTGACTCGCGGAGACGCTCCTCGTCCACCCTTTCAACGGCCTATTCTAGGATCAGTACTTGCTCAACAGCTCGGGCAACTTGACTCACCGGTGCCGCAGTTTGTCTTGCTCGATCCCTGCCCTGAAGGAAACGAGTTCAAGAGCTTCAAGGCAGGGAACTGGGCTGGATGGCTAGGCGCTGAGTACGGCCCGGTGAGAGCAGGCGGGGAATACTCGATCCCGAACATCGATTTACCTGAGTCGTTGAGCGAGGCTGATCACAGCGATCGTGAAGCGTTGCGTAGTTTCCTGAGCAAGAAATTTGCGAATGACCGCAAAAGTGCGGCAGCTGAATCTTATAACGCTGCATTTGAACGCGTCAAAGGACTGATGAGTTGCGCTCCACTTTTTGACATGGAGAAACTGCCAGAAGAGGATCGCCAACGCTACGGGCCAGGAGCTTTCGGCCTGCACACGTTGCAGGCACGGCACTTGGTTGAGAATGGCTGTCCGAGCGTGATGGTCGCCAATGGAATGCCATGGGATTGCCACGTCCTAAACCACGAAATACACCAGATGTTGGTGCCGGAATTAGACAATGTCATTTTCCAGTTGATCGGTGATCTGGAAGACCGTGGGCTACTTGATAGCACGTTGGTGATCATGATGGGCGAATTTGGCAGAACACCTTTCCTGAATCCCGCACGAGGACGAGACCATTACCCTACTGCCTGGTCGATGGCTTTAGCAGGGTGCGGCATCAAACCTGGAGTCGTATATGGATCGACCGATAACGAGGGAATCGAAGTGAGCGACGAAAAGGTTGACCAAAAACGCTTATTTGCGACGATTTTTTCTGCGCTTGGAATCGATCCACATGCTGAATACGAGCTTCCTGACAACTTCCCGACTTTTCATCATGTCGAAGATGACGCAGAGCCCATTCGAGAGGTGCTGCTATGAGAACTAGTGTTTCAGAGTCTCATTACACGCTGAAGACAGAGCAGCTCAAGCGTCATTCGCTACCCATGGCTTGCCTGGGCGTCGCGTTTCACTCGAATGGCAAGTTTGCTTTCTTGGCTTGCATGGATGGTGTCTATCAGGTCGAAATAGAATCCGGAGCACGTCAGCGGCTTTATGAGCACGATAGCTACGCCTCGGGAGTGGTTTGCTTTGCAGAGTTCAATCAGATTGTTTCCGCTGGATACGACGGCAAGCTGATCTGGTATGACTTGGGAACGCGTAAGATCGTCCGCCAAATCCAGGCACATACCTTTTGGAGCTGGGATCTTGCGCGTGCGGCGAATGCTTCTGTGCTGGTTTCTTCCTCAGGCCAGTATCTAGCCGGCGGCTATCGCTATGAGCCCAAGCCTTCAGAGGTGCCTTCGGTTGTCGCTTACAACGCAGAATCGGGAGAAGCGATTTGTAGGATGGACTTCTTACCACCGGTTCAAGCCGTCGCAGCGAGCGCCGACGGTGAATCGTTCGGGGCCGGCAACTTGATGGGCGATGTCGCGGTTTGGAATCGGACAGGCGAGCTACAAAGCTCCGCCTCATCGAATGACTTCACAGCATTCGGCCACATCAAGAGCCACTGCCAAGTCGGCGGAATCTACGCTGCAGCTTTTGAGCCCAAGAGCAACGATCTGTTCGTTGCCGGAATGGGGCCAATGCGAGACCCGATGGCGGGTAATGGCAAGCAACGCTGGCATCGCTACGCTTGGGGCGAAGAGAATGCCAAGCTCGCCGGCAAATCCAATGACAAGCAAGTCGGCGAAGGCTTGATGGAGACCTTGGCATTTCATCCAAGCGGAGATTACTTCGTAATGGCAGGACGTCTGCGTGGCGGCAATTGGGACGTCGGATTCTTCGATACTGCAACGGGAGACTTGTTTCATTCCTTAAAGGTCAAGCGGCGTGTTACTCAGGTAGAATTCTCGCGAGACGGCACGCAGCTAATCTTGTCAGCTGCCGGAAAGCAAGAACGCGATCCCAAGAAGGAGTTTGGGCTCATCGAGGTTTACAGCGTGAGTCGTGAAGCAAAATCGGCCTAACCAACTTTGCTTCAATGACGCCTATTTTGCGACTCAGCCAAGAACCGAGCAAAAAAGATCGCTGCAGGACGAAACCAGTCCGCGAACATCGATGGACTATCCCACGCCGACAAAACGATCTTGCCAATGCCAACGTGGCACTCAGCGATTGGATGGTACGTGACGAGCAAATTCGTTGACGTCCTGCAGAAAAATAGCGTGTAGAACCATGGGCTGAATCTACTGGAGTGTCCAGTCGGCAACTTTCCCGGCACTTTTATTCAGTCGGTAGCGGGTAGGTTGCCGCGCGTATTCATGATGCTCCTTCGCATTCAGCAAGCTTGCGAGTTTGTCATTCAGTGGGACATGTAAATCGATGAAATCGCATTGGACACTGGTTTTTATGATCAAAGTGCATTTGCCTTTCAATTTCGGAGGACCATCGGCATGGCGCCGATTGAATACCGAACACGTTACCGGGACGCTGCAATGGCTCAAGCCAGCGGTTAAACTAGGGGTCCCAAACTTACCCAAACCAATCGGTTCGCCCCACGACGCTTGGTCCTCCAGCGGTTACCCTAGAACGCTGGAAGAATCAACTTTCCCCCACCCCAACTATTGAGATCACCGAATAATGCGAACTTTGCCTCTGGAAGTCTCACCCACGCGGGATCCATTAAAGTCGAGCTTGGCTTGGATCTTGTCCACTTCGATCTTGGCATTTGGCCTCAACCTTGCATGGGCTCCGCCAGCTTTGGCAGATTCGCCGTTCGAATTCAAGCAGGATGATGTGGTCGCCATCTTTGGAAACGGCTTGGCTGACCGCATGCAACATTCGCCTTGGGTCGAGACCATGCTGCAAGCGAACTTAAAAGGTAAAAAAGTTCGCTTTCGGAACATGAGTTTCTCCGGCGATATCGTCAATCAGCGTCCGCGAAATAAAGGCTTTACCAACGACGCAGAGTACCTGCAGCACGTTGCGCCGGACGTCGTATGGATTATGTACGGTTACAACGAGTCTCACGGGGGCCCCGACGGTGCTTCAGCCTATCAAACCGAGTTGGTAAATCTGGTTGCAAAGTACCGAGAGCTCCGCAAACAGGATGGCGTTGATGCGCGATTCGTGCTCTTCAGCCCTATCGCTTACGAGAACACTGGAAGCCCGCATCTCCCGAAAGGAGACGACCTGAATCGTAATTTGCAGGCTTACGCAGAAGCAACGCGAAAGGCTGCCGATGAGTCAGGTGCCAAGTACGTCGATCTATTCACACCAACTCTCAGACTCTTCGAAGCCTCTGACGAGCAATTGACATTGAATGGCATTCACCTGAATGCCAAGGGTTATCACCATTTGGCAGAAGTTATCTCAGACGAACTTGTCGGCGAAACGGATAGCTCGACCAGCACGCATCAGCTGATTTACGATGCGATCAAGGACAAGAACTGGCACTGGCACAATCGCTATCGTGCCACCGACGGCAATGATATCTGGGGCTCACGATCTGGGCTTAGTTTTGTTAACGGGCAGACAAATGCGGACGTTCTTGTTCACGAACTCAAAATGCTCGATCTCATGACGGCCAATCGGGACTCCGTGATTTGGGAGGCTGCCGAAGGCAAAACACTGGAAGTCGACGACAGCAATGTTCCTCAGCCTGTAGTCGTGAAGACCAACGTTGGTGGTGGAAGCAAGAGCTCCAACAAGGACAAAGAAGGAAGCACGAGCTATTTAAGTCCAGAAGAGAGCCTCGCAAAGATCGCGGTACCCGAGGGCTTTGAATTAAACATCTTCGCATCGGAAGAGATGTTCCCCGATTTGGCCAACCCGGTGCAGTTGCAGGTCGACACCAAGGGCCGACTTTGGGCAGCAAGCTGGAATTCCTATCCCAAGTGGCAGCCTGGCGACGAGCTCATCGACAGCTTGATGATCTTCGAAGACACCGACAACGATGGAGTCGCTGACAAGCGAAAGATTTTCGCCCATGTTCACAACCCGCTCGGGTTTGAATTCTGGGGGGGTGGCGTTCTTGTTACCTCGGGACCAGATCTTTTATTCCTGAAGGACACCGACGGTGATGATGTTGCCGATGTGAGATTTCCAATTCTGCAAGGCTTGGGGACATCCGACACGCACCACGCGGCAAACAACCTGATCTACGGTCCTGACGGTGGAATCTATTGGCAGAGTGGTATTTTCTTGGTGCACAATCACGAAACACCTTGGAAACGCAACCTGAACGTCGGTGGCTCGGGCATGTACCGCTTTGATCCACGTACTTTCGCAATCACACCCATCGCCGCCAACAGCCCAAATCCGCACGGAACGAGCTTCGATCGCTGGGGTTACCTCTACGCAAACGATGGCACCGGTGGCAAGTCCTACCAAGTTCGCCCTAAGAACGACGGCTTTCAAATGCATTCCTTGCTCGCCAAGGAATTCCGCCCTGTGCCCGCTAACGAGATTTTGTCCTCGGCGCACTTCCCAGAAGACATGCAACAAGACTTCTTGATCTTGAACGTGATTGGCTTCCTCGGAATCAAGCAATACGACCTGGATCGCGGTGATGGTGGTAAGCGTCCTTACGGCCAAGTCTGGGGCACGCCTCAGAAAGAATTGCTCAACGGGGCTGACCGGAACTTCCGTCCGAGTGATGCGATCGTTGGCGAAGATGGAGCGTTGTATGTCGCCGACTGGCACAACATGATCATCGGTCACATGCAGCACAATATTCGCGATCCCAGTCGTGACCACAAGCACGGTCGTATCCTGCGTTTGACCGTCAAAGATCGCCCATTGCAAAAGCCGGTTGCCATTCACGGCGAACCAATTGCAAAGCTACTTGAGAACTTGAAGCACCCGGTCGACGGCGTACGTCAGCGAACTCGAGTAGAACTAAGTTCTCGGGACTCCGATGAAGTCATCGCAGCGGCTCAAGCATGGGCAGCAGACTTCGATCCAAACGACGAGGAGGAAGCACACCACATCTTGGAAGCTCTATGGCTGCATCAACAGCACAATGTAAAGAACCAAGAATTGCTCGCGAAGTTGCTTGACTCGGAAGTCGGTCATGCCGCTACGGCAGCTGGAATCGTACAACACTTCTGGACGAAGTTCGACGCTAGGTTGGCAAGTAGCTTTGCGGCAAATCCAGAGATGCACGTTGTCAACTATCGTCCGCCTCGCCACTTGGACAAGAAATTCCACGGTGTCTACAAGAAGGGAAGCGGGATCTTCCAGCGAGAATCACACTGTGCCACCTGTCACCAGACGAGCGGCCAGGGAAGTGGTTCCGTGTACCCGCCGCTTGTTGGAGGACCTTGGGTAAACGGCGATGAAGAACGCTTGATCAAGCTTGCTCTGCATGGCATGTGGGGCAAGATGAATGTCCGTGGCAAGACATACGATCCAACACGCGGTGTGCCTCCGATGACCGCCTTCCGTGACTTGCTGAAGGATGACGAGCTCGCTGCGGTGCTCACGTTTGTTCGTAACACTTGGGGTAATAAAGCGTCCGTGATTGACGCAGAAACAGTCGCACGAGTTCGAGCAGAGAGTGCAAGTCGCACAACCTTCTGGAAGCCGGCAGAGCTTGAAAAGCTTCACCCGCTCGAAAAAGAACTGATGTCGCCAGAGGATCGAAAGGAACCCGAAACAATCAACAACATCGCCTTGGAAAAGGAGCTGTTGGAGCAAACTCCGGCCCAGATCGCCAAGCTCGCCATGGAGCGTGGCAAGGCAAGGCTTGGGAAGAGCTTATTCTACAACTCTGCTGCAGCTTGCTTCGCCTGCCATGACCCTCCAGGCAACGCGCCAAAGATGGGCCCCGACCTGACGAAACTCACCAAGGACATGACTCCAGAAGATTGGGTTACCGCGGTCTTGCAGCCATCCAAACAAATCGACAAGAAGTTTGCTCAGGTTAACGTGCTGACGGCAGACGATGAAATCTTGACTGGAATCCGCATTTCCGAGGACGATGACTCTATCGTGCTTCGTAATGTGGCTGATCCGAATCCGATCACGATTGCAAAAGAAGACATCGAAGCAATCAAGGAGTCGAAGACTTCGATGATGCCAGCAGGCTTGGTCAAGTCACTGAAGAGTCGCCAAGAATTCGACGACCTGATGAAGTATCTCATCGGCCTAAAGAAGTAAGTTTCGGCTAAGAAATTACAATGACACCCTTCCGCTTGCTGGGGGGTGTCGGCTGCGACGTGGAGGGAGCACGCTTCTATCGAGATGCTGGGAGAACAGCAAATGAACACTCCCACTCATGCTCTCATCAAGTGGACCGTGGGCAAGTCTTTAGGACGGAGTCGTTTCCGGCAAGTGCCGTTTTGATCGGCTCGGTCGCACCAGACATTCCGTTGTACTTCTTGTCGATCGGCGGGGGACTCTGGTTTCGAATTGTACAAGGCTGGGATCCAGCAGAGATCCATGGTGGATCAGCCTTTACAACCTGCTTCATTCGCCGCTTGTCTTGATCGTCGCTCTCATCGCACTCTACTTTGGACTCGGCTACACGGCCTTTATCAAATCTTGGTGGGTCTGGTTTCTCGGCTCGTGTTTCCTTCACACTCTGCTGGACATCCCGTTGCACCACGACGATGGGCCTTTACTTTTCTGGCCATTGAATTGGAGTTATCGCTACGCCAGCCCGCTGAGCTATTGGGACATGAACCACTATGCGTATATCGTCATGCCGGTCGAAGGCGCAATATTTCTTCTGCTGCTCGGACGTATCGTCTGGCAATGGCTTCGCCCCGACAGTCTATCGGAATAGACCATCAAGACCAGGGTCCAACTAGCACAGCCAAATTCCGTGTACGAATAGCTATCGAGGTGTTCCGATGTATGAAGACGAAGGGATCATAGAAGCCCTCCGTCAGCTTTTCCTATCAATGCCAGCCTCGGTGCATTCAGCCTTTTCAATGGTTTCATTCTAGCGACAAAAAGCCAGGGAGCCGGTGTTTCCAAAGGTTGGCTGGTAATTGGCACCTTAGTGGTTCTTCTCACCAGGCTCCCAGCCGTGCGTTTTCTCTGCCTAGACGTCATGCAATAAAAAGCTCATCGGCATTCTACGAACAAGAGTCGGATATTAGCACTTTTCGAAACCGACAACGCTCGGTCAAAAACTCGCTACACTGCTTCTATTCCGTTTTAGTGTAGGGAGAAAAACATGACCTCGAAGATCAAACGTCGCCAGTTTCAGCAACTAGCCGCCGGTAGTTTGCTGGCTGCCGCAAGTAGTCAACGCGTGCACTCAGCTGGAACGGCGAAGCTTCGGGTCGCCTTTATCGGAGTGGGCGGACGTGGCGGATCCAATCTGAGAACGGTAGCCAAAGATCCTGAAGTCGAAGTCGCCTATCTGTGCGATGTGGACCAGCGGCGAGTCGACGCGGCAAAGAGGCTGTATCCAGACGCGAAGACGCTGCGAGATTTCCGCAAATTGTACGAGGAGGACGACTTCGATGCTGTGGTTGTTAGTACCTGTGAGCACACGCATGCTTACGCGACTTTACCTGCATTGCATCGCAAGAAGCATGTGTACTGCGAAAAGCCGCTCACGCACAACATCCACGAAGCTCGCCTTGTCACGCAAGCTGCAGCTCACGCAGGCGTTGCTACGCAGATGGGGACTCAGATTCATGCTGGCGCTAATTACCGCCGTGTAGTTGAGCTCATTCAAGGTGGTGCGATAGGGAATGTCACCGAAGCGCATGTCTGGGTGGGCCGTGCTTGGGGACTGCAGAGTGCTCAAGCAGCAAAAGCCAACAAGGATATTGTTCACGTTACCGAACTTCCCACTAAGGAAATGCCGGTTCCGGAGTACTTGGATTGGGATTTATGGCTTGGTCCAGCTGCCTACAGACCATTTAATCCGGTCTATTTCCCTGGTCCCAAATGGTATCGCTGGTGGGAGTTCGGTAATGGCACCATGTCCGACCTAGGCAGTCATTGGAACGACTTGCCCTATTGGGCTTTGCAGCTAGATGCCCCAACTACGGTGAAAGCGAGTGGTCCGGAGCCGCATCCTGAAATCGCCCCTGCCTCGATGATGGCAGAGTATCAGTATGGACCGCGAGTTGACATGCCAGCCTGCTCGCTGACTTGGTATCAAGGGACCTATAAACCCGAGCGATGGAAGAACAAGGAGATACCGCAGTGGGGCAGCGGCGTACTCTTCGTTGGTGACAAAGGAATGCTGCTGAGCAATTACGGCAAGCATGTCCTTTTGCCTGAAGCCAAATTCAAGGACTTTAAACGGCCTGAACCATTCATCAAAGACTCGCCCGGACAACACAAAGAGTGGTTGATTGCCTGTCGCGAAGGCACTCCGACAGGCAGCGATTTTTCTTATGCAGGACCATTGACCGAAGCCAATCACTTGGGCAACGTCGCCTTCCGCGCGGGCGGCACGATCCAGTGGCATGCCGAACGAATGCGTGTCACCAATGTCAACTCTGCCAACCGCTTCTGCCGACGCACTCCGCGCGAGGGTTGGAAACTAGAATAAGCGGTTGGCGACCGGCTGTGTCATCAGCGGCTTTTCGTGGATACATTCAGCTCTTGGAGAAATGCGAGCAAGTCCGCCAACTCCTGTGCGGTGAGTTCCGCTGCCAATCCATTGGGCATCAGCGAGCTCTTTAATTGCTTGCGTACCTCGACGTCGTCCGGATGGGCTCGCTGCTCTTTCCCGTCTGCTGAACGTAGAACAATCGCATGCTCGCCTTGTTCAATCAACAGGCCAGTGAGAACTTGGCCGTCAACCGTCAGAATGCTCTGCGTTAGGTATTGGGGTTCAATCTTCTGCGATGGTGACAAAATACTGGCTAGCAGCTCCTCGCTACTTCGTTTGGGCAATTTGTCGAGATCGGGGCCAAGCATCGTGCCTTGTCCATTCAAACGATGGCAGTTCCGACACTGGGAAACCTTTGAGTTGAGGAAGCGTTCTCGCCCGCGATCCGCATTGCCTTGCATGGCCAGAATCGCGTCGGCGTCGATTGAATTGCCAAGTCGCTGAGTTCGTTGGGATGCGGGCAAAAGACGGTCGTACAGGCCAATTGTGATTGCATCAGCCCGCTGTTTCTTGCTCATCGCAGACGCTTGTCTTTCCTCTGGCGTCAGTTTCAGCAACTGATGAAAGTTACGCAAAGCAACAACTGTTGGATTTCCATCATCGACTTTCGATTTGCCTAGCGAAGTGATCCAATCGTGCACCAATTGCAAACCCGCTTCATCATTGTCTCGAGTCCACAACTTTGGCATGTGCCCCTTGCCGGCTGTCGCCATGCGATAGTAGAGAATCGATGAGTAGGGATCTCCTGGCGAGATGACTTGGGACGCCTCCAATCCAAAACCGCCTTGGGTAGTAGGAAAACTCAAAGCTTTGATTTGTTCGTTGGTATTGGAGAAGACGAGATCCAACGCAACCGTGCCGCCACCACCGCGGCGATGGCAATGCGCACAGTTTGCGTGCAAGTACGATCGAGCGCGGTCTTCGAGAGGCTGAGTCATGTCGTGAGGATTCACCATCTGCTTCAAATTCCATGATGACGGAGCTGGTTTGTCTAGCAGATTCAATCTCACCACCTGCTCTACCCCATCTCCCTCCTCTCCAACGATCCGAAGCATATTTTGGTAAGAAAAGGACAAGGCCCCGCCCGTTTGATTCGTATGGCAAGCAAGGCACTCCGCGCGGCTATGATGCCGCCACTTTAGAAGCTCCGGTTTCCCCGTCGCCGAAGCAATTTCGTACTCGGTGAAGCCGCCTTCACCGCTCACCAGCGATGCATCTTTTTGATCTTCTCCCCAGCGGTAGCAGTATGGCTGCCAAGTCAAACCATCGTGATGCAGAATCTGAGTTTCAATTCTTCGATTCTCTGGCTTGCCGTTCACCAGAACTTCGCGCGAAATCGTTTTGGCAAAAACCGAGTTGACCGGATACTTCCAGTTTCGCTTTCGTTTCTGGGACTGAATCTGCCCGTGGCCGGGCACCGCCAGCAATAACTGATTGGTCGTCCCGCCTTGGTAGGCTGTGGCGGCAATTTCATACTCGTAGACACCGGACGAAGGTTCAAGCGTCTCGAGGGAGGTAAACAAACCTGTCTCGCTAAGCTTTGTGGGAAACACGCTGGGACGACCTCCCTTCGGGTTTGCAACAAGTTTGTAAATCTCCCCCGTGAAGCTCATCACAAGCACTTCGTGCTTGCGGGTTTCCGCAAAGGAAATGATTGGCAGTCCTGTTTCACCAAGCAGTTTGTTGTATTTGGTTTGTTCGCCTTCTTTTTCGGGATCGAAACGCAGCCCCCAGAGCAACCCGGTGACATAGTCTCCATATAAATAAGTGCCTTGCAGTTCTGGATTCTCTTCGCCTCGATAGACAACTCCGCCCGTGACCGACAAGCCTTCGGTGTGCGGATAGGCTACAAGAGGCTTTCGAATCGGTGTCGGGCCGGGCTGCACATCGCCACGAATTGGTTGTGGCCCTTCCATAATCGGCCAGCCATAGTTCGCGCCACATTGGACGTGAAAGATCATCTCCCAAAGTTCCCAACCGACGTCACCGCAGATCAGCTGGTCGTTGGGGGCAATGCAGAATCGCCAAGGATTTCGGAAGCCGTAGGCCCAGATCTCTGGTCTCGCTCCGCTGCGATTGCGAAAGGGATTGTCGACAGGAATGGAATAATTCTTGCCTTCACTTGGATTGTCTACGTCAATTCGGCAGATTGTCGAGCGGAGGTCTGACAAGTTTTGGCCAACGTCGTATTCATCCGGCGGGTAAGGCTTCGCTCCATCGCCAGCCGAAAAATACATCAAGCCTTGCGAGTCGAAACGAATCGAACAGCCGTTGTGTCCGCCCGAAGCCCAGGTGAGAAGGATTTCTTCCGATGCAATATCGAGTGCTGGTGTCTCGCCGAGCTGCATCGTGAAACGTGACAACTTGGTTCCGTCGGGTTTCGCAACGGGATTCTCTGCGTAGCACACGAAGACTTGATTGTTCTTTGCAAATTCGGGGTGAGGGCGAATGGAAAGTGCTCGAACGAAATCCTTCGAACACTCACGCAGATTTGCAATCTGAATAGGCGTTGAGCAGTCTTTCTTATCTTCAAACAGAAATACTTTGCCGCCCACTTCCAGCAGCAACATCCAATTTGTCCCCGGCAGTGGGCACAACTCGACAGGCTGGTTGAACTGCAAATCCGGATAAGCAGGCTCGATAGTGAAGGGCTTGGCCGGCTCAGGAGACCCCGTGGTCCGCGAGTTGGTCCAAGGTACTCTTTCGCCTGCCGAGAGCGGGTCGGAAACAAGAAGACCAAACAGCAGAACCCAGGAGATTGAGAGCTTCATGGCTGAAAATGATGTCGAAGGACGAGAAGGAGTTGGAAATGAGGCGGCTAGAACGCATAATTCTAACCGATTGCATTCGACATAGCCTACTTTGCGGTGTGATCAACTCATAACAGACGTTATTTCAACCCCCTTTGGAATCCTTCAAAACATGCCAATGCGAACCCCAGTCTCGTTGTGCTTTCTGTTTTTTCTTTGTCTTGGTCTTATTCGTTGCACCGATGCAGCGGATGCTAGCTCGAAGCCAAACATCGTCTACATCTTGCTTGACGATGCTGGCTGGGGCGATCTTTCTTGCTACGGGCAGAGCAAGTTCGCAACGCCAAACATCGATCGCTTGGCCAAGGAGGGGATGCGTTTTACGCAGCACTATTCAGGTTCGACCGTATGTGCTCCAACACGTTGCTGCCTGATGACAGGTGTTCACACAGGGCATTCTTACGTGCGTGGCAATCGCGAGGTGAAGCCAGAGGGCCAATCTCCTATGCCCGCTGATATTGTTACGGTCCCAAGACTAATGCGAGAGGCCGGATACGTCACAGGAGCTTTTGGGAAATGGGGCTTGGGATCACCGAGTTCGCCGAGCGATCCAGCCGAGCACTTTGACTTATTCTACGGTTACAATTGCCAACGCGAGGCTCACACTTACTATCCCAAGCACCTATGGAAGAACAAGGAAAAAATTTCCTTCGACGGCAAGACGCACTCGGCAGATATAATCCAAGCCGCTGCGTTGGACTTCATTCGAGATAACAAAGACAAGCCATTCTTTGTCTTCCTGCCCGTAACAATTCCGCATGCTGCGATGCACGCTACTGAAAAGTATGCCAAGCCATTCCGCAAGAAGTTTTCTCAGTTCGAGCAGAAGACCGGCAAGTATGCCGGGACGACTGTCAACAATCCCATCGCGGCCTTCGCAGGTATGATGACACAGGTTGATGATCACGTCGGCCAAGTTCTCGAACTACTCGAAGAGTTGGACCTGGATGACAAGACGCTTGTTATGCTCAGCAGTGACAATGGTCCTCACATGGAAGGCGGGCACGACCCCAAGTTTTTCGATAGCAACGGACCTTTGAAGGGACACAAGCGAGATCTCTACGAAGGCGGTGTCCGAGCTCCTTTATTGGCTCGCTGGCCGGGCAAGATCAAGGCTGGCGTAGAAAGCGAGCTAATTTCGGCTCACTGGGATATGCTTCCAACTTTCTGCGAGCTGGGTGGAGCGAAAACGCCTGAAGGTATCGACGGGATCTCCGTGGTCAATGAATTGTTCGGCAAGTCGCAGCAGCAGCACGAATACTTGTACTGGGAATTCTATGAGCGAGGCGGCAAGCGTGCAGCGCGATTCGGCGACTGGAAAGCGGTACAGCTGAACATCAATAAGGATAAGAATGCGCCGATTGAACTCTACTACTTGCCAGACGATATCGGTGAAGAGAACGACATCGCCGCTGACAATGCCGAAAAAGTGGCGGAAGCCAAAGCCATTTTCACCGACGCTCACACGCCTTCCGAGTTCTGGGCATTCGGCAAGAAAAAGTAGCTAAGTCGTAGTGGGATTTGCCAGCATTCTTCAGCCCCACTATTCCGAGGCCGGATTCTGGCCAAATCCACTACAACACATCTGTGTCTTTCGGGTTCGTCTCTAGGATGCCAAGTCCCTGAGATGGAAATGATATGGACCGAGTTTACCGCCGTAGTTGCCTGCGGTAATGCGGCACACCGCAGCCTCTGCTTGCAGACTCGCGATTCCTACTTTCATTGCTTCGGCTACGTCAACCTCGCTAAGTCCGTCGATGACAATCTCGTACACCGCATTTTCTTCTGCGGTGAGGTTTGAGTCCGAGGAACCTTTCAAACTCGGGCACCATTTGTCGTTGGTACTTGCCTTGAGCTGCGGATACTTGGAACCCACTTTGGAGCCACTTCGAACAACGCCCGATGGAAAAGGCAAAATCACGTTTGGAAGTTTGGCGATGGTATCGGCTGCTTTTCTTGCGGCGGCAAGCAGCGGTTTTCGTTCGCTGCCTGTCACGATCAAATTGCCACCTCCGATTCCTTTGCAAGTCGCTGCGACGTCGTCGATTACGAACTCGCCATCCATTGTCGGCACGCGCCAGTATCGCCGCGAGCCCAACTTCTTAGCGATCTGGTTTCCGTCACCAAAGTAGCGAAGTTGTGCTCCAAGCTTGATCGGTTTGCCAAGTAATTCGGCCGCAATGGCGTCGAGGCTTAAATCGGCGTAGCAAGCTGTACTAGGACAAGTAAGCACATTCTGACCGACGCGACCAACCACGGCAGACTCCAGCGCACTTCGGCTAAACGCGAATGCGAGTACTGAAATTCCGGGTCGCCCATCGATGGTCTGTGATGCGTCCAATTCTTCAGCAATGCCTGCTTCTAAATCGCAGCCGATCACACTGGATGCGTTCCCACAGAATGCCTCTGAAGCGATTCGTGCAAGCTCTGCGTCGTCAGCAGTGATTGCAAGCCGAGTAGCCGCCATCGGAAATGCTTCCGCAAAGCTGTCTTCAATTTTCGGACCCATATCGATCGTTCATAATACTGGCGAAGTTGGAGGCGGCTGTCAGAGAATCAGCCAACAAGAGTCATGCTATTACTCTATAGACGTAGCCGCAAGCCTAGGTCTCATACAGCGCGGTGCGCCGGTACGATCGATCCTCATAGCCTATGCCCAAGGGAGGTTTGAAGGATCAGGACAAACGGGCGAGTGACAAGGCGCCTGTGATCTCATGTTTTTGTTTGCCGCATCACCGTATGGCGTCGGGCTCTTCTCGAGTGCAGTGGACTTTTATCGCTGCCATTCCGCACCCATGCGGGACTGCAAACTAATATCCGCGACTAGCGTCTGAGCCACTCTCTGGCACAGCCTACTTTTCTGAACACATGGCCGCGCACAACCCTAACTTCGTAGACACGCGCGGGCGCCTCAGCTATGTTAGACTTTCCCTTCTGAGCCAAGTGCGGCCCGTAGTTCTATGGCGAAGCACTGCTGGCATCCCACCTCGAAGGTTCTCTTCTCAATTCGATCAAGACTGGTGCAGCATACATGAAGTGGACGCGCGGCGTAGTCAAACGCAAAGTAACCTGGGCGGAAGGTCTTTTTACGTTGGAGATCAAGGCCCCGGAAGTGGCGAGTTTTGAACCAGGACAATTTCTTCAACTAGGATTTGACGAGGCCGATGGTCACCTCCACCGTCCTTATAGCGTTGCTTCACCACACCGCGAAACGCTCGACTTTTTTATCGTGTTGGTCGAAGACGGGCGGTTAACACCCAAACTTTGGAAGCTCGAAGAAGGCGCGGAGATCGACGTCAGCGCACGAGCAGCGGGAAGCTTCACGCTCAAACATTGTCCCGAAGAGAGTAAGTCGATTTGGCTTATCGCGACAGGTACTGGGCTGGCACCATACATTGCGATGATGCGAGAGCCGGAGGTTTGGGAACGCTACGAAAAAGTTGTCGTTGTCCATGGGGTGCGACATGGCTCCGACTTGGCGTATCAACCAGAGCTCATAGAGCATCGCGTGAAGTACGGCGATCGATTTGCCTACGTGCCCGTCGTGTCCCGCGAATCAGTCGATGGTGCGATCGAGGGACGAATCACCACTGCGATCACCAGTGGCGAGCTCGAAAAAACATCGGGACTAGAATTTTCAACTGAGTCATGTGTGATGATGTGTGGCAATCCAGCAATGCTGGATGAAACCGAATCGCTGCTTGGTGAAAGAGGATTAACGAAGCACAAGCGTAAGGAACCTGGGCAAATCGTAGTCGAGCGATACTGGTAGCTCGGAGACATTCGTTTAGGAATCGAAAAGATGAAATCAAGGTTTACGAACTCTATTTCCCTGCCGGCGTCGGTCGGGTCAATACTGGTCTTCGCTTTGGCAACGCCGAGTCTGGCACAAGAGAAATTCACCAGCACAAGCGGTGGATCGTGGAAGCAATTTCGCGGCGACAATACCAATGGGCTGGCTCTTGAAGCCAAACTACCGACGACCTGGTCTGAAAACGAAAACGTCGCTTGGCACACACCAATTCGTGGACGCGGCTGGTCTTCACCGATTGTCGACGGCAATGAAATCTGGCTGACAACGGCTACGAAAGATGGCAAAGAAATGTCAGCCCTATGTCTAGACCTGAATACAGGAAAAGTCCTCCACGACTTGCTGATGTTCACGAACACCGAAGTGCAGCCAGACCATCATGTCACAAATTCTTACGCTTCCCCCACGCCGATCATCGAGGGAGCTTACGTCTATGTGACCTTTGGAGCTTATGGTACAGCATGTCTAGAGCGCAGCAGCGGCAAGGTGCTATGGGAGCGCCGAGACCTTGAGTGCAATCACTATCGCGGGGCAGGCAGCTCTCCGATTCTCTATCGCGATCTGCTAATTTTTCACATGGACGGTTTCGATTATCAGTATGTAGTCGCACTCAACAAAAAAAACGGCGAGACCGTTTGGCTTAAGAATCGTGATATCGACTATGGCAGCAACAACGGTGATTTCTTCAAGGCTTTTTCCACGCCGATTGTCATCTCCGTCGCCGGCCAGAATCAATTGATTAGTCCCGCAAGCAAGGCTTGCCTGGCCCTGGACCCGAATACTGGACAAGAGATCTGGCGTGTTCGATATCAGGAACATTCGACTACAGTGCGACCACTTTTCGATGGCAAGCGGATTTACCTGAGCACAGGTTTTGGGAAAGCCAAAATGATGTGCGTGCGTGTTAATGGCAAAGGTGACGTGACTGACACGCATGTGGACTGGGTACAGCCGAAAAGCATTGGATCGAAGCCAAGTCCCATCTTGGTCAACGATTTATTATTCGATGTTACCGACAATGGCGTGCTAGAGCGACTCAGCGTTGAGACTGGTGAGATCATTTGGAAGCGACGATTGCAAGGCAAGTTTAGTGCTTCCTTAGTTGCGGACTCAAGCCACTTCTATGTGTTCAATCATGAAGGCAGTGGATGGGTGTTCACGCTCGATAAGGAACCGAAACTTATTTCAGAGAACATGCTTCCCAATGGCTGCAATGCCTCGCCAGCCATCGTGGGAAACTCGCTGATCGTTCGAACCCTGGATGGAATATATCGTATCAAACAGAAGGCAGAGTAAGCTGCTTTCACAACCCGACGCGCAAGCGGAAACGAGGAAAACTGGTTTCGTTGCCTCGCTCACGCTTTTTGAAATTGCGTTTTTTCAAACTGACTCTCCCGCTCGCGGGAGGGTCGGATGTAATGTAGCCGGGGAGGACTGGAATGCCTGCAGACTTGAACAACGCCTTACGACGATGTGGCTCACCGAAATCAACCGAGCAGGGAAACCCCGCTCATAATTACTTCATCAGATTGCAAAAATGCTCTCTTCAAAACTTCCGATCGCAAGCCTGATTCTTCTGTCGCTGACTGCAGTTGGTTGCCAGAACTCTCCGAGCAACTTTCCGTTTGACTTCGAATTGAAAGATATCAGTGAAGAACAACAAGCTTTGTCAGACTATCGAGGCAAGGTGGTAATAGTTGACATCTGGGGTACCTGGTGCCCACCTTGCATTGCTGAAATCCCGCACTTCATCGAGTTGCAAGAAAAATACGGTGAGCAAGGGCTTCAGATTCTGGGCGTCAATTATGAGGATGCAGATTCATGGGAAGAGCAGCAACGGATTATTGCTAATTTTGTGGAGAAGAAAGGGATCAATTATCCCTGCATGCCTGGGACGGACGAGGTTCAAAACCAAATCCCCGGCTTCAGTGGTTTTCCCACCACACTTTTCATCGACAAGACGGGCAATGTCCGAGAAGTCATCGTGGGACTGCATTCTTTTGACGAGCTAGAGGCCAAAGTCAAAAAGTTACTCGCCGAGTCCTAGCTAATGGCTATCCTTCGTTCTGTCAAGGAACGCGCCGGCTGCGAAGCCGATGAACATCGCCAAATCCTGTTCGGGCGAGACCTCAAACGTGGCTGTCGTCTGAGTCGGCAGCATGCTCTGGAATTTCTTGGCGGTAAATTCCACCTGGGGACGGAGCGATTTTGCCTTGTCGCCAAGCAGTTCGATGGATCGCATAGCCTGTAGTACGACATTCAGATCTTGGTCTTGCAAGAATTCGCCAAGCACGGGTACAGCCTTGTTGAATCCATGAGTAGCTAGGCTGTGAGCCGCCGCGATGCGCGTCCAAGCTTCGCCGGAATTCATACATTCTGCGAGTGCAGATTTTGTTTCACGCGACAAGCGAGGGCGTCCAATACTGGTCACTGCAGCCCAGTACAAAGCCGCATCGAGTCGATCTGGCTCATAGATAAGGTTTCGCAGAGCAATGTCACTTTTCGCTTCCCAGGCAAGATTCGCGTGCGCAGCGTATTGCCGTGCAAGTAACTGAACGTGAACCGGTGACTTATTGCTATTACGCATCAGCAGCGTCTCAGGCATAAAGCCACAGTCCTGCGTATCCCTCTGATGCTCGCTCAGACGAAGCTGAAGTTCGCGAAGCTTCTTTCGGTAGACCGGATCGCTAGCCAAGTTGTGGGTATTCTCTGGATCCGCCACACAATCGTAAAGCTCTTCGCGCGGTCGTTGCGGAGCAAGGAAATGCCACTGTGCGGGAGAAAGATTATGCGGCTGAGTACGACTATCAATTGACGCCTTGTAGAACTCCTTCCGAAGCGCACCCTGGTCGGGCCATGCCGTCGGTTGGTTGTAGCCAAGGTGCGGCATGTAGTTTCGAATGTACAAAAACCGCTTGTCTCGGATCGCGCGGGACAGATCACGAGCTTCATCCACTCGATCGCGATGCGCGAAAGCATACTTTCGCTCGCGTTGTTCGCTGCTGGAGAACTTGAGCCCTTGCATGTGTTTGGGGGACTCAACTCCGCATAGCTCCAGCGTTGTAGGAGCAAGATCGACGAAGCTAACAAGTCGATCGGATTTCGCAATCGAGAAAGTGGAGTTAGATTTTCGAATGGACTCGGGAACATGAACGATAAGTGGAACGTGAGTCCCAGAGTCTAGCAATGCTCGCTTGTGTCGTGGCATCCCAGCTCCGTGATCGCCAAAGAAGAACACGATCGTATTGTCGGCCAGACCGTCTTCCTTCAATTGCTTAAGGATCCGGCCAACTTGTAGATCCATCACACTCACGCAGTCGTGATAACGAGCCCATTCGCGTCGCACAACTGGCGTATCAACGTAGAAAGATGGTAGGCGCACCGATGCAGGTGAATGACAACGTTCCTCAGGAAGCTGACTTTGGATTTCCTGTTCGAACTTTTCGCTTATCCAGACCATCGAGCGACTCTGGTGACTCTGCATCAGATTGAACACCGCGAAAAAAGGCATCTGCTTGTTTGGTCGGTTCCGCCAATGTGCCTGCGAACTACTTTCGTTCCAGCAGTCTTCGATGAAAGGTCCCGGATCCCTGATGTTGTAATCCGTCTTCACATTGTTTGACGTATAGTACCCCGCATCGCGTAGGAGCTTTGGAAAACCAACAATCCGCTTTGGAATCGGATATGCCGAGCGCATGTGCATCGTGCCGAGTGACGTTGGATAACATCCTGTAATCAGACAGTTTCGTGCGGTAGAGCAAACAGATGAAGTTGCAAATGCATTGGTAAAAACGGTACTTCGCGAGGCCAGGGCATCGAGATACGGAGTATCTGCATCGGGATCACCGTAGCAACCCAGCGATGGACTCAAGTCTTCTGCCGTGATCCACAGAATGTTGGGCAGTTGTGCACTTGCTTTACTGCAAGCAAGAAGAACGGCGACAAACAGGGCAAGGAAGGAGCACCAGGATTTGAATGAGGCTTGCTTTAGTTGCATGCGAGTGCATCAAGTAGAAGTGGCAGAATTTTGAAGTGACGGCAGTTTAGCATGCTAGTAAGTCGTGATGACAAGAACAGCGAAAGTTGCAACTGCTTCTGAACAAGACTATCAAATCGATTGAATGCTTCCTCCATTAGAGTGGGGAGCCAACAATAGTGTAAAGCCTCAGACACTTGTCTGAGGCTTACTGAATGTTGAAATTGAGAGTCGCAGCACGCAGCACCCTTAGCTGAATACCGGATCAACGACTAGGCGGCATCGAGCTGTCGGCTTTCGCCGGCCCAGTTGATCCAGTCGGTGAGTTCTTGCAGATCTGGCGCCTCGCTTCCTCGCAAAATACGCTGGCCCACTTTGCTCTCCGCGACAGCCGTGACTTCGGAGAGCACATACTCAGGCGAAAGATCGCAAAGCTGCTCCGGAGTCGTCAAGTCGCAAGCGACCAGCAACTGTGCGTCGTGACCTCGCAAGTTCGGAATGCGACAAACCAAGTTGGCTTGATGTTGCCACGCTTCCACAGCTTCCGCGTCGACGCGACGGTGACCCAGTCGCTCTGCGAGATCCTCCGCGTCGGCTGCCAATAGTTCGCTGACGGTTTCTACTTGGCAAGGCTCCAAACGCTCTGCCATGCGAGGTCCAATCGAAGGGGCATCCACCACGGGACTCTCCAATTCGAGGTAGTAACGTAGGGGCTTTTGAACTTCAGCAACTGGATTTGCTTCCGATCCCTCTCGCCCCTGCGCTGCGGCTGATTCGGAGTGACCGTTGGGGCGGATTGAGTTTCGACTGCCACTTGAAGTTCGATTTTCGGAACTGCAACTCGAACGTTCCGACCTAAGATCTGAATTGGAATCGCAATCGCGACTTCGACGCCGCGCTCGAGTGCGAGTTGAGCGCAGTTCCCACTCACTACCTTTATAGTCTCTGCGGTCATTGAGCCGACTGCCATCTCGATCGATCACCGAATAGGATCGGTCGCCGGAACGGCGAGAATCTGAGCTTCGGCGATAACTGCGGTTGCTGCTGTCGCTGCGAGTCCAGTATCCGTCCACTCCGCCCTGGCCCTTCGCCGAGGCGATCCAGGAAGTCAAGCGAGAGAGTTCTTTACTGCTTCCGCTATGAAGAATCTTCCTGCCGCGGGCTGTCGCCAGGAAATCTTCTATGCGATCCAGCAATCCCTGCGGAGGTGTTTCGGCAAGTTCCCGTGAGGAGCGAATTCCCGCTCCGACCATGACACGAGCATCAAAGGGACGAAGCTTCGGAACGTTGCAAAGCAACTGAGCAACAGACTGCCAAGCTTCCACCGTGTTCCGTGATACACCTTCGACTCGAATTTGATCCGCTAGCCAAAGTGCGTCCACGTCGAGCAAATCGCCAATGCGGTCGACTCCCAAGCTGCGACAGCGTGCTGTCAAATCAGGATCGATCGCTGGTAAATCCTCTACGAGCAAAGAGTAGGTCAAATAACATCGATTGCCAGAGGCACGATCAACAGGAGTGATCATCGGTCGGTACCACTTCTCTGCTTCTTCGTGATTGGCCACGGCAGCCAGTTGTGCATTCATATCGACACCAGTTCTAGTCGCCAAGCAGAAGAGGTTGCCAACCCAGCCTTGATGGTGCCGAACTCGCTCTGCGACAAACTGGCTGCTGGTCAAAAGCACAATCTGTTGGGTCCGTGACACTTTTGCCAAATAGGTGACTGCGCTATTTTGTACGTAAGGTGCAATGGCTTCCAACGCATTATCGACTACTAAACTGATCGGCTCGCCTTTCCGAGCCAGCAATTCCGCGATGGCGAGCCGCATTGCGATGCGAACGATTTCGCTCGGCACAGGGGAATTTGATCCTATCGCCTGCGACCTAGAGAATCCGTCGACCGAGTCATATCGGCCTTGGACCTGACTATCACTTGGCCGTGTCGTTGCGGCATGAGCCATCAGGCCAGTGATGTGTCGATTGATCACTTCGCGAAATGCACTCGATGCAACTCCCGCGCCAGCTGAAGTTCGAGTGAGCTGGTGAGTCAACTCGTTTAACTCAGCCGTCAAGCGATCTCGCTCGGCCAGCTTGGCAAGCTCCACTGCTATTCGGTGCAACTCACTTCGTAGTTCGACTGTAGATTGCTGCTTCGGCGGTGCACTTTGAGCGACCACGCCGCGGCGCAGCGTCTGTGCTTCCTCTAGTTGTCGTCGGCAAAGTTCCGCGTCCAGCTTGGCTTGCTTCTGGCTTTCCTTTAGTCCTGCAATCTCATCGAGGAGCGTTTGCCGCAATGCTGGATCGACTCCCGACTTCTGCGTTGGTTGATTGCTTTCTTCGCTGAGGAGCCAGTCCATAAGATGTGGATGATCACTACATTGGCACCAATCGCCAAACGCCAGAGTCAGTTGTTCGACCGGAAGATTTTGCTCCGCCGAGATGGTTCGCAGCAACTCGCCGCGCTGCTCGATTAACTGCTCGACTGCTTCCAGTAACTCAGTCTCACACCGTTGCAACTGCGTGGACTGATGCCGGAGCGATTCACCTGTCGTTTGAGCCTCTTGACGCGAGAGCTTTTGGCAAATCTCGCGCAAGTCTTTTTGCATGCTCCGCAGAGTTTCTGGAAGCATCCCTGCATCTGGCCAATAGGCCGAATGTCCTTCGAAAGTGCGTCCAGTCCCATCCCGGAATACGCCTTGCGCCTGAGGCACTTCGCTGGGGTTTAGGCCGGTACCAGCAACCGAGGGCGATGCACTACGATAGTCGTAGCCTGGAATCTCATCGTAGCGTTGGACAAGCACATCCAGCTGACGACGCGTGCTCTGAATCTGGGCTTCCAAAGAACGCATGGCGGCGCGAGGATCAGGCTCTTTGCTTGCGTTCAGTTGGTCCCCGACTTGTTTGTCGAGACGCAAGTCAGTCGCTTCGTTGTCAATCGTCTCGCGGTGCGTTTTGAGGTCTTTCAACGTTTGCCGCCATCGGTGCAGCCGATCGTCAAGCTTCTGGAGTTGGACGCGATAGGACTCGCCCACTGTCACCGCTGACGCATTGACCTCGAGTAGCTTGAGTTCGCTTCGTTTCACGCCCATTTGCTGCTCAAGAACTTCGATTTCGCGCAACTTATTTTGCAACTTTGCTTCCAGCAATGCGAGCCGTCTGTCCAATCTGAGTTGCTCAGTGTCCAGTCCGTCGCAGCGCAGCTTTTGAGACTGGCCAGTGGTTGCTTGAAGCCCTGCTTCCAGTTCTCTTTGCTGAGCGAGAAGTGTATCTCGATCGCTGTGAAGTGGGCCTAACTGTTCGAGCTGAGCTCGGATCTTTTGCTGCGCAGCAAATACTTGCTCGCGACGATCTGATGGCACAAACTCGTTGTCTAGTCCCAGACGCTCTGCGAGCTGTTCCAGCGCCACTTCGGTATCGTATCGATCGTGCGCTGCTGCCAACCCAACAAAAGCAGCCCGTTGTGTTGGCGAGAAATCACAGCCAGAAAGTTCTCCATCCAGGCGTCCATCCCATCGCATTTGATAGTCGCGCTGATACGAATCATCTGAATCTTGCGCAAGATCGAATCGGATCTTGCCATTGCGATCAGTTGTTACACGGTAATGGCTAGCTCGGTTTCGCAAATGCAGTACACCGGCAATCGGGGCAGAACCGATTTTCGTTGAGCTAGACGAGTTGGCGGTTTGACTTTGCTCTGCGATGCAACGCAACCATCGCAGCAGGGTGGATTTGCCGGAGCCAGTGGGACCAAGGATGGTGTTCAAGCCTGGGGAAAATTGTCCTACACGAACACTTCCATCTGAACCCGGACGATCTACATCCATGCTTAACAGTCGCATAAAAGGCTCCTCCTTGTGCCTAACAGCTAACCACTGAATTTGCTCACTCGCCGACGCCACTCATAAAACCAGACTGGAACTGCGAGGTGGTGCGAGTGTTAGTTGTGCAACCGATGCTGCGACCTCGGTTGCGGCTTAACTGAGTTTCGGAGACTAGTTAAGAAATTGGGGTCAGCCGCAAGCTAACACAGCTCTACTTGGTCTCCCAATACCAGTTAGGGGGGCGCTTCGACCAAATCATGGGGAAACTTGATTTCCCGAAAGCAAATGCAAGCTTTCGTGGCATCTGAGTTTCGGATTGCCAAAGGTTCAAGTGAACAACAACGCACCTCGATCACGCATCGGCTTACCAGTGTAGCTCGCTCTCCCGTTTTAAGTTGCGTGTTTGCACACTCCCCCTCTAGCCTGCAGGAGGGTCGGACGAAGCCCAAAGCTACGCGTTGGTGTCCTCGGCCGGGAAGGGCTGGGTCGGCCCCTCTCCACTCCCATTACTGGCGACTCTCCAAAGAGGAGTTGGTTCCATTTGACCACTAGAATCGAGTTGCAATCCATGTTTCCAGATTGGAAAAACGCAACTTAAAAACTCACTCATCAGGTTTCCCGCGCGGGGGCAGACGATGCTCAAGTACCAAAAGTATTTGAGTAGTTTGGAGCCCTGAATAGGGATATACTAACGGTTCGTTTGGTGGGTCTGCTTACGCAGTGAGGTTTCTATGCAGCGGCGAGTTTTTCGCTCTCTTTTTTGCTTTCCGAACATGTTTCTGGGAATCATCCTCCTTGCATGCTCGTGGAGTTTTTCTTGCGTGGTTCACGGGCAAGAGCTCGAACCAACGTCGCAGGAAATGTCAACGCGTATCGATGAGTTATTGGAAGATCGGCTGAAAGAGCTTGGGTGGAAGCCGGCCGACCCGAGCACGGATGCTGCCTTTTTGCGCCGCGTGCACCTCGATCTCACCGGCTCGCCGCCCACGGGCAGCGAGGTTCTGGGTTTCGAACGCGACGAATCGGAATCCAAAGATAAAAAACTAATTGATCATCTGCTGGGAACGGCTAGCTGTGCCAACCACTTCGCAGGCCAATGGTCTCGGTGGATGCTCCCGGAAGAAAACAACGCCACCCCGCTTCTCGGGCGAAATGGCGGTTTGCGAGCTTGGCTCAGGGAGCGATTCGCCGAGAATCTCAGATACGACCGACTCGTTTCTGATCTGCTCGTCGCCACCGGTCCTGCCCAAGCTGGACCCGCAGAGTTTTTCGTGGCTCTGGAGGTCAAGCCAGAAAAAATCGCAGCCAAAACCGCCCGGGTGTTCATGGGAGTTCAGTTGGACTGCGCCGAGTGCCACGATCATCCCTTTGATGAATGGTCTCAGCGCGATTTTTGGGGATTCGCAGCCTACTTCGCGCAACTGGGCAATGAAGGCGAACAATCATTGATGCGGCTGGGTGAAATCCGCGACACAGACGAAGGCGACTTAACGCTTCCTGGAACCGAAGAAATCGTAACTCCCAAACCCTTAGTCAAGACCGGCTTCAGCGGCTTGACTAGAGGAACGCGTAGACAGCAGCTGACGCTTTGGCTTACGGCACGAGAAAATCCTTTCCTTGCGAGAGCAACGGTAAATCGTGTGTGGGCGATGCTCTTTGGCTGCGGTTTAATCGAACCCATCGATGATATGCGAACAGTAGACATTGCTTCTCACCCCAAGATCCTGCAAGAGCTCAGCGTTTACTTCGCAGCGACCGGATACGACTTGCGCGATCTTGTAGCGACGCTTGCCAAGACGAATGCTTACCGTCGTTCCACGACGCATCGCGCTGGGCATGCACCCGATGACTCGTATGCTGTCATGAAAACGAAGCCTCTGACGGAGCAACAGATTTCCGACAGCATCGCGAAGGTGGCCAGGCAGATAGTCGGAGATGACAATGCCGCGGCCCAAAACCTCTTGGCACGACAGCTCGGGCAGTTGCGCGGTGATGCCAGCGAGGCAAAGCTGGGAATCGTCTCGGCTCTGGTGACCTTGCACGGTGATCGGTTCGACCGGGTTTCACGCGAAGCATCAAGCCGGCTTTTGAAAGCCCTGGACGCACCATTTCTGGACGAGCGAAAGCAACTGAAGTGGCTATTTCTTTCCACGCTCAATCGTCAGCCGACGCCGGGAGAGGAAGCTGCCTTTTCCGAGTTGTTTGCTCAGCAGGAAGTGAAAGCACCCAACGCTGCGGAGACGAGTAACGAGTCTCAAACTGAAGCAGAGGCTGCAAACAAAGCAAGTTGGCAGTCGGACTTGCTTTGGGCCTTGATCAACTCAACTGAATTCGCGATGACCCCGTGAGAAAAGAAAATCCGAAGATGGCGTTCCGGGGTAACATTCAGAACTTTGTTTTTTTAGCAAGTCTGAAACTGCCGATCTGGGCAATGGTAGTTCTTTTGCTGATGCTTGTGGGCTGCCCAAACAATTCTGAGACAAGTGCGCCTGAACTTGCAGAGGAGAAGGCTGGAGAGCTGAAACAGAATGCAGCCACCGACAAGATACTCGGAACAAGCAAAGGCGGTGCGCGTTCCCGAGAGGCGAACGGAGAAGACAAGACCGCTGAACTTGCAAATCAAGCTCCAGAGGCCGATTCAGGCAGCGGCGGAGTTGTTAAATCGGAAGTCATTCCGGCTGAGGAATCTGATGTTCATGCCTGGATTGACCAAGGCACGTGGACGACTCGACGACTAGTTGCCCTCTCGCCGCAAGGACCAGCGATATTGGATCTGTCTGTTGGAATTGATGCGAGCAGCTTGGAAGATGCATCGGATGCAGTGGTCGAACGGATTGCGGAGCAGTTGTTCGAGGATTTGGAGAAGCCTGTATCCTGGGAAGATTTGGTAGCACATCCGCTCGTCAAATCGGGTTGGCTTGGAAATCTCGTACCAGAAGAAGACCAAGTCGACCAGATCATCACGATGTATGACGACGTTAGCGACAAGGAAGTCTCGCTTGCGGAACTGAAACCATTTCTTTCGAGAGGACTCTCACGTAGCAGTCCGTTGCAAATTTCTGACATTGGAACAGCACCGAATTCCGATGTTTCAGAATCTCCATGGGGGAAAGCCGACCTGAACGGAGACTACTCGCTTGATCGTGGAGAACTGAAACTTCTTGCAAAAACCATGGAAAAAGTGGACTTTAATGGAGATTCGGTGGTCACTGAGTTGGAACTCAATCAAGCTCGCGAAATGCAAGCTTCTGGCACGACGATGAATGGGATGGGCAGTATGCTTGAAACAACATCCTTGCTATTGCCAGAGTCGCAGAATGACGAAGGCTTGATGAATCAGGCGGCGAGTCGTTTTGCAGTTAAACTCCGCGACCACTATACCATTGCAGTCGGCGTACCTCGCGAGCAGTGGTCAGCGTGGTCAGAAGATCGTTGGGAAGCCTTGGACCTCAATTCCGACGATTCGCTTGAGCGGACGGAGCTACAAAAAACACTGGAGATTGAACCGGACGCACACTTAGTTTTGAACCTGGGTGGAATGCAGGGAATCCATGCATCAAATTCTTCCCAAAATCAAGTGGTGAGCCGCGCGGCACCGTCAAGAACGATGGAATGGAATGAAACTCGACAAGGTGGAAGGCTGTCTGCAGCCGGCATGATTGCATCAGTTCGTCTGATCGATTCTTATACGATTGATGCAAAGTCTTTGCTGCGACAGCGGTTGCAAGCTGCACTGAAGCAATCGCAGTTGCAAGAGGTCTTTCTTTCGCAGCTGCAATTGCAAGAGGGTGCGTTTGAACTGCTCGATCCCGATGAAAATGAACAGCTGGACGATGAGGAATTCCAGCGGGTGTGGACGTGGCTCAGCTCGCGTCAAGGTTCCAGGATCATGGTGCGATGGATGCTAGCGGACCGGCCCTGGTTCCTACTGATCGATCAGGATGGCGACCAGCGCATTACGGAGTACGAGGTCGGGCAGGCAGAAAACAGCCTCATGAGGCTGGACGTGAACGGAGATGAAATTATCACTCCCAACGAGTTGCCACTTCTGATTCGAATCGAACTCGACCGGACAGATGACCGTCTACAGCTCAATCGCGTCTTTGGCATGACGAATGATCGGGAAGTGGATCCTGCCGATGAAGACTGGTTTGCAGCCATGGACGCGAACAAGGACAGTTTCTTGAGCGCTGAGGAGTTTTTAGGGGATGCATTAGAGTTTGCAGACTTCGATCAGGATGACGATGGTTTTCTTTCTCGCCGCGAGCTTTACGACCTGGGCGTCGCAAACTAGAATTTCGGAATCACCCATTCTGGTAGTATGAGCACCACCTGATAGAAACTATTAACGGCGATCATTGCCACGCTAAGTTTTAGAATCGGCAAGATTCAGCGTTTTAGCAGTGTAGAAACGCCAGTTCGTAGGAAAAGATCCCGTTTTTGCCCGATGACGGATCGGAACCTGCCTGAATGAGACTCTGTTCAAGTCGCGGTGATGTGGGGATTTTATTGGTGAGAAAATTGGATTTACTATGACGACGTCATTGTTAGTGGCGGACGATCATCAGGTCGTACGCTTAGGTTTGAAGAATGTCCTCGAGGGATCGGGCATTGAAGTCACTGCTGAGGCAACATCGGGCGATGAAGTTCTCCGCAAAGTGGAAGAGCAGAAGCCAGACTTGGTGCTTCTCGATGTTCGCATGCCAGGTGGAGATGGCTTGCACGTGCTTGGACGACTGAAACTGGACTACCCAGAGCTTCCGATCGTCCTCTTTTCTACTTACGACAATCCAACCTATGTTGCACGAGCAGTTGCGTTGGGGGCATCGGGCTATGTCCTAAAAAACGATAGCCGCGACCGGCTGATCGAGTCGCTACGAGCCGCTTTGCGAGGCGAATCTGCCTGGACCCGTGAGGAATTACGCCGCGTGACGGGTGCTCTGGCTACTCCTCGCGTTGTTTCTGACGTCGAGGTACCGCTTACTCAGCGAGAAAGCGAAGTTCTTCGTCAACTGGCCAACGGCCTGACGAACAAGGAAATCGCTCTCGCCCTGGGGATCAGCTATGAAACCGTCAAGGAGCATGTCCAGCACATTCTGCGAAAAATCGGTGTTTCAGACCGAACTCAAGCTGCCGTCTGGGCGGTTCGGAAGGGGCTTGTCTAGCTCCAAACGTTGTGCGCGGTCCGTTGAAACTAAAAGTCCCTGTTTTCGCGGGGGGCTTTTTATACGGGGCTGTTAGCAGCACATTTCGCCCAGGCTGCAAATCTTTCAGCCTGCAGTCCTTCTGACGCCAGCTAATGGCCCCCTGTTTCAATGACCGCCCGCAGGACAAGGGTTTTTGGAGCTGATCTGAGGGCTTTCAGAAGTTGACTCCTAACAAAACCCCTTGCAATTTGGTAAGTTACGCCTTTTCGAGAAGTTGGCGGAAACGGCACAGAAAGTTGCACCTCAATGGCGAATCCTTCGGATATCACCGTTCATGAAGTAAGCAATTCGACTCGTAATTTTGTCTATCGACAACCCATGAAATTTGGCGGGCGCGTGGTCGAAGACGTTTGCGTTCTCCGGACAGAAGTCACGGTGACGCGAGCTGCTACCAAGAAAAAAGTCAAAGGTATCGGCGAAATGACCATGGGCAATGCTTGGGCGTGGCCAAGCAAGATCCCTGGTAAAATCACTCTGCGACTGATGAATGAGTTGGCCAACCGGGTTGCCGCTCGAGCTCAAGAGGCTGATCTACAAGGCGACCCGCTTCAGATCAGCCATCGAATTAAAGACATTCGCAACGCGGTCGTCTCTGAAATGCAAGTTGAGTACAAGATTCAGGAGCCTATTCCTGAGTTGGCGGGCATGGTGGCAACCAGTCCACTCGACGCGGCAATTCACGATGCCTATGGCCGAGCTCTCGGCGCCAACAGCTTCCAGTGCATGACGGCGGATTACCTCAACGAGGATTTGAGTGCATATCTGGGTGATGAGTTCGTCGGCAAGTACCCCGGCGACTACCTCTCCGATGCACCCAAATCAACAATGCCACTGTATCACTTGGTTGGTGCCCTGGATCCACTAAGCAAAGATGACCAGCAAGAAGTTCTCAATGATGGATATCCAGAAACACTCGAAGAGTGGCTACATAAAGATGGTGTTACACACCTAAAAATCAAGCTAGCTGGCAACAACATTGACTGGGATGTAGGCCGCATTGTGGAAGTCACTCGAATCTGTGAACGTGTAGCTTCCGAGCGAAATTGGAAGTTATCTTTCGATTTTAATGAACAGTGCCCGAACGAAGATTACGTGCTCGATTTACTCGAGCGAATAGAGCGACTCAGCAAGCCATCCTTTGATCGTCTGCAGTACATCGAACAGCCGACGCCGCGTGATCTGACTCAACGCACTGAAATGACGGTTCACCGGATTGCTCGCATTCGCCCGGTCGTCATCGACGAGTCGCTCACTGGAGCTGAGAGCCTCAAGCTGGCTCGTCAGCGGGGTTATACCGGCTTGGCGTTGAAAGCATGCAAGGGCCAAAGCGAGTCTTTAATCATGGGCTCAGCGGGGGCGGAATACAGCATGTTCACTTGTGTGCAAGATTTGACTTGCATCGGAGCATCCTTCTTGCATTCAGCGGCCGTCGCGGCGCGTTTTCCCAAGGTCGCTGCCATCGAAGGTAATGGTCGGCAGTATTGCCCGATCGGCAACGAAGCGTACATGAAAGACTATGCTCCCATGTTCCGCGTGCGTTATGGAACTGTGCCTACGGAGCTTCTTGATGGGCCAGGACTTGGCTTCGACTGGAAGCCTCTCGGTGAGGACGATCCGCAATCCGAAGAATAGTTTTCAATTCGTCGTGTTTTTTATCGGCTGTTAACGCGTGAAACGCTGTTACGCGTCCATCCAACACGACGGTTTTCCGAAGCCCAAGCCGATTTCATTCGCAAATCAGTGTCCGATCGATCACTCTTGCATTGTGCCATCGGCTTCAATCCTTCGAGTAAGTACATGCCTTCATAGCCAGAGTCATCTTCGACAATCGAACAATCTATTTTGGCATATTCGAGCAATGCAATTGCACCACCGTCCCCGTCAATTGGGGCGTCACTCAGAACCGATGTTTGCATCTTTATCCATTTCAATGCGTTACTATCGGAAACGCATGAATGCCTAGAGGACTTCTTTCACTTTCCCTTTTTGGGAGCGTCGGAGAAGTTGTCCATGGTGACCCGAGGAACTAGCAGTTCGTTGCCAGAGAACCCGCCAGTTTGCCTTTGACGGTCGTATTGTAGCATTTGGGCAGAGGCGATCTCTGGTGATTTGCCCTTCACATGACTGCGGGATAAGTGCAGGGATTCGAAACGAGAAGCTGGGGCCGGACCACGAGCACGACGCTCAAGCGAGATCACAGGCTCAAGGCGCTTGATATGCACCCCGCGCTCGAAAATAATTGTAATTGTCAGTAAAAGTCGCTACTGGATCTCAGACCGCAAAATGCGCTTCCTATCTCTTGCACTTTCGCTCTATTTTCTGTGTTGGGGCACCTGGGCCCAACCATATCCCCACGCTGCGCAGACGAACGAGCTTTTCACAAAGTACTGCCTCGGTTGCCATGAAGGCCCCGATGCGGAGGGAAACCTGGATCTATCCGAATTGCTAGCCAGAGAACAATTCGATAACACACTCATTTTCGAAAACGTCGCGACTGAGAAAATGCCACCTGCCGAAGCGGATGCTCCTGCGCCAGCTGAGCGAGAAAAAATATTGAAGTGGCTGGCGAATCAACAACCTGCTTCTATCCCCCGGCCGTTCCGCAGAATTAGTCGCTATGAGTTTGTGCATAGCATCAATGATCTACTTGGCACAGAGCTTGATCTTGCGTTCGGAATCCCTGAAGACCGCGGCACCAACACGTTTGATTCCAATCGGCGTATTCAGCTGAGTCCCGATATGCTTGGCAGCTACTTTGCAGTCGCTGATGAGATGTTAGAGCATGCTTTGCCCCAAATGGGCTTTGTCAAAGAACAGACATGGGTGACAGACAAGCTCTTGGATAGTCACGAAACCTACAATATTTACTTGAAAGACTACAAAGAGGGAACGCTATTCTCTTGGACTCGAGCGAACAACGGAAACAGCTATTCTTTCTTCTATGACAACTTTAACCCGCCGGCTGCGGGCTGGTACGAGCTTACGTTTGAGTCAGCTAAGGTTGGCGACCTAAACGGTGATGCCAGCCTTCAGGTTCACGCAGGCAAGTACTACTACGCCGACGATCGTCCTCAGCCTCAACGACTATTGGATGTGATCTCATTGGGCAGCGATGAACTTGAGTCACAGACGATTCGTGCTTTCTTGCGGCCAGGAGAAAATGTCTCGGTGCACTGCTTCCACAAGGATAACTTTCGGGAGAAGGCTCCGAAACGCGGCGTTTACATTCGACGGCTGACGGCACGCGGGCCGCTTCAAGACACATGGCCACCGCGAAGATACAAATCGTTATTCGGCGATTTACCACTCTCGATCAAGCCACAAAATGCCGCTCAAGTCAGCAGCGAGACAGAGACAAACGCGTCTTCAACCCAAGCTTTGCGTTACCGCTCAAATCTGGAAAAGATTGGCGGCTCGATTTCAGTGAGCAGTTTTCAACCAGGGATGGAAAAAGAGAATATGCTGGACGGGTCCAATCGGACCTTTTGGCACACGCGCTTCGAGCCGACTCTCGCGAAACCGCCGCATTTTATTGTCATTAAGAACCCGAATCGATTTGAGATCACGGGACTTTCCTATGCGACTTGGACTGGAGGTAACGGTAATGGACAAGTAGAGAAGTTCGAGGTCTACACCTCCGAGAACGGGGTGGAATGGGGAACTCCTATTTGCACCGGAGAGCTAGAAACGCGCCTTGCGAACGAGCAGCCGATCTCCTTCCCGGAACCGATAGCAGCGAGGTTTATCAAGTTAGTTGCGACGGAGTCATTCAGTCTCGACGGTCGCTCTTTAGCTTCCATCGGCAAGTTGGATGTAATCGCTTCGATCGATGTGAATCTCACCAAGAAGCTTGTCGCGATTGAGTCAAGAAATTCAGAAGATTTGCGACAAGTCGTTAAGCGTTTCGCCGAGCGTGCGTTTTCATCCAACTTGACCGTGTCTGAGCTGCAGCCCTACTTTGATGTCGCGGAACGAGTGTTTCAAAGGGACGGGGATTTTATTGAAGCCGCCAAGGCTGGATTCAAAGCGGTGATGTGCTCGCACCGCTTTCTGTTGGCTCCAGGCGAGCATTCAAGTAGAGAGCTGGCAAAAAAAGCAGCACTCATTCGCATACTTTGGCTGTCTGTTCCGGACGAGCAACTTATTGCGTCAGACCTGTCACTGCGTGGACAAATCGAGCTAGCGCTGGCTGATGAACGCTCGAATCGGATGGTCCGGTCGCTCTGTGAGCAGTGGTTGAATTTAAGGGCTTGGAAGACCATAGCTCCATCGCTGAAGCTCTACCCGCTGTACGATGACTTGCTTGAACACTACTTGCCACTCGAGACCACTGCCTACTTGGCGTACCTTATTCGAGAGAATCGTCCTGCGGGTGAATTGATTGATTCCGACTATTCCTTCCTCAATCAGCGACTGGCCGATCACTACGGAATCGAGGGTATCTTAGGACAACACCTGCGGAGAGTTCAATTCGAGATGGACACTCCGCGTGGCGGCCTGCTCACGATGGGCAGTGTCATGAAAGTGACGACAGACGGTTTTCAGACTTCCCCCATTCTTCGTGGAGCTTGGATCTCCAAGAACATTTTAGGCACCCCCCTTTCTCCTCCCCCCGATTCCGTCCAAGCCATCGAACCCGAGATGTCCGCAGGGTCTACTTCTTTGCGTGAACAAATCGAATTGCACAAAGAGAGTCAGACTTGCAATGCTTGCCACAAGAGTATTGACCCCTACGGCTTTGCACTTGAGAACTACGATGCAACGGGAAGATGGCGAAACAACTATCAGCAGAAATTGCCGCACAAGAATACTTTCAAATACCGGCCCCGAGGCTATTTCCGATTGGCGGGGGAAGTCGACTCGGCTGGAGTTGTCGGCGATCAAGAGTTCGCCGATATTCATGGACTCAAGCGGCTACTGCTCACGAATGACCGCAAGGTCGCGTACAATTTCGCAAAGAAGTTTTTTGAGTACGCCAACGGCTACGAGCCTAGTCTGACGCAACGAATAGGTTTGCTAGAGATGACATCCGGAGAGTGCCGGATGCGAGATATTGTCATCAATGTACTCGAGCATTCGCTGGAAAACTCGGCAGGTAGAGGTAGATAGAGTCGCGATGAGAAGAATAGATCGCAGGAATCTGCTGCATTTTGGGGCCGCCCTACCGCTGGCGTTGCATTCGCTAGCCAATCGTTCGGAAGCTAGGTCGAATTCAATCAAGGCGAAAAAGCGGATTATCTTCATCTGCAACTCGCTGGGATTCTACAGGCCAAACTTCTTCCCTACCGAACGCGGAAACCTTGAATCTTCCAAGTACTTAAGTGGCCTTGCAAACCGAGAGAAGCTGACCGTCTTTCAAAACTTGTTTCATCCCGGAATGGAGACTAGCAATCACGACTCAGAGAAATCGTACCTTACAGGAGCGGCAAAACCGGAAGCTCCCAATTTTGCAAATACAATTTCCGTGGACCAAATACTAGCGAAACACATCGGCGGGGATACTCGCTTTCCCTTTCTGTCATTTAGTATCTACGATCGCGGCTGGGGCTGTTCCTGGAACGACCAAGGTGTGGCCATTCCTCCGATGCATGATACAAACCAGATTTTCAATAAGCTTTTCGGTGAAGAAGATCTAAGCGCGAAACGGCGTCAGATTCGAAACGATCAAAAAATTGTAGATTGCCTACATCACGACATGCGGCGGCTTGAAGACCATGGCACCCGTGAGGCTAAAGCAAAGATTGCGACCTACCGCAAAGTGATAGGCGAATTGGAAAAGCGGCTCGCTCACGAGGCATTTTGGCTAAAGACGCAAAAGCCTAACATCCCAAACACGCTTAGCAGAGATTCTGAGTTTGCGTTCTCGACGAAGGTCAGTAACCTTCTCCAACTCGCCAAGCTCGCTTTTCAAACGGATTCGACACGCATCATCACACTCTCGTTGGACTGGATTTATGGAGCCATCCAGGTTCCAGGCGCAACAGGAGGTTGGCATACACTTTCTCATCACGGAGGGAGGCCCGAAGTGATCGATAAGTTGACGCGAATCGAAATGGACATCATCAAGCATTTAAATCAGTTTCTCATCACGCTTGCCGAAACTCCAGATGGCAATGGAACGCTACTCGACCATACGACCGTCGTTGTCGGTAGCAATTTTGGAGATTCCTCCAATCACACGTGCAACAATCTTCCCACATTCGTCGCCGGCGGCGGAATGCGGCATCATGCACATCGAGTTTTGGACAAGCCAACGCCGCTCTGTAACCTCTGGTTAGATCTCCTCCAATGTCACGATGTGGACATTGGTAAGTTCGGCAGTAGTGACGAGAACTCAAAACTGTTCCCGGTCTAACATTGTCTTCATTAGCTCCTCCGAAAGCACCAACATGTTGCTTCGGGGAAGGCGGCATTCCGTGGACTGTCTGATGACAGGCATACAAGCCTATGCCGGTGGGTTGGTTTGCAGGGGATGTTGTTATAGCAAGCCGTATTGCAGAGCGGCGTCGGACTTTCGTCAGCAGACGGAATGCGTCGCAGACATTCCGCATCAATGCACCGGCGGCTAGCTCCCAAGCCGCCTTGTACCGTTGTCCTGCAATTGTTCAACAAATCCTGATGACGACAAATCTTTGATCTGTTAAGATTGGAGTACTGTTCTTTAGTCTTTCTAGGCGGCGAAAATGACAAGATGTTTCTTACTGCTGGCACTGGTTCTCAGCTTTGCAGGTTGCGGAGAGCGAGAACAGTCACAGAATATAGCACAAGGTGAGACCAGTTTAGCCAACGCCCCTAGCTCTACGGAACCGGCGGCGGATGAGCCAGCAAGTCAAGAAAAACTGGATGCGAGAGCGGTCTTGTTGGCCGCAACCGTGAAGGCTAAAGACGAAGACAAACGTGTTCTTGTTCACCTTGGTGCCCCCTGGTGAGGCTGGTGCGGAAGACTCGAGAAGTTTCTCGAACAGAATGAAGAATTTTTTGCAGCCGAATTCGTCATGCTGAAGATTGACGTTGATGAAATGACGAATGGTCAAGCTGTCGCCACCGAACTTGGCGGTGGAGGTGAAGGTTTGCCCTGGATGACAATCCTCGACTCGACTGGGAAAGAGCTTGTCAATTCAGTCGGCCCGACAGGCAATATTGGCTGCCCAGTCGGTGACGAAGAACGAGCGCACTTTTTGGCGATGCTTGGCAAGACGATACAGCGTGCTACGCCGGAGGAGTTGAAGCAAATCGAAGCCAACTTGGCAGCGTACGCTAACAAACTTCGATAGTAACTGGCTCCAATTCCTACCACAAGCTAGGAATGCGGTCCTAGAACTTGCTGTGTCTGCTTCACGGACCGTTCGCAAGGCAAAGCTATTTCAGTGAGGCCTTTGATTGCACTTGAGTGTAACGGCGACGGTCGATTTTCCGGTAGCTGCCTCAGCCTCAATCGCGGTACAGAGTAAAGCCTAGATGATACCTGCATCGCGCAATAGTCTTGGGTGAATTTGAAAGCAGGCCGTTCAGCGACTTGCTCGCTTACTTCTTGATAGCGACTGGTCAATAAGTTTGCATCAACATCAGGAATCGCCAAAACTAGAGTAGCAATACCACTTTTCGAAACGATCGTCTGAAGATTCAAGCCCCCTCACTCGATGCAACACGATGTACTTTTAGCGTGACGCTTTGAACCCAAAATGAGCGATCTTGGGGACGTCCCATTTCTTGTTGAGACGTCCGGCGAGCCTACTTGCTAGCAACTCAATAGTGCTTTGGCTTATTCGCAATTGATTGCAATCATTTTCAATTCGGGACTTTATTGCTCAGTCGCTTCCATACCCTCTGAGCGTAAACTTTGTCTTTCCCCGATTCTTGGTCCGTGTAACGCATGCCTTCCGGTGTGACTTCCCAAACCTGTTTCCCTGACTCTGAAGTCATTACCATGCTATCCCCTTCAAAACGGATATCATAAACCCGTTCGCCTTCGAAAGGCCCGCCCTGTTGCAAGGTAGATTGCGATGCGTCGCCTTTTATGGTGGTGAATTCAGGATAGGTGTAATGAAATTTCCCGTCTTTGAAATAGCCATACCCCCATCCGACCAGAGAGGTCATTTGTTTTGAGTCGACTCGGTTGTGGATGATACACATCGTCTTGCCATCGACGAATGCCCATCTTCCACTGATCGCTGGCGGCTTATGCACATCGCTTCCATCGTTCCAAGAAACTGTTTCGTAAATCCCGCTCATTAGTAGGAACGCTTTTCGATCCAGTTTCCTTTTACCTTTTTTTGCGTCGGTATCTTGAGCGGGGCTTATGGAAGCCAAGTTAAAAATAATCAAAGCGATGAGTAGGAGTCGCATCAGATTCCTCCCTAGGAGCGTGGTTACCAGTTCGACAATGTTTCGTTTCGCAGGCGTAAGAACATACCAACTTCCAGCGGCAATTTATATCACCACTGTGCGGGCGAGTGCAGCATACATTGACGGGCCTACGGACGTCTTTTTCATTTTAACACATTTGCCTCACCCCATGCTCAATCGCTATTGTCGGATTCGATATTTGCTAGTTTGATCAGTCAAGTTCCCTAGAATCCCTCTTGGCCAGAAGCACAGCTTCAGACCTTGTCTCTAAGATGCACCGCCATCTCGATCCAAACGATTCCTTGCCTCTTTTAGGCGGCCAGCGTGAACTAGAGAAAGGTACGCAATAGGAGCTTTTGCGTAAACTTTTAGCGAAGAAATCTGGCGATGCAGGCGGGGATATCCCATTTATTGTTGAAATGTCTGATGATCCTACTTGATAGAAACTTACAGATGCTTTGGCTCACCATCAGTTGATCACCGTCATTTTCGATCGCCAAGGCGATTGAAAATTTCGGGGAAGGCGATCAGGTGATGAGTTCAAGCCACGAGAGGGCGGCAACCATGTGCGGTAGCGTTTGATGTGCTGAGATCTTGCGGATGTCCTTCTCCGCTTCGAGGAACGCGTAGGACAAACGGCAAGATGTTGCTTCCGACTCCGTAGGAGAGCGCGTTACATGACCTATCTTCCGACATATATTCCAAAATGAGTCTGAATCGCATTGGTGCTTAGTATTGAGCTATGCAGTGTCAGCAGGTCTTCGCAGGCCTCCTTGAAGTTTCGAAACGCTCCGAATTGATCGGTTCCCAAATGGACTTCAGTTCGCGAAGCAATTCGTCCGCCGCTTGAGGCCCCTGAACACTACGTAGCCGAGTAAACAAACCTGACACTTCGCCCCAATAACGCTTGGTGCGTTTCCTTTTGAGGTTTCGTTCTTTTTGAACCAAGCAACTTTGGACGGCACTGACGTTGAAGAATTTCTGTACGAGGCCTTGCAGACCGTCGAGAACGACGTTCCAGCGATGCTCGCATCGGAAACCTCGTTTTACGATTTGCCCTAACCATTCACCTTTGATCGCAAGGCTTTCGCTGCTCCCGAGGGCAAAATTCGAGATGTGCTTGTTGCCGCTGGCACCGATCCCAAGTTCGGCGAAGGCTGTCTATTCATTGCTCAAGCAGATGCTACCGAGCATCAAACCACACCACCTCGCCTGACCAAGAGCCTTGCTTCGCGGTTCATCAACATACTTTGGCCAAAGTCGCGAAACAGGCAAACGCTTCACTGACGGAGATTGGGGGATTCTCTTCGATAGCTCGCGTCCTGCCCCCTGGAACAATCGACTGCACAATCAGAACCTATAGCAGTTGAGGATCGTTAGCGACCGTGTAGCTGGTGAGTTCGACTTTGCGGCTGGTACCGTCAGCTGCTCTTTGACGGTCTCGTGAACAAAAGACTTTTCCCTTTGCACCCTCCATCAGCACACACCCTGAAGCAGTAGCAGCATGGAAATCCTACAGCGATGGGGGATAGCGTTTGGACCGGCCAAGTTCCGTGACCTCCGCCGCCATGACTTTGGAGATCACCTCCCGCACACGGCCTCGCAAGAAGTCGCGAAGCACGCTCGTCTCCGCAGGAGCCAGCCAAACCAATCGTTAAGTAGGAAGCAACGCTGAAACCAGTAAATGCGGTGGCCCCATAGCCGACTTAGTCCAAGCTCAGATAGAAATCTGCACAAAATCAACTCGCGCACGTTTGATACAAAATCACGATCGTAGCGCTATGCACAGTTCGACGTGGAGGATCAATCGGAATCTGGTAAATCAGCTGCTCCGCGAGAACTTCATTGGTCTGGCAGAGAGCCACGGGTTGCCGACTCATCTTCCTACTATCGGTCCTGCGGCGGCGATTGCTGGGCTACTTTGCTGGTCAAAGGCACCGAAGTTCTCATGGAATAGCTTTGCTAGCTTGAGCGCTGCGACATCGTAAGCTTGCTTATTCAACCAAGTTTCCCTGGGCTGAAGAATTTCCGAGTCAACATTGGGACAAGTCGTCGGAACCTGGAATCCAAAATTCGAGTCTTGGACCGTTTCCGCTTCCGCCAAAGCTCCACTATGAATGGCATCGATAATGCCACGAGTATTCTGCAGTGACATCCGGCGCCCTGTTCCGTAACCTCCACCGCTCCACCCGGTGTTTACGAGCCACACGTTGGTGCCATGCTGCTCAATCTTCTCGGCCAACAGCTCGGCGTACTTGGAAGGATGCCAGACCATAAAGGCTGCACCAAAGCAAGTTGAGAAAGTAGCGGTCGGTTCGGTAACGCCCATCTCCGTTCCCGCCACTTTTGCTGTGTAGCCACTGATGAAGTGGTACATGGCTTGATCGGACGTCAGCTTGCTTACTGGCGGAAGAACCCCAAAGGCATCACAGGTCAAGAAGATGATGTTCTTCGGATGTCCACCGACGCAAGGAATCTTGGCTCTCGGAATGAACTCAATCGGATAAGCGACTCGCGTGTTTTCTGTGATGGACGCGTCGTCATAGTGGACACGATGTGTGGCTGGATCGTAAACCACGTTCTCGAGCACGGAGCCGAATCGAATCGCATCAAAAATCTCAGGCTCGCTGTTCTTGGTCAGCCCGATGACTTTGGCGTAACATCCGCCTTCAATGTTGAATACGCCTTCTTTCGTCCAACAATGCTCGTCGTCTCCGATCAGCATACGAGCTGGATCGGCGGACAAAGTTGTCTTCCCTGTGCCGCTGAGCCCAAAGAACAAGGTCACATCGCCCGACTCACCTTCATTGGCAGAGCAGTGCATGGACAGGACGCCTTGACGAGGCATCAAGTAATTCATGATCGTGAACACGCCCTTCTTCATCTCGCCTGCGTACTGCGTGCCGAGAATGACGAATTCGCGTTGCTCGAAGCTCAGATCCACACTCGTACGGCTGGTCATCTGAGCCGTATAGGGATTCGCCGGGAAGTGCCCTGCGTTGTAGATGGTATAGTCCGGCGTGCCGAAGTTCTGCAGCTCTTCTTCCGTGGGACGAATTAGCATGTTCTGCATGAAAAGAGCGTGATAAGCACTGCAGCAGATAACGCGAATCTTCAATCGATAGCGTGGATCCCAACCTGCGTATCCATCCGTCACGAACAAGCGATCTTGCATGTTCATATAGTCGCAGGCGCGCTGGCGATTAATCATGAAAGATCGTTCGGTCAGCCGAATATTGATATCGCCCCACCAAATGTCTTCGGCCGTCGATGGAGCTTCGACGATTCGCTTGTCCTTGGGGCTCCTACCGGTCTTGTCTCCACTCCGCGTCGCCAACGCACCGCTCGACGCGATAACCGCATCTTCGTCTTGGATCGCAAACTCGTATAAACGGGCGGTGGTTGCGTTGCGGATGACGTTCTGAACACGAATGCCATAGGTTGAGAGGTCGATGGACGACACTAGAATTACTCCGAGATCAAGGGGAAAGAACCAATAGGAAGAGCGGGGGAGTATGTTTCGTCATATGAAGCCAAGAGGACGCCGGGATAATTTACGTCAGGCCAGAAGTTTGGGATTCTATTCCATGGAACAAAAAGCGAAAGCCGAAAACCTTCCAGTTCTTTTCAAAAGTTTTAATCGGCACCAACATCCAAGGAATCGCCCTTCTTTCGCCGGTGCATGCTACCGCAAATAGCCATGGCCCTGCTCGCAGTTCATGGGCTCTGATTAGAATCCGCCACCTCATCGCGCGCAGTACTACGGCAACGCGCCGGTTGCTTGCGGGATAGTGCGGCTCAAGTCCCCAAGCACTGGGTCTCCTGGCAAAAGAGGCGGCGTATTTTCATTTTCGCCAAAGACTCCTGACCTAGGCTAGGAATAAGGCTTTCGCCCCTTGCGTCGATAGAAGAACTTAAGAACCAAGTCTTCACTTGGCGGCGCACTCAATAAGCAAACAGCAATCGCGACGATGGCGGACAGTCCCAAGCCGAAAAGAAATGGCGTGAGTCCTAACGGCTCCCAGGCTTCCATTTTACCCGACTGCAAATAGCCCACTCCGTACAAAACAATGTTACTGAGGAAGCCAGTCATCATACCTGCCAAAGCTCCCGCCGAATTAAAGCGTGGCCAATAGAGTGCCAAGGTCACTGGGACCAGGAATGCCGTTGCCAAGCCACTGCCGGTAAAGACGATGATGTCCTGTAGGAATTGCGGTGGATTGATGGCGGCTATCATCGCCAAGATGCCTACAACGAAGGTTGTTCCATAGGTAAGGATCTTGGTCGTCTTTTCCGTGGGATCTGGTTGAATCCACCGTACATAGATATCACGAATGACTGAGGAACTAACGAGCAGCAGACTGCTGTCCATCGTCGACATCACCGCAGCGAAGGGCGCGGCCACCAACAGCCCAGCCAACCACGGAACCCCGAACAATGAGGTCACTGTGCTGGCCATCTCCGGCATGATGCGATCCGACTCCGCCTCCATCCCGGGCAGCAGAGTCCGTGCACAGCAGAAAATGATAACGATCGGAAAGTAGATAAGAGAATAGTAGACGGAGACGGTAAAGATGGCTTTGCTCAAGGTCTTCGAATCTCGGAAGGCGATGCAGCGTACCATGTTGCTCGGCTGTCCCGCCCCGGCCAAACACCAAAAGAAAAAGAAAGAGATCGCAGCCGAAAAAGGTAAGAAGTCCGTTTGCTCCTTGATCTCGCTCTCACCTTCTTTACGCGTTTCCCAGGCCGGGCCTGGCAGCGAAACGTAACCTCCCGCTGGAACCTCCGGCTGAAGAATCTCACTCTGCATTTCATCCATCCGAAATACGAGCTTGCGATCGGCTTCGCTGAGTCCCAAATCGGTCGGCAGAAGGCTTCCGGCCACCAAAGGCTGATCAGCATCCGACGCCACAGAAACCAACTTGCCTAGATCATTGAGCTTAGCGGCTTCGGCCAAACGAAAGGTCCGTACATTGCCTTCGAAAAGCACGGCGAGCCGGGCGTTCTTGCTGAACGCACGCCGCTGGTCAATTGCCTCTTCAGAGACCGTCGATAGCGAAACCAACGGCAATGACGTCGGCGTATCGAGGATCAAGTCGTTTGTACTGTTCCTCAATCCCCCCACGGCAATCAACGTCATCGGCAGCAGGACGAGGATGCCAAGAACCATAACAAATCCTTGTAGCACGTCAGTCCAAACGACGGCTCTAAACCCTCCGTAAGTGGTGTAGACAACGACGCCAAAAGCAAAAACACCGAGGCACAGTAAATAGGCGGGATCGACGCTTGCAGTCCAACTTATCGACTCGGTGAACCCACCAAGGCTCGCCGCAGCTGACTGAAAGAAAGGAACGTCACTCAGCAGGGTTTGCAAAATGACACTGCCGCCTTTGAACTGCGCGATCAAATTGAAAGTCGTAAAAAAGACGATCAGCAGAGTTGCAAACAGCCCCAGTGTTGGACTGCGAAATCTCTCTAAGATCAAATCTGGAATCGTGATCGCATCGGTCTTTCGAGCGATCTGATTGAGTCGTTTTGCCAGCAGGCCCATCGCCACCAGCGGCACAAGCATGTAACTACCGATCCAGAGAGCCAAACTCCAGCCGTGAGTGTAGACTTTGGACGGAAATCCAATAAAGCTACCGCCCGAAGCACTCGTTGCAGCAAAGGTCAAGGCAAAGGCCCACACTCCGAGGTTTCGTCCGCCAAGAAAGTACTCCTTTAGAAAGGTGCTCTTCTGCGCCACGCGACTGGACAACCACGCGAGAAACATGACTATGCACATATAGCCCATGAAAGCGATGATCGCAGCGTTGGAGCCTGAACTCTGTGCTAGTGGAATCGAGAAACTCAGTGAGGTGAACGACTCAAGCATCCTGCACCTCGTCACCATCCGTTTTCAATTCCGCCTCTGCCCCCACATTATCATCTTCAGCTTCGTCGTCGAGCGGATCATTTTTCATAAAACCAAAGCAGAACCAAGCGGTGACTATATTGGCCAGCAGCCACGGAAGCAGCACTCCCCAAGCCACCCAATTTGGCATCCCAAACATCGTCCGGATTCTGCTGAGATTCCCATCCTCAGGAAGGCGGCCGAGCAAGAATGATGCAGTGATACTGTAGACTCCGAATACAAGAAAAATTCCCATGATCACCCAAGCCTCTCGCCTCGAATGGACGAAGACAGGGTCAAGCTCATATTGGTCACTCTCATATTGGTCATTATCACGCATCAAAAAAGTGCCTTCTCAGCAGGGCAAGTCCGCAGAGCCCGAGTGTTGGCTCTGCCATTCAGATCCTGAATCGTATCACGATTGCAAGCCGCAAAATAGCAGCAGGCTACCATAAATAGTCCACGATGTAGGCCGATAACGGGCGCTGCGCTGTTACGGCTTTTCAAACGCCGTCCCACACCACCTTTCGGTTGCATTTGCAAGCTGCCTACGTCATCCTGTGACTCACATTCCTTTCCCACCCTCCTGGACTTTCCGATGTACACAACTGACTGCGCACACAAGGCTTGGAAACATTGCTTCTTGGTAGTTGCCCTCACTACACTCCCTTTCAGCTCGCCCACATTGGCCCAAGAAGAAAAGCTGTTCGACGGCAAGTCGCTCGACCACTGGGACTTCACCAAGAACGGCTGGTACATCTCTGAGGGATCGATGACTTGCCGGATGCAAATGATCAAGCAAAAGAACGGCGACATCCGCAAGCGAGGAATGGGCTACATTTGGTCGAAGAGACAGTACCAGGACTTCGAGCTAAAACTATTTTATAAACTCTCCGAAGCGGCCAATAGCGGCGTTTTCTTTCGCACCGACAAAGACAATCCAGTGCAGGGCGGATTTGAGATCCAGCTGATGGACGATGCGGGCTACCAAAAGCGCAGCGGCAAGAAAGACCCAAAGAACCTCAACGGCGCATTTTACGATTGCCAAGCCGCTTCAAAGGACACGCAGAAACCAGCCGGCAAGTGGAATCAGTTTCAACTCACTTGCAAGGGCTCGAAGCTCAGTGTCAAACTCAATGGCGAGTTGGTCAACGAAGCTGACATCTCTCGCTGGGATACCGCTCGCAAAAATCCAGATGGCTCCGCCAACAAATTCAGAACTGCGCTGAAAGATCTCCCCCGCACCGGCTACATCGGATTCCAGAATCATGGCCAACAAGTCTGGTTCAAAGATGTGACGATTCGGGGACTTTAGGTAACTGTCCTGTTCTCACCTAAGGCCAATCATATCGCTCGATTTGCGAGTCGAGCTTAGCCTTTACGCATTTCCCTGACGACATCTCGAAACCAGGATTCGGTCACCTGGGGCCAACTAACACTAGGCAGGAATCGCCGGCGAAAGCCAGCACTCACGTCACGCTGCATGTTGCCTGATCGCAGCGATGAAACTTGGGGCAATTCCCTGCGTTTCGGTTTCAAGCAGTCGGCCCAACTGCTCATCTTTAGTGACGTCGTAACCAAATGTTTTCATGGCGAAAAGAAAATACTGATTGGACTCATTTACGGTGCATTCTATTGAACAAGCCGACGAAATATAAACAAAGCTCTCGTGAGTCGGACACACGCAGTGGGGCGAACCTCTGCTCCAAGTGTTCTCAGAACTCTAGCAGCAAACGGATTTCAAATTCCCCATGAAAGATGCCCCATCCAAACTCATCGTCGCCCTTCAGAATCATTTCGACTCTTAACCTCCCTCGATCGTCGCAAATCTCCTCCGCAAAACAAACTTCGCGATTGCTCTCAAATCTGACGATCTGCGTTGGCGGAAAGGAAGCCGCATATTCCGCAACTTGAGTCGCGGCGTATGCCGGGCGCCCCCAAGCACATCGCTGGACTGAACCACAGACTCAGGAATTGCTGGACAGGTAACGATTGCTCAATGTTCGTTCTTCTTGGCCCAAAACTGTTTCACCGTTGCACCCTCTCGGCAAAGGGGGAATCAGAAGAGCAATATGTGAGCCGACATTGCTAGCCACGGGCTAACGCTTTCTTGGTGCAACCGGACGGTAGCGCGTCCGGCTCAGCTCACCAATGTGAAATAATGAATGGCCCTGCCTCTCGGCATTCTTCACAGAACAACAGTCTAACATTTGCACTATAATACATGGCGACCCTCAACTTCTATTGCTCTTTCCTCCAAGGAGCCTCACTTTGACCTCACAACTCAATCGTAGAAATCTGCTCGCAACAAGCTCTGCCGTCGCAGTCTCCTCGTTTCTTCCTCGAACCAGTGATGCCAGTGGCCCTAATGAGTCCCTGAACATCGCTTGTATCGGTGTTGGCGGTCGTGGCTCGGCCAACGTCGGCGGCGTTGGAAAGGAAAATATCATCGCGATGGTGGATGTCGATGAAAAACGGGCCGGCAAGTCCTTTGAGAAGCACCCGAAAGCGCAGAAGTTCAAGGACTACCGCAAGATGCTCGACGGCTTGGGCAGCAAGCTGGACGCTGTGGTGATCAGCACTCCAGACCACACGCACTTCCATCCCGCATATGCCGCGATGCAACTCGGCTTGCACGTGTACTTAGAGAAGCCACTAGCGCACAACGTATGGGAGACAAGGACTCTCACCGATCTGGCAAGCGAAAACAAACTCGCCACGCAACTCGGTGCTCAGCGACATGCGATTCCGAACATGCACCGCGTAGTGGAGCTGATTCAGTCAGGAGCAATCGGGAAAGTCACTGAGGTCCACAGTTGGGTCGGTGGAAGTCGCGGCATGCCCGCGATTCCCAAGGACAAACCGCCTGTTCCTGCCACTTTGGATTACGACCTCTGGCTTGGGCCAGTTGCGGGACGACCTTACCATCCAAGCTTCTGCCCATATGGCTGGCGATTTTGGTGGGACTTTGGAACAGGCGAGACCGGCAATTGGGGATGTCACATTTTGGACATTCCATTCTGGGCCTTGGGGCTCAAGTATCCGTCTCGCGTGAAAGCAGCTGGACCTGAGCCCGACCGAGAGCGAACGAGCAAGGCGATGCACTGCGAATACTTGTTCCCGACCTCGAATCAGAATTCAATGGTGAAGCTGCATTGGTATCACGGGAAACCTCCCATTCTCGAAAAGTTGGGTGTGCCTGAGAAAGGCAACAATACTTTGTTTATAGGAGAGCAGGGTATGCTGGCCTGCGGTTTCAGCAAGTTGCAGTTGCTTCCCGAAGAAAAGTTCCAGAACTTCACAGCTCCCGACAAATTCATTCCCGACTCGCCAGGATTCCATCGTGAGTGGATCAACGCTTGCAAAGGTGGTGATCCTGCGACTTGCAATTTCGATTACTCGGGCCCGCTTGCCGAAACCGTTTTGCTAGGAAATGTTGCTTTCCGCGCTGGTAACTTCGAGTGGGATTCGGAGAACTTGAAGACCAAAGGCAATGAAAAAGCCCAAGCCTTGATTCGCGAATCCTATCGCTCGGGGTGGGAAGTTTAGCAGTCCGTCGGTCGAAAACGAGGGAAAGGCCGCGGTGCTGTTTCGGAAACGCAAAGACACGCGTCACCCAAGGCATCAACCCTAGCGGAAGTCGTCAAGACTTTCGACAGTCATCCGACGCGATGCCACGCGAACTTGGACGAAGACACCAAGCCCTTGACAAGCTCAGCTACTCGAATCTGCGATGAATAAGCAGCTGAGCTTTGACGGCTTCCGCTACTACAAGGGGCGACCACTGTGCTCAGAAAGTACAATTCCATACGGTGTTCGGCGAAGACTCGGCGGGCCGAACAATGTATCACCGACTTAATACGCGGATGTTCTTCCAGCTTGCCAATTTTAGCAACTCAGTCGTACAAAGAGCCTTAATGCACCAAGTTCCTTTTCTGCTCGCAGCACGCTGTTTCGTTATTCTCTTCGGCGTTCTCAGGTTAACTACATGCGACGCTCAAGAAGTAGACTTTGCACGCGACATTCGGCCACTGCTCTCTGATCGTTGTTTTTCCTGTCACGGCCCAGACGAGGCGCACCGTGAAGCCAACCTGCGCTTCGATGCGCTCGAAAGCCTGACTGAAGATCGTGGCGGCTACTATGTGCTGAAGCCTGGTGATTCAGTCGCTAGCGAACTGATGAAACGAATTCTCTCGGACGATGAGTTCGAAGTGATGCCTCCACCGGAAATAGGTAAACCACTGAACGAAGCAGAGAAAGGGCTGATTCGTAAGTGGATTGATCAAGGTGCAAAGTGGGCCAAGCACTGGGCCTACGAACCACCGCGTACGTCACCGACACCAAAGTTACCTACGGCTCAGGCAGAACGAGCAAAGAACTGGATCGACCACTACATTGCCAGTGATCTCCAGAAGCTTGGACGCAAAATGTCAGCTCGCGCGAAGGACGTGACCTTGCTCCGTCGCCTTTCCTTCGACTTGACTGGTTTGCCACCGGGAGAGGGAGCGGACGTTAGCTCAGTCAGCGAAGCAAACTATGCAGATTCCGTCGATCAACTCCTAGCGAGCCCTGCATTTGGCGAACGCATGGCAATCTACTGGTTGGACTTGGTACGTTTCGCTGACACCGTCGGATACCACGGCGATCAAGATCACAACATTACGCCCTACCGTGATTACGTCATCAACGCCTTCAATGACAATTTGCCCTTCGATCAATTCACGATCGATCAGCTCGCAGGCGACCTTCTAGACTCGCCGAGCGAAGAGCAAATCGTTGCCACCGGATACAACCGGCTACTGCAAACCTCGCACGAAGGCGGCGTGCAGCCGGCGGAATATTTGGCGATCTACCAAGCCGATCGAGTCCGCAACGTTTCGGCCGTCTGGTTTGGCGCGACCATCGGCTGTGCTCAATGCCATGATCACAAGTACGATCCCTTCACGGCCAGGGACTTTTACTCGCTTGCGGCATTCTTCGCGGACGTAGACGAAGCACAGCATTTCAAGGTGGGCAGTAACTCTCTGCCTACCAAACGGCCACCGGAAATCGATGTTCTGACTCGCGCACAGCAGTTGCTGCAAGCCAATCTTCAGGCTGAACTCCAAGACGCGGCCACCTCAAGCCAAAAGTCGCTCAAAGCCGCTTTGGAACAACTGGAGAAATCGAAGCACCGCACGATGGTTACTCAATCCATCGAGCCGCGATTGGTGCGTTTCCTGCCCCGTGGAGATTGGCTCGACGACAGCGGCGAGGCGATGCAACCTTCCGTTCCAGAGTTCATGGGAGACCTAGACTTGGCCAGTCGCCCAACTCGACTCGATCTCGCGCATTGGTTGGTAGACACCCAAGCGAAATCGTCCCCAGGCTACCTAACAGCTCGCGTTTTTGTGAACCGACTGTGGATGCTATTTTTCGGCGAAGGTCTTTCACGGAGCGTCGAAGATTTTGGAGGTCAAGGCGAGGCGCCGACGCATCCAGAGTTGCTCGATCGCTTGGCCATCGAATTTGTTCGATCGGGCTGGGATGTGAAACACATGGTTCGCTTGATCGTCGCGAGCCAAACTTACCAACAGTCCTCCCTGGAGACTTCTTGGCACCGCAAACACGATCCTGAGAACCGACTGCTCTCTCGCCAACACCGTTTTCGCTTGCCAGCAGAAATGGTTCGCGACGTGTCTTTGAGTTGCTCGAATCTGATGTTGCGACAGATCGGTGGCAGCAGTGTCAAGCCATATCAGCCAGCCGGCTACTATCGGCACCTCAATTTCCCGACTCGCAAGTACGCTGCGTCAACAGATCCCGGTCAGTGGCGTCGCGGCCTTTACGTTCACTGGCAGCGTCAGTTCCTGCATCCCATGCTTCGAGCCTTTGATGCTCCAACTCGAGAGGAATGCACGGCCAAGCGTACCCGGTCCAATACACCGCTCGCCGCGCTGGTGTGGCTGAACGACCCAAGCTTCATCGAAGCTGCCAAGCACTTTGCGGCCGAACAGTTGGAACAATTTAGCGCAACAGAAATGGATAGCAAAGAAGCTCGCAAGGCTGGGATTCGCAAAATGTTCCGCCGAGCAACTTCGCGAGAGCCTGACGCGGAAGAGATAGCCAGTCTGTTGGGTCTGTTGGAGGTATCGGAGGTTGCTTTCGGGGCCGACGAAAAGGCTGCAGAAGAGCTGCTTTCGGTTGGCTCCTTGACACGGCAGTCGAAACATTCCAAAGCAACTTGGGCTGCATGGACGATGTTGGCGCGAGCGATCTTGAACTTGAACGAAACTTACACGCGGAATTAACTGATGTTGAACAGTTTCCTGAATGCAGAGCAAGGAATGGATGCGTTAGGCGACCGGCAGAAGAGCTTGTGCCAATGTGAGGTGGATTCGCGCAAACAAACACTGCGTGAAAACGGACTTGGTCTGGCTGATTCTGACTCGCTTTCTGCCTTATCACGGCTGAGGCGTCGGAGTTTTCTTTCGCAGCTCGGAGTCGGCTTCGGTAGCATCGCCGCTTTGAATTTGCTAGCACGAAATACTGTCGCCACAGATGTGGGCTTGCCCGCCGGAGCAACCGGAGCAAAAGCTCCGCCGCATATTCCTGCGAAGGTTAAGCGTGTCATCTTCCTCTACATGTCTGGTGGGCCCTCGCACCTGGAGACGTTCGATTACAAGCCGGAGCTCGACAAACTCGACGGCAAGGAGATGCCAAGCTCTTTCACCGAAGGACAACCGATCGCACAACTGCAAGGCAAAGCACTGAAGGTACAAGGGCACCTCAGCAAGTTTTCGCAGTACGGAGAGAATGGCACTTGGATCAGCGACTTCCTGCCTCATCATCAGCGGATCGCAGACAGAATCTGCGTTATCAAGTCGATGGTGACGGAGCAGATCAACCACGATCCAGCACACACATTCATGAACACCGGAACGGCCATCAGCGGTCGGCCTTCGATGGGATCGTGGATCAACTATGGCTTGGGCAGCGAGTGTGACAACTTGCCCGGCTTTGTGGTAATGACAAGCGTTGGAGGCCGCAATCCCCAGCCAATTGCGGCGCGACAATGGGCGGCCGGCTTTTTACCAAGCCGCTACCAAGGCGCCGAATTCAGTAGCAGCGGCGATCCTGTGAACTACGTCAGGAGACCGCCAGGCGTCTCAGAAGACCTCCAAGCCAAACTGATTCAGTCCATCCGTAGCTTGGATAAGCACCGCAATCAATTTGTCGACAATCCGGAACTCGCCACACGCATCTCAGCCTACGAACTCGCCTTTAGAATGCAGAGTTCTGTTCCTGAGCTGATGGACATGTCGGACGAACCGCAAAGCATGCTGGATCGCTACGGTGCCAAGCCAGGTGACGGCTCCTTTGCCTCCAACTGCTTACTCGCTCGACGCTTGGCCGAGCGTGGTGTGCGATTCATTCAGCTTTATCACCGCGGCTGGGATCACCATGGTGGGCTCGTGAAGTACATGAACACATGCTGCAGCCTGACCGATCAGCCGACAGCCGCTCTACTAGAGGATCTCGAAGAACGCGGCATGCTCGAAGACACGCTTGTGATCTGGGGTGGCGAATTCGGGCGTACCCCAATGTTCCAAGGCAAGGGTGGTGCGGGACGCGATCACCACATCAAGGGCTTTAGTATGTGGATGGCCGGTGGCGGCATCAAACCAGGAATTAGCCACGGCGCGACCGACGAACTCGGCTACAATTCCGTAGAAGACGTGGTGCATATACGCGATCTCCACGCCACAATCCTTCATCAACTTGGGATCGACCACAACCGCCTCACCGTACCCTACCAAGGCCTCGACATGAAGCTCACTGGTGTAGAAGAAGCCCGCGTTGTGAAAGAAATCCTCGTTTAGTCGTCGACAGCCAGTGCTTGCCTTTCTTCCACCCAAGGAACTGCTGGGTAGCTTTGCTGGATTCAATCGACGCGGCAAAGGCAGCCGCTTCGAGGCCAAGTAGTGCAAGCTCAAACCGATCGCGGAATGAATTCGACTGTTCAGCCCAATGCTTCCTACCCCAGTTCAAGAATTCATCCAGCTCATCATGCTGTAGGAATGACAAATAGAAGATCATCTGTCGCCAAGCTTAGGCTGAGTTCTTCACAGTGATCAACATGGTATGCCAATGCGACTTCTTGATCTGCAAGCTCTTGCAAATCAGCTCAAAGCATAGTCTCGCCACCTGCGGCGAATGCTGCTGCAACGAATCTAACAAGCCAAGAGACCCAACGACTGGTGCCAAGTTCTGTGTCGGCACGACCCGCTGCTGCTCCATGACCATCCCATTCGCCGCTGTATCCCAGCCAGCGGCTGAGACTCCTGCGGTCGAGTAGCAGAGCTTGGCAAAAGCAGGCGTCCTCTGCTTCCACCTTCCTAGCCAATCCTTCTGAGTGCTAACGCACTTTATGCTACCAATTGCATCGCAGTCAATCGCGTACGATTCCGCATACAAAGTTCCTGTGAGCATATCACCTGCAAGTTCTGCCGCGCGCAAAACTTCGCAGCAAACTCACCGATCGACAATCGAACACTTGGGGATTATTCACCGCATCCGGGCTCCGTGCTCTACATGAGCGCTTACGACCAAGACTCCTGGCAGCATGCGATTGGAAGCCAGCCCTTAACCAAGTCCGGAATCAGCCTCTCTTGGTGAGCGATCGAGTAGCCTGCCGCGAACTCGACTAGCTAAGTTCATCACGAGCTTAGGCATTTTTGCGCACCGGCGTCCGGAAGTACCATAGCAGGACAGCCGAAAGTCTTAACGGCTTTCCCCGCATGATCGACGCAGAACCTTCGCTCTATCCCTACTTAAAGAAAGAAGAGCACTCAATGTCGCACCTAGATTCCGCAACCTGCGACGTACGCTTGGCCAAATGCACCCAGCAAGGCCCGCGGCGAATCGCCCGGTGATTCCAGGTGCTCCCACTCCCAATCACTTTCGTGTTTTTGCTTTCCAATGTGCTCCCACTGAGGTTCCCCTTTGCATTCGCCAGACGGCTGCGTGGCGGCAGGTTAAGGCTATCTGAGTACAGACACCTCCAATGCCCAGAGTAGATCGCACGTGAGCAACGCCGACAGTGGCTACGTTGCGATTTGGGCTGTCACATTCGCTGCTCGTTTGATTTACGAGATGCTGCGATAGCAATTAGAAAATAACACTTTTAATTAAGCGACGTTGATACACCCAAGCTGGTCAAGGATTTCCGGCCCCTTTCGGGATTCGAAACTGAGGCGCCGAGAGGGATTCGGCCACTCTGATTCCAGAGCACGCGAACGCCAAATTAATGCCATTAGCATCCTACGCCACGCCGAGCCCAAAATGAAAACGCCCGGCGAAACCGAAAGGTCGCCTTGAAGCTCTTGTGCTTCGGACTCAAGGCCGCCAATAGACAACTTCAGTTGACCGGAATTACGATCGGCGAAAACGATTGCAGCAAGCGACAAACAAACTGCCGAAAACCACCAGCGAATTTGGCCGTGCAACAGTGGAATTGGCTGAAGAGCAAGAGCCACTAAGGCTAGCCATGGCTTATCGACCTGCGTCAGTTCTTTTCTGCATATCAAATGATGGTAGCACTGAGTCATTGAGGCCAAACGTTGAATCCTCGACAGAAACGAGCTCTGCGTCTAGTAATCGGCCCCGAGGCGGCTGCATCTCCATTGCTAAATTCGAACCGCGAATAGGGAATTGCTAATGCTTCACGAGGAACGCTGCGATCGGAGAAGATTGCCGATAGTTTTCCTTCGACGAGGTAGATAGCAACACAGCCGCGATAGGCCGCAAATCTTACCTCGGCTCGGTAGTAGCAAAAGAATGGAGCTTGCCTAAAGCTACGAGTCTCCCTAGCCGATCCAACTTGGCTATGTGACCCTGCGAATTGCAGCGGTAACAATGGATGGGAGCAGCGAATTCATTGCTTATTTGGTGCCCATTTGCCGTTGACGATCCTTGGGGGCACCCTTAAACTTCGTACCCTTCCACGCAGGGCGTCTGTCTCGATACGTGGATCGTGTGAATTTTTGGTTCAATTTTTTTGAATTGCTGAAGAGGAAAAGCTGTGGCGGCAGGTAACGAAGTCATTCGAATTCGAATGGAAGCCTACGATCATGCTGTACTCGATCAAAGTGCACAGGAAATCGTAGATACCGCCAAGCGGACTCATTCTGAGGTCCACGGCCCCATTCCTTTGCCTACTCGAATCGAGCGGTACACGGTTCTGTCCGGCCCGCACGTTGACAAAAAGGCTCGTCAGCAGTTCGAGATTCGCACGCACAAACGACTGATCGATATCCAGCAAGCTACCGCGAAGACGATCGAGGCTCTGAACAAGCTGAGTCTTCCTGCCGGTGTTGATATCAAGATCAAGCTTTAAGTTTAAGACTTCTGCAGGGTCCCGCCGCGGGGCAGCTCTGCGTGTTCTGAAATTTAATTAACTGAGTCCAGCTATGTACGGAGGCTGGCTAGGTAACGCAGGCTTCGGTCTGGTCCTAGGCGGCAAATCGTTCAACGGGAAAGTGAGATGACTAAGGGAATCCTCGGCCGCAAGGTCGGATCAACGCAGATTTTCCAGGAAGACGGCACTGTTGTTCCTGTGACTGTAGTAGAAGTCGGTCCTTGTCACGTCTTGCAAGTGAAGACCGTTGAGCGTGACGGCTATGAAGCCGTTCAGCTGGGCTATCTCGATAAGCCTCGTCGGCTCGCTCCTAAGTCTCAGCGTGGCCAAGTTGCCGCAATCAGCAGCAAGCGGTCGAAGAAGCTGGCTGCCGAAGGCGTTGAAGCAGTTGCTAAGCCTGGCTGTGAGCCCAAACGATTTGTTCGCGAGCTTCGTGGTTCTTCCGAATTGGAAGTGGGTGCCGAAGTCACTGCAGCTGTTTTTGATGGTGTGAAGGCAGTCGATGTTACTGGTACGAGCAAGGGCCGTGGTTTCGCTGGTGTGATGAAGCGACACAACTTCAGCGGTCAGCGGGCTTCTCACGGTGTCAAAAAGTGTCACCGTCACGCTGGTGGTACTGGTATGGCGACTTATCCAGGTCGCGTCTTCAAGGGGCAGAAGATGGCCGGTCAGTATGGCGCGAAGAAGAAAACGGTTCGCAACTTGAAGATTGCGAAGATTGATACGGAAAACAATTTGTTGCTAGTCCAAGGCGCCGTGCCAGGGCCTCAAGGCGGTTACGTGGTTGTTCGCGAAACCAACAAGGTTGGCCCTAACTAAGACGGTTTTAGGAGCATTTGGGTTCAAAGATGGTTACTTTGCCAGTTTATGATTTGAAGGGTTCGGAAGTCGGTAAGATCGACGTCGATCCTGATGCCATCGCGCCAAAGATCAACAAGCAGTTGTTGCACGACGTCGTGGTGATGTACTTGGCCAACAAGCGTCAAGGCACCAAGCGAACAAAGCCTCGAGGCGAGGTTTCGGGCACGACCAAGAAGCTGTTCCGTCAAAAGGGAACGGGTAACGCACGTGCGGGTTCCAAGCGAGCCCCTCATCGTCGTGGCGGTGGTCATGCGATGCAGCTGCGTCCGCGTTCGTTTTACTATCGCTTGCCCAAGAAGGCGATCAAGACGGCAACGAAGATGGCGATCGCTTCCAAATTTGCGGATAGTGAAGTCGTCGTGGTTGACAAGATAGAGATGGAGTCGCCCAGCACGCGTAGCTTTGTTGGTGCCCTCCAGGCACTTGGCCTGACTGGCTCGACTGCAACAGTTGCCTTGGGTGATTACTCGAAAGAGGTTCATTTGAGTGCTCGCAACATTCAGGGCGTTCAGGTAACGCGAGTTGCGGATTTGAATGCATTGGATATCCTGCGTCCGAAGAAGTTAGTTTTAACGAAGGATGCTGTGGAGTGGATTCAGTCTCAAGCCAATGGAGCTGCAGCCTAGAAAACAGCTGCGGATTGCGAGGTTAAGTCATGAGCAAGAAATCCAATTCGAATGTAAAAGCCGTTGATGGCAACAAGAAGGGCTTCGAGCTGGAGCCTCACCAGGTCATCATTCGCCCTTTGGTTACTGAAAAGGGTGTTCACCGCTCGGTACGGAACAACCATTACGCCTTCGAGGTGCATCCTCAGGCGACAAAGACTGACGTTCGCCGTGCGATCGAAGAGTTGTTCGAAGTCGAAGTCGACAAGGTGATGACTCAAAACCGCCGCGGAAAGACGCGTCGTTATCGACATCGTCACGGTGTAACAAGCAATTGGAAGAAGGCAGTTGTGAAGCTCACCTCAGAGCATCGCATTGACTTCTTCTAGGCCGAACGGAACAAATTTATTCGCTATTCGTTAGCGTAGGTAAAGAGCGTTATGGGAATTCGCAAGTACAAGCCGACTTCAGCTGGACGACGCAACGCGTCGGTCAGTGACTTCGCTGAGCTGACCCCGGGTGCGAAGCCTGAGAAGTCCTTGCTCCGTCCAAAGAAGAAGAAGGGCGGCCGCAATAACCAAGGCAAAATCACAGCACGGCATCGCGGCGGCGGTCACAAGCAGCAGTATCGTGTGATCGATTTCAAGCGGAACAAGGATGGTATCCCTGCCAAGGTAGATTCCATTCAGTACGATCCCAATCGCTCCAGTCGCATCGCTTTATTGCACTACGCGGATGGTGAGAAGCGTTACATTATTGCCCCTGACGGACTGAAGGCTGGTGACAGTGTTGAGTCCGGCAATGAAGTCGCTCCAAAGGTTGGTAACTGCTTGCCGCTCAAGGCAATGCCCGCTGGCACTGAAGTATTCTGCATCGAGTTGCAACCAGGCCGCGGCGGCGTTTTGTGCCGCAGTGCTGGAACGCTCGCAACTCTGATGGCTCGGGAAGCGGATTGGGCTCAGCTGAGTCTTCCGAGTGGTGAAATTCGCCGTGTGCCAGGCAATTGCCGAGCGACCATTGGCAAGGCCAGCAACCCTGACCACAGTTCGGTTGTGCTCGGTAAAGCCGGTCGTGCTCGTTGGCTCGGGCGTCGTCCCCATGTTCGTGGTACCGCTATGAACCCGATCGATCACCCACACGGTGGTGGAGAAGGTCGAACGAAGGGCGGTCGTCACCCGGTTACTCCTCAGGGGCGGCCAACGAAAGGTGGTTCGACACGTGCTCGTCGCAAGCCATCGAACAGCTCAATCGTTCGTCGTCGTCGTTCGAAACGTTACGGCCAATTGAAACTGAAGTAAGAAAACACAGGCTCTGTATCCAAGTTTGGGTGAGAAGAATTAGATATGGGACGTTCGACCAAAAAAGGGCCCTTCGTAGATCCAAGACTCTACGGCAAGGTAGTGAAGGCTCAGGAAGCAGGTTCGCACCAGCCGATCACAACCTGGGCTCGACGTTGCACGATCGTGCCTGAATTCGTCGGCGTGACCTTCATGGTTCACAACGGCCGGGCTCACGTGAAAGTCTTGGTAACGGAAGACATGGTAGGGCATAAACTCGGTGAGTTTGCGCCGACCCGGACCTTCCGCGGCCATACTGGTAAGGGCAAGAAGTAGTAAACCTTCGCGGCCGGATGGCTGTGAGACATTTGAGTTAAGGTTGGACACATGGCATTCAAAGCCACTCACAAATACGCTCGAATCAGTGCCCGAAAGGTTCGTCCTCTGGCAGATTTAGTCCGTGGGAAGTTCGCAGACGAAGCCTTGGATTTGCTGAAGTATCAGCCGCATCGTGGAGCTCGCATGCTTGAAAAAGTGTTGCGTAGCGCGATCGGAAATGCTCAGGATCCTGACCAGAACCGAGGTCAAACTTACAATCCAGAACGACTGATCGTATCAGTCGCGAAGATTGACGGTGGCCCGACGTTCAAGCGAATTCGGCCGCGTGCACGGGGTATGGCATACGGCATCCTCAAGCGGACAGCCCACATCACTGTGGAGCTGAGCTTGATGGAGGAGTTTGCTCCAGCTGAGCAGTAATCGAATAACCGTGCAATCGTTTAACAAAAACCGTTCAATCGTTTAGCGAGTTGAGTTATGGGACAAAAGGTAAACCCAGTAGGATTTCGCACCGGCGTTGTCGTCGGATGGAAGAGCCGCTGGTATGCCTCTAAGAAGGAGTTTGCGGAGCTATTGGTGGAAGACCAAAAAGTTCGCAAGTTCATCCGCAACCACCCGGATTCACGCTTCCGCCAGCAATATCGCAACGCGGGAATCGACCGGATTGAAATTGAGCGGACACGAGACGAAGTTCGAGTCATGTTGTTTGTGGCTCGACCTGGTTTGATTATCGGTAAGAAAGGCCAAGACGTCGAGAAGCTGCAGGAAGAGTTGCAGTCGCTGATCGGTCGTCGCGTCAACTTGAAAATCGAAGAAGTATCGCGACCTGAGCTGCAAGCTCAACTGGTAGCGGACGACATCGCTCAGCAGTTGATGAAACGGGCTAACTTCCGACGCACGATGAAACGGGCATTAGAAACAACGATGGACGCTGGTGCTAAGGGCATCAAAGTTCAATTGGCTGGCCGACTCGGTGGTGCTGAGATGGCACGTCGCGAGAAGGCGAGTGCTGGCTCGTTGCCACTAAGCACTCTGCAAGCCAAAATCGACTACGGTTTCTCCGAAGCGACAACGCCTCAGGGAAACCTTGGTATTCAAGTATGGGTAAATCAAGGTTCTTACGCGGGAGACGCGAACGATGGCGCTGATGCCCAAACGGGTCAAGCATCGAAAAAGCCAAAGAGGACGCATAAAAGGTAATGCAACTCGCGGTAACAAAGTCGTCTACGGCGACTTTGGACTGCAGTCCTTGGACGCTGGTTGGATCCGTGCGAAGACTATTGAGGCGGGACGTATCGCGGCGCAACAGTACGTGCGTGGCGAAGGTAAGCTTTACATCCGTATCTTCCCGGACAAGCCGATTTCCTCCAAGCCTTTGGAGACTCGGATGGGCAAAGGTAAGGGTGAGCCAGAAGCCTGGGTCGCGGTGGTGAAGCCTGGTACAGTTCTATATGAGCTGGCCGGTGTAACGGAGCAGCAAGCCAAAGTGTGCTTTGCACGTCTTGCGGCGAAGATGCCTGTCAAAGTTCGAATGGTCAAACGCCGCTTGGCGTAGACCTTTCGAGATCCAGAAAAGCAATAAGCAAACAAGTTATTAGCCATGGATATTAACGAACTTCGAGAGATGAGTGACGAGCAGTTGGAGCTCACCGCTAAAGATGCGGCCAACCAGCTGTTTCGCTTGAGAGTGAAGGCGCAAACTGAGAAATTGGAGTCGCCTACTGAGAAGCGTCGGAATCGTCGATTGATCGCGCGGGTTCGGACGTTGCAAACCGAGCGAGCCAAGGCCAAAGAGGCGCAGTCGTGAACTCGAGCGTTGCGTGAGTTTTGCAGAACAGTATTTGAGAGTTTAGTTGTATGCCAGCCAGAGTTGCTATCGGAGTCGTGACGAGCGACAAGGCGTCCAAGACAAGACGCGTTGAGATCAATCGCACGGTCAAGCACCCCAAGTATGGTAAGTATGTCAAGCGCCGGACGGTGTGCCACGTTCATGACGAGAACAACGACTCGGCGGTAGGTGATACCGTCGAGATCCAGGAGAGTCGTCCACTGAGTCGCCTGAAGCGTTGGACCTTGCTTCGCGTCGTCGAGAAAAGCCGCGAGGTCGACCTCGCACAATTGCGTGCTGCGAAACGAGCTACCGGCAACGAGCAGACTGCTGTCATCGACGACTTGTCTGGTAAGGAAGAGGGCGATGCTCCGGCGGCGGAGTCGAGCGAAGGTGGCGAAGCTGACTCCGAGAGTTAATCACAGCAAATCAAGCTGAGATTTTCGCCTTAGACATATCAAATCAACGATTGTTTAGACCATGATTCAACAAGAAACACGACTAGCCGTTGCCGACAACAGTGGTGCTAAAGAAGTCATGTGCATCAAGGTACTCGGTGGTAGCCGCCGCCGTTACGCTGGTGTGGGCGATATCATCGTCTGCTCCGTCAAGGCGGTACAGCCTGGCAGTGAAGTTAAGAAGAAGTCGATCGTTCGTGCGGTTGTCGTGCGCTGCAAGCAACCGACTCGCCGTCCCGACGGAAGCTACATCCGCTTCGACAGCAATGCAGTTGTATTGGTCGACAAAGATGCAAACCCGCGTGGAACACGGATCTTTGGTGCGGTCGGACGCGAACTTCGCGAGAAGAAGTTCATGAAGATCGTTAGCTTGGCTAGCGAAGTAGTTTAAGTCACAGGCAGCGAGCAAAGTTAGAAGATTTAGGAACAGTTCGATGCTGATTCGAGAAAACGACGAAGTCCTGGTAATCGCCGGGGTCGACAAAGGCTCACGAGGCAAGGTTTTGCGTGTCGACCGCGAAAAGAAACGCGTAATTGTTGAAGGCGTGAATAAGGTTCACAAGCACGTTCGTCGAAGCCAAAAAAATCCACAAGGTGGTCGATTAAGCAAGGAGATGCCGATCGACGCCAGCAACGTCATGCTGCTCGACCCACAGACGGGCAAACGAACCCGAGTTGGCGTTCGTTACCTCCCTGACGGCAGCAAGGAAAGATTCGCCAAGGGCAGCGGAGCATCACTGGGTGTTATCGCACCACCGAATGCCAAATACGCAAATCAGTAATTAAGAATACTTTTTTCAGCCCAGCCTGAAACCAAAACACTTAGGTGCCACAGACATGGTTCCCAGATTACAAGAAGCCTACCAAACCAAGATTCGTGAAGAGCTGGCTAAGCAGCTAGAAGTCAAGAATCCAATGGCGATTCCCAAGCTGACGAAAATCGTCATCAATATGGGTGTAGGCTCAGCTATTGCAGACAAGAAAAACTTGGAACTGGCGTACGACGCTCTTACGGAGCTGTCTGGCCAAAAGCCCGTTCAAACGTTGGCTCGCAAGTCAATTGCAGGTTTCAAGTTACGCGAAGGCATGGCGATTGGCTGCAAGGTCACTCTCCGACGCCAGCGAATGTATGAGTTCCTCGATCGCTTAGTTGCGATCGTCTTGCCTCGAGTGCGGGACTTTCGTGGTGTAAGTCGCAAGGCTTTCGACGGCAACGGGAACTACAGCCTGAGTTTGACTGAGCAGTTGGTATTCCCGGAGTTGAACCCGGACAAATACACCAAGCCTCAGGGAATGAACATTACCATTTGTACGACTGCCGAAACGAATGACGCCGGGCGATTGTTGCTCGAGATGTTCGGCATGCCATTTCGTGCAGCCAAGCAACCTGCTGCATAGAATCGTTAGAAGTCAGATAGAACATTTTTAGGACCGGATGGATATCCAGTGGCAAGCAAAAGCAAAATAGCGAAAGCGAATCGCACGCCTAAGTTTTCTACTCGTCGTGAGAATCGTTGTAAGCTCTGCGGACGTCCGCGATCGGTGTATCGCAAGTTTGGCATTTGCAGAATTTGTTTTCGAGAATTGGCAGACCAGGGTTTAATTCCTGGTGTGCGCAAGGCTAGCTGGTAGACACGCTGCTTCGTCGGCCTCCCGCGGCGGTCGAAGCAGACATTTGTTCGGCACCAAGAAAGACACAATTTCAGTCGGTGAAAACTAACTGAGCCATTGATTCAGATAAGGGACACAAACCACGATGATGACCGACCCTATCGCTGACATGCTTACTCGAATCCGGAACGCCGTCCGCGTTGAGCGGCAGCATGTGGATATCCCGACCTCGAGGGTAAAGCGTGGTTTAGCCGAGGTTCTGAAGCGTGAAGGATACATTTGGGACTACAAGGAACTGGAGGCAGAGCCGGTTGGGCAGCTGCGAATCGAGCTCAAATACGGGCCCAATGGTGAGCGCGTGATTCAGTCGATTCAGCGTGTCAGTAAGCCTGGACGTCGCGTGTTCAGCAAGAGCCGGGATCTGCGACCTGTCCTAAACGGCCTTGGGATTTCGATCATCAGCACCAGTCAGGGTGTGGTAAGCGATCGGGAAGCCCGACAGCAGAACATTGGCGGCGAAATCCTCTGTGAAGTTTGCTAAGCCGCCTGTTCGTTCGCCTTCGGTGGTAGTTCAGCCTAAAACATAAATTGAAGAACCATGTCACGAATCGGAAATAAGCCAGTTCCCATCATCGACGGGGTGGAAGTCAGTGTCGCTGATCGTGTGGTCAAGGTAAAAGGCCCCAAGGGTGAGCTTGAGTTTGCTCATCGCCCCGAGGTCGCCGTTGCCGTAGATGGCGAAGACAAAACTGTAAAAGTATCGCGTCAGACTAATGAGCGTACTTCTCGGGAACTGCATGGTCTGACTCGCGCGGTCATCAGCAACATGATCTTCGGAGTCAAAGAAGGTTATGAGAAGAAGTTGGAAGTTGTCGGTGTTGGCTACATCGCTGCGATTCAGGGGAAAGAGCTTCAGTTACGTGTCGGTTACGCCAACGAACTTAAGAAGATCATTCCCGATGGCTTGAGCGTCACCTGCCCTGATCAAACGCATATCGTCGTTCAGGGCTGCGACAAGCAGATGGTTGGGCAGTTCGCGGCTGAAGTTCGAGCACTGAGAAAACCAGAGCCTTACAAGGGTAAGGGAATTCGTTACCAAGGCGAGCAAGTCAAGCTCAAGGCTGGCAAGTCCGCGACTTAGTCCTCACTGAAATAGCAATACATCCGCCAAGATTTGGCGTAAGCAGATTGAAGTACAAGCGAGCCAATCGTGAAGCTTAAGAAGATCATCAACAACCAGCGGAAGCGTCGAACTTTTCGAGTCCGAAACAAGGTTCGTGGCGATGGACAACGTCCGCGACTGTGTGTGAACCGAACACTGAAGCACTTTTCTTGTCAGCTGATTGACGACGAGAAGGGGCTGACGATTGCATCGGCTTCCACGAAAGACAAGTCAACCACTGCTGGCAGCGGAAGCAACTGCGATGCAGCTTCTGCGGTCGGCAAGGCAATTGCTGAGAAGGCCCTCGCGGCCGGCGTAAAAGCGGTCCGACTGGATCGTGGCTCCTGCAGGTACCACGGACGAGTTGCGGCGTTTGCCAATGCGGCTCGAGAAGGCGGCTTGGAGCTGTAAACGAAACATCAATATCCTTGATTATCAGGTGGAGTGCCAAGTAAGTGGCCAATGCAAACGAACAAACCGGTGATGGCTCGATAGAACGAGTCCTTAAGATCAAGCGATGTGCAGCCGTTGTAAAAGGCGGTCGTCGCTTCAGCTTTGCTGCCTTGGTTGTTGTCGGTGATGGCAAGGGCAAAGTGGGCTTTGGTTATGGCAAGGCCAACGAAGTTCCTCCAAGTGTCCAAAAGGCACAGAAACAAGCCAACCGCAACACGGTCGAAGTTCCCTTGGTAGACGGCACGATACCGCACCAGGCGATCGGAAACTTCGGTGCGGCCAAAGTAATTTTGGTCCCAGCCAGCCCTGGTACCGGTATTATTGCCGGACCTGCAGTACGAGCTGTGTGTGAAGCAGCCGGCATCAAGGACATTTTAACCAAGAGCTTCAGTTCTAATAATCCCTCTGTACTCGTCAAGGCAACGTTCGACGCTCTGAAGAAGCTGCGAACGCGTGATGAGGTTGAGCGTCTGCGTGGGGTAACGTTGTCATGAGATTAGACCAAGTCAATCAGGGGATTAAGAAGTTCCGCAAGAAACGGCGACTTGGTCGTGGACCAGCGTCTGGACAGGGCAAGACCTCTGGTCGTGGTCAAGACGGGCAAAAGTCACGTCGTGGATTCTCTCGACACCCTGCAAAGGTCGGTGAAGACCTGCCAATGCAGCGTCGCGTTCCCAAGCGAGGTTTTAATAACCGCTTTGCTACGACTGTCATCGCTCTAAATGTGAGCGACATTTCCGCCGTCTTCGAGGCTGGTGCAGAAGTCACACCTGCTACGCTGAAGGCGAAGGGCCTAGTAAAGAAACGTTACGACGAGATCAAGATTCTCGGTGATGGCGAAATCGACAAAGCTCTCAAAGTCGCTGTGCATCGATATTCGGCCAGCGCCAAGGAAAAAATTTCCGCGGCAGGTGGTACAGTTACCGAGGTGAAGGCGAAGCGCACTCCGAAAGAGCGCGTTGCCGACTTGGCCAAGGTAAAAAAGTAGTCAGCGAATGAATAGTTCGGTCTTCGCGGCCGAAATCGCAAACGACGACAGGAGTCTAGGTCATGTGGCAAAAACTTAGAGTTGTCTTCACGATTCCCGAGCTGCGCTCCAAGATCTTGCTCACCCTCGGGTTGCTTGCGATCTATCGAGTCGGCTACCAAATCCCATTGCCGATGGTCGACTCCAGTCCAGGTGGGAGCGGCAATCAGGTCGACAATTTCCTTGAGCGGATCTCTGTTTTCGCTGCAACCGATTTGCGTCAGCTGACCATTTTTGGTCTGGGTATCATGCCCTATATCTCTGCTTCGATTGTGTTCCAGTTACTAGGCAGCGTCTGGCCACCGATCGAGCGCCTTCGCAAGGAAGGTCAGACAGGGATGAAGAAGATCAACGAATACACGCGTTATTTGACAGTGATCCTTTGCGTTCTTCAGTCGATCGTGTTTCTGAAGTACGCACCAGTCGTCAACTTCCAACCAGCATTTTGCAACCCTGGCTCGAACGAGTTGCACTTTGGCTGGTTCATGACCGCCGTCGCCATTATGACTGGCGGCACCGTGTTCTTGATGTGGCTCGGTGAGCAGATAGATGAATACGGGATCGGTAACGGTATCAGCTTGTTGATCATGGCCAGTATTTTGGCTCAGATGCCTCAAGCAATGATCGACCTTCGCCAGAATATGTCGACGCAGTTGAGCGGCTCCTCCGGGCAAATTGGGCCTGATAAGTTGATAGTATTAGCTGCCCTGTTTGTTGCCGTAGTCTTCGGTGTGGTGTTTATCACGATGGGTCAGAGACGCATTCAAACCCAGAGTGCTAAGCACGTTCGTGGTCGTCGCGTCTATGGTGGGACCAAGCAGTTCTTGCCACTTCGAATCAATCAAGCTGGCGTGATGCCGATCATTTTCGCGAGTAGCTTGTTGATGATTCCTGGTCTGCTGGTTGGCTTTGTTGCGAGCTGGTTTGTGGATACGAAGAATCCAGAGTCAATTTGGTCCGGGATCGCGAATTTGTTGTCGATGGTTTCAAACGGTCTGACCTCTGGTCAATCGCTTTTGTACATCGTGATGTATATCGCAATGATCTTCTTCTTTTGCTACTTCTGGACTTCGATCACTTTCAATCCGAAAGAGATGTCCGAGAACCTGAAGGACCATGGGACCTTTATTCCCGGCTATCGCCCAGGAAAGCGGACTGCAGATTACCTCGAAAAGGTGATGCTTCGAATCACTTACGTTGGTGCTGGCTTCTTGGCTGCAGTTGCGATTGTTCCCATCTTGGTGAACATTCAACTGGCGATTCCGTTCTCGGTCGCCTCCTTTTATGGTGGCACCAGTCTCTTGATTGCAGTGAGTGTGGCTTTTGATCTTATCCAGAAGATAGACAATCACTTGCTAATGCGAAGCTATAAGGGACTACTGGAGTCGTAGCCGGTATTGGCCGCTGCGGATCCATGGAGTGAGCAGGATTCTTAGGAATGCGAATTGTCTTCATTGGTCCCCCCGGGGCGGGCAAGGGAACCCAATGCAAGCGATTGGTTGAATCGCTGCAGATGCCGCAGCTTTCCACAGGAGACATGCTTCGTGAAGTGCGCGGCCAAAGCTCGGCTCTAGGTCGTTGGGTTGCTGGGCACATCGATGCTGGTCAACTAGCGCCCGACCACTTGGTGATGCGAATCGTCGCTCAACGATTGACTGACGAAGATTGTCAGGCGGGTTGCCTTTTCGATGGCTTTCCGCGGACTTTGGTCCAAGCTCAATTGCTCGAAGAGCATTTTGAGAAGACAAAGCTGGAATTGGATTTGGTGCTGGAATTGACGGGCGAATCAAGTCTTTTGACTTCTCGCCTTTTGAAACGAGCCGAAATAGAAAACCGTGCCGATGATAACGAGGAGACGATCCGCGCGCGACTAGAAGTGTACCGAGCGCAGACTGCACCGCTGATCAACCACTATGGCGAGGCGGGACTACTGGAGTCAGTCGATGGGATGCAACAGCCCGACAAAGTCTTCGCGGACATCATGGCCATCATAAGCCGACGGAGTGCAGCAAAAGGATAGTCATTCGTCATGAAGTTACGACTTGTCAGGTTGGCTTTGCCTGCGATACAATGCTCGATTCTAAGAAAACCGAGAAGAACATAGACCGGTCGTTGATCGACCTAAGTGCTGGAATAGCAACGATTTATTAAGAACCAAATCAATTAGTTTAAGGAGCATTCCGTGCCGCGTTTACTCGGTGTGGACATTCCCAACGACAAAAAAGTAGTGATTTCGCTGACTTACATCTTCGGTGTTGGTCCGCATGTTGCTCGGGAAGTTTGCGAAACGACCAAGATCGATCCGTACAAGCAAGCTCGTGACCTGAATGAGGACGAGTTGAGTCGTTTGTCGACCTTGCTGGAACGTGACTACAACGTCGAAGGTCCACTACGTCGCTCTGTGACACAAAATATCACTCGCCTGCGTGAAATTAAGTGCTATCGCGGGTTCCGGCACCGTACCAGTTTGCCGGTACGTGGACAGCGAACCCGAACGAACGCTCGCACGCGTAAGGGCCCGAGAAAGACGGTCGCGGGTAAAAAGGGCGTGAAGGATTTGCGTTAGTCTTAGCTGCAGGCTGGCTGGCCTGTGGTTCGAGGCAAGGACTCCTTTGCACGACACGAAACATACTTTTGTAACTGAGATAAAGAGGTAGATCGGTGGCTAAGGTCAAGAGACGCAAGCAACGCCGGAACGTGACGATGGGCATCGCCCACATTCAGTCGACGTTCAACAATACAACTGTGACGATCACTGACACCAAGGGTGACACTTTGTGCTGGGCAAGTGCCGGTACATGTGGCTTCAAAGGTAGTCGTAAGAGCACTCCTTTTGCAGGTCAGGTTGCTGCACAACAGGCTGCTGAGAAGGCAGCCAAGTTCGGCATGAAGGACGTCGAAGTTCGCGTAAAGGGTCCCGGCTCCGGACGTGAAAGTGCCATTACTGCCCTTCAAGCAGCTGGCATCAACGTTAAGTTGATCGAAGACGTCACCCCGATTCCTCACAACGGCTGTCGACCTCGCAAGCGACGCCGCGTTTAGGATCGGCCGATTGTATTGCTATAGGTCGTAGTTTGACGCCGAAACGGCGGTTACCGAAAGTCGAGTTCTGCCGCCCAGACAGCTCCATCGACTTTCCAACAGACTTCATCTGGTGAACAACTAGAATTAGGGAACGAAGATGCACATTAAATGGCGTGGCCTGGAACTTCCAAGTGCTGTCCATCCTGATCAACACACTCTGTCTCAGACTTACGGAAAGTTTGTTGCAGAGCCGTTCGAGCGTGGTTTTGGTACTACGGTCGGAAACAGCCTGCGTCGAGTTCTGCTTTCCAGCCTGGAAGGCAGTGCCATCACTCAGATTAAGATTCGCGGGGCTCAGCACGAGTTCACCACCATTCCTGGCGTCCTCGAAGACGTTACGGACATCGTTCTAAACGTCAAATCGTTAGTCGTGAAGAACCACAGCGATTCGACGCGAGTAATCACTGTCGAGCGAAATTCCGCTGGCGTCATCACCGGCGAAGACGTTCAAGCAGATGCAGACGTCGAGATCATCAACAAGCACCATGTCTTGGCGACTTTGACAGACGATCAGCCGTTCGTCATGGAAATGGTTGTCGAAAACGGACGCGGCTATGTCCCGGCGACAGAGCACAGCACCCGTGATCACGAGATTGGTATCATCCCTGTCGATGCTGTCTTCAGTCCGGTCGTACGAGTTCGCTACGATGTTGAGGAAACTCGCGTTGGACAAAAGACAAACTACGACAAGTTGAATCTGGAAGTTTGGACAGACGGGTCGATCGGTCCAGAAATGGCCTTGGTTGAAGCCGCCAAGATCTTCCGCAAGCATTTGAATCCTTTTGTGCAGTATACCGAACTTGGGCAACAAGTTCATGCTACCGCTCGCGGTGGCCCAGGTTCTGCCGAAGCACAATTGGAAGCCAAGCTCAACACTCCCGTTGCAGACTTGCGGCTAAGCGTTCGTGCTGCCAACTGCTTGGAGAGCGAAGGGATTCACTTGATTCGCGAGTTGGTACAACGTAACGAAGACCAGTTGCTCGAGATCCGCAACTTTGGCGAAACCACTCTGACGGAAGTACGTGACAAGCTGGCTACGCTTGGCTTGCACCTAGGCATGCGATTGCCTTCAGCTCAGACATTTCAATAAGCAAAACATTTAGTCGGCTGTCGTCAGATAAGCATGAGACGACGACGATAATCATTCGGAATTAGACGATGAGACACAGAAGAAAAGGACGTACGCTCGGCCGCTCGCCGAGCCACCGTCGCGCTTTGTTTCGCAACCTTGCATCCGCCCTTATTCTGACTTCTAAGGAAGATACAGAGCTGGATGACAATGCACCGAAGGTGAAGGGTCGCATTACGACCACGATCGCCAAGGCAAAGGAAGTACGTCCTTTCGTCGAAAAGTGCATCACCATCGCGAAGAAGGGCTATGCGGCTCAGCAAAATGCGGAGCAGTATAATACCGACGCAGATCGCAATTCGGACGAGTGGAAGTCCTGGCGCAAGTCAGAGGACTACGCGAAGTGGGTTGAAGCAAACGCACCTAACGTGAACGCTCGCCGCCGCTTGTTCCAGATGCTACGAAACAAGGAAGCCGTTTCCATTCTGATGGAAGTCCTGGCTGAGATGTTTGAAGATCGCCCGGGTGGATACACTCGCATTATGCGACTGGCAACTCCGCGACTGGGTGATAACGGCACCCGAGCAATCTTGGAATTCGTTGGCAAGAACGACCGAGTTCTAAAGAAGGCTGAAAAGCCGGACTTTGGTGGTGACGACGAAGACGAAAAAGAAGTTGCCGAAGCCGACGGCGAGCCCGACTCCGCGGTAGAAGCGGAAGAGGAGCCCAGCACCGGTGATGACAGCGCTACAGAAGCGGACGGTGAGAATGCATCTGCGGAAGACGAGAATAAAGGCGAATAGTCATGGCAAAGAGCAAGAAGAAGAAGGAAATCATTCACCTCGTCTGTGAAGAGACTGGTGATTACAACTACACGCTCAAGCGAAAGACCGGTGGTGAGAAACTTCGGATTAAGAAGTTTTGCCCTCGCTTGAGAAAGCACACCGTCCATGTAGAAAAGAAGAAGTAGTCTTCTAGTCGCAGCAAATACAATTGCAAAAGCCAAGTAGTTCTCTCTACTTGGCTTTTTTTGTTTCTCCCAGCACAAGTGAGGCTAGGCTCCTTTGCAAAGACCGAAGCTGGGTGCAATGCATCTGCTATCCTAACATTTTCCCCGTAGCGGCACTCTTAACGCACTGTACTGACTGATGAATCGAACACATGTCTTAACTGCGTCTTGCCATGCACTTGCAATCTGCTTGATGCTCGCAATTGGCTCCTCGGTGCTCGCGCAGGATGCTGTCACGCGTGTTTTCATCTTCGCTGGCCAGTCCAACATGGTTGGCTCGGATTCACGCGTCGATGACGTTAATAACTTTGCACCATTCAAGGGCTATGGCGGAATCCAGCAGGACGTTCTTTTCTGGTACTGCATTGGAAGGGAGAACAAGACGAAATCCAACGGCTGGGGGCAATTGAAACCGATTCGAGATATTGTCGGCCCTGAGCTGAGCTTTGCGCGAGAAGTAGGAAAACACAGCGATGTTCCGATCGCAATTATCAAAGTCGCCGCAGGTGGCACCCACCTCGGTGGTGATTGGAATCCAGATGAGCCACAAGGCTTTAAGATGTATCCACTTGCTCTAGAGCAGGTGCAGGATGCGTTGGCCGGTCTCCAGAAGGCGAACATCAAGTATCGTTTAGAAGGCTTCATTTGGCATCAAGGCGAGAACGACATGTTTAACGAAGAATACAAATTGAGCTATGGCCCGAATCTGACGAACTTCATGGCTCGCTGGCGCAAAGACCTTGGAACGCCAAACCTGAAGTTCTTTGTAGGTGAACTGTGCACCAAAACCATTTGGGGCATGGACTTGCGGCCGAGAATGTACGCCATTAGCGAAGGCCAGAAGAAAGCTATCGCTAGCGACGCAAACGCCGAATACATTCCAACGTCGCATGTCGGTGTTGAGATCGGCAATCCCGTTGGCCTACATTACCACTATGGCACGCTGGGGCAGCTCGAACACGGCATCAACTACGCTCACGCTTATCTGAGAGACATCGGAAAACTCCCAGAGCGGTCACACACTGAATGGATCAAGCCAAAATCAAAGACGATCCGCCTTTTCATATTTGCTGGCCATCGGAACATGGAAGGAGAACGTAGTTTTGTGCAGGACTTGGCAGTTGCTGACGCCGAGCTGGCAAAGCCCATGCCTGACGTCGGATTCAAGTTCAGCCTAGGAGGCGGTGTGAAGACCTCTAATGGATGGCAAGCCCTTGAACCCGCTGGCTATTACGACACCTATGGGCCGGAACTTAGCTTTGCCCGGCCTATCCTGAACGACTCAAACAACCCAACTCCCATTGCGATCGCCAAGTTCACACACAGTGGCTCGCAAATGAACGACTGGACTCCAGAGGGCAGTGTTGCCATTACGCGTCACCTATATCCTGCATGGATCAAGTTCATCAGCGAGAGTATCAAGGAGTTAGAAGAGGAAGGATACTCGGTTCAGCTGCAAGGCATCTTCTATCACGTTGGCGAGAACGAGATGTCGATGCATCCGTATCGCAAGAGTGCGGCGAAGTGGCTTAGAGCTACCGTTGAACAAACTCGACTAGATCTCCAGCTACCCGATCTGCCTTGGTTCGTTTCCCAGCAGCCGCCAACCGATCACAAGAACGTCAACGGCCTCGACGTCGTCAGTGACATCCGAACACTGTCAGAGTCGGACTCTGCGATGCATCATATTTACATCGAAGACTTCCCGCCACAGCCCAAACGATTGGTGCTCGACACTGCAGGCATTTTGCATTTAGGCAAGCGGCTCGCAGCCGGTTATTTGGATGTTAGCGAATAGGAATGAAACTCGCCGCCGCACAGACTCGACCCAATCCAGGCGACATCCAAGAGAACTTGCGTCAGCACCTGAGTCTCATTCAGCTTGCAGCGGAACACGACGTCGATCACATCGTCTTTCCTGAGCTCTCGCTTACAGGATACTTGCTACACAAAGCCCAGATTATGGCAGCGAGGATTGGGCCCGAGCAGCTAGACGCTCTTCAAGCCCTGGCTGATGAGCTCCTACTATCGATCACTGTTGGCTTACCTACACCGGACGCAACATGTTCCTCGCAGCTCCCAAAAATCTCTGCGATTACCTTCGCACCTGACAGTAAACAACACGTTTATTCAAAGCGATTCCTACACGAGGATGAACTTCCTTATTTTTCTCAAGGTAGCACAGACAATCTGTTGATCAGCAGGAGCGCAAGAATCGCGTTAGCCATATGTTTTGAAAACACGCAAGAAGCTCACCTCGACGAGGCATTGCGGCAAGGAGCAGAGATTTACATCGCAAGTGTCGCGAAGACAGAACGAGGCATGCAATCCGCCAAGAAGCGTCTAGCGAACGTTTGTGAGCAGCACGGTATACCGACACTGCTTGTCAACTCCATTGGACTTCAAGGCGGCGAAGCCTGTGCGGGCGGCACTGCAGCTTGGGATGCGTCCGGCAACTTGCTTGCCGAGCTGGATAACAGAACGCCTGGCATACTCATATTGGATACCTCATCGCAGCATGCGATTATCGCCGAATTGTGACCGAGGGCTTCTAGACTCTCGGCCGGCAGTAGATGAGGCTTCGAATCTAGTAACAATGTGCTCAAAGCCCGTCGGACCAAGGCACGCCCGCGTCTGGGGCTGACCGTTAAACGATCCGCCTGAACACTGGTTGCGGAAGCCGTCAATGGCCTGTACCCGCATACGTCCCTCACTCGCTCACCTAACGGCAATCCAGACTCGCTTTTACGAAAGGCAGTCGAGTCGTGCTGCGACGTAAGCATTATCGACGACTGTAAAGCTGAATTTCGTCACAGTCGATTGTTTCCTCAGCGGCTTCGATGCGTAGGATAACTTGCCATGGATCTCGTGAGTGATCACCAGAACTCTTAGGCGTTTGGGCTTCGATGCTAAACTCCTGCCAAGCTGTTCCAGGCTGGACAGTCAGCTCTTGCACTAGCTCTTTCAACTCGTTTCGATATTGCTGATCGCGGAATTCAATTCGAAGTTTGGCTTTGGCGGAATTAGGAGATCTTAGTTTCATTTTGAAAGTGTAGGTATTTGATACTGTGGCTGGATTGGGCTGGTGTACTTGGGTGCCTTGCGGAAGATGCAAGTACCAATCCCCCTCTGCACTGTCGTCAGGAGCATGAATTCGCCGAGCACCATCCTGAGCATAGCGCCAGCCGAAACCGCCGAAGGGAGCCGCGTGTTCAAAACTGCCGTTGGCAACGTGGCCGCCGCGACCAAATCCATCCATGACATCCATTTCGCGAATGGGCCCCCAATCGGCGTTGATTGACTTAAGATGATTCACTAGCGTTTTCGCCATGCCAGCATGATCGTATTCACAACCATGCCACTCATTGAAGAGCCACGGAAATACGACTCGAGAAGAATTCTCATCTCCAAATTCTTCAAGCACTTCGCTGGTGTAGTTGGCTGTCTCTTTTCGATCCCAGCCGTATCCATTCATCACAACGATGTGCGAATCACGATGGACGCTCCTCAGTTCGCGTAGCAAAGTCAAATAGTTTCGTTTTATCTCAGTCTTATCTCTGCGATTGATATCGTTCGCACCAACATTCAGCACCACAATGTCGACAACGAAGCGTGAGAAATCCCAACTTGGCTCGTCTTCGTAGTAATCATTCTTACCCATAAATGCGAGAACTGAATTCTGTTGCCCAAGAATCGTAGCACCGCCGACAGAAATATTCTGGTACTCGGCGTCAAGCATACGGGATGCGATGCCTGCAAATGTGAAGTGACATCCCGCGAACTCAGGTGCACCCTCATTCTTTTCGTGCCCTAATGAGTGGCCGGACAGGTTTGAATCGCCGTAGAATTGAATCCTGATCCGTTGTTCTTCGTTTTCGACAGGGAGCAGCTTACCGCCTTCCGCGCTAACGCCATGAAGGCGAAGCTTGCCCCGATGAGCATAAGTTTCTTTGACCACTTCGACCAAGTGCTTGCCGTGGCCGAGCTTTTGAGCCAGCACATACTCATGCTTTCCAGGCTTGAGCTTCAGCTTCTTTGAATTGACGTGATCTCCGTCGACGATCACCCTCAAGTACTCGACAGCATCGCTCTCCAACTCAGCGAAAACACCACTTCCTTCAAAGGCTGCTAGAAAAGACGAGCCTTGCCAGGCACACCAAGGAGCTTCGTGTTTCTCGAGTACCCAGCGGCCCGTGAATCGCACATCCGGCTCAGTCGTATCAGCACGCAGACTGGTAGCAAATAGAATGAGGAATGCAATCGAACACTTGAAAATCATAGCGCACCGAATTCTGTAGTGGACTTTGCCATAAGTCCCGTCACTAAACGTGTGGTCGCATTGTAGGAGGAATTCTGGCGAATCCCACTACGATACGCTTGCTCTGCTGTATTCTATATTCTGTGACCGATGACGCGCTCCGCTGCACTTTTGAAACGGATCTCGCCTGGAGATCATCTCATATGACTCGACGAGAAAAAATCACCTGCCTTCTCTCTTGCGTTTTGCCACTACTGGTGTGTCCGGGCAAGGCTGGGGCTCAGAGTGTCGAATCGGTCAAGAAGCCGCAGCTGGTTCTCGCTCACTATATGCCTTGGTACACGGCAAAACCTTTTTCCGATCACTGGGGCTGGCACTGGACGATGGATCATTTCGCTCCAGACAAGGAGACTGACGGCAAGCGACAGATCGCCTCCAAATTTTATCCGATCATCGGCCCCTATGATTCGTGCGATCCCGATGTACTGGAATATCACCTGTTGTTGATGAAGCTAGCGGGTATCGACGGAGTCATCGTGGACTGGTACGGGCTGACTAGTCATCGTGATTACGCCATTTTGCACCGAAACACGACGCGGCTGCTTCAGCAATGCGAGCGACTCAAAATGAAGTTTGTCATTTGCTACGAAGATCAGACGATTCCGGCTTTGGTCGATGGCAAGCGAATCACAAAAGGGAATCAGGTCTCTCACGCGGTGGGAGAGATCAATTGGCTAGGCAAGTATTGGTTCAAGTCTGGTGCTTACGTCAAGCTCAGCGGAGAGCCGGTTTTACTTTCGTTCGGGCATGCAGGACTCTCCAGGCAAGAGTGGAAAGCATGTTTATCAAGGCTCGATTCTCCAGTGGCTTACTTCAGCCAAGATATTCGTCGCGACGGCGCTGTAGGTGGATTTGGCTGGCCAGCTCCGAAAGTGGGAATGCGACAGGTGGACCATTTTCTTCAGCAGTCCGCCAAGTGGCCAGCCAGAATCCCCGCCGCATTCCCTCGTTTCGAGGATATCTACAAGCAAGCGGGTATAAGCGAGGGCTATCCAGTTCTGCCCGATAACAGCGGACGAACTCTCACGGATACTCTGCAGAAAGCCATCCATTCGAAAGCTCCGATTATTCAGATCGCAACCTGGAACGACTGGGGCGAAGGTACGCAGATCGAACCTAGTCGCGAACATGGTTACAGGGATCTGCAACTCATTCGAAGAACCTTGCACAGCGAGTACCCTGATACCATGCCAAAAGATTTCCTCCTTCCCAAACGATTGCTTGACGCTCGCCGCAGTGGCCTCGAGAAGAAAAAAGCCGATTCCATTGCAAATGCAATTTTTGCTGGCGAGCTGAAGCTGGCAAAGAGTCTATTGGACGAACCAACCTGAATCAGCTCTTCGCACCGCTTATTTCGTTCTTCACGGTCAACGCTTGGGAAGACGAATCATAGAGCGCGAGGTATGCGAAAGGTGAGAAAGAAAATATGAGGGGCAAGGCACGAGCTCTCGTCACCGCGACTTTGCGTCCTCGCGCGTGGCCCGAGGGGTTTTGGGCCATTTTGCTGCCAACTCATGGGAACCTGGACAGCAAGGAGAGAAGCCGAAAGTCTTGACAACTTCCGCTATCTCAACCAACGCGAAGAACCGCTATGGGGGAATATAGGCAAGTGACTGGATTGACAATCGCGAGAGTATGGGCTGCTTAAGCCTGCTATCCAAAAGGAAAAGTGGGGATCTCAGGCACAAAACGTGCCAAATGGGGGAAATTGCGTCACTGCAGGCTTTGGGCCAAACCCGCGAATAATCGAAAATTCGAGTCTTACTTGGGTTTGTCAGTTGTCGACAGGTCGGATATATTTTCTCATCGCATGTCGGTCAGCTCACATCTCACCCCAAATCTCTTTCTTCTGCGCACTCGGCGTCAGGAAAACCGTCTAAAGTTGCGCAACCACTTTGGAACTGCAGAGGACGGTGGTTCTCCAGTTTCGCTACGGCGGGGTCGGTGTACGTGAACTATCGATGTGGGACTCGGCGTCTAGGTCGTTAACTGACCGAATGCAAACCTAGTTGAAGAATGCGTGGGATCGCTGCCTGTGCAACTGAGTCCTGAGTTTGATCGATGCGAAAAAAGAAGACAAACGAGTAAACGACTGATTGGTTTCACCGCGACTCCAATGGCAATTGGAGTTATCGGTCAATTAGCAGCCTCATTAGGAGTACGTAACGTCCATGGCCACACCTTCAACACGACGTTTAGAACCAACGGATGTACGCAGATTCGGTTCTGGTCTCGACGGACTAGCGATTCCGAGCCTAACGGATTTGCAAACCAAGAGCTACGCCGCTTTTCTGCAAGAAGAGTCCGGTTCTGAAAATCGCAATAACTTGGGTTTGGAGTCCGTCTTTCAAGAGATCTTTCCGATCGAAAGCTATGACAAGACGGTGAGCTTGGAGTACTTGCGCTTCGAACTCGGCAAGCCGCGGTACACGCCAGCTGAATGCCGTCAGCTGCGTCTGACTTACGGCAAACCCATGAAGGTCTGGTTGCGTCTGAATCGCGAGCAGCCGATCGAAGAAGAAGTCTACCTTGGCGATATTCCAATTATGCTTGGCGGTGGTGAGTTCATCATCAACGGTGCTGAGCGTGTGGTGGTCAGCCAGTTGCACCGAAGCCCTGGTGTCGATTTCGTGGAAGAAACCGAAACCACGACCGATCGTAAGCTACCAAGCTGCCGGGTAATTCCTGAGCGTGGTAGTTGGATCGAAGTCAACATCACCAAGAAGGACAGTCTGAGCGTCCGTATCGACCAGAGCGGTAAGTTCTCTGTGATGACTTTGTTGCGCGCGATGAGCCCCGAGCACAGCACCGACCGCGACTTGCTGAATGTCTTCTACGATGTGAAGACCGAGAAGGTCGTCGATGGTCGTAGCGCGGCGAAGCTAGAGGGCAAAGTTGCTGCCGACGATATCGTTTACCCGAGCGATTCCGAGCGAGCTGGCGAAGTCATCCTCGAAGCGGGCAACAAGATCTCTGGCGATCTCGCCGAATTGATCTGTACTTCGGGTGTCGGTGAAGTCGACGTGATGGAAGCTCCGAAGACTCCATTGGTCACTAATGCGTTGGCGGAAGACAACACCAGCAGCCACGAAGAAGCGTTGCTGAGAATCTACCAGCGTTTGCGTCCTGGTAATCCACCACAACTCGAAAAAGCTCGCACTCTCTTTCACGAGAAATTCTTCGACGTCAATCGATATCGCCTCGGCCGTGTCGGTCGCTTCCGCCTGAACCGAAAGCTTGGTCTAGCGGTAGACGAAAATGAAATGACTTTGCGTCCAGAAGATTTGATCGCCTCGATCAAGTACATGATCGATTTGTTCGATCCAGATTCCGGCGCGATGTTCGACGACATTGACCACTTGGGCAACCGTCGCCTGCGAACGATCGACGAGTTGGCTTGTGAGGAATTGCGAAAAGGATTCTTAAAGCTGCGTCGTACAGTCCAAGAGCGCATGAGCCTCAAGGAAGCTGATGAGATGTCTCCCCGCAGCTTGGTCAATCCCAAGAGTATCAGTGCGGCGATCGAGTACTTCTTCGGACGCGGTGAACTCTCCCAGGTTGTTGACCAGACGAACCCGCTCAGTCAACTGACTCACGAGCGTCGCTTGTCGGCGCTCGGCCCCGGTGGTTTGAATCGAAAACGAGCTGGCTTCGAAGTGCGCGACGTTCACATTTCGCACTACGGTCGAATCTGCCCAATTGAAACGCCTGAAGGTACTAACATTGGTTTGATCAGCTCGTTGGCGATCTACGCTGGTGTTGATGACTACGGTTTCTTGATCACTCCTTACCGAGTCATCAAAAACGGTAAGCTCACTGACGAAGTGCAATGGCTGCGTGCTGACCAAGAAGCGGATGCATACATTTGCCCAGCCGACACCGAGGTCAAAGAAGGCTCGTTGGTCGCGGGGGCTAATTTGATCGCTCGCTATCACGCTGATTTCCAGATCGTCCAGCCTGATGAAGTTCAATATATGGACATCGCACCTAGCCAGATGGTTGGTGTTTCGGCTGGTTTGATTCCGTTCCTCGAGCATGACGATGCTAACCGAGCTTTGATGGGCTCGAACATGCAGCGGCAAGCCGTTCCTTTGCTCGTTGCCGAACCACCGATCGTCGGCACTGGCATGGAGCGTGAAGTCGCAACCAACAGTGCGATGGTCATCCGAGCCGAGCGAGCCGGTACGGTTAAGTATTGTGACGCGACGCGAATTGAAGTTGGCTCTGACGTTTACGAACTCAAAAAGTACCAAGGGCTCAACGAGCGTACTTGCCTCAACCAGAAACCGATCATTAATGTCGGCGACAAAGTCGAGAAGGGTCAAGTGCTCGCCGATGGTGCGGCAACCTACAAGGGTGAACTCGCTCTGGGTAGGAACGTGCTTGTAGGCTTCATGTCGTACGACGGATACAACTACGAGGATGCGATCATCATCTCGGAAGAATTGGTGCGAGCTGACACTTACACATCGATTCACATCGAAGACTTTGATGTAGAAATCCGTGAAACCAAGCTAGGCCGCGAAGAGTTCACTCGTGATATCCCGAATGTTTCCGAGAAGGCTTTGGCCAACTTGGATGAAACGGGCATCGTGCAAGTTGGAACTTACGTGCGGCCTGGAGATATCCTGGTCGGTAAGGTTTCGCCGAAAAGCAAGACGGAGCTGACTCCGGAAGAAAAACTTCTCCACGCGATTTTTGGTCGTGCGGGAGAAGACGTGAAGAACGACTCACTGGAAGTTCCGTCCGGCATCGAAGGTATCGTGATCGATACTCAGAAGTTCAGCCGTCGCATGAGCTTGTCGGATGACGAGCGTAAGGTATTCGAGAACCAGCTGAAGGAAATCGAAGGCGAAGGTAACGCCGAGATTTCCGCCGCCTTCACGACTTTCGTCGAAGAGATGGAAAAGGCAATTGGTTCGAAGCTAACCGACGACGACGGAACTCCTCTCGCGGGTGACCAAGATCCGAAGTTCGTTGCTGAGAATGCCCAGACCTTCAACTTATCGCGTTTGATGAACAAGCACGACGAGAAGTACCACGCGGATATGCGTAAAGTTTACAAGCAGCACTGGGCGAGCGTTGAAGAAACGATCGATGTCCGTGACCGCAAGCTGAATAGCATGAAGCGTGGTGACGAGCTGCGAAGTGGTGTTCTTCAAATGGTGAAAGTCTACATCGCTACGAAGCGAACAATCAGCGTCGGTGACAAGATGGCCGGTCGTCACGGTAACAAGGGTGTTATCTCGAAAGTACTTCCGATCGCTGACATGCCCCACTTACCAGATGGTACGCCACTTCAAATCATGCTCAACCCACTCGGTGTACCTAGCCGTATGAATGTGGGACAGATCTTGGAGACGCACCTAGGATGGGCCGGTGCAAAACTTGGCTTCCAATCCATCACCCCAGTCTTCGACGGTGCGAAGGAAGAGGACATCAACAACTGCTTGGACGAAGCAGGATTGCCTCGCCACGGCAAGATTCGGTTGATCGACGGTCGTACGGGCGAGCCGATGGAGCAAGAGACGACGGTTGGCTACATCTACATGCTCAAACTCCACCACCTGGTGGACGACAAGGTACACGCTAGAAGCACCGGACCTTACTCCTTGATTACCCAACAGCCTCTCGGCGGAAAGGCTCGCTTTGGCGGCCAGCGCTTCGGGGAGATGGAAGTTTGGGCTCTCGAGGCGTACGGCGCCGCTTACATCTTGCAAGAATTGCTGACGGTGAAGAGCGATGATGTCGAAGGCCGAACCAAGATTTACGAGTCGATGGTCAAGGGTGAGAACACCTTGGAGGCTGGTACGCCTGCTAGCTTCGACGTTTTGACCAACGAGATCCGAGGCTTAGGACTGAACATGCGTTTGGAAAAACGCAAACTGTAATCAAAGTCGATCATTTGCAGCGAGATCGCCGGGGAGCGTCGTTCTCGCTTTGCTGCCGGGGCATTCCCGACAGATGCTCCCAACCATCAAACACAAAGATACAACAATAAAAGTTAGGTCGCTCATGTGAGCCGAGTTTGGTCAGGATCGCCAAACTGACTCCATGAACCTATCCAGATAGCCAGGAGCCGCGTTCATGTCGACAGCTGAAACCGCCAGTTACGATCGCGTCAATGATTTCACTTCCGTCAAGATTAGCTTGGCCCGTCCACAGGACATCCGCAGCTGGTCGTTTGGTGAAGTCAAGAAGCCAGAAACGATCAACTACCGAACTTATCGCCCAGAGAAGGACGGTTTGTTCTGTGAGCGAATCTTTGGACCAGAGAAGGACTGGGAATGTGCATGCGGCAAGTACCGCGGCATGAAGTACAAGGGAATGATCTGCGATCGTTGTGGCGTAAAGGTCACACACTCGCGCGTTCGTCGTAAGCGCATGGGCCACATTGAGCTGGCTGCGCCGATCGTTCACATCTGGTTCTTCAAAGCTATGCCTAGCCGCCTGGGTGCATTGCTTGGCATGAAGACTTCCAGTCTTGAGAAAATCATCTATTTCCAAGACTACGTCGTTTTGGATCCAAAAGAAACAGAACTTCAGAAGCTCGCCCTGATGAGCGAAGCAGAGTACCGCGAAGCACGCCAACAATACGGAGACGGAGCTTTCGAAGCAGCCATGGGTGCTGAAGCAATCCGCACTCTGCTCACCGATTTGGATCTGACAGCCTTGGGTGAAACACTTCGCAAAGAACTCTCAGAAACGAAGAGCAAGCAGAAGAAGAAGGATCTAAGCACCCGTCTGAAGCTCGTCGAAGCAATCCGAGACAGCGACAACCGTCCTGAGTGGATGGTCCTGGACGTGATCCCGGTGATTCCTCCGGACTTGCGACCACTGGTCCTGTTGGACAGTGGCAACTTCGCGACCAGCGACCTGAATGACCTGTATCGTCGGATCATCAACCGGAACAACCGTTTGCGCAAGCTGGTTGACCTGAACGCACCAGAAGTCATCATTCGTAACGAAAAGCGAATGTTGCAGCAATCTGTCGACGCTCTGTTCGACAACAACCGCTGCAAGCGTCCTGTACTTGGCTCTAGCAACCGACCGCTGAAGTCCTTGACCGATATGATCAAGGGTAAGCAGGGGCGTTTCCGTGAAAACCTGCTCGGTAAGCGCGTCGACTACTCGGCACGTAGTGTGATCGTTGTTGGGCCTCGCCTACGTCTGCACCAGTGTGGTCTTCCGAAGAAGATCGCTTTGGAACTCTACCAGCCATTCATCATTCGTAAGCTCAAGGATCTTGGTCACGCTGACACGATCAAGTCCGCGAAGAAAATGCTGGAGCGGAAGGACGAAGAAGTTTGGGACATTCTCGAGCAAGTGATTCGCAATCATCCAGTATTGCTCAACCGAGCACCAACCTTGCACCGGATGGGTATTCAAGCCTTTGAACCGAACTTGGTAGAGGGCAACGCGATCCACCTGCACCCGTTGGTTTGCAAAGGCTTCAACGCTGACTTCGACGGCGACCAGATGGCGGTTCACTTGCCGCTTTCCCTGGAAGCACAAGTCGAAGCTCACACGTTGATGATGAGCACGCACAACATCTTCGCACCAAGTAATGGGCGCCCGATCATGAGTCCTTCGCAGGACACGGTCATGGGTTGTTACTTTATCACCATCGAAAAGCCCGCAATGAAGGGCGAGGGAATGGTGTTTTCGTCGATGGCAGAAGCGGATTTGGCTTTCAACCAAGGCGTCATTCACTTGCACGCACGCATCAAAGTGCGATTGCCGAAGCACCGCCGTCTGAAGACAGAAGAAGGTACTGCGAAGTTTGGCGACTTGATCGAAACCACCTACGGTCGTGTCATGTTCAACATGATGCTCCCGGACGGCTTGGACTACTACAACTTCGCGCTTCGAGGCAGTGACTTGGCGTCGGTCATTAGTGACTGTTACCAGCGATTGGGACGTCGAGCGACGATTAATCTGCTCGACGATATGAATCAACTTGGCTTCCGCGAGTCGACTAGAAGTGGTTTGTCTTTCGGCACTGATGACTTGGTTACGCCGGACTCGAAATTCACCTTCATTTCCGCCACTGAAAAGGAAGTGATGAAGCTGAAGAAGAGTCACGACCGTGGTTTGATGACAGCTCAAGAGCGTTATCGTTCGGTACTCGACCTTTGGACGCACGCTCGGGAGAACATCAGCCGCGATATGATGCAGGCGATGGAGCATGATGAGCACTTGGGTGCTTGGTATGTGAACCCTGTATTCTTGATGGCTCACTCCGGTGCTCGTGGTGGTATCGAGCAGATTCGGCAGCTGGCTGGCATGCGGGGTCTGATGGCCAAGCCAACAGGTGAAATCATTGAGACGCCAATTAAGGCTAACTTCCGTGAAGGATTGACCGTACTTGAGTACTTTTCTTCCACGCACGGTGCTCGAAAGGGCTTGGCCGATACGGCACTCAAGACCGCTGACTCCGGTTACTTGACTCGTAAACTTGCTGACGTTGCCCAAAACGTGGTTATCACGATGGACGATTGTGGCACCACGCAAGGTATCACCAAGGGTGTTGTTTACCGCGGCGAGAAAGTCGAAGTCCGTTTGGTCGATTCGATCAATGGTCGTGTCTCGCGGCAAAACATCGTCAATCCGATTACGGACGAAGTGATCGTCAAAGAAAATCAGATGATCGATCGCGAGATCGCTCGTAAGATCGAGGAAATGGGCTTGGAGAAGATCCAAGTTCGCAGCCCAATGACATGCGATGCATCGCTTGGTGTTTGCCGCAAGTGCTACGGCATGGACATGTCGACTGGTGCCGAAGTAGAAGAAGGCATGGCGGTTGGTATCATCGCTGCCCAGTCGATCGGTGAACCTGGTACTCAATTGACTATGCGTACATTCCACATTGGTGGTGCGGTGAACACCTCGGTCGAAGAGGCCGACGTCAAAGCCAAGCGAGGTGGTCGCGTGAAGTTCGCGAAGATGCGGACTGTAACTAACCAAGAAGGCGTTCAGATCGTTCTGACTCGGAACAGTGAAATTGTCTTGCTCGATCCAAAGGGTCGTGAAATCGAGAAGTTTGATGTTCCCGCCGCTGCTATGCTGAAAGTCGCTGAAGACGATGAAGCAGCACCAGGTCAGGTTCTCTGCGAATGGAACCCTCACAAAATCCCAATCATCTGTGAGGTCGGCGGTAAGGTTCGCTTCGATGATGTTGTCGAAGGCGAAACCATGCGTCTGGAGCGCGATCCAGGCGGTGGACTTCGTCAGCAAATTGTCGATCACAAGGGTGAGCTGCACCCTCAGATCGTGGTTGAAGACGAAGATGGTAAGCCACTCGACGTTTACTACTTACCAGAACGTGCGGAAATTAGTACTCAGGAAGGAACCATCGTCACTGCTGGTACCGAGCTAGCTCAGATGCCGCGTGAATCAAAGGGAGTTGCCGACATCACCGGTGGTCTGCCTCGAGTCACGGAAATTTTCGAAGCTCGTAAGCCGAAAGATCCTGCGGTCGTCGCCGAAGTCGACGGTATCGTTGAACTGCAGCAAACTCGGAAACGCGGCAAGCGAACCATCTTGGTTCGCACCGACAGTGGTGCGGAGCACGAACACTTGGTTCCGCACGGAAAGCGATTCTTGGTTCACACTGGTGACGAAGTCAAGGCGGGCCAAGCTCTGGTCGATGGGCCGTTGGTACCACACGACATCTTACGCGTGAGTGGTGAAGAAGCTGTTCAGCAGTATCTGACTCACGAGATTCAGCAGGTCTATCGATCCCAGCGTGTAGAAATCAACGATAAACACGTCGAAGTCATCATCGCTCGCATGCTGCGAAAGGTGAAGATTGAAACACCTGGCGATACTTCCCTGCTGCCAGGCCTTGTGATGGACAAGTTCGAATTCCGCCGTGTGAACGACGAACTCGCAAACTGCTTGAAGGTTTCGGAGCCCGGCGATAGTGACTACGCTGTCGACACCTTGGTTCCGAAGGAATCCTTTGAGCAAACCAATTTGCAGATCGAAGGCCTGGGCGGAAATCCAGCTAAGGGCAAGAAGCCGAAGCCAGCGACCGCTAGCACTCAGTTGCTCGGTATCACGAAGGCATCGGTTCAAAGCTCCAGCTTCATTTCAGCAGCGAGCTTCCAAGAAACCACCAAGGTACTGACTGAAGCCGCGTTGGCCGGTAAAGTCGACAAGCTGGTTGGTCTCAAAGAGAACGTTATCCTTGGTCACCTTATTCCTGCCGGTACTGGATTCCGGACTTTCCAAGAATCGGAAGTATCCTACCGCCGGGAAGCTCTGGAAGACTTGGTCAACCGTGGTTCAGAAGCGATGGAAACCGAAAGTTTCACGCTATTGGACCAAAGTCCCTCATCAGAAGGTGCCGATCCAGCTCCTGGAGCGGGAGCCCCCGGTGCCGCTCCAAGCCTCGAAGCGTTGATTGGCGGAGGAGTTACACCGTTGGCAGACTCTCCGATCATGGACGCTCCAGCGGCTGAGCCAGCATCACCGTTGATGGACACTCAGATGGGAGCTTCTCCGCTTTCGGATGCTCCAGCTTTCGATGCTCCTCCCGTATCGCCTTTAGCTGACTCGCCGACGCTTGAACCATCACCGTTGTCCGATCAACCAATCATGGATCCTGCACCGGCACCAGAGGTTGCTCCCGAGCCAACTCCGGAACCACCTGCGGCAGATACACAGCCAATGGATACTCCACCAGCTTCTGACGTTCCTCCGGAACCACCAGCTGAGTAAGACCTAGCGAAGTTGAAAATCCAACAAAAGCCACTCTAACCAGAGTGGCTTTTTCGATGTCTATGTACTTCTTTGGGCTTTCAAGACTGCAATGAGCGGCGGACCGATGCTACGAATCTCGCAGCGAGTGCCATGACTTTCCGACGCGCGTTCCGGCTTGGCGAGCAGCTCGTAGTAAAACGAAGTTGATCTGCCTCAGCTCTCTACGAGTTCAACCAGAGACGGTTTCCTGGGTATTGCGTTATCATCTTTATCCGTAAATGCTCGATTCCTTTCCGGACTCAGCAGCAGCGGTATTCGTACTCTCCCTCGATTCCGGCCCTCCGAGGACTTCGCGCTAACGCATCAGGTTAGGATTCATTCTCAATTTTGCTGCTCACGGCGCAGCTTCGTTGGTCTTGATGCTTCGAATCAACGACAAACCTGAAAGAGCATACTTTTGCACCGCTAGAAGATCAACCGTTTTCTTCGATTCATAGTTTCTCTAACAGAAATGCGGAGAAAATAATGAACGCCAAGTGGCGATCAGCCTCATTGAGCTTATCCGCCTCGTAGTCCTTTTTCATTTCCTGGAGCAGATCTGGCAATTCCTGAGCGAGCCTCTCATTTTCGAACAACTTTCCTTGATCAAACCTTTCGCGATATTCCGGAAACGCTTTCTCAGGAAACACGACGTAGTTGTTGTCGTCAGGCTTTAGATCAAAGGTATTGCACACTCCGTTGAGTCGCCCCAAAATCTTGAGGTTGAGAACACCGATATGACCGCGAGAATAGCCTTTGAGCTGCAAGTATTCGCTCAGCTGGGTACGCTTTTCCTTGTCGTAGCCAAATATATTTCGCAGTTTGTCTGGTCCAGAAGAATTCTTGCTTGCGACAGAAGTTACCGAACTCGATGTCACTTCCGTGCTTTCAGGTTCCGATGCTCTACCTAGCGTGATGGAGGCATTTGTTCCGGTGCCTGTAGGACTGGATAGTCCACCATCACTGTCTGCCTGAACAGAGGACTCAGGTGCATCCTGGATTGAAGCTACAAGCTGTTCTTGGGGAGGCAACCAAAACAGAACCGCCGCGACCACGCCGACCAAAGTGGTTAGACAGAGCGCTACGAAGGCAACATATCCAACGACCGTTTTTGCAGAAATGGAGTCATCTTCCTCCTCGACAGTTCGCGTTGGCGGGGAATAGGCAGAAGTGGCAGTTCCTTTAGCTGGTAACGTGCTTGAATTTTCCTTCACTGACGGGAGGTCCTCGAGTCCACTGAGAGCAGAAAATCCGGGACTCTTAAGCGGCTCGAGCGTCATGGCCGACTTTTCCTGTTGCGGATTTTCGCTCATGTCCAGGACTTCGAGGGTCCCCATACTGGACGCTGCTTCCGCACTCGGGTTCGGAATCCTGAGCGCCGAGTCACAGTTCGGACACTTCACCGAACGACCAGCGAAGCGATCAGCAGCGTCAATCTTTTGCCCGCAAGGGCAGACTACTCGAATTGGCATGATTGTGCCCCTAGAAACGCTCTCTCTAAGGCGGAAGGCGAGCCAGAATCCGCCCGCCCAAGTTCGATTTCAAGCAGTGCACCCCGCTTGAAATACTCTCCATTGGTAGAAGCTCTTCTGCCTGTCGCCTAACGCTGTAGGTGATCAAGACTCATATGGCCATTCTGTCTTGGTGAATAACCCGCCGTCAACAAAAATCGTTTGTCCCGTTATGAAGCTGGCTTTCTCGCTGGCTAAGAAAGCAACTGCGTTTGCGATATCTTGCTCCTGCCCGCAACGAGCCAGCGGAGCCAGATCGCCCCAAGTCTTAGCGTAGTCTGGACTCTCCGCTTGAGTGCGTTCATTCTCAATCGCACCTGGAGCAACACAGTTTACTCGGACTTTAGGGCCGAGCTCGACCGCCGCCACCTTGGTCAACATTTCAATTCCGCCTTTGCTCGCGCAGTAGTCTCCCAAGGACGGAAAGGGAACCTGATTGGCACCAGACCCAATATTGACGATGCAGCCACCTGAGTCTTTCATCAATCTCGCCGCTCGTTGAGTACACAAAAAAGTGCCTTTGAGATTAGTGCGGATCGTGCGATCAAAGTCCGACTCGGAAAGATCCACGAGTGGAGAAAAAGTCTGCACTGCAGCGTTATTGACCAGAACAGATAGCTGGCCACGCTCCTTAACCTCGGCAAACAGCTCGTCCAGCTCGGCGGCGGAGCCGACATCGGCGTCACAGACCCAGCCATCGCCACCGGCATCTTGGACTATTCGCAAAGTTTCCTTCGCTCCAGCTTCATCGCGAAAGTGATCGACGCAGATCGTGAATCCACCTCGTGCAAGCTCTACGGAAATGCAGCGACCAATCCCACTGCTAGCCCCAGTTACAATTGCGATGTTTTCGCTCAGCGCAGCCATATAGCCCTCTACTAAAGCTCCTTACGAGTGGTTCCCCCCTGCCATTAGGCACGACTGGCTCGCTTTTGACAATCGGTCTACTAGAAATCAACTTTTACTAACCGGAGGACAATTGGTAGAACAGCCGTTCAGATGCAAATACACGTGCGAAGCGCCACGTTAGCTACAAGAAACACAATCGACCGATCGGCACACCCCTGCTTGCGCAAAAAACTAAGAAAGCCTGTATTGAAGCTCACCAGACCGGGTGTTCGCAAAAAAGCGAAGTTCGTTAACTGATCTGATGTGGCTCATTCGGACGCACATCCGCCTCCCCTTTTAGTTATATTGCGTGTGGTCCCTTTTCTCCTCCACAGCTCCCACCTGCATCGGGCGATGAAATGAAAAATCTGATTGCCAGCTGCTTCCTATCAGCTTGTTTGTTTAGTTCTTTTGCTTCGAATTCAAACACTGCTTTGGCCGACGAAATACGGCCTCCCAATGTGGTCGTGATGTTCATCGACGACATGGGCTACGCGGATATCGGCCCCTTCGGAGCGAAAGACTACAAGACTCCCTACCTAGACAAAATGGCTCGAGAAGGAAGACGCTTCACTGACTTCCAAGTCACCAGTGCGGTCTGTTCTGCATCGCGATCTGCTTTGGTGACTGGTTGCTACCACAGAAGAATCGGATTCGCAGGTGCTCTTGGCCCTAGCGCGAAACACGGAATTCACGAAGACGAAGTCACGCTTGGCGAGATCTGTAAGCAAAAGGGATACGCCACTGCTTGCTATGGCAAATGGCACTTGGGGCACCATCCGAAATTCCTTCCGACCAATCACGGCTTCGACGAGTACTTTGGTCTACCTTACTCCAATGACATGTGGCCCTATCATCCAAACGTGCTTCACTTGGATATGAAGGATCGACTGAAACGTTGGCCGCATCTGCCGCTGATCGAAGGCACAGAGGTTATCAATTCGAAAATGACTGGAGAAGACCAAGAACTCTTAACCAAACAGTACACCGAACGGGCTTGTAGTTTTATCGAACAGCACAAAGATGAGCCGTTTCTGGTCTACCTACCACACAGTATGGTCCACGTTCCGCTGTACGTCTCCGATGCCTTCAAAGGTAAAAGTGGCGCAGGTTTGTTCGGGGATGTGGTGATGGAAGTGGACTGGTCGATGGGCCAAATCATGGAAACACTGAAGAAGCATAACCTGGCCGAGAATACCCTCGTTATATTCACGACGGACAACGGGCCCTGGCTGAGCTACGGAGATCACGCAGGCTCCGCTGCACCGCTGCGTGAAGGAAAAGGAACGATGTGGGAAGGCGGCTGTCGGGTACCAACCGTGATGTGGTGGCCTGGCAGAATTCCAGCGAACACAAGCTGCGATGAATTAGCTTCGACAATGGATATCCTGCCAACAGTTGCAAAACTCATCGGTGCCAATCTGCCGGACCATAAGATCGACGGCAAGGACATCCGTCCACTTATGTTCGGCGACAAGGGTGCTCAATCACCTCACGAGTACTTCTACCACTACTACGGAGGCGGACAGTTGCAGGCTGTACGTGATCGTGAGTGGAAGCTGTTCTTCCCTCACAAGTACCGAACTATGGCGGGCAAGCCTGGAGGTACAGGTGGAATTCCGACCAAGTATTCACAAGGCGAAACGGGTGTCGAACTCTACAACTTGAAGAAAGATGTGAGCGAGACAACGGACTTGGCGGGCAAATATCCCGACATCGTCAAACGATTGAAAGCTGCTGCCGGGGTAGCTCGTGCGGACCTGGGCGACAAGCTCACCCAACGCAAAGGCTCTGGCGTACGCGAGATTGGGCGAATCGGCCAGGGCGACAGCTTGCTCGTGACTCAGTAGCAAGTCGCAGGTTCGCCGAAAGCTTCGCATGTAAACGCTACGACCGACGCAGCGTTCCGCGACAATTGGGAAACGACCCGAGATGTTGCATTCGGAACAGGCACACATTGAAACACCCCATCGAAAAGAACTCCTCCTGATGCCTAAACTCCCTATGAATCGCTACCTTTACGTAGCCTGCATAGCAGCTGTTTGTAGCCACTTTTCAACCTCAAAGATACTCTGCGCCGACGAAGTCGCCGGTCGAAACCTCGCGGGTTGGAAGAAAGACCTTACTAGTGACAACCGTACTGTCCGACTTCGAGCCGCAAAGACGCTTGGGGCATTCGGCACAGAAGCAGTTCCTACGCTGACAGAATTGCTCGGCGACCAAGACGTAGCGGTACAGTACTGGGCGGCAAGCCACCTTGGTAATTTGGGCGATGCTGCGAAGAGCTCAGTTCACAAACTCAAGGAATTGTTCGACAGTGAATCCCAACCAATTCGCATGGCGGTTTCCTACGCTCTTTGTAGTATCGAAGGCGTAGATGAGTGGAGCGGACCGCTATTGGAAGGCATCGAGTCCAAACAACGCGAAGTCGGATGTACGGCAGCAGACTTCCTGGCAAGGTTAGGCCCCAAGGCAAAAAGCATTCTGGGCAAAGTAGACGCAAAGCACCAAGAGTATCTACCCAACAAGGGCGACTACCACATTCGCGGCTCGCTTGAGAACGCTGTGCGAGATATCAAGAACGACGGATTGCTCGAGAATCACAAACGCCCTAAAGGTGGAGGAACTCCTCGAGGTAAGAACCCGGGAAAACTGAAAACCGGCCCAGGACCGCGCGGCGCAGATCAAGCGCGACAACGCCCTAACATTCTGTGGATCAGTTGCGAAGACATTAGTCCGAATCTGGGTTGCTTTGGCGATGAATATGCTTCGACGCCGAATCTTGACCAGTTAGCCAGCCAGGGTGTTCGCTTCACGCAGGCCTTTACACCGGCTGGAGTCTGTGCTGTGGTGCGAACAGGAATTATCACCGGGATGTATCCGATTTCCTTCGGCGGCCAACACATGCGTTCGGTGATCAAGTTTCCGGAGAAAGTAAAGCCCTTTCCGGTTTACCTTCGCGAAGCTGGTTACTTTTGCACCAACAAAGCTAAGACTGACTATCAGTCCAATGTGGATATGGATGCGACATGGGATCGCCATGGCGGTGCGCACAGCGATTGGCGAGAACGCAAACCCGGGCAACCCTTTTTCAGTGTGATCAACTTAACCTGTTCGCACGAAAGTCAGATTCGGCACGGCGAGAAGACGCATGCTGGTATGCTGGCCAAACTGGCTCCGGAGCAGCGGCACGATCCTGATCTTGCCGCACCATTCCTACCGCCCATCCACCCGAACACGTCGGAAGCGAGAAAGGACTGGGCTTGGTATGCGGACAACATTTCTGAAATGGACCGTCAAGTTGGCGAGATCCTCCAGCGTCTCGAAGACGATGGCTTGGCGGACAATACCGTCGTCATCTTCTGGAGCGATCATGGGCGTGGCCTGCCTCGCGGCAAGCGTTGGATTTACGACTCGGGCGTGCACGTTCCTGTTATCGTCAGGTGGCCGCAAGTGATGGGTCAAGGGCGAGTCAATGATGAGCTGGTTTCGACCGAAGATCTAACAGCGACAACTCTTTCATTGGCTGGAGTCAAGCCGAAGGACTACATGCAGGGGCGCGTTTTCCTAGGTGAAGGCAAGCAGCCTGAACCTGAAATGCTGTTTTACCATCGCGACCGCATGGATGAGGCTTATGAGCTAATGCGAGCGGCGAGAACACACCGATTCAAATATATTCGCAACTATGAACCGGAGCGAACCTACGCCCAGCACATTGACTATATGGATATGATGCCGACGCTGGTTGATCTTCGGCAGATGCATAAAGACGGCAAGCTGAACGCGGTACAAGAACGATTCTTTGCCGAGAGAAAGCCAATCGAAGAGCTTTACGATGTCGTTTCCGATCCTCACGAGACTCGTAACTTAGCCGAGCGACCGGAATTCCAGTCTACCCTTACGCATCTGCGCAAATCTCTGGAAGAATGGCAAGTAGAAGTGGGTGACATGGGTATGATTCCAGAAGCCATCATGATGGAAAGCCTGCGCTGAACAAGCCCGCAATCGCACCTACGCGGAGAGGGATCCGCTGGCTAAAATAGCGAGTCTGAACTCTATGGCGACGACCTCCTTCTGCTCCTACGAATCGACAAGGCCTCAACATGGCTCGTATTGCAACCATCCTAGCGGGTGCACCACTTGCAAATCCCGCTTTTTATCACCGCGTTCGCTTTGGAGTGGGTGATCCAGCGGCATGGCTCAGCATTTCTGAAAACGGAAGTACTACGACGGAATTCATTGTTCGTGACATCGAGATGGATCGTGCACGCGAACAGGTACCTGTCGACAACGTGACTTGCCCCGCGGACTACATTCCAGCTGGCGGGCTTTCTGGTGATCGGGCAACCGCAACCGCCCAGGCACTTGCAGAGTGCCTTCGACGGGCGGAAGTCGACGAAGTCATCGCGGATCGAAGCTTGCCATTCATTTTTGCATGGGAGATTCAACAAGCGGGCTTGAAGTTACAGTACTCGGCCGAACTCGGAGTTCTGGAGCGACGTACGAAGGACGAGGAAGAGGTGGGTTGGATACAAGAAGCCCAGTCCGTCACCGAAGAAGCGATGTTGATGGCCTGCCAGACAGTTGCGTGTGCTGAAGCGAACGTCGGCGGTATTTTGCATCACGATGGTTCGGAGTTGACCAGCGAGCGATTGCGTCAGATGATCAGCCTGTTCTTGCTCGAGCGAGATTATTCCGAGCCGCAAGGTTCTATCGTGGCGAGCCTTCCGCACTCGGCCGATTGTCACGAGCGTGGAAGCGGACCGCTCAAGACTGGCGAAGCGGTCATCGTGGACATCTTCCCTCAGAATAAGAAAACTTTTTACTGCGGCGACTGCACGCGAACCGTCGTTCATGGCGAGCCGAGTGAAGAGATTGGCAAGATGCATGCTGCAGTTGTAGCGGCGACGAAAGCTGCTTCTGCGGTGGCAAAAGCTGGATCCACAGCAGATGAGGTTCACGGCGTGACCAAAGCAACGATCACTGAGCACGGCTACCAGTTCTTGCGCGGTGAAATCTCTGATAAGCCTGTTATGCCGCATGGAACGGGCCACGGAGTAGGCCTTGAGATTCACGAGCCCATTCTGCTCGACGACAACGGCGGAACACTTTTGGCAGGCGAAGTACTAACAGTGGAGCCTGGGCTTTACAGTCGCAAATACGGTGGAGTCCGAGTTGAGGACATCATCGTTATCACCGACGAAGCACCTCGGAATTTGAACAAGTTGCCCTACGGCTTGAACTGGACTTAACGGAACCTTAACGCAAGACAGGATGGATCCTTGAGGCAAAATGCGGCCAAAAGATCGCCACGTATTGCCATTGTCGGTGCGGGCTTCTCTGGCATCGGAGCTGCCATTCGCCTGCGTCAAAAGGGCTTTCGCGATGTAACGATCTTCGAGTCCGCGTCGCAAGTTGGCGGCGTATGGGCCAAGAATCGTTATCCGGGTGCAGCCTGCGATATACCTTCGCACCTCTATTCCTTTTCATTTGCTCCGAAGCCCAATTGGACGCACCGTTATGCTCGGCAACCAGAGATCCATGCCTACCTGCAAGACTGCGTGCGGAGATTCAATCTTAGCGATTTGATACGTCTAAACACGGAGGTCCAATCGGCCAAGTTCGACTTACAAAAACATACTTGGAAGCTAAGCTTCGCCGATCAGAGTCAGGACTTCGACATCTTGATAAGTGCTGTTGGACAGCTCAATCGACCTCGGATTCCAGAGATCGAAGGTTTGGATTCATTTAATGGACCGGTGATTCATACTGCCCAGTGGCCAGAGAATTTGAATCTCTCAGGAAAAAGCGTCGCGGTTATTGGAACGGGCGCTAGCGCGATTCAAGCGATTCCGCAGATCGCAAAATCAGCCAGCAAGCTAACCGTTTTTCAGCGTTCCCCTACCTGGGTGAAGCCCTTTTGGGACTATCAATACAGTGCATTCACGAAGGCGATATTTCGTTTCCTGCCCGGTCCCCGCTTGCTCCATCGTTGGTGGACATACGCAATCAGCGAAGCTCGTATCATCGCTTTCTACCAAGGCAGCGAAGCATCGCGTTACATCGCACGTCAACTGCGAAAACACATTCGATCTCACGCTCCTGAGCCACTGCAAGCCGCACTGACTCCAGATTTTGCCGTCGGCTGCAAGCGGATTCCGCTTTCGAACCATTACTATGACACATTTCAACTGCCAAATGTAGAGCTGGTCACTGCTCCTGTGGATCGAATTAGCTCAGAGGATATCCACGCCGGCGAGGAACAATTCGCCTGCGATGCGGTTATCCTTGCCACAGGTTTTCGTGCGACCGAGTTCATCACTCCGATGCAGTTAGTAGGCTCCACCGGTCAATCTCTCGAGGAAGCTTGGGGGCAAAGTGGCACAGCAGCTTATCTAGGCATGCTCTATCCGAACTTCCCAAATTTCTTCATGCTCTACGGACCGAATACCAACCTGGGGCACAACTCGATTATCTTTATGATCGAATGCCAGCTTCGTTTCTTGTTAAAGTCAATTCGTCAAATCTGGCAAAAACAAGGTCGTTGTATCGAAGTATCGCCAACAGCCTATGAAGGATTTCAGGAAGAGACGCAGCGCAGAATGCAACCCTTTGTATGGAATGGCGACTGTTCCAGCTGGTACAAGGACGCGGCTGGTAATATCGTCAACAATTGGTTCGGCACTTCTGTTGAGTACTGGCGACGAACGCGCCGACTGAGTCGCGAGGCCTTTCGCCCTTAAGCGTTACTCAGCGACTGACGTCTTGGTGGTGCAGCCGACGGGGCGAATTATTGTCTTACCCCAGGGGAATTGGTTCATACTTGGTCCAAAATCAAGAAGCCTTAGCTTCTTTCGGCACGGATGCGCAAGAGCTGCTCGAACCTTCTGGGCAGACTGCCAATTTCTTCTCAGCGCACCTACATGTAAAAGCAATCCAGCATCGCATGAGATGAAGTTAAAAACAAAAAAACCGCATGAGGCACTCCGCGCATTCTGTTGTGCGAGGCTGCGCTACCTGCAATGGCCAACAACTTCAACAATGGAGGAATATTGGCCTCACTAACCTACAACACGCCCTATCCTTTGACGGAAGTTCCAGTGCAATACGCGCCGGGCAAGGTCTCAGTCGGCAGATCGGCTGGAACATCCAGACTAGAAGTATTTTGCCAAATCCAACTACTGTAGACCTTAGTCGCCTGGCAACAGAAGGGATTCTGACCTTAAAAGGCGTTCAAGGTCCCAAACCATTTTTTGATGGACGCCCAATCGTGGGATCCACACACGGCATGGATTGGTTTTCTGCATTGGGAGGGCTGTTTTCACAGGACAGCCCCAGATGGCATGTCCATGTTAAGTGGTGACGGCAGCTTCACGATTGCTGGAGGTACTGGGCGTTATCGCAATGCATGAGAAACCTTTAGGACGCCCTTCTGGACGGGGCCGATACCAGCAACCCACAGATTCTACGATCGCCTGGTTCACGCAACAGGGCTTTTGTTAATTTGAGTCCAGTAGTCCCGCAGACCCGGGAATTCCTGCGAATCCCATTACAGGTCAGCTCAGAACGCCTGTCGAATCCCACTAAAGAACAACGCAGGCCACGCTTCTTGGTCGAACGCGTGGCAAAACGGTGCGAAAAAGAGGAGCTTTTGCCCAAAATTGCAAAGCGAGTCTGAGAACTGAACCAACGCCTAGGCAAGGTATAGCTCCGCGTAGATGAAGTATATCCCCCAGAAGTTCACCGAGCCTGGAAACTGTCTTCAGGGGCGACGATTTCAAGCAGTTCCACCGCAGGCTCGCCGTCGCAGTAGATCAGAGCCGTACGTCCGTAAGACTGATTCGAAGCACCAACCGAGAAGTGCTTGACGAGGTCCCTTCCAAAGGTGACTTGCCAAACTGCGTTCAGCTGGACGCGGCGAAGAACACCATGCTGGATAAGCACGCGGCCAAGCGGCGTCTTCTGTGCCATAATCTCGTCGCGAACAACAGGCTGTAGGGCGGACAGTGCGAGCCGAACGATTCCGTACTGAACCACGCGACCATCACTACTTCGCCGAAGCAGAATCTCACGAAGATAATGGGTGTCTGTCGTGCGATTCTGCAGGACCTCAACATTTACCGAACACTGGTGACGCCCCTCCACGGTAACTGTCATGTGTGCTTCATGAGCGAGCAGAGACCTGTAAGCATCAGGACAGTCCTCTGCTGCACGGCGCTCGAACTCACCGAGATCCCCCATCTCTGGGTAAAACAAGGCGACTAGTTCGTCGAGTTCCACAGCAGGAGGAGTTACTTCAGCCAAAACAGGATTCTCAAGTTGGAGAGTTCGCAAACGTTTGAAGTCTGACGACTTCTGCTAACCAGCACTTCGCTTAGTTGGCGGTGATGGGCAAGGAACTAATCGCCTGTACCGGAACGATCTGCTCCGCAGATGAATCTTTTCGCTCTAGAACGGTATCCACCAAATACAGAAGCAGACGCTGCATGTCTTCCGATTCGATCGTAGCTGCAGCCTCAAGTGCCCGCTGCTCGTGTTTCTCGATCAGCCGATGAGCTTGCTCGAACACGTTTGCTTGACGATACAAGGCTTCGACACGGCGCAGTTTTTCTGTCTTGCTCATTTCGCAATCTGGCCAGGCGAGGCTGAGAAGCTCTGCTTGTTCCTGCTCGTTCAAGTTGGCCAGGGCAAGTGCCCAAAGTAGTGTTGGACGTCCACCGAGCACATCGCCGCCTGCTTCGAGCTTGTTGTGCTCATCGCCTTCCCAGTCACCAAGATCGTTGAGAATCTGAAAGGCAACACCAATGTTCCTGGCGAAGATCCGAATCGGTTCCTCTAACGCAGCAGCATCACCCGCCAGTCGTGCTCCGGTGTAGAGAGCCGCTTCAAAGGCTGGCGAAGTCTTAAGTGCATAAATCTTGAGTGCATCAATCGGCTTCAATCGTTTTTCTTTGGCATCGCGCCACAGCAGCTCAGAACCTTGTCCCTCAGCCAACCGAGTATGAGCACCAGCGAGACAGTCCAAAATGTCCGCTGCGCATTGCGCGCCGAGCGTAGCTACATCTCGACTGACCATGCGATAGCCAAGCCCAATCAAGTAGTCGCCGACGTTGATTGCTGTTGGCAACCCGTATTTGCGGTGCATCGTTGGCTGACCGTATCGATAGCCATCATCGTCTTCGATGTCGTCGTGAATCAAACTCGCTTTGTGGAACATCTCGATGCTCATCGCAGCGCGAAGTATCGAATCCGAGTACTCGGCAACTGCTTCAGCTCCCTTTTGACTGGTAGCACTGCCGCCAGACAAAGCGTCGTACGTTGCCAGAGTCATGAAGGGGCGAGAGTATTTACCTCCGCGAGCGACAAAGTCGAGCCCCAGCGTTTCAGTCGCGGCGATGGGGTCGATGCCTTCAAGTAGCTCTTTTGTCGAAGCCGACTTGCTTGCACGAGCGCGAGGTGCCAACCGTTCAAAAGTCTCGCCTTGAAACAAATCGTTTGCGGCGCGAAGTAGATGTACATAGCTGCGCGTGGCTTCGATCGGCTTGTCAGCCTTCGTCAGAACCATATCGCGCACCCAGTCTTCATCGACACTGGTATTGCGACAATCGCTCGACAGGAGAGGCACAGCCATGCATGGAATTCCGGCCAACAGAATCTTGTCGATCGCTTTTTCCAGAACGTTTAGACAAGCAACACCAACGATGGCATCGACGTAGCCACTGACGATGATCTTCAAGACCACGGGACTGCCTTCAGCTACAAGGACTTTGTAGCCCATGTCCTCGGCAATCGTGCGAAAGTCAGCGATACTGCAAGCTCCACAGGTTTTACAGTTCATGCCAAACTCGTCGTAATCCGCAGGGCAACCCTCCGCATGCTTCAAGCAGTGTGGCAGGAGGAAGAGACGGCGACTCGGGTCTGTTGCAGCAACTTGATCTTCATAAAACGCGCTGCTGAGCATCACCATCGCCCAGCCAACGTAACTCTCGGGCAGGTCTTCCTCTTCGAGCAGTCGACGAGCGACGGATTCCATCTCGTCCTTCGTCATCGGCCGGGACCTGTCGAGACGACTAGCCACCTCGCCACACTTGGCCTTCAGCTGTTCTCGCATCTCGCGCGTCTCAGGCACCAGTTTCAAATGACTGGTCTTCCGACGACGCGATCGGCGCGGGGCTGGAGCTTCCGCTTCGTTAGTTTCCGGCGAAGAGGATTCGATCTGAGCAGATGACAAAGCTGCGGACTCCTGAATATTCGAAAAAGCTCGCGGCGGAGCGCGCGCCTTTTGGTCTAGTGTGTAACCCTCGAATCTTCAGGTAGTTCCGTCTGGATTCTGGGCTAGGGCTGCCCCGAGGGCACCCAGCGAAAAAATCGCTGGGTACAACCGCTCATGGTACCAGAGTTTGGCGAAGTAAAAACCGATCGGCCAGGACTTTGCTAAACACCCCGAGTCGATGGCTGCAAGTAACCACTTGTACCCCCTCATTATAGTTCGGTCCTCGCAGGCCTGGCCACCACAGGCGACAAGTGTCTCCAGCGCAAGGGCGGTTTCTTCCACCGTGCTAAAAACGGTCCCTGCCTCTTTAACGTCGCCGTTCTGCCCCGAATCTTTCGCAAGATCCACTTGATAGGCAACACTTGCCCCACCTCCCCAGCCTCCGTCCGGATTTTGCTCGCCCCGCAAGAATTCGATTGATCGCGCCGCCTGAGGGCTCTCCAACAGATCTAACTCTGCATAAGCCAGCAGAACTTTTGAAGTCCCATAAACAGGATTGTCCTCCTCACTTCGATCCTGATTGCCAAACCAAAGCGGCAGCCAGCTTCCGTCTGCCAGTTGAGTCTTTTCGAGATACCTCAAGCCACGCTGGGTGGCCCGTTCGATTTTTGCTCTACTCAGTAAGCTCGGTGTATGGCTCAACGGCTGCAGCTCTTCAAGTTTTGGCTTCCAAGCGTTTAAAGCCCGCAGAGCGTGAGCCGTTAGATCCGTGCCGCTGCGATCAAAAGGCAACTTGCCCCAGCCTCGGCAAAAAGTGGGCCACCCGCCGTCGCGATTCTGAAGCTGCAGAAGCCAAGTCAAACCTTTCGCAACCGCAATGTGCCGGTCAGCGATCAACGCACTTTTTTTTGAAGTGGACGCGCCAGCTTCGTAGCCCTTTTCCCATAGCTGAAGTTTTGACAGGCTCAGAAGTGCTGCTGGTGTGTCGTCCGAATCCGGGACCGCACCACTCAAATCCGTCCAGCCCCAGCCACCAGGCCGTGCTCCTGTAAAGGGATGCTTCTGATTGTGCTGGCAGCTGAGAATCCAATCTAGGGTCTTTACGGAGATCGCAGGTGGTCGACTCGGGCTTGTTTGCTTGTCATTTTCAGAATCCTGCGGCTCGGTTTCCGAGGCAACGCGCACGCATCCGGTTTTTCGAGATGCTGCAACCAAACTCAGGTTGGTGACCCATGTGGCCAGATTCGTATCGATGGGCCAACTGTGGTCCTCGAGTTTCGAGTCAAGCAAGAACTTTAAACACTCTTGTGCTACCGGCAGGTGCCCATTGCCAATGGCCGCTAGATTCATCAGGACGAAACTGGTTAGCGGCGTCGCTTCTAAGTACCCTCCACTCTCTGGCTGCATACTGTGAAGCACTCTCAGCGTCGGCTCAACCGCTCGCTTGCGAAGCCAACGCAAGAGCGGATTCTTTGACGGTGCAAAGTGATGGCGGGCTTGACCGATTGCCACCAAAGCCGGAATGGCATAACTCACCACCGGCATCCGAGCTAAGCGATACCAGTCCTGCGGCAACCATGCGGCCTCAAAGGGCAAGGCAGGAACTTCTCTCCAGTCAACCAGGCCTGCCAAAGCGCAATTGCTAAGGATCGGCACCACAAAAGTTTTATCCTTGCCATATCGCTTGCGAAGCCCTTCCCACTGCCCTAGCTCTCTTACATAGTTCCGAGCACGGGACTCTTGCTCCGCGACTTGTTCCTTGAAACCCGTCATGTTCCAGGCCGCTAGGACGAGGTAAGTCGTCGCGATGTTGGAATGACTGCGGTTGGTGTCGCCAAAACCTCCATCGATATTCTGATGAGCCGCAAGCCAATTGCAGCCACCGTCGATGGCACACTGAATCTCATCCTTCTGAGCGGAATCTGATTCAGCATTTTGCATTTGGAACAAAGCACTGATTGCCGAAGCAGTCGACAACGCAGAAGTCGACAACTCGCCTGACCAATGCGATTGATCTCCGCGTTCGTTCTGCAACCATTCCCAGACCTGGCTCCAACCACGTTCCAATTTATGCTGCAATTCTGCTGCTTCTTCGAATGTGGCGTCCAAAATGAAACTCTTTGCTTGCGGAACTGATGTACCCCCTGAGGGCGGAGGGGCTGTTTTGTGTCGGGACAATTTCGCCTCAGGAGTAAGTCAAGATACACATTGGCGAAGGGAGCCGAACACGGTAGCGACGGTCCTGACTTGGAAAACGCCGTAGCCCCCGTCCGACGCCCCGGCTCACAAATTGAAGCCCTGTAAGCATCCCGAGGCTGGGACTACGAACCAATCATGCTCTCGCTAGAATGTAGCGTAACGACAAGCACTGAGAATGGCTGATTCCCAACAGTTTAGTTGGCGACGATGGCTGCAAGGCTACTTCTCGAAACGACAGAACCCATAGCAAACGATAACAATGGATCTTGCTGCCAAGCTATCTTCGCTGAAATTTTCTGACAGCGAACAAGCCCAAAAATCCCTGTCGCAGATCTCCGAACTCGGCGTGCCGCCGGATCTTTTCGAGACATTCGTCGGACAGCTATTAGAACTGCTAGAGAGCTACTCGGAGCCAGATCGTATCTTGGCGAGCTTACATCGCTATCTAAGCGCTTCCCGTTCGCCACAGTCTTGCCTTGGAATGTTCGAACGAGAACCGGCCGGACTGGGAACTCTGCTGCAGCTTTTTTCGACCAGCCAGTACGTGGCGGATTTGCTAATTGCTGATCCAGATGCATTTGAAATAGTACGCTTGACTGACGGCCAACCCGTGGATCGAGCAATTCTCGTGGACGAAATCCTGGCTGAGGTGGTAGCAGCTTCGGATGTAAAATCCGTAATGCGAATTCTGCGCGACTATCGTCACCGCGAGACACTGCGAATTGCTTACGGAGATTTTATCAACCAGCAGCCGATCGACATCGTGATGGAGCAAATTTCCATCCTTGCCGAATGCCTCATTGAAGCCGCTTTGGTAGGTGCAGAAAGAGAGCTCCTGCGCCGCGGAAAAAGACGACCAACACAAGCCGACGGCAGCCCAATTGGTTTTGTTGCTCTGGCTCTCGGAAAACTTGGCGGCACGGAGCTGAACTACTCCAGTGACATCGACTTGATCTTCTTTCGCGAATCCGTTTTGGCTGGACCGAAGTGGGAGAAACCCAAGTCGTCTGATGGGCAAGCCACCGAGTACTTCGAGAAGTTTGCACAGCTCGTCATCAAGCTACTCGGCGACTCAACGGCTCAAGGCATCGCCTACCGCGTGGACATGCGTTTGCGGCCACACGGCCGCAACGGTGCTTTGGTTGTCTCTTACCGACAAGCCATCGACTACTACGACTCGGTCGCCAGAACTTGGGAACGCCAAGCTTTTGTGAAGGCCCGCGCCATTGCAGGCGACGTGGAACTTGGCCATCGCTTGCTCGACGAACTCGCACCTTGGCTTTATCGTCGATACCTAATGCGAGCCGACATCTCAGGGCTCATTGCATTAAAGCGAAGGATTGAACGACATGCTGCCACTACGGAGCGCAAAAGCCGCAGCGGAGAGCTTGGCGGTATTCGTGGCTCGAACTTGAAGCTCGGTTTCGGTGGAATTCGGGATATCGAGTACGCCATTCAGTTCTTGCAACTGTTGCATGGGGCCGAACAACCCGAAGTACGAGCACCAGCAACGCTCGAGGCCATCGATCGCTTACAAACCGCTGGTTGTATCACCGCTGGTGAGCAAGCGTTGCTGGAGGAGAACTACCGGTTCCTTCGCAAGGTAGAACACTACTTGCAGATAATGTTCAACCAACAAACGCATTCGCTGCCCGAAGACGCGGACGAATTCGAGAATCTTGCTTCGCGAATCCAAACCACGGAAGCTTCACCAGTTGATGCCGCTCACTCACTCAGCGAAAAGCTGGTAGAGTGCACGCGGCAAAACCGTCAGATCCTAGACCACCTGCTGCACAATGCATTTGCAAACCACGACGCGGATGAACAGCTGCTTGCGACCGATGAAAGTGACTTGGTTCTCGATCCAGAGCCGAGTCCAGAAGTCATCGAATCCACCCTGGCTCCCTACGGTTTTCGCAACTGCGGAGCAGCCTATCGTCACCTGCAAGAATTGGCGGTTGAATCAATTCCTTTTCTTTCCACAAGGCGCAGTCGGCATTTCCTTGCAGCGATCGCGCCGAAGCTGCTGGCTGCGATAGCAGAAACTCCAGATGCTGATGCGACCCTGATCAGCCTCGCCAATGTCACCGCATCGCTAGGTGGTAAGGCGGTGCTATGGGAGCTATTTAGTTCCCATCCGCCCACCATGCAACTTTGCCTGCGACTATGCGCAGGCAGCCCGTACCTGAACAGCATCCTGACCAGCAACCCAGGCATGATTGACGAGTTGCTGGATTCCTTGATGCTGGATCAATTGCCAAGTCATGAAGAGATGGCAGAGGAGCTCGACACTCTTTGCAGAGGAGCGGTGGAAGTTGAGCCGATGTTGCACAGTTTTAAGAACTCGATGCACTTAAGCGTTGGCGTGCGAGACATTCTGGGAAAGAGCAAGATTGGTGAAACGCACTCAACCCTTTCGGACATCGCCGAAGTTTGTTTGGAGCAAGTGATTCATCACGAATTCCATCGCTTGGTGCAAAAGCTGGGCATTCCGATGTTGCAGATGCCCGTACCTTCCGGAGAGGAACCGGCTGAACTAGTAGTTCTGGCGGTCGGCAAGCTCGGAGGTCGCGAACCGAACTACCACAGCGACATCGATTTGATCTTTTTGTTTGATGGAGACGGCGAAACGAAGAGTTTAGTTCCCAATCGTCGCTTCGAGCCGACGACCAACCGGCACTTTTTCAATCAACTTTGTCAGCGTGTAATTCACTCGGTCACACGCAGTGGGGCGTCGGGGCGTCTCTACGATCTCGATACTCGCCTGCGACCACTTGGAAGAAGTGGCCAACTGGCAATATCCGTCGATGACTTGCGCGAGTATTTCGCCTCGGGCCAAGGTCAGATCTGGGAGCGACAGGCGTTATGTAAAGCGCGTCCGATCTGGGGCAACCAAACTGCTCGCACGAACGCGATGCAATGCGTCCGAGAGATTTTAACCTCTTTCACTTGGCAACCACAATGCGCACGGGACATCTGGCAGCACCGAATGCAATTGCAAGAAGGAGCTGCTGTCGACAACTTGAAACGCGGAGTGGGCGGAACAATGGACGTCGAGTTCGTGGTACAGATGTTGCAACTCGCACATGTCGGAACGAATCCAGAAATTATGGTGCCGAATACTCTGGAGGCCATTCAACGGCTGCACCAAGCGGAGTTGTTAGATTCTGAAACGGCAGATTCTTTCGATCAAAACTACCGGTTCCTTCGGAGTATCGAGTCTGGGATTCGATTAATGAATTTGTCTGCTCGACACGAACTGCCAAAGACGCACGCTGAGCTGGAGCAACTATCGTTCTTGCTCAAATCGCGTTCCCGAATTGCATTGGAAGCCGACGAGTTGGCTCGACGCTGTGATAAAGTCCGCAATGAATGCCGTAGAATCTTTGAGACTACTTTCGGGAGCTGGATGCCTCAGGAAGAGGTTGCCGAAGAATCATAGGCTTTGTGCGTGAAGAGCCGCTTCAATCTGGGGCAAATCGATGCCAATCATTCATTGCCAAAAGTGCGGTAACCTGTTTCACTTTCTCGAGCCGACGTCACTCGCAGAAACGGAAGAACGCTTGCCAAGCGACCTAGGTAAGGTTTGCACTGAATGCCAGAAAGCACGTGTGCCGGAAACCAGCGACAGAGAAGTGGCAAAGAAAGTGCCAGCAAATGCTGAAAACGCAGACTCACTGTCGATGTAAGGATGCGATTCCGGCTGACGGAGGGACAGAGGAAGCAGCCAAGAAACTCTCGGCAAAACTCACCGAACTGCATGACATGCGCAGTCGTGCCTGCCGTTCTAATCCAGTTACGGTATCAGGTTTCGCCAGAAATCGTGATCGGCATGTGGGGGGAAGGGCCTCTGACAGATTCCGCTACTGGGTTAGAGAAATGAGTTGTGAGCGGATTTTCTCGTTGTCGGTGATATGGGTATCTAGATGCACTTTAGCGTATCGCAACAAATGACCAGCTAGCTCCTTTGCTACATCCTTGTTCTCCGCCTGAGCGATATGATTCTTGAGTTCATCAGGATCGACTTTGTGATCAAACAACCAAGCCTCTTCGTTCACAGAGATGACGAGTTTGTAGCGATCTGAGACTGCGGCTACCCAACTGGCTTTGAGCCCTGCATTACGAAGGATCGTGACGTCATCCCAGCTCTCGTCATCTCCCTGCAGTAAAGGACCGAAGTCTCGGCCTTGTACGCCAACTCCTGCTTCGTACCCCAGCAGAGGAAGAATTGTCGGCTTGAAATCAACGGTCCCCAAGGCTTGATGAACCACAGTGCCGGGAGCAACCTTTCCAGGAACCATGAGAATCATCGGAATCTTGGCTGAGCCTTCGTAGGGATTGCCTTTGTTGAGCTTCCCATGCTCGTAGCACAAATCGCCGTGATCGGACGTGATCACAATCGCCGTACGGTCCGCAATGCCCAGTGAGGTCAGTTCCGTTCGAATTCGGCCGATGTTGTAGTCGATACACTTGACCATGCCAAAGTACTGAGCCATTTGATCAGCTCGAAATTCCTTCGGCGAGTTCTTGCCGCCAACCGACGCCCAAGCTGGATTGTCCTTGGCATAGGCGAAAGTCGCGGGAGGACGAATCGCGGTGTCGGTGTACATTTCATCATACGGCGCTCGCACCAAGTTTGGACCGTGCGGATCAGGCAGACTCAAGTGATAACAAAATGGTTTGCCTGCGTTTACCTTGATGAATTCGATGGCACGATCCGTCAGCCAATCGGTAGCAAATGTCGTCTCATCTGCTTCGGCCAATCCGTAAGATGGCTTCCCCTTGCTGCGAGCTGCGACACGCGGTCCGTCGGCGGTGAGTTCAAACTTTTTCCAGTGGCCACGATTGAACATGAAACGGTTGTCCTCCAAGCCAAATTTGCGATCTGGTCCCCACTGAGGTTTACCGTTGCCGTCCAAGTGCCACTTGCCGGCGTAGCCAGTCTGATAACCTTCGTCTTGCAGAACTTTGGCGAAGGTAACCATCTCGTTTTTCATCGGCATGTCGTTTTGCGGCGAACCAGTGTGCTGCGGATACATTCCCGTGAAGAAGGATGCTCGCGATGGAGTGCACACGGGGCTGGTCGCGTAGAACGACGTGCAGATTGCTCCAGCCTTGGCAATTGCATCGATGTGAGGCGTGTCCACGACTGCCTCTTTGCCCCAGATAAATGCTTGCTCTTCGGTAAGCGTCTCCCGATAGCAACCAAGCGTTCGAAAATTATGCTCATCTGTTTGAATGACGAGTAAATTCAAAGGCGGCTCCTCAGCGACCGAACAACTCGCATTCAGAACAAGAATTAGCAGGACAGTTACGTTTCTGTGCATTGGATATCTTGGTTGGTCTTGAGAGGAATGTATTTCGCGATGACTTTGGCGACCTTGAGCGAGATGAATAACTAGTGCGGCTCAGCGTCAATACTCGCAACGTGCTTTTCCATGAGGGCCTGCAGACGCTTGACGACTTCAGGGTGTTCCTTGGCAACGTTTTTCGTTTCACCTATGTCTTGTTTCATATCAGCCAAGAATAGCTTGTCGACCTGAACCGGCTTTCTGCGGTCGGTCGTATCACGCACATTTCCAAGCAGCTTCCAGTTTCCTTGATGCACGGCCCACTGCGCATTCTTGCCTTTTCCCAGAAGCCAAAAGAAATTGTCGTGCGGACTCTCGGTCGCAGCATCCTGAATGACACTGAGCAAACTTCTACCATCGTAGGTTTTCCCTGGCAAGTTGACTCCACAAATTTCGGCAATCGTTGGAAACCAGTCGCAACCGGTCGCCATCTGATCTCGCACTTCGCCTTCCGGCAAAGTCCCCGGCATAGAAACAATGGAAGGAATCCGAATGCCGCCTTCGAATAAACTTGCTTTAGCGCCTCGATAAGGTCCAGCATTGCCGCCGCCCCAGAAGGCTCGCTCTTCCGTTGAGTGTCCGTGATCGGATTGATAGATGATCAAAGTATCCTCACGAAGCCCTAATCGTTCGAGGCTTGCCACGATCTCGCCGACCTTCTCATCGACGGTCGAAACAAATTCGGCGTATTGGCGGCGAGGCGATTCGAGATCGCGGTAGTGCTCTCGCCATTTGGCGGTTCCTTGCATCGGATAATGCGGCGCATTGATGGCGAAATAGAGCAGAAAGGGTTTGTTGCGGTTCGCTTCGAAGAACTTATTGCCCTCGTCGACCATCATGTCGAGGAAGAACTCACCGTCTCGGAAAATCTCTTTGCCGTCCCGCCACAAGTCGTGTCGATTGGGACCTTGCCAGTAGAAAAAGTGCGAGTAGTTGTCGATGCAGCCTCCCATGTGACCAAACGAGTTATCGAAGCCTTGGCCGTTGGGCATCGTTTCCGGCGTGTAGCCAAGATGCCATTTGCCGACATGTCCAGTCGCGTAGCCTTCGCTTTTCAGCAGCTCTGCAATCGTAATCTCGGAAGTCGGCATGCCAGCGACGCCTTCTTGGCTCGAAACGTTGCCCGGCACGCCTGCTCGCGCTGGAAAACGTCCCGTCAAAAATCCGGCTCGTGAAGCCGAGCAAATGGCTGATGGGGAATACATTTGGGTGAATCGAACGCCTTGCGAAGCCAAGCGATCCAGATGTGGCGTGTGGAGATCTTTGGAGCCATAGCAATTGAGATCCAAACTCCCTTGATCGTCTGCATAAATCAGCACGATGTTTGGCAGTTTACTTGGCTCGTTCGCGGCTGAATGGACTACCGAAATTGCGGCGAGCGTGCAGGCAAGGATAGTTCGAGTGCGAGGAATCACTTGAAGAGCTCTTGGCTAGAGGTCTGAGGTGGGAAGACTAACATCATAGCATGCCACTTTCGGATAAGCCTTAAGGTGCGCAGCCCTGCTACGGCTGCCTTGCCAGTCGATCGTAGCGTGGTAACAGCGCTGCGCTCGCTACGGCCGACTTTCATGAAGTTAATGCGTGTGCGCGTCTTCGTCAGCTCGCTCTCCAAGCGGACTGGAAGGCACATTTACAGTTGGTCCAAGCAAAATTGCATTGGTTAGAAACCGCTCTGCGCTTCGAACATAACCACGGAACACCGGGTTATCTGCGATGCATATGATGCGTCCCACCCCGACATTCTGAACCCAAACAGCAGGTGTGCCTCGCAAATGCTCCCGATTTCGCTGACTGACATATCCAGCGATAACGCCCTCGTAGCGGGCAACAACTGAGTAAGGATTGCTGGGCGTCTCAAATTTCATACTGTGATCTTTGAAAAGCGGGATCGTAGCGTTTGGAAATCCAAAAGCGACAGGATTCGTAAGATCGGCCTTCGAGCGGAAGAACACGCCAGCGACGGTCTCCAGTGCTCGAGCGCGGCGAGCATCGCCAAACTTGAGTGTTGGTCGCTTGCTACCGGACGCATGATTATTTTCTTGCTCCAATTCGTGCTCGTGCGTAAGCAACTCTTCTCGCTCTAGCCAACGAATCGCAGAAGCGATAGCGATCACGGTTCCGCCCGAGCTCAAGTAGTCCTTGAGGCTAGATGCTTCTCGACGCCCCCAGTTTCCGTAGGTGCCGGAGGGCAAAATGACAGTGCTGTACTCACGTAAATCGACTTGTACAAGTCGATCATCTTCCACCAAAGTCGCGGCCATGCGAAGTCGCGTGTCAAGATAATGCCAGAGTGCACCGGAAGAGTAAGAACGTGTTCCCGACCCGACAACCAGTAGCGGTTTGGCGGTCGGGAGTTCGACAAGCGTATTGCTGCCCAGGTCAGGTCCAACCGGCGTGATACCGCTCGCCACTGCTGCTACTTCTATACCACTGGTTGCTGCCTGTTTACGCAGAATAGCAGATAGTTTCGACCAATGATTTTCGTTCGGCTGCTTGAGCAAAACGAACGAACCCCGTGGCCACGTATTGACCTCCTTTTCGCCAACCGCCTTTATCGTCATCGGTTCCATCGCGACACGAATGTGTCCTCCGCTTCTCTGCAGGCTTGCAACAAGGCGAGGGGCCTCGAGTTCGACGGGAGAAAACACGTAGCCGATCAAACTATCATTTGTACCTTCGTCCAGTTCTACCGCTTGGGGCTTTGCTTGTTGCCAGGACCAAGCATCTTGAGTCCACGCATCGGGCAGATCCGACTCCCAGCGATGCATTTCCAAGTCAAAGGCACTTGGAACATGCCAGGCCGACACATCGTAGAAGATGTTTTCCCTGAAGTTCTGAAGTGGCTCCATCAGTGACTGCAAGAAGATGGTTTCAGATTGCGCGATGGGCAAGACCAGGATCTGATCTGCATGGTGTTGCTTTCCATCTAAACGCACGCCGACCGTTGGCTGATAGCCTACAATCTGATGCCGACGCAGTAGTCGTGCTGCAGCCTGAATGCGACTCGTGGTACCCGTCAGAATGTAGGCCTGGATATCGCTCTTCTCAGCTTGCTGGAGGCTGTTGTTGTAGAAGTCTCTTTGATATTGCAACAACGCTTGCTTGTGTTGGTTTGCGGCCGTAAGACTAGAGAGGCTGGTGCGAAGTTGATTCGCAACGGTATCTTCGAAGTGCCGGTCAGTGCGTGCGTTCTTCAGTCGCAACCCGCGTGTACTACCTTGTTCGAATAGAATTCCAATCGCTCCGTGCAAGTCGGGATAAGTACTGCCTTTGCCTGGATAGAAGTCGTCAAATCTCTCCTCGGTGTAATACAGCTCTCCCGCTGCATCCATTGTGGCAGAATGTTCCTTGGCAAAAAGCCGTGTGAGCTGCAAATTCTTTGAGGGGCTGAGTGGATTGCTGCGTGCTGGGATTCCGGGCTGGAAGAAGTAACTTGAGGTTCCTGACATTTCGTGATAATCGAGTACCACGTTGGGCTTCCACTTGTGGAACAGCGCGATGCGTCCTTGGCTCTCGGGATGAACCAGAGGTAGCCAGTCTCGGTTTAGGTCGAACCAGTAGTAGTTGGTGCGTCCGCCAGGCCAAGGCTGATTATGCTCGCGATCTGCACTCGAGGCGGAAGCAAATTTCCCGCGGTTCTCGTTCGACCAATTGGCGAACCGATCTGCTCCATCAGGATTGAGTGCTGGGTCGACCAGGTAGACTCCGTTTTCGAGCCAACCGGCCACTTCCGCAGACTTCGACGATGCGAGATGGTAGGCCACGAGTGGAGTTGCGTTCATGGCACTCGCCTCGTCTCCGTGCACACAGTAGCCCATGTACATGACGAGCAGTTCTTCGCTTAGGTCCGCTTGGTAGCGGCCCGAAGTCAAACGCCGGCGCTTGGATTGGATTTTGTCTAGTTGTTCGATATTTGCAGGGCTAGAGATAGCTGCGACCATCAGTGGGCGTTGTCCGTGGGACTTCGCGTAGTCAATGACTTGCACTCGCGGCGAAGCCGCTTCCAGGTATCGGAGATAGTCAACAACTTGATCGTGTCTGAGATGTCGCGACCCAACCTCGAAGCCGAAAAACTTCGCCGGAGACTGGATGGACGGATCACGCGCGTGGGCGGGCAGGACTTCGGTGGGATCCTCAGCTCGGCCTCGGACAGGTGCGAATGAAATAGTTACCAGAACGGCAGCAAAAGAAGGCAGCAGATTTGTCGCGCGCATGATAGCCAACATTGCGGCTCCGAAGATAGGACATCTTGAGGCGGCACGCGAGACACGACGTCTCGCTGCCTGAATACACAAGGATAGTCCATCGAAAGAGCAGTGTTCCGAAACTCGAACTCAGCCACTAAGAAGCGTTAGCTGTTCCGCGATTCAAAACGTCGTGTCAAGTAATTCGTCGAGCGAGCGACGGATGTCGGCTTTGTTTGGCCAGTGTCGCCGCGAAAGCCACGAGCCGGTCGCGTACCGCCGAAGCTCTCTTGTTGAAATAATGGCCGAAGCGTCAATCAAAAACCGCTCGATGGCAGCGGTGAAAGGTGCTCGCTTCCAACGCCAAGGACTGTGGGCAGGGTTGGAGGAGTAGAGCAGGTTGAGGAGCTGCTCGAATTCCATAAACACTTGTTCGCGGCTACCCATTGTCCTTGCTGCGCGAGTGCGATTTTAAAAATCTCGAAACTCAAGCTGGCACGATACAGAAAAATATTCTGTCTTCGGAAACGCTTGTTTTCACAGAATGGGCTAAACCAACCGATCAAGGAAAAGTTGCGGTTCCCAAACCACAGGTGGCTAACGGGCCTTTTTGCGAAGCCCAGCACAGCCAAAACCTGCATGCCGAACCAATCCTTTTTTGGCTACAATGGAATCTTCAGGCTTAGGCGATCGGCAGTAGAGCTTCTAGCACTGACAAGTATTTTCTCGTAAGGGAATACTGCATGAAAACGAACTTGGGCAGGCCGATTCTGACTCGCCTTCCGCCTCAACCGCGATCCCGGTGAAACAGATGATCTTAGTTCTCGATAATTACGATTCATTCACATACAACCTTGTCCAACGACTTGGGGAGATTGATGCGAATGTTGACATTCGCGTTGAACGGAATGACAAGATCTCCGTTGCTGAGATTCACGATTTGCAGCCAGACCGCATCCTGATTTCGCCTGGTCCCTGCACTCCAAGCGAAGCCGGCATCAGCGTCCAAATTGTAGAGCAACTGGCTGGAAAGATTCCGATCCTTGGGGTCTGCCTTGGACATCAATCAATTGGCCAGGCGCTCGGTGCGGACGTGGTTCGCGCCCCGCTTTTGATGCACGGCAAAACAGATCAGATTTCACATGACAACAAGGGATTCTTTGAGAATCTCCCCAATCCCTTTACGGCGACGCGTTATCATTCACTTGTGATCCAGCCTGATTCGCTGCCCTCGTGCTTGGAAGTGGCGGCGTGGGTCGACGAACCTGACGGCTCACGTCAAATAATGGCCATTCGCCACAAGGAAAAGCCCTTGGTTGGTTGGCAATTCCACCCGGAGAGCTTCTTGACTGAGCCAGGGATCGAATTGCTCACCCGATTCCTGTCCTGGAATACGGCGGCGGTCTCTTAGCCGAGCTTCCTACTCCTCGCGATTCACTCAGCAATTGCCCCAAAAATCAGTGAAGGTTCCCAGCTAGATGTACTGCGTCACCATCGGAAGAAGTCGTCATAAGGCCATGATCGCCGAGCATCAGCACTTGGCCGAGAATGGCGCCGACGTAGTCGAACTGCGTCTGGACTACATTGGTCGCAGCATCAATTTGAAGCGTTTATTGGCCGAGCGACCTTGCCCAGTAGTAATTACTTGCCGGCGTCGCGAAGACGGTGGTCGCTGGGATAAGACGGAAGAAGAACGCCTTGTGATCCTCCGGACCGCAATTGCTGCTGGCGTCGATTTCGTGGACCTAGAAGAGGACATCGCTGACAAGATTCCACGTTATGGTTCCACCAAGCGCATCGTCAGTTTCCACAACTTCGACGAGACGCCAGACGACCTAGAAGGGATTCACAAGCGACTCGCGGCGCTTGATGCAGATGTCGTGAAAATAGCGACTATGGCCAACTCCTTCACCGATTCCATTCGGATGCTGCGTCTAGCAGAAAAAGTAGATGTGCCGACGATTGCGATATGCATGGGGGATCTTGGACACATCACCAGAGTAATGGCCCTCAAGAACGGAGCACCTTTCACTTACACCGTTTCCAGTTCTGGGCGCAAGATTGCCCCCGGACAAATTAAAGTGGACGATATGATCAAGTACTATCGTCCGAAAGAGATAGACGACAAAACTCAGCTGTTTGGTGTTGTTGCCGATCCAGTCGCACATTCGCTGAGTCCTCAGCTTCACAATGCCGCATTCCAAGATGCAGAGCTCAACTGCCGCTACTTGCCTTTTCGGATTCCGCCAGATGAATTGCCGTTGTTCTTGCAGTGGTGCAAGGAAACAGAGGTTACGGGCTTGAGTGTGACGATCCCGCACAAAGAGACGATGCTGGCATTGATGGATGAGGTCGAATCTGGCGCGAAAGGAATCGGCGCGATCAACACCGTTGCGATTCGCGGCATGAATGGCGCTGGTTACAACACGGATTATCGCTCCGCAATGGACTGTCTTGAAGAAGCTCTGAAAACGCAGAGAACCATTGGCAATGTAAATGAAGGCTTGCGAGAAGAAGACCTGTTTCGCGGTCGAGGTGCATTGATTTTGGGCGCTGGCGGCGCAGCTCGAGCAATAGCCTTTGGCCTACGACAGCGCGGAGCCCTGGTCACGATCGCGAGCCGCACTGAAGAACGCTCCAAAAAGCTGGCCTCGGATATCGGTGGACGCTTTCTGGCTTGGAATGCACGTTACGACACGAAGCCGGGTATTTTGGTGAACTGCACTCCAATAGGAATGCACCCCGACATTGATAGCTCGCCGTACGACGAAGAGAAACTGCACGAGGAAATGATCGTCTTCGATACGGTTTACAACCCTGAGAAGACGGTACTAGTCAAAAAAGCCAAGGAAGCAGGCTGCTTCGTCATCAACGGCTTGGACATGTTTGTGCGTCAAGCCGCCTATCAATTCAAGCTTTTCACCGGCATCGAACCAAACGTTAAGCTCATGCGGAAAGTGGTGAAGGATATTACTTCACCGTATCGTGCTTAGCTGGTAACGATTGGCATAGCAGAGGCAACCTGATCGCTACTTCTTGGGCGGTGGGAGTGTCACGCCCCAGACTGGCCCCTTTGTGTTGTTTCTAGGAATCGGATGTTTCTTCGCCGATTCGCGAGCTTCGTTGCTTGCGCTTACCAATCGATAAGTGCCCATGTTGGCGGCTGCGATCGCTTTCAGCTGTTTCTCGCCTTTTCCATCCACTTCCATACCAAGCGTGTTGATGGGGACGATCCGTTGGTGTGGTTTGGTCAAGACTTGCGCGGTCTTATCGGTGAAGGCACCATCACCCAGGATGTAAATCACATCCGGCCTCAAGGAGAGTGCCTTTGCTACCGCTTCTTCTCCCTTCGTCTTCAGGCACATCTGGACCGAGTACAACCAGGCCCGAAGCTTTTCTTTGTTGCGCGAAGTTGCTTTGACGAAACCTCCGGCGGGCCTCGGATGAAACATCTCGTAAGCAGTGTCGCTGAAGAAGATGACGTAGAAATACTTCTTGGAGTTCATTTCGTCGACAGTCGCCATCAACTCTGTCAGGGCAGTCTCTAAACGACCTCGAGTCATGCTGTTCGAGTTGTCGACAACGAACACAAACTTGTCGCCCTCCGACTTGGCGCCAAAGAAGGTTGCTCCACTGAGGCCATTGCCCATCGCCGCCACCGCATCACTGGCACCAACCAGAGAACCGATTTCCGGCATCGATGCCGTAGGCATTACGAAATCCATGGCAGGATCGACAGCCACCTCGAGCGAGCCCAACACATCAGCAGCTTGCATTTCCTCCGCCGCGAAAGCTTCACTCTGTGGTAAGTCGTCTTCCAGTGCTTCCTCGTCGATTTCTGCCAACACCTCAACTTCTGTCACTTCCGCCTTCGCAGCGCTGAGCCCAATCGACTCACTTTCGGTAGCTAGGTTTGCAACGGTGACAGCAGAAAGAACCACAACACCAACGCTGTGACACAATAGGCTGATTAACCAAGCAGGCAGTGTGTTGGTCAAAAGCTGGCGAAAAGACAGTTCTTCCTCAGAATCCGCCGCATCGGTCTGTTCCGCTACCAGAGGCTGAGCCAATGTCGCTTCCTCATCATCGGCCAGCACGGCGACGAGTTTGCCGGAAATGGGTTGTTCAGGCGCTCGACTCATACCACTCTTCTCGCTTTTGTTTTGCACAGAAAAGATCTGAATATCTTCTTCAAGAAGATGCGGTGGGGAGAAGTACCTATTTTAGAGCGAAACCACCCAGAGGCTGTATACAGGATTCCAAGTAATTTCGTTGAATGCCCCGACCGTCACTCTTAAAATGACAGTCTCAACCAATTTTCAACCAAGTTGGGCACACGCCCCTCAGTAATTTCCGCTTTCTTTTCAAGAAGCCAGGAGTTTTTCCAGGTATGCTTTGAAACCCTGCATGCACGGAGGTGCTTCCGGGCCGACAATGGCCGCGCCGTGCTCTGGCGCAGGACGTAAGCCGTGACTGCCGCGAACCAGCGATGGATCCAGCGGCACCACATCCATTTTGTAACGCATACCCAGCTTCTTTTGAGCCAGTCGCAAGCCTGCGCGAGCCAGCGATGTCATAAACAGCTCACAGGGATCGTAGCCCGGCTTACGGTGAATATCTACAGTGCGAGCAAAGTCCGGTGCTCGCTCGTCGTTTAACCAGTAATAATAGCAGAACCAAGCGTCTTCTTCCGACAACGCAATGAGTTCACCTGAACGGTCATGATCCAGTTCCAATTCGCTGGGCTCCAAAACCGCAGCAATGCCATCAATGGATTCCAGCAGTTTCTTCACCGCGTCTTTGACGTTTGGATCGTTGACATAAACGTGAGCTAGTTGATGGTCGACGACAGCAAATGCCTTCGAGTCCATAGGCATCAGCGTTTCACCAAACGGCCCATCGCGCACTTCGAGAAATCCGGCCTCGCGTAACACTCGATTGATCAGGACAGGTTTCGCGACTGGCACCAAGCCATACTCGGAAACGACGATTGGCTGTGCTCCGATCTCTCGGGCGGCCTCGATTACGACTTGGGCACAGCGATCAACTTCAGCAACTCGCTCGGGATCATGCTGCTTGAATCGCTGGTAGTCGTAGTCCAAGTGCGGTAAATAGACGAGGCTCAACTTAGGCTGATGCTTGCGAATCACCGTGGCGCTGGCATTGGCAATCCATTCGGTAGCTTGCAGTCCTGCTTTCGGCCCCCAGAACGCGAAAAATGGAAAATCACCATGTTGCTCGGTCAATTTACACTCAGTCTTGTCGAGAATCCCAAATGCTTTGGAACCATCACATCCATAGTAAGGCTTGGGGGTCGCGAACCATCGCACCGGAGCACCTTGGTTAAACCACCAAAACATTTTGGCAGTTTCTACTTTTTCATAGATTTTCTCACCTTGTACTAGTCGATTCGACTGTTGCCAGAATCGAATCTCACCGGTGTCGCGAAAGTACCAGCCGTTGCCAACGATGCCATGATCTCTGGGAGCCAACCCGGTCAGCATCGTTGCTTGTGACGTGCACGTGACAGCCGGGTACGGGCTGGTGAAAGGCTGAACTTGACCGCAAGCGGAGATGTTGGGGGAGTGTTTTGCTAGTGCTGGAGTGAGTCCGACCGCATTGATCACACATACCTTGCTCATACAATTGGTCTCTGCCCGCCGTCCGAGTTCGAAGTACTAAAGTCGAGAGTCATGAAGATAGTCGAAAGTCCCCACGAAGCCTACGCACATGTGGATCATTGGCGTCGGGAAGGCCTGAGTATAGGACTGGTCCCTACGATGGGTGCCTTGCATGCAGGGCATTTTTCGTTGTTTCGTCGCAGCACCCAAGAGTGCGATATCACAGCAGCGTCAATTTTCGTAAATCCAACTCAGTTTAGTCCTGAGGAAGATTTGTCCCGCTATCCACGGACACTTGAGGACGACCTCGCTGGGCTACGCGAATTGGGTTGTGATTTGGTCTTCGTTCCGCAGCCGCAGCACGTATACCCGGAGGGCTTTTCTACCTACGTATCCCCACCGTCGACAGCGAAGTCGCTGGAAGGAACATTTCGTCCCGACCATTTTCGTGGCGTCACGACCGTGGTGATCAAGCTGTTTCAGATCCTCCCCGCAAGCATCGCGTACTTTGGACAAAAAGACTTCCAACAGCTGGCTGTGATCAAAAAGATGGTCGAGGATCTCAACGTGCCGATACGCGTTGTAGGTTGCGCCACCATCCGCGAGGAAGATGGCTTGGCCCTGAGTAGTCGCAATCGCTACTTGTCGGCGGGAGAGCGTGAGCGTGCACTGTGCCTTTCAAGGGCACTAAATCAGGTACACTCCCTCGTCTCCCAAGGCCTATCGCAAGTTAACCAACTGGAGCAAGAGATGCATCGAATTTTGAAGCCGGCCACTGACTCGATCGACTACGCTTCCATCGTGGATCGTGAAACACTTGACCCGATGGTCGAAATTGACCGCCCAGCGGTGGCTCTCATTGCTGCGTATGTTGGCAAGACTCGACTGATCGACAATCGTTTGATTGGTGAGTAGTCAGAAAAAGCTTGTCTAATCTTCCTTCATTGCCCCATTGAAGTGAGTCGTGCGTTTTCATCTCGGCGCTTTGGCAACATTGGCCGGTTCTTCAGTTCGTAGTTCCGCATTGGTGGGGAATGGCCGCAATGGCTATTTCTTACTCGCAAGACGCCTTACGGCGATACAGCTCACTGAACAATTTTCTGAGCCAGCGGACAATACATACGCGCGAGGCGTTCTGGATCTTCTATCCGATCGAGTTACGACGTCTGATGGAACTCCCAAGCGGTCCGATGTTGATTTACTGCGCTTTGTGGTGCAAGAATCAGTTGCCTGAAGATGCTTCATTTGAGTTTGATAAAAAATTGCGATCTCAGCTCCGACCCTTGCTCGGACCCCTAGAACATATTGAAGCAACGCAACGTCTCTTTCTATTCGACCGCGCCACAGAGACGTTTGAGGCGTATCACCCGAAAACTATGGAAAAAGCAGTGCTGCTCGAGCTCTGTAAACGAGGAGGTGAAGAAAACCTGTTTCAGTGGATATGGAGTCGCTCAATCCGCAATGTATTGACACCACAAGACTTGCCCAGAGCCCGATTCGCAAGCGCTATTGAGCTGGGCAAAGGCGTCGAGTATTTGCTGTCTTACCTTTGCCTGGCAAGCACCACGGAGAGCATGGCCGAGTTCGCCTTCCAACGTGCAGCGGCGAGTTGAGGATTAGAACATGCGACACTGCAAGATCCCGAAACTCTAGACTGAGAAGGCTTTCTCACTTCCGTTGAACTCGCCGCTCAACTAGCCCCGCGAGCTCGAAGCGACTTGCTGATGTCCTCATTCGGACTGTTGCAGCAGATTAAGAAGTAGAACCCGAAGAGGTCTTCTTATCGCGAGCCCTTTGTTTGGAGCTAGGCTTTGGGTCAACCCACCTGCTGATCGGCCAACCGCTAAATCGCGGTAGCTAATGCTTGAAGCGGCTCGCGAGCATTGCGTGCTGATTGACCTCGGCACTATGCTGTGAAGTATACACCCAGAGTCTCAAGTGGCTTAGGCTCCAGTTTTCGGCATAGTCCCTTGGCATGTTCTTCCAACACTCCTAGCTTCCAACCGCTCGTCAGGTCACAATCACGCCTGTATGTCCGACCAGAAACCGCCTGAACCCAATTTGCCGCCGCTGTTGCAGGCCAGCCGGTGCGCGGGCTGTGACAACCGTCGGTTGATCGAAAGTGGCAAAGGCTCTGTTTTCTTGCTCTGCGAAGTCGGATTGTCCGATCCTAGCTGGCCGAAGTACCCACCTCAGCCCGTCGGACAGTGCCCAAAGTTTTCTGAACGCATTTCTCCCCAAGTTGGCCGATAACAAGAGCAGCTTTATAAGGGCATTTCTTGCTGATTGGGAGATGTTCTACCGGCGCTGCATTATGACTGCCTACTTTGCTGATTTATGTGAACTCTAGCCTGGCATAACCTCTCAGTCTCCTTCCGCTCCCTTCCCCCGCCATCAAGCACGCCCAGCCCGCAGCTATTTCTGCAAATTGCACTGGTCATCGATCATCGAGTAACGAAAATCGGGACATGTCCGAGTCTTCATCACTACCCGTTCTCGATTCTTCCTTGGCTGATGCACGGCCACATATGCTGGATCTCACCTCAGAGGAGCTCGCAAAATGGCTCAAAGATCAAGGCCAGCCCAAGTTTCGACTGAAACAAATCCAGGGCTGGATAACGCAACGCCGGGCGCAGTCCTTTGATGACATGACGGATCTTTCCAAAGTGCTTCGGCAAAAGCTTTCGGAAAGTTTCAGGCTGTGGACGGCGAGCATTGCGGAGCACCAAAAGTCATCTGATGGCACCGAGAAATTGCTCGTCGATCTCGCCGACGGGGGTCGCGTCGAGTGTGTTCTGCTCCGTGAAGAAGGTCGACGGTCGATCTGCGTGAGCAGCCAAGTCGGCTGTGCGATGGGCTGTGTCTTCTGTGCCAGCGGGCTGGACGGCGTCGAGCGCAATTTGACTCGCGGTGAGATCCTCGAGCAAATGCTGCGACTGCAGCGACTGCTGCCAGAAGAAGAGCGGCTCAGCCACATCGTAATGATGGGCATGGGCGAACCACTCGCGAATCTGGATGCCGTTCTCGCAGCTCTCGAAGTCGCCAAAGATCCAGACGGTCTTGGTATCAGTCCCCGGCGTATCACGATCAGCACCGTCGGCTTGCCCAAAGCCATCGACAAACTCGCTCGTCACTCAACACCATTTCACCTAGCAATCAGCCTACATGCTCCGACGGATCCACTCCGAGACAGGTTGGTGCCCGTCAACGCAAAGATTGGCATCAACGACATCATGGCTGCTGCCGATCGCTACTTCGATGCAACGGGAAGACGCCTTACTTTCGAGTACGTTTTGCTGGCCGGGATCAACGACAGCGAAGTCTGCGCCAAGCAACTGGTAGGAGTCCTGCGAGGACGCGTGAGTATGCTGAACGTGATTCCTTACAACCAAGTTGCTGGTTTGCCCTACGAGACACCGGACTCGGATGCGGTTCACACGTTCCGCGATATCTTGATTCAAGGCGGGATCAACGTGATGTTCCGACAGCGAAAAGGCGACGGCATCGATGCTGCTTGCGGCCAATTACGACGCAAACGTGAGTTAATCGACAGCAAGCAGTAGGGCCGACACTCCTGTAAGTGAGCCTTAATGGCGTCAGCCGCCGGGCTCGCTCCCGCATTGATCCCGTTCGCATCTCACCCAACGCTTTAGCGAGGACAACCAGCCGTCGACTCGCTGACGTCTTGGGATAATGGAAGCTCGCTGCCTCCCTACCCAGCCGACGCCAAGAAGGGCTCGAGTAATTCGCGTGCCTTTTCATCATTGTCCGTGGACATGATGACAATGGCCCAGCCGTTGTCGCGACGAGCAAAACGCATCGAACGAATGTTGATGCCAGGCTCCTTGAGGTTTCTTGACAGACGGGCCAACGCACCAGGCTCATCCTTGATCTTCAGTACGATCAGATCTTCTCCAATCGCGTGATAGCCGGCCTCAGAAAGTGCTCGAAGAGCCACTGCATAGGGATCGGCCTGCAACACCACGACGCAATGCGAACCATCATCATTGGCATCGCACGCTGTGATGTTGGCATTCACCTCCGCCAAGACTTCGGCGATCGCAGCCAAAGTGCCGGCTTGCCCAGGTGCAGTAATAAGCGTGATTTGCTTCATGACCCTTCACCTGCACTGGCAATCTCTGCTACGACTTTGTCTACCATCTCTGTCGTCACATGCGGCATCGTGATGATATGAGCAATCGACTCACTCGGTGCGATTTGCCAACGCTGAATCACACTCTTTGCCGGTCGAGGAAAAACGACGGTAATGGAATTCGGATGCCGCCAAGCCCTGACGCCATACTCTGCAAACTTTTCAATCGCGTAATCAGCTAACGCGAGACTGTATTGCATTCGAGCCCGAAAACCCTCCTCACCCCAACGCTGAATCGCCAACCACAGAATGATCGGAGTAATCGCATTCCGACTTCCTGCGATCGTCGTATCACTGCATCCCACATACTCGACCGACTGAGCAACTCGATCTACGTTTGCCCGTTTGGCAAGCACCACACCACAAGGCATAGGACTGCCGATGAACTTGTGACCGGAAACCGAGACAGAATCGAGCCCCGAGTCAAACGCGAATGGCTGTGGGTTGTCGACCCATGGCAACAACATGCCACTGAGTGCCGCGTCGGCATGCAAGTAGTAGCGTGAGATTGCAAACGACTTGAGGATGTCGCGAATACGATCCAAGTTGTCGACCGCACCATGCATCGTCGTGCCGATGTTCGCCAGGATGATCGGCGGCACGTCACGGTGCAACTCAATCGTCGCCTTGAGATCTTCGTAGTCAATCTCACCGTTTTCCTGCCCACGGATCATGATGCTGCGGGCACCCAGCACGCGAACCAGTTTTGCTGCTGAATAGTGCGTATGCTCGGAAAAATAAATGATGCCATTCGGAAAGGCTTCGCGAGCCAAATAGAGCCCGTACAGATTTCCCTCGGTGCCACCTGCGGTCATGTAGCCCCAAGTGCTATCTCGATTGGCCCGTAAATGCTTTCGAAAGAAGCCGACGACCTCACGCTCGAATTCGAAAGTGTTTTCGCGGTAGATCGACTCGGCGAACGGATCACCCACGTTATTCACCGCATACTCCAAGAGAGGCATGATCTCGCGGTGGTTGTAGTCTTGGGCGCACGGATACCCAATAAAGCTATCGGAAAGATGCGAGAGTTCCCCTAGCAAACTTTGCAGGCGCTCGGCTGCCGCGGGACGAAGCTTTGGCATCTGCGGCGGCAGCAATGCGGGCTTGACGGGTGTTTGTTGATCCAACACGGCAGTTATTACCAAGTTAGAGTGTCTAGAGTGTCGCGACAAAAAACAATCTCGACGGGGGCGTCCGAAACTATCCGGATTTGAACGTTTCCGTCAAGGCAAAATCTCCGAGCCAACATTTTCGGTATCCGCATAATTGCGTGATGCATAACCGTAGTTGCCTACTTGCTTAGCCGTATTGTGTGGCAACAGCTTGTCATCCTGATCTCTTGCTTGCCACCCTGCGCGTCATCGAAGAACACGTCTCATCTAAAGCTTTTTTGATCAACATCCACTCACTTGGTGCGTCATGTAGCCTAAAGCCAGTGCAAGCTGAGAACACTTTTTTACACTGCGAAGCCAGTGCCATACATGTCTTGGCCAATTCCGTTACACCGAATGGCTGAGCGAAAACCCACGCCCGAGAGCACTTACTGCGAAGCTCGTCGATTCTGGTGCTGTAGTTTGCTTTTCGTTGTTCGGGGTATTTCCACCACACCCGAGGTGGATTGACGGTCATGAAATCGATGGCCGCGAGAAATACCTCGAGGACGCAAGGATCGTGGAAAGTCCTCGTTTCATGATTGAGTCGCTGATAGACCGCGACCGGGTCGACTCCAATCAAGTCCCGCGGTGATGTTATCCCCAACAGGCAGGAATCCTCGGTGATCACGAGCTCTGCAGTGCAAACCTTACTTAGTTTTCGGATTTCCGATCTCGGCGTTGCATGCGTAGCTTTTGGCATTGGAATGTGCTCGTTTGCGTAGCGTTGAGAGTGTTCAAGACTCTCGGCCCTAGGTCACCCACAGCTTTGGAACGCCGGCAGAGTGTTTGACCTGGGCCAACCGACTTCGGTACCCTGTAGCAGCAGCCCCAACCTTGTGAAGATTTGATGAATTGAAAGGCCCTCAAAGCCCGGTTCCGACCACCTCATCAACACATGTGGCCTATCAGCGTGGAAAAAGGCAACCTGGCATTTACCGGGGTTCTTGTGTGAATCCAATCCGTGGATTAGCTTTTCGCAAGATTGCCAAGGGCGATGTTACAAAAGCCAACCTCATTTTTGACCGGAGCATCACAAGGTGTCCAAACAGCGTTCGTTCCGCTCTCCTTCTGCCAAACTTACGGCCCTAATTCTGGCTGCTACATTGCTCGCCGGCTGCGGTGGCAAAGACAAAGAAAACGTTGAATCTGCCGGGGGTGCTGGAGCAGCCTCGGGAGAACCCGTCAAACTACTCGGTTCAGGTGCTAGCTTTCCTGATCCGCTATACCAAAAGTGGTTTAAGGATTTTTCTGCATCGAACCCAGATGTTCGAATTGACTATCAAGCGAAGGGCAGTGGGGCTGGAATTAAAGACTTCACCGCCAAGCTCGTAAACTTTGGCGCCAGCGATGCAGCGATGAAGGACGAAGAGATCGCTAAGGTGGAAGCAGGTGTTCAGATGCTGCCTATGACGGCCGGCGAAGTCGTTCTGGCCTACAACCTGAAGGGCGTCGAAAACCTCAACCTCTCACGCGCAGCCTACATTGGCATCTTCGATGGCACCGTCAAGAAGTGGAACGATCCCAAAATCGTAGAAGCCAATCCAGGCGTCACGCTTCCCGACCAAGAGATCACTGTCGTCACACGAGCCGACAGCAGCGGAACAACTTTCGTTTTCACTCAGCACTTGAGCGCTCTGAGTGAAGCATGGAAGAACGGCCCAGGCACTGGTAAAAAGTTGGACTGGCCCGAAAGCCGGATGATCGCGTCTCCAAAGAATGACGGAGTGACCGCCAGCATTAAGCAGACAGAAGGTGCGATCGGCTACATCGAGTACGGCTTTGCGAAGTTCTCGAAGCTGCCCATGGCTTCGCTCGAAAACAAAGCTGGCAAGTACATCGCACCTGGCCTCGAAAGCGGACAGGCTGCTTTGGCAGGTGTGAAAATGCCTGAGAACTTGCGAGCTTGGCTGCCGGACCCAGAGGCCGAAGCGGCTTATCCAATCGTTACTTATACTTGGCTGCTCTGCTACCAGAAGTACGAAGATCCGGCGGTTGCAGAGACCCTGAAGAAAGTCGTAGAATACTGCTTGACCGAGGGTCAAAAGGTCAGCGACGAAATGGGCTATATCCCTTTGCCTGAAAACGTCGTTGAGACCGTACGCGGCGCACTGGCCAACATCAAGTAGTCCATCTGCCAACCGCGCTAGCGATTAGGCAAAGACAAGATGAACTCAGCACATTCAAGTGCTCCCAAAAATTCGCAGCCCTCTTCGGCCGAAGAGGGCTCGTCTTCTCATTCGGTCGCAGTTCCGCCCTCATCGTTCGATCTCTGGACGAATTTTCTTTTCCGCGGCGCATGTCAGCTCTTTGCATGGCTCACCATTGCACTTCTGGCTTTCATCTTCATCCTGCTCGTAGTGAAAGCGAAGCCCGCGGTAGAAGACTATGGGCTGGGACTCTTGATCGGAACGACCTGGAATCCCAACTCGGATCCACCGAAATACGGAATCTTGCCACAGATTTGGGGGACTTTGTATAGCTCGTTATTGGCGTTGGGTATCGCAGGATTTTTTGGCATCTCCATCGCCATCTATCTCACGCAGGATTTTCTACCAACGTGGTTAGAGTGGCTTTTCAAGAACATCATCGAGTTGCTCGCTGCGATTCCTAGCGTTGTTTACGGGCTCTGGGGCATTTTTGTGGTTATTCCATTCATCAAGCCCGCGTGCAACTGGCTGCATGAGAGTTTTGGTTGGTTCCCCCTGTTCTCCACGTCACTGATCGGGCCTGGAATGTTTCCCGCCACCTTGGTGCTGGCAATCATGATCTTACCGACCGTAACGGCAGTCTCGCGGGACGCGCTGGTTTCAGTTCCAACGAAGATTCGTGAAGCCGCCTTTGGCCTCGGTGCCACGCGTTGGGAAGTGATCCTCAAAGTCATTTTGCCGACGGCCGGAACCGGCATCTTTGGTGCGTTGGTTCTGGGGCTTGGGCGTGCTCTCGGCGAGACCATGGCTTTGGCCATGTTAGTTGGATCGTCGAACAAACTTAGCTGGTCGCTGTTCTCGCCCGCCGATACCCTGGCTGCACTTCTTGCGAACAATTTCAATGAAGCAGGCGAAGTCGAAGTTGGAGTGTTGCTCTATGCCGCCTTGGTATTAATGGCCCTAACACTGAGCGTGAACATGGCCGGAACCGCACTGGTGCGCAGAGCGCTCGCGAACTTGGAGGGCACGAAATGACTTCTCCGGACTCGCAAAGCTCACAGGGTGCTGAAGACCAACCTTTGGATCTCAACCGCAACTTCCGCGATCGTCGGACGCTGACCAGCATCGCGCTCAGTACTCTGACGACGGTCGTAACGATCTTAGCCTGTATCCCATTGTTTTCCGTGTTAGCAATGCTCGCTTGGCGTGGCGGCAAACGGCTGAACTGGGCCATCTTCACCGAAACGCCCCCCACGGGCTTTGAGACGGGCGGAGGTTTCGGTAATGCGATCATGGGAACGCTTGTAATGGTTGGTATCGCCGCAGTGATGAGCGTTCCCTTTGGAATCCTCGCGGCTATTTTCCTTGCCGAGCTTGGCCCCAAGAGCAAGACAGCCACGGTGGTCCGATTCTGCATTAAGGTGCTGTCTGGTTTTCCATCGATTTTGGCGGGGGTTTTCGTCTACGCAACGATCGTGCTCGCCATGGGCTATTCTGCCTTCGCTGGTAGTATAGCGTTGTCGGTTTTGATGCTTCCCATTGTAGTCTTGACGGCAGAAGAAGCGATGAAGATGGTCCCCGCTAGAATGAAAGAAGCTGCTGCCGGAATGGGCTGCACTCGAACGCAAGTCGTTTGGAAAATAGTGCTCCCAACCGCACTTCCTGGAATGTTGACCGGGGTGATGTTAGCTGTTGCACGAGCCGCCGGTGAAACGGCTCCACTGCTGTTTACCGCGATGTCGAGTCCGCAATACTGGATCTTCGAAGATGGTAAGTTGAAGCTGGATGAACCAGCCTCGTCACTGGCGGTTTTGATATTTAACCTATCCAGTTCACCCTATGATAACTTGCTTGAACTGGCGTGGGCGGCGGCCTTGGTGCTCGTCCTGATCGTCCTGTTTTTCAATATTGTCGGGCAAGTTTTATCCCGCCGTAAATTCAAGACCTAAACGCACGCACGCATTGACTTTTACCCTACAGAACTGAGATGAGCCAAGCCGCAGAGCCCAGCACTGGCCAGACTGAAAACGAAGCCACGGATCGGCAGGTCGTTATTGACTGCTCGATGCAAAAGCTGTTTTACGGCTCCTTTCTGGCAGTGCGTGACAGCCGAATCCAGATACACAAGGGCGAGATCACTGCCTTCATCGGTCCATCCGGTTGCGGCAAGAGCACTGCTCTAAGATGCATCAATCGCATGAACGATCTCATCCCGAGCTTTCGATTCGAAGGACATGTACACTTCCGTGGCGAAGACATTTACGCTCCAAGTGTCGATCCCGTTCGAGTGCGTCGCTACATTGGCATGGTCTTTCAGCAGCCCAATCCTTTTGCAATGAGCATCTACAAGAACGTTGCGTTCGGATTGAAGCTCAACCGAGTCAAAGATGATGTCCCCGGCCGAGTCGAGAAGGCCCTGCGCGGCGCGGCTTTGTGGGACGAGGTGAAAGACAAGTTAAATCAGAGTGGCCTTTCACTGTCAGGGGGTCAGCAACAGCGACTTTGCATTGCCAGAGCCATTGCCACTGAACCCGAAGTCTTGCTGATGGACGAGCCATGCTCGGCATTAGACCCAATTGCCACACGCAAGATCGAAGAATTGATGCAAGAGCTGAAGCAGCGATACACCATCGCTATTGTGACGCACAATCTCCAACAAGCCCAGCGTGTGGCCGATCGTACTGCCTTTATGTACGTCGACTCTAGTCAGGGCGGCCGGACCGGCTACTTGGTGGAATACGCTCCCACGCGACAGATGTTTGAAGATCCGAAAGAAGAATACACTCGCCAATACATCAGAGGCGAATTTAGCTAAGCTAACTGCCCTCGCTTGCAGGCCGGCTTACAGGTGAGAAGCCCCACAAGATCGAGTACGGCAAGTACGATGCTTCGATTACAATCCAAGGCTTGCACAAAAAGAAGTCCCCCATCCGCATGAGATTCGGCAAGCCCTCGAAAGGCGACTCGGCGGATCAAACGCAGATTGGTATTGCTGAGCACTCAAAAGAAAAGCAGTGAAGCACTGTTGGCGTAATCGCTAGCAACCCGTCACTTTGCAATCACTTCCATCGTAGACTTTCTCAGCAACATCTTTGCCGCAAGCGCCAAAATCTTTGGTCGGCCATTCATACTAGCGTGTTTCCGGCAACTGGTCCAACTCCAGTTCGGTTGACAATGGTGCGAAATAGTGTGCCACGTCGCCAGGAGTTACTTCCATCAGACTGCTTGGTTGCCACTTCGGGTTTTGGTCTTTGTCGACAAGAACGGCGCGGACGCCTTCGAAAAAGTCAGCCCCACGCATACAGGCTTGACTAACGCGGTACTCCATCTTTAGGCATTCATCGAGCGACAGACTCTCGCCGCGTCGGAGCAACTCACAAGTCAATCTCAAGCTGGTTGGCGAGCGTTTTTTTAGTTTTGCCAGGCATTCTCTTGCTGCTTCGGACAATTTCGCGGAGCCACTTGCCTCAATTCTTTGCAGGGATTGCAAGCACTCTTCTAGCTCATCCGATGCGAAGCATTGCTCGGCGATTTCTCGGTCGATGCGATAGACTTGACGACTTTCTTCGGTGCCTAGATTCTCGGTTGTGCTGGGCTTCGCAGGATCAATCTCACGTACACCCGCAGCAGCCCATGCAGATTGCCAGTCTACCGATTCGAGAATTGTCATCCATTTCGAACCTTCGCTACGAGGCAGAAAGTGTGTGGCCCAGCCAAGATTCGCGGCGTAGTAGCCATCGAACGTCTTGCCCGTAAGCGCGAGCAAACGACCGATCGGCCCGCACTGATTGAAAAAGAAGCTGGCTCCTACATCTGGCACAAAGCCAATGGCCGTTTCTGGCATCGCCATTCGAGTAAACTCGGACGCAATGCGATGGGATCCATGCAGGGAGATTCCGACCCCGGTTCCCATCGTGATCCCGTCCAAGTAAGCAACATAAGGCTTGGAGTAGGATGCAATAAGCGATACGAGTTCGTATTCGTGTCGAAACAGTTCTGCCGAAACAGTCCCCGGCCCTATGCCTTGCTCTTTGCCCGATTGATAGACACTCTTCACATCACCGCCAGCGCAGAATGCCCGATCTGCTTTTCCCGTCACTAATACGGCGTCAACCTGCTCATCATCCTGCCAAGCGAGCAGCTGATTTCGCATCGCCTTCGCCACATTCAGGTTTACTGCATTGAGTGCTTTGGGGCGGTTCAGTGTCAACCGTCCAACTCGGCCAACGATGTAAATCTCAAGCTCGGAAATGTCCTGCATAAAACTGGATTCTTGATTTTCGCGAAGAAGTCTCAGGAAAGCGGAAAGTCTTTTCCAAGTATCTAACCACAGTTTCCCTTCGTTAGTCTGCAATGGCAATGCTTGCCGTGAAGTGCGGACCAAGTCGAAACTTGCATGAAGGTGCTTCCCAGCCCCTGGCGGTGCAGTTCGGACAACTGGTCTATAACCTTGCCTACGAGTATTCACTCCAATCGGCCGAAGCTTTAGCTTCCATCTTTTCCGCGCGCCTACGGCGGAAAAGATGAGACGGACTCGAAGTCACTTGATCCTTCCGCTCCTTTCGTTTTGGCTTGCTCATCTTTGAAGGCTGGGGGCCAAAGACTGAGTCTTTGCATGACGAATCACCACGGCCTGTCACTGTGATGCAGCCTGAGCAATCGATGCCGCCACAAAGCCTCGTTGTACTAGAGTAGTGAGTTCCATGAAGAAAGAAGCGATCAGTTTCGAAGTCGGCGGCCGCGTAGAGTGGGTGCTTGAACCGGGCAAATACGTTGAAGTCCGACTCCCAGGCACTGATAAAGATTCCGATGCCTCGGACGATGATCGGCAGTTGGCTCCGCTGGATCCAGCGGATCATGAAGCTGCAAAGCAACGCGAATAAGCGGACTTCGATGTGGCCGAACTGAATCTCGAAGCTGCCCAGATTCAGCTGACTGAGCATTACAAGCCGACAAGGATTCAATTAGGGCAGATTGGGAGCTAGCGGAAGCCAAACTCAAACGAATGAAACAGCTCGAAGCACAACGAGCTGTTGGTGGGGACATTTCGCATGCAGGCTGTGTCAGTGGAGCTCGACGGAGAAGTGTAGAATTTTCCATTGCACGGTAACGGAATTCGTCAAGACTTTCGGCCGTGGTGGATGAGGTCACGAATCAGAGAGTAGCCCCTGGCCCAAGCACAGCACCATCGCAAGCCAACATCTGCCCAAGCCGGCGCGCACGGCTCTATTTTTAAACAATCGGTATTGGGCGGGAGAAGAAAACGAAATGAATTTCTACCCCCAACCCGTGCATCTGCACGACTGCGACGAACATGGTTCAGACTCTCGGGCAGAGTTGTTTATCGTCGAAGGAGATAGTGCTTCGCAGGCGGTCGCTGCGGTTCGCGACCCATGCTTCCAAGCCGTCCTCCCCATGCAGGGCAAGCCACTGAATGCCAGCAAGGCAAGTTGGGGAGCGGTGCGAGAATACGAACTTTACCAGCAAGCATTTGTAGCGTTTGGCTATCCGCAACTCTGCAGTGCCAGACAATTACAAACGCATGAGGCAAGACCTGAGGCTTGCCACTTCTCCAAGATTCTTCTGCTATTCGATCCTGATGCAGACGGCATTCATTGCGGGGCATTGATGCTCATCTTTTTGCATCGTGTTTTTCCAAAATTGATCGATGCAGGAATGATCGAGATTGTTCGGGCGCCACTAGTTTGCTTTGACCTGATACCAGCTTATAAGTCGACGGCTTCCAAGACTCTTTATGCCTACCTCGATGAACAAGCCGGTAAACTCCGGTCGGAGCTAGATCGTGAAGGCTACGAGTACAACCAAAGACGATTTCGCGGTTTGGCGAGCATGGATCGTGACACCTTAGTGCAAACCTGTGTCGATCTTGAATCTCGCACCGCTCAGTCGGTCACAGCAGCTGATGCCCAAGCGGCGCTCGCCGTGTTTGGTGGTGGGCGGTAGTGTCGTCCATTAAACGAGTGGCCACCCGGCGATCAATTTCGCAAACTAGGCGGCGCGGGAGCCATGTCTGCTGGCGGTAGCCTGATCAAGACTGTGCAGTAAGATACATCCTTGCGAGACTTCGGCCTTGCCTGGTGCACCGACGGCTGCAACAGGGCAGAGGATATTACCCTCAAGCCGTCCCCAGTTTTGCTGCAGGGCATACGGTACCGAACCAGAACTGACATTTCCAGTGGAAGCAGTGAGACCATTCACAGGTGCGCAGGTAAAGCCAGCTTCCTCGAGTTTCATGCCTGTCAGGCGCACGATGGCTTCGCCAGCTTGATGCGGCAAGATGTGTTGGATGTCCGAGGGCTGCAAGTCATTCTGTCGCGTCATTTCCGAGGCTGCAGCCGCCATGGCGCGGGGAGCCGTGTCGGCAATGCCCATACCGTCAAGCGAAAAGACGAGCCGTTTCGGCTCTCGCACTTTGCCACCTTCCGGTGTAGGCGTCAAAACGTTTTCTTGCAACGAAAAATCGAAGAAGGCTTTGTATGCTGGTTGCTTTTCATACTGTGCGTCAAGCAACTCATATTTGGGTGCCATCTCTCGATTGTCGCATCGAGTGAGCACGGTGGCGGTCGCAAAGTCACCAAACAATGCGCCAGCTTGCCGATCTTCAAAATCGGTGATGCGGCTGATCCGATTAGAAGTGATAACAAGAACGCTTTCGTCTGATGCAAGCTGTAGACCTGGCAACATCCTGTGCAAAACAATCTTCATCGCTTTGGCGTAGCCACTGCAAAAGCCATTGATCCCGACTACTTTACGAGGCGATAACTGTGCGCGAGCACAGAGCTGAACTGCCAGACGTGTCGGCTGCTCCTTGCGAGCTCGTTCGCGAGGCATAAACTGGCTGCCGACACTGGCTGGCACAACAGACGGAGTGACCAGGACAAGCCCAGCACACCTTTCGATCGCTTGTGGTGATGCTGTCGCGATTGCATCTAGCACGCGGCTGGCAAGCGAAACTTCACTCTCGTAGGCAACCGCTCGCTCGTGGATTCCGGTGTGCTTTTCAAACTTGCGAGCCATCAATGACTCATACCAAGCGTTCGGGAGGACGCAGGCTGGCTGATAGCTATGGATCTCGTGAATGCCCACGCGATCCGACTCAATTTGTGTGGCAGGATGTGGAAAGCGCATGCGTATTCGTTATCAAAAGTGAGGTTTCGAATCAATATGGAACCAGTCTGGCTAGCAAATCTAATGTGCCTAACAGCTGATGGACGCTGATTGGTGGCTTTAAGCTAAGATAGAATGGCCGTAGAAATAGAATTCTTAGCGAACTACAGCAACAAATATTGAGCCATGATTCGGTGTTTCGGACCTGTACTTCTTTGCGTTGTATTTTCAGCCGCATTGCTCGCGCCATCCAATTTACTCCTAGCCGAAGTGAAAGATTCCGCCGCTGGTAGATTCGCTTTAGAATGCAAAAAGGTGACCGATCTACCAGCAGGGGAAGCCTTCACCGCTTTCGTGAAAGGGTATGGGAAGTGGTGGCACGCCAGTCACTCTCATAATGGTGACCCCCAGGCGTTATCGATCGATTTGGAGAAAGCATGTATTCTGAAGCAGCCGCCAAATCGCAGTTTCGTTCGACACCTTAAATTGGCCAACTACCATCCGCAAAACATCACACCATGCTTTACAAGCGGCCTTGGGCCGCCACAAGAAACCGGCGTTGACGGAGCCATGACGGTCGAAACCACAGAGGTGGACAAGCGCACCCAGATTCCGGCCCTCTACAGCGTTACGGGCTATTCCAAACAGCAGCTTAATAAACTTGCACTGATTGTAGATCGAGTGCTGAATGATCAGTTCACACAACTTCAGAATTCCTGCACGAAGTTGAACATTGCATTGGAGAAGTCCTAGTGTTCGGCCAATCATTTAACACTCAACCGCAGGCCCTAGCTTGCTCTGGTACGCCCAGCCATTCGTTTAACGCCCAGCCGGAAGCGCTGGCTTGCCCTGCTAAGCGCCAACTTGCTTGGACCATGCTCGGACTCGCACTCGGCTGTATGCCGATTAGTTCACTCGCACAAGAAGTCTCCTTCTCACGGGACATTCGGCCAATCCTTGCAGACCGATGCTTCGCCTGCCATGGCCCCGATGCGAATGAGCGTTCAGCAGAACTTCGACTCGATCAGGCAGAGGGCGAAGAAGGTGCTTACAAGACTGGGTATGACGGAGCCATCATCAAACCTGGCGACGTCGAGGCTAGTGAGCTGTGGCACCGCATTACGGCCACAGACACCGATGTACTCATGCCACCTGCGGATTCGCACAAGGCGAAGCTAACCGAGGAAGAGCAAAATAAGATTCGTCAGTGGATAGAATCCGGAGCAAAGTACGAGGAGTTCTGGGCTTTTGAGCCTCCGAAAGTCGAGGAGTTGCCCTCCATCAAAGATGCAGAATGGGGCAAGGCTGCAATTGATCGCTTTGTTTTGGCTCGTCTAAAGCGAGAGGACTTGCAACCAACGGAACTCGCAAATCAGCGCACTCTCTTCCGACGTCTCTCATTGGATCTTCGCGGCCTACCGCCAAGTCGCGAGGAGCTGCATCGCTTTTTAGCTGACGAAAGCGAAACTGCCTACGAAGACTGGGTCGATCGCTTCCTGGGTAGCAGTGAATACGGCGAGCACATGGCACGCTACTGGCTCGACCTGGTTCGCTTCGCTGACACGAACGGGATGCACAAAGATTTCTATCGCAACTTTGTCGCCTATCGAGATTGGGTCATTCGCGCCTACAACGAAAACTTGCCCTACGACGAATTCTTAAAGTATCAGTTGGCGGGCGATCTTTACGAAGCACCAAGTCGCGATCAGCTCGTAGCATCCGGGTTCAATCGCTTGCATTTGATCATCGACCGTGGCACGGCGCTGCCTGAAGAGAGTTTATTCAAGAACGTCGTAGACCGGGTGAGTGCGGTTGGTATTGTTTTTTTGGGGCTGACGGTACAGTGTGCTCAATGCCATGACCACAAGTACGATCCAATAACTCAGCGGGACTACTACTCGCTGTTTGCCTTCTTCAACAACATTGACGCAGCTCCCGAAACTGCTGGGCGCCCAGCTGCGGGGTTGCAGCCTCCCTTTATCTCACTGGCCAGCACACAGCAGGAATTGGAATTGCAGGAATTGAACCGCCTTGTGGCCGAAAGCGAAAGCGATTGGAAGACCCTGTTGGCGAAGCTCAATGTGTTGAAGGCGGCAGACGAAAACTCTGATGAGACCAAGCAGCAGGCCGCGCTCGCTAGTAAAGCGGAAAACAAACACAAGAAATTGAAAGGCGAGCGTGACGCATTCAACCGTCGTTTGCCCAAGGCGATGGTGATGAAAGAACGGTCAGAAGTGCGTCAGACCTTCCTCCGTGTACGTGGGCAGTACGACGCTCTCGGGGAGCCAGTCCAGAGAAATGCTCCAGCCTTCTTGCCCGCGATGAAACGAAGCCCTGGGCAGCCCGCGACGAGAATGGATCTGGCCCAATGGTTTACGAGCGAAGAGAATCCTTTGACCGCTCGCGTTCAAGTCAATCGCGTTTGGCAGCAATTCTTCGGCATCGGGCTGGTTAAAACCTCGGAAGATCTCGGAGCACAAGGCGAAGTTCCCATTCATCCCGAACTGCTCGACTACTTAGCGGTTTCCTATCGTCGGTCAGGGTGGGACACAAAGGCGTTGGTCAAGCAAATCGTGATGTCGAAAACGTACCAACAGAGTTCCCGAGCAAGGTCGGACCTTTATCTAGCTGACCCAGATAACAGGTTGCTTGCCCGCGGCGGCAGGTTCCGCCTAGATGCGGAGGTCATACGAGATCAAATCCTTGCAACTAGCGGGTTATTGTCGAAAAAGATGTACGGCGTCAGCGTAAAACCGCCTCAACCCGCTGGCTTGTGGAAGGCAGTCACGATGACCGGCGAACGCTTCACTCCTGGCAAAGGCAGCGACATCTATCGCCGTAGCCTGTACACGTTCTGGAAGCGAGCAATGCCTCCGCCACAAATGACCATCCTGAACGCACCTAATCGCGACTCATGTATTGCACGTCGAGAACGCACCAACACTCCGTCGCAAGCATTGCTGATGCTAAATGAGTCACAGTATCTCTTAGCGGCCCGGCATTTAGCAAACTCCGTTGTCGAATCGCCCTTTACAAATTCCCAGACAAGAATTGGATTCCTCTTCGAGACAATCCTTTCCCGCATGCCGGATGCAACGGAAAGAGATGTTTTGCAGCAGCTGATAGATGACTTGCTCGCAAAGTACGAGGAGAATCCGGAGTTGGCAAAGGAGTTGTGCGAAGGAGTTGCAACCGTTCCTGAGGCTCAGGCCGAAATCGCAGCCTGGACGGTGCTAATCAATGCTCTCTACAACTTAGACATCACGAAGAACCGAGAATAGGAGGCCCTGGAGATGATGCAGCAACTTCAACAACTTGAAACACTTCAGAATCGCCGACGCTTTCTCCGGAACACAGGAGTCGGCCTGGGTACCGCTGCCTCTGCAGCACTGCTGGGAAATCAGGTAGTAAATTCGGCGGAAATCAGTTCGGGCAACTCGACCGGAGTCCATTTCCGCGCTCGCGCGAAACGCATCATCTTTCTCTTCATGGCGGGAGCACCGAGTCACGTTGATCTGTTTGACTACAAGCCTGATTTGCACAAATACTTCAAGCAGGAGCTTCCCAAGTCGGTCAGTAATGGTCAGCGCGTGACTGCCATGACTCGCGGCAAACAACAGCGGGTCCAACCCACGATGTTCAACTTTCATCAGCGTGGTCAAAGTGGCGTATGGATGAGCGAGCTTCTGCCTCATCTGTCCAGCTGCGCGGACCAACTCTGCTTTGTGAACTCGATGCACACAGATGCGATCAACCACGACCCGGGCAAGACTTCGTTTTGCACCGGCTCGGAAATTGCCGGCAAGCCAAGTATGGGCGCTTGGTTGAGTTATGGTCTAGGCTCTATGAATCAGGACTTGCCCAACTTTGTTGTCATGCCATCTGCGTTTTGGAGTGGCAAAGTCAACGTCCAAGGACTCTACGCGAGACTCTGGGGTAGTGGCTTTCTCCCTTCTCAACATCAAGGCTCCGCCTTTCAGGCGACGGGCGATCCCGTACTCTTCTTGTCCAATCCTAATGGCATCGATCGTAGCGTTCGCCGACGGATGCTCGACACGCTGGCAGAATTGAATCAGAAACATTTCCATGAGATTGGTGATCCTGAAACGCAGACCACCATCGCACAGCAGGAGATGGCGTTTCGCATGCAAGCCTCAGTACCGGAGCTGACAGATATTTCGGGCGAAACGGCCGCGACGTTAGAAAATTACGGCCCGGAGGTCAATCAAGCTGGCTCCTATGCTCGTAACTGCTTACTCGCTCGACGAATGGTAGAACGAGGAGTGCGTTTCGTTCAGCTATTTCATCGCGGTTGGGACCATCATTCTCGCTTGCCCGACAACATGCGGGGCCAGTGCAAGGATGTCGACCAACCGACGGCGGCTCTGCTAATGGACCTGCGGCAGCGAGGCTTGCTCGACGATACACTGGTCGTTTTTTGTGGCGAGTTTGGTCGAACCGTCTACGGCCAAGGCAATATGACGCGGGAGAACTACGGTCGCGACCATCACCCGCGCTGCTTTACCGCGTGGCTCGCCGGTGGAGGAATTCGCGGTGGAATGCACTACGGTAAGACCGACGACTTCTGCTACAACATCGATGAGAATCCGGTGCATGTTCGAGACCTACATGCCACAATGCTGCACCTACTTGGAATCGATCACGAAAAACTGATCTTTCCGTACCAAGGCCTCGATCAGAAGCTAACTGGTGTCGAGCACAGCCTGGTCTTACATGACATCATCGCGTAGTGGGATTCGCCAGAATTCCTCCTCTGATCTCAGCATTCGTTGCGAACTCGGTTCCTGCCTCCGCGATACGAGGCGGGGAAAACAAATCCAGTACGCAAGCATTTGTAATAAGGCATTCCTATACAAATTCTTGGGCCATCGAATGCTGCAACAAACGGAAGGTTTCGACACGAAAAATCGTTCGTTTGTTTCTGGCTTATTGGCTTGCTTTTATCATCGCGTGAATCAGGTTTAATCATTGGCGTCATGGAATAGAGCAGGAAGCAATCGATGTCAAGTTTGCCATCCATTTCCCCATCATCGACTTACTCTTTGGAACCTTCTTCGTGCCCAACCGTTACCCGTTGGTAACGGCCTTGAAGGACATCCAGTTCCCAAACGCATGTGGAAACAGTTCTTCTATCCCTGTACTGGAACGCGGCCGGATGCGGATGCCGAAACAGCTTCCCACAAAGTTGAATAAGGCCACTTCGCTACTATCGACTGTCTGATCGCGTACGCATCGATAATTTCATGCAAGAGGGTTATGGCTAGACTCTTCTCATTTGCGTCTGCTATGTGTTTCATCCGTGACCAAATCACATAAGCACTGTGACGCTGCTCGTGGTGAATCGCAAAGAAATCCTCTGGTCAGCAACAAAAAAGCTACAGTCCGGTGATCATGCTGGGTTCGGGTTGCCAAAGGTAAAGAAAGGTTGGCATCTCACTGCGATCTAGGCCGGGAATCTTCAGCGGCAGAAGTGATGACATGGTGGGAACATTGGGCGTTACATCCATCAGCGTGTAAGCCCGATCGTTGTCGCGACGCAACATCTTGATCGGAGCATTTGAAGGGAGTCCCGCAAGTTCGCGAGCTCGCACCACGGCATCGTCCAAATAACCAAGTTGGTCGACAAGCCGGCTGTCGAGTGCATCTTGGGCTGTCATCACGCGTCCATCGAAGATTTCATTCTCTCCCACAGTCAATCCGCGGCGAGCCTGGACCTGCGACGTGAAACGCTGATGAAAACTGTCGGCAATTGATTGCAGGATTTCTCGTTCGGATTCTTCCATCTCGCGATCGGGAGTCGCCATGTTGATCTTGCTGCCAGCCGTGACTGGTTGCGACGAAACGCTAAAGGTGCTCATGTCCGTCAAGAAATAGATATTCAAGATCACTCCGATGCCGCCGACGATCGACGTGGGATGAGCCACGATTTGGTCTGCCAAGTTTGCCAAATAGTAACCTCCGCCGGCTCCAACATCCATCAGACACGCAACGACTGGAATATCTCGTTCGTTTTTTAGCTGCAATAAATCCCGAGCCATGATGTCCGACGCCGTCACACCGCCGCCTGGGCTGTTGATTCTAAGCACAATAGCTGACACCGAAGAATCAGCCGCAATGTGATCTAGCTTCTCGCGAAAAAGTGCGACCGGGTTTTCGCCCATAGAGCCGAGTCCGGCAATGTTCTTGTTTAGCAGGATGCCGTCCACGTCGAGCACCACAACGCTAGGCGAGGCTGTATGCTGCGATCCGTAAACAGGAACGGAATTGAGCTTCGAGGCTGTGTTATCAGTCTTCATCACAGTCGAGAGTTGACCGTCCATCGTCATGCCCCCCGACATGCGCATATCACCATTCATATTCATCCCGCCACGCACAACGGTTTGAATCGGGCGGTGAACGCACCCTGAGAAGAGCAAGAATGCGCAGAGGGAAAGAACTGGTGCCCATGCATTCAGACAAAACAGCTGATCATTTCGGCTCATCTGAAGTCCTTTCCGATGGGTGCCAATCTCATAAGCCAAGGAAGCCGGCGCCTGCGGCTGGATGTCAGACGAATTCAGCTTCAAACGGCCTAATTCGCTGTGGCTCTGGGCCAGGAAGAGACAGCCTACGTATTCGGCACTATCCCAGTGTTAGATCGGACGGGAGCAATGCCAAAATTCCTCCTAGAAACTTTCTCCCCTAACCTTCCACCATGCCCTGAGCTCCACACAGACCTCCTAAACTATGCATTCGGAAAATCCTACCAGACCAGACAAAGTACGGTCGTAGCGACAAACGCGAATTGGCGTACCCGCCATGCCTGCTCCATTCAAATGCCCGGAAGAACTAAGGCTTTTGCTAGCTAGGGAAAGGGGAGGGACCGAAATGGATAATTATTCGTTTTGGTGAGCGGAAATGCGCTCGCAAATTCTCGCGAGTCCCTTGACTCCGAATATTCCCACATGAGTCATTGATCGAGTTCCATGAAGTTCTGGCAGTTGGTAATGAGAAACTTGATGCGCAGGAGGTCACGTTCTGCGCTAACGCTCGTTGCACTTACAACCGCTATAGCCTCCGTAGTTGCCTTGCTTGGCGTCGCGGACGGATTCACGCGTTCCTTTGCAGATGTCTACGCGGCTCATTCCGTTGACGTGGTGGTTTCGCGCCAGGGAAGTGCGGATCGGCTGAGCAGTGCCGTTGACCAGAAATATGTCGATAAAATCGCCAGACTCGCAGAAGTGGATCGAGCGGCAGCGGTCTTGCTCGACATGCTGCCCCTTGAAGAAGAAGGCATCTACGACATCCCAACCATGGGCATCGCAAGCGATTCTTGGCTCCTTGAAGATTATGAGTTTGAAGTGCCCCGCGCTGCGGCTAATGAAACTCTCGCTGCGGACGAAGATCTCGCCCCCGAAAATGGCGAAATCGAATCTGAATCGGCGCAGTCAATTCGACATCAGCTCATGCTTGGCGTTCATCTCGCAGATCGCGTTCAGGCGAAAGTGGGCGATGAAGTGCTGATTTTCGAGCAGTCATACCGAATAGCGAATGTTTATCGAAGTCCGAGCACGTGGGAAAACGGCTCGATGCTCCTGCCACTCGGCACGCTGCAGGAACTGACGGACCGGCAAGGGCAAGCAACGTACATCAACGTCGTTTTGAATTCGGACATGTCCGGTGATAAGGCGGAATTGGCAATTAAAAAGATACAAAGCCTCGACGGCAAATTGCTGCCGTTGGCCACCAAAGAGTTCGTCGAGAATGACACTCGAATGCAACTCGCGGGTGGAATGGCTTGGATGACAGGCGTCATTGCTTTAGTGATCGGCACGATCGGAACGCTGAACACGATGCTGACGAGTGTCATGGAACGGACAAAGGAAATTGGCATTCTGCGTGCGATCGGTTGGACCAAATCGCGAGTGGTTCGAATGATTCTGCTCGAATCCTGTGGAATGAGCCTTTTAGCTGGCGGTCTTGGCACGCTTTTGGCAATAGGCATGACGTGGGGCCTGAGTCAAGCTCCAGCTGCGAAAGGGATGTTGAATCCCTCAATTGGAATCAACGTAATCGCACAAGGATTTTTCTTGGCGATTGGAATTGGCCTGCTGGGAGCCATCCTTCCAGCTTGGCGCGCAGCGGCTTTGCTGCCAACAGAGGCTTTTCGCGAAGGTTAGCGAGAGCAAAGAAAAAAGTAAGTCAAACGGACCCACCGTGTCCGCAACCAAACGGAATGGCAAGCGAACTTGCCGTCCACTGAGAAGAGAAGCCGCAAAAGACTGCGGCGAGTGAGACGATCATGCAAACATCAAAGAATCCACTCCGCAAGAGCAACGCCCCAGAACCGCTTGCAATTATCGGACTCGGATGCCGCTTTCCAGGTGCATCCAACAGCCCAGAAGCGTACTGGAAACTTTTAGACTCGGGCACCGATGCGATTTCTGAGACACCAGAGCAGCGATGGAACGTGCAGAAGTTCTATGCGGCCGATCGAACTCTACCTGGAAAAACGCAAAGCAAGTGGGGTGGTTACGTCGACGGCATCGAGTCCTTCGACCCACAGTTGTTTGGAATCTCACCTCGCGAGGCGGCCAGCATGGACCCGCAGCAACGTATGCTGCTGGAAGTTGCTTACCGAGCCATGGAAGATGCGGGACAGCCAGCAGAGAAACTCGCAGGAGAATCGGTCTCCGTCTTTGTCGGAATCTCCAGTTTCGACTACGCTGTTGCTGGCTTAAGCTTCCAGGATCGCGGAGTCATTGACGCATATTCCAACACCGGTGGATCGTCGAGTATCGCGGCGAATCGAATTTCGTATTGCTTTGACCTTCGCGGGCCAAGTGTCGCCGTCGATACGGCCTGCTCCTCCTCCTTGGTCGCACTGCATATGGCAGCCGAGTCAATTTGGCGAGGCGATGCTAAGATGGCGTTGACTGGAGGAGTCAACGCATTGCTGATGCCGGACTTCTACGTGGCCTTCAGCCAACTAGGTGTACTTTCTCCTGATGGTCGCTGCAAGACTTTTGACGCCCGAGCGAATGGGTATGTGCGTAGTGAGGGAGCAGGCATGATCCTGCTCAAGCCACTCTCTGCCGCAAACCGTGACAAAGACGACATCTATGCTGTCATTCGAGCTACAGCTCTCAACCAAGATGGCCGCACACCAGGCATGACAGTACCGAGCCAGGCAGCCCAAGAATCGCTACTGCGAACCGCGTGTGCAAAAGCGAACATCGACCCTGCTCAGGTGCAATACGTAGAGGCACACGGTACCGGCACTCCAGTTGGAGACCCAATCGAGGCACGGGCCTTGGGATCAGTGCTTGGCGAACGGCGTGATTCTCAGCAACCTTGCCGCATAGGTTCAGTAAAGACCAATATCGGGCACTTAGAAGCCGGCGCTGGCATTGCGAGTGTCATCAAAGTGGCCTTGGCATTGCACCACCGTCGCATTCCAGCTCACTTGCACTTCGAGAATGCTAATCCCGATATTGACTTCGATGCCTTGAACTTACAAGTGCCTCGCGAGTCGCAGCAATGGGACTCTGAGGTGAGCCGCATTGCTGGAGTCAATGGATTTGGATACGGTGGTGCAAACGCACACGTAATTTTGGAGCAGGCTCCAACTAGCACGCAGGCCGCCTCGCATTCGATGGCTTCACCTCCATCTGATGCAGAGGAAAAACCACTTACCGCACCGATCTTGTTGCCGCTGTCGGCTCGCAGTAAACCAGCATTGGTGCAGCTTGCCAGCCAGTATGCAGATTGGCTCGATAAGAACAATCAATTCCAACTGCCAGAATTGGCTGGGTATGTCGCGCATCGCAGAAGTCATCAACCGCAGCGCGCTACCGTTTGTGCGGGTAGCCGTAAAGAGTTGACCGAAGAGCTACGTGCTCTTGCCGCTTCAACGTCTGAGGAATTCGCCGAGGGATTCAGCTCAGCTCGTCTTGCTAAAGGCCCCGTGTTCGTCTGCTCAGGGCAGGGGCCCCAATGGTGGGCGATGGGACGTGGCTTACTCCGCTACTCTCCAGCGTTTCGCTCTATTATAAAGAAGTGCGATACCGAGTTCGCGAAGTACGGAGACTGGTCTTTGCTCGAAGAGCTGACACGCAGCGAAGAAGACTCGCAGATGCAGCGAACTTCGATTGCTCAGCCCAGTATCTTCGCCATCCAAGTAGCCTTGGCTGCCATTTGGGAGAGTTGGGGCGTGAAGCCCTCGGCAATCGTCGGACACAGTGTTGGCGAAATCGCAGCAGCCCACTTGAGTGGAGCGTTGTCCTGGGAAGACGCTTGCTGCGTTGCCTTTCATCGTGGGCGAACGATGGACTTGGCCTCATCTCAAGGAGCAATGCTGGCTGCCGGAATCTCGCCTGATGAAGTACCTCAATGGATCGCAGGCTCTGAGAATGAAATTGGAATTGCTGCGATCAACGGTCCGACGTCCATTACCATTTCGGGCGAGAAAAACTCCATAGAGCAACTTGCAACGAAGCTGGACGAAGCTGGAATTTTCTGCAGACGTCTGGCCGTCGAATATGCTTTCCACAGTCCACAAATGGAACCTGTTCAGCAAGAACTCAAACGTGCGCTCGCGCATATCAAACCAAAGAAAACTCACACCTCTTTGATCTCAACTGTCACTGGTAAACTTTCCGATGGCGTTGAAGTAGACGCTGACTACTGGTGGCGAAATGTTCGCCAGGCCGTACGCTTCAGCGAAGCGATGGAGTACTTGGCGGCGGAAGATTACGGGTTGGTTGTAGAGATTGGGCCACATCCCGTTCTTGCCTACGCAATCAACGAGTGCTTCCAAGCAGCGAACAAGTCCGTCCGATCGGTGCCCTCGCTCAGTAGACAGCAAGATGATTTGGTCGCGATGACTAAGTCGCTAGGAAGTTTGTATTCGCTCGGCTTCGACATCGACTGGGCAGGCTTTTATAATCGACCGACACGCAAGATTTCTTTGCCGACCTATCCATTCCAGAGCCAGGAACTGTGGTCTGAATCGCTCGAATCACGGAACACACGCTTGGCCGCGAGCGTTCACCCTTTGCTCGGCGAAGGCAGCGATCGGCCAGGACAAGTTTGGCAGAGCCGATTGGACTTGAAGCTACAAAGCTATCTGGCAGATCACCGTGTTCGCGAAGCTTGTGTTTATCCAGCCGCCGCCATGTTGGAAGGCGCCATCGCGGCCTCAAGACAGATCCACGATAGCGATCAAGTGCGTCTGGAACAAGTTCAGCTGCACAAACCTTGCATCCTAGCCGCAGACGATCCGCATTGGATCGAAACGAGTTATGATGCAGCCCGAATGCAATTGCAACTTGCGGTTCGAAGCTGCAATGAATCCGAATGGCAATCGCTGGCAACTTTGCGACCAAGTGCAGATCGACCAGCCTCAGCGAGAATCTTAGAGGAGCAATTCTCGAAGGAACTCGACGGAATTCGTTCGCGGTGCAGCGACGCCTTTGATCGCAATCGCTTGTACGACTACTGTGCGGACCTCGGACTAAAATACGGCTCACGATTCCAGGGGATCGAGAGCGGTTTTCGCCGCGATACAGAAGCACTCTGCCAGATAAGTCTTGCAGCCGACGAGTTGCATGGCGACAACAAGGGCTACTTCCTGCATCCGGCCATGCTGGACAGCTGCTTCCACAGCATGATTGCCGCAGACTACAACTTCGACGATGTGCTGGACGGGCTCTATCTGCCAGTTGAAATTGGCGAGTTCAATTTTTATCGCCCGGCAATTGATCGCCTGACGGTGCATACTCGAATGCACAGCAAGTCGAAGAAGTACATGATCTGTGACTTGGACATTTATGATGAAGACGGCATGCTCTGTGCTTCGATTCGTGATTTCAAGAGCATGCGTGTCGCAGGCGGCGCCACTGTCGAAAGCACTGAAGATCTGATTTACCGCTACAGCTGGGAAGAGCAGAACCTTGAACCCGAGGACACTCAAGAACCAGGCGCGCCCAGCCGCTGGATGATCTTCATGGATGATGCAGGCTGCGGGCGCGAACTGGCAGCACGCTTGACGCAACGCGGTGGCGAGGTGCTCGAAGTCTATCGCAACGGTACTTCTGTCGCTCAGACCCAGGCTGATTTTTATCAGATTGATCCCGAGGACCTCGACTCCTTCAAGTCGACATTTCGGGATCTCGCCGAGCAAGAGAACAGTCCCGATCACATCGTTTACCTATGGGGCCTCGATGCACCATCAGTCGATCAGCTGGATGTCGTCGACCTGGACAATAGCACGGCGCTGACCTCCCTTGCACCGATGCACCTAGTCCAGGCTTGGGACGAACTTTCCGCCGGAACCGTCGCAAACTTTAGCATCATTACTTCCGGCGCGCAATCTCGAAACGGAACACCAGAAGACACGGCGATCTCCCAAGGCCCGTTGGTTGGCTTTGGTCGGGTGATTGTCAGCGAATATGGTCCATTTCGCAGCAAACTTATCGATCTGCCAGCAACGCTTGCGCCGGAGGATCTAGACAATCTTCTTCGCGAGCTCATCAGTGGAGACGAGGAAGATGAAATCCTGTGGCGCGAGGGCCAACGTTTTGTGAATCGATTTGGACCTCAGGCAGGCAGTCCGGTTTCGACACTGGCAGCAGAACGACTGTCGTGCCAGTTGCGAGTCGGGCAGTCCTCGGGCGTTGAGGAACTACACTACGAAACAAAGGCCCAGTTGCCGCTTGAGGAAGGCCAAGTAGAAATTGAAGTACTTGCCTCCGGACTGAATTTCAGCGACGTGATGAAGGCCTTGGATTTGTATCCCGGCTTGCCAGACGGCCCAGTCGAACTGGGAGCCGAATGCTCGGGACGAATCAGCCGTGCAGCAGAAGGCAGCCCATGGCAGGTCGGCGACGAAGTGCTGGCTGTCGCTCCTGGTTCATTCGCAACACATGTAGTCGTGAATGAAAGCCTAGTGGCTCGCAAACCACAAAACTTGACGCATGAACAAGCCGCTACGATTCCAATCGCATTCTTGACGGCTGACTATGCGATGAATCAGTGTGCTCACCTAAAGTCCGGCGACTCGATTCTGATTCATTCGGCTAGCGGTGGCGTTGGCTTGGCCGCCATGCAGCTGGCGAAAATACAGGAGATAGAAGTCCTGGCGACGGCGAGCACCCATGAGAAACGCATGTTCGTCCATGAAAAAGGCGCGAAGCATGTCATGGACTCACGCTCGCTCGCATTTGCCGATGAAACGATGCAATCAACGCAAGGCGCGGGCGTCGATGCAGTGCTCAATTCCTTGCCAGGCGAAGCAATCCCCAAAGGATTGTCGACACTTAAAACCGGAGGTCGCTTCCTAGAGATCGGCAAGCGTGACATTTACACCGATGGTTCTTTGGGACTATACCCCTTCCGCAATAACCTTGCCATGTTCGCCATAGACTTGGACCAGCTCTTCAAGCAACAGCCCAAACGCATGGGAGAAATGCTGGAGCGTTTGGTGCCGCGATTTGAAAGCGGTGAGTTGGAGCCGCTTCCAATCACCAGCTTTGCGTCTGACGACACCGTCGGCGCTTTCCGTTTCATGCAGCAGGGCAAGCATATTGGCAAAGTCGTTGTGGATTACTCCAAGCGACCGAGCGACATCCAAGTCGGCGAGTATGCACCGCTGGAGCTGGACTCTCATGCCACTTATTGGATCGCTGGCGGACTCGGAGGCTTCGGACTGCAAATTGCACGTTGGATGGTGGAGAAGGGTGCAAAGCATCTGGTGCTCAGCGGTCGTAGCAAAACGCCAAGGCCTGAGGCCGAGCCAGTTATAGCGGAGCTCCGACAAGCCGGCGTTCACATCGAGCTCTTACCAGCCGACATCACCAAGCCTGAAGACGTCGATCAAGTCCTAGAGACCATCGATGCGGAGATGCCGGTTCTCAAAGGTGTCATCCACACCGCGATGGTGCTCGAAGACAAGCTGCTAGTCGACCTTGATCGAGAGACGCTTGAGCGCGTCCTCCGCCCGAAGGTGCTCGGCGGTTGGAATCTGCATCAGGCGACCAGGAAGCTAGACTTGGATCTATTCGTCGTCTTTTCCTCGCTATCAAGTGTGTTTGGGCATGCAGGACAGGCCAATTACTCGGCCGCGAACGCTTTCCTAGACTCGTTGGCATACCATCGTCGTGCGTCGGGACTGCCAGCTACGGTCATGAACTGGGGACACTTGGGCGAAGTCGGCTACTTGGCCGAGCGCGAGCAGCTAGGCCAGCGTCTCGAGCGCCAAGGCGTCTTGAGCTTCACCGTTGATCAAGCCACCGCATGCTTGGAATACGCTCTGCAAACGGCTTCGCTGCAACTGAGTGTCCTCCGAATGGACTGGTCGCTCTGGCGAGGCTTGGGAATCACAAGTCGCGTGAGCCCACGTTTCGCACACTTGTTACAGAATGTAAGCGAAGCAGGAATCGATGCGAGCGAGAATCTGTCGGCCAGCCAACTGCGTTCAGCCGCAGCTCAAGATCGGGTGGTGCTAGTGGGCAACATGGTTCGCTCTAAGATTGGCAGCCTACTTGGAATATCCGCAGAAAATATTGACTCGGAACGAGCACTGCTCGAAATGGGTCTCGACTCGCTGATGGCAGTTGAAATGCGAAATTGGATCGAAGGCCAGATGGAGATCAATCTTCCCATTTCCACTCTGATGCGAAGTGAGAGTCTTACTCAGGTCATCGAGGCGATATCCGAAACCATTGAAGACGGTTCGGGGCTAACCAGCGAAGTCGAGATTGAGCCAGAAACAGTTAGTAGTACGGAGGCTGAAGCCATGTTGGAGCAGTTGCCAGACATGGCGCCAGAGCAAGTGGAAGAGCTACTCGCTCAGATGCTTCGTGACGATTCGTAGCATGTGAAAACTTCCGTAGGCCGTAGCGAGCGGGCGTTGTTCGGCTTAATCAGCCCAACACACCGATCGATAAAACGCACGAGGTTCCGTGAGCGGCTGGCCGTAAGGGCGGCCGGCTGGGTCGACTGTGCCAACCAGCGCCGCCCGAAGCTTCACGGGGATGCTGGCCACCAACTCTTTTCCTACCCCAGAAATTATGTCTGCTGATCCCTTTTCGACTTCCTCATCGAAACCTGCATCGCTCGGCGCAATGTCGGAGGAGGAGAAGCGGCAATTGCTAGCCAAGCTGCTCGCCAAGAAGGCGCAGGAAAACAAGGTCTTTCCAATGTCGGAAGGCCAACAAGGGTTGTGGCATGCTTTCCGGCGTGATCCAAATCAGACTTCCTTCAATGTTTTTCTCCCCACACGCGTGCGGTCGGGTCTGAATCTCAACGCACTCCAAAAATCAACTGAACTGATCGCTCGACGCAACCCCTTACTTACCGCGACGTTTTCGGACTCGGGAGGGGAGTTGCTGCAAACTATTCACGAGTCACGTGTTCCCGAATTCTCCGTCATAGACATCCTCGGAGCGGACGATGCGAAGATCCAGCAAGTCGTCGGGGCAGAAACCCTTAAAGCGTTCGACTTGGAATCGGGGCCGCTCCTGCGGATGCTCCTCTATCGTGTTGGCGAAGATGACTATGTGCTGCTCGCCTTAACGCATCACATCGTCGTGGACTTTTGGTCGCTAGTGATAATTCTCGACGAAGTACGACGCGCCTACGCAGGATTCACTGCTAACGCCGAGCCAAAGTTAGATGCGGCGGTGCAGAACTTCGCGGAGTTTGTCAGAGAACAGCGAGAGCACCTAGACTCGTCGGAAGGGAAGCGACTGCAGGCACATTGGCAGCACGTCCTGGGGCAGGGTTCGCCCGTACTTGATTTACCGCTCGACCGAGTTCGCCCAACTCGCTTTACAAGTAGGGCGGCCAACTGCGCGCTCCCGCTGACACCAGAACTAGGCAGACAGGTTCAAGCGGTAGCGAAGCGCAATTCGTCGACGCCCTTTTCTGTTCTGAACGCGGCGGTTCAAGTATTTTTGTCACGTTACGGCGGCGAGCAAGAATTTTTTATAGGCAGCCCATTTTCGGGAAGAAATAGTCGCAAATATGAGAAGACGGTTGGTTTTTTTGTCAACATGCTCCCGATCCATGCGGACCTGTCAGATGCGCCAACTTTCAACGCGCTAGTTCGCCGGACTGGAAAAACATTGTTCAATGCACTGGAACACGAGAACTACCCGATTGCACGCATGGTACAAGACGCCAAGGTTGTGCGTGATGCTAGCCGCAGCCCGGCTTTTCAGGTTTCCTGCACTTTTGAGAAAGCGCAGCTAAAGGAAGAATCAGGGCGAGCGGGTTTTCTTTTTCCCGGCGAGAAGCAAGTTTGGGATTTCGCCGGAATGCAACAAGAGAGCTTCTACATTCCTGTGCAAACCTGCCACTATGATCTCGAGTTTATCTTCGAACAGACGGATGAAACGCTGCGAGGCATGTTTTGCTATTGCCGGGATCTCTTTTCGAAAGAGTCGGTAGAGCAGTTTGCGGAGAACTTCGTTTCGCTCCTCCAGTCTTTGCTCGATCGATCTTCAGAATCGATTCGCCACGTGACCTGGGGGAACGCGGCAGCGGTGGCGAAGGGGCGGGAGGATAAGCCGTCTGAGTTACAAAACCGAATTGGTCGCGTCGAACACTTGATTGGCAATGTGGTCGAGCGACAAGCTGACTCGACGGCAATCAGCTTTCAGAACACGACCTGGACGTACCGCGAGTTCGCTTCGCTTGCCAGAGAAATAACTAAACATGCTGGCTTACCAGAGTCTTCCCATCCTCGCGACACCCTCATCCCAATATACGCTCGTCGCACACCAACAGTATGGGCTTCCATGTTCGCACTACATCAAGCAGGATATGCATTTGTGCCGATCGATGCCGGGCAACCAGGAGTCGATCTTCGCGAGGTGATGGAGCAAACGAAGGCTTCTTTCGCTTTAATTGCTCCCGAATACGAAGCGGAATTTGCCGCAGATAGTTTTGCAACTCGTCCACTCCTCGACGCTGCCTCATCCGATCTGCCAGAGGAGACTAGAGTAGCCTCGCCGGTCAGCAGTAGAGGTGACGAACTCGCCTACGCAGTCTTCACTTCTGGCTCGACAGGTAAGCCTAAGGGAGTGATGGTCGACCAACAGGCGGTTTGCAATACTTTGCACTGGCGGATGACCGATATACCCTTGAAGCCAACAGATCGTGTGCTGATGTTACTGTCGCATCAGTTTGATGCGGGACTTGGAATCGCTTGGACAACGCTGACCCAAGGCGCCACTCTCGTTATGGCAGACGAAGAAACTTTGCAAGATCCACAAGCGATCATCGAGCTGATTATCCGCGAAAGAATCAACGTCATCCCTGCTCCGCCGAGCCTGCTGAGCTTGATTGTTTCGCATCCCAAGTTTCGGGATTGCGCTGCAAACTTAAAGTACTTGTGGACCGGCGGCGAAGCGATGTCGCCCGACTTTCCAGAGCTAGTAAGGAGTCGCTGCAACGCAAGACTCTTCAACTTCTATGGACCGACCGAAGCTGCCATTGAAGCGACATATTGCGATGTGACTGACCACGACAAGCAGATGCCAGTTCCGCTTGGCCATACGATTGACAATGCAGAAATCGTGATTGTCGACGAGCAGCAACATTTACTACCATCCACTGTTCCAGGCGAGATAGCCATTGGCGGCGCTGGGCTCGCACGCGGCTACTTGGGCGATGCAGAACTCACCGAGTCGCGATTCATCCCCCATCCCGCCGACGCAACTAAGCGATTGTACCTAACGGGCGATCGTGGTCGAATCAACTCCTCCGGACAAGTTGAGTTCTTTGGACGTACTGATCATCAAGTCAAACTGCAAGGGTACCGCATCGAACTGGGAGAGATTGAGGCGGCCATTGAATCACACTTAGGCGTGGATCGGGCGGCGGTGAAGATCGTCGACGCCGGCAGTCCAAACGCTAAGCTTGTCGCGTTTGCTTCGCCTCTTTCGGAAAAGTCGACAAGTGAGAAAGATCAATTGCGAACTGAGCTCCGCAGTTATCTTTCAGATCGCTTGCCTAGATACAAGATCCCTGCGGCTCTCATGATGCTCGACTCGCTGCCTGAGACTAGCAGCGGCAAGGTGGATCGCAAGCGTTTGCCCCAGATCGATCTAAGCGCATTCGCTGGCACCCAAAAAATTGTTCCGGCCTCAAACACATTGGAGGAGTTCCTTCTGCAGGATTGGCTCGAAGTTCTTGGGCTGGAAGAAGCCGGTGTCAACCAAAACTTTTTCGATGTTGGCGGTAGTTCACTACAAGCGGCGTTGCTGACTTCGCGGTGGAGCGAAGGCCTCGAAATCGATATCCCAACCAGCTTGCTTTTCGATTTGACTGATCTGACTCAAATTGCGGCGCGGATTGCAGTTCTGCACCCGGAGTCGATTGAGAGTCGGTTTGGCCTAGAGTGCATCGAGCAAATTGCAGCCGGTCGGGGGAAGTCCAATGATCACAAGCATCCATTGGTTGCTTCGTTTAGTTCGAGCGGCGAATCAATCGCGCTTGGAGCACAGCAGCCGATCTTCATGATCCACCCGCCCGGAGGCATCGTCGTGTGCTATCGCGAGTTGGCGAAACTGCTGGGAAGTCGCCCCTTATTTGCGATTCGCTCGCACGGTTTGCACGGCGAGGAGGAATTGCCAGCCAGTGTCGAAGCAATGGCAGCCGCCTACCGTGAGGCCATTCGCTCGGTGCAGCCAAGCGGGCCTTACCTCCTTGGCGGATGGTCGCTTGGCGGACTCGTGGCTTATGAAGTGGCTCAGCAGGCTCTCGCCGTGGGAGAAGCAGTCAGTCGACTCGTGTTGCTTGACACCACAATCCCAGAAAACGCATCGAGCCTTGTGCCTGCCAAGGACCAAGTCAACGTAGGGCTCGAGTACGGCATTGAGCTCAGTTTGGATCAACTAGGAGAGTTGGCACCGGAGGAACAATTGCCATTCCTATGGGAACATGCGAAGAAACTCGGAGTCATCGACGAGAAGTCTCCTCCCGAAGTGATCGAAAAATCCTTGCGAGATCTTCAAAGGCTTTTTCATCACCACGTTTCGGTCAGCCGAGACTATCGAATGCGTCCGATTGAAACAGACATTCTTTTGTTCCGGCCCGAAGAAGTACCTTTTGAGCTGCAAGTTTCCGAGGACCGTGGCTGGGGTACTCTCGCGAAAACAGTCGACGTGAAATTCGTTCCAGGTCACCACCACAGCATGGTCCAGTCTCCGAATATCGAGGTTCTGGCGAGGGAACTAGACGAATTCTTATCCTGATTCGACTGGCTTTCGTACCTCTTGGAGAACACGCGATAGTTGCTCTGCATCTCGCGATTGGCTCTGTTTCGAACGAACCTGTCTGAACTTGGCCTGTCCGAGAACGATCCGAGTGGAGCGAGCACTTCTAGCGCGTTCGCAACTTCCAATCCCAGAAATGCGACGAGTCAGAGGAGATTCTCAAGATGCGAAAACTTGCAACGGTTCGAAAAGTTTCTGAAGTCAGACCGATCCCGGACGCCGATCGCATTGAACTCGAGGCTGTTGGCGGCTGGCAGCACGTTGCGTAGAAGGTTGAATTCTCCGTATGTGAAGAAATCATTTACCGTGAGATTGACTCGTTTCTCCCGGTTCGCGAAGAATTCGGATTATGGCGTAAGAGCTCGTTCAAACGCATGGACGAGCGCGAGGGCTTGCGACTTCGAACGGGACGACTGCGAGGCCAACTTTCTCAAGGCTCGCTGCTTTCCACTTCACTTTTTCCGCGACTGCTTGCGTTAGGCGACGAGGTCAATGAGGATCTCGGAATCGCGAAGTACGAGCCACCAGTACCAGTCAACTTGGCGGGCGAAGCCGTTGGCCCATTTCCCTCCGGTATCGCCAAAACAGACTAGGAACGAATCCAGAACTTGGCCTTTGAGTTTGAAAGCCACCCGGGAAGGAGTTTTACCTCACAGCAAAACTCTCCAGTCTTGGTCGACACATTGCGATTTAAGGTGAGCTTTTCGGTCCTGGCATCGAAGGCAACAAGTATTAGCTGCACGAGCATCAGCTGTTCGTGTTCAACGCATTCGACTTGGGTAGTTTTGCGTACAAGAAAAAGGAAGAACGACACGAGTTGTGCAAGAGTCTGGCATTGCAGCAAGTTCCAGGAACGACCTAAGAGATTCTCCAGTTCGCTGAAGGCAAGAGTGTTGAACGCTCAGACCGATCGCGAAGGACTCGTCTGGGGCCCACGGAAACGGCTCAAACAGAATCTAGTTCAAGGCGATCTCGAGTGCGTTTCTCGTGGATGACCGAGACGGCTGATGGAATATACGCTGAGTCCAGCGAAGCTAGAATCAACGCTCCCAACCAAGCCAATGAAGTCTCTACTTTCTGGGCTTTTTCCATGCCCTTTGTTTCTTCGGCAACCACTCCCGCAACTCTGCTTTCACCGATGCATAGCCAGGGTCTGAAGCCAAGTTTTTCCACTCATAAGGATCAGCCTTCTCGTCATACAACTCTTCGTCTCCATTCGCATACGAGATGTACCGCCACTGCTCACTCCTCACAGCATGGTTTTTGTATCCATGCGTGGTAATGGCTGGAGGCTGCCACTTCGCATCCGGATCAGCCAGCAGAGTGCGGATGCTCTTGCCTTCGACGTGCTCAGGAACTTCGAGTCCAGCCAAGTCGCAGAGTGTCGGGTAGACGCTCATCAAGTCGACCGGTCGATCGCTCATGGTTCCATCTTGAGTGACGCCAGGTGCAACCCAGATAAACGGCATTCGCGTGGGTTCTTCCCAGAGTGCAAATTTGCGCCAATGTTGCTTCTCGCCAAAGGACCAGCCATGGTCGCCCCACAGAACAATGATCGTATTATCCTTGTGTGGGCTGCTCTCCAACGCATCCAATAATCGACCGACGTTCATATCCGTGTAAGCACAAGTGGCTAGGTAAGATCGAATTGCAGCCTTCCATCGGCCGTTCTCTAGAAATCGCTTGTGATCGGCTTTAGGCTTGGCCATTTGCAAGCCCGCAGGTGGTAGGTCCTTAAGGTCTCCCTCCAAGATGGGCGGAAGTTGAATCGAATCAAGTGGGAATTGATCAAAGTATTTCTTTGGTGCAGAAAATGGCAAATGCGGCTTATAGAGTCCGCAGGCGATGAAAAATGGCTTCTCGTGATTTTCCTTCAGGTGCTTGATGCAGTATTCGACCGAATGATAGTCGAGCAGGTCGTCGTCTTTGAGTTCGTGCTTCATAGGCTCATGGAAGCCGTCCATTTTCTGGACGCCCGGTCCATTAGGGTGCAGACCTTCCTTAGACATGTAGTCTGTCCATTCCTCCGGTATGTAGTCCATCGAGTGGTAGATTTTTCCCGCGCCCACGACGTGATAACCAGACTGAAGGAACTGAGCACTCAAACCTTCACCCGACTTTTGATATTTCTTCCATCCGTCGCCATTCTTATAGCAACCGCTTGTCCAAGGTCGGCGACCGCTCATCAGGGCACAGCGTGAGGGTTCGCAGGCTGGTACCGCACAATAGGCGTGGCGAAAGCTCAAGCCCATCTTTGCGAGTCGATCAATGTTAGGTGTTTTTGCCTGTTCGTTCCTTCCCAAGTGCGTCACCCAGTGATTGAGATCGTCAATGGCGATGAACAGCACATTGGGGCGATCTTCCGCATGTGCGAGCGACACTGAAGAGGCGAGCAAAACAAACAAGCCGTTTGCTTGCAGAATAACCTGAAATAAAAACGAGATTCGAGTCAGCAAACCAACGGCTCCTTGGGCGAGATTGCGAGTGAGAACGGATTGGAACTAATGATACCAACAAAAACGGCCAGCACGTGAACTCACGAACTGGCCATTTAATTGCAGTCGATGGAAATCGAGCAGCTACTTCAGCAGCTCTTCGATCTTCTCATGCAGGGCTGTCGCGTTGGCTTCGCCCGAGCCGACTTTGATCATGGCAATCTTACCTTCTTTGTCGATCAAGACAGCTTGCGGTATTCCCGAAACCTTGAATTGCTTCGAATAGTCGCTTTCCTTGCCAGAGACGAAGAAACCGTGATGTAAGCCGTAGCTTTCACGGAATCTCTCGAGCATTTCAAGCTCTTCTTCCGGCTCAACTTCATCACCAGTGGATCGAGTTGCTCGTCCTGCATCGGCGTCCCAGGTGTAGTTGTAGAACCTGGTAGCCCCCAAGATGACCAGCCCCTTGTCGGCATACTCTTCGTGCCATTCGATCAGGTGAGGAAAAGTTGCAATGCAAGGTCCGCACCAGACTGCCCAAAAGTCAATCAAAACCACCTTGCCCTTTAAGTCAGCCATCGAAACCTTGTCGGTTGCGACAAAGTACTCAGCATCGATCTCAGGAGCTTGCGTGCCGATCAGCTTCAGACGCTCCAGAGTGCTTTGCAGGCGAGCACGTGTACTTGCAATGTTCCGCTTGACCGTTGTCAGGCGGTCCTGCTCGGATTCATCCAATTTCTCACTGAACTCTTTCAAACGTGCTTCCACGTCCTCGAGCATCTCCGAGGCTTTCTCAGGTTCGGAGTAAATGGCACTACTGATCGGACGCGAAACCATCGAGTAGTAGAGGCTGAATGCAGATGCCTTGGCATCTTCTGCTTCTAGCCCCTTGAGCGTCAAGTCCGTCGCTTCTTTGACGGCCGCCTCAGCTTCTTCAGGGAAGTCGCCAGACAGATACCGATCGTAAGTCTGCGCGGCATTTGTAAAACGTTGCATGGCGACAGGACTTCCCTCTTCAAGCTTTTTGCGAGACTCGGCAAGCTGGCCATCTAGGATTCTTTTGATTTCTTCGACCCTGTCGAGCTCCCTCAACACGCGAAGCTTAGAAGACTCAAGGTTGGTCAGATAGAGGGCACCTTTCGGACCAAGTTCCTGGAGCTTGCTGGTTGCTTTCTCAACCATCGCCAGCTTTTCTTCACCCGGCAACTCACGCTCCATGCCAACACGATAACTGGTGGTCATCGACAATATCGATGCATGTCCGACCGAGAAATCATCGATTGCGATCAAAGCGTCAAATTGCGCCCCGAGCCTTTCCAGGGTCTTGGGGAGGTCAACACGCGGCAGCGAGCGGCAAAGTGTTGTATTGTGGCGAAAGGCATTCAGGTCCGTTGGGTCTTTCTCGAATGCGGCATCGATCATCTCGATCAGGGTGTCGTAATCGCCTTTGCGAATCAGGCTGCTCACGGTCTTCGTATCGAGCGTGAGCTTCTCTTCTTCGACCTCATCGACGACTTCAATCGAGCGGTCTGTCTCCTGGGCCAAACAGGCTGGACTGGCTCCCAGGCTCAAGCCAATCGCCACGGTGAGGCTTGCTTGACTGACACGCCCAGTCAGCGTTGCAAGTAAGTGTTTCGGTGAGGATGCGTTTTTCATGTACGCGAGACCTTTTCGTTCAGGAGGGATGGTTGGCACAGGCGGCCAGACTTGAGCCAACTATTCTAACCCAAGCTCAGAAGCTGACGAGTCACAAAGCCCCAATGTCCGTCGCAAGTTTTCGAACGGATGCCCGATTATTTAACGAAGATGATAGATTAGCACTCAACTCAATGAAGTCTTTGGGCACCAAATTAGTAAGGAATAGATCCTGGCTGCGTTTGCAAGCACTCGATGCAACTACTTGCCGGGAGGAATCGTTAACAGCACTTTTTTTTGTTGCTTCAAGCCATCAGCGGTGGAAGCGGGCGGCCGCTCTCCCTCATCACCAAACAGCTCTCTATCCCAGTTCGTGTCGAGCAGCAAGTCAAAGCCTGGATTCTGCTCTTTGACTTGACACGAACATGCAGCGCATAAGAACCCGGTTAGATCCTGCAGCAGCGCCGGAGTCAATTGTGAAGCAGGAATAACCTCAAGCGCACGGCCGCGTCCGAAAATGGGAACCACAAGTGGTTCGTCTTTCTCGAATGCTTCGGGCTGAAGCCCAGCCAGCATTTGCAATAAGTAATCTTCTTTGGCGTCATCGCGCGAGAGCTTGAGCGAACTGAACTTTAGCAGCAGTGGTACCTCCGAAAACAACTCCGAGCCAGGCAGACCGATTCCCTCGGGTAACTCGAGGCTCTGAGAGAGTTTTTCGGTCTCGACTTGCAGCATTTCTTGCACTCGCTTGTTTGCTGCTAAGTCTTTCGTCGATTGCAGAAAAAGCCATACAATTGCATCACCGGAAGTAAGTCGCTTGCCAAGCTCGATCCGAATCGGGGACTGCAAGGCAGAATTCGATTTCTGAAGTGGTCCATGCCACGCAATAAACGGCCCGCGAGCATGCTTGCCTTCGATCATTACATAGGGCGTCTTGATCTCAGGATGAATCTCCGTAAGCCGCTCCCAGGACGCACGCCTCGCTGAATTCTGATTTTCTAGGAGATGAACCCATTCGGTTTCGATATTGCTTTTGGTGCCGTCATCCGAGACCGCGTCCAGTTGCTTCCACAGGTCCAAGTCCTCGTTCAAAACCCTACCTTCCACAAAGACCGTCACCTTGAGTCGGTCACTAGCCCAGCGCTCCAGCGCGTACCGGAACACGGGAATGTTACAGGCGACTGCCGGAATCGCGAGGAGGGATAGAAAAGCAACTAATAGGATTCGTTTTGTCATCGGTTTGCGGCAGAACGAGGAGAATGCGGACGGAAGACATTTTAGCAGCCGCAGTAGAAAATATCCGAAACATCTTTGCGAGTGAACGAGATTGAGAATCCTGGAATTTGCAAGAATCCGTGGCCGTTTGAGTAGTCTTTCAGCAATTAACAACTGAGGAGGTAACGTTTGCACAGCGCCCAGTTGTGCCGTGTTCGAAGCCTTAAAAATGGACAAATAGAAAGATATAAGGAGCCCACAAATGAATAGCATCCAAAAACCTGAAGCCAATCCTGTCGTTTCAGCCCTTCTGACTCTGCTCATTCTTAATTTGGGTCATGTCATCATTAACGGCCAAACCAAGAAATGGGCCATGATTTTTCTGGCGACCATCATCGGGACCTTTCTGTGTGTTCTTCCGGGTTTGGTTATCTGGATTCTCAGCGTTCTCGACTCATATCAAACCGCCGAGAGACTCCGGGCGGGGGAAGAAATTCCTGAGAACGAGTACACGAATCCAACTCTTTATAAGATCTGCAGGATGATTGATAAGTCAGCCACTTGCAGGAACGCTTCGTAACAACCTCGCTCGTTCGGCTTCGTTGGAAGAACAGGTAGTTTAGGCGATTTTTCAGATCTCAAGGACATGATCTCAAGAGCGGGTTATCTGCTGACGATCTAGCAAGGGACGCTGGTATTTGCCAGCGAAAGCCATTCTTGAGGTCGTGCTGTGATGATTAATGAAACTCCCGTTGAAAAGACCCGCCGAGCCATTTCCAATCACCTGGAGATGTTCGGTGCGAACAACGCGGACTCGCTGCACGAAACCATGCTAATCCACAATGGCTTGTTTTGTGGACGAAAATTCAAATGCGACGAATACGAAGTCGTCTGGTTTCTCGAAGAAGATGAAATCAAGTTCTTTAGCCCTGTGGGCGAACTGCTGAAAGCCTGCAGTGCTATTGAGTGCTTGCAAGGCGTTGAGCACCTCAATACCGAACAGAGAAAAGCTGCTTAGACTCAGCAGCGACCTGCTGGTCTCACGAACGCATTCGCGATGTCGCAACCAAGCCGTTGATGATTTTGCGCCGATCTGGGCTCAAGCTCGGGTTAAGAAGTTCCGATTATGACGATTAACCCCATTGTGATGGGTAATCGTTGTTCGTTTGCTAGCTGCCAATGCTAGTAAGGAGCGGAACAGGAGCGCTCTACTATGTCGCTAAATGCCAAACTCCACCTACCTCTCTGGTGCGCAGGTTGTTGCCTAACTTTCACTGGCTGCGTCACCTCTGGGCAGAGTGCTAGCAACGATCCATTTGGTCCACCTACTGCCGCCAAACCTGGGATCATGCAATCGATCTCGGGCACCGCTGCTGGAATCGGCGGGCAGATCAAGTCGATGGGAACCGCCATTACCGGAGCGTTCACCAAAACCAAAGACGCGATAACTCAGCCTTTCACTCCAGCGACGAATCCAAACGCGGATCCGCTCAGTTTGAGCAACATGCCTTCGACCAAAAGCTTGGAGCCAGAGATCTGGGTAGCGAATGGTCAGCTCTATGAAGCTCGGAAAATGTTCGACAAGGCTTACGAGGATTACTCTAAGGCACTGCAGCTTCAACCGAACAACGAAGCAGCCTTGCTTAGCATGGCCCGACTTCACGCCCGACAATCCAAACACGTTGAGGCGTCTCAGTACTTCGAGAAAGCAATTGCAGTTGCTCCACGTCCGGAAACCTACAGCGATTATGCCAAGACGCTGGGTGGCATGGGCAAAAACGCAGAGGCATTGGGCGCGGCGTCCAAAGCTATTGAAATGGACAACACGAACCCTAAGTATCGCAACAACCTCGCGGGACTGCTCGTCCAGCAGGGGAGATCGGAGGAGGCCTCACAGCTGCTTCAACAAGGTGGCTTGTTTACTCCCGGCGAAGCGAATTACAACGTGGCGTACTTGAACTTCAAGAACAACAACATGCCTTCTGCACGACAATACCTTCAAACTGCTTTGCAGCACGAGCCTGGGCTACAGCAAGCTCGTGACTTGCTGAATCAAATTAGTAACAGTCACGGCACGCAAGCGGCAGTTGCCGCTTTTCAAACTGCGGGCAACCTGTACCGCACCGCCGAAGCAGTGATTCGGCCTCAGACACCGGCCAATGCAGCCGTGTACCAAGTGCCCCCTGCGAGCGCTAACGGCGCCGCAAGCTACGCCAGCCCGGCACCGAGCAACGGTATTCCAAGCACTCCAACCTCTCCGCTGCCAGCAAGCGCTCGACCACAACTAGGCGTCCCAACTCAATCAAACGCACCGACCAGCTACACCTTGCCCCAAGCAACCGGCAGAACACCAGCCACTAGCAGCACCGGAACAGCCTCAAGCACCGGCAGCGCGACGAGCGTTGCCGATTTACCTGCACCCAACACCTTGCCGCCACCATCGGCCGGTGTTGGCTCACTTTCTTACCCTTCGCTGCCAAGCGGTGGGTTGCCGACAAGGCAATAAAAAAGCCAGCGTGACCGACTTGGTTCACACTGGCTAGTAGATTTCAAGAACGCGCCCCTATCAGGCTTGCTCTTCCGGCTAGACGCCTTCGATCTCGTAGCCATCTCGATAAGGCCGCGCCAGCATTGCATTGGCTTGATCGTCGCCGATGATCTGCTCCTTCTGGTCATCCCACTTCAGCGGACGACCCAATCGAGCAGCAATACCGGCCAAATGACAAGTATTGAGCATCTTCATGTGCGAGTGCACATCGGAAATCGGCTCTTCTCGCGTCTTAACACAGTGGAAGAAGTTGGCCCAGTGAGCCTTTCTTTCGTTGTGCTCGAGTGGCAAGCCTTTGTAGACTTTCTGGATCGCATCTGCTGGCAGCGGATCATCCTTCAGAGCTTCTACGGGTGCACCGACGAGTTTGCCTCGGTTCACAAAGATTCGCCCCTTATCACCTTCGATCATACAGCCGTTGTCGGTGTCGTTGCGAATAATCATCTCCGTGCCGCCTGGAAACTGAGCGCTGAACAAGAATCTTGTCGCCGTGTTGTAACGATCTATTTGCTGAGCCACGCCGTCCTTGAAGTCAACGGGATGGTCTGCTGAGCCACCGATGGAAATAGGACTTGCGGACTGACCATTCAAAGCCAAGGCCCAGGTGCAAATATCGACATGGTGCGCACCCCAGTCGGTGAGTTTGCCTCCGGAATACTCATACCACCAACGGAATTCGTAATGGCAGTTGGTATTGCCCCGACCACGCTTACTCTTAGCAGGAGGAAGATGACGGTAGTCGCATGACGGTGCTGGGCCCAACCAACGATCCCAGTCCAATCCAGTCGGAACTTCCGCGACTGGAATCTCAGGGCTAGTCGGAGCTCCACCGATGGCGGCCGAGACTTTCTTGATTCGTCCCAAGCGACCTTCGTTGACAAGTGCCATCGCTTTGGTGAACAGATTGAAGGTGCTTCGCTGCTGCGTACCGACTTGTACGATGCGCCCGGTTTCTTTTTGGACCTTGCGAATCAATTTGCCTTCGTCGATCGTTAGCGTCAGTGGCTTCTCGCAGTAGATATCTTTGCCAGCCAACATTGCTTCGACCACGGGCTTGGTGTGCCAGTGATCAGGCGTCGCAACGTGAATCACATCGATATCGTCTCGCTCGAGAACTTTTCGGTAGTCGGCATACACACTCGCCTTGCCCCCGCTTCGATTCTTGTTCATAGCTTCGCCACGACCAGCGTCCGCATCGGCAATGGCGACAATGTCGACCCAATCCTTGGCGGCATTCATGTTGCCGTTCGCCATTCCGCCGGCACCGATGACTCCAATGTTCAGTCGGTCATTCTTCGCGATTGGCTTCGCTGACGCGGTTTGGGAAGTGACGAAGTAGGGGATAGTGGCCACAGCAGAAGCAGCAGCTGATTTTTGCAGGAAGCTACGGCGGTTTTTGGTCGAAGCCATTCAGAGATATCCTTTGAATTTGGAGGTGGGATGCGGAAGCACTCCGCGTCCAGACAGTATAGCTACCCAATCCCGTCGTGGGATTCGCCAAAGTTCCTTCTCCTCCTGTAGCGGGATTCGCCGGAATTCCTTCTCCCTCTTGCTTCTTCACTCAACCGCCCTCCCGTCCCCCGATAGGACTTCTGGCGAAGTCCACTAAATTTCAACGCGCTCTAACGCCCCGCGAGAATCTTAGACGCCGCTTTTGCAGCTTCCGTACCAGCAAAATCTTCCGTGATCTGCTGCAACATCGCTAATGCTCTTTTCTGCGCTGATGGTGATCGGGAGCTCCCAACTTTGCGAGCCTGCTCCAGTTTCGTAACAGCGGCCAGTTCATTCTTGACCTCAGCTGTTCTCTGCAAACGCTTCACGTCCACAGAAACACTTGCCGGCAAATCGAATCCTTTGAAGCGAGTTTCAAGGGTGCTGAGCATTTGAAACGCTTCCCAAGATTCACCGGCCTTGTTGGCCTCCTCTGCCATTTGAAGCTGCGAGTCCATCTGCTGCTGGACATAATCTTTCAGCAGCCCAACGGCTTCTTTGACTTCAGGCTTGTTTGATCTCCCAAATCGCTTCAAACCCACGGACGCATCGGAGAAACTACCGAATTCAACATGCATCCAAGTGGCCTGTAACTCGGACGGCATCTTCTTCGGATCGACGTTCCATTTCGCGCCCGCAAGTGCTCGTTTCGCTGCCGAATCCAAGTCCGATGCATTGGCTCGTATGAATTCTCCATCTGAGGTCAGCACTCGAGCCTGCCAAATGTTCTTCAAGCTAATCTCGCCGACGTTTGACGCGACTTCAAAAGACCGATCAGCATCGACGATCACTGGCCAGGAGATCTGATGCTTTCGCAGATATTGAGCCACCTTGGTTGCTGACTGTCCAGAATTTACCCCGATAAATGCAAGGGGTTCCCCGCGATACTTTCCGGCGACCGCCAGAAGCTCAGGCCAACGACCTGCACAGCGTGGTCAGCTCTCTTCGAAGTAGTAGAAGACAGCCCCCTTCCCCTGAAGAGCGGCAGTCGAAATCGGAGATGCATTCAGCCATTGTGCTGGGTGCTGTGGTAGCGATATCGCTGGCTCCGAAGTGCTCTGCGCCAGCGTTGCTGTTGCGGTGCAAACTAGACTCAGCAAGAGAAAGATTGTTTTCACGGGAATCAGAGCCCTATGGTATCAGTTTCAAGAATTGCGATTCGCTTGATCCAAATAGCATAACTGATGATACAGCATTTCGATTTTTGCAGGTCGCAAATTCACCGCCAGGGCAGCTCGCAGCGGGTTGCCAAAGATCGACTCCACTTCGATCGGACGCTTCGCCTTGTAGTCCAAGAACATACTGCTGTCGTAAGGCAACATCTTCGCCGTCGCTTCTAACATCTTCTCGACGTGAGAAGAATTGATCTCCGTTCCGCAAGCCTTCGCTGCATGGACCACATCCCACATCAAGTCTTCCGCCAGCTTGCGGGTGGCAGGATCTCGCATGATCTTATCCGTGCTCGCACCCAGCACCACACTCAGACCGTTGAAAGGAATATTCCAGACCAGCTTCTTCCAACGCACCAGAGCAAGATTCTCCGAAGGCGTCATGTCGATCTCGGCGTACCGAAAAACTTCGGTGAGTCGCTCCATACGAGGCGTCACCTTGCCCGCGAGGGATTCAGCGTATTCACCAAAGACGATCGCACCGTAGTCCAGATGATGGATGTGCCCTGGCCCGACTTTGTTGCTACACAAAAAGCAACAGCCGCCGAGCACATTCTCCGCCCCCACCATTGCCGCAGAGTCGGCCTCGACGTGTAGACCATTCTGCAGCACCAGCACAACTCCCTCCGGCTTCAGGATCTGTGCGAGTGCAGTCTTCAAGGCGGAATTGGCGGTCGTCTTCCAAGCCACAATCGCGACGTCTACCTGTGGCATCGAGTGCACAGAATCGTGAGCTTGGACCGGAATCTTGAAATCCGCAATCGGCGACTCGATCTTCAGCCCAGCGGAGCGTACCTGCTCATAATCGCTCCGAACAAGAAAATGGACGTCCTGCCCCACCCGAGCCAACAACGCACCGTAGAGCCCTCCGAGAGCTCCTGTGCCCAAAATGGCGAAACTCAGTTTCTGTGGTTTCGACATGGCGAGGAACCTAAGGAGAGAATTGCTACTGGACAAATGACCAGGATTTTAGCGATTTTCATCAGTCTGAACGAACCGAGAGAATGCGTCCTGAGTCCAACAAGACAGATTCTAGATTGCGACTCGAACTGCTTGTAGAGTGGGGAGTCATGGACCTTCGGGCCAACTCGATATTTCAGCCGCATCGGCATTGGCCACACTTGTCGCGTATTTTTGCGTTGCGCATATTTTTTCGTTGCGCGTATTTTTTCGTTGCGCGTATTTTTTCGTTGCGAAAGGCTGTCCAAGAAACCCGCCAAGGACGCATTGCGGTAACTGGGGCAATCGTTTAGAGTTTTCATCCATCCGGGGTGTAGCGCAGCCTGGCTAGCGCATCTGCTTTGGGAGCAGAGGGTCGTAGGTTCGAATCCTATCACCCCGACTTTATCCTAAATACAGCTCGTCGCGATTGTTCGTGGCGAGCTGTTTTTCTCTGAAATGCAACGGTTTACGCTGTTTCCTTGACGGTCCCTGCCAGTTCAAACCGCCATCCAAATCGCGCAGACTTTGAGTCGCATCTTCCGTAAGGAATTGGTTTGAAACCATTTAGCGAGTTCAAATCCCGTCGCCCCATTCGAAAGACTCGTCGCGAAGGATCGGCGCTCCCGATCCAGCAAGGGGTTGGTACATGCCGTCGGGTTGCGCCGTCGTAACTACTGAGGTTGGATTTGCCTCCGCGCCGACGCCCAACGCTGAGGATAATGAAACCTCCAACAGCTAGCAGATTCAGAAGGTCGCAGTGGTCGTGATCACCTCAGACACTCTGACCTCGCGCGAGCGTCCCAGGTGGCTTAGGTATGTCGACAATCCCGCGCCGGCGAAAGGTGCGAATCTGCTTACGCCTCGCCAAGAGTGAACGAATTCAGGAATTTCTCGAAATCCCTGTCCAATTCTTGGTAGAAGACGCGGAATCTCACCATGGAGACAAATGAAGATCACGAACGATACACCCGGCTGCTCATTGAATATGAGCCGGAACTGCTCCGGTGCATTCTGGTCGCCGTACCGAATCGGTCGGATGCTCGCGACATTTTGCAGGAGTGCTCTGTGTCGCTTTGGCGAAAGTTCGGAAACTACGAGCCAGATCGCCCTTTTGTTCCGTGGGCTTTGGGCTTCGTCAGAATCGAGATTCGACGCTTCTTAAGAAAGTCTGCAAATCGCAGGCAGTTGACCGAACGCGCGGCAGAATTGCTCTTGGAAGATCAGAAAGAGGCGATAGCTGCACTCGATCATCGGGAAACTCACTTGCAGAAGTGCCTTGAACTTCTTTCAGAACGACAGCAGGCACTGGTCAACGGATACTACCGAATGGATTACTCGGCAAGTGACTTGTCGCAGCGAACAGGACGAACTGTCGACGCGATCTACAAATCGCTGCAACGAATACGCCGTTCGCTCCATGATTGCATTGAAGCCAAAATGCGAGGTGCACAAGCATGAATCGCGAGAATAGCGAATACTGGCAAGAGTTGATTCAACGGCATTTGGATGGAATCGCCAACGACAAAGAAGTCACAAGGTTGTCCGAAAAGCTGGAGTCTTGTTCGGAGACCCGGTCACTGTATTTGAAATTGCAGCAGATCCACGCGAGTCTCGTTAGCGGTGAATTCAATAAGTCATTGCCCCATGATTCAGAGGCTCGTGCACTCAAGTCGATCTCAGATCTCGAAAGATCCAGTCACATTCTGCGAAAGCGACGTTTCCTCTTTACACTTGGCTCAATTGCGGCGGCCGTGTTGGTGATATTCGGTAGCTGGCCGCTCTGGATTGGTCGGCCCGAAACGATTGTGGAAATCACATACATCCAGGGCGACATCCAGTGGACCGGTGATGGCGGAAACGTCATCGAAGAATTGGAGGAGGGGCAAGCGTTGACTGGCGGCACGATAGAGACGCGATCTATCAATTCAGCTGTCGAACTATGTTTTCGGGACGGAACGATCGTTTCGACATCAGGTGGTTCGGTGTTAACGATTGCCGATGATGGTCAAAAGAAACTTTACCTTCGCTCAGGAATTCTCTCGGCCGATGTAGAGGAACAGCCGGCGAAACGTCCCATGGTTGTCATCACACCGACGGCTCGTCTTGAAGTCCTGGGAACCCGGTTTGACGTGATGGCTAATCCTGAGCGATCGAAAGTCTCCGTCCGGTATGGCTTGGTTCGCGCGGTCCGTTCGTTCGATGGCGAGTCGATCGACGTTGCGGGGGGGCATTCAGCAGTCGCCTCTTCCGATGTGCAACATGAGTTTTTGTCGAGACGATCTGATCAGGCAGTCCATGCCTGGAAAGCAAATTTGGAGCAAGATCGAAAGCAGGGCGAGGGCGAATTTGTATCAGCCATGTTCGCATTGCGAATGGAGATTCGCGAGGCGCTAGGAGCCGGGATAGTGACTCGCGAACAGGTTCGAGAGGTTTACGGCGATCGGCTGGCGGAGGCAGCGAATACCGAGGGCGTGTTGAAGGCCCAACCAAAACAGATACTTCAAAGCAAGTTTGGCAATGTCATTCAAATAGCCACGCTGTACGTCAATCGGGATAAACCGAATCCAGTTGTCTTAAACAAACAGAGCGTGTTGCGAGTCCAGGGGAAAGTGGCTGTAGCAACGGAAATTCACATTGGTTTTGGAGCCTTTGGAACGACCCGCGCTAGTGCAGGACGTTTTCTCACCTCGCGAAATGTAGCGGGGGAATTTGATGTGGAAATTCCTGTCGATCAGTTTCAACCGTTTCGTGGTCGTAGTGCAACAGATTCAGCCATTGGAATGGAGCTATTTGCCTGTTTTGGCTTGACCTCCGATGCGAATGCTGAGCTTGAGATTTCAGCTGTGGAATTAAAACCAGCTTCAAACTAGATCAAACCTGTACACATCAATATCTTTCAATTGGAGCACCTAAAACAGATGATAATCAATCAGCAAACGCGATCGGTATTTTGGCTGTGTGTGGCACTATTCGTCGCTTGCGTTTACGCGAACATTTCGCTGAACCCGTCTTTTGCCCAAGAGATCAAATACGAAGATCGCATCGGCTCAAACAGAGACTTCGACATGTGCGAGGACTTCCGTTTCAAGCGACTCACCAATCTGGTCAAAGACGGGAAAATATCCCAACAACAGGGCTACAACATCTGGAAACGCACCCAATCAGACAAAGAGGTTGTTAAGAAGATCCTTGGCGACGCTGTTGCGGCCAATGAGTTGACGCAGGATCAAGCCGCCCGACTACTTCCCTTGATCGACGCAGAAATGGTTTATTTCGACAGCAAACATGGACGCTTCGGTAAGCCGAAAGAACTTGACGAGGGACAGTTCGAAGCAGGCGAAGTCACCGCAATGAATCGTTCTGCAGTCTATAAGCGACTGGTCACTGCGAATGAACGCGGCGAGATGTACGACTATGATGTAGCGTCGATCATGAAGCAACTTTATGCTGGCTTCGACGATGGAAAAGCTTCTGCCCGAGAAGTCGCCGAATACCGAGGCGCCTTAAACCCGCGAATCGCTCAGAGCGGTTCCCAAGCTCGCGTTCTTCAAAATGTCCAAAGCCAACGAGATCGCAGCAAGCAAAAAGGCTACGCGTCGACAAAAATCAAAATCACCGATCCGGCTGAATGGACCAAAGGTCTTGAAAAACCGATCTACTCTGGCCCACAGCCAGGTGAAAAAGTTCCCTCGTTGATAGCGGTCAATATACGCGGGGAATTGGCTGGTCAGGAATTTGATCCTGTCGAATTGGCTGGTGACAAGCTCCATCTCATGTTCTTCGTCAGTAAGTCGCGCACTTTCGGCCGCTTCCTTGGACAGCTAAGGAATCAACTTCAGGCCATTGAAGAAAACTCAAAACAGCCCTGGGCGATGTCAGTCATTGTCTGCACCGACGACGCCAATGAGGCTCAGAAAAGTTTCACGGTGCTTGACCAACGCTATCCCAAAAACCTTGTTGTGGGTTTGTCCAAGGACGGCTCGGCTGGGCCTCCTGCCTTCGGCCTGGACAAGAATCTCACCGCGACGGTCATCGTTGCCAAGAATGGCACAGTCGCACACAACTTACCCTACGCGGGCAACGCGTTCTACACGCAACCCCACATTCTTGGTGCGATCGCCAGGGCGATGGAAGTCGATCACGAGACCCTTCGCAAGTACATCGCCGGTACGCCTGGCGATGAAGCAACTCAGGCTTATCGTCGAGGCAAGTAGGGAAGCAAAGAAAAATCAAAAGCGCCGCCAAACAGATGTTTTCGCAAGAAACTTACTCCATTAGCGCTTAGCGAAAAGATCACGCGAGCTGAAGAAGCAGAATTGTTTCAACTGTCAGGCGACGCAACAGCTCTATGTTCAAAGGTTGAATAACTCGTGAAAGCCAAGAAACTCACTCGTGAAGACGCGAAGGAACTGCTGAGAGATGACCAAGTGGATAGCGGAAATAGTCGAAGCGAACGCGATCATTAATGACGGGAACCAACGCTCCTTCCGCTCAACTCAACGTGGACAACGACTGAATGATGAGAATTATATTTGCCATCTTGATGGCTGTTTTGATGGGCGTAATGCCCAACGTCACTCCGGCTGTCGGTGCTGAAGGCAAGGGCGGGACGCGCGACGAAGCCGTCGACTTCAAGAACGATTTGATTCCCATGTTTACGAAGTTGGGGTGCAACGCCGGGAAATGCCACGGCTCAGCGATTGGGCGCGGTGATTTCAAGTTGTCGCTATACGGAGGAACGCCAGAAGCCGACTATGACGAGATTGTGCGGAGATTGGGCGGACGGCGCATTGACTTGAACGCCCCCGAGTCGAGTCTCATCTACCAAAAGCCGGCTGAATTTGTCGAGCACGGTGGCGGCACGATTATCGACGACGACGATCAAAACGCTCATTTGTTAACCAAGTGGATTGAACAGGGGGCAAAGTATGTCGAACATCGCCAGCTGAAACGTGTCGACGTGATTCCGAATAGGTTTGTTGCGACCAAAGTCGGTGCCGAAACACCGTTGAAAGTCGTGGCTCACTACGACGATGGTTTAACTCGTGTTGTTACGAACCTGACCCAATTTGTCGCCGATGATGCATCGGCGGTCACCATCGATAGCGACAGCGCGACTGCCAAGGTCGTACGTCCTGGTCGGCACATCGTAATTGCGAGGTACTCGACCGAAGTCATTCCGATCGAAATTTTGGTCCCAATCACTGAGTCGGTTGTCGACCTCTCTTCCGAGCCTCGCGACAACTATGTGGACAAGGAGATTTTCAATTCGCTCTCCGAGCTACGTTTGCCGGTTTCGCCGCCAGTTGACGACCCAACCTTTCTGCGCCGTATCACGCTGGACCTGACCGGGCAGTTGCCTGAATACAAAAGCGAAACCCATTCAGGGCGTTTGAATCGAGAAGCGGTCGTCGATGCATTGCTCGCCTCTGAGGAGTTTGTCGATTTCTATACCTTGAAATTGGCCAAGCTCCTGAGAGTTCAATCCAAGATTGACAAGAACAAAGTCACCACGACTCCTGAAGCGGCACGGGCCTTTCACGATTGGCTCGCCAAGCAATTGCGTGTTGGCACGGGCTATAACGAGATGGCCCGAAAAATAATTACCGCTACTGGCGACTCGTCCCAGTATGGTCCCGCAACCTTTTTCACTTTGGTTGAAGATCCAAGACTGCAAACGGAATTCGTCACCGAGGTTTTCATGGGAAGCCGGATGAAGTGCGCCAACTGTCACAACCATCCACTCGACAAATGGACACAAGATGATTTCCATGGCCTGACTGCGATGTTCTCCAAGCTCACGCGAAGCCAAGTCATTCGGCTCAACCCCATTGGCAAGAACATCCACCCGAATACCGGAGAAGCTGCCTCGATGAAGATTCCCGGGGGGGATTTTCTACCAAAGGATACGAACGATGGGCGAGAAGCGTTTGCTGACTGGCTGACCGCGCGCGAAAACCCATACTTTGCCAAGGCGATCGTTAACCGGTTATGGAAATCGCTGATGGGGCGAGGCCTGGTGGAGCCAGTCGACGATTTCCGTTCAACCAACCCCGCAACCCACCCGGCATTGCTCAATCAATTGGCTGACGACTTCAGCGAGAACGGCTATGACATTCGCCATACTTTGAAAGTCATCGCGATGAGTTCGGCGTATGCCCGTAGTTCGATTCCGGTCGAAGGAAACCAGACAGATAATCGGTTTTATTCGCACATGGTCCATAAGCCGCTCGAACCTGAGGTAGTCGCGGATGCAATCTCAGACGTGCTGGGGGTGGCAGCCCAATATGGCGATGAAATCCCGGGAACGCGTGCTGTCGAACTGCGCGATGGAGCCATTCAATCCGACACACTCGACATTCTTGGTCGTTGTAACCGATCCAGCTCCTGCGAAGGAGCACCCTCGCCAACCGGGCCGTTGGCACAAAAGCTTCACCTTTTCAACGGGGAACTGTTGAACAGCAGAATCAGCGCAGAAGGTGGGCGACTCGACAAGCTGATCAAATCCAAAAAAACGCCGATGGAAATTGTCGACGAGTTTTACCAGGTTGCATTGAATCGACAGCCTAACAAGCAAGAAATCAAATTCCTTTCTCAACTGTTCGACGACAAAAAAACTTCCGCTTATCAAAGTGAATGTCTCGAAGATTTTGTCTGGAGCATCGTGACCAGCAAGGAATTTGCCATGAATCATTAAGACGCACGAAATATCGCCAGAAAACTGCTCAATGCTTCGAGTCCACAGAAGATGCACCAAAACCAAACAAACGAAGAAGATTGATGAACATATCCAAGCGATGCGACGGCGTTACTCGCCGCAATTTTGTCCGCGTCGGAGGCCTCACAGCCTTGGGACTGGGCATGGGTGATTTCTTCCGTTTACAACGAGCAATGGCGGCCAGCCCGATCTCTCATTCAAATAGAAAAGCCAAGGCCAAATCGTGCATTCTGATTTGGCTTGACGGTGGAGCGAGCCATCTCGATACATTTGACCCCAAACCCAAGGCACCATCCGAAGTCCGCGGGCCGTTTGATTCAATCAACACCAAACTGACCGGTATCCGCATCAGTGAACATCTGCGTCAGACTGCGAAGATGCTGGACAAGCTGGCTTTGATTCGCAGTGTGACCTCGCCGTTTGGAGTGCACAACTTCGCGATACAGTACTTGATGACTGGTTACAAACCAACTCCGGCAATTGAGTATCCCAGCATCGCTTCGGCGGTTGCCCATCTGCAACCAAACTCTGGCGTTTTGCCATCCAATATCGCGGTTCCAAATTTGATTTCACGTGACGCCGCATCGATCGGAAATGGGTTTCTTCCTAACAGCACCAAACATTTTTCTTTGGGCAGCGATCCCGGAAAGTCGAGCTACAAGGTTCGCGACCTGGATTTTTACCAAGGACTTGATCTTTCGCGGCTCGACCGCCGTCGCAAGATCGTCAATGCGATGAACGAGTTCGGCAATCTGAAATCCAAAGCAAACGGTCCAAGCGATCCTGATTTAGAGCGTGCCTACAACCTGATCGCATCCAAGGAGGCCAAAACGGCGTTTAATCTGGAAGAAGAACCGATGAAGGTCCGTGAACGGTACACCATTGATCCACGGGCCAACCTCCAGGATTCCAATAACATTGGTCAACAATGCCTGCTGGCCCGGCGGCTGGTCGAACGAGGCGTTCCGTTTGTCACCGTGAACAATACCGGCTGGGATAACCATCTTGATTTGGCGACTTATGCAAACCGTCATCCAGGAGATCCCCGTTCGGCCTCGCATGCTCTGATACCAGGTCTGGATAAGGCACTTAGCGCGCTGATTGGAGATCTGTCTGATCGGGCGATGCTCGATGAAACGCTGGTTGTGGTCATGACGGATTTTGGCCGGACGCCAAAAATCAACAGCACAGGGGGCCGAGACCACTGGCCGAAGTGTTTCAGTGTGGCTATGGCAGGTGGTGGCGTGAAAAGTGGACAGGTGATCGGCGAAAGTGACTCGTTGGGCGAATTCGTCAAAGACCGGCCAATCACTCCCGGCGATCTTTCAGCAACAATCTATGCGCTCCTTGGATTCGATCCCGGGTATGAATTGCATACGCCTGATGGCCGCCCCATTCGTCTCGCGCCGCAGGAGTCGAAAGTGATCAAGGAGTTGGTGGCATGACTAACCGAATAGGTGGTTGCCTGTTCAAGTCATCCTTCGGCGTAAGTTCGATCGTGATGGTCTCGTTGTTTACGGCATCCACGCTCCGAGCCCAAACCTCACCCATCACGGACATCGCATTCGCGCCCGATGGCAAATCACTTGTCAGTTGCTCGCAACAAGGTTTGCAAGTTTTCAGCTGGCCTGAGTTACGTGTGCAAAAGACAATCAAGGCTTCATCTGCAAATTTGCACTGCGTCGTTTTTTCGCCAGATGGCAAGCGACTCGCGGTAGGAGGCGGAACTCCATCTGTAGAAGGCGCCGTTGAAGTTTTCTCGTGGCCTGAATTCAAGTCACAAATGAAGTTGTCGAAGCACGATGATTCCGTCGTGGCAGTTGCTTGGCGAGGTATCAACAGTCTGGTCGCCGCGAGTCTCGATCGTTCGTTAACCCAATGGAATCCGGAAACGAGAGAGTTGGTTACGACCTATCGAGGTCACTCGCGTGGAGTAAGCTCGGCATGCATTCTAAAGACGGGAGAAATGGTGACTGCCGGCCACGATCAATCGGTTCGCGTGTGGAACGGCGAAACGGGAGCGTTGATGCTCAGTTTGAACCAACACTCCAAGCCCATTAATTCAATGGCAGTCTGTCCCGCATCAGCAGGCAAACCCATGGTCGCCACGGCTGCGGAAGATCGCACCATTCGTTTCTGGCAACCCACGATTGGCCGCATGATGCGTTATGTCCGGCTTGATTCCGAACCGCTTGATATCGCATGGATGAGTGAATCACAGATTGTCGCCAGTTGTGTTGACGGCCAAGCGCGTGTGGTCGACACCGATAATGTCGAGGTCCTCCATACGATTCCGGTGATCAAAGGCTGGGCCTACGCAGTCGCCCGCCATCCGCATGACGGAACCCTTGCCATCGCAGGCAGCGACGGCCAGCTCCGTCGAGTCGGACTTCAAGCATCGAATTAGAGTTGCGCTCCACAACTCCTCCAGTTGTGGAGAATTCTCCGAGACAGAAGTCAGATCATCCGTCGCGGTTTCGCGGAAGATCCAATCTGCTGAGGTTGGACAAACTTAAGCCGCATCGGCGTTTCGACCGAAGCCCGAAATCCGACGGGCAAGGTGGCTCTTAGGTCCTGCAAACAGATCACGCAAGTATTGCCATAAAATGGCTGCAGACCATTAGTTGGGATGTTTGCAGTTCGACAACACCGCGCCGAAAAAGTTCTAACCTTGTCTTATCGCCCCAACTTGAAATTAAAACAGTTCGCCTCATGGCGAGCTGTTTTTCTCGGAGTTTCAACGCCGCACTGTTTTCCCATTTTGTTTTGGCGGTTCAAACGTGCCCCGATGTCACCATTGCGATCCGTTGTCTTCCGTAACTTCCTGCCCGGTAACCATTTAGCGAGTTCAAATCCCGTCGCCTCCTCAGAGAGGCTCCGGCAGAGGTTAGGGCCTCGCTACGCCGTTGTAGCTGCAGAGATCGCAATCAACGCCTCAACTTGCAGGCAACTAGATTCTGCCGAAGTCGATGCAACCGACTTCACGAGGAAATCACCGCTCGTGCTCGCGGTGTGGGGACCGAAGCGAGTGACGCGTTTCGCACGTTACTGACTCAGGCGACTGGATTCGAGTCCAAGCAGGGTGAGCTTTCGGACTCTACGTAAACATTAGAACCTCGATGACTAACTGCGGTCGAGGGTTTCTTTTTTGTGCACAAGGCTCGGCCCGTGTTCGAACAACTCCGGAGTCCAGCCGAGACTGTTAATTTGGCGGGTAGTTTCGATCTGGCTATAGTTCTGAGGGCAAGTTTTGGGCTTTGGACGACATCATGAGTGCTCGAATTCAGATTGCTGAGGTTATCAACGAACATGTGCAAGAAGGGGAGGCGAGTCGTGCTGGCTCCCCCAAGCTGAAAGCTTGAGCACTATGCCGTTCACTCAGCAGGGTGTGGTGACATTGCGCCCAAAATGGAAAAAAAATGTCAGGATTTCGTTTCGGCATCCGTTCTACTTCTGTTATGGCACTTTCCGAGCATCACATTCTCCGCATCCTTATGAAATCCCGCGACCGAATTGCGGCAGCGGCGTGGGTTGTTGTTCGTGATGCTCAGGCGGCAGAAGACATCTTTCAAAATGTCGCTATCAAGGCGATGACGAAGGAAGTCAGCTTCGACGCGGAAGGGGCAGTGCATTCGTGGGCGTTTATTACGGCTCGACGGGAAGGCATTGATTGGGTGCGACGGCATCGAGGCGAATTACCGTTTCTGGATGCAGAAGTCCTCACTCTGCTTGAGAGAGATTGGCTGACTGAGAGCCAACATGAAGATTCCCGAGCGGAAGCACTACGTAGTTGTCTTGGCGAATTGCCTCAGAAATCTGGCAAGCTACTTCAGTTGCGTTATTTTGAGGGCCTTACCTGTGGGGCGATTTCCGAACGCCTCGATGTGGGACTCAACGCAATCTACAAAAGGTTGTCTCGACTGCATCAAGCTTTGAAGGAGTGTGTTGAAACGCGTCTCGCAGATGCAAAGGCGGACACATGAATGAACACAATTCCATGCTCGAATTGTTGTTGCGTTATCTCGACAACGAATTGCCTGCGGACGAACGAACGGCCGTCGAAGACCTTCTGCGACGCGACTCTGCAGCGCGGGAGTTGGTCCGTGAAATCGCTCGGCAGGCAGTGGTCATTGCGGATGTTGCACGCGTCTGCAGCTCGGCGGACAGTGAGGGAACGGACGATCTATCCAGCGAAACGGAACCCAGCCAAACAGTACCAAGCGATATCCGGGGACCTGTGGCAACGCGCCGGAAATCGCTGATGGCGGTTGCCGCCACTGCTCTTCTTGTGGTGACGGCAAGCTTGTTCCGTCAAGGCGGTGAGCCAGAGATCGCAACAATCACGGCACTGAACGGTCCGGTTCAGTGGATCGGCAGTGGTGGTCGCGTGACGGAGGAACTTGTCGTGGGCGGAACTCTGCCTGGTGGAACGATCGAACTGCTGGGTTCGGATTCATGGCTCGAGTTTAAATTTTTCGATGAATCGACAGTCACACTCGCGGGGCAAACAGCAGTCACTGTTTCTGAACGGAAGCAAAAGAAACTGCACCTACGATATGGCAGTATTTCTGCCAGCGTCCAGCCACAGCCACCCAATCGCCCCATGCTGGTGCACACTACCACTGCTGAATTACGGGTTCTGGGCACGCAGTTCAATGTCGATGCTCTGCCTGAAGCGACGCGGCTCACTGTGAATGAAGGTCGCGTACGACTGAAGCGGTTGAGGGATGGGAGAGAAGTCGATGTGCCAGCGAAGCACGAGGTGACGGCTTCGTTGAAAGATCAAAATGGATTGCCTCTGAGCGTACGAGGAAGAGCCGTTTCTGTTTGGAAGAGCAATCTGAGGGTAGATGTTATTCGGGGAAAGTGGCTGTCTGATCATTGGATGCTCGGAATGCAGCTCAAGAGAGCCGTCCGGAGTGGTGAGATGAACAAGGCGGATGCCGTAGAGGCTTTCAAAAACGCAGCGGCCCTGGACGCTGATGGCGGGAGCATCTGGGCCGATGCTTCGCCATACGGATCGTTGGTCCTTTTGTCGGTGGCGCAGTCGTCTTCGGTGCCGGTCACGCTTAACGCCAACACAATCATCCGTATCGAAGGCCGACTGCATTCACCCGGTGCAGTGAAGTTTGGTATCACGACGAAGAAGGCAGCCGGGGGGTTCGGTGGGAAATACAGCATCACCGTTGAAGATAACGTCCTGCGTGGTGACGATCCGGGCAGCGACGATAACTCGTTTGTGGTTGAACTGCCACTGAACAAGTTCAACGAAGAAACTGAGTTTGGTGACTCGTTGATTGGAAAAGAGCTCAGTGACTGGTGGTGTGTGGGCCAGTCATCGTCAGCGAAACTTGAGATCACCAACGTCGAATTGATTGAGTAATCTTGGACAAGATTTTCCACCCCTACAGCTTCACGCCCGTTTCTTAATCCCTTCAGATGAATCTATGTTGTCAAAGAAGCCAAGCTCGTACCCCGAAGCCATGAAACATATCGCCTTCACATTGATCACCTTGGTCCTATCTCAATTCGCAGACGCCGATGAGCACTGGAACCAGTTCCGCGGCCACTCAGGAAACGGTATTTCCTCTGAGAAGAGCCCACCGGTAGAGTTCGACGAAGCCAGAAACGTTCGCTGGAAGACCAGAATTCCAGACTCCGGCTGGTCATCACCTGTGGTGTGGGGCAATGAAATCTGGCTAACCACCGGCAGCGACGAGAACAGAGAACTCCGCGCGATCTGTGTCGATGTCGGAACTGGCAAGATCATAAGGAACATCAAGGTGTTTGATATGATCGAGCGCAAAGTTGACTCGGCGTACGCCTTTGACTCTCCACATCTGAACAGTCCGGCAACACCGACGTCGGTGGTGGAAGAGGATCGACTCTACGTTAGCTTCGGCTCGCAAGGGATCGCATGCCTGGACCGCCAAACAGGCGAGAACATCTGGGAGCGCCGAGACCTGCGAATCTACCAACCGGTTCGGCAAGGCTCTTCGCCCATCGTGGACGATGAGAACCTGTATGTGGCGTTCGACGGCACGGACCAACAGTTCTTTGTGGCACTAGACAAAGAAACCGGCGACACGCGTTGGAAGGTCGATCGCAACGTTGATACCGATTATCGCGCGGCGCTTTCTGACCGTGGGCTGTCTCCGAAGAAGGGCGGCAAGCCGAACGATAACAAGAAATCGTTTGCAACGGCCACGTTGATTGAAGTCGAGGGGCAACGTCAACTCATTGCACCTGCGGCAGAGGCGATCATTTCCTACGATCCAGTGACGGGTAAAGAGCTGTGGCGAACGGTGCATCCCGGGGGGTTCAATGTGGCTGCACGCCCCATATATGCAAGCGGCTTGGTTTTTGTATTCACCAGTGGTTTGAATAATCACCTGATGGGGATTCGGCCAGACGGAACTGGAACTGTAACAGATTCCCACATTGCTTGGTCCACTTATAGAAGCACGCCGGAAATCCCCTCGCCCGTTATCGTTAACGATTTGCTGTTCATGGTAACTGCCAAGGGCGGCATCGCTCGCTGTCTTGACGCGAAGACTGGCGACGAGATTTGGAAGAAACGACTTGGCGGAGACCATTGGGCATCACCGATTCTCGCGGATGGAAAGCTCTACTTCAGTAGCAAGCTAGGTGAAATCACGGTGCTCACGGCGACCGAGGACGATCCCCAGACGCTCGCATCGAATAAACTGAACGCAGAGTTCATTGCTTCGCCTGCCGTTGCCGGCGACTCGCTGATTCTTAGGTCAACGACGCATTTGTACTGCATTACTGACGGACATTATCGCACTCCAGAGCAGGTCGCTGCTGACGTTTATCCGAAACGACGCGAAAAGGGACAAAGCAGGGCGAAGAATACCTCGCCAAACGAAGGCCTTGCGGCCCTCAGTAGTCAGCTAAGGGAAATGGTCAAAGCCGGAAAACTAACGCGTAAGGAAGCTTTCGAGCTGTATCAAACTGCCGCAGGCAAGTGATATCAATCCAATCTGTAACATTTCAGCCTCCGTTTAGTAGGGGAAGAATCAAGTATGAAAAAGACGAACCTATTTCTCTTTCTGTTGTTAGCAGTCTCTTGCGGCAACATCTTTGCTCAGGACAAGTCAAAGGTCGACTGGGATGCTGCTTACGAACGACTTCTTGAGGCGGACCAAGGTGTTCGTAAGAAAATCGAAAGCGGACAAGCAACCAAAGAAGAGGTAATTAACTGGTTGAAGAATCAAAAAGGCGATTCTGCGAAGAAGCTGGGCCAGAAGAAGCCTGCTGCAAACAAGGGCGAAGCGGAGGATCTCAGTGCCTTCAAAAACAAGCTTGCTGAACTGGTGAAAGCCGGAAAACTCTCGAGAGAAGATGCGGCCAAACTCGCTGCGACGATGGAAACCAAGGGAGCGGTAAAGGCTGAAGTCAAGAAAGAGGATAACGTAGATTGGGACGCCGCATATGAAAAACTGCTGGCGAACCCAGCAGCTCGTCAAAAAATTAAAAGCTCCGGGGCAACCAAAGAAGAAGTGATCGACTATCTAAAAAGTCAAGCTGCGGCAAAAGGTGGCACAGACAAGAAGCGAGGCGTAGGTAGAGGGAAATCAGGAGCTCGGCCGGGCAGTTTCCAGTTTTACTCGCTCGTTATCGGACGCCTAAAGTCAAAAGACATTGAGCTCGGTGAGTTGGAAATGGATATTGATTATGTCATCAGTTCCCGCCCCAAATTGAATGCCGATCTCATCGGCACTCGCGTCAAACTCGTTGGGGTCTCAGGAAAATATTTGGATTCCTTGTTGCCAATCAAACGTGGCGAAACGATCAAAGTTCGAACCGGAGACTTTAATCCCGAAACAAGAGTTCTGGGGTTTGGCTTCAAGTTTCATGTGCTTGAGCGTACAGAGCCTTTCAAGCCTGGTGATTTTGGAGTCCCACCTGAGGAGTTTCGTGGCTTCAGCGGCGAACTCTCTGGAAAGATCGTCGAGGCGGTTGGCTATGAGGTGCTGCTTCAGGTGAAACAGAGTAATCCGTCAGACGACAGCCAAGCCAAAGATGCGGCAAGCATTGTTGGCAAACGCATACGCATCGCCGGGTTCTATAACCAGCATAGTGAAGCCTTCGCAGATCTGAGCGAAGGCGACGAGATTCGAGTCAGCGTCACTCATCGCGACACGAAAAGCGATGCCATCGACGTCACGGATAAGCTGGAAACGGTCGAGTGATTCCAACGGAAGGCAAGGTCTACGATATGAAACACCTTATCATCCTGTTGTTGTTGCTCGCCGCATCTGTTCGGGCAGACGATGTTGTACCAATGACAATTCGCCCGGCCTCCGAGCGGTTTGCAGAGCGTGACACGCAAGGTGTCCCCGACTTTCAAAGGCACGTGGTGCCTTTACTGGGGAAACTTGGATGCAACTCGGCGAAATGTCATGGATCGTTTCAAGGGCAAGGCGAGTTTCGTTTGTCGCTGTTTGGATTCGACTTCCAGTCCGATCACGCGGCACTCCAAGCGGACGCCTACTCCGAAGAAGGCGGGCGACTGCACGTGGGTGATCCCGCGAACAGCCTAATCGTTCTCAAGCCGACCGAGCAAACGGATCACGAGGGCGGCCTTAGATTCGAAGAAAATTCGTGGGAACACCACCTGTTGCTTCGCTGGATCGAGTCGGGCGCAAAAGGGGCCATTGATTCGGGTGGACCAATCACGAATCATTTTGACAACGAATCCAGTGCTTTCTTTAAGGAATCCATTCGGCCCATCCTTCAGGATCATTGCTTCGAGTGCCATGGATTCAATTCCCGCAAAGGCAACCTCTCCTTAGCCAGCCGAGAAGCGTTGCTAGCTGGCGGCGATTCCGGGCCGGTTGTCGTACCGGATAAACCTGGAGAGAGTCTGTTAGCCACTGCTGTCGAGTATTCCAACGATGAACTCCAGATGCCTCCAAGTGGCAAGCTCTCAGACGAGAAGATCGCGGCATTGAAGAAGTGGATCGAGATGGGAGCTCCGTGGCCAGATGGGTATGAGGCAGCGCCGAAAGCACCGGCTCAAGTGCTCGTTGGTCTGCACCATGAACCGAACGAAATCCTCTTCAACGAGACCAAGCATAAACAGCAGATCAGGATCATCGCCGAATGGGAAGACGGTACACGCGAGGATGTGACTTGCCTCACGCGTTACCAAACAAACGACGATGCCATCGTGCGTGTAAGCCCCAACGGGGTAGCGACCTCCACAGGCACTGGTGACACACACATCATTGCGTTCTATGACAATGGAGTGTCGGCGATTCCTGTATTGAGATCCGTCGAGCCTACGCGTGGTAACCCGACGCGTGAGCGAGGGATCAAGACTGATGACTCGGGACGCGATACTATCCCTCGGTTACGTGTCGGGCTTCTACAGGCCTCGGATCACCCAATCGACCGATTTGTTAGCGCGAAGCTCGACAAGCTTGGGATCGCTCCATCTGAACTTTGCACAGACGCTGAGTTTCTTCGCCGAGTAAGCATCGATATGACGGGAACGCTTCCCACGCCTGAGGAGGTGTTGGCTTTTATCAGCGACAGGACGGCAGAAAAACGAACTCGGAAAATCGATGAACTTCTGGAGCGGCCGAGCTACGCTGCGTGGTGGACTAACAAGCTGTGCGACTTCACTGGGTGCAACCCAAAGTCTATTAGCAGTCTGTTGGAAGTGGCACGAGAAGATGGCTACGTCAAAGCTTCCCAGTGGTACGACTGGATTTACGAACGCGTCGAGCGGAATGAATCATACGATTCCATTGTGGAAGGGATCATGCTGGCAGATTTGTCGGGTGGCAGCAGCGGCATGCCACATTTCTGGACGCGACAAAGTCTTGAGGAGCCGAAAGACACTGCCATGTCCGTCGCCCATGCATTTCTTGGTATTCAGTTGCAATGCGCGGAATGCCACAAGCATCCGTTCGATCGGTGGACCCAGGCAGACTTCAACGATTTCTCCCGGTTCTTCGATTCCGTGACCAAGACGAAAAGTCGGTCGACGACTGACGAAGACCTGGATCTTCGGCTCCTTCGTAACGGCTTGGTAACACTTCAATCCGGCGATGATCCTCGTCAGCCAATCATGGACTGGATGCAAGATCCGAAGAACCCATGGTTTGCCCGCGCATTCGTAAATCGAGTCTGGGCTGGCTATTTCAATCGGGGCATCGTCGACCCGCCAGATCAGTTCACCCCAGCGAATCCCCCAAGTCATCCGCAACTGCTCGACTGGCTTGCAAACGGGTTTGTGGAGAACAACTATGACATGAAATGGCTTCATCGACAAATAGCATCCAGCGACACGTATCAACGAAGCTGGAAGCCTAATGAATCGAACCGCAATGATCGCCGCAACTTTAGCCGGGCTATCCCGCGGCGTATTCCCGCCGAGGTGGTGTACGACGGGATGAAACAGGCGACAGCAGCAACCGATCAGCAAGACACGGTGCGAACGAATCTCAGGCGACGCGCTTCCGGTCACTTGTCAATGCGGATGGCTGGCACTCACGCCATGAAAGTTTTTGGAAAGCCAGATCGGTCGATCAACTGTGACTGCGAACGAGTGAACGAACCGACGTTACTGCAGGCTATTTTCACGCAGAACGATCCTCTCGTTCGCATGCGAATCGCCGACAGCGTCTGGATTATCGAAATCGAGGATGCGGAGGCTGCAGGCATGCGGATCGAAAATGCGGACTTAGTCCAAAAAGTCTGGTTGCGAACGGTGGGTCGTACCCCTAACGAAGAAGAGCAGCAACGGGCGATGAAGCATCTCGAATCAGCAAACTCAGTTGCCCAAGGAATTGCCGATCTGATGTGGGCGATGCTGAACACCAAAGAATTCTTACTTAACCACTGAGGTCGCGATGAAACACATCACACGCCGACAACTTCTAAAAGTGGGCGCGATTGGCGTGGGCCTGTCGCTTCCCCAATACTTGCGATTGCAAGCAGCCGAAAATGCCCCCCCGGACAAGCGTTCCGCAATCTTCATTTTTATGGAAGGTGCGCCTTCACATCAGGATACGTTCGATTTGAAGCCGGACGCTCCTGTCGAATTCCGTGGTGAGTTCAAGCCGATTCCCACCAACGTGCCGGGCGTTCAAATCTGCGAGCATCTTCCGATGCTGGCCAAGCGAGCCGACAAATACGCCATCCTCCGTGGTATCACACACAACGTGGCCGATCACGGCCTCGCCAAAAAATATCTGTTGACGGGTAACAAAGCATCACAGACAGTCAGCTACCCGGAATATGGCAGTGTGGTGAGTCACGAGTTTCCGTCACCGCCCAATTTGCCAACGTACGTATCGGTCGACGAGTCGTTTGTCGGTCCCGGTTACCTTGGTTCGCGATACAGCCCGCTGACTGCCGATAAACCGAAACATGCCGTTCCCTACAAGGTTCGAGGTGTTTCGCTTGAGGACGGCTTGACCGTCGAAAAATACACTTCACAGAAGAGACTCTTAGATGACCTCGACACTGCTTTTCGGGGTTTTGAAGATCTCGACGATCAAGTTCGCGGAATAGACCGATTCTCGCAGCAAGCTTTCGACATCATTAGCTCGCCGCAAACGCGAGCGGCATTCGATTTGTCGAAAGAAAAGCCCAGTGAAAACGATCGCTTCGGAAAACACGAGTTCGGACAATCTCTGCTGCTGGCCGCCCGGCTGATCGAATCCGGAGTCCACTTTGTCACCATTCGATTGCGTCCTGCCGAATTCGACTTCGACACGCATTCCGACAACTTTTCAAGACTGCGAACCTTGCTGCCACCGTTCGACCGAGCGCTGGCCGCGTTGATCGACCGATTGGAAGAACGTGGCTTGCTCGCATCCACCGCAATCATGGCCGCAGGAGAATTTGGCCGCACACCTCGGATCAACAAATCAGGAGGGCGAGATCATTGGGCAAGAGCGATGTGTGCCGTCATGGCAGGCGGAGAAGTGGCTGGTGGCCAGGTGATTGGCGAAACGAACGCAACGGCCGCCGAGCCAGCATCAGTCGGTTACACACCCGACGATGTTGCCGCCTCCTTCTTCGCGAATATTGGCATCCCTCCGAACACTGAGTTTCAAACGAATGTCGGCCGCCCTATAACGCTCGTACGAGATGGCTCGCCAATCAGTAAGCTGTTTAGTTGATGACCTCATGCGGTCTTTGAATCGTCATTTCCGTTTCGAGATCGACGTAAGTTGTTGATACAAAAGGCCTCCAACTCAATGAGCCCGTGTTCGCATAGTGGATGATTCGGTAAGCGAGATATGAAGACTTCGTGCGCCGTCGCAACCGCAAAGGTCGGTTTCACCCCCGCAACTTACGGTGACGCACAATCTGCCGAATTCGATGCAGCCGAGGCGAGTTATTGGGACCGCGCCTCTGCCGTGTAGCAGTTCATTTAACGCCCTTGTGTTCCCGGCACAAAAGACGTTCGCCCGCACGGCGAGGAGTGGTCTCGATATGCCGACGCACTTTGATTGTCTAGTGACAATGAACATTGAATTGGTCCTCTAATTCTCAATTCGGATGTCATCGACGAAAAACTCGACGACTTTCGATCCGTGATAGCTTGACCAATGGAATGGTGTTTTGATGCGGGTCAAGTCTTTGCCATCCAAGTCGATTTCGTATTGCTTCCATTCTTTGGTTAGCTTCACCGGAAGGTTGCTTTTGGCTGTGTCAAAGTAAGTTTCGCTCGGGCCAATGCCGCCAAGAGCGAAGGTAACTTCTTCTCCACCGTTGGCGCCGCGGGCCCAAAACGTGAGACGCTTTGCGCCTGAGAAATCGAAGCCGCCAGCGCGCCCTCCCCAGTCACCTGCTGGGTGTTGCCAGTTCACTCCGGACCAAGCGCCAGCCGGTGCGTGAATCTGCAAGCAGCTTGATCCTGAATGTGGTCTATCTTTCCAGTCGAAGTTCATTTTGATCTGCCCCGACTTGTCACCCATGTAGCCACTTGGCGAATACGGTTGTTGGGGCCGGCGGTCTGAGTAGAGACTGTATGGCAGTTTGAGTGGTTTGGCTTTGACTAACTCTACCTTGCGTTTGATCGTAACAGTTGTGGTTGCAGTCGCCGCGTTACCTTCGCCGTCGAATACGTAAGCGTATACGCGAAAGGCCCCCAAGGCTGGTGGAGTGATTGTCGCTTCGTTGCTGGCGGGGTCGCTGTGTTTGATTGCCTGGAACAGGTTTTTGTTGGAACTGATGTGATCGCCACCGACTGTCGCGCGAAGCTCCCGTTTCAGCTCAAAGCGGTAGGAAAGGTCATCATCGTCTCGATCTGAAGCGACAACAGAAAACGTGATAGGCTGGCCGGCGAAAGCAACGTGTTCGAGCGGCGTTACGTTGAAGGACTCAATATTTGGACACCAGTTTGCGGGCGGCTTACCTTCAAACAATTCGTGGAAGACTTCTGCGCCGGCCAGTCGCTCGCCGCTATCCAACCACTGACCGAAGTATGTGTCTGTCTTTTCGATCTTCTTCCCCCACACGAAACTGTAGCCGCCGAAACAGAAACCGGGGTGTCTTGCGATACCTTGCTGGTAGATTCTGCGATAGATCTCAGCTTTTTCAGTGCTGGTTGGTTCCTTCGTCAAGCCAAACTGATCGCGCGGCTGCAGTGGGGGTCCGTACTCGGTGACGATACATGGCTTGTCAAGTTTTGCGTTCTTGTAGCGTCCGACAATCGTGTAGACGCTGTCGTAGGCGTTCAGTCCGACAACATCAATATCAGGGCAATGACGACGTATCTGTTCGACGTTGATATTGTTCGCCCCCAACTCTGCAATCACGATCATCGTCGGATGATACGGATCGATTTCCTTGATTGCTTTTGCAGCCGAATTGATGGCTTGCCAAGGTTTGTCGTCGCCGGAGTGTCCCGTTTCGACTTCGTTTCCGACGCCCCAGAATAGTAGTGCTGGATGGTCCTTGTATTTCTTGACCGCAGCGACCAAGTCATCCTGCTGTCGTTTAACCACTTCTGGCTTGTGATAGTTAAAGCCGTGTCGCGGATGCCCCATCCAGTAGCCAAGCGATACGGACATTCCGTGTTCATAGGCTCGATCAAGTAAGTCTGGCGTACCCTTTCCGATGCCCCACGTGCGGATTGAGTTCGCGCCAAAGTGCACCGCTGTCGCGAGGTGTTTATCGCCGCCAACGCCCTTCACGAAATAGGGTTTGCCATTGCGGAGCAATTGCCAGCGCTGGTCGCCTTTCCGAGCGAACTGGACTTTCGACGGGCTATCTTCGTAGCCGCGCTCGCTGGGGGCCACCTTTGCGTTGGGTTCTTCCTGCGGTTTGGCCATAGCAACCACAGATTTCTGATTTTCCTCCGCAGCTTGCTCCTTGGTCTCGTCACCCCTCGGTTCTTTAATTGCCTCTATGGGTTCAGTGACGGGTATTGCGGCTGTTTCGGCCGTCGGCTTGATGCCAATCGATGCATTCTCTACTTCAACGTTCTCTTTTGACAGATTCGAAACCAACGTTCCTCGACTAGGCTTTACTTCGGAAGCCATCATCACGTAACGACCAATGCTCAGCCCAACGATTGCCAGGCCGACTACGTTGAGAATTGGAAAGAGGTTATTTGTTGCTTTCATGCTCGAATCTATTTCTTCATTAAACAGGCAGTCGTTCTACCTTGACTGATGCATCGTAAGGTCCGTCGGAATTCGCAAGCCGTAGTCATCGATCAAATTCACCTTGAATGATCATGATCCGGCATCGAGCGTTTCGCATCCGCGCTGTCGCCTTGCGCCGACCGAATCGATTTCAATCAGGATCTGATTCCAGCCTTCATTTAGTTGGACCACAACTCCTTCGCCGCTCCACCGTTGCTGAGGAGCCTCGATGCCGTTGCCCCACGTGATGGCTGGCCAATCCTCCCACGTATTCTCACATTTTTTGGTTTTTTTGGAAGAAAAAAACAAACACTTGATTAGCCGTGATCATAACGTTGCCGACGCATCGCCATTTAATTTTCTCCCCAGGCTTATGCCCACCAGCACAGCTTGTTGCAGACATCGAACGAGATAAAGAAGAGTGCCGACGTTAAGTCACCGTACTCGTACTCAGCAACTCGTTACGAGTACTCGTACTCTCGAATCGCGGCACCGTCGAAGGCCCCAAATCCGCCAGCTTCTAGCGCGAAGTCTTTGGTCACGTGTGTGACTTTTAGGTGGGGGCGATTCTGATGATTGTTGAGCTGTAGTGAATGGCCACAATTGCTTCTTCCTGGCGAATCTGATGTGAACTACAAGAAAGGCTTGCAAGAACATCCGCACGCAGAGATAGCAAGTTCAGCTAAGAAATGTTTCGGACGGCTCACCACATGGGTCTTCAGAGGCAGAGAACCGCGATAGACGTTAAGTATCCGAAAGCAGCGGGTTGGTGCTGCGACTGGTACCAATTGGCGGGCCGGACTTTTGAAAAAAAGGTGCACGGTCGCGGTGAAGGAAATGCTTTAGGAAAGAAACGTCACTGAGGCTTGGGGGAAAGCCCCAGTGACGAAGCTGCGGATTGAATGATTTTCCTACTGGTAGTCGCCAAGTAGTACTTCATTGTCTCGCATTCCGTTAAGACGCAGCCATTCCTGCTTGTCAATATTGACACTTAGACCGAATACGGAACCGTCAACTCGTACAAACTGGACGATCCCGGTGTGATAGCTGTTAAAGGCAACGCGAATGTCGTTTCCAGGCGACCAGACTTGGGATGTTGAAGCAGCCAGTGTGGGCGCTGAAATCCATAACCAGGTCGAATGCCGCCCATTCGAAGAACCGCCGTGTGATTCACCAATCGACAGAGTGTTTGAAGTTCCGTCAGTGACGTGAGCCAGCTTCGTCTTCGAGCGATTTCGGAAAACGCCTTCCCATTTCTTGTTGCTAACATCGGGTCGACCATGGCAGCCAACGTAGGTTGTACGGCCATCGTTGGCTCGCGCTGCCCAACCGGACGAGGTCCCACGCCAAGTGGTCTGAATGATTCCAGCGCTCGGTGGTGCCGCGCCTCGGATGTGACCTCGAGACCAAACCATCGTGGGGGCCTTCGCATCAGACGGACACAGCAAACCAGGAATCTTGAACTGCGAGACTACCCAAGGCTGCTCGGCGTTTTGGAGCGTCGCCGCGGGTAATGTACTAAACCAGCGGAGGTCTTCCCCTGACTCGGAAAAGCGGTCGAGCCGCAGCAAATGACTGGGAAACTGGTTCTAGATGTTGTTCAACTCCATGAAGGGAAATAGGTTGATCATCATTCCGTAGAATTGATCGCTGCTTTGGAACGGGGCGGCGTAGGGATCGTCTCGACGTGGGCCAAGATATCCGGGGGGGAGCCGCTTATAGGCAGACTCGAAGTTCAGCGTTGCCAGTCCAAGCTGCTTCAAGTTGTTTTGGCAGCTCATTCTTCGAGCCGCTTCGCGGGCAGCTTATACGGCGGGCAGCAAAAGCCCGACCAAAATCCCGATGATTGCAATGACGACTAGAAGTTCGACCAGCGTGAATGCGGATCGCCGCTGCCCAGCAAATGACGCGATGCCTTGCTCGCTATTACCATGCTGCGCACAAATGTGCTTTTTCAAAAACATGAATCTCTCCCAACTCAAGTAAACAATCAGATCGCGAGAACGGACAAGGAGCGAACCGACACTTGCACCGCAAAAGTGCAGGGATCCGATGTCTAGCGATCAAAAAATTTACTTCTCATTGTCAGAGAGAGTGCGACTGAGAAGTTTCAACAGATTAGCGGAGAGGCATGAAAAAGCAAGCTCTTTTCGAGCTTTCTCGATTTTCGGCTGCAAGTCGGGAAGATTCGCGGGCTGGCGGCAACCCTATCTAAGTGAGCTCGGCTTACGCTTATTCCTCAGGCGTCCCGAGCGGCGAAAATGCGCCATTCAGCCATTCTTGCTCGCATGTAGATCTAATGTCTCTTGCACACCTCGAAGCTTAGAGTACAACCGTACTCAGATGTCACGCATGAACACGAAACTGAAGCAACGCGAGACTGCCATCCGATCCACCACTTTTGTGCATCGGGGCCGGAATAGCTGATGCACATGCGTGCTGGTGAGGTTGCTTTTTCGCTGGCAGATTTTTCTAGCTGGGTTGAGCCTTATACCCACCTAGTGGCCCTGCTCCGCGATAGTTGCTCATTTGGTGGCTACTGCAAACTCAATTGTTCGGAGAAGGGTTCGATGGAAGAGCATCGCCCGCGCATATCGAGAGGCGAGACTGAAGTACTGAAGGCGCTGTGGAATATTTCGCAGGGTAGTGTGGGTGATATCTACGACGCTGTAGACCCCAACCTGGAGATGGACTACACCACGGTGCAAACTTATGTTCGAAGGCTTGAAGCTAAAGGTTACTTGCATTCAAGTCGTCGAGGCAGACTCAAGATCTATTCCGCTGCCATTCGCCGCAGCCAGCTGGAGCGTGAGACGATTGATGACTTTGTGCAACGTATCTTCGACGGTGACATCCTGCCGATGTTTAAGCACATGGTTAGTGGCCGAGAGATAAGCAGCGAAGAAATCGAAGACTTAATGAAGATCGTCGAGGAACTCAAGCAAGATCGGGAGGATCGCGATGCTCACTAGCCTTACGGAAAATTGGCTATACGCACATGTCATGCAGTTCACGTTAGTGTTCATTGTGCTGGGCTTGCTAGCGATGCTGATTGCTCGCCGCTGGCCGGCACTTGCCTGCCTGCTGCTAACGTTTGGGATTCTGAAGAGTCTATTCCCGCCGGTAATTACCAGCCCTACTGGAGTGTTTCCATGGCTTCCCACTTTGGCGGCTGAATCAACGCAAACTAGTTGGAAGAAATCGAAACTCGAGCACCTGCAAGCAGACAACCTTGCAGAGCAGGAAGACATGCGCTCCTGGCCGGGTGTGGGGCAGGACGACGCGTTGCCCTCAACCAAACTTTTTGATTCGTGGCCATTGTTGGCAACCATCTGGGCGACAGGAGCAGCGGTAGTCCTGGTTCCCTCCTTAGTACAGTTTCGGAGGCTGCAGCAGATTCTGGCCAAGTGCCAGGAAACGACTTCGGTGAACCTACTCAGGACGGTAGGGGAACTCACGAAGCAGCTGGGGATACGTCATCGAGTGCGCGTGTTGATTTCAGACAGCAACGTTGGCCCAGGGTGCATTGGAGCGATCCGTCCTGCCCTGGTCCTCCCGCGGCTGATGCTGGAAGAGCTGCCTGACAAGTTTTTGCGTCCAATTCTGGTTCATGAGCTAATCCACACGCGACGCCACGACGCCTTATGGGGCTACCTCCAGTACGGAGCTCAAGTACTGTGGTGGTTCCATCCGCTTGTGTGGTGGATTGGTCGACAGAACCACTTGCTTTGCGAGCGGAGTGTCGATGCCGCGGTTGTGCGCAGGATGGGTTGCTCTCCTGCGGTTTACGGAGAGAGCTTAGTGCGGGTTTTAGAATTCAAACGTCGCCTCGGAAAGCTCCCACAGAGCCGCCGAATCTCTGCAGCAGAAATCACCTCACGTCGCCTAACCTGGCTCAAAAACACAGAAAAGAATCCTCCAAGCTGGAAGTGCTCGCAGTGCCTGCTGGTGTGTGCCGTTTTGCTTACGGTAACTTTGCTTCCCGGCATGCGTTGGTCGGATTCCTCGGATCAACAACTTCGAGATTTTGCCGACGGGCGTGACCAGATACTTGCGTGCCTTCAGGCACAGCAGTGGGGGCTGGCGGAAGACCTGCTGCAAGATGCACTGGCAGAAGCCCCAGCCGAGCCAGGTGCTCTGATGCTGCTTGGGTTTCTGCAGAACACACAAGAACGCAGCATGGAAGCACTTCACAATTTTCGTCGCGCTACGCTGCACCCCGCAACGCGGCCTTCGGCCTTGTTCAACCGCGCCAAGATCTTGGCCTCACTTGGTCAGCACAATTCGGCACTGCACTGCTTATGCCAAGCCTACGACTCAGGCTTCGTCTGCATGCATGATTTGCACGACGAGGAGGAATTAGAACCACTATTCAAACATCAACGCTTTATTTCGCTCAGGCAAGAATCCATGGATCGAGCGAAAACAATCTTGCAACAAGGCGATCGTCATTTGGTAACAACACTGTCTGGCTGGGCTGAGGCTTCTACCGAAGCGAAACTGGCGAGCAATGTCCATGGAGGCTACGCAAAAAACCTTAGGAACTCATTTTTCGATTCCAGCATGGACTGTAAAGCAGGACCGGAAAAAGTACGGTTTTGATTCTCAGGTCTGGGTTGGCCCAGAAGGAAGCGTAACAGAAGTCCAAGGAGCCATGCATGGCGAGAGCTTCCAGATGCTGGCGGTGCACTACGGTATTTCGGGTAGCCGATCCATGCAACGCACTACGGTGAAATGCGACCGTAGCAAGGTTCTCAGTCAATTGGTTGAACTTTCGCTGGACCAAGGAGAACACTGGAACCCTGTCGCAAATCGCCATTACAGCCTACGCCCGGTGGATACGATCAACGGTAGCGGCAATACGATTACCCTGCCCAGAAACCCCCTAAAGAAAACACCGAGCCCAGATTCCAACGGAACGGGAAGCAAATCGCTGCAGCTTGATAAAGGCGCGTCGGTCTGCCTATCTAGTTCCTAGTACCAAAGCCGAACCAAACACTTATCAGAAACAGCCTACTCGATATTTTCCGATCACGATTGCCAAGGACCAGGTACCTTTGGCGAATGAATCAAGAGTCTTTTCACAGGAGGAGATTTTCTGGAAGAAAAATCAGCGCCGCTCACTGGGGAAAACCAAGCACTGCATATGCTGGGATTCCAGAGAGAGCCAGAGAGTACAGCAAGTGGATTCCAATTGTCTTCTTTGCATAACCTCGCAGACAAGCAGATTCAAACTTCCCGGCGCTGACTTTCTTCGCTTTATTGCTTTCTTCGCTTTATTGCTTCTAGGCAATAGCTTAGTTGTTCGACAAAGGTTGAACCGAAGGCCCTTAGCGAAACAATAAGCAAATGGCTAAGTTCAGATTTGCATTCAGACCCGGTAATTCACCCATTAATCATACCGCTCTTAGGAGCGGTTGCAAACAAAAGTCGTGTTTTCCGATTTTCTCAGCTGGGTTCTCGTTCGCCCTTTAACTCTGCGTGTGATGTGGTTCAGTCCGGCATACCATACAATAGCCGCTTTAAATTCAGGGCCGGTGTTCTTTACGCGAGCACAATTCTTTGACGAGCTAACATCATGGAGCGATTTCGTCTTTCTGCGATTTCCCCCGAGCAGGATTCTTTGACGCATGTAGCCCAGATTTCGGACGAGGATGCGAAAAGACTTCGTGCTGACATCACTCAAGCATGCGATAGGATGGAAAAAGTGTATCGCTCAGGCCGATACCTTAGGCTCTCAGTGACCAGAGGCTGGTCAAAACACAATCCAACGATTTCTGGCAAGATAGCCCGCCCGTCTGCATATCGATGGTATCTCAAGCGAGAACTTTTCCGATTGGCCAGCAAAGGAGCCGAAATTGAAATTGAGCCCGCGCAGGAAAGAGTCAGTCTGAATTCGCCAGAGTTGCTCTCTCGAATCGATGAAGTTGGTTTCGATCACACGCGGAAGAAAGTTTTTCTGTTCGGCCCGGAGCGTTCTGAATTATCCATCCAAAGACTTGAGCATTACACTGGAACGCAACCCGAGCATTTTCAGCGATACGTGTTGCTGACGAACTATCAGATGCACATGGATGCCTTCGTCGCCATGTTTCCTGATTGCATCCAGAGTCCTTCCGGAGTGCAGATGCCGGCCTACCATCAGCGGACAGAAGAGAATGACGGTGTTAGCATCGTCAATATTGGAGTTGGTCCATCGAATGCCAAGAACTTCACAGATCATTTGGCCGTGTTGAGGCCGGATTCCATGATCATGGTGGGACATTGCGCCGGAATTCGCAATCACCAGGAGATTGGCGATTTTGTTTTGGCATCTGGTTACATGCGGGCTGACCATGTGCTGGATGCGGCCTTACCTCGCTCGGTTCCACTCACTCCCAGTTTTTTACTCAATCGCTACTTGGCCGCAGTGCTAGACGAACGCAGTTTGCCTTATCGCCACGGAACGGTCTACACGACGGATGATCGCAACTGGGAACTGGCTCTCAGTCGAACATTGGAAGATCTCAAGTCCAGCCGCAGCACGGCAGTCGACATGGAGTCTGCAACGGTGGCCGCGAATGGATTCCGATACCGAATCCCTTCCGCCACTTTACTTTGCGTTTCTGACAAACCGCTGCACGGGAAGCCAAAACTCCCTGACTCAGCGAAGGAGTTCTATTCTGAAACTAAGCAACAGCACCTTGCAGTCGCTTGTGAAGCCATTGCTATAGCCAGGCGTGAATATGCTTTTGGCTTGCCAAACAGCGAGATCCGTGGGTTAGACGAACCACTGCTTGGAGGCCCCAACTCGTGAACATCGACACCGGTATCAGAGCCGATGGCTTTGGGTCTGCCCCTGATAACCATGAGACCGATGCGGAGGTTGCGATCGAGGTTCGTGATTTCCGCAAGGAGTACGATCAGACAGTCGCTGCAGACGGCATCTCATTTAACTTACCGCGCGGAACAGTGGGAGCACTGATTGGTCCCAACGGTGCCGGAAAGACAACGACGATCCGGACCTTGTGTGGAATCATTCGCCCGACTTCCGGCAGCCTGCGAGTTGCTGGAATCGATGTCGAAAAAGAGACATTAGAAGTTAAAAAACGTGTTGCGTACGTACCTGACGATCCACCGCTGTTCGAAACACTGACAGTTTGGGAGCATCTGAAATTTATTGCGTCGGCCTATGCTGTTGCCGATTTTGAGGAGCGAGCTGGAGAGTTGTTGCGTGAGCTCAATCTGGAACAAAAGAAAACAGCACAGGCCAGCGAGCTATCGCGCGGAATGCGTCAGAAAGTAGCCATAGCTTGCGCCTACTTACACTCGCCGTCGATACTTTTCTTTGATGAACCGCTTACCGGGCTCGACCCAGCGGCGATCAGGCTGCTGAAACAAACGATGGTGGAGAAGGCTGAGGCTGGCGCGACGGTGCTAGTGAGCAGTCACTTGCTCGCACTGGTTGAAGACATATGCCGCCACATGATCGTGCTGCGCAGAGGCAAGTGCTTGTTTTCAGGCACGGTAGAAGAGGCGAGGAACTTGCACCCAGACACTCAATCACTGGAAGACGTCTTTTTTCGAATTACCGAAGGCGACCAAGCTGACGACGAGTGATGAGTCAACGAAACGAGTGCTTGCCTTGTCGAATCCCGGCGTTACTGATAGTTCTAGGCATGTCCTCATAGCCGTTTGCGGAAGGTCTTCCTTTGCGTAGGTGACGCGAACCTTGTAGAGAAAGACTTGCTTGCACCAGACCAGCAGCTTCGAGACTTGCTTGCGTTTTCCGGCTTTCACTCGAAATCGAGCCAAATGGACATACGGAGTTTTTCTACCTAGCCGGGTAGTACCCTCGCTTAGCAGCCTCTCCGTTTTCCAGCGTTTTCGATTTTCGAAATTCAGAATCGCGTGAGCCGGCCTCTTCATTTCCTCAGCCGCGCGTAATGACACGGCTAAGAGCATGGATATTCGAATAGAGTCAGATTGGCAACAAAATCATGAGATTAATCGACTACGGATACTTCACCGTTTACTTCGGGAACTTCGACATAGCAACTCAACCAGCCAGGACGCGGCTTTAACTCCAAAGTCAGTTCCGCCGTTGAGGCACCAGCAAGATCTGCTGCACGACTCGGATCATCCCCACTAAACCGCCCCGCTGATTTAACGCCGTGTCAACCACACGAGAGCGGAACGAGACCGCACAGGGCCGCATGGGAAGGAGGTGAGGACACGCGTCTCGAGAAAATTCCGAAGAGCAGGCATGTAGCGGCGAGGAGACGAAGAGCACAGGGAACAATTCTGTGCGGTGAAAGGCAAGCCACAACCGACGCCAAGAACTTTCCCTGCTGAGGTCGGTACAATGCCTCCGCGAGATAAATTACTATAGAGTCAGGAGTTCCCAACCCCGCCTTTCCTTTCCTCAAGCCTGAGCCCCCTTATGCACCTTTGCCGATCTTCTTTTGTCACACAAGCCATGCTTGCTGTCTTTTGCAGCTTAGTGACTTTTTGTGAATCCGCTCACAGTCAATTTGAAATTCTCTTCAACGGCAGAACGCTGGATGGGTGGGCAGGTGCCTCCCCTCAAGGGGAAGCACAATGGAGAGTTGAAGACGGAGCGATTGTCGGGGAGACAACAGAAAAGAATCCTGTTGCCGCCAACACCTTTCTAATATGGCAGGGAGGTGAGATTGCCGACTTCGAGTTCCGCTGCAAAGTGCGTTTTTCAGGTAACAACTCTGGAGTTCAGTACCGCAGTTATCGTCTCGATGAAAAGCCGTTCGCGCTCGCTGGCTACCAAGCCGATTTGCATTCGAAGCAATCTAACTTTGGAATGCTCTACAGCGAAAAAACTGGTCGTGGCATCATCGCTTCGCGTGGTGAGAAATGCCTGATCGACTCCGAAGGCAAAAAGAAGGTGCTCGGCGCGTTCGATGCGGACCAAGAGTTGGTCGACCAGCAGTGGAATGATTTGCGAATCATTGCAGTGGGCCGCCGACTCATTCATCAAGTCAACGGGAAGACAACTGTGGATGTTACGGACGAACACGCAAAAGCACTAAAGCAAGGGCTATTAGGTCTTCAGTTGCATCGGGGCCCCGCAATGAAAGTCGAGTATCGAAATCTACTACTTCGCAAACTTAGCGACAAAGAGGGGGCAAAGCTGCTTCAGGAAGTGGAGAAGACTGCTAAGCCTGCCGCTAAAACGACAGCGAAGCCAGCTAAAATAGCCGAGGAAGGCAAAGGGGCCTGGCTGAACGCCAAGCCGAAGCCATCCTGGATCTGGAGCAAGCAGCCAAAGAACAATGAGTCACTCTGGTTCCGCAAAAGTTTCGAAGTCGCAGATAAAAAGATCCAGTCCGCGCAACTCTACGTCACATGCGACAACGTTATTGAGCTCTTTGTGAACGGCAAGTCGCAATTGCGATCCAGTTCTTGGGAAAAGGCAGACCAACGCGACCTTTCAAAGTTGCTCAGAGCTGGAAACAACGTGCTAGGCGCGGCCTGCCAAAACCAGGGTAGTGAAGCTGGGCTGCTGCTCAAACTTCGCATTCGCTACGCTGATGGGACGGAACAATCCATTGCCACGGACGACAGCTGGAGCATGTCGGCCAAGGCAAGTGAAAACTGGAACCAGATCACCGGCGACGCAGCAAGCTGGAGCAATGCCGTCACGCGTTATCCGCTCGGCAAAGGCCCTTGGGGAATTCCGGGGTTCTCGAGTGGCGGTGGAAACCGGAATTCTGGTGACCAGCTTACCGCTCTCGAATCGCGCCACATTATGACGCCACCTGGGTTCCTCGTCGAAAGGATCTACTCCGTACCAAAGGAGCAAGGAAGCTGGGTTTCGATGGCGACCGATCCCCAGGGGCGTATTTACGCTTGTGACCAAGGCGGAGCGGGCCTTTACCGACTGACGCTAAAGCAGGGACAAGTTGCTAAAGTCGAGAAGGTCTCGCAGGGCTCATTGTCGGGTGTCTCCGGTGCGCAAGGGCTGCTCTGGGCCTACGACAGCTTGTGGGTGCATCGCAATGGCGGCAATTTGATGCGGCTACGCGATACCGATGGCGATGGAAACTTGGATTCGGTCGAGACCATTCCAAGCACGCGAGGTGGCGGAGAGCATGGCAACCACGCAGTGATCCTTACCGAGGATGGCAAAGGGATCTACATGAATAGTGGTAATCATTCGCCCTTGCACGAGTATGCTTCGCGTAGTGTGCCAAGCTGGAATGAGGATTTGTTACTGCCCAGAATGTGGGACGCTCGTGGGCACGCACGCGGACGATTGGCGCCAGGTGGCTGGATCACGCGACTCGATCCAAACTCACTCAAACAAACTGTGCATGCAATCGGCTTTCGAAACCAATACGATATTACACTCAATCGCTTCGGAGACTTGTTCACCTACGATGCGGATATGGAGTGGGATCTTGGATTGCCTTGGTATCGCCCGACTCGAATTTGCCAGCCAGTGAGCGGTGCAGAGTTTGGCTGGCGTAGCGGTTCGGGCAAATGGCCAAGCTACTACGAAGACAGTCTGCCACCTGTTGTTGAAATCGGACCGGGCTCTCCCACTGGCGTCATCTCTGCACGGGAAGCAAAATTCCCCACCCGTTATCGAGATGCGATCATTGCGTTGGACTGGACATTCGGCACGATTTACGCCGTTCACTTAAAACCCCAAGGAGCTGGGTACACCGGCGAGGCCGAGCACTTTGTGTACAGCAATCCGTTGCCTGTCACGGACGCAATCATTCACGAAGGTGATCTCCTCTTCACTGTCGGCGGCCGAGGCACTCAATCCGCAATGTTCCGAGTGCGTTATGTGGGTCACGAACTGACTCAAAGTCCGTCTGCGGTCGAAACCTCTGCAGCCGCAGCTCGCGAGAAGCGACGAAAGCTCGAGGTGTTCCATGGCGTCGAAAATCCAGACGCAGTAGCTAAGGCATGGCCATTTCTCAACCACGAAGATCGCTACCTGCGTTACGCGGCGAGGATAGCCATTGAGAGCCAACCAGTGAATGCCTGGAGCACTTTGGTCTACGCCGAGCAAGATCCAAGATCTCGAATCGTTGCGACTCTGGCTCTTGCCCGTACCGGCACCGAGGCGCATCGCAAGCCTGCAATCAAGGGGCTACTGGAGCTCAGGCCGGCAGACCTTAGTGACGAAGATAAGCTGCGTTTGCTGCGAAGCTATGCAGTTAGCTTTATACGACTCGGGCGTCCGACGGAAGTCGAACGGAAGGCGATCTTGGCGCAGCTGGATCCGTTGTTGCCCAGCAAAAGCGGCGATGTAAACACTGAGTTGATTCGAGTGCTGACTTACTTAACTAGCCCGAATTTGCTTTCGAAAGCGATGCCGCTAATAGTCAATCCCCAGCCACCTGAACTGCCTGATTGGTCGGAGCTAGCGTCAAGGAATTCGCGATATGGAGGCGCGGTGCTCGCGATGCTCAAGAATCATCCGCCAACACGAGAGATCGGGTATGCCTTTATCTTGAGAAACATGCGGACAGGTTGGACGCTTGAGCAGCGTCGACAGTACTTTGAGTTTCTCAATCAGGCCGCTAAGTACTCCGGTGGTGCAAGTTATCCTGGATACCTCAGTCGCATTCGCGATGAAGCTCTAGAAAACTGTAGCAACGAAGAGCGCGAAGCACTCGCCGATGTAACCGGAGAAAACTTCAACCCATCACCAGATTTTCCGATTCACGATCCTGTAGGCCCCGGAAAAGCCTGGGAGCTAAATGAAGCGATTGCAGCCGCCGGTGCCAAGCCGAACTTTGAAAATGGTCGATCGCTTTACTTCTCCGCCAAGTGTGCAAACTGCCATCGACTTGGCGGGCTCGGAGGCAACATAGGCCCCGACTTGACGAGTGTGCCTAATAAGTTCGATCGTCGCTACGTAGTCGAAGCAATCGTGAATCCAAGCAAGAACATCTCGGATCAGTATGGAAGCTCCATCGTGCTGCTTGAAGACGGGCGGGTGCTCAATGGCTTGGCCGTCGAAGGAGAAAATACCTGGACGATCTATCCAATGCAACCAGATGCTATGGAAGAAATCGTTGAGAAGGACGAGGTTGAAGCAATGCGCAACTCTTCTGTATCTCAGATGCCAAGCGAGCTCCTCAACAACTTGAATGCACAAGAAATTGCGGATCTCGTCGGCTACATCATGGCAGCAGGAGATCCAAAGAAGTTTCCCAAATAGTTCAAGCCGGATTCCAAGCCCAAGAGGACTTTTCGAATCCAGAACGCGGCATCACAATATCGACGATGAAGATTTGGATTGATGCGGATGCCGCGCCGCGGCCGGTGAAAGATGTCGTTTTTCGCGCTGCGCGAAAGAACAAGTTAGAGACGATCTTAGTAGCGAATCAGTCGATCGCTACACCGCCCGGTGTGAGCAGTATTCGCTCTATTGCCGTCAGGCACGGCGCCAACGAAGCGGACAACTACATTGCAGAACACGCGGAGCCAGGGGATATGGTCATCACTGCCGACATTCCTTTGGCAGAACGCTTGGTTCAACAAGAGATCGTAACAATTGATCCGCGCGGTGAACAATATCACGCAGACAATATTGCTTCTCGCCTTTCAATGCGTGATTTCATGGATGACCTGCGGGGTGCAGGAGCCGAACTTGGCGGTAGCCGCCCTTACAATGACGTCGACAAGCGAGAATTCTCCTCAACCTTTGACCGCCTCCTACATCGCCTGATGCGTGACGCAAGTAGAAAAGGGCCCGAGTAAGCGGGGACATCTTCTTTCTCCGCTTGCTTAACTGGCGGGCGAAGTCACACGAATAACTACCGATCCAATGGTAGCTCGCAAGCCTGAAGCAACGTCCGCTGCACGGCCATGTCGTGCTCAACCGGGAAGTCAATTTCCTTTTCACCGCGAATGATGTCTGCCATGTCCGCGGCATCCGCGACGTAGCGTGTGTACTTCGGAAAGGTAATGTCCTGGTAGCCAGACTTGTATGAGCCTCGCTTTTTCGAGAATGCAACGCGAGCCGACGGACGGTCAAGCGGCTGGATGTGAAAAGTTCCCTCGGTGCCACAAAGAACAAAGTGACGCCGTGCGAATCCTTCCACTTCGACAGCCGATGATTTGACACTGGCGATGGCGTCAGGATACTTCAGCACCGCCAGCATGTTGTCGAGCAATCCGTCTTCCGCAGCCGCAACATGCTGATTGATTGGCAGCACCTGCTGCGGCGTACCGAGCACTCCGATGACTAAATCAAGAATGTGACACCCGAGCTCGAACATGATGCCACCGGGATACTCAGCCAGCTCTTTTCGCGACTGAGGCGGAACCACTTTACTCATCACGGTGTGAATCTCGAAAACCTCTCCCAACCAACCTTGAGAAAGAAATTCTCGAAGCAGGACGATCGCGGGGTTGTAGCGGTACATGTAGCCCATCTGAACGAGCAGTTCCTGCCGCTTCGCGGACAAAAGGATGCGTTCGAATTGCGGAAGTGACTCCCCCGCTGGCTTGTCTAGGTGAACATGCTTGCCAGCTGCCACGCAAGCTTCTGCAATGTCGAGTAGATCCCTCACGCGAGTCTCTACCAGCACAGCATCCAACCCTTCCGTATTGAGCAATTGTTCCTGCGTCAGCCAAGGAACGTCTTGGAAAACATCCTTCTCTTTCGCGGTCTGTCGCAACTGTTCGTCTGGCTCAACGAGACCTACCACCTCGTAGTCGGGCGAACTGCGATAAACCGAAAGCTTGGTGGCGTGTGCGTGCCCAACACCGATTTGCCCAATGCGTATAGGTCGCTGCTTGCTCTCCTTCGCTCGAAGTATCGTGCCTCCGATCAATAGACTACCAGCAGTTACAGCCTGCATGAACTTGCGACGGTCTACTTGATGCAATTCTCTATTCCTCGCAAAAGGCGAATTTATTAACGGATAAGGATCGGAAAGCGTATTCTAGGCCGTTACCGCACACGAGGTGAGGCCGTTGCCAAAGATTGGCAGAAGCTGTTTTCTCCACGTGTCTTCTAACCAATCAGCTCTGGCAGTGGGCCGTAAATGTCAAGATCCTTCAATGCAGGATCGATATCACCGAAGCTTTCGTCAATCTGCATTCCGGAAGAGGCCATCAAGCTCTGGTGTAGCATGCTAAGCGGACGGTGGCCGGATTTAGAGTAGGATGGATAAGCGATGTAACGTCCCATCTTGAGCTCGCCAGCCATTCCGCCCACCAGCACAACCGGCCAGTCGCGGCCACCTCCATGATGCTTCCCGCCAGCGCAACTCAGGTAGACGATTAGAGTGTTGTCCAACATCGTTCCGTCGCCTTCTCGGATCGCATCGAATTGCGCCGCCATCTTGTGAATCAAACTGAGATGATAGGCATCGATCATCTTGCGCATTTCGGTCGAGGTAAATCCATTGGAAGTTCCACCATGCCCGATCGCATGCAATCCCATACTGCCAATGCCAAGATCTTGGTACATGGTGCCTAGCGTATCGAGTCGATAGCTGACTACATTGGTGAGCCCCGCAATCAGGGCTGCAGCGCCCATCTCCAGTTGCGCTTCCATTCGCGGCATGTGCTGCATCTTGGTGTACTTGTCCGCATCGTAGTCAGGCATGAACGTCTTGATCTTGTTTTTGAGCACCGCCTTGCGTTGCTCGCGGACTTTGAGGGATTCGAACGTGTCGATGTAGCCGTCGAATTGTTCGCGATCTTCTGCAGCGAGTTGCTTTCTGATTCGCCCCGCGTCGTCGTTGAGGAAATCCATCACGTTGCGTTTGATGAGGGACTTGTTCTTCAATTTGTCCGCTGGTAGCACAGCACTGCCGAACAACTCATTGAAGGCCTTGGTCGGGGAGGCTTGATAGGCAACGGCCTGTCCTTTCTCGTACGCCGACATCGTCGGGTAAACATAGGCATCGGAGGGTACGGACGCCTGACCACGGACGACCGCGTTCATGGCAAATCCAAACATCGGATAAGGGCCAGTAGAATGGTGCATGCCGAGCAAGGCGTCGACCGATGGTCCAACTGGAGTTAGCTCCGAGTTGCGACATGAAAGCGTTCCGAAGCCCGAAGTAGGATTTCCTTTGAGGTTGTTGCCTGATAAGCCTTGCAGGATGGTCACCCGATCCTTCATCCCTGAGAGTGGCTGGAATATCTCTGGCACTTCATAGTTATCCAATGAGACATCTACGAGCCGATCGCGCTGTTCCTGGTATTCAGGCAGGCCGTCGGGAACAAGGTTCGCATTGTCGATGCCGCTCGACTTGACGATGAATACAAACCGCTTGGGAAACTCTGCTGAGTCTGCTGCAGCGATTGATCGCAACAACGGCGAGAACAAAGCTGCTCCAGAACCAAGTGAAACGCCACGCAAGATTTCTCGTCGGTGAAAATGCATCCGGGGCTCCGTTACTTGCGATAAAGGAAGGAATCAGAAGAAAGCAACGCAACAACAACAGCTTTAAAGCTACCACCACTTTCCAGGTAGGCTCTTTCTGCATCGATCAGCGTCGAAGAATCACTGAGAGTTTCATTGCGGCCCATGAAGTACCGGAAGGCATGGCGGATAATCGATTGGCGTACGCGAGGTGACTTGGCCAAAATGCGGCACATCTCGGTTGCATCAGAGAACTCACCGTTTAAACCCGGGATACCGATCTCGTCAAACGAGCCTCGCGCGTTGACTGGCTGGCTCGTAATCCTCCCGCTCGCAAGTAGTTCTTCGTGGTTGATCATCCGAAACACGGACCGTGTTCTGTCGTCTTCTTCGTACTCGTGAAAAGTCCTCAAGCGGGTGAGCAGTTTCTCTTCTTCGTCAAAGTAGTCTGCATCGATCCAGCGTCCGTAGTGATTGTAGATCTCAAAAGCTTCGCCAAGAGGATTAACCTTGTGGTGGCACTTCCAGCATTCATCCTGTCGCAAAAACTCCATTCTTTCGCGAAGCGTCTTGCTGTGATCCTCAGGAACTTGAGCATCAACGTCCGGCGGTACATCCGGCATGTACCCAGCCAGCAGCTTTTCGTAAATCCAAATGCCACGCCTGACCGGATCGTTCTCAGCATTGAAGGAATGCGCAACGAGCCATGCCGGATGCGTAAGCACTCCAGCCCTTTGGTTTTCAGTCAGGCGAAGAGGCTGATCTGGCTGCCAGTCCTTCATGGTCATGTTGTACATGGTCACCGCATGCGAACATTTGAAGCCCGGGTGTTTGACGACCGTTACCGGATCCTGCTGCAGGGACTGAATTTATTTCTCTGTCGCGGCAAGCTTGGTTTTTGCAGCGTTTTCGGCCCCAGCAATCACGTTGGCCATCAAGCTGGGATTATTGCGATACTTGGGTTTCTTCATGTGGCCTTTGATCACGCTCTGTTTCTCTCGCTCGAGATCAAACTCGTCCACAAACTTCTTCAGTCGCGTTAGTTCATCCACGCGTCGCTGCCGAGCTAACTCCATCTCAGGACCGTCTGAAGCTACACCGCTGTGCTTGACGACGACTTCGTTGGTCGACAGCATGCGTTCGAAGACGTTCTTATCATCACGTAGGATGACTTTGAGCAGCGCGTCGGCTTCAGAAATCATTGCTGACGCGTTCACGTAGACGTTATGCAAATTCGCTTCGTGCGCATCCTTGAAAACTTCGCCACAGCGGTTGTAGCCAAAGAACTCGTGAAAGAACCGGAGCAACCTTGGAGCAGGATTACTTCCTCCAGCCGGAAAGACCTCGTGATCCAAAACCTGCGTTACAACGCGTCTTACGTCCTCACGAGTATCCAACTCGCCCCTAGCAAGTGCTTGGCCGATCAGACCTGGCGAGGCCGTTCCCTTTTTCACTCCTCCCAAGGGCCCAGAATCGAAGATTGCATAAGACAAGGCAAAGGCGAGTTCTTCCGGTGAGAGCATGCGACGGCCGTACTCGTCCTCGGGTCCCAGTACCCATTCCTGCCGGTAGATGGCTTCTGGAGAAAGGTAGATTGCGACAAGTGCACCTTTTAAGCTCTCGCGAGGGTCTTTCGTGTCAGCCAAATTCTGCTTCATTAACTGAACGTATTTTTGTATCTCCTCGTCGTTCGGCACTCGCGAGGCAAATCGCTGGAAAGTGGATTTCAGTGGTGCCAAAATCTGTTCTTCAGTCAACTCTGATCCATCGGTACCTTGCAGAAAGGGATCGAACTCGTGGGCTCGCCTCGGCTTCGCAGCTTGCGTCGGCTGTGCGTCTAACTTGGCGGAAGCTTTGCTACTCTTGTTCTGAGTAATTTTGCCTGGATGCTTTGTACTGCGCCCTTGTTCCTTCAGCAGTTGTTCGGCCTCGTCGAGAATCTTCTGGCTGAACTTCTCGCCCTCTCGCTTCCTAGCATCCGCAGCCTGCAGATCACGCTCGGCACCGCCAGTTAGCTGATCAAAGGTATAATCAATTTCAGCGTTTGCATTGAGAACGATAGTTTCCACCACGCTTGAGCCTACGAAGCTGGTCTTAGCGTAGTCTCGCAGTCCCGATTTCCGAGTCGAAAAGGTGTATGGGTTCTGAGTTTTTGCTTTTCCAATCGCCCGCACATCACCCGCAAAAATATAAGGACTTCGCCGCCAGACGCGCGAAGGAGTGAAGGGCTTTGCATCAATCTTGCCACTAAATAACAATTCGTGATCGACAAGATTCCCGTATTGCGGCAACATCTTTTTGCGTCGGTACGACTCAGCATGGCCCGAATCGAGTAATGCTCTCTCAATCCAGGAAATGGCTCGTGATCTTTCCGTCGAATCCGGCCTCTCTTCTTCCAGTGGCGGCATTAGCCCGCTTGAAGTTGCTCCAAGGTTTTCAGCCAGATACTCGCCTGCTCAGCAGAATCGAGCATTTGCCCCATATTGCTGAGGTCAATCCCGCTCTCTGCACCAGAGCCGCTATGGCAGTGGTTGCAATGCTTTTGGAGGAAAGGGCTGACAACCGAGTCGAAGGCATCTGCCCCAAGTCGGTCGATCGACTCTTGAGCTAAGGTCAACGCCGGAAAACAGAAGCACAGGATCGCGAGAATCTTGGTTTTCATCCTTCCGCCACTTTCAACCGAACTTTGCGTTTGCTAGATACCTAGATTATGGCGGGAAATGGGCCGAGATGCGATATTTAAAAGAATTAGAAGCCTCTGTTCGGGCCTGAAGTTCTCGATGACAGAAGGTGCAGGTTCTTGGGACGCTTGGCGAGTGGCTCAAGGTCTTTTCGCTATCTACCTCGGGCCTGGTGGTAAGTTCTCAATCAGATACCGAAGGATCTTCATGCGGACATGCACGACCGTTCCATTTCCTTCGCGAAGGCCGTGGTCGCGATTCGGATAAACCATGTAATCAAATGGCTTCTCTAGTTCGATCAGACGGTCAATAAGCCCTTCGATAATTTGAATGTGAGTATTCGTTTCGCCGGAGCCGGTCATGATTAACAACTTGCCCTTGAGTCCCTCCGCAAAATTGATGGGTGCCGATTTCTCATACCCCGCTGCGTTGACTTCACGTGTCCGCATGTAAATCTCTTGGAACCAGGCGTTGTATAGCCATGGTTGCGGTTTCGGCACCACAGCGATTCCAACGTCATACAGCTCTGGCTGTCGAAACATTGCGTTCAATGTATTCGAGCCACCGCCACTCCAGCCCCAAATCGCAACGCGATCAAGATCAATATAGGACTTCATCGCCGCGAGTTTCTTCAATCCCTCGGCTTGCTCCTTAGTAGAGAGTGGACCGAGGCTACCAAAGATGCTTCGCCGCCAAGCGGCACCTTTCGGACAAGCTGTTCCACGGTTGTCGATAGACACGACAACGTAACCTGCATCCGCCACAACGCGGTGGAAGTCCGTTTGGCCGGCGCCCCAACGATCAAGCACGGTTTGCGAGTAGGGCTCGCCGTAGACGTAAACGAGTACCGGATACTTCTTCTTTCTGTCGAAGTCGCTTGGTTGGGTGATACAGGCATCCATGACGATCCCATCCCCAATGTCGATCTGAGCGAATTCTGTGGCACGGGGCACCAACTCGCGAAAGCGTTCTCGCAGACGCTGGTTGTCGTTAATGAGTCGCACTTGCTCGTGCTTTGGCAATCTGACGAGGTCAACAACAGGCGGATCGTTGAGCGTGGAATAAGTGTGAATCGCCCATTTCGCGTCGGGAGACAGAACATATTCATGCGTCCCGACTTGATCGGCCGGCGTAAGCTGCTGGAGCTCACCTGAGCCATCTAACGGAACACGGCAAAGGTACTTTTGAGTTGCGTTGCTAGGCGACGCATAAAAGTAGTACCAGCCACCTGACTCGTCGACGAAAACTCGATCGATGATATCGTATTCACCAGGCGTCAGCTTGGTTTCCGTTTTGCCGTCTCGAGAGTAGATATATGCCTGTCGCCAACCTTCCTTTTCACTGATGAAGATGAACGCATCGCCGCCTTGAATCCAGTGCGCCCCGGAGTTGATCCCATGACTGCCAACGGCCCAGGCCTCGTTCGTCTCAGAGTAAATTTGCTTCAATGTACCGTCCGCTTTTGCGAGCCAGAATTCACGCGTATCGCGAAAGCGACTGAGAGTTTCGATTAAGAGCTCCTCTGAATCGGGCACCCAGTCAACTTGCCCCAGGTAGAACCCCTCCTTGGGCTGCGGCAGCTCAACCCAATGCACTTCACTGTGGCCGAGAGTTTCGAGATCGACTTTGACGATTCCGACTCGCAACTCTTCTATCTTCTCTCCTACCCTTGCGAATCTGCGCTGCCTTACACCAGGGTAGCTTGGATCAGATGGCACCGTCACGGATCGCAGGCGCACGTTTGTTCGGTCGGACTCAATGAAAGCAACAAAGTTACTATCCGAGTTCCAGCGAAAGCTATGAAAAGAAACATCCCGTTTGTCGCCATTCGTAATTAGCGGAGCCGATTCCTGGTTGCGTCCCGGCCGCTCGAGGTACAGAAATTTATTTCTTGCGACTAGCCTCAGCTCGCTATCGGGTGACAGCCGTTTGTCACTTGGGCCTTTTCCTTGGACGACTTGCCGCTCTCCCGTGGCGACAGTGTACTGGGCAGTGACTTGCCGGCCTGAGCGACGCTCTCTTTCACGCACTTGATATGCGGAGGAATCTTCCAGCCAATTTGCATTGACGTTCGGTGCTCGAAATTCTCCACGCTCATAGACCCCTTTCAGTCTTTCGCTTGCCGCTTTTCTCCATTCCTGACACGACGCTTCTTGGGCGAGCAGTTGAGTTGATAAGACGAGGGCGGTGAACGCAATTTTGGCAAAGTGGTGAGGCATGCTTTTTGATTCTCGTTGGAGTAGCGAAGTTCGCTCTGGAAATTCGATCGCGGCGAGTTTCGAAACTCTCGTCATTAGGCCGACAGGCACGCTAAAATTTGATGCACACCCGTTGCAAGTGTATAGTCACTGCATTAACGGCCAGAATATCAGCAGCGAATAGCGAGCCACTTGTCGGTTTTCGTTGTTTCTCCCAGGCAGGAATTGTAACCGAGCAAGAAGAACCGGATGGAGCAGTTTTCTCTTTTCTTTAACTCACTGTTTATGGCATTAGCGATGTCGGCACCGTACTTGGTGCTAGGCTATGTCGCTGCTGCACTCATCAAAGAATACGTATCTCGCGAGTCACTCGCCCGCCACTTGGGCGACAAGGGCATTCGCCCCATTCTGAATGCAGTCGGAATTGGAGCTTTGCTGCCGATCTGCTCGTGTGGAGTCATTCCCTTGGGAGTAGGTGTCCATCGCGCGGGCGCGGCACGCGGAACCGCTCTTGCGTTCATGACCAGTTCTCCCGCCATTTCGCCAGTATCGGTCATCATGGTTGCGATGATGCTTGGGCCCATGTACTTGGCGACCTACGTAATCGCTGCTCTTTGCGGTTCGTTCCTGATTGGCTGGATCGGTAATCGCATCCTGCGTGACCAGACTCGACCCGTCAAAAACTTTGATACGATCGTTGAACGCGTCCAAGAGGAAGACGAACATCATGTTGTAGGCATTAAAAAACGCACTCGATTCGGCAGAGCGATGCACTGGGCATTTTGGGACCTCGGTGCAGAAATCAGTGTTGACCTGACCATTGGTCTGTCCCTCGCCGCTCTGGTGCTTGCTTTTTTACCTATCGAATTGACAGAGGCCTATTTGGGCACACGCGAGATCTGGCCACTGCTACTTGTGATCCTGATTAGCATCCCTGTTTACACTTGTTCCGTACCGACAATACCCATCGTGTGGGCGTTATTCATGCGAGGTGCCATGCCTGGAGCAATGCTCGCCTATATGATCGCTGGCCCAGCAACCAACCTAGGCGAACTCAACGCGATCCGACGCAACATGGGGCTCCGAACCGCCACGTTCTACGCTACTGGGCTTATTATCGTAGCACTGCTGGGTGGCCTGATTGCAAACCATTTCGTCTTTGCAACTTACGAGTACAAGGCACAGATGATTGCGGAAAATGAGCTGAAAGTGCAGGATTGCTGCGTTCCAATGATCTTTGGAGATCGTGTGGAGCGTAATAACTTGGGACGAATCGTAGCTAGTGTTCCAGGCTGGCACTACCCATTCATTGCAGCGTTATTGGTAACGATCAGCGTCGGGCTTTATCAACGCTCTACTCTGCGACTGAGCAGCGAAAAGAAACGCGGCCAAGAAGAATCAAACTCATATTCTGAAGAGTCTAAGATATGAAAAGCCAAACTGTCGCTCTGGGAATTATGGTGGCTGGCGTTGTCGTAACCTGGAATGCTTGGCTCTTTGTCAAATGGACTCGCGGGAAAGGCGTAGAGAACGGCTGGCAAGGACTAACTAGTAGCGTTGGCAACGCAGTTCCGGAGCACAAGCTCTGGCGCGACATCAAGAAGACTACGGTCGAAGAAACTGCCAATGGTGGCTTCGAACCGCAGTTTGACGACGCAGTCAAAGCAGTGGAGGGCACCCGCGTCGAATTGCCTGGCGTTGGCTTTTTGCTCAAATCTGGAATACGTCCAAACGAGAACGGCGAGGGAGAGGTGACTGAGTTTCTGTTGCTGCCGGGTGATGGCGGCGTGGCTTGGTGTTGCGGCTTATCGGCCACTCCATTTGCCGAGATCAGTGTGCTGGTTCAGTGCCCGAACGATACATTCTTAGAATCCGAGGCGGATGCGAAGAGTCTCACCGTTTTCGTGAATGCGAAGGGAACTCTAAGGTTGATGAAAGAAACCAAGTACAACGCCTTCTACACGCTGGAAAACTCCGAAATCGAGTTTATCAACGTGAAGGAAATCATGCCAGCGGATGTGATGAATGCCTGTCTCAACCAACCTATGAGCTTCGGACCAGCCGTAGCCCCACCGGGAGAAACCCAACAGAAGTAGCTGATCGCGTACCAACGGCATTGCAGTCCTGTATGCTGTCGGAGCACTCAAGGACTAACGATGAGTAGACACAGGCTGGAGTCTAAACGTGACGACCTTCCCATCTTGTTGGTCAACGGCGAGTCTGCCACCCTTGCTCCATCGCACGCGACTCGCGGGCAAGCCCAGCAGGACACCGCCAATGACATTAGTATGTCGAATGGGTTCCCAAATCAGAAGGAATCCATCCGCATCGGCGGATGCTAATAGCTCTCCTTCCGCCTCAAATATCAGCTGCGTTATATTGTTCTAATGAGCCTTGTACTGCCGAGGCTTTCTTCCGGCTGGTCCATCGCAGCTACAGTCACACAGGAGGAAAGTAGGGCCGCTAACGGTTGCAAGCCAACGTCCGCTGACGTCCCTACTTAACTCATATACCTTGGTGGTGAAGCCACGCATTTGGGCGGATTTCCCAAAGGCTAAGAACCAAAAATGCACCGAAGCATCTTGCTCTCCCGTTGCTATGTACTCGGAGTCAGGGCTCCACGCGAGCGCTAAGCTTGAGCCCTCCCAGCGGTATTGACGGGGCTGGGCTGTTGCCTCAGCAAGGTGCTCTGTTAGCCCGTGGTTTGCGACCGCATCGATGCCTGGTTCCAGCCTAAGTCAGAAATCGTGCTGTCGTGATCTGAAGATTCATAGATCGTCTCTCGCCTATCGCTCCGAAGCTTGAGATGCGGCCCCGCAGCTGTGGCAAGCACTTGCTTCCTTGGGCTATAAGCTACCTTGGACACCCAGGACGAACCCGCGTCGAGCGAACGGAGCAGCTTGCCTGAATCGCGGTCCCAGATCTTCACCACGCCTTCGCGCCCCGCCGTCGCCACCTCGGCTCCGTCGCAACGCCATGATAATCAGTTCGTGCGCCTGAATGCTGGCCAATCCGTGAGCAGTTGATCTTGTTCCCGGGGTCCTTGAGCAGGAACACCGCGCCTTCGACCGTTGCTACCGTCAGCTAGGAACGATCTCGTGACGATGCATTATATATTCGTCCAGCCCAACGTTCCATGACTCGACGAGGAGCTGGCTCTGCAGCATCGAAGCGTCTATATCAAACATGCTTTGAACCCAGAAGTCAGCGTTTTTCGATCGAGATCACGTCCGATAAAGATCATCGAGTTAATTCGCTCGGATTCGCGCCAAGGGCGGTCCAATCGACTGTCAAACATCATGTGGACTCCTTGGAAGACGTAACGTTTTTGCTCGCCGCTCAGCGACAAGATGCCTTTCATGCGAAAGATATTGTGCCCCTGTTCGGCCAGCAACTCATCCAGCCAGTCATGAAGCTTTTCTGAATGCACATCACCAGCAGTCCCAATGCCAACAGAAGAGATTCTCGGGTCATGCGGATGGTCAGTACGGTAGGATTGCGTAAAGTTGGGATCGTCTTCGAGTGCACGACCCAAGTCAAAACCGCCGACGCTCAGCACCTTGTCTATATCCAACTCTGCCTCTTGCGTACGAAATGTCTTCGCAGCTGCGTTAATCGCGCAAACTCGGCCTCCAGATGATCCAGTTCCGCCTCAGTGACCAGATTCATCTTGTTTAGCAGTACCACATTGGCAAATGCAACTTGCTCTTCGATATCGCCTCCGTCGTCAATGTGCAATAGTACATGCTTGGCATCTACTAGGGTGACCACGCCATCTAGGTGATAGTTCTCGCGGATCTCGTCATCCATGAAGAAAGTCTGGGCGACCGGACCGGGATCTGCCATCCCCGTGGTTTCGATGACAAGATGATCAAACTTGTCCCGGCGTTTCATCAAGTTGCCGAGAACCCTGAGCAAGTCTCCACGGATGTTGCAGCAGATGCAACCATTATTCATTTCGAAGATTTCTTTTTCAGATGCAATTACCAGATCGATATCGACACCGATTTCACCAAACTCATTTTCGATAACGGCGATTCGCTTTCCATGGTTCGCTGTCAGAATACGATTGAGCAGTGTGGTTTTGCCTGACCACAGGAAACCAGTCAGTACGGTTGCTGGGACCGTAGAATTCTCCGCCGACATTCAAACATATCTCCGCTAAGATGAATTCACCAAGTCGTACACGCATCAGAAATCAATTCGAGACCGTCGGTTCAGCACTGCGCGGCTAAGACCCGAAACAGCCCCACGATTGCATTTCTATTGCAGATGCATATACTTTGCATATGACTTCGTTTGCAGGACAGGGCTGATCATCGGTTTAAACTAGCTGAATTTAGCGCAATCGTTATCGCGACGTTCTCTCGCTAATACCAATGCGACTGAGATGCAGAATTCTTCCAGCATGAAAACTTGATCAGCCTCTATTCCACAGTGCGGGCGATCATGCCAAAGGTATTCGGCAGATAAATTCGATCGCAATGAGTTTGGAGACAAGATGCAACAACCCGAATTCGCTGAGCGAAGGTCGATCGAGCAAGTTGAGGAAGGCCTAGAGCTCGCGGCGAAGTTCGATGAGCATGGACTGATCCCTGTGATCACAACTGACTTCGAGTCGGGGGAGGTGCTCATGCACGGCTATATGAACACAGAGGCTCTCCGAAAGACGATTGAGCTGGCTGAAGCCTTCTATTGGAGTCGGAGCAGGGAATGTCTCTGGCACAAGGGAGCCACCAGCGGACTTGTGCAAACGGTGCGCGAGATGCGTATCGATGACGACCAAGACTGCATTTGGTTGCGTGTGGACGTTCAAGGCGGCGCAAGCTGCCACGTTGGGTATCGCTCCTGTTTCTACCGCGCGGTACGGATTGGCACTCGGGCAGGGCAGGCGCTAGAGTTCAAGGAAACTGAAAAGGTCTTTGATCCGCAGGCTGTTTACGGGGACGCCCCTAATCCGACCAAACTCTGACCGATGGCTTCTTTTTGTAGCCCTTTTCCTTTCGTTAGTTGATTCTCTGAGTAGGCAGGCGAAAAATAGATGCATTCCATTGTCAGGACAAAACATACTCTTTAAGGGGCGCTACCTTGATTGCTTTTTCTGAAGAATCGCTGGAAACAGAAATTCGGTTGCAACCACTGGTCCTCACCTTCGGTACGCCAATGACGAATGCTGCATCGGTCAGCTTTTCCGTAAAAAACATAGAAAGCACTTCAGCCTCACAAGGAATTGACGCAGAGACTTGCGCAAAAGCTGCCAAAGCGCAGCTAGAGCTGGTGATGCTGCAGCGTGCACTCGCTCATTGCGGACTCGTCCGAAACGAATAAAACAACCGGGAGTAGACAACAGAAATGGATATTCGATTCTACAACACTCTTACCAACGAAGTGGAGCGTTTTGATCCTGTTACACCGGGGCAGGTCAAGATTTACAGCTGCGGGCCAACCGTATACGACTTCGCCCATGTTGGAAACTTCAGATCGTTTCTTTTTGCTGACTTGCTGCGAAGATTCCTTGAGGTAAGTGGTTACGATGTCTCGCATGTGATGAACATTACTGATGTCGGCCATATGACTGACGACGCCGCAGCGGACGGTTTAGGCGAAGACAAGATGCAGGTTGCTGCAAGGCGACTCAAAGAAGACAAGAAGAGCGGTAAAGTCGAAGACGGCGCGGTAGAAAATCCAGACGATCCCTACCAAGTCGCCGATTACTTCATGCGTGCTTTTCTCGAAGACGGACGTGCTCTTGGGTTGAAAGTGGCTCGTGAATTCCCTGATCGCGTGCCCAAGGCAACGGAGTACATCGACGAAATGCAGAAAATGATTTCCACACTCATCGAGCGCGAACATGCGTACGTTGGGGACGATGGAGTCGTTTACTACAGCGTTGAGTCCTTTCCGAAGTACGGCCAACTCAGCGGAAATACGCTCGATGCGTTACGCGTCGGTGCTGGCGGACGCATCGACGAGAGCGATCAGAGTTGCAAGCGTCATCCAGCCGACTTCATGCTCTGGAAGCCCGATCGGAAACACATCATGAAGTGGGACTCTCCTTGGGGAGCAGGTTACCCAGGATGGCACATCGAATGCTCGACGATGTCGATGCAGGTCCTGAAAACGGAGGTCCTGGACATCCATACTGGGGGCGAGGATCTCATCTTTCCTCATCACGAGTGTGAAATCGCTCAGTCTTGTGGGGCTACGGGCAACGATCTGTTCGCAAGATTTTGGATGCATGCGCGTTTCTTGCTGGTAGAAGGCGAGAAGATGTCCAAACGCAGCGGAAATTTCTTCACTGTTCGAGACATTCTGTCGGGCAAGGCCTCGGGAGCCCCGGTTCACCCAGCCGTATTGCGACTCGAGCTTATCAAGTCGCACTATCGCGCACATAGCAACTTTACCACAAAGGGGCTCACGGACTCGGCCAACACGGTCCGGCGCATCACCGAGCTTGGACAACGACTGCGGGATGAGTGTGGTGACGAGCCCGCGGAGATTGACCGCACTGACCACCCGATCGTGAGGGAATTCTTAGAAGCACTCGCAAATGACTTAAATGTGAGCGAAGCGATGAAGGCTGTTCATGCATTCCTTTCGTCCCCGGGAGAGGATGCTGCCGAAGCCTACGGAGTCCTGCTTGCATTGGACCATGTGCTTGGAGTCTGGGAGCTGACGTCTGTCGATAGTGCAACCGATGATCGCGAGAGCGATATCGCAGCCAACTTATGCGTGATGATCGATGAAGCCAGGAAGACGCGTGACTTCTCAGCTGCCGACAGTCATCGCCAGCGCTTGATCGAGCTGGGATATGAAGTCCGATCCTCCGCCGAAGGAACTTCTGCCACGAAGAAATTCGCATAGGTTACCCGCTGGTCAACCGTGCATTACCGCACATTTTGCAAACCGCCTAGAAAGGAATTCAGACAACATGCAGTCTTTCGTAGCACAACCTTATCCTGGAACATCTCAGTCTACCTGGGATTCGAAAGCAGTCGCCGAATTTGCCGAGGGGTCGGCGGATATCCTGGTGCTCAGACGCAATGCCCCAGGTGATTTTGCGGAGGAAGTTCAAACAGCTCGTATTCACGAATATTTGGCACCCATCACTCGCGAGAAAGCTGGCTTTGAGATCCGTGCTGGTCTTGGCGAGTTGCGTTTAAAATCTGCTGCTTTGGAGGAGGATCTAACCAAGCTAGTGAACGCTTTCCTCGATCAATTTGAATTGGAAAAGGCCAGGCTTCGGATCGAAATCACTCAGACTCAGTCTTGCCCCAAGTTCCACAGCGACCACGTCAATATTCGTCTCGTCACTACCTACCTCGGTCCAACCACCGAATACCAGTTCTCGGGTGAAAGTAGTGCTTATGTCGCTCCAACCGGTGGTTTGGTGTTCTTGAAAGGAAAAAACCACCCGACGCACGGCGATTCGGTGCACCACCGCTCGCCTGAGGTTCCCAAAGGGCAAAAGCGATTGTGCGTCGCGATCGACTACTGAAATCCTAGCTCAGTAGGTTTAGCAACCGATTGCGGGATCGATGTTTAGACCAGAAAATAGCACGCGGTTCGAAACGTCTGGTCTTTGTCATTTTTTGAGTTGAACGATGGAATCCAAATTGCCGGCGACCGTTTTGTCGGGCTATCTAGGTGCTGGCAAGACGACACTGCTCAACCACGTATTGTCGAATCAGCAAGGCATGCGAGTTGCCGTGATCGTCAACGACATGAGTGAGTTGAACATTGATTCTGCACTTGTTCGCTCCCATCCTCAATCGCCCAAGCAGGAAGAAGAATCGCTCGTGGAGCTATCCAATGGCTGCATTTGCTGCACCCTGCGAGACGACTTACTCGAGGAAGTGACGAAGCTCGCTCTGGACGGACGTTTTGACTATTTGCTCATTGAAGCGACCGGGATTTCTGAACCTATGCCTGTTGCGGAAACGTTTGTTTTTCGGGACGAGTACGGTTCGGGACTGAGCAATTTATCGCGGCTAGATGCCATGGTCACGGTCGTGGATGCAGGCGCATTCTTGAAAGACTTCGATTCCTTCGACTCGCTTGCCCAACGCGGTCAGGAGATGGACGAGACGGATGAACGCATGCTTTCGCAGTTGTTGGCGGAACAAGTCGAGTTTGCCAACGTAGTGGTCGTCAACAAGACGGATCTCGTTGGCGAACAGCAGCTTGCAGAAGTTCAAAAACTGTTGAAACATCTGAACCCGGATGCTTTGCAGCTCACAACGGAATATGGCAAAGTCAACTTGCGTCATATCTTTGACACTCAGGTGTTCGATGAAGAAAAAGCTGCAGCGACGCCCGGCTGGCGTTCCGATTGGAGCACAAAAGTTTCCGAGTCGGACGAGTACGGATTCAGCAGCTTTGTCTACAACAGCCGCAAGCCGTTTCACCCTCAGCGACTTCAGCAGTTGATTTGGTGCGAGCAGCTAGCAGAGATTGCCCGCATCAAAGGATTTGTCTGGCTAGCCAGTCGACATGACATGGCGGGATTCTGGTCCCTAGCTGGACACATTCATTCGCTTGTTGCCTTTAGCCCATGGTATGTCGTCCTTGATCATGATCACTGGCCTTGGGAGGATCGTCCTATGATTGACCGACTCAAGGGCTTATGGGAGGCACCCTACGGTGATCGACGACAAGAGATAGTCTTGATCGGCAGAAACATTGATGAGGCCAAGATCCGACATTTGCTCGATGAGGCTCTTGTAACGGAAGACGAATTTCAAGCCGGCCCGACTGCTTGGGAACACTTCAACGATCCCTTGCCAAGCTGGCAAAACGCAGACGCGGCAATTGAGTACGACGACGAGGCCGAACGCCTCGCACGCGAAGAGGAGCTGTCAGAGTGGCGAGAGTTTCGCGACTGAGCCAAGGCACCTCCTACAGTGCTCGCAGGAACTCGATGATGGCATTCAGATCTTGGGGTTTCAGTTTTGTTTCAAAACCTTCGGGCATGAGAGAGACGCGTGAATCGGTGAGATTTTCGATTTCGGATCGTTCGATGATCATGTTCTTGCCATTTGCCAGTCCAAGCTTGAGGCTTAAGTCTGTTTGTTCCAGCACCACACCTGAGAAGACTTGTCCTGACTTGGTCAACACCTTGTACTGCTTGTACTTCCCTTCGACTGTCGCGTTGGGATCCAGCACAGCCGATACCCATTGAGCCTTCGACCACTTTTTCAAATTCGAAATGGCTGGGCCAATCGAGGTGCTGAGCTCGTACGATGACCGAAGACCCCTTTGGTGGCAAACCGCACAGTGTTCCTGAAAAAGCCGTTTTCCTCTTTCGGTGTCACTTGCCTCACCAGCCAGCTGATCGATCTGTTGCAGATAACTTTCGAGTAACTCTATTCTCTGATTAGGCGTCGGCTTGGCGACGAGCGTTCCTAGACGCTTCATAACATCATAGGCCTCATAGTTCTGCAGTCCGCTAAGCGTTGAGGTATCGAGGTCGCTGATGGCGATATCACCTTGCTCCAAAGCATCGACGAGTTGCAAGACCCAGCTTCGACGTTGCAGCAACGTTGCACCCGCACTGGTGCGTTCTGCAGGAACAAGCTCATGCCAAGCGGACAGCAGGACAGAAGCGATTTCATCAGACTCAATTCGGTAGGCCGCAGCAAGCGCGGCTTCGCGAATCCTTCCCGGCTGATCTGGTCTTAGCATCACACGCAGATCAGTGAGCTGTTGTGAGACCGGAAGAAGACTGGAGCCAAGCAGCTGGGTGGCACGTAGCCTGAAGGCGAGCGGAATGGCATTGTCGGTCATTTGCTCTCGAATTTGCACCGCCGCTTGTTCGAGCGACTTACGTTCCGCATCAGGTATGCCAACCCGCGCCGCGACCAATAACAGCATCCACTGAACCGATGTCAGCTTGCCGTTCAGCTCTGTGAGACTTTTCCCCAGCTCCAAACGCGACTGTTCATCGCACCGACTCCATAGCGATTCGATACAACGCTGCAGATTCTGCCACTGCTGCGGGCTGATCGATTCGTGGCTTTCCAGCCAGGACAACAGCGCCCGAATTGCAATAGGAGCTTTCTTCTCAGACGCGAGTGAGATCGCGTCTTCAGCCCACTTGGTGCCTCCCAGTTCGGAAATCAATCTCGAAAATGGCTCATTCGCAGCGTCAGAAGCTGAATCTCCGAGTGCCACCAAAAGGGAAAGCTGAACAGCCGGATTTTTAGCAGTTGGCGCACGCGCGAATTCAAGCATAGCTACTTCGGCGTTGTGGCTTCCCTGTGAAGCGAGACGAAGCGCCCGAGCAACAACTTGGGGTTCAGCATCGTAGAGAATCCTTTGCCAATCCGCCTTGGTTTCGATACCAGCGGCGCGAAGCAAGCAGAACGCCTGCAGTCGCACCGCTGCATCTTCAGACTCAAGCAGGTGTAAAACCATCTGACGAAGACCTTTTGGCTCACGCCACAGTAGCTGCTGACAGGTCAGATCTCGAAGCGTGCCACTGGGACTCCTCAGTGCATCGATTAGATCTGAGGTTTTCTGGGCTTGTAGGTTCATCGAACGCCAATCCCCGGAGCCTGACTTTGTGACTCGGTAGATGCGTCCAGCGTGTTCTCCAGCACGCAGATTCAATCGATCCTGCCAAGCATCTGGAATCCACTCAGGATGCTCAATCACCCTGCGATACATATCTACTATCCAGAGACTGCCATCTGGAGCTTCGACTGCTCGTACGGGACGAGACCAAGTATCGGAAGAACTGATGAAATCGTATTTTTGGTCCACTTTGAAACGCTTTCCACTGACAAAGGGGCCATCGTTGCTGAGCTTGAATCGGGCAACTAGATTGTGCACCGGTTCACACACCAGAGCCGCATCCTGCATTTCATTTCCAAGTCCTGTACCTCTGAGCACAATGCTACTGCAGGCGCTGGTGAAGCGATTCTCGGCGAACATATCGTTAAACCGATCGACCGTTCGGCTACGAGGATAAATAGGCGGGGCCACTCCCGGCTGGAGGACCAACTGCGTTCTTGGAACTGAGGCATTCCGTGAGAGTATGTCGTACCGCTCAACTGGGAAGTGAAAAAGTGGCACGCTGTTGTTATTGCCATACCAACGTCCCCAGCGGTCACGCGAGCGCACAAACTGCGTCGAGCCGGGAAGCCTTTGCAGCTCTCCAGTATCCGGATTCCAACGAAGATCAACGCCACCAACGCCGATTCCCTCTTCGCCTGGCGGACCCAGCTTACTGGAGTAGCCGGACCCAAAATACACCATGCCATCCAAGCCCCAGTCAAACCCACTCGCTCTGTGCTGAGGATTTGCGTGCCCAACTCCGGTCAACAGGACTCTTCGTTCGTCGGCTATGCCATCGCCATTGGTGTCACGGGCGAAAAAGATGTCCGGCGCCGCGATCACAATCGCTCCATCCCGCCAGGGCAATACACTCGTGGGATACTCAAGGCCATCCAGAAACAGGTCCGCTGTATCGAGTTGTCCGTCACCGTCAGAATCCGTCAGGCATTTCACTCTTCCTCCATTTTTACCAAGCGGATAATCTCCCATTTCGACAACCCACACACTACCGTCAGCCGCAAAGGCAAGATTCACAGGATCAGAGATAAGTGGTTCCATCGCAACCAGTTCTATCTCGAAGCCATCAGGGAGACGCATGCATGCCATCGACTGTTCCGGCGACTTCTCCAATTCCTCTTGCGTCGAAACATCCAAAATTTCATGAACGCGGCGGACAAGCAGGTCTTCCGTTCCCGCTTGCCAGCGCCCCGGCTGACTGTAATAGACCATCGAATAGTCGACTTCATAGCCACCAGCCGAGCGCATGTTTTCAGCGGCGATGTAAGCAAAAACATCGTCGCTATAGGCTGCCACCCAAACATCTTCAAAGCGAGATAGCTCTTCCTCGAGTCGTATTTGATACTGGACGACAACTTCACCGCCGAGGAATATCCAAGCCAGCTGATCTCCAAAAGTCCAGGTGTGAATCGGAGCGGGATGGGATTCGGGCAATCGACCTTTTTCACTCCAAGTCTCTAGTAGCTTGCGTGCCCAACGAGCACGGTTGGCGTCTGGATCTTCACGCCAGGCATCTAACTGCTTTCTTGAGGGAAGCTCTGCGGATAGTCCGGCGTAACCGAAACTTGCTTTCGGCGATGAACTGATAGGTTGGAGGGCTTTACTTCGAACCACGCCATCTACGGCGTGAGCCATCTCGTGGCCATGCTTCACGGCGATCTCATAGCTGTCGCGAGGCTCAGGATTGGCATCCGCTCCGCAGCCGATGATGGGCAAGAATGTAGCACCCTTATGTAGTTCTTCTAGCTCGGACGCAGCGATCCCCGCCCAATCTCCTGTCACCTCGTTGAACGCAGGCCCCATTGTCGTGCAATGGCAGGCATACTGAAACACCGCACCGCTTAGTTTGTCGTTCGCATCTCGAACGACCAGCACCCGGACTCGGCGATCCGTTGGGCCATCCGGAGTCACGCCAAAACCCGTCCATGTACCATCCTTGATGACTCGCCGATGAGCAGCGAAGCCTGCTTTACCTGTCCCTACCGAGAGCTTACAAAGCCGGCGTCGAGCAATTGCTTCATTCGCCGCCGCAACACACTGATCGTGAACAAAATCACGATACTTGCGTAGAGCATCGTTCTGCTCTTCGGATGGCAGCACGCGGAACAAATTTGTAAGCCCACCCACAATCTGAGGTGCGGTGTGTGAATGCGTTGAGCAAAGAACAAGACGAGACCGCTCTAGTGCATGCTGCTTATTGATTGCTTCCAACAGCCGTTCTGTCTGAGAAGCCAAAACTGCGATGCCTTCAACCGAGACCATAACGCAAATATTGTCCTCGTCACCAATCGCCATGGCTCGGACGGACAAAGGGTCTCGAACTCCGGTGCTCACGTCAGTGCGTGCTCCGTAGCCGCTTAGTCGAAGCGGCTGCTTAGGAGTGATATCGCGCGTCGCAAATCCAACCGGCACGAGCTCGGTGTCATCGGCGTACAACTTCGGGATCGCGAACTGGATCGCGATCAGAATGAGTACAAATTTGGTATTCATAACAGCCTCGCTTGCCCAAACAGAACTTGATACCTAGGAATCCTTCTTTGCTGGGTGCACTTCAAGTGCTTCCCACTGTTCATCAATTTCCTTCTGCTCACCCTGGGAATCAGGATAAAGCACGAAGTTGTCTCGGGCGAATTCGCATAGCCGAAGGACCTCTTTTCTCAGATGTCGAACGTGGGGCTCATGCCATCCACTGAAGTGATGCTTAGGCCCCTGAGGGAGAATCCACTCCTCGCGATCATCGCGGCATTCTGACGGGACGAGCTCAGTTCCTCCTACGTAAGAAGCAAGCACGGGATACGAGTAGGCGAAAGCTTTTCCACACATCGCCATGAATTCCTCACGATAACGCTCTGAGTGCTCCCTAGACCTCAACTGTGCCTCATCCAGAGTCAGCCCGCAAAAGTTCTTCCAAGTGCATTGATTATCCAGATCGCCAAGATAGGGATCCGAGTCCTGCTCCGCCAGAAGCTCGTCACTTTTTTCCATCTTTGCCCGCGCCGAAATTAAATACTTCACGATAACGAATGCACCCGTTTCATTTTGCTGTTTATGCCCAGTCTCGCGCGGCGCGAAAACGCAACCGATTGGCATCGTCATCATCCACAAAGGTCTCTGTCTTCGGATCGATGGTGAGTTTTCGACCAAGTATCCAAGACAAAGCAGCAGCGTGGCAGGCAATATGCGACCGTCGCATCACCGTTGGATTACAGACGGTTTGCTCCCTACTCTTGACGCAATCGAAGAAGTTCCTGGCGTGAGCTCCGACATCAAGTCCACGTACGCGTTTCGTTTGATCAATCTCTTTGCGTAGAGCTTCGGAGCTGGTGACAATCTCACCTTCATCACCGGTTTCTACACTTCCTTCACTGCCCTTGAAACGAACGGGGCAAGTGCCGAGCCGCGTTATCCAGCGAGGACCGCGGTTTCCAAAAGGATCTTCGAGGAAGTCAACCTCTAACCGAACTCCATTGGCATACTGACAGATGATGTTCTTCTCAGTCGACTCATAGCTAATCGGCATCGTATCGTCGGCTTGATTGGCCCACTGACACAAGTCAACTGTGTGCGCGCCCCAGTCGAGAAGTCGCGCGCCGCTATCGAAATCATGAATGCCTCGCCAACGACCCTCCACATACTTTTTGTTGTAAGGTCGCCAAGGTGCGGGGCCGAGCCACATATTCCAATCACAGTCTTGCTTGGCCGGTGTTGACTCCGATGGCAACCAAGCGTTATCCAGCGTGGGAACGTAAACCGTCGCATGAAGAGATTGGATTTCGCCAAGTTCTCCACTATGTGCAAGCTCGACGACTTTCTGGAAGTTCGGGACGCTCCGGCGTTGCGTACCAGCTTGGAAGATTCGTCCGGTTTTCTTAAATACCTTGGAAATATTCTGGCAGTCGCCAATGGTGATCCCGCATGGCTTTTCACTGTACACGTCTTTGCCTGCTTCGGCTGCAGCAATCGAAGCAGCTGCGTGCCAACGGTCCCCGGTTGCGATGATGACGGCATCAATATCTTCTCGCGCAAGTAGCTCGCGGAAGTCTCGATAGAGCTTCAAGTCACTGCTTCCATAGTGACCATCGATGAGCTTCTTTCCTTTTGCGCGTCGCGATTGCTGTACATCTGCGAGCGCCACACATTGGACATCCGGCAGCTTCAAAATCGACTTCATGTCGTAAGTACATCGTGGCCCAATTCCGATTACGCCCAGCGTAATTTTTTCAGAAGGCGCGACGAACGCACCATTGCCCATCGCTTTAGAAGAAACAAAGTATGGCGCGGCGGCAGCCGTTGCTGCAGTCCCTTGCAAAAACTTTCTGCGAGCCAGTTTTGGGTTGGTGGTATTTTTCTGCTCAGACATGAATCGTGCCTCGGAGGGAAGCTGGAGGATCAATCGCTAGGGTAGAATACCCAGCTTAACATAGTCGTCGATGCTGAACCAAGGAAGCGCGCGAGCTTGGCTGCATTCGACCTGAGAATGTAAACGCACATTGCCTTAACAGTGCTGCCCTCGTATGCGATCCACTGCGGAACACATGCCGTGTCCTCCCGAATTTTTTTACCTTTGACTCTACTCACCGCCATGTTCTAGGTGCTAATGAAGCGCCTTCAACACTACTTTGTGCGATGGATTGGCGCGAGGGCGGCGCTCCCTGGAATTCAGGACCCTTGCGAGATGGCTTTCGAGGCTAAAGCAGCTGGTTTGTCGAAGTTAAACGGGCCGGACGCTATCGTGTGACGCTCTGCCGCGCCATGAAGGAGACATCGCTACCGCTGAAAGCTGATAGCGGTGAAGTCAAGATTGGTACCAACACTGCCAAGCACAATCTCCAACCTGGAGATACAGAGTGTGCCTTGGAACTCGATTTAGAACCCGGCGAATAGTACCCGGCGAATTCGCTTTGCAATCGATACTTGCAAAGAGCGACAAGTTTGTCAAGCCACAGACCTGGGGTGACAATTTTGCTTAAGTCGATTTTCTGAAGCCAGCCGGAAAGGGAAGCGAAAATGAACTCGTCTGTACATGTGTCGACTTAGTTTTGGTTTCTTCGGTAACATCTTTCGGGCAACCCCGTGGTGGAATCAGCGTCGTCTGCAAAAGGATACTGGAGAGGAATCCGATTGATGCAGCATCATGGCGGTAGAGACTTTCTACCGCTGAGTCCTGGCTGCAGTTCAGAAAAACGACTTCACCATCGAAAACATTAGGAAACTCCACCCAGTATTGAATCCCACCGCCGAACGCTTGACCTTGCAGTTCATGGATGGCAATCGAGTCACGCTTGTCGGTTCGAATTAGCATTGGCATTTTGTCCCTACGAGCAACAACAAGCAGAAATCTAAGCTCCAAGTTGTTAAAATCGTGTCAACGAATACTCACTCAATCCAACTATCCGAAGAATATACATGTCAATCCCGCCTCAATCTCAACCATGTTGTTCTGTTCAAAGGCTCTTATGTAGCATCGCCTTGTGTTCTCTCGTACTCTCGACAAGTGTGCGGGCAGACAACTGGCCGCACTGGCGAGGCGACTCGGGCAACAGCACAGCTCCGCACGCAAGCCCGCCGACCCAGTGGAGCGGCAGCAAGAACGTGAAATGGAAAGTAGCCGTTCCTGGCCGTGGCTCTGGTTCGCCCATCGTCTGGGAAGACCAAGTTTTCGTCGTTACCGCTGTTCCTAGTGCCTCACCTCGTCCAGTGTCTTTCAACCCACAGCAACGCGGCCAGCGTGGGCAAGGTCGCGGCGGACGAGGAAACGCCTTTCCGCTGCAACAACTTGACTTCAAAGTCTTTTGCTTCTCGCGGACGGACGGATCTCTGCAGTGGGAAAAAACGGCCGTCAGTGCGAAACCGCATGAGGGCACGCACAGCACTAATGGCTTTGCATCAGCCTCTCCAACAACCGACGGCAAGCACGTTTACGTGCACTTTGGCTCTCGAGGGCTTTACTGCTACACCATGTCGGGCAAGCTGAAGTGGAAGCGTAGTGACTTTGGAAAAATGACAACGCGTGCCACCTTCGGCGAAGGTAGCTCACCGACACTTGTCGACAACATGGTTGTCGTGCCTTGGGACCACGAAGGAAAATCGTCGATTTATGCCCTCGACAAAACGACAGGGAAGACGATTTGGAAAACCGAGCGCGACGAACCAACTTGCTGGGCCACGCCGCTGATCGTCAGTCACCATGGCAAGAAGCAAGTTGTAATGAACGGACAGAACTATGCTCGCGCCTATGATTTGTCCTCTGGGAAAGAACTCTGGCGCTGCGGTGGCCAGACGGATCGTCCTGTTGCATCGGCAGTTACAGAAGACGGTTTAGTTTTCGTTGGGAGTGGATTTCGCGGTTCTTTCCTGGGCGCTTTTCGCCTAACAGGAACGGGCGACATCGCTGGCAGCCAGCATGTTGCCTGGACGACCAGCCGCGACACGCCTGATATTGCTTCTCCGTTGCTGACTCAGGGACGACTGTACTACCACAAGGGCAAGTCAGGCATTATTACTTGCGTGAATGCCAAGACCGGCGAGCCAAACTACGAGGCTCAGCGACTGGGAGCGCTCGGTGATATGGTCTACGCCTCGCCAGTCGCCGCAGGCGGATACGTTTACTTTACGGGCCGAAACGGAACGACCGTCGTGATCAAGGATTCCAATCAATTCGAGATTGTTGCGACGAACTCGCTGGGCGAAGGCGTCGATGCCACTCCCGCTCCGGTGGACAACGAATTGTTCGTCCGTGGCGAGAAGCACTTGTTCTGCATTTCCCAGTAATTTCTTACAGCGTTGCCACGAGCCGCTTTTGAAACAGCAATTAGTGGGCAGGGTTGGCGTACCAGATGACGCCCAACCCTCGCCCTTCATGACGCTCTTCGCAAGTCAAGATGTCGAGATCGCCGTCTTGATCGATATCTACGAGTTCTATCAGATCAAACTTGATTCCATCTGGGCCACTGACGTCGTGCCATCGCCATTGAGTTTCGGATTTCTTCAAATAGATCACACCGCGTTTCGGCGGGTTCGCTGACTCGCAGCTATACACAATCTCGTCTTGGCCATCTCCGTCCAAGTCTCCAACCGCGAGCCCTTTTGCATTGCCAAACTTTGGAATCGGCACGACCGGAATAGATTGCACCTCCCAATCAGCGGTCTTCGCATCGATCTGTTTGCAATGGTAGTGCAAGATAGTGTTCGGTTTCTCAGCAACATGAATGTGAACTCCGCCCTGTTTGATTGCGACATCCATAAACATCACCTGTCTACCGGTAGGGCCAATGCGATGCTGCGTCCAGTCCAGAGCATCTTTGCCTGGATTCTCCAGCCAGTAGACACCAGACTGTGATGACTTTCGATCGTCATAAAGGATGTCGTTGTCGCCGTCTCCGTCCATGTCAATTGCGAACACGGACATGATCCAACTTGCCTTGGCCAGTTTCTGAATCCGCCACTCCTTCGAACCTGATCCTTTGCGACGAAGCAAGGCGATCTGCCCATTGGGATCTTTGCTGGCTAATATCATCGGCGCACTTCCGCTATTCTTTGCGTCAAGCGAGACTGCAAACATCCAGCGCGTAACGTTTTTGCTGCAATCCAGAACTTCGTGCCTCCAGGCATCCGCACGCATCAAATCGTTCCGATCAGAGGGAGCAAAGATCAAGTGTAAGCTTTGCTCTTTTCCTTCGCAGCTGCTGATTACGTCCAGCTGTCCGTCACCATCGAGATCTACCCAAGCAGCGTCTTCTGTTGAAGGAGTTTTGCCTAAATCAACAAAGGGCCAAGGACTAGTTGCTTTCGCTCGTCCAGGATGAAAGTATGCCCGTGTTCGTCCGCTCTCTTCCCAGCCTGTAACGATATCGAGCAGGCCATCTTTGTTGGCATCCGCCAGTTTCACACCATCGGCGCCACGCAATTCATCATCGATCGCGTAGCGTTTCCAATACTCCTGACCTGCCGCAGAACAGGCCAAAGAGCAGATGCACAAGACAGCCTTACAATACCTGAGGGCCACCCAACTCCTTGAACTCACAACGGACCTTTCAGAAAGAATAACTTATAAAGCTCTGGACTAGTTTTCTTACCCCTAACCTTCACGGATTGCCAGAGTCAATTAGAGTTTTACATTGGCGAAGTGAACCGTACACGTCAGTGTTGGGCTGAACCAGGAAAACTCTGACCCGCTACTAGCGTCGTCGGCTCACAGATTGAGATTCTCAATTACCCTACCCTGAACAAAGAGCGGCCTACTCACCATCCATGGCCCAGATGGCCCCAATCCTGTTAGTCCAAAGAAGCTTATTAAACTCCGGAATCTCGGATTTGATAAATTGCTCGCCACGCTGCTTGAGTTTCTTCCATTGGGCTTCGAGTTCATCGCGACGATCCAGTGAGCCTTGAGTCACGCGTGGGATGGAGCTCTCGGTTTGGTTGATCAGGAACAAGTATTCGGCCGTAAACTTGTTGGGGAAATTCTCAACGTCATCGTAGGCCTTCGACTTGCGCTGGACCATTTCTTCATCCCAGGCTTTCAGATCGTCCAATAGCTTGTCACCGGATTCCTTGAGCTTCGCCAAAGACTCTTTTTCGGCAATCTTCTCCAGCAAACTTGCGATTTGAATCTGAGCTCGATGCAGTCGATTTGTCATCTCATGCATTTCGGTCAGCTCCTTTTCCATCGCCACCATGACTGAGTCGTATTCTTGGTACTGTTTGTCGGGCACGCCGTAGAGTGGATTGGTGGCAATCTCGACGCTCGACTCAAGCGTTTCCTCACCTAGTGTGAGCTTGATGGTATAGTTGCCCGGAACGACTTTGTGACCACGGTAACTACCTTCGATGTAAGCCTTGGGAATGCCTGGCATTGATTTGTGCCGCATGTTCCACACAAAGCGGTTCAAGCCCTCTTCCTTCGGGATTGTCTGTGGTGTGGGAGGGCCGCCGGCGTAGCTTTGGAAACCTTGTGTTTTCTTGGATGAGAACTCGATGATGCTTTCGCGACTGGCATTCAATATCTCGAGTGTAATGTGCTGGTCTTTCTCAAGTTTCGGAAGTGTGTAATAGATGACCACTCCGTTGGCCGGGTTCACGCCTCGTAGCGAATTCGAGCCCGTGAAACTCTTGCTCGTCGAACTCAGCTCGCTGTAGTGATTCGAGAGTATCGCTGGCTCGGGAGCGAAGAGATGGAAATCTTTCTTCGAAGTGTCATGTTGCTGCAGCAAAGCCAGATCATCCAAAATCCAGAATGACCTGCCGGAAGTGGCTGCGATCAAGTCGCCATGGCGAACCGCGAGATCCAAGATCGGCGTTACTGGCAAGTTAAGTTGGAATGGCTCCCACTTTTCACCACCACTCCATGAAACATAGAGCCCCGTTTCGGTACCGGCGAACAACAAGTCCTTGCGGTCCTCATCTTCGCGCACCACACGAGTGAAAGCTCCGTCCGGAATACCGGTGTTAATCTTTATCCAAGACTCTCCGTAGTCCGTTGTCTTGTAGACCCCAGGCCGCTTGTCGTCGAACTTGTAACGCGTTATCGCGATGTAGGCAGTCGCTTTATCATGTGGCGAAACCTCAATGGCATTAATCAAACATTCCTCAAGATCCTGCGGCGTGACATCTTTCCAATCCTTGCCGCCGTTCTTCGTAATGTGCACGAGCCCATCGTCGCTGCCCACCCAGAGCACACCCTTTTCGTGAGGCGACTCGGCAACGTAACTAATGGTACCGTAGTTCTCCGCCCCGACGGCTTCAATGGTGAGCGGGCCACCGCCTTTGCCTTGTTTGTTGTCCTGGTCGCGCGTTAGATCAGGTGAGACTTCCTCCCATGTTTTGCCAAGGTCCTTCGTTCGCAATAAATATTGCGCGGCGTGGTAATAAGTGCCAGGCTCATGCTGCGACCAAATGATCGGTGCGTTCCAATTGAACAGATAACGCATGTCTCGCGCCGCTCGACCAAGGTACTGTATCGGAGCGGACATGATGTTCGTACTAGCAGAGGACTCAGTATCGAGTAGTTCGATCGTGCCGAGATAGCTGCCGCCCATCACGTAGCGAGGATCGTCTGGATCGAAGGCCAGGAAGGCACTCTCGCCGCCTGCAGAAGAAGTCCAACTGCGAGTCGAGATACCTCCACTGCCGAGTTCAAGACTGGAGATCACGACAGAAGAATTGTCCTGCTGGCCACCGTAGATGCGATAAGGAAACTGATTGTCCACGTTGACTCGGTAGAACTGAGCCGTGGGCATATTGTCTTGCCGCGACCAACTCTTGCCATAGTTGAAACTGATCGCTGCACCGCCATCGTTGGCGATGACCATGTTGCGTGAATCGTTAGGATTGATCCACAAGTCGTGATAGTCACCGTGTGTTCCTGAAAGTGTTTCCCAGGACTTGCCCCCATCGATGGACCGCAGAGCAGGAGCACTTAGCACATAGACCGTTTGCTCGTCCATTGGGTCGACGAAAACCTCGGTGTAATACCATGCTCTCTGAATAAGTCGGTGGTCTTTGCTGCGCACGCTCCAATTCTTACCTCCATCGTTGGAGACGAAGAGGCCGCCTTTCTCCTCTTGGCTGTCACCTTCTACCAAGGCGTACACTTTGTTCGGATTGGAACGAGAGACCGAGATGGCCATCTTGCCTTTTTGCTCGGGCAATCCCTCCTCGATCTTCTTCCAAGTCTCTCCCGCATCGGCTGACCGGTAGACGCCGCTGCCTTCACCACCACTGATGACCTTCCAAGGTTTCCGCTGATGCTCCCACATCGTGGCGTACAGCACTTGTGGGTTGCTAAAGTCGATCGACAGTTCCGAACAACCTGTGAGTTCGTTAACGAACAGGACGCGATTCCAGGTCTTTCCGCCATCGATAGACTTGAAGATCCCGCGTTGCTGGGAAGGGCCATGTAGCGCGCCTTGAGCAGCGACAAACAGCATATCCGGATTCTTTGGATGAATCACAATGCGGGCGATGTGCTGTGTTTCAGCCAGGCCAAGATGCTGCCAAGTCTTTCCAGAGTCGGTCGACTTGTAGACGCCATCACCGTGCGAAGTCATCACGCCCCGTGGAGCGTGTTCTCCCATTCCGACGTAAACGACGTTTGGATCACTTTCCGAAACCGCCACAGCGCCTACCGATCCAGTTTTAAAGAAGCCATCCGACACGTTCGTCCAATGCTGGCCCGCGTCTTCAGTCTTCCAAAGTCCACCGCCGGTGGTTCCCATGAAGTAAGTCTGTGTGTCGCCGATGACGCCTGAGGCACAAACCGATCGACCACCACGAAAAGGTCCAATACTCCGCCACTTCACCACAGAGTATTTCTCGTCCAAGCCTTTTACTTCCTGCGCCGTGACGGGAGATGATATGCCGATCGTCAGGCAAACTAGGAACGCAAAACTCAGTTGAAAGCGTAAACAGTAAAATCGACAGAATCTGGACATCTAGGTCTCTCAAGGGTGGGAACAATCCGGGGCCTTCTAGACTGCTCTATCGTAATTGCGGTTCCTGCGGGTAGCCGTTTGTCACTGAAGGAATTGGATAGAACTAAGCGATTCGTGGCTTAGGGTGCGACGAGCTGAACTTCAGTAAACTGTAGCCGGTGCGAAGGCCTGCTGGTTGCATATCGCAGCTCGTTTTAATGAGTCAAAATGTATTCCGCACTCTTCCACCGCCCTGCCAGCTTGCTATCGATGCATCTGGCTAATATTGCGCTCTTGAATTGAGGAACTTCTAATGAGTATCAGGCGCCGACAACTGATAGCAGGTGTTTCCCTCTCTGCCCTTGCGTTTCAGCTGCGCGTGGTAGCATTCACTGGGCAAGACGAGCTTGGTTGGATAGCACCTCCTGCACTTCGTGAGGAGGACAAGGTGGTTTTCGTTGCTCCCGCTGGCCCTGTCGATTCAGCAAAAGTGGAAACGGCTCGGAGGACCTTCGAAACCCAAGGACTAGAAGTTGTTGTGCCGAGATCTCTCGCAAGTCGGAGCAGGGGCTATCTGGCAGGTAGCGATGCTGAACGCCTGGAAGAACTGAACAACGCGATCGCGGACCCGAACATCGCGGGCATCTTTCCGTTTCGAGGCGGCTACGGACTGACGCGGATTCTAGACCGAATCGACTACGAAGGGCTCAGAAAGCACCCGAAGATTGTCGCTGGCTTTTCGGATATCACCGCATTGCACCTAGCCATCGCTAAAAAATCACGCTTGATCACTTTCCACTCACCAATGCCTCAGGCTTATCTATATGACAAAGATGAAGAGAACCCGGTAGTGACCAATTCCTTCTGGGGTTCCCTTCTGAGGGCAAGATACACGGTCGAACGTGCAAAAGGTTACAGTATCGAGCTGCCCGAGAATGGCCTACGTCCCAAAATGCTCGTCGGTGGCAGAGCCAGGGGGCGGTTGCTCGGTGGAAACCTCACTCTCCTATGCTCTACACTTGGAACGCCTTTCCAAGTTGACTTCCGAGGAAGTATTCTGTTCATCGAAGATGTCGACGAAGCACCTTACCGCATTGATCGCTACCTGTCACAGCTCAGGCTCACTGGGATTTTGGACGATGTATCAGGAATCATCGTGGGTACGCTAACGGATTCTCTAGCACGAGAGTCAACCGCTCAATCCGCATGCCAGGATATCTTCGAGCACTACTTTGCCGACCTCGGCGTTCCAGTCATAACAAACTTCCCTGTGGGCCACACGCGATTGAATCTGACCATACCTCATGGTGCCGAAGCAGAGCTCGATGCTGACGAAACAAGTCTTCGAATTCTCGAACGTACGATTTCACCCGGATGAGCCCGAGTCGCCGTTCGCGACGAGATCATTGAGCTTCAGAACAATCGTTTTGCAAACACAAAGCTTGCGTGACGGCGTGCATCGTAATTGGAGTCTCTCGGATTCAGGCTTGTAATTTTGGCCACCGGCGACACTGCCTCGAGGTACTGATCGTTTCCGAGATAGATTCCAGTATGGCGAATACGACCATGAGCGCCGATGAAGTACATGGTGTCACCACGACGCAGGCCGGCCGTATGCCAGCGTGTGGCAGTTAGCCGCCCCATCAAGAACTGTTGGTTCGAATCACGCGGCAGGTAGACTCCGACAGATTGAAATGCAGTCTGCACGAGTCCTGAACAGTCGATGCCATCGGACGTCTTTCCGCCCCACTGGTAACGAGTGCCTTGCAAAGCGAGGGCGTTACGCAGCACTTGCTCGATCGTTTCAGAACGATCCGCTGCCTTTTGGCAACGGGATTTTGGTAGAGAAACATGGGAGCCGTCCAGCAATGCGACGAAGATAGTTTGGTCTGTTTCCTCAATCCACGTAAGTTGCGTCCCGGCTTGCAACGAGAGTCCGCTCTCAGTCCTGCAGTCGGACTGAACGTTGGCTCTAGGGCCAGACAAATAGTCTTCGAACTCACTCGCAGTGACTCGTTGCACGTCAGATGATGGCAAAAAACCGAGATAGCCATCTTGGCTATGCACGAGCAGGTGCGAATCCACCTCGTCCAGCAAGTAAACCGGTTCGGCATAAAGACATTCCGTAACCGTCTCGCCACGACCAGGCTCGCTCGTGCTGAATCGATGAGGTACTTTTACGAAACCCAACCGTGTTGCCCCAAGCGACGCACTCGGCAACGTTCGTATGTTGCTGGCGTCGACAGAAAGCGACATGGTTTTCAAGTAGCCAAGAAGCGCGTCTCGCGTTTCAGGGAACTCCACATAGCCGTCAAGCCGGACGCGATCGTCTGCATCCACTTTGGCCTTTACTTGAAAAGCGAACAGTCTCGTGTCGTTGGCCAGCTGCTGGCGGAAAAACTCGATGTACTGTTTTGCCCTGGTGACTTGCCCGCGAAGGTCGGGTTCGATGCGTCGGGCTAGTTCTTCTAACTTTTCAAGTTCGATCGGCGGTCGAGCTTTTTGCAAGACGTTGTCATCAGCCCAGCATGCACTTGTCGTCATCCACAATGCAAAGCAAACTGAACACATCGGTAGAATCCTTCTGAGCCCATCGAGCAACCACAGTCCAGTGACAAGTCCCATATCAAACCCTGTTTCTGTACCCTCGGCTGCTACTCTGCCTGCCAGACCGGATCGCCAAGAACATCCATGCGAGGTTCGATGCCTAGCCCGGGATTTTGGGAAGCTGCCATGCGACCATCGACTCGTTGGGGAGCTCCGGTGGCAATCGATTGCGTCACATAGCTATTGAAATCTGTGCTGGTGAACAAAAAATCAGTCGGCGTGCTGTGAGCCAAGTGTGATATTGCGGCCGTGATGATGTCGCCGCCCCAGCTGTCTTCTAAGGTCATGGCGATACCAAGCGACACGCATAGGTCGCGAGCTTGCTTAGCACGAGTTAACCCGCCAAACTTACTGATCTTGATGTTCACCACGTCCATCGCCAAGTCGCGGGCCCCCTTGAGGATCGTGTCCGCCGAATTGATGACTTCGTCGAGCACGAATGGTAGATGTGTTTGCCGGCGAACGCTGAGGCACTCTTCGTAAGTCGTACAAGGTTGTTCGATGTAGACATCGAGGTCGGCAACAGCGCCGACGACTCGCATGGCCTCGTGCATCAACCAACCAGTGTTTGCGTCTGCGACAAGTTTGTCCGTTGGTTCAAGAACAGCTCGGACGGCACGAATGCGTTCGATATCTTCGTTCGGATCGCCGCCAACTTTCAATTGAAAGCGTCGGTATCCTTGATCGCGGTAGTCTTTCACGTTGGCAGCCATTTCGGCTGCTGGACGTTGGCTGATAGCTCGGTAGAGGACCACGTCTTCTCCGTATCGACCGCCGAGCAAATGGCTGACTGGCATACCAGCGGCTTTGCCGAGGATGTCCCAGCAAGCCATGTCGATCGCTGTTTTGACGTAGGGATGTCCCTTCATCACCATGTCCATCTTGTAGTTCAGTGCCCACAACTGCCTTGGGTCGTCACCTATCAACGAAGGCGCGAGTTCCGCGATGCCGGTTCGAGCTCCATTGGCATATGCTGGCAAGTAAACGGGTCCCAAAGGACAAACTTCCCCATAGCCCGTGATTCCAGCATCGGTCTCAACTTCCACGACGGTCGAGTCAAAAACATCAACGCTCTTGCCCTCGGACCAGCTGTAGTTGCCTTCATGCAGAGGTAGATCAACTTGGTAGACACGGATATTGGTGATTTTCAAGGACATGCTCCGAGGTGATATTCCGCAGGACGAATGGTTCTATGAACCGATGCGTGAATGAGGCGATATAGCCGTGACTCGCTGACGCTTCGGGTTGTGATGGAATGCAGGACGCTTTGCGGTAGTGAGTGAAAGCGAAGGGCAAAAAACAATACGGACCTACGGCTAGTCGTTAGACGAGAAGCCTCGTCCAACGAGTTGCCGAAAGTCTTTACGACTTCCGCTACGGCGAACAACTTCCTCTACTGGACAAAGAGATGATACACGGCGGAGGAGTTGGCGATAATGGTAGCGACCGAAAGAAGTAGCAGGGATAACCTTGGCCGTTTGAGTCCTCTTCACTACTAGGCCGAGTGACCAGGGCTTTAGGGGGCGAGGTACAAACTACGTCATCGCAGCACGAATGTGTTGGCTACTCCTGTCCCACCACCCGCAGCGTAGACTCGGTTTTGACTAAGGCAAAATCATCTGGAAACGTGTGAATGGCCTGGACTTGCAAACTTGCGGCGCGAGTTTCCAAGTTGAGGAAGCTGAGGCCACCAATGTCAACGCGACCGCTGGCGTTGAAGACGTGAATCAGCTCATGCGTTTCGCCAGTCTCTTTGAGCTGCTTTTGAATCATCCAGAACATTTCAGGCTTCACCCGCTGTAGTTCGAATGCATACTCGTATTCCGCTCCTGGCAACTCTACTACCTTCGAGCCGGATTTGCGAAGTGGCTCGGAGAGCAGATGACGGCCTTGAGGAACGGGTTGCAGATTGGAGGAGGCAATTTCGCTGACCGTCGTGTTCCCAAAGGTCCATTGGACAACATGTCCATCATTGGTGATGTCAATGCGAGCAGAGTACCGGTCACGCTCGACACGCTGCGTTTTAAAGATCTGAAATAGTTCTGGATGCACGGACCGCTGCAGCAACTGAAACCTCAGCTGAGCGACTTTCGGTCGTACTGTCGAAACATCCATAACGATTCAGATAGTTGCAACGTTTAAGAGGGAAAGATGGAAGAGTTTACGATCAAAAGTCGGCCCTCCCTGGGCTGGATAGCCCGACATTTCCAGACTTGCTCGTTGTGCTCATAAGGGAAGGTGGATGCGGACAAACAATGTTGCCGTGTGACTCTCCAGTATAAACTCCTGTCGACAAAACCTCCAAGGTCGTCAAAGTCCAAAGCGAATCGGTACAAATTGCCTTGATGAGGCAACCCTATTTCCTTCCTTGATGCTTTTTGTGGAGTATGTTAGCTCGTCCGATTTTGTACCGTTGGAAAAGTGCATGGACCGCCACAGTGGAAGAAGCCGCGGGATGCTATCGAGATTCGTACTGTGCTAGAGCGACCTTCTACACCCAACAAACTATTGAATCACGGGCGAGAGACATTCTTTCCGTCCCCTTTCTTTGCCACCTCTTGAGCTTGCGACAGAACCTTGGCCGATTCCATTCAAGTTGTCTCCGTTTCCAGCGAAATGGTTCCTTTTGCCAAGACTGGCGGATTGGGTGATGTTTGCGGCGCGCTGCCGCGAGCACTGGAGCAAATTGGCGTCGGCTGCACAGCCTTCCTGCCCGCCTTTCGCAGTACGCTCCGAAGCGGCATTGCTGTCGAGTCCACGGATCATACCTTTACGATCCCAATCGCGAATAAGCACGTTGCCTGCCGTCTGCTAAAAGCGACTCTACCTAACAGTAGTGTCACCGTTTATTTGATCGACCAACCGCAGTACTACGATCGCGACACTTTGTATTCAGACGAGTTGGGAGAGTACAAGGACAGCTGCGAGCGTTTTTGTTTCTTCAATCGCGCCGTGGCGGAAGCGATTGAGTGTTTGGAGCTCCCAGTCGATGTGCTGCACTGTCATGATTGGCAAAGCGGTCTGTTGCCCGCCTACGTCAAAACTGGCTACCGGAACTATGCTTGGGCCAAAAACACCAAGACTGTGATGACGATTCACAATTTGGCCTACCAGGGGAGCTTCTGGCATTTGGACATGCCGCTAACAGACCTCGGCTGGGAACATTTCAACCTTCATGAGATGGAGTTTTACGGTCAGCTGAACTTGCTCAAAACCGGCATTGTGTTCGCAGATCAAGTAACCACCGTTAGCCCGACTTACTCACGCGAGATCACGACTGAGGAATTCGGATGCGGCTTGGAACGGACACTTGCCTCACGAGGCGAGGACCTGCTGGGCATCGTCAATGGAGTGGATTACTCCGAGTGGAACCCATGTTCAGATCCGCACTTGCCACAAAACTACGATGCTGGTTCTTGGCAAGATGGCAAAGCTGTATGCAAGAGCTCGCTGCAGACCGAGCTCGGTATGGAAGTCGCTCCCGACAAGCCACTGGTTGGTATCGTGAGTCGGATGGCGGATCAGAAGGGCTGGGATCTGATCATTCCGCTGCTGCATCGCTGGGCACAAGATAAGTCGATTCAGTGGGTTATACTGGGCACGGGCGAAAAAAAATATGAAAAAGAACTTGCCGATCTTGCGTCTCGGTTCCCACATAACCTTGGTGTTCGCCTAGCCTTTTCCGAGGCCTTGGCACACCAGATCGAAGCGGCGAGTGATTTGTTCTTGATGCCAAGCCGCTACGAGCCATGTGGCTTAAACCAACTTTACAGCTTGAAGTACGGAAGTGTTCCCGTCGTAAATGCCACCGGCGGCTTGGTGGACACCGTGACGGATGCGAACGCTTCGACGCTCGGTGACGAGATCGCGACAGGCTTCATTTGTACCGATTATTCTATTGCAACCTTGGAGTATACGCTGCAACGAGCAGTGGAAACCTATTTGCATGAAAAGCCTGTATGGGCTCAAATTGTGGCCACAGGGATGAACATGGATTGGTCCTGGGGAAACAGTGCAAAGCAGTACCAGCAGATGTACGAGCGGTTGTTGGCTTCCCCCTGATTCGTGTCATCGTTCCCGACTCGTCGTTTAGCAGGACAGTATGGGTGGCACAAGCAGAAGCCGGACCAACGTGGCAGTTCAAGGATGATCGCGTAAAGGCGACCACCAATGAAATGCGCTATGACTGGTTGGCGGATCGCTGGGTTATCATGGCCCCCCAACGCACGGCTCGTCCCGACGACTTTCTGAAGAAGCCGAGCGAAATCCAAGCTGCCTCCAACTGCCCATTTTGTAGCGGCAAGGAGATGGAGACACCGGATGCTGTTGCCTCATACTGCTTGGACGGCAGCAAGGACTGGTCTGTTCGGGTCGTCCCCAACAAGTTTCCCGCAGTGAACGCGTGCGGTCCGGAGATCGAGTTTGCTCCTAAGTCGCTTTCGCAGCCAAACGGACGTATCGACTTGTACCAGCGTCGCGAACTACATGGCGCTCACGAAGTCATCATTGAATGCCCTCAGCATCTTAGCTCCTTGAGCCAACTGGGGCAGAAGGAAGTCAAGCTTGTCTTCCAGGCCTATCGTGATCGACTTGATCATTGGTTGTCGGAGCATCGAGCTGAGTATGCGGTACTCTTTAAAAATGTCGGCGAGGAAGCGGGTGCTTCGCTCGCGCACAGCCATTCACAGCTAATCGCTACCGACCACTTGCCAACCAAAGTGCAACGCAGCGTCGAGCGAATGCGGATGTTCGAGGAGCAGGAAAATACCTGCCTTTACTTGCGAATGCTCGAGGATGAACTGCAACAAGGGCTTCGCATCGTTGAAGAAACGCCGGACTTTGTTGCCTTTTGTCCTTTTGCCAGTCGCATACCATTCTTGCAGACAATTGTGCCACGTAAGCACCAGGCGCGTTTTGAGCACTTGAATGACTTCGGGCTTGAGCAACTATCGTGGTTGACGCACCGTCTAATACGACGCCTGGAGAACCTGCACCCCGATTCGTCTTACAATTTTGTGATTCATACTGCTCCGGCGTCGATAGGTGATGCAAGCTTTTACCACTGGCGAATCGAACTTTTCCCGAGACTAACCAAGCTGGCCGGATTCGAATGGGGCAGCGATTGCTTCATCAATCCCATCACGCCTGAAGATGCAGCGCTGAGCATTCGCAATGCCGGTGTCTAACCGTATGCCGAGGGTCGGTACCAACCTTCTCTGAAGCTAGACCGCGGCAATCGTAGGCCAGTCTTTGCCTTCCAAGCCACCGGTGCTTCCAGCGACAACTTCCCCCCAAACTCCTTAACGACAAAGGTATGTTCCCTGAAGGTCAAACAACGCCGCGAAGATTTCGTGGTCACAGAAGTGAGCAATGGCTATCGGACTGGCGGAGGTCCGTTTGCAGTCTACACGCTGGAAAAGTCTGGCATCGGGACAGTGGAGGCCATTGAGGTCGTAAGGCGCGACTGGGACATCGCCGGTTATCGCACCAGCTTTGGCGGCCGCAAAGATCGCCACGCGGTTACAACGCAGACCGTGACGATAAAGGATGGACCGATGGAGGATTTTCCACATCAGAAATTCTCGCTGCGCTACCGCGGCCAAGCTGCAGAAGCATTCACAGCCAAAGACATTGAAGCCAATCACTTCCAGATTTGCATGCGCAATCTCACTCCACCGAAGGCTGAGGCTTGGCGTGCGAAGCTGCAGAACCTAGAGCTTTTGGCTCCGAATTACTTTGACGAGCAAAGATTCGGTTCGGTCGGTCGGTCCGGTGAGTTTGTTGCGCAGCCTTGGTGTAAAGCCAATTACGAGCGCGCCGTGTTCCTGGCCTTGGCGGAAGCCAACTCCAAGGACAGCCAGCACGAGGCGGAGCAGAAAGAACTCCTACGAGAGAATTGGGGTGACTGGATACAATGCAAGGAACTACTAGCTCGCAGCAACCGCCGCAGCGTAGTAACGTATCTATGTGATCACCCAGAAGGCTTCAAAAAGGCGGCGGGTCTAATATCCCGCGACATGCGAAGTTTGTATGTTGCTGCTTTCCAGGCAGCAATATGGAATGAGATGGTAAGCCGCTGGATCAAAAGTAAGGCGAGTGAAGCCGCGCTGCAATCGTCGACCTGTTGTCAACTCGCTTTTCCGACGCAAGCCTCTGATTTTGAAGGGCGTGAAAAGGACACTTTGCCACTTCCTTCTTCAAGACCGACAAAATGGGCTGCAGAGATGCGATCGATTTTGGAAAAAGTCTGTAGCGGTTATGATCTCAAGCCACACAAGTTGCGATTCTCTTTTCCGCGCGACGTCTTTTTCTCGCGAGCTGCAAGACCGCTTTTCTTACAGATCGATGACCTGGATGCAGTAGTGGACGAAGATGAACTCAATTCATCCGCGGATACCGAAAAGTCCGCCTTGCGACTCGACTTCAGATTGCAGGCAGGCCAGTATGCAACCATGCTGATGCGCACATTGGAAAATTTTTAGGCAGCCCACGAAAAGTACAGCATTGTTGCGAGCACGACCTCGCTGCGTAGCAGCTTTCACCCAAACTAAGCTCACGCATCCGCAAAGCGATTGAGCAAGAATCCTAAGCGACTTGTCTCTTTTCTTTATGGTTCAGAGAAGGCCAACCACATTTCGGGAATCAAAGTTCCGAAATACGTGGGCAGGTCACTCCTCCTTTCCCAGAGGACCGGAGAGGGCTCGGGCCTGGTTCACGCGAGCTCAGGAGCCGACTTCGCAATGCTGCTCTATTCGCCCAGGAATTCACATAAGAACCGGGAGAGAAATCCGGGAAAGCTGCGTGATTTGGGGTTGCAATCCTCATCGGCTCTCGGCTCGGCGCGCCTGGCTCCCAGCAGTTCGCAAACCTATGTCAAATAAGCACTTACAGCGACACATGTCTTCGCTTCCTGCCTTGTTGGAAGCTAGTTAGCGTGGTAAGCTTTCGCCTGTGTTGGCGAAGTGGAAAAAGCGTTCGAATTGAAGGTTCAAATCGAGGTCTTTCCAGGCTGCCAGGTTGTTCCTGGGGAGCTCCTGACCGCCACTTTTCGTCCAGCAAGACCTTAGTCTAAAGTCATGCGGGTTCTCCCAATTCGGGCCTAAGGCAGACTAAAAGCTACCGCGAAGGATGTTGATTTGTCGGATGTACCCCCACCGGAAGACGAAAATCTACCAGCAGGCGAAGAGCCCAACAACGGTGACAGCGAAGCTGGCAATGGCGTTGGCACAGAGCTGATCGATCAGCCGATCGAAAACGAGCTGCGTGACAGTTATCTGACTTACGCCATGAGCGTTATCGTCAGCCGGGCGCTGCCGGACGTGCGTGATGGCCTGAAGCCTTCACAGCGCCGCATTCTAGTTGCGATGAATGACTTGAATCTTGGCCCCAGCTCCAAGCGAGTCAAATGTGCGAAGATCTCCGGTGACACCAGTGGCAATTACCACCCACACGGTGAAGCCGTTATTTACCCGACGCTCGTCCGCATGGCCCAAGAATGGAACATGCGTCAAGTTTTGGTCGACAAGCAAGGTAATTTTGGTTCGATCGCGGGCCTTCCTCCAGCTGCGATGCGATACACCGAAGCTCGCCTGAGTGCCGCAGCAGCAATGATGCTGGACGACATCAAGCTCGACACGGTCGACTTCGTTCCGACCTACGACGAAGCTCGTAATGAGCCGGTCGTGTTGCCATCACGCTTCCCAAACTTACTGGTCAATGGCACGACTGGTATCGCGGTTGGTATGGCGACCAGCATTCCTCCACACAACCTGCGTGAAGTTTGCTCAGGCGTCATCGCGTTGATCGACAATCCAGAAGTCACGATCGATGAGTTGCTTGAATTGATCCCAGGCCCGGACTTCCCAACGGGCGGGATCATTTGTGGGCACCTGGGAATCCGCCAAGGCTACAAGACGGGCCGCAGCACCATCGTCGTTCGCGCTCGCACTTCGATTGATACGAAAGGCAAACGCACCCGGATCATCGTCCACGAGATTCCCTTTCAACAGTTCCGCGACCGTGTGGTCGAACGGATCGCCGCGCTTGTCAGCACGGGCAAAATCAAGGGCATCTCAGGCATCCGCGACGAAAGCGACCTGAAAGAGCCTGTGCGTCTCGTCATTGACGTCAAGCAAGGGCACGATGCAGATGTGGTACTCAACCAGTTGTACCAGTATTCGCAGCTCCAAGATTCCTTCTCGTTGATTTTCTTGGCCCTGGTGGACGGCAAGCCACGCGAGCTAACGATCAAGGAGATGCTTCAAGAGTTCATTCGGCATCGCCTCGAAGTCATTCGTCGCCGCACGCAGTTCTTGCTAGCTCGAGCTCGCAAGCGAAAGCACACTATCGAAGGCTTACTGCTAGCCCTGGCAGATATCGACCAGATCATCCAGATCATTCGCTCCAGCCGCACTCAGCCTGAAGCGAAGGAACGGTTGATGGGCGTCGAAGTTCCTGCGTCGATGATGCAGCGTGCATTGGGCGACAAGGGCTTTCAAGAGTTTCAAAACGATCGCGGTGTCGCCGATACGTACTCATTGACGAGCGTGCAGACCGATGCGATTCTGGCCATGCGTCTTGGCCAACTGGTTAACCTTGAGCAAGACAAACTCTCCAACGAACACGCAGCTTTGCTCGAAGAGATCGATGGCTATCTCGAAATCCTTTCCGACGAAGCAAACATCTACGCCATCATCAAGGACGAGATGGAAGAAATCTCAAAGCGATTTGGAGACAATCGCCGCACGCAGATCTCCAGTGAAGAGATCGGCAATTATAACCTTGAGGATTTGATCACCGAAGAAACCATGGTGGTCACGATCAGCCACCGAGGTTACATCAAGCGAATTCCTTCGACGACCTATCGAGCCCAGCGTCGTGGCGGAAAAGGTATCAAAGGTGCGAAGGTTGAGGACGAAGATCCGCTAGAGCATTTGTTTGTAGCGAGTACGCACGCGTACCTTCTGTTCTTCACGAACAAAGGCAAGGTCTACTGGCAAAAGGTTTATGATATTCCGCAACTTAGCCGCGAAAGCCGCGGGCGTGCTGTCGTCAACTTGTTGAACCTGGAGGAAGGTGAGCAGATCGCAGAGTGTGTGGCAGTCCGCGACTTCAACCTTGAAGGCCACTTCCTAGTGATGGCTACCAAACAAGGGCTTGTGAAGAAGACGGCCTTGGACGCTTACTCACGCCCCAAGCGTGGTGGCATCATTGCGATCAAGCTCAAGGAAGACGACGAGTTGGTGGACGTCAAAGTCGTCGGGCCCAACGATCAATTACTGATGGCAACGGCTGGCGGCCGAGCCATACGCTTTGCCGAGTCTGATGCGCGAGCCATGGGCCGGAATACATCTGGTGTTCGCGGAATTCGACTCAAGAAAGGCGATACCTGCGTCGGTATGGTTGTCGCCGATCCTGAAGCAACTTTGCTGACTGCCTGCGAGAAAGGCTACGGCAAGCGGACCTGGTTTGGGGCGGGCTCTGTACCAACCGAATCCGAAGGTGAAGGTGGTGATGAGGCAGCAGAAGCACCTGCGGCAGAAGCCGCGGAAGGCGACTCCGACTCACCCAATTCGAGCCAGTCCTATCGGACTCAGAAACGCGGCGGTGGCGGCTTGATGGACATCAAGACCACGGATCGCAACGGTCCTGTTGTCGGAGTGGTTCAAGTCACAGACGAGCACGAGTTGTTGATGATTACTTCTGGTGGCAAGATCCAGCGTTTGGCAGCCAAGGAAATCAGCATCATCGGCCGCAACACTCAAGGTGTCCGCATCATGAACTTGGACGACGGCGATACGCTCACTGCTATCGTTCGCGTTCCGCGTGAAGAGGTGGATGAGGAGGACGAGGCTCAAGCTGAAGGTGCACCTGCGGCAGAGGCACCGAGTGCCGAATCAGCACCTGCCGAAGATGCTCAGTCTGAAGCTTCAGACTCTGGCGATGCTCCCGAGTCCGGTGACGTCTCAAGCGATGGCGATGACGCTTAGCGAGATTCGCCGAAAGTTCTGACAACTTCCTCCACGAACGAAGGGTACTGGACAAGCCGGAATGCCCCGTCTTGCGTCAACAGGCCCGTAGCCTGCTTACGGGCCGAGATTGACCGAATTTGCGTCTATGATCTCACCGATTATTCCTTCGCTGGGAAAGTCCATGATGACGGTGCCAAGGTGCTGGTCGCTTGGAAATTCCTGAATCAGCCGCAATGTGTACTCATTCGTCAAAGCAGCGTACTTACGCGGTGTCAGCAAGTTGGCAGGGACGGTACCGCTGCAATAGTTCAAATGCCATCTTCCTTGGTGATCCGCAACAGCAGCTTCAAACTGCTTCCGTATTAACTCTTGCTTCTCGTCTACAGGTGCAGTGTAACGATCTTGCTTATTCAACGTCCTCCACGGTAAGCCACCTAAACTACTGACTCGATCTACTAATACGATCTTGCCGCGGACTTCTTTCAGTGTTGGAATCTTGCTTCCTCGCCACCAAATGGCAGCTCCATTTTCGATTGTGGCCTCGAATGTTTCCCGAAAGGATCTGCTGTTCTGCCGCGGCGTCGATTCCCGCTTGATTGCCATAATGACGCATTCCGAAGGATGCTTGTTTAGGAATTCTTGGCAGTCTTGGACCACACTTTCAAAAGTTAGCTTCTGGTCTACTACGCCATGATAAATGTGAAATTCATTTTTCAGATGACGGCATCGGATATCCAGAAAACGGACTCCGGCGGCAAGCTGATCCGAAATGCTCCAGCTTTGGCACTTTGCAAACCCAAATGAGAGCCCATCAAATCGGGCTCCAGAATCATGGGTTCCCGGAATTGAAAGTTGGGCGAGCGTCAGGCTGTCTGGAAGTTTTGACATCCAGTCTTTGTAACGCGAAACCTGCGTATCTGCGGGTTTCGCGTCGAAGGACACCCCTGATGGACTGCTCGCTTCATCTTGAGCTGGGGCTCTGATGAGGAGCAGAGTCAGAAATAGGAATGAGGAAATACGCATGTTCAGCTTGGAGCCTTCGATTCTCGCGCGGCAAACTGAGCTGGATTCTACTTTATCTTGCCTCTTGAATCCTAGGGTTTCAGAAGGTTTGAGAAAAAAGAAACGCGCAAGGCATGGACAGGGCGCGCAACTCCCGTTTGTTATGCCATCTGGTGAATCGTAAAGGTGTGACACAACATCGAGTACCATATGCGATTCACAATCTGAAATTGGATCACGAGTTGATTTCTATTTCCGATCAGTGGTTGATTGGTAGCTTCGAAAACCAGCCTTCGCGATTTCACTTTGAAGCACTGATTACTCCGATGCACTGTGCAGCCCAGCGTCTCGAGGAGACTGACCGGCAGCAGGTAGCTTTATTCTACGAGAGACTTCAGGAGAGGCACCCTTGTCCCATTTATCAACTCAATCACTCCGTTGCCATCGCACGAGATAGTCGTGCCGACAGGACTCTGCGACAGACCGAGCAAGTTCGTGATGGCGGAGAACTGAAGGACTGCTATCTACTCCATTGCACGATCGGCTAGATCCAAACTCTGGCTGGAAACACATCGGCCGCCGTTGGTGCTTATCTGGATGTATTGCGAGGCCCGAACGCCAAGCATCAGAAGACACTGATTGAAAAGCGACTCAGGGAAATCTCCCCTTCCACCCAGATTGGGCAAGTCGGAATGTCAATCGGTAAGCGGATGTGAAACGTGGTTGGCCATGCAAACACGTTGGGGGCTCTACAAGTTCAATGAAACCTGTGTAAACTTCAACGATATCACTCCGCAATCTCTCACCTTTCTTTAGCCTAAGAGGCATGACATGTCACGAAATATTCTCATCGTATGCGCGATGGCACTCTTGTTGACCGGATGCAATTCAGAAGAAGCTACCGAACCGACTCCTGCTGCAGGCGACAACACGCCCCCGGCAACATCTTCCGGCTCGGGCTTCGCCGTCACGAGTGAAAACACGAAGGTTCTGTTCGTTGGCACTAAGAAGTCCGGTGATTCGCAGGCCGGTGGCTTTAAGGAAGTGAGTGGAACTATCGGTGTCGACGGGGACAAAATTACTTCGGTAAATGTAGTCATCCAAGTGGACTCACTTTTCTCCGGCCAAGAAAAGCTGACAGGGCACTTGAAAAATGAAGACTTCTTTAGCGTCAAGGAATTCCCTGAACTGACTTTTGCATCCTCAAAAGTTGAAGGTTCGGGGGAAGTCACCATCACGGGTGAGCTCAACATGCACGGACAGACTGGCGAGATTTCGTTCCCTGCGACAGTTTCCGTAACCGATGGAAAAGTGAAGCTGGACGCGAAATTCAAAGTCGATCGCACCAAGTTTGGCATGAACTACACCGGCCAGCCTGACAATCCGATCAACGCCGAGGTCGATATCGAGATTTTAGTTGGCGCTTGAGTAATCCCCGCCAGTCAACACGCGAAACGGCGTAACCAATTCCATGGCTTTTGTTGTTGGGATGCTGATCAAAACGGCCGCGGTCCCCATTGTGGTTGCGGTCGTTGTGACTTGGCTTATATACCGGCTTGAAAGATTGAAACCTCAAGCGACCACGTTGGGCGTGGCTTGTGGTTTCATAGCGGGCTGGTTTTTCCAAGAATTCTCGGTCTGGTTTCCGGTTAGATACTTGGATTGGTTTCCCGCAGCAGCGTTAATTCTAGCCTTGCTCCCGAAAGTTTCGCCTATCGCCGCAGCTTGGTTTCTGGTTCCCGCATTTCCCAAAATGGTTCCGCCGCGTCTCTGGGCGGTGGGATTGCTCACTGTCTTTACCTACGGCTTGGCCTGGTTCTTAAACAAAGCCACGGATAAGATCCAGCAGCGAGCGCTTGTTGGCGTGTTTATGGCGACCGGCACAGCATGCTCCCTGGTGCTATTGCAATCTTTTTCACTGAAGTTCGCTCAAATTGCAGGATTGCTCACAGCCTCGCTAACCGCTGCGCTTCTATTTGCCAATAAACCAGGCGGCAATGCCAAAGGACTGCCATTCTTATTCTTTGGCTTGATGTGCAACCTGATGTTCATTGGTTACGCGAATACGTCCTCCGACGTCCCGACCTGGTGCTTTGCTCTTCCCTTAGTGGCTCCGCTCGTCTTGCTCTGGAATCCAAATTCCAGGAAACTGCAAGCGGTACGTTACTCTCTCGTCGTGACCATTTTGATGGTTGCTGTCATCCCAGCTCTGCTGGTTCATCCGCCTTGGGAAGCCGAGCACTAGCTTCTGTCGAACAATTCGGAAATCAAGTGAGCGACAAGTCGCATAGCCGTCGGTTATTTCAGGCTTTTGACGTGACTAACACCGTGCCCCTCAGGAGGACTGCTTAGTGGAGTCTGGAAAACCGACAAGCTAGAAGCTTAACGCACGTTGAAAGCCTAAACAAATCGATGGGTCCTCAAGGAGTTTCGATCCTATCAGGAATAATGACCGCGGGCAAACCACTCGATTTATATCTGGTATTAAAGTCGGCGATCGAGCCTTGGATGAGCTTGTCCAACTGCACGCGAAGTTCCTCCCATTGATTGGATAAGTCCGCCAACCTCTGCAGAGAGGCCTGAGTTGGCAGCGGAGAATTAGTATCTAGCTCGCCTGCTAGGTACAGCAACTGAGCATTGAGCCGGTTGGGGAAATTGACGACATCTTGCTGAGTCTTCTGCCGCCGCTGAATGAGTTGCGACTCCCAAGCCTTCAACTGCTCCGAGGCTGCTTGAGCAAGTTGTACCAGCTCCGTGTGTTCCTCCATGTTCTTGAGCAACTTGAGCTTACCAGATAGCTGAGCTTTCACCTGAGCGAATCGATTCACTTCTGAATGGAGCTCAGCAGCCATCTCGCGAATCGAATCCAAAGCCTCTTGCTGGGCTTCGTAATCCTGTTCATCCGCCTCGATGCGAGGATCTGGAACGACCAGAGCTTCGGCTTCTGGAGCTCCAAGATCCTCACTTGATGAAAGTCTTAGTGTGTACCGGCCAGGGGTGACTCGCGGGCCGTTGTGACTGCCAAGCACATAGACGTCGGGGACTCCAGGGATCGGATCCGCACGCAAGTCCCAATGAAATCGATTGAGCCCAGGCTTCGTAGGAAGAACCAATGGCTTCGAAGGCCCGCCAGCCCAGCCTGCAGCCTTCTTTGGTGCAACGGAACTAAGTGTTCGGACAATCTTCCCGTCTTCGCGAATGACTTCAAGCTGCAGCTCCATATCTTGCGTCCAGCTGCTGGGTAGGTGATAGTCAAAGATGACTCCTGGCAACGGATTCTGCCCACTAAATGGCGAAGCTGACGCCGACGTCGCAGACGAGAACTTTGTGGTCGATTTCGGAGTGAAAATCGCAAACTTATTCGGCTCTAATGCTCCGCCCGATTGCTGAATCGAACTAAGGTCGTCGAGTATCCAGAAGGCTCTGCCAGAGGTGGCAACGATCAGATCGTTGTCGCGAAAGGTCAAATCAGTAATAGGACATTTTGGAAGGTTGAGCTGAAATTCAGACCAGTGCATTCCCTGATCCAGCGAAATGTACAGTCCGCCTTCCGTTCCAGCGTAAAGAACTTGTTCATTAACAGGATCTTGCCGGATAACTCGCACAAAATGTCCATCCGCGATTCCGTGGGTGATAGGGGCCCACGACTTGCCATTGTCCACAGTCTTCAGAGCCATGGGACGCAGCTCGCTAAACTTATATCGCGTGACCGCAGCAAAAGCGGTATTGGGATCGTGCGTTGAAATATCCAAGCAGTTGACGAGACACTCCTCGAGGCCGTCCGGGGTAACATCGATCCATCCTTTGCCTTCATCGTCGGTACGATGAACAAGTCCGTCATCCGTCCCGACCCATATTGTCCCAGCTGCGTGAGGAGACACTGCGATGTAGCTGATGGTGTTATAGACCTCGCCGCCTGCTGCTTCATTGGTGAACGGCTCGCTTCCGTCACCATGCTTCTCAGGTTCGTTACGAGTCAGATCTCCGCTGATTTCGGTCCAGCTATGCCCTGCATCGTCACTTCGAAAAATCACATTCGCGCCGAGATAAAGGACGTTTGGATCTTGATGCTGAGCCGCCAGCGGCCCATTCCAGTTGAACCGATACTGCTGATCTTTGGCCAGAACACCGAGATTTAAGGAAGGATACACGACGACGCTTTTCTGCTCGTCCGTCTTCAAGTCATGTCGCGTCAGCATGCCTTGAATACTTGTCCCGAAAACCTGATCAGGCTGATCTGGATCGAAAGCCAAGAAAGCGCTCTCTCCACCTGCAGTCGGAAACCAATTACGTTCTGTGATACCACCAGAATTCGACTGACTTGCAATACTGACTGTGCTGTTGTCTTGCTGCCCACCATAGATTCGGTAGGGAAACTGGCGATCGGTGATAACGCGATAAAACTGGGCTGTGGGCTGATTGTTTTGCGGCGACCACGAGGCTCCACTATTAAACGTAATGCAGGCTCCTCCGTCGTTGGCCAAAATCATGTTGTTGGGATTGATTGGATTGATCCAGAGATCGTGTTGATCGGTGTGCGGATTCGGGATCGGCTGGAAATTGTTTCCGCCATCAATGGACTTTAGGAGCGGCGCATTCAGGACATACACTTGGTCTTCATCCCGCGGATCAGCTACGACTTCGATGTAGTACCATGCTCGCGCAACCGTGACTCGCTCCGAGTTGACTTGTTGCCAGGTTTTGCCTGCGTTGTTGGAGCGAAATACACCACCTTGTTTGGCTTCGATGTTGGCGTAGACGACGTCAGGATTTGCTGGAGAAACGGTTACCGCGACTTTTCCCATCGTGTCGGGCAAGCCAGCCGACAACTTCTTCCAGGTGGTTCCACCGTCAGTGGACTTGTGAATGCCTGAACCCGAGCCGCCGCTACGAATCTTCCAAGGGAGTCGCTGGTGGTCCCAAGTTGCAGCATACAGAATCCGCGGATTGGTTCCGTCCATACTCAGATCAGCTGCACCACTGGTGTCATTCACAAACAAGACTTGTTCCCAAGAGCCACCGCCGTCGGTCGAGCGATAGATGCCGCGTTCTGCGGAAGGGCCGTACAACTCACCTTGCACAGCAACATAAACGAGTTCAGGATTTGTCGGGTGAATTCGAATTGCTGCGATGTGACGGGAGTCTTCCAAGCCGCAGTGTTCCCAAGTACGTCCTGCATCAGTGCTCTTGTACACTCCGTCGCCATGCGAGGTCATGACGCCTCGCACCGCGTGTTCACCCATTCCGACGTAAATGACGTTTGGGTCGCTGGATGAAACTGCCAATGCACCGACCGAGCCAGTTTTGAGCTGTCCGTCTGAGATGTTGTTCCAAGTGATTCCAGCGTCAGTCGTTTTCCATACTCCGCCCCCGGTGCTTCCGAAGTAATAGACTTGCGGCTGGCCAAGCACGCCGGTTACCGCGTTGCTGCGTCCACCACGGAAAGGACCGACATTGCGGAACTTCAGAGACGAAAATGCTTTGGAGAGACTCTGCCTCTCCACAGAGCCGAGGTCTTGCGAATGGGCTGCAATCGGCAAAACGCAGTGAAGGCACAGGAGAAACGGTGCGAAGCGAAGCTGTCGAGTCATGAAAATAGTTCTAGTTTCTGGAGCCAAGTAACTTGTCCTTGGATTTGGTCGCCCTTAGCTCCTAAGCAATAAATGCCGATTAGCTAAGTTTCCTAGGCCCGGATTGATTATCTGGGTACAGAAAACCGGTGCACAACGCTGCAATCACAACTACACAGACACATTACAGGCCGGAATGTTAGTCTTAGTTGAAGGAACCTCACTGCCAATCTCTTAAGCTGTGGGCCCTTACAGATTCAAGCATAGTCCGTTTCGTGTAGAAGAACAGAAACTCACTTATAGTGAAAACTTCTCGATGATAGTCCCGCTCTAAGATGGTGGCACGCTTCGAACTAAGACCTTCCCAGAATTTGGACCTTCCCAACCAGTTAGCAGAAGCGAACGTTCCCTTGCGGACGGTCGCTTGCACGCCCGTCCATATCGCTTCTATTGGTCACTCCCTTCCGCTTACTCCTTCTCCAACGACTGGTAGACAAGATTCCGAACTTGGCTGCCCCAGTTCCGCGAGCCGTAGGGATTGATCTGCACCATGTAAAGGATTGCCAGTTGCATTTCGGGATTTACCCAAAAGCGAGTGCCCGCCGCACCTCCCCAAGAATAATCACCGCGAGCTGCGATTCTGAAGCCAAGCCCAAACTGAAAACTGCGAGAAGCCTCTTCCACTTGATCGCCAAGTTGATTGGTGAACATCATTTCTAGGGTCTCGGCCTTGAGGATCTGCTTTCCATTGGCCTTGCCTTTGCCCAAGAGCATTTGACAGAACTTCAAGTAGTCATCAATGGTCGAGCAGAGTCCACCTCCTCCGCTATCAAAATCAGTCGCATTCACAAACCGAAACGAAGAAAAGGGTGAAGCGGGTTTCAGATTTCCATCCTCGCCCTCATAAAGCTCGGCGAGGCGCGTTAGCTTGTCTCTAGGAACCGAGAAGGAAGTGTCTTTCATCTCAAGCGGATCGAAAATATTCTCCTTCAAGTAGTCGGCGAATCTTTGGCCACTCACGACTTCCACAACTCGTCCCAAAACATCGGTCGATGCACTGTAGTGAAATCGTTGGCCGGGATGATACAGCAAGGGGATGTCGCCGAGCTTCTCCACCATTTCTTCCAAGTTCTTGTCGGCAAACAAAATGCCCTTGTTTCGATAAGCCTTGTCGACAGCAGTGTTGCCGAAGAATCCGTAGGTAAGTCCCGAGGTGTGCCGCAGCAGGTCGCGGATATTCATCTTCCGTCTTGGCTCGACCTTTTTTTCTCCTTCCAACACCTTCAGCTTCGCAAAGGCAGGCAAGTGCTTCTCAACAGGATCATCCAGCCCCAACTTTCCGGATTCAACCAGCTGCATCACTGCGACACTGGTGATTGGCTTGGACATCGAGTAGATGCGAAAAATCGTGTCACGTTCTACATCTCTTTCCTTGCGTTTATTCCGCTTGCCCCAGTCGTCGTAATAGACGACTTCGCCTTCATGAAAGACCAGAGCGCTGTGCCCAATGACTTTGTCTTCGTCGACTGCCGTTTGAAGTAATTCATCAATCTTCGGAAAACGCGACTTCTCCTGAGCAAGGACGGCTTGGGCTGAGAGTAATGTGCAGACGATCAATAAAATGTACTTTAGTGATTTCACTTTAAATCCCTAATGATTCATCATTCCGTTTTTGTTACTATGCGAGGATATCACGCACGACCCGACCACCGACATCCGTAAGACTCTCATTCCGACCTTGATGGAAGTAGGTTAGCAGTTCGTGATCGAGTCCCATAATATTCAAGATCGTGGCATGCATGTCGTGCAAGTGAACTTTGTTCTCAATTGCCTCGAAACCAAACTCATCCGTCTTGCCATAGGTCATCCCGCCTTTCACTCCTCCACCCGCCATCCACATTGAATAGCCGTAAGGATTATGGTTGCGTCCCTTCGCGTTCTTCCCCTCGCTGAATGGCATCCTACCAAACTCGCCTCCCCAGACTATTAGCGTATCGTCCAACATAGAACGACGTTCGAGGTCGGTGAGCAAGGCTGCGATCGGTTGATCTACTTCGGGCGCGTGCTGCCCGTGGTTGGACTCGATACCAGCATGTGCGTCCCAGGTTTCCTCTAGATGCCCGCCGCCAGAGTAAAGCTGAATAAAACGTACGCCGCGTTCGACCAAGCGGCGTGCGATCAGACAATTGCGTCCGTACTCGTCAGTCGGCTTCTTTCCAACTCCATAGAGATCCAAGGTTTCCTGTGACTCCTGCGATAAGTCCACGGCTTCCGGCGTTGCTGACTGCATGCGGTAGGCCAACTCATAACTATCCATCCTGGCCGCGAGTTCCCTATCACCAGACCTCCCATCAAGGTGCATCTGATTAATTTCCCCCAGAAAGTCAAGCTGATTACGCTGAGCTCGGTCTGTCATGTGCTGCGGGCCACGAAGATCCAAAATCGGATCGCCCACCGGCCTGAACAACGTGCCTGAATAAGTAGCTGGCATGAATCCACTGGCCCAATTGGGCTGGCCACTGATGGGACCACCGCGTTTATCGAGCATGACGACGTAGCCCGGAAGGTTTTCGTTCTCCGTACCAAGACCATAGACGGCCCAACTACCGAGCGATGGCCGGCCAATCTGTATCTTACCGGTGTTCATCGCTACCAGTGCCGAACCATGAGCATGGCTGTCGGTGTGACAGGAGTTCAGCACGCAGAGCTTATCCGCGTGCTTGCGAATGTTCGGAAAGTAATCGGAAACAAGCAAGCCACTGTCGCCCCCAGGTCGGAACTTCCGCCAAGCCGGCGTCAAATAACCGACTTTGCGTCCGCCAGAATTGATGTACTTGCGGTCTGACGGCAAAGGCTTGCCCGCATACTTCTCCAGTTCGGGTTTGTAGTCAAATGTATCTACTTGAGAAGGAGCTCCATTCATCGTCAAAAAGATGCATGACTTTGCTCGAGCTGGCAATTGTGGCGTCTTGGGTGCGAGCGGATTGGTAGAGGTCGACGTATCATCGGCTCTTACATGCCGCCCCAAGAATCCGTCCTGACTCAACAGCGAAGCCATCGCCAGCCCAGCGACACCGTGGAATGCTTGGCGGCCGAACTGCCTGCGCGTCTGCCCGCAAGAGTAGACTGTGTTATTCGACATTAACGTCCTCCGTCCAACTCGCCCTTAAGCTCAGTCAACGTAAAGAAATTCATTGGAATTCATCAAGGCATGACAAACGGAAGCGAGCGCCAATACAGTCGGGCTGAGCACAATCACTTCCTTTTCCTCCAACAGTTTAAGTCCATATCGCGCCGCTAGTTCTTTCTCTATTGCCCTACGTTCATTAGCACTCAACTGCCGGTCGTACACTCGGATCTCAGCTATCCCACCATTCCAAAACTCTCCATTGATGTTCCCTTGCTGGCCAATCACCCAAGCAGTGTCCAGTCTTCTTTTCGTCAAAGGAGGTCCTGACTTCAATTTCCGCCCGTTCTGGAAAACCATCGCCTGCTCCGATCCCGAAATGGCTGACAGGATAAATGGTTTCCCACGATCTGAAACATCGCCTGCGTTTGAAAACGCATCGCTGAATCGAACTCTTTTTTCTGCTGTGAGACCAACAAAAAGTGAAGTTGTTGAATTCCCGCCCCCACCATTCCAGTTGGACAATATGGCACGATGACCCGAACTAGCTTCATCACTGACAACACAAAAAACAGTGTGCTCTTGTGCCTCAAGAATATGGCCAGCGATACGTAAGAACTGGCCAGCCCCGTTGAACTGAAGAATCGGCTTTCCGCCATAACCATGTTCAATGAGCGTAGGTCGGGCAACGTCTATCTCTTGCGTAGCATCATGGCCTTGTTTCGAAAGATCCGGGATGAATGATACTAGTGACTTGCCTCCTTCATCAACTCTCGCTTGATCCGCACGCAAGTGCAGTACCAGCGCGGCTTTGGCTCTATCAACGAAGTCAATTTTTTTACTTCCTGACAAAGACTGTTGTTCTGCGAACAAACCTGCCTGAGATCCCAAATGCCTAAGTGCAACTTGCTCCTCCGCCAAAGTGGGCTCACGACCTAACACCTGAGACCATACAAGTCGAACCTGTTTCTTGCGATCGTTCGTCCTACTCGCTACGCGAACTGCAAGCTGCTTACTACGCTGGTGCACAAAGCGATTGTTTATCAAGGCGAGAGCCTGCGTCGGTACGGTCGTCACATTCCTTTTGCCACAAGAAAGCGTGGGATCGCAGAGATCAAAAGTCGTCATCAGCGGAGGCAGCAAACCTCGCTTGAGATACATATAGAGGCTCCGCCGCATCTGAGATTCTTGTGACGAAGCTTGCCAAGCGTCAGCCTTACGGGAGAGTCCCTCAAGTGCTTCCGGACTTACTGAGGCCTTAAAGCCCTCACCGCCAACACGCCTGTCCAATTCGCCTGCAACGGCCAAAAGTGAGTCGCGCAGTGCCTCAGCATCGAGCCGCTGACGCCCAAACCGCCACAACAGCCGGTTGGTGGGATCGATACGTTCCAGTTCTCCAGCCCTTGGATGCAAAGACGACTGCCGCCAAGTGTCCGAAGTCAGGATGAGTCGATGCATATGCTTGATACTCAGTCCGCCTAACTGAAACTCCGTTGCTAGCCAGTCCAACAGTCGCGGGTGCGTTGGTGGGTCCGCCAAGAACCCAAAATTATTCGGCGTTCGAACGATGGCCTTCCCAAAGTGATGTTGCCAGAGTCGATTGACCAGAACTCTGTAGGGAAGAGGGTTCTCGGGGTCAACAATCCAACTTGCGTACTGCAGACGTCGCTGTGATGTCTTCGCTCCCTCGCTCGGTGGCTCAAATTGCCTCTCCAAGTTTGGAATAGAAGAGATCGACGCAGGTACAACTTCTTGCAATGGAGTGCCGCGCTCGCCGTTCTTCAATACATGTAACGGCTTGGGAGTTGAGCTTTCGTCGGTCCACCCCAGGACGTCTTTAAATCCAAGTTGCTCTGCCTTGGGGCCACCGAGCTCACCGGTCAAAATCGGTCCTGGCCAGAATGCAGACGCAACGCGGTAGTAATCTTCCTGCGTGATCGGATCAAACTTGTGCGAATGGCAACGAGCACACTTTACGGTTAACCCTAGAAACGTCGACGAAGTAGTGTGCACCAGGTCTTCCAGTCTTTCGTACTGGTAGTCGAGCTTATCATTCGGCTCGTCATTCCAAGTGCCCAAACGCAGGAACCCAGTGGCGATCACCGAGGATTCACTTCGACCGGAAATCTCGTCGCCGGCAATTTGCTGCACCACAAAGTCATCGTATGGCATATCGCTATTGAGCGCGTTAACGACCCAGTCTCGATATTTCCATGCAAAAGGCTTTTCTTGATCGCGTTCGTAGCCACTGGTGTCTGCGTAGCGTGATACATCGAGCCAATACCGAGCCCATCTCTCTCCGTACTGGGGCGATGCGAGAAGCTTATCCACCAATCGTTCCCAGGCTTGCGGAGCCTCATCTGCAAGAAAAGCATTCACTTGCTCCCTAGTCGGTGGCAGGCCAATGAGATCGTAGTACAAGCGGCGGACAAGTGCTTGGCTGCCGGCTCTTGGAGCGGGAGTAATACCTTCACGCTCCAGCTTCGAACGAACGAATGCATCGATTGGATTGTCCGGGCGAGGTAATCTCTTAAGGCTTGGCAGCTGTGGGCGCACGATAGGTTGCAGTGACCACCAATCACGACCTGCACGGACTTCGTTCGTGCGTTCGAAGTAATCGAGCTCACGATCCTTGGGCCACGAAGCGCCTTCCTCCAACCACTTGCGAAAGATCTCCCTTTCAATCGGAGGCAATTTCTGTGACCGCCCCTGTTTTTCGGGAGGCATTTCTCCAGATTCGATTCGCCGCAGGAATTCGCTCTCGGCCAACCCTTTCATATCTAATGCGGGACCAGAATCACCGCCAACATGGAAATCAGCCTTTGAAGTCAGCAGAAGCCCACCTGCCGGTTCATTCCCTTTATGACATTCGACGCAGCGTTTGAGTAGAAGTGGAGCAACATCCTTCTCGAAATCCACGGCCGCATTCAACTGCGAAACCATAAAGAGGATCAGCAAATGTGCAACAACGAGGAAGTTGATTGGCCGGAACAGTCGGAAGGCTTGGCGGGAAATCTGTATTGGCATTTTCTATTGCCTCGGACGTCATTCGCAGCGTCCTCAGAAACTGGCTGCGGCGGGGAAGATACATTGTAAGCCTAAATGTTTCCGCCAGTGTAGAATCTTTGCCGCAGCTCTTCTAAACTCGAGCCCTGGCCAAAACTCTCATTGGTCGGCACAGGCTCATTACAGTCTAATGCTAGGTAATCCGTTGGCGAAACAACCTACCCTCCCATTCCGAGCAGGCCTATGCGAGTTGGTAAGTCGAGGAATTTCTGGGAGCTGAAATTAGCGTGATCGCCCCCGACTAAGCACCTTTTCGAAGAATACGTTCAAAGCAATAGACCAAATTACAAACGAGTACTTCCATGATTGCCAATCGACTCATACGGCTTGCCTCAGTCCTCTTCCTCTTAGTTGCCAGCCAGCTTAGTGCGGACGAGAAGCTCAAGGTGTTCATTCTTGCGGGGCAGTCCAACATGGTGGGTCACGCTAGAGCGCACACCATTGCAACACTGTACGCTTCGGATGCCGCGAAAGACGAAAGACTGCGTGCGATGGTCTTCGGTGCGGATAGCGAAATTTCAAAGGTGACGCTGGAAGAACAACTCGCTCAAGCAAAGAAGATCGACGAGCTGACCGGTGGCATCTCCAATGACAAGCTCAAAGCAATGCAGGACGGACCGGAGAAAACAGAGCTCGAAGCCAAAGTAAAACAACTGAAAGACGCACACGAGGCATACAAGGAGAATATCCATTCGTCATGCAGAGTAGACGACCGAGTGTACGTCAACTCGATTGCGGATCGCAATAAGAAGTCCGGCAAACTTAGTGTCGGATTCGGGGCTGATCCGAAAAAAATCGGTCCCGAATATGCTTTCGGCCTTTCTATTGCAGACAAGATCGAAGGTCCTATTCTGTTGATCAAGACATCTTGGGGCGGCAAGTCGCTGAACTACAACTTTCGTCCTCCTTCCGCCGGCACCTACGAACTCAATGAAAAGGAAAAGTCTGGCAATAAGGCAGATGAGATCAAGAAGAACGCAGGCCTAAACTACAGAATGATGAACGAGGCCGTGCGCAACGTGCTCGACAACCTACGGGAAAATCATCCTAGTTACAATCCAGATGCCGGATACGAAATCGCCGGATTCGTATGGTTCCAAGGGTTCAACGATCAGTTTTCACCGGAGTTCCGCGACAACTACAAAGACAACATGATTGCCTTTGTGAAAGACATCCGCGCCGAATACGCAACTCCCAACATACCCTTTGTCATTGGCGTTCTCGGGACACCAATGACAGCAGAAAAGGTCGCTGAGAATGCGGTCTCCGTCGCTCAGCGAGAAGCGGCAAAGGCACCAGAGTTCAAAGGCAACGCCGTGTCCGTGGAGAGCTACACAGAGTATTCACTGTACTCCCATGATGTATTCAAGAAAGGCTGGCCGAAGCATTACCACGAGTGGGACACAGTCGGCAGCGACCGCCCCTATCATTACCTAGGAAGCGGCGCGTTCTTTGTACGACTCGGTGACTCATTCGCCAATGCAATGGCAGACCTGATCAACTCGTCAGATTAGACTTGAGACTGATGGCACGGATATTTGTTCGCCGCCCGTCTAACGCAAATGGCTCGTTCTCCCCGAATACAGATGCTCTGCCAGCGGTACCTACATCTAGACTCGCCCGAGCGTTCCCGTATAGCCGGCGAATGAATCAGCCTCCACTCCGAGTCGCTGCAGTACGGTGACGAAGAGATGCGCGAGCGGCAGTTCTTCGACTTCAATCTTACCTCTCCATCCAGCGTCGGTGACGATCCCAGCGCCAGCCTGATTGTCAGCATTACCTTTGCCAAACTTTAAGTAACGCCCGTTTTCAAAGCCAAGGTTTTTACCGCCGGCAGATATGATCGGGTAGTTCCGCGATAGGTGGAAGCTACTGGACGCGGACCCGTGCATGGCAAAGGTGTTGTCGAGCATATTCCCATTGCCGATGGGTTCCGCAGTCTCTTTCAACTTCTGTACAAACCGACCAAACTCCTCAGCTTGATAACGATTGTAAGTACCGAGGTTTTTCCAGCCGTTCGGTTTCTTCACAGCGTGCGTCAAGCCATGGGCGCCGCCAAGCCCCACGGCCATGGACAAGAGATCGTGTGGTCCTTCGCCGTTCTCCCGCCCCAGTTGGAATGTCGCAACGCGAGTTGAATCACTGAGAAAGGCAAGATAGATCAGCTCGTACATGGTCTGGAAATAGAGCCGTGCTTCTTTCGGTTCTGCATCCATATGCAAGTTGCTGGTGTCTACTTTCGGAATCGGGGTATCAAGCCACTTCTGAGCCTTCGCTAATTTAACCTCGGTGTCGCGTACTGCATCAAGATATTGCTCGAGTGTCTTCTGGTCATGTTGGGACAATTTCTGCTGAAGGGATCGTGTGTTTGCGATCAGCAGATCCAACGCACTCTTACTTCGAGCTAACTTGGCCGCGGCCTCTTTACCGCTGGTCTCAAAAAGCAGGTCGAATATTTCCTTCGGTTTGTTCATTGCGGGAATCGGTCGACCTTCCCGATTGAACGATTGCGTCTGAGCACCGCGCGGTCCACCGATGCCTCCGTTTGTCGACATGACCAGCGATGCATGCCGTGTCCTATCCCCTGCATGTTCAGCAATGACTTGGTCAAGTGAAATGGAGTTCTGGTACGGCCCGTGACCCTTCGTATCCGCCCCTGTTAAGTACTGATCAGCGTTGGAATGGCCGTGAACTTGACGAACAGCGGGATGTGACAGGCCAGAATAAATCGTTATCTCACTTCGCAGTGGCTCAAGGACGTCTAGCACTTTGGTCAGTTCGAAGTCCCTCTCGCCGCCTCGAGGGAACCAACTCCAGTCCTTCCAAGCCGGATCGGACTTCAGTGGCAGCCCGACACCATCGGGATGATAAACACTGAGAAATCGCTTCGGTGTTTCGTCTGCGTTCGAACCTGCCACCGCAAACGTCTCAAGCCACGGCAGCGCCAAGGCGATTCCGGTACCTCGTAGAAATGTTCGACGACTCAGTGATGTTGCTTGTGTTTTCATAGTCATGCTCCTGCGGTATCCATCAGCTCCGGCAAGGTCGTTATTCACATCTAGTATGATCGGAACAAATCGCTGCTAATAATTAAGTGAACCAGTTCGTTCAGACGATCGCCGCGATTTCTGAATTCGGCGGTCAGGCTCTCCAACGCGGCATAGTCGCCGAAAGCCAAAGGTCGACCAAGTGCGTATGCCGTAAGTTTGTGCACCATCGCATACGCGAACTGATCCTGCCTACCCTTCAGCAAGTGCCGCTTAAGCCCGTCCATACCGGCCAATTTTTGCTTGCCAAACAACTCGGCAGTGGCGTCGACTGGCTTGTTGTTCATCTGAGTGCGAAAGGCGCCCAAAGCATCGTAGTTCTCAAACGCAATTCCCCAGGGATCAATTCTCGAATGACAGGATCGACAAGCCGCTTTGTTACGATGGTCCGCGATCCTTTCTTTCAGGGTCATCCTCAGAATCTTGGGATCCGTCAGGTCCACCTCGGGAACGTTTGGGGGAGGGGGAGGCGGGGGATCATGAAGAATTCGCTCTAACATCCAAACTCCCCGTTTCAGCGGGTGTGAGTCCTTACCGTCCGAATTCATTGTCAGTACTGCAGCACTTGTCAGCAAACCGCCACGATTTTGCTGTGGATCAACAGAAACTTTGCGGAAATGGGGACCGCTCACGTTTCGAAGCCCGAAGTGCTTCGCCAGTCGCTCGTTCACCATCACATAGTCAGAGTGAATGAAGTCCATGATGCTACGATTATGCTGTAGGACTTCATCAAAGAAAGCAATAGGCTCCTGCTGCATCGCCGCCTTCAAGTCACTGTCTTTGACGTGGGCCACGCTGTCGAGTCCGTCCAGTCCAAGCCACTGTTGGACGAAGTGCATAGAAAATCGGTCTGCCCGACGATCAACAAGCATGCGATCGACCTGAGCAGATAACGTTTTGGGATCATGCAGTTTTTCCTGCTCGGCCAGTTGCAGCAATTCTTCGTCAGGAAGGCTGGACCATAAAAACAACGCAAGACGACTAGCAAGCTCGAAATCGCGGATTGCACCGTGGGACTCTGAGTCTCGATTGGGTGTGCGTTGCGTCAGGTACAGAAACTCGGGAGTCGCGAGCGCCGTTGCTAGAACTTCCACCATTGCATCTTCAAAACTTGTTAACTCGCGACGGTACTCCTCGAAAAGTCCAACGAACCTGTCCAGCTCTTGTTCTTCTGCAGGACGTCGCCAGATACGACGCAGAAAACGCGCCAGCACCGCACGACCATACTTTGTTTCGTCTTTACGAAACTCACTGTCAAAGAAGATTTCGGTATGTGTTTTCGGCGGCCACTGCTCGTAGTAGGGCGCGGTGATTTCGATCTGGTCGATCAAAACATGAAATGGTTGTTCGCGGCCACTGGAGTTCGCGATATTGCGAATGTGCAGGAACTCATCACGCCGCGGAAACTTGGTCGCGAGTTTTCGAAAAGGGTTGCGTTGGATGTCGCTCAGCGGGATGTGAAAGTCGATATATTCAGGATGCTCTGCTGAGGCCGTCACCGGCTTATCACGTTCGCTGATGACGTTCATAAAGTTCGCGTTGTTGCTGGTATGAGCACTGAAGATCAATCGCAGGCTTGCGTACTCGTCAGCGTTCATCGTGGACCGCCCGGCGCGAATACGGACTCGCATAATGCCGTCGTCCGGAAGAAAGCGATCCAAGTTCATCTTCAGTTCATTGGATCGTGGAAGAGCCAGTGCTACAGTTGAAACATCTGGAAACTCTCCGACGTTTGCGTTGGGATCGGGTTGCCAGCTTCCACTTGCAAAGTGAACAGCCTCGCCACTTTCTCGATTCAATAGATGTTGGCGTCTACTATCTTTGGCGTAGCTGTCATCATCCCGATGGAACACTTTGGCTTTGCTCGCTGCTTTCGCACGTTCTATTTCATCCTTCATGGAAATGACGTAGGTCACAGGCTCGGGACGTTCCCCGTGGACAGTCGCTCGTCTCAAGGCCTGGAGACCAATTTCTCGATAAGTCTCAAACTGCCTTGCAGACATCTGCAGTAGCTCGGAACTATTTTTGAAACCGTCCTCCGATGCAGTTTCGGGAGGGAGCTTGCTCGCAAGCTGGTAGGGCAGGCCAAGCAGGTCCTGCAGCGCATAGTTGTACTCGTACTTGGTCAGCCGCCGAAATGAGGAGTGGGGCTGATCGTTGCGTCGATTTTTCGATGCTTTCATTAGTTCTTCGCTCAACCAGTCAACGATCTTACCGCGATCGGAATCGTCCAGTGCGTAGTCCGATTCTCCTTCTGGTGGCATTTCAGAATTGCTAAGTACATTGTAGATCTCACGCCACTTATCGACACTAGAACCCGACAACAAATTCGGATCCAACTGATCGACGCGAACTCCCCCCTCAGTGTCATCGGGCCCGTGACAGTCGAGACAGCTTTTTGCGAGAATGGACCGTACTGATTTCTCGAAGAACGCAACGTTGGCCGTTGGCGCTACGTCAGCAGTGGAAGTAGATGTCTTCGCTCCTGTAAGGAACCTTGACCTCGCTCTTCCCTGCTCGCGAGCCTCTTCGAGAGAAACAGGCGTATCCTCAGCACATGCGGTAGGAGCAGTGCGGACCGTCTGAACAAGGACGGCAATCAAGCAGGCGAGCGAGAAGACGAATTCCGAAGTTTTCACAGTTTTCAACACAATGTTTTTGAGCAATGCAAGAAAACCCAATCGGAACGAGATCCAGGATTCCCCCGCGTGAAAGCAGGCAGGCGCAGTGGGGATGGAGTGCTAAGGAGGGGAGCGTCTGAAAGCCGGGGCACCTGCAGAATATTATACCAGCTCTCGTCAACCTCTATGTCATTTGATTCATGTTTCATCGCCAAATGGCGTTCTCAGAATCTTGTCATTTTTCCTGCCACAGTTTCATTTTCCCTCAGGAATCTGAATATTCCTGAGGGTCTAGAGCCGCCACGGAACGTATCAGGGACTGACAACTCGAGATTCTCATCTCAGCTGGGTCGTCGCCGTAGCCGAGCAACAAAGAGGAAAAGATCCGCTCTAAAGGCTACCAGCAAGATCGCACAACGATTTCTCCCCTAGCATTAGTTCAAGGACACTTACTGCACCATACTCTTGATCAATGCAGACTGGCTATAGCATCAAGGCCGCTGCTTTCATTGATTAACTGGAGCTAGCCCCTTCGTCGCTCTGAACACTGTCAGAACCTCCGCTTTACTTAAGAGACGATCGAAGACTGCTAGCTCGTCAAACAAACCTATGTAGCTTAGCCCGAGTAGGATACGCATCTTGCTCAGGACGCATGTGAAAGGGTCTTGCACATCCTTGGTGCCTTGCAGTTTCCCATCAAGATAAAACTCCGATTTGCCTTTCTTCGTATTGAGATCGGAAAAATTAATCAACACGTGAGTCCATTTACCTGTGGCGAATGGCGGTTTGGTTACCGTGCTGAGTCGCCGCTCAAATTCTGGATTCCTGTCCGGCGGCAGCTCTTCCGGGTTCCAAGACTTGATGTCTCCGATAATTCCCAATCTGAAGTCACGTGGGTTTTCCTTCGTGAAGTCCACCCAGATCGCGGCGTCATTGTAACCCGAATCCGTAATCTGAATTGGATCGCAGAATCCCGGTTCAAGGTCTTTCGCAGGATCCAGGCTTAGCCAAAAGGAAACGGCTCCGCTCCACGAGTTGGAACGATAGCCGACGTTTCCATCAGCCTCATAGTAGGTGACCAGACGCTTCTTTTTTTGAATTGAAGAGCATCACCCACGAGTCCTTGAGCCTTGGCAAGCACCACGTCTGGATCGTGGAGGCCAGGAGTCGCCTCTTCGAAACTACGGCGGTCTTTCGCTGTAAAGAGTCGTCCGTCACCCTTGGCAACTACAGCAGATGTAGTTCCATCGAAGGTGCTGAGGAAGAGAAGATGCTCGCGCAGCTCGACCAATCCCGTAGAGGAGGACTCGTGCGCGAAGGCAATTTGAGAATGGTTCGCCAACCCCCAGCAGGCGACGAGCAAACTTGCAGCAATCGAGGAACTGAGTTTCAGCACGATAGATCCCTTTTTATCTAGCACTCAAAGAAGCAGACAGCATAGCTTTATTTGCACTCTATTGCAGCAGCATAGATTTTCAGTGCATGGCAAATCCGCAGGCGGGTTTCTGGGAAAGAGACTATGTGACTTCTAAACCGCGCATTGTCCCGGTGCTACTCGCAAAGCGAGACGTCTCAAGGCCCAATCGCTGCAGCATGGAAACGAAAAGATTTGGCAATGGGTAGTTGCTATGCTGATCAAAAGCGAGATGCTGTCCCTGTTGCCCCCCGGCAAGAAGGATCGGCATGTTCTTGGTTTGCGTGACTACTCACGTCACCCAGGTTGGAGGCAAACAGGACAAAGGTGGAATCCAACAACGTGGTGCCCTCCTCCTCGCTTTGTTGAATTTAGCATTTTGCTCAATGACCAAATGACTTTGCCGAGCACTTTCAATGGTCCACCTCCTGCTTCCCGTCTGATTCGAACGAAAAAGCACACGATTGCTTGAATTCAATCTCTGCAACGGCACTTCTGTGACCGAACCGGTTGTTCCATGCATTGCTGGTAAGCCTGACTTGCTGACCGACTTGGTTTGCTCTGAAGAGCAGCAGTTTCGAAACGATTTAAAGAAACTTTATCCCTAAACCTCTCGGCAACTTTGGTAACTATCCATCGCGAATCCCCGGAATTGCTTTCTGAAATCGAATCGAAAATAAATCGAGTTCCTTGTCATCTTAGCGCCGGAACGCGTTTTCTTTGACGCTGCCCCAGATAGCTCTTTGTTTTTTCAAATAGATGACTGGAGAAGTAAGATGAAAACGGGTTTGATTTGCACGCTGGTTCTTTGCGTATCCGGCCTTGGAGGCACTGTAACTAAGGCGGCTGATATTTACGTGGACTGCAACGTAAGTAGCAGCACAAATGACGGTACCACTTGGTCGACAGCCTACAGCAATTTGGCGGACGCTGTTGCTGACGCCAACAGCAATGGAGCGAATGACCACATTCGGATTCGCAGTGGCTTTTACCGCACACACATTACATTGCCGATCACGGAACCCTGCGTTCTCATTGGAGAGTCTGGGACAACGATCGGGGCGCCGATGAGGGCTCATGTCCTCTTTGAGGTGGAGTCTACCCAAGTCCATTTCAGGGACATTGTGTTTGATAGTGGCACCAGTTTCGTAAATGGATACGAGTCCGACCCCCGTTTACACCGTTGCCAGTTCCGAAACAGTTCCATGCAGGCGGTGAGTACCAGAGACTGTCCTCTTGTAGAGGTACATGACTGCCTGTTCGAGGGCAATCATGGTGGATTGTTCACAATTTTTTCTGATCGTATTGAAGTTTTGGACAGCCAGTTTTTGGGTAACTACACAGCCATTCATGCCGGTGCACTTTACGTCGATGATTGTCAATCTTTGATGATTGCGCGCTGCCTGTTTCAGTCTAATATTGCCGCACAACAAGGTGGAGCGATTTTTATTAACCGGGTTTATCCAGGCTGGAAACAATCGGCGAACCTTGTCAATTGTGTCCTTCGAAATAATGAGGCAACTTCCGGCGGTGGAATCTATTGCCTTAATTGTCGTCTTCGCGTCTTCAACTGCACCATCATTAACAATCTTGCACACCACGAAACTGGAGGTATCAAAAGTCTCCGATATGGCGAGGTAGCTTTTGAGAATTCGATTCTCTGGGGAAATCGAGACACTATCTCAGGTTCGCTTATGCTTCAACAGTTCAATAACCTTCCCTCGCGGCTCGTCCATTGTTGCATTGAGGATCCGTCGGGGTTTACGTCAGTCTGGGGACGAGGTGTAATCAACAGAAACCCGAGAATGATGTTGGGTGGCCAGTTGCAAACCAGATCCCCCTGTATCGACACTGGTGATTTTCTCTACTACCCATCCGCGTTGTTAGACAATCCAGGCGAGGACATTTTCGGCAATGCCCGGCTGGTCGGACGAGAAATTGATATGGGGGCTTTCGAAAATAGCCTAGTAGACTACCCAATTATGGAGACTTCTTGGTAGTCATGATGGAAATGGGTAACGAAGCTTAAGCACACCACTCTACAGATGCTACAAATTGTTAAACCTATAAATACATGAAACAGCCAAAGCCGCAAAAGACAGCTCTAGCGTAGCGAAAGTAGTCTTATGCGGCTCTTGCGTTTCGTCTACCGGAGCCCGCCGGAGTGCTCCCCCAAAACAGACATGCGTGCTATCCGAAGGGCCTTACAAGGAGTCCCTGGATGACCAGAAGGCGAAAACGACGAAAGACCGAGCAGATCGTAAATCTACTTAGGAAAGGCATGCGATCGCTTGCTACTGCCGTCGAGCCACCTAGGGAGGGGTATAGCTCAAACTCCATCCTCGCCCTTGTTGCAGTTCAGAAATCAAGAAGAAACTTGATTGCGTCACAGCCTGAACACTTTGGCACTGAATCCTACAATTCGTGCCTTGGCACTCGCTCTTTTAAAATGCTCGTTGGGTATATTACAGATAACTACCAGAGCAACTGAGTGGCCAAAAGAACCGTCGGGCAACAGCGCTGAGACCGCATTTTGCAGAACGGCAGACTTGGGGACCAAACACCGCAACTTGCGAGAAGATAGCAGGTGGATTCGCTTCGATCATGAAGCGAATTGAGTTTACGCATTGGAAAAAGTCAATGGCGGTATCGAACGAACATGAGCACGAACATGAGCTGAAACGGCTTGCGTCTGAACTAGCAATACAGGCGTGGGCCGAGGGTGGAGCGACTGATCCCTCGATCCAAGCGAAGTTGCTTGAGAAGTACCCACACATCACCGAACAACTCAGGCTTGAATTCAAGCGCCTCGCATTCATCGAACTAGCATTCCATGATGAACCAGCCCAGAGCACAGTAAATTTCCTGACAACTCGATCTGCGGCTCACGTAAAGGGCAGCAATCCTCCATTTGATTGGACATGGAGATGCCAACGTTGCGAAATTACGCTCCGTGACTTCGGTGCCGAAGATCCTTCCAGCAGCAGTGAACGCGTCTGCCCGAAATCTGGCGAGGAATTGCTTCGCGTTCAACAGGCGGATGCTTCTGCAAGCGGTGACATGATTGATCATTATCGCTTAGAACGCGTACTAGGAGCGGGCGGATTCGGTACCGTTTGGCTAGCCTTTGACGAAGAGCTAGTTCGGCCGGTTGCGTTGAAAATACCTAAACGCGGTCGCTTGGATGCGGGCTCTCGTAAGACATTTTTGCGCGAAGCCCAAATCGCGGCATCTGTCCGACATCCAATGGTTGTCACGGTCTACGACGTAGGGATCTACCGAGATGAAGTCTATATTTGCAGCGAGTACATCGAGGGTTCAACACTCGCACAAAGCCAAACCGAGAACGCAAATCAACCGGAAGCCGCCTGCCGATTAGTTTCGCAATTATGTGAACCGCTACAGGCATTGCACGAGGCGGGGATCATCCACCGCGATCTCAAGCCGAGCAACATTCTCATCGATCGGAGTGGGGTAGGACGATTGACAGACTTTGGCCTCGCAAAGTCCTTAGTAGGAAAAACGACAAACACTCTCACCGGACAAGTACTTGGAACACCTGCGTATATGGCGCCCGAAATCGTTGCGGGCGATTCCAAGCATGCGGATCCGCGAACAGACATCTACTCCATTGGTGTTGTGTTTTACGAATTGCTCTCTACCTGCGTGCCATTTCAAGGCTCATGGAGCGAGCTAGAGTCGGCTATCCTTCATGATCAACCGCCAAAGCTCGAGTCGTTTGCCCCCCCCGGGGACATTCCCCGAGACCTAGAACGGGTTTGCTTGAAGTGCCTTGAAAAGAACCCTAAGGATCGGTATCAATCGGTCGATCTGCTTGTTGCTGATTTGAAGCGTTTTCTGGACGGCTTACCCGTCCATGCGAAACCGAAACCGTTGCCGCTTCGTATCTACCGGCAAATCGAAAAGCGTCCAGCTTTGTCGGTCGCAATCGCATTGGCGATGGTGTCTTGCGTGACGATCCCTTACCTATTCGGAACGATCCTCGGGATCACTCAAGACAACCGCGAGTTAGAAAATGCTAATAATGCCGCTGAGGCCACCATCGCAGAACTCGAGCTACAAACCGAATATGTAGATAGGCAAGCCGCCATCGAAAGCATGGTAAGGGAGGCAGAGGCACTGGCTGATACGCGCCCACAGGCAGCACTGGAAATGGCGATCGATGTCGCTAAGAGAGTGTCGGCTGAACATTCACCTTACCTACCAGAGGACCGAATAGCGAGAGAAAGTCAGGCCTATCAGTTGCTGGTCGATCTCGCAATTCGCAACGTGGGGGTCCAACCAGGCTTGCCAGTTGGTGTGGCGACACAGATTCAGTTGATGGCCCCCAATCGGCTTTTGATTCGCAATAAAGTCACTGCTACTGAAAAGAGGAGTAAATTCGATCCCGATCAACCTCAGGTGGACGAATGCTTCACGGTTTGGTTGCCTAACCGTGTCACGCAACCACCAAACAACCAAATTGGGAAATTGAGAGAGGTCAACTATCCGGATGTGCAACCGCGGGACAGGTTTCTGGTGAATCTTTCAGCAATTGTCCATAACAAACACGGGGAATTGTCGCCAAGCTATTCGAGTTCAACTGCAAACAATAGCCCCAACACCGCCGCTAATCAGCTGGAGAATTACTCAGTCGCAAGTCCCGGAACGATGACCTGCTACTGGAAGGGCCTACCGGCAAAAGATTGTGTCGTGTCAAAAGATGGAAGAATTGTGATCTCGCTTTAGCAGCGTGAAAGCAGCGTTCAGCTCGAATATCCTCCTCAATTGACCGCCCCGTCAACTCAATCCATGCATCAAGGATGCTGTTCTGCCTAGCGGCAACTTCTCGACAGAAGATATCCGAGGCAGCGTTAGATGCCCAATGCCGCCCGCAAGCACACGGCTTCTGCTTGAGACCGGGAAAGGAATTGTCGTGCTGGCGATTTAATGGGCCGAGGTCCAGGTTTCTGCGATGCTGAGAGCAATCTCTGCCTCCGGAAAGATAATTCTAGTTTTTCGCGCCTGTCGCTTATCTGCCCTGTCGCTCTCCTCTCAGACGGAAACCAATCCTCCATCACGTCGATGGGGGTGGATCACCAGTGATGTTTCCGACCAATAAAAAGCAGGGAAAAAATGATGAGAACGAGATTCCTTTTCCACAGCATTGTCAGCGCAAGTTTGCTATTTGGTCTGATGCAGGGAACTGGCTTTTGCCAAATGGGTACACCTGCGGATGATGGGTGCACTGACGTCGACGAAGTCATCGTGTGTGAGGGTGAGGCCGGAGATACCACTTTAGAATGTGACGATGGCGGTGAGGTACGAATTGGTTCCGATGGTAAAAAGCGGCTGTTCCCAGGAGGAAAAGTTCTTAGGCCGGTGGTGCCATCGACTCCGAGTCCATGTCCTAATCCAAGTCCTGCTCCGACACCAGGACCGACCTCGGGTCCCAGTACAAACCCGACCTCGGGTCCCAGTTCGAACCCGACCTCGGGTGCCGGTGCGTGGGGAGCGGACGCAGGTGATACGATTGGAGTTTATGTGGCTGAAGGATTGAACGCTTCTGGTGGACTCACTTTTGTGGTAATTCTCAACGACCAGCAAAATCCACATGATTCTCCCGCCCCGGACGCTGGCGAGAAAGAGTTTACTTACGATCCTCAAAGCGATGGCTGCTCAGAAATCGAGTGGGTTTATCTAATGCTGCTCGAAATGGGACTGACTGAGCAAGAGGCGATATCGCTCTTTATTAGCACGACAGATTTTGGAGACGACGCTTGCGATTGCTACCTTGAAATGGGGTGGACTTACCTGATGATGCTCGAAACGGGACTGAATGAGCATGAGGCGATGTCGATTCTTGTTGGCCAGGAAAAGGCTGAGGACGAGGATCCGAGTCCAACCAGAATCAAGAAACCTGTGCCCGGTCCACTTATCACAAGTTTCGATGATTGAATCGAGTCTCTTGCCGTTACCTCGAATCTCTAGAGCTGTGCGACAGGCCGGAAAGCCCCGGCCTCTCGCCTCGCACCTGGCAAAATACCCACCGCACCAGACTCGAAGTGAAATAACGAAGGGGCAGGGTGATAGCCCAGAACTGGCGAACTCACGAATTGTGGTTTTATACAGCTAGTGCATTCTGGTGTATTGCTTCGAACTCGTTTATTTTTGTAGTCGAGATTCCGGTGAATCCTCTGTAAGCTTGAAACTACTAGATATACCGGAGTATGCTCGATCCTGCTTCATGCATATCGGAATACGTCTCATAGTTTTTCCATTCGTGCTTCAGCGACCAGAAGAATCGATCCATGACCTCGCTGCCTTGAAAGTCGGCCGTAAACTTACCAGCGATGACTTGGTCGACCTGTTTACAATCCGTGGCATCCACGCGTTTATTCGTAGTCATACGGAGCCGTAGTTCATCGCACCCGAGTGCGCAGCTTCCCCAACGCGGTAGACGTGGGCACCTCCTCCATTGAATCAGGCAGCCCTTGGCACAATGGCTGCCCAGAGCTTAAAGAGCAAGCTCCGCGACGAGAGCCTGGGTGGTACAGAGTTTACAAACGTGCAGGAAGCACGCGTCCTGAACGAGCATTGGAGGCAGACTTCCATCCATCCACGGCCCCACAGTTCGCTCGATGGACTTTCGCCGGCCGCATTCGCGTTTCCGAAAAAGGACACTCCAGCTCCACAGGCCTGGAACTGAAGACTATGTTTTTGCAGTCTCAAATCCAACCCCATAATTCTCAGTTTGAGATGTCCGTACTTCAGACATCCGGATTCGCCCGCGTTTTTGACTGAAAATCAGCACTCAGTTTTGGCATGGCACTTGCAGAATACAACCGTGCAGAGCAGCACGGGTGTTCAGAGTAGTAGGTTCCTTGGTTGCATAATCACTCGGAACTTGCGAATCCCCACTTCCCTTTGACTAATTTCCATAAGAGAAGACTTACCATGATGAAGAAACACAACAGAGTGCTTATGAGTTTTATGCTCGTTTTTTTGATTTCGGGATTGGCATCCGTTTCAGCGGCGGAAGGCGGATTCTGGAGAGTGACGGGGAATCTGGTCAACGTGAACAACGGAGTCACTGGATTGAATGGGCCATCATGCCCCATGGCAAACGTAAGATTGCGATTTAAGAGCCGTTGGCTTGGTGGAACGGGAGTTGGCTTGAACGGCCCGGTTACGCCTTTTCCCTGGGGAACATCATGGGGCACGGCAACCACCGACTCAAATGGATGGTTTTCTGAAACCAGTTCTTTTTTTGCGGATTCATCTCGAGGCCGCGATATTCTAGTTGAAGCCCGAGTACGTGGTGACAACTCACAGTTCGAATGGAAACCGGTAACGATCGTTAGGGGGCTCAGTGCTTCGACTCCCCATCAGGTGACAGGCAATATTCATACTTTTAATCTTGGTGAGGTTGAGACTGACTTGTTTGAATGTCCGACTGATTTGGTTCCGGCTCCTCAACCGGAACGCAAGCCGAAGATTGCGAAGGTTCCGAATGACAAGCCGAATGACATTGAGGCAAAGATAAAGCCAATTCCGTGTGGCTGGAGCACCAATGGAAAACCCGGGATCGATCTCGCTTTTACCAGTGTTGTTGTTCGCCACCGTGATAACCAGCCTAATTCCCCGCCGGAGCGTATTACGTGGGAAGTGGTGGTTCGCAACAATGGGCCCATGGAATACAAGGGATCGGGTAAATGCAAGACGAGTGTCCGCATGACCGTATTCATCTCCGAGTTGGGAAAAGAACGCGAGTATCATTTGACATTGAACAAGCCAATTGCAGCCGGTTCCGAGAAAACGTTTACCTCAAATTCTGGTAATCTTGGCGAAACTTCGGAAGCCGAGTCCGACTCTTACCCAATTCTGTTTGAGATTGATCCCGAAAATGAGATTAGCGAAACGGATGAGGGCAATAACCAATTAAGTGGTACTTACTCGCCTGCAACCGAGACTTTTTCTGCGCAATAGCACGAGAAGAACCGGTGCATCCACTCGCTAAAACCAAGGCGTCATAGGATCGCGCGATCGCTTGAAATTACAGCAAGAATTTTTCACATGGCACTTCGCATCAGAATTGAACAATGAAAACACACGGTTTTACCCTTATCGTTTCAGTTTCCGCATGTCTTTTGCTCGTGGGATGTGGAGGCGTTGTTGAGCAGGATTCAGGTCAGCGAAATGACAAGAAAGAAAACATGGACAAGGAAAAAAAAGGGGGGGCACTTTATACGCGCCTTGCCAATGATCAGCTAAAAATCCTTATCTCCGGCTGTAAAAAATATCACTACAACACTGGTCAACACGTCAGCAAGCTTGCTGATTTCAAGTCGCCTCCAGAGGGTATGTCTGAAAAAGAGTGGAAAGGGCCCTATCTTGGCAAGATCCTGGCAGACCCATGGGGAAATGAAATGATAGTGGAATCCAACGAGGAAACAGTGGTGGTTCTAAGTTGTGGCCCCAATGGGTTAAAAGGTGACTCGGATGACCTGACCATTGAGTGGTCAAACTCGTCAGGCAAGTAATTTCAACAAAGAATAAAGCCGATCTTTTGCCAAATCAACGACTTAGCCGCCCGATTTTATTTTCACATCAATCCGTGCCGATTGCTGAAGTAACTGCGGGAGAAAGAAATTCGGGATTCTGTTCGAGATAAGGGGATAGTGGATTGTATTCCGACGAGATGGAGCCAGGGTATTGGCCCCTGGTTGCTGTACAACAAGTTGTCACGCGATGCGAATCACAGATAACTCCTTGCATTTCTCAGGTGCAGCGAAATTCAAAATATGATGAGGTCGCCAGGAATAGTATCAATCGCTCCACTTGGTGATGACATTACGCGCCTCGTCAAGTGTTTGGATGCGGTGTTGTTGACTCCCCCAGTCTCTGCACCAGGTTGTATCAGAGAATTGGGGTTTGGTAATTCAACATACAATGGATGCGGTGATGGTTGTAGTCCAGTCCCCAGCGGTCAATCGCCCAGCAAGCTTCCTCGAAGCTCAGGATGATTTCATGCTTAGCTACAAAAACGCGCCAGCCGCGCCGAGGGACATAAAAGTCCAATTTGCTGTCCAGCCGAGCCAGGATCCCAAGTGATAAGCAAGAATAGAAATTGAGAAATCTCGCCTCTTGATGCGGCGCACATTAAGAACCAGTAAAAAGATCCCGTACGGAAGTCCACCGATAGCCAGGAGAGCGCATAAGACTGCCAGATCATCATCGAACATGCGCTCATCACGAACTAATACAATCAGGGCCTCAAAAATAATAATAGAAACGTTCATCCCAGTCGGAAACCAGACGTCATACGACTTAGGAGCCCGTAAGAGACTCAAAACGAAACACACTACCACGGTGTAAAGACTGAAACTTAAGACTTGAGGAATCGGGTCAATGCTGCTGTTTGTTTCTGATACCGTTACGACGGTGAGGGCACCAGCAGCAACGGCGGTCCACAACAGCATCTTTCCAATGGAAAATTGGGGCTGGCGCTCCTCGTATCCCGGCGGTGTCGTGGACGTTTCTAGATTGTCTCGGGAGTCTTTCATGGTTTTACATTTAACAGTAGTGTAGCTGCTGGAAGTGCCCAAGAATCGCAGGCGTTTAACAAAGATGTATGATTCGCGTGAGGAGCTTACCCGATGGCAAAACGCATCTCTGTAACGGATTAAATCGTGCGCACAGAGATTTGAAAGGTGGTCCTTGAACTGTCAGGAAATGTTTTGCGAACGAAACCTAGCACCACAGGGAACCACCGATGGCTAGTTTACCAGAGTAATTGGCGAAGACCGGCGTGATCAAGATCGACGAGCGTCAGCTTTGAAGTCATGTAGACAAAGTGGTACGGAGCCCCTTAGAGGAGACTTTGAATAGTCTATTTGAAGCTGAAGCGGATCAGCTGAATGGAGCGAAGAAGAATGAGCGAGCAGCGGACCGCGTTGATACGCGAGCAGGTAGCTACACTCGGAAGCTTCAGACGAAAATCGAAGAAGTGAAGTTGAAAGTCCCACGGCTTCGGAAGCTGCCAGTGGACACGCAGATTATCGAGTGTTACAAGCGACGCGAAACGAGCGTTGAGGAGGCATTAGTCGAGATACATCTCGAAGGTATTTCGGCTCGTCGTGTTGAGGATATCACCGAAGATCTTTTTGGGGTTTTGAGTGCGCGCGAGTACCGTTAGCGAACTGAACCAGAAGATCTACAAGCGGATCGAACACTTGCATAACCGCCGACCGAATAAATACACCTTAGTGCACCCAGACGGCAGCTAGGCCGCAGCGTTAAAAAAGTCTCGTTGTAAGTTGCGATCGGTGTAAATTCAGACGATTTCCGTGAGATCACCGGCGTTTGCGAAGAGCTTAAGGAGGATAAAGAAAGCTGGTGCAAGTTCCTTCCCCACTTGAAGGAGCGTGGGCTAGATGGAGTCGAGTTGGCTCTATCCGACGAGAGCTTGGGACTAGTGGAATCGTTGCCGGACTTTTCCCGAAGGCATAGTGGCAGCGTTGCGTTACCCACTGGTATCGAAACGTACTTAGCGACGTTCCAAAACGCTTGACGGAGGACGTAGTCGCGATGCTTAAAGCGATTCACACTCAAGTAGACCGGGCCGCAGCAGACCAGAAAGTTGCAGTGGTCGTTGGAAAACCTCGCAGCATGAAGTTGGAGAAAGCAGCCAGCTGCGTCGAAGAGGGAGCATCACAAACGTTGAGCTACATTCTCTTCCCGCGAGCCCATTGGACGCGTATCCGCACGAAAAACACCTTGGAACCTATCATGAGAGAGCCGCAGGCGGACCCGCGTAGTTGGTGCGTTCCCTGAAGGCAACTCTGCAATGATGTTGGTTGCAGCTCCGCTGCGACACATCGTCGAAACGAAGTGGTGTTACCGGACTTACCTCGTCATGAACCGCCTAAAAGAAGAACGGATGATTGAGAAAGCGGCAAGCTAACCTCAGCTCGGGCTCGAGAAAAGAGGGCCCTCTATCCCGCCTTAGCCATCGATTCGACCTGGTAAACCATGAAGGCCGATGAGATGGCGATGGCGAAAGGGGCTTATCGAAAGCAGTTCAAGGACAAACCATCAAAATTGAATGTACGCAACTTGACGGACACGACCGGCGATGTGGCTGGGAGGGGTGAGTGAGTACCGCGATTTTGAGTCTTGTGACAAAACTTAGCCACGAAGCTTTCGATTCATGAGCCCAAGTGAGTCCCATAGCTGGAATGCGTGACGAAATTGCAAAACAGCTGTTTTGCCGGTGTTTCGAACAAAACCAACAAAGCCCGCCGACTTTCATCGACGAGCTTTTCCAAAGAGCGGCAGGTTGCAAGCGTCAACACAAACCGAAGTTAAGCGGCCACATGGATTCGAAATGGGGCGCCTGGATTTTTGCGGTCTTCAACGAGTTTCACGTGCGGGTTACGAATTTTAATGCACAAACTGGGGAAGAATATCGTAGATTTAATCTACTCTGGTACAGAGTGTGCCAACTGGAGGTTTTGAATTGATACCGGCAATTGGTGCTGGCTGGCGAGAAAGTAAAACTACATCATGAATCAATATTCGATGAAGCAAACCGCAGCAATTTCTTTTTTGTTGTTGAACTCAATGCTGACGGGCGCCCATGCACAAAATGTCACGAAAACAGAAGCTGCTATCGCCGAGGAGGCATACCTTTATCTGTACCCATTAGTTCTGATGGATATTACGCGTCTTCAATCAATTAATACCGACCCGAAGGTAAGTCCAGTTGGTGGGCCTGCTAATGCGTTCACGCACATACGCGCGCCTATCCGGACGCAAACTTACGAACCGTGGTTCGACCAAACTTTGATACGCTTTACTCGTCTGGATGGCTAGATTTGACCAGAGGGCCGGTGATCCTCTCCACTGAAGACACCAACGGACGCTATTTTCTGTTGCCGATGCTGGACATGTGGACGGATGTGTTTGCGGTCCCCGGCAAGCGTACAAATGGCACGACTGCTGCGAACTTTGCGGTAGTCCCACCCGGGTGGCAGGGAAAACTCCCAGAAAAAGTCGAACGCATCGAAGCTCCAACGCCTTATGTATGGATCATCGGAAGAACTCAAGCAAATGGCCCAAAAGATTATCCAGCTGTCAATAAAATCCAGGATGGCTACAAAATCACTCGCCTTGAAGACTGGGGTAAAAAACCCAGGAATACCGTGCAACAAATTGATCGCAACATCGATACGAAGACTGAGCCGATGAAGCAGGTTGAAACGATGTCTGCAGTGGAATATTTCACGTACGGAGCAAGGCTCATGAAAGTTAATCCTCCTCATAGATCGGACTGGTCGATGGTGGCTCGGATGAAACGCATTGGCTTAGAACCGGGTAAATTCGAAAACAAACTTAGCGGAGCTCCCCTTGAGGTTGCTAAAGGTAATGCTCTGAAGCTGATGAAATCAAAACTGCCAACTCTGGCTAAAGTCAAGAATGGCTGGCAGATGAATACTGATACGGTGGGCGTTTACGGAAACTACTATTTGAAAAGAGCTATCGTCGCGCAGGTAGGGTTGGGAGCCAACCAACCAGAAGATGCAATTTATCCGTTGGCACTTGCAGACTCCGAGGGAAAGCCGATCGTCGGCGAAGGAAACTATATTCTCCATTTCGAAAAGGAGGAGTTGCTTCCTGCGAACGCATTTTGGTCGCTCACGATGTATGACGCTGAGGGGTTCCAAGTAGCCAATCAACTCAACCGCTTCGCTATCGGTGATCGCGATGATCTAGAATATAACGATGACGGTTCGCTGGACCTGTATATTCAACACAAGCGTCCAGGAGCCGAAAAGGTCTCCAATTGGCTGCCAGCTCCGGCAAGTGGCACCATGCGACTTTATGCTCCACAAGCAGCGTCATTAGATGGCAGGTGGGTTCCGCCTGCAATCAAGCGGGTCAAGTAATCCAGTTTGGATGAGACTTGGTCGGTGCATTCTCGCTAACTTTCGTTAGTTGGTCGGCGAACTAAGATGATAAAGACAATCGTTCCACTCACCCTTAAGTCGTCACCAAGGTATCCACAACCGGTTTCTACAGGCGAGTCGCGTGACGCATCCTGATACCGAGTTCCGCGAGTTCGAGCCTCTTTGGAGAATTGAGCTCTCAGAAATTTGGTTTTGGAGTGACAGTGAGTCCCGCAATTGACATATGCTGCCAACTTCGAAAACAGCATTTTTCACCGGTGTTTCGAAGAAAACGTACAAAGCCCGTCGACCGTTTTAGACGGGCTTTTTGAAAGATGGTCAGGTTGTAACTGTCAACACAAACCGAGGTGGAGGCGGCGGGCTCCCAGAGAACCGTTCACAACCCCCGCTTTTGCTGGGATTCACGACAACGCGACTTTCTAATTGGCCCCTCGAATGGACTTCATTGGCCACCGAACTGGAGCTATTGCTTGTCCGTTTGAAAGCATGCCAACCTGAGAACAGCACCGCCGCTCGACGGGGTCACTCCCGCAGCCCGCTGGCACTGGTCAGGCTAAGACTCCTGACAACGACGAGTACTCGCGCGGTAAAGCTCCAATGTCTCGGTAAACAGTAGGATTGTACCTCCGGCCCTATCGGGATCGTCATCCTAAGCCAATTGGAAGAACTCCAAACAACAATACGCCTCAGATTTTCACGAAGGCAGGTCAAGAAGCTTGATCTCATCTTGGCGCCGATCCGCATCAATGGAGGCGTCCGGCGGGGAAACGCGAATTTTCGCCGTCCTGAATCCAACCCAATCGCCGTGAAGTGTTATCCGTCATTCGGGCGAGTTGCTAACTTCTCCTCAATCAGCTTGGTTGCGTCCTCAAGTTTGTATGGCTTTGACAGCATGATTATGCTGCCCTTCACCTGCGACGTTGACTTCACGACCTGTTCTGAATAGCCTGTCGCTATAGCAGTCACAACATGCGGGTAATGGGCCGTCACGTAATCCACGAGTTCCAATCCGTCCATCTCCCCGGGCATCACCAGATCGGACAACAGGACATCAATTGCTCCGTCACATTTTTTGATGCAATCAATAGCCTCTGCAGCGTCACTGGCGCTCAGAACTTCATAGCCACTCCGAACAAACCACCTCGTCAAAAGCCTCTGGTTTGCAGGTTCATCGTCGACGACCAGTATGGTCGCTTTCGTGTGCCCCAACTTGCCAGAATCGACCGGTTTCGTCTTCTTACCAGACGGCAGCAAGAGACCAATCGTAGTCCCAATCCCCGGCGTACTGTCAATCGTCAGCAATCCCCCCGACTGTTCCACGAATCCAGATACAGAACTTAGCCCCAAGCCAGATCCTTTACCGGTCGCCTTTGTCGTATAAAAAGGCTCGGTGACGTGCGGTAAATCCGACGCTGAAATTCCACACCCGTCATCACTGACCTCGATCAGAACCATCTCTGTCCCGGATTTCAGATCGGCCGTTGCTGATGCACCATCATCATTGTCATTGTCAGCGCATGGAGTCTCCGCGTACCGACCAGTGATTGTAATCACGCCTCTTTTCTTCATTGCGTCTTTTGCATTCAGGCATAGATTCAACAATGCTGTCTCAAATTGTTGTTTATCCACCATCACCGACAGAGATGAAGGTACATCAATACGGAAGGTGACCGTCGCACCCAGCATCCGCGCCAAAGAACGCACGAAGCTATCTAGAAGAAAATTCAGATTATGACTCGATGGTGTGAGCGTTTGCTGTCGCGAGAATGCCAACAGACTTTGTATCAACTTAGACCCATTACGAGCAGCTTCTAACGCTTCGTCGACGAACTCCATGGTTTCCGGGTCGTCAGTCGCGATTAATGAAAGATTACCAGTAATCACTTGCAGGAGATTATTGAAGTCGTGAGCAATCCCACCAGTTAGCCCTCCAAAGGCGGCAAGCCTGGCCGCCTGCTGATTCTTCGCCTCCTGCGCTTTAAGTTTCGTGATATCCTGACCAACACCGACCACGCCGACGATCTGTCCAACCTCATCGCGTCGTGAAGTTGAGTTCAGCAGCACATCCACACGGTTTCCATCTTTCGTATAAAGCGGAAACTCGTAATTAGCCGTCTGCACACCAGCTAAGGCGTTGTCCAGTACATCCTTCACAGACGATTTGAAATCGTCCGTAATGAACTCAGCGACGAGGTCACGTCCCATCACTTCAGCTTTTTCATAACCAGTGATGCGCGCGGCTGTCTGATTCCACTCGTTCACACGACCATTCGCATCGATACCAAAAATCGGAGCATTCGCCGTGTCGATCAGCGAAAGCAAATCAGTCGCCACACGCTCCCGCTCAAGCCGAACCTGATTCAGTTTCGTGATATCCTGACCAACACCGACCACGCCGACGATCTGTCCAACCTCATCGCGTCGTGAAGTTGAGTTCAGCAGCACATCTACACGGTTTCCATCTTTCGTATAAAGCGGAAACTCGTAATTAGCCGTCTGCACACCAGCTAAGGCGTTGTCCAGTACATCCTTCACAGACGATTTGAAATCGTCCGTAATGAACTCAGCGACGAGGTCACGTCCCATCACTTCAGCTTTTTCATAACCAGTGATGCGCGCGGCTGTCTGATTCCACTCGTTCACACGACCATTCGCATCGATACCAAAAATCGGAGCATTCGCCGTGTCGATCAGCGAAAGCAAATCAGTCGCCACACGCTCCCGCTCAAGCCGAACCTGATTCAGTTTCGTGATATCCTGACCAACACCGACCACGCCGACGATCTGTCCAACCTCATCGCGTCGTGAAGTTGAGTTCAGCAGCACATCTACACGGTTTCCATCTTTCGTATAAAGCGGAAACTCGTAATTAGCCGTCTGCACACCAGCTAAGGCGTTGTCCAGTACATCCTTCACAGACGATTTGAAATCGTCCGTAATGAACTCAGCGACGAGGTCACGTCCCATCACTTCAGCTTTTTCATAACCAGTGATGCGCGCGGCTGTCTGATTCCACTCGTTCACACGACCATTCGCATCGATACCAAAAATCGGAGCATTCGCCGTGTCGATCAGCGAAAGCAAATCAGTCGCCACACGCTCCCGCTCAAGCCGAACCTGATTCAGTTTCGTGATATCCTGACCAACACCGACCACGCCGACGATCTGTCCAACCTCATCGCGTCGTGAAGTTGAGTTCAGCAGCACATCTACACGGTTTCCATCTTTCGTATAAAGCGGAAACTCGTAATTAGCCGTCTGCACACCAGCTAAGGCGTTGTCCAGTACATCCTTCACAGACGATTTGAAATCGTCCGTAATGAACTCAGCTACGAGGTCACGCCCCATCACTTCAGCTTTTTCATAACCAGTGATGCGCGCGGCTGTCTGATTCCACTCGTTCACACGACCATTCGCATCGATACCAAAAATCGGAGCATTCGCCGTGTCGATCAGCGAAAGCAAATCAGTCGCCACACGTTCTCGCTCAAGCCGAACCTGATTCAGTTCCGTGATATCCTGCCCAACACCCAACACGCCGACGATCTGTCCAACCTCATCGCGTCGTGAAGTCGAGTTCAGCAGCACATCCACACGGTTTCCATCTTTCGTATAAAGCGGAAACTCGTAATTAGCCGTCTGTTCACCAGCTAAGGCGTTGTCCAGTACATCCTTCACAGACGATTTAAAATCGTCCGTAATGAACTCAGCGACGAGGTCACGTCCCATCACTTCAGCTTTTTCATAACCGGTGATGCGCGCGGCTGTCTGATTCCACTCGTTCACACGCCCGTCTCTATCAACTCCAACGATGGGAGCATTCGACGTGTCGATGACTCGAAGCAGCGTTTCGGCGAGGTCGTGGTGTGCAAGTTTCGGTTTCATCGAGGAACTCTTTGGAAGACAAGTGGCCATATCGTTTCCGGTGGAAATGATATTCGATCGGCCCTTGCCTGCAGTGTGTATCAAGAAGCGCTGTAGCTCTGCCACAGGTGTCGCATCGGTGCAACACTATCTCGCGATGGGTTTGTGATTCTTAAGAGCATATCTCAACGGAAATTTTAGAAGCGTTCGGTGAGCTGACCAGTCTTAATAATATGACTTCACACAAAGTAACCGTACAAAGCTGTCTTCGATGGGCCTCGCGGTCGCTCTCCAAAATTCCGTGAATCGCCGGGAAAACCGAACTCGCTTCGGTCCGCGTTTTTCGTCAGACGATTCCCCAGAAGCTCCGTGTGACCAAGAATCTTCTCCAGCTTGTCCCAGTGAATTCCGTGCTCCGCACACACCTTCCACAGGCTGAGCTCGCCGCTGAGAACACGGCGGCGAATCTTACTTCACTGCTCGATGTCTATATCCCACTTGTCCCCACAGCAGTCTGATCAGAGTCGTCTGGAAATCTCGATACCCTGAACCAACTTCTGAAGGTGATCATCCGTACGCTACGTTTTAAAACCGACTGCACTTCCCGCCCGGCGCAAAGTTTTCTCTATCCCTTTTGAACCCGATGGAATTCCGCGGGAAGTGATGGGAGAAGGCGCGGGTTTGCTGGTCTTTTGGCACTCGTGCCGTCCGCTGAAAGTCGTCAGACGGCCAAGTGCCGAGAGAGTGGCCGCAACATGACAAAGCACCGAATAGTACATAATGGCAAAACAGGTGCAGATGGAGGCAGCCTCAATAACTCGCAATGGGATTAGTGGGAATGGGTTCGCAGTCAGCGTTCGAGAGCCTTTGAAATTCAAAATCGGACGACCACGCATTGGCAGCGGCGATTGCCCCTGCATGGAAGAGGCAGGAAGAACTCGAGTCGGTAGAAGACGCAACAGTTGAGGAACTGGCTTCTGCGAAAAAGATCGACGTTAGCATACGCACGTCGAATGTTCCGCCTCAATTCGCTGGCTCCAGATATCGTCGAGGCGATTTTACAAAACGACGCGCCCGATCAGCCCAGTTTACGAACTCTGCTTCTCGGGATTCCGTTGTGTCGGGAAGAGCAGCGAAGACGTTTGCTTAACTCAGATTGAGACCGTACGGGACAATTTATTGGATCAAGCAGGGGCATTCCTGAATCACGCGGGATCGGGATTTTCGCTTCAACAAACGTGGTCCAGCAGCTTCTGGTATGCGGGTCCGAAAGGTCCCATGTTCCAGTTGCTTTCTTCGTGTTGGGTCAACGAACCGTTGTCGCATACCCACGAAAAAAAACACCCAGCGCCTACACTTATTCTTGATTTTGCCCGAATCGGTAATTAGCAGAGAGTCGTGGGCAGGAGTGTTTCAGCAATTTCCCTCATCTTGAATGGTTCTGAGGATGAAGACGTTAACTTACTCGATTTTGTTTGTCATTGCGTTTGCATTTGCGGCTCCGGTTACCGCCGATATTGTCACCTATGACCTGTCAGCATCTGGCTTCAACAACGGCTCAACCGTGGTTGGCACCCTGAGTCTGGATTTGGATCTCGTGGCCGATGCCACGGATATTTCGATCGCAGAACTGAACGTTTTCGCCACCTACAATTTGGGAGTGAATTATTCCACCACCAATTTCGTCTTGAACGAGGCGAATTCCACGCTCGATTTATTTGGCAGTGGGGCGATCGCGGCATCTACCAGTGAGTTGACGTTTGATATTTCGAACGGAGGAATTGGAATCAGGTTCGACGATGACGCCAGCATCGGTGCGGACACGCTGTCGTTCCTAGATTTTGGCGACTCGATTCTCCGGATTGGCAACACAACAGGGGGCGCAAATTTGGACGAAAAGAATTTGGGGGCGATCAGTCCCTCGTTCACGTTTAGTAACTCCGTTGTTCCGGAACCGTCGTCACTGGTCCTCTGCGGTCTGGGCGGCGTTTTTGTCGCGTTCCGCCGAAGAAGAATTCGGTAATTACAGCGACCGCTCCGGCAAGCGATTTGATGTCAGCAAGTTAACAGAGAGAAGTGGGCTTCCCGTGGTCTGCTTCGTCCGTGTCGCTGCGCTGCTTGAGTTTACCTTCCTTCGATCTCGGTTCATCATACTTAATTCGGTCGCTGCTCCGCCGAGTTCGAATTCGTCGTCGAATTCGCGGACTCAGTCTTTCTTAAGTGTAAAGTCGATAGATTCGTTTCGCGTTGACGTTCCAACCTTCTCGCTTGAGCAGAGTGTGGAGTCGTCGATACCCAGAATGCAAGCGAGTCGCTGCGAGTTCCCGCAGACGCATTCGTAAAGCGGCCTGATCGTCTTTCATGGATTTGTATCGATACGTAGAAAGACCCAAGCCAACCAACTCGCAGGTGCGCCGCTCGCTTATCTCGTAACAGCACGTGTCCCCATCGACACATTCACGAGGCCGAGCAGGCCTCAGAGCTTTTTTGACAGAAAATCCTGAAGGAGCTGTTTATCTAAACTCAAGTCAGTAACCAATGACTTAAGACGCTTGTTCTCTTCTTCTAAAGACTTCAGCCGCAGCAGTTCCTCCGTGCCCAGCCCGGCAAACTTCTTCTTCCATCGATGGAATGTCGGCTGGCCGCCCCCGAGCTTGCGACACACTTCCTCAACTGGCGTTCCCGAATGCGCCTGCCTCACTGCAAAGGCGATTTGCTGATCCGCAAATTTTGATTTCTTCAGGGTCAGCAAATCCGGTGGAACGACGGCCAAATCCTACCCGCTTTTTCTCACTTCAGATCAATCAGTTTTTTGAGCGCAGGCCAACCTTTGCTCGCCAGTCCTGCAGTTGAGCTAGCCAAATCCATCAGCAATTGGAAATGCAACCATGACCATTCGGTGATTCCGTACCGCAACTAATTGGCTTCGCCCGCCAAACGCATGATCCAACCTTCCGTCTTGCCTTGAGGGTTGGTCCCAGAACCAACAATCGTTCTACCATCGGCGGAGACGTCACGTGCCAATTTTAACACCCAGCCGTTGAGGTCTAGTCCGGCATCCACGGCGAGTGATTGAAGGTCTCGTATTCCAGTGTCTTGTGTCCAAATGAATGCCCTGGGATCTTCTTTCCCACTGACCCACACGACAATGCGTCCATCATCGGAGATTCCGTTCGCGAGACTGATTTCGTGCCGCTGTAAATGGCCGAGTCCACGCATGCCTCGCACAGCATCCCAGATATAGGCCTGAGCTCCTACCTGCGTTCCTCTCTTCTTTTCACTGCGTCCTACCACGCACCGGCCCTGACGTGATACATCCATCGCCATGCTAGACAGGTGCCCCGGCAGGACCCCCATCGCCTGGAGCTCTCCCGTGCGGAGAGCCCGAGAGGCCGTTCTGCGGCCTCGTTTTCCGTTTGAGAACCGCAGGGGCCCGTCCTCGGTATATTCGACACCGAGCCCAACCGCGGCCGTGCCATCCGACGAAATCCCCCAGACATCTTTGGGGACGATTGTGCTGGAGGCCGGCAACATATTGAGGCCTTAAGACCGCGTCCAGGCGAAGCCAAACCCGCCGGCGACGCCACGCACTTTGGCCGAGACCTGTCCGCCAACGATGGTGCCGTCTCCGGAGACTGCGCGCGCCGCACTAGAGGGGAACCCACCCGGCAACGTTCCCAACAAACGAATTCCGCTCTCAGCGGTCCAGACATAACCCTGGGACATGTTCACACCGCGAAATGACTCAGTGCTCGAAGATTCTCCGACTACCGTTCTTCCATCGGATGACACATCTTGGGCGATACTCCGATACCTTTTCTCTGGATGTGCTGGAGGTATTTCCGTAATGCCGCCTTGCTCAGTCCAGTGCAGCGCGACCGTTCCTTGAGCATTGGCACCCGTTCCTACGACCACTCGGCCATCGGCCGATACCGCTGTTGCGGTACTGTTAAATTCCCCGCCAGGTGCGTCGCCAAGCGGAATGAACCTGACAGGCCTGATCTGGCCATAAGACAAGTTGGGGCCACTGACGAACATGAATGCGCAGCAACCCAAGGCAAGGACACTGGCCAGTCTTGCAGTACGGAAGACAAGCATCTGGTTTTCTTTCCTGATGTGGCGTTTCAGGTTTATTGGTCAATTCTCGTCGGGTACCGAGACTAACGAGCCCGTTTATGGCTTTAATCAGGGCGTTTGCCGAGTTGCTTGAGCGGCCTCCGCCGCGTGACGCATTTTGACCACCAACGCCTACTGGCAGCCGCCGTAAAACTTAAGGAATTTGGCGGTTCTTGTAAGTCGCTATTCTAGCTCAACTTGAGCTGATTGAAATCGCGAGACCTGGTCGCGTGATTTCGAGACTCTCGGCTCCAATCGAGACTTTTCGGGACTCCGCGGACCGACACCGCGTCACGCGAATTGTCTGGCGAGATTCGCGTCTATAGTAGCGAATTCCTGTGTACTTGCACAAAACGATCAAGGCCCGCCAGCATTCACTGACGGGCCTTGTGTTCATCGAGACGGGTTGTGGGGCCCGTCTTAGTGGAGGCGGCGGGAATCGAACCCGCGTCCCGCGATATTTCCATGAAAGCCTCTACGTGCGTAGCTAATTGTTTAAGTCTCGCTTGCCCAGCCGCCTATCAGCAAGGCTGCCATTCAAGCCAGCCGGGAGCAATTTTTAGTCCCTCACGTGCCCGACACGGTGAAGAACGATCCAGAATTGCGACTGGCAGTTGGGCGTCTCTGGCGAACCCCCTCAGCCAGGGCAACCTGCTTAGGCTGCCATTGCTAGACTATTGTCTGCAACTAAATTTTGCGGTCAGCTTTTAACGTGGCCAACTGACCAACCACGGCACGCCACCTTCATTTCTAGCTACCCGGTCGAATCCATTTCGCCCCCAGCAAGAGAAGATTGCTCTTCAGCGAGTTTTTCTCGAAAGGTTGTTTCGAGCCGACTCCCCGAAAGTTTCGGTTTGTCAACTTCTCCAACTACAAGAAAACTTGCCACTCAACAATTATCTGCCACATGCACAGAAATTCAAGTCGTCCACCCGCCTATGCTAAAGAGCTAGAGACCGCTCATAGGTCCTGCAGGTTCGGGAAAGTTGTGCATGACACGCATAGCGGAATGACACGCATAGCGGAATGACACGCATAGCAGAATGCCACGCATAGCAGAATGCCACGCATAGCAGAATGCCACGCATAGCGCCGGTTCTCGGAGACCGAGCCCTTGGATTAGAATAAGAGACGTTGGCAAGAACATGGTTACCTTTAGGAGCTCGGCCGAGCCGCGTAGCTCAAGGCAACCTGGTGGCCCTAGCTAGACGTAATAGAACTGAGCGGTACGCCACGAGTCTTGACGCATTCCACTAACAAACTCCGATCTGGCGTAGATACTAAGATGCACGATCCGGCAACGCGACGATGGTTTCTGTCCCAATGTGGAGTTGGACTGGGATCGATCGCGGCATCGCAATTGCTTGGCCCAAGCGCCGTTGGTTGTGAAAATGAAGCTGCCGGGTTGAAAAAGCCTGCGGGTCCTTTGGCGGCTCATGAACCTCATTTTCCAGGCAAGGCAAAAGCTGTCATCCACTTGTTCATGTGTGGTGCGCCAAGTCAGCTGGAGCTGTTCGATGAAAAACCACTGTTGAAGGAGCTCGAAGGCAAGCCACTCCCTCCATCTGTCATCGGCGATCAGCGCTATGCCTTCATTCAGCCCAACGCGGCTGTTTTAGGGCCACAGTTCAAATTCGCGAGGCACGGGCAATCGGGTGCCTTAATCTCGGAGATGTTACCGCACACAGCCAAGGTCGCTGATAAGCTGTGCTTCGTCAAATCGATGCACACAGACCAGTTCAATCACGCGCCGGCTCAGCTGTTTTTCAACTCGGGATTCTCTCAGCCAGGCCGCCCAAGCTTCGGTTCCTGGGTCGTTTATGGGCTCGGAGCGGAGACAGAAGAGCTGCCAGCTTTTGTGGTGATGAGTACCGGTGCGGGATTGAGTGCTGGAACTTCGCTTTGGTCCAGCGGATTCTTACCGACTGTTTACACCGGAGTTCGTTTCCGCAGCCAAGGTGCTCCGATTCTGAACCTAGAGAACCCGTCGGGCGTGAGCAACCAGTTGCAAAGTGATACTTTCGAGCTGATCCGCAAGATGAACCAGCGTCAACTAGAACAAGTGGGCGACCCGGAGATTCGCACGCGAATCGAGAGTTTCGAGATGGCCGCCAAGCTGCAAACTTCGGCTCCCGACTTGATGGAACTCTCGCAGGAGACTCAAGCCACGCTTGACATGTATGGCTGCGATCCGGCGAAGCAGTCCTTCGCGCGTGCTTGTTTGCTCGCCCGTCGCATGGTGGAACGCGGTGTGCGTTACATCAATATTTTTCACAGCGGTTGGGATGCTCACAGCAATGTCGTGGGCAATATCCGAAATAACACCAAGAAGACGGATCAGGCTTCCGCAGCACTCGTTCAGGACTTGGCGCAGCGTGGCATGCTGGACGACACACTGGTCGTCTGGGGCGGCGAGTTTGGTCGGACACCGATGGTCGAAACGAATCCGGCATTGGGACGCAAGCAAGGTCGCGACCACCACCCTCAAGCATTCACGATGTGGATGGCGGGTGGCGGCATCAAGCCAGGGATGACACTTGGAGCTACGGATGAATTTGGTTTTCATGTGACGGAATCACCCGTCCACGTACATGACCTGCAAGCTACTTTGTTACACTGCCTTGGGTTCGACCATGAGCGTCTGACTTACCATCACGCTGGCCGCGACTTCCGTCTGACCGATGTTCACGGCGAAGTGGTCAAAGAGATTCTCGCGTAACCTCGCCTAAACCATCCTCTCCATCCAGAGCCGTTTCCTCTTGTAGAGAAACGACCTAAACGCATAGGAGTGTTCGCATGCGCAAGCCTCACCTTTATCTTCTGTACGCCTTCGCGATTTCCTTCCTTTGCTGTCCCTATTTGAAGACTGCGTTGGGCCAAGCCGACTACATCGCCAATGTAGATCGCCAGCCCTTGGAAGCATCGATTGAACGTGTGATTCAAGCCTTGGAGATCGCGGGAAGCCCGTTGCCCAAAGAAGCTCTGCAAGCGATCAAAGAGCTGAAGGCGAGCGAGCGCGATCCGCAAGTCGTTAGGCAGCTGCAAGCGATTCTAGATCCATTCTGCCTACTAGAAGTCAACATCAACCCGGAGAGTCGTGTCAAAGTAAAGCGGCTTACTCGGCCTGCCGTTCTCGACCAACGCGGCTGGACTAATTTCTTGGTGAAAGTGCACAACGAGGCGGGTGTAACGGCAGCGCTAGAATGTCTTAGCAAGCAGGCTTTGCCGATGGTGCGTCGCAGTAGCTCCAAGCCCGATCCCAAGATTGATATTTTACCAGCCGACGCAGCTAGGCGATGGTTGGATATCGCCAGCGTGAACTCGCACCCGATGACGCCAACACTTTCTGGGCTAGCCGTCGAATACCGGATCATCCAGTTGTACAGTCGTGATGCTGGCAAGCGTGAAGCAACTTTGGAAATGCATGTCGGACAAGGCACACAGGACCTGGGCTTTCGCTCGGAAGTTCCCATTCTGTTCGAATGCCGCCCATCAATCGAAGTGCCACTTGAAGTGCTTGACGAGAAGGGCGAGCCGACGACCTGCAGCCTGCTGATAAAAGATGAATTAGGACGCGTTTACCCGAATCCATCTCGTCGACTTGCGCCGGACTTCTTCTTTCATCAGCAAGTTTATCGTTCGCATGGCGAATCGATTTTGCTCGCTCCAGGCAAGTACAACATTGTGGCGTATCGTGGCCCTGAATATCACGAGGTGCCGCTACAGCTGGAAGTAGTAGACCAAGCAAGTGCCGCACCAATGCGGATTGAACTGAAGCGATGGATTCACATGACGAAGCTTGGCTGGTTCTCCGGTGATCACCATGTTCATGCGGCTGGGTGCGCTCACTACGAAAACCCAACAGAAGGCGTGTCGCCGAAGGACATGATGCGGCACATTGTGGGCGAGGACTTAAACGTGGGCTGCGTGCTCAGTTGGGGGCCATGCTGGTACTTCCAAAAGCAGTTCTTTGACGGGCAAGTATCGCCGCTCTCTCAGCCCGGGAATCTGATGCGCTACGATGTCGAGGTGAGTGGTTTTCCTTCTTCGCATGCCGGACACTTGTGCTTGCTGAATCTTGAAGAAGACGACTATCCTGGAACCAAAAGCATTGAAGAGTGGCCGACATGGACGCAGCCCGTATTGGCTTGGGGCAAGAAGCAAGGCGGTGTGGTGGGCTACAGTCACAGCGGTTGGGGATTGGCGTTGCCCGATTATTTGCCGAATGGACAGCGCGGTCGATATCCTCGGACTTGGGGCGGAAACGGTCCCGGGGCAGGTAAAGCAGCTGACAAGTTACCTGACTTCGCAATGCCCCCTTTCGATGGGATCGGAGCGAACGAGTTCATCGTGACGGCAACGACCGGTGTCTGCGATTTTATCAGTGCTGTCGATACGCCAGTGATCTGGGAGCTCAATATTTGGTACCACACGCTCAACTGTGGTTTCACATCACGCATCAGCGGAGAGACGGATTTTCCTTGTATCTACGGCGAACGCGTCGGCTTGGGGCGAAGCTATGTGCAGATCGATGACACGACCGCAGCGACGCTAAAGTACGCGGATTGGGTCCAAGGCATTCGAGATGGCAGAAGCTACGTTTCGGATGGACTCAGTCACTTGGTGAGTTTTTCTGTCGGCGATCACCGATTAGGAACCCGTGGCAAATCCGGCGAAGCAAGTCGTCTGGACATTGCCAAACCGAATAAGCAAGTGATTCGCTGCCAAGTCGCGGCGATGTTGACGGAGAAGCAAACCGAACTTGGCAAGCAGATTCGCAATCGTCGTTTGGACATGAAGCCCTATTGGCACTTGGAGCGGGCACGAGTTGGCCAAAGCCGAAACGTGCCGGTGGAAGTAATTATCAACGGCCAAGCTGTCGAGCGTCAAGAAATACCGGCCGACGGCGCAGTGCATGACTTGGAGTTTGAGGTCGACATTGAGCGGTCTTCTTGGGTTGCCGTTCGTGTACTGCCTTCCATGCACAGCAATCCGATTTTCGTCCACGTTGCGGAAGAACCGATTCGAGCCAGCAAGAAGAGCGCAGAATGGTGTAAGGAAGCTGTCGATGTTTGCTGGGGAAAGAAACGCGGGTTGATCCGGCCCGAGGAGATCGGCGCAGCCAAAGAGGCTTACGATTCCGCGAGGGCTACCTACACCAAGATCGCGGAGGTAGCGTTCGAGAATTAGAGCCCCGCAGCGAAAGTCGTCGTAGCACGAATTCGATTGACGAGATCATTTTTGCTCGCAGCACAGAGCCGATCTGATAGATGAATCCGAGGAGACATTCTCAACACGCACCTCCTCGATACATCTCCGACGTTCTTTTCAAGATGAGGAGATTGCGATGTTGAGTTCGTTTAACTCGGCCCTTCGCTCCCCCACTTTCGTGTCGCTATCCTGCTCCTTTGTTGGCGACCAAGTAGTGCTGTCGACTAAATTCACAAAGCATGGCCAGCTAGCTCCAAGTGGATATAATGCTTCACCTATCGCGAACGGCTTTGCCAACAACTTTGCGGAGCAGTAGGTGCTGTGGGCGGTCGATGCGAACTGGAAAACGCTCCGGCTGATTTTCGCGAGTGGTGGCGTCAGTATGGTGCCTACACGATTTTGCGAGATTCCCCAGCGTGAACAGAAGTTCCCTCGCCGCTCCCCCGAAGGCCGCTAGCATGCCAGTATCAGAAAACAAATTCTTGATAGTGGTAGTAAGAAGGAGATCTCGGACAGAACCTAAGATCCTGACACCTCCGCTTCGTTGAGATTTTCTTGCAGAAAAAAACAAACAGCCTCGGGTGTGGCCCCGAGGCTGCTTGGAGGAGAGGTATTTTCCAAAGCTGCGGACTCATCTCGCAACCATCGAATGACTAACGGCCTAGTAGCGGTAGTGGGTTGGCTTGTAAGGGCCTTCTACCGGAACGCCGATGTAGTCAGCTTGCTCTTGCGAGAGCGTGGTAAGCTTCACACCGAGCTTCTCCAGATGCAAGCGAGCCACTTCTTCGTCCAATCGCTTTGGCAATACGTAAACCTTGTTTTCGTACTCGCCCGTGTCCTTCTTCTCCCACAACTCTAGCTGAGCCAAAGTTTGATTGGTGAAGCTAGCACTCATCACAAAGCTTGGGTGACCTGTCGCACAACCTAGGTTCAGTAGTCGGCCTTCGGCGAGGATCAGGATGCTGCGTCCAGTCTCGGTGAAGGTGAATTGGTCATACTGAGGTTTGATGGTGTTGCGAGTTACCTTGCCCTCGTCTTCCAGCTTCTGCAGGCCAGCCATGTCAATTTCGTTGTCGAAGTGACCGATGTTGCCAACGATGGCGCCCGTCTTCATCTGCGCCATGTGTGACGCAGAAATGATATCCTTGTTGCCAGTTGTGGTAACGAAAATATCGGCGAATCCAAGCACGTCTTCCAGTGGCTTGACTTCGTAACCTTCCATCGCAGCCTGCAGAGCACAGATGGGATCGATCTCAGTTACGATGACGCGGCAACCTTGGCCACGTAAAGATTGGCAACTACCTTTGCCAACATCGCCGAAGCCGCAGACAACTGCGACCTTACCACCCATCATCACGTCGCTAGCTCGGTTCAAGCCATCGATTAACGAGTGGCGACAACCATATACGTTATCGAACTTCGCTTTGGTAACAGAGTCATTCACATTGATAGCAGGGAACAGCAGGCTGCCTTCATTTTCCATCTCGTACAAGCGGTGAACCCCAGTGGTGGTTTCTTCGCTGACGCCGCGAACGTGCTTGGCCATTTCCGTCCATTTGCCTGGATTTTGCTCAAGCTCCTTGCGAAGCAGCTCAAGGATCACTCCCCATTCTTCTGGTTCGTTGTCCGCATCGAACGCAGGAACAACGCCAGCCGCTTCGTACTCAACTCCCTTGTGAATCAGCATGGTGGCGTCACCACCGTCGTCGACGATCATGTCAGGACCGGTGCTGTCTGGCCACACAAGTGCTTCGTTGGTGCACCACCAATACTCTTCCAGCGTTTCGCCCTTCCAAGCCCAAACGGGTGTTCCGCTTGGATTTTCCAGAGTGCCGTCCGTGCCGACGACAACTGCCGCAGCAGCGCTATCTTGAGTCGAGAAGATGTTGCAGCTTACCCAGCGAACATCGGCACCCAGCGAGTCAAGGGTTTCGATCAGAACAGCAGTTTGCACCGTCATGTGCAAGGAGCCCATGATCTTGACGCCCGCCAGTGGCTGCTTTTCTCCATATCGCGCTCGCAGAGCCATTAGGCCTGGCATTTCCTCTTCCGCTAGTGCGATTTCGTTGCGACCAAGGTCGACCAACGCTTGTGCCCCTTCACGCTTGCCTTCTGCAAGCAGATCAAAAGCGCGAACCTTGTAAGGCAATCGCTCCGTCGCAGTTGCGGGTTCAGTAACAGTACTCATAAAGAGTTCCTTTATTGTAAAAAAGAGATTAATTCTGTTGCTCAGCTACCTGAGCGTTGGTTTAGCTGATTTGGTTTTCGAATGACCGTGAGCCACTGCCGCAAATAACGCAGGGCCCGTTCCATTCGGGTCAGGCGGCAAGACGTGGTGTTGGATCAGGCTTAGGTTCGCCTGAGACAACCAGGTTTGCAGTTCCTCTTGTTCTACTCCCAATCGCACATGCCCAAGGTCATGGCGATAAGCAGTTCGTTCGTGAGGGATTAAATCCATGATGACGAGCGTTCCTTCCGGCTTGAGCACTCGAGCCGCTTCAGCCAAAACATTCACTGGGTCATCGATGTACGGCAAAACCAAGACAAGCCAGGCGATATCGACGCATGCCTCATCGAGGGTAGTATCCGACAATTCAGCATGGAGCAACCGTATGTTCTTTTCTCGCCCCACCGCCGCGTTCTCAGCGATGTGTTGACGAGCCGCTTGAAGCATGGCTTCCGAACTGTCGATCGCCAAGGCTTCTTTTACAAACGGTGACACCAAACGGCACAATGGCGCGGAACCGCAACCAAGCTCAGCAACCACCAAGTCTTGCGACAACGTTGCGGCGAGCACAAAGCTATCAATTTGCTTGCCAAACAAATCAACTCGCAGGTTGTCCCATTGCTCGGCCGTCGAGCTGAAAAATTCTTCGCTCCGCGACCTCTGCGACAAAACCTGAATAAGACGCTGCCCGTCCTCCTGTGTCGTAGGGGACTCAGCTTGCTCATGCACCCACTCCCATAGGCTTCTGCGGGAGTCGCACCAGCCGTTTAAGTGGTACAGGTGATTTGTGCCTTCCCGCCGATTTTCCACCCATCCGTCGGCGGCTAAGACTTTGAGGTGCCGGCTAACGGTACTCTGGGGCAATTGGAGCACGGAACAAAGCTCAGAAACCGACAACTCCTGCCCGTCCAGTAGACGAAGCAGGCGCACGCGGGTACTGTCGGAAAGCGTTTGAAGCCAATCAAGCGAGGCCGAAACCATCAAAAACCCTTGAAATCGAAGGATTTATTACCTCATATCTGTTCTTTCGGCCGCAACAGGCGACCATTCATCCGTCCATCCGGATAATCAATTATTGATCCGAGGCAAGGCTCGGTCAAGTCAAACTTAGGGGAACAGACAAGAGTGCTTGCAACGGCGGACGGAAGGCCAGGAAAGAGTGGGGGCCAGCGTCGATAGGGGAGCCGGAGTACGGATATAAGCTACTCGTTAAAAGCTGATTAGCTTCCAATCTCGCTAGCAATGGAGAATGCTATTTCCATGGCCTGAGCATAGTTCAGCCTTGGATCGCAGTTGGTGTTGTAGGCGGTTTCGAGATCCTCTTCGGTCAGCCCGGCTGAGCCGCCAACACATTCGGTGACGTTCTCGCCGGTTAGTTCGAGATGGACGCCCCCCAAGTAACTGCCACAATCTCGATGCACGGCAAAGCTTGTTTTTATTTCACCGAGCACATCTTCAAAACGGCGTGTCTTTTTGCCGGACTCAACGGAAACCGTATTACCATGCATCGGATCGCAAACCCAAAGCACTTTTTGCTCGGCGCGCTGCATCGTTTCGATCAACTCTGGCAATGCTTCCTCAGCATTCGCATTCCCGAGCCGATGAATCAAGGTGACTTTGCCCGGCTCATTTTCAGCATTCAACCTGCGTACCAGCTCGACGATTTCTTGCGGATCCGCACTGTGGCCAACTTTCACTCCCACAGGATTACGAACACCGCGAAGCAGCTCGACGTGCGCTCCGTCTAACTGCCGAGTACGCTCTCCAATCCATGGGAAATGAGTGCTTAGGTTGTACCACCCCGAATCCCTGATGCTCTTCCGTGTCAAAGCTGACTCGTACAGCAAATGCAGGGCCTCATGAGAAATGAAGAAGTCAACTCGCTCCATTTCTCGCAGTCGAGAATCCGAAATAGCATTGATAAACTCGAGTGTGTCGCCTAGCGAATTGACGATCTGTTGAAAACGCTGTGCGGTGTCAGAGCCGTGCACAAAATCGAGATTCCAGTTTTCGGGGTGATGCAAGTCCGCAAAACCACCCTCGCTCAGACCACGGATGTAGTTCATCGTTTGAGCGGAACGAGCGTAACCTTGCAGCAGGCGTTTCGGATCATTGCGGCGATCGTCGGGCGTAAAAGGGGCTGAGTTGATCAAGTCACCGCGATAGGAGGGCAGACTTACCTCGCCCTGGGTTTCCGTGTCCTTACTTCTTGGCTTGGCGTACTGTCCGGCAATTCGTCCCAGTCGGACTATCTTCTTCTTCGAGCCAAGCACCAATACGAGACTCATTTGCAGTAATACTTTTAGCTTGCTGGCGATATTGCTTGCTCGGCACTCATCAAAAGACTCTGCGCAATCCCCGCCTTGTAGAATCCATGCATCTCCGGCCTGAGCGTCGGCAACCTGCTGTCGCAAACGGTCCACTTCCCAGCTAGTGACCAACGGCGGCAGTGTGGAAAGTTCACTCAGCACTGCGGCGACCGCCTGTGGATCGTCATAAGTAGGTTGCTGATGAGCCGGCAATGACTTCCAATTCTCTGGCGTCCAAACTGATGTTGAGCTTGCGTGCATGGATCGACTTGCGAATTGACTTGATGTTGGCTGTCATAAGTACCGGCAATGGCCTAAGGCTGCTTTGCAGAAGCCGTTCCGATTGTGCGGGTTCCATAGCCTAATACTCGGCTTGGTTTTCGACCAGGACTTTTGTAGGTGATCCGAGGCTCGCAGAGTGTATTAAGCTGTTAGAAATCGGCACAATCAGAGCAAACCTAATGAAGCGGGAAGCAGGGCATGGGAGAAACGACGCAGACCTCATCGGGCGGACCAGCAAGAACCAACTGGCTCGGACTTTGCGTCGCTGCCTTTGTATTTGTGAGCTTCTGGCTCGGTCTTGCGACCTTCTTTCACGGGAAGACCGGATTTGAAAAGACAGCAACCCGTCTGGTGACACCGCTCGGAGCTGGCTGGACCATACTGGGGGCTTTCGGGCTCGTCCACTTGCTGTCGGCTCGCGGGCTAACGCGCATTTTGCCAGGCATGGCATGGTGCGTCTTTACAGTCTGCACCTGCTCACCGGTGGTGGCATTGCTCACCAAATACATCGAGCGTGGCGTCGAACACGCAAAACTGTCAGCTCAGCAGCCCTTGGACTATGTGGTCGTTCTGGGAGGCGGAACAACAATCGGCCCAGATCGTGCACAACTCGGCACGAGCGGAGACCGAGTCATGCGTGGCGCTCAGCTCTATTTCGAAGGCTACACAAAGCAGTTGATTACCACGGGCGAGTCGATTGAAGGACTGGGTGGGAAGAAGATCCCGGGACCGGCCGAACAGACCGTCGAACTTTGGACGAAGATTGGGATTCCGCGAGCAGACATTGTCTCTATGCCTGGGATCAATACTTATCAGGAGACCAAAGCGTTGGCAGAAGCAGTCTTGTCGGGTCCGCTTCAAGGGAAGCGAATCGGTCTGGTCACCAGCGCCACTCACTTGCCTCGAGCGATTCGTCTGGCCAAATCGCATGGTGTCGAGGACTTGCATCCGATTCCGGCAGATTTTCGCTCGCGTCAAAGCGACTACTATACGATCATGGCTTTTCTGCCCAGTACAGCTGCCCTCAACCAACTATTCAAGAATCAACACGAGATCATGGCAGCGTGGGTCGGGCGATAACGAACGAGTCGAGTGCTCCGAAGTCCATACAAGAGCGAAGCGAGAGTGAATATTTCGGAAAGCAACGGACTCACTAGCCAAGGCGGACAACTTCCAAGCTATATGACTAAAATGTGGGCTCTCCAAGTCCCCAACAATTAACTTTCGAGACACAGCTGAATGCCAAGTTCACTATATTGTTCTGTCACAAAACTGTTTACCGGTCTCTGCCTGGGATGCCTCTTCTTTGGCTCGGGGTGCAACGATCACGCGGAATTCGACGGCTCGGCCTATCTGGCTGAGAACACTGCCGATGCAGAAGCGGAAACTGAAAGTGAGACAGAAGATCCAGATTCCGCTGAGGCGAGCAGTGACGCTCCTCCAGCATCAGCCAAGTCGCAGGATGCTATCGAAGTTGAGAACGCAAAGTCTGAGCCTCCCACTGCACCACTGCCCAACGCCGGACCAGCCTCTGTGCAGCTTGAGGCTGCGGAGGCGGAGATCAAGCGACGCAGCGATGGCTCGGTCGCCGAAGTTCATCTGAGAAAAACACCTGCGACCGATGCTATGGCAGAAGAAATTGGCCGGTTCGATAAGCTTGTCAAACTCACGATCAATAATTCCGAGATGACTGGAGCTGGCTGGGCGCAGCTGTCCAACCTCGGCGAGCTTCAACAGTTTGACTTGCGTGGCTGTGCGGTCAATAACAAGCAACTCACTGCGGCCATCGCGGGTATGCCCCGATTGCGAGCTTTGCGACTTAATGGAAAGAGCGGTCTGACAACGGTCGATGATCTTGCGATGGAAGCTTTGAGCAAGTGCACGGAGCTAAAGGCCTTGGCGCTGGATCATCTTTGGGTTGGAGTCGATGGTCTAAAATCACTCCAAGCCTGCACCAAACTCTCTGAGCTGTACCTTGCCGCAACCCTAGTAGATGACGAGGCGTTAGAAGTCATCGCTGGTTTTCCAGCCTTGAAAAAGCTACGTATTGCACAGACATCGGTTTCCGGTGAGGGGATGCAGCACTTAACGAAACTCTCGCTAGAAGATCTCGATGCAAGCGAATGTAGCGTCCTGAACGACGATTCTCTGAAAATCGTCGGTAGCTTCACAACGCTCAAACGCTTAAATCTTTTTAAAGTCCCGTTGTCAGATTTGGGAGTCGACAATCTGGCAGGGCTAACCGCATTAACTTGGATGAATCTGGACCAAACCGGCCTAACCGACGAAGGCATGCCTGCGTTGAAAGGTATGACCAAGATGCAATTTCTGCATCTCGGTTCGACCGGAGTTTCTGACCTGGGCCTTGAGCATTTAGAAGCTATGCAGAGCCTGAAGAATCTAATTGTGACCAGAACCGCCGTTACAGAAACGGGTGTCGCTGAGATCAAGAAATCCATCTCGGGAGTCGAGGTGCAGCTGAAGTACATAGAAGGCGAATAGCTGCAGTTGCTTGAATAGCCTGCAGTCATTCGACAACTTTTGCTTGCAGTGTTACGTTCGCTGCAACCATGCAGATCACCTGACAGTGGAGTTCCGGTTCACGAATCAGCGCGAGACATTTCGAAGCTGTTCCGCGCGATGTCTGGTTAACTTCGGTTTTCCGGTGTTTTCACAAGGAAAAACGAGCTGCTGAAGACTCTAATTGCTGCCAATTCCAGTACCTGGAAGCGTCAAAATCGTCTACCATGGAGGGGTCGATCGGCCTCCTATCCAGCGGCTGGTCTGCGTCCGCGAACGATAGGCTTCCTTTGTTGCTTGAAGAGCTGTAATGGGCAAGTTCTCCCTCTCATTCGAATACCCTTGGTTGCTAGTACTGTTGCTGGTCGTTCCAATCCTGTGGATGGCCAGCTTCAAGTCGATGTCTGGCTTGGGCAACATCCGGCGCATCTCTGCGTTATCGCTAAGAAGTACTCTGCTCGTCTTGATCATTCTGGCCATCGCGGGAGTTCAGTGGGTTTGGATCAGCAACAAAACAACTGTCGTGTACTTACTCGATCAGAGCGATAGCATCCCAGCCGCACAGCGGGATGCGATGCTGAAGTATGCAATCTCCTCGGTCAAAGAGCACCGCGATCGCGAACGTGGTGACATGTCAGGCCTGATCGTTTTCGGTGCGGAAGCTGCCATTGAGTTCCCGCCTTACGACGACGACATCCCATCGATCGATGGCTTGGAAAGTTACATGGGGCGAACCGATGCGACCAATCTAGAATCAGCTCTGAAGCTTGCTCAAGCTGCTTTTCCAGAGTCGACGGCCAAACGCATTGTTATCGTTACCGACGGAAACGAAACGATTGGAACAGGCTTGACGGTCGCCAAAACCATGGCCGAGGAAGGCATTGGTATCGATGTTGTCCCCATCAAGATGGATGCTCAAAGCGAGATCTTGGTGGAAAAGGTTGATCTCCCCAACAACATACGACAGGGTCAGCCTTTCGAGACTCGTGTAGTCATCAATCGGTACCAAGTGAGCGGACAGGAGAAGCCGGTTGCTGGTCGGCTAAACGTATATCGCAGCGTAGGCTCCAAGAAGGTCACGGTGTTCTCGACCGACGAGGACAATCCTGTATTTCTCGACAGCGACGTGAATGTATTTCCTATTCGGGACACCATCAATCAGCCTGCAGGCTACACCTATCAAGCAGAATTCATTCCGCTGGATCCAGAAGACGATTCGCTCAAGCAAAACAATCGCGCTGACTCTTACACTTATGTGCGTGGAAAGGGTCGCGTATTGATGATCGAAGACTGGAACGCACGTGGCGAGTATGACACTTTAATCGAGGCGCTGCGTCGATCCGAGATCGAAGTGGACATTCTGCCGAGCAACGAACTCTTCACTTCATTGATCGAACTCCAGGCCTATGACTGTGTGATGCTGGCCGGAGTGCCCCGTTCCTCAGGTGAAGAAGCAGACTCGATCGCAAGCTTTAGTGACGAACAGATCGAGATGCTGGTTACCAACCTGGAACTTGGCTGCGGCATTCTCATGCTCGGCGGCCCGAACGCGTTTGGGGCTGGCGGCTGGGCGAATACCAAGCTGGAAGAAGCAATGCCGGTCGACTTCCAGATCAAGAACGACAAGATCGAGGCAGTCGGCGCGCTGGCGATGATCTTGCACGCTTCGGAAATCGCCCAGGGAAACTACTGGCAGAAACGCATTGGACAAGCCGCCCTTGACGTTCTGGGGCCAAGCGATTTCTGTGGCATCATTAACTATAACTCCACTATATCCGGTGACTCTTGGCTTTGGGCAAACGGTACAGGCGGTAGGCATCCGCCAGGTATGCTTCGTGTAGGGCCCAATAAGGCGGCGATGATCAATCGTCTGCGCCAAATGGTGCCAGGCGACATGCCAACTTTCCAGCCATCGATGCAAATGGCCCTGAAATCGCTTTCGGCAGTAAATGCCTCAATTAAGCATATGATCATCATCAGCGATGGTGACCCAACCAAGCCGAACGCTGGCGTGCTAACACAGTTCGCCAACAATAACATCAAGATCTCGACGGTGGCGGTTGGAGCCCACGGGGCAGCGGGACACAATACGCTGCAAAATATCGCTACCAAGACCGAAGGCAATTACTACGTAGCCCGCAATGCAACGGCACTGCCCAAGATCTTTCAACGAGAAGCCATGCGAGTATCGCGGCCTTTGGTTTACGAACCAGAAGGCGGGCTACTCCCTTACGTCAGTGACTCGCACGCGATTGTGCAAGGGCTTTCGCGAGAGCTCCCTAACCTCAAGGGCTTCGTTCTAACCAGCCTCAAAGAAAGTGCTTTGGTCGAAGTTCCAATTCGGTCTCGTCGGCCCGAAAAGAGGAGCCAACAGTCGGTTCTCGCAACCTGGCAATACGGTGCTGGTAAATCCGCAGTTTTCACCAGCGATGTAGGACGGCGATGGGCTGGTCAGTGGGCAGAGTGGGACGGATACGATCAGTTCTTCTCGCAGCTAGTCCGTTACTTGATGCGTCCGACAGAGTCCGATGCCAAGTTCACGGTTGCTACCAATGTAAAAGATGGCAAAGCAGAGGTAGTTGTCAATGCCTTGAACCAGCAAGACGAATTCCTCAACTTCCTTGACATGCAAGCCGTCGCGATCAGTCCAGAGATGGAACAGATTCCGATTTCGATGAGACAGACCGCACCCGGCCGGTACGTCGGATCTTTCGAAGCGGAAAATGCGGGAAGCTACCTCGTTAGCGTCTTGCCTGGCCCAGGGATGGCTCCCATCACAACGGGCGCCAGCATTCCGTTTTCGGACGAGTACCGTTTGCGAAAAACTAACTACAACGTGCTGGAACGCTTGGCAGGCATGGAGCCTGAGGGCGGTAGGGCAGGCGAGATACTTGCAGAACTTGACTCGGCGGCAGCGGAAACCGTACTTCGCAAGGGAGTTCCTGAGCAAATGCTTGCGAGTGATATCTACCGGGGTGGCCTTTCCCGAGCGATGAGCCTACAAGACATTTGGCAGTACTGTCTGCTTCTCGGCGCATTCTGTTTGTTCGGTGACATTTTCGTCCGACGTGTCTCAGTCGACTATCTCTATCCTTTCAAACGCGTTTACGCTGCACTCAATCCAGGCGAAACAGCCGAAGACGCAGAGCGCCAGCAGAGCTTGCAACGCCTGCGTTCCAAGAAGTCGGAGGTCAGTAACGAGATGGAACAAGTCAAGGCGTCCACTCGATTCGAGGTGACCGAGGTTGTCGACCCGGGCACGCTTGACGACGCAATGTCGGGCAAGTCCGAAACTTCGAGCACTGCTCGATCGAACACGCGTCCCTCCATCGAGCAATCGCAGGAGGAAGAAGGGTACACCTCTCGGCTGCTGAAGGCGAAAAAAGCCGCCCAGAAGAAACCTGACAAAGATTAGTCGTCATTGTCTATTCAATCGTATCTTTTTCTGATTCCCTTTGATCTTCAAACAAATCCTTGGTCTTACATGCTCTTTTCATTGCCGCCGTTCGCTGGGGACCTTTGCCAGAGCGTCCGCTTTCTTCTCACAACATCAGACTAATTCCAAGGGTGTTTCTTGGCTTGCCATGGAAGAGAATGGAAGCCCGCAGAGGACAACTTGCGAACCAATGGCGCTAGCCTAGGGACAACATTTTCTCGGGTTCGGCCCGACACTAACGCGTTAGGCTCACCTCAAAGAATGGATGCGTAGCTCGGCGGCGAAAAGGACACCACCTAGTATTTTGCAGTCGGAATTTCATTTAGAATGGGCGCATCGAGTTGTGCAAGAATCTGTCCTGCATCTTTATCCTGCGAAACCCACCCAAGAAACTGAGTCGATATGTCAAACGTTGCCGAGCAGATGCAGCAACAGGCCGAAGAGTTCCGCCAGCGTTATCAGGCTGTACGCGAAGAAATTGGAAAAGTGATCGTAGGTCACGACGAAATCGTGCACGGCGTGTTAACAAGCATGTTTGTCGGAGGGCATTGTCTACTGGAGGGTGTGCCCGGTCTTGGAAAGACGATGCTGGTTCGTACGCTGGCAGAAACATTAAATCTGCCTTTTAGTCGAATTCAGTTCACCCCCGATTTGATGCCGGCGGATATTCTTGGAACAAACATGATCGTCGAAAATGACGAAGGCAGAAAATCGTTTGAGTTTCAGAAGGGCCCGATCTTTACTCAGATTTGTTTGGCCGATGAAATCAACCGCGCCACGCCCAAGACCCAGTCGGCTTTGCTGGAGACGATGCAGGAAGGCACCGTCACCGTTGCTGGTACGCGTTACGAATTGGACAAGCCATTCTTTGTACTGGCCACTCAGAACCCTATCGAGCAAGAAGGCACTTACCCTCTCCCTGAAGCGCAGCTTGACCGCTTTATGTTCAAACTGGTGGTGGGGTACTCGTCGCGCGACGAGCTGAATACGATCGTCGATCGAACCACACGTGGAACTCAGATCGAAACCAGCAAAGTGATGGATGGCGAAGAAATCCGTCGCTGGCAGGCGTTGGTTCGCGAAGTTATTTTGGCCAAGCATGTTCAGGACTACATCGTGCGTTTGGTTCTGGCGACACACCCTGAAGGGCCGTTAGCGCAACCCGTGACCAATCAGTACGTTCGTTGGGGAAGCAGTCCGCGGGGAGCGCAGACCTTGGCTCTCGCCGCAAAAGTAAGAGCTTTGCTAGATGGGCGTTTCAACGTCAGCTTCGAGGATGTCCGCCGCGTCTATGTGCCAAGCATGCGGCACCGCACGCTTCTGAACTTTGAGGCGCAAGCCGAAGGGATCGATGTCGACAACGTCTTGCTTGACATTTTGGAAGCAGTGCCCGAAAAGGCGGATGAAGTTTTGGCGGACGCCAGCTAAGTTGTTTTCGGCCACTTGGCAGAATTCAGCTCAGCCCAGTTATCTCGCACCGATCGGAATTGCGTCATGCAGATCGCTTACTTTACCGCTGGTGCCGCGGGAATGTACTGCGGAAGTTGTTTGCACGACAACGCTCTTGCCAAAGCTCTCAATTGCCTTGGGCATGACTGCATGCTCCTACCTACCTACACTCCAATTCGAACCGATGAGAAAGACATCAGTTCCGATCAGCTGTTTTTTGGCGGACTAAACGTTTACTTGCAGCAGATGAGTCCGTTGTTCCGCTGGTTACCGAAGTGGGCCGACAGCTTCCTTAGCTCGCCGCGATTGGTCAACTGGATAGCCTCGCGATCCATGGGCACCACAGCTGACAAACTCGGAGCCCTCACCGTTTCCATGCTCAAGGGCTCTCACGGACACCAGGCAAAAGAAGTCAGTCGACTGTGCGACTGGCTAGAAAAGGAATCGCCCGATGTTGTCGTGTTCTCGAATTTGCTTATTGCTGGCTGCATCCCAGAGATCCAGAGACGCTTAGGCTGTCCCAGTGCAGTCATCCTCCAAGGCGACGATATCTTCTATGATGGTCTAAGCGAACCCTATCGCGAGCAAGCCATGACCGAGTTACGACGTCTTGCCAAAGATGTAGACCGCTTTGTTGTGAATAGCCAAGATTATGGCAAGCGTATGCAGGAAATGCTCGGCTTTTCCGATGCACGGCTTGCGATTAGTCCTCTCTGTCTGGACACCAGCGACTTTGAGAAACTGGGCGAACGCGGGGCAAACGAGCAAGCACCGACAATAGGCTATCTCGCGAGGCTTGCTCCTGAAAAAGGGTTGGACATCCTGATCGATGCCTTCCTTGAGCTTGCCGAACAAAACGACCAAGTACATCTGAATATCGCCGGATGGCTAGGGGACCAAAATATAGACTACTGGTCCGAGCAGCAGGAAAAACTTTCCGCTGCTGGGCTTTCAGATCGCTATCAGTACTTCGGTGAAGTAGACCGCGAAGGAAAATTGGAGTTCCTCCGCTCCGTCGATGTACTAAGTGTACCAACGCCATACCTGGAGCCCAAGGGCCTGTTTGTCCTCGAAGCTTTGGCTGCAGGCGTGCCATACCTTCAGCCCGCCCATGGCGCGTTCCCTGAGATTCACGAGCGGCTAGGTGGTGGACGGCTGTTCCCACCGGAATCCGCCTCCGTTCTTGCGGAAGGCCTTGCAGAAATGCTCGCCGATCGGATGGCACTTCGACAGCTAGGTGCTGCAGGTCGAACTAACGTACTTCAAACGGCCTCTAGCCGCCAAGAGGCCGAACGCTTCTCCCAGATACTCGGCGAGCTAGTCCAACCGTAGCGGGATTCGCCAGCATTCCCCCTCTCCTCGAAGCTTGCAAACCCAACCCTCGGTTCAGAGATTCATCAGAATTTCGCGCCAACACATTACGACATCAGACTTCCTAGGGAAATCCACTAGGATGTGCAAGCAACGGACTCAGCTCGCCTTATCAGAGATCGTTGTCTCGTAGCGACTTCAGTTTCTCCGCCAAAGAAGCTCTCATACGTTCAGCAGTCTTGGCATGCTTTGGATCCTCCATCAAATTCTTATACTGCAGCGGATCCTCTTGCATGTCGAACAGTTCCGCACCTGCGGAGCCATTCTCGTTGTATTGAATGTAGGCCCAACGATCTTCCCGCATTAGAAACGCTTTTCGCATTGGTGCCACGCTGAAGGCTGCCTCTCGAACCTCCAATGTCGGATCATCCAACAAGGGTGATATATCTTGCCCCTGAAGACGCTTCTGAGCTGGTAGTCCGCAGAGTTTTGCAGTCGTCGGATACAGATCAATTAGCTCAGTCAGGCTATGGCACACGGCAGGCTTCTTGCCTGGAACACAGATAATCAGCGGTACCGCCGCCGACTCATCGTGCAATGAGACCTTGGCCCAGAAATCATGTTCGCCCAAGTGGTAGCCATGATCCGAAGTGAAAACAACGATCGTTCGATCTTCAATCTTTGCGACACGAAGTGCCTTTAGAACCTTGCCAACTTGAGCATCCATAAATGCGACGGAAGCATAGTACCCCCCCACGGCTTTCTTCTGCCGACGCAGGTCCATCTTCATGTTCAAGCTCGTCTTGTAGTTAATGCCAGGTTTTGGAATATCATCCCAATCACCTGGCAGCTTTTCTGGTAGTTGCATCGAAGAGTAGGGCAAAAAGGACTCGTAGTAGGATCTCGGAGCAACAAAGGGAACATGAGGACGCACAAAACCGACTCCCAACCAGAATGGTTCATCCTTGTGCTCATGAATCAACTCCACTGCTTTTGCCGCCGTCTTGCCATCCGAGTGCACCAGATCGTCACCGTCGGCTTCAACGACAACGAAAGTATTACCACCCACAACGGGTTTCCTGCCATTCGGATTGCCCTCAAGCGTTTCCCCATCTCCTGGTGCTCGCCATTCCGGCCCCGGGCTATTAAAACGTTCCGTCCACGAAACCGCGTCGTCAGCTCCGTGGTGATTATTGTGCTTTTTCGGATCTGCACCTGCTTCAATGCCACCTGGAACGCCCATGTGATAGATTTTGCTGACCCGCGCAGAATAGTAGCCGTTATTTTTGAAGTGCTGAGCCCAGGTTGCTCTGTCTCCAATCTTCGGCCGCGGACTTACATAGCCAAAGACGCCAGTGGCATGCGGATAGTAGCCTGACATAAAGGATGCCCGCGAAGGCCCACAATAGGTAGCTTGGCAGTATGCTCGTGTGAAGCGAACTCCGCGTGCAGCAAGCGAGTCGATGTTGGGCGTGTGGCAAACTTGATTTCCGTAGCAAGACAGCGCCGTCGCAGTCAGGTCGTCTGAGATAATGAACAGGACGTTGTAAGGTCGCTCGGAATTCTCAGCAGAGCAATTTAATGCCATGCAGCCCCAGGACAAAAGAGAAAACATCAGTGGGAGGAAGAGTGCTTTCTTTTCTTGCCATAATGCTGGCATGCTAGATTCGCCTTATGTTGAATCGCTTTGATGGAAAGAACGTCATTCTAACTCACAAGACTAAATGAGATCAGATAAACTGCTCCAGCTGCAACCGTTTCCTTCCACCTTTAGCCCCATCCATTTGCCGACATGCAAATAGCCCCCATACTTGCCGTCTTCCGAGGCACAGTCTTCACCGCTTCACTGTGCTTGCTCACGAATTTGCCGACCATCGCGATCGCCGAGACGGCAGCCCCCAAGGGGAATGCAACGAAGAAAAAGAACGTTCTGCTAATCGCCATCGATGACCTTAACAACTGGATAGGCTGCTTGGGTGGGCATCCGCAAGCGCTGACTCCCAATATTGACAAGCTGGCGAAACGGGGAGTTCTCTTTTCTAACGCGCACTGCCAAGGCCCGATCTGCGGTCCATCAAGATGTTCTTTACTATCTGGTAAATTTCCGCATTCGACCGGCGTCTACCAACAACCCGGTGGCGACTTGTTAGAAAAGGACCACGTGCACTTTCGGGGCCAGCTATTGCCAGAGTATTTTGCGAAGCACAACTATGAAACACTTGCCTCTGGCAAGATCACGCACGGCTACGCTGGCAAGATTGCATTCAAAGATTACGCCGGCAAGCAAGGTGGATTTGGTCCTAAACCCAAGGAGCGGTTCCAGTACTTCTTGCCGAACGTCCCCTTCACGGGGACGCAAACAGACTGGGGCGCATTCCCCGAGCAAGACAGTCAAATGCCTGACTTCAAAACGGCATCTTGGTGTATCGACAAGCTTAACGAGCCGAGGACTAAACCATTCTTTCTGGCCGCCGGATTTTATCGGCCTCACGTTCCCTTCTATGTGCCCGCAAAGTGGTTTCAGGAATTCCCCCTGCAGACCATCCATCTACCAGAATACCGGCTAGACGATCTGGACGATGTTCCGCAGATCGGAATCGATATCCACGAGATGCCCAAGTACCCGAAATGGGAATTCCTGGTGCCAAATGAAGAGGAGCAGTTCCGTCGAGCTGTGCAAGCTTATCTGGCCTGCATCCGTTTTGTTGATCACCAAGTTGGACGTGTCGTAGAAGCTCTCGAAGCCAGTCCCTATCGTGACGACACAGTCATCGTATTATTAAGCGACCACGGGTATCACCTGGGAGAAAAGAATCGTATCAGTAAACACAGCTTATGGGAGGAATCGACGAAAGTGCCCCTCATTATCGTCGACGGACAGCATCGCGGTCGTCAATCCGCTGCACCAGTTGGCTTAATTGACATCTACCCGACTCTTCTAGAACTTTGCGATCTGCCAGCTCGCCCAGAAAACGAGGGGATGAGCCTACTGCCGCTCATGAAGAATACGGATGCCAAGCTTCGCGACGGCATCCTGACGACCTATGCGCGAGGCAATCATTCTGTCCGTAGCGAGCGTTTTCGGCTGATTCGCTATCAAGACGGTAGTCAAGAATTGTATGACCACAAAACGGATCCGCAGGAATGGAATAACTTGGCTTCAAAGATCGCGACGACCCCAGAGTTACAAACTGTCGTTAAGAAGTTAGCACAATTGCTACCGAAAGAGGAATCGGAATACCATCCCTCCACCCAAAGTGGTCCTGTGAATGCGTGGTTCCAAGAGCACTTACGTAAGAATGGCATTGAATAACCAATAAGATCATCGGCAAATATTGCGTCAGAGTCAGCACCAAGGGTACACACTAGAATGCACATAAATCCACCAGCAAGACTTCTTTTGCTTCTCGTCTGCACTGCCATATCCACACGAGTCATGGCAGAGCAACCCTTAGCGGTCTTTGTCGTTGGCACGCACCATTACAGCCCACAGCTGACAATGCCTCCCTTAGCCAGGCAGCTTGAGCAGGTTGGCTTCCGTTGTAAAGTGATTCTTCCAGAAGGTGATCCAGAGAAAAAGCAAACTGGCATCGGTGACTTATCAGCACTCCGCGAGGCGGATGTCGCAGTCTTTTTCCTGCGATTCCTAACGTTGCCACCAGACCAGTTGAAAGAACTGCAAAACTATGTGGAAAGTGGAAAACCGGTCGTTGGCTTTCGCACCAGCACACATGCCTTCGACTACCCTGCCGAAAGCCCCCAGGCCGCATGGAATAATGGATTTGGCAAGCGTGTCCTCGGCTCCCAGTACGCCGTGCACCTGCAAGGCGAAACGAGCGTCGACTTTGTGGAGGGCTCGAAGGCCCACCCAGCACTTGTGAACCTCCCCAAGTTTGACGCGCTCGCAGCTCCGGGCACGCTTTACATTTCGACGCCTCCGAGTGACGCTCAGATCTTGCTCACTGGCACAGGCAATTCCCGCAAGACTGGTGAGGTCACCAATCGATTTGGCAAGCACATTTTGAAGGCAACAATGACGTCGCCTGTTGCGTGGACATGGGAAAATGAGTGGGGTGGCCGCGTCTTCACGACCACTTTAGGGCATGCAAAATCATTCGAAAATCCGCTGCTCGTGCAATTCTACTTGAATGGAATCCAGTGGGCCGCCGGCAAGAACGTCGACGCCGACTTTCAGGCCAAAGGCTTTCAAATCAATCTGCCTCGTAAAAAGAAGTAGTCAGCGCTCACGAGTATTACCAGATGCGCAAGCCATCCATAGCCGTAGTTGGTTCAATCAATTTAGATCTCGTCATTCAATGCGAGGCACTACCCCGAGCCGGAGAGACGTTGTTTGGCTCTGATCTAACCGAGTATTACGGCGGCAAAGGAGCAAACCAAGCGGTCGCAGCCGCTCGAGCTGGCTCGGATGTGCTGATGATCGGAAGAGTCGGCGACGATTCATTCGGGGCACGGCTTCGCGGGAATTTGATGCGTGAGGGGATCGACTGCCAGGAAGTGCTCGCAGTTCCAGCACCGAGCGGCTTTGCGATGATTACCGTGGACGCCCAGGGCGATAATTCGATCCTGGTGGTTCCCGGTGCAAATGCTGCGTTAAAACCAACGGATGTCTTGAGCGCTGAGGAGCAAATCGCCGAATGCGACTTAGTGGCCTTGCAGCTAGAGTGCCCACAAGAAACGGTACTTGCAGCGATTGAAGTCGCAAAACGCCATCGGATTCCAGTGTTGCTGGATCCGGCACCTGCTCCGAACGAATTCTCCAGCAAGCTGTTGGAGGTTGACTGGATTTGCCCCAACGAGTCCGAGGCCGCCACATTGACTGGTCGCCCTGTGACAGACCAGCGAAGCGCAGAGGCCGCCGCGGTTAAATTGCACGAGGCGGGTGCAAAGCATGTCGTGATTACTCGAGGTGCTTCTGGCTGTTTGCACTACGACGGAGAGCGTTCTAAGCACATAACTGCCCACCAGATCGATTGCGTCGACAGTACTGCTGCAGGTGACGCCTTTGCCGGAGCTCTCAGCTTCGCCTTGGCGGCAGACTTTGGTGTCGATGAAGCCTTGGAGTTCGCCTGCACGGCAGGAGCACTAGCTTGCACTAGTTTAGGAGCTCAAAGTGCAATACCTCGGCATGAACAAATTGCCGCCAGAACGGAGCTTGGGGACTAGTCTTACCTAACCTACTTGTGAGCGAGGCGATTTCATAATCCCGACGCGTGAGCGAGGCTCACGAGCCAGTCTTTCCGCGCTCACGCTTCGGGTTGAGTTTGCTCGCCGGATCGTCACGACTCCCAAAGTAACAATATCCTTTTGTTGCCTAACGTACTTTGCACGGGAACGACGGCATCTGAATATTCAGATTACAGCCATCACAATCGAACTCACCGTCTAGTCACGATACAATCCGGTCCTATAAGGTGCCACTCTCCGGAACGAGAACAACATGCGTCCACCTAGTCGAATCTCAGCTTTTATTATGGGCTTTCTTTCGCTGAGCAACATTGCCGCTGGGCAGGCAGCAGCTCACGACTCTTATTCTCTCCAGGCCGGTGAAGCTCACCCTGACTTTGTCTTACCCAATATCGAAGATGGTTCTGCTGTTGCACTTTCACAATTCCGTGGCAAGAAAGTGTTGCTCATTCATTTTGCATCATGGTGAGCTGGCTGCCGCAGGATGGTGCCCGTGTGGCACGACTTGACTCGTAAAGCTCGCGAATCCGGCAAGTTGATTCTACTTGGCGTCATCCAAGAGCAGCACGCGGAACGCTGCCGCCTCTATGCTCAGTGGAAACAGTACGACTGGACCATGGTACAGGATGCAACCAATCGCTTAGACAACTCTGCAGTCCCTATCTTCGTCGCTTTGGATGAAGCGGGAACGGTCGTTGACACTGGCCTACGTCCCAACGAGCTACAAGCTTTTCTTGACAGACCCGCCGTGAAGTATTTGGCGAATGCCCAGTTAAATCCAGAAAAGCAGATCAATGCATTGGCCAAACAGACCGCAAGCTCAACGGATCCGAAGGCGTGGCAGGAATTGGCTGAACAACGATTGCTTTGGCAAGGTGACTCAGGCCTACGTCAGGCCATCGCCGACTTTCGCGCCGGCATTGATGTTGCCAACGAGCCTCCGATTTCTGCCGAGCTGCACTTCGGGCTGGGCGTCGCGTTACGGAAACGATTCGATTCATCACTGCGAAAACCGGATGACTTTCAAAATGCCGTTCATGCTTGGGACCAAGCACTCGCGTTGAACCCTAATCATTACATTTACCGTCGTCGTATCCAGCAATATGGTCCACGGTTGATGAAACCCTATCCGTTTTACGACTGGGTCGAATTGGCGACAGCTGAAATCCGCAAACGCGGCGAAGAGCCGATCAAGCTTAGTGTGCCTCCTTCAGGTGCGGAAATCGCTTTACCAAGTCGCGCCAAACTTACTGTTTCGAATACCGCATCCGAACCGGACCCGAGGGACGCAATTGATCGTGACCGAGGCATCTTGATCGCCAATCACAGTGTGGTCGTTCCAGGAAAGATCAAAGCTGGAGCTAACCTTCGCGTTCATCTAGAGTGGCAACCTAATAAGCTCGCGCACTGGAATAACGAAGCCGAGCCGGTAGCTGTTTGGTTGGATCTTCCCGTCGATTGGGCTGCTGACAATCAGCTCTGGACGCTTCCACAACCGAACGAAATCGAGTCACGCGAGACCCGTCGACTTGAGTTTGAATTACAATCTCCGCAGGACGCGAAGAGTATTTTGCTGCAAGGCTACGCGTTGTACTATGTATGCGAAGACGTTGGCGGCCAATGCCTTTATCGCCGGCAAGACTTTAGTATTTCCGTTGAGGTCGAGTCGAGCTCAAGGTAAGCTACAGACTTCCCCGTATTTCCTCTCCAGCCTTTTCCAATCAGGAGACACTCGTGAGTCGCATCGTTTCGTCGGTTGCAAGCATCCTTGCAGCCATTGCTATCCCTGCCTTTACACCGGAGCTGGCCATGAGTCAGAGTGGAAAGATCGTTGTCGGTGACGCATGTCCTGATTTTGAAATGAAGGGTAGTGACGGCAAGACCTACAAGTTAGCTGACTTCAAAGGCAAGAAAGGATTTGTGATCGCTTGGTTTCCCAAAGCTTTCACCGGTGGCTGAACGGCTCAGTGCAAGTCATTCCGTGAGAATGGCAAGGCAATCCAAGAGTATGAAGTCAGCTACTTCACTGCCAGCGTTGACCCTCCCGAACGGAATAAGGATTTTTCCGAATCGCTCAAACTGGATTACCCAATTCTCAGCGACCCCGACAAGAAATATGCCAAGTCCTTTGGCGTCCTCAACGCAAGAGGTTTCTCCAGTCGCGTCACGATCTACGTGAATAAAGAAGGCAAGATCGCTTACATCGACAACTCCGTAAAGGCCAAGGAAGATGGAGCGAACGTCGCCAAGAAACTAGCCGAGCTCAAGTTCGAGAAGAAAAAGTAGCGAGCTGGGACGCCTATCCGATGGCTTCAACGCAGGCACTTCTCTCTTCCATTGGCTTGAAGTTGAAGCCACATCGATCTTTGCGGTTCTCTGGTACTGTAACCTCGGACTGCGGAGAAAATGTAAAAGCCGAACCACTCTCCGCACTAATGAGCAAGGCTTCCAGCGACGGCTCTGGTGACTAGGAATAGTCGCGATTGCTCCTGAGTTCAATCAACTGAGCATCGGGTAGCTCGCGAGTCATGCGTGACACGAATCCTCAGCTGAGATCTACAAAACCAATTCTCAGATCCTCGATGTTCCTAATCGTCGTGAGCGATTCGACTTCTCGAACGGGACAGTCTAGCCCGCCCCATTCGGATGCACCAACATGCGAATAAGATAGTGCTGCATCCCCTCGGAACACTCCGGAGTACCAACGAGACCGGACATGATGAGGTTAAAATAGTCATCCTTTAGCTAATTCGAAATGGTCGCCCAATCAAAGCGAACGAACAATAGGGTCACATTCAATTCATAAGCCGAAGCATGTTCCAGGTTCACGTCGAAGCCAACTAAGTCGGCGGAGCTACCAAAATATGCGAATGGCAACTTGCCCTCGTTTTACCCAGCTCGCATGACACCTCACCTCCGAATTCGTTAATGACAGTTTCTCCGGGCTTGCGGGGCACCGGATTCACCTCTGGTTGCTTGATCAGGATCGAAACGGCCAGTTGTTCGATTAGCTGCATCCTAGCAAGCACCTCGCTCCATGGAACTCACTTTTTCTATCAAGCATGTCAGGCGGCGGCGGTCGCTGTAAAGGCGATTGCACCGGGTGCCACCAGAATGGTGAAGCACTGTCGGTCGCCACGAGTGTTGAGCGCAAAGATCCTTCCATGGCTGCCATCGTGAGCAGCGAGGATACCGCCAATGGCCTACGCCGACGGAGTCACCACTGCGCTCTGCTACAACGCCGGTCAGCGCTCACCATTGCCAGAATGATCGCCCGCTGAAAGCCAAATCTGGTCGCTCCCTAAAGCCACTTTTGAATCCATTCCGATGGCTACTCCAGAGTAAAGTCTGTTTACGGGCTTGCCACAGCTGCAGTATTCCTTTGTGAACAACTCTCGAGATTGCCGGGCAAGACTCCCAGTCGATTCCTCAGTTCTTCCCTGCACGCTGGCTTGTCCTGTTTTACACTCGTGTAGCTAGCCTACAATGCAACAGGTGAGCAACGCCCAAGCCACATTCTGCTCAACAGAAAACTTAACGCACATCAATGCTATGAACAGCCGAAGTCACAATTCCTTAACACATTTGCTTTCCTTGCTGCTTGTCTCAATGACGGCCAGCGACAGCTTTGCCCAGATCAAAATGTCTCCACCGATTGCTCAAGCTCGTCCCAAGATTCTGAAAAACCATGGCGCCAAACGAGTTGATCCTTACTATTGGCTTCGCGATCGCGAAAATCCAGAAGTCATTGACTACTTGAACAAGGAAAACTCCTACACCGACGCAGCGCTCGAGGACTTGAAGCCACTCGAAGAAGAGTTGTTCGCTGAGCTCAAAGGAAGGATCAAGCAAGACGATACGTCGGTTCCCTACACTGATCGTGGCTTCGTGTACTACACGCGCTACGAGGACGGTAAGCAGTATCCAATCTACTGCCGGAAAGCTGAGGGCGAGGAAGACGCAAAAGAAGAAGTCATACTCGATGTGAATCAGCTTGCAGAAGGCAAGACATTCTGCAGCGTCGTTGGACTCCGCGTTAGCCCAAATTCGGAGCTGCTTGCTTTCGGAGTCGACTTCACTGGGAGACGAAAATATAGCTTAAAGTTCAAAGATCTATCGAGCGGCGAGATTCTGAACGACTCTGTCGACAACGTCACGGGTTCGTGCGTTTGGGCTGGCGACAGTAAAACAGTCTTCTTCACCAGAAAAGACCCGCAGACCTTGCGAGCCTACTTGGTCGTTCGCCACGAGTTATTAACTCCGCCTGAAGAAGATGTCATCGTGTTTGAAGAATCCGACGAAGAGTTCTCTTGTGGTGTGCGGCGTTCTCGATCACGCGACTTCATCTTCATCGTTTCGAATCAAACGCTAAGCACCGAAGTAAGATTCCTATCTACGAATGATCCTGAGGGTGAGTTCCAAGTATTCTTGCCGCGTCGCGCCGATCACGAGTACTCAGTCGATCATCTTGGCGATCAGTTTTTCATTTACAGCAATGAAAATGCGCCGAATTTTCGCTTGTTCACGACCAGTGCCGATAGGCTCAATCGTGAGGATTGGATAGAACGAATCCCGCATCGCGAGGATGTCTTTCTGCAGGACTACGAGTTGTTTGAAGACTTCTTGGTTTTGTCTGAGCGCCGAAAAGGCCTTGTGCACTTGCGCGTTCTCGGCGCGAACACCGATTCAGAGATCAACTACGACGTTCCCTTCAGCGAGTCGGCCTATGTCGCCTCGGCCTCTCCGACTCCTGATCCAGCGACAGCCAAGCTGCGATATCGCTACACTTCCATGGTGACTCCCAACCAAATCGTTGAGTTCGACCTGGGAACGAAGCAGAGCAAAGTGCTCAAGGAAACCGAGGTTCTCGGCGGCTTTGACCGTAATAACTACAAAACGGAGAGACTGTGGGCGACAGCCCGCGATGGCACTCAGGTTCCTGTATCCGTTGTTTACCACAAAGACACTCCTCTGGATGGTACAGCGCCTTGCCTTGAGTACGGATATGGTTCCTACGGCAGCAGCATGGACCCCCGGTTCAACTCCAACATCTTGAGTTTGCTTGATCGCGGTTTTGTTTACGCGATTGCTCATATTCGCGGCGGCCAAGAAATGGGACGTCAGTGGTACGAAGACGGAAAGCTGCTGAAGAAGATCAACACCTTCACGGACTTCATTGACGTCGGAAAATTCTTGATCAAGAAGAAGTACGCGAATCCCAAGCATCTGTATTGCCGCGGCGGTAGCGCTGGCGGCCTGTTAATGGGCGCGGTCATCAACATGGCTCCAGAACTCTACGACGGCACGATCGCCGATGTGCCCTTTGTCGACGTGGTCACCACAATGCTTGACGAGACCATTCCGTTGACAACTTTCGAGTATGACGAATGGGGCAATCCAAACGAAAAAGAGTACTTCGAGTACATGCTGTCGTACTCGCCCTACGACCAAGTGCGGACCGTCGAGTACCCGCATCTGCTCGTCACCACCGGTCTGCATGACTCACAAGTTCAATACTGGGAGCCCGCCAAATGGGTGGCGAAGATGCGAGCCATGAATCCGGAGAATAAGAAGCTCTTGCTACTGAAGACTAATATGGAAGCTGGACACGGCGGCGCAACAGGCCGCTTCAATCGCCTCAAACTCGATTCCACGCGTTACGCATTTCTGCTGAAGCTGGCAGGGAGAAAGTAGGTCTCTTTCCAATTCTACAGCGTGTGCCTCATTAATCCTGCTGACTCGTGATGAAGGCGAAGAGATTTCGCAGGCATCAGTAAAATTGGTCCGAATCTTTCGTGAAACTGCCTGACGCATTTACTTGAAAGCAGGCTTATTAGCAAAGGCACCAAGCTATGTCCCAATGGGCATTCACGACCGTTGGGACACTCGGACTTCCTTCTCGCCACAAATGGACTGAGCGAAGGATTAACAGCTCAAGAAATCGAAGCCATTCTTCAGAAGTCAGAGTTCTTGCAGGCAGCGCCGAACCTCGTCAAACACTCCGCAAAACGCAGTGCTCAAAATACGACCTGCCTTGCGTTTGCTTACAGAGCATCGCAATAGACTGTTCAGTCGAACTGAGAATGTAGCCACTCTAGGCTACTTCGAAGATTTTACGACTAACTGAGATGTTCGCACTTCATCGATTCCAGCTTCAAAGAGCAAAATTATCTGCAGCAGCTCGAGCTTCTCAGGTGAGGTAGTAGAGCCATCCAGAACAGCTACTCGATCTTTCACGCGAACCCTCACTCCTTCGCCGAGCATACGTTGCACGCGTGTTGTCAGTTTTGGTTGTAAGAGGATGTTTCGGTCCAAGTGTCGAGCGGGCTCGACGTTGGACACTCTGAGACGTGGGTAGTAGATGCCCTTGGTAGGTTGAGCGGGCATGGCTCTGTTCATATTCCGCGTGTTAGCTGCTTCAACTCGAAAGTCTTCCGCGGTTGTCCGAACTCGTCCGACACCGATGGCTTGCTGTGAACCGACGAAGCCAGATAGCTCGCCGCGATCCGAGCCTACAAAGTCGTTGCGGCTTCGATTGCCTCTGACAAATCTTTCCGTCCCTTGCAGCTGTCCCGTTGTCTCTTGATTGGTCATGGTGCTTGTCGGCGAAGTACGACCACTAAGCGGACTTCCAACAGAGCGACTACCAAACAGCTGAGCTTGAGCCGATTCAGCACTCGGCAGCAAAACAACGAAAGCAATGCAAAGTTGCGTTGACTTGAAGTGTTTCATTGAAATCGCTTTCCCGAACTCATACACAGATACATCCCATTCGCTTAACGCCCAGCCGAAGTCGCTAGCTCATTTGGCTTGTTCCTCTGGATAACGAAGCATTTAATGACTTCGCTACCTGCTAAATCCTCGGGCTGGTTTCCTCAGCCGAGTACACCTCACCCACGGACTGCCCCAACTGGATCCATTTTGCGTCGCCATTCAGTCGAATCATCACTTGATCATTCTGTACGTCCACCACAGCGATATCGTGTAGCGGCACAGGGACTTGCGCCCCGGCTGCCAATTGCACCGTCTGCTTCGAGGCTCCGAGCTTGAACCAAGCTTCGAGTTCTCCTCGACGATCTCGAGTGATCGCCTTGAGCTCAATATCGAACAACGCCTTGGCAAATCCTCGCGCGAACAGATTTCGACGAACGAACTTGTCGTAGGAATCACGCGGAACCGATTCCTCTGGCAGCATCACCCAGTCACTGAGGTTCTCCTTCGACTCTGACTTTTGCAGGCTCAGCACCTCGATGTTGGCGACGAAATCGACTTTGCCTCCCGAATTGAGCGGGTTCAGCGACAGGGAAGCGATTTTGTGTAGGTGCCCAGTCTGCCGAAACTCGTAAAGGAAGTCCGTAATTTTTGCGAGTGTCGATCGGGTGCGCAGTGTGAATGAGATACGATGTCCCAAAGTGTTTTTTTGACGTTGCTTCGTACGCGACTTGATCTGAATCGCGGAAGGCTGAGCCGCGTCAATTGATGGCGACTCCATCGCATGCTTGTCCACAAGAGCGAGGAGCCACTGCTGATACTTGGATCTAGCGAGCATTGGATCAAACGGAAGCCCACGCTGGGCGAACTCCTCCATGCGTTTGGCTTTCTTCTCTGCAATCCGTTGCGTATCTTTGGCGTTGCGAATCTCTTTCAGCAACGAATCATAACGAGCTTCTAGCTGTTCTTTGGGCTCTTCAATCCAGCTTCGGTAGCTAGAATCCCCAAAATACAAGCCAAATACCAACAAGGCTCCTAGTGCGAGCCATTTCGTGCGATCAGTCATTTCGCGCCTCCTTTACTTTCCGATGCGCCAACCAACACGGGGATGGCTGGCGACTCTTTCGGCGACTCTTTCGGCGACTCTTTCGGCGACTCTTTCGGCGACTCTTTCGGCGACTCTTTCGGCGAATCGATGGGCGAATCGATGGGCGAATCGATGGGCGAATCCAGTTCTGCTGCAACCTTTCCATCCGCTTTCAATTCCGCAGCCAGCGGATCGGCTGGTTCGGCGTAGTGCCAAGCCTCGGGCGTTATAGCAAAACCAATCTTGGTCTCGAACTGCCATGGGAACTCAGTTGCGTCTGGCGAGCGACTGATGCGCTTGCTGTTAGCGGAAAACTTCGCACCGCGAACACTCTGCTCAAACTCCGCTACTACCTCTTGTTCCGCAACTCGCAGCGACAAATCGAACGATGCGGCACCGCCGGAAGAGTTGGCGTTGAGTCTCGTGACCGTCGCATCGGGACCAACAGGGAGTCGCTCCGAAAGTGTGCTGAGCTCTTCGAGCCAATCCACACGATTAGAAAGCCATTGGTCTATGACCATCACTTCATCTTGTTTCTCAGCGAATTTAGCCGCCAGTTTCTTCTCGGTCGCAAGTTGCCCTTCCAAATCTGCAACTTGGGTACGAAGTTCGCCAATGTCGGAGAGCATAAAGTAAACACCCAGGGCCAATGTAAGCACTGCGGCGCTAGCCATCGCGCCCCAGCGAACATAGGGATTGGCCACTTTCGGCGCCTCCTTCGGTGCCAGCATATCGACCGGCAGCTTGCCTTGAAAGAAATCCCAAGCCGCGCCGCTGTTAGCCGCAGAACGAAACTTCTTGTTCGATTCCTCTGCCTGACTATCGATACAATTCCAACCGACCAATGGGTCAATCGTCTGAACATCTTCGCCTTGTTCCTCCAGAGCTCCAGCGACCTTCCAAGCAAGTTCGTCGGAGGAGAAGACGCGCCACGTAGCCTTCGGAGTCCGCTCCAACTCGGACGAGGTCGCAAGACAGCGGTTTGCCTCATCGACTAGCTTGGTCGAAATGTACTTCGCATCTTCATTGGCGATTCGAAGCGATCGCAAGAAAACGGGCTTGGTGCCAGCGCAGATGGAAAGCTCCACTTCGGACTCATACATATGCACTGCGATGGATAGTGCGTTTTCCGCCAGCTGACCGTGTTTTAGTACGCCGATCGGTGCCAAATGACGTACGCCCAGCGCTACGAGCGAAAAGCCCGATTCTTCAGCCATGCCGCTCAGCTCCTCTAAACGCTGCTTGCCGATGCTAAACGCATATTTTGCCACGACACTTGAGTCGGTCGCTGCCGCGGAGTCGTGCAGCAGAAAGTCGATGACGCCCTCATCTTCAGACTCACCAATTTGCTCTTCAACGCTGCTGCGAATCAGGTCAGGTAGCTCTGCCTTCGAGGCTGGTGGCAGGCTGAGTGTTTGCATCTCGACTTCGGCCCGAGAAAGCAGCACCACAACTCTGCTTACGCGAACACCATCTGCTTGCAGCTGCGACTTCAGCGACTGAAAGGGGCTCTCGTCTTGAATACGCAGCAGCACACCGAAGTCCCTCGGGCGAAGTGTCACCGAATTCGGAGCAGCAATCAAGTAATGAATCGACTGCGAATCCCAATGAAGAAACGCCACCGGGCCGTTCTTCCGCGGCTTCGAGGCACGAAGGTTCTTCTTAAAGTAGTTTGGAAGATCCATGGTCTAACCGTTTTCTCTATCTCGAGACAAATCTGCCTCAGCTGCCGAATTTACTGAAGAAGCCCATCTGCCGACTGGAAATCCCTCCCCCCAAGCATGCCAAGTATGTGACGCTCTCCAGCGAACAGTTCCTTCCATCGCATCCAGAATGACTGTCATCCGAAACACCGCACTCTTCTCATCGCGATAACCAAGCGATTGCGTGCTGTAGACGTCGCTTCGATTGGTGAGAAATGGCTCCAATTCTTTCAGTGTCTCAAGCCCTACGACGCGTTTGTCAACCAGCCAGCCAACCGTTCGAGCTTGCTCGACGGCTTGATCACCCTGACGAGCTTCGACAATCCGGTTCACAGTATCATCCGAGATCCCCGGCACCGACTTCAACACCCAAGGCGTCGCCTCGGACACATCGATTCGCCCTACAACCGTGTTGCTTGATATTGTGGTGACCTCATCCAGCAACCTATCAAGATAATCTGAATTCGCGACAGCGGCACTTGAAAACGGGCTTTGAAGCGTGATTGTCTTGCTGGACGAGCTACTACTGCCGCCACCGTTTGGATTCGGTACTGAAACTGTTGCGTCTATAAGCTGCAAAGGGCTTATTAGCTCTGCGGAAGCGGCCACGCTCAAGTCCGGCAGCCAAGCTCGCGAGTTCGCCATTCTTGCACCAGCAGACTCACTATTGGCGGGCCCATATTGGCGAAAGGCGATGACGAAGTTTGCCCATTCAGCAGGCCATATCTGCACCAACGCACTGTGGAGCTCTTGCAGGTTCACCGCGTTGACATTGATCCGTGGCTTGCCCTCTGCAGTGACGTTGCGATGGCCGCTATGCCAAGTCAACACGTGTTGCCAGCCCGTGGCCTGTTGCGGTTCCACAAGTCCAAAACCATCGCCTGACTCCGGCAAGGCCTGAGAGGAACCAGCAGCTTCAAAACGGGAACGAGCAATTTCTTGTTCCAAACGATCGACCTGATAGTTTTGATCCCAGTCGTCACCCACCCAGGCTCTCGTGAGTTGCGATCCAATGTTTCGATCAGACTGTTGCCTCATACTCCAACCAAGCGTGGCAACTTGCGAAGTAGTTGGCGATGCTCCCATTTCTGACAATAGTGCATCGACTAGCTCTGGTGTAGCTCCCGGCAAGCGCATCAAGGTAGCTTGGGCATGGCCAGGAAAGAGCGAATCCCACGCAAGCAGCGTCGGCAAATGCAGCTTAGCCGATTCGCTTTGGAGCCCAAATGAAAAAGCATTCGACGCAGCGGCTTTGGCAAATCGCTCGAGCTCATTGGAGCTTACTTGACTAGGAACAACTAGGCTGAAACGCCACGGAGCAGCGGCGCCTCGAAATTCCTGCTGCTCCTCGACTGGAGCCTCTCCGCTGAATTGCTCAATCGTTACGCGATGAAAAAACTCTGGATTTGTGAGTAGGCTTCCGCGTCTACTGGGTGGTAGCTCCAGAATCGAAGAAGCGAACGCAATTCCACTCAAAGCCACGGCACGAGCTTGAGCTTGCTCTTCGAACACGCTGGTAGAACGATACTGGCTCTCCATGCGATAGGTGTAGTTGTAGGCCGCCAAGGCGAGCAGCATGCTTAGCACCAGCACCACGATCAAGGCCATGCCATGACGTTGTTTTCTGCCGCGGTCTCGTTTTCGCTGCATCAATCGGTTTGCTGAATCACTTTTCAAGGCAACAGCCCCTCGCCCTGATCTTGCTCTGACAGAGACAACACCGGAGGCATTTGAACGATAACGAGCATCTGTGCTTTGGATGTAGCAGCGAGTTCCAGCGGCGAGTCAATCAACTCCTCCTCGACGCGTCTCGCTAGCGGCTCCTGATCTAGTACAGAGTCCACGTCTGCTTCAAACGCATTTAGCCGCTTTTCGGGATCGAATTTCGGTCGCGGAATTGATAACTTACGCATCTGAGCGGGTGTTGGAAAATCGAACTCGAGCGCTACTGCAGTAGGGATTTGATCCCCCGCTGTGGTCCATTGCTTGCTCCAGCTCTTACCGTCAAAGTACTGAAATTCGGCATTGAGTAGTCTGTCTAGCCTTTGTTCTGCGACAAAGGTGGTCGAAGCCGGAGCCCTCAACTCACTTTCTTCTGTACGATACAAATCTTCGATCGTCAGCGACTCGTCTGCAGCGGTGTTGGTGTCATCGCCCGCGCCAGTCGATGCGTTCCGAAGACTTTCTTGCCTGATCAGCGTATAAACTCTCACAACCTGGGTATCGTCTTCTTGCAAGAGTGCCGTCGCGCCCCGATCTTCTTCCAGTCGATATGTCACCAACCTAAGGTCTCGCGCTCGCTGGGACTGAAAAGGATCGCGAGCTGAACTGTTTTCCTGGTCGTCACGCAAAATACCCTTACGATCCGATGACGGCAGCGTGGTTGGCGACGCAGGTTCCAGGAAAGGCCCCCCACCAACTGGTGAGTTTAATAGCCGACTTTGGGCGTCGAGATATTGCGCGAAGACCGCAACAGGATTCAATTTCGGACGAACAGCAAACTCGAGTTCTGAATCGTTGCCCCAGAAAGAGTTCTCCGAATTGTCGTCCGAGACAAGCAAGATTTTCTGCAAGTCGTGCTGAAGCCAGCTGCGTGTCAGACGCGCTGTATTCGTGCGATGGACAAGATTCCAACTTCTCACTTCGGCCGACTGATAGTTTCCAATCAAAGACCAACCAACGCCCAGCAACGCGCCCAACAGCCCAAGTGCAATCATCAGCTCAAGCAACGTGTAGGCTGACCGAAAAAGACTGTCTCGAGACAAACGCGAACTGCCAAGAAAACCGGCACTCATGGGAACCGCTCCCCAAGAGTGTTCGTTCTTGATTGACTTTTCGGAAGTTTGACGAGCCGAGATAATTCAGCAATCGGACGCTTCCCTTCACTGCCAACTTCTTGGGACTCCTCGTAGATACTGACGGTGATGATCTGCAAGCCCTCCAATGCGTCCCGAGGTTCCGCATCTCCAGATTCAACTTTTTCCGCCCTTACGACGAAATGCAGTTCCGGCTCGCCCAGCAGTAGGCCTGTCAACTCAGCCGCTTCCTCTCGATCGTTGGTGGTTGAGTTGAACGCGAGAGAAGCCAAGTACTCGTCCATGACTGATTCGGCTTTGACCAGTCCGATCGCTTTCAGCTCCGCGCGCGTACCGAAACGAACACCAAGCCCTAGAAGAGACACCAACGAAAGGGCCGTAGCCGTGAGAATGGCAGTCGCAATGACGATTTCAAGTAGTGAGAATCCATCCCGGCGAAGAACACTTCTACTCACGGGAGAACCTCCACGCGACCGCTCACAGGATCGTAGGTCACGCGAAGTGATTCTTTTGAAGCTTCGTCATACAACTCGATCGTTGCTTCGCGACCAACACCACTCGGGATGGATGGTGCGACAAAGGGCATCCACCAGACCCTCTCGGATGTCACCTTTTCCTCCAGAACGAAAAGTTCCGCCTCGGTATCAACCTCTGCCGCCGGCAGATCGGAATAGCCGTAGGCTTCTTCGCTAACTCCGTCCGATTCCAAGGATGATGCAAAAAGCGGCTTCACCGACTCGATCTGCCAACGAACCGACCGAACAACGACTGCGCCCGAGAATTCCCAGCTTCGATCGCTTGAAGCTACGGGAGTGTCGATATCAGATGAAGAGCGAAGATCAATATCCGATACCATTTCGAATTCAGCCCCCGAAATTATCTTGCTACTCGACCTATCTGCTTCCTGAGCCAAGTCACTGGCGGCAAGCACTTCAATAGCTGCACTGCCTTCGACCAACTTCAAAAAAACTGGCTGGCCATTGCTTGCCGCACAGTAACCACATTCTTCGATCGCTGTACGTAATAACTGTGAAGACTCTCGCAGTTCGGACTTTCGTAACTGTCTTGCAAGATTTGGCCAAGCGATAGCAGTCAGGCCAACCATAATCACAAGAACAATGACCAGCTCCAACAAAGTGAAAGCTGGCTGACTTCGAGTGACTGAGCTTGCGCGCAAGGACAACATGAGGGCCCGCCGATCAACAGAACCGATTAAAGTCCGGTCGTTTCTGGCGCAGATGTCGCATCGACCTCCTCGCCTTCACTTTCACCAGCAGCCGGCCGATTGGCAATATCATCATCGGTGCCTGCCTGTCGATCCGGCCCCATCGAGAAGATCCGCGGAAAGTCCATATTACTTTCAGTCTCCCCGTCAGCTACGCCGTACTCGTACTGAAACTGGTTGCCCCAGGGGTCTACGGGCAGCTTGGTGTCGTCCAAGTAGGGTCCGTCCCAATTACGTGCAAAGGCTTCGTCTTCCGGCGCCTTGAGCAACAACTCCAATCCTTCTTCGGTCGAAGGAAACGTTTTCATATCGGCCGAGAATAGCTTCAGTGACGACTCGAGGTTTCCAATCTGCGCCTGAGTCGTTCGAACATCAGCCTTCTTCTGAGTGCCCAACAGACGAGGGCCTACGATTGCCATAATGCCAACCAAGATGATCAGTACGATCATCAATTCCAACAATGTAAGTCCGGCACGAGCCTTTGGATTCATCGGTTCATTTCCTTATGAGGGTGTGGTGTACGGTGTGTGTTATCCGATGGAGGAATTCATTTCGAAGACTGGTAGCAGTACTCCTACGATTACGAACATCACCATGGATCCGATCAGGATGAGCATCATAGGTTCGATCATGCGTACCAGCACCTCAAGCCTTCGTTCGATTTTTTCATCTGTACGGTCGGCGACTTTGATCAGCACGTCGTCAAGCGTATTTGACTCCTCTGCAACGCGGATCTGAGCCATAACTTGTTTCGGAATCAATTTGCTTGCCATCAGTGGGGTCGACAGAGAGTCGCCAGCCGTGACGTTGTCTGCCGACTGCAGAATGGCCTCTTCGAGCAATTTGTTGCCGGTAGACTCGCTTGAGATCTGCAAGCTCTTGAGAATCGGAACTCCATTTCGCAAAAGAGTTCCCAAGACACGGCAAGTTCGAGAGACAGCCGAATCATGAAAGATCCCTCCCAGCACCGGCAGACGAAGTTTCCATTTGTCGAGCAAGCGTTTCGCGGTCGTGTTTTGAAAGAGTTGGTGCATACCACCGACCAGTCCCATGATGGCGATCAGCAGAAAAACTCCATAGTTCAGGAAAGCATGACTGATGACCAGCAAGACAACTGTAATTGCCGGCAGGCCCGTGCCATTCTGCTCGAGGCGATCGAAAAAGGGCTGAAACTTGGGCACCATGAACATCACCATCAAACAAGTGATCAGCGTGCCAACAACACCTAGGATGATCGGGTAAGTCAAAGCGCCGACGATCTTAGCGCGCATCTCATCTTGTTTCGTCAAGAACAAAGCCGTTCGCTGCAGTGCCTCTTCGAGAAAGGCTCCTTCCTGCCCGGCGCGTACCATGCTGACGGTTAGGTCCGAGAAAACTCTAGTTTCTCGGCTCATGGCAACATCGAGTGTGTCGCCTTCCGAGATAGCACTGTGCAAGTTCTGCGCGGTTTGTCGAAGCGTCGGGTTCTCAGTGGCTTCTTCTAAGATCCTGAGCGACTCCAGGATCGGAACGCCACCGCCAAGCAAGTCGGCAAGCTGCGAGCAGAAGTCTGCAATCTGCTCTTTCTTGACTCGCGTCGGCAGAGAAACATTTGCCCAGCCTGGCCCTACAGCCGCATCGTTCACCTTCAGAGGAAAAAGCGATTGCTGCCGCAGGAGACGCATCGCCTCTACGCGACTTGCTGCAGCAATCGTGCCCGACTGCGAGTCGCCACTTTGAGACTTTGCGGTGTAGGTAAACTCTGGCATGCTGGAACGTCGCCACGTTGGGGACTGGTAAATCTATTTCACAACCCGAAGTTTTAGCGAAGCCGGCTGGCCGATTCCTCGCTCACGCCTCGGGTTGGGATCGGGAGTCGAAATCGAGCCGACCGCTGAAAGGCGTTGCTAGTCGGCCTTCGTCACGCGAAGGACCTCGTCGACGGTGGTAATACCTTCGATAACCTTGGACCAGCCGTCGTCTCGCAAAGTCGCCATGCCGGCTGCTGTCGCCGTCTTTTTGATCACGTCTGATGAAACCTGCTCCGTCACTTGCTGGCGAATCTTCTCATTTGTCACCAACAGCTCGTAAATCCCCTTACGTCCGCGATAGCCAGTCTGACGACAATGCTCGCAGCCACCGGGGCGATACAAACGAAAACGCGGGTCTGACAATGCTTCTTCGGGGAAGTCGTCCGGCAAGTCGTCGCGATTCGGCATGTAAGGCTCCTTGCATTCGTCGCACAGGACACGAACAAGACGTTGAGCCAAAACACCTTCTACCGTACTGGCCACCAAGAAGGGCTCGACGCCCATATCACACAAACGCATAAAAGCACCCGCAGCATCATTGGTGTGCAAAGTACTAAACACCATGTGGCCCGTCAGAGAAGCTTGTGTAGCATTCTCTGCAGTTTCCAAATCGCGGATTTCACCAACCAGCACCACGTCTGGATCGTGCCGAAGGATAGCTCGCAAACAGGCTGCGAACGTCAGGCCGACTTTCTGCTGTACTTGAATTTGGTTGATGCCTTCCAACTGGTACTCGATGGGATCCTCTGTGGTGATGATTTTGCAATCTTCTGACTGGATTTCCGCGAGTGCGCTGTACAGTGTCGTAGTCTTGCCAGAACCGGTCGGACCCGTGACCAAAACAATTCCGTGAGGCATGTTGATCAACTTGTCGAACTGCTGATAGACGCTCTCGGACATTCCGATGCCACGAAGCGAAAAAGCAAGATTCGACTTATCCAACACACGCATCACGACGCCTTCACCGTGAAGCATAGGGATAATCGAAACGCGAATATCAATTTCGCGGCCCGAAATACGCAGCTTAATCCGCCCGTCCTGTGGAATCCTTTTCTCCGCGATGTTCATCTTCGCCATAATTTTCAAACGACTGATGATTGCGGCGCGGAACTGATTCATGGCCGGTGGCGTCGGCTGCCTTTGTAGAACACCGTCGATGCGATAGCGGAGTTTCAATCCTGCTTCTTGCGACTCGACGTGAATATCACTTGCTCTTGCTTCGATAGCCTCGGCCAAAATCTCATTCACAAGCCTGACGACAGAAGCCTCCTGGACTCCATCGGCGTCCTCGAGACCTTCGGTGTCGATCTCTTCCAACATCTCAACAGCACCACTTTGCTGTTGAATTGCAACGAGGCCATCGATGGTCTCCGCGCCCACGCCGAGATAGCGCTTGATGAGTCGTTGTACGGTTTCTTGCTCAGCCAAAGCTGGCCGAACTTCGATGCCAAGAGCGGATGCAACAGAATCGATCGCATCGAAGTTAAAGGGATTCGTCACCGCCAACTTAAGCCAGCCATCGCCACGTTCGACGGGAAAGACCTCGTGGCGGTGTATCAGCTTGATCGGAAAGCGTTCGATTGCATCTGTAGCGACGTCTAGATGATCATTGGCAATCCACTCCAGGCCCAAGGCGCGAGCACTGCTAGCAAGTAGATCTTTGGTACCAGATAAAGCAAATTCCTTTGCTAGCCCATCGAGTCCTTCCCCGGCGTCGAGGTGTTCGGCGACCCGACGTAGCTGCGCACCGTCTAACGGAGGAGCCAACGCTCCAGTGTTTGCAATCATCTACCGTCCTTTACGTTCAGGTGGGACTCGCTCCGCGAGTTGGGAAGGACTTAAGCCGGGGAAAGTTGCTTAAGTGGTGGCAAAGTGAGACAGTTGGGGGGGATCTCAGCAAATTGCATATATTAACAGTTGTTATAGTAAAAGCTGCAGTTTGGAAGGTCAACTTTTGCTTGGATTGTTTGTTAGCTACTCTAACGAGCGAGGCCACAACATAAGTCGACGGGAATCTTCGTTTGGTATCGGACTCCATATTCCGTATCTGTGCAGCACTTGCTATAGCCAACAACCGCCCTGACATTATCGCAGGGATCCACCCCCTCATGTAAGGTAGTTACTTCGCGAGCAACAGTTCAATCGCATCGCGGAGGCTGCTGGCACTCGAGGACTCGAGTCGAATCACGTCAAAACGCTTTGGTGAAGCACTCGAGGCCTGCTCGTCCAGGTTCTCAACAAATGCCTCGATCTCTGAGGTTAATTGCTGCGGTGCACGCATGACGATCGAGTTCGTAGCCTCGTCGACTGTGAGGGTCAGGATCGGCCCGGTGCGTTCAGCGTTGAGCTGCTCAAAGATTGAGGCGACCGCAGAGGTCACTCCATCTGGGACTTGAAAGGGAGCTCTACCTCCATTTGGCCTCAGCTGGCTGGCATACACATCGCGAAGAATCTCGACGACACGTGCAGCATCAGTGTTCTCAACTTGGATCACCGTTGGCGAAATCAACTCTAGGTCACGAACCAAGTCTTCCGAGTCCAGCACGCCCAGCATCTCTTCGATTACTTTGCGATCGTTTCGACTCCCGCTCACGATCAGACCGTTGACGCGATTGTCTGCGACAATCTTGACGTTGTTAAAAGGCTGAGGATTCTCGTCGTCCGATTTCTTACCAATTCCGAAAAGCTCCGACAGCAATTCTTTGGTTGCCTCAGCGCTGGCATTGTGAAGAAGGTACAGCGAGTAATTGCCGCGCGTTGCGTAAGCTTCCATTCGCGGACTCATGATACCTTGGATGAGTCTCTCCATATGGTCGAGTGCCACGAAGTCATCCGAGGCTAAGGTCCAGCGATCTTCCCCCACTACAATAACGATCGGAGAAGCCGATTCTTGCTTCTGAGCCGACGATTGAAAGCTCGGTTTGTTCGCCGAATTTTCTTCCTGCACTAGTGCAGTGGAAACAAGCTTCGGAAAGTCTGACCCACGATGCAAGTCACTGCTATCCGCAGCACCTGGTTTTGCGGGTGGATTCACCTTCCGCTGCTCCTGCTTCTCCGTTTCTACTACAGGGGTACCAGGGCGAATCACACGAATGGGATTCTCGCCTACATCTGGCCAAAGTCGTTCCAACTCTTTCAGCACTCGATCTCCCGTTCCGTTCATTGGTACGAAGCGAAGCCGACTTAATTTCGCCTGAGGTATGCCGCCTTGGATCTCAGCCGCCTCTTCGCCCATTTGCTTAGCAAGGGCTCGAATCTTCTCGTGTTGCTCCGGAGTCGCCCGAATCATTACAATCTGCTGTGCTTGATCCATCGAAATGTTCGGAAGCATTCGAGCTGGCTGATCGCGAAACAAAGCATCGACTGCAGAACGAAACGTAAATGTGTCCAGCTCGCGTAGTTGCATGACTACGAGTTCACGATCTGGCCCAGACAGTTGGGTCAATGTTTCCTCGACACGGTTCAACTGAGATGGTGTTCCCGTGGCGTAGAGTTCTCTAGCAAAAACATCGTAGCGAACTTCGAGTCGTGGTTGCTCCTCGCGAAACAGACTTTGAATGATCGGTACGAGCGAGTTGCCATCAACTTGAGACACTGGAAAGGTCTTCAGCGAACGGCCTTCTCCACGCGGCTTAGATTGATCGATTTGCTGAATCAGCTTTGCAGCGATCTCAAGATCTTGAGCGGTTCCGACGACGAAGATGCTCTGTGACTCTTCGTGAAATCCCACGCCCACATCAGATCTGAGCCCAAAAGCACTTTCGATTGCTTCTGCGGTACTAGGGACATGCGCGTGTTTCAGCACAAAGGTCTTGAGCGTCGGCATGCGACTCGGTTGCTCGTTCAGGTTCTCAACGACGATAGCGATAGCTTCATGCTCTTCCTTGGTGGCGGTCGCGAAAATTCCGCCTGCTGATTGGTCCGCAGTGAGCGTGGCGTCCGGAAAGTTTTCGGCCAGTGCCGTGGCGAGGGCTCCTGGTTCCGCGACATCGACTTTGTAAAAGCTGGTCGTTCGCTCAGTCAGTTCTCGTTTGTCAATCTGCTCGATCACCCCCGAGATCCGAGCCATGTCGGTCTTGGAAGCCGTCACGATGAGGCTGTTTGTCGCTCGATCGGCCACCGCGGAAACATTTTCAGCGATCGCCAGTACAGCACTGTCGATGTAGCGAGGATCTGCGTAGATCAGCTTGAAGACCTTGGTTTCATGATCTTTGTGCTGATCCGACTCGATCTGTTCAACAACAGAGTCAACACGTTCCATCACCTCCTTTGGTGCTGTGACGATGACGCTGTTGGAATCGCGGTCAGCAACGGCACCAATAACCCCTTCAATCGCCAGAATCGCGTTATCGATGTAGCGCGCGTCCGAGTTCTCAAGCCGGAAAACTTTGGTCACACTTTCCTTTGGCGAAGCAGCTTTGATTTCTTCGATCACAGCAGCTACTGTTTCCATCGTCTCTTTCGGAGCCACTACGATGAGACTGTTTGTCTCGCGTTCAGCGACCGCTGACTCTACGCCGTCAAGAGCTAGGATCGCCGTATCGACGTAGCGTGCATCGGCCGTTCCTAGGGGAAAGACGCGAATCTCTTTTGAGTCGCTGTTGGTATCTTCGATTTGCTCGACCACCTTCTCGATGCGGGCGAGATCTTCGGCCGAACCTGTAGCGAGGATGCTGTTGGATCCTCGATCCGCTACCACATTTGCCTCGGGCACCAACTCAGCCAATGAAAGTCCGACGTAGCGAACGTCCCCTTTCTCGAGATGAAAGACGCGAGTCTCAAAGCCCTTTTGATTGTTCTTGAATCTATCCATCAAGTCGCTGGCTCGCTGATGATCCTTGGGCTTCGCTGTTATGACAACGGCTTGAAGATCAGCACTGCCGAAGACTTCTGCATCCGGTAGGAGTTCTGCGAGAATCTCCGAAAGTTTGACGACATTCGCGTCCCTCTGTTCGTAGACTTGAGTTGTCTTGCCATCGGCAGGTTCCACGTCGTAGCTCTTCAAGAACTCAACGACTTGAGCGTGGTCCTCTTCAATCGCTGAGACGACCAAAGTGTTAGCGACTTTGTCACGACCGACCGTCGCGTTTGGCAGTAAGCCGGCAAGCATCAGCTGAGCTGAGCCAGTACCGACGTACTCGAGTGGATATGCCCTCGCAAGTAACTTGACTGGCGTCGGCAGTTCTTTAGTTAACGCATCGATTTGCTCGCGAGCTTGCTTCAGTTCATCTTCAGAACCCGATGCGATAATCGCTTTCCCATCGGCACTCGGCTTGAGTTCCAGAGACTCGGGCAACGTAGCTTCCAGACCGGACAGCAAATCATTGAGATCTACTTGCTCGGTATCAACTGGCAGCATCGCGACTTGTGTGGGAGTCGATTCCGAGGGTTCAAGAATCGCTGTGATCAGCTGACCGATGTCTTCGTGCAACTTTTCATCAGCTAGAATCACCAACCGGCCACGTGTAGCATCGGAGGAAACAGTGGCTTGAGGTAATAGTTCACCCAGTGCAAGGGCGACTGTTGCAATTTGAGTTGCCGGCACAGGATAGATTTTGACAGTCTTGCTTTTTGCTGACGCAACGTCGTAGCTCTTTAAGAACTCAGCGACCTTGGCATGTTCCTCGGCCGCAGCGGTAATCACGAGAGCGTTCTGAGCTGGTTCGGGAGTGATGCTTGCAGTTGGTACTAATCCAGCCAGCATTTGCTGAACGGTTGCTGTACTGACATGTTCTAGCTCGTACACCTTCGGACTAGCAGTCACCGGCTCGGGAAGCTTCTCGATCAGCCTCTTCACCTGCTCCTGAGCAGCGCCAACTTCCTCGGGCGATCCAATTGCGATAATCGCCTTTCCATCGGAACTCGAATTCAGAGTCAGCGTCGGAGGAACTGTTTGCTGAAGCGACTGCAGAAGATCAACAAGGCTCATTCTTCGGATGTCCACCGGAATGACAACGACTTCCTTCGACTCGGCGCCGACACCTTTTGCTATCAAGTCGATGGTCTCGCGAATCTTGATCTGGGATTCCTGGGAAGCGAGCACCACGATCTGCCCAGTGGTTGCATCCGGGGCAACGGCGGCTTCGGGGTAAAGCGAACTCAGGGCAAGTGCGACTGCCGCCAATTGCGTCGGTTTTACGGAGTAGGTCGCAGGAGTTCGAACTTGCTTAGCCGATTCTGCTAGCTGCTTGATAGCTTCGGCGATGCGCTCATGCTGTTGCTGGTCGCCCCAAACCGTGATGGTTCGTGTTGCTGCGTCGGTGCTGATTACAGCTTTGGGTGCAAGCTGCCCCAGCACGCCTGGGAAAGTTGTCATGTCCCCTTGAGAGAGTTTGTAGGACTTGACTGTTTTCTCGACCCTGCCTTGTTGAGCGAATAATCGGTCTAAGGCTTCCTGAACTTCCGCTAGCTGTTTGGCTGCCCCAGAAGCAAGAATCTGACCATCGGCAGCAACTGACATCGAAAGCTCTGGCCACATCGCCTGCAAGCTTGCCTGCAAAGCGTTTGGATCGACACCTTGCACCTCAAAAGTTCGAATCTCGTCACGTTCAGCCTCCGCTGCAGGCTGGTCCATCTGTTCCAGAGTGGATTTTGCTATAGTTTGGTTCTTAAGATTTGTCGTAACGACCAGCTGCTTCATCTCGTCGCTGGCGAGCAAAGTAGCTTCAGGAAGTATTTGTGTCAGGATTGATTGTGCGTCACTGGGGATCACGTGCTTCAAGGAATACGTCACTACGACTGGTTGTTCTGCAACACCTGGCTGCTCGGCAAGGGATTGAACCAGTTCATCCAAATCCGCGTGCGTTTTTGCATCCGCCCAGACCAGAACTCTTTTCGTATCCGGCGCGACATTATTACGAGCCTCACCGATCAGAGGAGCAATTGCTGTCTGAAGCGCCGAGCCCGACAACCCCAAGACGGAATAGATTCTCAACTCTGCTTTACTTCGCTGTGGCAACTGCGCTTGCATATCAGTCAGCCGTTCTGCGATCTTTTCCTGCTCAGCTTCTTCTGCCAGGATAAGCAAACGTGAAGAATCATCGTCCAACTTGAGCTGAGCGCCACCAAATTCGGCTTGCAAAAGCTCGACAAGCATCGTTGGGTCGTCCACCGTAATGTCATATAACTTGGGCACTACCTTCGTCTGCTGGCTCAAGGACTTCACGAGCGCGCCCAGCTCAGCGTGGGTCGCTTGTTCGGCCCATACGAGCAATCGCTTCTGATCTGGAGCTACAATCGTCTCCGAATCACCCAACGTTGGAGCAAGAGCGGTTTGCAACTCAGTCGCGGTCAGGTTCGCCAGTTGATAAGTCTTTAGCTCGGGCTCAACTCGCTTTTCCATCTCGGCTTGGATCGTGACAATTCGTTCCGCAATTGCAAGCTGGCTGCTCTCTTTGGCAAGAACAAGCAGCTTTTCCCCGTCCTCGCTCAGCTGAAAAGTCGCTTCTTCGAATGATGATTGCAGTAGTGTGAGCAATGCGGCTGGCTCGGCCACCGTAATTGCATAGGACTTGGGCAACGTCTTTGGCTTAGCGGGAATGGCGACATCGAGACTTTCAAGAAACCTCGCAAACGAAACGTGCTGTTCATCACTTGCCCAAACAAACAGTTCTTCCTCGGCAGCACCGTCGACAACCTTAATGTCGACTAAGTCTGCTGGCAGTGCATCGAGCAAGCTCTTTCGCTGGAACTGCGATTCGGTCAACGAATAAACTTGTAGACGACTAACCTGCTGCTTAGGCAATAAGGTTTGGAGTTGCGGCAAGATGGCTTCGATGGCGACTACTTCATTGCCATCTCCGAGGACAACTAACTTCTTCTCATTCTCGCTCAGCCAGAGTTTTGCATCGGGAACAATACGAGCAACGGTTGCGAGCCACTCTGCATCGGCTTGTCGCTCCAGCTCAAATCCACGAAGCGAAGCTTCGTTCGGTCCATCTTGTTGCTTCCAAAGCTCGACAACCTGTTGGGCAACTTGCATGTCCTCCTCTGAGCCGCGAACAATCAGACTTTTGCCCGAAACGGCAGCTTGACTCTCTGGCAAGAACTGGGACATCAGAGATGCGAGAGCTGAGTTCTCTTCTCCGGCAAGCTCAAAGACTCGTACAGTCTCTTTGGCTTCAACCGGCTTTAGCCCCAGAGCGGTCAGTGCTGCTTGTACCTTCGCCAAATCTTCCGTACCTGCGGTGACCAAGACGCGATCACCCGCTGCAGCAACCTGACTTTTCGGAACCAGCTTCTGTAATTGAGGCAAAATCGCATCCGCAGGCTGACCGCCTAGTAAGTAGGCCTCGGTCTTGGAAGCTGGCAGGGCGCTCGCGTTCTTTTGCATGTCGTCCAATATCAACTTGATCGTCGCTTGCTGTGACGGAACAACATAAGCGCTCAGGACTCCGGTGCGAGTATCAAGTGTGATCTGGCTACTTGAAACGAGTTTCTGGACCGTCTCCAAGACATTGTTAGGATCAAGGCTCCCGATGGTGTAAGCCGCGAAAACCGGCGCCGGGGGTGGAACAGGCGGCTTTGGCTTGGGTGGCGCAACAGGTGGAGGAACAGAAGCGATCAGTTCGTTGATGGTCGCCATCTTGCCCGCATTCTCAACCACCAAGAGTTTCGAACCACTGGCAATCGGAAAGGCTCGAGCGTAGCCGTTTAAATAGGGTTGCACCTCCGCTAGCACCGAAGCAACGGGTCGTCCGCCGAGTGGAAAGATGCAAGAAACCAATTCAAACTTGCCGCGTTCGGTGAGTTTGTCCAACTCAACTCTCGGCAGCAACTCGATGGGAATGCTCTCACTAAGTTGCATCACAACAAGCATTTTTTCCCGACGCACCAGCGTGAAGCCACGCGTCATGAGGACACCGTTGAGCAGATCGATTCCTTCGGATGGACTTCGTGGACGCTTATCAGAGTAAGTGAATACACCTGGGGGAGTTCGATCCATGACCAAGGTAAGCTCTTGCTGCCTGGCGAACCAATCGAGGACCACGTTCCATTCCGTTTCGTTGAACTGGAACATGAGATCCTGAGCCGCGACTGTTGCCTGGAAGGCCGTTCGTTGTTCTTCGCTCAACAGACCGAGGATCTTGTCTCGCGATTGTTTTCGAACAGCATTCTGCTCACTTGGACTTTTGGCGGTAGCCAGGCTTGTGGCTCTAGCCTGCAGCTCTTGTTGAATCTGGACGCGCTGTTCATCACTAAGGCTGAGGCGTTCAGCAATTGACGGATGCACCAGCGTCGCAACGTCCATTTCCTGAGACTGCCCCACGGATGGGGATAGTAGGAACCATGTGAGGACCCAAAGAAAGCTCCCCGAAACGGAGGCTGAGAATCGAAGCAAGTTCATGGGAAGGGCGGGAATGGGTGGGAAAGTGATAGAAGCTGGGCCTTCTGAAAGATAGCCCGCGTTTTTAATTATAGTTGCGGGACCACAGATTTCGCCTGGGTTGAGTTGCGCCGGCGTAATCAATGTTCCACTTGGATGAAACACTTACAATGGTCACCCGCCATGCCAGCGAGGGATTTTCTGCTATTCTTCACCAACGTGAAGGATTGCCACCGGCTTGAGAGAGTAAAGGAATATCTGCCCAAGCAAGAGCAAGCTGCTCACCAAGAAATACCGAAAAGTCAGTCCTACACCTAGCGATCCGTCGATCGTGGCGAGTCGATCCACTGGCCTTTACGAATGTCGCTGCGATCCATCCGCTCTTTCTGGGAAGGTGGCGACGACCGAACACTGGCAGTATTACCGTCTTCTACACTGGTCGCCGGATCCTGAGGCACTGACAGCGGAATCGTGGGAACTTCGAACTTGCCCTGAGCAGCTGTTTGTTCCCCAGCTTTCGGAGTACTTTTGTCATTCAAATGCCGCTGAAAGCTCGGTGGCAAAGTGATCGTTTCCACCGTTCGTCCAGGCTTGGCTTCAACATGACTCGCTGGAAGTACAGGCGGAGAGTCGGTAAGGGACAACTTCGGAGAGATTGGCTCAGAAGGCTGGCCCGGTAGGAGTTTAACAGTCGGATCCGAAATCAGAGTACCACTTTTCGTACCTTGGAATCGCGTGATCAGCACCAGGCGTTTTGCTTCTTCACCAACGGGACCGAATGGAAGCCAGACACTGTAGGAAGGCCCGATGGAAGTACGACTCATGTGTTGGGTGAACTGCTCAGTCGTGAAGACGAACTTGCGCAGCGGCTTCTGCTTCGTCGGATCCACCGCATCTGCATCAAAAACATAGACGGCTAACGCCCCATCCACCTCGACGGGATCTTGGTTCTCTTTCTCGTAAAAGTAAAGACGTCCGCCAAAGCCTCGCACACCGCCTTGCCCCGACTGGTGCAACACGGAATCCGTCCACACCGCCAAGATTCGTTCGGGCTTTTGCTCGTCTTCTTCGGACCAAGGCATCGAAATACTACTTGCCTTGGGCGCGAACTGGCAACCACTTGCACCGATAAGCAAAATAACGAGTAGCAAAAACTGCTTACTTGAGTCCGATAGTCGCATTGGATTGGGTAGGAGCATCGCTGTGCTAATTGCCTCCTCGGCCCATCGACGCACCGTATTGCGGAGGCAGTGGAGGGAATTGAGCTTGAGGACCGAGAGTAGTATTCACTGGGACCGCCGCCGAAGCCGGTTGAACTGGATCCGCGTTTCTCGCTGGATTGGAGTTGTTCTGAATCGGAGCCGCATAACCAACTCCTGAAGTATTGGACTGCTGTGGAGGAAGCGGCAGTGGCGACGACTCACGAATGGACGCTGCACCGTCGGGCTGCTGCGGATTGAACTCTGGCGCCATGCGAACCGGCGGCGATATCGTTCCGCGAGGATTGAGGTCAGGGTAGATGACTTCCGCTGGCTCGGCCGAATCTCTTAGGTTAGGGATCGCCATCGAGTACAAATCGGCTGAGCCACGAATCTCACCGTGCAAGTCGAAGATGTCCGCTTCACACCAACTCATTCGTGCAAATTCAGCTTGCTTCAAGCGTTCCATGTCGGTCTGCGTACGCACAACATGCGGAGTCATGATGATGACCAGTTCGTTGCGGTCCTGATTGAATAAGTCGTAGCGAAACAAATTCCTGAGGATCGGTATTTGCCCAAGGACTGGAACGGATCGATGATTCGTGCGAGTGCTGCGAGAAATTAAACCGCCGAGAATGATAGTCTCGCCATCGGCAGCGCTCACCGTAGCTTGGGCTGTAATCGTATCGACTCGCGGTGAGCGAATCACCGTACCGTCGGAAGCGATCGAAACTGGGATGCCATCAGCCTCCGGCCCTAAACTCGACTTCTCGGCGTCAATCTCCATCACCACATTGCCATCGGGACTGATACGCGGCGTGACACCAATGATCAGACCAACATTCTCGAGTTCGACATTATTCTGAGCACCGTTCTGGTTGATGATCGAATTCACAATCCGCGGAACGCGTTGGCCGACTTGAATGAATGCTTGCTGATTATCAAGCGTTAGCACCTGTGGCCGACTTAGGACTTCCAAGCGTCGGGATTCCTGCAAGGCACGCAAGAGAAAGCTGACATTCTCGCTACTTGCACTCAATACCAAGCCGCCGAAGCCAAGCTCACTGTTCGTTCGTCCGACCGAGAAATTCGAAACTCCCTGGTTGCCGACTTGTCCTGAAGAAGCAATAGCAGCACTCGAACCACTGTTGCCAAGTCCGCTCGGCGAGTTAAATAAAAAGCCTGGTAAATTGCTTGCCGCTACGATATCTTCGACAGTTTGCGTGACCACACCGGCCGGAGTCGAAGTGTTCGTCGTCGTGGTACGAGTGACTAGATCGCCAAGCAAGCTTCGATCAAAGAGCACCGAATTCTGCAGTCCAAGCTCCACACCGAACTCGTCCGTATTTCCGAGCGCGATTTCAGCAATCAGAACTTGAATCATGACTTGCGGAGGCGGCTGATCCAGCTGCTCGATCAAGTCAAGGATCTCGTCGAAGTAACGCGGCGTCGCGCTGAGAATCAGTTTGTTTTGCACTGCCTCAGGGACGACGACGACTTCTTTTTCGATTTGCTCGAAGGGGTTCTCTTGTCCTGGTCCCGCTTGCTCTACCAGTCGTTTACTTCGCAGGAATTCGTTCACCGCAAGTGCCACATCGACCGCGGGCGAATTTTTGAGTCGATAGACCCTGTTCTTGCGCTGCATCGTATCGCTCTCATCGAGCCGCACAACCAGTGCTTCTACGATTCTCAGATCGCCGTCCGAACCGATTGCGATAACATTGTTGCCTCGCGCGTCGACCGTAAAACGCAAGGGGAGCAGCGAAGACTCACCGGGCGCTGAGGAAAGCTGAGGAGAAACATTGGCACCAGTTTGACTTGGAATCAACGCTCGCAGCGTCTCGACCATGGATGCCGCATTTCCATTCAAGACCGGGAAGATCTTGATGCTTGCGATTCTCCCAGGAGCATCGATCTGATTAATCAGGTTGGCAATGAGCTCCAGGTTCTCAGGCGCCGTGGAGACGATTAGCGTATTGTTGCGTTCGTTGACCGTAATGGACGACTGCCCCAGAATCCCGCTAGTAGCCAGTGGTTTTCCGGTCTCGTCAAGCAGTTGCATGCTAGTGCCGGTTCCAGGTGTTGCGATGGCTTGTTCCAAAGCCTGCGCGACGTCGGCTGCCAAGCTGTGGCGAATTGGAAACACCTTGGCTTGCTGCATCGACTTGGTCCGCGGGCTATCGATGCTCTCGAGTAGCCGGCGGATTTGTGCGAGGTCGTTGGTCGAAGAATGCACAATCAGAGAGTTTGTTCGACCGTCAGCCTGTACCGACGGAACAGAGCCGCCGCGCGATGTGAAGAAGTCCTGAAGTTGTGTCGTCGCTTGCTCGGCAGTGGTATGTTTTAAAGGAATCACCACGAAGCCAGAATCCGGATGGACGGGCATATCGAGCTGAGCAATGAGATTCTTGATCAGCGTCATTGACTCCCCCCAGCCGACTAGTAACAGTGCGTTGGGCGATGTGATGGGAGTGACGCTCACGGTGCCTTGTCGCAGGTTAGTTAGCTCCTGGACTTGCTCTTGAACCACGATACCAATCGCCCTGGCTTGCACATGTTTCAATGGAACGAGTTCAATCTGAGGCTGAGCCTCACGGCTGGCAGCGTCCAATCGTCGAACGATCTCGGCTAGTTCACCAAGCTGTTTTTCGCGACCGCGAATGATGATCGCATCGATCTCTGGCAGGATATCTACATCTACTTCGCCAAACTGCGGCAATGCGAGCTTGGTCTTTTGCTTGAGCGGATTCCCTTCGTCGCTGCTTCCTGGCTGCGGCGTAATCGGGACACCATCCTGCATCGCAACCGGAGTCGGGAAGGACGCTTGGCGGAAAGGTTTGCTCGACTGCGGCGGCCTTGGCCGACTCGAAAATTGAGACAGAGCAACGCGACCACGTGAGTTGAGCCGCAGGATTTGAACGCCATCGGCAGGATCAACTTTGTCGATCAACTTAGTGAGTCGCTGCAGCTGCCCTGCCAATTTTTCTTCGCCAGCAATGATGACGCCGCCATTGTCAGCAAACTGTATGTCTGCCGAAGCTCCCGCAACTTGAACGCGGAGCCGTCTTGGATCGGGCTGACTGAGGGCTCCTGGACTGGAGAATACGTTCCGCATACCGTTGAATAGAGAAACGTACTGGGATTCCGCCAGCGACACACTGTACAAGCGTGTGTTCTGCGACTTTACTTCCTCTTGCTGCCCGAGTGTTGGCAGCTGTGCTTGCGCTTGCAAGTTCATGGAACCGATCGCGCACAGCAGTGTGAGGAGAAAGCGACAACATCCCAGGTATCTTGGCATTTCGACTCCGCCCAGCACGGACGCACTGCGAAAGAAGCTCGCTATCACGCGCATGCAACAAAGGCAACTAATAATCAGCTCACAACAGAGAGCCAGCGGGATGTTAGGAAGCCGAGCAATTCACCGTCAAGCGAATTTCAATGCTGGCATTGGTCGTCCGACGCCCCACGAGACGACAATCAGCCCATGTAGGTCGAGGATGCGTAAGCCCAAACGACCGCATCGTCACCTTGCAGCGAGACACGCTACGATCGGCGACTTTGTTCGGACCACAGGCAAAATACCCAAGCCAATTTAAGACTAAGCTAGCAATTCCTTGACGACTTTGCCGTGGACGTCGGTCAGACGATAGTCGCGGCCGCTGTAGCGATAAGTCAGCTTCTCGTGGTCTAATCCCATTTGGTGCAAAATCGTCGCGTGAAGATCGTGCACATGCACTCGGTTCTCGACAGCAGACAAACCAAATTCGTCTGTCGCCCCGTAGCTAATGCCGCCTTTGATACCGCCGCCAGCCATCCAAACCGTAAATCCATAGTGGTCGTGGTCACGGCCTTTCTGGCCTTCCGATGTTGGCGCTCGACCAAATTCACCGCCCCAGATCACGAGAGTCTCGTCCAACATCCCACGCTGTTTCAAGTCTTTCAAAAGAGCTGCGATACCTTGATCGCAGGCGTCTGCTAATCGGCGGTGGCCGCCTGGGATATCGCCGTGGCCCGTATCCCAAGCGATATCGTAACCGTCGATCGAAAGCGAGATTTGCACCATCCGGACGCCGCGTTCAACCAATCGCCGAGCCAACAAACAACCTTTCGCATATTCAGTACCGCCATACAAGTCAAGTGTAGACTGGGTTTCCTGATTTGTATCGAACGCATCCGGAACGGCGAATTGCATCCGGAAAGCCATCTCCATCGACTGAATGCTTGCTTCCAATTGCCGATCGTGTTGCTGCCGCTGCAGATCGATTTGATTGAGCCGAGTCAGCAAGTCTGCTTGGCGCCGCTGGTCGGCTCGGGGTAGCCACTCATTCTTCAAATCCTCCACGATCCGATCTGGCTTCATGTCGTGGATATTTACATAAGTCCCCGTGTAGGCTCCTGGTAGAAAGGCGTTGCTCCAGTTCGCGAGTTTGTTGCGAGGTTGAGCTCGGGGGCTCATCGCAACGAATCCCGGCAAGTCTTGGTTTTCGGTCCCTAGTCCATAAACCAACCATGATCCCATGCTGGGGCGACTAGGCTGTAAGTGCCCAGCGTTCATCATCATCATGGCTCCAGCGTGTTCCGGAATGTCCGTGTGCATCGAGTGGATGAAGCAGATGTCGTCGACCATCTCGCCGACTTTCGGGAACAGATCGCTACACCACTTACCACATTGCCCGTACTGCCGAAACGAAAACGGCGAAGGCATCAAGCCATTCTTAGTGTTGCGTAATGATTTACGATCGACGATCTCTGGACGCTGGCCCGCACATTTAGCTATGGCAGGCTTGTAGTCGAAGGTGTCGACCTGTGACGGGCCGCCGGGCATGAAGAGCTGAATGACGTGCTTGGCTTTGGGCGCAAAATGCGAAAGCTTGGGCGACAGGGGTGAAGCCGATACGTCCACTGCCGATGCTGAGCTATCTAGAACTCCGGCTAAACCGAGCGTTCCGAAGCCCGCGCCCAGCTGCCGAAGTGCATCGCGTCGAGTCAGCGTTGGCAATGGATTGCGATGAAACATGGCTACCTCACAAACATAAACTCGTTGGAACTTAACATGACTTGAGCGTATCGCTGCCAAGGGGTTAACGGACCGTTCTCACCCTCTGCTGAATGCGTCAGGAACTCCAACCCTAGCTTCTTTTCCGCACCTGAGGGAAGACGTCCATAAAGCAACGAATACATACGTTCGATCCGCGCAATCTCGCCCTTAACCTCTTCAATGCGGCAGACCAATGCTTTCGCTCGGTCGATCATGAAGCGACTGTTGAGTAAAAATAAGTATTGCTGAGGCACGATGCTTTTCGGGCGCTGAGCTACCGTGGCTCGCATCAGTGGAAAATCAAATCGCCGCAGAAAACTGTCTGTCTGATACACATCGCCATTGCGACTGACCTTTGCATACAAAGTTCGGCGTTTGGCTGAGACTATGTCGGCGAAAGGCGGCCCCCCCGGACTGACTTCGAGCTCTCCCGTCACGGAAAGCAGCGAATCTCGCCAAGCCTCGACATCCATCCGCCGAGGGCTCATTCGCCACAACAATCGGTTGCCTCCGTCCACTCGAAAGTTCCCATCATGATGCAGGCTACTTCGCTGATAGGCATTCGACGTCATGATCGTTCGGTGCAGCTCTTTAAGCGACCAACCTTGGACGACAAATTGATCGGCCAAGTAGTCGAGTAGTTTTGGATGGGTTGGTTTTTCCCCAAGCACACCAAAGTTGCTAGGCGTGCGGACCAGGCCTTCACCAAAGTGATGCATCCAGATACGATTGACGAAAACGCGGACAGTCAAAGGATTGGCGGGGTCAATAATGGCTTCGGCCAAAGCTTTACGTCCGCTACCTTCAGTGAGAGGCCAATTTTCGCCCGAAGTTAGAATTCTCAAGAAACGCCGTGGCGCCAAGTCACCCGTTTTTCGCAAGTTGCCGCGAATGGCGACTTTCATATCGCCACTTCCACCCTCGCGCAACGTATGAGCGATTTCGTAACCTGGCGGCGGATCTGCCCGAAGCGATTCGAGCCGAGTGCGAGCGACGTCGAGCTCCGCGTACTCATCTGTCGTTAGCTCTGATTCCTTGTTATTGAGCTTCTTTTCCAAACCCTTTCGACGTTTATCCAATTCGCCAACCTCGCGCTTGTGCGATTCGAAAGTTTGAACCACATTGGGATCAGCCAGCGGCATATCATGGATGGCCGTGTTATTAAAGACTCCAGCTAGCGAATAGTAGTCCTGCTGCGGCACCGGATCAAACTTGTGGTCATGGCAGCGAGCACATGAACCGGTAATGCCAAGCAATCCGCGAGTGAGCGTATCGATGCGATCGTCGAGCGTCTCGCCTTTTGCTTGAGCCACACTATCTGGGTCGCCCCCGTCAGAACGGTATGTCGGCCCCAGAGCAAAGAAGCCAGTGGCGATTCCAGGATATTCGAGCTCCAAATCTTGTTCCAAGTCGCCTGCGATCTGAAATTGCAAAAAGCGATTGATCGGCATGTTGTCGTTGAGTGCTTGGACAACCCAATCACGAAAACGCCATGCTTGTGGCAAAGCTGTGTTATCGAGAAAACCACCTTGACCATCACTGTACCTCGCTACATCAAGCCAATGCCGGGCCCAGCGTTGACCGTACAGCGGCGAGGATAGTAACTCCTCGATTAAATCTTGAATCGCCCGGTTCGAGTCCTTGGCTGACTGTTTCTCAAATGCGGCGATTTGCGTCGGCGTTGGCGGAATGCCGATCAAGTCCAGGTAGACGCGGCGGACCAAGATTCGGGGCTCCGCGGGCGGCATGGCAGACAAACCTGCTTCGGCCAACTTATGATCGATAAAATAGTCAATTGCATTCCGGTTCGGTGCCAACTCAGGCAGCTCGGCTCTCCGCACAGGCTGCCACGCCCAGTGTTCCTTTTGGGCGGCACGCCAATCAAACTTTTGCCAGTCGACCTTACTCGGCAACATGGTTCCATCCGAAGTAGTCACGCGAGGCCAGGGGGCTCCCAATTCAACCCAACGCCTGAGAACTTCTACTTGATCCGGTTTCAACTTCCCGTCCGGAGGCATCTCCAACGACTCCCAACGCACCGACTCCAGCAGCAAGCTGTGCTCGGGATCTTCTAAATCAACGGCTGCACCAGAATCACCGCCCTTGAGTAAGCCCTCGCGACTATCAACGTATAAGCCGCCTTTCAGTTCTGGCGCATCGGTACTGTGGCATTCGTAGCAATGTTTGATCAGCAGCGGTCGAATATGCTCTTCAAAGTACTCGATCTGCTCTGCAGGGAATTGCTTGCCCTCTTGCGACGATGCTGTGCGACAAACCAAGAAAACTGGGAGCAGAAATACAGCCCCAAGAATAGAGCCAAGCGTTCTTCTAATCAGTATATGTGTACAGCACAACAACATGTGTCATCGAGTCGTGGGGAACGACCTTGGTAGACGAGGAAGAGGGAAGGTGGGTGGACAAGTTGCTTGGGCATGGTGGCCTGAGCTGTTATTCTATTGTATCACAAGTGGTACAAGGTGATTTGTAATGCGCATTGATTCGGGAATTATTGATGACCGTGCGTATCTAGTAACCCGACGCATAAGCGAGGGAACTGGAGATCACTCGCTGACGCAGCGGGTGACCAATGTAAGCGCCAAAATGGGGGCTTTGCCACTTCAAGCACTATCGACCGCCATGGATGTCGTGCTTGTTCAGACTTCGCCGAGCCTCAAACGCTTTCGCCAAGCTCTCGGAATCGTCGGGTGATCGCCGTACAAACGCTTGATGAAATGCCGCCCCTTCCAGTCGGGACAATGTGCCTGCCAGCCCCAACGCTCCATTAGACGATCACTGATGCGTGTATTCATTACGTTACAGACAATTGCATTGCTGTCCTTTAGGCGAGCAATTTCATCGAGCACCAAAGTTGCTGCATAGAGCGTGCCGAGCGAAGTTTGCGGTCCGCTATGCACAAAGTCCAAGGTGAGATACTTCGACGATCCCCAAGGCACGTGGTAAAAAATTTCACATCGGTCACTGATGAGCGTACGCCGCCACTTCCGCCAGTAAACCTCCATCAAGCTTCCTGTATGAGACCACCAACGTCCGTGGACAGCGCTGAGCCTGCTTTCATTGACAACAATGCGACCACATCGTCGTGCGCGTAGAAGTTCACCTTGGGAAGCGGGCTCGGTCAGGACGGGTAGCCCCAATTCGGCAACACAGTTTAGTGAGCGAAGCCGAGTGCCTGTTTGATCAATCGCCAAATCCACAGCATAACTCCCATCAAGGCAACGCAAGCAGCAACGATCCCGACAATCATATCCGGGCCGATGACGAATAGTGGCGCTGCCCAACCAAACCAAATCTCATTCCAAAACACGAGTACCGCGACTGTCGCGGCACACAAGTATGGCCCGTATGGCGTCAGTGGATCTCCCGTGATTGCCCAACGTACAAGCACAAACAGAATTGCAATCAAAGGCGCCATGAAGAACACCAGCAAGCTCGGCTGCCAGCCGATGTAAGTTCCGATCATCGCCATCAATGTCACATCCCCGAACCCGAGAGCTTCGACCCCAAGTCCCACAGAAGCAGATATGCGCACCCCCCAAGTGATACCTGCCGCAAAAGCCATACCGAGAAGGCTACTCAACAGGTAAGTCCAGCGTCCAGGGTTGTCATTGCAGTAAACGTAGACGGTGACACCCATCATGAGCAACATCGACACCAACACTGTGAGCCAGATGCTCTTGCGTCGGAACAGCTTGGCGAAGAAATATTCAAAGGCTTTCTTGTAACCGCGTCGTGTGATCCAACGGCGCTCAAGCAAGGCGAAGCCCCAGAGCGATAAGATTCCAAGACCAATCCATAGCCCTGCTATGCCATTAAATATTGGCGGCCAGACAACCGGCAATGCCGCGTCCAGTTCAAGTGCACCTGGCGGAGGTAGAACGGGAGAAAATGGTAACCAAGCGTCAGCGAAAGCAGCTCCCATTACCCCGATAATTGCACCTGGAATCGTTACGTAGTCTGGAATCGAATGTTCATCGAAATCGATAAACGTGGCAATCGTCATTAACACGAACAGGATGAAGTGCCCAGAGAACTGCCATTGCAGTTGCTGCGTCCTGGCAGCATCGGGAAAGCCTGGGAGCGTTTGATATACGGCTGGAAACATCCAACCTGCTGTATAGGCACAGTAATAGCCGGTAACCAGAAGCGGAAACACTGCCTCGATGAGCAGCGGCCTGATCCAAAATCCCTTTGTGTGTACATCCGACTTGCCGAATTCACGACGCAGCAGAAACCAGCCCACGACGGGTAGATGATCCTGCCAATTCCGTTGGCAGCCTTCGGGAGCTGGCGCCCACGGCCCAAGCTTGCGAGCAAAATAGGCCCAAGTGTAGACGCCCCAGTTAATGAAGCGGGCAGCAACGACGGCAATCAGAAAGACGAGTGTAGCGCCAGTCGCCATCGAGCGGACCTGAAAGAAAAGTGATTACGAAAGATTTTGGTGCGAGAGGCTAATTTGCCTGAGTTTTCAGCCAATGAACAATCTCACTCACTAATTCATCGGGCGCCTTTTCGTCGGTATCAACAGCCAAATCCGCCAAGTCAGCGTAAAATGGCTCGCGAGTTTTTAACATTTCGACAACTTCCTCAAAACCGCCACGATCGGACAAATCCGGACGGCTTGTCAAACTGCTCGGATCCCCTGAAATTCGAGCAAAAAGGCTGTCCGCGCTACCACGCAGCCAAACACATTTTCCGTGGCGGCGAATCAGCTCCCGATTGGCTTCACGCAGAATAGCTCCACCACCAAGTGAAACGATTGCAGCCGTTTCGCTTTCAGATGCTTCCTTGACTGCGGCTTCCTCCAAGTCGCGAAACCCGGCCTCACCATCCTGTTCGAAAATCAGTTTGATTTCTCTTCCCGCCGACGCCTCAATCTGCTTGTCGGTGTCTATCAACGCGCGCTGGAGGGCATCCGACAAGCCACGCCCAACAGTCGATTTCCCGCTGCCTCTGTAACCGATGAGAAAGAGATGCTGCATTGTTCAAATAAGTTTGAGATTTGTAGAAACTCGCCCAAACGGATAGGTCAGATCGTTAGATTCGCCAGAATTCCGAAGACTATCCGCGGAACTCTGGCTCGAATACGGCGTGCAGCGTTGTTCTGGTAACCCCACAGAGTTACCCCACTACAGTTGGAGCTAGGAAGGCGTGGCAAACTCGGCACGCTGTTTCCGCTTGATAAAGCGGTTGGCAAATTCGTCATCGCCAAAGTTCTCTGCCTTCGGATCCCAATTAAGCTCACGGCCGGTCATCAATGCGATGTTGCACAGGTGGCAAGAAGTCATCGTTCGATGGTGCGAAGCAACATCGGAAACTGGTTGCGTGCGGTCTTCCATGCAGTCAAAGAAGTTCTGCATGTGCCCACGCAACGGTTTGTTTCCGTACAGAGCTGCGATTCGCTCATCAAGTTCCTTGTTGTCTGCTTCGGTCAAATCATCGATGGGTTTTCCCGTGAGCTTGCCGCGATTGACAAAGATCCGACCATCTTCACCTTCGAACAGAATGCCGTTAGGGAATTTCGTCTTATCATCACGCTCGTAAAAATGATTTACATTGATGACCGAGCCATCAGCAAAATTCAAATCAATATCAAACTCCATGGCTGTGTTGTGCGTGCTAGGTAGCTGACTTTCGCCATTCAGGAAGCCGATCCAGTCAGCATCGGGAGGAACCAGCGGAGGGAACTTGCCATTGGCCGATACCTTGACGGGACCGGTGTCGGAATGGCCGAGTGCCCATTGAGCGATGTCGATGTGATGAGCACCCCAGTCGGTCATCTTTCCGCCGCTGTATTCGAAGAACCAACGAAACATGCGACGTCGTTGGTTCGAGTACTCGGCTTCGGGAGCTGGGCCCAACCACATATTCCAGTCAAGATCTGCAGGAATTGCTTCCGGCTTGATGATTTCACTTTTCGGTGCACCACCAATGGCGACGTACGCGTTGACATTCTTGCCGAGGCGTCCGCTTTGCACCAAAGCAACTGCCTTGAGGAAGCGACGATCATTCTCGCTACGCTGCTGCGTACCAACCTGGAAAACGCGGCCCGTTTCCTCGACGACTTTGCGGACGTGAATTCCCTCTTCGATCGTTAGCGTGAGGGGCTTTTCACAGTAAACATCTGCACCAGCGCGCAGCGCTGTGATTGCGATGGGAACATGAGAATGATCCGGTGTTCCGATCGTCACCACGTCAGGCTTTTCTTTTTCCAGCATCTCGCGATAGTCCCGATACTTGGGAATGCCACCGTAGGCTTCGCTGAATTGCTGTGCGTGCAGGTCATCAATGTCACAAACCGCGATCATGCGACCGAGCTTTCCAGCTGCCCGAGCAACTTGACCACCTCGGTTGTAACGCCCGCGGCTCCCCCCAACGCCAACAGAAGCCACAGAACGCTTCTTTGCTTCCTGAGCGAAGCCGGATTTCAGGATCGTTGGAGCCAGAGCAGCGCTAGCCCCCGCGGTTTTGAGAAAGGTACGCCGTGAGTTGCTTGAGTTTGTTGACATGAGAGGGCCTTTGTCGAAGTGGCGGGAAAGCAAAAGTTGGTAGAATGAAGGACCTCAAGGGTAAAGCAAAGAGGGCCGAAGGTCAATTTTGTGCCAACGTTGAATTGAGCGATCTGGATTCGCCAGAAGTCCTTCAAGTAATTCCCGAGCTGAGGCTTAGCTCCGCACTCAACATTTCGGATTCGACAGATGAACGCCCCGCTTTCTAGATTCCTGCTACTATCGCTCCCCTTGCTTTTTTGTCGTACTAGCCACGCCCAACTTTGGACCAAGCATGAAATCGTTGCGGGTGGGCATTGCAACACGGCGGTCGCCCTGAATGTGAACCAAGATGACAAGCAAGACGTGATCGCGAGCTTTGGTGGCAAGGTAAGTCTGTTTATTGCACCTGAATGGCAGGAGGTTGTCATCCATCGCTTTGACCGGCCACGATTGGCCTGCATACATAGCGCGGTACTCGACGTGGATGGCGACGGCGACTTGGATTGGGCTGGAGCGATAGCGAACCGACATCCGTTTTGGCTAGAAAATCCAGGTAACGACGCCGGTTTAGGAGCTTGGGTAGCACGGCCCATCGATCAAGATATTACGGGAATTCACTGTCTTCGAGCAGCCGATGTCGATCTCAATGGCAAGATGGATCTGATTATCAACAACTTTGAACCAGAGAAGGGACTGCGTGACTCTATCGCTTGGCTGGAAGTCCCGAAGAATCCCAAGCAAGCGGAGCATTGGATTCGTCATGTTTTCGCGGACGGCAATGCCCGCGGCGGCAGTCATTACATGGGTGCCGGCGATGTGACAGGCGATGGCTGGCCTGATATAGCGGTCGGGGCCAAAGGAGGCCCCTTCGCTGATGGAGACTGGTTTGCCTTCTGGACTAACCCTGGACCGAAGAAAAAGAATCAACCTTGGAAGAAAACTGTCCTTGCAACAGAACAGATTGCTGCGACGAATATCCTACCCGCCGATGTGAATGGAGACGGAAAGTTGGATTGGCTGGCGACGCGTGGACACAGTGCGGGCGTACTCTGGTTTGAAAGTCCTAGTTGGACGTTGCATGAAATCGATCCGGAGATCAAACAGCCGCATAGCTTGACCGTTGCCGATCACGATGGCGATGGAGACATGGATGCAGCGAGTTGTGGCTATGGAAGCGAGTGGCTGCGTTGGTACGAAAACGATGGGAAAGGGAACTTTCGGATACACACGCTCGACGAGCAACAGCAGAGCTACCATCTCAGTACGGTCGATATGGATGGCGATGGTGACTTAGACCTGCTGAATGCCGGTCGAGGGACTGGCAACATCGTTTGGTATGAGAATGGATTGAGGTGAAAGATACAGGTGGGTAGAAAATGCTCAGACCCAAAGGTACGACGGGGGCTTGGGGCTCTCTCGTTTGGGGCTCTCTCGTTCTGACTCAACAGACGGCAGAAGAATGAATCGGTATCTAGCTTTTGTCGCCTGAGGTTCGAGCGACGGTAGTGGCGATGGCCTTGAGCATCGCACCAGATTTGTTAAGCGTTTCTTGAAACTCGTTGGCAGGTACGCTGTCCGCTACGATCCCGGCGCCGGCTTGAACATAAATCTTGTCACCAGTAAATACAATTGTCCTCAGCGCGATACAGGTATCCATATTCCCTGAGTAGTCGATGTAGCCCACGGCACCAGCGTACGGTCCGCGTCGCTGGGGCTCGACTTCGTCGATGATTTCCATGGCTCTCACTTTTGGTGCGCCACTAACGGTGCCAGCCGGCAAACAAGCTTTCATAGCGTCCATGGCCGTCGTTCCACCCTTCAATTTGCCTTGAACGTTCGAGCTGATGTGCATGACGTGGCTGTAGCGCTCAATCACCATGACATCACTCAATTCGATGCTACCGTACTCTGCCACGCGCCCGACGTCGTTTCGGCCCAAGTCAACGAGCATGACGTGCTCGGCACATTCTTTGGGATCAGCCAGTAATTCTTCGGCCAACTCGAGATCTTCCTTACGATCTTTCCCACGAGGCCGAGTACCAGCAAGCGGCCGAACGGTGACTACTCCGTCGATGACACGGCACATGACTTCTGGCGAGGAGCCGACGAGCGTGGTTTCGGGCGTGCGAACGAAAAACATGAACGGGCTTGGATTGACAACCCTGAGCGTGCGATAGACTTCGAAGGGATCGCAGAGTGCGGGCATCTCAATCCGCTGGCTAATAACGACTTGGAAAATGTCGCCGGCTCGGATGTACTCGGTACAAGTCTCGACCGCCTGCTCAAACTCGGCCTGAGTGAAGTTGCTCTTCTTCTCGATGTCAACTTGTTGCTCTGAGTCAAAGTCCACTACCGAGAGCGAGTGCGTTGGCTGTTGGAGTTTATGGGTCAACTCATCGAGTCGTTTGCAGCCATTGGCATAAGCGGCGTTAACAGATTCGAATTGGTCGCAGTGTACGTGAGCAACAACAAACAAGGACTTGGTGACATGATCGAAAATCACCAAGTCATCGAAGATGGAAAAATCAAGATCGGGCAGATTACGATCGTCGCTGGGTGCGTTTGGCAAATCTTCTACATAGCGAACGACGTCGTAGCTCGCGTAGCCAATCGCTCCGCCAGTCAACGGAGGCAATTCAGGCAAGACAGCGACACGTTTACCGGAGACGCAATTCCACAGACTGTCCAACGGGTCTTCGGCCTGAGTCGCGCTCTGAGTCCCATCCGGCGTCTGACGGCAAACCTCAGCACCTCGAGCCGTGATTCGCTCACCTGGTCCGACGGCGATAAAGCTGTAGCGACCTACCTTTTCACCGCCGATCACGCTCTCGAATAGGCACGCCGCAGACTTACCATCGTCTAGGAGGCTGAAAGCGGAAACTGGCGTTAGGGCATCGCTCAGCAAGCGACGGTAAACTGGAACCAACTGGAATTCCTGGGCCAGTTCTTGGAAGCGATGCAGGCTAGGCGAGGGCATGGGTGGGTTGGGGCCTGATAATGAAGGCATCGTTGGACTAGACGGGGAATATAGCCGTGGAACCCAGGGGATTCGAAACTCTTCCTCAAACACAGCGTGGGCGACCACGAGCATAACCACGGCCGAACTCCAGTTCCCCTCGCCGATTCAACGGGGGAAGCCGTAGACGAGGAACCTGATTGTAACTGGGCTTTGAGACTTTCGACACGTCTGCTGCGTGACAGAATCGAGCACCGCGAAGTTCGGGGCCATTGGTAAGAAACGTAGGTGGAGCTGTCCGATTTTCGCACCTCATATCGTCGATGCATCGCCAACTCGGTATCATTGATAGCGGGAGCAAACTTTTCCTGTCGCGAGAAGGATCGGTTCTTATATTGAGTGGGCTCGAAAGGGATCTGTCAGAGTGAAAAAATGCCAGCACTGTGAGAAGCCAGCGACTTTTCACATTACAGAACTCACGGAGCCCAACGGACCGGTCAAGCACCACTTGTGCGAGGCCTGCGCGAAGCTTTACCTCTCGCCGGATAATGAAGACGACGATTCGCCCCCCAATGCGCTGGTCAGCATGCTCGACAAGCAGATTAAAATTGATCAAACCAAAGACGAACTGGAGGAGCTGGATCGCAAGTCCTGCCCAATTTGTGGCATCACCTTTGCTGAGTTTCGCAAAGAAGGACGTCTTGGCTGCTCGTACGACTATGTTTGTTTTGAAGAAGATCTCGCACCACTGTTGAACAGTATCCACGGTTCGATTGCACATGCAGGGAAACGCCCGACGCGTGATACTGGCTCGCCTGATCGTCAACATGAATTGATTCAGCTTCGGCGCGAAATGCAGGACGCGGTGCAAACGGAAGATTACGAAAAGGCAGGCGAACTGAGAGATCGAATAAAACAGATCGAAGGAGCCGATGGCGGCGCCGAAAGTTAAGGCGGCGTGACATCATGCGACTCATCGAGAAAGGGATTCTTCAAAGTGTTAAAAGAGCGTAGTTCAGCGTGGATCTAAGAGAGTTAGCCGGAAAATGTGGTCAGTGGTTAAGTGGTGCGGGGCCGGAATCGGACATCGTTATCAGTAGTCGTATTCGTCTGGCTCGGAACTTGGGCGAGTACCCTTTTGTGCGCCGAGCTAGTGACGAAGAAAAGACACTGATTGCAAAACTGGCACACAGCAAAATCGAATCGCTGGAAGATTGGCAAGACATCCAACAGATTGATGTTCAGCAACTGGATGAAGTCGATCGGCAGTTACTGGTCGAACGGCAATTGATGAGCCGTGAGATGGCAGATTCGGAAGGAGATCGATGCGTTGCAGTGGATCCTCTCGAGCGTTTCAGCATCATGATCAACGAGGAAGATCACTTGCGGATCCAAGTCATGTGTAGTGGTTTGGATCTGGAGTCGGCCTGGCAGCGTGTCGACAAGCTGGACAACGATCTCGAGGAAAAACTCAACTACGCCTTTCACGAGCAACTCGGTTATCTCACAGCTTGCCCGACCAACGTTGGAACCGGACTACGCGTGAGTGTGATGGTCCATCTGCCCGCGTTAGTAATCACTCGAGAAATCGAGAAAGTCTTTCGTAGCTTGCAGAAGATCAACGTCGCGGTTCGCGGATTGTACGGCGAGGGCTCCAAATTCATGGGGGACTTCTACCAAGTCAGCAATCAAATCACACTTGGCAAAACCGAAGAAGACTTGCTGCAGACCGTCGCCGAAGTGGTTCCAAGGATTATCGACTACGAGCGACGGGCTCGCGAGTACTTGGTCAATGAGAGCGAGCAAGATCTACACGACGACGTGAGCCGAGCCTACGGAATTTTATGCACGGCGAAGAAAATCAGTAGTGAAGAAACGTTACACTATCTCTCTAAAGTCCGGATGGGTGTCAACCTGGGGCTGATTCGTTCCATTGAAATGGAAACGGTCAACAAGCTCTTTGTCCACACTCAACCGGCTCATTTGCAGAAGCTACACGGCACCCGCCTATCCGTGGCAGATCGCAATATCGAAAGAGCGGTCTTTCTGCAAAGCCACCTTGTCCCCAAGGGCGGCAGCGGCATGAACAACTAGCTTCGCATGATGCGAAGCTGAAGTTGTGCCCGCTAGAGTCACGAGGCTCGAGACCACAGGTAGCTGAAGTCGCAAGACTTTGGACCCCGTCACTGAGCAATTTCGTGCGGACTCTAGAGGGGTTCGCAGCAGCTTCCCCCAAACAAATGCCCAATCCCCAAATATCCTTGAAGTGAGTAAAGAGCAGAGATGAATCAAGAATCCTCTGACGGCCAAGTCGATAGCGTCATGGTCGAATCGCGATTGTTCCCACCAAGCGATGAGTTTGTTGCCAAGTCGCGCGTCCAGGACATAGAGGGATATCAGGAGTTGTACGATCGCGCGGCCGCGGATCCCGAAGCTTTCTGGGCGAACGAGGCGCGCGAGCATCTCCACTGGTTTGAGCCATTTACCAAGACTCTCGAGTGGGACAACCCATTTGCAAAGTGGTTTGTCGGAGGCAAGACCAACGTCAGCTACAACTGCTTGGACGCACACATTGCTGCAGGAAACGGTGATCGCACTGCAATACTTTGGGAAGGTGAGCCAGGCGACACTCGCACACTCAATTATTTGGAGCTGCATAAAGAAGTAAGCCAATTTGCCAACGTGCTGAAGAAGGTCGGAGTGAAGCAGGGAGACGTCGTCAGCATTTACATGCCGATGACTCCCGAGCTGGCTATTGCCATGTTGGCTTGCGCTCGGATTGGCGCCGTGCACTCTGTGATTTTTGCAGGCTTCTCGGCTGAAGCAATAGCTGACAGAAACAACGACGCCGGAGCCAAAGTACAGCTCACCAGCGATGGGCTTCATCGTCGCGGAAAAGTACTGCCACTGAAAGAAACTGTCGATCAGGCGCTCGCCAAGAGCCCTACGGTCGAAACTTGCATCGTCCTCCGCCGCGTCGGCAACGATGCTCCCATGACCGAAGGACGCGATCACTGGTGGCACGAATTGGTGGGATCCGTAGAGGCAGAGTGTCCTGCGGAGCCACTCGATAGCGAAACCCCACTGTTCATTCTTTACACAAGTGGCTCGACTGGTAAGCCAAAGGGAATTCGCCACACGACTGCTGGCTACAACTTGTACGCCAAACGAACCTTCCAGTGGGTATTTGATCACCGCGACGACGACATCTACTGGTGCACAGCTGACTGCGGCTGGATTACGGGACACAGCTACATCGTCTATGGTCCACTTTCGGCCGGGGCAACCATGCTGATGTATGAAGGTGCACCGAACTTTCCCGCTGAGGATCGATTCTGGGATCTGGTCGAGAAGTACAAAGTGACTTTGCTTTACACCGCGCCGACTGCTATTCGAGCCTTTATCAAGTGGGGCGATGAGCATGTGGACAAGCACGATTTGAGTAGCTTGCGATTGCTCGGCAGCGTCGGCGAAGGAATCAATCCTGAAGCCTGGATGTGGTACCACAAAAAGATTGGCAGCGAACGCTGTCCGATTGTGGATACATGGTGGCAAACGGAAACCGGTGGCATCATGATGTCGCCATTGCCAGGAGCGATTGCGACCAAACCCGGTAGTTGCACCAAACCACTGCCCGGAGTGATTCCAAAGATCGTCGATGAAGAAGGCAATGAAGTGCCGAAGGGACGCGGTGGCATGCTGTGCATCGATCACCCGTGGCCAGGCATGTTGCGTGGAATCTGGGGCGATGAAGATCGCTTCAAAGAGCAGTACTGGACGAAAGTACCGGGCAAGTACCTGACGGGTGACAACGCTCGGCAGGACAGCGATGGATACTACTGGATCATGGGGCGCATTGATGACGTTATCAATGTTTCTGGTCACCGGCTGTCCACAATTGAAGTAGAGAGTGCTCTGGTTTCGCATCCGGCGGTCGCGGAAGCAGCCGTGGTTGGCAAGCCTGATGAGATCAAGGGGCAAGCCATCGCTGCCTTCGTGACTTTGTGCGAGGCAGATCCAGACGAAGAGTTGCGGAATAACTTGCGTCTGCACGTTCGGAAAGAAATCGGAGCCCTGGCCCAGCCTGACCAGATTCGCTTCACCGGTTCCCTACCGAAGACTCGTAGCGGCAAGATCATGCGGCGATTGCTTCGTGATATTGCCTCCGGCAAGGAGCAGACCGGCGATACCTCTACGCTCGAAGACTATTCGGTACTAGCATCTCTTCGCGACGATGAAGAGTAGTAAGTTCTCGAAGCGGGCGCTCATTACCCGGGGATAACGGTAGATAGGTTAAGTCATCATTTTGAACGCTATCAAGCTGCTCCTGACCATGGCGGAGGAAACTCCGAAGCGATTGCTTGCTGGCGCTGGTGATACGGGCAAATAAATGATGAGGAATACAACTTGGCTCACAAGCGCGAACACAATTGTGCAGTGAATCTAGTTCCTTCCGATGCGTGTTGTGGTCGAACACATATGATGCAATTTGCACGAGAGCGATGCTGACAAGGATTAAAACCACAATCCCGACTTTCAGTTGGAAACTGGCGATTGCCGCACAGGCTGTGGCTAGGGCTGTGATCTGAGGCAAAGACTCAATAGAGATTGTCCGCGTGGCTTGAAGCAACATACTGGTTGGGCCGCGACCGAAAGAAAGGACCGCTCTCTGCTCGGTTCGGGTAGCCAACCGGAGCTTGCACATTCAGCTTCAAGGACTTGGCGGGCTGCTCCGCATACCGGGCATGGTTTCTCAATAGAATCCTGCTCATCTACAGCGTTCGCATCATTCTGCCTTACTCTAGACAAGGGCGACTCAGCCGCAGAACTGAGCCAATTCGAAAGCGTTTCCTGCAATTGCTTGGAGAGCTAATGAGGCGAGAAAAGGGGTGGCAGCGTCCATTCTTGCAGTCAAGCTAAAAGCAGGCAAATTACGCCTCATTAGATGCCTGAAGATGCCGAGCCTGACATTCAGCGTCAATCGGCAAACGAAGCTTGAACGCTGCGCCACACCCAATACCACCGCTATTAACTGTTAGCGAACCACCGACAGCTTCTGCGGCGAGGGCGCTGCTGTGGAGACCGAATCCGTGCCCTTTTTTGCGAGTCGTAAAACCATGGCCAAAGATGCGAGTCAGATTTTCTTTGGCGATCCCCATTCCATTGTCTTTTACGATAACATGAATTGCATCGGCATCCTCTTTGATTCGGATCTCAATTAGCGGCGATTCTACTTCATACTCGATTACCGCATTCTTGGCATTACCGACTAGGTTCACCAGAATCTGCAGGACCTTGTGGCGATCGGTGCATACATTTGGAACTTCGTAGAATTCTCGTCGGATTTCCACACAGTTCTTCGACAATCCCTCTTGGTTGAAGCGAATTGCTTCATCCATCAGTTCTGTGATCGCTACAGGTTCGCTCGTGGACACCTGCCGCGCATTTTCTTGCTGACCTTGTACCACTTCTTTGATATGGTCAACGCTCTTGGCTACACACTGCAATTCATCTTGGTGTAATTTTTGTTCATCTTTTAATGATACGGATAGTTCTCGAATCAAGCTCGGGAGATGTTTACCACGCCCCTCTGAAACAAACTCTACCAGATTGTCTTCGTGTTGTTCTAGCACTTGGGCGATGCGTTCTACGGTGACGAGTTTGCTTTCACGCCAAGCATTACTCATTAGAGTTGTCGAAACATTGATACTGTTGAGGACATTACCAACGTTGTGCAGGACTCCCGTAGCGACCTCGGCCATTCCAGCCTGGCGAGAAAGGCTGATCATCTCCTGCGACATCCTTGCCTTCTCGTATTCAGCTTGTTGTTTAGCGGTGATATCGGATCCGATCGCAATAAAGTTGATGACCTCACCCGACTCATCTCGAATCGGGCGTGATTCGATCGACACCCAATAGTGCTCACCAGCCTTGTTGTAATTCACGATGTCGACATCGAAGCCTTCTTTTCGTCCGATGGCTTCTTGCATAACCGCAATTGTTTCCGGATCCGTTTCTGGACCCTGCAAGATCACTCCAGGCTTTTGGCCGATGACTTCTGCTAACTCGTAGCCTGAGGTTCTGGTAAAGCTCTCGTTGACCCACTCGATTTTTCCGTCTGCGTCGGTAACCACAACCAAATTGTCCGTGAATTTGGCGACCAGTGCAGGAATACGATAAGTTTCGCGGGAGACAGTGGTTTTCTCCAGCTCCGAGAGCATGCTGTTGAACTGATGCTGGAGCTGCTGAAATTCCGCAATGCGTTCGGTACTGACTCTCCTCGTAAGATCAGCTTTGGCGCGAACGTCCTTGATCGCTTCTAGTAGTGCTTTGAGCTGTCGCGTTGTGAATCCGATTGTGAGTAGCAAACCGAGCAACAAGATGCTGCTAATCGCGAAGACTGCAAATGCCAATGCGATCCGAACTGCACCCGCTGCCTCGGCTGCAGTGCTGTCCGATTGCCACACGTGCCCCACTAGTCCCGGTAGCTCTGTGATTTGGAAACTGGATGCAAACCAGCCTTCGGGAATTTGCAGTTTCTGAGCTGCGGAAACCGAATGAAATCTGGAATGGGCCAATACTTCATCATCGTACGAAAGCTGGATGGCAAGCTCGGGACTACCAACGACGAGATCGTCGAAGAAGTTGCTTGAGTCATAGACGGTCACCAGTGCGCCTTCCACAGCAGAGGAATACAGTACTGGCTGCGCGACGATTAGTCCTTCCGAATCAAGCCTGACAAACGTAGCTACATCCACCGACTCGGAAAGCCAACTCTTTAACACTTCGAGACGGGGGTCATGCGGCAGCTTCTGAGCAATCGGTGCTCCCTTATAGTCTAGCACTGCAATGTTGTGGACTGGAGTTCCAGGGAAGTCCAGAGAGCGAATGAAAGGCAGGAGGTCAGATGAGCGATTCTCAGAATTAACAAAGGTGTTGACTACAATATGGTTGTTCGCAATTGCCGCGCAGGCATCAATCGCTTGACGCAACTTGGTCTGCACGGCCAGCTGAATCCCCTCAGATCTATTATTCACCTGCTCTTGGATCTGATTACTGATCTCCGAATTGACCTTGCGCACAACTACGCAGCTGATCAGGATCAACAACGCAAAGGCTGCGGGGACGATCCGAATCAGAATTATCGTTCGAAGAGATGGTGAACGCGTATTCGCCATCGTTAGCGTCAGTTCTCCAAAGGCACAATAACGCCTTCGCTATCAAAGCGGGCGAGGAAAAAGTCGCTTGCATCCAGTGCATCGTGGTGATTGAAAGGAAACGGGCGGTCATAGTCACGTATGATTCCGTGGTAGTTCTCAAGTGCTTCAAGGCTCTCCCGCAGCTTCGTTGTTTCTATTGATTGCGAATTGTGAATTGCTAGTGCAACCATACGCATCAGCTCGTAGGAGTGCGCCGTGCCGACGGGAGCGAATATCCCGCGAGGACTTTGGCAGTCCTCGTACTTCGCCAGATAGGCTTCGGTCAATGCTTGAACTCGCTCCGGATATCTCGGCTGAACGAAGGAGAATGATTGCAGGAACGATAGGTCCACCCCATCGAGATAGTCTTGAGCGAGCTCGAAGAAGCGGCCGCCTGAGATCCCCCAATGCGACACAACCCGAGGTCGCTGACTGTCGGGCAAGCCGGCCACCGCCTTTACTGCCGCAACTCCTTCGAGCGAGTTGCATACAAGCAGAATAGTGTCGCAGTCCTTGGCGGCCAATCTTTGCGTAAGCAGACTGAGATTCTTTTCGCCCCAGTTGAACCACTCTTCCCCTACCCGCTCCAGCCCTTGGTCGGCTAACGCCTCTTTCATTGCCTTCTCGTTCGAACGCCCCCAAGCAGTTCTCTCAAGCATCAGGCCGATTTTCTTTCCACCGCGCTGTAGAGCGCTACGTACCAAAAACCCACCTGCATATTCATCGCGTACGGACACTCGAAATACATGATTCGGCGAGAAGCCATTCTTGACCACAGGAGTGCCGGCGGCCCAAGGACAAAAGTAGAGCAAATCATTGGAGTGGATGAACTCCAGTTCGCGAATTGCCACTGGCGTGTGAATACCGCCAAACACTCCGATCAAATCTCGCACTTCGGTGAATGCCGCTAGGTTGTCGAGTCCACGGTCAGGATTACCTCGGTGATCACGCACAATCAGTTCGACTGGACGGCCAAGCAAGCCACCATCACGATTGATTTCTTCGATCGCAAGCTCCAGCCCTCGCCGAATGGCTTCGCCTGAACGAGCTGAACCGGATGACATGTCAGCGTCGATCCCGATCACCAAGGAGTTTTCAACCTGCGGAACTGAATAGAAGGGACGCGTAGAAGCCTTGGCATTTACACGGATAGTGCCGGAACTCTTCTCTTCTTGCTCTTCTGGGCTCTGCGTCTGAGTTTTCCCAGCCTCTTCCGTGTTCTTGCAACCAGCCAGGACAGCCAATGACGTGTAAATCAACAATCCGAGCAGGATGCTGTACTTCCGGCTAATGCAATGAAAACCGTCGACAAACACATTCACTCTCATCTATTCTCTCTCAAAATCGATACTGGACGCCTGAGGCGATTCCGAAGTCATCTGCCAAGTACTGGTTGACACGAAACTCAGTGATCACATGCAAGCCCTCTGCCACGCGCATGCGTACTTGGTGCTCCGTAACGATAGCTGTTGTGTTGTTGTTACTGTTGTAGTTCAAGTCGAAAAAACCACCCGTTGAGAGTCGCCCGTCGCAAACACTGTCAAATTGCTTGTTCCAATTAAAACTCCACTGGCCGGTATTTTCTATTGTTTGCACTGGAAAAAACTTAAAGCCCAATCGAAACTTACCAGCCCACAGCCCCGAGTCAGGTGACCATTTGCTGGTGTCAGGCGCCCAGAACATTCCGAAACGCCCAATCTCGTTGTCTTGTCCTTGTAAGTCGTTCAATTCTGCAACCACGCCCATGTTGCGCCAAAGCTTACGTTTGAAGTCTAGCTCTAGGAAATGACGACTGATGTCCTCGCGATCGGAACTGGTATTGTCTGCGCCTTCCAAGTCGATAAAGCCCCAGAGACTGAACCCAAGTGGAAGCGGTGAGTGCCCCTGAAAGTGCAGGACGTTGTACCCACGATTATCAAAGTCATACTCGGCAAGGAACCATCGGCCACCCTCCGCCCTGGTAGCCTCGAAAATGTCATCGACGATCTCCAAACGACTGGGCTTAGTACACTCCTTGCAAACGTCAACGACGTCGCACGAAGTACAACCGGAGATCGGATTGGCACACCCCGCGTCTTCTGAGTCACAGATACTCATCATCGCGCAATTGTCGCGTTGTGCCCGCAATGGCATTGCAAGTGAAGTCCATAATGCAATAACGCAAACAATAGCCACAATGTTCCGCATCGTTCTTCCCTGTTCCGGTCTTAGAAATTAGGACATCAATAACTCAGTCGGGCTGCCAAACTGGTGTCTGAGCGGGCTTGAATGCAAAGAAGGGGAAACCCTCATGGACGTGGCGGAGAACACAGTAGTGAATACCAATCCACGCGACGACCTTGCGTCAAAACAAGTGATCATCAAGCGTCACATGGGACACGCACGCCCTAGGGCGTGATCTACGCCGTGCCTCGGATGGGCAGAAACGTCACCTTCAGGACTTCAGATGGCAGCACAAAAGACTTCTAAAACTACCGCGTCCTAATCCCCACATAGAAAGAGGTGCTGGAGTCATCGGACAACAGCACCTCGCTTGTGTTTTTAGATTGGCTAGTTGGCTCAAGTAATTTCGCCGCCACCTTCGCCGTCAGATGGAGCCTCGTTCCCAGCTTCAGCAGAGGGGTCAGCTGGTGCCACTGCTCGCTGGGAATCAAGTACTTTCAACTCAATTTTGTCCTGGTAGCCGCTACCGTGCGCGTCCATCAGAGTGAAGCCGAGAAATAGCGCCACAAAGATGAACGAACTAAGGAAAAAGATCGCGTTCAGCGGCTTGTCGTGAATCATGTGCATGAAGAACAAGATGACAAGACTCGCCTTGATTGTCGCAATCACGAGCGACGCGACCAGTTCCATGCTGCCCAGGTCCAAGGTGGCTTGGTAGACAGTAGCAATGGTCAAAATGATCAACGCGAAAAATACGGCAAGCAACTGCCAAACCGGCATGGGATGGGCGAACCCATGTCCATGACCGCCCGAAGCGTTTGAATCTGATGAAGCTGCGTGTTCCGACATTCTATTCTTCTTATCTTCCTGGGAAAGCGAAGGCTCTCAGGTGACTTTCTACTTGATCAAGTAAAGCAGCGGGAATAGGTAAATCCAAATCAAATCGACGATGTGCCAATAGAGTCCAACGTAGTCGACCGGCCCAAAATACTGTTCGTTAAAGTGATCGCGAGTGGCTCGAACGAGAAGCCAAGTGAGTACGATCATCCCGCCAATGATGTGAATAGCATGCACACCGGTCATGCAGTAGTAAATACTGAAAAACAGGCCGGCTCCACCACGCTGATCGATCTCTTTATCCGTGGCAGCGCCGGGCTTGTGTGCCGGTGCCATACCATCTGCTTCGGTCGAAACAAAGACTACTTTTGCATCTCCAGGAAGTACGCTGTGCTTCCCATCTTTGCCTTCGTGAGCGTCATTATGTCCGGGCTCGCCTTCTTCGCCTTCGTGGGCATCGCCAGAATGTTCCTGCCCATGTCCATCGGTGTGCTGCTCAGAGTGTACACCTGGACCGTGATATTCACTGTGCTCTTCGCCACTCTCGAGGAACAAGCCAAGGCCCACTCCAACAAAGTAGCAAAGAGCGGTCACCAAGAGCGGACCGGCCACTTCGGAGTTCTCTTTTTCACCCTTCACAATGGTCATGGCGTACCAAATACCAAAACCGACAACGCAAACCGCGGGTATAGCACTCAGAACGTATAGCCACTGTGAAATTCCGTGATGCACTGCTGCAGGAAGGAACTGAGACTCGTACGTTCCGGCAGGGAGTAGCCCGAGTTCCCACTTGTGCGTGTACTCAATGGCTTTGACGCCCAGGAAGATCGAAGCACAACCGAGTGTGGCCGCTAGGGAAACAATGAGGCCTGTTCTTTGTCGCATTTGTGCACAACGCACTCCCCAGGCCATGGTCAGGCTGCTAAATAGCAATACACCGGTGTTAATTGCACCGAGCGTCGAATTCAGAAACTGACTAGCAAAAGTCCATACTTCTGGATGAATACTTCGGTACAGGGCGTAGGCACAAAACATCCCGCTGAAGAACAGAATTTCCGTGACTAGAAATAGCCACATACCAAGTTTGCCCGAGTCGTACTGCTGCTCAGGGTCATCGAAGTGGTGTGCCAAAAAAGGCGGGTGATCATGATCGTGTCCATCACCGTGTACCGCTGTTTCTGACATATTCTTTTTCTCGTATCGTTTCGGACCGCGACAGGCCTAATGACTAGCTCTGGGCTGGCTCAGGTTCAGCTTGTGGCACTTTCGGTGCTTCAGGGTGAACATACTCCCAGCCCCGATCCCCATCGCGATAAACCAATGGTTTGTAGTTGTAAGGGTCGTTGACCGTTGGTGGTTCCAAGAAGTTGTAGTATGGCGGCGGCGAAGTGCACTGCCACTCCAATGTTGCCCCGCCCCATGGGTTCGGTGGAGCCTTTTTACCAGCCATCAAAGAATGGATGAATACTCCCAAGGCTACAAACAGACCAAAACCCAGCAAGAATGCACCATAAGATGACATCTGATGCAACTCTTGGAACTCAGCCACATATTGTGCGTACCGACGAGGCATACCGCGACTACCCAAGACAAACTGTGGGAGGAAGGTTAGGTTGAAGCCCAAGAAGACCAGCAAGCATGAAACCTTGCCCCACGTCTCGCTGAACATCTTACCCGTCATTTTTGGCCACCAGTGGAACACACCTCCAAGGAAGCCGACTAAGGTCCCACCCACCATAACGTAGTGGAAGTGAGCCACAACGAAATAAGTATCGTGCAGGGGTCGATCAGTCGAAAGCGCTCCCAACCAAAGTCCGGTCAAACCACCGATGGTGAACAAGAAGATGAAGTTTAGAGCATAACACATGGCTGTGTTCAGCTGAACTGTCCCCTTATACATCGTCGCCAACCAGTTAAAGACTTTGATAGCCGACGGAATCGAAACCGTAAAGGTCAGGGCACTAAAGATGATTGTAGTGACGTTCGCCATTCCGCTGGTGAACATGTGATGCCCCCAGACCAAGAAGCCGAATAGAGCGATCGCGACCGAACTATAAGCGACAAAGCGATAGCCAAAAATCGACTTGTGACTATGGACGCTCATCAACTCTGAGATGATTCCCATCCCAGGCAGAATCATGATGTAAACGGCTGGGTGTGAGTAAAACCAGAAAAAGTGCTGATAGGTGACTGGGTCACCGTTGTAGGCTGGGTCGAAAATACCGATGTGCAAGATCCGCTCTGCGGCAAGCAATAAGACTGTAATACCAAGAACTGGTGTGGCTAAAACCTGAATGATCGAAGTGGCATATGTCGCCCACAGGAACAACGGCATCTTGAACCATTCCATTCCCGGGGGACGCATCGTATTAATCGTTACGATAAAGTTCAGCCCTGTGAAGATCGAACTAAACCCAAGGATAAAGACGCCCATCGTGGCGGCAACAACCGGCCCCTGAGTGGTCGTGCTGTAAGGGGTGTAGAAAGTCCAACCCGTATCTAGCCCGGTGAATAGCATGGCCGCCAAGAAGAAGATAGCTCCGCTAACCCATAGGTAGAAACTAGCTAGGTTTAGACGCGGGAAAGCCACATCCTTTGCCCCCAACATGACTGGAACCAAGAAGTTTCCAAGTGCGGCGGGAACACTGGGGATGATAAACAAAAACACCATGATCGCCCCGTGAAGGGTGAACACCTGGTTGTACTGCGCATTTGACAAATACGTGTTCGTCGGCGTCATCAGCTCCAAACGAATCAAAAGCGCCAACATACCTGCTATAAAGAAGGCGGACATCACGCCAACCAGATACATCAGGCCAATCCGCTTGTGATCCAGCGTCAAAGCCCAACTGAGGAACCCCTTAGTGTTAAACAAGAAATTCTCGCGTGCTTCTCGCTCTTCTTGCGGAAGAGCCGACAGGTCAGCTATTTCGCTCATCGATCAAATCCTCTTCGGGCAAGCCGAAATGGGGTAAAACTATTCGTAGACTACTTGTTTGGTTCGGCTGGCGTCCCGCCGGCAGGGTCACCCTCGCCAACGCTCGCACCACCCATCGCTTCGGCCGCTACATCATCATCAGAGATGCCGTAGCTCTTCGCTTCTTCAGGCGTCAGCCCGTCTTCGTCGGAAACGAGCTTGATGAACTCTTCGTTCTTCATTTCCTTCATGAATGCCGTCAGTGACATGACTTCTTCCAGGCTGAGTTGACCCTCAAAGGATGGCATTTGCGAGGCTTTCTCGTAGCCCGAGCGGAACTTAGCCTGAGGTTTGTAAATCGACTCCTGCACGTACTGATCATCGAATTCTATCGACTCGCCGGTCGATAGCTGCACTGTCTCTCCCCAACTACCTTGGAAGCTCGGCCCGACAATCTTCTTGCCGTCCAACGAGTGACAAGCCTTACATCCACGGTTTTTGTAGAGCCAGTAACCGTGGTAGACAGGATGCGATGGTGGCTTAGCAAGCTCAGCAAGCTTTGTTTTGTAGGCTTCCATGTCCAGGACATGAACCCCTTGTTTCTTGATCATCTCGCTGTGTTTGTCACCACAGTATTCAGCACAAAACAGGTCGAAATTACCTTCCATAATAGGTCGGAACCACATCGTAGTCACACGTCCAGGAACCACGTCACTCTTCGCTCGAAACGATGGTACGTAGAAGGCGTGTAACACGTCAATCGAACGCATGCGGAGACGAATGTTCTGTTCGTTGGGAATAAAAAGCTCATCCGAAATCGCCCCGTTAGGATACTGGAATTGCCAGTCCCACTTTTGTGCGGTGACATTGATATCAATCGTATCACCCGCAGGAGGCGTCATCATGTCCATGTATCCATAAACGCCCCGAGCGAAAATCCAAATCACAACAATCGTCGGAATGACCGTCCAGGTAATCTCCAGTGCATTACTATGCAGGGCGGAAGAGTCACCACGATAGCCGGGTCGGCGACGGAACTTTATCGCGAAGTAGACCATCGCTGCTACGATCAGCACGAAAAAGACAACGGAGATCCACATAATGGCCATGAAGAACGAATCCGTCTCCTCCGCAAAGGTGGATGCCTTCGGAGGAAACCAAAACGTTTCGTTGATATCGCCAAGTAAATTGGGTAGAGATCTCATGGATGTGGTTACTCAGTTCGTTCCCGACAGTCTAAAAGTTTTCTGTTCGCCGAATCAGTTGTGTCTGCTGAACCGTCGAATGATTTGTTTTTCGCCTCAGACGATGAGCCTGAGCGTATTCTTCCGCGAAACCAGAATGGCGCTGTGGTTCCCAAAAGTAGCATGCAGAATGCAGCACCACCGAAGGCAAGCATGCGACGAGCACTCGCGGAATAGCGATTTGCATCCGGGTCATACAGGAAACACATCTGGATAAATGCGTCCGCAATGGAGAAGGTTAAAGTGCCTTCGTCTGCTTCGGCAATTGCCAACTGGAATTGCTGAGGCTCAACGCCTAGCGACAGAAGATAACGGCAGATTCGTCCCTCTGGACTGATAAAGTAAGTCACTGCAGGATGATTGTAACGCTTGTTATCGTAATCCCAGCCGTACTTAAAACCTACTGCGTCCGCAACTTTGGAAATCGATTCCTGGTCGCCTGTCAAAAAATGCCAGGCCTTATGTGCTTCAGGATTGCGTAGATCCATAGCATACTTAACTTTTGTTTTGGCCGCCCTGTGATGATCTTCATTCGGATCGATGCTAATTGTGACAATCTCGTACGTTTCGCCCATCCCACGGGCATTTATCTCTCGCAAGGTTGCCGTGAGATTGTCCAATTGAGCAATGCACAGTCCGGGGCAATCCGAATAATTCAGTGTTAAAACAATTGGTTTGCCACGTTTGAAGTACTTGCCAAGCCCAACTCGGTTCCCCCTGTCATCGGTGAAGATGGGATCGAAAGGAACAAATTTGCCGACCATGTCGACTACGTCAATCGCCCGAGCATTGTAAGGGAGTTGGCCGATCGCCTTGGCTGCAATGCTCTCCGCTGCCTCTTCCGCTCGACCAAAAGTCGTTGCAAAAGACAGCGCAGAGACAGCCAAAAACATGCAGAAGCAAGCTAGTTGGGCGTTCGATCTACGACTGGAGTGCAACATTCGATCTTTGACTTTTCCACTCACCTGATGACTAAATTCTTCAGGTAGACGGACTTTGTGAACCAAGAATCAATTCCTTCGCGCGACCGATAGGAATCCTAAGACGTTGTTCGCTGGATGGCACCAATGTTCCATCCTCTTTGGTAACCATGACTTCCACCGTCTCTTGACGATAACCGTCCAAACGCGCCTTTTGTTCACTGATTACGTCGTCGGCGGCCACATAATGTATTCCCTCAGTTTTTCGCTGCTCTTCGCCTTCGACGAAAGCGTAGCAAAGGGCTCGAACCCCGAGGATCGTGACTACCAGGACGATACAGCTCAGGAACGTCGCATAAGCGATGGTGCCCGTGTACAGGTCGTCGTATCTATTGATATTCGCCATAGTTCTGCTCGCGAACTTGTGATTCCAGTTCAGTGTGTTCTTTTACCTTAGGGACCAACTTCGTAAGCCAGTGCCTCTGGCAACCATGGATCTTTTACTGCCACAAGCGGAGTATCGCCAACTCGCATCAGCACTAAGGACAGGAAGATGCAGAGCATGCCGACGCCGCAAACCAGATTCCCAGCTAGCATCACCCAGCTAAAAGGGTTTACTGCATGGTCCAGTGTTGGGAACGGCATGATCAAAAAAGTCATATCCAGCCAATGTACAAACAAAATGAATCCTGCCCAGAAAGCCATCACCGACTTGCGTCTTCGAATGTGCCGCGACATGGTTCCGAGGAATGGAATTGCAAAGTGGAAAGCAATCAACACCAGGCCAAGATAAAACCAGCCGCCCTCGCTGCGGTGCAAGTACCAAGTCGTTTCCTCAGGAATGTTGCCATACCAGTAAAGCAGGAACTGCGAGAATGCGATATAAGCCCAGAACACGATGAATCCAAACTGAAACTTGGACATATCTTGGAAGTGCTCAGTGTTAACCATCTTTTCGATTCGCCCTTCGCGCTGCAACAAGAAGCAGCTGAGGATCATCATGGCAAAGAAACTGAGCATGCTGGCAGCGAACAAGTAAACACCGTAGATCGTGCTAAACCAAGCAGGGTCCGTCGACATCATGATGTCGAAAGCGCCGAAATTCACCGAGAGAGCAAATAGCATGATGAGCGGTCCTGCAAACTTCTGCAGCTTCAATGTGATTTCCGAATCACCCGTCTCATCTTGTTGACGACTCAAGTTGAAGTAGAACCGTGCCGCGAAAATCCATACTGCAAAGTAGACAGCCACACGGATTGTGAACCAAAGTGGATTCAAAAAATCCAACTTCGCTTCCACAAGCGGACCTAGGTCTTTGCCTTTGCCGAGTGCCCAGGGATAAATCCAATCGTTGCCAGAGCAAGCAGCGATCAAGATCGGGATGAACAGCAAGGCCCACCATGGCAGCGTGAAAGCCAGGAGCTCGGCGATGCGTCGGATCGATGCGCTCCAAGATGCCCGAACCAAGTGCTGCACCATGACGAAGAACAACGCGCCCAGGCAAATACTCATGCAGAACATATAGTTCCCCAAGTAAGAATGGCAGAAGATCTGCCACCCTTTCTTGAAGCCATCACCGGAGAACATGCAAATTCCGGCTGCAAGCATGATGCAGACGAGACCAGCGATCATAAACACGCTGGAAAAGCCTCGCCAACTGGCAGGTAGATTTAAGTTGTCGTTGGGAATGTTGGCTGCCATCAATCGTTGCCTGGTTTACTTAGGAAACGCGTTCCGGTGTGTGAAATGTATAGTTCTAAGGATTAGCTGTCTGAACCACTGCCGACGGGCTCAGCTGCAGACTCTTTCGCTGCGCCATCACCAGCTTCCTTTGAGGGTGCTTCAGGAACCACTACTTTTGGATCTTGGGCTTCCGGCCTGATTACTTCTGTTTCAGCTGCCGACGTTTCTGCTTCAGGCTTAGCTGATTCTGACGCAGGAGCAGGGGCTTCAGACTCAACCGGCGTGGAAGCTTCCGGTGCCTTGGGCTCCGCTTCGGGCTGGCCAACCTTTGCCGGAGCCGTCTCCGCCGGTGGGGTGACCACTTTGACGCTAACACCCTCCGGCACGTCTGCCTCAGCGGCATTCTGACTACGCTGCAAAGCCTTGACGTAAAGGACAACTGCCCAGCGTTCTTCGAAGTTCAACGATGGTCCATAACCGCCCATCTTGCCTTTCCCATTGACCACTGTGTGGTACAGCTGTCCAACCGGTTGAGCCGCGACCTTGGAGTCATGCAAACTAGTCGGGGGTAACCAGTAACCTTGAGCCAAATTGGACGCACGCTGTGCTACCAAACCATCGCCGTAACCGCTGAACCCATGACAGACTGCACAGTTTTGCTCGAACTTGGCTTTACCTATTTCGAACATCTCGTCGCTGACAACGCCCTCAGGAAATTCTTCCAACCACTTCCGCTGCGGTTCAGCGTCGGTCGCTGCAGCAGGCTGGTCACCCTCCTGTAAGCTAACCAAACGGGTAGTGCTTTCTAAGACATTGGCACTCACAGCGTCTGGATCGTACCCAAGATAGTAGGGATCTGCGTTGTCAAGCTCGCCATGAGCAACTGTTCCGGGCACTGGCGGCTGCTGCACTCGGTTGTTCTCAAAGATAGCAGTAGGTGTTTGAGTCTTCCGTTTTGGCTGATAGTCCATGTCAAAGAAGACATGCAAGCGACTGCCGCCGCTCTTCGAGTTTCGCATGTTTAACACGACCATCAATGGAATCAGCGATGCCGCAATTCCCGTCAGAATCGTAATTATCAGCTTGCGAGGAACAATGTCGGATGAATGATCGTCCTTCACCTCGTCGACTTCGATTGCCCCGGTCTCCGCCAGCAACTCCCGAACCTTCTCGGAGTTGAAGTATTTGTCTGCTGCGTCGATCCACAAGAAGAACCGATCATCGGTCGCGCGATCAAATCTCGGGTTAGTGAAGACAGGGTTGCTCCACTTGGGCAATCCGTTCAGGCCAAGCATCGCGAATACAGTGGTGAAGGCCGCGAACAGAACCGTCAACTCAAACGCAACAGGAATGAACGCTGGCCAACTAGCAAATGGCTTGCCGGAGATGATGTACGGATAGTCAACCGCATTGAAGAAATACTGCATGGTCAACGCAGTACAAGTACCCAAAGCACCGGCGCAAAGGGAAAACCAAGGCAGGACCGTCGGCTTGATCCCCAATGCCTGATCGATGCCGTGCACCGGAAACGGCAGGAAAGCATCGGTCTTCGTGTAGCCAGAGTCACGAACCTTGCGGCAAGCTTCCATCAGCTTATGCTCGCAATCGTACTCTGCCATCCAACCGTGAGACTGGGGCTCAGAAGGCTTCTTTTCTGGTTTAGGATCGCTCATCTGCGGATCAACCTAAATATTTCAATCAATATTAATTGAGTTTTTATCTTGTACGCTCGTCAAACACCGGCCAATAACCAGCGTCTGAACGCTAATGTTCCACTGCGTGCCCGTGAGCATGACGATGCTCCGCATGAGCATGCTGGCTCATAGTCCACTTCACTTCACTGATTGCAATTACCGGCAAGAAGCGGCAGAACAAGCAGAATAGAGTCGTAAACAAGCCAAAGCTGCCGATCAACATGAGGATGTCGACCCAGGTCGGAGAGAAATACCCCCAACTCGACGGCAGAAAGTCACGCGCCAAGGAAGTCACCGTAATCACGAATCGCTCGAACCACATTCCGATGTTCACGAATATGGTCACAATCCACATGAGGACCGTGTTTCTACGGAAGACCTTGAACCAGAACAGTTGCGGCGAGATCACATTGCAAGTGAACATGATCCAATAAGCCCACCAGTAAGGGCCAAAGGCCCGGAACACAAAGGTGTCGTATTCGTATTTATTCTGGCTATACCAAGCCATGAAGAATTCGGTCGTGTACGCCAGCCCAACCATGGATCCGGTCGCCAAAATAATCTTGCACATATTATCCAAGTGACGTGGAGTAATAATGTGCTGCAACCCGTAAATGACTCGTACCGGAATCAACAGTGTGAGCACCATACCGAAGCCGGAGAAGATTGCACCAGCGACGAAGTAAGGGGGGAAGATGGTCGTGTGCCAACCGGGTAGCTGAGATACCGCAAAGTCAAAACTAACCACAGTGTGCACAGAAAGAACCAGGGGCGTCGCAAGAGCGGCTAAAATCCCGTAAGCCTTTTCGTACCGCATCCAGTGTCGAGCTGACCCACACCACCCCAAGCAAAGGATGCCGTAGATCATGCGGCGCCATTTAGATCTGGAGCGATCCCGGAAGGTCGCAAGGTCAGGAATCATCCCCATGTACCAGAAAACCAAGGAAACCGACGCGTAGGTACCGACCGCGAAAACGTCCCAGAGAAGTGGAGACCGAAACTGCGGCCACATCCAAAGATTCAAACTTGGATAAGGAGTCAACCAGAAGGCGAGCCAAGCTCGACCAACGTGAATACCTGGGAAGGTTCCGGCACAAATAACCGCGAAGATCGTCATCGCTTCCGCGGCACGATTGATACCTGTTCGCCAGTCTTGGCGGAACAGAAACAAAATCGCAGAGATCAGCGTTCCGGCGTGACCAATACCAACCCAGAAAACGAAGTTGACAATCGGCCAACCCCAGAAAACCGGTGACATATTTCCCCATACACCCACACCTGTCAGAAACAGGTAGCCGATCAATGACCCGAACATCATTAGCAATGGTACTGCTATCAGGAAAGCGACCCACCAAATCATTGGCTGAGCTTCTTCACTGATTCGCGCAACCATATGAGTCACGGAAGAATAAGTCTGATCGCCCGTGATCAATGGCGTACGCCTGCCCGGGGTGTCAAAGGTATTGTCAACTTCTGAAGCAGTTACACTTGCCATGAGGTTGCCAGTTTCCGATTTCAAATGTTCTTAAATATTGTTTTCTGTGACGATCCGAATGAAGCGGCAAACTAACGCCTAGTGAGCCGCTGGTTTCGCCTCGGCATGCCCCTCGTCAGCACCATGAGCACCACCTTCGCTGTGATCACCCCCATGGCCTTCACCATGCCCGCTATGCCCATGACCAATATCTTCCAACTGATCATGCGTACGTAGACGTGGATGCGTATTTCGAATCCGTGCCAAGTAAGTCGTCCGAGGCTTGATATTCAACTCTCCAAGCATCTCGTAATTGCGAGGATCATTCTGAAGCTGCGAAACCTTTGAAGCCTTATCCTTCTTGTCACCGAAGACGATAGCTTGAGCCGGGCAAGCCTCTTGGCAGGCAGACTTGATCTCGCCATCCTCAACTGGACGCCCCTCGGCTCTTGCATGAATCTTACCGTTTTGCACACGCTGAACACAGTAAGTACACTTCTCCATCACACCGCGCCCTCGGACGGACACATCCGGGTTCAGCACCAACTGCTGCAATCGGCGATTAGCTTCCTCGAGCTTGCCACGCTGCCCCCAACCGTAGAAGTAACCGTACTCAGTGTTGTAATTGAAGTAGTTAAACCGTCGCACCTTGTACGGGCAATTGTTGGCACAGTAACGAGTACCAATGCAACGATTGTAAGCCATCGCGTTGATACCTTCCTCTGTGTGCACGGTTGCTGCAACCGGACAAACTTGCTCACAAGGAGCAGTCTCGCAGTGAGCACAGGCTACTGGCTGATTGACGATCTTTGGCGTCTCAACATCACCACGGAAATACCGGTCGACTCGAATCCAGTGCATCTCCCGACCGCGACTAACCTGCTCCTTACCGACAACCGGAATGTTGTTCTCCGCCTGGCAAGCAACCACACAGGAATTACAACCCGTGCACTTATTCAGGTCGATGGTCATCGCCCAGCTGTAAGGGACAGTCGGATCGTCATCCAACGCCTCGATGGGCTCTTCCCATAACGACTTGAGTTCCGGGTGATGAGTACCCAAGGCCTCTACGTACTCACCATCAACTTTATCGACCGTGCCTTCACGACTCAGGATCGCAGCCCGCTCTTTGGTGATCTCAAGACCGTGATCTTCGATTGCGAAGTGATCCTGAGTGGTAGCCAACTTGTACGGCTTCGATGTAGCAAGAGCCTTAACCCCGACCAGAATATGACCGTTGCTCGGATCACGCAGCGCCGAAACGTTTGAACCAATACCAACCTGCTCGTTGCTATCCACAGCCTCATCGCGGCAGACCCTTCCATAGCCCAGATGCACTGTGATGGAACCAGCTGCCTGGCCAGGCATAACGAAAACAGGCAGCTCCACGTGCCGCTTCTCATCGACCATCAGCTTGACGGTCTCCGTCATACTTCGCTGGCCCTGCTTGAGCCCCAGCTTGTCAGCAGTCTTCGGCCCAACGATTGCCGCGTTATCCCAAACAATCTTCGTCATCGCCTGCGGAAGCTCTTGCATCCAGACGTTCTTTGCGAAGCGGCCGTCGTAAAGCGTGTCGCTCGGCGCGAACACAACCTCAAGCTCGCTCGACTCGAACTCGCCAGGAGTCACTTCGCCAGCCAAAGCGAGATTATCGATCTCACCAACCGGCAAAGCGGTAGCAGAAACCCCCTTCATGAAACCATCATGCAACGTCTCACGCCAACTTCTCGAGCTAACGGCCGCACCAGCAACAACGGAAGCTGTAGCCCTGACAATCTCCTCGCCGGGCAAAGCTTGCCCAAGAACCACGGAAAGCACCTCAATGACACTCTTCCCGTTCAAAAGCGGCAAGATCTGAGGCTGTCCAACACCATAGCTCCCGTCAACACCGAGCACATCGCCCCAACTTTCAAGCTGGTGCGCCTGAGGCAAGACCCAACTACTCTTGCCCGCCGTCTCGTCAATAAACTCACCTACGTAAACGACATGATCTAGCTTCGCGAGCTGCTCACCGAGAGCGGTAGCGCCCGGTACCGAGTAGACAGGATTATCACCGAGAATCCAGACATGATCCACCGCACCAGCCTCGAGCTTCCGCGACAGATCAACCAAAGAGCCAACCTCAACACCTAACGCAGAGCGACTCGGCATCAACATGACTGTCTTGCCAAAATTACCGAGCTTTTTGTTCAACCGCAGTGCAGCAACCTGCACTTCGAGCGGCTGGTGCGAGCCCACCGACACGACCCCCGAACCCTTGTGAGCCACAAGATCCTCGGCCATCGCGTCGACGAAACGATCAAGCTGCTCCTCAGCCGTGACCTTGTCGTACTCCTTCTCACCCTCAGAAGCAGCAGGGATTTGCGCACCGCCCAGAAACTCAGCAACACGCTTCTCCAGCTTAGCAACAAACGCACCAACCTGAGAGCTCTTGATTGCCATTCGAGAATCAGCCGCAGCACCCGTGACCGAATACCGAGACTCGACAGAGTACAAGCGATTCATCCTGCCCGGCTCTGGCGTACGCCCCTTCGCGAACTGACGCGAGTACAGGACACTATTCGAATCATTGCCAAGCAGGTCACTGTCGAGCGCGCAGACGACCTTTGCAGCATCAAGCTTCAACAATAATTCCGCCGGCTCACCCGCCGCACCTGCACAAGCCTTAGCCTGAGCCGAAGCATCAACAGCGGAATGCTGAACCAAAGTTGCCTTCGGGAACGCAGCAGCAGCCTCGGCAACCAACCGGTTCACCGAAGGAGAGAGCGAAGGCGACATCACAATCGCCAGCCCTTCACCACCACTGGCCTTCAGCACCCCAACTTCCTTCCCGGAGTACTCAGCAAACGCCTCCCAAGACGAATCCTCCAGCTTTCCACCAACCCGCTTTTTTACTTGGCTATTGCGATCAGGATCGTACAGCCCAAGGACACAGCCCTGCGAAAAAACATCCGTGCCGGCACTGGCAAAACGCTTCTTGCCGCCGGACAGATCATTTGGCTCCGAGCCAACCATTAACGGATGCCCCGGGTTACCGTCGACCTTGATCGGGCGGCCATCAACATTACGAACCAATAGATGAACGGCCCGCCCAGCGAGCTCAAAATTCGTCGCGTACTTCTTCGCAACACCCGGGATCGTGTTCACCGGTCGGTTGACCATCGAAGCAATCTCACTTGGCCCATACCGGCAGCCTGCAGCAGAACCAAGAGCCAGAGACGCACCCATCAGCTTCAGCCAGCGCCTACGGGAAACTCCATCCGGAAACTCAGATGCAGCCTGCGGAAACTCGCGATCCAAAAACTGCTCGAACTCAGGAGTGCCCTCCAGTTGCCCCAAGCTCCTCCAGTAACCGGAGCCCCCGACCGAGGGACCTTCCTGAACTACACCGGAAGATTGATCTATATCTGTAATTGGAAGCTGTTCTGACTTCATCTCTGTATTGCCTAACTACCGTTTCGCTAGTTCGGTTCTTCCGATCAGGAATCGATGGACACGTCACCACCAACAGAATCGGATCCTACCGATGGCAAACCGCACAGTTCGCCCGGGGGTGAATATTGTTCTCTTTGATCAGGGCCTCACCGATTTCACGGCGAGTCTGCCCATCCTCTGGCTCCCAATCGAGCTTAGTAATCAGCTCGCGAGGACGAATATGCTCGGCAGGGTCGTTATGACACTCGATACACCAAGCCATTGACAACTCTTTCGCCTGATAAACCTTCTCCATCGTATCGATGCGACCGTGACAACTCACGCAACTAACACCACGGGTCACGTGTGCGGAGTGATTGAAGTAGACATAATCCGGTAACCGGTGGATGCGAACCCATGGAACCGACTGATCAGTATCCCAGCTCTCATGCACCGCACGAAGCTTTTCACTCCCAGGGTGTACCGCAGAGAGCTCCGTCGCACCATCCTCACCGATTGGAGAATGACAGTTGATGCAAGTTGCCGTTGGGGGGACAGAAGCATGCGCTGACTTCTCCACATTCACGTGGCAGTAGCGACAGTCCATCTTCAGCTCACCCGCATGAATCTTGTGACTGAAGGGTACTGGCTGAGTCGGCTGATAGCCTGGATTGAGCGTTACGTCATCAGTGGCGCCCATAAACATCGCGCCAGCGTACCCGCCGCCACCGATAGCAAAGAGCCCAGCGAGGGCGACAAACTTATTGATCCAGCGAGGAAATAAGAATCGATTCATGATTCTGCGTGCTACCTGTGCAGATTGCCGATGTGGAGCCTCGACCGAAACAAGACCCAACCCGAATCAAATGATAAGTTCGTTGACTACAGAGACCGGATTTTTGCCAAACATGGTGCAGACCGGCCCCGAAATAGAACCCGATCAGTATCGCTCTTATATCTGCGGTTGTTAAGGCCAGGATAACGCCTTTCTAAGCGCACTTTACGTGACAAATGGTCGCACAAGGATTCCTCCAACGTTGCGGCACCATACGCCCCCTTAACCCGAACCGAGCATGAAAGATCACCCCGTAAGCTCCAGTGGCAAGTCCTTCTGCATGGGCGGACTGGGTAAAGTGCGTTCACGTGTCCGTCTCCCCGGGTTTCACTGGCAACGCGGGTTGCGCCTAACCGATGGATTAGGAATGCAGTTTTATGCGTGGATGACAAATCAGTTCGCTCCTCGGCATGTTGCACTTCCCAAAGGTGTCCCTGCGCAACTCTGCCGACTCGGTAAACTGTGAGAGCGGGTGGAGTTGAGTCCTAGTGGGTTGCCGACTCTCCTTTCTCACTGGCTGCGAGCCTTTCCACTACAGATGCTGTCCAGGATCAATCGCCCTTGATATTGGCTATGGAACCACAACCACTTTCCTTCACAGGCGCCTCCCAGATGTGGTCTCTACCGCAGGAGTGAAAAAAATGGCATCCGATTCACGACTTAAGGAACAACTCCCCAGCCTGACGGTTGCCATTGTCGACACCTATACGGCAGACGACGAAATCAACCACCTAGGGCACTGCCCACTTCCGAAGTACGAAGTGATCGTCGAGATTTTGGCTGATCTCAAAGACATCCTATACCCTGGTTTTCGCCGTCGGGAAGGTTTGCACATTGGCAACGTGATGTATCACGTTGGAAATCTCATTGATGGTTTGCATGACAAGCTCACCACGCAGATCGGCCGGGCGCTCCTACATGATGACCGCATTCGCAATAGCCACAGCGACTGCGACAGCAAGGTGGATTATGACGCTAAGGGCCAAGCTATTGCCATACGTTTCCTCGAGCAAATCCCGCGACTAAGAGCGCTACTGGCGACTGATGTCGAGGCAGCCTTTGAAGGTGACCCAGCTGTAATCAGTCGTGATGAGATCATATTCTGCTATCCCGGCTTGGAAGCGATAACCGTTTATCGGCTTGCAAACGAACTGCTACGTCTCGGTGTGCCTTTCATCCCTCGGATGATGACGGAATGGGCACACAAAGAGACTGGCATTGATATTCACCCAGGCGCGACGATCGGCGACTATTTCTTCATCGATCACGGAACAGGTGTCGTCATCGGTGAGACGGTTGAGCTTGGATCCCGAGTAAAAATCTACCAAGGTGTTACCCTAGGCGCCCTAAGCTTTCCTACCGATTCCGATGGTCAGTTAATTCGTGGACAAAAGCGACATCCAACGATCGAGGATCGAGTCGTCATTTACGCCAATGCAACCATCCTTGGTGGCAAGACAGTGCTTGGGCACGACAGCGTCATTGGATCTTCCGTTTGGGTGACCAGCTCTGTTGCTCCTCATTCGACCGTCATCCTCGAAAAGCCAAACTTGCGAGTCCGAGGCGGTGTGCCTGACGAATTGAAGCCAGAAGCGAACTACCAGATCTAGGGGCTCGCTGCGCAAGCTTTCTGACGCAGTTCAATTCAAAAATCGGAGAGGTGCAATGACCAGCGAACAGGACCTAGTCTCCGACGCTGCAAAGCGTTTCCTGCGTCAAGACTTCGAGCAGCAGATTGAACCTAAGAACGCTTGCGAACATATGCCGGCGCGTAATCCCGCCTCGGATACTCGATCGTCCGTGTTGGTGATTGACTCCGAGCCTTTGATGTTAACTGCGATGGGCTCCGTTCTTGACATGCAAGGTCACCGTGCGGTACTGGCTCGCAGTGAGCAAATGGCGATGAAGTCCATCCAGGCAGGTGAATTCGACGTCATCGTACTGGCGATCGAGAGTTGCGAGAAAGGCTGTGAGTTTGCAGGGAAACTTCGTGGTTTTGAAAACACACGCGATATCCCAATACTGTTTCTCATTCCCGAGACGGCCAAAGACTGGGACAAGGCACTTGCTGAGCAAGGCGGCGTCTACAGCATCCAGAAACCCATTGAACCGGACGCCCTGACGGAATTAGTCGAGCGCATGCTCGTATTGCCACATGTTGCTCGAAGCCATGCTGGGCTCAAGCCAACTCACTTACGGAGTCAAACAGATTGGGTGAAGCTCTAAGCTTGCCCCTGCTTGACATTAGCCAACTGCAGACAGGTAGGTAGTGCAAACGATTGAAATACTCAGACGCCGGTTTTTCTTTCTTATTCCCGCAATTGTGCGGAATGATCGCGATACACATCCCGTTTACGCACGAATGCCCGATGCCTCACGGCGACACGGCTCAATCAATGCAGAACCTAAGGCATCAAGTCGCTTGCGGATCTGCCCGCACTGAGCGACTCTGCTTTAGCCGCCGGTTCTTCTCTTAGCCTTCGGTGTCACACTCATGTCTGCATTGCTAATTTTTCAACAATTCTTCGAAGATGGAAACGATGTTCTTCTGGGCTCGCTCCCAAGCTAACGCCTGAACCACATGTTCCCTCGAAGCAGTTAAAAGCCGTTCAGCAAGGCCGGGCTCGTCGACCAGTCGGGACAAGGCATCGTTAATCACCCTTCCTGAACCAGGTCGCACCAACAAAGATTGACGCTCATCTTGAGCCAGCTCCCGCACCCCTGCAAACTCGCTCGCCACGAGTGGATATCCGGTAGACATCGCCTCTAGTACTTTCAACGGGCAGCAGCCTTGTTCGAGATTTCGATCGTTTCGAACGAGCTGCGCGAGCAAGGCGTCGCATTGATCATGCAAACTACAAAACCCGGAACGAGAAACAGGAGGCGAGAGGTGAACGAGAGCTACACCGAGTCCAACCAAATTCAGCCAACGCCCGACGCGATTGAATCCATTTTGTGTGCAGCACCGGGCATCTACCAGAAGCGCAAGTATGTGTTCTATTTCGAGTTACGACAAATTAGCATTAACGCCAGCGCACCAGTCAAGTCATTCGGAATTCAACTCTGTTTACACAACGCCCCTACCAGGATACAGACAAACTATTCAACTACCTGGTGTATCGTGTTATCGAAGATTTTGCCGGGGTTGAAATCATCGAGTTATGACTCTCATTTTGGCCAAGTAGTGCCTTTCAATAGCCGGCTGCGCGGTGGCCGTGCTCCCAGCGATTGTTGCCTTTGCACAAGTTAAGTAGAATCCATAGCTCGGAAGCGTTTGCTAGTCTGGTGACTGCCGCGGTCTTCAAAGGGGCGGGGCTGTCTCAACAATAGTCAACACATCCTTGTTTTTCTTGGGTCAACTAGCTTTAAGCCAATCTCAATAACCCCCCGAATTCGATCTAATTCGAAGTAGTTTTGGTAAGTTACCAATGCTGTTAGAGGTTGCTGAATCGACTCGCATGGTAAAGCTCAAGAATTCAGCGAAAGCAGAACTCAAGGTAGAATTGTTAACGGCTTGAAGATGTTAGCTTTATCAGAATTAATAAAACTAACACTGGATCGGGTCAGGGATTGGCGGCTTGGCTGAGGTCAGGTCGCCTGCTTTTGCTCCGCTGCTTTGTCGCGTGCATCGCCTTTGTTCGGTTCAGGTAAATTCACCTTAACCGTTCACCCAATAGCTCGCTCGACTTCTTCCAACTCAGCCTGAGATAGCTCCACAACCAACTCAGGCTCTTTCAGATGGTCCGTATCGCCTTCCATGCGTTTGCGATGGTCTTCATTGGATCTTTCATCCCAACACGCTAGACGCCTTTCTAGCTTGCTTTGGGGTTGTCTTGGCTTGCTTGCCTTTTGGGTCATCTCACACCCCCCCTGGAAAAGTATTTGGTAGCTCTTAATTATGTGCGTGACACGATAGGTCGCTGGCAACTTGCCTTGTCAGAATTAGACCACCCCCGGGTGCAACCACTCAGTAGCGTGGCCCCAACGCGAACTCGGATGGGACTCACGCACCTGAGCCGTTTTCAATCCAACCCCGATTGGAGCCAGAAGTACAACCTATGGTTGTGTTGTGTTGCCAACCGTTCGGCTAGCTGGTGATGCCTGCGAGACGATGGAAGGCGGAAGGATCCACTACCGCAAAGTCTCCACGCCAGACGACCTTGAAGAATAGGCTGTCTTCCTCGAAGCCAACGTCAGGACTGACTTCAATCCGCGCCGACTCACGGACGCCGAAGATAGCATTGGAGAAGTCTCCAACCACCGCCTGAGCTAGTGGGCAATTGTTAGTCGAGTAGTACGAAAGACCAGCTACCGAACTTGGAGCAGGAACCCAACCCTTCATGCTGTTTGTACCGTCACCGGCAGGAAGCACTTGCAAGTCCTCATAAGCCTGGACGCCAAGAATCATGCTGCTTGGTTCGTGGTTTGCCAACCGAACTTGTGCCGCTGCTGATGCAACAGAGTCTCGCGATTTCTTTGCGGGGATTCCTTTAGGAATGACTTTCGAGTAATCAAATTTACGTACACTGTTAATCCAGTCCGTGGCCTCGTCTGGGCGTACATCCTTTTGGGAATGGACGTGTTGCTCGAGGTCACCGGCTCAAACTTCTTGCTTTTAATTCTCAAACTGTGGAGATCCACTTATGATGCGTTCTGCTCTTTCGATTGCTTTTGCTCTTGCTTTCACTTCACTCGCGATGGCTCATTGCCAAGTGCCTTGTGGCATCTATGGCGATCAGTTGCGTTTTGAACAGATGTTGGAAGATGAGCACACGATCGCCAAGGCGCAAGCTCAGATCAACGAAATGACAGCAGGTGAAATTACTGCGCAGAAGGTCAATCAAATGGCTCGTTGGGTTGCTGCCAAGGAGGATCATGCAACAAAAATTCAAAACACCATCGCGGCCTATTTCATGGCTCAGAGAATCAAGGCTGATAATAAGAATTACGTCAAGCAACTCACTGCAGCTCACACAGTCATGGTAGCAGCCATGAAGTGCAAGCAGTCTGCTGATCCGGCAACGGCCAAAGTGCTTCAGAAGGCGATTTTCGATCTGTATCGCGCTTATGAAGGTAAGGAGCCTGTGTTCGATCACGAGCACTAAAGGTGTGTCCGACAAGTGTCAGGCGGTATGCAAGTGATTGCGGCTAGTGATTAGCAAGAACAAGCTTTTCTTCGGTAATATGTAGCACACACGTGTCCGTGTGGATTTAGGACTGATCCGCGTCGCAGTTTTTCTTGCAGTCAGCCGCAAGTTGAACGGTATCTGCAAAGAATTTCGGGACCGTTGTTGGCAAGCTTCAAATACTAATTAAGCCAGCAGACTAGTCTTTCTTGTGCTGCTTAGTTGCGAGAAAAAGAGGATGGCTTTTTTTGAGCTCTGATCGCGGCTTAGTTTTTGACCATACGGGAAACTGATCTGAATGGCTCCACCGTGTCATTGCCCCGGAGTGAATGCCAAACTAGTGGTATCTATCCAGCCCGTTTTTGCTGATTGGGTCGCCCGTATCACAGGAAAGCATGACCTGTGCGGATGAAGAGCAATGATTCAAGGACGACTAGGGAATCCGTTTTAGCGTGGTCAGAAGTAGGTAATTGTTCGACTGAAAATGCGGAGCTCGTGCTGGATAAGTTACTTGTGACTGTCAATCCGTAGCACCCATGCTGCCACTGCTACGCCATCATTAGGAATCCTATGATCGAAAATCCCGCACTTTCGCAACGACCGCTATAATTGTTAACGCATCTAATTAACCTTAGGACGAGTAAAGGATTCATAGATCGTTTAGGCAAAGCCCATCAAGGGCTGGGGGCAATGACGGAATTCGGTAAATGAACCACCTAGAATCAGGCAGCCGGACATGAACTAGCGACCCTAGAAGCCACAAACTTCCTCCGAATGAGTCAACCTTAATCTGAAACAAGCGGAGCCATGTCTCCACGAACGTACACATTTTTGATCGTCGCCGTCACAGTTTTGACCGCAGGCCAAGTTAAGACAAACGCCGGCGTCGTTTTGAATTCCGACGGCTTCGTCAGCTCCTACACAACAGCTGATGACACGTATTATTTTTACCATGCCACCCATAACCAATTATCGGCATCCGGTCACCTGGAGACGTTCGACGAGACGGACGCTATAAACTTGGCGGGTGAACTAAGTACAGATATTAAATCCTTTAGCGAAGCCGCAACCAACGTGACATATCTCTTCAACTATGACTTAGCAACCAACGCGATCAACGCGGCAACCATACATCAGTTCAGTAACGCAACCTGGAAAGTCAACGAGAGCTTCGAAACTAACACCGACCAATTACAGAACGGAAGCCGACTCGTAATTTACGCGTCAACCGAGGCGTCAACCGGGGGCACTGTCCCCGAGCCCAGCACCGCTATCACAATGGGCTTGCTAAGCTTGGTTGGTTTTGTAGGTAACCGCCGCCGATGTCGTCAAGGGTCAGCAGCGTAGCCCAATTTTTTCAGTTCGCTACAAGCCCAGCATCTCCATCTTCTCACGTAACCCTCGATCACTTCAAAGATCGAACCTTGCGCTTATAGCCTGTTCACGCGTGAGAGGTATTGCTGTTTTGTTAGCCACGGTCAGTCTTGCGAGGCTGCTGTGGTTTCTCGGCTGGCTGTGATAGCTGCAAGCAGAAAGTCAGCAATAGAGTCGATTGCAGCATCCGTAAGATTGCCACCAATTACGGTTATTTTAGATTGCTCCTCAGGCTGTTGCTTTCGGGCTGACATGTTGGCTTGCTTCTTGTTCTCGGTTTTGGCTGTTGTGGCTAATTAGGCTTTTGTTTCATCGGGGCCACCAGTGAAAGTATTTGGCTAGTCTCGCTGACGTGGCAAAGACGATAGGTCGCTAGCCACTCGCATTGTCAGAATTGGACCACCCCAGGTGCAAAGTGACCAACGGGCTGACAAAGCCGCCAACTAGGTAAGACACGACTCGAGCTACAGGGCCGTTTTCAGCTTGACTGCGCGAGTAGCCAGTGCTTGGTGCTCAGTAAACGGGTTATCGCTAAGGAGACCTTCTTCTTTGATAAAATAGTCCCATCAGAACGACACTCGCGTAGATCGCCAACGAACTCGGTTCGGGGACTGTGGCGAAGGAGCATAGACTTGCAACGTGAAAGCGGTAATCACTGTTCCTGTTCGATGCGTCGAAACGGCTCCGAAATGAAGACCGCATGAACTTGGCGGAGCGACCCCAATAGCCGCCACGCCTCGCTGGGAGATCTTATACCGAGTGAGTTCACTACTCGCTGCACTGCTTACGGACTCCTTATAGTTCGCGGTAGCTAACGACGCCGTGGATCCACTTGGCTGTTTCTCGATTCTTTAATTCGATGAAGAAATTCGGATGAACTCGAACTTATCCAGATAAAGAATCTGCCGTTTGGAACCCACATCCAACTCCAGACGCACGTCCATTACCGTGTCCTTGTTGTGGTGATAGATTCTGGTGTAAGTGAGTGGTTCTTCACCAACGTCAATCCACTCGTTGTCAGCTTGGTGGCTATCATAGAGCTTGTCGCCAGTAAGGGCGTTCCTGAGCATTAGCTTGACTCGACCCACACCATTTTCGCTAGCGGCTATAAAACTGATTTCGTAGGTTTTTCCTTTGAGAACATGCAACAACGTCCTTCCAGGTGCACCCATATATTCATTTCTATCCTGATACGTCTGGAGGTACAGTTGTCCACTCGCGTCGTCAGGGACGGTCAGTTTCAACATACTGGAGCCACTGTAGACGTCTTTGCCCTGAACATATTCTCGTTCGATCCTGTCCGAAGTGAGATGCCATGCGTGGTCCGGAGTGTGGAATTCTCCGTTGATTATCTGAGAGACCCCTGGCAGGACTGTCGGTTTTGCACCGGTTAACTTTTCCAGAACAGTCTGGTTCCAGCCAAGTTCAGAATCGAATATTGCGAATGATCTTTGGTTGCTTTGTATCCCTGTGTACCACATGTTACCTAGATCGTATTGCCTGAAATTGGAGATGTGATAATCCAGCCATGCGGATAATTCCCGATTAGAACGCTGCGGAAATTGCCAGCATCCCCACTCGGTCGTAATGATAGGTATGTCAACGCCGATCCTGTCTCGCCATTTTGCCGCATTGGTTATTTCAGTCAAAATTGGAGACTTCCAGTCTTTACCTTCCAAAGTTTGTGTCCACATGGCGAAATTCACGCCGTCTTTATGTTTTGGACTATAGAAATGAATAGCAACACCCGTGTTTGTGTCCTCGTAAAACCCCTTACCATTTTCAAAATGGTAAGAAAGGTATTTGTCGGTGACATAGGGGTGAAGAAACTCTGAGTCATTGAAACCGGGAGCTCCAATCAAGATCGGACGGTCGGGATCGACATCTCTAATGGCTTGCACAGCAGCGTTGTACAATGACATTACATGCTCAGCACCACTTGCATCCTTGAAGCCCAGTCCTTCAGGTTCATTGAGTATTTCGAACACAAGATCACTCGGGAAATCCTTCCAGGCTTCAGCTAGTTCTCTCCACTTGTCTGCAATTTGCTGCTCACCAAGTTTTGGATTTCCGGGCCACGTCTTCGAGCCCCACATGCAGACGACAATGGCAAGATTGTTCGAAAGTGCGTCCTTGATTTGTTGTTCAGTAGACCGGTGGTGCGCGTGAAATGGCATCATGACTCGAACTGAATCAAATGCAGCCTCTGCGGCAGCCTGGAAATGCGCGCTGTCGTGTTGGATTTTCGGCCAGACTCCGGCATCGGGATGGGCAGTGTCAATATTGATACCCTTCCCCAATTTTTGGAAAACCTGTGCATTTTTACGAGGTGTCCCAGCTGAAAAATCGCTACACAGTCCAAGCAATGGTATCCAGCAGATCGCAATGGTAAGTGCGAGGACTTTCGCTAACATTCCGTGTTTCATCAACAAACCCAAATAGCCTTGGTTTTTAATTGAAGGTGTGACGCATGCGAGATTCCGAGAGAGTTTACCTTGGAAGCTTGCACGAGTAACTGGAGTCTTTCGTTTTCGCTGAGAGTCCGCCACCGCCCTTTGTAGTACTTGAACCACAACCCGGTGCCGCGACGACTAAGCTCTGGTCGTCTCTTTGTAGATGGCATAGACTTAGTCATGCATCGCTCCTCATCCAAAGGTAAAGCGGTGTGTTGGCTGACGGGTGTTACCGCACTCGTTAGCCCCTTATTACCAATCTTTGTAAAGAATCTTGGTAAGAACGCAACTGGCCATCAACACCATATGCCACTTTACCCAATTTTTCCTTACCCGGAAGCGTTTGCTAGTCTGGTGACTGCCGCGGTCTTCAAAACCGCTGAGGGGTCTGAAAAGGTGCCTGGTGGGTTCGATTCCCATCCGCTTCCGCTCTTGATTTCCTGCCTAGATCAGAAGCTCCAGCTGCACGGCCAAACGCAATCCCAGGCCAAAGCTTCCGCATTGATGCGGGGCGACCAATGCGAATAGCTGGAATTGACTCCGCGGTGATTCAGCAGCCTTGAATCTTTCCACCTAACCGCTGGTACAACTCACTTAGGCGACGCAGTAGCTTCTCTCGCGGCCTGGTGAGTTTCTGCGTGTCGCAACGCACCGTCATGATGGGATGCCCTGGTTCAATTATCAGTTCTTTCTCTCCATCTGGCAGACGTGGGATATCCGCGAAGTTTCGACGTGGGAGTTTGTGTAAGCTGGCGATCTCACGTTCACCGAGTCTGAGTTCTCGTTCGGCGTACACAACGGCCTTAGCGGCGAGAACGCGAGTTTGCAGCTTGGAACTTGCGTCGACGCCGTCAATTTGCTGCAGAGATGGCTGGCATATGAGATCCGGTGCGAAGCAAGCTAGGTGAGCCGGAACAGGATTTCTGCCAGCTCGAGCCAAGATCTCCATGCCAGCGGTCCAACGTGGATTGAGCTCCAAAAGCCAGAGCCTGCCGTAAGCATCTTCAATGAAGTCGACTCCGAGCCAGCCGCGTAGGCCAGTTTGTCGGCGAACCTCCTCGGCCACTTCCAGCAGGATTCGGTTCTGCTCCTCGCTCAGCAGAACAGGACCAAACGAACCACGATAGATGAACTCTGTCGGTCCCGGCCAATCTCGCTCGGCCCACGACTCGGTCACACCCACTAGTTCACACTCTCGGGCTGCTGTTGGCAGAATCAGGCACGCGCCAAGCACACGGCCACAGACCTCGCGTTGAAAATAGTGGTTACCGCTAACTGATCCGTCAAACTCACCCGTCATTGCGGACTGGACGCCAAGACCACCTGAGCCAGAGATAGATTTTCTCAGCCACCTTGCCACCGTAGCTTTCGCAGCTCTGGGTTCAGCTACCCCAGGCTTAGCCGCTGTCTCTGGAAAGCTGAGTCCGTCGACTCGACGCGCAAGATCCTGCCAGAACTCCAGGTCGCGTAACTTTTGAAGTTGTGTTGAATTCGGGCCTAGGACTGGTGCCAAATTGCGAACTTGCTCCAACCAGGGAGCCCAGTTTTCCGTGCCTCCGGCCAACAACAGGGGGCGATCACTTTTTAGATTTTCCAATGCTTCGCGAAGAGTCGAAGCCTGACTCGAACCCCGGCTCCTTGAAGCCGAAGCGAGCGAAAAAAGCAGATTTGGGTCCCAATTCGCAAGTTGCTGCCATTTCACGGTGAGTTCGCACAGGTCCTGGTCTGCAAAACAGTCGACGCTTGAGACTGGCAGATTTACTGCAACGCATGCTTCTGCAAGAGCACGACAGCTAAACCCCAGGAGGCAGATTCCTCGTTCCCCCCCTAAAAGACTGTTATGCGATGTCGTCGGCGAAACTTCGGGCATTGGAGCGGGTTGGAAGATGCGGGCCGGGGCACGGCAAATAAGTCCTTTACCCTTGCCCCCCGGGTGATAAATCTTTTCGCCCAACTACCATTGGACTACGGGTTGCGGGAATCACAGCGAAATCGCCCTACCTAGTACTTCTTACGCATTATTTGCACCTGACTCAAAAAGAAACAGACATGCTGACTCTTTCTAGGCATCTTCGGCAGCGAATTCTCGCTCGAGGCATTGCATGCTTTGCCCTGATGCTCGCCTGCTTCGCAGCTTCTCCTGCTTGGGCACAACGTGACTATATCGGCGTTGTGGCCGAAATGCAGAATCCCGAGTTGGCGGACCGAATCGGACTCTCCGAGGAACAGCGAACTGAGATCAAATCGCTTATCAGCAAGCGAAGTAGCGGTGTTATTGGTTTGGCCGGCCAGCTAAAAGAGTTGCCACTAGACAAACGTGCAAAGCTCGTCGATGAGTATCGAGAAGAATCGGAAAAACAGGCCTTCGCGATTCTGAATGACGAGCAGCGTGCCGCCATGGAGCAAGTGCGAATAGAGCGGATGGGCTTGTTGTCGCTGTCGGAGGCTTCCATTGCAGAAAAAATGCAGCTCGCGGATTGGCAGAAGGCGGGAGTTGCTCGATGGAAAGGTAAGCTAGATCAGGCGACTCGATCGGATAACCCCGATCAAATGCGACGGGATGCGGAGAAAAGTCTGCGTGGTCAGATCTCAGATAGCCAGTTCGCGATGTGGCAGCACTTGATTGGACGTGGTGACGCACCTGCAACAGTAGAAGTTCCTGAGCAGGTCTCTTCCACAGCTGTCGCAGGGATGGCCGAACCAGGTGATGCAGAATCGAACTCCAAGATCCCCGTAGAAGAAATTCAACTCAGGATCAACTTTAAGGATGCACCCTACGACGACGTGATCTACTGGCTCGCTGAGCAGGCTGATCTCGCCCTGATGGGTAATGTCGTTCCCCCAAGTACATTCACCTATCGAGATCTTTCGCGAACGTATTCGGTTCGCGAGACGATGGATAAGATCAATTCTTCGCTGCTGAGTTCGGGTTACCAGTTGATCCGAGTCGGGCGTACGTTGCGGTGCTACGATCTGGAAGCTGTGCCTGACGATCTCGAGCGAGGAATCTTTTTGCGAGAGATAGCCCCCGTTGTTGGGCGAGAGCAGTTGACCGAGTTTGGTGACTTTGAGCCGGTTACTTGCACTTTCACTCTCAAGCGTTTGGATCCGACGGAGTTGAAAGAGGATGTGGAGCAGTTGCTAAGCATCCAAGGCCGCGCCGATGCAGTTCCGGCCACCGGAGACTTGATGGTCACCGATGTGGCTCGCAAGGTGAAAGCTATTGATGCCATGATCCAGCGTGCGGAACAGTCTGGTGGTTCTACAGTTCAGTTTATCGAACTCAAGCACATCACAGCCGACGAGGTTTTGGTGATCGCTCGTCCTTTGTTGGGTCTCGAAGAGGACACCAACACAAGTGATGACATAAAGATTTCAGCAGATCTATTTGGCACTCAAATTGTTGCCAAAGGCCAGGCCGAGAAGGTGCAGGATCTTAGGGACATTGTCGAGCAATTCGACGTGCCTCCCGCTGAAGGGGAGGAGATGGCGGAGCAGGAGGCGATCGTCCTTCGGAGTCACAAGGTCGGGCAGATGGGACTCGACCTCGCCTACGATATTATCGCACAACAGTTAGCTGGAATTCCTGGTGTTCGACTTGCCAAAGACGAGAAAGGCAATCAGCTATTCGCTCAGGCGCGACCGTCTGAGCATGAGATGATCGAGAAATCTCTGGGACTTGCAGGTAATGATTCTGAGGAGACATTTAAGGCGATAACCGTCACCGGAATGGATGTTCAGACCGCCATTGCAGCTGTTGAAAAGTTCTTTCCTGATACAGGCGAAGAAGGTGAATCCTCCTACACCATCGATGGCCAAACTCTGGGGCGGCAAGTTTGGCTTCGTGGGAGCGCTGCGAAGATTGAACAGATCGAAGCGTTTTTACAAAGCGTCGAGGCTTCCCAACCCGCTTCGCCTTGGGGAGATCAGGTCACGCAAATACCGCTAACGGGAAGAGCCGCGGACAAGGCGCTTGAGCAGGCCGCTCAAATGTGGAAAGCAGTTGGCGGAAAGGCCTCCATTCGAGTCATCAAATCTGGTGCACAAGTCACCGGAACTGGCATCCCTCAGAAAGTGTTTGCACCTAATACCGACGACAAAGAAGCGTTCCATCTGCGAAAGCTAAACGCACTCCCACTTCATCCAGGCGAGCCGCTGCCGATGCCCAAGTCTGGGGCTCAAGGCATACTGGTCTCCACTGCGCAGGAAGAATCTGAGACGAATACGGCCGTTGAAGTAGATCCCAATGCCATTCAAATCATCAAGACTCCAAGTGGTTTGCTGCTGTACTCCGAGGACAAAGAGCAGCTGGCTATGTTCAATGAGATGCTCAACATGTTGGCAATCCCAAGTGGAACTGCCGAGCCAACGATTGTCTACCTGAAAAATGTGAAAGCAGAGGATGCGAAAGTTCTGCTCGAAAACGTCCTGAGCGGCACCGTAGATTCGGGCGGAGGCGGAAGTCTTCTTGGAGATGCCTTGGGCGGCGTAATGGGCAGCATGGGCGGGATGTTGGGTGCCGCGCTTGGTGGCGGCGGAGGCCTGCTTAGTAGCACCAACAGTGGTTCCGCCACTGGCGATTACAAGATAAATACGTTTCCTCTGCACAATGCTTTGATCATCGAGGCGAATCCAGTCGACATGACCTTGATTGAGGCGTTAATTAGCACGATTGACATTCCACAGAGTCCCGTCAACGTCGAGACTGGCGGCATGCTGAAAATGATTCCTGTGGTCACGAAAGATGTTGGAGAGGTCCTCACAATTGTCAAGGAGCTCTTTTCAGACCAAATCAAAGGCGCTGCTCCTACCGGCGGTGGGGGAGGCGGACGCGGCGGCCAGCCTGATCCTGCCGCAATTATCAACGCCTTGCGAGGCGGTGGCCGTGGTCGCGGTGGTGCTGGCGGAGGTCAGGCTCAGCTGACCGAAGCAAAGATATCGATTAGCGCGGAGCCATCGACGAACATGCTGATTGTGATGGCTCAACCACAACAGATTGAGCAGATCGAAGCTCTCGTCAAAGTGATCGACAAGGCTGGTGAAGCGGATCCAGAAGAAATCGCTGTCACCGACATGGGGTCGCTCAAGGGGAACATCATTGCAAACGGCTTGGTGCCGGTACTAGGCCCCAACGCGAAGACAAACGTTACCGAATCGGGAACGAGTAGCAACACTCCGACGCCTACTTCGACCACACCGGCAGCGGGTGGCACGTCCGATGCTGCAGCCCAGGCACGCCGAGCAGCATTCTTTGAGGCACTTCGTGCACGAGGCGCTTTTGGTGGAGCTGGACGCGGTGGAGGAGCTGCTGGTGGAGCCGGTGGCGGCGGACCAGGTGGAGCTGGACGCGGTGGCCCTGGATTCGGTCGTGGTGGCGGGGGACCCGGTGGCGGGGGTGGTCCTGGCCGCGGTCGTGGGCAATAAAGCTGTCCGAAGCGAGCCGACACAGGTATGATGCAAAAATCGGCTGAAGCATGACTTATGGCATGCCTCCTTAGAAAGAATTGCCGCAAAAATGAGCGAAGGTCGCATTTGCGGAAAGTAACCAAAGTAACTGCATTCTCTCCTTGAGAGCCAGCACTTTTCCCCACAGACTCACCAGAGAATTACGCGTCAGATATAGGTCGCTTCATGGTAATGCTAGAACCCGGAGAAATTCTCCATAAGAACGGCCTGCTTGACGCCGAACAACTTCAACAGCTGAGGGATGAATCCACTGGCAGCACCAACTTGATCTCTGCTGCCATTGGCCAAGGAATGGTCCAAGAGGAAGAGGCACTCCGCGCCGTTGGTGACGCGCTCGGGATGGATTTCGTTGATCTACGCAGTGTCGATGTCGACATCGACTTGATAAAGTCGTTTCCGCAGAAGTTGATTTACCGGCACAATCTCTTTCCCATCAGCCGCGTCAACGGCTCGATGACAGTTGCGACCAGCGACCCTTTGGACGTTTACGCGCTAGACGAAGCCGCAGCGGCCACAGGCCTGAGCATCGTACCGGTAGTCTCCGAAAAGGCCGAGATAGCTCGGCTGATGAAGAAGCACCTCGGCGTTGGTTCTGAAACGGTCGAAGGATTGTTGGCTGCCCGCGAGGAAGAGGAGGACATCGAACTACTCGAAGATCTCGAGCTCGATGGAAGCGAACTTAGCGAGGAAGCACAAGAAGCTTCTGTGATTCGCTTGGTGAACGAGATCCTCGTCGAAGCGATCGATTCGCGTGCAAGTGACGTTCATATCGAATCTCAGGCTGAAGGCATCATCATTCGATACCGAATCGATGGCATCCTTCATGAGCAACCCGTTCCACCTGAGATCAACCGCTTTCATGCTGCGATTATCAGTCGTTTGAAGATCATGGCGAGACTGAACATCGCCGAGAAGCGTCTTCCGCAGGACGGTAGGATTAAACTAAAAGTCCACGGCCGCGAGATCGACATTCGTTTGTCAGTGATTCCCATGATTCATGGCGAAGGCTTGGTCATGCGTGTCCTTGACAAGGGCGCGATGAAATTCGATCTTCAAGGTCTCGGGATGGATCCGCATACCTACGGTTTGTTTAGCAAGTTAATCCGCTTGCCGCACGGAATCGTCCTGGTTACCGGTCCGACTGGTTCTGGTAAGACTACGACCCTTTACAGTTCTTTGCTCGAGATTCGCAGTCCGGAAAACAAAATCATTACTACTGAAGATCCGGTCGAGTACCAGCTCAGTGGTATCAATCAGATCCAAGTCCACACCAAGATCGGATTGACCTTTGCAGCATCGCTGCGAAGTATCTTGCGTCATGACCCCGATGTCGTACTCGTCGGTGAAATTCGTGACCATGAAACCGCCGAAAACGCGATCCAAGCTTCGCTGACGGGTCACTTGGTTTTTAGTACTTTGCACACCAACGACGCAGCCGGGGCATTTACCCGGATTGTTGACATGGGCATCGAGCCATTTTTGGTTTCATCGACGGTGGAAGGCATCATGGCTCAGCGCCTGGTTCGAAGGCTCTGCGATGAATGCAAAGAACCGTATACACCTGCGAAGGAAGACATGCCAAACGATTTTCCGTGGGAGAAGCTCGATGGCAAGAAGCTCTTCCGAAGCGCAGGCTGCCGTACTTGTCGAAACGTAGGGTACGCGGGGCGGATGGGTATCTATGAGTTACTTGTAACGAATGAAGAGATCAAAGAATTGGCCCATGGTCGCGTGAGTACTTGGGAAATCAAACAAGCTGCTTTGAAGGCAGGCATGCATACCTTGCGGATGGATGCGTGGGACAAGGCCATTCACGGTAGCACCAGCGTGGACGAAGTGTTCCGTGTCACCAAGGGAGATCACGTGGCGTAAGTCCTAGCTGAGCTCGCAACTCGCCCAGAGATCTCGCTTGGCTCACAAGCACCGTTGCTTCACGAAAAGAAACATGCCGGAATTTGCCTACACAGCCCGCGACCTAAGCGGACAGAAAAAGACTGGAGTGTTGACTGCAAACAGTCAGCACGAGGCCCTGGTCCAATTGGATACGATGGCCCTGATGCCGGTCGAGATCACTACTGCCAATAATGCGGCAGCAGTTCGCGGCAAAAAAGTCTCCGGGCAGGTGATGGCGAATGCCTACAATCAGCTGTCTTCGCTGCTCCGTAGTGGAGTTCCGTTGCTGCGGGCTTTGACAGTCATGAGTCAGCAGGCAACCAAGCCGGCACTGAAGGTTGTACTGGAAGAGGTCAAGACGAAAGTGGAGGATGGAGAGCCACTGCCAGACGTCATGGCTCGATACCCGCGAGTGTTCAACAACATGGCTGTGAACATGGTGCGAGCTGGGACCGAAGGGGGCTTTCTTGAGGATGCGTTGGAACGTGTCGCAACTTTCACCGAACAGCAAGAGGACCTGAAAGGGCGAGCTGCTGGGGCACTGGCTTATCCGATATTTCTAGCCTGCGTGGGAACGGCAGTCGTGTCCGTTTTGGTCATTTTTTTCGTACCCAAATTTGAGCCGTTGTTTGCGGGACTGAGGGAGCAGGGGCAGCTGCCTTTTGCGACGGACCTATTGCTCGGGTTTAGTGCATTTCTACAAAGCTATTGGTTTGTTCCGATTGTCGGGATTGTTTTTTCTTTATTCGCCGCGGTAGCATTCCTGAATACGGAACGCGGTCAGTACACTCTGGATTACGTCAAAATCAAAGTGCCAATGTTTGGCAAGATTTTCCTCAACTTGGCGGTAGCTCGATTTTGCCGGGTCTTGGGAACTTTGTTGCAGAACGGCGTGCCGATTTTGAGGTCTTTGGACATTAGCCGCGAAGCGGCAGGCAACCAGATCCTCTCCCATTCCATTGAGAAAGCCAGTGAAAACATCACCGCTGGGGAAAAACTGGCCACGCCGCTATCGTCCTCTGGGCATTTCCCTAATCAAGTTGTGGAAATGATTTCTGTTGCCGAAGAGTCCAATACGTTGGATAAAGTAATGGTGCAGATCTCTGATAGTTTGGAAAAAACTACATTTAGACGTCTCGACATGATGGTCCGCCTGCTCGAACCGTTGATGTTGCTCTTGATGGCCGGAATTGTATTTTTCATCGTTTTAGCACTCATGGTACCGCTACTAAACAGTGCTGGCACGGTTTAAGGAAACGGATTCTTAATAGATTCTGTTTGAACACCAATTAAAGAACACGCTGCCGAACGGGGCAGACTATTGTCACAGGGAGTATTCTGATGCGAAGAGCTATGAGAAGAACATCGAGCCGTCGACTGCTTCGTGCTGCATTCACGCTGCTTGAGGTCATGTTGGTATTGGTGATTTTGGCCGCAATCGCGGGTATTGCTGTCGTCAACTTGGGTGGTATTCAGGACAGGGCGAACATTCGCTTGACCAAGACCACAATTGCAGGTCTGAAGACGGCGATGGAAACCTACAGAATGGAAGTTGGCTCTTACCCAACCCAGCTCAACGACTTGCACGAGCAGCCTTCCGATTTGGCAGACCCGGACAAGTGGTTGCAACTTCGCAAGGACCCTATTGAGAACGATCCTTGGGGCAACGCATTCACCTACACCAACAGCGGAGCGGATTTTGAGATCCGTAGCAATGGCCCTGACGGCCAAGCCGGTACGGATGACGATATTTCCAGCAAAAAAGAAGCATAGACAGAAGTCTTTTGCAGCCACCAAGCCCCCAGAGTCGCTCGACGGCCCTGGGGCTTTGTTGTGTTTTAGGTCCTCATTAACCGCAGCCGTTCTCAAGTCATGCTAGTCCCAAGTTCAAGTTTGATAACATGGCGTCAAGCGAGACAAGCTTCTCGTGTTGGCTTCACGTTACTTGAGTTGCTACTGGTGTTGACAATTCTGGTTGCGATCGGCGCGATCGCGGCACCAAAACTGTCTGATGTCTTGGAGCGTCAAAAACTGAATGGCTCTGCGACTAATCTTCGATTGGCTTGGGATGAGGCGAGGCTAGAGGCAATGCGAACCGGCCAAGCTCAGGTCTTCGAGTGTGATGTTGGGACAGGCCAGTACACCGTGAAGCCGCTGATATTGCAGTCGGACATCACCAATGCGGGTGCCGGCGCGACCGTGATGACACAAGCCGGAACAATGGTCGAAACTCAGGAAAACGGCTTTTTCACCGCCCCAGACGCCGCGGCCCCCTCGGCTGATGCACAGACGAAGAACCTAGAAGAAGCGATCACCTTTGTGAGTTGCTTGGTCTCGAGCGATATGCGTGCGTACAGCGTGGCGCAAGAATCGCAGGCTGCAAACAACTTGGAAGTTTCGACCAATACGGTAGTTCAGCAAGTCATCTTCTACCCTGATGGCAGCACGAGTACAGCCGAAGTGCAGATTCAGAATGAGCGGGGTGAGATTCGCGGAATCAGGATGCGAGGTCTTACCGGGCACAGCTCGATCGTGGAGATCAAGAATGTCGCTTCGAGTACGGATTCAGAGTCAGAGAAGGGAACGAGCAATGGTTCCTAGATCCGCACGCAACGCACTTTCACTCTTAGAAGTGATGTTAGCCTTGTCGATTCTCGCCGTCGCCACTGCATACCTTGCTGGAGCAATGGAGCAGGCTGCAAGCAACGCGATCAAGGCTCAGAAGCTAACGCAAGCTGAGTTGGTGGCGGAGAGCGTCATGAACCAAGTTGTTGCAGGCGTCATACCGGCGGATGTCGTCACTTGGACACCTTATGTGAACTCGCGTGGGCAAACCGAGTGGATGTATCAACTGCAGCCAGTCCCGACTGAAATCGAAAGCATGTTAGGATATCAAGTTTCGGTGCAGCGGATAGATCCTCAGCTGGGTGTCATCCAGACTCAGTACGATTTGTATACAAATCGATGGATCATTGATCCTGCTCTTGGATTGGACACTCCGCCTGAGGAAGAGTACGGCGAAGAAAGCTACGGTAGTTCGAGCTATGGGGCTGGCCAATCTGCTGGAAGTGCAGGAGACGCTTCCGGTGGTGGCTTTGGTGCAGGCGGTCCTGGTAGTGCAGCAGGCGGCGCGGGTGGAGGCAGCAATGCTGGCGGACGTGGCAACGCAGGTGGCCGAGGTGGAGAGAACGGGCGTGGTGGCAACGCTCGCACAGGCGGTGGAAACGGAAGAAATGGAGCTGGAGGACGTCCCGCAGGTGGATCCGGCCGTGCTGGCGGTGGCGGACGTCCTGCAGGCGGCGCCGGAAGAGCTGGTGCAGGTGGTCGCCCTGCTGGTGGCACGGGAAGAACTGGCGGAGGCGGAGGACGCCCCGCTGCAGGTGGTAACTTTGGTCCTGGCGGTCCAGCATCGGGAAGAGGGGGCGGAAGATAATGTCTTTTGCGTCCGCAAAGAATCGCACTAAGGGCTATCGCGGCGGAAGGTGTATGAGCCGCAGAGCTGGCTTCACGCTGCTCGAGCTGATGTTGTCACTCGGGCTGATCGTGGTGGCAACTGCCCTGATAGGCTTCATAATGCAGATGTACTCCCGAAATTTCACGGAGAAGTCTGACGACATTCGGCGTGAGCAACTTGGCCGGGCGATTCTCAATATGATCGCAGCGGATATTCGCGCTCTGGTATTGGAGCAGGAATACGACGGTTCGGTTCTCGCCGCGCAACTCGGAGCCGAGCCTGGCGATGGTGAGGCGGGGGCTGCCGCTTCGGGTGGTGGCGATGCGGGACTCGCGAGTGACTCTTTAACAGAAGATCCGACACTTGCATCTGATCCCGAAGATCCCAATGCATTGACAGATCCAAACGCCATGTTGACCTCGGACCTGCCGCCAGGAATCTACGGTGATCAGTCGACGCTGATGCTGACTGTCAGCCGGATCCCACGTCGAGACGAATACTTGGTTCAGCAAGCTTCCATTCTCACTGGCTCTCTCAGTGATGCCCCTGGCGACATCAAGACAGTCCAGTACTTCGTCCAAGCCGCGACCATGTCGGGCGTTTCGGATGAGATGGCAATGTTTCAAGCAGATCCGCAAAATGCTGTTGCGGCCAGCGGGTTCTCAAGTGGTCTGATCAGACGCGCGTTGGACCGAAGTGTGATGGCGTTTGCCGAAGAACAAGGGAGTTTGGATAGCATCCAACGAACGGGTAGTCTCATTGCACCTGAGGTTATATCGATTCAATTCGCCTACTTCGATGGTATCGATGGACAGTGGCTCTACGAGTGGGACTCATCGCAAGAGTCTTTGCCTTGGCTTGTACAAATCACATTGGCCATGCAGTCGAAGTCAGGTGCGAATGACAACCCGCTTCCGGCGGGTACGCCACTTATGAATCTGACTTTCGAAGATCAGAAAGCTTACGGACTCGAAGTCTACGAGTTGGTGGTTGCAATCCCTGGCGCGAACCTGGTTGCAGCTGACGCGGCTGCGGCGGACGCGGCTGCTGGGATGGAAGCAGTGGGGCTTTAACGATGAAACAGAAATCCAATCGCCGTCCCGCCTTCTTGTTGATCTTGGTGCTGGTTGTCATTTCCATGGCTTCGTTGGCAGCACTGAATTTTTCTCGGTCCATGTTTGTTTCGTATGCAACGTCGCGACATTCCAATGCTCAGTTACAGGCGCGTTTTTGTGCTGAGTCTGGAGCCCAGTCTCTTCGTTTGTTCTTGGCGTATCCGAGAGCGACCCGCCTTGAGTACGGAGGCACTTGGAACAACCCGACAATGTTCGGCTCCGTGAACGTCATGCCCGACTCCGATCCATCTCGGCGAGGTAACTATACGGTTCTGGCCCCGGGCTTGGATGCGTTTGGAAACTACTTTTCGACGCGGCGAGGACTACAGAATGAGTCTGCCAAGCTAAATCTAAATGTCCTCTCACAACTCGATGAGCTGGCAGCTTCAGGCGATATGGGCGCCGCCGCTGTGGATGACTCCGCTGGAGCTGGCGATAGTCCACTTGCGGACGCTGCCTCGTCGCTGGCCAGCGAAAGCACTTCTGCGGTAGCAGGTGACATGGCGATGAACATCTTGCTTTCTCTGCCCGGCATGACAGAGCTGGTTGCGATGGATATTTTGGATTTCCTCGACGCGGACGATGTGCCACGGGGCGGAGGCTCCTCTGAATTTGATGATTACTACAGCCAGCTTCCGACACCTTATCGCCCTCCAAACGGTCCTCTTAACTCGATCGAGCAGCTTTTGATGTGTCGAGGTGTTACACCGCAGATGCTGTTTGGCTACGACGAGAATCGCAATGGGGTGCTGGATCCAGCGGAGCAAAACTTGATGAACCAGGGTATTCAGCCTGGTGCTGCCCCTGGAAACATGTCCGCCTTATCGAGCGATCCCGAAGTTTCACAGCCTCCTCCATTGGGTTGGGCTGCATATCTGACGATTCACTCTGAAGAGAGGAATATTAGTTCTCAAGGTTTACCGCGAATCAATATCAATTCGGATGACCTTGAGACCCTTTATGCAGATCTGAGTGAAGCCCTCGGAAATGATCTTTGGGCCAGTTTTATCGTCGCCTGCCGGATGGCGGGAACCGCTGGTGGTGGGCAGAGTCCGCTTATTCGCCTTGCGACGCTGTCTGCGGCAGATTCCGATCCGGACGGAATGCTCGGCGCAGAGCTTGAGGCTATTTCGGCGATGACGGCCGCTCCAGAACAAGACTTGAGCAATGCGAAAATCTGGTCGCCAGACTTGCTTGGCGAGTTCGACCTTACCCAGGGTGGCAAAGTACAATTCAATCAGATTCTCGATCTATTTGATGCGACGGTAACGATAGGGCAGGAAACTTACCTATCTCCGTTTCAATCAGTAGATCTGTTTGGCATGGTGAACTCGACACCAATCCTGATGGACAACCTGACGACTGTTGATTCCGAATCCATACCTGGGCGTATCAACATCATGGAATGCCCACAGGAAATCTTACGGGGAATCCCTGGCCTGACGGATGAGAAAGTAGACGAGATTTTGGAGGCGCGGGTTGATGGCTCGGAGTCGGAGTCTCGCAATTTCGAAACTTGGTTGGTCGTCGAGGGTTATTTGACGATGGACGATATGCGAGCGTTGCTGCCACTGATTACATGCGGTGGCGATGTCTTCAAATGCCAGATCGTCGGCTACATGGAAGGGGACGCTGCATATTCTCGCATGGAAGCCGTAATCAGTGCGGCTGGCGTGCTGCCCGAAATCAGGTTCATCAGGCGACTCGACCATCTGGGGCGTGGATTTGATCTCGCAAGTCTCGGTACGCGACCGGACGCGATTTCACCTGGAGCCGGGGTTAGAGCAACCAGTGGGGGCGGAATGCCCGGCGGGGGCGGAATGCCCGGCAGCGGATCCGCACTACAGCCCGGCGGCATACAGTAGAGCTTTCCCAGTAGATTTCGCGAGCTTGGGCTTCGCGAGTAAACTAGAACTAAGAGATTTTTTCGGCCATTAGTTTGATGGCAGCAATCGAAGTCGGCAAAAAGAATCATGGCACGACAAACTGTAATTGATTGGCAAAAAGACGGCGTTCTCGTAGCTGTGGCTAGTGGCAGAGCTGGGCGTATCTCGCTCGACTCGGTCAGCCATCACGAATTGGACTTGGAGCTGGGGGAGTCACATAGTGACGCTCTTTCCAGAGCCGCTGGGGAGTTAAAGCTGGGCAAAGGAAACGCAACACTGGTTGCTGCGCGTGATTTTGTCGAAGTTCGTACAATCAGCGTTCCCCGTGTCGATGCTGCTGAGCTCCCTGGAATCATTCGTTTTCAAGCGCAGCGACAACTTGCCAACATGGGCGACAGCTGGACTCTTGACTACGTGATGTTGCCCAGCGACGGGCAAGAAATGCAAACGGCTCTCGTTGGTGCACTTGCTCCTGAGCACTTAAAGAGGATGGAGGCAGCGTGTACTCGCTGCGGTCTTCAACTTGCTCAAGTAGCGTTGCGACCAATCGAAATTGCGCGGCACGCGGTTCACGCTTCGTCGATCGGCAATCAAACCGCGTTGATGGTTTGCGTTTCCGAAGGCACTGCTGATCTGATCATTGCCCAGGGTGGCAGGGTCATCATGGTCCGCAATACAAACTTGCCTACCGAAGGCGAACACATCGCTGGAGCATTGTCAGGTGAAATTCGGCGTTCGTTGCTAGCGGCTTCTAGCCAATTAGGTGGCAAGAGTATTGAAAACGCAGTCTTGATGTGCTCTGCCGATTTGGCGCCACAGATCGAACAGGCCGTTGCAGATGCAACAGGAATGCCGGTTACGGTCATTGATCTAACAACAGTTTTGCCCGCCGGGCTCGATACTCGAACGACGCTCGCCAACCAACAAGGCAATCGGCTGGCCGGAATTTGCGGCGCTGCGGCACTAACGACTGCAGATAAGAGTACAACACTTGATTTCAGAAACCCAAAGAAGGCACCTCCAAAGAAAAGTAAGACGCCGACTTACATCATGCTCGGAGTTGCGGCGACGGTGCTGATCGCTTGCGGTGTCGGCTATTGGATCTACCTAAACAATTCTCTGGACACCGAACTCGCTGGCTACGAACAAGCAAACAAAGACAAAAAGGCATTGATTGAACTCGCCAACTCAAGGATGAGTCAAGTTTCCGCCGTTGAGGCCTTTGCCAAAGCTTCGCCAAACTACCTGGATGCTTTGCTGCATATCACTGAAAACGCCCCCGAATCGAAAGAGTTCATGTTGGCGGGCCCGCAATTCACCACTCTGACAGGTGGAGAAGGCCAAGTACGGATCAATGTTGCTGGCAATTCCTCCGGAAGCATCGGAAAGTTTGAGGAGTCCGTTCGTGACGAAAACTACGAGGTCAAGGCTCGCAACCCGCGTGAGTCGAGCCGACCAACCAATCTTTACAAATGGGAAGCTACCGAACTCGTGACCATCACCAATCTGGGCTGGAAAGTGCTGGACACTGTCGCGAGTGTTGGCCAATCCGGGGAAGCTTCAGAGGCAGGAGTGCCTGAAGGTGATGAGGCTCCGTCTTCTGGCGACTTAGAAGATAAAGCTGATAAGAGCACAACAGCTCAAAACGAGGGACAGCCTGAGAGTTCTCAGCCGCGAGAAGATTCAGTGAGCGAACCGAACTCATCGAACGGCGAAGCTACTCCCGAGCCGAGGGCGTCGGATGAGGAAGCCGACCAGAAGCCAAGAGCCAAAGATGCCAATGCGGGTAACGACTCGCAGCCTGGCACAGCTGACATTGCAAACCAGGCTGACAACTGAGCCATCCAAGCCGATTTCTGCGTCAAGCACCCGAACACCACGTCATCTTGAACTAGACAACATACTCATGTCAAAACGCGAACGCATCCTAGCAATTGCCGTACTGTCGATCTTTGGATTGATGATTGTCCAATGGGGCTTCAGCCACGTGTCAAAGGTATTGGATGAGAAGAATTCAAAACTAGACGGCGCGATCGCTGAATCCGAGCGTCTAGATCAAATCACAAGTCGCGGGTTACGGGCTAAAGGAAGGCTCGACAAGCTCGTCAAATTATCACTGCCGCGAGATCAACAGTCCGCACTGTACCAATATCGAACCTTTCTGGAGTCTCTCAGCGCAGCGGTAGATATGGAGGGAGTCAGTATCGTTACTCCTGAATCGACCGCATTTCAGAACAAAGCTTTTGACGCTTACAATTTCAGCCTCCAAGGGGACGTGGAACTCGACAAGTCCATCGAGCTGATCGGCCGCTATTACGACAAAAACTACATTCATACGATCAAGGAATGTAAGTTCTCGATGCTTGAAAGCGGTAAGGTTCGGGTGAATCTCATTTCACAAGTGATTGCCTTGAAAGCGGCATCCAAGACTCAGGAGCTTGCAGACCAATCCTCCGGGCGGCTTGCTATGGACATCGAAGAATACAAGTCGCGGATTTTGGCTCGAAATCCTTTTGCTCCACCAAACGCAGCCCCCAAACTCGACAAATCATCATTAGAAATACTCGTAGGGAAGTCCCTTTATCATGAGTTTGGTGCCAAGGATCCAGAGGGGCATAACGTCAAGTACAAGCTAGTCACCAAGGAAGAGGACATTCCTGAGGGTATTGAAGTGGACAGCAAGGGAATTAGTGGCGTTCCGACGAAGCCAGGTAAAATCGAAATGGAGTTTGAAATATCAGACAACGGCTGGCCCTCCGCATCACGAACGCAGAGTTTTGTGATCAACGTGAAGGAAGAAGTGAAGACCGTTACTAAAGAGGAGCCTACTCTCGACTTGCTCACTCGGACCAAGGTTTCTGGTTTGGTCGCTGGCGGGAGAAGAGGTAGCGAAGTATGGATTCGCTCCCAATTCGAAGACAAAACCCTCCGCCTAATCGTGGGAGAAGAGTTTGAAATTGGCGGCCTGAAGGGCAAAGTAATCGAGATCCACCCGCAGGAAGACTACGCCCTTTTTGAGACGGACAATGTTAGATGGGTGGCAAAGATGTACGTCCCATTCTCAGAGGCATATGCCGAAGGATTGGAAGACTAGCCAGCACACCTCGCGGTTAATTTTCTCGCAGACAGTGCATGTTGGCCATTGAAATGCCACTGACGATGGCGCCAATGATGCCGACGAATCCCTGGTCCGTCCCGCACAAGAAGAGATTCTTCAAGTGAGTCGACCCGTCAAGGTTCTTTTCGGGCGCCCCGTAAACGGCGCCGTTATCGTGGGATGTAAACCGTCGAATCGTCTTGGGTGTAAACACATCTGTGCCCACGACATTCCGGCGAAAGTCGGGAATGAATCGCACTGCAGATGCCACGCTGCGGTCATACCACCACATTTTTTGTCGCAAATACTCTTTCTCGTCTAAGTTCTTCCAGGAGTCAAAATCGGCAATGGTCGTCAAGCGAATCACGCCTTCGTCCAGGTTGCCCAGCTCGCTAGGATACAAATAGTTGTTCGGGCTACAGATGACACCCGTCCTGGTATCGCAAAGTCCTTGCTCTGGTCGCCGCCAGTGAAACTGTTCGCTATCGTTGTAAAAAACAATCGTTTCGCCAAAGCCAACTTCCTTGGGCTGCTTATCCAAGATGGAGATGGACTCTATGAAGGTAAGCTGACCTGCTCGATCGACCGTTTCAGCACTTAAGTCTGCGCAGAGTCGTTGCGTCTCGATGATGCCCGCGCTAGAAAGAATGCGTTTGGCCTGCAGCTCTTCGCCATTGTCCAGCACGACACCGACGGCTCTATCACCATCGGTTCTTATCTTTTGAACACCACTTCGCAGCTTGAGTTCTCCACCCAGCGAACGGAAGCGACGGACAAGATGCTTGAGGATCAGCCGCACTCCCTTGAAGGGCCGAGCAAAGCCTTCCAGAAAGATGCTGCGGAACATGATGCAAAATTGCCCAAAGTCCATGTCGTCTTCACGAGCGTTGCCATACCACATCAGCGGACAAAGAATCATCTCGATCAGTAGTGGATCGCTGATGGTCTCATTGAGGAATTCTCGAGCGGAGCCGCCAAAGTTATCTTGGTTCAGGTCGTCGTAATCGGTTAGCGCGTTCAGCAGCTTTTCGAAGTTGTCCACTTCAGATGGAAAAGTTCGAGCAATCTCGCTTCGAAGAAAATCGATTTCATTCGTGAATCCCAATCGGACGCCAGGGAAGGCGATGGCAGAGCCGATTTGCGGCGACAGCTCGAAGTCGTCCCATTTGAATCGCAGTTGGCGAAGGAGCCTAGCGAGCGGGCCCTTCTTCGTACCAGCGGGTGTGAAGTTGGTGACGGCGTGCAAACCAACATCGAAATTCCGTCCGCCCTGGCGGTAGAACGAGTTCAAGCCGCCAATCGTCCAGTGCTTCTCAAGAATGCACACTTTCTGATCGTAGTGTGCGAGGCGAATCCCAGCCGCCAAGCCTGACATTCCAGCTCCGATGATGATCGTGTCGTACATCTTCGCTGGAATTCTCTTGGGATGGTCAGTCTAGTGATCGGCCTGGGAAAGACGGCGAGCCGAAATCATTACGGCGATCATTGTACAACACCAGTACTCACCACAGATTTTGTGGCTGCGTCATCCGGAACCGTTTTAAAGATCCGCCATCTTCGGCTCAAGATACTTTACTGTGCTGGCCATACTCGCCAACTCGCCATATTCCTCCTCAGGGATTTGAACTCGGTGTCGCTTGCGGAGTTCCATCACGATATCCAAGAAGTCCATGCTGTCGAGCTCCATCTGCTCACGGAACGACTGCTCATCATTCAGATCGGACAAATCTTCATCGGGAGCAATCTCGCTCAGAATGTCAATGATTTCGTCACGGATTTCCGCAGGGCCCATCAGCTAGCTACCTCTGTGGTTGGCATTTCTTGTAGAGTTCCTCACAGTTGCTTTGCAGCGATTAAGCCTGTGATTTCGGGGAGCAAAAAAGCTTAACCGGAAGATCTTCGATCGTATAGCCTTAATGCGCCCCTGGGTTGCGTTAACGAGCGCTCATTTTGGCTCATAAATCCTGGCTGGAGACGTGTTCCGCGTACGACCGAAAGGCTGCTGCGGCATTCACTTGCCAAGAATCCGCTTTCCCGCCGTCCGACACTATCCAGCCGCAAAGATATCCAGCCTTTTACTGGTCAGCAAACGCTTTGACGCCACCCCATGGTCCATTGAGCTTCAACATGTCCTCGATACCAGCTTGGCGTTCATAAATCACGCAAGCCTTGAGCTTCCACGACTTTGGTGCCGGGAGCCGGTCATTGCTTGCGTTTCTGCTGCGGTAATCGGGAATCTTTCGACTTTTGGTCTTGCGGATTGCCAACCGCAGTGCGTGCCACGCCGAAACGGTAGCTGCTCCAGGGGATTGAGAGAAATCCTTGGTACACCGTGGCGTGCCCGGGGCAGATCGGGGGCTCAAATGGGCAATGTGAGACAGACTTGCCAGCGTCGGGCTGCCGCGTCATGACAAACGCTGGCCCGCGGCTAGCGTCGCTGGCTCACGGGTTGAAACGCAATCGCACCTGCCGCAAACCAAGGCGTGATTGCGAAAAAGCCGCTCTGCGGGTATTCTCGCACCCACGAAAATGACAAGAAAATTTTTCCTTCCTCCTTTGGCGAGAAAGTGACCCATGAGCGTTTCCGCAACAACTATCGAAAAAACGGCGATCGACACAATCCGCACCCTCAGCATGGATGCGGTCCAAGCTGCAAACAGCGGGCACCCTGGGACTCCCATGGCTCTGGCTCCCGTCGCCTACCAAGTATGGGCTGGCACGCTCAACTACGATCCAGCCCAACCACTTTGGCCCAATCGCGATCGCTTTGTGCTCAGCTGCGGCCATGCGTCCATGTTGCTTTACTCGATGCTCCACCTCGCCGGGGTGCGTGCCCTGGATGAGAACGGCGAAGTCACCGATGCTCCCAGCATCACCCTCGACAACATCAAGAATTTCCGCCAGCTCCACAGTCCCTGTGCAGGGCACCCAGAATATGGCGAAGCAGCTGGTATCGAGACCACAACGGGGCCGCTTGGACAAGGTGTCAGCAATAGCGTTGGAATGGCGATCGCCAGCAAGTGGCTCGGCGCAACCTACAACCGTCCAGATTACGACCTCTTTGATTACAACACCTACGCACTCTGCGGCGACGGTGACTTGATGGAAGGCGTAGCCTACGAGGCTGCATCGATGGCGGGACACCTCAAGTTGTCGAACTTGTGCTGGATCTATGACGACAACAAGATCACGATCGAAGGACATACTGACTTGGCGTTCAGCGAAGATGTCGGACGTCGCTTTGAAGGTATGGGGTGGAACGTACTTCGCGTGGCAGACGCCAACGACGTGCAAGCCCTCTCCGTTGCACTCGACGGCTTCAACAGCTGCGACGACAAGCCAACTTTGATCATCGTGCGAAGTGTAATTGGCTTTGGCTCGCCTAACAAAGCGGACACCCATGGTGCACATGGCGCTCCTCTCGGCGACGACGAAATCAAGCTAACCAAGCAAGCTTATGGCTGGCCGGAGGACGAGAAGTTCTTGGTGCCAGATGGTGTTCAAGAACACTTCCAAGAAACTCTGGGCATTCGTGGAGCCGCAGCGAGCTCTGCATGGCAAGAGCTTTACGAAAAGTACAAGGGCGAGTTTCCCGCCGAAGCAAAACAAATCGATGCGTTCATCGCGGGCGAACTCCCAGAAGGTTGGGACAGTGGTATCGAGGCTTTTCCTGCAGACGAAAAAGGCATGGCGACTCGAGCCAGCAGCGGCAAAGTGCTGAACATGCTTGCACCAAACTTTCCTTGGCTCGTTGGTGGTTCGGCCGACCTTGCCCCGAGTACCAATACACTGTTGAAGGAATCGGGGGATTTTGCATCCTCTTCCTACGATGGCCGAAACATGCACTTCGGGATCCGCGAACACGGAATGGCTGCCGCCCTGAACGGCATGTCGCTTTCCGGCATCCGGGCCTACGGTGCAACCTTCTTCGTATTCACGGACTACCTGCGTCCTTCGATGCGTCTAAGCAGCCTGATGCACCAGCCTGTACTCTACGTCATGACTCACGACTCGATCGGGCTGGGCGAAGATGGACCGACTCACCAGCCAGTAGAGCACCTTGCTGCCTGCCGTGGCATTCCGGGTTTGTACGTCTTACGTCCAGGGGATGCAAACGAGGTAGCCGAAGCTTACCGAGCGGCACTTGGCATGAACGATCATCCGTCCGTAATGGTTCTTTCGCGACAAGCCGTTCCGACGCTCGACCGAAAAACACTCAGCCCCGCTGCTGGAACTGCAAAAGGTGGTTACGTCCTTTCTGACTGCGACGGCACTCCCGATGTCATCATCATGGGCACGGGAACCGAACTATCACTATGCTTGAAAGCGCAAGAAGAATTGGCGGGTAGCGACATGAAAGTCCGCGTGGTCAGCATGCCATGCATGGAGTTGTTCGATGAGCAGCTGCCCGAGTACCAGGAAAGTGTCCTGCCAACTGAATGCAAGGTCCGGATCGCTTGCGAAGCCGGTATTCGCCAGTGCTGGGACAAGTACCTCGGCACAACCGGGCATTTCGTCGGAATGAATTCCTTTGGGGCGTCCGCTCCGGCTGGCAAACTTTACGATCACTTCAAGATCACCAGCGATCAGATTGTAAGTGTTGCCAAGGTGGCGATGCAGTAAGCTACTTCACACATCAATATTGGGTTCGAAGCAAACACAGCTCTCCCAACCTGGAGAGCTGTTTTTATTGGGCGGTAAGTAAAGTCGGATGAATCGCCGACCCAGCTACCCACTAACCATTGAATTTCACGTCCCGCGATTGGCGACAAGTTGCCCTATTTGCGGCTTGCTTTAGTCCTGTGGGCTAAGAAGTTGCCGCAAGGATGTTTCCCCCGGCCACCTCCGACACTACGCTACCTTGACATGTATCGCCTGGCCGCCGAAGCGCATCTGTCTGGGGGGTAGCAAAGCCGGCGGCTCCGCCCACAAAGCTCTATCGCTGACCTGCTTCCGGATGAGTTCGCGCGTCGGTGTGCTGACGGAGTGAAGGCGTAGCCGGAACGGAATCAGCACACCGAAACCCAACCGAACTCTCGTAACAGCTGGATCAAAGAGGCCACTACCACGACCCAGCCGAAGAAAAGAGCCAAGTTGCCCTAGAGATCGTAAATGTAGTTTGCCAGCACAAAGTTCATTTCTCGGTCATCTCTGTCAGCCAGATTGATAATGTCAATGAGCGTTCAAAAAGAGACATCCTTTGACGCCTTTCACCAAGAGCTTAAACGGTGAAAGGGCCAAAGAAATAGGTGTAAAAGACCGTGACGTCAGTCATGTAAGGATTAACTTCAAAACCAGCTCACCATCCATTGAAATGTTGAGTCCATGAAGTTGAATTGAGACTGTGGTCGCTCAAGTTCGACCACAATGACACTATCCAGGATACCGACATCACCTCGATTCGTATTGACTCGAAGGTGGCCTTCCATTTGGAAGCAACCATTTCCCGACCAATCATTGTTGCCGATCCTGATGACATCAGATCCAGAAAGTTCAGTCAGAGGTACCCATTCGCGGAAGCCTGTACCATAAGCGTCTCGACTTCGTCGACTTGGATCCGTGATGAATGTAGATCGCGAAAGATAGTCGTAGCCACACATGGTAACCCAATGGCCGCCTTCACGTTCGTAGACGTTTCGGTTTTTCGAATACCAACCAACCCCAAGGATCACCAAGGCATCTCCTTCCAGTCCACGCATCATCCAGTTGTCCGATATTTTAGAACTGCAGTCTGCTGGTTGATAGCAAGACAAAGCCTTTGTTTGGTTGTACGTAGTACACCCTTGTCCCTGTGGACTTAGGACTGATCCGCGTCGCAGTTTTTCTGCAGTCAGCCGCAAGTTGAACGGTATGTGCAAAGAATTTCGGGGCCGTTGTTGGCAAGCTTCAAATACAAATTAAGCCAGCATGCTGCCCCCTGAAAAGCAAAGAACGCTTTGGCCAACCCAGCACAAAGACCAGCCAAACCTGAAATGCCCAAGAAACATTCCAGAGAGGGAAAAACCCCTGCTGCATTTACTGTTGAGCATCGAAGGAATGCTTTTGTTGTTGGGGAAATGAAGGCTGGACGGAAACATTATGATTAGCGCTCGTGGATTTTATAGACTATGAGCCATGCTGTCTGCATTGGCTGTAGGGTAAGCAGCTAACGTTGAGAAAGATTGGAAGAAAATACTCTTCGTCACTATCACGATGGAGTCATTTCTCTTCCCTGTTCAATTCCCAAAAGGATAAGGGTGACCAGCATGAGCAAGATGAGCAGTGCGGCCTTGGAATTTTTTGATGCTTGTGAGACGGGGACGGGCTGGGAAGGCTGTCTCCCCTATTGCCACGCTAACGCAACTTTCTCGGCACAGGCCGATGTTCTGTCGGAAATCAAGACGGTTCAAGCTTATGCGGATTGGATGAAACAGATGATGACCCCAATCCCGGATGGCAACTACGAACTAAAGTTCTTTGCAGCAGACGAAGAGCGAAATTGTGTCGCTGCTGTTGCGGTCTTTCATGGCACGCAAACGGGGCCGGGCGGACCGGGTGATCCAACGGGCAACTCTTTATCTACGGACTACGCGTATGCAATGGAGTTTGACGGCGGCAAAATCTGTCATGTGACCAAAGTCTGGAACGACGTTATCAGCTTACGGCAACTGGGCTGGTTATAGGGTGATGAACCAAACGAACTTTCCTAGTCTTTCTCGCTCCGCTTAGTTGCGAGAAAAAGAGGATGGCTCTTTCGAGCTCGCCTCTTTCTTCCGATGTTGATCTCGGCGGTTTTTGATAGCTGCTAGCAGAAAGTCAGCAATAGAGAGTCGATCGCAGCATCCGTAAGATTGCCACCAACTACGGCTATCTTAGATTGCTCTTCAGGCTGTTGCGTTCGGGCTGACATGTTGGCTTGCTGCTTGTTCTCGGTTTTAGTTGTTGTGGCTTATTAGGCTTTGAGTCATCCAAGCCATCAGTGAAAAGCTTTTGCTAGGTCTAAATTATGCGCGCCACACGATAGGTCGCTGACAACTTGCCTGGTAAGAATTCGGCCACCCCGGGTAAGCCAACCAAGCATTGCCTTGTCAGTTGATAGGATGCAACACCGACGCTCGTTGCAGTTAAAAGAAGTGAAACGCTAAACGCGTAATTTCTGTGGTTTTCGCGCTATCCGCCAGGATTACAATCTGCATTTGGGCGAGCAGTAAATTCTAGTTGAGCGGTGAGCGATCAAGGTTTTGCCACAGTGCCGGCAGGTTCTGGTTGCTGCCTGTGCTTTACGTTCGATCGTTCTGGCAAGATCGATGAGATTTCGCATTTGTCTACTCACGCCGGACTGTGTCGAAAAAGTGCCGCGATGAGTGGCACCGCAGGAGGGCGTCCCTCGTAGTAAAGGACCCAAATTAGGGGAGGTGCCGCCCAGCAAGAAAAGTACTTGCTGCAGCTCTTCCCTAGTGTTGAGAGCTTGACATCCTTGATGGATTAAAATCTCAACATCAATATCTTGATAGGCGTGCCTTGTCATCTTTTGAGTCCGCTCTGGCACGTCTTTCGAGTGGGCAAAGAAAAGCGGTATCTCCCGAGGGCTGAAAATACAGCGTCAATCGATGCCGCAAGTCGCATCATAGCTGCAGTATCAATTCAGTAGGCCGGTGGTCGGCAAGATAACGGCTAGCCGGACCGTAGATACTCAGACTTCAAAGAGAAGGCGTTCGACGCTTTATAAATAAAGAAGCGACGGCCTGAACTCAATCAAGCTGCCGCTCTTTTAGAACATTTAGAAACGCTAGCCCTTGGCTAGGGTAGCGAATTGGGCGGGTTAGCGACTTCAAAAGCCTGGACCAATTTATTGGAGCTTCTCAGTTCGCATCATGGCTGCAGTATCAATTCAGTCGGTCGATGGTCGCTCGTCTTTTCGTCATCCGGAAAATCTCCGGGACGAACGATCACGTTGCAGACAGGCTTCCATTCTCGCGCCTTCCCAGCGACAAAAGCGAAGTCAAGCATCGAGTCCGGATAGCGGCCTTCGCCCTGAGAATTGCCAGACCAATTCGTATCGACCCATTCCTGCGGCTTGACCCATTGCCAAATATTACCGCGCATCATCGTAGCAAAAGACTGGTTGCCTTCGTGAGTAACAAATGAGTAGTCGAAATTGAAATCGCCAATGGTAACCATAGGTATCGTCTTGCCTCGCGCCCACTCAGTCAGGCCCAAAGCTTGTTGCTCGCGTAGCTCCTCGTTCCGTCGCGCAAGATGCACTGCTGCCAGTAGCATTTCGTTATCGGTCTGGCGGTCCCTCAGGTGCACAATCAGTGGTGAACGATGGTTGCCGTCGTTTATTTTGATGCCCTCAATTTCCTGAGGCTCATCTAGCTCAAGGAGCTCGAAACGACTTGAGTCAAAGATGATTTGCAACCGATCACTAGCGCCACTTCTGCTTTGCACTGAAGTAAATTTGTCACCAACAGCGCTGGAAAAGATTTCAAAGTTTCGCGGTGACACTTCGCTCCAAGCGTACAAATCGTAGTTGTTAAACTAGGAGAGCTGTGTTGCGATGGTCTCTGCTTCACTTCCGCCGGACTCAACATTCCGAAGCCAGAATCCGAATCTCGCTGGTTGTTGGCTGACTCTCAACAGCAGGTACTTCTGCTTCAGTCTTTTCAATGTTGGGCCGACAGCCCAACAAACCTGCCAGACACAGGAAAGAGCAAACCATGCTTAATCTCCAGTGATTCATCCTTGTTTTCCTTGTCCTCACAGATCTTAAGCAATTATTGTCACAAGCAGTGCTACCTCTGACTTACAAACGATCGGGCTTTTTGATCTTATTCATGCTCTCTAATCAACCCCACGTGCAGTATCTGCTTCTGCTGAACGAGCTCAGCCATCGAGTCATCGATAGGTTTGATCTCCATACAGCCTGTTTACGTTTAGAACACGCAGGATTAGGCGAGTATGAGACGGAGACATCCCTACTTTCCTTTTTGGTATGCGTCGCCCCTCACGTCCGCTGCAATTTTGCAATCGGGCATTTGCCCTCAGCGAAGGCAACAACGCATAGCAGTCGATATCAAAGTATCTCATGATCGCGGCGATCGTACCCGTACTAGGTGGAACGGTGCATGCTCTAAGCACGCGGTCCCAAACGTCACAGACACTCGAAAAGAGCGATGCTGGACCTGTATTTCTCTTGGCTTCTTTTTGCAACAGCTATCAACGCCTGGGTCAGTGTCTACAACGGCCCGTTCTAGCGTATCTCGACGCCCTCGATGTCGATTACGCTAATTTAGTAATCCTGCTTCTGTAGCCCTGCAAATGCGTACTCAAGAATATCCTTGCCAGCTAGCGCATCGAGCCACTCGGAGGGAATTCCCGCACACCCCCAGTATGCACCGGCAAGCTGTCCACAAACTGCACCGACCGTATTAGAATCATGTCCTAAGTTCACGGCTTTAATCAAAGCCTCACTAAACGAGTTGGCTTCATCGAATGCCCACAACGCCGCTTCTAAGCACTTGCTGGCATAGTAACTGGCTTGAATTTCGGGAGGCTGCAGTTGTCTAAAGCTTCCCTTCAAAACGGTCACGACGCTCGAGTGCAGCTCCTGCTCGCTCAGCTGCTGATAAGGCGCCCAGGTCGGGGACAAAACCACATCACGACTTTCGCCGGTTAGCAAGCCTTCGAGAATTAACGAGAGGTAACTACAAGCGGATTGGCTTTGCAGACTGACATGAGTAGGGCGACTTGATTCACTTGCCAGGTCGCTCAGTGAAAATTCATCGTTCTTCACCCCGCCAAAGTGGACAACCACCGGTGCAAGTCGAGCAATTGCACCATTGCTCTCTGGGCTTGCAGCAAACTGACCGCTTGTCTCAGGATCACGATTCTGCTCATAGTGATAAAGGGCCGATGACATTGTGTTACTGATCTGCGTGCATTTGCCATGCAAGGCATACTTGCCATTTCGCCACCAATCCAGATAGCGTTGCATTTGGTCGTTAATATCCCAGCTGCAATTGCTGATACTGTCGGCAAGCGCTACAGCCATGGCAGTGTCTTCCGACCAGACTCCGATTGGCTGCGTCATTGGCGAGCGGCTGCGAAATCCGTAGATAGGTGTGAAGGATCCTGGCGATTGGTACTCTACGATCCGGCCGAGCGCGTCTCCGATCGCGAGACCAAAAAAGCAGCCACGCATCCTATCTTCAGTAGTGGTTTGCAAAGTTTGTCTTTTCAACGTTATCGACACTTACAGACAAAAAAGTTTGTTCGGATTTGCCTTGTCCCTAATACTGAACGGATTGACCCAGTCTCCTAGCTAAATATGCCACCCTGATTCCGCACTAAGATGGTAGTTGATGGTCTACTTCGATTTGACAACTTCGCAGTGCAGTTGAGCTACGACGCAGAGTGGGTTCAATTTTATGACGATTTCTTGAAAGTTTCGGCTTCAAATCATCCGGGGGATGGAGCGAGGAGCCTCGCACAATTCAAAAACGGGTCACTTCGATCTGCTTAGCCGATCCTAGTTCGTATGAGGTTCGTTCGAATGTGTCCATAAATTTGCTTTGGTTGTTTGGCACCGGTGGCACCAGTCAGGGACATATACCTATGGGATTTGGCAAACCTGAAGCGTGAATGGATAAACTGGTGCCAACTGGTGCCAATTCACTCCGACCACAACTCTAGTCCGTGGTATATGACTTTCCTGCGATGCTGTCCGCTCGTAGGTTTTTCCTTCGTAAAGCGTTCGGCCATTTGCTTTCCGAAGTTAGTTTGTGAAAGCTTTCCGCCCCACTCCTTATAGACATCAAAAAGGTCCGTAGCTCGCACAACCGCACCTTCTCTGACCTCGCATGTGTCTGCGATGAAGCGGCCAAGAATATCCTGCTCACGACGGTACGAATCACTTGCTTCGGTGACTGCTGCTGGCTCATAGAACCCCGCGCGCAAATACTCCTCCACGCCCTCCGTAATCCAATTCAGAATGCCCGGCCCCTCCTCCCTAGCCAACACTTCGTGATAGTTTTTGATCGGCTGCGTTTGCTTGCTGATGTCTACCGCGAAAGGAACTAGCTTGATTCGTCGCCAGATGCCATTATCGGTACCTCGGACTCGAGGAAGGTGGTTGGTTGCCATCCATAGCTTATGTGTCCTGCGAAAGTTGTAGAAGTTCTCACGCATCGCCCGCGCATTGATGGTTGAGTCACCGGTCAATTCCTTAACTCGTGATTGACGCATCGGCGTGTTCTGGTCGGGTTCACTTATCGCTACGAAACGCTTGCCAAGTAGTTGTGCCTTTTCCGCCGGGTGCCCTTTGTTTTCCCCTAGCAGAAGTGAGTCATGTGCGAGAATCCCATAATCACCAGCAAGCTCTAGCAACGTGTTCCACAAAAATGACTTGCCATTGCAACCGGAGCCATATGCGATCGGAAGAATGTGCTCACCGATATCACCAGTGAACGAATACCCAAAAAGCTGCTGAACGTATATTTTTAGGCTGTGGTCACCGTCGAAAATAAGATGCAACGCATCAAGCCATCGAGGGCATTTAGCAGACGGATCGAACGAAACTCGCGCAAGCTGCGTAAGAAGGTCACCGCTTGAATGGGGCCTTAATTCCTTCGTTGTAAAATCCAGTGTTCCATTCTGAACATTTAATACCATCGGGTTTCGGTCGAAGTCATCCACCTCCACCATGACCCGTGCATCGGCCCGTGCCAAGCTCAGCACATCCTTTGCCATGCGGTTTGTCTGTAGCCTTCTGATGAATGTGCGGGTACGGCTTAGGTCCTCCCTGGTGGCGGATGACACTGCCACCTTAGGCAACAACGTGTTCCGTAGCGACTCGGAGAACCTCCGAAACATGCCGATGCACTTGGTCGCTCTTTCATCCTTCGACCATCGTTTTCCGTCAAAAACCATCCAGCAACCCCAAGCATCCACCCATCGAAGTGTATTTAGATATTCGTCGATAAATTTTTTTGCTGCGCTCTCCTCAGTTAACTCGCGATCAAGAACCAGTCCGCAATCAGAAGCCGTTGTCGCGGTCTTGCATGGTTCGTTTTGGCTTAACGTAGTGACAATCTGCTCTGGGAGCTTGCACAGCTCAAACAGCTCTTCGAGCTCTCCTCCAGCTTCAAAAAAGTCTGTCACGTCTTGCTTGGGGCTAACTGGAAGATGGACGATTTTTCCGTGGCCAAGCTTAGCTTTGATGTCTTGCGCGTGCTCCAGCCCTGGCTCATCGTTGTCGGAAAGAATGAACACTTCCTTGCCAAGGAGATACTGACCGTACTCATTAAGCCACTTCCCAGCACCGCCGACATTGCAGGTAGCCGCAACTCCTTTCCCTTTAAGCGTTTCCGCATCCTTTTCACCTTCGACAATGTATACAGTGGTGGCCCTTTGAACGTCTGGCAAGTTGTATGGGTATCTGGTCACGCCTTTCATTGACCAAGTACCATTGGCCTGTTTTTGAAGGAACTTCTTCTTGCCGGACTTCCGTATGGCTGAATACACATGATTGCCATCGGGGTCATAGTATTTGTATTCGATGTCTCGCTCAGGAGGCTGACCAAATCCAGCTAGTCGAAGATCATCGAAATTGAGTCCCACTGCCTTCCATACGTCTAATTCTTCGCATCCTGCGTGACAGTGGGCAACCCACCGTTTTTCCCCCTTAGCAATCGAAAGACTAGCCGTATTGTCATCATGCACCGGGCACTTTGCTTGGTACTTTTTGCCTCGCTGACTGCACCCTTGGAACAGTAGTTCCGGCTTGATTGCATTTCCTGTTACCGACATATTAAAACAATCCATTGCTTCTGGCTTAGGGAACCCATCAATTCCCGAAATAGAACAAACACTTGGAGCCAGCTAGGGCCCCCAAACCCTAGCTAGCTTCTTCTTTTTACGAGCGCTAAGCTCGCTCCCGAGGTTTTGCGCTCTAGTACTTAGACTTCAGAGGCATTGTCTGATCGCACACGTACCACTCGAATTTTTCACCAAGTTCGTCGAATGGGAAATCGGTGACGAAAATGTCCTGCTGGCAGAGGACCGGTGCATTGGTGTCGGTCCTGCACTCGACAACAGCATCATGATTTAAGTGCCCAGGCAACTTGCGAATCGACCACAGTTGGAAGCGATTCGCGCTGATTCTTTCATCGCATTGGTAGCTGAATACAAGGTCAACCAACCACCCTGCGTTAGCGTCATCAATCAGTAGTTTGATCCCGTCAGTGAATAGGTGGCTCGGGTTCACGTTCCTGTACCAGTTGCTAGAACCGTTACGACGGCTCAATAGTTCAGTCGCAAAACTTGTCATGAGAAGTTCTCCAAAAGTTAGACCCAAAATGTAAGACGAAAGACATGCTGAGATAGGCGATACCAGGCGACTCCTGATTCAAAGTTCTGATTCATGCTTGCTCAGCTTTTCGCTTTTTTGCTGAAATGCTCGATCGTAGCTCTTCCAATTTCCTCGAGTTCCTTCAGTTGCTCAGCCGACGACTTGATGCGACTTCTGCTTGGCTCCTGCTTAGCTTTCCGCTCTTTGCATTGTTGCGTTTTCGAATGCTTAACCGCATGGCTTGCGTCAGGCTGGCTTGGGTTGGATTGTGTCATAATTTCTTTCCTCAAAATTTGGTGCATCGTGAGAAAGTCGGCGATACATTCCGACAAAACTAAAGTTCCTTTGCTGTTTTTAGAACGATTCCAGCCGCAGGTGCCAACTAAACTAAAGACTGCACCTGACCGATTTGACATTGCTTACAACGTCGATGGTAGAGCGCGCAGGGCGCAGCACACTCGCTGCAATGATTCAGCTATGCGATCATTGACTAAAACACCTGCTCAACCCGTGTGTCGATGCGGCTGACACGTGTGCTCTGCGGTTCGTCAACCTCACAGCCAGTGGGCGACATGAAGCGTTCAAATTCTTCCACTGGGATGATGTACCTAGGCTTGAGACTGCCAGAACCTATGTTGGTGCTCCTCAGTCTTCCTGACCGAATAAGCCTGCGAATCCTGTCCTTAGACCATCCTGTAATTTCGTGGATATCATCAACGTAAAGAAACCTACGCTTAAGCATTGCCTTACCTTCCTTCAATCAAGAACACTAAGAAACGTGCGATTAACGAAAGGTTAGAGAGCGTATGGTGTATTACCAGAGGCTGATTTAATGCTCCGAAGGTAATGAAGGTAAATCGAAGGTTCGAGTCCTAGGTAGCAGTCTCGCCTTCACCTTGGGGTGATCGAAATCAAGGTAGTACTTTTGTTTTCTCGCCGGATGAATGGATACTCAGGTTTATCCGCCCACTCTCGGATCGCACTATACTTTCGCTGAAAAAGGGCTTGGATCTCTTTCGTGTCTTTTTGAACCCAGCCAAGCTTCTCTCCAATCAGTCGCAAGAATGCTTCCGCTTTAAACTTGAAATCAAAGAGAGCTTCAGTGAACGCGATATGCTCCCGGCTGAATGCCCATGAAACATCCAATTCATCGACCTCATCAGGGCCGAGGTACTGAGGCGGTTCACCATGTTTTTCGTAGAATTGAGTTCTTCGCGTTTCAAGCCTAGTGAATTCAACGTAGAGGTCGGCTGAGGGGTAAACCAATCGCGGGTCAGTTACCTCCATACTGGAAAAGAAAAGCACTGATCCTATGCAACCTGATTCCCAGTAATCCATGTCGGCATCCCAAGTGAATAGCTGCTTCTTTGGATCGAGAAGGAAGTCACGAAGTGTGGAGGCTATGCTTGCCTCTGGCGAATCATCCTCGCGGGATTTCTTATCTGCCACCAGCATTTCCCCCTAAATACCAATCTCGAACATGCTCACAAACCCGGTTAATGCGTTCATCTGAAACGCTTTCGCGATAGCCCGCGCTCATGTCGCTGGTCGCTGGAGAATGCCCCATGACATATTTGGTAGCCACAACATCCCCAGTCTCTTCACCGATGGTTTGGAACTGGCGTCGCAGGTCATAGAAGCGAATTCCAAGGTCAAGGGAATCGGCTAGCTTCGAGAATGCCTTTGTAACCGCATCGTGGCGCTGTTCTCCATTATCACGGTGCCAAGGCTCCCGATACTTCGTATGAAACAGAACGTCCACATAGGCCTTACCAAATGGCTGCTGGCGGACTTTCTGAAACTCTTTGATTGCGGCGCGCGTCTCAGGCCATAGCCAAGCCTCACGTTCAACATTCGTCTTTCGTCTCGGATAAACCAGCCACTCCCCTTTAATGTGGTCGGCTCTCATTTGTCCCGCATCGGAATTGCTCATTCCTGCATTGATTCCAAGCAGCACGATTGGGCGGAACCAAACGGAGCAAGCATCTACAATGGTTCGCATCTCCTCGGGCGTGACCAAGACTTTCCGGCGCGAACTCTTCTTAGATTGACGACTCTGCTTGACCTGTCGATTTTCAGCTGCGGACATCTGCTTCATCGACTCGCCATACTTCGGCCTTGGGATGAGTTCCCTACCATCAGCCGCACACCAATTGAGGAATGCTTTGATACGCCGAATGTCGCCGTCTACAGTCGTTCTGGAGCGACGTTCAACTTGGATGCCTCGAATACCACCACGAATCTCTGTCGTGCGTGGCACAGGCTTGTAGAGGTGCTCAACGATGGTGTCGAAGTCAAAGGCAGTCCACTCAGCTGGCAGGTCATCTTTGCCCAGCAGGTCAATCAACTTGCGGATCGTCTTAATGGACTCGATTCGAGAGCGCTCCTTCAGCTTGCCTTGCTCAACTCGCTTCCTGAGATAGTCAGCGTAGACGTTGCCAAGTTCAGAAAGGGTAGTGCTACCCCTGGCCTGTCTAACTGGCCTCCGGTGCAACTGGTCTTTCTCTGCGTTGTATCGCTTGAGAGCAGCTGCTTTATCCTTGCCGAAATAAACTTTTCGACCGTTGATTGTCTTGCACCACTGGCCAGCAGCGTGCAAATAGAGCGGGAATTTCGTTGGCATTGGCGACCTCCTAAATGCAACCTTCTGGGGTATCATAAGGGTAGTCGCGAGAAATTAAAGCACCCCAGGCAGGACTCGAACCTGCGACCTACGGATTAGAAATCCGTTGCTCTATCCAGCTGAGCTACTGGGGCTTGAGGCCGTCAGTCTACCAAATGAACGTCAGGTAGTCAGGTGCCTGTCACATAGCCAGGCATCGCGCGATCCCATGGGCGAACTCTTGGTCCAATGAGCCTGCGAAAATGAGAATCTCAACTTTGGATCGAGCGACGAACGATTCCTCGCCTTCGTACGGTTGCCACACAAGTAGTTTCTGCAACGTGCAATTTTGCCTGATCTTCTGGCGAGAAGTACGCTCTTGAATCGGGTCAAGCATTGAAAGACAATAGAGCCTCGTCTTCCTTCCTGCCAAGTACATCTAACTTCTGAGCTTCCGCTCGGAGAGAAATCTGATCACCATGCTGCGACCCAGACGCAATTCTCTGCATGGAATATTCTTCGCCTCGTTGATGCTGATTTTGGGACCTGCGCAGGCAGCAACAGCTGACGACAATCTAAACCAAAAGGTGTGGACTTCAGCAGAGCGTCTTGAAGAGTCTGGAGCGGATGTAGAGGGTACGGCAGTGGATTTGGCCGAGGCATACCGGAAGACAATTGGCCCGCTTGTCGCGAGTCATTGTCTGGATTGTCACGGAGAGGATGATCCTAGCGGGGGATTGCCATTGCATGCTAGACACCTCGGTAAGCTCAAGACTGCATCTGTGCAAGACGCTTGGCTGCGGATCGAACGGGTACTGGAAGAAGGCTCCATGCCGCCCGACGAGCCATTGAACGCGGAAGACTCTGGCGAGTTCAGGACTTGGTTGAGGCAAGCGATTGCCGCGGCGCGTGCCGGAGAGCTTCGCCCGGATGCGATGCCGCGTCTGTTAAACCGGCGAGAATACCAAAGCACATTGAACGATCTTCTTGGGATCGAGATGGATCATGTTCTCGATTTTCCGGTGGACCCTCGCTCGCTGGACGGTTTTCGCAATGACGCTTCGATGCTGCGACCAACCTCGTTGCACATGGAGCTTTTTTTGGCGAGTGCACGAAGAGCTCTCGAACGTGCAGTTGTCCCGTCGGAACCACCAGCTCCATTTCGTAGAGAATTCCTGGAAAGTAACTTGGATCGCTGGAACGGCGATGGTCAGCGTGCGAATCGACTCGGGCGTAAGCAAGAGTTCCTAGCACACATGCCAAAGGATTACCCTGAAACGGGGCCGTTCACTGTCCGCGTTCAATTGAACGCCGAATTAAAACCTAAAAAGGGTTTTCCATTGCTGGAGGTGTCCGTCGGCTATCGGCCGGACACACAGATTCTGCTGCGTGAGTTCCCTCTCGTGGAAGTCACGGAAACTGAGTCGCAAGAGTTTGTTTTTCATGGCTATCTTGACGACTTCCCTTTGCCCGTTCGCGGACAAGGCAAATTTCCGGGGCTCGTCGTTCGGGTACGCAATCGCTATGACGATGGAAGCCCTCTTCCAAAACGCGAAAAGAAGCAGAAGGAGTATCCAGATGAACCAGAGCTACCGAAGCTGACCATCGAGAGTGTCGTCCTAGAAACGCCAAGCCAAGAAAACTGGCCCCCTCCGCAACACTTCGCCATTCTGCCCGAGTCGGAATTACGAGCTAAGGCCGCTGATTCCTACACGAGAGAGGTCTTGAGAAACTTTACCAGCAAGGCATTCCGCCGCCCTGCCATCGAGGTAGAGGTCGATGGCTTGATGAGTTTCTTCAAAGCGACACAGAAGGACTTTCCGCAGTTCGAAGATGCGATGCGAGAGACCTTGGCGTTTGTATTGATTCAGCCAAGCTTCCTGTATCGAGATTACGTGCCAGAATCGGTCATGCGAGAGGACGCATCAACGATTAATGCAGAGCAGTTCGCGTTGGCGTCTCGTCTGTCTTATTTCCTATGGCGATCGATGCCAGATGACTCTTTACTCCAGTTGGCACAAGATGGCAGACTGTCGGATGCGGACAGTCTGCTCAATGAAGTCGCTCGCATGTTGGATGACCCGCGTTTTGATCGCTGCTTGAAGGACTTTGTTTCCGACTGGCTGCAGCTGCAACATGTAGATTCCGTAGCGGTGGACCGACGCATTCGAAACTGGAACGAGGATCTGAAACTCGACTTTATTGCTCAGCCCGTAGCCTTGTTTCGTGAACTGTTGCACCAGAATCTCAGCGCACTGAATCTACTGGACAGCTCTTTTGTGATGGTGAATGAGCCGCTAGCGAAACACTATGGAATTGAGAATGTTCTGGGCAGTAGACTGCGCCCCGTACCTGTGTCCGATAGAAGCCTCCGCGGTGGCTTGTTGGGACAAGCCGGATTCTTCCTGGCAGGATCAAATGGTAAGAACTCGCATCCGATTCGTAGGGCCGTTTTTATTCGCGATCGATTACTGCTTGATCCTCCACTTCCCCCGCCAGCCGATGTCCCGTCGCTGGACGAAGCATCGAAAGAATTCGCGAAGCTTTCGATCGCCGAGCAGCTAGAGATTCACCGCGAGGCGGAAGGTTGCGCGAGCTGTCACCGAGATCTCGACCCCTGGGGGCTGGCTTTCGAAGGATTCGATGCAGTTGGCCGTTGGCGGGGCGACGATGACAAGTCTGCAAAGCGAGGCAAAGGGGAGGGTGAGTCCATAACTTTCAGCAATGGTAAGACCTTGGCGGGCATGCGCGATGTGAAGGAACATTTGCTGTCGGAGTATCGATATGAGTTTGCCAAATCTTTAGTTAGTCGAATGCTGAGTTTCGCGCTCGGCAGGTCGCTTAACTTGGCCGATGAAGCAGAAGTAGACCGAATTACGCTTGAGTTTGCGAGTAGGAATTTCCGGCTTAGCGATTTGTTTAGTATTATCGTAAGCAGCAAGCTCTTTATGGAAGGCTGAAGATGGCACAAAAATCCTGGCATTTAAGTCGACGTAAGATGTTGTTTGGCACGGGGGCTTCCCTCGCCTTGCCCTGGATGCAGTGCATGACACGAGCTGCTTCTGTGAAGGCATCTATTCCACCGACGCGATTCTGCTCGATGTATTTTGGGTTTGGCGTGAGTCTTCCGGACGCCAAGGGCGAGCATGCGCAATGGCGTTGGTTCCCAGAGCAAGAAGGTGCTGACTACGAGCTGAACTCAACGCTGCACCCTCTCGAATGCCGCCGTGATGATGTGACCGTACTGGGAGGCCTTTCCCATCCCAATGGAAGACGCATGGGAGCGCATGACACCGGCGATACCTTTCTGACTGGTGCGTTCTTGAACAACAAGTACTTACAGAACACGATCTCGCTAGATCAGATTCTGGCAGAACAGACGCGTGAGCAAGTTCGATTTCCATCCTTGGTACTTTCGACTGACGGCGGGGTTGGGGAACCGACTCGCTCGAGCACGCTTTCCTATGATTCGAAAGGCCGGCCGATTCCGGCGTTAAACCAGCCTCAGCAAGTCTATGAGCGATTCTTTGGCAAGGGCGACGTGGATACACTGGTTCGGCGGCGGCAACTTGGCAGCACCAAGAAAATGCTTGATCTCGTGCTTGATGACTCGAAGAATTTGCAGCGTTTGCTTGGTTCTTCCGACCGGCGTGTGCTTGAAGAGTACTTGGACTCGGTACGTAAGGTTGAGAGAGATGTAGAGCTGTCCCAGTCTTGGCTTGATAAACCTCGCCCCGAGCTCACCGACAACGAACTTCTCGAACTGGACCTGGAGTCCAACGAGCAGGCACCGCATCGTTTCATTGAAACAATGTACGGCCTGCTGTTCCTTGCGTTTCGAACTGATTCAACACGTGTTGCCACGTATCAGATCACGAACATGGCGGACGCTTCCTCTAAGGCTGGCAAGTTCCCTCAACTGCAAGGATTCAAGAAGTCGCTACACTCACTTGCTCACGATTGGAACAAGCCGGGCGGGGCGGAAGCACTTGGGAAATGGGATCGCTTCATGATTGAGCGGCTCGCCAACTTCTTAGAACAGCTTGCCTGCGTCGAAGATGAGAATGCACGTCTACTCGATAACACCATCGTGCTCTACGGCAGCAGCAATAGCAATACCCACAATAACAATAACTATCCCCTGATTCTCGCTGGCGGCAGCAATGTCGGCTTCAAGCATGGGAGCTACCGGCGTTTCGCTAACGATGTCCCCATGTCCAATCTCTTGCTGACGATCGCCAATCGATTCCCTCAAGAGTTGGAGCAGTTTGCCGATAGCACTGGCGAAATCAGCGAACTAATGGGTGCGTAGAAAACCAAGGTGAGGCTGGATGGCAGGTCTCATTTCTGTTGCAGATTGCTCGGCGTTGGAGCGGAAAGCTGCTCGGCACAATTAGGACATAAGTCTCTCGCACTTTCGGATACGCGCAGATAGGCGTGCCCTACTTCAATCTCGCCGATTGCGGCAGTCTTCGCCGCCAGTTCGGATTCACCGCACTGGCGCCCTGGACGTCCACCATTGAATGGTCAGAGCGTCGTTCTTGTATCAGATTGTTTATGAGTCAATCAGACTCCTTGCTGCCATACTGTGCTACTCCCCTGCCTTTGGGATGCGGCTTCTCAAATGCTGGCAGCAGACGCTTTGCCGCGGTTTGACTTCCAGCAGCGATTTTGCCCTCAGATAAAAGCGTTTTTGAGAGCGAGAGGACAACCCTCTGCGGTCGAACTTCCGCGCCGCTGTTAATGCAGACGTAGGCGGCGGAAAAGATGAAAAAATAGAACTTTATCTGCATCCAAACCGGCATGCTCCGCGAATACTAGGATGAATATGCAAATTCGCAGAGATAAGACGTTAAAGCACCCATTTGGAGATGCGGTATGAAGAAAGCAAACAAAGACCAACAGCAAGTTCAAACAAACTTCCGAAGCGTGTGGACTGAACGTGAACGCGTCGAGAGAAGACTGCTAGCACAACAAAAGCAGATGTGGCTTTTCGAAACGATTGGGTTGAGATCTTTAACTTGTGTCGCAAAACCAGAAGCTTCGCAATTGGCAGAGTGGCTCTGTTTCGTGAAACCGAACTGATCCCGTCAGAGTGGTTTTGGAGTCTTACGGTGCGACAAGCAGTGCAATGATCCCGTAACAAGCAGTCGGTTAAAGCTGTTTTCAGACCAAAGAAATAGCGCCGAAGATAAAGGAACAGAGTAAGAAAACGCCCAGACTCGCGACGGAAATGAGCAGTGCCGAAACCTATTCGTCATCGATTCGTAACTGCAGGGTCCGATCTACCCGTTCAAGGCGAAGAGAGTTCATGGGCATCGACCGTTCGGGACAGGGAAGGAAAAGCGGACACATCTTGACAGCGCTTGATCGACGGAGGGGCGGCTGTATCGCCAAACGACCTCTGGGATCGCGACGCCTACGCAATGGATGCGTCCCGCGGACAAGGCTTTACTTTTTTGGTGTGATTCCCTGCTTGGGCAGCGCGTAGATTTGAGCAATCGAATGGCCCGCTCCTAAACTGAGTCCGATGGATCGCGAACTCGTATTCACGGATGTTTCCTTGGTACGCGATACGGCAATGAGTCTCATATGATTTGGTGAACGAGGGTCGACGTTGATCCTGTGGACTTCGCAGACAAGCCGTCAGTTGAAATACCCTTTGGCGATGGAATATCGAGCACCCTGATCGGAACAAGCCCTTCACGACTTTGCACGCCGTATGAACGCCGAAGCGAAGTGGGTCGGAAGGTGGTTCTTCATCTACTTGGTTTCACGAAGACGCTTGGCTGGATTAACATACTGGAGACACTCCGTTGGACGCACCAGATTCATCCACTTGTCTCGGAGGATTATCAGCTCAACCCCACCAAACCGACATTGCTTGGAGAAGGAGCGTATGAGCTAGACTTTGTATGGCAATGAATGCGGATTCATATCGGCGTTGAAGCTTACCACGCGTTCTTTGCTGGCAGTTTTCCAGGGGCATAGCCACAAGAACGAATATGAAGACATCAAAAGGATCCGCTTCTGCACGCCCGTTGCCATGGTGGAATGGCCAGTGGCTGAAACAGTGGTCACTATCTCATGAGCAGTCGCCTTGACGGTACGATCATCGTTGAAGGCGTTCGTAAGCAGAGCGACTATCATTGGCCAACCTTAACCGTCCCTAGTGTATCTTGGTTTCCGATTGTTGGGCAGTGGCCGGCGAACTTCGCAATGGGATTCTCGCTAGGCGATCCAAGGTGTGCGCTGTCGCAGGAAAAAGGAGCGATGCTCACAGGGAGCGGCTTAAGCTATTGCAAGCTCCCTGCTGTTTGCACCTTCGCTTTTTTATCTTCGGAAACAAGGTGGTTACATTGACACCTTTAGAACGCGTACAAGGTGTTGGCTTCCGGTGTTTTCTTGTGGCGTTTACCTTCGGCTGGTACTGCAAATGTTGTTTTGTGCTCAGAATGAATGGAAACATTCTTTTCTTGCTACTGGAATAGCATCTTTTGAAACAGGCTTCACGCCTACTCGACTTGAGGATTGAGTGTCGACATTTTTGTTGAATTGGTGCCGTGGCAGATAGTTTTGCGGGCCATTGCATAGCCACGCGATGTTGTTGTCCGACCGTTAAAGGCCCTGCCAATTGCTTCTGTCCACCGGGCCAGGTGATTTCGACCATCACAGGCTCTTGATGCTCGCCTAAACCAAAGTGTAACCGAGAATCACTCTGGTTACCCTCTCCCGTTGAGGGTTCGACAAAGCGAGTCAGCACTCGTTTTCCAATCCGAATTCGTGCGACCGCACCAAAGGCTGATCGACTGACTTGAGTTCCATTGCCCGCTAGGTGCAGTTCAATCCAATTGCCTCGTTCCGCATCATTCCGAAATAGTCTTCCCGCAGTGCATAAATCAAGATCTCCGTCATTATCAAGGTCCGCCCAAGCTGACTGATATGTGGGAGGTAGATCCGGCAGTGACTCGTCGCGGGTCGTGTTTTTAAATTTCCATTCCCCTTGGTTGGCATAGAGGACGGGGAAGTTCTTAAGGTTTCCACTCCCGACACCGTAGACGGTCGTAAAGTAAAGATCCAGATCGCCATCGTTGTCGTAATCCCCTAAGGCCGCTGAAGCGAAGGATTCTTGCCAACTTAATCCGGCCCCCTCGGATCGGTCCTCAAATTTAAATTCCCCTTCGGCTCCTAGATTTCGCAGGAACTGAGGATGATCTTGCCCTGGCCTCGGATGACTGAAGTTGCCCACGAAGATGTCTAGATGTCCATCATCATCCAGGTCACCGAGTGCCGAGCCGATGGTATGGCCATAGACAAGATACTGAATACCTCCGGTGTAATTGATAGTCCCACCATCGCCTTGGCCAGCTGCCCCAAGAGATTTCGCAACCTCTTCGAACTCTCCTTCGCCTTGGTTGATCCATAGGTGGTTTGGTTGTAGACGGTAGTTGGAAACAAAAACGTCAATTCTTCCATCTTCGTTCAGGTCAGCTGCGACCACCCCGCGTGCGGAATAGCACGCACCTTCGGGTGAACGCCACACTTCCTCGAAGGTACCATCGGATTGATTGAGATAGATCACGTCCGGATGGACTTTTTGTTGCCAGATTTCATAGCCAGCAACAAACAGATCCAATCGACCATCTAAATTGAAGTCACTCCAAATGGCCCCTCTTGAATTGACGGTCGGCAGTGGCGGAAAGTCCACTTGTTCGAATTTGCCACCGCCGGTGTTGCGGTAAAGACCACCATTGCCGGTGAAAAAAAATAGATCGGGTCGGCCGTCGTTATCAAAATCTCCCCAGATCGCCTCCCCGCCGGGTAAGCCGCTCTGGGCTACGGGGGTCAAACGCTTTCCCTGGTCATTGTGAAACAGTTGACCAGCAAATAGATCGACCCAACCATCGCCATCGTAGTCGGAAAATGCAGCTTTCCCGCCCCCTGAAAATCCCAAAGCTTCGCTCACATCGGTGAATTGCGCTTCGCTGTTGCTGACAGGAAGAATTCCAAACAGACAAATTGTGAGACTCATCAGATGACGATTGTCGAATTGACCAATTTTGTGACTCTTCATGTCAAACAGTTCCTGTGTCTTCAATACGTGGACTGAGACCGTGAGATGTTTTTGCTATGGAGACCGAAGTCTTCAATAGAGCCTAAAGACCAAAGCAAAACACCATTGTCCGCCTAACAGACTTTGTCAGACGGTTGGGTGTAGTTCGGAGATTTTAACTGATTTGTTCCGCGGCAAACGTTGATTTGGAGCCGCGCTGCGGCGGCTTCTTGGGAAAACATCGCGGTGAAAATCTAGCGAGGTTTCAACTCGGGAGGACACGGCAAAGAGCTTCAGTCATCCTGCGATTATTCATCATCCTACTCGGTGGATCGGTTTGCCATTGTGAGGCAGCGTTGAAGCGCCCCGTAAATTTGATAGGTGAGGCAATTTCTATCCGTCTAGCACCGACCTGCAAACCAAGTGACTTCGCTGCATCGTGCGGTCGCCGGAAGCTTTGGGGAAAACCTCTCACAACCAAGTGGTATCAGCGAGTGTTGAAACAGCGGCACCAAGAGTCGCAAGGGCGTGTAAAATCGATGTCTTGTCAGACCGTGAGGATTTCATCTGTGGAGCAATATGAGCCGTAATTCCTACCTTATCCCCCGTCGTGGAACCCCATTGCGAGTTTTCCTTCGGACAGCGAAACGGCTTGAGGGCTAAGTGGATACCTTACTGTCCAAGCAACCTTAGGCGGCGAACACTTAGCCGTCGTGCGTTAGCTTGGTTAACCAGGCATCTAGCACTTGATTGAATCCGAAAGCGTTTTCAAGAGGGCTCATGTGCCCCACATCGGCGAGTACTTCGAACTGGCAGTCGGGGATCCACTCCGCCCAGTGCTTCGTGTCCTCAGGCGGGGCGATCATATCATGCTCGCCAGTGATCACCAACGTTGGCGTTTCCATACTGCCCAGCCGTGTAGAGAACTCTTTTCTCGACGCCATTGCCCGTTGCGAAGCGGCTAAAGTTTTGGCAGAAACACTCGCAATCATTTGAGCCATCAACTGACTTGCTTGCTCTGGCGCGTTTGGCCCAAGGAGTTTACCTGCCATTCCTTCCGTCGCCGGCAATGCACCGACTTGCAAAGCCATTTCAGCCATTCTTAGACGCAAGTTCCTTCCACGCTCATCCTCGACAGTCGGCTTCGCATTCGCCAGGACTAGCCCAGCAAGTTGCCGGCTGTGGCGGGCCCAATACTCGAAGGCGACGTAGCTACCCATCGAAAGTCCACACAGAAAAACTTTCTCAGACTCTGCCACTTTTGAGCGAATGAACTCGACATCGTCCGCTAGCTGTGCGAGCGAAAACGACTCCTCCACAGAGGATTGTCCGAAACCGCGGAACTCAGGACATATCACTTGGTACCGCTGCGAAAAATACTCCAACTGCTCGAGCCACATTCGGTGATCGAGCGGGAAGCCATGCAGAAAGATCAGAGTTTGGCCGCTGCCTTTTGCCACGACGGAATGCGTCGCGCCGTCGGGGCCAATCATAGAAAGCTGGTGAGTCAATTTGGGAGCCGAGAACGATGCGAGGACGCAATTTGTTGCCGGGGAAACGACAAGAGCGAATTCGATTTTTGCTAGATTTGGCTATTCATTCAATGACACTCCAACGGCGGTTTGACTCTAGACTATTTGGCTAGTCATGGTCGCAAACGACCCACGGTGTGTCGCGATCTCGTCGGCTAATGTTGCATTTCTGACGGTTCAGTGCAAATTCCATTCGACTTCGAGCTCCTTCAGTGAGTTGCGCAGTTTTTCGTAGAGCTTGGATTCTTCTTCGCGAAGACGCGGAACTCGTTCCTGCTCGATCTCTTGGATCGCTTGCTCGGCTTCGTCTAGCTCGTGCCGCCAACGATTCGTGAGTTCGTCCTGTCCACCTGCTTTGATGTTTTCTCGCAGTCGATTTTGCTTCTCCATCAAACGCTCTGAACGCACGACCGCATTCGAGATCTCAGACTTCTTTTGTTGCAATGCTTCGTTCGCTGAAACACAAGCTTTTATACGAGCGTTGTCGGCGAGCGGTCCATCGCTGCGAATAATGTTCTTTTCCAACCATTCTACGTTGAGTCTTTCCGACTGACTCGTCACCGTAACGAGACTGATCTCGCTATCTTCGACACTTGATTCATGAATCGTTAGGCAACAGTCCGAATTGGGCGGCAGCACCAACTTATAACGGAGACCGCTAGAGAGCTTTTCATTATGCTCGATTTCGGTCTGTTCATTGGCCAGACGGAGAGTGGCCCGAGTACTAGCGGCTTCAAGAAGCAGATCATGGTCCAACACAAGTTTCTGGGAACGATCCAAACTGTTCTTGATGTAATACTCAATCTTGCCAGCCCTCTGGAGAGCGCTCGAGACGACACCATCTCCAATGTGCACGGCAATCAGCGTACTGCTAAAAGGACTTGCATGTTCTCGGTTTATCTTTACGCCGGTATCGAGTGCATGGGGCAGCAAACGTGACTCACCAGGTTTGAGAATCGGGATCACGCAGCTTCCCGCGTATGCTGATTCTTCATAGACAGTGCATGCACCACGCCCAAGCGAGAACGATGTTTCGTTCTTGAATTCAATCGATCGAAACGGTCTTTCTTCGTGGTTTTCACGCTTGTAGTGCAGGATGGAATCAGTGTCGTCAATTTCTCTTCGAAACACCGGTATAACGGCCGAATGCTTTGCAGGAATCGAGACAGTGCACTCAGATTCGAACCGAGTAAAGTCACCAACCTCTCGGACTTCAGCCGAGGCCATCTCTGCCGCGGAAAGCGTGGAAGTTGGTTGCGAGAAGGCAAAATCTGCGAATCGCGATCGCACTCCGTCCGAGCCTCCCAGATGGTCATCTGAGTCTTCGTACTCGCATCCTCCTACATCAGCCATAACTACCATGCCTCCTTCAACATCAACGGCCCCCATTGCCATGTCACTGACCAAGTTGACATGCTTTCGCCCGGGAGTCTTTCGATCTGCTAGATCCGTCGAGAAAGTGATCGGTTCTCCGGTCACCACACTAATATGAAATTGATCCCAGTCCTCGTCTGTGTTGTTGTCGACGATCGCAAAGCCTTGAAGTTCTGCAGGGTGGTCATCAGACATGCGGAGGCGATAGGAGATCTTCCAAGCGGCCGCAGGAATGGTGTACTGGATGATCGCTTCCGCTTCTTCTTCCGCTGACATGACCATGTCTACAAAAGTACTGTCCGGCTTGATCTTTTGGTAATTGCGTTGCAAGGCTTTGTCGATTTCCGTGCGTACTTCGGCGTCGAGAAATTGGAAACTCTGAATCTCCCGCAACGGTGCCCTCCGCAATCCATCTTCACACAAGACGATAAGAGATTTCGGCCGGATTGGACTGCCAGCCGTTCCTTCCTCTTCTTGATGTAACCCCATCAGTTTTCCGGTGATCTTCCCTGAAGCATGCTCAATCTCAATATTGGCACCGCTCAGACTCGAAGCCAAATCCACCAACACAGAATTCGGATTGACGGAAATGTTTCCATCCAAGTCATTGGAAGGCCGGTATGTCGGCGGCGAGTCAAGTCGTACCTTGCCGAACACGTTGAGAGAAGCCAGGACGTCAGCCAAGTGGTCTTGGCAAACCGGTATCGAAACTCGCTCCGGTTGTTGGGCACCGACCAAGAATGACCGGCGAAAGTCCGCGATGCCGTTCGAGTAGATGATAACTTGGTTTTTGCTCATCGGAAAGCTCCGCACCTCGTTGTTTCACTAGATTGTTCAAGGACGTATTCTACGGAAGGCTCATCGAATCAACCAGCAGAGACGGACAGTCGACAGGGCCAATCGTGTCTTCAATTTGCACAAGATTGTCTTTTCACCAAAAGATGCGTAGGCACCTGATCAAGTTCACGAAAAAACCCACGATTTCTCGTGGGCCTGGATGATTTCGACCTGGGCTCCAAAACTACTTTTTCTCTTGCAAACCCTTAAGGACTGTGAGCAACTCGTCGGCCGTAGCTCGTTCCCGGAGCGTCCCGTCTATGATCTTGACGATCTTGCCATCCTTACCGATTACGAAGTTGTCGAAAGTCATGCGTCGCGTGCTGTAGGATTTCGAGGACTTTTTGTTCGGGTCAATCGCTAGCGTGTACTTTGTTGGAATGCGTTTGGCGATGATCCTCAGTCCCTCTACGCCCTTGGCTTCTTCGCGAAAAACGAAGATCAACTCGGCATCGAGCTTCTTGAATTCTTCCGCTTGCTGCTGCAGCTCACCTAGCTGCCTCATGCAAAACGGTCACCAGTTGGCGCGACTAAACATCAAGATGATGTTCTTGCCTTTGCTAATCCGATCACTCAGCTTGAACTTCTTTCCTTCACTGTCGGTCGCCTCGAAATCTGGGGCAGTTTTGCCTACCTCGACTTTGGCTTCCGCCTTATCTTGCCCTTGCGCTCCGCTCAGCAGCATGCAGCACAACAACGGCGCAGCCAACAAAATCTTAAGTTTCATCAATTCTTTCCGACGAAGACTGAAAGTACGGTTCCCCCCTGAACCACTTCAGTCGCAACTCTAGCAGCGAGTATCGGGTACGGCAAGGATTGAAATGCATTCTATCTGCGGGCTTGTATTGCTCATGCGCACTCTAGCCATTACGCGTTAAGTCCTTCACAGATCTGCCAGCAGTGCTACACTCTGCCCGCAACGGACAAACAATGTTTCGGGACAGTCAAAGGAAATTTAAACCCGACGTGATAGTGTGGGTTGAACCGAGGCAACGTCGCATATTCTCGCGTCTGCCAACATCCGAGGGTAGTTAGGAGAGAACCATGAGTTCAGTAATTGGCACAGGAATGCACCGCAAGTCATGGTCTTGGTTCAGTGGTAACCAGTTTAGCTTTGGTCCCGAAGCTATCAGGCAGCTTGCCGGAGTAGTCCATCGGCAAAGTGCTAAACGTGTGCTGCTAATCAGCGATAAGCAACTCGTAGAGGTTGGAATTGTTGGACAAGTGGCAGCAGTTCTAGAAGACACTGATGCCGATTGCATCATCTTCGATGGCGGGGAGGTCGAGCCCTCTACGGACACTGTCAACGCGGTAGTCGCGTCTGCCAGGGAGTTCCAGCCGGACTTATTCGTTGCGGTCGGTGGAGGCAGTAATATGGACTTAGGCAAAGCTGCGGTAGCGGCCTACGGTCATGACTGCGATCCCGAGTCCCTGTTCGGATTCGATCTTGTGCCCGGTCCGATGCCGACTCTTGTTTGTATACCTACAACTGCGGGCACCGGAAGCGAGGTCACTCATGCGGCGATCATCAAGAACTCGAGCACCGGTAAGAAGGCCGGCATTCTCAGTCAGCATATTCGGCCTGCGATCGCACTGGTAGACCCGACTCTAACACTGAGTTGCTCAAGTAAGGTCACGGCAGAGTGTGGCATCGATGCCTTGACACATGCCACCGAGGCTTACTTGGTCAAGAACTTCTACGCCTTCGAAGACTCCCCCCAACACGGCTTGCCCTACGAAGGTAATCATCCGCTCGGCGACATGTATGCGGAGAAAGCTATATCGCTAATCGGCAAACACTTGAAGCAAGCCTACGCTAAACCTGACATTCTCGCTTCGCGGAGCGCGATGGCATTTGCCGCATCACTGGCCGGAGCCGCCTTTGCTTCTTGCGGTGTCTCCGTGGCTCACGCTTTGGAGTACCCCATCGGCTCGAAATACAAGTGCAGTCATGGGGTCGGCAATGGAATTATTCTGCCTGCATTGCTCAAATTCTGGTGCCAGTCTCGCCAAGCTCGAATTGCGAAAATGGCTGCTCTTCTCGGCGTTCCTGATGCCGACAAGATGGACGAAGCCGAGGCTGCTCAGGCTGCGATCGGTTGGATTGCCGAAACACGCAAGCTCATCGAGCTACCGACTTGCTTGCGTGACGTGGGCGGCGCCGAGTCAGACCTAGATGAACTAGCTGAAGTAGCCGTATCGCTGCAAAGATTGATTGACCTCTCACCTGTGCCTATCGCCGCTCCTGAGGCCAAGCTGATTCTGCAGGACGCGCTGTAGCCTTCTCGTTAAGCTCAACATACTAGGCAAGCGAATTTCGGGAGCAAAGCGAGGGGTGAAGAAGTCACATAGGACCGAATTGAGAGCCGTGTCCACGACTACCTGATCGCCGACTTGCGCCAATCGGTGGCTTCGATGCGATCAATTTCGCTGCGAATGTCGGAGCCTTCGTAGAAAGAGAACCAGCCTCGGAGACGCTCGGTTTCACCGGGAGAGCAGTCTTCAAACTTGGGGTCGGAATGAAGGCAAGGGCACTTATCGTTGGCCCAGGGGCGATGGACTGGATCCCAGGCAGTGATGATCCAGCGTTGTTTGGTAGAGCCAGGAATCGCAGCGTTTGCCATTGCATAGCCTCGGTCAAACACTTTGTTGGCATTCGTTTGTTCCTCAAAGCCGTCGGCCGCCTTAAGCATGGCACAATTCTGAACCCGAAGATCCGTCAGCGTCTTATCGGTTCCATTTTTTAGCCACATTTCCATTGCAATGTGATCACGTTTCGCGATGGCCAGCGTGCCAAACTCGATTCCATTGGGCAAGCGTCGAACCATTTCGAAGCTGCCGTCTTTGGTCGACTTCCACTCCAGCTTATCGAGTTCGATTCTCTGTTGCGTCCAGACTGTGTCGATGTGTGTATGAGCAAGATAGGTTAGCCCCAAATCGGACCAAATCGCTTCAGGCACATCTAGCACTACATAGCTGTGGTCATCCCATGGGTAAAAGACGCTCAGCTTCGTTTCACGCTGGGGTTCGATGGCGCCTTCCAGGAATCCTATCCTTGGGTGTCTTCCTCCCGGGTAAGGAAGCATCAGCAAACGCTCCTTTGGGCGGGCAGGCCGGTTGTCTGAGCGGATGTCGAACTGTTTGAGCTTCGACTGGATCTTTTCTTCGCCAAATCCTGTAACTTGTTCGATCTCTTTCAGTGAAAACCTATGATGCCACAACATGTTCTGCAGCCATTTTTTCAACTCGCGATCATTGTCACTTGGCCGAAGTTGATCATCCGCTGAAGCCGTGGCCGTGAATGCAATTGAAAACAACATGAAGAGTGTGAGTTGCTGCATTTCTGTATCCACCAATTTTGGACAAAAACTCAGAAGTTCGCACAATCCGCCTTATCAATCTTCGGCGATTTTCTTCAGCGCGTTGAGTGAGTACTGGTTCAGCGGAAAGTCGCCTGACAAAACAGCCTTGCAGTACTTCTTCAATTTCGCCGCGCGCTCTTCGCTATCTCCGCTCCAGTCGGTGAGTTGTTGGCTGCGTCGTTTGGCATTCATCATGCGATTTCCGCGTGCGTTAACTATGCCGTACATAATGCGGCCAAGCTCTTCATCGGGTGCAAGCTTGTAGACAGGGCTAGCTTTGATGCGTTTTTCCATCTCCCGTTTTCGTTCGGCCATCAATTCTTGCTGGACCCTTGCTAACGCCGGCTCCGGTGCATCTACAGCACTTGCAATCGCCTTCATGACGGATTCTAGATCCCGGTTATCGGGTGCGTTGAAAACCAGATTCTTGACGACCTTGTCACCCTTGATAACCATCACCGTCATCGCAACACTTCGGTTTAATCCGTAGTAACCTGGACCTTCGGAGCCGTCGCTGGAAAGACTCAGCAGCGAATTAGAGAACAGCGATGTTTTGCTCCAATTCGTCAGCATCTTCTCGATCTTTACTCGTTCATCAGAGAGCAGCACGATGTGACTTGTTAGTTCCTTGTGCCGCTTCGTGTAGAAGTCAACCAGTCCCAATCCGTACAGAATCCTGTCATCTGTGCTGAGCCGATGGATAAAGCAGAGAAGCGTTGTCTTATCTTTCTTGTTGACGATTTCGAGCTCTTTTCGATTTCCGTCGATGAAACCCAGAACCTCAAAGCCCCGTGCCTTTTCCCCGGCTGCAGTCCAGAGTAAAGAGGCTCGCTAGCGGCTTCTTGATTGTTCGTTTTCTTCTCATCTGTCTGCTGAGCAATGGTTCCACAAGATAGGGCAAGTGACAGGACAAGAGCTGCAAAGCTCCGGGCAAGAACCGGTCGCATCGGTCGCAAAGTCTGAAAGCTCGGAGAATCAATCATGTTGGCAGGCTTCAGCTGTGGGAATTCTGAAAAGTGATCTCGTCATCGCCTGCAAAGTTGGATTGTGCGTCTGGCTTCAACTCAATCCGATGGCGATATAGTGAGTAAGATAATTCTCCGGCATACGCGAAGCAATCAACCTCAGTCTCGAATCGATGTCGACGAGCACTCAAAATGAAAGAACCGAAAATGTATCTGCTGAAATCTGCCTTGGTCCTAACATTCGTGGTGACTCCTGCGGTCGCTCTTTGTCAAGCTCCGCGAGCCGGAAACGGAAAAAACGCGAAGAAGGGAGAGCAGTACGATTCCTCCATCCCCGAACCCACCCTGTCGGAGGTCAAATACGGGGAGCATCCCAGGCAAGTCATCGATTTCTGGAAGGCCGAGTCTGACGAGAAGACGCCGCTTGTGCTGGTTATACACGGAGGGGGCTGGCAAGGCGGGTCCAAAGAAAGGCTAAACCGCTTTGTAGACGCAAACGCTTTGCTACAAGCCGGGGTTTCAGTTGCAGCTTTCAACTATCGCTATGTCAAACAAGCTGTCGAGCAAGGAATCGAACCACCTGTAAAAGCGCCGCTGCACGATGCCGCCAGGGCGCTGCAGTTTGTTAGGAGTAAGGCAGCAGACTGGAATATCGATAAGGATCGTATTGGCGCCGCGGGCGGTTCCGCCGGTGCATGTTCTAGCCTATGGCTTGCTTTTCACGACGATTTAGCAGATCAAAAGAGCGTTGATCCTGTTGCACGCGAGTCGTCTCGTTTGTCGTGCGCGTCCGTAATGGGCGCTCAGACCTCTTTGGATCCGCAGCAAATGAAACAGTGGACGCCGAACAGTCGTTACGGCGGCCACGCGTTTGGCTTCGGCAACTTCGCCAAGTTTCTTCAAGGCCGAGAGTCAATCCTCGCTTGGATCGAGGAATACTCACCCTACGCCCTTGTTAGTGAGGACGATCCAGCGATTTACTTAACCTACTCACGACCGCCCGCGATCGGAAAAGAGCAAAAAGACCCCACGCATACTTCGAACTTTGGCGTCAAACTTCAAGAACACTGCAAGGAACTTGGAGTCGACTGCGAATTGGTCTATCCCGGTGCGGACTACGTGAAGCACAAGACAACGACTGAGTTTCTCATCGCCCAGCTTCTTTCCAAGCTTAGCGAAGATTAGCACACTAACGGAAGCGGCCGATTCGTCGCGAAAATAATGGCGTTTTCCTGGACAGCAAAACTCCGTTCGCGCTCCTACTGCGAGCAGGGGCGAAGAGATAGAGACGATTGGAATTTGTCTTACTCCGCATCGCCTGGAGCTCTCGATCACGACGCGTAGAAAAGGGCTGTGGGCCATTGCTGCGCAAGTACGCTGGCCGAAATACCGGGCCGCCCGATTGATAAAGCGGAAAACTCGATTGAGCCGTCGCAACGGAGGTCATCGCCAGCAGCAGGCCAAAACTGACGAGGAAACAGATCCTATTTCTACACTTGTGGGGTTTCATGACTTCTTCTCCAAATGTAACCCAAAAGGTCGCAGCGCGCATGCAATCTGCGTGACGATTTTGACAGCGCAGAAACTAAACTGGTGTTTCAGCAAAAGTCTAGATTATTAGAAGTTATTTTCTTCGAAGACGCTAATTCTCATGTGCAAAATGAATCGAAGATGCTTGCTGAGCCGTGCAGCGGCTGGTCTGAGCATTTTTTCTATACCAAGAATGACGTTAGCTAAGGCTCATCCGGCGCGGGCTATGTCGAGTGGTTATTTTACGCTCGGCAAACGCGATGGGCATTGGTGGCTCGTCAATCCTGACGGCAAGCCATTCTTCACGATGGGGCTCAATCACATCGACCCGGCGAGCCTGCGCTATCCTGAGAATATCGACATCTGGAGGGAGAAATACGGCGGAAGTACAATTCGATGGATCGAGGAATCGGTCGCGCCCAATCTGAACGAGTGGGGCTTCAACACGGTGGGTTGGGTCCAGGAAGTAACCGTCAGGAGGGATGGTCTAGGGGCCTGGCAACATTCCCGGGCATTCACAATCGATGAGTACCGGGCACTCAACATGCCGTACTGTCACTTGCTGCCATTCACGGAGTCGCACCAATGGGAGAAGTTCGTCAAGCACTACGATTTTCGTAGCAACGACTGGAAAGAGTGGTGCGACTACGTGGCGCGATCGCATTGCGCCGCTTTGAGCGAAGAACAAAATTTGATTGGCTATTTCTATAGTGACTGTCCTACCTGGATTCACCAGCGCACCGCCAACAAGTGGCGAGGACCAATCTTTGATCCAGAACGCCTCAAGACCGAGGCAGGGCGGAAGGAGCTTCGTGAGCTGGCGCAAAGCTATTACAAAACAACTCACGATGCGATTCGTCGCTACGACAAACATCATTTGATTCTGGGGGATCGTTACGAAGCCAACGCACCGATTGCTACGGAAGTAATCGAAGCTGCTTTACCGTTCGTCGATGTGTTGTCCTTTCAGGATTTCCGAGACCCTGTACGACACTTGGCCGAGTGGCACAAAAAGACAGGCAAGCCAGTGCTCTTGGCCGATGCCGCAGGAGTTGATTGGCGAAGCCAGGAGTTCTTCAAGCCCAACAATGGAGCTTGGTATGCCGAGACGCTGTTGGACTTACATAAGAATCCAGGTTGCATTGGCTTCCACCTTTGCGGCGCTTATCAACGCAACAAGGCTCGGCGTCGTGGTCTTCTGGACGAGATGGAAAACCCAGACGGCGAGCATGTTGACCTGATCAAGAGGGCGAACCTCGAGATTAGCAAGAAGATGGAAAGCGTTGCTCGGTGATACGCTGATGGCATCCAGTGATGTAGTCCTAGCCAGAATTCAGGAAATAAAAACTTAGGAAGCTGAACGGGACCAGTCTAGGCTGCGGTCAAATGACCGTTCTGATGCGAGATTCTGCTGAAGCGAAGCACTTTGCCAAAACGATTTGCCCAGAAGACACAAACGCAGTCTCCTTCGAGTGGCCGCGGGTAGATAGCAGAATTCAAATCATGGACAGAGATTTGCGCATCGCGGTGGAGCAACCACAAGTTGCGTCTGCAGCACACTGGCAGTACGGCCAGTGTGCTTGCGTCTATTGGGGAGCAACTTCCCGCGAAAGTTACTTCTTCGCCGCTGAGAAGCCCATCAAGGCAACAAGTGCGAAGGCGATGATACCGCCGAGGATCAAACTACCTTCGTTCAGTGCGATCAGATTCCCTGACGCGTCAAACAACTTGGTGTAGAGCGAGGAGCCAGCCTGCGCCAGAGCAGCAATGACCCCAAAGACCATCAGACAATTCCAGATCACACGACTTCCTCCACGAGGAAGATCCTCTTTCAGAAGCCTCTCGTTGTTCATCAAAGCGAAGAAGGAAACGTAAGCGATCGGAAGCAAGATGGCTCCGAAAGTCGAGGCCATGATAACGAGCCAAGTCTTCGAATCCGACTCCCAGATCAGTGGCCAAAGAAAGCCGACAATCCCAGCGAGCACGGCACCAATCATTTTGACAACGATGCTGCTTGGCTTGTTGAATAGTTCGCCGAAGGCGTAGCCGTTGATCATCATCAAAATGATAATCGTGGAAAAGCCCATACCGAGGACACCAATGCCGAAGACGCGATTCGCCCACTCCTCACCAAGCAAAGGTTTTAATGACAGTGCAAGTTGCTCCGCGTTTGGCTTCACTAGCGTTACAGATAGCTTTCGCTCTTCCTGCGACAGTTTCGATGTGTAGTCGGCAATAGCAGCTGTCATCGCGGCGTTCTTCTCTTTGCCATCAGCCATTGCATCAATTTCGGCTAGCGGGTTGTTCTTCTCCAACCTCATGCGGCCGGCCAAATTCTTGGACGCGCCTTGAAAGAACTTACTTTGCTGAACCACGGCTGGATCATCGCTGAGGAAACTTTTATCGGCCTTGCCGTGGAAGCTGTAGGCGGATGCAATGATGATGCAGCCAGTGACAAGCACAAAGGGGATGGCCATCCCGGTGATCAAGTCAAAGCGTGCAAGACCTCGAAACGGCTTGTCCCAGCCTCGATTTAGCATTGAATAGGGCAGCAGGAAGGTCATATTGATACCGACGACCGTAGCTGTAGTGCTAATCATGACTGCCCGCTGGCTCTTGATCAGTTCGCTCGTCCAATAAGACTGAACGCCCTCCGGTGCCGCCGCGATGAGACTGCTAATGGTTGCGGTGGGATTCCACCACTGAGAGAAATCAGGGATTAGGCCAGGCAGGATTTGCCCAGTCCAATCCAGCTCGCTTTGCATCGTCAGTTTGACGACGACCGCAACAAAACAGACAACGACCATCCCGACGAGCAGCTTGAGCAGAAAGTCGAAGATGCGGCCAGCGATTCCACCAAGCAGGCTCAGCCAAACAAGGATCGCGGCAGGGATGAGCAGAACTGCCGACACGCCCAGCTTGTAGCTATCGGTGTCCTGCAACTCGCCAGGAAATAAGTTCTTGTCAATCACATCGTAGCACAAGCTAAACTGAGGCATGCACCAGATAATATTGGCTAGAATTGTGGCCGTGATCCAGCCCACGCCAAGCACAGGATTCACGTACTCGTTAATTGCCTCGTAAGGTCGCTTGCCCGAAGAGAGAACCACATAGCTGATCGCGGAAAGCATGATCACGCCGACAATGATGGCTACTAAGTTAAGCCACAGCATAGCGGTGCCACCGAGGCAACCGAGGTAAAGAGCACTTGCTAGCGAGCCGCCGCCAAGTGTAATGGCACTTTGCAACCAGCCTGGTCCGGAGAGCCGCAAAAAAGCTAGCGGGACGAAAAGTCCGCCTTTTTCTTGTGCCGCAACGAGAATTTGGCGATCAGCAGATACTTTCGATCCAGCCATGGGTCGGACTCGCAGGATAGAGGTGTGGGGTCAATTGGGGATCTACCAGAGTACATTGAATGGCGGGCAATCGCGAGCACCAAGAAAGAAATGACAGGAAGCAGCCACTGCTGCGCGAACCTGTAGGCTGGAGCCAGAATCTCATGAGCACAACTTGCCAAGCGAATGACGAGAGGATTTCACCACCATTTGCAGCGTTGCGAGAAGCCCCCTGAGTACCATTGTGCCCAACAAAGCATTTGACGGATGTCGACTGCCGACTGTACTTTCTACTCTCCGCCCGGCATCTGTAGGAATTTTTCATGTCTGATATCTATGTAAACGATCGCCTCTCCATTGGAGAGGAGGAGCTGGAGTGGAGCTACGCGCGAAGCAGTGGTCCTGGCGGGCAGAACGTGAATAAGGTGAATAGCAAGGCAACGCTACGATGGAAGCCACCGACTGGGCGTATTCCGCGAGCCGTATGGCAAAGATTTCGCGGCCTAGCTAAGCGATACGTTACAAGTCAGGACGAAGTCGTTATCCAGGCCCAAGAGCATCGTGATCGTGCCCAAAACATGGAGGCATGCCGCTCTCGATTGAAGGTCTTGCTAAGGCAGGCCTATGTGGTCCCAAAGCGACGAATCAAAACCAAGCCAAGCCAGGCTTCCCGTCGTCGACGGCTTGATGAAAAAAAACGCAACTCTGAGAAGAAGCAGTCGCGCCGCCAAGACTGGTAGCTGCGCGGTGAACTCACTGTACAAACCGCCAAGATGCACAAGGTAAACCATACGGTTATCCTTGATTCACCAGGTGACACGAAGAGCTACACTAAAACTGGCTCGTATCTCATCTACGCCCTTGCATTTGTCATCATGGCCGTTTCTTGTCTTTGATCTTGGTACATCAGTAAGTTCATCGAGAAGCAGATTCGTTCCAAGGCAGAATACTTCCAAGGTCCATCGCACACCAAACTGCACAGCATTGACAACCAAGTGCGAAGCAGCGCGAAAGCCAACTCGGAACGGGCGGAACGAATTGCCCAAGCGGCTAGCAAGATGGGAGAGAACACTCAGTTCTTGTCGGAAGCAGTGACGCGGTGCGAGGTCAGTACACGGCAAATCTCCGATCACGCTGCGGGTGCTTCCAGTGTCGCCAACGAAGCTGTGGACGCTACCGAGCGAACCAATCGCACCATCAGTGCTTGAGTGAAAGCGGTGGGAAGATTGGCGAAGCCATCCAAGTGACCGGCTCGATCGCCGAGCAAACATACTTGCCGGCACTAAATGCAACGATCGAAGCTTCTCGAGCAGGCGAGGCCAGCAAGGGATTTGCGGTCGTTGCAAACCAAGTCAAAGACCTGGCCACCGAGACCAGCAAAGCGACCGAAAATATTGCTCAACGCAGCGCTACTCAGATCGATACGACTGAGGCGGCTGAGGCTATTGGGCAGGTAAGCCAGATCATGGGGCAGATTCACGAGGATCAGAACGCTATCGCTGAGGCATTCGGGGAGCAAACAGCGATGACGAGCGAAATTGCTCAGAACATCACCGAAATCACCGACGGCAGCAAGCAAATTTCTAAGAACATCGAGAGTGTCTCGGCTGCTTGTGCTCATGCAAACGAGAATTCACCCTGAAACGAATTCGCCAGCCCCCTGGAAGTCCCCGCGACTTGCAGGGGTTTTGTTTGCGCGTGGCAAGATCGGTGGGTTTGAGCCTGATAGACGGGCTTCCAGCCGGGAAAATCGTTGACAACCCTCGGCTGCTGCAGTCAAGATGATGTAAAATCCTCATCTTATTCCACGAGCTCAGGCCGACGGTCCCCAGACCTCCTCGGGAAGGCTTATGTGCCTCCCTCTCGGCGGTCGCGCCGACCTTGGCCATCGTGGTGATTTGCCTGGGATTTTAAGGTTTCGTCAACCGATGTCCCCAATGGCAGCTTGTCTTATCCGATCGTTCGATCGATTGCATGTGACAATTTGGTCAGACTGAAAAATATTCCGCCAATGATTCATTGGCGCTGCTGAAGAAGCAACACAAGAGGGTGTCATGGATCAACCAATGCGCGACTTCACCGACTTGCTACTCCGCAACGGTGTCGTAAGTCTGGATCAGATTGGCGAGGCGACCAACGCAGCGAGAGATGGTGATATCTCCGTTTCAGACGCTCTGATTCAAATGGGCTATGCAGACCCCAACAAGGTCTACGAAGCGTTGGCTGAGTTCCACAAGCTGGAATTTGTGGATTTGGCCGCGATTCGAATTGATGACGAAGTCATCCAGTTGGTGCCCGAGTCCGTCGCTCGGGAAAACAGTATTATCCCTTTCAAGGACGAGAACGAAGTCCTCAACGTGCTGGTCAGTGACCCGTTTGATCTCGAAACCATCGAGAAGCTCCGCTTTATCTTGAATCGCCGAGTCGAAACGGCACTCGCTCCCCGGGAATCGATTCAGGAATCGATCAACCGGTACTATGGGCAGGTTGAAGGTGAATCCGCTGACTCGATTCTGCAGGAATTCACCGACACGCAAATCGACTTTACTGAAACCACCGAAGACAGTGCCGGAGGCGAAGACGAGTTTGCGAATGAGGCCAGCGCTCCAATCGTTCGTTTGGTAGGCCTGATGATTCAAGAGGCCGTCCAGCTCCGCGCCTCGGATATTCACGTAGAGCCTTTCGAGGATCGCGTACGGATTCGCTACCGGATCGACGGCATTCTGGTCGAGCGAGATAGCCCGCCGCGGAGGCTGCTCGGGGCGGTCCTATCGCGTATCAAGATTCTGGCAGATATGGACATCGCCGAACGACGTCGTCCTCAGGATGGACGAATCAAAATCACGGTCGGCGAAAAAGAGCTCGATCTGCGAGTCAGTATCATTCCTACCAACCACGGCCAATCGGCGGTCATGCGAGTGTTGGATAAGGACAATATCAAAGTCGGCATCCGACAGCTCGGTTTGGGCGAACGCGACTTCAAGGTCTTCAACCAGACCATCAAACGTCCGAACGGAATCATGCTGGTGACCGGCCCGACTGGCTCTGGTAAGACCACGACCCTGTACGCGGCTCTAAATGCGATGAACCGCCCAGACCGGAAAATCATTACAGCTGAAGATCCCGTCGAATACTATCTGCCAGGAATCAATCAGGTGGAAGTCAAGCACCAGATTGGACTCGACTTCGCTCGGATCATCCGCTCTATGTTGCGTCAGGCACCAAACATTATCCTCGTCGGAGAGATGCGAGACACCGAGACTGCATCAATGGGTATCCAGGCCAGTTTGACTGGACACTTAGTCTTTAGTACACTACACACGAACGATGCGCCCAGTGCTGTTACACGCATGGTGGACATGGGAGTGCCTGGGTATCTGGTAGCAAGTTCCGTGGTTGCGGTGCTTGGGCAGCGTCTGGTGAGGACGATTTGCAAGCGATGCAAGACGCAAGTGAAGCTCACCGAGGCGGTTCTGGAAGATGCAGGCATTCCGCAGGAGATTGCCGATAAGGCAACCTTCGCTAAAGGCAAAGGCTGTGGCTACTGCCAGAAGACTGGCTATCGCGGCCGGATGGGAATTTACGAACTTATGGTGGTTTCCAGCAAGGTTCGTGAGCTGATGTTCGCTGGCAAATCCACGATTGCGATTCAGAAGCAAGCCATTCAGGAGGGCATGACAACGCTCTACTGCGATGGGATGCGGAAGGCGATGAAGGGCCTGACGACTATCGAAGAGGTATACCGAGTTGCCAAACGCACCGAGCAGGAGACGCAGGCCCTGAAGATCGTCTTCGATGAAATCGAAGAGGGCTTAAAGGCTTAACGTTCCTCCAGAATAGGGGGCTCGGAACCTTCCGTTAACGCCCTCCGTTAGACCGATTGAAAGCAGCAACCCTATCATTAGTAATGCAAAGGAGCTTTTCTTTTCGCTCTGCTTGCACTTGGTACCAATAAAACTTGAAGCGACTGATTTCCCACCGAGCATCTTTCGCGTTTAATCCATAGTCGACTTATCTCCCCACTCACTTTTCGTCACCCATTTACTTTCCTTAATCGCACTATTTTTAGCTTCTGCCTGCTCTAAGCGTGACTGAGTTTGCTGGTTCTCCAGCGAGCTGTCCGAACATGTCGCTAAGGGTATTCAAGGCAGCGGTACTCGTACGGGACCTGGATTGGTTCATGTCGGAACATGTATTAATTGATAAATTGCTGTCGGCTTGCGTGAAGCAAGGCGCCAGTGATGTACACATTGTCGTGGGGCAGCCACCAGTATTTCGCTTGCATGGTCGCATGCGAAAGCTGGAAACCAAGGTTTTGGAGGCTGATGACACGGTCGCGTTGATGAAGAGTATCGCTCCGGAGCGTTGTCAGCGCGAACTGCAGGAGTCGGGAAGCTCTGATTTCGGTTTCGCCTTTGGGGACGAAGCCCGTTTTCGTGTTTCGATCTTCAAGCAGCGTGGCTTCATTTCGATGGTGCTGCGTCAGATTCCCAATGACAAGCTAACGCCTGAGCAGTTAGGTTTGGCTCAGTCAGTTGTTGACATGGTTCAGCGTCCTCGAGGTCTGGTGCTTGTGACCGGGCCGACCGGCTCTGGTAAAAGTACGACCCTGGCTAGCCTGATTAACTTCCTGAACGAAACCCACGATCACCATATCATCACGATCGAAGATCCGATCGAGTTTTATCACGATCACAAGCGTTCGACGATCAATCAACGTGAAGTCGGAGTGGATGTGCCGAGCTTTGCCGAGGCGATTCGGCGAGCGTTGCGGCAAGACCCCGACATCATCCTGGTTGGTGAGTTGCGCGACTTGGAGACGATCGGTGCGGCGATTTCTGCTGCGGAAACCGGTCACATCGTCTTCGGTACGTTGCACACCAACAGTGCCCAAGGAACAGTAAACCGTATCATCGACGCGTTCCCGGGGAACTTGCAGGACCAAATTCGAACACAGCTCAGTACGGCATTGATCGGTGTTGTTGCTCAAACGCTCTTGCCGAGGATTGGCGGCGGGCGAGTTGCTGCCTACGAGGTGCTTTGTGTCACGCCAGGTATTGCCAACCTGATTCGTGAAAATAAGACGTTCCGTATCAACTCTGCGATTCAAACCGGTGCCAAGTTCGGGATGAATCTGATGGACGATGCATTATTTGACCTTTGGCAAAATGGTATTTGCACTGTCGAAGATTGCCTGGGTAAGAGTCACCGGCCGGATGATTTGGCAAAGAGAATTGTGAATGCTCGACGCGGAATTGCTGATGAGGAAGACGATGATGACGACGGAGATTTTTAGGCATTGATTGCTGGCCTCTCGGGAGGCAGCATCGGGGAGTGGTGTCGCAGAGCCGTGTTGGGCTCAACGACGTTGTCGTGGTGGTGAGAACGCAGTGTGAGGAAAGCCAGGAGTGCTTTCCTCGGGCTGTGACAATTAGAAAGAATGTGGACAAGTTGAGGAACTTGAAAGCACTATCGAGGCGGTCGCTTAGCTAGGAAGCATAGAGGGCTACCGCTCTAAAAGGTTGAATCATGGTAGTCCGTAGAATTGGTCAGATCCTAGTCGACTTGGGCTTCATCACCGATGAGCAGCTCGAGGTCATTCTGGATGAGCAGCAGCAGCGTCCCGGTGCATTGCTAGGTCGTATTGCCGAGGACATGGGGCTCATCACCGACGATCAGCTGGCTCAAGCTCTCGCTGAGCAGCTGAACATGCAGACGGTTCAGCTTTCAGACGTCTCCTTGCCGCCGGACGTCGTTGAGAAAGTCTCCGAGACTATGGCGCAGATGTATCGCATTGTGCCCCTGAAATTCGATGGGAATATGTTAACCGTTGCGACCTGCGACCCGCAGAATCTTGCGGTTCAAGATGAGCTTCGAACCTTCCTTGGTTTCGATATTCAGATGGTTGTCGCCACCGAGCGAGACATTCAATCCACGCTGGATCACTACTACTCTTCGGAGATGGATTCGGTCGAGAAGATCATCGAAGAGCTGAATGCAGATGAAGAGCTCTTCCAGGCGGCACAAGCAGTGGGCGTCGACGGTGCTTTCAACCTGACCGATGCCGAGGCCCTGGCCGACAGCGCTCCGGTTCGCAAGCTGCTGAACATGGTATTGCTGCTGGCGATCAAAGATCACGCTAGTGACATTCACTTTGAACCCTTCGAAGACGAGTTCCGGATCCGCATCAAGGCGGAAGGTGTGCTCTACGAGATGGTTCCTCCGCCTCGTCACTTGGCCTTTGCGATCACAACGCGAATCAAGGTCATGGCGAACCTAGATATTGCCGAGCGACGGTTGCCGCAGGATGGTCGGATCGAGTTGATGGTCGGTGGTCACCCGGTGGACTTGCGTGTGAGTGTTTTGCCGACGATGTTTGGCGAAAGCACGGTCATGCGGATTCTTGACCGGTCGGTTGTCTCGCTCAGCCTCGACAACGTCGGGATGGATGAGCACACGCTGACCGAATTCCGTCAGGTTATCGATCGTCCAAACGGAATTGTTCTAGTTACCGGGCCGACCGGGTCGGGAAAGACAACGACCTTGTATTCAGCTCTGAGTGAGATGAATGACATCAAGGATAAGTTGATTACGACGGAGGATCCTGTTGAGTACGATATCGACGGCATCGTGCAGATTCCAATTGACCACGGAATCGGCGTTACCTTTGCTTCCTGCTTGAGAGCTATTTTGCGGCAGGATCCAGACACGATTCTGGTGGGCGAGATCCGTGACATTGAGACTGCGGAGATCGCAGTTCAAGCTTCGCTCACTGGGCACTTGGTGTTCAGCACATTGCACACGAACGACGCACCGAGTACGGTCACGCGGATGAAGGACATGGGAATTCCAACCTTCTTGATCACCGCTTGTGTTGAGGCCATTTTGGCGCAACGTCTTGTGCGGCGGATTTGCGCGAACTGTCGCGAAGAAACTACGGTCAGCAAAGAGATTTTGATGGACCTCGGCATCGATCCCGAGGAAGCGGCGGACAAGAAGTTCTATCGCGGAGCTGGCTGCGACAAGTGCAACAACACCGGTTACAAAGGACGTGTTGGTCTGTTTGAGCTGATGATCATGAACGATGACTTGCGTGACATGGTCATGAGTAACGCAACGAGTGACGAGTTGCGCGATCGTGCAACCAATTATGGAATGATTCCACTACGACTCTACGGGATCAACTACGTGTTCCAGGGAATTACCACCGCAGATGAAGTTCTGCGTGAGACGATTGCTGATTAATGAAGTTATAGCCCGAAACGCAAACGCGGCGGAAGACTTGAGATTCTCGCTTACGCCTCGGGGATAAGAAGAACAAGAAAAACTACGAACCAGTAGTCCTATGATTGCGGTTCATGATTGATACAACTTTTTCAAAGCTTTAAGTAACGAGGAAGAACGCCATGCCTACATTTCAGTTTGAGGCTATGGACGCTACCGGCCAAGAGATTAAAGACATCATCGAGGCGGAAAACGAAGAAGAAGCGCAAACCACTATTCGGCAGATGGGCTACTTCGTTACCAAGATCCAGGTAAAGAAGGGCCAGGCCAAGGTTGCTGCAGGCCAGAAGAAAAAGCGGCCTTTTGCCATCGGTGGTGCGAAGACCAAGCACATTTGTGCCTTCACGCGTCAGCTATCGATTCTGCAAGACGCAGGTCTGCCGATTCTTCGAAGCCTGAAGATTCTGGAGAACAACAACAAGCCCGGGAAGCTGAAAAATGCTTTGATGGATGTTTGCGATGAGATTGAAACCGGCTCGACGCTCTCAGAATCGATGAGCAAGTGCCCGAAGGTCTTCAATCGCTTGTACGTGAACATGATCAAGGCCGGTGAGGCCGGTGGTGCTTTGGAAACCATCCTGAAGCGTCTTGCTGACTTCTTAGAGAGTGCCGAATCGCTGAAACGAAAAGTAAAAGGGGCTTTGATCTATCCAGCTGCGGTTGTATTGATCGCGAGTGCGATTCTAGCTTTGATCATGTGGTTGATCGTGCCAACCTTTAAGGACATGTTCGAAGAATTCGGTCTCGATCTTCCTTCGATTACCGTCTTGTTGATCGCGATGAGTGATTACATCGTTTCCTATTGGTTCTTGTTGCTGCTGATTCCGTTCTGTTACTGGTTATTCAGTAAGTTAATACGGAAGTTCCGGCATGGCCGGATGGGTTTTGATATGTACATTCTCAAGCTGCCGGTCTTCGGTGCCTTGATTGAAAAGAATATCTTGGCCAGGACAACTCGGACCTTGGGTACGCTGATTTCATCCGGTGTTCCTATTCTCGAGGCTCTGAACATCACCCGTGAGACTTCGGGCAACGCTTTATTTGAGCGGATCTTCACGAAAGTTATCGAAGCGATTCGAGAAGGTGAAGTGATCTGCAAGCCGATGCGAGATCACTCCACTCCCGGCTTCCACCCGATTGCCATGTTCTTCTGGGCGCTTATGGGTAGCTTCCCGGGCGTCATGATTTTGTCCGTAGCACTAACTGCTGGACGCGGCAGCGATCAAGAAAACTCCATGGAATCACTTTTGATGATTGGAGCTATCACTTGTGGAGCGGGAGCCGCGTTGGCTTGCTTGTTCTACTTGGTCAAGATGCGAAGCCGAGTGATTGATGAGTTGGTGGTCAACATGGTGGACGTCGGGGAAGAAACCGGTGAGCTGGATACCATGCTTTACAAAGTCGCCGACACCTACGATGACGAAGTGAATGTGATGACGGAAGGTTTGACGCGATTGATTGAACCGCTGCTGATTGTATTCCTTGGGGTTTCAGTCGGTTTTATCGTCATCGCCTTGTTTATGCCGCTTGTAACCATGATTTCGTCCTTGGCTTAAGCCGAGAAGTTCGTCGCGTCTTAGCCATGCTGAGACGCGTTAGCTGTACCGCAACAAACACAAATACATTTTTACGCTTGCCAATCGATCCGCGGGGAGTGAGTCGTGAGGCGACTAAATGAGTCGGAGGTATAGGACCATGCACTGCCGAACCAACAGACATTTTGCTCGCCGAGGTTTCACCCTAGTCGAGCTGTTAACCGTGATCGCCATTATTGGCATTCTGGTTGGTTTGCTTATCCCCGCGGTTGGCGCAATCCGGCGTTCCGTTCGCTTGAGCGCTTTTGCGATGGAAGTAAAAGCGATTGATAATGCCGTAGAGCAATTCAAAAACAAGTATGGGGACTATCCTGCGGATGGGTCTGATAAAGCGACGTTCACTCGGGTCCTGCGCAAGGCATTTCCTAATATGGCGCCAACGGAAATAACTTTGCTTGCTGAATTCAGTAATTGGAGTAACCGTTCCGCAGTTGGGATTATGGATCCAGCGGAAGCACTGGTGTTCTTTCTAGGAGGGTTCAGCGATGATCCCGCATACCCAATTTCTGGTCCTGGAGGTCCGATCTTTGTTTCCAATTCTGGTCTGCAGGTCAACTCAAGTGCCTGGAGTGCCAATTCTCTGGTGCAATACAACTCGACGCGCAACAATCCGTTGTACGATTTTGGTCAGGGCAACCTCGCCATTGAGGTCGTCGGCGGGTTGACGGTTTCAAATGACGAAGCGCAGATTGTCGGCGGAACAAACGATTTGATGCCTACCTACTCCTTATCGGGGACTACTGCACCGGTCGTTTATTTTGATAGCCGTACCTACGCGTTCTCCGCGCCATCCCAACTCAATCCAAGGCGGACAGTTCGGTACTACAATTCTTACGCGCCGGCAGCTGCGAGCGGGCTTGGAGGAGTGGCGCGGCCCTACAAGTCAGAGGAAATTGCGACAACGATCTTACACCCAGGAAGCCCTCCTGGTCCGCAAGAACATGAGTTATGGCAGCGCGCTGACATGCACTTTAAATACGCTAACGCTCAGTCTTTCCAGTTAATCTGTGCCGGTCTGGATGAAGACTACGGAGGAATACCGCGGTTTGGTAACGGCGCACCGCCGGTGTTCTACCGCTACGCGAGCGGCTCGCAATTAGACATAGGAGACCCAACTGGTGGTTCAGGTTTCAGCCGGTATACCGAAAGGTCCGGAGAGCCAAGTGCTCAGTTGGACAACGTGGTGAACTTCGCGGACAGCACACTGGAAAACGCGATTGACCAATAGTCGAAAGGAATTGTAGCCCTGAAGTTGCATAGAAGTCGAATGCGTGTGCGAAACCGATTTCTATACGGTGTAGGTGCTTCAATTTGAGAGTAATGCTTCGGATTGAGACGAAGGCGGTGAGGCCATCAGGCGAGGTGAGTTTTCAAGTTGCCCTGCCTGGCACGAGCTTCTACAGCTGCATGAGTAAAATAACAGTGATGAAGAAAGAAATGAAAACAGCACAGAATCGAAAGCAAGGTTTCACCTTGATCGAATTGCTCGTCGCCGTTTCCATTCTTGGAACCATGGCAAGCTTAATTCTCTTTGCCCTCGCTGGAGCGCAAACCGATGCACGAGTCGCGCGTACTCGTGGCACGATTAGCAAGCTGAATGAGATCATCCTGCAGCGATGGGAAGAATATCGCTACCGAGCAGTGAATGTAACGTTGCCTCCATCCTTGCAAACAAATGTGGTCAATGGTGCAGCAACGTCCGCTGCCCTGGCCAAGCCGGTATCGCCGCGAGAGTTGGCTCGTGTTCGCATGGTTATGTTGCGTGACATGATGCGAATGGAGCTGCCTGACCGAGCTTCTGATGTTCTCTTCGGCCCAACGGAATACACCGTGGCGTTTCGGAATCCGGCGGCGAATAGCGGGACTGCGGCAGTCAATTTGCCACGTCCAATCCCTGCTGGCTGGGGAGTGATCTACAACGCACTCCGCAGCCGAATCGAGGGGCTCAAGAATGATCCTCGATACGCGGCGAACTGGGCATCGGCGAATATGGTGAACATCAATGATCCAGCTCAAGGATTTTCTGTTTCGGCTTTGGCTCCTTCGACCGGGCCGGCCTTCCTCGGGAATCCGCCTTCGCGTGTGGAAAGCACCTTGCCGGCTTGGACCGAAGCGATTCAAAGCAGTGAACTGCTCTATTTGATCGTGTCGACCAGTAATTACAGCGGTTCGTCCGCTTTGGAACAGTTTCGCCCAACCGAGATAGGTGATACGGACGACGATGGCTTGCTTGAGTTTATCGACGCCTGGGGACAGCCCATTGTTTGGCTGCGCTGGCCAGCAGGATACTCAGGTGACCTTGTGCGTTATGCAGGTGCCGATGCGATGGACCCACTGAAGACGGACTGGCGGTACAGGGCACAAGCCGGTGGAGCTCCCGTTGATGAAGACTGGCATCCTAGAACTCTTGTTCCGTTAATTATGTCACGTGGCCAGGATGGACAGCTCGGCGTCATCACCGATTTCTTTGATCTCGATGGCGGTATACCTCCGATCGCCTACGCCACGATGACTTGGCCGACCGCCAGCTCTGGCAAGCCTTATGGTACTGGGATTTATGGTGTCGCTGGCGTTCATTACGGTGCAACGGGGCCGTACTATTACCCTGATCCGAACTTCACGTACGACTATTCCTCCGGTTTACCCAATCAAACTGATAGTGAAAAACCCTGGAACATAGATGGTGCTCGGGGTGCGATGCATGGTTTCCGTCGCAATCAAATTGGAGCGATTCCGAAGTACATCGACATCGACTTCAATGACCTTGATACGCCGGGAACGATTGTCAACGACGTTTGGCAGGACAATATCACTAGTCATGACATCATCTTGGAGCCTTAGGCCGTGAAGCAACTGCGATCCAGAAAGGGTGTCACACTCATCGAATTGCTCGTCGTGATGGGCGTCATCACCCTGCTAGCCACCTTAGCTTTGAATTCCGTCAAAGGCTTGTTGAGTGACCGTAAAGTCAAGCAAGCTGGGCGGCTAGTCGAGCAGTACTTGGAATCAGCCAAAGTTCGAGCCATCACCACAGGGCGACCCGTTGCGGTCTTCCTGGATCGTGCGCAGATCCAGCCGGACGCGGCTGGTAACGCAGTCCCGCAGAATTACACATCAACGCGTCTGAGTATGGGGGAGGTATTTCCTCCCTATCGTGGAGACGTCGTCAATGCAAAGGGCTCCTTGTGGGACTTCCCTTTTGATACGCTCGCTCCCGAGCGAGTGGGAGATGGGCATGCTGATCAGATTCGCTTTTTCCCGGCCGATGTATTTAGTGGATTTGGGATTCCAGGCGGAGAGCCCGGGTTCGTAAGTGTTGGTGACTTGATTGAATTCGAAGGGGTGAACCGGCGATTTCTCATTGAGAATGTGACGACGGTAAACAACAGCGACGGTGGTGTTCAATTTGCGGTAACATTTTTCAATCCACCCGCTCCGAATGTTTACAACTCAGCTCTTGCCATGAATGGCGTTAAGCCAGGTGACCGACCGAATTACATTCCGGATTACTCACGTGAAATGCCGGCATTGCCGCTGCCAAATGCGTCCAACAGTTTAGGGGCACCCTTTGCGGATACGCCGAGCGCCTCCCTGGTGCCTCGAACTGAAGTTGGCTTTCGCATTTATCGTCGTCCAACAAAGTCGATGGTCGGAGCAGTGACATTGCCGCGTGGAACCTGCATTGATCTGTTTGCATCAGGTTTAGGACTGCGAGATTCAGCCAGCAGTGGTAGTGCCATGAATGCGTTGACTTATACCCCGCCTTCAGCAAGAAACGCAGCGTTTGGCAATGCAGACGCTTTCACACCTTCCAGTTTCAATCGAGTTGGGATCGCATTCGATCCGGCAGGCAAGCCGACGTTAATGTTTGCTGACGAAAACCTCGACAGTGGAGCTGCTACCTTTAACGGCGTAGCCCAGTTTGAAATCACTTCTAAACTGCAACTGCTTGTCGGTCGAACGGATCAAGTCAATGCAGTTCTATCGCGCCCGACTGAGGCTGATCGAGATGCTGCGTTTTCGAACGTGCTTGATCCTGGAAACACCTGGGTAACGCTGAATCCGCAGACCGGGCTAATCACAAGTTCGCCTGTTGCGGCTGTCAATCAGGCGATGGTGGATGCTTGGACTGCGGCAAGAACAGATGCTCAGCGCAATCAGATTTATCGCAATGCGGTAGCGCAAGCCAGGTCGATGTCTTCCAGAGGAGTGAGAGATGCCTCAAACAACTAAGCCTCTCCCTAATTGCCAGAATTCTGAACGGCAAAGTGAATCGATGCGACCTGTAGCGGCAATTCGCTCACGTCGAGCAGCGACGATTCTTGAAGTCTTGTTTGCAATTTTTGTGGTGATTGTTGGCCTGATGGGGATTGCATCTCTGCTTCCTCTAGCGGGCCGAAACGCTCAGCAGAGTAATGATGCAACGAACGCGCTAACGCTGGGGCGAATTTGGGAGAATGAATTTATTGCTCGTGGCATGAACAATCCCAGTGAGAATACAGACAACGCAGTTGGCTTCAATTGGTTGTACCAAGTGGATGGTAACGCCGCGCAGACGGGTCTCGCCTTGTTCAACAAGAACCCTGCGAGTACTACGCCCAATCTGAGTGAGCCAGGACATAGTGCATTAATAAGAAATCGAACCTGGCAGCAGATGTCGGTATGCATCGACCCGCTTTTCATGGCGGAGCCGGATGTTGTTTCTGGATTTGCATCGGGAACTGCTAGAGCTGGTGCCTTTCGGGCGGCCGTTTTCCCCTATTACGAACATGGTTACAACCCGACGGAAGATGCGGCAAAGGAGCGTGGACGCGCACCATGGCCGGATCAGCCTCGAATGCTACGTGTCACGTTAGGCGGTGGCGGTGGTCAAATCCCACAACTTTTGGCACGAGAGCTGTTTCAGTCCACCGACGGTCTGGCAATGCTCACTGACGATACAGATAAGACTATCCCAGCCTCTCGCTCTTTCTCCTTTACCTCGGGCTTGGACGGAACAATCGGCCCGAATAAACAGAGTCGAGTGGGTGACTACAGCTGGTTTGCAACGCTTTCACCCGAGTTTTCGGCTACGCCTACGATCGCGACAGACGACTATGTTCTTTCTCTAATCATTTTGGGAAAACGCGATCTGGGGTTCGCATCGGAAGAATCTCCCCTGCGGGTTGGATCTGAGTCCAGCAGGCCTCAGGGCGAGCGAGTTGTGTGGGTGCACCCGCTGTCTGGGAACTTTGTGGGTGGCAATTCCGGACGAGTAAGGCTGATCGGAAATTCAGCCATGAATGACCAAGTGCAGATTGGTAATTGGATCATGCTGAGCAAGCATGTTGCTTTCGCAGATGCGACAACCGGCTACTCGGTCTTCCGCTGGTTTCGAGTGATTCAGGCTGACGCCGAACCGCGACGCGGGCTGTTGGCAAATTTATTACCAGCGGGCACCGACCCTTTTGGAAACAGCGGTGATGAAGAGGTTTGGTCTCGCGATGTTGTTCTGGAAGGCCCTGACTGGGCATTCTTCTATGACAATCCGGCTGATCCAACGCGTGCGCCAAGTCAGGTTGCGCCGGTCGCCACGGGAGGTCTGCTCCCCGCGCCGACAACAGGAACATTGATGTCGCATATCATCACGGTCATTGAACGCAATGTTCATGTTGACTGACCACCCAGAAAAACACTCCATTGCACCTGGACTCGTCTCGAGTAACATTTCGTTAGCCAGTTGCCGACTAAATTTGGACGCCTTCTTTAGAAGTCGCAGGAAAATCGGATGAGTAGATTGATCCATCGCAAAGTGGCAGGGGAGTCTCGACGCAATCGATCTGGTTTAATTCTCCTGGTCGTGTTGGGCATGCTGGCTTTGTTCAGCATGTTGGCCGTGACCTACGTCGTGTTTGCTTCACAATCGCGCTCTACCAGCATGGCGCTTGCGCGTCGCGAGACACGTGGCCACAAGTCTCACCGCGCTATTATGGACTCAGCCATGATGGCCCTTGTTCGCGGCACTGGCCCACAATCTAGTATGTTTGGGCACAGCTTACTGGGCGATCTCTACGGTGCATCCGAATCTCAGGGCACGACACTTTCAGTGCGTACCTTCACCATCAATGACGATCTAAGCATCACGCCTTCGATGCCGAACACGAGCCGTGATCGTCCCTTGCTTTTGAATGGGCACTTCTTGCGCATACCTCTACACGATCCAGCCGTAAGATCGGGTAGCTACTTGTCACCAAATTTCCTGCCGGCAGATAGCGATGCATTAAATGGTCGAATTGTCACGTTCCCGGAAGGCAATGGACCTTTGAGCGGACAATCGTTCCGGATCATCCGTTACATCGGACAGACGGTGACGGCAGCTGCAAGCACAGATGCGGAAAGGCATTTACTCGCGCAGAGTTATTCAATCACCATCGATTTGAATGAAGCGAATCTGCAGCAGTCCTTTTCCGCAGGCGGCGTGCATGGGAGTATTGCAGATTGGGTGAGCCGTTTTCCACCCGGTACGGGTGTTTGGGCTTCAGGTGCTTATGCCTGCTACGGTTCGGTTGGTAATGTTCATTCCAATCCATTCTCCCTGCTGCTGAATGGTCAGCCGTTGAATGCGCACGGGGTAGGGATCCTAGCAGACGGCAGTTCGCAATTGCACTTTCAACCGGTGGCCGGTGGCCGGCCAGTTGATCCCGCTCCGTCCGGAGGCCAACCGCCGCGTTATAACTCGATTAGTGAAATGGCGACAAGCTTGCTTCCGAACTATCGAGAGATGGGAGGTGCAGGCGCGGCTGGTTCCACGGGTTGGCTGACGACGGCGAGTGCCGCCGATCAGAATCCGAATGCACAGTACCCTATTTTCGAGCAATACCCTCGCATCGTTCCCTCACCAATCGGATTGCTCGGCGACTCGGACGAGCCTTATGATGCACCGGATTACCAAAACATGTGGATGGCGCACCGGCGAGCAGGCGCGGCTACATCGCGGCAGATCATCCCGTCCTTCCACCGGCCATCTTTGATTAACTATATTGTAAATTGGAAGAAGAATCCGGTTACCGGGCAGCCCATGAGTCCTGCGACATGGACCGAGGAGGAGTTCTTAGCGACGATACGCCGGATTGAAATGGCAACGCTTCGTCCGCTTTCTTATATCATCACGACGCCCAGTCGCGGGACGGTCACCAGGAATGCGTTGTTTACTGGAGGGAATTCGGGCAACGCAGGTGGGACCACTGGCAGCGATTTTACCTCACCAACATTGAATGTCGAAATCACGAGTAACTGGGTAAATAATTGGGGGCCCCTATGGGGTACCGCCGCCAGTCCTGGCGTCTTCCGCCAATGGGTGAATCAACTAGTTATCGGGCCTTGGGATGTTGATACGGACCTCGACGGTGTTGCGGATTCCAATTGGATCGATCCTGGCCTGCCGTTGGAAACAACAGCCGATGGAAAACTCGTCAAACCCATGGTGGCCTATTACGTTGACGATTTGGATTCCAAGTTAGACATCAACGCCGTTGGCTCTTTGGCGCAGATCAAGTCGCGGGTTGTTGGACCGTACGTAAACCATGCAGGAGAGCAATTCGCGGAGGCGATTGATGGGACGTTTTATAATTGGGACCACCTCAACAATACTTCCAGCTATCTTCGTCAAGGACTTGGCTACGGTCCTGCTGACATCTCTCTGCGGCACCTGTTCAATGATCCAAGCACAACAGATGACATAGATGAACTGAGGTTCGCATCCTTTATGCGAGAGCGTTACGGCGCGGGTGAGTTTTCCACAGAGTTCGTACCTGGATATATCGGAAACGATGCCTTTTCTGAGATCGCGAACATGCGTGAGCGACGAATCAGTTTTTCGCATGGTCGATCACCGGGTTTGCCCATGGCAACTACTGGGCGTGATTCAATCGGCCTTGACTTCTTTGGAAATCCGCGTGTGTGGAACAGTCGTCTTACTGGCAGCAATCAAAGCGCCGTGAATGAGTCTACCAACGACCCCTATGAAGCCACTTGGATGCGGGGTGGCAATCAGGATTCACCCTACACTATCGCAGAGTGGGAGCGAATCTACCGAGTTCGAGACGCAGATCGCACTATGATGCCAGACCGACTGCAGCAGGCACTGGGGCTCAATGCCGCCTCTCTCGCATCGAGCAACTTACGTCACGAGATAAGCCCCTACACGCGTCATCTACGTGGGCCGCAGCTTACCTCACGAACAACCAGACGTTTAGACATTCCAGAGGATAATTCTACGCCTTTACTGCCGTCTTTTTTCGATACAGCGGGTACCTCACCGACCAGTCTGGGGCAAGGCCCAACTTCAATGCTTCAGCTGGTTAACACTGTTCGCCATCTGCGACGAGAGGCAGCATTCACACAGAGCCAGTTATTGGAGTTGTTTCCGCTCGAGTTCTCGCGAGGCATGCTGATGGATCTTAACCGTCCATTCGGTAACGGCTACGACGATGACAAAGATGGGCAAATCGATGAACCGGACGAGCTGAATCAGCTAACGAACTCAGAGGGTGCGATTTACGCGACGCTCCCGGGTGCTAATGTGACGCCTGGTTCTATCCTCGAGAATTACTTCGAAGGTTATTTTTCTCGCCCCGACACCAATATCACTCGAAACCAACGCCTGGAATTGATCAATGCAGATCCGCATCTTGATTACACATCAGCAACGTTGAATGTCTTCCAAGGGATGGAATCGAGGCAGATGTACGCTCGTCAGCTTTACTGTCTAGCGCAGTTGCTGGTTCCAGAAGACTATGTCTTTCCAAATATCAATAAAGCCTACTTCCAAAACTTATTGCTCGAGCGGGCCAATGGCGTCGCAGATGCTGCCAACAAGTACACTCAGTTGCGAGGGCGGACACTTGCTCAGTGGGCTGTGAACACAGTAGATTTTCGCGACGGTGATGCGGCGATGACACGGTTCGTCTACGACCCTGATCCGTTTCGTGACGCGTCGGGCAACGACTTTGCTGCTTGGGAAGTAGTCCCTGCTACCACAACTGTAGTTTGGGGGATGGAAGCACCGGAAGCCTTGCTGACCGAATCATTGGCCTTCCATGATGTCCGCGTTCGCCGAGACCCTTACGCAGCCGGTCCGGATCCTGTTTTCCATCAGTTTCGTGTTCCTCAAGGTTCCCTGTTTCTTGAGATCTTTTGTCCGCGAACCACTGCTCTGGAAACGGCAACTACCCCTCCAATCCCAGGCGAGAGTGATCGTAATGCCCAGGGCGTTCCGAATGGGCTCTACAGCACCGATAACGATAACAATTCCGGGAACGGTTTCCAGGGTGATGTTCGGCTCGAACTATCTCGCCTAACCTTGTCAAAGTATGGTTCTCAGTTTCCTGTGTGGCGGGTCTATCTATCAGGCCCAGCTGATCCAGACGCAGCCCAGGCACTTAAGACTCCTAACGAGCGGCTCATGGCTCCGGGAACTCCAGTATTTGATGAGCCCCAACGCCATGATCTCAATTTGCAATTTCAGAGCGGCAACACGTTGTTCGACATGTCTGGATCTCCAATTCCAGATTCTGTGACAGCTGCCGCTGCTTCTGGCTTGCAGTTTGATTATCTGCCAACCGGTGATACAGAACGCCTAGACGAACCGGACCCAAGCGATTCGCGAATTGTTCTTTTCACCCCACGATCGGCATTCACAGCCACCAGGGCAAACACGCCAGGTGTCGCGAATCCTGCAGCGCAAGTATTTCAGCATCAAGCGGGTAATGTTCGGATACGTGGTGGCGAATTTCTGGTCGTTGGTCCTCGCCAGGGAACATACTTTGGATCTCGGGAAGATTCAAAAACCGGCGCTACAATGGGTGACTTCCGCAACTCGCCAAACGGCCACAGCATCATTTTTGACAACTCTGGGACGGACCGGATTGCGGGTGGTGCTGGCCCCTGGGTTAGCCTCCATGATCCAAGCTTTACAGCGATTACGCAGCGGGCAGAACACCAAAAGTGTAACTGGCTTATTGTAAATCAAGAATTGGATGCGCTTTGGACGGCAGAGGCAGGTGAGCCCAATCCACCGATGCTCTTCAATGGTTTAAATATTTCCGAGCCATTGGCCGACCTAGACAGCTTCAACAATGGCGCCCTTGACAGCTACTACGCTGAGCCGACAGACATTGTCAACGAGGACGATGATACTGGTGGCGGCCCTACCGGAGAACCAGGATTCGATTCCATCCCTCAAGATGGTTATCACGATTGGAGTATGAGTGCTTCTCCGGCCTCAGTTACAGCTCCATTCGATGCAGGCCAAAGCGGTACGCCACTTGAATTCTGGAATCCTGTTAACAATCCATGGACGCAGGCCGGCGGTGCTCCACGAGTGGACTTGGATTCAGATGGAACTGGCGACGTAGTCAGCCCAGGAACGCAGTTTGACTTTAGCACTGCCTATCTGCAGCGATTAGCCGACCCAGAAAAGCCATTCCACGCGACCTTCAACCCCTATATCACTGTGGATTGGCTGCCAATCGACCTGACCGTCTTTAATGGTGAAGACAATGAGGCACCTCACTTTGACCCAAGTGATCCTGGGTACCCAGAACACTATTTCGCATCACGGCAGAAGATGGGGCAAGGGTTAGACTCTAGCACTCACGAGTATCCAGCTCAGGATTCGAACGCTGGGGAAAATTCGACAGGTGGAACTACGTTTTACTCTGCTCTAACCGATCAACTGGCAGATGAATCCGCGCCGGACGCGACGCTCGACGCTTTCTGGAACTTTGTGATGCCAGTTCGCCCAACTCTAGTGACACCACCCAATCCTCGAGATTTGGCGACATTTAATGGAACGAACTCCTTCCCGACACTAGGCTATTTAAACTCTAGTTATCTAGTGTCCGGCGAAGCTGGCACGCGTGATGTAGCCAATGTGCGATTTCGAGGTGCCCCTGCTAATCCAGACGCTCCTCGAGAGATCTGGCGTCCCTACTCGGTCTATTGGCCGAACAGACAATTCGTCAACAATCTTGAGTTGATGATGGTTCCGCTTTCTAGTCCGGGACAATTCATGCAAGAGTTCTCTTCGACACTCAATACAAATGGTGGTTCGCATTACGCGGCTGACTTCCGCAACAACGTTGGAACATATTCATTTCCGGATGATCGCCGGACACCTGTTTCACCAGTGTCAGAATTACCACCGGTGAATACGGGTGGCACTCCGCTGGGGAACTCAGGGACGGTAGGCACACGCGCCGCATCAGCAATAAACGATAACGGCTTGGTCGTTGGTGGTACGCTGGTCCCATCCGAACCAGCCCGGTACACAGCGTACGCGCATCTGATGAACTTCTTCCAAGAGGTTCCATCCATCAAGCAGCCGGATCGGCATCCGATGTATACGTTTACGCCATCGCCACCATCTATCGCACCGGTGGCTCCAATGCCGGAAGGCGCAAACCCGAAAAACACTTCGTTACTCAATCTACTGGAGATGGTTGATACCAAATCGCCATGGACTGACTCAGAACGTATCGAACCACCTGCAAATCTGGCGATCCAAGCATGGACAGGAGTCACGGTTGCGGATCAAGTAGCTGCATCCAGCAACATTATTTTCTCCCCCTTCCGAGCTCCTTACAACAGGTTCCCGACCTTCACCGAAACGGGCAAACTCAATCTTAACAGTATTGCTGAAATCGGCGTCATCCAAGGTATTGGTCAGGCAGTGATTCCACCATCGGACATTGACTACCCACCATATGATTGGTCTACCGGTGGCGCAATGAGTCCCGGAGATATCGATCACAACCATAACGGCGTATACGACACTCCAAATGGGGCCCGTCGGGAAGCCAAATCGATTGCGGGCAGTGGAGACGCAGTTGACACTGTTTGGCAGTTCCTGCAAGCAAGCCGACAGGGTTATGCAGGAATTCCGCAGACACCAATGCAACGCTTTACACCCGCGTTCGCGCCAAACCCAGCTCTCAATCCAAATTTCCCAACGCAGTTTGCCAATCCGTTTCGGCCTGCCTCAGAGGCTGGAATGGTACCGAAGACTTGGAATCCGTTTCACGCTGAGACTCCACTGCAAGCGGCGACAGCCAATTGGGTCGAGCATTATCATCTTGCACACAATGCGGCCAAGAAGGGCGTGTTGGATATCTATGCTCGTAGGAATCCAGCTCACGTTACTCTACTGCGTGGTGCAGTGCTGCCGCCGCTTGCATTTGATATGGACTCGAACGGTATGCTGGATTCTGCCGGAGTGACTCGATTCAATACCGGGCAATTGTTTGTCGATGCGTCCAGCACTTTGCCGCATCCATTTACTGACACTTATCCGATGACTCGTCTAAAGAATTTGACGTCGAATACTTCCAATGCATTCGCTGTCTACATGACGGTTGGGTTCTTCGAGTATGATCCAGCAACGGATTCGATTGGTGTAGAGTACGGGGCGAATGCAGGTGAGTCGGAACGCTATCGCGGTTTCTTCGTGGTCGACCGGACAATCCCAGTCGGATTCCAAGTCGGAGAGGATCATAACGCGGCCAACACGATCTTGGTCAAGCGTTACTTGAAAGCGAGAGACTAGGCCTGATGCGTTATTATGATGGTGTGAAGCTTCTGTTGCTGAAGTGCCACCAAGCCATAACAACGTTTCACTCATGATCGGCCTGTCCGACCCGTATTGAGCTAATTTTGTTAAGATTTCCAGGGCGTCTTCGGACGCCCTTTTTTCGTAAGAAATAAACTCGTTGAGACCAAACTTGACCTGGCAAAGGTCGGTTCTGTTACAAGTGAATGCCGATGCACCAATTATCTATCAAGTCGGGTTTAGCCCTGTTAGTAATAATTGGCTTGGTTGGTGCGGCGCAGCTTTGTGCTCAAGAAGTCCCTCGTTGCGAAGTGATTCCAGAAATCGGCAAGGCAAGCTTTCGCATTGATGGAGTGGAGAAGACTTGCTGGGTCTTTGGAGCGAGTGCCAATTATCCGCGGCCATTCTTCTATCCCTTGAATGGCCCGTCTGGTCAAACGTTGACTCGCATGGGGCATCCGGGTGCACCGGATCATGATCACCACCAAAGTGTTTGGTTTGCTCACCATGATGTAGAAGGCGAAAGTTTTTGGGCCAATGATAAGGGAACGACGATTCGGCAGAAGCAATGGCTGGCGTACGAAGATGGTGATAATGCTGCTCAACTGGCTTGTCTGATCGGATGGTACGGCAAAGACGGAAACGAATTGCTCCAGCAAGAACTGGTGGTGGCGATACTGCCAGCCGAAAAAGGTCAGTATGAGTTGGAGATTCAGTCCACTTTCACCCCTGGGGCAGGGCGCGAAGTGACGCAGCTCGGAAAAACCAACTTTGGATTCTTAGCTGTGCGCGTCGCAAAGTCGGTGGCAGAGCGTTTCGGTGGAGGGAGTCTAACCGACTCAGAAGGCCGCGAAACGGAGAAGAACATCTTTGGCAAACAAGCCAACTGGATGGACTATAGCGGCTGGATTTATTCTCGCCCGAAATCGAGGGGAAACCGCATCGCCACTGCAGAAGGAATCACCTTCATGGAACATCCAGACAATGTTTCGTATCCAACGCACTGGCATGTTCGAGCAGACGGCTGGATGGGGGCTTCTCCGGGAATGCAGCGCCCCATCAATATTACTTCAGAAAACCCCCTTCAACTGCGATATAGCTTGTTCGTGCATTCTGGCGTTTGCGACGCGGATCTCATTGACACTCGTCATGAGGCATTTTCGAAGCGGCCTGCATTCGAAGTCATTGCATCTCCTGAGCCGCATGTTCGCCACGCCATCCGGCGCATTGGTTCGCAGTAGTCTCAGATGCGGTACGTCGAGCTACACTGCAAGTCGAACTTCTCCTTTTTGGAAGGAGCTTCGCACGCTGATGAGTTGATTCAGCGTGCACTGGAGCTCGGCTATCAAGGCTTGGCGGTTACAGATCGCAATACTCTTGCCGGAATTGTACGAGCTCACACTGCGGCCAAGGACGCTGGGCTGCCGTTTTATGTGGGTGCCGAGCTGCATCCGGTTGACGGGCCGCCACTAGTGGTCTGGCCAGAGAATCGCGAGGCCTACGGGCGTCTTTGCCGGATTCTGACACGAGGCCGGCTGCGTCGCGAAAAAGGTTCTTGCGAGATCTACTGGGCAGATATCGAGGAGCTGGGCGTAGGACTTTGGGCTGGCATTCTTTTGCGGCAGCCAGTCATTGATGAAGTAGCTCCAGCTGAACAGATGCACTACGCCGACGAAGACGTGATGCCTTGGGAGAACCAAGATCATTTTTCGGTCGCACGCGAAGATCAAGTCGATGGAACAGAGATTCACGAAGCCGATCTGAAACGCTCAACCTGTCACCTAGAGTTGCCCCCGCATGAGTTTGATCCGCGAAACGATTCAATCTGGCTACAGTGGCTCAAGTACTTCCGCCGAATCTTCGGGTATCGAGCGAACTTGATGGTAGAAGTACATCGTGGAGTTGACGACGTGGGACAGATCGCCCGATTGCGCGAACTCAGCGACCAAGCTGAGATTCCGCTGATGGCCGGTGGCGATGTGCATTACCATGAGTCCGAGCGAGCAATTCTGCACGACTGCTTACTGGCCACCCGATTCAATACAACGATCGATGAAGTCAGTACCCAGCGGCTGTCGAATACACAGTATCATTTGCGATCGTTGGAGCGACTTACGCATCACTATGGCGAGATTCCTGAGGCGCTAGAGCGTACGGCAGAAGTAGCCGAACAGCTGCAATTCTCATTGGACGAACTGCGATACGATTATCCGATCGAACTTGCTCCCGATAGCCAGCAGCCTATCGACTACTTGAAGCGGTTAACTTGGGAAGGTGCCAAGAAACGCTATCCCGCCGGAGTACCCGACGCAGTGATAGCCATGCTGCGACATGAAGTGGGTTTGATCGAAGAGTTGCACTACGAAGCGTACTTCTTGACTGTATGGGATCTCGTGCGTTTTGCTCGCTCACGCGGGATCTTATGCCAGGGACGAGGCTCGGCGGCCAACAGTGCCGTGTGCTATTGTCTGGGTGTGACCTCTGTCGACCCAAGTAGACTCGACTTGCTATTTGAGCGATTCATCAGCAAGGAACGTAATGAAGCACCCGACATTGATATCGACTTCGAGCATCAACGTCGCGAAGAAGTCCTGCAATACATCTACGACAAGTACGGCCGGCATCGTGCGGGGATGACTGCGACGGTGATCTCTTATCGCACCAAGTCGGCGATCCGCGATTGCGGGAAAGCACTTGGAATCTCACTCGACCGCATCGATGGCCTGAGCAAACTGGTGGATTCACGGCTGACCGAGGGCACCTTGGCTGATCGTGCTCGCGAGTCAGGAATTGATCCGGCTTCGGAAATCGGAAGACGTTTTCTGTATTTAGTCGAGAACTTGATTGGCTTCCCAAGGCACTTATCCCAGCATGTCGGCGGAATGGTGATGACGGACGGTTGGCTCTGTGAGCTTTGTCCTCTCGAAAATGCGTCGATGGAAGGGCGGACAGTGGTTCAGTGGGATAAGGACGATTTGGATGACCTAGGGATTCTCAAAGTCGATTGCTTATCACTTGGAATGCTCAGTGCCATCAACCGAGCGCTGGACTTGCTGGAAGATCACTACGATCGCAAGTTGACTCTCGCCACCGTTCCACCCGAAGATCCAGAAGTTTATGACATGATCTGCCAGGCGGATACGACAGGTGTGTTTCAGATCGAAAGTCGCGCGCAGATGAGCATGTTGCCGAGGCTGCGTCCCAGGTGCTTCTACGACTTGGTAATTGAGGTTGCGATTGTCAGGCCGGGGCCTATTCAAGGGCAGATGGTGCATCCGTACTTGAAGGCGCGAAGGTCTGGTGTGCAGCCTGAGTATCCGACGGAAGAGATTGCTCAGGTACTGCGTAAGACGATGGGGGTTCCGATTTTTCAAGAGCAAGCGATGCGTCTGGCCGTGGTCGCTGCAGGTTTTACTCCTGGGGAAGCAGATCAGCTGCGTCGAGCGATGGCAGCGTGGCGTCGGCCTGGTGTGATTGACCAGTTTCGCCAGAAGTTGATCGCTGGCATGGCTGACAAAGGCTTGACGGAGGAGTTTGCAGAACGTGTCTTCACGCAGATTCGTGGCTTCGGCGAGTATGGTTTTCCTGAGTCACATGCGGCGAGCTTTGCGCTGCTGGTCTATGTCTCTTGCTGGCTCAAGCATCACTATCCAGCAGCCTTCTGCGCGGCGATTCTTAATAGTCAGCCGATGGGGTTTTATGCGCCAGCACAGCTGGTGCGCGACGCCAGAGAACACGGTGTTGAAGTCGCTGGTGTCGACGTTAATCACAGCGATTGGGAATGCACACTTGAGCCGACCAAGCAGGCGCAAGACAAGTCTTTGCGTCTGGGGATGCTAATGATCCGTGGCTTAGCTCGTGACGTGGGAGAGAAGATCATGCTGACACGGGCGCAAGCTCCCTTTCGTGATCTGGCTGATTTCACACGCCGTACGCGACTAGGGAAGGCACAAGTCACTCGGCTTGCTGATGCCGGTGCGTTGAGCTCTCTGGCTGGTGACCGTCGTGCGGCATACTGGCAGGCTTTGGCACAGGACAAAACATCGAAAGAGCTCGGTTTGCTAGAGGCGATGGGGGCGGATGTCGATGATGACTTGCCGGAGGCGCTCAGGCCGATGGCTGAGGTGGAAGAAGTGTACGCAGACTATTCCACCACCGGACTATCGCTACGTGGGCATCCCATCGGATTTGTGCGAGAGCAGCTCAAACGTTTGCGAGTCACCACTGCCAAGGATCTCAAGAAAACCCGCGACGGCAAGTTTGTTTGTGTTGCAGGACTCGTGCTGCTGCGACAGCGTCCTGGAACGGCCAAGGGGATAACGTTCGTGACGCTTGAAGATGAGACCGGAGCGATGAATCTGGTGCTTAAACCCGAAGTGTGGCAAAAGCATTACAAAGTAGCACGCCGATCTAACGCATGGATGGCTCATGGCGTTCTGGAGAATCGCGAAGGTATCATTCACCTTGTGGTCGGGCGCTTGGAGGACTTGTCGGAGACGGTCGGGGAACTTGAGCAGCGGAGTCGCGATTTTCATTAAAGAATAGCTGGCGTTTGCGGCGGGGCGTTAGACGAAATGAAAGCCATATGCGAGAGTCGAAAAATCAAACACTAACCGCCAACCGCTAGCTCCTCGACCCGATTCAAAAACTGCTCAGCCGCTTTGCGTCCCTTGAGCCGAACGAACTTTAAATGTTCGTATGGCGGGTTTTGCTGAACTGCTTCGTAACGATGTTGAAGCCGATGGTAGGAAGTGATGGTCCAGAGAACCACGGACTCACGACTTAAGAATGACCTGCCGAACGATTCACGATTCCCCGTTCCTGGCCAAAGCTCTTTCTTGGTCCAAGCTCGATGAATGGCCCGTTTAACGGCTTGCCAGAGATTGAGTGCGAACGATGGATCGAGCCAAATGATCGTTTGAGTTTTAGGCCACTTTACATCGTATGTCTTGCTGTGGTAATTGCCGTCCAGCACCCAGTGCTCGCCAGAGAGTGCATGCTCTAGTCGTTCTCGAAATACGCCTGGCTCAGACTTGGTCCAGCTCGGTCCGTGATAGAGCTGATCCATTTCAATGCAAGGTGCATCAAGCAGTCTTGAAAGCCTACGGGCAAACGTAGACTTGCCGCTGCCGCTTGTGCCAACGACATTGACGCGGCATAGGGCTTGGATTGTGAGATTGGATCCGGAGATGGTGGCTGGCATGTTGTTCAAGGATAGGTACTGCCTGAAGTCAAGCAAGCGCGGGCCGACGAGGCTTCAAAGCAAGCTGGCGTCTGCGACTGGGCGGTGAACACTTTGTTATGAAGTACCGAAAGCCCTGAAGACATCCACAACCCACGGCCTCGCAGATTAAAAAAGAGCAGCCCGTAAAGACTGCTCTTTGGTCGTAGCTAATTGAGATCGGAAGCTTAGCGTCCTTGCCCCCCGCGCTCATCGGCTTGGCCTTCGGCGAGACTGTTAATCTCTCCCATTTGCCCCTCGGCCGACTGGCGGATCTCTTTGATGCGGATTTCTTTTTCTGCGTCAGTCAACTTCGAGTTCTCGTTGATCGACTTGATCCGTGCTTCGATCCATGTGTTCTGTACTTGCTGTTCTTTTTCGACATCGATTTCAGCTTCGACCTTCGCGGGCTTGCCGCAGCCACTGAAGCCCAATAGAGCGATGCCAAGGATTGCTGCTTGGATATTCCAAGAAGATTTCATTGCTATTTCCAGTGAGTTGAATTGTGAAAAAAGACGTCAAGCAATAGCTCGACGTCTTTTGATTGTAGGCAAAACGACTTGGCTAGTTGGTAAGGCTCTCAGATGGCTCGTTACCATTTCGAGAACCATAAGCCCACCAAACTCGCTCGGAAACATTCTCGGAGATAAAGCTCACTGAACCATCCGTTAGCAGTACTTGGACACCGCCGGTGTGATAGCTACCTGCCGAAGTCTTGAAGTTGCTGTTCCACCAGTCGTTTCGGTGATAGCAAGTCTGCTTGTTAGGTGGCATCAAGTGCTGGTAAGTGGTGCAGACATTGCCCCAAGCATTCGCCCAGGAAGCGCCTCGGTATCGCGAGAAGAAATCAGGAGGAACATTCAAGTTACGGCATTCGTCGTACAGCTCTTCTTGAGTCGCAGCACGACGAGTCGTACCGACGTACATATTGTAAAGACGAACGTCTTGGCCTGGAGTTCGGTCGCCGGAGCCGTTGTTGATGCAGATTTCTGAGAAGGCAGCTGTATTAGTTGTACCGTCAGTGAAATCGCGAATTCGAGTTGGCTCGTCAATGAACGCCCCACCGTTTTGTGTACGGTCGCCATAAGCATTGGGGTAGATGTACGAAACAAAACCATTTGGCTTGTGGAAGCTGGTTCCATTGATCGGACGCGAGCCACCAGGACCAGTCGATTCAATCGGCCAACCGAAGTTAACTGCGTAGCTGAGGTTGCCTGCGTTCATCGAGCCATTGACACCAGCATTGGGGTCGGAGGGGCACAGGTACATTGGCATGTCAAGCGACGCGATTGGCCAGTTTGGATGCGTCTCTGGAATCGGGCGGTTCTCAAACCCAATTGACAAATTGAAGTTGTTGTATCCTGTTGTTTGTTCGATGAAGGGGAGAATTCGAACCAAGCAAGAAGTTCGTCCGGTCAATGCGACTTCGTTACGTGTCCCCCGACCGCTCTGGTCGACCCAGTGAAGCGGGAACATCTTGTAGGCACTTTCGTAGTTGTGGAGTGCCAACCCGATCTGCTTCATGTTATTCGAGCACTGCATACGACGAGCTGCCTCGCGAGCGGCTTGAACCGCCGGCAATAGCAAGCCCACGAGAATGCCAATAATGGCGATAACGACTAGCAGTTCGACTAGCGTAAATGCCAGCCTGCGCTTTTGTCTTTGCACTTTCAAAACCCTTTCGGCTAACGCGTTCCAGCAACCAAGGAATGGAACAAATTAAAAATAAAAATGGGGGATGGGTTCTCTTAAGGCTAGCAGTTTTGAGCGGCTCGACAATCCTTAAAACACCTTGATTTTGCCCTCCGCAGCACAAGAAAAATGGGGCACCCTTGAGCCGGACTAAGGGAAGTGAATTCCCCCATACGACCAATAAATCACGGAGGATTCATAATCCCCCAATGTGAGCGATTCGACCCCAACCGTGGTGAGCCGAAAAGAGCTAGTCTGGCTGCTTCTGCCTAAGCTGGATGTTGTTGAGAAGCGCAATGAAAGGCTCCGAGTCCCCAGCAAAGGTCGTAGGCATTAAGCGGGACGATGGTCCGGTCCGGGAACAGTTCGCTAAATGTCTCCAGCGCCATTGAGTCTGTGCGATCGTTGCGAAAGGTCGGTACGATCACGGTCTTGTTGGTGATCAAGAAGTTGCAGTAGCTCTCAGGGACGCGTACGTTTCCAACAAACCGAGGTGGAGGAGTGGGTAGCGTATGAACCTGCAGCGGATCCGATTCTGCGGTCTTGGAGCTTCTGAGGATGCGAACGTTTTCTAACAGGCCAGAGCGGTTTGGATCGCTTTCAACACTGCTTACCGCCGCCACGACGGTGTTTCGTTTCACAAAGCGCGCTATTTGATCGATATGGCCATCGGTGTCATCGCCTTGTAGTCCGCCACCATCAACCCAAACTATCTGCCGAGCCCCCAGTTGCAGCTGCAGCTCTTCGCTGATCATCTTTCTGTCCCAGCCGGGATTTCGGTTCGGATTGAGCAGACAGCTGCTAGTCGTCAGAAGCGTCCCCGCTCCGTTGCCATCCAGAGCGCCGCCTTCGCAATAGATGGCAGACATACTGCGCTGACATCGAAGCTTGATGCATATTTTGGTCGCAGCTGCCGCGTCTAAATCATAGGGCGGATACTTGTTTCCCCATGCATTGTATTTCCAGCAGACTCCGACCAATGCTCCATCATTCTGCCGTTTTACAAATGTGGGTCCAAAATCGCGAATCCAAGCATCGTTGGTCCTGATATTTACAAAGTAAACGTTGGAGCGACCGTTGAGGGCTTGCAAATGGGATTCGGAAAGCAGCTCCTCTGCCGCAAGAATAAAAACCGGTTGATGATCACTGATCGCATTGACCAGCTGGTAGAACACGTCCGGAATGGGGGCATAATTGTCGGGCCACGTCGCGCGGTTGTGCGGCCATGCAAGCCAAGTCGCAGCCTGAGTTTCCCACTCGGCTGGCCACTGATGTGGGCTATCGATATTCAAAGGTAGGCCTCGTCCTGTATAAGGGGCAAGCACAAGTTTCGGGGCTTATTGGTTCTATTAGGGTCTGCTACATAAGCTTCCTAGGTGTTTTCCACTCGCTTCCCTTTCGGGTGAATCTCAAGACATGAAGTAATTTTCTAATCGATGAATCGTTTGACAATGTCCTGGTAAGCATCGACGCGGCGATCCCGCAAGAACGGCCAATGGGTTCGCGTCGAGTCGATGTGTGAAAGGTCGCAATCGACTAGCAGCATGTCTTCCTGCGCTACCGACGAACGAGCGAGTACTTGCCCCTGCGTATCACAGGCAAATGACTGTCCCCAGAACTCAATATCGCCTTCTGTTCCGCAACGATTGGCGGCAGCGACAAACAGCCCATTGGCAATCGCATGGGATCTCATCATGGTTTCCCATGAATCGTGCTGGGCAGATCCGAACTCTTGTTTCTCTTCGTGCAGCCACCCGATGGCGGTTGGGTAAAGCAAGATCTGTGCATCGCGAAGCGCGAACAAACGTGCTGCTTCGGGATACCACTGATCCCAACAAACGCCAACGCCCAACGTGGCATATCGAGTCTTCGCTACCGTGAAACCCAGGTCGCCGGGCGTGAAGTAAAACTTCTCGTAGTACGAAGGGTCGTCTGGAATATGCATCTTGCGATACAGGCCAGCTTGGGAACCGTCAGCATCGAAGGTAACGGCAGTGTTGTGGTAGAGCCCCGAGGTGCGTTTTTCAAATAGCGAGCAAGTGACAACGACTTCGTGCTTTTTCGCCGCCTTGCTCAATGCGCTACTCGTGGGCCCAGGAATTTCCTCGGCTAGATCAAAATTGCGATGATCTTCCGACTGGCAAGGGTAAAGCGTGTTGAACACTTCCTGCAAGCAAACTATGTGGGCTCCTTGATCTGCCGCGTCTGCAATCCTTGACAAGGCTACACTAAGGTTCTTTTCTTTGTCTCGGGTGCAAGTTTGCTGCACCAGAGCCAAACGAATAGATGAGGAAGAAACCATGCGGAGAAAAAACGTGAGCGAAAGCGGCGTGGGAGGCGAACCCGGGGGATGGCTCAATTAGCGGTGTGAGAAGAGCGGACAGTATAGAATAATGTGAGGCGGAAATACAATGTGCGTGAACTTTTTGTCATAGCTTACTCGAACAAATTGACTCTCCGAACAACATGCAGACCGCCGGAATTTTCGTAGTTGGCACCGACACTGAAGTCGGCAAGACATATCAATGCGTTGAATTTGCACGTGCTTTGACGCCGAGCCGTTCTGTAGGGGTATATAAGCCTGTCGCAAGTGGTGGCTCAGGAGAAAGCGGTGACCCGCAGTTGCTTTGGAAGGCCGTTGATGAGAAATGGCCGATTGAGCGCATCTGCCCCCAAGTGTTTCAGGCTCCAGTGGCTCCTCCCGTTGCCGCTGGCCTTGAGTCTAGAGAGGTAGACGAGCAACTGCTGAGGGAGGGCGCAGAGTGGTTTGAAGGCAGGTGTGACTATCTGATAATCGAAGGTGCGGGAGGTGTGCTTTCGCCGATTTCCAACTCGATGACGGTCCTTGATCTCGCAGAGTCATTGCAGCTGCCTATCGCGCTGGTCGCCGCCAATAAACTCGGAGTTGTAAACCACACTCTGTTAAGTATCACCGCGATTGAGTCGCGCGGATTGCAGCTATCCTCCATCGTCTTGAATTCTTGGGATGCGTTTCAGGATCCTTCGCAGCTGTCGAATAAACGCTTGCTGAAGCAATTCACCCAGATTCCGATCCTAGGGAGTCTGGTCGAACTTGCTGAAGATCTATAATTCCCTCTCTTGTCCCGTAAGAGCTTCGATAAGTTACGGGTTGGAAATCCGTCGAGCTTATTCACTCGAACTTAGTAATGCACTCACGAAAGTAGTCTGAAATGGCCACTGAGCAAGAAGCCCGCACCGCCCAGTACGATGCAATTCTCTTGGTTTCCTTTGGCGGTCCCGAAGGTCCCGATGACGTGATGCCGTTTCTGGAGAACGTGCTGCGTGGGAAACCAGTACCGCGAGAACGCATGCTGGAAGTGGCTGAACATTACAAACACTTCGACGGCGTGAGCCCAATCAACGATCAGAATCGGAAGTTGATCGACGCTCTGCGGAAAGAACTGGACGCGAATAATGTCGACTTGCCCGTCTATTGGGGCAACCGCAACTGGCATCCTTTGCTACCGGATGTAGTGGAACAAATGCGTGCCGATGGCAAGCAGAAGGTGATTGCGTTTTTCACGAGTATGTTCAGTTGCTACTCAGGTTGTCGCCAGTATCGCGAAAACATTATCGACGCTTGCGAGCAAGTTGGTGAATCTGCACCGACAATTCAAAAAGTTCGCAAGGGTTTCAATCATCCGCTCTTCGTCGAAGCGCAGGCGGAGCTCGTTGGACAATCGCTCGCATCTTTCAACGAAGAGCAAAGAACTGCGACCATGATACTTTTCACCGCTCACAGCATACCGATGTCGATGGCAGAGCACAGCCGTTACGTAGCTCAGTTGACAGAAGCATCGCGACTTGTTGCAGAGCAGCTCGGTCACGACAGCTGGGAGTTGGTGTATCAAAGTCGAAGTGGTCCGCCACAGCAACCTTGGCTGGAGCCCGACGTCTGCGATCGCATCGAAGAGCTTGCCGCAAAGGGCGTAAAAAGCTTCGCCGTGGTTCCAATAGGCTTCATCTCGGATCATATGGAAGTACTCTTTGACTTGGACACGGAAGCCAAAGACATCTGCGAGAAGCTGGAGGTTGACTTTGTGCGAGCCCCGACGGTTGGCGTACATCCCAAGTTTGTCGCCATGATTCGCGAGCTTCTGGAAGAGCGGATCTATGATCTTCCGGACCGACGATCGATCGGTGAACTTGGGTCAAGCCATGATGTCTGCCCCGTAGATTGCTGTCTTTATCCACGTCCTCAACGCCCTGGTCGTCCGGCCCCGGCGCAGTGAGCCTGGTCTGTTCCATTCTCTGCTTTTTGCTTTTCTGAGTAGCGAATTGCTCTGGCTCGGTCTTCGTCAAACTCGCTCCGTCTTTACTTAATTCCGACGCTAGACACTGAATTTCGGTCAACGTAGCGTGGCAGCCGGGAAAATCTAAGAAATCTCAAGGCGGACCGTTCAAAATGGTACGCACATTGCCTCCGGTTTCTTGCGATTCTGTGGTCGCCTGAGGCGGACGAAAAGAGAGCAGAAATTCTATTCAAAAACTGCGCCCGGATTCTGGCCCTCGCTGCACTAACGAGATGTTATGAGCGACAGCACGCCTAAAAACAAGCTTCTGAATCACCTTTCGTGTCTCGCTGATCAGCCGGACGAACGAGACAAGCTGCAACCCGATGCAGAGCTCCTGGCTCTGTATTTGGAAGCTGGTGACATGGAAGCGATGGAGCAATTGATTCGTCGCTACTCAACCATGGTGGCCACTGTTTGCCGCTTGACGGTTTCCGACGCGGCTCACGCTGAAGATGCCTTTCAGGCAACTTTTTTGGTGCTGCTGCAATCGGCAAAGAAGATTCAGAAGCGAGCATCGGTTGCAGCCTGGCTGCACGGAGTCGCTTATCGGACCGCCAGTCGAATCCGCAGTAAGCACTTCTCGACTCCCACCCACACCAAGAACTCAGGTTGCGACGATGTGATCAAGCCATGTGACAATGAAACTGATCCGGCATCGGAGTTGGCCCGCAAAATGGAACTCGAGGCACTTGACCGGGAGCTTGAGAATCTGCCAGAACGTCTTCGGGCTCCATTGGTCGAGCATTATTTGCTCGGACATTCCGCGCCGGAGATCGCCGAGCGAATGGAGTTGAGCTTGAGTGCGGTTGAAGGAAGGCTAAAACGAGGCCGTCGAAAGCTGCGTACGCTGCTTGCTAAACGCGGTATCAGCTTGAGTGTGTTGGCGGCTGGCAGTTTGTTCTTTCAGAATCACTTGGCCGCATCGGAAAGTCTGGCTTGGACAAACAACTTTGTGGATTCCCATCTACCGAGTGGAGACTTGCCGACCGACGCGCAGCCTCCACTGACTCCGAATCCGGAGGTCTCATCTTTAGCTCAAGAGGAAATGATGATGTTAGCTATAAACGCAAAATCTTCAATCGCCGCTGCCATCATGGTGACTGCAGGAGCACTGGCCGTTTGGGCCGCCGATCCATTCGATCATGGACAAGACAATCAGCAGTCGGGATCGTCTGGTAAGGCGAGCACAGCGGTAGCGGACGCGACTGTACAGGCAGTGCCGCCAGCTCAGTCTGCTCCCGTGAAGTTCTTCCCGCCCAAAGCCAACGCGATAACGCCTGCGAGCACACTTGGGCAATTCGGCGGAGTTCAAGAGGGGCTCGGTGGTGGTGGTTTGGGAGATGGTGGCGGCAGCCGAGAGCCGGAAGGTCCTCTAGTAGCTTGGACCAAACCTGAAGGCGACGCCCCTGGATGGCTTTCTGCTGGCAGTCAAGCAGTGAGTGGGGCAGAAAAGCATCGAACCTATCTCAGTCAAGAGCTTCAGTTCGACTGGCAGGGCGTCTCGTTGCGTGATGCAATTGAGCAAATCGCTGACGATGCCGGAGTCCAATTTGAGATTTCGACTGACGAACTCGATTTACTGGGGGTCGATGTCGATACACCTGTCGCGGCTACAGGGCGCGGCCCCATGCGAGAAGTTTTCCGACGGATCCTCAAACCACTAGAGCTGACGTATCGCGTTAACGAAAGCTCGATCGAGATTACCTCGATGGAAGATGCCGAAGCAAACCCGGCAATTCGCTTCTACGATCTTAGCTTTATCTTGCCCAACACGGCCAATCTCGAAAGCTTGCAGAACGCAATCCAGCAATCCATCAATCCCGATTCGTGGTATGACAACGGCGGCAATAGTAGCATCACCAATGTTGGCTCGATGATGGTGGTCGGAGCTCCTGAAGAAGTGCATCAGAAAGTTGAAGTATTCCTGATGAAAATCGGACAGATGAATCCGAAAAACTTGGAATCGCCTGTAGGAAAACGCAGCTTAGGCGGAGGATCGAATGGGGGCGGAATGTTCTAAGCTGCCGGCGCAGAAACATAATCAGTCAAAGCAGACCTGCCCAAGTGCAGGCCTGCTACTTGACTTTTCCAAGTGCCTTCGGCAAAGGGGGCATTGGCGGAGGTGGTAACGGAGGCCGGGGCGGCAAATAGTCTGTGGATCAAAGGTGGGTTACTCTGGGCTTAGATGCCCACTAGAGCGATCCGAATTAAGGTTGTAACTGAGGAACTCGGTCGCTCGCACATCCTGCTTATCGAAGGGGCTTCCGAGCTAGCCGCCGTTTCTTTAGTTCGAAGTCCTGCCTTTATGCGGAAGGCCGCGATTGACATTTGGTTCGCTTGCTTAAGCCCGATGCCTCGCGGCGATGCAGCTCGCAATACAGCAGATAGCGTCTTATCGCTCACATGCTTCGGAATTGTTCAGCAGGCACTTGTCCGTTTCGCCTTAGTTGTTTCCGTCTAGAGCTTCGACAAAGGAGGTGTTTTGCAATTTCTCCGTTCTGGCGGAGGCCTTAATCAGTCGTTTGATTTCCTTGCAAATACGATCCGCGACCACGCCTGAGCTGGTGTGTGCCGCAAGGCCCAATGCTGCCCCGGCTGGACCGCCAAGCACCCCCCCGATCCCTGCAGCCGCCACGCGGCCTGACACCCTCGCCAACTGTTTGCTTTGAGCCGCGCCGACACCGTAGCGACAGGAAGCCATGAGTGTGGCCAGTTCGACACCGTCGGCGAGCATGGCAGCTGGATGCACTTTGGTTGCAGAACGCAAAAGTGCTTTCGCTCCTAGTTTCGTGCCCAGCGACCAGATCCCTTTTGTAGCGGCAGAAGCCAGCGCAGCCACGACTGCTTCACTGAATTCAATCTGCTGACTCTCCCATCGTCCCGTGGCGCACAGCATCGCAAAGTGCTCGCAGTTGCCATCCAGCAAACAATAGCCAGATTGCCCAAGAGCTTCTTCAGCCGCCAAAGCACATATTTCCGGCGGTAATGCTTTTTCATGCTCAATTACCTGCAGTTCCTTACCTTGCAAGAAATCCTTCATGGTATCGCGACGGACCGAGAAGTTCTGCTCCTTGTCGTCGATCGCCATACGAGCTCCTTTTTCAGGTGCCAGGTGAATGACAGTGTCATCACCCATATCAATTCCATGATGCTGAAACGGAATTCCGTGTAGAGTGCTGTTGACGAATATGTGCCGACCGCGATCAGGCATCACTTCGATTTGGGCTTCTGGCAAGTGTTCGTTTTCCGCAGACATGGCGTTCTCCGAGTATTCTCCCTCTCTATTCTAGATTATTTCCGTAGTGGACTTCTGAGAAGCCGACGCGTTGGCGAGTGACAGGGCTGATCCATCACTGGCCTGTCGTTTTCCCAAATTCGCACGCAAATCGTTAATACAGGAAGGAATTCTGGCGAATCCAGTTACTCCATACTCCTAGATGTTATTGGCTCAAAAACTTGACGCCCAGGGCGTTTTTAAATGAATCTGCAAAGTCAAGATAGCACCTAGCAAATCCCTACAGCCGTTCAAGTATTCTAGCCTTCGAACGAAAAACAATGGCAAGAAGCATTTCGAAAGACAATTCGCACTCAGTGCCTGCTTGACTACCGAAGCAACTTGCTGCAGGGGCTAGATTCCCGACCACACTCACCCATTTGTTGGATACGCCACTATGTCCAAACAATCGATCCAAATTTCAGAGTATCAGAAAGAGGAGTAGCAAGAAGAAATCATCGATCTGCTCTCGGTACCTCAGACATTAATGCTGTTTATGCGCACCGAGGCTCTGGTGTTCTTTGCGCTGCAAGGAACCAATTCCTTGCTGGACTACCTCAGTGAGAACTCGCTAACCACCGCCTTGTTCACCTCGTTCTATCGACCGTATTTGAATTTAATGCTGGACATCTCTCCAAAGATCGCACGTGATTACGAAGACATCCGTAGCGGCAAGGAGATGATGCCAATCGCTTCGGAGATTGTCGAACAGGTTGATAGCCGAATTATCATGCAAGCCGTCGAAACGGCTGTTGCAGCAACGCTAGGGATCTTCGGCGTAACACTTCTGTGAATCTACCCTCATACACTTAGCGGCGCTGTTCGCTACGTGATTGGCAAAATGCAAACTCACCATGGACGAGGCCGACGCAGAAGCTATCGAGGAGGGCGGAACCAAACTGGTTGAGGCGGTTGGCCCGAATGCGGGAAAGGTTGAACTTCGGCTCAAGACGGCGGCCTCTTACGCTTTGGCGCCCGGCGATATCGTAAGCCGCATCATCCTCTGACCGCGACACGTAGGATTTGTCTGTTGACTATTGCTGGCACTCTTGCCACGTGCCTTTTTCCTTTACCCGACTTTATAGCCCGATGTTTTTTGGACTAGCACGCTCAAATCGCATTGCAAAACCGCAAAACTTGCCAAATCATAACCATCCGAGGCTAAAGGTCCGTTTAGCCAATGCAAACTTCGCAGCAGAGGCCATGGTTTGCAGTCCCAACTTGAAATAGCTGGGTTAAAATGGGGGCTCCTTTCACCTCACTCCCATTCCGCCAATGTCTTCTACTGTCTTGCAATCTAAAACTATACTCGCGTCTGCCGCACTCACTGTTACTGGAATCGTAGCAGCAACGCTCATTTTTGCTTGGCCGAGCAACAGTTCTTCACTTCCGCCCTTCGATCTTTCCAAGGCCAGTTATGTCGGCCAGGCGAGTTGCGTGAAGTGTCATCAGAAGGAAGCAGAGCTCTACAACGGATCGCATCATGATCGTGCGATGAAGCCAGCAACTGCCGAAACAGTCCTTGGCGACTTTGCGGATGCGACCGTCGAGCATCATGACATCGTCAGCCGAATGTTCCGTGACGGTGACAAGTTCATGGTTCACACGGAAGGACCAGATGGCAAGATGCAGGACTTTGAGGTCAAGTATGTGTTTGGCTACGAACCGTTGCAGCAATACATGGTTGAATTCCCCGAGTCGGATCAAAGCACCGGAGAGAAAGACCTGCCGCGAGTACAAGTACTTCGCCTGTGCTGGGATACGGGAAAGTCGGAGTGGTTTTATCTTGCTCCTCCGGATGTCACTGAAAAACTAGCTCCAACCGATGACTTGCACTGGACTGGAATCGCGCAGCGTTGGAACAACATGTGTGCGGATTGTCACAGCACGGACTATCGCAAGGAGTTCCAGCCTGGCAGATTCGAACTCGACAAGCTGCCGCACTACGTTGCAACACACTCCGATGCCCAAGCGGAGTCTCAAGCGACTGACCACAGCATTGGTGAGTACCATTCGACGTTCATGGAAATTAACGTCTCATGCGAAGCCTGCCATGGGCCGGGCAGTGTTCATGTCGAATTGGCGAGCAAGACCTTTCCAGGTTGGAATCGCCAACGCGGCTATGGCTTGGCCAACTTGAAACTCGCAGCAGAGAATCAGATCCAGGCTTGCGCGCCCTGTCACAGCCGTCGTAACGTGGTTCAAGGTGGCTTCCAAGCCGGCGACAACTTTTATGACCACTATACCAATCAGCTCCTGACGGAAAACATTTATTACCCCGACGGTCAAATCTTGGACGAAGACTACGTTCACGGGTCTTTCATTCAGAGCAAGATGTATCACAAAGGCATCAAGTGCTCGGACTGCCATGATCCACATACTGCAAAACTCAAACACGATGGCAATCAAGTTTGCACTTCCTGCCACCAGCACCCGGCGGCCAAGTACGATAACGTAGGCCACCATTTTCATAAGGTTGGTAGCGAAGGCGCCAAGTGTGTGAATTGCCACATGCCAGCCACGACTTACATGGCCGTTGACTCTCGCCGCGATCACTCTTTCCGCATCCCGCGTCCCGACTTGAGTACAGAACTTGGCACCCCCAATGCTTGCACCGGCTGCCACTTGAACAAGGAGAATGTTGCCAAGGAGAAACGCGGCCAACTCAATCTCTATCAAGACTGGATGCTGGCAGCTCGAGAAGGCGATGAGCAAGTACAGGCGGAGCTTGAGCGAGCGAATCAGTGGTGTGATGAAGCTTGTGAGAAATGGTATGGCGAAAACAGACGGCGAGACCAACACTTCGGAATCGCGATTTCGGCAGCACAACAAGGAAAGCCAGAAGCGAAAGAGTTGCTCACTGAGCTACTGAAAAAGCGTGGATACGAAGCACCCTACATCGCAAGAGCGACCGCCCTTGAGTATTTATCGCAGTTGGATCCTGAGGCTGGAGCGGAGATGGCGGCGCGAGGTATCAAGGATGACCATCCTTTGGTAAGAGCGACTGCCACGGCGTCGCTTGCTCGAGGCGAGAACGTCAAGAAGAACACTAAGTTGCTTCAAGCTGCCTTACAGGATCCAGTCCGAAGTGTCCGCACTGAGGCCGCGAGAAACTTGCTCGAGTTCCCACTCAACATGTGGGAAAACCCAAGTGCACGAGGTTTCTCCGAAGCACTGAAAGAACTGAAGTCGGGCCTCGATTTCAACAACGACCGCGCCGGCGCGCATCTCGCTCTTGGAATTTTGTCCGAGCAAATGGAGAAAGTGCAGGATGCGGTTCGAAACTACGAACGGGCCATCGCCGTCGAGCCAGGTGTCACAGGCCCGCGGACAAACCTGGCAGCTTTGCTGGATCGTCAGCTGAACGAAATGAATCCTGAAAGTGAGTCCGCCAAAAAAATAAGAGCAATCACCGCCAAGTTACGCAAGCAGGAGTTGCCGCTGTTGCAGCGCGATGCGGACTTTGTGCCAGATGTCGCTCCACTGCAATATCAATTGGGAATGGCATACTACGTAGATGGGCAGATGGAACAAGCAATGAATTGTTTTAAGCGCGCTGCCAAACTAGCCCCTGCTCAAGCAAGCTATGCACAAGCTACTGCCATGATGTACGAAAAGCTCAAGAACTGGGATCAGGCTCTACGGTGGGCAAAGCTTACGGTCGAACTATCACGAGGTGACCCTGGAAATGTGCAGCTACTGCAACGCATTCAACAATCCGCAACTGCTGCCAAACAGCCTTAGAGTTTGCACAGATCACTCCGCAGTTCACGGTCCGTCCTCAAGTTCGCCCAACGTAGCCATCCACTTTGTTGCGATACACAATCAATCGCATCAAGATATGCTCAAAAGCTTTCACGCGTCTCTTATTTGCGCATAAAAAAACGAGGAGCTTTCGGCCACAGAAACAATAAGGACGAAAATCGTTTCCTACGAAGCTCCTCGTATGATTTGTTTGTATTAAACGTGTGTTGCAGGTCAAGATGATTTCAGAAAAATATCTCCTGGCAACTCTAGCTCTGTTTTTCACTCACGATAGCTATTCGCTCTCTTCTTTCTTATAGAACCAATGTCCGACGCAGTAAAATGTTATCACTTTGTGACGGGTCGATTGGCAGAACATGCGGTACGCGACACTGTCGAGAAGGTGGCAGAGAAAGTTGGCTTTCGCTATTCCATTCAAGTTCTACCAATCACTGTTGCAGCTTTAATCACCTCGAAATGGCTGCTGCGACACTTGGAACTTCCACCACAGTGCGACTGTCTTTTCTTGCCGGGATATTTGGAGCGCGAGTATGCTTCTTTGCAAGAATCTCTCCCAGTCGAAATACTGATCGGTCCACGTGACATTCGCGATTTACCAATGTTTTTTGGGCAAAAAGCGAACAGGGACGATTATGGCGAATGGGATATAGAGATATTGGCGGAGATCAATCATGCCAATCAGCTGTCACTTGAAGAGCTCCTGCGCGAAGCCCAAAAGATGGTCCGATCTGGGGCTGATATCATCGATTTGGGCTGCACGCCCAATCAACCTTGGAGCAAAGTGCGGGACGCAGTTTGCATGCTTCGAGATGAAGGATTGCGAGTCTCCATCGATTCCTTTGACCAACACGAAGTCACTCAAGCTTGCAGCGCCGGTGCAGAACTTGTTCTGTCAGTAAACAGTACTAACAGGGAAGCGAGCGTCGACTGGGGCGCCGAAGTCGTCGTGATTCCTGACACTCCCGGCGACAAAAAAAGTTTTGAAAAAACAATCGTTTTTTTGGCTGAGCAAAATATTCCGATGCGGTTGGATCCCATCCTAGAACCAATCGGTTGTGGCTTTGCAGAAAGTCTTCGTCGCTACGCCGAGTGCCGTGAGCTTTTTCCTGAAGCCACAATGATGATGGGGATCGGAAACCTAACGGAGCTGACGGACTGCGATTCAGCCGGAGTAAACGTGTTGCTGTTGGGTATTTGCCAAGAACTTGGCATTCGCAGCGTGTTGACCACGCAAGTGATCAACTGGGCACGAAGCAGCGTGGAAGAATGTGACATGGGGCGTCGCCTTGTCCACTACGCATGCAAACACGGAGTCCCTCCCAAACATTTGGAGCCCAATTTGGTCAGTCTGCGCGATATTCGTGTTAGCGACTATCCGGTGGAGTCGCTCGAAGCCTTGGCGGCGCAGATCCGAGATAAGAACATCCGCATTTTCTGCAGCAATGGTCTGATACACGCCGTTTCCGCCGTTACGCATGTGAAAGACGAGGATCCATTCAAAGTAATGGATCTGTTATTGAACTCAGAGGTCGGTCCCTCCATCAACGCCAGTCACGCTTTCTACCTTGGCTACGAGATGGCCAAGGCCCATACGGCCAACACTCTACGCAAACAATACACGCAAGATGAAGCGCTTGATTGGGGCTATCTCACTCGCCAAGAGCAACACCACCGATTGGCCCGCACCCATCGTGCCAAAGATGAGTAGCGAAGTTCGTAGACTAGTAGGTTCGAAAACCGGCGGCTAGTGATCCGTTATTTTTGCAAAGTATTGGGCTCGCCGACTCACTCGCCTGCGCGGCCTGCTAGCATTTTGAAAGTGGGTCCACTGTCTCAATCGCCCCCGGTTTTATTCGAGACAACGTAGAGCTTTTTCGAATGAGACCTAGCTCCAAGCTAGCCGTTCTGTCTTCCGCGAAAGCTGCGAACAGTGTTGCGCATGTCTCTTAAATTTGGTAGAGCACGACCGCGATAGTACATCCGACGCGCCGTGTTTCCGTAGAAATGCAAAGGACGATAAGGGCGGAGGAGTATCTCAGGTTCAGAGCGTCGAGTCTGTTCATTCTTGATAACGCCAGTTGTCCAGCCAGGCTCACCAGCTCTTTGTTGAGCAGCGGCAGGCTGAGAAACTGTGAACAATCCAATAGAGGCTATGAGAAGTGTAAGACTGCGCATACCTGGAACTCCCAAGACAGAAACGACCTTTATTGCTGCCGAGCTTGCGGCGCGGGGGACAGTCAAACGTACCCGCTAAAGTTGGCGTCGTGAGAATTTCTTACCTGATCCAGCAACTCCTGCCGTCCCAAAGTCCGCAGAGACGGCAGAGTCGCTACAGACGTTTCGCTGAACCATTTCCGTGCTAAGGTTGCTGCAGATCTGGGCAAAGCACCTCATAGTTTTTAACGCAGATTGGTGAGGACCGCTGTCGTGGGCTGAGGTGCCACTCGCCTCCAGGAACGGTCGTTGGGCCATCTGAATATTTGCGAATCGTGCTTAAGTACAGAGAGTAGCCATTGTCTGCGATACTGGTCTACCAGCTGGCTCACTGTTAGTCCGCGTCAGCTGCATAGAGTTCATACTAGCAGGCTCTGGCAGTCATTCCGCATAGATGCGGAACTAAGAACAAAGCAGCACAGGCTGCTGCCGAACATTACTTGCCCGGCAGCGTTAACGCTTTCTCAATAAGCGTCTTGAATGCGTCGGTGGGAGATTTCTCGTAGGGCTCGTTGGGGATCTCCAAGTTATCGAGACGTTGCTCGGCACGTTTCATGAATTCTCGGATTTGCTTCACATCAAGCGGCCCAACGACTTCGACACTCTGACCGTCGTCACGTACCTTGGAACAACTCTGCAAAGTAAACTCCAAATCGCCGCGACTTAGCTTGCGTTCCGCTGCAGAGCGGAGCAAACGCTGGGAGACTCGCTGAAGTGCCTCTTGTTCGACTTCGGTCAGTCCCGCCTCCGGTGCAAGCTCAATGATTGAGTCAATACATCCCCACAGGAGCACTGGGTTGTCCATCAAGCAGTTCCGCAGTCGCGTCAATTGCTGATTATCGATTTTGCGTTCTTCCACCATCGGCAAGACGCGATTCAGCTCAGCGATAATTCCAGATTTGTCTTCGTCTGCAAGCTGGCTGCTCTCGATCCATGGAATCAACTGCGAGTTGACTGCTTTCACTGCGATTGGATATTGGTCGCCAAAGTAGAGCCAGCTACCAATTCCGCAAACGGCCGAAAAAGTCGCGAGTCCGAGAATCACAATCACAAGGCAGGCCGGCGCCAAGGAGGGTTCCTTATGCTCCTTTTGCTCGTCTGCCATCGATATGCTTTCCTTGATTGGTATTTGAATGAGTGAACGTTGACAGAGAGGTGGAATCAACCGCTGAGTTAGCCGAAGCTCTTCACAAGCTCAGTGACTCAGCCGCTCAGAGCACGAAACAAGCCTGCGTTTGCTGCTGTCCCCAACTACTCGACAGAAAACTTATAGTCGATTCTTAGCACTTCGAACTTCAATGTGCCCTTGGGGATTTCGATCTCGACTTTGTCACCGACTTTCTTGCCCATCAGTGCAGTTCCGATTGGACTGGTCGATAGGATCTTACCCGAGTCGTAATCCTCATCGCCCGCACCGACCATGGTAAATTCCTCTTCGTCGTCGTAGTCCAGGTCCCTAACCGTAACAGTAGCCAGCAAGCCAACTTCATCTTTATTCATTTTTGCAGGATCGATGATAAAGGCGTTGGCAACCTTCATCTTCAGTTCGTTGATCTTCGCCTGCAGCATGCCCTGATTCTGACGCTGACCGTGGTACTCAGCGTTCTCCTTCAAGTCCCCTTCGGCCCGTGCCTCTGCGATCTTCTCCGTGATCTTGGGCATCTCCTCCGATTCCATGCGCTCAATTTCTTCGCGATACTCTTCGTATTTCTCGCGGGTCATCGGAACCATTTCCGACATAATCAACTCCTTTGCAGGCAATCTATTCTGTTAACGACAAGTGTCAGGCGAGGCTCGACCTTTGATGATCGGTGATTCCCTAACGCGGTCGCTACCTTGCTACGCGATCATGCCGCCAAGCGATAATCAGTATGTAAAAAAGGTTATCCAGGATGGCCAATCCGTGCCGAGTTGACCAAGTGTAAAATGAAGACGACCTCTTTCTCGGGAGGAAAAAGAGGTCGATTCAGGTCTTGTATCGTTTCGCTATATCCTCAGAATTCCTGACGCTTCTGTCAACATCGGAAGCGGCAAAAGTTCCGGCATGCGAAAAAACGCTGGACAATTCGCACCAAGGCAGCATTCTCGGCTAGTCTCGGGCAAGGTAAAGGATGCAATCGCAACTTGGGCACAGGACCGATTTGGCGGTTGCGAGTTGTTCTCGAATCTGAGGCGTCAGACTCTGGTAACAACCGCTGCAGCAGCCATCTTCTGCCGCCGCCAAGCCATCTTCGCCTTTGGCTGCAACGATGCGTTGATAATGGTCACGGATGTCACTACCAAGTCCTTTTTCGGTTTCTGCCAATTCCGCCGTCACACGAGCAAGCTCTAACTCCAAATTGGCTTTCTTTTCTGCGATCTGATTCTTGATCATCTCGAAATCGGCTTCGACCAGCTTGGCCTGTTCCTCTGCAGTTTTCAAATCACCTTCCATGGCATCTAAGCCCTCGAGGATCTCTAGAATCTCGTCCGACAGCACCACATTTGCTTGCGAATCCGCTGCGATCTGGTCCTTGAGCGTTTGATACTCGCGGTTTTCCTTGGCCGCGTTCAGCTGGCCGTTCCACTGGTGGATCTTGTCTTCACGCTCCTTCATCTGCAGCTGCTTGCTTTCAGCATCCAGTCGCATCTGCGTCATGCGATCTTTCACATCTTGAGCGCCCTGATTGGCCGCATCCAATTTGGCTTGAGCCGCGGCAACGACTTTGGGGCCACGTCGAAGCTGGCCTTCCAAGTCAGTTTTCTGACGAATGATTCGATGCAGAGTTTGAACCAGTGGAGCAGTGGCGGTCATCTTGCTACGGATTCCAAGAAGGCTGGAGTGTGGATCGCCGAAAAAAGCGAGCGGAGACCGAGCTCAACATGGCTCGAACGCACCAAAATACTAACGCAGCGAATCGGAACAGGGAAGCGTCAAGATTGCTCGAGTTTTCCGTTTGATGGCAATCTGAAGTCGGCAAATTGGTAGCAAACGCTTATAGTATTGGTTCCTTTGGCTCGCCAAGCCCCCAATCTGGCCGTGCATACTGGAATCGCCAATCCGAAAGAAAGCTCCGATGTCCGATCCCACCCCGCAATCCCGCCTTCGTCGTTTCGCCGCGGAGCTGTCCGCTGAGCAGCAGCAAAAACTCGATTCCCAGATCGCCAATGTGGACTTCGAACAACTCGCTCGCTTGTGCTCCGTTGAAGAATCCAAGGTGGATTGGTCTTCCATAGCAGAACGTGCCGAGCCACCACCGGCCGTACGCCTGGGGCGAACTCCAGCGTTTGGCGACGCCATTACAGCCAGGAAGCGAGGCGAAAAGCTGCTTCGCGATGGCAAAGTCGCTGCGATTCTGGTAGCGGGCGGCCAAGGAACGCGACTTGGCTTCGACAAACCCAAAGGGCTCTTTCCGATCGGCCCAGTCAGCGGCAGGAGTCTGTTTCAGATCCATTGCGACCGCTTGCTCGCCATGATGCAGCGCTACGACGTTTCCATTCCGCTGTTCGTGATGACCAGTCCAGCCACCGACCAGGAGACACGCGAGTACTTCGCCAAGAACAATAATTTTGGCCTCGAGCCCGCGCAACTCCAAGTCTTCTGCCAAGGTACCATGCCTGCGGTGGATGATTCGACTGGTGAAGTGCTACTTTCGGAAAAGCATCAAATTGCACTTAGCCCAGACGGTCACGGCGGCGTCTTAGCTGCCCTCGACAATACGGGCTGCCTTCAAAGTGCCAAAGAGACCGGGATCGAGTATTTCTTCTACGCGCAAGTTGACAACCCACTAGTGCAACTATGCGATCCATCGCTGCTAGGATATCACGCGTTGGCCGAAAGTCAGCTGACCACTCAAGTTGTTCAGAAACGCTTTGCAACGGAGAAAGTCGGCAATGTAGTGCTGGTCGATGACAAAGTTCAAATCATCGAGTACAGCGACTTACCAGACGCCGCCGCGGAAAAAACAAACGAAGACGGCAGCCTAAAATTTTGGGCAGGAAACATCGCCGTACACATTTTCAACCGCGACTTCTTACAATCCGTCGCTAGCGATGCAGAGGGCTTGCCTTTTCACCAAGCACACAAAAAAGTGCCCTTTGTCGATGACTCGGGTGAACTCATTGAACCCGCTACGCCCAACGCGATCAAGTTTGAACGTTTTGTCTTTGACTTGCTACCAATGGCCGAAAAGGCGATTGTAGTCGAAGGAGATGCATCGGAGGTCTTTGCCCCGGTAAAGAATGCTGAAGACGCCGCAGTCGATACTGCCTCGCATTCACGAGCCGCTCAAGTAGCTCTTCATCGCACTTGGTTGACCGAAGCTGGCGCCATAGTGCCCGATGACATCCAAGTTGAAATCCACCCTCGCTGGGCACTCTCGTCTGAAGACATCGGCGAGAGGGTACAAGGTGTCAAATTTGAAGCCGATACTTATCTCCAGTAGCAGCGAATCCCCACCAAACAAATACGACGGGCACAAATACAAGCACGAAGCGCAAGTGAGTGGGGCGGGGCAGACACAACTTGTATCCAGAAGAACGGAATTTCGAATGTCGAGCAAGGGATGTCGAAATTCGAAGTCCGAATAACTGTCCTTAGGGCTCCTCCTTTGATGTGAGCCGCTGGCCGTAAGGCCGGCGGCCTTGAGCATGGGTGACACGATGAACACGCATTCCAACCTCCGGCGCGACTAACCTCGGCAGAAATTCCTTCGATAGAAAAACAACGCTGCGAACGACAACAGAACGGCCCAGCCCCATTGCCAACAAAGTGCAATGAGGATCTTGTCGTCTAACCAATCTTGCTGATTCCAAAGCATTGCCTGAAACCCGGTCATTGCCCAGTAAGTCATCGTGCTCTTGCAAACCGTCTCGAGAACAATTGGCAAGTTCATCATCTGCAAGGGAAACCAACATCCGCCTAAGGCGGCCATTATCAAAATCAGCAGAGAAGCAAGACTTTCTGCTTGTTTCTGAGAACGACTGATTGCAGCGAGAAAAACGCCAAAAGCTCCGCCGGTCATCACCCATGTTACGGAAAGGACGATTAGCGTGAGCGGGTCTCTGAACAAGCCGACTCGGAACATGAGCTCGCCGTAGGTGAATAAGATCACCATTTGGCCCAAGCCGACGACAAACACAAACAGGAACTTGCCTAGCAAGATCGAGTTGCGAGAAACAGGCTGCGCGAACAATCGCTTCAACGTTCCTTCTTCTCGTTCGGCCAACAGAACGCTACCACAACTGGTGAGTGCGAACAGAAGCATCATCACTGTCATGCCCGCAACGCTTTGTGCTTGTTGGTAGGTAACTCGTTTGCCGCGATCGGGCGGAGCCAGATCCTTGGTTTCCATCGGCACCATTTGATTCATGAACTCCATCATCGAATCCATGGTGCTGGCCGACCCTTCCTCTTTGCCCTTCAGTTCTTTGTTTTCATCTGCGGCTTTGCCAGTGTCTTCCTTGCTGGGCTGTTCGTCTTCAGCCTGATTATCGTAGAAGCTCTCGATAGTGCCCCCAATCTGATCCATATAGCCGCGAATGGCGCTGATATCTTGAGCGTCCATACCTTGGTCGCTCAAAATACGTCCCATTGCATCGGAAAAGACAGTGCCGCCGAAAACGCCCATCGAGGCTTGCATTACTCCGATCTGAATCACGCGATCTTCCATCTGCCTGCCCGGATCGCGCAGCATGCGTAACTCCGGTAAATTTTCTTTAGCAATTTTATCAGCGAAATCTTTTTGAATGACCAAGATGTGGTGAGCGTCGCCCTCCGTCACCATCTTTTCGAGGCTCTTCATCACCCCAGTTTCATCATACTGCGCGGGATTGCTTACCGAGCCATCTGGTTCTTCTACTGAATCTTGCACAGCGAGTTGGTAATTGCTCAGATCGACCTTCTGCACTCGCAGCATGTCCGCGTTCTGCAGGGCCTCAACGAAGTTCTGGCTCGCCTTCGATTGCGACAAGTCTGCGACTCGCAAGCGCACCTGAGGCATCCCGCCGGAACCTCCACCGAAGGCGTAGGCCATGATCCAGCCGAATACGGTTACCAACGCGATAGGTACCAAGATGCTCAGTACTAGCGCAGCACGATCTCGCAAAAAGCTTCTCAGATCTTTACGAGCCAGAGCCCAGCCGGCGGAAAGTGTTTGCATGATTCTTTCTTGGTTTCGATCGATTCCTGTGACACTATTTTCGGAGCTTCCAGCTCCCTCCTAGTCGTCGCGCAGGCTGCGTCCGGTAAGTTTAAGGAATATTTCTTCAAGATCGGATTCAGGCTCACCGGATTGCTCTGCAAGCTCTTGCGGTGTGCCCACAGCGATCACACTCCCCTCATGCATGATGGCGATTCGATTGCACAGTCTCTGTGCCTCCTCCATGTAGTGCGTCGTGTAAAGCAGTGAAACTCCGTCTGCTTTTAGCTGCAAGAGTGTTTCGAAAAGGTGATTTCGACTCTGCGGATCCACCCCGACCGTGGGCTCGTCCAAAAGAACCAGGGATGGCGAGTGCATCAACCCCGCAGCGAGATTCAGTCTTCTCTGCATCCCACCGCTAAAAGTCCGTACGAGATCTTTCTGGCGATCTACCAATCCGGCAAGCTCCAAATTCTTCTCGACCGCCTTCCGCCGCTCCGCTTTACCTAGGCCATTCAGTTCACCGAACAGATCCAAGTTTTCCTCGGCAGTGAGATTGGCGTAGAGTGCAATCTCTTGTGGGACAAAACCAAGCTGTCCTCGATCGGACGCTTGCAATGCAGGTTGAAACGGCTCACCGTGCCAGGACATGGCCCCCTGCCAAGCAGAGAGCAATCCAACCATACAGGAGATAGCCGTAGTCTTTCCCGCTCCATTCGGGCCAAGCAGTCCAAGGCATTCTCCCTCACGTACTTCAAAGCTCGCTCCACACACAGCTTGTCGATCCTGGTAACTGTAGGATAGCTCTTCAATCTTTAGCATCGGAGTGAGTCGGATTTGTTTTGAGGATCGAAATAAAAGGTGTCAGCGTCACACGCTACGCGTGAAACCAACATTTTAGAAGGCACGACGCGTAAGCGAGTGAGTCCATCAGTTTCGTAGCTGAAGTCTTCAAGACTCTAGGTGTCCTGTGGGAGGGTTTCGTTAACTTCGCTAGACCGAATTCGCAACAGGTCGGATTCGATGAGTTTTGGCAAATCTTGGAATCATTCTCACAAACCGCAACATTTTCACCTGGTCTGTATTCGCTATTTGCCGAGCTTGCACCCTCGAGCTAATGCTGGGACTAAGCCAAAAAACGAGGAGCTATGATCCACTTCAGTGATCGAGAGCCCTGATTGTGAGAGAGATGGAAAATCTACAACAAGCCCGCAAGAGCCCACCGATAATGACTGTGATCGTGACTCAATTTATTCATGTTTATTATGCTCCGCCTTCCCATACCATCGGGGACTCACCCACACCCAAACTTACTTAGGTTTTGGTGCTCGAACAACGTGAAGTAACTCTCCTTAGCAATTAACTACGAGCCAGACTACGGCTGTTTTCCTCCAGCCTAAACGGTTGACGCCAACGGCAATCGGCTTCGTAGCTGGAGAACACGTCTTCTCCCGTACCAAGAGGAAAACCAGGACTACCATAAAACAAATTTTTCAAAGCCTTGAGATCAGCCAGTCAACGCCAACTTCAATGACATTCAGCTATCCGGGTTCGCATGTCCTGCAGCACGCCTTGCACCTGGCTCGATCACCTACATTGTCGTTGATGATCCCGAGGGGATTTTTGCAGAAGTACTTTAATGCGGGTGATTCAGATCTCAGATGGGACCGGAAATAAGCTCATGGTTGTGGAAGTCGACAAATCACTTGCCATCGCATCGATGAGTCCCACTGACATCGACATGGAAAACTACCTCGACAATTCATTCATAACGGAAACACGAACAGGGCGCGAATTGTTGCCTGGCGGGTGGTTCCACTGACCTCACGCCCTCTTGGATGCAGGAGGAGATGGAAACCATGGCAACCAAACCAGCCGGGGACAAAACAGTCACCAGCTTCCGTAGAATCGCTCCCTGACGCGGCCGCACTAGCCCAGGCCATGGGCTCATATTACTCCTTGGCGGTCAAGTCCTAGCGACCGACAAAGTTTTCCGCTGCAATGAAATCAGAGCATGTTTTGTGAATCTGCTTCGTAGGCTCGTCCGCTTGCTTGTCGCGGCTTGTTCTAGCACCTAGGATGAAGAAGTTAACTCTGGTGGTGCTTCCTATTTGCCATCAGCCTCCGCGAGTTGGGCAATAAAAAGCATGCATGAGAAAGAGGACTTTGCGCCGCGTCAGGACGGTTCGTCGGCACAAACCCCATGTGTTACAGCGATAGGGAATTCGGAATTTCTGGATACTGTTCTAGCTGGACTGAGTAGCTCCTCGAAATATTTGTCATGCAAGTATTTCTACGACGAGCGTGGTTCAGAGCTCTTCGACCGAATATGCGAGCTCGACGAATACTATCCCACTCGCACTGAGCTCTTGATAACTCGTGAGAATGCCAAGTCGATTGCCGCAGCCCTCGGTGACGACTGCGCCCTAATCGAGTTCGGAAGCGGCAGCAGCTTGAAGACGCGCGTACTGCTTGATGAGCTATCCAACTTGGCTGCCTACTTGCCAGTAGATGTCTCTGAAGAATATTTGCTGAAGATCGCAGCCAGGTTGCGGGGCGAGTATCCGGACCTCGAAATCTGTCCAATCGTCGCTGACTTTACCAAGCCATTCGAGTTGCCCGAGAAGCTTGAGCACTGTTCTCCGTGCGTTTATTTTCCTGGATCGACGATTGGGAATTTCGAGCGATCACAGGCCGTGAAGCTACTTCGTAATATGACTGAACTCTGCGGCACCGGTGGCAAATCCTTGATCGGTTTTGACCTGCAAAAAGCGAAGCAAGTTCTGGAGCTGGCCTACGATGACCCTCAAGGTGTCACCGCCGAGTTCAATCTGAATCTGCTGGCTCGAATCAATCGAGAGCTGGATGGTGATTTTGAATTAGAGAAGTTTCAGCACCACAGTTGCTACAACGAGAGCGAAGGCCGAGTTGAGATTTTCATCAGGAGCCTGAGTTATCAGGTTGCTACTGTCGCCGGGCAAAAGTTTGAGTTTGCAGAAGATGAGTTGATTTTCACCGAGCATTCGCACAAGTACACCGTGGCGAGTTTCTCTGCAATGGCCGCTGAAGCCGGTATGCAACCCGAGCAGGTATGGACGGATTCTCGCAACTACTTCGCACTCATGCTTCTCACTTGTAAATGAATGCAGCGACCACAGAAGTATCCAAGGCCGATATCGCCACGCGTTATCAGCGTGTTCGAAGCTTTAGCTTACAGATCGCCGAGCCGCTTTCGCCCGAAGACTGCGCAATGCAGACAATGCCTGACGTGAGTCCCACTCGCTGGCACCTAGCACACACAACATGGTTCTTCGAGACGTTCATTCTTGGCCAAAGCGAGAGCTATCAGTGCTTTGATGCCGCCTTCGAGCACCTGTTCAATTCGTACTACAACAGCATCGGAGAACAGTTCCCTCGCCATCGTCGCGGCACGCTTTCGCGCCCCAGTCTGCCCGAAACGCTGGACTATCGTAGCCATGTCGATGAGGCGATGCAGAAGTTGCTAGGTTCCGCTTGCGATGCGGAACTATTGCGAGTTCTCGAGCTCGGGCTGCAGCACGAGCAACAGCATCAGGAGCTGATGCTGACGGATATCAAGCACGTCTTGTATTCCAATCCTTTGTTGCCAGCCTACGACATCTCAGCCAAACTTGACTCAGCTGAAACGCCAGAACGTGAGTGGTGGCACTGCGAAGCACAATTAGCCGATGTCGGGCATGCAGCCGACACATTTTGCTTTGACAATGAATTGCCACGGCATCGGACGTACCTGCAAGAACACTCAATTGCTTCGACCTGTGTCACCAACGGTGAGTATCTCAAGTTCATCGATGCTGGGGGATATCAAGAACCAACACATTGGCTCTCGCTCGGGTGGGCGACCGTCCAGCAAGAGAACTGGCAAAGCCCACTTTATTGGCGACTGGAAGATGACAGTTGGTTCGAATTCACTCTGGGGGGGTTAAGGCCGCTCAATCCCAACTTACCAGTCACTCACATCAGCTTCTTTGAGGCAGACGCCTACGCCCGCTGGGCGGGTTTGCGGCTACCGACTGAGTTTGAATGGGAATATTGGTCTGGCCGCCAAGCGACGATGCCTTCTGACTGTTTTGCAGATCAACTGCTCCAAGGTAAGGACTGTATTCACCCGCGAGCAGGCAGGACCAGCCTGCTTGGCAATACCTGGCAGTGGACAGCAAGTCCGTATTTGGCTTATCCAGGATACACTGCTCCAAATGGAGCTTTGGGCGAATACAACGGCAAGTTCATGTGTAATCAATTTGTTCTTCGAGGCGGCTCTTGCGCCACTTCAAGTGACCACATCCGCAAAACGTACCGCAACTTCTTTCCCCCCGATGCCCGCTGGCAATTCACAGGAATTCGGCTCGCTCGCTGATTCAGAACCACCGAGAAACCTGACTCCTTAACCCGAAGCTAACCCGAAGCGAGAGCATCAGAACGGCTTGGGTAACCGTAGGTGGTGCGTTACTCTAACCACGGTAAACAGCCTGAAAAGCTAGCATCGGGACTGCCCGTTCCCTTGGCTGTTGCCTACCTTCACTGCTCTTGACTTTGAGAGCGCGAATTCTGTAGGGAACTATTCTGAGTGTATTTTTTGGGGAATTGTGTTTCGTCGTCTCGCCCACGCGCGGCAAAGGTAGAGCAAATGGCCAACCGCAGACTATTATTCAAGGCGATGTTTGCGGGCGTTGTTGGTTTGATACCCTTGCGCAGTGCCTCCGCCCAACAGATAGAGCGAAACAAAGTTAGGCTGGAGGACCAGCTCATTAGTGGCTTGCGAGCCGCTACGCCTGGTCAGAAGGACTATTTGCGGCAAATCGTGGCATTGGTCAACGCTGGCACCCTGCCTCGTCAGATGGTAAATCTGCTTTATACTTGGGCCATCAAGCGGAACCCTAAAGTTCCGTTTCCATACTTTCAATTCGCGCTCCGCGTATTGGCCAAGCGTCGCGGCATTACAGTACCTTAAGCTCAGGGTGGCGACTCTTCACAACCAGATGCGCAAGTGAGGAAACTGTTTTCTTTGCATAGCTCACGCGTCGTGTGAAGAATCGTGTTTGCAGAACCGGGCAGAGGCCCGAACCTGCCACCCTGGAAATCATGCTCAACTGGGTACTTCTGGATGTCTTTGCTGCGTCGGCCAACCTCTGCGGCAGTGCGCATATCTTGCTGCCAAGTTGAAGATGCATCACATTCAGATTTTTTCCTGCGGTGGGACGATCGACAAAGTCTACTTCGATGCCAAGAGTGACTACGAGGTAGGCGAAACACAGATCCAAGAAATCTTTCGACGGGCCAACGTTTGTTTCGAGCATTCTATTGCATCGCTAATGCGCAAAGACAGTCTCGAAATGACCGACACGGATCGTGAGTTGATTTGCGGTGAAGTCAAGAAGTGCTCGCACTCGCGGATCTTGATCACGCACGGTACCGATACCATGCCAGATACGGCTCGAGCTCTTTCGCATCTTACTGAAAGAACCATCGTCTTGACTGGTTCGATGACTCCGTCGCGTTTTGAGGCTTCTGATGCCGAATTCAATATTGGGTGTGCTGTCGGCGCTTTGCTTAGTCAACCACCTGGAGTCTACATCGCCATGAACGGCATCGTGTTCGCTGGAGACAAAGTCCGCAAGAATCGGGAGGCCGGGCGGTTTGAGGTGATAGAGTAGGTTACGCTTAACGGAATCCTGTGCTGTGGACCTCGTCAAGAGTTTTGGCCGTGCCACAAACCCAAGTTTTGAGCCGGGGCTGTGACATGCAGTACTACTTCCTAGGCGTTGGAATCATCATTACCCTGCTGGCGGCCTGCTTTACCATTCAGCACATTTACTTGTTCTTGATGGGGCATCGCGCATCGGGAGAAGTTGTCGACGTGGAGGAGCGTTTGCGATTCTCAGGCAATCGCAACAAGAAAACCTACTTTCACGCCGTCATTGAATTCGATGACGCAGAGGGCAATGGTTTTCGATTTACCCATGGCTACGGATCGACGACGCGGAAGCCTGAAATCGGCAGCCGCATTCCAGTTTTGTTCTTCGATCCGAACAAGGCTCGAGTCAACAGCTTCATGGGAATGTGGGCTGGGCCACTTGCCGCAATCATTCTTGGCGCAGGTTGTCTCTACGCTGGACTTTCAGGATCATAGCCACATAGCTGTGGGGCGACTCACGCGTTAATTCGCTTGAGCACCGTATCGAGAGTTGGTCGCAAGGAGTTGCCACTGTTCCGGATGCCTTGCAATTCCTTAGGCCAGAGCTCGAGCTCGATGCGTTCAACAGCTCCGGCACATCCAACTACAGTTGGAACAGAAAGTGCAACGTCCCGAACGCCAAAGCAACCATCCTGAACGGTGCTGACAGGCAGGATCTTGCGACTGTCGAGCAATATCGATTCAATGACATCTCGAATGGCGATGCCGACCGCAAAACCCGCTCCGCCTTTGCGGCTGATGACTTCAGCCCCCGAGCCCTTGGTCCGTTTGAACAGTTCGTTTGCCAAGTTATTGTTCCAACCTGGGTACTTCTCTAGAGGCAATCCGCCGATTGCGGCGCTGGACCAGATCGGAACCATACTGTCTCCGTGCTCCCCGAGAATCAGCGCCTTGGTCTGAGTCGGCGGTACATTGATCTGCTGCGAGATCAAGCTGCAGAATCGAATGGTGTCTAGTTGCGTGCCAAGTCCCAAAACTTGCGTTTCAGGCAAGCCGAGCGATTTGGCTGCAACGTAAGTCAGAATGTCGACAGGATTGCTGACCACCAAAACTTTCGCAGATGGCTTGAGACCAGCCGATTTAACTTGCTGCAAGATCTGTACGAACAAATCTGTGTTTCGATTGATCAAGTCCAACCGTGTCTCGTCTGGCTTGCGACGCAAACCTGCGGTGATGCAAACAACGTCGCTAGACGGAATGTGCTCGTAGGAACCCGAGGTGATAACTTGATCGGCGACGCTCGGGGCACCATGCAGGATGTCCAAAGCTTGACCTAGTGCGAGTTCCGTATTGACGTCGATCAATGCGATTTCTCGCGCGACTTGACCGCACTGCAGTGCAAATCCTGCACAGGAACCAACCAAACCGCCGCCACCTACAATGCTGACTTTCATGTTCTTGCTCTATTCGCTAATTGGAGTTTAGTACTAGCCTCATAGTTACTCTCCTTGGGGAGAGACACGAGCGGAGAGGGGCACTCCCCCTCGCTAGGGCTCCGACCCTGCCCTCCGAAAGCGACATCCGGTCGCTGGTCGTTTCGGCAGGAGGTTAGGTTGTTTTTAACAGTAGGTCCATGGTCTCAATTGACAGATGAAAAACCTGCGCTGCTCTACTGACTCAACTGACTCAACTGACTCAACTGACTCATGACTTGATCCGTAATCAACTTCACGAGACGCTCTTCGTCTAAGTTTCCTGTACCACCTGCGTTTGAACCACTTGCGCTTGAACCAGCTGCTGGTGCGGAACCAGCCATAGCGCCGGCCATTGCGGGGGGTGCGTCGAAGGCTTGTCGCTCGACGCCCGATTCCTTCCAGCTCTCGCGGAAGATGTCATTGGCACAGATGTCGCAATCCTTGAATTCTTCGGTCAAACGTGGATCGGTGAAGCCCCATTTATCCTTCAGCTCCAAGAGCTCGACACTCTTCTGTTGGTCCAAGTAATTGACTTTGCCCAACTGACGAGAGAGCATCAAGATGCGGCAGTAGGCATCCAGGATCTCGGTCCACCAATAAGCTTTCTCTACGTCTTCACCAAAGCTCACGGTGCCGTGATTGGCCAAGATGATGACGTTACTCTTCTCGACGAATGGAATGATCGTGTCAGCGAATGCCTGTCCACCAGGTGTTTCGTACTTCGTAATCGGCACATCCCCGAGGAACACCTCGACTTCTGGAAGAACACACTGAGGAATCGGTTCGCGGGCCACGGCGAAAGCCGTTGCGTGTGGAGGGTGGCAGTGCACAACCGACTTGATGTCCGGCCGCTGCTTGTAGATCTCCAAGTGCAAAAGAGCTTCACTACTGCGCTTCTTCCGGCCAGCTATTTGTTTACCTGTCATATCAACCGTGCTGATGTCGTCAGGCTTCAGAAAACCCTTCGAGTGCATGGTCGGCGTGCAAAGCACTTCATTGTCACTGATGCGAACGGTGATGTTGCCGTCATTAGCCGCAGCGAAGCCCTTGTTGTAGATGCGACGTCCAATTTCGCAAATGTCTTGCTTGATTTTGTGAGCATTTACCATTTCAATTCCTCATTAAATGCGGCTGCTGCCGGTTGGTTTTGACTTCAGTTGTTCGGTGTTGGGTATTGCTAGGCAAGTTTCAATTGTTCGACGACTTTCTCGTCGATGTGAATTTGGTCTAGGATTGCAGAACAGTATGCGTCGACAGGTTTTAGCTCTGGACGAAAGGCCTGGGCCGCTTCAGCTCCGTCACTGACCGCTACCAGGTTTCCAGGGCCCGAAGAGCGATCGTCCCAAACGACGAGTAAGTCTGGTTCCTTCGGTGGCTCAGCTCCCAAGGTCGCGTGGCCTTGCGGTTCAGCCAATCGCAAGGCGGCGCCTTCGTAGCTGGGGTGACATCGACTAAGCGTGACATTACCGATGACTTTGTAGATCCTCATTTCAATCTCCTTAGCATCAAGAGCGCCAACTTTTGAAGTTGATTCGCTTTCCAGGATTCTTGATCGATGATGACTACGTTCGGGTCCGCCTGGCTAACGGCTCGCTGCCAGTCCTCTAACCTGTGCAACTGAACAGCTTGGAGGCTGGAGTTACTTGCCGCAGCACGAATTGCGGCAAAAGGCGTGGTGGTGTTCCAGATCGCAGCCTTGCCACCTGAGTTCAAGTGAGCCGCGATGCGACGCACGTCAGCGGGTGAGTTTTTACTGCAAGCGGTGAATTCGCCCAGTGTTCCTAGGGCGGCATGCAGTGATCCACCGGCAACGACCAGCAGTCTGGAGTCAGGTCCTCCCGGCCAGGTATTGGGCGCAGGGGCAAAGTTGACCTTCTGAAGCTCAACTCCATGGCCACGGAGCTCGTCGAGCACCGCTGGTGTTAGCACAGCATTATGAGGAACTTGCAGGGATGTTTTGTCAGCAAGTTTGCCTTTGAGCGAATCCAGCGTGATCAGTCGCTCATCGAGCACCAAGGTGCTGGCGGGTAGCGTTCCATCGCCTCCATGACTGGTTGCGTCGCTCGCTCCAGGCTTGGGGGATGACAGATTTCCACCAGCGAGACGTCGCAGGACGACTCGTACGATGGCTTCAACTTCGGCAGAAGTAATTGTCATAGGTGGATGCAAATTGGTCGTAGGTTCAAAATGCTCTCATAACACGAAGCGTCAGCGAGGCACCGAGGTCACGTCTTCCTCGCTCACGCTTCGGTTTCTTAGCAACAAGCTGGTGCCTTGGTTTTCATAAGTTTGGCGACTTATCCTCCCGCTTGCGGAGGTTCGGGTAATTGGGGCAGGGAAGGCCCCTCTCCGCTCGTGTCCCTCACGACTCTCCCCAAGGAGAGTGAGTTGCGCAAAAAACTGGTTCATTCATTAGTTGGATCTACGATTCCTAGTACCGCCCAGCGGATGGGCGAGTTTTCGACTCCGAACATCTCGCGAATCGCCTTGCCATCGCTGGTGATGATCACCCTTTCGCCCGCTCCAGCGCCGAAACGATCCACTACGAGCAGCGGTGCGCCATCCGGCGAGACACCGTCTGCCATGAGCGGCTGCGTAACGAGCAACTTCTGACGCGCAAGCGTTTCATGCTTGACCGTGGAACTGCTGTGACCGACTACTAAAGCGACTTGCATTCTCTCACTTTGAAATTCGTTATTCCTTGTTCGGCATTCGTTGTCGAATTCTGCCTCTTCCCGGAGCAAACCGGCGCGTTTGGCTGGGCGTTAAGCGAGTTCGGTGTCCAACGAAACGGCAAGTTTGAACCTTGCCTGCTAGGTTGTCTCTGGGCTGCCCAAAATCCATAGGTCTTCGATCAGGCTACAACGCCTCTCACGGGTAAAGGTCATCGGTGTAGTGACTCCTTCGCCAGTCGGGCCAGCAATGGAGAAGGATAGATAACCCTCGCCGCCCAAACCGAGGGCACTCATGCAGGGTCCATTCTTGACGAACAAAGTGGTGTCCAAGGCTCGTGCCATCTTGGTCATGTTTCGCACATCGCGCGAGTGGATGATGCTCGTGTGACGGAAGCCATGCTCGTAGTACTTGGCGAGCTCGATTGCTTCGTCCACATTGCTGCAGCGAACGAAGGGTACGAAAGGCATCATTTGCTCGACGTGCACAAAGGGATGATCCTTCGAAGTTTCACCATATACTAAGTCCGTCCCTGGATCGATGGTGACACCTGCGGCTGCAGCCAGCTTGGCTGCATCCTGACCGAGAAGGTCTTTGGTTGGAGCCAAGTGCTTGTCCTCGCCGACTTCTTGGAAAGCAGCAGCGGTCAATCGATCGATCTGAGTACCATTAAGTGGCACGGCTCCAGCTCGCTCCATTGCAGCCATCATCGCGTCAAACACCGACTCAACAACGAAGACCTCCTTTTCGGCGATGCACAACAAGTTGTTATCGTACGAAGCACCTTGGATGATGCAGCGAGCCGCACGATCTAGGTCAGCCGTTTCATCGACAACTACCGGCGGATTTCCAGGCCCAGCCACGATGGCTCGCTTGCCGCTGTTCAAAGCAGCACGTCCAACGGCGGGTCCCCCGGTGACGCAGATCAAGCTGACATCACGATGACCGAATATCGTGCTGGCGGTTTCCAGTGTAGGTTCGCGAATAACACAGACCAAGTTATCAATGCCGATCTCACGCGAGATCGCTTCGTTGAACCGGCGAACGCCTTCCGCCGCAACTTTACGACCACTTGGGTGAGGATTGACGACAACGGTGTTGCCTGCCGCAATCATGCTGACCGCGTTGCCAGTGATCGTTGGCAAGGAGTGCGTGACAGGTGTAATAGCTCCGATGACGCCAAAGGGGGCGTGTTCGATAACGGCTAAGCCCTTGTCACCGCTGTAGGCCTGAGTCGACATGAACTCCGTGCCAGGTGACAAACGTCCGAGCGTTTCAAGCTTCTCGATCTTGTGCTGAAGTCGACCGATCTTGGTCTCATTCATCTCCATCGTACCGAGCTCAACAGCACCTTCGATTGAGATGCGGCGAATGATCTCAATCGCTTTCTTACGATCTTCCATCGGCCGCATTCTCAACTTCTCGAAAGCTTCGCGAGCCGCGGCGACTGCTTGGTTGGCATCGTCAAACACACCATACCGACCAGAGTCACTGCTGGAAGATTGTGGAGCCGCACCGCCGCGAACCTCTTGGATGACTTGAGTCACGACGCTGCGAATAATGTCTTCGTTGATTTGCATTTAGGAATTCCTAGTCAGACTAGTGAGGCCGCCATTGCCCATTTGTTTCCGGGCCTTCGCAAAGTTGTTGCAGCAGGCAATTCAATCTTGTTCGAACTATTCTTCTTCGCTGCGCGAGTAAACTTGGAGCTTCTCGATGTTCACGGAGTCGACGATGCCGATAATCGCGCAATCAATCGGCAGCTTCTGCGTCTCGGGCGTGAAACGTGCACTACTACCCTGAGAGATCAGAACATAGTCGTTGACTCCTGCACCGAGCATGTCCACGGCGATGAAAGTCCGACCGGTGCTCACCAGCTTGTCTCTTTCGCTCTGATCTAGTCGAAATGGCTCGACCACCAGTAACTTGTGACCGCGCATGGTCTCTACCTTTTCGGTCGAAACGACAGATCCGGTTACTTTTGCGACAAACATGACTTGGTCCAATCAGTTGGGTAAAAGATTACTTCTCTTGCAGAGCGGAAACGGTTTGACGAGCCACGATAAGTTCTTCGTTGGTTGGCAAAATCCAAATCTGAACTCGGCTTCCAGCCGCATCCAAACGCACTTCGCTACTACGTGCGGGTTTGTTTTTGGCAGCGTCCAATTCGATTCCAAGATCAGACAAGCCTTCACAGACATCCGAACGAACCCTCCAACCGTTTTCACCAATGCCACCGGTGAACACCAAGGCATCGCAACCACCGAGTGCCGTCAGCATTCCGCCGAGCTGACGACGAATCTCCGCGATGTAAACATCGAGAGCCAACTGTGCATCCGAGTTACCAGCTTCTGCCGCTTCCTCCAAATCGCGAATGTCGCCACTGATGCCGCCAGAGAGGCCCAGCAAACCACCTTCGGATGCCAGTGAAGCTAGCAGTCCCGTCAGGTCCTTCCCGGTGTGCTCCATCAACATAGGCAGGCAAAATGGATCCAAGTCGCCGATGCGATTATTCTGCGGCAAGCCCGTTTGAGGACTCATCCCCATCGTGGTTGCCACGCTCTTTCCAGAGTGAATCGCACAGAGACTGCTCGATCCGCCCAAGTGGCATGAGATGACTCGTGCATCTTCTCGCTCTAGCACCTCTGCCGAACGCGTCGCAATGTAGCGATGACTTGCACCATGAAACCCCCATTTACGAATCGGTAACGCATCGTTCCACGCTTTGGGCAAAGCATAGTGCTTGCGAGCGTCCGGGATCGTCGCGTGAAAGTCCGTTTCGAAGGCTGCGATGAGTGGGATTCCTGGAACAGTCTCCGCCAACTGCCGCATTGCTGCCAGATAAGGAGGATTGTGAGCCGGAGCGACGGAGCTAACCTCAGCCATCGATCCCAGCACACTCTCGTCAATCCGAAAGACTCCTTGCAGACGCCCTCCGTGAACGGCCTTAAAGCCAATCGCAGCCACTTCACTGGCGTCGCTCATGCAACCGTGCTCAGGATCGGTTAACTGACCAATACAAGCTTGGACAGCCACACCGTGATGCGGAACTTCCATCTCCAACTTGCCCTCGTAGTCTCCGATCGAGACTGTGCAAGGACTGCTGGCGGAACCAATCCGCTCCACACCGCCTCGAGCCAATTGTTCTGCCTGGCCGCCAGAGGATTCCGGCGACATGTCGAACAAGCGGTACTTGAAGCTGGTAGAACCCAGATTCGCGACAAGAACTTTCATTCCGTTTCTCGTACTCCGATGAGTTTCCTTGCTTGAGGCTTCAGACGCCTCCACCGTCCGCACTGCGGCAGTGGAGCTTACGCGAAAAAAGCGTCGCCAAGGCCTTCTGCAGGACGTGGAATCACGTGGCTTCCGACCAGCTCGCCGACTTGCGAAGCGGCAGCAGCACCAGCTTCAACCGCAGCGCGAACGCTACCGACATCGCCGGAAACAACAGTGGTGACCAAGCCACCGCCGATGTCAACGCGTTTAACGATTTCTACGCTTGCAGCCTTTACCATCGCATCGGTAGCTTCTACCAATGACAGCAGGCCCTTCGTTTCAATTAGACCAATTGCAGTTTGCATTTTTCAAAAACCTGTTTGTTGTTATGGATTGTTTGATCGATCCGATAGGTGACTAAACCTTCAGTACCTTCGGTAAGTCGCCGTGTGGTCGCGCGATGACTTGTACGCTGACGACTTCGCCGACGCGTCCAGCCGCCGCAGCGCCAGCATCGGTAGCAGCTTTGACTGCTGCGACGTCACCGGTAACAAATGCTGAAACCAAGCCGCTTCCGACTTTGTCCCAACCCAGGAACTGCACATTGGCAGCTTTCATCATGGCATCTGTCGCCTCCACCAAGGAAATCAACCCCTTGGTTTCGATCATGCCTAAGGCCTCAGAAATGTTTGCCATCTTCGGTTTTCTCCTCGCTTTTGGCATTGGAAATCTCGGCTCCGAAAAGCCGCGTTAAAGTTAGTTTGGGTCTGCTCGTAAGAGCTGACGTTGAGTTGTTGTTTGTTCGCTACTAGCGGTCGTCACTCGCTCAATCACAACCCGAAGCATGAGCTAGGAACCTTATTGGTATTGCCCTTAGCCTCGCTTACGCTTCGGGTTGTGAAAAATGTGCTTCTCGCGACTCGGCGAAATGTGGGGCCAGCATCTAATGCTCGTGGCAGTCACAGTCCTTTTGCGGGACCAACTGCACTTCGCTGGCAGCGTCCAAGTTGCAAGCGTTGCCTTCATCGGTATCAATGTGTACTTCTAGCTTCGCAGCCTTGTCGGCGCGAACCAACAAGTCATCGAACGCCACGGTGCACTGGTGACTAGTGATTTTCAGTGTCATGAAATCACCATTCTTCACCCCGTAGTAGTCCGCCTCATCGAAGCTCATATGAACGTGTCGCGCCGCGCGAATCACGCCTTGGTTGAGTTCGACTGTTCCAGCAGGGCCGACCAGAACACAGCCAGGCGTTCCTTCGATGTCGCCTGAGTGGCGAACTGGAATGTCAAGTCCGAGAGAAATCGCATCTGTCAGCGCGAGTTCGACTTGGCTATGAGGTCGTGTTGGTCCAAGCACCCGAACTTCAGGCAACATGCGGCGCCGCGGGCCAACGATCATGACCGTCTCTTCGGCTGCGTAGAAACCGTCTTGATAGAGTGGCTTGCCTGGGGTCAAAGTCCGTCCTGGTCCGAAGAGTCGCTCGACGTGCTCGTCGGTCAAATGCACGTGCCGAGCCGAAATACTGACTCGCAGATCGGGCTTCGCTGGCTGCAAGGCTGGCGTACCAGAAGCCGCGCCAACGCGTTGGATGACCTGCCGCACGAGTGCTTCGACTTGACTCCGATCTACTGCTGTCGCTGACATGAAGTGGACCTATTGTTAATTTTCAAAAGTTGAATTCTGTTCGTTTTAATTCTGAAGCGACCTACTCAGCAGCTTCGTGTTCGGTAGCACTTCCCTTGCTCTCTCGTTGCGAGCTCTCCGATTCGCTTGCCTCCGGAGCAAGCACCAGCTCAACGCCAGCCTTTTGCAGCTCGTCTTTCGACTTGTCCGGCAGTTCAGCGTCGCTGACCACCGTTTGCACTTCGTCGAGTTTGCAGAGTCGGGCAAGCGAGCTCTTTCCAAACTTCGAGCTATCAGCGACAAGTACCGTTTGATCAGCACATCGCATCATGGCTCTTTCGGTCTCAACCAACAGCAAGTTGCTGTTGTAGTAGCCCCGGTGATCTGCGGCCGCGATACTCAAGATCGCTTTTTGCACATTCAGTGAACTCAACATCTCATTGGCGTAAGGTCCCAGGGCAACACTGGTGCGAGTGTGCACCCAACCGCCCAGCACCACCAAGTCGACTTGCTCGCTGGAGGCAAAAAGGTTGGCCACCGGTAGCGAGTTGGTCACAATCTGCAGCGGTCGCCCGACCAAGTGCCGAGCCAACTCGTAAGCCGTGCTTCCGCCGTCGAGCAGCAAGGTGTCGTGATCTTCGATCAAATTGCTAGCCGCCAGAGCCACCTCTCGCTTGCGATCCCACTGACCTTCCCGTCTATCCTCAAACTGCCTGATTGAGGAAGCCTTGCCAGTGAAGAAGACTCCGCCATGCGTACGCCGCGCCTCGCCCTCCGACTCTAGGAAGTCCAAGTCGCGTCGGATCGTCGATTCGCTCACATCAAGAGCTGCTCGCAGATCAGGAATCGCGACGAACCCCTGGTCACGAATCAGCTCGCGAAGCTTTGCTCGTCGTTGCTCTGTGACGCCCGTGCTCAAAATCAGTCACCAAACTGGCTAAAATTACCGTTTCCCACCAAGAGAATGCTAATTTCCAGCCAAAGGCTACCACTAACTTAGTTAGAATCAATCATATACAGCAGCCTATTCGCCGTAAATAATGCAAATTCACAGTTTCTTGACGTAAAACCCATCACGAGTGACGGATTTCTTTCTTTTCCTTGACTGTTTTTGCTCAAGTAGCCGTCTTGGTCTGTAGTTCCGCGTTTACGCAGAAGTCAATTTGGTTCATAGAAATCCGCAAAAGTCGAAACCAAGTCTCAACGAAAACCGACTTCGCCCGAGACACATCGAATCCGTAGCAGCATTGCACTCATTGAAGCCAACCTAACGCCAACTATTCGTTCAGAGCCCGGCAGAAGGCGCCGGTCGCTCGATGAAGCTTTGATGACAACTAGCGTTCAGGGTTGAGATGCTCCTTTTAAGAAGACGCGTCTTCAAAGGGAGCGCAAGGCGGGGCGGTACAAGAACTTTTCTTTTAAGACGTCAATTACCTTTCTTCCTCGCTCTCTTCCATGCTGAAACAGTTCGCTAGTCATCGATATGTTATAAAGCGTCCAGCTTGGGTCGCTCAACTCAAATTCGATTGGCTAGTAGCGATCTTCGAGCACGAACTTCAACGGAAGTTGAGTTCTTTATACCTGGTAGATACTCATGACTTCCGCTCCGTGTTGGCTCCAGAACAGCGTCCCTGCATCGGCTTCGGGCGGTGAAAGGGAGTAGTTGGATTGCCCTGCTCCGAGTGATAGCATCCATATGTCCTGGATGTTGAGCGGCGCGTCCTCCAAGCGGCGGCATGCCCCGTGGAAATTGGCGAACACGGAAATTCCTTAGGGTGCCGAGGGTCTAGGTCGTGACCGTGTCGCCGGCCCGCGGCTTTTCGGTTTTCCGTTTCTTCTTTTGCCCCGGTACCAGAGCCAATAGCCCGAAAGAACAGAAATCACCCCCATAACGGACATGATTCGCAGCAGCCAAGAATTGAAGTTGTCGCGGCCTTGGAAGTCCATCGTATGCAGCATCCAGAAAAAATCAAACAACCGCCAACGGTTGTTGCGGCGGGTAACCACCGTCCCGCGATCAGCCGACACGTAAATGACAGTTCCTGATGAATGGTCCAGTTCGATTTTCCAGGCGGGCAGTTCCCTTTTTCGGTATTCCGAATGTGAGCCCTGGGGTTCCTCGAGCAGAACGGTTTTTTTTACTTTTGCAGGTTCGGCGAAATCCTCGAGGGCAACCTTCTCGGCGACTTCCCGGGGAATGGGAGACAGCCTTTCACCTGTTGCCGCGTTGCAGAGCACGTGGTAGCTGCCTTCAGAATTTCGAACGCCGATCTGGTAAACCGGCCAATCCAGCATATGTCCAACCACAACGGACTCCACCGTATCTCCCACGGGGACCAGCTTCGGATCGTTGAGAATTGGATTGAGCGGGAGAAGATCCTGTTTCGAGAGATCGGGCAGTTTTCGTTCGGCAACCCGATTTTCCCCGCGGACCTTGTCAATTGGATTCCAGCTGAAAATCAACCCGCTGACAGTCCACAGCAGTAGCTGTATCCCGATCACCAGGGAAAACATTTTGTGAAACCTGCGGGAAGTAATCTTTTTCATCAGTCTCTCAAAAACTAGGAATCTTGAAAGAAGCACAATGTCTTTTAAAACAGGGGTACTCCTGGAAAGTCAGGACTTGCAACCCCCTTTTTATAAAGGGAAAGGGGTGGGGGTGGTTTCCAGGTCTGTTTTTTTAACGGGTCAGTCCACGAACATCGGCTCAGCATCGGGCTGGTTCACCGAACGATCAAATCGTTTATCCGGCAAACCTGAATTCCATTTGAATTCCATGTAACCGCAGTAAACAACAGGAGGGGCAAAGAGCGTAATTAGTTCGATCAGCATTCTGCCGAACACCTTGCGCGTCAGGGATCTCAACTCGATCCGCTTCCGAGAGCGCGGTGAAACCAGGATCCCACAGCCCGCCATCCGCGTAGACTTTTCCATCAGGCATAGTTTTGTATAGCAAATAAGTTGAGGCTGCTACCGACGCAACGATCACCTCGACCAGTCGCCAACCTTGCGTTGCGCTCGTGCGAGGAAGATGGCGTGCCTGGTGTAAGCGCATCTTTCCATCGGTAAGATTCACCGTTGGAACCAACAATCGGCCCAATCTCAGGTCCGCGAGTGTTGCTTCTCCAACCCCTTGCTCCAAGGCGACATTCAGACTGAACGGGCGATAGCGACACTGAAAGAAATGCTCCCAATTGGTTGACCGCTTGGCGAGCAAGTTCTTGCCAATTGCATAGATCGGCCGATAGAGTTGCTTCGGTGAGTAGGGTTTACGCGTTTTAAATATTTGAGCCGAATAATCGTTATAGAATTTTTCGATCTGACGTGCGCTCTAACCAAAGCAGAGCGAACAAGCTGTAATAGCCCCTGTCGACGTCCCAGCAATCAAGTCAAAGCAGCCTCTTGGTGGTGCATTTAATTATTCTTGCATCTCACCAACATACCAATGGCAAATGCCCCACGCAGCCAACCGCCGGCTAGAGAGCAGGATTCTAAACATGATGGACTCCATACGACCGCACGAAAAACAGTGAATTCGTCAGTAAGAACTCGTTCAGAAAAGATCGTTCAAGTAACGATCAACGCACGCTACGGCAAGTAAACTATCGCCCACCGCTAATCCACACCTCCTCGTGGTGCCTTAGCGAACATCACCGCTGGCCATCACTCCCGACCGCGTCGTCTCAAGATCACAGGGCAAACGCTCCAGAGGTCAGGACGGTCGCTCCTCTGGTTCAGCAAGAATGCTTGAACACCGTCCTTTGAAAGTCTCCCCTTCTCGGTCTCCCGGGTAAAACCGGTTGTCGCTACGACCGTAGGCTCCGGCATACTCCTCGGAGAAGAGAATCTGACTATTGTTTTCTACAACAGCAAGTCCAATGTATTGTGTGGCAAACGGACAAGTGAGCATCCTATTCGGGATGAGCCACTTCGCCTCCAATAGAAGTGGCAAAAGCAAACACACGACAGCTGCGGTTCTGGATCTTTGAGAAGTAAGAAGCAAGAGCTTTTTCTCGGGTGAGAGCGAGCTCAACTAAGCAGCTCGCTGACAATTCTCGCCTTGCTATTCGTAATTAAGCTTTGATCGGTTCCGTTGCGTTTGAATGTTAAGCGGTCAGGGGCGAGGCCGAACAAGTGCAGCAAGGTGGCGTGGTAGTCGAAGTGATTGACCACATCCTTCACGGCGCGATGACCAAACTCGTCCGTTTCGCCGTGAGTGTAGCCCGCTTTGAAGCCGCCACCTGCGACCCACATGGTAAATCCGTAGGTATTATGATCACGGCCAACCTTCTTGCGATCAGTCGTGCCCCCGGCGCGATTTTGGATCACTGGCAAGCGTCCCATTTCGCCGCCCCAATGTACAATCGTCGAGTCCAACAGGCCGCGTTGTTTTAGATCCTTAACGAGAGCGGCGGCTGGTTGATCGACGTACTTGCACGCCGCCGGGAGATTCGTAGCAATATTGTTGTGGTGATCCCAAGTCTGATTGCCTGTGTACAGATTGACGAAGCGTACGCCGCGTTCGATCAATCTACGTGCTAGCAAACATCGTGTACCGAATTCCTTGGTCTGCGGTTTCTCAATACCATACATCCTTAAAGTTGATTCGCTCTCGTCGCTCAAATCCAGCACATCTTTGGCTTCGGACTGCATCCTCGCCGCAAGCTCGAAACTCTGAATTCGCGCGTCCAGCTCATGCTCGCCTGGCCGAGCTGCTAAGTGGCTTCGGTTTAGCTTTTGGACAAAGCTGAGATACCTTTCCTGGGCCTTGCCGCGCAAAGACATAGGAGCATCGAGATTGAGTATCCGCGGCTCCTTCGGCCGAACGACGGTTCCCTGGTAAGGGGACGGAAGCCAGCCATTGGTAAAATTACCAACACCGAGCACCGGCAATCCTCGCGGGTCAGTCAGAGCGACGAATGCGGGCAGATTCTGGTTCTCGCTTCCCAAGCCGTAGGTCAGCCAGCTGCCAAGTGAAGGGCGTCCGTTCAAAATGCTGCCATTGTTGAGCGCGTTAATGGACTGGCCGTGGTTATTAACACCAGTATGCATCGAACGAATCATCGTAATCTCGTCAGCAATCGATGCCATGTGCGGTACCAACTCGCTGAAGTCCATGCCAGACTGCCCGTACTTGCCAAACTTCCACTGAGCCTTCATCACTTCTTTTGTGGCGCCCGCCGCGTCATCGTATTTGACTTCCCCGGGGAAGTCCTTGCCATCCAATCCGTCGAGCGCAGGCTTAGGATCAAAAAGATCGATCTGACTCGGACCGCCCTGCATTACCATCGAGATCATCGCCCTAGCACGCGGCGGATGATGAGGCAATTTTGGTTTTGTCGTGTAGCCAGTCGCATCTGACCTCTGATCGAGTTTGGTCGGATCTGCAAATGCTTTCTGTTCACGCATCAAAGTGGCAAGCGCGATAAGTCCCGCACCGTAACTACCTTCAATGAAGTGCCGTCTTGAATGACTCATGATTCAATCGATGTAGAGGAACTCGTTGGAGCTAAGTAAAGCATGGCAAAACGCGGCGAAGGCTAATGAATCCGGCGGGGCGTTGTCTTTTTCAGCAGGCCCCGACTCCTTCTCAAACTTTGCCGGGTTTTCTTTGTAGTATTTCTCCTGGACTGCAATGAATGCTTCAGAATCCTGAACTTCCGCCTCACTCGCCTCCCTTCCATAGCAAAGCGAAAATGCCAATCGGATTCGGGACGCGCGATCTGCTGCTTCGAAAGCCTGTAATCGCTGTGAGAGAAATCTTGCGTACTCTCGCATTCCAGTACTGTTCATCAGCAGCAAGCTTTGTGGACTGACGGTCGTCTCCGGACGCGATGCGCAATTCGCATCCGTCATGCTAGGAGCGTCAAATGTCGTCAACATATCGAGCGGACGGCTTCGGCGTACTTGGATGTAAATACTCCGACGAAACTCTTCACCATTAAGCGGAATGTACTTTCCGGTCTGTCGGCCCGCACTGTCGGTCGTATCGTTCCCCACCACAATGGAGCCGTCAGTCGTCGGCATTACCGGAATCGGCGGTCCAAAGGGCTTCCGATTGAGCTTGCCGGCGACCGCAAGCAAAGAGTCTCTGAATACTTCAGCTTCTAGTCTTCGCGCATTTTGCCGACTGAGTAGTCGGTTGTCTGGATCCAATTCGTCGCCGAGTTTCGATCTTCGCGACGACTGTTTCCAAGTCTGGCTGGTGAGAATCAATCGATGAAGCTCCTTCAATCTCCACCCAGACTCCATAAAGCGATAGGCGAGATAATCTAGCAGTTCAGGATGCGATGGAAGGTCCCCGAGAACACCAAAGTCACTGACGCTCGCAACAAGTCCAAGTCCAAAATGATGCTTCCAGACTCGATTGACAATGACGCGAGCAAGCAAAGGATGCCGGCCATCCGTGATCGACCTAGCGAATGCCAGACGCCGGCCCGTTGTAGACAATTCCTCGGAAAACTCGGGAAGTTGCGTTACTCTCCAGCTAGCCAGTACGGAGAGATCACTTGGCGTTACTTTCTCTTTTGGTGAATCCGGGTTGCCGCGAAAAAACACGTGCGTCGAATCGACCGCTTCGGGCTTCTTCGCCTGCTCCGCGAACGCCTGCACGAACTCTGCCTTTGGCTTAGTGTTACGAACAGCCTGGGCCCGAGCCGCGATCTCCTTCAGTGTGCCCGCATGCTTCGTTTTGTAAGTGCTGTCGTAGAGATAGAGACTGGAAGCACTGAGCTTGTTGATACTTGGGTTCTGAGCTAGCAGCTTCTTCTGCCCCGCGCTGCGTTTTTTCACCTCAGTGTTGTAGGCCTCACGCAAATCTTCTCGAATCGATTCTTCTCGCTTCGCTAGTTCCTTTTCCAAAACCTCAGCAATGAACTGTTCTTCTTTCGTCGCGCGTTCCGCGTCGATTTTTTTTGCTTCCTTCTCGATCTCTGCGGCTTGCGTAGCTTGTTGTTTCGTTTGCAGTGAAACCAAACGATTCCGTGGGACTCTCCATTGCTTGATGTCAAAGCCCGGCTCGAAAACCGCGCGAAGACTGTAGTAGTCTGCCTGCGTGATCGGATCGTACCGGTGATTGTGGCACTGAGCGCACTCGATTGTCATGCCATACAAAGTAGAGCTGACGATCTTAATGGTGTCCGTTACGCACTGGTTACGAGTCGACATATTGTTCAAGCTTGCCGAGCCATCCGGTGCCATGCGAAGAAAGCCGGTAGCCGTCATCAACTCGGCATAGCGTGCCCTCTCCCGTTCTTTATCTGAGTTGGCGTGCACACCCTCTGTTGCAGCAATCTCGTCACCGGCCAATTGCTCGCGAATGAACTCGTCATAAGGCTTGTCATTGTTCAAGGAGCGAATGACATAGTCTCGGTAACGCCAAGCATGCTCTCGGACGACATCTTTCTCATCGTACCCGTTCGAGTCCGCATAGCCGGCTAAATCCAGCCAGTGACGTCCCCAGCGTTCGCCGTAAGCCTGTGAGTTCAAAAGGCGTTCTATCAGCGACCTGTAGGCGGACTCGGGTGCATACTTGAACTGTTCGGTGAACGTTGTTATTTCGTTCGGTTTCGGTGGCAGTCCTGCGAGATCAAAGTGCAGTCGGCGGATGAGAGTTCGAGCGTCTACCTCCGATGAGAAAGCCAGGTTTGCCTGCTTGAGCGAGCGGGCAACGAATCGGTCGATCGCATTTGTCGAATCCGTAAGCTCGTTTGCTTCAGGAATTGATGGTAACACAATAGGCTGCAACGACCACCAGCTTCTTTCTTCTTGCGTGAAAGCCTCCAATTCATCCGGGTTATCAGGCTCTGCACGAGCCGTATTTGCTCCCTGCTTGATCCATTTAGCGATCAAATCAATCTGCTCTTCTGGCAGCTTTTCTTTTCCTTCGGGCATCTGCCCGGAAGTGAGAACCTCGACAAGCAAACTCTCATTGGGATTTCCCGGGACGATAGCAACTCCGGAATCACCACCCGCAGATAGAAAACGTCGCAAGCGAAGATCAAGCCCACCTCCAGTTTCTTCCTCCTCTCCATGGCAGTGGAAGCAATGTTGCTTGAGGATCGGGCGAACATGCTTCTCAAAAACAAGCGAAATGTCCTCGTCCGCGGGCAGATCTTGAGTAGCTAACGCTAGGGCTGAGACGAAAACCAACGTGAAAGCAAGATTGGATTTAATCATGACAATGGAGTCACCACGCACAGGGCTCGAAGGGGTTCAAGCGATTGCAAAGGTAGGAATGCCGCACAGTCCTGAAGGAAGATGCTTAGCAGAACTCTCTGGCCATGCTTCGCCGAACCGGCAGGTTGCTCGGGAGGTAGGAGGGACGGACCGCACACCGACTTTCTATAAGATAGCTGCTTTCGTGTGAAAAATCTCGGTAAACAGGCGAGTGAACAGCACGAGCGGTAACGAATGGGGTTGAACTGCATTCGTGAATACTGAGCCAAACTAGTAGCAGTGCTGGCAGCCTATCACCCGTACGAGCTGGCTCGGGTCGCTGTTACTCAAGGCCAACGGTAAATGCTTTCACGCATCGTCATTTCTGGGCCATGCTCAAAAGAACAAGACGATCTATTGAGCACTATGGCAAAGTAACAAGATTATTGTGCGACCGCGATCAAGTCTCAGCAGTATCGTGAAGCTAAAGCCAAGAAAGCGGGTAGGGAGTTGAAACTTGGTACGGTAACTAGCGTTTACGAGGAGCTGTGATAGGGCCGCATTTGTCACGTCCTACTTCCGCTCGATTCAGCTGGCGAAATGGAACGATCGAGTTCTTAGATCTCAAGATCTCGCGGTCGGCAAGAATCTTCCAGGCTCCACTCCGCTTTGCGGACAGAGTGCTTCCATGTTTCCGCTTCGGTTTGGAATACGCCCAAAGCAGCTGTAGGGAGTTCCATGCCAACGCCAGCCAACGCCCCACAAAGTGCTGACATACCAGGGTTGTGCCCAAGCACCAAAACAGTGCTCCAAGAATCATGTAGCACATCCACGTGGCCAGAGATTTCGTCAGGCGATGCGAGATAGAGACTTGTTTCGGTCAAGACCTCCGCTTCGCGCTGCCAAGTGGCTTGCATCAGCTCCAACGTCTGCTGAACACGGACCGCTGAACTCGCGAGGATGAAATCAGGCGAATGACCTTGATGTTCAAGATAGTTTGCAACGAGCGGAGCGGAGCGGCGGCCTCGAGGATTCAAAGGTCGATCGTGATCCGAGAGCGACTCATCGCTCCAATCACTTTTGGCGTGCCGCATTAAGATCAGTTTGCGCATCAGTGGGAAAACAAGAATTCGGGACTAGTCATCAAACTCCACAGCAAGTCCTCGTAAGTCTCTCGCCTGGAAACTTTCTCGGCATCGGCCGCCGCCACCAGCGCTAACAACCTTCGTCTTTCATCCGCAGATGGCCTGCGTGAAAGGGCTGCCAAGTACGCTCGCTCAACAACTTGTTCTGCGGGTGCTGATTCTTCAAGCCAACTGGAAATCACACAAGTCTTCGCCGCTAATTTTTCGTTGATCGTATCGCCATTGCTGAGGTGAAGCACTTGAACCACCGTTGGCTGATTCGAACGTTCACAGTCACATGTGATGCGCCGCTGGTGGCGACCAAAGGTCTTGAGGAAATAATTTACGACGGCGGAGTCGTACAGCTCCAACGACTTGGTACCTTCCGGATAGAAGTCAGTCTTGCGTTTATCTGCACCCTGAAACTCAATTTGCGTAAACTTGGTCGGCACGCCAGTCACCGTCACAATCGCGTCGTGAAGAACTTCCGCCATCAATCGACGCGGATAGTAGTGACTGTAAAACCGCTTGTCGTTTGCGTTGTTTCCTGTCGACTGGGCAGCACGTTGATAGGCGGCCGAGTTCAGGATCAGCCGACTCAGTGCTTTGAGGTCGTAGTCATGCTCGATGACATAGTCGGCCAAAGCGTTAAGCAATCGTTCGCTGCTAGCTGGGTTGCTAGCTCGCAAGTCGTCCACCGACTCTACCAATCCTACGCCCATGTAGTTTGCCCATACTCGATTTGCGATCGCGCGACTAAAGTAGCGATTGTCGGAACGCGTTAGCCATTCCGCCAACACTTCTCGTCGATCCTCCGGCGCATCGATCGCAATTGCCTCAGCATCCAGCGGAGCGGGTGCTTGTGGCTTGCCACGTGAAGGCTGAATCAAGTCTCCTCGTTCCAGCACCACCAAAGTCCGCTTGCCATCACCATTACGGCTGTCGCCGCCCCAGCCTTTCGCTCGGACTCGCGAGTACAGATTTGCCATCGCGTAATACTGATCGTTCGTCCACTTTTCCAAGGGATGATTGTGACACTTGGCACAACCAATCGAGAGCCCCATAAATGCTTGGCAGGTGTTCTCGGTTAGGGCTTCGGGCGTTTGATGGATTGCATAAAAATTCGTTGCACCTTGCTCCATACTTTCGCCTCGAGCTAGGACTACCTCCTGAGCAAACTGATCCCAAGGCGTATTGTTTTCAACCTTGCTGCGAATCCACTTGTAGAATGCTGCAACTGCATCGGGACGCAAGAGATTCCCATTTACAAGCAACAAATCCGACCACTGATAAGACCAGTAGTCGACGTAGGATTCACTTTTTAGAAGCGAATCCACGAGCTTTTCACGCCGATCATCAGAAGTGTCGCCCAGGAACTTTCGAACTTCGCCGGCGGTCGGCAGAGTCCCCGTCGTGTCAATGAATGCCCGGCGAATGAAGGTTTCATCCGTACACCGCGGCGAGGGTGTCAAGTTGAGGAGTTTCCATTCTTCGAGCAAAATCTCATCGATGAAGTTTTGCGTTTTGAAGTCCTGGTAGGCAACTTCGGTAACTTGCTGATCATAGGGAACGACGATCGAGGAGATCGCAATGCGGCTCGCAAACCAGGCAACTACTGCTCCCTTACCACTTCCGACAACTTGTACTCGACCGTCTTCTGACACTTCTAAGACGGCTTCGTTCGTAGAACTAAACTTCGCCCAGTGCGTCACGTCTTCGATGCGACCGTCGTCGTAGTGGGCTCGCACAACGATTTCTTGCTTCGACGCCGCGTTAGTTTGCAGGCGAAGCGATTCCGGGAGCACTTCGATACGCTCGAGCTTTGCATCGGTCGGCTGAACGCCCGGTGAACCACCAGCAATCCAATCTGCAAGAATCTTGTAATCTGCTGAGTCCGCATCTAGTCGCAAGCCACCTTTGTGCGCGATCTGCGTCGTCGGCTTGCCAAGCAGCAGACTCCGCACAGGGTCGGCTGGTTCAATCCGCCGACCTCGGTCCTGACGAGTAATCGTGTAATGGTCAGCTAAGCTATCGTAGCCACGCAGTGACAAGCGAAATCCGCCTTTTCCAGACAGTGCGCCATGGCACGCACCGCTATTGCAACCAGCTTTGGTCAGCACTGACTGAACGTGCGCATCAAACTGGTATTCGCGATCTTTCCCTGAGCCACTCACTTGAATCGGAACTTCGATTGGTTGTTCAATCCCGACGCCGGTGACTCGCAAAGTTGTCTCACCGTCCGAAACAGCTACCACGCGTCCCGCCTCAATGTGAGCGATCGTTTCGTCAACAATGGAGAGCTTGGCATCAACAAGTTGTGAGCCGATTACTTCGCCGTGAACGTGCTGCACCAAAACTCGCGACGATGCTTCGTCTCCCGATAATTCGATCGAAGTAGGCAGCACGACGAAGCTCGACGGATGCTCATCCGCAGGAGCCGCCCTCAGACAAGAACTACTATGCGCGAGGAGAATAATCATGCACGAGCGAACAAAGAACGAAAAACGGTGCGAAAGGCGACGAAAAGACATCGGTTCGTCCAGGCGGGAAGGAAGCGGGATGCAGCACTTGTCATCTTACACCAAGGCAAGCCCATCTTCACAGCAGGAGCCACGAACTGCAGGGCTTAGCAGAGTTTTACGTTGGCGATGTGAGCCGTACGCGAAAGCGTCGGACTGCTGGTTCCTTCAGAGCTCACACTAAAAAAGCCGCGAGTGGAACTCGCGGCTTTTCGATATTTTATTCGATGAAAACTATGCAGAAGCGCTACTTAGCACCAGCCAATTCGGCCTTCTTACGCTCAGCGATAACATCTTCCTGAACGTTGTTCGGGCACTTGCGGTAGCAAAGTAGTTCCATGGTAAAGGTACCTTGACCTTTGGTCATCGAACGCAAGTCAGTTGCGTAGCCAAAGGTCTCAGCCAGAGGTACTTCAGCCACGATGTACGAGATCGAATCACGTACGTCGGTGGAGCTAACGAGGCCACGGCGGCGAATAACGTCACCAACGACGTCCCCTTGGTACTCCTCAGGGCACTCGATTTCGCAACGCATGATTGGCTCAAGCAGAGCGGGCTTGGACTTCTGCATTGATTCGCGGAAGCAACCTTGAGCAGCGATGTAGAAGGCACGCTCCGAAGAGTCAACGTCGTGGTAGCTACCGTCACGCAGGTCGATGCGAATACCAACAACTGGGTAGTCAGCTAAAGGCCCCTTGCCCAGCGAGTCTCGCATGCCCTTCTCGATCGGAGCAATAAATTGCTTTGGAATGCGACCACCGACGATATGCTCTTCAAATTCGAAGGAGTCTTCGGAGTCGGATTCAATTGGAGTCAACTCGCCGACCATATGGGCGTACTGACCGGAACCACCTGTCTGCTTCTTGTGCTTGTAGTTAAACTCGACCTTTTCGCCAGGAGCTTCTCGGTAACTTACCTTGGGAGCACCGGCTTCGATCTCGATCTTGTACTCACGACGCATCCGCTCGATATAAATATCGAGGTGAAGCTCGCCCATTCCGGAGATGATCGTTTCGCCTGTTTCCTCGTCGTTTTGAACGCGGAAAGTTGGGTCTTCCTTGCGGAAACGCTGAAGAGCCTTGGTCATCTTATCTGCGTCGGAACGAGCAGGATTGACCGAAACCTTGATCACAGGCTCCGGCACAAACATGCTTTCCAGAGTGCAGAAGTCGCGATCGTTGGCGTAAGTTTCACCAGAGGCACAATCGATACCCATGATCGCGACGATGTCACCGGCAGAGGCGGTATCGATTTCCTCCCGATCATCCGAGTGCATCCGCACGATCCGACTGAAGCGATCCTTTCGGCCGGTGCGCTGGTTGGTGTACATTTCACCCTTCTTGATGCTACCTTGATAGATTCGCATGAAGGTCAGCTGACCGTAAGGGTCTTCGACGATCTTGAAAGCCATCCCGACGAATGGAGCATCTGGATCTGGCTTCAGTTCCATCTTTTCTGGCTCAGCACCAGCTTCTGCATTCTTGTCCACCTTCAGAGCAGAGATGTCACGCTCCAGTGGGCTAGGCAAGTAACGAGTTACGGCGTCGAGCAAAGGCTGAACACCCTTGTTCTTAAAGGCTGTTCCGACAAAGACTGGTGTGAAGCCTTGATTTTGTACCGCGTCCTTCGTGACTTGGTGGATCAACTCGATGGAGATTTCTTCTTCGCTGAGAAGCTTTTCCATCATTTCGTCGTTGTACATCGCCATCGCTTCGAGCATCGCGTGGCGATGCTCTTGAGCTTCGTCTTGTAGCTCAGCAGGGATGTCGTACTCTTCGACTTCGCTACCTTGCTCACCAACGAAACGTAGGGCCTTCATGGTGATCAAGTCGATGCAACCTTCGTAGGTTTCACCAGCACCGATTGGCAATTGGTAGAGAACTGCGTCGGCGTTCAACTTGTCCTTCATCATTTGGACCACGTTGTGAGCGTCGGCACCAGTTCGGTCCATCTTGTTGATGAATGCCAGGCGCGGCACGTTGTAGCGTCGCATTTGACGGTCCACTGTCAGCGACTGGGACTGAACGCCGCCAACAGCACAAAGAACCAGAACAGCTCCGTCGAGAACACGCAAGCTACGCTCAACTTCGATCGTGAAGTCCACGTGGCCAGGTGTGTCGATCAAGTTGATGTGGTGTGGCTCGGACACGTTCTGATCTGGTCGTCCACCCCAGGATACGGTGGTAGCCGCACTGGTGATCGTGATACCACGCTCTTGCTCGAGCTCCATGTGGTCCATCGTCGCACCGTCACCGTCACCCTTAACTTCTTCGATTTTGTGGATTCGACCGGTGTAGTACAAGATCCGCTCGCTGAGCGTCGTCTTGCCGGAGTCGATGTGAGCGCTGATACCGATGTTACGTACTTTTGAGAGATCCATATTGCACCTAGTGGATGTACCGATACCTCGAAAATTGTTTTGGTAGTCTGTGCAAGCTGCACAGTGGGAAAATGCAAAATTAATTTAGGACGGTTTCGTCAAACCTCAAACCTGCGATTCAGTCGAACCGGAAATTCTTCAACGGAAGAAAATCAGCCTTCCGCTGGTACGAAACCCAGATTCAATTGCTTCAAGGGAGACATTCTCTCCATCTGGATGCTGCCGCCAAGGTCTCTGAGCAGCCTGCTTGAATCCGTCAGAAGCCTCATTTTGCCTGAGGCTCAAAGTCGCGTAGGAAAGTGAACATAATCTTACAAGTTCCGTCTGGGCAGGGAAGAGCAAAAACCCCCTCTACGGAGGTGGTCGCCGCGTTTTCTCTCGAGTCCCTCAATATTGCTCGTTCGAGAAGAAAAATAGACGCTCTTTGCACCCTTAGTCCTGAACCAAACCTGCCATTTCTAACAGCCCTGGCGTGTTCTCCACATCTGGTCACAGATTACGACGTGCTAGCAGCCTGCTTTAGGCAGAGGGAACTTGGGGGACTAGCGTGAGTGGGGGGACCTGGAAATGCTGGCGACGTGAATTCGGCGGCATAAAGTCAAATGAAGCGCAGCTTCTTTAGAAATTGGTCGCTGAGGCAACGTTGAACAAGAAGATCCAGAAGATTACCGCCGAGGGAAACCTCCAAGCCGGGTCCGTCGCAGTGAGGCTATTCTGAAGGCGCAGGAGCAGTTTCAAGTGCCGGCACATCAGACATACAAGTTGCTTGGACAGCTGCGGAATACGCAATGTTACAAAACGCAAGCGAAGATTAATAAGCCTGTGTTACTTTTGCAGATTCATCGTTTAGCTCGTGAATCTGCGTGTCACGGCTACCGTACGATTACTGGTTTACTTCGTTAGCATGGCACGGCGATCATTTTCAAGCGCATGTATCGCATTCGGCAGGAAAAAGCTTGATAGTGTCACCATCAAACCCCGGACCATCCTCGAGCAGGAATGGGGGTACGACGCCTAAGAGCGGAGTCTGCCAATCCTATTTGAAGCATGGGTTTTTTATTCGAGCGGACAAACAAAGAAGGCCGATCAAAATCCTCGCGTTTATCGACGAGTTTGCACGCGAGTGCATTGCTCTAGAGGTGAACCGAAGGCTTACCGGCATGACCTGTTTGATCGCCTAAGCGTCTGGCTCACGAAGTTCGGTGCATCAAAATATATTTACAGAGATAATGAGCCCGAGTTCATATCGAATTGGCTGCGTCAGTTCCCGGCAAGAGTAGGCATCCGATCGTGCTTTATTTGGAACAGGCGGCCCCGGGGGAAATACCGAGATCGAAGGCTTCGACAGCAGACAGCGAGACGACGGCTTGTCGTCCGAAGCATTCGACACTCGTGAACAAGCTCGTCAAATTATCGGCAATTGGTGATCCCACTATAACCACCGTCACCACAACCTCAGCGGCATACACGAAGGCAGAGGCAACAGTGAAGGCGGACAGGGCTCTGAATCACCTCATTGGCTAAACCCGCGACTTCGTAGGCTGAAACCTACCGATTGGGCACGCTCCCCTCTGCGCCAATTGCGCAAGTCCGCCACTACCGCAGCACGCCAGCTGCGCATGCTCGCCACCAATCACCAACTACCGTAACGCGAACACGCCAAGGCCGGCGTAAGTTCGCCATTACATCTGATTCTAGTTGATGTAAATACTTACGCTCCTAGACTGGCCGCTATCACCTCAAATTAGCGTTTTTCATCCCAAAGGGTCTAGGAAAGCGATCTTCCCTATGAAGGGCCTGCTCTTCACAACTGCTCTTTTGTTCCCACTGTTGCAATGCGCACCAGTGGCTAGGGCTGGCGTCATGCTATGTGGAGAATACGAAGAATCAGGTAAGCCTGCAAACCATCTCGAGTTGCCCTACCAAGACTACGACGGTGAGATTGCTAGCGTTGACTTTCATCCGTCATCCACGTGCTTACCAGCCGATGTAGCATCGACCAGTCGTCGCTCCATAGAAGTCGATCTGAGCTGCGTTGAGCGGCTAAATCAGTTTCGATCATCATGCTATCCAGCACTCTGCTACACCATGCTGAAAATACCGATTCTCTTGATTGAAAAAGCTCTTATAGATGCAGTTTTAGGTTATCACTGAAAACTGCAATTCTTATTTTCAATCTTGGTGGGATAACACCGCCACACAAAAGGTATTTCTAAGATGAGAAAGTATTTCTTAACTCTCGCGGCCACTCTACTTGCAGCAAGTTCTGTGAATGCAGCAGTCATGACAAATGGCTCATTGGTCGTCGACATTACTAACAGCAACGGTGCGATCGACGCTGTTGTTTTTCAGGGCAACGACTTTTACAACCCTGGAAGTCCTGTCTCAGACTTTGGCCTGCAAATTGGCACCGACACTGGATCTTTTCGGTTCAATACAACGACGGGAGTTGACGGGATTGGAATGGCAGTGACTGGCAGTACTGCAACATCGGTCACTGCTTCTGGAACCTACTTGGGTCAAGTGAATGTTACAAGAGTGTATGAACTTGTAGCAGGACTAAATGTGCTGAAGGTCACGACGACCCTAGATGCTCTAGTCGGTGTCTCAGATTTGCGTCTGTTCGACACAGCCGATCCAGATCAAGGTAGTGGCTCAGCAACGATCAATGATCGTCGAACCCTAGCTGGAGGAACAGTTTTGCAGGCCGCTGGTTCAGTTAATACCGACACCACTATCTGGGGCTTTGTCACTGACAGTGGCGGGTTCTCTGGCGGTTTTGGGCTTGGAATTAATACCGGTTTCAAGTTGAACGCCTTTTTCAGTTCCGGTGGCTTCGATCCAAATGGCGGTTTTTCCGATATCGGTATGGCCATTGGCAACGAGTTCAGTCTTTCAGCCGGTCAATCCGTCACAGTATCATATGCCCAAGCTTATGGAGACAATGTCCTGGAGGCTGAGAACGAGTTCCTGGCCTACGCTTCTTCGGCTGCGGTGCCTGAACCAACTTCTTTGGGTATCTGGGCGATTGGCCTGGTAGGAGTCGGTTTTGCACGGCGTCGACGCTAGCACTCCAATTCAAGACTAAACCAAATTGAACTCTTCAGGCCAGTTTGCGGCAAGGCAAGTTGGCCTAATTTTTTTAATGGGCTGGCCACGCGTTCACTTGCTAGGCGTTTTTCCGATGGATGTTTGAGCACAGGCGTGGTCGCCCTTTGAAGATTTTCATGGTGCGTCTCGTATTCTAAGGTCTTGAGCATATGCAGTTGGTTTCCGCCAATTACGAGGGCAGGTTGTAATCGGTATGAACGATTTGGTGAACCAAAGGGAAAGGACGTCCCGCAAACGCCGTCGCTGGCCACGCTTTTTGCTCGCCGCGATCGTGATTTGGTTTGTCGGCGACTTTGGCTACTCGTGCAACGTCAGCTATCGCATTCGCGAGTGGAAAAACTCGGTGCCCTGGACCGAAGAAGTACTGGCTCCTGACGCGGCCGAAGGCGAAGCGGGCGAAGGGGACGTCGCCCTGCTGATGGTCCACGGCTTTGGCGACTCACTACAGACATACCGAAAGCTGATGCCGGAACCGGCCCAAAATGGCTATCACTGCAAAGCAATTCTTCTACCCGGCTTTGGCAAGGATGTGGATACCTATGTGCGGCAGAAGTGGAACAGTGGCTGGGAAAAGTCGAAGACGAGATGGCGGCGCTAAAGCAATCCCATCGCCAAGTGTGGATTGTCGCTCATTCGCTCGGCGGTGCGATCTCGATCAATCATGGCTTGAATCAAAAACATTCAAAATCGGACGCCGCCATGCCGGACGGATTGTTGCTGTTGGCTCCCGCTATCGAAGTCTCAAACCAGCGCAGTCCGATCTTTCCGAAGCGTTTCTTGCATGAGTGGAGCAAGTACGCCTTGCCATCGTCTCGGATTACTTGCTCGCCTTTTCCGATGGACGCCCGTGATCCAGCCGAACAGGAACGCGAGCACCGCAATATCTTTTCGCCGCGTCCCATCGTCACCAATACCTTTACCCTTATTGCTGTAAAACGCGTCCTAGCATCGGAGCCCAGACTACCGAGGCTTGTCGTACTCGCAGAACAGGACCGAGTCGTGGACTCGGGCCTAACGGCAGATCCCTTCGAACAAATCGGTAGCTCCGAGAAAGAACTGCTGCGACTAAAACTATCGGGACATAATGTACCCGTTGACGTCGAATGGAAAACGATCAGCAAGGCCATCAAGACCTTTCTCACTTCGCACCCGCCTTCGAAGCCGGATTTGCAAGAATTCCAATGTTGCCAAGTCCCTCCGACATGCTTTGCTCGATGACATTCGCGGTTCTATCTCCAACGCGACCACGCGTGTAGGCCGCGAATAAGCGCAGCGTTGTTCTGACGACGCCGTCCAAGGCCCACCCAATCAAAGCGCTGCCTCAGAATATGATTCTGGACGCTCTATGACGGCAGGGATTTGCACCATGAAGCCACGAAGGGGTTGCTTGCAAGTTTCCAATGTAAATTGCTAGTGTCAAAAAGTTGTGACCGGATCGGTGCCAATTCGCTTCCCCCGAAGTCCTTCTGCACGCCCAAAGCGGAACAGCTACAATTAGCACTAGTCGCGTCACGCCCAGCCGAGTCGTTAAACGCCGAGGCGTAGACGCTGGCTTCCTCTGGCGTCGATTTGAATGGTAGCCAGCATCTCCGCTACCACGCCATAACATCGTCGCGTTCGTTAGCGGCCTACAGACGAACAGGCACGCCAAAGCGGCGTCCAACGTGACGGCTACAGCAAGGCCTGCATAACTAACTCACCCCCTGGATTCCCCATGAACCGTTTTGTTACTTGCCGGCAGCATATCTTGTTGGCGGCTCTTGTCGTCGCGTTTCCCGCCCTCACCCAAGCCCAATCGAAGCCATCGGTCGAAATCGAGCTGGCCGGAATTCAAGTTGTTCACCAGGGAATCGACAGCAAAGAGCAGTTTGTCGGTTCTTATCCCTTCAATGCGATGCAGAAAGGTTGTCGCCTTGCGTTGATTCTCAAGTCAACCGACAAACGCATCATCGACATCGACATTGCGAGGTCTAAGTTAGAAGCCTTCATCGACAGCACACGCCAGAGCCTTCTCAACGAGAAGCCAGACCCGAAGAACTTCGGCCATCAAGATGGCTTTGATTCCTTTCCCAAGGTGGCGGAAGACGGCAAAGTCGCCGTGGTTACCATAGTGGGTTCCAAGCTTCCGAAGAAGGAGGCTACGAAGCTGGGGGCGAAAGGGGAATTAGTTATCCAACTTGCGAGCAAAACCGAGAACAAGAAGTCGCCTGCAACGAAACTCGAGAAGGGACAGAAGCTGACAGTTGGCGATATCAAGCTTTCGATCAGCGAAGTTGGTAAGCCGCAGTTTTTTGCAAGCGAGTTTGAATTCGAGGTTGCTTTGGCTTCCTCAAACAAAGCGTTCGACAACGTCGCGGCAATTAAGTTTCTGGATAGCGATGGCAAGGAGATAGAATCAGGATGGACCGGCGACGGCTCGGTGGGCTTTGGCGACAACTTTACTTACACCAAGAACTTCGGACTCAAGAAAGCTCCCATGGGTAATGTTACTGTTGAACTAGAATTGTGGACGGATCTTAAAGAGGAAAAAATCCCCTTCGCCTTCACAGCCGGTTTCGGGCGGTGATAGTGATGGATGAGTCCGGATCGCGAACATCATTATCTTGCGGATGCAACAACGTGAAACAAAAATGCTTTTCCCATTCGTGTCGGCGGGTCCCAGCCGCTGGTAGAAAACGGTGGCAGGATGCCTCAGATACGGGCAGCCAATTTAGGCGACAGGGTGCCATTAATTCTATCGCGATCATTTTGTCTTCCGTCTGGCTATTCGGCATCGCCATTGCTAACAGCGGCGTGGCTGATACGTCGCGATCCCAGCCCAACATCGTTTTGCTCATTGCCGACGACTTGGGCTACGGTGAACTGGGTTGCCAAGGGAATCCTGAGATTCCAACGCCCTTCATCGATCAGCTGGCGGAATCAGGAGTGCGATGCACTCAGGCGTATGTAACTGCTCCAAACTGTAGTCCTTCCAGGGCTGGCCTACTGAGCGGCAGAATTCCAACGCGTTTCGGCTACGAATTCAATCCCATCGGCGCTAGGAACGAAGAGCTCGGAGCGGGAATGCCGAGCGAAGAACGACTGCTGCCAGAATTGCTTCACGACCAAGGCTACACCACCGCCTTGATTGGCAAATGGCATTTGGGAGGCACCGCGAGTTATCACCCGCAGCGACATGGATTCGATGAATTCTTCGGCTTTACCCATGAAGGCCATTACTTTGTGCCTCCGCCGTGGAGCGGCACAACCATAATGCTGCGGCGCAAGGCATTGCCCCAAACCGCCATCGGAAGCCGCTACATGGTTTCTGAGGAGTTGATTTACACTTCGCACATGGGAAACGACGAACCCGACTATGACGCGAACAATCCGATTGTTCGCGTCGGGCAACCTGTCACCGAAGAAGAGTACTTGACGGATGCCCTCGCTCGCGAAGCCTGCGACTTTATTGATCGCTTTCAAAGCAGCCCTTTTTTTCTGTGCGTGACCTTCAATGCCGTTCACAGCCCGCTGCAAGCCAAGAACGAGACTCTTACCAAGTTCGGCCACATCGAAGACATTCATCGACGCATCTTTGCGGCCATGCTCAGCGACTTGGACAAAGCAGTGGGGCGAATAACGGAAAAGCTAGACAATTGCCAGATTCGTGAAGACACGTTGATCATCTTTCTGAGCGATAACGGCGGACCAACGAAAGAGCTGACGAGCAGCAATTTGCCACTGCGAAATGGAAAAGGATCGATGTATGAAGGCGGATTTCGCGTGCCTTTTATCTACAACTGGCCTGGGCGATTGGCGGAAGGTAAAGTTTGCGATCAAGTGCTCACTTCGCTCGACATTTTGCCGACGGCACTGGCTGCAGCCGGGGCGCCCGCTGCACAGGGAAAGGACGGTCTGAACGTCTTATCAACTCTAGAGGACCTCAGTCAGCCATTACCCGAGCGCACTCTCTATTGGCGGCAAGGGCATCGAGCGGCACTTCGGCGTGGCGATTGGAAGGTTGTTTCACCACGTCGAGAGCAGAATCGCAAGGGCCCAAGAGTATGGGAGCTTTACAATGTCGCTTCCGACATCGCCGAAACACGAAATCTTGCCGCTCAAGAGCCCGACAGGTTGGAGGCCCTTGTAGAAGCTTGGGAAAAGTTGGATGCTAAAATGCGAGAACCTGCGTTTTAGGACTCAAATTCTCCAAAGGAACTCGCCAGAATTCCTAAACCTGACCGCACGGGATTCGCCAGAATTCCTTCGAGCCCGCATTCAATCATGTCAACCGATAGCCCCCCGCAAAACGCGTCCTTAAACACCACCTACACAACTGTAGGAGTCATAGGCCACATCGACCATGGCAAGACTTCATTGGTAGGGAAGCTCACAGGAATCCAGACGGACACGCATCCTGAGGAAAAGCGACGTGGCATCACGATCGATCTTGGCTTCGCTTCCATGCGCGAAGGCGACCATACCTTTGCTTTTATTGATGCACCCGGGCATCAAAAGTACATTGGCAATCTACTTGCAGGAGTTTCCGCTGTAGACGTTGGACTACTGGTTGTCGCCTGTGATCAAGGCATCCAAGAACAGACACTCGAGCATGTTTCCATTCTAAGTACACTCAATGTGCCGCGTATGATTGTGGCCCTCTCGCGAGTGGATCTTTGCGAAGCCGAGCGAATCGAGGAAATCCGAGAGGAGCTGGAAGTATTCCTCTCAGACTTTGGCTTCGTCGACTTTCCAATCATTGGAACATCCGTGGTCTCAGGCGACGGGCTAGAACAGCTTCGGAAAGAACTATGCGATGCTTCGGCATTGAGACAAAAAGAGTCAACGGACGCACCGCAGCAGCTCGAAGAACTTGCCTTTCGAATGCCGATCGACCGAGTACTCAATGTGCCTGGACGTGGATTGGTTGTAGCCGGTACTCCTTGGGTCGGCCAAGTCCGGATTGGCGACAAGCTGCAATTAGCTGATCGGCCTCTTGAACTTCGAGTGCGTGAGATTGAAATCCACGGCGAAATGACGGATCGCTCGCGCTGTGGTGTGAGAACTGCAATCAACTTGGCGGGTCACGATGATAGTGACATTAGCCGCGGCAACGAGCTGGTGGCAGTCGAAGCTTACCCACTTGCGTCCAGTTTCTTGGTTTCGCTCCAAGTCTACGACGAAGCGAGTGAGATCAAGCTGCCAACAACTACGCAATTGCACACCGCTACCACTTCGGTGGAAGCACGATTGCTCGGTCCCAAGACCCTTAAGCCTGGCGAGAGGGCTGTTGTCTTGATCGAAACTCAAGCTCCGATTCTCGGAGTCTTTGGCCAAGCCGTGTTGATGCGGCACCCTTATCCGGTTGGCTCCTTTGGCGGAGGTCGCATAGTCGGCGTTTGCAACTTCGACGCGAAGAAGCTCGGCAAGAATAAGAAGGAGATTTTGCAGCTGGGTGAGCAACTGAAGAAAGCTACCGATGCACTGGAGCGTGCTTTGTACTGGCTTGAGCTCATGGGCGAGTTTCAGCCGGATCAAGCTTGGCTGCAGTGGCAAGCAGGTGGAGTCGCTCTTTCCATGAATGAGCTTAATAAAGCAATTGCTGCTTCAGAACAGTTTGAACAACTCGGCTCGAATTTTGTCTCTGCCTCGCTGCTCGATCGTATTGTGAAGTTCTTGCACGGTACACTGAAAAAACACTCGGAGGAGAACGAGGATCAGTGGGTGCTGCAAGAATCGATTGTGAAACGAGCGAGTCACATGGGAGCACCTGCGACAGTCAAACGCGCAATCGCCAAGCTACTGGAGCTGAAGGATGGTGACGAAGCAGCTGTAGTCGGCTTGAATGGCATGGTAGCCATCGCTTCAGAGAAAACTCGGCTATCGAAGAAACAGCGGGCGAAGATGGAGCAGATGCTCAAGCTGTACGCCAACACGCGAACACCGCCAACCGTGAAAGAAGTCTGCGAAAAGCTATCCCTGACGCAAGATGCAGTACAATCTCTCGCGCGTCATGCGACGCAACAACGAGTGCTGCATGACCTCGGGCAAGGGTTCTACATCGCTGGAAATGTCTTTCGTGAAATGTGTCACCAACTGGCCGAAATGTTCGAATCGCAGCCTGAATTGACCGTCCCAGCGGTCAAAGATGCGTGGGGTGTAACCCGCAAACACGTCATACCTGTCCTGGAATACTGCGATCGGGAACAGATTACTGTGCGAAACCAAGACGGACGCGTAGCCGGGAATCGTTTGGCAGAATACGCTGGAAAAGAGTGCTAGGCCACTCATCAGCGCAGAGCTAACGCTAACGAGGGAAACGCTATTTCCGATCTAGGCCGTTAGCGATCTCAGCACTGTGACGGCAATGGAGCTAATACAATGTTGGGCCGGTTACAAGCATCGCTTCGTTCGGATCTTTTCATCCATTCCGCATCAATGCGGGATTACGAACAAAGATGACAGAAAACATCTCATTCCTGAAATGAATTCTCCACTCCTTCGCCACTTGCCAGCCATCGACGAGATCCTGCTTCAGGATCGGATCGCCGATGCGCTCGTGTCAGTACCCAGGGAGCAAGTGGTCCAATGGGCTCGCGAAGAAGTAGACCTTCTCAGGCAACGCGTTCTTGTTGGGGAAGAGCTGCAAGTAGAAGGCCTGATGTCTTTGGTTGTCGAACAGGTCATCGGTCGGCTAAGTCAGGACTATTCGGCTCGGATGCAAACCGTTCTCAACGCAACGGGAATTTTGCTACATACCAACTTGGGCCGCGCGCCATTAGCTGAAGCGGCCGTGGCTCACGTGCAAGCCGCTGCAGGCTGTACAAACTTAGAGATGGATCTGGGATCGGGAAAACGTTCTATTCGTGGAGCGCGAGTACGAGAACTCCTTGCCAAATTAACAGGCGCAGAAGATGCAATTATCGTCAACAACTGTGCGGCCGCTACCATCCTGACACTCCAAGCCATTGCGGCCGGAAGAGAAGTCATCGTCAGCCGCGGACAGTTAGTTGAAATTGGTGGCGGATTCCGGTTGCCCGAAGTCTTCGAATCCGCCGGTGTACGACTGCGAGAAGTCGGCACGACCAACCGCACCTACCTGCGAGACTATGAAAACGCTGTCGGCGAAGAAACAGGTGCAATCATTCGAGTTCACCGCAGTAACTTTCAGCAGTCCGGTTTCGTCACCGAGCCAGCCATCGATGAAATGGCACTGGCACAAAGGCCGAAAGATGTCCCAGTGATCGATGATCTCGGCAGCGGACACGTAGTTGATTTGTCTGAGCGTGAGCTTCCTGAGATCATTCGGAACGAACCTCGCGTGCAACAAAGCGTTTCTGCTGGAGCCGACTTGTGTCTATTCAGTGGTGACAAGCTTTTTGGCGGTCCCCAGTGTGGAGTGATCGTCGGCAAGAAGAAGTGGGTTTCCAAGTTGGCCCAGCACCCGATGATGCGAGCACTCCGGGCAGATAAGTTGATCTTAGCGGCCATGGAAGCGACGACTGAAATTCACTTAGCTGGCAAATCTGCCGAACAGGTTCCATTCTTTCAAATGTTGCTTCAGCCAGTCGAGGCAATTCGAAACCGATGCGAACAAGTACTTGAGTCTCTGCGTTCAAATCTGAGTTCCGATATTCGACTTTCAATCGAAAGTTGCTTTAGCCAGGTTGGTGGCGGTTCGATGCCGGGGGCGGAAATCCCGAGTTTCGCTTTGTCGGTTCGAAGCGAATCCTCAAATTATTCGGTTGAGACGATGGCTAGTCGCCTGCGAGCGGGTACACCAGCAGTGCATGCGCGAATATCTGAAGACAGCATGCTGCTTGATTTACGCACGATACAGCCCAGGCAAACGGCGGCTTTGCTCGAAGCCTTAGCCAAGTGGGGAGAAGAAATGCCGTAGTGGGATTTGCCAAAATTCCGGTTTTCGCGACCGCTGTCCTTTAGGAATTCTGGCGAATCCTACTACGTAGTTCGTGTACAGTCATGATGGATCTCTCGCCCTTTTCTGCTCCGGTCGGCAAACACCAGATTGTGCTGCTAGGTGTCGGGCATACGAACGCCCACGTGGTTCGCATGTGGCGGATGAAGCGGATTCCGAACGCTGAGCTGACTTGTGTTTCAGATCGCTCCATCGCAACTTATTCGGGCATGCTTCCAGCCACTCTCGCGGGACAGATTCCCGAAGAGCAAATGCAGATTGATCTGGTGCGTTTGTGTGCTTCCGTTGGGGCACGCCTCATTGTCGATCGAGTGACAGGCGTCGACCATGAGCATGCGAAACTCCTCTTTGCAGAGCGTCCACCGGTGCCTTTCGACATTCTAAGTGTTGGAATCGGCTCACAACCGACAGTGGCATCGCTCACCGAACCCAATTCGCCGCATCTCCTGAAGATCAAGCCGATGCAGACCTTCATGGCGAGGATAGGAGAACGCATTGCGGCACTGAAAGACCACGCGGATCTTAAAGTAGCTGTCGTTGGCAGCGGTGTGGCGGGGCTGGAAATTGCGTTTTGCTTGAAGCCCTTTCTTGCAGACCATAATCTCAGCGGTGCCTCCCTTTCACTCGTAACACGCAGCCCGCAAATCTTTCGAGAGGGCCAATCGAATACGCGTCGACTGCTTGAATCGGAGCTGCAGAAAAGCGGGATCCAAGTTCACTGTGGAAAATCCGTTTCTTCCGTCACCAAGGACGAGATGCGGTTCGACGATGGAAGTAAGCTGCCTGCAAACCTCGTTATCTGGGCCACCGGTGCGACGGCTCCTAGTGGCTTGCAGGAGCTCGGATTTGAATGCACTAGCTCCGGGTTTTTGCAGACAGATCACACTCTACAAGTGACAGATCGTCACGATGCACCCGGAAAGGTATTTGCAGTTGGCGACGCCGGTACCATCGAGGGCGAGAACTTACCCAAGGCCGGTGTTTATGCGGTTCGGCAAGGGCCTGTGCTTTGGGCAAACATTCAGAGGGCACTGGAAGGTCGGACGCTACAACGCTATCGTCCACAGAAATCCTTCCTGAGTTTGATCAACCTTGGAGATGGCCGAGCGATTGCGCAGTGGAAAGGCCGCGTGTTTTGCGGCAAGTGGGCCTATCGCTTGAAGCACTCTATCGACTCCAAGTTCATGGAGAAGTTCGAGCCGATTTCGATGGCCGACGAGGGTGACGAGGCGATGCAGTGTCAGGGATGTGGCTGCAAGTTCGATGCGACCTCATTGTCCGAGGCGATGGCTTCTGTTTCAGGCACGAGTCACATCACTCTTGACGACGCAGCCCCCATAGGCGAGAGGGGAGGCCATGTAGAAGGTGCTGAAAATAAACTCTACGCTTCTACTGACTTTTTCACCAATCCACTGGATGACGCGTATCTTTTCGGACGAATCACGGCCTTGCACTCGTCCAGCGATCTCATCGCGACGGGCATCGTGCCAAGTGAAGCTCTTTCCAATGTAGTTTTGCCTGAAGGCCATGAGCGAACGCAACGGCAAATGCTGGCCGAGTTCTTAGAAGGTGGAAATCAGGAATTTCGTGCATTGGGGGCAAATATCGTTGGTGGACATACGATCGTCGGTCCAAGGTTCGAAGCAGGCTTCACGGTCGTCGGATCTCCATGGGGCGACCGGCCGTTAAGGAAGAGCGGCTTGCAACCCGGGGATACACTGTACGTCACCAAGCCGCTTGGCATTGGCGTATTGCTTGCCGCTCATATGCGATCGAAGTGCCCGGCAGCTGCCTACGAGGAACTCGTGCATCACATGCTCGCACCGCAGCAAGAGTATGCTCGTATCGCGACCGAGCTGGGCGTGCTCGCGGCGACTGACATCACGGGCTTCGGTCTGATCGGGCACTTGGTGGAAATGCTCGAAGCCAGTGAACTTGCAGCGGAACTCGACCTCGCCTCCATCCCGATTCTGCAGTCAGCAGTAAAAATATCAAGCGAAGGGATCTCGAGCAGCCTGTTACCTGACAACATGCGGCTTAGTCGGCAGGTGCGAACTGATGATAAGATCAAGTCTGACGACCGCTATCCGCTTCTCTTTGACCCTCAAACTTGCGGAGGTCTGCTGTTTGGCGTTTCGGCTGAGGTTCAAGAAGATTTCTGCGAGCAGATGGTAAAACACTCTGTGCCATTACCAATTGGCAAAATCCATCCGAAGAAGTCCTCGAGTCAAGCGCCGATCCAACTGAGCTGATTTCCAAATTCGCGCAGCTATTGCTTGCGATCCCGACCCCCCCCAAGAACACTTGTAAAAGCCTGAAACCCACGTTGATAACAGCTATTTACATCTTACGTAAGCCTGACCGGGAAATGACGCGTCGCCCCTCATAATTGGATAAGCCAAAACTGCGTTGGAGAACCTACACAACAAAGTGCGCTTTACCCAGTGAGCACAAATGATTGCTGGCAGTGCCGTTGCACACCCAAAAGAGAAGCAGGAAACCGACAACACAATCCAACTACCTCCAAACAGGTTTTACTATGTGGTACCTAGATCAGCTGTGCGGACTGTTTCTAACAGCCCTATACTTTGCCCCCGATATCTGACTTTCCCAACCGACGGTGGATGAAACTGTCGTCTTCGCCGAAGAGAATGGTCTTCTCGCTGCTGAAGCAGAGCATTTCTTTGCTCAAAGGAAGATGCAGGAACGGAGCTTCTACCTTCAGGCTCCACGCAAGGAATTGGATGTCAAGCCAGATGGTGACCCATCGCATGTCGTCGGAGCGAGCGGCGGTGCCTACTTGGAGATTCTTCCAGACACGCGTCGCAAGCATGCGGACAAGCTGACGCGAGGTGTCAATTTCTCTCCAGAACCAGGGAAGATGGCGGTGCTTAGCTACAAGGTACATGTGAAGAATCCGGGGCGATACTATGTTTGGGTGCGTGCCTACTCCACAGGCTCGGAAGACAATGGTCTGCACGTCGGCCTCGATGGAAAGTGGCCGGAAAGCGGGCAACGGCTTCAATGGTGCCAAGGCAAGAACACTTGGCGTTGGGAGAGCAAGCAGCGCACAGAAAAGGAGCATTGTGGCGAGCCCTACAAGATCTACTTGGATATCGAGAAAGCAGGCCCGCATACCATTAGCTTCTCAATGCGAGAGGATGGTTTTGAATTTGACAAATGGTTAATGACCAACGACCGCGAATTCAAAAGACCCACTGGTGCTGGACCAGAACCTAAGCTGATCTCTGGTACTTTGCCGAAGCCCTTCTCGACTGAAGGGCTCGCAAAGCAGGAAACGCCGAAGAATCTAGACTTCAGTCCGACCAAGAATGTCAGCGATTCGCCGTTGCAACAGCCGCGAGAGGCGAATGGAGATGGAACTGTTACCATCAGCGGAGAGTTGCGCCAGTGGCACAAAATCAACGTAGACATGGCAGGGCCTTTTGCTCACGAGCAAGACAATACACCGAACCCGTTCACGGATTATCGATTTGATGTGACTTTCACGCACGCTGACGGAGCGTCACTGACAGTCCCGGGATACTTTGCTGCCGACGGAGACGCTGGCAACAGTGGAGCTCAATCGGGAACGGTTTGGCGGGCCCACTTTGCTCCACCTGCGACCGGAGAATGGTCCTACCGAGTTTCGTTCAAGACTGGAGAAGGAGCGGCGCTGTCTGAGACAGCTGTGTCCGAGACAGCTGTGTCCGAGACAGCTGTGTCTGAGACAGCTACGAACAAGGCTCTCATGCCATTCGATGCCGTGTCAGGAAGCTTTGAAGTCGCTGCGACGGACAAAGTTGCTCCTGACTTGCGTGCTAAGGGGCAATTGCGATACGTCGGTAAACGATACCTTCAATTCGCCGGTACGAAACAGTACTTTTTGAAAGTAGGGGCAGACGCGCCGGAGACACTTCTTGCGTACAAGGACTTCGATAACACTGTCGCTGGTAACAAGAAGAAGGCTCCGCTGAAGTCTTGGTCGGCTCACGTCAAGGATTGGCGTACCGGCGATCCGACTTGGCAAAACGGAAAAGGCAAAGGTCTGATCGGTGCGATCAATTACCTTTCGGGCAAGGGCTGCAATGCGTTTTCGTTCTTAACCTACAACGCTGGTGGTGACGGGGACAACGTTTGGCCTTTTATTCATCGGGATGACAAGCTGCATTACGACTGCAGCAAATTGGACCAGTGGGCGACTGTGCTCGAGCATGGTACGAGCAAGGGGATGTACCTGCATTTCAAGATGCAAGAAACCGAGAATGACGACCACACCAAGCGAGCCGAAAATCAGACTTTTGTGCCCACATGTCTAGACGGTGGAAACCTAGGACCGCAGAGGAGACTTTATTGCCGAGAGCTTGTCGCTCGCTTCGCTCACAACTTAGCTTTGAATTGGAATCTCGGGGAAGAGAATACTCAGACGACGGCTCAGCAAACAGCGATGATCGACTACATCGCTGGGCTCGACGCGTAGGACCATAACATCGTGGTGCACACTTATCCCAATCAACAAGATAAAGTTTACGGAGGGCTAGTCGGAAACCGTTCACAGCTGACAGGAGTATCCCTGCAGAACAGCAGCTTGGAAACGACGCATGCTCAGACGGTGAAATGGATCAACGCCTCTGCCAAGGCTGGCAAGCCGTGGGTCGTTGCCTTTGATGAGTCAGGTAGTGCCGCTCATGCTCAGTGTCCAGACCTCGGCTATGAGGGGTTCGACGGAAAAGATCGTACTGGCAACATGGTCTACACACAGCACAAGGTGCGCAAGCAAACGTTGTGGGGAACCTTGATGGCCGGAGGCGCTGGAAACGAGTATTACTTTGGCTATCAGTTTGCTCAAAACGACATAGTCTGCGAGGACTGGCGCAGTCGTGACCAGAGTTGGGATTATTGTCGGATTGCGATCGAGTTCTTTCACCGACGAGAAATTCCGTTCTGGGAAATGCAGAACGCAGATGAACTAGTTGGCAATCCCGAACACTAGCCGAATACGTTCTGTTTTGCTAAGAAGAACTCTGTCTATGTGGTTTACAATCCTGGGGGTGAAATCCCAAAGCTTGACCTATCGGAGGCGAAGGGCGAATTCCAAGTTCAGTGGTACAACCCGCGAGCAGGCGGAGACTTGCAGTCGGGCAGTGTCATGAGCGTGAAAGGTGGAAAGAGCGTTTCTCTCGGCGAAGCCCCAAGTGATCTCAGCGAGGATTGGGTGATCGTCCTCAGAAAGTAGCCGTAGAGGAAGTCCTATTGAACAAACGCATAACAACGTTAACCCACCAAAATGCCTCTTCGACGAAGAGGCATTTCTCGTTTGAATTCAGCTATGATAGGCGTAGCAATGTCGAATTGCAGTTGATGCGATCAGATGTCTACAAATCCTCTCCAAGCTACCGCCCCTCTGTTATTAGTAATTCAATGCGAACCTTTTTGCACTTAAATCGCACCGTCAGTCCGAGAATCACGACGCGACCAAATCGAACCCTACTTTGCGCTTCGCTTGTCGTCGCGTGCCTAATGCCTGGCTCCCTTTTTGCACAAAAGAACAAGGATGGCCGCCGTGTCGACGGGAAGAACGTCAAGACTGGCAAGGCTGATCCAGTTCGCGATCCCGAACTGGAGCAGTACGGAATTTACGAAGCCACCGCCGCTCGGCCAGGCGATGCAAAGCCGATCGCAACCAAGCTGCCTTTGACGCTGGGAGACAGTGAGCGAATTGCACTTATCGGCAACACGCTGTTTGATCGTGCTCAACATTTCGGGCACATCGAGTCGCTTCTACAGCAGGCGTTTCCAAAAAAGAAACTCGTTGTTCGCAATCTCGCTTGGTCCGCTGATGCAGTGGATGTGGAGGGACTACCGCGCCCCGCAAACTTTGCCAACATCCATCAACATTTGGCCCACGAAAAGGCTGATGTGATCTTGGCCGCCTATGGCTTCAATGAGTCCTTCGCCGGCAAGGCTGGTTTGGATGAGTTCAAAAACAAACTGCGGGTCTTCGTGAAGGAATTGCAGAACAAGTCCTTTAACAGCAAGTCAGCCCCCCGCGTGGTGCTTGTTGCGCCGATCGCCAACGAGGATTTGCCAAATATTCCAGCGGCGAAACGAAACAATGAAAACATCCTGCTTTATGTCAACGCGATACGTGAAGTGGCTGCGGAGCTGCAGGTCGGCTTTGTCGATCCATTTGAAGCGACACGAAAGGCCATGGAGAGTCCTGGTGATGACTTGACGGTCAATGGTGTTCATCTCAACGAGTCTGGTTACGAGCTATTCGCCAAAGACCTCCTCAAGCAGCTCTTCTCAATCGATGCTCCTGCTGTAGATTCGAAAATTCGCGAGTTGATTGTCGATAAGAATCGCCAATATTTCCGTCGTTACCGGCCAGCCAATACTTTTTATTACACCGGTAATCGCAACAAAAGCTATGGCTACCTAGATTTTCTACCCGCAATGCGCAATTTCGATCTAATGGTCGCTAACCGCGAGAAGGCGATTTCCGATGTTGCGCAAGGAAAGTCTCCCCATGTCGACGATTCGAATCTACCACCGCTGCCGCAAACCAAACAGAGCCGCGGAGCGAATCGTTGGTTGTCTGCGGAGGACGAATTGAAAGATTTTGAGATCGATCCGCGATTCGAGGTCAACCTGTTCGCTGGCGAAGAGCAGTTTCCTGAGCTCGGCGCTCCGATTCAAATGCGATGGGACAGCCGCGGGCGATTATGGGTGTCTTGTAGCACGACATATCCGCATGTCTACCCGGGCAACGAGCCTGACGACAAACTTGTGATCCTCGAAGATACCGACGGAGACGGGCGAGCCGACAAGTCGACTATCTTCGCGGAAGACTTACACATTCCATTGTCTTTCGAGTTTGGTGACGGTGGGGTCTATGTTTCCGAGATGCCAGATCTCACCTTCTTGCAGGACACGGACGGTGATGGAAAGGCGGATGTTCGTAAGCGTCTGCTGACCGGTTTCGGGACCGAGGATTCGCACCACGCCTTGCACGACTTTGTTTGGTCACCTGATGGTGATCTGATTTTTCGCGAGTCGATTTTTCACCATTCACAAGTTGAAACGGCTTACGGACCTGTTCGTCAACAGAATTCAGGATGGTTTCGCTTCGAGCCTGATATTCAGCGACTTACTAGTTTCGGCACCTATCACAGCACGAATCCGTGGGGTGTGGCCTTTGACGACTGGGGACAGCACGTCGCAAGCCATCCGATCTATGCCGCTGCATTCCATTCTCTCGATCCGCCTTATCCGACTCAGCATCCGAAACCGGTAGGGCTACGTGCTTATTCTGGCACCTGCGGACAAGAGTTCGTCGACTTCGCAACGTTCCCCGAGGAACTGCAAGGCCATTACATAAAAGCACGTTACAAACCGACGAATCGAATCGAGATCCACAAGTGGCAGGAGAATGAGTTTGGCTTCGACGAAGAGTACCAAAGCGACCTGATCTTTTCTAAGAATCTGAGTTTTATCCCTGTGGATATCGGCTACGGTCCGCGCGGTGCGATGTATATCTGCGACTGGTACAACCCTATCAAAGGCCATGCACAGTATTCGCTGCGTGACGAGCGGCGAGACCGTCACTCCGGCCGCATTTGGAGAATCACCACCAAAGGTAAGTCACTGCAGGACCCTCCGGAGATTCACGACGCGAGCATCGAGACTCTTCTTGGCCATTTGAAACGTCCTGAGTATCGGGTCCGCTACTGGGCGAAACGCGAACTGCGAGAACGAGATCCACAAGTCGTCAAGAAGGCCCTAGATAGCTGGATTAGCAGCCTTTCGGATGCAGACCCACGAGTGGATCATCACCGCCTTGAGGCCATTTGGCTTTATCGAGGTATTGATGCCAAGAACCTGGGATTGCTGCGCAAGCTCTTCCAGAGCGACAATCATCTCGCGCGTGCTGCGGCGACGGAGCAACTGCGTTACTGGCACACGGATTTGGCAGACAGTTTGACACTTCTACGCACCAGTGCCAATGACCCAAGTAGCATTGTTCGCATGCAAGCTGCGATTGCGGCAAGCTACATTGGCACACAGGAAGCCATGCTGGTCATTCTTGACCTGTACAAGCACCCGCTTGGCGGACACCTCGAGTATGCACTCACCTGTGCCCTTGGCTCAGAGAACCTTCGGCGTCATTGGGAGAATCGCCCAGAATTCGATGTCGCCAACAGACTAAGAGATTCGAAACGCAAGAGCACACTGAAAGAGCCGCCTGTCGATGCAGTGGCAGCTCAGTTTGATGCCCAGAAGAACTTGCAGACCGTACGGATCGGTTGTATTCCGGAACGCATGAAGTTCACTATTGAGCAGTTTCAAGTCAAACCAGGACAGCCAACCAAGATTGTGTTTTCCAACGGTGATGCGACCGATCACAACCTGCTGATTGTCAAACCAGGGGCGTTAGAGGAAGTTGGCATGGCGGCAAATGAAATGGCTCGGGATCCCAAGAATGCAAACTCCAACTTCATTCCGGGAAGTAAACGCAAATTGATTTTGCAGGCTGCTCCGATGATTGGACCGACACGGAAGACTCAAGTTGCTGTACTGCGATTCGAAGCCCCCCAAGAACCCGGTGTTTACCCTTACGTTTGCACTTTCCCTGGTCACTGGGTGATCATGAGCGGTAACATGATTGTTGCAAAGAATGACGAGCAGGCTGAGCGACTAATTGCTTCCACACGTCCACAGCTCGTCCAGGAATGGAAGCTGGCCGACTTGGAGGACTTGGAAACGAAAGACGACGAGCTAACCTTGATGCGTGGTTTAGCTGCATTCAAGAAAGCCAAGTGCGAGCAGTGCCATCGCATCGGTGGTCATGGCCTCAACTTGGGTCCCGATCTGGGCGACGTCACGAAACGATTCCGAGGTGATAGGTTGCTCGAGCAAATCTTAAATCCGTCGAAGGAGATCAGCGACAAGTACCGGAGCTACCGATTCTTGTTGGACTCCGGTAAAGTTATTTCCGGTGTGATCCAGAAAGAAACGGACAAAGAGGTAGTCATACTGACAAATCTTCTGGACCCTAAATCAACGACCCAAATAGCCAAGAATGAAATTGAACTACGGAGCGAATCCAGAGTTTCATCGATGCCGGTGGGCCTCTTAGATGTCCTGACCAAGCAAGAAATCGCCGATTTGCTCAGCCTACTCCAGGCAGAGGATCAAGAACACGCCCATTGATGGCGAGACATTGCTAGAAGGCTATTTCATCGCCAAAGCGATCCCGCTCGGCTTGCGTTAGTCGATACATGTCGTGCAGCAGCTGCTTGTCGCAGTCACGTTGCTCCACCTTTCGGCGTGAGAACATTCGCTGCTGCGTGGCAATCATGACTTCGGCTGGCAAGGTGGCCAGCTGACCGAAGAGTCTCGCGTAATTGACAAAGCTAGGGACATTGCTGGTTACAGAACCATACATCATGCTGCATACACCGATCACCTTGCCGGTAAAGATCCCAGTATTGATCGCGGTCTTACTGTAATCGCCCATGACGCAGCCCAAGAACTGCATGCCCGTCGCGGACTTGCCGTCAGGGTACTCCATATTGACTGTTCCGTAAGTGTTTTTAAGGTCTGAATTACAAGTACCTGCACCAAGATTAATCCAACTGCCGAGGTAGCTGTGCCCTAGAAAACCATGGTGTTGTTTGTTGGAGAAAGGTTCGACAACGGCTGCTTCGACTTCACCACCAATCTTGGTTGTGTGCCCCAATGAGACTTCATCTTTGATGGCAGAGTGTTCCAAGATTCTACAGTTCTTGCCGATGTAAATTGGCCCGCGAAGTAACGTATACGGTCCAATGGATGCGCCTTCATCAATAATGATCGGACCCGAAGAAGTATCGGCCAGCACGTAGTCTCCCAACTCAGCCCCAGCGGCCATGAAAACGCCATCTTGTTGCTGAGTAAACGATTGCGATTCGATTCTATGCTGCAGAGAATCGACAATTATCTTCATGTTGTTCGCGACGACTTCGTGAGGCAAACTAATGATCTGCATCGGCACGTCGATCTCAGCCATCTGTTGGCAGGCTTCCAACAATCCACTGAGTCCTCGATCCGCTTCTTCGGCCACTTGTTTCCAAGTCCAGCCAGGATGAACCACTGCAACGACTTGATCACCAGCACGAACGACGCCAGTCGCGGTATCTTCGCGAGAAAGTAAGTCTCTTAGGCTGGCGAGGTTTTGTGGGCTTGGAATGAGCCTAGCATTAATCGCCAGGGTGGGTCCAGGGCCAGGCAGCTTGGAAGTATCTTTTTCAGACGCAATTTGCTGCTCCGGGAAGTCTAAGCCGCAGATTGCACGTAAGTGTCGTCGTAAGTGTAGGACACAAGGTGTTTCTAGCTCTCGAATCAGGTCCAGCAAGCGGTAGGATCCCATTGTGACAGCACAAGCGGGGCGTGCTGTAGTAATGGGAGCAAGTTTCGAAACACGTTGGTCCTCAAATACTAGGATGCTCACCTGAGAATCTTTCTACTGCTAATAAAAACTTTGTGTAATGGAAGTCGCTAAGGCATCTGTCCTCAACTGAATCGGCCCTGCCATGTTGACATACCGCAAAGAAAGCGAAAGCCCCGTTCGGACAGAACACAACCCGCAAGCTTTACTCCGTCTACCTAGCCTGCCGCAGAATAGGGCAATCTAAGACTCTGCTACACGAACACATGTCTAAAACTCAGTAGCACGCGACAGAGCAAGCCGGCGTTGCGCGGCGTGCTTTTGTGAATCCCCCGAGTCGAAACGCTTGTCTGACTATCGATTCGCAGCAGCTGGCTGAGCGGCAAATCTGTCAGCTTCGGCGCGAGCATGGTACACGGCTGGCTCGACTAGTTGAAACGTATCCTTCAGCCTCTGCAATTCTTGCAACTTGGTTTGATCGTCGGCAGACAAGCTCCAAACTGCCTTGACATCGCAGTTGTAAACCGCGGGATCACCGCCGCCCTGGGTGAGTGTGATTTCCTTGGGCAGCACGTTCTTGGCAGCAAGTTCACGGTTCAGTGCCAATCGCGCAAAAGGTGGTGCGCCATTGGCGCCTCGAGAGAATGAATTGAGCAACATGGAAGCGTCAGCGAATTTTTGATAGGCCTTCGCAAATGCAGCAGCTTGCGTTGTGTCGTCAGCACGCTGGAAAGTTGCGACGTAAGCAAGCGGTCCTCCTTCTCCAACAGCAACAAGAGTCTTTTCTCGGCGAATTTGTTTTGCACTGGCCAGGAATGCTGCCGCCTTACCGAACTTTGCTTGCTCCTCTGCACGAGGAATCAAATCCTTTAGAGCACTGATCTTGATTTCCATTCGAAGCTTGGTGCCAAGATGGACGCAGGTTATCTTGTCGCTGGCCGGATCAATGATCGTGATATCAGAGCCTTGGAAATCGTAGCCGACTCCGCCAAAGAATAAGCTCGTTGTTTTCGACAGCGGCTGGGAACTTCCCGCGAGCGAGATCTTCGTATCGACGCGAAATCCGTCGTCTGCCACCAGTTCTGTGGGTTGCAAGGCAATCATCAGTGAGACTCCAACGGAGAAAACAAGCGAAGGCAGGAGCGATTGAGGAAGCATATTGTTGCCCAGTCTTTTTGCCATGTCTTAAGCGTGCCGATGCTCGCGCTGCAGCGCGGAGCGCGAGGAGAATATCAAGTGCTGGCAAATCCAGTCCAGGGCAATAGATCAAGCGACTTTTGCTAGCGTGGCGATCTCCCCAGCTGTTCGACCTCGCTCTAAAATACGTACAACTGGACAATGCTTTTCCTAACACATCCACACGCAAGAACTCATGTCCATAAAATCAAACTCTTGGCGACTCAAGACTTGCGAGCTCTCTTTCGAGTCTGGTCCAGCAATCATGGGAATTCTGAACGTCACTCCTGACAGTTTTTCAGATGGCGGCAGGTTTTTCACTCCAACTCAGGCAGTGGAGCAAGCCCTTCGGATGGAAGACGCTGGCGCTGACATCCTAGACATCGGCGGAGAGAGCACTCGGCCGTACAGCGAGTCGGTGGCGGCCAAAGACGAATTGGCTCGTATTGAACCTGTCATAGAGGCACTGGCGGAACGTGTGAGTATTCCGATCTCGATCGACACTTCCAAGAGTAGCGTTGCGCGAGCCGCAATCGAGTTGGGGGCAGAGATTTTGAATGACGTGACTGGTTTAGAAGGTGATGAAGCAATGCCCTCTCTTGCGGCTCAAATGGAAGTCGGAGTCTGCGCAATGCATATGCAGGGAACGCCGCAAACGATGCAGGACGCGCCAAGCTATGAGAATGTGGTGAAAGAAATTTTGCAGTACTTGCGTCAGCGTGACGCAAAGTTGCTAGAGGCAGGCGTCGCGGCGGAGCGAATTTGCTTAGATCCTGGCATCGGCTTTGGGAAAACTCACGAGCACAATATTGAATTGCTGCAGCACGTCGAAGCCTTTCATGAGCTGAATAGGCCGCTGCTGGTAGGGCATTCGCGTAAAGGTTTCATCGGCAAATTGATTGGCGACAAAGATGCTGATCGCTGCGCCGGAACTTTGGCAATTAGCCTTTGGCTAGCTCAGCAAAACGTTCAGGTCATTCGAGTGCACGATGTGGCCGAGACGCGGCAAGCCTTGGATTGTTGGAAAGCGGTTGGTCGCTAGCGAACAACTTTTTTGCTGGTTTCATAGCGGTGACTTCTAGCCGCAAGCAGCGAACGCAACCGACAGGGCGTTAGCGGAGTAGCTAAAGTCTTAAGGACTTCCGCAACGAGCACGCTTCTCTAGAGCGATCGAAATCACGAGGGCAAGTCGATCTTGCTTTCTTCTTCTTGCAAGAAGGAACCGAGATCTTTGCGAATGCGATCTTGGATGCGACGCACGGTTCGTTCGCTACAGCCGATAACCTTGGCGATCTCGTTCTGGGTTCTGCATTCGAGCCACATTTCGAGCACTCGCTTGCGCTCGTCGTCTTTGTCAGCAAATGCAACTTGCAGCATGTCCTGCATTTCGACTTGCTCGATCGCATGGTCCCATTCGGCTGGCTGGAGATTCGCTTCCTCTGGCATCGTCTGTTCCTTGGAAATCGAACGACGCTTGCGCGAATGGAAACGCGCTTGCATCCGCACTTTATTGAGAGTGATGGTTAGCAACAGCTTCCAAAGATCATCTTTGCTCTCAAAAGAAAAATTGCCTTCGCTGGCGCGACGGAAGAAAGTGCGACAAGCCGACTGAACGACGTCCTCCGGATCCACGCGACGCCGCAGCCAGCTAGCAATTTGCCTTTCGGCGACTCGCTGCAACGATTCGCCGTAACGTTGCCAGAACTGTTCCACAGCCGTCGGCTTCCCCTCGGCTAAATCGTCGAGCCAAGCGATGGTGACTTCTTGATTGGATTCGGCATTCGCGTTCATGATCGAAACCTAGTTATGCTCTGAGAATTGCTGGCGAATCCCAATTCGGAACTTGGGTAAATGTCGTGACGAATGTTACAAAATCCGATTCGTCTAAGGCACCTCCAAACGTTCGAGAGAGGGCGTCGAAGCCACACCAATGATACACAATCAACCTGCCCGCAATATGGATCTACGTGAGCTTTGAAATGTGGACAAGTTCGCAAACACAATTCGCACTTTATCTGATTCCCGAAGTTGGTGGCAAAAAAAGGTTGGCCTGATAGCAGCTTGTTAAACTTTTCCGGCAATTGACTCTTGGTAGTCTGCGCCAGCCGTAGCGAAGCGGCAGTTCTGGTTTCTCTGGCAATTGGTGCTTGACGCTATCTAGCCGCCTGGCTTGGGTAGCGACGACTTTCTGCAGTTACAGGGCAAAGTGCGCCGATAGATCCAATGGAAGGATTCTGCCATTAGGCAAATCACTCACGTGGATCGCATCAAGTTGAGAATTCGCCATGCAGGCTTCGTCGGCAACCAATTCAACTCATACATCGCCAATCGGTGAAGCTGCCGCAACTGGTCTCGAACAGGAGCTGGAGATGTTGCGTGAGCAGTTGCAACACTCGCAGCGTATGGCGACTTTGGGCGAATTGACGAGCACCACGACGCATGAGTTTAACAACTTGCTCATGACGATTCTCAACTACGCCAACCTGGGCGTCCGAAACAAGGATGAAGCCACTCGCGACAAGGCCTTTAGCCGCATCTTGGATGCCGCTAACCGGGGCGCGAAAGTCACTAGCAGCGTGCTATCGATAGCTCGCAATCGCGCTGCCGTGAAAGAAGCGATTTCTCTGCAATCTATTATCGAAGACACGGTTGTCTTGTTGGAGCGCGAGTATCGCAAGTATCGCATCGACCTCCGCTTGGAACTCGACGAAGTACCTCCGGTTCTGGGAGCGTCCAATGAGCTGCAACGCGTCATCGTCAACCTGCTGGTGAACGCTCGGCAAGCTAGTGACGAAGGCAGCCAAGTTCGAGTGGTACTACAAGCTGAGAATCCAACCCAAGTCCGACTGACTATTCGCGACAACGGCTCGGGGATTTCGCCTGAAGTTCTACCGCGAATCTTCGATCCATTCTTTTCCACCAAGGCTGGACCAGACGACACTGGCAAAGGTGGTTCGGGCGTTGGCTTGTCGGCCTGTAAACAAGTGATCGATGATCATGATGGCCGCATTAGAGTTGAGAGCACGTTGGGCAAAGGCACGGCCTTCATCATTCGCTTGCCCGTCGCCGTCGAGGAAAACTCGCAGATCACTGCGCAAGCAGGCTAACACACGCAGCAGGATTCTGCTGAATTGCTGCCCCCTCTTTCTGAAGACCGCTCGTCGAGCTGGCTGAAAGCTCTACTCGGCTCAGTTCGTTGCACTCGACCGGAATAACCGTTGTATGCGGTCGACCAGGTGCCACTCGACAACTAGTAGAATCAGAGGCACGCTAAAGAACATGAGCTGCCCGACTCCTGAGGCAACCTGCTCGTTGCCGACCTTGGGTATCAAGCCGTAAATTGCGATGCAAAAAAGCGTGTTCAAAAACAGCATGCCGCCACTGGCAACGACTACCATCACCGCGTACATGCAGCCAGAGACCACGCTGACCACGGGCCGCTCGGTCACGACGTCAATTTGGGGCTCTTCTTTCAAATGTTCAGCCGATTGAGGTGCCGACGGTTAACGTTACTTACTCTTAGTCCTGTGCAGTTGATTCCGGACACCAAGCCTTGCTTTGGTCGTGAGAGTCTGACTATCAGGCCCGGAGAGGAATCTTCTTGCGGTCACGTCCCGAACTTCAAAGTTGAGCATCGGGCTGCAATCGTGCAGAAGATCTCGACAAGACTCGCTCGCGCGTCGTGCTTGTATCGAGAGCCGATCAAGCTCCCAGGCTAGGCCAAGCGAGAGCCATGCACAAGGTCACTACAAATCCGGTCAGGCTGAGGATCGATAGTAAAATCGTCCAGCTGCGAAGTGTCTCACCTTCGGTCAATCCCCCCATCTTAGCGAACACCCAGAACCCGGAGTCATTCATCCAGCTGCCCATCAGCGAGCCAGCTCCAATTACAGGAACGAGATAGGCCGGATGGAAACCAAGGCTTCCTTCGTTGATCAGTGGCGTGGCAATCGTGGCCACCAACGACGAGGTAATAATCATCGCGACGGTACTGGAACCTTGAGCCACCTTGAGCAGCGATGCCAGCAAGTAGGCGACGACCATCACGATCAATCCGCCGCTTTCACTGTCGGCTGGGAAGAAAGACTTCACAACCACATGGATCTCGGTCATCGCCAGCAGCCCTCCAAAAGCCCCGCCTGCAGCTGTAATCAGGATAATCACGCCACCGCTGAGCAATGCGTCTTCCACATGCTCAGCGATCTTCTTCAGCGAATGCCCTTGAACCGAGTAGCACAGGTAAATCGAGAAAAGGGCGGCGAGAATCATCGCCAAGTCAGGTTTGCCAATGAGCTTGAACCAAGGTAGTAAGTCCTTCCAGATTGAAGGTTCTTCACCCTTTGCCAGCAATCCGACGATGGTCGTTACGGTAATCAGAAGAACAGGCAGTAAGACCGGAGCCAGCGACATCGTCAAGGAAGGAAGCTTGTCAAACTTGGCTTCCTCCTCTTCTTTGCCGCTCAGTGGCCGCATCTCGATCGGCATCGTGCGGTTGAGCCAAGAGGCGGCGACAAGGCCAACCAAGGCGGAAGGAAAACCAACGATTAGTCCGACAAAGATCACGGTTCCAATCTGAACTCCAGGCAGGGCCTCCACCACGATCAATGGTCCAGGAGTCGGCGGGACAAGCGTATGAGTAATAGCTCCACCAGCGGCGATAGCGCACAGGTACAGTAAGTAGTTCTTCTTAGTTCGCTGGTAGAGACTGCGTGCCAGTGGAACCAGTAAGTAAAATACCGTATCAAAGAACACCGGAATCGACAGAATAAAACCGCTGACCATCATGGCCAAAGCCGCTCGTTTTTCACCAAAGGTATTGAGTGAAGCTTGCACGATGCGATCTGCGGCTCCACTTACCAGCATCGTCTTACCAATAATCGCCGCCATCGCGATCAGGACTCCGATACCGACCACGGATCCGCCGAGTGAACCGGTGACTCGATTGACAATATTGACTGGCTGATTCGCTTTCGCCGGATCCGTTTCCTTGATGACGCTAGGAACAGGGCTCTTCACAAAGCCTTTGACTTCAAGGGGCACGAAACAACTGATTGTTAGTGCGCCTAGAATCAAAGCAACGAATGCATGTGACTTGAGCTTGATCATCAAAGCGAGAACGACAAAAACACCTACCGCAGTCGCAACAAGTGGCCGCCACATCGGAGGGCCAGATTCTGCTCCAATTTCTTCGTTCGTCGCTGATGATGGCTGGCTCGATTCTTCTACATCCGCTGATGCGTCACCTTGGGGCTCATCTGCAGCTTCTGGATCGGTGGCAACATCCGAATCAGCTCCACTGTTTCCGTCTCCCGCGTCCTGAGCCGCACTCGGCTCTTCATTCGGCGCTTCCCCGCTTCTTATCTTTTTCTCGGGCTCCGTTGAACTCGGGGCTGCCGCAGGTTGGGTTTCCTGCGCTAGGCCGAATCTCTCGAAACCAAGGGTCAAACAGAGCGAAAGAATGAGCAAGAAGAACCATTGGGCGTGGCGAGGGTAAGCGAGATGGGAAGGCATGAAGGGCTCGCGAAGGAAAAGATCAGTAACACATGCCACAAAACGCGACGACTTTGACTGGGCTCGGCACGCTTGTAGGACGTCCGGTACGTCACTCTGGCAAGGCAGAACCCTAAGAATATAGTCCAAATACGACGATCATTCCGCGCCCCCTTGTCGAAAATCGACCTGCCTCAGTAGGATGACGCTGTTGTTTGGAGCACGCCAATTTCGTAGCGACAATATCTTCCAAGATCGCCAACTCAATCCAGTGAAGTGAAAATGACCGAGTTCCGCACAGAAAAAGACTCGATGGGTGAAGTCCAGGTACCCAAGGACGCTTACTACAGCGCACAGACGCAGCGTGCGGTAGAGAACTTTCCCGTCTCGGGCTGGCGGCTACCACCCGCGCTGATTAGAGCAATGGGCTGGGTCAAATACGCCTGCGCAACTGCTAATCGCGACTTGGGCAAGCTCACTGGCACAGGCAAGAACCCGCTGCAAGATGACCAGGTCGAAGCATTACTGCAAGCCGCGCATGAAGTCGCCGATGGCGGTCTTGCCGATCAGTTCCCGATCGACGTCTTTCAAACTGGCTCCGGCACTTCCAGCAATATGAACGTAAACGAAGTGATCTCCAATCGCGCGATTGAGATCACCGGCGGCGATCGGTTCTTGAAAGACAAGCCCATTCACCCGAACGATCACGTGAATATGGGCCAAAGTACCAACGACACTTTTCCAACTGCAATTCATGTCGCTGTCGCGCTCGAAATCAAGAACTCGTTGATTCCGGCTTTACAGTCTCTACACACACAGCTTGTTGAGAAGGCAGCAGCCTGGGACAAAATCATCAAGATCGGACGAACGCATTTGATGGACGCCACGCCGCTTCGCTTGGGACAGGAGTTCGGTGGCTTCGCCCGCCAGATCGAATTGTCACTGGGACGAGCAAGCAGGGCGTTGGAAGCGGTTCTGGAACTGCCTGTGGGCGGTACTGCGGTGGGTAGCGGCATCAACACGCACCCCGAGTTCGGAGGCCGCGTGGCCGCCGTCTTGGCTCAGAAAACTAAAGTGCCCTTCGTCGAAGCGGCCAATCACTTTGAGGCCAATGCCAATCGCGATGGCTTGGTCGAATGCCATGGTGAGTTGAAGACTATCGCAACGACTCTTTTCAATTTCGCGAACAATGTTCGCTGGCTAGGCTCGGGTCCACGCTGTGGCTTCAACGAGATTGTGCTCCCTGAGCGAGCCCCTGGCAGCTCGATCATGCCGGGCAAGGTCAATCCGGTAATGTGCGAAAGCATGATGCAATTAACTGCTCGAGTCATTGGCAATGACCAGTGCATCACAACCAGTGGTGCGGCTGGTGGAAACTTTCAGTTGAACATCATGATGCCAGTCATGGGACAGACGACATTGGAAAGCATTCAGCTACTGTCCAACGGTGTGAATGCCTTCATCGAGTTTTGTATGCAAGGCCTTACGCCAAATGCCGAATCTTGCGAAGCCGCTGTTGAACAAAGCCTTTCTATGTCGACCAGTCTGAATCCGTTGATCGGCTACGAGATGGCCGCCAAGATCACCAAGGAAGCCTTCGCCGAACGCAAGACAGTACGTCAAGTTTGCATTGAGAACGAAGTGCTTTCCGAAGAACAACTTAAAGAAGCACTCGATCCGTTTCGCATGACTGAACCACAAGCCGACGGTTAGGCATGAGTCGGATAAACAAACGTGGATGAGCTTCCAGCTTGTCTTCGACCTGTCCCTTTGCCTCGAATGTGAAAGATCACGAGAAAACCAATGAACTTACAAGAACTCAAAACCGCATCTACCAATTCGAGCATCGACTCCATCGAGATCCATCTTCCTGGTGGCGAAGTGCTTCCTGCTCACTTTCATTTGACTGAAATCGGTCGTGTCACCAAGGACTTTGTAGATTGCGGTGGCACGCGTCGCAACAAAAGCGCTTGCGTCCTGCAAACCTGGCTTGCAGAAGATACGGACCACCGATTGTCGGCTGAAAAGCTGCGAGCCATCCTTGGCAAGTCCGCGCAGTTGGAGCTAGAAGCTGCAACGGAAGTGGAGTTCGAGGTACAACAAAACACTTTGTCTATGTTTTCACTTGCGACGGCACAAGTCGAGGACGGTTGCCTAAAGCTGAGGTTAGAGGCAATGCAAACACAATGTTTGGCTCCTGACCTTTGCCAAGTCCCCAACTTGTCCGTCATTGGCGGCGATTCCTGCACCGGCCCAGGATGCTGCTAACCGCAGGCAATCCCGTAGTGGGATTCGGCTAAAGTAATGAGAAGGAAATGACGATGCCCGCGGCGCAGATTCAAGTTTGCAAAGATTCAGAAACACTCGCCCAGTTCACTTGCCGCTGGCTTGTCAGGCTCATTCAAGAACATCTATCGGCTTCAACGGAGCCTTTTTCACTTTGTCTTGCTGGTGGCTCGACTCCCAAACGGCTCTATCAACTTCTAGCCGAACTACCACCCGACACTATCGACTGGACACGCGTCGTACTTGTTTGGGGCGATGAGCGAAATGTGTCGATAGACGACGATCAGAGCAATTATCGCATGGTGCGTGAGAATCTTATCGATCACGTTGCGATACCTGCAGAAAATGTCTTGGGCATGCCTGATCCAGGCGGAACGGCCAGCGACGTGGCGGCGCAGTACGAAACATTATTGAAAGAGAAACTCGCCGGCGCGGACGGCCGCATTCGACTCGACTGCGTTCTGTTAGGAATGGGGGACGACGTACATACCGCCTCACTATTTCCAGGCACGACGGCGCTCGAAGAAAACGAACGACTAGTCGTGGAAAACTGGGTCGAGAAGTTTGATTGCTGGCGAGTTACACTTACCGCTCCTGCTTTGAACTCGGCAAGATGTGTTGCGTTTCTTATCGCAGGTGCTGGCAAAGAACCTGCCCTGAACCAGCTTTGGCATGGGGCAAGAGATGCGTCGCAGTTCCCTTCGCAACTCATTGCACCGATCGAGGGCCAGCTACACTTCATGTTGGACCAATCGGCACTTGGCGAGAATCGCCCGCCTGAAGACTGCATGCTTGAGTTCGTGGATTGAGGTAAAGTCTTGCCGATCAGCCAATATTCTCACGTGCAGTTCTCTCCATGATCTTTCGTTGGTTTCGTCAGTTTCAGCGCCACCAACTTTGGAAGAGGCCTATCCCTGCGGGATGGCATGAGCTGCTCAGCGAGAACGCGGTTTTTCTCGAAGACGTTGAGGAAGAAACCAAGACCGCTATCCTTCGTTCGGTTCAAGTCTTTTGTTCAGAAAAGAATTGGGAAGGCTGCGGGGGCCTGAAACTAACCGACGAACATCGCGTGACGATCTCTGCGCAGATTGCCAAGATGACTTTAGGCATGGGGGTCGGTGAAGTTGATGGCGAATACTTCTCGGAAGTGCAGTCGATTCTGGTTTACCCTGAAGCCTACCTTGCTGACACAAAGCAGCACATTGGAGCAGGAGTAGTCATGGAGAGTCGCGATGGTCGACTGGGCGAGGCATGGCATCGTGGGCCTGTCATCTTGTCCTGGCAGGATGTTTTAGCGACCGGACGCAGGCAGAACTTTGCTCGGAACGTGGTGATTCACGAGTTCGCCCATCATCTCGATATGCGAAACGGCCGGGATGCCGATGGAATTCCGGTGATAGAGTCCAGCGAGTTTGGACGTCGCTGGCGAGAAGTAACCGAAAGTTGCTTTGGGCAACTACAGGAAATGTGTCGCAACGGCCGTCCGCGGCTTCTTGATTGCTACGGAGCGACCAGCCTGTCCGAGTTCTTCGCTGTCGCGAGTGAAGCATTCTTCGAAGAGCCGCTTGCCATGCGGCATCACTGGCCCCAACTCTTTGATTTGTTCAATGCGTTCTATTTCCCAAATGACTTCGCGCAGATATGAGCCGCGCCGCAAGAACATTTCGCGTAAAACTGGAACGACGAAAGAACTCGGCGACGTCAATTGCGAAATTGCTCGTGGCAGCGACTGCAGTTCTGCGCCAACTCATTCATCAAGTCGCCAAATTTCTTCTCGTCAAAACTAGCTGCCCTTGAAGCTTGATGAAGCTGTGCGGACAGTTTTGTGCTGAACTTGAGAAGGGCGCGGAAATCACCACCATGCTGCTTGGCAAAAGAACTTCTCTCCAATTCGCGAAAGTCATCGCTAAGAAGCAGAGCGTTGTAGCTACGTTGCCGAGCCTGGCCGTCTGACACCTTTTTTAGCTTCTCGAAACTTCGAGATAGCGTTGCCATGCGTTTTGCAAAATCTGGAACTGCGGCGGTACCTTTGATTTCTGGGAGCTTCTCGTTTTCGGTGCGTTTCTTTGCATTACGCACATCGGCCCATAAGCCTCGGTATTCCTTTGAGGTGCCGCCGCGGAACAGAATCTCCAAGGCTTCATGTTGGGACACCGATTCACCGGCACGCAGCATGTACGCCACAGCCGCTGGTGCACGATGCTGCCCGTGATGGCAGTGAACGTAGATCGGACCAGGCATTTCCTTGAGGACACGCAACATCGCGAGCCCTGAATCGCGAGAGATCCCAGAGTAAGTCAACGGTATGTGTACGTAACGCAAGCCATAGGCTTGGGCTAGTTTGAGATTGGGAGCGATGCCATCGACGCTGACAATAGTCTTGATGCCTTGACCGGCTAGCCAGCGGAAATGCCGGTGCTCGGCTGGCTCCCCACCCGAGTAGATTTGCTTGTCGAGCTCCAGGTCCAGCTTCTCATTGATGTCTAGGAAATTCGCTGGAGCAGAATCCGATTCAGTGCTCTGCTTTTTCTCGTCTTGTGCAAACAGCAGGACAGACGAAATTATCGAGGCCAGTAGTACTGCAACAGCAGGCATTCGGCGGACGGTGTTTCGATCAAAGAGCGTCTTCATTTGATCCAGCTGGCTTCGCTACAGGTTTGAACGAGAGTCCGCCGGAGGCACGGAGCTCAATATTATATTGTTTTCCTTCCTTGACTTTAATCGCCACAGCTTCGCCATGGGCAGCGCGAATTCCCATTTCGGCCGCTTTTTGCTCATCGTTGGCGAACTCCCAAAATTCCTTCCAAAGCTTCTCTTCAAACTCGCTGGTCACACCGCCGCGACTATAAGCTTGCGGACGCATCCCGACCTCGTCGAGAGAAAAGCCTTCGGCTGGCTGCTGGTCCTCGCTGAAAATCCGACGGAACAGACACAACGAGGTGCCACGCTGGATGTCGCCTTTTTGAATGTATTCATCGTCGAACTTGATGATCCAATTGTCGACATAAACCAGATCGCCTGGCAGCGTTACTTCTTTGGGCTCGGAAAGTGCGTCACCGTTTGGAGACAATTCGACGAATCGAAGATTGCTTTCGAGGGCCTTTCCTTCCTCGTCGCGTTTGATGTCGATCACTTCTAATCGCGCGAGCCGTTGGTCAGTCTTCAACAAGATCATCGCCGTTTCGAGTCGATCGACTTGCTGCGACAGTTCTTCAACTTGCTCGGTCTTCTCCTTTAAGTCCGTTCCGAGCTTTTCGATTGCTGCATCCTTCGTTTCGATCTGGCCCTTAAGCGTCGTTAGCTGTTCCTCCTGATCTGCAAGCATACGCTCTTTCTTCGTGTACTCTGAATACACCTGCCAGCCACCGACGCCAATCACGCCGACCAAAGCGGCCAATATGATCGTGCGCACCGTCGTATTGATTGTCTTAATGCCTTCACTCAGCTTGCCCACGGCAATCTCCCGGTTTCATGCTTCACGCCCGCTGGCTCTGCCTTCTCCGCTGTCTTCATCTACGGAAATCGAGCTATTGATAGCATTGTAGATCTAGTTTCTTTTAAGTCTTACGCCTTGGATTCATCGGACCATTTTACCCCCGCCGATGGCAAAAGTCGCTGAATCCAACTGTGGCTAGTTATTTTCGTCGTCATTGTTTGTGCCGAACCGTAATTTGACGCTTTGGCCTCAACTTACCCTCCCTTCCGAGCAGGCCCAGGCGCAGCGGGGTGGCGAGGATAATTGGGACGGTCGGAGACCGAGCGACGACGCGGGAATTGCTGGGCAGTCCCCTCTCCGGGCGGGATAGCCCAACTCTCCGGAACCCGCTGTGCGAGAGGGAGAGTGATTTCCTTTTCCCTTCCAGCCGCCATCGATAATCGCTAACGTTGGCAGCAATCAGGAATCAACTCGCCAGGGCGACTCCATGTCTTCAGACGCATCCGTTCCAAGCTTCAAACCATTCGCTATTTTGTCAGGTTTCTTGGCAATCGCTAGCATCAGGCTTTTTGCTTGGGATCAATCGGTTGTGGGATGGATAGGGAATTGGCATTTGCCTGGAGACTTGCGAAAAGCTATCAATCTGAGCGAAGCATTTGCTCATGGCTTTGGAGCAGCTGCAATTCTGGGAGCGATTTTGCTGGTCCAAGGCCGTTCCAAACGACCGATTTGGACGGCGATATGCATCACTTTGGTCAGCGGCCTGCTTGCGAACGGACTGAAGGCAACCGTCGTTCGCATCCGCCCACATCAGGTCGGAAAGATCGAGGTTGCTCAAGAATCTAAGGCTCAGCCGGCAAAACCATCAGGCGCAGTGAAGTTCGCATCACACGTTGAGCCATCGAGCGACAACCACGCCGAACATATCAAGGACAAGCCTGAAACCGTTCAGGCCACGTTCTGGGATGCCCGCCAACGGAGCTTTCCTTCTGGCCACGCTGCCACTGCTTGCGGACTTGCGATCGGCCTGAGCCTTCTTTTTCCTCGCGGAACACTTTTATTTGGTATGCTATCAGCGTTGGCTTGCCTACAGAGGTTGACTAGCGGTGCACACTTTCCCAGCGATGTCCTGGCGGGTGCGTCGATAGCTGCTGCATGTGCAGCCTTAATTCTATGGCTCCAAGTTCGCGTGCAAAATCGAAACGTCGAAGCTAGCTCGGTCGCAAACAGTCCGGTCGGCTAGCAACAAGAGAAGCTAATCCAGGAACAGAGGCACTCCTGGCTGGCAGCATCAGGAATAGCTCGTGCAACAGTGATTTCTATTTCGCTGCGGATACAGCACCTCGATGCACCGTAGCTTCGAGCCGGTTGTCGGATCACAGATTCTACTGGAGTGCCACAAATGTTGCGATCAATCCTTTCGCTTCCTTGTCTTGCTTTTCTCTCTATATGTCTTTCAAGTCTATGCGCCGGACCTGGTTTTTCCGGTGAGCCAGACGAAAAGGCAAAGCAGAATTCCAGTGCGGAGTCGGGCAGTGGTAATGCCTCTGCCCCGCGTGAAAAGAAAGAGCCTCGCCGCGCGGTAGTGATCACCCGCGAGCTAGTCGAACTGGAAAAGCAAACGAACAAACTCAAATCCGATGTGGACAAAGGTGAGAACATCATCCGCATCTGTGAACTCTTTGTTGAAGTCGGAGAACATCCTAGCATCAGCACCAACGGAGCCTTCCAAAGTTTGAACATGCGAATTCGAAATCGACTTCGTGGCATCGAACGCCGCCTAGTCAAAGAAATGAAGCAGCGCAAGATCCCTGAGCCGCCCGAAATGGTGGCTCGACGAGAAGAAGAAAATAAACGCCGCGCCGCTGGTAACTCAGCAGCCTACGGTTCCGCGAGCAATGGATCCGCTGGACAGGGCAACAGTGCACTCGGTGGATTCCACCGCAACTCGCCGTCAGGCGAGAATGCTGCGGGAAATTCGCCCGGCGCAAATGCTGCTCCGGGCCCAGACTATGGTTGGTATTTGGTCAATCTCATTCGAACGGTCATCAAGCCTGAGTATTGGTCGGTAGCGGGAGGACCGGGTAAGGCGATATACTTTCCTAACTCGCGGGCACTCATCATTCACGGAAGCTGGCGAATTCAAGAAGACGTCGCCGACTTGTTGACCGCTCTGCGAGGCGGCTGATCGACGCCTTTCATCGACGCTTATCCTCAAGGTTTTGAAAGAGAAATGGGACTGGACGACACTTTTCGCGCACGTTGCCCTAGTTGTGATTTGCTCGTTGATCCTGAAGCAAATCCAAAGTCGTTGCCGTTTTGCAGCGAGCGTTGCCGTCTAGTCGACCTTGGGCGTTGGCTGAACGAAGAGCACTCTCTACCAGCACAAGTCGATGACGAGGAAGAAGAGTCGGCAGTGCGCGGAGAACCAGCACCTCGTAAGCCCCAGCTCCCTCCTGGTTGGCACGACGCCTAACCATACGCCCGCATCACCACCAGACCTCTAGATGCAATCACAGCAAGGCAGACACCTTTATTCTTAGTATGAAATTTCCGCTCCCTGCGGATTCTTAGCATCATTGCGTGTTCGTACCAAAAGCTAGATATTGGAGTGAGTGTCGCAGGCGTTTTTCGTTGCGGCGCAAGAGCTTCACTCTTTCAGGAATTCCCCATGCTTCGGCCTCGATTGACCGCGCTATCTTCACTGTTGCAACTCAGCTTTGGCACTGCCGCTGTAATGGTTTTCATGGGTAACTTGGCTGTAGCTCAGCAAGGGAAAGCGACCAAGCCAGACCGATTTGCAACAGTTGCCGAGAAGAGTGGCTACACCGACACTGCGAACGAAGCGGAAGTAGCCAACTACTTGCGCGAGCTGGCGAACAGCTGGCAAGCAGCTGAATTGACCAACATCGGCGTCACCAATGAAGGCCGACCACTCTGGGGCCTAATCGTCGAGCCGCAAGCCAAAACCGAGATTGCTCCCGTCACCGTCTTGCTACTCGGCGGGATACATTCCGGTGAATGCGATGGAAAAGAAGCCTTGCTTGCTTTGGCCAGAGATATGGCGAGTGGGAAACAAGGCGATTGGTGGCACGGTCTGCGAATAATTTGGTTGCCCAACTTCAATGCAGACGCCAACGAGCGACGTGGCAAGCTACATCGTCCAGGGCAAGCGGGCCCAAGCCAAGGCATGGGCGTCCGAGAGAACGCGCAGGGCCTGGATTTGAATCGCGACTTCGTCAAACTCGACTCACCTGAAGTGCGAAGTCTCGTCGCAGCGCTCAGCGAATACGATGTCGACGCGCTGGTCGACTGCCACACCACGAATGGATCGCTGCACCAATACCAGCTCACTTACGACATCCCTCACAACCCGGCCACACCAGCCAGTGTCGAAAGCTGGCTTCGCGGCAGTTTGATGCCACAAGTTCGCGAACGACTTGGCGAAAAGGGATTCAAAACTTTCTGGTACGGCAACTACGATCGAGCACACAGTCGCTGGAGTACGTATGGGTACGAGCCGCGTTACAGTACGGAGTACATGGGGTTACGCGGGAAGATTGGAATTCTGGCCGAATCATACTCCTACGCCAGCTACGAGACACGCGTCAAAGTTTCCTATCACTTCGTGGAAGAAATACTCCGAGGTTTGGCGGAAAACCACGAAGCGGTTCGTGAGATGATCGATGCCGTCGAAGCTGCTCCCAAAGCTGGACGTCCATTGCCGCTGCGTGGGAAGATCGTGAAGACGGCTGAAGGTGTGACGACCAAAGGATACCAGAAGCCAGATGGGAGTACTCCTCGGCCTCCGTATGGAGAACATTCTTTCGCTGAGCACGACAAGAAAGACTACGTTGTCGATCTTTGGAATCGCGCTGAAGCGACACACGTCGTCGATATCCCAAAGTACTACGTGCTGCCCGCCCAGTACGCTTGGGCCGCCAGCCGACTTGTTGGTCATGGTGTGCAGATCCAACAGTTGATCGAGAACCAAGCAGCCAAGGGTTCTGTCTACCAGGTATCGCAAGTCGAAAAACTCTCCGAGTTTCAACTGCACCGCCGACTGAAAATCGAAGCCGTAGGCACGGACATGACGGCTGATCTCGGCGCCGGTTGCTTCGTCATCAACACCAATCAACCGCTCGGTGTTCTCGCTTCGTACCTGCTAGAACCGATGGCTGACGACGGACTTGCGGCTTGGAATTTCTTGGATCCCGACTGTGAGGCGAACAAGCCGTTTCCTGTTTTCCGTATCAATCAGACCATATCTGCAGATGTTCTAAAGCCAGTCGCGCTGATCGACAACACAGAACGAATTACGCTGGATCGGCTGCAAGCACCGGAAAAACGTGTGCAATACGGAGGCCGTAGAATTCGCAGCGCACGTTGGCTGAAGAATAGCAGTGACTATGTCATTACTGGCGGCTGGGGCAGAACCTACGCTGTTGACGCTGCTACCGGATCACGTCGCCCGCTAACTGAGATGGACTCGTTTCGCAGCAAGTTGTCAGAGCTGGAATCGTTCTCGCCCGAACAAGCTCAAGCTGCCGCAACCATTTCCGCGTTCACCGATGATTGGAAGTTCGCTACGGTTTCCCATGACAACGATTTGTACTTCTTTGATGCAGAGAGCAATGAGGTTCGACAGCTGACAGATTCCTCAGATGAGGCCGAGCGGCTTTCGGACCTGAGCCCGACTGGCGAGCACATCGCCTTCGTTCGTGACAACAATCTGTGGCTCGTCGATTGCAAGACAGCGGAGCTCAAGCAACTCACGCAAGATGGTTCCGTCGAACTTTTGAATGGAATTCTCGATTGGGTCTACCAGGAGGAACTTTACGGGCGTGGCAACTTCAAAGGCTTCTGGTGGAGCCCGGATGGTTCGCAGATCGCAATGCTGCAGCTCGATCAAACGCCAGTACCGAGTTACCAAGTCTCAGACAGCACGACTTTCGGCCAATCGCTGGAAGCGACCCGTTATCCTAAAGCCGGACAGCCTCTGCCGACCGCGCGAGTTTGGCTGCTGGACATCGCCACAGGCGAAAAGCGAGAAGTGGATCTGTCCAAATGGGAATCGAACGATCGGCTGATTGGTCGTGTCACTTGGTCGCCCACAGGACAACTTTGGCTTCAGGTTTTCAACCGTGTTCAGAATCGATTAGAACTCGTCCGAGTGAACCCCGAAACCGGTGTTACCAAGGTTCTTTTTACCGAAGAGAGTCCCGGCTGGATTGAAATTCGCGGAGTGCCCGAGTTCTTGCCCAGCGGCGAGTTCCTATGGCTAAGCGATCTGCCCGCGGGACGCACTCATCTGTTCCGAGTCAACGCTACCACCGGCAAGCGGACGCAGCTGACCAAGGGGGAATGGGAGATCGATGCTCTCGAGCTGATCTCGTCAGACTTCAAGACGGCTTTTGTATCTGGCAATATCACGAGTCCCATCGAACGCCAACTTCTAGCGATTGACTTAGAGAACAACGCGATTTGTCAAGTCACCGCTGCTCCTGGAACCCACCGCGTATCCCTCAATGCCTCGGGCGAGTTCTTCTTCGACGTATTCAGCAGTACGGATTCGCAGCCTGTTGCAACTCTGCATCGCGCGGACGGAGAACTTCTGCGAGTGACCGAAGCTCCGATTTCGGATCGACATCAATTTATCAGTATCGATCCACCAAGCACCTTTGCGATCAAAGCACGGGATGGTGTGGAGCTCCAGACACAGTTGATGCTCCCGAAGGGTTTTGATCCCAAGAAGCCGAGCGGGAAACTTCCGGTGTTATTTCATGTTTATGGAGGCCCGCAAGCTCCAACAGTGAAGAATGAATGGCAAAGCCGTTATTATTGGTGGCACCAAATGCTCTGCCAGCAGGGTATCGCAGTTGTGCTTTGTGACAACCGAGCCTCTCGCGGCCGCGGTGTGAAGGACACTTGGACCATTCGTGGCGACATGTGCCGTGTCGAGTTACAGGACTTGGAAGACGCAGTGAAATGGGTGAATGAGCAACCCTGGGCCGACTCTAAGCGAGTCGGTCTGTGGGGCTGGAGCTACGGAGGCTACTTCACATCCTACGCACTCACTCACAGCAAGCTGTTCAAGTGTGGCATCGCTGGCGCACCAGTGACTGACTGGCGCAACTACGACGCGATTTATACCGAACGCTATATGGACTTGCCGCAAAATAATCCAACGGGCTACGAGTCCAGCTCCGTAGTGAAAGCTGCTGGGAATTTGCACGGCAACCTGATGCTGATTCATGGCGAGCGAGACGACAATGTGCATATCAGCAACACTTTCCAGCTCGTCAACGCACTTCAAGCCGCTAATAAGCAGTTTGACCTGATGATTTATCCTCGCAATCGTCACGGCATTGTCGATCCCAAGCAGCGTTATCACATGTTCCAGATGATGACGCGATTCTTAGAGAGACATCTTGAACCAGGTGTGCCTGCAGCACCGATTGCGATCCCCAAGTAGATGACAAAGCCTGAGCGGTGGAATCCGGCCCCCTCCACTTCTCATTTTGCGGAACAAGCCAGATCATGAAACCTGGCGACGGTGCTTTGGCTTTCAGAACACCTTTGTCGCGAATGAGCCTTCGGATATGGAGAACGATGGGTTCAGCTTCTCCGAAAGCTTCCGTTTCTTTCTCTCCTGGAGTATCAAAAGTGAAGGAGCCATCTAGAAACTCTATTAGCGGGAGTTGGGTCGGTTCCCGAAGCTAGAAACTAGCTTCCGATCAGTAGATCCTGTGCAGCAAAAGCACCCCCAATACGCGTCTTGCTCCGCGAGCATCAACTTGGCAAGCAAATGCAAGCTGCTAACAATCGCCCCCACGGGTAAAACCAGTGCCACGCTATAACGCGAGCGGCCGAAGCCTGGATTCCAGCGAAAGGTTCATACTTTCAAAGCCAACAGCACTTCTCGTTTGCCACTGGGTGGACCTCGGAGCTTGTGCACTTCAAATCCAGCTTGTGCCAAGTCACGACGGACTCTGCCTTTAACGCAATAACTCGTCAGGGTGCCTCCTTCAAGAAGAAGATCATGGCAGTGGCCAAAGACCTCCGGCGTCCAGAGTTCTGGGTTCGTATCAGGAGAGAAGGGATCGAAGTAGATCGCATGAAAACGACTCTGCTTTTCAGCCGTAAATTGCTGTGCGTCATCGAGAAAGACAGTGAGCTCGATTTGGTCTGCAACTTTGCAACCGCGCGACCGCTGCGGAGCATGCATGCGATCCATCTCACTTTCCGGCTCGGACAGTAACTCGTACGTACACTTCTTGAGTGCCTCAAGTTGCTCGGCAAGCCTTCGCAGAAAGGCGTCTTGATCGTCCGCAGGAGTGCTGGCTAAGGGTAGCCTATCAACGGCCCCCAGAAAGCTTGCTGCCAGTGGCAAGTCGGCTAACAGGTCCGAAGGCAATAAATTATTTTCGAGCGAAGTGTAGCTCAACGGACATCCAGCGACCTTTGCAAAAGCCGCAGTCAAGAAAAAGGCAGTGCCAGTACCGAAGCCGTACTCCAGAACGCGAGTGGGCTCACGAGAAATCAATCGCTCGGCCACGCCGCTATTGATCAGATAGACGCACCAGGATTCAGCGAGAGCGCCGCACCCGCTGTGATAGGTTTCGCCAAGCTGGTTATCTTTCAGAGTTCGACTACCGTCGTCGGTGATGATCCAGTCGTAACGAGTATCGGCGGAAGGTAATCGGGGACGTTGTGGAGACGGCAAGGTTGAGGCCTCCTGAGCTAGACTTTCTTAGTTAGCAATTCTGCGACTAAGGCAGGATCGTCTTGGGCGCGGAGGTGATCGATAGTCTTCTGCGGCACACCGGCTTTGGAAAGGCTCTTGGCCAATGAGTCCCAAACCTTTTGACGCTTCTTTCCTTCGGCCAAGTACAACTCGGTTACCAGCTCTTGAGCGCGCTGCAGCCCGATATTGTCGGCATTCTCATAGTATCGACGAATGACGTTTTGCTGGTACTTGGAGTAATTCTTCTCGCTCATGGGATTCCTTCGGGGGTATATCTGGTTGCTGGAGCAGCGGGAAATACCAGCAATGCTGCAGCTGCTTCTAGCAGAAGTATCGTAATTGCTTGCCTGAGACTTGTATGATCTCCGATAAGCCCTAAATCGCCAACAAGAATTGCAGGATTGGAGCCGGAGAAATTGGGCATTCCTAGATGAGGCTCGCAGCAGAGTCCCCCTCGAATGTCTGACTGCAAAGAAAAATGCTCCGCTTCGGGCACTTGGCCCATTGGCTTAGTCAAGTGGTTTATCGGATTAGAATCACACTGTGCATTTCTAGTGGGCACAAAGTAACTTTGTGGAGACGCAATATCCAATGCAACATCTTGGTAACGCTGTGGCAATCGTAATTGGCTGCGTCTGCCTGTTCGCAGCGTACTGCAACGAGTACTTATGGAGGCGCTGCTAGGACGCGGTCAAAAACACCTGGATTGACCATCGTAGACGGCAAAAGTATTTCGCATCAAATCGAATTCGAATTTCAAGGCAAGACTCGGCGACTCGATTCCGAGGATGAAGATCTGTCGGGAGTGGTCGGAGCATCCGTAATGATCCCCGCAAATCCTCATACAGATGGATGCACCATGCCGAATACCCACAATATATTGCGAAACTATCCGCCACATCGGACGCAAAAATCTGGCACTGCGACCACTGCAAGAACAACGTCTAACCGTGTGAATCTGTCGAAAAGTTGAAAAAGTGCTCCAACGCTGGACAGTGCGTCACCTTAAGTTTCCAACCATGCGCGCCAGACGACACAAATGTCGGCGATGTGGTGCGTGTGAGCAGCGCCATTTTTTGAACATCGATCCGACCATGGAGAAGCTTGATGCTGCCGGAAGCAAAGAAGAGGTGCTGCACCATGTCTTGGAGCGATCCATGCCCACTTCGATATCATTGAGTGAAATTGGAGATATCCAAGAAAACAGTCAGAGGAACTCTCTCTTGGAGACTGAACAAATACAAGCACAACGCGTAATTGAGTGAGTCAGTCGCATATCAAGTGACTAAAGCCTGGGCTCCAGCAAAGTTGTGTAAGCGGAAGCAAAAGGGAAGGGCATAGTGAAGTCTCGCTCACGCTTCGGGTTGAGTTAGCCAATCTTGTGCCTCGCGGGACTATTTCTCGACTCGCCGAAACACCTTCTCAGAGTGAGTGCCGTTTGACGCCAACTTTAGCGAACGTTGACCATTCGATGCAGCTTCAAGCGTCACTTGAAGATAATCGTCGGGCAAGCTCTCAGGAAAACGCTCGGCCCATTCGATCAACACGATATTCGGTTGCTCGAAGAGCTCATCAATGCCGAGATCCCAAACTTCATCAATGTTGCTGAGCCGGTAATAGTCGAAGTGATAGACAGGGCGTTGAGCAGAGTAACGCTGGAGAAGTACGTAGGTTGGACTGGTTACTTCCTCCGCTGGTACGTCCCAAGCCTCGGCCATAAAGCGAATAGCCTGCGTCTTGCCGGTGCCCAATGTGCCGGTGAAAGCCACGGTGATAGCCGTAGACGTCGAATCGATTTCCGCATCGATCGCCTTGGCAAGTTGAACTGCGAAAGCCTTGGTAGCCTCGAGCGAGGCCAAGCTTCGGTGCAACACATCACTCATCTTGCACCTGCTCTGCTTTCGGAAGGGAGCGGCTAGCGATCGACCATAAAAACGGCTCACGGATGCGTTCGATCTCCTTCGTGCCTTTGTACTCTCGGCGAGATCGTTTTCCATCCAATCTTGCAGCGGGTCCAAGCACGGTTGCTCGTACTTCGAAGGGAGAGTCGACGCGTTTGGCCAAGTTGAGTGCGATACCAGCTTGAAAACGGGCTTGGGGATAGATGGGAACACCAAGCTGCTCGAGTGACCATTTATCGATTGGGACGCGAATCCAGATCTGCGTGAGTTGATCTTCCTCCTGCATCAAGTCTTGCAGCTCCTGCGGCAGACGCTCCTTGGCTGAGGCAGCGACTTCTACGACGACGCGTGAACTGTGCGGCGCGTACAAAGCCCAACTTGGCCAGTGATCCCACCAACTCACGCGCTCGAGCAATGGCAGAAAAAGCACCGGTGCAAGCAATGCCTTAGGCAGCCAAGCTTCGGTCGGTGCACCAATGGCGTCCTGTAGGCTTGCGGTTGAACCAGGCTCTTCGGATATCGCCGGAATTCCTCGCTTTACCTCGGGCTCCACCACCGACTCTCGGACAAACAACAGCCAAGCCAGGCCGACAAAATGTAAGTTCCAAAGTATCACGCCCAAAGAATGATTGAGCCCAAGCGGACTGAGCAGCAGGACCAGCCCCAGGTGCAACAAGCAGGCAAGCCAACCTGCGATCCACCGAGTCCGCCTCCAAATCAATCCGATCGCCACTACCAACTCCACCAGTGGCATCATAAAGGCCAATGCAAGTTGGGTCCCGCTTGAAAGCTGAGTGGTATCGACAAACCGGGCAAGCCCTGCCTCAACGAAACTCGCGCCGACGGTAAATAGAAACTCGTAGTCAATCTTGCTTATTGCCGAGTAGATGTAGATGCTGACTACTAAACATTGCAACAACTTATGTTGCAGTTTTTCATCGCGGACCAGGAATAATGCAGCGACCAGCGTGAGTTGATAGTGCCAGGGCTGCAAGCGGTGCTGGTTCAGGGCAACAAGCCCAAACGCGCCGAACAAGACCAGCACTGGACCAACAAAGTTCTTCGAACCAGCTGTTAACGCCCATCCGAGAACTAGCAACCCGAGGAGCAACCAATCGATCCAGATCGGTACTTGCATGAAAGACTCAAGCAACGGGAGCTGTGGGAAGCCGTCGGAATGTGGGGCTTGAACCCAAAGAGGATAAGTGACCGCGAGCAGCGCGATTGCCGAAAGTGCCGACCAGCCACGCAAAGTGCACCTAGACCTTGCGCACGATGACGACAGAGTTGATTCCGAGCATGCCGAAAGAGTTGTTCAGGATGTACTTCACACGGCTTAACTCACGCGGCTGATTGTCGACTAATCCATTTAGCTCGCAATCTGGATCTAAGTTGTCCAAATTGATCGTGGCGTGGCAAACATTGTCATCCAAGCTTGGCAGGTTGCCCGCAAGTTCTAATGCACCGGCAGCCCCCATCGTGTGACCGATGAAACTCTTCGTATTGTTAAAGTGAGTGCTCTCGCAGCCGTCAAACACATTTCGCAGCGCTTGGCACTCCTGCGAGTCACCGCTGCTGGTACCTGTAGCATGTGTGCTGACAATGTCGATCTCATCAGCAGGCAAACCGGCTCGCTTCAGAGCCATTTCCACACACTGCGCCTGTCGCTCCGGATTTGGCAGAACGAAATCGGTGGCGTCGGTATTGATCGCATAGGAAACGATTTCTGCAATGATTTCGGCACCACGCTTCTTGGCATCGCTCAGACGCTCAAGAATGTATAGGCAAGCTCCTTCAGAAACCACGATGCCATTTCGGTCTTTGTCGAAAGGACGGCAAGCTCTTTCTGGATCGTCGTGCGTCGCCAAAGCTCCCTGGCTCTTGAAGCTCGCGAAGATACCGAAGGTGTGGATACTCTCGGAAACGCCACCCGCGATGGCAATATCGCATTCACCAAGTCTCAGTTGCTGAGCACCCTGAATAATCCCCGCATTGCCGGCGGCACAAGCGGCGCCGATCGTGTAGTGCGGGCCAGTCACGCCCAGGTTGAGAGCGACTTCGCCAGCTGGATTATTGGCAACGGTTCGCGGGTTGTGGTGGTGCGACCAAAACTGAGTGTCGTAGTCGAAACCTTTGATTTGATAGATTTCATTTTCGGTCTCAACGTTGCCGTGTTCGGTGACTCCGATGTAAATGCCGACCCGTGACTTGTCTACATTTTCCCAATCCATCCCGCTGCGACTGATGGCTTCGTTGGAGGCCCAGATGCCGACGGCTCCAGCTCGTGTACCACGTCGAGCGTCCTTGCGAGATTGGTATTGCGTGGCAGGAAAATCGCAGATTCCTGCCAGAGTCTCGCCGACATAACGGATCTCGTAAGGCTGTACACCGCTCTTGCCAGCCAACAGATTCTGGCGGAGATCTTCGATGCTGTTTCCGGCGGGACTGGTCAAGCCTACTGCCGTCAGCACTATGCGCTGCTCGTCTGGCAGCGTGGCAGCATTGTCACTAGCGATCATCTAAAGCAGAACTCGTCTGTAAGCACCGAGGCGGGGACAATCATCCTAACCCGTAAATTCCTGCAAAAACAAAGCGAGGATCGTTTGGCCTCACTCGTGTCCGCACTTAAAAAATTACCGCTTCAAGTCCAGATCAGCAAGGGCCTGGACCGCGGCTTCAGGGCCAGATTTTCAACGATTCCCAGAGAAAACAAGGGAAAAGTACTCTGGATCGCTTACTCAATCACTCCGGAATAAGACTTGAACCTTCCCACACACATCCCCAGATGAATTTGCTTTTGTGAAGTCTCAGATGTTAAGATATAGATCGCTTCTCTGCCTTGTCTATCGCCTTTCCGATGATTCCTAAACCATCCGAGTGGGACCAATTCCGTGTCTGACATGACGGCGTTTCTCCCGTTCTAAAGGGAGATACCCCTTTTTTTCTCACAAACTAGCGCGCGATTGCGGGGAGTGAAGAATGCTTGTTGCAAAGCGGATCGATCGAGTTCGATTTTCCATCCTCTTAATTGCTGCAGCCGTTCTGATAGGCCAAGCCACCATACTTACTGCCAGCGACCAGAAGGTGACTTCATCCAAAGCGAAGAGCAGTTCGGAGGACGCCTGGGAAACACCTGACGAAATGCCCCAACGGCTGAGTGACTCACTGAGTCAGGTTTATCGCGTCGACAAGTATCGCTCGACGTTGAGCAAGTCGATTGAGGCAGAGTACAAGTCGGCCAGTCTTGTCAAAGGAATCAGGGGGCTGCAAGAAACGCTCGATACTCCATTCACCATCGCTCTCTCGGAGCTAGACTTGCTCGGCATTGATCATGACACACCTGTTTCGATCAAGGTAGGCAAAATGCCTGTTGGCGAGATACTCGACCTGCTGTCGGAACCGCTCAACCTAACTTATGGCGTTCGCTCGACGGGAGTGAGCATTGCGAGTAGGCAAACAGCGACCCTTGCTCCGACTACTCGCTTCTCCGAGAAGAGCTGGGCCATCGACTCGCAAAAGGATGTCAGAGGTCCTGTCAACTTGGTTAAGCTCACAGTTGAACAAGATAGCTGGGTCAGCAACGGTCAACTAAGCTCAGCAATCCCGCTCGGGCCCGTGCTGGTCCTGAGTGCTCCAAGCTCAACTCAACACAAGATCGAAAATCTCCTCGCCAATTCGGCAAAGCTGAAGCAACTTCGGCAAAAGAGGAAGTCTTTGGAAGAACACCACAGGTTGGATTAATGCAGAGGTGATGCCGAAAGTCTTGAAGACTTCCGCTACTTAATAAAGTTCGCCCGATAACGAGATGATCAAAATGAAACGTATCGAAAAAAACAATACCACGCTCGCACTTTGGCTCATTTTGATTGCCGCCACTGTCGCACCGGCTCATGGTGATGTTTTTTACTTCACGGACGGGCGCGTCATCTCGGGACAAGTCACGACGGAGCATGAGAAAGAGATCGAAGGCGTCAAAACCACGTTCTGGAATGTGCAGCTCGACAGTGGCAACTTGATGCAAATCAGTGAGCGAGAACTGACGGGGCGCAACGGCCATGACTTCCTCTCCGATGCGGAAAAGGAATACATGGAGAAGATTCAGTCGATCAAACTGGAAACAGCCGAAGACCACTGCTTGGTCGCTCACTGGTGCGCTAGCAAGGGCCTATCAGCGCTTCGCAAAGCTCACTATCTTCAAGCACTAGATATCGATCCAGACTACAAGAAAGCCCGTTCCGGTGCAGGTTTCGAACGCGATCGCAACGGCGACTGGAAGCTGAAGGATGAAGTCCGCGGCAAGGAGATGGGTAAAGTCCGGATGGGAAACATCTTTGTCTTTCCTGAAGACATCGCGATTCGCCGCAAGCAAGAAAAGCAAGATGCGGAAATGGCACCGATCAAGAAGAAGATGAACACGCTTCATTCTGCCGTAGCCTTTGGTCGCAGCGAACAAAGGCGAAACGAAGCGATCGCGAAATTGCGTCAGATCCGAGATCCGCGCGAAGCTAACTTGCTAGCGAGTTACATGCTGGACAAGCGGCGAAAGACGCCTGCCAACGTGCGCCTGCTATACATCAGCATTCTCTCACGTTTTGCCAGTTCAATTCCCGCTCTCACAAACGCCAGCCTTAACGATGAAGACCAAGGTGTACGCTCGGCCGCCCGCGATGGCTTGCGAGCACTCAATGCACGCGGCTCGGTGCCAACCTATTTGGGTTACTTGAGCAGCCCAAATAACGCAACCGTGAACCGAGCGGCTCGTGGAATTGGATTGTTCAATCCCAAAGAAGCAGTGCTTCCGCTGATCGAAGCACTTGTTACGACCCACAAGCAAAAGCAGGGTGGTGGCAACACGAATTACAACGTGCAAGGAGGAATGCAGTTTGGCTCGAAAGAAAAAGTGGTCGACGTGGCGATGAACAACGCGGCAGTCCTTGAGACGTTAACTGCGATCACGGGCCAACGTTTCGACTACAACAAAGATAGCTGGTACGCCTGGTATGCGAGCCAAAATGCACCACCAGTCGGCGACACTCGTCGTGATCCCTAGTGCAACTGCAACCTGCTACCTACCCTTTTACTCTGCGCGGTTCACGATGCCCTTGAACCGTCACAGCTCTGTTTTTCTTTCGTTTCTTCTTGGTGCTCTAGCACTGAGTAGTGCTTCGCAGGCAGATGTCCTCTTCTTGAAGGACGGTCGCGTCATTTCAGGTAAGCTCCCGGAATCGGTCAAGAAGACTGTCGATGGAGTCCAAACTACTTTTGGCGAGTCGAACTCAACGGTGGCACCGCAATTCAAATAAGTGAAAGCGAGCTGGCCAGCCCTAAGAAGCCTGACGAACTCCCTGCTGAAGGGAAGGCATACGAGCATAGATGCTTCAATAGTCGCTGACAGGCGCCGCGATCCGTAAGAATGGGATTCGGGCGAATCCCATTCTCGGTGTAGTAATTCCGACGAATCCCACTATTGCTGCTGGTACACCTCGTGGGTCTCGTCGCCAGCTGAAAGGACGTAAGCGACCAAGTCTTTGACCTGCTCTTCGGTCAGCCAGTTCAGCATACCTTGAGGCATCACAGACTTGTTGTTGGAGCTCTCGCCTTCGATCTCATCTTTGAGAACGACCTCCGACTTATCCGGGCTCAGCGGGTCAGCCTTGAGCTCATACTGCTCTTCAGTCTCCTTAACCACAAAGCCACTGACGATCGTGCCTGAATCGAGCAAGAACGTCTTGACCGCGTACTTTTCTTCGACGTCCTTTGATGGATCGATCATCGATTCCAGCAAGTAAGCCGGGTTACGTTTCTTCGCATCGAGCTCAGCCAGATTTGGTCCAAACACTCCGCCCTTGTCACCAAGCTTGTGACACTGTGCACAACCAACTCGATTGAACCACAACTTGCCACTAGCATGCGAAGGATTACCCGCAGTTAGCTTCTCTCCAGGGAAGTCGGAGAGCTTCCATTCCTTGACCAAAGTAGGCACCCAGCCATCGCTAGGTCCCTGCTCAATCGGCTTACTGCCGTCTTCGAGGGGATACAACTTGAGTAAATCATTGGCGGCCCAGAACACAGCGTCTTTCTCTCGTTTCACGGCTCGAACTCGAGAAACGAAATTTGGCGTGATCGGCTTCGAGCGATTCGTCCAGGAGTTACGCACGTAAGTCAGAACCGCTGCAATTTCTTGATCATTCAGCAGGTGCCGGAAACCTGTCATCGGCGGCAAAGGCGGCGAGCTATATCGTTTGCCCTTCACTTCGATGGTGCCATGCATGCCGTCAAGAACGAGACGCACCAAGCGTTCCTCCGAGCCGGTCGTCCAAAGGCTTCCATCAATTGGCGGGTACAGGTTCGGAAGGCCTTGGCCGTGGGGCTGGTGACAAGTTGCACAGTGACTCTCGCGTTTGTAGACCTCCGCACCAAGTTCCATGACTGCGGCATCTGCCTTTACTGGAATGCTTGCTCGGAGTTCACGCAGTTGTTTCAAAGCGGCCTTATTCAAGCTCCCTTTGCTCGCCAAACTCTTTCCTAGGTTCAGCATGCCTGAGTACTCGGGTGCTTGCTTTTCAACCGGAGTTGCTTGTTCTGCATCGCTGACCACTAGGGCCAAAATGGACTTAGCATCGGCAGCGCTAAGGCTGTCCGCAACAGTATCTGGCTTAAGACTGGCCAAAGCCACAACTGACGCTAGTCCCAAGGATTCGTCTTTAGACAGAACTGCAAGATCAGCAATCTTTTGCTTTTCCCGTCCAGGGAAGGTCATCAAGACTTGCAATGCTCGTTGTCGAAGGTTGCTTCCTCCCTCAGGCCGTAAGTTCACGGCAGGAATTGGTTGCTTGCCGATACCCGGACCTGCCCAGGAAACGATTAAGCCATCGCCGCCACCATTCTCAAAGTAGTTGACTTGTATCTTGTGCAAGCCAGCACTTAAACGAATGCGTCCGGAACGTTCCTGCATTCCGTGCGCGCCGTCATTGTTCACGACCAGTTGATCATTGATATAAAGCCGCGAACCATCATCCGAGTTGGTGTAGAAGGTGTAACGACCATTCTTTGGAATCATAATCGAAGCAGTCTGTCGCGTCGCAAATCCATCCTTCTTTCCACCCGGGACGAACAAAGAGAAACTTTCCAGCTGCCCCGTCAACTGAGGCTGCAAACGATCCAGAGTTTCGTTCGAGACATTGCTTGGATTCGGCGCGTAATATTCGTAGGCCACGGATGGGCCCGAAACAGTTGGTGCATTGTCTTCGTCCGATTGCAAGTTCTCAGGAAGCTCAAAAGCGAGTGGACGCACTTTGGAATAGAGAGCATCCATCGAATCTTTGCCATCCAACGACTCAATGGCTCGTAGTGCATCGCCGAGCAGGATACGTGATTCAAGTGCTTGATTCCATGCTGCAGAGACCGCACCGCTGCGGAACCATGCCCGAAACGCAGCTTGCCGAAGATCGATCGACCCCGTCTTCTGCACAATACCTTGCAGAGCCGGACCGGCTCCCTGAAGATCTGACTCATCCATATCAGCTATCATCTCGGCAAGATCGGAAAGGCTCTCGAAACCTCCTGCTTCCGCAGCCGTAACGCTGGAGAAGAGTTGTGCCGATCGCGGGATCCCCCCCGCCTTGGCCAGAGCATCGAGGGCTTCCCAGCGTGCTGACGTAGCGACGTTTTCTCGTGCCAGGATCGCGGAAAAGACTTCACGAGACTTCTCCATCCTCAGCAGAAGATTCGCATCCGCATTTTGCAGGGCGTAAGTCTTCGCTGCATCCGATAGCGGCTTCTTCGTAGCAATTGCATCGGCGATCATCTTGTCGACTTGGATCTGACGCCGGGCAAAGCTTAGGACATCGTTGAGCTCAGGATCCGTCTCCCGATTGGCGACTTCAAAGATCACCTCAGCGGCAGCAAGCCCTTCGAATTCGATGGCTGCTTTTGCCGCCTCTGCTCGGACGAGGGCTGATTCATCTTGAGCCGCTAGGGAGAGCAGTCCATTTGCTTTCTTGGTATCGTCGGCAGAAATCATCTTTGCCCAGTGGCCTAGCGAACGAATCGAAGCAGCACGAACGCGAGGCTCCGTGGCCATGTAAGTCTTCTCTACCAATCCAAGATTGGGGACGCGATGCTCTTCATGAATCCAAAGACATTCCAGCAACGCTTGCGCTTCGTCCCGATCAGCTGAGGCATTGGCGGGATTCAACTTGTCGCCGAAACTTGAAACTGCAGCAAGGACTTTGTCTGAATCGCGACCGCTCAACTCCAAACGCACGCGATATCGCACATTATTCTGCTTGGAGAACAAGTTCTCCAGCACTTCGCTCACTGACTTGCCCTTCATCTTCACAGGCTTCAGCGTCGGTCGACCTTTCGCACTGACGCGGTAGATGCGGCCGTGCGTGTGATCACGGTTTGGGTCTCGCATGTTATGCTGCATATGGCCAATGAGTGTATTTTGCCAATCTGCGATGTACAGCGCTCCGTCACCGCCAACTTCGATATCAGTTGGCCGAAAGTTTGGATCGGTGGACTGAATGATGTCGTTTGTTCGCTCGGCCGATATCTGTGCCCCGTTGTACTGCACTTCGTAGTTGAGAACTCCGAGGAATCCAATAGTATTGCATATCAAAAAATTGTTTTGGTACTTCTCAGGGAAATGGCTACTCGAGAGAATGCCGGTCGCAGCCACCGGACGCCATTCTTTCTTGAACCACTGTCGGCCGCCGGGCCGCTGGCCCTTCCCGATACTGACGTAGCCGCCAGTCCCGCTCGTTCCGTCGTTCGCGAATTGATAGCCCCAACGATCGAACACATCACCATGTGGGTTCGGGCCAATCGGATAGTGGAACTCCATTTCAAAAGTACGAGGATTGAAGCGGTGAACGCCGCTCTGTCCAGAACGATAGGTCTGCGTGGGCGTTTCGAAGGCAGCAACGTTGAAGATTCCTCGCGACCAGTAGAGCCAACCATCAGGGCCAACCACCATCGCATTGGCCGAGTGGTGCGTGTCGGCGCTTGACACACCTTGCAGTACCCGGATCTTTTGATCCGCCTTGTCGTCTCCATCGGTGTCTTTCAAAAACCATATTTCAGGTGGGGCTGCTACCAAGACTCCGCCGCCCCAGAATTCAAAGCCTGTGATGCTGTTTAGCTCGTCTGCAAACACGATCAACTCGTCTGCTCTTCCATCACCGTCTTCATCAGGCAGAATGACCAACGCATCTTTGCGCGGCTCGGTTGGATTCCAGTGAGGGTACGATGGCCAGACTGAAGCCCACAGACGGCTGTCCGAATCGACGGCCATCTGCACTGGATTGATGAGTCTTGGAAACTGCTCCTCGGAGGCAAACAGGTTTACCTCCAGATCCTCCGCCACTTTCATTTTGCTCATCGCTTCTTCGCCGCCGAGATAGGGAAAGGCACCCCCGTCCAGCGGACCTTGGCGGTTCGGCTTTACGACGAGCTCTTCTGGCGAGTTGTCATCATCGAGTTGTAGGTCACCACCTTGAGCGACTGCCCAGACACGGCGATCGCGATTGGCGGTCATCACGTCGAAGATTTCCATTTCACGCATCATGACATCTGCGTTAGACTGACCAAACCAAGCTAAACGAGACCGCCCACCAAAGACGTTGTACTCGTCCACTACCCGATAGCGACTGAACCAGTGGTAGTTCTTGTCCAGTACCGCTTCGCGCAGCTTGGCAACTTCTTCGTCGGATGGCAGTGTTTCTCCAGGTGCGGCGGATTGCATAATCGCGCGGGCTAGAGCACGATTGCCGTGATCGCGCAAGTGAATGCCGTTCATTGTCAGCGGCTCATCGCTTTCGGCGTAGAGCTTCTTGGACATGGCAAAAAGATCCACGAAGGGAACTTCCATGCTTTCGCAGATCTCGCGCATGAGCTCTGTATACTGCCCGAGCAGCTTGTTATTCGCGCTGCCGTCTGGCAGATGGGGACTCTTCAGATCTTCATGTGCGATCGGAGAGAAAACAAAGATACGAGGTGCTGACTCTCCGTTGTATTGCTGGCTTCGCATGTGGGCCAAGGTCTCGGTCAGGTCTTTTCCGAACTGAGCCAATCCCGACGGGCCCTTCAAGGCTTCGTTGTAACCAAAGAAGCAGGCAATGACGTCGGCCCCACATTTCGTAAGCCACTGGTCAGCATTTCCAAAGTTGTCGGCCCGCTGACGCAGCTTCACTTCGTCTCCGGAGAAACCAAGATTCCTAAATGTCAACTCATGCTCAGGATGCAAAGCATGGATGTACGTCTCAAGCCAGCCGTGATGCTGCATGCGATCGGCGAGCGTATTGCCGATGTAGACGACGTTGTCGCCCCTTTGGAAAGGGCTTTCCTGAGACTTTGCCTGACTAGAAAAAATGAAAACGGAAAGGCCAAGCGCAATGGCACGCGTCAATGGACTAAGCATGAAGAAGAACTCGTCGTCGTGAAGCAATTGAGAGGTCAAGGCGGGATAGGCTGAACGCCTGGATTGGGTCCGTATTGTAGCGAAAACTCGAGCGAAATGCGTCCTGACAGAGCCAGCTCTCGGCGAGGGTCAGAGTTTGATTCTAGCCAATTCGTCAGGAAAGGAACGTAAGCTCCCTTTCCAAGTTCAACAAGGAATTCAGGGAGCGTCGGAGCCCTAGCGACGGAGAGGATTCCCTCCAATTTGAAATTTCGTTTTACCCCAAGGCAGCGTGCGGGGTAGGGATGCGTATCCCGGCCATTCCAAATCTTGCTGGACTGCGATCTGAAGAACCCAAACTGACACCACCGGCCCACTGATAGAGTCTCTGATTTGCCGATTCGAAAGCGCAAACTTGAACGGTACGGGCAGCCTATCACGCGCTCCCAAGCTGTGATTCAGGGGACGGCTTCCGGGAGGAGCAGCCGAAGCTCAAGACAGCTTTGATTGCGTGGGCGAAGGTACATGGTGACAAAGAGTTGCCCTCGCAGCTCGCTTGCTTTTGGGAACTCTGGCTGGAATTGCTTGAGAAGCTCACAGTAAGTAGTAAACCGCAAACTGAAGCCAACCAACACTGCAGCTTCGAGAAAGAGGACCTCCCACGGCAGCTTGAGCCAATTCATGACACGATTCAGCCGCTCGATGCCGACACAAAACACCTTGAACATCAACAGAGCAAAGCTGGCATTTGCGTCACATGCAACTTGCGGCGAGATCTTTTCTCCCGAGATCAAGCCGTACACAGTTGGCTTGCATAGCTTGCTCGATCTCTTGCGGAAGATTCGCGCTGAGCAAGTGGGCGCCCAACGCGGCAAATACGACTTGAATCAATATGACACAGCCGATGTTCGCCGCCAGACCGACTGGCAGAAAGGCCCATACGACCAGCGCGCCACCAAGCGTGACCGCCAAGACCACCGTACTTGGACTTGGCAGATCGTCCGCCTCCAGACGATTGCTATGCCTAGCTTGTAGCTGCCCGACTGCGTTTGAGTTCCGCTCGTCGTTCATGGTTAATCATCGACACGCAGTACTTCCTGCCCTTGAATGGAGCCCATCGCACGATGGATTTCGATATCCAGTTCATAGGCAATCGATCGAACTGAGCCATCGGCCAGAGCCGCATTCCAATTGGTGAAATGCGCACTTCCGAAATCGTGGCAATTCAAACAGCTCTTTGGCCGATCCGCCTGCGGCGACCTCGCGGTAAACCTTACGAAACCATTGGTTGCTGTACTGCGACCTACCTATCCGAGCACAGGCCCTCGATCACCAAAATCCGTGCCGTCATGGTAGCTTTCGGAGTCCATCCCTTTCTCGCCAATCAAATAAGTGTTGCTGAGGCCATCGATCACGTCGCGAATCTTGGTCGACTTACCCATCCGCCAAATCCTGTCTTCTTTGACATTGATTAGCACGGTATTTTCACCCGTAACAGCATAGCCACCATTCATTGCATAGTCTGATCTCGCTGCTTTTCACCGTACCTTTGACGAAACGCATTGATAATGGAGTAAGCGAGCATCGCCCTTCTAGTAGGGCAATGCAAGACATTGAGTGGCGTTTGTAGCGCCTGATTCAGTGCATCGTCCATGACTACTTCGCGCGCAGCCCCGAGCTCGCCCCACGGCTCGGCAAGTGCACGCTGTTCAAGAAATGGAAGACATTTGGCGAGCCAGTTCCAGCCGCGCATCTCCTCTCGCCGTCTGCGGCTTTCAAACAACACCAAGAAAGGGTCTGACTCACCGGCGTATCCCGGAAAACAACGATTCGCAGATTCATAATTATGTGCTGCCAGCACGAGCTGCTTGATATTGTTGCGACACTGGACTTGCCTTGCTGCTTCTCGCGCAGCCTATAAAGCAGGCTGACCAAAATCCCAATGATGGCGATAACAACTAAAAGTTCGACAAGGTTGAATGCGTTGCGACGAGAAAATGGCATGACAAACTCGGGCGATCAGAAGAGAAGAGTGATAAGTCAATTGTCAATCTTGCGGTGAACAGAGGCAGCTTCACCGCCCATGTCACCGGACCCGTAATGTATCAGTTTCGAGTCTGGCGGCAGACTTTTTGTCGCACGACCTTTCAGGCGGCTTTGCTAAAGCAGGAGTACAGGGATACTTGTCAAACTTCCCATGTTAGGAGAGGCTATTTCGACGGAACTGCGTCGAACTCTCTTGAATGACAACGTCATGACATCTCTCCGCGTCACGATCTGGAACGAATTCTTGCACGAGAAGTCGAACGAGGAAGTGCGAGCAATCTACCCCGATGGCATGCACACGGTCATCGGCCAAGCCTTAAAAGAACACCTTGGCAAGCAAGTCCAGGTACGGCACGCCACACTTGTAGAGCCAGAGCATGGACTGACGGACGAGGTACTCATGGAAACGGACGTCATGTTCTGGTGGGGACACATGGCCCACGATCAAGTGCGAGACGAGATCGTTGACAAGTTACACCGCCGGGTGTTATCGGGAATGGGTCTAGTGGTTTTGCACAGCGGCCACTACGCCAAAATCTTTCGGCGTCTAATGGGCACCGAGTGCATGTTGCGTTGGCGCGAGGCAGGTGAGAAAGAACGACTCTGGATTACCGCTCCGGGGCATCCTATCTTGACCGGGATTGACGGCGACTACTTCGAACTGCCTCAAGCCGAGATGTACGGCGAGCATTTTGACATTCCAGAGCCCGATGAACTCATTCTGATGAGCTGGTTCGCAGGTGGCGAAGTCTTCCGCAGCGGCTGCACTTTTCGGCGAGGCCAAGGTAAGATCTTTTACTTCCGACCAGGCCACGAAACGTATCCTATTTATTTTGACCCGAATGTTCGCCGGATCTTGGCAAACGCTGCCCGTTGGGCCAAGAGCTCTGGTGGCAACTATCAACTCGATGCGAGACACATCCCCACCCCCATTGTGTGAGCAATCCTAACACACACAAATACGTCGGTGCAAGCAATTTCGGCAATTGCCGCCGGCTCTCCCGTTCGTCGTCTGAATCAATTCGGAATGACCACAAAACCTGCCCGACGACTTAGGGCGATACGGCTCACCTAAACCAACGCTCAATTAATCACGGCCTAGCCGACCGGCCTGTAGAGGACTCGCTTGAGCCTCCTGCCCTTTTGCGAAGCATTAAATTACTCAGCCATTCTTTTTTTGCGCCGCAAAGCTAATGCGATCCTTCTTAGCGATAGAAATATTCAAGACTTCAAGTAATGCAATTCCATGGTGCTGCAATTGTGCTTTGGGAATCAAAGACCATCTACGCCGTGATTCATCACTTTTGGAATTCCACCAGAATCGCGCGCTAATACAATTCGGCCACAAGCCTTCGACTCAACTACCGAGTTCGGCAAGCCATCCGACACAGATGGCTGCATCGAGACATCACAGGCTTGCGAGTGTCGCGATACTTTGTCAGGTGATTCGAGCGTAGCCGGCCCGCTGATTGGCCCCTTACCGACATGCGGATCACGGCTCCGTGAGGTTCGACGAAGCATATTACGTGAAAATTTACTCAGTTCGGCAGACCCACAAAGTCAGTGTTCGAAGACTAAAGGTCAACGCTGCAATGACGATCATCGCCGGAACTAGATACATGACTGAATAGGTGGAAACTAAGACTACCAAGCCAACCCAGGCGAAAGTCAAGAGACCTCCCAGTGGCGCGATGAGTCCAACGACGGTGATGCGTTTAAGAGTCGACAACTCGATATTCTTCGGGAGCAACAAAAGGCCCAACGCCAAAGTCGATACCGAGAATAGAAGGCCAATCACCAAAACGGTCGATTGCAAGAAAAGCGTCTGCGTTTTTAGTGGAATTAACAGACCTACAAAAGAGAAGAATACTCCCATTGTCAGCGGGAGTGTAAGGAGATCACTGATAGTCGCACGGGTTGGAAATGCCACGGTTGCTTCGTGATTTGTAAAGAACGGGGCGAAAATCAGCCAGCCAATTACTCCCGTCACCCCGAGGTAAGGTATCCCAAATATTTCCAGCATTGACAGTCAGTCATCCAAGCCCCAAAACACACCCCAGTCGACGTATCAGTGCGGTCTCGCTGGCAAGCTTGACCGCTAGCTCCACACCGTCTGGACGCTACTTCAGGGAATTATGGTCGGCAGACAAGTCTCCAGCATAGCGTTGTGTTTTCCTGTGGTGTTAGTTTCTGAGCCGGAATAGAGACCAGGAGTTCAACAGCAACTTCGAACTAAAACATCCTAGCTCAGTATTCGAGAGATTATCGCCAAGGTCTTCGTGATCTACTTCTCTGGCCGGCTCGGCTTTCTTCGAGTATCTCGCGTGCACAATCGCGGCTTCGTGTTCTTAATACATCAGTGGGCTCTCCGTTCTCTCATTTAATGGGAGTATCCCCCTTCAGAATGCGATTTACTGATGCAACTTATTGTTCCAAACGTTCGTCATCGGGTCTGATTTCCAAGCCTCGTTTCGCATAAATCAATGCTGTGTCGGTACGGCCGTTGTCTAGGAATGCCTGCGCCGTTTTTCGCAACAGCCAGGCCTTACCAGGGGTCGCTTCGTTATCGTACTCCATGAGTCGCAGGCCTTCTTCGATGCGGCGATCAGAAATGAGCTTTTCTGAGAGTTGCAGAAGGGACCCACCCCAGGCGGCTTTCTTGCCATTACGCTCGAACCATGCAATCGCGGCCTCAGCTCCCTCTGAGTTGACAATCCAGTACAGCCTTTGGTCCTGGGGAAGCCGAGCCTTGCTTGCATGCGATACGGCTGTCCCGTGATGACGTGAATCAATTCTGTATTCAACCTCACTATGGCATTCCAAACGTCCGAACTACCGATGCGATCACCTTGATTGCAGATTATGACGATGAATGCATCGTCCTCTACCAGTCGACTCTCCATCGCGCGAAAACCGTAAATCGCGCCGCCGTGGTTGACGACTTTGGTCTTTTGTTTCGTCAGGGGGTGGGTGCGCGAATAAATCTGCCAGCCGTAGCCGTAGATACTCCGTGACCTACCTCCTGCTGCCTTGACCTCGGGAACCTCGTTGTTAGGGCGAAACATTAGGTCGCGATATTGTTTGCCTAAGACCTGGCCGGTACACAAGGCGCGGTCCCACAAGAACATATCCTCGACCGTGGAGTAAATTGCCCCGGCTGCTACGGTAGTTGACTCGAATTTTCTTTGCGGCGGAATCGGAATCGAGGGCAGTTGCCTTGTCCGCGATATCACTACATCCGCCAAGACAAAACCGTAAAGCAGGCAACGTTGCTGTAGAGCAGACAAAATGCAATTCATGCCTTTGTAGTCGGCAGTGCAAAAGAAAACACCCTGCTGCCCAATGGGGCGCTAGAAAAAAACTTGAGCGTTAGCATGCCGTAACCAACGCTCAAGTGTTAGCACGGAAGCCAATCTTAGTCGTCTGCTTTGCTGGCATCCTTGATGACAAAGCGAGCCTGAAGTCGTGCTACTTCGCTGGCCAACTCGGCTTTCTTCACGGAGCTGAGAACTTCATTGAAATCCTTGTATGCCGCCGGAGCCTCATCCTTCGGATACTGGCGGCAATTACTCAGGATGTCGTGCTGCTCCAACTCTTGGTCGATCTGCGTCTGATCCAAAGCTCGCTTCGCCGCCTTGCGTCCGAGGATCCGACCCGCGCCGTGATTCACGCTAAAGCAAGACTTCTCCGCGCCAGGATCGGCCACCATAACAGCAGAACCATCTCGTGGATTTCCTGGCAACAGGATTGGATGTCCTGTCTCAGCGAACGCTGTCTCACGCAACGAGTGATGACCAGCTGGCATTGCTCGAGTCGCACCCTTGCGGTGTACCCAAGCTGGAGCATTATTCACAATTTCCTTACGAGCAATGTTGTGGCTAATAAAGTACACCAGCGATCCCGTTACACCCGGCATCACTTCTTGGAATGCTTCCAACACCAAGGCGTTGATGAGCATGTGGTTCACGGTCGCGAAGTTCGCTCCGAGAGCCATGTCATCCAAGTAATCATTGGCTTGCGGCGTTCCAAGCGGTGCATAAACCAGTTCTCGGTCATTGCCCGGCAGCGGAATGCTCCATTGAGCAAATTTCTGCTGCAACGCTTTGAACTGACCTGTCGCTAAGTTATGACCGAAGCCGCGTGATCCACAGTGCGACAAGAAAGCTACCTTTCCGTCGCATAGACCGAATGCCTCAGCTACCTTTTGAGCTCTCGCATCCTCGCCCACCCGTACGACTTCGCACTCACCGAAGTGGTTGCCGCCGTAGGAACCAAGCTGGGCCATCTTTTCGTCGAAGCGCGACATCTGCTTCTCGTCAGATAAGTTGTCCAGTCGCTTGGCGAGAGCTTCGCGCGTATCGTCATGACCAACATGGAACGCATCCTCGCAGCGCTCTGCCCACTCGGCTGGAATACCAAGTTGCTCACACACAGACTGGCTCGCACCTTCGACGACCAACTGTTTTCCCAGCTCGCGCGAAACACGACGCGACTTTCCGACGCTTCGCTGTCCCTTGCCAGCACCGGTTGGCGTACGTTCGCACACGGCAGAAATCAGAGCACGTCGTGTCCTGCGGTCCTCGATTTCTTCCTCAGGAACATCCAGCTGCAACAGGCTCATCGAACACTTGATGTCCACGCCCACCGGGCCTGGATAAACGTGCGTTGGAGAAACCATCACGCAGCCGACGGGAGCACCGTAACCTAAGTGCGCATCGGGATTGATCACCAGATCCGTGACGCCGGGCGCCAACCGCGAGTTCACAGCTTGTTGCAAGCACGCTTCGCCAAAGGTCTCGCGAATCGCTTCCGTACCGATAACCGTAATGGGCTTGGTATCACCGGTTGGCAGAATGGCAGTTGCGGCACCGGTCTCAATCATCTTCAACCTGGAATCCGTCGCGTTCTGCATCGTTGCAGACATCTCGTCTCCTTTTGCTACTTCTCTCAGTCTATTAGAAATAGCAGGACCAAGGTCGAGCCAATAGGGTTCAGCACAGTGCGCAAACTAATCGCGAATTCTTTTCGCCAACAAAATATTCTCCATCACGCAATTAAACTATCAGCGTGAGTCGCCAAGACCTTCAGCATCCCTTGGTAAGACCGATGCTGGCTTGCAAAGGAAGTGCCTATGCTCTGACGAGATCAGCGACGAGGAAGCCCCCAGGCTCCAATCGAGGGTGACGACGGAGGAGAGCAAATTTTTATGAAATTTTGGTTTAACTCGTCACGAAATACAGTGCATGTCCGATTCCGGGTTTACGAAAACCTACACTCCAACTAGCCTGCACTGTACTCTCCTGCCCCCGGAAAGATTTAGCCCGCAAGGAAAGGTGTGAACCGACAACAAGTTTGGGAGCACGTGCTTGGTCACGCTGGCTCCATCTCGCACGATCTCGTTCTCGCCGCAGAAGCCGCAAGAGCAGCCGGCGAAGTCATTCTGGCTGGTCAAGAGAAGCTATCGAATGGCGAAACCACCGTCGAGCAAAAAGGGGTCGGGGACTTGGTTTCTCAAGTCGACCGTGATGCGGACTTGGCTGCCACCGAAATTCTTCGCTCCGCCAGCGATTTGGCAATTCTCTCTGAAGAATTGCATGACGACGTGGCGGAGCAAGACGACATGTGGATCGTCGATCCGCTGGATGCCTCCAGTGCCTATTTGATGCAAGCCGGAGTTCAGTATCCGGCTGTGTTGGTCGCCCTGCGTCAGGGCGGTGATACGGTTCTGGGGGTCAATTACTTTCCGCTGACCGGCGAATGGTTTTATGCTCAGAAGTCACGAGGGGCTTGGCGTGATGGCAAGCGATTGATCTCCAACTCGGATGAGAGCTTGTCGGAAATTTGGGTAGAGATGAATCAGTACGGTGCTTCCGAGCACGAAACCGAATACTTTTCGAATCTTCGCAATCGCCTCCGATCGTCTTCGGGCGCTCAACTCGTTACCACCAATGTCCCGCACTCAGGCGTTGCAGTTAGAATCGCTCAGGGACTTTCTTCCCTAGCCGCTGCCATACACGACAATAACCCCGAGTCCGTCAAACAAGGTGTTTGGGACATCGCGGCACCGCAGGTTATTCTGGAAGAAGCTGGTGGCGTGTTTGTGAATCCGGAAGGTCGCCGCACTGATCCCTTCACGGTCGAGCCTATCATCGTGGCACGCACGCCCGAAATCGCCAAGCACATCATCGACCTCGGTCGGAGCTTATCTGTCGGGTGACCAGAGCCTCATTATTGCTCACAATAAGTGCGAAGGTTCACGTGTTGCGATCATTCCCAGAGCTCTTTGTGTTCTGGAATCTTAGGAATGACATCCGAATTCACGAACATGAAGCGGTTCATCTCGATAGCACGTTCGATCTTGTTTGCAGTGAGTGAGGCATATTGACCGACTCGCTCCGTGCATTCTTACTCGGATAAGTCTCCGCGTTGTTGCGTCACCGTCGCTGCTCGTGCTGCGATACGCGCGGCTTCGGCCCAGAAACCTGAGGGCTTGTCTTCGAGTAGTTTTTCAGCTGCTTTCACGCTCTCATCTATTTTGCAATATGCTACGTTGACTGCGAGCAGTTTTGGCTTCACCATGGGAACACATCTTCTTCCAGTTTCAGAGCCCCCTCTCAACTCTTCTGTGCACCGGTGCAGTATTGCAGTCGGTCGAGCAAGTCGGATTGATACACGTAAGACAGAAATAAGAAGTGCATCAGCATGCGTTTGTTGGGTCTCTTCTCCTGAGCCGGCTCCAGCATGTCGATAGCTTGGTCAAAGCTCTCTTTCGACTCCTGGCTAGGCCCCAGCTGATTCAACGCGGCTGCTCTGTTCGTCAGTGAATAAGTCTATTTGATTGGTAACAAGACGGCAGTTTAGAATGCCAACAATGCTCTTGAAAAGATTGTCAGCATGCGTAAAATGAGGGCGCATGCAGCAGCATCAGCGTCCGTGGCGCAACTGGATAGCGCATCGGTCTTCGGAACCGAGGGTTGCAGGTTCGAATCCTGCCGGGCGTGCTCTTTCTATTCCGAACTTGTCTTTCCCTATGAGTTCGATTCTTTGATTTGGCTACCGGCACCTCCAGTACAGTTCGGTATCATCCTTCTTCTTCATTTTGCCGATACAGCCTTACGATTGCTCACGACGACGTACGAAGTTGTTGGTGAGCTCATTTAGAGTGAAGCCATTTGCGGTCCAAACCACTGCGACGGTCGTGGTCATTGGCTCGGTAGCCATCTGGTATCGCGGGTTGCTGGTGTGCCCCGAAACCAAGGAATAGAGCGAAACGATTGCTCCGTAACTCGGAGCTTCACAAGATTCTTAGATTGGCCGGAACGCTCAGAAAAGATTTCCGAAAGAGGTTACTAACACGCTGGATCAAGCATTGCAGTCCTGCACGAAGGTAACTGCTAAAAGGCAATGGCAGGCAAGACGAGGCCGATTGTCCGTCTATCGGGTTATTGGGACGGAGGCGGCGATTCACTGTGGTTTCATTAATCCGCTGGAGTTCCTTCGGAATGCCAGGCTAGTTCTTTCCAAAGGTGAAACTTTGATTAGCCCTAGCGTCCACTTAAGCGATCAAGCTTTTGATGAGAAAACAGGCTAACATATTTCAAGGTGCGAATCTCTGGAGTTGAAGCAGCCACCCTTGATGGCAAACTTCTGCATTACGGCCTCTTGTTCGTTTAGTTCAGTTCAAAACCCACATTGGGAGTTCGCTTGACTACCTCATCAAACCAATCCGTTCAGACCTTTTGCTTGGCGGTTATCGCCGTAGCAGTCCTTACATACATGGTCTTCTGGCTCAGACCAGTGCTAGTGCCGTTCGTTGTGGCTCTGTTCGTAGTGAGTGGAATCACGCCGATCCTGGAAACCGTAGAACGCCACTTAAAAGTAAATCGACTGATCGCTTCCGTGATTGCGTTCGTGGCTGGACTGTTTGTGCTGCTGCTTCTTAGCATTTGTCTTTGGGGATCGGTTCAGCAACTCGCGAATCAGGGCACGGCGTATCGGACGCGGATTGCGAAACTCCTGACCAATGTCCAATCATGGGTGCCGGCAAGTCTGCTGCCAACCTCAACTGCTTTTGGTTTTGGGGATGCCCAGGCCGACGACAGTCCGTCAGCTGAAAGCAGTAGTGAAGAAACTCAGGTCACATCCGAGGCCACCTCCGGCGTCGCGTCCGATGACAGTGAGCCCGCCGACTCTTTGGCGGAAAACAACCAGGCAACCGATTTGATTTCCGGTTCGGCTAGCTTCCGCAATGCGATCGACGGCTTCGTCCGCCGCGGCCTTGGTCAAATCACCTCGGCGCTTTTGGAGTTTTTCTCGACGAGCGTAGTTGTTCTGATCTACGTATTCTTCATCCTCCTAGGCTCCGAAGACTCAACCCGACTCACGCCCTCGATCAGCGCTGTCGACCAGCAGGTGCGGTCCTATCTCTTCCTCAAGACTGTGATCTCAATTCTGACGGGACTCGTTTTCGGCGCTGCATTGTGGCTGTTCGGAGTCCCTATGGCTCTAACCTTTGGTCTCCTTGCGTTCCTCCTGAACTATATTCCCAACATTGGACCTGTGGTCGCGAGTCTACTTCCCATTCCATTTATTCTCCTCAGCCCGGATGGATCTGCTTTGTGGATGGTTGCTGCAATCATTGTCACGATGGCCATTCAAGTGGTCAGTGGAAGTGTTGTTGAACCCAAGTTGATGGGCGACAGTTCCGATCTTCACCCAGTCGTCATTCTGCTTGCCCTGATGTTCTGGGGAATGATGTGGGGCATCACGGGCATGTTTCTCGCTACGCCGATCACTGCCGGAATCAAGATCGTTATGGAAGGATATACATCCACCAAACCAATCGCCAATCTCATGGCTGGTCGTTTCGATCGCACGGATCGCACTGAGCCTTCAACCGAAACAAACGTCGCTTAGAGCAGATTCGCATTTTCCAAGTGTCAGCAAAGTGCTCTTGGGAGGCACAGCCCAAGTAGCACTGGAACGTGGTCTATAGCAAATCGAAGAACGCTATAGCGGCTGCAACTGTTTGAATCGGTATCTTGACAAGATTCTGACCCAGCAGATACGCCCGCTAGTCGTTTGCGACTTCTTTCGTAGCCGAGGTTTTCTTCGCCAAAACGTAGAAGAACACGGGTGTTAGGAAGATGCCAAAGAAAGTCACACCAAGCATTCCGGCAAAGACTGCTATGCCGAGCGGTTGTCGCATCTCCGCTCCGGCGCCCGTAGCGAGAGCCAAAGGAACAACCCCGAGAATAAAGGCTAGGGAAGTCATCACAATCGGCCTTAAGCGAAGCCGGCAAGCCTCGATCGTTGCATCGAACTTTGCCATGCCCTTGGTCTGCGATTCTTTTGCAAACTCAACGATTAAGATCGCGTTTTTACTGGCCAATCCGACGAGGACTACAAATCCAATTTGAACGAAGATATTGATATCCAAGCCCGCCCAGGCGATTCCTACGACGCTACTCAACAAACACATAGGCACCACGAGCACTACTGCGAAAGGGAGTCGCACGCTTTCGTATTGTGCCGCTAGAACGAGCACGACAAGCACGACAGCGATTCCGAATACCACCAGTGCCGTGCTTCCTGCCTGGATCTGCAAATAAGTTAGTTCTGTCCACTGTGCGTCCATCCCATTGGGCAGAGAATCTGCCACTAAGGTTTCGACCATGTTGACCACTTGTCCCGAACTAACGCCTGGTACCGACATACCGTTGATGGCCGCCGCATTGAATCCGTTGTACCGAGTGACTCCGTCCGGTCCCGTTACCTCTCGTACACTCACGAGTGATCCAAGTGGAACAAGCTCGCCGGTAACACTCTTCACTCGAAACTTCGCAATTTGGTCGGGGCTCAGGCGAAACTTCGGATCGGCTTGCACATTGACTTGCCAGGTTCGTCCGAACTGATTGAAGTCGTTTGCGTAGTTGCCGCCTAGGAACGTCTGTAGGGTTCCGAACACTTCGCTTAGCGGCACTCCCATTGTCTTGCATTTCAGCCGATCCACGTCGACGTACATCTGCGGAGTGTTCGATCGGAATCCATTTGCCATTCCGAGAATCCCAGGCAACTGGGTACCCTGCTGGGCCAGTTGGTCTGCATTCTCTTGCAGGCTGTCGAGGCCATAGGAGGCCACGTCACGAATCATGATCTTGAATCCACCACCGGTACCGAGTCCATCTACAGGAGGCGGGCCGAACACGGAGACTTTGCCGTCGAAAATCTTCTGTGCCGCGAGCTTTCGAATCGCCATGGAGATCGCCGCCGCAGCTTCCTCCGGAGATTCTCGGTGATGAAATTCATCCAGGATGACAAAGATCGAACCGAAGTTGGGACCAACTGTTCCTTGGATAAACGACTGTCCAACGACGCTCATTGAGTGCGCTACTCCGGGTACTCCGCCACCATTCTTGTGTTCCTGTCCCTCTTGGCCATGGTCGTGTTCCGCGTCTCCCGAGGCACCAACAAGGATCTGGTCAAGGCTTTGCATGACCTTGGTAGTTCGCTCCAGAGATGCTGAGTCGGGCAGTCGAACATCTACCAACAAATAGCCCTTGTCCTGACTCGGTATAAAGCCCGCGGGTACAGTGGTCATTGCGAAATAGGTTCCGCCCAACAGCCCTCCGTAGACCAAGAGAACAACAAAACTCAGACGCAACAACCAGCGCGCAATTCCAGCGTAGGTGTTAGATGCAAAATCGAAGAGCGAATTGAAGCCCTTGAATAGCCAACCGAAAAGCAGGTTGATGAGCCTAGTAAGAACATCCTTCTGATCCTTCTTTGGCTTGAGGAGCAGTGCACAGAGTGCCGGGCTCAGCGTCAGCGAGTTCACCGCCGAGAAAAAGGTTGAAACGGCGATGGTTACTGCAAACTGTCGGAAAAACTGCCCCGTGATCCCTGAGATGAAGATGCAGGGAATGAAAACGCACATCAACACCAAGGAAATGGCGATAATCGGAGCGGTCACTTCTGTCATCGCTTCACGCGTAGCCTCGCGTGCTGAACTGCCATGCTCCAGTTTGTGTTCCACGGCTTCGACCACGACAATCGCGTCGTCGACAACAATTCCGATGGCAAGAACGAGACCGAACAAGGAAAGATTGTTGATGCTATAGCCCAACCCTGCCATGACGGCGAACGTTCCGATGATGGCAACCGGCACTGCGACCAGCGGAATCACAGCCGCCCGCCAAGACTGCAGGAACAAAAGCACTACAACGGCAACTAGGAAGATCGCATCACGAAGTGCCTTAAAAACTTCTGCGATCGACTCCGAGATGAAGGGGGTGGTGTCGTAGACAATCTGGTAATCCACACCTGGGGGAAAACTGGCCTTCAGTTCTTCAATTCGTGCACGAACTAGATTCGCTGTTTCGAGGGCATTCGAACCAGGCAGTTGATAGATGGCGATTCCGACCGATGGAGAGCCGTCAAGATTGCAAGAGGTGTCCGAGTTCTTCGAACCGAGCGCGATGCCACCACTCGATCCTCCACCGGCAAGTTCCCTCTCGTCACTTACGATGTCACTGAGCCGAACGACGCGGCCGTCGGCCCCTTGCTTCACAATAATGTCACCGAACTCGGCAGGATCGGTCAATCGACCTTTGGTACTCAGCGTGTATTGAAACGCTTCGCCAGCGGGGACCGGTGGCCTTCCGATCGCACCCGCGGCAACCTGAACGTTCTGCTCTCTAAGTGCCGCCATCACGTCGGACGCACTCAAACCGAGTCCGGTCATCCGATCTGGATCCAACCATACTCGCATGCTGTAGTCGCGTTGGCCGAGTAGCCCTACATCGCCCACGCCCGGGATGCGCGCCAACTCGTCCCTCAAGCGGATCGTCGAGAAGTTGCTCAAATAAAGCTGATCACGTGAATTGTCTGGCGAGACTAGGTTGACGACTAGCAAGATGCTCGGCGAGCGTTTCTTAACGCTAACCCCCGTCTGCTTGACCTCCTCTGGCAAACTTGGAGTCGCTAGGTTGACTCGGTTTTGAACCATCACTTGCGCCGAGTCGAGATCCGTTCCTAAGGCGAAGGTCACAGTCAGGTTGTAAGCACCATCATTGGTCGACTGGCTGGACATGTACAACATGTTCTCAACACCAGTCACCTGTTGCTCGATGGAAGCACCGACGGTTTCCGCCACGACCGTGCTATTGGCACCTGGATAGACACAAGAAACTTGCACTGCCGGCGGTGCGATCTCGGGGTATTGCGCTACGGGCAGCGTACCAACAAACACCGCTCCAGCGAGCGTGATCAGAACGGAAAGTACACCCGCGAAAATTGGGCGATCAATGAAGAAATGTGGAATCACGATTGCGGTTCCTTTTCTTCGCCAGCCTCTACATCTGTCTTAGTGGCGGTCTCATCCTGAATTGGCGACGTAGTCTCTGTCGGTGCCATTTCAGCCTGCACATCCAATCCTGGACGCACTTTCTGGATGCCCTGGAAGACAACGCGTTCTCCTGCTGTGATACCTGAGGTAACGGAACGAAGTTCACCGAACCTCGCACCCAACTCGAGAACTCGCAACTCCGCCTGTCCCTTTGCATTGACGACATAGGCGGTCTTGTCTGCCTGATCGGTCGCGATGCATTGCTCTGGGATGAGCACTCCGGTGTATGGCTCCCCCTTTGGTATCCTGACCCTCACAAAGAGTCCTCCGGTCAAGAAGCGATCTTCGTTCTCGAAAACAGCTCGGATTCGAATCGTTCCCGTAGCTCCGTCCACTCGATTTTCGGCAAAGTCCAGGTAACCCGAATGTGTAAACTCCGCTTCGTCTTGCAGGCGTAACATGCAAGGGATCTGCAGCGACTTGAGGGCTCCACCCGGCGCGTCCCCCGTACCCTTTTCGCGCGCTCGGCGTTTGTAGGACAAGACTGATTGCTCGTCGACATCCACATAAGCAAACATTGGCGAGTCTTTGACGATTCGAGTGAGTAGTGTTCCGGCTCCTACCCCACCGCTCACCACATTGCCTGGTGTCACAAAAGCTCGATCTGTTCTGCCGGCAATCGGAGCAAGGATCTTCGTGTACTTCACATCCAGGTCCGTTCGAGCCGCGGCGGCTTCGGCTGCGATAATTTGGCTTCGCGCTTCGCTTACCGCCGCTTCGCTTTCGTCATACTCTGCTTGCGATACGGAGTTCTTTGCAAGCAGGTCTTTGAACCTTCCGAATGAAGTTTCCGCTAGCTTCAGTTTGGATTTCCAAAGCTGGATATTGGCGAGCGACTGCTCATGGATTGCTTCGTACTCGTCGGATTCGATTGTGGCTAAAAGTTCGCCTTCCGCGACAAGCTGCCCATCCTGGAAATCAACCGTTTCCAGGAATCCGGAGACACGAGACTGTACCTCTACCGTTGCCGAAGGCTCCGTTCGGCCCACAAACTCATCAAAGTCCGTCACCTCCTGGCTGATCGCGTTGACGCAGATCACAACCGGGGGTGGCAAAGTAGGTTTACCAGTGTCAGAACCAGAAAAGCAACCACCAAGCATCACCCCAGCAAACGCCGTGAAGATTTGAGGTAAACTCCTTGGTTTCGAAGTCTGTAGACTCAATGATTGAAGCTGCATTTGTTGGCTTTCATCGCAAAGACGCAATCACACTTGTTTCGCGGCCCTTGCTTAAGAAATTTCTCGTCTAGTATTCATTTGCTGATCCCCGCGGCATCGGCCGAAACTGGACCAGCACTTGTGGACTTCTAAAATATATAGAGTGGGGACTAGCTTTGGTTTTTCTATTCGGTTTTTTGGGCCTACTAACGACTTTTATCTTACATATGGCCGCTGGCTCAGTACTGATCCACTTGCTTCGCAAATCCAAAGATAGGATCGCGAGTTTGCCTTTTGCGGCTCAAAGCGTCGCAGTTTCAATAGCCGCTTGCTTGCTCGTATTCAAACACCTGGTGGACATCGTGCTTTGGGCTCTGATGCTCCAGCGGCTCAATCCAGAGGGATTCGAAAGCTACGCCGAAGCCCTGTACTTTTCGGCGGTTACATACACCGCTCTTGGATACGGCGACATTGTTCTTGACACACACTGGAGGCTGCTGTGTGGTTTCGAGGCCATCAATGGGCTGATGCTCTTTGGTGTCAGCACCGCCCTACTCTTCATTATCTTTCAACGCTTCTGGCTAATTCATGACTCTTATAATCAAGAGCACCCTAGCCAGTAACTGCCCAAGCTAACGGCGACTAGTAGCTGGCCTTTCGGATACCGCCTACAACATACCCAGGGTAGCGTTTCATAGCTTGGACCCCAGCTGCTTGACTGTTCGGCGCAGAAACCATCACCACCATAGGGCGTCCATAACGCCCGCGGGCCGGCGTTAGGCCGACTTGCCAAATGTTCGTAACGCCAGTTGCTGCTCCCAAGAGTTCTAACTTCAAAAGCTCAACTTGCTTCTGTGCCGCACGATCCCGTTGGTAGGCCATCGCTTGAGCACGCATATAAAAGCTTTCGCGTTCACGTTCCTTTTCACTCTCATCCTGCGCGAGCCAGTTATCCCAACCTGGTTTCAATACGGCCAAGTCCTTTTCGGAAAACATAAAGAACGGAACACCAACTTCATCACCAGTCTCAAGCATCATCAAAACGCCTTCGACATCGTACGACTTGGCCTGTCCGCGAAGGGGCTTAGCCCATTCTTCAAGGTCTTCGATCGTTTCAAGGTTTTTTTTCTCGATTCGAGAAATCGTCTTTAACAGAACTTTTTGTTGAATCGGATTTGCATCCTTGAGCACCTTGTCACCGATCATGATCTTGCCACGCTTGCGGGCGATAACAAGTTTCTTCTTGCCGTACTGAAGGACTCGGCCACGAACTTTCAATCCATCGGCGCCGGTCCAAACCTGCATCTCATCTGCCGACTTCTTGGCCGACTCTTGCGTGCTCTTTGACTTGATGAACTCGTTGTCCTTCTCGCAAAGGGCGGAGAGCTCTACAGCAACGAGTTTACCGTCCTCCTTCTTTAGGACGACCGTTTCGTCGCTAAAGGCGACGACTTCAGCTTTGAGCTTGTAGATCCCGTTGGCAGATACCCACTCTCGCTCCTTCGACCAAGCTATGGGAGCGCATAGATTGCACAGGACTAATCCGCAAAGAACCTTGAACGCAATTGGCCGTAACATCTCGAAGTTACTCCTGCAGGTTTGGTATTAACAATTCTAGGTCGAACCTAGAAGGCAATCTTGTACTTGTCCGTCATCTTGCGTCGCGTCTCAGCGGTCAGCTTATCGATTTCCGCCAGAGCCTCTTTGAAACTCCCGAACGCGCCGGCTCGCTGCTGCGCTCCAATGGACGCTTGAGACCGCGCTCGGCTATAGGCGTTGCCTCCGTAGTAGCCGCCTCCGTACCCGCCGTAGTAATATTCGCCACCATAACCTGCGTTGGAAGCCTGAAGTTGCCCAGCAGCTACATTGCCCTTTTGAATTGCGACCGCGTTACCCCGCAGCATCTGTGCAACGGCTGCACCGTAGTCGGAAAGTTCAGGATCGACGTTCAGGGTGCTTAGCTCTTCAATTCGGCGAGCTTGCTGGTCGTTCCACTTCGCGCGATAGCCGGTTGTCTGCGCTTTGTACTTGCGTACTCGCTCTATGTAGGCAGTGACTTTGTCAAAGTACTGCTTGGACTTGTAAGCAACTAAATTCTCTTGACGGATCTCGGCCTTGGAACTCGAATCCGCGATCTGCGATGCGTGATCTTGCAAACTTAGAATTCCGAGGACGGAGTCCAATGTTTGTTCGCTGATTGGCCCCTGATACTGGATCGAGTTCCCTTTGACGCTGGTCTTCCAACTTGCAATCTCGGGGGCACTCGTACCATTCTTGTTTAGGATCTCGGTCAGCAACGCGTTTGCGATGGGCAGAATCGCTTCGGGCGACATCGAGTGTTCGATCTCAAGAATGCACTCCGATAAGCTCCTTCGTCCAACGATGATGGAAATCCCTTGGACACTCGCCATGATTTCGGCCATCTTCTTCTTGTCCTGGCCCTTCATCGTTTCAAGTCCTGCAATTCTCTGCTCGAGGCCGACTGGTGAGAAACGATTGGCAACATCGACCGCCATCATGAAGGACAGGTATCCCTCCGGGCGAACCGCCTGTTTGGCTAGATAATCTGAAACACGAGCGCCACCGGATGATTCATCCGCCCAAGTCGCAAGCATGGACCTGTCCGCTGGTCGCATAAATCCAAGCCGGCCCTCTTCAAGCGGAACGAGGTAGCTTTCCATAGGTGTTTTGACGACTTCTTTACCAGCCACCGAGTCGACGTACCCCTTCAGTCCCGCGGCAAGCGCGGCTGTATCGACGGCTGTGGCCATTTTCGCATAGCCAACTTCCCACTTGGGCGTCACGGAATCCAAATCTAGGTCTGCAATCGCCCAAACTTCTTCAACACTCGAACGCAGGCCGCCCGTCATACCCGCATCCTTCATTAGCTTGGACAGTGCTGGCGGGTTGACGTACAAAACCGTGTTCGCCCGAGATGGGGCTTTCTTCAGGATTCCCGGCAGCTTTGGTTCCTGCGCGGTCAGCGTGCTTAGCAATAGAAAACAAATGGAGAACGGAAGCATGAGAAGCATAGAGAGCTTAACGGTGCGCGTTGACATGAAAGCGGCCTCATTGATAGGCAGTAGCGGGTCTTAACAAGCTGTTACTGTAGCCGAGCGACAGTTGATTTCCACCCATAAACGCTTATTCGATCCCCAAGATTTCCTCCAAGAACGTTGCCAATTGCCGCCTCGGGGTGTGCTTGGTAACGACATATGACCCTTGAGGCCTAAAAACCCGAAAGTTTATGTTAGATTTGAGCTTGTTGAGCTTCGAGGTGAGCCCGATAGCTTGGTCTCGGCCGAGGTGATAGTCGGAAAGTGGCGGCTTTGGCTCGAATCGACGGCGCTAGTGTTGCCCGGTCAGCGGTGAACCCATCAGCCCCGGCCCGTTTGTTCGAAGCAGCAGCGTGAGCAGGGCGCGGTCTGCGCAGCGACATTAACCGGGAAGACCACAAGCTTTTCAACGCCGATGACCTCGTATCGCCAAAGTACCCCAACGGTAGTTCACCACGGTAAGGATTCAGTCGGATGCGTTAGTCGGTCTGCAGCAAGATCTGGCACGCCAGCATGACTGGTTAAGAGTCGTTACGAAAACCGTTGCCTCCACAATGCGTTTCTCTTTACTGAGTGCCACCGGTGGCAGAAGCGATTCATAGCACGCTGTTATGTGAGGTGAACGCGCTTTTTACTTTACAAAACGACGGACGGTCATTCCCGAGTGAGGAATCGTTCTCATATCTCGAGCTCCAGCCCTCTAAATTGTTCCTCGGGCCAGGTGCGTGTTGCTAACGCAGTAAAACATCTCGGGGACATTGAAACGCTCTCTCCGCAACAGTGGCCGACGCTTCGGAAAGCGCAGTGAGAACTCACATTTCTGCCAGCACGCTGGAAACATCGGCCTCGGAGTCGCGTGCCGAGCACCGGCAGACCCAATTCTAGGAAAACGAGCGGCCTAAATTTCCCACTGTCGTGTCGGGTAGCAGAGAGCAATGGCGGTTGACAGGTCAGAGGAGTAAGCGCGCCCCTTCAACCGTGAGACAATATGGACGAAGCGCGCACTATTAACGACATACAATTTAAATCTCTATCATCCAACGACGACGACGCACGATCCAAGCGAAAGCCCATTTTTCATTTCTGGCGATGCTTCTGGCTGACATTTCTAGTGATTTCACTCGCCTACTCCTAGTACAGTTTCTACGTTCCCACCAATGGGATTACCTGGGCAAAAGACTTTGCTGCGGCGCAACGGCGATCAGCTGAGGCCAGCAAACCAATGATTCTTTTCTTCACCGGCACGTGGTGTGTCCCCTGCCGAATAATGAAGCGTCAGGTGTGGGCTGATGAGCAGGTGATGGCATTGGTCAATCGGCAATTCGTCCCCGTTGCAATTGACGTGAACGACCCAAAGAACGCTGAGATGGTGGCGCATTACAAGATCGAGGGCTCTCCAGTCACCATAATCACCGATTCGCAGGGGAATGTATTTGACTGGCGAGCGGGCGGAATTAGCAGATCTGAATTCCTCGAATTGCTTGATTTGTCGAATCCCGCCGGTGACAAGAATTCGTCAAGCGAACGCAAACAGAACGGCTAAACACTAAGCCTTTAATATCAAACTTATGCATCGAACGAACAGCTTTGGCAGTGCATTTTCTCGACGCCAGTTACTAGCGCATGGGGCGGCCCAAGCTCCGGCTGACTCAAAAGGACGCACAATCGCTAAAAAGTTATGAATGGCCGATAAACATTCGCGAACTCCAGAACCTATTTCAGCGGGCAACCATCACGACCAAGGAGAAGCAGCTTCAGCTGCCGAGCAACGGGCAGGTGTCTACAGATTTAGCGAGAGAAGAAATGCGAGATTCGTCTGGCGAGTTACTTACCGAATCCCAGTTGCGGCAACTCGAATGCCCAAACGTGCTAAACGCGCTGATGATCACAAACGGTAAAGTGTCTCGTTCTGGTGGCGTTGCCGAGTTGTTTGATATCAAGGCGAGTACACTTACGTCTCGAATGTGGAAGATGAACATTTGCTTTTTGCGTGAGTATCAGGTCCCCATTGAGATTGCGGGAGAAAATTTGAATACTAGGTTTTAGAACTGGCATATTCCAAGTTTTACGCGACCAGTTGCGTCTGGTCGACTCAAGAAACTTTAGGCCGAAGAGTATGTAGAAGCGCCAGTGAAATATGACCGCGTTGGCTTGATTAAGATATTCTGATTGAATTTGTTCAACGGAGGCTGAATGACTTGAATACCCCAAAACACCTCGCGCTGCCTGCCTTCGCTGTCCTACTCTGTGGCCTAACGATCGGACAAGAGGTTCCAACGGATCCTCAGCAGTTGAAAGCAGCCTCCACAATGTACCAGCGGGAAATCCAACCACTGTTGGAAAAGCACTGCATTGATTGCCACGGCCCGGAATTGCAGAAGGCCATGCTTCGCCTCGATTTGCTTGATCCGACCTTCGCCGGACCAGCGGCCGAGACTTGGCAGGATGTTCTAAACAAATTGAGTATCGGAGAAATGCCTCCGGAAGATCGGCCGATCGACACTGACTCGCGTCGCAAACTAGTAAGCTGGCTTCGTGCTGGTCTTGATCGGGTAGCACGGGAACGAAAGGGAAGCCGAAACCAGACTGTGTTGCGACGCTTGACGCGATACGAATACAACAACACGCTGCGCGACTTGTTGGGTATCGATCTGGATTTTGCTAGGGACCTTCCACCTGAGCCATTGTCTGCGGATGGTTTCAAGAACAATGGTGCAGCCCTCGGCATTTCGCCTTTGCAGATGGAGTACTACTTGAAAGCAGCTCGGTTGGCGATGGACAAGGCAATCGTTGAAGGACCGGCGCCGCAGGTGCACAAGCATCGTTTCGAGAAGTCCTCGTCAGGCACCGCTCGAAGAAACGAATTCGTCACTGGCAATCGGCTGCCTCCCCAAGGAAGATTCATTGGAAAGATGCTTGAGTATCCGCGAGAGGGCGAGTTCGTGGTGCGAGTGAAGGCCGGCGCTTCGATCCCCGAAGGAATGGGCGTCCCGACAATGAGCCTTGCTCTCGGGCTACGAGCTGATACACGAAGTCCGTCGAAGACTTTGGGCGAAGCAGATGTTCGAAATACGGAAGCCGAGAAGCAGCTCTATGAATTCCGTGGTCGGATTGAAGAATTCCCACTACCCGGTCACAACCCAAAGTTTCCGGGCGTGACCATCACACTCACTAACATCTATGACGATGGTTTGAAAACGCCGAAGCCCGGCAAGTTCAAGGGAATCGCGCTGAGCGCTGAACAGAAGAAACTGGCAGCCGCTGCCACAAAAAAGAACACGCCAACTCTTCCGATCGGCGAAATCAGACGGGTCAAAGGCAACGCAGCGGTGACTAGCTTTGTGAGGTCCAGCGGCAAGCTTCAGCGAAAGATTGAAGAGTTGCGTCTCCTCTCGCCCGAGCACAAGAACCAGACGGACTTGGCGTACCGCTTGTACGACGTCCAGCAAGCCTTTGATCAAGAGTCTGAGCTGATCGAGAAAGTTTCTAAAACTCTGAATGAAGATCCGAGCGCTTTCCTATCGCGATTTCTAAGCTCGAACGAGGCGCTGCTTGCCGATCGACAGAAGGTAGTCGATCGGTTTAGGGCGATCACACCAATCGATCGCAAAACCAAGCAATTAGTGGGAGCTGAAGCCGGTCCTCCGCGTGCCACTATCGTGATCGACTACCTCGAGTTTGAAGGGCCACTTTACAAATCTTGGCCACCTGAACATCACACTCGCTTATTGCCGCCGTCCAACGCGTCAGAGCGAGATCGGGCAGAGCAAGCGATCAGAGCCTTCATGACCCGAGCCTATCGGCGGCCGATCACCGACGGAGACGTTTTTCCAGTGATGTCAGTCTACGATGAGATCCGGCCCGAATCACCTTCCTTTGAAGAAGCCATGCGCGAGTCACTGACGATGGTGCTAATCTCGCCGGAGTTCCTCTACTTGATCGAGCCCACCGACGACAAGCCTCGGCCCTTGAGCCAGCACGAACTGGCTTCACGTCTGTCATACTTCCTCTGGTCCACCCTGCCCGACGATCGACTCATGGCGTTGGCAAACTCCGGTCAACTAAGAGCCCCCGCCGTGATGGCCGAGCAGGTTCGCGCGATGATCGCCGATGCTCGTTCGCAGAACTTTGTGGAACACTTTACGAACCAATGGCTGGACCTTGGTGGGCTAGACCGCGTCGCAATCAATCCGAACTACTATCCCGCTTTCGACGACCGCCTAAAACCGATGATGAAGCGAGAGACCCAGGCCTTCTTTGGAGAAGTACTCCGCAAGAACCTGAGCGCGCTGAACTTGATCGACTCGGACTTCGCCATGCTCAACGAGCCGCTGGCGAAACACTACGGTGTCTCCAACGAGGACGGTAGCCCGGTTGGAAGTGCATTTGAGCGTGTGGCCTTAACACCCACAAGCAAGCGTGGTGGTTTGCTTACTCAGGGCAGTTTCCTGATGATCAACTCGAACGGGGAGGATTCGCACCCAATCCGTCGGGCGGTTTGGGTCCTTGACCGACTGCTCGATGATCCACCGGCGCCTCCGCCGCCTGATGTTCCCGAACTCGACGCTGAACAGCCAGACCTTGCCACTTTGCCTCTCAAGAAACAGCTCGAATTGCACCGCACGAAAGAAGCATGCAATGACTGCCATCGCGGCATCGATCCCTGGGGTATTGCATTTGAATCGTTCGACGCTGTCGGGCTTCGCCGCGAATCAGTACTCCGCAGGATTGGAAAGAAGTCGGTGATGGGGCCATTGGACGATAGAGCCATCTTGCCCAACAAGACTGAGATAGATGGGGTGGAGGGCCTCAAGAAGTATTTGCTCCATAACGAAAGAGACCGTTTCTCAAGGGCTCTAGTATCGAAGCTTCTGGCCTACGGGATGGGCCGCTCGCTGGTGCTTGAAGACCGGTCGACCATTGAGTCGTTAGTCAGAACTTTTAAGAAGAATAACTTCTGTCTAAGCGATTTGGTTGTCGCAATTACCCAGAGTGAGGCGTTTCAAAACAAGTAAACTGGACGAGAGAAAGTTTCGAAAGTTTGCTGGCGAATCGGGTTACCCGAATCTTGAAACCACATAGCACCTGAAAGTTTTTACATGACACAGAAATCGTGGCATCTTGATCGGCGAATGTTTCTGCGTGGCACGGGAGTCGCTATGGCTCTGCCTTGGCTGGAAGGCATGGCAGCGGGTGCCGCGTTGAAGACTGAGCTACCCAAGCGGCTTTGTGCAGTGTACTGGCCCTTCGGCGTCGTGGCTGCTCCTGGAGAAAGCGAACGCAACTGGGGGTGGTTTCCCACTGGGACGGGCAAAGACTTCCAGTTCACGGATGTGCTCAGTTCATTGGAGCCGCTGCGCGAGGACGTCACCGTGATTGGTGGTATTTCGCATCCAAGTGGCTGGTCGATGGGCGGCCACGATACGGGGGACATCTTCCTCACGGGCGCGAAGCTGGACTCAGGTTCCTTTGTAAATACGATCTCGCTGGACCAGTTTGCGGCAGAGCAAATTGGTAGAGACACGCGATTTGGTTCGCTAACACTTTCCAGTGATGGAGGTGTGGGAGAGCCGACGCGATCGATGACGCTCGCTTTTTCTCGTGAGGGTCGACCGATACCGGCGCTTTCCAGCCCGAGGCAGATCTTCAATCGATTGTTTGGTAAGGAACAGGGGGCAAGCGCTCAGAAACAGAAGCGACGGTTGGAGAACGCCACGAGCATTCTGGATAGAGTCTTGGAGCATTCCAAGTCTTTGAACCAACGTTTGGGTAAGCAGGACCAACAGAAGCTCGACGAGTATCTGGCTTCCGTGCGTGCTGTGGAGCAACGAATTGATCGGGCTGAGGCTTGGCTGGGCATTCCGAAGCCCCAAGTGGATGAAACTTTTCTCAACATGGATGCCACGCAGGAAGGACCGAAAGAATACATCAAGGCGATGTACGACCTGATGTCACTGGCTTTCCGTACCGACTCTACTCGTATTGCAACTTACATGCTGGGGCAGGTCGCCGGTGCCACTACGATTGCCAACGCGTTTCCGGCCTGCCTAGGGCTGGAGGGCAACTGGCATGGTCTAGCACACGGTGCCGGTAAGAAGGGCGGAGCCGAAAAACTGGGCCGGTTCGATCAATTCCTGGCGCGCAACCACGCTCGGTTTCTCCAAAGTTTGGCCGAAGCACAGGAAGGAGAAGGATCGGTTCTCGACCGGACGCTTGTTCTTTACGGATCAAGCAACAGCCGCACGCACAACAACCACAACTATCCGCTTTTGCTTGCCGGCGGTAGCGGGTTGGGTGTTAAACACGGGCAATATCTTCGCTACAACGAAAAGGACATGAGGCTCTCGAATCTTTTCCTCACGATGTTGGACCGGTTGGGAGTGTCGACGGATCGCTTTGCCGACAGTACAGGCGAGTTCTCTGATATTCTTGCTTGATTCACCCCTTCGGAGCTTCAAAAGATGAGAGATAGTTTTTGCGCTTTGGCCGTACTTTGGTCAGCGATCTGTGCAACACAGCCAGCCTTCTCATATGGTTGGCCGCAGGGCTCGGGACCTATGGGAACTTATGTTGCCAAAGGCGATGCGCCGGCTAAGTGGAGTGTCGTACATGGGAAGAACATTGCATGGGCAAGAGCTCTGCCTGAAACCGGCCAGAGCACGGTCGTGATATTCGATGGCAGACTTTTCTACACCTGTTACCAGCCCTTAATGGCGGACAGCCAGCTAGGTTCGAACATCATCGCTGTTTGTGCAGATGCCATGAGCGGCAAAGTTCTCTGGCAGAAAACGATCAAAGCCAAGTACCCATTGCGGCTTAGCGGTTGCTTCGCTGATAGCACCTCGCCGCCAGCTGTGACCGACGGAAAGCGTGTTTGTTTCTTCAATGCCTCGGGAACTGTTGTCTGCTTCGACATGAAGGGCAAGGAACTCTGGCGTCGCGAGACGATGGCAGTTGGTCGTTCGCAGCCCTTTCTCGCCAATGGCAAAGTGGTCTACACCAAGCAATCGATTATGCCGGATCAAGGCAAATTTGGTCATGAGCACAAGAATGCACCGAAAGAATTATGGACGCAGCTGGAGGCCTTTGACTTGACCACCGGAGAGCCTGCGTGGACTTCAGAGTGCGGCGTGAATATGGGAGCAGTCCCCGTCGCGAGCAAGATGAACGATGGCCGCGAAGTCATCGTACTTGGGCGAGGTGGAGGACACTCTCCACCCGAACGCCCACTAGGCGTCTCAGCCGTCGACGGCACGAGCGGAAAGACTTTGTGGACTTTGCCACTGGATGGCTTCATGTCGACTCAGACATTCCCAGTTGCTGATGATCACGCCCTGATCTTTCATGGTCCCGAACACCTATGGGTCGATCAGGCGGGAAAGATCGCGAAACGAGTGAACTTCTGTACCGATGTGCCGGTTCGTCGCCGGGATGGTTCGACTTGGTGCGACACGGTCGAAACCTTGGAGTACAAACCGGGCAAAGGAAGGTCAATTACCCAGCAGTCAAATCTTTTAGTCGGAGACTACCATTACTTCCGCGCCTACATGGATCCTTACATTGGGCGTGTGCATGTCGGAACCGGCAAGGTGGAGTATTTGCAACTGCCGGTCCAGCTCATCCGCGAGAAAGGGCAGGACGATCGGCTGGTATGGGCACTTAAGGATCCTGACTTCGTGCCTGCAGACGTGAAGAATAACGATGGCTTCGTGGTCATGGGCGACAAGCGTTCCCGCACAAATACCTGGGGGCATCACGCTTCTCCGATCATGACCGTTGTCGGTGATCACCTCTACCTGCCGACCATGGCCGGCACGGTTTACTGCATCCAGTGGAATGCGGAGAAGCTGGATGAGAAGGCAATTCTTGGGATCAATGACTTGGGGCCGGCAGGCTCCACATGGACTCGAGCCAGTCTGAGCTATGACAACGGCCGGCTTTACGCCCGCACCATCAAGCAATTGCTTTGTATCGAATCGCACTGAGGCGGCGTTTGTTTGGTCAGCGTTGCTGGAAACATCGTTGCGAGTAAGAAATTAGGGACCGACCCTAGTCATTTAACGAGTTAGCTGCTGCCACGCGTTGGATAGCACTCTTGCTTTTAGCAGAGGGAGTTCGTGATCTTAGTTTTCAAAGCTCACGATTCGACAGATGTCGCCTTCGTACGGCATATGTTACTTCCGAACCGATGCGACTATGCTGTTTGTCATGTGAAGCCCAAGCGGCTCATCGACCGGGGCTCGAATGGCCCATGTGTTCCGCTTTCCTAGCTTGGTGAATGACAAATGAAACCACTCTACAAATTCAGCGCTCGTATCCTGGCTGTGTTTTTGCTCTCCAGTTCGGCCCAGGCGGATTGGCCGAGTTGGCGCGGTGCAGATGATAATGGCAGCGTTGCTTCGGGAGAGTTTCCTATTGCCTTGAATGAGGCCGCCACGGTCTGGAGGGCTGACTTACCAGGCAAGGGCTGTTCCACTCCGATCGTTTGGAAGGATCAAATCTTCGTCACGGCTCCTGTCGATGGGAAGGACGCCGTGCTCGCATTCGACAATTCTGGTGCGGCACGGTGGCAAGCTGTTTTTGAGAAAGAGACCAAGGGAAAACACCGCAACGGCTCAGGGTGCAATGCGTCGCCAATTACGGATGGATCGGGCGTGTTCGTCTACTTTAAGAGCGGCACGCTGGCGGCAGTCAATCTAGAAGGAACGAATCGCTGGCAGACGGACTTGGTGGAGCGTTTCGGACCCGACAATCGCTACTGGGACCACGGTACCTCGCCAGTACTGACAAAAGATCACGTCATCATGGCACGGATGCATACCGGTGATTCTTGGCTGGCTGCGTTCGACAAGAAAAGCGGCAAGCTGGCTTGGAAGGTTGCACGCAACTACAAAGTGCCGCAGGAATCGGATCAGTGCTATACGACCCCGATCGTCATGCAGCACAATGGTCGTGAAGTCATCCTGGTCTGGGGCTCGGAGCATTTGACCATGCATGATGCGGCCGATGGCTCAGTGGTTTGGAGCTGCGGAGGGTTTAATCCTGACGCAAACAAACTATGGCCAGCTATTGCAAATCCGGTGATCGTAGACGACATGGCAGTGATCTGCTTCGGACGCAATGATCGTGGGATACCACGCATGTTTGGGGTTCGTCTGACAGGAAGTGGCGATGTAACGGAAACCAATCACATCTGGCAGCGAGACGATATCAGCTCCTTTGTTCCTTCGCCGGTTGCTCACAAAGGACGCGTCTACTTGGTGCGAGACAAAGGCGAAGTCGAGTGTATTGATCCCGCGACTGGCAAGACGGTTTGGTCCGATCGGTTCCCCAGAAATCGTGCAGCATTCTACGCATCTCCGCTGATTGCATCGGATGTGTTGTACGCTCCACGCGAAGATGGCAGAGTATTTGTGGCCAGTGTCGTCGGGGATCGCTTTCAGTTGCTTTCGGAAACTGATTTTGGGCAACCCGTTATCGGATCCCCTGTGCCCGATGGGAATCGCATTTTGATTCGCGGTGAGGAGAACTTGTTCTGCCTCGGCGCTGATGAATCAAAAACTGCACCGTAACTGAATTCTTCGGCTCGTCAGTTCGGCCTGATCAGTAGTCGACCGAACCCTCCTGAGCGAGCTGACTCCTCTTCACAGAGTAAGCGAATGGCACCGTGTTGCTGCGCGTTGGCTTGTAATGACCAGATCGCGGCTCCTTTATTGGCGACGTGAATTGCTTTCGGTTCTGGCAAGGCTTTTAGGATCCTGCTACAGGTCTCATTGCCATTTTTAACACCAAACCACAGCAGAATATCGATGTCGCCTTCAGAAAGGATTACGTCTGGACCTTCGTCTGCCTCCAGTCCTAGCGTGATGCCAGCTTGAGCTAAGGCGGTGCGTTCCGAGTCGTCGAGCGAGAGCGAATCAGCGTCTGAGGACTGGAGTTGTTCTTGAATGAACTGTCGAGTCAAGTCCTCGCGATCAAGCACCTCGATTACGCGAACGACAATTTCGGTCTTGCCCGTCACAAGGAATTCGCCCCAGCACAAATCCATTTCTCCTGGAGACTCAATCGAATCGGGAAGGTAGGCCGCATCACGTAGCTGAGCGGGCGGTTCGAGAATCAGTTTGATCGCAGCTGCTTCTTTTTCTTCCGCGGTTGAGCGTCGTTGTGCTAAGTCCTCTTGAACGGCCAAGTAGATTTCGGCAATACGAATAAACAGTATCATGATGGTCGGGTTCTTGACCATCAGCTCGGTTTGGACTGCGTATCGCAAGGCCACCCAAATCGTCTCTGGATCGGCACAGCGATACACCCCTGCAGCAACTTGCTCAAAGGCGACAGCACCTGAATCATCTTGGTTGGATTGGATCATAGGGGCAAGTGGGAATGGTTTGAATTAGAAGAGTATCTGCATCTGCGATCTCATTTCATAATCTGACGCGTGAGCGAGGCGGCACAGTTGACTATCCTCGTTCACTCTTGGATTGCGATGAAGCCACAAACTTCAATCTCGAGCTCCTAGCGAGAGAGTGTAGTACAACCGCTTTTGATCCGATATGCTGCTTGGCTTGGATCAGGAGAGAAAGCGGCGTCTATGCTCAGACCAAGAATTATATCGATCGGCGAAGTTCTCTGGGACTTGTTTCCTGATGGCGAGCGCTTCGGTGGTGCTCCCGCCAACTTCGCTTACCATGCCGCGTTGCAAGGTGCAGAGGTTGCGATGGTAAGCGCGGTCGGCAACGACAAACGGGGGCATGATGCGATCGAAATCCTCGCTGAATACGGCATCGACGTCAGTCTCGTACAAGGGATCCCTGATGCACCGACTGGAACGGTTGGAATCGAGCTGAATGCCCAAGGCAAGCCGACGTTTACGATTCACGAACGTTCAGCCTGGGATCAGCTCGAATGGAATGACGACATTGCCAACTACCTGGCCGCTGCCGACGCAATCTGCTTTGGCACATTGGGACAACGCAGTGAGGTGGCGCGTCAGACGATTCGCCAAGCGATTAAGATGGCTGCCGCTAGGGGTATCATATGTGTGGTCGACATCAATCTTAGAGCTCCCTTCTTCAACGCCAAAACCGTTCGCGAGTCCATACAGCTCGCAAGTATCTTGAAGCTAAGTGATGAAGAGATTGTGGCAGCCTGTTCTGCTTGTGGAGTTTCGGATAGTCGCAGTACGTTAGACAGTCTGCGTGCTTTGATTACGTACGGCAATCTTGATAGGGTAGTCATGACGCGCGGGGCCGAAGGAGCAGTCTTGGTCACCACAGAAGGCGTCATCGAACAACCAGGCATTGCGACAGACATCGTCGACACTGTCGGCGCCGGTGATGCCTTTACTGCAGCATTTATTATGGGTGAACTTTATCGAGAAGTGCGCGAAACGAATCTGCGCAAGGCCTGCGAGGTCGCGGCCGCGGCCTGTTCGCATGCTGGCGCGATTCCATCGCGGAAGTAGAAAGCTTCACATGGTTCCGAAGCAAGGAATGCCTTGTTGCCTCGCTCACGCTTCGGCTGGTGAGTGAAAAGTCAATTCAGGACGTCAGTTCGGCTTTACTTCCCCACTCAAGCAAGCAAACTTGTGGGCGGGTTGTGTTGGTGTGACTTCGAACGAAAGCGGATGGAACGGCAAGAGTAATGAAATTAACTTCACTTGATTACACGATCATCATCGCATTCTTTGTCGTTTCTACGTTGATCGGCATTATTGCCTCGCGGCGCGCTGGTAAGAGTTTTTCCGAGTACTTTCTTGCGGGCGGCAAGATGCCTTGGTGGATGCTTGGGCTGTCGATGGTAGCAACGACTTTTGCTGCTGACACACCGAATCTGGTTACAGGCATTGTTCGCAAGGACGGCGTTAGTGGAAATTGGGTTTGGTGGGCCTTTCTCCTGACCGGATTTCTCACGGTTTTCGTCTACGCTCGTTTATGGAAACGTAGCGGAGTTCTTACGGACTTGGAATTCTATGAGATTCGATACAGCGGCGCGCCAGCTGGATTTCTTCGCGGGTTTCGCGCAATCTACCTAGGCGTCGTTTTTAATTGCTTGGTGATGGCGAATGTGACGCTTGCAGGAATCAAACTTGGTGGCATCTTACTCGGCTGGTCTCCGGTGCAAACCGTATTGATTGCGGGCACGGTAACGGTTGCCTACACGTTGATGGGTGGCTTGCGTGGTGTCATTCTGACGGATTGTTTTCAGTTTGTAATGGCGATGGTCGGTGCAATCGCTGCGGCCGCTGTGGTATGCGATCTGCCTGAAGTCGGAGGTTTTGCGAATCTTCTGGCTCACGAGAATGTTTCGGGCAAGCTCAGTATGCTTCCGGACTTTTCTGACGTGAATGCACTTATCCCGCTGCTCATTATCCCGCTTGCAGTGCAGTGGTGGAGCAGCTGGTATCCCGGCGCGGAGCCGGGTGGCGGCGGCTATGTTGCTCAGAGGATGCTGGGAGCGCGTAGCGAACAGGATGCGACTACAGCTACGCTTTTGTTTCAAGTAGCGCACTACGCACTTCGTCCATGGCCGTGGATTATCGTAGCCTTTGCATCGTTGGTCGTCTTTCCCGACCTGGATACGATACGAGCTGCGTTTCCAGATATCGACCCAAATATTGTTCAGGACGATCTGGCTTACCCAGCCATGCTGACCTTCCTTCCGTCAGGCTTGCTAGGAATTGTCATTGCCAGTTTGATGGCGGCATTCATGTCAACGATCTCGACGCAACTAAACTGGGGCTCATCCTACCTAGCACATGATTTTTACAGGCGTTTTTTGAAGCCTGAAGCATCGGAGAAGGAACTCGTAACCGTAGGCCGAGTGTCTACGATAGGTTTGATGGTCTTGTCCGGTGCCCTGGCACTTACACTAGAAAGCGCGATGGAGGGATTCAGTATTCTCCTGCAGATCGGCGCCGGGACAGGGCTGATCTACATCCTTCGTTGGTTCTGGTGGCGGATCAATGCTTTTACCGAGATCGCAGGCATGGTGGTCTCATTCGCTGTGGCGATGTTTTTTCGCTTTGGCTATCCAGCAATGGGCTGGGAAAAGCTCGAGGATTGGCAGCAACTAGTGATCGGCGTTTCGATGACAACGGTAGCTTGGTTACTAGCTACCTTTCTTTCGCCGAGCACCGACATGCAAGACTTGAAAGACTTTTTCCAAAAGATCCGACCGGGAGGCCCAGGATGGAAGCCGGTCCAACAGGCGTTGGCGGCAGAAGGAAAAGTTGCCGAAGATGGCGAGTCGATTACCGCTGGTATTCTCGCCATGCTTGCCGCGACCTTCATGACTTATTCCCTGCTGTTTGGAACTGGCTATTTTTTGTACGGTCAGTGGGCCTTGTTCACGGTGAGTCTAGTTGTAGCGCTAGTTTCCATTTTCACACTGATACGCTGTTGGCCCAGCTTGGAAATGTCAAAAGCTGAAGAGCGAAATGTTATGAGCTAAACTTCTCGCCGTTTTGTCCCTCGCGTACGCTCCGACGCTTCAGTTTTCATGGTCGTCGATGGTGTTTTCTAAGGTTTCTCGTTTTCGTAGGACCTCAACGTGCAAACGCTGCATAAGCCTGAGCGTCAGGCGTATGTTGTCATCGGCGCCGGCTTGCTTTGGCGACGCATTTGAGCGAAGGGAGCTATGCTCCCGAATTCGTTACCTCAGCCACTACGGCCGAAACCCTTCTGGACTTACCCTATTGCAGCGTGGAGTTAATGCTGGCATCAGAACGGATTTCAGTCATTTGTTACCGGCATGTGACTGTCCGGCTAAGTGCCGCTTGACCTGCTCAATTGGCCCAATCAAGTTAAACCTTGGCGGTAACGTCAGTTACGCGATCTTCAAATGCTCGGGCCGAGCTGCTTTTCCGGCAATTTGCTTGATTTTGAGGCGGACAAATGCGTCAAATCAGTTAACCATGAACTGACTCCTCGCCACCCAAAGGCAGGGGCCTTCTTGCTTTACGATGACGATGGGCCACTTAAGCCACGTCACGGAACCGATCCTATTTGCGACCCAATTTATCCAGCTCTATGCACATCGAGTCCTTGCAAAAGTTCTTTGCGACATCGCCAGCAGTCCGTCTGTTGCGATCGCCGCACGCCTTTTGGATCATGGACTTTCTCAACCAGCAATTCAAAGTCGCTGGCAAAATAACACGGCCACACTCCGAGTTGGCGGTTGAGCTTGACGCCTACCTCGACAATCTCTCCAAAGATGCGATCGTCGGTGAAGCCAAATTCGACTCGCGAGAAAAGGCGGATACTTACCTGGCAAGTTGGTGTTCTAGCTCTATCGGTTGGCTAAAACGCTTTATCGAAGAAGATGCATCCGAGCCCTATTATCAGCTGACGGCCGAGTTCGAAAAAGCCTTGGCCTTTGCTGAAAAAGCAGCTCAGGAAGTAGGCTTCATCGGCACCGAATCACGTCTGCGAAGCATTCTGGAACTGCTGGGAAACATAGCCTCCGGCGTCAGCGAAGATCCTCAAATCCGCTTGCAGCAACTGGAACAGCAGCGGGATGAAATTGATCGCGAAATGCAGCAACTCCGTGGGTTGGACAAGGCACCCGCAATGTCGCCCACTCAAGTCCGCGAACGATTCTCAATGGCTTGTCAGCACCTGCACCAACTCAAGAGCGAGTTCCGTGCTGTTGAAGATCGTTTCAAAGACATCACTCGCAAAGTACAGCAGAAGATCCTTGGAGCCGCTGACTCACGTGGAGACATCCTGCAGTTCGCCCTCGATAGCGAAGACATGCTGAAACAGGGCGATCAGGGCCAGAGTTTCTTTGAGTTCTTGAAACTCTTGCATTCACCGGAAAGCCAAGATCGCATCAAGGAGCTGATCGACGGCCTATATGCGATCGAGGCTCTAGCGAGCGAAGAGTCTGAGCTGAGCTCACTACGCAACATGGTTCCGACTTTGATCGCTGAAGCAGAGAAGATTCTACGTACCACCCAACATCTGTCCCACACACTTCGGCGACTACTTGATGCTCGATCGACTCGGCATCACCAGCAGCTCAGCCACCTGCTGCGAGACATCCTTTCAGCGGCAGCCGCGAGAGCCGAGGATCCGCCGGTCGATATTGGCTTGGACATTGAAGTAGAGCTTGAGATTCAAAGCCCCTTGGATCGGCCTTTCTGGCTTGCGACCGAGCCATTCGATGAAGTCGATCTGGCTCCAGTGGTTGCTGACGAGGCCGAACAGCAACAAGCTTTAGAACAACTTGTGGCACTGGAGCGGCTCGACTGGTCAAGCATGCGACAAAACATCGCCGCTGCGACTCAAGAAACCGAGACCGGTTTGCTCGAGTTGCTCAAGCGAAACCCGATCCAAAGTGGCGCTGTCGAGATTCTGGGATATCTGCAGATTGCCTACGACGATGGTCACCGGATCGATCGATCGCAGACGCTGGAACTCGCTCCCGAGCAGACAGGCCCACTGGCTCGCGGACTCCGCGTACCCAACGTCGTGTTCGTCCCTAAGGACCAGCGAAATAGAAAGAGCGGTTTGCGTCAGTCTCCCGAGCCGAACTTGCAGGAAAGTACACAATGATTGAGTCTGTCGAGTCGCTACCAACTTACAAAGATTGGAGCTTCGCCGCAGTACGATTGCTCCAAGGAGCGGTGTACAGCGACGATGCTGCCTGGGACATCCTGCTGCGTCACCAGACTCCATTGCGAGACTATTTCGCACGCATCGGTTTGCTCTTAGTGGTCGATGAGCCCGAAGGCTTGGCCTACATCCGGCAGTTGGGCGAGGATGAGGCAGTCGATGACTACGGCACTCTGCCCAAGTTATTTCGTCGTACTCGCCTAGGCTACGACACCACCCTGCTTTGTGTGCTGCTTCGAGAGCGTTTGCGTCGCTTCGAAGAAGAAGATCTCGACAATCATCGCTGCGTAGTAGATCAGCGTGAATTGCTGGAGAGCTGGAAGAACTTCTTTCCTGGTAAGGAAGATGAAGTTCGACTGCAGAAGACACTCGACACTGCTTTCCGAAAACTCGAAGGACTAAAGTTTGTCAACCGCTTTGGCGACACTGCTGGCTGCTGGGAGATTCGTCGAATACTTAAAGCTCGTCTTCCTGTCGATGAGCTAGAGAAACTGAAAGAGCAACTGTCCGCCGAGGCCAAGTAGTAAAACAAGATCGAAGCTGATCCCACAATTGCGCGAGGCTCAGCCGTAGCGTTACCGATCGTTTGACGCCCAGCCGTAAGCGCCGGCTTGCCTTGTTTACGACTACAGAACTCGACAAAACACATAACCTGCGACCACAAACTAACCAAGTGAAGACCTAGAAGAAGCAAAGTCAGATGGAAAACCTAGGCTGGACTCCTAACGCTCGCCCCGGCTACCGACTGAAGAAGTTGGAGGTCACCAATTGGGGCACCTTCGACAGCACGGCTGGGCAAGTCTACCAGCTCGCACCTGAAGGCCGCAGCGCTCTGCTGGTCGGTCAAAACGGCTCTGGCAAATCAACTCTGGTCGACACTCTACTGACACTATTGGTACAACCCGGTGTGCGGAACTACAACGTGGCTGCCGGCGCTAAGAAACGCGAACGCGACGAGCGAACGTATATTCGCGGCGCATGCGGCCGCAGCAGTGATGAAGAAGCCGGTTCTGTCACGGACTATCTGCGGCCGGACGACAAACACTACTCGGTGCTGCTCGCCTGCTTCAAGCGTGAGAGCACAGGCGATGCTTTTACCGTCGTACAAGTTCTACAGATCCTCGGTGATGGCGATGTCGACAAGACCTACGCCTATGCCGACGAAGAGAAGAGTATTGCTGAGGATCTCAGTGGTCTGACTCGCAGCGAGAAGATCAAGAAGCAACTCGTCGCCCGCGGCTTCAAGGCAACGACGAAGTACAGCGAGTATATGCCTTGGATTGCGCGTAAGACCAGTATGCGTTCTAAGGCGTTAGATGTCTTCAACCAAACGGTTGCAGTAAAAGACATCCAGAGTCTCAATCGTTTCATCCGCGATCACATGCTCGAAGGCAAACCCTGGAAGGACCGGATCGAGAACTTACTCAGTCATTTTCTGCAGCTTAGCCAAGCTCATCAATCGTTGGTACGCGCGAGACGTCAAATCGAGTTGCTTGAGCCGATTGAGACTGCTGCAGAAAAACTGGAGAAGCTCAATGCCGAGCAATCGCTCTACCAACAGCAGCTCGATGCAACGGACAGCTATTTCAAGAAGAAGACGATCGACTGGCTGCGTCCCAAGGTCAGTTCGAATCGTGACCGTATTTCAAAGGCACAGGGACGAAAGGTCGAGCTCGAAAAAGAGATCGAGGCGTTGGAAGACACTCAGCGCTACATTCGTAACGAGATCGACAACACTGGAGGTGAGCGTCTCCGGCAGCTACCTCTCCAACTCGAATCCCAGCAGACTATGCTGGCAGCCAAGAAACGCGAACGAAGTCGACTGCAGAGTGCTCTGAAGCTGGCGGGCATTGAAACCACGCTCAATGACGAACAAGACTTCGCGAATCTGCCCGGGAAGCTTGGGCAAGTTCAAGAAGAGATTTCACGCCGCTCCACCGAGATCGCAGCCCAGCGGCTAGATCTTGCTCGAAATTTGACTGAGGTGCGCAAGCACATAGACGAAGACAAAACACAGCTTGAAGTTTTGCAACAACAGCCTGGAAACTTACCCGGTTGGTTGGCTGAAGTGCGAGCCAAGATCGCCCAAGACTTGGGGCTGGACAACAAGCGACTTCCGTTCGCTTGCGAGCTAATCAGTGTGGCGGAGAGTGAAGGCGATTGGCAATCTGCCATTGAACTCGTGCTGCGTCCTTTCGCCTTAACACTTCTCGTCCCTGAAGAGCATTATCGGGCGGTTTCGAGCTATGTCGAAAACCATCGATTGACCGACCAAAAAGGCCGTGGGCAAAAGCTAGTTTACAGCCGTGTTCAGTCTAATGCCGAGCCACAGCAACTCGAGCAACTGCATTCAGATTCGTTAGTTTACAAGCTAGGACTGCAAGAAGATCATGAGTTAGCTGGGTGGATCAGAGCCGAACTACATCGTCGATTTGATTTTAGGTGCTGCAGTACTTTGGAGCAGTTCCAGCGTGCTCCTGGTCTCGCGCTGACTCAGCAACGTCACGTCAAATACGGCAGCAAGCGTCACGAAAAAGATGACCGCGCACAAGCGATGGACTCCAAGCGATTCGTGCTCGGTTGGGACAACGCCGCGCGTCTAGCAGAACTGCACACGAGTCTGCAAGAACTCCGGCAACAAGAGTCCGCGGTGCTCGACGAGATTCATCAATTGGAGACGCATTCGAAACGCGTCTCCAAGCAACTCGCTGCAGTTGACGAAGCTTTGGCCATCGATGATTACGAATTGATTGATACACAGCGACACAAAGACGAAATCCGTAAGCTGGATGAAGAACGCAAGGCAATCGAACAGTCGAACGACACAGTGCGTGTCCTGCGCGAAAGACTTGAGGAAGCGGCCGGTCGTCGTCAGGCAGCACAAAAAGAACGCGACGAAGAAATCGCGATCGAAAGCAACATGCTACGCGAAAGTGAACACTCTTTAGGCTTGCTGGAAAAGTACGAGAACTTGCTCGCTGAACGTCAGACCGACGGAAGCCTGACCGAGCATGAAGTGATGTTTGAGCAACTAGATCTCACGCTGGGAGATCGACTGCAATCGATCTCGGATCTGCTGGAATACGCCGAACTGCAAAACGATGCCTCTCGCCAACTGCAAGAGTCACTCAATAAGCTGAGCATGAAAACAGATCCTCTGCGAGCCGATATCATTCGTGCGATGCAGAAGTTTTTGAGTGATAGCCCAGAGGAAAAAGACGATCTGCGAGCGGACTTGATGTACCTGGACGGTTTCTTAGGACTGCTCGATCAGCTGCGCAAGGACGACTTGCCGAAGTATGAACGTCGCTTTCAGGAACGCCTGAATGAGAAAGTCATTCAAGAGATCGGAGTCTTCCATGCGGCACTACAGTGTGAGAAGCAGGAGATAGCATCTAAGATCGGCGTCTTAAACGAATCGCTGGAACAACTGGAGTACCGCGCCGGCACCTTCATGAGATTGGAGCCTCGAGATGCATCCGATCGCGAAATAAAAGATTTCCAAGCCTTGTTGCGTGAATGCTTGGACGACCAATTTGATGGAGATACGAGCGCGGATGAAGCACGCTTCAAACGCATCGAGAAGTTGATTCGCCGCTTGCGTGAAGAAGAACGCTGGCGCGACAAGGTAACGGATGTTCGCCGGTGGTTTGACTTTGCGGCGCGAGAGCTTGATGCAGTGAGCGGTGAAGAGCGAAGCTGCTACGAGGACAGTGCAGGACAATCTGGCGGTGAGAAAGCAAAACTTGCCTTTACGATTCTTGTCGCAGCGATTGCCTACCAATTTGATATCGATCCCAGTGACTATGACGATGATCGCTTTCACTTTGTGGTGGTCGACGAGATGTTCTCCAAAGTCGACGATCGCTACGCCGAGTATGCGTTGCAGCTATTCGAAAAGTTTGGCTTACAGTTGCTGATCGTTGCTCCTCTCGATGCCAAGGCACGCGTCACAGAGCCCTACGTGGGCTGCTATTTGCACACGGTGAAGAACGAGAAGAGTCGCACGAGCGAAGTAATTTCCATGACAGCAACGGAGTACGCCGGAGCCATGGCTAGCAAGCCGGGAGGGGCTGCCACGGCAACTCGCAAAGGAAAAACAAAGTCGCAGCCAACGCGTAGTGCCAGCCCAAAGAAGCCAAAGTAGGGTCAATGGTCTCAGTTGATGCCCAACGCTGGTTCCGAACTCTTCCGCCTAAATGCGGGACTACGAGCTTGGAAGAATAGATTCAGGTCGAAAATCGCTACCTTTCCTTCTCGCCTTCAATTGGCAAATCGCCAAAAATACTGAGTTGAGTGCCTTCGGCGTTTCCGTCCTTGATATTGATTTCAAGCTTCTCTGGAACTGGACCTGACAAGTTGAGAAAGATAAGCTTGCTTCCGTCGTAAGACAGGATGTCGATCTTAGGTCGGGCAGGATCCAGGGTCGACCAACCGATGAGTTCGTCGTTCAGCGTGAACAAATGCAACTCCCACTCCACCACCTGAAAACCATCATCGGTCGATAGTTTCCAAACTCCTGACACGGCATCGACTTGTTCTTTCGTTGCCGTGACTTCGGCCGATGGAGGGCCTTCGTCGCGATAAGTCAAATACTCCTGCATCCGACCTTGATATTTCTTCGCGATGCGCACGCCAGGCATCTCGGTCGGGTCATTCTGCACATGGAACTCACGCTGAATCGGTTTACACCAGCCTTGGTCATCATTGCAAACCACGTAGCTCGCTTTCAGAATAAGCTTGGCACCCGGGTTGATGTTTGACACGCTGAATTTGAATTCCCGTGGATCCGAGTCGCCAGCGACGTCCATCTTCGGCCCCTCCAATTTATGGACTGATAACTCGACTTGATCCACCGCTTCGATTTCCAAGCGAAAAGGCCCCTGCAGATTGTTCCAGTGAGCGTGATGAATCGGATCCAATTCGAATGTCAGGAATACATCGCCTTCGCCAGCGTAGAGCAATGGCCCTGAGGCTGAGGCACGTAACTTCACGTAATGTAATTCCTGATTCTCCGTCTCGTTGGCTTCGACTTTTAGCTCAATCGCATCATCCGGCAGTTCCATTGGTTCCAAAATTCCGCTGGCGGCGAGTGCAGCAGGTTTGGGCTTCGGGAGATCAAGATCCTCCGGTCGAGTTGGATTCTCAACTTTACCTACGAGCTGGTTCAGCTTTTCTCGCAGCAACTTCGGCTGATTCCAACCACGCCGGGAAACCACTCGTCCCTCAGCATCGATTATAAATTCGCTGTTCGGAGCTGCGCCCATGTACTTCGTAAATTCGTTTTGCAAGTCCACGCAAAGCCACGGCGTCTTGGTACCCAGTGTGCGCTTGGCTTCTTTCATATGAAGCAAGCGTTCTTCCAGGTCCCGTGGATTCAAGTAGTTGTTCCAGCCGGGATGCGCTAGATCCTTATAGATGTAGTAGAACTGAACACCTTTCGGTGAGTAGTCTCTTGCGATTGCCTCCAAACTGGGGACGTTCTTTAGAAATGGCGGTCAGGTCAAGCAACCGAAGATAAGTACGCTGTAGCGATTCTTGAACTCCGTGGTTCGCACACCATTACCTGCTTCATCATAGAGCACGTAATCACCGATATGCGCCCCGACCGCCGGCAAACGTCTGGTCATCGACGATTCACCAGCTGCCGGAATCGTGTCTTGTGCAAACGCAGGCAGGCTAAGCAATAAACAAGAAAGAAACGCAGCTAGTTTTCGCATACTTGAGATTCGAAAGCGAGATATCGAGACAGGGAATCACGCAGTCCAGGGTACTGGGTTCTAAATTAGAATTCCAGCCGCCAACTTCTAGAGGCTGGTAAATCAGGGTTTCGATCCTTGAGCCAACTGCGCCAGCCGCAGATAGTTTTCTTGGTTCGACCCGACGCAACAGTTCGGCGCACTTCACCAAATGGAAACTCCCATTCAAGCTGCGCAACCGCTCGGTGTCTTGGCCGCAGCTCGGCAATTGAGATACTTTCAATGCAATCGACGAAAACTGTGGCATCTATCTGAAGGCGGAGCAATGAAGGTCGAATGGGCGGGCGAGGGAATGCCAGATTCCCTTTACAGTGCAGTTTTTTTCGCTGGTCTAGCTGACCTTGATCTCGACTGAGAATCAGGCCTCATCGGTCCACGGATCCACGGATTGCAATCGTCGATCTATTCTTTCCAACTATTGGCCTCCCGGGCGCTTTTCGAGATGAGGTTGAGACAGGAAAGGAAAGCCGAGTTCGGAGATCTGTTTTTTCTGATTCCAAGCATTGTTATACGATTCGCTCCGAAGATTTTCGTTAAAAAATTTTTTTGGATGTCCGGCTAGAAGCGAAGACGGCACTCAATTACTTGTTGCCGGATATTTTTTGTAGACACTTCGAGCAGAGGAATCATCGAGCATGTTCTTTAATCGCAAAAGCGTCTATCGCTCCCCCAAAGAAAACACCAAGCTTGGAAATTTTGAAAAGCTAGAAGCACGAAACATGATGGCTGCCGTCATTGGAGATTTTAATGGCGATGGGTTTAATGATCTTGCGAGTGGTATTCCTCACGAGGATCTGGGAGCGAGGAGGGATGCTGGCGCTGTCTTGGTGCGTTACGGTAACGGTTACGGATTGAATGGCAGAACAGAATTATGGAATGCGGGGCACGTTGCAGGATTGGACATCAGGGAAGGTGACCAGTTTGGTGCGGCCTTGATTGCTGGTGACTTCAATGGCGACGGGGTCGATGATTTAGCAGTTGGAATTCCCAACCGAGACCTTGGTGGTATTACGGATGCTGGAGCTGTCGGAGTCATCTATGGAATGCCAGCTGGTATCTTTGCCGGAGGTTTGTCACCGTGGAGAACGGATGTGTTCTTTCAGGGCATGGAGGGCCTACAAGATCAACCGGATGCGTTGGATCGTTTTGGAACGAGTCTGAGTGCTGGCGACTTCAATGGCGATGGCTGCGATGAGTTAGTAGTAGGAGTGCCAAGCGAATCATTCAGCGAACCGAAATTGCCCGAAGTGATTACGCGGCAGGATGTCGGTGCAGTTCACATCATCCAAGGAAATGCGACCGGCTTAACGACTCAGGATAGTCAATTTTGGACACCTGGCCGTGATTCTGTCAGGCGAAACGGGGAGCGATACAACCGCTTTGGCTCGGCGTTTGCTGTCGGGGATTTTGATGGCTCCGGGCGAGATGATCTTGCAATTGGCGCCCCCGGCGACAGTTTCAACGCTCAGCCGAATGCTGGTGCGGTTCACGTGATCTACTCCTCCTTCGATGGTCTCGCACGCGACGAAATCCAGCTTTTTCACCAACAGTACCCTTCGGTACCGGGTTTGGGGGATCACCTTGAATCTTTAGAAGCCTATGACTTTTTTGCGTCAAGTTTGGCTTCCGGTGATTTCAACAGAGATGGAAAAGATGATTTGGCAATCGGTGTGCCGGGAGAAAATGCGCGCGCGGGAGCGGTTCATGTTTTGATGGCTTCGAGTCACTCAGGCGGAAAACTGACACTCAACCAGAACAAAACGTACCGTCAGATCGATGTCGGATCCTACGCCCAAAACAACAACCTGTTTGGATACTCTCTCGCCGTCAGAGACAACGGTCGATACAACGAGTTGTTGGTGGGAGTACCAGGAGATTCATTGCCGAGAAAGGAAGCTCACGGATCCGTTGCTGTGATCAACCCTATGCATCGCGCAGTCGATTTGGGGCGTGCTGGTACGTTCATCGTAAATAAGACAAACGGTACTAGCGCCTTCGAGTACTGGGGCAGTAGCCTCACCGTAGGACAATTGAATCGATATGGTGATTATTTGGGGGATAGAGAAGTAAATTACGAAGACCTGATTGTTGGCATCCCCGGATTCGACGAGGGAACACGGGTTGACGCAGGGGCCTTTCAGATATGGATTGGAAATCACTTGGACTTCCGACTACGACCTCCAAACAAGACTTTGTCGCAGAGTCATTTTCCCGGAGTTAGCGTGGAGATGGGAGATGAATTTGGTGGAAGCATTCCTTTGAATTTCCGCCGCGTATCGACCGAGGAGGCAATTCCAAAACTTGAAAGCAATCCTGGCGCAAGACACACCATTTATCTCGATTTCAATGGACACGGCACAGGTCATTGGTTGGATCGAAGAAGACACAGAAGCCCCGGGTTTACGTTGGATCAATCAGTCAATCGGCGGGATGACGTATATGGCCGAATGAACGTGACAGAAGTCGCAATGATCGAAGATATTTGGTCAACTGTTGCCGAAGACTTTGCCGCCTTTGATGTGAATGTGACAACGCACCGTCCCGAAAGTAGAAGATTTGATCGGGTGGCAATCGGGGGTTCCGCTCCTGGCTGGGCCGACGGTGCCCCAGGAATCCACCGGCGCTTTGACAATGACCTCACGTGGGTCTGGCCGGAGAGCGTTTCGGGGTACTCGAATTTTGCTTTCGGTCTGGGCAATGATCTGGCATTGTACACAGGGAACCTCGCGTCTCACGAGCAAGGCCACGAGCTTGGACTCGACCATAAGTCAGAAGAAGGAATAGAAAGGACCGAGAGGATGTCGAGTGCTACAAGGGACCGGTCCGTCTCCTCACGTTGTTACCGCAGCGAATACAGCGACGGAGGGCCTACGTGGAATCCAATCATGGGGACTTTTTACGACGGTCAACGAACGATTTGGACCCAGGCACACATGAATTTGCCCGATTCCACAACCATGCCAACTACGAGCATGCGTGGCACCGAGACGATTACAACCACTAAAACAAAATCACGTCGCCGCACCGACGGAAACAATGAATTGAGTTTCCTAAGACGAGTTTTGGGTGCCAGGCCAGATGATCACGGTGATTCACTTGGTGCCGCGACGAATCTTCGTGGCAACATTGCCGTTGGAAATATTGAATGGAAAGAAGATGTCGACGCTTTTATCCTCGACGTGACGCCACGAAATTCACTAGAGGTTCGTGTTGATGTCGCGGAAATGGCCCCCAATCTTGATCTTTTGCTATCCATTTATGAAGTCGACCGCAACGGGAGAGAGCATCTAATTTTGCATGATGCTGGATCGGTCGATCGCCTCGATGCCGAAGCAACGATTAGGCTTTCGGCGAATGCAAAGCAGATCCTTATCTTGGTGACAAGCCGAGGAGTATTCGACGGTGATCTTGGCACATATGTTGTTCGGACCAATGAATTCTCTCCCCTCGCGCCACTAACCCGAATGTCACGTGCACTCGGTTCCGTAGCGTTCGAGCCAATTACTTCCGACGCCGTTGAACGTCCAATACGGATATCATCGAGCCGGCTTCAAGTGAACGTGATCAGCCCTGGGAATCTGGGTTCTCCGGAAAGACACACTAGCAAATCAGACCAAAACTTAGGGTCGACTAGACGAATGCCGGAAGCAAACAAGTCAACGCCGTCGATGTGGCGATTATCGACCAAAGCTTCTGCTCCAGGAGGACTCGATATTGAATCCCTGGATCTTGCGCTGGCATCAATCGCCGTTAGCCAGGAGGAACTGCTTCAAGATCTTGAATTCAGTTGGGCTGATTAGCTTTTACAGCGCCTTGACATTCCACCGAATAAGTAAACCTATGAACAACGAGAGTTTCTCGCTTTCAGATTTGAGAGTCGATCGCTGGCACCCGTGAATGCACGCCTGAGCAATCTGAGAAACGACAACTTGAAACTAGGTTTTGGTCAAACTCAGATTCGAAAATTTGATCAAACCTTCGCTCGCTTTGAAAGTAACGAGCATGAGCGCCCGATTGAAGGCATCGATGCTTTGCTCGCCAAAATTCTAGATGCGAAACGGCTGCGTTGTTCCGAGAACTCCTTCGGGTTCTTCCGACAAGAGCTGATTGGGTAACACGCCGCCCCTTCTGAGGGTCCTTTTCCACCAGGTGACTTGGCTATGTATCTTCCTGCCGGAAGTGACGTTGCGATGCAAACACACTTCCATCCATCTGGCAAAACAGAAAAAGAACAAGGCCTTATGGTTCTTTATTTCGCGGACAAGCCGCCCTCCAGGCAGCTAGTACCGAGTCAGATCTGGGACCTAAAAATCCCCGCTAGCGAAATTGGCTATCTACTCGAAGCCTCCCGTAGTTTCTCCCAAGAACTACTTGCATGGCCGTCTTGGGCAACTTCTGGCTGCCAACAAGATTGCAACTCCAGAAACAAAACCGCTGAGGTGCTCTCTTTTGGAACCGCTCCCTGAAACCTGAGTCTGAAATACGTAGGGCCCACGGAGGTACTGCCCACCGTGTCGCGTATGAAAATCCCCAAGTAGTCGATGGACCACTTGGGGAGCATTCTTATCTACTAAAAGTGTGCTTTCGCAACCTCAGCTACTTATCTGAGTCCGGAATGCCCATCTTGCTGCGATCAGGGTAGGCCGGACGTGTAGGTGGTTTTGGATACTGCTTGATCTCGCGAAGCATCGTTTTGATTGCGACATCAAGCTGCGGATCAGCACCATCTTGCATTTTGGCTGGATCTTCGATGACGTCGATGTCGGGATCAACACCATGGCCTTCGATGCCCCAAGTCCCATCGTTGTCGTAGTAAGCAAACGATGGCGCGGTCACACTGGCGCCGTCCAGCAAAGGACGTCCGCCCTGGATGCCAACCAGACCGCCCCATGTACGACGGCCGATGAGCTTGCCAATCTTCATTTGCTTGAACAAACCAGGAAACATATCGCCACCGCTTCCGGCTAGGCCGTTGATCAGCATGCATTTGGGACCTTGATGCGAATCAGGAGGCCAAACCCAATCGACGCCATCCCGAACCGCCCAGCGATTCGTCGAAGGACGATTCAGCAGTTCGATAAATCGAGTTGGGATCTGTCCACCGCCATTCCAGCGATCGTCGATGATCAGAGCTTCTTTCTCATGCTGAGAATAAAACTGGCGAAACAAGTCGTTCTGCCCATTGATGCCCGTGTTGGTGACGTAGATGTAACCAACCTTACCCTTAGACTTTTTCTCGACATAAGCCCGAGTGGCTTCAATACCGTCCCAGAATCGCAAGTTGTAATCACTCGAAAGAGGACGCACGACAACGCTGCGAGCTCTTTTTTCTCCGGTTTGGACCTTCAGAGTGATTGCTCGACCACCGAGTCCTATAAAGTACTTGTACGGATTCTCCTCGGTGTCTACTGGCACGCCGTTGACTTCCAGGATCGCGTCACCTTCCTTCACACCAGCTGCTGATAGGGGATTGCGAGCGTCGGTGTCCCACTCGCCGCCTTGCCAAAGCTTGGCGACAGTGAGTTTCTCCCCCAACGCGAACTCGCAACCTAGCAGTGCGACGGACTCGCGTGGGCCACGCTCTACATCGCCTTCGCGGTAGTACGCGTGTCCAACATTGATCTCTGCAATCATCTCACGAATGATGTAGCTCAAGTCAGTTCGGCTGACACAATCTTCCAAGAGAGCCGCATACTGTTCCCGAACTGCTTCCCAATCCACGCCGTGCATGGTCGGGTCGTAGAAGAAATCACGCTCTGCTCGCCATGCTTCGTGAAACATTTGCTTCCACTCTGCTCGCCGATCGATCTCCATTCGCATCCCTTCTGTGCTAACTGAGCTTCCCAGGCTTTGGCCCGGAGCAGCACTGAGCACATAGATATTTCCACGTGCAAAAGTCAGAAGCTTCTTGCCATCAGGCGTGAGTTCGAATCCGGCGGCTCCTGCAAGGACAGTTTTCTCACTGGCTTTTCCGTCTGCAATGGAAAGTAGTTTAATGCTTGGTGGATCAGATTCTCCCTGCTCGGATGTGCGAGCGTAAATGAGTCCCGCCGCCGAGTATTGCAAGTTTCGGAAACGGCCCGAGCTAACAGGCACTTGGAAGCTGCGAGCTTCGATGCCCTCAAAGTCAATCGAGATCTTCTTGGGCTCCTCAGATTTCTTGTTTTCTGGCTTTGCTTCGCCTGACTTTGTTTCATCGGACTTGGCCCCGTCAGCAGGCTGCTTCGCCTTCGACTTCTTGCCTTTGTTCTTGCGGTTCTTTTTCGTGCTCTTCTTAGAAGAAGCTTCAGAACCTTCCTTCGACTTCTCCGCATCTGCTTCTTGTTTCTCAGCTGCAGCTTCTTCGTCCTTGTCGCCTTCTGGCTTATCCTTATTTTCTTCTTTCCAAGTTTCTTCGTCACTGGTTGGGAGCAAGGGATTCTTCACGTCAGCACGCAATGGAACGGCAACGAGAACTTGCGTGTCGTCATAGATGAAGGTAGTGCCTACATCTTCGTAGCTCGGGCTACCGAAATCGCGATTGGACGCGAAGTACAAGTACTCGCCTTCGCGATCGAAGGCTGGTGATACATCATTGAAGTATCCGCTAGTGATTGCGTGAGTCTTGCCGCTTGCGACTTCGAGAACTCGAATCTGATTGCGAGTCGCAGCCTTAGTACCTCGCATATAGGCGAGCCAAGCAGAATCGTGCGACCAACTGATGGAGCCGGCGCCGCCGTGCGGTTCATCGTCAAACTGATCAACCTTCTTGCTATTGGCGTCCACAATAAACATGCCGCCAGTCTTGTCTGTAAAGTAAAGCTTCTTCGAGTCTGGCGACCAAGAAATACTGCTTCGCCAACAGTTGCCGTTATCGGTCAGTTGTTTGGTTTCACCTGAGCCGTCGCTAGCAGCGAGTACCAATTCGTATTCACCACTTGCATCGGTGAAATAAGCGATCCAACGTCCGTCGGGGCTCCATGCTGGATCGCGTTCGGCAGCACCGCTGGTGCGAGTCAAATTGCGAGGCGAACCATTCTTGATTGGTGCTGACCAGATATCGCCTCGAGCCTCGATGGCAACTCGTTTAGCACTCGGCGAGACCGATGCACCTTGGATGAAGTCGGCAGCGTCGACGATATGCGGACGCAGAGAAGGACGATCACCAGGAATAGTAATCTTGACCGACTTTGACTTCTTCGTCTTCACGTTCAGGATTCGAATCTCCGATCCAAGTTGGAAGATAATTTCGCCTTCGCCATTCCGTCCAGGACCTATCGATGGCGTCTTGACATCAAAGTCTGCGAACTTGGTGACTTGTGTTTTCTCATCTGCTTCGACGTTGTACTTCCACACATTCATGCGATGATTCGGGCCAGCATCGGACAAATAGTAAAGCGTGTCGTCATGCCACATTGGAAAAGAATCAGTACCTTCCCAATCGGTGACTCGCTTTGAGGATTTGTCGCTTAGGTTGAATAGCCATACGTCAGAAGCCATCCCGCCGCGATAACGCTTCCATGTGCGCGTGTCACGACTGTAAGGCGTGTAGGCCAGCCACTCGCCGCTGTCGTTGATTGCGCCATTGGTACCAAAAGGAACGGGTAAGGCTTCGGGCAAAGGCCTGCCTGCAGAAAGAACAAAAAGTTGCGTCATACGGCTTAGCTTGGCGAAGCTCGACGTACTGAACAGCAACTCGCCATCGGGAGTGTAATCCCAGAGCTGCTCGCCACCAGGATGGTAGCTGCGACGAACAGCGACACCACCGGTGACAGGGATTTCATACAAGTCCGAGTTACCTTCGTAGTTGCCCATGAAGGCAATCTGACTGCCATCGGGGCTAAAGCGAGGCGATTGTTCTTGTCCAGCTGGAGAAGCCAACGGCGAGGCCATGCCTCCGTTACGATCGACGATCCACAAGTCATCCGCGTAGGAGAAGACGATCTTGTCTTCGCTGATATCTGGATAGCGGATCATTCCGGCAGCCGGATTTTGATCGGCAAGAGCTACTTGCGACACGCCGAACAAGCTGGTGGAGCAGCTCGCGACGGCTAGCAGGACGCGACGAAGGTAAGAAAATGATATCGACATTCAGTAATCCTTGGTGTGAGTCTTAGAGAGCTCCTTAGTAACGTTGCAGCCCCCAAAATTGTCAAGCGATGTTGCCTGCTAGCTAATCTTTTTGAAGCGGGCCAGTGGATCGAGGCCTGCAAGTCCTGGGTTCGAAGAACCTTGCCTTTCGGTAAACTTGACCCGGCCGTTGGGCAGGGCGAAGATTGAACCTTACCCCACGTGTTGCCGTTAGATACGTTTTGTGGCGAGATATTAGTGATGAATCTAGTTTGGAAAGGGTGCGTCTCCCGAAGTGCACTTCACGTTGCGTGGTGCTGCCAACATTTCCACTCACGTGCGAAGCACCTGGCTCCCGACTTGCGTACGGCTGCTGACTCGTATTGTGCTGCAGTGACCGGAACACCAGCCTGGAACCAATGGTTTGTGGCTGCAGCATTTGAGAGCGCCGAGTGGCGAAAACTACTCGCCGAATTCCATGCGCAGTATCCGGACTTTGGCGAACAGATAGCTCTGCGTTGTGGCCCCATTCAGCAAATGTGGGAAGCTCACGGCCCCGGTCTGATGTCGCAGCTGCGAAGCATGATTGGGCTCGAGCATCTCCCAGAATTAACTAGCCTGTACTTGGTTCAGCCCGTACTAGGGGGCGCAGGCATGGCTTATCAAGCTAACCCACCCGCTATGCACCTGGAAGCCGTACTTGCCAATGAAGATCCGCGTTTGCCAGAAACGCTACGGCTCGCTTGGCTGTACGCACAAGTCGCCTGGAACGCACAAGTGAGCCACGTCGGTACACGGGCTGCCGACTCGCTAACTCCGCCCGGCGCTTCGTTGATTCCGCCAGTCTTGGCTGCTGCAGAAGAACTTGGACTAACGAAGTGCTCGCCCGAGCTCACTCACGCCGCACTGCAGCGTTGGATGCCGCTTGAACATGAAGTGCTCGTAAGCAAGACGCCAAACCTCGCGGAAGACCTTTGGAATCGATGGTCACGGGGAGACTGGAAACCGGATTGAAAATTGTGGTAAGGGAGTCCAATGCATCGGTTGATCCACCGATCAAAAAAAGCCTCCGGTAATCCCGGAGGCTTGATAGCTAATCCATCTCAACTGAACAGTGTTTACTCTTCGAAGACTCGCATTGCTTCGTCGAGCGTGTACTGGAGGTAGTCGTCGACTTCACCTTCGAGCACACCTAGTGCGGTTTCGATAATCTCGTCGCTTGGTTCCATGAAGGTCAAGGCACGTACGGCTTCAAGACGCACTCGAGGATGCTTGTCGGCAACACGCTCTTTCAACAACTTCAGCGACTCTTGGACTCCGTCCGTCCAGAATGACAAAACGCGGACGGCGGCAGCTCGAGCATGATGGTTGTCGCATGTCAAAAGCTGCTTGAGCAGGTCTTCGTTGACTACATTCTGCGCCTGATGAACCCACAGGCCTTCGAGAACGTGGTGCAAGTAGTCCTCGCCCGTCTTGTCCAGGCCGCTTAACCATTTCTTCGTGGCAGCAATGACATCTTCGGTCTCACGAGCCGCTAGCTCTCGGCGAACGTTGTAGCGAATACGATCATCCTTGGACTTTAACAGGTCCAACAAGTCGGCAATGGGCTCACCGGTGATCTTCGGCACATCGACCAAAGGTCTCGATGGGTAGGTCACGCGCCAAATACGACCATGCGAGTGGTCGCGGCTTGGGTCACGTAGATTGTGCTGTAAGTGACCGATCAAAGCGTTGTGCCAGTCGACGATGTACAAGGAACCATCTGGAGCAAACTGCACATCGACAGGACGGAAGTTTCCGTCTTCGCAGTAAACGATCGGATCGACTTCTTTGCCTTTGAAGCCAGAATCTTCCTCGACAATCTTATGATTGAGGATCACACGCTCACCAATGCAATTCGTAACAAGCCAGTTACCGTGAGCTTCAGGCGGGAAGTGAGTGCTGCCCACGAGTTCGCATCCGCCAAGTGGTCGGATTCGTTTCGGGTAGAACGTGGGGAATCGATACTGCGGGTCCCCACCCGTTTCCTTGGCCAGTCGGCGGTGCTGCGATCCGCCCGGGTGCTTGCTGGGGTAATCTATCTTGCCTGACAAAGGAGCCGCCCAGTAGCTGAATCCAGGTGATGCATCGCCAATGAAGTCTTGGCCCCAGTAATCGAAAACGTGGCCCCAGGGGTTGGCGAATGCAAAGTTAACGTGCACGCCAAACTTCTCGCTCTTCGGATGATAGCGCCAAATACCTGCTTCATGTAGACGGGTCAAACCATATGGACTTTCGACCTGCGAGAACTTGAAAGTACCTTCTTGGAAGTACAGATTGCCGCCCGGACCAAAGGTGAAGGCCGCGATGCCGTGGTGCGAGTCAGCGCTGTCAAAGCCAACCAACTTGCGAATTCGCGTATCGGCCTGCAAGTCACCGTCTTCGTCAGTCAGAAATAGAATGTCTGGTTGTTGGGCCACATAAACTCCGTTACCCGCGATTTCAAAGCCAGTCGGCTGGTGCAAGCCATCGGCGAACACGTCACAATTGTCAGCCTTTCCGTCTTTGTCGCTGTCGGTCAGCACCAACAACTTATCGTTGAGGACCGACTTCGGCTTCCAGTGTGGATAGGATTCCATCGTGGCAACCCAAATCCGGCCTTCGTTGTCAAAGTCGATCGCAACCGGGTTCGCCAGTTCAGGAAAATCTTCCTCAGATGCAACGAGTTCAATCTTGTAGCCAGCCGCTGTCTTGAAGAGCTTTAGCTGTTCCTCAGCGGTCAAGTAATCCAAGGAACCAAGTTTGCCAAGCTTGGCCTGCTTGTCATCAGGACCACCAACATTCGTGCGAGGCTCGATAAAGGGCAGGGTATTGCTATCGTCGGCTTCGGCAGGCACCTTGCCACCTCGCGCCAAGGTCCAAATCCGAGCATCTCGGTTGGCAGCCATTTGATCCAAGATGGCGCGCTCACGCTCCATCACGTCTCGGTTGTTGTACGTCCCGTCGGAACCAGCCAAGCCGCGGTCGCCGTAGATCGAGAACCCGTTGACGGCTCGATAGCGATGCCACCAGTGGAAGTTCTTGTCATCGATCTCCGTCTTTAACTTGCTGACGACCAAGTCATCCACTTTGCCTTTGCATTGACCGAACAGGCCGTTCATCAAAATGGGAGCAAGTTGCTTGTAGCCGGCATCGTTAAGGTGACAGCCGTTGAGCGTCAAACGATCGTCCGAGTTGTCGAGCATGTCCTTGGTCGGTGCGTGCAGATCGACAAAGCCAACACCGGTCAACTTCGCGGTGCTCTGCAAAGCCGCTGTGTACCTGGCCAAGTTCTTGTTTTCCGCCTCACCGCTGGGCAAGTTTTTATCGCCAGTATTCTCAAAGGCAATGGGAGAAACGAGCACAATCCGCGGAGCGCCTTTGCCGCTGTAGTCGGCAGACTTGGTACTCTCTACAAGCTTACGAATCTCTTCTTTGAAATCCCCCAAGCCATCATCGCCTGCGAAGGACTCATTGAAGCCAAAGAAGTACAGAATCACCGTTGCACCAGAGTGCTTCAAGTGCGATTCAGGCGATCCAAAGTTTTTAGAGCGAATTCGTAATGAAGGCTCATCACCTGGGAAGCAAAGATTGCGAACTGTTAGATCAAGATCCGGAAATTCGTTATGCAGAAGCAACTCAAAATAGTTGTGATGCTGCATTCGCTCGCCGAGCTCGTTGCCGACCAAGCAGATGTGGTCACCTTTCTGTAGCTTCAATGCCTGGGCTTGAAGCGTGGAAATTGGCGATGCGAGAAGGCAGCAAAACAATGCGAAAAAGGCACGCAGTTTCATTGTCTCACCATGGTTGTTGGGGGAAGGAAGGCAGCCGAAAACCACAAAGAAACCTTAAGCTTCGCACGTCGCAGCAATTGCTAGACGACCGACGCAATATTTCCGACTCAGGCACGATTCTATCAGCCAAATTTTTCGATGCGAGTTCTACCCTGCGATCAGTGGGGTTTTCGCTTGTAATTCGAGTGCTTACCATAATTGAGCGCAGCAACGAACGAAAATGCCACAAACCTCTATCCGTTGCCTAATTTCGGTCCGAGTAGACTTCAGCTTGTAGACGATTGTCTTTGTCACCGATGCTGGAGCCGTTGTAAGATCTGCAGTCCGAGCAAGCCAGCGTTATCGACTGGGACTTAAACGATGTTTCAACGCAGCGAGACTTAAGCTCCGGTGGTGTAACCGCAAACCAGCGAATCTGAGAACAACATACCTTGGACGAATCACGGAGAATCCGCCTTGGAATTCCAGCTGACTTTGCAGCCCTTGCCGAAGTCATGTTTGACGCGGTGCGCAACGGGAAAAGTGAATATACCGAGGCCCAACGCGAAGCGTGGGTACCGGAAATTCGAAGCGGTGAGATGTGGGCGAATCGCTTGGCAGCCCAAGATCTCTTTGTCGCTGAAGACGAAAAACAAATCGTCGGATTCATGAGCCTCGCCGACGAAGGCCACGTTGACTTTGCGTACATCCGACCAGCTGAACAGGGCAGCGGACTGTTCCGTCAGCTCTACGAATCACTCGAAAAACATGCTATTTCCATTGGCCTGCAACGCTTATGGGTTCACGCCAGCCTCATGGCCCAGCCAGCTTTCTCAGCCATGGGATTTGAGATTCTTGAAGAGCAAAGAGTCAAAATTGGCGATCAGACTCTTCGACGCTTTGAACTCGAGAAGTGGCTCTAGCAGCCTTTCCGATGTGTGGACCTCGAAAGGTAAAAACCAGTTTCTGCCCAAGCTCAAGCTGCAAAAGAGACTCCTTTGAAGCTCATCGGCGATTCGATGAGTCGTACGCCTTATGGATTCGCTGGCTGCTTGGTGTGGCTTCTCGCTGCTCGACAGGCAAGAAACGGAACTGCAGTCTCAGATCGAAAAACAAACCACGGTTGCTTGCAACCGAGTTTGCTATCGAAGCGTTTCGAAAACAAGAAAAGCGATGCCCAGAATCGCTCGAGAAGTTGGCCGCGGTTATTTACCCAGCATTCCCGTCGATCCTTTGTCACCATAGGGAAACACGCCCAGGATGGAATGGCGTGATGACAGGGCAATACTTGTCTACAGCGTGGGAGCTGATGGGGTTGCCCAAGAGCACGTGACTTTTGTGAATTGGAACGCGACGTTTGATGACCTCCTACTAGGCCGTGGAGCCAAGCGCGTTTCAAGCTATTTCGAGGCTGAGACCCCTACCTCAGATGCAACTCAGCGTATTGAGGAAAGTTAAGAAAGACCGAAAGAATCTGGCCGGCGGTGGATTGAATGAGCTCTCGTGTGGCGGCTGCTTCGCTGTTGTAGTCAGAAAGCCTCCGCTGAAGACTGGAACTTTTATCCGGCTCTAGACTCATCTTCCCAAGTGTCTTCTGGACTCGCTCTGCTGCGGCGAATTGTTTCTCTAAAATCGAAGTGCCGCGAAAAGCATCCAACGCCAATTGAAATTGCTCACCGTCTTCCATCGCTACCTCGCGTGCATCCACGCGCGTAGCGACATCAACCTCGACTTGGCGATAGTGAGAGGAGAGTTCTTCCGCCAACTCTTGCCAAGCTGTGGCTGCTTTCTCGCGAGATGCGTCGATGGTGTTGTAGCTGGCTAGAGTGTAGCTGACCAACGCACCGAGAATAACCAGCATAGAGATGACGACGTACGTCAGTTTGGGACCAGAGATCGCTGAAGGCGGAGTGGTACTGGATTCCTCAGAAGCTGTCATCGATTCAATTTGCGGTTAGAGGAATGAGACGCTTCTAGCGTGGGATTCGGTTAGGTCACGGAATTCGTCAAGAATTTCGGTTTATGACTCTAGCAATGGTAGGCTTTCGCTACTTAAAAGTATGCTGGTCGTTCTGCCGACCAAAAGCACAACTCAAAGTGGCCCAGGTAAGCTGGTCAATTGTGACAAGAAACCTTCTTTGAACATTACAGTGTTTGCAACAAGGCAAGGGTGCCGAGGCCGTAAAAGCTGTACTCGACGTCGTCACCGGGATCATACTCGAAGCCTCGGAAGCCGCCAGTAGCCTGCTGCATGCTCTCCACATACTGCTGAACCCCCTTGGTCGAAATACTCTCGAGACGCTCGACGTCTGCCAAAGTCACGCATGCGGTAAAAGTACTTAACAAGTCGGGTAGGGGAATGCGCGTATTCGCCTGGAAGCCACCTTCATCAGTTTGCAGCTCGGCCAAGAACTCTGCGGCATCTTCTGCTACCACGTCGTGCAACTTGCCCAAGATTCGTAAAGCCCCCATGGCAGCAGCGGTTGGATTCGCACCTGATCGCTTACCCACACGGATCTCTAGAAAGCCACCGTCATCCTGCTGTTGACTCATCAAAAAGCTGTAAGCTGCATTGGCTTCTGGACAGGGTCGCTCGATGAGCTCCAAGCAGAGCAAAACCAAAAACGTTTGGTAAGTACTACCAGTACGTCCTTCGAGACTCTTGCTAAATCCGCCGTCATCTCGCCGCAAAGTATCGAGTAGCTCTGCCAGTCGCTTTTCCCAGTCTTCTTGAGCGCCTTCGAAAGCATCCAGCGAGCAAGTCGCTTCTAGCAGCTTGACCGAGTAAACGAGTGACAGAAGATCAACAATTCCCTCATGCGAGTGCATCCGACTACGCAAAAAATCCGCGCTGCGTTGCGCGACTTTCCCATCCAGCAAACCAAGAATTGCCAAACTGCGCAAGGCAAAGCTGGTGTAGTAAATATCGCTTTCGCCTTCCCGCCCTGCCCAGCCTCCATCGGCTCGCTGGCGCGTCACAACGTATTCGCCATGCAGCTTCTGCGTTTCGCTCGGAAGCTGCGCCGCACCAAAGGTGAGGCGAATCATCAATCGTGCTAAGTAACCCAGTTGCTCCAGTTCTTCCATCACGCCGCTCTACGAACAATCGGATCTCGAGGCTCATCACTCAAGTGCATCGCGACAACGGGTTTCTCATCTTTCCACTCTATCTTGTATCGCGGAAGCACCTTCGGTGCATAGAAAAGATACATGACCGGCAGAACAGTCATTGAAAAGCTGGCGCTAGCGGCGAGCAGCAAGCGTGCTGGCCGATGACCGTCGGAAAAGTTATCTGCCAAGTAGGCGACGAAGGAGATGCCGCCAGCTGGCAAGATTGCGTAGATGACGAAGTCAATGAACATCATGTACCTTGTTATTTCGGTATCACGATCCACCAAGAACGGAATATAGAAGAGAACCGTGGCCAACAGCGGCGTTAACAAGAGTGCTCCAAGAACGACCAAAACTCGATACCAGCCGCAGGCCGTGTAATAGGAACGCTGGATCATGCGTCCACCTGGGTAACAACCGACAAGCCCAAGCACAACGCCGACAACTTCAATCAGGTTTTCTTGCAGATACAACATGAAGATCCGTCGCAAATCGCGGCTTAATTGTCGATTAGATATGGTAAGAGCTTAGAGCGTAGGTCAGCTGGGATGTCCACGGACTTCAGTGGCTGGTCTTTTGCAACGTGACAACACACTGCAACGATCTTGCCTGATGCAATTTGCTTTTCAAGATGGTGAAAACCGAAACCAAACTCAACGCTCTTGGAACCTAGCTTAAGCAGACTGAGTTTGATGTGAAGCACATCTTCGAATTTTGCGGCTCCCCGAAAGTCACATTCTACGTGAACACGAGGCCAGCCCACATGAAGGCCTCCGCCGATGGGCTGCATCACGCTTACCCCCAGATGTCGCCAGAAAGCGTGCTCTGCCTGCTCCATGTAGCAGGTGTAGGCCGAAAAGTGCACGATGCCGGCAGCGTCGGTTTCGCAGAATTCGACTCGTCGCTCAAAAGAAAAGATTTCGGGCATCAGGCATTTGCAGGTTCGAGGAATTTGGCGATTGCGGAAGGAAGCGAACGAATTATTGCGGCCGAACTAGTCGCTGCTCATCCACGCTTTTACCCCGCAGCCTTGGACCATAAAGCCACACATTTCAGCCTGCGGACCAACACGCTGACCGCGAGCCCACATATCGCGTGTCTCCCCGCGCTTTCGGCTCATATTTCCGAGGACCTCTGGCGATCCTGCGGAGAAAGCGAGCTACACGTCGAGGTTACGGACCTCTAAGGCGTGCTTCTCGATGAACTGACGTCGAGGCTCAACCTTATCGCCCATCAATACACGAAACATCTCGTCGGCCGCAGCAGCGTCGGTCATCGACACTTGCACTAAGGTGCGATTGTCACGATCCAAAGTCGTTTCACGAAGCTCTTCAGGATTCATTTCGCCCAATCCCTTAAAGCGAGTGACTTGCATGCCTTTCTCACCAGCTTGACGGATCGCCGGCAACAGAGCTCGCAAGTCATCCAAGCCAGTGCGATTCTCCTCACGCACGAGGTGGAACTTCGATTCCGTGCTACCTGTCTTTTGCTCTGGGATCAAATCACGAATCGAGAAGCCGTACTCGGAAAGCAGCCTCAAGCCAGCATTGATGGTTTTGACCTCGTGCATTTCGACGACACGAGCAACGAGTCGTTCATCAACCTCTGCTGCTTCACTTTCCTGCTCTTCTTTATCGTCAGCCTTGCCTTCCTGAACCAAGTTCTCGCGTTCGATAAACTCGTCCATCGATGCCCTGGTGGCAAACCAGTGCATATCATTGCCTACGGTCACGAGAAATACGGGAAGATTCGTCGACTCACCTTCCATTCGGTCAGCGTGAGCCTTCAGGCTGATACCACGGCGCTCAAGTGCGATCAAAGCATCCTCCATCGACGCCAGGCACTCACACAGCTTTCGCATTGTCTCGCCTTCGACTTGATTCTGATCATCCGACTCCAAACTACAGTCCGCAAGACCTCGCTCAAGCAGCTGAGTCTTCATTTCCTCTTCCGTCTGGACGTAGTAGCGAGTGTTCTTACCTCGCACCACACGGAACAAAGGTGGTTGTGCCAAATAGACGTGACCACCGGCAACAAGGTGATACATCTGGCGATAAAAGAAACACAGCAATAGGGTGCGAATGTGCGAACCGTCCACATCGGCATCGGTCATGATGATAACTTTATCATAACGACGCTTGGCGATATCTTGATCCTGGCCGATACCGCAGCCGATCGCCTGGATCATGCTCTGCACTTCTTCGTTGGCCAGCACCTTATCTTCACGACTTTTATACGCATTGATGATCTTACCGCGAAGCGGCAGGATCGCCTGGAATTCACGAAACCGACCGCCTTCTGCACTTCCGCCGGCCGAATCACCTTCCACCAAGTACACCTCGCACTCTTCCATCTTATTGCTGATGCAATCCCGAAGCTTGCCGGGCAGGCCGCCGCCGCTAAGCGCATCCTTTCGCTTGCGCAACAAGTCCTTCGCCTTGCGAGCCGCCTCTCGGGCCTCGCAGGCGAGAAGGCCCTTGCGGACGATCGTCTTTGCGTTGCGAGGATTTTCCTCCATGTATTTCGTCAGCGCTTCGCCGACTGCGCCGCTTATAACACCCTCGACGTCGCTGTTGCCAAGCTTGGTTTTGGTTTGGCCCTCGAACTGCGGATGAGCAACACGAATACTGATAACAGCGGTGAGCCCTTCGCGGAAGTCATCGCCTGTCGGGATCTGATCCTTGAACAGACCTTCCTTCTTGCCATAGTTGTTCAACGCTCGAGTCAGCGCGGAGCGAAAGCCAGATACGTGCGTCCCACCTTCAATCGTGTGAATATTATTCACGTAGGACTGAACCGTCTCAGTGTATTCAGTTGAGTACTGCAGCGCGATCTCATACGGCACTCCATCGCGTTCGTCGGCAATGAGAAGCACGTCGGAATGCAAAGCGTCACTAGCGCGGTTCATGTGCTTAACGAACTCTACGATACCGTCTTCGTAGTAAAACTCATCGCCTTCATCGACGCGATCATCCTGAAAGATGATCTTCACACCTTTATTCAAGAACGCGAGCTCTTGCAGACGCTTGTACAGAGTATCGAAGTTGAATTTGGTGTTGGCGAAGATCGTGCCGTCGGGCTTAAAAGTTGTCTTGGTACCAATACTCTTCGTAGCGTGCCCCTTCACCACAGCCCCCGTCGCAACGCCACGCTCATAACCCTGCGTCCAAACGTAGCCATCCCTGGAGACTTCGACTTCGCACCACTGCGACAAGAAGTTCACTACGGTCACACCAACACCGTGTAGACCGCCAGACATGGCGTAAGCAGACTTCTCGAACTTGCCGCCGAACTTGAGCACTGTCATTACGCCTTCGAGCGTACTGACCTCGCGCTCCATCTCTTCGCTTAGCTGCTCGTGCTTGTCGACTGGAATACCGCGACCATCATCTTCGACCGTTACCGAGCCGTCCGAGTTGATTCGAACAGTCACAGTCTTGGCGAACCCGGCCATTACCTCGTCGATCGAGTTATCGACAACCTCGTAGACAAGGTGGTGTAGGCCTTTGAGCGTCGTGTCGCCGATGTACATACTCGGGCGTTCGCGAACGTGCTCTTTGTCGCTCAGCTTCTTGAGATCCTCTGCGTTGTATTCGCCAGACATCCCGAGTTGCTCGTCCTGGTTGCCGTCAGCTGGTTGCTCTTGATCGCTCATTCAGTGCTCGAATCGGACAAAACTGAGGCGGGATCTGACCCGCCCAAAATGGCCTTCATTGGGACTCGGAAGACCAGGTAATATGTTGAAAAAGATTGTAGCATTTCACCCCGGTTTTGACTGGCCCAAATCGATACACAAGCCCCAGAAAAGCGCTTTAAAAAGCCGCTCTTCACAAGGGTTTTTGGCGATTGTCAGCAGCTGCAGGCCGAGCTTTCTGCAGGCCCGTACTGTCAACCCCAGAATCTCCGCGCCCGAGACATCAATTCAGGCCCTGACAGCTTGCTAGAACAGGCTATAGATGAAAGGTGCTGCTGCAGAGCCGCTAGCCAGAACCAACACCGTGAGCAGCCCAAGTACGAGCAATATAGGCGTCATCCACCACTTCTTGTTCTCGGTCAGAAATGCGATGAATTCCCCCACCAAAGAATCCGAGCCTTCTTCACCCGCTTGCTCAAACTCAGTTGAGTCCTCGTTTTCAGGACGCTCAGTCATAGGGAAGCCTCAGAATGAAAATAGTGGCAACTATGCAGGTGCTTTTTCCGGCACGCCCCGCCGGAAGCGAACAACATTCGTCGCAATGCGATCATCCAAGTTCGGGCGGAAAATCGTTAGAAGTATGAAAGGCAGGAACCAAGCCATGAACAGCCCGCCTCCAAATCCATGCCAGAACTGAATAGCCAGCATGATTGCCGCAGTGCCGCACATCAAGGAGCCAAGCGTCTTGCGGGTCGGCCAAAAAACAAAACTCGCACTTAACAGAATGCAGGCCACCAAAGTCGGCACCCGGAACTCGGCAGGAAATCCATACTCGCTGTCCCAGATTCCCGAAAGGTTCTCCATTCTTGGCAACCAAAGCCCCCACATTTGCGTGAGGTTCTCGCCAAAGTCAGACCCCTGAAATGCAAGTAGCAACATCAAAACAGCAAGACTTGAGAGCACACCGCTGATGAAAGGCCATAAGCCGCGATACCAGTAGAAGCTTATCCACAGCGGCAGCAAAAACAGCGGGTAATAAACAAGCCCAGAAGCCATCCCAAGCAGCACTCCCGCCACGAGCGGTTGACGATAAGTCAGCAGAGCAAGTACCAAGAAAGCCGCCGGCACAGTGTGCTGCAAATTGCCTGTCATTTGAGCCGTGTAGGGCAATATCAAATACATCACCGCGCAGCCCACACCCGTCTTCACGTTGTCAAAGTGCCAGTAACCGACCCCGACAATTCCAAGCACGATTGCCAAGTTCGACAGAATCGCGAACACGCGAACGAGGTTCGGCAGCCAAGCTGGCGGTGGTTGCTCATCCCCCGCACTCTCCTCCAGCGTTTCGCTAAGAGACGTCGGGAGGGCAGGCAACATATTGAGCAGAAGGTAACCTGGCCCAAGTGATGGACTTCGAGCCTCCTGCTCTCTCGGCGTACTTGTGACTACATTCGCCATCAAGAACAAGAACAAAGAGATGCCAATGAAATTCAATCCGCCCATCGACAGGTTCGGGACTAGCAAGGGTCTACGCACTAACGCCGGATCGATCAACATCCGGATCAACAGAAAAGCGCATGCCAAGAGCAGAAAAACGAACCCGAGAAACTCAAGATAACCGGGCTCCCAACCATTCGAAACCTGAGGCTGGTACTCCGGGCTGCCTGGAGACTCGGCTTCCTTCGAGCCCGATTCGTCCTGAAGAGCAGGGGCTTTACCCTGCACAAGTGCTACTGGAAATGCCCGCGAAGCCTGCTGTCTGGAGGATCCTAAATCCGTTTGCTTGAACACCAAAGGCTGCGTGATTTCCGGAATCGGCGCCATTTGCAATCGCCTGCCTTCGTACACCATCATCAATCCGGGTGCCAACAAGAGCAGAAGTAGGAGATCCAAATTGCGCACGCTGAAAAAGCGATGAAAGACGAAGTACATCGTAAGTAGCAAGAACGACGAGAGAAAAACCCACGTTGCTGGCTCAGGTCGCTGATAGTACAGAAGGAGATCACTCATGGTTGTCAGCTAAGCGGCGAATTGCAACAGCGGTCGACCGGTTGCGAGGGAATGTCGCGCATACACTTTACTGACAATATCTCACCCGCTGTCGAGAATCGCGGTTCAGTGGATTTTGGCAGCACTACCAAGGAAAGTAACAAGGGTTTCGTAGACGCCTTAGGATAAAGTACAAAGCTCTCAATGCAATACCAACCGCCCTAAGCTAGGGTGATCCTACCTAGCTTTCCAACGGCAAAGGCAGGATGCACATGACTCTCCGCTTTTCGCGCCGGATGCTACTCCAGTGTCAGCCAACCCCATGCCTCAGAACAGAATCAAGGCTATCGAATTCTTTGCTGGCATTGGAGGATTTGTCCATAGCTGGCCCGATGCTGATGTAGTTGCTGCCTACGATATCAGCGAACTTTGCCAGCAAGTCTATGAACAGAATCATCCGGGCCTATTCATTACCAAGGAAATTGCCAGCCTAAGTGCCGAAGAGCTAACGAATTGGCAAGCCGACGTATGGTGGATGTCGCCACCTTGCCAGCCCTTCACCTCGCGTGGCAATGGGAAAGACATCCACGACCCAAGGTGTTCCGCATTCCTCCATCTTACGGGTTTGATTCCAGAGTGCCTGCCGTGCCAGATCGGACTAGAGAATGTAGCTGGCTTTCGCAATTCGCAGGCAATGCAAAGGCTCGTGGCGACCCTCAAGCATTCCGGGTACACGGTGCAATACTGCGACTTCTGCCCTTCGCAACTGGGTTGGCCCAACCGTCGCCCGCGTTTCTACTTGCTCGCGGCACGTGCCCCAGGTGCCCTGAGGCCATGGCGAGTCGTTGAATCCCAACCGAGTCATCATTCGCGATCGCCGCGATTGAAGGAACTCGTCATGGATCAACAAGCAGATTATGATCCCGAAGTTTGCCTCGAACCGGAAAAGACAGAGGCCTTCGAAGAAGCCTTGGACCGCGTGTCGGCCGACGATGCCACCGCCGTGACGGCTTGTTTCGGGAGTAGCTACGGCAAGTCCATTTTGCATGCTGGTTCGTACCTCCAAACAGTCGACGGGCTTCGCCGTTTCACACCGCGCGAAGTCGCCAAGCTGATGGGGTTTCCTGAGGAACTGGACATGGGCAGCCTGAGCACAAGACAACAATGGAAAGTACTCGGAAACAGCCTTTCCATTGTTGCCATGAAGCATATCCTCACGGGGTTCCGTTCGTACTCGGCATGAAGAACGCTCCAAGAGAAGGTCGGGTTGGTAGGAGGATGAAAGGAATTCGGGCGAATCCCCGACGGCCTAATGCGACTCGTCAGCTACCTTTTGAGTGCCGTCTAGTGATGCGAGGTATTCGACCAAGTCACGCAATTCACGCTTGGACATCTTCGTGATGATGTCAGCCGGCATTCCTGACCGACCAACCTTGCGACCGATAATGTCATCCTTGAGATACTGCGTTGCTTTACCTTGCGCGTCAACCAACGTGATCGTATCGTCATCTTCTGCTCGCACGACGCCAGTATGCACTTGATCGTCGACATCGAGTAACACTGCGGACTCGAAGCCCTTGGCGATAACTTTGTTCGGATCGACGATAGCTTCGAGAATGTAATCACGCTTCTTATCGATTCCGATCTTGGAAAGATCTGGGCCGACTTCACCGCCTGAACCAGCTACTTTGTGGCAGCGAACGCAAGACAGCGACACCTTTTCAACAAACACGCGGCGTCCACGCTCGACATCGCCGCCAACAAGCGACTCTCGGTATTTACCAAGTGGCGTGTGATCACGGGTAGCATTGATTTGCTCCAGCAGCGACTTGATGTTCGCAGACGCCTGCCGCTTCTCAACGGCTTCCAAGGCCTCAAGCTGTGTTTCTGCAGGCAGCTTTCCGGCCAACCAAAGTTCAAGTACTGATGCAAGTTGCGTCTCAGCATCTTTGATTTCTCCAAGCTCGCTGATCGCGATTTGCCGCTCTGGAATGGAGCCGTTCAGTGCGGCAGCCGCCAACAAGTCCTTGGCTTGATCTGGCATAGCAGATCGCAACATGCTCAAAGCGGCCGCTCGTATCTTGGCCTCTTCCGACTTCAAGCCGAGATTAATGTCTGCCTGAGTCGCGCCTACTTTGCCCATAGCTTGCAGCGCCGCCGCTCGATCCGCGACGTCCAACGATTCGTTGGTCACCAAACTACGAAGAATTGCCGCACTTTCACCCAAGCCATATCGACTGGCAACCTTCCCAAGCTCTAAGAGCACCGCGACGTCCGACGATCCTGACTTGCCGAAACGCTTCAGGAGAGTTGCCACCGCCTTTTTCGCTGGCTCGTCGCTTCGCTCTTCAATCGGACGCCACATCCCAGTCACTCGGTCACGGCCACTTGGTTGCGCCCAAACGCCCAACATCGCGAGGCCTTCGACACGCATCTTCTCAGGATTTTTTGCATCCAACACATAACTGGCTATCGCCGTTGCATTTCCAGTTCGGAAATTCGCATCCAGTACACGGCGAATGATCGACTCGTTTGTCATCGGCTTCGTAATGCGCCAGGCTAGTTTTTTCATCGCTGTATCAATCGGTGAGTCATGGATGGCTCGAGCCGCCTCAGCGACAACCAACTCAGACTCATCGTCCAGAAAATCACTGACCAGCTCAGACTGCTGCCGACGTAGTGCAACCACCGCAGATAGGCGGACATACAGCGACTCATTTGTCTTCATCCCCGCCAACTCGTTTGCATCAACGGTTTGCGACAGAGCCATAACCGCTGCATGTCGCAAAACGGGGTCCTGTCCAGCATTATCAACGATGCTTGCGACAATGGAGTCCACGGCCGCCTTGAGCCTCATCTTGCCGGCGCTGACCAGGGCAAAGTAACGAACCCGGGGTTCCTCATCGGCTAGCCCCTTAAGTACAGCCGCTTCCGCTGCGTCACTATCGACCTTTCCAGCAAACTCGCCCAGCAAACGTAGTGAATGAGCACGTAGCTCCAGCTCAGACGACTCGCAAAGCTTCAGCCAAGTCTCGACAGACTCCGATAGAGTCGCGGGCTTGCGTCGCGCCAAATGGTCGAGCCCCCAGACGCCGTGCAACTGCTCCTTAACAGAGTCACCATTCAACGCCGCCGCAATCAGCAGCTTCTGGTCGCCTCGTTCGGCGAGTTCAAGCTGTGATTTATGGCGGACTCGACGGTCTACATGCTTTAAGTTGTTCGCAAGCAACTCGCTATCAATCTCAGCGATGTCGGCACGCAAGAACGCGGCGACTTCGCGCACGAGATCATCACTTCTTTCTGACTTGGTGTAGCGATAGATGCGTCCCTTCCCTTCACCATTCCAGCCATTCACCCAGTCAGAAATGTAAAGGGCACCATCAGGACCGAACTGCAAGTCAGTCGCTAAGACATTCCAAAATGGCTGAGCATCCTCGGCGATCTTGAAGAAGGCCCCATCCGCTTCATTTTTGATAGAGCGAATGCCGCTTCTGCTTGGCGTTCCACGGAAGTCGGCCAGCAAGAACTGCTCTTGGAACATATCGCCGAACCCGGTTCCAGGATAATACTCCAAACCAGACGGTCCATCCGCAAAGTTGGCAATCGGCGGCATGATATAGAAAGGCTGCCCTTCGTGCATTGGTTCCCAAATGCGTTCACGATTGAAAGGACCGCGATCTGGCAAGTACTGATAGGCCATCCGCCAGCCCGTATCACCACCTTCGACCACGTAGACCCAGCGAGCCTGATCTCCGCTGTCGGAGTTATTATCTCCAGTGAACAGGTTTCCATACTCGTCAAAGGCCAACTCTTGCGGATTGCGAAGCCCGGTTGCGAAGATCTCGAGATTGGAGCCATCGAGCTCACAACGGAAAACAGATCCACTTTCAACGTTGACCACGTTGCCCGACTTTTGCGGAATGTTCGCCCCACGGTCACCGATGCTGAAATAAAGTCGACCGTCAGGGCCAATCGTCAGCCCGTGCAAGTCGTGTCCGCGGAATGCGACTCGCACACCGTACCCGGTGTGCAGAACTGTTCGGCCATCGGCGACCAAGTCATTATCTTCGTCTCGCATCAGATAAACGGCGGGGATGCAAGTGAAGTAGACATTGCCTCGGTATTCGAGAACGCCCGCACCAGTGCCGTCCACCAAGTTGTTAAACCGCTTGGCGAACACTTTAGACTCATCCGCTTTGCCGTCGCCGTCAGCGTCCACGAGAACGCGTATCCGATCGTCTTCTTCAACGAACTTCTTCGCATCGTCTTCGCTGAGCAACCTCAAATGATACTGACGTCTATCCTCTACCGTCTTGGCTTCCAAATCAGCATCTACCCACTCACGACCGTAGCTTCGATTGTCCACTACGCCGGTGCTTTGACGGAACGTTTCACAGACAAAAACGCGACCTCTGTCGTCAACATAGAAGGCGACAGGATTCGCAATCATAGGCTCCGCGGCAAACAGCTGGCCTTCGACACCTTCGGGAATCTTGTATCCCCCCATCGATTGCTCGCCTTCATTTGAGGCACCAGCGATTTTCGGTTCGTTGGGCTCGGGACTGTCTTGAGCGAACAAAAATACTGAGGACAATACGTCGCTCGAAAAAACGCCCAAGGCGAAAAGAGCGGTCAACGCAAATCGAAATGACATCGCAATATGGATCCTGGTCTGAACGGAACTTCTACGGTCGAATTCTAGGGGCAATATCGCCGGGAAGCAGGAGCTAATCGAAATCTACTGAAACTCCTGCAACTGGCCGAATCAAGGTGGGATGCTAGAGACGGGCTTCAAGGCAGGACTGGAATCGGCAAGCAAGCAGTCGGGCGACGCTCTGCATATTTTAGTTGAGTTTCGCCAGTTTGTTCAGCCATGTTTCAGGCTGTTCTCCAGTAGAACGTCTGGCAAATCGGCAGCTATTGCTGGACCATTCGCCCCACCAATGGGAGCACTTGCCTGATCTCTCGCACCGAATGCCCGCGCACAGCGTCGTTTTTTTCTTGACTCGGACGCCTCGCAACCCCAAAATCGTCGAGTTTCGTTGGGCCCCTCTCTTGATTAGCCCTCGAGGATACGTCATGCGTCTTTACGATTCTTCCAAGTGTACGATGCGCCGCGGAGCGTTTTCGCTTATTGAGCTTCTAGTGGTGATCGCGATCATTGCGATTCTGATTGGGCTCCTCTTACCCGCTGTACAAAGTGCCAGAGAAGCGGCGAGAGGAATCTCTTGTTCCAACAATCTCCATCAGCTGGGAATCGCAGTTCACAACTATCACGCCGCATTTAAAGTGGTCGTGCCTCAGCGAATCCAACAACGGCACAGCTGGATGGCTCTGCTACTTCCGCATGTAGAACAAGGCAGCACCTACAACGCCTATGATTTCAATTTGCCTTGGAATCACCCGACTAATCAACCAGCCATCAAAGCTATCTTACCGGTTCTACATTGCCCGTCTTCTCCGGCCGACGCAGAGTTCCTCTACGATCTCGGGAACGAAACTCAAGCCTCGATTACTGACTACGGCCCGACCAGTGGAGTAAGCCACCGGAGTGTGTTCTTTCATGGCGGCGACAACTCTGGTGCAATCAGTATACAAACTCAAGGACCATTAAATTACGTCAAGGATGGTACGTCGAACACCTTTCTCATTGTCGAAGACGTTGGCAGGCCAGAGCATTGGATCAAACTGGGCAAAGGTCCCGAAGAATCGATCAATGGCTGTGCGAATTTCGACGTCCACAACGGGCTGGTCCTCGGCGCTGCATGGGCTTCGCCGAAAAACGCGTTGCCACTCCACGGTTTTGACTCAAGTGGCCTGCGTTGCCCGGGAGACTGCGCACTCAATTGCACCAACAACAACGAAGCCTTTGGTTTTAACACCGGCGGTATTCTAACTGTTTTCGCCGATGGTCACGTCCAGTTCATTTCTGAGAACATCGACCATCAGATTTACGCCGATCTCATCACTGCTCGAGGCTCGGAAGTCATCTCAGCGCTGAATTGATAGACCAGCTAGCGAATCCTCTACCATTCGCCCCGACGCTACCTGGGCGTTAAACTCCTTGAAAAGCCATCTTCTGTAGTTGACTCGCATATGAAATTTTCTTGGGAGAATGGTCATGCGACGAAGAACTTTCCTAGGCCTTTCAACTGCTGGCTGCTTTTTCCGCCACAGGTCCCGGGCAGCTGCGCGGCAGCTTGATCGGTTTGGTGGATGGAAAGCGAAACGGTTTCGTGCGACAGGGTTCTTTCGCATCGAAAAAGAAGAGCGATGGTGGCTGGTCACACCGGATGGCCATGCTTTCCTGCGCTGGGGGATCAACCATCTATACCCAGACCTTTGGAAGCAGGAATACAATCGTGAGGCCTGGAAGAAGACGCTCGGCATGGAGAAGCTTAGCGGCCCGCCTTCGACACTGCCCTTCGAGATTGGTTTCTAAGGATTAGCGAACGGCTAGGCTTCAACACGGTTGGCGTGCACAACCGGCTAGAAATCGCGAACCGACCCAGCCCGGCAATGGCCTACATGCAGCCTATTCACTTTGTGGACACTCCGCATTGGAAAAAAGATGTTCTAGATGACAACTTCGTCGACATAGTCGCACCAGCATTCGAGCAGCGTTGCGACGCTTTGGCGAGGAAACTAGCCGCTCCAATCAAGGATGAACCTTTCTTGCTTGGCTACACAATGACAGATTGCACCATGTTCACGGAGGAGGATCTACGAGAACGACCTGATGTCATCGGAGGAGCACGGCGACCGAGCAGAATTGGCTGGCCTCGAAGACTGAGAAACCTGCCCGGCAGCGCCCCCGGCAAACAGGCATATGTCGAAACAATGAAAAACCTCTACCGCGAGCGCATTGAAGACTTTGACTCAACATACAAGACTGAGTTTACAAGCTTCAGCCAGTTGACCGAAACTCAGAATTGGCAACCTCAGACACAACTGTCCAACGCCAACGAGACGCGTGACAACATAGAGTTTCTGCAGCGATGCGTGGCCAAATACTATGAAACCGCACTTGCCGCCATCCGGCACTACGACAAGAACCACATGTTTTTTGGTGATAAACTCAATGCCAACACAGACTCAATTGATACCGTCTTACCCATTACGAGCCAATTCACCGATGTAATCTTCTATCAAATGTACGGAGGTTACGAAGTACAAAAGCCTGGACTGGATCGATGGAGTGCCTTGGTAGACAAGCCAATTATCAACGGCGACTCAGCATTCACTATGATGACTGATACGATGCCGCGCCCCTACGGACCCATCGCAGACAACCTTGAGCAAAGAGCCCAATGGACAGCAGAGTTTTTCCTTCGAGCATTTGCACGTAGCGAGTTTGTCGGCTGGCATTATTGCGGACTGATTAATGCATCCAGTTCAGTGCCTCGCAAAGCAGACCGTCAGCATTCAGGCTTGCTGGACGGCTTCGGCAAACCCTACCCGAAGCTCGAAGCCACACTCAAGCAGTGCTCGCAAGCCATGTATACTGAAGCCAAACGCTAGCCACTTTCTTGGTAAGCACCTTTGAAGAAAGAAATACCTGAATGAAACTCAAGCTCACGTCTTACCTCCTTCTCGTCGTCTTGTCGGCTCAAGTTTTGCTTTCCGCCGACGTGGTGCCAGTACCGAAAGAAGTTATTGCTACAACAGCAGCAGACGCCAAGCCACGGAATGTAGTTTTCATTCTGTCCGATGATCATCGATATGATGCGATGAGCTTCATGGGACATCCCTTCGCCAAGACGCCACACATGGATGCGATGGCCACCAACGGAGTGCACTTAAAAAACGCGTTTGTAACGACATCACTTTGCTCGCCGTCCCGGGCTTCGATTTTGACAGGGCTATATACCTTCCGCCATCGCGTCATCGACAACCAGCGTCCAGTTCCACAAGGCACTTTGTTCTTCCCTCAGTATCTGCAGCAGGCGGGATACAAGACTGGCTTTATCGGCAAATGGCATATGGGACATGCCAGTGATGAAGCTCGCCCCGGGTTCGATTACTGGTTTAGCTTCAAGGGACAAGGAAGATACTATCCACCAGCAGCTGGCAACTACACCATCAACGACAACGGCAAACGCGTTCCCCAGGACGGCTACATCACCACACTGCTGACACGAAAAGCGATTGAATTCCTCACGCAAACCGATCGCGAACAGCCTTTCTTTTTGTATCTCTCACACAAAGCGGTGCACGGCCCGTTTACACCCGAGCCCAAATATGAAGGTACACTTGCCGATGAGCCATTCGATTTCCCTATCTCCAGCAGACAACTTAAAGACAACAGACTAAATCGACCGCGATGGCTGCTCGATCAACGCAACAGTTGGCACGGCATGGACTTCCCACTGCACACTGCCACCTCTGCGGAAGTGTTCTACAAGAGCTACTGCGAAGCACTGCGTTCTGTTGACGACAGCATCGGCGCCGTGATGAACCAACTCAAGCAGATGGACATCTATGATGACACTTTGGTGATTTACATGGGCGACAACGGGTATATGTTCGGTGAGCATGGTTTGATCGACAAACGCGTCGCCTACGAGACATCTTCACGCGTCCCGATGCTCATGCAGTGCCCTAACTTGTTCGAAGGTGGTTCATCGGTTGAGCAAGTTGTTGCAAACATCGATATTGCACCAACAGTCATGCAAGCCATGGGATTGGAGAAACCGGCTCATATGGATGGGCAAAGTTTCATTCCGCTTGCCCAAGGAAAATCGACTCCATGGCGTGACTACTTTCTGTACTGCTATTACTGGGAGCAGAACTATCCGCAAACGCCAACCCATTTTTCCTTGCGGGGCGATCAATACAAATACACGACCTATTATGGTGTCTGGGACACCGATGAACTCTTTGATGTCCAAGCCGATCCAGACGAACAGAACAACCTGATTCATGATCCCAAATTTGCCAAGATTAAGCAGCAGATGCAGACCCGGCTTTATTCCATGATGGATGAGCTGGGCGGAATGCAGATTCCGCTCAATCCACCGCGCGGCAATCAACAGAACAAGCGTCTGAGAAGCCGCGGTGCCGAGCCAGCTGACTTTCCGGACGCTTTCATTGTCGACCAGCCATTGCGGAAAGAATTGAAGAATTAACGCTGCTTGTTCTCTTTCGCGGCTTCTCCGCTTTCGGTTTAGTGGGCACAGGTGGTCTGCAGGCGTGACTCGAGAATTAGTCATGGCAAGAAAACGACCACGCAAGGCTGTTTGCTACCATTCGTTATCGAGACGGCGAGCTTTCGGGCAAAGACGCCGCAAGACAAGACTTCCTACCAGACAACTTGCTCGCCCAAAACATTCTGGTGCACAATAGCGTAAAAAGCAAAAGCAAAAAGACCAGCGGAAACAACGACTGCAAAGTAGGCGGGCAGCACGAAGGACAAAATCACCCCTCGTTTCGCCCCAGCACTTCCGGCTATAAGGCAGCCGATGGCTGCCCCCCAAAGTGGAAAAACAAAGACAGCCGCAAAGAAACTGGTGAGGATCTTCATCACGCCCAGTGAGATAGCAAGCAGCGTGGTGCTCGCCAGAATTCGCTTTGTCGTGATCCGCGATGGTTGCACCCTGAGACGAGAGACGTCCCAGTTGCCGGGAAGCATCATGTCCCAAACAGATGTTCTTTGCTGATTCATCGACACCGCCGCATCAAGTGATTCCTCGCTCGCCATTTTTCATTTCACTCGAAAGTGAACACATTGCAAGGATGGGCATTCTCGCTATTCGTCAGGATGCGACGAGTCTTGGGCACGAATCTCGGCCTGGAGTATCCGAATCTTACAGGGCGAGCCAACTGCTCAAAGTCTGGCGGTCGGTGAGTCCAATTTTTCGCTTCACGGCCCGTCCACCCTTAAGCACAACCAAGGTTGGCAGGCGCTCAGCTTGAAATCGCTGGGCGACCTCTTTGTGCTGATCTACATCGACTTTGATGATCGTCGCCCCGAGTTGATTGGCCGTCGACTCCAATTGATGTAGCGTCTTGCCCTGCTTGCGGCACGGCCCACACCAATCCGCGTAAAAGTCCAGAAGAACGACGCCGGGAGCTTGCTGAACAATTTGGTCAAGGCTTTCGCCAGGGCCGAGCGTATGCAACACAGGAACTCTGCGCTGAGCAACGGCGGGTTTCACATTCCGGTAAGCTGTGTTTTGAGGACTCGCCGTTTGAGCGCTAACGGGCTGAGCGCTAACGGGCTGAGCGCTAACGGGCTGAGCGCTAACGGGGCGCTGAGGCTGCTGTTGTGCAGGAAAGGATAACGCCGCTCCAACCTGAGGAGGCTGAGCCGCTGGAGTCGAATTCACTTGGTCAGTCGAAGCTTGCCCTGGCGCGTCCCACTGGCTTACTTCTCTTTCAAGCTCGGAATCTCGCGAGCCGAAAAAATTAAATCGCTCTGCGAGCCCTGATCCAGTACACCCTGAGAACAAACCTACGAACCCGAACACGACTACGGAACGCAAGATACCATTCGAGTGCATTTTGTGATAAGAGTTCGCCATGAGGTTTTACCTTGACTCCTAATGCGGAATGCTGTTGCTTTGGTTTACCAACTTGAGTGACAAGAAGCGCTGCTCAACTGCGAATGCTTCTCATCCAGTGGAGTGAATAGCAAAACTTGCCCCTGGAAGGCAATTGCCTTTTGCATTCATCGGCCGCAAAATGGATTGCATTAGCGTGGAAACGAGCACTTTCACACTCGATAGGGGATGAATCGCATTCTCCGTGAGACAGTTCTCGAAACGGACCACCGACCACACACCCCGACTGCTAGCATCAGCCTTGCCACAAAGAACCGGTGAGCGACGCTTTTAGATTATTTTTACGCCGTTACACAATTGATGAGTTCAACCACTCACCTCAATCAGCGAGCGTCAAGTTTGCTTGCAGCCATCGATAGCACCAACGGGCCGCAGTGGATGAAGGCGAGACAAAAACCGCGTTTACTTTCGCTCCTGGCGCGACCTTCAATCTTTCTGGAATGGGCACAATCGCGGCATATCGGAAGCCCTCGCCCGGACGTGTCTGAAATTCCGGCTGAGAGCCTGCTATCCAAGTTTGCTCCACGTCTTCGAGAAGCGTAATTCGTTCAATCTGAGACATTGCAACGTCATTCGCTGCCACACCTTGCCAATCCAGACGAAGCCGAACTTCTGTTCCTGCAGCTAGATCGGCCAACTGGGAATCGCGCAACGGAAGCACTGCTAGCGACTCGCGACTGTGAACCATGCCAAGTAAAGTTCCCTGTCGGAGCCAACGTCCCAACTGCTCATGCAGCCCCAAGCGATTGAATGCGCCCGGTGGCTTCGACATGCTGGTGTAACTGACTGGATGATAAGCTGCTTCGGCTTCTTCAGCAGGCTGGAGCATCGCACTCGTGAACACCCCTTCGTACTTAGCCGACAATTGCAGCAGCTCCAACTCGTGAAAAGCGTTGGCTGCTAGCGTGCCGCGCGTCGCGACATCGGTTTTCGCAACTACCAGTTCCACCTCTTGCTGGTGCATGTCGCGTTCCCGCTGCAAAGCTTGCAACCGAGTCTTCGCTTGCTCAGCTGCAGCTCGGCGACGCAGATACTGAAGTTGCAAATCAGGATTCTTGAGCTGGAAGAGTCGTGTCCCCGCGCGAACCCAGCTACCATCTTCCACATAACAAGCTGCAAGTCGCGAATCCGAAGGAATGTAGATACCGTGAGAGCGGAACGGCTGCACCCAACCAGTACTACTTCGTCGCCCTGGGATCGGCAACAAGAAAAACGTAGCCAGTAACATGGTCGCAATAATCGCCAGGCGGAACCTAGGTCGCCAAGCGTTTGAGTATTCGCCAGTGCGTCGAACCAAGGAGCCTGCGAAGCGGACAAGTGGTGCAATTATCATGGCCGCAATGACAACGACCGCAAGGGTTCGTCCGATCCACACCAACTGCCAACGGCTGTAGATCATCACCAGAATGCCTGCGATGGTACTCGCAAGAAGAACTCGATAAGTCCAGCAAGAAAAAGCGAAGAGCACATACCCCCACTCTTTGGCAGCTACGGAATCCGGCGACGCTGGCTCATTTCGCTTTGGCCCAAGTAACCAACTTTGCAGAGCATTCGAACCAGCGTCATCAGCTCTTCGCCGCAAGTTGGCTTGATCAATCCAGTCCGCCAGAATGTAGTAGCCATCGAAGCGCATCAATGGGTTTGCATTCACTACAAGTGTACTGAGAGAGCATACCGTGATGATATGTAGGGCGACGGTATTTGCAGCTCCATCTCGGGTGTAGCACCAAACCCAAAACGCAATCGCTGCAACGACAAGTTCCACGTAGATTCCGGCTGCAGCGATGGCCGCGCGCTGCCAGCGTTTCTTGAGTTTCCAACTTTCACTCACATCGCAGTACACGCAGGGTGTACCAAGAATCATCAACAAACCAATATCAGGGCAGCGAACTCCGAATCGCTTGCATGCGAAGGCGTGACCAAGTTCGTGCAGTGCTCTTGTCACAACGAAGACAATAAAGAGCAATCCAAAACTCTGCGGCTGCATCCACATTTGCCAGCTCATTCCCTGTGCCAGCAATCGATCGAAGTTGAGTAACGCGGCGATGGCGGAGAACACCGTGAAGCCGGACCAAAACAGTGCGGCTCGCCTACTAAACAGGACATCCAGCGATCGTGACCATCGCTCGAGCCAAGCGTCCGCATTGATTCCAGGCAGCCTCCAAACTGTAATGGTTTGAATTGCTTTCGCCCAATGACTCCGACTAGCTCGTAGCCTTGGCGAGTCCGAATCACCGAAGCCAGAGACCAAAGTGTTTTGCCAGAATCGAGTGAGCTGCATTATCAACCATTGCGGCTCTGAGCAAATCGTCGGGTACTGTGCCCTCATGGCATGGTAGATTTGCGAAACCGTGCTCTTGCCATCGCAATGCTTTAGCAAGGCATACTCGACTTCTCCAATTCGGATGGTCTTGCGCGTCGCTGGATCAAAGACGATCCAGCGCTGTGCCGATTCGTCGTGCGTGAACTGCAGTTCGGCTCTGGCTGATGGTCGTTGCTCCAACAGCTCAACCGATGAATTCGCACGCTGCTGCGACGACTCACCTGCGGCGCGCTGAGACTCATTGAGATCATGAGCTGTGAGAGAGATGCCATCCATGACGTCGATTACTCGAACTTGGTTCCGCCGTTCTTAATTGATTTCAGAACGAATTATTGTTGCTCGGGTAGAGACAGTCTGCTCTGAGCCACGGACGTTGATCTTTTCGAAGTCAATGTCCTGCCCACTCTTGAGAAAGACTTTGACATTCATTCCAGGCAATAAGAGCCAACTGCCATCAACCTGACGATTTTGAACGCGAATATGAATCCGCGAGAGCCCTTTCGCACTGACCTCATGGTCATAAGAAGCGACTTCGCCCTGAACTACCACGGTTTTCCGGCTGCGATTATCTACGAATTGCACCCTGACCTCCGCTCCTAACAAATCATGCAACTTGAAAGCGTCGATCGGGATTGAACGATCGATTACTAGGCGCGACAGATCCGTGATTTGCAATATTGGCTCGCCCGCTTGGACCCATTGTCCCGAGTGCTTATAGCGTTTCGAGACAACGCCTGAAAGCGGCGCCGTGACGCTCCTTCGCTTCAAAGAGATTTTTGCCGCCTCTAAACTAGCTGCCTTGAGCTGGGCGTCGACCGCAGCGCGTTGCTGAGAATGCTTTGCTCGAACCAATGCAACTTTTGCTTGTTCCCAAGCTAGTTTTTTTTGCCGAAGCTCGCTGTCGCTGAAGCGTGTGGCTATCTTCTCATAATTACGATACTCCTCTTCTCGTTGCTCCATCGCAAACTGATGAAATTCGATGTCGGAGTTATCCGTGGCGAGCGCCTTGGCTGATAGGAGTTCGTATTGTGCCAGCCGCTGCGAGAGCTGCGCAATGTCCTCTTCTAGTCGCGCAAGAACCGCGTCCTCCTGAACCGCCTGGTTCTGATCTACGTCCACGGAAGACAGCAGACCGCTTTCCAAAGCAGGCACGTCCACAACTCGCTCCGCTCGGACTGGGCAATTTTCAAAGGCTTGCCACCCTGGCGGAAGCGAACTTTCGCTCTGTCCACCTGCCAACGACTGTAGCCAACCGAGACTGACCAGAAAGGCTCCGAAAACGAGACGTGATTTCAGTGCAACCAACATGGAACTTGTTACCGATAGAGGAGAAAGCGAGTGCGAATCGCCCAGTATGCATCACGAATCACGAGCCAGTAGACCGGGACCGTACCACAATCAATGGTCGCATTCGCGACCGCTCCGTCCTTGCGAATCGGTAGCTGTGATGCTTCCAAACTTGCCTCCCCATAAAGGACTGCAGCGTTGGTTTCACCCGAGACGATCTGCGAAGCAAGCCTCTCCAACCTAGCTTCCAGGGCCTGATCAGGATGGCTTAACAGCGAGAATCGCACCTTCGGCTTGGAACTGTCATCCCGTAGATTCGCCATAACCAGACCAATCCGATTTTGAGGCACTGCGACCTGCAAACGCCAGGGGCCGGATGGGTCATACGTCGTAGCCAGTAGCTGACCAGCCTTTACGGGACGCTTGTATAGGCGATTGGCCAGATCCCAGGTTGAAACCTTACCGGAGCCCAAAGCAAAGACCTGTAGATCTTTCTGGCTCTGGGCAAGTACCTGCACCTGTTGGTTGAGGGAGCTTTGCAAACTGACAAGTTGCCCAAGCTGGGCCTCCATCCGGTCTCGTTCCAAAGCTGTAATAGACTTATCGCGGGCCAGCCTGTTTTCCAACTCTTCAATCCGGTGGTGTGCTAGCTCATGTTCACCCAGTAATGATTCGACTTGGCTGTCAAGCTTTCGACTCCGAAGACTCAGCAGCGGTTGCTGATCGTCGACAACTTCGCCTTCGTGTACATAAACATTTTCAACAAAAGCGTCCATCGGCGCGTAATAGGCATACTTGTTCACAGGTTGCAGCACCGCCTGCACTTGAACTTGCTGCGGCATCGGAAAAAATCCAACACAGGCAACCAAGACTGCAGCCACCGCCCACATCGCAATGCGACGAAGCTGCCCACCAGAGGACTTAGCCTTCGGTTGCAGCCAAGAGTTCGTTCGAGGCGCTGCCGCCAGTGCAGCTGAGGCATCGAGCAGCTCGAGCGTCCTTGTCGTCTTCAGTGGCGATATTTGATCGACTCCCGCATTGGCGAGAGCTGCGGTCTGTTCGGCATCAAAGCACAGAAGCCAGGAATGCAGCGGTGATTCAGGGGAGTCGTAGACTGCCAGCGAACGACAGTGCAGCAGATCGCAAACTGAATCGATTGCCTGTTGGTCTGTTGCAGCCAGGAGCTGTTTGGGGTTCAGGGCCGAGTCTCGTTCCTCTAAAACTCGACGATCGGAAGCGTAGAAAAACTGGATGGAGCGGCTGTTCTTCTCGGAGGGCTGCAGAGACTTGTCGAGCAATGGAGTAAGAGCCACGATCTGCTCGGCCACTTCACTTCGCGGATCAAGTTCATCCAGGTGAGAAGCAGCGAGCACCTTGGGACGCTGCAGCGGCCAACTCGCGAGTTGTAGCCAGTAGGCTTGTTGGGCATGCAGTGTTTCGCAAAGCCCACTTACTGCAATTCGAGACCGCAAGCGAGCATCACGACACTGTAGTGCCTCGCAGATCCATTTCTCGGTCTTGTCTGCCAGCTCTTGACGCTTAGTCAGTTCCTTGACCAGTTGACGGCGAAGATAGTCCGCGAGTAAGTCCGCCATTTGCGCAAGGAATCGCAGATAACCTCGTTGCGCTGCTGGTCCACCACAAGCAGTTTGAACAACCTCTACCAAGCACTCCACTTCGCCTTCGAGTGTCACAGGAACGATCACCAGCGCTTCGTTCGTTGGATTACTCGGGCGCTCTGCATCTACCGCAACTGCTTGCGGCGGAATGAGAATGGGTTGCCTCTCGCGTACCACGCTTTCTAGAATTCTAGCGTGTTCTTTTGACGCTTCGCCGGAATCAGTAAGTAGTTCCAACGGCATTTGATAATGCGCGCGTGACTGGAACGAATGCGTTGGTGCCGCAACGGTGTCGGCCTGACCCGCCCCAGCCGAGCAGTTTCGAGGACTATTCCATACAGCTGCACCCGAGGCCCCCATTGCCAGGGTAAGTTTCGTCAGAAATCCTTGAAAAAAGTCTCCCCTCGATAGATCCGAGTGCGCTAGCTGCGCGATCTCGGCCGAAAGCTTTCGAATTTCAGTTTTGGTTTGCTTCACGTGAGGGGCATCAAGCGAAGCCACATTGGGCAAGCCATCGATGGGCCCCGACGAGAGTAACCGGTCAGCGCTTGCTGTAAAGGTTCTGATTGGATCGATCGTTGACAATCCGTTACACCTTGACCGCCAAACTCGAAACTCATCTTATTGAAGCCACCAGCGCTTCTGGCGAACGGCAACAGCTGTGACGACTCAACCAGCCCCGCTCGAAACGGAATGCGCGAGGAATTAGTTGGACCAATTCAGATTGGACTGCGCTCGCGGGTCAACACCACCGGTTCCCGGAGCGGCGCCCATATTTGTGACTCCCATTGGTGGCTGTCCGAAACCTGGCTGTGTCGAAGCCGTGGTCACGCCTCCCATGCTTCCAGCTGGAGTTGTATAAGTTGCTGGAGCCACGCCCGTGCTGTATCCCGGAACTCCAGCGGCAGTCATAACGGATGGGTTCACAGGGGTTCCCGGATAGACTTGCGAAACCGAGCCGCCAGTCTGGTTGTAGTAGTTTGATGGAACATTGTAGGTGCCCGTACCTGGTGGCTGAATCCTTGCCGGGTACTGCATGGGGTACCCCATCCACGACTTACAACCACTGAGAGAAAGCAAGCCCAGGCAACAAGCGAGTACGGCCGACTTGGAAACAAATACTCTCACGGAAAAACTCCTCACGCGTTAGGCGACGAACAAGATTCGCCGGAACAATTCGATGGAGGGACCCTAGTCATTCCGCAGACCTACCGCCAGAGCATTTCCTTGTGCTAGCTCTCTCCTTCCACTCCTCAATCGCATTACTCTTACTCCTGGTCGTTGTCCTACTCGTACTCGAAAAACTGGTGCGTCACAGAACCAAGCAGTTTTGATTTAATAGAAACAAAGGCGATCAATCCCGAGTACTTCTGCGGTGAGTACGACTACCGCTTCGCTGAGTACGGGCTCCATGGCGCTGAGATCTGTTTGCGAAACGACATTCCTAAACCGCAAGAGCTTCTTCTTTGGACCAAATTGGGACTGGCATTACATAGTCATGAGCCGATTTGACTTGTACTTCGCTACAGCGGCTTAATTGAAACTGCCGAGGCTCGCATCGGCATAGGCAGAGTCCTAGAAATCGCCCATTGGGAAGAAAACGGATAGGACTGACGACTCGAACCGTTCTTTTTCCTTTGGAATCCAAGTACTCCATCTCCACTACCAAGTCGTCTGATTGCCGCATTGCTTTTGTTAGGAGGTATTTCATTTGTAATCTTCCTCTTTGCTGTGGGATTTCGTCTCAGCTGGCTGACTTTTGTACCTGTAGCTTCGCTGGTCGCCGGACACCTCTGGTCCCTCCACTCGGCAATTCAGAACTTGATAGCGGGATTTGCCAGTATCCAGCACTTCTCCAACTCCCTTCTGAGCCTCGCCATCCTCCTTACTGATTGCTTCCACATCCCATCAAGACCCTCAGACCGTCTCAAAATGCGACACAGCGAATCCCTTTGACTTGCATATTGTAGAAAGAGCCTTGCTTTTGAAGGGACTGACAAAATAGCGAGGCCGGTCACAGGCGCACGGAGACGAATCGTAAAACTCATGCAAAAAACAACTTAGGGCAATCCGCGCGACTTCCCCTGCAGTCAAATTACTGTTTGGCACAGTTTTTGCTGATCATGCAACCCGTATGATTGACACATTCGTGACAGACATGCAGGGAGTCATCCCGCCCAAGTAAGAGCCCTTTAGTACAAGGAAGCAAGCCATGCCTACTCAGATGACAAAAGTTCCTGCCCGAGCTACCATTCCGATGGTTTTGGATATGAAAACGATTCGCAACCGTGTTGCGGCCATTAAAGCTTCATGGAGCCCCGAAACCGCCAAGTCGCGGGCGGCTGAAGGAGCCAAGCGCCGCGAAGACTTGGAGAACATGCTGTTAGAGTTGATGTGTGATGTAGAAGACTCGGAAGGGTCCTGCGATCTCGAAGAGTGCGGGTTTAGCCTGGTGGGTTAACACTTGTCGTGTTGGCTCACCACCAGCGGCCCGTGCCACTGCATCTGATGAAAGCGGTGGCACGGCTGAAGCAATTCCTCGGACAAATGTACTTCTGCCGCAAATCTTGGGTTTCATCCTTCCGAGTTTTTCTGTCCTGTTGAGCTTGGATCATCTCAGTTGACCTCGTCTCTGTGAAACCTTACGCTTACGCTCTATAAGTCCTTGGCTCGAAGCAATTTAAGTCGATAGCTTGCCAAGTCGACAGGATCTCAGACGTGGGGTCCATCACCTAGCAACCAGTATTTTGGCTGTTCGCACGCGTCGGTCCCAATCCCTTGGCGGACTTCGTGAAGATCTTTGGTCTACGAGTTGCTCCCCACTAGGATTCCGGCGAAATTCGGTCAAATTGGCGATAAAGATCCGTTCTTTCGATAGGTGTCGGACACGCTAAGAATCACAGCAACCAAGGCATTAAGCCAACTTAACGATAAGACAAACCAACTATGGAAGCATTGGAAAGCATCTGGGAAGGCATTAGCAACTTCTTCTCAAGTTTCCTGCAGGGCATCGAGCGACTAGTAACTGGAGTGTTCGGTTCGTCCAACGCGCGCCAGATCAAGCGTTTTGAAGCGATCGTCGAGAAGATCAACGGATTGGAAGACAGTCTTTCCAAGCTGAGCGATGACGAATTGCCCGGCAAGACAGCTGAGCTTCAGGCGCGGCTGCGCGATGGTGAAACATTAGACGACGTATTGGTTGAAGCGTTTGCCTTGTGCCGCGAAGGCGGCAAGCGTTTCCTGAACATGCGTCACTACGATGTGCAGCTCATCGGTGGCATCGTGTTGCACAACGGCATGATCGCCGAGATGGTCACTGGGGAAGGAAAGACTCTGGTGGCGACGCTCCCAACGTATCTCAATGCTCTAGCTGGTCGCGGTTGCCATGTAGTGACAGTTAACGACTACCTTGCGCGGCGTGACATGGAGTGGATGGCACCACTTTACATGGGGCTTGGTCTTACTGTCGGAGCCATCCAAGGCGGCATGTCAAACGACGAACGTCAAGCTGCATACGCCAAGGATATCACCTACGCAACAAACAACGAGCTCGGTTTTGACTACCTTCGCGACAACATGCGTCTTGCAGCTCGCGATGACGATCGCTTTCCCAAGCACTTGCAGCAGGTGCAAGGACCACTTGCCTTCGCCATCATTGACGAAGTCGACAACATCCTGATCGACGAAGCCAGAACACCTCTGATCATAAGCGGCCCCGCTCACGTTGACCTCGGCAAGTATGCGGATGCGGACAGAGTCGCTCGCGGGTTAAAGAAAGACGAGCACTTCACAGTCAACGAAAAAGACCATACCGTCAACCTGACGGATGAAGGAGTTCGAGCTGCCGAAAAACTGGCTGGTGTCGAGAGCTTTTACACCGCGGGCAATATGGAATGGCCGCACATGATCGATAACGCTCTGAAGGCACATCATCTATACAAGAAAGATGTCAGCTACGTCGTCAAAGACAACTCCATCGTTATCGTCGATGACTTTACCGGACGATTGATGGAAGGCCGCCAATGGAGCGATGGCTTGCACCAAGCCGTCGAAGCCAAAGAAGGCGTGAAGATCAAGGAAGAGACGCAGACGCTCGCCACGATCACGCTGCAAAACTTCTTCAAGCTCTATACCAAGATCGCAGGTATGACAGGTACCGCGATGACGGAGGCAAACGAATTCTGGAAGATCTATAAGCTGGATGTGATTGCCATTCCAACGAATCGTGGCCTCCAGCGAATCGAACACGCCGATACGATCTTCCTCACGGAAAAAGAAAAGTACGCGGCGGTTGCCGATGATGTCGAACGTGCTTCCAAACTTGATGTAGTTGAACTGAATGACGGCGATGAGCTCGAAGGTGAGATCACCAAGGAGGGCGACTCCGAGCTGACGATCAAGCTCAAGTCACCGCGAGAAGAACGCAAGGTTGCCAAGTCAGAAATCGCCGAGATTGACCGTAGCGGTCGCCCTGTTTTGATCGGAACAGTTTCCATTGAAAAGAGCGAGCACATTAGCCGCCTGCTGGAGCAACGCGGTGTTCCTCACCAAGTCCTCAACGCGAAAGCTCATAAACGCGAGGCGGACATCGTTGCTCAAGCCGGGCGAAAGGGTGCTGTCACTATCGCCACAAACATGGCTGGTCGTGGTACCGACATTATCTTGGGCGGTAATCCAGAGACGATGGCTTGGTCTCAGCTTCAGGACAAATACCCAACACGTCTGGATGTTCCAAGAGAGGAGTGGGACGGCTTGGTCGAGAAGATCGACTCTGAAGAAAAGATGAGTGAGGCCGGTATCGGAATTCGCGAGATCGGCGGCCTCTACGTAATCGGCACGGAACGGCACGAGTCGCGACGAATCGACTTGCAGCTTCGAGGTCGTTGTGGACGACAAGGTGATCCCGGCAGTAGCCGATTCTACCTTTCCCTTGAAGACGACTTGATGCGCATCTTTGCTGGCGACTGGGTTCGCGGGATGATGGGCAAGCTCGGCATGGGTGAAGGCGAGGCCATCGAGAACACATTCGTGAGCCGCAGAATCACTGCTGCCCAGAAAAAGGTTGAAGAGCGAAACTTTGAGATTCGCAAGAACCTGCTCGAATACGACGAAGTGATGGATCAACAGCGGAAACGAGTTTATTCGTATCGCCAAGAGATCTTGGGCGGCGTTGGTTGCCGCCACATGATCTTGGAGCAAATCCAAGATCAGATCAACAAGTACGTGGATATGTACACCGATTCTCTCTTTGGGGCCGAGTCTTATGCGAAGTGGGCGAGCAAGAAGTTGTCTTGCGAGCTAGAAGCTCGAGACTTCCGCAACCTAGATCCAGGAGCTGCCTCAGCCTTCGCCATTGATGCCGCCGAACGAGCTGCTGAAACTCAGATCCTGGACGCGATCGAAGAAAACCTGCCTCAAGAAGAAGAGGAAGCGGACTGGAACTGGGGCGCATTGGCCAAATGGGTGAACACTCGCTACGGTACGAACTACAGCGTCAACGACTTGAAGAAAATTCCTCGCGAAGTCATCGACGAAAAACTTATCGAACGCGTCTTCGAGAAACTCGCTTCCATCGATTTGAGTGAAGGTGCTCCGATGCTCAGTGGTGAGTACGGTTTGAACATGCTCATCGGCTGGATGCAAAACAAGTTTGGTGTGGAGCTGGACCTCGAAGACTTGCGAACTCGCGAACCAGACGACATCCGTGAAGAACTGGGGCAAGTCGCCGAATCCGCCTACCAGCAGAAAGAACAAGAATTCCCAGTCCTGGCAGGCATCACACAATTCGGACAAGCCTCGCAGAACAATCAATTCCACATCGACAAGGATGGCTTGGTACAGTGGGCAAATTCCCGATTTGACACCACGATTGGCGAAGAGGAACTTACGGCCGAAACTCTGACCGACCTCAAAAAGAACCTAGTCGCTCACAGTGAGGCCCACTACTCAGCTGGAATCGAGACTGCGGTCAAAGCCCAAGGCAAAGTCAAAGAGTTCTTCGGCAACGCGGCTCCGAGCACGTCTGCCAAGTACGTTTCCGGCGGCAATGGAGCCTTCAGTTCCTTCGGTGACTGGCTAGATTCTGAGCTCGATTGCAAAATCGCTCCAGAACAACTCGGCGAGATGGACGAAGAGCAGGTCGCGAGAAAAGTGACTCAAGCAGTAGCTGATCGCTATCACCCTGAAATCCGGCGCATGGAACGCCAAGTCCTGCTAAGCATCGTCGACAGTGCTTGGAAAGATCACTTGCTGGCCATGGACCACCTGCGGAGTGCAATTAGTTTGAAGGGCTTCGCGCAAATGGACCCGAAGGTCGAATACAAGCGTGAAGGCATGCGGATGTTCACCGAGATGTGGTTGAGCGTCGGTGAGCGGATGACGGATTTGATCTTCCGAATGGAAGCGTTGGACGAAGGCTTCATTCAAAGCACTTTCCAAGAAACCAATGCACAGCACGCGCCGGCTCAGACAACCTCGGAACTTGCCCAGCAGCAGATGTCCGACCTGGAAGCAGCAGACAAAGCTGGCCAAGAGGGCGAACAAAAAGCCGAACCGATCCGCAACACGGAAAAGAAAGTTGGGCGCAACGAACCGTGCCCTTGCGGTAGTGGCAAGAAGTACAAGGCGTGCTGTGGTAGGAAGTAGCATTCCCACAAGATGGCCGCCCAAGTGCGGCTAGCAGTTCCCATTCGGCAGGAGGCCGACTGCGTGAAATCAATAGTCTTCAACCTGATCTACCTGCTCACGCTCGCGTTCCTGTCGCCATGGATTCTCATTCGTAGCTTTCGGACTGGCCGTTACCGCGAAGGACTTCGGCAGAAACTCTGGGGCCTGAACCGGTCAGACTTAGTCTTCAATTCTGACCGCCCAATTGTCTGGCTGCATGGTGTAAGCGTTGGGGAAGTACAGCTCCTTGTTCCATTAATTGACGCTCTTCAGACAGTTGCCCCGAATCATCAATTCCTGCTCTCGACTACTACCGAAAGCGGAATGGAGTTGGCGCGGAGGCGGCTGGGCGACGACCGCTGCTTCTATTTTCCACTCGACTTTTCCTGGGCAGTTCGCCGAAGCATCCAGGTTCTGAAGCCACAATTATTTGTAACTGGCGAACTCGAGCTTTGGCCCAACATGATCAGTGCCGCCAAGCGAGCCAGCATACCGATGGTTGTGGTCAACGGACGCCTGAGCGTTTCGAGCCATCGTGGCTATAGACGATTTTCGCTTGTTACGAAGCCGATGTTTCAGGAGCTTTCAGCTGTAGCAGCGCAATCCGATTCGGACGCGAAACGCTTCATCGATTGTGGCTGCAAAAAGGAAACCGTAGAAGCTCTCGGCAATGTCAAGTTCGACAACACTGAAGTTAACCGGCAGCACCCTAGCGTCCAACGCATGCGAAGACTCGCAGGATTGCGAGACGAAAAAGTCTTATTGGCCGGTAGTACACAGTCTCCAGAAGAACCAGCCAGCTATGCCGCTTTTGCAAAACTCAAAGAACGGCACACCGATCTGAAGCTGATTGTCGTACCGCGGCATCCAGATCGTTTTGACGAAGTCGCGAAGAAGCTACGAACCCAGCTCGTAAGCGGGCACAAACTCGTGAGGCGAAGCTCGCTGAACAATATTCCAGTCGTCTCTTCAGACTGGGACGTTTTGCTCGTCGACACTGTGGGCGAGTTGCAATGGTGGTGGGGCTTGGCTGATCTTGCTTTGGTCGGAGGCACTTTTGGCAACCGCGGGGGCCAGAATATGCTCGAGCCTGCAGCCTACGGAGCGAATGTGGCGTTTGGCCCGAAAACCTCCAACTTTAAAGATATCGTGCGTCTGCTGCTCGATGCGAAGGCCGCAACCAGACTTCCTGATCTCGACGCTTTGCAGCCCTGGCTCGAATCACAGTTGTCGAATCCCGCTCCAGCAATTCAGCGTGGTGAGCGCGCGAAGCATTTGGTGCAACAGCATCAAGGGGCCACGCAGCGATGCGTTGAGATGATCACGCCTTACCTTCAAGCAACGAACTCGAATACGGGTGATCCGGCCGTGAATCCATCTTGCCTCTTGAGTTCTAGCGAGCGCCCCGCAGCATAACAGTCGTGGACTTCGCCAGAGTCTTTCACTCACCACTAGACTTGGCTCAACTGCGTGCCAAGCGGTCCCGATCTCTCCCATGTCGGAAAGTGCTTGACGTTGCCCGATCCCCAGTCCTTGTTTCCCTGCCTGGTTTTGAGACAATAAGTGTCGGATTCGCCGCTGCTACCTTTCTGCCATCCGACGCAGCAAAGGAGTTGTAGCACGGGACGCGACCGCGACTCAGTTTGCAATATGCTGAAGGCCCACAAAATGTTTTTGCTGAAGATGATACCAACCAAACCCCTCAGCTGGATTGCTTGCCTATCGATCTTGGTTGGAACAACCCTAGCTGCTGACCCGAAAACCGGAAAAGTCCCTCTCGGCTTGAAGCCCTTACCTAAGGTCAAGAACAACGCAATGACTCCCGAGAAGATTGAACTTGGGAAGCAACTTTACTTTGACAAGCGCTTATCGGCAGACAACTCTATTTCTTGCGCAAGCTGTCATGATCCGAACAAGGGTTGGTCCAATGGTGAGGCCAATGCAGCCGGATTTGAGGGCCAACGCGGCGGCCGCAGCGCTCCAACTGTCATCAACTCGGTTTACCAGCGTTTTCAGTTCTGGGACGGTCGTGCTGGCTCGCTCGAAGAGCAAGCTTTGGGACCCATTGCAAATCCCATTGAGATGAATCTCCCCGTGGAAGAAGCCGTCAAACGCATCGCTGCGATTGAGGGATATCAAAAGCAGTTCGAATCGGTGTTTGGCGAGAAAGTAAATGCTGAGAATCTGGCAAAAGCTATTGCCGCCTTTGAACGAACGGTTCTGTCCGGAAATGCTCCTTACGATCGCTTCAAAGCTGGCGACAAATCAGCCCTCTCTGAGCAAGCCCAAGTAGGTATGAAGCTGTTCTTTGGCAAAGCGAATTGTTCTGGTTGCCACGTCGGGAGCAACTTCACAGACAATGGATTCCACAATCTGGGCGTGAACTTCAAGCAGGATGAGCCCGATGTTGGTCGTGAAGTGATTTCGAAGCTGGAAGGAGATCGTGGTTCATTCAAAACTCCGACCCTTCGAGAAATCGCCAAAACTGCACCTTACATGCACGACGGTAGTCTCAAAACACTCGAGGATGTTGTGGAGTACTACGCGAAGGGAGCGACTCCGAACGACTACTTAGACGAAGAAATCTTCCCACTCAATCTTTCAGAAGAACAAAAGACCTCGTTGGTTGCGTTCCTCAAAGAAGGCCTGGCTAGCGACGACTACCCAACGGTTGAACCACCCAAACTACCTGAATGAGAGACGTTTCTTTTTCGCTGGAAAGAGACGTCCAGAACAATACAGACCTAGAGAATTTCACTCAATAATTGGAGTAACCAAAGTGAGAACCATGCGTTTTCCATTTCTGCATTGCCTAGCATTCCTGGCAATTGCGTGCATCATGAGCCCCGCGATGGCCCAAGAAGAAGGCAAGAAGGAAGAAGCTCAGCAGGAAGAGAAAAAAGAAGAAGCCAAACCTGAGCAAAAGAAGGAAGAGGCAAAACCTGAAGAGAAGAAAGAAGAGCCCAAGAAAGAAGAACCAGCTGAAGTAGAGAAGCCTGAGCTAGGCGCTGACGCAGAAGAGGGCACCAAGGGAATGGTGGTTCTCGAGGGGCTTAATAATCCTTGCGGAGTCGCGATTCAACCTGAAACCAACACTGTTTTCGTTGCAGACTCTGGCAACCACAAGATTGTCAAGTTGGTGGACGGCAAAGCTCAAGATGTCATCACTGACTTTCCGAAGGACGTCTACGGGAAGGGACCGAAGGTAAACATAGGGCCACTCGGAATGGTATTCCTGGACAAAGACACCTTGGTCGTTGGTGGAGGCGGACAGCCTGACGGCGAAGAGTTGCTTCGCGTCTACAAGATCGAAGACAAAGCCATCAAGGCAGACAAGATGGCGGCAAGTTTCAGTTTGGCTGCCACCGATGAAATCAAGGGCGAAGGTAACTTTTACGCCCTGGCAGCTTCATCCACTGGCGTGTATGTGACCTGCAATGGCGATGATACCAAGGGTTGGGTTTCTCGCGCTACCGTCAAAGATGGCAAGGTCGAGGGTTACGAGCGTTACTTGGCGACCAAAGAAGCCACAGAAGTAGATGCACCAGTCGGCATTGCCTTCAGCCCCGAAGGTTACTTGGTTGTAGGTCAGATGGGCGAAATTAACGTTCCTGGCGACAGCTTGCTGACTTTCTACGACGCTGAAACCAAAGAAATGCTGCTCAACCTGGAAACTGGCCTTCATGACATTTCTGCTGTGGGCTACAGCCCGCGCGGCCAAATGTATGTTTTGGATTATGCATGGGCTGATGCTTCCCAAGGTGGTCTTTACCAGATCCTAGAAGACAACTCGTCGGATTCCGGCATGAAGACGAAGAAGATCATGTCGTTGGATAAGCCAACCGCGATGGTCTTTAATGGTGATGGCGATCTATATATCACCGTGATTGACGAAGCCGCCGATGCGAACAGCAAAGGCCAACTGATTAAAGTCACCAAGGAAGCGGGACTTTAGGCTACCCCACAAGGATCACCGAGCCTAGCAGGTAGATTTGCCTGCTAGGTTCCTGGCTCATCCATTCTTTGGCAAGCATGATCCTACTTACGAAGAGCCAACTGCGTTTGAGCCGGCTCATTCAGCACCTAGATTCTGAGGAGTTCCAGCGGATAACCTGCCTGCACTGAGTGGGTAAGCTCACATTTCTGTTCTGCTGTCAGACTGACTGGAAACCAAGCCTTTTCTTGGCCCGTATTCTTACTAAGATGGGCGCTGTGTCTAGACTCTGAATAGGCGCAGCGATCCTGTCCCCGTCGTTCGGCCCGCAGCACTCCGCCATATTTCATTCTGTACCTTTCCCAAGGCTGAATTTCATGTCAACTGATTCCCCAGAAAAATCAAAACCGCTCATTTCCCTGCCTTTCATCATATTTGCTGCGGTCCTGTTGATCGTTGGGGCAGTTTACGGCCAGTCGATCATGACTTGGTTCATGTTGCAGGGCGAAGCGGCCAAAGCAAACCAAGTGACTCAACCCGACGAATTTGCCGATCTCTCAGCATGGGCCAAGTCCTTGCAGGACGATCCTAGCGCCGCACCGCCATCCAGCATCGGAGTCGGTGGTGCTCCAGGCGGTGGCGAAAGCAATCGTCCCGATCCAGAAGAACGTTTCGCCGAATACGATGCCAATGAAGACGGCAAGCTAACCGGTGACGAAATCCAAGGTCGATTAGTCGAGTTTATTGATCGTATTGACACTGATGCCGATGGTGAGATCACCAAAGGAGAGTACATGACCGCAATCGAAAACATGCGCAGCGGAGGGGGCAGAGGTGGTCCTGGTGGCCGCGGTGGTCGCCCGAGCGGTAGAGGTGGTCGCCCGGCGTCGGAAGCTGACGAAGGTGATGCAAACAGCAACCCCGAAGAGAAGCCAGCTGAAAAGACGAGTGGCGACGAGTAAAACCTTTCGATCAACAAAGCGCACCTGAACGGCGCCCCGTCAGTGACTGGTCGCCGTTTTTTTCGTTTGCCCTTTTTTGTGCCCGACATCGGAGTCATCCTGCCGCAACGCCGCGCTAGTTGGCGGCCGACGACTTGGTGTCCTTAGACAAAAAATGGCCCGCGACGGAAATCGCGAGCCATTGAATTCAAACTTCTTTTGTTGCCCTTCTAGTTGTTCGTCAGCTACTACAATTCGCTGTGTTCGATGACTTCTCCGCCGTTCATAGTGATCAAGGCATTGATGACCTTTTTAGCGAGTGTGGCCTTCAGTAAACGAACAGAACCATCTGCCATTGAAGCGATGAAGTCGGTTGGTTCATCATCGCCGAAGATCGAGGTTAGTGGGTCCGCTGCATCAATCACCAAGTCCGCAGGCTTAGTCCAGGGAACAGCTTTCGAGCTCCCTGCCTCGACAAGCCAGATTGTATTGCTAGTTCCATCAACGATGCTTCGGAACTCCGTGGGAGCTCCCGGTTTGCCGAAGATGGAATTCTTGGTCAGCGGGGCGAGTAGGGTGGTTTTAGGGACTCCATTCTCGTCCAGCTTTTGTGTACCTCGCATCTTGAAAACCAGGGGAATTGCAGAAGCCACTTTGAGGTTGTGAGGACTATCCCATGGTTCATCAAGATGAAATTTGCTGTACAACGCCTGTTGCTCCAAGAATGGAAGAACGAGTACTCGCCAGCTTAGCAGTCGTTTCCCTTCCTTGCTGGATAAGCTCTGGGGTGGAAAATGCTCGTACGCTGAATAGTAGTTGTGGAGCGACAGGGCCACTTGTTTGAAGTCATTCATCCGTGAGTTCTGAGTTGCTCCGCTGACTGTTTCGAGCACTCTAAGTGTTTCCACGACGTCGACGGTTGAAAGCTGAATCTCGCTACCTTTGCGACTGACCGATACAGTCTTCAAAACGTCGGAGGCAAAGGACTTGAGAAAGGTAGTCACGCCAGACTCAACCTTCTCCACATTACTAGCTTCAATCGTGAGACTGGCTTTTGTGGGGGGCATTTTCTCAAGCCCTATCGCAAGGGATTTGATGTTTGGAAGTGTCTGGACCATCGCAACAAGGTCATCCGCTTCTTGCGCTGCGCCCGCGGCAAGTACCTGCATAGCGGTCCGAAGCATTTTCGAGTCGATTGCAGCAACCATACCATGGGGACTGTCAGTGTTCTTCAGGGCTTTGAGCAGCGCTGCGTTGGGTGCTTTCGCAACCTTACCTCCTTGTGCTTCAGCCAGTGAAGACTCGGTGATCAAGACTGCATTATCTTTGTCAATTACTGTCATGCCGCTACCGGTCAGTATGCTCTCCACCAACAGCTTGACGGGTTTCGGCTGTTTGGTTGGAAGCACGAAGCTGGGCACTCCGCGCGACATATTGGCAAAACTGGAATGCAGGTAGATTCTGGTCACTCCCAATCCCTTCAAGGCCTGCTGGAAAACGCGAAGCTGTGCCAGGTCATCGCTGTCCTCATTTGGAGCTGGCCCAAACTTAGACATGAACTTGGCCGTCTCAGCTGCGTCGACCTTCGAAATATCGAGCCAAGCAACGAACACCGATGCTGAGTCAAGGTGCTCTTCGACAGCAACATGCTTAACAGGCTGAGCCAATGCTCCAGCGTGCACCAAGAGAATTGCCACGCAGGCGAAAGGGCACACGCGCCCCAGGTAAAGGAAAGAGTGTAGTTCTCTCACTGGTCGGATCCTTGTGGATGTACTCGAGAAGATTGTCTGGTTTGAGCGACGCTTCTGCATCAGCGGACAAGAAGGAATTGAAACTTGCCGAAAGCTTCCCTCATTCGGTCGGGGACTCCGCCAGTCAGGGTCACCAGCGTGCCACCGACCTGTTTTTTAAGCGAATAACCAAAGTGCTTTCCGGTGTAGGGATCCGGCAATGCAGGTGCCGGCCCTAGCTCATCGAGCGATTCAGGAAGCTCGCCGCCATTTGCGTGAGCATGCATGCGAATAGCTTCCACCGTCATGATGCGATTAACGACATACTCCTTGTGCGTGACGGCTTCGTCGACCGAAAGCAGGGCGGGGAGGAGCATTCCTGCAACCACGGCTGCCGGTGAAGTCAAAGTCTCTTCCCTCAGCCAGGTTCGAAACCTCTCGTTCTCGCGTTCTAAAACGCCCTTACGAAGCGGTGCTGGAAGGTACTGCGCCTTCAGCAGGTCTTGCGATGCTCGCTTCAGTTCCCGCGAGGTATCAATCAGAACGGCTTGCATCAGCGGCATTGCTGCGACACGCTTAGAGTCCATCCCTGATTCAATTAGTCGTCGCCGAGTCTTTTCGCCACCAGCAACACCAATCAATGCCAATGCAGCTCTTTGACTTTGGTTCGGGCCGCCGCCTAATTCCGACAGCTCCCCCGCCATTTTGGCCCATTGTGAATTCCAATAGGATTCATCGTGCTCTTCTGTTTCGGCTATTTCAAATATTGGAAAGACGCGTCCAATGGCTTCCATTTCGAATTCGACTGGGGCCTGCATGTTTACTAGAGGTCGTGGCAGTGTGGCGTAGGCCCAATACATATTGGGAACTTCTTCCAGCTCAAGTAGAGCAAGTGATTCTTCAAGCATGATGGCTTGAATCGCCAAACCTACAAGAGATTGGACTAGTGTTTTGCCTTGTCCAATAAAGGCTCCTAGGCGAAAGCCATCTCGCAAGGTTGAAACAGCTCCCTCAACATCGCCATCTGCAACTTGAACGCGGAACTTATGTCCTAGGCAGCGTGCCAGTTCACGAGACTGCTGAATCTCAGGTAGCAACATTGTGAACACCTCAACGCCGCTTTTGTCTTTCAGACGCAAGTCGTAACGCTGGTCTTCGGCGATCGCGAGAAGGTGCAGTTCTCCGTAAACCCAGTCCAGCGATTTGACATACTCTCTGCGTTCTTCGAGCGAGATTTCAATATCGTCGCCCCAACTCTGCTGGATCTCATTTCGTTGTTCCTTGGCGAGCATATTCCACATCGTCAAAGAGCGGCCGAAATGCACTTGTGCAGAACCAGGCTTCAGCGACGACTCAGACATCCACAAACGGTGCTCTAGAGCTGGAGTTCCCTCGCCGCGAATCGGAAAGTTCGGAATTTCGGGAGCTGCCTTCTCGGGTTGGCCTGGACGCCTTCCGATTTGATCCAACGTGTAGGTCGACCCTAGCTCCTGCCCGAATATTGTCGAACAAATCGGTAGCAATAGGGCGAGCCCCGCAGTTGCCACTCGGGCAGAATGAAGGCAGGGCAAACTCTTTTTTCTTGCTGTCGAAGAGGCAACGAGTCTCGCCCTCATGGGTGACCAGCAAGTTCGAAGACTTAACTGTGATAATGTCACTTTCGTACTCCAGAAAGAATGGTCAGAAAAGCGTGCAGGCCGTGCACGATACTTTAAAATCGCACGTTGCAATCAGGAAACCTCGTGACCGACAATGCGCTCACTACAGCGACTAGAAGTCTCCTCCCAGGCCGAACCAAGACCGATTGCCTGCCAGAGAACGGTGAGCTCGGATTGACAACTCCTTGCTCCCAAAAACTGAAAGCGTTCCAGCGCCGACCGTGTCGTTCAAACTCTCATCCGATGAGTCGACCTCTTCCTTGCTGGCCAGCAAAATCGGCTCGCGCAAATCTGACAGAGCGATGGTGGACTGAATGCCTGCAGCAAACTCTCGCATCGAGTCCACGAACTGCAACCCGTCGATATCGGGGATGATCGGAGATTCTTCCTGACCGATTCTTGGCTGAGCTGGCGGTCGATCTGTCTTTGAATGAAGAGGAGGATTCCCAGCTAGATTGTCCGAGGGACATGAGGGAGCTTGCCCCGCGCTCCACAGCCCGGCATTTAGCGTAAGTAATAAACAAGCTGCTGCGCCGAAAAGAGCACCACTGCCAAAGTTGGCAAAACTGAACGCTTGCTTCTGCGAATCCGCTGGGTCTGCGGTGCTTACACTCGGAGCTAGGACTTCCGATTCGGCTTCTTGCTGAGCTAAAGCCGCTTCCCAGCCGCACCGGTACATCAACTCTGCTTGGGATTGCTCCGCTGAGGCAGGTTGCATTTTCCGTAGTTCAGATTCTAGATCCGACATCGACTCTACTCTCGATTCCTGTTTTCTATCACTTGATTTCACCTTGTTGACCTGTAGAGACGTTCGGATCTCCACGTGCCAACGAAGTTGCATCAGCGGGGTTTTCTAATCGCGTTAGCTACGTCGAACAGTAGCTTGCCGCTTCTGTGGTTCGCCTGGACCCAAACGACTTCGCAAGTGCTGCAAGGCAGATTGGTATCTACGATTGGCTGCTGAGCTGGATGTCTCAAAGGCAGCTGCAATTTGTCGAAAACTCATTCCGTTCCACAAATGTGCGACCATGATTTCTCGTTCCTCGATCGGTAGTTCCGCAATCGCTACTTCGATCTCTGAAGCAAATATGGTCGACGATTCTCTTTCCTCAAACCAGTCGCGTCGCTCACTGGCGACGGCACCTTCGCGTTGCTTTCGTCGTTTACGACTTCGAAACGCGTCGATAGCAAGATTCCGCGATGTTCGAACCAACCAAGCCAAGACATCATCAGGCATCTGCGTCTGTCGCGCTAAGCGTGTAAACGCATCTTGCAAGATATCCTCGGCTTCACAGTCTACCTGGCTGCCGAAGCGAGCTCGGGCCAGCAATAGCAACCCACTTGAGTGCTGTTGCCAGAGTCTTGCTATTTCTGCGGGAGGGACCAAGTCGCCTATTGCCTTTGTTGGTCGTTCGCCCATCCTCGTGGCCTAGGCGGCTGAGACGGTTGCGTCATCGCTGCCCACAATAACTTGACGATCCCGATTAGGGATTGTCCCGGTCGGCGAGAAAAAAATCGAATTTTGGTCACCATTCACCGGGACGATAAACTGTGAGACGAAAGAACTTGGAAAAAGAAAGCTGGGATATAGGTAAGATGAGGCGCGAGTAGCCGAGATTTGCTCGAAAAAGTGACTCAATACCCAAAACGAAAGGAATCAACGTGAAGATTGCTGGTGTACAGATGGATGTTGCTCTCGGGGCAGCAGCTCAGAATCTGAGACAGATACTTTGCAAACTGCACGAAGCGGCTCGCCAGTCCGCTGACTTTGTGGTTTTTCCTGAGTGCGCTCTGACGGGCTACTGCTTTGAGTCCCTCGAAGAGGCTCGTCCAATTGCACAAGAAATTCCGGGTCCCGCAACACGAGAGCTTGCAATAGCCTGCCGAGAACTGGAAATCCATCTCGTCCTCGGAATGCTTGAAAAAGATGGCGAACGCGTCTTCAACGCCGCAGTGTGCATCGGACCAGAAGGCGTTGTTGCCAAATACCGCAAAGTGCATCTGCCCAAGTTGGGCGTCGATCACTTTGTAAATCCTGGAGACGAGAAGTTCGCGGTGCACGCGTTGGAAAGTTGCCGCTTCGGAATGCTGATCTGCTACGACGCCTCTTTCCCGGAAGCATCCCGTTGTCTTTCCATTGGCGGAGCGGATCTCATCGTCTTGCCAACCAACTGGCCTCCCGGAGCGGAGCCGACGGCGGAGCACGTGATAAACGCTCGTTCTTCTGAGAACCATGTTTTCTTCGCTGCAGTCAATCGAATCGGTCTGGAACGAGGCTTTCAGTTCATTGGGAGAAGCCGAATCACCGACGTGCACGGTCATACTCTAGTAGAGGCCAGCGCTGACAAAGAAGAGATCATCTACGCGCAGATTGATCCAGCTTTGGCTCGTCAGAAGAAAGTCCAACGAGCTCCCGGGCACAGCATTGATCGGATTGAGGATCGTCGACCGGAGTTCTACCAGGATCTGGCAAGAGTCGGTCCGAAGTAGGTGCAGGAGCGAATGGGAAGAACGAATAATGGTCGTGTCACACGCAGAAATCTGTTCCGGGCCTGCGGCAGCTCTCAGGAGTAAAGACGACTTTTGGGTAACATTCACTTGCGGACTACCGCTTTCGGCGACTTGCCTCGTTTTTGTGGGTTGAGGGCCAAGAATCGCGTTCCTTTGAGGATTCTTTCGAAAACCCGTGCGATTTGCCGCGCTGAAACCGCTATGACGACTCGGACGCGTCCCTCAGGCACGACATTACTCCCGTCTGCAGGGGGTTGAAAATCCAGCGTGACGAATTCCTTTTCCCCATACAACTTAACTCCGATGCTACGGTCAGCAAAATGAGCTGTGAGCATAGGCGGAATGACAATGGGAGTAAGGTGCGTGACTACTACGTGAAAGAGCTACGAAGGGCTGCTTGGTAACCACCTCGCGCTGCGCGAATTACTTCCGAAATATGCAGACAAGTTAGGGACAGACGAGCGAAGAGCATATCAACGCTTTCGCATCGAGCAATTCATTGAAGTCATACCTCTTGATTCTGAGCTTCGCGCCATCGGAGATCCCTTCACGGTCAACGTCAGCGAGATTTCAGAGAGTACTCTCAGTTTTGTGTGCTCACAACATCTGATCCATAAGCACATGCTGATTCGATTCAAAGTGGGGACAACCGCGTTGAGTTGTATCGCCGAGATCATACGCAAGCAATTTCACGGGAAGTACAACCTTAGCCATCAGTTCGGCTGTCGCTTTCTGCTTCTTTCACCAACCAAATCCGTACTGTTCAAAACGCAGCTCAAGTAAGCAGCGAGACATTAGCCGCAGGTTGATCATCAAAACCTCTAGCGCGTTCCGCTCACTTCACCAATGTGACAATGAGCATGGCCAGTATTTGTTGCTTCTTAAGAAGCCTTATTCATTTCTGGCAGACTTGGAAATCTGCTTCGTAGATTGAGATAGATGCGCCTCTCTTCTCGTCTCAAGCCTGGATTGGTTGGATTCCCTAGGACTTCCACCTCAAACTTCGGCCGACTAGCCTGCAGTTCTGATAACTGCCGCGAAAGAACATCGAGCTCCTGTCGTAGCTTGTCCGCCAGCGACGCTAGGTTCTCGCGCCCGTGCGCGGCAGGGTCCCTTCTTTGGTCTGCGGCCTGGGCATTGAGCAAGTCCAGAAAATCGACGACTTCATTCAAAGCCTCTGACTGTCCGCGAGCAGCGATTCTTTCCATCCAATGCTCTAGAGCTCGCGAACTTTCTAATTCCTGGAGCTCTGCTTGCAGTGCCAATACCATCGGGGCGTTCGGGCCCTTTGACGCATGCGCCGCATTTAGGCGTTTACGAAGTCGAACAGCTTTTTCATAGCTAACTTGTGCAGGCGACTTTTCGAATCGACCATGTTCATACCAAGCTGGTTCCATGAACTGCAAAAGACACTTCTGCACTTGAAGAAATGAGTTTGGGTCTGTCGCCGTAGGTTTAGGCAGTTGTCTCAGGGCCACAGCCGTCGATACCAGATCGATTTCGGTTTCTGCCGCTGCTTGCAGAACTAGATCGGTTAGATCGCTCCAGCGCTGTTTGCCGCTCGCTGTCGGTGTAGAGACAAACTGCTTCTGCTTTGCAATCTGTTTTTCGATCCTCGTCAGCTGCTTGGCAAACGAATCGCGACGCCCCTCAAGATCCTCGACCGTCATCTGATGCACTCGGTTGGTGCGACTAATGCGCTCACACAGTCGACAGAGAAGGGCGACGGCGATTGCAGGAGAAGGAAATGAACTCTGAAGGCAGACGACTCCGGGTTCCCCTCCCTCTACCTCACTCTCAACTCGAAGCGACTGGTGAAGCCGAACTCGCAACTCTGCTTCGCTCATCTCCAATGCAAAGGGGTGTAGATCGGCGATCACTGGATCGAGAAGCTGAGAACGGGTTACGAAATCCTTGAAAGCCGCTGGCACTGCGGGTGTCAGCCGCAGAGTAATCTCCGGAGTAACGACGTTTCCGCCGTGGCTCGCATTCCAACGGGACCAGACTGTGACGCCAACGACTAAAGAGATAGCGAATAGAAGGGAGGCGGGTGTTCGGGGCATGATTCGATCTCATTGGGAAAGCAGGTAGATGAATCTGTCATCGAAATCTTGTCAGCCGATCCTCCAGCACAGCAGCCCGTTTGACTTTTCCGCAGATTATGCGTGTCTTACGCACATATCCCTGTGCTGTGGGTAAGCAATTACGAAATGACAAACTTTAGCGGCTGCACAAAGAAGGAGGCAATTTCCAATCCGTCAGTCTGCCTGAGAGATGCGGATCGCAAAACTAGGGTCAAGCTTTCATGACACCGCAGACGGGCGGATCCCAGTTCAGTTTCTGGTGTTCAGCGAGAAACTCGTCGAGTTTCCTCGATGCGTCTTCCGGCGTTGAAGCTTGACGGCGCATCCGCAAATCTATGTGAGCAACAACCGCTTCGTTAACTGCTGAGATGTCTTGCTTGTCCTCGTTCACCATGAATTGCAGAAGGTGATAGCGTTTAACGCTTCTCCCTATTAGTCTTGCATGCATATGGACTGTCTGGCCGACACGCACCTCAGATAAAAACCGAGTGTGCGATTCCAGAATGAAGGTGCCGCCGTGCTGCTTGGCAATCTTCTCCCAGCCGAGGTCGATCAACTGCATAAAGCCTGTCGAACCACTGGAGAACAGATGCGTGTACCACCGAACGTTCATGTGCCCCATCTCATCAAGATAAGATACGGGAATCGTTTCGCTGTGAGTGCAGGGGAGAGTTGCGACTTGGGCAACGTTCAATTCAATTCGGGGCATGTTTTGTGCTTCTCAATTGTGCTTCTCAACAATCTCAATTCGTACCCAGCTACACCGTATCGAGAGCCTCGATGCGGACAAGGCGATTTCTGCAGAATTGCTTGCGGCTTTCACTTCTGCAGATCAGTCCACGAGTGTTGGGCTTCATTCGCATTTGGCCGGCTGTATTCCTCCCATTTGCCACCCTGCATTTGAGAAACAGTTTTTAGCCTTGGGCACCTTCCCCAGAGGTCGTCTAACTGCGATCTGCCTAGAGGCCCCACGAAAGAAAGATGAGAGCAGTTGACGAGCTCAACCACTTTGATGTAGTCATCTTTTGCATGAAACTGACAGCCCCACAGACTTAGGTATCTTGGCTCCGGTTTAGGATCGAGACTCTGCAAGCTCGTGAGATCGCCAAAGGTTGCCGAAAGGTGATAGTTTGGCATATCCAACCGGGCAAGAGTTCGAAGCGAATCGGCGTCGATCGTACAAGCTTCGAGACGCACATCCAGGCCGTCAAATTGTTGAACCACAGCTGGGCTAAGATCCGAAGTGATCACTAGCCAATTTGGTGCTGCGCGAGCAATTACTTTCGCTTGCTCAGCAGTGAGGTGATTTGCGCGAACTGTGAGCCCCTGCGGTGATCCCAATTCTCGGAGCGGCACGTTTGTTTTGTCGAGCCGGAGTTCGCCTTGCCACGGACGATTCAGACGTACGATTTGTTCCTGATCTCTCTCACCGATCGTGTGAAACGTCAAGACAACATTCTGGTCCTTGCCATTCGGCGGCAATTCATTCAGCCAGTCTATCAACTCTGGCGTCAGCGAGTCCTTGCGTGTGATATGCAAATCAATGTATCTGAGACTCGCAGTAGGCACTCTTCCAAGTGGCAGTTTCGAGACATCTGTTACATCGCCAGCGATCTCTCCAAGGCAAGTCATGCAGTGTTCGCCAATACAAAACGCAAGCCAAGTCGGCAGCATGTAGCCTTCTCGATCTCGCAGCCATTCGTCGACTTCATCTGGCTGACGCGCAGAAAATCGAATTCCAGCCTCACTCATATGACTGAGGACGATCTGGCGATTCAAGAATGGAGTCATACGTCCGAGCGTCACGCAAAGCAGTGCGACAATGGTTGGCAGTACAATCGCAACTAGCCCTGTTGTGAGTTGTCCGCGCGTCTGAACGAGACGCGTGCAAGCGTAAAAAAGTAGCGTGAGGACCATGCATAATGTCACCCCCGCCAGTCGCTGTACTCCCAGCCAATTGGTCGCGAGAGCTGAAAGCAAAAGCACTACCAGAGCCACGGTCAGCGCCGTCAGCTTGCTGCGTTTCCACGGACCTGCTGAAGTTGCAGCTTTAACAGCCTCCCGGTCCTTCACTGATGCATTCATGGCCTTTGTTTCCTCGGGAATAGTTTAGCAAGTTGACCCGACCACGTGACCAAAGACAGCTATACGGCAAGGCTTGCTCTTATTTGCGCAGATCGAATGCGACAGACCTCACCGTTTGCTCAATGCCAGCATCGACCAGGAAGGCTGTGATCAAAACCTGTCTGTGGACTGAGATTGTGCATGACTGCGGGTAAGTATGCTCCTGTTTTAGCTCGACGCAGGCCACAACCGGCCTTATCTCAACCCCAAACCTGAGCGAGAAAAACAAGGGAGGCCCCAAAGAAATCTGTCAGCACAGCCTGGCTTGCGCTCCGCGGCATGAAAGCAAATGCTCACCGGCCTAGACTCCATCAGCTCAATGTTGCTATAGCACACCCTGGTGCCATTTTTATCTGAGGGACAGCCATGATCGAAATCAATACAGCAGTTCAGCATTGCCTAGGGCAAAAAGAAGCCATTGCTCGAATTCACCAAATGGTTGCAACCCTCACCCAAAGATTTCCTTCACAGGTGCATCAAGTCAATCTGCACATGAAGGACCATCGTTTTGATGTCAGCTTCGCGGCTTACGGCTACTTAGTTTCCTGGCGAGCCGAGGTTTTCGACGATCAAGTCTCCTTACTCGGATTTATTCCCGAGTCAGCAAAGCAATTCAAAGGCAAAATGGAGCAGACGGTAGTTTCGCGTCTAGAAGAAACCTTGACGCCTGATCCAATTCCAAATCTCAAGGCAGCTTAGCCAGTGCGATGTGCGAGCGACAAATTGTAGCCTAGCAAGCGTCGAGTCTTACTCTCACTTCATGCCTTGATTGGTTAGCAAGTAAGTTCCGCTTTTGCCTGCGACAGCCAGGTCCATGTCACCGTCTTGGTCAAAGTCCTCAACCACGATCTGAAGGCCCGTTCCTACGTGCCCCTCTTCGATGATATGCCTTGTAAAGCTATTTTGCTTCTTGTCCCAGTTGTAGTAATACATGCAAGGCATTTCTTCGCCGCCGGGATCTTTTCCATTGTGGGCATAGTATCGCTTGCCCGTAATCAATTCTGGACGTCCGTCACCAGTAAGGTCAGCCCAAGCCAACGTGTGCGGTTGGCTGTATTGTTTGTCGATAAGATGCTCTTCCCATTTCGGCGTGCCTGCGGCATCCAAGCCTTGATTATGCCACCAGTACAAACCAAAATCGTGACCTTTGCCAAAGATCAAGTCATTTCTACCGTCACTGTCTAAATCTACCACAATCATCGGTAAACTAGCGTGCAAATCCCAGGCTTGGTGAAACTTCCAAGGCTGCTCCCAGGGATTCTCAGCTGGCTGCTCATACCAACCTTGGCCCACAAGCACATCCAACTTGCCATCACCACTCAAGTCACCGACGGCTAATCCGTGCCCATTGCCTTTCTCACCGAGCGTGGCGGTTTTAAGCTCGTACTTGGCTGGTTGCGCTTTGGTTACCGCCTTCGGTGCTTTCTTAGCTAAACGCTGCACCAGCATCGGGGTATCTTTCTTCCAGCGATTGATGATCAACTCTGGAACGTTGTCGCCATCCAGGTCCTGTAGCAAGCCGCCTTCATTCTGCGCTTGCCCCGAGTCAAGCAGCAAATGTTGCTTCCAAAGCTGCCCAAGTCGCAAGCCCTTCTCGCCGGGGTTTTCGTACCAGTGAATCTCGGTCGGAATGAACGAGCCCGCAATGACATCAGGACTCCCATCTTGGTTGACATCAAAGACGTAGTCACCATTGCTTTGCACGTAGCCATTCCAATCGTCAATCTGACGCAGAGGTCGTGCTCGCCAATCTCCGTTGCGGTACCAGAATCGGCCCGCCACCAAGTCCATCTTGCCATCCTGATCTACGTCCGCCGCCGCTATACCTTCATTGGCATCGATGGCCAATCCCAACACGTCGAACTTCACTCCCGGCTCATTCGCTTGCACCAAAGTCATGCTCCCGAATATTAGAAACCCGCATAGGAAGAGAAGTGCAGATACTCGAAGGAAGTGCATAAGGTGATCCTGGAAGGAGTTGAAAGGCTGCCGAGGTAGGAAGGAACGCTGCAAGAGCACATTGAGCTGCTGATCCAGTGTGAACGCACAATCTGCCACAAGCAAGCATGAGGCATTTCCCGTAGACGAGTACGCGGGCAGCGATGTTACGGCAAAGTCTTGTATGGCATATAGGACGTGAATTCGTATAGCGTTAGCCGAAGGCGCCAGCTCAAATTGGCTTAACGGAGAAGAGCCTTTGCGCCTGAATTCGTAACCACATCCACGCGGGGGCAATGTCATGACGGATTCCGCTACGAGTCTCCCGCCAGATGGTCGTCGATCCAACTTTCCAGCTCATCCCAATCGACTGGCGGCAACTTGGATAGATCCGGCCGGAGTTTGACCGCTTCGTGGATGTAGACGTGATGAACTTCGTCCTGCGTCTTGTCGGTATTCCAGTGCAGTAGCACTCGAATGCACTTCTGCAGCGAACTCTCCACCGAAATCTCGTAACCGCACAGCAGAGGCACGTTCAGCCAGCCGAGCTGCCGCGCTGCGTAAGCCGGAAACTCGGCGTCCAAGTCTTTGGTGACGGTAAACGTCGCGCTCGCGAGATCTTTCGAATCAATATCGTTGCGGCGAATCATCAGAGCTAACATCTGACGAGTCGCCTGCAGGATCTCGTCGCGAGAATTTTCGGGAACCGTCGTAGCACCTCGTACGCCTCGACAAACGCTCATGGGGGATGCCTCGTTCCTTGCCTGGGGGTAGGGGAAAGAGTGAAACACTTGAATTCACGGTCCACCGGCGGTCCTTTGCACTGCAAATAATGCACTCCGGCGACATTGGCTTGGACCAGCTCGACCGACCGCGACTACCGTACCATATGCTGGAGCGTTACCATATGAGTCTCAGGAATTTTGAGATCCGCACTTTCTCGACGCAACCAAAATGGACGAATCCCAGGCCGATTCCGGCTTTGATCCCAAGGAATACGCGATACTGATCGTCGACAACGATCACGCCCACGCCCGAGCGATGACGGACAGCTTGGAGCGTGTCGGCTTCCGCTGCACCGTTGCAACCAGCGGTCCCGAGGGAATTAAGCAGATCGAGAAGAACATGTTTCATGTCGTTGTTACCGACTTGGTGATGAACGAAAAAGATGGCATGGAAGTTCTGCAAAAGGCGAAGTCCTCGTTGCCAGACTGCGAGGTGGTCTTGGTTACCGGCCATGCCACCGTCACGAAGGCCGTCGAAGCAATGCAGGAAGGTGCTTTCAACTTCCTCGAAAAGCCTATCACTCCTAGCCGTCTGCGAGCGGTCACGGGCAAAGCCGTCGAAGCAGTCAATCTGAAGCAAACCAACACCGAGCTACGGGCACGGCTCGACGAAAAATTTGGCTTCGAAGGCATCATCTACGCCAGCCCGAAGATGCAGGAAGTCATCGATAGACTGAAACGCATCGCGCCAACGGACGCGACCGTGTTGATCACGGGCGAAAGCGGTACTGGCAAAGAGATGATTGCTCAGGCAATTCACCAAAACAGCCCGCGAAAAAGCAAGCGAATGAAAGCCCTCAACACGCGGGCTGTATCGGAGACATTGGTTGAAAGCGAGCTATTCGGTCACGTCAAAGGTGCCTTTACCGATGCGGCCAGCGATCGAATGGGTGCTTTCGAGTACGCCGACGGAGGCACTCTGTTCCTCGACGAAGTCGGCGACATGCCGATGAGTACGCAAATCAAGCTGCTCCGAGTGCTCGAAGAACATCGCATCACACGCGTCGGCGACAACAAGTCGCTCAAGGTTAACTGCCGACTGCTTAGCGCCACCAATCGACCACTGGAAGCAATGGTCGAGGAAGGCTCCTTCAGGAATGATCTCTACTTCCGTCTGAACATAGTCACAGTGCAATTACCTGCTCTGCGCGAACGCCCGGAAGACGTTGTGCCTCTGATGGACCACTTCCGCAAGATGTTCATCAAGCGTCACGGCAAGCCACAGTGTAGTTTCGCGCCAGCGGTGACCAAACGTTTCTATAGCTACGAGTGGCCAGGCAACATCCGACAACTCCGTAACTTTGTCGAAACCATGGTGGTGCTCGATACCGACGGCACGTTAGACCTCGATGACCTACCACCTGAACTTGCTCTAGAAAGCGATGTTGGAAGCGGAGACACAGGTTCTGCAGAGAATTCCACAGTCACTCTGCCTAGCTCCGGAGATTCGAGTTTGCTTGGCCGGAGTATGGCCGAGATCGAACGCTGGGCTATTGAAGAAACCCTGAAGATGACAGCTGGCAATCGCGAAGAAGCCGCGAAAATCCTCAGCATCGGCTCACGAACGCTGTACCGCAAGCTGGATAAGTACAGGCAAGACGATGGCGATGAAGCGGCGGATGCACCCGAGGGATCCGCCACGGATTTAGCTGAGCCCTCCGAGTAATCGCCACCAACCCAGTAGCTGAGAAACGAAGTCAAGCTCCTTTGCTCGTGCGGAGAAGGCCACGAGCAGATTGCCCCAAGATTTGATCCCCGAAGAGTACGGAAGCATTCATGCCAACCATTCGCCAACTACCACCCAGCTTGGTCAATAAGATCGCAGCGGGCGAAGTCATCGAGCGACCTGCGAGCGTCGTAAAGGAGTTGCTCGAGAATGCCATCGACGCGGGTGCCACCAGTATCGAGCTGGCGATTGAAGGTGGTGGCATCGATTTGCTACGCATCAGCGACAACGGCTGTGGAATCAATCCCGAACAAATCCCTCTCGCACTTGCCAGTCACGCAACCAGCAAGCTTGAGTCGGCAGATGATCTATTCGATGTTCACACGCTTGGATTTCGCGGCGAAGCCTTAGCCTCGATAGCCGAAATTAGCCACTTGCTGATGCGGACCCGGACATCTGGCTCAGACTCAGGTTCTGAAGTTACGGTGCGGGGAGGCGAGGCCAGCGAGATCTATCCAACGGGTTGCCCTGTTGGTACCACATTCGAAATCCGTCATCTGTTTTTCAATACTCCGGTGCGCAAGAAGTTCTTGAAGACACCGCAAACCGAAGCCAGTCACATCACTGAAGCTTTCACTCGGATCGCGTTGGCGTTTCCTCGAGTGAAAATGATGATGACCAATGGCAAGCGAACGGTATTTGACTTGCCGGCCACTGATTCCTGGAAAGAACGTATTAGGGCATTCTTCGGCGACGAGATCGCGGATTCCTTGATCGCGGTTGAGAGCGAATCGGACCAAGCGAAATTGGTTGGCTATGTGGCCGATCCATCGGTCAGTCGCAGCAATAACCGCATGCAGTATCTGTTTTTGAACGGACGACACATCAAGGACCGCAGCTTGCAGCATGCATTAGGCGAAGCCTATCGTGGCTTGCTGATGGTCGGACGTTTTCCGGTTTGTTTCCTGCGTCTGACTTTGCCCCCTTCGATGGTGGACGTCAATGTGCACCCGACCAAGATGGAAGTGCGATTCCAGGAAAGTGGCAAGCTCTACAGCCAAATGCTGCGGACGCTGCGTCACGAATTCTTGACTAGTGATTTGACGGCGCGAGCTCGTCATGTGCCCGGACCGGCGCCGGCAGGGCTACGTGAAGAGTCCAAGCAAGCTACGGAACCAGCGACTTCGTCCATGAGATACGAGGACCGTTGGTCCGATCATTCGAATCGTATGACTCAAGTCACGCCAACACTGAATCTGACTCAAACCACGCCCGAGTTTAAGCCTTTCCCGACCGATCGCAGTTTGGCAAGCAGCTCCGCTGGTGGTGCTGCGACCGATATCAACCCATCACTTGCGCCGCTGCCCGATAGTCCTATTCCAGCTCCGAGCCAGGAATTGCCTTCGTCATCTGGCGATGAAGACCAAATCCAACGCTGGGACGCAGCCCGTACCGTAGAAGCGAAAGTTCCAGCCCCAGCGCACAGCCACCTTGGTTTTCAGGTGCACCAACGTTACTTGGTGACACAAGATGAGTCGGGTATGGTCGTGATTGACCAGCACGCTTTGCACGAACGAATTCTTTACGAGCAACTGCGTGAGAAGTCGGAAGCCAAGACGATGGAAAAGCAACAGCTGCTAGTCCCAGAACCTTTGGACCTGACAGCGCAAGAAGCTGCTGCAGCACTCGAGCATAAAGAATTACTGTCAGAGATCGGAATCGAGATTGAGCCCTTTGGGGGCGACACCGTACTAATGACGGCATATCCAGCGCTGCTCGCCAAGCTACGACCTGCCGAAGTAATGCGACAAGTGCTCGAGCCGCTGATGGCCGGTGGCAAAGAACCTAGTTCGCGTGACGTGCTGGACGAATTGTTGCACATGTTCGCTTGCAAGGCTGCGATCAAGGCGGGTGACAAGCTAGCTGAAGAAGAGATCACTGCTTTGCTGGAGCAACGCGATCATTACCAGGACACGCATCACTGCCCTCACGGCCGTCCCACTGCTTTGTTCTTCAGTCGTGAACAACTCGACAAGATGTTCGGCCGCACCTAAGTCATGCCCAATAATCCCCGTATTGGGATTCGCCAGAATTCCTCCTCTCCACCTCCGAGGATTTTTAACCTAGTGGGATTCAGCGGAACCCCACACGCCCGACCACTCGCCAGGAATACGTCTGCCAGAAATCCCAGGAATAGGATTTCTGTCGAAATCCACTACAAGGCTTGACGCTCGATGAACCTCGAGCGCCAAGATGCAACTAGCAGTTCAACCGTAAGACCAGGGCTTACTTCGACGGAAACAATCGCTCACGAAGATAAGAATAAGCCAGCGACTGCATATAAGCCCGCTGCTTATTGTTCGCCGCTCCACCGTGACCGCCTTCGATGTTCTCGTAGTAAGTCACGTCGTGGCCTTGTGCCTTCATCAGAGCCATCATCTTCCGAGCATGACCGGGATGCACTCGGTCATCTCGAGTGGAAGTCGTGAACAACACTGCAGGGTACTTGGTCGATTTCTCGATGTTTTGATATGGCGAATAACTCTTGATGAAGCTCCATTCGCCAGGCGAGTCGGGATCTCCATACTCGGCCATCCAACTTGCACCAGCCAGGAGCAGGTGATAGCGTCGCATGTCGAGCAATGGCACTTGGCAGACGGCTGCTGCAAACAAGTCGGGATAAATCGCGACCATGTTGCCAACAAGCAAACCACCGTTGGAGCCGCCTTGGATTCCTAGCCGCTTCTTGCTGGTAACTTTTCGCTCCATCAAATCCTTGGCAACCGCCGCGAAATCTTCGTAGGCACGCAGGCGATTTTCCTTCAATGCAGCTTGGTGCCAACGTGGGCCGTATTCACCGCCGCCACGGATATTGGCGACCACGTAAACGCCGCCTTGGCTGGTCCACGCCCGGCCAACACTTGCGCTGTAACCGGGCGTAAGCGAGATCTCAAATCCACCGTAGCCATAGAGAAGAGTCGGATTGTCACTGTCGAGCTCGATGTCCTCTTTGGCGACCATGAAATAAGGCACTTTGGTGCCGTCTTTGCTCGTCGCAAAATGCTGGGTTACCGCTAAGCCCTCGGCATCATAAAGCGGCGTCAGCTGTTTCAATTGCTCTGGCTCGCCACCAATCTCACCATAGTAAAGAGTCGTCGGGTTCAAGTAATCGCTAGAAGTCATCCAGTATGCATTCGATTCGTCTGGATCCACCGGTCGAACGCTCACGGTACCAATCTTCGGAGCTCCTTTCAGCGTTTCTTTCTTCCAGCCATCGCCTTCGGCCGTCAGAACATAAATACGATTCTTCACGTCCTCCAGCACGTTCAAGATCAAGTGATCCTTCGTGGCCGAGAAGCTAGCGAGCGACGAATTCTCTGTGGGCTCAAATGCAACATCCAGCTCGCGTTTGCCAGCCATGTAGTCATCGAAATTGGCGACCAGCAAAGAGCCCGCTTTGTAGTCTTTGCCTTCAACGCTCCAAGGCTCACGAAGTTCCAGCAACAGGTAATCGTGAAAAACTCCTTTGTTCGCGCTGTTAGGAGCTTCGATCTGCGTTAGCTTGCCATCGTCGGAACGAAGGTACAACTCGTCGTTATAAAAGGCTAGAGTTCGACTCACGAAGTTACGCTCGTATCCCGGCGAATCATCGTGCGAAGCAGAGATGTACATATCCTCTGGCTTGCCTTCATACACGACTTCAGCCTCACTCAGTGGCGTACCTCTTTTCCAGAGTTTGACGATACGCGGGTAGCCGGAGCTTGTTTGCGAACCTTCACCAAAGTCAGTGAAGACAAAAACGCTATTGCGATCCACCCAGCCAATTCCGCCCTTTGCCTCAGGACGTTCGAAGCCTCCTTTGACGAAAGCCTTAGTCTTCATGTCAAACTCGCGTGTTACCGATGCGTCCGCACCGCCACGTGAAAGATCGACGAGCGCCAGGTCGTAGTCTGGCCGCAGAATGCTTGCACCATCCCAAACCCAATTCTCGCCTTCTTCTTCGGCCAGCTTGTCGAGGTCGAGAATCACTTCCCATTCAGGCTCTTCCTTGCGGTACTCATCCAGAGTTGTTCTCCGCCACAGCCCGCGAACGTTGTTCTTGTCTCGCCAAAAGTTGTAGTAGTAATCGCCAGACTTAGAGATAAACGGAATGCGCTCATCAGAATCCAAAATCTTCAATAAGTCTGCCTGCAATTCTTGGAACGCTTGGTTAACTTCGAAATGCTCCTGAGTCACTTTATTCTGAGCACGAACCCAATTCAATGCTTTCTCACCTGTGACGTCCTCCAACCACAGATAAGGATCTTCCTCAGCCGTCACATCGGAGTTCTTACGAGGTTCTTCGGTTTGGACGGCGGCAGACAACTTGCGATTTCCTTCTTGGGCCATAACGGAAGATGTCGCGGTAGAATAAATGACAAAGAATGCCAAAGCTATCGCAAGCGGTGAGCAAATAGCGGCATAATTCTTGACGCGCGACTCATACAATTCAAGGTGCACTTTAATGTCTCCTATGCAGGGAATACAGACGTGGTAGGTCGAATGCCTGCAGTTCCGCCACCAAGGAGACACGCATCCCACGCAGATATTCGACACTTCCCAGTTTCACACAAGAGCGTAGACGCGAACAGTAGTCGTTCTTGAGCGAGTTGGAGAAACTCCAGAAACGACTGTCTTGAGAACCGGTGAGTGACTCTCCCTACGAACCAGCTAACTTGGAATCGGACTTAGATTCCGGGGACACACCATCCTCAGCACTAGTACTCGTGCTGTGGGCTCTTACGTCTGTTAACGTTCTCCTGGCGGCACTTGTGCTCTTCCTAGAACCATATGTGGAGTCTTTCCTAGCGAACAAACTCCCTGGGCCTTACATGCCGGACGCCTTTAAAAACTTGAATCAGAACATGCCCTTGATGATGATCCTCGTCGCGACAAGCTCAGCGCCGGCATCCTGAAACGTAATGCAGCGCCGGTACAAGATGCTAGTGCCACTCTTAGTTGAGCCAGGGATGTGTTTCATTGGCGGGTGCGTGACTGAGAACTGGGGCGATCCGAGCGGGTTTCATTTAGTTGCTCTGACATCCCTTGGCATGCTAATCTCCCGTGCTATCACGGCGGTGTTGATGAGCAGCCAGAATTCACGTCGTCATAACAAATGACTGAATACACTGTTCCGCCAATGGATCATCCTAACGCTTAGCACGGGCGGAAAAGCCATCCCGGCGCGAGAGAGTCCAGTATATCTCTCCGAATTTTCGCTTTGAGAGCTGCCATCTTCTCTTTGCCTCTCGCTTTCCTGGTTTTCGACTGTGGACGAAAGGCACCCGAACTACCTGAACTCGGGAAGCCCTCGCCGGTCATCGACATTCACGGGCCACCGGCAGAGCCGGAAGAAACTGATATGCTTAGAGAAAATCCACTGTTGCGAGCAGTTGTTGAATTCGAAATGTGGGAATTGGGCTCGCCAGAAGAACTCCGACTTCGCGTCATCGTGAAACGCCCAGCGATGGAGGTGGATCGCAAGTATTGGACTAGCAATTTAGCTTACGCCGATCTCGGCTGGATGGAGAGTGCCCGAGTTTGGGATAGGGCCGAACAGTGGCTGTGACCCAATCTCCCCTCCCTCGCAAATCGCCACGGCAAGGAACGCGTAGAGCGCTATGGCGGAGTAGATCCTGGGAAAGGCATCGATAACGACTTTGGAGCGATGCTTATTCAACAGTACGATCTGGCAGGTAGAGTGGAACTGCCTCACTCAAAGCAAACTCCACAGGTGTCTGCCAGTGGGCATCCGCATGAAGCCGAGTCCATCGATGAACGATCGATTATGCATCAGGCTGCAACCGATCACTTTTCAGTACCTCTGGGCAAGCAGCGCTCAGGCGGCAAAATACAGTTATGGCTTGTCTACCCAGATGTCCTTGGCTCGCGAGTACGCGCGCGTCCGCCCAAAGCACCAGAGTGGGCTGGCGGCATCCTGGCTTATTGCGAAATCGAATGGCAAGACGCGGACAACGATAACTTACTCGGAAGCATCCCGCAGAAACGCCCCACAGCAAGCACGGGTTTCGACTGGGAGACTTGGTCCACTACCGGGCGAGCCAAATCGAGACTTGCCGCAGACTAGCAACACCCCCTCCACAGGTGGGTAATGGGAGGGTAGCGAATTTGCGCCAAGGAAAAATCGGAAATATCGTCTGTAGCGGGACAAGAGATTGCAACGGACATTTGCCGCATTAAGGCTTCCAGCTCGCCGTTAGCCCCCGTTTAAAGCCAGCAAGGGCGGGCAAACCGGTAAATCTTGCATGCTGTGGCCCCGGAGCTCCTCCCTAAGTAGCACTTGCTATTCAGAAATGAAGGGATAAATATTGGGCACCATGAATACCGCCACAGCGACTGCCGCAATGCAGCAATTAAGGAGCGAAGAGGCAATTGTTTTGCCCAGCCTCCTGCTTTGCGACTTTGGCAATTTGGAACGCGAGCTCGAACGCCTGGAAAAAGCAGGCGTAAAAGCCCTTCATCTTGACGTGATGGACGGTCAGTTCGTTCCCAATTTGACATACGGCATGCCGATCGTGGAGGGAATTCGAAAGCGAACGAGCCTGCCGATCGATGTGCATCTGATGATCGCAGAGCCGAGCAAGTTTGTTTCGCAGTTCGTGGATGCTGGTGCCGATTGCATTACGATTCACGCTGAAGTGGAAGAGAACTACGTCGAGGTCCTCGACCAAATTCGTGAGCTTGGTGTCGGAGTAGGCTTAGCCATCAATCCCGACACCGCCTTGGAAGAAGTCGCCAAGGTGCTCCCGAATATCGACATGTTGCTCACCATGAGCGTCAATGCCGGGTTTGGAGGTCAGGCCTTCAATCCTGTGGTACTGGAAAAATTAAGTACAGCTCGAGCTCAGCATGAACATTTGCTGCTCGAAGTCGACGGAGGGATCAATCTCGAGACGATAGGCGGCTGCTTCCAAGCCGGAGCCAGTTTGTTTGTGGTCGGTTCGGCCATCTTCAAGCAGGAAGATTATCGAATCGCTGTCGAGAGATTACGTGAAGCCATTGGAAGGTAATGGAACTAAACTCGTAGGGTGTAATGATTGAGGTTCTTTTGATCCGTCCTGGATGTACGACTTTCGATGAGGAAGGTCGCATCAAGGGTTCTTTGGATATCCCGCTTAGCGAACTTGGCGTTCAACAAGCCGAAGCTTTGGCAGACAGCTTGAAGGAGATCAAGCTGGATTGCTTGTACGTCGCGCCGTCGGAATCTGCCCAGGCATCGGCCAAGCTCATTTGTGAATTCAACTTCTGCCGCAGCAAAACGCTCGACTGCTTGAGCAACTTGGACCACGGACTGTGGCAGGGCAAATTGGTATCGGAAGTGAAACGCTTGCAGCCCAAGGTTTACCGCCAATTCCAAGAGAGTCCCGAGGACGTTTGTCCTCCGGAAGGCGAAACCATCGAACAAGCCGTCGAGCGAGTTGAGACCGCCATTCATAAGCTTATTCGCAAGCACGATGGCGGTCGTGTTGGTTTAGTAGTGCCACAACCCATGGCGTCGATCGTTCGATTCGTACTGTTGGGCGGAAGCCTTGGCGATCTTTGGAAGTGCGAGTTGGACTTTGGCAACTTTGAAACTTTGCATATCGAATCTGTTCCTTCTTCCTCTCTTTTCGCTCGCGTTTAAACACACGACGTGAGCATGCATTCATTTTGGGCGAGTCGAAGCAATTTACCTCGCCAAGTTTTGAGGCAGCAAAATGGCCACCGTCGAATCGAATCTTACTAACTCTGCCGCCCAGACCACGCGGCTTTCCAAACGAGCTGTGCCAGACGGCCTATGGGTGAAATGCCCCGGATGCAAGGAAACGATCTACAAGAAAGAGGCGAAACAGCAAGAGAATGTATGCCCCAAATGTGGATATCACTTTTATGTGTCTGCCAGTGAACGGATCTCACAAGTCTTGGATGAGGGCACTTTTGAGGAGTGGGATGCGGACCTGCTCCCCACGGATCCACTCAAGTTTGCTGACAAGAAAAAATACGCTGATCGTCTGACCGATGAGCAAAAGCGAACGGGCTTAAGAGACGCAGCTCTAACAGGCTGTGGAATGATCCGAGCTAGACGAGTAGCCATCGGGGTTACAGATTCTGCCTTCATCATGGGCAGTATGGGATCGGTTGTGGGCGAGAAGCTGACGCGACTTGTTGAACGTGCCACCGAGCAAGACTTACCGTTGATTATCGTTAGTGGCTCCGGCGGTGGCGCCCGAATGCACGAAGGCATTCTGTCTTTGATGCAGATGGCCAAAGTGTCTGCAGCACTCTCCAGGTACCATGAGTCGGGCGGACTCTATATCTCCGTCCTGACCAATCCGACGATGGGTGGCGTCGCAGCCAGCTTTGCTTCTCTGGGTGATATCGTGATCGCCGAACCCAAGGCGTTGATCGGCTTTGCAGGGCCGCGTACGATCAAAGCTACCATCAAGATCGAGTTACCCGCTGGCTTCCAAACCAGCGAATTCTTGCTTGAGCATGGTTACGTCGACAGAATTGTCGAGAGATCTCGTTTAAAGAGTGAAATCGCCAGAGTCATCGACTACTGCGGAAAGTAAACTAGATTGCGATGGGCACCTTTTTGCGGCAGGGCGCTAGCCGCCGGTGCTGTTAGTGATCGACTGCGGGAACCGACGGCTAGCGCCCTGTCGCTCACGATGAAACTCAAGCACAGAGCCTAGTGGCATGGGACTGCTAGATAAGTTCGGATTCGGCAAAAAGAAAGACTCAGGCGATGGTCCTGCGTCGTTGAAGTCGAACCGCCGAATCGACATCGAAGCTCGATTTGAGAAACTCCGTACTGCAGTCAGCGGTACGATGAGTAAATTTTATGCAGCGCGAGACCGAGAGAAGGATCAGATCGTCGGCCTCAAGCTCTGTGACCTCGCGAAATTCAGCTTCTTCGAGAGTCGCTTCAAAGGGATGAACAAGCCGCCCGAAGGCGAAATCGCGGCGATGATGGATCATCCCAACATCATCAAGACTCTCGAGTACGGTAAAACTACAGCCAAGGAACCGTACCTGATCATGGAGTTCATAGACGGCCCTGGCCTGAACACACTCATTCAGAACCAGGATGCGGAGCGACTTGCCGGCCGGCGGCTCGATTTGATCAAGCAGATGGCCGACGCTTTGCACTACGTGCATCAGAAAGGCTACATCCACCGCGACATTTGTCCGCGAAACTTTATCTGCGACACAGAAATCCAGCGCATTAAGCTGATCGATTTTGGGCTGACTGTCCCAGCGACCGAAGCATTTATGCGACCCGGCAACCGAACCGGAACACCACTCTACATGGCTCCCGAGATCGTTCGTCGTCGGGCTACCGACCAGCGCCTGGATATTTTCGCTTTCGGCGTTTCCTGCTATCAGCTACTGACCTTCGATTTCCCTTGGCCAGGCGGCGAGACAAGTGGACTTGCAGCGCTGAATCACGACACATCCAATCCTCGCGACATCTTCAAGTACCGCCCAGACCTCAACAAAACGCTTGGCGGCATGATCATGCAGTGCGTACAACCCAGTCCTGAGAATCGGGTACAAAGCATGGATCAGTTCGTCAGCACATTGCGACGCGTCCCATCAGAAACGGATGACTAGGCTCCGTCGATTCTTAGTGAGTGCCTCGTCGCTGCTTGAGGGAGCGAAGTTTCTACCATGCCGTTACGAGTGTCATTGCGAACTCTCCTCATCACACTCGCTCTGCTTGCAGCCATCTTGATGCCGTTGATGGTGCATCTACATTCCCTGAGAAACCAATCGCTGGCGGCGGAGCAACTAACGGCATCTGGAGCACGCATCTTCTACCAAGCCGATCATGGACTGTTTGGGCTCTTTCCGAAGATCGAGCTAGTGTCGATCGTTGAATTTCGCGGCGAGCCAGAGGAACTTCAATCGCTGCGTGAATTAAGCATCCCGCATCTGGCTTTCGTACATGCCGGCGTCACTTCAGAAGTCGTTGACATTCTTGTCGAGATTCCCGACCTACAAATGCTCAATCTCTCGGATACAAATGTGAGTGACGACGCACTCAAACGGTTCGAAAAGCTGCCGGATCTTGAGTATCTCAACGTGATGGGTTCCGGCGTGACGCCTAAAGGCGTGCGAGATTTCATCGAACACCGCCCAGATTGCAAATTGAGCGTGGTGTCCGACACGGAATTCATGAAGTGGTTGAATCGATTGTTCCGCTCGGACTCGAATCTTTGAATCCTCTTCTGCGCGTTATGTTGGATCGACCTGCTTTGATAATGCTCAATTTCGGTCTAACCCTGAGTTGTCAGGTCGAGGCAAAGATACACTGCACCAGGTGTCGATTTATGGACCGAGGTAGCGTTGTCGACCTAGTCTTTTTTGTAGCTTGGAATCGATGCAGTCAAAGTCAAAATCCGAACAACGTATTCTCGAAGAATTACTGGCTCAACTGTTAGCCTGGCATGAGGGCAAACTTCAGCCCGAAACCCTAGCTGTAAATCTGACTAATTTTCTACGTGAAAATATGGTTGTTGCAACTCACGCGCAGTTGACCAGGGCGCAAACACTTGACGAGTTCCGCGCGGTTTCGGCTGAATTGTTGGATGCTCATTTTACTTCAAAAATGGAGCGAAAAGAACGCGAGCTCAAACGTCTCCAAGAGCAGTTCCGTGTATCTGAGAAGCAGACCCTTGTATCTAGCGAAGCTTCAGACGATGACTTCTATGCCAATTCGCAACAAGACGAAACACGATACTCATTGGCTCCATTTGCCATCCATGACCGCCTCGACCTCTTGGTGCGTCGTTTTAGCCTGGGCGTATTCTCCCTGCAAAGCTTCTTCCTCTTTTGCAGCATTGGAGCGGTTGCTGCCTTGATCCTCGGCGATGGTGTTTGGGTTGGTGCTGAGCACGCGCGGAGCGTCAACATCCCCAATAACAAAAAGTTGACGACGCAAAATGCTCAAGTTGATAGCACTGCGGGCTTCGAGTTCCTGATTAGTCAGACGACCACACCAGACCACTCGCCGCGACAAGACTTGAGTCTATCCGCAGATTCCGAGTGGAGGATGAAAGCAGGTTTAGCTGAAGCCCATGCCGAAGAGCCGGGATTTATCATTGGTGATCCCGATACCTCCGATGCAAGCCTGCACTCCTCTATTGGGACTGTTGAATCCAAGTTGATTCAGCTGCAGGCCCCAAAACAAGAACCGGATGCGAACTTGGATTCTATTTTGGCGGAATCCATTGGCATTTCAGAACAAGAGCTTCAAGCGCGGCAAGGACGTTCACAGGGCGATCTAGGTTTACAGGAGATCATGTCGCTGCTTGACAAGGGAGACTTGGAACAGGCTCTCGATACGTTGTCTCGGATGTCGGCCGCGTTCAGCGACCAGAACGCAACCTTGATCAAGCTAGAAATATTGGCGGGTGGTGACAGCAAAGCGCGACTGGAAAGCTGGGAGTTGCTTCTCCAGACGCGGGAGACGAATCTCCTGAGCGACATGATCGCAGCACGGCTATTGTTGACCAGCTCCAATGATGAGCGTCGAGAAATGTTCCGGAAGTTCGCCGAGAACCCAGGTGCACCAACACGCTACGAGTGTTGGATTCGCTCTTTTACAAGAAATACTGAAATTGCCGGTCAGCTGGAGGCTCTTCAAAAGAACACTGTCGCCTTGGATTCTTTTATGCTCGATGGAATATTCTTGGCAAGTGCGTATTGCAACGTGGGACGACTGGACGCTGCTTTGGCCTCTCTCCAGTCTGTGGAAATGGAGCTACAGATAATGACAAACCTCGGGCAGTCTGTCGTCTACGCTTCGCTGGTTTCACGCAATCAAGCGATGCTTTTGTCGCGTGTTTCCAGGACAGCCGCGAGGATCCGATCTGTTGTCGATTCTGATCGCAGCTCCACCGTCGATTAGAACCGTTGGCTGCGCTGTTCCCTTCTCAATTGGCCTTCCGCTCAGCATGCTCTGCGATGCGAATTCACACCTAAACTAATCGCATTTAAAAGATCGTCGCATGCCGCCATGACTGAGTTGACTGTAATGGCACGCATGGAACTGTTTTCGCCTTTTCGCTGCAATTTACCTTCGGGCAGAATAGGACTCTGGACAATTCTATGCTCGTTCCCGTAGGGCCCCGACTCGTCTCCCCAAGTGACACCATGCAAACTGACACAAGGCGTACCAATACAGCTGGCCATATGTAACGGCCCTGTATCACCGGTAAGCAAAAGCGTGCACCGACGCAGCAACTCAAGCATTTCCAGCAAGCTGGTTACCGGTGCTAGTCGCGCCGTACCACGACTTTCGGCAACAATCTGCTCCGCCATCTTTTTCTCGTTGTCGCCTGCCCAGAAGACAAGGCTAGTCAGACCATGGTCAATCTTGATTCGTCTTGCAGTCTCAGCAAAGCGATCGGTTGGCCACTGGCGCGTGGTCCAACCCGCACCAGGATTGATGGCTACCCAACTGGAGGGAAGCTCGAACTCCTCCAGCTTCGAATCAGCGACGGCTGCTGCGGCCTGGTAAACCGGCATTTCGAACTGCGCCATGAAGGGTTCTATAGTTTTCCACGGACTGAGAAGCTCCAGGTAAGTGTCTACCATGTGGCTCTGCGTTCGGGAGACGCGGTGTGTCGCGCACCAAGGGGCTACTTCTCGTGCATGACTTCGGTCAAAGCCAACTCGCAACTTGGCACCAGATAGCCAGCCAAGCATCGCGCTCTTGGTGAGTCCTTGGGGATCCATTACGAGATCGCACTGCAGTTGCCTCAGCTCGTCGCGCAGCCCTATCCAGGCTCTGGGACTACTGAGCCAAACCTTCGGGATCTTGATCACCTCATCAACAGCAGGATGCTCCTGCAGGAACTGGCTCGCTGCACAAGAGACGGCCCAGTGAATGCGACATTCAGGCCATAGCTGTTTTGCGGCAACTGCCAGAGGGATCGTCAACAAGCAGTCGCCAATCGCACTGAGACGCGTAATCAGGATGTTTTTTGGCTTGTGACTGTCGAGCATGGTCCAAGAATGTGCGGAGAATAACGAATAGCCTTCATCTACATATGTGTGCAAGCTACCGCAAGCCTGCACTTGAACTCAAGGCAAATCCTGGGTGTACAAATCCTGGGTGTACAATAAGCTTGTTCGCGGCGGGAAAGTTTGACGTGCCTCGGGCTGCCCGATTTCCTTTGCTTCATACTCCAAGGCTGCAGACCATGCACGGTCATTTTAAGATAGTCCCTCTTCTTCTGCTCGGAATCACTCTGTCTGGGTGCGCGTCGGGTTGTGAAAAGAACAAGGGCCCGAAATCACGAATCGTGATGAAGCATGACGGCTATGAAATGCACGTCATGGACAATTCCGAATCCGTTAGTCTCGCCTTTGCTATCAACTCCAAAGGTCATGTACTGGGTAAGAAGGAAATCGTTGACGAAAGCGGCAACATTTTTTCCAACATCTTCTTTTTCGATGATGGACAAAAGCAAATCGACCTCGGCTTGCTTAAGCACTACACCAATTCAGAAGTCGAAGCGCTGAGCGACAATGGCCTAGCAGTAGGCTACGCTAGCAGACCAGTTGGTGACCCGAGAGGATCATTAACGGCACTTTTGTGGGATGTGAACAAAAATGAGATTTCTCAGCTTCCCCATATCGAAGGAGACTCTGCATCCCATGCCCAAGGAATCTCAGCGGACGGCTCGCGCATCGTTGGCTACTCCACTGGCAACGAGCCACAGCGCCTACGTCCCTGCGTTTGGGAGAAGAAATCGGGGAAGTGGGTGGCTCAAGCTTTGCCGACAAAGTTTGAGTACAACCCTTACACGATGTCGAGCTCAGTCGTTATCTCTCCCGACGGCAAACTCATCGCGTCTTGTGTGACCGAGTCGATAGAGAACAACTTTTTAGATAGCTGCTTGGTCGTGTGGAAGCAAGATACGAATGGCAAATGGCAGAGCAAGCAATTGAACACAGAGCAGATGTATGTCAGCGCTATGAACAATGCCGGAGAGATCGTTGGTGACGCAAGCAACAAGAAAGGTCAAAGAACTCCTTATTTTGTCAGCCCCGACGGAGAGTACGACATGATCGAATTGCTATCCGGAACTGTCTCCGGCAATGCTTATGGAATCAACAATGAAGGAATGGTAGTCGGCATTTGCAACGATCCACCTGGCCCAGACGCTGCAGTGCGCCCCTTTGTGTATTACAAGGGTGAACAAACCGCACTCAAGCTACCCAAGGGAAATGAGTACAGCTTGGTTTACGCGATCAACGATGCTGGCCAAATCGCTGGCCTAGCCGAGGTGAAGTTCGAAGACCGCAAGGAGAAGAATGAAGAAACCGGCGAGGAAGAACCCGTCGTCAAGGCCCTCGCCTTCGTCTGGCGACCAACTTCCTAACCATAGTGGGTTTCACTGAAATCCTGAGCCACGAATCCTCTGTGCTATCAGGAACCAGGGAAAACACCTCATTTCGCCCCTTCTGCAATGAGTGCTCATAAGTGTCAAGCAGTGGTTCTTCATCGAACCTTGCAGAAACGCTGAATGATTAAAGCAAAACGCGGACATAGAGTAGTGCCGATTGTCTCATTTGAGACCAAGAGCCTTTGCCTGCCTCTCCCCCACGAGGTTTTGCACCTTTTCTGTCGAAATGCCATCGTGTTCGGCAAAAGGTTTTCTGGCGAATTCGTTGAGGAAAACGCTTCTTATTTGCGGCCAAGGACGACAAGGCACATATCGTCAGCTTGGGCAGTGCCTTCGATGAAGCGTTTTACATCGGAAACTATGTGATCGCCGATCTCGGCTAAAGTCCCTTTACCTGCAGAAACAAGCTCCTGCAGCTGGCGGATGCCGAACATCTTGCCTTGCCTGTCCGGCGCCTCGTTGATCCCGTCCGTGTAGAGCACCAAGCGATCACCAGGCTCGATCTGAATCCTTGCAGACTCATACTCGAAGCTTCCCACAACGTTAATGGGTACGCCAGCAGCTTCATCCCCAGGCTGGCTGACCGCCCCGCCGGGCTTTAACCAAATCGGAGCCATATGTCCCGCGTTGACAATCTCTACCTGCCCCGTAGAGGGCTCTAAAATACAGCAGATGAAGGTCACAAACTTCTCAACACCCAAAGCATAAAGACGCTGATTCAACTTCGTGATCGCGACACTTGGGGATGCTTCACTGGCGAGTAAGAACTTTGTTTCGGCGGACAGCTTGGCCATAAACATCGCGGCTGCCACACCATGCCCAGCTACATCTGCCACGATCACAACCAGCCGGCCGTCTGATAATTCAATGTAATCAAAGTAGTCGCCGCCGATCTGGTCGGCGGGATGATAGTAGTCATAGAACTCGTAGCCGGCCAAGTCAGGCTTAGCTTGAGGCAGCAATGCTTTTTGGACGTTGCTGGCCAGTTCCAGGTCTTGTTCGATCTTTTGCTGTAATACCGCTTGTTCGTGCAATTGAGCGTTCTCGATCGCTACGCCAGCTTGGGTGGCGACGCCTGCCAACACATCCAGATCTGCCGGCTCGAATCGCCGCTTAGAATCCAGCGTGTCGAGCTGAAGAGCGCCAATCGCATTGTCTTCTGAGTCCAACAGTGGGGCGACAATGATAGAGCGTATCTTGAAGTCCGCGATGCTGACGGCTGTGTCAAATCGACTATCGTTGCTCGCATCCATCGAGATGATCGCCGACTTGGTATCCATCACTTCGCGCATAACGGTTCGGCTGATTCGCATGGATTCCTCGTCGCCCTGCTGACGCGTTCTGAACCAACGTGGAATCAAGTCATCGCCTTCGGCCAAAACGATGAATGCTCTGTCGGCTTGCAGGAAGACACGAAATAAAGTCTCAAGAACCTTGGGTAAAACCTCCTCTAGCTTTACCGCACCGCCAAGTGCCGTCGCGATCTCAAGCATTGCACTGAGACGTACTTCAGCATTCGTCGTCAGCTGCGAGCCATATTTGCTACCACGAATATCGAGCCGACTACTGAATTCGCGTGAACTGCTAAGGTGCGCGTCGTCATCAACCATAACGACGCCGAATGAACTCTGCTCCTGATCCATGCCAGAACCCCCGAGCAGTTCGCTGTCGATGATCGCGGGCTGGTCGGAATGAAACGAGAATTCGATATCGCAGATGCGAATCAGATCACCATCTTTGAGTGACGCAGGCTGGTCGAGTAACTCTCCATTCAAGAAAGTACCGTTACGACTCTTCAGATCAGCGATCTCATATCGCCCGTCTCGCAGTTGGACTTTAGCATGCTGACGGCTCACAGCCCCCACATCGATCGTGACGTCACATTCTGGGTGCCGCCCGAGCACTGTCTCTTCTTTTTCAATCTCATAGCGATTTCCAAAGCTGGAACCACTTATTGCGGTTAGAAACGCCATTTTCTCAGTCAACGGAAAGAAGATAACCATGAAAGTCCAAAACCTGCTTGGGAGTCCAAGCCGGGGCGAACCAACATTTTAGACTACTCCGTCGCCCCGATAAGGCGGCAGAAACTTTTTGCGATCCAGTCTGATAGCTCTCTATAAATTTGGCTATCCTCGCCGCTGGTCCGGCATTACGAAAAAGGCCTTCACCCTACCTAGATCCCCAATCACCTGTATCGGGCCTTTCACCGCGCAGGAGGTATGCGGTGAGTGATTGTTATAGATGTTGGCAGCATGCCGCTGATGCAATTCTCGGATCCGCAGCTGAAACTTCTGATGCGAACTCGACCATTGATCACGGACATAGCTAACTAAACAGATCGCATCTGTGTTCAATCTGAGTTCTGTCTGTGGCTTCAGAACGTGACCCGAACAGCCCCTGAGTCGGGGTTGGATTGCTCAGGAGTTGTTGGTTGCTTCGTGAAGCCGCAGGGGAATTTTTCGGCCCGAAGATAGGAATTATCTCGGCTGCAAAGAAACGCAGTTTGTAAGGAAGCCTCTGCAGCACCCAGCAGCGCCGACTCTACATTCTTGGCACGACGCCAATCCCCAGCAGTTCAAGACCCTGCTTCAGGACTTGCTGCGTCGCGAAGCAAAGAGCCAGTCGACTTTGTTTGAGTTCTTGCGTTTCTGCCTTCAAGACGGGGCACTGATCAAAGAAGGATGCGAACTGCTTGGCCAGACTATAGATGTAAGCGGTCAACACGCTGGGATAATACTCCTCAACCGTATTAAGTAACACATCTTCGAATTGGAGAAGTTTCATCACGAGATCACGCTCCGCTTGCTCAGCAAGTTGAATCTCAAATCCGCCAACGGTTTCCAAGCTCAGATTCGTTTCGGATCGTGCGATGATGCTGCAGGTTCGGGCGTACATGTATTGCAAGTACGCGCCCGTCTCTCCAGCAAGTTGCACCATCTCGTTGATATTGAACTTGTAGTCACTGGTGCGATTGTGCGAGAGATCGGCGTACTTAATCGCACCAATCCCCACGGTTTCGGCAATCCTCAGCGTCTCCTCTTTGCTGAGTTCAGCCAAACCACCTTTCTCAAGGCGCTCTTCATCGCAGACAACCGCATGAGCAGCTTGGACTGCTTCATCTAGTAGTAAGTCCAAGCCCATCACGGTGCCGCTTCGAGTCTTGAACGGAGTACCGTCTTCGCCGAGTACGGTGCCAAAACTCACGTGCTGCAACTCAACGTCTTTGTAGCCCATCTTGCGAGCAGCGACAAACAGCTTCTCAAAATGCTCCCCTTGTCGGTGGTCGACCACGTAAAGAATCGCGTCGGGCTTAAAATGCTCCATGCGGTACTCGATCGTCGCGAGGTCAGTGGTCGAGTAGAGGAAAGCTCCGTCGCTCTTCTGGATGATCATCGGAGTTTCGAACTCGTCCAGAAAAACGCAAATCGCGCCGTTGTCCTCTTTAGCAAGTCCACTTTCCGTGAGTCGCTCAACGACGCCCGGCAACATAGGGTGATAGAAGCTCTCGCCGTAAGTGTGGTCGAACTCGACGCCCAAGCGCCTGTAAGCTGAATCAATCTCTTCCATCGAGATTGGCACAAACTTCTCCCACAGCTCAAGATTGGCTTCGTCGCCGGCATGCATCTTGGCGGTTTCCAGCTGCGAGCGTTTTTCGATCTCTGGATGCTCTTCTGCCAATTTGAGCAGTTCGGGGGCGGATGCGACGGCTTGTATCTTCGAGTTGAGACCCGAGATCGAATCCTCTGCGCTTCGCACACTTCTCTTTGCCGCCTTCAGTTTTTTCTTTTGCTGCTTTGCATCTTCGTCAGGCGACGCCTCAACGACTGCAAGTGTTTCCTGGGCCTCAGCTAACTTTGCCTCCGCCCCTGGCAACTTGGGCAGCGAAGCTTGATATCCGACAATAGCTTGCACTGTTCGGTAGATGCGGCTGAGTTCGGCGACAGGCTGCTGTTCGAATGCGGCATCGTCTCGAAAGTTTCGATAGCCGTAGATGATCATGCCAAACTGGGTGCCCCAATCTCCCAAGTGGTTGTCGGCGATCACTTTGTGCCCCAAGAATCGCAAGATTCGGGCCAGTGCGTCTCCGATGACCGTTGTACGGATGTGCCCAACGTGCATGGGCTTGGCGACGTTGGGTGAGGAATAATCAATTACGAATGTCTTGCTATCCGTTGCTTCAGATACGGTCTGTCGTGGATCGACGGCTAACTTGGCAACTTGCTCGGCTAGGAACTCGTCCTTGAGCTTCAAATTGATGAATCCAGGGCCCGCGATTTCCGGTTGTAAGCAAATGTCATCAAGCTCGACGCGCTCTACAAGCTCCTCAGCGATCTCTCGCGGATTCTTGCTCAGCACATTTTTCAGCGACATTGCCAAGTTTGCTTGATAGTCGCCGTGCCGAGCATCGCGAGCTTCAACCACTTGCTGCTTGTACCGCTCTGGGTTCTCGACCCATCCGTCGAGTGCTTGAGAAAATCGTTCTTGGAGGAGGCTGAGAATTTGCATGCGTCGATATCGTAGTCTGCCGGAGGCGTTGTTTGCTTCGCTGAATTCAAAATTGCCACAGGTCTCTGCGGGCTGCCAGTTGGACTTTCATCGCCGTGAAAGGTTCGTGGTCTGCAGGAGTTTGCAGAGAGAATTGACTTCACTCTGCAGATTTTCGCACTTTTGGCCAGAAATCCCAGGGGGCAAGTAGTACCGTCTCCGCAGCAGCTCTCACCCAGAAAATGCTTATCGCCGGTCGTCAGGTCTCACGGCAGGCAAGCGGAATTGGCATCGGGAGCGCCGAAGCTGTCGAATAGCTCAGCTGCTAGAGCCCTCGCTAGCTGGATAGTTCGGCCAGATACTTGCGGCGTTTTCGGTGGCCCCGGAGCTTTGCTCGGTAAAAGCTGTCTACGCTCATTCCTAGCTCTTCGACGACACAGGTTGCACGCAGCCCGTCAAGCGTTGTCTGGCGGAAGGCGGTCCAGGTCTGGCGTCTGATTTCGGCGGAGACCTGCTCTATCACTTGATGTACGCTGAGGCAGTGAATCGAGTCAGGACAAATGCACGACTCGAGTTCTTAAAGCCGGATCCATCAACCGCACCGCATCCAGCAACTTGAAGGAAAGTATCGGATGCTCAGGGTTGCTGCGATCATGTCGAAGATCTGGAATGAGAGAACTAAGGCGAGCGTCAGAAAGGCCTCAGGGCCGGATCGTAATGGTTTGGTTTGCTCGTTCCAGTTTCAAGCTAGCGTGCTGCCCAAACTGCATCAACAATTCGTCAACCTTGGCGTTCTTGATATCCAGCGAAATCCGTTGTTTCCTTTGTTCATCGGCTACGGCGGAGTCCCACTTCAATTTCAACCCCAAGCTACCAGCCAAGCTATTCAGAACGACTTCAACCGGCTCGTTCTTGACTTCAAAACTATACACGCTGTTGGCAAACGCATTCTTCGGAGTGCCGCCGCCAGAAGCTGGCTGAGCTAACAAAGCCTGGTGCAAAGCCGTAGGACCGCTGACCAATGTCAATTCACCTCGGCGCGTCACTTTGCCTTTGTGCCGTCGCGCTAGCTTCGCCAAATCCGCGGTACGCCGCGCGATCGGCCCCAATGATTTTGATTCGTAGCTGCAGGACCAAGCACGCTCGGAACTCAACAATCGATAGCCAAGGGAGCTTTCTCTTTCGTTCCAAAATGGTTCTATTCCAAAGCCGCTACCAATCAGAACCAGCTGAGTCGCTAGGGTACAGTTTTCGATAGTACCTTCATGCATCAGGTCGTGCGGCAACTTTGCTGAGACTGATATCGACCAAGAAGACTCGAGTTGCTGTACTAGACTCATAGGTGTTGCAAGCTCTTCCCATTGCAGGACTCGCATTTCGGTACGAGCCTGATTCGCATGTTTGCTAAGGGCATCGTGCAGTACCACGTGTGCCCGCTGCAAACGTGGCAACGTGTTAGCCGGGCCAACGTACAGCACGCTCTCCAAGAGCCCCAGATCAAGCTCAAACTCCTTGCCAAGACGTTCGATGGCGGTTGCCAAAGTATCGCTTTGGTCCGTCTGCATTTTCAATAACTGATTGGGATCAATCCGACGATCAATCCACAGACTAAGCCGGTGTGACTTGGCCAATTCTTGCATGCCTTGACGCAAGGGTTTGTTTTGCCATAGCAGCGTCGTTGACTGATTCAGCTTGTTAATGGAAACACGCGCATTAGGCATGTCCAGCAGGTTGTATTCGAGCGAAGAGTTATTGTTGGCTAGTGCTGTCAAAGGCAAAAGGCTAAGCAGAATCAGTGCAGCAGGCTTGAAGATGGCTGAACTGATGCCACCAAACCAAACCACATTGGCCACCTGTAGAAGTGTCCAACTCTGCTTTGAAATTCGATCTAGGTTCATGCCGCCCGATTGCCTTTTGGCTAGCAATTCATCTGTCTGCCGCGTTTGGCCAAGCCGAAGAATCATGTCGTAAAGCCCTTTGACAGGTCTTAGCCGGCTTTTGCTTGCTTCCACTACCTTCATCATACCACAGCGTTACGTTTCACTTTGCGCAGATTAAAGAGAATACACGGACGAAAGCTACCAAAGCCCAGATCGAAAATATTCCTTCAACAGCCGCTGCCGCTGGACAAAGAATTGCTCTGCTAGGCTTCGAGATTATACTGAAGCGAGCTTTCCTGGATGAAACTTCTACAGGATTCATTCTTTTGGCGAGAATGGCAAACATTATCCAGCCCGGGTGCGAAAAACAGATCAAATCGATCGCTTCAGAAATACCCGCTGGTAGACCGCGAGAGAACTTAGCAACTGGATGTCCAAGTGGGCCAAAGAGCAACTCGATACTCACAGCTTCTTCGCTTCTACCATACCTATCTGCGAGAGGGCGATACGCCTTGTTTCATCCGTTCGGTGGCTCAGTCCTACACGCTTGGTTCGCTGGAACGTCTGATACTGTCGGGCGATAAGCACACTAGGCGAGCTTCAGCCATAGCTCTGGGCTTGATCGGCGATATCTCGAATATGCCAACGCTAGGCCGGTTGCTTTCTCATCCCGACCGCAAGCTCCGCTTGGTAGTTGATGATGCAGTTCGAAGCATTGCGGCCCGCGAAGGCACACCCTACCAACGACAGCAGCTGGAGTTGATCGTTCGAGCCAACGAGTGTGGACAGTTCGAGGACTCGATCGAAATGGCAACCGAATCGGTTGAAGGTGGCGACAGCAGTGCGGAAATCTTTCACCAGCGTTCCTTGGCGTTTTTCCAGAGTGACGCAATCGAGCTCGCGATCGAGGATTGCCATCAAGTCCTGAAGCTCAATGAGTTTCACTACGGAGCGATGGTTGGACTCGGGCACTGCCACTTGGAGCTCGGTGATTTGCTCGAAGCGCTGAACTGGTTCCGCAATGCCTTAATTGTGTTCCCGGACCTGGAACCTGTACGTATGCAAGTCCGACAACTTGAAAAAGCAATTCAAGAGCTGTAGGTGGCCTTTGCGAGCGAATTCAGTCACACTGGCTTGCGTCAAGTACTTTTGAACCCCTAAAAATCTCGAAACGGCCCGCGTGGTTTTGCCCCCTCCATCTTTGCAAGCCAATTCTCATAGCGTGCTTGCACCATCTTCAGTATCTCCGGCTTTATTTTAGACAGATCAACCTTCTCACCGATATCTTTTGATAGATCGAACAATCCACCAGCTTCGCCGCCCATATCGACCCACTTCCAGTTGTCGACTCGCGCCCCGACCAGCTTCTTTCGTTTCCAAAACATCTCGTGACGTGGCGATTCGGTCTCGCCTCGCAGCACATCCCACCAATCGAAGCCATCCAACACGACACCTTCTGGCGGCTGAGCTCCGATTGCCGCAACAAGACTTGGAAAGATCTCAAGACTCGTCAGAAATTCATCGTTGACTTTGCCAGCCGGAATATCGCCTCCTGGCCAGCGAACCAAGCAAGGCACCCGAATACCGCCTTCCCAAGTCTGCGACTTGCGTCCACGCAGCGGCGAGTTGTCGGCACCTCCGCTTCCACCGTTATCCGACAAGAAGATGACGATCGTGTCGTCAAGGATTCCTTTCTCCTCCAGAGCGTCTAGCATCTTCCCGATCGCCGCATCCATACAAGTCACCGCCGCTCGGTAGTTGCGTGTCCGCGCTTCTTTCGTGGTGACTTTGGCGGGTGCAGCGTAGCGAAACTGCTCTACTTCACGATACTCTTTCTCGACAGGCGGATACATGGCCTTGAACTCTTCAGGAGCTTGCACTGACGACCGAATCTTCGGCTCCAAGGCAGAGGAGTTGTGCGGTGCATTGAAGGGGACGTACAAAAAGAATGGCTCTTTGCCTGCGTGGTTCTCAAGAAAGCGAATCGCCTCCCGCTCAAACAAATAGGTGCAGTACGTTCCCTTGTCTTCTTCCGTCGGCTCGAGGTTCCGAACCATACTTGGCACGCCGTAGCGCTCGTGTGTGTAGTAGTCGATGCCTGTATTGACGAAGCCGTAAAACTCATCAAAACCACGTGAAGTAGGCAAAAATCGCTTCAACGTCCCTAAGTCCCATTTGCCAAAGATACCACTGCGATATCCTCTCTCCTTCAAAACGTGCGGAAGAATGATCTCTCGCAGATCCATGCCTCCGATTCTCTCGAATGTTACCGCGTACTCTTCAGCAGAATACTTCTTGCCATAATCCGGCGCCTCATTGCGGATCATGTCATAGATACCATTGCGTTGCGGATACCGGCCCGTTAGAAGGCTCGCCCGCGAAGGCGTACACGCTGGCCATGAAACGTAGAAATTGGTCAGCCTCGTTCCCTCTCGAGTCAGGCGATCCAGTGCAGGCGTGATGATTCCGTTGCCCAACGATCCTAAGTCGTTGTAGCCCTGATCATCCGAAACTATCAGCAAGATATTAGGCCGCTCCTCGGCGACGCAGGCAGTAGCCAACGCCAACGCCCAGATTAGCAGGCAGCAAACAATCGAAGGATAACGCATATGCATAAACTTGTTCTCAGACGCGTCTTAAATTGATCTTCTTTCGGATTATCATACCCCCTCGAAAGCGGACAAATAGGTGACGAAACACCCCACAGCGTCAACTCCAGCGCCGAGATTGCGGTTTCTACCTTCTCGTCGGCGAGATCAGTTAATTGCCCAAGTGGTTTTCGCGCGGGCTTTTTCAACTCGTATTGTCAGCGTGAAGGGATGGCTGCCTTGGGCCAGCATGCGTGGAGAGCTGCTGGCTTTTCCGCTTTCTCTTAAATCGATTAGATGGCCTTCGTGTAATCGCATGAAGCATGGCGAGTCAGAGCTGAGATCAATCACCTTGGCCCCCTCGGTTCCGACTCTGAAACTTCCTGTGATCTGATAAACACCTGGACGCGGTGCGACGAAAGTGAGCTGACCATGTGTATTGAGTTTGATGCGGTCGGCAATAGTCTCAGACTCTCCCGTTAGGGTCGATACGTAGGAGACGAGCTTTGGCAAATCGACACGATGAACTTCATAGCTGGATCCTAATTGGCCTGAAGCCGGGATAGCAGCCGAATCGTAAGGTCGCTTTGCCGAGTCGTTGGGGCTGCGGACTTGAAGGACTCTGTCTTTCATCTGAGCCTGCAAGCGACTCATTGCTTGGGAAGTTCCAGCCAGGTTGTTGGCTTCGTCTACGTCCTTTTCGACTTCGTAGATTTCAAAGTCGTCCTCAGCGGACTTGATGTTGTAACGAACGCCTTTGTACAAGGCTCCGTCTTCCCCGGTCAAGCGGATGACTTGCATCTGTTTCCGAGGCTTTGATCTCCGGTTTGCACCGAAGTCGCCATAGTTCGGCGTCTTACCTCCATTTTCATACTCGATGTAGATCAAGCCTTCTAGTTGTTCGCCCTCGCCCGTCAGAGTAGGTAGCAAGGAGACTCCGTCGCATCGAGCCGGCGTTGGCACCTGAGCCACGTCACATAGCGTTGCCATCCAGTCGTGAAACTGAGACGGTCTATTATCGATTTGGTTGGCAGCGATCTTACCCTTCCACCAAGCTAAAGTTGGCATCCGAATGCCGCCCTCCCAGCAATCTCGTTTGGTACCATCAAAAGGACCGTAGGACTGGAAAGCTTGTGGTGTGTAGCTAGCGGAGCCCCATTTCTCGCCCGCCAAATACGCTTCGTGGTGCGGTCCGTTGTCATTGGTGAAAATGACGAGCGTGTTCTCAGCAAGTCCCAGCTGCTCGAGCGTTGCGTTTAAATCTCCAACGGCCGAATCGATACGTCTGACCATCGTTGCGAATCGCTTTTCGACATCTTTCCATGGCTTTTCGGCATATTCGGGATGAATGAAAGAATCGACTTCTCCCTTGGCTGAATTGATCGCCGGTTGAGCGATCGAGTTCGGGTCGGTGCCGCCAGTCCACTGAAGCCCGCCTTCGACACCGCTTCCGGCCGGATAAGGAACCGCAGGGATTTGCAACGCAGCATGTGGCGTGTCGTAGTTCAGCATCAGAAAAAAGGGCTGATCGCTTCGCTGCTCAACATGCGTCTTCAAAAAGTGTTTGGCGCGTGCTGTAAAGAGATCTGTCGTGTAGCACTTCGAGAGCGACTCGCTAATCTCATAATCGCCTGACGCATCGGAATGCCACAAATCCGGAACGCCCTTGTGCCCGTCGTTTGCCAACTTCCAAGGATCATTGGGATAGTGCAAATGCCCGGCATAGTGACTGACATAGCCAAAGAACTCATCAAAGCCTCGCTTGGTGGGATACGAGGGCCAGTCGTCTGGTGTGCCAGTTTGTTGCTTTCCCTTTGGGCCGCCTTGCAATCCGTATTTGCCAATCATGCAAGTTCGGTATCCTGCCTCGCGAAGAACCGAACCCAGTGTATGATTATCCTCCAGTTCTTTATCGAACTGATTGTTTCGGACAACTGCGTTACCTTGGTGCACTCCCGTCAGTAGCGAAGAACGGCTCGGTGCGCAGACCGGTGCAGGGCAGTAATGAGCCCGCATTTGGATACCGGCGGCAGCCAGCCGATCGAGCTGCGGAGTGCGGTGCGTTTTTTCGTGCTGCGAGTTGTTCTGATAAAACACTCCCAGATCACCCCAGCCAAGATCGTCGGTGAAGATAAAGACGATATTGGGTTGCTTGCCAGCCAGGCCAGCATTGAAGAAGACGACGCATAGCAGGCATAGATAGCTGGAGCGGAATTTCATCTGTCGTTTTGCTTTCATGATGCGAAGCGAGAATGGCTCGTGGGTTAGACTAGGCGATTCACGGGTCTGGTTGCACTGAGCTGCCCACGTCTCCTGTTCCAAGTATCTGCTCATCAGCAGCAATTCCGATTAAATCCGGAACTGCACACCAAAGAACTGGCGGCCCACAGAGCTATGCGTCTTGGATTATGGTTTCCGCGTTCGAGTTTTCAACGATTACACTGACAAAACGTGCAACGCTGGCAGGTTGAGAGAGGATTTTCTTCGTGATAACCTGCTGGTCGTCAATCAAACCCCTCTCAGGAGACAAGGTGTGCGTGGGTATTCAAACCTGATCCGTTTCGTCCTATGTACGGCGACACTGGCTACTAACGGCTTGAATTCATTTGCCCAGGAAGCGAATTCAGCTAGCGAACCTGCCAAGCAAACTGCTCATAGGTTTGCCGTCAAAGTCGATCTTAACTATCTGTTGTATCTACCCAAAGAGTACCAGAAGGCGGAGGCTAAGAAATGGCCGCTTGTTGTCTTTCTTCATGGCGCAGGCGAACGCGGTTCTGACATCAAGAAAGTCAAATCTTGGGGACCACCTCGGCTCGTCGAAAAGGGCAAAGACTTTCCGTTCGTGATGATCGCTCCGCAATGTCCAAATGGCGGGTTCTGGAACATCGATCATCTACTGCAATTGATTAAGTCGACCATCAAGGAACACAACATTGATGAGGATCGAGTTTACTTGACCGGCCTCAGCATGGGTGGCTATGGCAGCTGGGCGCTGGCGGCCACAGCACCCGAGATGTTCGCTGCGGTTGCACCAATTTGTGGAGGTGGGGATCCACAAACAGCATCCAAGCTTAAGGATCTGCCGATCTGGGTTTTCCACGGAGACACCGACCGAGTTGTTCCGATTTCGGGAAGCCAAAAAATGGTCGACGCAATCAAGGACGCGGGAGGAGAAAAGGTCAAATTTACAATTTACCAAGGCGTTGGTCACAACAGCTGGACGGCGACCTACGAGAATGAGCTGCTATACGAGTGGTTCTTGAAGAACAAGAGAGAATAAAGCCCTGGCGGGTTGCCGTTTCTGGCAACAGATCAGGTGCACAGTAATGAATAGCTTGGCACTCACAATTTTTGCTTGCAGCTACACGCGGCATTTAAAGATCTGACGGCAACTGCTCCAGCACCTCTTCATGCTTAGGGAATCGCCCCGTGTGATGCTTGCTGTAGATCAGCTTGCCCTCCACCTCCACATCGAAGACCCCACCTTTGCCCTCGATCAGTAGAGCCTCGACTCCGGTCGATTGGAGAATCCTAGCGGCCAAACTGGTCGCTTGTGGTTTGTAGTTTCACATTACGCAATAGGTAATTTTGATTTGCAGCATGTCGACTTTGAAGGAGAAGAGAAGGCGAGTCGAGAGTTCTAAGCCTTGGAAGAAGGGGAGCCAACCTGTCCAGCAAGACATTGCAGGGCTGATCAAAGTTTCATGCTGGGCCAACTTTCAATTTCAGCCGCATTGGGGTTAGCCACCGCTTATGGCGAGAGAACCGTCGCTAACGCGATACCGCTAGATTGAAACTTTGATTGGCCCAGCTTCGGCCTTCCCAACAAGAAATACCACGCGGAGGCGCGGAGAGCGAGAGTGTAGTTACTTCAAAATTGAACATTCGTTGTTCGGTATTCGATATTCGTTTTCCTCTTTACAACGTTGTTTTTTGAGTAAGTAAGATTCCATCTTGCCAAGAGCAATCAACTGGATAGTCGGACGATCTGCATCCTGCAATGAAGAGTCGCGAAGAGGCAAAGAATTTCGAGCGAGGCTTCCCGTCAGACCGAGCTTTTTCCTATAACACTGGATTCTAAGTGAGCTTAGAATGTCCATTGTCGGAATGCAGCTAAAAGCATTTAGCCAACACTTGCTGCTTGCGTCACGTATCCGCCACCATCACCGAAGACCGCTTTCTTGGCTCTCAAGGCACTTATAACCGGAATTACTGGACAGGACGGAAGCTATCTGGCGGACTTGCTGCTTCGAAAGGGCTACGAAGTCTTCGGTACTTCACGGAATGCTGGCTCTCAATTGCCATCTGCGGCAAACGTCTCAATCTTACCTCTCTCTGCTAGTCCCAATCTGACTTCGGATGTGGCAAAGATATTGGACGAAATCAAACCCGACGAAGTCTACCATTTGGCCGCCGATAGCTTCGTGCCGAATGGCTGGATCGATCCTCAGCAAAACATGCTTGCCAACTACGGTTGGACTCTCGCTTTGCTAGAGGGAATCAGGCTGCACTGTCCTTCCTCGAAGTTTCTCAGCGCCTGTTCGCGCGAGGTTTTTGGTAGCTGCAGCGGATTGGCCAACGAGCAAACAGAAATGCGGCCCACCACGCCCTACGGTATCAACAAAGCAGCCTCGCGTTGGATGGTAGCAGCTTACCGCCGACAGTATGGTTTATTTGCAACCAGTGCAATACTCTTCAACCACGAATCACCGCGCCGTGGGCATCAATTCGTTACGAGAAAAGTTTCACGGGCTGTTGGTGCAATCGCGCGAGGTGAGCAAAACAAGCTGGAGTTGGGCAGTCTATCTGCCCAGCGAGACTGGGGCTTCGCTGGCGACTTTGTTGAAGCAATGTGGCGAATGCTTCAGATCGACTCCCCACAAGACTTTGTGCTTGGAACAGGTGTCACACACTCAATCAAACAGCTCGTCGAAGCTGCCTTTTCGGTAGCGGGACTTGTTTGGCGCGACCACGTGGTTGGACATCCTGAGCAGGCCCGAAGCAATGATGATATCACGCTGGCTGCGGATATATCTTTGGCACGAGAAGTGCTAGATTGGCAGCCTGAAGTTGACTTTCCGACGCTCGTACGTCAGATGGTGGAAGCCGACAGGAGTTGGAGCTAGAAGTCGCGAGCCCTCTAAGCGTCGCTTTCCCCGGGATTGTCTTCTCGCCCAGGCTCATCGTTTCGTGCATCGTCTGCTTCATCCGCGTCCGAAGCAAGGCCATTGAGTCCTTCGAACTCAGCGTCAAACTCAGCTTCGCAGGCGCGACACACATCGTTCGTAGAGAAATGCTGGATCATATCGCTCTGGGCAAGTTTGGGATGCACCTTGGCAGTAGGAAGAATATCTTCCATTAGCATTTTGTAGGTATCCAGCGCAGTAAAATGTTCGCAAACATCCAAGGCCACACACAGTCGCGCTAGTTGTGCTAGGATCGCAACCACGTAGCCTCGGGCTTCCTCCTCAGACTCGACATGCTCGGGACGAGGTAATTTGAGTGGCTTCTCGAACAGATAAGTGATGGGCTCGTCCTTGTTGCCTTCGACAATCTCATCCCACTGCTCGTACATTGCTTTGGTTTCAGGATCTATACCTGGGATTACTTCGTCCCAAGAGCGTCGCTCACCTCCGTCAATGAGAGAGTTACCAAGAGTGTCCTCAATACTGTTCTCGCCCAGCGAGTCTGCTACAAGGTTGTTCAGATTTTGATCAAACAGCCCGTAGGGATCTTCATTTTCGTCAGCCTCTTCCTCAAGGTCTTGGCTATCCGCTTCCAGTGCTGTGTCCTCGAAGCCAAAGTCAGAAAAGCCTTCGGAAGGATTCTCAGCTTGCTCTGCTTCGGTTGGCTCTGGCTCAGAAAGGTGTATGCGTAGATTTTGGAGCTCAGCCTCGATGGGGCCATCTTGGCTGAACCATCGAAGTACGACGAGATCTTGTGGTCGAACGTCGCCAGACTTGAGTGAAGCGGATTCTTCAGCAGATTCCAGTGTGACTTCTAGCCTTTGCTCGAGGCGAATTTCATCGACGACACCTATCTGATTCTCCGAGATAGCCAGAACGTGCTCGGGGAGATTTTCTGGAGCAGCGTCCAGGTCACTTGGTTCAGGTGCTTCAAATGCCAGATAATCCGTACCTAAGCTCTCTGAAAAATTTCCAGTGAGCTCAAGTTGGATTTCGGATTCGGCCCCAAGCTGAATCCAGCCGTAGACCCGATTTCTTCGCGAATTTCGCAACTCGCCAGCGACAATAAACTGTCCGATCCGAAGCGTCATACTTTAGAACTCAGGGGTAAAACTTCCTACGCCGTAATTTTACTCAATGACCATCAAAAGGTCTCCCGACTCGACTTGCGATCCAGACTTGATGTGAATCTGCTGCACGGTTCCACCTTTGTCCGCTGAGATGGTCGTTTCCATTTTCATGGCCTCAAGAGTCACCAACTTGTCGCCCTTGCTGACCTTGTCACCCTGGTTTGCCGCCACTGCGATGACCATTCCGGGCATGCTGGCTGCGACATGAGTCGAGTCAGCAGGATCTGCCTTGAGGGCCTGGCTTGGAGCGTTGTCCAGAGTCTGGTCGATCACTTCGATTTCTCGCGGCTGTCCATTTAGTTCGAAGAAAACGGTTCGCGTGCCGTCGGGCTTGGGTTGGCCTACGGCGAGGAAGCGGATGATGAGCGTCTTGCCTTCCTCAATATCGACGGCAATTTCTTCGCCTGGCTCCAAGCCATAGAAGAAATGCGGCGTTGGCAGGATACTAACATCTCCGTGCACCTTGCGATGCTCGATGTAATCCTCGTAAACCTTCGGATAGAGAACGTGTGTCACGCTCTCGCGCTGAAGCGGATCTTGACCCAGAAGTTCTTCCAACTGCTTACCCGTAGCATCAAAATCAGCGGGAGGCATTGTTGCGCCTGGACGTCCGGTAACGACCGGGCGATCCTGCAGCACGGCATCTTGCACTTCCTTCGGAAATCCTCCTGGAGGCTGGCCCATCATGCCGCCAAGTAGATCGATCACGGACGCCGGCGCGGCCAAGTCCTTCTCGGTCTTGAGCACATCATCTACCGTCAATTCTCCAGCGACCATGAACAAAGCCATGTCCCCAACGGCTTTCGAAGTCGGCGTGACTTTCACGATGTCACCAAACATACGGTTCACGTCGGCATAAACTTTACAGACTTCCGTCCATCGATCCGACAAGCCGAGTGCGCGAGCTTGCTGGTACAAGTTCGTGTACTGGCCACCGGGCATCTCGTGATCATACAGATCGCCTCCGGCCGCCAAAGCCTCGCTCTCGAAGGGCAGGTAGAATTCGCGAACAGCCTTCCAGTAGGTTGCTAACTGAGAAAGCACTTCGGTGGAAAGCGCGCTGTCACGCTCGCTGAATCGCAGTGACTCCACCAAAGTATTGATGTTCACCTGCGAGGTTCCGCCAGACAAGGATGAAATCGCAGCATCTGCGATATCCAGGTCTTCTTCGGCGGCGGCCAGAATGGAGGCAGCCTGGATTCCCGCCGTGTCGTGTGTGTGAAAGTGAATCGGGATGCCAACTTCCTGCTTGAGCGCGCGGACGAGTTGCCTCGCAGCCTCAGGCTTCAGGAGGCCAGCCATGTCCTTGATCGCCAAGATATGAGCTCCCATCTTCTCCAGCTGCTTAGCCAGATCGACGTAGTACTGCAAATTGTACTTCTGGCGGCCTGGATTGAGGATATCACCTGTGTAGCAAATCGATGCTTCGCATATCGCGCCGCTATCAACGACGGCTTCCATCGCGATCTGCATATTTTCGATCCAGTTCAAGGCATCGAACACGCGGAAGACATCGACTCCAGCATCGGCCGCTTCCCGGACGAAGACTTTGACAACGTTGTCCGGATAGTTTGTATAGCCGACCGCATTGCTTGCTCGGAGCAACATCTGGAATAAAATGTTGGGTACTTTCTCACGCATCTGCGTCAGACGCAGCCAAGGACTTTCTTTCAGGAAACGCATCGATGTATCGAAAGTAGCTCCACCCCACATCTCCAGCGAGAAGAACTGACTAGCAGATCGCGAATAGGTCTCAGCGATCTGCAGCATGTCGTAGGTCCGCAGACGCGTCGCTAAAAGCGATTGGTGCGCGTCACGCATCGTCGTGTCGGTAAGCAGTAGGCTCTTCTCGTTGCGAATCCAATCGCCAAACTTTTCTGGGCCGAGCTCTTTGAACCAATCGCGACTACCCTTCGGAAGCGGATCGGTGGCACTGACTTCTGGGATCGGAGCGGGTTCGCGTCGCAATGCAACAGGGCGGTCCTTGACAAGTTCATTTCCGTTGACGAGGACATTGGCCAAGTAACGTAACAGTCGCGTGGCACGATCGCGGCGTGGTTGCAACTCAAACAAGTTTGGCGTGTCGTCGATCAGTCGAGTGGTTGCTTCGCCTCTCAGAAACTGATCGTTCTGAATCATCTGAGTTAAGAACGGAATATTGGTTTTCACGCCGCGGATTCGGAACTCCTGCAAACAGCGATCCATCCGAGAGGCTGCTTCTCGCAGGGTGCGCCCACGAGCCGAGACTTTCACCAGCATCGAATCGTAAAAGGGATTCACGACCGCGCCGCTAAAGGCACTGCCTGCATCCAAACGAATTCCCAAGCCGCCAGCGCTGCGGTAATGCGTGATACGTCCATAGTCGGGGCGGAATTGGTTCACAGGATCCTCCGTTGTGACACGGCATTGCATCGCAAAGCCAGTCACGGCGATGTCTTCCTGAGTGGGAAGTTGGACTTCAGCGTCACCCAGCTTGTGCCCCATGGAGACAAGTATCTGAGCGCGCACGAGGTCGATCCCCGTGACTTCTTCAGTGACCGTGTGCTCGACTTGAATCCGCGGATTGACTTCGATGAAGTAGAACTTGGATTCGTCTGTGTCGTACAAAAACTCAACCGTGCCCGCCGCGCGATAACCCACTGCATTACCAATTTCCAAAGCAGCTTGATGTAGTTCGTCGGCGATTTTCGGGTCTAGATTGGGAGCCGGTGCAAGTTCGACAACTTTCTGATGTCGACGCTGTACCGAGCAATCGCGTTCGTGTAGGTGAATCAAATTGCCGTGCGAATCGCCGAGGAGCTGGACTTCCAAGTGACGAGCGCGTCGGACCAACTTTTCGACGAAAACCTCATTGCTGCCGAACGCAGTCAAGGATTCGCGCTGGGCGGACTCTAGCGCGGGCCCAAGTTCGGCTTCGTTGTCCACCATCCGCATGCCGCGGCCGCCGCCGCCCTTGGCCGCTTTGAGCATCACAGGATACCCCATCTCGGCTGCCAGCTTTTTCGCTTCATCGAACCCGCTAACAGCTTCCGAGCTGCCAGGAAGAACAGGAACGCCGGCTTTCATCGCGATGTCTCGTGCCGAAACCTTGTCGCCCAATTGATTCAGTGCATCGATGCTCGGACCAACGAAGGTCACACCTGCCTCTTCCAGAGCGGTGGCGAAGTGTGGGTTTTCCGATAAGAAACCGTACCCCGGATGCACTGCATCGACGTCGTAACGCTTACACAGTTCGACGATCCCCGCAATATCGAGATACGAACGAATGGGCTCACCCGGCTTGCCGATTTGGTAGGACTCGTCGGCCTTGAATCGGTGCAATGCGAAGCGGTCTTCGTGCGAGTAGATCGCAACAGTTCGGATTCCGAGTTCGTGGGCGGAACGGCAAACGCGAGTAGCGATTTCGCTGCGGTTGGCGACGAGTAACTTGCGAATTGCATTCATGCGAGCGACTTTCGATTCGTAGTCGAGGTTAGGGGCGGATTTGGGCGAGTGCTATCTGGATCTGGGCGATTTTGAATCGCCAATAAAGAGGCAGGGTCGACAAACGCGAGGCCAAGGTCAGGCCAGTTTAGAACTTGACCACTGGAATGGGTAGATACCTGAAAGGAGTCGGCCTTTCGAGGCTCGTATTGTGCCAACACAAAATTACCAGAGCTAATAAATGAGCTCGCAGGCAGATGTCAGTGTCATGTAGGCCGTAACGAGCGTAGCCCTGTCACCGCGGTGATCCGTTGATATCTTGACGGTGCCGCAACAGCGCTGCGCTCATTACGGACTGAGTTGGATCAGCGATACTCTAGCCGCGAATAATTTCGCGTTCCCGAAGAAGTTGCAACACTTGTTCGACACATTCTTCGACAGACTTGTCCGCAGTGTTCAGCTTCAAGTCTGGCGACGCAGGAGTTTCGTATTCGGTTCCCGCGCCTGGCAACTTAGGTATTTTGCCTTGCTCGGCTTCCGCGTAATGTCCACGTGGATCGCGCTCCTGGCAAACTTCGAGCGGAGCCTCGCAATGTACAAGAATAAAACGTCCGTCGCCGATCAAACTCGCCGCTCGACTGCGAACTTCCTCGCCCGGTGCGATCAAAGCAGCTAAACACACGAAACCGTTTTCGTTTAGTAGTCGAGCCATCTGAGCACATCGGCGTAAGTTTTCAGATCGATCTTCCAAGGAGAATCCTAGGTCGCGACTCAAACCACGTCGCAGGTCCTCGCCGTCGAGGACGACTGACGTTCGGCCGAGATCAAAGAGCGCCCTTTCCACACCGCGCGCGATGGTGGTCTTTCCACTGCCGCTTAGGCCTGTCAGCAGCACCGTTGCTGGCTTCTGCCCAAATCTGGCCTCGCGTTCTTCTGATGTGACGACTTGGATCGAATCATCCTGAGTCGAGCTGGCCGAATCGTCAATCTCCCAAGGAGCCAAGGCGTCCTTCGTCTCAGCTTCCCGAGCGGTGATCATTCCCGCAGCAACCGTTACGTTAGAAATGCGGTCCACGATGATAAACGCGCCCGTGGATCGATTTCGGCGGTAGGCATCAAAGTAGAGTGGTTGGCTCAAGGCAATGCGACAGCGACCGATCTCGTTTAACTGCAGGTCCGGCGCTGGCGAGCGGTGCATCGTATTGACATCCACGCGATAACGCAGAGACTCGATCTGCCCCGCTGTGGTCTGTGTGGTTTGTTTGAAAAGATAAGTTTTTCCGGGCACCATTGCTTCGGGACTCATCCAAACTAGCATCGCATCAATCGCATTGGACTGCTTCGGCACATTTCCAGGTCGGACAATCATGTCACCGCGGCTGCAGTCGATCTCATCCTCCAGAGTCAGTGTTACAGACTGGGGCGTGAATGCCTCTTCGACTTCGCCCTCGTAGGTGACGATACTCTTTACCTTGCTCTTCTGCTTCGAAGGCAGAACCATGATCTCTTCGCCGACACGGACAATGCCGGATGCGACGGTACCGCAAAAACCACGGAAGTCGAGGTTGGGCCGATTGACATACTGAACCGGAAATCGGAAGTCTTCGAAGTTGCGATCCGACCCGATGTTGACGGTCTCCAGGAAGCTCATCAAAGTGCTTCCGTCGTACCAAGGCATGTTCTCGCTGCGATCGACGACATTATCTCCGTTGAGCGCTGAGAGTGGAATGAAGTGCAAATCAGGCAGATCCAAACGGTTCGAAAACGCCTTGTAGTCCGCACAGATCTCTTCAAAGCGGTCTTCGCTGAAGTCAACGAGGTCCATCTTGTTGACCGTCACCACCACATGCCGAATACCCAGCAGGGAGACCAGGAAACTGTGCCGCTTGGTCTGCGTGAGCACACCGTGCCGCGCGTCAATCAGAATCACAGCCAAGTCAGCCGTGGACGCACCTGTGGCCATGTTGCGAGTATATTCCTCGTGGCCGGGTGTATCGGCGATGATGAACTTACGCTTTGCAGTGGAGAAGTAACGGTAGGCAACATCGATCGTAATGCCTTGCTCACGTTCTGCCTTGAGTCCATCGGTCACGAGTGCGGGATCGAATCCTCCGCCCGTGGTGCCGTGTACTTTCGATTCATCTTCTAGTTGTGCCAGCTGGTCCTCGTAGAGCATCTTCGAGTCGAAAAGGAGCCGCCCAATCAGCGTACTCTTTCCGTCATCCACGCTGCCGCAAGTAATGAAACGCAAGAGCTCCTTGCGCTCATGCTGGGCCAAGTAGGCATCGATGTCCGTGGCAATTAGATCGCTTTGATGACTCATGCTTTTTTACTCGCAGTTGCTGCGAAATGATTCTGTTTGAGTGACTGACGCGTAGAGACGGAAAGGAGCTTGATGTTAGAAGTAACCTTCCATCTTTTTCTTTTCCATTCCGGCACCTCCTGCGTCACGGTCGATCACGCGACCTTGGCGTTCGCTGGTGCGGGCGAGCAACATCTCTTGGATAATCTCAGGCAGTGTGGCGGCCTTGGACTCGACGGCTCCAGTCAGCGGATAGCAGCCAAGTGTACGAAAGCGAACGAACCTCTTTTCCAGCTTCTCGCCCTCGCGGAGTTGCAAGCGGTCGTCGTCTTTCATGATCAGCGTTCCATCGCGGTCGACGACTTCGCGCTCGGCCGACAAGTAAAGCGGAACGATCGGGATCTTCTCCAGGTGGATATACTGCCAAACGTCGAGCTCTGTCCAGTTGCTGAGTGGGAAGACTCGGATACTCTCGCCTTGATTCACTTTGGCGTTATAGAGATTCCAAAGTTCTGGTCGCTGGTTCTTGGGGTCCCAGCGATGGAACTTGTCCCGGAAGGAGAAAACGCGTTCTTTAGCGCGGGACTTTTCTTCGTCACGACGAGCACCACCAAAGGCCGCGTCGAAACCGTACTTATTGAGCGCCATCTTGAGCGAGTCAGTCTTCATGACTTCAGTGTGCTTGTCGCTGTTCTCAGAAGGATCGATACCTAGCTTTTTGCCTTCTTCGTTGATGTGGACGTGCAAATCGAGGCCGAGTTCTTCACGAGCGTAGTTCTCGCGAAACTCAATCATCTCACGAAACTTCCAAGTCGTATCGACGTGCAAGAACGGAAACGGCGGCTTGTCAGGATAGAAAGCCTTGAGTGCCAAGTGAGTCATGACCGACGAGTCCTTGCCGATCGAATAAAGCATGACCGGATTCGTGAATTCTGCCGCGACTTCACGAATGATATGAATACTCTCTGCCTCAAGAAGCTTCAGGTGCGTGAGCGAATAGGCGGACATAGAATGACTTTGTCAGGTGAAGTTTTCGTGTTCGGTTGTTGATGTTTGCCTTTGAATCTCGCGACTAAGGCACAACCCGACGCTTGCGTGCGTCTCGCCTGCTTTCAGAACCGCAAGAGCACTACGCTCGTAGCTGCACACGTTGAACGCGATTTGCTAGCGTTACAATTGCTAGCTAGAACGCTTGCGGTCGATCTGCAGGATGACTGACTCCGATTCGGTACCAGGCATAGGGTAGCTATCGACTATTCGGAGTTCTAAGTTTGCTAACAAACCGCGATGTCTTGCTTCGGCTCGTTCTTCGACCCATCGTGGACCTTTGATTGCAAGCAATCGATCGAAGCTTAGCCAATGGTCCTCAAGCCAGCCGAGCAATTTCGCGATACTTCCAACAGCGCGAGTTACCAAGCTGTGATATCGCATGTCGTCAACAACTAACTGTACTCTGCTGCTATAGACAGCAATGGGTAAGTCGAGTCGCTTGACGATATCTTGAACAACTCTGATTTTCTTTTCTACGCTGTCGCAGACGCTCATTTCTAGATCGGGCCGTAATATTGCCAGCAAAAGGCCGGGGACTCCGCCGCCTGTGCCGACATCGAGCACTTCTTCGTTCTGCTCTAGCTGTTTTGCCAATCGCCAGCTATCGAGCAAGTCGCGTCGGGCGAACAAGTCGTAGTTAGTGTGTCGCGTAAGGTTGATCTTCTCGTTCCACTCCCAGAGAGTGGAGCAGTAAGTTTCAAGCTGAGTCAATTGCTCGGGCGGTACCTCGAGCTCGAGGCGATCGAGCGCTTCCTGCAAAGTCTGGCTTGGGTTCATTTCAGTTTCTTGCATCGAATTCACTTGGTTTGGTTCCATCGTGGAGGTCGCCAGAAATCGCGGATGAAACCAGCGAATCCTACTACGCTCGCTTTAGCTGCCCAATAGCCACTTTCGGACAGCTTGCGTGTTGCTCAGGTCCTGCAGCACGTGGTCGGCGCCGGCCTCAGCCAATTCCATTTCCGAAAAGCCCCCCGTGCACACTGCCAGACTTCGGAGCCTCATGCGTTGCGCCAACTCGATATCGAGTGGTGTGTCCCCAATGACCACTCCGTCGAACTCGTCTCGCTTCAATTTTGATTGAATGATATTCCGGGCGGGCTCCGCAAGATTTGGACGTTGAGCCGCCAAGTCACCGTAGATTCCGAACTCGAAGTAGTCCCACAGCCCGTAATGCCGCATTTTGATCTCAGCGGATTCTGGCATGTTGCCGGTCATCAGGGCAAGATGACAGCCTTCAATGTCTTGAAGGGCCTTAAGTAGCCGTTCCACTCCAGGAAGTAGCCGACCTTGGCGTTGCTCCAACTCGGCGGGCAGGAGCCGATAATAGTGCTGGCAGAGTCTCGCGCGATTTTGATCGCTGGGTTCGATTCCCTGACTTTCGAGCAGTTCTGTCGTGATTCCCAAGTCCGTTCGCCCGTGGAGAGGGACTTGGTCAGCTGAATCAAGGCCGAACTCGGCCACCAAAGCGTTCAACAACGCTCCCCCTCCAGCCCCACCGGAATTGGCGAGCGTCCCATCGATATCAAATAGCAAGACGTTGGGTTTTGAGTCGAGCATCTAGGCTGTTATTAACTCTCTGAATTTAAAATCCTGCCGTGAGCCATTACGTTTTATTCCTTTTAGCGATCTTATCTAGTCAACAAAGTCATTTTCTTGCTTCGGGCGAGCACCATACGCCATTAGGCTTGGCGGTAACGGAGAGTCCCCAAACGCCCAAGAAGCTCGGGATATTTTTAACGAATGCTAAGACTGGGGGAGCGGTCGTTGACTTGGAAAAGATTTCCTAAAGACTTCCGCGGGGGCAAATCTTCTCGTTTTGGTAACACGCGATTGGCACAGCCTTTGCTACTCATCACGAACCATCGTAAGGCGTGCCTTTTTGACCGGCTCACGGTCTAGCCGCAGGTCGCTTTGGCAGGCTCCTGTCCGCGATGGTTAAGGGTGTCGCGACGTCGGCATGCGGCCTTTTCGATGACACGTAGACAATGCGTGCCCCACGGCCAGAGAGAACTGTAGAGCGATTTGCAGTTTCCCTCTTCCGAGGAATCAATACAGTTTTGCAGACAAATCCTGCATGGGATAAACCACCGTCAGTCTTGAAGACTGTCGAAATTGAATAGAACCTACCCTGAATCCAGAGGAGTGCCGCTCATGGCGACGGCTACAAAGAAAAAGGCGAAAGTCAATCTCCAGCCACTCGGCGATCGCATCGTAGTGGAACGTGATCAAGGCAACGAAAAGACCGAAGGCGGTATCTACTTGCCAGACAGCGCCAAGGACAAGCCAACTCGTGGCACGATCGTAGCCGTCGGCGACGGAAAGCTGCTCGAAGATGGCAGTCGCTCCGAATTGCAAGTCAAAGTTGGCGACCAAGTTCTCTTCACCAGCTACGCTGGCGAGAACATCGAAATTGGTGACGTCGAGTACTTGCTGATGAGCGAAGGTGACGTTCTGGCTGTCATTGAGTAATTCTGCCCGCTCTTCCTGAAGACAAGAAAATACCAATCCATTCGGAGAATCCATAATGGCTAAGATTATCGCATTCGAACAAGAAGCACGCGAAGCTATTCGTCGCGGTGTTTCGAAGTTGGCTCGGGCCGTCAAAGTGACGCTCGGCCCCAAGGGTCGCAACGTGATCCTGCAAAAGAGCTTCGGTAGCCCAACCGTCACAAAGGACGGTGTTACGGTTGCTAAGGAAATCGAGCTGGAAGACGTTTATGAGAACATGGGCGCCAGCATGGTAAAGGAAGTTGCCAGCAAGACCAGCGACGTCGCCGGTGATGGAACAACGACTGCGACCGTTATGGCAGAAGCGATCTTCAATGAAGGTCTGAAGTCTGTTGTAGCCGGTGTCAATCCTATCCAGATGAAGACCGGCATGGAGCGAGCGGTCGAAGACATTACTGCCAAGTTGCACTCCATGGCTAAGAAGATTCGCGACAAAAGCGAGATGGGTGACGTTGCGACGATCGCAGCCAATAACGATCGCGAAATTGGTGACTTGCTTGCTGACGCGATGGAAAAGGTTGGTAAAGACGGCGTTGTCACCGTTGACGAGGGCAAGAGCTTGCATACCGAGCTTGAGTTCGTCGAGGGTATGCAGTTCGACCGCGGCTACCTATCGCCTTACTTCGTTACCGATTCTTCCAGCATGGAAGCAGTTCTCGAAGAGCCTTACATCTTGGTCTTCGAAAAGAAGATCTCGAACATCAAGGACTTGGTCCCTTGCCTCGAGCAAGTTGTGCAACAGGGCAAGCCACTGTTGATTATCGCCGAAGATGTTGACGGCGAAGCTCTCGCTACGTTGGTCATCAACCGTCTTCGCGGAACGCTCAACATCGCTGCAGTGAAGGCTCCTGGCTACGGCGATCGTCGTAAGGCGATGATGGAAGACATCGCAATTCTAACCGGTGGTACAGCAATCTTCGAAGCACTCGGCACCAAGCTCGAGTCGGTTGGTCTGGCTGAACTCGGCCGCGCCAAGAAGGTCATCATCGACAAGGACAACACCACTATCATCGAAGGTGGCGGAAAGAGCTCCGACATCAAGGGACGCATCGACCAGATCCGTCGCGAGATCGAAAACACCACCAGTGACTACGACCGCGAAAAGCTTGACGAGCGTCTAGCCAAATTGGCGGGTGGCGTAGCGAAGGTCAATGTTGGTGCTGCAACTGAAAGCGAGATGAAGGAAAAGAAGGCTCGTGTTGAAGACGCACTTCATGCGACTCGCGCCGCAGTAGAAGAAGGCATTCTTCCTGGCGGTGGCGTTGCCTTGCTTCGTTCCAGCAGCACCGTCAAGGCTGGCGACGACCTGAGCCAAGACGAGCTGGTTGGCTACAACATCATCTTGCGTGCTTGCCGAGCTCCACTGACCATGATCAGCGAAAACGCTGGCAAAGATGGCGGCATCGTTTGTGAGAAGGTTGCTGAGCAGAAGGCCAACAACGGCTACAACGCTCTGACCGACACTTACGAAGACATGGTGAAGGCTGGCGTGATCGACCCAACTAAGGTGACTCGCACCGCTCTTGCTAATGCAGCCAGCGTTGCCACCTTGTTGCTGACCAGCGACGCCTTGGTAGCTGAAAAGCCTAAGGATGGCGGCGGACACGGCCACGGCGGCGACCACGACATGTACTAAGCGATCCATCGCAGTTAGACATCTCGAACAAGCAAATTCCAAAAAGCGGCGAGCTACCAAAACTCGCCGCTTTTTTTGCGCGCTGTTTTTTGCGCGCTTTGTCAGTATGTGTCGATATATCAGGCTTTAGCTTACACGCCTTAAACCCGATTCCTCTCGTCCGCCGACTCCTTCTTGTAAACTCTCGTCGGTAACAAACGAAATACGAAGACTTCTTATTTAGTCGAACCGTTCAACTCGCGCACCCAACGGTGTTGCTCTTGCTGCAGCTTCCCATCAACACCTAGGGACGGCTGCCCAGTTTACTTCTCCACGCACTCACTGAACGATTCCTCCTAGCAGCAGGCCAGTTCGGGTCAAAAGCTGGCCCCTTCGGATAAGCTTGCCAAAGGAACAGATGTGCGATACCACGCATGGAACTGCTGTTTGATTCCAGTGCGTTGAGCAGCATTTCGACCTGATTGCGTTGGTAATGCTCCTTATTGCGAACGCGACGAGCCAAGTCTCTGAAGTTGGGTGCGATGCGTTGGTTCGGCGCCATTTGTTCTAGAGCTTGCCAAGTAGCACGATATCGCGGATCCCACTCCTCTAGGGAAACCAGTCGATTCCAGGCTGCAACACGAAGAAATGGACGCTTGCTCGATGTGAGCCGCAAGAACTGTGAGCCCGCAAGGGAGACTTGCATTCGAGCGAGTGCAGCATAGACAGGTTGGTCTCTTTTGCTAATTGGTGAATCAAGAGAGGCGAACTTTCGAGCAATGGCTTGCATGATGTCCTGCTCGTCACCGATCATTTCTTTTACTCGCGTCGGCAACATGCCTTGAGAGCTATTAATCCAGCGTGGCAGTGTGCGCGAGTGATCCAAGGGAACAAGCTGTCCGTTGCGAGCGATGGCGAAAGATTCTGCGTTGAATGATTGGCCTCGAATGGCCAAGCTTCCTTGGCTTACCTGGATTCGCATTCCGTCCTTGGCGTAGTCGACTACCAACGAAGACCCTGGGTCAACTTTAAGCATGCCAACGGTCCGCCCCAGCCCTCGCAGTTCAATAAGACTAGTCTTATTGAGGTTCATCAAAGCCACCGCTCCGTATTCGAGCTCCAACTGCGAGACTTCGGGTGCCAAGACGGAGGTGCTAAGTTTGACTCCAGAGTCAGGGCCGAGCACAAGACGAGCTGGCTTTGCGGTCGCTTCATTTGATTCCTTCGCAGCCGGCAAAAAGACTGCTTGCGCCCTAGACTGCGGGAGTGTTCGAACGGTGATCGCCCCAAAATCCTCATTCGACCAAACAGGTGAATCCACTTGGATGCGTTGCCAGTTCGAAGAACGTGTGCTGGCTGAATCCGGAACCGAGTTCGCTCCCACCTTAGCACGCCGTGTTAAGAACCCGTCAATCTGTCTCCACTTCAGGCCTGCGATGAAAGTGCTCGGCTTGACCGGTGAGCCGTTTGCTGGCTTGACAGAACCTGGATTCGGCTTATCCGGTGCAGTGCCAGGTTCCAGCCCCGACTTATTCTCAACGATAGCAGTTTCCGGTGTTAGATCGCTTGGAGTCGCCTCTGTCTCCGGTTGCGAACCATTGTCCTCCACTAGTATTGGCTGCGAGTCGGGAGTCCCAGATTCTTCTTCAGGATCTGGAGTGTCGCTAGCAAGCTCCGGTGCTTCAATGCGATCTTCCCCTCGGATTGGATCCTTATCGACAACAGTCTCATCTCCTTCTTGCCAAATCTGAAAACCAATAATTCCAACTGCAAGCAAAACGGCAGCAGCAGCAGCCAGCGCAAGCCAAGCCCCAGTTTTACCGGCGACCTGCTTTTGGTTCGGAGGCAGCGCGAGCTTGGTATCCAATTCCTGCTCCAGCTCCTCCTCATCGAACCTTGCCGTGGATCTTGGTAGCATTGAGTTCGCTTCAGCTCGCTGAGCAACGCTTGCGGCCGCCTGTTGGTTTGCGAACACAGCGGCTAAGTTTTTAGTCAGTGCAGGAGAAAGTGGTTTGGAAGGTTGCATCTGAGAAGCTCGCACAGATGCGATAATCTCAGCAAGTAAGCTATTGTCTGTCTTCAGTGCATTGCAAACCTTCTCGTTCCCAGAATCATCCAGCTCGCCATCGACGAAAGCGGCGACTTGCCAGACCGGCAGGACCCCTTGAAACTCGCCACTTCCTGCGTTTTCGCGAATCTGCAACGCAACACGTGGCACTATCTCGCCGATCGGACTGGGCTGTCCATTCTCGGCAAGATCTGCTGCGAGCTCTTGCTGGATGCACTGGAGAATAGATTCGCGATTCACGGTTCTAATATGGCTTAGTGGTTTGGGCTTATTGTGCTTAAGAAACGTACTGTGCATCAGCGATGCACGGGCTACGGGCTAATCGGGCTCCAGCAGTTCTCTCAACTTGGCTTCCGCTCGCTTCAGTGTCACACCGACGGATCCCATCGGAATGCCAAGTCTTTGACTGATTTCTGCATAGCTTTGTTCTTGCAAGTAAAACAATTCGACGATCTTGCGTTGCTTCTCTGGCAAGTCCTTCAATTCCTGCCGGATTTGCGATTTTTGCTCATCAGCCAAGACTCGATGGCTTGGATCAGCCTGTCTGGCTTCCGAGTGTGCTAGCTCCTGAAATTCTTGCTGTTGGTCACTGGCCAGCAGGTTGCGTTTCGCCGCGTACGTCCGAGTCGCACAACGCGTAGAAATCACGGCCAAGTAGGTTGTTAAGGAGCTGCGTCCCTCGAAAGCACGCAATGCTGCGTTCTCATTTTTAAGCAGTGCAGCAAACACTTCGGCCGTTGCATCATCGATACCGCTAGAGTCATGGCCGCTTCCGAAAGAACGAGCGACATCGGCGACCCGAGCCCGAATCAATCTTCCGAACTGCTGGACAAATACTTGCCAAGCATTGCCATCGCCTTCGATCAGTCGTGTCACTAGAGCACGATCCTGAGCGTACGCTGCACGATGCGACGCGAATACTGAGTCTCTCGTCTGCGATGGCTCGGACTGGGATTCGGCATGCGGCACAAGAAATGACTCAAACGAACAACTTTATCAGGCGGTAATCCGGTCGCAGGTCTCGAAGCGACTATTCTATTGTCTCCCCACGCCTCGACCCAACCGAATGAATTCTAGCACATTTCAAAAAAGGACCGCACAAGTACCCTCCCGAGAACCCTATCTTGCATCGTGTATTAACTTGTTACTCACGGTCCTTTTTCCTCAGAAAGCAGACACAAGCAGCTAGAGGCAAATTGCCTCCCGCTGCTCGTGTGAGGTATTGAGTTGTTCTGCCGATTCTCAGTATCGTCGCGAGGCGAACCGCACGATATCGTCCTCATCGACTGTGAGCCCATCGAGCTCGTCGGCGAGAATGCGATCGATTTCACCATCTCGAGCGAGCACCGTGTCAGCTCCTTGACCACCCGCCATAAAGTCCGTTCCTGCACCGCCTACGATGAGGTCATTTCCGTTCTGCCCGAAGACCGCATCATTGCCCGCGCCGCCCAGCATGGAGTCGTTGCCATCTCCACCCAGCATGCGGTCATTCCCTAGGCCACCCGACATGCGGTCTCTGCCGTCATCGCCACCCATCATGTCATTGCCCAGTGCACCAAACATAATGTCATTGCCGACTCCGCCACGCATCACATCATTGCCTACGCCGCCGTGCATCCAGTCGTTCCCGTGTGAGCCATAGATGTCATCATCTCCTCGCATGCCGAGCAGAATATCGTTTCCGGTGCCACCGCTGATCGCGTCGTTGAACCTAGTTGGCGTAGCATCCGGGGGTATGCCATCAGGCTTTGAGGGCGCAGCATCACCGGACAATCCACTCATTCCCTCGCTGCTACCTACAGATCCATCTGCGCCCACAAGACGGGCTGCAGTCGGATGCGAAGCAAGCATTGCGTTGACATCACTATCTCGGTCTCCGTCGCCGAGTCGCAAGTCGCCAAAGATAATGTCGTTGCCTGAATCCCCGCTGAGTCGGTCGTTGCCATGGCCACCGACAAGGATGTCGTTTCCGGAGCCGCCCGAAGCAGAGTCAGAGCTGTTTCCAGCAACTACGATATCATCGCCTGCGCCGGCTTCCATCGTGTCCTCGCCGCGACCAACACCTCCGAAATCGCGAGCGTACTGAACCGGATAAATATAGCCTTCGGGATAACTATTCGTCGCATCGCCAAAAACCCAATCGTCGCCCGGGCCACTGCGCAAGCGATCGTTTCCGCTTCCGCCAATGATGTAATCGACCGTTCCGCCTCCACGAATGTCATCATCGCCAAGACCACCAAAGATGACACTGGGGCCAAGTCCACCATCAATTCGGTCATCGCCCTCTTCGCCTTCGATGTAATCCGCGCCGCTGCCACCGCGTACCGAATCGTTGCCCGCACCAGCGATGACTCGGTCGTGTCCAGGGCCCGCATGAATGCGGTCATTCCCTCTACCGCCTAGGATTAGATCGTTAAATCGGGGGCGAGATCGAGCCTCCGCTAGGCTCGGTGAGTCTTCGCTTTCTATTCCATCTGGGCCCGCGCCACGGCCAGCCGCGTTGCCAACTGCGGTGAATCCATTAGCAATGAAGCTATTGTCGCTAGCATCATCCTCCCGCAGATCGTCACCAAGAATGTTGTCGTTGCCATCGCCTCCACTGAGTGCGTCGTTGCCTACACCACCCGCGATAGCATCATCACCTTTTCCACCGTTGATTCGATCGTTACCCGCGTCACCAGCAATCCGATCATTTCCGGCTTCTCCACGAATGCGGTCGTGCCCTGGTCCGCCAAGGATCGTGTCGTTCTGCTGACTGCCAACAATCGAGTCATTCCCCTCTCCACCGGCGATTGTCGTTGTCTGGCCAACGGTAGAAGAAAACACAACCGAGTCATCGCCACCGCCAGCGCGGACATTGACATGTCGAACTCGGCTGTTGGTGAGTTCAAACACAGTTGAATCCACGCGGATGAACAGTGTGTCTGACTCCGCATCGGCTCGGGCTCGAATCACATTGTCGTTTCCGTCAGCAACGATCGTTAGCTCGCCGCCAGTCAGCAGCGCGCTGGCATCGAGGACCGTACGAGACTCGAGAGTTTGAAAAATGGGGTTTCGGCGAAGGGATGCTTGCAGACGTTTGCGATTTTGGCGTTTGGAAGAAGATTGGAGAAAGCGGCGCATGGGCGAAAACCTTCAGTTCAGAGGCGACTTATAAATCACCGGCCAACATGCCCAACAACCTCGATTCACGGGCACGGGCGGTGTGAAACGAGTGAGGTTGCAAGAGTTGGTGACACGAAACTGCTGCTTTATTACATCGCGCAGACCGAATTTCTGAGAAAAACGTGCCGGTAGCGGAAGTCGTAAACAACCTGAACCGTTCGAAGTTGGTTCGCTAGGTTCAGGTGGATTCGACAGAACGTCGAGAAAAGCAATTCTGGTAATTCCACTACCTAAAGTCGGTCTCAGCAGCTAAGGCCACAAAGACGAAAACCACCTCTATTTGACTTCACTCCGTCGATCCAATCATGTCACAGTGACATCAATTCGATTCGAGAAGCAAATAGCCCACTGGACTCGACTCACCCTAAGCCAAGATTTAGATGGCACTTATGGCGATTTCCTAGCCGATTCGCGTTTTTGGCATAGCGAATGCCACTATTCTTTTTCGCCAGCTTAGAAGGGGCCTGCTGGGGCAAATGCACTTTTCCATGACTCTAGCCTAGGGAGTTTGGCAAGATGAGAATTCCAAGAGCAACCATAACCTACCTTTGGATCGCCAGTGCAATCCTTGCATCAGTAGGCATTTCCGAAACACGAGCGGGCAGTCCGCTCTGCGAAGCTGCGTCGCAGTACAACGAGGCGGTTCGACACTTCGAGATCGCAATCTTTGAACGCGGCTCCGATCACTACAGCAAGCGTCTCGTGCAGCGTCTAGAAGACGCCGCGATTGAAATGCGTTCCGCCTCGCATCAACCCAATCAACTCGATCGTTTGGTGCACGCTTGGGAAGATATCCAACTGTTGCACCCGCGAATGGAAGCCTACGCCTTCCGCGCTCGCAATAGTTGCCAAATTCGCCCCGACGCCAGGCTGCAGGAGTGCTGGGAACGTGTGAACTGCGCATATCGAGATCTTGGCAAAGAAATCGCGTGCTTGCTGGGCGAGCATCCACAGCAGACGCTGGTTCCGCGATGGTTGCCGAATGCTACCACGGGTATCCCTGGCGCCGCGATTCCTCAGCAATCGTTCAGGATCGCGCCTCAAGTTCCAACTGCTCCGCCGACATACACCGTACCCGCAGTGCCGACGGCACATGCGATTCCCCAATCGCTGAATCGCACGCTACCTCAAACCTTCGTTCCGACGACGCAACGCTATGTCCCAACCTCAGGAATTCAGCGACAGACAGTCACCGTGCCAGCATTGCCGAGTCAAGCCTACGTTCCGCGTACGACAACCAGTCGAGCCTTTCCTTTTGAACTTCGATTGGATGACGTTCGGCTCCGCCCGAGCTACCGAAGTATAGAGAGTCGTCGCCCAACCGTGGATCCTGCTCGAATGCGAACTCTGATGCTTCAAGCACTTCTACGCCGCGCGACCGAGTTTGAGGATGACTAGTGAGGTTTCACTGAAACGAAGAGGCTGCATCCCTTGGGATGCAAAAATAAACGGCAGGGTGGTTCACTCTGCCGTCTGGCATTTCCTGGAGACTGAGAGAAACTCCGTTAACGCACATCCACAAGGATTGCGTACTAATATTGACATTCCCTTGTGCAACTTGCTTGGCCAGGATTTCCATTACCGGTCTTATGACACTGAAGTGATCGTGGCCCGCAATCCTAAAGAACTGAATATTAGCGTTCGTGTTCTCAGCATTCATGGTTGAGGTCGCCCCATCCCAGTTTACTTCTGCCCCTTCGCTCACAAACACTGGAGTCTCTACTAGGTGCGTCGCTTTGATCTTCTAGCTTGTCGCCATCTCGGCTTTGTTGTTTCGATCGCCGTAGGGCAGCGCGGCCAAGTGCTCTGTCGCAGCCAAGATGGCGTCGACTTCACTAAAGAATCCTTCAAGCTGGCCTGGATTGTCGATTCCGCCGCGCTGAGGGGGAAACATCATGACAAACCCTGCTTTGCGAAAGGCACTGGCCGGTTGATGAGTGTCACGAGACCTTGGAGAGCAGACGTCATCAATCGAGTTATGAACGCAGCCAGTAATCCGCACGATCACGGATGCTTCTCGCCGTCCTCTGGTTCTTTGGCCACATAGGCGTGGACCACTAGGACCTCAGACTGATACGAAAGTAACTGAAAATCATTTTCTTCAGGCGATGTTGTCGCAGCTGGATATGAGTCGCCGGAGGTGATCACCGTTGTTGGGAACTGCTTCTCGCTCCAACCGGCGAATCCTGGTCGACTCCACCTACTGGACCAGGTCCCGATTGGGTTCCGGATCAACCTGCAGTCAAAAGGCGTAACAAGTGAAACTGGGTACGCGTTAGAGTTCCAGTTCAAAACACGGGAATTAACCCATTAATCGCCAAGAGCATGGCGAAACCGATGCACTGTTTCGATAAATGGCATTCGTAGAGAACGCGTTACTCGCGTTCCGCGATGGCCTTCTTCCTTGCCGCCTCAAATTCGTCGCCAGGAACCCACTCTGGCATTTTGTCTTGATTGGCGACAATCGTGCCTGTATGAAACAACAGCTGAGCGTCTTCGATCGCTCCTTCCAAGTTCCAGTCGTCGCTGTATTCATCGCTTGGCTGGTGGTAGATTTTTTTCGTCCACTCGTCGAACTGCTGCTTACCCCAGCCGTCAGGCCGCCCAATGAAGTTGACGCCACTGTCGAGATAAACGCCTGGAACGCCGACTTGCGCAAGGCTAAATTGATCAGAGCGGTAGTAGTACCCGCGATCGGGATACAGATCAGGAGTGACGGTCCGTTTTTGCCACTTGGCGACTTGCGTCACAAGCGGGTCAAGGTTCGACTTGCCATTGCCGACAATGCTCAGATCGTAAGTTTTTCCGAGAAAGTTGATGCCGTCGATGTTCAGGACTGCCGCCATGTAGCCAGCGGGAAACGGCGGGTTTTCAGCTAGGTACTTTGACCCCAGCAGCCCCTGCTCTTCCGCTCCTACAAAAGCGAATAGAATCGAACGCTTTGGCCGTTCCTTCATCGAAGCAAATGCTTTCGCAATGGTGAGTAGGGATGCGGTTCCAGATGCGTTATCAATGGCTCCATTGTAGATATTGTCTCCGTTTTCATCGCGCTGGGCGGCCATGCCGATATGATCATGGTGCGCCGTGAACACCACGTACTCTTTGGCGAGCGCTGGGTCGGAGCCACGCAGCACTCCTAACACGTTTCCAGTTACTTGTTCGCGTGCGATGGACTTAAGTGTAATGGTTGTGTTAACTCCCAAGGGCACAGGCTGAAAGTTACGTGATTCCGCAGCCTCGCGCAACTTGTCTAAATCCTGCCCGGCTAACTTCATCACTCGTCGTGCTGCGTCCTCAGTAAGCCAGCCATTAAAGTCGGTGTTCGGCCCCCTGTTATCAGCTAGGCGAAATTCTTCGCCAGCCCAGGAGGTTTGCACCACTTGGTACGGATAACCTGCTGAGGGCTCCGTGTGAATTATGAGCGCACCAGCGGCTCCCATCCGAGCGGCTTGAGCGTACTTGTAATCCCAACGCCCATAGTAGAGTCGCTTGCGCCCGCTAAAGAGATTGGGATCGTCCTCAGGATCATTGTTCATAATGACCAAGATCTTACCAGTGACATCGACGTCTTTGAAATCATCCCAGTCGTACTCAGGCGCCTGCATTCCATAGCCGACGAAAACGAGATCTCCGGTAACAGAGATTATTTCATTAACGGCCTTACCACTGGTAAGCATCATGTCATCGTGGTGATTCAAGTGCACAGAAAGATCACCTTTGTGGAAGCTGACACTGGTCGGTGGTGAAGTTGAAACCCCTACCAGTGGTACGGACTGTGCCCAGCTCGCTTTTCCATCATCGGTATTCCCACCTGGCTCGATACCCATAGCTTCTAGCTGCGTTCGAATGTAAAGCTGTGCAATGGCATCGCCGCGCGAAGCCGGGCCACGGCCTTCAAGTAGGTCGTCGGCAAGAAAGCGAATATGGCTGCGCATCACATGATCTTCTATCTGGCGGGCAGCTAGTGCTGCTGGCGCCGATGGCGACCACTCCTGTGCACCGGAATGGTTCGCGAGAATCAATAGTGAGAGGAGGAATCCAGTAGAGAATATTCGGTTGAGCATGCGGGAGAGCTGTTGAGGGTTGAGAGAGAGTGACAGAATTCAGCCAATGGGGCCGAGCCCTTGGCGACGGCATAGTCTACCATGGGTCGCCCAATAGATTCCAAAGCTGCGATGAGGTACCGATGATGAGCAGGCTGAATCTACGGATGGAGAAAAAGGAGCAGCACAGAGGCGGCACCTATTTTTCGGGCACAAAGCTTTTCTGCAGCCAGTCTTGCGCTGAGAACGAAAGCTTATCTTGGTGCTTGTCGAGCTGCTTGTTGATCTTGTCGACGAGCTTTCCATTCAAGTCTTTTACTTTTTCGTCCACCACGCTCTTCAGACCAGCACCAAGCTCTTTTGCGAAGTCGCCGCCAAGCTGGCTGATCCGACGCATGCGATAGTAAGTCAGCTGGACATTGGCTTTTTCGATCTTGGGAACCAAAGATACATCCGGGGGTAGCTTGAGCGGGTTGAGCTGGATGGCAACATGCCCCTCCAAAGTCAAACGGCAGGCCGCATCAGCATTCGCACTCAGGCTAATCAGCTGGACATCTCGGGCCCACTGGCTGAGACGCCCAAAGACGTCCAGCGAGGCATCTACGGTGACAGCGAAGGCAATCTTACCGTCGGAAAGTGTTTCAAGTCGGGTGAACTTGATCTTCAGATTCTTCTCAGGCTCGACGAAGGCGATCCGATAACGCGTCCACGTGCCCGAGTTGACCATTTTCTTCCGGCGTTTGGTCTCAATTTTGAAACCTTCGCGGCGAAGACGAATGCCATCCCAGACTTCCTTCTGCTTGCCCCACTTGCGGTCGTCTTCATAGGTTGGGGGAAGGTTGTCGCGAATAAGACGTTCAAGCCATCCCAAGAGCGTTGGCGAAGCTAAGTCTTGTTCTACCTTGGTTGACGTTGGTTCCGCCTGGGAGGATTGGCCCAGAGTTGGCTGCAGCCCTAAAAAAGTCAACAACAGAGAAGCGAGAAGACCGCGTTGAAGGAACACTTCTCGCCTCTCAATTTTGAGTATCGGTTATGCCGTTCCACAACCCAAAGCCTTAGCGAGGACTTTGTCACTTAATTGTGAGCGACAAGTCGCTTGTTGCCGAGCTATTCAAACGGGCCTGGAATGTCAGCTCAGAATCCCAACGGCCCAGCTACGCAAGTCCATCATATTGAACATTCTGCCGATCGACGGCTTCACTACTGCGTGATCTTCACTTGGCTGCCAACTGTCAGAATGCTGAATACATGTTGCGCATCGCGTGGTGCGAGGCTGATGCAGCCCGCATCCTTTAGATCAGGGCTTGGCATCTGAGGCGATCCATGGATGCAAAGATCATTGCCCAAGTTGATCCAGTATCCGCCGTATGGATTGCGTGGGTCAGCTTCTTCCACCACAACCGCCCCCGCGCCGTAGTAAGTTCGTTCAGTGCTACGATCCACCACCTGAAAGGTACCAGCTCTGGGAGCAGGATCGGTTCCTACCGAAAACGGGAATCGACCAGCGTACATCCTGTCGATGAAGAGCGTCAGTTCTTTTGCTCTCAAGTTGATCCGAGCATGAAAGGGCCCACGTAGAACCTTTAGCTCTTTGCCTGGTACCAAAGCTTTTGCATCACCAAGTCCATTCAAAGCTGCCAGCAACTCAGGGTTCATTCCGTATTGGGCCGCAACGCTCGCTACATTATCCGTTGCACTTGCAATGTGAGGCGAAGCAAGAAGGTGGCGTTTAGAGTACACAACTTCGCGAGCCAAGGCGTCAAGAATATCGATCAAGTCGATGCTCTCATGGTAGCTGACTGTTGCACTTCCATAGTACGGCGTCAGCAGCAAGAGCGATTCTTTCAGCTCGCCTCGATTGGCAAGTGCAAGTGCCTGTTCTTTAGCAATGGAGTATTTCGTGGTCGGCTCAGGAGATTCAGTTGCCTCAGGGTTGGGCTCGTCGACCTGCGGTGCACTCTTGCGAGATGAGACCAAGTTGCCAGATGAACTCGACATATCTCGCATGCGCTGTCGCATGACTTCCAGCTCCGCATCCGATGGTGTTTCGTTTTGCCCAATCTTCGAGACAGCTGGAATACTCTCCTTCGTTGAGTCCTTAACCATTTGATCGAACTCATTCTGCAAGTCGGAACTCCCTTCGGCACCTAATGCCGGTAGCTTCGGCATCGTAGACCCAGCCATCGTGCTTTGTGCTGTGGGTGCGTTCTCTTGTTCGATGTCATTGATGTTTCCGACAACTGGTAGCTGTGGAGACGAATCCACTCCTGTGGTGGATGGAAGCTCAGGCAGGTCGGGAACAGTCGCTTGTTCATTCGTGCTGGGCAGCTGCACTGCAGCTTCATTGCCAACCAGCGGATTTTCACTGTCACTTAGACGTAATGAAGGAATACTTGGGAACTCGGAACCACCCTCCGATCTCATTGGATTGTTCGATTCCGTTGGAACCGCTGTCGTACCAGACTCCAAAGACTGCATGAACTCTTCAGGGCTCATGCTGACAGCGCCCTGCATTGATGTGAGCTCGCCAGCATCAAGATTGAGATCGAGCTCCTCCAAGGCGTCGGCGCCGTCTTCGGCCAACCATTCCTTGATGCTGTCTGGAACCTCTGGGTCTGGCGCATTCAGCGCTGTATAGGCGCCATAACAAACCGCAAGCAAAAGAGCGACTACAACACCTGTCTTGATGGTTTGCACGAGTGTTCCTCCCTGAACGGTGCAAAACGATGCGAATCGGCTAACCCAATCGCAATCGATCTGTATATCAAACGGCGCAGGATGAGACCTCCTGCGCTGTGGGGATACTAGTTTTCCGCAGAGTGCATAGCTAGGGCAGTTCTTGACAGAATGCTAGCAGCATCTCAAGAGAGGCTGGCTGCTTGCTGCAAACGAGCCTACTGAACGTTCGCAGCTGGAACTCCATTACCCAACTGAGCCAGCACTTGAAGTACACCGTTGAGATGCGCCAGCCGAGGACCGAAGCGATCGACAAACTCGTTAAGCATGTACTCGCCTTCGAGCAAATGGTCGGCTTGGTCTTCGACTTCTTCCGTCAACGACTCCAGGAATTCAGTCTGTACGCGAGAGAGAGTTTCCGCAGCGCGACGGCAAGATTTCGCCAAATGTGGGTTGGCCTCCTTCCATTGTTCCAATTCGGCGGCACGCTGCTTCTGAGTATCCACAGAAGCTTGAACGAGTTGCTCAAGCAATTGGTTTTGCTTGTGTTGACCTGCGGCGATCTGGTGCAGCAATGCTAGCGTCGCTTCCGTCGGATTCTGTGGGTTTGATGCTGTTGCGCTCGGCTCAGCCGAAACATCGATGCGAAACATTGGTGAAAACTGGGACGGTTCGTTACCCACAATAAACTCCTACAAGTGCTAATGATGCCAACAGTATACTCAGCGGTGAAATCAAGTCGAGTTAGCGGAGTTGGAATGCCTGGGGGGTTGGGCAATATGGCGTTTTCAATTTCACTAAATCGCAGGGAGCCTAAAGTCGTCATAACTGGCTTTCCGAACTATCGATGAGAGTCGTGATATGTGCCGATGAGGTTTGAGCCTGAAAAACAAAGGGTAAAACTAACCCTTTTGCTGTCCCTCCGCACCAAGACCGAACGAAGTTGCTGCCTGTTTCATTGATGCAATCCCTGCATTTTTCTTGCAGGCGTATTTTACAGACAACTGGTTGGAATAACCGCCAATCAGTGTTGTTCGAGAGTTGATCTGAGAAGCGTGGAATGGATTTGAAGCTTGGATTTCTTTCTGTGCGCCAGCACACAGAGCACGGTTTTTTTGGAGGTTACCTCCTTCTGAATCACTTGGCACGACCGCTTGAGTTCCACTGCACTCTGCCAGTCAAACCAACCCGCGCACAAGCTCTGCTCTACGGCCACACCTTGAATGACTTTGTCTGCGGCGAGCAAGTTGCCAGAGCCCTAGTTCAAAAGGCTAAGGTAAAACCATCTGTAATCTTTACGGACTCTCATCCAGTGCTTGCTTTACAGCAGATCTCATCGGAGACAGTCTGTTATCTCAAGACCGATCGCGGCGTTGGTGGTCAAGAGGCAAGCGCGCTGATTCAACCCACATCGAAGCTGCCATTAGCTTCACTGCAGGCAGATCCACGATTGCAAGTGCTTGAAGATGAATCACAGCGGAAGGACGAAGCCAAAAAAATCCTGTCGCAGCTTCGTGCTGACTTCGATATGGAAGAACCTTTTCAACGAATTGTCGAAGCATTATTAGAAGCTCACCCCATCGCGCGAGCGGCGTAGCGAATGTTCTTCAGACGTAAACCACTGGATCCCGCTGCGCATGCAAGCCAGCCAGTTGACCGCGAAACAAATCCCATTCGCTTTACGGAGCTAGCGGATCTGAAGTTGCCTAAAACGCAACTCTTCAGCACCGGATGGCAAGGCCAGCTCGAGCGCAACCTAGATATTGCATTCACGGACGAGACGTCACTCAACTCGCTCGACGTCAACTGCATTCCCATTCGCTTTCAATCGAAGCTCCCGCGTACCGTTGGCATGGTTTTTCCAGAAGGCTTCGTCTTCGTAGACGAACCTGAGAAACCAACAATGCCTGCGAGCGGGGCATCGTCGAAAACGGAGGATCCTGCTGGCGAGTCAACCTCGAAGAGCAAGAAGAAACGGAAACCCCAGACTCGGATTAAACCGCCAGCTGATTTGGTGAAGCTCGAAGATCGCTTGTTCTTTGTGCTGCAACCACCGCTCGAGACGCTTGTAGCAGGAGCCAAGCTCGAGTTTCCATTCAGCCCTTTTCCTTACCAATACGAAGGTATCGCTTTTCTCTTTCCCAGAGAAATGGCGATCTTGGCTGATGAGATGGGACTTGGGAAAACCATGCAAGCCATCAGTACAGTTCGAATGCTGTTGCTCGCACAACAACTTCGTAAAGTGCTACTTGTCTGCCCGAAGCCCTTGGTGACCAACTGGGTCTGCGAATTCCAGCTTTGGGCCCCAGAGATTCCTATCACCGTAGTGGAAGGTGACGCGGCCAAACGAAAATTCATTTGGGGACAAAATGAAGCACCGGTACGGATTGCCAATTACGAAGTACTGATGCGAGACCAATGGATCTTGGATGATCCTGATTTGCACTTTGACTTGGTCGTCCTCGACGAAGCGCAGCGAATCAAGAATCGGAACTCGACTACCGCTCAAATCGTGCGTGCCTTGCCGAGAAGTCGCTCTTGGGCTTTGACGGGTACACCGATCGAGAACTCGGTGGAAGACTTGGTCAATATCTTCGAGTTCTTATCGCCTGGCTACCTGCGCACCGAGATGAACCTCAAAACTATTGGCAAAGCAACGCGAGACCACATCCTGCGACGCACCAAAGACAAAGTGTTGACCGAGATGCCGCCCAAGATGTTCCGAGATGAGCAATTAGAGCTGACGCCTGCTCAGTACGATAGCTATCGCTGTGCGGAAGACGAGGGAATCGTACAGCTGGAAGACATGGGCGAGATGCTAACGATCCAACATGTCTTTGAGCTTGTCCTGCGATTAAAACAAATCTGCAACTTTGACCCGGCGACGGGTTCCAGCTGCAAACTTCAGCAGTTGGAAGCAGATATGGAAGAAATCGCTGCCAGTGGTAAAAAGGCGATTATCTTTAGCCAATGGGTGGAAACGCTTGATCAAATTGCTGCACCACTAGATCGCTTTGGCCCGATGCAGTACCACGGACGGATTCCATCCAAGCAACGTGATGGAGTGATTCAGCAGTTCAAGGAAGATCCCAGCAAGCACTTGATCTTGATGAGCTACGGCGCCGGCAGTGTGGGGCTGAATCTCCAGTTCTGCGAGTATGTTTTTCTGTTCGACCGCTGGTGGAACCCTGCCGTGGAAGACCAGGCCGTCAATCGAGCTCATCGCATCGGCGCCGCAGGTCCTGTTACCGTCACTCGTATGATGGCTGCGGACACGATCGAGCAACGTATCCACGACGTGCTCGAAGAGAAACGTGCACTCTTCAATCAGCTCTTTGCCGAAACGGGTGGCACACCGAAAAGTGCCGGACTAAGCCAAGACGAAATCTTTGGCTTGTTCGATCTCAAAACGCCGCGAGCCAAGAAGAACGCCGCCTAGTCAATTCCGCCCGAACGATTTCTACATCGGAGGTCGTCAAGATCTTTGACACTTAAGAGAATGAACTCTCCACGAGATTCGCTCAGCGCAGCGTGAACCAACGGTTCCTTGCGTCTTAAACCAGCGCCGCACACTGAACTCATTCCATTCTAAGTTCATTCATTTGCTTCTCACATAACCTCTCATCCTCGGATTCAAAGCAGCAGAACGTCACACTTTGCGGAATCTCATGCGACTCGAGCCAGTTTAGAACTGTCGCGACCGCGATTTCACACGCAGGTGCCGATGGGAAGCCGTAAACTCCTGTTGAAATACACGGAAAGGCTATGCTCTGAATCTTGTGCTTCAGTGCCAGCTGTAGAGCGGATTCGTAGGCGCTGGCCAGCTCACGACCGCTTCTGGCTAGATCATTAAAGACTGGTCCCACCGCGTGAATTATTTGCGGCGGTCACAATCGCCTCGCAATCGAGCGAACTAATGTTACCGCGAAAAAGCCGGATACGAGAAGCAAGGGAATTCATGCTTTCTAGTTCCAAACGCTGCAAGTTAGCGGAGTTTCCGGCGAAAGCTTTTTGCACTTTCTTGCAGAGCAGCCGGAAGCTTGGATCGCAAGTACTGGCCAGAACCAAACCATTCATCGGGTTCGTGAATAACGAGCACACTTTCGATCAGCCATTGGTCGGGCTCGAGGCCAGTGGGAGTGACGCTCATCTTCCCCCCCATTCCTTGATAAGGCTGTGTTTCGCCCTCGACAATTCGACCGAGCTTGTTGGTCGTGAGCTTACTCCAGCGATTGTGATACTCGCCGGAGTCTTGGTTGAATCGGCTATCGACTCCCCATGTCAGCTGGAAGACGTCGTCGGCTCGAGAATTCTCAGCGACAAGCACAGCTCGAATCAGAACTTTCTTCAGTAGTGGAAGTTCGATCCAAAGATATTGCTTGCTCTTATCGTCCGTATCGAACTTGCCTTCGTCGAGCAGCTTGAGCGCGAGCTGATCGAGCTTGCGTTTGGGGTCGTCAGGAGCCTTTGGCTTTCCGAAGCTCGACTCCATCAGGTCGCGGTTTTCAAGCTTCTCGCGGCTGCAATAAATGACGTACGAAGAAAGAATGCGGTAGCCAGTTCGCTGCCCGTTGGCATCTATTAACTCTTCCACTTCTATGCGGACGGACGCGTTGATGCTCTTCGCAGAGAACCGCTTCCAGCCAACCTTGCCGGCGATGTTTTCTAGTATCGCTTCTTTCTCGGCCAGAGATGCTTGCACATTCAGCTTGGGCTCTGGCAGCACCACGAATTGAGCACCTGGAAACTCGATCATTTGCGGCCGAATGACGAGTGGCTCGTAGTCTTGCGCTTGCAGCCGAGTTTGCGCCACGATGAAACAAAGACCAATGCTAGCAATGCTGAAAAACTTGGCGACTCGCCGGATTACAGGTCGGTTAGACACAGAGCCAGATTGGCCGGGCATCAGTGAATCTTTCGAAAAGAATGAAACTTGTCTCGTTGAGGGTGTGAAGAATGCCGATAAAGACGAGGAAGCGTTTATCCTTAGTCGAGGCATTCCGATGCTAGTTCAGACATCACGGTTCGGGCAGGTACAATCCAGCCAAGAGGAAGTCATCATCTTTCCTAAGGGATTGATTGGTTTCGAATCGGTCCGCCATTGGATCATTGTACCGGATCCAATGAGCGATGACGTTGCGTGGATTCAGTCCATTGCTGAAGAGCAGGTTGCATTACCGATCATCAGTCCACGCAAGTTTGCCCCTGACTACAAGGTTTGCATTTCCAATCGCCAGCTCAGCGACTTGCACATTAGGCGTACGGATCAGATCTACGTGTTCAGTGTCGTAAGCAAATCCGGCAAGTCGCTAACGATGAACTTGCGTAGCCCGGTCGTGATCAATTTAACCAAGCGACTCGCTTGCCAAGTGATATCATCTGAGAATCTACCGATCGCCGTGCCTCTGGATCTAAATACCTTGCAGACACTGAAGGTCGCAGCCTAGACCATCGCAAGGGCTTCAAGAGCGTGCGGACGTCGTCAGAAACCTTAGCAATATCCGATGAGTTCACGTGCCCTCGGGCAGAGCTCCCTAGCAAGTGCTGCCTCAGCTCAATAGTGCGACGGCGACCTGCGGCCTCCTATTACAAATCGCTCTCTACCGCCTTGCTTCACGCGTAAAGAAAAGTGCTCGATCGTGTTGAGTCTCGGCAGCAACTTTTAATCCCCTGGCTCTCGGCCGAACAACATTCGCTCAGGTCTGACCGCGTGTCCACCGTGATGCATTCAATTCGGCGCGATCGAAGAAGTGCTTAGTAGTGCTTCAAGCCCCCTTAACTTCTCGCAGTGCGCAAGGACGCCCCAACACTTACGATTCTACCCAAAGGGGTATTTTCGCCGTGTTTTCGGGGGTAATTGCGTTTATAATGCGGGGCAATCTGGCATCCTTAAATAGCGGTGCTCTCATCTTATCTCCCCTTGCTCGTTCACAATCCCACGTAATCGGGACCATTGACGAATACGCGGGTAACCAACCTTACGGCGTCTTTTCGACCGAGCGGCTTTCCACAGGCAGTCCCTCCGAGGTCTAGCGCCCTTCCCTAGGAGTTCATAATGGCAGGTCAACGTCCTCCGCGATGGCGTGGGGATCGTTCCGGAAATCGTTCTGCAGGTTCTTCAGGCGGAGCAAACCGCGGTGGAGGACATCGTGGCGGCGGTCGTAGGCGCCCGCACCAAGATCCCGAAGTGGAACAACGTATCCGCGAGCTGGACTCCGATCGTGAACCCATGTCCTTGGCCGAGGAAATTTCCAGCGAAGGTGCCAAGGTAGGTCGTGATGTAGAGAGCGCCTCGCGCGTAAATGAGCAAGTTTCGACCTTCGCCGAATTGCAGGGAATGTCTGAAGATGAGTTGGCGGCCGCCGCTGACCAAGAGCAGGTCGAAGCATCCGGGCTCGATAAGCGTGATCTCATATTTCAGATTTTAAAGGCTCGGCTCAAGACTAACGGACTGATGTTTGGCGAAGGAACTTTAGAGATCCTGCCGGACGGTTTTGGCTTCTTGCGAAGCGCCAGACACCACTACGTGTCCTGCCCAGATGACATCTATGTTTCCCCCAGTCAAATACGCCGCTTTGGACTCCAAACCGGATCGCATGTTGCAGGTCAAATACGTCCACCCAAGGAAAACGAACGCTACTTCGCCTTGCTTCGCGTCGAAGCCATCAACTTCCACGATCCCGATTCACGGCATCGACGAACTGGATTCGACGATCTGACAGCTCTTCATCCAGACGAACGTATCGTGATGGAGACAGAATCCGAGACTGTCGAGACACGCGTCGTAGATATGATCACTCCCATCGGCTTCGGCCAACGTGGCCTGATCGTCAGTCCTCCTCGCGCGGGCAAGACGATTCTGATGCAGAAGATGGCTCGTTCCGTCCTCGCCAACTACCCCAACGCATACGTGGTGATACTGCTTATCGACGAGCGGCCTGAAGAAGTCACGGATATGGAGCGCGAGGTACGCGGGCCGAACTGCGAAGTCGTCAGCAGTACTTTTGATGAACCTGCGTCCCGTCACATTCAAGTCGCCAACATGGTGCTCGAAAAGGCCAAACGCATGGTCGAGTACGGTGTGGATGTCATCATCTTCCTCGACAGCATCACTCGCTTTGCAAGAGCTTGGAATAGTGAGTGCCCACAGAGTGGCAAGCTGCTTACAGGTGGCTTGGATGCGAACGCCCTGCAAAAACCCAAGTCTTTCTTTGGCTCCGCTCGCAAAATCGAAGAAGGCGGCTCGCTGACGATTCTCGCGACGGCCCTGGTTGACACCGGCAGTCGGATGGATGAGGTGATCTTTGAAGAATTCAAAGGCACCGGTAACTTGGAAATCATGCTCGATCGCAGTCTTGTCGATCGACGCGTATGGCCCGCGATTGACATCAACGCCAGCGGGACGCGTCGCGAAGAGATCTTGATGGACGAAGATGAGCACAAGCGTGTATCGGCACTGCGTCGCGTGCTGGGGGAAATGAATCCACCCGACGCGATGGAGAAGCTCACCATGCAACTGAAGAAAACGAAGACAAACGCAGAATTTCTCATGGGACTCAAGGTGGAATAGTGCCCGAACAGATTGGCATCGTTGTTTCAACTTACAACTCCAATATCACCAACCGTTTGCTGGAGGGCGCTAAGGAAACTCTGGCGAAGGCAGATTGGAGTTTTGAAGTCACCCAAGTCCCTGGGGCTTGGGAATTACCACTCGCTGCAACTTGGTTTGCAGAGAAATCTGAGGTAGCCGGAGTCGTGACTCTTGGCGCCGTGATTCGCGGTGAGACCACGCACGACCAGCACATCAACCGAGCGGTCAGCAACGCTTTGATGGACCTGATGGTTCGTACCGGCAAGCCAATCGGATTTGGCCTACTGACCTGCAACACCTTGGAGCAGGCCATTCACCGAGCGGGCGGCAACGTCGGAAACAAAGGCGTCGAAACCGCCGAAGCCGTCCTGGCTATGCTTGCTGCTAAGCATTGAGTGTTGATTGCGGAACCAGCCGTGACGGTTCATCGCTGATCGCTCCACCGATCTTAGGGTAAGCCACCTGAACCAATTTGCGGCTGCCGAGCTTGATATCATCAGTCTGCAGCTACCGAACCATCTGCTGCGCCGCTCGCCGCCAAGCCGCGCCAAAAACGAGCCCCCACTTGAAACAACCAGCCACGCGCTGAATCCGGCTTCTCCTCACTGGAACAAGAATTCATTTCAGTGACAGATGCTTCAGCAACTACCGGCCCGTCTTCGACCATTCTGTCCCGGCGCTCATCGCTCCTCAAATGATTGCTTTCCAAGCGATCCAACGGGCTGCAAACCTCCGCTTTGTCGTCTAAAAGCACGTGAGTATAAATCATCGTAGTGGATACATCTTTGTGCCCCAACAGCTGCTGGATCGTGCGAATATCAGTGCCTGACGCTAGCAGATGGGTTGCAAACGAGTGGCGTAAAGTATGGCTGGTCGCATACTTTCGGACTTCCGCCAAACGAAGCGCCATCCGGAATTTCTCAGAAAACGTTTCCCCATGAATGTGATGTCGATGCCATTTTCCAGAACGCGGATCTTGGCTCATCCGAGAAGAACAAAATAAGAATTGCCATTTGAACTCTACAGCGGCATTGCTGTACTTCTCGGCTAATGCTTCAGGCAACCAGACACTCGCAACCCCTTTCTCGACATCCATATCGTGTAACACCCGGCGGCTTGCGATTTCGCGTTGTAGCAACTTGACGAGGCGCCGTGGCATAGCAACATATCGACTCTTGTTTCCCTTGCTGCTGAAGATACGGATGCGTAGCGCATCAAAATCAAAATCCATGACTCTCAGACGCAGGCATTCGCCAAGTCGCAATCCACAACCATACAGCAACATCGCCATCGAAAGATAGCGACCAGTCATCTGGGAAAAGACACGTTCGATCTCTTGCTCACTCATGACTGTCGGCACCAACTTGGGCTTGTCGGCACGTAGGGCATCGATGTTTCCAAGCGGTCGTTCTAGAACGCAATCGAACAGCATCTTTAAACCAAAAAAGGCCTGATCCTGAGTCGAAGCCGCAACGTTGCCGTCGACCGCTAGGTCGGTCAAGAAGGCTTCGACACTTGCGCCCGTCACACTGTCAAAGTCCACTTGGCACTTTAGTCCGCGGGCTCGCATGAAACGCTTGACCCACTTTACATAAGCTTTCTCTGTGTTGTACTTCTTCCCCATCAACCGCATCTTGCGACGCATCAGTTGGATAATGTCCGGCTCTCGCTTGGGAATGGGCGGACGGGCTTCTTCGATGGATCGCCGAAAAACTTGGCCTGGTTCGGTGTTCTCAATACCTTTCGCCTCTTTGTGCTTCAGCTCTTGCAACTTGCTTCGAAGTGGCTCAAGAAAAGGCTTCATGCTTCGAAAGTGTTGATTTCGATACAGGATCAACGCTTCCACAATCTTCAAGCGTTTCCAGGCTGGCATACCGCCGTCACGCTTGGACTGCAGGAACCGGATCACTTCATGAGCGGTGAACTTCCAGTCTTTTTCGTCCCGTTTTCCGTGGAACTTCGCTAATTTACGAAACCAAATATCCGCCCAATCTTGTCGGGTCGGCTTCTGAATCTCACTCTCGACACTCAGGTTCTGCGAAGTGTGATGCATGCTGAACGCTCCGAATCAAAAGATGGAAAAGCGCGGACTTTTTGTTACTGTGAAGTCTCTTAGTCTTGAGCAACTGCGTCAACCAGACACCCCTCTACAGGGTTCTTCAGCCCTCCCCCGGTGCTGGCCAACTTTGCATTCCAGCTGTTTGCGCGTTAGCCGCCGTTGTTAGCGAGAGCAGCTCCACGCAATCGATGCGGTGTAGTTCAGTTCATTCGAAAATTTGATTAGGCCGTAGGGCTAATCAAAGAGTTTTGCCTGCGAGCTTACGCCGCTAGCCGCGGGCCTGCATTTTTTTGGTTCAGCCCGGCGCTAATCTCCGTTCAACTTGCTACACCGGGATAAGTCGGGTAACCTCACGGTAATAAGTAACAAAATAAGTCATATCCTCAGGCACCACCGGGGATAATAAAGAGTTACCCGACTGAATCATGGGACTTGACGCTGTTGAAATCGTAATGGATGTCGAAGACCACTTTGGCATTTCAATCCAGAATGCGGAGGCGGAGCGCGTTCGCACCGTCGGCGATCTTGTCGCGTTGATTGGGTCCCGAATTGAGTCCGCCCATCTTGCAACTTGCCCGACACTTGCATCGTTCTTGCTATTACGTTCCTCCGTTCGCGAAATTGCAGACAATGACACACTACGCATTCGTACGGGAACCCGCGTTGTTGACGTGCTAGACCGATCACAACGCCAAAGGCTATGGGCGCGTTTGGACGAAATGCTCGGCTCTGCTCCACTCAGTCTGCGCCGACCTCCAGCGCTGCGCAAACTGCTATCAGTTCTCGCGTTGAGCACGATGGCATTTGCGTTTGTTGCTGCTGCAGTCATCGATTTGGATACTCTACCTCTGACATTTACGTTAGCCGCCATCGTCACACTGGTACTCCACATCGTTACTGTTCCGCTTCGCAACTGTCCGCCTGATACGCTCGCCACGTTTGGTTCAATCGCTCGGCGTATTGCTGGCGTAAACGTCGCAACGAAACAATTGCATCTGGACTCTGCCGATGCGATACTTGGGGAACTACGACCGATCGTGGTCGACACGCTTGGTGTGGACGGTTCGGAGGTCGTCCTTACCGCAAAGTTTATCGAAGATCTTGGCATGGGATGATGGCGGGTAACCATCGGATGCAACGGAGGACCGGTGGTCAGTTTTCACGAATGGATGCTCAACTCCCGGTCCCCGCTGATCCGGGACGTTATGCGTAGAATACACAATCGCTAGGTTTGCCGGAACTGTTATATGAATCTTGAAAAGGCGTGCTATCGTGGTGAATTGGGTTTGACAAAGGCTGCAATCGACGCTGGTGCGGAAGTCACATTTGAAGCGTTCCAAAATGCGGTCAACAATGGCAACAAATCCGAAGCCGCGAAGAAACTCCCTATTGTCAAGCTACTGATTGACGCTGGCGCAGACCCGAATCTTGAGAGACCTGACGGGCACGCTTCGATTCTGGAAGTCGCCTCAGAGAGCTTTTCATCGGATATCCTCCAGCTCGTTCTTGACGCGGGTGCCGACGTATCGAAAGGCTGTCCGCTTCATTCCGCAGTATCCGGCGACCGTCCCGAAAACATCCGTATTTTGCTGGCAGCCGGAGCAGATGCGAGTGTTGGCCTGACGTCTGATTATCCGGACGAACTGGACGAAATGCTCGGGATGTCGCCGATTGAATACGCAAAACACTTAGGCCATAAGAAATGTGTGAATGAACTCAAATAGATGCCCTGTGTCAACCAAATCAATTGTTTGCGTACTGCCCTAAGCAACGCATAACAAAGCGATGCAACCCAGCCCTCGTTGATGGTGTTATATGCGGTCTGTCTCGTCTTCTCGGGCGGGCTGATCGCGAACGTTATACCGCGTAGAAATCAGGATTCGTTTTAATGCCGTTTTTACAATCTCCAGTTGCTCTATGATCTTGGCCGCGACCTTCAATGGACACCTCAACGGCACGCAGCTTTACTGGTCGATGGATGTCGCCGGAAATGACGCCAATGTTGATGCACATTGGATTCCAATCGATCGAGACCGACACTCTGCAAAAGTCTCTTTCCAACTAGACTGGGACGAATTCCGCGAACTATTCGCATCGTTTTCATGTCTAGAATCCAGCTACAACTCGTCCTTTGATGGTGCGGCAATCCGACATCTATCGGTAGATCATGACGGCGTACTTTCGAAATGTACAGTCTATGGCGATGCACCCTCAAAAACGCATCCGGAATTGAGACACTTTTATGCAATTTGGCGAATTGTCGAACGAACCGTTCACCATGAGATTGGCTGGAAGCACAGCAAATAGATTGCGGGATAACAATACGTTGGACCGAAGCCGTTACAATCGAACCAAACTCGCGGGATGATGCTTCGCACCATTTTATCCCGCTCAAACACTTGCGAGTCGATCGTCGGCTCGGTCAACTTGGGCGTTATCCTTGATATGTGATGATGCTCCATGGCGCTTCCAAAGAAGAATAGAAGAAAGGTGAGCGTCGAAGGGGCGGAGTATCACTGGATGCACTGTGATCGCGGCGCGGTCGTGCAATGCAGTAGCGGGAACGGTTCCAAATTGCGGATTGACCCCTTCGGTCCGATTACCTACGACATCATTCCTCTTGCGATTCGATTTGCGATTTCGAATGGCTGGACGCCCGCGGAATCTGGCCCGGCCTTTTGGATTGGTTACACTTGCATAGAAGATCACCGCTACAGATTCGTGTTGCGAAATGCAGACGATCCACCGTTTTGGTCTGATCCGCATCGTGCCCGGGTTGTCTCGAAACTCATATCGAAAGAACCCGGATAACAACGCAATGCACGCCAGTCGCGGTGGCGGCTAAGCGATATCACTGAATCACCACCGCGACGACGTGATTGCCAACGTTATCCGTCTTGGGCCGCTACTTGATGAATTGGAAACGAATACGCAAGGATGCCGGTGAAATCACGATCGAAGACTTGCGCGAATATCCCTCTTGGGAATTTTGCCTCGATGAGGAGGGGGTCGAGGGCCAAACCGAATGCACCATTCGGCCATTCAAAAAATCAGATTCAAAATTGTCATTAAAGGACTACTGTCTCGTTGCGGCAGATTTAATTGCGAACAATGGCACTAGGCTATTCGGTTGGGTCACGTTAGGCGATGGCCATGCCGATCATGCTTGGGATCTTTCGCCCGAAATACTTCTGCCGTCTGTAGCCGACGACGTTCAAAAGAACGAACACTGCAACAACCTACCGTTTATCGTGATGACCTGTCCTGGAACGGCTCGAATCAGCTTATGTCTTGGTGCTTCAAAACGATTTTCTGATGAAAAAATTCGGCCCAAAATAGAATTGGCATATCGGGCGCTCAAAATGTCGGCTTCCGAAGTATTTCCACTTACAATCGAGCCTCGTCAATTTGTAGAACAATGGCCAAAGAAAATGATAATTGAGGGATTCTTGAGGCCGTCAGATGAAGGCCCAGGCTTAACACTAAAATGACGGATAACAATACGATGCACGCGCAGCCGGACCTGCGTGCTTAATTGAAAATGGTAGATCGCTGGTTCCGGCTCGGTGATCGTTAACGTTATCCTGCAAACAGAATGACCAAAGATTCAATGCGATGGTTTGGTGTACGTTCGGTCTACTGTTCTCGGTGCGTCGATCCCGAACATGCATTTTCATACGAGGAACGAGTCCTAGTATTCCTTGCTGACTCTTTTGAATCCGCAATCAAACTGGCTGAACACGAGTCACAGCAATACGTTGGTACCTCAGAATCTATTGCATTAGATTATTTCAATGCTTTCGAAATCATCGACGACCAAATCCAAAACGGTACCGAGGTCTATTCGCTCATCCGTGATTCCAATTTGGCTTCCGAAGAGTATATAGATTCATATTTCGATACGGGAGACGAGCGAAGCGGGAAATGGAAGTAGGACCGCACCCTGGGGACAGGATAACAACGCGATGAACCAAAGCGGCGAAGCATCGCGAACTAGAATTGAATGATAACTCTCGCCGCTTGGTTATCGCAAACGTTACCCGACTGAATCATGGGACTTGACGCTGTTGAAATCGTAATGGATGTCGAAGACCACTTTGGCATTTCAATCCAGAATGCGGAGGCGGAGCGCGTTCGCACCGTCGGCGATCTTGTCGCGTTGATTGGGTCCCGAATTGAGTCCGCCCATCTTGCAACTTGCCCGACACTTGCATCGTTCTTGCTATTACGTTCCTCCGTTCGCGAAATTGCAGACAATGACACACTACGCATTCGTACGGGAACCCGCGTTGTTGACGTGCTAGACCGATCACAACGCCAAAGGCTATGGGCGCGTTTGGACGAAATGCTCGGCTCTGCTCCACTCAGTCTGCGCCGACCTCCAGCGCTGCGCAAACTGCTATCAGTTCTCGCGTTGAGCACGATGGCATTTGCGTTTGTTGCTGCTGCAGTCATCGATTTGGATACTCTACCTCTGACATTTACGTTAGCCGCCATCGTCACACTGGTACTCCACATCGTTACTGTTCCGCTTCGCAACTGTCCGCCTGATACGCTCGCCACGTTTGGTTCAATCGCTCGGCGTATTGCTGGCGTAAACGTCGCAACGAAACAATTGCATCTGGACTCTGCCGATGCGATACTTGGGGAACTACGACCGATCGTGGTCGACACGCTTGGTGTGGACGGTTCGGAGGTCGTCCTTACCGCAAAGTTTATCGAAGATCTTGGCATGGGATGATGGCGGGTAACCATCGGATGCAACGGAGGACCGGTGGTCAGTTTTCACGAATGGATGCTCAACTCCCGGTCCCCGCTGATCCGGGACGTTACCCGACCGAGATGTATGAAACATCTTCTTTCACTCATTGTTCTTTCGCTCGTCCTCGGGTGCAGGGACTCGCACGAAATGGCCACGAACGACTCCTCATCTGAACCGGGCGTCCAACTTTTCAACGAGGCTGTTCTCGGGTCCTCCCCGACCGATGCGATCCCGATGCTCTTGACTTCCGCAAATGCGGATTGGTCACCACGACAGGTCGTTGTCGACTACAAAGACGGTGCTTGCTACGGCGCGATGGTTCATTACGATCGGACGCAGGCCTTTGAGGTTCTTCGCTCTGCAATCAATACGCGATTCGGCAAACACGAACAACCGACTTTCGCCGACGATCCAACGATGGGTATTTGGCGTATGGACGACGCGGGGTTTACGATTCAACTGAGCGACGACAACGAGGAGGATTCGTACGTGGCGATCTATCTGCTCTTTGTTGATCTGGGCGTGCTTGCTACCAAGCTTGAAGAACTGAGCGAGACCGAACCTGAGTTGTTCGAGGACTTTCCTCTCGATGATTTCACCGACGCACTGCGTGAAAGCGACAAACCGGACGCGACGACACCAGATGGCGGGTAACCATCGCATGCAACGGAGCCGGCGGCCGGGTCGGTTTTCTAATCAACGCGTATCACGCCGGCCCCCTGATGCGTGTCGTTCATTGGTGCTCTGGTGAATAGCGGGTTGCGATCTGACTGATCAAGACTTGGTCGAACTGGACGGTCAATCGGTTGCGAAGTCGGCGTGGAGACGCCACGGTGACTTCTCGTTGGTTGCGCGGACGGCCTAATGCTGCCGATGATTGGGCCAATTGGAACGTTGGCTTCGATCCGCCGGTTCGGTACACAAACAACACGCGGTCTCCGTTGGGATGTTGTATTTGGCATCGATTGTTGGAACGCTCGTTGGCATCGATGACGTAGCGCGCAAACCTTCGATTGAATTGCGTCTCTTCTTCGATCAGCGCCTGCAATACTTTCGGGCAAATTACGTCTGACGGCCGATTCGCCACCGTGCTAAACTGAGATGCCATGCCGGTAACCGGTATCATCATTGGAACGTCCAATGAACTATGCGTTGAACCGAAGCGACGCGTGGGGCGTGTGCAAATGGAAAACACATTGGCGTCACCCGGTTAACGCCACCGTTATGCTGAATACCCAAAGTCCACCCATCCTCATGAGTAACGGGCTACTAGCATCACATACGATGCCCGATCTACTGACGCCTTTTCTCGCCCAAGGATTGCTGTTGAGCGTTCTGCCGGTACTTGTGTGCGCAATCCTCGGCTCTCTCCTTGGCCGCACAACGTTTCGATGGACGCAAGTCGGGAGTCTGTTCCTTGGGATGCTGTCTGGCGTACTTGTGGTGCTCCTCTTCGCACTCGCTGCATTTGTCGCACTTTCCAACATCAGAGGAATCAACCCGGCGATTGGGCTCTATCTGCCGTTGGCCGTCGGAGCCACGACGGCGTCATGGGTGTCCTACAAAGTTTCTCGCAGAGGTCGGCCCAAGCCGCCGAAACCCACGCTCGAGATGCTTAACGAGAGCTGGAACACAATTGAAGGAATTGTTCGTGACAGGATGCGCGGAGCAGGAATTGAAATCGGGGCTAGCTTCGATCTAGACGTAGTTCGCAACGCCCGGATATTGACGAGCAAGGAGATTGATCTGATTGACGAACTCGCCAAGACTCGACACTGTCTCATGACAGCGAGAGCGCTCATACATGATGATATCGCAATGGGGCTCGCCAAATCCGAGGATCTCCTGGCTTGCCTCAATACGCAAAAATCATAATAGCAGCATAACAATACAATGCACCGGAGTTGCGGGCCGGGCGTTTTCTGAATCCCATGTCGCTGGCCGCAACCCGGTGATTTTGGACGTTATACCTCAACCATGTTTAGACGCCTCTTCGGAAAAAAGTCGAAGTTAGAGCCGCCTCTTGACGCGAACGGCGCTGGCGGAATGATCGAAGCGTACGATCAGCAAGGAAACAAAATCCTGATCGAGCGAAGCGAATACCGTACCAGCGTCCTTTCCGGCACCTTCAATGACGCGTGGAACGATGCGGATGATCTTTATGGTGCAATCGTCATGGCACTCAATGACGGATTCCTTGCCGAAACGATTGCTCCTGCTGAACGGCTTCGCGTAATCGATCCGATTGTAGAACGAAGCACGACTATCCTCGGCATCGTCTTGATGAAAAACAACGAGTTCAGTCGAGCCGAAAAGGTTCTTAGCGACTACCTCAAAGAACATGATTCGGGTGTCGTAGCAACGAATCTCGCAAAGGTATACGACGAGCAGGGTCGCAAGGACGAATCACGGACTACCTTGCGCCGCGCATTGTCGATGGACCCAAATCAAGATAACGGCATCGAATGGTTTGGGGCGATTGCTCGCGAAGAAGGTGGCGACGAAGCGTACCTTGCGGCGATGCGTGACATCGCAAAAGAGCCAGGAAGCTGGCGCGCCCAATTGTGGATTGCCCGTGAGTTCCTTGAACACGATGATGCTCAATCGGCAATTCAGATTTACAAGCAACTGTTGAATTCCGCAGACGTTGCCGAAGACGGCATCATGATGATTTCTGGCGATCTAGGGAACAACGGCTATATTGAAGAAATCATCGACCTGTTTCTACCTGTCTTTGATGTTCATACACACGGAATCCAGGCGGGGCTTAATCTCGTGCAAGCATGCATCGAATCAGGTCGTAAACACGACGGGTTACGAATCTGCGATGATCTTCTGTCGCTAAACCGCTACGACTTAAAGCAAATCATTGACGAACGACGCGCGCAACTCCGTGCAATGCACTGAAACGAGTCATCACAAATCGCTGCCATCAGAGCCGCCGACGGCGCGCGTTTAAAATCGTACTATCACTCTGGCGGCCTGGTTGTGCCAGACGCTATGCATAAACTGTGAACCCCATGTTTGACGCTACGTCTCAACATGAAGTAAACCGCTGTGGACAAAGCAAAATTATTTCCGCCGGCCAATCCTACCCAAATGCCTCACGAACACGATTCGCCAGAAAGTTCCAAATCTGCCGCGGCCGAAACACCGCGTCTCAAGCGCATTCTCCTGGGATGCGGCTTCATTTTCGCGATACCGGTGATGGGAGTTGCCCTTATCTTATTCTGGATTTACGGCACCGACACGCACCATACGAATCGGAGTAGCATTTGGTGGCCAACCGCAGCCAAAGACCTCATCCCGCCCGCCGCTACCGACATCACCTTGCGACAGGATCATCTCGATCATTACGCCATATACACAATCTCGCAGGCAGACCTGCACGATTTCGTTCAAGAACATTTCGCCGACAATGGAGCGTCAGTTCTACAAGACCGCGACGGAAAGTTCGTAGCCCGCGAAATGATCGGGACAACAGTCGGACCGGTTGGATCGTGACGAAAGACACCATTGTGTACAGCTACATTAAGAAAAATGGTACGCTGCACGAATACTACCACGATGTAAAGACGGGCTTGACCTATCAGGATTCTGCGTACTGGCAGTTGTTTTAAAACAATTATATACACGCGAAGCCGCCGATCGCGTGTTTTCAAATGGAGCATTAACCGCGGTGGCCCTGTGATGCCAGACGTTCGGCGACAGAGGATGTTCGGATGCGTAAACTGAAACGCTTGAGCGTGGTTGGCCTCAGCCTTGCCGCAATGCTCGTACTGGCGGGATGCCCGTCTGGGTATCGGATTTCATCAGTCGCTTCGGCATCAGCACAACACGCCAAAGGGGGCAAAGACGCGGCCAAGGCAATCGCCGCCGGAAAGCTGATGCTGAAGGAATACCCGCCTCTCCCATATCCGCCTGGCCATCAGGAGTACGTCCAATTGCTCCGCGAACAATGCGAGGTCGAGTACGAGGTACCGCGACTGCCGCAGGGCGTTGCGGAGGCTGACTTCATTCAGGAGGTCCGCGGTTGGAATGAGACGATGAAAGTCGAAGTAAAACGCAAGTTCGGTGTCGATATATTCGAGCGACTGCACGAGGAAGCACGTCAGCTTTACCAAAAGCAACTCAATCCGAGCGGCAATCAGTAGTACTGAACCCACCGGTGCACCGGATCGACCGGCGTCGTCCACTTTGAAATCAATGTCTATCGTGGCCGCCCGGTTTCGGCTGACGGCACGTATCGACGCAATATGGTCAACCAGCCTTGACTTTCTACAAACTAAACACGATTCGTCTATGCTCGCTCGACGTATTCCTCGCGTTCGTAAGGGCTCGCGGCGTCGAGGCAACCGATGACGGTTCCTGCAATCCGCTTGAGTTTACCGACGCGACTGACTCGATTTTCCGCATCAAATTCGTCGATGACCGCGTAAAGGGAGTCGTGTCGTTCGATGGCAAGATCAACGTTAAGCCAAGGCGTCTCGAATTTCATCAGATTGTGGACTTCGTGAAATTCTGCCCCGAGAACAACCTCAAAGTTCGCCGTGGCAACGTCGAAATTGTAGGTCCAAGAAATCTCGCTTCGGACATCCTCTTATTCGACGCTTACAGATTTGCTACACACATGTAAGAAAATGTGGATACTCGACGTTAATGTAATTCCTGCAGTCCCAACTTGCAGTGGCTACGTAACGAAGAGCATTTCTCCAAAACCGGAAATCTTCGCCGAAGTGCGTCCACTGTGGCTCTATGGAATTAATTCACACTCCCTGCGTCACCGAAATCCAACATCCAAAAGAAAACTCAAATTTGTGATCGAATGCACAGGAATATGTAGCAACGACTGCATGAATTGGCATTTTACTCCAAAGGGCGATAGACTACCCAAGAAACAAAGCCGTCTTACTGGCACCACCTCGGACTCAATCGCGATACGACAAACCTATGCACCGCTTTCGCCGACAGCTCGGGGTTTGATGGCCGAATCAACTGCGGCGACTCGGTTATCCTGACCTTTCGTCAGATCAGGAAGTTGCTCGGCGTCACAAAGCGCTTCTGTTTGACCGGTTCTGGGGGATTAGCACTCGCAGTCAATTCAGCATTGCAAGAAAATGAACTCTGACTACCGAAACTCTCAGGAATGGACGGCATCACAGAAGACAAACCCATTCTCGCGCATTATCGGGGCTATTTGCGGTGCTTTCGTAGTTTGCTTCATTTCGATCCTGGCGTCGGTCGCAATGCAGATCGCCGGAACAACGGCAACACTAATGTGGGCAGTTGCTCTGATCTTCGGCGCGATCGTTGGTTGCGCGTTCCCACGTATCGGCCAGATTTCAGCATATGGTTTCGTGATCTGCATGAACATAATGCTGTCGGTAACTATCGGTCGGAACATAGGTGAGCAGATACAACTATTTACCATATTCACGTTCGTTGAACTTATCTTCTTGATGGCGAAACTTGCCATCGTTTCAAGAACCGACGAACCATGGGTTGCAACGAAGCCGGGATCGCACGATTCTACGAAGTAATGAGTCGATCGTCCGGGATCGCTGAACCCTGCCGTTCAGCTTTGAAGTCGAATTAATAATCCTCGTGCGGAGGGGCTGATAATGAAAACGTTACTTACGATCACTTTGGCTAGTGTATTTGCATTGCCAAATAGTCCTGCGAAAGCAGCCGACTCACAGGAACCGGTGGTACTCAAAGGGCACACATCGGGAGTATTAACAGTGGTTTGGGCCGACGATGGCAAATCGTTAGCAACTGCAAGTGACGATCGGTCGATTCGGGTCTGGTATTCGGCCACTGGGAAACAAGTTGCGGACGTGCCAAAGATCGCCCGCGTAGGGTACGGTAGTCCGGTCGTCGCCTTCACCACGGATCTCAAGCTCGCGGCAGTCAACTATTGGGGTGAGATCACGATCCGCACCTTACCCGACTATAAGCTGGTGACGAAGATCGACCCGATCCTCGATCGTGGACAACAGTCCGGATTCCGATCGGATATCTTCGCAATGGCATTTAGCCCGGATGGGAAGTGGCTTGCCACGGGCGGATCAACCGCCGCAGTGGGCGGTCCACATGGATTGCCCGGCGGCATCGTAATCGTCTGGGACACCGAGAGCGGAAAAATCGTCCACCAGTCGGAAAGGCTATCGACGGCTGCCTGTTCTGTGAGTTGGAGCAGGAACGGAAAGCTGTTGGTTGCGGGCACCAGCGGAGCGGGCGGGGAACTGCAAGAGGCGGGCAAAGTCTGGATATGGGATGCCGAAACACGCAAGTCCTTGCATCACTTCTCGGTCAAGCCCGAGACGAAATACGGCGAGTGGGCGTCGGCCGCCAGCGTCGCGATCAGCCCCGACGGAAAGCGCGTGGCTTTTCCTGCAACGTCCGGCAGTCGCGGAGCCCCGGCGGGCATTATCAGTGAGGACACCTGGGCGGCCGTGCGAGTATGGGAGTTGGAAACCGGCAAGGATACAGACCTGGTCAAGCGCCTCAAGATGGCAGTCCAAGCAGTTGTGTTCAGCCCCGACGGCAAGCAGCTAGCAACGGCCGGCAGCGACAAGTTCGTGCGAGTGTGGGATTTGGATACGGGAATGCAACTCGCCGCGCTGCCGAGCCAAGATCGGGTCGAAGCGGTCGCTTTCAGCCCAGACGGCAAATCTCTAGCGGCGGGCAGCAAGGACGGAACTGTTCGAATCTGGGTAACGCCCACCACCAATTGAGCAGACCTAGAACTACCCGTTGCACGCGGGGGGGGCCGCGTCGTTTGAAAGTTGATCATCAAACGCGCCCGCCACGTGAACTTGATCGTTATTTCGCTATTTCTTAGGCACTCGTTTTTCACAAGGAATCATACATGGGATACGACGACACGTTGATCGTGGATCACATCAAAAAGACGCACGCCACGGACCTACTCAGCGAACGGGAGAAGCACCTAGTCGGTTTGGCGGTTACGATGACGCGTGGGTGTCAGGTTTGCACGCGGAACAGGATCGAAAAGGCCCGTAGCATTGGGATTTCTGAAGATGAACTCAACGCACTGGTCGCGGTAACGGCGGCGGTAAACGGTGGCGTTAGCGCTGCCACCGCGCGCGTCGCGTTTAGCATGATCGAGCAAGAAGAAGCTGCGGAGTGCGGCGAGACTTGTTCCCCGACCCCCAAGGCAGACTAAGGTCAAGACAACAGAACAAAGGGATAAACCGTAGCCGGAACAGCGGCACTTCCTATGAGGTCGAGTGTCGCGTTGCAGGAATCGCGAAAACTTGGCCGCGCGGCATGCGTGGCCACAAGATCGCAAGTTGCTATGCGAATGGCAGAAGAACAAAATGACAATATTGCTGCTGATAATAACCGCCATTGTAATCGTTGAACCATTTGACGCTCTAGCAAATGAACTCACGTCGCTTTCTCCTGGAACAAATGAAGTTCAGCTCAAACATGACGGTCGACTACGGCGACTGATCATTACGACGCCGAAGACGTTTGATGGCCAACGTCTCCATCGAGTCCTATTTTGCTTTCATGGCGCAGGCGGAAAAGCTGACGGTCAAAGTAAAAGGTGGAGTTCTCACGCAGATAAGCGTGGCCTTATTGTTATCAGCGCCGAAGCGGTGCAACCTCTTGCCAAGTGGAACTTCAAGGACAAATTCCATGATGAAGAACATGATGATGTCGGATTCATCTCAAGAGTGGTTGAAGTCTTGATTGCGAACAAGATCGCTGATCCAAGAGCCATTTATGCAACTGGACATTCCAGCGGAGGTCTTTTTTGTTATCGGCTAGCAAAAGAAACGGCGCTGTTCGCCGCGTTGTCTCCTATGAGTTGCGGGATGGCAAAGGGTGCACATGATCCAACGGAAAAGACGAAACCAGTTTCGATCATGCAAGTCATTGGAGATCAGGACAAAAGCTTCAACGGCTCGTCCAATCCGAAAGTGACTATGTACTCGGCAACTGAGCGAATTGATATCTGGCGAACGTTCAATCAGTGCCGCCCCGAATCTGTGGTTCTGAGCAAAGGGGAAGAGGTGGTGGTTTCTACCTATGCCAATCAGTCCGGCGTTGAAGTGGCCTTCTGCAAAGTGAAAGGCCAAGGGCACCACATCAGAAGAGATCTCAGGGATACTGCGGATTCTCTTGCATTAGATTTCTTACTAAAACACAAGAGAAGGTAGGAATGTACTGTCCACGTTGAGCCAGAAACAGCCTACTGCACCTGCGTCGCCATCGCGTCGAACTTCGATAGCAATGTCACTTGCGGCGATCGGGTGATCATGAGCGTTATACCTCGATCGAGGATTGTCCTCATTGTGAAGGAAATCGAGAAACAAAAATGGGCTGTATTGTCCACTGTGTTACTTGTCACTGCACTGGCGATCGTAATTGGAGCGAGTCAGCTATTGATCGCATATCAACGGATTCCGACCAGCCTAGAATATGACGGTACTAAAGATTTTCGCATCGCAAATCGTCGCGTAACGCTTGAAACACGTTCCGTTTCCCTCGGCAATGGGGATAACGGTGACGCAGAAATAATTGTGTCATCTGGCCGAAACGTTACTTAACTGTCGTCGACATTTAGCGATGACATGTGGACGTTCGTCAGGCCAGCATACATTTCCTGGGAGGACGTTGACAATCATCCTGTGAGAGACCTTTTGATCTGGAAGCCAACGGTCTCAAAGCATGGCCAATTAAATGCAAAGGAGTATATATCTAGCGAAGATGGAGAATTGCACATGCTTCAAGTGCCACTCGAAAGGCCAATTCCGGGGCACTGACGGATGGATAGCACGCGATGCCCGCGCAGCCGCCGATGGCGTGTGTTGTGAACGGAACGATCAATCCGGCGGCCCGTTTCTGCTAAACGTTATTTGAATACCCAATATCATTTAAAGGACAACCGATGTTAAACGTTGAACTAAATGAAGTCGAAGGCATTGCCGTTCTGAAACCAGACGGCGAGTTATCAAAACATGATTTCATTTCCGTAGCAAAGGAACTTGATCCATATTTTGAGAGCAATGGCGAACACAAAAAGGCATCATAATTCATGTGGAATCGTTCCCCGGATGGGATTCCTTTTTAGCACTAGTCGCGCATTTAAAGTTTGTTAGAGAGCACCACAAGAAAGTATCTCGAATTGCCTTTGCAACAGATTCACCAATAGGAACGCTTGCCGAGCATGTTGCAAGTCACTTCGTCAACGCAGAAATCAAAAACTTAAAATTCAGTGAGTTAGAATCCTCTAGAAAATGGGTATTAGATGGTGGTATCTGATAGCCCACATAACAAATGAATGCATCTCTACCATCGAAAGGCCGCGTTTTTATGGCTGCTGATGCGGGGCGTTACGCGGTAAGGTCGATGCCACAATGAAAGAACCAATTCGACCTCACCCGAAAAACGTTGATGGTCCGCTCTACGTCGAATACGGTTGCTGCTCCGACTGTGACTCACCATTGCAGGAGGCCCCAAGCGACTTCTCCTGCTTTTGTCTGAAGCTTCCGAGTGTAGCTCCCAGCTCACGTATCAACGCATTCCGCGGACCCCTCGTATTTTTTCGCTCAAGTCAATTGATTCGCTTCATTCAATCGATCCGCTACAGCCTCAAGCATACTGTTCAAAATCTATTCAACTGAACTGCGTACAACCTCGTCTACATGACCTCGAAGCTGATTCTCATCGATCTTGATCACGCTGATCCTCATCTATTCCTCTATAAACTGGCCATCGGTGGTTCCTTGTGGTGCTAGGTTTAGTTCGCAAAACATTCCTAACAGTTCAAGGACCGCCGTTCAAATTTTGTGCGCAAGATTTAAGACGTTACCAGCTCAACCACACATCGCAAACTTGGCATCCGAGATTTGCTAATTGCGACTTCGGTTGTGGCAGCAGCTGCTGGCCCTAGCGATTTTGATCAAACGAATTCTGGACGATCCCAACCAGTTAGCCAATTCACTAGGTCACCAGGCCGCTGAAATCACCTTGATAGTTTGCACGTTTGGATTTCCAGTCGTGGTTTTATCGGTCTGGTATCTGGCCTTACGAAAATCAAATTCACCGCTCAAAACGTTTTACACTATCGTTGTGTTCCTCTTTGCCGTTCCATCGACACCGGCCGTATATATTGGCGCGAGAGCATGTGCTCGACAAATTGCAGGACAACAAAAGGATGGACCGAATTGGCTTGAGCTAAGTATGACAGATTTCCGCGGATTGGCTTCGCCAATCTTAATCCGGTACAATCCTGCTTTAAGCTAATTGGTCGGCTCGATCATTCGCAACACTAGGCAGTAGAGAGGTCGGAATGAAAAAGAACTATCGACGGGCGAAAGAGATTCTCGTTATCGCTGTGCTCACCTTGACCGGGTTTGTGGGATGTGTCAATTCATCGAATAGTAATACGAAGCCGGCAGTACGGGACACGATGGCTCAATCGCAGCCGGAATCAGCCAATGACTCAACCCCGGCATCCGCTGCGGCTCCGGACATTTCCCTGACTGACGCCGCCGTCGCGGGAGATGTTGAAGCTATCCGACAGCATATCGCGGCGGGCACGGACCTGAATGAACGAAATCCAGAAGGTGGCTCGACGGCGCTTATTGCTGCAGCGTCGTTCGGACAAAACGAAGCCGCAAGCTGCCTAATTGAAGCCGGCGCCGAGCTCGAATTAAAAAACAATGAAGGCTCCACTGCACTTCACACGGCTGCTTTTCTGTGCCGCAAGGAGATCGTCAAAGCACTTCTCGCTAAGGGCGCCGATCGAAACGCGCGGAATAACTCCGGTTTAACAGCCCTTGATTCTGTGGCTGGGCCTTTTGACGACGTAAAGCCAATTTATGACCTCATACAGGGCATTCTCGGTCCTTACGGCTTGGAACTGGATTACGAGTCCATCAAAGAAACGCGCCCAATGATCGCCAAAATTCTACGCGCAGAATAGCGAAGACTGCCAAACTATCCGTTGCACACGTAGCCGCGGTCTGGCGGTTTGTTCTTATAAATGTCGTTTGCAGCGGCCCGATGAACGCCGGCTTTATGCCACTGCTGCGGATTCCGACTCCTGCATTTGTACTCAGCAATTCGATGACACAAAAGCCCGTTAACCCATACCATTCCCCACGTAGCGCTCCAAACGCTGGGCATTCGTCGTTCGTCTTTTTGGTTCTGACGACCGCTTCCATCTTGACTGGCGCGGTGTTGCTCGTACTTGTTTCAGTTATTGGACCGTTTGCCTGGATTCTCCGAGACGGTTTGGGTCCAGATGCGACTCATAGCAAAGGGCTACAAGCGTTGACTAAAATGTTCTGGACATTCTACTGGGGCCCTTCGAGTATTTTAGCCGCGATAGTATGTTGGGAATCTTTGATTCTTCGATGTCGCCTGCGTTACTCTGCAAAGAACTTTGACTTCAAACTTATGGAATGAGCAAGATGATCTGGTTCTTCGTCATCACAAGCGTTGTCTTTGCCCTGGTCGGTATATTAATGTTGATAACGCCGCAGCAGATGCTGTTTCTAATGTCCGACGCTAAGAAGCGACGTTTAACGGAAAGACGCTACTACCCGTCGATCTCGCGCATTGGCGGAGTTCTGATTGTCTTTGTATGCGTGCCCCTGAATCTCATTATCGGTCTACTCTTCGCCGGTTTTCTGACGACATTATAAGGGCACAGGTGTCTGCGAGTAATAGCTTAACGGCCACGAAGTTCGTTGAAGAAGTTGCTTATGATCCCCACTAGGTACTTGATTTGAACTAGTAGGGAACTTAGCATGAACCAAAGATTGCACCTGTATTAGCTTTTCACCTGCTTCAAACATTTACTCCGCTTATCCGCTAACCGGTGAACTCGGTCGTCATGATAAAGAACATGAAAAGAATTTTGATCGCAGTTTTTTTGCTGTGGGGCATTTACCATTCTGATCTCCAGGCTCAGGCCGTTGAAGCTTCCATCCCGGTTGAAATCCTACCGTTTGGCGTCAATGGCAAGCGGAATATGCTCTATGACGCCCGTCAGCGCCCCCAATCGGTTTTGTTGCACGGTCGCGTGTATATCGTTTACAACGGCGATGCCACGCCGACAAAAAACAAGAAGGGTAATGCCTACCCGATGCTGATCACCTATGACCCCCAAGCACGCATGTTCACCGAGCCAGTGCGAATTGGCCCGAAAAGTAGCGACCACCACTTCAGTCCGATCATCTGGGCCGACGAATCGGATTACCTCCACGTGCTTCATGGCTGTCACAGAACTCCCGGCACACATCTCATTTCGGCGGAACCTGTCGTCGGGGGAACATCCAAGCTCAGATGGAAAGAAGCACCCAGAATCGCGCCAAAGCTGTCTTACCAGACGGTCTTTCCCGTCTACGACGAGAAGGAAGTGATCGCTTACCGCACCGATGGTCACACTAGCTCATGGACCTACCGGATCAGCGACGACAATGGCAAAACCTGGGTTGGGCCAGAGCAGGATGTGACGGACCTCGACATCAAGGGCCGAACCGACTGGTCATCCTATCGAACTGTGCTGCCGAGTAGGGATGGCAGGTATCTCCACATGGTCTACATGGACTACGACGATAACAAAACACAACCAAATCCGGATCGGTTCTTCAATTCGCGTTACGACAAGCGAGTTAGCAATGAGTGGAAGTACAACCTTCACTATGTGAAGATTGATCTGGCAACCCACAACGTCACCAATGCTGACGGTGAGGTACTCCAGACGCCAATCGACATCGATTATTCTAGGAAAGAATGTCTCATTTGGGACACGGAATGGCGAGGCGCGGGAATCCCGCCTGTGATTGCTTTGGATGCGGAAGGTGACCCGACTTTTCTTCATATTCTTTCCGAAGGCAACCTTAAGACGCATGGCTACTATTACGTCCGCCGTGAAAACGGCGAGTGGTTGCAAACAAGAATCCACCCTTCAAATCACAACTGGAACGGTGGCTACTTGGTTCATGGCGCCGATGGAGTCATTCACGCTTACCTGATCACTGGAGAAGGGTACCTGGAAGGCGGTTACATGGATGGCCGTGGTGGCGGAAGTGTTGAGGAGTGGTATTCCAAAGACAATGGAAGGACCTGGAATAAGAGCCGCGACCTGACACCGGATCGAAAACAATATCCCGGCTGGCGTTTCAATCACGTTCAACCAGTCGTTCATCCTGATGGAACACTTGTAAAGGGCATGCTCCTCTTTTATGGATGGCAAGAGAACGACAACCCTACAGCAACGGCTTTCCTGCTCGACGAGAAACCATAACAAGGTATTCTCCCGGAGCGGTGGGCCACGTCGGTTTTTCAATTCAAAGTCGTTCGCTGCCGCCTAGTGAACTTGGTCATTATCACGCTTGACTTTTCAAATTGAAAGTTGCATGAACGCCGCAAACAAACTCAGTTTCACGTTTGCGATGGCACTAAATTTCGCGATCGCGTCGATTTGTCTCGGCGCGCAAAACGATCAAGCTGAGCTGAAAAGGCTTCGCTATGAGTTGAATCAACTTGAAACGCAGGTTTACGCTCTCGAAACTCAAGACACTCAAATAAGGAACAAAATACAGGAATTGATCGACGAATCTGCCGGAACGGGCGTTGTTTTATTTCTCTTTGGTGTAGTTTGTGCGTTGTGGGCTCAAAACACCCGGCGAAACCCATGGCTCTGGTTTTTGCTCGGCGTGTTCTTCAGTATCGTTACCGTCTTAGTCCTGCTTTGCAAAAACTCGCACGACATACACTATAGAAAAGCGTTGCCAAAATTTTGAAGCTGCAGTATCGGGACAAATGACAACCTAACCACTCATTTCGTGACAACAATGCGTTGCCCTCGGGCTTTGCGGGCTTTTCGCTTGCAAGTCGTTCGCTGCGTCCCGGTAATCGTTGACGTTATTAGAGTGGCCCCATCAGATGAATCGATGTCGATCTTCGCTGCAAAACCTGCTGCTGTTTGTGACCGTCTTCTCTGCATATTTTTCCCTGGCGAATCTTTTCGATGCTTGGGTGTCTACTACATACGATGGGTACTATGTGAATTCGATTCTTGCTCATCACATCAAAAATGGTGACTCAATCAACACGATAGCATCTCACTTTTCGTCGTATAGATTGCTGGATGATAATGACAGTCATGATATGAAGAATGTCACCGACATCTGGACGTCAAATCGTAGGAGGATTGAGAAAGAGGATCGACTCTACTACTTTGGAACTTGGGGCGGGGCCGAGAAATATCTACAGTTTCGCGATGATCGATTGATCAACCTTTCTAACAAAGCCTACCGCGACGAGATTGGAATCGCTAAAAAGAACCCATATCCGTTTCCAACCTGGGTCGTTCGATTCGGTTTTCTGGCCCTCTATTGCCTACTCGTTTCTGCTGGGAAGATTGCAATTCTTGTAGTCCAGAACTTCAAACGGGACGTCGACCACATAGGGCACGCAAGAGAAAATAGAATTTTCAAACACAATGACGTTGCTAGACGCAATGCGGGACGCCGTCTCGTCGTACCGACGGATGATCGACGAGACCATACAACAACTCATTGCCTCCGAATAATTCGCCCGCGCCGGGCATCAACCTGTTGACGTCATTTTGCGTGATCTCGGAGGCAACCTGCAGAGCCGATGGACCGACTTCATGACAACAGACGGCGAAAAACCAGATCGTGATACGGAATTTCTGGATTGGGATGGCGATCGCAACTCGCTGATTCAACACGTTAACTCCGGCTGAGGCGCACTTGCGAATGGATTTAGCGTCTTGGCAAGCAGGTAGTGGGGATTTCACTCAGCCCCTACAGAAGCGGTTGACTATGGGATATTTGATGGAGTCCTCTTGCTCTGTGTCGAGTGTGATCCCTCTGGGGCTGTAGCCAGGGAACCACTGCTTTACGAGTGCAGTCGAGTGCTTTTCACTTACGAAATGGACTACGATAAATCGGGATGGTGAACGGTATCGAACTGGCAGTCTATTGCTGCTTTTCGTTCGGACATGAAAGAACCTCCCCAGTCCTGATAGGCCCCCTCCGCAAGCAGAGGGTGACTAAGAGTGGGCGTAGCTTGAAGAAGAGAACCGACGACCAGATCTTGCACGAGCAGAGGGTGTTGTTTGAAAAAGGCTCAGAAAAACACTCCCGATTTGAACTTCTTGTGAAACGTGGTCAACATCGCCGAGATACCTTCGGGGCCTCTGTTTCGTCACGCTTGGACAAGCGGCAAGAGGGGTAAATTTTGCACTTCGCGAATTCCAACCCACCTGATAAAAATAGAATGACCTAGAGATTTTGTCTTCAGCGAGATTTTAGCCAGCATGCCGACACGTCGACGAGCCCGTGAGATTGTTCTTCAGCTACTTTACGAAGACGATTTGAACCCAGAACAGGATACCGCGGTCGCAAAACAGTTCCTCGCCGATCGGCTGCACAATAACCGAGTTCTAATCGCCTTCGCTCGCGAACTTTGGGAAAGCGTAATTAAGAATCGCTCGGAAATCGATAAGGCGCTTTCTGCCAAAGCACAGAATTGGTCATTGCGTCGGATGGCTGCGATCGACCGCAACGTCCTGCGTCTCGGCGCGTTCGAAATTCTCCACACCGATACGCCTGGTCGTGTCGTGATCAATGAAGCTGTTGAGCTGGCGAAACGCTATGGAAACCAGCAGTCTGGGCAGTTTGTCAATGGGATCCTCGACCGCATCCTGCATGATGACGATTCGCCCGGGGAGGGCGAGTCAGAAGAGGAAGCGGCTCAATTGCCAGATTCGGTTACTGAGTCCGATGGCGACTCAGGAAATTCTCTGAGTTCAGACGAGACTGTTGGGCAAGCTGGAACCTCCTAAGCTAGCCATTAGAACAGCTACGGCAAGGATGTTGGCATGGCGGAAACGGAACCTGATCCACCAGAACCGGGTGCAATGGAAGGCGAGCCTGCGCCGGAATCAGACGACGCCTCAAAGGAGGAAGAGGGTGCCGAACAGCTAGAGGAAGACCTCGACCTATTCGCACAGTTGCATGCTGCAGAAGATAGTGAAGGTTCCGATCTCGGTGAGGGACTATCGCTCGAAGAGCTGAGTCAGTCCTATGCAAGTGCCATTTCGCAAGACGCCGAAGCTCAAGAAGAGCAGGAGCTGGATCCCCTCGAGAACCGGCAGCAGGAGCCCGCCGCAAACAGCTACTCTGAAGGTGAATCGGAATCAGAGGTCCCAACGAGCCCACGTTCCATCATTGAGTCCGTGCTCTTTGTCGGCCGGCCAGACTCAAGCCGAATCACCGCAGCGGAATTAGCAAAGCTGATGCGGGGCGTTTCCGAGGATGATGTCCGCAAGTCGATTCGCGAGCTGAACGATATCTATGAGCAAAGTGAAAGAGCTATCTGTATTGCAGAGCATTCGGATGGGTATCAGTTTGGTTTGCGTGAAGACATGGAGTACGTGCGAGATGGCTTCTATGGGCCAACACGCGAAATCTCATTAAACCAAGATGCAATTGATTGTCTTGCGCTCGTGGCCTATCAGCCTGGAATTTCGCGGAACAAGATCGACGAGCAACGCAGCCAACCGAGTGGTGGCATTTTGAATCAGCTTGTCAGGCGATCGCTGATCGAAATACGTCGTGAAGTCGAGGGCAAGAAGAAAGTTGCGCGTTACTTTCCGACGCAGAAACTCATTGACTTGACTGGCATGGATTCGCTGGAAGATCTGCCGCAGGTTGAAGACCTGGACGCTGAGTAGCCTCATGCAGGCCTAGCAAGCCTACTCATCGTCCGAGGACTCCTCTTGACTTGCTGGTCTCCTGGGCGCTTTGCTTTCCTGCTCAGCCTCCGTCGATAGATTCTCGTCGGCAGCCGGTTCATCCTCAGCTGGCTCGAGCTTTTGCAATAACTTTCGAACCTCATTGCAGAGCTCGGTAATTCTAGGATCCTCATCCGTCTCCGCCTCCTCTAAAGCGGGCAGTAGTATGTCAAGGAACTCTTCCGGAGGCAGTTCCACGCTTGGTTCCTGGAAGAATTCCCGTAGGTCTTCAATCACTTCAATTCGTTGCTCCGCATTCCCTTCCCGGGGCACGCTTTCAATCTGAACAACGCCGCTCATGCTAGAGGCTAGAGCGGCAACTGCAGTGGCTGCAGTTACAGGAGCGGTCATGGCCAGCCGATTGACAACAAAGCCGCCTACGCCCGCCGAACTAATCAACAATACAGCTACGAGAACGCAGCTGGCGAACACAATTTGGCCCAATAATTTTCCCTGACTTTCAGCCAGAAGGGACCGTCAACAGCCTTTCGCGACAGTCACCAGACCGCAGGCAGTTTTAGACTATTCCCTTTGGCCGAAAATCTCTGAGGATATTCTGGCATCGGTGGGGCGGGGCCGAGCGAAGTACTACTGGCTTCGCTTCTACAGATACAACTGCCCGTAAAGCAGGCGAGCGCTATAGAGAACAACCAAACCTACGATAGCGACCCCAGCAATCAGGACAAACTGAGCGTAGCGCATGTTCTTGCGAGCAATCACCTGGGCGAGAATGCAAATGAAAGCAACCGAGGCGAGTTTGAAGTACAGCATGCCTTGGAATCCACCTAGGTCGTAAAAATAATTTGCGACAGGATTCGCCTCGATTCCTCCATTCTGTAAAAGGAGGTAGGTCATATAGAAATCGAGCACATTGGCTAGAATGAAAAAAGAAGTCTCATTTTGAAGTGGAAGTTCTCGTCGGAAAGCCGAATCAAATAGATCTTTCAACAGCAACCTTACACGCTGTTCTATCGGTAGCTTACGACGTTCCTCGGGGCTCAGCTGGGCAGGCTTGTAGAACTGCTCCTCATCTGCCCGCGTAGAGGCGGGGTCGGACGCTGTTGAATAAGGGCGTTCGTCGGGTGGCGGTGAGTTGGCATTCATACAGCTATCATAGCGGGTTGTTGGCTGGCGGAAAGTTTGCGAAGACGTGTTTCAGCAAACCGTCGGGCGGTGCCGCGTTGGCTGGCGAGACCAGTGGCTCTGCTATCCGACAACTGCGACAAGGATTACTGCACCAGTCAGTAAACTTGCTCCGATAAAACGCAACAGCAGGATACCCGGTGGCAACTCCGCCTCAGCGCCACCCCAACGCTTGGCGACTGCCCAAGCCAGTACCACTCCCCACATTCCTCGCATCGTGTAGACCACGTTTACGCGGGCTGCATCACCAAAATTAGCCAAAGTGAAGACAATGCAGTTAGCTTGGAGCGCAACCAGCAGAGCCCCAACAATCAATGCCCAGCGAGCGTTCTCCCGCCGCCAACCTGATTTCTGACACCAAGGTAAAAAGCCGAGAGACATCACTCCGGCAATCCAGAACGAGATAGGCAGCAATCGACCTGGGCCCCATGCTGGAGCACAGGACTGCACCACCACGTCGAAAGTACCAAAGAAAACGGCGGCTAAGAGTGCGAGGACAATGGAGAGCAACATCTTTGACGACGGTGAATTCTCCTCACTGGTACCAGGGGAATCTTGACCTGTGTGTACAGCGACAGGAGTCCACTGGACCAAGATGATCCCGACTCCAGCCAAGGAGACTGCGATCCAGACTGCGAGCGACAACTCGGCTCCGGAAAACAGCCAGAGCCCAAGCGCCACCACGATGACCTTTACACCAAAAACTGGTGTTGCGACCGATACATCTCCATGCTCGACTGCAGCAAAGGTAAAGATCTGTCCAAGCAAATAGAGTAGGGCTACCAGAGCAGGTTGCCACATCGCCTCGAGTCCTGGGATTGTACCGCCCAGTGGCCACATCAGGCTGAAGAGCAAGGCCACCCACATATTTGCAGTGAAGGTTACCGTCCAGGGGCCGGTGCCTTTGGCCGATGCTCGCTTGACACATAGCAAACCGCAAACAAACAGAAAGCTTGCCAGCAGTGGGAGTAGGAGATGGAAGGGATAGTCAGGCACGTCACGATCTTAAGAGTGCGGGACAATTCTACTGGTTTGCGACGTGTCATTGCGGTTTCCCCCGATGCCGCGCCGTGCCTTCAAGAACTCGTCCGCTCGAATTGCATCCTTGCAGGGATTCGCTTGTTACCAAGGGCGAGAAGTAATGACGCCTTTCTCTGGACTACTTGCTGTGGCGTAAAGTCGTTTGGGAATTCGCCCTGACAAATAGGCCTCGCGTCCAGCAATAGCTGCATGCTTCATCGCCACCGACATGCGAATTGGATCCCGGGCGTGAGCAATTGCCGAGTTCAAAAGAACTCCGTCAGCACCCAGCTCAAAGGCAACAGATACATCTGACGCAGTTCCGACGCCTGCATCGATGATCACCGGATAGTCTGGATCGTCTTCTTTGAGGTACTCGAGGATGATCTGCAAGTTGTTCGGATTCAGGATTCCTTGTCCGCTACCAATCGGACTGCCGGCTGGCATTACGCTTGCCGCTCCCGCTTCCTTGAGTCGCCGCGCGACGATCGGGTCATCGCCGGTGTAGCAAAGGACGTCGAAACCGTCGTCGACTAAGGTCTTGCATGCCTCAATCGTGGCCACTGGATCTGGCAGCAAAGTCTTGCTGTCGCCAAGCACTTCGAGCTTGACCCAGTTGGCCCCAGGGTTTTCCAGGGCTCGGAGAATCTCCCTGCCAAGCTTGGCGACTCGTACAGCGTCCGTCGCACTGTAGCATCCAGCTGTGTTGGGCAGCAGCAAATACTTGCTCGGATCAATGTAGTCGAGCACATTTTGCCCGCTTCGGTCGTACATGCGTTCGCGACGCACTGCGACAGTGACGGCATTGGAGCCCGAGGCGGCAAGCGAATCTCGCATCAGCTCCAACGTGTCGTACTTTCCGGTGCCAACGATGAGTCGACTACTCAACGTGTGCCCTCCGACCGTGAGCCCCTTGTGGGCTTGGGGCATCTGCTTCCGCTGATTCTCAGTTGCTCGCTGCGCTTCGTCGATGTTTGGTGTTAAAGCCATGGTTCACCCTCCGCCGACCAAAGTTACCGCCTCGATGATATCGCCAGCCGAAATCTGATGCACGGCATGTTCTTCGTGCGGCACAATCTCCTGATTGATTTCCACCGCTACAAGCTTGCTCCGAATTTCCGCTTGATGGAGCAACTCTGTCACTGTGGTGCCGGCTAGGACATCCAGTGTCTGACCGTTGAACTGAATGGTGATCGATTCCGACATGCTGCGCACCGGAAGAGAGATGGAACAGTCGCGAAGTGCAAATTTAGCAAATCACGACCGTCAAAATACTTGCGACGAATCAGTTTTCGTCAAATGCGGCGTCAAAGGCAACGTTGCTGGGGCTGAAGTCCAAACGCTTCGTGAAAGCACAAGCCTCAGCAGCGCCAAATTCACGCTCCATGCCGCTGTCTTCCCACTCGATACTCAACGGTCCAGTGTAGTTGACAAAGTTCAACGCGCGAATGATTTCTTCAAAATTGACGCCGCCGCGACCTGGGCTGCGGAAGTCCCAACCACGTCGAGCGTCGCCAAAATTCAAGTGACTGCTCAGGATGCCGCTTTTGCCATTAAGCGTCTGAATCGCATCCTTGATGTGCACGTGGTAAATTCGGTCAGGGAATGCTCGAATAAATTCTACAGGGTCGACGCCTTGCCAGATCAAGTGGCTGGGGTCGAAGTTGAATCCAAACTCTTCGCGATGCCCGAGCGCCTCAAGAGCCCGCTCGGCAGTGTAGATATCGAAGGCAATCTCGGTTGGATGCACTTCCAAAGCGAACTTCACCCCGCACTCGCCGAAGACGTCCAAAATCGGATTGAATCGCTCCGCAAATAGTTGAAGCCATCTTCAATCATGCTTTCCGGGGTCGGAGGGAAAGAGTAGAGCAGGTGCCAAATGGATGAACCGGTAAAGCCATTCACGACTTCAACACCAAACTTCTGAGCGGCACGAGCCGTCTGCTTCAACTCTTCTGCCGCTCGCTCATTCACTCCAGCAGGATCACCGTCGCCCCAGACGTAATCAGGCAAAATAGATTGGTGGCGCGCGTCGATGTTGTCCAAAACGGCTTGGCCAACGAGATGCGCGCTGATCGCGTGGCACTGAAGATTGTTAGACTCAAGCACCGCGCGTTTCTGTGAGCAGTAATCGTCTTCGGATAGAGCTTTGTCGACTTCGAAGTGATCGCCCCAGCAGGCAAGTTCGATTCCGTCGTAGCCAAATTGACCGGTGAGCTTGGCCATTTGCTCAATGGGAAGATCAGCCCACTGACCAGTGAATAAGGTTACAGGTCGAGCCATTGGAACCTCCATAAGGGCAAAATAATGGCCGAATTACGGCCTTGGACTTAAAAGTGCATTAGGATTCAAGATTGATAGATTACAGGTTTTTACAGGCTTTGACGAGGGGCGGAGCGTCAATCCAGCTGATCAATCCACCCAACTGGCGGCAAAGTCACCGCAATTTGCCCCAGGATGATCAAAATAGCCTCAGTTGAGAGTGCCCGAGCTGCATGCGATTGCTTCACGAGCGGTTGAGCAGTGCTGGCAACTAAACTCTCCTTGTGGCGAAATAATTGCAATTTGTCCGTAACCTCATTGGAAGACATGGTAAAGAAAGCACAAGGTTTTTTGGGAAGGAATGAAGTGAGCCAAGCAGAGAATTCGGAAGGATTCGTCCGCCAGTTAACTGAGAATCAAACGCGGCTCTACGGCTACGTCTTTTCGTTGCTTGGCGACCACGCTCGAGCAGCAGATGTCGTCCAAGAAACAAACCTTGTTCTTTGGCGAAAGATCGACGAATTCCAACCTGAAAAGCCATTCTTGCCTTGGGCCTACGCAATTGCTCGCTTCCAAGTCCTAGCACATCTGCGAGACAAAAGCCGCGATCGCTTGCTATTGGACGAAGAACTGGCAGAGGTAATGAGCAGTGAGGCAGAGCGAAAGGCGGACGAGTTTGAGAGCCTGCGTTTCGCATTGAGGCCCTGCTTAGAGCTGTTGACCGATACAAATCGCCGGTTGATTCAGCTGCGTTACCTTCGCGAGTTACCCATTGCTGAGGTGGCCGCGCAGGTGGGACGGAGCGTCGGAGCGATCAAAATCGCGTTGCTTCGTGTCCGTCGCCAGCTAGCGGAGTGTGCTCAGAAGCGTTTGGCGGGGGTCCAGCGATGAGCGAACACCTGGAAGAGCTTGAGACACTCCTGTTTGACTGGGAAGCTGGCGAATTAGACGATTTAGGTGTTGCCCGAGTACGTGAGTTGCTTCGTGGTTCTGCGGCGGCACGTCAACACTACCTACGGCATCAATCCATAAGTGCAGCCCTGAAGTTGGATTCCGAATCCGGACTTGGCGGCTTGGCAGAGCCAATACAACTTGCTGCATCTGTACCAGAGACAGCTGTTCCTACCGCGAACGGAAATCCGCACTCCCCATCACGTTGGAAGTCGAGCCACATCCTGGCAGCCGCAGCAGTGCTTTTAATCTGTGTAATGGCCGGGCGAATCCTACAGCTCGAGGCGTCGGGGAGGCAGACTGGCAAAAATAGCGCTGAGTCGCCAGGCGCAGCACGGAATCAGGCTCAGGAGCCAACCGCTGACGGCATCGCTTTGCTCACTCGGCTGGTTGACGTCGACTGGGCAGAAAACCAAATCGCTCTCGAAGAGGGCGATGCACTGTCGCCAGGCAAGTTGGCAATAGAATCTGGCTTTGCGCAAATCGAATTTTTTTGTGGCGCGACGGTAATCGTAGAGGGGCCAGCCGAATTGGAGCTGCGATCGCCGTTGCTGGCTCGAGTTCTAAGCGGGCGTATGCGAGCTCAGGTGCCTCCTGCTGCTCGCGGCTTTTCACTCGAAGTTGATGACCTAAAAGTCGTCGATCTTGGGACCGAGTTTGGACTCTCAGTTTCGGATGCAGGAGCTGACATCCAAGTATTCGATGGCGAAGTCGAGTTGCAGCAGGCTAGTGAAAGTCGCTTGCTGGAGGCAGGCAAGGCTCTGCGTCGGTCACAAGATGGAGCGTACAATGAGGCCGAAGTAACGCCGGATCTTTTCCTAGACATTGCAGCGCTGGAATCACGTAAAGCCGATCAGAAAAACCAACGATACGAACTTTGGAAGAGCTGGTCTGAAAGACTTCGGGGCGATAGGCGATTGGTGACTTACTACGCTTTCGAAGCTGGTGATTGGCACCGCCGCTTACGCAGTAGTTTGCATCCAGAAAATCGTGAGTTAGACGGAGCCATCGTAGGGGCCCGCCCCGTTTCAGGCCGCTGGCCTGAAAAGCAGGCACTTGAATTCAGGCGTCCAGGTGATCGTGTCCGAGTCGATGTGCCTGGCGAATTCGGCTCACTAAGTTTTTCTTGCTGGGTTAAAATCGACAGCCTCGACCGCTGGTACAATTCCTTGTTCTTAACGGACCAATACAACCAGGGCGAGCCGCACTGGCAAATTTTGGATACTGGCCAGTTGTTTTTCTCGGTTCGACACAAAGCTGACGAGTTGAGCGGTAAGGCAGTGAAGAAGAAGGCACATCAGCCGATTCTGTCTCCGCCGTTTTGGGAGCCTTCGCTCAGCGGTAGGTGGCTACACATTGCGACGACCTACGATGCTGGTTCCGGCAAGGTCGTGCACTATCTCAACGGTGCGGTCCTGCATGAGGAAGTCATTCCAGACGAGCTGCGAGTCGATCGCACTCGCATTGGTGCCGCTTCAATCGGCAACTGGTCTAGGCCAACCAGGACGGAAGCTAAGTTTGCAATACGGAACCTAAATGGAAGCATCGATGAGTTTGCAATTTTCTCGGCTGTGCTCAGTACGGAAGAGATTCAGGAGATTTATAACAATGGCAAACCTTAGCTCTTTCTCGAACAGATCGTCCACCCGATGGTCGCTAGCCGTGCTTCTGTCAGTTTCACTTGCACCTCTGCTAGCGTGGAGCCAGCCTGTATCGGCGCAGGATGAATCAGCTAAAGCCGACCGTCTCTTCACGCTCAGAGTGTTGCCGCTGCTGAAAGTAAAATGCTTCGGCTGCCACGGCAACGACGCTGATGACATTCGGGGTGATTACGATCTGATGACTCGGCAAGCCATGCTGGCTGGTGGTGAATCGGGCGAAGCTTCTGTTGTCCCAGGTAAACCAGAGGAGAGCCCACTGTACCAAGCTGTTCTTTGGGAAGAGTACGAAATGCCGCCCAAGGAAAACGATCGGCTCAGCAAAGAAGAAACGGAGTACATTCGCGAATGGATTGCTGCTGGGGCACCATGGCCCGACGAGGAAACGCAATCTGCAATCCAAAAGCAAGAGTGGTCGGTTCGCGAAAACGAGGACGGAATCATCGTCGATACCAGCGGTGGGCTCGCAGACGACTGGACCTATCGTCGCTACGCCAAGGAAGACATCTGGGCTTTTCAGCCTGTCATGAAACCCAAGGTTCCGAAGTCGGCGGAGAATCCGATCGACTACTTCGTAAACAGGAAGCTGGTGGAAGCCGAACTGCAGTCGGCTAGACAAGCCGACCCAAGTACACTCGTTCGTCGAATTACCTTCGACCTGACAGGATTGCCTCCGACGCCTCGCGAGGTTTGGGAGTTCCGCAACGCGTGGATCAGCGACGAGGAGGCTGCTTGGTCGGCACTTGTCGATCGACTCCTTGAAAGTGAACATTTTGGCGAGCGACAAGCGCAGCATTGGCTGGATGTCGTTCGCTACGCCGACACGGCAGGTTTTTCAAACGACTATGAACGCTCGAATGCGTGGCGTTACCGTGATTATGTTGTACGGAGTTTCAATTCGGACAAGCCCTTCAACGAATTCATCGTCGAGCAACTCGCAGGAGACGAGCTGCGTCCCGATGATCCCGAGTCTTTAATCGCTACAGGTTTTCTGCGAATGGGGCCTTGGGGTACAGCGATGATTCCCAAGGAGCAAGCTAGACAGATCTACTTGGACGACTTGGTACATAACGTAGGCCAGTCCTTGATGGCGATGCCACTTCGATGCTGCAAATGCCATGACCATAAGTTTGATCCAATTCCGACACGCGACTATTACAGAATCTATGCCGCTATGGCAGGAACACAACCCGCCGAACGTGAAGCAGCTTTCCTGCCTGAGGAGAATCGCAAGGGATTTGCAGCGAAGAAGAAGCTGGTGCAGGAGTTGCTTGACTATGCGAAAGGCGAGTTAGCCAAAGTTAATGAAAAACAAGAATCTGCAGCGAAGAAGTGGTACGCGGAACACGATCTACCCTACAAAAATGAGAATGAGCGTCGAGGTGATCCGGAAGACCAAAAGCCACCGCGGCATGTAGGTCTGGAACCAGAAGACAAAGGAGTCAAAAAGGTTCGTGAGCAAGATGTTTGGATTTGGCAGCGACGCCTGGAGCGTTACCAGCCAATGGTTCAGGCGGTGTACAACGGCGAGGCGACGGGGGGTGTTAATTCTCGCAAATTGCGCGTCGCCAAGCAGAAGACTCCAAAGTGGCGTCCCGAAAGCTTTATTCTTGCTGGTGGAGCACTCGAAGCCAAACTCGATGCAGTCAGCCCAGGCGTATTGAGCGCACTCGGTGTTGAAGCCAGTGAGAATCAGGAATCGCCATGGCAGGTTACTAGTGACATCACAGGACGCCGTCTGCAGCTGGCTCGGTGGATCGTCAGCGACAAGAATCCTCTCACAGCGCGAGTTATTGTGAACCGTATCTGGCAGTCACATTTCGGTAAGGGGCTTGTCCGGACAGCCAATAATTTCGGGGTGAAGGGCAACAAACCCACGCATCCGGAACTGCTCGATTGGCTGACCGCCGATTTCGTAGAGAACGGCTGGAAAGTGAAGCGGCTGCATCGCATGATCCTTTCCTCAGATGCTTATCGCCGCTCTAGCGAGCCAGACGATGCCGCGCGACAGGCGAATGCGGATCCAGATAACAAGTTGCTGGCAAGTTTCGCTCCACGTCGGCTAAGTGCCGAAGAGATGCGCGATGCGATCTTACAGACGACTGGCGAATTGAATCGCGAGACTGGCGGTGTGCCCATCATGCCTGAAATCAATCTTGAGGTGGCTTTGCAGCCGCGGATGATTCAGTTCTCAATCGCTCCCGCCCATCAACCGTCTCGGACTCCAGCCGAACGAAATCGCAGGACGATCTACGCCTACCGCGTTCGCGGTCAGGCTGATCCTTTTCTTGAGATCATGAATCTGCCCAATCCCAATGAATCCTGCGAGTTGCGAGATTCGGCTGCGGTAACACCGCAGGCATTCACACTTCTCAATAGCGACGTCATGACGGATCGCTCGATTGCATTTGCCCAACGCATCAGAAGAGAGAAAAAGAAAGACGTCGCTTCTTGGATTCCGCGAGCCGTGCAACTCGCCTATGGCAGAATGCCTTCAGCAAAAGAGAAAGAAGTGCTTGAGGAATACCTGCGCGAGATGCAGGCTTACCATCAAGACAACGCACCGGAACCCCGCAAGTACCCCACCTCAGTCACCCGCTCATTGGTTGAAGAGTTTACAGGAGAGCCCTTCGAGTTCATCGAAAAACTCAATGTGTATGAAGACTATGTACCTGATGCCAAGCCCTGGACTGTTGACGCCGACACTAGAGCTTTGGCTGATGTTTGTCTTTTGTTGCTGAACGCGAATGAGTTTTTGTATGTTTATTAAAGACTTTTATCCGTTGGCGATTAGCAATTAGCAACCTGGGAGTTGAGCTTAAAAACGTTCATGACCTGCAGGTATGGCATAAGGCTCATGCACTTGTGCTGAAGTTGTACCCGGAGACGAAAGGCTTTCCTCAAGAAGAACACTATGAACTCACGTCACAGATTCGTAGAGCCGCGATTTCCATACCAACAAACATTGCGGAAGGTTTTGGCCGCGACGGAGATGCAAAGTTATTTCGTTTTGCCCAGATCGCAATGGGCTCGGCTTCCGAAGTCGAACATCAGTTGCTTCTTGCTCGCGAACTCTGCTTCTTTCCGCCGAGTGGTTTGAACTGCTCAATCGGTAACTTGCCGAAATCAAGAGAATGCTCATTCCCTTCATTCAAAAGCTAAAGGCCAAACGCTAAGTGCTAATCGCTTCTCCACGCAAGTCCGCCCAGTGAAGCAGATGCTAGCCCAACCAGGAAACCTTTCATGATGTTTGACAATCGACGCAACTTTCTCTTTGGTCTTGGTTCTTCTCTCGGAGCCTTAGCTCTGACGGATTTGCAAGCCGCAGAAAAGAGAGCGGCTGGGCCGCTAGAACCCAAGAAGCCGATGCATGCCGCGAAAGCAAAAGCAGTCATCATGCTCTTCATGGAAGGCGGTCCATCGCAGACCGACACCTTTGATCCAAAGCCGAAACTCAACTCCTTGCACCTAAGCGAGTCGACGCGCACTGCGGGGCTCGCCAACGGCAAGCGTTTCTTTGTTGGCAGTCCCTTCAAGGCTCGCAAGGTCGGCAACGCAGGGATCCAAATGTCGGAGCCCTGGCAGTTCATGGCGGATCCAGAAGTGGCTGACGAATTGTGCGTCTACCGTGGCTGTCAGGCCGAATCACTGAACCACCCCGAGGCCTTGCTGCAGATGAATACCGGTAGTCGCCTCGGTGGAGATCCAGGTTTGGGCGCCTGGACGACCTATGGGCTCGGCTCGGAGAACCAGAATCTGCCTGGCTATGTCGTGATGACCGAGCTTGCTTTGCCACAAGCTGGCCCAGCTCTGTGGACCAATGGATTTCTCCCGGCGTACCATCAGGGAACGCGACTGAGGTCTACCGGTTCGCCGATCCTGGATTTGCAGCCTCCAAAATTCAAAACACGAGAACATCAACGCAAGGCGCTCGACCGTTTGGCGATGCTGAACGAGGAACACGCCAAGGCACATCCCGAGCACACCGAGCTGCAAGCCCGCATGGAGAGTTACGAACTGGCCTTCAGGATGCAAATGGAAGTTCCAGGCGTCCTCGATCTGTCGAGCGAGTCAGAGAGGACTCGCGAAGCTTATGGATTGGATCGTAAGGAGACGGCTCCATTTGGTAAACAATGCTTGATGGCTCGTAAGCTAGTGGAGCAAGGAGTGCGATTCGTCCAGATCTTCTCCGGCGGCTGGGACAGCCACGACTACTTGGAGAAAGGCCATGCTTCGCGTATCAACAGCGTCGATCAGCCCATTGCAGCCTTGATCAAGGATCTCAAGGCGCGTGGAATGCTCGAAGATACGTTGGTGATGTGGACAGGCGAGTTTGGTCGCACACCCGACAATAACTACCGCGGCGGCGTCACGGCTCTCGGGCGGGGGCACAACGTGGATGCGATGAATATGTGGTTTGCGGGAGGCGGAGTTCGCCGTGGCTCAATCGTCGGCGGAACTGACGAAATTGGGGCAGAAGCCGTAGATGTGGTACATCCGATCCGCGACGTCCACGTCACCTTAATGCATCTGCTCGGCTTGGATGACAACAAGCTCACCTACTTTCATGGCGGCCGCTACAAGCAACTTTCTCAGTTCGGCGGTGAGCTAATTCCAGAAATCGTCGCCTAGTTCAAGCTACTGATCGCGTAGGAACTGTTGTAGATCACTTGGAAGTCGCTGTAAGACTCGGACCTTGTGGTCATTCGACAGCTTAGGGCCTGCTGTCGAGCAGCCTTGTGCGACTTGATGCTCTAGCAGCTCAACCAGCTCGGCGACCTTATGTGGCATCTCGGTTGCTAAGTTGTGTTTCTCGGCAGGATCTGTACTCAGATCAAACAACTGCACAAAAGGAGCCTGAAAGAGACTGGCGTAGTCGAGTACTTTGCTTGTATTTCCAAGAGCTTTTTTCCAAGCTGTCGCTGCTCCAGGCTCGTTTCCGAATTTTCCGGTGGCTCCGCTGCCGGGGCATAGGCACAGCTTCCAATTGCCGCTGCGAACGACGAATGGACCAATCGACTGCATCACTAGATTCTGCCGCACGCCGTCCGCGCTCGGATCAGTAAGCAAGGGAGCAAAACTAATTGAGTCTGGCCCTTGCTCTGGTGTCAACTGCTGGCCGGAGAGATCTGCCAAAGTGGCCATGAGGTCGTTCAGTCCGACAAGACGATTGCATTGCCCGCCTTCCGCGATTGTGGCAGGCCAAGATGCAATCATCGGCACACGCAAACCACCTTCGTAGACGGAGAATTTGTAACCGCGATAGGGGCCAGAAGAAAAATGCCCTGCACGCTCCAGATCATGAATTTGCCCCGGAGTCGCTCTGAGGGTATTGCCCGCATAGGGTGCCGGACCGTGGTCTGACGTGAAGATGATTAACGTTTCATCTCGCAATCCGTTCTTTTCTAGTGCTTCTACGACTCTTTGGACGCCATGATCGACCTCCATCACAAAATCGCCGTAAACTCCAAGCTTGCTTTTACCAAGGAATTCCTTACTGGGGCTGGTCGGGGTATGCGGAGCAGTTAACGCCAGATAAAGAAAAAATGGCGTGGTGGAATCTTGTCGGTCAATAAAGTGCTCCGCTTGTCGGTAGAAGGATTCTAAAACTTGGTGGTCCTCGAAGTCACGTTCTGCGTCACCTACTCGATTGAACGCACTCCAACCCTTCTTGGCATCCACGGTCCCTTGCCAAACACCATCCTTAGCAAAAGCATAAGGGTACATGTCGAGTGAGCCAGGGAGGACGAAGGTCGAGTGCCAGCCGTAGTCATTGGGTCCGGCAAGTAATGGTTGTGTGTAGTCGACGTTGTTTTCGTTCTGAATCTCGCCGTCACGCGTCGCCATCTTCGTGCCCAAGTGCCACTTGCCGACATAGCCAGTACGATAGCCCGCTTGCCCCATCAAGTCGGCAATCGTGAATGTCTCCGGAGAGAATCGCAAACCGATGAATCCCCACGGCCCTCCCGGCTGGGATCGTCCAAATCGCCATGGATAGCGTCCTGTCATGATAGCCAAGCGAGTTGGCCCGCAAACTGATGCGTTCACGTGAGCGTCGGTAAAACGAATGCCACTTCTTGCGAGCGCGTCGATATGAGGTGTCTCGATCTTGCAACGAATGCCCCCAAACATCCCACATCGCCGTACCCCAGGTCATCGGCCAGGATGAAAACGACGTTTGGCGATTTCGCGAGCGCAATTGCGCTTGCAAAATAGAGCAAGGCGAAAATCGAGAAGACAATGGCGAAAGACTTTCGCATGCTTACAGCCCAAGAATCGAGGGACGCAAATTTCATGCAGCACCACGCGAATCGACTATCGACCAAGCCAGCGACAGGCATTGGCCAAGATCTGGATCATCTCTTTTTGCTTGAATACCGGATACTGCTCGTGGCCTGGTCGGAAGTAGAAGACTTTGCCAGCGCCGATATCCCAGACCATGCCACTTCGGAACCGTTCTCCTCGCTGCCATGTCTCTTCAAAGACAACTTCATCTGGCTCAGGTACATGGAACGGCTCGTTGTACATCTCGGTCGCGGGAATCTCGATCTGAGCTGGCAGACCCTTCGTGATCGGATGATCGGGCGACTTCACGGTGAGTGTGCTGGGCGCTGCATCAGGGCGATAGTCGGGAAAACAACACCAAGGAAGATGCAAGATTCCCTGGTAGGCTTGCTGGTTCTTTTTGTAGCCAAAAATCGCTGGCGTCAGAGTGCTTCCATGCGTCGGAACAGTGCGTTCTCGAGGTGGTGGAACTATTTCGATTTCAAGTTGGCGATTCCCCGCGATCTTGCTGAAATGAGCTTTGGCATCTTCCATACTGCGCCAATTCATAGCTTCGACAAATGGACGTGCCCAATGAGCCGAGTGGAGAGCGATGAGATCTAATTTACCTCGCCGGACGTAGCGCAAAACCTGTTTGGCTTTGTTGGCATCAAGATCACTATGCCGAACGTGCCCCCACCAGATGATAACGTCTGCCCATTCCAGGTTGCCTGCAGTAAGTCCCTGTTCGGTATCGTCCAAGGACGCCGAACGGATTTCAAAATCCGGCGATGCTAAGCGTTTCGCAAGTTCGTTGCCCAAGAAATCCGAATATGCCTCAGACTGCCGCGGCTGCTGCTCATCCCAGACAAGCACATGAATCGGTTCCTGGGCAGTGCCGCTGGCTGCTATCAAGAGCAGCAAAAGAAATGCTGGAAATAAGCGGCACAGAATCATCATCCCGCCTTGTGGTGAATGAGTTCGAGTTGGTCCTAGGGCAAAGCTTACTTATTGCGCTCCGCCAGCATTTTCTCACGACGCTTCTTGAAGTCGTGGGAGATTTGAATCGCTTGCTTGCGATCCGCCTCGTCATAATCCCAAAACTGCTGAACGACCGTTTCGCATTTTGGATAATGCGAGCCATCGTCTCCGATGTCTTTTCGAAGCTGTGCGAATCGCTTCTTCAAGCTGTCTCTGACTCGGCGATACTCCGGATCGTCATAAACATTGACTAGCTCCTCAGGATCTTTCTTGAGATCGTAGAGTTCCCAGCCGGGTGGCGTGAGGTTTTCTGCCTGATAATTCGCCCCGTAGAAGTAGATCAACTTGTAGTTGTTCGTGCGAATCGCCATCTCGCCAGGATTATCGTGATGAGCCATATGCATCCAGTAGCGATAGTAGGCGGCGTTCTTCCAATCAGCAGGTATTTTGCCTGTTTCGCAAATCCCCTTGAAGGAACGCCCCTGGACTGATTTAGGAATCTCGGCACCAGCAAAATCAAGCAACATCGCGGGATAGTCGACATTTTCTACGATTGCGTCCGTTCGCGTTCCAGCGGGAACTGCCTTCGGGTAATGAACAATAAAGGGCATCCGTTGCGACTGATCGTAGCCCCAGCGTTTGTCTTGGAAGTCTTTTTCGCCGAGCCAGAACCCCTGGTCGCCGGTGTAAACGATGACGGTGTTTTCCCACAATCCCTCTGCCTTGAGATAATCGAATACGCGTTCCAAATTATCATCCACGCCTTTCACGCAGCGTAGATACTTTTTCAAGTAAGCCTGGTATGCGAGCTTTGTTGTTTCCTTCTCTGACATTTTCTTGGCGTCGTAACCGGCCGGAAACTCTTCAGGAAACAATCGGTAGAGATCAACCGAGTAGGAACGTCGCGGATTGCGTGAGCCAATGGAAGTGCCGATATGCATCATTAATTCATCGTCATGACCGCGCGTTGCCAGCGACCCCCAGCTATCAGGGACGTCATAAAGTGTCGCCGGCTCGGGGATGTCGACATCTGCCAAATAGGACTGATAGCGATTGGCGTTCACGAAGAAATCATGAGGCGCCTTGTAGTGGTGCGAAATGAAGAATGGCTTGTCGGGATCACGCTTGCTTTTGAACCAATCGAGCAGTGAATCAGTGATTGCGTCGGAGGAATGCTCACCTTTATGAACGACGGTATTCTTCGGCCAAGGCTTGTCACCTTGAACACGGAACTCTGTGTCGTAGTATTTTCCTTGCCCAGGTAGCACTTTGTAGTAATCGTAATTTGGCTCTTCCTTCAAATGCCACTTGCCGATCATCGCCGTTTGGTAGCCCGCCTTGCGCATTTGAATTGGCAGCATCTGATCTTGGGGCTTGATGCGACCGCCAAGATCGAACACACCGTTGTTGTGATTGTATTGCCCGGTGATGATGCAAGCTCGCGAAGGAGTGCAGATGCCGTTAGTACAGAATGCGTTCTCGAACACCATACCCCCCCGAGCCAGCTCATCAATGTTCGGAGTCGGGTTCAAGTCTTTAAGCACCGTTGCGTAAGCTCCAACTGCCTGCGCCGTGTGATCGTCCGACATGATGAACAAGATGTTAGGCTTCTCTTGACCGAAGCTGAACACCGGCTGCAAACCAGCCAACAATAGGACAAGCATTAGAAAGACGGTGCGAACTCGTGAGTAGGATGGCATAGCGCTAGCTTGTGAGGGAAGGTCTTATGGGGGGATTCCTGGTCGCTTTCGCGAGCGGCCATTTTAGCACGCAGCGAGCCCACGGGGAGCGAAGAATTCTGGCGAACCCCACTACGAAGAGTCAGTTTGGGAGCGGAAGGCGTCTTGGATCTCGGGTGGTATCCTGGCAAGTCGCATGGTGCTGCGATCGATGAAGGCCCAATTGGTTTCCGCTCTCGCAAGCAGTTGCCGATCAGCGACGCGCAAAATGCGATATTTCCGGATTGAGGACACTTTCTCCATTGTGGCTATCCAAGTCTCGACAAGGATCTCGTCTCCGAGCATCGCGGGCTGGCGATATTGGATCTGGTGAGAGCGAACGACGAAACCTTGCCCCCGTTCTTTCAGCCGCTCCGATGGCCAGCCGACGTATCGGCAGTGTCGACCAGCCGCTTTGTTAGTCCAGTCAAGATAGTGCAAGTTATTGACATGATTCATTTGGTCAATCATGTTCTTATCGACTGAAAACTGAGTTTCGAAGACGTCTGAGAAAAAAGTTGTATCCATACTGCTATTGTCTCTTAGTGGGATTTGCCAGAACTCCTCTTCCCGAATTCTCCCTCTGCACTACGGGGCGAAGCGTGGGTTGGCTTGAACGAACTCTAGCCATTGCTCGTTGCTGATTGCCGAGCCGGAAACGTCCACCGTGGCGAGATTGGGCATGCTCTTTAGCAAAGCCAAAGTAGCTGGAGTGACTCGAGTTTGTGTCAGCCAAAGTGTCTGCAAAGATCGATTACCCCTCAGTGGCTGCAAATCGTCATCGCCAATTGCACAGCCACTTAGGTCAAGCTCTTCGAGTGCTGGGACTTTACTGGCGAACTCTACGACTTCTCCTAAAACCGCGGTTCCTTCGACACTCAATCGTTTTAACGATTTCGCGTCTGCGACCCACTTCAGGTCGCTAGTTTGAACATTCGAAAAAGAAACATCCAGCCACTCCAAGTTGGTGAAGCGGTTAAGAGCCTTCCACTGCTCTGTCGTAAGCTGACTAGCAGTCAGAACTAAATCCTGCGTTTGAGTAGCTTCCGCAGTCGGGTAAACGTCCATTTGCCCGTGTGTCAATACTTGCAGGTTTTGATACTGCTTCTTGGCCGCTTGATGATCTTTGCCTAAGTGCGAGAGTAAGGCATCCGAATCATTCTGACCCTGGTAGATTCCGACCATCTGCTTGAGATAATCTTGCTTCGCATCTTCGCCTAGGTGATGCATAAAGGCTGCGGTGACCCCGGCGGCATGAGTGTAGAGACGCGTGATGTCAGGATCAGTCTTCCAAGTCGCAAGTCCTGCCGAAGTAAACTCGTCCCACTCTGGCCAATAACCGTCGCGTACAGCCCGGTAGCGAGCCGTTTGCCCGCGGGCGGCGTCCCATCCGCCCAAAGTCCAATAATGATGACGCTCACGCAAAGATTCCATGTAAAGTGCGATACCTTCGAGCATCCAGATGCCGCCTGATTTCCCAGGCAGCTCGGTAGGTCGAATCGAGCTGGCTTCCATTAGTAGCTGGTGCGTAAGCTCGTGGAACAAGGTTGCTTCGAGGTTTTCGGCCGGATAGAAGAAGCTCGTTTTTGCATCCGGGGCGTAGTAGCCAACTGAGACTCCAATGTTGTCTTCTGCAACCCCAAGAATCCTCAAATACTCGCTCCGGTCCTTCAGCAACACAACTCGCAAGCGTTCGTGCCGAGGCCACGGAGTTCCTTTTCCTTCCAAACGTGATTGCAGTATCCCCGGTGCGGCCCACAACGGGTAAAAGACTTGAGACCAGAGTACGTAAAACTGCTCAAGCTGCTGGGCAATCCGGCGGCTCGATTTCGCATCGGCTCGGGTTAGCAGTGTGAAGTGTGGAGAATCGACGCGTGAATAAGTCCGAGCTTTCCAACCAAAGTCTTGAACTGGCACGCGGCCCTGCGTCAAACGCGGTCTGACAATTGGTCCCTTTGCCATCGTTCCTGCCGCTCGCAATGCAATTTCGTGCTCCGGATCATTCCGAAGCACTCGCCAGAGCAATCGATAGGCGGCTTGTTCATCTTGCTTGGCGATTTCGGGAAGCTGCTCCGCCAGTTTTACTGCGTAGGCTCTTTTGGCACTGGAGAAATGGCGTCCCCAACTCTTGGTGGCCGACGTTGGCCCAGGCTGAATCCAGAGCCCACCAGGCTCGGGCAAATAAAGGATTTCCCGATCATCGGCTGTAGGCACTAGCCAATTCTCGCAAATAATTTTGCGCTCGCTAAGTCCTAGCCTTTCGCAGATCTCAGCAAGCCTTGAGAGCTCAGCAGCAAACTGTTCGCGGGAAAACTTCGGCTCTTGCCCGACGCTCGATTGGACATAGGCCATCGCAATAAGAGCGAACCATACTGCACTCGCAAACAGAGAGCGAAGACATAGCAGCGGAAGTCGGGTGAGGCTCGGAAGAGTGGACATTACGCTATTTTGGCTCACGTTAAGCCTTCCGGCCAGCTACCAAGTGGATTGGAGTTCCAATCTTGGGCGAATTTTGCTCCGCAAATGCACCGCCCTGAACTTGTCCCATAAGCGGACAAGTGGATATGACATCGAGCAACTTGGTCGTGAGAGATTTACCCACGATGCCTATAGGGGCATCCAGACTTCGAATGAAACAGGCGAACGAGCGCTTATTCTGACTTCTCAGCCTCTGGTGAAGCCGAATCAGGCTCGTTCGTCTCATCTTCAGAAGCTTTGGTCGCTTCCGATTCGACTGACGTGGATTCTGGCGGAGTGCGAGGGATCTCGGGCAAGGTGGTTTCGACCGGGTCTTCGATGGAATCGATTTCGTGCAACTCTGTGCTGTCGACGCTACGACGAAGAATCAGATAAACCGCAGCGCTCGCAGACCAGAAGAAGCTGAACCAATAGGCACTAAGTAATTGTCCGATGAACAGGCTACCAGTTTCTACATAGGCAACTGCTGTTTGTCGCTCATTCCCCGCAACATACAAGAACAATCCACTGATCAGCGCCCAACCGAAGCTGAGCGTCCAGAGCACCAGTTGCTCACCGACCAAGCCAACTAGCATGAGCACCAACACGCAAAGTACCGCGACCACAGGTCGTTGGAACAGATAGGCATTGGAGCGAGAAAAGCCTTCAAAGGCATCGGCCTTCTTTTCTGCAGAAATAGCGCAGACGCTTAGTGGATAGCAGAAGACCATACTCATCATCAAGCGCCCCACCGCGAAAACTAGAGGGAAAGCAATAAGCAAGCAGATCCCGGCAATGGTGGCTCCCATGCTACCGGCTCGAGCTAGCAATCCCAGAAGTGCAAAGGGCAGGAGCAAGCCCGCCAAGCCCACCAAGTGCATGCCTGTTGCCCAAAGAAAACTGAGCCAGCGGCTAAAGACGATTGAGAAGGATTCCCCCCAGGGAGCAATGGATTGTTGCCCCAGTTCCACCATGGCACGGCGAGCCAAGACACCGCCCAACAAGGAAAACGATAAAGTCAACCAGAGTGCTACGAAGGACAGGAATGCTAGTGACTTCGGTCCCGGCTCCAAGCTAGCCACACTCGTATAGCCATTCGAAAGCCAAGCAAGAATCGGCGAAGAGGTCGCTAGGAAGTTGGGCCAGACAACATTTCCAGATTGCTCTGCGAACTCAGTTGGCGCAACAATTTCAGGTTGCTCTGCAGCGAAGGCGGATTGTTCGCTAGAGAAACTGTTCCAGCCAAAGGACCACTTTTGGCCATCACTATCTGCCGGGCTGAATAGCATGACACCCAGCCAGATTCCCACTTGGGCGACCCACATCGCTAGCAAGCTAAGGACGAGAGTCGTCATTTTGATCGATGGCTGCGGAGACCGTGATAGAGGAATCCACCACCAAGCTGAACGTGCCCAGTGAATCTCAGACTGGGGTACGTGACGGTCTTCGAAAGGGACTTCTTCCATGTGTCTTCACGGCAGCCGGCTCATTCCGGCGTCCTTGGGATCTTGTGTGTGGCGCGTTCAAAGGCTGTTGCATCAAGTTGCTTTGCCAAGACCAAGAAATACTTGGTATCTCGGCCCTGGTTATAGCAGGATTGCCCCATTCCGCCCACGTCTGTCCGTTCTAGATCGTGGCGTGATTTCGTAGCGGCTTGTCGATCTATTCAGGCTCTCTATGTGGGAAAAGCTTCTAGCTTGTCAGCTCTACCCAAGATCTATCAAGCGGATGTCCCAGGTTGCAAGTACGGCAGGCTGGATGCTCATCCCACACTTAAACCTACAAATGCCATGACATTGGGCCTTGGTCGCCAACAGCCCAAGCCCCCAAAGCTAGCAATTCGCGAGGTCGAGGATGTGGCATGATGGCTACGCGATACCGGATTTTCGCGTTGCTATGCTGGGACTGTGAATTTTTCCTCGCCCAACTGAAAGAATCGCGGATCGCGAAGGTGACTCCATTGCCCCGACAGATTGACGTCGAAACTCCTCCAAGTCTGCTCCTTTGGTTGCGTGACCACTAAGACGCCGGAGCGTGGACAACCTTTAGCGAGGTCTACAGCCCCTCGGTATATAAATTTTGTCGCCTACGCGCTCCAGCCAAGTGATGCAGCTGACGTGACGCAGGAAGTCTTACTGCGTTTCTTCACGGCATCCAGTCATTAGAAATTGGCCGACGCCAAGGGCTCTTTCGCGATTGAGTTGCCAGGATTGTGCCCAACGAAGTGCTGCGACATTTCTCAAAGGGCAAAGGCGTCCTTAAGCATACTTTGCCGATGATCTGCCTGCCGCGAAAGAACATCTCGAATCAGCCTCCAGCCGACTGAAGGAGCACTTCGCATGCAGCACCGATGCGAGTCCCAGCAAAGCTTGGAAGGCGGGCTACGTCATGCAGGCTAAAGTGCTAGCTACTGAATTGGCTGACGCGGTGGAGAGCCATCGTGCAATGCTCGAAGCCGATCTGCAGGCAGCTCTCGCGTCCGCAATAGCATAAAGGGCGAGCGAAGAAGAGCTAGACGCGTTTCCAACGGCAGCAAAATAAATAACGCATCGCGAACCACACGAGCGTGTCCCCTAGGGGAGCTTGGGTACAACAGCTGGACGCAGCAAATCGACTCGAGACAAATCGCGTGGCGTTTCAAAATTCACTTGTCCCACAACCGGTAGCGTGGAAGAAGGACCGGGCGCATGTGTAGTATTCGCTCCAAAAATTTCATTGGGAAAAGTCTGGAACAGAGTGCCGTTTGCATGACGCAAATTGATCAAGGCCAGATTAAATGTCAGCTGTGCCTTCGCAAATTCATATTCCGCGTTCGTGACACGCTCTTGAGCTCGCAGCAACGAATCGAGCATCAATCCACCGGTTGAATCTTCGCCGGCCAGCTTTTCCCAACGAACTTCGATGTTCTCTACTTCTAGCTCAGCAGCTTGCAGCCAGCGGTATTTGGCTTTCAACTCTCCATGAGCCGTTTCGACTTCACGGACTGCGATTTCTACTTCCGCACGAGTCAGCTCCAGTACATTGCGGTATTCCGCTTGAAGTTGCTGTCGCTCGAGCTGGCGTTTGGTAAGTCGTGCTTTCGAAGCTCGACGACCTCGAGGCAGTCCGAATTCCAATCCGATCGCGTAGCTAGGCTCGCCGGTTCGAAACTGATCGACCCAAGCATTACCGAAGTCAGTATTACCGCGGAGTCCAGCTAGGTAGGATTCCGTGATTAGGTTGAGAACGGGCATGACTTCGTGACGTGCCATATTCAGCCGCACGCAAGAAGCCCGAATCGAGTTCATTGCTGCTCGGATTTCCGGGCGGTTCTGCAAGGCAGTTTGAAATTCCTCTTCCGGGTCACTCGATTCATAGGACAAAATCGGATGAACAGTGGGCAGCAGTTCTGTTTCACCACTGGAACTGGCGAATTCCGGTGCATTAATGAGAGCTCGGATGCGGGTTTCCGCGTTCTTAATCGCCGCCCAAGCTCGGATCAGGTCCGATTTGCGAGCTTCCACTGCAGCTTGGGCCCGCACAAGCTGTGTTTTGCCCGCGTCCACTTTCTGCCGCATCTCGAGCGTTTCAGCAATCTTGACCGTGTTCACATAGAGCTGAACACGTTGGGCCAAGCTGACTCTTTCGAGATACAGAGCCCAGTAAGCTTGAGCGATTTCGAGTAGGTGACTTTGCAACTGCCGCGTCGATTCCTGTTGAGCACTCTGCACATCGATGGAGGCGAGTACTACCAAGCTGCGATTGTATTGCTCACCGCGGCCTCGCAAAACAGGCTGGGTGTAGCGCAGTACGAAACGAGTCGTCGCTTGATCGTTGGGAATGAAGAACGTGGAGTTGTTGTCCTGGTAGCCCCACTGCTGGAGCATCTCGAACTGACCACCGACACGATTCTTGCGGCGCAATCCGTAGTCCAAGTTCAGATCGTGATCGCGAAATCGATTTCCTCCGACGCCACCAATAGTTAGTGAGCTGCCGACGGGATCGCTGGTATCACGCCACATTGTATTTGCGAAGGTATTCCAATCGAAATCGGCATCCGCTTCAGTCACAGCGCTGCGTCGAATTTGGGGCATGAAGTTCGCAATTTTGATCCTGGCCGAATTGATCAGAGCGAGCTGAATCAAGTCATCAAGACTGGTCGGAATGACTCGAGCAGTAGACGAAATAGGTTGCGAAGCCTCTGCTTGCCACCATGGCTTCTCCATCCGCCCAACTGGTTGCTGAATTGTGCTGCTAACCTGCTTCAGAATCTCGGCAATGCTCCATCGATCGCGTCCTCCCACACGCCCATCTGCAGCGGGGGAAGCGTGCATGGGTAAGGTCTGAGTCAGCAGATGGGGGGCTGTGCCGGTTGCTGTTCCTGCTTGCAAAACGTCCTTAGACTGTGCGGGGGAGATCGCGGCCAAGCTGCCTAGCAGAGCTATGCTCAGGCTGAATTGCTGTAACCAATCGAACATTTTGAGCATCCGTGCCATCAACATTGCTAGCACTCCTACAACCGAATGCCATCCACCTTGTGGATCGGGCGTCATCCACGCATCACTTGGGTTCAATAGTTAGATGCGAGACAACCGGCACAACCGTCAAGCCTCGCCAAAGATGGGCAAGTAAATCCCCCCTGTAAACGCTTCAGTCGCAGCAACAGCTCTTAGACTTCACACGAGGCATTTTGCCGGAACCAGATTCAAATTATTGTCAGTCACCTTGCCCCAACAGACTAGCAATGAAAAAACAGCAGCCTACTTGTGGATTGCCACAGCGCACGATGGAACGTCTCGAGGATCGAATTCTTTTTGACGCAGTGCCCGATGGAGTAGTTCTTTTTCCCGCCGATGTCCCGCCGGATTCACCGCCACTACCCCCGGGTTTGCCAGAGCAGAGTGAGGAGCTTCATCAACCTGAGCAACCGCAACAGGCGGATGGAACGCGAGAGCTGATTCTAGTCGATGCAAACGTGGCAGACGCCAATGCATTGCTCAACAAGCTGCTGCAATCACGAGAAGGTAGCTCATTTGAAGTGCGGTTGCTGGATGCAAATTCTGATGGAGTCGCTCAGATCGGCTCGATATTATCTAGTCAGGAAGATGCACCCTATTCTGCCGTTCACATTCTGTCTCATGGTGGTGACGGAATGCTGCAGCTTGGTAGCACCGTGCTTTCTGATCAGAATTTCTCCAAGCACTCAACCGGTATCCGTAGTTGGTCACAGGGATTGCGTGCCAGTGGCGATGTTTTGTTCTATGGCTGCGATCTTGCCAGCGGGCAGATAGGGCAAGAGCTGCTTACAAACCTGCAGCAAGCCATCGGAGCTGACGTGGCAGCTTCATCTGATCTCACTGGGCACCGTGACCTCGGCGGCGACTGGGATCTTGAGTTTCAGATAGGCCAGATCGAAACGGAGGAAGTCAGCGTTCGCGATTACTTCAACACTCTGAATGTGTTCACTATCCAAGCCGATACGCCAGTCACCGTCGACGGCGACGGAGGCGTCGGAACGACGGGTAAATGGAGCAATGCTGGCTTCGTCGATACGGACTCGACGGTGGACGCCGATGGTGACGGGGACTTTGAAAATGACGCTGACATGGCTGTGGACGTGGTCGCCACCGTCATTGGAGTTACGGGTACAGCTTCCGTTGATTTCCAAACTGTTTCGACCACGGATCCTCTCCGCGACGACATGCGCGCCCGGATCTCCGGCGACGGAACGGCAACCATCCGCTGGGAGATCTTTGAGGCTGGAAAGATAAACAAACCAACTGAAGGGAAGATTGGTCTTACGATCTCAGATATCGATGGTTCTGGAGGTCCCGAAACAGTCGAAGGGGTGGCGGCGTCTTTGCACAACCTTTCATCATATACCCTTCAGAGCCCTACTAATCTTGATATCGAAATAGAGGACAACTTCCTTGTCGCGCAGGGAACGCAAAATCAGAATGACGAACGGCCAAGCTGGGTCCGTTTCGACTGGGCTACTGCCAACGAACTTGTGCTAACTTACTACGTCTATGGCAACGGCACGCGATTCTTCAATCACGATGGCGATGGGGACTTGGTGTTTACCAACCCCAACACCAATTTCACTCAAGGTATCGATCTTGACACAGACGATTCTTCGGGGGCATCCGGCAGCAACTATCAAGCGACTTACATCGATGGTTCCATTCCGGGCGTCGACAACGATGTACCTGTTTCGGTCGCCGATGCGGATATACGAATCTTTGACTTGAACGACACCACGCTTCAAGGTGCAACCATCGTGTTGACCAATGCTTCAGCCGGGGATCAGCTGAACGTCAATGCACCGCTGCTGGTCGCACTGGGCATCAGTGCCAACGTGGACTCCAGCGACCCAACTCGTGTCGTAGTCACGCTTTCTGGTTCATCTCTGATCGAAAACTACCAGACAGCAATCAAGTCCGTTAAGTATTCGAACGTCAACGCTACTTTTGACAAGAGCTATCACCGTGTCGTCGAGATCTTCGCGACCGACGGTACAAATGTTTCGGGTACCGCCAACACGACCATCAATTTCTCAAACGCAGTTAATGCGCCGACTGCTGCGGCGGATTTCTACGTCACTAGTGAAGATGCAGGCGGACTGAGCATCGATGAAGCCAACGGCCTACTAGCTAATGACGACGACCCGCAGGGTGACTCGATTACGGTGATTGGTGCGAGAGATTCGGGTGGAAACCTACTAATACTTGATTCGATCCATACTTTGCCAAGCGGCAGCACGATTCTCCTGCGAGCCGACGGTAGTTTCGACTACACTCCCGCAGCTCACTTCAGCGGAGCCGAGTTCATTAACTACGACATTTCTGATGCGGGTGGGAACACCGCCACTTCGTTTTTGACGATCAACACCAAACCAATCGCTGATGTCCCAGTTCTATCAACTTCCTACACAGCCACCACCGTCAACGAAGACGAATGGAGCGCGCAGCTCTACGTCAGCATTGCAACGCCGGATAGCGATGGGTCGGAAACACTGAAACTCGTAGTGAGCGGCATTCCTGCTGGTGCTTCGATTACCGACGGAACCAACACATTCGTGGCTGGGGCGACGTCTAGCGTTGATGTTTCCAGCTGGGATCTGACTCGTCTGCAGTTTCGCGCAGCCAGCCATTCCGACGTCGACCATGTACTGACTCTGACGCTCACGAGCTCCGAAGCTAACGGAGACTCGCAAACCGTCAGCCAACTCGTCAGATTCGCCGTTGATGCCGTCGCCGATGCACCAACTGTTTCGACAGCCGACGCGCAGGGAGCTGTCGACCAGACCGTTAGTTTGGTTGGGCTGATCAACGTAGCTTTGGTCGATCAAGATGGATCCGAAGAGATTACATCTGTCACGATCTCCAACATTCCAGCAGGAGCACAACTCCTGGACAATGGAGTACCTCTGGCAATCAACGCGGGCCAAGTCACCTTGACGGTTTCTCAACTCGCAAACCTTGCCTTTGGGCCACCAGCAAGCGTCACGGGAACTTATACCCTTCGAGTTTCGGCCACATCGGAAGAGACAACGCCCGAGAACATTGTTGCGACACGTTCTGCTACCTCGACGCCAGTTGATTTGGTGATCACGATCGACAACGTCGACGACCCAGTCACCACGCACAAGGATATTGGATTGGTCGCGAACAACTCCACCGTCACACTTGCTGTTCTGAGCAACGATGAGATTCCAGACGGGGGCGGACAAGTCACTCTGGTCGATGGGCGAGCGATCTCGATTGGGCAAACAATCACTCTTTCGAGCGGAGCTGGCACTGTTACTTTGAACTCAGATCAGAGCCTGAGCTTCACTGCAGCCTCGAGCACAAGTGGTACTGTTGAGCTCACATACCGAGCTGAGGACATGGATGGTGACTTCTCCATCGGAACAGCCTACGTCTCAGTTGCTGCACCGCTGGTGAATGATACGTCAAGCACCAAGGAAGACACTTCCGTGGCCATCGATGTCCTCGGTAACGATTCTACGTCAGTCTTGCCAAGTACCATTACTTCGCAAACGGCGACCGACGGTACAAACGGAACAACCACTATCAACTCTGATGGAACGATAACTTACAGTCCCAATGCAGACTTCAATGGTAGCGATAGTTTTACGTACACAGTAACCGGTTTGGCGGCAGGATTGCAGTATCAGTTTTTCGATGGCCTCGGTTCATGGAATAGCTTAGACGATATCCCGACTATCGATCCTGACTACATTGGAATAGCGACGGACCTGGACAGCGCTGGATTAGCCAATTCTTTGACGGGCTCGAACACGAACTACGGCGTACGCTACTACGGTAAGCTGTACGTGGAAAATGCGGATAGCTATGAGTTCAGTCTTAACTCCAACAATGGTAGCCGAATTTGGATCAATGGCTCTCTTGTTACGGACAACAACAATTCAGGCGGAACGACTTCCAACGTCGGTTCTGTATTCTTGCACTCGGGCTACCATGACATTCGAATCGAACACTATGACTTTGGTGGTGCTGCAGGTCTCATTGCGCGGATGAGCGGAGCGGACACTAGCGGTGTCTCTACCAATCTTCTTGCCTCAGGCCGAATCGGCTCGATGGTGGTGACTCAGAGTGCGACGGTTAATATCACGGTCGCGTCTGTCAACGATGCTCCGACCGCGGCTGACGATGACCTCGCAGCAACAGAGAATCAATCGCTAAGCGGGAATGTCATCACCGACAACAACGGTAATGGAGCGGACAACGATCCAGATGGCGATGCCTTGACTGTTGGGGCCGTAGATGGATCAGCCGCGAATGTTGGTTCGAACACCGCAGGATCCAATGGCGGCACATTCAACATCTCTTCCGATGGAACGTACAGCTTCACCCCTGGCACGTCCTTCGACTTGCTGGCAGCTGGAGAAACAACCAAAACCAGCTTAACATACACGATCAGCGACGAACAAGGTCGAAACTCAACCGCTACGGTTGAAGTCACCGTCACAGGCACGAACGATGCGCCAACAGTTTTGGGTTCCATTCCAACTCAATCTGGACAAGACGGCACGACGATTAGTCCGCTGGACGTATCGGGTTACTTTGATGACCTCGATGCGACGAATACCTTGACTTTCTCGGCGGGCACGACGCTGCCACCAGGACTCTCGATCAACAGCGGCGGAGTCATCAGCGGCACGATCGTTGCGAACGCTTCGGTCACCGGACCGTTCACGGTTACGATCACGGCGAGCGATGGCACGGCGTTGATCAGCCAGGACTTTACGTGGAATGTGACGAACCCAGCACCTTTCGCACAGGACGACTCGGTCGCCTTGGATGAAGACACTCAAGTAACGGCGAGTGTCGCTGGAAATGATTCCGACCCAGACTCAGATGCATTAACTTTCTCGAAGAGGACTAACCCCGCCAATGGCACACTCGTTTTCCAGAGCAATGGGACGTACACTTACACCCCAGATACAGACTTCAACGGTTCCGATCGCTTTACCTACCAAGTACGAGACGCTGACGGTACTTCTTCGATTGCGACAGTCCATGTCACCGTCAATCCGATAAACGATGCGCCTGTGGTAGCCAGCGCCATTGGGAACAGAGCCAGCAGCGACGGCGATGTGATTTCTCTTGAGTTAGCTAGCTTCTTCTCAGATGTGGACGGTGATAGCCTGGATTTCTCGGCGACCGGTCTTCCCGACGGCCTGTCGATCAGTTCCTCAGGGGTCATCACTGGTACGATCTCGAACAGTGCTTCTCAAGCTGGTCCTTTCTCCGTGACGATCTCAGTTAAAGACCCAAGTGGAGAAAGCGGTTCGCAGTCCTTTCAGTGGAGCGTATCAAATCGGGCGCCCATTGCGACTGACGACAGCTTTTCCGCTATCGAGGACACTTTGCTGACAGGTGACATTTCAGCGGGCGACTCAGATCCAGATGGGGACACAATCAGCTTCCAGGTCCTCACTGGCCCAAGCCATGGAACGCTCATTCTTCAGGCAGATGGTACATTCACCTATTCGCCGACACGCAACTACCACGGATCAGATAGTTTTCTATACCAAGTCCATGATGCAGACGGCGCCACCAGCTCCGCGACTGTCAGTATCACAGTCAACTCGGTCAATGATCTGCCAACCTACGATGGAAAGATCATGACTCAGACGAGCCAAGACGGCGAAACGGTGAACCTGGACCTGAGTTCCCATTTCGCTGACATCGAAGGACCTTTGGTCTTCTCTGCAACAGGTTTGCCACCGAGGCTGAGTATGGATTTGGCGGGCAGAATCACGGGGATGATTGACTCAAGTGCTTCTGCCTCGGGCCCCTATTCGGTTCAAGTTACGGCGCAAGACAGCAATAGCGCAACGGTGACTGCGACTTTCGAGTGGCAAGTCACCAATCCGGCTCCTAATGCAGTCGGCGATAGCTATGCGACGAATGAAGACAATCCCGTCTCAGGCAATGTTGGCGACAACGACACGGACGCAGATGGAGATTCGCTTACCTTTACTTTGTTGACGGGGCCCAGCAACGCTAGCCTGCTGTTCCACAGAAACGGAAGCTTTGTCTACACGCCGAATTCGAACTACAGCGGAGTCGACAGTTTCGTCTATCAAGTGCAAGACTCGGACGGAGCGACTGCAACTGCCACAGCAGTTATCACTGTCGGCGACGTCAACGATCCGCCCAGCTTCGATACTCCGCTGGCCGACCAAGCGAATTGGGATGGTGACTTGATCAATATGGACGTCTCGGTGCATTTCTCTGATATCGACGGTAACAGTTTGAGCTTTAGCGCCACTGGGCTTCCGCCGGGAGTGACATTACGGTCCAATGGCATGCTCACAGGAACTCTAGTTTCAAATGCTTCTCAAGGCTCACCGTACACCGTGATCGTTGCCGCAAACGATGGAAATGGAGGCACTGTTTCAGATACATTTGAGTGGACTGTTCAAAATCCGAGCCCCGTTGCTCAGGAAGACACGGGTTCGCTCAACGAGGATACGAGCTATTGGGGCGAAGTGTCGACGAATGATAACGACCCCGACAGTGATAGCGTTATTTTTACAAAGCTCACCGATCCACCCAATGGCTCCGTGGTTTTCTTCAGCGATGGGCGCTACCAGTACACTGGCGACGATAATTTCCAGGGGAGTGATTCGTTTACTTACCAAGTGCAAGATGCCGATGGTGCGATCTCGACTGCGACGGTTCATATCACTGTTTTGCCTGTCAACGACGCTCCTGATCAAAGGAGCAACCTTCTGGATCAGTCCTCGAGCGATGGTGACTCCGTTCTCATAGATTTGCGACCAGCATTCCAAGATATCGATGGAGATACGCTGACATTCTCTGTCTCTGCTCTACCGCCTGGCCTGTCTCTGGACCCAAGTGGGATCATCCAAGGGACCCTGGCAAGTCATGCATCCGCTGGTGGACCGTATTTGATTAAAGTCACGGTTTCGGATTCGAACGGCGGCAGCATTCAGGCACGCTTTACATGGGATATCGCTAATCCTGAGCCGACTGCGACGAACAATCACACGACCTCAGATGAGAATCAAGCCGTTTCTGGAAATGTCATTACCGATGACTCTGGCAGTGGCGTGGACTCCGATCTGGACCACGATACGATGCAAGTTTCTGCTCTGAACGGTCAAGCAGTTTTAGCCACTGGTGAGGTTACTGGGAGCAACGGCGGACGCTTCGTAGTCTCGGCAAATGGCAGCTACTTGTTCTACCCGAGAACAGACTTCGACTACTTGGCTGTCGGTGAGTCCATTAACACCTCGATTCAATACACCTTACGCGACGCTCAAGGAGCCACCTCCACAGCAACTCTTGCGATCACGGTTTCAGGCACCAATGATGCCCCGCGAGCCTACAGCAGCCTGCCGCATCGAGAGCACGCAGAAGGCACGCAAGTCGCTGTGAACTTGGGCAACTGGTTTGGAGATCCCGACCAGTCGGATCACACATCGTTCGAGATAACCGGACTTCCGCCGGGACTCACAGCGGATCCTAGCACTGGTCTAATCGCAGGTGCGCTGGCAGAAGGCAGTTCGCAAGACTTTCCGTATACGGTACAAGTCACGGTGCGAGATGTGCACGGCGCCGCGGTAACGAGAAACTTTCAGTGGCGAGTCACGCCGACCTTCGCATTTGATGCGTTTAACAATCAAGCCGAATTGCAGCAGCGAATTGGTATGGCGACACAGCGTGAAGTACTGCTTTCGCAACGCATCGATTCACTCGTGTCCGAACCAATCCTAGCTGGCTCGGCTCAGGCAGGCGCAATCTTGGTCGCTCGTATCTATGCTGCTGATGGTTCCATCCTTGGTGAAGTATCGACGCAGGCCGATCAAGCTGGGAACTGGAGTTTACAGTTCTTCGGCGTGGCGGCTTCGCAGCAGACACGGATCATTATCGAACATGTTGCGAGCGAGCACAGCCTTATAGGCGAAGCGGATTTTCGTCTCGGCGAAGAGACATATCGCTCACTGCAGCTGGATGCGATGCATCGTAACGCTCCGACGGCATGGTCGATTTTATCTGACGCGCCCGCTGCTGCTCTTGAGCAAATGCATCGCGAAAACAAGAACCCGCTATCATTCCTGTAGGCTATTTTTGGTAGACCTTACGGAATAACTATTCGTCAGCCGCTTGTAAGAGGTTGTTTCGATTTCGAACCAGTTTGCGAACAAGATCCGTACCAAGGGCGGCTTGCAGAGCCGTACCAAGTTCTTGGTCGCGTTGCATTAGATCCTCAATGTAGTTCTTTGGCCAGCGAGCGTATAGGATCGCATCCAGAGCAACGACAGAAGCTGTGGTGTTTCCGCCTGTGAGAAAACTCATCTCACCAGCAAACTGGCCGGGCTCAATCAGAGCAATTTCGCGTTTCTGAGTGACCACTTTGGCCTGTCCGGAAAGGAGCAGGATCAAGTGCTCAAGCGGCTGGTCTTCTTCGAGCAGGACCTCGCCAAACTCGATGGTTTGCCATTCTGCAGCATTATTGACGCGTTGAACTTGGCGTGGTGTAAGGGTGCTTAGCGGGCCATCATGCAACCGCTGCTCGACATCTGACAATTTGACAGGCCGCCGTTCGTAGATCAGCAGCCCAATCTGGAAAATGTTGATTGCGAGAAAAGCACCTTGCCAACCCAAGGCACCGTACTGGCTGCAAGTCCAGTAGCAAGCTCCAGCCAGCAGCATTGCAAGCACGGTCAAAGCTCGCAACCAAAGGATGTCGCGGACGGAATAAGAACAAAGATAAATCACATTGGCGACGTGCAAAAACACGCTATCGTCCATCGAATGTGAATGTTCGTCCATCTTGCCAATTCGCGGGTGTTCTAGCTGAAATCTGCGCCGAAAAGACACTTTTATCCGCCATACTGCCTCTGTAAATTCCCTGCCTTGCCATTTTGGTGGGTTTTCGAGAATAATCTTGAACTGTTGTCCTTTTGCCCTGGGGATTTGGCAATCTAGCTGCGTTGGCTCCACTCTTCTTCAAGATCGAATCCCATGATTGCTCCGAGAACGCGAACAAGGATGAGAACACTCAATTGGACCTTCGTTCTGGTAATGACGGTCCTCATCGCCCGCCCTGTGACAGGGCAAGACTTCGCGTCTGAGCCAACAGAGTTCGGCAAACCTGCGAATCTGCCGCGACCAAGCGATATGTCGACGAACGAATTCGAGAAGCACCTGTTCGAGTTCGTCAACTCACGCGAATACACGAAGCTCGGTTGGATGATCGACAAAGGCGTGCGAGACACCGGCCCTTTCATCAACGGAAAGTACTATGGGACGCATCCAGCTGTCCGCATTTTCTACTCTCCCGAAGTTATGGAGTGGCTGGTAGGCGGTCGAAAAGATGCGATTCCTGATGGTGCTGTCATTATCAAAGAGCAGTATCCTGAACCGGCAATTCGTCACGAAGGAAAATCAGAAGAAGAACTTTGGGCCACACTAAAGTCTTGGACAATCATGGTCAAAGACTCGAAAGGGTCGCACGACGGCTGGTTCTGGAGCAATCCAGGCAAAGGCCAGAAAGTCGTCAATTACTACGAGTACCCCTTCGAGGAACCTTACTCGGGTTTTGGACTGTATTGCGTTCGTTGCCACGCCTCGACCAAGTCCCCCGGCAAAACAAACGAATACACCTTCTCTGCACTTCGAAACATCAAGGGATTTTCAGGAGAACCGCTTCTGTTCCGCGTTGATGATTCGTGGCGTCACGGCGAAGAGGAGGCCCCTGAGCCAGACGGGCCTGTCGAACAAGTTGCGGAAGGGGCATCTCTAGAAGAGGAATCTCTTGTTCGACTTGCGAGTTCACGTGAACTTATTCGCGACTCACATCCTCGCTGTGCAAAAGAAGATTTTCCGACTCAGTGCATTCCGGAGCTAAACGAAACCTTCTTGAAGTTTTTTCCTCAGGTCACTCAGCAGCAGCGAACGGAACTACAGCACTTCCCCCCAGTCACCTACGACTCGGTGCCACGCGAACCTGCTGGAAAAGAATCGCCCGAATCACAGCAAGCGTTCCTGACTTCTAACCAATGCATGAGCTGTCATGCGGGGCTGACCGAGCCATTCGGGCCAACGATGTTCATTCCGACCGAGGGCTCTGCGAGCTATGGCTCACCTGGTCTGCACGTTTCGCCATTTGGAGAATGGCGTTGGACTCCGATGGGATTGGCGGGACGCGATCCAGTATTCTTTGCCCAGCTCGAGAGTGAACTGGCTCTGCTGAAAAAGAACTACTCGGATAAAAAAGCAAATTCAATAGGCGCGGACTTACAAAAGACCTGTCTCGGCTGTCACGGCGTGATGGGCAAACGTCAACATGACCTCGACTTTGGGGCAGATGGAACCGATGCATTCAAAATCGCCGACGTGTACAAGCATCAATTGGATCCACATCGAAAACACTTTGATGAAAGCAAGTATGGTGCACTCGCACGGGATGGTGTTAGCTGTGCTGTGTGCCATCGCATGCAACCGAGGCCACAAGAGCCTGGAGACGAACGCGAGTACTTGGAGCATTTCTTAGAAACTTCGATAACCGGTAATTTTCATCTCGGCGAGCCTGGCAAGATGTATGGACCATACAAAGACGAGGAGTTAGCGCCCTATGTGATGGAACATGCGATGGGCTTTAAGCCGCAGCACAGCGACTACATGAAGTCGTCGCAGATGTGCGGCACTTGTCACACCGTCAATTTGCCGATCGTGGATTGGGAAAAGAAACCCGGCGAGGAGTACAACGACTTGGAGCGCGCGGAGTGGAATCCAAACTTGAAGGACTTTCACCATCACGTCGAACAAGCCACCTACTTAGAATGGTTGAACAGCGAGTTCGAGAACGAAATCAACGCAGAGAACAAACGTGGTAAGTCTTGCCAAGACTGCCATATGTCGAAGGGTATCCAAGACCCAGAATCTGGAATCGCCATTGAGCAACTCGAAACTCGGATCGCGGTGATTCAAGACAGCTCTTATCCCGATGCCGAAAATCTGGTTGAACACAAAGAGCTCGACGTTCGCCACCGCAAAGAGTATTCGCGGCACAACTTCCGCGGCTTGAACTTGTTCATGCTGGAGATGCACAATCAGTTCGATGACGTACTGGGCGTTCGCAAGCACGATTACATGACAGGCTCCAAAACCGACATTCAGCAAGCCACCAACGACTTCGTGCGGCAGGCTAGCCAGGAAACGGCTGAGCTGGATCTTTCGGCTCGGTGGAATGCCAAAGGACAACTGCAAGCGACGCTTGATATCGACAGTCTTGCTGGTCATCGTTTTCCATCCGGCGTTGGTTTTCGAAGAGCATTCGTCGAGTTCCTGGTCATCGATGAATCGCGTCCTGTGGAAGATCAGGTTGTATGGTCATCGGGAAGAACCAATGAGATCGGCGTGATCGTGGATCATTCGGGTAAGCCGCTACCATCGGAGTTCTTTGATTGTGACGCTCGCGGGCAAGAACAGTACCAGCCACACCACGAGGTGATTAGCTCAGATCGGCAAGTCCAGATCTACGAAACTTTGCTGCACAATCGTAGTGGCGAGTTTACGACCAGTTTCATTCATGGCTGCACGATCATCAAAGACAATCGCTTCTTGCCGCGTGGTTGGAGCAAGAAAGGCCCTGGCGGTGGACTCAAAGGTCACTTTCTCAGTGCCACCTACCCTGGACCGGTCGCGGCCAAGGACCGGCGTTATCAAGATGGCAGCGGGAGCGACTCCCTTGAATACCAAGTGGATCTAGGACCCGCAGTCAATCGAAATACCATTCGCGTCGAGGCAACCTTGTATTACCAAGCGATGCCACCGTATTTCCTGAAAAACATCTTTGACCTATCCCCAGATGGTGATGCGACTCAACGTCTGCACTACATCTGCAGCAACATGAAACTCAAGGGCACTCCCATCGAGAACTGGAAACTAAAAGTCGTTGGTGCCAGCGCGAAAGTCGACGTCAAGGAAGCTCCCAATCCATAGCGGGAAAAGTGCGAACTGCCGGTTCAATAGTAGTGGGATTCGCCAGAATTTCTCCTCTCTGCCCATAGTAGAACCTTTTAGTTCGAGTCGCGATGATGCGAGATAGCCGCGATACGCGTAGTACGCACTCGCACAAAGCTCGACGCTAGCTCATTCGGCTTCGAGCCGCGGCGAGGCAGTTCCTCAGGGCAACGCATTGTTCGATTCGTCTCCCGCTGATTTCGTCACCAGGGACCGAATCGATGCTCGGTCCAATGAAGATCTCACGAACAAGCAAGAACCGTCCGCGAGACAACAATTTGCGCCGCCTTCGTGCTGGGGCTTGAATTCTGCGGCAAGATAAGTCTGCATGTCGATGTCGTTAGGACTCATCCAAGGCACTACGAGCTCCGCATCGACTTCCACGATCAGCAAGGTAGTGCTTGTTCCATCTTGAATCTGCGCCATCTTCGTCGCGTTACTCCCATTGAAGATACCAGATGGATCGTCAACGACTACATAGGTACTTGAACCTGGTGGGACTGCTGGGGGACCTCCGCACGAAGGGCAATTGAACACCGGGATATCCAGACTATCGAATTTCGCATTAACTGGATGATCCCAGGGCTTGGACAGATCAATCTTGTCATACAGCGGCTGCTGCTCGATGAATGGAAGGATCAAGGTTCTCCAGCTGTGCAAGCGGTTTCCCTTCGCGTCCACGGTGTAAGCCGGAGGAAAACTACCATAGAAACGTTCGTAATTGTGCATCGCAAACGCAAGTTGCTTTAAGTTGTTCGAGCACTTCATTCGACGCGCGGCGCCACGAGGAGAAGACTCACCCGGCATAAGCAGGCCAGCGATGATGACGATGATGAATATCACAACGGCAAGTTCGACCAAGTAAAACGATCTCTTCGATCCCCGCTCCAAAGGAAGTGCCTCTGAATCAACGGACTCCGCTGCGTAAGACTCGCTCACAGAAAAAGGGTTTTCACTCATCACGCACCTCGTTCCAAGCAACCAATCTGGCTCGAATAATATTGCTACGTAACGCTAAGGCTTTAGCCAGCGCAGCATGGTGTCGGTAACTTTCGCGGCAGCATCTTGCTGCACAAAGTGTCCTGCGCCGGGTAGAGTAACGAGCGTCAAATCACTTTCGAGCCAGAGCCAGGTGTCATTCAGTGCTCCGGGCAGCAGCGCAGTGTCCTCGAGGCCGTGGATCATCAGCACTGAACATTTGACCTTGTCCGCCTCGGCCTGTTCTTCATAGGGCTCGCGTGGGTAGTTGGCCTTGTAGTAGTTCAGCATGCTTTCGAAGGAAGAACGCTTGAAAGCCTCAACATACTTTTTCTTTGCATCAGCATCTTTGACCCAGAAAGAGATTCCTTCGGCAGTGAGAGTTTTGGCCGCTTCGGGCTGCTGAAAACGCCGAGCGTAGGCCGAAGCTTTTTGTTGGTCAGGATTGTTTGCTAGCTCACGTGTCAGGCCATTGAAATGCGGCAAGTTCAGGATCACCAAGCGTTCAAGCATTTCTGGATAGCGCATTGCAAAATCCCAAGCGACGGCTCCGCCCCAATCGTGACCGACCACCGTAGCCTTCTTCTTCCCAAAGTGCTCGATGACTGCCTTGACGTCTGCCGCCAACTTCGGCAATGCATAATTCTCCACGCCCTCAGGTTGCGAGCTTTTGTTATAACCACGCTGGTCGATGGCTACAACTTGAAAGTGCTTTGACAAGGCGGGGATCTGCTCTCGCCACGTGTACCAGTAGTCCGGAAAGCCATGAATCATGATGACCAGAGGGCCTTCACCAGCGGTCACATAGTGGATTTTGACATCGCCTGACTTGGCGAATCCATGCTCACCAAGCTCATCGGCACGTAAAACCGGCAATGAGAATAGCAAACAAGCAAGAATAGATAGAATTGTTCGGCGTCGAAAAATCATAGGTTCAGACTCACAATTGGGACAGCGAGGACAAGCAACATGAGTTTAACGAAGTTACCCTTGGCTGAGTAAGAAATGCAGGAAATGCCAGACCAAGACTTGGATTCAATACCTGAAGCGGGACTTCAGCTGCTCGAATCTACCGAATTGAATGGCTCAATGTGCGTAGAGGCAACTGACGCGATCGTTCAGTATGCGGAGGCGAAGACTCGTGCCACATTGTTTCTTGAGCCAAACGAATCGACAGACTCATCATGAATGCGGTAGGGAGTTTGTTAGACACTCTTGACCCACAACTGTCGATTTCAAAGTTAGCCTGGGTACTGGGGCAACTCATTGCCCCGAAGCTGGAGGAGCGATTTTAAGGTATCTCGCTCACTGTCGAGATGAGGCTCAGAATTATCATGCGGGAATTCACAATATGCTCATTGTCTTGAACCACCGGACATATAAATCTCGATATGCATCTGTGTATCAGATTAAAGAGAATCTCCGACCTGTGGAGGAATACCTTGATATGAACTACCGCAAATCAGGTTCTGAAGTCATTGGTTAATGACGGAAATCAATCACTGCTTTACTGAAATCTTTTCCCAACGGCCAAAACGCGATGGCAATCCGGATTCAGGCATGTCCTGAGCCTACTCACGATTGGTACTCACGTGTGTAAGGGCCCGGTATTGGAACGCCAAGCGACGAAGGACATTGAATTTACAAGAACGATCGCGTATCTCATTGGCGAGGAATTTCTTTGATCAGAACGTTATCAACCGGGCAGCGTGTGAACTGCCAAAAATCTCAAATTGCTCAAGTTCTAGACGCCGGTATGGCCTGATGCATTGATGCTTGAAGTTAACGAGCGAGGTGTGGCCACAAATCGTTGAGGCAAGCCGGTCTAGCTCTCGAGCGTGCGAAACCACATGGTGACCGGAGCTCAAGAGCTGGAGCTAAAAGTGGAGTTAGAAGAACCTTTCGGTGTCGTCAACAGCGTTTCGTACGATAAAAGTTTCATCCGGGAAGGACGCAGCCAGGACCAGCAGTTCCAGCGATTACAGGGACCAGTGAGCCTGTCGTAGCACCGCATGGGAAGAGCCTTGAAGCTTTTCGTACCATACTGTCAAAAGGCTCTCGTCATTTAGTTGCACCGTGCTGGGATAGCCCAAGTCACCGCTGGTTGCATCAGCTGAAATTGCAATCGCTTCGTTCCAGCTCTTGCCTTCGTCTTCACTGATTCGAGCCTGATTGCCAAGCGGGGCTCGCCGGTGACCGTAGCTCATCAAGAGTCTTCCGTCTCGGAGCCTCAACAGAAACGAAGGCAGTCCCCAGACGCCGATGGACTGAGGCACACTCCAAGTCTTGCCGCCGTCGCTCGATTCAGCCTGAAGTGTTTCGCGATCATTCTTCGGATTTTGATTGCGAATATGGACGACGATCTTGCCGCTAGGTGCCTCCACCGCATGCAGCTCGTGGTACTCGGCACTCGAATCGCCTTCACGCACCGGAATATCTGCTAGCCACTGCCAGCTCTGGCCATCGTCGGTGGATTGGCAGACACCGACCCGCTTTTCGCCCGTCCACAGTTCCTTTCCCGCATAGAGCAGACGGCCATCAGAAAGTTGGATCGGCCCATGCGGACTGTTGACGATGCTGGAGTAACGCTCGGACCATGTGGTTCCGCCATCCGTGGAACGAATCATCCATTGCCCGAGTTCTTTACTGCGCTGCGCATCGGTGATCCGATTGTGGACACTCATCCAGCGGCTCATCTTTTCGGCAGACCATGCTCCCTCCGAACCCGCCGCACGCTGGCTGGCGGCTTTCAATGTGTAGTGCCAGTATGCGTCTGACGTAAAAGTGGTCGCAAGCAAAGCTCCGCTAGCCGTTTCCACAATTCCCGCATCGCGATCATCCATCGGGCCATCAAGCAGTGTTCGCGGCCAAGTCCAGGTCTTGCCGTTGTCCGTCGATCGCATCATGTCGACACGACCAAAGGGACAAACGTGCGCTTCTCGACCGCCTGACCAAACGACAAACAGCTCGCCATTCTTGCGTCGAGTCACCGTGGGCCAGCCGCAGTAAAGATGAGGTGTTTTACTGATCACGCTGAACTCGACCTGTGAAGGTTTCCTCAGCGTGCTATGGCTTGCGGCACGGCCATGGCGAGAAAGCCAGACGGTAGATGTGCTCGCGACGCCAGTAGCGAGTGCACTTCGACGCGATATCGTTTTTGAAAGGTTAGACATGACGAACTCGGTTGGGTGGGATGGCTAGCAGGGTGGTCAAGTTGACGAGATCATTTTAAGGTTTCTGCTCTTTGCATTTATTCCTGCGCTCCATTTCCAGCGACTATTTTTCTTTTTCTGCTTCGCCAGAGCCTGACATGAATACGGACAAACGCAGTGACGACAATCTAGAATTGCTCAGGAAGGCCTACGATCCCGAGGCTTTTCGAGAGCAAGGTCATAAGCTGGTTGACCAGCTAGCCGATCACCTTGCCGACAGCCTGAACGGCGAGCATAAGCAAACCATCCCGTGGCAAGAACCGGAGGAATCCGTTGCCTTTTGGCGAGACTTTGCTGCGGGCTCGGCCGCCACGACCGAAACCTTTGCACAAGAATTTCTATCACGCAGCGTGCGGATCAGCGATCCGCGATTTCTCGGGCATCAGATATGTGAACCGGTTCCGACAGCACAGCTTGCCTCATTGGCAGTGGAAATGCTTAACAACGGTTCTGGGGTCTATGAAATGGGCATGGCTGGGACAGGCATGGAGAAGTATGTCGTGAGGCAAGTTGCGGAAGCCTTTGGTTTCTCCGACGCGGCCGACGGATTCATGACTAGCGGCGGAACACTCGCCAACTTAACAGCCATGCTTGCCGCAAGAGCGGCTCGAGGGAACGGCGAGGATTGGCAAGTAGGAACGGCATGCAGCAAGTATTCAATTCTGGTTTCCGACCAAGCTCACTACTGTGTAGATCGGGCCATTCGCATCATGGGTTGGGGCAACGACGGCTTGATCCTGGTGCCGACGAACGATCGATTTCAAATGCGTACGGAGTTACTTCCCGATCTACTTGCGCAAGCCAAAGCTGAGGGACGACAAGTCCTAGGAGTCGTCGGCAGTGCTTGCTCCACTTCTACTGGCTCCTTTGACGACCTGCAAGCGATCGGACAATTCTGTCAGGCCAACGCTCTATGGTTTCACGTCGACGGAGCGCACGGCGCGGCCTTGGCCTTTTCCAAGACTCATCGACGGAAACTCGCTGGTATCGAGTTGGCAGACAGTGTTGTTATCGATTTTCACAAGATGATGATGACTCCGGTGCTAAGCAGCGCTTTGGTATTCCGCAAAGGAGAAGACAGCTTTCGAGCATTCAGCATCGAAGCCGAGTATTTGTTTGCGCGTGACGCGGGACAGCTGGACCACTTCAATCTTGCACGCCGCACCTTCGAATGCACGAAAAGTGTCTTGTCGGCCCGAGTGTACAGCACTTTTGCGATACAAGGCACGAAGCTTTTCGAAGCTAACATCGACAGGCTACATCAGTTGACCGAGCAGTTTGCAGCGATGGTGGAATTGCACCCTCATTTTGAACTCTGCGTTGAGCCCGAAACTAATATCGTCTGCTTCCGATACGCAGGCCCAAGTGCTGAGCCTTCTCACTCCGAGTGCAACGATCGACTCCGAGATGAGTTGATCCGTGAAGGCGAGTATTACATCGTCAAAACGAAGCTCCACGGAGAGACGTGGCTGCGATGTACTGTTGCGAATCCGTTTACGGCCGAAGAAGAACTCAATGGACTGCTGAAGAGGTTGGTGGAGCTTGCGATTACTCCACACCACGAAAAACTCGACCACTAAGACCAGACCACACGAACCGTCGATCCGAGAACTAGATTTGGTAGGGCGGACGCCGTCGATGTCGAGTCCACTTGATCCGCCATACCTTATTCGTTGACATTGTCAGAGCCTGACAAACTCCTCGAATGCGTTTCCTTTAGACTGATCTTAGAAACTTATAGACCTAAAGCCCACTTTCGTTGCGAGAATTAAGTGGAGGGCATCGAGCAGTGTCCCGACGCACCAAGCACTAGCGATTACCAATGTATATCGTAGCGACCCCGAGTGTTAGCGGATTTACTGAAACGTCTTTCAAGCCTGCCGCCTCCATGCGGTCGGCGAAAGCTTGTCCACACGGAAACTCAGCGACACTGTTAGGCAAGTATTCATAGGCTTCTCGATTATTTTTCGCAAAGGTTTGCCCCACACGTGGGAGTACATGCTTGAAATAACCTTGGTAGAGCTGCCGAAGTCCTGGCACGGTAGGCTTGGAAAATTCGAGCACGCATACCTGACCCCCAGGAGCGCACACACGCGTCATCTCCCGAATCCCTTGATCCGTGTCCTGCACATTCCGGAGACCGAAAGCTACTGTCACAGCCTGAAATCTCTCGTCCTCGAAGGGCAGGTTTTGTGAGTCGGCTTCTAAAAATTCAACCGGATGATCAAACCGAGAACGCTCATGCTTGTCACGAGCACGTTGTAGCATCGGGGCACAAAAGTCTGTCCCAATCACGTTGACACGTCCGTCAACCTTTTTGGCCAGCATCAGTGCCAAATCTCCTGTGCCAGTGCAACAGTCAAGAATCGGCTGATCCTGATCGAGACGGAGTAGTGAAAGAACTCGCTTTCGCCAGGTAATGTCGATTCCTAGCGAGAGCACGTGGTTCATCAGGTCGTACCGAGGTGCAATCTGCGCGAACATGTCCCGCACGCGCTCTCCACTTTTATCTATTCCACTCACTGGCGCCGCTATGTTCGAGATAATGTTCGGATCTGGCATGCGTATAATATTCCTGACCCACGGCGGATGATAGGTGGTAGCTGCTGCGCGTTATCGAAAGCTGGAACTCACCGGCATCTCAATTACCGCAACGCGTTCGCTCAGACAACAATTCCCGTGCCCTGGAGAGCTAGCATGGCTCACCGAGAGGCTTTGTTGCGGATCTACAGGAAAGCCAACTGTTATCTGAGGCACCAGCTTAGTGTTTGCCTATTTCTTGACAAGATTTGCTTAAAACAAGTAGTTTGGTAGTTGGGTACTTAATTCCTCTCATTTCGCTTTCCTAACGCTACCAAGAAGCAATTTGTAGTCTTTTGGACTGAAATATCAGTATTTCTCGTCGGTCTTGCACATTTAGCGCGTCGATGGAGAAACTACCGGATAGGTGAGCTAGAGTTAAAAGGGCCTGCTGACCTTCTTCGCGACGGCTCAGGAAAATGGCTGCTAGTCTGGTACGGCACCAGGGCTTCACCAGTGTGCGACTTGTAAGAAGGCGAGGACTCGCTGGGTTGGATCATGGGAACAGATGAGTCAGATTTCGGACTACCGGGGCCTCCGAGCGACGAGTCAACGCGACTCGGCAATGGTGGCGATAACGACTCGTTAGAATTTGACTCACTTGATTTCGACTACGACTCCCGCGAAATCAAAACCAATCTCGCTGGCGTCCTCGGCGAGTACATCTTGCTTGACTCGATTGGCGCCGGTGGCATGGGAAAGGTGTTTCGAGCTGAGCATCGGACCATGAATCGCCAAGTCGCACTCAAGATCTTAAGCGACGAGTTTTCGAACAAGAAGGCGTTGCTACAGCAGTTCTTTTCCGAAATTCGGGCTGTCGCTAAGTTTATGCACCCGAACATTGTCACTGCCTTCGACGCTGGCAGCTCGGGCGGTATCCATTACTTGGTGATGGAGTTAGTCGAGGGCAACCCACTTTCGGCTACCGTGAAACGCGAAGGCCCGATGACGATGGCGGGCGCTGTAAGCGTTTTGGAACAGGCGGGAAGAGCTCTGTCGTATGCCCACAGCTTGGGAATCGTGCACCGAGATATCAAGCCGGGCAACATGATGCTGACGCACGATGGCGTTCTCAAAATTTTGGACTTTGGTTTAGCCCGCATCTCCAATCAGCAGATTCTGACTGGCAAGACGAAGCGATACTTCATGGGGACTCCGGAATACATGTCCCCGGAGCAAATCGAGAATCCAGACAGCGTCGATGGACGAAGCGATCTGTACAGTCTGGGAGCCACCCTCTATTTCCTGCTCACCGGCAAAGCGATGTTCACCGGTGAAATGATGCGGGTGGCCAAGTCACAGAGGGATGAGGCGCCCAAGCCGCTATACGAACTGCGCTCCGATGTCGATTTGCGAGTCGACACAGTCTTCCAACGCCTTGTCGCCAAAATGCCATCCGATCGTTATGAATCGGCCGACGCTTTACTCGCTCATATGACTGCTCTCGAGCTATCTGCAGAGCCCGGATCCGATACAACTCTCAATCGAACCAACTCCCGCCTCAAAGATGAATCCACGCCCAATTCGGGTTTGGGGCAGTCAACGCTTGCGAAGAAGCCGCAGGTCGTCGGTATCGATCTAGGAATGCTCACCTCCTGCTCAGCAGTCTACGTGCCAGGCGAAGGGCCGCAGGTCGTACCCCAGGGTGATCCAGCGAATCCGCTCTACTTACGAAACATGCTGTGGAGTTCTGACACAGAGGTTAGCATCGGGGCGGGGGCATCAGAAAAACGCCAGGTAGATCCTGACAAAATTTTCCATAGCATCCAACGTTGGATTGGCATGTCGCAGGTGCAGCGACCATTTGGCGGTGAAATCGTTCCGCCCGAAGTGTTGCTCGCCGCACTGATTCGGCAAGTCATGTTGAATTCAGCCGAGGCAGCTGACGAGAGCACTAGCGCGATCGTCACTGTGCCAGCTTGCTACGGCCAAACGCACCGACGGGCGATCCGCAACGCGTGCGTGATAGCCGGTGTTGACTTGGTGCAATTGCTAGACAAGCCCCTAGCTGCCGCTCTAACGTGGATCGAACTCAATGGTCGCATGTCGGAAAAGAGCCAAGCGAAGCGAGCTGCGGACGATCGACTTCTCGTTTTACAGCTAACTGGTGCTGGGTTGGACGCGAGCATCATTCACGCTCATGGCTCGGAAGTCAAACAACTTGGGCACTGCGGCAACTGGAAGCTCGGCCTGCAGCGTTGGCAACACATGCTGATTCAGTATTTCTCAGAACGCCTCAAGGAGATGACTGACAAGGACATTCGAACGGATGTCGGAGCTGCGACTCGGTTGCAACGCACGGTCGAAATCGCGATGAAGCAGCTAACCAGCAGCAGTAAAGTCGAAGTGCGTTTTGACTGGCTTGGTTCTTCCATCAAGCAAGTGATTACTCAAGCGGGACTCGTGAAGATTGCTCCAGACCTACCCCTTTGCATCCAGCAGAGCATCGCCGGAGCGTGCGAGCTCGCGAACACAGACCCAAGTGAAATTGATCAAGTTCTGCTGGCTGGTTCGATGACTCGCATGAAGTCGGTGCAAAAGATTATTACCGATGTAATTCCGCACGATGTTGGCGTCAGTTGGATGGAACAAGCTGACTTGGCTCGCGGGGCGGCGATCATGGCACGGCAAGTCTCCTCACTTTCTCAGAACGAACTCTTACCTAGTGCCGTTTCCTGCGCCAGCTTGGACGTCGCATTGCTTGCAGATTCACCGGATAGTGTGCAGAAACGACCGAAAGTCTTGATTGAAGGCGGAAAAACCATTCCGACTTCGCACACTCGCACGCTTCGCCCACGCAGTACGGGCAAGGGGGCATTGCTGCCGACTATTCAGCTGATCGAAAGCAGTTCTCAAGGCAGCGGTCGCAACTGGCTCAAACTTGGACGGATCAAACCCAGCGACGCCTTTCCAGATTTGACCGCCGATGGCTCGCTGCAACTCCGACTGGAAATCGACACGAGCGGGATACTTTGCTCGACCCTCTTTGATCCAACTTCGAACGAATCTGTCATGCTTCCCGGCTCCTCGGATCCAGAGCTTACTACGGAGGAACTGGGACGCTGGCGCAATTGGCTCGAGGAAGTCATGCTGCTTCTCGGCTAAGGCAGAAGGCGAGTCAGAAATTGCCAGTCCATGTTCGTTTTCACACAGCATTCGCCTGCGCGAAGACACTTTGCACTGGTAGAAGCTCTTCTGCCAGTCGCCTAAGATCGGAAAGCCGCTGCGCTCGCGACCTTACCTAGATTCTGAGTCTCCGTTAAGCTATCCCCGAATCAACCGGACAAAGCTTTATTGGATAGACCATGTTCTCGGAACAGACAGAGCCAGTTTCTCTCGCCATCGTTCACTTTCCACATCCTACGTTGCGTTACGAAGCCAAGCCTGTGCGGCGCGTCGACAAGGAACTTCGAAACATGGTCGCCCAGATGTTCGACCTCATGTACGAGCATCATGGAGTCGGCTTGGCGGCAACGCAAGTGGATTTACCCTTACGGATGTTTGTGATGAATCCAAGCGGACAGAAGGGCGAAGGCGAAGAATGGGTAGTACTGAATCCGGTGCTTACCAAACCCAAGGGCAATGAGGAGGCTGAGGAAGGATGCTTGAGTTTGCCGGGCATTCATGGAAACGTGATTCGCTCCAAGTCCATCCATCTTAATGGTTTTGACCTCAAGGGAAATGAGCTCAACGTCACCTTGACGGGTTTTGAAGCTCGCATCGCCCAGCATGAGGTCGATCATCTCGACGGCACCATGTTTATTGACCGCCTCAAGGAAGGCGTGGTCAATGAGTTGCTCGGCGAGCTCGATGCGCTCGAAACCGAATTTCGCTCCAAACAACGCACTGGCGCGATTCCCGAAGACGCAGAGCTACTTGAGCGTCTCGGTGATTTAGAATCCCGCTACTGTTGAGAATACGAGCCCAGGCCAGAAGGTGAACCAAGACAAAGACGTCGCGCGAGTCACTTGAGTGTTCAAATCTGGCGAGGCGGTTTGCTTCTGCATCACGCGAGACATAGAAGCAAATCGAGCCCGCGGCTGGGCGATAAACAAAAAAGTGGCTTCGGCGCGGCGTCCTGCACTGCACTAGCTCTGGATGATGTCGGTGACGACTCGGCCGTAGACGTCGGTAAGTCGGTAGTCGCGGCCGGCGTAACGGTAGGTTAACTGCTCGTGGTTGATCCCGAGCTGATACAAGATGGTCGCGTGAAGATCATGCAAGTGCACCTTGTCTTGCTCAGCATAGTAGCCAAACTCATCGGTGCTTCCATGGCGATATCCGGCTCGCATGCCGCCGCCTGCCATGAAAACGGTATAGCCAAATGGATTATGATCTCGGCCATTGCTACCCTGGCTAGAGGGAGTCCGGCCGAATTCGCCACCCCATAGCACCAATGTTTTTTCGAGCAGTCCGCGTTGCTTGAGGTCTTGTAGCAGGCCAGCGATAGGCTGGTCCACTGCAACAGCATTGTTGATGTGCCCTTCCTTGAGCTTGGAATGCTGGTCCCAGCGATCAGCTTTGACTCGCGGTGAAAACAGCTCAACAAAACGCACACCGCTTTCCACTAGCTTGCGGGCAATCAAGCACCGAGAGCCAAACTTGCGGCAGCGCGGATCGTCCAGGCCGTAGAGTCTATGGATGCTTTTGGTTTCGCGGGAAATATCGAGTAAATCAGGAACAGAATTTTGCATCCGTGCTGCTTTCTCGTAGCTTTCGATTTGCGATTCGAGACCCGAGTGAGGCGAAGACAGGCGAGCAAAACTCCGAATTGCCCTGAGTTTTGCGTTTTGAACCTGCGGCGAATCCGCTGGCGATAGGAACTCGACCGGAACCGCGCCGTCATGAAATTTGGCGCCGGAAAAACTGCTTGGTAGGAAGCCTGAACTCCAACTCGCCGCGCCTCCGCTTGGTGATTGTCCACAGTCGAGTACTACAAAACCAGGAACGTTATCGTTCTCGGTCCCAAGTCCGTATGTTACCCAAGAACCGATACTGGGGCGTCCTGCCATTGGGTCACCGGTATGGCTCATGTAACAGCCAGCCGAGTGATTCGAAACCCCGTGATGCATCGAATGTATAAAGGTGAGGTCATCCATGCAGCCGGACAGATGCGGAAAGAGCTCGCTGGCCCATCCTCCGCTTTCGCCATAGCGCGAGAACTTGAAGGGCGAAGCCATGATCTTGTTGGAACTATTGAAGACCGTTGCAGGTTTGTCGAAAGGAAGTGGCTTACCGTGCTCTTTTTCGAGCCGTGGTTTGGGCTCGAAGGTATCGACTTGGCTCGGCCCACCTTCCATGTAGAGGTAAATCACCGATGTTGCAGCCGTTTCCTTCACACGAGTTGCGTCACCTGCACAAATTCCTTGTAACGCTAACGCACCGAATCCGCCCAAAGAGCTTTGCAAAAACTGTTGTCTTGTCAGCCGCATGAAGCTACTCAATCCAAATAAATTCGGGGTGATTCCAGATTAGATGGGCAAGATGCATCCATTTATGTTCCAGGCTTTTCTGTGATGTGGATAGATCATGCAGAAGAAGTTGAATCACTTCTGTCTCGGCGACTGTTGGCCCTCGGCTCAGGCTAGAAAGCCACAGGTTGTGCAAGGTTTCTTCGAAACTACTAGCGGCTTCGCACTCGGCTAACGATACTGCCCAATGCTTCGCCAACTCCAAGACCAAAGGACTATTCAGCATTGCTAACGCCTGGCCCGGATCTTGGGTCACATTTCGCTGGCCATTTGATTTGCCGCGATCCGGGAAATCGAACTTCTTGAGGAACGGATCATAAAAGTTCCGTCTGACTTTCAAGTAGACACTTCGTCTTCCTTTACCATCCAAAGGTCCTGAATTCGGTATGTTGCTTGGCTTGTTAGCTGTAGCGTAGCTGGGGACAAAACAATCGACGCTTGAACCAGCCATCTGTGAATCCAAACGCCCCGCGGTGAGGACAAGGGAATCACGGATCTGCTCGGCGGTCATTCGTCGCTTTGAGTAATGAGAGAGCAACTGATTTTCTGGATCTCGCTCGATAGCGGGAAAACTCGCGACTGAAGATCTTCTAAATGCATCAGACATCAGCACTTCGCGAATTAACAGTTTCGTCGAGTAGTCATTCTGCCTGAGTCTTCGGGCGAGGTAATCGAGCAGCTCAGGGTGACTTGGCGGTGTTCCTAGTTGCCCGAAATTGCTAGGCGTTGGTACCAAGCCAGAGCCAAACAGTTGTTGCCAGATGCGGTTTGCCCAGACCCGTTCAGTCAATGGATTGTCTGGCGCTACAAACTGCTCCGCCAACCAAAGCCGGCCACTGCTTTCGCCAGGGTTCGGCAAAGGCTTGCTCCCCAGGGCCTCAAGGAATCGCCGCGGAATCACTTCGCCAGGTTTGCCAACTTCGCCGCGAATCAACAGGTTTGCGTTCTGGGTTGTTGCGTCTTGTGCTGATCGCACCCAAGCTGGCCAAGATGGGTCGACTTCAGAAAGTTTGCCCATCATGGCAAACAGTTTCTGGGTATCGCCAGGAGCTTGGATACCCAGTTCATCGCTGATCGGAAAGTATTCCTGATTGGTCTTGGGCGATTGCGCGGCCCTCCGCCCCTTGCGCTTCTGCTCAAGAAAATTCTGGTATGCGGTTTCTTGCTTCTTCAATTCACTCTTTGATTCATCATCAAGTTCAGCTCGACGCGGTGCCACGCGTTTCGTCCCCTGCTCAGTACTCAAAAAGAATCCAGCTAGGGCGTAGTAATCTGCTTGACTGATAGCATCAAACTTGTGGTCATGGCATCGGGCGCACTCCGTCGTGATACCCAGAAATGCTTTTCCTGCCACATCGACCTGCGCGTTGATTTCATCCCAACGCTGTTTGACTGGATCCACTGACATGAAGTGCATTTCATGCATAAACAAAGAGCCCGTTGCCGTGGCCGATCGCAACGTACCTCGCTGAATGCGGGCTGGATATGTGGTTGTGTCAGAAAGGAGGTCGCCGGCGAGATGTTCGACAACAAATTGGTCATAGGGCACATCGTCGTTGAAGGCATCAATCACATAGTCTCGATACTTCCAGGCAAAGGGGCGTTCCTGGTCCGTAACGTGTCCCTTGGTTTCGCTGTAACGAACCAGGTCCAGCCACATTGTCGCCCAGTGTTCACCCAAACGCGGACTCGCCAGCAAGCGATCCACCGTGCTTTCCCAGGCTCTATCTGGATCGATCTGGTGCTCTCGTAGAAAACGCTGCAGTTCTTGGGGCGTTGGTGGAAGTCCATGCAAGGAAAACTTCAGACGCCGTAGCAGTAAGGCTGGCTGTGCTTCCTGCGATGCATGCATCTGCTTTTCATCCAGCTTTCGCTGAATCCAGTAGTCGATGCTCTCGCCACGGTCCGCTGCCCGCACGGGTTGCCAAGACCAATGCGAGTCGCGTCGTGCCTGCAGATCAAAACCGCTCTGGGACAGCTCACCGTCGCGTGGATCGATCGCGCCTTCACGAATCCAAGACTTGAAATCTCGAATGACCGCGTCGGGCAACTTACTTTCCGGAGGCATTTGCAGATCACGATCTGAGTACTTCAAAGCGTGGATTAGGAGACTTTTATGTGGATCGCCAACTTCGATTGCAACTCCGCTATCTCCGCCTCTTTGCCAGCCAGTGCGAGAGTCGAGCAAGAGGCCTCCCATCGCCTCATCTTGGTCGCCGCTATGACACTCGTAGCAGTGTTCGACCAGAATGGGACGAATCTTGTTCTCGAAAAAGTCGAGCTTGCCTGCATCCGTTTCCTGTGCCTTTCCCAGGCAAGGACTCATCAGGATGAGAAAGGGGCAGAATCGCCATGGATGCAGCATCCAATTGCCAGGTGGGAAGTTTTTCATGGTAGGTGAGAGCGCGAAAGGACCACAACACCCCAATTAGTCTATCACAGGCTGCGTTTTTCACGAAAGTTTTGCCGAGCTGTCGTCTTGGGGCAACAGAACTGCTATGCCTGCGGGGAGCGTGGCATATGTACAAGCTAAGTATGTGTGTATCGCGAGTTCCACCGTGATGCTGATAGCTGCCATCAATTGGTTTAGAATAGCGTCCTCAATGAAACTGCACTGAAATGCAGAATTTCCGCATTTAATGGAAAAGTCAAAGGCGTCGCGATGCTCGACTTTATTGGCAAAGGCAAATCACACAATTGCAACGGTCGCAATCGTCGCGATTTCCTTCAAGTAGGAACCCTGGGTGCCGCTGGGCTGACTCTGCCCAATTGGGTTCAAGCTCGAGAGCAAGGACAGGTCGATCCTAGCAAAGACAACAAGTCGTGCATCCTGATCTTCAATCTTGGCGCTCCAAGTCATATCGATACCTTCGATATGAAACCGGATGCGCCTGCTGAGATTCGTGGCCCCTTTAAGCCGATCCCGACCAACGTGCCAGGAATTCAGCTTTCCGAAATTCTGCCAGAGCATGCGAAGATTGCGGACAAGATTGGATTCGTTCGCTCCTGCTTCCACCGCGGCGCAGCGGTCCACGACTCCGGTTGGCAGATCATGCAAACGGGGCGGCTTTTCACCGGCGGTGTCGACACCCCTCACGTGGGATCTGCACTTTGGTATCTACAAGGTGCCCGAAGCGATCTTCCACCTCATGTTGTGCTGCCCGAAACCATGGGACGTGGCGGCGGAAACTTACCGAATGGACAAGCGGGCGGATTCCTTGGCAAGGCGTATGATCCTTTTGCCTTGATGGCTGATCCCTCAAAGGAAAAATTCGAAGTACCCGACTTATTGCCTCCTGAGAATATTCCAGCGGCAAGGTTGGAACGCCGACGCAAACTGCGAGCGGCGGTGGAAGAGTCGATGACTCAGTTCGAGTCGAGCGAAAGTGCAAAGATTATGAGCGAGCACTTCGATACGGCCTATCGACTCATGACGAGCCCACAAGCTCGAGATGCATTCGACCTCTCGAAAGAGCCCAAGCAAGTGCGGGAACGCTACGGCATGAATCGCTTTGGTCAGTGCCTGCTACTAGCGCGGCGATTAATCGAAGCGAAGGTCCGATTCGTCACAGTGAATACTTTTCTCACGGTCTTCGATGAGATTACTTGGGATATTCACGGAAGCAAACCCTTTACATCGATCGAAGGCATGAAGAACATTGTGGCTCCTATGTACGACCAAGCGTACTCGGCTTTGATTACCGACTTGGACCAGCGTGGTTTGCTGGATGACACGATGGTGGTCAACATGGCCGAGTTCGGACGCACACCCAAGGTTAATCCGGCGGGTGGTCGTGACCATTGGCCACAGTGCTACACGGTCTACTTTGCTGGCGGTGGTGTCAAAGGCGGGCAAGTCGTCGGTGCCAGCGATCCGATCGGCGCTGTTCCTGAAGATCGGCCAACAGAGCCGCCCGAAATTGTCGCCACTATCTTTCATGCGATGGGAATCGACTTGAAAGAGCACATACCCGGCCCTGGCGGCAGGCCTTTTCCAATCGTTGACAGTGGATTCCGCGAGATTCATGAGTTGTTTTAAAAGACTTGCTACGTTGGCAAGCCATCCTTGTAAGTGGCAACAGAGAAGAAAAGTGCACCCGAGTAAGTGGCCAACCTGTTTCGCATCGGTGTTTCTGATGCTCATGCTAATCGCGAGCATCGGGGAGTGGGCTCAAGCGACTGCTTTGCCTGGACAGGCACAAGAGAGTTTCAATGTTGGTGGAAAAGAAGCTGCAGTAAAGAACAGTGCTGGGGAAGAAGACACCCTAACGCCCCCAAGCCCTACTTCAACCGAGCGGAGTAACGACGGCGAGGCACAGCAACCAGAATCACAAATTCCCGCACCGAATGCTACAGCAGATGTGAAGCAGCCGGTCGGTTCTCTCGAGGAGCTCGAGCATCTCTCGCCGGAGGACATTGTTAGTCAGCAGCTTTTCCTGCGTCGTGCGACGGTGCGAGAAAATCTAGACAGTATTCGCTCCGATCAGACAGATCATTTCATGCGTCTGAGCGAGGGTGACGGCCAGTTTGTCGCGAGGGTCCATGCGAATGAGAGGCAGTTCAATGCACTTCGGCTCACAAACGGCTCGAATCAGTCTGTGACAGGATTCGTTGAGGAAAGACTAAACGATGGAGAATCGGGAGAATTTCAGCTACGCGTCTCCTCGCTTAATGACATTTCGGTGCTGAAGCTGGGGGCAGTTGTTGAAGATCCACTGTTTTGGGTCGTAGTCGGAGTTCTGCTATCGCTGGTTTTGATTGGTACAAGTTTGGTGTGGAAATTGCGTGGCCAAGTCGGAGAACAGTCCGAAGACATGGCTTTGTTAATTGCTAGGCTCAATGCTACCTATGATGCCGTCCGCGAGGGACTGTTGGCCGTTGATGAACGCGGTCGAGTACTAACCGTCAATCCAAAGTTTCGTGAGCTCGTCGGCGTGGAACTCGCCCCAGGTGGAGACGATACGGACCCAAGTTGGATCGTGCAGCAGATCGCCAACCGATTTGAGTCCAGCGAAGCTTTTCTGAATGCTTGGCAGCAGACTCGCAGCGTCCCTGAGTCTACCTTGACGTTGGAGCTCTTGACTGTCGATCCTCAGCCACGAACCTTGGTTGTGTTCACCGCACCCGTTTCCGCTCCAACCTCAGGCATAAACAATGAACGGCTTGAGAACAGGATTTGGACTTTTGAGGATGTATCGGAACGAAAGCAACTAGAAGCCGATTTGATTCAATCGCAAAAGATGGAAGCGGTAGGAAGATTGGCTGGAGGCGTCGCGCACGACTTCAACAATCTCTTGCTCGCGATCACGGCCAACCTTGAGCTCGCGCGAATGCAGTCGGAGTTTGAATCGAACAGCGAATACCTGGAAGCAGCTGAGCAAGCGTTAGAGCGAGCGTCAAAGTTGGTCAAACACCTGCTCGGTTTTTCAAGAAAAAGCGTGCTGGAACTGCGGGTCCGCGATCCCAACGAAGTCGTGCGTCGGATCGAAAGCTTGCTCGACAGAATCCTGAATGCGGAAATAGTGTTTCGTGTAGATCTTGCTGGCGATACTTGGAATGTCAATATGGATGACACTCATATCGAGCAGGTGCTGCTGAACCTTTGCCTCAATGCGCGAGACGCTTGCCTCGGCTCGGAGAGTTTGATCGAGATAACCACAAGCAATCTACCCAGACCCGAGCTTGCTCAAGCTATTGAACAAGGCGAGCTACCCCCGACACGAGAGCGAGATTACGTTCGCATTACGGTCCAGGATAATGGCACGGGAATCAATGAAGATGTGCTTGGAAAAGTTTTCGACCCATTTTTCACTACCAAAAAACAAGGCAAAGGAACTGGCCTCGGCTTGTCGATGTCACTCGGAATTGTGGAACAGCATGAAGGCGTCCTGCACTTAGATTCCAAGCCGGGGCAAGGTACTCGATGCGATCTTTTGTTACCGCGAACCTTGGCGCCGATCAATCCTGCCGATAGCCAGATCGGTCGATTGGAAAAAACTGACATCAAGTCCGCCAATATTTTGCTGGCCGATGACGACGAGCTGGTTCGCGAATCCACCGCAAACGCACTCAAGGCAAATGGCTACGCGGTAACTTCGGTGAGCAATGGTGTCGATGCTTTGATTCACTTGAGAAGCTCAAGTAAGTTTGCTGTTGCCATTGTCGACTTCTCGATGCCCGGGATGTCTGCCGTGGACTTATTCCAGAGAATCCGCGAATACCAAAGCGAGTTGCCTCTGATCGTCACGAGTGGCTACTCGATCGAACTCGATGCAGTTGAAGAACAGGCGAGGCAACCGGTGAACTTCTTGGCAAAACCTTATCGTACAGTTGCCCTGGTAGATACCATCAATCAAGCAGTAGCACCGCTGACGACTAAAAGCCCCGGCCCTTCACCTTAAAGTCTGAAGGATATCCTCAAGCGCCGCCAGCTACTCTGGCATGCCTCTGCATAGTAAATTGGGCCTCAAGCCTGGCTTGACCTGTCTGTTTATCAAAGTGCCAGATCACCATATGTAGCTAGTGGAAGGCGCAGAAGTACCGACTTTTGTGCGTGTTGTCATCGACTTGGTTTTCCAGGCGCAGCAGAGCTTGGTCTCAGTTGACTACAAGACAGATCACATCGGAGTGTCTCAGCCTCTCGCTGCAAGAGCATACTATCGTGGGCAACTGGACGCTTACGCGAAGTATTGGAAACAAGTGCCCGGTGAGAAGATTGCTGAGAAAGGCCTCTACTTCACACGAATCCAGAACTACCAAGTGTTGTAGATGATCGGCCAGTCCAGGTCTTGTCAATTAGCGTTCTGTCAACGCCTGAGCCTGGGCGACGCTATCTGGATCAAAGAGTTCGTCAAGTTGTGTCTCGACGACTCGGAGTAGCAGGATCGTGTATTCCTCCGACTGATCAGCGGTCTTTGTTGTGAAGAACGCTTTTCCCAACGCCTTGGTCGGTTGCGAGGCGGTCACGACTAGTACCTGCCCAAGATTTAACCTCGTGACGATCTTGAGCTCTTGCCAGTTCTCAGAAGCACGCCGGAGCTCGGGACGCATGCCAATCTCCGAGGTGACGTAGGAGTGCTTGAGTTCGCCATGCTGCACTTCGGGAGTCAGTTCAATGGTAGTTTGCCTGTCGCCATGCGGAATGGCACGTAGGTCAAACAAGGCGTTGGCTTTTTCAAAGGTTTGTCCCTGAGTTGCCGAATCAAGCACGGTCAGGACCGTCAACGGCTCCGACAGGTCATTTCGCACGAACAATTCTTTGCGTCGCCCGGCTCTACACTGAAGCCGACGAGCCATGTTGTCCGAGTCAGCGGCTAGCCCGGCATGTTCAAGTGCATCGGTACTCTGATAATGTGAGGTTTCTGCGATTTGATCTCGGATGGCTTTCGGAAGCTCAGAAATCACCAAGCCGACACGCAAGCCATTTAGATCCAGTCTTTCGCGTTTCTCCATTGGCAAGAACGTTTCATCAATCTCACCCCATATCTGCTGAAACTCTGGCAACTTTGCTTTGGGAAAGCGAACCAAAACGGTTTCTACGAGAACGCTGTCAGGCCCCGCCTTGGGCTTTGCGAGCAGTGGACTCGGTTCCGAAACAGCTTGATCCTTCGACCACTGCGCACAACCCGAAAACAGAAACAGGCAGAGGAACTGAACAAATAGCACCCTGCCCACGGCCGCTCTGGAATGTGGAGGGAAGGGGAGTCCGAATTTCGGATTCTTTGCTGGCTCCGCAGTGCGGCTCATGGCGTTTGGGCAAAAAGTAGATCGAGAATTGCCGCAGAGTAGGGAAGATCGCATTGTCGTGTCAATGGATGCCCGACACCGCCGAACGCCAACCTGCACAGGGTGAAACAAAGTCTGATTCTAGGTACTTCGTTGACAACACAATTTACTCTCCCTTTCCAAGCGGGAAGTCGAGGAATTCAGGGAGTTTCAGAACCCAAGCGACGGGGAGGGATTCTCTCCAGTTTGAAACTTTGATCGGTCCCAAATGCTGGCAAAGAACGATTCAGTGAAGAACTCCAAAACTGCTATACTGACGGATTGGCCTCGACTGTGGAGGGCCTTCGCGGCATACAGGATTCGAAAATGGAAAGCAGTAAAGCAGAGCATATCGAAGAAGACGCTGTTGAGCTACCCGATTCGAACCTCGATTCTGTGCCCGATCATGTAGCGAGTTTGGAGAACGGTTGGCTCATAGCAGGAACTCTGCTCTTCGCATTTGCACTGGTGGCGGGGGCGTTCTCTTGGTGGCAATCCGCGCCGACAACCAACACACCACTGGTAGAGTTCGAACTAACCTTAGATTTGAACCAAGCAACCGCTGCACAGCTCCAAGCCTTGCCAGATGTCGGTCCGCAACTGGCGGGCCGTATCGTGAGTTTTCGCGAGGAGCACGGCCCCTTCAGACAAGCGGAGGAACTACGGCAGGTGCGCGGTGTGGGGCCTATCACCCTCGCTGAGCTACGAGCTTTCCTTGTCGTCAATGAACAAGACGCGGTCACGCCAAACCAATCGGACCACAGCAGATCAGCTCCCCGTCTGTCAGGCAGCACGCCACACTTTCCGACCTCGACTCCGCCTGGAGAAAATACTTCTCAATGAGTTCTGAAACCTCGAGTAAAGTCTTTGACCTTGTAAGTCCATTCAAACCGTCGGGCGATCAACCTCAAGCGATCGCTTCGCTAGTCCGTGGTCTGGAAGAGCAAGCCAAGCATCAGGTGCTAATGGGCGTTACAGGCTCAGGCAAGACTTTTGCGATGGCTAACGTTATTCAACAAGTCCAAAAGCCAACCTTGGTCTTGAGCCATAATAAAACCCTGGCGGCCCAACTGTATTCTGAGTTCCGGGATTTCTTCCCGAACAACGCAGTGCATTACTTTGTTAGCTACTACGATTACTACCAGCCCGAGGCCTACATTCCGGCGCGTGATGTTTATATCGAAAAAGACGCTTCGATTAATGAGGAAATCGACCGTTTGCGTTTAGCTACAACCAGTGCTCTCGTATCTCGACAGGACGTCGTTATCGTCGCAAGTGTTTCCAGCATTTATGGCTTGGGCAATCCGGAAGACTACAAGAACATGGTTGTCCATCTCAAAGTAGGCGAGACGGTCAATCGCGACGATGTCTTGTTGAATCTTGTCGACATTCAATACCAACGAAACGACGTCGCTTTCGAAAGAAGTCGTTTTCGCGTGCGTGGCGACAGCTTGGAAATCTGGCCTTCCTACGAAGAATTCGCTTACCGCGTCGAACTTTGGGGCGATGATATCGAGCAAATCTCCATCACAAATCCGATTTCCGGCGAAACGATCCAGCGTCTCGACGAAGTCTACGTGTACCCCGCAAAGCACTTTGTTACGCCTGAAGACCGCATTGAGCGTGCGATTACGTTGATTCGCGAAGAACTACGTGAACAGCTCGCCAAATTTGAATCCGAGGGCAAATTGCTTGAAGCACAGCGTTTGAATGCTCGAACACGATTCGATATTGAGATGCTCCAAGAAGTTGGGCATTGCCCAGGCGTCGAGAACTACTCCCGCCCACTGTCTGGCAAGCCGCCTGGAGCGACGCCGGATACACTGTACGACTTCTTCCCCGATGACTTCCTGCTGATGATCGACGAATCGCATGTTACCGTACCTCAGGTGCGAGCCATGTACGCGGGAGACCAAAGTCGTAAGAAGACGTTGGTGTCGCACGGATTTCGCTTGCCCAGTGCCCTGGACAATCGGCCCTTGATGTTCGAAGAGTGGGAAGCCAAGACACATCAGGCGATTTTCGTTTCTGCTACGCCAGGCGACTACGAACTGGAGAAGACGGGCGGCGAAGTCGTTGAACAGATCATTCGCCCCACCGGCTTGCTAGACCCTGAAATCGAAGTAGTCTCTGCTCGCGGGCAGGTTGCGCATTTGCTGGAGGAGATTCGTACTCGAGCAGAACGCGGCGAACGGACCTTGGTCACGGCTTTGACCAAGCGGCTGGCAGAAGATCTCTCTGGCTATCTAGTCGAGCAAAATGTGCGCTGTCGTTGGCTGCACAGCGAGCTGGATGCATTTGAGCGAGTCGAATTGTTGCATGATTTACGGGAGGGCAAGTTTGACTGCCTCGTCGGTGTCAACTTGCTCCGTGAAGGCCTCGACCTGCCAGAGGTATCATTAGTTGCGATTCTCGATGCGGATAAAGAGGGCTTTCTAAGAAGTGAGACTTCGTTGATTCAGACGATTGGTCGTGCGGCTCGAAACGTAAATTCCAAAGTCGTGCTTTACGCTGACAAAATCACGGACTCCATGCGGGCCGCAATGGATGAAACCGAGCGACGGCGTAAGTTGCAGCAAGACTACAACCGAGAGCATGGTATTACGCCCGAGTCGGTCGTACGGAGTATCAAAGCCGGCATCGAAGCCGCGGCGAATGCGCATCAGAAAGCCAGAGATGCCGTTCAAGGCAAAGCCAACGAGAAAGTGGTCACACAGGATTATCTGGATGAGCTCGAACGAGAAATGCTATCAGCGGCGGAAGACATGGAGTTCGAGCGTGCTGCAGCCCTGCGGGACAAACTCATGAGTCTTCGTGAAAAAGTGGGTGAAACCGTGCAGGAAGATGCTGAGACCTACGAGCAACCGAAGGGCAGGCGTGGAAGACGCGGCCGGAAAGGCTCCAAGAAGGTACCTCGGCCCAAGAAAGGCTAGTTTGCAAGGGCTGCAAATAAACCAACGGGCGAAACAACCTTATCTCAAAACTTTTTTAGCTTTGTAGACAAACTCCGGAAGTTTGTGCTTCTAGAGGATACTTCCGTTCACTCGCGAAAAGTGAATATTACTGACCGCCTCTCCGTTCATCAAACCTGTCGCCACTTGGCCGATTCTTCACGATGCTCGAACTCAATCTGACCACGATACACCGCTTTCATACCATGGTACGGCAGATCAGCGAGGCTGGCATTGAGCTTGATTTGTTCGGTTCCAAGAATCTGCATGGCGGCGAGCTGGAAAGCCGGCTGATGAACCTGGAGATGCGTTGCGGTTCTGCAGAAGGCTCTGGGGACCTAGAGGGGGAGAAATTGTTGCAGGTCCTGCGGCAAGAATCTGAAGTTGCGGATAAGTATATTCCGGGGCTACTTAGCTGGCTGAGCCAGGACGGTGCTGCGGAGGCTCTGTATCCGCTTGCGAAAGAGACAATTGAGAGGAAGCGTTACGAAGGGCACGAGCTCGTTCTGTTCTTCTATCCACTGCTGTGGGGAATCAGTGCTGGTTTCGTGCTTCTATTCGTTTGCTTTATACTGGCTCCGAATTTCATCGCGTTAGCAGAGCAGTTACGACATCAGAGCATCCTATTTAATGCGATGTATTGGGTTCGAGATAGCGCAGCTTGGCTTCTACCCATATATGTATTGCTCTTTACCTTCTGTGTTTGGTGCTATTTGCGTTCGAGTTTTCGGCGGGTTGGAATTCGGGGCAAACAGCGTTTTTTGCGTCGAGCCACACAGGCCGAGCAGTACGCTGTACTTGCTAGCGACGAGCTGCCCTTGCTCGAGCTAAGCGATTCTTCAGGCCTGCTTGGCTGGGCAGCGTCAGCCGACGATGGGGAGCAGAGGAAAGCTAAGCTGGAGTTTGCTTCACAAGTTTACGTGAGTGTGCACGATTTGGAGAACCGCAAACGCGGTAGCCTGGCCCCGACTAAGCTTGCCGTCGTTGCAGGCGGATTTCTGGTTGCATTAGTTGGAGCTTTTGTCTTCGGGCCAATTGTCGAACTGATGTTCCTGGTCATTCAGAGTGCAGGAGGCAACGGATGAAATATTATGCCTTCGATGCGACTCGGCCTGACGGAACGATTGTGACAGGCGAGCTTGCCGCCAATTCACATGGCGAAGCAATCAGTGCCTTGGAAAGCCAGGGATTGGTAGTCATATCGGTACGACAGAACTTGGATGGCCCCACTCAGCTGTCACACCCGAATGAGGATTCAGTAATCGTAGCCGAGCCGGTGGTGCTAAATCCGGAGGCCTGGAAGGATCGCTTGGATCAAGCAATTGCCGCGCGACAAGATTGGATCCCCGCCTTGGAGGCATTGACGACAGAGTTGCCAAGTGGTCACACAAAACTGACAACGGGCCGGATACTGTCGCAGCTGAAGTCAGATTTCTCCGCGGAACAGTTCCTGCAAACACCCAAACTCGCACAGATGCTACCACTGCTAGTTCAGGAAATGGACAGTCGGTCTTCTCGTGAGCGTCTTCAGAATTGGTTTCAAGCCTTGGTCCGTCAACAGACTGTACGATCGGAGCAGCTGAAATCCTTAGTCTATCCTGTGGGACTCGTTCTGCTCGCGCTGACAATCACAGCCCTACTTAGCATCTTAATCGTCCCCATATTCAAAGAAATGTTTGAGGAATTTGGCCTATCCCTTCCGGCGGCTACTGTCCTTCTAGTTCGCATTTCAGATGCATTCGTTTACGAATTGCCATGGACAGTCGCTGGTATTTTGGGCTTCGTTGGTTTGTTTTTGCTAGGGATCCTACTCTGGAAAAAGTATTCGCTTAGCAATTATGTGTTAGGCTTTCTATCCAACGGATCCAGTTCCAATCTTAGGGCGATGTCGATTCTATCTGGAAATTTAGCGGAACTTTTGCAACTGGGCGTGCCGCTGGCTTTGGCGGTTGAGCTAGCCGGTCGGCATAGCGGAAACAGATACTACGCATCAGTGGCTCGGGGGCTTGCTTCAGTGATGCGAAGCGGGCGGTCAATACGTTCTGGTGGGCACTTACATCAATTGCCGAGCACTGTTGTGCTAGCCCTGCAGGAGCTCGAAAACCCTCTTGAAAAGGCGAATCGCTCGATCGCAGTTCTGCGAGAAATGTCTCAGGTTTACGCCGAGCGCTCGCTTCGTGTGTCGGGCTGGATGCAAGTTGTTTTCCCATCCTTGGCAATGGTGGTAGTGGCCCAGATCATCGGTTTTGTTGTGGTAGCTTTGTTCATGCCACTTGTCACTATTATCCGCGCGTTAGCTTAGGTGTTTGATGGCAGAGGTATTGAAAAGCACCGAAAGGCACTCACCGCCGCCGCTGAGCAACTGGCAATTGTCCGCATGGTGGCGGCTCGAAAGCCGACGTGACGTAGCGAAAAGCGTGCTGCGGATCTTGCACTTGGCAGAACGTGAATCGCTGCCGGTAATCCCGTTGTTGCGCAGCCTTGCGATGGAACATCGCTATATCTCTGCAAGCCGAATCTCTCGATTGGCAGTTCGCTTAGAGCAGGGCGAAAAGGTCGATAAGGCCCTGGCAACCGTGCCCAACCTGCTGAGTGATGAGCAGACGCTTAAGTTGCGAGTAGCGGCCGAGTCAGGTGGATTATTCCAAGTCTACGAAGAGCTCGCGCAGACCTCGGAGGATAAGCTTTGGGAGCCACAGCGACTCGTGCTGCAATCGTTATTTTATGCCGTAGTTGTTGGCATTACGTGCCTGGGGATTCTGGGTCTGATCATGACTCTTATTGCCCCGACATTCAAGGAAATGTTCGAAGAATTCGGTCTATATTTGCCTGCTGCGTTTATCTCGGTGATCCATTTCAGCGATTTATTTTTGCCAAACCTTCCTTTACTTGTACTTGGTCTGGTGGCGCTGGCTGTTGTGGCCTGGGTGTTGAAGCCGACTCGAGTTTTGAACCGTGTTGTACTTTCGAGGCTGTCCTCGAATATCCGCCGCATTCGCATCGCCAACATTCAGAACATTCTGGCTGACTCACTGCGGGAGGGCAGGCCAATTGCAGGTACTGTCTCGACCTTGGCGCGCTATCACTATGATTCATTCATGCGTTCTAAGTTACTCTTTGTGCGCAATGAATTGGGACAAAATGTAAGTCCTTGGTCGGCTTTGGCCAGCGTGGGTTTTTTGGCAACTCAGGAGGTCTCGGCCCTTGCGAAGGCAGATCAGAGTGATGTGCAATCCCTGATCTTGCGCTGCATAGCTCAGCGGAATGAATCCCGGGCTCAGAAGAAGCTTTCCTTCATGTCTATGTTTATTCACCCATTGTTGATACTCTGCCTAGCGGTTGTCATCGGATGGGTTTGCATCGGATTCTTTTCAGTCCTCGTAGTTATGATTTCTTCTCTTACCTAGTCCCATGTCCAAACGAGTACGACAAGCTATTTTTTCCTCCAGGCGACGCAACACTCGGCGGGCGGCAAGCGTTGCAGAGCTAGTTGTCGCAAGTGTGTTGTTCATTGCTACGACCAGCTTCGTGATAACAGGAGCCGTGAGCTTGCAGCGAGTCTGGCGTGATGGAAATCACTATCGCTTGGCCATCGACACACTGAACAACAAGCTTGAGAAGCTGACTTTGCTAGACGGCGACGAGCTCGCAGCAGCGAGCAAAAAAATCGAGTCCTCGCCAGAGCTCAAGCAGCAACTATCGAATGTCGAGATTCAGTGTGAGCTGCAGGAGTTGGAGCACGGTACTCGAATCGCTTTGAGCCTGAATTGGGACCGGCAAGGTGACTTGAAGCCGATCGAACTGGTGGGGTGGTCTACCGCTTCGAGGGAGGCCCCATAGATGATCAATACCACAACTCAGTCGCGTGACGCGTTCACTCTGATTGAAACCGTGATGTCGCTGACGATCGGGAGTCTAATCGTTCTTCTTGCCGTCGGCTTGATCCACAAATCGTTTCACTTATCGAAGGCCGCAAAGTCGCGAAGCGAGCTGTCTGTTGGCTTCGATCGGATGGCGGATACCTTGCGGACAGATTTGTATTCCGCAGACAGCTATCAAGTCGCCGAAGATGGAAGCGGCATCGAGGTCAGTATAGGAATGAGCCGATGGGCCTATCAGAGTCGGGACGGGTATCTACAGCGAGCCGAGCGGAAAGGCGATGGGTTCAGAACTCTAGATCGCGTGCGATTGAACGGTCCTGCGATCGATACGCGTGAGCGGGAGCTGCAGTTTTCCGTGCAAGAGGAGCTCGTGTCACTCAAGCTGTACGCCCTGAACCAAGGCAGCAAAATCCTGGAACGCGAAGTGCTAATTCGACCAACGCGTTGGCTAGTCGCGCCTCAGCAAACCGACGGATCAACGCAGCCGCCAACAGAGGTGGATGCCAAGTCATCTGAGTCATCCGAGGAGGCTGGGGCATGAGCCGAAGCCTGAAGACCGCCCGCCGCAAGGGGGTTGTGCTTATTTGTGTGCTTGCCTGCATCGTAGTGGTCACTTCCCTCGTTGCGACATCGTTGATGGCAGCCTCACGAGCTCGCAGAGAAGCGCGCAGTTACCAACGAATGAGCCAAGTGAAGTGGATGTTGGATTTAGGCATTCGTCGAGCAAAACAGACATTACTCAGCGAGGAGTCTTATGCAGGGGAGAAAATCCTCTGGGAAGATCCTGCGTGGCCCGAACACGAGCTGCGTATCGAAATCAAGCTAGCGGAACGAACAGATGTAGAATCCGAAGAGATTGTTCAAGTACAAGCTTCGATGGCGCGCATCCTATCTACGGACGACAGCGAGCCCGACGGTCTGAACGAAGAAATACGTCGCAGTCATGCGTTCCGCCTTCCCCAAAATGCATCAGACTAGGCTATCTTGCACGATGAGAAAAACGAACGAGCGACGAAGTCGCTAGACTCCGATTCGTCTCAACCGACTCAGACCAGACAAACAATCAAAGAATTTGAAACCAAACGATGGCAAAACACCTGGAGAGCATCGATATGAGTGCGAGAAAGAAGAATCCCATGCATGCCAAAATATCAGCCCAATCCATAGAAGCGGGAGTGAGGACGGCCAGAACTGGCGGTTTCACCTTGGTCGAGCTGCTTGTTGTGATCGCAATTATTGGCATCCTGGTTGGCTTGCTACTGCCGGCTGTACAGGCTGCCCGCGAAGCCGCCCGCCGTTCCCAGTGTTCTAACAATCTGATGCAGATCGGACTTGGGCTTCATCACTTCGAGTTTGGTCACGAGCACTTTCCGGCAGGAGTACTCAATGATGGCGGGCCGATTCGTAGCGAAGAGAAAGGCCAGCATGTCAGCTGGATGGTGCAAGTTCTACCGTTTTTAGATGAAGGAATTGCCTACAACAACTTCGATCAAGCCGTCGGCGCTTACGACAAAGCAAATGAGCCAGTTCGCAATCACGTGATCAGTATCTTTCTCTGCCCATCTGACCCGGGCGCATATGGTTCGCCTTATGCTACAAACGGTGCAGAATTCGCGCTGACTTCGTACGCCGGTTGTCACAACGGCGACGAAGCACCTATTGACGCAGAGAACAACGGAATGCTGTACCTGAATTCTTCAACCAAGTTTCGGGATGTAAAAGATGGTTCCTCCTACACGATTCTGGCTGGCGAATCAGCTGTTAGTATGGGCCACCTCGGCTGGGTCTCCGGAACGCGATCAACATTGCGGAACACCAGCAGCCTCACTTCCATTCGGCGGGATCCTCAGCCGGCCGCCAGCGTTTCGACACCTGACGCACTAGAAGTGGGTGGATTTGGCAGTCACCATACCGGCGGCGCCCAGTTTGTGTTTGTCGATGGCTCGATGCACTTCCTAAGCCAAAACATCGATGTCGACGTATTCAAAGCACTTGGGAATCGGAACGACGGGATGTTGATCGATCAGAATTTCTAGGGTAGACAACGCAATACGCTACTCGCAAAATCCGGCGGCAAGACGCCACCGCAAGTAACAAAAGCATGGATGGATGCTTCGACTGCGTTAGCCATGATGGCTAATTAGGGATTTGCCCCTTAGGACGACTTACGTAGCGTCTTCTGAAGGCTGCGCTGGGTGACGTGGTCCGCGAAATCGGATTCGAGCAGCTTGAGTTCTGCTTCGAGCCAAGCCGGAAAGTCGACTTGCTGATTGTCGAGCGGCTTCGTACGGACACTCGGACGGGATTTCCGATGGCTCCCAGACTCGCTTTTGCAATTTGGTAAATCTGGCTTTCCCATCTTCTCTTCCTCGCAGCAAGGAATGCCGCTCAGGGGGTCTTATCGTCCTTTATTCTCTACTTAAAGGACGTAATCTGAAAATTAAAGTTCATCTTTTGGCGGCATTTTGGCGGAAATCGCACCTCCGCCACCACAACGACCGGACTTTGCGTCACTTTTTATCCATGTAGAAAAGCCAGCCGAACCACCTAAAGTAGTGGTAGTAAGTCGTCCATCGCAATGCCAGACGTCTGCCAATGGGAGCTGACTAGGAAAAGCAAAGATTTTTTTTCCAAACGGCAAAGAAGCGGCTTTGGGCCACGAAGAACCGTTTGTAAAGCAGTCGAGAAGCTGCCGCGAATCAGAACTCGACTCAGTTAACGAACGGTTTTTCAGGGAAAAGACGATGTGCAAGAAATTCATTGTTTTGGGTGTTTTGGGTGCTGTTGCTGCAGTTGGTCTGCTCAGCACAGGAGCCATGAGCTATGTGAGGACAGGTTACAACACGGCTTCTGCAGCTGTGAAGGAGTCGGTACCCATTGACTGGGAAATCAAACGAGCTCGCGACATGATTAAGAGTTTGAAGCCAGAGATAGACAAGAGTCGGGCCTTGGTGGCTCGCGAAGAAGTGAAAGTGGCTCGCCTCGCGAAAGAAGTTCAAGCCAAAGAAGAGATGCTGGTCCAGAGCCAGAAAGACATCCTTCGCTTAAAGGGTGACTTGGAAGGCACGACCTCTACACGGTTTGTTTACGCTGGCCGCACCTACACCGCGCAGCAAGTACGGGATGACCTCGAAAGCCGTTTCGACCAATTCAAAGTGGCTGAAGAAACCACACACAAGTTGTCTCGGGTACTGTTGGCTCGGGAAAAGAATCTAGACGCTGCTCGCCGCAAGCTGGATGGAATGCAGTCCGCCAAGCGTCAGCTAGAAGTTGAAATCGAAAACCTTCAAGCTCGCCTGACCATGGTCGAAGTTGCTCAGACAAACAACCCTGTCGACCTCGACGACTCGCACTTGAGTCAAACACGGGACTTGCTGGACCAGCTTGCTATCCGCATCGAAATGCAAGAAACAATGCACAGCACTGAAGGCGGTTTGGTTGGCAACATCCAGTTGGATGATCCAAAGTCGCCAGAACTGTTGAACGAAATCGCAAACTACTTCGATGGAACTTCTTCGAAGTCTGAAATCGAAGGCAACTCAGAAGTCTTGCTGAGCAGCAGTAACGACTAGCCGGCTAGCGGGAGGTGCTCCAAGGGGACTTGGGGCGTCGCCGAAGTAGTCACTTGCCTAATCAGTAGATTGGCTAATTCGAAATCACATCGACTTGTTCCTGATTCGCGAAGGGCATTGGTACTAGGAGTTTTCTGGTGCCAGTGCCTTTTTTATTCCTCTTCTTCGCGAAGTATTGCCTGCATCGGCGGCAAACATGCAGCCAGCTGCGACAGTAAAGCACGCACCTGGCTCTGTGTTTGCGGTAAAGACACCGCAGCGGCTCAGTTACAATGGACGGCGTAGAATTGAAGTTTTGCCGAGTTTCAAAACTCACGTTGATCCTGAAGTGAAAATGGTTAACCCAGTTACGGCAAAATTGGGAGCTGCGAGGGATGATTCGAGCCAGGAGAGCGATCATGAACGAGCAACGCGATAGCGAGAAAGCGGCCATGTTGCAGAGCACTCAAGGTGCCGTGCCGCAAGCCGGTACGTCGCGAGACGCGATGCTTCGGTCCAGCTATCCTTCGCAGACGGAAAATCGCATCCTGTGGATCGATGGTGTCGGAGGATTCCTCCTGGTCGAAAGAGACGAAGTTGTTATTGGCCAAGCGATTTCCGGCAACCAAACCGATATTCGGATTGTGGGAGACGTCAGCCGCCGAGCTGCTTCGATCCGTCGGAGTGGGGGCGACTATTTGCTGCAAGCGTTTCAGCCTTCCTGGCTTGATGGGCGCAGTGTTGATCGTCCGCAACTACTGCAAGACGGCTCACAGGTGCAGCTCGGCGATTGCGTTCAATTAGGCTTCAATCAACCCAATCCTTTGAGCGCGACAGCCAGCTTGCACTTAACCAGTTTGAACAAGTTCAAGCCCAATGTGGACGCCGTTTTGCTGCTGGCAGACTCCTGTATCATTGGCCCAGCTGCCGGGAGTCACATTCACTGCCCAACATGGGAAAGTGAACTGCTGATGTTCCGACATGGTGACACTTGGTTTTTCCGAACTCTGCAATCTGTGCAAGTTGATGGCAAAGAGCAGGTCGGACAGATTGCTCTTGTGCCTGGTATGCGAATGCAGGGCGAAGATTTTTCTTTGAGTGTCGAGTAGTTTCCTAGGCCATGTGTTGGTGCCATGTTAGCGCCTAGCGAACAGAGGCAAGCTGCCAATAAAGCTAGGGAAAGAACGAACAGATAAGTCAACGGATTTGTGAACTAAGGCAGATCAGGACACCAAGTCACAGCAATCGCGAGGTTACCAGACCGTTTGCTACGACGATGCCAGAGTGCAAAATACTATGCTTCAATTTTTATCGCCAGAAAAGAAACAAGCCAGTCAAACGCCACAGGATGCAGGCGTCCAGCCCACGCAAGTCAATCCACGCCACCAGGATATTCCGAAACAGGCCCAAGCCATGAAATTTAGATACGGCAACGGTGATCAACCTCTGAGCGGATTTACAATCAAACGCGGAGTTGGCATCGGTGGCTTCGGTGAAGTCTACTTTGCCATCAATGAAGCGGGCAAAGAAGTTGCGATCAAGCAAGTCCAGCGCAATTTGGACGTTGAAGTTCGCGGTGTACGGCAGTGCATGAACCTCAAGCACCCGAATTTGATCGCACTGTACGACATCAAGTTTGATGCCGATGAACAAGGCTGGATTGTAATGGAGTATGTCTCCGGAGCCAGCCTGCGAGACGTCCTTGAACAGCACCATCAAGGCTTGCCCTTCGACGAACTTTCCCGTTGGTTCGGCCAGATCGCAGCGGGCGTTGCCTACCTGCATGATCATGGGATTGTTCACCGAGATCTAAAGCCAGCCAACATTTTTGAAGACGAAGGCATCGTCAAGATTGGCGACTACGGTCTATCTAAGTACATTTCCTGTTCCCGCCGTGGCGGACAAACGGAAAGCGTCGGAACATTTCACTACATGGCACCCGAGATCGGTAAGGGCGAGTATGGCAAAGAGATCGACATCTACGCACTGGGCGTGATGTTGTATGAGCTGGCCTCTGGGAATGTTCCCTTCGATGGCGAGAGCAGCCAAGAAATCATCATGAAACACTTGACGGCGGATCCTGACCTGTCGTTGGTCGCGTCACCGATTCGAGAGGTTGTTGCAAAGGCATTGGCCAAGAATCCAGCTAGTCGATACTCCTCCGTGCGAGAGATGCTCAAGCCTCTGGGGATGGAAGTCGACAATCGCTACCTGCTAGTGCGAACGCACATAGAGTCTGCACTGCCGCCAATCATTCAGCCGGGCGCCGCTCGAGTGGTGCAGAACGCTCGGGCTGCAGGAACTGCCCGCCAACCTGGTCCAGCGACTCAGGCCGCAGCCGCACGAAGTACTCCCAATCCGGCAGCTGCGAGGGAAGAAGATTTGCCACAAGCTGCAACAGTAGAAATCCAAGAGCCAATTGCTCGTAACTTGCGGGACGGCTGGATGGGACTGAATCGTTGGTGGCACGGACTAGACATGAATCCAAACGCGAAGACGGCCCTATTGATTGTCGCGATCGTGTTCGCCGCCTTGTACGCTGGAGCCATCGTGCCATTCGTGCTGATCGCTGGCGCCATGTATATCCCCTACTATTGCCTGTGGTGGGTCTTAAAGGGCCCAAAGAAAACGCTCCGTTCAACTCAGCATTACGCCCAGCCACAAGCCAGTCCAGGCCACACGCCCCCTCAGGTGCAACCGCAAGCCATTCCGAGGCCGCGTCCTGTTGCGGCGAATCGCCCTTTGAGCATCAAACAATGGCGTGTCGCTCGCCGTGCTCAACTGGGAAAAGCTTCACCGCGAAGCGTTGTCAGCGAAGTAACCGGAGGCTGGCTTACATCTTTCATCGTGATCGCCGTATTCGGTGCCCTGGCCGCATTGTTCATGCCTGGCTTCGGAATTGCGGATCGAGAAACAGTTTCGCAACCTTGGTTGATCGGAATGTTCTGGGCCGGCATCACGTCGCTCGCCATCGCCTGGATCGCGATCGCGTTGGGCAAACGTTGGCAAAAGGAAGAAGGTGACTGGGCCATCCGCTCATTTGTGCAACTAACCTGCGGATTTGCTGTAGGCGGTTTGTCATTCTTACTGTCCGACTTCCTGATCCTACCTTGGGAGACTATAACCGAGAACGGAATCGGAGACATACCAGCACGTAAACTGACAGGGTTCTTTGATGCCAAGGAACAACCGCTGCTGCCAGCCTACCTTGCCTTCTTTCCACTGTTGATGGGGGCGGTTTCATGGTGGAAACAAGTAGATCCACTTCGGCCAACGCGCTTCAGCTTCTGGGCGGTGATCTGGAGTGTTGGCTGTGCATCTGTGATCAGTCTGTTTATCCCATTCCCACAACCTTGGGGAGCACTGGTTGCGGCCGGTGCGTCGATCGCAATTCAGCTTTCCAGCCCTTGGCTAAACCCAAGCGAGCGTCATAAGGTCAGACAGAAAATGGAGGTGGCTTAAGATGAGTAATCCATTCACTTATCCCGAGCGTCAACATGAAGAATCCAGTCGCAAAGATGAATCCATGAAGAGTGAGTCCGTGCGAGCTTCCTTGATCGTTGCTTTTGGGCTGAGCATCGCCATTTTCCTGATGCCACTAAATGTCAGGCTAAGTTGTGGGCAGGATGGTGTTTCGCTGGCTGTGGAGAAACCGGCCCAAGGGCAAGCCCCAATCCCACCTGTGCCGCCGGCCATTCCCCCGATTGCCGAGGAGTCTGCAGCAGTGGTTTCTGGAGCTGAGATCTCCAGCGAAGAGGAGATCGGCTTGGGTGCGGCCATCGAAGCCAGCGAACAGAAGCTCACGAATGCAGCATCCGAAGAACCTGTACCTTTGTCCGTCGCACCGAGAGAGCCAATCTATCCTGACGACATGCCAGCCTGGATCAATCAGGCCCCTGACTACTCGACTCCGATTCATAGACTGTTCGTTGGATCAGAACCAGTCGCTGACGAAGCAGATTTGGATCAAGCTTTGCAGATTCCATTGATGGCAGCCGTACTTGATTACTTGGATGACCAGGTCTTTCACGAAGATGGCGTAGCATCGGAGCTTGGCATTACAGCCGATTATATCCAATCAAACTTAGTCTCTAACCACAACGGATATACCGTTGCTCTTAATTCGCTTGACGGGAAGATGTATGAGAAGTGGGTGACTTTGGAGATTCACCCGTTGCAAAGAGCCAACTTTGAGCGCATGCGAGCCGAGGCAACGCGACTATCACGCATTCCCGTTGTCCTCCTGTGTTTGCTTGGTGTGGTAGGAATCATGGGAATTTCGCACCTCTTTCTCAGACGCGGCAACAGCTTGCCAACCCAGGAGCCCCTGGCAGGCCAAAATCTGGTAGCCCAAGAAATGCCAGCACGCCAAAGTCGAGGAAATGCTGGGGTGGCTAGCGTTGCGATCGGCCTCATTTTCACGGGCGGAGTCCTCCTTATTGGCGGCATGCTGTTTCTGAGCTTGTTTGCATTTGGGGTGGAACGCCATTTCCGAGACGATGCTTTTCCACGAACAATGGTCGGGCCGAACGTACAGGTCGAGGTTTCTGACCAGATCGGACAGTCCATCAAGGAGGCCATCAGCGAACATGTGCAGGTCTTGCCTGAGGGCGGCGTGGTAATCACCACTAGCGATGGTTCAGTGATTAAGACACAATCAGAAGGTCGATCCGTCACAGAATCTGTGATTCAGTCGGGAGGCCAAACCATCATCGAGCGACGTCAATACAGTCCATGAGCAAATCCACTGGTGCAGATGAGATCCTGGTCGACAGGATCGGGCAAGGAGACGAACAGGCTTGGGAAGAATTGATCGGACGCTACGAAGGGCGTCTACTGGCTTTTGTCGACAGCCGTCTTCGCAATCGAAGCACTAGTGAAGATATCGTCCAAGAAACCTTTGTGGGCTTTCTGAATAGCTTGCCGAACTACGACCGCAAGCGCCCCTTGGAAAGCTATCTTTTTTCGATTTGCGCCTACAAGCTGACAGACCATCTTCGTCGCGAAGGTAGGAGACCTGCTATTTCACTAACTCAGAACTCGACGGACAACTCCTCCTCACCCTGGCAGATCGTCTCTGGGCGCGCCCGCGGCGCAAGTACTATTGCTCGAAGTGGTGAACGCAAGAACCTCGAAGAAGTCGCTATTGTCGAGGCCTTGCAAAGTCAAATCGACAAATGGAAGGAACGCGGCGACTGGACGAAGCTCAAGTGTATCGAGATGCTCTTTATCCTAGGGATGGCTAACAAGGAAACGGCAGAGCTGCTAGACATCACCGAACAGCAAGTCGCCAACTTCAAGTTTGATTTTATCGCCAGGACGAAGGCTCTCGTGGGGCGTCAAGATCTCAACTCCGAAGTCTTTCCCGAATTGGTCGGCGATTAAGGCCACGGTACAGAAGTCGGCAAGACTTCACTACTCAACGTGCGGTCCAACCGCCATCTACCATGAGCAGACTGCCTGTTGTGTAACTGCTCGCTCGGCTCGCCAAGTAAATCGCCGCTCCTTGAATTTCCTCAAGTTCACCCCAGCGTTCCAACGCCACGGCACCGACGATGAACTTCTTTGCCTCTTCGCTATCGGCGATGGGTATGTTCATCTCCGTCAGAAAAGGACCTGGGCAAATGGCATTGCAAGTAATCCCGTATTCGGCGAGTTCTAGCCCAAGTGCCCGAGTCATCTGAACCACGGCGCCCTTGCTACTGGCGTAGGGAGTGCGATTGGCCAAGCCAACTACGCCTAGCGTGCTGGCAACGTTGACGATGCGTCCGTAACCCGCCTTCTTCATGTACTGCACAACGGCTCGGTTGGTTTTCCAAGTCCCGTTGACATTAATTCGCATGACTTCTTCGAACTGCTCTGGCTCCAATTCATCGATGGGGCCGCGGATATTGATACCTGCGCTGTTGATCACAATGTCAACTTTCGCCCAATGCCGAATCGCTTCAGCGACAAAGAAATCGACTTGTTCTGAAGAAGTCACATCTGCCGCGACACCGATCGCCTCAACATCGAATTGTTTGGAGATGGCATCAGCTGATTGCTTGGCTTGCTCCGCGTTGCGACTGACTAACATCACTTTGGCACCAGCCGAAGCGAGTCCCGCAGCCATGGCAAGACCGAGGCCTTTAGAACCGCCAGTGACAATTGCAGTTTGGTCATCCATGCGAAAGGCCGACAAGCCGGGCCAGTTGACGTTGTTCATGGTGATTCTTGATCCTGTTAGTTTTTGCAGCCACGAAGATCACTCTCGCTTCCTCGAGGGATAGCTCGCTTCCGAAGCAAGACGTCACATGACGATGGACGTTATAAGAATCGGGCTGGCTGTGAAGCGCTTGGGCGGCACAGCACAGAGCGTAACATAAATGCTTAAATCCATGCGAGGGTCCTGGTCACCAGTTGAGTGTTGCTCTAAGTTGCTGAAGGACTCGAAAGGAACAACAGCTATGAAATCGCTTCGCCCCGTCAAAATTAAACGTAAATACACACGCTCCAGCCCCGGGAGTGTGCTCTATCAATCTGGTGAGACAATCGTGCTTTGCACAGCCAGTATCGAAACCAAGGTTCCACCTTGGTTAGAGGGCTCGGGCAAGGGCTGGGTGACAGCAGAGTACAACATGCTGCCGCACAGTACCAACAAACGCAAGAAGCGAGATCGTGGCAAAGTGGATGGGCGCACGACTGAAATCCAACGGCTGATCGGACGTAGCCTGCGGGCTATCATCGACTTGCATAAGCTCGGTGAACGCATGGTCACGGTTGATTGCGATGTTCTACAGGCTGATGGCGGCACGAGAACTGCCAGTATTACCGGTGGTTTTCTAGCGTTAGCTGACGCACTGTATCCTGACTTCAAGAAGACCCCTCCAGCCGAACATCCACTGCACGATAGCGTCGCCGCAATTAGCGTTGGCATCGTTGGCGGCAAACCGGTTTTGGACCTCGACTATGAAGCAGATTTTGCCGCCGAAGTCGACATGAATGTGGTCATGACCGGGAGCGGAAAATTTGTCGAAATCCAAGGCACGGGTGAAGAGGCCACGTTTGACGACGCACAGCTCACTTCGATGCTGAAACTGGCTCGTAGCGGTATCAAGCAGCTGACTGAGAAACAGAAGACTGCTCTTGGTAAACAATGGCCGCTCGCATAGTAGTCGACCCCAAGAGAAGAAAATCAGTGGGTAGCAATCATGATTATGGTAAGCCGCATCGGCGTCGGCCGGTTGCATACCACGCCGTAGATGGCCTGCTCGTATAGCTCCGCAAACTCTTGCCACGCCTGAACATCGCTCGAGCCTGCGATTCGCAGTACCAAGCTGATTCGTGTTTCAGGCAGTGGGGGCACGAGTATCAGGCAGTGGTGGCACGAGTAACCAACATGAGAAAAGAATGGACCTGAGCTTTAAAAGTACACGCGAGAACCATGCGAAGCGAAGTTGACTCACAGAATTCCCGCCCGCACAGGAAGACACTCGTTGCGGAAGTCCTCAACTGACAGCGAGATATGAGAATCTCAAAATAGACGATTTCAGCTGGAGCGCACGAAGAAAGGCTGACCCCAAACGAGTCAGCCTTTCGAATTTCCAGGTATACTCTCTCAGCTAAGTTGCCTTAGCTGAAGCCAATCAGCTTACTTGCATCCGCAACCGCTGCTAACCGAACCGCATCCGCCGCAACCGGTGTTGACTGGCACGTTAACTTCTTGAGCAACCATAATCGTCTTGCACACTTGAACTTCCTTTTGGGTCGTTACAGGAACGCAAACGGTGTACTTCTCAACCTTGTCTTCGTTCACACGATCCATAACAGTCACGGTGTACTCTTGATCCTCTTCAACAGTATCGTACTCAGTTACGGTGTACTCACGAGTCTTCTCAACTGGAACTTGAACTTGCACTTGGCGAGTTCGTTTTTCAGTTGACCAAGTGGTCTTAGGAACCGTGCGAGTGCGCGACTCTTGAATTGTCTTGCAAACTTGTTGCTGACGAGTGCGTTCTTCAGTGGTGTAGCTGCACTTCTTGACCGTACGAGTTTGTTGCTCTTGGCGGTACTTGGTTACTCGGTACTCTTGCGAACGTTCCTCTTGACGGCAACGATTGACCGTAATCGTGCGGCTACGCTCTTCCATACGGGTCTTAGGAACGTTAACCATGCGGCTTCGCTCTTCCATACGAGTCTTTTGAATGGTGACCATTCGAGTCTTTTCTTCGGTGCGGTACTTCGTAACCGTCACAGGACGAGTGCGAGTCTCGGTACGGCACTTACGAACCATGTAGGTGTAAGGCTGCTCAACTTGCTGAGTCTTGTAAGTGGTGCAAGGAACTTGCTCGGTAACGATATTTGGAACCCAAACGCGACGCTGAACAGTGCGAGTGCAACCAGTAGGAGCGCATCCTCCACAAGGGCTACCGCATCCACCACAACCGGTGTTTTGAGCGCAGCCACCACAAGGATTTGCAGCAACTTCTTGGGTAACGCACTGGTAACTACCCATGTCCTTGGTGACGGTTCGCATGGTTGTTACAGGAACGCGCTGGCAAACAGTGCGAGTCGCAGTAACTTCCTCGGTGTAAGGAACTTGAACGGTATAGTCGACATTGTTGGTTTCGGTGTAAGGAACCTGAACCATGTACTTCTGCTCAACTTCCTCGGTGTAAGGAACACAAACGCTGAACTTCTGTTCTGCTTGCTCAGTGTAAGGAACGCAGACGGTGTACTTTTGCTCAACTTGCTCTGTGTACGGAACGTTGACCATATAGGTACGAGTCTTGGTTTCTTGGTGAGGAACGCAGACGGTTACAGGAACTTTAAGGTCGGTCCAAACAGGAACTTGCACAGTGTAAGGAACTTCGATGGTTTCCATCTTTTTTACGTTAACCATGTATTCCTCTTCCACCTGAGTGGTAGTAGGAACTTGGACTTCGTACTCTTCGTCCTTCGTTTGGCATTCCATGACGGTGTAGTTTTGAGTCTTCTTCACTTCACGAGGTACACACTTGGTGACCTTGCGAGTACGAGTCTCTTCGCGTGGTACACACTTGGTCACGGTAACAGTGCGCTCACGAGTTTCTGGTTCCATCGTGGTTACGTCGACCATTTGGGTCTCCATAACACGTTGTGGCACCATGATGGTCTTCGTGGTGTACGTGGTACCACAACCAGATACAGTGCCACATCCGCCACAGCCGGCTGTGGAACCGCAGCCACCGCAATCGGAGCTGACGGTGGTTCCGCAATCGCCACAGTTGCCGCAATGCGCGTGGACGGAGCTGGTAGCACACATCGCGACCAACGCGACCAGTAAAAAGAAGGGGCGAAATTTCATTCAGGATCTCCTCACGAGGTTTCTCTAATGCTTAAGCGACTAAGCCCGGGACTCTATCGCTACGGGCAGCAGAGACTTGAAATATTACAATACCGTAAAAAACTTCGGCACCGGCGGTAGACCTCCAGCAGGGTTCAGCTTGTCGCTGTATTTTACCCATGTTTGCACCAGCTTTTTACCCATTTTTCTCAGAGCTCTAACCCAAACACACACCGACTTCCCGGCTTTGCAACTAGCTCTGTGGCGAGACTACGCACTCGGATCCTCACTACCCCGGCGGAAAGTCGCTGATCTGCGGCTGGAGCGGATTCTGCGTGCGCGGCTTTGCGTTGCTGAAACAATTGGACAGCCCTATACTTAACGCCGCAGTGTGGATTTTGAGAAGACAGAGCTCGGCTCTCACAAGCCCTGCAGCTCGAGCCCATTGGTGGGGGTAATTACTTGTCTGGCTCCAACAAGTTGTTGTGGATTCGACCTGAAGAATCGAATGGGGATACCACCTTGGCAAGCTTGGTTTCCGAAAGCCAAGAACTCGAGGTCGTCACCAATTTGGCCGAAGCGATTCGCAAGTTAAGCCGGAACCGGTTTGAAGGTGTATTCTTTGGACATCCTGGCGACCCTTGGTCCGACGTCATCCGGCTCTTTCAAAACGAGCATATTCTAAATGGACTCAAGGATGGTGTCGTGTTGGTCGATGCGGAAATGCGCATCTCATGGGCCAACGAGTGCTTCAGAAACTGGTCGCATAGCGAATCCCCCGTGGACCAGCATTTCTATACTGCCTTAGGCAAGTCTGAGATTCTTGGCCCCAACTTCTGCCCTTTCAATACTTCTCTAGCCACCGGCACGCCGAGCTGTAGCAGTCTGATTACGGATCAGAATCGATATTTTCAGATTCATGTCGCCCCTCTGATGACCGCAGCAAGCGAAGAAGCATCGCTAGTGGCGACGATGACTGACATCACAGGTGAGATGTTGCAGCAGCAGAAGTTGGCCGCCATCCATCAAGCAGGTCGACAGCTTACGGACCTGAAGCCAGACGAAATCTTCGCCATGGATACTCAGGCGCGGATCGATCTTCTAAAAGACAACATTCGACATTACACCGAAGACTTGCTGGACGTGAGTGTCCTGGAAATTCGCCTACTTGAGCAGTCGAGTCAGAACTTGATGCCCCTTCTAAGTGTGGGCATCAACCAAGAAGCTGAGAACCGAACGCTTTTCGCACTTCCCAAAGACAACGGTGTCACTGGATACGTTGCCGCAACGGGTAAGAGCTATTTGTGCGAAGACGCGAGCAAGGATCCGCTTTACCTGGAAGCTATCGATGGTGCAGGCAGTTCGTTGACTGTTCCGCTGATGCTGCACGATCTGGTCATCGGTACCATCAACGTGGAGAGCTCCAAGGTGGGAGCCTTCGATGCGGATGACATGCAATTCCTAGAGATCTTTTCGCGTGATGTAGCGGTAGCCCTAAATACTCTTGAGCTGCTTGTCGCCCAAAAGAACAATGCTGCACAGCAAAGTTTTGAGGCGATACACCGTGCAGTTGCATTGCCGATCGATCGTATTCTCAATGATGCCGTCAATACTATTGAAAATAACATTGGTCGCGACCCGAGAGTGGTCGAAGGCTTACAGCGCATCTTGCAGAACGCGCGCGACATCCGCACCGTGATTCAATCCATTGGGCAACGCATGGCCCCAGCAGAGGCCATTCCCGCAGGCTGTACGGAACAGCTCCATGAAAAGCTGAGAGGGCGCCGAGTTCTGGTCGTTGACTCTGAGGGCTCGGTGCTCAACGACGCTCACACGCTATTGGAAAAGTTTGGCTGCATCGTCGAAGCAGCTCATTGCGGCGATGAAGCCGTAAATATGTTCCGCAACAGTCGGTTAGAAGCTAGCTACGACGCGGTTATTTCCGCTGTGCATTTGCCTGACTACAGCGGCTATCAATTGATGTTGCGACTTTTAAAAGTAACAGACATTGTCCCGATGGCACTGATGCAAGGATTTGGCTGGGATCCCGGACACTCCATCGTCAAGGCTCGTGAGGCGGGTCTGCATCCGAAGGCGATCCTATACAAGCCTCTCAAGCTAGCCCAGTTGCTGAGTGTCGTCGAGTTACTCATCGACGAGAAGACTACTTCATGAGTGCTTGGTTCTAAGCTGCAATGCCCATGCCCTGGTTCATTCTTTTTGTCGCCCTTTTCGGCAACTGCGGATTCTGGCTGTTCTGGTTCAACCGTGTCAACGCCACTGGAATTCGACGTCCGATTACCAAGGCGATTGAGAAGCTCATCGTATTCGTCTGCTTCTTGATTCCAGCCCTCATCTTCGCCGCAGAAGGAAACGCAATAACAATTTGGCTCAATCTAATCGACGGCAGTCTAATTCTACCTGATGCACCCATAGCCACTTACTACGGCGGATTCTGCGTTATCAGCTTTTGTGTGTTAGGCGCTCTTTGGGTCGAGTCGCGTCGTTCCCTGATGCCTCCCAAGCAATTGATTTCGGAAACGACTGAACTCCACGATGTGCATGCAGTAGTGGGGACTCCAGCGAACAAGGCCACGTCCTGGCTAATCCAAGTTCCGGGTAACCAGATCGGTCAACTGAGTGTGACTCGCAAAGAGTTTGCTTTGCCTCGCGCCATTCCTGAGCTGGAAGGATTTCGGATTGCACACATTTCAGACATTCATCTGACAGGTCAGTATCAGTTTACGCACCACGAATTTGTTCTTGATCGCCTGATGGAGCTAGAAGCAGACACCATTCTCATCTCTGGGGACCTGATTGATCACTATCACTGCCTGTCTCAGTTGGATCAACTGATTGAATCTATGCATGCCAAGTATGGCGTCTATTTCGTCTTCGGAAATCATGATCTTCGTTTGAAGGACATGGTAATGCTTTCGCAGCGCATCACAGGTAAGGGAGCGATCGATCTAGGGCTAGAAAATCGCAGCTTCGCCGTAGGTGACGCGATTGTTACCTTGTTCGGCAATGAAAGGCCATGGCTCGAAAGACGCTCTGCCGAACAAATTGCAGCTCAACAGGAGGCTGTGGCACCCGATGAAAACCACTTTCGAATTGGCGTCAGCCACACTCCCGACCAATTCAATTGGGCTCGTCGTTGTCATTGCGACTTGCTTTTTGCGGGTCACACGCACGGCGGGCAAATGCGGCTACCTGTTCTAGGCTCGTTGCTCTCGCCAAGTCTTTACGGAAGCCGCTACTCGTCAGGTGTTTTCTATCGCCTTCCAACGTTAATGCATGTTTCCCGAGGAGTTGCAGGAACTCATCCGCTGCGTTGGTTCTGTCCGCCGGAGATCAGTCTCATCACGCTGCGTTGCACCAATTCTTGAGACTTGGCTTGCGAGAATATCTAACCGGCCTAACGATGTGCCTTTTGGAGTTTGTTTTGCGTTCTTTTCCAACCGTGGGCCAAGTCGTTTAGTTCGGTTGTCATCCGATTCGATTCAGCTGGCGTCCACTGGTAGTCCCCAGGTGTACGCTGGTAGTTTTCGGATGGACGCCGGAGTTTGCTTTGGGCACCGTCGGCTCGACGCAAGCGACCGTGAGTTCGCAGCAATGACTCACTGTAAAGATGCCCGAAGTCGGATTGCAAGTCATCGAGCAAAGGAATCTCATCTTCAAAACCACGTCCGGCGACCTCGTAAAGCTCCTCGGCAATTGCTGGGACTTGCTGCATCTTGGCGAAGCTATCTTGCTCTACCGCGAGTGGTTCAGAACTCGCGAGGTGCAAGAACCTGAGCTGTGGAGCTTCGTAGTAGCTCCGTAGCTCCTCTGAAAGCGACCTCAGCTTTCGATAGGTCGCTTGTGGGTCCGTTGTAAAGCAGAGCCATCGGTCGACGCTGGCGCGATGCAAGTACTCATTCGAGCTCGCACTCAGATGCAAACGCTGGTCAGCCTCTGCGGGGTCAAGTGCTGATCCAATACGAAGGCCAAATGCACTGCACTGCACTGCTGGCCCTTCGATCCGCTCATCGGCCTGTCGCATGAGCCAACCACGCAATGACAGCCGTAGATTGTCGACTGGGATTGCAAGTGTAAAACGTGTTCCGCGAGGCTCGAGGTGCCCTGCCGAGATGGCCCCACCAAAGCCCTCGACAAGTTGCCGACAGGTGTTGAGTCCGATACCGGCTTTGCGACTCGATCCATGTGGCGGCTCGTCAGCATAGGTTTGGCTGTTGATGATACTCATCAAGCTACTGTCCAGACCGCTTCCCTGGTCTTCAACATGCACCAGCAGCCGCGTTCCAGGGGCACGGGACTGCTCTGCTCGAATGGTAATCTGACTTCCCATCGGGCTTGCCTGGATCGCGTTGGTCACCAGGTTCAATAGAACACGAGAAGCGTGATTCACGTCCAAATAGACCCGCGGTAATGAGCGTTCCCAGCCGATCCACAGTAGTCGCACGCTGTGGTCCTTCGCGACGGCATCCAACAGAGGCAGCATGAGCATTTGCCACTGCTTCGGATAGAATCGCTTTTTGATAGCGATTGCCGAAAGCTGCTCGAGACGTCGGTCAACCAGGATGCCAGCTGCCCAATTGCTGGCCTGAGCCAGACGTTGGTTGGCAATATCGAGCATGTTGAGTTCGGCATTGGTAACGCCTCCCAAGCCTCTAGCCCGCTCCGAAACCGTGGAAATGAGCTGGCTCGCCGCAGCAATTGGAGACCGTAAATCATGCGCCGCCTCTGAGATCAGTCTGCGGTACCGTTCTTTGAAGTTTGGTGCTGCGCTGAACTGGGGCCGATAAACCTGAGAGAGTCTTTGCCGGTGTAAAACGCTGCTCTCTTGATAGATGCTGTCGTCGTGATCCACAGGCTCGACCAGGTGTACCTTGCCTTCCGAATGCGCCTCCCCGTACACAGCAACTTCGGTTGATGTTGACCAAACCGATTGAGAGGGAGCGATCTGAAACCCAGGCTTGTCGAAACGCAGGTAATCGGCGTCTTGCGAACTGTCGATTTGAGTCGATCCCAGTGATGAGCTTACATCAGTGGAACTCGCCGTGGCGCATATCTGCCAGTGACTTTGCGCCTCAAAGATGGCATTAGTCTCGGGCGATCGCAGCTGTGCAAACTGAATGTTGGAGGATGGGTAGGCGAGCATGACAACTTCCTTGCAAGACAGACAGCACTCAACGGAACTATCGGCATCCGCGCACGGTTGAAGATAGGGGATATGGATAATGCTCGCTGTTTGTCCCGAAGCTGATGGAAACTCAGGATTGTGTTGGTTATTCCGTTTTCTCTCGTACCTGACTTATTCATGAGCATAATACAACCGACCGGGGCAGCGTTGGCTCAAGGCGAGATCATGTCGCGCGCTAAAAACAAATAGGGCAAGAGCTCACGAGAGAAGAGCTCTGATTTCTGCTGGTCAAAACGACCGCTAGTCCGCGGCTACACTTTGCCATTCACTCGGCAGGACCGATCCTCGCTACCGCTAGCTAGAACGTCGACACGCCGCAACAATCAGTAGATTAGCGTGGAACTGTTTGCGTTCTCCTGGCTATCCAGAACGCGTCGTACCGTTGTCTGGATATCCTAAATACTTGCCATCACCCGTAGGTAGAAATACTCTTTGCCTCGCCACCATGATGCTCATCGCGCCCCGGCCCATGTCGACCGTGCTTCTCAGCTTAGCTTTCCTTGTTGCTCACTTTTCTCCCAGTTGATCCACACAGCCTAGTCCACATTGCATTCAAATGTAATGGGACCATTTACAAGTCTAGGGGCGATTCAGATTTCCAGACTAGCTGAACCTGACCACTTCGCTCACGCGATGGATCTCTCGCAACAACCGCGTCTAGCCCCAACGCGGCTGAGACACAAAAGAATCTCACAGTTTTTTTTCCCCCTGCTGGAGCCCCCACCAAAGCTTTGTCAGGAAAAAGGACTAACCTGTAGAGCACCAGCCTTCCAACATCTTTTTCTGAGCCCCACCAGGGGCAAGACAATGCAGAGGAAACAAATGCGAAACGCCCTGTTCTTGCTGGTCCTACTGACCTGCAGCCAGATTCTTGAGGCCGATTCTTCACGTCAAATCCGTGCTGCCACAAAGCCCAACATCATCCTTGTCATGGCGGACGATCAGGGTTGGGGTGACACGGGCTACAACGGACATCCTTTTGTGCAGACTCCTGAGATGGACGCGATGGCCAGGGCAGGGTTCGTGCTTGATCGCTTCTATGCCGCGGCACCCGTCTGCTCTCCGACCCGGGCAAGTGTGATGACAGGTCGCAATCCGATTCGAACCAAAGTCACCAACCACGGTCGTTACATGAGGCCGCATGAGCAGACGATCGCTGAATCACTAAAAGCTGCAGATTATGCCACTGGGATCTTTGGCAAGGTGCATTTGGGCTCAGGTCAGCCTGAGTCACCCTGTAACCCGTCAGGTATGGGATTCGACGAGTGGGTGGTTGGGCTGAACTTTTTCGACAATGATCCCTACCTGAGTCGCAATGGAAGAATCGAACATCGAAAAGGCAAAGGCTCGGTGATTGCAATGGACGATGCTTTAGCGTTCTTGAACAAGCATCAAAGAAGCGAAAAGCCAATCTTTATGGTTGTCTGGTTTCCCTCGCCGCATGATCCGCACCAAGAAATTCCCGATGGTAAGTCGCTGTACGATGAGCGGAAACAAGCGGGTTATTACCGCGAGATCACTCTGCTCGATCAACAGCTAGGGCGTCTACGCCGAGAACTGCGAAGACTGGATATGGCAGAGAACACCATCCTTTGGTACTGCAGCGACAATGGAGGACTAAACGAGGCAACCTCAGGCGGACGCAAGCGAAAAGGCAGCATCTATGAAGGAGGTCTTCGCGTCCCTGGAATCATCGAGTGGCCGGCAGAGAAGCTAAGAGGAAGGACATCCATTCCAACATGGACCTGTGACATCTATCCCACAGTTCTCGCGATGGCTGGAATCGGCTTAGAGCCCGAACACCTTTTGGACGGCATCGACATCACTGACATTGTCACTGGCAAGGCAACGATGCGCAGCAAACCGATGGGCTTCTGGCACTTGTTTCAACAAGGACAATCCACTTGGAGCGATCGTATTCAAAAGGCGATCATGGAAAAACAAATCGCCGGGGCAGAATTACCCCACGATGCACCTAGAATACAGAAAGACGTTGCGGAGTTCCCCCAATTTGATGAAGGCAGCGCCAAAGGTCACGCTGCTTGGAATGCCTGGCCTTGGAAACTACACCGCATTAACGGCACGAAGTACGAACTCTACAATCTGGCCGATGACCCCATGGAGTCAAAGGATCTGTCGAACGAGACAGACCAGCGGGCTCGAGTCACCCGAATGAAGCAAGAACTAAACAACTGGATGCGTTCCGTCATGCGAAGCCTCAATGGCAACGATTACCGGCAGCTGGCACTGTGAAGACAACGACGCAATCTTGGTTTTGGGGCGAGTTTATCTCAGCGACACGCGAACCTGGGGGCTTTGTCTATGCCCTAGTCATCTAACTTTGTAGTCGCTGACTTGATCCGTTTGGCAGTCCCGGTCATGAAGTCGCCCCAATATCTTATCCGCTCTTTTGACCACATAGGCATCGTGTTACCTGGTTGGCTTGTTGGGATCTTGCATGTCAGGGCCATCCGCTTCGAGAACCAATTTCTTGCCGTTCTCTTCGACGGCAAGGAAAGACTTCACATGAATCCGTTGGTGCTGTCCCCCACGTGCCAACGTATTTCTTTGTTTTTTCGTCATAGCCAACGATGTGGATGCCTGGAAAGGCCAGCCCTCTCATCTTGGACTCCATCCTCTTGATCAACCAGTAGCCTCCGAGACTCTTGAAAGTCAGAGTGTCCTTATTTTCGATGGGCGGTTGTCCCGGGCCCGTGACTCCTGAGCTAGACAACCTCCATTTGCCTTCAAACTTGGCCAGCCATTTGTGCTCTTTGCTTGGCTTTGGCGTTTCAGTCAACTCCTGGGCTTGGGCTTCCCTGGTAGCTGGCCCACGACTTGGCGAAAAGCCCCAATGCCAACTGAACTGTTCGACGTTCGGCAAAAGTTGGGACCGAACTGGGAACCGACTTCTGTACCCGGAACGTCGCCTTGGCTCGCGACTCCTGTTTCTGTTGCCCCTGCACCTGATTTGCCTCGCCTGCCTGCTGAACCGCATCTGCCCAGGGTAGCTGGGCCAGCTATTCCACCGGCGGCTACCAGCCCGTTTGAAAAACGCAGCCGGTAGGCTGGAGAACAACATCGGTCAAAAAGCGAAAAGCCAGCTCCAAAGGAGCTGGCTTTCTTCGTTACATTTCACTTCTTGTGAGAATGCAACGCTGCGTGGGGGGCAGAACTAAACGGGTAGTAGGATCCGAGGCGGGGACAGCAGTTGGAGGCTAACTGAGGTTACACTGAAGTGGTGAAACCCCAAGCCCAATTGCGAGGGCAGCGAGCATCAGATACTTCAATATATTCATGGCTGAGATTCTACCGGGACAATTCAGTGAGGAGGCAGCCGGGGCTGTCACCTCCTAAATTAATCCGACTTCCGAAGCACGAAAGGTACTTCGGGAATCAATTTGCGGGAGAGTGAATCCGGGGCCCTTGCACTTGCGACAGTCGATAAAACCGGCATCGAGCCCGAGTGGATTACTTACTTGGATTGCAGTTGCTTCCAGACTTCTTGCAGGCCGTTAAGATTCTGCTGAAGACTTTCTCGTGCGTCAAGCTCGTTGCGGTGGTCGAGAATTCCGATCGGGCCTTGATAGTTCACATCTAGAATCCACTGCAAGATTTTCTGATCGAGCTTACCTTCAACCAGTGGCAAAATCTTCGGACCTCCAACCGTCATACCGTTTAGGTTGAGGCACATCAGGTAGGGACTCATAGACTTCAGCGCCCCGGGGAACTCAGCAAGATCCTCGTGGGCATGGTGGAAATTATAAACTAGCCCAACGTTCTTTAGATCCTTTAATTCCTGCATAATTGCTACCAGCGTTGATGGCTTCCCTGGCCAATCGCCGTGGTTGTAGAGACCGACGCTGCAGTCTAACTCAGCAGCAGCCTGAGCCAAGTCTCGCACTGCATTGCTCGCCGCATTTAAACGCTCTTTGGGATCTTCGATTCGATCCAGGGCACCAGTAGGCAGCATGAACCAGAGTTGAGTCCGCACCTTGTTCTTTTTCAAAAATTCAAGGATCCGGATGTTACCAGGATGCTTAGAAGGCTCTAAAGAACTGGAGCACCAGAACGCTGTAAGCTCGACGCCTGCTCCCTGAAGGGCTTTTAGTTCGGAGTCCCATGTTGGCACATGCTCTTCACGCCAGTCGTAAGCAAGTTTCTTTAAGCCCAGCTCTTGTAGCATTTTCGCTCTTGCTTCCGGCCCGCGCTTCTTGGCATCGAAGGGAACGATGCACCATGCAACCAGATTTTCGGTGCGAAGGTTTACGGGCAGCTCCTGTGCCACTGCCTTCCGAAAACACTGGTGAGTGAAGCAAACAAGTAAGCCAAACATAAGCCCGAATATTCGCTGAAGGATCACTTTGAAGCACCTTAGATTTTGTGAAGGGAAGGCCGGACGACTTGTAACTGGCACTGCAGCTGTATTCTTGAAAGTTCATCGCAGTGGTTTGCGATTCGTCGGAGCGCTACGCCCGTTTTCTTTTGCCGTCAGGTCTTTAAGCAGCTTTTCCATCTCTTCGCGTTTCTTGCCCGAAGTGAAGAACAAGTTGTTGGTTTCGCCTGGGTCGTCAGCAAGATTGTAAAGCTGCCCCTCTGCCTTGGGTTCTTCTTCCGGCAAGGCGAACTTCTTCATGTTCTCTCGGTCATACTTGTTTCCGCCTGAGCCCACGTGAGCCAAGTACTTCCAGTTCCCCTGTCGCAACTGAAACTCGCCGCGAAAACTTTGCGTCAGCATATGAGGTCGAATCGAGTCAACCTCGTTCTGCTGGCCCAACAGCACCGGCAGCATATCGAAACTGTCGACCGCCGCTTCATCCGGTAGAGCGTAGCCAGTCAGTGAAGCCAGCGTCGCAAAGATATCCGTGGTGTTCGTCAGTTGTTTTGAGACGCGCCCGGCGGGGATCTTGCCCGGCCAACGCGCGATGAAAGGCACCCGATGCCCGCCCTCCCAGCCGTCACGTTTCATGCCGCGCCAATTGCCTGCTGCATCGTGTCGGTGGTCCTCTCGCATCCAAATCGTATGCATGGTCTCGGGGCCATTGTCTGCGTTAAAGAAGACGATTGTGTTGTCATCAATATTCAGCTTCTTCAGCTCCGCTAATAGCCGCCCCACTAGCACATCGAGTTCGTGAACAAAATCGCCACGTGGTCCGCCTTTCGACTTTCCATTGAACTCTTCAGCAGGTAGCACGGGCGCGTGGCAGATTTGAGTGGAAAGAACCACGAAGAAGGGTTGGTCTGGCGTGCTCCGGCGATGCTTTCGGATGAAGTCGACTGTTTTATTGTAAAACAATATGTCGGCATTCACAAAGTCATAGCCAGGTGACATCCAGCCTTCATCGTTGTCCCACCGCCACTTGCCGCCAGGATTCGGTAAGTTATCTCTCTTATGTCGCATGCTGGCTGGAACTGGGACCAAGCCATTTTCAATATAGACGTAGAGCGGATCTGTGGTGGGGCAGTTCGGCGTGATAAAGGACTCGTCGAATCCACGTGCGTTGGGTCCATCGACCAGCGGCGTGCTCTTTGCGTAGTCGATCAACAGAGAATTCTTGAAGCCGCCGCCCAGAATCTTGTTCTGATTGTCGCGCCAAGTCAGCCCCACATGCCACTTGCCGAACACCCCCGTGTGATACCCCTTGCTCTTCAACATGTCGGCTACCGTCAGTTCGCCCGGCTTGATGTAGCTTGGACCACCCGGTCCCTCGAAAGCCCGCGTGCCACGACCAGTGCGACAAACCAGCTGCCCAGAATACAAACCGTAGCGAGAAGGTGAGCAAATGGTGCAAGGACTGTGCGCGTCAGTGAAACGCATTCCTTCCTGAGCCATGCGATCCAGGTTGGGAGTCTGATATGCGCAGTCTGGGTTGTAACAGGATAAATCTCCAAAGCCCAGATCGTCCGCATAGACAATGACAACGTTGGGCAGCTCCTGTGCTGAGGCTGGATGAAGCAGCAATCCTAAGGCGAGGGAGCAAAGCAATGCGCTGCCCTGCGAGTTATTAATTATCATACGTGGGTTCTAAAATGCGGACCGGTCTGCCGATGATGAAATGATCATACCTTGAGTGCCCTGCTACTGGCAAACCAGCGATATTGCTGCTCAGGGTAGATTAGAGTTTGGATCAGTGAGCCAATGGCACTCGCGATCTATTGCTTTGGTGAGCCGCATCGTCGTGAGCGTCGGGCGATTCTTGAGTAACGGGATATGCATCTCCGCGGTTCCGCTTAACATGCGGGACTACGAACTGAAGCCCCCGCGGCTAGCTGCAGGTCAGCATTCCTCTATTGCTGCCCAACGCTCGTGCTTTGGGCTCACTTCACGAGGAAACCGAGTCGAGAGCGAGGTATTAGCCCTGACAGGCTATCAACTTGAGTCCAAGCCCAAGCAAAAATCAGTTACACTGGTGCTCCCAAACCCACCCAAATCCATCACGGCGGAGAAATACTATGTCGGCAGTAGTCGAAGCAGCCACAGCAAAACAAGCGACCTTGGATTTTGTCAGTAGCGAACATAAATTGCTAATCGATGGCGAATGGCAGGCTGCTGCATCGGGGAAGACATTCGAAGTGCGAAATCCGGCCGACGCCTCGGTAATCGCTCACGTTGCCGAAGGCGACAAGGCCGATGTAAATCTTGCTGTTGCTGCAGCACGGAGGGCATTTGAATCTGGCCCTTGGCCAAAGATGACCTCTTCGCAACGTGGCCAATTGCTTTGGAAGCTGGCGGAGCTGCTTGAGATTCACACCGAGGAGTTTGCTGAGATTGAATCGATTGACAACGGTAAGCCTAAGGCTGTTGCTGCGGCGGCCGATGTTCCCTTGGCCGTCGACCTGTTTCGCTACATGGGTGGTTGGTCCACGAAAATCGAAGGCAACACGCTCCCCATTTCAGTGCCTTACATGCCTGGTGCTGAATTCCACAGCTTTACCTTGCGAGATCCGATTGGTGTGGTCGGGCAGATCATACCCTGGAACTTCCCGCTGCTGATGGCCGCTTGGAAACTGGGTCCTGCACTTGCAACTGGCTGCACCGTAGTACTCAAAGTGGCTGAAGAAACTCCGCTGAGTGCCTTGCGGCTCGGGCAGCTAATTCAAGAAGCTGGCTTTCCACCAGGTGTGGTCAACATCGTCACTGGGTTTGGTGAAACTGCTGGAGCAGCACTCTCTGCCCATCCCGACGTCGACAAAGTTGCGTTCACTGGTTCGACCGAAGTCGGTAAGTTGATCGTCAAAGCCGCAGGCGAAACCAATTTGAAGAAAATCACACTGGAACTCGGTGGAAAGAGTCCGAATATCATTCTGCCAGATGCCGATCTTTCGATGGCCATCCCGGGTGCAGCCAATGCTATTTTCTTCAACCATGGTCAATGCTGCTGCGCCGGCTCCCGCCTGTTTGTTCACCGCGATCAATTCGATGAAGTCGTAGCTGGTGTCGCTGAGCAAGCGAAGCAGATCAACCTGGCGCCGGGAATGAGCCCTGATTGCGGAATGGGACCGATGGTTTCCCAGATCCAACAAGATCGCGTCTGTGGTTTCCTAGAAGCTGGCTTGGAAGCGGGCGCCAAGGCTGTTTGTGGTGGACAGAAAGCCGATCGCGCTGGCTACTTCGTTGAACCAACAGTACTCGTCAACACGACCTCCGATATGCAAGTGATCCAAGAGGAAATATTCGGACCTGTTGTCGCCGCTGTTCCTTACGACGACGAAGAACAACTTGTTGCCACCGCCAACGACAGCATCTACGGCTTGGCGGCCGCCGTTTGGTCACGCGACATCAGCCGCGCTCACAGAATGGCAAAACGCATACGAGCAGGGAATGTATGGGTCAATTGCTACAACATCTTTGACGCTGCCTTGCCGTTCGGCGGCTACAAGCAATCGGGCTGGGGCCGCGAGATGGGGCATGAAGCGATCGACCTCTACACCGAAACCAAAGCAGTCACGATTCAGCTTTAACAGGCCAAGTCTCTTCAGTACTATTATCCGGCAGAGCCCGCCCCTGAATTCGACATCGGCTGGCGGTCGAACTCGAAAGAGTCGGCCGCCCCTTTTAGGAACCAATATCGGCAAGCGTGGATTGCCTAGGCTATCGCAAGCTTCTCTTCCGTTTGGCTACCGGCAAATCCAGTGCCTTGCCTATTCGCCATCTCGATGACTTCTGATACATCCAGAATCAGTGACACACGGCCATCACCCAAGATACTCGCCCCCGCAAAACCTTTTACGTTCTCGTAGTTTTCGGCAAGCGACTTAATCACGATATCTTCTTCTCCAAGAAGGTCATCCACGATGAGCCCAAGTTCGCTGCCTTTATCACCAACGATCACCAGCGTCTTCTTGGACTTTTCTGACGCGTCCTCACGTTTCACGGAATTGCACTTCAACACATTATGCAGTTCAATAACAGAGACAACGCATCCGCGGATAACTGCAGTTTGCGCTCCATGCACGCTTGAAAACTGCTCTTCCTCTACTTGAACAATTTCCAGTACGGATTCGACGGGAATCGCGAAAACGGACTTGCTGATTACGGTAAGCAGACTCGGCAAAATCGCGATCGTGAATGGCAATTTAACCGTAATTTTCGTCCCCTGATGCAGCTCACTGTCGATTTCGACAGTCCCATTTAGCTTCTCAAGCTTGGACAGGACGATATCCATTCCCATGCCTCGGCCTGAGATCTCAGTAACCTGCTCGGCAGTGCTAAACCCTGGCTGCCAAATCAGCGTGAAGGCTTGGCGATCCGACATGCGATCTGCTTCATCAGAGGTGATTATGCCTTTACTAATAGCTTTCTGCTTGACTTTCTCGGCATCGATTCCGCCCCCATCATCCCTAACCTCCACACACACCTGGTTGCCTCGGTGGAATGCATCTAGGGTAATCGTACCCTGCTTGGGTTTTCCATATCTCTCACGTTCGGTCGGTGACTCAATACCGTGATCCGCCGAGTTGCGAATCATATGAATCAGCGGATCGCCAAGCTCATCAATCATCCGCTTGTCCAATTCGGTTTTATCACCGCGAATGACGAGTTTAATGTCTTTGTCAGACTCTTTAACATAGTCTCGAACGACTCGCTTGAACCTCGAGAAAAGGGGGCCAATCGGTACCATTAGCGTGTCCATCACACTTTTCTGGATACCCTCTGCCACCCGATCGAGTTGGTGCACCGATTCGCCAAGATCATTGACGAGAGCACGCATACTAGAAAGCTGCAACATGTCCGTTTGAATAGACTCGATTTCCGAGCGAAGTCGCTGCAGATCGGATTGCAGGGCATCGGAGTCGAACTGACTCTTTCGCGACTTCCGACCTCCATCTCCTACTGTTCGCTCCATTTTCTCCAGCAGACTGGCTGCGCTTTCGAAACGATGCAATGTCTGTTTCTGAACACTTAACTCCTTGAATTGATCGCCTATCCGAGCGAATCGAGCTTTATTGATCGCTAGTTGCCCCGCTTGATTCATCAAATTATCGAGTCGTTCAATATCCACTCGGATCGTCTCGATAGGACGATCTTTCTTCTTCGCCTCGTCTGACTCCTCCCCTTGTTGGTTATTCTGCGCCTTCGGCCGGGCTTTTCCCGAAGATTTGGGGGAAGTTGTCTTAACACTTACTGATGCCGCATGAACGGCTTCAGAGGCGGCTTCACCGCCATCTTTCAGTGCAACATTACGTTCAAGCGCACTTAAAGAGTCGGATTCCGCCGAAGAACCAGCTTGACAGGGTGCAAGCAAAAAATTGTTAAAACCTTCCTCATTCAGTGCCTCCGCAATGTCCTTAATCATCTTGTCCGTCCGAACAGCAAAACCGTAGCAGGCAGGCCCTGAATCGACGGCATCAGCCTCTGGACGCGTCAAGAGAAGTTCACCTGTATCGGCTATTCGTTGCTGGATGAGCCGGATTTTGAGTGGAGCGGGACTTTCATCAGGCACAAGCGCAACGACCCCCAGGACGGCCTCGGAGCCATGTCCCCCCTTTAAGAACTCAGCTTTCAAAGCCTCTAGTTCATTTTTTAAAGCCCCAGGCATTTTAGAACGCTCGGGTTGTACTTGATCCGCACTGGATTCAAGTTTTGCGCCATAAGTCACTAGCGTTCTTACTGCGTCAACGAGACAATCAGAGTTTGGCTGGTCTGACTTCAGATTAGCAACGAAATCGTTCTGATAATCGATCACGAGTTGAATCGTAGAGACAAACTGTTCGTCTGGCGGACCAGAAGTGTCACCAAGATTTTGGACGAAATCCTCCAGAAGATGGTTTACGCGCGAGAGTCGATTCAGTCCGATTGTCCCTGCGCTTCCTTTGATTCGGTGGAGTGTGGCCAAGAGCTTCGAAGCATTAAAGTCCACTCCTGCTTCCAGAATGGCATTAACCTCAGCAAAAGCCTCGTCAGCTTCGTTCAAGAAGAAGCTAATGTACTTCTCTGGAATAGCCGAATGGTCTCCGATTGCTTGGAAGGCCGCACATTGCTCCTCGGAAGCGTAACACTCAGTTTTGTCTGCAGCCTGCTCGCAACTTTCCTGTGGTTCTAGCAACTGGGCGAGTTTTACCGTCACCGCTTCAAAAGCATTGGAGTCGCCTGGTGCATCTAAAGAAAGCCCTTCGATCAGCTCTGAAAGGAGATCCACAGATTCAAGAATCACTTCGACGACGTGCCGCGTGACCACAAGCGAATTGTTTCTGGCCGCATCGAATACGTTCTCAACCTTATGTGTCAAATGATTGATATCATCGAAGCCAAGCATGGCGGACAGTCACTTCAGACTGTGCGCGTCGCGAAACATCGCATTCAAGATCTCAATATCGACTTCGTTTCCGCTGGAATCATCGGACTCCGCGATGGATTCTTCCAACGCCATCAACTCATCGTTCAGGTGAGTCAGGTACGTTTCGGATTCATCCAGAAAGCCCGAAAGCAACTCGGAGTCTATTTCGCCAAGGAATTCACTGTTCAAAGACATTTCTTATCCTCCACAAGCTGTAAGGGCAGGTGTGTTGCGGTACAAGAATGATTTGACCCGTTCACGATCCGCGACGTAGCGAGTAACACCCTCTGCTGGTCCAAGCACTAGGTAGCCGTTCTTTGCCAAGCTTCTAAAGAGGTTGGCGACTACTTTCTCTTTCGATTCAGCATCGAAGTAGATCATTACGTTGTTCAGAAAAATCACGTCAAACTTTGCGTTATCGCACAAAGCGTCCAAGAGATTGTGAACCCGAAAGTTCACCCATTTCCGCAATTTATCGTTCGGTTTCCAGTAACCTTTCTCAACTTCCTGAAACAAATCTCGCTTTACTTCACCTGGAACATTGCGGACGCTGCGCTCGTTGTAGAGCGGGTTTTGAGCGGCCTCGACAGTGTCGGCACCAATATCGGTCCCAACGATCTCAACGGTCCAACGCTTTGGCTCCTCGAGCTTCGAAGCTAAACAGCAGGCTGCGGTGTATGCCTCATCACCGCGGCTGCTCGCAGCCGACCAGATTCTGACCGTGGCCCCCCGTTTGCCAGCTGCGACCTGGGTTTCTAATTCAGGAATAAACGATTCACAGAACCACTCCCATTGCTTCTCATGGCGATAGAAGTATGTCTCGTGCGTTGTGATTGCTTCCAGAAAAGCGGCCCACTCCGGATGCCCGTCCTTTCTCCTAGCTGAATCGAGCAGATCCAAATACTCGTCATAGTTGCCTAGACCATTAACTCTCATTCGACTATTCAGGCGACTGGTAACTAGAGATTTCTTCCTCTCCGTAAATCTCAAACCAGTATGATTGTAGATCAAATCCACAAACCGTTGCATCTGCTTGTCATTGAGGCTTCGATTCATCGCTCTCTCTTCGTTGTTATTTCTTCCAGACCTAACCGGTGTTTGTGTTGATCCTATACGCCAGCAAGCTCTTCTTGCTCTGGCACAGCATAGCTACCAAGCAGCTTCTCGATGTCGAGAAGAATCAGCAGCCGATCATCCAGATTTGCCAAGCCTGTTAAGTAGTCACGCGCGCATCCGGCGACGGTCGTCGGCGGAGACGCTATCTGGTCTCGCGATACTCTTAGAACTTCACTAACCGCGTCGACCACGACGCCTGTCGTCTTGCCGTTGAGCTGAGTCACCACGATTCGCGTGTCCTCCGTGGGCTCAACGCTTGGCAACCCAAATCTCAAACGCAAATCAATAATAGGTATTACGGTACTGCGAAGATTGATAAGTCCCTGCACATACTCGGGCGTCCTTGGAATACTGGTAATCTCGCTGAGCAAGATAATCTCGCGCACTTTGCTGATCTCGATTCCGTACTCTTCCTCAGCAATCCGAAAGCTAACGAGCTGTCTGCTTGTCTCTTCGAATGAAGCTGCCTCCGCTGCGTTTCCAACGAATGTAGTATTCATCATCTTTTTCCTTTAGGTTGTTATTTCTTATATTTGCCTGATCCAATCTGAAACGAATGCCCGGCAAAAATGAGCAAACTCAAACGCCTGTGCTAATTCCACCAAGTAGCTCACTGCACTTGGTTGCAATAAGCTCATGTAGCTCGTCCAGCGAAAACTGGATGTCGACGTGTCCAGCTTTGAAGGCGGCCTTGTTCATTCCGTAGACGTCAGAACTAGACTCATCCTGTCCTAGGACCAATCCACCACTAGCCGAAACCGCCTCGCAGCCCGCTACGCCATCAAATCCCATTCCAGTCATGATGACACCGATGCACCTTCCCGAAAAAACTGCAGCAGCATCCCTCATCGTGACATCAACAGATGGTTTATGTCCACTTACCGCCGCCTGCTCTTGATCGATCTCAGTAACCACTTTGGTCCCTGCTCGCACCAACCTGAGATGTTTTCCGCCTGGGGCAAGGAGTGCCTGGTTTGGACGCAATACCTCACCTCCCTGTGCTTCAATGACCTTTATTTCCGAGCAAGCATCCAAGCGAGCGGCCAATGAACCGGTAAACGCCTCAGGCATATGCTGAACGATGACAATAGGAGGAAGCGGTGGTACAAGACGCTCAAATAAACATGCAAGCGCTGGGGGACCGCCAGTTGAAACCCCGATCGCGACACAGCTATCGTGAAATCCTTCGACTACTCTATCACTCTGCGAAGAGCCCCTCCAACCGGCCTGGTCACACGGCGACTGCTTCATTCTCTCTTTTCGAATTTCAAGCACACGTCGCACATCGGCATTCGCACTTGCACGAAGCTTCCGCAGCAACATATCCAGAAACTTTTCACTACAAGAACAAGCGTCGGGCTTTGGAATGTAGTCGAAGGCCCCTCGCTCAAGAGCTTGCATCGTTATATCTACAGAACGCTTCGTTAGGCTACTTACCACTATCACTGCAGTCGGGCGACTCTCGATAATCGCGTCGAGTGCGTCAAGCCCCTCCATCCGTGGCAACTGCAAGTCCAGCGTGACGATGTCCGGAAGGAGTTCTTCGTGTTTCTCGACAGCCTCGACTCCATCGCTCGCCGTACCCACAACCTCAAAGTCGCTCTCCTTAGAAAGTGCGTCGCAAATGACGTTGCGCATTGTTGACGAGTCGTCAACGACTAGAACACGTTTTACATCACTTCTCATATTTGCTTTTCCCTTTGCCGTTACCTTTCTCCGGCTCCTACACCATGCATTCAAGCGGTGTGGGTTAACGAACCAACAGAGCCATCTGTCAAATCGACAGAAGGTGAGGGAAGTGGATTCGATTCAGTGGCTGGCTTTTCGACACTCTCTTTTGATCGAGCAGATCTACCCATCGTGAACTCATCCGCCAATTCCACAATCCTGGCCAACTCTGGCTTTGTGATCTGCGCGTCTGCTCCTACCGATTCGCCCTTCTTATAGTTGTCTGGAGTAAGAATCGAAGAATAGAGAGCTACCGGCAGGCAGGACAGCTGTGGATGCGACTTAATGTTCTTGGTCAGGTGCAAACCATCCATTGATGGCATCTCGACGTCACTGATTACAAGATCGGCTATCTCCGATACCGTGCTAGTCTCACTTAATCTTTTCTGTAGCCATTCCCAAGCTTGGCGGCCGTTCTCAAACGCAAACACCTGTCCATAACCGCTATCCTGCAGTGTGCTTTCCAATGCGCAACGCACGGTCGGAGAATCGTCTACAACCATAACCCGGACTGATTCTCGCGGGAGGTCGTTGGGATTCTCCACCGCGACAGAGCTGAGATCGTTCTTGCCGATCTCGGCCGTAATCAGCTCGAAATCGAGCATCAGGACGAGATGACCTTCGAGATTAGTGACCGCGGTGACGGGCGAGTGACAATCGATAACTACCTGAGGAGCTGGGGCAATCTGTTCCCAGTCGATCCGGTGAATCCGCTCGACCTCATCAACCAGAAAGGCAATCTGTGACTTATTGAACTCCGTCAGAATCAGGTTGTTGGGAGTCTCTGGACATGCCTCGAGACCAAGATGCTGCTCTAGCGAAACGCAAGGGATCACGATATCTCGCAGGCGGAAACACTCAACCACCGATGGATGAGACTCCGGCAAGCGTGTGATTCGTTGCGATGGCAAAATCTCTCGAACTTTTGCCACATTGATCCCGAGTCGATACCCGCCAATGCGGAACACCAGGATTTCCACCTCGTTCGTTCCGCTTTCCAGCAGGATGTCGTTTTTTAACAATAGATTGCCTAGCCCTGTCGTCATCGCTCTATCCTTTGGTTGTCCAGCGTCCATTGACGCCCGTATTCATCCGCTTGTTTACAGCCAAGTAGCCTGCTCTCTACAAGACTATTACATGCTTTCCAGCTACCCTGACTTGGAGTTCACAAGTCGCGCAGTTGAAAATAATTTTTCGGCTTTGTTCGCCGCCTATGTGTTCGGCCACAACCGCAATCCCCAACCCATCGAGCACGCTCTTCACCGACGCATGATTCTGTTTTCCGATTTGCATCGGACCAGCAGCGCCCAGTACATTGGCTCCGCCAGCTAACTTGGCGTTTACCGATGCCTGGCCTACCCCTTCCTTTGCGAGCGATACCAGCATTGCTGGTATCGCTTGGTCGGCAAATCTCGCGTTGCTTCCTTCTCGACCTTCTGAGTATGGAAGAACAATGTGTGCCACCGCCGCAATTTTCTTCCTCCTGCAGTACAGTGCCAACCCAATGCACGATCCGAGTATGACTTGTGCCACATCACTTTCTCGCAGGACGATGAAGTGCCCCATACCAACTGTGTAGAGACTCACTCGTTTTATGGAGGGCATAGACCTAGACCAGTAAGTCGCTTCGTCATACTTCAGTTAACGCATACAGGTGTCGGACCGATCGCATCAGGTCAGAAACTGATGCAGCCTGCTTATAGCAAGCCGCATCTCCGAACCGTTCTCTGTCTCGTGGACAGATCCGACCTGCCAATACGCCTGTTAACTACTCTTCCAATCGGAAACGGGAAACTAGATCGCTGAGGGCGGTCGCTTGCGCTCCCAACTCCTCGCTACTAGATGCCATCTCTTCACTTCCACTAGCAGCCTGCTCCGTTACCTCCGAGATTTGCTGGATAGTGCTCGCAATTCCGTTCGCGCTCTGAGATTGCTCCACTGTAGAGTCGGCGATCTCTGCGATGCGTCACGCTGTACCCTCGACACCCTGAATGATTTTTGATAGCGATTCACCTGTCTGTTCGCTCAGCTCGGCTCCTTCCTCGACACGTTTCGTAGATTCCTTAATCAGTGTCGAAATCTCTTTTGCAGCCTCGCTGGATCGCTCAGCAAGCTTGCGTACTTCGTCGGCAACGACGGCGAAGCCCATGCCGTGCTCACCAGCTCGAGCGGCTTCGATCGCCGCGTTCAGGGCGAGCAGGTTGGTTTGACTGGCGATCTCAGAAATCACCTGAATGATCTCGCTAATCTGATTGGACGATGCTTTGATACGCTCCATAGCTGCAATGGACTTATCGACGGCCGATCCACCTTCCTCAGCCAAGCTATTAGTTTCATTGGCGACTTTGTTGGCCTCATCGGCATTTTCTTTCACGGCGTCGATACTGCGTGCAAGCTCCTCTACAGCAGCACTCATCTCTTCGACGGAGGCCGTCTGAGTCTGGGCACCTTCAGCAAGCGTCTGAGCATTTTCGGATACGACTCGCGAACCTTCCGTAAACTGTGCTGCCCCTTCAACTACTTGCCAAATGATCTCTCGGAGATCAGTTAGCATTTTGCTTAAGCCTGCAGCGAGTTCGCCAACCGCATCCTCGCCCGCAACCGTAACTTCCTGGGTCAAGTCGCCATTGGCGGCGGCATTGACCACGGCTAGCAATTGGTCAACTTTTTCGCGCAGTTGCTCTTGCTGCTGCCGTTCCCGCTTCTGGTTCTCCTTCTCCCGAATCTCGGCGTTCTTTTGGTCGGTGATGACCGCCCAAGCGACCATAGGCCCAAAGTAGTTCCCCTTATCATCGTAGATTGCTGACGCATCGAGGCGCAATGTGTCATCCCCGACTTTAATCTCTGCACTGTGAGGCAGGTTGTTTGGATCCGCAAGCATACGCCGTTGATGCGACGGGTTCTTGTGGAACACGTCGTAAGAAGCACCTACGATCTCGTCTACCTTTACAGGTAGTTGATGTTCGATGGTTTTCAGCGTGTTGCGCGATGCAGGATTCATGTAGACAATCGTGCCATTCAGATCTGCTAACATGATGTTGATCGGAACATTCTCAACAATCGCAGTTTTCTGAGCAGCATTCTCTCGGCGTAATCTTTCTGCGGTAATATCAGTGGCATTCTTTACAACGCGGTAGGTCTTGCCGCTGTCGTCGGTCAGAGCAGAGTAACGAGCTTGAATCCAAATCTCTTTGGAGCCCTTGCCAAAGCGCTGGAACTCACCTTGGATAGACTCGCCACGTTGAAGCTTCGCCCAAAAATCCTGATACTCCGTGCTCTCCGCGTACTTTCGATCGACAAACATACTGTGGTGTTGACCCTGAACCTCATCCAGTCGGTAGCCGACCGCCGACAAGAAGTTTTGATTTGCGGAAAGGATCGTACCGTCGGATTCAAATTCAATCACAGCAAGCGTGGTGCTGATCGCATCTAGCTTCGCCTGTGTTTCCTGCAGTTCCTTCTTAAAGCCCGCTTCGCGAGCATTCGTCTTGCTGTTCTTTGCCTGAGGACGCTCAAGAGTCGCCTGTGCCATTTTTTGCCCCTTTTCCAGTAGTTGATTAGAAGATCAAAAGATCTGAAGAGTTTCGTTTTAGCGGTCCCTCTGCACGATCCTCGGCCAGAGATGTTGCCGCACCGCTGCCAATCCAAAAGTGGGGAGCGACTTCTCTGCAACACGATTTCAACTGTCAAACCTGAACACAGCAGTCGCATAGCTCAGGAACAATCTTTCGCACCCGCCTAACAGGTAAGTGTGCGATAACGCACACATAGTCACTGCCTCGCCAATGCGGCCTCTGCTACTTCTATGGGCCACAACAAAGCTTCAGTCAAAGCACGGCGATAGATTGGCGGAGAATGAATACAAAGGGCGCGAATGACTCACCTACCGAGAGGGGACAGAGAATCGACTTGCCACTCAATGAGTGGACCAAGCGGATAACCGCTTTAAACACAGCTGCACCCCTTAGTTGCACAACGGCAGGAATTGCGGGTAGCGTGAATAAGTAAGTCGTGCTTCACACTGAGAGAAATAGCCGTGTGATTAGCATGCTTGAGACTGTGTGATGGAGGTACGCTCCCCAGCGCAGGGGAGCGGTAAAGTACGCGTCTCGCAAAGGGCTGAAAAATCATTCATCTCTGAAATCAGAGACTAGGTTGAAGTGGGTGCGAGTCACAAGGAGCAACGTGCCGCTCTAGCCCTATCAACTACTGTTTTGGGATCACAACTATGTTTCTCTTTCGTCCTGTCGAATTGACGACAGCTGATGAGTGTTTTACGAGCTTTCAGTCTCTACCACTGATCGCCAAACGTTGTTTGTTATCCACGCTGGGTGTGTTGTTTCTCGGCATCGGTGTCGTGGGAATCTATCTTCCTGGGATTCCGACGACAGGTCCTGTGCTACTCGGGATCTACTTGCTGGCCAGGGGCTGGCCTAAGTTGCATCAGCGAGTGTGTCAGAGCAAGATGCTCCAGCCCTACGTGGCATATTTCGACGGCCGAAGAGTCTTGACGCGGCGCAGCAGGTGGATTGCGGCGTTCTGCATGTGGACCAGTATTAGCGTCAGCTGCTGGCTCTTCAGCCTTCAACCAAACTACCAGTGGCAGGCTATCACAGCTTGCCTTGTCGGAGGCGGCCTTGGTACGCTTGCCATTGCTTTCTTCAATCCCAAGCCTGGGCAGGTTGCTTCTAAAGATCTTGCTATGATCGATAGCTCAGGTACACCAGTTGACTCATAGTGGTCGAATTTCTAGCGCAGCCGCATCGGAAATAGGCAAGTGTTAGCTACGATCCAAACTCGGCTGGTTGAGATCTGGAAATCCTGGGTTTGCATCCGCGTGCCTGCAGGTGGGGCTTATGCCCTCGAATTGCGGCTTTCGTTCTCGAATAGCGACCCGATTTCATTAGTGCGGACTCATCTGGCGGACTCAATTGCCGGTAGCACGTGAAGAAGGGCGATCAAATGATCACCTGTGCCCTTGTTTGAAACTAACGACTCATGCCTCAACGGTGCGGATTGGAAAGCGCCCTCTGAACCGCTTTGTGAACCACAGTCTAAGCCCCCAATCGAATCTCTTAAAGATCGCGTTGAAGTGAGTCTCCGCAGAGGAGTTGTTGAGCGGGTCACAAACATAGTTGATCGGTAGTTTGTTCAGCGCGATGGCAGCTACGTCTTGCACATTAATGCGGCTCGCCGATATCTCCGATGCAATTTTCGCCTCCAGCTCGAGAATCTCATCAAAGACTATTGGCTCTGTAAGATTCTTCAAATACGCCAAGTTCGGCAGCCATCATCTTCACCATTCTAAAAATGCCGCTGTGCACTGCGTAATCACAGGTCACCAGCGGGCATGCCATACCGAATATTAGCTGTCTGCGTCAAAAGCTCGGTTGAAGATCACAGTGGCAGCGAACTAGCTACTTATTCTCTCGTCATCATCTGCTTACAAGAATCTTCCCAATCGGCTGCATTCCGGGCCAATACGAGAGCACGTAAGAATTGAGTCCGTCACGAATAGTGACTTTGCACTGAGTCGTCGGCGCGATGGGTGTACCAGCCGTGATGGGTTCTAAACCCAAAGTGTGGGTACCGCTCGGGAGTTCCAGCCTGAGGATCTGGAACTCGCGCGGTAACAAGCCCCAGCATCGAGTATCGGCCGCCTCGGTGGCTTCCCAGAGAACTCCCGCTGCGTCCAAGGCGAAAGAAGCAATATCCGAGTTTACGTCTAGCTGATCCTTCGCCGCGTAGACCGCACCCTTCTTCAGGACGCGACGCACAACAGCTCGCGTTATCACCGAAGGTAGTTTGGCCTCATAGGAATCGACTGCAAGTTCATGCAAGTCGCTTATAGGCAGCGTGGTTGAGACCGGCACATCGCCAACTTTGACGCCGAGCAAGTCAAAAGGCTTAGGCGGACTAACGATGATTGGAATCTTAACTGGTGCGATGGTCGGAGGGATCGAGTACTCGCCGAGGTTGGAAACGATCAAGTCTGCTGCTTGCAGCGCGGCTTGAGTGGCGGGTTGAGTCGTTTCTTCCTTGAATGGGCCACGCCCGACCATAGCGATCACATAAACAATCCCATGCCCTGGCGCACAGTGCACTCCGTGCTGCGCTCGCTCAAGATCCTGCTGTAGAAGTGGCGAGTCAGGAAGCAGAGCCAGGCTTTCTTCGTAGTAGCGAGCCGCCTCATGGTAGTCGGTGTGCGTACTTTCCAGCAACATACCGCGAAGATACGGAGCTATGGTGGGTACGCAGTAGTCTTCAGGCAGTTCCTCGTCCCAACGCTCTTTGGCTCGGCCGAAGAGTTCGCGCTGCTTGTCTAAGGTCTGCAGGGAGTATGCTTCCGCATCAACGCCGTCCTGCATGAGGCTACAGAGGCTTAGCATCACGCGGACCAGCAGCTTTTCGTAGTCTTCGCCCGCGTAAGCCCTTATCTGGTCATCAGTCAAATAAGAGCTCGTGTCTTCAACGAAGCTTTTTTGTTGAAGGCGATCCCACTCATCGCGAACACTCTGCAATCGCCGCTCCGCTGCAGCCACGTCTCCCTGAAAGAGCTCGACCATGGCCAAGTCTAGTTCGAGAACGGAAGAATCCTGTTTTCCCTTCTGCGCCAGCTTATCGAACTCGGCCCTTGCTTGATGCAAGTCATTGCTATAAAACTCACTTCGCGGCCTCATCAAACGGCTTGCATGAGTGCTGCAGCCGCCAAACAGCAACAGAGCGACGATGGCGGGCAGCCCTTTGAGGCTACTTGAGATCGTTGCTGTGGATGAGTTGCTTGACATGGGAGACAGCAAACTTCTGCCTAGTGATTCCCGGGGAACCAGTTGTAGCTGCCAAGTCGATGTAAGGCAGACTTGTGGTAGCCCTTGCGAATCTCAGCTTGTTCCTTGAAGCTCGTATTGTTTCGGGTATCAATCATCTCGAGAGTCAGCAAGTAGTCTCGCTGCGACGAGGAATTGCGATCGGTGGTTCCACTCGTCAACTTGGCAAACAGCAAATACTCAACAGGCTGGCCGTTCGCATGCAACATGCTTGTAAAGCGTTGCATGTTCACTGGCACAAACAACGCGTCTGGCCGGAGTTCGGTCTCGTAGAGTGCCGCTTCGACTACACGTCGACTTAGTGAGGCGAACTGTGGGGACTGGCTCACTCGAGCGTCAATGAGCTCATAAAGATGTTCCTTGAAGTCACCTAGTTCCTCAGAGCTGTGGTTCTCGATGCCCACGAAACATACCGTACTTGGAACCGGAAGGCCGTTTGCATCGATCGCTGGAGAATTGGTGCAACGGCCTAGCAGCTTGGCGACCGACTCTTCGACCAACGGCTTGTAGACGGCCGAGCCGGCATCGTGACTACCGACCATATCCGTTTTCTCAGGACTAACGATATGCCCGTACTGAAAACCTCGACAACCACTTAGTGCGAAAGCAGCGCAGAGCATAGCTGCCGCAACAATTTGCTTAGACGATTGATGCATCCCTTCATCCCTCGTTTGGAATCGATAGCTTCAGTGATTCGCCGAAAACTCCACGCCAACGGTGCGCAAAGCACAGCTTTAGCGAATCCAGAAATGCGGCGACAAGTTTGGTCCTGCAAAGCTAGCAAAGCAGGTGCCGAGCAACGCAGCAGACCTGTTATCTAAAATGAGACGAAAGGCGGCTTCTTTGGGAAAACATCCCGAGGCCAATCGTGCTCAACAAACACCATCGGGCGTGGCTCCATCCACAATTGATAACTAGTCGATTTTTTTAGGCTTGGGATGCCGCGTTGCTAGCGATCGGCCCCAAAAACAACGCAAATCGGCGACGGAGAATTGATGACATTTTGGTTGTAAGTCATCCTACCGGACCCTGGATTGACCTCAAAACAAGCGAGAGTATTCGATGCCTGCCCGCCAACTAGCAGCCAGCGTGCTGATGGATCGAGATTGAAGTTACGTGGGATCGAGCCTCTGACGTGCTCGTTCTGAATCATTTCCAAAGCTCCATCCTTCCCAACGGAGAACGCCGTGATCGTATCGTGTCCTCGATTGGCCGCGTAAACGAACTGGCCATTGGGATGCACGCGAATCTCCGAACAACTCTTAAACTTCTCAAGCTTCAGTTCTTCTGGATCCACAGTGGGAATCGTCTGCTTGATCTTCATGCTCCCCGTTTTCGCGTCGTAATCGAAAACTGAGACGGCCAAGGAGAGTTCGTTCAAGACATAAATCCATTTGCCGTTCGGATGAAACTTCATGTGTCTTGGACCGGAACCTGGTGGGACGTCGGCGTGTCCATGAGGATGAATCGTTGCGTTGTCCAGGTCCACTTTGTAGATGACGACTTGGTCGAGCCCCAAGTCGGGAACGAAAGCGAACCGATTGTCCGGAGAGAAGCCAGTCCAGTGAGCGTGTGACGCATCCTGGCGATTACCGAAGACCCCTGACCCACCTTCATGTTCAATCAAAGTTGTTTGCCGAAGGATCCTTCCTGACTGGGCTAACTCATAAGCTGCGACCGAGCCGCCTCCATACTGGGCCGAAAGCAACATATTGCCAGTCGGGTCGACGGAGACATGTGCTGAGCCACCGTCACCGACTGGAACCGAGTTTACGAGCTTAAGCTTTGCTTTGTTGCCAGTGGCAACAATCTTGAAACATGCGATCGACGGCACATCCGCAACCGTCCCGACGGAGTAAATGTGCGTACCCTTCGGGTGCATGGCGATGAAACCAGGACGCTGGATCTCGCCGACACGCTTGGAGGGCCCAAGCTTCCCGGTCTCAGTGTTGAGCATACAGTGGTAAATGCCGGTCTCCGGTCCTCGACTGCCAGTTCCGAGCCAAACATCAATTTCTTGGGCGACTGCACTTACTGAACCAGCCATGAGCACTACTGCTAAGGTGAGAAGGATGCGATGAAAGATCATTGGATTCGTCCAACGTGAAGCTAGAGGTGAGAAGACAGAGCGGAAGCAGCTGGAAACAGCTTATCCGAAGGGGAGAAGGGCGACTAATGAGAAGGGGATTATAGGCTTGCCGGTCATGCGAATCGTAGCGATTGAACAGAAATTTTTGGGGAATTTGTGATACACGCACTCGAACACGACCTATGGTTTTGGACCCGAAATGTTTCAGTCACTCAGGATAAGCGATTGGGATTTTGCGAATTGCACGCCTTCAAACGCTCGTTTCTGGCCGAACTCGCCTTCCGTAAGCAAAAGCCTTCCGCCAACTCGCATTCGCAATCGTTGCTGCCATGCTGCATCTAAGTCCTCGCAAAAGCCGAATCTCGAGTCAACAACAGCGACGCTTACGACGTCTAAATGACTTCGTGCGAAACGTGCGCTCTTTGCAGACGAATTACTGCCAGTGCGGTCGTCTTGAACTGCAAGAAAGCTTTCAACACTTGAGGCAGCGCGCGCAGCAAGACAAAACTGCAGGATCGCACAGTCAGAGTTTTCTCGAAGCTGCCTCGCATGCGGTCACTGCGGCCGAAAGCGTTTTCGAATTCAAACTGCACGATGTTCAGATCGCAGGTGCCGCGGCAACAGCCAGTTCCGCCATTGTCGAGATGCAAACGGGTGAGGGGAAAACCATTGTCTGCGCTCTGGCGGCACTTATTCGAAGCATTTTCGATTCGTCCGTGCATGTTGCGACAACAACAGAGTATCTGGCACGACGCGACTTTGCATCCAACTTACCTCTGTTTCAAGCGCTTGGAGTCGACGCGGAATTGTTGTCAAGCGAGGCCAGCCCAGCTGCCAACCGAAACGCCTACCGATGCCCAATTACCTACGGTGCCGGCTATCTGTTTGGATTTGACTACTTGCGCGATCAAGTCACCTTGCGCGAGCACGAAAAAAACACTCTCGGCCGTGACGTACTGAATAGCATTTTGGATGTAAACCCAGAGTCGCAATTAAATCAGCTGGAACATCGGACCATCATCGTGGATGAAGCAGATAGTGTTCTTCTCGATGAAGCCACCACTCCCTTAATTCTCAGCGGTGTAAATCAGCGTATCGCACCTGAGACACGGCGACTCTACGAGCTTGCGCGAAGCATTGCCAACTCCATGAATGAGTCGGAACATTTTCTGATGGAAGAGAGGCCTGCTGGAGTCAGTTTGACAAAGGCAGGGCAGGGGCTTGCGCACGAAGCTTTGTCACGAGGGCACAACACGCTGTTACAACGCCCTTGGACCGAGTACATCAAGCAGGCTTTGTTCGCCGAATATCAGTTGCAATGCAACGTGGACTACGTCGTCGACGAAGATCGAGTCAAACTTGTCGATCAGCACACGGGACGCATTTTCGAGGATCGGCAGCTAAGGGCCGGGCTGCACCAGGCAGTCGAAGCTAAAGAAGGCGTGACCATTCAGGCTTGCACCGAAGCGATTGCACGAATCTCACGGCAACGCTTTTTCCAAATGTACGAAAACGTCTGCGGTTTGACTGGGACAATTCGAGACAACGAATCTGAAGTGGAGCACTTCTATCGTTCGCGTGTTCACGCACTGCCGACACACAAAATATGTCGCCGAATTGAACTGCCGACGCGTTTCTTCGTCTCGCGCGAAGCAAAGATACAAGCGATTGTTCACAGCATCAATCAAATTGCAAAGACTGAGAGGCCGGTATTGGTCGGAACCGAGAGTATCGATGAAAGCCTGGAAGTTTTTGGGTTACTGCAGGCGGCAGGACGTTCTGCCTCGTTGCTCAATGGCCTACAAGACGCTGATGAAGCTGAAGTCATCGCGGAAGCTGGGCGATCTGGAGCTGTCACCATCGCTACCAACATGGCTGGTCGAGGTACCGATATTCGACTGGTTCAAGTTGCACGAGAGCTAGGCGGACTGCACGTCATTGCTTGCAGTCACCAAACCAATGCTCGCATAGATCGACAACTTGCTGGTCGCTGTGCCCGACAAGGCGACCCAGGATCCTACCAGTTCTTTGTTTCTGCAGAAGACAGACTACTACTGGAGCATGCACCAAAGCTAGCCGCAAAGCTCCAAGCTTCTGCCGCTGAAGGCGAAACCGAAGTGCACCAAGACTTTGGGCCCGAGATCAAACGACTTCAGCAAGAGCTGGAAGTGCGTTCCTTTGACCTTCGGAAGGATGTATTCACACAGGATGAATGGCTCAACCAAGTGCGACACAGCCTGGCGAGCCCAGGAGAATCGCATGCGTACTAGAGTCTTCCGTAGCGGAAGTTGTCAAGACTTTAGGTCCACCATCAGACCTATCCACCGCCGAGCCAACACAGTTTTGCCTTTACTGGTGATTCTTTTCACCGCAACCAATCTGCACGCACAAGTGCTTGAGAGCTTTGCTGAGCCCGTCGAGTTACGAGAGGTTGCTGCTGCTGAGCCGGGTGTTGTTTCCAAGACGTTCGTTCGAGAAGGCCAGTCGATTGAAATTGGCCAAGTGCTTGCAGAGCTTCAATGTGAGGAACTCAGGCAAAAAAAAAGGCTTGCAGAGCTACGAGCCGAATCAGCTTTTGCGATCCAAGCCGCCGATGCACTGGTCCGCATTCGCGAAAAGAAGCTGGCAGCCCTGCGACCAATGCTTGAATCGGGGCATGCCAATCAGTCTGAAGTCGAGCAAGCTGAGCTAGAGTTTGATGCAGCCTTCTCGGAACGCGAAGCAGCAAAACTTGCCCGAGAGGAGCAGAAAATTCAAGTCTGCTTGATCGAAGCCGAAATAGAACGCCGACTGATCCGCAGCCCAATCCGTGGCGTCATCACGGAGGTGCATCGGCAGGCTGGCGAATTTATTGCTGGGGCAGAACCCAAGTTTGCAACGATTGCGGACCTGACCAAACTCCGCGCGAGATTCTACTTGAACGCAGAGGAAGCAATCCAACTCAAAACTGGTCAAAACGTAACAATTGCGACTGGCTTGACTCAGAAGATTGTTCACGGAACCGTCAGTTTTGTCTCACCCGTCACTGATGCTGACAGCTCCACCACTCGAGTAGAAGTATTACTCAACAATCCGCAGAACGAGCTGCGCAGTGGATCCCCCTGTCGCTGGATTGGGCCTGAGAGCGGCCGACAGAAGGAGCGTTCGTGAGCAATGAAATGAAGGAACGGTCAAGTCATGGCTGGCGGCACAGCCCTCAGTCCGCATTTGGCTATTCCAAGTCGGTATGGCCGAATGAAGACGAACACAAACCTGCCGTTCGGAAAGAGACGATTGAGATCGGCGGCATTGAACTCGCTGATCTTCACCTCGCACTGAGTCAGCTGTTTACACAGGCTAAGAGTCGCGAGGATATGCTGGCTGGCCTGTGTCATATCGTTGGACAGCAGAACAAAAATGGCACTGTTTGGTTATTCTCAAAGGAAGAGACAGACTGGCGAATCGTAAGCCCTCAATACTGCACGCCCATCTCGAATGGCTCTGACTGGGCGAGGGAGAATCAGCAAGCGCTCGAACGGGCCCATCGTAGTGGCCAAATCCAGATCGAAGTCAGCTCTGGCCAACAATGGCTGCTCACTCCGCTTACGATCGAGATGAATCAGCCTACGGTTCTAGTAGTCGTTGCAAGAGAGAACGAGACAGCATCACTCTTACCGGTGCTAGACACTGCTCATCAATATGCTAAGTGCTGGAGCGGGGAGCAAACGGCTACCGAAAGCGACTGGAAACTTCAAACCCTAGCTGCCTTGATCGAACTGGTCTCCCGGATCGAATCACAAGCCAACTTGCAGTCCGCCTGTGATGTCGCCGCACATGCGCTGACAAGACATCTGAGCTGTGACTTCGCAGCCGTGGCGACCATAGAACGGTTGCGAATTCTCGTGCGTACCGTTTCGGGCGTGAGTCGATTTGACCAGAACTCTGGTGTTGCGCGCAGTCTAAAAACAGCCTTGAGCGAAACTGCGATTCGCAAAGAGCTAACGGTCTGGCAGACTGCAAGCAAGTCTTGCGATAACCCTTCCCTTGGGCACCGACAGCTCGCTGCAGAATTGGACGTAGATTCGGTGACTTCTATTCCGCTCACGAACAACCACGGGCAGTGCATCGGTTACTTACTTCTGGCCGGAGTAGCCACCAAAGAACAAGATCGCCTAAATCGCTTTCTGAAAGCTGCCGAGTCCCGCATCGGCTCCGCCCTTCAAGTTGTCCGAAAAGCCCAAGGCTCGCTGCTAGGACGTTGGCTTAAAAATGGTGTTCGCTTTCTTGGCTCTGTTCGGGCTGCAATTGCTGTCGCCGTACTCGTTGGGATCGCAGCGCTACTTTGTTACCCGACGGCTTATCGAATTCGATGTGGCTGTCGAGTCGAAACTGCTAAGCGTCGCTTTGTCGTCGCACCTTTTGCAGGCACGATTCATCAAGCCTTGGTAGCACCCGGTGAAACTGTAGAGGCTGGGCAGTTGCTCGCAGTGATGGACGATCAATCTATTCGTTATGAGCTCGTTAGCATTCAAGCAGAACGCAAACAAGCACTCAAGAAACGCGACATCCAACTCGCCGAACGGCTGATCTCCGAGTCGATGTTGAGTGAACTCGACGTGAAACGCCTGGATGCCCGTGAAAAACTACTCCTCGGGCAGCTTGAGAAACTGCAACTGAAAAGCCCGATCGACGGAGTCATCTTGAAGGGCGAAGCGGCGAAGACTGACGGAATTGCAGTGGACTTAGGGCGATCGATCTACGAAGTCGGCCAACTCGATGAACTTCGCATTGAACTAAACGTGCCATCTGAAGACGTAGCGATGCTCGAGACTGGATGCTTGGTCCGCATCTGGATCGAAGGACAAAATGCTTCAGTTACCGGTACGGTCGAACGCATCAGACCTCGCTCTGAATTGCGAGATGGGAAGAACGTATTCGTTGCCGAAGTTGGCCTCCAGGATCTTGGCCAGCAAATACGCCCTGGAATGGAAGGCTACGCACGTATTGACTGTGATTCACAACCGCTCGGATGGAACGTTTTCCATAAGCCATGGGAGTTCTGTGTCTCTCGCCTAACATGGTGGTAGGCCTATGACAGACATGCAGTCAGACTCCATCACTTTTGAACTAGGACAAGCCATCCTACGATTGAACAAGGGACTTCGCTTTCAAGTACAAAGCGGCAAACACGAAAACTGGTACTTGATCGAGGACACCTTGCGAGGCACGTTTTTTCGAGTCGGAGAGCCGGAGTATGCGCTGCTATCTCAGTTTGATGGCCACCGAACTTTAGCTGCTGCGATGGCGTGTTGCAGCTCGAGCACACCAGAATCGGCGCTTGGTGAGCAAGAAACAATCCGCCTCGTCAACTGGCTCATCGAATCCGGTTTAGCGAGTACGAGTCAGGCCGGTAGCACGCGTCAAGTAGACCGCATTGCCACTCAAGAGAGAAAGCAGAAATGGCTGCAGTGGGTGAATCCCATTTGCATTCGCATTCCACTCGGCAATCCCGATGCAATATTCAGTGCAAGTCATCGCTTCGCGGGTTGGATAGTTGGTCCTGTAGGAGCGATTCTAGGAATTCTGATCTGCACTTGGGCCGTTCTGCAGCTTGCCAGTCATTGGCAATTATGGAGCCAGCAGACTGTTTCTTGCTTTAGCCGTGACAGCGTCTGGATGATTGCCGCGTCCTGGTGCTTGCTAAAGCTTTTGCATGAATGCGGGCATGGCTTGGTCTGCAAGCTTTATGGCGGACAAGTGCATGGCTGCGGCGTGATGCTCTTTCTGCTGATTCCACTTCCCTATGTCGATCTCAGTAGTGCATGGCGTTTCCCAAGCAAGTACCAACGCATACTCACCTCTGCCGCAGGGATGATCGTCGAACTAATCGTCGCTGCTGTGGCTGTCCTAATATGGCTCGATAGCGAACCAGGACTGCTACAGACCATCGCAGCCTCCATTGCTGCTACTGCCTCGGTGCATACGCTCGTCTTCAACGCAAACCCGCTGATGCGTTTCGACGGCTATCACATCCTGGCGGATTGGCTTGAATTCCCAAACTTATCGCAGCATGGCAGCCAGTCGGTAGCAAGCTTCTTCAGGTTTTTATTCACGGGCGAGCGAACGACGGCAAATGGGCATGGACGAAGAGATCTGATAGCCGTGATATACGGTTGGCTTGCCGCAATATGGAAGATTGCCGTTTGCATGGGCATTCTAATTGCCGCAAGCAATTTGCTAGAGGGTAGCGGCCTCTTACTTGCAATCATGGCGGTAACCATATGGTGGGTTCTGCCCATCTCTCAATTCTTCTACAGAACCCTAGCCACATCCAAGATCTCAGTGCGTCAGCGACTGCACAGAATCCGGCGTTTGTCTGTATTTTGCTTTGGCATAACTTGCCTAATCCACTCGCTAAACCAGCTTCCAGCACCGCCAGTCTTGCAAGCGCCCTTGGTGATAGACTTTTCAGATGAGCAGCAGGTACGCGTAGCGACGCAAGGATTCGTGGATCAGATTCACGTCGTTGCAGGTCAGCACATTGAGACAGGCGATTTACTGGTTACGCTTTCGAATGAGCCTCTGCGATTAGAATTCGCTCGCCTGCGCTGCGAAGCCGAGCAAGCTCGAATTCGCAAACGCATACGGCAGTCCGAAGATGAAGTTGCGCTGGCTCTAATGGAGGAAGAAAAGCTCAGCGGCCACCTTGCACAACTACAGGAACTGGAAACCGACTTAGAGGAACTCTCTATTCGAGCGACTAGATCTGGACGAGTTGTTGGGAATGACCTCAAGTCGCTTCTCGGGAACTTCTGCGAGACCGGTCAGACTTTGTTCCATGTGGCGGATGAAGCCGACATGCAAGCGACAGCCTTGATATCGCAAAATGATCTCGTACACCTACAGTTGCCGCTAGGAAGAGAAGTCGAACTGACCATATGGGGTCACGGCAGCATTCACGGAAAAATCGATCGCATCAGTCCATCCTCGACGGACTCTCTTCCACACTTTGCACTGGCTGGCAACTGTGGTGGTCCACTACCGGTCCAGGATCGAGCGCAAAGCGATGGACAGAGAAATGAAACGGAATCTGACAAAGACAGCTGGAAACTCGTTCAGCCACGAATGCAGGTGAATATTTCCTTGGCGGCAGCGGACGCGGTCAAACTACACGCCGGACAAACCGGGATCATGCTAGCTAGCGGTCGAAGTGCTTCGCTGCAGGACTTTCTTTCCCAACAATTGTGGTCCTGGTTAGCGGCACGCATCGAGCACACCCACGGATTGTAGATGCCGTGTTCAGCTTGTGTTTCGTGAGCGGCTTTTGTCGTAGCCGCTGGTTCATAACTAGCTTTTTCAATTCTGGACCGGAAACACTCTGTCGCTTGCGCGTACTGCTCGTACCGAGCGGCCATGGCGCTAGTCGCCGATTCTTCACTTCGAAAGCTCGTATTTATCCGGAATGGCTGCGAAATGCATCTTGATTATTCGGGACCGCCCGAAGCCTTACGGCGATACGGCTCACAAGAACAACAGATCGTTAGCCGCAGGAGTCGTGAGCGATCTGCAGGCTCACTCAGCCGGGCTGCTTTAGAATTCACTCGCTGGCGCGTCGTGCTTATACTGCTTGAAAGGTATAGCTAACTCGCATTTACAGAACGATGGATTCGCGTAGTATGTTCGGGGTCCGGTCGCTGGATCCGACGAACGATCATTGAGTGCTACAACCACACGCCAGAAGGGCGAATCCTTGAAGATCTTGTTGACGAATGATGATGGTATTTATGCTCCTGGAATCGCAGCACTGCGCGGTGGCCTGGAACAACTTGGTGACATTCATTTGATTTCTCCTGCTACTGAGCAGAGTGGCGTGAGCCATACCATTACGTTCTTGGAGCCATTAGTCTGCAAGGAGATCTATCAAGGTGGTGAGCGGCACGGAATCGCCGTGGAGGGCAGCCCAGCTGATTGCGTCAAGCTTGGGGTCTCTGAACTCATCGATGGCCCTGTTGACGCCGTCGTGAGCGGTATCAACGGTGGTTTGAACGCTGGCATTAACGTTCTCTACTCTGGCACGGTGGCTGCAGCTATCGAAGGCGCCTTCTTTGGCTTGAACAGCTTTGCTGTTTCCTTAGAGTATGATCCAGCAGCGGATTTTGATAGCGCTGCGAAGATTGCGGTACCATTGGTCCAGCAGATCCTGGAACAAAAAGACGCGCCGCCACAGCTGTACAGCATCAACATCCCGACTGCGGCCACGAAAGCCTTTCTTGCAGGGCAGATGCCTGAAGTGAAAGTCGTTCCGATGGGCACAGAACGCTATGGCGAACACTACTGGAAACGGCAGGATCCCAAAGGCCGAGACTATTATTGGGCCACCAATGATCCTCCACCCAAGCCAACCGAGCATGAGACCGACTTGACGATGCTGCACGCTGGTTACGTCACGGTAACGCCACTCAACTTCGATATGACCGCCACCGGTGAACTTAAGAAGATGCAGCAGTGGACATTGAAGGCGACGAAGGGAAGTTAGGCCGAAGCTGCATCTATTGCTTATGTCAAAGCTTTTGACGGGCTCCGCTACAAATCAAAATGCTTGGTGCTTGTATCGACCGTTCGCTATTCCGTTCCCGCAGATTGCCCGAGATTAGGCTTTCTGGCACAAACCACCCAGTACTTGCCAGCCTCAAAAGTCACCACATCTTCGAGTACGCCATGAAAACTGGCTTCATACCAATTCGGTTTCTTGGTGACGACAAGCAGTGCTCCACCAACGCGCAGAACCGACAGGCAAGTCTCCACGAAGTGCTGGGCAATCGCATCTTCGCCGTAGTAAGGCGGATTGGCCAGTGCAATGTCGATGGCAACCGGCAACTCAAGATTGCCGTCAGCGTTCCAAATGGCCCGCACGTTTTCAAGTCCGTTTAGCTTTGCTCCTTCTTCCAAACATGCGACCGCTCGCGAGTTGGAGTCAACGCCAAACACCATGCCCGAAGTCTGAGAAGCGGCAGCCAGAGCAACCGATCCGCAACCGCACCCCATGTCGAGCACGTTGTCGCCATCGGCGATTTCCGCCGATAGCATCAGCTGCCTCGCGCCGGGATCAAGCCTGCGGTGGGAGAAAACACCTGGACGCGTCAGAGCGTGAATCCGCTGGTCGCCTTCGCGAAAAGAGATCTCGCAATGAAAACTCTTTTCCTTCTTCAGCTCGCCCTTCTTACGAGCCCAATAGACGCTGCCTTGATCCGTGCGATGGCAAGTCACCTTGTCAAACAGGGTTTGCAACTGGTCGTGTAGCCAAGAATCCTTGCCATTGTCCACACTGGCGACTAGCCAACCGGCGACTGTCAATCGTTTATGAGCCTGCTGCAACAGATCTCGAGTCAGCTCAGCCTCGCCTCGCTTGAGCACAGGCATAGCGATCAATCCAAACTCATGTTCCGGTAGATCGGCACCACTCAGCACATCCACATTTTCGCTAAGAGATCCGGCGGCTACCGTGGCATCATGAAGATCGAGGTACCAAGCCTGGACGGACTGAAAATGAGAATGTTCCAGCAACTTTTCTGCAACTTGAGCTCGTCCTGGAGAAATCACCAAAGCCGCTGGAACCGCTTCGGGCATCCGCTGCAACCAGAGCTCACTAGCCTCGATCATCAAGCGTTCGGTGGGCAATGGAGGCAAAGATGCGTCGCTTGCGCTCAAATCGGTATTCACTCCAGGTGTCCTTAGGCAGCTTGGGCCTGCATTTTCTGGTTCAAGTATGGCGGCGTCTCTCTCCTAGACGGTCCAAGAGCCTGCTCATACCATACAGTCTTGATTGAGGGCGTCATTGAGTCGTGTCGACGACAACAGGGCCATGACCGGTGGATTCCGCGAGCCCGCAATGCTTCCCTACTTGATTCTGCGACAATCGTAGCAGAGTATCCCAAATCCGGTGAGTACGTGTGGACGAACGTAGTAGCGAAGATAAAGCCTCCCAGGCAAGCGACCTGGTCCAGGTTTTGGGATACCTAAACTTTTCCTCGGGCAAGGCCGAGTTGAAGACACTGGCGGCGCTCAACCGCATCTACGCCCGAGCCCTCCCTGGCGGTCCCTTTGAAGGTATGCCGGCTTGGCTGCAGATCCAACAATGGCTCCAAGACGAGCTAGCGAAACTGCATGAAGGCAACACAGCCTTCAAGGATTGCGCCCAGGCTGAGGCATTGTTGGAATTGCTCTGGCTAAACTTCCTGCCAGCCTATCTCGACTTCCACCGCGACTTGCTCTTTCACCAAGAGCCGGAAGGCATTTTCAATGGCTACTTTTTAGGCCGCGCCATGGAGTCCGTTCTGCAGCAGGGCGGGCCTTGGGATGAAACCGACCGGATCGTAGAAGGAGCAATTCGGCAAATCAACGACTATGTGGGCTACCGACCTGTCGCAGTACTTGAGGGACGGAGGCTAGAGCCCTACGCGAACGAATGGGTGCGCCCGACCCCGATCTATATAGCTGGCATCGGCGCAACGGCAGGCCCTTATCAAGCTGTCGTTGAGAAATGCATGGATATCCTGCGCGAGACCGACGAGCAAATTTTGCAGCAAGCCGGTTTTGACTTGGAGCGACTCGATGAACTAGCCGTCGATCCGCGAGCCTACGATTTTGATCACCCGGTAAACCAACGGCCGAACTATCACTTTGGTCAGTGGGATCCGCACCAAATCGACAACTCGGGATACTACCGGCGGTTCGTAGTGCAGCAGGTCACCTTGGACGCCCTGCTTGCCCGAGTCTACGAGTATTCCGAAATTCCGCGTGACCAGCTCCTGTCTGAGGGCGCAGCGGTATTGGCAGGTACGATTCTGATGGCATCGGGTATCACCGGTCCAGGGCCAGGTGCGTACACTTCGACAGTGACTCTAGCGAGCCTACTTGGTCCGATTGCAGCCTACCGCGACGAATTCTATGAGCAGCTGTTAGTGCAGCTCGAAGGCGCACACTTAGATCGTTTGATCGAAGAACAAAAGATCCGTCGACAGCCCTTTGGCGGCGCACGACAGCATTTGAACACACATCTGGCGAAACACCGAGCGAGTCAACTCGAGCATGTACAACTCGCACGTTTGTTTGCCCGGATGGGTCACGAGTCAGCTGCGAAGGAGCAGTCTGACTTCGTGCCCGTTCCTGCTGCACGGATTATGTCACGACTCGACTGTTTGATGACCGCGGCGGACCATTGCTTGCAGCTCGGAGAACTAAACAAGGCAGCAGAAATCTCGCCTCAAGTGATCGATCTGGTGCACCGCGGAATTGAATGCGGCGGTATTGTCGATCCTTGGAACATTCTTGGCTTCACTGGAAACTTCGCTAGATTTGACGGCCCAGACTCTGCCGTCCACGATCACCGTGTCGAAGATCTCGTGCAGCTGATGGAATACGTTTTTGCGCTGCAGTCTCGAATTTGGCGCGAGGCAGCTGCGGCTGGCCGAGATGATTTATGCAAGGAGCTTGAATCACAGCTACGCGAGTCGGCTAATTGGTGGCGACAGTTTGCGGCACACGAAGTCTCGGATGTGCGAGCCACCGATCCGTTAGAGACGCTCGAATCTGCCGTGCTTGTCGCCAAAGCGCTGACCCTGTGGCATGCGGACGAATCCACGAGCGGTGACATCAAGTTCTGGGCACAGCATGCCGAACTATTCGATTCACCGAAAGCATACACGCTGGTCGTGGAAGCGCTCTTAGAGCGTGGTGATTTTGTTGCCTCGATGGGCCTACTCGTTCACTGGCTCAGCCAAGCAGATCGCGTGGGCTTACAAAAGGGAGATGATTCCTTCTCGGATCTCGCCCGACGCTGGCTCCAGCAGTTAGAACATCATCTGCAGCGATGCGAGGAGAACAAGGGAGAAGAGAAGAAAGAAGAACTCCCCTCTACTTCCTCTAAGCCATCGCATGGCTTCCAAGTTAACTGGGATTTGGCTCAAAAGTTCTTCGATTACCTGGAAGCAAACGCGGAAGAGTATTGGCAACCGCCTGAGTTCCGCTTGGGCAAGGACTATGCCAAGAAAGAGCAGCTGGACACGAGCGGCGATGACTTCGAGTTTCTCGCTGACAAGCTGGAAGACGAGGAAGATGACATCTATGGCGCTGCCTACGAAGGCGTGGTTTACAACGACACCACTGATGATGGCGTGGAAAGTGAAGTCCCGGAAGAGCAGTCCTCTGAAACCGAGACATCCACTGAGCTCGTCGATGAATCAAACCGACTGAACCAACACCTGACTTTCCTGACGGCCCTCGCGCAAATGTGGAAGGAAGCCGCACTGAGTCCTCATGTGCGGGAAGAGCTTCGCAGCGGAAACGACAAGGCCGATTCACGCCTGTCAGGGATGGAGACTTGGGCCGCCCAGGCGGCTCGCAATCGTCACGGCTTGCTTCAGTTGCTGCAAGAGGTCGCAGCTTTCCGCATTCCTCGTTCTAGCTCCGACCAAGATGCAATGTCGCGCTACGATCGACAGCGTCTGGTGAAGGAATCACTACTAGAACGGATTATCGCCTGTGCAGTCGAGACAGCCGATGCCAGGCGTTTGCTGCTTGCAAATCTTGCAACCTTCAAGAATGTCGCGCCGACGGTCGCCAAAGAGTTGACAGATCTTCCTGATGACGACCGGTTGGCAATCGAGACTGTCGGCAACTTGCTGCACTCGAAGCAAGATGAAGTGGAAAAGCAATTCCCACGCCTATTGACCGCTCTACGACCCAAAAAGCTTTTGTACATCCCACTTGCCCGCGGGGGCGATCCGGGCATGATCTACAGCGTGCGTCTGAGACGACGTGTCATGTCGCACCTGCTTTCCTGGTTGCCCCGGCAAGGCTTCTTCCAGCAAGCTTGTCAGCTCATCGAAACTGCTCGGTTCATGGAACACCATAATCCGATCGGTCCAGGTGCCGTTACGGAGTACGACGATCTATTCCAGCTTTGCTTTACCTCGATGGTGCGTGCTGCGGTGCAGAATTCGCTACACACGCGAACGGCAGAGCTGAAGGGCATGCAGTCCGCCGAAGAAGCCGAAAAGGAAGAAGCGGCCGAGTCGAGGGAGGAACTGTCACAGGATAGCGCTCAGCAATCCTTCCAGCTTGATTCGCTGCAGAACGCCCGGCTGGATCCAGAGCAATTGGTCACGCCGGACCTTGACCGGCACGACGGTGAGGCTTTAAGCGAGCTGGAACCAATGAGTGAAGAACTCATCGCTGTGCTCGAACAACTCACCGAAGTGATGCTCAGCAGTTGGTTGGCTCACAGCAGAACCTTGCGATTGAGCGTTCTAGAAACCGTTGACAACTCGCGCAGCTGGAAACGGCTGGTGGAATTCATTCAACGCTACGGTGGATCCATCTTCAGCCAGTCCTTTTTGACATTAGGAAACGTCCGAGCGATCCTGCACCAAGGTGTCGGGCACTGGCTGGACCAGTTGATCGAAGAAGGGCAGGAAGAGCAGCTTGGTGACTTATTCGATGCCATCGACGGAGGGCAGATTGAACGCAAGCAAGTAGAAAAGATCTTAAGTGTTGTGCTTGAGGCTGTAATCGATCATTACAGCGAATACCGTGACTACAACAGCACAACCACGCAGTCCGATCGCGGTGAGATGCTGTTTATGCTGCTCGATTTCTTGCGGCTGCGAGTCCGATATGACCGAGTTTCATGGAATTTGCAGCCGATTTACTGGACACATGAAGTGCTAGTACGAGGCGGATGCCATCAGACCGCCCAGCAGTGGCGCCGAGCTTTGGCCGAGCGGATTGGTCGCGAAAGCGAGATGTACATCGAACACTTGCATGAGCTGCAAAAGAAATACGCGATGCGAATGCCAACGGTCGCGGATCGACTACATGAACGCTTCACACGACCAATGACAGTAGATCGAATGCGGGCTCTGGTAGGGCCTGCGATTCGCCAGTTCCGCGAAGTCGAATCATCCGACGCGTTTGAACTGCTGATCGACGAGTGCAAGCTAATGATGGAGCAGCCAACCGGTGTTGGCCTAGACATCCCGCAATGGTTGAGCAGTCTGGAAGAGGAAGTGGATTCCGTTTTGGAAGGCCAACGAGGATTCACGAACCGCCCACGCTACGATAAAGCCGTTCCATTCCGACAGCTCTCGAGTGAAGAAATACTTGAACAGCTAACTGCGGCTGCCAAGCAGATCAAAACATTGAATCTGACTGATGAACAAGGCTGAGCTAGCTTGAAGTCAACGACGCTTAACCATATCTCTTGAAGTTCTCCTGCGAAACGAGTGTGAGACGATGAGTAGTAATTGCTTTGATGTGATCGTCATTGGGACGGGGCCAGGCGGCGAAGGTGCTGCAATGCAGGCATCCAAAGAAGGCAAACGCGTCGCGGTGTTTGAGAAATACTCAAGAATCGGCGGTGGCTGCACTCACTGGGGAACGATCCCTAGTAAGGCCTTGCGTTTTTCAATCTACGCGATGATGGAAGCTCTGCAAAACCCGGTGGTCCGCGAACTCGGCGTGCGCGCCCAGCCGACTTTAGCCCAGCTTCGGGCGAGTAGTCGATCCATTATTGCCAAGCAAGAATCCATGCGCGAAATGTTCTATCAGCGCAATGGCGTACCCGTTGTTCATGGTACAGCTGGTTTTGTTGATGCGAACACAATTCAAATCGAAGATGGCACCCAGTACAAGGCTGATCATTTCGTGATCGCTACCGGTTCGCGTCCTTATCGCCCTGACTACGTCGACTTTGACCATCCACGAATTTATGACAGCGACACGATACTGACTCTAGAAGAGCGCCCGCAGTCCATCACGATTTATGGCGCAGGTGTGATTGGTTGTGAGTACGCGTCGATGATGCGTAACCTTGGCATCAAAGTTAATTTGGTGAATACACGCAGCGACTTGCTTGAGTTTCTCGACGACGAAATCTGCGATGCACTTTCCTACCATCTTCGTGATCAAGGTGTTTTGATTCGGCATGATGAAGCCTGCGAGAAGGTAGAAGGTTGCGACGATGGTGTAGTGCTTCACCTGAAAAGCGGTAAGCAGATCAAGACCGACATCTTCCTTTGGTCCAACGGGCGAAGCGGCAATTACGAGGGATTGAATCTAGAGAATGTGGGCCTGGAGGTGAACAGTCGCGGACAACTACAGGTTGACGAGAACTTCCAGACCGGAGTAGAAAACATCTATGCCGTCGGCGACATCATTGGCTATCCATCGCTTGCAAGTGCGGCGTACATGCAAGGTAGAGCAGCGGCGCAGCAGATCACCGGATGCACCGACACGTGTATGCGCATCACGGATATTCCCACTGGAATTTATACTTCGCCGGAGATTAGCTCCATCGGACGGACCGAGCGCGAGCTAACAGCCGACAACGTGCCGTATGAAGTCGGGCACTCGCAGTTTAAGAGTATGGCTCGTGCTCAGATTACAGGACGCACAGTTGGTGTCCTTAAGATACTGTTCCACCGCGAGACACTTGAGGTACTCGGCGTCCATTGCTTTGGTGCCAACGCCTCGGAGATCATTCACATCGGTCAAGCCGTGATGAAGCAGCCTGCTCCGCACAACTCAATAGAATACTTTGTTAACACCACCTTCAATTATCCTACGATGGCCGAGGCTTATCGAGTCGCAGCACTAAACGGCATGAATCGCCTATTTTAGAGTAGCTAATAGCTCTTGCGGTTGGCAATTGGCGCTTCGCGATCGGTCGCGATGCTTGGATACTCAATTAGACAAGGACGACATGCCAGCGAGTGAGTCTCGACGACCTCACTGCGGATTTGGACGCCAAAAGTCTTAACGACTTCCGCTACGAGTTTGCGAACATGTGGCTGCCGAAATACGTCCGATAATCAGCCAACTGCGAATCACTAATCGCCAACTGCTAAAAGAAGCCCAAAAGCGCTTTCATGAATATTGCGATCGTTGACTATCAAATGGGAAACTTGCGAAGTGTCCAGAAAGCGCTGGAGCACGTGGGTTTCGAAGCGAGTGTAACTTCGGATCCTGATGAAATTCGCAAGGCCGATAAAGTTATTCTGCCAGGCGTTGGCGGCTTCGGCGATGCAATCCGAGAGCTCAAATCACGGAACCTGGACGCGCCGATCGTCGAGTCCATCGAAGCGGGAAAGCCATTCCTAGGCATCTGCCTTGGCCTGCAGATGCTCTTCGAAGTCGGATTGGAGGGCGGAGAGCACACAGGCCTTGGAGTGCTGCCTGGCCGCGTCGAGCGTTTTCCTCCAATGGATCCCCTCAAAGTTCCGCACATGGGTTGGAATCAACTTTCCATTGACAAGCAAGACTGCCCACTGCTACGTGGCATTCCAGAATCAGCATATTTTTATTTCGTTCACAGCTATTTTGTAAAGCCCGCCAAGTCCGATGTTCAGTGGCTTGGATGCGAGTACGGCATCCCGTTCTGTGCCGCAGTCTGGCGCGACAACATGTTCGCTACTCAGTTCCACCCTGAGAAGAGCCAAGAAAGCGGCTTGCAAATTTTGAAGAACTTTGGCGAGCTTTGAACCACTGGCTTGGCGAAATCTTGTTGCAAAAGTTCTTAAGACTTTCGGTGGCCACGCCGACATAGGCCGATAATGAGCGAAGCGATGTTACAGCCTCCTCATACCCGGCAACTTCACCGCAGGACGTCCCAAAGCAAGCCGCCGCCGGCTGAAGGTTATCCAGCGATGGCGATTCGAGAAATAAAACGGAATGAATCCAAGACGGCCGATCCTCTCGCGACGACTTTTCGAACTCGCTGCCATGCGCTATCCTCTACGGCTATGCTTTTAGGACATTTCGAGTTCGGTGAGTCGTCGCGCCACAGCTTTCGCGGCAGATTGATAGATAGGAAGAATCTATGAGTGATTTGGCTGGTCGCAAGGTAGTTATCGTTGGGGGCGGCACCGGAATGGGGCGTGCTACGGCCGAGAGCCTGGCTGCTGCTGGAGCTGAAGTATTAATCGGCGGACGCCGGCAAGCTGTCTTGGATGAGGTTGCAGGAGGCACTTCCATCAAGACTCGGACGATCGATGTTTCGAATCGTGAGGACACCAATACCTTCTTCGCCTGGGCTCATGAAGAACTAGGGCACATCGATGTGATGATGAATGCTGCAGGGATAAATATCAAAAACCGCAGCATGGCTGAGATGTCGCCCGAGCAGTGGGATCAAGTCTTGGCGATCAATGCGACCGGTGCCTACAACTGTATGCACGCAACGCTGCCATCGATGCGTGAGCGAAAAGAAGGGCTGATCATCAACGTGACCTCGGTCGCCGGTAAAAGAGCAATCGCACTTGGCGGCATTGCCTATTCCGCCAGCAAATTTGCGATGACCTCGCTTGGCACATGTGTCGCGAATGAAGTCGCCGAAGACGGAATTCGGATCACCAATGTCTACCCCGGTGAAGTAAACACTCCGTTGCTCGAGCAACGCCCGACTGCAGTGAGCGAAGAACACAAGCAACGCATCTTGCAGCCTGAACATGTCGCTGCCGCGTTAGTCTCACTCATTGCCTTGCCTACCGAAGTGCACATACCGGAACTGGTCATCAAGCCACTTTCTCAAGGCTGGTACTGACCAGCAGTAGCGGGGCGCGCCAAACGCTTTGGATTCAGTGGGTCTGCCGATAGTCCTAACTAAATCCCTAGCCTCCTTCGGGCTCCAACAATCGATGCGGACAGTTCAGGTCGCGAAGGTGTATCCTCTTCGATAAAATAGGATTCGCTTTTCACCACTGCCGATGGAACGCTGTATGTTCCCCAATGTATATTTCGACCGCACTTGGCTATCGATGATTCGCGTGACGACCGTCAATGCCCTCGATGCAATAAAGATTTCGAAGCAATCTTCGAACGTGAAGCATGCCCCAACTGCAGTCTCTTCTTTCGCCGAGATCGTAACGCGCAACCAATCGGCATCACGCCAACTTTTGTCACGCCTTTGCAGTTCGAACCTGTAGACGAACTTTGCGCTTCGTCGTTTGAGACAATCCATTTCGGTGGCGGCCCAATTTTTCAATCTGATCGTAATGGTGCCTATCCCGACCTCGCTACTGTCCATTCTCAGCTGCTTGCGAAATTCGAAGCCATAACCCGCTCAATTCGCCCTCATCTTCCGAACAACGCGTCATCTGATTGTGAAGCTAGTTCACTTGCGGATTATGATAGCCATGCGATCTCAGCAAAACTCGTTGCTTAGGATCATGGCAACAGACACTATCAGCTCGTCTGCTAACTTACACATGATTGCGGCTCAGTTGATGACGTTGTTGATCGCAATGTGGAATGGCATTCGCAAGACAGACATCAAGGTCGCTAAACGAGGAGTGCACTTCGCTCTAAGTCCCGCTTTTATGCGAACGTTCTCCCGATCCGACACTTCCGCTCAACCATAATCAGCAGTCCGCTGGACAGCGGTTCCAGTGATCGGTCTTGGCGCTAGCCGCCGGTTCTTGAGTTCGTCATACATCACCTATGCGGAAACTGCCGAAACAACTCCTGCCTGCTCGCGAGAAGCCCGAGGCATCAGGACGTGCGGCTCAATCTAGTACAGGAGATCACTGCTTACTCATCAGCCGCCTTCTCAGCGATCTTTGATTCCCATTCATCCAGTGGCGGACGGGCAGGCTTGGGCGGCATGGCAGCCTGCAGTTCGTGGCCAACATGCAAAAGCTTGGACTCTTGGTAGGCAGCTGCCGTTAGCTTCACGACACCAGGTAGTTCAATATCTCGAGACTTGTCAGCCCCACAAGCCACCACAATCGACGGATGCCCGGTGAGATTGGTTAGCAACAAGTCATTAGCTCCGATGACCACATCCACTTGAGCGAACTTTTCTTCTGCTTCCGCCACCATCTGGCTTCGCATCCGATTGGCTCGCAAGTATTGCACCGCCGGGGTGAACTGGGCCTCGCGGAATGTGCGAGGCCAAAGTCCATAGTCGGCGTTTTGGTCTTCGCGAAACGCATCGTCGAACACGGTGGTCGCTTCGACACCCAGAATGAAACTCATCGCACTGGTCGGAAGCGTGCTCGTCAGATCCAACTCGACAACTTTTGCTCCCTCGGCTTCCAGAAACGCAAGAGCATTTTTCTCGGCGGAGGCCATGCGATCTCCCGTCACACCGACTTTCAGCGATTTTAAGCTGTGCTCCACCGGCCACTTAAACCCGCGTTCCACCAAAGTCGGATCCTTGCCATCTTGGCCCAGCAAAGCAGGGAAAACCAAGGCGAGATCTTCGATGTGCCGAGCGATGGGGCCAATCTTATCCATCGACCATGACAACGGCATGCATCCAGCACGACTCACTCGGCCAAACGTGGGCCTCAATCCACTTGTCCGACAACGGCGCGTTGGAGAGACGATGCTGCCAAGCGTCTCACTTCCTAGTGCAAAAGAGGCGAGTCCCGCAGCGATGGCAGAAGCACTTCCCGCCGATGATCCGCTGCTGCCTTGCTCTGGATTCCATGGATTGCGAGTCGTTCCGCCGAACCATTTGTCACCCCAAGCAAGTGCTCCAAGCGTGACCTTGGCCATCAACACCGCGCCAGCTTGCTCGAGTTTTTCCGCAACGGTGGCGGTTGTGTTTCGCACCTGATCCTTGAAAGGCTCTGCTCCCCACGTAGTCTTCCATGGAGGAACAGCCACCAGATCCTTGGCCAGCCATGGAATCCCATCCAGCACTCCGCGAGTCTCGCCTTTTGCCCGCCGCTCATCCGACGCATCTGACTGCTTCAGCGCGTGTTCTTCCAACATCGTGACGACGCACTTGAGCAAGGGATCGTATTTTTTCAAACGTCCGAGGTAGAGTTCTGTCAATTCACGACTCGAGATCTCCTTGCGAGCCAGCAAAGATGCTTGCTCACTAATACGAGCGAACGCAAGATCTTCGTCACTACCTCGTCTCGCAGCATCAGCGATAGAAAAGGCAACTTGGAGTCCGCTGTGCTCGGCAGATTCCGGGTTTGTTTGCCGATAGAAGAAGTCGGGGCGAAAGACAAGGGCGGGTACGGAGTCCGCATCAACAGGTTGTTCTCTAAGTCTTTGGGCAGAGCGCAGCGTGCCGCCAATAGCTGATGCAACATCTTCACGTTCTTCGTCGCTGAGTTCGATGCCAGCGATCCATTCCGAAGCGCCGATCATGTCCTTTGTGATCTTTCCCGATTGCGCGACTTGAGCTGCAAGGCTACGATGAAAAACGGTCGTGCCGATTCCTAATCCTCCGAGACAGGCGAGGAATTGCCGCCGTGGATTTCCGCTGGCTGCTTGGTTTGTGTCAGGCATGAGAATTTCCTCAAGGAATGGCGAGTAGCTATCTGCTTCTGTCCGCATCATCGTATTTCGCGGCGTTCGCTAAGCCTACTCCACTTCGGTTTGGTGAGGAATGGAGTTTCGGAGGCTTCAGTCCAACACCCGTCACGTAACTCTACTCCCCCTCGAAATTCGACATTCCGTATTCAAAATTCGATGTTCAATCTTTCTCCGAACTAGCCCGTAAGTGCCAAAAGTCTTGACGAATTCAGACCCTAGAAGCCTCCGATACGGGATACACCGTTGTAGACGCGCAAACTGCCAGTTGTGAAGCACAAAATGCCACCCCGAGCTTTGCCATTGCCCGCGAGCATGTCTCAATCATCCCTTTCTCACTCAATCTTCGGGCTTTGGTTGTTCTCGCACTCGTCGTGAAATTTATAATGTTCAATGGAAATTGCTTGGCATGAATGTTGCTAGCTTGGCATGAATGTTGCTAACATGTCTGCTCCGTAACTTTCAGCAGCACGATCGCTTGAATTCGCAAGTTGCTTGATAAGCGAAGTGCTAATCCAACGACTCCCTCGAAACCGGGAGAGCGAAAAGTTGATCGAGTTAGGCCGGGCCCGACCCATCATTCTTTTCCATTAGAGAAATGAAGAAATCCATGCGATTAATGCATCGAAACATATTAGCCGCCACCGCGTTTGCCTTACTTTTCTCATCCGTGGCTTCGGCTCAGCAGCAAACGTCCACCGATCTCCCGTCATGGAAAAAATCGATGAATCGCGGAGTGGAATATCTCCGTGTGCGTGGTCAAGCAACTGATGGATCGTTTTCGGGTAGCACCGGCATTGGACCAACGGGATTGGTTGTAAGCGCGCTATTGCACTCGGGACTGACTAAGCAAGATCCGATGGTCTCCAAGGGATTGAAGTACTTGGAGAAGCATGTCCAGGCGGATGGCGGCATCTACGCTAAGAATTCTCTTCACCGAAACTACGACACCTGCATTGCCATGATTGCCTTTTCAAAAGCAAATCAAGACGGAAGTTACTCTGCGATAGTCAATCGCGCGGAGCTCTTCGTGAAGCAGATTCAAATGGACGATTCAGAGGGCCGCACGGCTAGCGATTTGGACTTTGGCGGAGCAGGCTACGGCAAGCATCAGCGGCCTGACCTTTCGAATACAACTTACCTGGTCGACGCCTTGCACGAGCTGGGACGCGGCTCCGATGACGAAGCGATCCAAAAGGCGCTGGCATTTGTGTCACGTTGCCAAAATCTAGAAGGGCCGCACAACAATTCTCCTCATGCTGCCAAAATCAACGACGGAGGCTTTTATTACACCGTTGCAAACGGTGGCGAAACGAAGGCGGGAACCACGGAAAATGGCGGGTTGCGGAGTTATGGCTCGATGACGTATGCAGGGCTAAAGAGCATGATTTATGCAGGGCTTTCGAAGGACGATCCGCGCGTAGCAGCTGCGGTCGAGTTTTTGCGAAAGCACTATAGTTTGGAAAAGAATCCAGGCATGGACCAACAAGGGCTCTTTTACTATTACCATACGATGGCCAAGGCCTTGGACGCTTTGGGGGGGGATGAGTTTGTGGATGCCAAAGGCGTGAAGCACTCCTGGCGTACTGAGATGCGCCAGAAACTTTTCTCGATTCAGCAAGAAGATGGCAGTTGGCTCAATCCAACCACGCGTTGGATGGAAGGTGATCCGAATCTGGTCACCGCATACACCTTGATGGCTCTCAAGTATTGTGAGCCGAAGAAGTAGCCTTGAGGCTGCTCATGGAGTTCCGGAACAAGCATGGAAACACCGATTCGCTACGCCGCCTTGTTGATCTTTCTGATCATTGTAGTTGCTGTCGCCTTTGCGCTCAGTGATGGCATCCCGATCGGACGAGGTGGCGGTGGTGGACCAATTGTAGAAGGTTCGCTGCACAAAACATTTCTGTAGCTAGGTCTGAATCGTGTGTCTCACTTACTTGTTTTAGAACCCTTCGGTGGCGGCAGTCATGCGAGCCTTTATCGCGGTTGGAGCAAGTACTCGCGCCACGAGTTCACGGTTCTCGAGTTGCCTGCGGTGCATTGGAAATGGCGTTCCCGTCATGCTTCTCTAAGTTTGGCTCGACAGGCGAATGAACTTTCCGCAAAAGGTAAGTGCTTCGACGCGATCTTTTGCAGCGACATGCTGAACTTGCCCGAATGGCGAGGGCTTGCCTGCGACGAGTTGTCCTTGCTGCCTGCGGTCACTTACTTTCACGAAAACCAGTTCACTTATCCGCTGGCTGAAGGCCAAATGCGTGATTATCACTTCGCGTACACCAACATCCTGAGTGTCATTGCGTCCGAAGCGATTTGGTTTAACTCGCAGTTTCATCTCACCGAATTTCGACAGTCAGCGCTTGCCTGGTTGCGGAAAATGCCGGACTTCAAGCATGTGGACCTGCTAGAGGCAGAGTTGGGAAATGCGATCGTTTTGCCGCCTGGAATTGAGCGGTTGCGATCCCCGGATTCTCAGTATGCTTCCGGCCAGAACGGTGTTAAGGATGGCTCGCGTCCCATTCGGTTGGGCTGGGTATCGCGATGGGAACACGACAAGCGCCCCGACATCTTCGTGAAGGCGGTAGAGCAGCTACTTGAATCTAGAATCGACTTCGAGCTCATTCTGCTTGGGCAGCAATTCACGCAAAAGCCCGCGAGTTTCCAGCACTTGTTGAAAATTGCGGAATCGCGGGTAATTCACGGGTGTTTTGCCGAGAGCAAGGAGGAATACTGGTCCTGGCTCGGGAAGATGGATTTCGTAATCTCGACGGCCGACCATGAATTTTTTGGAATCGGTATCTGTGAAGCGATTGCAGCTGGCGCTCGACCGGTTCTGCCTCGGAAACTAGCTTATCCTGAAGTCCTCGAGCTCGGGCAAAATCCAGATCGAGGCTGCTTTTTCTATGAAACCGCGCAAGAGCGCCATGCAGATGGCTGCAGCGTTACCGCCAGGAACTTGGTGAAGTGCTTACTCGATCAGCTTAGGTATCAAGAGTCTGAAGAGCCTCCTGCGCTAGATGTGAAGATGTATTTTTGGCAGAACCTCGCCCGGCGATATGACGAACAAATTGAAAAGCTCTTGTCGCGGGCAGGCGATTAGGCGACCGGCAAAAGAACCCCAACCAATGGATCGGGTATTCACACAGCAAAATACTGCTTGAAAAAAAAGTTGGATTGGCAAATCCTTTCTCGCCTTCCGCCTTGAGAACTTATCATGGTGTGAGCTCCAGGTATCTTTTGAGGAAAAATCGATGCGGTACAAAGCTCTTCAAGCCTTGATAGGCGCGACTCTCGCGTTCAGTTGCCTGCTCCAGTTTGCTGCTGGGCAAGACTTAACGACTGAAAAGTGCAACACGTTGCTGTCGGAACTCCAGCCGAAGTCAGATGCCCTTTGGCGAACGATTCCTTGGCGGACAAGTCTGCTGGAAGCGCAGAAAGCTGCGGCGGAAGAAAACAAGCCAATCTTTATCTGGGCCATGGATGGACACCCGCTTGGCTGTACGTGAAACAATGGTGTGCTCGACCGTGAGTCGACATTCGCATTACCTGGTACCGTGAAACTCCTTCAGAAGGATTTCATCCCCGTTGCTTTAGACCAAGCCTATCAGCGTCGGCAAAAAGACACCGAAGGCGAGTTCTATCGCAAGATCGCCTCGCAAGGCCCTCGCAGCGACTTTCAGAATACCACGCAAGGATTTTACGTGGCTGATGCTACAGGCAAGCTCTACTTTTACAACAACAATCGCGATCCCAAGAAAGTACAAAGGCTAATCCGCGAGAGCTTGAAGGAGTTCGTAGACTCTCCCCCCGGCCAAATTTCCGTACTTCAGGCTGAGACGCGCGACAAGCGTTGGAATGTTGAGCCACCTAAAGGTGGCTTGGTGGTTCGGGTGCGAGCTAGAGTTATAGACGGTTACAAAGAGACGACGAATCAGTGGAAGAAGATCTTCCAGAACTCCGTATCGCGAGACAATCTGTGGATCACGAAGGAAGAGCACGAAGCATTGGTTGCTGGAACTTTTCCAACCAAGCTGCAACAACGCATCGCGAGATTCCACCTCGTTGACAATACGCGTGGCGAGCCACCGATGTGGGGATTCACCGACATCCGTAAACTCAAGATCGAGCTTAAGGATAACGGTGAAATTCAGGGGCAGGTTTCTTTGCGCACAGTCAAAGGCGCGGAACGCGGCTATGAGGCAGAGCTCAAGGGCAAGCTAGAAGTCACAGGCGGAAAAGTCGCGAAGCTGGAAATCGTTTGCCTCGGTAAGTTCTGGGGTGAAGGGCGATACACGGGCGGTGCCCCGAAAGGCAAGTTCCCACTCGCCATCACCTTTACGCTCGCAGACGGCACTGATTTGGCAGATCGGATTCCTCCTCAAGGTTCAAGAGGCTGGATCGACGGCTATTTGCGATAGCTACCGATGACAAGATTCGATCTTAGTAGATTCAAAGGAGTGATCTATTTTGACTGCGCGAATTCTGTTGATTCGTCACGGGCAATCGGCAAACAATGCCTTGCCCGAAGAATTACGAGTGTGCGATCCAGGCCTGACGCAGATCGGTCAGCGGCAAGCCGAGTGCTTAGCGGAATCGCTTGCGAATGCAAAAATCGATTCGCTACTGTGCAGTCCGTTTCTGCGTTCGTTGGAGACTGTAAAGCCAGTCGCGATAAGACGCAACCAAACGGTCGCCATTAGATCAGACATCTTCGAGAAAGGTGGGTGCTACAGCGGCTACAACGCCATTGGCAAGAAAGGCGAAGCAGGGATGGGCGCCAGCGAGCTGGCAACCAAATATCCAGGTTGGTCGATCGATGAGAGAATTGCCGAAGCGGGTTGGTGGGGCCACGACTTCGAAAGTGACGAAGCAGTGCTCCAACGCGCCCAAACCGTTGCCCGCTGGGTTGAGGATACCTTCGTTCCAACGAGCGGCACGCATGCACTAGTGATACATGCTGACTTCAAATCAATCTTGCTTAAAGCCCTGATGCAAAAAAGCGATCCGCTATATCAAGTTAGTGAATTGCTTTGGAACACTGGTGTCACTGAGCTTCGCTGGAACGAAGGAACGGAATGCTGGAAGATGGAGCGACTGAATAATATTTCGCATCTCCCGCGAGGGTTGCATACCTACTAGGTGAATAATTCCTCCCAAGCTCTCCGACCTAAGCTACTCCAGTGATCGCCAGAACCATCGAACGCGGTGAGATCCTTGACAGTTGCTCACTGAGCCCTTTTCGCCATAACTTGCCCGTTTGTGGACCAGTTTATTGCCATGCGAAAACAAGGGAGAAGGATTGTGGATACAGAGCAGATAAGGGTGCTTGCTTGAGGCCCCATGCTTTCGGCGCTACTGCGCTGTGCCAGAACCATCATCAGCTCTCATCTGGGGTTCATTGGCTGGCCTCTGCGTCATCCGAAGGCGACGAGGCTAACAGTCTCAGGAAGCAAATTAACTTACATACAAGCCAGCTGTTCAGCTGGCTTGTATGCGTCGTGTGGCGTTAGAGCAAATGGTAAGCCAAGCTAATCCACTCCGAAAGTAACGATGGATTGCCGAATGGCTTCACGTAGCTCTGTTTGTCGAACCTTGGGAAAGGCGTCTAGGAAAGGCTGGTATTCCAAATCGCAAATAAAGGGCACTTCGTCCTGGCCAATAGTGATATCAAAGCTGTCGGCCAACCCAAGCTCCGAAGCAACTTCTCGCATTAGTTCGACCAGGGTACTTGTATCCGCGGTGTGGCTTGGCAGAGTAAACGCTGCGTAACCATCGAAGGGCTCGACAAGTGTGCTGCCAACCGCAGCACCAACATCGGGCGAGTATAGATAATCCTGTTTTGAGCGATAGGGAATTTCATACCGCTCGCCTTTCGCCACGTGCTTCATTGCAGTCGTTGGTGTCGAAGTCAGGCCTCGATCTCGCCCAGGCCCAAACAATGCACCTGGACGCACGGAGATTGTATCGATCCCCGTTTCTTCATGGAACAGTCGGGAAACGTGCTCGCCAGCTAGTTTCCAAACTCCGTAGACATTCACCGGTTTCGGCTCCGAACTCATTGGAACCCTTCCAGCCGGATAGGCAACACGCGGTCCGTAGACGGCGACTGAACTCGCGAATACGAATCTCTGTACCTTCGTCCGAGCAGCTTTTATGCCCTCGACCAAGTTTTGCGTTCCTGCCAAATTGGTTTGGAGTCCAAGATCGCGATGCTCGTTGCAATCCGGTGTCTGAAGTCCAGCCATATGAGCAACACGCGTAATCTGGTGCTCGTCAAGCAAGTTGTGCAACGCCTCACGACGCACATCGATGCTAGCCGCTTGAACGCGATCAGTGTGTTCGGGAAAGGACTGCTGCACCGCTTCCTGGTTTGCCTTGCGACTACCGATCACAATTCGAGAGTCGGTATTCTCGAGTAGCCACCGCGCTGCCATCACGCCGATACACCCAAGCCCACCAGTGATGAGGATAGACTCTGAGTTGGCCGTTGGGTCATTCATATTCATGCTCGTAATGCAGGGAGGGTTTTCTAAGCAATGCCCACATGAGCTGCCGCTGCATCTCACCGCTACAAGTTGGTGAAGCAAGCCTAACTGGTGGCAAAAACGCCCTGACTACCTAACTTCATAGAAAAGTATTAATTACCCGTTCCCGAGAGGGCATCGGTACGATGGAGCAGTGAGATTTTCTAGTCGACTGTGTTATTCCGTCGGCACGAGGGCTGACGGCTAGCCGCCAATGTTTTGATTGAGGCCGAGCACCGTGAGTGGCAGTGTGGAGCTTCCAGCATTGACCATCTGCTTTGAAGCCGAAGCTTACTTATCGAAATAGGCGGGATGAATCTCACGAAGAGCGTCCGAGGCTGATTCGACTGCATGCAAGATCTGCTCTTCGGTGTGAGTGCAGTTGATAAAGAACCTTAAGCGAGCAGCCGACTCTTCTACAGCAGGGTAAAGGATTGGCTGAACGTTCACACCGGCTTCGTACATCTTGCGCGAAAGCAACAACGCGTGAAGCGAGTTACCGGTGATGACTGGAATCACTGGCGTATCCGACGAAGCTCCAGTGTTGAGTCCCCGTTTGTTCGCTTCATCCAAGAACAGTTTGGAACGAGCTCGCAAAGTCTGAACGCGTTCGGGCTCCGCCTTCAGCGTTCGCAACGAGGCCATCGCAGCGGCGGTATTGGTTGGCGAAAGGCCAACGCTAAATACGAATCCGGGCGCGGTGTACTTCAGAAGCTCGATCAATTCGCTGCAACCGGCAATATAGCCGCCACAACTACCGAAGCTCTTACTGAGCGTACCCATCCAGATATCGACGTCAGAGCCTGGAACACCAAAGTGCTCGCTGATCCCTCTTCCATGATCGCCCATCGTTCCAATGGAATGAGCTTCGTCGACCATCAGCCATGACTTGTACTTATTCTTGACTTCGACGAATTTCGGCAACTCCGGATAGTCACCGTCCATACTGTAAACGCCCTCGATCACGACCAAAATGCGTCGATAGCTGTCACGCACTTCTTCCAAAATGCTTTCGAGAGCTTCCCAGTCATTGTGCGGGAACGGACGACGTCGAGCACCGCTAAGGATAGCCCCTTGAACGATACTGTTGTGCGACAAGGCATCGTGCAGAATTAAATCGCCAGGACCGACAAGGTGTCCGATCGTAGTTTCGTTGGTGGCATGCCCACCGACCATTAGCAAAGCAGACTCGGTGCCAATCCAGCCAGAGAGTTCGCATTCCAACTCGCCGTGAATCGGTTTCTCACCGCTGACCAGGCGCGAAGCACTCACGCTTGTACCGTATTGCTGTGCAGCTTCAACGACGGCTTGGGTGACGGCTGGATCGCCTGACATCCCCAGGTAGTTATACGAGGAAAAGCTCACGAGCTCTTCGCCGGCGATATTGGTCGTATCGCGAACTGTCCCGTGGTGCACCGAGAAGTAAGGGTTCGGCACTCCCGTCATCTCGAACTGGGACATGGTCCTTTTCAAGCGTCGATACTCAGGCAGCTGTGCAAAAAGGAAGTCCTCTTCTGCAACTTCACCCGTACCGGATGGCTTAAGGCCTGTTTCCGTTGGTACAAGATCGCGACGCACACGCTTCTTGCCCATGTGCTTTTCGATTGCCGTCGCGACTTCCCATACGGTCTCGATGTCTTGCAGCACATGCTCCGGGAAGCGACCATCAAAAGTCTGCTCCAGCGAATGAGCAATTTGCATCCGCTCCAAGCTATCCAAGCCCAAGTCCAACACAATGTTGGTGTCGAGGTCCAGTTGCTTGGCACGTTCGCGAGCAACTGCCTTAATGGCGTCCATCACAATGTCAACTATTTCGTGGTCCGGCGCGGACTTGTCGATGCGAACATGACCGTTACCGCCACCTGTATCCATCGACGACGCCGCAATCATCGGCTCGGCCTCTGGCAAGTCGATTTCCCAAGCCTTCCACTCCGCGACGACTTTAAGCGAGCCGCGCTCAAACAGCTCACGGCAGGCGTGACGTTGGATCTTACCGCTCGACGTTCGGGGCAAGGTTCCGAAACGCACCAGGACGATCGCGTCCGGCAGGATTTCGTGTGCGCCCGATACTTCTCGACGAATCGTCTTGATTACTTCTTCCCAGTCTGCACCTTCGCCTCGATTGCGGACTTCAGCAGTGATAATTAGCTGCTCGCGACCATCGACAACATGAGCGAAAGCAGCAGCCACGCCGCTCGTCATCACATCGTCTGCTTGCTCAGTGGTCTCCTCAATGTCTTGCGGATACTTGTTGACGCCGCGAACAATAATCATGTCCTTCAGGCGTCCTGCGACAAACATCTGCTCTTCGTAGATGAAGCCGAGGTCGCCGGTTCTCAGGAATGGGCCGTCACCGTCTGCGGTCTCAGCAAGGAAAACCTCCTTGGTGATTTCGTCTCGTTCCCAATAGCCATGTCCGACACTGGGGCTATTTACCCAGATCTCACCAATGGAGTCCGGTGGAAGCTTGGCGTGCGTTTCGGGATCGACAATGAATACGGACTCACAGGGTAGCACAGCCCCGCTTCCAACCAATTCACGAGCGTACTCGTCGTCCGCCTCACAGGGTTGGACGTGTTTCTTGTCTAAGGCCTGGCTGTTGAAAGTGCGTATGACCGGTGGATCTGTGGCTGGACCTCCGGTAACGATCAATGTTGTCTCTGCCATGCCATAGCAGGGCAGGAAGGAATTCTCCGGAAAACCGTACTTGGAAAATCGCTCCGTGAACTCATGAAGCGTGCTTGCTCGAACCGGTTCGGCACCATTGAAAGCAGTCTTCCACGTGCTGAGATCTATGCCTTCGAGTTCTTCGTCTGTGATTTTGTCCACGCAAAGCTGGTAGGCAAAATTGGGGCCGCCACTAGTGGTTCCGCCATAACGTGCGATTGTGTTTAACCAGCGAATCGGCTTCTGCAAGAACGCCATTGGGCTCATAAGCACCATCGAGCAACCGCTCCAGATGGGCTCCACGATTCCACCAATCAGCCCCATGTCGTGATAAGTCGGAAGCCAGCTCACTCCGACCGCTGTGCGAGCATGCTCGAAGGAGTACATGATCAACTCGGCATTGCGAATCAAGTTGCCGTGAGAAAGCATCACACCCTTTGGGTTCCCAGTGGAACCAGACGTGTACTGCAAAACGGCTAGGTCGTCCGAATTAAGATTGGGCGGCGTCCAGGAACTGGTGTAGTCCTTAGCCATGGAGTCTGAAGCGATAATCGAGACGGATTCCCACTCAACCCAGTTCGCATCACCTTCGATTTGCTGGCGGACAGTCTGCGTGGTGAGTGCCACGTTTGCTTGGCAATCCTTGGCGATACCGTGAATCCGCTGCCCTTTGCGATTGCGCCGCGGGGGGAATGCTGGTACGGCGGTCGCGCCGGCGTACAAGCAGCCGAAGAATCCAGCGACGAAGTCCAGAACCGGTGGATAGATCAACAGGACTCGCTCGCCCTTGGTCACCCCCGCATTCTGAAGATAACCAGCGAGATTACGAGCCTGTGCGTCCAGCTCTTGAAAGGTGACTCGAAGGTCGTCTTCACCGTCCTCACCATCGGTGAAGTAGAAGGCGACGCGGTCGGGGGTCTTTTGGGCCCAGTACTGGAGGATGGCAACCAGATCCGTGCGAGGTGGAATGTAGTCGCCCATTAACCGAACGAGGTCCGATTCCGCCATCGCTTGGGGCATGGCAGAAGTAGCTGTTGCCTGGTCCATTGTTTGCCTAGTTTCTTGACACCGAACTCTGAGTCAAATCAGGGCCAAGCCCGGTCATTTTCAGAGTCGTCTACTTTCCCCAGATACACAAAAGCTGGCAAGGACAAACCAACGGAGTACTGCACAAACGTTCAGTATTGCGTTTAGGCTCCATCGTGGGGGCGGTCGCCTCGCTATATGGCATTCAGCGCACGAGCGCAGGAACGGAGTTGGTATCGGTTGCTAGAAAAGCGTAGTGGGACAAAAGCCAGCGAAGTCCTCGGCTGTCCAGAATAACTTGAAGGATTACACCGGTTACGCCTTCTCGTGGACCAAGGAGGCCTTCAAAACGTGTCAAGATCTTGGAATCGGAGACTCGAGTCCAAGATTAAAGGAATCTCCAGAACCGCTTTATCTGCTTCCAGTTTTCCCGAGGATGGCCTTCCTTGGAGACTTGCCAGACCTCCCCCGTGTGTACGTCCATCCCTGTCAGCCAGAATCCTCCAACGCAGGCGGTATCCAAGCAGGTGAAGTGCCCGAATTGACCGATCCGCCCGAAGGGCTGTGGAGTGTGCCCAAGGTAAACGTGCTTGCCCGAAACGTGCGGCAATGGGACTCGCTCCGAAAGATGCTCCCAATAGAGATTGAATTCGGGCTGATCCTCCAAAGCTAGGTCTGGCAGAAAGTTTGCATGCACAAAGATTTGGTTCTCAGTCTCATGATACGACTTGCAACCGGCCAAGAACGCAATCTCCTTCGCGCCAACGTTTTCCAAGCGCCCACCGAAGCTAGTGAGTGTCTGTTGGCCACCAGTCTGTAACCACAGTTGTGGGTCGAGCCCGCGAAGTGCGCCGCGGAACATAATTTCATGGTTGCCAAGCAAAAACACAGGGCTGCAATGCTGTTGCAACTCGATCAAAGTACGCAACACACCTTTGGAATCAGGGCCGCGATCAACATAGTCTCCCAGAAAGACAAGCTGGTCAGACGACGTGGGAGCTATCTCGTCAAGCAATCCCACCAAGGCTTTGGAGCACCCATGGATATCGCCAATTGCGATCGTTCGCATGGCAACCGTCCGTTAGTTGTAAGCAGGGTCTTCTGGAATTCGTGCCGGGTCGATCGTGCGCGTCAGGACTTCCCTTCCGATGCTTTGGACTGCTTGCCCCCAAAGTTCCTCAGCACCCGAAAAGACGTCATTCGGCTGCACGTCCCACACCATCCAGTCACCGGCGTTCAGCTCGCTCTCCAGCTGCTCAGCGCCCCAGCCGGCATAGCCATCGAATAGCCGAAACTTTACGTCTGAGGAGCCATGTTCGCAGTGCGCCAAAATCTGCTCTTGGTCCGAAGCAACTGCGATCAGAATGTGATCGTCTACTTGTACCGACTGCAGCATCACCAGCGGGCCATCACAAGGACCACCATAAAACACAGGTTCTTCGTTGCAGCAAGATTCTTCACCGAGCTGGCTAAGAAGCTCATTCACACAGACCTTCGTCGGTCTATTCAGAATCAGTCCCAATGCACCTTCGTCATCGTGCCGCAGGATGTAGACGACGGTTCGCATAAAGTTGGGGTCGGAAAGGTGCGGCGCTGCGACCAAAGCAAAGCCTTGAGTACTATCCATTTATCACCTACTACTAATGAGGAATGCAACCCTACCGAATCACCCAAACGCATATCCGCATGTTTGGGTAAGCTATTAGCTGCTCCAAGTTTCTGTCCACATGCAACCAGCCCAGGACCAGCCTACTCCAAATCCAATCAAAAGAGACTTGGTGCCAGGCTTAATCTTACCATCGTTTCTCATTTCCGAGATGAGAATCGGCAAAGTACACGAAACAGTATTGCCATACTCCTCTAAGCGGATCGGTAATTTTTGCTCTCCGGTGCCCAAACGATCCTGCAATTGCTCAAGCATTTTCCTTGTTGCTTGATGTAGTAAGTAGTAATTGACTTGTTCGGCTGCCACACCTGCCTTGCCAAGAACATCTTCAATCAGACCTGGAATCGCACTCACGGTAAAGTTGATCAAGCTTGGCCCGTCCATGTACAAACGACTCTTCCAACGCTTGCGATGCCGAGGCTTCAAAACGTCATCACCACATCGAGCACCGCCGTCGGCCACCATGAGTGTATCCGCCCCACTACCATCGGTGCCAAAGCTAAATGCGGACACGCCTTCCTGCTCGCTTGCTTGCACCAGTGTTGCAGCTGCAGCGTCGCCAAAAATGGTTCGCAAGCTGCGATCGTCTGCGTCAATGTACTTGGAGTAAGTTTCGGCGGTGAGCAACAAGATGCGTTTTGCAGCTCCACAACGAATCAGCCCTTCGGCAACGGCCATGCCATAGACGAAACCTGAGCAACCGAGGTTAAAATCGAGTGCTCCGCAAGTGTGCTTCAGCCCCAATCGATCTTGAATCAAACAGGCTGTGGTGGGCAGCGGATAGTCTGGAGTTTGGGTGCATAGAAGCACGAAATCAATGCTGTCTCGATCGACCTTGTGCTCAGCGAATAACTTCTCCGAGGCTTGCACGGCCAAATCGGCAGCAGTCTCCTCGTCTGCCGCGATATAGCGTGACTTGATGCCCGTTTTCTGTTCGATTAGGGGCATGTCCCAGTTCGGGAACTCCTTTTGCAAATCTTCGTTGGTCTCGCGCCGTTCAGGAAAATGGACGGAGATAGGACCAAGCTCGGCGAAGGGCACTTAGACTTCCTTTTTGCAGAACAATCGGCGGCAAGAAGCGAGGACCAAAAAAGTCGCGAAACGAAGGCGTCGATTGTAGCCCGACTAGCCCAGATAGCTAGGCACCTATTGCTGGCCGCAAGTGGCTCACCGGAACATAGTACTTGCGATAGCGTTGGCCATCATCATAGAGTTGCCCTCCAGGGTCCAATACAAGTACCGTCGCACGACGTGTGATGCGATTGACCAGCCCTCGATAAGTCGCACCCTGATGCTGGAAGGCAACGCGACTCCCCACCCTCACATTGAATTTCTGTGCCGCTCGCTCCCGCTGAGTGATCAAGTCGTGTTTATGCTCGGTGTGAGCAAACAAACGGTTCGCAATCGTCTGAAAACGCGGCGCCGCACAGCAACTATCCTCCCAGACTAGCATTTCGACCAAGTGAATCAATTCATGCTCCAGAATGCGCTGCATGGCTTGCAAGCGATTCACGCAAAGGCTGCCTGTCACCCGAATGGGTCGTTTCAAATCGGAAAAGGTCTGAAAGAGCAGCGTTGCAGAGAGCACAATTTCATAACGAATCGATTGCTTCTGAGTCTTCTGATCTTGGTATGTCGTACGAACTGTTTTACCGCCGGTGCTGGTCATTCGCTTGGACCAGCGAAACTGCATTCCGTGATGCCTTGCTAACCTGAGGCATTGACCGGCGAAGAAGTAGTGATCGTAGAGCTCCGCCATGAACTCCAAATCACATTTACTTGTCAAAGTGAAATTCGGACCGCTCATCGTCTTCGAACACGAAAGAACCCGACGCCCTACTTCTTGCCATCGTCTCCGTCGCTCGTCGTCACCAACTGCTACCGACATAACAACGTGCTTCAGCCGTTCAGAAGTCTCTATGGCTTCCACCTCGGTTAGCGTGGTGGCTCTGCCTGGCGAAGTAGGCGCGGCGGTGGAGGCGGCTCCTTCCACAATTTTCTTGATTGTGTGCAAGCCTCGTGAGGGGGAGCTTGATCGGGAGTGCGTCTTGCTTCGTGCCTTGGTACTTCTACGTCTGCTGCTTTTTGTCGCGCCGGCCATGAGCAATCCAAATCCGTGGATGAGAGCTGCAATCGAATCGATGAGATTGCAGCCCGTCGCCGACCAACGCTCAGCGATTCCTAAGTCCAGCTGCTATCTCGGCAGGTCATTGTAGAGAAAGCTTGGAGCTAAGGGATACAGAAATCTAGCAGGGAAAATGCTAGCAGTTAGAAACGCAGAATTAAGCCAAAATGATTGACACAGTAGACTCAACCTTATAGACCGAACAGCCGCTCGAACTACGATGCACATACACGCACAGACGGACGACACAGTCGCCGTGCAATCGAGTTGGCCCGATCAGCAGCGAAGCAGTGCCAACTCCATTGTTTTTCATTCAGCTTGCCGCCATTGATACTCGTCAGGGATGCCCTGATCAACAACGACCCACGGTTCGTCTCCCAAAGTGCATTGAACGTGATTTCAGAGACGACACCTACAAACACGGGACGGGCGAGCGGGATATTTTGTGGCTCGACGGTACTTGCATCTGTGGTGGCTGTTTTCGTGCCCAAGTGATTCGTTGCCTTCGGTGAGTCATTCCATTTCATCGGAGACGAGAACGCCCACCCTGAACGGGACGTAGACACACCGAATTTCAAATCGTAATTTCATCACGAGCCAAGAATCACCCTCGAGACGCTCATCAACTTCAACACGCGGTTCGCTTGGAGCCCACGGTTATCGGCAGACAACAAGTGATATACGGCCATCGTTGTCGATTAAGTATTCGGCGATTTATGTCGGTCGGTCAATTGCCGACGACGCTCCTGACACTCCCTTAGGCCTGCCTGGTAGATACCCGCCTTGATGCATCCGGATACGGCGTAGTAAACCCCTGCTCCCATGAAAAGCAGTCCAAACCAGGGAAATGCGGACGCAAAAAAACCTTCACCAGCGATCATGTTCGCCGCTGAGATTCCCCAGAAGGCTCCCATGCCACCGACAAGAACCCCACCAATAATACTCGCTCGTCGCGTGGGAACCCGAGCGGCGCTGTTGTCGCCGCCCTGGATCATGTAAGCCTGTCGTTCTGACTCCCACTGTTGATCGAGCGTCTTGAGTTCGTCATCAAGGCTCATTGGCACCTCGGTAGCAAAAGCAAAGTAAGGGTGGCATTGGAGCAGGAAGCACTGGCATTTGATCGAAGCCATCGGCTTGTTTCTCGGCGGGAATCATAACCGATCTAGTGTTGGCCGCTTCTACGCTGTGCCAGAGGTGTGGATTAAAGCAATTAAGACTGGAGGCTCGTCACCCGGCGCAGGCGCTGTACCGCGGGAACCCAAGGTACGACAGGGCAGCGGGTCCGGCCACTGCATCCGGTGATCCTTGTGGATGACATCATCCAGCCGCAGGAAACGGTTCTCAATTAGCAAGCCCCAGATGAAACACGGATGAAACACAGATCCGATCTGCCTGCAGCAGGGTCCCCGGTCCGTGTTTCACCTGTTTTGATCTGTAGCACTATCAATTATTGCACCGGCGCTTCAGGATTTAGAAGAGCAATTATGGCGAATCCCACTATGAGTCAGGCCAGCGACTAGGATTCTTCCTGCTCGGCCTTCTCTTCGCCAGACTTTTCATCGGAATCGCCGCCTTCTGCCTTCTCATCGGACTTTTTTTCCTCGTCCTTTTTGGCGTCTTTCTTGCTCTTGCGGGGAGCGAATTCAAAGCTTAGCTTGCCGGTCTTTCGGTCGAGTAAAAGGTGGGCAGCAAAGGGACGACGTTTCTTAGAGATAAAACCGGGCATCAAGTCGGTCTTACCTTCAACGAACAGCTTTCTGGCTTGATCGACCGGAATCTCTTTCTGAAGAATAGTCTTGCTAATGCGGACTCCGCGGTCATCGGCGTCCTTAGCCATGTCAGGCGCAAGGTAAGCTCGCTCGGTTTCGTAAACTTTGATGAGTTTGTCGGAGTCATCCAAAATCAGAGCTTCGCAGATCACTTGGTCTTCGGAAAGGTTATCAAGTTCGTTCTCACGATCTTCGTCGCCTTCGAAGACAAAGTTCGTCTTCCAAGTCTTCTTTTCTTTCTCCAGGATGAGCTCAGCTGCAAAAGGTTGTCCAAAGCGATTTTTGAAAGTCTCGATTGGGCCGATGCGGCGCGTATTGATAAGGTCTGTTGCTTCTTGCTCGGTCAGCTCGTGACTGGCGATATGCTTCTTGATTTTGAAAGCACAATCCGGTGTCTTGCAGGCAAAAAGTCCGTCAGTCTGCTTCATTTCCGAACCTTGACACTCGGGGCACATCGCCTGAATGTCTGGGAACACGCGATTCACCACATTGTCTGTGAACTCGCGTGTTTGCTCGACTATGTTCTTCGTCAGGCTGGTGATCTCGCCCATGAAAGCGTCGCGGTCCAGTCGACCGGCTTCCATTTCTTTCAGCTTGTGCTCCCATTCTCCAGTCATCTGAGGCGACGCAATGGTGGTGATGCCGATTTCTTGCAGTAGTTCGACCAGTGCGAGACCTTTGTTGGATACCACAAAGTCGCGACGATTGGCGTCGTCGCGGAAGATGTACTTGGTATTAATCAAGCCCTCGATGATCGAGGCGCGAGTGGCTGGTGTTCCCAACCCTCGTTCGCTCATCGCATCGCGAAGCTCTTCGTCGTCGACTCGTTTGCCTGCTGTTTCCATGGCGGAAAGCAAAGTACTGTCGTTGTACCGAGCGGGTGGTTTCGTCTCGTTTTCTTTAACTTCGACCGATTCTGTCTGAGCCGTCGCACCATCTTCCACGGCAACCAGCTCTCCCGCTTCAGATGCAACGCCAGGTTTTCTCCCGTAGACTTCTAGCCAGCCAGCCTTGACCAGGATCTTTCCGTCTGTTCGGAAGCTATTGTCTCCGACTCGAGTGATTCGACGTGTTACCTCGTACTCGGCGCTGGGGTAGAAGATTCCGAGGAAGCGTCGCACAACGAGTTCGTAGATCTTCTTCGCGTCCGCATCGAGGCTTGGCGGAGGCGTTTTTCCAGTCGGGATGATTGCAAAGTGATCGCTGACCTTGGATGTATTGAATATTCGCTTGTTCGGCTGCACTCGATCGTTATCGAGAATCCATTTGGAGGAATCAATGAACAGCTGGCTGAAGGCTTCGTTGGATTTGCCCTTAGCGTAGTTGCCGATCGTTTCCCTGACGGTGTCGACGTAGTCTTCAGGTAGATAACGAGAATCGGTACGTGGATAAGTCAGAAGTTTGTAGCGGTCGTAAAGTGCTTGAGCGAGCTGCAGAGTGCGCCGGGCGGGATAACCATGCTTGCCACTTGCTTCTCGCTGCAAGCTGGTCAAATCGTAGAGCCGTGGGCAGGCCTCTTTCGTCGGTTTCTTCGTTTCCTCAATCACACCGGTTTGGCCATCACAAGCGGCTTTGACGGCCTCTGCTTCTTCGAGCGTCCAAATTCGCTCCGCTTTATGGTGCGGATCCTCTTCGTTCTTCTTAAAGTCCTCGCGGAACCAACGACCAGCATACGAACCAGCGGTTACACCAAAGTCAGCATGGACTTCGTAGTAGGTTCGCGGGACAAAGCTGCGGATCTCGCGCTCACGCTCGGCGAGGATGACTAAAGTTGGAGTCTGGACACGGCCAGCAGTCGTGACGTTGAAGCCGCCATTTCGCGAGTTAAAAGCAGTGAGAGCTCGAGTCCCGTTCAACCCGATCAGCCAATCACTCTCGCTTCGGCAAGCAGCTGCAGCCGCCAATGGAAGCATTTCGGAGTCATCTCGCATGTTCTTCCAGGCGTCGACGATCGATCCATCGGTCATCGACTGCATCCACATACGTTTCAGCTCAATTTTCGTTTTGGGCGAAGCAAGCTCGAGCAAGTAGCGGAAAATCAGCTCTCCTTCGCGGCCGGCATCGCATGCATTGACGACTGTGGTGACATCCTTTTTCTTCAGCAGCCGCTTGAGGAGCTTGAATCGCGATTCGCTTCGTTCAATGGGCTGAAGCTCGAAGCTTTTCGGCAGGATCGGGAGGTGCTTCATCCCCCAGGGGAGCTTCTTGCCGTTAGGACCTTCCGGCATTTTTAATTCGACTAAGTGGCCGACTGCCGAGGAGATGTAGCCAAAGTCGTTTTCGAAGTAATCTTTCTTTCGCTCGAATTTGCCAATCTCAGGCAGTTTTCCCAGGACTCGCGACAAATCGGTCGCGACGCTTGGTTTTTCAGCAATGATGAGCGTTTTGGACATGGATCTAGATAACTTGGGGGACAGCGACAGGGACTTTGCTAATCAGGACAGCTGGAAGGAATACTGACCTGTGGTTTTCGGAGGTGCTCGTCAAAATAGGCTAGTTAGAAACTATTGAATAGCATTCTGAGCCAGCTTCTCGACAAGACTGAGCAATCGGTACTGTCGGAATCCCAGTGCTCGAATTAAAACTTGGTGTCCTTTAGGCTACTAATCTCCATATCCGCTGGAAACCTCGTATCTGCAAGAACCGTAATCCTTGGTATCCTTGCACCGCCGGTGGGAAAGGATCCCGCCGGATTGTGAATAAAAGTGGATAGCTTAGCTGACCCGAGGTGACAAGGGGCTAGCCCCAAATTGGACTGTCCACCAAACCAACAACAAGCACCCTAGCACTATCCAAGATTGTCCAAACCCCCATTTGGGCTTTTGAGCGCTCGCGCGGAAGCATAAGTTGGTTCCCCCGGCCAGCCGCAGAGAAAGCGTGACTGGCTCGTAAAATGGCTGATTCCAGGAAGAATTAGGATGACAAACCCGTTTGCGACTTTCCGCAAGAACCAGAAAGCGTGGATGGCTGCCCTCGTCATGGTAGCCCTTTTTGCTTTTGTTATTGCTCCTCTTTTCGCCTACTTCCGCGATGGCGCGGGCCGTCGAGGCAGTACTGACGTAGCTGTTAAGTGGACGGGTGGCCGCATGACGGTCGCAGATATCCAGCGAGCGGCAAACCAGAATAGTAATCTCCGCCGATTTATGGCTGAAGTCGCCCGTCGCGTTCTCGAGAACGGCGGTGAACCGAATGTCCCGTTCTTCGATCGCGACCCTTTTTCGGGCGACATCCGCAACTACGGTATCCTGTTCCCTCAAGACTTGCAGGGTGTGGTCCGGAGCCGCTTTCTGGCTTCCTATGGCAAAACACTTGGGGTCGCATTTGACGATGCAGCTGTCGACGAGTTCCTAGTTGCTTATGTCGACAACAAACTGACAAGTGCTCAAGTCGATGAAATTCTGCGTGAGGCTTCCAACGGCCAGATGAGTTATTTCGAGCTGCGTGAAGTACTCAAAACCAATTTGAGCATGATGGTCGTCGATCGGCTGGCCACTTCCGGTTTAATCCAAGATGGACAACCCTTGGCTTCTCCTGGAACCCTTTACAACAACTTCTTGAAGGTGAATCAGGCCGCTTCGGTTCAAGCCTTTCCAGTGTCTGCAGAGAACTACTTGAATCAAGTTGAGGGTTCACCGACAGAAGGTGAAATCGAAGCTTTGTTCACGGTTGGCCGATTCGCCCCGCCCAACCCCCGATCACCTGATCCAGCCTTTGCTCGAACGTATCGCGCAAAGATCGAGTATGTCGAAATCGACAACTCAAAACTGGTTGAAGCAGAAAAAGCGAAGCTGACGGAAGAAGACTTGAAGACGGAGTACGATCGCCGCGTCTCCTTGGGGCAACTGCGTGTTCCTGTTGTTCAAGATGTGACGCCTGGAACGACGCCTGACGAGCGTCCACCATCGCCGCTAACAACAAAACCTGGCTCAGAGGCCGCGGCCGAAGACACTGCAGAACCTGCTTCTGATGCGGGCGAAGCCGGAGACAGTGGCACCGAGACTCCTGAGGAAGAGGCTGCGAAAACAGAGGAGACAAAGCCGGAAGCACCGGTGACTACAGAACAAACGCCGACTGGAGAGTCAGCGGTCGAGGAAAAAACAAAAAGCGAGGGGGCCAGCGAAGAAAGCAAGCCTGAGTCGGGCGATCAGTCTTCGAAGCTTGCTTCAGACGTACGCTTTGTCTCCTTCACCCAAGAAGAATCGGGGCAGGAAGAGGCTGGCGCAACTCCACAAACTCCGGCCAAAGAAGCTCCAGCGGCTCCCCAAGAGAGTGAAGCTCCTGCTGCACCACAAGAGGAAGATTTCGGAGAGACAGCCACCGCAGAAATAACTTCAGAGCCCCAGCTGGCTGAAGGAAGTCAAGAACCTCCGGCTGCCACGGACAAAACACCTGGCGTAGGAAGCGAAGCACAAGGTAGCACGACTCCTCCTGCTGAGCCAACGATGCGTACACAGACCTTCGAAGAGGCACGTGAGACGATCGCGGATCAGTTAGCTCGTGAAAAAGTTCGCTCGGCGACAACTGATGCGATCACGAATCTCCTTGAGAAGGAGATGATGCCGTACTACGAAGAAAAACGCCAGTACGATGCCTTCATGGAGTCGGGGCTCGCTGAACAGACCGATGAAAAGCGAGAGCCGCCAGTGAAGCCAGACATCAAGAAACTAGCCGAAGCAGCTGGATTCACCTGGGGTGAAACTGACTTGGTCGATGGTTTCGAATTGGCAAAGATGGATGTGGGTCGTGGTGTCATCGATTTCCAACGCAATGTGACGGTAGTAGGAGCACTAATGCTTCCTCAGTCCCAGAAGTTTCAGCCGTACGACGCATTCTTCCTCAATCAGACCGATCCCACAGCGGGCTTGAAGCGGTTCCTGGTGTGGAAGACAGAAGACGCCGATGCCTATGCACCAGAACTCGACGAAGTGCGTGAAGAGGTGATTGAAGCCTGGAAACGCATCAAGGCTCGTGAGCTTGCCAAGGCGGCGGCAGAAGAGATTACGAAGAAGGTCCGCTCCGACGACGATCCTTGGGCTGTGGCTCTCACGGATGAACAAGCTGAAGAGCTGCTGGTTGAAACATCACCTTTCACCTGGATTAGCGTTAGCCAGGGTGGTTTTTCCACCATTCCTGAGCTCGAACAGGATGTTGGGCAGCAATTTATGCAAGCTGTTTTTGCAACTGAGGTTGGTGGCACTGCGGTCGGGCCGAGCGCGAACAACGATATTTATTACGCCATTCGTGTCGAAAATCTCACTCCGACCGAAGATGTACTACGCACTCGATTCGGCAATGACAAGCAGAAGACCGCATCGAAGGGACTAGCCTCTGGCGAAGTCCAAGGAATGATCGGAGCTTGGATTGCCAACTTGGAGCGAGAGCTGAACTTTGAGTGGCAAGAGGCAGCTGGCCAGCTTGGTCAGTAGCCTGCACTGACTTGGTCGAAAATTCAAGGAATACTTCGATGCGGTCAGCAGTATTCGGTTTTGTACTTTTCGCAGTCGCCATTTTGGGTGGCGGCTGTTCAGGGCAAGAGCCTCCCTCTAAGACCGCGATATCAGGTCAAACCAAGTTTTCGAAGTCTCTGCCGTCGGAGGAACCCAGCCCGGCTCCTCTGCTCCAAGCGACCGCAGGACCGGCTATCGATCAGCCTTCCAAGCCGGGCGAAGACTGGCCGGTTTTTCTTGGTCCTCGCGGTGACAGCACTTCCACGGAAACAGGCGTCGATCCGGCACTTTGGAAGCCTCATCCGCCCATCAAGTGGACTTTGCCCCTCGGCGTCAGTTACGGGGCTCCCGTTGTAGTCGGCGAAAAGCTCTTGCTGCTCGACCGACATGAAAATGTGGAGCGGCTGAGTTGCTTTCAAACTTCCGATGGCCAGGAGCTATGGCGCCAAGAGTCGCCCGTCGATTATCGCGACATGTATGGCTACAACAACGGCCCGCGCTGCTGTCCGATCGTTGATGGCGATCGGGTTTACACTTACGGTGTTGCTGGGCAGCTGTCCTGTGTTCGATTTGAAGACGGTGAACTGGTTTGGAGCAAGAACCTGAATCAGGAATATGGCGTCATCCAGAATTTCTTTGGCGTTGCCAGTGCTCCCTTTGTCTACGGAGACTCGATTCTCGTTATGGTTGGTGGCAGCCCAGCAGACACTGTCGGACGAGTGGACTTTGCTGAACCAAATGGCACCGCTATCGTCGCTTTTGACAAAATGTCGGGTAAAGAAAAGTATCGCTTAGGTGACGACTTGGCCAGCTATTCTTCGATGACGGTCCGCAAGATCGAAGGCAAGGATACGGGGCTTGCTTTCCTGCGTGGTGGCTTGATTGCTTTCGAACCAAAAACCGGAAAACAGCTCTTCGATTTCCCTTGGCGTGCCGAAATGCTAGAGAGTGTCAACGCGGCGCAGCCTGTAGTCTTTGGCGATCAGATACTGTTGTCGGAGACCTACGAAATAGGAAGCGTCTTACTCAATGTGCAAGGCGGCAAAGCTCAGGTGCTTCGCAAAGACGAAGGCAATTACCGCGAGCTAACGTTTCGTGCTCACTGGTCGACGCCAGTGTTGATCGACGGTTACCTGTATGGGTGCAGTGGGCGGAATCGGCCGGATTGTGATTTCCGCTGCGTGCGGTGGAGCGATGGAGAGGTGCAATGGTTTGCTCGCAAACGCGAGCGGAGCAGCGTGCTGGTGGTCGATGGCTACTTAATAGTCTTAGGCGAACTCGGCACGCTGGAACTGATTCGCCCAACGACCGAGAAGCTGGATGTAATTGCCTCGGCTGATTTGAGCCAAGTACTTGCGCCTGGAACGAAGGAGGCGCTTCTTAAGTATCCTTGCTGGGCCGCTCCTGTTCTTGCTCACGGACAACTTTATCTTCGCGGCCAGAATCGTCTGATTTGCCTCAATCTGATTCCCGCGGAAGAGTCGCCTTAGTAGGTAAAGGAAGAGCCTGAGTCTATGAAATGAAGCCTTTGAACCACAGTCGAGGCCGCAACAAGACCAGCTGGAGCAAGGTCACCCCGAAGATGCCCGGTGGTTCTTTCCTGTCCTTGGATTTGTGGTGCCTGGGATACCCATTTGCTAGGAGCTCAGATCGGGTTTAGACAATACGCTGTTTTACGTTCTGCCCGCGATTCCAGTATTTCTTCCGCTTGTTCATCCCGCAGATTCCGTGTTCGGCAGAGTTCTCCTCGCTTTGGCGACGCTTATTACCGGTAGCCTCAACTTGGTCTTTGTGGACACGTGGTTTTTCGGTTTGGAGGACATTCAGTAGCTTGTAGCTGTGTAATTTTTTTCATTGCCCAGCGTAAGATATCTCCGATAATGGTCTCCAGAACCAATGGGGGTGATATGGATCGAGCGGTTAAGTTACGTGCTTGCCACTGTTGTGGCTTGGTGCATGATGTTGCCGAGCTGCAGCCAGACCAAGAGGCGGAATGCGTTCGCTGCAAGAGCGTGGTCGATTCGGGCATGCGCAGCGGTCAGCAGAGTTCGGCCCGTTGCTTTGCAGCAGCCATTGGCGGACTGATTCTGTATTTCCCGGCGGTGCTGCTACCGATTCTTGAGATTGAAAAGCTTGGACATCATCACGCTTCCAGTTTGCTCGGCGGCACGATTGATCTGATTATGCATGGCAGCATTCTCGTCGGAACAGTTGTCCTTGTGTTTTCAATTATACTGCCGCTGGTGAAGTTGCTAGCCTTGCTGGAGCTCAGTTGGATTGGATTGACGCATCGTAAGCAGCGTGCCTGGGTTTATCGCTTGGTGGAGTGGACAGGACGCTGGAGCATGATGGACGTTCTGCTGCTGGCGCTGCTAGTTGCGCTCGTCAAACTGGGGGATCTCGTCGCATTTCAACTTGGGCCCGCCGTGATCGCTTTTGTGATGTGTGTGGTGATGAGTATGATTGCTTCGATGATGTTTGACCCTCATGCGATCTGGGAAGAATCCTCTTTCGAGAATAGCTAGATTCCTAGTCTTGCGTTCATGCGGAATGGTCTGGCGTCACCGAATGTTCCCTAGACTTAGATTGCTGCCGCCTCATGGCGAAAGTTTCTCGGCCACTGGCTATTGGCCCATCAGCTAATATGGGAAGAAATGCTCTCGGCTATCACCGTGGGCTCACAGGTGCCTGCCTTGCCACAACGTCTAAGTTAGGCGGAGGGCGAGTCAGCTTGCTAGTCCAAGTTCGTTTTCACGCAAAATTTCCGTGCGCGAATACACTGCCCATCGCTAGAAGCTTTTCTGGCCGGTCGCCTTAGCGAATTGATAGAGTTGGTTCATGAGTACCGAAGAACAAATTGCAACACCGCAGAACCACGGCGAAATCCCAAAGGCAGTGGTGCGGAATGCAGAGCAGGTTTCGGCTGGACGGCTAAGAACTCGGCTGTGGTGGCTGACGCTGCTCTGCGTTGGGCTAGCGGCAGCTTTGGTATTTTCTAGCTATCAGACGCAAGGCACCACGATTGCAATTCACTTTGACCAAGGCCACGGTCTGAAAGCGGGCGATACATTGCGTTACCGCGGAATTGATGTCGGCGCGGTACAGTCAGTCAAGATCGCTAAGGATTTGAATGGAGTCGGCACTCGTATTTTGCTGTCGCCTGGTAATGAAGCCATCGCAGTCGAAGGCAGTCAATTCTGGATTGAGCGACCTCGCTTGCGCTTGGGGCAGATCAGCGGCCTGGACACCGTTGTCGGTGCGAAGTACGTCGCGGTGCTTCCAGGTGATCCAGGCAATAAATCAGCTTATAACTTTGAAGGCCTCGAGAATCCTCTGACAATCGTGGATGGCGATTCGGTCGAGGTTGATGTGCGTTTTCCTGAGGGGCAAGGACTAGCTGTCGGCGATCCCGTGCGGTATCGAGGGATCTCAGTTGGTGAAGTGACTGAGGTTGCTTTGGAGTCAGATACGGAGGCCGTTCTGGTTCGTTTGCGTTTGGTTGGCGAGGCCAAGCCGTTGGCGCGCTCGGGAACTCAATTCTGGATTGAGCGCCCTCGCCTCGACCTGACTGAGGTTCGTGGCTTAGAAACTCTGCTGGGCGGTTTGTACGTTGCGTTGCAACCAACGTCCGCAGATGGAGAGCCTAGCACTCACTTTGCTGGACTGGCAGCCGCTCCGCCGATCCCATTGCGAGACGGTGCTTTAGAAGTCGAGCTGGACGCGGCGGAACGAATGGGCGTCAATCGAGGCGCTCCGATTACTTATCGCGGCTTGGAAGTGGGGCGCGTTTCAAGTGTTGATCTCTCAAGCGATGGAGCGACGGTGAAAATTCGCGCTATCGTCGAAGCAGAGTACGCCGAGCTCGTCCGAGAGGACTCGCGGTGGTGGGCGAACGGCGGAGTCAAGCTGGATGCAAACCTCGGAGGCGTGACCATTGCCATGGATTCAGTAGCAGCTTGGCTACGCGGCGGAATTGCATTTGGCACACCCGAGATGCCTGGAAAACGAGTTGTCACGGGGCATCGATTTGTTTTGAACCCGGAGCCCTTAGAGGAGTGGCTAGATTGGCAGCCGCGTATCGCGGTCGCGAAGGCTGGGGAATTGGAGTTGCCGCAATGCGTTCGAGTCGTCGCGAGATGGAAGTCCATGATCGGGCTTTATCGCCACACTGCTGAGACCTGGGGAATTGTCTTGGATAACGGCTACCTCATGGTGCCAACGACATTCGCAGATGAAGCAGAAGCCGTTGAACACAAAGTCACACTTGAAATGGCTGGAACGAGTGCGGCGTTAGAATCAAAGAACATCTTGCGGGCTCAACATCTGACTAGAATTAGGCTTCCAGCTAAAGCCGCGGTGAAGAAATGGTCCCAAGCCAATTTCGGCATGTGGAATAGCGATAGCGTACTGTTGATTGTTAATCCTGATCTGCCAGAGCCACTGGCATTAGATGACACGCGAGTTGAACTTCGAACAGGTGTCGGACTGCGGATAGCCAGCGGTGTCCCAATTAGTGATTCTCTTTTGGGTTCACCTGTCGTAGATGCGACTACTGGTCGGTTGATTGGCTTGCTGGTCAAGCACGATGGCGATTGGGTGGTGGCTACGGCAAGTCGGGATTGAAGCGGCGCGGGGGCAGACGACATCGCAGGACCAGCTGCTCAGCTCAGCGAGGTACCTGCCGCAGCCAGAGAAAATGTGTTAGAACATGGTCCGCAAAGTGGCTAGTGAACCACGATTCTTTGATGATCAAGCTATTACCCCCAGTGGCAGGAGTACTCGATGACAAACGGGCCGTTAAATCGCAAGTTGAAAATGGGCTTGGTCGGCGGTGGGCAAGGCTCGTTTATCGGAAAAGTACACTCCATTGCGGCTTGCTTGGACAATCGAGCCGAAGTAGTCGCTGGAGCTTTCTCCAGCAATCCTGAACGCAGCAAAGCGAGTGCTGGTGACTACGACGTTTCCGAAGATCGAGCCTACGGCTCTTACCTAGAGATGTTTGAGAAAGAAGCCGCCAAACCCGAGGGCGAGCGAATCGACTTCATCAGCATCACGACGCCCAACCACGTTCACTTCGAAGTGGCCAAAGCCGCCATCGAAGCAGGGCTGAACGTAGTTTGCGACAAGCCAATGACCTTCGATTTAGCTCAGGCGGAAGAGCTAGCAAACCTGGTTGACAACTCAGACGTCGTGTTTGCTTTGACTCATAATTACACCGGTTACCCGTTGGTTCGCCAAGCTCGCGAGATGATCCAGAATGGCGAGCTCGGCGAGATCCAAGCAATTCGCAGCAACTACATTCAAGGCTGGCTGCGAACTCGACTAGAGTCATCCGACCAGAAACAAGCGGCTTGGCGGACAGACCCAACCAAGAGTGGTGCAGCGGGTTGTTTTGGCGACATCGCTACTCATGCTTACAACCTAGGACGCTACATGACAGGCTTGTTGCCGGAGTCCATCTCCTGTCACTTGCGTACTTTTGAAGAGGGGCGTGCGCTAGACGACTACGGTACGGCGATTATCAAGTACCAGAATGGCGGATTGGGTACGGTCACCGCTTCACAGATCTCTCATGGTCGTGAAAACGATGTGTTCATCGAGATTGACGGTACCAAGGGTGCTCTGCAATGGCGTCAAGAAGAGCCGAACGCGATGATCGTTCGTTGCAATGGTGAGCCGCATAAGATTTACACGCGAGATCCCAATGCTCCGTTTATGAATGGCTCCGGTCAAGCGGCTTGTCGTTTGCCGAGCGGCCACCCGGAGGCATTCTTTGAAGCCTTCGCAAATATCTACGGCGCGGCCTTTGATGCGATAATCGCCAAAACGCAGGGCGAGTCCGTTGAGCGAAAGGACACGGTGTATCCAAACGTTCATGATGGCGTCGAAGGGATGTTGTTCATCCAGCAGTGCGTGGAGTCGAGCAAGCAGGATGGTGCTTGGTTGGATTTCAAGTGCGATCGCGCCCGAGTTTAGACGCAGGCGTTGGCCGTAACGCTGTTGCGGCATTGAACCAAGGCAAAATGGTGCCTGGGGCTGATCGTAAAACAAACAATCCGCGTGGCCGAGGAAATGGCGCAATATAATCGGGTGGTGATCGCTGGCGTTGGTCTCCTCGGAGGATCCATAGGCCTTGCTCTCAGGCGTCGCAGACTAGCGGAACAAATCGTTGGCTGGGGTCGCAAAGAAAGTCTCCAGCGTCCGGCGACCATGGCTTGCGTTGATGAAACCAACGCCGATCTTCCTACTGCCTGCCAAGGGGCAGATTTCATCGTCATCTGCACGCCGGTAACCATGATTGCCGAGCTGGTTCAGCAGTGTGCCGCCGCCGCTTCCGCTTCGGCCAAAATCACCGACGTGGGGAGTACGAAGCTCCGAATTGCCGAACAATTGCAGTCGGTCACCAACTTTTGTGGTTCGCATCCCTTGGCTGGCGGGGAGAAGAGTGGAGCGGATTTTGCAGACTCAGACCTTTTCCTAAATCGCAGCTGCGTAGTGACTCCAGGCGAGTCAACCAGCGAAGAACTTGCGCTATCCGTCGAACAATTTTGGGCTCAGCTGGGGGCAAAGACTCTTCGCCTGCCCGCTGCAGAGCACGATGCCGCCCTTGCAAGAACCAGTCACCTTCCCCATATCGTGGCCTCATGTTTGGCCGGAACTACGCCGGAATCTTTATTACCCCTAGCGGCAACGGGCTGGTCCGATACAACACGGGTAGCAGCGGGAGGTGTCGAGCTCTGGTTGCAAATCATTCAGGAAAACCGACTCCCGATTTTGGATGCCCTTCGCGGTTTTGGGCAATCCGTTCAGCATTGGATTGAGGCCGTAGAGCAAGATGACTCTGCGAAACTCGAAGAATTACTAAGCACAGGAAAACGCATTCGTGACTCTCTGGGAAATTGATATCCGTCCCGCCGATGGCCAATCAGATGTCGCTGGCGCTGGTCTTTCTGCCGAAGCTCGTGACCTCGGACTTGACGCCAATCTGAGCATCACGGCTGCTCACGGGTTTCTACTTCAAGGCGATCTTTCTGCCGAGCAGGCCCAACTCGCCGCAGACCGACTCTTGGCAGATCCGATCACCGAATCCACAACCGTGGCGAAAGTCGGTGAGCAAGAAGCTTCTTCGGAAGGCCACCTCGTTCATGTATTGCCGAAGCCTGGAGTGATGGATCCGGTTGCGATGAGCACGCTTCAGGCTCTGAAGGACATGAGTCTGCCAGTCGAGCAAGTCACAACGTTTCGCAAGTATCGGCTTTCGAATCTAGAAGTTGACGCAATGGAGCGAGTTTGCAGCAAGTTATTGTTCAACGACTCGATCGAGCGCGTCATCAGCGGGCCATTGAATCTGGAGCGTCTAGATGTCGGCGCAGACTACGACTTCGAGCTACTGACTGTTGAGATTCGTGAGCTCGACGACGAGCAGCTGATGAAGCTCAGCAAAGAAGGTCAGCTATACCTCTCTTTAGCAGAGATGCAGACGATCCAAAAGCATTTTCAGGAAGCGGGGCGGGAACCGACCGACATAGAGCTTGAGACGATTGCGCAGACGTGGAGCGAGCACTGCAGCCACAAGACCTTGGCTGGCCGGATCTCCTACAGCGATGAAAACGGCTCGCGACACTTTGAGAACATGCTCAAGGAGACGATCTTCGAGGCAACGCAGAAGATTCGTGCTGATCTGGGCGACAAAGACTGGTGCGTCAAGGTATTCTCGGACAACGCTGGGATCGTCACTTTTGATGACGAATACCACATTGTTTTTAAAGTGGAAACACACAATCACCCAAGTGCTATCGAGCCTTACGGTGGAGCCAACACTGGCATTGGTGGTGTCATTCGTGATCCCTTGGGGACGGGACTGGGTGCGAAACCCTTTTGCAACACAGATATTTTCTGTTTCGCACCCCCAGATACTGATCCCGAAAGCCTGCCGCCTGGCGTATTGCATCCTCGTCGAGTCATCAAAGGCGTCGTTTCAGGCGTTCGCGACTATGGTAATCGTATGGGGATTCCAACGGTCAATGGCGCCGTTTACTTCGACCCCCGGTATCTCGGCAATCCGCTTGTTTACTGCGGTAACGCCGGGCTGCTGCCTGTCGACAAAGTGGAGAAGGCTCCGCAGGCAGGTGATTGGATTGTGGCCATCGGCGGTCGTACCGGCCGAGACGGCATTCACGGTGCAACATTCAGCTCTGCCGAACTAACGAGTGAAAGCGAGAGCATCTCAGGCGGCGCCGTCCAGATTGGCAACGCGGTCACCGAGAAGATGGTTCTGGACGTGCTGCTGCAGGCACGCGACGAAGATCTTTACTCGGCGGTAACCGACTGTGGAGCCGGAGGGTTTAGTAGCGCGGTTGGCGAGATGGGCGAGACGATCGGCGCCGAAGTCTGGCTCGAACGAGCTCCGCTGAAGTACGAAGGCCTGAGCTACACCGAGATCTGGATCAGCGAAGCTCAGGAAAGAATGGTGTTCGCTGTTCCTCCAGCCAAGCTCGGACGGATGAGGGAGATTTGCGAGGCAGAAGGTGTCGAAGCCAGTGTGATCGGACAGTTCACTCCGACGGGCTTGCTGCGCCTAATGTACAACGGCCAGGAAGTTGGCGTGCTTTCGATGGAGTTCATGCACGACGGCCGGCCTCCAGTGATCCGTGAAGCAAGTTATGCCCCGCCAGAAGTGACTCAGACGGAAGTGCCTGCTCTGAATGCCTCCGAGGCAGATTCAGCACTCAAGAAGATTCTCGGTTCGCTGAATGTGGCCAGCAAGCATTGGATCATTCGCCAGTACGATCACGAGGTCCAAGGTGGAAGTGTTATCAAACCACTCTGCGGTCCTGAAACAAGTGGTCCAAGCGATGCTGCTGTGGTGCGACCGCGACTAGACAGTCGCCTAGGAGTCGTGATCAGCTGTGGAATGAACCCTTATTACGGTGACTACGATCCGTATCACATGGCCGCCAGTGCGATTGACGAAGCGGTTCGTAATTGTGTGGCTGTTGGAGCCGATCCCAACAAGATCGCAATTCTGGATAACTTCTGTTGGGGCAACACGGATCATCCTGAGACGCTCGGCTCTTTGGTGCGTGCTGCCTTGGCTTGTTACGATGTCGCCGTGGCTTGGAAGACGCCGTTTATCAGCGGCAAAGACAGCCTGAACAACGAGTTCACCTGGATGGATGAAAGTGGCGAGAAGCAAAAGATTGTCATTCCGCCTTCTCTTTTGATTTCCGCCATGGGTCAAGTGGCTGATGTCGCAAGTTGCGTGACAATGGACTTCAAGTCCTCTGGAAACTCGATTTACCTTGTCGGCGACACCAAGTGCGAGTTCGGTGGTTCTCACCTGTATCAAGCACTTGAACTCACCGGCGGTTCAGTCCCACAGGTTGATGTTGTCGCGGCGAAGAAGAATTTCGATTTCGTTCATGCGGCGATTGGCGCGGGTACGCTCCGAGCTTGTCATGACTTGAGCGAAGGCGGGCTGGCCACGGCGCTAGCCGAGATGGCATTCGCGGGGCATCTTGGCGCGGAGGTCACGCTGCCGGATGGTTGTGCGACCAAGTTGTTATTCGCCGAGAGCAACAGTCGCTTTTTGGTCGAAGTGGCCGCCGACAAGCAAGCGGAGTTCGAATCGCTGATCGGCGATGCACCAGTTGTTAAGCTCGGTGAAGTCAACGCTGGACAAGAAATCAGAGTTCGCCAAGGCGACGGTGAAGTGCTTCGCAGCGACTGGCAAGAGTTGTTTCAGGCTTGGCATTCTCCGTTAGACTGGAGTTAGCCGGGCCGATACCGCCACATATCTCCGACACAGCGACTCTACCTCTGGGAAAGTCGCGAGGGAAAGGAGCGGAGCGGGACCTTACCGTCGATTGGGCTCCGCCCCTCACCGAATATCCTCGTATGACTCGGAAAAAGGGAGGGTGACAACAGGATTCGATTTCAGAGAGGGAGCTCGTGTCGGCCAAGAAACGCAAAAGCAAACCGAGCGGGGCAAGCAACCGCGAAACCGCGAAAGCTAAGGCTTCTAACGGCAGCGGGGCGAAGCAGGCGGTTTGGCCTGCCTATGTCAGTGCCCTGCTTCTCTGGCTGAGCTTTGCTCCCGCGCAGTTTAGCTTTCTGGCCTGGATCGCACCCATCGGCTGGCTCAGTTTCATCGGCCGTGAAAAACTGGGTCGACGCGAATACTTGCATCTGTGGCTCAGCGGCAGCTTATTCTGGCTAGGGACGCTCGAAGGAATACGCCTCGCCTACTGGCCCTTGTATCTCGGCTGGGTCGCTCTTTCCCTTTATCTAGCCGTCTACGTTCCACTTTTTGTCGGACTGACGCGTGGGCTTGTGAAAAGGAAAGTTCCGCTAGCTCTGGCTGGTCCGTTGATTTGGGTTGGCTTGGAGTTCGTCCGTAGTTACATGATAACGGGCTTCTGCGCTAACATGCTGGCACACACGCAGGTACCACATCCGTGGGTAATTCAAATTGCCGATCAATTCGGTGCCTACGGAATTAGTTTCGTTGTGATGAGCGTTGCAGTCGGCACCTTTGAAGCTTCTCAGTTTCGTAGGTCGCTGCCAGCTCCGAGTGAGCCAGAAACGTCTTCACCCAACGGATCAGGTAGGCTGGCCTTATTGCTACCTGGAATCCTGCTCGGCGGCACTTTAGCGTATGGCCAATACAAGGTCAGTGAAGGCGATGCCTTGGCTGCCGAGCGAGAGCCGCTTCTGCGAGTTCTCTTGGTGCAAGAGAACACTCCGACCATGTTCGATGTGACGGAAGAGACCGTCATGTCCAGTTGGCTCAACTACTTGGATGCAACTCGTCGCGAGGCATCCAAACACGGTGGAGCAGACTTGGTCGTTTGGCCCGAGTCGACTTTTACCGCGGGCGTGCCATGGGTGGAACCGGAATTGCCCGATAAGCTACCGTCCGCCGATGGCTCCCCAATGGAGCGGGCAGGGGCAGTAACCTTCATTGACAAGACGATGCGTGAAATTGCGTTTCGCTTTTCCCAGGTCGGTGAAGCGGGCGCTGGCGTTGATCTAGGAACGAATGCCGAAGCGAAAAAATCGCATTTGCTGCTTGGGTGTGACTCACTGCGAATTGAGCCAGATCGTATCCATCGCTTCAACTCGGCGCTTTGCGTCAACTCCTTCGGAGAATTGATCGGCAAATACGACAAAGTGCATCGTGTGATGTTTGGCGAGTATTTTCCGCTAGGGTCTTTGCTTCAATTCTTACGAGAAATGTTTTCGACGATTGACGCGGGGAACGCACCGAAGTCCTTTGACGTCGAAGGTGTCCTGGTGTCGCCCAACATTTGTTTTGAATCAATGATGCCACGAGTCATCCAGCGGCAGGTGGCTCAACTTGCTGATAACAATGCAGCACCGGACCTGCTGGTGAATCTTTCCAATGACAGTTGGTTTCATGGTTCGGCAATGCTCGACCATCATCTCGCTTGTTCGATTCTGGTTGCGGTTGAGAACCGCCGGCCCCTCGTGGCGGCTGCGAACAGTGGAATTTCTGCCGAGATTGACGGCTGCGGCCGCGTTGTGCAGAGGACTGAAAAGTATGCAGTGACTGGGTTGCTGGCCGAACCGAAAGCAGATGGTCGAGGCGGCTTGGTTCAGAGCCTGGGGTATCCGCTGGGCTGGGCTGGCCTTCTGGCTGTGCTGATTGCCTCAGTGTTGATTTGGTCCGCTAGGAAGAACAAAACCTAAGCCCCGCCTGAGAACGGTTATTTATGGGGGTGCGTATTTCGGTGTTCAGGAAGTGTCGCTGGGTAGGTTTATACCGATTTCGAAGGAAAATCAGGTCTTCGGCTGATGAGTCGAACAGATCGTTGGAATGATGTTCCTTAAAATTTGACGGTCCGAACATGCGTAAATAGACTACTTCTGTATCCAGCCAGCCCGAATCGTAAGCGGCGGTACTCAACCTCGGATCAACCCCTCTTTTCTCGGATCCTAACATGGCAGTTCGCGACAGGAATCTATTTGCTTGGCAGGCGTACGTTATCACGATGTCTTTCGTGTCAGTCGGCCTTCTTGTCCTGACCTTCCTCCTCTGGAGCAAGAACAGCGCGGTCAGCAAGATCAACGAAGATCGGCAGACTCAGCTTACAGATGCTGGCAACAAATTCGCTTTAGAGGAGCAGCGTACAAGGCGCTTGCTGGCGATGATGGGTAACGATTACTTACCTGGCACAATGATAACCCCTCAAGAGCTTGAGAATATGGAGCAACAATTCAAGGATGACGAAAAGCTCGCGCAAGTTGAAAAAGACTACAAAGAAGCAATGGCTCTCTTTCCCCCTGGAACGAAACCGGAGGACCGGACTTTAATTCAGTTGCCAGAAACGCTCGTTGACGGCATCCGGCGCGTGAATGAAGACTTAGTTACTGCCAGAGGCGAGAGTGCTGCTCTTCAAGCAAAATTGGCTGCAGTGACAAAGACTGAGACTGAGGCTCGCCAAGCCGCCGTGGCGGCCAAGCTGAAGGCGGAGCAAGATCTGCAGGCAGCTCGCCAATCGCACACGACTGACCGCAACCGCTTGAACCAAGAGAAAGAAGCTGCGATCAAGAGCTTCAATGACTACCGTGGCACGGTCGAGCAAGAGAAGAAGGCTTTGCGAGACAACATCACCTCGCTCACAAGCGCGAACGCTCGGCAGAAAGTAACGATCGACTCGCTCGCTGAGAAGATTCGTGAATACGAAAACATCAATTTCGAATCACCTCAGGGCAAGATCGTCAAAGTTCTCGACGGCGGACGCACCATCTGGATCAATCTTGGCAGAGCTGACGGGCTACAGCCTGGCGTTCCATTTGCCATCATCGACGAATCCTCTGTACGAGCGGCCGAAGCAGAGCCGAAGGCAATGTGCCAGGTCACGCGAATCGTTAGTGAAGGACTGTGTGTTGCAGAACTGACTGTACCAAGCGACTACAGCAATCCTGTTGTCACCGGCGATATGGTTTATTCGCTTGCTTGGCGTGCTGGAATCAAACGTAAATTCGCTCTGGTTGGCATGATGGACGTCAACGGCGACCGTCGCGATGACGTCGAGCAGGTGAAGCAATTGATTCTCCGAAGTGGCGGCGAAATCGACGCTCATATGGACACCAACGGCACGGTCAACGGCCCTGGCATTAGCCACAACACCACCATCCTTGTCCTCGGGACCGATACCGTATTCAACGCGAACGCTGGTAGTGAACTAACTCAGCAAAAGGCGAAGCAGGCGATGTATGCCAAATTCATTACCAAGGCACGGCAGTACAGCATGATGGAAATCTCACTCGACAAGCTGTTAGGTTACCTCCAAAACCAAGAGGGTGATCGAACAATTCCGCTTGGCAACCGAATCAGTGCGGATAGCTTCCCGATCAAGGAAGAGCAGAATCCACCTGTTAGCAATGGCCCGGTCAGTGAGCTGTTCACACCTCGCAAGCCTTAGCAGACCGCAACAATTCTCTTCTGAGGCAACCCCGAACGCTAGCTTCGGGTTTCCACAGCAATCCAGACTGATCGCTAGGATTGGCCCGCGGCGGGAGAAAATAGGGCTAAAATAATTCATGCGTTAAAAACGCGTGTTTGACTTTGCCAAAGCACCAATTAGACTAAAGCGGATCCGGTCTGACTTACCTAAACTAATTCTTTGAGCGAAATCGACATGACTCGCGCTTTTTCAGCGATTCTCTTGCTCGTTGCAACTGCTACAACCGCTTTTGCCCAATCAACTGGTTCCTACCATAGCGGTTGGGGCTTTATGAACTCCGAAGGCATACTGGTTGGGGAAGCAACGATTGCTGGCACTCCTGTGATCGAAGGAACTGTGACGATCCGTCACAATGGAGCTTTGATCGACACGGTCGCTGTTGACAAGTCCGGTAAATTTCAGATTCCGAACCTAAAACCAGCACTCTATGCGATCCGTTGTGACGCAAAGAATGGCTGCGGAGTCGTTTCTTTCCTCTTGCGTCAGGGCGAAGGGCAGGTTCGCCCAATGCAGCTGTACTGCTCCTCTGTGCCGAGTCAGAAAGTCAACGAGATTGTCGCTCGCCTGTGGTCACCCGCCATGGACGCTTCCAAGATTGTGTTCGGGCGGATCGAAGACTACCTCGCTAACCGACAAACGACTCAGACAAAACGCGTTCGGTTGGACCGCGGAACTCTCAGCGTTCAAGTAGTGCTGCCTTCACCTGGCTCCGCTGAGTCTCACAGCGTGATCGGATTCCAGGACGGCAAGCAAGTCTTTGAAGAAGTTGTCGATGCGAAGGGTTTCGTTCGAATTCCAGATCTGAAGCCAGGTCTGTACGACATCGTGATAGCTGGCCAAGGCCACTGCGCATTGCAGGCAGAAGTTTTAGCGGGTCCAGAGGAAATTTCAGCTGTGACAAACAGCGATGTTCGATTGATCTCCGCTCAGATTCCTCAGCCCGAAGCTCCCTCAACCTTGTTCGCACCAGTCGTGATCATGGACAAGCCAGAAGCCGATGAGATTTTGCCGCCACCAACCGAATTGGCTCTGCCAGCTAGTGGTGCACCAGTCGGAGCAGGGTTTGCCGGTGGCGGTGGTGGCGGTGGTGGCGGAGGTGCCTTCGGCGGTGGAGCTCTTGGAGCTGCCGCGATCGCAATTGCTGCCGCTGCCCTCGCGGATGATGACGATGGTTTCAACCAGAATGCCTCAACTGGCTTGGCTCCGTAAGAGTCACCTCACCCGTCGCAAACAATCCAATCCGCAGGCTTTCCACCTGCGGATTTTTTGTGTCTCGATACGACTCTTCGTGCGAATCATGGTCCCTGAGTTCTTGCAAAACTTGCCTGCCATATACCGTGAATAGGTAAGGCATCTCAGTGGCCCAGCCACACAGGAACCCAACGCTTAGGTAAGCGACCAACAGTGCTTCTTCTGACGCATTAGGTTTCAAGCCCGCGGAAATCACAGTAACGCAAGGCTCTGTCTTGATTGGCCTCATGAGTTGTCGTCTACCTGATCGTCGGTTATCTTCGAAACGCCTGCAAACAGGGCAAAATTGAAGTCAGGAATTTTTGAGAAACGCATGACTACCGAATCTGAAGTCGCAACTGCTGCGACAGCTGCTCGCGAAAAGCTAGACGCACACACTTACGAGACTGTTCAGTGGCATTTCCATGAAAGCACCGGTTCACCATTTTGGCTCGAGAAAAAAGCTGGGTTAAGCTTCGATCCACTGACAGAGGTAAAATGCTTCGAAGACCTAAAGAAGTTCCCACTTTTTGAAGACGAGTGGTTGCGTGGAGGCCCGGTTCGAAGATGGGTGCCTAAGGGCATGGACGGACAACCGACCTACGTCTTCGAAACCGGCGGGACGACCGGCATCCCGAAGAGCCGCGTAGTCATCGACGACTTTCGTATCGACTACGAGATGTTCAGCCACACTTTGCCCGATGAGTATTTCCCCAAGGGCGCGAACTGGTTGATGCTTGGACCATCCGGTCCTCGCCGCTTGCGTCTGGCCGTCGAACACCTTTGTCAATTTCGCGGAGGTATCTCCTTCTGTATCGACCTAGATCCGCGTTGGGTGGTTAAGTTGATCAAGAAAGGCTGGATGGACCACTTGGAGGAATACAAGAAGCACTGTATTGATCAGGCTGTCACGATTTTGACTGCAGGTCATGACATCAAGTGCATGTTCACAACACCTAAGTTACTTGAATCGCTGGCCTATGGGTTGGCTGAACGTGACACCAGTATTCAAGAAGTGGGCATCACAGGCATCTTTTCCGGCGGGACTGAGTTCACGCCACAATGGACACGTTTTTGCGTAGAAGAGCTGCTGGGCGGGCCAACTGAGGACAGCGGAGTGTACATGACTCCGACCTACGGAAACACGTTGATGGGCCTCGCCTGCAGTCGCCCCGTCACGGAGGAAGAAGACTACAAGATCGCCTACTACGCGCCACAGCCTCGAGCAGTGGTCGAAGTCGTCGATTTTGACGACCACACTCAAGTAGTACCTTACGCCGGAACTGGCCGCGTAAAATTGTATACGATGACTAAGGAGTTCTTCGTCCCCGGCTTCTTGGAGAGAGACGAAGGGGAACGAGAAGAACCGTATTCATCCTATCCCTGGGACGGCGTGAGTGGCGTCAGGCCTTATCACGCTATTGCATCGCAGACCACTGTAGGCGTCTACTAATTAGGTTTTCTGCGACAATCCACCGCGACTTTCATAACGCATTAGATCAAGAAATCATCGGAGTAACCCGTGCTCACCATACCTGCCATTCGCTGGGGTAAACCCTACACTGCACTAGAGAAGCAAGAGGTTGTTCACTTTCTGAGTGGAGAACCGATTGCGAGCATTTCACAAGTGAACGGTGGAATGCTCCAGCTCGACATGAAGAAGGCAGCCAGAGCACGAGCTGTGCTTCGAGAGATCCCTTCGGAAGATTTATTATCAATGTGCGAGAAGGCGGCTGAGCTGTTTGAGTCGGCCGAGTTGCCCATGGGCGACGGGACGCAAACCGTTGACGACTTCATCCATCAGCAATCTGCTAGCACCGGTCTCCCGGAGCACATGTGCCTTGGCAATATGAAAAAGAACTCCTTCGTTCTAGCCAATATGCGGCAGATCCTAGACGCGCTGACACGAGGTCTGGATTTGTCCATCCTGAGTCGTGGATATGGCGAGGAGGGCCGTGGAGTCACCGTGAGTTACCAGGTGCAATCCCCCGTACTCGGTGCCGTCTTGCCGAATAATTCGCCCGGAGTTCACACGCTTTGGTTGCCAGCAATCCCACTTCAAATCGGTTTGCTGCTCAAGCCTGGGAGTCAAGAACCATGGACGCCGTATCGAATGGTATCGGCATTCATGGAAGCCGGTGTTCCGGCGGAAGCATTTGCTCTCTACCCAGGCGGGCATGACGTAGGCTCGACTCTACTTACTCGCTGTAACAGATCCATGGTTTTTGGCAGTGCTCAGACAGTCGAGCAGTACGCGGGCAATCCTCGCGTTCAGCCGCACGGCCCGGGTTTTTCGAAGATTCTGCTTGGCGATGATGTGGTGGACCAATGGGAAGACTACCTCGACATGATGGTCGAAAGTGTGTTTTCTAACAGTGGCCGTAGTTGCATCAACTGCTCTGGGATTTGGGCCTCGCGACATACCGATAAAATCGCTGCCGCATTGGCGGAAAGACTTGGGGCAGTAGATGTCTTGCCGCCTGATGATCCCGATGCCGGCCTGGCAGCCTTCACCAATGCCGCCATGGCGACAGGCACGTGGGGCATGGTCCAACAGGACCTTCAGGAATCAGGTGTCACCAACATGACCGAGGATTACGGTGATCGACTGGTAGAAAAAGAGCGCTGTGCTTATTTGCGACCGATGGTCGTCCACGCTGACAGTCCAGATCGTGGGGTTGCATCGAAGGAGTACATGTTCCCATTTGTCAGCGTCGTTCAATGCCCGCAGAAGGATATGGTCAAGAAGATCGGCCCAACGCTCGTCGGCACCGCGATCACCTCTGACCAGGATTTCATCTTGAGTCTTACCGAGAGCACCTCTATTGATCGACTCAACATTGGTCCAATGCCCACCAATCGCTTGAATTGGTTGCAGCCACACGAAGGCAATTTGACGGAGTTCTTGTTCCGCTCACGTGCCTATCAAATTACGGAGTTGCCATCTGCCGTTGGTGCCTAGGCAACTTGCAGAATAGACGCCACCAATGGAAAGTGTGTCGAGTAAGAAATACTGCGTGGAACGAACTCGGACTGGCAGTCTCTGACTAGCCTTCCGCCAAAGGTTTGCCGCCTCAGTGAATTCGCACGCGAAGGGCTTTCTCTTGGGTACGTTACTTGAAAAAGGATATGAAACGGTCGCTCGATCGCTACCTAAGTCCACAGGCCCACGCTGCATGGCATTCTTGCCAGAACGGTGAGAAGCCCAATTGGCAGGAGATCGAGTGCGACTATGTTGTGGTCGGCGCCGGTTCTAGTGGATGTGTGGTCGCAAACAGGCTGAGCGCCCGGCAAGATCCCTCTGACTCTGTTCTGTTGTTGGAAGCCGGTGGGTCTCCTGAGCAACGCTCTGGAGTGAAGGATTTTCTTTGCAGTCGCCGCCTACAGCAGAGCGACCTGGACTGGCAGCTGAAGACTCAAAAAGAGCAAGGCTTGGACGGACGCCGAATCGCTTGGCCACGTGGCCGCGGATTGGGAGGCAGCAGTCTACTCAACTACATGATCTACATGCGTGGCAGCCCAGCCCTATACGATTCATGGGCTGAGCTGACCGGCGATCCGAGGTGGAGCTACTCGCAAGTTCTAGCGTTCTTCAAGCGGAGCGAAAAGAACCTTACCTTCGGTGGATCGCAGCACGGAACGTCTGGCGAGCTGATCGTTGATGATTGTCCCATTGCATCCTGCGAGCAAGAATTTTTTGGGACCGCCGCTGAGCAGGCTGGGCTAAAGAACAACTCGCGTTTCGATTTCAATGACGGAACGCAGAGTCGCGTCGGAACGGCGGGTCTTTATCAGCACACGGTGAAAGATGGTAGACGCTGGAGTTCATTCGACGCGTTCTTGCGTCCAGCTATGGCGCGAGAGAACTTACAAGTGATGCCGCACGCGACTGTAACCAAGGTCTGCGTCGAGCAGGAACGTGCAGTGGCTGTCGAATTTCTTTCGGATGATGGGACATGGCAACGTGTTCTGGCACGCAAGGAAATCGTACTCTGCGCGGGAGCCATCGATTCGCCGAGACTGCTAAAGCTGTCGGGAGTCGGTCCCGCTAACGAGCTACGTAAGCACGGGATCGATGTAGCGGTAGACGCGCCGGCCGTGGGCAATAATCTATCGGATCATCCCGTCGTGCAGATGGTCTACCCTGCTCGCTCGGCGATTGCGGACGGCGATCTTCCCTGTGGCGGGTTGTTCTTGGCGAGCCCTGAGGCTGAGTTGGATAGAGACCTTCAGTTTCATCCCTACAGCTTTCAGGCCAAGCAACGCGGCTTCTTTTGCTTTGGCGTGACCTTAGTGCAGCCTCGTAGTGTTGGCAGCTTGGAACTCGTTGACAGTAAGGCTTTCAGTCCAGCGAGAATTCGAGCCAACTATCTAAGCGAGCCAGCTGACATCCTGGCGCTTCGGTATGGAGTCGAATTTGTCCACAAATTTGCGTCCACAAAGTCGATGGAGAGGCTGATTGGACGCGAATCACCATTGCATTTTGATGGTGGGACACTGGAGCAGTCCATTCGCACATCCGCCAGTACGTTATTTCATCCCTCGGGAAGTTGCAGGATGGGTAGCGGAAGGGACAGTGTGGTGGATTCTGAAATGAAAGTTCAGCACGTGAGGGGGCTGCGAGTATGCGACGCCTCGATTTTTCCTAGCCCGGTAGATGGTAATACCAACGCGAGCTGTATTTTGGTTGCCGAGCGTCTCAGCCATCTTCTACTCGAACTTTGATCTCCGTTCGATTTCCCCGTAGCGGAAGCCGTCGGGACTTTCGGCATCCTCCTCCTCTGTGGAATCGCTTGCGTCGGGCTCCCGCTTGAAGCCAAACCTGATACAGCTCGTTGGAGGGGTACCGGTAGAGTGGGCAGAACAGCTTGACTCTAGCTGTTTTGGATTCAGAGGCTTTAGAGAGATTGCATTTCACTGTCCGCCGGGGTGGAAAAATGGGTGAAATGGGTCAGATCAAGAGTTTTGTAAGAGCTCTAGTTCTTAGGGAACTAAAGACAGTACTAGGCGTCCAAGGCTCGGCACGTCAATCCGTACCCATCCTGAGCGAGGTACAGGGCGTTGAAAATGTCGTAGCAAAACTACAGTTACGAGAAGGACAGCTGGGATATTTAGGGTACGCACCCCCCGTTGGAATTTGCAACCAAAAGTGCCCCAACTATAATCGACCCCATCTACTCATGGGTCGAAATGCTCGTCCAACGTACGTTTTCGCCCCCTATTCGCTCTCCACGTGGTGGTTTTTCGCATTCGCGAGGCACGGCGTTTGTACGTTGTCTCCACCCTCCTGGGGGTGGTTTTGTGAAGCTCACCTGAAAAAGCTAAGGGCTGGTTAATGGCCAACCGTAAGTCTCATTCGGCATCCTTTTCCTCATCCTCAGACTCCCAAAAAGCCAAGCAAGACGCCAAGCGTCGTTTGCGTGGGCTGCTTCTGGAGACTCTTGAAGAACGTCGGCTGTTAGCAGTAGGTCCTCAGTTGGTTGGTATTCAACCAAACGGAAGTGACCTGCTTTTTAATGGCGATGTCAGGACGGAATCTCCGCGAGAATTAACTTTCCGATTCGACGACATGCAGCAAATCCATCCGGATACTCTGCAGGGGATTCGGCTAACCGCCAGTGGTGGCGACGGTTCGTTCGGCCTACCGTCGGCTGCAAGCGATTTTGGCAGCAGGGGTGCGGTTGAAATCCAACTCACCAGTACCGACGAAGATCGGACGCTTACCGTGAATGTCGGTAGTGTCGACCTGGGCAACGGCACAGCCCCCAGCTTCGGATTGTCCGGCGATACCATCACCATCGTCCTGAACTCGAATGCCACGAGCCCGACCACGGCACAACAGTTGGTCGACGCGATTAACACCGCTCCGCTGCTGCAATCTGTAATGACAGCTGCTATCAATGGGGGCCATGCAGATGCCGCCTTGGGTACAAACGCTCTTTCCATTGCCGTGGTTGACGACAACGACGTCCGGATCGAGCCCGGTTTCGCAGTTGTCGGTCAAGCACCGAACGAAAATGAAGTAACGCTGCGTTACGGCGAGGCGCTGCCTGATGACCAATACCGCATCGAAGTCTTTGGTTTCGATGACAATGTTCAGGGCGTAGTTGGGCTTCGCAATAATGATGCGGGCCAACCAGGTGAGCTGTTTATTCCATCTGATCCGGGAACACGTAAAGACACAGTCGACTTCTACCTCGATCCTGGCCCGCAGGTCACTTCTGTGGTTCCTCAGCCAGTCATTCGAGGAAGCAATGGCCTCGAACAGCTTCGGGATACGATCGTTGTTCATTTCGACAACGACAAGCTGCTTGTAGAAAACGATGCCAACGGCAATCCAATGCCTCAGTCAGTTGAAAACCCTGAGTTCTATCAGCTGATCTTCACCAAAGACACAGTTCGCAATACGGATGATTTCCGTTTCTTCCCACAGAACGTTGAATACAACGCTGTCACCAACTCAGCGACTCTGCGTTTTGGTCAGGACATTAACGATCTGCCAGGAGCTAATGCTGGTCCACGTACTTTCCGCTTGCGAGTTGGTACGAGGGAAAGTGCTCCAATGGCACCGGTCGTTAGCAATGCCGCTGCCACCACGATTTCTGATCTGAACACTGACGGAGCTGCGAAATTCCGTTTCGTCGCGCGAGAGCTCGGTGAAGCTGGCAATGGAGTTGAAATCGTTGTCGTGAATTCACTTTCTGGAAATCCGCTAGAAATCACGGCCAGTGGCAAGACGATCAATGTCGATCTCGGAAGTAATAACGTCACAGCAGGAGAGTTGTTAGTCGCTCTGCAGAACAGTTCTGCTTCGTCCGGTCTGGTTTCGATTCAGCTCGAGCCAGGTAGCGACCCGAACGTCGTCCTAGACCAGCCAATCAACTATTCTCCGATCCAAGTAGTTGGTCTTGGCAGTTCATTTGACACCGCAGGCGATCTAGGTGTCATTGGTTCCACGGACGTGAATCAGACGAGCATTATCCTTTCGTCTGATATTGATCCTGTTGCCTTTGAGTCTGACTTGGTGGGTGCCAATGACGATCCTGGCCACCGTCAACTGCCTGACACGGCAGGTTTTGAGCGGCATATTAACGATCTATTCGGTGCGGATAGTATCGATGGCGTAACGACTATTCCTTACAACTTCCAACTGCTTTACGGCGAGGACTCGATCGGTACGCCCCTGACGAACGCGATTACCGAAAAGCAGAAGGAACGGGCTCGGGAAGCGCTGCAGATCTGGTCCAACCAAATTGGTGTTCAGTTTATCGAAACGGACTCGCAAGGCATCACGATTGCCACGGGCTCTTTCAATGCATTTGACGGACCTGGTGCGGGGCAGGTTATCACCGAAGGCGGTATTTCCACGGGAGTGCGGATCGATCCGACTTTCGAAGACAGTTTGTTGGTGCTGAGCGCTGTTCGCCAATGGGAAGACAACTACGGAGAGGACTACTTCCGTGCGGCACTCACTGGCATGGGAATGTTACTTGGGCTGGAAAGAGCTGGTGACACTCCCGTTGGCACACTGATGCGACTGAGTACTGGTTTTGTCAATGGCAGTGGCGCTGAGCCGATTTTCCCTGGCACGATCGACGTCCTGCATGCTCAGCACGTGTTCCGCAATGACAGTAATGATATCGATTTGTATCGGTTCGAAGTCGACCTTGAGCCCGGACGCGAAGGCCTGTTTGTTGCGGAGACTTTCGCTGAACGGCTCCCGAACAGCAGCTCACTCGACACTTTGCTGCATGTCTACAAGCAGCGTCAGGCGTTTGCAAACAGCAATTTCGCTGCCGGGGCTGGCTTGAATGTACGGTTCGACGCTATCAAACCTGGTCGCCTCGGTAACAACCTGGAAATCTTTGTGACAAGCAGTGATCGTGGCGCCGGTGCTCCGGTTCTCGTTAGTGCATTCGAAAACCTAATCACTGTCGATCTCAATAGCCACCTGGGAACGGAAAGCACCGCGCAGCAAGTCGTGGACGCGATCAATGCTGACACGGCTGCAGCTGCGTTGGTCAGAGCGTCGGTAACTGGCGGCAGCCCCAGTACTGTTCTGGGCAGCCGAGAAATCACTTACAGCCCGATAGTACTGAGTGATGGTGATGTCGAGCTGATCGCTCGCAACGACGACTATTCGAGTGAAGATTCCAAGATCGAGTTGAATCTTGGAAGCGGAACCTACTACATCGGCGTCAGCGCGAGTGGCAATGACGCGTACGATGGAGTCATCGAAGACACGGGACTGGACGGTTCTACGCAAGGTCGATACGACCTACGAGTGACCTATCGTGCCCAAGTAGATGCAGCAGATAGTATTCGCGATGCAGCTGGTACCTTCCCTGGCGATGAGTCGATCATCTTTGACGGCGACGCGGACGGAACTCCAGGCGGCACCTACGATTTCTGGTTCCAAACGCGACCACTAAATCGGGTGCTGAGCTTCAACGCTGGTGCTACACCTTCGCTGGAAGGAAAGATCGTCGAGCTGACGGGCGCCAACGGCGTAACGCGTCGCTTCGAGTTTACGACCTCTACTTTCGTAGGCGTTGGCAACACAGCGGTCGTTTTCACTTCTGGTGCAAATTCTGGCACACTGGCCGCGAGTCTGGCTCAAGCTATCCTTTCGAGGCCAGAACTTGGCATCAACGCTGTTGCTAACGGCGACGAAATTGAATTGACCGGCGATCGATCTGTCGATCTTTCACCCGGTTTGGATGTCATCGACATCCTCGGCAAGACAATTTTCGTGGACAAGACAGCAGGGGTGAATGCTGATGGCTCGTTGGCGCGGCCCTTCAACAACATCTCCGGTGCGGGTGTTCCAAATGCATTTGAGGCTGCACAGCCCGGCGATATCGTACGGATTGTTGGAAACGGCGGTGGTGACGATGACATCACCACAGTCGGAGATAACTTTGCCTATGAAGTTGGCTTCAGCCTGATCGGCAATAACCCACTTAGCGACGGTGATGCACTTGAGGTTCCCCAGGGCGTGACGACCATGATTGATGCCGGGGCGATCTTCAAGTTGCGAAGATCCCACATCGGCGTCGGTAGCTCGAACTTGGGTGTAGACCGCAGTGGTGCAGCTCTGCAAGTTCTCGGTACTCCGTATCTGACGGACACTGACGGCGGCTTCCTGCGAGATCCGCTCGGCAACAAAGTTCCTGGTAGTGTCTTCTTCACTTCGTGGCTGGATGAGGCAATAGGTCAAGATACTTATCTGCCAGACACCCAAGCCTCGACGGGCGACTGGGGTGGCATCTCCTACCGAGACGACGTGGACACCGATGCAGGCAGACGAAATCTCGAAGATGAAGGGATCTTCCTGCAGTACGTGAACCATGCTGATCTACGATACGGTGGCGGCAGCGTAAACATCGATTCGGTCGAGCAAGTAGTCAATCCGATTCAAATGATTGACGTCCGTCCTACGGTCACTTTCAACACCGTTTCTCTGAGTGCTGATGCAGCGATGAGTGCGGCGCCGGATAGCTTTGCTGAAACCAGTTTCCACGAGCCTCTGTATCAGCTGGGCGGGCTCTTCACCAGCGACTACTCGCGGGTCGGTCCAGAAATACACAACAACCAACTGAACAACAACTCGTTGAATGGTCTTTTCATCAAGGTCGAAACTGCTGCCGGCCAATCGATTCGTCCGCTCACTGTGGGTGCTCGATTTAACGATATCGACATCACGCATATCGTGGCCGAGAACGTGATTGTCACCGGAACCCCAGGTGGTGCCATTCTCGATACCACTATTCCGCGAGCGAACTTAGTATCACTTGAACCCATTCCAGGCGGTTCCTTACTACCAGGTTCTTACAATTACAAGATCTCGTTCGTAGATGCTGCGGGCTATGAGACGCCGGCATCTGAAGCGAGCTTTACAGCGGCTCTGACACCCGGTGCTGAGCAGGCAATTCGCTTACGCGGTCTACCCCGAGCCACAGGCGAGTATGTTAGTCGTCGCCTATACCGCAGTGATTCGCAGGGCGGGGGGGTCTACGAGCGAGTCGCAGAGATCGACGCGATTTCGACTGAGTTCCTAGATACTGGATTGCAAGCCGCTGGTAAGCTCACTCGCGATCGTGCCGATGTATCTGGCGTGACAGGCCTGGCTTCCGCGGGACAAGGGACGCTCAATGGCGTATTCAATTATCGCTTGGTGATGGTTGACGCGGCAGGCCGTGAAAGCCTAGCTTCCAATCCTACTGGCGATGTCGATACCGGTGCAGCCACTAATGCAAGTATCACACTGACCGGCTTGCCGACTGTCCAAGCTGACTTTGTTAGCGCGAGGGTTTATCGGAGTGCCACTGGCGGTGCTGGCCCATACATTCTTGTCGGTAGCTACGGTCCAAGCGACACAGCGTTTACCGATAACGGCACAAATCTTGGCACCGAACTTTCCATCTACACCAGTGGTAACCTAAGACCACGACTCGATGCCAGCCTGGTCATCGATCCAGGTGCTGTCGTGAAGTTTGAAGGTGCACGTATCGAGCTTGAGCAAGGCACGAATATGCTCGCTGAAGGTGTTGATGGTGCTGATATCATCCTTACTAGTTTGCTAGATGATCGATTCGGCGCAAGCGGTTCCTTCGACACCAACAACGATTTCGATTCTGCTAGCCCGGCCCCTCGGGATTGGGGCGGCATCTACGCCGGCTCTGGGTCTAACCTGAGCCTCGATCTCACGACATTTGCCTACGCAGGCGGTGTGACCAGGATTGAAGGTACCTTCAAGGCATTCAACCCGATTGAGATCCAGCAGGCGGAAGCACGGATCACAAACTCGCACTTTGAATTCAATGAAGATGGTATTGGCGGACAAGGACCGACCAATCGACTTGGGCGACTCGACAACCGCCCTGCAACGATATTTGTGCGTGCTGCACAGCCAATCATTTTTGGCAATACTTTTGAAAACAACGCTGGTTCTGTCATCGACATTGATGCTGATAGTCTCAATGCAAAGCTCAAGGGAGATTATGGCCGTTCGACGGGGCTGATCGATCGCGTGGAAGGTCTCGATACCAATCGCGGACCATTGGTTCGAGACAATCGCCTAGCGAATAACGAGTTGAACGGCATGGAGATCCGTGGTCGCGAACTGCGGACAGCGAGTGTTTGGGACGACACGGATATCGTTCACGTCCTATTCAACAGCGTGAGCGTTTCCAATCTGCAGCACGAAGGCGGATTGCGTTTGCAAAGCTCGCCAAGTGAATCGTTGGTCGTCAAGCTGCTCGGTTATGGTTCCAACTTCGACTTGACCGCTGGTACGGGTATCACAGCTACCGGCTTCCACACTAATGCCAATGATCGAGTTGGTGGTACGGTTGAAATCATCGGTCAGCCTGGTTTCCCAGTGGTTCTAACCAGCTTCCACGACGATACAGTTGGTGCAGGCCTACAGCCTGACGGAACACCACAAACGGACACGAACAACAACGGTATCAGCTCGGTTCCGCGATCAGCAGATTGGCGAAGTGTTCTTTTGGATCAGTTCTCCAATGACCAAAACGTAGAACGTATCCTGGAGTCGGAGTCTGCGACTGCGATTGCTCCCGGACCGAACAGCCTCGCGTCAACAGCGCAAGTTCTTGGTAATCTCGCTGCAAACGACACCAGCAGTGACGAAAACAACATGCGTCAAGGCTTCTCAGTCCTAGGAGCTCTCTCTGAGCCGACTGACGTTGACGTTTACAGCTTCACCGCCGAAGCAGGCACAGAAGTTTGGTTGGACGTCGACAACACGCGTCACAGCCTAGACCTCACGATTGAGCTCCTGAATGCTGACGGCGACCTGTTAGCCCGCAGTGACGATTCCAACGTCGAAACAACCAACGCCAGTTTGATTACCAAGACTGCGGCAATTGTTCCAACGTTTGTAAACCCGCTGAATGAAGCGGTCGGCGACTTCCGCACAAATGCGAGCGGCTCGTTTAAAGAGTACGGTTCGACGAACCCTCGGGATGCCGGGTTGCGAGTCTTGCTTCCTGGTGCGACGGGTGCTCGTACGACATTCCACTTCCGAGTTCGAAGTGCTAGTATCAACCCCGAGAATTTTAACGCCGGTTTGACGAGTGGTTCGTATGAAGTTCAAGTTCGTACGGGTGCAGCTCAGGACTTCCCGGGTTCGACCATTCAGTACGCAGATATTCGTTATGCTACGAACGGGGTTCACTTGCAAGGCTTGCCTGGGCACTCGCCGCTCTTGGGCGAAGTCCAGGAAGATGAGTCATCAGTTGGTGGTGGCGGATACGCAAACAATGATGTGAATGCACTGAATAACGAGAACGCTGGAGATGCGCTTATTGCCACTCCAGGTGCTCGAGATCAGTACATCGGAAACATTTTAGCGCAGGACCGTGCTACCCTGAGCATTGGTGGCCAGTTGGCGTCTCCATTCGACCTGGATTTCTATCGCTTTGACGTTCAATATGTTGGCCAAGCTCGGAATTCGCTCGACTCCGCGCAACTGGTCTTCGACATGGACTACGCGGATGGACTCAACCGTGCGGATACCAGCTTATCGGTCTTCCGGGTCACACCTGGATTCAACGAGCCGAACTATCAGTTGGTTCTGTTTGCGGAAGACAGCAATATTGCTGACGACATCCGAAGCCCACTTGAGCTAACGGATATCGCCGACATGAGCCGCGGATCAGTCGGTCCAAAGGATCCGTTTATCGGCTCCGTTGGTCTACCAGAAGGTCAGTATGCTGTGGCGGTTTCCCCGGCTGGCCGCATTCCTGCGGCGTTGAATGATGCTGGCACGCGTCGTACACCTCTCTACTCCGTGCTGGACAATGATTCTTTCTCCGTCAATGGAACAGGCGTCTCATCTACCTTCAATCTAGGTGGTTATTCAGCCTTGGATCTTCCAAGAGCTTACGTCACCGTCGGTGGTTTTGGAGGTGGAGACGTCTTTCTACGTGATGCGAACGGCCAGGACACCTTGATCGACACCTACGCAGGAGGTCGACAAGCGATCCTCGAACTAGGTGATTTTGCCGGTCAAGATGGACTGCAGCTTGTCTTTACTAACGGTGGATTCACCCAAGGGATCGATCTGACCGTCGGCTTCGCAGAACGAGGTGAGTCCATCAGTAACGCGGTTCCAGGTACAAGTTTTGTTGGGGTCCCCGTACCTCCCAGCACCCTTCAGTCTGGGGAGTACCAATTAGAAATTCGCCAGGCACGCGACACCATCGTTGACACCAACGATCGAGCTGCGAATCAAGTTACCTTGATTGCTCCGCAGGGATCAGACCTCGATGACGGTGACACGTTCCTCCTGACTGACGCTGGCAATGCCATCACTTTCGAGTTCACGACGGATCAATTCGTAACCCCCGGAAACGTTCCAGTAGCTTTCAACGGGACAGAGAGTCCGGCTGAGATTGCGACCGCCATTCGCGACGCGATCAATGATCCAGGTGTTCAGTCCCGTTTTAACCTAAAAGCATCGGGCGCAGGTGGAGAGGAAACCGCTCCAAGTACCGATGCTAGAGTTCACTTGTATGGCCGCGCTGCCGGCGAGTTTGGCAAGCTAGGCGTTCAGTACCACAGCGGCTCGAGTGATAAGAACACGCTACGTGATCAAGGCCAAGTCTTGATCAGCAATAACTTCATTCGACACTCCAGAGACTATGGAGTCTGGACGGAGCACGGTCAGCGAAGCTCTGATCCACGCGACAATATCGGTTCCATTTGGCCTCTCGCCGGCTCGTCCATGTCCAGTCGGCCTGCCACTGGCAACACCGCACAGGGTGCGATTCGCAACCTGCGTGAGCCAAACAATGAAGTGCTCGGTGGGTTCGCGCCCGGTATCGTCGTTGAGAATAATATTCTTGAGAGTGGTGGACTAGGTGGCGTTCATGTTGCCGGCGAGCACCCAATCTTCATGATTTCTGCAGCCTTCATTCCGGGCTGGCGAGACAATCCTGATACGCAAGGTGACCACAGCACTGGTACAAGCACCGACCCTGCGGACCACTTCGGTACCTTGGTCGAAGACGGACTTGCGATGACAATTTCGGGCGGACGAACAACCGTCGATTTCGAGTTTGAGGACATGGCGGCTGATGGCGGTGGTGGAGATGGATACGCAGACACCAACGTTCCGATTTGGTATCGCCGTGATGGCGGTGCAGCCTACTTGCGTGGCTCTGCAGGTACGGTTGGTTTCAGTGCTTTAGAAACCATGCAAGCGATCCGCGATGCGATTCACGGTAGCATTTTGACAACAAACGGGACGACGCAGACAGTTAAGGCAACTGTGGCACCATCCTTCCTGCCAGAAGCTCTACTTAATCCCGGTATTGGGCCATCCGCTGGATTTATCAACTACTTCAATAACCCGGCTGTCTTCATCGAAGGCGTTTCGTCAATTGAGTTCGGCTCTAGGAACCCATTCAATTTGCAACGCATTGATGCGGCAGAAACACCGCAAGCATTCGCGCGGATCGTAAACAATACCGTGTATGGCAATGACGGCCGAGCTTCACTCGATGGTTCGGACCGATCGGCTGAAGAGCCCAATGACTTCATCCGAGAAGCGACTCAGACTTGGCAAGGCACTGGGCATAATCCACAGACTTACACTGCGACAGCGACCTTGGCTGGAACAGATGTAGACATCTATCAATTCAAGCTAGATATCGGCGAGCGAGTGCGAATCGACATCGATACACCAGCTGGTACATCGGACTTAGATTCGCTCCTCCAGATTTTTGATGAAAGTGGTATTCGCCAAACACTATTAGATGGTGCTGGCAACGAAGTGAACTTCATCGACAACGCCGCCGCTCCAGGTGAAGATCTTGGGTTGGACCCATATCTCGACTTCACTGCGACAAGACCTGGTGTGTACTACGTCGCAGTCAGCGGCAGTGGAAACGTAGAGTTTGATCCTTTGTCCATGGCAGGAAGGACCGACGCGACAACCTCTGGGCAATACGATATCAACTTACAGGTACTTCACCCGCAGGAATTCACCGTCACGGTGCAGGACCCAAGTGCTTATCCAGCTGGAAGCTTCTTCCGCGTGTATCAGGTTGCAGACTTTGCTGACGGAACAAACTTCCGCGAGTTCGAGTTTGTTGATGGCGGCGGCGGAGCGAGCAATGGAAGAATTCCAATCAACATTGACTACGCGGAATTCCGAGTTTCGGATGTTGCTCGCGCGATCGCTGGGGCAATCTCTGCTGCAGGGATGGGAAATGCACAGGCCTTAAGCAATGGCGACTTTAATGATGCTAGCCCTCTAGCCGGCGTTACTGCCACAGCTCTAGGCGGTATCGACGGAGTTGAAGCTGGCTTGCAGCTGTTTGGAGGACGTCCCGATGGACTCGACGGGAGTCACTCTAGTCGCGGGATCGGGCATGATCGAACCGATTCAGCCGAAATAAGTGGTACTTCGGACGGAGCTGGTACTCAGGAGCGTTTTGTTGTCATAGAGAACGCAGCATGGGTCGAAGGCCGAGGAGTGATTCAGGTCAATCCAGATTTGAACGCTAGCAGTAATGTTGATCAATTGCTGCCTGAGTCTGGAGTCCTCGTTTCGGGTGGTAGCTCACCAACTTTGATGAACAACGTGTTTGTCAACGTGCAAACGCCGATCTTCTCAGAGGGCGGGACAAAGCCAGGTGAAGTGATTGTCGGTGGTTCGGCATACCAGTTTTCACAAGGTGCACCGACGAATGTACCTAACACCGGACTCGACTTTAATTTTGTCTTGCCTAACGATCACGTTGTGTTTGAAAACGCTCAGGCAAGTGTATTCTTGCCGGCTGAGAATTCACTGATCATCGACAGTAGTGTCGATTCGTTGGAAGAGCGAGAGAGCTTCCGCACGATTAAGGAAGCCGTCGGAATCGACATCTCGCCAGTTCTTGCACCAACTCACGATGCCACAGGTCAGCTACGTGTGGATGATCCATCCGTGTCTCCACCGAACGGCCCTGGTTCGGATGTCTTTAAAGATCGCGGTGCACTGGATCGAGCTGATTTTATTGGTCCAGTCGCCGAAGCCTTGCGACCGCTTGATAACGATTCGCGGGGTGACGACCAAGACACAACGGTTTCGGTAATTCAGCTTGAGAGCGGCGTATTCCCCGAATTCCGCATACAGCTAGTTGACGCCAGTGCGATTCGACCAGCACGTGGAATCAATGATCCTGGGCAAGCAGTAACTTTGTTCGAGAACGGACTCCTATTGATCGAAGGATTCGACTACAGCTTCTCGTTCAACAGCACAACCAGCGAGCTGATCTTTACGCCTCTAGCCGGTGTTTGGAAGAATGGTGCGGTTTACGAAATTGCGATCAACAACCGAGATCGCTTTGTAATTGAAGCTCCTTCGGGTGACGCATACGCCGACGGCGACAGCTTTACCATTACCGACACATCCAATGGTAAAGTATTCTTTGAGTTCGATAGTGGCTATGAACTGCAAGTCCCTCAAGGGCTTTCGATGCAGATTCCTTTAGCTGGTGGAGCTCAAGGCGGCATTGTTGATGGCGATCGATTCTCTTTAGTAATCAGTGGTGTAACCACCACCTTTGAATTCGACCGTAACAACAACCTACTTCCTGGCAACATTCCAATCACTTTCGCCTATGGTGACACCCAGGAAGAAATCATTCAGAAGATCGTTACTGCGATTCAAGGTAGTGGTTTTGCTGTAGCACCAAAGGTAGTCGGTGGCGGAACACTGTTCTTCGGCTCTGAACTAGGTGCTCAGCTTGACACAAACTTCACTACGATTGATCAGCCTGCAACGACTGCTGCACTGCGAGTACCAACCCTTGGGCCTCGTCCTGGTGGAGTCGTCGACGGTCAGACCTTTGTAGTCAGTGATGGTACCCGCTCGATTACGTTTGAGTATGAAACCATGGGTGGAGTTACTCCTGGCAATACTTTGGTTGATATTTCGACCGCACTGATTGCGGAAGACGTGGCCAATGCGACACTTGTGGCAATCAATAACAGCGGACTGAATCTGAACGCGACTCTAGTGTCTCCGTTGCTAATTCACCTTGGATTAAGTGACAATGGCTCGGTCGACGCGGCGACATCTGGCCTGACTGCCGTGGGTGTAGCCCGCACACTTGGTGACGGACAAACCTTTACGGTTTCGACACCTACCGGCTCCGCAACTTACGAGTTCGATAACGATGGCTCAGTCTCGGCAGGCAACGTTGCGATCCCAATAGCAATCACGGATACAGAAGGAGAAATTGGGGAACGTATTGCATCGGCAATCGTTGGCTCATCTCTTGGACTGAGCCCAGCCCACGTCGGTGGCGGCAAAGTTTCCATTGGCGGCACTGTCGATGACCAGGTCGATGTGTCGAACTCGCAATTGGGACTATTCGGTGAACCAGGTGTTCGTCCTGGAACAAGACTGAACGTATTCGGTCCACTTCTGCTATCTGTACCGAACAGCGGTGGAGCGAACATTCCGGACAACGCAACCTTCGTTATCAATGCAAACAATCAGACCGTTGTGTTTGAGTTCGACTCAGACTTTAGCGGCCCATCGTTGCCTGGCAACGTCACTATCAACTTTGATGGATTGACCACGCAAGCTGATTTGACTCTGGCGATCATCGCAGCGATCAACTCTTCCAGCCTGGGAATCACAGCCAGCAATCAAGGTGCTGGGGTTCTGAGTGTTGGAGCTCTACAGGCCAGCGATGTCATTCTTAACGATTCGACTCTGACGACCTCCCGTGGCGTCGTGAGCGACGGTGAAGTCTTCTCCATTAGCAATGGTGTAGATCGCATTACCTTCGAATTTGATAACGCAGATTTGGGTAATGGCTTCAATCTGGGCAACGTGCCAATCTTGTTCAACAGCACGAGCACTTCGCAGAGTGTTGTCGAAAGCATGAAGGCCGCGATCGAAAGCACTTCACTTGGTCTTAGCCCGACCGTGCTCGACTCAAGTACGCTTCAACTGAACGATACGCCTCGATTTAGCACTGATGTTTCAGCAGCCCCCACATTGCTGCAAACAGGAGTTCCAGGCGGTGCGAAGCCAGTGACGTTTATTCGGCACCCAAGCTTCACGGGTTCCGACGTGAAACAAGCTATCGTGGCTGCAATCAATGGCTCCACAGATACGAACCTTATTGCCGCTGACCGTGGGAGTAACACGCTGTTCGTTGAAAATGCTCTGAACATCAGCCCAGAAATTGGCAGCTTCTTCCTGCAAGGGGTCGCTGACTTGGCTGGTAATCTGCTTCAGGCAAACCGCATCAACAACGAAACGCAATTCACTATCCTGATGCCAGGTGTTGCTCTGGATTACGGTGACGCGCCTGATCCTTTCACAACAACTTCTGGTCGTTACCCGACTCAGCATGAGAACGATGGTGCACGACACGTTGTTGGAACCGATGCCTTGCTCGGTGCGACGATTACCGCAGAGCCGGATGGCCAACCTACACCGCTCGGCGACGGGGACTTGGACGATGGTGTTACCTTCGGTGCGAATCTGCTGCAACCTGGTGTGTTCAATCGTAATGTGTTCACATCGATTGATGTAACTCTCTCGTCGCCTGGTTTTGTCGATGCTTGGATTGACTTCAATGCGGATGGCGACTGGGATGATCCAGGAGAACAGATTCTCCGATCCGAACGATTCGACGGAAGTAGCCTGTCGCAAACCTTCATGGTAACGGTGCCATCGACCTCACCTGTGCCCAATGGCCCCACTACCACTTTTGCTCGCTTCCGTAGTAGCACAACAGGTGGCTTGATTCCGACTGGACTCTCGGTTGGTGGTGAAGTTGAAGATTATGCGGTAACCATTGTTCCTGGCGATCCACCAGTAGCAGTCAACGATACCTACACAGTGAATGAAGACGCGACGCTGACCACCACGGACAGCACAGGCACAACCACGCCGAACTTCACAACTGATGACGGTATCGCCGCAAACGACACCGATCCAAATGGCGACAGCCTAGCAGTGGTTGTAATTGATCCACCGCAGCATGCTTCGCTGTTCCTAATGGATTCCGATGGAACGTTTACGTACACGCCTGAGGCAGACTTCAGCGGGACTGACACCTTCACTTATCGTGTCAACGATGGAACATTGGCTTCCAACAACATTGGAACCGTTGTGATCAACGTGGCCGAAGTCAACGACGCACCGGTCGCGGCCAACGACAGTCTTGTCATCAACGAAGACGAGTTGCTAGACATTAGCGAAGCAGACTTGTTGGCAAACGACAGTGCAGGTCCTGGAAACTCTGAGGACTCGCAGACTCTGACAATCACTTCTGTAAGTAGTGTTTCTGCTCAGGGTGGTACGGTTCAGATCGACAACGGTCGCGTCAAATACTTGCCGCCGAGCGATTTCAGTGGCGTCGATACCTTTGTCTACACGGTTACCGACAACGGTACGACGGCAGGAGCCGCGGCCCCACTAAGTGCATCGGCAACAGTGACTGTTACGGTCCTGGACAAGAACGATGCTCCGACCCCAGGCAATGATTTTCTGACGACGCTAGAGGACACTCCCGCAAGCGTTTCGACTGATGATTTGATCAGCAACGACAGCCCTGGACCGGGGAACGAATCGACTCAGGTGCTACAATTCAAATCTGCTGCAACGACCAGCCTGAACGGTGGTACAGTTTCCGTGGACACCAACAGTGGCCTGGTAACCTACACGCCGCCTGCCGACTTTGTTGGAACTGACACGTTTACTTACGTCGTTGAAGACAACGGCCTCAGTGGTGGTCTGCCTGACCCGGCCGAAGCAACTGGAACGGTGACGGTTACTGTCACCGGAGAAAATGATGCTCCGCGTATTGCAGCTCCGTTCGGTGTTATCCCGATGCAGGAGGATGCTCCAGCACGCATCATCAACCTCAATGACATCTTTGTCGATCCGGACGTTGCTACGAGCGGTGATGTACTCACCTTCACGATCGTCGACAATGATAATGCCTCGCTGGTAACTCCTGTCATCACTGGCTCGCAATTGCAACTGCAGCTTGAGGCGGATCAAAATGGCCAGGCATTGGTCGTAGTCAAGGCTGAGGATGCAGCTGGGCTTTCGATCCAAGACACTCTGACGCTGACAGTTGTCCCTGTGAACGACGCACCAAGATTGGTGCAGGCGTTGCCAGACATCACCACTGACGAAGATGTAGACCCTGCGGTAATTACCTTGGCCCCAGACTTCTTCTTCGATCCAGATGTGACGCTCAACGGCGACTTGCTGACGTTCTCAGTCATTGGCAACAGCAATCCAGCCTTGGTCACTCCTGTCGTCGCAGGTAACCAACTGGCACTGCAGCTAACTGCCAACCAATCGGGTACTGCGGTAATTAGCATCAGAGCCGAAGATACCGAAGGTCAAGCGATCATCGATACCTTTAACTTGACCGTGAATCCGGTAAATGACGTGCCTGTCACGATGCCAGACAGCTATGTGGTGCCACAAGGAACTGAGCTAGTCACTACCGACCCACGCGGCTCGATTCCAGGCACGGAAAACGATGGTGTCTTGGCAAATGATGTCGATCCAGAAGGTGCGACGTTGAGTGCACTGTTGGTTGACGCTCCTGCTCATGCCAGCAGCTTTACACTGAACGCGAACGGAACGTTTACCTACCAGCACGACTTCACTGCTGGTCGGCAACTCGACTTCTTCACTTACATCGCATCGGATGGAATTGGTCAAAGTACCACGACGACGGTCACAATTGAGATTGCTCCCCCGCCACCGCCGCCGCACCAGAATCCATCCGATCCATTCGATGTAAACGCAGATGGCTTCATCAGCCCGATCGACGCGTTGCTGGTGATTAACTTCCTGAACACAACAGGTGCCGTCCCGGTTGCTGGCCTGCCTAGTCCACCTCCTTATCGGGATGTCAATGGCGACAACTTCATCACGCCAATCGATGCCCTGAGCGTCATCAACGAGTTAAATCAGAACTCGGCTGGCAACGGCGAAGGCGAGTTTCTTGATGGCTCCTTTGCTTATCCATTGCATTTGTTCGGTTCGGAGTACGTGTTTGCTGCTAGCGAAAACCGTCGCATTGGAATGCGTGACGTGCAGCGTGAAGACGACATGGTTTATGGTCCTGCCCTGCCGGTGACTGATGTTGTGTTCGCTGAGGTAGCTGCTGCTGACACGGTGCCGGCTGATACAAGCTGGGTTGAAGATGAAGCTGACGAAGAGGAAACGCACCTAGCATTGGACCAACTACTGGAAAGCGAGTTCGGCGAAGATCTGTCATAATGATGACTGGCAGCAGGCAGTTGGATGCTGTGCTGCCCGGCGATCTAGGCGGCTTGCAACCCACCAAGACACAGGCAATGCCTGAACCCCAAGGAGTGACTTATCACGTCAACCTGCCAAAACAGACTCTCCTGGCGAGAGTTACAAAACTAACTTTTTTCCGGCTCAGGGCCACAAGTGATCACCGCTTGGCGTCTTGAGTCGTATCCGTGTCATTAGGCCCCTTTGGTGCCAACAATGTCACGGACACTTATCATAAAAATACTTACTTCAACCTGAGTGACCATAAGGTAAGTCGAATGGCTAGCCACAATCCAGCCCGTCCAGTTTCCTCCGTCTACGAGAAGCAACTGCGACGCAACCGTTTGCGCAAGATTCTGATTGAAACTCTGGAGCGAAGAGAGCTCTTGGCTTCGGACTTGGCATTCACTGCCTTTGCCGATGGCACCGACGACGCTTATATCCAGCAGTTCAAGCAAACCGGCGGCGTTGACCCAACAACCGCCACTGGGCGCTGGACGAACAACGAAGTCACTTGGAGCATCGTTCCGGACGGCACCATCGACAGTGCGACGGGTGATCCTTCGAACTTGATCGCCTTTATGGATGCGGTCTATGGACGTGGGGACAACGGTGCCCTCCAAGATCGTCCTTGGTTCCCGCTATTTCAAAGCGCCTACGAGAGTTGGAGTAATGTCAGTGGCATCAACTTCACTTACGAGGCGGCCGATGACGGGGCCCCAATTGATCAGACAAGCATTGGTGATGCCGGAGTTCGAGGTGACATTCGTATCGGTGGTCGCGATATCGATGGCAACTTCAACTCTCTTGCATTGAACTATGCACCGAGTGATGGTGGAGCTTCAGGTCTCGACGGTGACATGATCATCGACACCAACGATGCTTGGTTCGTGGTCAACGCGGAAGATGCAAGCGCAGAAAACCGCTTCTTGGCTAACTTGATTGCGCAGCAAGCCGGACATGGGCTTGGGTTGGGGCATCGAATTGACGCCGTCGGTGAAAAACTGATGGAGCATACCGTCACCGATGTCTTTGCAGGTCCGCAGCACGACGACATTCTTGGCGCTCAACGCATTTACGGTGACAGCGACGAAGGCAATAACAATCCTGGCTCGGCGACGCAACTTGGCAATCTCGGAAACGGAAGTGTCCGCATAGCTGGCAATTCAATTGATTCCAACGCCGACACTGATTGGTATGGTTTCCGAATTCCTTCGAACGGCAAGATGACTTTGGCATTAAGTCCAACCGGTGAAATCTATGACGCCGGCGACGATGGTGGTGCTGTTTTAAGCTTAAATACGCAACGCAACATGTTGCTTGGCTTCCGCGTCATAGACGGGGCGACCATGACTACGCTCATTTCTGGAACAGCGGCCAGTTTGGGTGATTCGGTATCCATTACCGACTTTTCTCTTCCGCGGACTGGGCCGGATGGTTATCTGATCGAGGTTACTGGCGCTGGTGCAGACATCCAGCAGTACAACCTGGACATCACGCTCTCGGACATTTCAACTGACCTCCAAGTCGGCCCGACACTTCTTTCCGTTTCGCCTAACGTGGGTGAGATCTTCAGCTTCAACGGTATCAACCAACTCACGGAGGGGCCCAACGAGCTAACTTTGCGGTTTGACCGCGAGCTGTCTGATGCAGCGCTAGCAGGGTTCCAAATTTACCGCAGCGGCAAGGATCTTGAGTTCGATAACGGAAATGATGTAGTCATCACGCCAGGCTGGATTGGATTTGGCGAAACACGTCGGATCATCAAGGCGCGGTTTGCAAGTCCGCTCGTTGATGATCTGTATCGCATCGAAGTGCTACAAGCAGGCATAACAGACACAGATGGCAATGCGCTCATTCCGCGAGTTGACGGAACCGATCGCGACGCCGTACTGTTCCGGCTTGAGCTAGGTGCATTGGTCAACGCAGTGGTGCCTCAGCCCGTGACAAGTCAGCCCGATGGCACTGTGACTCAGGCTCGTGACCAGATCGTTGTCTACTTCAACAACGATGACCTGCATCCAGAAGCAGTCACATCCACTGGCTCGCCGTCGGATCCAACGGTAGTCCGCCCTGAGTTCTACCAGTTAATCCTGACGGAAGATTCGGTCACGCCAGGCGACGACACGGTATTCCGTCCCAACATGATCTCCTATGATCCTGCGACGGATAGTGCCACTCTGACATTTGCAAACGACATCGATCAACTAGCTGGTGGGGCTGGCACCTTCCGCTTGCGTGTTGGTTCGAACATCCCTGTCAATTCCGCGGCGAATCCTCCGGTTATTCCGCGCTTCAGTCTAGGTGGCGACGTTGCTGGCTTCACTGCGGGAGCAGTCCCCCTCGGTGGACCCGATTTTATTGTCGCCCAAGAGTTAGTGAACACGCAAAACCAACTGAATCTGGCTTACCCCGGAAGTGCGTTCTCAGATCCAGGGCATCGGGATGTAAATGGAACGAGCCACACTGGAGGCGCTCCAGATGTTGACCTGCAGGTAACTCAACAGTTCTATAACTTTGCCCTCGATCGCGATTATTTGCCCGGTGATCGAACATCCATCACTCCAGAGCAAATGGACCGCGTTCGCGAGATTTTCGAATACTGGGGGGCTCAACTCGGAATCGATTTCGTTGAGACAAGTGAAAAAAGTGACTTCACCGTGGTGGTTGGTCCGCTAAGTGGTGCGGGCGGAAGTCTTGGAACTATGATCGTTCCAGATCCGATTTTTGCACCTCAAGAGCGGCTTGTAATTCTAGACGCGGCGGAAGCATGGACGACTGAGGCAAGCTTGAACCCATCCAGCTCAGGTGTTCCGTTCTTTGGAGAAGCCTTCCAGAGAATTGGGCAAATGCTTGGGTTGGGTCAGATTCAAGATCTGCCTGATGGAACGATTATGGCGCGTCGTGGCGCGGCGACGACCAACAATGAAGATGTGTATCCTGGTGATCATGATGTTGTTCATGGCCAGATGCTCTTCCGCCCTGATAACAAGGATGTCGACCTCTATCGTTTTGATGTGCCGGTTGGAGTATCGGGGCAGATTTCGATCGAGACCATGGCAGAGCGTCTCAGCGACAGCAGTAATGCAGACACTCACATTACGCTCTTCCGTGAAACTTCCAGTGGACTAGAAGTGGTTGCATCCAATGACAACTACTTCAGTTCTGATTCGTACATCAAAATGGATGTTACGGCAGGCACTTATCTGATCGGTGTTACAGCATCCGGCAACGAGGACTTCAACCCTGTCATCGACAACACCGGAAGCGGTGGGACAAGCGAGGGACCTTATGAACTACGCGTGAATTTCGACCCACAAGTCTCATCGACGATCGTCGACATCAATGGTTCAGCGCTGGACGGAGATGGTGACGGACTCGCTGGTGGCGAGTTTAACTTCTGGTTCCGCGCGGCGGCTCCCGCAGATGTTGCACCAAGTGGTCCGAAGACTGTGTACGTGAACAAGGACTTTACTGGCGCGAGTACTGGTGAGTCGATGGCGCCGTTCTCGTCTATCCCAGAAGCAATCGTAAATCGCTCCTCTGGTGACATCATTCGTATAGCCGCAACGATGGGGGCAGATGATGACGCCTCGACGGTAGCTGACAATCCTGCTTACGAAATTGGACGTGGTGGGCTTGGCAATGGCATGCTTTCTGACGGGATTTCATTAGAGATTCCACAGGGCGTTACCGCCATGATCGATGCTGGTGCCATCTTTAAAATGGGCGGCAGTCGAGTCGTTGTGGGAAGTCGTGACGCAGGTACAGACAATAGCTTTGCAGGTCTCCAAGTTCTGGGAACACCTGGCAATCCAGTGATCTTTACTAGTATCGATGATGAGAGCATCGGTATCGATACCAATCCGATTCCGACCCAGCCGCAAGCCGGCCAATGGGGCGGTATCGAATTCCGCAATGATGTGGATCGTGAACAAGGTCGCGGAGATTTTGAGCGTCAAGGGATCTTCCTGAACTATGTCGGATACGCAGACATGCGTTTTGGCGGTGGGCAAGTTTTGGCGACCTTCCCAAGCCCGACCGTCAGCCCGCTGCAGATGAGCGAAGCGCGTCCTACACTGCTGAACAATAGCATAAGCCAGAGTGCTGACTCAGCGATGTCGGCGGATCCCGATAGTTTTGAAGAAACAATCTTCACCGAACCAAGGTATCAACTAGCTGATACCTTTAACTCCGATTACAACCGGATCGGTCCTGACATCCGCGGTACGATGCTGGAAGACAATTCAATCAACGGGTTGTTCATCCGAGTCGAAACACTTGCTGGAAACGAAATCGATCAACTGGATGTCCAAGCTCGCTTTGACGATACCGACATCCCACACGTGCTTGGTCAGAACTTGCTGATTCGTGGAACCCCAGGTGGTGCGGTTCATGACGCAGCGCGACCAGATGTGAGCTTGGTGAATTTCAATGATAAGTCAGGAAGTTTGGTCCCCGGCGAGACACACAGCTACATTGTGAGCTGGGTCGATCGATTCGGTGGGGAAAGCTTGCCTAGCGTTGCTACCACTATCCACACAGTTGGTTCAACGGGCGGCGTGCAGCTGAATAGCTTGCCACGAGCGACCGGTGATTTTGTCGGTCGATACCTGTACCGCAGTGCCAATGGAGGGGTTGGTCCCTTCACACTGGTTGCTGAGTTGGATTCCGATTCCACCAGTTTTGTTGATGCAGGCCAGGACTTAGGGTCCGAGCATCCAGATCCCACGATAGCTTCCATTCACCGAGCTCGTCCTGACGCAAGACTTGCGATTGATCCGGGCATCTTGATCAAGGCGACGAGCTCGCGGATCGAGGTGGGTATCAGTGGACAATTGATTGCCGAAGGTACAGATGGCAAGCCCATTATCTTCACCAGTCGTTTTGATGACCGGTACGGAGCTGCTGGTGTCTTTGATACCAACAATGATGGTGCAACCACCTCCTCCAATCCAGGCGATTGGTCGGGTATTGTCGCGAGACATGAGTCCTCGCTGAGCCTGGATCACACCCTAGTTACATTTGCTGGTGGTATATCTTCGCTGCCCGGCGGATTCGCAGGTTTCAACGCCCTCGAGCTGCATCAGACCGATGCACGCGTTGCAAATTCGACCTTCGAGAACAATGCAAATGGCTTGGGCGGAAATCTCGGAGCTGGCACTCGAGTTGGGCGTGGGACACATGATGAGAGCGTGATCTTTGTACGTGGTAGTCAGCCTGTCATCATCGACAACGTGATTCGCGACAATACCGATGGAGCTGCAGCGATTAGCATCGATGCGAATTCCCTCAAATCCTTCTCGGTCCAAGATGGTGGGCGTGAAACGGGTGCAAGTGATAGCATGCCCGGAGCGATCGGGAATGTTGGTCCGTTGGTCCGAGGGAACCTCCTTGCAGGCAATAGCCTCAATGGGATAAATATTCGTGGTGGTGCCACGGAATTGACTACAGAGACCGTCTGGGATGACACCGACATGGTACACATCCTGCAGGACGATATCGTGGTAGGCAACTTCCACACTTTCGGTGGATTGCGTTTGCAGAGTCGCCCTGGCGAGAGTTTAGTCGTTAAGTCTGGCAATGGAGCAGCGATCACTGCAACCGGAACTGCACTTGATATCCCGGATCGAATCGGCGGTGCAGTCAGGATTTTAGGTGTACCAGGCTTCCCCGTCATTATGACGAGCTTGGCCGACGATACCGTTGGAGCAGGTTTTGGGCCAGACGGTGACGTCCAAACAGATACGAACGGGAACGGTGCATCAACTGGCGCACCAGGACAATGGCAAGGTATTGTTCTCGAGTCGCTATCCAACGATAGGAATGTAAATACGATTCTGGAACTTGAGCCAGATGAAGTACAAGGTTCTGGAAGTAACAATGGACCTCTTCAGGCCCAGCTGCTCGGCCAGCTCGCTGACGATCTAGACGCCGGAGATGAGAATCTGCGTCTTGGGTTTACTGTACAAGGAAACATTGCCACCGAATCCGATCTCGATGTCTACAAATTTGTGGGTAACGCTGGTTCGACTGTGTGGATCGACATTGACCGCACGGGAGCAGCTTTGGATTCGGTTGTTGAAGTGCTTGACATCTTTGGACGTGTGCTAGCCCAGAGTGACAACTCGATCGCTGAGTCGCAAGCTGGCAATGTGCTGTTTACTGATCCGGGTGTTCTGCCGGGAACCGTGCATGTGATGGATCAAGACCCTTTCGCAGCGACCGACGGTCTGTCCGGTGTTGACGTGGATTTCCAGACGACGAATCCCGCAGATGCTGGCTTGCGGATTGAGCTACCAGGTGCATCTGGCACACCGAATGACTACTATATTCGCGTGCGTTCGAGCAATGTCGGTCCGACACAAAACCAAACGCGCTTACAAGATCCAGCGAGGGACAGTGAGGGCCTCACAACTGGTACTTATCGCCTGAATGTTCGTCTGCAACAGCAGGATGAAATTGGAGGCTCAACCGTTCGCTACGCAGATATTCGGTTTGCGAGCACTGGGATCGACGTTAATGGATTGCCGCGGCATTCCAACCTGTTGGGGACTTCATCGGATCTAGGAGCAGTTCCAGGAAACGACTGGGCCGCCCGAGCATTGAACGTGGGTAATATCGGCCAATCCGATCGAGCAAGCATCTCATTGGCAGGTGATTTGACTGCTGATGTTGATGTCGACTGGTACCGCTTCGACGTAGAGGGGGTTCAAGGTGCGTCCACACCAGCCATCACACTTGATGTCGATTACGCAGACGGGTTCGGTCGTCCTGACACAAGTTTGTGGGTGTATGAGCTCGTTGATAACAATGAGCTGAAGCTGACCTACATCGGAACCGATTCAGATGTTTCGGATGATCAGGCTCGTTCCGAACAAGGTCTAGACGTAGGTGACTTTTCTCGAGGATCCGCTGGCACGAATGATCCGTTCATTGGTTCCCGCAACTTCGCACCTGGAACTTACCTAGTTGCGGTAACCAGTGGCAGTCGACAGGCAGACAATTTGCTGCAGTACACTGCGCGAACTTCCACGCGTCCTCACTTCTCAACAGGCTTCCGTCTTGTACCGATCAGCCCTCGTCTGTTTAGTGTTTCTGATCCGGATGTACTGGACATCGGTGGCTTATCACCGGTACCATTCAATTTGGCTGACCTAACCGCTTTCACGCTCACAACTAGACCCACACTATCGGGTGATGTTTCGAATCTGGTATTTACCAATCCGTTTACGGGGGTGACAGAAGCTGAAGTCGGCGATAACTTCCCTGACGCAGTCAAGGACTTTGCACTTCGAACAGATCCCACGACAGACGGCTACCTGGTTGGCTTTGGCCAGGGCATCAATGACGAAGAGGCCGGCGAATTCTATCGATTTGATTCAGCTGGTGATGGTGCTGTCGCAAGTGGGTTGGTGGGTAACGCGGGAATGGTAACCTTCTCGACGACCCAAACGACCGATGCAAACGGCAACACGACTTTTGCAGTCAGGCAACAAGAGACTGAACCTGGTTCAGAAGAATTCAATGGCATCGGTGTCCAAATCGAGGGGCTCACGTTCCAAAACGATGGCGCTAATCTTTTTGGTGTGGGTTTCCGAGACGAATTCTTTTCAGCCGTGTTCGGTGATCCCGCCAATCCAGACACGGTCACCGGGCGAACACCCGAAGAAGGCGGTAACTATGTGTACCGCTTCAACCCTGACACGGGTGCAGTAATCGGTAACGCGGGGGAAACTCGGACGACGGTTCAGACACAGACTCAAGGGGCGGGCACCAATGCTGTCGAGTATTTCGAGCTCGATTCCACCGGTCTAGTCACTGGTTTGACGTCTATTGACGGTGACGAGGTAGGCCAGTTGTTTGCGGTTAGTGACCAGGGTGAGTTCTACCGGATGGCAATGCGCAGCGATGGTTCGCAAACGTTTACGGGGCTGCCAGAAACTATACCCTCACTTAGAACCTTAAGGGATGGTGGAACAGCAATTCCATTTACGGGGCTGGGCGTCGGGCCTAGCAATCTCGCGAACAACATCTTGTTTGGTGTTACCGCTGACGGGACTATTTATGCTTTCGACACACTTGGCGATTTCCAAAACATCTTTCCGAATGGTGATTTCAAGGTTCGCTCCCAGGCTCTTGGCGCGTCCAATGTCCACGATATGGAATTCTCGCCGCTGGATCAAAACCTTTGGCACAGAACGGACAACAATGCAGATGACGGGGGCGACGGCTTTGGTGGTACCGTAAGTTTGCGTTTCGGATTTGAAGATCCAAGAGTGGAACCCGATCCAAGATTTCGTCAGCCTGGAACTTGGTCCGACCGAGTTATCGATGACCGCACCGGAAACCTGATGTTCCCAGGCGGTGCTGAGGGCGCGTTGGAAAGTGATTTGATCGACCTCAGTGCCTATAGCGCTTCAGATGAACCCCATCTCTACTTCAGCTATAACGCCGATCGTACCGACGTTTCCCTGGGCGAAGTGAATGTTCTAGATGCTTTGAGAGTCTACGCAGCTGATGATACCGGTGAATGGACGCAACTCGCGTCCAATAATGCCAATGAGGCTGGCCCTGAACTATTTGATTCCGCCGAATGGCGTCAGGCACGGATCTCGCTCGCTGATTTCGCGGGTAAGCCTGATATCAGACTGCGATTCGAGTTTACAACGGGTGGATTCCGCGCTGGACGGGCCAACTTTGATGGTGAAGAACTAACGGCGATCCCGGGTGCAAGCTTCAACGTTGGTGATCCGGCGGCACGGCGGTTTACGGTAGCATCCGTCGACCAGGCAAACGCGCAGCTTGGGGACTTCGAGTTTGATTTCGGACTGGTACTCAACTTGCCAGCTGGTGCTTCGATTGAAGACGGTGATACCATTTCGGTTGGCGGGACCCCAATGGTATTCCAAACCAATCCGACTGCGGCAAATCATGTCTTCTATCGAGCGGATATGCCACCTTCGGTTGTCGCTGCAAGCCTTTCCGCGCGACTCCAGGGGTTCCTTGGGCTGAATGTCGTTACGAATCCCGAATTGCCCAACATGTTGAACGTCACGAATGCACTTCCATTTGGAAATAGCGTGACGGGTTTGCCAAACTCTGTAATTGTTGACCTACCTGGTGTCGCCCCTGGCCGCACGGCTATCCGCATCACACAGGCGAGTTCCGCACAGCAGGTTCTTGCGGCCGTTAGACAAGCGCTGGCCAATGAGTTCAATGTCGCTGGCCAGCAAAATAACCTCGGCGTTTGGCCCACCTATGGTGACACGGTGAAGTTGTATAAATACACGGTCACTCTTGGGAACGCCGACTCGACGGAAACTCTCCGACTGGTAAACGCTGCAAATAGGGGTGACAGATTTAGTAATGACGGTAATCCCCCTAATGAGCCAGCTGTGCAGGTTACTCAGCAGAGAAGGGCTCAGCGGAATAATTTCCCTGGGGTGTATATCGACAACATCATCATTGGTCTGGCAGAACGCGGGGAGTTCGCTGAAGGAGCTGCCAGCGTTGGGCCAAACCAGGCTGCTAACGACGATGACATTTTTCAGGGCTTAGGATCACTGGGGCGATACCAGCTTGAGATTCGAACCTCAAGCAGCCGTGTACTTGATAGCAATTCTCGATACGCTCCTGGGCTTGGTTTTGAGGTCACCAGTGCGTCAGGTATTGCGGACGGGCAGACGTTTGAACTAACGGATGGTGTTGATGCCGTAACTTTCGAATTCAACGTTGTACCTGATCGCACGAATCCCGCCGGAGATCCAGCGGGTGATGTTATTCCTGGTAATGTTTCCATCCTTCTGCAGCCGGATGATACAGCCGAAAATATCGCAAAGCAAATTGTAGCAGCAGTAAATTCGCCAACAGTCCAAAGCCTGTTGGCGGTTTCAGCCCACGTTCAGTCCAATAGCCGAAATGTCGAATTCCATGGTCCCGCATCCTTCTCGCTTGATGGAAGCTCCTTCACCGGAGTTCCAGCGTTGGACTTAGGCGTAGATGATAGCGACAATGATCAAGCGCCGTGGGGTCGAAATCTGCCCGGCGAAGATCATGGCGACTCTAATCGCTATCGAGACCAGGGCGTTGTGTTGATCGAGTCAACATTTGTCAGTAATAGCCAGAATTGGGGAATTGACGTTGATGCAGACGCTCGAGCTCCTGAAAGCCCGACCTCTCCAGGTTCTCCAATTCACTACCCAACAGACAATCCGGATAATTTGGCTCCTGGAGTCGTCTTACTCAACAATGTTTTGGACTCAAATACTGTCGGTGGAATCTTGATTTCCGGTGTCGAGTTGAATGACCTCTCCAACGCTGGACGTGACATTAAACGGCCTTCTCCGGTTGCTCGTGTCGTCAATAACACTATCTTTGGTGACGGAAGCGGTACTGGTATTCGTGTCAACGATGATGCGGCGCCGTACATCTTGAACAATATCCTGGCTGAGAATGGCGTTGGTATCGAAGTTATTGGAAGCCTCTCGCAGTTGCGAACCACTGTGGGTGCGAACTTCTACTTTGGTAATACAACGAATACCGCCGGAGTCACCAATGAAGCGTTTGCTGGTGTCAGCACGACTTCACCTTTTTTAGATGCTGCAACCGGAAACTTCTACTTGCGTCCGGGCAGCAACGCCATCGACAGTTCGATCGACGAGCTCGCGGAAGCAGCTTCCTTGGCTGCACTAAAGAGTGCGATTGGTTTACCGCCAAGTCCAGCTTTGGCCCCAGATAGCGATGTGGCTGGCCAGCGACGTGTCGATGATCCTAATGTGAGCTCTCCAGCTGGTCTTGGCTCCAACATCTTTAAGGATCGCGGTGCATACGATCGAGCGGATTTCATTGGCTTACAAGCGATTCTCCAGGAACCGGTCGATAATGACTCTCGCGGTCTAGACATCGAAAGTGCTCCAACCGTCGTGCAGCTGAGCGAGGGAGGCCTGCGATTCTTCGAAGTTCTGCTGGTCGATCCGTTCGGTGGTAGCGGTCCAGATAACGCGACAGTCAACGCCGAGAACGTGATTCTGACCGAGAATGGTGAGCGTTTGATACCAGGTGCCGACTATGTGTTTGGCTACAACACAAGCAATCGTACGATTCGCTTTACGCCTTTGTCCGGCCTATGGCGTGATGATAGCGTCTATGAGATTACTTTAGTCAACAATGATGCATTCGTTCTCGATCTACCTGCCGACGGGAGATCAATTGCTGATGGCGATACGCTTGCAGTTACCGTGGGTGGGACCACGCATCAGTTTGAGTGGGATACGGATGAAACAACAACGTCCGGAACCGCGATACCGTTTAAGCAGGACTACAGTCAGTCTGCTCTTACCTTTGCCTTGTTGAAGGCACTCAAGGACGTCGGAATCGTGGCCTTTGTCCAAGGTTCGTCAGGCATCATGGTGCCAGGTGCATCTGTATCCGGCACACCTGGTGGAAGTGTGGTAACAGCGATTCGCGACATCGCAGGCAATCGCTTACAGCCCAACCGTCCGACTGACCTGACTCAGTTCACCCTGTTCATGCCAGAAGTCAAATTCGACTACGGTGACGGCCCGAATCCTGCCTCGGTACTACTTGCAAATGATGCAGCACGACACAGCATCTTGCCAATCGATGTTGCCAATCCAAAATTGGGAAGCTTCGTCGATGCTGACATGGATGGTGTTTCAAGCAACTCGTCGTCTGCCGATGACCTTGAAGTTCGTGTTCTACCGAGCTCTACAATTCCAGGCCTCAGTTTTGGTGTGGAAGGTCAGGGAGTTCTGACTCTACCCATACCAAGTGCTGCTTTGGATGGACAGGTCGTCACCATCGTCAGCGGTCTCAGTACGTTGGACTTCGAGTTTGACAACGATGGAAGTGCTTCGGGTATTCCTGTTGACTTCTCGGGTGCGACCACAGCCGACGATGTAGCAGACTCTCTGCGGGCCGCAATCGAATCCGAGTTGTTCGCGGGCAGATTGAACGATATTGCCCCAACTACGAATGGCGCTGTGTTGAACATCGGAGCCGCACCGCACGTGTCGGTTGACGTGACGGCTGCTCCTGATGTTACCCAGACGATTGCCGGCAACATCGAAGTCCGGTTCGGATCGGGTGTACTCGCTGATAGCCAATTTATGGAGATCCTCGATGGCAGCGGGCAAACCATTCGATTCGAACTAAACGACACATCTGCACCTGGTGAATTCCGATTGCCAAGCGAGACCTTGGCTTTGGTTAACGTCGACTTGACAACCGCTACTACAGAGGACGTGGTACAAGCCATTGCAGACGAGATCAACGTTCGCGTTGCACTTGGTGCATTGGGCTTGGGCCCTGCAGTAGCCAATGGTACCTCGCTGTTCATCAATGGTGATGACGAGCAAGGTGTGACCTTTGGCGGGCTATTGAACTCGCTCGCCCTACCTGTACCTGTAACGGTTACGTCGACTGATACCGGTGTTCTCGATGCTTGGATTGACTACAGTGGCGATGGTTTATTTACTCCTGACGAGCAGATTGCTGATACCATGCTGCTTCTGCCAGGCGCCAACACCTTCTTGGTCACCGTACCTAACACGGCTCAAGCTGGCTTCACTACAAGTCGCTTCCGTGTAAGTAAAACCGGTAATGTCTTGGCCAACGGTTTGGCATTGGGCGGCGAGGTAGAAGACCACTTGGTAGAGATCGTCGCTGGTACACCTCCAGTCGCCTTAGACGATTCATACCGTGTTAACGAGGACGAGCCACTAAGCGTAACTGCCCCCGGCATTTTGGCGAACGACTCAGATATAGACAGTTTGAGCTTTGGTATTCGGGATGAAGATCCCTTGAAGCCAGATGTCCAGCCGTTTGAAGACGTCAAACGTGGAAACTTAGTGCTCAGGGCAGACGGCTCTTTTGACTATATGCCCGAGCCAGATTTCTTCGGTGTCGATACCTTTGTTTACTTCGTTCAAGACGAACGGCTAACGAGTGGTACTGCCGCGACAGTAACGATTAACGTCAGTCCGATCAATGACGTTCCAGATCCGTTTGATGATGAAATCACGATCCACGAGGATCAGTCTGTTGTGGTTGACGGCGAGTTCTTGACTCGCAACGACTTCAAGGGACAGCACGGCACGGACTCGCAGTTCAATGAATTGCCGCAAACGCTTACTATCATCGAGGCGACCATCTCTGCACCACCACTATTTGCTGGGCAGACTGTCATGGTGATGAACAACGAATTGCACTTCACTCCACCGGCACACTACACGAGTCAGACGGACGGTGCCGTCAAGGTGGAGGTTACCGTTACAGATGATGGCCAGTCCTTCAATGACATCAGCGGTGTGATTGAAGATGATTCCCAAGAAGCAGTAAGCACATTGACGATCAATATCATTGAGCTGAATGATTCACCAGAGTTCAACATGACGTCAAACTTGAATCATCTCGAAGACGCCGGACCTCAAGATGTGCCTGAATTCATCTCTAACATTATGCCTGGGCCGAATCCAGCAATTGATGAGGGTGCCGATGTCGAGAATCAATCTGTTGCCTTTACAGCAACTGCTCTAGATCCGACGCTTTTTGCAAGTGGTCCAAGTATTGATGCAAATGGCGATTTGAGCTACGAAGTTGCTGAGCACGTAAACAGCAATGCTCCATTTCCACCACAACTTTTGGTGGAAGTTGCTGCGGTGGACTCAGGGGCGGGAGACACGATCCTCACCAATGTATTTGATCCTACAGAAGTCGCATCCACCTCAGAGAGCTATGACGGTGTAAAGCTGACCATTACGGACACGAACGGCAACGTTGTTGTCTTCGAGTTCGATGATGCTGCTTTGCCAGGCGTCGGCTCAACAGGAGGGATTCCGCATGCGGCTATTGGCTACGATGCGACCGACACCAATGCCACGGTATCTGCCAAGATTGCAGAAGCAATTTCCACTCCTCCAGCTGCTTCGATTTCTGCTGGTACTGGCCCTTGGGTTGCTAAGTCCTTTGTAGATGCAGTCAACGGAGACATCCGGGTTGTCAGTGATGCGTCGACTGTAGTGACTCCCGCCGATATTACAATTACATTGACCAACCTGTTTACTGGGCTGGTTGGTGCTCAGAGCTACGACGGTGCTACCTTCACCTTGGTGGACGGCAATAGCAACATCATCACGTTTGAGTTGAACGATACAACTGATGCAGCTCCTGCAACGCCCGGAGTCACTGCTGGACACGCAGCGATCAACTATGATCCGACCTTCACGAAGGATCAGTTGAGCCAGGCGATCAGTGATGCGATCAACACACCTGACCCAGCGATTACAGGTGGCTTGCCAACCCCTTGGATTGCCAACTCGCTGTTGCCACCTGGTAGTTCAACCCTGCAGCTGACAAGCGTCATTTCGCTCGGGTTGAGCAACAGTACCAGCACGATCGTGAATCCGCTCGAAACCGAAGTGGTTACCAAGTCGGTTCCAGTCGACTATCGTCCAGCCCACGACGCACCGGTACAAACGTTTACAATCACCATTGAGCCGGTCAATGATGCTCCTGAATTCGACATGACTACTCCTCTGGAACTTCTTGAGGATGCAGGTCCGCAAAACTTCACGGACTTTGTGACAGGTGCTGTTGCTGGTCCTGGGGGAGCATTGGATGAAAGCAGCCAGAATCTGACGCTCAATGTTTTTGCCGTAGATCCATCCGCATTTTTGGTGCAGCCGACGGTTGTGTTTGATTCGCTAACCGGTACCGCCGATCTGCAATTCGATCTAAACCCAGATGTGAACAACGAAACAGGCCACGATCTACGAATCGTTGTTTCGCTCATGGACGATGGCGGCACCGCAAATACTGGAGTCGACGTCTCAGTACAAACTTTGGCGCTCGATGTAACGCCTGTGAACGACCGTCCGAGCTTTGATCTCGCAGAAACAGAACTGACTTACTTGGAAGACAACGAGTCGGTCACAGGGAACGCCCCGACACGCTACGAGAACTTTGCTGTCAACGCGACTCAAGGACCTGGGACTGCAGTCGACGAGACTACTTTGCCAGCGACGAAGCAGACACTGCTCTACCAAACCATTTCGGTTTCTGATCCAAGTCTGTTCTCGCAATTGCCTGCGATTACTCCTGATGGCCACTTGGAATTCCATACGGCACCTGATGCAAACGGTACCGCAGTGATTTCGGTTCGATTGCTAGACAACGGCCTCGGCGGAACTCCTAATGGCGATGACAACCAGGCGCGTCCAGACCTGACCTTCACGATTAACCTGACCGCAGTCAACGATGCCCCGACCTTCGATATTCCCGCGACGATTTCCGGCATTGAAGACGAAGGGTTGGTGCAACGGGCAAACTTTGCTACGAACCTGCTACCCGGTCCTGAAACTGCAACCGATGAGATTAACCAGCAGTTTACCGTAACAGCAGTTGCCGAAGATCCATCGGTATTCTTGGTACAGCCAACGATATCCGCAAATGGAACTCTCGTTTATCAAACCGCCACAGATGTGAACCGTGAATTCGCTAACCTTCGGGTTCGAGTCACCGTATCTGATGATGGTCCAAATAGTCCTCCGCCGAACAGCAACACCTCGGCGGAGAAGACGTTCACTATCGACGTTGCTCCGATCAATGATGCTCCATTGTTTGTGCTTGAAACTCCAGAGATCAATATTCTGGAAGACGTTGGAATGCACACTGAGTCTGGTGTCACTAGCAACGCTGTCGCCGGTCCGGCAACAGCCGTGGATGAGAATGACCCGATAACTGGGCAAACTCTTAACTATGAGGTCATTGCCGTGAGTGCACCTGAGTTGTTCGCAACACAGCCTGCGTTGGACGCGAATGGCCAATTGACCTTTGAGACAGCAGAGCACAAGAACGGGACTGCCTTGGTGGTCATTCGCCTGGTGGACAGCGGCGTTGGAACACCTCCACCGAACGACAATGACTCAGCGCTGCAAACGATCACGATCAACATCGCTGCTGTCAACGATGCTCCTGAGTTTAGTATCCCAGGCTCTACTACTGTGGAAGAAGATGCAGGCTTAGTAAGCATTGGTGGATTCGCTACCGACGTGCGACGTGGTCCTGTGGGAACTGACGACGAGAACAGTCAGCAAGTTGCCTTTACAGCGACCGCGACAGATCCTGCTGCCTTTGCGACGCAGCCTACGATTTCACCAGACGGCACTTTGGTGTTCCAGACCGCTCAGGATGTGAATGGTCCGCTCGAGGTTGTCGTTCAGTTGTCTGATTCAGGCCTTGGTGCCCCTCCACCAAATGATAACACCTCCGACTCGCAAACCTTCACGATCAATGTGTTGCCGGTCAACGACGAACCAATCACGATGCCATACGTGGCTTCGACAGCAGAGGATACGCCGATCACGATTCTGGCGGCGGACGTTCTGCAAAATGACCTTCCTGGACCTCCCGATGAGAGCGCTCAGTCTTTGATCATGACACAGATCGAGAGAACGGGTTCACAGGGTGGAATCATCGTTCCTGTCTTCGACGGTTCTGAGATCGTGTCATTCACCTACACGCCACCCACCGATGTCGTGTTGACTGATACATTCTTGTATGTGGTGACAGACAACGGAACACCAGCACGTAGTGGATCAGGCACGATCTCCATCAACATAACTGGCGTGAATGATCCTCCGCAGTTCGACAAAGGACCGAATCAAGTCGTTCCAGAAGACGCTGGTGCGGTTTCCGTTTCGGGTTGGGCTAGCAACATTCTTGCAGGTCCTCCAGTCGCGACCGACGAGCATGGGACTCAAACTGTTACGTTCGACGTAACAACGAACAACCCAGACTTGTTTGCTGTTGCTCCCGCGATTAGCTCCGATGGAACGCTGACTTACACCTCCGCAACGGATGCAAATGGCACTGCCGTGGTAACAGTCACGCCAATTGATGATGGTCCAAGCGATGCTCCGAACAACAACACAGGTGTTGCTCAGTCCTTCACGATTACCGTGACACCTGTCAACGATGCTCCGGTATTCACCGGCAGCGGAGATGTGCAGGTTGCGGAAGACAGTGGATCATACTCTGAGCCTTGGGCATCAGACATCCTGCCAGCAGGCGGTTTGGCAAATAATCCAGCCACGGCCACGGACGAGACACCTCAAGGTGTTGATTTTGTTGTCACCAATGATCAACCTGCGTTGTTCTCGGTGCAGCCAATAATTTCCTCTTCAGGCCAGTTGCAATTCGCTCCTTCGAATGACTCATTCGGCACAGCAATTGTGACGGTGACCGCCATCGATCAAGGGCCTGCTGGTGGGCAAGACGTGAACAATTCTGCACCGCAGAGCTTCACGATCACGATCGAGCCTGTGAACGACACTCCCGTGGCGGTACCGGACGAATATACCATTGATGAGAACTCGATTTTGAGCGTTGCTGCCGATGGGCTCCTGGCCAACGATACCGACGTCGATGGCGATAGTCTTGCTGCTGTGCCAGCGACCATCACCTCCAACCTATCGGCAGAGGTGACCATCAATGCGGATGGTTCCTTCCAGTACGATCCGACAATGGTACTATCGCTGCAACAAATGTCTGATGGTCAGTCTGTCCTCGACACGTTCATTTACGAAGTTGAAGACCCAAGCGGTAGTCGAAGCACAACCGTCGTCTCAATCACCGTTACGGGAATCGACGATGCACCAATTGCAAACGACGATGCGTTCTCGCTGGGAGTCGGGCAGTCGCGATTGCTTGAGATTCTGCTCAATGACACCGACGTTGATTCGGCCATCGACCCACGTTCGATCACGATCACTCAGTTGCCGATTACCGGTACTGCTGTGGTCAATCAAACTGGAGTGATCGAATATACCGCTGCAGATGGCTTCGTAGGTGTCGACACACTCGGCTACACGATTCGTGATGCGGCAGGAAACTTGTCAAACGAAGCGTTTGTCACTGTCACGATGAACAACCCACCTATTGCCGTGGATGACTCGACGTTCACCTTCAAGAACGAACCGCTGAACATCAACATTCTCGGCAACGACTCGGATTCAGATGGAACATTGGATCCATCCTCCGTTCAGATCGTTGGTCAGCCCACAACGGGTACGGTTCAGGTGTTGGCTGATGGCACAGTGACCTACACTCCTGCCACAGACTTCTTCGGAGAAGACTCCTTCGCCTATGTTGTCTCCGACAACCTGGGCACCACATCCAACGTGGCTGATGTTTTGATTCGAGTCCAAAGAAGCCGCTGGCAAAATCCAACCGGCAACCTGGATGTCAATGACGACGGCCAGGTTAGTCCGCTGGATGCTCTGCTGGTAATCAACTACCTGAACAGTGGAGCAGAGCCGTTCTTGCCAACCTCCGGTGTCGTGCCTCCGCCGTTCTACGACGTGAATGGCGATGAATTTGTAACGCCTATCGACGCATTCCGCGTCATCAGCTTCCTCAATGGAAACTCTGGTGGTGGGGCCGGAGAAGGCGAAGCGGCCGACTTCGCTTGGTCTGAGCAATATGCGATGACCGTCACGCCTGAGCAAATGATTGCAACAGTTGGCAAGCAGGTTGTTGAAGAAGTTCAGCAAGCGTTGCACGAGTCGATGGAGCAAGCGATGCAAGCAGATGACCTGGACACCGATCTAGTCTACGGACCTCAGCTTCCCCCAGGATTTGTCAGCGAGTCGGATGAATTGCTTGATACGCTAACTGCAGGCGAAGCATCCGATGAGGAAATGCATCAGGCTCTCGATGACTTGTTCGGCACTCACTTCTGTGGGCCCAAGGACGTCTAGTCTCTGATTTGCCTGTCCGGCAAGGATTGAACCAACAATTTGAAACGCCGTGTGGATCTAGATCCGCACGGCGTTTTTTTCAGTTTGCTGGCAATTCTAGTTCTTTATCTAAAAACAAACTTTCCATTCGTGGCAAAGAAACTTCCGGCAAGAGCTACTAACGTAGCGTCTCGGTTGACAAAGCAGCGTTCTTCTCCGTCGGAGCTCGAATACTGACCGGCGGCTGCCACATCTCGAAACTCGAAGCAAGTTGCAGGTCGCCAGTTGCGAAGCTCTCACCCATGTTGCCCCCCACCGTAAACATCAATGCCATCCGGTCGCCTGCGTCGTTGGATAGATGGTCGTAGATCCATTGGATCGGAACGTCTTGAACTTGGCCAGCTGCGGCGATCCTGACCAAACGAAGCTCGTTCGAAGTCACACGTTCATCACTCTCCAAGAAATTGCGAAACTTAGAGCCTAGTTGTCGCTTTAGGTCACTCTGGATACCTTCCGTTGTGACATGAGTTCCCGGCTTCGTGTTGGTCAGGCGAGAAATGTTACACTGTGCAATGACATTGTTGTTCTCAACAAGTCTAAGAATGGTCTCTTCCCGCGAATCGACGAACATCTTCCACCGTCGGTCAGCCAGCATCGAAAATCCGCCTGGCGTCGACTGAATACGAACCAGCCAGCGGCCAGGATCATTTTCCGTCGCGAGTTCTCGAAGTACTTTTTCGGATGTATCGACTTTATTATCACCAGTTTCAATGCGGATCATTCGCACTAAGGCTTCTATCTCGAAGCCTGGCTGTGATTCACTGATCTCGCGTCTTTCCTGAATTGCTAAGGCGAGCCATGTGATGATCGCGGATTGCGAAGCAACTTCCGCACGAAAATTGCCGCGAACATCTAAATGTGTCGCAACGCTATTCGCAGAAGCCTCTATGGCTCCCGATAATTCAACCGAAAGCACGCCGTCTTCGATCTTTGAGATCTTGGCGTTAAGCGTGTTTTTGTGTACCGCTTCCAAATTGAACAAATGCTGAACTTCGTCATTCTCGAATCGCCAGCTAGCTCGTTCGCTGACAACCCCCTCGGGAAGTAGCAACTCCAGCGAGCCCGAGTTGACAGAGGACTGTAGTAGTTCCGTTTCCCGTTGATCCAACGGCTCCTCCGTACAGAATTGCTCCCAGCTGCCCTCGTGCCACATCAACTTTGTGTTCTTGCATTCCGGGCGCAGCTGCCTTTGCGAAGTCTTACCAGCAACCCAGTTCTCTGAGTTGGCTTCCACATAGCGTCTTGCGGACGCATTGAACTGAGAACCTTCAAAGGTGAGTTTTTCGAAGTAATCCAAGGTCGACTTCGACCGAATTTCTGCTGCGCGAAACGGGCCATCCGACTCTTTGAGAGGCTCCAGATGCAACTTCCCGCTAAGCTCCGTGACCATTTTGGCTCGCGAATGGAGTAGCTTCAAGTTCTGAGGGCGAACCATTCTCTGTAGTAATTCACCGTTGCCTGCTGGACTAGCACTAAGCGAAGTCCTCGCAGCGAAGGTCGCCGCAGGAAGAAAAAGGCTGGCTTGCAACGCACGGCGCAAGGCCTCGCGACGAGAGAGCTGGCTAGAGCGTGTCATGTTGGCGGGACTCCTCGCAAGCATATTGTGCATGTATTTGTAATTGCTAGCAACCGAAAGGAATAACTAGGCTTTTGAACCCAGAATCGGCATGAAACTGCATCACACATAAACATGATGTAGCGAACAAGCGAACACAGCGAACAGCTGACGGCGTCTCACAATGAGACAGCTGGAGTCGGATTCACCAGCTTCTTGCAAAACTGTCACTGATTTTTTCAAAGCCAGAAAAACTTATTCACAGCGGCGCCTGTGGGCCAGGCGTCATAAGCCCCTAAATAGCAGGAGGTTAGAGCATCGAAGCCAATTCAAGTGACACTTTTTTGAACACTTGGCCTTGTTTTTGCACCCAGTAAGGGAGGCGGCGAAATTGCGTCTAACAGGATGAAGGGCAATCGCTTCAGAGCGAGCAACGAACTATCCGCCGTGGCAACTTCGTACTTATGTGTGGGGACCACGGGAAACAACGAACTCTGACAGCGATATTGTCCATTTCGACCGGAGCGTTAACTCCGCCGAATTGACGCAGTTGCCTTACTGCCCTCCTCAAGAATGATTTAATTCAAAACAAATCATTCTTTGACGGGTTCGAACAAAGAAGCGAGTTCTAGGAAGGAGCTCAAACCCAGCCGTACTTTGGTGTCAGCGGTCGGAAACCGCAAGGACTAACTTCACCAAGTGCCAGCAGGGAGAGGTGAGAAAGATGCATCAAGATTATCGCATCGGATTGATTCGTGAACTGAGAGATCAGCAAGTTCGCTTCGCGCCAAGGACTCGTCGTCTTGAGCAAGCTGAACGTGCGGAACGTCTGCTCGCAGATCTCGATCTCGAACGAGAATATCCTTACGAATTCATATACTTCCGGGTAACCGATTTTCGTCCTGATGAAAGTGCCCGCAAAATGATCCGTGGTGAAGATGCCGCGCATGATCTGCGGTTGTTCGTCGAAGACATCACAGATTCTCTTAATCTAAAGGTAGAAGAGGCGAAGGAGCCGGTTCACACAGTGGATGAGCTCAGCCGAATGTTCAACGTCTCCACCAAGACAATCTCTCGATGGAGAGACCAAGGGCTTGTCAGCCGACGTTTCGTTTACGAAGGGCGTAAGCGAGTCGGCTTCTTGCACAGTAGCGTCGAGCGGTTTGTGGCTCGCAATCGTGATCGTGTAAAACGTGGTGAACGGTTTAGCCAGCTTTCCAACGATGAACGCATGGACATCATCGAGCGAGCTCGTCGCATTGCAGCAACTGGGGCGAAGCTTTCGGAGGTGTCACGTCAAGTCGCCGCGGGACTTGGAAGAAGCATCGAAACGATTCGTTACACTTTAAAGAACTTCGACCGAAAGAACCCGGACCAGGCCGTCTTTCCAGAAGCTCGCGAGAAGCTGACGGATGAGGACAAAGTGGCGATCTTCGACAGCTATCAGCGCGGCGTTGGAATCAGTGCACTAACGCGTCAATACTCACGTACTCGCAGTGCGATCGTTCGTATTTTGAATGAGCAGCGTGCACACTTGATTCTCGCGTTGCCGCTGGACTTCATTCACAACGAGTCATACGAGCGTCCTGGTGCAAAACTGGAAGAAGAAATTCTCGGCGAGATCCCTGAGGCGATCATTCCGCCTCGCAAAGTACGCCCTCCCAGCGGACTGCCAACTTACTTGGCAAGCTTGTATGACGTGCAATTGCTGACCCGTGAGCAAGAATACCACTTGTTCCGCAAAATGAATTACCTCAAGTTCAAAGCGTTCAGCCTGCGAGAAAGGCTTGATCCATCCGAACCGCGAGTTGGGATGATGGACGAGATTGAACAATTGAACGAATCCGCTGTCGCAGTGAAAAACCAGATTGTTCAAGCCAACTTACGATTGGTGGTTTCGATCGCGAAAAGGCACATGAACAGTTCGGATGATTTCTTCTCGCTCGTCAGTGATGGCAATATGTCCTTGTTCCGAGCGGTCGAGAAATTCGATTACTCGCGCGGCAACAAGTTCAGCACTTATGCAAGTTGGGCCATCATGAAGAACTTTGCGCGGTCTATCCCAAGCGAGTTTAAGCACAAGGACCGCTTCCGAACCACTGGCGAGGAAGTGTTCATGGCTCATGAGGATACACGGGTCGATCACTTTGCGGCGGAGATCGCTCAGAAACAGCGCGTGAAGCAGATCAACAGAATTCTGAACAAGTTAGATCATCGCGAACAACAGATTATCATTCGCCGATTCGGATTGGACCACAACAACGAACCATTGACTTTGAAGGAAGTTGGTGCGGAGCTTGGTGTAACTAAAGAACGCATACGGCAGATCGAGGCTCGTGCACTAACGAAGCTGCGTGAAGCGGCTTCGACCGAGGCGCTCGACGTTCCGGAGTAAAGCTAGCTCGAAGCCTGGCAATAATTGTAAGGCTGCATTTCGTTGGGGATGCAGCCTTCTTTGTTAGCCCAGCCGCAAAATTTTCGGTTCTATACGGCTTACGACGCGAAAACCTGCCCCAGGAGTTGACTGGCGGAGCTAATAGCTGCCATTTCAATGCGAAGGATGTGGGGCCCCAAGGAAACGTTCTGCCATCCTTCGGAGCGAAGGCGCATGCATTCCTCATCTGATAAACCTCCTTCGGGACCAATTAAGACAATGGCCTCTGAGTTGGGTTGCATCGAGAGCTGACTAATGTGCAATGGGCTTCCCCCGGAAAGTGCATATGGATGTGCAAAACTGCAAGTCGCGTTTTTTGAATCAGCTACAAGCTCGTCAATTCTCCTGGCCGACTGAATTTCCATCAAATGGTTGCGGCCGCATTGCTTGCACGACTCGATGACTCCGCGCCGCAGTCGCTCGAGGCTTTTTTCCCCCGCCTGCGCTACCTGCCTTTCACAGATCAGCGGTATCACGCTAGACACGCCCAATTGCGTCAGGCCATCGATCATCACTTTTTGACGATCACCCTTGGGAAGAGCAACAATCATATGCAGATCGAGTTTATCCTTCGAGGCATCGCTCTGGAGCTCGCCTAGTTCCAGCACAGTCGCGCGTTTGCTGATCTGCGTTATCTCTGCTGGCGCGAAATTTCCCTGGCCATCAAACACCTCGACTGCCGCCCCACTTGCAAGCCGAAGGACATTGCTAGCATGAAAGGAATCTGCTTTGGATAATTCGCAAGTTGCTGTGAGCTCGGGCAAGTAAAAACGGGGAAGTGACATGAAATTCATAACCTAGCGAACTTGATCGGGTCAGACAGTTCGCTTTCAAGTTTACCGATTCTAAGCCCGATGGACACCGAAGAGCAGAGTTCTTGTGCACAGGTAGCGCGTCTTGCAACTGCAATACAAGTATTGATGACACCTGAATTCTATGCTGCCCCGAAAACAGATGTGGACTTTTGTACTAGGAAACTACCTGTGACATATTGGCGATACTGGCAACTCAATGCCGCCCCATTTACAGGTGATATTAATCAACCATTGTTCCGCGGAGCGACAGTCGAAGAGGCCCTAGCGCGAATTGATTTCCTCGTCAGCAATCGCCGCAGTCTAGGAATCTTAATTGGCCCGAGTGGCGTCGGAAAATCCAGTATCCTGCGCCATTGCGTTGCCAACCCGCCATCTTCAGAAGAAGTCCCCAGTATCCAATGCCTGAGGATTTCTGCATTGGGATTGCAAGGCGGTGAACTCGTAGCACAACTTGCACGCCAACTGCTTGGTCGCCCGGCGACACCTCATACAGGCCCAGAGAACTGGCATGCCGTATGTGATTACTTCAACGCCACGCGTCGAGAAGGCGTCCAAACGGTTGTCTTCTTGGACGACGCAGAAAGTGCCAGCCAGGCAGCCCAATCCGACGTGAGCCGTTTGCTTTCTATGACCTTTCCACTCACGTTTGTCATTTCCGCCGAGCAACAGCTGGTCCGAGCGATCAACCCAATGCTACTGGACCGCACAGAGTTACAGATCGACTTGACGGATTGGGAAATTTCGCAGACAGCTGAATTCTTGACATGGAGTAGTCAGCAAGCTGGCCGCCATCAGCCAATCTTCACGGATCGTGCGGTGGAAGCAATTCAGGAAGTGAGCCACGGGATTGCTCGTCGAATTGTGCAGATTGCCGATCTGGCCTTGGTGGCAGGCGCTGTTTCGCAAGCGGATTGCGTGGACGCGGATTGCGTTCAGCAAGTCATCTGCGAGCTGCCTCGTACCGTTGCGGCATAAGCCTCAGGCAGCATTCGCTCAATTTTCATCTAGTGGCACATTTGCAGCGATGACTAACGCAAAATGTTCTCGCGGTAGCGGCAGGGACGAATCTCCCCTTACGGACCTTTAGCGTGATGGCACCTTAAAAGACTTGAGCCGGTCCACCGGGGGCTGGCAATCGTCAGAATTGCAGTGGCGTATAAAGTTCCGCTGCACTCCTAAAGGTTACAGAATGCCCCTGATTAAGGCTTCACGCCCGCTTGAGTGGGAGTCGAGTTATGGCGCGTTCTACAATGCTGCGTCGCCAGATTCCGTAACAGGACGAACCTTCTTTTGCTTCCATCTCAGGCCACTTTGAAGCTCTTCTGAAACGCCTGGAAATGCAGCCGGAAATTCAGCGACGGCGAGCGGAGAAAAGTTCGAAACGCATCAAGCTTGGGGCCCGAGCTAGTATCGAAGGATAGATTGCGTGACGCTACTATCAGGGAATCAATGAGGCGTTGAAACGCCCACTGGGCCATCAAAGTGACTCGACCGGCGAATTGCAGCGGCAGGTGAAGACCTCGTCCGCTACATGTTGCTTGCAGACGAAGTTCAACCAACCAACTCGGTTTCTGGCTCAACCGAGTTCCAAAGTTAATTCGAGTCAGCAGAACATCCGGAAGCAAGAACTGATCGCCGCGGGAGAAGCCTTCGCGAGCTAGACCTAAAAACGCGTATGAACAAATATCCTTGTAGCTTTTGATCTACTCGGATGCTTTTAAGGCTTTGCCGGATCGAATGAGTGAATGGGTTCGAAGCCGTTTATCCGAGATCTTGCTTTCCGAACAAGTCGTGGAGGGCTACGAAAATCTTGATGGCAAGACCCAGCAAGCAATTGTTGAGATACTAGCTGAAACCGAACCCGCTTAATTGAAAAACGAAGGATAGCTGCGGCGACATGTCATGCGGGAAACAAGCCATCGCATGTGACTTGCTGCAAACTATGCGGCGCGGCTGAGCGGCAGTTCAAATCGCTGAGTATCAATCTGCCTGAGTTCTTCGCCAATGCGAGTGCACGCGAACACCATGGAGTCTGCATGGGCTAGGCGATTAAACCATGAGGCGATTTGGCTAATTTCCGGTTGCTCTGGATCAACATGGCCGTTGATGATAATCAAATCCGACGCGCCCATCTTGTGTGCTACTCGCGGCAAGGCGGACATAGGATCGCCTGGAATCAACGATGCCTTAAAGTGAAGCGAACCAGCAACCTGGTGAGCTTGCTTCAAAGAAAGATGTGGCAAGTCGTCGTTGGCGGCTTCAAACTCGTCGGTCCCAATATAGCGAATAGCGTCGATTCCTTCGGGCGTTTGCACGAGTTTTGCAATGCGACGCATCCGTTGGCAATTGCCAACCCCAATCTCCAGAATGGAGGAGACTTCGTGACGGACCAAGTAACGAAAAAGATTTCGCTCGGTGACTGGTTTACCAAGATGGGACCAATACAACTTCTGCAACCAGCTCAGCCGGTTCATAAACTTACCTCGGCATCCATTCCAAGTGTGAAAAACTGCGGCCCGCAGCGATCCCTCCGAACCATTCCGATCAAGGTGCTTCCCTGCCCACGGATCGAACTACAAGCCAACAACTCTCCGTTCAGACCATCTTTGAAGTGTTGTTGTCGTTGGGTGAGAGTCATCCCTTGGCCTCCGTGAAAACAAGGGCCGGGCGAATCCTTCGCATCGGAGCTGATCCATGCTCCCCGAATCTCGTATCCTTGGCTGTCTCCTGACTGCCAGTATTTCTTTCGGCGATCGGGCGCGATGAGTGCATCTCTCTTTTCGGCTTTGGCAGAGTTTTCCCGCGCCGCAAAGTCCGCTTAATCCACCCAAGCCGAATCACGGCTCTTGCTCCCGTTTGCCACGATTCTCTGCGGCTTAGATCAAGGCTTGGCGTGACGTACGCTTTGACAGCATTTCGCCAAGGAGACACGAAGTGAAAACTCAGTCAAAGTCGAAACCACTGCTTAGCGAAGGCTTGTTCGAAGTCTGCGAAGAGCGCCTTGCGCTTTCCGCCCAGCCTTTAGTTGACTTGCTAATCTCTCCAAACAACTTTTTAGATTCGCAAGATTCTAGTGAAATCGAGCCTCACATTGCCGGTGCTCATGCTGCGAGCGGTTTGAATTCGGTCGTCGAGCGATTCGGTCTTAGCGGTCATGGGCAGACCGTGGCTGTCATCGATAGTGGCATCGCCTATGATCACTTAGCATTAGGGCAAGGGTACGGCCCAGGATATCGTGTCGTTGGCGGCTGGGATTTTGCCGAGAACGACGACCTGCCTTACGACGATGGACCCTCTGGCTTCCATGGTACGCATGTCGCGGGCGTCATTGGTAGCGACAACCCGAGTAATCTAGGTGTTGCACCCGAAGTGGACTTGGTCGCGCTGCGCGTGTTCGATGACATGGGCCAAGGACAACTGGATTGGGTCGAGAATGCGCTGCGCTGGGTACATGATCATCGCAATGAGTTTGAGAATCCAATCACGACCGTCAACATCTCTATCGGTGCGTTGGATGGCGGTCTAGCACTAACGACTCTACAGGACGAATTGCAACAGCTCTACCAAGACGGAATCATTGTCACGGCCTCAGCAGGCAATTCCTTTGCCGAACTTCAGAACACGGAGCTCAGCTATCCCGCGTCGAGTCAATATGTGATTCCAGTCGCCAGTGTGGACGCATCAGGGCAGCTCAGCGACTTTAGTCAACGCAATACGAATGTGCTAGCGGCTCCAGGCGAAGCGATCCGCAGTTCAGTGCCAGATCATGTTCTGGGGCGAGACGGTCGCATCGATGACTTCACGATAAGTAGCGGTACCAGTATGGCCGCTCCCTATGTTGCTGGTGCCACCGTTCTAGTCCGTCAAGCACTGGAAATGGTGGGAGCGGATGCAGATATCGATGCGATCTGGCAGCAACTGAGGAATACCTCCGACACCATCTTCGACTCGATTACCGGTCAGAGCTATGACCGCTTGAGTCTTGAGGCTGCAATCGAATCGGTGCTACCAACCGATTCCGTTGGCGATAACTTGGCCCTGGCGACATGGGTTGACTTTGCGACCATCCAGTCCGACGGGTCATTGGATACGTGGATCAATGACTTGCAGGATCGAGACGTCTTTCGGTTCACTGCTTCGCAAAGCGGCTCGTTGGATCTGACCGCGACAAGCCAGTGGAATGATTCGCTGGCTTGGTCGATTTTGCAGAATGGCAGACTCGTTGGCTCGGGAGATCTGACGGCGAGCGAGACTCTTCAGCTAGTTGCGGGACAAGAGTATGAACTTGCCGTTTCTTCGAAAAGCCAGGACATTGGGCCTGGCAGTTTGAATTTTGCATTCACCGCAGACTCCAACTCCAGGTCTGGTGGTCCTGCCAGCGACGCCGCCCAGGACCTCGGGTCGGTGGCATTCCTAGAAACGAGCAACTTGACGAGTGCAACACTGTCGGCAACGGCAGCAAACGACGGACTGTTCTCCGTTCTATATTCCAACACTGGCGTTGCCAGCGGGAACGAAGGACTGACCGCATCACTTGGCGACACTCAGTTCTCTACGCAACACTGGCGAGACGGCGGACTTCGCCTCGACTTGCCGGTCTTCGCTGGCCAATCTATCGCGATTCAGTTGCCGGAAGGGGCGCTTCACTCTGGACACCTCACCATAGCGAATCTCGTCCAGCAGGATGGCAGCAGCCTACTCGTTGGCGGAACGGGTGAGCAAGACAACTACAACATTGACCTACGAAATGGCTTGCAGCTCAGTGTAGGACGTGTCGAGTATGCGTTTGCATCCAATGCGATATCAGAAGTACTGCTTGACGCTGGTGGAAGCGGTGATTCGATTTCTGTCCAAGGCACGAACAAAATCGAAAGCGTCGAACTTCGGCCTGGGAACACTGCCATAGAGAACCAGCAGATCCAGCTTTCACTTCAAGGCGTAGAAGAAGTAAGCTTCTCTGGTGGCGGCAACACCGATCGCATCTATATGTACGATGCGAACACCGATGACACACTAAGAGCCTATCCTGGACGGGCAGAGTTGATCGGCGTTGGCTACCATTTCGAAGTTGACGATGTAGCTCGCGTTTTCGTTCACGCTACTGGCGGCGGCGAAGACTTGGCCTACGTCTATGACTCAGCTGGCGATGACCGCTTAAGTGCCAGGCCTCAGTTTACAAGTATCAATGGCAATGGGTTCTTCAACTATGTTCGTGGCTTTGAACGCGTCTACGCTTACAGCAGCGCGGGTGGTCAGGACAGTGCGGCGTTATACGATTCACCTGATTCCGACCGGTTTTCGGCGGCAGGTGACAGCGTACTGATTAGTGGGCCAGGCTTCTCTAGTCACGTACGCGGCTTTGAGCAAGTGGAAGCGTTCGCTCAGGCTGGCGGCGACGACCGAGCAACGCTCTACGGAACGAACCAGGCACATAGCTGGTATCAAAGCGCTGACTATCTGGCGTTTCAGGAAGGAAACAGCTCGCGGCAGGCCCGTGGGTTTGAAACGATAGAGACTTATCAAAACATGCAGCCGATCCAGGTTTCGGCCCAAAGTCTTGAGAAACCAAATGAAATAATAAGCTCTCCGGTCGAGCAGGATTCATCTCTCGACGCCCCAGCTACTGGTTCGCCCCAGACGTTTCTACCTGAACTTGGAATCTACGCTCAGTCTCTGTCGATGAGTGAATGGCTGGAAGACCGTCTCTACCTTCCAGAAGAAGAACTGATGGAAGATGGGGATGTGGAACAACTAGCCTTGCATGAAGCCTTCCGACAATACGGCGAGCCTACGTAACCGGCAAGTGATTCCGATTCAAGCGCTGGACCATGAACCAAAACACGCTGATCGTCCCCATGATCGAGATGCCGAAGAAGGCGGTGGCTACGAGCATGCCGATCAAGATATAAGGCAAGCGATCTCCACCTTCGAATCGAGGCACGTCAGCAGTAAAGCCGATCAGGAAGAAAACGGCTCCAAAGATCGTAGACAACAACGCTCCGTACCAGAACAAGTTCGCCCAACTCAATTTGTTCAAGGTTCGCAGGAAGAACACGACGGACATTCCCAACATCAGCACCAATACGTAGGAAGCAATGATCCCAACGGTCAGCAACATGATCGGCACAAGAATTATGCCCGCAGGCGTTCCTGTATCACTGGGGTTGAATGTGAGTGCAAGCAGGCCAAACACGAAGAAAAGAACAGCTGCCAACACCGGTGCAACAGGTGCAGCAACAAAAAACGCAATCCAAAGACTGCCTGTCGAATAATCCTCCGCTGAAATGACGTGAGTTTCGCCCTCTAAATCTGGCGGCTCGTAAGGTGATTCATTCATGGATTATTGCGATCTTGTGTCGAGTTCGGCCTCAAGAAACCGCTGATCAGCAATAATGAACACTGACAGAGCCGGACCATGGACCAAAACAAACCCCGGAATCGGTGCAATCTGATGGCTGACCCTAAGGGGCAATGAAGCTCCTCCAGTTCTTAGCGGGTTAAGAGGATACCTGAGCCATACTCTTATAAGAGTCATGCTCTTATCCGAGCTGCTTTCGAGGTCCAAAATATTCAGGTGGGTGGACTCCTGGAAGAAGTGATACCAAGAAAGCCTCGAAATGGAGTTGAAGTTTCGCCATATCCAATATCGCCACAAAGCAAACCTAAACCCCCTCTGCAAGGGAAGGGAGTTGCGAGAGCGTTATATCCCTGATCTCTCCGTTTTTGGAGAGGTCGTGGTTGAGTTGAAAACCCTCTCAGCGCTTGCGTCGAAGCAGGAATCACAATTGATGAAACTTATGCGCATATCGCACAAGTCAATCGAGCAAATGATCAGATTTGGCCTTTGGGGGAGCTTCGAAGAAACGAACCCTGACCTCCGAGTTCCTCCATTCCAATTAGCGCAAGGTAGTGCCTATCAGCGGTTTCAGTAGCCCCTGATTCAGAGAGTGGCCCCGGCTATCCCAATGTGAACTCGGGTAAGCGAATAATCTCTCCGCCTTTTTCGGCCGATTCGTGAGCGCAGATTCCGACGCAGGTCCAATTTGCGCTGGTGACGGCATTGGGCCAAGGCTCGCGATCCTCAATCAAGGCGTTTGTAAATTCGTTGACCAAATGCGGGTGCGATCCGCCATGTCCACCACCTTGAATGAACGACAAGTGCTCGGAGTCATGAATCTCTTGTGGCAGAGTGAACTTTCTAATCTCCGGCGGAAGAAGCTGTGCGAAGTCAGGTACTTCGACTTTTTCGGGAATCTCGTGCTCAGGCTTTTTCGCCGTATGTAACACGTGCGGCTCGTTTTCGATCAGCGTCCATTCGAAGCTTTTCTTGGTACCGTAGACATCGAAGCTCTCACGATACTGCCGCGCGACATCGTACAAGAATCGCCAGATGTGCGCGGTGAGATCTGAATCCTTGTACTTGATATGGCAGGTTTCCACCGCGAACTTATTGCCTGATTTCTGTGCGATGTCGTCACGCACGGTCCCGGAACCAAAGCAACTTACGTACTCGGCCAATCCGTCGACGAGCCCCAAGCAAGGGCTGACCACATGAGTGGCATAGTGCATGGGTATCATCTTCTCCCAGTACTCGGGCCACCCATCCATATCTTGCGGATGTGAAGCGGCGACGTGTTGGATCTTGCCCAACTCGCCTTTCACGTACAAGTCTTTGATGAAGAGAAATTCGCGACTGTAAACAACAGTTTCCGCCATCATATATTTCAGCCCCGTCTCTTTGACTTTTTCAACGATCTGTCGACACTCATCGATCGTTGTCGCCATTGGGACAGTGCACATCACGTGCTTGCCAGCATCGAGGGCTTTGAGCGACATCCACGCATGATCATTGATCGGGCTGTTGATGTGAACGAAATCAACATCGGAGTCTGCAAGGACGTCATCAAAGTTGGTGTAGCGTTTTTCGATACCAAACTGATCGCCGGCTTTGTTCAGTTCTTCCTCGTTTCGACGAGAGATCGCGACGACGTTCGTGTTGGGATGAGCTTGATAGATCGGAATAAACTCGGCACCAAACCCAAGTCCTACCATCGCAACGTTAACGGTGTTCGTCATCAAACTTCTCTCTCAAAGTGGTTGTTGGATTTCGCAAGGGAACATTCTTTCCCACGTCGCCGCAGAATTCAACAACCCATCATCAGGTTCGATGCCAGACCGCTTGATGAAATGGCTCGATGTCGAAAGCAATCATTCCTAAGTGACAAATTGCGTCACATGCAGAAAACCACTCGCCCAAGAAGCGAATTCAACTCCACACGTAATGCATTCTAGTGAATCGGCGAGCGGCTCATATATCCTGAATCTGCTGTATGATCGCTAGCAGCTGTTGTGCCCGCGCGATGCCGCCAACGCTCTGCACGTAGTCAATGGCAGCCTCAATTTCACTGATTGAGATAGAAGAGTTTTCAGCCACTCCGGGTTCGTTGCCTCCAACGGAAGCAGCTACTACCACCGCAGCTCGCGAACGCCTTCGCGTGTACTTTCGCTTGAGCTGCGTCTTTGCGTTCGAAACGTCTGCTGCCGTGACACCAAATTCCTTGAGCGCTTCCACCACGTCACGATTCCGAGCTTGCGGATTCGCTCGCAAATAGTCTTGTACACGTTGGGATTTACTGGGCTGTTCTCGACTCACGACAGCGTTCCTTTCAAGTTCCTCTCGCAGTTATGGCTTGCAGTAGCGATCGAGCCAATCGAAAAAGACACGGCCCCAAACCACCCCGTTCTGCGGCGACAAGACCCAGTGCCCCTCGCCAGGGAAGTACAAGAAACGGCTTGGAACACCTTGAGTCTGAGCAGCAGTGAACGCCTCCATGCCTTGCGTCACGGGCACACGGAAGTCTTTCTCGCCGTGGATGACAAGTAAAGGTGTCTTCCAGTTGCCTGCAAACTTATGAGGCGAAAACTTCTCGTACTTTGCTGCGACTTCCTGGCTCTTCCAGAATGGACCACCAAGATCCCAGTTGACGAAAAACAATTCTTCCGTTGAGCCGTACATTGACTCCAAATTGTAAACACCGCAGTGAGCAATCATGGAGCAGAAGCGATTCTCCGAGTTACCCATCAGCCAATAGACGGTGTAGCCGCCAAAGCTCGCTCCGATGGCAGCAACGCGTTCGCGATCAATTTTCGGGTCGGCCAACATTCCGTCAGTCGCGGCCAAAATATCCTGCATGGCTTGCCCGCCCCAATCGCCACTGATCTGGTCGTTCCAATCGCGGCCAAATCCCGGTAGTCCGCGGCGGTTCACGGCCAAGACAACGTATCCCTTGGAGGCCATCATGTGGAAATTCCAGCGGTAGGAGAACCACTGGCCGATCTGGCCCTGCGGTCCGCCTTGGCAGTAAGTCAACATTGGCCATTGCTTGTCGTCGGACTCGTCGTAGTCAGGAGGAAGGATCACCCAATTGTGAATCTTCTTGCCGTCCGTCGCTGTAAAGAAACGTTCCTCGATACGAGGCAACTCCAAATCAGCGAAAATGCCACCGTTCACATCCGTGATGGTGACGCTCTCTTGCGTCTGCGTGTCGACCAGAGCCAACTCGGTCGGACGCAGCATACACTGCTGCCGAGCTAGAACTAGTGATGTGCCTGGCACGGGCGCTACCAACGAAAAGTTGTATCGCCCCTGCGAGATTTGCTTTAGCTCCGAGGACTCAACGTCAATCATGTACAACTGATCTGTACCTCGCGTCTCACTTGCAAAGTACAGCGACTCATTGTCGTTGCTCCACGTCGCGTTGTGAGCGGTTTGATCCAGCCCGCTGGTGATCTCCCGCATGCCGCCACCTTGGCGATCGTACAGCATGATGCGATTTCGATCGGACTCAAAACTGGCTCGTTCCATCGAATGAAAGGCCAAGTAACGGCCGTCGGACGAGTAGCGAGGCTCCATGTCGTAGCCTGGCATCCCTGGTGTAATAGATTTCATCGCACCGCCCTCAATAGAGACAGTATAGACCCCCGTATCGGTGCTCTCAGCTGGGTTATTGACCAGCTTCAAAGTCAAAGCCAGCTCTTGGCCATCGGGCGAAAACTCAAATTGCTCGGAACCACCAAATGGAGGAACAGGGCAATCGGCTTTCAACGTGCTCATCAAGTCCTTGGCATCACTGGCCTTGCCCGCTTCGTCAATCTTGACAACATGCACGTGGCTGTAAGCATAATCGTGCCAAGCATTCCAGTGGCGGTAGAGCAGCGAGTCGATGATGCGAGCATCAGCTTTTGGCAAGTCTTTGTAAATCTCATTGACCTTTTGATCCATCTTCACGTCAACCGTGAAAGCGATCGCATTGCCAGCTGGCGAGACTTTCAGATTGGCAATTCCATCTTCAACTTCCGTTAGTTGCACCGCTTCCCCACCGGCTGGATCGAGCATCCAAGCTTGTGGTGCTCCAGACTTAGGCTCTTCGCCTTCAGCCGCTTCCTTGGAAGCTCCAGGGGCGATATATACAAGCTTTGCACCGGTGCTGTGATCGAACCAGCTGAGGTCATGCAGACCTTTGACGTCACTCTGCAGCGTCTTGGTAGGCATGGTCTTAAGCACACTATCGAAGGCCGCCGCTCGATCCGGACTTTCTGGCAACGTATTCGGTAGATCCTGCAAGTACAAAGTCACTCGGCCGCTGTTCTCCTCGAGGTCATAGCGAGTCACCAGAAAGGCCAGTTGCGTCCCATCGGGCGAAACGGCCGAGCCACCAATTCGTCCCAGGTCCCAAAGTTTCTCTGGAGTGAGTCGCTCCCCAGCCGTGGCCGCAGGAGCAAAGATGGTGAGCAGGGCTATGGAAAATGCGAAGAGTGCGCGAGGCATCGTTCAAATCCTTCACTGAGTGTACGCGACGATCAAGCGGGAAAAGTAAGCTATTTCACGGAACCGATAAGCCCCTAAGTCAGACCTTCACGCCCCAGATTACAACGATTTCGCCAACCCTCCAAGCGGCCATAGGCCGACATTCTTTTCAACCCTGGGCCAAGAGGGCAATCAGTCCGAAATTGAGCCGAATTTCCCTCAATGCTATAGTCCTCGCAGTCGCCATTTTATCTTGCCGCCAACTCTGAAAGCTTCAGTTTGATCTCCTCCGTGGCAAGTTTCTTGGTCCGTTGGCATCTTGGCCTGCTCACTACGGCGCTTGCAGTTGCGTTGATCGGCCTGCCTGTTTCGAACGATCTCAACTTGGATTGGTCCGTCGAGGGGATGTTTCCCCAGGACGATCCAAGCGTCGAAGCTTATCGTCATTTGCAAGGGCGGTTTGGTGCTAAGGATATCTGTTTAGCTGTGTACCATGATCCGGAGCTGTGGGATGCGTCTGGGGCAGGACTGAAGCGTCTAGGAGAGATCAGTAAAGGCTTGGCGAAAGTGGATGGCATACAGGCTGTCTTGAGCCTATCTGAGCTCGACCGAGTGCTAAAGACTGTGCGTGGCCCCATGCGACTGTTTGCCAACCCGGATGGCTCCCCACTGCTGGACCCCAACGACAAGCTTGCCCAAGCGTTAGCACGAGTCTTCGAAAACTATACCCATCGCCCGGAAACGAACTATGTCGCGATGGCTTGCATGCTGGAAACGGTGGACAGCGAATCACGGCCTGGTCCTTCCGATCATGAAGCGACACTTCAGCGAATCGATGACTTCATGAAACAGATCCCTTCACCTGCGGCGCGAGGGATGGTAACCGGTGAACCAGTCTTGGTGGCCGAAGGCTTTAAGATGGTGCAGCGTGACGGAATTCGACTGGGCATCACCTGCTCAGTGATCGTGTCCCTGGTGCTGTTGCTTTGCTTCCGATCACTGCGGTGGACCTTCATTCCGATGGCGGTGGTGCACTGGTCTTTGATCGCGACGCAAGCGAGTCTTGTCTGGCTCGCTATGGATTTGACCATGATCAGCAGCACGCTCACTTCGATCGTGACTGTGATTGGCGTGGCGACCTCCATCCACTTGCTACTTCGGTTCCAGGAAGAACGACGGCGCGGCGTTGAACGAAGGCAAGCTCTCGAATCAACCCTCCGTGTACTCCTCAAACCAATCTTCTTCGCCTGCGTCACGGATGCGGTCGGATTCTGCGCTCTGCTATTCGCTAACGTGGGCCCAGTGAGAGATTTCGGCCTGATGATGGCGATGGGCTCGATGGCCGTGTTTTTTGCAATCATTCTTGTTGTTCCAGGCCTTGCTTTGCTCGGCCCTTGGGATACCGATCCCCGAACACCAAAACTCGATTTAGCATTGCGTTTGATGCTTCGCAGAGTCTTGAAGTCTTGCCTGAAGCTTCGCAGAACAGGACTTGTGTCACTGTTCCTCGTGCTCACCCTTTCCGTTTGGGGAAGTCTTCGCATGCAAGTGGAGTCAGATTTCACCAAGAACTTCAGGGCAGACAGCCCACTGATGCAAGGCTACTCCGTGATCGAAGACGAGCTGGGCGGAGCTGGAGTGTGGGACGTTATGCTACCCGCCCCTGCCAATTTAAGTGCGGAGTACTTGCGTGCAGTAGAAGAATTAGAGCAGGACCTGCGTGACCTGACGGTCGAGCTGGCTGGAAAGGACGATGATGGTGCGGCCGGTGAAATCCGATTGACTAAAGTGCTCAGTATCATCGATGCAGTAAGAGCCCTGGACGCCGAAATGATGACGCGAATAATCGCTCCGCTGGCTCGGCTAAAACTAATGCAATCGGCTATGCCCGAATTCTCGCAGGCATTGCTTACTCAGGCACCCGACGATAACGGTCAGCATTGGTTGCGGATCATGCTCCGAAGTCAGGAACAAGTACCGGCAGCTGCCAAGAGCGAGCTTGTAATGCGAGTGCAGAAACTCGTTCAAGAACGATGTCAGTCAGAAGAGTGGAAACAAATGCTTGGCAATAGCTTTGTGAAGGACGAGCTACCTATTGCAGAAGTTGCTGGTTATCACGTGATGCTTGGCAGACTCGTTGAGAATGTTTTGGCGGATCAATGGCGTTGCTTCTTCATCGCCGCTGGCGGAGTATTCGTCATCATGTGCATTGCGATCGGCAGCTGGAAGCTGGCCGCAGTGACATTGATTCCAAACTCGCTGCCAATCTTGCTAGTACTCGGTTACCTCGGCTGGACCGGGACTCGAGCCAACATGGGGGTCGCACTTATCGCGGCCGTGTCATTGGGACTTTCGATCGATAGCTCCATTCACTACCTCTCACATTATCGCCGCAGGATCAGCGAAGGATCCAAGCCACGCAAGGCCATGCAGTCAGCACAGGAAAATGTTGGGCTAGCCGCCTTGCTAGCGACCATCGCCTTGGTAGCCGGATTTGTCACTCTTTGTATCAGCGAGTTCGAACCTACTGTCGTCTTTGGCGGTCTAGCCAGTGTCACGTTGCTCGGCGGCCTACTGGGAAACCTAGTTATCTTGCCTCTGTTGATCGCTGGCAAAGAATGACTCCTAGCCAAGTTGATTCGCCCACCTTTGGTAAACCCACAGGCCAAGTAGAATGCCTAGCACTGGTAGCTCATTGGCTGTTCAATGTGAGAATGCCGGTTCACCCTGACACAGAAAAGGCTGCATGTCGAATCCTAAAGACACTGTCCGCGTTGGACTCGCAGCAGCTATTGGGGCTTATCTTCTCTGGGGCGTGTTTCCGATCTTCTGGAAACAGCTTGGAAAATTCGATCCGCTTCAGGTCGTGGGACATCGTGTCATCTGGTCTTTTCTGATCCTGACTGCGATTAGCTTTTGGTTTCTGCAAGGATCTGAGACACGAAAGAAGTTTTTCTCCGCGTTGCTTGATCCGAAAGTATGGCGAACGTTTGCAATCGCGGGCTTGATGATTGCTTCTAACTGGTTGGCCTTTGTATGGGCGATGAGTCACGACCGAGTCGTTCAGGCTTCGCTGGGATATTACATCAACCCTCTTTTCAATGTCCTCCTCGGCGTCGTGCTTCTCGGCGAACGCCTAAACAAGATGCAATGGTTTGCTATTGCAATCGCAGCCAGTGGTGTCGTCATCTTCACCGTGGCTTTGGGGGGCTTGCCGTGGGTTTCACTCGTCCTCGCCGTCACCTTTGCGCTCTATTCGCTGGTGAAGAAAAAGGCTACGTTGCCGGCTCTGCAGGGATTATATCTAGAAACCACGGTCTTGCTGGTGCCAGCCGTTGTTTTCTTGGGCTATGTGGAGTCAACGAGTCAAGACGGCGCGTTCCAGTCGGGCGATCTGCGACTACTCGTCTTGCTAGTGCTGGGAGGAACGGTCACGATCGCGCCGCTGGCACTCTTTGCTTTCGCAGCGAAACGAGCACCTTTGTCATCGATCGGCGTTTTGCAGTACATTGCTCCAACGATGCAGTTTCTTCTCGGCGTTTGTCTCTACGGCGAGGAATTTGACACCCTACAGCTGGTTGGCTTCTCGTTCGTATGGCTGGCACTAGCCGTCTATCTTTGGAGCAGCCGTTCCAATAACCAGCCCGTGTCTAGCAAAGATACAGAGCAGTAGTTTTCTGACTACTTTCTTCGAATGAAGATAAGAGCATTCGAAAGTTCGCGATACTCATCACCTGGTGGTGGCTGAAGCATCTGCATGTCTCCAAAGCCCATCTCGCGTTGCTCGTTCGAAACGTACTTCGGCTGAGAAAACGGTACCGTCGTGGACACTTGCCCAGCAATACTAACAGAGACAGGGGCAGCAAACTTCTGGCTAACTGAGAAGCGATTCCCCGTGCATTCGGCGACGGATTTCAGCAGCTGTTTTTGAGCCGTGTCGTAGCCCAATCCAAAACCGATACGTGGAAAGTCATCTTTATTGAGGGAAATCTGATCCAGAGCTCGACTCAGGTCTGCGGCGGGAGCACGCACGAATAAGATCGATGCATCTTCCCAATCCCCCTCCTCCTTGTTAACAAGCATTCGTGCCTCGGAGATCGCCTTTTTCACTTTCGCGTCTCCTTTGATCGGCTCGTCTATGTCGATCCCAGACTGCTTGAAGACGCGACTGAGAAAATCGTTCTTGTGAGCGTGCTCCGACACTTCAATGTCGACCAACATAACCAAGAATATTGCTGGGAACTCCATTTCGCTAACATAGACAATATCCCTCTTGGGAGCTGGGTTGAGCTGTTCAGGCTCGTGTCCTGGAAACGGATTCTGCGGCAGCATTTCTTCTGCATCAGGTTCCTGTGCAAGCTGTGTACCTGGAGCCGGATCTACTTTATCTTCGCTCTCTGCCAGATTCGAATCAGAAGGGGCGAGCAGAGTTGGCAGACTGAAGAGCAGTAAAAGTGCAGCCGCAACACCTAGCGCACAGGCCCAAACGTACTTGCCTGAACCTGGTGCACTCATCTGCTCTTGCTTGGCCGGCTCAACCTCGCTCTCTGGCCTATTGCCGAGCACAAAATGGTCGCTCGCACCTTGGCGTCTAACCTCTTCCTGAGCTGCCGCGATGACACGCTCCGCAAAGTCGCTCCCAAGTCCGCGAGGGTCCCCCGGACCTGCGCCGTGGCCAGCATGCGTCTTAGAAAGCTTCGAGACGGCAAAGTGAGTTCTTAACTTGCTTTGTACTTCGTGCAAAGAATCTACCCGAGCCTGCGCAGCGTTATTACCAGCAAGCATCCCCTCTGCTTGCTCGCGCTCGGAATCGCTGACTGCGTCATCCACGTACGCATTCAGCAATTCATCGTCTCTTTCGTCCTCGGGTAACATTACTCACTCACTCTGGATTGCAATTATTGCAAACCGCTACAACCGACTTTAAAACGTGCGTTCCACGCCGATGTTTTCTCCTCACCACTCTTTACTAGCCACTTTACAGCTGGGACCAGATTAATATCGGCTCACACCGCAAGGCTGATGGACCACTAAGCACAAGAAGGCCGTAAATGGCGGTCAGGATGCGGATTTCTGTCTCAAATTGCCACAGAAGTAGCCCCATATCTGGGATGATAACCTACCAAGATCAGTTCCTTGAAAAGGGACTGAAATGTTTGAATTGAAACGATTTCGAGGAGAATCCAAGTTCGTTACACTCCGTAGAGGGAGTTTTTGAGGTTCTCTAGCCCTCCAAACCCGACAATCTGGGGGGTTTAATTACTTCTTCCCGTAATGCAAACTCCGCCTTGGCTCTCTCGTTTTCGAGATAATGGGAGAGTATGAGGTGAGCCGCTAGACCATCAACGCGTTTCTTTTTCTGCTTGGCGGACATTGGTGCTTCTTGTAGCAGACGACGAGCTTCACGCGTTGTAAACCTTTCGTCATATAGGACATAAGGCCGCTGAGTCGCTTCCTGCAACCACTGGCAGAACTCGCGAGCTTCCGTGGATTTTTGACTCTCTTTTCCATCGCAGTGGATTGGAAGGCCGACTACCCAGCCGACCAAGCTTTCATCCTCGGCAAGCTTGCAGAAGTACTCATTGTCGAGTTTTTCTTTGCGACGCGTGTAGGTTTCATAGGGCGTGACCCAGTGCTGGGAAGGATCGCAAGTTGCGATTCCGATGCGAACCGTTCCAAAGTCGACTCCAGCCAACCTCCCTTCTGGTGGCAAGCATCCACCCGCCTCTGGCATAGGCCGAATATCGTCTTTGTTTTCGCTCATAAAGAAGGGCCACTCATGGAGAAGGAGTCTACAGTGTCGACGTTTCCGAAGTGCGTGCAAGTGAAAATCGAATTCTGCTGAGAGCAAATTCCTTGCGCTATCTTTATCACCTTAACAGTATCTAAGTTCCGGTAGTCAGTGATCTTGGCCGCGACGCTACTCTCTTCTTCTCCTCAAGCGTTTCTATGTCCGAGTCTCTTCAGCTTTTTGAGCCGGTCGCCATCGATTCCCCCGTGCGGACCGGACCACCAAGAGCCACATTGACGGTACTTGGCTGGACGATCGGCATGGCCTGTCTCGCCTTTGCCCTGACCCTTGTCGGAATTCCAGTAGTCGTCTTCGTACTTGACGTTTCGATGAATCTGGTGACAGGGATACAATGGATCGATTCGATGCTTTACAGTCTAGCCGGCCCGATCTCCATTTCCATCGTCGCTGTCATCTTGGCATTTTTCGCGTCTTCCGCGGGAGCCGCAATCGGCCTGGTTCTCGGAGTCCTCGCCTTTGTGCGAAAACGGAGGCGGTGGAACAAAAGGTAGAAACGCAGTGAGCGAACCTAACAGTCCCGTCAAAGAGCAATCAGTAACACCGGATAGCCAACTAACCCGACCGCTCAGGTGGCTCAGCTTGCCTGGCCTGCTGCTCCTGACTGGTATCGCCGCCATCCAACTCTCCAATCGGTTCGCTTGGCTTGAGTACGATAGCGAGGCGGCTTGTTTCTTCGCCCCGTTCCTGATCTTCCTAACGCTCAGCGGCTTTATGGCTTGGACTCGAATCGGGATCTTCGGCTCATTCATGATCAATGCGCTGGCAACCAGCGCAAGTTACCTCGTCTTTCGCCTGGAAATCCACTTTGGATGGCTAGCAGAGCAACATCCGATCGAAACTGCTCGACTTGACGTACACAGTTTCATGGGGCTCTGCCTATCCATGGCTTTCGGTCTTTCGGCCGTTTTTCTAGTGTCAATTATTCGCGACACCTTCGGTATCAAACTCGAAGAGGAGAGCTGAGATCCAAACCCAGAACCGACAAGCGGCAATGTCTCTAAGGCTTTCAACGAGACAGATAGGTTGGATACAATGTTGGTGAATATCCGCGTTTCTTGCACTTGCCCCACTCTAGGACGAACCAACAATGGCATCCAAAATAAGAGTCGTTGGTATCTCCTTCGAACACATGCACATGGGAGACGATCTGCGCATGGCTGCAGAGCATCCTGACTGCGAAGTGGTTGGGATCTGCGATGCCAAGCGAGAACGCATGCTAGCAGCGCAAGCTGACTTACGACTTACCGACGATCGGCTTTTCGAGGATTGGAAAACTTGTATCGAGACGTGCTCTCCGGACATCGTTGTTCTTTGCCCAGCCACGGGAGATCACGGAATTTGGGTCCAACGATTATCGCCCTACAAAGTGCCCATCCTTTTGGAAAAACCCATGGCAGCTTCTCTGGCAGATGCAGATACCATGATCGCTGCATGCCAAGAGCATGGTACACCACTCGCCATTAACTGGCCGCTAGTCTGGGTGCCAAGTCATCGGACAGCCAAGCGACTCATTGACGAAGGACGCATCGGGGCACTGCGAGAAGTGCATTACTATGACGGCAATCGCGGCCCGCTATGGCACACTGCGGGCAAACAGAAAATCACTGCTGAACAAGTACAAAAAGAGAAACCAGAGAGTTGGTTTTACAAGCAAGAAGCAGGTGGCGGTTCTCTACTCGACTACCTCGGCTATGGCGTGACGCTGGGCACTTGGTTTATGGGTGGCGAGTCACCGATCGAAGTGACTGCCGTTTGGGATGAACCTGATGGTTTAGACGTCGATGAACATTCGATCACGATCGCAAGATATCAGCACGGTATCAGTAAATTCGAAACGCGTTGGGGAACTTTCACAGATCCGTGGACGCACCAACCCCAGCCAAAATGCGGTTTCGTATTGGTTGGCACCGAAGGTACGATTAGCTCTTACGACTACGAATCAACGATACGCGTACAAGACCGTTCCAGTCCCGCTGGTGAAGACTACCCAGTTGATGAACTTGATTCGCCGCAGCAGAATCCGATCCAGTACTTCGTGGATTGTTTGCAGCACGATAAACCGGTCGACGGGCCACTTTCACCGCAGTTGAGCCGTATCGGCCAGCAGATTGTTGATACGGCTTTCCAGTCAGCCAAGCAAAAGCGAACACTGCCGCTGTTACAATAGACCTGTGCTTTCCCTACCAAGCAAAAAGATCTATTGCACTGATTCATGCGCGCATCACCCCCTCTTCCATCTTTAATGTGCAGTCTCATTCTGTTTTCGATCGCGTCTGCACAAAGCGACACGAAAGAACAGAACATTCCACCGGTTTTCGGTTTGAAAGTCAAATATCAAGCCGGTGACATTTCCTTTGAGAGCATCGAAACAAGAGTCGCCTTTCATTCGGGCACTGGAGAAAGTGCCATACGGCTGCCATCCGGTACGCCTGTGAAAATCACTTGGACAGGCATGCTGCAGGCTCCGGATGATGGCAAGTTCACACTGCACTTTTTCGCGCATGGAAAGCTAACCGTGAGAGTCGACAACAGGGTCGTGGTGGATCGAGCCGCAGCGGATACACCAACGTGGTTCGAAATGCCGGTTGAACTCACATTCGGCCCCAACGAATTCAAAGTCGAGTATTCATCGACGGGCGAAGAGGGAGAGTTGGGAGCCTACTGGTCGGGGCCAAACTTTCCACTCGAACCCATCGCGCCACGTTTTTTCAAGCATGTCCCGTTGGCTGATTCAGCAGCGGCAAGCTCCGGACTCACCAATGAGAGTGCATTTGAACTCGGAGCAAAACTCTATCGTGCTCTTCGCTGTTCAGCTTGCCATGTCTTGAAGAGTCAGCAGGACGAGACTCCTTTGCGAGCTCCAGCATTGACACACCTGCAAGACAACTTGCGACCAAGCTGGCTGGTTGCTCACCTCCAAAGCAAAGCTCCTGCTGGCTCTACAGCAGATGATCTGGCCGAGCGTCGAATGCCGTACTTTGAATTGGATCGCAATTCCGCCACGGCGATCTCAGCGGCTCTGTTCGAAGCTTCCCAAGCTTCAGCCCAAGAAGATTTCATCGCGCAGGAACTGAAACAGCTTCGAAGCCGCCGGAAGAGAAAGGATCCGCCGATTCGCATGACGGCAGATCCAGAACTCGGGGCAGAGGTCTTCGCATCAAAGGGATGCTTGGCCTGCCATCGAGCTGAGGAACTGAGCAAGCCTCAGGATTGGAACCAAGTTCTTTTTGGCGGCGGAAGCTTGGACTTAACAGCTCAAAAGCGTACGCCACAGTTCCTTGCTCGCTGGCTCAAAGATCCTTCCGCTGTGAATGCGCAACATCGAATGCCAAGCTTCGAGCTAACAACGCACGAGCGGCTGGATTTGCAATCACACCTACGAACACTTGGCGGCGAGGACTCTCGTAACGACACTCGCGCCGCAGGTGACGTAGATCGAGGCATGGGCCTTATCGCAGAGCATCGCTGTGCAGCTTGCCACGACCTCCCGAAAAGCCTTGAATCCCAGAATGCGGAAGAGAAGACTGAGCTCTCTGAAAACAGTGATTGGACAGCTGGTTGCTTGACAGCTGCCGACGATAAACGCTTTCTTCCTGGCTACGGCTTGAGCAAGGAACATCGCGATGCACTACAAACCTTCGTCAGCGGGCGAAAACAGACGACACAGTTTGGTGAACAATACTTGGCGGAAAACAATTGCCTTGCGTGCCACAGTCGTGACGAAGGAAAAGGGATTGCAGCGCACCTGGCCGATGTGGCTGAAACTTATCCAAATACAGCTGCAAGACTTGCCGCGCTCTCACCTCCCTCGTTGACGGGCGTTGGCGACAAGTTAACGGATGAGGCACTGCTTGAAGCGATTGAAGGGCGACAAGCGAAACTAAGGCCTTGGCTTGAGGTCCAGATGCCCAAGTTTGCTCTAGAGGGCGATCAAGCGAAACGCATTCGAGAGTACTTCATTGAAGCAGATCGCATTCCTGACCGAAAACCTACCCCCGGTACCCATCCGTTCGACAAGGGTGCAGAGCTCGCCGGTGCAAGACTGGTTGGCTCTCAAGGTTTCGGATGCACTAGCTGCCACTCAATCGGACCGTACGAATCGCCGCAGGTAGACTTGAAGGCACGCGGGCCAAACTTGGCGATGCCAGGTAAGCGAATTCGTGAGAGTTGGTACTACCGCTGGGTGGAGAATCCATCGAGGATCGTGCCGCGGATGGAGATGCCTGCAATTCAGACACCTGTAGCCGGCGTGCTCGGAGGAGATCTCGATCGTCAGCTGTCGGCTCTCTGGAGCACACTCAATCAACCTGATTTCAAACCTCCTAGGCCCAATCCAGTACGCGTCGTCCGCAGCCATAACATCTCAGACTACGCTGAAGATGCCAAAGTCGTGATGAGCGTCATCGAGTCGCCAGAGAAGACTTACTTGCGCCCAATGGCCATCGGATTACCGAACCGGCAGAACCTTCTATTTGATATCGAGGCTGGGAGCTTCGCAGGATGGTGGCTGGGCGACACAGCAAACCAGTACACCCGGGGAAAGACTTGGTACTGGGAATTTGGTTCTGAGTTTCTCAATCTCAAGAAAGGCTCGGTTAAAGCTCCGTTACTGCAAGAATTGCGTATGGTCGACAAACAAGGTTGGCAGTGGCGCCCTGCAGTTCGCGGACAAGTCGCCTTCAGTTTGGATTCGATCGAACACATTGAGGACGGACTGAAATGGCAAGGTGAGTTAAGTCTACGATCGAACCGCGGCAGCAACGTTAATCCAGAACTGACACAACTGCCAGTACAGTTCGTGTTGCGCGCCGACGGCGCGACAACACAGCTCAAAACAAGCGTGAAGCTTTCGGAAGAGGTGAAATCTTTGCAGCTTCATTCGGACGCAAAGCTAGAAGGCAACGCGTTTTCGGGCCGCAATTGGACGGTTCGTATCGACGATATCTCAGGAGCAGACTTGCAAACTGAATCAGGCATCGCCACTCTGGTTGTAAAGGAACGCGAAGTAAGTTGGACAACTCTGGTTGAGACCCCCTTAGCTGCCGACTCGATTCCCGTGCTGAACTTTGCCAAACCCAATATTCGCGCGCGGACGTTGGACTGCGTGCCGGGCTATGAAGCAGTGCGTCTTCCGCTTACGCGCCGAGAAATGCCGATTTCCTTTGCTTGGGGACCCAAGGGTGAACTCTATGCTGGATCTCTAAAAGGCAAAGTGCTGCGTCTGTTCGACGACGATGGCGACGGACTTGAGGATCGCTATGAGCAGATCAGCGACACACTGCCCACTCCTTACGGCTTGCAAGTCAACGACGACGGGAGTGTAGACGCACTAAGTAAGTTTGCTTTGATTCGACTTTCGCAAAGCAGGGATCGAAAGAGTGAAAACCTGCCAACTTGGAACAGCCGCATCATAGCCGATGGCTGGGGCTATACAGCGGACTACCACGACTGGGCGGTAGGGCTGGAGCGAGATGCATTAGGATGCTATTACGTAGTGCTACCTTGCCAGCAGGACGAGCGAACCGAAGCCGCAGCAAAATGGCGCGGCCACGCTCTGATGCTCTTGCCGTCGGATCGATTGCCTCGAACAACGAATATTCCCGGGCCTTCGCGAGAGTTCACTATTGTTTCTCTCGCCGCTGGACTTCGGTTTCCGATGGGCCTTGCCCGCCGGCAAGATGGACAACTTTTCGCCACGGACAACCAAGGCAACTACAACCCCTTCAATGAACTCAATCACATCCAGCGTGGCAAGCGATACGGATTCATCAATAAGCTCGAAAACAAGAATGGCTTCTCCCCGAGGTTTGAATCACCGGCGATTGAGCTCCCGCACCCATGGACACGAAGTGTAAACGGTATTTGCTGGCTCGAGACGCCTGAGTCGAGCGCCGAGCCCAATCGATTTGGGGCCTTCGAGGGCCATTTATTGGGCTGCGAAATGAATGGCCGGAGTTTGATACGCATGAGCCTGCAAAAAGTAGCAGGGCAGTATCAGGGGGCTGCCTACAATTTTAGTCTGCCTGGGCTTGATCCATCGAAAACCTTCGAGGGTCCGATCGTATGTGAAATCGCTCCAGACGGAGATATCTACGTTGGCAACTTGCAAGACAGTGGCTGGGGAGGCGGACAGAACACGGGTTCGATCGTACGCTTGCGTCCGACTGACGAGTTGCCGCTTGGAATCGCAGAAGTTCGCGCGAACGCGACTGGATTTGATATCGATTTCACACAACCAGTAGAACGGCAAAAGGCGGAAAAGGCAAAATTTCTGATTCGCTCTTATCGCCGTATCTCGACTCCTGCCTACGGTGGAAACGACCAAGATGAGAAGCTTGAAAAGGTTGCGAAAACCCAAATCTCAAAAAATCGCCGCAGTTTGTCTCTTCGGCTGTCTGACGAACTTCGAGAAGGCTACGTTTACGAAATCAATATTCCAGCCATTGGCAAGTCAGAAACGAAACTCTTTCCGGCTCAAGCGCATTACACGATGAGAGCAGTTCCGATTAAGTAGCGGACTGCATTCACTCACCCACAAAACCAACGCCTCAAACTCGAGCACAGTACCATGTTCAGTTACGCAAGTCAGTGCATGTTCAACCCGTTTGTCTTCGGGTTGATCGTTGCAACCGTGTGCCCCTGGAATGTTGCGCAAACTGCAGCACCATCAGAGGCAAATTCGGCGTTAACTGGCAAGCGTCCCAACATTGTCCTGATCATGGCCGACGATTTAGGATTCTCAGATTTGGGATGCTATGGCTCTGAGATTGAAACGCCAAACTTGGACCGGTTAGCAGAAGGCGGACTGCGGTTCAATCAGTTCTACAACACCGCAAAATGCCATTCCTCGAGGATCTGCCTGCTGACGGGGCTTTATATGTTTCAAGCTGGTAATCAAAAGATGAACCGAGGTGTGACGCTTGCAGAGGCTCTCAAGCCGGCCGGGTACGAGGCATTCATGGCTGGCAAATGGCACCTAGACGGTCAGCCGACAGATCGCGGATTCGATCGCTACTTTGGACATTTAAGCGGCGCTACAAACTTCTTTACAGGTGATGATACCTTTAGACTTGATGGCAAACCCTATAAGGTCGCTGGGGATGACTTTTACACTACGGATGTAATGACAGACTACGCGATCGAGTTTCTTTCGGAACGTGACACGACCAAGCCGTTCCTGATGTACATCGCTTACAACGCGCCGCACTATCCGCTACACGTGAAAGAGAACGACTTCAAAAAGTACGAGGGGCGTTACGACACAGGTTGGGATCGCATCCGAGAAGCGAGGTTTGCAAAACAAAAGCAGTTGGGTCTGCTCCCTAAGGCTGTGTTGTCTCCCCGACCGCCCGAAGTAGCTGCCTGGGAGTCGCTTTCCACCGAAGAGCAAAAGTGGCAATCGGAGCGAATGTCCGCCTTCGCTGGCATGGTGGATTGCGTCGATCAAAACGTTGGGCGTTTGCTAGAACACCTAGAAAAAACTGGTCAGCGTGACAACACTTTATTCATGTTCTGCAGCGACAACGGCGCTTGTCCTTTCGAACGAACTAAAGGAAAGGAGCTTCGGCCTTGGGATCCGAAATCCTATTGGACCTATGATGTTGGCTGGGCTCATGTCGGGAACACGCCGTTTCGCTGGTACAAGCAGAATCAACATGAAGGCGGTATCTCCTCGCCAATGATCGTCTCCTGGTCCGGCTTACAGACCCAGCCCGGGAGCATCACATCTCAGCCTGCTCACCTGATCGACTTCATGGCGACTTGCGTCGATGCGGCTCAAGCGGAGTACCCAACTAAGTTCGGTGATCGCGAGATTACTCCCTTGCAAGGTAAATCTCTACTTCCAATTTTTTCGGGCAAAAAACGCAAGCCGCACGAATGGCTGTATTTCCAATTCTCGAACAACCGAGCCATCCGTAGCGGCGATGAAAAGTTGGTTTCGGTGAAAGGTCGGCCTTGGGAACTGTACGACCTTTCTGAGGATCGAAGTGAGTTAAAGGATCTCTCGATACGACAGCCGACTCGGGCGAAAGCACTAGAAAAGCTATGGTTTCATGTAGCGGAGAAGGTTGAGCAAGCTCCCAAGAACCTGCGAAAGCCCATCAAACCCAAAAGCAAGATCAAGAAGTAGGCCTACGGACTTCCCATTTTCTCAATTGACTCAAGAAGATCTCAAAAACGGCTGTTCCGGCTTATTTGCTAGAGCTCGGAGACGAATGCCCGAAAGGCCTCCATGCTCGGTCCGTAGAAGTCGTATTGAATTTCTTTGAGCAGCGACGGTGAAAGAGCGTTGCCGCCTATAGCCAGTTTCGGCCGTTGACCTATAGCCAGTTTCGGCCGTTGATCTAGAGGGTAGGTTCGATCCATTTCGTCACACAGCAAACGATTTTGCTGCAAGGCAACTGCAAGGCAAGACTCGGATCTTGAACATGACAGTAGGAAACCCATATCAGACAAGCCTCCATTTGCTTGGCAATCTGCACAATGGTCTGTGCGGGCAGGCTAGAGCCAACGTGATAAGCTTGCATTCCAGTTTCTTGAAGAACCATCTCAACGGCAAGAGAGCCAAGTTCAGCGTAGTCTCCTTCCATGGTGCCACCAATTGCATTAACGCTCGGCACGGATCGCTGAATCATTCCACTCACGCTTCTCAAAAGCATTTTGAGATTGAATGTTGCGCGACGCTCGTCCGAGTACTGAATTGTACCTTTGGACCAACGAGCCCCGATCTCCCACATCGCAGGTGCAAGATAATGATCGAAAAGCCAGGCTGAGCTTTTCTGCTTCAATAGAATTTGGCTAACCAGCGGTTCTAGTCGCTTGAGTTTTCCTTGAAGTAGAGCGTCAGCGACTTGCGCTGAGCTCAGGTCTCTCTCAGCAATCTTCCGTCGGTACCTTTTCTTGCTTTTCTGCCCGCTTAGCCACCGCGCAACATCAGCCGCGTCCAGCCGGCGGTGGCCGCCGACCGTCTTGTGCGCTCGCAACTCCCCCAGTTCACAATAACGCTGGACGGTCGACCGGCTCACCCCCATCAATCGAGCAGCTTCGGAGCAACTCAAGTAATCTCTCTGAGCTTGAGTAGACATGTAACGCTTTTACTCCGAGCGTGACTCCCTGAAACTCTTCAAGCTTGTGGTCGTATCTCCGGCCCAAAGTTTGCTATTCAATTCGACTAAATGAACGAATTGATTCAAAGATCGGAAGACAATGGCCTGCACGATGGTAGCGATTGCAGGGGAAAAACCGTTCACCGAGAGAACACTAGCATGCAGCCTATAATCGTTACACAGAGAGTGCACAGCTTCTGACACGCCCGATTGGCCTATTTGAACGTTTTGCCTTGACTCGATTTATTCTGGGTCTAGTAAATCCGGCACGCCTGATGCGGGGTCATTCGAAACTTTGGTCCGTTAGTTGTCTCTTCTTAGTATGGCGAAACCACACCGATGTCACTCAAGCTCAGAATACTGATGGCTGGGTTTGCTTTCCCAGCCATGAACATTGCGGCGATCTTGTTCATGGGCTCCCGCGATGCCTCGCAGAAAGCAATTGCAGCCAGGGTCGACAAGGCATGTTCGATTTGCCTCTCTGCGGAGTCTGCGCGTGCAGGCGGAGAAAAGCAGTGGTCCTCGGTCATCTTTGATACGAAAACCCCTCAGGCTTGGGGCGAAGAGGAGAAGATGCTGTCAACGGTGCCAGCTGTGACAGCCTGGGCAACCGCGATGGACAAGGCAGAGGAAGGTCTATGTGAGTTTCGTGTTCCAGCCTTGAACCCAAGGAATCCTGCAAATCATCCGACGCCGCTGGAGAAGAAAGCTCTGCTGGCCCTCAGGAATGATGGCCTCGAGGAATATTACGTGGTTAACAAAGAAACCAACTCGGTACACTACTTCCGCCCGGTTCGTCTAGCTGAAAACTGCTGAATCTGCCATGGCGATCCTGCAACATCGAAGAATTGTCCGATGCAAGTACTGATGTTAGCAGCCAGATTACCATCGTTGCGAACGGATCGGCGACCACCTCAGAACAAGTGGAGAACAGTGCGAGTTTGATTTCTGAAATCGAGTCAGTCTCAGATGACCTACCTCGTGTTGTCGGGCTGCCCGTAGATACAAATAGAAGGTAATGACAGGTAACGCCGGAAAGCTGAAAGGGCATTCGTGGGTTCTTGTCCAACAGCCCAGAGGCAAAAGACTGCGTCGGTCTGCTTCTTTCAGGCGTGTTCTCAGGAAGACAATAGAGGCCAGTAGTTGAGGGGCAATGGATTGCCTCTTTCTTATTCCAGCCCGGTCGGTACAGGGGCCTCAAGTTCCAACTTCTTTTTGGTTGATGGGCAATTCAGTCGCATTCTCCAAGCGTGCAGTTGATAGCCTAAATCACTGGGCACGCCGGCATGGCTTAGCAATTTGGCACTCGGACCGTACATCGGATCTCCAACGAGCGGGTGACCAATGGAGGCCAAATGAATCCTGATCTGATGCGGCCTTCCGGTATAGAGGTCAACCTCCATGACCGTGTTCTCTCCGCGCTCTCGCGCGACTCTGGCGACGGATCGCGATGCTTTGCCGGAGGCTGAAACCGAATGGACTGTCCCAAGCTTTGGATGATCTATTGGACCAATCGGTACTTTGATGTCATACACGGGCTGGTTGGGCCGACCTGCGACCATGGCCAAGTAAGTCTTTTCAACCTCCTTCCAGTGTCGCGACCAGTGGCGAGCTGAGTTCTGATCTTTTGCGAAAAGAACTACCCCGGAAGTGCCGCGACCGAGCCGATGAAGCGGTCGCGGGGCGTTTGTAAATCGCTCATGGACAAGATGCAAGAGCGTGTTCTCCAAGAACCCTCCCCCCGGGATCGTAGGTAAACCAGCTGGCTTGTTAACCGCAAGCAATGATTCGTCTTCGTAAAGAACAGAAAATGAACGTGGCACTGTCGCTTCTAGCCATCCAGGTCGATTCCAAATGACCCTATCGCCATTGCTACTTGGACAATCCGCCCTCAGTAACCGCCCGCCCAACATGATCTCGCCTTGCAGTATCCGCTCGAGCCACTGTTGCTGAGTCGAGTGATGAAAGTACCTCTCAAGCAACTGAGAAATTGTCTCGCCGGGCAAGCTATCCTGGATCTGGAACTTGTATGAGTAGCCGGCATTCTTGTGTGGAAGCGTCTCTCCCATTGTCTTCTTCTGTTCGATCTGGCGACAGCTGCGGTAGAGAATCACTCACTCACGAACTGAACTTGATGGGCTTCCAGCCAATTCGGCGGCTCACACCTTAATGCAAATTCTTGGATAACATGAGTCAGCACCGACGGCGAACGTTGACTGATTTGCTGCAACGGCGGCTCAATGAAGACAAGTTCAATCTGAGGCCGCTAGTCGGAAAACAGTTGTAACCAACGACTCCGAGTTTGTCGAAGCAGGTTCGTAGCGTTAGAGGCGAATGCCCTCGGTAATCAAGTGTACGCGACACTGCAGCACTAGTTCATTTGCCTCTGAAAAGTGGGTGCTGACATTGGTTCCGTCCAGCTTCTCTTCCACGATCTGCGACACGTCCGCGATAAATTTCTGCAAGCTACGATTGTCCATATGTTTAATCGTCTTCTGTTCCCTTGGGCCCGAACAGGTGCTGAGTCCTTGGGTATTTGACAAATTTTCCGTGTGAGGTGCCCATAGCTGCATTCTCGAACTAGGCCCAGCTCATAAGGTGTGAGCAGAACGGCATTAGTGATCTATCGATTCAGTGAGCCGCATCGCTGCGAGGCATCGGGCACGCTTAGCGGGGATTCCGCATAAATCCGAAACTAAGACCTTAACGCCCGAAGCCTCACGTCAAATCCGCTAACTGAACCTGCCTAGACACCGATAACAGTAAAAGTTTACAGCGCGACGGTTTACGCAACGAAGAGCCTTCTTAGTGGGATTCTCAAGAACTACTCCCCATTGTCGCATGATAGATAGCGGTTGCCATTGCCGGCGCAATTTCAAGAATTCAGGCGAATCCCACAACGGCGAAAGATCGAGTAGGCTGAGGTATCGTTTCTCGGATTGCCATTCCACGTTTTTGGGGAGCAGGACTCATGCCAAGTTCTCAGCCTTTTCGACTAATGACCCACAACCCTCAGTGGCCACAGGAATTTCAGCAGGCTCGTTCTTCGATCTTGCAAGCGACTGCGGGTTGGCTTGCTGCAGTAGAGCACATTGGTGGGACAGCAGTGCCAGGGGCTCTTTCGCGGCCGGTTGTAGACATGTTGGCTGGCATCAACGACCTGCAAGCACTTCAGGAAGTGTGCGATCTGATTGAAGGGCTCAACTACTGTCGCGTCGAAACGCCCGCTTGGTGTGATGACGAACTATGTGGCATGTTGCTCAAGCCTCGAATTGGCGAGGCGACTCACTCGGTATTGGTTGTGCGTCATGAACAGGAGCTTTGGCAACGAGCTATTCGCACTCGGGAGCGGCTGAAAAGCGATAGTGCTACTCTCGAGCAGCTGTCGCAAATCAAGCAGGAGCATTATCATGCCTCCTGCTCTGCGGAACGGGATATGGAGCAGGCGAAAGAGATGTTCTTCGGCTCCCTATTAGACGGCCCTTCCTAGATCAAAAGCTTGGCAAGCTACACGCGAAACCACGCTCATCATTTGCTCCCCATTTGAAGCTCAGCTATGGCAATTGCTTACTTCGATACCAACAGCGGAATCGCTGGAGACATGACTTTGGCTGCCCTCGTCGATGCGGGTGCCGACCAGCAGTACATCGCTCAACAGATTCAATCATTGGGCCTGCCCGAAGTCAAATTATTGTTCAGTGAGACACAGCGTCACTGTTTCCGAGCCTTGATGTTGGATATTGAGCATCCTCCCGAGCATGCACACCGACACTGGAGCGATATTCGCCAGATGCTCGAGCAGAGTAAGTTGACGGACGCAGAATTGCATACCGCAAAGCGACTGTTCGAATGCATCGCTGTTGCCGAAGCCAAAGTGCACGGCAGCTCGCTAGAAGAAGTGCATTTCCATGAAGTCGGAGCCATCGACTCGATAGTCGATATCGTGGGTACTGCGGTCGCACTGCAATCTCTTGGCATCGACCAAGTGATTGCATCACCCACGCCGACAGGCAGTGGTCAGATCAAGATTGCTCACGGAACCGTTGCAGTCCCAGCTCCAGCGACTGCGGAAATATTGACCGGAGTTCCGATTCGAAGTTGCTCGATTGAGGCCGAGTTGACGACTCCGACTGGCGCCGCGATTCTTCGGACCTTGGCAGACGATTTTGGCCCGCTGCCGGACATGCAAATCCAACGCATTGGCTATGGCTCGGGGCATAAAGAGCTGAAGGAACAAGCCAATATCTTGCGCGTCTTAATTGGTAACAGCTGGGCCCCGTCAGAGGATCGCGTTCTGTTGCTCGAAACCAACTTGGACGACATCACGGGCGAACAGCTTGGCTTTGCAATAGAAAGATTGTGGGAAGTGGAGGCTTTGGATGTATTCACCACCGCGATTGGAATGAAGAAGAATCGACCCGCCGTAATGCTGTCCGTGCTTGCGATGCCAGAGCATCGAGTTGCGATTGAACAATGTCTGTTTCAGCACACCGGCGCCCTCGGAGTTCGTCACACTTTGCTTCAACGCAGCAAGCTACAAAGAAAAAGTTTGCAGGTGGAAACTAGGCTTGGCAGCGTCCGGGTCAAAGCCGCCTGGGGATTCCAGAAAGGGCTGAACGGCTTACGCCTTGCGCCTGAATACGAGGACTGCAAGCGGCTCGCCGAAAGCAATGCGGTGAGCCTGGAGTCCGTCTATCAGCTGGCACTTCGGGCAGCTGAGCCCGCCAAAGAAGCTTTGGAAGAGGAACTCAGACAACAGAGCGCAAGCGAATCGAATCATGGCCATAGCGGACACGATCACGGTGGGCACGATCACGGCGGGCATGATCACGGCGGGCATCACCACCATCACTAGTCTTTCAGAAGCGACCCGCATTGCGATGTCGATGCACGCGGCCTTTTACCATGTAAAAGGCCTTTTCTAGACTGCTCTCTGGCCTGACTTAAACTTCAGAGCCGGTTTCAGTGGTAACTTCAAAGCCCATATCGCGGACCATGTTGTAGTCGGCATCAGGTGCTTGTCCTTGCGTCGTAAGATAATCGCCAACAAAGATACTGTTAGCGACATAGAGACTCAGAGGCTGCAGGCTTCGTAAGTGCTTTTCGCGACCACCGGCAATTCGCAGTTCGCTACTCGGGTTCACGAATCGCATCATGCATAGTCCGCGAATGCAATCTTGAGGCGTAAGAGGCGTTTGCTCTCCGAGTGGTGTTCCTTCGATGGCGTGTAAGAAGTTGAGCGGAATCGATTCGGCGCGAAGTTCCCGCAAGTCGAATGCCATCGAGACGAGATCGGAATGCGACTCGCCCATGCCCATGATGCCACCCGAGCAAACCTCCAAGCCAGCATCTCGGACGTTGCGTAGTGTATTCATGCGATCTTCGTAAGTGTGGGTCGAGCAGATGTCGTCATAGTGCTCGCTACTCGTGTTCAAGTTGTGATTCACCCGATCGACACCGCATTCCTTCAGACGCTTGGCGTTCTCGGGAGTCAGAAGCCCCAGGCAAGCACAGATCTTCAGATCAGAGTTTTCCTTCACGCGTGGGACCACTTCTTCGACCGCTTGCATTTCTTTCTCGCTTGGAGCGCGGCCGCTGATGACGATGCAGTAGGTGCTGGATCCGCGATCTGCAGCAACTTTGGCTCCATTGACCAATTGCTCTGCGGTCAACATCCGATACTTTTCGATCGGAGCCTTGGAAAGCTTGGACTGCGAGCAGTAGCCGCAATCTTCGGGGCACAGGCCACTCTTAGCGTTCACCAGGAAGTAGAGCTGAACCCGCTTGCCAAAGTGTTCCTGGCGAAGTCGGTAGGCGGCTGCAACAAGATCCAGTATGTCGTCATCGGGGCAGGCCAAAATCTCTTCTGCTTGAGACTTTGCAATTGCTCCGCCCTGAAGGATTTCTTGAGCCCATTGATGCCATACAGTCGGGGTAGTGTTAGTGCTAAGTTCGATCATTCGTAAACCGCGTGAATGCTTCCAAGTTTGCAGTAGGCTCTTAATTAAAGTCAAATAGTGCCTCTCTTGGAATGCCCTAACTACTTTCACCGTGATTTTATGGCTTCGATTCAACCTCAGAGTGACCAAGATTCCACCTCCGCTGACAAGCAGCTCGCGCCAACCGCCAAAGAAGACCGAGAGAACACCGCCATTTGCGGATACTTTTTGCAAGTCGGCATCCATGGTCAAGTTGGGCGTTTCGAACTGGCCGAGCCCATGCAGCTACGCCGAAACGAACGCATGTTTTGCCGAACGGCCCGAGGACTGGAACTAGGTCGCGTGCTAGCCCCCATTCGTGGAGAGCGAAAGTCTGGTGACGGTAAGGTGCTGAGGAAGATGCGTCCAGAAGACGAATTGCTGTGGGGGCATCTACAAGAGCTCGGTGCGGCAGCGCTGAGCCGCTGCCAGGCATGGCTCGACGAGCACGCTACGGGTGAGGTTCTGCTAGAGGTCGAACCATTAATGGACGGGCGGACACTGTATTTTCATTTTCTTTCTGAAGTGAGCGCGACAACCCAGCAGCAGATTGACAAGCTGGCAGCGTTGTACGAACAAGAAGTTCAAGCCAGCGACTTCGCGAAACTTCTAGAAAAGGGCTGCGGACCAGGATGCGGAACCGAAGCGGCCGAAAATGGATGCGGTTCCAGTGGCGGTTGTGCTGTATGTAAGGTCGCTCAACTTTGCGGCAGGTGATCCTGCGACGATCACTACAGGCACGATGCGCAAGCCAGTGAGTCCGTATCAAGGACCAAGTACCGCAGGTTGAAGAGCGGCTCACGAAACATCAGTCGGATTGACTCGCTTGAGCCTAGTGCCTGTATTTGTTTTCGGCTACCGCGGCGCATTTGTATCTCGTCGGCGTCGCGTGTAGAAAACGAGCCGAAAAGTCAGGAACAGACAGTCTGCTTAGAGACTCAGGAATGCATCCGAGTAGTAGAAAGGGACAAGGCAGCACTTCGATTCATTTTCGCCAGAATCTTCTTTTCGCTCGGCTCTAGTTGAACCGGAATCAGAATTTGGCCGACCCGAATCTGGACGTTCTTTGGATCTTCCGCCTCCACGACCAGAGCTTTGCCAACGCCGAGGAAGCTTGTCGAAGGGCGGGCCTTGAAGCTCTTCGAATTTGTCGCGATGCTCTTGAGATAAGCTCTGAAGCAGCTTCTCGTTTGCTGCCTCCCGCATGCTGCGCATTTGTTCTTCGAGTCGCTTGCGCTTCTCCTTGAACTCGAGATTGGGCATTCCCATGATCTTTTCGACTGCGGCTTCTCTTTTCTTGCGTTCCGCGTCGACTCGCTTCCGGAATGCCTTGAGTTCTTCATCGCTGAGTCCAACTCGCTTGGCTACGAGTCGATTGCGGATCGACTCGGCCCTGCGATGCTGCATGAATAAACCGTAAAGTCGATCGACTGCCTTTTCGCCCGCAGTCTCCTCGATTTTCTTAAATGCGTTCGAGCTGAGTTCCTTGAACAAAGATTCAATCTGCTTCTTAAGATCAGGCTTTTGATCTCGAAAGATTTCGATTAAGTCCTTGCCTGCTTCAATCCGCATCGCCTGCAGATCTTCCTGGAGTTCATCGCTGAGTTGAATTTCCTCTAGGACAGGCGTAAATCGCAACATGTCGAGAATTTCCTTTTCGCACGCATTCTGCATTGCCTCATGCAGCGCCTCCATCATTTCGCGGTTCATCCCGCCCTTACTGCGACTGCCTCGACCTCCTTGGGGAGGCTGAGCGATCGCAATCGTGCATCCCAAGGCCACGAACAGAGCCAAGACAGATCTGACAAGCAATTGGTTTAGCCGTGAAAGCTGTGACGAGAGGAGAGAGGACATACCTAAACCCGGTTTTTTGCCATGGCTGGTGAAGCAAACCGTGAGCCTTGGCGTCGATATTCGCCCAATGCTAGACAGCAAGGCTATCTGATTCCATCTATTTAACCCGAAAACGGACAGCGAGATTCGCTGTCCGTCTTGAAGGAAGTCATTTTTTGCGTGGAAATCCGAGGGTATTTACACCTCGGTCTAGCGGATTCAAGGTTCCAGGCTAGATTCCAGGCCGACCACCTTGCCCAGGCCGACCACCTTCGCCACGACCACCTTCGCCACGACCACCTTCGCCACGACCGCCCTGACCACCTCGGCCGCCCTGACCACCTCGGCCGAAGCTACGTTCTGGAAACTCAAACTTGTCACCTTTCAGTTCTTCGAATCTCTTGTAAGCGTCTGGATCGGCCTTTTTGAAAGTAGATTCCATCTTTTCACCTGACTCTTTGGTCATCTTTTCCATCTCCTCACGCATCTTGGTGAAGGCTTCTCGCATCTTGTCGCGATCAAATTCTGGGCGTCCGCCATCTTCACCACGGCCGCCGGGGCGGCCACCTTGGCCACGTCCGCCAAACAGGCCTTCCAACCCGTTTTCCTTCATAAACTCGTTACGAGCTTCTTCCATTTCCTTCTGGATTTCTTTTTGAGCTTCCTTGATCTTCTTCATGGCAGCTTCCGACAGCTCGATCTTTTCCGAAATCAGCTTGTTCTCAATCGCGCGGATACCGCGTTGCTGAGCGAAAAGTCCCATCAGTCGTGCTTGTTGGTTGGGTTCGAATACCTCGTCCATAAGGCCGCTGGCCTTTTCCTCGGTTTCTTCCATCATTTCCTTGCGCTCATCTTCGCTCATTTGGAACATGGAGCGGAAATCGATCCGAACGTTCTCCTGCACAGCCTGGTAGATTTCGTCGTCGAGGCCGATTTCATCACGAACTTCTTCCATCCGTAGCATAGAAAAAAGCTCCAGTGTCGGTCCCATACTGAATCCGCCGCGGCCGCCGCCAAATCCACCAAATCCGCCAAATCCGCCTTGACCACGGCCTCCTTGGCCGCGACCGGGCTGTGCCAAAACTATGGGTGAGAGACATAGGAGCAGAGCCAGGCTCATTAGAGACAAAGAACGAGTTTGCATGGAAAGTTTCCTCCAAGGTATGCGTTCGCAGAGTGAAAGGTTACCCAACTGGGCCGTCTGCGCGAAAGGGCTAGAATCTCATCTGTCCAATCAAACCGGTTTTCGCGAAAAAAGTTCCGCTTTTTCGTAAGAAAGCTGGTCCGAAGCAAGTCGTAACTCTCAACCATCCAATTTTTAGCCGCTCACCAAAGGGCGATTCGCTTCGATTCAGCCCTTACTACTTCACTTGCCAATAACGCAGAAATAAACGAAACCGTTGTCCAGCGACTCCCAAGCCTCGAATTCGAACGCATTTAGGCAGATCAGCCTGCGCACCGAGGTTCAGTTTTTGCCCGGCGTGAGCTCGGAGCGCGCTGCCTTGCTCGCGAAGCTGGGAGTTCGCACCGCAGCGGATCTTGTTTTCCTCTTTCCCCGATCACACGAAGCCCCAACCGATCTCGTTGAATCGGAGCAGTTTGAAGTCAACACACGTGCGTCCTTTCTCGGCACAGTCCTGGGAGTAGAACAACGCACGACTGCAAGCGGCAAACACATGCTTGGCGCCCAGGTCGCCACAGAAGACGGCAAGTCTCGCGTGCGGCTGCTCTGGTTCAATCAGCCCTTTCGTAGTCGTGACCTGTGGCAAGGTCGTCGACTACTTGCCACCGGAGTATTGAAATCCACCGTGCTAAACTGGGAGATGGTTCAGCCTCAAGTGCGGTACTTGGAGAAAGACGAGTTGCCTGAGTCCGAGCAGCCGCAGCCAGTCTATCCGCTCACCGAGGGACTCAAGCAATATCAGCTTCGCGCGTTGATGCGACAAGCGCTGCCACCAATCATAGACTCGCTGCAAGAAGTATTGCCCGAGTCGATTCGTATGCGTCTTGATGTACCAGGAATTCGAGAAGCGGCAAATTGGCTACACTTTCCCGAGTCGCTTGAGCGAGCGGACGATGCAATACGACGTTTCAAGTTGCAGGAGTTGTTTGTGCTCCAGCTGGCGATCAGCCTACAACGCATTCAGCGCGAAAGCTCTGCGTTAGCGCCGGCATGCGAACCCTACGGCAAGCTACATTCTCGTATCTTGAATCGCCTCGGTGTTACTCTCACGCAAGATCAACTAGCTGCGATCGACGATATCGGACGTGATATGGCACGCAGCGTGCCGATGAATCGTTTGCTGCAAGGTGATGTCGGCAGTGGGAAAACCGTCGTCGCGCAATACGCTATGTTGCTCTGCGTGGCCCATGGTTTTCAAGCCGCTCTGATGGCACCGACAGATGTGCTCGCTCACCAGCACGCGCGTACTTTAGGAAAGAGCCTTGCGAGCAGCAGTGTACAAGCCGAGCTTTTGACGGGCTCGCTGACTGCCGCTCGCCGCCGCGATTGCCTGAAAAAAATCGCTGCTGGCAAAGTGGACTTGGTGGTCGGAACGCAAGCGTTACTTTCAGACAAGATAGAGTTTCCCAGGCTGGGATTGGTCATCGTCGACGAGCAACACAAGTTTGGCGTGCTGCAACGAGCCAAGCTACGTGTCGAAGAACAGCAGCCGCACTACTTGGTCTTGAGTGCCACACCAATTCCTAGAACCATTGCGATGACCGAGTTTGGTGACTTAGATGTAAGCGTCATTCGTGAAAAACCACCGGGTCGGGCACCCGTCAAGTCTTACATCAGTCAACATCATGAGTTGGATTCGTGGTGGCGTTTCGTCGAAGGCAAACTTAAGGAAGGCCGCCAAGCATTCGTGATTGCTCCACGCGTTGGAGCCACAGAATCCTCTCCAGCGGATTCAGAACCAACAACAAAGACGGAGGAAACCGCGACGGCCGAAGGAGTCTTTCGCGTGTTACAGTCTGACGTCTTTCAACACCGAAATATTGGCCTGCTTCATGGCCGTATGTCTGGGGCTGAAAAAGAAGCTGCTCTCAGGGCTTTTTCGGAAGGTGAGTTCGAACTGCTCGTCGCGACGACTGTTGTCGAAGTGGGCATTGATGTTCCCAATGCAACGGTGATGACGATTCTCGATGCCAATCGCCTGGGACTTTCTCAATTACATCAATTGCGTGGTCGGGTTGGCCGTGGCTCGTTGCCAGGCTTCGCCTGTGCTGTCGCCTCGGCAGGATGCGACGCGGAGGAGCACAAGCGATTGAAGGCCTTTGAGTGCTGCACTGACGGATTCGAGTTGGCGGAACTCGACCTCAAACTACGCGGCCCAGGTGATCTGCTAGGAACTTCGCAAAGTGGTCTGCCACCGATGCGAGTCGCCAATTTGGTAGAAGATCAGCCGTTTTTGGAGTTAGCACGCCTTGTGGCCCAAGAAGTCTTGCAACAAGACCAAGGATTGGAGGAGCCGGAGTTCAAGAAACTCAAACGACAAGTGCTGCTTCGCTACGGCAACCTGCTTTCGATTAGCGACGTGGGTTGAGGAATTTCGACTGAGCCATATTTTCGGTCCCTGGATCTGCAAAACGGCCCTGGAATCATTGGAACGAGCCAATTTCACCCATGTTGGATTTGCAAATCCTCGCATATGCTATGGGGCCGCCGATTTTGAATTTGAAACGATGAGACCCCTCAATGTCCCTAAGCAACTGGATTAGTGGCCGAGTCTTCAAGCTCGTTCATGGCAACAATCTTGTCTACAACACCTGCTGGGAAGATCCAAGACTTGACCGCGAGGCACTGGAACTCACCTCTGAGGATCGCGTGCTGGTCATCACTTCTGCTGGCTGCAACGCTCTGGACTACGCACTTGTTGGCCCCGCACACGTCCACGCTGTCGACATGAACCCTCGGCAAAATGCACTTCTCGAATTGAAGATGGCCTGTATCCGCAAGCTGCAGTACGAGGACTTCTACAAGCTATTCGGCAACGGACATCACGCTAATGCGGGCAACATCTACCGGCAAACGCTCCGCGAAAACATGAGTGAGTGGTCCAAGGGCTATTGGGACAAGCACATCAAGTTCTTCGATCACATGAAGAAGACGTTCTACTATCGCGGTACTTCCGGCGTGTTCGCTCGTGGCATTCGCTTTTACATCGACAAAGTGGCCAAGCTGCGTCCAGAAGTCAATGAGCTGCTGGAATGTAAATCAGTAGGCGAGCAAAGTGAGATTTTCGAACGAATTCGAGATCGGTTCTGGTCACGAACCATGAAGTTTGCTCTGAATCGCGACTCAACCCTTTCGATGCTCGGAGTCCCGAAGGCTCAGCGGCAACAGATCGACAAGCAATATCCCGGCGGCATTCTGAGCTTCATCCAAGACTCGATGGAGTCGGTGTTTGCAAAGTTACCTTTGCACGAAAACTACTTCTGGCGCGTTTACATTACAGGCAGCTACAGTCCTGAGTGTTGCCCCGAGTATCTCCGTCCTGAAAACTTCCAGACCTTAAAAGACCGCAACGTGGAAGGTGTTTCCGTTCACACCGACAGCGTGCAAGGGTTTTTAGAGAAGTCCGAAGAGAAGATTTCTCGCTTCATCTTGCTGGACCACATGGATTGGTTGTCAGAGCACCTTTTCCCGATGCTTGAGCTCGAATGGCAGGCGATCCTGGACAAGGCGACTGATTCGGCCCGCATTTTGTGGCGCAGTGGAGGCCTCAAAACAGACTTCATTGACCGGGTCCAAGTGATGCGTGATGGCAAGCAGACGTTCTTGCCCGAATTGTTGCAGTACCACGAAGAAAAAGCGGCTCAACTGCACGAGTTGGATCGAGTTCACACGTACGGCAGCTTCTACATCGCAGATCTTGCTGCATAGCGAGTTGGGCACATGGGATTTCTATCCGACCTCAAGATCCTCTACCACCTTGCACTCAGGCCGGTGCGTGGGAAGGACCATGCCGAGCGCATGGAGAACTTCTATTCTGGCCAAGCCGGAGCGTACGACGACTTCCGCAAACGGTTGTTGCATGGTCGCGAGGAATTGTTCCAGCAGATCGAAATTCCTGAAAATGCTTCTTGGGTGGACCTAGGTGGTGGCACAGGCGCCAACATGGAATTCATCGCTGACCGCGTACCCTCGTTGGAGCGTGCTTACGTCGTAGATCTTGCTAGCTCGCTACTTGAAGTCGCCTCGGATCGCTTTAAGAAGCATGGTTGGGATCACGTTCAGGCCGTTGAGGCGGATGCGACGACCTGGCAGCCGCCGGAAGGCCAAGTGGATGTAGTGACATTCTCTTATTCCCTGACCATGATCCCAGATTGGTTTGGCGCAATCGAAAATGCGCTGAGGATGCTCAAGCCCGGTGGAAGAATTGGTGTGGTGGACTTTTATGTCTCCCGAAAGCATGCTCAAGAAGATCTGGTAAAGCATCGCTGGTTCACTCGACACTTTTGGCCAACTTGGTTTGCTTCCGACAACGTTTTTCCGTCGCCAGATCATTTGCCTTTTCTACTCAGGCATAGCGAGAAAGTTCTGCTCAACGAATCCAGATCGAAGGTTCCATACATTCCCTTCATACGAACGCCGTTTTATCAGTACATCGGTCGCAAAGCTTAGATGAAAACCGTCTTCTGTTACCCTAGCATCATTGCGGTTTTGGAATGAGCACCCTCGGATCAGTCTAAATATCTTGGCTGCATCTGACCGTAGCTACGACGAATGATGAATCCTAGTCAACTTCAGCACCTGAAGTCATACATCGCTGCAATAAAAGCCATACCGAAACCCACCCAAAAGAAGTAACCAGATACAGCTGAGTATTGCAATGGGCGACCTCAAGTCGCAAACTTTTGTGCGATCAGTAGGGATGCCCAAGTGCTTCGCATAAGAACTCCATCCAAGGTCGGGATTTCTTAACTAGCAGATTGATAGTGGTCACCAGATCTGCATTCTGAACCCGAGCTTTGCTTAAAGAGGACATAGCGATAAAGCTCTTTAGTCGCAGAACATCGATCATAGGGTGATCTTTCGCATAACCACGAGGAGAGGTCTTCAAGCGATCATCGTAGACTTCGAACCTTTCTCGAAACCCCTTTTGCCTAACAACCTTCCTCCACCGATCTGGGTAGTTATCGACGTGCTGCCGTAGCAACGAAAGCGAATCGGATGCGGGACGCCACAGCCCCGCACCAAAGAAACACTCTTTTGCATCAACATGGATATAGACACCTGCAGCATGGACATCGCGACCAAGCTCGTGTCGGAACTGGATGCCAATATTGGTCTTATATGGTGTCTTTTCCCTAGAGAAACGCGTATCTCGGTAAATCCTCATCAGGCTCCCCCCTGACTTCTTCGCGTCGGCTACCAAAAGAGGTGCTGACGATTCAAGGACAGGTTTCATGGCTTGGATCAATTCCAACGCTGGGTTGAGGAAGTCTGCTTCGTAGTGAGCTCTATTGTTCTGAAACCACTCTCGGTTGTTGTTCTTGTCTAACGATCTTAGGAATCGAAAGGTGCTTTTCGGAAAGCCCTGGAAGCTCTGTAATTTGGCAGTCATTTCAGCTGGTTTCCTCTTAGGCACTTTGGGCATCCTCCAAATTTAGTTCTTTTGAGTCGTCATCAATGCTGCTTCGTACTGGCCTAAGCAGTTCCTTAGGTTCAATTGTTTTCAAAAGTTGTGAATCCGGTGCAAGATGATACTTGCAAGAATCGATTTTGGGTTACAATGCGGCACCATTGCACATAACACGTTACGTTTTTAAGATTCATTGTTTTGAAGGGGGTCCTGACCAATGCCTCGCAAGGTAAAAGGTTATTCACGCGTTGATTCTGGAGAAGCTCACGGTTGGTTGGTACGTATCAAGCGTGGCGACATCAAGCGCTCTCGCTTTATCTCGGATTCAACTCACGGCGGCAAGAAGAAGTCCAAGGCAGTTGCGGAGCAAGTCTACCAAGAGTGGGCTGACGAGCTACCTGAGCCAGACACCGCTGAAGATAAGCTAGGCAAGCGAAATTCTTCTGGTGTTGTCGGCGTACACTACTCGTACGACGTAGACGCTCGCTATCCGAACTGCGCCTATGAGTACTACATCGCTTCCTGGAAGACCGAAGACGGTCGTCGCCAGAACGTTCGCTTCGCGATCAGCAAGTGGGGCAAAAAGGTTGCCTTCGAACTAGCTTGCATCGCTCGTTCAGAACGTACTACTGACCGCGAGAAGGTGCAAAAGCTTCACGAAAAGGGTCACGCTGCTGCAAAGGCTTCGCCTAAGAAGGGCGCAGCCGCTAAGAAAGCTGCACCTAAGAAGGCAACTAAGAAAGCTGCTCCTAAGAAGGCAGCCAAGAAAGCTGCTCCTAAGAAGGCAGCCAAGAAAGCTGCACCTAAGAAGAAGGTAGCTAAGAAAGCTGCTCCGAAGAAGGCAGCCAAGAAAGCTGCTCCTAAGAAGGCAGCCAAAAAAGCTGCTCCTAAGAAGAAGGCTGCAAAGAAGAAGAAGCGTTAGACCGCTCTTCTCGCAGCAAGTCCTCGCTGTGTAGCTGAATCTAGAAGTCCATCCACTGACTACTGGGCCTCCTTTATAATAAGAGGTTCAGTAGTTTTTTATGCGCTACCTTGTACCTGCCTATCTCTTTCACGCCACCATGAAACCGCTTGGCCGGTTTCTTCCATTCGCTGATCGACCGTACGAAGCATGCTCGCCAAAATCATCGCATTTGCCTCACCGCTGCATCGCGCTGCCATGCTCGGATTCGTCCTGACGGTTCTATGGAATGTTCCGTCGGCCCATGCCCAGTCAGGTCCGGCCGACCAACTAGCGATCCCGGGTTTAATCCAAAGTTACTGCCTCGATTGCCATGCCACGCATTCAGCCGAAGGTAATATCAATTTCGAAGCGGTTCTTGCGCCGGATACCAGTTTCGCGAAGCGGTTTGAGATTCTGAGCCGAGCTGCTGAGCTGATCAGCGACGGAAGCATGCCGCCTCAAGACGAAGCCCAGCCCTCTGCAGCTGAACGCGGAGAGTTTCAAGACTGGTTCGAATCTCAGTTTGTCGAATCCATCCAAGCCAGCCCCGGCGCATTCCGTGTCCGGCGCCTTTCCGCACATGAGTATCGAAACACCTTGGAAAGCTTGCTAGGATTCAAGCTCGAACTGGCTGTCGTCGAGGCGGAGCAGACGCTCTCCGAAACCTCACTGATTATGAAGCTATTGCCGACCGATCCACCTGGACCAAGCGGCTTTACCAATGACACCTCTCAAAACCCACTCACTTTGGTGCTATGGGACCAATACAGTCTCATTCTCGATTCCGCCCTAGACGATCTGCTTTCGCAAGAACATTTACCAAAGGAGCTTGCGGGCGAGCCCGAACGAGAGCAAGTGATGAATTTTCTAGCAAGTTTTCGCTCACAAGCTTACCGAAGAGAGCTCGCGCAGGATTCCCAGCAGCGTTACCAAACCCAACTGCACGAACACTGGAAGGAATATTTTGGCGATAAGTCGGATTGCTCCAGCACAAGTGACCACACACTAGTCAACCAGTTCGTCAAGCAAGAATTAAAAGTCACATTGATGTCGCCCGCATTCTTGCACCGTGGCTTCTTGGCTCAATCGGAACGTAAGAATAGAGAGTTGCCTGTCGATGCATTCGAGTTAGCTGAACGCTTGAGCTACTTCCTGTGGGCCGATATGCCAGATGAAGGACTACTGGAATCGGCCTCCAATGGATCTTTATTGATCAAAGAGGAGTATCGGAAGCAAATTCGTCGTATGCTTGACTCGCCCAAAGCGCGGAACTTGAGCGAAGACTTTGCGATGCAATGGTTGAGCTTGCAGGAGATCGAAAATGTCTCGAGCAATCCGCCGACCATGCTGGCACTCCGATCCCAACCGTTAGATTTTCTGCATTACCTTTTCACCGAAGGACGACCACTGCTAGAGTTAGTCGACTCGTCGGTGAGTTTTATTAATCCGCACACAGCCCGCTATTATCGCAACGAACGGAAACAATTAACGGCATACCGAAAACAAAAGGGAATTGAAGTCGAAGCATTGCCAAACCAGAAGATCCAGCTCGAAGACTCCACGCCTCGCGGTGGGATACTTACGATGCCTGGCGTTTTGGCCATGAATCGCGGGCCGATCTTGCGAGGCACTTGGTTGCTAGAACGAATCCTTGGAGAGTATCTGCCGGATCCGCCTGCGAACGTAGGCCAAGTGCCTCGTAGTCCGCCAGGGCAGAAACTTTCCTTCCGACAGAGATTTGAATTGCATCGGAGCCAGGCGAGTTGTGCGGTTTGCCACGACAAGATTGATCCACTCGGCTTTTCACTTGAAGCATACGATGCTGTAGGGGGCTACCGCAGGGCGGCTGACTACAAGCCCACGAAGCAGCAAGTCAAACGCGGTGAGGTACCAGAGGGTGCAATAGACACCACCGGGCAATTACCCAGTGGCGAGCACTTTAAAGATTTTGAAGGGCTCAAGCAGATCTTGGTCGGCGAGAAACGACACGAAGTCATCGAAAATATCACGCGCCGTATGCTCGAGTTCGCCTTGGCTCGCAAGCTCGAATATTATGACAAACCTACAGTAGATAAGATTGTGGAAGAGCTGGTCGAAGATCCGGAAAGTACTTTTCACGATTTGATCTTTGCGATCTCCGAGAGTTTACCCTTTACACACACCATTTACGAATCCGATGATGCGAAGTAACGGTTGTTGAAATACGGGTGAAGTGAGATAGGTGATTAGGAAATAACACATGAGCTGGAATGTTGATCGTCGCCGTTTTTTGCGGAGTGCTGCTGGACCTCTATTGCCACTTCCGCTACTAAACCTGATGACCTCACAGACTCGAGCGGGCGAGCAAAAACCTCCGATCCGGTTCGTCACACTGTTCAAACCAAATGGAGTGCATCCACCAAGCTGGAATATTAGCGGTGGACAAGAATTCGACTTCCGCATGTCACCGCTCATGCAGCCTTTCGCGGAACACAAGCAAGACTTGCTGATCCTCGACAACATGGGAGACTTCGGCTTCTCCTCTCACGCGAATTCCACGCGACGATTCCTAAGCGGCCACCACAAAAACACAAAATCTGCTTCAGTCGATCAACTCATTGCCCAAAAAATCGCTGGCGACACGGCACATAAGTCTCTGGAGCTAACGACTGAAGGACTGTTTCCAAATCAAATCGGATGCTCGTACATTTCCTACGGCCAAAATGGCGAGCCACTTCCGCGCGAGAGTGATCCGCAACTCGTTTTTGATCGTGTCTTTCGTAATCCACTGGCAAATCCAGCCGAACGAAAGTCGATGGCCAGCTTGCTCGATCGTGTCCAAGAGGATGCGAGATCTCTGAACCGCCAGGCGGGCTCGCAAGATCGCCAAACACTTGACCAATACATGACAGTGCTGCGCGAGACCGAGAAACGCTTGGCGACCATGAACGAAAAACCAGCGCCTAAGCTGGACTTCTCCAAACTTCAGCGTCCTCTCGCTCCAGTCAATCTCAACGAACAAGTCGAAGCGATGATCGACGTGATGTGCCTCGCACTATGGACAGATTCCACGCGATGCATCACTTACATGCTCGGCAATAGCAACAGTCGCATGATTTTCGACTTCCTGGGAATCCAAGAACAGCACCATTACTTATCTCACTTCTTCCGTAACTTCTCACGGCACAATCTCGACGCGTTGTTGAAGATCAGCTTGTGGCACATGGAGAAATTTGACTACTTGCTGAAACGCATGAAGAGCTTTCAAGACGGGAATGGGACTCTGCTCGAAAACAGCATCGTTCTTTTTGGTTCAGGTATGGGGCATAGCGACAATCACACTGCGACTCGCATTCCGATCGTCTTGGCTGGCCAAGGTGCCGGACGTATCAAAACGGGGCGTTATATTCGCTACGCCAAGAATCAAGAACTCGGGCGATTACACTTGTCTCTCCTTAAACGATTTGGTGTCCAAACAGACTCCTTCGCAGGTAGCTCTGATTTATTGCCTGGATTGCAAGATTCCAGCTACGAGCACTACTCCGAGCGACCATTCGAAAGCTGGGTGAAGTACGAGGATGGCAACATCACAGCCCAAGGCCGATTACGTCTCTCGGATAACTTGGATGAGGCGAAGGTGTTCTTCGTAGATATCGAAGGCGAGACACCGGTTCGCATCGAAGTCAGCTTCCGTGATTTCCACGACTTCAATCTAGCTTACCACTGTGGCACCGCCATTCAAATTCAAGGCGCTGGCAAACGACAAGGCGAGCAGTTACTGATGACCAAAGTACTCAAGCTCGACTCGTTGTTCGGCCACAAGCCTGGAACTCAAAACGGCTAGCAAGGGGCATCAATCGCTCCGCGACGGGAACAAAGAAAGGAGCTTGGGCTTCTATACCCGTGTTCGTATGAGTACACAGACTGGAAGTCTATGCCACGTCAAGGATTGAGGATTGGCGAAAGAATAGAATCGTTGAATAAGCCCTGATCTTGGGCGAATCGTGAACGCGCAAAGGAACAGAGCAATGAATAGTGAAGCAGCAGCGGCATCGGAGAATGCGAATGAAAGCGGCAAGTACCAACCGCTTGGCGTGTTATTCCCGATCCTGCTTGTAGGGCTAATGGTGCTTTGCCGATTCGTTCCAAGTCTGTGGGAAGACGGCCCCTCAATGACTTGGGCCATCGGGGCCTTTGGGCCGGTTCTGGCATCGCTGCTCGTTCTAGTTTGGTGGTTGGCATTCAGCCGCGCGACGGCCGTGGAACGTGTTGTCGGGCTAGGCCTTGTTATCGCCACATTGGCCAGCACAACAAAGTTGCTCGATGAAACCGTCATGCCAGTCGCTGTTGTGATTACGATTCCCCTAGGAGTCGCTGGATTCGCCATCGGTCTGATCATGACCTCCCAGTGGCTCAGTTTCAAACGAACTCTTGTCGGTGCATTGGCCTGCTTTGCATTCAGTGGCTTGTCAGATCTAGTACGAAATGAAGGTGCTTGGGGCGATTTCTCTTTTGATCTGCACTGGCGCTGGAGCCCTACGGCAGAGGAACGCTTTCTCGCAGAGCGTGCGGAAGGAAAGAAATCAGAACCAGCAGAAGTAAACGTAACTGAAGGCGAATTTCCGGAGGCATCCTGGTCGGGATTCCGCGGTTCCAATCGCGACGGTGTTGTAGAGAACAGCAGAATTGACTCGGATTGGGCGGCAAATCCTCCCAAAGAAAAGTGGCGGGTCAAAGTAGGGCCGGCTTGGTCGTCTTTCGCAGTTGCCGGAGAAATGCTTTTCACCCAGGAGCAACGCGGTGAACAGGAGTCTGCAGTCTGCTATTCTGCAGCGAATGGCCAGGAGATCTGGGCCAACGCTATCGAAAGCCGCTTCACTGAAGCTCTCGGCGGGCTTGGCCCCCGAGCGACTCCGACTTTAAGAGGCGACAAACTCGTTTCGCAAGGCGCCGCAGGCTGGCTCCGATGCAATGATGCTCGGACAGGGGAGTTACTTTGGAAAGTCGACATCAAACAGGTCGCTGATTGCTCGATTCCCATGTGGGGCTTCTCCTGTTCACCTCTTTGCGTAAAAACCGAGCAAGGTGATTTTGCCATCGTTCACACTGGTGCTGCGGGTGACAAAGGCATCATGGCGTTTCGCATAAGCGATGGATCGGTAGCTTGGTCCGTCACAGCAGGAAAGCAATCCTATGGATCGCTTCAAGACGTGCAACTGCTCGGGCAGCGAGCAATTGCCATTCTGTCAGAGCGTGGGGCAGAGTTTTTAGAACCAGAGACTGGCGAGTCAATTTTCCTTTACGATTGGAAACACACCGGTTACCGAGCTTTACAGCCGCTGATGATCGGAGACGACCGAATGCTGATCCCAACCGGAATGGGCTCTGGCACTCGCTTGGTACAGCTTACGAAAAACAAGGACGGCTCTATCTCCGGCAAAGAAGTGTGGACTTCGCGACGGCTCAAACCTGATTTCAACGACATCCTTGTTTATAAAGACAACATCTTCGGCTTTGATGGTGAGATCTTTTGTTCTCTTAAGCTGGCTGACGGCAAGCTCAACTGGAAAGGCGGGCGATACGGCAAAGGACAAGCGATTCTGTTGGCCGATGCTGGAGTCATCATTGTGCTCTCAGAGAAAGGTGATTTGGTACTATTGAAAGCGACGCCGGACGGACACGAGGAACTACATCGTGCGCCTGCACTGGAGGGACGGACCTGGAATCACCCGGTGCTGATCGGCAATCAGCTCTACTTGCGGAATGATAAAGAGGCGGTTTGCTATACTCTTCCCATCGCCCCCTAGCCAAATCCGCATTTTAGAATGGCAATGCAAAACTCAAGTGAATTGGAAAAAAACGAGCTAGAGCAGCTCGAGACGCTCGGGTATGTTGCCCTCGGACAGCTTCTCGATGCTGAAGCGTTGGATTGCATTCGCCGGCGTATCGAAATCCTACTTGCAGCGGAACAAAACCATGCCGGCGTAGAGCTACTCGACTCGCGGAATATCCGCCACGCCAAGGAAGAAGGTGCAGATCGCTTAGCCGATTTGGTCAACAAAGGGGCAGAGTTCGAGACTTGCTTCACGCACTCTAAACTTCTAGCTGGAATGAGGCATGTTCTCGGAAGCAATTGCAAGCTTTCATCTCTGAATTATCGATCGGCAAGGCCTGATGGCGGGGAACAAAAGCTGCACGTCGACTGGCACGAGGCGATCACTGCTCCAGAATTCGTGGTTTGCAATTCGATTTGGCTAGTCGATGACTTCACGGAGGAAAACGGCGCGACACGTCTGATTCCCCGATCGCATTTATACTCAAAAATACCTGATCAAGAACTTGAAGATCCATGGGCCAAGCATCCACATGAAGTAATGGTTACGGGTGAAGCTGGGAGCGTCTTCCTTTTCAACGCTCATCTATGGCATGGCGGAACACGGAACCGAAGTGCTCGTCAACGCCGCGCCATTCACAGTTACTTTTGCCGTCACGATCAGCCACAGCAAACGAACCAGCTGAAACTACTGACGGAAGAAACGCGACAACGACTGCCGGCCGACTCTTTGAAGCTCCTATAGCGCAAATTCGTGCATGCCAGGAAGTTGAATTTATCAGTTAAGGAGTCGCCGCCAGACTCTTGAGTAGCTTTCGGTCTGGCTTGATCAACAGCTTGGCTGCGCTCGGCAATTCGTGTGCTTCGGCCGGGATTTCATAGCCAGATAAGTAATTCCGAAGAGTAGTCCTCCAGTCCTCTGGAAGTTCGCCTTCCACAAATGCAACAGGGCGGGCTCCGAAGGTCCCATCGGGCTTCGGCACCACGACGACTTGCTGTAGTTCGAACAAACCAAGCATGGCTCGCTCGATATTTTCCGGGTGAACGTTTTCACCTCCAGATACAAACATGTTGTCAGAACGACCGAGTACAGTTAGCCTTCCTAGATCGTCCAGAGACCCCAGGTCTCCGGTGTGGAACCAGCCTTCTTCATCCACTATCGAGTGAATCTCTCCGCTTCGGTAATAGCCTGAGCAAAGTGTGTCTCCGCTGACCAAGATCTCACCATCAGAATTGATACGCAGCTGCCTCCCCGTCAGAACTCTCCCGCTAGTGCTGGATGGATCCGTCGCCAGCGAAGTGGTGACTTGCGATGCCATTTCGGTAAGACCATAAGTGGTGTGCACATTTACGCCTCGCTCTCGCGCTGCATCGATAAGATTTGGATCTATGCTGCTCCCACCCACCAGAATTGACCGAAGGCATCGTTCCGGAAAAGTGTCCTCCTCGAGCAATCGCCTGAGTTGTGTGGTCACGAGCGAAAGGTGTGTAACTCCCCGGTCGGCTATTAAACCTGCACTTAACTTCTCACCGGTCGGAGTGCCCACAACCGTCGCCCCGCTTACCGCGCAGCGGATGAGGATCGAGAGTCCACTTACATGGCAAAGCGGCAAGTTCCAGAGCCATCGATCACTGGGTTGCAACGCGATATTCTTCGCTGAGCCTTCAGCACTTGCGATGTGAGCAGCCAGCGAGTGCACGATCTTCTTTGGAGTCCCAGTGCTGCCCGAACTGAGAATGATTGTTGCGGGTCGGTGAAGATCGATGTCGTTCCATTCTCTGCGAGCATCTGATTGCGAAGTTCCGTTGTGATGGCTATTTTCAAGCAAAGTTGGCAGCCACACGGCGTCTATCTTCCGCACCACTTCGTCAAGGAAAGAATCGGGAAAACGGTGACTGATAGGACATGCGACAAGTTGTTGAGTCAGCAAGCTCCAGAAAGTCAGGAAGCCGTCGTAATCATTCGCGGGGCACCAAGCGACATGTTGGCCCGCGTCAAGATCAGGCAGGTGCCGGACGACATGATCTTGAAGAGATGCGACCAGTTCACCGTAGGTAATCTGATTCTGACCGTCATCAAATGCGACGAACTCTGCAAAATGCTCTGCCGCCGTTTGAATCGGTGGTTTCATAGCTCTACGCCTAGATATAAATTTCGGTGGCGAACTCTTCCAAGGCCGCTGAGTCAACAATCGGAGCCGAAGTAAACGAGAGTATTCCTTGATGCTTTATCGGCGGTTGACAGAGCAAGTCTGCGGAGAGCCAAGCCAGAGTATCAAGTCCGGCCGGAGCCGCAGGAGAGAACTCTCGAGCAAGCTGAGCAACTCGCGCAATTCCGATTCCAGACTCGAATGCTGCGCTGAACACAATCGGTTTGCCGGTCGCCGCCAGTCGCTCCACAGCAGCCCGGCCGCCTAGCAGAGTTGGCTTGCAGATCAGGGCGGTTGCGCTCGGCCATTTATCGAGCGATTGCTCGCGCGCCAAAGTTTCATCCAATGCGTACTTTATCGCTGTCTGGTTACAGAGTTCTTCGAGTCGCTCGGGTTCTCGCAACGGTTCTTCGATATACTCCAACTTCAAGTCACTCGTGCGTCTTGCAAAATCAACTGCTGCTTCGAATTCCCATGTTTGATTTGCGTCCAGCCTGACGGAAACAGCTTCAGGCAAGCATTCGCAAACTTGTCGAACGATTTCAGCATCTTCGGCCGTGCTACGCTGCCCCACTTTCATTTTCACTGCCTGAGGATTGTCGTCGTGGCAGGCATTTGCTTGAGCTAGCACTTCATCTCGGTTGCCCAGAAGCAGACTGTTTATCGGCGTCTCCAGGGGTGCCGAAAACGATGTATCCAAAGCTGACAATGCAAACTCAAGGGCTGGTGGCGGAGTGTTCTTGCCTCTAAGAGCATCGACTACTTCATCGATTGTTTCATGGCTAAAACCAGGTAGTGGTGACGCCTCTGACCACTGCCCTTCTCGCTCGAGCAAGACCCCTTCTCGTTCTTCGTAAATCCTTCCCTTCAGCCCAATCCGCTGCTTGAGCGGAATTCGAAAACGATAGGCCTTCACCCCAGTCTGAGCATTCACAAGAGCAACAGTCCCAGGCAGAACAAAAGAGTGTACAACAAGAGAAGTCCAGCAGTCATTCCAAGGCACGGCCGGAGCTTCAATCCATCGTTGCGCCATACCTTTGAGATCACTACGACTCCAGGCACGGCGATCAAGCACGCAAGTGCAGTTGCCCAACTCTGTTTGTCTCGTTGAGCGCCTGCAAACCAGATCGGTACGAGAGCCGCTCCGACGACGCACAGTGTGTATTGGAATCGGCTAAAGGTAGCTCCCAAGCGTACGGCCAAGGTTCTTTTGTTGGCCGTACGATCCTCGTCGATGTCCCGTAAGTTGTTGACAACAAGTAGCCCGGTTGCGATTAAACCAGGCCCGAGACCGGCGATGACCGAACTGAAACTTAGTTGAAGCGATTGCACGTAATGTGTGCCTGCAACAGCGACGGGGCCAAAAAAAACCAGGACGAAAGGATCTGCAATTCCGAGATAAGCCAACGAATAGCGTCCGGCTGTGTAGAGAACACCGAGCAAGATACTCACCGCGCCGAGCAGCATGAACCCCCAACCGGCTCGGAGCGATACGAGACAAGCGGCCACAGCTGTGACGGAAAACATCATTACCGTCGCGATCAACATTGCCCGTGGAGAAATCAGTCCAGCTTGCACCGCGCGGGTCGGCCCCTTACGCTCTTCCGTATCTGCGCCCTGAAAAAAATCGCAGTAGTCGTTGCAAAAATTGGTTCCAACCTGCACTGACATCGCACTCACCAGAGCGCCCAGCATCGCCCATAAATGGAAGCTACCATCATGCAGTGCCAGTGCGGCTCCAATCGAAACCGGCGAAAGTGCGGCGAGGAGTGTCTTAGGGCGCGCTGCCAATATCCAATCAAAGATCATTGCTTATCTGATACACAACGAGGAATATCTAGGTGCTTCGAAACCCTTTGCGATGCAACTAGTAATGATAAGGATAATCGGACCAATCTGGTGGACGCTTCTCCAAGAACGCATCTCGCCCTTCTTTGGCTTCCTCTGTTCCGTACGCGAGCCGTGTCGCTTCACCGGCGAACAATTGCTGGCCGACGAGTCCGTCATCGGTCAAGTTGAACGCGTACTTGACCATGCGTTGGGCGGTAGGACTCTTTGCGCAGATCTCAGCAGCCCAGGCCAAAGCCTCGGACTCCAGTTGCTCATGTCTCACGACAGAGTTTACCGCACCTTGCCGCATTGCTTCGTCTGCAGAATAGGTGCGTCCTAAAAAGAAAATCTCGCGCGCGATCTTTTGACCAACTTGCTTGGCTAAGTAGGCCGAGCCAAAGCCGCCATCAAAACTGGCCACATCCGTATCCGTTTGCTTGAACTTTGCGTGTTCCTTGGATGCAATGGTTAGATCGCAAACGACATGGAGACTGTGCCCTCCTCCGACCGCCCAACCTGGAACGGCGCAAATGACTACTTTGGGCATCATCCGAATCAACTGTTGGCATTCAAGAATATGCAAGCGACCGCCACGGCTCTTATCGATTGCCTGAGAATCGCCCTCCTCGGAATATTGATAGCCGTCCTTGCCGCGCACTCGTTGGTCGCCTCCAGAGCAAAATGCCCAGCCACCATCTTTGGGTGAAGGACCGTTGCCCGTCAAAATCACCGCACCAACGTCACTTGTTTGCCGCGCGTGATTTAGGGCCGTGTAGAGCTCGTCCACCGTCTGGGGGCGAAACGCATTGCGAACTTCAGGTCGATTGAAAGCAATGCGAACAGCGCCAACTTCTCGCGCTCGGTGATAAGTAATGTCCGTAAAGCGGAGCGACTCAACTTCCTCCCATCGGGTGGCATCGAAAATCTCTGAAACTTGTTCTGAAGTAGAAATGGGACTTGTTACCTCGGGGAGCGGGAGTGAATTTAGTCTTTCGCGAGCCTATTGCTCTTAGCAGACGCGGTCAAAAACCGGAAAATCAAAGCATCTGCGGGTGAATATAGTTGCATCGGGGCATAGCGAGGAAACTAACGGCGAATTGGACTCACCCGCTCGCGCATCTTGCTTGTACCGTGCGCTATTCTATCGGATTTACTTTTTTGCTTCGTGGGGTCTCAGACGGAAGTTGGAAAGAACAACAAATAGCCGATTCCCTATGCCAACTGCTCGACGAATCCTTCAATGGCCGAAACTAACGCTTGCGGCTGCTCTCGATGGACGATGTGCCCGCATTCTGGGATGATCTTGCACTGCGAAACATGCAGCTCATGCACCATGCGTTTGGCAATTGCGCGGTACTTTTCATCTCGCTCGCCAGCGATGGACAAGGTCGGAAGTTTCAGCTCGGGCAGACGATCCCAGTAGTTGGGTTGTCGCGACACGGAATTAGCTCGAAGAATCTGCGGCCAACTTGCCCGTTCGAACTTTTGCTTCCGATGGATTTCTGCTTGCAACACTTCGCTTGGTACGCCGGCAAAGACACTCTGGCGATACCAGAACTCTAAGAATTGTTCGATAGATTCTGTTTCGAGCCGATTGGCAACGCGTTGGTCGGCAAGCCAACGTGCCCTACATGCTTCAGGCGTCTCCAGCCCCGGATTGCCTGAGATGAATACGAGCCCTGCGAATCGTTCGGCGAAATCCAGGGAAAGTCCCAAAGCTAAACGCGCTCCCATCGAATAGCCCACGAGAATCGACTCCGATGGAATGGAATGCGCTAAAAGTTGCAAGCTCTCTTGCCAATCTTCAGCAGGGTATACTTCGGTGGCCTGGGAATCGTATCCTGCCTGCCTAAGCATGTGTCTCACTTCCTCCCAGTCGGACGCATGCCCCATAAAGCCGTGTATGAAAACTAGTTTTACTCGCGACACTCTTGAATCGCCTTCCCAATTGCTTGCCGTGTTTGCAAGTTTTGTTGACGATCTGTAGCAAGCTCCAGCACAACGGACTGACTTTCCATGATGGCCGTCCCGTAAGTCTCCTTCAAGTCTCGCATGTCAGTAATTCTTTGGTATTCGATACCAAAAGTTTCTGCCACACTACCGAACCGATAATTGTGAGGTGTGGCAAAGAATTGTTCAAAGTGCTTTGACTGTTTTATCGGCAGAATGTCGAAGATGTGCCCGCCTTGGTTGTTGACAACCAAAACAATCATCGGCCAGGGAGAAGAGGCAATGAGAGCGAGCGAATTCAAGTCGTGCAACGCGGAAAGATCGCCCAGCAGAACCGTAGTCCGACTCCCAAGGCCTAGGGCGTAGCCTGTTGCGGTTGCCAGTAGACCGTCAATACCGCTCGCACCGCGATTCGCCGCTACATTTCTAACTTCCGCTGTTCCCGCCAATCCATAGCGGTCCATATCGCGGATGGGCATGCTGTTTCCAATGAACAACCCTTCGCTTGGCGGACAGTGCTCACTGAGAAAATAAGCTACGGCTGGCTCGCTCAGTGAGTTCGATGCGGCGAGTACCGATTCAATGGCCGCCTTTCGTTTCGCGTTTGCCTCTTGCCATTTGCTCGAAAACGCATTGGAAGTTGCCGAAGCTTCGATTCTTGAACTGAGCTCCGTGAAGGGAAACCGATGTCGTGATAACTCGATGCCTGATGGATTGACGACCTGTCCCGTTGAGGTAACGTGAACAAACTTCGTCCCAGAACTTGCAGCCTCCTTGGTCCATGTGATCCAAGACTTTGAGGTGATTCTATCGCCAAGATGCAAGACCGTATCAGGTTGGGGCAATGCGAATTCCGCTGGTAACTCAAAACCACAGGCCGAAAGACTGCTAGTTACATCACATAGCATCGGACAATTCAGATGCTTCGCGAGTCTTTGGGCTTCCCGTGCCTCCTGCGGCTTGCAGTTCCCCAAGGCGATGACCGTATTCCCTTGAAGCTTGATCTTCGCTTCGCAAGCCGCCTGTACCACTACGTGCCTTTCCAACAGTTCGCCCGCTGGGAAGCATGCCCTCTCTTCCGCTCCTGCTTTACCTAGCCCGTCGGACTCATCATCGATGGTGAAAGGCTCATGAAACATCCAGTTGACGTGTACCGGCCCGTCCATACTCTTGCTGAACGCAGTATCAAGTTCCTTGAGCAAGTATGCTCGAGCGTCTTTTTTTTCAGAGCCCGAATTGTTGGGTACAGATACGTTGACGAAGACTTCGGGGTAGCCTCCAAAGATATTTCGCTGTTCAATCGTCTGATTCGCACCAATCCCGCGAAGTTCATCGGGACGATCCGCCGTGAACAGCAGTAGGGGCACGCGGTCCATCGACGCTTCGACTACAGCGGGAAGCGCGTTCGCAACAGCGGTGCCCGAAGTGCAAACAAACACACCAGGTAGACCGGTCGCACGTGCGTATCCGAGAGCCGCAAACGCAAGGCCTCGCTCATCGAAGTGCTGCGTGACCTGTGCAGATTCGTTGTCGGCAATCGCCAGTGTGAGTGGAGTACAGCGTGATCCGGGAGCAACAAAGAAGTGATCGATACTGCGTTTTAAGCAGCTGTCGACCGCGATTTCAGCCCAGATTTTGTCAATCACTTGAAGAACTTGCCTAAGTTGTCTCGCTGACTGAGTTTAACCGTCGGCAAAACAATCAAGGTAGACTTTGGAACGCCTTCGGGTTGAGGTGGTGACGCCTCGGAACGAAACTCAAGAGCCAATGATGCTCAAAAAGTCCTGGATCTTATTCTCCACTTCATACCATTCCTGTTCCGGCTCCGAGCCGCGAACGATCCCTGCACCCGAGAATAACGACAGTGTATTGCCTTCAACCAACCCGGATCGAATGGCTACTGCGAACTGCGCATTATCGGCCCCGATCCATCCGACTGGAGCAGCGTACCAGCCGCGATTGTAAGGTTCAATCCGTGAAATTTCTGGCAACGCATTTTCCGTTGGATATCCACCCACGGCAGGTGTCGGATGCAGCCGTGAAAGCAGTTTTCCATCATCCACCTCTGCCTTGAGCTCACCATGCACATTGGAACGCAGATGCTGCTTCCGAGCCAGCCGCAAGATGGATGCTTGCGAATCCACATCTAAGTGCTCGATAAACTGATGCAGCTTCTGGCGAATGCTCTTTCGAACGATATCGTGCTCTCGCTGGTCCTTGTCACTTGTCAGCAACTCAATCGAGAGCCTTTCATCCTCTTCAGGCGTCGCGCCTCGCATGCGGGTCCCAGCGACGACTTCACTTTGCAAAAACTTCCCTTCACGGTGAAACAATCGCTCAGGGGTTGCGCCGACGAAAGTCGTATCGTCTCCGAAGTTGAAGCAAAAAACAAAACAGTCGTGTGTGGCTGCATGCAGGCTGGCTGTCAGAGCAATGGAGTTCAACGGACGCTCGAATGTCAATTCAGTCTTCCGCGACAAGACGATCTTCTCGACGACTTCCCTGGCAATTAAAGCGAGCGATTCGTCCACTCGAGACTGCCAGCCATTAAAAGTCGGTTGGTAACGTTTCGACACCGGAGTAGGAATCGAGCCATCCAATGGCAACTCAGAAATGCTTAACGACCGGAGGTCTTCCCGAGCCAGCTCAACATCCTGTTGATTCATCACTGCCAGTGTCAGGACTCCACCTGACAAAGTGAGCCTGGGAATGACAAACTTACCAGCACCGAGAGAGCTCCAGCAGTCAGAGCCATCGAAGGACAAGCCTCCAAAGAACCGAAGCGTCTCCGAGCCCATCAATAGTTCACGGCATCGTCGCAACGCAAATGAAGGATCTTCCTTTGCTCTGACCTCTACTTGAGAAGCGACACCAACTCCTGCCAGGACATCGTTCGAACTACGATCTACCCACGCAACTCGCGGAACCGAAGCATTTGAATTCAACCATGGCCAGGCTTGAAGCTCTGGTACTGAGACCTGAACAGTTGCGGGGAATACTGTGGACGACTTGCCGATGGTGTCAAGCTCTTCCATCATCACTAAAAGTGGAGGTTGCTCGATTTGGACACTTGACTTCATGGCTTACTTTATTCTAGTTGTCCCGCATGTAATGCTCAAACAGCACCATTTTGTCGATTTTGCAAAAGTTGAATATGAGTCCTGCTCAGGCTGTGGCAAGATCAGGACGAACGAGTCGCTGCGAATTCTGCATGATGACCACACGAGCCTCCTTTGCCGCTCTAACTACCGAATCTCTCGCGCGTCGATTAACCCTGAATAGGGGATTTTGTTGACTTTCGGCGATTGAGGAATGGCGGGATCGGGCTATCCCATAGCTTCAAGCGAAGCCGACGACGTTTAGCATAGAATCGGCGAACACCTAGACTCTAGCAATAAAAAACGAGAGTACAGGTCACTCAAAAGAGCGTAGGTGACGGCAATTCAACAACCAGGAAGGAGCTAGAACTGAATCTTGGGGTAGCAACAGCGAGTAATAATGTGCTGGCCGTCAAAGCTGCTCATTACCACAGGCTGACCGACCCCGTTGACCAGCGGCATTTGATCCTCGAGCAGGAGCTCCCATTGCTCGGGAGTGCGACCAGCCGATTGGATTACAAACACTTGGGCGAGCTCTCGGTAGCCTTGCCGCGAAGTGACCCAAATGGTTTTCTGGTCGATGATGGCAAACTCGAGCAGCAGTGTCGTTGAGAAATCCTTGAGAATATTGCGGGGCCTACGGTCATAAGTCGTGACAAGTGCCGTCGTTTCTGGCCCGATTCCTGCTTTTGCCAAGGCTTTCCAGTCAAACCAGACTTCCACTCCCAATCGAGCACACAACTTGGAGATCGCTTGCTCGACAGGCTCTTCCTGAACACTGAGCAACTTCGTCTTTTCGTCTAGGAAAACGAGCTTGTCAGATTGCACAAACGGAACAGTAAGATTTTCTAGACGAAAGTTCGTCAACCCGGGAGTCTTCCCAGACGCAACTCTTAAGTTTTCAATCAAGCGAATGGCACGAAACCAAGTGACGAGATCGATGATCGCCGAGTCATACTTGAGCGTCGTCCCTTCGACGCCCCAACCTTTCGCCGTGCCAGGGAAGAGCCTACCAAGACTCTGAAGCACTTGCTGGATCTGCTCTGGATTTTCAGCCAAATCGGATAAATCCGTACTCTCGGGAAGCTGGCTTTTCAAAGCAGCTTCAGGTGCAGAGAGGAGCAAATGATCGCTCTTGGTTTGCCAAGCGACTTTTGCTTTTTGAGCCAGAGTGTTCGAGATGTTGGCAACAGAGCTGTTCTGAAATTTTCCAAGGTCCAGTTTGGCGGCAACATCAAGATTTGCCCCCGCAAGGGAATTCAAATCGACACGGCTTGGCATACCGCTAAGACGCGTCCACGTGTTGAGCACGGTGGACAATGGTTGCTGAGCGTTAAAGATAACACCTGAAATCGTCTGTTTCTGCCGTTGTCCCCAGTCAACTGGAGGCAGCGGATCGCGGCCAAATGTTGCCCCAAGCTGCAGATCCTCGGCGGTGACCGGTGCTGGACCGATTTTCACATCCCGAGGCAGAGCGGGAGTCCAATCATCGGCCCCGAGTATGCTGTCGGCAATCTGTTGCATCCTGGCGCTTAGCTGCCCGCGAATCCGATCCTCTTCGTCCTGCTGAGCCTTGATATCTTCTTCGGTCTCGAAAGGACTACTCACATTAAACTTTGGATCACCCAAGCCAATCGCCGCAGGATCTGGCTCTGCACCGGGGTCTTGCGGCTTAGCAGGATCTTCGGCATCGTCGTCTGGATCGCCATTAGCTCCTGTTGTATTTAATATCGCATCAGGATTCGCAGTTTGCGTACTCTCGGGATCGGCGGACTCAGTTTCTTGCCCAGTAGGTTCGTTCTCAGGATTGGAATCCGCAGGAGGCTCTGACTCGACAGTTTCAGCGCCTTGCTGAGGCTGGTCCAGGCCCTGAGCAAGATCCTTGTTAGGATCCTGTGGGTCTGCATTACCTCCGTACCAGCTCAGAAAGGCAATGAATGCGATAACCGCAAGTGCTACTCCGCCGACGCCGAGGAAGCCGACGAGTAGATATTGTTTTGATTTTGCACTCGACTCCGAAGACCATTCGTCAGAAGGCAACAATGCCTCCTGGGGCTGCCAAGAATCAGCCATGGGAGCCGCGGGTGCGTCTTCCATGGGAGCTAATTGAAAGTCATCACTTTCAAAGCCTCCGCCACCTGATAACGCTTCTTCTACAGATGACTCAAAGGGGGCTTCGTTCTGCGAACCTTCTCCGCTTGGCAATTGCCCGAGATCTTGCTCCAACCCTTCCTTAGTCATCGCCATCGAGTCGACAGAGGCAGAGCCAAAGCCAGAGCCAGGTTGCACAGTTACTTGAGGCCGCGCGGTCACCATGACAAGCGAATCGCACTTGGGGCAGTTGACGACTTGGCCGATCAGCTTTTCGTTTCGTACTCGAATGCGGCTTTGGCATGTCGAGCAAACAATCGTGAACGGTTCCACTACAACCCCTTTCGGTCTACGCATCAGATGAGCTTCGTGGCGGTCAGATTTACGGCCACGCAGATCACGAGTTCATTGTAGGCAAAATCTATTCCCTACGAAGCTGAAAGCTGAGCTTCGGGTAACGCCGCACACTAAATTCAGGGCTTCTGTGCCTATCTTGTCGAAAATAACGCAGCGGCAGAGAATGCTAAACAGAGCCGAGTCCCGACCAGGGTGTCAGATTGACCGCTGAACGTAGCAAAATTCAGCGTTTTCTGGCCTCAGGGCCGTGCCTGTTCCAACGAAATGGACCTTGAAGCAGAAGAAACCGAGGCGAAAGAGATGCTGGCCAAAGACATCAAATCGGGCACCGTTGTAGTAGATAATGAAGTTCCGATCATGATTGAATCGGTGACCGTGCAAACGCCTAGCGCCCGAGGAGCTGCCACGCTCTATGTGTTCAAGGCTCGGAATCTCATTTCAAAGCAGAAGGTGGACCTGAAACTAAAGGGGACCGACAATCTGCCCGAAGCCGATTTTCGCAAGCGGATCGTCAAGATGATGTACAAGGACAATGATGATCTACACTTGATGGATCAAGAAGACTTCAATCAGTACAGCATTCCATTGTCTGATTGTGAAGAACAGATGAAGTACATCACCGAAGAGCTCGAAGGCCTCTACGCGCTGATCTACCAAGACGAGTGTGTCGGGTTTCAATTACCCACTTCTGTCGAGCTCAACATAACTCAGTGTGATCCAGCCATCCGCGGCAACTCGGCTACTGCTCGCACCAAGCCTGCTGAACTGGAAACCGGACTCACGGTTCAAGTGCCCGAGTACATCAAAGAGAATGAGAAGATAAAAGTCGATACACGTACTGGTGAATTCCTCTCGCGCGCAAACTCATAGCTGCTCCAGCAAAGGCATGTCCATCCCATACCTCGGTAGTGCATGCTACTGCGATTTCGAGACCATCTCTGCTAATTCGCCAAAGGGCGATTTTTCCAGCTCAGGGAGCACCGCTTGTCTGACCGTAAACGCCGCCGTTATCGCACACACAATCTTCACCGCTTCTTCATGATTTCTTAACCCATTGCACCGGCAAAAGAACGGGCGTTCCGAGAAAATCGGTCGTCAAAGTTGGAGCTAGTGCAGAACAGGCCAACGCTTCTGCGAGCGTTAATGTGGGACATAGTTACGTTAGCTTTGTTAGCCACATTTCCGAGAGCGCTGGACCAACTTTTAATGTTCGATGAAGACACCTCGATTCGTTTCGCAAAGCATTGCTAGTGAACGATTGGTTGTAACAATACAGCCGAATTAAGTTTGCGAAGCGAGGCGGTCACCTCTCACTTCTGAACATTCGCAATTCCACTCAAGGAAATGAAGGTTGAAAAGGAATCATCCTCGCAGCGCTTTCACACTCATCGAATTGCTCGTTGTGATTGCCGTTATCGGAATTCTCATTGGCTTACTTTTGCCAGCGATCAATCTCGCTCGCAATGCAGCTCGTAGCGCTCAGTGTCAAAACAACCTACGTCAAATGGGAATAGGATTCGCAAGCTATTCCACGACTAACGGCGGACGGCTTTGCTCAGGCAATTTTGACTGGGCAGAAGATGGTGCGATCACTGATGTTGGCTGGGTTGCTGATTTAGTCAACGAAGGCGTCAACGTAGGCGAGATGCGATGCCCATCCAATTTTACTCAGGTCTCACGAGCGATTGAGCAGGCATTAAGCCTAGACGTTAGTTCTCCCTCCGCATGCATTAGTTACCCCGGAAAAGCAGCACTCAAACAGCCAGATGGGACGTTGTTTTCTGGGCCATGCCGAACGATTTTCGAGAACGCTGCCGCTTTCTCCCCTGGTAGCGAGCCTAGGCGAGAGCTTGTAGAGCAGGAAATCATCCTGCAGAGCTATAACACGAACTATGGAGCAAGCTGGTATCTGACCCGTGGCGATGTTGTACTCGATAACGGTACGGGGAATCCGAAACCTAAGAATCCTGCATGTGGTGATAGTATTTTCAGTCGCAACACCACGGTGGGTCCGTTGCGGCAAAAAGACATCGATGGCTCTCGGCTTGCCAGTTCGGCAATCCCACTCCTCGGGGACATTAAGCCTTTCGACGGCTCGACCCTCTCGATGCAGCTTGGAGACTTGGAGTCTGGTGAGTTGCTAGCCAACAACATCTTCGGAGCTCCAGCCGCGTTTGATGTCAGTGGTGCAATCACTGTGAATCCGAAGCCTGGTGCTTCCGGAAAGAATGGCCCTGCCGGCTGGTGGGCGTTTTGGAACAAGCAGGCGCTTTGCGATTACCGTGCCTTATCCCCCGTGCACAGCAATACTTGTAACGTCCTGATGGCCGATGGTTCGGTCGCTGGACTATCTGATGCAAACAGAGATGGCTTTATCAACAACGGCTTCCCTCATGGTCCCTCAAGCGAATTTTTTTCCGACGGTGAGCAAGAGGTTCCGCCCGCTCGACTCATAAGTATCTACAGTCTCAGGTCAGGTCGAAAGAACTGACTGAAAGGAGGAATCCCCGGCAAGTCCTTAGTAAAGATCTCAACTTGATCTAACCAGATCTCAAGCCACGCCCGCGTTGTCACGCACTTTGAGTAGGTCATCATTTGCTACTCAAAACAAGCAAGAAAAAAAGCAGGTCGCAGCTTCGCCCTCGAAAAGGTTCAGCCACGACCCACTCATAACCAACTTTATTTTAAGCAAATTTGCTTAAAACACGAAACTGGAGATTTTCAACAATGAAACGTCGTAATGCTTTTACGATTATCGAACTCTTGGTCGTGATCGGCATCATCGCCATCCTAGCCGCTATGCTTTTGCCAGCTGTTAACCGTGCTCGCGAAAGTGCTCGTAAGGCCTCCTGCCAAAACAACCTGCGTAACATCGGCCTTGGCCTCAACATGTTCGCGGATGTAGACAGCCAAGCGCGCCTTTGCTCTGGTGCTTCTGACTTCCGTCGTGACGGTTGCATGGACAGCGTCGGATGGGTTGCGGACGTTGTAAACATGAACGCCGGTAACGTGAATGAAATGATGTGCCCATCGAACCCGCTTCGTGGTTCTGAGAAGCTCAATGACCTTTACGGTAAAGGCACAAGCAATACCAAGGAAGGCACCACCGTTGCTGACCTTTCCAAGGGTATCTGCGGTGCAGGTATTTTCTCTGGCATCGCTGGTGGTGCTGGTAGCGGCGAATTTGGCGACACTGCAGTGAACACTGCTTTGCGTGCAAATATTATCGCTCGTGCCTTCATCGAGAAGGGCTACAACACCAACTACGCTGCTGGTTGGCACCTTGTCCGTGGTGGCATCAAGATGTACGACGACGGTGGATCCCCTCGGGCTTACCGCACCGGAACCCTCGCTGGTGACCCTAACTGGGCTCCCAAGGGACGAGGCAGCACACTAGGACCAATCAAGCGCCGCATCCTGGAAACAGGTACTGTTCCTGCTTCCAACATCGCAATTCTTGGTGACGCTGCTCCTGGCGATATCAAGGATGCTGCTTTGGAAGCCACCTTGGCGTACTTCGAGACTGACCCATGGGGTGTTGCTGCTAACGATGGCCAAAACCGCACCTTCATCGAAGCCGGTGACCTTCTTAGCGAAGCCTTCAATGACGGTCCTTCGTACTACAACACTGGAGATCAGAAGATTCGTACGATCCCTGTCGACATCGACATGACCACACAGATCAACTGCGAGCGAAACGGCAACTGTGTAACTCCAACGTACGCTGATGCAACTTCTGCTGTCACGTTCTTGCAAGACACTCGTGACTGGTTTGCCGTTCACGGCGGTGGATCTGGCGGAACCTGTAACATCTTGTTCGCTGACGGTTCGGTTCGTGAATTCTACGACGAAAACCGAGACAAGTTCCTGAACCCAGGATTCCAGATTCCTAAGAGCTTGACGGAAGCTGAGTACAACCAACTTGGATACCGAGATGGAACTGTCGAGCTACCTCGCGGCGAAGTCTTCAACGGTCTGTTCTTGAACAGCGCTCAAACTAAGAACTCGAACTTCGAATAAACCAAGTTTAGTTTGAGAGCCAACTGAATCGAATTGCAATGGGCAGGGCGATCTAAACGCCCTGTCTTATTGCTTTTCGAGAAGACGCTTCGCCAAGGAAGACCACCGAAAGCCGGTGCTGCTATTCCCAAGTTCAGCGGCGACTTTTGTTAGTTTTCTAAGAGCCTAAGAGTAACAATGAAAGTATTCCTTCAAATACTGGCTGCGATGTTGGTTGGAGGCACCGTCGTTGGCATTATTGCGGCAAATGCGTCGACTCGCCCTTATGTACCCGCGGGACAATTAGAAGCAGTCGAAGCACATCAAGCAAAGATTCGGCAAGCCTATGCCGAAAGACAGACGCCAGATCACAAACGGCCAATCGCCACTTGTAAAAAAATCGAGCATCATTTTGGCGTGATGGATCCACTGACGGTTGGACAGTACACGTTCTACATCCAGAACACCGGCAGTGCGATTCTAACGCTCAAAGGTGGCGGAAGTAGTTGCAAGTGCACGCTGTCAGATCTGAAGGATGCCGTTGTAGCTCCGGGCGAAACCTTCCCAATCCAATTGACATGGAACAGCGGTCACTCTCGTACCGAATTTGAGCAACTTGCAACCGTCATTACCAATGACGATTTGAACGAAGAAATTCAACTTGTTGTTCGTGGCGAAGTACGATCAGTACTATCTACTTATCCGAAGTCTATCCAGCTGGGACGTCTGAGCCCTGAAGCGCAATCCAGCAAGCATTTCACGCTCTACTCGCAAGTCTGGAAAGATATGGAGATCGTTGATATCGAGTCTTCTGATCCGCACTTTTCAATACGCCAACTAGAGCGTGGATTCGACGGTTCCGTAGCCGTGGATGATGAAATCCTCAAGTCGTCGGTGAAGAAAACGTTCGCGGTCGATTTTGATGGCGAGTCGCCACGTGGAGAGGTGGGAGGGCGCATTCGTGTGCGTGTTCGCCCACCTGCCGAGTGGATCGAATCGAACCGGTCTGCCCAACAAGCTCGAGATGTCCAAGATGCTGCGTCTAAAAGACTTCCAGGAACTGACGACGTAGTCACCGGTGCAGGAAACTCATCTGACGATGTGGTAAAGCCGCCTTCTTACAGTTTCCCAATGGAGGATGATGGGACCGTTGTAATCGAGCTTGCCTTCTCTGGCCGAGTCGTGCGTCGAGTTAGTTTGTACGGACCACAGATTGGTGCCGACGGCGTTGTGAATCTAGGAAAGCTTGACCACACGAAGACTAATGGAAAGGCGTGGAACATTCTGGGCCGAATCCGCGGCGAAAGACAGCTTGAAAGCATCGAGGTTGAAATACAAGGGATTCCCGGACTTCAGGCATCTACCAGCAGAATCGAATCAGAGAAAGTCGAAACAAGCTTTAAGATTCGGCTTGAGCTAAAGGAGAAACTGGAACCCGCAATCTACAACCGCGAACAAGCGGGCAGAATGATTCTAAGGACCCCGGGGATGCCAGAGGGAGACGACGTCCTTGAACTGCCAGTCCATCTTGTGATCAACGAAAAAAACTAGTCACATCCAACGTCTTCCGAGCTTAAACAATGTCTTCTGGTACAGATAGAAGCACCAATACATGCGGTAGCTGTGGTGCTATCAATCAGACCGGTGATCGCTTCTGTTCGGGCTGTGGCCAATCGCTGTGGGAAAAATGCCCTAACTGCGGCGAACAGACTCCCATTGGTCGCAACTTTTGCAACAGTTGCGGACATAACCTCAAGGAAGCAGCGGATACGAGAATTGCCGCGCAGTTGGAGCAGTTGGAACGCGCGAAAAGCCTGATGGAAGAAGGAAAGCACTCATTCGCACTGCGTATTCTTGAGCCTCTATGCGAAGCATCGGACTATCGGTACAAGGCGAATGCGGAGGCCGCCCGGACGCTGTTGGCTGATTGCACTCGTGATCTAAACGAGTGGCAGGAGAAGTTGGATGCAATCCCTGCTCGTGCTACACGTTACGTAGGCGAGCATCGCTATCAAGAGGCGGTGGAGCTGATAACGCCTATTCCGGCTGGCGTGCGGACCGGGGAGTTGAAAGAGTTGCTGCAGGAAGCCGAGGCCAAAGCGGCGACCGGAAGCAAAGCAAGACGCAACCTAAAAGTGACTTTGGCCGAGAAGGATTGGCAAGGAGCACTTTACGAACTCTCAACGCTCCGCGATTTATTCCCCAAGAAAGAAAAGTACCAGGAACTGACGACGCAGGTTGCTGACAAAATTCTTCGGAACGCAGAAAAACTCTCCGCCAAGAGAGGGTACGCGGAAGCACTTGAGATGCTGGGCTCTATTCCAGCTGAGTATGAAAGCGGCAAAGCCGAGTCTCTGCGCCGTACACTCCAAGACATCGTCTATCTACGCAAGCTGGTCGCGAGCTCTCCACTTTGTTCTTCCGTTATTGGAGCGGCAATCGACAAGATTCAGAAGCTGACGCCAGAGGACCCGCGAGTAGAAAAGTTGCAGTCCAAGTACAAGCAGCAGCGCGCCGCGAAGCCGAGTAAAGACTTTCATTTCCTCACCCGTTGGATGAAAGTCCGTGAAGGCGTCTTTCCCGAGTCGATCGTTCCCTCGTACTTGCCTACATCGATCCCGGGCTCGCGTCCAGCTGTGCTCACCAAAGCGGGTGGATTGTTTTGGACTGCATTCGGATTGGCTCTTCAGGGGATTGGAGAAGGGACAGAGACAGCAAGCCTGACACGCCAGAACAAGAAAAGCTTCTTTGGCCTAGGAGGTAAGAAGAAGCCGGGAGCGGCGCAGGCTTGGGGCATCGACATTGGCGAACACAGCATCAAGTTACTGCGTCTCCGAAAGGGAGATGCGGACGTCCAAATCGAAGAAGCTCGCCTCATTCCGATCGCCGAGTCGAAAAGTAGTGAGTCCAGCGCACCTACTGCTGCGACGATATTCAAAGCGCTCGATACAGCCGTGGCAGATTCAGCCCTGGGTGACGTGCCCGTTGTCTGCAACGTAGCAAACCGTGAGCTTCTTGCCAGATACATTGCCTTGCCATCGGACAAGCCAGCTCAGCACTCGACGTTTGTGCAGCAAGAAGCTCAGGCAAACATCCCCATCGCCCTCGATATGTTGGACACCTGCTACTACACGTTCGACAAGCAGCACGAAAGCAGCATGTCACAGTCGGCTATGGTTCTTGCATTGAGGAAGACAGACGTAGAGTCGCGGCAGTCGGCCCTCAAGCAACTCAACCTAAATGGTGTAGCAATCGTGCCGGAACCGATCGCGAATTACAACACATTGCGGCACTTGAAAATGCTAGGGGAAGCCACGCCAGGGACGAGTGAGGCGGTTCTGATGATCGACATCGGACACTTGCGAACCAACATACAGTTCTTCTCCCACAGTGGCAGTTGGTACCGAACGATTGACTGGGGAATCGACTCCATCACGAGTGCATTGGCGTCCGGGCTCAAGTTAACACATGCAGATGCAGATGCACTTCGGCGTAATATCATGCGAACACCATCGGTATCCGAAGCTATGACCATTCTTCGCGATGCCTGTACCGTGCCAAAACGTGAATTGGACCGTTCGATCCGAGCTGCTGGAGAGCATATGCGTGACCTCAAAGTTGTGCAGTGCATTTTGACCGGTGGTGGAGCTTATCAACCATTCCTCGGCAGCTTTATCAATAACGAAAACCTATAGACTGGTCATAAGGATTCGCATCGTGGCTAAGACTGGCTCACTGTTCATGATTTTCTTCTCAAAGCCAACTACAGCGTTCTCCCTTTTGCTGTCGGTTGTACTATTCGCATTGGCAGGATGCGGTGGCTCAGGCTCGGTCTCGATGGCAGAACTCCGTGCTGCAGCCAGCACGAATATGGGCGAAGATGACGATGAAGACGAGGATGACGGCAGCAAAAAGCCATTGACTGCGCAGCCTGCCGCAGAACGCACACGTCCGGGGCAACGCCCTACGACACCTCCCGAAACACCCGCTGCGAAGACCGAAGAAAAGCCAGAGGATGAGGGACCTGTCGCTCCGCCACCAGTTGCCCCCAAAGCCAACTCAGATGCCGCAGACGCGATCTCCGGAATCCTGCCGATTGCTCAACGCAAACCAACCGAAGCGTGGTCTCTGGAAAGGAGACGCAAGCGAAGCATTGATAACATGAAACGCATCAACCACGCCATCTACAAGTGGCTAGACGATAAATCCCAAGTGCCGCAAAGCGTCATTGTAGACGCGACACGTCAGAAAGGGCTTTCTTGGCGAGTCGCTATTCTGCCCCTGCTTGGATACGAAGAATTGTACAAGAAGTTCAATCTAAAAGAGCCTTGGGATAGCCCCACCAACGAAGCACTACTCAAATACATACCACCCGAGTTCGTCAGTCCAGAGCACTTTGATGAAAATACAAACTATCAAATGTTCGTCAACGGTACGGCATTGTTCTCGGAGAAAGAACGCAAGGACAAATCAGACATCAGCGACGGCAAATATGTTGTGGTGATGGGTGAAATTGACCGCAAGTTTGCTGTACCTTGGACCTCACCTTACGACTATGACGTCTCCGAAGAGCCACTTACCCGTGGCCTTGGAAACGAGAGGCAAGATGGAGCGTTTGTCGGTTGGTTGACGGGACGACCAAGTCTTTGGCCGAACCCGATCAATGTGACTGAGCTGAAGAAAGCACTGACCTTCGAAGCGGGTGATCGCTTCAATATTGCTCAATACACGGCCTACCCCCCCTCGCTTCCGGGCGGAGACGGTCGGCCAAATATTAGCGGAGGAGGGACGGTCGCCAGCCTCGGCGATCCAACTGGACCGACACGCAGCATTCCGCTCACAGACAACCCCGTTCAACGCAACCCTCCCCCGGTGCAAATTGGTACTAAAAACGCAAACATTTCTCGTGTGCCAATGCCAGCCCGGGAAGAAATTATTGCTGCGGAGGCAAAAATGCGTGCAACCTACGAGGACACTTTCAAGGCTGCTCGCACCAAAATTGAACTGGCCAAGTTGGCGAAAACCATCCACAGCCAACTCTTGACCTCCCGAACTCGTGTAGCTGGGACGAGCTCCACGAGTGATCCCGATGACTCAGATGATGGCAACTCCGGAGCCGGTGGTGTCAGTGTGGGAGTCTCGAATTTGCCACCCGCTGAACTTTTTGTCGGGCTACGTTCGGCATTTCGCCTTGCGATTCGAGGTGCAGATGCGAATCTCTCGCTACAACTACTGAACGAGCTTGAGAATCGCTTCGTTCTTGATCTGGACGAATACGAAAGCGAAATGTTCGATGGATTGCTCGGGAAAAAGGGCTCGTTACGACTTGAACTAAACAAAGCGTCGGTGCTTATCCCGATTCTCGAAAATTTGGTTCTCCAAAATATCGTTGAAGATGACTACCGCCGAGCAGACAAAAATCTAGGTTATGGCCTAGCCGCAGTCCGGCACATGAACGATCGCGAGACGAACTACAAGTGGAAGGTCATGCGAGAAAGAGTGGAGGAGGGCAAAAAGCGCTTCCCACGTGTTGCGAAGCATATTAGTACACTCGAGTCCGATCCAGAGAACCCCGAAGCCAACCTAGCGGTTGGCTGGTATTTCTGCATCGTGAAGGAAAACTGGGCGAAGGGAGCTTCGATGCTTGCCAAGTCCAAGGATCGTGAACTTCGAGCCTTAGCGTTGCTGGAGATCCAGCAAGATGCGAATTTCGGGCGTCACGTAACCTTGGGCGATGGCTGGTGGGATTATGGTCAAAAACAAAAGGACGAAACGCTTGTATTCGAAGCGACCATGAAACGAGCACGATTCTGGTATCTTTCCGCCTCGGAAAACCTTCCAGATGGACTGGATCGTATTCGAGCCAACAATCGGCTCGACAACATTGACCGTATGATCGGACGCTCGGCGAATCCTCAAGACCAGGCAATTCGCGGTTCTAGGACCTTCTAGTTCTTCCAGTTGTGTTTGTACCCCAAACTGCTTGCCGTTCTAAAGAGTCAGAAAACTGAATAAGAGGCGAAAATCAGAGTCTTCTGCGGCCGCCCTCGAGTCGCAAATGCAGGCCTGGTTTGCGGTCAACTTTGCTTGGTGGCAGCCTATTCTGTTGGTTGCCGTAACCGCCTTAGTCTACGCTCCCACAACCAGCTTGACTTTCATTTGGGATGACGATCAGTACGTTTACTCCAACCCCATGCTTCAGTCCCCGGATGGCCTTTATTCCATCTGGACTGATCCAAGCAAGTCTCCTCAGTACTATCCGATTACCTTCACCGTTCTGTGGGTTCAGTACCAGCTCTTCGAGGACGCCCCCGCTGGCTACCATGCGCTGAACGTTCTCCTTCACGTGATCAACAGCTTGCTGTGCTTTGTGGTGCTTAAGCAACTACGTTTGTCGGCTGCATTTTGGATTGCGATGGCATTCGCGCTCCATCCCATTCAAGTCGAAACCGTGGCTTGGGTAACGGAGCTCAAGAATCTTCTCTCTGGCATGTTTTACGGCTTGGCATGGCTCACCATTTGGCCAGCACTTGCACCGAAATGGTCACGCTCAAAACGTTTGCCAGAAGAGAATGAGGAGCAAGCCAGACCAGCCATACTACTGACCATTTTTCAGTTTGGGCTGGGCACTCTGCTTTTCGCATGTGCCCTTTACAGCAAATCCATCACTGCTTCATTACCAGCTGCTCTAGCTGTTGCCCTCTGGTTCGCCCAAGGAAACATTCGCCGCAGCCAGATCGCAATACTCATACCCTTACTGCTTCTTGGAGCCTTTGCAGGTTGGCAAACGGCTTCCATGGAGCTTGAGCATGTCGGTGCTATCGGAGACGATTGGAATTACGGTTTTGTGGAACGAGTTGGCATCGCCTCGCGCTGCGTCGTACACTACATCCAGCAGTGCAGTGTGCCGTTTGAGCAGATGTTTTTCTACCCTCGTTATGAGCCAAAGATAAACGCAACGGCCTTATTTGCGATACTCGCTTGTTTCACCATTGCCTTTTCACTTACGATCTACACTTGGAAGCAACGGAAGCGTGGGGCAATTAGCAGTGTCGCATTCTTTGTTGGCTCAGCCCTTCCCGCCCTTGGCTTTTTAAATGTCTATCCGCACCGCTTTTCGTTTGTGGCCGATCATTTTGTCTACTTGCCGGTCGTCGGGGTCTTCTGCTTCGTTTGGTCTATTTTGCTCGATGGAGCGAAATTTGTTTGCCGAGACTTCAAAGTACAGCCACCACTTTGCCTACTCGCATTTGTCGCGCTCTTATGCGTTTACTGCTTTCAGACGATGCGTTACACGCCTGTTTTCGAATCCGAGAAAACACTGTGGACGGACACTATAAACAAGAACCCTAGTTCGGTCGCTGCATTGCAGAATCTAGCCCTTGTCTACGTTCGGGAAAACGATCCTGACGGAGCGTTGTTCTACCTTGAGAAAGCGGAAGAATATAAGTTTGACCGCTTTCAAACTCTGAACAGCAAAGGCTTGGTACTTGGCATGCAAGGGCGAGTCATTTCAGCCAAGCAGGCTTTCATGGAATCTATTACGGAAGATCCGACCAATCCAACACCTTGGGTCAACTTGGGCAACCTCTCCAGAAATGCCCCCAACTCCGGTGCAGGTCTGATGAGTCCCAAACAGTACTACGAAAAATCATGGCAAGTGAAACCCAACTATCTGGCCGCGTTTGCGCTCGGCGAAAGTGCTTTCAAGGCTGACGACTTTCTCATTGCAGCCGACTGGTATCAGAAAGCTGTATCAGAACGGCCTTGGGATATCGACGCTTTGTACAACCGCGCTCTTAGCCTTCTATCCGCAGGACAAGTTGACGAAGCCCGCGCCGCCTGTGAAGAATTGCTCGAACAGTACCCCAACGACAGAGAAACCAAGAAGTTACTTCGCAAGTGCCGGCCCTAGCAACACTCTCAAGCACCTACCTGCGCTGGAGTGTGAATCTCCCTCGGCTTCAGCCAGTTATCCGCCATCGCTCTCGCTCCGACGCTAGCATGCTCGGCTCAATTGACTAAATCGCGACTTTGATCGGTCCCGCAACCTTGCCCTACCTGACGCCCAGATCATGATCTCGATAGAATGCTACCGTAATAGTACATCTCGTCCTCTGCTACTTGCGCCGGCAACTGAGAATTTATGGTTGGTGTTGATGACATCGTAATCACCGGAATCGGTTGCGTTACTTCGATTGGAATCGGAAGAGAAGCGTTCACTCAGGCAATGCGGGACGGAAAAAGTGCGGTCCGTGCAATTAATGAAACGGGCGAGGACCGACGGACCATCTACGCGGCTCCCGTTACGGACTTCGAAGGCAAGCAATACGTAAAGCCACGCAAGGCGCTGAAGGTCATGAGCCCCGAAGTGCAAATGGCTTACAGCGCGGCTCAACTGGCTTGGCAGGACGCTGGACTCGAAGAAGCAGAACTTGAGTCAGAACGGCTCGGTGTAATATATGGTTCGGAATTGATCCCTGGGAACCTCGATGACATGGTTGGAGGAGTCAAAGCCTGTGCCGAAGATGGCAAACTTGACCTTTCGCGTTGGGGAAAGGTTTTTGAGAAGCAAGTTTATCCACTTTGGATGCTCCGCAATCTTCCTAACATGCCCGCCTGCCACGTCGGAATTGCCATCGACGCTCGTGGCCCGAACAACACCATCGCTCAAGAGGAAGTTAGCAGCCTTCTCGCCCTTCAAGAAGCTGCTTTGATGATCGAGCGCGACCGAGCGGATTTGATCGTCGTTGGTGGAATTGGCAATCGCTGTGCGCCCTCGCGGATCACCCACTGTTGGCAGGCAAGCTGCGACCGACATCCCTACGATTCCTCATCGCACGATTCACCACGCTGTCGTCCCTTCGCCTTCGACAGTCGGGGAATCGTGGCGGGTGCAGGAGCAGGAGCTATCGTCCTGGAACGGCGAAGTCAAGCTGTTCGCCGCGGTGCCCATGTACTTGCTCGATACCGCGGAGGAGCGAGTCGTTGTGCGGCACCTAAGACTAAGTACGGCGGCAGCCGCGTCAGTTCACAACTCGCCGTCGAAGCGGCCCTAGCTGAAGCAAATGTTGCGGCCAGTGACCTGGATCATATCAATGCACAAGGATATGCCTTCCGTGACTTGGACCTTGAGGAAGCGGCCGCAATCGAGGCTTCGGTGGGTAGCACTCCCGTCACCGCCTTCTCGCCGAGGATTGGCACCGCTGGGGCAGGTTGCGGAATACTGGAGTTGTTGGCAAGCTTGGTGGGCATGCAAGACAGTCGTCGATTCGGAATGCTTGGACATCCTGGCGCCAGCGTGGACTGCGAGCTTCATCTATGCTTGGAAGACGGCAAGACAAACTCACCCTACTTCTTAAAGCATAGTTTTACGCCTCTTGGACATGCAGCCGCAGTCGTGATTGAATCGGAAGTTTGACGAAACAGCCTGCGAATCGAGGTACACTAAACCGTCTCGGTTGAGAAACTGCGAGTACAATTCCGTGATCTCGTAGGCCAATAACGCGCGAAACGCTGTTACGGCGACGCGGCCAGCAGACTTAGCGGCATTGGTCCTAGCCGCAGGTTCTTCAGTTCGCCGTCGCGCGTTTATCGGAGTGGCCGCTATACACGGCGCATCTACTCGCGAAAAGCCCGAGACCTCACGGCGATACGACTAACTGAAACAACAGACCGCCTTGCACATTGAATACAGGGATGCTGGAACCAGACTTTCTCCACGTAGCGATGGACGAGCCCGATCAATGCCCCTATCTGACTGGGCAGACCGCCCGAATGCCCTTGCGTGTGCCGCGTGTGGGACTTTACGGCGAGCAAGTCGATCAGCTGCTGGAATCTGGTTTTCGGCGTACAGGCCTGTTCTTTTACCGAACTCAATGCCCCAATTGTCAGGCCTGTGAAGCAACGCGACTGGAAGTGCAAACTTTTAAACCAACGCGTTCTCAAAAGCGTGTGCAAAAGAAAGGTGATGCCGCATTTGAAACGCGCATTGCGACGCCAACACTAGATGCAACGCGACTACGTTTATTCAACGAACATCGACTCAAGCGAGGTTTGGCGCAGCGGGAAGGCGCTCTCGACGAGGGTGATTATCGAGGGTTTTTACTTAACGCTCCCTGCGAGTCAGTGGAGTTGAGCCTATGGAAAGAAGGGGAACTGCAGGCCGTCTCGATCACCGACGTGGGTGCCAATTCCTTGTCAGCCGTGTACTGTTTTTTTGACCCGGAGTCGTCAGGATTGAGCCCCGGAACTTACGCCATCCTACAACAGATTCGCTTTGCCGAACAACTCGAACGCAAATGGTTGTATCTTGGCTATTACGTGCGTGACAATCGCCATCTGAACTATAAGTCGCGTTTCGGTCCACAGCAGAGATTGCTGTCAAACACGTGGGTAAATTTTGACTAAAGTTAATTTCTTCGTGATCTCTCTTGCTATAACGCACCGATATTTCATATTCAGAAATTGGTTCCTCTTCTTTTTGATTGGATTCGGAACTGTGTCGCCTCTCACACAACCTGAATTCGTAGAAACCACAACCTGACGCACTTCGCTCAAAAAGCGTGCGTAGGGGAATCGCCACAGATGGATGTCTTGCAAAAGACAGGTCCGGCAGGCGAATTCTTTCTCTCTGGATCTGGCTATTTGCTGGTGGCACAGCACACTCCGCCACACAGTGTTGCTTCTTTTGCCAGCTGCTTGCAACGCATGCATTATGCCAAGCACTCGAATACAAGAGAACACTAGTGAACAGATCGCGTCAGAACCCATCGATTTCCTCAGTAAGTCTTCGCCATAAGTGTCGACGCATCGGGGGGAACAGCCAGTTGCTGCACTCGTGGTGCTTCCAACCACGAACGCTCCACTGAGTCCTGACGTTAGATCTTGCAACCGGCTTTCCCTTGTCTTCTGTGCTGAGCGTCCAGGCCGAAGAGACAAGGGAGAAGCAAAATGGGACTTGTACTACTTGAAAGCGTCTTATTATCACTGTTGCTGGCCATACCTTCTGGGCCAGGTACTCACACCAAGATTGTTCGAGTCGCGGATTCACAATCAAAACAGGCCGACCCGAAGACGGTCTTCTTACGCGATAAGATTTCGCAGACCGTCGACTTAATCGAGCTCAATCACTACTACGACGATCTTGGCCGACACTCCTACGATCAAGTAATCTTCTACGAGTGGTCTCCTGACTACGCTCGCTTCCATGTCATCGCTTGGAGCCTGGTCGAGAAGAATCAAACCAAGAAGCCTCGTAAAGATCCACATCGTGGTGACTACTATTCACGCTGGTACGATCGCGAATCCAATGTGCATCGTACAATTCGATCAAAGGTGTTCCTCGAAACCTGGAGCAAAACCGATCCAGAACGTGCCAACAAAAAGCTGCTCGACGAGAAGTACCGCGTGAGGTTCATTCGACCAGCGAAGATTGAGCGGTAGCTTGATCTTGCGAGCAACGCCCCGCACGTTCCAACGGCCTACGTATAGCGTGGCGAGGAATTCTGGAAGGCTTGGAGCCTAAGCGACGGGGAGGGCATCGCCCAGCTGGTAGACACCGGCAGGATATCTATGCCACATAAGACTAATTACGTAGATCGTGCCAACGGCGTGATTTGAGTTCGCTACGCGGCAGGCTATCGGGGGCTGCGAGACTCACAGGGATGCGCAGCCCCAAACGCATCTGCAGTCGCTTTTCCAATTCCAACTGAGTAGATTCATCAGCTTCGATTGAAATGGCAAGTTGGTCGAGTGCGGCGGACCGCGTCACTTGGACTTGATATTCGGCGATGCTGTTAAATTCCCGCACCACTGCGTCGATGCTGCTGGGGAAAACATTGACGCCGCGGACCGTGACCATATTGTCGCTCCGCCCAACCACTCCCTGCGGCATCCATAGGAAACGGCAAGGGCCGGAGGTTGGGCGTTCTGCGATGACAACATCTCCAGTCCTGTAGCGAATCACAGGTGCACCGTAGCGACAAAGTGAGGTAATCACAAGCTCTCGGAAAGCAGCCGAGCTGCTGTCCGCCAGAGCCGTATGATCCGTCTCGACCGGAAGTAGCTCAGCAATAAAGCTCGTTTCGATCACATGCAATCCTGGGCGAGCTGGCCAACCGAACCCCCAAGGACCGATCTCCGTTGCACCGCTGTGATCCACTACTTTCGCTTGCCAGAGCGATTCCATCCGGCTTCTCACTTCAGGAACGCTGCCACCTGACTCACCTGCCACAATCAATCGCTTGACCGGGAGGGCAGCAATATCAAAGTTCTCGCGTTCGGCAACTTCTGCCATGTGCAGAGCGTACGACGGCGTACAACAAAGGAGGGTAGCTTTGCTGGAACGCATAAACTCCAGTCGGGCGAGTGTGCTCAAGCCACCCCCAGGAATGACCATCGCTCCACGATCCACGCAAGCTTGATGAGCGCTCCAGAACCCGATGAACGGCCCGAACGAAAAGGCGAGAAAAACGCGATCTTCCACGCCGATCTCAGCCGCCTCGAGCACGTGCTGCCAAGTGGAGGACCAGCAACGCCAGTCGAGTTCGGTATCAAGAATTGGAAGCGGTTTTCCCGTCGTGCCACTCGTGCGATGCAAACGAGAGTACTCTTGGCTGGGATAACTGTGATGCGAGCTGATTCCATCTTTCGCTTCCGCGCCGCTGGCGACTAGCTCCTGTTTGCTGGTCATCGGTAGATTCGACAGATCATCGAGACTACTCAGTTGCAGGAAGTCACTTCCAAACTTCTGCTGATAGAACTTATTGCTCGGGAGGATCGCAGCCAGCTGACCGTTCAATTGCTTGAGCTGCCAGTCGCGGATCTGGTCTTCGCTCCATTGCCAACAATCACTAGGGCGAAGCGCTAAGTGTCTCTGCTGTGTCGCGTCCGGTCTTAAAGGCGTATGCGTCATGAGTTCAGACCAAAACGATGTTATCGCGGTGAATCACTTCCTCGTAAGGGCAGTGTCCTAGCTTTTCGGCAATGGCTTCCGACTTCAGTCCAATGATCTTTTGAAGTTCGTCAGCAGAATAGTTAGTGAGTCCGCGAGCGAACTCGTTTCCGTCAGCATCGCAGATGGAAAGTACATCTCCTTTGTGAAAGCTGCCTTCGCATCTTAAGATCCCGATGGCCAGCAAGCTCGGGCCATTCTTCTTAAGCGCTTGGGTGGCCCCAGAATCACAGTGCACGGCTCCTGCAACTTGAGCCGAAAAACCAATCCAACGTTTCTTAGGAGCCAAGCCCCGCGACTGAGGCAGGAACAGAGTCCCGATCTCCTCTCCCTCGAGAACGCGTTTCAAAACATCAGGCGTTCGGCCTCCTGCGATGATTACAGGGGCCCCGCTGCGTGTCGTAAAATGAGCCGCCTTGAGTTTGCTGTACATCCCGCCTTTGCCAACACCGCCTGAAGTGTCGACCGCGAGGGCGAGAATCGAATCGTTGACTGTTTCTATTTCTCGCAAAACCATTGCGTCGCTATCTTCGCCAGGTCTCGCCGAATATACCCCGTCCACATCGCTAAGAATGATCAGGGCAGGGCGGGCGAAAAGTCCGGCGACCATCGCGGCCAGCCGGTCGTTGTCACCGAAAGTCGTAAGCAACTCGTCTACGGAAACGGAATCATTCTCGTTGATGATCGGGATGGTGCCGATCTTTAGCAGCGTTCGCAGCGTGTTGCGAAGATTCAAGTACCGCGCTCGATCATCAATGTCTTCGGCGGTCAATAATACTTGAGCTGCATGTCGCGAATGCCGAGAAAAGTGCTGTTCATAGGTTTGGATTAAGTGAGCTTGCCCTACCGATGCGACCGCTTGAAGGTGGGCTAAGTCCTTGGGCCGCTCTGCCATCGCAAGCCTTGCCATGCCGGCCGCAACGGCACCACTGCTAACCAATACGACTTCATGCTGCTCCGAAAGCAGCGAAAGCTGAGTTGCCAGCGAGGTAATTCGCGCGACATCGAGCTTCCCATCTTCGGTGGACAGCACGCGTGAGCCAACTTTAACCACTAAGGTATCGCAAGCGGCAAGCAATTCTTTTCGAGATGGTAAAACTTGCGAATCCATGAAGTCTTTGAATTATCGTACTAGATTCAGACTAGGCAATTTGAGTGGCAAGAAGCTGGAATAGTAAAGCAGTTTGGACACAATTACTGCACCGCCGGGTGACAAGATATGCGGAGCATCGGTATTTTACCGAGGCTGGGCCCGCAAGGTTGTGGCCAGCCCACCAAGCGATTGTGTCAACCATTTGCTGATTGTGAAGACGTGGCTACACTATCATAGTCCTCCCGCTTTAGCACCGAGTCTACCGGAGCACAATTGGATGAGCGAGCGGCCTAGATCAACTTCAGGACGAAGTTTGTTGATGGCAAGAGCGCTGGCTGTCTTATTTCGCACCAGGGACAGTAGACGAGCTACCTTCTGAAAACAGGTTCAGAAACTTCTCATGAGCGAACTTCATCATGAGTGCGGCTTCGCCGCGATCTATCACTTGGACAGTGGCGATCTCGACATCCAATATCTTGGGCAACTTATCCGATATGAGGCAGAACTATGTGTGGCCTAGTTGGAATCGTTGCAAAGCAAGAAGTCGCCCCTGAAATCTACGATGCTTTGACTGTTCTGCAGCATCGCGGACAAGACGCAGCTGGGATGATGACCTGCTCCGAAGACCGTGTGAATCAACGAAAGAGCGTGGGTCTCGTCCGAGATGTTTTTCGGCAGCAGCACATCTCTCGCTTGCAAGGGAAGATCGGCGTCGGGCACATTCGCTACCCGACTGCCGGAAGCGGTGGAGCAGCCAACGCACAGCCGTTCTATGTCAACACTCCCTACGGCATCGCGCTCGCTCATAACGGTAATCTCACCAACTCTCGTCAGCTCCGCGACGAGCTGTTTGAAACCGAGATGCGACATCTGAATACGGATTCAGATTCTGAAGTCCTGCTAAACGTATTTGCTCGCGAACTACACGATCGTGGACAGCTGCAGGCGTCCCCTGAAGACATCTTTGCTGCAGTCTCCGCAGTACACCGTCGCTGTAGCGGTGGTTACGCTGCCGTCGCCATGATCGTTAACCACGGCATCGTTGCTTTTCGCGACCCCTGGGGCATACGGCCACTGGTGGTAGGCTATCGCGGTGAGGGCAATGATCGTGAGTACATGGTTGCGTCAGAGAGTGTCGCGCTCGACGTTCTAGGCTTCACCTTACTTTCCGATGTCGCGCCGGGTGAGGCAATATTCATTGATCAGGCTCGAAATCTGCACCGACAGCAGTGCGCATCGGAAACATCGCTCACCCCGTGTATTTTTGAGCACGTCTACTTTGCTCGACCCGATAGCATGCTCGATGAGATTTCGGTCTACAAAACAAGGAAACGGCAAGGAGAAGCCCTGGCCCGCAAGATTCAACGTCTGAGACCTGATCACGATATCGACGTGGTCATCCCGATTCCTGATAGCAGTCGAACTGCTGGCCTATCCTTGGCTCAGACACTTGGTCTTAAGTACCACGAAGCGTTCGTGAAGAATCGTTACATTGGGCGCACGTTTATCATGCCCGGACAGAAAGAGCGAAGGAAGTCCGTACGCCAGAAACTCAACCCCATTCGGCTCGAGTTCGAAGGCAAGAACGTCATGTTGGTGGACGACTCGATCGTCCGCGGAACCACTTGCAGAGAGATCATTCAGATGGCACGCGACGCTGGCGCGAATCGAGTCTATCTCGCCTCAGCTGCGCCTCCTGTTCGTTTCCCGAACGTCTACGGGATTGACATGCCGTCTCCAAGTGAACTCATCGCACATGGGCGTACCGAAGAACAAGTTGGCGCGTTGATCGGTGCCGACTGGCTGGTCTACCAAGATCTCGATGAACTCGTACGATGCTCTCGAGAAGGAAACCCAGAGGTGGATAGTTTCGAATGCTCGGTGTTCGACGGCAATTATGTCACGGGTGACGTTAATACCGCTTACCTTAAGTCCATCGACGCTGAGCGAAACGATGACGCCAAGGAACAGCAGCGCTCTGCTGTTGAAGGCGACGGTGTCGTGGTGGGGATTTACAACGACGTATCCGAGGCAAACTGAGCTACTAGCTCCGGCCGGATATCGTTGAAGAGCACGCATCGCTGTTTAACACCCAGTCGCAGGCGGCGTCTTGTTTTGGTGAGGAAGCCGCTCTTATGGACTCGATTGCCCGCCATGCTTGTACTCAAGGACTCAATGGTTTGCAGGTCCAGCTTGTCATTGAGGGCGAACCACCGTTCACTGCGTCATGGCATAGGTAACGATATTGATGCCGAAGGGATAAGAATGTTTCACGGAGAAGAGCTCAAAGAAATCGGGGTGCTCTCCCTCACGTTCCCAACCATCGCCAATGTCGTTGTTGTGGCAGACGATGCCCACCATTCGTCGGTTTTGATCAAAGTAAGCTAAGAAGTGCGGCTTGCGATCACCCGTCTCACCCTCGTGCGAATACTCGTAGCGGTCTCCATTTCGCCAAGTCAAGTAGTCCGTGACTTGCGGCAACGCCTTGAGATCATAAACAGTGTGAAACACCGGATGATCAATACTTAGCTCAATGGGGGTCGCGTAGGGTAGCACCTTCTTCATTTCTTCCAGTACTCGGTCTCTACTCTTGATTCCCCAGAGGTCATCCATCATGAAGAAACCACCGTTCTCCAAGTAGCGGCGAAACCCTGCTTGTTCGGCTTTGCTGAGCCGCATGTACTGAACGCCGGCAAGGTAGACAAACGGATAGTCGAGCAACTCTGGTTCGGTCAAACGCACCACGGCAGCGTCGGGGTTCACATGCATCGACGTTAATTGCTGCAGACGCATGGAGAAGTGAATGTCTGCATCTGGAAAATCGTTGTTCCAACGATCGAACCAGCCGAAAGGACCATCCGAGTCATATTGGACTCGTGCGAAAGTAAAAACGTCTTTCTCAAAATCTTGTGGAGATTCCCAAGTCGGATAGCTGCTTCGATCGTAATTGCGGCCGACGCCGGGATTGCCGCCTCGAAATCCTCGACCACCTCTCCCCCCGCCACCAGGCCACCCGCCAATCTGTGCGAGGCCGATCGCCCCGAACAGCAGCATGCAAAATGCAATGGCTGTAACTCGAGTGAATCGCAACATGAACAGCGCGGGCACAGGTAACTTCCTCTGAGGTGCAAAATGAACCGACACGGTTCATGATAGTGCCTGAGCCAAGTTCTGGCGAATTGCAACTTCGCCGTTCGACTATGCTGGAACAGGCAAACCTCTCTAGCTCGTTATAAACCGACTCTTCGGTCTGACTCACGAGACTCCTACGACTGGCTGACTACAGACTTCTCTAACCCTCAATGCCAGCAAATGGCTGGATTTCTGCAGAGCGATCGACGAAGACGATAGGTGCATCAGTCTGGATGGATCCTGGCCTGCATGTTGCCTGAGCCGCTCGGAGGTGATTGGATACCTTGGGCCGCTCGTTCATGTTGTCGGATTATCAGGATCCAGTCATGTTTCACATTCTCGCCTGGCGTTGGCCTTTTCTAGCTCTCTTCCTCGCAGTCGTGTTCTGGATCGGTCGCCACTACACAATCGGCGGCATCGAACACTTGCATCTGAAGCCGCGTGAAACCGCCGTGGCTCAGGCTCCTCCCACCTCCCCACTTACCGTCCCTACGAATACTTCATTGTTTGATTGGGATCCCGTAAGTGCAAACATGCCAGAAGGCTTCCTCGACTTGCCCTACTCCGGCTCGAAGCCAAGTAACAACCCAACCCCCACTCCAGGCGATTTGCCGACTGATGACTCCCAGTGGCAAGGCAAGTTGTCGTTGGGAGAAAAGCTGTCGATGTGGCAAGCAAAAACATCCGAAAACCCGCTCACAAGCGAGACGCTGGCCGCGGACACTGACACTCGCGATCCTTCGTCGGCCCCCATTCCGCTGCCGCCGCACTTCCGATTGAGCACAAAAGGTGAAGCAGGTTCAAGCTCGGGCCACATCGCTCGAGCAACAGTGAGTACTGGATTCGGGCCTGCAGCAACGCAACCCGTTGCGACTCTCCGCAGTGAAACTGCTGCGGCCCGCACCGATGATGCTCCTGACAGCTCCGAGCCGATGAGACAAACCTTGGCACGTACAGATCGCATTCGAGTAGGTAGCTTCAACTTGGGGTCACTGAGCCCGAGTAAACTATCGAAGCCACAAGCGACCATGGTGATCGTGAGCTTGTTGCAGGAATTCGACTTGGTGGCACTCCAAGGCGTTCAAAGTGATCGCGACGATTTACTCCCGATCTTGGTCGACAAGCTAAACGCGACCGGCCGCAAGTACGATTTCTTGATCGGCCCCCGCGTTGGCCGCGTCAACAAGCTGCAGTTTGCGATGATCTTCGACACCGAGAGATTGGAAACGGATCGGTATCAGTTGTATACGGTGAAAGACCCCGAAGATCTCGTGCAATACGAGCCCCTTGTCGGCTGGTTCCGTTGCAAAGGAGTGGCCAATAAGGAAGCTTTCACTTTTTCCTTGATCAATGTGATGCTCGATCGTGATCTAGCCAGCAGCGAACAGGCCATGTTGCCTTCCTTGATCGAAGCTGTGCAGCGAGATGGACGCAACGAGGATGACTGGATTGTGGCCGGTGGAATTGGCGGCAGCGTTGAGCGATTAAATTTCTTGGACCGGCGCTCCGTTCGATTTGCGGTTCGCGATATCCCGACGAACCTAGAAGGCACGCAGCAGTTCGACAGCATCTTTTTCTCCTCCGCCGCAACAGCTGAGTACACTGGCCGAAGCGGTGCAACAGACTTTCTTCGCAAGCTCAATCTCTCAATGGAACAAGCACTTGAAGTAAGTCCATTCATCCCCGTGTGGGCGGAATTCTCTACCGTCGAAGGCTTCGAGCCTGGTCGGGTTTCACTCAACTGATCTCTCCAACCCTAAAAGTTGATGAAGAAAATTTCGCAACGCGAGTCGTCGAAACTTTCGCCAACCCCATCATCAAATAACGAACAAGGAATATTGAAGCTCGAAGAAATACCTAGATGGGACTCTTAATACATAACTCCGCGAGTTATGGGTGGAGGGGGCTCTATCGCGAGTCTAGACCTGGTTTCGCAAAACGCTCCCAAGAACGCCCTAAGTCAAAGGGAGCGATCGGGCTTTGAACGGACGAGACGGTTGGCGGAGCGCGAAGCTCACGTTCGATGCCTTTGACTTCCAACGCTATGCAAATGTGACTGGCCGCGTTGACTTCATCGCTCCCGACTCAAGTGCAGGTTCGAAAATGAGGATGTCGATCGGCTCCAAGTACATCTGACTTCAAACGCAATTCGACGCAAAAACTCGAAAGGCGACATCAAGCTTGGCATTACCGGCACGGCTGAAATCGTGAATCGCAGTGAAAGCATGTTGACCTTCCTGGCACCTTAGATCCGGCACACAATCAGCCTGAATTGCGTCCTATATCAGAGTAGGTCTGAAAGTTAGCCGTGAATCACCGGGCAAACATCAAACCACTCGCGGCCGTCTTTCTGAATCCACTCCAATCCAGCTTCGGGTCCCCAACCCCCAACTTGGTAAGAACTCATCGGAGGCGCCGCGGGACTACGCCAAGCTGCCAGAATCGGATCAATGATCTGCCAAGCCAGTTCCACTTCGTCGCTGCGAGCAAACAGGCTGGCGTCGCCTTCAAGTGCATCTTGCAGTAGGCGCTGGTAGGCATCCGGCAAGGATCCGCCGGAATCAAACCGGAAGTCAAGCGAACTCTGACGCAGCTGCATTTCCTGATCAGGCACCTTCGACTGGAAGTGCATTTGAATGCCTTCCGCTGGCTGGATCTGAATTACCAGTCGATTTGCTTGCGGCAAGGACTTCTGGCCTGAAAATAGTAAGTGGGGAGGGTGATGAAACTCGATGACGATTTGTGTCGTTCGGCAACTCATACCTTTGCCACTTCGCAGATAGAAAGGCACACCCTTCCAGCGCCAGTTGTCGATGTGCAACTTCATCGCAGCAAAGGTCTCGGTCTCGCTTGCAACATCGACACCTTCCTCCGCACGATAGCCTTCATACTGGGCTCGAACTCCACATTCCGCAAAATCGCTGCCCTGCATCTTGCGCACTGCTCGCAGGACCTTCACCTTTTCGTCCCGCACGCTAGTTGCGTCATATTTCACTGGCGCCTCCATAGCGGTGATCATCATCAGTTGGAAGATGTGATTTTGGAACATGTCCCGAAGGATACCCGACTTGTCGTAGTAATCCCCACGACGCCCAACAATGACTTCCTCCGCGACCGTGATCTGCACATGATCGATGTAGTTGCGATTCCAAAGCGGCTCGAAGATGGTGTTGCCGAAACGTAGGACCATCATATTTTGGACCGTTTCCTTGCCCAAGTAATGATCGATTCGATACACCTGATCCTCGCGCCACACCCTGTAGATGGAACTGTTCAGGTTCTGAGCCGTGGACAGATCCGTCCCAAAAGGCTTCTCGATGACGATGCGTCTCGCGCCATGCCTATCGTCCGCTAGTCCAGCCGCGCCAAGCTGTGCTGCGGCTTCGGCGTACAACTGTGGCATCGTCGCGACGTAATAGACTCGGTCAGCATTCGCTCCGCCTTCTAGCTCTTCTAGACGCGTTCGCAAAGCTCGGAAATCTTCGGCAGCTTTGATGTCGCCGGGGCTGTAGTGCACTTTCGCGGCGAACTGACTCCAAGACTCGCTCGAGAACTCGTCGCCAACAAACTTGGCGGTCGTTTCAGCCAGTTGTTTGCGCCAGCCCTCGTCATCAAACTTACTCCGCGCTACGCCGACGATCCGTGTGTTCTCTGGCAAGCGGTCTCGCAGGTGCAAGCGATAGAGCGCTGGAATTAGCTTGCGACTGGTCAAGTCTCCGGAAGCCCCGAAGATCACCATCGTGTGAGCACCAACCGCATTCATAACTGATTCCTAGAGTTCAAGAATTCGAGAGATTCCTACTAAGCCAAACGCGCATGCGTCTTTCTGTGCAATTCTGTCCCCCTCCCGCAAGCGGGAGGGTCGGACGTATCACTGCCAGGGAGGGCTCTCCCCGAAAAGATATCAGACGCAGATCGCTAGTCGCCAACCGCTAACAGCTAACAGCTCCTCGTTAGCTAGAGGGTTGCTTTCGCAGATCTAACCACTCGGAGTGGAACGTACCTTCGCGATCGAGCCGCTTATAGGTGTGTGCACCAAAGTAATCGCGCTGAGCTTGCAGCAAGTTCGCTGGCAGTCGCTCGCGACGGTAGCTGTCGTAGTATCCCAAAGCCGCAGAAAACGCTGGAGTCGGAACGCCAAGTTGCGTAGCTGCCATGATGACTGCTCGCCAAGCCGCTTGACTGTCGTCGATGATCTTTTTGAAGTAAGGGTACAACAACAAGTTCTCAAGATCAGGCTGCTGGTCGAAAGCTTCCTTGATGCGATCCAAGAACTGAGCACGAATGATACAACCGCCACGCCACAGCAAAGCGCAGTCACCGTAGTTTAGATCCCACCCGTGCTCCTTGCTGGCCGCCTGCAATTGCACAAAGCCTTGAGCGTAACTACAGATCTTCGAAGCGTACAATGCTTGACGCACTGCCTCAACGAACGCCGCTTTGTTACCTACCAGGCTTGATGTTGCCGAAGCGAACTCTGGATTGTCGCCCTCGGCTGGACCTAGCAGAACTTTGCTGGCACGTGTGCGAGCATCCTTCACCGCTGACAATCCACGCGCATAAACAGCGGTGGTAACCAGAGTGGAAGGTACACCCAAATCGAGAGCCAGCTGGCTCATCCACTTGCCCGTTCCCTTCGCACCCGCTGTATCCACGATTTGATCAACCAAGAATCCATCCGCTCCGGGCTGATCATCTTTCGCACTGAAGATATCGCGAGTGATCTCGATCAAGTAGCTCTGAAGCTCTCCGTTGTTCCAGTCATCAAAAACGTCATAGAGCTCATCATTGGTCAGACCAGCGACTTCTTTCAAGATCTGATACGCCTCGCAGATCAACTGCATATCTCCGTACTCGATGCCATTGTGAACCATTTTCACGTAATGACCAGCACCACGCGGTCCGACCCATTCGCAACATGGAATATCATTGTTGGGCCCAACTTTGGCACTGATGCCTTGGAAGATATCTTTCACCAGTGGCCATGCTTCCTTTGATCCACCTGGCATCAGACTCGGGCCCTTCAGGGCTCCTTCTTCACCACCAGAAACACCGCAACCAACGAACAGCATGCCTTTCTCTTCGACATACTTTGTTCGGCGTTCGGTGTTCGTGTAATGTTCGTTCCCGCCATCGATGATCACATCGCCTGGCTCCAGATGTGGCAGCAAGGCTTCGATGATGGCGTCCACAGCTGGGCCGGCCTTAACCAGAGTCATTACCAGACGCGGCTTCTTGAGTGAGGCGACGAGTTCTTCGATCGTGTGACAGCCGACAAAATTCTTGCCTGCGGCGCGACCGTTGACCAAGTTGTCGACCTTCTCTGTAGTGCGATTGTAGACCGCGATGCGATTGCCTCGGCTCTCCACGTTCAGCGCCAAGTTTTCTCCCATCACGGCCAGGCCAATTAGTCCAAAATCACACTTCTCACTCATCTCGATCACTCTCTTTTGTGCTTGAGGAAGGCTGGGAACGAACCAGCACATTGTCTGTTTCTCGTATCGGTGGCGTCCTGCCCACTTCTGTACTTAAGGCGTCCTGCTCGCGTCTTACCAATCTGCCGCCGCAGTATCGGATCGGTGGCAGCCCGCCGCCAATTGCAAAACGGAACACGCTGACGCCGCAATCGAAGACGAGCCTCGAGTCCGCGGCAGCAAGAGTTTCGCCCTATTTGTGCATAGCTGAACAGCTTGGCAGAGGGATAGTTTTTGGTCAACTACGTCGATTAGCCTAGGCCGCGCAAGCAGGGTGGATTCACCACTCCAGCAAGCGGTCTCGTGAGAAGCCACACCCAGTTATAGGTCTTGTGTCACCGCTTCAGAGTTCCAAGCTCCAAATCAAACTCCTTCGGCGGCCGAGCGCCGACAGTGGCTTGCTGCAACAACCCCAAGACGCAGAAAACTTTCCCGGTAAGCTGCAATCGCGTGAAAAGCGGCCGATACTATACGCCCAAGATCTGATCGCGGACACACCGCTTCCCAGCCGATTGGAATGGTCTGGACTCGGGTATCGAACCGAAGGGGCCATCCACTTCGTTCCAGCCCAACCGATTAGCCTCGAAGGCTCCATCACCACCACGGGCCGAAGGCATTCATGGCTTGGCAAAATCCTCTTTTTCCCTCAGTTCTAGCAAAGTAACGAGCCGACCCATCCGATACAATCGGTACACATAGCCTTGACGGAAAATGTTCGCACTCGTAGAACATTGAGCCTGAGAAGTACTCTATGTCCCGAATGCCCAGCCTCCTATTTAGTCGGCGATTTCATCCGACGGATATTCAAGGCTGTAGACAAAACACAAAAGAAGGCGTCGTAGCCAAGTGGCTAAGGCAGTGGATTGCAAATCCATTATGCGCGGGTTCGACTCCCGCCGACGCCTCTCTTTGTTTCTTTTCTTAAGTGGTACCCAATCGCGCCACCATTCGAATTTTCTCCTGACCAAACTCAACGGTCGAGGTTACGAGACCGTCAGCATACGTCGACGCCAGCTACATGGACTTCACTCACAGCATTTAAAGCCGAGGCCTAGCCTTGCCAAGTGAGCATCGCAAACACGAAACCCGTCTTCACTTATATAAGAAAGCAATAAGAGCGCTGAGTTACCGCAATCGCCCGAGCCGCTACTATCGCGGAGGTATTAGTGACTCTTAGAAACTCGTCGTACACAGTATCACTGCGTCGCTGGCCAATCATTATTTGATTTCTTCCCGCTGCAACTTTCCATCTCCATCGCGATCCAGTTTTCCGAAACGCTTGGTCAGGGCTGGCATGTCGCGGCCCTTCGGATTGCCGATGAATTCTTTGAGCGTAATGAAACCGTCGCTGTTGCGGTCGCGGCTCCTGAAGAACTGATCCCGTGAGGGTCGTTTCGACGGCTCAGGATCTGTCTTGTTCTTTGTCGACTTGGATTTTTCAGGGTTTCCAGCCGAACTTGTGCTGCCAGGATAATCAGAGTTGATTTGCGAAAGGTGACTGAGCAGTTCCTTTTTCATTTCAGCATAGACTTCTGGAACTTTGGTCCGTAGATCATGCTCTTCGGCGGAGTCTTTGCTGAGGTCATACAGCGCAAGATCCGTTCGCTCTAATTCAGCAGCCAGGGCTGGCCAATCCGGAGAGTAATTTCGGCCGACATCGCTCCAAAGCTTGTAATTTCCTTTGCGCACGCCGATGTTGCCCCAAAGTTCGAAAACCATGGTTCGCTCCGGAATCGGTTGCACAGCAGAATCTACCAAGTACGGCAATAGTGACATCCCACGCACTGGATTCTTCCCATTCGACTTTGGAACGGAGATTTCTGCAGCGTCTAGCAGGGTCGCGAAAACATCGCAGTGCATGTCATTGCCACAGTTCTCAATCGAACCGCCATCGAACCAAACCGTTCGCTCATCTGCAATATGATCGCCATCTGTATCTCGGAACTTCCAGATGTGCGGTGGCGCTCCCACATAGACTGCACCCTCGTGAACTAAAACGCCCTCTGGAAACGGTACTTCGTCGGCAAATACAGTCGACTCATCGTAAGTTCCGTCTCCATCGCAGTCGACCAACCGCAGCACACGATGACTTGGTTCTTCGAGTTGAACCGGTGCTTTTCTCGTGTCACCCGAACTGTCGGTGACGTAGAGCGCACCCTCGTCGTCGAACGCCATATGCATCGGCCGCTGGACCAATGGCGGCGCGGCGACCTACGTCAGTTCAAAGCCGTCGGGAATCTTAAATGTGTGAGGAGTAATTGCTACGGTCTCAGCCGCGTCCGTTCTCACGTTGGCCAACGCGGCGAAAACGAGAAAAACGCAAACGCTGATGTGCTTGAACATATCTACTGACGTGGTCTTACGTGAGCTTGCTTTTATTCTCTGGCCACTACCCCTGGCCCGCGGTGCTTCGTTTTGGAAGACGCCGGTTCTCTCGGTTTCGGTCAACGATTTCGCCGGAGCTTCACTTACGCACATGTGATTCAGAATCTCCATCGATAAACCTCATTGCCATCTCTGTCGACCAGTCGGATTCGAGAGATCGTAATTTCCCCGGGCGCGTTTGAAGGATCAATGCGCACGGCAACGACTGGATTCTTAGCGGACCACGAAATTCTGTACTCGTGTGGTTTGCCGTCGTGCTGAACTTCGAAACTACGACTGCGGTCGCGAAAGAATGCTGGGACAACTCCTTTCTCTTGCCAGAAGACTTGCCCGGAACCTCTGGATCTGGACGTCATCGTCACCTTCAGCACAAACTCTTCCTGATTCAGTTCGGTCGGAAGTCTGAAGCTCAAGTGAGGATCTCGCCCGCCGCTGGTGACGATCAACGAACCCTCCTTTAATCCGAGCCTGCACGTGCCGCCTGACTGCCAGCCTGCGACTGGCTTCGCTTTGCGCTGTGGCTTTTTCAGGTCCGACCCTTTCGATCGGCCGGTCGATTTGGGTTTTGCCTTCCCGATCATCTTTGGGTCATATTTCGCAGGATCGAATCGCGGATTCGGCAACGGAACAACGACATTCGTTTCTGCCAGGAACTGAGTAATCAGCTTGTCGAGCTCCTCTACTCGCCTTGGATTCTTACCTGCGAGATTCATCTGTTCGCCGATGTCGCTCCTCAGATTGAAGAGTTTGTAACTGTGCTTGCCCGGCGATTCGCCATGGAAGACGCGGATCAACTTCCAGTCTCCGGCGTGAACGCTGACCGAAGGCGGTAGCCAGTCCGGCACACGTGTCTGGTGGGGGAAGTAGGTGAAGATGGCTTCTCGCTCCAGCGCCCTGCCTTGAAGAGCCGGCACTATGCTGATGCCATCGAATGATAGCTGGGACTCGATGCCCGTTAGCTGCAGCAGGGTCGGATAGAAATCGCAGCTCTGAATGATTTCACTGCTGCGAGTACCAGCCTGAACGTGGTCGGAATAAACGATAATCGCAGGACCGCGAACGCCGCCTTCCCACATCGTCGCTTTTCCTCCGCGCAACGGCGCGTTGCTGGTGGGCGTTGTCCCGTCGACCTGGTTGTACATGTTTCCGCCGTTGTCCGAAGCGAACACGATAATTGTGTGGTCGGAAATGTTCAGCCGGTCGAGCGTGTCGAGCAGCCTGCCCACTGCGTCGTCCATGCTTTCGATCATGGCAGCATACGTGGGGCTGCGCTGCGGGCCTGCCTTATCAACTTGTTCGCGGTACTTATCGATCAAATTTCGCTTCGCATCGAAAGGAGCGTGCACACTAAACATCCAATAGTTCAGAAAGAACGGTTCATCGCGATGCTTTTCAATAAACGCGATAGCTTCTTCGGCCATCCGATCTTCGATGTGTTGATCAGGGATATCCGGATCGTGATCGAAGTCTTTGAACTTCCACGGTGCGACATAGCTTCCCGCTGGGCCGGGACCGGGATGATGCGGCACGTCAAAATCAAAACCATGTTGCAGAGGCGAATACGGTTCCGCGCCGAGGTGCCATTTTCCGAAATGGCCGGTCGCGTAGCCATGGTCTTTCAACATTTCCGCCAGTGTGTAGTACTTCGTCTCGAGCCGCGAGACCGATGTGAGTACAGTTGCCTTAGCCTCAGGCGGACCGATTGGTTTGGGTGTTGCCTTCAAGGTGACCTCTGGCAGATGACAACCCGGCGAGGTAATTCCATGTCGCGCGGGACTCAGGCCTGTCAATACGCTGGCCCGTGTCGGTGAACAGAGTGGGCTAGCTGAATACGCTCGTGTGAACGTCATCCCACGCGCAGCGAGACGTTCGATGCTCGGGGTTTTGTAGAACTGCGTGGTACCGAAAAGAGTTGTGTCACTCCAACCGAGATCGTCGGCAAGAATCAACAAGACGTTGGGTCTTCGCGCAGGTTCGGCCCCTATTGCAGTCGTCGCCAGCAAGAAAATCGCGACCAGGAAGACAAATGAGATCGATGTCCGTCTTACTTTCATATAGCTGTAATGCTCTCGACTCAGGCGGCGTTAATGTTACTTCGTTCTAATGAAAACCGAATTTGGCGTCTCACTGCCATTTTGCACCGGCCCTAAAATTCTCTTCAGTGCACCTGAAGATAGGGTGCAGTATAATTCTCGAAATCCGGCTCAAGCCACCAGGACGCGGCGACGAAGAACGAGTCTAGCGCATTTTATTTTTGTTTGCTGAAGGTATCGTTAGCGACGCATGGTACACCTTGTTCATTCCCAAGTACGCCGTGGCGACGAAACAGACAGCTTTGTTTCTCAGATCCTCCATTTATCCATATCCTAGCGAAAAGTGGTTCCATTCCCCGAAGGCCATCGCAAGTTCTTGAACCCTAGCATCGCCGTAAGATCATCCATGAATTACGATGAAAACAGGGTCGCTGCCCGCGATTCAAAGGAATTCTTGATCAAACCTAAAAGCAAACAGCATGTGTCGAAGGAAGCAAATATGAGCCGAATCGAGCGTCGCAGTTTTCTGCGCGGCCTTGGCGTTTCAATTGCATTACCGTCTTTTGCTTCTCTGCGAGCTGAGGCAAGACTAATTGAAAGTGCAAATGCCAAGCGCTTCGTATGCGTATCCCCAAACTACGGTATGCACCCCAGCGGTTTCTTTCCGGAGAAAACCGGGGCGGACTACAGCATGCCAGCTCTACTGCAGCCCTTGCAGTCACATCGAGCCGATTTGACCGTCTTTAGCAACCTTGATCATCCTGGCGTTGGCGGTGGTCATGGTTGTTCGAACACTCTGCTCAACGGCGTCGAACTGAAAGACGTCAAAGAGCAGCCGCAACGCCTTCATTCACTCGACCAGTTGCTCGGCGAGAAGATCGGGCGCGCGACAAGATTCCCGACGCTGGCGCTGGGCAGTAGTGGAGTTTCTTGGTCCCGCGCGGGGATCAAGTTGCCGACCGAGGCTAATCCGGCGCGCGTTTTTGCGAAGCTGTTTGTCGATGACAATACGAAACTGAAACAGCAGACTCGACAATTGCTTGATGAAGACGCTAGCATTCTGGATGTCGTGCTACAGGACGCAAAACGTCTTGAAGAACGACTCGCGAAGGCAGATAGAAACAAACTCGAACAGTTCCTAACGGCAATTCGCGAAGTGGAGCGCAAACTGAAACGTCAAGCGGACTGGATCGATATTGCCAAGCCCAGAGCCAACGATGCGGTCATTCGAGGTGGCGACGATGACGATACGATCGTAGACCTCGCCTACCCTTACAACACTTCGGTCATGTACGACTTGATGGTCCTCGCCTTACAGACGAATTCCACCAACGTGATCTGCTATGGCCACCCAGGAGGAAATCGCCTATTCCCGTTTGACGGAATCACCCTGGGATATCATTCCTTGACGCATCACGGCAAGCGTCCCGATCTGCTCAAGGAACTCACGATCATCGAGTCCTTTTATACGACGCAGTTTTCGCGATTCCTGACCAAACTAAAAGACACACCGGATTCGAGTGGACGATCGCTGCTAGAGTCAACCATAGTAATGTTCGGCAGCGGGATGGGGAACGCCAGCTCGCACTCCAGCCGCAACCTGCCGATCATGGTTGCTGGCGGTGGCATGAAGCATGGAAGCCACCATCGCTTCGAGCGGCAAGGGCGTGACGGTCGACCTCTATCCGACTTGTTTGTCACGATCCTCCAGCAACTTGGTATTGAACAAGAATCGTTCGCAACAAACAGTTCCAACCTGAATCACCTACTGACATGAGCCGTCTTGTTTCGCTATTGATAACATGTGCGTGGGTCTGCTCTGCTCAAGGGGAGGACGGCTCGGACGTCCTGGAACCATTCCTCGAGTCCTATTGCATCCGTTGCCACGGGCCTGAATCCCAAAAGGCTGATCGTCGCTTCGATCAACTTGCGATGCATGGAACAGAGCTTGCATCAGAGGATGCGGAACTGCTGCAAGAGATCCTCGACCAGCTGAACCTCGCGGCCATGCCACCAGACGAGGAGCCTCAGCCTTCCGACGAGCAACTGAAACAGGTTGTGGCGGAGCTGACAAACATGCTTGCCAAAGCGCGCGAAGACGCCCGGGACCAAGTTGGCAGAGTGGTGCTCCGCCGACTGAATCGTGCTGAGTACCGCAATACGATCCGGGATTTGTTTCAGCTGAACATGGTGGATTTCGATCCCACCATCACTTTTCCGACTGATGAATCCACCGATGGATTCGACAATGTTGGTGAAGGGCTAGTCACATCCGATTATCTGCTCCGCAACTATCTCGATGCAGCTCACCAAGTAGCGGACAAAGTGATTCTGCCTGGCCCGCGTCCTGAGAAAATTCACTATCAAATGGGAGGCGAGGCAAGCTCTCCATCAGCGCCAGAGATCCTCAACGGCGTAGCGGTCGACAAGGAAGGCCGCAAAGAGGCAGGCCGTTTGTTCATCAAGTTTCGACAACCGCTCGGCCTGCCTCGGCTTGATAAGAAGCGAGGCGTTCCGGCCGACGGTGAATATGTCATTCGATTGTCGGCGAGCGCGATACGCAGGAAATCGCGGTACAAGGATGAGGACCTGAGGTATAACTCGGACGAACCGATGCGGCTGTCGCTTTCGATCGACTCCCGTGAACTCGGGGCAACAGCTCATCGCATCATCAGCGAGTACGAAATTCCTGACGACAGGGTGATCGAGATTGAGCATCGGGTCTGGCTGGAAAAAGGATTTACCTTTCACGCCCACTGGGCGAATGGTCCCAACGGATCCTTCAAGCGGATTTTGCGAAAGGTGTTGCCCAAGTACAACAAAGACGCTCTCTATCCCATTCGCAACCCGCCGGAGATGTATGTGGGCTCGGGTCCGGAGCTGCATGTTCACACGCTAGAGATCGAAGGCCCCTTTTACGATCAGTGGCCGCCAGCTGGCTTTGCGAGGTTCTTTCCCGAGCCGCCAAAGAAACCCGATGCTGAATACCTAGACAAGTCGCTGATACGGTTCGCAGCTACAGCGTTTCGCAAGCCCATCAGCCAAGATGAAATAGAGCCGTATTTGCGCTTGGCCCGCGAGTATTTTGCCGAGCATGGTGACTTTTGGGCAGCGGCAAAGTACGGTCTTCGAGCCATCCTTACCTCGCCGAACTTCATTTATCTGGTTGAGGAAAATCCAAGCGATCCCTCAGACAGAAGGATCACCGAGCACGAACTTGCGTCGCGACTTTCGTACTTCCTTTGGAGTTCTATGCCGGATGATGAACTCCGTGATCTGGCCGATCGCGGCACTTTAAGCGACGCCAAGACACTGCGCGCCCAGGTTGAGCGAATGCTCGGCGATCCCAAATCAATCGCTTTCTGCGAGAACTTCACGGGGCAATGGCTGGGACTGCGAAAGTTAGGTGAAATGCCGCCCGATCCGGAAAAGAACCCGGGTTACTACGAGGACCAGTTAGAAGAGGCAATGCGTCGTGAAACTCAATTATTTTTCGCGCACGTGCTCCAAGAGAACCGAAGCATCATGGAGTTCGTCCATGCGGACTACACATTTCTCAATACAGCGCTTGCTGGGCATTACTCATTGCCTGCAGTGCAACATAGAGGCTTCAAGAAAGTAGCTTTGCCTCCAAGTTCCCATCGAGGCGGATTGCTTGGGCATGGCAGCATCTTGACCGCTACTTCCAACGGCGTTGAAACGCAGCCCGTCGTTCGCGGCGTATGGGTGCTCGAGAATCTTTTGGGGACACCGCCCAATCCACCGCCGCCGGATGTGGAACCGATCGAGCCCGACACGCGCGGTGTCGCCACGATCCGCGAACTAATGGAAAAACATCGAAACAACGCCACGTGTTACGAATGCCACCGCAAGATTGATCCGATCGGACTGTCACTAGAAAACTTCGATTACGTAGGCACTTGGCGGGAGCGTTACAGCAAGAAACTGCCAATTGATTCGTCGGGAGAACTGCCGGATGGTACAACGATCAAGGGTCCGGAAGGCATCAAGTCCTTTTTGCTCAGCCGGCCCGAGCAATTCACCCAATGCTTGACCGAGAAGCTAATGATCTACGCACTCGGCCGACGTCTGAGTTTTTCTGACCGTGACGACATCGATCGCATTGTCGCGGCCATGCCAGAACTGGAGTACGGTTTCCGCGAACTCATTCAGCAGATCGTCGCGAGTGAGGGATTCCACAGCAAATGAACTTAATGAACCTCCCTCCTTTGAACCTTGCACTTCTAACGACTTCAATCCTGTGCCATTCTTCTTCGCCGGTTCATGCAGATGAACGGCCCAATGTCATCCTCATCGTGGCCGATGATATTGGGTGTGACTGGGTGAGTTGTTATGGTGCCGAGCATCGCACACCCAATGTAGATCGACTTGCGAGGGAAGGAGTGCGATACGAAACAGCTTGGTGTACCCCGAGCAGTATGCCATCGCAAGTAACTCTGCTAACAGGTCAGTACCCATTTCGGCACGGCTGGACAGGCGACCACAACGTCGCTCAGCAGGGCGCAAAGGAGTTGAGCTCAGACAAGTTCACTACCCTTGCGCGGGCATTGAGTGCTTCGGGTTATGTGGCAGTTGTCGGTGGTCAGTGGCAAGTCAACCGTCTTCCCGAGCAATCGAATGCACTTAAGAAACATGGCTTTGATGAGCACTGCGTTTACACGAATTTCAAGTCCCAAAAATTGAAGAACCAAGCTCAAAACTCGTCCAGCCAGATCATGACCAATGGCCGCCTAAGCTCGTTTCCTAATGGCCCACAAACGATCAACTCCTTTTTGATTGATTTCATCACGCGTCCTAGAGCTCAACCCTTTCTCGTCTACTACCCGATGATACTCACCGGCCCAGCAACCGCTTCGCCACGTAGCGATTCCAATGCGTCGGGTACATTGGCTGACGACGCGTTGCGTTTTGCAGAAGCTGTCACGCATATGGATCAGCTGGTCGGAGAGTTGATCGACGCGGTCGACAAGGCTGGACTCAGGCAGAATACACTGATCCTATTCACCAGTGACAATGGCTCTGCCGTGGCGGGCAGCTTTGATGGCAAACCATTCGAAGCCGGCAAAGGAAGTAAATCCGATTCGGGAGCCCACGTGCCGTTTATCGTGCGCGCACCATTTTTGACGGAAGGTGGCAGAGTATCGCGTGACTTGATCGACGCTACCGATCTATACCCGACATCTTTGGAGCTAGCGCAGGTCGATCCGCTAAGAGACCGTGAGTTAGATGGAAGATCATTTCTTCCCAGCCTTCGAGGTAGCGAAGATCCCTTCGAGAAACGGAACTGGATCTACTCTCAGCTTGGAGAGTTTCGAATGATCCGGGACTGGCAGCATATCTTAGATAGCGACGGCAATTTCCACGATCTCACGAAGGATCCACTTCAGCAATCCGAAGTCAGTCTGCTCGACAAGATAGCGCCTGGTCGTCGACAACGTTTAGAAATGATTCTCAAACGTCTTCCTAAAGACGCTCCGGTTCCCTTTGGCGCTCGCTGAAAAGCTTGATTCGATATCGCTTATTTCTTGCCTCTCGGACTCCCGACCTTCTCGGCCGAATCACCCGTCGAAGACATCCGAAAGTTGCGAACCGAGAGTTTGCCGTGAGCGAAAGTCAACATGACCATGTTCTTGTCGCGAGCTAGGGCAGGGTGATCGATTTTAGTATGAAAGTCTCCGATCCTTAGCGTCGCGTGCTTCCCGTTCAGGGAGAGCTGCACTGGTACCCACTTTCCGTTCACCGCTGGTAGATTCGGCATACCTTCAGGTTGGATCGTGTCGCCTTTATTCTGCTTCGAGGATTTTGTTGCCCAAGCAATAATGCGTGTTGGAACCTTCGACTTTCCGGCAGGTGCGTCTTCCCTTTGGTCGGCAAGCGTCACACGGAAAACATGTCCGTCGCCGTTAAGAGTGAAGACAACGCGTCCGCAGTCTTTGGCCTTCATCTCAAACTCGATTTTGGCGTCATCGAACTCGCGAGGCCACTTCAGAATCGGACCGTGGTTTTTAAATTTCTTGTACAGCTCTGGGTCGGCGATGCAGCTGGCAATTCCATCTCGAAACTGCCATGCACCGCGTTCCGCCAATCTGCCTTGGAGCTTTGCGCCGCGGAAATCATCGACGAGCTCATCACCAGCAGCCACTGATCCAGCGAGAAATATTACGAATCCGAGCGAGAAGATCTTGTGCATGCAAGGTTCCAACTTGAGTAGGGGATTGAGCGACGACCGGGCCAAATTTAACTTCTTGAAATCTGACTCTTGATCGCATTGTGGCCGCGTTCTTCGGGATTTCCCGCCTTCGGGCACGAGTCAGCAGAGCCATCATAGCGTCCCATCTTGAGCTAGCCTTGCCCAGACTTCAAAAGAGTCTGTGCAGTGTTGCCGATCGCTCCGCGATCCTCGCGTTGCCTTACGAAACGTAGTGGTCGAGGTTCAGAAACCGTGGTTATACACCCACCCCGCGCATACTGACTTTACGCATAGCATGCAGCCTCTAAGACTTTGGGCTTGCCAAGGGAGCATCGCGAGCACGACATTTGATCCCACGAAAAGCAATAGGACCACCCAGGAATCCTAGTCGCCTGAGGTAGGTTGTCGCAAAGCGTTGACAAATAGTTTGCGCTACTCATGACCCGCGTTACGATCGCGAAGCGATCGGCGACTATCAGCAGAATCCAAGATATCGGGTACGAGGTAGATGTTATCGGATTCATCACAGCTGGGAAGAAGCTCCTGAAATATCGAAAGCCGGAGCGCCCAGTTTGTTTGAGTTGTGGGCTTAGTAACCATCGCGATTTTCACAGAGCCCTTTGGACGCCTAAGCGACCGAGCGTGTTTTGTCTGCTCCAGATCAATCTACCCCACCCAATTCCCCTCCTCGTCGCTCACGATTCCTCAACCTCAGGCTTGCCGCGATCCTCGTTGTAATGGCCGGCGGCATTGCCTTCCTATGCTTATGGAATCTTGGTGACGGCCGAACGGAAAGTCAGACAATCTCTTTCTCCCATATCCATGACGGCAGGGATATAACGTTCATCGCGATTGAGTTGGCGGAAGACTCCGCAATACCTTGGGCGAAGCCCGTCGACGTGGTGTACGACGAACAGTTTCCAAACTTCAATGGTGAACTCCAACTTGCAAACCTAGCATACATCGCTCTTGGCGACGGCGGGATTTTCTCTTTCCCGCTTACACCCGAGATCGATCGAGAAACTTTTCGCGAGTCGATTTCAATCGCCGGTGGAAAGCATATGGTTCGTAGAGATGTGTTTCAATCATCCAGCTACTATCCGAATGGCGTGAAATCTGGCAAGCATCAACGGGAGGGATGCAGAAACCTACACTCAAGAGGCTCAGGCGAGAGTCGATCGTATGAAGCAGTTCAAGAAGGTGATTCAAGCTTTGCATTCGCACCACCGAGACAAGGGGCACCTTCCGCCTGCTGTCGTTTATGGAACAGATGGAAAGCCGTGGCACAGTTGGCGAGTCTTGACTCTGCCTTACATGGTGGGTCAAAACTACATCTACAAGCAGTATGATTTCAGCGTGCCCTGGGATGCGTTGCAGAACCAGAGGATCTTTGAACTTATACCTGAGCCCTACGTTTATGCTCAGTTTCCGAGTCCGACGAGCTATAACACCTGCATTGCATTGATTACCGGGGAAGGAACTGCTTTCCCTCTCACTTCTCAGTAGCAATTCTCAGTTGAACTCATGAACCTGCATCAGTGTGGAATTCGGGAAAACTGAAGTGGCTTGTTGTGCGACAGCTAGCACTGGCAGACACCGGTGGGATCAGGCTGGTTGGTTTTCGGAGGTGTTGCCTTCGTGCCCTTCTTGGTTCCCTTAGGGGTCTTTATTCTCCTCGTTACTAGCGGTACTGGAGTTGGACGCTGACGGTGGCGGGTTGGTGGCATCGGGCCCGAATCCAACGAGCGGAAAATGCGGCTGGAAACTCATGGTGCATCGTTGCACCGGCGGGAACGGTAAAGGTCTGATAGGGCAGCCATAAACCACTGCCGTCAATTTCGACTTCGAGCGTGATTTACACAGCCTGCTTACTCGCGTGTTCCATCTCAACTGTCTTGCGATCGTAGCCGGCCATCAAGTAAGGATCGGAGACAGCTCCGGCTGCAACGTCTTCATCGAGCCAGGGACCGCCACGACCAACGGGCTTGTCAAGTTTCCACAAGTCATCAATGCCGCCGAACCAGAGCGCCGTCTTTCCGTCGGAATGCTGGAATACATGCTCGTCCATTGCCGCCGCATCTTTTCGGACTCCGGTTAGCACTAACAGCCCGTTCCAAGTGCAAAAATCTGCGATGCGTTTGCAGTGACTCGAGACAGGACGCATCTGATGCCATGCTGGTGGAGCTCCGTTGGTGATCAGAGGAATTTCATAGAAAGTACCGTGGATGTTCGCCAAATGGCGTTCCGATTCGACTTCGCGTGCAACGCGAGGCCAGCCTGAAGTGAATGGCTTGTCGAAGGCAGAATCTCCCTTGGGTAGTCGATAGCGCTTGCCGGCCACGTGCAAGACAACCGAAGCCCTGTCCACCTTGAACTCGGGTTCGACGTGAAGCAGTGTCTTCAGAGCTTCGTCTGGCTGGTTGGCCTGAAACTCGAATTCGGCCTTCGTGAACTCATAAAACTCACCGTCGCCGGCGATTAACCTCAAGTTGCGATTCCGCTTGGCTGCGTAGACTTGTCCTTCGAAAGCGGTCGCGTCACTCGCGTCGGCTAGGCCGGCGAAGAGTTTACGGTTGCCTGGCAAACTACCATCGGCAAAAACCCTGGTCGTTTGATGGAGGAATGCAGTTGCGACGCAATCGCGGTCTGTGACAAAGCGAATCCACTGCGCATCCAGGTCTTCAGGTGGATAGTAGATGGTATTGCCACCAGCTGGTACTCGGACTGTCTGCAAGTCGGACCAAACCCCAGTTCCGAATGCGTCTACTTGGACCGTAAACGTGACGGACTCCGACGATATAGAGAGCTCAGGTTTTTCAGGACGAGTGACCAGAACAGAGAAGGGGGATTGGATATTCACGGGCCTGGTAGATTTAGCAACGACAAAAGCAGTGTGAGGCATGCCGTAGGCGCTTGGACTGTGCTCCGTTTCGTTGGCTGGGATCGTGACTTTACCTGCCGGAAACTCACGGACGTAGACTTTGTCGCTGAACTTGTTTTCCCAGCGCGTGCGCAGTTCGGTCAACTTCCAAGCACCGTCGAGTTCTGGTTTGCCTCGTGAATCAACGGACAAGTAAACGGTCACAGGCTGATCCACAGTAAATGCAAAACCGTTCGCCGGCTTGTGCCAGTCCCCGCGATAGATGCTGACGCTTGGAACGGACCGAAGTATCTCAGGCAACTGATCAAACGCTTGCTTGTCCGAGGTTCGTGGAACGGAAACAGACTCCTGTCGCTTTCTTCCGACGGCGAGATGCACGACGCGACGATCGAAGCCGGCGACCAAAAACGGATCAGATGGAGCATCCGCTTGCACTTCGTCTTCTACCCAAGTTCCGCCGTAGCCAGTTGCCGGGCCCCATTTCTTCAATTCCTCGTACTTGCCGAACCAAAGGTTGCTCTGTGGCTGGCCAGCAAGTGGATTTCCTTGAATGCTCGTTTCATCGGACGCCAGCACGATTTTGCCATTCCAGTCACAGAAGTCGGGAACATATCGCAGGTGGCTGCCGATGGGGCGCAGACCGGCAGAATTCTTCGCTGAAAAGGTCAAAGGAAAGTCGTAAAACATGCCGTGCATATCCATCATCCAGCGACCGCCCGTGATCTCGCGGATGCGTGGCCATTCGGTATACCAGCCGTGACTTGCATCGTTACAGTAGGCGGCCTTTGGTAAAAGAAAGGTATGCCACTCACCGTTGTCTAGGACTTTCAAACGTACGCTGCGGCGGTCCCAGCCCATTGACCAGATCGGATCGTCACCGTCGCTTCCGCCCGCGATTCCACTCGGTCCGGTGACTTCAGTGAACTGCCGACGCTCGACGATCTTCCAATTCTCGCCATCAAATTCGGCCAGGACGCCGCGTTCTTCTTCATTTTTTGCTTCACCGCCGACAAGGATATCTTTGTAGGTGCCCACATGGAGTTCGCCATTGTTGGAGAGCACCAAGCGTCCTTGCGAAGTGTAGCCCCCCTTGCCGTGCCAGCCTGGAACAGGCTTTTTGAACAATCGTTTCACGGCTAGGGTATGCACATTGGCTTCCCATACGGATCCCTCCATATCAATGTAGTACACCATATTCTTTGGATCGCGCAGGTGACGAGCGATGGCTGTGACACGCATGGGCATATCAGCAGGAGAAATGGTCCGCACTTTGCCACGTTCATCAACAAGGTGATGGCCGATAAGGAGTTGCTTGGATTCAGCGTGAATCATCCGTCCCGCGGGCGTGCCGCCGACGCTTTCTGGATGCACGGTCATCGGCTGGGACAGATCTGCTTCCACGGAGTAGAGTTTGTGTTCGCTCCCGCGCGGCATGTGTGGCGCGTAGTTGACCATCCACAGTTTGCCCGCCCAAGGCACAATGGCTCCGATCCCGCATTCGTTTTGGCCGCCTTTGTAGTGAGCTCCATTTTGGCTGTAGACGCCGTAGGTCGTCAGGTGCGGATAAACACCGCTGATAAAAATATCAGTTCTCGGCGTTTCCGTCGGCTCGGCTGGGATCTTTGGTGCGGTCGTCTCTTGCCGGACGGGTTTTTGCTTTTCAGAATCCTGCGTGGAAACAGTTGGCTGAAACGCAACCAGTTGAGTTTTCAAGTCTTCGGAGAACTGTGCTACGTGACTTCGGTGTTCAGTCTGTTCAGCCAGGTTAGTGAGTTCGGCAACGTCTTGCTCCAAATTACAAAACGCGGCGAAAGTGCCGCTAACTATCTGGGATTCGATGTACTTCCAGCACGCATTACGGAGGGCCCAGAATGGCTTGCTCCCGAGTTGCGAGGTGGGAGCTTCGTAGAGAAAACTCGTCCGCCAATCACTCGGTCTCTCGTTGCGGGTGACGATTGTCAGTAAACTAAAGCCGCGAAGATTCTCGGGTATCTCGATTCCGGCGAGCTCGTAGAGCTTAGCGGTCAAGTCGATGTTCAGCGCGATTTCATCCCTCAGTTGTTTCTTAGCACCTGGGCCCATAATCGCCATCAGCACTCTCATGGACTCTTCATAGGGCAACTCTTCATAGGGCAGAACCTTACTAGCCATCCCGTGCTCGCCCAGCATCCAACCGCCTTCCCCCATGAAAATGATCCAAGTGTTGCCCATCAACTGTTCGACCTCAAGTTTATCGAGCAACCGACCTAGCGCCACGCCCACCTGATGCAAATAAGCGTAAAAGCCTCTTCTATGCTCTTGAATCTTCGCAGTTTGGTCATAGCCGTATTCCAAGCCTCGAGAGCGATTTCGCGCGGTCTTCAAGTACTCTGGCTTGCCAGCTAGATCATCATTCCATGACTTTGGCAGAGTCATCTCACTTGTCGAATACTGAGTCAGAAACTTCGGCTTGGCGTGCCCAAAATAGCAATGGTCCACATGTGGGACTTGCGTGCACAGCCGGAGAGCAAAGGGCTTTTTCGATTCAACAGACTGCGAAACGAACTCAAGAGCTTGGTCAACAGCGACATCATCGACCAAACCTGGCGTGACTGCGGTTTCGTCATTGGTGGCAAAGCAACGCTTATACCAAGTGCCATTTGACCGGCAGATGGAGGAGTACTCGAATCCACATTCCTCAGGCGAATTGCGAGTGCCATTTGCCAGTTACCCCAGTGGCATACCCATGTTTCACAAGATCCTGTGCAAAGGTCGTCTCGCCCTCAGCCAGAGCGCGTTTGCCAATTGCGGTGACACCATTGAAACTTGCGTAACGGCCCGTCAGGCATGCCGTGCGACTCGGCGAGCAGATGGTAAGTGTGACGAAAGCGTTTTCGAATCGCGCTTCCGATAAGCAGATTCGATCCAGACTTGGAGCTTTAATCCTTGCGTTGTCAACCGCCGAAAGGCAGTCCCAACGGTGAGCGTCCGTCAGGATGAACACGATGTTGGGCTTGGATGCGCCTCGCGTTTTCGGTTGGGCATTCGCGGCATGCGTAAAGTTCTCTGCAAGCTGAAGAGAGGCGATGCAAGCAAGTAGCAGCGAGAGGGATTTGGTGAGCATCATCGTATTTTGGTGAAGGATGATTCCGATGGGGAATTTCAGCCGATCGTCTTAGCTACTTTTCCCTACGCATCGGGTCCTTGAGAAAGAACCGGAAAGAGAGGTAACGCAAAGCCGTCGGTCAAAAGAGCATCTTGGGAAAGCGGTTGGACACCCATGAACTTAAAAATTTAGCATTGCTTGTCAAAGTCTTCTCGTTCATATCCGGAAGCTGATATTCGGGCTATTTCTCCTCGGACTAGTACCTGTTATGGCGATCAGATGAGGTTCCTCAATATGACTAAAAAGATCCGTTGCTGGGAAAGGATCTAAACTGCGCATAGGAATTTATGCGACTGCTCGGGCAAACGCAGCTATATCGCTTTGCGTACTTGATGAGTCTGCCGAATAACCGTGAAGTTACAGAAGAACTCATTCAAGAAACGAATTTGGTCCTGTGGCGCGAGTTCGAAAACTCTGAGCCCGGGACGAACTTCACTTGTTGTCTTTCGCAAAACACAAGAGTCGTAACAAGGCGGCCTAGTTCATGCTTTCGCTGGTTCGCGTCAGGAAAGCCTGCCAGGACCGATTCTCAGGCTGTGGAAGTAGCTGCGGTCTGCCCCTAGAAGCCCGTCTTTAGGAGGTCGCTATCCCAACCCGAAGCATCCGCGAGGCAACGGACCAATGAGATGCTTTTTGAAGTTGAGATGGTCGAAGCGAATCTTCTTGTAGGCCGGATGCAGCTCACGCCGTGACGCAACCTTGGTTGAACAAAAAAAGCGGAGTTTGAACTCACTCTTGCTACTTGGTCTTCAGAACAGCAAACCGACCGTCGGAGCCAACAGCAAAAATCTCCTCGCCAGCCTTGGACAAGGCGTGAAAACCGGTATCGCTAAATTGCTCCCAATTTTCGCCGTCCTTCGAGTAGTCGCTGCCAGTCGGGCCGGTGGCGATCCAAGTCCCGTCGTCGAGGCAGACAACGGCCGAGCGGAACTTTGCGGGTGGTGACTTGGCTGCCTGCCAAGTCTTTCCGCTGTCACGACTAACAGCAGCCGTTAGAGGCGAATGCTCTCCCAAGCGATAGTCACCGCCAACCGCGACAACTGTATTGCCCGAAGCCGAAAGCGAAAAGATGCCTTGCTCTTGTCTGCTAGGAATTGGAACGCTCGAGGCAGACCAAGCTTGATTCCAGCCACCACGCCAATGCACTCGACTCTCTTTTTCCTTGCCGCCACCAGTGCCAATCCAAACCTTGCCGCCCGGCCCGATGATCATCGAAGAGTCACTAGCAGCAAAGCCAGCTTCGCCTTCTCGTGTTTTAGGAAGTCCGGTGACTTCTTGCCAAGTTCCGCCACCATCCTCGGTTTCAACCACCAGTAAGGTGTCGTCCACCGGATCGCCGAAAGCGATTCCTCGTGTCCCCCAAAACGCCAAGCCGTCAAAGAAAGCTTTCTCCGATACATTGCGGTAGACTTCGAGCCACGATTCGCCGCCATCCTCGGTTCGTAAAATAACGGCCGGTGTTCCTGCGCTGGCAATACAGGCTTCGCGTTCGTTCCAAGCGTGAATCGAGCGAAACTGCAGCCTGCCCAAGCCGGGACTCGTATCCGTCCAGCTTGATCCCCCATCAGTTGATCGCAGTACCGTTGAATCCGCACCTGCAATCCAAACAACCTTGTCCGACACGGCGTGCATACCGCGAAAGCTAACTTTGGAGCCAGTCGGACCAAGTTCCCAAAAAAGTTCTTTTTGTGCAGAAGCTGATGTGGCCGCAAGTGTAGCAAGGAAAAAGAAGATTGCGGAGCGAATCATGGGAAGCAAGTGAGAGTAGGAATCGAGAAGGACGGAGAGGACTTACTATAGAGTTACAGTGCGGAGAAATTCTGGCGAATCCCACTACGTTTAAGAGGTGAGTTTTTCGAAGATCTCACGCTGCTCAATCATGGCTTTGACTTTGTCAGCTGGATTGGTACGAGCCTCGAGCAAGATCCAACCTGAGTAATCCATCTTGGTGAACAGTTTCATTAGGTTTGGATACGGATAATTGCCAACGTTCATCTCGCGAATATGGACCGTGTCGCCAAAACGGTCTTTAACCATATTGAAGTTCACTTCGAGACCATCACCTTCAAGATCCTGGTTATTGCAGTTCCAGCAGACATAGACGTTCGGGTGATCCGCGACTTCAAAAATGTCACGTATCACTGGCAAGTCGCTTGTTCCCTTGCCGTGGACCTCGACTCGAATCTTTTGGCCGAAACCTTCGCCATACTCGGCAACTTCGTTAAGTGCTTTGCCAATCTGTTCGATCGTTTTCTTCTTGTCGCCACCCTTTGGAAAACCATTGGGTTTGACTTTCACACCCGTGCCGCCGCAGTCGTGCATCAGCTGGATAAACTCTTTCGTCTGCTCGATATTCGCCTTTAGCTTGGCTGGATCATCCGAGTGATATTCGCAATTAGAACCGTAGCCGACAAGTTCTACTTTGGAATCACGAAAACGCTTGCGAATTTCTTTGCGTTGCTTCGCATTCAATGAAGGTTCGACTCCATGTTTGTGCTGTGTTCGAACCTCAACGCCCCAGAACTCTGCCTTCTCGCAGTTGGTTATCAGCTCCTCCAGATTCATGTCCTTGCCCCACAGATAAGTCACTAAGCCCATGAACATGCGACTCTGGGGTGACGAAGTCGCGGCGTTGCCCAGACGTGGGAGCGAAGCCGCTGCAACGGTGGCGGCACTGGCTTGTAGGATCGTTCGACGATTTGGAAAGGAGGGGTTCATGGCGGGAATCTTTTTACAAAATGTTAGGGGGGGGAGCAGACCGAAACGGAATTGTTAGCCAACGCCTTAGGAACTGAGCATTCGCCTGCTTATCAGCATAGCCGGTATTTCTCAGCTAAGTATTGTCCGCCTCAGTAGCATCACGCAACATTTCGTAAGCATTCGGCAAAGCACTGGTGACTCGGGACCAAGCCGGGCTGAATGGTGGTTCCGCACCGCCAGCCATATATTCATCGCCGGCCGCAATCAATATCCGTGCGAACAGCTCCACGATACCCGCTTCCGCATGCCGGTCGAGCGAAAGACCGCTCATCACCGCATCATTGTGATAGTGATCGATCATGTCCAACGCAGTGCGGTAGTAGCATGCCTTGAGGGTGCGGAATAAACCTGGAGTGAACACGATGCCTTCAATGGCCAGCTTACGATAGATGGCTTTGCAAATATCGCGAGCCATCCGGTGCAGCCCCCTGTTTGAATCATTCTGCGAAATGTTCTGGTGCTTGTGATCATAAGCATCGGCAATATCGACTTGGCAAATCTGATTCCAATTGCAGTTGCGATACATTTCCGAGAGCGTGCCGATCTCCAAGCCCCAGTCGCTCGGGATTCGCAGGGAAGGAACCACTTCCGCTCGCATCGAGAACTCGCCGGACAGCGCATAGCGGAAGCTACTCATGTACTCAAGGTACTCGACTCGTCCGAGAACCTGGACCAGTGCCCGCAGCATCGGAGTAACAAGCAGTCGGACAACACGACCGTTCAGCTTTCCTTCGGCGGCGCGATAGTAATACCCTTTGCAGAACTGATAGTGAAAAGTCGGATGCACGAGCGGGTAAAAAAGTCGCGCGGGGATGGCCCGGCTGTAAGTCAGGATATCGCAGTCGTGCAGTGCAACCGCCTTCGACGTTCCTCGGGCAAGAAAATAGCCCAAACAGAACCAAACGTTCCGGCCTTTTCCGAGCTCTCCAGCCAAAATGCCTTTCTCTTCCAAGGCTCGATCGACCGAACGCATTTGCGGCCCGTCGTTCCATAAGATGGTGTGCTTTTGGGGTAGAGCAGCAAAGAACTTGCGAGCTTGCTCAAACTGGGCCTCGTTGGCGCGGTCCAAGCCTATGATGATTTCGTCGAGGTAGCTGGCTCGCTTGAGCTCTTCCACGATGGGGCCCATCGCTGGGCCTTCCAATTCCGAAAAAAGACAAGGCAGCAACAGGGTCATGGGCGATTCCTGACTGTAGTCCGTCAGTTCCGCCTCGAGCTGTTCTGTTGACTTGTGACGAAGGTTGTGAAGAGTGCCAATGACACCGTTTTGCGCATAGTCGGCCAAGCTTTCCTCCCGAATGCACGTCTGCCGATACTGCAGGCTCGTAATACAACGAGTTGCATAAAGAGAATCTCTTCGGAACTATAAGTTTGCTCCGAGTTTCTGCAGGACTGCTGTCACTGAGTCCGCCCAACCTTGCGCGCCAGCACTATCCGCCACCAGACCATTGTGCGCTTTTACTTCCACATGGACCACCCCGTTAGGCGATGGGATACCAATCGGGTAGTCAGCAATGTCGAGCATACTTTGGTCAATCGGGCTGTCTCCGATGGCGATCGAGGTCCAATTACCTGGATTCTTAGTCTGCAGATACGACATGACATATTGCATTGCATTGCCTTTTGAAGTCTGACCTGCGACATGCCAGAATCTGCCACCGCGCGTGAAAGTAAGGCCCTCGTCTGCTAATTGCCTGGCAAAGAAATCTAACTTGACATCTGAGTCGCGCCAAAGTAGCGGCTCGGTCGATGCTCTTTGCATCGCTAACCGAGCTCTGCCCTCCGGTAGATCAGTACTTGCAATCACACCCGACAAACCAAGATCCTCAAAGGACTCGAAGTGGAACTCGCCCTTGAGTTTCTGCAGGTTTTCCAAGATTTGCTTTCGGGACGCTCCCAAAATCTGCCCCGGCGTAGAGTCTTCGCGACTCCAATACACAGCGCCGCCATTCTCGCAGATGATCGGTGCATCAGCGAGTTCCATTTCTTCTGCCAGCAAACGCATTTCCAAAACTGTTTTGCTTGAAGCGAGAATCACAGGCAGATTTAGATCGCGTATGGCCTGAAGCAGCGGAACTGCGGGCGCAAAACTGTAGTCTTCTTTGTTCAGCAAACAACCGTCTAGGTCTGATACGATGGCAATCCGTTGGTTCACGCTTTGGGTTCTTTCAGTTTTGGCTCTATCGGTGGCGGAGGTCGTCAAGACTTTCGGGGCTGTTCAACTTTTCCTCGGCGAAATGCAGTGAGGTAACCGTCGACTAGCGCCAAAGCAGCTCAGGTCGAATGGGGGCAAACAAGGTTTTGGCTTGGGTGAGCACCATCGCATCCAGCAACCTTCGAGAAAATTTCACAACTCGAAGCTTAAGCGACGAAAAGACTGGTAGCCCGGCCTCACGCACGCTTCGAGTCATGAATGCAGGGCGAAAAGCTAGAACTTGGCGTTGAGCGGTCGTTCGCGCTTCTGATGCTGCTCGCGAGGGTAGAGGAGGTCGTCCATCTCTGCGTCTCCGGGAGTTTCCAGATTCATTCCATCGTAAAGGTTCGGCAATCGAATACTACGATAGATGGACCAGCCGTAGGGGCTGCCAAGAGGACTCATGCACTGGAGTTCGAAGACTTTTTCTGGATTCTCGCCAGGGGTGATTTCGAAAATCCGTGCCCACTGGCGATCCGCAGGAACGTTGTCATCGGGCGTGCCATCTTCCAGCTCGATGTGACCGCCATCAGTGACCAAGATATTCTTTGTCTTCGGCTGAAGGTCTGCTTCACAATAAAACGGGCTATAAAAACGCTCTTCGTCGCCTCCGTCGAAGGCGTAAACCTGTCTGACGGTCATCGCCTGCTCATCGATCTGATATTCGACTACGCGGCTGCGATTCTCAGGAGCAAGCGTCGCCTTTACGAATGGGCTGGCACGATAGTTCCCATTGTCAAACATCATGATTGTGCCACGCTCGGTCACTTGAGGTGCATGCTGGTGATAGAACCATTGCAGGTCGCCCTCTGGCTTCAATAAATACTTGTGCCAGGGCTTGGACCAGTTGTCATGATTGCCCAAGATCCATTTGATCTTTTTGGTCTTCCAATCAATCTTTATCACGCAATCCAAGTGACGCAGGGAAACGATCACGGCATCTTCGTCGGGAAGGTGCACCAGCGCGTTGGCATGGCTCCAATCGCGGGACTTCTCGTTATTCAGGTAGTCGTTGTATTTATCCTTCCAGAATCCACTCAGCGCCATGTAGCCAAAGCGACGGGTGTCGAGCACATCCTTCATGTACAGCTCGTTGACAATCTTTCCGCTGTCTGGTGCGAACTCGATGATGCGATCGCAAACCACGTAGGCCGGGGACCAAGGCGCCTTGTCCGTAAATTCACTGGTCGGGAACTCAAGGAATCGGCGAAGCTCTGTGGCGAGTGTCAAAAAACTGCCACTCTCGGTTTCCACAAGATCGTGGTGAATCGTATCGACCTTGACCGGAATTGTTTTATTTTTCGACAAACCGTCATTGGGGAGCTCGGTCAAGTTTGTAGCAGTCCACCGATGGAGGTCGCGCCCTAACAAGTCAATTTCATAGGCCGAGCGGTAGCTTCCATGCTGGTAGATTAAGGTACCTGCCTTGGTAAACCGCATGTCGGCAATGCGATCACGCGTGTTGCAGAACCACACTACGTCTCCTTTTTCGTCCACGCCAATGATGAAGCCGTAATCGAGAATGCTAGTCGAGTTGTTCCAGAAATTGATGGCGAACAGCGTAACGCCAGGCTCCATCTTTTCGGGTTTCGAAAGGAGAGTCCGGATCGGCGGAAAGTTTGCTGGTAGAGGATCCGTGGTGAACTCCATTGGATCGCTCGTTTCCGTTTCGGTCTCACCCGGCACATGCACGCGCACTTGAATCCGATGACTGCGACCTGGTCGCAACCCCATTACTGCGATCGAATGCTTCTCCTTCGCGCTGGTTATGGGCGGCTGCTCCCAACTGTTCGTTCCATCGGTGACGAGCACAGTTGCCAGAACTTTTGTGCTGCACTCAAACTCTGCGATTGCGATCAGCGGTGCTCGCTGAATCGGATTGGGCCGAATCGTGGTTTTTTTGAGGAAGAGTTTCGCCGTATCTTGGCAAATCGCGTCGTTGGCGAGAGTCACGAACGAAATGAGGAGCCCTACCAAAAGTTGCCTGCAGAGAGGAGAGCTTATTCGCCACATAGGAGCCACCTTGGATTGGATTCGCGAGCGGCGAAGAGGTTCGGCGCGGGCAAAGCAAATGGAGCATCGAAAAGATTCGAAGCCCCATTATATTGGCTCGGACTGCAAAAGCTATCTAACGCAGTTAAGCAGTGTGAATGGCTCGCTTCGAGACTGCCATGGCTGCTTCGTGCATCAACTCTGACAAAGTTGGGTGTGCGTGGCAGCAACGTGCTATGTCTTCGCTACTCGCTCCAAATTCCATTGCCGCTACAGCTTCTGCGATCAAGTCGCCAGCTCGTGAGCCGATGATATGGACTCCCAAAACACGGTCCGTCTTCGCGTCGGCCAGCAACTTCACTCGCCCAGCCGTATCCCCCAAGGCGAGGGCACGGCCGCTAGCGCCGTAAGGGCAAATCCCCTTAATGTATTCAACTCCAGCCTCCTTGAGCTGTTCTTCTGTTTTGCCAACCGAAGCGATTTCAGGATGAGTGTAGACAATCGCTGGAATCGCGTCGTAGTTGACATGACTCTTCATGCCCGCGATACGTTCGACGCAGACGATGCCTTCTTCGCTGGCTTTGTGCGCGAGCATCGCTCCGCCGGTCAAGTCGCCGATGGCATAGACACCCCGGACTGCCGTTTGAAAGTTCTCGTCGACGGGAACGAAACCGCGCTTGTCTGTTTCAATCCCGACAGATTCGAGGCCGAGCTCGTCTGAGCAAGGCACGCGACCAGTGGACATCAATACTCGGTCGCATTCAATCGGCTCAGCGTCCTTACACTTCACCGTGCATTTGTCACCGTCGCGTGTCACGCTTTCGACGAACATCTTGGTCCGGAACTCAAGGCCTTGCTTCGTAAAGGTACGAACCGCAATCTGTCCGATCTCTCCGTCCAAGCCTGCGAGGACTCGGTCCATGGCTTCTAGAACAATTACTTTACTACCGAGTCGACTCCAGACGCTGCCAAGCTCCAGTCCGATGTACCCGCCACCGATGACCACCAGAGTTTCGGGCACTTCTGGGTAGTTGAGTGCGCTGGTGCTGTCCCCGATGCGATCGCCGTCAAAATCAACTCCTGGCATCATCCAAGGTCGGCTGCCTGTAGCCAGGATGATGTGCTTCGCGCGAATGTTGACTGGTCTGTCTTTTGTGCTGACTTCAACTGTATCGACGGATGATAACTTGCCACGACCGTTGTAAGCGGTCACTTTGTTTCGCTTCAGCAACATGGAAACGCCGCCGGTGAGTTGCGAAACGATCTTGTCCTTGCGGGCCAACATGGCGGATAGATCGAGTCCGACTTCCCCGACGTTGACACCGTGCGTCTTCAGCGAAGTTGTCGATTCGTGGTAAAGATGGCTGGACTCCAACAGAGCTTTGCTAGGGATACAGCCAACTCGCAAGCAGGTTCCGCCGAACGCGTCATTCTCATCAACACAGGCCGTGTTCATGCCAAGCTGAGCTGCTCGAATCGCCGCTACATAGCCTCCAGGTCCACCCCCAACAACGACGCAATCATGTTCGACAATGCTCATTGAACTCTTCTTTGATCCTGTAATTGAGTAGAAACGGAGTTAATTGATGGCGGCTAAAGGAACCGCCGGATCCGCACCAGAGCGACACGCTTCTTGGGACTTGCCCGGAGGTGTAAAAGCATAACAACGGGCCTTGATTCCGAGCAGGGGCAGAAGCCGAGATTTACTTTCGTTTCAGGAGGGCAAATGGCCACTTTGCCCGACGATTCTCGGCTGAATTTCTTGCTGGCATCGAGTATCATGAGCGGATGTTCCTTCATTTGGAAGAAAACCCTTTCACTCTCACGCTGGAGAAACATTCGTCCAGCACTTGCTCGCCCTAAGGAGCCAACATGAAACTTCCCGCCTCCCAATGGCTCGTCCTCACTCTACTTATCTGCCTAGCCGGCTCTGCGACAAGCAGCTCTGCTGTCGCAGCCGATCGACTATTCTTTGACTCTGACAAAGCTGGCGCAAAGCATGCCGTGCTCGTTTCCGGCGACGAAGAGTATCGGACCGAAGAGTCCATGCCAATGCTGGCCAAGATTCTCAACCGCAAGTACGGATTTAAATGCACAGTGCTCTTCTCCCTAGCCGCCGACGGATCGGGCTACATTGACTCTAACAACCAGCAAGGCATCGTCGGCTGGGAAGCACTTGATACGGCGGACCTGATGATCATCGGTACCCGTTTTCGTAGTCCTGACGAAGCAGGCGCGAAGCACATCACCGCTTTCCTCAACGCGGGCAAGCCAGTCGTTGGTATTCGTACTTCCACTCACGCGTTTCGTGGCGGCGGCAGCTTCGGAGGAATTTCCTACAACGACTTTGGCATCAAGGTCCTTGGCGAACGTTGGGTAAGTCACCATGGCGGCCACAAACGTCAAGGAGCTCGAAGTGTTGTCGAGAAGGGCCAAGAGAAGCATCCGATCTTGAGCGGTGTTGGCGATATTTTCTGCCCCTCTGATGTCTACGGCGTGAAGAACCTGACCGATGCCGACCAAGTTTTACTTCGCGCCGCAGTAACCGAGTCACTTGATCCAAGTTCACCGAACTTGTCCGGCGATGCCGACAAGAATGGCAAGAACAGCCCAATGCAAGCCTTCGGTTGGTTGCACGAGTACAAGACGCCGGACGGCAAGGGAACAGGCAGGTCCTTCTGCACCACAGGCGGCGCATCAGTTGACTTCGTGGACGAGGATTTGCGACGGTTGATCGTGAACTCCTCCTTGTACCTGACTGACCAAGACGTTCCTGAGAAGGCAGATGTGGAGTACGTCGATCCGTTTTACCCAAGCTTTTATGGCTTCATCCGCGACAAAGACTACTTCCGCAAGCTCAACCTCAAGCCTGAAGATTTGGCCTACGGCAAGAACCCAGCTTCACCTGACCCCCAAGGAAGCCCTAAGTGGGAATTCCGCCCGATGAAGAAGTAGCAGACAGAGGTCAGCATGACGCGCTGAGAATTAAAGCGTCAAAGCTTCCAACTCGACGGCCCTGGGAATACCTGGGGCCGTTGTTCGTTCCGGTGAATCCCCAACGGATAGGAGCACCAATTTGTCTGGACCAGCATTTGCCTACTCGTACTTTTATCCGTTCGAGTCCGTACTCGGAAAGATCGACGAGCTATCGGGGGGCCAAGCAGTCCACGAGTTCGCAAGTGGTCTACGATTCGCAAGTGGTCTACGATTCGCAAGTGGTCTACGATTCGCGACTTTTCAAGAACAATAAGGCACAACCTATTTCTCGCAAGGCAGATTTGGTTAGGCCTTTTTGGGTTGCGAAGCATCTGCAGGCCTTGGTGTAGTACGTTCGGACACGCTTTCACGAACATCTGGATGCTGCGACGAGAGCACTCGCAGACTCGATCATCACTGCGCATAAAGCTTCTCTGCGCTTCGAAGTATGTTCTGGTTGTTGCAGCCCCGACGCCCGAATCGATTTACCTCCTGAAGCCATTCGTGGGCAAACTCTTAATTGCGGGACGACGAATGTCGATTTCAATTGAAACGATAATTGCATCGCTGAGCAAAGTACGAGCAAGCGATCAGTTGAATTTTTCAATTAACGCTGATGAATTGGTATTGGAGAAGCTTGAAGATCACATAGTAGAAAAGAAGGTGCAACTGCCACTGCGTTGGCTAAGAGGACTTGCCGCGGCGACAAGCTAAGGAGAAAGGCTTGTGTGCCAGCATGAAATTTCCGCGGACCATGCAGCTCGCTTCCTAAGATCATTGCCCAGGAATCCAGATAAACGCTCACGCTGGTACGTTCAAATCGTCTGAAACATCATTGCGGATGAGCCAACGCAAGAGCTCGCAGGGTGTTACTGCTGGAGGCATTCATCGCCTACGTGCACTTGAAGACCTAGTTCGTTTCGCAATAACAACTTGCAGACCGATAACGAGCGTTACAAGCAAGATGCGCAAGTGAGTGAGTCAGAGTGAGTAATCTAAGCAAGAAGGTGCTAGAGTTTGACAAACCAGAGGCCCACTCACTTTTATTGAAGGGGTTGAACGCCTAGCAAGCAGCGCGGCGCGAGAGGGGTAGAAAGACGGTGTAAGCAATGCCGTAGCCGTAGAAGGCAGTGAGCAACACAAGCGTTGTTGCTTGGCCGATTTGAGCTGGATCGTCAAGTGCCGCAAGCAGTTGTATGACACCGATTAGCACGCCGAGCCAACCTGCAGCGATAAAGGCCTTCATGCCCGTTTCGGCAACTGCGGGCTCAAAGCCACCTTTGCCGTTGCGTGAATCCGGGCGTTCCAGGAGCGAGCGGCCGTGAGCTGCGAAGAGAATGCCGCACCCGACCACGACGACAAAAATGAGCCCAGGAACATCAATGAATGCAGGCGTCGAATCAGCCAGAACGATAACGCTCGCAATTCCAAGTACAACCATCAAAGTTCCCAAGTAACGCATTACTGCTTCTTAGTCAGAAGTTTACCCTTTTGCCAAACTGACGAAGCGCTCGTCCCAGCACTATTCGCGATTCCGTTGAACTCTAGCTCAGGAAAGTGAGTCATGCATCTCTCAATACTGATCCGCCGAGTCGTTCGAGAGCATTCGGCAAAAAGTGGTATTCGAGCATGAAAAATTGGGATGGTCTCGGTTTTTCAGCGACTGAGATTCAATCCTTTTCCGACTAGCCGCAAATCGCGTTTGGCTTAGAATTCACGGTTCTCGCTCCCGTTCCCGTTCCTCACCACGCTGTTAAGAACCGTGTCGTCTGCTCCCACCTCTTCCGAACCGATGAATCTGCCTGAGCTGCAGATTGGAAATCTAAAGATTGGTTTTCCCGTGGTGCAAGCTGCGCTTAGCGGCTACAGCGATTGGCCCATGCGTATGATCGCGCGCGAGCATGGTGCTAGCTACACGCTTTGCGAAGTGATGCTGGATCAGTTTCTGGTTCAATTTCGAGATCGTTCGAAGAACAAGCACTTTTTGCACAACTCCGAGGAAGAAAAGCCGGTTGCTGGACAGTTGATGGGTGCCGAACCCGAGCAATTCTCCTTGGGCGCAGCAAAACTCGTCGAGGCGGGCTTTGACGTCATTGATATCAATTTCGGCTGCCCAGTGAAGAAAGTACTGGGGCGTTGCCGAGGCGGGTTTCACTTGAGCCAGCCAGAAATCGCTTTGGACATCATCCGACGCACGCGCGATATCGTACCGCCTGAGATTCCAGTGACGGTGAAGATGCGTCGCGGAATCGATGACACTCAGAAAAGCCGCGATAACTTCTTCGAGATTCTAGAAGGAGGATTTGCCGCAGGCTTGGCAGCAGCCACCGTTCATGGACGCACTGTAGAGCAGCGTTACAAGGGGCCGAGCCGCTGGCAGTTTTTGCGGGAGCTCAAAGATCAGTTTCCAAATCGGACGATTTTAGGCAGTGGAGATTTGTTCAGTGCCGAAGACTGTTTTCGGATGATGAGCGAAACGGGAGTCGACGGTGTGACGGTGGCTCGTGGAGCAATTGGCAATCCTTGGATTTTCACTCAGGCCAGAGCCGTCGCTGCTGGCGAGGCGCTTCCCCCACCGCCAACGGTCCTTGAGCAACGCAAAGTCCTGGAGCGTCACTGGGACCTGGCATGTCAGATTTACGGTGATAAGCGCTGCGGCCAGTTGCTACGCAAGTTTGGAATCAAGTATTCGGCTTCCCACCCTAGTTTTGCCGACGTTAGGCCAGCGTTTACCAAGATTCGAAGCCTGGATGATTGGCAAGGTGTGCTGAATCAGTGGTACGTCGAGGATGCGCCAGGCCTGTATCCATCGGCCGAAATCCATCGTGTCCAAGGCTCGGGCGGGAACGAGTAGCGCCCGCCTGGGCAACAAAGCCAATTCAACTTAGAAAAGCGTTGGAAAAAGTTGACATCGCGAGGCAACGTCGGCTAGCCTATGAAGGACGGTGTTAGGTCCTCTTTTCGCCCGTTGGCATCGGACCTGCGCTATTCCTGAGAGCCAGATTGGTGAGATTTCTAGCAAATTGAGGCTGCCTTAGAGGGCAAGCCTAATAAAGTATCTTGTGGTGCGTTGAGTTTGCTGAAACGAATTTCGCTGGATGCCGAGTTAAGAATTGGCTTTCAGTCACTTTTCTTGCGGTAACTTCTCAGAATGCGTCCGATTTGACGATAAGTATTCGCGTCGGTTTTCTCGTCCTGTTCAAGGACTGAGCCAACTCCTCGTTGAGGCAGATGAATCATGAAAAAGCTAATTTGTGCACTTCTGTTGCTTTGCATCGCCTCTCAAGCGATAGCTGAAGACGCAAAAAAATACAAAGAGATCGATTTCCAGGAGCCTAGCACCCAGGAAAAGAAGCGTGCTCGTGATTATGCCAAGGGACGCCAACAGAATGGCGAAGCAGTCCTTAAAAAGGTGATCACCGCCGAGGTTAGCAAGCTGACTCATGAGTCCCAAGCCGAGGATCTCGGTTCGATCCGCAAGGGACTCGTCGACAATTTCCTTTTCTCGACGCCCACCGGAGAAGCCAGATCGATCGCGGTTGATACCGTGCTCCGAGGAACAACAGTTATCGCTCAGAGTGACAACTATAGTCCTCCGGCTCGAATCAACGCTATGGTCCTGCTTGCTGGACTCGATGATGCCCCAGGAAATGGTGGCAGCACTCCACCGCAACCTTGTGCCAAAGCTCTTAATGTGCTGGTGCAAATGGGGAGGGATGAAAACCAACCGCTGTACCTCAGGTCTATCGCTTTGTGTGGAATCGAGCGTCAAATCGGACGCTACTTCCACACGAACGCTTGGAATGTCAACATGAAGCGAGTTATCGGCCAAACGTTGATGCAGATCATTAACAGCAGCCCCAAGACGGAACTGGACTTGGTTGCACATGGATGGATGGTTCGTCGAGCAATGGACTGCATGGCAGCAACGGGAGCCTACGTCCCAGCGCTTGCCGACAAGGTCATCACAATGCTCGGTGATGAAAACACACTGCCAAGCCTGAGAATGAGCTCCGCAAAGTATATGATGCTGATGGACAACACCAAGCTCACGTCAGAGCAGAAGAAAGCCTACTTCATCAGCCTCGCACACTTCATGCGTAGCCAACTCGTCGACTGGTATGAGATGGAAGACGACCTACTGAATCGTTCCGGCGGTGGCTCGACTGCCTTTGGTGGCGGCATGGGTGGCGGCATGGGCGGCGGCATGGGCGGCGGCATGGGCGGCGGCTACGGCGGAGAAGGTGGAATGGGTTCTGGCATGGGCGGTCCCGGCGGCGGCTACGGCGGTGAAGGCGGAATGGGCTCCGGCATGGGTATGGGTGGTCCAGGCGGTGGCATGGGGATGGGCGGATCTGGCTACGGCTCAGGATCCACCAAGGTCAAAGCCAAAGATGTGATGGATTGGAAGGCGATGGTTGCACGTCGTCGCGTGAATCAGATCGCTGAAATCTCTCACCTTTGCCTCGATGGCTTCCCAGTGCTGGAAGGCAAGCAACCAAAGAGAATCGGAGTCGCTCTGAAAGACGCTTCTCTCGAGGCCGACGAAAGTGCTAAGCTTGACGAATTGCTCGAGAAACTGGACGAATTGCAAGAAGCGGTCAATGACGCAAATCGTATTACCAATGTCAACGACTTGCTCCAGCAAGCTGAGGCGCGTATCGAGGAAATCATGACGACGACCGAAGCGATTCCCGGATTCCTCGACAAGTATCCTGATTTGGCAGTCGAAACTGACTTGGCATCGGTACCTGATCAGAAAGAGCCACCAGCAGAAGGAAGCGATCCGAACAAACCTGGTGATCCAGGTGACGGCGGCGAAGGTGGAGAAGGAGATAGCGGTGACGGGAACTAACCCGTATTCAGACGATACTTAGAATCTTCCAAGCCCCGGACTTTGTCGCCGGGGTTTTTCTTGTCGCTGCACGGTCAGACCGCTGCAAAGCAGCCAGCAACATCCGGCAACATGTTGCATCGGATGTTACTTCTGCTAACGTCCCTTTTCCTTCATTAGCAGCAGAGATCTCATAAGTGCAACGATGACCGAACGCGCCCAAGAAACCCACGGCGTTTTCTCTACCGCATCTCCGCCAGTTGGTGGTCGTCGGGAAGACTCTTGACGGAAGCAAAGCTGAGATCAACCATGCATTAGATTGCGATAGTCCTTATCGCTGTCTCGATAATGAATCTGATTGTTCCTCTTGCGATTTTGATGATTTCGATAAGTCTGGGGCTCGAAAGATCTGTGGACAATTCTGGATTCAAGGCCTTGACGATGCTGTATCTGGGCCTGATCTTCATTCTCAACGTCCAAATCGCGATTGGAGCCTATTGCATGCTGACGCCGGAGAATTACGAGTCGGCTCGATGGGCAGCAGGTCTCAACTGCCGACCATTGTTGGTCCCGGGCTGCTTGGTGGAACTCCGCTCGGGCTTGTCTCCTGAAGAGGCAATAGGGCTATTCGCAGATCAAGAGTGAACCTGCGGCCGACTAGAGAACTATGTCTCTTTGGTGCTATCTTCGCTGCCACCAGCGGATTCCTGTTCACCATGTGCCGCCGGATTGTCGCCCTTTGAGTGGGTCCCATGTGGAGTATTCATGGCTGTCACTGCGACTCCCAGAACGGTCATCGCGATGCCGCCCCAAAGAAAGCTACTCCCGGATTCACCGTACTTCCAAAGGGACACTAATGCCGTGATCGTAACAGCCCCGCCAAATACGATCGGCATGACCAACAGTGCGTTCCCGCGCGAATACATCATCGCACTCGTTAGACAAAGAGCACCAAAAGCACCTAGCGATCCAGCCAAGAATCCCCATTTGGCGGTAGCAAAATTTGCGCCTACATAGTTAAACGAGTCGCCTTTGAACTTCATCATCGCCAGTCCGCCGATGATACCGATCACGAGGTAAGCCACTCCGATAAACACATAGGGCTTAAAGGGCGACCAAAGTGGCTTGCCATCCACTTTCGGAGCCGCCGCGTTCCCGATGGTCGGACCGTAGCATCCCCAAAACAAGGCAGTTCCGAGGGCGAAGAGGATTGGCAGTAGGATGGTTTTGAACATGAGGTTCTCTTGAAATGCTCGATTGGGAAGGGCTTGGCACGCGTTTCGGGAAGCTGCCTTTGGGCCAGGGCTAACATCCAACCGGACAAAATTGCCCAGTTTCTATGATTTTGCTAGCCCAAACTGGCCGGTTCGACGAGGAATGATAAACGCTATCGATCATTCCGCGAAGCACGATTGCCGACTTGGCTCTTCAGTATTCCTTTGCGGAGCCTGAAAAATCTGAGCTTGCGACTTCTCGACGAAGTAGTACCATTATCGTTCAAATATAGTAACTGAGGAAAGTAAGACCGATCGCCGTAGGATCGTGCCGAGTAGCGGCCCCCCTGTTGTGAAGTGGTTTATCTCAGGATTAGCGACTGTTTGTCAATTGGCCTCAATGATCGAAGGAGGCTTTTTGAGGCTGCTTGGTTTAGGCAGAGCAAAGTACGAGTTTAAAGTACGAATAATGACGACCACGAAAGAATTGAAGAAGCAGGCTATCTCGGAGTACAAGACTTCGGATAACGACACGGGTTCATCAGCGGTTCAAATTGCGATTCTCACCAAGAGAATCAACCATCTTACCGAGCACATGCGTAGCAACAAAAAAGACTACGCCAGCCGTCGAGGATTGCTGCGTATGGTCAGCAAGAGACGTGGTTTGCTGGACTATGTTCGCGCCAATGATCCACAAGGCTACTTGGATTTGATCGGTCGCCTCGGCATTCGTAAGTAAACGAAGAACCGCTCTTGCAGTTCTGGTCGGCAGGCCAATCTCCTTTTGCGGCTGATCGGGCTTCGACTGCAGAGTCGTTCACCAACCGTTCGCTCTGCGCTAGTCTTCAAATATCGCCGCTCTTCCCGAGTTTAGCTGCTACGCTTTGTCCACGAGTGGTGCAAAGTGTCAGTGGCATCTTTTCTGTTGCTTGTTGCACTCTCTGTCGTCCGATTCCCCGTCGGAGTCCATTCTGCGGACGCACGATTTGAGAGCCGGCGTTCTGTCGCCCTTGGTTAGACGAGAACATGATAGGTTGTTGAATGCATTTTTGTTGTAATTGTTGGTATAGGAACTGCAAGTGAAAGTTCGAGTAGAAAAACAAATCGGTGCGCAAGTTATGTCCATGGAAACTGGACAGCTGGCCAAGCAAGCTGCGGGTAGCGTACTGGTGCAATATGGCGATACGGTTGTCTTTACTGCGACAGCATCTGGCCCATCCCGCCCAGGCACGGATTTCTTCCCGTTGACCTGTGACTATCGAGAAAGAATGGCAGCCGCCGGAAAATTCCCAGGCGGTTTTTTAAAGCGCGAAGGTCGCCCGACGACAAAAGAAACGTTGACCAGCCGCTTGATGGACCGACCCATTCGTCCCTTGTTCCCGAAGGGATTCATCGACGAGGTCCAAGTGCAGAGCATGGTCGTCAGTAGCGATTTGCAAAACGATGGCGACGTCTTGGCAATGAACGGTGCGGCAGCGGCCCTAAGCATCAGCCCTTTGCCATTCCAAGGTCCCATCGCTTCGGTTCGATTGGCCAAGGTTGACGGCGAACTGATCGCCTTCCCAACCAACGAGCAGCTTGAAGAGAGCGAGTTGGACTTGATCGTTTCCGGTAGCGAAAAGTCGATCTTGATGATCGAAGGTTTCGCACAGGAGATGCCAGAGAATGACATGGCCGAAGCTGTCATGCATGCTCATACCGTTATCAAGGAAGTGATCTCGCTGATCAACGAGTTGGTCGAGAAGGTGCAGCCTGAGAAGGTAGAGTTTGTGCCTGAGCCCGACAACGGTTTACTAGGCCGTTTGAAAGACGCTGGCTTCGACACCAAGTATCGTGACGCCAAGCAAACCGAAGGCAAACAAGCTCGCGCTGAAGCCGTTAGTGCGCTGAAGGCAGAAGCCAAGGCTCACATCATTCCTGACCCAGAAGCGGACAATGCGTTCAGCGACGACGAATTTGGCACCGCTTGGCACGACATGGAATATGATGTCATCCGCGAATTGATCCTCAGCGGGACCCGTGCAGACGGTCGTGACCACAGCAGCTTGCGTCACATCGAATGCGAGACTGACATTCTACCTCGCACCCATGGCTCTGCTGTCTTCCAGCGTGGTGAAACACAGGCACTAGTCACCGTTGCACTTGGTACCAGCCGCGACGAACAACGTGTGGACGGGCTGATCGAAGAGTACAGCAAGAAGTTCATGCTGGACTACAACTTCCCGTCCTACTCTGTCGGCGAATGCCGCCCGATTCGTGGGCCAGGTCGTCGCGAAATCGGACACGGTGCATTGGCAGAGCGATCTGTTGCACCTTGTATCCCCGACGCTGAGGAGTTTCCATACACGATCCGCGTGATCAGTGACATTACGGAATCCAACGGGTCCTCCTCGATGGCTTCCGTTTGCGGCGCTACCCTTGGATTGATGGCCGCTGGCGTTCCCATGCTGAACCCGGTTGCTGGTATCAGCATTGGTGTCGTGAAGGAATCGGATGATCGCTGGGTTTTGCTCACCGACATTATTGGCGACGAAGATCACTTTGGTGACATGGACTTCAAGATTGCTGGTACTCCAGAAGGCATCACCGGGATTCAGCTTGACCTGAAGATCGACGGAATCAGCGAAGAGATCATGCGAGCCACGCTCAAGCAAGCTCGTGAAGCAAGGATGGAAATCCTTCGCAAGATGATCACTGCGATTCCTCGGCCTCGCACCGAGACCAGCCGATACGCTCCACGATTGCTTCGCACCAAAATTGATGTCGACAAGATCGGCATGCTGATCGGTCCTGGTGGTAAGAACATTCGTGCCATCCAGGAAGAAACCGGCGCAACCATCGACGTGGAAGATGACGGAACGGTTGTGGTTGGTGGAACCAATGGCGACGCAGCCAAGGAAGCGATGGCTCGCGTTGAAGCTTGCACGGCAACCGCGCAGATCGGCAAGATCTACGATGGTATCGTTAGCAGCGTCCGTGACTTTGGTGCCTTCGTTGAAATCCTTCCAGGTCGCGATGGCTTGGTGCACATCAGCGAGCTATCTAGCGGATACGTTTCCAGCGTAGACGAGATCTGCAAGGTCGGCGATCCAATGCAAGTGATCGTTATCGACATCGATGATCAAGATCGCGTCAAGCTGAGCCGTCGCCAAGCTCTTGAGAAGCTCGGCATTGAAGACGAGTTTGCCAGCAATAACGACGATGATTTCGACGGTGAAGATGGTGATCGCGAGCCACGGGTAGAGCGATCACGTGATCGCGACGACCGAGGTGATCGTGGAGACCGAGGCGGACGAAATCGTGGTGGAGATCGTGGCGGACGCTACAGCGAATCACGCGGCGGCGGCGGAGGAGGCCGTGGACGCGGACGTGGCGGTCGTGGTGGGGGCCGTGGCCGAGGTGACCGTGGCGGAGATCGAGACCGCGGTGGCGATCGCGACCGTGGAGATCGCGGTGGTGACAGAGATCGTCGCTAATCCAGCAGCCGTCTTCGTTTAGCAACTAGCCTTGATGCCGAATTGATCCGGTCAGCAAATCTTTGTCTAGTCAGCAGAACACAGGGCCTTGCCGAGAGTCAAAGCACTCTTGGCGAGGCCTTTTTTTATTGCAGTCTTCCCCAGCTGAATGATTTGTAAAATGCCTACCAAAGCCAGACGCCACGAGGACCAGAAGTACTTTTTCATCGACGTCGACCTCAGCAACCGACAGATCATCGGCTCGGGTACGGAAACCAAGTAGAATATTGACTTACACCCGAGTCGTCACCATCGCATCTTTCTCTCCTGCGACCAGCAGAACAAGCTCGTCAACCAATTGGATGAGTATTCCCATTTTCTTCGAAGAGAACGAGATCACGGGCAACGGCATACGCCGACATGGTCCTGCTGAAGTACAGGTTTAGCCCCTCCGCCCAAGATGGAGTACAGGCTTAGTCTTTCTTCTTTCTGCGTATTTGCCGCAGCGATGGCTCAGAATTCAAAGAATTGGCTCATATCTGATACTACGGCGCTCGCTTCCGAAGCGTCGGCCACCAGCACATGACGTCCTGCCGATACTGGCGATACGGTTCTCCGAAGCGGGTCAGCATATCACGTTCTTCGCATGGACGAACCGCAAAGTGCCAAACAGCCACGCCTAGAAGTGAATAGACCAGGACAGGCAAAGACCAGAAAGCGATTGCAATGGAGATGCCTTGTCCAATGCCTGCAATAGCCATGGGATTGCGAACAAATCGATAAGGCCCCGACACCACCAGTTTGTTGGTCTGATCCATTGGCAGAGGAGTCCCATCCCCGTCGCGAACCATGAAAACGGCGCTGGTAATACCCAGAGCGCTAAAAGATAAGAAGGAGAGCGAGCCCACAATCAACTTGGGACCAAACTCAGGTATAGCCAACGCGCCGAAGGCATCTAGCAAAACAGCTGGAATGACCGCCAACGATAGTATCCAGATGCATAGACTTTGAACAAAAGTTTTTGCTGCGTTCCAGGCTAGACTGGAAGACGAGCTTCGGAACAGATATTCGTGAAAGCATAGGAAAATATTGTAGAACAATCCTAAGAGCATCAGACCGCTCGACAAGTAGCCACTGTTCGTCAAGATCGTTGCGTTGCAACAGTAGAGCGTGGCGTAACCAAAAGCTCCGAGAATGAGATGTTGGATTAACGCATTGCGGAAGTAGGCGCGACCAACGGATAGCACGGCTATCAGCAGAACATCGGGGGCGAAGAACGCCCAGAAGGCAGTAGGGGGAATGCCATCAAATTGAAATGCAGAAAAGAATGCAGGTGAACTCTCGAGCCCAAGCCACCAAAGACTCACCAGTGCAGCTTGCAGTAAATACGCAGTGCTTTTCATTGTTCTACTGAGACAGACTATTCATGCCGAAGTCGCGCAAGATTGAGTTGCCGGTCTTCCGCTGCAGGCAAGACTTTAACGGCGATCGACCGGCGGAGGAACCGTAGAGATCGAGAATTTCTTCACGCGGCGAGCATTTCTGGATGAATGCTTATCTATCTATGTCTACGCCGGTACTGAGTCATTGGCAACAATCCTACGTTTCCCCTTAGATCCAGGGCGGACTAGAATAGTGGGATGGAATCAAAAGCCCCCATATCATCACGCCTACCGATGCTCAGCTTTCCAGTCTTTACGGCCTTTCTCATGGCCGTCTTGCCCAACAGCCTCTTCGCGCGGGAGGCCGAGGCTTCAATCAAGTTCGAGGAGCAATCTAAGCGTTTCCTGGCGAGATACTGTGTCGATTGTCACGGCGGAGATGATCCAGAACGTGGTCTAAACCTCGAAGTAATCGGGCACGACGTGTCGGACGCTGCAACTTCTCAGGCGTGGAATAAGATCTTCGCGCACGTTCAATTCGACGAAATGCCACCCGAGGACAGTGAGCAACCGACGGCGAAGGAAAAGTCCGTTTTCTTGTCGAAGGTCGAATCGGAGCTAATGCGCTTTGGGCAAGGCTTCGGTTTAGACAAAAAGATATTGCTGCCGCAATATGGCAACCATGTTGATCATAAAACGCTTTTCGATGGCAGTGTGACCGAATTACCGTTTACGCCTTCGCGACTCTGGCGACAGCGGCCCATCATCTACGACGCGATATGGGGGAACGCTTACGGACGAGCTCCTTGGTACAGCGTCAAAATCGGCGGAACAGGAAATCACCTGATTACCCGCGGGCCACACAAAGGCAAGCGGATGGCGACTCGCTACTTCGCCGACCAAGAGTACGCGAATCCGTTTTTCGAGTTCGTGCATCATGCATCGGGCTTTACGGACTACGCGACCATCATCGCCGACCAATCTTCATTAGAAGCATTGCTCGTCAACGCCGAGACCATGGCGCAGATTTTGACCGTGGGACAAAAGGTTCGCATCGTCACGCAAGTCAAAAACAAGGGCAGTAAGACAGGCAACAACGAAGCGATGTTCGTAGGCGGCATCACGACCACTTCTAGTGAATACCGTGGACGGATCCCTGTCGCTTTTCAAAAGATCGTCAGGAGCGAAGAAGTCGTCTCGCGGCAGGATTTTGAAGTTGCTCTCGACGTTGCCTTCGCTCTCTTTCTTCGTCGCCCACCAAGCGAAGACGAATACGAGCGTTACTGGACAAACGTTTTCCAGCGGAACATGGAACTCGGTAACAAGATGGCCTTACAGGCCGTCCTGATTTACGTCACGCTTACACCGGAATTTGTCTACCGCATGGAGCTGGGAATGGGTGAGACTGACAAGCATGGCCGCCGATTCCTCTCGCCACAAGAACTGACCTGTGCAATCCACTACGCCTTTAACAACAAACCTGCCTTTGGCGTAGACGAAATTGAAACCGTCGACGTTTACACGAAAAATAGCGAAGCTCCGATCAAAAAGACGATGACAACTCCGCGGCCAGCTTGGGCGGCCGGACATAGTTCGCTGGTGGTGGAAATGAAGGCCGGCAAGTTGGAAACTCGCGACGACGTCGAACGCGTGGTTCGAAAGATTCTCGATACACGTCAGAACGGCTGGCAGACAAACCACAATCGCAATTATCTAACCACGCCCAACCCTCGCATTCTGCAGTTCTTCAGAGAATTCTTCGGCTACTACAAAGCACACGAAGTTTTCAAAGATACTGATGAGTTCGCGAAACGCGACGGCTTTAAGCAGTTCACCAGTGGCAGCGCCATGAAGCTGGAGTACGACACGGATAGCCTCATTCGGCATATCTTGCTAGAAGACAAAAATGTGCTTTACCAACTGTTGACGACGGACAAAGTTGTCACTTCGTATTGGAATGGCGCCAACAGTGCCGATCAGATCAAACGCGGTGGTGGGCGCGAGAAGTACCAGGAAACGCATCTCGTGCAGAGCTACAACCTCGATCCGTTTGAGATGGAGTACGACAAAGACAGGAGCGAGGATAAGCTCATTCGTCAGAACGGTAAGGTGTTCCGAGCTCCCGATGGTCAGCGCTGTGGAATTCTTACCCAGCCCAGTTGGCTGATCGCGCACAGTGGGAATTTCGATAACGATCCTGTACGACGCGGCAAATGGATTCGCGAGAAGCTCTTGGCTGGCGTAGTGATGGATGTACCGATCAATGTCGATGCGCAGATTCCTGAAGACGAACATCAGACTTTACGAGAACGTTTTAGCGTCGTGCACAAAGATAAATGTTGGCGATGCCATAAGAAAATGAACCCGCTGGGCATGCCCTTCGAAGCCTTCAATCATGTTGGTCGTTGGCGAGACATGGAGAAAGACAAACCAGTCAATACGACAGGTACAATCACTTACACCGGCGAACAGTCAATGGAAGGCGATGTTGAGGACGTGCGTGACATGATGGAACGACTTGCGAAGTCGGATCTCGTGCGACAGAGTTTCATTCGCCATGTCTTCCGCTACTGGATGGGACGCAATGAGATGCTGAGTGATTCCAAGACCTTGATCGCGATGGATAAGGCCTACGTTGAAAGTGAAGGCAGCTTTAAAGAGTTGCTCGTGGCACTGCTGACATCGGATTCTTTTTTGTATCGAAAGTAGGGTTTATCACAACCCGAAGCGTAAGTGAGGCGCATGCCTTATGACCTCGCTCACTTGCACACGTGTCGGGTTGAGAAAAGAAATCGACAGCGGTCTTACCTGACCGACAAGGACACAATTAACATGAAACAAATCAACCGTCGATCGATATTGAAGGGTGTGACGCTTGGTAGTGGTGCAGTAGCACTTTCACCTTTCCTGCGGCACCTGGAAGCATCAGACAAGCAGGTGCTGCCCAAACGATTCGTTTTCGTCGTAAAGAGTAGTGGCCTTCAAGGCGACTACCTAAACCCGGAGGGCCTGGAGCATCGAGGCGAGAATCTCGTCGACGAAACACTCCAAGGACGACAGCTCTCTGAAAGCATGCGGTCGCTTGAGCCCTTCAAAGACAAGTTGACGATCATCCAGGGGCTTAGTGGCAAGATGACCAACTCTGGTCACAGCGCCTTTTACGGTGCACTTGGCGGCTACAAAGCCTCGGCCCATGCGCCGCCATTGTTTGCGACCATCGATGGACACCTCTCCGAAAAGCTGCCATCCGTTTTCAATCATGTGGGCTTCAAGATGGGAGAAGGGAGCCAAGGCGTTACCTTTCCAGCTATCTCCGCGAAAGGCAAAGGCCAACAACTTCCTTTTCAGCAAAACCCAATGGCGGCGTTCGAGAACCTATTCGGCAGCATCCTTGAAGGTGGCGATCTCAAAAACAAGTACATGCGTACCGGCAATGTCCTCGACGCCATGTCAGAGGACATCAAAAAACTGCAGCAAAATTTGCCTTCCGCCGAGCAAGAGAAATTGGGGCATTACCTAGATGGTTTTGAAGCTCTGCGCGACAGACGGGTGAAGTTGGTTTCAATGCAGAAAGTGCTCAAGGAAAACGCTCCCGACCTCGACGATAAGTACACCTCGCGATTCACTACGCATCACTTGGAAGCTCACTTCGACATGGCTAGCGCCGCATTGATTTCGGGGTTGACCAACGTCATAACGGTTCACGCCGATGGCCTGGATTCGGTTTACTCAGGAATTGGGATCGGCAACAACGTTCATGCGATCGGTCACGGAGCTGGCTACGCGACACTTTCGGCCCAAGATTGCCGCAATGCAATTCGGACTTTCCATATCGAATTGATCGCCGAGATGGCAAAGAAACTGGATGCCATTCCTGAAGGCGACGGAACGATCCTCGACAATACAATCATCGTCTACACGAGCGATAACGCGGCTCAGCACCACTCGCGAGGTTTCGACTGGCCGATGCTGGTGCTTGGCAATATAGATGGAAAGCTTAGATCAAATGGACGCTACTTGGCTTATCCTCAGTATGGTCGCGCAGGGCATAAGCACACAATCTGTAATTGGTTCACCACATTGTGTCATCTTGCCAGCGTTCCACAGGACTTGTTCGGTCAACCCGATATGGCTCTCGGGAAAGCTGAAGACCAAATGGGCCCTCTGAGTGAGTTGCTGGCGTGACAATTCTCAACAAATACTCCGTCGCTCAATCCCTTACGCTTCTCTGCCTTGCGGGGAGCGTTTGGGCTGAAGACTCCAAGGTAAAGAAACCTTTGAGCCTCGAAGCTGCTCAACTAATTCTGGACAGTAGAGGAACGGAAGTTACAGATAGCGAACTAGCACGACTATGCAGTGCTGAGGGTTTGGTAGAGCTTGACCTGTCCGGTTGCAACCTGTTAACCGACCGCGGTTTGGCTGAAGTAGCGAAACTGGATCAGTTGAAGTCGCTCAGTCTTGCTGGCTGCCACCGAATCACTATCGATGGAATACGGCCCCTGTCAGGACTTACAAAACTGGAAACATTGGACATCAGTTCGATTCGAGTTTCGCTGCCAGCTATTTATGCGGAACTCGCGAAACTTCCCTCTCTTAGAAAACTAGAAGCCAGAAACATTCGCGGATTCACTAGCAAGGGTCTAGACGCTCTGACGCACCTCGAGCATCTGGATATCTCGAACTCCGCAGCCGGAGTCAAAGATGCCGACATGAAGCCCTTGGCAAGGTTGACTTCGCTTACCTACCTGAACCTGAACGGAAGTCGGCAATGGAAGGCGAACAAGTTTCTCACTGACAAAGGCTTGAAACATCTGGAAAGCCTTCAGTCGCTCGAGTTTCTCGGTTTATTTGGCCACTATACACTCACGGCCAAAGGCTATAACCCTCTCTTCAGAAAGCTGACGAAACTAAAGACACTTGAGATGGGTTTCAACTGGCCCCTCAAAGGACGCGATGTCGAGCTTCCCTCAACGCTTGAGCATCTCGACATGATGGAATCGTTCCAGCTCACCGATCCAGCGGTCATTAATCTCCAAAACAAAGAGAAGCTCCGCACGCTCAACTTATTCTACTGCCTGGAGCTTACCGACAAGAGCCTTGAAGCCTTGAGAGACTTACCTCAACTGGAATCGTTGAACATCGGTTGCATCGCCGCTCTGACCGATGATGGTCTGGCAAACCTGAGTGCCAATACAGGCCTGACTTATCTCAATCTCTGCGACAACGACAACTTTACAGACGAAGGGTTAGAGCATCTCGCGAGGATGAAATCCCTTCAAGAACTGAGTTTGTGGAGCACGCCGAATCTGACGGGGGAAGGCCTGGCCGTTCTTAGCAAGATGCCGCAGCTGAAAAAGCTCAATCTAGCTGACTGCGCTAATTTGACCGATGTTGCCGTGAAGCATCTAAGAAGCAGAGCCAAGCTAGAGGAACTCTACCTGGACAATTGCACGAATCTCACCGACGCGGGAGTAACTCACTTGGCCAGCCTCAAACACTTGCGTGAACTCACATTAAACGGCTGCCTCAGCCTCACGGATAAAACACTCGAAACGGTCGAGCAATTGAGCTCTCTCGAATACCTGTCGATTGAGAACTGCCCCAATCTATCCCGCCAGGCGATCACTCAGTTAGAGCACGAGTTGCCCGATTGCTACATTGTCCGAGACTAGTTTCGAGAGCGAAGGCCCCTGAATCGCCGAGAAAAGCACAAGACGGCCCACAATCCTATAAGAATCGTAATCACCATGGTGTCAAAGAGATGATAATGAGAGACTGTAGGTAGACTCCCCTTACAAGTCCCCCGCCTTACCCAAGCAGATTCAAGAATCCTCTGCGCGATGGCGAGGTTTACCTCAGATGACTGATTGAAACCTCGATCAAATCCCCGCCTCAGCACGATAGCCTTCCCTCCACCGCCTCACCGTGACACTACCATTTACCGGAATCTCCTTCGTATCAATGAAGAACATCCTCCCCTTAACCCTAATTGCGTTGACGAGCTTCACACTCGGGATTCACGCAGGCGAAGATGTCGTTCCTTCGCAGCAAATCGATGGGCTGGTTCAACAGCAGGTCGCTAAGGCAGGGCAGCAAGCTCGCCCGAGTATCGATGATTACACTTTTTGCCGACGCATTTACCTCGATGCGATTGGTCGCATCCCGACGCTCGACGAGCTTGATCTGTTTATCGAAGACAACGAACCTGACAAACGCAGTCGGCTGATCGCGAAACTCCTTCACTCGAAAGGCTATCAGAGTCACTGGTACAACTACTGGGCGGACCTGCTGAGAGTGAAATACGTGGGCGACAAGTTGCATCACCCAGGAAACTACGGGCAGTGGATCAAAGAAGCACTGCGGACAAACAAACCTTACAATCAAATGGCTCACGAGTTAATCAATGCCAAAGGGCCGCTCTACAAGCCTGGCAATGGAGCCACCGGCTTTTACGCACGCGAGCCGATGCCGCTGGATCATCTAGCCAACTCGGTGAAGACTTTTCTAGGTTTGAGTATTGAGTGCGCTCAGTGCCATGACCACCCGTTTGACGTTTGGACTCAGAAGGACTTTTACAAGCTCGCTGCCTTCAGCTCTAGGACACACTTGCGAGTCGATCCGACGGTAGACTTGGAGAAGAAGCGATATGCCAAGGATCGCAAAATCCTGAAGAACAAAAGCTTTGATGAATGGATCGTCTATCGAGAATCCTTGCGGGTGAAGCATGCAGCGATTCATGGAAATGGGACGGGCTTCATGCGTCTGCCGCATGACTATCAGTATGATGATGGCAAGCCCTTTGAGGCGGTGCAAGCTGACGTTCTTTTCGGTGATATGCCGAAGCTGGATCACAAACTCACCAAGGACAAACTAGACGCTCTCAATCAGAAGAACTTTGGGCCGCCGATCAACGCCCGCGAATCCTTCGCTGATTGGATGGTTTCTCCCGACAACCCTTTGTTCACCAAATCGATCGTGAACCGCTTGTGGAACCAAGTAATGGGCACGCAGCTCGTTGGCCCTGTAGGCGGTCTGTCGTCAGAGGAAATGGGGCCGCATCCAGAGCTAACAGAGAAGCTGATTGAGATCATGCAGGACTCGGGCTACGACCTCAAGGTTTTCTTGAGCGTCCTGTTCAACAGCCAAACCTACCAGGGTAAAGCAATTGCACTGGAGCCAGACAGAACCCCAGACTACGTCCTCGATGGTCCAATCGTCCGCAGGCTCTCCGCAGAAGCGATCGTCGACTCATTCCTCAGCTTGAAAACAGAGAATCCAGAACGGTACGTTGCCACTGAGTTCACTTGGGATGGCTTTACGAATTTCTACGAGAAGGCTCGTGAGATGGGCGTCAAAGATTTCGTCGAGTATTCTGTGAAAGGGCCGGGTCGAGGTGCCTTTCAGAAACGCGAAGAAGTGGCGGCCAGGAAACGCAATGGAGACATAGGCCCTAAGCACTTGTGGCGTGTCTCGACCTACGGCCATGTGGATGGAGTGCATGCTGTGGCCGTGCTCATGGGCAAGTCCGATCGTGAATTAATCGATGGTGCCAACAAAGAGCCCAATATTCCCCAGATCCTCTATTTGCTGAACGGCCATCTTGAGCAAGAGATTATTGGACAGCCCAAAGCCTACCTACATCGCAAGCTAGAAACTACTGCGGATCCGGAACAACGGATGGAAGTCGTCTGGAAAGCCATTCTCGGTCGACTACCAAAGGAATCCGAAAAGCCTTTAGTCTCCCACAGGCAGGATGATCTCATTTGGGCGTTGCTCAACTCAAACGAATTTCGATTTGTCAGATAACAAAATGAAACGCCGCAAATTCATTTACAGCGTTGGAATGGCAGGCATGACATTGCCTGTCCTGAATATAACTGCCGCATCTACCGAAAAGGCAAAAGCCAAGTCGGTAATCAACATCTTCCTTTCTGGAGGATTGAGCCAGTACGATAGCTTCAATATGGAAGTCGACCAATCGGTGCTGGGTAACTCCAAGATCATCGATAGCAACGTCGATGGTATGCGCGTTAGTCACTACTTCCCGGCGCTCGCCAACAAGATGGACAAGCTACTGGTGATCAATTCGATGAAGTCCAATCAGGGTGCCCACCCTGCCGGTATCTACAAGATGCTAACCAGCTACGATCCGCGATCCTCCATCACGCATCCGGAGCTCGGGGCTTGGGTAAGTAGAAGCCTCACCGCGGAGCAGGACAGCTTGCCAAATTTTGTCAGTATCGGAAAAGGAAGTGCTGGGACTGCCGGATTCTTTCCCGGCCAGTGGGCCGCGCTGCCAGTCACGAATACGAGAACGGGGATTGATTTCGTCAATCGAAATCCAGTGGTCGGCAAAAACAAGTTTGATCAACGGTTAGATATCCTAAGCGCGCTTAACAAAGACTTCGATGGCGAGTACGGTAACAAAGACACGCGCGCCTATGTGGATACTTATCAAGGCTCGCTTCGTTTTATGAACTCTAAGGACATCGATGCCTTCGACCTGGAGAATGAAAACGAAAACATCACGAGGCTTTATGACAACGAGGAGTTCAGTCGCAGCTGCATGTTGGCCGGACGGCTGGTGGAACGCGGAGTGCGATACGTCAAAGTAGAGCTTGGTGGTTGGGATTATCACGACGATATCTATGGCAAGCTACCTGCAAACGCTAGGAAGCTAGACAAAGGCCTGGCGTCGCTGCTCGAGCACCTCATGCAGAAGGGCCTGTTGGATTCGACCTTGGTTGTTGTGTCTACCGAGTTTGGGCGGAAGCCGGATGTAAATCCAAATCAAGGACGAGACCATCACCCAGATGGATTTACCTGTTTAATGGCAGGTGCAGGTGTGAAAGCCGGCCAGATCTATGGCACCACTAGTAAAGACGGCAAGTTCGCGGCCGACGACGTCCTTGAAGTGACAGACTTCAATGCCACCATCGCCTGGGCTCTCGGCATCGACCCGGCGCATGAAGAAGAGAGCAGCATTGGCCAGCCATTTACACTCGCCAACAAAGGCGAAGCCCGCAAAGAGCTATTTGCTTGAGGCCATAGTCGCCCGCTGTTCCAGAGTCGCTGATCACGGTGTCGAGCATGGCGTGCTCCGACCACACGACATCCTGGTAAGTCCTTCGCCCAAGCGACACTCGCTCTTTGTCGGGGCTTACAGAACTCAGAAGTTGCCGGATAATCTCAGCTCGCAACTTCGCACTTTCTTCTTCCCAAGAGTCAATGATGTCAGGACAAAACTCGATTCGCAAAGGTAAGGCCGAGGACTTACCGCGTATCTTGGAGCTGATCGTAGAATTAGCGGTTTACGAAAAAGAGCCTGACGCGGTGGTGACGACAGTGGAAAGCATGCTGGAAGATGGCTTCGGCCCGAACCCAGTTTACGGCTTCTTTGTCGCCGAGGACGACGAACAGATCGTTGGCCTATCGCTCTACTACTGGCGCTACTCGACATGGAAGGGCAAGCGACTGTATCTCGAAGACTTGATCGTCACGGAGTCCGCTCGTGGCAAAGGCTTCGGCAAGGCCTTGTTTAATCGCACGATGGAATTTGCGTTGGAAGCAAATTGCACAGGAATGGTCTGGCAAGTTCTGGACTGGAACGAGCCCTCGATTGAGTTCTATAAGTCTTACGGAGCCGAGCTGGATTCTGAATGGATCAACTGCAGCTTGAGCGCCGCGCAGATCGATTGTTACTTCGCGAAAAGTTGAAGCTCACTTCAGCCGGCACGCGACTCCCGCCGCAAACGCACTCGTGCAATTCCGCATCGCTCGCGTTAGAACCGGAGCAAACGCTCTGCGGCTGAAGTGGCGAGAACAGCGAAGATCAACATGGTATGATGGGGATCCCAACATCCTCTGACTTCATGCCAGGTAACGATCATGCTTGTAGCAAGAAAACGCTACTCCCTCCTATTTTGCCTTCAGCTCTCTGCCTTATTAGGCATGCTAAACTCTCGGCTCGGCACTGCAGCAGATCAAGACGAGAAAGTACGCCCCAACATCTTGTTCATCTACACGGACGATCAGTCGCATCGTACGGTGAGCTGTTACCCAGATGCTTTTGATTGGGTCAAAACGCCCAACATCGACAGATTGGCTCGACAAGGCACGCGGTTTGACCACGCTTACATCGGTGCATGGTGCATGCCATCACGAGCCACGATGCTGACTGGCAAACATCAGCACGGCATCGAATCGATGCGGATGGAAGGCCGATACCCAGGCAGTGCCTACGATCCTGAACAGTGTCCGTTTTGGCCTGCCGAGTTTCGCAAGCAAGGTTACACCACGGCTCAGATTGGCAAGTGGCATACCGGCGTCGATGCAGGGTTCGGTCGCGACTGGGACTTCCAAATTGTTTGGAACAGACCGAAGCATCCCGACAACGCCCCAAACTACTACTACAACCAGTTGACGAGCTTCCAAGGCAAAGAGCCAGTCATGGTGGAAGGCTACACCACAGACAACTACACCGACTGGGCAATCGACTTCATTAACGGTGAGGGGCGCGACGAAGAGAAACCATGGTACTTGTGGTTGTGCTACGGAGCCGTCCATGGCCCCTTCACTCCCGCCGATCGGCACTTAGAAGATTACGCCGACATCGAAGTCCCCGTGCCACCGAGCATCTATCCACCTCGCGAGGGTAAGCCCAAGTATGTGCAGGATATGGAGTATTGGGAGAAGGGCAAAAATGGTGCGCCCGTAGAACGGCAGGCACGGGAAACGGCACCCGTTGGCATGAAGGATTTTCCTGGCCGATCGTTAAAAGATTGGGTGCGTCAGTATCATCAAGGCGTGAAGGCCATCGACGAGAGCGTGGGGCGCTTGCTTGAGGCACTCGTTGCTTCGGGGCAAGACGAAAACACCATGGTCATCTTCACTTCAGACCAAGGATTTGCCTGGGGACAGCATGGATTCAAATCCAAGGTAGCTCCCTATCGTGCGACTGTTGAAGCTCCATTGATCATGCGTCTGCCGCAGAACCAGCCTGCCCCGGCCGGGAGTTCTGTAGAAGCCCCGGTAAGCGGCGTCGATATCATCCCCACCATCTACGCTCAAGCTGGAATCAAACCGCCGTGGGAGATGCATGGCCACGACTTGACGCCTTTGCTGAAGAATCCTGAGCACAACTGGGAGCATCCTGCCATGCTAGTGCACACGGGACGCAACTATGGATCTTCGACAGCAGTTGTTCCAGACAACGACGATCCCGCTTTGTATCACGGTCCAGGAGTTCCTTGGTATGTCATGCTGGCGGAAGGTCAGTACAAATACGTGCGCAATTTGGTGACCGGTGAAACCGAAGAGCTTTACAATATGATTGAGGATCCGCATGAACTCCAGAACTTGGCACTAGATCCCAAGTTTAACCGTACTCTTGCTCGAATGCGCGAAGCTACCATCAAGGAACTGAAGCGAACCGACGCCGCGATGGCCGATAACTTACCTCCGCTCGGCACCGAGACACCTCGCAAGCTGTTGCAAAAGTCCAGCAGATAGGTCCAGCAGCCTAAAATCTGACTCACTCACTTTCTCGTCGTGCTTGTATCCCTCATAGGCCGTTAACGAGCGCAGCGATGCTACGGCATTGGAGCAAAGCAAGAGGGCGCCCACGGCTGGTCTTTAAAAGGTTAAAAAAATTTGGCATGCGATTGGCTGATCGATGGGCAGCCTGGGGAGGTGCAACGGCCTAAGTACCGCGCTGGTTGCCGAACCAGATGATGTGGGAACGTGGGCAGAAGCGGAGGTCCTGCTGCTTGCACCAGGGGATCAACCACTCTGCGTGCTGCTCTAACTCAGAAGCTGTCGTTCCCTGAGGCATGACCAAAAGCCTTTCGCGCTGGAGAGCGTGACCAAGCCTAGATTCTAAACGCAACAAGTAGTCAAGCACTTCGTCGGCATCTGCCAGCGTATCTACCACAAACTTGAGTTGATAGGGATACTCGTGAATCAACCGCGCCACGACATCCAGTTGTTCGCGACGCCGCTCGTGTGCTTCCTTCCACTTGGGACTTGCATCTCGTGGAGACGAACCGGATAGCTTCGGGCTGATCGACATCAGATCACACTTGACGGATTGATAAACCGTTCCAGCAGTCTCGATCGTAATGTGGATCTGCCTTTCACGGAAAATCTCGGTGAGCTCCGGGAGCTGCGAAAAGATCATGGGCTCGCCGCCGGTGAGCACGTAGTGTTGAGCCGCAAAGCTCTGGCAACGCCCTTCGATATCAGCGACAGTTAGAAACTCCCCTTCTGGCTTCCAGGAAGCGAAGGGAGTGTCGCAGAACCAGCATCGCAAATTGCAGCCACTCGTTCGCACAAAAACGCTTGGGGTGCCGACCAACAGCCCTTCGCCTTGCAGACTCTCGTAGATCTCGCATACGCGGAGTTTTGCCGCCAAGCGATCGCCAGAGTTGTCTGAGGGCGAAGTTGCCACGTCAGCAGCTGCCCGCGATGCCAAATCAGCTGCTTTTACCGCTGCAGATTCTTTCGCGTCGTGATTTTCGACTTCCGAGGGCATACCGAGCCGGATAACTTAGTGACTTTAAATAACTGAGACCGCTGTACAGTTGCGACCGGCGTCGGGCAGCAAATGTTCAGCCTTTGTGAGGATTCTGACCAGTGTCGACACCCTTTCAAGATCAACTGGAAGTTTTCGAGAATAGTTTTCCGGATCGCGAATACGAAATCGAGATCGAATGCCCCGAGTTCACCTCAATCTGCCCCAAAACGGGGCAGCCTGATTTTGGTACGTTGATCTTCCGCTATGTCCCCGGAAAACTTTGCGTCGAGCTGAAGAGCCTCAAGCTCTATCTCCAGAAGTTTCGCAACGAGGGCATTTTCTACGAGAATGTGACCAACCGCATCTTGGACGACTTTGTCGCCGTGTCTAAACCCAAGCACTTGACGCTCGAGAGCCATTGGGGCGCCCGTGGTGGAATCACTTCCGTGATTACCGTACGCTACGAAGCAACACACAGCGAGTAAAGCCCGGCAAGGTCGAGCCGAGCCCAGCACATCCCCCGAATCCACACCTAAGGTCCCATCATGTCTAAGCCATCTGTCATTCTAAGTGGTTTTGCCGACGAAGCAGCGAACGAGAAAACTGCGATCCAACAATACGCTGCTCTGGCAGCAGCTGGCTTGCAGTACTATTCGATTCGTTTTGTTGATGTCGGCAATGGCATCAAGAACGCGATGGCTCTGACCAAGGCCGAGCTAAAGAAGGTTGTTAAGATGCAAGCCGAGTATGGCTTGCAGGTTGCCACTGTCGGTTCACCGATCGGTAAAGTAAAACTACTCGACGTGGACGACGGCACTTCCAACAAATTCGTCCCATTCAAGCAATATTTGAAGAAGGACGTGCAGCACGCGTGCGATGTTGCCAACACGCTGGGCACCAAAATGCTTCGGGGGTTTTCGTTTTACCATCCCGTTGGTACCAACCCTGAAGAACATTTGAACCAGGTTTGTGATCAACTGGGCGAGATCGCTGACCTGTGCAAGAAAGAAGGTTTGATTTTTGGCCTGGAAGTCGAAGCCAACTTGGTTGGGCAAACAGGACAATTGCTGGCCAAGATCCACAAGAAGGTCAAGCATCCTTCTTTGGTGCTTATCTTTGATGGCGCCAATTTGGTGTGCCAAGGCATGACGCCGGACGAAGTGTTTGCCGAATACTTGGCGATGAAACCGGGATTGGGCTGGATTCACGTCAAAGACTATCGCCACTCGTCCGCCACGCAGCGACTGCAGCACATTGACGAAGCCTCATTAAAGAACTTTGTACCAGCTGACATCGGCGACACAGGTCACGAAGCGATCTTCCGAGACCTGATCTCGGACTTGCCCAAGATTGAGAAACGGATGAAGAAATTCGGTGCCCCCGGCGTCATCTTTGACTTGGAACCTCACGTGAAAGGCGGCGGTCAGTTCGGTGGCTTCTCTGGCCCAGACGGATTTGGCGTCGCACTTCGCGGACTTTGCAAAACACTGGATTACGTCGGCATCGACTATCACTTGACCGACTTCGACGACATCCTTACCCGCCGCGATGCCTAGCCCCTCCTATGCGAGCGTCTACGCGTAGCGGAGGGTAATTCTTCATAGCCGAAAGGCGTAAGCCCCGGTTCTACAAACTGCTCCGACAGCCGATAGCAATGACCGGGCCTGTGACTCAAGACCCTGAATGGCAGAATCTTCGAGCCGAGATCGAACGGGTCGTTCAGCTAGTCGATTCGCCATTAAGTCTAGCAAACCAAGATTTGAATTGGCTGCGAGTGGCCAATCCGGATGTCCTTCTCGAGGCCGCCGTGGAGGGACAAGACGAGAGGTCCGAAGCGGAAATTGATCCCTTCTGGGCAGCCACTTGGCGAGCTGCGATTGGACTCGACGCTTTTCTGGCTCGTTTGGATTTGACGGGCAAAAGAGTCCTTGAGTTAGGCTGTGGCTCTGGACAAGCTGGCACCGGCGCGGCCATACGAGGTGCTCACGTGACTGCGACAGACTCCGTCAAGCTGGCACTGCAAGTCGCAGAACTCAACGCCTGGTTTGTACGTGAACGTATTGAGTTCAAGCCACTCGTTTGGTCCAAACAACAATTGCCAGAACCTCCCTTTCCAATCATCCTGGGTTCTGACTTGGTTTACGATCCGAATCTATTTCCACTACTCAACATTTGCGCCCGAGAGCACTTGCACCCCGGCGGAAGAATGTATCTGAGCGAACCGCATCGCCATACCGGCGATAAGTTCTCAAGCTGGATTCGTGAGGCAGGCTGGGAAACGATCGAACACGACATCGATCTGAAAGATGATCGAGTGCCAGTGCGAATCTTCGAGTGCTGGCTAACTTAGTGGGATTCGCCACCAGTCCAAGAGCTCATCGCTCTCTTGCGAATTGATTTCGTAGACATTCTAAGAAAGGAATTCTGGCGAATTCCAATACGTCGAACTACGCGTCGTCACATTCAGGAGCGTTTTCTTCGGTAACCAACGACGCATACATCACATCGTAAATACACAATCGGTTAACCAGTTTTCTCCGAGCAAGTTGGGCTACCTTCGGGGATCGAGAAGCCAACAAGCGGCCGCAGAATCTTAACAGGCAATTGCCTCATGGTCGACGGGTTGAATTTACTTTGGTCACAATTCACAGATGATTTTTTTGCTTACACTAGAGTTTCAGAAAGACGTTTTTTCATGCCTGGAGGCTCACGATGCTATCCACCCGACCAACTGCAAAGCTTGCGATCACCTGGTTTATTCTGGCGTATTGTTCAGCTCCAATCATTTCTGCCGAACGCCCCAACATCATTCTGTTCATCGCAGATGATGTAAGCTGGAATGACTACGGTTGTTATGGAAACGAGCATGCCAGAACGCCGAACATCGACAAGCTTGCTACCGGCGGAGTTCGATTCGACCAAGCGTTTCTGACCGCTAGCAGTTGCAGCCCTTCTCGCGCGAGTATTGTTACTGGCCGTTACCCGCACAACAACGGTAAAGCAGCTGAGCTACATCTTCCAATCGCCGCCAATTTGCCATGGTTCCCAGAGTTGCTGCGTGAGTCCGGGTACTTCACGGCGCTCAGCGGCAAGAACCACATGAAAGTGGATGACAAGCTCGGCGCAGGAGACCAACCTCGAGCGAAGGCATTCGACTTGATCGACGGCGGTAGGACTAAAGGTAACAGTGGAGGCCACGCTAACTGGCTGAAGATCACCAAGGAGCGTCCGAAGGACAAACCGTTCTTCTTCTGGTTTGCCGCCTACGATGCTCATCGAGGCTGGGACGCAGATCGACAATGGCGAGAGAAACAGTATGGCGCGAAGCACTCAGGCAATAAGGTTCGCGTGCCACCATTCTTGGTACCCAACACCGATACTAAGGATGACTTGGCGTCCTATTACAACGAAGTCAGTCGTTTCGATCATTACATCGGAAAAGTTGTGGAGGAACTTGTACGTCAAGGAGCACTCGACAACACGCTAATTTTTGTCTTGGCCGACAATGGACGACCTTTTCCTCGAGCCAAAACACGCTTACACGATTCCGGCATGAAGACGGCTTTGGTCGCACATTGGCCGAATGGCATTAAGGATCCCGGTGCAAGCAACAGCTTGGTTAGCATCATCGATCTCGCCCCGACGATCCTGGCCGCAGCTGAAGTTTCGCGGCCCTCCACGTTTCAAGGCGTTGGGCTTCAACCTGTTTTTCAAGATCGCTCGGCATTGGTCCGCAGGTTTGCTTTCTCCGAACACAATTGGCATGACTATGAGGCTCATGGTCGCAGTGTCCGCGATGGCTCGTTCCTTTACATCAAGAACAATCGTCCCTATCAACCATTACAAGGTCCAGCCGACTCCGTGCGTTCTCCATCGCACCTTTCGCTCCTGGCACAGAAAGACGCCGACTCGCTGACTGCGGCTCAAGCTGATGTCTTTGCAGCACCTCGAACCGCGGAGGAACTCTACTTGATCGATAGAGATCCGCATCAGCTGAACAACCTGGCGAAGGATTCGAAGTACGCTTCAGAACTCGCACGACTGAGAAAGATCCTCGATCAGTGGTCGGAAGAAACTGCCGACAGCGTACCAGCAAAGCTATCAAGCGATTCGTTTGATCGTGTAACCGGCAAGAGCATCGACAAGAGCCAGGGTTTTCGCGGCGTTACTCCTGGAGAAGATCGCCAAGCTTGGAAAGTCAACGCTTCGGGCCCTCGATAGAGTAGTGGCCCCACAAACCGTAACATGGGCCCCTGGCACGTCCTTACGCACTTGCCCCGCCACGTCTTCCACATCTATTGGCGGCCCATCATGACTTTTCAATCTTGAACCACCGCCTGGTTTTGAAGGGCTTGATCCTGAAAAGCCAGTCGAAATCTACACTCGGAACCTGCACACTAGTGGCAAGCAGGTGCAACATTTTTAGCGACCTTCTGTCTTGGAGACGCTCTTCTAGACGCAAAGCAAGCTCAACTCAAGTCAACGCGACGAGACCGGGAACATCAAAACCCGCTGCCACGTAATGAAGCTCAATGGGCTGAAGTAGCGAAAGAAGTGTTTCGAACTGCCGGGAAATGGATGGATGCGGGCCACGACAAATGCTGGTTTCGCAAGCAAGAATATGTTTCAGCAGCGCGGCGCAGTATCTTGCGCTACATCATGAAAAGCGATGTAAAGTTGGCTGCTTCGTGGTCATGGCAAACCATTGCCATTTGATCATTAGGCCGCTTCAAAAGTTCAAGCCCGAGGATGAATTTGGCAGTATTAAAAGTGTTATCTCAAGATTTATCAATAAGCACGAATCCACCTCCGGCAGCCTTTGGCAGCAAGGATCATAGGATCGTATCATCAGAGCTGAAGAGCATCTCTATCAGGTTGTCCAATACATTGGAGCCAACCCTGCGAAGGCGGGAATTCCTGAGTCCAACTGCTACCGCTTGGTCAATACTGAATGCGAGGATTTGGGCTGGCGTTTTGAAACGCAGATCGGCGATTCGAAGGCTGGAGAGAGACGTAGTAGTGGACGGGCCAGGGGTCCATGCCACAGTCGTACTCACCATAAACCCTTACTTACCCTTCAGCGCCTCGATGATGGCCTCTACGTCATAGACGCAGCCGCCCCAGGTACCGCCGCCGTGTTGCTGGAGGGCGGCCCACAGCCGCGTGTCATCGGGCAGACGCGAGTCAGGAGCAAGTTCGGGATGCGATTCTCGCTTGGCTAATAATTCATCCGCTTGTTCGCCGACCAAGTTCACACTGCCAGTCAGGTTCACACGATCGATTGACACTTCGACCTCGTCACCATCTCGCAACTTGCCGAGTGGACCGCCAGCGAGTGCTTCGGGACCGACATGTCCAATACAAGCCCCCGTGCTGACTCCCGAGAACCGGGCATCGGTCAGAATTGTCACTTGCTTGCCCCAGGAAATGTACTTGAGCGCCGAAGTGAGCTGATAGGTTTCCTCCATTCCAGTGCCTAGCGGACCGCAACCGGCAAGCACGAGCATATCACCAGCTTCCAACTGTTTGCTACCTTGCCCTTTAATCGCAGCAATCGCTGCCTTCTCAGACGTAAAGAATTTCACGGGACCGCGATGGCGAAAGACTCCATCTTGGTCGATTACGGATGGGTCAATCGAAGTAGCCTTGATGACGGAGCCTTCAGGACACAGATTACCTAGCGGAAAGACGACGGTGCTGGTCAGACCTGCGGCCTTAGCTTTCGCTGGCGGCATGATAACTTGGTCGGGATCGACGCCATGGCGTTCTTGTAATAACTTTCGTAAAAACGCACGACGTTCACTCGTCTCCCACTCGTCGAGAATTTCATGCCAAGTGCGATTTAGGATCGTACGTGCATCACCGTGAATGACTCCCATTTTGCGAAGGTGCAACATGACTTCGGGGACACCACCAGCCAGGTACATCTGAACCGTAGGATGATTCAATGGACCGTTCGGCAGCACATCGACGAAACGGCTTACTCTGCGATTCGCTTCATTCCAATCTTCGACAGTTGGACGATCCAGACCGGCAGCATGAGCAATAGCCGGAATGTGAAGGAGTAGATTGGTCGACCCGCCGACAGCTGCGTGCACCGCGATGGCGTTCTCGATGGAGTGCTGAGTGAGAATATCACGCAAGGCAACTTTCTGCTTTGCCAGTTCCATCAACGCAGTTGCCGAGTAGCGTGCCATGTCGAGCCACAGAGGCTGTCCGCTGGGCGCTAGGGCAGCGTGTGGTACGGTTAGGCCCATCGCCTCGGCAACAACTTGACTCGTCGCGGCAGTGCCCAAGAACTGACAACCGCCTCCGGGACTTCCGCATGCACGACAACCTGCTGCGGCGGCATCCTCAAGCGAGAGCTCGCCGTTCGAATATCGGGCGCCGATGGTTTGTACTTTGGCCGTGTCTTCACCGGAAATCGGCGGTAGCGTGACTCCGCCAGGAACAATAATACCGGGTAGATTCTTACTGCCGGCCAGTGCAATCATCGTGGCTGGCAAGCCTTTGTCACAAGTCGCAACCCCAAGAACACCTTGGCCGGTTGGCAAAGAACGAATGAGTCGACGCATGACGATGGCTGCGTCGTTGCGATAAGGCAACGAATCAAACATGCCGGTCGTACCTTGCGAACGACCATCGCAAGGGTCGCTGCAGTATGCCGCATAGGGGATTCCCCCGGCTCGAGTGATTGTTTCCGCTGCAGCACGGACTTGCAGCCCAACCTCCCAGTGCCCCGTGTGATATCCCAAGGCGATGGGACCACCATCGTCACCGCGAAGCCCACCCAGCGTGCTCAGGACTAAGAACTGAGGTCCCGACATATGCTGCGGATCCCAGCCCATCCCGGCGTTCTGAGTCAGGCCAAACAGATCACCGCTCGGCCAATCCCTTAGCATAGAATCGGTAAGTTCGAGCTGACCTGAAGGTCCAGGACCTTCGGTCTGAAGTTGCTCTCCTTCAGCTTTCGAAAACTGGAACCATTGCCGAAGGCTTTCTGTCACGGGATCTCCATTTGCTGATCGTCGCCGATCGCTCAACAATCATAGCTATGTTTACTACTCGGGCGAACGGGATGACTGCTCCGCATCGGTGAATTTCGTTATCACCGCTACGAGCAACTAGTCGTCGATGCCTTTGTACTCCGCGCCTTCTTCGAGTGCGATAAGAAACCCTCGGCCAGCAACGTAAATACGATTGTTAGCTACCACAGGGCTAGTCAGTACCGATGTTTCCATATTGATCACGTCGATCTGATTCTTTTCCTTGGACAGCTCGAAGATCAATACGTCTCCATCGACATTTGCGATGTAAACACGATCCTTGACGATCGTTGGCGAACCCCAGCAGCCAGAGAACATATCCTCGGTCCAGAGTTGCTTGCCAGTCTCCGCATCAACACAATGAAAAATACCGCTGAAGTCTGCGACGAACAGCAAGCCATCTTTGATCGCTACCGAGCCAATAGTTCGGTGCATTATCTTTTCGAAGTCCTTCGACCCATCGCCCATGTAGTGCCAGACTTCCGCCGAGTTGGTGTTTTTGACTTCTTTGTCGCCTACTTCTGCGTTGTAGGCCTGAAAACGAATCGAGGCTTCGCTCCGCCCAGCAGCGTGCGTGACCAGAGTCGGGCTCACATCACCGGACTTGGTAGCATCAATACACCACAGGTGGCCTTGAGTATCGCCGTATTCAGGATCCTCTCCCACAGCGGCAAATACTTTGTTGTCATAAATGACAGGAGTACCAATGAAATAGGCACGGGTGCCAGTCCCGCCCTCTTCGTAGAAGGATTCCTTCGGGTTGCAATCAAATTTCCACAACAACTTCGACTTGCCGCCTTCTCCGTCGGCATCAAAGCTATAAATCCAGCCATCGCCGGCTGCAAAGATCACTTGTTTGCGTCTCTCGATCTCAGCATAAGCTGGCGAAGACCATTGGCCGTGCAGGATACCTTCTCCAACTGAATTGTCTGTCCAAAGCACTTCGCCCGTGTCACGATTCAGGCAGATCAGGCTTGGAGCCTCAGGTGCCATGACTTCGCCTTCTAGGCTCGCACCATTGGAAGTCGTAACGAAAAGTCTGTCGCCAGCTCCGGTGATCGAGCAGGTCGCCATATACAACTGCTTGACGCCGAGCTTATTCCGCATGTCCAAAGACCAAAGCACGTCGGCCTCGTCTTTATTCTCGTTCGGCTCGCTCTTAACACCATCATTGGTTCCATCGTGGAATCCATCCGCGTCCAGGCATACGACTTCGCAGCGGTTGGTCACATACCATACTCGATCACCATCGGCGAAAGGTGAGCAACAGACTCCTTGATGAGGCCAGTCTGCTTCTTCACCGGCGTCGAGCTTCTTGTTGGAGTGCTGCCAAAGAAGTGAACCGTCCTTCTCATTCATTGCGAGCAAGACACCTAGGTCCATCGTGTCAGGCAATCGCTTCACATAAGCAGCTTCGTTATTCGTCCCCACGAAGACTCGGCCGTTAGCAATAACTGGATTGCCATAGGCTTCTGTCCCAATCTTGGAGAACCAAGCAACGTTCTCGCCGCTGGCCACATCCCAGCTTTCCGGAATGTTCTCCTGCTCCGAAACACCATTGCGATGGCTGGAACCCATCAACTGCGCCGAGTCTTTCTCGCCCACTTGGGCATGGGACACCGATGAAACTACTGCTCCGGTCAGTAGTGCAAGCGTGAGGATTCGCTTCGAGAATTGCATTGTGTTTTTCCTAGATGTCAGTCTGTTCAACTTTTGGGTCGGTTGATTATGGGACAATTCTAATTGGCCGAGGCCAAGCGGACGAGGCCAGGATTCTCTCGGGGAATCGAACGGATTCGTTATCCTCAACGTCGCAGCCTCGATACAAAATTTGCCACACAGGTTGGCTTGGCCTAGTCTGATAGAACCCGACCCAGCGGCCAAGGTTACTTCAAATGCCACGAATGTTTTTGCTCATCCCGATACTAGCCGTTTTTGTAAATCCTGCATGGGCACACGAACTTGAGAATGGTGTGGTTGAGCGTGATTGCCAGATCGTCATTTTTCCAGACAGGGTCGAAATCCAGTACTCGCTGGAGATGAACGCCAAAACACGAGATCAAGTGTCTTTGGCAGCAAAGGAATCGAAAGAACAATCCAAGAACACCGTAAAACGGTCTGGCATGCCGAGTTTTCCGACGACTGATCCAGAGGAGCTTCGTAAGCAGTGGGACAAATTCCGAAAAGAGTTTGCAAAGACGCTTGCCGAGAAGATAGAAGTCCGCATCGATGGGAAGCAAGCAAAGCTGATGCCTGCCCGAAGCGAAACACTCGAAAAGCACAGTATCAGTCTAGAATTCGTGCTGGAAATTAAGCATGCGGTGACTATCAAAGGGCACTCGATTGACGTGACCGACAAGAATTTCACCGAGAATCCAGGCTATCTTCGAGTCGCCTTGAAGGGGCGGCGCAAGGTCAAGATTGCGGACTCCACTGTTCCGCCAATCGTTTCCAGCTTGGAACGCACGCCTTGGGAAAAGTTAACCGTAAAACAACAACAGAAGCGTAGGCAAGCAAAAGCACGATTTTTTCTTGCACCTTGAATATACGGAATCACGCTTCGGGTTGAGATTTCGTCGCGGACTTGTAAATCAGGAACGCTACCGCAGTTTCACTTTCGCGTTCGGTGCTAGAGCATGTTTTGGTAACGGATTGTCTTCATCGAATACGCGCATTTGCTGAGGTGTTTCCAGAATCGTCTTGCTCTCATCGAACAATTCGGTCGTCGCGTCGAATACTCCCTTCGGATTGAGACGAAGGTGTTTAACCATGAAGGGATACATGGCTTGGCGTTTCATGAACTGATAACCATGTTTTTGATTTGGGAAGTGTGCATTCTCAACTTGGCTCTCCGCCTCCAACATGGAATATACTCGGCGGATATAGGGATACTCAACGACTGGCGTATTCTTAGTCCAGTCGCCGCCGACGGAAACGAGCAACATCGGACGTGGTGCGGCCAAGGCGGCAATCTCAGCGTTGTTCGTTTCCAGGCTCTTCGTTTTGTGGATAGGCATTCCACTTTCACAGTTGCATCCACCGAAGAAGTGCGCGGAAACCATTACCACAGGTGCAGCTACAGCGACACGTGAATCCAAAGCGGTGAGTAGAAAAGTCTGCGTTCCGCCACCAGAACATCCTGTCACGGCGATTCGTTCTTTGTCGACGTCTTCCAGCGACTGGACAAAATCGATAGCACGCATGCTACTCCAGGTTTGCAGCGTAAGTGCTTGCGGATGACTATGCTTCCAGCCGAGAAACTCCGAATCCCCAAAGCCGATCATATCGTAGGAGAAAACGACTGCCCCCATGCGAGCCAGCGTCGCGCATCGATGTTGCTGGTCAGGACGATAACGACCGCCTTCTGGACCGCGCGCATGACCGTGAGGACACAAAACTGCCGGGTAAGTCCCCTTCTCGACGGGACGATACAAACTGCCGTAAACGAAGAATCCAGGCGCCGCCTCAAAACCTACGGACTCGACGGAGTAGCCCTTGTATTGACGTCGCTTGTGAATCTGAGCGTTGAGCGGAGTTTGTTCCGGCAGTGGCGATAACTTGGCTCCCTTTATGATCTGCGCGCGAAGTGCCTCCGCTCGTTGCTCCCATTGCGCTTTTTCGGAGAAGGTGGAGGCCATCCGCTTTAGCTGCTCGCGAGCGTCAGATTCACTGTGATAGTTACCTTGGCAAAGGATCACATCTTGGGCGAATAGGTCATCCAGGCTGACCGCGAGGCTTACAAGTAGAAGCAGGGCTCTAAAGATGCAATAATTTGTTTTCACGAGTGACATGGTAAAAAAGATCTTACAGCTGAGGAAAGGTGGGCGGGAATGCAATGAGACTGTCATCTTATCGCATGCCGACGACTTGCTGTGGCTCCTCTCGGCGGCGTATCGCGACCTTGTTTGTCGCATGTTCGATAACCATATGTCCGAAGCGTAACGTGTTCGGTTTCTGACGAGATAGCTGGATTGCAATAAGGCGAATAATTCGTGCAAGGAAGCTCAGAATCTTTTACAAAGAGAGTCTCGAAAGCCGTCGCATACTTGCAGCTAGCCCTAGCTGGGATGATTCAGGAATGGGCAGCGCCGAGTTGCAGTACTACATCAGCGAGACGCCGAGCTACTAGCAACAGACGTCCTGAGGACAAGCGATCGCAACTGCGTTGAAAGCTTGGCTGAAGGCGAAGTTCCAATGCTCGTCTGGAGCTACCTCCGGCAGCACAGAGTGGACGCCAACGGTGATAACCTCGTGACTCTTGGCGAGATCGATGGGACTCTAAAAGCACATCGAATGGAACGCTTTAACCAAGTAGATGACAACCAGGATGGGGTGCTGGCTTCGGATGAAATTCCTGAGTTGCTGTGGCGAAGGATCGAGAACGCTGATTTCAACGGCAAGGTGGTTTCTTTTGAGGAACTGGAATGGACCGGATGCTCACTAGGTTTGAGCAACTTGATGACAACGGCGATCAAGCGACTACAAAGGACGAAGTGTCGGAGCGACTTTAGCTCAGACTGGGCCAGTACGATGCCAATGAAGATGGTAGCGTAACTGAAGAGGAGCTTCCTCAGCGACGAGAACCACTAGATCATTACGCTCGTCTAGCGGAAATGGCAGCGCGAGAATTTCGCATGTTTCGCTAGTCGACCCATGCGAAACGGCCAAACTACTATCGTGTTTGCTTCGGAGGATAGACTAAAAAATGTTCTGTATTCCGATTTTCCGAATGTCATGCGTGACACTAGCTCAACCCACAACCCCTGAAATACTCTACGCACTCCGCCAGCAATTCTCGCTATGTGATTTAGCGGGTGGTGTTTGGCGCTCAGGCCGGCAAGGAATTCCGCATCCCGGTAACGTAAGGCGGCTTTCCCATTGCAATATGCGATTGGCCGAGCAAACACGAAGTGCGTACGGTAGTCTTGAGTTGGAGTAGTAAGGCGGAGGGCGAGTCAGAACGCCACCCAAAGTTCGTTCTCACGCAGTATTTCCTTGCGTGACTACACTTTTCATTGGTAGGAGTTCTTCTGCGGTTCGCCTAAGGTTTGGGATAGAAATGGCAACGATGGTTTCAGCTGACAGTTCTTCGGCCGGTAAAAAATCAGGCTTCCCATCACGCGACGAAGTGCTGCGTTTGATTGAGCAAGCACGGGCCGGTGAGACCGAGCCGCTAGGTCAGTTGCTTGAGTTCTACTTCAACTACCTAACCGTCCTGGCGAGCACTCAACTCGACCACCGGTTGAGGAAACGGCTTAGTCCATCCGATCTCGTGCAAGAAACCATGATGGCCGCGCACAGAGATTTTCAGGCTTTTCGTGGTAACTCTCCGCAGGAACTCGTCGGTTGGCTCAGGCAGATCTTGATAAACGTACTGCATGGGGCAATCGCGAAACATGTGAAAGCTGGCAAACGAGACATTCGTCGCGAAGTGTCCATCGACCAAGTGGTTTCCGGTGTCGACCGTTCGGCTGCCAACTTGGCGTCGATTCTGCCTGGGAGACAGGATTCTCCAAGCAGTCCGATTCACTGCGAAGAGCGGGCTGCAAGCCTTGCAGAGCACCTAGCGAAGCTGCGGCCTGATTATCGCGACGTGATCATCCTGCGAAATCTAAAGGGCTTGCCTTTTGACGAGATCGCGGGAGAAATGGGACGAAGCTCTGGGGCTGTCAGGATGCTGTGGCTTCGAGCAATTGATAAGTTCAGGGACACATTTCAGACGGAGGTAGATTCCTAGGCCCGAAAACGGCGCACACCTCCTCTTTTCGGTCTTTTTGTCTCCATTCGGGGTTAGAACTGCGGAATTCGTAGTAATGCAACTACGTCAAAGCACGGTGCAACAAGTCCTTTGCGGCGTGCTTTTCGACGTTGCTAGTGAGAAACAATGTGAATGCCTCAAGTCATTCAGTGAGCGAACCCTCACTGTTGCGCGGCCTATCCGAGCAGCAGCAGGTTCGACTTACAGAGCTACTTGATCGCTATCTTCAAGAGCTTGAGCAAGGCAACACGCCCTCGCGAGAGGGTCTGCTCGCCGATCACTCGGATCTTTCGCCGGAATTACGCCAAGCACTGGATCTGTACCTCGACAAGCTCGGCGAACTCTATCAGATGGTCGAAGGACGTCCGGCTGCGCTGGGCAGCGACCTTCAAGGCAAGGTGCTTAGCGATTACAGACTGGAGGAAGAGATTGGCCGCGGCGGGATGGGCATCGTCTTCTCGGCATACGACACTTCGCTAAAGCGTCAAGTTGCCGTGAAGCTGCTTCCCATGGCGGCGATGCTGGAGCCCAAGTACGTAGATCGCTTCCGTGGTGAAGCGCAAGCGGCAGCCAGCCTTGAGCACCCGAATATCGTTCCGGTGTATTCGGTCGGCGAAGAAGGAGGAATCCATTACTACGCGATGCGATTGATTTCCGGCCAGTCTCTGGATCAACGTATTCAAGCTCATCGTGAGAAGGGCACGCAACCGCCGTCGCACTCAGCCTTGATGCAATTCGCTGATATCGCCGAAGCGCTGCATGAAGTGCATCAGTACGGAATCGTGCACCGAGACATCAAGCCTTCGAATCTACTGTTGGACAACTCCGGCAAGCTGTGGGTTGCAGACTTTGGTCTAGCGAGATTCCAAGCAGAGTCAGCCCTGACTCGCACAGGCGAGATGATTGGCACAATGCGATACATGAGCCCCGAACAGGCTCAAGGACGCGGTGAGCTCGTGGATCATCGTAGCGACATATACTCACTCGGGGCGACACTTTACGAGCTGTTAACGGGCCAGCCCGCAGTACCGGGAGAAGAAGGTCCAGGGCTGCTACGAACACTTACGACGCAATCGCCGATTCACCTGCGGAAGTTGCGGCCAGATTTGCCAGCGGATTTCCAGTTGGTTCTGGAAAAGGCGATGGCGCGGCACCGTGAAGATCGTTATGCGACAGCGGCTGAGTTTGCGGCCGACTTGCGTCGAGCTGCTCGCAGCGAACCGATTGCCACCAAACTTGTATCACCGATGGTGCTGACGGCTAGGTGGATTACGAATCATCCTCGTGCCGTGTCCATACTGATTGCCTGCGCGGCCATGTTTGGCTTGTTTATCGCGACCGGCTTTTACATGCACAATCGCCTGTTGGCCAACGCGTTAGACAATGCATACCACGAGGTTGAACAACTACAAGCACTAGAGACCGAGAAGACGATTGATTCCCTGGCGATGATTCCAGGCGCCGAGGGCGTACGACAATCCTTGATTAAGAGGCACGTACAGCACTACCGAGATTTTGTCAGTCAGCCGTTGGTCGACAAAAAAATGCTTCCCGCTCGCGCAGGAGCCTATTATCGCCTCGGGATTTTCAGTGAAGAACTCGGAGAAGTCTCCGAAGCTGTACTCTACTACGGGCAGGCTGAAGAGATTTACGCGAGATTGGTTGATGCAGACGAGGTACGAAACAGAATCTGGCTCAAACGTTCTCAGAACTTGAATCAGTTCGCTTTAGCATTGCGAAAATCTGGCCAGCATTCTCGAGGCGTCAAATTGCTTGAGCGCTGGATTGCCGGGATGGACGAATACGCCAGCCATACTCGGCTACCGCCTACTGTGGCCCATCAGTATGGGCTCTCACAAAACAACTTTGGTCTGCTCATGCAAAAGATGCCTGAACAGAAGCAAAGGGCTAAAGCAGCGTATTTGCAGGCCATTGAAACGTTGGGGCAACTGAATGAACAAAATCCGGACGATTTGGAGATCATTCGCGTCCTTGCCGCCACACGCCACAACCTTGGATCACAGCTTGCCAAGGAGAACAATCAAAAAGATGAATCGCTCAAATTACTTCGGCAGGCCTACGGGGCTCAGTTGAAATTGGCGCAGGCTTCAGACAATCCCCTTCGGGCCTCGATCGATTTGGTCGCTACTTATATTAGTCTTGGCAACCTCTACTTGGATAGCGATCCGCGGCGTGCGGCAGTGATCTTTGAAAACGCAGTTGCGATCAGTCGGAAGCTAGTTGAGATTTCTCCGAAAGTGGATGACTACCGCCGGGATTTGGCGGTATCGCTCTCCAATCTCGGAATGGCTCATTACCGGGCCGGCGATGCCGAGCGAGCCAAAGCTAACTTGAAAGAGTCGGTGCACTGCTATCGGCTGCTGCGGCAGAGCTATCCTGATCACGACGGATTACAATACAGCCTTGGTATTGCACTGAACAATCAGGGCATTATTCTGCAGCACATCGGTGAATCGCGAGCTGCAGAGGACGCTTACATTCGTGCCGCTCGACTGCTAGAGGAAACGCAGCCTTCAGCAATCGAAGCACTGAACAATGTTTACACCAATCACCTCCGGATGTTACGGAATGCAGGAAGGGAAGCGGACGCCCTAGAGATTGAAAAACGGCAGTTAGCACTGAACACGAGTAAGCCATGAGTCAGCCCAACGACAACACAAAACGTCCGGATTCACGCAGCCATCGCAAACGATTCTTGCGCGTCGAGCTTCTGGAAACTCGCAGCTTGCTGGCTGGAGATGTGTTCGGATACATGGATAGCCAGTTCGACAATCTCGACTTGAACTCGAGTTCTACCACTCGCCCAACGTCCGAGACTGCGGAGGTCTCCTCCGAGCAAGCAAACTTCGAGACATGGCTCATGAAGGTCGCAGTTTTCGATGAAGATGCGGAGGCAGAGGGTGAGCCACCGGCGGGAGCTCAAGCAGAGCCGACTGCAGCTACTCGCGTACCGCAAGGACCGGCCTTGCCAAGTTTGATTCAATTTGTAGAGCGAAACGACTCACAGCTTGTCGAGCCTCCAGCGCCAGCGTCGAGCGATAGTCTCATTTCTTCCAGCCAGGTGGGCGAACAAAGCTCGATCAGTGGGCGGGCTTCCGAGCAAATTACATCATCCGAGCCCTCAATTGAGGCTGCTGACGTAGTTTTCTCGTTTGGTCTGCAATACCCAACCTCGGCAAGCTCTGCGCTAGGTAACAGCTTACCGAACAATGCTTATGCCAGCGATTTCAAATCCCTTCCGACGAATTCACTAATTTCCAGTCCAAGCAATAGTGTTTCTAACCTGCTTGGGACTTTGTCCAGCAGCAGCAAGCGATATGCAGAGCAGCAAGAGCTAGGATCGCTGCTGAACGATTTAGCACAAGAACACTTCAAGACTGGCTTCCAAGACCTTCTTTCTGACTCAGCGTCGAATGAAAAAAGTGCTTCCGAGCAAGTTCTGGTAGATCACGATACTCCGGTGGAAATCAGAGAAGCGATGATCGAGGTGCAGAACCCAACAGGCGAGATTCTGGATGGCCTGATGGCGATGGAGATTCCTCAGGACTTGTTGCCAAACCACTCGGAGTTACTTGAGCACGGCAAGGATGGCGTTTGGGCTGTGCCGCTTGGGGTTTATCGCCAAGGCGAAGTTGCTCTGGGCAACGCAGCATTGGCTCAAGCCAACGATGCTATGAACACAGCTCGTAGCAAGGAAAGCGATCGGGAGGTCGAAAATACTGGTCAGCTCATCATTGCCTATCTCAGACCCATTGCAGCTGCCACTTCCGTTGCGTTTGGTGCCATCTTCATCGGCTTCAAGCGACAGACCGATCGCGATGACGAAGTCCGCAAGCAGTTCGAACAACTGCGTTAAGCTGAGCCGCAAGTTGCTTTTCACAATGAAGTACGTTTAAGTTTCGCCATGCTTGTTATTCCCGAGCCAGCTCCTACTCTCGAGGCCGAGGGCTAGCAAAGTTAGAAGCGGTTGAGGGAAGCAGAAGATGCAGGATGACGCCAGTCTGAAGAACGACGCCACCCCATCGCTTGATGATGCGTCCGCCCGGCCATTACCTGATCACGAAATGAAGACTCGTGGACGGGACTGGATGGTTTTTCCGCCTATTTTTGCAGCGCAACTGCGGGAGGGATCTTTGGGTTTCCCTTTGCCCAAGCCTTGGGGATTGTGATTGGATTCGTTTGGTCGATATTCGTCGGCACTGTCCGCTTTCTGGCCCTTGCATTTCTGTATCGTAGCCGGATGCCGAGCGGCCGATTTCGAGTTAGACTCGGATTTTCCGGAGCCCTGACTGGCTTTGCCTGCGTGTGTCTGCCATTCTTGGGCGCCCTCTGGAACCCGCAAGATATTCCAGAAGAGAGCATTTTCCCGCTTGCTATAGCAGCGTTGAGCGCCACAGTTTCGGGCGATCCCGTGGCGTATTTGGCAGCTTCTTGCCGCCCAGCGCCTAGCACTTTGGCGGCAGGTCATAGAATCCGTGACCGCTATGATCTGCCCATTTCCCCGCCCGCTTGAGAGCTTCCGGCCGTAGGGGCTGAAGAATGTATGCTGTTCCGCTACGGAAACGCTATCATGAGCAAATGCAGCAGGCTGCAAGGCGTCCCTCAGAGTGAGAGAAATCTGAACCCCACCTTGAGTGTTTGCGCGCCGAAAATCTCCAAAATCAGACGATTCGGGAACCGACGCTGGGCCTCCAACGTCTTTTCCCGCAGTATTTGATGCACAGCGAAATGCAAAGCAGAGAGCCGCCAAGCAATCCGCAGCAAGGTCCGGGGACATCAAGTCAGACTGCGCTCGGCGAAGATCTGGATGTCATTGCGCGCGTGCTAGATGGCGATTCGGCTGCCTTTGAGGAGCTGGTCCGCAAGTACGAGAGACGCCTCCTGGGGCTATTGCTTCACGCTTGTGGTGATCGAACACTCGCCGAAGATATGGCTCAGGAAGCCTTTGCTCGCGCCTACCGTAAACTAAATCTGTTTGCGGGCCACGCGCAGTTTTACACCTGGTTGGCCAAGATTGCGATGAATTTGCTGGTGAGCAATCAGCGGAAGAAACGCATCGAAAACCAAGTAAGTCGTGAGGGTTTCGACGTTGTTATGGACTCGGTTGGCGGCGACGCACAACCCGAACAGCAGCTTGAGCAAACCGAAATGCAGCGTAGCGTGCGGGCTGCGATTGCTATGCTAGACGAAGAACGCCGTGCAGTACTACTACTGCGTGACTTTGATGGACTTGATTACGAGGCGATAGCAGAAACTTTAGAGATCCCCGTTGGCACAGTTCGCAGTCGATTGCATCGCGCTCGATTAGAACTGAAAACTATTTTGCAACAAAAGGCCTCAGAGCTAGGCTTCTTCTAGACGATGACCGAACGCACTACAGGAATTGAAAACGAGCCTTTTGAGTTCCAGGAAGAGTGGTTATCCGCTTATCTGGACGGAGAACTGACTTCGGAACAACGAAGTGCAGTTGAGGCGCGTTTGCAATATGATTCCAATGTTCAGCAGATGCTGCTCGATCTTCAGAAAGTACGCAGCCTTGTCGCTGGCTTGCCTGAATGGCCCAGTGCTTTCGGGAGCCTTCGAGATTTTCAGGTTCCCGGTAATTCTGATGATGCAGCACTAGCTGAACCGCCTGCAGCAGGCGAGGTTTTGCTGGAGTCAGCCAAGTCGGTAGAGGAACTAAAGCCACTGAATGAGAACACGACTTTCGACGCCCCTCGACAAAATGACATCGAGGAGCCCTCTAGCCCACCTCTCAAAATGCAAACCAGTGAAAAGGTCTTGGGCACTAGTAGAGAAACGGAAGACTTAGAAGTAACCCAAGCCACACAGAAAGAAACCAAGCCTGTAGCGGGTAAAGAAGCGGACAACCGAACTGAGACGCCATTGCAACATGAGCACTTAGAAACGCAGAAACGGACAAGTCCCGAAATTGGTCTTGCAGGCGATTCCGACGACTCGTTTGATGCGGACAAGCAATCTAATTGGGATGACAGGGCAGACGAAGAAACAGCACTTGAAAGCGGAGACTCCGATCTGGTAGCTGCAGTTCGCGAATCAGCCAGTTTCTTCAGCGACGACAGCAAGCAGTCAATTCTGCCGCGCTTAGCAACGGCAGCCAGCCTGTTTGCGATGCTCGGCTTGGGGTACTTTCTTTGGGAACCCATTGCAGGTTCGATAGGCGTTGCAGCCCGGTCTGAGAACTCTCCGGTCAAGGAGCAAGTAGACATGAGCTCGGTCCGCGGTAGACCAGAATCAGACGAAAAATTACCAGCCGCTCCAGCGGCTTCGACCGCTAAGAAGCCGGAAAACTTCTCAAGCGGAGAATCAGCAGACGCAAGCGTAGACAGCACCGAGGACTTCGATGTACCTGAAGGGCGCATGCCGTTTGCAGAAGCGCAATCGAGAGTTGCGGCACTTGAACAATCACGACTTCCAGCGCCATCTGATTCTGGTTTCGCAAGCAATTCTCAAGTAGACAAATCTACTTTACCACCGACTGGCGTAGTGCCACCTGCAATAGATTCCCCCAGAGTTCAATCCAGAAGAATGCAGTCGGGTTTCGGCGGAAAAGACGGCGTTGCCTCAACACGATCCATTGGTGGAGGAGACGGCGGTTTGGCGTCGGGGGGTGGTACTGGCTTGCCACCAGCTGGCATGAAACAGGCTCCAGTGGAAAGTACGCGAGCAGCTCCGGGCTTCGCAGCGCCAAAGATAACGAAAATGGAAAACGGATTGCATCTTGCCGAGTCGAAGGTAAAAGTTTCAGAATCAGCAGCCCCAGTAATGGAAATGGCGTCTTTAGAGGATCTTCCCGATCAACCACTCAGCGAATCTGAGTCGCCAGACAATGCACCGAGATTAGGCAGCGGAATTCCCGCTCCACCTGCAAAGGCAGGAATTGAACCGGATAACCAAACCACAATCATTGCAGGATTGGATCTCGGCATACTGCCGCAACTGAATCGTCAGACAAAGATACCCCTGAGTCGTTATGAAGTAGTCAGCGACGGAAGCTGGTCGGTAGATCAGATGAAGCAGGGCCTTCTACGGCTCAACAATCACCGTATGCAAAACGGTGCTCCAGAGGCAGCTATCGGCAAATTTGAGGGTACAACCGAGCTTTTGCTAAAGCAGATCCTGGAAGATACCACTTACCAGAAACTTTCCCGCTCGCTCGCAAATCGTGGAAGACAACAGCCGGTTGGCGAAGCCACTAGTAGTGACTTTTCAGAAGCTGCCTCATTTGATCTGGAAAAGGAGAGCATCGCTCCTGCGAAGTCAATCTTGTTGTTTACTCATCGAGCCGCAGCCGAAAAGCTTCTTCAATTGAAAAGTGTTTCGGAAGCTACCGGACAATACCTTTGGGTCCGATCTCCCAACGGACGGGAAAACCCAGGCGACAAAGTTTTATTGCTGCTAAACCCCAAGCAATGATGCAACAAACGCAACTTTTCCGGCCGTTGCTTGACCTTTATCTGCGCTCGAATACGAACCCTTTCGCGGCTCCCTATTCTCCCGGCTGCCCTTCCGACCAGCGAACCACTCTCGGCAGCCTTGTCTCTAGAGTTTGGATTTCGAGCGAAGTAGCTTCGGACAAAGAACCTGTCGATTCAGGTGGTTCTCTCTTCCAGAAGATGTAGTAGCGAACTCCGAAATTCGTACAATTTGGGCACTGCGCACAGCCATTTCGGCAGGTACTTGGCCATCGCGTTGCCAAAGTCCCAGAAAACCACGACAACTACTCCATTTCCGGCATAACTCCGATGAGCGACCTCTCGGATTCGATCCCGAATCGATTTGACTTCAAGCAACAATCTGGCGAAATCTACGCAGCCTGGGAAGCAGATGGATGCTTCCACGCGAAACCAGATCCTGGGCGCAAGCCCTTTACGATCGTCATTCCGCCGCCCAATGTCACCGGGGCACTGCACCTTGGGCACGCGCTCAACAACACCTTGCAGGACATTCAAGTTCGCTGGCATCGCATGCGCGGATTCGAAGCACTCTGGATGCCCGGCACCGACCATGCCGGCATCGCGACGCAAGCCGTCGTCGAAAAGCGGTTAAAGGAAGACGAGAACAAAACCCGGCACGATCTTGGTCGAGAAAAGCTTGTCGAGCGGATCTGGGATTGGAAGGCAGAGTACGAGACTCGCATCTTGAACCAACTTCGGAGCATGGGCTGTTCCTGCGATTGGGAACGCACTCGATTTACACTCGATGACACCTGTGCTAAAGCAGTTCGAACGACCTTTGCCGACCTGTTCGCCAAGGGATTGATCTTCCGAGGCAAGCGTTTGGTCAACTGGGACACCTACCTGCAGACTGCCGTCAGTGATGACGAAGTTTTTCACGCAGTCACCAAGGGCCACTTTTGGCACTTCAAGTATCCGGTCATCGCCCCACAGGCCGGCGAGCCAACGCACGTCACGATCGCCACCACGCGACCTGAAACGATGCTGGGTGATTCAGCTGTTGCGGTTCACCCCGAACCGGAAAAGGCGCTTGATGCCGCCGAAGCACAACTGCGTGACAAGCTCTCGGCTGCACCCGAAAAAGAGCAGGAAGCAATTCAGCAGCAGCTCAACGCGTTGGCCGAACGTCGTACGACCCGCTTGCCGTTGTTGATCACTCTGGCTGAGATGGCCAAGCGCGGTACCAAATTGATGCTGCCATTGCTCAACCGTCCGATCGACTTGATCGCCGACGAGTGGGCGAAACCCGAAATGGGAAGTGGCTGCGTCAAGATAACTCCTGCGCATGACCCTAATGACTACGAAGTGGGTTTGCGCTGCGGACTCGAGATGATAAACATCTTGAATCCAGACGGAACTCTCAACGGAGAAGCTGGTTCCTACCAAGGACTGACGATCAAAAAGGCTCGCACTCAAGTTGTCGCCGACTTAGAAGAACAAGGGCTTATGGTTGAGGTTGAAGATCGCGAGATCGACTTGGCCCACTCCGATCGCAGTAAGACACCAATCGAGCCGTACTTGGCGGATCAGTGGTTCGTCAAAATGGATCAACTTGCCCAAAACGCCATGGATGCTGTCACCGATGGCCGCGTCAAGATTTTCCCCGAGCGCTACGCCAAGGGTTACTTAGATTGGTTAAGCGAAAAACGCGATTGGCCCGTCGGGCGTCAGCTCTGGTGGGGACACCAGATTCCGATTTGGACGCAAACTTTCGATTCCGCCGGAGCGGCAACTGCTGCCGCCGATGCCTTCAACACTCGGCCAGAGCAAGCGGAAGGACTGCTTAGCGCAACAGTCGAAGCTCCAGCTACGGTTCACGTTTGCATTCGCGATGAAGGACACACACTCGAGTCAGAATTGGAGCAGAGCGGATACACGCGGCAAGAAGATGTTCTGGATACTTGGTTCAGTTCTGCACTTTGGCCTCACTCAACCTTGGGCTGGCCCGACAAGAACGCGGACCTCGACTATTTCTATCCGACCAGCACGCTCATCACCAGTCGCGACATCATCACGCTGTGGGTCGCTCGTATGGTTCTGATGGGGCTGAACAATCTGGGCGAAGTACCATTCAAGGAAGTCTATATTCACCCCAAGATCTTGGATGGTTTTGGCGAGGGAATGTCTAAGAGCAAAGGCAACGGCGTCGATCCTCTAGACGTTATGGACAAGTTCGGACCGGACGCGTTGCGTTTTGGATTGACTTGGTTGGCCGCAGAAACGCAAGACGTTCGAATGCCCGTCCAGTATGAATGTCCTCACTGCGAAGAAGCAATCAATCAAACGAGGAAGAATCGTGAGCTTGCGATTATCCCTTGTCCGAAGTGCAACGGAGTGTTTTCAACTCAATGGGCAAAGACGGATGAAGAGAGGGCCCAACCCCGCGGCGCCGTTCTAAGTGAGCGTTTTGAACTTGCGCGTAACTTTGGCAACAAGCTCTGGAACGCTGCTCGATTTGTCATGATCAACCTGGAAGGCTTCGAGCCGCAGCAGCTTGACATCGCTAGCTTGCCACTTGAGGATCGCTGGATCTTGTCGCGGCTTTCAACGACGACGCAGAAGGTCACCGAAGCGATCGGACGCTACCACTACAGTGATGCCGCTCGCTTGCTGTACGATTTCGCCTGGGACGAGTTCTGCTCATATTACGTCGAGATGGCGAAGCCGCGTTTTCAGGATCCTGAGAAGAAGTCCGCGACACAGCAAGTTCTCGCGCACACTTTGGATCAGTTGCTGCGACTGTTGCACCCGATGGTTCCGTTTATTACTGAAGCCATCTGGCAGCAGATGGAGCAATTCGGCTCCGTTCGCTGTTTGAATGGGCAGGCCGAGGAGCAAAAGTGGTTGATGCGATCGAGTTGGCCCGAAGCTGACCTGTCGCATCAAGACGGGCCGATCGAAACACAGTTCGCTTCCTTCGTCGGGGCACTTGGAGCATTGCGAGAAATCCGCGCCCGCCAAGGCATCAAGCCGAAGGACACGGTTCGCTTCATGATCAACTGCGATGCAGATACGGTTGCCCTGCTCGAACCGATGCGTCCCTACTTCAAAGCTTTAGCTGGTGCAGAATGCGAGGGGCTGGGAACGAGCTTCGAAGACCTTCAAGTTCCACCGGCGCAGATCAGCGTAGATGGCATGGAAATCTCGGTCGATTTAGGAGACTTCATTGATCTCAAAGCGGAGCTCAATCGCAACGAGAAACTCGAAGCGAATCTGACGAAGCAAGCTGGTGGCAAAGAAGCCAAGTTATCGAACGAAAACTTCATCAGCCGCGCTCCTGAAGACGTTGTCGCCAAGGAACGCGAAGCTCTCGAGGACTTGAAACAACAACTCGCCGTAGTTCAGGAAACTCTCAAGCGAATACGGGAAGCCCTGGGCGCATCGGAGTGATTCTCAACCGAACCCGGTGATACGTATCCAAGACTGGAACCAACCTTCGCAGGCTTCTGAATGGGCAGTTGTAGGTGTGCCCAATTGCCGGCATGAACAGCAGAAAACTTGCTGTTGCCCAGCCCACCGAAGTTGCGAGATAGCTACGAAAAACTGGGATTATGTTTCTTCGCTTCAGCAATATCGCCATCGCAATGCTGTACAGCGAAAGAATCGTGGACAGAAGATGTTCGTCGCCAGAAGCCATAAAGGGAAATGGGGCAACGGTTACTCCGATCGCGGTGCGAATTATTAGCTCTCACATCGACCACGCTACTAAATAGCGTGGAAACGCGTGCCATCCGTCGTAATGCGTGGGACGACGCGTTGCCATCTGAAACTTGTGGTTTTCTCAGCATTCTCGAGTCCCTCAGCGTCGAGTTGTTGCAACATTTTGCGAAAGCGAGACAACGCCTACGGCTGAGAGCAGAATAAAACCTTACTTCAAGTTTCAGGCTGAAAGCTGCTAAGAATCGCGAAAGCAGACTACTCTTTGCCGTAGATTTCTTCGGCTGTTTTGAGCTGTTCTTCGCAGATGGACCAACCTAACACATCCGAAGTTTCAGCATCCTTAGCTTTGCGGAAGAAGCACGAAGCAAAACCTTCGTGACATGGGGCACCGTGCTGGGTGACGAGCAGCAGGATGGCATCAGCGTCACAATCGACTCGGATTTCGTGAACATCTTGATAGTGTCCGCTTGTTTCCCCTTTTCGCCAAAGCTCTTGGCGGCTGCGGCTGTAGTAGACGCCGCGGCGAGTACGTACCGTTTCTTCGTAGGCCTCAGCGTTCATCCAAGCGAGCATCAGAACCTTGCCCGTTTCCGAGTCTTGTGCAATGGCGGGCAAAAGCCCATCTTTACCGAGTTCGAAATTGGGAACGGGGTCAGTCAACGTGATAGCTCCGAGTGGTTGCTGAATATTGATTTGGCATTTTACCTCAGAGCCACCAATCCTTTAACTGCTTTTGCACAAGCAGATAATACCATAGACATTTGAGGACGATGGAAGTAAGGACTCAAGCAAGACACATAGACGAGTGAGTGAGTTCATAAAAACACGACGGGCAGATGATCGAGTTTTGGCCTCGCCCGAAGGCAATCTTTAACGCCCTGCCGCATAGCCGGCTCGCCCCAAGACCCTAGATCGAATCTCGCTTGCACGACACGCACGCCGTGTTTGTATTGGTGGTTAGAGCCGTCAAGACTTGTTGGGTGGCGGCAATATCAAAGCGTGGAGAAAGATTACGCCACCGACCGTGAGGAGAATCCAACCCAGCCAGTGAGGCGGCTGGATGATGCGAGATTTGCTGTCCGCAGACTTATCCATGACCATGTCAGGCGACGAGTCGGCGGATGCCAACTGAGCTTCAGTTGCGATTTTGGCGATCGCATTGGTGCCAGTTTCATTTAGAACAAAAGAATGCACCATACGAAACTGCATGCCCAACAATAATAGCAAGCAGCCAAACATGAAGTAACGATTGCGATTGAAGTCCATCAGAAAAGCCTCGTTCTCAATTGCGAGAATCCCAATATCTCAGCTTTTCTGTCATCGGCGCAGAAGCCTCGGCCAATGAGTCGCTCTAGCAAATGTCAGTTTGGTCGGAGCGTAGCGATTGTAGCGGATCCTTGGCTTGCAGGCTTTGACGCAATCCCGCCGGTTCGGGATACTGCGGTGAAGTGCTCGCGCAGTTGTTGCCGCAAATCTGGAACCTCGTTCAACAAAGCTCGTTGAAGATCAAATACTTTGACCGGTTGGCTCTCCACAGCGTTTCCCGTCAAGGCTTGCTTAGGAAACGCTCGGTGCTCGGACAAGTATCGCAAGAGCAACCCGCGTGTCTGAGCACTTCGGTGCAACATAAAGTGCACCCAAGCCCAACTGTCTCGATAGTCCGAATTGCGAAGCTTCGCAAAGTTTACCTTCTGCTGCAGCGTCGTAAGTGACTGAAGCTGGCCTTTCCCCGATATAGCTCGCACATCAGATAAATAGCTATTGCCGCCAAATCGATCCTCTCTGCTCGCCTCAAAGTACTCTGCGAGGCCCTCGTCGAGCCACAGCGGCAGTGTTACTCCCGATTGATTGATCAGGGCATGAGTGACTTCGTGTCGGAGGTCCGCAGCGACGCCTGAATGCCAATGAGTAAACAACATTCCTGGACCGCGGTGTTGTAAGAAAAGCGCTCTGCGATGCGGGAGTTCTGGGAAATAAGCTCCCATGTAACGACGATATTCTTCCTCGGTCGAAAACAGCACAATGTGAATCGTCTCGCTACTCTGAGGCAGCTTCAGCAAATCTTCAACGTCTGCTCTGATTTGCCCCAACTCAATGATCAATTGCTTTTGTGATTTGAGTGCGAAGTCAGCATGGATCTCAAATCGTCCAACACGCAGTTCGTCCCTCCACTTCGCAATCTCTTCGCCGTGCAGCACGTTGCATACCGCGAGGAAGGACAAAAGCGCAAGGTACGACTCTCGCAGGACCATGGAGGGACTTAAGCAATGTGGGAAGGAGACCGAAACGCTTACACAGGGCGGGAGTTTAGTTGAAGCAACCGGCGCAGCCATAGATCAAACCCATCGCGATCCGATTCTGTGCATTGCTAGCAATTTTGTGGCGAAGGGTTAGATGCGGTAAGGAGGATAGCCCTTCAGACATATCCATGCTGTGGACATGATACATATCTAAGTGTTTTGGTGCAGGATTGATGAGAAGGTGGAAGCAAACTTGCTGTCGCGTTGCAATAATCGCTCGTAGCAACCATTTTCTGTTGGCAGGAATACCTGCGCCGTTGCCTGACAAGATAACGCTGGAAGAAACACTTGCTCGTCCCATCACCGAGCGACTTCAAGCACTATTGTTATTTTTAGTTGGCCTCGTCATTTCTGTTCTCGCAGTTCGCTGGCTTCGGAACCGCCTGCAAAAAGATCTTGAGTGGCTACCAAGGCTCACATTCTCTCGGGGCATCGCGTTCGTCACGATCTGGGGATTCGGTTTCGTGCTGATCCTAACGATGATCTCTGGTGCACGCGAGCTATCCATGCCCGGGGCTAGGCGGCAGCAGGGATTCACCTACAAGATGGACGCCGAACCGAAAACAATCAACGAGACGCAGCGAGCAGAGCGAATGTTGCTGTTGTTCCGAGAATTGGTAGAGCTCAAGGGCGAAAACTGGCCCAAGAACTAGGGTGGCGTTCCTTCCGATCTTTGTGAGCTGCCAGGTAGAGATCTCATCCTTTTCGGATGGCTCTTGTTTCTTAATGAAAATCTTCCTCAAGCGCGATTCCGATGGGAAGGCTGGCTAGTGTTCGGATCGGTAACAGTTCTTTTGATCGTCTTGGTTTACTACTTTTAATGGTGGGTTGCTCGATCTGTTTCCGTAAACCGCCCAAGCGAGGCGCGTGGTTCGTGGGGTTGGCGTTCTAGCTTGCTGTTGGTTGCACTGGTCTACGCGATGTTTGTCGCTGGCTTGGCAGCAACTGGAATTGTGCATCAGGTCGGCTAGCTCGCGACAGCGCCGTCGGAGTGATACGTCCGCCGAGTAAACGATGACAGCTAGTCTTCGCTTGCGAGGGATTTACGCTGTCGCACTACGTAGGTAATTGCAGTGTTTAAAATTGGGAGCGAAGACGCGAGACCTTCGCGGCAACACTTTGTTGATCGGAGAAGTGAACACGGATTTCAAAGCCTGGGGGCAACCCGACCAACTTGCGAGATCTTTGGCTGGGATTGAAGCGGTACCCCGATGGCTTCGGAGGCCCCGCCCACCTTCTATCTGCCATGCTTACCTTGGCAGATGGAAGCATGCAGGAAATCGTTCAGAATATCGATGTAAAAGTGCTTCAACGGCTATCTGTCGGTAAGTCGCGAGCCAAATCTCTTAACCGCGTATGGCTAACCAGAATCTTTCACCCCGAGTTCGTTCTCTAGCAGTATTCCCTTGCCCGAATACGCTTCCATTCTTAGAAGCTCTCCTGCCGGTCGTCGAAGGCTTTCCCGCCACATCCGGCCGTGTTTGATGTAGCGGTTGTGCCTATTGCGCGGGAACCAACTACACTGCTCGGTCCAATCCTGTGATCTGAGACACACAGTGCCCCGCTTCTTTTTGCCTAGCCCTCATATTTACAGGGTTCCAGGGGGCATACGATGCAAATCGACATTCTAACACGACGACGCGAATTTCTGACCACGCTTGGTGTAGGTCTACTTGCCCCGCCTTGGCTGTGCGATGATCAAACTAGTGCGTCCGCGAATTCTGAATCTACCTTTGTCGATTGGAAGGAGTTGGCTGAGCAGGGCGAAAGATTCGAACACTGGACTCCAGAGCAGGATCAAACCTGGAAGTGGTATACGCTAGAGCGTTACAAAAATGGCATTTGGAAGACCGTGGGCCGAACTTTGCCAATCCATCTCAAGACCGGCAAACCGTTTGATAAGCCCGAAGGATACTTAAGCCCGGATGCGGTCCCCGAATATGTCTTGGAGAGTACTTTGCCAACGCTCCCCAAACAGCTTCGCAAGAGCCTCAAGCCTTCACAATGGGATGTCGATGGCCATGATTCGCGCCAGCCCGATCCGCTTATTCGCGCTCGAGATGGCAAGCCGCCGAGCGATTGGTTGACGAGTCTTCATGCTGCGGAATTGCGAACTTGGCTGGCTACGATAGAGCCTTCCGAGGCAGGCGTCAGTGGCATGACATTCTGGGTTCACTTGGTGCGTGATCATAGCTTCGATCCGCGGCATATCAACGGATTGACCGAAGACGAGTTCCATATACTCCATTCCGCCGCACACGAAGGTTATTGATTTTCAGGTCAAATGGTAAGCGGCTTAGCCGCGATACGCATTCAGAGGGACTCAGTCGCTTGCTCGTCCTGCTTGAGCTGAGCGGCTTTGGCGCTAGTCTGGTTTTTCTATCGTCGAGGTAGGGACGTGCCCGGGTTGAAAAACGTAGCTCTTCTCACGCGGTGACATGCGGACGGGCACCGCTACGGAGCCACCTGCAGGCTGCGGCGATGCCGTGCCCGAAACGAGCTTTGCCACTCGATCGGCGTTGAGAACCTCGGCAAGTGCCATGGACTCACTGGGCCAATCCAACAACTTTCGGTTCAAGGATTGATCAATTTGAGAAGGCGTCGTTCGCGCGAATGGAGAAGCAGCAAGACTGTTGACCGAAGCGGCAGAAATCTGCGCTTCAGCGACGTTTGGCAGCGGAGCCTTTGCTTGTGAACGAGGCTGAGAAATCCAGGTTGGCAATTCTGGAAAAACTGGCGCATCAGACTTCGGTGCTGAGCTCGTTAATCCGTCAGCGACAAGTTCCTCTAAGTCTGACTCTTGCCGCTCCCAATTAGGCCGTGGATACCCCGGCGAAAGCTGGGAGGAAAACTCTCCCGATGAAACCATTTTGACTTTGGCTGCCGAATTGTTTGATGCCTTCGAATCGGCTGGTATTGCCTGACTGGGCTCGAAGGCGCGTGCGGTTGACGATTCGGCTTCAGCCAAGATCTGAGAAGAAACCTGGTCGGCAGGCACGCGCAGAAAGGGATAAGCGCACAACGCACCGAGACCGAGCGTCACCATAGCCCAAAAGGCGGATTGAGGAGATTGCATGGCGCTTGTCTTCCTTGGCAGAGCCAACGAGACATGTCGCTTGTGCCACGTCCTTGCGCTATAGCGACCGATTCAGAATTCGCGCCAACCCATGGCTGCGAAGAGTAGGGAGCCTAGCTCGGAACTAGATCTCTCCAATCTCGTTCGGCAAGACGCTAGGCTTCTTCACAGGCTTTTGCGCAGATTTCCCATACTGCTCGTAGCGAAAGAGATCACAGTTAAGCAGACAGTAGCGATTGCGGAGCGAAAAGGCCTTGCGGCACACCAGCCATGGTGAGACACACCAGAATCCTTGGCTGAGGCCACAAACAAAGCCGTAGCTCTCGCCACGGCTTTGAAATATCTGGATGCGATAGGCCTTAGCTTCGCTTACAGGAAGATGTAACCCTCTTCCCCGTGCTCGGTTACATCCAAACCTTGGCGTTCCGCGTTGGCTTCAACACGAAGACCGATCACTGCGTCAATGATCTTTAGCAGGATGAAACTCAATACGGCAGCGAATACAAAAGTGACCGCCACTGCAACGACTTGACCGACGATCGTCGAATAGTTGCCTTCGATCATTCCAAGCGGCTTGCCCTCTCCTTCGAAGTCCCAGATGGCTCGCGTGGCGAAAACACCGGTCGGCACGGCACCGAGTGTACCGCCAACTCCGTGAACACCAAAAGCATCCAAGGAATCGTCGTACTTTAGTTTTGTCTTCAGGACCGCACAGGCGAGGTAGCATACGACGCCAGCTAGTGCTCCCATAATCAGCGATGGCATCAATTGCACGAAGCCTGCAGCTGGAGTGATGCAAACTAATCCGGCTACTGCACCAGAGCTTGCACCGAGTAAAGTCGGTTTGCCGCGTTGTAGCCATTCAGTGCAAGCCCAGGCAATGGCTCCTGCTGCGGCGGCGAAGTGCGTGACGGCGAAAGCGCTTGAAGTGATACCGTCGACCATCAGTTCACTCCCCGCGTTGAAACCGAACCAACCGACCCAAAGCATCGAAGCACCGAGAGCAGTGTAGGTCAAGTTGTGAGGCGGCATCGGTTCTGTGCCGTGTCCGATACGTGGGCCAATCAAGATACAAGCTACCAGAGCGGTGACACCAGAGCTGATATGTACGACTGTACCGCCCGCGAAGTCGAGAGCCCCGCCAGCAATCGCATGTTTTTCTGCGTAAGCCAGAATCCCACCACCCCAGACCCAGTGACAGAGCGGGCAGTAAACAAAAGTACCCCATAAGATCGAGAAGACGACCATCGCACTAAACTTCATCCGTTCGGCAAAGGCACCGCAGATCAGCGCAGGAGTAATGATAAAGAACATTCCTTGAAACAGCATGTGCGTCAACATTGGTATCTCGCCATTCATCGGAGTCAAGGCAACGCCCTGGGCGTCATCCCAAACCCGAGCGACTCCGTTCATGAACAAGTAGTCAAAGTTTCCGATGTAAGGATTGCCCCCGCCAAATGCCAGTGAGTAGCCGTAGATAGCCCAGATGCAGGTCATGAGCCCCATCAAGAAGATGCACTGCATCAGAACGCTGAGCACATTCTTCTTTCGAACCAGACCACCGTAGAACATGGCGAGTCCGGGCGCGGTCATAAACAACACCAAAGCACATGAGAGAAGCATCCAAGCGTTGTGTGCGGGCTTTCCGCCTGCGGATAGCTCCGCGTCGGTCAACAAAACTGGAGTTTCCTCTGCTTCTTCGCCACTATCAGAATCAGCTGCTTCGGTTGCCGTTTGTTTGTTTGCGTCTTCGTCGGAATCGCCAGTTTGAGCGAATGCGGATGAGGCAACGAAGCCCAAGAATAAAATTGCTAGTGGTGGTAGCAGCGAAAACTGAGTCAGTCTCCGCCTTAAAAAATGCAAGCTCACTATTTGATACTCCCTGTAGGATCACGATGAAAAATGCCGATGGAGCTCTTCCGCCTCGATTTCCATTTGGCAACGCATTGGGTAGGAACGGGGGACCATCCCGAGGAAACAGTTCGCTGCTCAGCTCAGGACTAGCGCATACGCCTTCATCATGAGCTACCAGGGAAATATCAACCAAGGAAGATCGCTATTCTGGTGGTAGAGTCGCGATTAGAATCCACCGGCCTCAATTCAACGACTTGCATCAAAGATTGGCAGGCCGACCGCTCGCTCCTCGCTGGCAATGAAGCGGCTTCAAAAAGTCACCTGAGGGAAATTGCAGAAATGGAGGGGCAAAATTCAGGAGATCCGCCTCTTGGATACCGCCAAATACCTTGAGGTCAGCGTAAGAGGCTAAACAATGTTGAGCCTAAAGGGAATGACCAGGAGACGCTTTTTCAGGGCCAATCAAAGTTTCACTGTCTATGGCAGCCATTCGCTCGGTGAATGTATGCTGCTATGGCCGAGCCTAAGTCGACCTACGTAGAACCCCTGATTCGCCTTGGTCGCTTTTCGAATGAACGACGTCCGACCCAGCAAGCAAGCTGTCCACCGATATCCATCCGCCAAATTCCCCCATACGGATTAACCTCTCATTCAACTGGAAAAGCTGTGACACAAACTTCGCTACTAACGGCCTATCGCTCCTCAATGGTTGAACAGCTGAGAGATGGCATGGTCAAGATCGATCACTGCCTGCAGCAACTCTCGCCCGAAGATATTTGGACGCGCCCCAACGGTCACATGAATAGCATCGCGAACTTGTTGTTGCACTTAGCGGGTAACGTCCGTCAGTGGCTGATCTGTGGCTTAAGTGACCAGCCAGATTTGCGAAATCGACAACAGGAATTTGATGACCGATCCAAAAGAGAACCTCGCGAGCTATTTGGAGTGCTTCGTAAGACGATCGAGGAAGCCTGCAGTGAAATCAACAGGCAAAGCGAAGAGAGTCTGTTGGCGGTCCGTCGAGTTCAACAGTTTGAATGCGACGGATTGCAGACGATTGCTGACTCAGTCTGTCACTTTCGCGGCCATGTACAGGAGATCATTCACATGACACGCGTGCTGAAGGAAGATGCTTATCAATTTCACTTCGTGCCTGAGAACCCCGAGTGAAGCTGGGGTAATGATTTAACTCGTTCTTTTTGGGGCACGATACCTTCATCTCGCAAGCTGTCTGTAGCTATTACCCAACCAACGCAAGCCACTTCTGCAAACACTTGCACTAAACGCACAGTCACTGCCAACATGATGCCCGTGCCGAGTGGCAACCATGGAAGTAGCAGGACCGCAAGGCAACATTCACGATGAACCCAGCCTTGCGTCGACATGCTGGCGAAGAGTCCCCGCAGCCAAGCGCAGCTTGAAACTGCAATCAGAACCGCAAGCGAGATTCTTGGTGCGGCAACGCCAGCAGGGAGACAACGTAGCAAGCAGCTTAGCATCAAACCATTCAAACAAGCAATTGCTGCGTAGAACAGAACCGCTCGAGCAAAGGCACTAAATCGATACGTACCCGAACGGAGTGTTACGAAACGTCGGCGGATGTACTTTTTGATGCTCTGTATCTTCCTCCACCCTAGAAAACTCACCGGTAGAGAAATCAAAGTGAGCGATAGCCAAATGCTCAAACTCACTTCTACATGGAACGACTTTGCAAACACTTCGGGCAATGCCAGCCATAATCCAGGAAGACTCACCAGCGTCAAAGCCAACGCCAGCAAGATCAACTCCAAGAACCGAGAAGCCGAAGCGTTCGAAACGGAAACTCCCACCTTGGGCGCCAAAGACGAGCGCGTCGCGTAGCCCCAGTTTCGACTCGGCAGCCATTTCCGCGAATCCGTTAGTAGCCAAATCCGCGTGGCTAACTCTGCTTTAGCAGGCTGGTTCATAATATTTAGCACGACGACCCATCCAAAGGCTGTCATCACTCGGTGCAAAATCGCCAAAGCGCAAGCCAGCGAGAAAGCTGTGGACATCCAATTCGGTGCGGCCGCCCAGTGGTCCCATTGCAGTACCGTTGCCACAGTCAATCCGATGATCGCGACAGCGGCAATTCGAGAAACTTTCAGATGGTTGGTCTGTTCTCTGCGTGTTCGACATGCAGACATGGCCAAGCTCTCTAAAGCAGGCTGATTTCAAGATGTGAAACGTATTTGTGGCAGAGGCTGGGGCGCGACATACAAAGCTTAGGTTGGAAACACACCCCTGAGATGCTCAGAGAGTGCGTACTTAACGTCCTTTAAACGCCATCCACGATTTCTTTCAGTACTTCGGACATTGCAGGCAAACGCAACCAATCCAGTCCCATCCTGGCTTTCCTGGTTCCGGAACATATGATGGTGACCCCCGTCAAATATATTTCGAGAAGGCATATTTCGAGAAGGCCGATGGAAAAGCTCGTACTCTGCTACCCCGTCAAAGAAAAACACTTGGAACAATACCGGCAAGCTCTTCCCGAGCTTGAGGTGATCAACGCAGGACAAGAAGGAATCGCTGCTGCCCTGAGTGAGGCTGACTACTTCGTAGGTCACGCGAAAGTCCCTGTCGATTGGGACTCAGCCGTCCAGCATGGTCAGCTGAAAATGATTCAGAGCTCAGCGGCAGGCTTGGACCACTGCTTGGTTCCGTCCGTCATTGCCTCCGACATTCCCGTGTGCAGCGCGTCCGGTTTGTTCGCAAATCAAGTATCAGAACAAACACTTGCACTACTCTACGGTGTAGTGCGAAGTTTGCCAACTTTCTTTCGACAAGGGCTCAACCAGGAATTCGTCCGTCGTCCGACCGATGACTTGCACGGGAAACGCGTCGGAATTGTTGGATTGGGTGGCAACGGCCGTCGCATCGCCGAGATGCTAGCGCCACTTAGAAATACAATTTTCGCGACGGACTTTTTTCCCACGAATAAGCCAGAAAGTGTTGCTGAATTGTGGGAGGCAGAACGGCTTGTAGAACTCGCGAGCCGGAGTGATGTCTTGATTCTGGCACTGCCGCTGAACATGGGAACACGAGGGCTCATAGGTCGTGAAGTTTTCGCGGCAATGCCAAAGGGCAGCTATTTGATCAATGTCGCTCGTGGCCAAGTGGTTGACGAAACCGAGCTGGTCAATGCACTCCAGTCAGGGCATCTTGCTGGTGCCGGACTGGACGTCACCGAGACGGAGCCTTTGCAGACAGATAGCCCATTGTGGGGAATCCCTAAAGTGCTCATTACTCCTCACGTTGGAGCCCAGTCCCGTCGCCGCGTCGATGACTCGACACGCTTTGCCTGCGTAAATTTGCGGCGATTTCTCGATGGTAAGCCTCTTTGGAACCAAGTCGACAAGCGACTCGGGTTTCCACATCCCGAAGTAATGTATTGCAATCAAGACGAGATTGAGCAAAGTTCTTGAAAGCATGGCCAGCAGCATTGGCCCTGCTGGTCTGGAGGGCTATAGTCAGGGTACCCTACATTCCCACCCAGCAGCTCAAGACCTTGAGATGAGTCCTTTCGGCGGAAGGCGAGCCAGAACTTGCCAGACCAAGTTCGTTTTGACGCACTATTTCTCTGCGCGAAAACACTTTCCATCGGTAGAAGTCCTTCTGCCGGCCGACCCAATGCCCAACCAAAGGTGCCAGCTCGCTCTAGTCTGCTTCACACGGAGCTTCACTCCGACAATCTCATGTCTACCACTACCGTGACGAACGATGGCAAAACGCGGGCGTTTGTCGAATCCGCATCTGCGCCAAATACCGAACCGTTGAATCAGCTATATCGCCTTCTCCTTAAGAAGGGGCGTGTTCAGTGGACGACCTACCACCGTTTTGAGAAAGAGCTTGGTCGAGGTGGGCAGGGCACCGTTTATTTGAGCCATCGCAAGGGCGCAGACGGATTCAATCAGCCCGTAGCAATGAAGGTCTTTTCGCCCGAACGCTTCCCGAATGTCAGCTCCTACGAGAAAGCGATGGAGCGCGTGGCGCACGTAGCTTCTCGTATCGCCACAATCCAGCACGACAACTTGCTGGACGTCCAAGACTTTGTCGACCAAAATCGCATAAGAATCATGGTCATGGAGTGGATCGATGGCTTTGACTTGCGACAGCTGCTGAATCCCGAACGCTTGAAACTCGTGGAAGCAATCGCACCGACGCGAAAGTGGGAGTACATCAACCAAGTGGTGGCGACTTACGGCCCCAGCCAGACAAGAATCAAAGCAGGAGTTGCTGTGGCGATTGTGAGAGATTGCCTGGCTGCATTGGCAGCACTTCATCGCGAAGGCATCGTGCATGGCGATATTAAACCTGCGAATATCATGCTGAAGAGGACTGGACACGCGAAGCTGATCGACATGGGATCAGCATTCGAACTGATCGCCCCACCCGACAAACGAGCATGCACGCCCGCTTACGCCGCACCGGAAGTACTCGAAGGGGCTCATTGCACGGAACAAAGTGACCTGGCCAGCCTGGGTTATGTGCTCATCGAAATGCTGGCTGGACAACCCTGCTTCGGTTTAGAGGCTGAGTATCGCGAGTTGATGGAGTCCAAGCGCCGAATGCCTCAGCGACTCCAGGAGTTGCTGCCACCGGAAGTCGCCTGCAACGAACATCTGGTGAATTTGTGCAAGCGCTTAATCGCCACAGATCCGGCGAAGCGCTTCACAACGGCTGAAGCTGCTGAGCTGCGCGAGGGAGGTGCGGCGGAATTCCATCGCCAACTTGTCTTTGGCGACTTAGCCAGCGAGTACGACAATGACATTCGGGTTTTGCTAGAAGAAGTCTGTCGCGTCGATAACCGTGACTCAGCCTCAGATAAAACCACTAATTGGATCCAACGCAGCTAATTGTTGGTCGATCTTTGCACTGTGCCGGTAGAAACACGGTTGCGAGTAAAGTGCGGCTCCCGTAAGTGCAGCTCCGGTGGAAGTGTGATCGCGACTCATTTCGCGAAACAAAAAATGCGGCTTCCTGCCGCTAGAACCGCAATCATTGCGGCTTTGAATCGAGTTCTTGCTGCTGAAAAAAGCGTGGTGGTATAGGGTCTGTTTGATCCGCCGTAGAGCAAAGAATTTCTATCTCCCGTCGTAGCACGGTGTACTGAATTCATCTCGGCGGTTGCCTACAAAAGCGTCGGTGGCTGACAATCGCGAATAGCATACGAATCTACGCAAACAACTTGCTCAAAAGGCCATCCATGACCAACAGATCATCCTTGCCACGCCGAAGCGGACGCGTCAAAAAGCTTTGTTTTATTGTATGATGCAGGGTAACGACCAGGGAATCCATGAGGCGGCTCAACGAATGAATTGCCGAATAACTTCGCTTTCAAAATGTGAAAACTCTGTGGACTTTTTCGTGTGTGTTATAGCAGGGAGAGGAGCCGGAAAAGTGGTTGATGTTTCTATGTGTTATTGACTGTTTTGAATCTGCTACAACCTCGAACATAATTTCATTTAACTGGGGATTGTGGGAATGGAATTCGCTGTTGTCAAGCTGTAAGGACAAAAACTTTTTTGTTCCTTCTAGTATCCCACGCCTAACTCGCACGGTTACGTAACGCGAGTTTTATATGTTGGTAGGTCAACCTTTGGAGGATAACTATAAGCAATTTTCGTGGCCCGTGTTCCACCGGCCAGTCCGCGTTTCCCGCAATTTTTTTTTGCCATTTTGAAAACTGCATTTGAATCGGTAACTAGGCGTCTTAGAAGTTGTATACTTCTTCGAAGAATCCGAAGGCCAGCACTCAGCACCTTGACACTGGCAGAAACTCGCCACCTTCGGTGCTACCACTTGCAACGCCTCCACCTGCAAATACCGATTTGCACAAAGCTAATTGGCTAGCATTGACTCGCGGATTTCGGTTCTCGGCAACAACACAGCTGCTCGAAGCTCTTCAATCGTTTGCGATTACCTCGAACTTGCTCAAATTGAGCACAAAAAACTGGCGTCTAGTGAGTGAGACTGTCTTGAACGACAACAGCCCAACAGAATTAGATCTGCACCTAGACAACCTGCAGGCAAGCCGACTAGACCAAGTCTTGACCGACGATGTTTGTCGTCGACTTGGCATCTTTTCGATCCCCAGTGGCTTCAAGCTGAGTGTGATCATCCCGGTCTACAATGAAGTCAATACGGTTTTGCAAGTCATCGAACGGGTACGAGCTACGGAGCTACCGCTTGAGATCATTTTGGTAGACGACGGAAGCGAGGATGGTACCCGCGAGAAGCTCAAGGAACTACCGGAAAGCGACGACCTTCGCGTCATCTATCACCCAGAGAATCGCGGCAAAGGTGCTGCTCTGAGAACTGGATTTGAGCATGCAACAGGAACTGCGGTCGTGGTCCAGGACGCAGACCTTGAATATGACCCAGATGACTTTCGCCTACTTATTCAACCCATTATCGAAAACACCGCAGATGTGGTCTATGGAAGTCGTTACGGGCACCATGACCGGCCAGTACCTCCGCTGTGGCACGTACTCGTAAACCGACTGATCACTCGTCTGGCAAACATTCGCACCGGTCTTTATCTAAGCGATGTCGAAACTTGCTACAAAGTGATCAGACGTGAGCTGATTCAGGAACTGGCACCCGGGCTGCGTGAGAACCGATTCGGAATCGAAATCGAAATCACGATCAAACTCGCCCGTAAACGAGTTCGATTTTACGAACGTCACATTCGTTATGACCGTCGTGGTTTTGACGAAGGCAAGAAAATCGGCTGGCGTGATGGGGTTCGAGCCCTATATTGCATGGTTCGATATTAAAGCCGCCCTTTGGGCAGCGCATGAACTTCTTGACTTAGCTGCCTACCACACAGTTTCAGATCGTGGCCGAAACGGAACCAACAATCAGCAATTCTGGGTTGTATTCACCAGCCATGCTGGCGGATTTGCTTCAGGTTTCTGTCCGCACTGTGCGGCGTTGGAATCGGGCTGGATTGCTGCCAGCAGCAAGCGAGATCATGCAGATCCCGCATTTCGATTTCACTTCCCTGACTACAGCAAAGCAACTCGCTGGCTGGATGCGTCAGGGCGTTACTGTCTCTTCTATGCAGCTCCAAATCGAGGCGCTCCGCAAACGCATTGGAAGCGATGCGGCTCTCGACGAATTACCCATTCAAGCGGATGGCCAACAGCTGATCATCCAAGACGGGGATCAATACCTCGAGTCGTCAGGGCAATTGCGTCTCGGATTCGAACCGTCAGTAGAATCCGCCGGCTCGGACGAACCAGCAACCGTCAAATTCGTACGGCCAGAACCTCGAGACAAAGCACTTGCGCCCGAGCAGCAGGAAGAGCTTTCCATGGAGGCGATGGTCGAGCAAGCGATCATTGCAGAAGATGCAGATGACTTAGAGACTGCGGTGAGATGGTATCGCAGCGTGCAGACGGTTCATGGGCTGAATGCAGACATTTGCTTCCAGATCGCAGAACTTTTGTACCGCAGTGGAGACGTTAGCGGTGCACGAGAACGCTATTTCACCGCTCTAGAAATTGAGCCCGAGCTTCTTGAGGCGCGAGCAAATCTGGGTTGCGTTCTGCTTGAATGTCAACAAGCTGATCTAGCAATCGCCGCCTTCGAAGGTGCGTTGGCGCAATATCCCGACTACGCCGACGTCCACTTCCATCTCGCACGCGCTTTGGAAGAGCTCGGTGAAGCCAATCGTGCAGTTCAGCATTGGCAACGCTTTCTGGAACTGGCTCCGACTAGCCCATGGGCCGAAGAAGCTCAACACCGGCTGAAGGATCATGCCCTTGAGCATATCCCACTGCATTTTGGGGATACTGACACGAATCACCACAAGTAAAGGCAATCTCGACTCTCAGAACGCTATCGGTTGAAGAAGTCGACACGTGGGTCCGGTGCATTGCTCGGAGCTATAGTATTGCCCGGCCCCGGCGCGTATTCTTGATTGTTCGCTCCATTGCGCATCTGCGCTCCAGAACTATGCAGATCCATATCGATGCGCGAGAAATTCTCTGGATCAATACTAAAACGCTTGACGTTAGCCTCTCCTGAGAAAGCGTCCCTGCCAGAGCCATTCGGTACCACTTTGATGTGAGCAGGCTCGCGACTATCACTGTAGAGCGACAGGAGACTCTTCGTTTTGGAAAAGGTCAACCTGGAGCCGTCGCCTTGATAGCTTCCCTGTGCAGAGTTGCCATTAAAGGCCACATTGCCAGAAGCGGTAAACTCCCAACTATCTTTTGCACTTTGTGTGGTTGCGAATCTGCCTGGTAGCGGCTGAGTCGAACTCAGGTGGCTAGTTCCATAGACTTTGAGTAGATCACAGTTGAGCAACATATCCTCGGGGCCGAGAATGTGACCGCCCAGGGAAGGGACCATCGAGTCCTCCCAACTCTCCAACTTTCCAACGAGTAGCTCGACGCTGCCTTCCAGAGTCACTTCCTTGCGATCCATTGCGGCAACCAATGAGTCGCGAAAGTTGAGATAGGCTCCTTGAAGTTCAGGTTCTTTTTCTGCAGCGACCGCCAACTGCCCCGGCTTCTGGTCGGAAAGAAATCTTGAGTCAACCCAACCAGGACCGGAGGCGATCAGTTGCTGCTTAGGAAGGGAGTACGTCAGCTTGGGCACGACCAAACGCTCACGACTCTTCTGCTGCCCTAAATCGTCAACTGGTGATGCAACGATCTCGACCGCACCATGCAAGACGACTTCGTCAATCTCAAGCTTTGGTGGCTCACCTTCAAGGTTCTTAAGATCGATTGGCTGACGCATCTGAATTTGCATCTGCTGCGCACGACCTCGCATTGGCCAGATATCATCAGGCGCATTTCGCATTGCCGCTCGGAAGGTCACATTCTTCTCGATCCAAACGGTCGATCCATCGAACCACATTCTGCCCTGCCACTCGCAGGACGGAGGGATCAGCCACTCAACCTCATTGAGTTCAAATGAGCTAGGTTCTCTTGGAGTGGTCGCATCATTCTTTCGCGAAGCGAGCAGGCTCTTCGGTAGGACGAATTCGCCCGGGTGCTCCATCAAAATCACGCCGTGCACTTGGTTGTATCGAATCGCTTCGCCTTTCAGGACCCCATCAGCGATTTTCATTTCTGCAGGCGCGCCCGAAAGAAGCAGGTCAACACTGCTACTGGAGCTGTTTGCTTTCGTCGGTGTCGTCGCCAGCTGCAGCGTAGTTCCTAAAATCTCCCAAGGCAAAGTCTTAGGGTCACCCGCCACGGCTTGCTTCGGCGTTTGCGAGACTTTCACGGGGCCGTCAAGGTGCAAGTTTTCGATCCAGCTGGTGGCTCCTCCGCGCACCATCTTGGCCCGCAACACATTCCCAGAGATGTCGATCGGTTGACGCAGCTTCCTGTTCTCTGCCGTCCTGTTGCCCTGGTTGTTCGTGCTGAGATTTGGCGGTGGCAACTCGCCTTGCGCTGCGGGTTCGGGATTCTGCGGCGGCTTGATCCACTGAGGATCTTTCGGGCCAGCAGAGTGACTGAGAGAAAGCTCTTCTTCATTTGATGTAGCACCACCATCACCATCCGCTCTGGACTGTGACGAATCCAGAAGATAGCTGACTGCGAGATCTAGCTGAGCAACTTTGCAGTGAAGCTCCTTCGTATGAACCTCCGTTGCTACTGGCGAAAAGATTCGCTTGGGTAGATAGTCGCCAGCTAGGGAATTGTCTTCCATACTCTGCCCAATGCCCTGCGGATCAGCCTTCTCCAACCAAACTTCGAGATGTTCACTGGTCAGATATCCCTGCTCAGCGTTATCGACGAGTGTCTGTCCCTTCACCACAATCAGCTGCGAACCATCCTTATCGCGAGATGGCGACATCCTCAAACTTTCTTTCCATCGGATCGTTGTGTCACCCAGTGAATGCTCCGTAGCAAGCGGGCTACTCGACAACGTGGTGAGTTCTCCTGGTCCCATCGCGGCGAGCCAACCGAGGTGCCTACCCTCTCCTTCTTCACGTGGCGCTGCTCGATAAGAAACCTGAGGTGCAAGAAACCGCATCCCTTGGTAGTTCAGAATCACCGTCGAACGTGTCGCCTCCGGCACATCAAGGTGTCCGTAAAATTCCACTTCGCCATTTTTTAGATCAACAATGAGACGCTTGCTTTGCGAGTTCACCCCAATGCTGGGAGCTTCCAAAACGACTTGTTTCTCAGCCACAAAGTCTTTTAGTGGATCTGTTCCAACAGCTTCCAACCTGGTGACCAGCACTTCGCCAAGTCGCAAATCAAAATGCGGATTTGCTTCATTCGGCGGAGACGCTTCCTCAGGGGGTTCCATCGAGATCGAGAGACGCTCACAAGTAAACTCGTCTGGCGGCAGGTTTCCCAAAAGATGTTGTACTTGAACACCATTCTGCAGTGTTGCCGACGAGGATTTAAAATCAAACGAAAATCTTCCGCCACATTTTGCTTGCAGTCTAGCCGGTAGCTGGACCAATGCTGGGTTCTTCGCCGTAAGCTGCTTGGCGTTCAAGTCCGCCCAAAGCCCGCCGTGCGGAAGCGCAACGTCAACTTTTTGCACCTGATACAATTCTAATTCATCGAGTGGCCCCCACACGCTCGAGGAACTGCCTGCGTTTCCGAGAATGTCGCTTCGCAGTCGAATAAGCAAGTCCCTACCTTGTATGACGCTAGCTCCCCATTGAATGAGAACTTCGTTGCGTGTTGTCAGTTGAGTCTTGTCAATGGAGAGATCGCGAGTCCACAGTCGCCACGGCACTTCACCAGCTTCGATTGCGGCTTGTTTGCTTACCTCAATCTCACCTTTCAGTTGGACGCGCTCAATCTTAGGAATCGAGTCGCTGAAGTTCTTAAGCGGTTCCTCAAAGTGCACGATGGCACCATCTTCAGCACATACGATCCACATGTCTTGAGCCGTGACGGTCCCAAGTTCTCGGCGCTCCATCGCTTGACGCCCCGCATCGGTCTGCGGGATGATCATAGTGATGGGATAAAAACGCATCCGCTTGTCGTCGATCTCTTCGACCTCATGTGCAAGCAAGATCCCGTTGCTAGTGCTAATGATTTTCGGAGCCTGGGCATGCCACGAATCGGTGGGAAAGAAGGCCTCCCACCAATGATCGGCGGGTAATGTCTGCTCAAGTGCCGCTTGCTCGGCAGCAACTTGTTGCGTTGGCTCAATCATCGGCACAACGACGAGAGCATAGAGGATCATCGCGACCAGAAGGACGCCGAGCGATTTGACGTAACGAGTAGCAAAAAGCAACACCGACTCGTTTATCCTGGAAGGTACTCTTCCCAGCTCCCTTGGGCACGCATCAATCGTTCAATTAACTCTCTCACTGCACCGCTTCCGCCGGTACAACAAGTTGTCCACGAAGCCGCGAGACGTACATCTACCGCCGCGTCTGCAACAGCAACAGGCAATCCGACTCTACGTAGCACAGGGATGTCAGGTAAGTCATCGCCGATGTAGCAAACCTCTTCTGGACTCAGATTCAGTTCCTCAAAGATCTCAATCGCCGCTGGCAGTTTCTCGGAGAAACCTTGTCGGACAGTCTGAATTTTCAACTCCGCAGCCCTGAACTGGACAACTTTTGAGTCCCGAGCAGTCAAAATCCCAAAACCCATCCCTGATTTCTGCCACTGCTTGATCCCCATCCCATCGCGTACGTGAAACGATTTCGTTTCGACGCCTTCATTGTCGATGTTGATTCGACCATCGGTGAGAACACCATCAACGTCCGACAAGATAAAGCAAATCGGCTTCGCGACTTCGCGATCCAATTCTGCTTGCCGATGCAGAGATGCAATACTTTTCTCTAACGATGTAAGTAATTCTGACACGCTGGCTTAGCCGCACTCAGGAGGCTTCTTTCTTATGCTGAAGTAGCGAGAGAATTCGGGGCACGCCCTGAGAGATGCTTGCAGCTGACACCGGGCCAGAGCTAGACTGCGTCGGCGTGACTCGCAGCTCCGCAACCTGTCGCTGCTGGGCTTCGCTCTGCGAAGTCGCGACTGCCTGAACATCTTGTACGATGTCGGTGATGTCGATCATTCCAACCGGATGACCGTCGCAACTCACAACCGGAAGTTCACTAATCTTGAACTCAGCCATTAGCTCTACCGCCTGAGGCATTAAGTCGTCGGCCCTGATGGTCCTGAAATTTCGTGTCATCACGTCGCGCATTGGGCGATCCAATTGCTCGTCGCGTTGTTGTTCAAGCATCCGCGCGAGGTCACTGTCGGTGAAAATGCCAGACAGCTTCCCGGATGCATCGATCAGCATAATCGCACCACTCCGGCGACCAGGACGACAGATCTGCACAAATACTTCCCGAATCGTCAGACTTTCGTTCGCGATGCGACAGTCATTCAGGTCTCGCATCGTCTCGGTTACACACTGCAACTGCTTGCCCAAACTTCCGCCAGGATGAAAGTCACCAAAGTTCTCGCGAGTGAAGGACTTGGCTTGGCTCAAGACTAAGGCTAGGGCGTCGCTGAGAGCCAGCATGAGCGTAGTGGACGTACTAGGAGCTAATCCCAGTGAACATGCCTCGGCGTGTTTTCCGAGTGGCAGCACGATATCACAGCTGCGTGCAAGTGTGCTTTCCACATCCCGGGTGATGGCAAGGGTCGTCGGGCCAATCCGGCCATGTGGCCCTGCCTGGCTTGGAAGTAGCGAGACCAAGCGGACAACTTCTTCCGTCTCTCCGCTGTAGGAAAAGAACACCACCACATCGTTGGCTTGCACGCAGCCCAGATCACCGTGCACTGCTTCTGCGGGGTGAAGAAAATGACTGCTGGACCCCGTCGAAGATAGCGAGGCAGAGAACTTTTGCGCGACGATGCCAGCCTTGCCGATCCCGCAAGCGACTACCTTGCCCGAACACTGCAGCAAGACTTCCACTGCATCGCTGAAGCGCGTATCCAAACCAGCTTGAAGAATTTGAAGAGCTGAAGTTTCCTCAGCCAGGATCGCTTTACCACGTTCTAACCAGGACTCTCTGGCTAGTCCGAGTGCTGGTGGACAAACCGGCCGATTGGGTGGAGCCGGATCGCTCCGCAGGGCCTGCGCTTGGGTCATGCCTTCCTCCTTGTACGTGTCGCAGAATGCCTTCTCTGCGATGGGGACCTTCCTTGGTCCGCTGAGATTCTAGTAGACCTCCTGATTGCTGACAACGTTGAACGTCTCACCTTACCATTCCCAAGTGGTCCCTCCGCTAACTGGCTTGCTGATGACTGCATTTAAGGCTTCAGCCCGACACTTCCCGCGAAGAGTAAAATCCTTTGGTATTTGCATTGGATTCCAGATACAAGGGCATCAAAATGAAGCTCCGCCTGATCGTGCGTGAATCTCCCAAGTCTGTTTGATGGTATGCCGATGCTATCAAAAAGTCCCTTCCAAGATGGCATCTAGTCTCCTGGGAGAATTGGCAGTTGGAATGGCTGCAAAAGAAAACTGAGTTAAACTAGTTGGACCTCGGCCGATTTGACAGTGAGGGGGTCTAGCGGGACGAACAGTCGACGTCGGGGAGTGAGTCTTCGATAGGTTGACTGAGTTGAGAACGGGGCAGGCCTGAGTCGAAAATCCTCAGGTATTGGCAATTCGATGAGCTACATAGCCAAGCAATTTCGAAGCTTCTTCAAACGAGCTCGGGATTTTTGTGTGCTCAAAATCCTGCACGCAGATGATCCGCCTCATACGCTCGCACTAGGCATTGCAGTTGGAATGTTCGTGACATTTCTGCCTCTTATTGGATTCCAGATGATGGTTTCCTTCTTTCTTGCTTGGCTCTTGAAAGCCAACAAGGTGGTCGGAGTCCCGCTCGTGTGGATCTCGAATCCCGTCACGATGCTCCCTATCTACTATCCATGCTACGCCCTTGGCTGCAGGATTCTTGGGATTGGTGCAGACAACTGGGATCACATAAATGCTGACTGGGAAGTGCTGCGTGCAGATCTCTCAGCTCGTTGGATCGACAAGGTCCAGTTCTGGTGGAATATCGTCGTTGACTCTCTCGCACCGTTGACCGTCGGATGCTTGCTGGTCGCGAGTGTGGCTGGTGTACTCAGTTACTACATCTCACTGTTTTCAATCCGTCAGTATCGACTGAAAAGATGGGGGCAGCTAATGCCACCCGTTACCACACCAACTGAGTCGATCGAAGACAATGCCGTCGCCAAGAAGGCTGCCCCAGCAAGCAAGAAGGCCAACGGTGAAACCGCGGCCTGATGTGCATAGAGTTGGTGTTTTCGAAGGCGATCTTTGCGTTACCTATCCGCCCATGGCTGGGAACATGTCGCGGGCCATCTGAATGCCAGCAGGGCCGACTAGCACGACGAAGATACCAGGGAAAATGAAGAGAACGAGCGGGAAAATCAACTTCACAGCAGTCTTCGCTGCTTTCTCTTCCGCAATCTGCTGTCGCCGAACTCGCATGGCATCACTCTGTACGCGCAATGCATTGGCGATACTCGAGCCAAACTTGTCGGCCTGAATCAGAATTGAAGCCAACGAGCGCAAGTCATCGACACCAGTGCGGATACCGAGATCCGTCAATACCTGGTTCCGTGCTCGGCCCATCTGAAGCTGTAAATTGCACAAGCCAAACTCTTCGGCCACAATCCGATAGCTCTTCTTCATCTCTTGCGAAACGCGACGCATAGCTTGGTCCAATCCAAGACCTGCTTCAACACAAACAACTAGCAAATCCAGTGCATCGGGGAGCCCTTGGAAGATCTGTTGTTTTCGCCGCTTGACGAGTTGACCGAGAATAAAGGTCGGAAGGAAAAACCCAGCTCCAGCAATACCAGTCGCTCGAATCGCTGCGGTCATCGAAAAACCGTAGAGAAGAACCGAGATTCCACCACCGGCACACAGAAACACAATCGCTGTAATAGCGCGAATCGAGAGGTAGACCATCGGAGCGCCTTCGCTACGAAAGCCTGCCTCGACCAAGCCCTGCTTGAGCTTGCTCATCTCTTCTTCGGTCTTCGGTGCCAGGGGCTTGGCAAGCGTTGGGGAAGCTTTCTCAAGAGCTCGAGTCAGTACCTCAGCCTTGTTCTCCTTCCCCTCCTCGCTCTTACGTCGAGGATCACTCAATTCCTGTAAGCGTCGTTCTGCACGGTCATCCTTGTCCATGAAATGGCTGAGTAATAACCAAGTCAATGCACCGAATGAGAGAAAGATGGCAACCGGGATAACAACGGCGTTGGAAATTTCGAATGCTAAGAGGAACATTAGTCTAAACCTTCACGTTGATGATCTTGCGGATTACCAGAGCACCCAAGAATTGCATGACGATGGCACCTGCCATAAGCTTTCTTCCCGTAGGATCACAGAACAAAACCATCGCGTAGTCATAGTTCAAGTAGAGCATGGTGATCATGAGAACTGGCGGCAGGGCCAACAATACAATCCCAGACAGGCGGCCTTCCCCGGTCAAAGCAGCAATCTGCCCAGCAAGCTTGAATCTTTCACGAATCAAGGTGCCGATCTTGTCCAGAATCTCTGCCAGGTCACCACCAGTCTGACGCTGCAGCATAACGGCTGTCGCGAAAAACCGGAGGTCCATATTGGGAACCCGCTCCGTCATATCTTCCAGAGCTTCGTCAAGCGTTACACCCAAGTTTTGCTCTTCGAACGCGCGACCGAACTCCTTGCCGATGGGATTATGAAGCTCGCTAGCTACGAGACCAAATCCTGACGCCAAACTGTGACCGGCGCGAAGCGACCGAGATAAAAGCTCTAATGCTTCTGGTAGCTGAGCGTTGAACTTTGCCATTCGCTTTTTACGTTTCAGAAATAACCAAACGACGGGAAGACCTCCTGTCGTCAAGGCAAATACTGGCATCAACCAAACAGGAACGGGCGTTACGACACAGATGACTGCACCCGCAGCACCGGCCATCAAGCAGATCGTCAAGAACTTCGAGCCAGACATACTTACGTCGGCTTGCTCCATCAAGTTGGAGATATTTCCCAGCTTCGCTAGGACCTGATCCGCGAACGACCCACCTTCGTCGAAGGTGTCAGCGGTGAGCAAACTCGCGCCATTCTCGCCCTGTTCCCCGCTACTCTTTCTCGAAACTCCGGTCAGTAATGCAAGCCGGTCTTCAGCTGTGTTTTCTTCTGTAGGCCGAAATGACAGCGCGACAAAGCCAATAAGGCTCGCGAAGCCGATCGCTACGGAAACGAAGATAATGACTGGTAACATAACTTAGTCTCGCCTCACCCTTCGGGTGCAAAATAGAGTACGAGTATTGGGCGAATGCGAAAGCTGACTTTCTAGGAGCCGAGTCAGCTCTGAGCCGTTGATCCGAACGCTTGAATTAGGCTTCCATGATGTTTCGTTGACGAAATGCACTTGCAGGCAAGCGGACCCCGGCTGATTCCAAGCGATGCATGAACGACGGACGCACACCCGTGCACTCAAAGTGACCGTGAGCTTTTCCGTCTTCGTTGATTCCGTCCTGCACGAATTTGTAAATATCTTGCATGACGACGGTTTCTTGCTCCATCCCCGTGATCTCGGTGATGTGAGTCACGCGACGCGGACCACCTTGCAAACGGTTCGCCTGAATGATCACATCCACCGCACTAGAAACTTGCTGACGAATCGCCTTGATTGGCAACTCAAAGCCGGCCATCATGACCAGAGTTTCCAGACGAGCGACACCATCTCGAGGATTGTTGGCGTGAATCGTGGTGAGCGACCCGTCGTGCCCCGTGTTCATAGCCTGAAGCATGTCAAGTGTTTCACCGCCACGACACTCACCGATGATGATCCGCTCAGGACGCATCCGCAGAGCATTCTTCACTAGGTCGGTTGCCGTGACCGCACCGTTGCCTTCGATATTCGGCGGGCGAGTTTCCAGACGGACAACGTGTTCCTGTTGCAGCTGCAGCTCGGCTGCGTCCTCAATCGTGACGATACGCTGGTCGTTCGGGATAAAACTACTGAGCGTGTTCAGCAGTGTGGTCTTACCAGAACCAGTACCACCACAGATGATCATATTCAATCTCGCTTTGATACAGCCTTCAAGCAGCATCACCATTTCAGGTGTCAAAGCTTTGTAATTCAATAAATCCTCGAGCTTCAGCGGGTTCGATCCAAAACGACGAATCGACACTGCAGCACCGTCAAGCGCGAGCGGCGGAATGATCGCGTTGACCCGCGAACCGTCTTCTAGACGAGCATCCACCATTGGGCAAGTTTCATCGACACGCCGTCCAACCTTGGATACGATCCGGTCGATGATCTGCATCAAGTGAGTGTTGTCGCGGAACTCAACTTCTGTCCGCTCCAGCTGGCCACGTTTTTCAACAAAGATGTGCTTTGGACCGTTGATCATAATATCGCTGATCGACGCGTCCTTGAGGATCAACTCAAGTGGTCCAAGACCAAATGTTTCATCTAGAACTTCCTCGATGATCCGGTCACGCTCATTGCGATTCAACAGCGTGTTTTCTGCATCGCAAAGGTGTTCGACAACCAAGCGAATTTCTTTGCGAAGTTGGTCGCCCTGCATCTCGCCAACACGACTCAGGTCTAGCTTGTCGACGAGCTTATTGTGAATCCGACGCTTGATCAGTTCGAATTCTTCTGCCTTCGATGTTTCTGTGCGTTGCTTATTAAGAGTCTTCATTTCGCAGCCCGCGGACGTATTGTGATGACTCGGTTTACCTTTACACCTAGGCGTCCTATCACTTAGGTGGAAACCGCAGCAAGTACGCAATACTTGCTGTGGAAGCTTACATCACGGCTAACGTTAACCTTGCGGGTCGCACTCTGTTTACAAAAAAAGACAGAAAAAAAGGGTGGAGGGTCTTACGGTTGGGTATCCCCTTTTTTGACAGGAAAACGGTCTGATAGATACACCCGAGCTACATCAACCATATAACCGCTATCACCGTACCCCAAACTTTGCTTGAGGTGTTTCGCCGCGAGCTCCGGTCGCCCCAGGCTATCATGGTACAAGCCAATGTATAGGTCCGCGTAGAATTGAGCGCGACGACGGGCTGTAGCACCTTTCGTATTTTTGAGGGCCGCTTTCATGACTTCATCAGTCTTTAGTTCACCCTTGAGCATTTGCAAGATACTCATCATGGGCTCGCGTCCATCCCCTCGACTGGGAATTACCGTTTTCTTGGCAGCTTCTATCCCGTCGGTCTTAGCAACACACAAAAAGTACCAAGCCGAGTTCTCGACATCATCTGGATTTACATCATGGTGGATCTTGAACTGTTCGGCACCGCGTTTGAAATCGCCGACGGAACATAAAGCGATACCGCGCTGCCAGTTTCGCGCCGCGGACTCAGGAACCAACTCGACGACTTTGTCAAACAACGGGACGCTCTTCCTCGACTCACCGCTGCGGTACAGTATCTCGGCTGAGCCCTGCAAGATTCCAGGTGATTTCTTCCCGAGTTCTGCTGCTTTTTCAGCAAGCTTGCAGGCCTCCTTGAACTTCTCGTCTTCGAACAGTTTCTCCGCTTCGATCAGCGACTTCACCGCTTTCTTCAGGCTGTCATCCTCCTGGGCGGAGATGAAAGAAAGAAAGAAAAGGCTGTGAATCAACGCAACGACAGAGAATGCGATCACGAAACGGCGTAGAAAACGGTTGGTTATAGCAACTGACACGGCGACACTTCTCCTTGCGAAATCAGGCAAACAAGCTTATCGTCGCCATCATAGCCCAGACGGCGAGGCCGAACGGTATAGAAAGCCGCCATCTTCCGATTCTGCTACAGACCCACAAGCGATCAATTCACATGCCAACCACCCTGATCCGCGACGCTCAAGTCGTCTTACCTGCGCAAACGGTCGAAACAAATGTCCTGTTGGAAGACAGCAAGATCTTCGCCATTGACGCCGCTCGCGATCAAGGCGCCGATGAAGTCATTGAAGCCGAAGGCCTGACACTGCTTCCGGGAGTCATTGACGACCAAGTCCATTTTCGTGAGCCAGGTCTTACGCACAAAGAAGACATCGCGACAGGCAGCATTGGCTGCGCGGCGGGTGGCATCACGACCTTCTTGGAAATGCCAAACACGAACCCACCAGCGGTTGATCGTGAGCACTTGCAGTGGAAGTACGATCGAGCCGCGAAAGTAAGCCGCGTGAACTATGGCTTTTATATTGGCGCCACCGGAGACAACGTGGCCGAACTGCAGGACTGCGATTTCGCGCCAGGTATCAAGATCTTCATTGGTTCGAGCACCGGTAATCTGCTGGTCGACCAACAAGAAGCCTTAGAACGAATTTTTGCTGAAACGACTCTGCCGATCTGCGCACACTGCGAAGATGAAACCACAGTGCGAAATAATCGAGCGCGGCTGGAGGCCGCTGGCAAACTGACCATTCACGATCACTCTCGCATTCGCGACCACGAGGCTGCGATCGTCTCCACCCGCCGCGCCATCGATCTCGCCACGCGACACCAACATCGCTTTCATGTGCTGCACGTCAGCACTGGCGCGGAAGTACCGGAGATAAAAGCCGCGAAACCATGGATCACTGCCGAGGCATGCCCGCATCATTTGTTCTTCTCGGTCGAGGACTACGATCGACTGGGAAGTCTCGTCCAGATGAATCCAAGTGTCAAGAACCCTGAAGACAACGTCCAAGTCTGGCAAGCACTTATGGACAACGACATTCAAGTCATCGCTACCGATCACGCTCCACACACCTGGAAAGAAAAGCAGCAGGATTATCCTGCTTCACCCAGCGGGCTACCTGCAGTGGAGAACAGCTTGGGGCTGATCCTGCGACAGGTGGTAGATGGCAAATGCACACTTCAGCAAGTCGCCGCCTGGATGTCCGATGCACCTGCTCGAGTTTGGGGGATGGTGGGCAAGGGCCGCATTGAAGTGGGCTACGACGCCGACCTTGTGCTCGTCGACATGAATCTTGAGCACGACATCATAAACGAGAAGCAATTCACCAAGAGCCGCTGGAGTCCTTGGGCAGGCGAGACGTTGCCAACCAGCGTCATTCGCACCCTCGTCGGTGGCAAAACGGTCTTTATGAACGGCGCGGTCTCATTAGAGGCTCATGGCAGTCCCGTTCGCTGCGATCATGGTCGGGGAGGCTACTGGAACACCCACGACGGCATCGGCCTGTAAGTCACAAACTAGAAGAAGAAGCTTGCTCACTTCAGACTGAAACGAAAAAAGCCGCATCACTTCATGGCGATGCGGCTCTTTCGTTTTCTTCTTGTGAAGCAGTGCCTATTCTTCAATCGGCTCTGACTTGGCACCCGCTTTGACAACCCAGAGTTTGGCTGGATTCTCAGTCATGTAATAGAGCTTGCCATTAGCTGCAATCGGAGTCGTCCGGATCTTGGTTCCGTCGAAGTGACCGATCTCTGCGATCAAGTTCAACTCTCTGCTGTGCTCGAAAACATACAGAATACCATCGTCGTTCCCGATGAAGACTTTGTCATCAACCAAGTACGGAGAGGACCAAGTGTTCGAGAACATACTCTCTACCCAATGCACCTCACCAGTCTGAGCGTCCAAGCAGTGAACGTGTCCACCAAGCTCTGCCACATACAACAGGTCATCCTGGATGGCACAAGTAGACATGCTGCGACCAAAGTAATAAGTCTCGCCTGTTTCACTTGGATTCTCGCGAGTAGCAGGGCCACCATAGTGCCATACCTGAGCGGAATCTGGATTGGGCTTCTCAACCAGCTCTGGCTCGCGCGAAACAAGCAAAGTTGGCGATAGATCCTTGTCGGCGTTCGTTGGCTTCTTGGTAATATCGATGCAATACAAGTGGCCAACACCCGTGTCGTGCTCAGGATCCTGCCCAACGCTGATGTAAAGCTTGTCGTCATAGACAACTGGAGTTGCAACAAAGTCGTTAGCAGTACCACGACCACCTAGCTTGTAGACGGCGTCTTTCGGATTGCAATCAAACTTCCAAAGTAACTCACCGGTCTTAGGTTCGAAGCTATAAACCCAGCCATCTCCGCCTGGAAAGATCATCTGTGGCTCGCCGCCTTCGGGTTCAGCATAAGTCGGATTCGACCACTGACCGTGCATCAAGCTGCGAAATGACTTGCTGGGCAAGTTGCTACTCCAAAGCACTTCGCCGTTGTTCTTGTTCAATGCGAGAAAACTTGGAGCGTTCTCTGCAGGCACTCGAAGGTGGGCGGCATCGACACCATTACTTGTGATCAAAAAAAGCGTGTCGCCCAAGATCAGCGGCGAGCAGGTGGCGATATTGTGCGGGAACACGTTCAGCGGCTTGCCAATCATATCCACCTTCCAAATGATCTCCCCATTGTTGATGTTCGCGCAAATCACTTCGCAACGATTGCCGATGTAGTAAAAGCGATCACCTTCAATGGCTGGCGTTGAGCAGATACCTTGTTGAGGCCAATCCCAAACACGACCAGCGGCGAGTTTGTCGTGGACGATCTGCCACAAGAAGGAACCATCTTCCTCGTTGAAGCACATCATCACGCCTTTGTCGCCCGTGATGCTCTTATCACGAGGAAACTCATTGTTCGTTCCGATCAGAATCTTGCCATTGCTGACGACAGGTCCACCATAAGCTCGCGAACCGAGCTGGACGGAATAGAGAATGTTCTCGCCTTCAAAGATATCCCACTCTTCTGGAATCCCTTTGACGTTCGGGTTCACAAAGTTCCGCTTGAGGTGACCGGCGTACATGGGCCAGTCCTTCTTGGGCGGATCAAGCTGCTTGGATTCTTGAGCTCGAACTTGCATCGAGCCTGCTCCGAAAAGCAGCACGAGGGAAAATGCGCTAAGTGCATGAGCCATACGCATGGTTGATCGTCTCCGTATTCTCGACCGAGTGTCGATTGGTTTCTTGTTTCTTGAGTTTGAGTGGTGCAAGTTTCAGACCAGCAACACGTCGAATGTCAATTTACTTAGCCGGCGGCCCTAGCCGCTCGCAACACGCTGACCGAAATACTCGAGGCAAGCGTGTTCGGCTCACGATTGCTACTTGATCAGTACGTTATCGAAGTAGATCTGGGTACCAAGAGCTGGTGGCTTGATGCCTTGGGCCGATCCGTAGATGCCAGGTGCACCACTTCGATTCGGATTCGGGTCGTCCAGTTCTATCGTCCAACCTGCTGGCTCAGCTTCGCCCTTGGCCCAAACCTTGCCGAGCACCTTGGCCGATTCTTCACCAACGTCAACCTTCAGCTTCAGGCGATACCAAGTGTTCGGCTTCCAGTCGTAGGCTTTTTCCGCCGCAACACGAGGAATCGCGTCCCAGGCAGAGACTCGCAAGACTTGCTCGTTCCCAACCAGCTGGAGAATATAACGGTTCGCTACCACACCCATGTTGGGCATCGTGTCATCGACTTGCTCTCCCATCACATCTGAAGCAACCGTGTAGCCGGCCATATCTGGCGTACCTGCAAAGGCATACCACTGACGATAGAAAGGAACAGCAATCTTCGCCGTCTTCATCAGCACGGTGTTGCCATCATCCAACTTCGTGGTGACATAACGCAACTGAGTATTTGTCCAGCCAGGCGGTACCAAGCCAGGAGCAACCGATTCGAAATCTTCCGAATAGGGCAGGGTAGGTGCAACACGCACGCGAACTTTCGCTCCCAAATCGCCGACTTTGCAGATGACATTTCCAGCTTGTCCTCCACCGGCTGAAGAAGCGGTGAAGACATTCCCTTTCACCGTTCCTTGCAGTGCTGCTCTTGGAGCATCCTTGGAAAGCCCTGGGCCTCCGAACATTGGAGCCATCGTGTAGGTCGGCTGAGCAGCCCCAACCAATCGTCCGTCCTTGTCAAACAGGTGAGCCTTGAGCTCAACTGACTCGCCAGCCGCTAGGGTGACCTCCGCAGGCACTACTTGCAGGTGCGTTGCAGTACCGCTTGGATTTGGACCTGGAGCGGGTTCGCTCGTAGGAATCTTCACGTCGACTGGATTGTACTTGCCGAGGCAGTAAAACTCTTCGGTCGTACCGAAGTAAACGCAGCCATTGGAGACAGCGGCCGAACCTTGGACTTCTACATCAAACTCTGGGTCAGCAGGCTGGAATCGGTTACGAGCCACGCGTTTACCAGTTTCCGCATTGAGAATGTGGAAGTACCCGTGAACCGAGCTGAGGTAGATCTTTCCGTCGCCGAACACAGGGGAACCGGTGCAGTTTCTGCCAAACTTGGCACGCCATAGCCGATCACCTGATTTCGCGTCGTAGCAGTACAATCGGCCTTGGCGATCAGGCAAGTAGAGCTTGCCTTCATAAAGCATGGGCGAAGGATACTTGAATTCGATTCCATCGAGCTCCCACACCAACTTTGGTTCATCACCTGACAAATCCAAAGCAGCCAAACGGCCGACACTAGCGCGACCTGGGATTTCCTCGCCATGTGCTGCGTAGAGCATCTCGCCATCAAGCACTTGAGCAGGATTCATCGCTCCGTTGCCAAGCTGAAAACTCCAGACTTTCTTTCCGGTGTTCACTTGGAAACAGTGGATGTGTCCATCGCCACCACCACTGATCAAAACACGCTGGCCCTTCAGTGTCGCAACGATTGGAACGCAGCGATAAGAATTGGAAGGCCGAATGCCGGTGGTGTTCCACCAAACCATTTCGCCAGTGTTTTTGTCAAAGGCGAAGAAACGACAACCGCCGCCACCTTGCACACCCCAGTTCGAGCTGAGCATGCTGATCATGACCAAGTTGCCATCGACAACAGGGCTGGTGACTCGTCCGCCGTAGCCCGTGATGCGACCAACTTCTTCTGTCAGAGACTTCTTCCACTTCACTTTGCCGCTTTCGCCGTCAAAGCAAAACAAGAAACCTTGGGTGCCGTGAACGTACACGTTTCCCGTTTGAGGATCACCGACCGGCACGGTCCATCCCAGACGCACACTAACGATTGGAGTGAAGAAGATGCTGAAGCGGTGCTCCCAGACGACGTCGCCAGTCTTGGCGTCCATGCAGACCACGCGTTCTTGCTCTTCGGCGCCTTCGCCCACACGGCTGATGATGTAGATCTTGCCGTTCATCACGATCGGCGTAGACCGACAACTTACGTCCTTTTTCATCCACAGAACGTCGTCGAAGCTGTCGGGAAGCCCGGACTCTCGCGAGACACCGTTGCGTTCTGGCCCACGCCAGTTTGTCCAATCACCAGCAATCGCCGAAGACGATGCAAGAAGCACGACAGCTGCAGTGAAGCAATGCTGCCAGCCGTTCCAAAGGGAGTTGGATTTCATGTGGTTAACACTCCTGGGTTGTCGCGTCAAAAGCGGCATGACTCGCCGCAGTTTATTGTTCTTAATTGGGCGCAGCTACGTGCTCCGCCAGCTAGTTTGATTTAAGAATGCTATTTGATCTCGTAGCTATACAGCAATTCTTGATCTCGCAAGTACAGCCGGCCATCAGCAATCACCGGGTGAGTCCAAGCTCTGCCGCTCGGAGCTCGCTTCTTCGAAACCTCTGGAAGGATGAAACTCCCCTTCAAGCTGAATTGTTCCGCAGAAACTTCCAACAATCCGACTTGGCATTCGATTTCGCCAAAAACGTACAGGCGGTTGTCGGCGTAAATGATGGAGCCGTCTTCAATCTCGCCCTTCTTGTACCAAGCAATTTTTCCTGAGTCCAAGTTCTGGCAAACCCAGCCTCGACGATCCGAGCAGCCGTAGATGTGCCCGTCTAGCAGCACAAAACCGCCTTGCTTGTTCTTCATATTGCGAGCCGCAGAACGCCCCATGATACTCTCCGCAGTGAACGAGTCACCATCTAGCTTGACTTCGATAAGATCACAACCGGCTCCGCCCCAACCATCACTCAGATACACCTTATTGTCAGAAATAACCGGAGTAGGAATGACCACGTCATCGAAGGGCCGCTTACGTTTGTAGTACCACAACAGCTTGCCCTCAGGAGAAACCGAAGCAACGCCGCTTTGGGTGAGGATGACGTACTGCGCAAAACCATGAATCATTGCCTTAAGAGGTGAGGCGTAAGTCGCTGCCTCTGGAAGCTCCGCACAACGCCAAAGAAGCTCTCCCGTTTTCTTGTCCAGTGCCAAAAGCAAACCTTGCTTCCCGCCCGCCATACAGATCAATTGGTTGCCGTCGACTAGTGGGGACCAGCAAAAGCCCCAACCGAACAACTCGGGGCCGCCGCCAACAGGATTAACTTCTCCGCCCAGATCTTTCTGCAAGTTCAATCGCCACTTTTCTTGACCATCGAAGTCGGCGCAAACCAAGACGCCATCTCCAGCCAAGGCATAGACCATTCCGTCAGAGACGGTAGGAGTAGCGCGTGGCCCCTTGCCCCATGCATTCGCCTTGAAGTCAAAGGGTTTTTCGTTGAGGACGAGGCTCCAAATTTCGGATCCGTCCGCAGCGTTGAGCGCAAACAGTTCACTTTTGCCATCTCTAGCACCCATCGTGTAGATGCGATCACCAACGACTGCTGGACAGGAGTAGCCAAGGCCCACTGTATTAATTTTCCAAGCCATTTTGGGACCACCCTCTGGCCACTCCTGCAAGAGCCCCGTTTCCGTCGACTGACTATCTCGGTTCGGCCCTTGAAACTGAGCCCAATCATCGGCCTTGACTGTTGCCACTCCAATCCCCAAAAGGAGAAGACTGAGCAACTTAGTCACGTGACGAAATTTGGGCTGGAAAACGACTAAGAGTTTGCGTCCGGCACGGCTCATATTGTCATCCTAGAGGCTGAATCTCAAGCTGTGGAAACGCAGCGGGAAAGTTAATTTGAGGCTGGAAAAAGCAAGGTCAGGATACTTCGGAGCCCCAAAAGGAACAAGTCACGCAGAGCCCGATTGTAGGCCCGAGAACTCGAATTTCATGGTGCGCACACGCCAGCCCTTGGAATTGCGGTGATCTTCTACGGCAGCATTGCCACAGGGGGGCGCGTCGGATGGAGCGCAGCGCACCCCGAAATTACCGAAACGAAAGGCGGGAAGAGCCACTTTTGGCTTTGCAGCTCATTCTAACCCCGCATCGACCCTCAAGCCAATTGATTCTCCCCGAACCATGACGACCGTATCCCAAAGATCGAAGACTTCTCGAAATGCGTCGGAGATGGACGCTTACATAGCTCGACGCCTACAGTTCTCACAAAACACTCTAGAAATCTGCTTGCAAGCCGATTTGACAATCGATCATGTGCAGTATCTCATCCCATTCACCTATTTTGCTCGGCTGACTCTTGGCGAACAGTACAGCTGGCGAGCCATCGTGTCGATAGAGTAGCAGCACGGCTTCATTGCTGACGCATTGCGAGAAAACACCCCACTCGTGTTTTGTCTCCACGCCTTCCTAGCCTACGCTAACACCGGAGCGAGACAGCTTGGCTTCGATAGGTTGAAACTCGCCCATTCGCTCGTGCGCACGCTTGCGGAGCTGCCAGTTCTGAATCAAGACGGGCACACAGAGAAAGAGTGGAAAGCCAACACAAACAACCATGACAATGGTGTTCGCTGCCTGTGGAGAATAGGGACGAGTCGACACAGCAACAGTGAGCAGAAGAATGGCGAAAACAAGAACCCCTCTGCACAAGCCTGCTATCTTGCGGCCGTAGCCCGGGCAATCAGTCGCTTCGCTGCGAGAATGTCCCCAAGAGTCGGACTGCCGAAAAAGAGGAACTCTTCCTTTAGCTTGAAAAGAAAGGGAACGGGCCCAAACTCGTCGGCGGACATAGTTTTTCTCCAACTACCCCGGTAAGGCTGAGGAACGTGATGCGGCATTCACATGAGGATCTGATACGGCGCTGGCCGACCCTCCCTGATGCACTCTCCAGTCCATCAGCTGTACCTCGACTTTGCGGAAGCCGCGAAACTCGTTGATCACCGGGCGAAAAGCAATGTCTATCTTGCCTTCGACTTTCTCGAGCTCGGGCATCCACTCTTCAGCAACACCAAAGGCGATCGCCCGCATGCGCTTTCCGAATTGGCCAAGCTGCATACTTAACGTCTTACCTGATGCACCAATAACTTTGGGCTCTTCAAGAATGTCGACTCCCAGCGCACAGAAGGTGGGCTTGGCGTTTTCAGCCCCGAAGGGTGCAAGCTGTTCGATCTGGTCGACTGCGAGCATGTTCAACTGATCCAAAGTCGCCTCCGCATCGAACAGTACGGAAAGTTCAGACTCTAATTCACTCGACTGCTCTGCAACGGCTTCCATGAATGCGGTGCGAAAGCCGCTCAACTTCGACTCTTCGACCTTCATTCCAGCCGCCGCTGCGTGACCACCGCCGCTGACCAACCAGTCTTCGCACTCCATGAATGCGGCATGCAGGTTGACTCCGTTTGGGCTGCGGCCCGACCCCGTTCCCGGCTTGGCACCCAGCTTGTCCAATGCAACCAAGACCACAGGCTTGTGATGCCTTTCCGCCAATCGACCAGCGACGATACCGATGACACCCGGGTGCCAATTAGGCGAAGCCAGTACAAAGGCCGGATCTTCATCGGGACTGTGGACTTCCTGAAGTTGCTTAGTTGCCGAAAGCTGAATACTTCGTTCTAGCTTCCCACGATTCCCGTTCAACTCGTCGATATAAGGTGCAAGTGCTTCAGCTCGCTCTTCGTCTTCTGTAATCAGCAGCTCTACACCAAGCTGAGCTTGGCCCAAGCGCCCAGCGGCATTCAATCGAGGTGCGATGGAAAATCCAAAGTCGTCTGAGTTCAGCTGCTCTTTCTCGTCGAGCTTTGCGATCTTCATGAGCTTTTGCAGACCAAGTGGCGCATGCTTTCGTAGAGTCTTCAGACCGCTCCGCACGATAACGCGATTTTCGTCCAACAGAGGCACAACGTCAGCGACCGTCGCGATGGCGGCTAACCCGACCGCTTGCAGCAGGAAGTCTCGCAGGCGATCCGTCACCTTGGGCGAACCACAATGTGCCTGGCAAAGAGCCCAAGCCAGCTTGAAGGCAACTCCTGCACCACACAAACCGGGAAACGGATAGTTTGTGCCTGGCAAGCTCGGATGCACAATAGCGTCTGCCACTGGCAATTCTTCTGCGAAGCGGTGATGGTCGGTAACGATCAGCGAAACGCCCAATTCGTGCGCTCGCTTTGCTGCCACGATACTCGCGATTCCACAATCGACGGTAATGATCAACTGCTTACCACGAGCTTGTAATTTCTCTACAACTTCTGCGTGCAGTCCGTAGCCCTCCTCCATGCGGTTCGGCAGATGGTAGATAACTTTGGCACCGATCAAACTTAGGCATCGGTAGAGAATCGATGTCGCGGTCATGCCATCGGCGTCGTAGTCACCATAAACGACGATTTCCTCCTCACCGCTGATCGCTTTCATGATCCGCTCAACAGCAGCCGGCAATCCAGGGAGTTCCTCTGGCGGACGCAGGTCGGTGAGCTTTGCTTCCAGAAACCGCGTGACATCCTCCCGCTCGGTGATTCCGCGATTCAGCAACAGTTGCGCGACGATAGGCGCAACCCCCGCTCGCTCAACCAGCGACTCGATCTCCGCTCGGTCGTGAGGCGTAAACTTCCATTTCTTCGCGGGCATACTAGCATCCTGGTCAAGCACTTCTATTTCGAAGCTGTATCATAGCCTTTTCGCCGATCCTACTGTAGGTCTTGTGACTTCATTAGCGGAGCAGATCAGAGTCGCAAATTGGTGAGATGAGCCGTATCCGCTAACGTCGGGCCGAACCAAGAAAACACTTGCCGGCGGCTCACGAATCGGCCCCCTGATTTGCCATGTATTGCCGTGTTCGCGTCGCCGCGGCATGCCCGAGAACCTTCTCATTTCGGCTCAACCACGGAACCCAAGAGAATGAATTACTGCACTGCCGTCATTGGGACGGGTTTCATTGGCCCAGTCCATGTCGAAGCACTTCGCCGTGCCGGAGTCAGCGTTACAGGGATCTTAGGCAGTTCGCCAGCGAAATCCGTTGCTGCTGCCGAAAGTCTGCACCTTCCAAGAGCCTACCAACACCTGGAAGAAATCCTTTTGGACAAGGAAGTAGACTGCATTCACATCACTTCTCCCAATCAGGCTCACTTCGCCCAAGCCACCGCCAGCTTGAAAGCCGGCAAACACGTTCTATGCGAGAAGCCGTTGGCGATGAACTCAACCGAGAGTGCCCAGCTCGTAGCACTCGCGGAGCAAACGGGCCTGGCCGCAGGAGTCAACTACAACATCCGCTACTACCCACTTTGCATTGAAGCCGCCGAACGGCAGCGTGGCGGAGGACTCGGCAACATTTATCACGTTCAAGGCAGCTATGTGCAGGACTGGCTGTTTCACCGGAGCGACTACAACTGGCGCGTCAGCGCAGCTGAAGGCGGACCACTGCGAGCCGTCGCCGACATTGGAACACATTGGCTTGATCTGGTGCAAACCATCGTTGGCTCCAAAGTCCAATCTGTCATGGCAGACTTGCAGATTGTATTTCCTGAACGTGATCGTCCCACCGGTGGCGTCGAGACCTTCTCTAACAAAATCGATGCATCGCAGCCTGATGCGACGGAGACGGTGAAGATCGACACCGAAGACGCAGGGAACATTCTGCTGCGATTCGAGTGCGGCGCTCGCGGCTGCTTGCATGTATCCCAAGTGACGGCAGGTCGGAAGAATTGCCTACGCTTCGATATCGCTGGCTCCAAGCAATCGATCTCATGGAATAGCGAACAGCCCAACCAGCTTTGGGCGGGCCGTCGCGACCAGCCAAACGAGTCCCTCATTCGCGATCCAGCTTTGATGCACCAACGAGCAAGCGACTTTTCAAGCTATCCGGCAGGTCATAACGAAGGATTCTCAGACACTTTCAAGCAACTTTTCATCGACTTTTACAGCTCGATAGGTTCAGACAACCCCAGCTACCCCACTTTCGCCGACGGGCACCAAGAAACTCTACTCTGCGAAGCGATTCTCCAGAGCGCAAAACAAGAGAGTTGGGTATCAGTCAATTAGATCGCCAACTTACCGAGTAACGCCATTCTTATCAAACTGCTCTTGCATGACGTGGGTCGAGCCCAGCTCGTGGTGAAAGGTGTAAATGAGATGCAATAGCAGCATGCAGGCCGCCAAAGATCCAATGATGCCTAGGAAGGCAAAGGGTTCTCGAATACGCTTGCCGCTCACCGTTGCGAACCAAGCTAGTGCCGAAAAGATGAAGTAGGACATACGTCGAAAGTTTGCCGTCTCGATCAAATCACGATATGAGTATTTCTCTGCGAGAGCCGCCAGGCCTCCGAAGAGACTCCATATCATTACACAGTTGACTACCGCGCAGACGAGAACAAAGGTCAGCTCGGTTGTAACCTACATGTCGATGATCGAGAGAACGACTAGAGCTAAGGCCGTAGGATATGGTGTAGAAAACCTCGGACTCCGGCCGTTCAAATCGGTACATCCCAAGGCGACCGCAAGATAGCCAACAAAATCGGGCAGCAGATCCACCTGACGAATTTTGTGAATTCGCAGTACGCCAGGACAAGGCCCCAAAAGCATTTCCGTCTTTTTCGGAAAAGCTTGTAAGTCGCGTTACTTCTCGACGTCTCTATCTGTAGCGAACGTGATTTCAAACGTGTTTGATTCCGACGGAGCACCTTTGTGCTCTAGTGCAACCCATCAAAAGGAGCTTGCTCGACTCGAAATATCCCGCCTAACTTAAGCCCGCTCTGCTGATCGGCTTCGCCGCGTTGCAGCAGGCGGGCCCTACACCTGTGGTTCGCCGTTGCATGGCAAGGTCGCATCACGGTGCAAAACTAGCCTTCCGCCCCAAAGATGAAATCACGTTCGCTTGTTTTTTCTTCTTGCTGTGGTCGCATTCGTAAGAACGCTGCTCCACAGAGTAATTCGATCTTCCTATGAAGCCCCATACGGTCGGGCCAAAAACCAAGGAACATTTTTATGCATACTAACGCTCGCAACCTTCACTCTCGATTCGTCCTACCTACTTCCATGCTGCTACTCACATTCGCCTCAGCGCCAATCGCTCTGTCTCAGCAAAGTGATCGTGGGCAAAGAGAATCTATGAAGAGCCGCGCACAGACGACTTCAAGCGAAAAACCGCCTGCCTCACAGGCCAAGACGAAGCCAAAACTGACTGGACGCCTGCCGCGCTATTTCTCCGCTGTTATCAGCCCAGACCAACGGAGCGAAATCTATCGCATTCAAAAGGATTACGCCGCCCAGATCAAGGCCCTCCAAGAACAACTTGCTGCCTTGAAAACAGACGAGATGGAAGAGATAGAAGCAGTGCTTTCGAAAACTCAGCTCAAGCAAGTTGGACAGATGCGAGAGAAAGCAAAGGAACGAATAGCCACCCGACGAGCGGCAGGCTCAACCAAGCCCCAATCGGCCTCGCGCGAAAAAGTCACTGAGACAGCGAACCCCCCAAGATAAGAGCTGAGTCCAGAAAGGACCTCGCGAGTGGTCTGGCCGGGGCGCACCTGATCCCCAAGTTGCTCCGGTCGGGCTACCGCCCTTTCTGTGGGGCCGGAGGCAAAGCCGAAAGGAAAGAATCCAGGCAGCTGCCTTTAGCGTTCCGCCAGGCATAACAAGTCTCATGATAGCAGGTCAAATTGCCCTCAATTGACCTATTTGCCAACAGCGCATGTCGCGAGCCTTGGAGCAGAGCAAGAAACCTTTCAATTCACAACTCATCCACCACCAATCCAAATGCATCGGCGCTAACAACTTGAATTTGAGCCCCATCTTCCACCAATCCACTTTGGGCTCGAGCTGGATACTCTGCACCTTCCACAAGCACAACTCCAGATGGATTGAGCGCACCCACGCTTACGCCAATCCTGCCAATCATATTCTTCAGTCTCGGCGGTTGATTCGCGTTTGCACTCGCTCCGGGATCTTCCGTTCTGGCAAACCTCCTGCGAGACCTCTTGTTTTCCTCACCGCATACGCAGCCATCTAGACAGTAGGCGCATCCATCGAAATTGCAGGACAGACATTCCGCTCCGGGACAATGGCAATTCACGCAATCGCAACTGTTCCCTGCATCACAGCAGTTGCAATCGCAGCCGCCGCAAGCACAGCCATCACAGAAGCCGCTTCGTTGGCGGAGCAAAGGACTCCGAAAACGACTAGCAGACGATACTCTTGTCCTCGGCTGTAGCGTGAGCCGTTTTTTGCTAGTCAGACTTCCCATACGTGAGCGAAGAACTTGCGCTGATAGAGAACTCGGACCAGCTATTTCGCTGCACGCCCAGCCAGCCGCACTGAGTTCTTGCTGAGCCTTCAGTAGCGCCGCATGAGCTTGCTCTGCAGAACGGACTGGATTGGCCTGTTTGCGTCTGACATCACGCGGCCAATCTATGGCACAATCAAATGCAATAATGGCTGCGCCAACATAGCCTCCGATACCCAAGAGTCGCTTCTTCAGATCCCTAGCGAGTGCAAGCTGGTTGCCAAGTAGAGAGAACAAGTATGCAAAGCCATCACGAGTTGCAGATTGGAAATCGCTCAAGTCGCTGCTGGAAGACCTCTCGGCGCGTTGATGTGTCTCCATGATGCATGTCAGCCGATCTTCAAAGCTTGAGTCTATGGTGAGAAAGTGCTCGTGCGCCCGATTGATAGACTTGCGAAGCCACCAGAGCACAACTCGGGCAGACGCGCTACGGTCGTCTGCCACGTCGTCTCGCATCTTGATTTCGGCCAACAAGATCGCAAACCCCGCGCAAAAATCGGCGACCTGTTTGTCCTGGTCGCTACAGTTCCTTGGTCCTTTCTTGCAGAGTCGGCAGCAGGTTGGTGCTTCGGCACCTGGGGCACTGCACAGCTTCAGGTCGATAGCTAAGGCGTACAGAAAGACCGATTCATAGCTATGGAAAAAAGTGGAGAGCCGTCCCTCTCGCTGCCACATATTTTGGCAGCAACGGGCATAAACCTGCCGATAAGACCTTCCGACGCATCCTGGGTTTAAGAATCCGAACATGTAAGGTTAGCTTTCGGACGATACGTTCTAAGAGGACTTGGTTTTATTCTTTTTCGGCGTAGCTTTCTTTTCCGCCTGAGCCTTTTGCTTTGCTTTCTTTGCTTCGGCTGCCCAATTGGCGAATCTGAGAGGACGTGCGTCAGCATACTGACTGAGCGCATCTTGAAGCATTGCTCTTATCCTTACCTGTTCTTGTGTTAGCCCAACGGCGTCCAACGGAGATTCCTCAAGCACATCATTTTGGATATCGTAGAAATCGCCACTACTGTACAGCTTGTATCGCTGGTTGCGTGTGAACTCCTTGCCGGTGGGACCACCATTTCGAGCATACCAAACGTAAATCCAGTCGCGAGGATTTCCCTTTTCGCCTCGCAGTTGCGGCAAGAAGCTGCGGCCATCGATCGGACGATCAGAGGGTAGCGGAACACCAGCTGCTTCACAAAGGGTAGGCATAAAGTCGCTAAAATCCACCAAGTCTTGGCTCACTGCTCCAGCAGGCATGCGGCCTGGCCAATGCGCTATGAAAGGGACACGACAGCCCGCATCAGGCGTTGTGCCTTTCGCGCCGACTACCTTGCGACCGTTCATCATCGAAACGACAGGCGTATCGGTACCGTTGTCTCCAGTGAACAGGACGATCGTGTTGTCTCGGACACCAGATGCTTCTAGTTGATCCAGAATCCGCCCTACGATCTTGTCCATATAGTTGACCATGTCGCCAAAGTACTTGGCGTCACCCTTGTAAGTCTTCGAGCCCTTGCTGGTTGGATCCCAGTCGTCGGAATCAGGTGTCGGCTCAAAAGGACAATGCGTCAGGATCATGGGGTAGTAGAGAAGAAAGGGACAATCTTTGTGACGTTGGATGAAGTCACAGGCGTAGTCTGCGCAAATGTCCGGGCCGTACTTGCCGGGAAAGTCTTTCTTGACTCCATTGATCTCTAGCCCCGGTGAAGCGTAGCGAGATTTTGATCGCAACATATGCCACAGGCAGTATTCGTCGAAGCCAAAATGATCTGGCAAGCTTGTATCCTTTCCGAGCTGCCACTTGCCGACGATCCCAGTCCTGTAACCTCCCTCACGCAATTGATGTGCGAATGTTCGTTGCTTCTTCTCGAGCAGACCAAACACAGCGTAGTTACGAACGTTGTACATTCCCGTCATCAGCTTGACTCGGGAAGGAGTGCAAATGGGCTGCGAATAACAGTGCTCGAAGCGTATCCCTTGCTTGGCCAAGCTATCCAATACTGGCGTCTGATAGGATTCGCCTCCGTTGGCCGTTATGCACTCGTAGCCCAAATCGTCTGCCATGATTAGCAAGATGTTCGGCTTCTCGTCAGCTAGTGCTAACGTCGACACCAGCAGGCATACGAACGCCGTGAGATGTGTCTTTAAGTGTTTGCAATTCATAGAAGTCTTCTTATTGCGGTGCAAAGAGGTCGGATGCTGGTTTCGATTCAAGCCACTTCATCGAGAAGTTGACGAACGAAATATCTGCATAGCCGTCTTTTTCGTAAAGCAGTCCGACATCGCCATCCGGCAGCTTGACCAAGTTGGAATAAGCCGAGCCGCCTGAGAAGATCTGCTTCGCAACGGGCCAAGTCTTTCCATCGTCATGGCTCAGCCACACATGCATATTCTCTCTCTTCTTTCCTTTGGGACTGGAGAATAGTAAGCGACTCTTTCCCCCTACATCTGCGAAGGAATAGCGAATCATGCTGGCTTGGCAGACTGGTGTATCGAGCGTCGAATCCAGGTAATCGTCTTCCCAGTTCTCTCCGCCATCCTTGCTGACTGACATCGCTCGTTTGTTCTTGCCGTGATAGGAACGCATGGCCTGTAGCACCGAGCCATCGGAAAGTTCTGCCACGGCCGATTCATTGGTCTTATCCTGATGCACACCGCCAAGCTGCCATGTCGCTCCATGATCATCGGAGTAAATGACATGACTACGATAAGGATGCCTTGATGCATCAGTATGATCAGAATGATTGCATGGGATCACCAGCCGTCCCGCGTACTTTCCGCGAGTCAGTTGGATTGCATTGCCAGGGCCGGTAGCATACCAGCGCCAATGATCTTCGCGAGTGCTGTCGCTGATCTTCTTCGGAGGAACCCAGTTTCGCCCATCGTCTTTCGAGTGCGATACATAGACTTGTCGCGGGTATTTGCTTGTGCCTTCCATGATCTTGTGTTCACTATCGGAGCCGAGATTCCAGGTCAGTAGGAGCCAAATTACGCCCGTTTCTTGATCCACAACGGGGCTTGGATTCCCACAAGTGTTGCCTGCGTCGTCCCAGATCAACTGCGGTTTCGACCAGGTTTTCCCCAAGTCCTCGGAACGACTGACAAGCATGTCGATATTGCCCGCGTCGCCGCGGCCAGACTTTCGTCCTTCGCAAAAAGCAAGCAGCGTCCCTTCTCTGCTGCACACAATGGCAGGAATGCGATAAGTGTGATAGCCATGCTCACCACGCTCGAACACAGGTGTGTGCGACAGTTCTTGAGCTCGTGCGTGCTCAGCCGGGTGAAATGCGAGTACGACAATACAGGCGATCAGGAAAATTCGTAGCATGGCGGTATGGCCTTCTGGCAGGGGCATTCAGCGGAGTTGGGAAGGGGCATTGTAGCAGAATCCGATTCAATTCCGTCTTGCCAGAAATAGTTCGGGTTTGCTACTCCACGCAAACGCGCGGCTCGCCAATCGTTTAAGTTGGTAGGTTCTTCGGCTTGGTCTACGCTTGATTCTGGGAGTTTATTCAATGAGTCATTTTAGTCGCCGTCAAATGCTCTCTTATGCTGCTTTCTCGTCCGCCGCTGTTGCAGGCACAAGTTCCAACGCACACTCCAGCAACTCTCAGCCGCCATCGCCGGAAGCTGTGTCCGAGAAGAAAAAGTATCGGATGAGGAAATCGATCAACCAGTGGGCATTTCCGTACCCCGAGAAAATGAGCTTGGCTGATTGTCTGCGGTTGGCCAAGGCTGCGGGCTTTGACGGCATCGAACTCAACTACGATCTGGACAACGATCTCTCTCCGAAGCATTCAAGTGCACAATACGAGAAGATACGAAAGCTAGCGGACGAAATCGGAATTGAAATCAGCGGCGTCTGCTCCTTCTTTTTTTGGCCTTATCCCCTAACCAGCAACGATCCCGATGAACGTGCCAAAGGAATGGAGCTAGCGACCAAGATGGCTCAGTGTGCGCATGACCTTGGAACCGAGAATTTGTTAGTCGTTCCCGGCGCCTTACACATGCCTTGGCGCGAAGAGCATGATCCGACGCCCAATGATGTCTGCGACGAGCGTGCACGAGAGGCAATCGGAAAACTGGTTCCGCTCGCCGAAAAGCTGGGAATCTACTTGAATATGGAGAACATCTTCTTCAACGGTTTTTTAATGTCGCCCCTCGAGATGGTAGAGTTTGTCGATAGCTTTGGCAGCGAGCATGTTCGTGTACACTTTGATACGGGCAACATCATGGAGTACCAATTCCCTGAGCACTGGATTCCAATCTTGGGGGATCGGATCAAAAACGTGCACCTTAAAGAGTTCACGAAGAAAGGAACGGATCACTCCTTAGAGGCATTTCGTCCGCTGCTCGATGGCACGACGAACTGGCCAGCTGTCTTGAATGCCTTCGAAAAAATTGGCTATGACGGCTATCTGACTTTTGAGTACTTCCATCCCTATCTGCATCACCCCGAAGCCCTTATTTATCAGACAGCCGATTCTTTGGATCGCATGCTCGGTAGAAAGTGATCTTCGTTTACGACGATTAATAAACGGCCGCAGGGCCTGTCTTGCTTTGGTTCCTGCCGGATTCGGTCTTAGATCTATTGCTTGTTCCCTGCCGTAACAGCGCTCCGCTCGCCAGCGGTCTACAGCAGGTGCATTAATTCTTGTTTTGTGTTTCGTCGAGCGCCATGAGGGCTCGATTCAGGGCCGTCCAAGCTGCTTGATGTGCCAATTGACTAACCTGGGCAGCAGCTTCCGAGCTTGCCGACTTTGGATTCTCGCTTGACTTGGGCACCGAGTTCTCACCCAAGAGCTTGGTAGCTTCCTCGGTATGCATTTCGAAGTAAGCATGCTGCCGCTCAAGGAACTTTTTAAGCCAGACCACTTCTTGCTCTGTGGGCTTGCGAGTCAACGTGTGGCGGAAGCGATCAATCAGCACCTGCTCAGTTCTGGGCTCACCGACTTCGGCTGCCGCTTCCTTCGCAGCTTGTTTTCCAGCCGCCACCGCGAGCTCAACCAGCATCGGGTCATTTAAGAGTGTGAGTGCCTGAAGAGGACTATTGCTGCGATTGCGTCGGGCAACGCAAGCTTCACCGCTGGGAGCATCAAAGGTTGAAAACATGGCAAAGGGTGCTGTGCGTTTGATTTTCGTATAGATACTACGGCGAAAACGATCCGCGCCACCGCTCGCGTTCCATTTTGGGCCCCCATACGCGACTTCCGTTACGCCCTCCGGCTGTGGTGGGCGGACGGGTGGTCCGCCACGCTTGAGTGAAAGTCTGCCTGTCGTGCTCAACAAACTGTCACGGAGGATCTCGGCTTCAAGTCTCTGTCTCGGGAAATAGGTCAGCAAGCGATTTTGTGGATCCAACGATCGGCTACCGCTAGTAACCCGCGAAGACTGTCGATAAGTGCGACTTGTGACGATGCGACGATGTAAAGATTTGATTGACCAATCGTCTTGCTCTAACCAAGTTACTGACAACCAGTCGAGCAACTCGGGGTGGCTTGGCGACTCGCCTTGAAAACCAAAATCATCCAAGGTCTTCACGAGGCCATTTCCAAAGAATGCTGCCCAAGTGCGATTGACGAACACACGTGCGGTGAGCGGATGCTTCTCCTGAACCAGCCATTGTGCAAACCCCAAGCGATTTGCAGGTAGTTCTCCGAGACCAGGCAAGACGGATGGCGTCGCAGGTTGGACTTGCTCTTCGGGTTGCAAGAATTCGCCGCGGTGGTGTCGGTGCGTGGGACGAGTTTCGTTTGCTGGGCGCTCCCGCATTACCAGTGTCGTCGTCACGGCTGGTCGCCGCTGAAGTCGTCGGATTTCGGTCTGATGCTTTGCTAATTCAGGCGCAGAGAGGAGGAATCTTTCAAACAGACGCTGTTTCTGCTTTGGCTGCAACTCTGCTTCTGTCAGCAAGAGTAAACGCTGGATTTCTCGAGAATGATCACGTGCCTTTGGTGCATTAGTGCTCGATGTGCCATGAAATCGAAACAAGCCAAAAGAACTTGCAAAGTGCCTTCCAAACGACAGGTGAATGCGAACAGATTTGCCAGCAGGAACCGGTTGCTTCAAGACAAAAACTGCTGTGTGTCTTTCTCCTTGTCGTCCATGGACGGACCAGCCGGTTTGAATATCGCCATCAAAAGTCAAGGTCGCGGAAACTGGATTCTTGCCAAAGCGATTGGCTGCAAAGGACTCGGAAGCAGAACCAATCGTCAGAGTCTTTTCATCCACAGAGAAATCGATCTCGGTTAAGTAAAAATCGCCGAGCGTGCCCTCGTAATAGGTTGAACCTGGTCCGCGAGCTGGCAGGCGTTCATCCGGCAAGGTTTCGACCTCAATCGCATAGATCGGTTCGGTTTGCGGAGCGAGTTCAACATAGTAATCGTCCCGTTTGGCCGTATCGCCAGAAGCAAAGATCGCACCGTCTTCCTGAATCGTCAGAATCGGAAGATTGCTAGTTGCTTTCAGCGGACGCAGCAGCTGCCAGTCTGTGGCATTGCCGCGTTCGGCGACGAGCCATCTTTCGAAAGCGGTCTGAACTAGTTCGGCACGCTGTTCCTTTTCGTTTCGCTTTACTTCCTCAGGTGAAGCTTTGCCTTCTCGTGGCTCAGAATCTTCAGTAACCTCTTCCTTCTTCTTCCCGGTTGCCTTCGGCAGTGGCCACTCATCTGGCAGCGATGCGACCAGCTCTGAAGCGCGACGCTTGGAGTTTTGCCAACGCTGTTCAAAATCGGCTCCTGGCAACTCCAGAGTTGGCTCATCGGCGTTGTTGAGAAACGCCATGATCTGAAAATACTCGGTGTGCGAAATCGGATCATACTTGTGCGTATGGCATTGGCAGCAGCCGAGAGTCAATCCCAGCCAAGTGGTGCCTGTCGTGGCAACTCGATCCGTCATTGCGTGATATCGAAACTCCAGCGGATCTATTCCGCCCTCTTCATTCAACATCGTATTGCGATGAAATCCCGTGGCAACTCTCTGCTCTTGCGATGCATCGGGCAGCATGTCGCCCGCCAGCTGCTCGATCGTGAACTGATCGAAAGGCATGTCGGCGTTCAAGGCATCAATGACCCAATCGCGATAAGGCCAGATGGAGCGATCACGGTCTTTCTCGTAGCCGTTGGTGTCGGCATAGCGTGCTAAGTCCAGCCAGCGTCGAGCCCAGCGCTCCCCATACTCCGGTGCATCCATCAATCGTGTAATGAGACGTTGGTACGCAGTTTCGTCAATCACCTTTGCGAACTGCTCGTCCTGTTTCCAGATTTCTTCGACCCATCTGTCTGCCTCCTCAGGCGATGGTGGCAGGCCGACCAGGTCCAGAAACAGGCGACGCACCAGCGTGTAGGGCTCCGCGTCAGTCGCATGTAGGAGTCCAGCTCGCACTGATTGATCGAGAATGAAGTGATCAATCTCATTTCGACACCAATCGGATCCTGGAGGCTGGGGGAGGCCATGAAGCCGTGGCGGCTCAAAAGACCAATGTTGCTGCCACGCGGCGCCTTGCTGAACCCAGCGCACGAGTAACTCTTTCTCCTCCGCGCTCAAACTCTTGTTCGAGTCTGGTGGAGGCATGATTTCCGATTCGTCATCAGCAAGAATGCGGCGGATCAACTCACTCTGATTCGGACGCGCGGCAAGTACGACTTTGTCGCCGGAGCTAGACTCTTGCTGCAACCCATCAGGCGTATCTAAGCGCAGGTCGCCTTCTCGAGAATTCTCATCAGGCCCGTGACAACGAAAACAATTGTCAGATAGAATCGGACGAACGTCCCGCGAGTAGTCGATTTGCTGGCAGGTTGCGATCTGACAAAGTTGGCAATGCACAACTTGCAGGATTACGAAAGTCGAACACAACCAGAGTGGACCGCGATGCGATGGAAGCACTTTTAGACCTGTAGCTCGATGACTGAGTTTTGGGAATGAATAGGATGCGATCTATTTTAGCCAGAATCGAGCGAGTCTTCTGAAGCATCGTCGCGACTGCAAAAGCTTCGTACTGGTAGCTTCCAACTGCCAGATTCCGTGCAGGCTGTATTTCTCTGCGATTGCGCTGGCGAGATGCCTCCGATACTGAAAAAGCCGCCGAGTCGATTGAGACACAGCGGCTTTTTTTGTTGTGGCATTAAAAATCTGTCGGAAGGACTACTCGCCTTCGGAGGAGGCTTCGGCCTCGGTGCTTTCTTCAACTGGAGTCTCGTCTGTTTCGCCTTCAGCTGGAGCGTCTTGGCTCTCTGCTTCGGCATCTAGCTTGCAGCAGAGTGCCGAGCCGTTGTGCAAACCACACTTGTCGCATTCCTCAGCTCCCGCGGCACAGCACTGCTCGCTGCCAGCAGCATTGCCGCAGCTCATGCACATGTCCTTGCCTTTGAGTTCCTCAGGTACTTTGCAGCACAGCGCCGTTCCCTTGTGCAATCCACAACTGTCACACTTTTCAGCGCCATCAGCACAGCAAGTTTCGCTGCCTGTTTCTTCCCCGCACATTCCGCACAATATGACTTTAGCTGGTACTGTAGTCGCAGCAGATTCCGTGGCCAGGGCCGTTGGAGTGGTAGTTTCAGGATTATCGCAACCCAAGGCTGCAACCAACATGAGGGCGGAAATCAAGCAAACTGGCCTGACTAGTTTTTCAGTCAACTTCACGGTAATTCCAATGCAATAAAGGTGAAACGGTTTGCAAACGTATTTCAAGGCGACTGTCGCTGAAGCCGGGACATTTAAATGTACTTGGCGATTATCAGAATTCTTGCACGATATCCGCCGATGTAAAGCTGAATGCTCAGATTGCTACTCTAGGAAAACTAGATCTGGTGGGTAGCTTCATAGTTAGCGTCCCAGGAGGCGAACCACGCCTTCAGCCTCACTGTGTTTCAGGTGACGAGCGATCTTGCCTAAAAAGCACACTGGTATCAACGACTTTGCAAGTTGCACTCGGGTGGGCGACAATGATGCCTTTCAATCCCCCTCGACAACTCACCCACTGAATCGATTCCGATGTCAAGAAAGCTGATCGCCACAGTCGCCTCACTATTATTGCTGGCCGGAGTGCTGTGGATCGTCAACTCCAGCAAGCCAACCACACGAGTGTTATTTTATTGTGCGGCAAGTAATCGTGCCGTGATGGAAGAGATCCGTACCGAGTACGAAAAAGAGACGGGACGTCGTGTCGAGATCCAGTACGGTCCTTCCCAAACGCTACTGTCACAGATCGAAGTCAGCAAACGCGGCGACTTGTATCTACCTGCCGATACCAGCTACCTCGACATCGGCCGAGAAAAAGGCCTAATTAGTGAACGCCTCGACATCGCTCGAATGGAAGCGGTCTTGGTCGTTCCCAAAGGCAACCCCCAGCAAATCGGCGCACTCAGCGATCTTTGGGAAAACGACTTAAGAGTCGTCCAAGCCAATCCCGACGCGGCTGCCATCGGCAAAGTAACGCGACGTGTTCTGACAGAAACCAGTTTGTGGGGCAAACTAGACGCGGCCACAAACGCGTATCGCACCACGGTTACAGACGTTGCCAACGATGTCCTGGTCGGAGCGGCTGATGTGGGAATAGTTTACGATGCAGTTTTGCACACTTATCCCGATTTGGAATATGTCGAAATCCCGGAGCTTGCTCCCGCCGCTTCGCAGATTGCTATCTCTGTTTTGGAGGTAACCGAACAGTCGGACGCTGCTTTTCACTTCGCAAGATACGTTGCAGCACGAGACCGGGGACTCAAGAAATACGAACAGCATGGATTCCGGATTGGCGAAGGCGATGCTTGGGCCGACTTACCGAAGATCAGTATCTTTGCAGGCTCGATGCTCCGGCCAGCTATTGAAGAGACCATCATCGATTTCGAGAAACGCGAAGGCATCCAGATCGAACGCGCCTTCAACGGCTGCGGCATCCTAGTCGGCCAGATGAAAGCGGGCCAGTTGCCCGATGCCTATTTTGCCTGCGACCAAGAGTTCATGAATCAAGTCGTCGACCTATTTCCAGAACCGGTTGATGTATCCGAAAACGAACTCGTCATCTTGGTAAAGAAAGGCAATCCCAAGGAGATTTGGAGCTTGCAGGATCTCACGCGAGATGGACTGAAAGTCGGCATCGGCCATGAGAAACTGTGTGCGATGGGCTGGATCACTCAGAACACTTTTCGCGAAAGTGGAATCCAACAAGAAGTCATGTCCAATGTCTTGGTGCAAACGCCAACCGGCGATCTGCTTGTCAATCAGCTTCGAACGGGTTCTCTCGATGCCGCAGTTGTCTACCTGAGCAACGCAGCAGGTTCAGCAGATTTGCTTGACGCAGTACAGATCCAAGGCTTGCCCTGCTCGGTGGCTATTCAGCCTTGGGCCGTCGCCAAAGAGTCAAAGTTTCCTCAGCTGACGAGCCGTCTGTTTGCTCGAATCTGCTCTGCTGAAAGCCAAGGCACTTTCGCTGCCGAAGGTTTTCGTTGGAGATATGAGAAGGAATCTGAATAAGAGCAAAATGAAGCACCGAGGCCATAGTGTCGTATAACACCCGGCACATGAGTTTGAAGTTGCGCAGCATTTCTGTGCCCGTTGCTAGGGCTCCGCCCCTCCCAGAAATCCTCGTTGAACTCGGATAGGGAGGGCGAACTAGCGGCTGAAGGATAGTTACCGGCCGATCCTAGAACCTCTTATCGCTGAACTCGGTTATTTCGTGACGAGCCCAGGCAGAAAGAATGTCCAAGGGCGAAGAGAACTTCCCGACACTAGCTCCTGGTGCAACGTCCTCATCGGTTGATGCCTGCAGTTTGCAAAAGGAGTTGGTGAGTGGCAAGCCAAAGCTGTCAAAGGTCTCTGCTGGTAGCAAACCTGCCACAGCGTCCGCAACAGCATCAATGCGAGCAGGATTCGCTTTCCGATAGTCGATGTCGAGGGCCGTTTGGCGTAGGAACCAGCTCGACAAGGCTGTGCAGTGCAATCTAACTACCCTATCGTTTACACCCGAGCAAAATAATTTCTGGCGAGCCTTCGAAGTGGCGTCCGGTTCGAACGCGAATTGTTCTCCGGACAATAGCTCGTGCATTCCTGCCAAGAGTTGGTCACTCACGATTTCACAGAACTTGCGAAGTCGATTCAACTGTCTTGCATAGCCAGTTGGCAACCCGGTGCCGAACACGATCAGGTTCAAGCAGCGGTTTCGAGCTTCGATATGAGTGCTAAAAGCGCTTTGTGCCAAAGGTGCAAAGTCTGTGTCGATCTGCTGTTCTTCTAGGAGACAAGCCTGATGGGCTACGCAGCGAGTCAAGACTTCACAAAGCAATATCTCTTGAAGCGTCGGTACGATCTCAAACCAATAATCTTGCCGCGAACTGACACTGTGATCACGGATATTGTTTTTGTGTTCCGCTAGCGATTCCATCCAACACGAGTGTCGATTCCGGCATGCCAGCCAGTAGTCATGTGTTTGCGACTTGGGTAGCGCCGCACGAACTCGCAACAAAACTTCGGCTTGGCAAGTGAGGGAGTTGGCAACATCGATGAGCGTGAGGGCGTGCATATTTTTCGCGATCAATCTTTGTACGGCTGTTTGCAGTCAGGATTCGACGAATAATCGAAATGCAAAGCTAGCGCCATTAAATCTCCCGCCCGTCAGACACCCATTTCCCGAAGACAACAAGTGCCATAAGTCCATACAGGCAGGGAGGTTGCGGCTTCGCCCTTGGTCCGCTTTGACTCGCCAGAACGTCTCACAACGCGTTGCGTTTTGGCAACAAACAGAGGTTTTCGTATATGGAAAGCAACCGCTATCAAAGGCGCCAGAACTCGTAATCTCGCGTTCATTCATTGCTGGCATTGTGTGTGACCCGCTTGCGATTCGCCTTGTTTCCGACCAAGACAATTGGCTAATTACCTCTCACTTGCAGGTCTAGCGAAGATGCTGCGCAATTTCGAATCTTCCACACAAGCAGGACATAATGCGAAAAAGCAAGACATGCTGGCTAGCTTTTGGTCTTTCTGCTCTTTGGGTTTACACACTGCTGCCCACCAAATCGGCTCTGGCTCAACCAGGCATGGGCGGAGGTGGAGGCCAAGCGGGTGCACCTGCATTCGTAAAGCCTGAGTTTCGTGATCGTGTATGGGAAGAGGGCGGACCGCGCATTCTAGGCTTGCGAAGTGGCAAACTGGTTCGTGCGATCGAGATCGTAGGGAATCAGACGATTAGCCGACACAAAATCCTGTCCTACATGCAGACTCGTCCTGACCGAAACTTTGACGAGAAACTGCTGCAGCGCGACATTCACAAACTTTACAGCACGGATCTCTTTCGCAAGATCGTCGACTCGACTGTTGAGAAAGCCGATGGCGTCTACGTGAAGTTGGAAGTGCAAGAACTGCCGACAGTTACCGAAGTTATATTTCACGGCAACCGAGCATTGAACGAAAGCATGTTAGTCAAGCACTGCGGAATCAAAGCCGGTGACCCTTCCAATCCTTTCGCAACTAACATGGCACGCCAACGGCTAATCGACCTGTACCTAGAAAACGGATTCAATCAGGTCGCGATCGTAGTGAAAGAAGGCGACAAAGCGGGCGATCGACGCATTTACTTTGATATTGCCGAAGGTCCGAAGGAACGCATCTGGAGTATCGAGTTCATCGGCAACAGCAGCCAGTTCCCAAGCGCAATCCTAGGCACCAAGATCAAATCAAAGAGTGCGAGACATGGTGCTACAGCTTACATCTTAAATGTCGCGAACCGCAATCAGATTGAAGAAGACAAGAACACGCTCGCGTTGTATTACCGCTCGCTTGGCTACTTCCAAGCGAGCGTTGATTATCAAGTGAAATACTACGATGGCGGCGAGTTCCTCGATCTGAAATTCGTAATCAATGAAGGACCGCGATTCAAGATTCGCAATGTTTCGGTGACGGGAAATCAATTCTTCTCAACCGAGACTCTGATGCAAGCTCTAGAGTCGAAGCCTGGCGAGTACTTCCACCTCGGAAAGATGCAGCGTGACCAACGCACGATGCGAAATGAGTATTACGGTCGCGAAGGATTTGTATATGCGGACATCGTGCCAGTACCAACATTTTTGGAAGAGCCGGGCATGCTCGATATCGTCTATCGCATTAGCGAGGGTGACCGCTATCGAGCTGGTGAGATTCGAATTCACATCGCAGGTGACTCGAGCCACACCAAGCACTACGTGCCGTTAAGCCTGATCGGAATCCGGCCTGGTGAGTTCATCGACCGCAGAGAGGTAGAGCTATCAGAAGCTCGCCTAATGCGATCTCAAATCTTCGAAACCAATCCTACTATCGGCGATCCACCAAAGATTGAAATCGGCTCACCGATTTTTCAGAATCAGAACCAACGATAAGCACCTTAGTTGCCTTCATGGCGATTGTGACTCCGGCAAAGGGATTTGCTGGATGACTAGCAAGGAAGCGTAATGCAGAGTTTGAGTCGTTACCGACACATAGCAACTTGGCAAATCCCCAAGCAGAGCAGGGTAGGACGAGGCGTGAAGACCTATATCTTGCTCTCTTTCTTGACCTGCGCGTTGACGACAACATCCGGGTGCCGAATCTTTCAGACGCCAAAGCTTGACCTTCGAACGAGCACGCTCAAGCCGCTGACGGAGGACACATCAGCAAGCGACGACAACAAGAACACTTCGGCCAGCGGCCAAACGGAGGAATCAACTACAGCTGATGTGCAGGCAAAGATCCGCGGTCAGTCGCCTGATTCCAGCACGCCCAATCGCTATAGATCATCAACTTCAACGGCAACTGAACTCCCTGGACTGCCAAAACAAACTCAAGTCGCTCAAGAGGAGCCAGTTCAACCACTTTCATTCCAAGCTACCCCTTCCCCATCGATAAACTCCGGTTCTAGTGGCAGTTCACGAGGAAACCCGCACTACGGTTACGGCTCCCCAGCCGCCAACGGCTCACCCAGCACTTACCAAAGCACCATCGCACCAGGCGCAGTTGGAAATGATGCTGGCGATTCGATCGCTCCTTTTGCCACTTCAGACCTGAACATCACGGCTCCTGAACCAGTCTATCAACCTCGTGAACGAGTCGTTCCTATCGACGTGTTCGTTCAGGAAGCTCGAACCGGCCGAATCATGGTCGGTGGTTCGGTCAACAGTGACTTGGGTGTCGCTGGTCAGTTGACGATCAGCGAGCAGAACTTTGACATACGCCGGATTCCTCGCAGTTGGGAATACCTTCGGAATGGACGCGCCTTCAAGGGCGGCGGTCAGAATTTCCGGTTGGAGCTGATGCCAGGTAATCGTGTGGAGCGCTACACCGTGTCTTGGACCGAACGGAACTTGTTCGGTTACTTACCGTACAGTGTTTCTGTCGGTGGCTACTACTACACTCGCCAGTTTCGCGATTGGACTGAACAAAAACTCGGTGGACGATTTGCGCTTGGCTACGAAGTCACGAAGGACCTGGCGGCGAGTGCCGAAATTCGGATGGAAGACGTCAAACTCTTCGACCCGCGCATTACGGGAGTCAGCGAACTCGACTCGGCTCTCGGCAGCAACGATCTTTATACGGCGCGATTCCGAGTTGCTCGAGACACACGTGACAGTCCATTTTTGTCATCGCGCGGTGCTTACTTTGAGATGGTCTTCGACCAAGTCTTCGGCGAATACGATTACCAAAGAGGTCGAGTTAATTACTCGCGCTACTTCACGATGCGAGAGCGGCCAGACGGAACGGGTAAGCACATTCTAGCTGCGACTTGGAAACTTGGCTTCACAGGATCACAGACGCCGATCTTCGAAAACTTCTTCGCTGGCGGTTACAGCACATTGCGAGGCTTTAGCTTCCGCGGTGCGGGACCGGTCGTGAATGACGTGCAAGTCGGTGGTGAATTCATGGCTTTGGGTTCACTCGAGTATGTCTTCCCGCTTACCGCGGATGAGATGCTGCGTATGGTCGCCTTTGTAGATTATGGAACGATCGAAGAGAACATCGAGGTGAACAGCGAGAACTTCCGAGTCGCACCTGGACTGGGACTTCGAGTGACAGTTCCCGCTTTAGGACCAGCTCCGCTCGCCTTCGATTTCGCTTATCCGATCAACTATGCTGATAACGACGACCGCCAGATCTTCAGCTTTTTCATGGGCTTCACCCGGCAGTAGCTCAAGCTCTACTTAGTGGGATTCGCCAGAACTCCGCTGCTCAATTGCTTTCACTCGATGATCACGACATTGCGACTGCGGTACCGGAAGCCAGCCAGGCCTTGATGCCAGCCGGCCGTTGATAGCCGGCCGTTGATTTAAGTGAGCCACATGGTCGTCACGTGCCGGGGTAGGCTACCGATCATCGCAAGACAAGCTGTCAGGCACCAACGAGTAAAACTGCAACGTCGGATCTCGAAGTGAAAAACGAGAGCTTGAGACGCCCCGCAAATACAGATTGCTCGTTGGCGAATGGCTCTGATGGCGGATTATGACGGGATTCGTCTCTGAACGAATGTTCCCCCGTGTTCGTCGGACCGACTTGGCACCCTGATGCGTCTTTCTGACTGGCAAATTGTACGCCAACTCTCACTGCTCAACCGCATCGCATTTGTAGTGCTTGTGCTGATGCCCATTTTCTGAAAGAGACGCTGCGCCCTGGATAATAACGCTTTTCGCATGACAAACAGGAACGCCATCCGCCAAAGCGCCGGCGCCCGTCGGCTGGGCATAAAACAATTTCATCCATGGAGTGCTATTTCACTGTTGCTTGCGGCGGTCCATGATCGGCGGTGATGGTTTGAGCGAAGGCGAGTTTACCTGTGCGTCCTTCGTAGTACTGCAAGATGACCTGTGGATGTGGATAAGCGACCAACCGCTTATCACCTTGCTTTTGCGGCATGTTGAAGACATTGTTGACCTGGACGACGCAGTAGTAAGGATAGCATCGCTCGAGACGTGGAATGTCAGGCAGAATGTAACTCGACCAGCGGATGTCACACATTCGCTCGCCTGACTGGTACCAACCCGTCGCCGGTCGATCGTCCTCGTCGTTGGCCGGAACATGATTCACAGAATTGTGCGGACCGCAGCAGAATTCCCAGACGCGATCCGTAACCTTGATCGCAAAACTATTGTGCAAGTCGCCTGTCATTACCATCACTGGCTTTCCCAATCCATCCCAGAACTCGACTAACTTTTCACGTTCATCTAGAAACGCAACCCAAGCCTCCTCTTTGTTGGCCTCGTCGAACTCAAATCCACCTGCGCCGCTGTGCGGGATGAACATGGGAACACTCGAAACCACGAAGAAAAATTCTGCATGGCTTTCTTTCATCGAACGTATCAACCAATCTCGCTGCTTTTCGCCCAACATAGACAGCCCGGGTTTGGCTGGTTCACGAATATCGTGCATCTGACGGTGACTGCGCGTGTCGAGCAGAAAAATTTCGCAGTTGCCAACACTGAGCTTGCCGAAGTTGTAGCGACCGATCGAATAGGCTGACTCCTTGGTTGCAGCAGCTGGCATGTGAAGCCGTAGCGTGTGCGCATCGACAACTTCCACGATATCGTAAACCCGTGCGTTAGGATCGCCGCTATCATCATCGTACTTGATGTCGTTGACGCCTGCAGTCTGAGTTCCCCAGTGCACATGCAAGTTCGATAACTCGTCTAAGCTGAGCTTCGTAAAGTCAGCCTTGGGATCTTTTAGTAAGTTGCTTCCCTTAGTAAATTCGGCCACGCCAAAATGCATTTTGCCCGAGTGCTCAGTGGGATTGGCCCAACCGAGATAGTCATACCAAGCTCTTGTGCCAATGTCTCGGAACACCGTTCTCCGGTGGCGGCGTCCAGCACTGCCTGCTCCCCAAATGTCGTTGACCAGCTCGTGGTCATCGAACAGGAAACAGCTTGGCGTATTCTGATGCCACTCCATGAGCGGAACTCCGCGTGACATGTAAAGCTTGTAGTTTTCCCAGACTCCGACGATGCTTGGCATGGACGTTACTTCAACTGGAACCTCTCCAGGCTGGAGCTGATTCTGTGCAATCCATGTGCTCGGTGGTGTGTCGCGAAGCTCTTCGTATAGCCAGTCGCCGTTCATGATATGGAAGTCGACTTCGCCAGCCAACTCACGATTCATCGTATGATAAAGTGGCAAGGAATGACCAATTCCGTGCATCGGATTCTGATTTGCACAGCAACCAATCTCAAACTTGAAGTTGAACAAGCCAGATGGGTTGTACTTTGGTTCGGCAAGCAACTTCTGACTTGGCAGTGTTTTGAAGGAGTTGACTTTGCCTTGTGGGAAGTCTGAGATGAAGACTTGGTAGAAGTAACGCGTGTCCGGCGTGAGCTCCTTGAGTGTTACCGAGCCTGTGCAGTCATCGGCCAAAGCAGTTGGATTGGTGGAAGCAACTTGATCGAGCTTGAGGGCATCGCTGCCGTAACGAACTTCAAAGGCAGTTGGTTCTGAAGTTCTGGCCCAGACACGCATCGTGGTCGCGTCGGGATACCCCAGCATCGGACCATGAGTCATCGTTGGCGGATTATCAGCTAGGCAGGCTTGGCCTGTAAAAACACCTAGAACAATAAAAGCTGTCGCAAGGAGAGAGGAAAACCCACGTGTTCGCTCACGCGGATTGTGGCTGGAATCCCACGTGGGGTTGGGGAGGCGAGTATTTGGCTTTAGCAGCATCCTTGAAAACTCCGGCGATAATCAAGCAAAGTGGACGAACAGCTTCATTGGTCTTTTGCCTGCAGCAATGGGATTTGCTGGATCTCGGCCATTCTTGAGCAACAAGTTGAGTCAAGCAAAGCTGGGTTTTTCCGTGTATGTTGACTCGTATCGTAGCCCGAGTGGCGGGTAGAGTCAGGTAAATGCGGCGGATTCCGTGCCTTGTTTTAGGACTTTTTCTGCCAAAAACACCTCACACTTCGGAATATCTATCAGGTTCAAAGGCTCTTTTGTGGGTGATGCATTTCCCAGCGACGATCCCTCCCGTGGTTCGGACACGGATGGCTCCAACCCCAAAGGTGGAAAATCGGCTCCTCAGGACTCTTTTATGCCTGCATTGGAAAGTGCTACAAAAGTATCGCAGCATTGCTTGCCTGTCAGTGGCTCGCAATCGCTCGATCCTGAGAGTTCCGAGTGGACAGCTGACCGCCGACGGGAAGCAGTTGAACAGCTGATTGAGACATATCACGCAGACGTATTCCGCTATTGTTTCTGGCTCAGCCATTCGCGCGAGCTGGCCGAGGACGCGACCCAAGAGACTTTTCTGCGGGCATTCAAGGGAATACATGGCTTGCGTGATGCTCAGGCGGCAAAGGGCTGGGTACTACGCATCGCTCGCAATGAGGTTATTCGAACTCAGACTAAGACCAAGGGAACTACCCTGGATTTAGATCCAGAGCAAACGGAAGCCCCTCAAGAAGGCGGTATCGAGAACGTCGAATGGGTGCAACGCGGACTGCAGCAGCTCTCGCCCGACTTCCGACTTGTGCTGCTCTTGTACTATTTTGAGCATCTGAGTTACGCTGAGATTTCGACGGAACTTGACATCCCGATCGGAACGGTGATGAGTCGCATTAACCGCGGCAAGTCACAGTTGAAACAATCCTTGGAGCAAAACTGATTAGCGGAAGCTCGCAGTTCGTTGACGAAAAATGGTGCACGAAGTAAGAAAAGAAGAACAGTTCGAAGAAGCTTTGCGGGCAGCCCTACATGGCTTGGAGCCTCCCGCTGGCCTTAAGGAACGTTTGCAGAGTGCGGTTCGGGGTCAAGCGCGCGATGCTTCTCCAAGTGACGTCACTGACGAGCTCGACGATAAGACGCTCAGAGCTGCCACAACACAAGTCTTCGAAGGCAGCGAAAAGCTAGACGAAAGTTCGGTGACGGTCGAACCCGAAGACTCGAGCACCGCACTTTCTAGCTTCACCGATCGTCGAAACGCATTGGTTGCCGCAATGGTTGCTTGCGTGGCATTGTTGGCAGTTGGATCGTGGTGGAATGCTTCACCGTCGAAGGATCAGATTGTCGCCCTCTGCTTAGATCAAGCCCAAGCATCTGGAGAGGAAGTGGTCTGGGAGAATGCACAGTTATCACCTGAGCTATATTCGACACTGAGTAATAATTCAAGTTTGCCCGTCCGCGGAGGGGCCTTTGCTTTTCGGAAGGTCGATGCTGGCCAGCTAGGATCGGGGGCAGAAATTTGGCGACTCACTGGCTCGCGAGGCGAGTTTTTCGTCATGACTCTAACAAGCAAGAATAAGATCGACGGCCTATCTCCCGCCTTGAATATCGTTCAAAATGGCACATGGTGTGTTGCCGCGATGCAACGTGGAACTCATATAGTCATCATCGCTTCGGTTGAAAATCTTTCCGAGTTCATTCGACGCCAAACTGCGTAGCCTCAAACGCTATACTTGCAGAGCTCACTAAGGAGATTCTTTTCTGCCTCCTGAATGTTCACTTCGATGCTGTGAGTCCACCGATGAATCGTGCACTTCGATGCTTCTCTCTACTTCTTTGCCTGATCGCTTGTTCAAGCCATCTTCGCGGTCAAGATGAACTTGGGCGACCCGTCCGGTGGGTTGTCGGTGGCCATTACTTCGATGTCGAAACCGGCACCTTCCGCCCGAATTTGGGGATCGAGATACGCGACAGCAAATTCCACCAACTGTCTGGCGAACCGGCTGAGCAAAGCGAGACGCTTCAACTGCAGGACGGCCAGTTTCTCTTGCCGGGCTTGGTCGACTGTCATGCGCACTACAACGTGCGATTGATCAAGAAGCGGCGCGAAGAGTTCCGGTGGATGCCAGTGATCTACTTAGCCAACGGTGCCACGGTGACTTTCTCCTGTGGCGAGTTTGATCCTGAGCGCATGCAGGACCTTCGCCAGCGGATTGAATCCGGCGAGCAAATTGGACCAAAGTTGCTCAACAGCGGTCCTTACTTTGGTCGCGCTCGCCCTGGCTGGAGGCAGAAACCGGAAGAGGAGATTCGTCAGGAAGTGGATTTTTGGGCCAAGCAAGGTGTCGGCGGCTTCAAAGCCAAAGCCATCGATCCGAAGTCGCTAGAAATCCTGATTGACCAAGCTCACCAACATGGCCTGACAGTCACCGGGCACCTAGATTCAGGCTACCGCAACTCTGTCAATCCGCGCGATGCGGTCAGCATGGGAATCGATCGCGTGGAGCATTTCCTCGGGGGCGATGCGATGCCCGACACTCAGTCTGCTTACGCTTCGTTACAAAATATCCTGTCGGGAACGCCAGAGTTTAAGAAGATCACCGAACACTTCATTGAAAACGGAGTCTACTTTGACTGCACGCTAACGGCGTACGGCTACCTGGGGGAAACGACACCGGAAACGCATGAAGAATACGAGTACTGGATCGACGAACGCCAGTTCTTCACGGATTACATGCAAGGTATTGCGGACAAGCGACCACCCATGAAAGGCATGGAGATTTACCAGCAAATCTACAGGGCAAAGCTCAAGACGATTGCAGATTTCCATCGAGCCGGCGGCATGATCACACTCGGGACAGATCATGTCAGCAACGGAAATCATCTACCCGGCTTTGGTGTCCACCGGGAACTGGACGCCTTGGTTCGCGCCGGCATTCCGGCTCGTGACGCGCTGCGGATCGGAACCATCAATGGAGCGAAAGCTCTGGGAATCGCTGATCAACATGGCAGTATTGCGATCGGAAAGTCGGCAGACCTTGTGGTTATCGAAGGCAACCCCTTGCACCGGATCCGCAACACGCGAAATGTTCGACAGATCGTCAAAGCAGGCGTGGTCTACGATGCGGCTGCTTTGCTGATATTAGCGAAAGGTAAACTCGGCCCAGCGAAAGAAAGCGAAGAAGAGGCTTGGTAGGTGACATTCGATGGGCGGCTCGTACACCCAAACAGGGTAGGGGGAGGCCTACTTCATGTCGTAGAGAGCCAAGTGGCGGTAGTACACTTCTAAGCAATAGATATTAAGGCAAGTGGTATAGAGCCTGCCGCCGGAAGCGCCAAACATGTCTTGGCCTGGATCCCAGCTACCAGCTTCGTCGCTAGACTTCACCTGCATCTTTGGCAAAGTAGCCTTCATGGCCTCATTCCATTCATCCCAGTATTTTCCACCAACATGGTGTAGAACCTGAGTCGCGTAGTACCAGTAGTAGACACTGTACTGCTCGGCATTCATCTCAGGCTTATTTGGCAGAAGGTCATCCACAACTGCACTCAGCAAGGACGGGTCGCTGCGGGTCCAGCCAAGGTAGATCCGGCACAAGACACCTTCGGCCGTCATGCTCAAGCTCGGATCTCTTTCAAAATCCGAGTAGGCATAGCGGGTCTGATCTTCAAATGAAACCGAATCGAGGAACTCAGAAACGCTATCGATTTTTTCCTTGCTGGCGGGTAGCCCAGCCATACGAGCAGTCTGAAGTGCCATCAGAAACCAGCCCGTCACCGATAAGTCAGCATCTTCGCGAGGTTCGTAACGCCAACCCTTTTTGCGACTCTGCGACCACTCGGCAAACTGAATGGCTCGCATCGCAGACTGCCGCAGCTCTTCGTCTTCGGTCATACCGTAGGCTTCAGTAACCGCGATAGATGCGATCGCCTGAGCATACATTTGCTGTCGAGATGGCTCTCGCTTGGAATAGAAACCTTCGCTGTCTTGGCGACGCGTCAAGTATTTTAGGCCGAGCTTAACGTTCGATGCATACTTGCCTTCTTGATGCGTGTAGCCAGCCCCAAGAAAGGCGTTGAGTGCCAAGGCGGTCGCAGCAGTACGATTTTCCTGGGCACCACCATCGGAGTAGGGACCGATCAAACTCCAGCTACCATCACTCTTTTGTTGTTTGGCCAACCACTTCAAGCCTAGTTCAACGGCGCTTTCCGTCTCGGCACTTCCACCGAACTTCGCAAGCAGCGCGTCCTTCAGTGGACCTTGGCGGCCAGTGAGTCCGTTGCGGATTCCAAAAGGAATCGTCTCGAGCTTAACCGTATCCGCTAAATCTGCTTCCTGCGCGACGACATCAAAGTCTGGCATTTCCAGTAGCTTCAGCGTCTCGATGGGATCAGCAGTCTCTTCCACGACAGATACAGGCTCAACCTCCACCATCTCTGATGTGTCGGCAGTCTCGTCACCCTTTACTTGAATATCGCCGTACTTGTCGTCGGCGGCTTCACCAAGCATCAGACTGAATGAGCCTTCGGTAAGATCACGAATAGGAATCAGCGCCAGGATGAGTAGCAAAGCGAGATGGAATACAAAGCTCACCAACCAGGACGGCGCACGGCGGCCCTCTTCTTCTTGCTTAGCCGCATTTTCACTCGCCGTTTGCGGAACCCTTCGCCAACTGAAAAATCGCCTACTCAAGGTCTGGCTTCGCGTGCGATTCGGGAGCTCCGTATTGGGCCGAGCGACCGGTTGAGAAACCGGCTGCAACCTGGGCTCTAGCGTACGTTGCTGAAGGTTTTTTCGGGCAGATGGTTGAGACGAAGAACTTCGTGGATTTTTACGTTTCGCTTGTGTTGAAGGCGACGGGGGCGGTACTGGAGTCGGAGGAATGGCAGGCTTCGCGGCAGGTGGCTTGGGCTCAGGCGGTGAGGACGGAGGAACCGGGACCGGAGGAGGAACCTGGTTGCCGCGCGGATTTTCCATCGTGCCTGAATCTTGTGACAAGCTCACGACCAACCCTCTTGAGAAAGAAAAGGTGTCTCGGGTGCCAAGCTTTACTTAGGAGAGAATTCAGAAAGAGAACATCGAGCCAGCTTCACAGCTCATAAGACTTACTCGGTTCTTTGCCATAAACGGGCCAAGACATCCACAATTCTAACACTTTCCCCACGCCAATTGCACAAAAAGCTGACGAATCCCTTGGCTCAAACTCACAGTACGAACATCGCGAGCTGAACAGCTGTCCACTAGCCTAGGAGCACTTCTGATCACGCGTGTTTCCGCTGAAATAGCGGATTATCAGGATTCCCATTTCTGCGTGACCAAAGGTGTCTGAGCCCTCGCGAAACTGAGACTACGCCACTTGAGATTGCTCTCAAGAGGCTTTCGCAAAGTCTCGTTTGTAGGACTCCAGCCTTGTCGACAGCCGTTCTCGAAACAACTGATTCTCAACTTCTACTGCCTTTCGAAGCGTCTTGGCCTGAAATCTCCGAGAGTAACTGGGAAAAAGGCTGGGATACTGCTGACTGGGGGGCAGATGCAGATGAAACAACCGACGAATTACTCTCCGACTTCGAGAATGAGCTTGCCGCTCAGCTGAAGCCAAGGGCTCAAGCTCGGCCAGAAAGCGAGCTTGAGCCTAAGAAAATGGGAGAATTCATGCACCAAGTACTCCTCAGCTATGGTATCACCGAAGCCGAAATCGCTCAGGGAATCGCTGATTACGCGGCCAAACAGCTTCAATTCTGCTAACCCAGCCAGCAATCTTCCTTGGGCCCTAACGAGCGCAACGCTTTTACGGCACGAGCTGATCCAACAGCGGGCAGAGCCCCTAGTCAATCGCTTGATTGGTCAAAATGACGGTCCGAAAAGAGCCAAGGCGGCGGAATCTGGCTTAGCTAGCTTCTCTACCTGCACCCAGTAGCCTACAGCGGACAAATCCCTCCAAGTGCCTCTCTGCCAGTTACTTACGCAAATGGCAGGAAAATCTAGGCTTGTGAGTTTCTCACCTCGCTCGTAATATTTTGAGTTTGCTCCAAAGCCTCTGCGCGGATGGTACGCGAACTGCTCGACAGCAAGCGTCATCGCGGGCACGCTGAATTGGCGTTTTACAACAACACCCCGTTCACCTGCTGCTGGCTTGGTTTCGTCACTGGGAACAGGATTGATGGAGCCTTGAAATTAGCATTGTCCGCCCGAATTCATGATTGCTAGCCTTACATATCTGCTCCACCTACCCTTGCTGTTGGCGCAAAAAGGCGAATCAAGTGAACCGGTTGCAGATGAAAAGGCAACAGGGGAGCCTACACAAAGTCTGATCGTTCAGATTTTGCAGGATCCTTTTGCTCTCATCATCATCAGTGGCATGCTCTTTATTCTGCTCGTTTTGCGACCCCAGCAAAGGCAGATGAAGCGGCAGCAACAGTTGCTGTCAGGAATGAAGAAAAACGATCGAGTGATCACCTCAGGTGGCGTTCACGGAACAGTCATCCAAGCTAGCACTGACGAGACGACGGTTGTAATTCGAATCGACGACAATTCCGGTGCACGCATGACGGTAAACCGAGATGCCATAGCAACGATTGTCACCGCAGAAACCAAAGACAAAAAGAATTCGTAACTCCAACGATTCAAACAAACAGATTCATCCTTAACCGAATTCTCAATGAATTCCATTTGAATTGGATTTCCTGGAATGGACATTTCCATCATTGATTTTTTGACTGTCCCACTCTTCTTGGCTCAAGGTATGGGCCAGGATCCAAGTGCAACCGACCAACAAGACAGCTGGATTCCACTCATCACAAACATTGGCATTGTCTTGGCAATCTTTGTCCTACCGTTTGTGGTAAGCCACTTAGTCGCCAAGGCAGTTCGCATGCCGGATCACGCGTTCAAGCTGGGCGTGATGATCGCTGCTGTCACTGCTGGCCTGCTGTTCTCATGGAAGAATGATTTCCAGCTCCTGCTTGGCCCGGACATGAAGGGCGGAACGACGCTGGTTTACGACATCATTGAAACCGATGGTGAATTGGATGCCGGGGCCCTAGCCACTGCCCTTGGCGACCGCCTCAATCCCTCAGGCACTCAAGAGATCTCGATTCGCAAACGCGGCGAATCGCAAATCGAAATCACAGTGCCAAACGTCGATGAGTACGAACTCAAGCGAATCAAAGACATTATCGGAAAAGCCGGTCAGCTTCAGTTTCAAATTGTTGCCAACGGCTCCGACCACCGCGATGTGATTGAGCAAGCTCGGATTCAAGCGAAAACTTCCAATTCGGACGAGATCATTGCCTCCGATGAGACTCCCCTGGGGCGATGGGTCACCGTGGGTCGCGAGTCAACGAAGGTGGAAGGGATTTACCCTCTCAAGACGCCTGTTCTGGGCGATATCTTGCGAAACACGGTTACAGGCGAACTTATTGAGCCGCCTCGAAGCTCGGATGGCAAGTACGCTCTCGAAAAGTGGATGGACGCCAACGGTATCCGCGACGTCGATGTGTTGATGTCTTACGGAATAGCAGGGACTCCTTATTCTGTCGTCTCAGGTGACGACTTAGCTTCAGCACAGACGAAGTTTGGTAATTCGGGCTACGAAGTGGAGTTTCGGCTTGGACCAACTGGCGCGAAAAAGATGCTCGATTTGACAGTTGCCAACCAACCTCGTCCTGATGGCTCGAAGCGACGCATGGCCATCATCATGGACGACCGAGTCCTTTCGGCTCCAAACCTTAACTCGCCCATTAGTAATCAGGGTGTCATCCAAGGAAATTTCAAGCGGGAAGAAGTCGAATATCTGGTCACGATCCTCCGAGCGGGACGCCTACCAGCAACACTCGATAAAGAGCCTGCCAGTGAATCTCGCGTTGGTGCCGGTCTCGGTGCGACTACGATTTCCAAGGGAACAAACGCTTCGATCTGGGCGATCGTAACTACCTTCGCCTGCATCTTGATGTACTACCGCTTCTCAGGTGTGGTTGCGTCGCTCGCCTTGATAATCAACGGCATCCTGATTTTCGGAATCATGATTTTCATCAGCCAACCGCTCACCTTGCCGGGCCTAGCCGGTTTGGTTTTAACGGTCGGTATGTCGGTCGATGCAAACGTCCTGATCTTCGAACGGATACGAGAGGAGAAAGCGAAGGGCTCTGCTCCGCGAATGTCGATTCGCAATGGCTTCGATCGGGCCTTTACCACGATTATCGATGCCAACTTGACGACGCTGATCGCGGCGATCGTCTTGTACTGGATCGGAACGGATCAAGTTCGCGGATTTGCTGTCGCATTGGTGATCGGAATTCTAACCAGTATGTTCACCGCTACCTTCTGTTCGCGAATCGTTTTTGAGATCGCTGAGAAGCTGAAGATGGTGAGCCTGTCGATGTCCGACGGAGTAGGCTTCCTCAAGAAGTCCTTCTTGGGTGATCGCGATATCAACTTTATGAATTGGCGTCAGATCTGCTTCGTACTTTCTCTCGTGGTCATCGTCGGTGGACTTGGCGGCGTTGCTATGCGAGGTCGGCAATTGCTGAACATCGACTTCACGGGCGGTACAAGTGTAACTTTCCAACTGACGAAGGGATTACCCGCTGATAAAGTCCGTGAGATTACCGGTCGAATCCTAAGTGCTGCCGACACGGCCGAAAATAAGGTCGAGTCGAAACTCGTGAATGTTGAAAAGGGTGAAAAGGACACTGTCTACACTCTTGTAACATCGATCGAGAGCCAAGAACGTCTATCACAGCTGCTTACAGAAGGCTTCGCCGCTGAGCCCGAGACTGATTTGAAAACCTACAAGATCGATGTAACTCGAGACGATGTTTCGAGCAACGAGGATTTTCTGAACCAGCGTGTTCGCTACGTTTCGATGCAGGCTGCTGATACACCACCCCAAGAAGGTACTTCCGAAGAAGCCAAGAAACCTGAGGCAGAAGCACCCGAAGGACAAGAAGGCACTGAGCCTGAGACTGCACCCGAGACAGCACCAGCGGCTGATCCTGCTCCAGCAACTCAGGAACCTACGGCCGAAGTAACCACTGATCCTGCAGATACCACCCCTCCGGCAACTGGTGGTGAAGAACCAACTGGAGCTGAAGATGGACCGACTGAGCCTGTTGCACCTGCACCTATTGAATTCACCAAACTGACTCTGACCCTTGCTGGCAGTACCGACACCGCAAAGGATTCAGATGAAGACAAGGGTGCTCGCATCGCAGGAGCTTCGCTTCAAGAAGAGCTTATCAAAGCAGCTCAAGCGGCAAACGTCGAAATGAACAAGAATGCGATCGAGCTAGAGCCAGTCAAGATGCCCGAGGATGGCTGGACGATGGACGACGTGAAGGGATTCTCGGAGTGGAAGGTCCGTCTACCGGTTGGTCAAGCAGATGCTGACGCCATCGTCCGACAGTTGCAATCAGACCTAGAAAAGCAACCGTTGTGGCTCTCGCTGGATTCGATCGGAGGCAAAGTCGCAGGTGAGATGCAGCAACGTGCGATCGCAGCGATCTTGATCAGCCTGATCTTCATCGTGGCCTATATTTGGTTCCGCTTCCAAAAGGTCGCGTACGGCTTGGCTGCGGTTGTTGCTCTTGTGCACGACGTATTGATCACCCTCGGTATTCTTGCACTGTGCCATTGGCTTGCCGGACCACTTGGATTCTTGCTCATCGAAGACTTTAAGATCGGTTTGACTGAAATTGCCGCCTTCCTCACGATCATCGGTTACTCGTTGAATGACACGATCGTTGTGTTCGACCGTATTCGTGAAGTCCGCGGACGAAGTCCGAAGCTCAGCGGTGAGATGATTAACGACAGTGTGAACCAGACTTTAAGTCGTACCCTGCTAACCTCGGGAACAACACTGGTAACAGTACTGCTGCTCTACGTCTTCGGTGGCGAAGGCATTCATGCATTCGCGTTTGCTTTATTGATAGGCGTTTTAGTCGGTACCTACAGTTCGGTCTTCATTGCTGCTCCCGTTCTGCTGTGGATCTCAAATCGAGAAAAGAGCCCAAGCAAGATGCGAGCTGCGAACAGCTAAGAAGGCCAATCGGACGCTTCGCAAGTATCTAACAGATTCACGAAAGGCCGAGCAAATTTGCTCGGCCTTTTGCTTGCGCACTCGGATCTCGCTTCCATAGGAATAAGTGTGGAAGTGCAACATTCCCTTCATCATGAGGGCGCAGCACTCTAGCAAAGGCACTAGAATAGGGCAGGCGTTCTTCCAATTGTCCATCGGCTGCCGAGGTCAACGATGACAAACCCTTCAGCAATCCATTTGTGCAGTCTATTTCGCTCAGCATTGCTTGCTGGCATGATACTGAGCCAATCCTGGTGCGCCTCGGAGATTTACGCCCAAAACGCGAGCGATCAGGAAGTCAAAGCTCTGATCGAACAGCTCCATTCTCCTGTCTTCAAAGAACGCGAAGCTGCAACCGAAGCTTTACTCGCCTTGGGCACGCGATCTGTTGCAGCACTACGGGTGCTTGAGTCTGAGAATCTGGAGGCAACAACCCGGGCCGACGCAATATTGAAGAAGATTGAAGAGACTATCTTCAAGGACGCAGCCCAGCAGTTCCTAAGGAAAGGCGCGGAGCCCGATCCAGACATCATGCCAAGCTGGCGACATTACTCAAGCATTGTAGGCAGATCGCGTTCCGCCAAACTTCTGTTTCTGGATATGCTGCGGGTGCAAAGAGAGTTTGCAAAACTCATTGAGCTTCACACAGAGAGCCCGACTAAAGAAAACACTGTTCAGGTTCGCACCGCCACAGAGAAGCTCGCTGCGGAACTAACATTCCTTCGCACTCGAAAAGCAATTCTTCCAGAGCTGGGAGATATTGTAGCGGTACTAATGGGTGCAAGTTTACTCGAGGGCCAAGCTCCAGTGCCCGTGAACGAATTCCTGGTTATCAGCAGCTATACGATCCCTGTCACAAAACATATCGACAGTCGAGGCTACGGCCAGGCACTCAAAAGTCTATTCGCCATTTGGATCCCAAAGATCCATGAATCGCGTGCCGCTGATGCTATGCGCATTGCGTTGCGTTACAAGTACTCAACTGTAGCCGAGCTGGCGCGGCGCTACGTGACTGAGAACTACGATGCTCGAACGCGTGAGAGAGCCATTCAGTGCTTGGCTGAATTCGGCAACGAAAAGACAGACCTCCCCCTTCTCATCAAATTGCTCGACGACGGACAAATATGTGACCAATTCGCCCTGAACCAGTTCTTGAGTCTTCCAAACGACATACGCGTGACAGATGAGAATCCGCCACAAGCCCCCTTTGGTAAGCAAGACGATGCCCCCGATCCTAACGCGAGATTTGAGTATCGCATTCAAGATATCGCGCTCGCTGCGTGCATGATGCTTGTGGAAGAAGATCTGGAGCAAGTCTTTCAAAAACCGCTAGTGCCACCCGCCTATGTATTTGGTCGCTTCCAGCTTGCCATCCAGGCCACGGCCGAAGCAAGGAAGAAACGCTCGGAACAAATCGGTGCATGGAAGAGTAAGCTGAAAAAACGAGCCAATAACTCCTCAACGCATTCCGCAAGCGATGCGACACCCAACGGCGCGTAGCACGTCAAATGTGAGCATGAGGCGGTGGAGCAAACATTGACCTGGAAAGATTATTTTGAGGCGGCTCTCCAGGACAAAGCTGCCGCCAGTGGCCTGCGAGTACAGGGGGGGCAGGTCGATACGGCTGATGGTAGCTGGATCGACTTCGGCAGCAACGACTACCTCGGTCTTCGCAAACATCCGCAGGTTCTGGGGACATTAAGACTACTGTCTCCCTTCGGCAGCGGTGCAAGCCCAGTGCTGTCGGGGCATACACGTATCCACCAGGATGTCGAAGAGCTTCTTGCTGCCCTCTCGGGCTCAAGTCGCAGCATGGTGTTCAGCAGTGGTTTTTCCTGCAACACCGGAGTTATCGCCGCTTTGGCACAAGCAGAAGATCTGATCCTGAGCGACCAGCTCAACCATGCCAGCCTTATCGATGGAAGTCGACTCTCCAAAGCGAAGGTGCACGTCTATCGACATCTCGATGTCGAATCAGTCGCGATGTACCTTCGCCAACATCGACATGAGTTTCGGAAATGCCTTTTGGTTACCGAATCGGTCTTTAGCATGGACGGCGACGTTGCCCCTCTTACAGAGCTTTCAGCAGTCTGCGAGAAGTACGACTGCGGACTTGTTGTCGACGAAGCGCATGCAACTGGAATCTACGGCCAAAAGGGAGGCGGGCTAACGGAAGAGTTGTCGCTTCAACAGAAAGTACTGTGCAAGCTCGGGACACTCAGCAAGGCTATAGGCGGCGTGGGAGGATTCGTCAGTGGCTCAGAGTCTTGTATTCACTACCTGATCAATCATTGTCGCAGCTACATCTTCAGCACGGCACCGTCTCCAAGCGTGATGCATGGAGTTCTAGCAGCTCTACAACTCCTCCCCGGTATGGAGCAGGAACGGATGCAGCTCCGTTCTGCAAGTCGCCAACTACGAGCAGAGCTGGGACAGCAAGGTTGGCAGTGCAGCGCCCAGGACTCACTTGCAACGGCTACGGATCCAGATAGCCCTATCATTCCGGTGGTCGTAGGCAGTGCCGAACGTGCACTGCATTTGAGTCGACAATTGCTCGAGGAAAAAATACACGTTCCTGCAATCCGCCCCCCAACCGTGCCTGAGGGTAGCTGCCGATTACGACTTAGCTTGAGTGTCCGACATACACAAAGAGATTTCGCCAAGCTGACAAGCGTCATGGCTAGAATCACAGACGTCTAAGCAGATAAACAACACCTTGCACCCTTTCGTCACAAAGTACGCTGAGTTTGAAGGCCCCTATCCGAAGCGGTCTTGATTCCCTGCCTGGACGTACCTCATCATATGTGATAGCAAACAAGTTTACCGAGCTTGTCTCCAACCAATGCTAGCACTTTACCGCAACCGGTTTTGATACAAATAGGATGATGCAATGCCACGTGGAAACGTCTATTCAAATGCCGCCCAGGCCATCGGCGACACTCCGATGATCCAAATCAACCGCCTTATTCCCGAAGGTGCTGCGACGGTCTTTGCCAAATGCGAGTTTTTTCAGCCGCTCAATAGCGTCAAGGACCGAATTGGAGCCGCGATGATTGAAGCTGGCGAGCTTGATGGCAAGATTACTGCAGACACGCATATCATCGAACCCACCAGCGGCAACACTGGAATCGCATTGGCATTCGTCTGCGCCGCCAAAGGCTACAAGCTTACGCTAACCATGCCCGAGTCGATGTCGGTTGAGCGTAGGGCATTGCTGCGAGCGATGGGAGCAAACCTAGTCCTGACTCCGGCAGCAGAGGGTATGAAAGGAGCGATCGGTAAAGCTGAGGAGTTGGTTGCATCGGAAGCAGACAGCTTCATGCCACAGCAATTCCAGAACCCAGCAAATCCCGCGATTCACGAAAAGACAACCGGCCCTGAGATCTGGGAGGACAGTGGTCACAATATTGATGCGATCATCGCCGGCGTCGGAACAGGCGGAACCATTACGGGCTCCTCCCGTTTTCTGAAGAGCCAAAACCCAGACTTCAAAGCAATCGCAGTGGAACCGGTTCACAGCCCAGTTATCAGTGGCGGGAGCCCAGGCAAGCACCGTATTCAAGGAATTGGAGCAGGTTTCATCCCTGACAACTTGGACACTTCACTTGTTGACGAAGTCATCAAGGTCGACGATGAAGAGGCCTTTGAGTGGGGACGCAAGCTGGCCAAGCACGAAGGTATCGTCGCGGGCATCAGCAGCGGTGCAAACATGTGCGCTGCCGCACAGGTCGCAGCCCGTCCCGAGTTCAAAGGTAAACGTATCGTGACGATCATGTGCTCGCTGGGCGAACGATACCTCTCAACTCCGCTGTTTGCTGACACCTAAAGCGACCAGCAGAAGAGCTTCTACCACTGGAAAGTGTTTTCGCGGAAGGTAATACGGCTTGAAAACGAACTTGGGCTGGCAGATTCTGACGCGTCTTCCGCCTAAGCCCTCGACAGCGAGTCTTCTTGCATGAGTCCTATCGAAACTCGTTTGGCTCAGGCTCAACAATTGCCAAACTGGCAGCTTAGCGCATCGGCGGTAAGCTGCCTGTGTGCGATTCTTCAGAACCACACCTCTCGAATTCCGAGTGATGAAGTGCGAGGGCTACTGGCTGCGGAAGCAGTATCTCTCAAAACTTTGATGCAGCAACTGATGCTCGTGGCGCAGCAATTCGCAACCGCCCCCGTATCTGATTTTTTGGTAGGCGCCGCCGCACTTGGGGAAACCGGCGACATCCACCTGGGAGCGAATTACGAGTTCGAAGCGCTGCCCTTGAACTGCTCGGTTCATGCGGAACAAGCCTGCCTGTCCAATGCTCTGCTTAGTGGTGAAACGCAGCTACGGTCGATTGCGCTAAGTGCGGCGCCTTGTGGGCACTGCCGCCAGTTCCTTCATGAACAACGCGAAGCAACAAGTATGACTTGCGTGCTACCTGGCAATGAAACTCTTCTGCTACCGGAGCTTTTGCCCCAAGCTTTTGGACCAAAACAACTGAATGTTGATACGTTTCTCTTTGAAGCAGAGGACAACTCCTACACTCTTTCTCATCCACCAGCAGATTCCGATTTGGCCCAGATGTCCAAGCTCGGATTACCGCTGTTGCCGCTTAGCCATGCACCTTACTCACAGTCTCCTGCAGCGGCAGTGGTGCGGACTGTCGATGGCGTCTGCCATCGGGGCGTGTATCTTGAGAACGCGGCTTTCAACCCAAGCTTGCCGGCATTTCAATCCGCTCTGGCACAAATGCAGATGACCAATTCGCGCGAATGCGGTCTTAGCCATGCTCTCCTTTTAGAACTAGAGCAGCCGACTATCTCTCACGCCCAAACGTCTCGAGAAGCGTGGCGAACTCTGTCCAATGGAGTTCTTTACCAAGCAGGTGTTCGCATAGAATGATGAAGCGCGCCGCACCCGCATCTAGTTCATTCTGCTTTCTAGGTCATTAGCATTGAGTTGTCGTTTCAAGAGTCCTGGTGGTGACCTCAACTGGCTCAGCCCGCTGATGATCCTGGGCGGAGGCTTTCTGTGCTATCACAGCGTAATGTCTGGTAGTTTGATCAAAGCCCTACTTTTTGGAACCCTGGCCTTTCTCTGCAGCATGCTTTGGTTCCAGCAACGATGGGCCACCTATCCCTTGCTCGCCTACTTGAGTTTTGCCGTTTTCGGCGGCTCACTGCTCCTGATCTTTGATGGCTTCGAAATACGAAAGCTTTTCAGCGTACTTTCTTGCATCTTGTTAAGCCGCGAGCTTTTAAAGTGGAAGGATGGAGAAGACGAAACGCAGGAAGCCGTCGATGACATAAGCGACTTTAACAGCCATTGGAGCGAAGATCTCGAGATGACCGAGCAGCTCGAGGCCGAGGAATTGATCGACCCACAAGAAGGAAAGAAAACGAAGAAACGCGGGCGTTGGAGGTCGAACAAGCCTGGCGATACTTTCGAGATCTAAATGTTCGCAAGATTCCAGCTGGGAATTCTGACGTATCCCACTACGGTGCAGAGCCAGCGATCTGGGCGAGCTCGCAGAGGTTGGCACTGACCACAGGTTGCGGACAACTCCAAACCAAGAAAAACAGAGCTTCTCTTGCCCAGCGTCCTGCGGGATGCGAAGCCATAAAACCGGCACCCTTAGCTGCTGACAGTGCTGCCTGAGTGCTTCTCAACACCAACGAATTCGCTCGCTGGCGCAGTTCAGCAGCATCCATGGAGCAGTTTTCGCCAGCATTCAAGTCTCGCAACACACGGCAGAGCTCCTCGGCATCTCGATCCATCTTTTGAGCAACAGGAACGAGATCCTGTCTCTTCTCGGCTTGTTGCTGCAAATACTCTACGGATGCTAGCGTGAGTCCGATCGCAAGCGTCGATGTTTGCAGCCCACCAGCTCCGCCGCCAGAATTGGTCTGCAGCACATTCTCGACAGGCCCAGCCACGATGCGGTTTTCAGGCACAAACACATTCTCAAGCCTCACCGCGTCGGTACAACTGCTGGACAATGCAACAAGATCCGCTCCCGGTGATGCTTCCAGCCCGGCAGAATCCGTTGAAACTGCTGCAATGATTTGTGTACCATCGTCGAGACTTGCTCCGAGCACGATCACGTCAGCTTGCGCTGCCGAAGTAACCCATGGACTGAATCCGTTGAGCATGAAGCCATTTTCAGCACGTTCTGCGATCAAGACAGGTTTCGCCAAATGTTGTCGACTGGTGGTCAAGTGACTGATACCAACCGTCGCAAACAAACTTCCATCAGCCATGGCTGGCAAGAGATCCTGCTTGAGCTGTTCGTTGACGCTGCCCAAGATACGTTTGCAGGCGGCGTTCCATTGCGTCAATATAAACGTGCTGGTGATACAGCTTTGGCTCAGCGCCAAATAGCCATTCAGAATCTGGTCTTCGCTCCAACCATCTCCACCATACACCGGAGGAATAAACCAGCGAAAAACACCAGCCTTTGCCAACCAAGACATCGTCTCAGAAGGCCACTGGCGTTTCAGATCGACCTCCGCAGCGTGTTCATGCAGATCCATGCAGAGCTGCTGAACCTCCTCTGGCATTTTGCCTACCATCGAGCTCACCGCTGAACCTCTTCTCCAAGAGAGCGTTTACTGGAGTACCTTTTTGGAGATATCTGGCTTTGTCTCGTCCCTGACCGGGGCTTGGTCAGTTCCCTCACCACCAGGAGAAGATACCGCAGGTCTCGGCTTTGTTTCACCGCCCAATGGTGCTGCAAGCGGAGCTCCTGAAAGCCAGGCGAGAGCGAAGGTGACAATGAAATACAGGGAGTAGTGCATCAATCCTTGCACTGCTTCCAACTCAAGAGCCGCTACCGCGATTGCTGCACCCAGCACCAACATCGCTGGAATCGAAAGCCCAAGCGCGAGAGCAGAGTACTCGGCCGTAGATTCATACTCGAACACAAAAGCTGGCACGAAGACATACAAGGCCCAGATTAGGGCAAAGCTGATTCCGCATATCACGACTCGGAGCAGCAATTGCTGGCCAGCGAATCCCTCCAGCTCATCGTCGTGCAAAAACCAATAGCCAAGAAATACCAGTGGCGGCGCGATGATGATCGCGCCCAGAGTCAACAAAGCGACCTGAGGCGGATTACCCGTAATACGCAAGCCTAACGCCAAGACGAAAATGCAAAGTGCCGCCACGCAGCTACCAATGATGATCGGCAGGCTAACGTTGACTTCCTCGCGCCGAATGGGACTCAGTATGGCCTTACCCGACGCGTCCTTTGGAGAATCCGCTTCAGGTGCGTGGATGACGACCTGCTCGGAAAGCTCCGGTACCTTGATCGTCTTCTGACAGTTTGGGCATGGACCAGTCTTCCCAGCAAATTTGTCACTGACGCTAAAGCGTTTCAAACAGCTGGGACAAGTAACATTAATTGGCATAAAATGAGCAGCGGTGATGAGGTTCTACACGAATCGCTCGAGCAAACAGGCGAGAACTCAGCCAGGCATTGATTCAGATTCACAACAAGACTCACATTGTAACCCAGCTTGCCGAATCTCGGCCACTAGAACCAGCGTCTGCCCAAAAACCAACTGAGAAACTATTCCATGACTGCGGCTGATTCCCAACCCAATGCCCCCCCAGCCTCTCAGGCAAGGCACCCGCTAAACGTGGTTCTGTTCCAGCCAGAAATTCCTCCCAACACAGGAAATATTGGGCGCTCCTGCGTTGCCTTGGGGGCCAAGCTGTGGATCGTCCGACCCTATTCCTTCAGCCTAGATTCGGCTCAGATCAAACGTTCCGGCATGGATTACTGGAATGACTTGGACTGGGAGTGCGTTGACAATTGGGATGACCTGCTAATAAAACTTCCGCCAACGCGGATTTGGTTACTGACCAAGTTTGGAACCCAGAATTACTTCGACGTAGCATTTGAAGAAGGCGATACCTTGGTTTTTGGCCGTGAGTCCAACGGTCTGCCTCAAGCGATACACGATCAGTATGCCGATCACCAACTCTTGATTCCTATGCCTGGGCCAGTTCGATGTCTGAACCTTGCCACCTCGGCCGGAATCGTCATGTACGAAGCAGCGCGACAAATGAATCTTTTCTCGTCTCCCATAGCGGAACAGGGAGCGGGCTCATGAGCAACATGCTGCCTTTCCGCAACTTGCAGCATTTCCCAAAGTATCTCACGTGCGTCGGTGAACAGCTGTTGTTTTTGGTGGCGATGCTATCCATAGCAACCCCATCTGCTCGTGCTCAGCGATCAGCAGAAGACCGCACTTTGCAAACCATGTATTTCTCTGGCTTGACCGACTCAGCCATCGCTTACACCCAGCGCCAGATTGTTCTCACCAACGACACGCCCAATCTGCATGCAAAGTGGACGCAGCGTTTGATGGAGAGTTACGGTCAAGCGGCCTTACGGAAAACATCTTCTGCCGACAGCCAAAGATTATGGCGAGAATCGGATCAAGTGCTACACGCTTTTCAACAGACGAGACCAGAGAACCCCCGACTCCCCTGGTTGTTCTGGCAGCAAGGCCGCTGCCGGCTATTGCAAGCGCAGTCCGCCACGGCTCAGTATCTAGCAGCCCCAGCCAACAAACAGCCCCGCGACTCAGCGCTGGCGTTGGTTCGAGAGATCCTGAGCTTGATGGAGAAACTCGAGGATGACATCAAAGAGCGCCAACCGATTGCGGCTCGCGAGGTATCAGGCCCCAGAACTCAGGCACCAGCGGATCAGCTTTCTCGGTTGCGAGTTGACGCCGGCTTGTTGCGTTGCGAGGCACTGCTGATTCGAGCAAGTTTGTATCCACGCGACTCGCGAGACCGTCGCGCGGCTGCAACCGATGCAGAGTCACAAGCCGCTGATATTCTTGGCATTACCGGTCGAGATTGGTCCTCGCGTTCGGCGCTCGAGGTGGCCCAAGCCATCGCAAATCTAGAACTTGGACGCAGCCAAGAGGCTCTGAAGATACTCACCAAAATTGCCACGGATTCAGGCAATCGAATGCAGCCACGCGCTGCATCGGTGGCCATCGAGTACTTAGCGGAAAACTCGGGCGCCAGTCGAGCGCGTGGCCTTCTCGCAGTTCTAAGTGGTCCTGACCTAAGCTTGGCAAAGATCCGAATTGGAATCGCCGAGTTGGAGGGAACAAGCGACCAACAGCGAGCGCAGAAGCTTGAGAGGCTCTTGGCTGATGCAAAGGGCGTCGGCGAGCAGTATGGTGCGTACTGGAGAAACCGTGCGGAATCCCTACTTCTCAGCGCCCGAGCACAGCCTGCCAGCAGCTCGAATTCGAATGCGAGCTTGGAACTGATGCTCGCACAAGTCCGCCAGCTTATCAATGCAGAGCAACAAGGCAAAGCGATAAAAAAACTGCTTGAATTCCGCGATAACGAGACTGCTCTGGGAAATGCGTCGAATGCCCTGAAGCTCGCTCAGATCGCTAGCGCTTCGTTGCAGGGAAAAAAAGACTGGGCGGCGGCGGCGGAGGCCAGCTGTAAAACCGCTATCCGGTTTAAGTCTGAGAAACTTGCGCCGGAAATCCATATGCAGTCTATTCAGTGCTTGCTAGAAGGCTTGAAAGCAGATTTTGGGAACACTGACCTTCGCCAACTCTATGAGACCTCGCTCATCCAACAACTAACACACTGGCCCGAAGCAGAGGAGAGCGAAGCTCCGCGTCAGTGGCTTGTTCAGTGGTTGCGAGGACAGAAGAAGTTTGAAGAGCTCGCAAAGGTTCTGCTGGACCAAGTGTTCGCCAGCCAAAAAATCAGCAATGCACAGAACACACTGCAGAGCTGGTTGGCCGTTGTCCTGCAGATGTCTGATCGGATCGCAAGGCAGAAACAACTAGACAGACTTTCCAAACGACTGCAAGAGGGTAGACCTGCTCACTCGATTACCGCTGGCATTTATTTACTGGCTGCCGAGTTACTCTCACATTGGCCCCAACCAGACCGTGCCAATGAGCTTGATAGGCAACTCCGATCACTTCGAGGCTCCACGCTCGATAAGCATGATATGAATCTGATTGCCGCTTGCGAGTTGCTCAGGCTCGTTCAGACCAATTCGCTCAGCGCCGCCCGCCGCAAGACTTCGGACTTCGATGCGAGTTCGATTTCAGAAGAATTGGTGGCTCAGCTCTACCTAGCGATGGCCGAGGCTGTAGACGAGACCGAAGGTGCAAAACCATCGAGCTGGTGCGACGCACTTGGATGGAATTCCAGCACTCCGGCTCGTCTTCTCAAGCAGCGAGACCCTCGCACTCAGATACTTGCTCACCGGATCCGGATCTGGCTTGGTGATAACGAGAGCTTGGCTGCAGTCCGCGAGCTTGCGAAAAATCATTCGCGAAACGCCGCCATGCAACTTCAGCTGGCAAAAGCTTTGGCACCGAACAACACCCAAGAGTCAACACAAATCGCGCGACGATTGGTATTTGGAAGCAAATCAGGCAGTGATCTTCATTTCCAAGCTCGTTGGCTCTTGATACGCAACAAAATCAAAACAGGCGATACCCCCGGCGCCCAGCGCGACGCAAAGAAGCTCCTGGCAGCTCAGCCGTTTGAATCCGAATTATGGAAAGCCCGTTTTGAAGACGTGGCCAACAACTAAGTAACTTGGGCCACTTTAGCATGGGGCCCCGGCCCATGCGGCCTTGCAACCTGGGCCCTAGATGCCCCGTTCCAGCCTTCATTACCACTCGTTTCAAAACACATTGCTCCGATGAAAAACGAACCTGTTGCCAACTTGTTGGACGAGACTGATCTGGCATTGCTCGAACAATTGCAGCGAGACTGCAGACAGACCGTGGCGCAGCTTTCGGAGAAAGTCCACCTTTCTAGTTCCGCCTGCCACCGCCGAATCAAAGCACTAGAAGAAGCCGGAGCGATCACGAACTACGTCGCCAAGCTTTCTTCCAAGAAGCTCGGCTATACCGTCGAGTTCTTTGTCGAACTTTCCTTGGCCACTCAAGACGATGGAGCCTTTGAGCAATTCGAAAAGGAAGTGAAGAAGATCCCGGAGATCCTCGAGTGCTACATGCTCGGCGGTCAGTACGACTATTTACTACGTGTCGTTGCGATTGACCCGGAGGACTACGAGCGCATCCACCGGAAAGCGATCAGTCGCCTCCCAGGTGTAACGCGTATCCAGTCGATTCTATCGCTGCGAACAGTCAAGGCTGGTGGGATACCACTCAGCTAAATACCAATCAGCCGAGAAGCAAGGCAGACACAGTGACGGAAAAGAATGCAGCGCCGAGTCGAATTACGTTCGCATCGCTTCGCGAAGAGATCCTGGCGTTCTTCCAGATGGAGGGGTGCTCTCCAGACCACTTTCCAAATGGCCACTCGGTCAAACGCGACCATTCGCGAGTTTTTTCACCAGGACCGAAGTAGGCTGACCAATCCGCTACGTTACCTGCCCGTGTGTACAGCGCTGGTCATTTGACAATATTTTTGTTCTCGTTTGGAAGTACCCCTCCCCAGTTTGCTCCAGAAGACGACGAGAATATTCGAGCCGCACTTGCAGGGAAACTCTTGGAGGAAGTCAAACAAAAATGGCGAAACTCATTTGGCTTGCTGGATGCCCCCCCTCTGACATAAAAATGCTCTCATACGCCTGTACAGCAGACATTCGCAACTCAGATCCCAGGAGCATTACATTGTAATAATCTGTTTTGGGGTTTCAGAACCTACTTTCTCTCGCAACATTCCCGTCGGGCTGAATGGCTAGCGCATGGAATCATGCAACCGTCTATCTCTGTGTCAGCGGCGTTTATCAAATTTGGGCCTGGCGACGTATTTTCCAGGTTCGGGGTATCCTCTGGAATGCAGCAGCTTTGGTGTCCATCGCCGCGACTTTCTCTGTCCAAGCTGCAGCAACGCTGATGGTGCTGTGGTTTATGATGCGATAGCCGTCGGTCGCTTGGCTGAAAGATCCCGTCGGAAACGAACATAGTTTTCGCTTTCGCAGCTAAAGCCCGTATTCACCGTTGTAGCCTTGATCATAATGGACAGTAGAACGTCGTCCCAAAGGGCTGTAACCCGTTCTGCCCGCCCCACACCCTACCGGCCTCTCTCTCCATTCGTTCCTCTCCCGCATTTGCGTCATGCACAGGCTATCTGCATCCTCTTTGCCGTCACATATGCAAGCCGTGGCAATACTCGCATTCTTACTCATGCTTTCCGCACACGGCTCTGCCGCCGTTGGACAAGACAAGAATGTCGAAGAAGCCCCTCCCGTCATAGTCGAGACGGTGATTCAGAAGTCAGTGAATTCCGGTTATCGCGTCGTCGGAACAGTTCAGCCTCTTCGCACCAGCACGATCGGTGTGGCCGTCGGTGGCCGGGTCGCAAGTTTTCTTGTCGACGTCGGACAGCCAGTCAAAAGGGATCAGGTCTTGGCTGAACTTCGAACCGGAACGCTCGAGATAGAACTGGCCGCCGCGAAAGCTGAACTCGTACTATACGAACAGCAGTTGGCAGAAATCACAAACGGCTCACGCCCTGAAGAAATCGCTGAGGCGGAAGCGAACCTTAAGGCGGCTGAAGTGGCCAAAGACAATGCGGCCAAACAACTTGGGAGGCTGGAACAATTACAAGATTCGGGGGCAGCAACTGAAACGGACATTGAAGACGCTCGGGAACGGGCAAACCGAACCCGGTTTATTTTCAACGCAGCAAAAGCATCCTACCAGCGGGTCGCATCTGGCTCGCGGATTGAGAAAATCGCGGCCGGCCAAGCCCAAGTTGACTTACAATCGCAGCGAGTGAAATTGATAGAAGATCGAATTCGTTTGCACAGCGTCCGTGCTCCCTTCGACGGCTTTGTCTCGAAAGAATTCACCGAAATCGGTGCGTGGTTGACTAGCGGTGATCCTGTCGTCGAAGTGATTCAGTTGGATACTGTGGAAATACAAGCGCCGGTTACCGCAGATTACGCGGTAAAACTGAACCCGGGTGAAACTGTCCGAGTGGAGTTCTCGCAACTGCCTGACCGGCTGTTTACCGGAACAGTAGATCGCATCGTTCCGCAGGCAGATCCAAGAGCGAGAACCTACCCTATCTACGTGCGTCTAAAGAACGAACTACGCCAAGGCAACATGCCGCTGCTGCTTGACGGAATGCTCGCACGTATCGATTTGCCTGCCGGATCTGCTCGAACGCTACCGCTTGTTCCCAAAGATGCTCTCGTCTTGGCAAATGGGAAGCGCCGCGTGTTTGTGATCGCGGAAGAGGGCGAGGATTCCAATGTCGGCATCGCTCGAGAAGTCACTGTGGAGCTTGGTGTCGCCTGGCGCAATCTGATTCAAGTCAACGGTGCGCTGAAACCGGGCCAAACCGTCGTGGTCGTTGGCAATGAACGACTAAGCGAAGGCGACCGAGTGCGAATTGAGCACCGCGCGAAAGAATAGCCCGGCACACTCTCTCACAAGCGCTGAGTTTCTGAATGAACCTGTTTGAATCGTTTGTCCGCAATCCTGTGAAGGTCTCCGTGGGAGTCCTGATTGTAGTGCTGTTCGGTTCAATCTCCTTGGTGTCGATGCCTAAGCAGCTCATACCTGCGGTGCAAAACCCTATCCTTTCCGTCGAAACGCGCTGGCCTGGAGCAAGCCCACAAGAAATTGAACGCGAAATAGTTCAGGAGCAAGAGGAGCAACTCGCCGCCATCGAAGGCCTGATCAAGATGAGTTCGACGTGTCGCAATGGCGAAGGCGATATCACATTGGAGTTTGCAGTCGGAACAAATATCAATGATGCGATGACTCGAGTGAATACGCGTTTGCAACAAGTTCGTGAGTATCCAATCAGCGCGCGAGAGCCAGTCATCGAAGCCTCGAGCTCTACGGACAGCCCCATCGCTCGTTTTGCGCTGACGGCGCGACCGCCAAGTGTCAAAGAGATTCAGGCCTTTCAGGAATTGCATCCGGAACTTGCCTCTGCGCTCGAACCTGCTCGAAAGGCAAGCGACAACAGCGCCTTACGTGTCTACCGGCTGCAAACGCTCTTCAAGGAACTCGGCCAGAAGCACCCAGATCTGGTTGAGTTGCTGCCGCCAGAGGTCGACCTACAGGAAGTTCGCAAGCTTTCGGAGAATTTGATTGAGCCTGAATTGGAACGCGTCAACGGAGTCGCGGAGGCCGACACCTACGGCGGACAAGATGAAGAGCTGCAAGTCATCGTTGATCCCGAGCGGCTCGCCGCCAGAGGACTGACGATTGGTGATGTGCGGCTCGCTCTGGCTGGCCAGAACCAAGACACTTCTGCGGGCGATCTATGGGAGAGTAAGCGACGGTGGGTCATCCGGACGCTTGGTCAGTTTCGAGATCCTGAACACGTACGACAACAGGTCCTCAGCAACGAATCCGGAACTCCAGTTTACGTCGGAGACGTTGCCGAGGTACGTGTCGACTACAAGAAGGTTGATAGTCTGTCACGACGCTATGGCTTGACCAGTAACGGTCTGAGTGTACGCCGGGCGTCCAACACGAATGTGATGGAGGTCATGGAAGGAGTCTATGCGGCGGTTAACAAGCTAAACGATGGTTTACTGAAAAGGTTGGACTTGGAGCTGTTTCAGTACTATGACGAAACGGAATACATCAAGTCAGCGATTGCGAAAGTGCAACAGAACATTTTTGTCGGCGCTTCGCTGACGATTCTGGTCTTGATGCTTTTCTTGCATCTGGGCCGAGCCACACTGCTCGCAGTTCCGTTGATCGTGGGCTGTTCCTTAGCCTCTGTCTTCGTCTCACCCTGGTTTTTTCTGGTCACTGTCGTACTGATGCTCGCTGCTGGACTATGGTTTGGGCGAGGAGCACTGGTCGTCGGCTTGGCGATCCCAGTTAGCGTGATCGGAACATTTCTGGTGCTTGGACTGCTCGGTCGATCATTGAATGTGATCAGCCTCGCAGGGCTCGCCTTTGCCGTAGGGATGCTCGTCGACAATGCCGTAGTCGTGCTTGAGAATATTTTCCGTCTGCGTGAATCCGGGATGCCGGCGAGTGAGGCAGCGACGAAAGGAAGCGCTAGTGTTGCAGGTGCTGTCGTAGCTTCCACTCTGACCACAATTGCGGTGTTCATTCCAGTCATGTTTGTGCAGGAGACATCCGGGCAGCTATTCAAAGATATCGCGCTGGCTATCGCTGCCGCCGTAGGACTATCACTGATTGTTTCCTTCACACTGATTCCTACCGCGGCCGCCCGATTGTTTGCTCAGGCAAGCTTCAAAACAAAGGATTCCAGAAAGACTTCTGAGCAAGGAGTGGATCCGCTGGCGATTCGAATCGTCAACGCCATTGGCTCAGGTTTCTCGGACTGGTTGAGCCGCGCGACGAGTTGGATTCTATGTACTCGGACTCGATCTGCCGCATTAGTCGCTTGTATGATTCTGTTCTCAATTGGTGTCAGTTACGCCTTGTGGCCGAAGGTCGAATATTTACCGACAGGGAATCGGAATTTTGTCTTCTGTAGTCTCTCGCCGCCACCTGGGCATAACATCGAGCACTTGATTGACATGGGACGTACGCTCGAGGAGGAGACCAAGCCCTACTGGGATGTCGATGCTGACACCGTAGATCAACTTGATCTTGAATATCCAGCGATTCGATATTATTTCTACGCTGTCCGGGGCACGAGTGTGTTCATGGGCATGAGCGCGATGGACGAATCACGGGTGCGAGAACTCGTCCCTCTGATGCGCAAAGTCTCTGGTCAATTTCCGGGTACTCGAGCACTTGCCAAGCAGTCAAGTTTATTCGAACGTGGTCTAACTTCGGGGCGGACGATTGATATCGAGATCCAAGGTGGCGATCTGGTGAAGCTGATTGAAGTGGGACGTCGTGTGATGGGAGAAGTGGCGAAGGCACTGCCAGATGCCCAAGCTTCGCCGCAGCCGAGTCTCGACCTGGCAAGTCCTGAAATACATATTCGACCAAAGCTAATTGAATCCTCCGAAATTGGTTTTAGCGCTGCGGACTTGGGTTACATGGTCGACGCCTATGTGGACGGAGCTTATGCAGGTGACTACTTCGTTGACGGAGAGAAAATTGACTTGACGATCAAAGGGCAGGATTCTTTTGCCACACGTACTCAAGACATCGAATACCTGCCAGTTACGACTCCAAACGGTCAGATTGTGCCACTCAATACGTTAGCCGACGTCGACTACGCGAGTGGGCCTGAGTCGATTCTGCGTCGTGAACGCATGCGAGCGATCAATATTTCCGTAACACCGCCGATCACCATGGCCCTTGAAGAGGCGATGCAGCGAATCGATCAGGACATTGTCGCTAATCTGCAGGCGGAAGGCGTGATCGACAGCGAGACAATTATTCGGCTTTCGGGAACTGCTGACAAACTTCGGCAGGCCTGGAATGCATTGCGATGGAATTTGATCCTTGCTCTCGCCATTACGTACTTGCTGATGGCCGCACTGTTCGAATCTTGGCTCTACCCGTTCGTGATTATTTTCACCGTACCGCTCGGAGCCGTCGGCGGAGTCCTAGGACTTTCGCTCCTCAATCTGTTCGTGTTCCAAGCTCTCGATGTCATCACCATGCTCGGGTTCATCATTTTGATCGGAACAGTAGTGAACAACCCGATCCTAATCGTGCATCAGTCCTTGAATTTCATGCGCGAGGGGGATGTGCCTCGCGAAGCCATTACAAAGAGCGTGAAGACAAGAATTCGGCCCATCTTTATTACCACCACAACTACCGTGCTAGGTCTTTTGCCGTTGGTCCTGTTTCCCGGAGCAGGCAGCGAGCTTTATCGAGGTCTTGGCGTCGTCGTACTCGGCGGTCTGGTGCTCTCCACCGCCTTCACGCTCTTCTTGGTTCCGGCTGTATTCGTGCTCACCATCGACTTGAAGCAAGCCATAGTCACCCGGCTACAAAAGTCTTAGTGGACTTCGCAAGTCCTTCAAAGTAGGCCAGTTGTCTCCATTGGGTCCGCAGGTCCCTCGGCAAATCAGCAACTCGAGTCGGCCTTGCCACCGAACTTTAGCGTCAGCAAGATACAGCGTCGATCTCAGCTCAAGCTATCAACTAAAGATTTCACTGACAGAGCTAGTGCCACGCGGAAAGAAGTTCATGACGAATTACACTACGATGAATCGCCCTTGAAAAGACCGTCTAGGGCTTTTCTTCCTCGAGCCCAGGAAGGTCTGGGAGCTTGAATTCAGAAGGCTTCTCTTCAGCCTGCTCCTTTTCGCCTTCCTTTCTCTTCTTCGGATCGACGACTTGCAAAACAAGTCGAACTGGAGTGCCACGTTCTGGAATACGCTCTTCGTAAGCGGCAAACATCAAGCCGCTGTTAACATCGGAGCTCTTTAACGGGACATCCAACGTGGCGGTCGAGAAGTTTGAAACACAGATAAAATCGCCACTTTCGGCTTGATAGTGCTCTTTACCAGTGTCAGGGTCCTTCCACATCTTGCTGCCGGCAAACACAAAGTTCTCTTCAAGCGTGCCTTTCGTACCGACTTTGCGAACCCATTTCTTGGCGTCAATCGTCTTCTTCTCGCCCTTTTCGTTCTTCCAAAGCGCGTGAATTTGGATCTCGCTACCCGTGGGAGCTTTGTACTCTGGATCCCATTGAACAGGAGTTCCCGTCTTCGCACCTACTGCCAAAAGCCCTGCATGAACAACGAAAGCCTTGCTAAACACGGCGACCACGGACTCATGTTCCTTTGTGCCTGCCAAGCAAGCGAACATCTCGAGCTGTCCGGCCTGAAGTGCGATATAGCCATCGACCACCACGCGTTTGTTTTTCTTGTCGACCCAAACTCGACTGTTTTCGTCCAGCTTCTTCATCCCTGGAGGATCACCAAAAGTAGCATTGATCTTCTTCAACAACTCTTCGTTGTACTGCCCGTGCGCAACCGGCAGGGTGGCGCATAGGAAAGATGAAAACAAGCAAGCCACAACAAGACAACGTAGTGGCAGTGGGCGGTAAAGCGACATAATCGGACTCGCAAAAAGTTTCGACTGCGGCGTTGATGCATTACTTATAGGAACCACAATAGTGGCTCCTTGGGGTTCACGTGACCGAAGTAACGGGCTCCCCCGACTGGTAGCGACAGTATACCACTATTCGTAAAAATTCGCCTGATCCAGGGAACAGCACTGGGCTAGTCATACTTTAGCATCGATAAAGTGAGCCGAACGCGATAGCGTCTGGCTGAACCAATAAAGCGCTGACCCGCACTAGCGCCGTCGGCTCGCAAACGGTACTGACTACGTCCCAGAGAACAGGATCGCGGCACGGAGAAGAACTCGCATGGATTGGATTAGTCCGAGCTACGCACCCAAGAAAAAAACGTCGAAGAAGACCGGCAAGATTGTGAAAGCAAAGAACCGTCGACTGCCGGGCACTCAGAAAGCTGCGGGTATGAACAAAACTTTGACTGAGAAGATTCAGTCTGCTTTGACGGAACCCACAGATGTTTGGAGTACTCCTTTTGAAGGGACTTTGGAAAAGTTGGCTTGGCCCAAGGGCGTCACAGCCGAGAGCAGTTTCTTATTTTCGGCTTTGATTCAGGAGCAAGCAGACGTTCTAGCTCTAACCGGGATTTCTTCGAGCAAACTTGCCACAATCTTCCCTGCGATTCAGGACGGTTCCGCCGAAGAGCAGGGAGGTCAGCTAGAGCAGCAAGCATTTCACTGGCTTGAGCGAATCAATGAGTCCCCTTCGGCAGCCTTGGCCACCATTGCTTTGGCTTGGCAGATTGCTAGACATGCCGGGGAATCAGGTGGCGAGTGGCGATCCAAGTGGATTCTGTCGGCCCTGGAGACAACTCAGTCTACTAAGCTGGATGAAGAAGCCTGTATATTGACGCGACTCGCAATTGATTGCGAACTCCCGCTACTGATGACAGTTGCGACTTCAAACTTGGATCGGACATCTTTGACCGAAGCCAGTCAAGCGATGGACAATCTGGCGGAGTACCTAGAGTGCGCATCCGAGGATTCGAGCTTTTGGATCCGTTACGGAGCAACTTGTCTTCGAGCTAATCTGGCGAGTGTTCTGCGATGCCGCGTTCTAGCTGACGCGATTGGCTTTCGTGAATGGTATGCACCTCAACAAAAAGCGATCGCCGAACTCTTGATTCATGCATCACGCTGGGCGCGTCCGGATGGCACACAGTTGCTTGCCGCGGATTCAGTGGCGCCCAAAGCTCAAGCCGTATGGGATGCGCTCGCCTTACAGACTCGCAATCCCAAGAAGCTCTCGGCAGTCATGATTTTGTCTGGCTTGGCGAAGGGAAAACGCTCGGATGCCAAAGAAAGCGTCCCGGTGACAAAACTTCCAGCATTGACGCAATACAGCGAAAGTGCTGCTTGCGCTGTTGCCCAGAGTGACTGGCGAAACAAAGGATGTCGAATAGCCGCCGAATACTCTAAAGCCAACATGTGCATCGAAGCCTTAGGACCCAAAGGGAAAACGGTTCTCGCTGGCGAGTGGACCTTGGACGTCCTGATTGAAGGAAAGCAACAATCACAAACGGGAGACTGGCAGGAAGTTTGTTGGTTCAGCGACGAAGACGTGGATTACCTTGAGTTGGAAACTCAATTCGGAGACGGGATCCGCGTTCAGCGACAGTTTGCGTTGCTGCGTGCCGAGCGTCTGCTGTACTTATCCGATTCAGTGCTGGCAGAGAAGGAATGCGGCTTGAGCCTGCAGAGCCGCATTCCGATGGGCTCTGCTTCTGAGTTTTCGCCAGCCGAAAAGACAACAGAAGGCTTTATCGAATCGGATGCAGGAAGAAGTCTATTGCTACCGCTTTTCTTACCAGAATGGCGGCGACAAGTATCTATCAGTAGCAGTCGCGATAGCTTCACCTCAGTCGGTAGTAGCTTGCTCACTAAAGTGCATCAGACTTCCAAGCGTGTTTACAATCCCGTATTGATCAGCCTCTGCAGTTCGCACGCCAAGCAAGCTTTCACCTGGCGGCATTTGACCGTGGCAGACGAACTTCGCATTGTGCGTCCCGAGGAAGCCCAAGCCTTCCGAGTTCAGTTTGGAACCGACCAGTTCTTCGTGTACCGAAATCTAGACAGAGCCGTTCGACGGACAGCACTCGGGTTCCATACTTTTGATGACTTCTTCATTGGACGATTCGACTCGGAAGATGGAGAAATGGACACTATTGTTCAGGTGGAAGCAACTGCATCTTGACTTAAGCAGGCTTGATTGAAGGATTTACGAACCATGACCGATTCAGCCATACTCGTTCAGAACAATTGGAACTGCGTTCAAGAGGCAGTCCAGGCTGCTGCCGACGAGTCGCAGTGGGAGCAAGAGGTTCAAGTCATCGGAGTCAGCAAGTACGTCGATGCACCGCAAACAAACCTGTTAGTCCAAGCTGGCTGCCAGGAGCTGGGAGAGAACCGCCCCCAGGTCTTATGGGAAAAGTTTGACTGGTTTGCACAGGAGCACTCGACTCAGCCGCAGTGGCACATGATCGGACATTTGCAACGCAATAAAGTGCGCCGCACTTTACCAATGCTCAAGATGATTCACTCAGTCGACAGCCTTCGGTTGGCGAAAACGCTGGAGGATGAGGCCGCGAAAATCGAACGAAGGATTGCCATTCTTGCGGAAGTCAACGTCACACAAGACGATTCAAAGACTGGAATGCCCGAAAGCGAGTTGCCTCCCTTTCTTGAGCAGATCGCTGACATGCCACACTTGGAGCTTCGAGGACTCATGGCGATGTCGACGCATTTTGCCGGCGGCGGCCAAGCCCGCGCTGAGTTCGCACAAGTCCGCGAATTACGCGATCGACTTCAGGCTGCATTCCCCAAGTTCGAACTTCGCGAACTCTCTATGGGCATGAGCGGGGATTTCCGCGAAGCCATCTTAGAAGGAGCCACACTTGTCCGCATCGGCTCCAGCCTTTGGGAAGGCATTCGCTAGCGGATGTTAGTTAGAAAGCCTTTTCCAATAGAATTGCGACGGTAAAGTTTGGGATTTCTGGCGAATCCCACTACACCATAATTATGTGACGATGCTGGGCGGAGCTGAAGAGGTTGGTGTGGTCGAACTGGTCGACGAGATGCTGAAGCTCTCGGTTCTCCTGCAAAGCGCCGACTCCGATGTTCTCGAGTGACGACGAGTGCATTCCGGAAACCAAATAGAGGTGCTTGTCACGAGTGGCTTGGTGAACCAAGGCGGCAGCGAGCGAATCATCTGCGTCGTCTTTGTTGAGCTTCTTGGCAAGAGCCACGTCATCGGCGGCTTGATCTCGCCGCAAGCGACTCATGCTCTTGCCCATTGTTTCGTTGGCTTGCGTGCACAGTACGATGGCACCGCCGTCGGCTGTACAGCGATTTGCCACGTGAAGTGCTCGGCTGATACCTAGCCAGTTTTGATGAGCGGGTCCACCGTCGACCAAAGCGACGGTGAGGTTGCTTTCCCTGACGCTCGTCTTCCAGAGTTCGTCCATCCGCTGTTCGCAGTACTTTTCGAGAGGCTCCAGCAAGCCCGCATGAATTTCTGCGATCCGGTCGTTGCCGGCTGGAATCACCTGGATGGAAACTAGGAATCCGGCCCACATTGCAGCTTGATTTGCAAGGTCCGTCAGGTTTTCGTGAGCCTTGGGATTACCAAGCCCACCTAGGCTGTAGAATGCACCACGAGTCGCTCGATCGGAAAGTAAAGGATAGAGGCTATAAGCACCGAGAAAGTCGAGAGCTGAAGTTGGTCGAGCGCAGGTAACCGGAATGACCACATCCGCGTCGACCAAAGTGCGATTCATGTAGATCGGATCGGAATCACTATTTGCGGCGACGTAAGCAATCTTTTCTTCGTTGTCTGGATCATGCACTTCGATCGAGATTTCACCGCCTACAGTAGAACAGACCTGGTTCTCCAGATCTGGCGGAAGCTGTCTTTGCTCACCAGCGAAGACAAGTTGCATATTCTCGGCCGAACACCCGCGTTCGACGAACCAGCCCAAAATGGCTGGGAGCAGCTCACCCATCGCGGGCAACAATGGGTCTATCGCAAAGACAACCGAATCTCCGGAAACCAAAGACTGGTCCAAAGAAGGAAACTCGATAGGCTCCTCGAGGGCTTTAGAAACTGCCGACGCAACATCGTCGAGCGGTTCCGCGTTGGGCTGTAAGAGGCTCGTCACTGAGTCCTTGGCCTCTAATTCCCAACACTGATCGAACCCGAATGGAAGCTTGAGTTTGTCGCTAGTTTTCATTTTCGTGGGATGGATTCTAGATTGCCAGCATTGGTTCACGTTGCCGGCGCCTGCCGGATTTGTTACCTAAAACTCGGGAGCCTCTCATTCTATGCCAAGGCTCGGCGTTTGAAGAGGCTTCTTAACCGCGCCGCAAGCTGCGGCGACAGATTTACCACTGCGCGAGTTGGTGCCTTCACTTTCTCGCACCTTTTGGCGGCCTGGGAAAAAAAGATGCATAGACTGATCGCAGTTGTATTGGGCCTGGGAATGCTTGCCGCATGCGATCGTAGCAAGCCTGCTCCAAGCAAAGAGATGGTGAAAGCCACGGAGCCTGCCAAAGCTAGCAACAATGACGTGCTCGTCAGTCAGGCTCTGTCACCAAAGTCTACTATTCAAGAGTGCTTGTCGGCCTACGGTAGACTACGCAGCTACCAAGACAACGCCTACGTCGCTCTGCGTTATGACTCCAACGGCCAGACGTATCGCGACCGTGCACCCGTTAGAATCGCCTGGGAACGTGACGGACAGATCGGATTTCAAGTCTACTCGGTTCGGGCTGGCCCAGGAGAAAACCGTTGGCGTTTGCGGATTGACCGCGAAGACCTGGCAGATCCCAATCAAGTACTCAGTCGAGCGAAGCCGAAACAAGTCGACTTTAGCTGGCTGCTGGCAGACTCTGTGGTCAGCCAGAGTCTCTCCGCAGGATTGGCTGGATTTCCGCCTCAGTTTGACTTGCTGCTTAGCGAAAAACCACTTTCTGGCTTAATCAACGCGTCCGCGCAGCTCGCCTTTCGCAGTTCTGAGCAAATCGACGGACGTGCCTGCCATGTCATCGATGTAACTCGTCAGCGACTGACGTATCGACTCTTTATCGACAAAGCATCCATGATGTTGCGACGTATGAAACTGCCGGCTGAAAACCTGCCGGCTGAGATACGGGACAACATTAATGTCACCAAGTTGAGCTTGTGCATCGAGTTCGAAGGCATTCAGACCAACCAAGCCGTGGACTGGGCGGAATTCGAAGTTGATACCAAGGCAAGCGACCTGATGATAAACCACTTTGTGGCAGTTCCGCCTACAACTAATGTCGATGTACTTGGCATTAAAGTACCGGCGTTCGAACTACGCGATGCTTCGGGCGCAATAGCTTTTAGAGCTCTGAGTCAAAACAGCTCAGATCAGAAGATCCGTGTCCTAGTTTGGCTGGCAGATCATCCGACTTCGGAAGTTGCAAGCGAACAGCTTCGACAAGCATGGGAGAATTGGCAGACGATTCCTGAATTCAAAGGCCGCGTTGAGCTGATTCCGATTTGGGCCGAACCGAAGCCACCGAAGGGTGAAACGTTTGCCACGCTCAAACAGCGTCAGGAGTTTGCCAGTGTCTTGGCTTTGGACAATCGAGCCTTGGGCCGCGATTTGTTTAGTATTGAAGAGGCACCAAGCGTTGTCATTCTGGACGGCCAGAATCGAGTCCAGCGTGTCGAGTCTGGTGTCAACCCCGTGCTCGGCCAACTTCTAACCGATTCCTTGCAAAGGCTTTTGGACGGTGAAGATTTGGCGATTCAACAGATAGCGCAGGCTCGAGATTTAAACCGGCGCTATGAAGCGGAACTCAGACGGGCTCTTACGCTAGACCGGAAACTAGATCGTCGAACGATTGCGCTCTCTCGATACTCCCCCCAGTTCTTTGATTTGAACGCACTTGAAACAGTTGAGACTGGCGGCGAAGTTGTATTGGCTGTGAACGGACCGAATCAGAGGTTGTGGGAATTGAACCGCGATGGACGCCTCACCGTGCGTGAACCTCGTTCGCCAAAAGTCGAACTAGAGTTTCACCCAGAGTGGACGTTGACGGATGACGCAGAGATGCTCGTCGCCCCTGGAGCGAGATTCATCGCCTATGCATCGAGCGCAAAAAAGACAGTGCAGATATTTGACCTAGAGACGCAGCGAAATCAAACGGTGTCATTGCGAATCGAAGCCCCACCAAACCAATTCACTTGGCTCGCCTTGCATGGTAGCGATGTTCCTCGATTGGCTGCGATCACTGCAAACAACGAGTTGCTTCTCTTAGATCCAGCCAACCACGAGCAACTCAGCGGACGCTGCCCGACAGCGCCTGTTGCTTTCTTGACGAAGCCTGACCAATCGGGCACGGTGCAAGGTCAAATCGTGTTGGCCGATGGAAGAATAGAGTCCTTGCGGCTCGACCCGCAATCGACACATCAAGCCCTACCGCTTCTCGGACGGAAAGCCGCCTTTAGCAGCGGGCCATCTTCTGAGGAAAAGAAGCTCGCCTTCGAACCAGACTTCGGACCCTGGGTAACATGGCGCAACGACGAGAAGGCTAGAACCCTAGCCCGAGGCTGGTTGGCTAAAGACGAGCCGGCGGTCTTCATGCTAGGCGACGACTTGCGGCCGATGTGGCACTTCCGAACGCCACTGTCACACGGTGCGGGAGCACCAATCAGAGCCTCCGTGACACAAGATCCTGCAACAGGGCTGGCAATCTGGGCTTTCTGTGACGCGGAGCAGACAATCTACATTTTGCGAGAAGATGCTGTGGTCGACCACTTCCGCGTGAGAGATGATTTTGTGGGACTTGGGATGCATCGCTCTGGAAGCGACCTGTTGTTGAACATCGTCTTCCCGAATCGCAGCGAGACCTATTCAATAAAGTGGAAGTAAGCCCGAAAACTTACCTCCACTTAAGTTTGAATTGATGCAGCCGAACCGAGCAACTAGCGATTGCGAATGGATTCGGCTCGCAGAGCAACAGCTGCTGCTTGAGGTGAATCTGCTGGCCCAATTGCGAGAGCGAGCCATCCATCCCGAATATCCAGCTGAGAAACCGCGAGGCCTTGTGCCCGCTCGTCTTCACTCCATTGTCGGCTGATCAATGGAATCTGTGGGTTGGAAACGAAGATCTTGGAGAAGATTAAGCGTAGTGGCAAGCGATCAGATCTCCGCTGACTCAAGATTTCAACCACTCCATCCTTCACCAACTCGGCTTCAAGACCAGCTGCAATTGTCATGTAGTTGGTCTTCACCAAGCAGCGTTGGATGTGCAACTTGCGACTCGGCTGCTTGAGCTCAGCTATTCGCAGAACCAATTGCATTTTGCCCTCGATCATCTCGACAGTCGCGGGACGAGTGTCCGCGAATCGAATACTAACATCCTCAGGTACATCCTCGGGCAGCGTCCAAGTTTCCTCATCAAAGAAACCGCCAATGTGAGCATAGAGCTCCGCGATGTTCCAAGTACGACCGCTTAGACCAAGTTGAGCAATAGCATTATTCAAAGCGCTCTGATGGAACTGCAAACTCATCAGCGAACCCGTGGGAGCCCTTGGCCGTGGAGTATGCGATGCCATTTGCAGATTGCTGGCCACTCGGTAACGAACGGTCAATCTCTCATCGGTCGTGTGCATCGAAGCGACTGTCGGATTGAGCTTGAGACGTTGAAGTGGTCCGAGCAAGCGTTGCTCAAACAGCTGCTCTGCCTTTTGCAGATTAGAGTTCAACTGCCGATCAAGCTCTTCATCTGTTTCCTGTGCGATCATTCGCTGTGAAATGCGACGGGCTACTCCACGCTTCTGGTCAAACTGCTCACGAATAACGGCTCGTATCAGATCACCAATCACAGGCAGGCTGTCGTAGTCGGTGCTCATCTTTCGCAAGTAGTCGCGCGACGAAACATCCGTTGGCTCGCGGGACACCGAATAACCATCTCGGGCCACACGAATATGACGACTGCTATTGATTTTCGCCGTTGACGTACTGTGGAATACTGCCGGCCCGTGACTGGCTTGAGTGTTGCTGAGCATGTCACCTTCAACAGTTAGCCCAAAGTGCCAACCGGCCGAATCTGGAATCAGTTGCAAGTGCATTTCGGTTTCGACTGCGCTGTTTCCACGCGTGTCAGCACCCAAAATACGTTTCCGAATTGGGCGAATTTCATGATGACCACTCGGCAGGAATCGTTCAAGCAGTTCAGCAGTTACACTCAGACGCATATTTGCGTTACGGTAGTGACGACTGACCATCTGCGCTAAGAAGCGGTGCTCATCACTACTTGAAACGGTCAACCAGTATGCCGCTTCTGCTATGTCAGTCATGTTGCGGTTGATTGGATTGGCTTCCATCTCCTCGATGTTCGCAAGCAATTCTCGATAATCGACGTTCTGACGGTCCGCCAACGAGAGTGTTGCCGCCAAGTCCTGGAATTCTCTTCCGCTCAGCATGGCTTGCTGAGCTGGTTCTAAGTCACGCCATTGCAAGCGCTCACGAACCTTGGAGATCAACTCTGGATTCTCGACTAAGTTCGATTGAGGTAGTTGGAGCCATTGCGACAGCTCGTCGACCATCAGGAACTGACGCCAGGCCACGCCTTCAGCCGTATCGCCTAGCTTCTGCTGAACGTTTCCTACTACCTGAAGCAAACTTTCGTTGGTGCGTTCAGGACTGCGGGCCGACGATGACAAAGCAATCGACGTCGAATCCAAACAGTTACGAACCGCAAGCCAGACATCTGCTCGGCGCTGAACACTGTAGCTAATGCGAATCACATCGGCGGCAAGTTCATAGTCTGCCAAGGACTCAACCTGCCTCGCAATTTGGATGGCAGAGTTAGCCAACCCTTCGATCTCAATCTGGCTTTGCGGGTTTTCAAGCCCGAATTCAAATACGATTCTCTTCAGCGCCCCGCGACTCTCTGCAATCCAGCTGGTCAGCTTGCGGCGCGATGTTGCGTCCAAGCTGGAGCTCGTTGCAATACTTGGTTCAGCTACATAGCGATTGCTCGCACTATCGCGAACTGCGATACGCTGCTCGAGGCGATCAAAACTGAGCATCAACGAATCTGGTTGCGGCATCTTGGCCTTCAACACAACTGGCGCTGGTGGAGCAGCCGTCGCTGGTTTGGCAACCATGAGAGTTTTAGGCTCCGGATTGTTCGGCTCCGAAACTTCACGCTCAGTAACGTCTTCAGAAAGACCTATCTCTTGTTTCGCTGCTTCTGCAGGCGATACTTCCGCACCGTTAAACGGAAGCGCAAGAACGGCTGACTCTGGCTCGTCTGTTTTCGCAGTCTCGGAATCATCGATGATCGTCCGTTGTGAGCTCACCACAGCGTTCCGCCTCTCGAACGCCTTGTCCATGGACTCCATCAAGTAGTTCAAGTCGTGACTATTCGAATGAAGCGGCAATTCGGCAAGCTGCGAATCTGCAATGGGTGCCCCCAGCGAGACATTGGCGACAGGTTCTGGTGGTTGTTGAACAAGAAGCCTCTCCTCCGAAGCCTTATTCTCAACCCGTTGAATCGAGGCTTGATCCACTGCAGGAAAGCTCTCGGTGGTCTCAGTAAGAGACGGGTTCACGGCGAGCAGGATTCCCTTCTCAGAGTCTACCACCTTCTCTTCTGCGGTCGCGTTAGACAGCTGGGCAAGGCTATCCAAAGCTTCCTTTTCCTTTGTTTCTTCTTCGAGATGAAGGGCCGTAGGGGCAGTAGGCTCCTCCAAATGTTTATCCACAACCAAAAAGGTAAGTGAAAGGATGACAGCTGCGGAAGTTGATGCCACCCATCCTCGATAACCCCGACGGCGCATTCAGCTTATCCCTAGTGAAATTGTGAGTGCTTGAAAAATGTCGTTTCGATGACGACAACCACGAATAGAGTAGGGAACGCAGCTGCATCAACACTCAGGAAAATAACCTAGCGAACGAAGTTGATGCTGAAGCGGGGGAAGCTTCAAGCCGAAACTGCAGCTCTAGTTGATACCGCAGGATCGAATTCAGGATGCTCCAATGACTGCAACGCCCACCAAATGGGTTGATCGGTCGTCGGAGGATCGGAACCGTAACCGCTCTCTCACGGAATCCTGAGCGTCAATTACTGCGGTAGGGACGGGCAAGATAGCTAGACTTTGACGGCCTTTGCTTTACTAGAACATGTGGCGCGAGCAGACTTTTTGGTGGGTGATTTCCGCCGCTTTGGGCGGCTCGCCGAAGTACTCGACCTAACCTTTTGCCCCTCCTTTGCCGCTCGCGCAATGCGTGCAGGCGTAGGACGAAACGTATTTCTCAACTCCTTGCCATTTTTCTTAAACCAGCTCGTCACTAAAGCCAAGGTCCCAGGTCGAGCAACAAAACCTGAACCAATTTGATTTTCAGCCTTCAACCACTTCTGCAATAGGCGCGTTGTCGCCTCAAGCTCCGAATCAGTCCGAGGGCTTGCCATCGCACCTTCGATCATCCCGTTACGAATCAGGTACCAGACGGTCTGATTACGTCCAGTTTCAGGATAAGAACAAACTGGATACACGAAGTTGTAATTCTCGCGTGCCCGGGCAATATCTTGAGTTCGATGATAGAGCCAACGAACGCACTTCAAGTCTTCGCGAATCACGGCAGCTTGCTCAAAGTGGAGTTCGCGCGATGCAGAATCCATTTGCGACTCTAACTCTTGCACGGGCCAATCGTTTTGGCCAGAAAGAAACTCACGAGCAAGAGCCACTTGTTGATCATAGTCGCGACGCGAACATGCCGAAATGCACGGTCCAAGACAAGAGTCGATCTCCAAGCGAATACAGCCAGGCCGCAGTTCTATATCAAACAGTTGCATTTGATCGGTAAAACTGCAAGGCTGGCTGCTATTGCAATCGCGCAATCGATACAAACGATTCAAAACCTCGACAGCACGATTCGCGCGACCAGCGCCTTGTAGCGGCCCCAAGACAAAGTCGGCTTTCGGATCTCGTTTCTTAGCCGTATAGAACTGCTCAGCCGGTTGATGACCGAGGCAAACATGAATTGACTGTTGGCGACGCGGAATTCCTTGCACATTGAAGCGAGGTTGGAAGTGGCGAATCAAAAACTGCTCGCGCACCAAGGCCGCAAAGTCACTCGGCTGCGGCTCCCACACGATCGTCTGGGTGGATTGAACAATGCGCCCCGACTTGTCTTCTTCGTTGTTCGGCAGGAAGTAACTCAGCAAGCGATTCCGTAAGCACTTTGACTTGCCGACATAAACTAGGCGACCATACGGGTTGAGCATACCGTAGACACCTGGCTCCTTCGGCGCGTACTTGCGTACCTGAACGCGAAGTTCGCTTGTCTCCTCCGCTTCAATGGATCGCAATCCGGCTGGCCTGAATGGCAGCAGCAAATCTTCGCCGAAATCGTCGAAGCTCTTCTCTTCTAGAAACGCATCCATGCCATCTGCTCTCTGGTCCGAGATCCAAATTCAAGTCCGATTGAATTGGTTCAGGTGAGTAGCCAACTTTGCCCTAAGGCAGACGGCGAGTCAGAATATGCCAGTCCCATTTCGTTCTCAAGCATTATTCGGTTGCGCGAATACACTTTCCATTCGTGAAACTCTTCTGCCGGCCGCATAGGTCCATTATGGCCGCAGATGCGCACCAGACACAAGACGCTTGCCAGCCACCACAAACCCGACGATTCCAAAAACGCTGCGATCGGCGAGTCTCCCCAATCGCTTCCGACTCCTACTCGTGCTCGTCAACTGCTAACTGCCAATAGCCAAAAGCTACCCACTCCCCTTCTTCTTTTTGCCAACAACACTAGCTCGCTGCAGAGCCAATTTTCCAAACTTCTCACGAACCGAATCCGCGGCTGCATCCAAACGCGATTGAGCCGCAGCCTGCCGCTGTTGCTCGACAGAGTCATCGAACAAACCAAGTTGAACGGGTCGATTGGTTTGCAGATTGGAAACCCCCATCCCAATCAGACGCAAATTCAACTTTCGAGTCTCGGGTAAACTACTCTCAAACAACTCACGCGCGACTTTCCAGAGCGAATTGGTTGCATTGCTAGCGACAGCTAAACTCTTTGCTCGAGTAACGGTATGAAAATCGCTGTAACGGACTTTCAAATTCACTGTCTTACCAAGACGATCTGCTCGTCGAAGTCGGTAGCCAACCTGTTCTGTTAGCTCAAGTAAGCGGGCAAGCAGTACTTCCGAGTCCTCAACATCGGCCGCGAATGTCGTCTCATGTGAGATCGACTTGGCTCGGCGCGCAGAGACCACCCGCCGCGAGTCCAGCCCTTGTGAGAGTCGCCAGAAATGCTCACCCACGGGCCCGAACAAGTATTGTGCCTTCTTGTTGCCGAGCATGCGAAGCTGTCCGAAGGTTGTGATGCCGCGTGCTTCGAACTTGCGCTGCGTCACACGGCCAACGCCCCAGATTCGCGATATCTCAAGTGGGTCCAAAATCTCTTGTATCCGTTCTGGAGCAATGATCGTGAAACCATCAGGCTTCTCCAGATCACTCGCCAACTTTGCCAGGAACTTGTTTGGAGCCACCCCGACCGAAGCAACCAACTGCAGTTCAGACAGAATCGCCGCTTTGATTCGTCGTCCTATCTCGACGGCGTCACCAAAGAGTTGTTGGGTGCCGTGAACGTCTAGAAAAGCCTCATCCAGTGAAAGTGGTTCGATCTCTGGCGTGTAGCGAGCAAAGATCGCGCGGATCTCGTGACTGATTTCAGCATAAAGCTGCATCCGTGGTCGGACGATCGTTGCTTGCGGACAGAGACGCGCTGCCTTAGAAGTCGGCATGGCGCTATGGACCCCGAACTTTCGCGCCGCATAGTTGGCAGCCGAAACCACTCCGCGACCACGTGGCGAGCCACCCACAATCAAGGGCTTACCACGCAGTACCGGATTCTCTCTTTCCTCCACCGAGGCGTAGAAGGCGTCCATGTCGACATGCAGAATCATGCCATCACTCTAACCATTCATCCGTCATGGTCCAAATGCAATTCTAAGGAGAGAGGTATCAAGGTGTTAGCGGTAGGTTGCAGTGAGCGACTTTAACGCTAGCCGCCAGTTCTTCCGTGCGTACAAACGCACCCATTTGGAATGGTAGCGGTGTACACTCTGTTTACTCGCGAAACTCCGGCGCATCGCGACGATCCTGCTGACTGCCCCCAGCTAACAGCTCGACACATCGCGACCAGTTTTCCTGTGTCGTTCGTTTGGGACGAAGCTTACTTTCTGCGACTTGCGCGTCGCCCGTTTCCTGCGGGAACAAAAAGATGGCTCCGAGCAAGATTTCGGATTGAGGAATCCCGAGTTTTTCGAAAGTTGTGGCCTCGCGCAGGATGCCGCCGCTGGACCAGTAGTTCCGGATGCCGCGGATGGTGGCTGCGACAAGCAGATTCTGGATTGCGGAAGAAGCCGCCGCGATGTGCTCCATATTCCCTAAACTCGCGTCAAAGAGCTGACCAGCTGGCAGGGTTTCGCTCGAAGGATTTGGCAGCCATGTTGCAACCAGCAAACAATCCGCCGCCGCTAGCATCTTCGGGATCTTCCCCGCCTTCTCCGGATCCAGGGTCGGCCCCAGTTTCCGGCAAGTCTGCGGGCTCAGAATGTGAAATCGCCAAGGTTCAATGCCGGACAACACCCCTGATTCACGATGGTTTGGGTCGCAGGCGCGGTGAAAAGGTGCCATTCCGGCGACGGCCAGCAGTTCCTGCACAGTTTCACGCCACTTTTCAGGGCAATCCAGCTCTTTCTCCGCGAGGATTTTGACTGTTTTGCGTTCGCTTATTGCTTTGTCTACAGGGTTCATTGCATTTCTATTGAGATTGAGTTTCAATATGAGCTTGAAAGAGCCTTATTATTCGCAATAAAGTCTGTCAAAAATAGCCCTCATTTCTTCGTATCCGCTTCTGGCCTTCAGGCCCCAGGGGCTATTCCAACTGTCGCCCGATTATGGCTACTCCAGAACCCACTTCATCCTCCGCCACCGAGAACGCAAGAGCTGCTACGCCCACTGGCGAACCTAGCGAGTTGCCTAAGATTATCAGGTTTGAGACCTTGGCTCGCTGCGGCGAAGAGATCTGGATCGAGAATGGCGGCCAAATCTATCGATTGCGGCGCACCAAGCAAGGCAAGTTGATTCTTACGAAGTAAGCCGACCCACTCCACGAGGAGTTTCCCATGCGGCCTGTCTACCTGAATCAAGCTGGAACAAGCTGGCCGAAACCTGCCTGCGTTCAAGATGCCTGCCAACATGCGATGCATACTGATGTATCCGAATGGGCAGGTCAATTCGCGGCTCAGCATCAAAAGATTGCGAGCTATTTTGGCATCCATGATCCTCAATCCTTGCTGCTCACACCGGGATGCACCTCTGCACTCAATGTTGCCGTAGAAGATCACGATTGGCAAACAGGAGATGCTGTTTGCTTCAGTTCGTATGAGCACCATGCCCTTCACCGACCGCTTTTGAAGCTGGCGCAACGCGATGTCGACTTGCATGTCATCCCACCGTCAGAAGATTCTGCCTTCTCTCTCCACAGGTTGGAGGAGATCTTGTGCTCGAGGGAAGTCAAGCTTGTTGCAGTCACGGCAGCTAGCAATGTGACGGGAGAGCTACTGCCCATTCAAGAGATCACTACCCTGGCTCATCGTCATGGAGCAAACATCTTGATCGATGGTGCTCAACTAGTCGGCTGGTTCGACCTCAACTTGCCCGACTCGGCATTCGATTTATTTGCCTTCGGTGGACATAAAGGATTACTGGCACCTTGGGGCATTGGCGGCCTCTACATGCGTCCTGGGCTTGAGATGAGCGCAGCCCAAGCGACTTGCAGCATGGACTCCGAAACAAAAGAATGCTCTGGACAGCCAAGCTATTGCGATGTTGGTAGCGTTGACCGAATCGCCCTAGCGGGACTTGCAAGTTCAAGCAATTGGATTCGTCAACAGGACGAGTCCAGCATACTCGCACGCTGTCGTGACTTCATTGCCGAGATGCAATCGGTGCTAAGAGCAAACCCTAAGGTATCGGTCCTTGGCAATCTCGACGTCGAGCAAAGATTGCCGACGATTGCCTTTCAGCATCGTGGGCTATCAAACGAACGGATCGCAGAACGCCTATTTGCAAACGGAATCACAACTACGACCGGATTACAGTGTGCTCCGATGGCGCATGAAATGCTCGGTACCGCACCTGAAGGTGTTACCCGATTGAGCGTCGGTGCCATGAACACACAGGATGAAATCGACCTAGCCTGTGAAGCCTTGCGAAAAATCGAACGCTAGGGCTTTGGGTCGGAAGTTCCTCTTTCCTGGCTTATGCTTCGGGTTGTGATTGGCCACGAACTTACTGACTTAGGACATGAGGTGCCAGCCTAGAAACGTCGGCGAAGGACGACGAGGCTTCGGTCCGAGTCGAGAGGCTGTTTGTCGACTCCGCTCATCGGCAGCAATCGAGCAATATGATCAGCGATCTCTTCGACAGACTCTTCTTGCATCTCAGTGACAACTTCCAACAAGCCATCTTGAGAGAATCCGCCTCGCTCAAGCCCGCCGAGCACATCCGCAGAAGCGAGAATCAGCAATTCCCCGCCCTCCAGATTCACATGTTCATTATAGAAACGTGTATCGGGTTGTTCGGCAATCGGAGTTGGCGTCCCATTGAGCCTTCGCACGCCATGTGCGGTCAGAATGAATGCTTGGGTATCGCCAGTCAAGGCAATTTCTGCGGCGCCAGATTCAGGATGGATCTGAACGTAGCAAAGAGAACTGCGCCAATCGCCATCTTCAACATCCCACAAAATGTCGTTTGCCTTGCGGAGAACCTGAGAAGGTTTATGCCGGGCGTTCCAGCAGGTTTCAACAACGGTTTGAACGCTAGTCGCAATCAACGATCCACTTGGACCATGCGATACGGCTGCTCCCAAAGCGACGCAGATTTCTTGATTCTTGTTGACAGTCCATGTGTGGAAATTTCCGCCAAGTGCTTGACCTTGGAAGGTCCAGCCGCTGATTTCGTAGTCATGGTGCAGTGGCTGACGACTTGGCAGACGCGAGGACTGTACCATGCTCGCTTCTTCAATCTGGCGGCGGGTAGCACGCGTTCGCAAGACTTCATCCGCCAAAACACTGCGTTCAATATCGACCAGGATCTTGTCCGAAGCAGCGCGAGCGACTTCGATATCGCTGGAGGTAAAGTCGCGGATATGATCGCTCCACAACCAAATTGTCCCTTGCGGCATCGTTGGTGAGCCAATGGGCAGGCAGAGAGCAGCAGCGAAATCCTGAGGGCAATTCCACTCAGGAGCAAGCTTGGTATTTTCGACCAAGACGGCGTTACCCATCAAGGCTTCGAGGTCCGCTAAGGCGCCACGCAGCTGACGAGGCGGTTGCGTCAAAGCGTCACTGGAAAGACCGATGGCGGCTCGCATCTTCAATTCGCTGGTCGTGTCGTCGAGTAAGTAAATCGCAGCCGCATCGCTGACCGTTTGCTCACAGGCTCGCTGAAGCGACTCTTTCAGCCGCTCTGCCAAGAGCTCCGCTTCCTCCGGGCGGATACTCACGCCCAGCGAGGTGGCAAGTTGCGCCTCCTGCAGCTCAATGGTTGTCTCTGCTTCCTTGAGCTTCTGAATCAGTGCATCGACCTGCTCCAGCAGAGCCCAAGCCTCTGTTTCGCTTGTGATGTGCCCAGTTTTTCCGGCTCCGATACCTGCATCGAGCAGCCCATCAATCGGATCGCTGCAGACTAGCTCGACCCGAGTTCGCAGTGGAAGCACGACCCCCTCCGCAGCAAGCTCGCGCTGATGTGGTGTGCCTTGAATTGGGCGTGGAACCCAACCGGTTGCATCTGCAAATACAGACACCAAGTCTTGAATATCTAGCTTCCCCATGGAGGCTAGCTCTTCAGCAAGGCGTGCGGTGGAATCTTCGGTATGCAACTTGAGATGAGAGGAGCTCTTCCTAGGCACGGTGTTTCCTTCAGCGGAGTGGATTGGGTTTCTGATCCTTCGGCCGTCGAGGATTCGACGCGCCAGTGAACCAAATCAACCTATGCCAACATCCATGCCGAGCACTGGTTCTAATTGCAACACTGCTAGAACCCGACTAATCGGTAACAAAGTCGACCCGGTGGCAAGTCCTCAGCTACCAGTGCCCGAGAAGATGCGGGGCTTTCAACCTAGCAAGTGCTACAAGAGGAGTTCATCGAACCTAGGCGCCACGAGAGAAGAGGAAACAGTTACCGGCGATACGAGTTTCTTCACGCAGGCTCCACCCAATCCGACTTATCGTTACGAACCGCAGCAACGCGAGGGGAGCAACGCTTTGAAAGCAAGCCCTGAATGGAGTCGCGGCTCGCAGCCTTATAAAAATTCAGGCGAGAATTGTCGCCACAGAGCGAAAAGTCTTTTGTTTCTTCTGGGCCCTGGCTCGCTGGTAGGAATTCCCGAAAATAGGTGCGATTGCCCCCCTAAACATCGCCTCCGCTGCTGCCTGCTAGTAGTGGCTTGTCTAGAGTCGTTGCACGAGCTGGCCGCTCACACGGCGAACCAACCGTCGCATCTCTAGAACGCTGATGGTGCTGAGCACGCGTGCCACTGGTAACTGGCTAGTGATGACCACATTGTTCAAATCCGTCGGTTCCGTACCAATGGCTTGAAGCACTTGTGTTTCCTGTTCGTTCAACTGCAATTCAGCCGGGTTACGAATCGTTTTCTCTTCAGAGATTTCGACACCTTCAACCAGTGGCCCTAGCGCTTCGATCACGTCATGCGGGTCTTGCACGAGCGTGGCGCCATCTCGAATGATTTGGTGGCAACCTTGCGAATTGGGGGCAGTCACCATTCCTGGCAGCGCAAAAACATCTCGTCCTTGCTCGCCTGCAAGTCGAGCCGAAATGAGCGCGCCACTTCGCTGAGCCGCTTCGATAACAATCGTCCCGAGTGAGATCCCGGTCACGATACGATTACGTTGTGGAAACATGCCCCTCTTGGGCTTCGTGCCGGGCGGCATCTCGCTAATCAGCGCACCGGAGCTGGCAATTTGCTCTCCGAGTTCGGCGTTTTGCGACGGATAGACTTCCTGAACACCGTTGGCTAAAACAGCGATGGTCCGCCCGCCCGCCTCAAGTGCTCCTCGGTGCGCAGACGTGTCAATTCCTCGCGCGAGCCCACTCACCACTGTCAGTCCAGCTCGAGCAAGCTGCCGAGCGAATCGCTCGGCCTGACTGCGTCCGTACTGCGTTGCTCCACGAGTACCGACAATCGCCACGCTCAGATTGTCGGTCTTAAACAGCTCTCCACGAAGGAACAAGACACTTGGTGTTCCATCTATTTCGTGCAGCAGCCTTGGAAAACTGGGCTCGTCAGGAAACAAGATTCGGACGTCCGATTCTCGGCAGCTTTCTACGATTTCCAAAGCCCGCTCTCGAAACTCGGCAGATCTCAATCGCCGCGATAGTGAAATGCCTACTCCAGGCACTTCCATCAGATCCGTTGGACTAGCAGAAAGAACGGTCGCAGCATTTCCAAAGTGCTCAAGCAGCATGTCCAGTATCTGTGGACCAACGCCAGTGGTATGAACCAGCTGCAGATAGTCGAGCTGTTCCTGCGAGAACCGCTGGGGCTCAGGCAGCAATGCGTGTAGCTCTGGATCACTGCCGTTGGTCACTTCTACCCCCTACGGTTTCTAAGTTGAAGTGCCTCCAATGCACACTAGGTATTCCTGCCGGCTTCCACCTTTCCCCTCCGCGACTCGCAACAATAGCTTGTCACCGGAAACAGCTGGGCTTGCAAACGCCTCAGAGCCCAAACGATTCCGAGATTCCAAGTTGAATCGATCGGGGCTTGGCTTGAACACATACATCGTACCTGATTCGTTCGCCCAGTAGACATACCCACCGGCGTAAATCGGAGAAGCACTAACGCGACCGCCAAGACGCTCACGCCACATTTCCTGTCCGTCGTTACATCTCCAACAGTAAAGCACTCCTTGGTCTGTGAAGCCGTACAGATAGCCATCGACAACGATCATGGATTGCTCGTAGCACTTTTGCTTGTTCTTCCAGGCTATCTTTCCACTGCCGTCTGCAACAACTGCAATCGTCTCACGATCGGGATAGCCACCGCTGGCAAATACTAAATCGCCATCCCAGACTGCCGTACCGCATGTTGCAGCGGTGGTTCCGGCAACCGCCCAAAGTTGTCGACCGCTAGCTGGGTCGTAAGCAACAACTTGGCCCGAGCCGGACAGAAAGAGCTGATCGCGACCAGCGACTTTTCCAACAACCGGTGAAGAGAAAGTGATGTTTTCCTTGCGGTCAGCACGCCAAACTTCAACACCTGTTTTCCGATCAAAGGCCGCTATGGAACTGTCCTCTCCGTCGTACTCAGCGGAGACGATCACCAGGTTCCTGTAAATGAGCGGCGAGGGAGCGTAACCGTAGCGGTAGCGACGTGGATTAAACTTACTCGCCCGCTTCTGCCACAACAACTGCCCATCAAGCTTCAAAGCGGAGAGCTCGATGATGCCATGATGAAAAAGCGTAGTGAACAGCCGCTTGCCATCAGATGCAATGGTTGCGCTGGCTTCTGTATTGTTGCGATGATTTTGTTCGGGAAATCCGCCGCGGGCGATCTCCCGCTTCCACAACTGTTTTCCCGTTGCTAGATCATAGGCAATTGCGTATTGCACTTGCTCGCCTTCGTCTGCGCTGGTCAGGAAGATCTTTCCTCCGACGAGAACCGGACTGCTGTGCCCACGTCCGGGTACAGGAGATTTCCAAAGAACGTTTTCTGAATTGCCAAACTTGATGGGGAGCTTCTGGTCGGATGCATGACCATTGCGTTCCGGTCCACGCCACCATGGCCAATCCTGCGACGACAGCTCTACGTCTGCCGAAACGCTTGTCTCCTGAGCATGGCTGAAGAGTACTCCGCCTAGATCCAGCAGAAAAACGAGAATCAGGGAAAGAAGGAGCTGGGAGCGAAAGTACATTTCGTTTTCCGATCAAGTAAATCCGATTGCGCCGATCCTTTAAGCAAGGCGCCGAACCATATGCTCACATGATAACAAGTAACGCGAGTTTGCTTTGACACGAAAAAACCCCAAGTCACTCACAGCAACTTGGGGTCGTGTTCGTTCTATCCGATCCGTTAGGATCCGCTTTTACATGCCTAACTTTAGGCTGCTTCTTTCACCCATGCGAGGTACATCATAATGCAAGCGACCAGCATCAATAGCGTGGAACCGATCAGCATTACGGTGTAAACGTTCAGAGCCTGCTTGGGTTGATTTCCGTTGCTCATTTTGTAGTTCACTTATCTTTTGCGAGTAATACTGATTTCAAGTTGCGTGTCGACTCGATCACCACTTCGGATGTAACCACGCTGGTAAGACTCCAGAATTCGAGCGACAGCCTTGTCATTACGCACAGTCGCAATCTGCAAGCGACCCAGGTAGTTGCTATTCCGACTGACTTCGAGGGTGTCTCCAATGGCAAGCCCATCGTCACGGCCCAAGTTGACTTCGACGTTTGTCCCGTCAACGGCAACGACTAAGCCATTGGTAGCTGGTGGACTAAGTACTGTATCTGGGTCGATGCCGAGAGAATCAATCAATGATTTCGATTTGGTGTTCTCATCTGCAAGCAGATTAGCTTTGACATTCAACTCACTGTACCGGCCTTCGAGACGACCGAGGCTGTCTGTGGCGGCAACCAATCGCCCGAAGAGTTGATCACGATCGGCACGAGCGGCGAGTAGGTCTGCTCGCAAAGCCTTGTTCTCGTCATCGCGAGCCTTCAATTCGATCGCATTGGCTTTGTTTGTTTCCGTAGCAGCGGTGAGAGCAGACGAAAGATTGAGTGCTTCACGATTACTCTTGTCGCGCTGTGATTTCATCTCGCGATTGGCCGCTTCCAGTGTTCCCAAAGTAGCGACACGAGCAGCTCGTTCGATCGCCAGCTTGTTTTGCAGACTTTGAATTTGGACCTGTGCCTGATTCAAGTCGCTTTCAGCCTTTTTCTGTGCAGCAGTCGCAGTGTCTGCCTTGTCCTTGTTCTTAATGTGTTCATTATTCACCGCAACTGCGAGCAAGAAAAAGATCAGGCTCAATGCCAAAATCAATGCGGTAAAGACTTTGCCAAGTAAGTTCATCGATGGTTCCTTGGTTCAGCAGAGACCCTGGAGCAGGATAACGCTGAAATCTTCAGATAAGACAGTTCGGGAGAAGTGTGAGTAGGTTGACGTTTAGTTGCCAAGATCCGCCGCACGATCCTTCAATGTGCGAAGGGTGCCTTGAAAGCTATTGAAGGCAACCTTTGCTTCAATCAAACGCTTGTACAGTGCGTCTCGGTTGGCCTTGGTGTCAACGATGTCCTGTCGCAGGCCGCGAACTTGGTCGGACAATCGTTTCATTTCAGCTTGAGCTGATTGGTTATTCTGTGCAGCAAGTGTTAATGCTTCTCGCAAGCGGGTCGCTTCGGCTTCCTGAGCAAGAAAGGCGGCATTCGATGCTTCGTATTGAATCTGTAACGCGGCAAGTGCTTCTCTTCTAGAACCGACTTCCGCTTCAATCTCTGCCTTTAAAGTATCGCGGAGCTGCCCCAGCTGCGTATTCCGATCTTCCGAAACCCTGGCTGCCTCCTCGAATCCAGCCGCAGCCGAATCATGGTCTATGTACGTTGCGAAGGCGAGCACCGAATACGTGCAAAACGTGATGCTCATTAGGAAAATCAAGCCAATAAAGACTTTTCCCAATAGGGTCATCTTGATTCCTCTAAGTCTCACTGCCGCAAGGAGTTAGGCAGTTCGTAAATGGCCGTGCACAAGGGACTTACGGACGGTCCGCGGTCTTGCACACCTAATCATAACTAGTCGCCATGTCATCGCCAACGATTTCCGAGAAATTGGGACGACTAGGAAAAATAGAAGCAGCGACTTTATCGATTACATGCGTGAGTACAGCCCCTCAAGAAACGACTCGACGACCTTTTCGATTAGCGTTAGACTATTGCGATTCGATGTCGAGCGAGCCAAGCCCCAAATCACTATCCCACAATGACTTAGGTCTGCCTCACAGACATTTTGAAGGGGCAATGGCTCAACCCCAGAACTGGATGGCCATAGTCTTCAAGGCCGCCTAAGGGTAACTTCTACGCCGTAAATATTGCGACACAGCCAAATTGATCCTCATACTTCGCAGTGATGCTACATCTGAGCAGGTTGATCACGTGGTCAAACACGTAGAGTCCCTGGGCTTTGCTGCGCACCTTAGTGAGGGCACCCACCGAACCATCGTTGGGATAATCGGTGACGAGGATGAGGCTCGCAATGCACCGCTGAAGGCGATACCAGGCGTCGCGGATGTCGTTCCCGTTATGCCGCCTTACAAACTGGCCAGCCGAGATGCTCATCCGCAAGATAGCATCGTCGAAGTTGGCGACTGTAAAATTGGCGGTGGCCACCTCGGGATGATTGCTGGTCCTTGCTCGGTCGAAGAGCCCGAGCGGATGGATCGCATCGCTGAATCAGTCCGAAAGAGCGGAGCTAACATTTTCCGCGGCGGTGCTTTCAAGCCACGGACGAGTCCATACGCGTTTCAAGGTCTCGGCGAAGACGGGCTGAAGATCCTGCACGACACCGGCCAAAAGCACGGCATGCCAGTTGTCACCGAGGTAACCGATCCGAGAAACGTCGAGCTTATCGTTAAATACGCTGATATGCTTCAGATCGGTGCTCGCAACATGCAAAACTTCGTGTTGCTCACGGAGGTCGGCAAGACGAACAAACCTGTGCTGCTCAAAAGAGGCATGTCAGCAACGGTCAACGACCTATTGATGAGTGCAGAGTACATTCTCAGCCAAGGCAATTCGCAAGTTGTACTTTGCGAACGCGGTGTAAAGGGCTTCGACAACGCCACCAGAAATCTGTACGACCTCGCATCGGTCGCACTCGTAAAAACACTTTCGCACTTGCCAATCATTGTTGACCCAAGTCACGCGACGGGACGGCCCGAGCTGATTCCGCCTTGTGCCCTGGCTGGCGTTGCTGTGGGGGCGGATGGTGTTCACATCGAAGTGCATGATTGCCCAGAGGTCGCGAAGAGCGACGGGCCACAAGCATTGCTGCCAGATCAATACCATGACTTGATGGAACAGCTTCGGGGCGTAGCCCAGGCAGTAAATAAGAGGATTGCTTGCCCTCAAGTCACAGACTCAGCCACGATCGAATCAAGCATTTAACGAAACAAAAGCCGGACGGGAGCGGAACCCTTGAGAAAGTACCTGATTGCAGGCAATTGGAAAATGAACATGACGCGCGACACCAGTGTCGCATTGGTCAATCAACTGCTGGATGAATTGCAGCCGAGCGAGAATGTAGAAGTCGCCGTTTGTCCACCTGCCGTTTACCTGCACGATGTTGGCGCTGCTCTGCGTGGCAGCCATGTTGGACTCGGTGGACAGAACATGCATGCCGCTCCGGAAGGTGCATTCACCGGCGAAATTAGCTCGGGCATGCTCAAAGACATTGGCTGTCAGTACGTGATTCTCGGACACTCCGAGCGTCGCCAGTACTTCGGTGAGACAGATGCTGGAGTCAACGAAAAACTAAAAGTCGCATTGTCCGTTGAATTGACGCCAATTGTCTGCGTGGGGGAAACCTTGGAGCAACGTGAGTCTGGCAGCACAGCGGAGGTAATCGCTGAACAAATACGCGGTTCGCTCAGCGGGCTAGATGCTGTGGATGGTGCCAAAATTGTCGTTGCTTATGAACCCGTTTGGGCCATCGGAACTGGCAAGACTGCAACACCCGAACAAGCTGAAGAAGTCCATGCACAAATCCGTGGTCTACTCGATGAGCTTTTCGGCGCAGAAACCGCTGCTACCATTCGTATACAGTACGGCGGCAGTGTGAAGCCTGATAATGCTTCAGAACTACTGGGACAATCGAACATTGACGGCGCCCTAGTCGGCGGTGCAAGCCTAAAAGCAGATGGTTTCGCGGCCATTATCGCTGCGGCAAAATAACAACTTGGCTGGGTAGTCTCAGTCGAACGTACGAATCAACGCTTCCTCACGAATTTTGACGAAGGAACACAGGCATGCTGATTGCAGCCTTAACTCACTACTTTTTCGGAATCACCATCTTTCTGATGTCTCTTTTCCTGATCTTGCTGGTTTTAGTCCAGCGAGGTCGAGGCGGCGGACTCACCGGTGCACTGGGTGGACCTGGTGGCCAGTCAGCCTTTGGCACGAAGGCGGGTGACCTATTCACGAAGATCACCATCGGTGTTGCAGCGGCATGGATCCTACTTTGCGTCGCGGCAGTTATGGCCTTGAAGACTCGTGCTCTTCCGACTTTTGGGGCTGAAGGCACCGCGAACACGATGTCTAGCAACTCCGACGAAACTGGTGGATCAGAGTCCAGCAGCGGGAGCTCTCTTGGTGATCTGTTGAACGACGACGACGACGGCACACTAGGCTTGGGTGGCACTTCCGGATTGGGCACAGGATCGACAGGTCTTGGCGACGACGGATTGGACCTCTCTCCATCCGGTGATTCTGGCACCGCTGCCGAGGTCACTGACTTGCCATCAGAAGATGATAACACCGGTTCAAGTGAAACTCCGGCCGGCGGCAGCACTGATGGAGATTCAACTACAGCACCGGAAACACCTGAAGGCGGTGATGCTACAGAGAGCACGGAGCCTGCGGCGGAAGGTGAAGGTACTACCGCAGAAGAGCCGACTGGCGAAAACTCCGCGCAGCAAGACTCACCCACCGACTTATTTGGAAGGCGATCCCAAACTACGCATGGCGGCGAGGTGCGGAATCGAGACTCCTCTGGGAGACGCAATTGCTGCTTAGCATGACAGGCCAAGGGCAGGGCCGCAGCCAATGCGGCACCGTTGAGATCACAACCGAGGTACGCGCGGTGAACAACCGCCATCTCAAGTTGCAAACTCGCGCCGCCGGAAGGCTCCACGTAGTCGAATCCCAGGTAGAGTCCTTGGTTCGATCGCAGGTCAAACGCGGCTCGCTGCAGCTAAACCTGCAGATGCACGGCGGCGGAGCAGACAGCGACTACCAAATTTCTGCTACTGTTCTGAGCGAGTACATGCGTCAGTGCCAGCAGGTAAGTGATTCGCTGGGCGTGTCGCAGGATGTGAAACTTAGCGACTTGCTTAGTTTGCCAGGGGTGGTGGCCGAGCCGCAAAATACAGAGCTCACTGACGAACTGAAGCAGAAGACACTGGAATCGGTTCAAGCAGCAGTAGACTGCCTGAACCAAATGCGAAAAACAGAAGGAGCAAGCATTGCCACTGAGTTGCAATCACAGTTGTCCCGACTGCAGGAATTGACTGACACCGTTGGAGCGAGAGCACCGTCGGTCGTAGAAGAATACCGCGAGCGGCTTAGCAAACGCTTAACCAAAGCCCTGGAAGAAGTCGGAGCCGAGTTGCAAGAAGCGGATTTGGTCCGAGAAGTCCTTGTCATGGCGGACAAATCAGATGTGCGAGAAGAACTCGTGCGTTTGAGAAGCCACTTCGAACAATTTTCAAGTTTGCTGGATTCACCAGAAAGCCAGGGAAGGAAGTTAGACTTCTTGATTCAGGAGCTGTTTCGCGAGACGAACACGATCGGCTCCAAATGCGGTGATGCGGAAATGGCCCAGCGAGTCGTCGACATGAAGACTGTAATCGAACAGATGCGCGAACAAGTGCAAAACGTGGAGTAGGATTGTCGTGGTAGACAACAACCAGACACCCAACCAAAAAAACAAACCAACGCCTGGGCAACTAATTATTGTCTCGGGGCCTTCCGGCGCAGGCAAAAGTACTGTTCTTCGGAAATTGCTCTCGGAATGTGAACTGCCTCTGCAATTGAGCGTTTCCGTAACGACTCGTGCTCCACGAACTGGAGAGGTTGAGGGCAGGGACTACTATTTTGTCAGCGATGAAAAGTTTCAAACCATGCGTTCGGAAGGACAATTCCTGGAGTGCATGGAAGTCTTCGGACGCAACTGGTATGGCACCCCTGTTGAGAGAGTCGACGAGGCACTGAAGAGCGGCAAGTGGGTGATTTTGGAAATCGATGTCCAAGGTGCGCTGAGCGTAATGAATCAACGAGAAGACATCCTGAGCTTTTTCGTACACCCGGGCACAAGAAACGAATTAGAACGTAGACTGCGCAATCGAGGCACCGAGGAAGAGTCAGCCATCCAGCGACGCTTGGAAGTCGCCGACGAAGAGCTCACAGCGCTCAGCTACTACGACTATGAAATAGTGAATCGTGACGTTGCTATAGCGGTTGCGGACATATGCAAATACTTAAAAAAAAACGCGGAGGAAATGACCCATGCTTGAAGAATTAAAAGAAGAAGAGATCGTCAACAAAGTCGGTGGACGATTCAAGCTTTCCACACTCATCCAAAAGCGCTTGGTACAGCTGAAGCGAGGGAGTCGTCCGTTGGTCGAAAACCCCTCGCAAGACAAGATGGAGATCGTGTTGCAAGAGATCCTTCAAGACAAGATCTTCCTCAGTGAAGCTGGCGAACTGGCCGTTGTCGACCACGACGAAGGCGACTTGCTCGACATGGATAGCCTCGAGCTATAAACAGTCAATTGCGACTGGAGGCAGTTTAGCGACATCTGTTGGAGTGCAGGCTTTAGCCGCTCTCAAATCGGCGTGCTGAGCGGATAAAGCCTGGACTCCGCCAAAAGATGACAGAAGATCATGGCAAAAATAGTTGTTGGAATCGGTGGGGGAATTGCAGCCTACAAGGTTGCCACTGTCGTCAGCAAACTTGTTCAAGCCAATCATGACCTGCATATCACGATGACCCACGGAGCCGAACACTTCGTGGGTCATTCGACGTTTACAGCTTTGTGCAATCGCCCGCCAGTCTGCAACACCTACGATCCTCGATTCCCCCTTGGTGCTCACATTGAGCTCGCTGATGGAGCCGACCTACTTGTGATCGCACCGGCCACGGCTCGGATCTTGGCCAGCTGTGCAGGTGGCTCGGCCGATGACTTGTTGGCAACACTCTACCTCAGCTGCAAATGCCCCGTGCTACTTGCACCAGCGATGAGCAGCCCAATGTGGGATAAACCCGCAGTGCAGCGAAATGTAGAACAATTGCGCGCCGACGGTGTCCATTTTGTGGGGCCAGAAAGTGGCTGGCTCAGTTGTCGCAAGATGGGAACTGGCAGAATGTCCGAGCCGGAAGCCTTGCTCGCCGAAGTCCAAACACTCCTTCCAAGTTAAATGGCACGTATCCTGATCACCTCCGGACCGACTCGCCAATTTCTGGATCCGGTGCGTTATTTGACCAATGCCAGCAGCGGCAGAATGGGCTGTGCCCTGGCTGAAGCCGCCCTCGCCCAGGGACACGAAGTTGTTGTCGTATCAGGGCCGGTCGGACTTGACTATCCAGAAGCAGCTTCGATTGTTCCCGTTCTGACCACCGATGAAATGCTCGCTGCCGCGCAAGAGTGTTTTCAAAGTTGCGATGGCATGATCGCGGCCGCAGCCCCTTGTGATTACCGCCCGCGGAAAGTGCAAACAGAAAAGATCTCCAAGTCCGGCGAGCCTCTCCGCTTGGAGCTTGTCGAAACCTCCGATATCGTTGCCACCGTTGCAGAGAACAAGCGTCCAGGCCAGTGGATCGTCGGTTTCGCCCTGGAATCCGAAGACCAACGCTTCCGCGCCATTGTCAAAATGCAAAAGAAGTGCTGCGATATGATGGTTTCCAATGGGCCCTCCGCCATAGATTCCCATAACAATAGCGTGGAACTACTAAGGCCGGACGGCGAAACCATAGCCTTTGCCGAAGGCAGCAAGTCACAAGTCGCTGCTCGCATCCTCAGCGCGATCCGAACGGAGATCCTAGCCAAGTCATGACTACTACGACCGCAGAGCAAACTTCAGTGGACCTTAGCGTCCAACTTGGGCGACTAAAACTTCAAAATCCGGTGCTGGTGGCTTCCGGAACCTTCGGTTACGCCCGAGAGATGGAGAAGCTCGTCCAACTCAATACACTCGGCGGCATCCTCCCCAAGACGATTACACTTGCGCCGCGCCCCGGCAACGCTCCTTGGCGAACTGTCGAGACATCTGCAGGATTGTTGAACTCCATAGGCCTGGACAACGACGGTGTGGACGCCTTTGTCGTCGGACACTTGCAGTACCTAAAGCAACTCGATGCCGCCATTGTGGTTAGCATCGCTGGCAAGACGCACGACGAGTTCCGCGAATTGGCCCGGCGAATTGAAGAAGCTGGTGGAGCAGACGCATTGGAGCTGAATATCTCTTGCCCCAATGTCACCGGCGGTGTGGATTTTGGAACAGAACCAGAACAGTGCCGGCAAGTCGTCCAATGTGTTCGCGACAGTTGCAACTTGCCTATCCTGGCCAAACTAACGCCCAACGTGACAAGAATAACAGATATCGCCCAAGCTGCTGCTGATGGTGGTGCTGATGCAGTGAGTTGCATCAACACTTTGCTCGGCATGTCCGTTGATTGGCGCGGCCAGCGTCCGATGCTCGGCAATGTGGTCGGCGGATTGAGCGGTCCTGCTATCAAACCTGTTGCATTACGTTGCGTCTGGCAAGTCGCCCAAGCGGTCGACATTCCGATCGTCGGCATCGGCGGTATCGCAACCTTGGACGATGCGATGGAGTTCCTAGTCGCAGGTGCTAGTTGCTTCCAAATTGGCACCGCCAACTACTACGATCCAACTATTAGCCAACGAATGGTTGAAGAATTGCCTGGTGCCATTCGATCACTCGGCGCTAGAAGCACCAGTGAAGTCGTCGGCAGCATGAAGACTTAATCGCGTAGTGGGATTCGCCAGGATTCTTTTAAGCCAATCGAAGCTTCAGGCGAAGTCCACTACCATTACTCGTAAATCAAACCAACAACTACAGACAACTCTAATGCGTGTACTTTCCGGCATTCAACCAACAGGTCGATTCCACTGGGGCAACTACTTTGGCGCGATCCACCAATACATCGAGTTGCAGAACGAGGACGAAGCCTACTATTTCATCGCCAACTTGCACGCACTGACCACCGTTCGCGATGCGGAGACGCTGCGTCAGTTGACTCTTGACGCGGCGATTGACTTGCTTGCTCTCGGTCTTGATCCGGTCAAGGCGATTCTGTTTACGCAGTCGGATGTACCCGAGGTATCACAGCTGACATGGATCTTAATGACCTGCACTCCGATGGGATTGCTTGAGCGTTGCGTTTCATATAAGGACAAGAAGGAGCGAGGTATCGCCGCTGACGCTGGCTTGTTTACATACCCGGTGCTGATGTCGGCTGACATTCTGGCCTACGATTCCAACTGCGTTCCAGTTGGCCAGGATCAGATTCAACACATTGAAGTCTGTCGGGACATCGCCAATAGCTTCAATCACCACTTCAGCGAAGCTTTCGTCCTGCCTGAAGGCCGCGTTTTGAAGTCTTCAGCTAAGGTGCCTGGAACGGACGGCGAGAAGATGTCGAAGAGCTACGACAACACGATCGGAATTTTCGAAGAAGAGAAGCCGCAACGCAAAAAGATCATGCGGATCACAACCGACAGCCGCCCGATGGAAGATCCTAAGGATCCCGACACCGATCACCTGTATCAGCTTTATCAACTCATGGCATCAGAGGCCGAAGTAGCTGAAATGGCGGCCTTGTATCGCAAAGGCGGATTTGGCTACGGGCATGTAAAGAAGGCTTTGGCGGATGCGGCAGAAGCTTTCTTTGCCGACGCCCGCGCAAAGCGAAGAGAGTTCGAAGAGCGTCCTGACACGGTACACGACATCCTCGCTGAGGGTGCGAAGAAAGCTCGAGCCAAAGCTGCTGAAGTCTTGGACCGCGCCGAGAAGGCTTGTGGTATCAAGGCGCCGAAGGCGAGATAAGCATCCTGCTCGTCGACGTGGTATGCACATCCTGCTTGTCAGTTCACTATCGTACGTCTAGTCGTTACTACAGGCTGGAAGCCGATGCCACTTAAGATCCAATCCTATGTCACAGTCCAATCCCGTCGCGGAGTTTGTAGCTGAGCTTCGTGAATCAGTTCCAGTTGCCGCATCGACCGACGCAGGGCCAGAAGGCGATTCTCTGATTGGCGTATTTCAAGCATTTCGTCCTGACGGGCTGCCCGAGTTTGCAATGCTAGAGTCCGTTCCCGGCGGCTCCGAATTTCGCGCCAGAATACAATGTGTTTATGATGCAGTTGGAACGGGGCAGCGAAGCGACAACATGAAAGATGCGTTCTTTGTGGTGCGACATCCACCTCAACTGCAAAGTAACGATGCTCAGAAGACCGCGACAGATTTTGTGAAAGGAGCTCTGGAACTCGCTCTGCAGACGGGAGTTGAAAACACCTTCGAACTTCCAGAGATCCGTATTCTAGAGGGCAAGCCGCCCAAGCACCCCAAGAATCCAAATGAGAAGTCCAAGCTTCTACATCTCTTCGAATCCGAGCTGCCCGCTCAAATCGATGCACTCTTTGCACCTGGAAGCCTAGGAAACGAATTATCCGAAGCACTCTACTTCGTCGCCTGCGACCGTTGGCTTAGGGACTTCCTTCGCTGGCCCATGCTGCAACCAAACAAAAACGACTTGAATACTTCCAACAGCCATTGCGTCGACAGCTACTTCCAGCTGTGGCGACACGGCGTCAAGTTCCGCATTTTCAGCAATAATCGAATCGACTTTTATTTACCCGTCCGCGCCGACGGCAGCCTCATCAACGCTGGTGCTTTTGCTGGTGGCGCTTAACACCAGGCAATTAAACGTGCCAAGGACAAAGATTCTAAACTCCCAACTCTTTCGCTACGGTTTGGCATTTCCGCACGATCTTAACCTCCGTCTGCCATGTGAAAAGTCCACGTAGCGATTCGGCATCGCCTCAGAACCTACTTGGACGTTTCCCAGACACCTCGCAGAGCTGACACGAACGCAGGTCTACCGGCGCAGAGTGCAATCTCGATCGTCATCGGAGCGTTAGCTCGGCAGATTCGTATGCATCGGGAGCTGGGCGCTTTGGCGAACGCTTCACCACGCGAAGGCTCGCACTGGCCTGCCCCGCAGTCGTAATCTCATAGTCGTAGCCAAGATCGTCAATCTCTTAGACCAAATCACCGCCGGGCTTGAGTCCTTCTTTGACGGCGTGCTCGATAGGATCAAGATACGAGTTCCGAATTGCATCCGCCAACTGAGCGTTGCAGAATAACAGAACAAAAAAGACAGGATATGCAATGCGAGCGTTTCATGGCCAGGATTGAGCAAGGAAGCGAAGCAAGCCATGCAGTTGGCAACAAACTGCCCCGCAAAAGATCAACCGAACGCATCGGTTTTAAGCACTACCATCCCCAAGCAGTGATTTCGGAGCACGATAAGGCGAATCCGCAGAGCAAGCGCGAAGATGCAGGAGTAGCGGGGTAAGGAAAAGGGTAGGCTATGCCTAGGGACTCGTAACCTGTCCACTACGGCGCAGTGTCGAGGAGCGGCGCCGTACCGTCGCTGCGCTCGATAGCGACCTACAAGTAGTCGACTCGGCGGTCGGTGACTTGCACGCGGCCGCAAGCAATGGCTTGGACGACTTCGGGAAGCAACTGGCATTCGAGTTCAAACACACGTTTCTGTAGATCTTCGGCAGAGTCGCTTGAGAGCACTTCGCAGGATCGCTGCGCAATGATCGGGCCGTGATCATACTGATTATCAACAAAGTGCACGGTACAGCCTGAGATCTTGGCGCCGTAGTCAACTGCAGCTTGGTGAACCCTTAGGCCATAGAAGCCCTGGCCGCTGAAAGCTGGAATCAGCGAAGGGTGAATATTAACGACACGGTTTTCGAAGTCATCTGGGATGAGCAGGTGCTCGAGATAACCGCCCATGACGACTAACTCAACACCTTGCTCACGAATTGCTGCAAAAACGGCTTGGCTGTGCTCTTCCGCACTGGCAAAGTCGCGTTTGCGATGGACTACGTTCGTGATAGCCGCTTCGTTGGCGAACGCAAGTCCCTGTGCCCCTACGCGGCTGCTAACGACGAGCCGGAAATCAACGTCCAGCTCGCCGCGCGAATGAAAACTCAGCAAGTTTTTGAGCGTCGTGCCGCCGCCGGAAATCAATACAGCAATCGGCAGCTTCTCCTCTGGCGGACAGTTCTCGGTTGTATCTCCGGCACTCATTGGCTCACCACTTCGATGCCAAGCTTGAGCGGCTTGCCTGCGATTTCATATTCTTGCCTGGTCACGGCCGCTGGAGGATCGACGTTTAGCCGAAGTTCAACGCCGAGCGTTTCACCCAGGATGTATTCCTTGTTTTCCTCGATCGCGGTCAACAGCTCCGCATTATCCGCTTGGAGGTAGACGTGGATACGATCGGTGAACTGTAAATCTTCTTGCTTGCGCGTGTCCTGTATGAAACGAACGAGGTCTCGGGCGTATCCTTCTCGGATCAGCTCGGGCGTCAAGTCTGTCGAAAGCACTACGACGCTGTGTCGCCCCTGTGATGCCGTCCAACCAGACTTGGCTTGCAATCGAACTTCAATGTCTTCGCTGTCCAGCGAGATCTCGTTTCCATCCAGGTTAAGCTGAATCATACCGCTGGATTGAAGCTCGCCCAAGAGAGTAGCTCCGTCAGCCGCCCCCAACGCTTTCTTCAGTGCAGGGATTTGCTTGCCAACCTTCGGCCCCAGTTTCTTGAAGTTCGGCAGCACTTGGTATTCGATAAACGGGCTGTTGCCAGAGACGTACCTGATCTCCTTCACATTCAGCTCTTGGCGTATGATTTCATCGTGTTGCTTCAACCATTCGACATGCGTGTCATCGGCCAAACATACCTCGACACTCGCCAACGGCTGACGAACTTTCAATTTGGCATCCATCCGAGCGCTTCGGCCCGATGACGCGATCTCTTGTAGCACGCTCATCCGCTCACTAAGCGTCGTATCAAGGCGTGACTTTTCCCCTAGCGGATAATCGCAAAGGTGAACACTTTCTCGCACCTTGCCAGCAACGGTCTCGGTCAAGGAATTCCAAATCGCCTCGGCTAAAAATGGCACGAATGGAGCGACCATCTTCGACAGTTCGACGAGCACTTCGTAGAGTGTCCAGTATGCGTCTGCCTTGTCCTCGCTTTCCGCCGCAGAGGCTTCGCCCCAGTAGCGATCGCGACAACGACGGACGTACCAATTGCTTAGGGCGTCGACCAATGCTGTGATCGCTTGGCAGGCTGGGTAATTGCTGTAGCTATCCATGCACTCGACGACAGTCGCGTTGGCCTGAGCTAGTTCACCTAAAATCCAGCGATCGAGCTCGCCTCGTTGCTCAACCGGTCGGTAAGTCTTCGCCTGAGCCAGCTCAGATGCGGAAAGCTGATCTAGCTCGCCGTCGATCTCCGCAGGGCCTGCGAACGAATCTATTTCCGCGTAAATAGTAAAGAAGCTCAACACATTCCACATGCGAAGCATGAACTCAGGAATGCTGTCTCGGATCGCTCGCTCGGAGTAGATGATCGAGCTCCACGGCGGCTGATTCGCAAAGAAATACCAACGCAGCGCATCAGCACCGTGGTTGTCAAAGATCTCTTGAGGGCTTCGGTAATTGCGAAGGCTCTTTGACATCTTGCCCGTCTTGGCTACGTAGGCCTTGCCTTCTGCTTCTTTCGCATCTTCCTCGGTCAGGTGAATCGCCTTGCGACCGTTCTCCTGTGGCTTCTTTGACTCCCACCATTCGGCCAGCATCAGACCAAGTACGATGCAGTTGCGATATGGATGCGGGTACTCCTCTTGCCCGCTGAAGAGCATCGTGCTGATGGCGAGTTGGCTGTAGAACCAACCACGAGTTTGGTCGATGGCTTCGCTAATGAAATCAGCCGGAAACTCGGCTTTGAAGCGCTCCTCGCCTTGATGCGGATAACCCCACTGCGCAAAAGGCATTGCACCGGAGTCGTACCAGCAGTCGATGACTTCCGGCACCCGCTGCATGCGAGCACCTTCCGCGAAAGGAGAATCATAGGTGACCGCATCGATGTAAGGCTTGTGAACCTTTAGGTCTTCGCTCAGCTCTGGATTCTCTGCCTTGGCCTTCTCCCACATCTCGGTGCCAGTGCGACCTGGCTTGGCGAGCAACTCGTCATAGCAGCCAACTGCCTCACGCTTGCCTGTCTTTTCGCATTCCCACACTGGGAGTGGTGTGCCCCAGTAGCGTTCGCGGGAGAGTGCCCAATCCACGTTGCTTTCTAAGAAGTTGCCGAAGCGGCCATCGCGAATGTTCTCGGGAAGCCAGCCGATCTGCGCGTTGTTGGCGAGCATCTTGTCTTTGAACTGCGTCGTCCGGATGAACCAGCTCTCGCGCGGATATTGGATCAGAGGGTCTTGTTCGGCTCTCCAGCAAAACGGGTAATCGTGCAAGTATTGATCGTGCAGCAAAAGCAACCCAGCTTCTTTGATGCTGCGAGCGATTTCCTTATCCGCATCCTTTACCCATACACCTTCTTGGTCCGGATAGTCGGAAGTGAACTTACCGTCGGGGCCGACCGCACACAGAAGTCCGGGCACTGGTCCGTCATGATCGAAACGTTTCAGTTCCTCGACTAGCAACTCATAGTCGGCCTCACCAAAGGCTGGCGCGGTGTGTACAAGGCCAGTACCGCTATCGAGCGTGACAAAGTCACCTGGAACGACTCGCCAATAAAGCGCTTCTTCCGTTCCATCCTTGAGCTTTCCAGTGGCATCGGCATACTTGGCGTAGTAGGTCTCGGTCGGTGGGCGATATCGTTTACCGATCAGCTCACTGCCCTTGACGGTCTTCTCAACCGTCCATTCGCGTTTCGCCTTCTCGGAGATCGTCTGCACGAGCGCTTCGGCGACAATTAGCCTTTCGCCACTTTCGGCATCAAGGCAGATGGAGTAGTCGATGTCGTGGTGAACAGCGGTGTACGTGTTACTTGGGAGCGTCCACGGAGTGGTGGTCCACACGACTAGCGATGTATTTTCCTCATCGAACAGCGGGAACTTGACGTAAACACTCGGATCGGCAACTTCGCGATAACCTTGCCCGACCTCTCCGCTCGAAAGCGCTGTTCCGCCTTGGGCCCACCACCAAACAATCTTGTGACCGCGATAAAGCAGGCCTTCGTCGAAGAGTTTCTTTAGCGACCACCAAACGCTTTCGACGTAACTTTGATGATAAGTTACGTAGGCTTCGCTCAGGTCGATCCAGAATCCAATACGCTCGGTCAGTCGTTCCCACTCTTGCATGTAACGCCAGACGCTTTGCTGGCACTTTTGGATGAAGGGCTCGATGCCGAACTTTTCAATCTCGTCCTTACCGTGGATTCCGAGCTCTTTGCAGACTTCGACTTCGACGGGCAAGCCGTGGGTGTCCCAGCCAGCTTTGCGTTCGCAGCGATATCCACGCATCGTCTTATAGCGAGGGAAAAGATCCTTGATTGCGCGGGTCAAGCAGTGCCCTGGGTGCGGCATCCCATTGGCGGTCGGCGGACCTTCATAGAAGACAAAAGGCTGCGCCCCGGCACGTTGCTGAAGGCTCTTGGCATAAATTTCTCTCTGCTTCCAGAAGTCTAGGATTTCTTCCTCTTGCTTCGGAAAACGAACTTGGGTGCTGACTGCTTTGAACATAGTGTTGTCTGGGAGACGAGTCGGTTTCTGTTGGGGCTGGTAAGCTGGCCACATCCTCAGTTGACGCAGCAACTGTGAACAGCATGCGTTTCATGTCTTGCGTTTCGGTTTTTTTTTATGACCCGAGGTGTTCGTCCTGAAGCTGCGTTTCTTCAAACTCACCCTCCCGACTTGCGGGAGGGTCGGACGTAATGCGGCCGGCGAGGGCTGGATCGGCCCCTCTCCGCTGGCATTATTCGCGACTTTACCCAAGGAGAGTCAGCTACATTCGAAATCGAAGCTCAGTATCACGGCTCACTCGATGGGAAGATTTTCGCCGGATGTGCCCAGTTATCAAAGCCCACTTGCTGTTTTGCCTGGATCGTAGATTGCATAAGATTTGATTCTCCTATTCGCAAAGAGGGCAGCTATGGCTTACGACGAAGATTTCACCCAGTTTCCTCAGGCTCGTGGCGAGGATGTCAAGGAACGGCCACAACCCGCAGATGATCCTGCAGAAGGCACTAGTTCAGGGCATTTGGACCTGCTGGACATGATGCGGACCACTATCGAGCGGCTGGAAAAGGATGAAACTTCGCGTGGTGACCTCAAAATCCTGCAGCGATCGCTCAAAGAGCTGCGTTATGCGTTCAAAGTCTTCCAACCGTATCGCCGAAGACGCAAAGTGACCGTGTTTGGTTCAGCGCGGACCAAACCGGAAGAACCGCCCTACCAACAGGCAGTCGAGTTTGGCCAAGCGATGTCGAAGCAGGGCTGGATGACGATCACTGGGGCTGGAGGCGGGATCATGGAAGCAGGCCATGTCGGAGCTGGTAAAGAACTGTCCATGGGCCTCAATATCCACCTGCCCTTTGAGCAAAGCTCCAATCACATCATCGAAGGTGACCCCAAGCTGGTCACCATGAAGTACTTCTTTACTCGGAAGCTGATGTTCGTCAAAGAATGCAGTGCCGTGGTTTCACTGCCAGGCGGCTTTGGCACGCTCGACGAAACAGCTGAAACGCTGACTCTCGTGCAAACTGGCAAGCAGACGATGATTCCGATCGTGCTGCTCGATGCACCTGGAGGCGACTACTGGAAGCACTTCGGCGACTTCGTTGAGAAAACTCTGCTGCGAGATGGCGTGATCAGCCCTGAAGACCTCGCGCTCTACAAGATTGTCGATAGCGTCGAAGCTGCCGTAGAAGAAGTACTCGGGTTCTATCGTGTCTATCACAGCATGCGTTACGTTAACGACACATTGGTGCTACGGATCAATCAAGAGCTGACCGAGCAACAGATTGAAAAACTCAACGAAGAATTTTCAGGGATTTTGGTGGCAGGCAAAATCGAACAAGGCGAAGCACTGCCTCAGGAAGCCAACGAACCAGAGCTGGCTGATATGCCTCGCATCAAGCTTCGCTTTGACCGTAAACAGCTGGGCCGCCTAAGGATGCTCATCGATGCCATCAACGACACTTGCCCCATCTGCGAGGTATCGCCTTCGTCGTAAGAGCCTCGTAGCGGAACTCGTCAAAAGTTTCGGCCGGGCCGCCCGAAATGGAGAACATCACAAAGCACACGAAGTAAAACGGTATGCGACTTTAAGCTTTGTGCTCTTCGCGTCCTTTGTGGTTTCTTTTCGCTGGTTGCGAATGCCGTCATTACCATGCCACATGAATGCAGGACGACGAGCGCTCGTTGTCGGCTCTGCGCATATGTGCAGGTTGATTGACAAGCTAGAAACGCTAGAGGCTTATCCCGCTTGGATCAGCCGTCAGTAAGCGTCTCGAGCACAGTGTCGAATGGGACGGCAGAGCAGCACCCATAGAGCGGTTCGCGTGAAAGGCGGGCACGAATCGATTTGGGAGAGGAAAGACCGCAGAGGAATCGAGCTTGCTGTAAAACTTCGGATAACTCCACAGGCTTTTTCTTTTGTAAAGCACGCAATCCAGTCAGGGCAGAATCGCCGACTCGCGGTACGCGCATTTCTGGCAACTTGGTGATAGCTTCACCGCAGCAGAAGCTACAACTCTCGCATTTAGTTTCAATCTTTTGCCCAAAATGCTCAGACAACATCGCTGACTGGCAGCGATTAGCGCACATCAGCTTGAACAACTCGTTTAGTCGCGAAAGCTCACCGATCTGTCGATCGGTTACGTAGTCATGTAAGTGATCCGTCATCGAGTCAATATCGGTGATAGGCCTCAACTTGCGATAGCCGTGAACTAGCCCCGATGCCTTCAGTTCAATCCAGCCTTTTTCAGCGAAGTAATCGAGCATCTTCACGATGCGAGTCCGATCACACTTCAAGCGATCGGCAGCTTGTGCCAGGTTGATCTCGAACCAGATCTTCTTTTTGACCGTCAGCGAAAGCACGTTGGAGGCAAACACGCGGCGCTCGCCTTCGAAGTGCTTGAGAATCTCCGTAGTATTAATCCGTGGCTTATATTGATAAGCGTCGTAACGCGGCGAAGTGGCTTGCAGCCAGCCTTCAAGCTCCAAGTTCGTCATCAGTGTTCGCACTACCGAATCACGAATGTCTGCTTCGCAAGCAAGCGAATAGTAGCTGACGAAGAAGTTTTCAGGCTGACCGACGAGAAACTCGACGAAACGCCGCAGCGCTTTCTCGCTAGGCATATCGCCGTAGGCAAAATTGTCGAGCACGACTCGATCTTCCGGAACGAGCAATGTTTCGCAAACGGAGTCTTCACCATCTCGGCCCGCCCGCCCAATTTCCTGTGCGTAGTTCTCGATCGATTTCGAAGCGTTGTAGTGATAAATCGCTCGAATGTCGGATTTGTCGATGCCCATCCCAAAAGCAATCGTAGCAACGACGATGGCGTCGGATGACTGCATAAACCAATCCTGAATCTCGTCACGCTCTTCTGGTCTGAGCCCCGCGTGATAAGCTCGCGCCGGAAGATCATTTTGCTGCAGGTAGTCGGCGACCACCTCCGCCGTTTTTTGCAGCGTTACGTAGACTAGAGTTGTCTGTGCTGGTGCTTCTTGCAGACGCGAAAGCAAGGTGCGATCACGCTCCCTCGCCGAGCACAGAGTGAAACGAAGTGCGAGATTGGGACGAAAGAAAGGCGTCTGAATCGCGTCTTCCTTTGCGATAGAGAACTGACCACAGATGTCATCCAGAACTTGCGGTGTTGCCGTCGCGGTCAGTGCCAAGATTCGTTCGGCCTCTAAATCTGCGGCAAGTTTCGCGAGTTTCAAATAGTCGGGACGAAAGTTGTGCCCCCACTGACTAATACAATGAGCTTCATCGATAGCGAACAAGGAAATAGGAACACCCTTGATAAACTCTCGAAATCGCTCGTTAAAGAAGCGTTCTGGCGCTACGTATAGAAGCTTGATTTCACAGCTTCGGATCCCATCCATCAGCCCCCGCGACTCGTCAGCTGAAAGAGTCGAATCCAGTCTTCCTGCCTTGATGCCTCGGCTATTGAGGAAATCGACTTGTTCTCGCATTAATGCGAGCAATGGCGAAACCACCAGTGTCAGACCCTCGAGCAACGTCGCAGGCAGCTGATAACACAACGACTTGCCACCGCCCGTTGGAAAAATCGCCGCCGCTGAACGCCCCTGAAAAAGCCGCTTAAGCACGGGCACTTGGCCCGATCGGAACTGGTCCAATCCAAACTGTTCCCGCAGACACTCTTCTAATTGTTGCTCTGTTACATCCATAGTCACAAACTACCTGTTTCCTCTCAATCCTGCTAGCCGCGAAGAAAGGGCGAATCATTGTTTCGCAACAGTGGAGTGAGCCGAACGGCCTCGCGTTGGGAGGTTCCTGGGAAACGCTGGCCCGCGGCTGACGCCGGCGGCTCGCTGACTTACCCTGACCGCAGAGAACCACACTCCTACACCCAACATTAGAGACGTCGATGGAACTGATGACTTACAAGTAATTTGTCTTTTCTTCATTCCTGGCGCTGCCGCATGAACTAAGACGTAGTTCCTCTGAGCATTGTCGAATCGAATCCTGGAATAGGCGCATAGATGGAAGCAATAGTTCAATTGGTTGTAGCATTGTTGCCGCATTTGTGGCGATGGCTGTTGCGACCCTTGCACTAATTGCACAGCTTGTCTTGCTTCTGATTTCGTTGCTGTTCGTGCTGTTGACGGAGGGGCTTGACGCAGCAGGAAAGCACTATTGGGACAAGGCTACGAAAGAACCCGCGACTCAGAAACCAGGCAAGACTCAAGAGGAATCCACAACGAAGCAGCTCAACCCCAGGGCGTTTATGATCTTCGGCGGCGGCGTCATTGGGCTTCTGGTGGACTGCGGATTCTGGCTTCAGCATTACTGGGAAAAGAAGAAGATCAAAGTTACCAACAGTCTGCTTGCCAAAATAGCGATTCAGTTGGAGAACGGCATAGAAGATCCCGAAACGCAGAATCCCGTCGCAGGTCCCCTCGCTGAACGCGAGGCGTGTCAGCGCCCTCTCGAGTACTTTGTTGATGAAACCCTAACCGGCACTCTCCTGGTAATTAGCGAGAATGGGCCTGGGGTGCAGCCCGGGAGAAGATGAAAAGACTCTCCGCGGTGATGCCGAGTAGCTTCTGTATTGAATTAGTCAGTCATGCCACTGGAACTCTGATGCTTTGGGCCACCACATCTCCCAGAAGTAGCGTAACGTCGTCCTCGGCCAGAGTGTGTAGTTGTGGTTATTCTTGTCGGTGTACCAAGAGTTGCAGCCCTCGGAGAATACAGATTGATGCATCGCTCGATCAAGCTCTTGCTGGTATTTCGATACAGCCTGTGGCAGTGGTTCAAGGCTGCTTTTCTTTAGACGCTTGAGCATTCTCAGGCACTTCAGGATGTACTGCACTTGAGACTCAATCATGAGGATCACGGAATTGTGAGCCAAGCCACTGTTGGGGCCAAGAAGCAGAAACATATTGGGAAAGCCTGGGACCATGACGGTTCGATGTGCTAATACCTTGTCTTCCCAGGCCGCTGCCAGTGTCCTGCCATCACGCCCTTGCATCTGAATATATTGTTCAATGGAAAAGGGACGAAAGCCGGTTGCAGCCACGATAACATCGAGTGGGTACTGCTTGCCGTCTGCCAACTGAATACCCGACGGCGTAATACGCTCAATTGGCCGAGAAACTAACTTTACGTCTGGGCGAGCGAGTGTCGCGTAGTAGTCATCGCTAAGCAAAATTCGTTTGCAGCCGATAGTGTAATCAGGCGTTAAGGCATGCCGCAGATCAGGGTCCTGAATATGCCATCGTAGATGCTTTAACGCCCGCTCCTCCAGTGATTTGGCCATGGAACTTCCCGGCCGTGCGAATCGACCTCGCGCCTCGAGGTACCAGTAGTAAAACCAACGAGGCAAATTCGCTGCACCCGGGATTTGAAGCAGCCACTGGGCCCACGATGGGTACGCTCGATCGCGTCTAGGGACGATCCACGCTGGCGAACGCTGGAACACCGACAGGTGCTTCGCCTTATCGGCAATGGCTGGCACAATTTGAATCGCGCTTGCACCGCTTCCGATGACTCCAATACGCTTTCCCTCCCACTGGTGATCATGCGGCCATCGCGCCGAGTGAAACAACTCGCCTTGGAACGATTCTAATCCCTCGAAGGCTGGAATATTCGGCAGGTGTAGAGCCCCTAAGGCACAGACCAACACATCTGATTGCACCCTACGACCGTCTACCAAATTGATGTTCCACCGACCGTCTTGAAAACTTGCCTGATGCACCTCAGCCCCGAACTCCAGATATGGTTCGATAGCAGGATTCTTCGCAACCGACTCACAGTACTCTTGAATCTCTTCACCCGGTGCAAAGATCCGGCTCCAAAGCGGCTTAGGGGCGAAAGAGTAGGAGTAGAGGTGTGAGGGCACATCACAGGCAACTCCAGGGTAAATATTATCACGCCAGGTTCCACCTACGCGATCCGCTTTCTCCAGGACGACAAACGACTTCACGCTAGCTTGCCGCAGTCGCCAGGCCATGCACAGACCTGAAAGCCCTGCGCCAACCACAGCGACTTGAACCCTCTGAATTCCCCGCGCCTTCGCTATTCGCCCCGACGAGCTCACGGTGAAACCTCGCGCCGTTGTTTTAGAGCTGCAATCATTCTCGTTTCCGTCTGTAGACCTTGGCACACCTGTCCGTGCGAACGCACATTCTGACCTCATCGCATTCCTGTCAGAAGGCGTAAGCCGAGCTTGGCGGGCGATAGTGTACTTTTCCTTCGGGTGAGCGTCGAGAAGTCGTACCTAGAAGCCTCACAGGGGCGCAACTAACGGTAAAGCATCAGGCGGTAATTGCTTCACGGGGGTGATCCTTCGGCTTCTGAGCTCCTACCCTCTGGGACGGGCGGTGTAGCTAGTAGCATGAGTGGGCCGAGGGGAAGAAGAAGAGCCGCGAAGAGCCAGAGGCCTGGCACAAAGCTATTGTAGCTGTCCTTGAGGAAACCGAGCAAAGCGGGGCCACACCCACTACCAGCAACCGTGGTGCACCAAATCGTTCCACGAATCTTGCCGAGGTGCTTGGTGCCATAGTAACGAACCCAGACTGTAGCGCTCGTGACGATGAGAAGGCCTTGGCCAGCACCGAAGGAAAGAGCAAATAGATGCATCTGCATGGAGCCACTCGTCAGAGGTACGATACAGGCACCAGCCGCCAAGAGGCAGAAACCGATGCTCAGCAAGATGTTGGCTGGATATCGATCCGCCAAAATGCCGCCGAGCAACTGCGAAGCAAGCATCACAGAGGAAAAAGTGGTAAACATCCACCTGACCTCCTCCTTGGGAATTCCAAAGCTACCGAAGACATCGATCGCAAAAAAGATGACTCCCGTGCCGGAGAGCGCCCACAGCAACATGCCGGCACCTAGAATCCATAGAGCCGGCCCACTCGCTGCCTCGCGCAAGGTGAGGCTGATTTCGCGATCTTCTTCTGGCGGGGCGTCGCTTTCTAGCTCCAGCTTCCCGTTGGACTCATCCGCTTGATCTTCTTTGCCGTCTGGAAGCAAGCTCAGATCTTTGGGGTGATTGCGTAGGAGCAAAACCACCAACGGAATCAAAGTTAGTGCGACGAACACTCCCATGAAGAAATAGGTATTTCGCCAGCCGAATGAATCGTTGGAGCGCATTAGCAGGCCTGGCAACAGCCCGAAAGCAGCGGCGATGCCTAGCGCCATGGCACCGTTGATGCGGCCTAGCTTATCGCGAAACCACATCGAGACGATGTTGCCGGGCAGAAGGCTCATGGCGCCTTGGCCGAGCCAACGCAGCAGCATGAAACCTGCGAGCAGAGTGAAGAACCCTTGGGCGAAACTCATGAAAACGCAGGCGAGGCTCAGGCCGATCGCTACGAATAGGGTGGTCTTTCGCAGTCCAATTCGGTCAGATAGTGGCCCGACGAATGACAGTGGTATTGCGGCCAAAGCGGTTCCGAGCATGTACGCGAGGGAAAGCTGCGTGTTAGAGATCCCTAGCTCGTGTTTCAGTTGCGGGCCAAATGCCATGATCGCGAAAGTCTGCCCGGGCGAGGAACAGATGAGGGCCCACACTGCCAGCAAAGCAACAACATAACCGTAGAAGAAAGGCAGCCGGCTGGCGAGATACTCGGGCAAACGCAGCATTCAGTCGGCTTTGAGCAGTGGAGTGGCTAATTGCGAAATTCTAAGGCAGCGGCCGAACTATTCCGGCCCGCGGGAAGTCTTGCCTTAGCTGGAGCAAGAGTAGACACGATAGGTTCACCATTGCCTTCACGATTGCCTAGGGGCCTGACTCTTAAATCACTTCAAGTGTGACTCTGGCGGAGCCGACAAGAATGATTCGAGGAAGTTGTTCCAAGGGAGAAAGCAGACCATCGAGCATCAATGCTCAGGACGCCGAGAACTTGAAAGCGAATTTCCGTCGAAAGCCTTGCTTTCGCAAGATTTGCCGCCGAAATTAATCTTGTGCTGGTTGGTGCCGCCGATACACTATGCCCTTCCGGAATTACACCTAGGACGAGTCTAGGCAGATTGAGAGGTCTATCCTGACCACGTTAGATTGCCTATTTTCGCGCCAACATAGCTCAGTTGGTAGAGCTGCTGATTTGTAATCAGCCGGTCGGGGGTTCGAGTCCCTCTGTTGGCTCTTGTTCGTTCCTGTGCATTCAGGAATGAACCGGGAGGTTGCCCGAGTGGTTAAAGGGGACGGACTGTAAATCCGTTACTTCGGTTTCGCAGGTTCGAATCCTGCACCTCCCATTGGCGAACCTAAACCAGATTGGCAAACTGTAGAGACAATTTGTCAAGCTATACGTTGCCTGGACATCATCGGATGGTCAGCAGCGGGCTCCAACCCGAAGTCGTTTTTCAAGCGTTTTCGGGGTCGGTCAAAATCGAGAAGCGGGTGTAGCTCAATGGTAGAGCAGCAGCCTTCCAAGCTGAATACGAGGGTTCGATTCCCTTCACCCGCTCTCCCCAAGCTGCTGTAGCTCAGTGGTAGAGCACTTCCTTGGTAAGGAAGAGGTCATGGGTTCAAGTCCCATCAGCAGCTCTAGGTTGACTAGGCACGGATATTGCACAGACTAGTGCCCGCCCTAGAAGGCAGCCTAGCCAAAGTGCCAATATGGCAAAAGGTTTGTTTCAGTCGATCCAGTAACCCCAAGTGTGGTGTGATCACCCACATTATTTTGATCTTCAGTTTTGATCTTAGGTAGCGAACAATGGCTAAAGAGAAGTTTGAACGTAGTAAACCTCACTGCAACGTAGGTACCATCGGTCACATTGACCACGGCAAGACAACTACTACAGGCGCTTTGCTGGCAGTACAAGCAGCAAAAGGTTTGGCGGAAGCCAAGGGATACTCGGATATCGCGAAGGGCGGTACCGTGCGGGATGAAACCAAGACAGTAACCATCGCAGTTGCTCACGTTGAGTACGAGTCTGAGAACCGTCACTACGCTCACATTGACTGCCCTGGTCACGCTGACTTCGTCAAGAACATGATCACTGGCGCCGCTCAAATGGACGGCGCTATCTTGGTTGTAAGTGCTGCTGACGGCCCAATGCCTCAGACGAAGGAGCACGTTCTTCTTGCTCGTCAGGTTGACGTTCCTGCGATCGTTGTATTCTTGAACAAGTGCGACTTGGTTGACGACGAAGAGCTTCTTGAGTTGGTTGAACTCGAAGTTCGTGAATTGCTCAGCAAGTACGACTTCCCTGGCGACGATGTACCAATCATTCGCGGTAATGCCTTGGGTGCGTACAACGACCCAGCTGGCGACGCTTCTCAGTGCATCACTGACCTGGTAGCTGCCATCGATAGCTACATCCCTCAACCAGAGCGTCAAGAAGACAAGGACTTCTTGATGGCGATCGAAGACGTCTTTTCGATCGAAGGTCGTGGTACGGTTGCTACCGGTCGTATCGAGCGTGGTGTAGTTAAGGTTGGTGAAGAAGTCGAAATCATCGGCCTCAAGGAATCGACGAAGACTACCGTCACTGGTGTTGAGATGTTTCGCAAGGAAATGGATGAAGGCAAGGCTGGCGACAACGTCGGTTGCCTGCTTCGTGGTATGAAGCGTGAAGACATCGAGCGTGGTCAAGTACTGGCCAAGCCGGGCTCGATCAACCCACACAACAAGTTCGAAGCAGAAATCTACTGCTTGAGCAAAGACGAGGGTGGACGCCACACTCCATTCTTCAGTGGCTACCGCCCACAGTTCTACTTCCGAACCACCGACGTAACTGGTTCAGCAAACCTGGTAGGCGCTGAAATGTGCATGCCTGGCGACAACGTGAAGATCGAAGTAGAGCTGCAAAAGAATATCGCGATGGATGACGGCGTTCGCTTCGCTATCCGCGAAGGTGGCAAGACCGTTGGTTCTGGCGTTGTTACCAAGATCGTCGAGTAATCCTCGATCGTCATAGTCGGGCTTTTTCACGCCTGACTATGATGCTTAGTGAGGAGAAAAGAGACATGGCTGTCGTAGGTATTTTTACGGCAGCCTGTTTTTCCTTAGCCCTGCGTTTTCGGCTTTTTTAGATGGCCTAAATGTGGGATACTCAGGGGTGTAGCTCAATTGGCAGAGCACTGGTTTCCAAAACCAGCGGTTGCGGGTTCAAGTCCCTCCGCCCCTGCTTTGCACGATACATGACCTGCTCCGCTTAAAGAGCAATCACCTGGACTAGCAAAAAAGACAACATGTCCAAAGATAGTGCCATCACCTCCCGACCCTTGATGCAAGAGATGTTTGCATCCGGGCTGTACAAGCCAAATCAGGGCCGCATGGTCCGCCAGATTACTTGCTTGGTGATTTGGCTGATTGTGGCGGTTGCAGCCTGGCGTTTCCATTCGCTCTTCATCGGTCCATGGTTTGTAAAGGCCATGGCGGAGAACGGGATTGTTCCTGGTTACATTAGTGCTGTGGTGTTGGGCGTGCTAGGCATTTGGTTCGGATACCGTCTCGTGAACTGGCCGAAGTTCGCAGACTTCCTGATATCTGTAGAAGCTGAGTTAAACAAGGTTTCGTGGCCCACGCAAAAGGAGTTAGTTAGAGCTTCCTTGGTGGTGATTTTCACAATCCTGTTTTTGTCGGCGATACTTTTTGGATACGATGCATTTTGGAGTTGGTTGTTCGGACTTTTAGGGGTCGGACGATAACTTCCCAAGGCCCTCGTGAGCGTTCGCGAGGCACAAAGAATAAGTTTCTTCCTTGCCAGGAGGTGGCAGCGGTGACATGCACCGCGATCGTTTGTACTGGCGTGGGGATTTAGGCGTGAGTGAAACAGAAGAACAGTCAGATTCGCCAACCGATGGTGTCTCGTCCGATATGGACTGGTACATCATCAAAGTTGCATTCAATCGTGAGGATAGCATTCGCGATTCCTTGCTGAAGCGAATCAAGCTGGCCGGCCTCGAAGGCCACTTTGGTGAGATTCTTGTCCCTACCGAAGATGTTGTCACGTTCACTCGCAACGGTAATCGCCGCGTTGTCAAACGCAAACTCTATCCGGGTTACATCATGGCCTACATGGCCATCAATGATGACTCCTGGTTCTTGGTTAGGGAGACCCCCGGCGTCGGTGACTTCACTGGCTCCGGTGGCAAGCCTACTCCGATGGATCCACACGATGTGGAGAAAATCGTGAAGAAGGACGAGCCTGACGAAGACGAAGGAGAAGCCGCCATCAAGACCTCGATCCCACACAAGCTGGGTGATCGAGTTCGTGTGAAGGAAGGCAATTTCCAGAACCTGGAAGGCGAAGTGGAAAAGATCGACGAAGCTAATGGTCGCGTCACTGTGATCATCACCATCTTCGGTCGTAGTACACCTGTGGAATTAGATCACTGGCAAATCGAAGAGCTTTAAAAAGCATTCGCAAGTCAGAACTGAACGCCACGACATTACCGAAGCTTTGAATCAACTGATTGATCTCCAAAGCAGAACTCGAAAAACAATATTGTTATAGACCCGTTTGTCGTTTCATCGCGACAGACAACTGGAGTTTTAGATGGCGAAACAACTTGTTGGACAAGCCAAATTCCAAGTGCCCGGCGGGCAGGCGACGCCTGCTCCGCCTGTGGGTACATCGCTTGGTAAGTTTGGCGTAAACCTTGGGCAGTTTGTCTCCCAGTTCAACGAAAAGACAAGGGAATACAACGGTACGCCGATTCCTGTCATCGTTTCCGTTTACTCGGACCGAACCTTCGACTTTGTCACCAAGAGCCCTCCGGCCGCTTCCTTACTTAAGGCTGCTGCTGGTATCGCAAGTGGTTCGGGTGAGCCAAACAAGAAGAAGGTTGGCAAAGTAACGCGTGAGCAGATCCGCGAGATCTGTGACAAGAAGATGGCTGACCTAAATGCTCGCGATATGGAGCATGCCGAACGCATGATCGAAGGCACGGCACGTAGCATGGGCTTGGAGATTGAGGGATAATCGGCATGGCTAGAGTAACCAAAGCAATGAAGGCGATGGCCGAGAAACTTTCCTCAGTGAAAGCCCCTCAGCCACTCCCCACCGCCGTCGAACTCCTGAAGAGTTTTCCGGCGAGAAAGTTTGATCAAAGTGTCGAGATCCACATGAATCTGGGTATCGATCCTGCACAAGCCGACCAAATCGTTCGCGGTTCCGTCGTGCTTCCTCACGGTATTGGCAAGACGCAGCGTATCGTTGTGTTCGCGAAAGGTGACTTGGCCAAGGCGGCCGAGGAAGCTGGTGCGGATGCCGTCGGCCAAGATGACTTGCAAAAGAAGATCAAAGACGGCTGGACCGACTTTGATGTGTGCATCGCAACGCCTGACATGATGGGTATGGTCGGACCACTCGGTAAGGTTCTCGGCCCGCGTGGCCTGATGCCTTCTCCGCGAGCCGGCACGGTTACGATGGACGTCGCTAAGGTCATCAAGGAATATAAGGCTGGTAAAGTCGAGTTCCGAAACGACAAGGGTGCAAACCTGCACGCCATCGTCGGTAAGCTCAGCTTCGACAACCAAAAGCTACAAGAAAACATCGAAGCTTTCCTTGAGTATGTGAACAGCCTCAAGCCTCAGAATGTCAAAGGTACGTACGTGAAGAGCGTGGCCCTCTGTGCCACGATGTCGCCAAGCGTTCGCGTTGCCGCTTAATCAATAGGCTGCAACTGGAACCCAAGCGACCTCAAACGCACCAATGAAATGAGATAGTTATGAGTAAATACGTTAAAAACCTACTTGCCGAGGACATCAAGAGCCGGCTCGAAGGCGTTGAAGATGCCATCATCGCCGACGTCATCGCGATGGACTCGGATGCGTCCTTCCGAATCCGGAAACATTTCCGGGAGAAGGGCATTAGCATGCTCGTGGTGAAGCGAAGTATCGCGAATCGAGCATCGGAAGAAACCAAACTACGACCACTTTTCGAGCAGAAGCAAGGTTCGATTGCAGTCATTTGGGGCTGTGAAGACTTTGTCAGTCTCGCGAAAGAAGTCGCTGCTGTCTGCAAAGATGAAGATGGATTTCCCAACTTCGTCCTGAAGGGCGGTGTGATGGACGGTGACGGAATGGACGCCGCCAAAGTGATGGAAGTCAGCAAGTGGCCAAACCGCCAAGAACAGATCGCCATGCTGGTCGGTCAGATTCTCGGCCCTGGTTCACAGCTTGCTGCTCAGATCAAGGGACCTGGCTCCAAGCTGGCTAGCCAAGTGAAGAAGTTGATCGAGAATAAGGAGGGCGAAGCATAACGCAGAACTTTCTGGATCAGTGCCTCGGGGACAAGAAGATCTGACACTGATCGCATCAACTGATTTACGTTGAACACTTTTCAAAATAAAACACACAAATACAACTAATTTAGATAAAGGTATTTTCCATGTCCGAAGAAACAGCAACTGCAGTTGCAGACGACATCAAGGCACTTGGCGACTCCATCGTTGGCTTGACACTGAAGCAGGCGAAAGAGCTCAGCGACTATCTGAAAGACGAGTATGACATCGAAGCTGCGGCGGGTGGCGCTGTCGTGATGGCTGGTCCAGCTGATGGTGGTGGAGAAGCAGCTGCCGAGCAAACTGAGTTCGACGTTGTCATGAGCAGCTTTGGCGACGCCAAGCTGAACGTGGTCAAGGTTGTGAAGAACTTGACTGGCGCTTCTCTGATGGAAGCCAAGAAGTTGGTCGAAGGCGTTCCTGCTACGATCAAGGAAAAGGTTTCGAAGGAAGACGCCGACAAGCTGAAGGCCGAACTGGAAGAAGCTGGCGCAACCGTAGAACTCAAGTAGTTCGCTGTAACTGACCAACGTCAGCCATATCGCCAAAACAAAATAAAAAGCCAGGCGAGGAATATCGATTCCTCGCCTGGCTTTTTTTGCTGGAGCCCTAGCTTCAGCCGACGGAAGTTCGACATCGAACTTTCCCCGTTTTTCATGACCGCAGCAATAGATGGACTACACTCTACGGCGCGCCGGCGCGTCGTGCTTGTATTCGATGACGCGAAAAACCCGCTTCTCCAACATCGCTCTGTTATGCTCGGCAGCTCGTAAAGGTTCCATGCTGACGTCTTAGACGCCTTAGTATTGCCCCGCCTACCGGCCCAGCTTCCCCAAACGCTGCCCCAATGCTCGGGAACACATTCGTGTTCTCAAAGGATAAGCCTTATCTTGTATCGGTTCCTACCTTGCGTTGTTGCGATTGCTGCATCCAATATTTTTTCCGCACATTTGTGGGCGCAAGACGACATACAACGTGCGGGTGCTGTGCAAGACGTCGTAATGAAACCCATCGATCTGGAAGCTGCTGCTACCTGCATGGAAATGTCGGAAGACGGAAAGTTTCTAGCGATTGGGCACGAAAACGACAACTTGGTGACCGTCTACGACGTAGCCGCCGGAGTCGTCTCAGCGGAAATTGAATGCCCTGCGCCTCGGAACGTCTTGTGGCGCCGGAATGAAATCATTACTGCTAGCCGCAATGAAGGCGTTATCCGCTTCTTTACCTGCCGCAACGGAGATTGGCGGCAGTCGCGAGAATGGCGCGTTCCGAAGGCGGGGGTTGTGCATATATCAACCGCAGGTGGAAAGCACTTTAAGAAGCAACTGTTTGTAACATGCCATGGTGCAGGCTCACAAGCCTCTTATCAGGACAGTCAGGTTTATGTGACGAACGCCGCAGGTAAGTTTGTGCCAATTTCGAAGTGTGCGCTGGGAACAACGAGCTATGACGGAAAGCTCTTCATTAACCATGAGTCTTTCAATTTAAGCAGTGGCGGCAGGGTAACTGGGTACTTGACCCAAGAGTTCATCCGCATGGGCGATCGGGAGTCACGCCGGATTCTGACAGGGAACGCCCAGAGCAACACTCACCTGTAACAGATTTCCGCAAGCGGATACTGGTTCGGTCGCGACGCAGTCCTCGGCGGTACCCCCTTAACGCGACTGCCTGGAGACTGGGGAAATCTGATTCTTGCAGATCGGACTCAGAAACTGATATACGTCGTTTCCGATTCTGTTATCACCTGCCGAAAACTTTCTACATCAGAAATTGACGTCCGCCGACTAGTGGTTCCCGAGGACTATCAAGGCCTTGAAAAGTTGCGGCATGGCTGGGCACACAGACGCAACTATCTGCTCGACCACCCTGAGGCGGCGACGATCGGAGGCAAGACTTACTTGTTTATCCGAGCAGCCGAGGGGGCGTTATATTAGCCGCTAAGGTCCCAGCGTTTGGCGAGCAACCTTCCTCGTCCGAACCCAAGAAAGATGAAATGGGAGTCCCCAAGCTGGACACACGACCCACGACCCACGACGCAACTTGCTCCTTTGGGAACGGCCGCGAATGCAAAGCCGAGGACGTGGAGAAACCAAACAGGAAACTTCTCGGTGGTTGCAACTTTGATAGGTCCTGATGGCGACAAAGTGGTGCTGAAACGAGCGGACAATGATGCTGAAATTAGAGTTGCCGTTTCATCTCTCAGTTCGACAGACGTCAGCTACTTGGAACGCCAACAGAGGCTAGCCCCACGCGTACCGCGCACGGAACCTATGGCCGAACCAAACGGCACTGAGGTCAAGAAAAAATGGCCGGCGCTTCCTGAATTCGCCGCCAAGCCGAGAATTTGGACCAGCAAGTCAGGCTTCACTGTCAAAGCGACATTGATTGAACCAGCAGGTGACAGCATCAGAATGCGTCGCGAGGATAACGGAGAAGAAATCACCGTGCCGGTCTCAACTTTGTCGGAAGAAGATATCGAATTTCTAAAGCGACTTGATCGCGCGGAGGGCAGGGAGCCCAACGGCCTGTGAACCACGCCCTATTCGCTGGCCATCTTGAGTTTTGACTGAAAACGTTTGACACCAAGCCGTTTCAGGAGGAGCTACAACAACTGATAGCCCAGACTCGACTACATCGCTAAAACATCTTTTCGAGCACTTTGTAGTGCGGGTCGATGAAACCGTTATTGTGGTAAACGCTCTGAGCTCGAGTGTTGTCGTTCTCAACATAAAGTCTTAGGCCACGGACGTCCGGATTCTTCTTCAGCTCCTCAGTGGCATGCTGAAGCAGCAGCGTAAAAATGCCGTTTCCGCGGTGATGTTGATCCACATAAACGCTTTGAATCCAAGCCATCCAGCCGTCGCGCCAGTCGCTCCATTCTCGAGTAAGCATCAAAGATGCTATCGCCGCGTTGGCCTCATCGCCTTTTGTTACAGCGACAAAATAAACGGCTTCTTCACCTTGCTGTAAAGCTCGTGTGACGCCCCGCGTGACAAGCTCGCGGTCCAACTGTTTGTCTTCCGTCTCAGCAGCGATGCCGCAATTGAAATCTACGAGAGCTGGGATATCTTCTTCGGTCGCTTGTCGGACACTATAGGTAGGCATGACTTCAGCTTATGGACGGACGAAACGGTATTCGGATAAGTGGTGAACTGAATCAACGAACTCCCGACGATATACTCAGTCCAACAGAACCGCAACCAGTGCATCAGCCATCAAGTCGCTGTGGGATTTGTTGGCCAAATCCGCTAAGCGAGAGTTAAGCCACGCTGCATTGATGTTTCAGCGGAGCACGTCGCTGCTAGATGAGGTCGGCGACTTGCTGGATCCAGCCGTCCTGATTATTTTGATCGACGAGACCCAAAATCTATGAGAGCTTACCAACAATTCCATTGCCTAGTTCTCTGATCTGCTGAAGGAGGCGATGCCAAGCCGTCACAGCTTCGCAGAGAGCTCCTCGGTGATGCCTCCAATCTGAGTCAGATCATCCTGAAGGCCCTAAGGTCGAAGCAATTTCAGCCATGAATACCAAGATGTCCGGCTGCGTCTCATCCGCCACTTTAATGACTCGCAGTCCATGAGCTCGAGCCACTGGACTAACCCGTGGCCGCTGGCGGCAATACGGCTGGATGGCGCTGACGCGCTCGCGGTTTTCAGAGTGAGGAACTGCTTCCGCGACTGTCCGTGTTCTTTTTTTTAAAGACTCGAAAGCGGCAACCTCATGACCTTCGGGCTCTTCCCTAACGCCACGCAACTCGTCGAGATCGTCAGGCTGGGCTATCCAATTTCGATTGCAAGCTCGAGGACTTGTCAACAGCATCAACCGCGATTCCTAACGCAGCATCTCCTTCTGTTTTAAGCGCATCAATTTGCTTTATCTTCTCGCCGAGCCGCTCTTCGAGAGCGTCTGCAAACTGCTCACGCTCTTCATGAAAACGAGTCAGATGAGACTGAAATTTTTTCACTCATAGATTGAACGCGCTGTGCCTTATTCTCTGCCTTATTCTCTGCCTTGTTGAGTTGTGATTGGAGTTGAGCGTTTTCCTCAATCAGTGCCTCCAGGCGTGCTTGTGTATGCGAGTCGGTTTTTGCGTCTTACTCAGCGTGGACTGCAGCTTACCAAACTTGGCTTCAAGCTATTTACGTAGCTGCTTTCGCTCTTTTTGCGTCGCAAAAGCTGTTCAAAATCTGCAGAACATTTACGAGCAATTCTCTCATCCCGACTGCGATAGCTCTAAAAATCGTTCTGTCGCTCGATAGTCACTAGCAATGCCAACTCGCACCGAGACATTTCCTGCCGTCGTTACGATCATCAGAACTCTACCAAAAGCGAGGAATCACGCTTCAATGCAAACATTGACCCATGTTGCGACGCACGCACGGATCGGTTTGAACTTGTCTTCACTAGCTTTGTTTGGCTTTTAAAAAGTGAGGACAGGGTTCTCGCTAGCAAACTAAGACGGTGAAGAGCGACTGATTCTGGCCAGATTCAGGCTGTCACGATCGACAACAGCGCCCATGCATCGACTGCATGGCTGGTATCCGAGCCTTGCATTGGTGATTTAGAAGATTCGGTTTCATACTTCTGCAGTTGAAGAGTGAAAACAGCTGAAGGGCGCATTCTCTACCCGCTTTTCAGACTGCAGCCAACAATCCTTTCTCGGAGAAGGTCATGATTCGAACAACTCCCCTGAACACCCTGCGCGCTGCGTTGCGAGTTCCCCGACTCTCAGTGCTGCGTCGTCTAGCCTTCGGCATTGTCGCGGCCGGAAGCTTATGTGCTACTCTGCAAAGTGACGCTCAAGCCCAAACCTCGGGACGGCCCCTGTATGTAAAGCAACCAGCCACGGCCAGCGATGTAGCCAAATGCCCAGTCATCGGCGGAACGACTCGCCCGACGATGGCGCGAAACACGGCAGCCGCCGGTCTCTCGAATCGCGACTGGTGGCCCAATCAGCTCAACTTGCAGATCCTGCACCAAAATTCACCCGCCAGCAATCCTCTGGGTGCGGATTTCGATTATGCAGACGAATTCGCCAAGTTGGACTTGGACTCTTTGCGAAAGGACATCGAAGAAGTTCTCACTACCTCGCAAGATTGGTGGCCAGCCGACTACGGACACTACGGCCCACTCTTCATTCGCCTTGCCTGGCACAGTGCCGGCACTTATCGCGTAGGCGATGGGCGTGGTGGTGCCTCCGATGGTACGATTCGTTTTGCACCACTGAACAGCTGGCCTGACAACGGCAACCTAGACAAGGCTCGTCGATTGCTATGGCCCATTAAGCAAAAGTACGGCCAGAAGATCTCATGGGCTGACTTGATGATCTTCACCGGAAATGTTGCTTTGGAATCGATGGGCTTTGAGACATTCGGTTTCGCGGGTGGACGCGCGGATGTTTGGGAACCTCAGATGGATGTCAATTGGGGACCGGAAACAGAGTGGCTCGGTGACAAGCGTTACACGGGCGATCGCGAGCTTGCCGATCCTCTCGGGGCGGTCCAGATGGGTCTGATCTACGTCAATCCACAGGGGCCCAATGGCAAACCTGACCCATTAGCCGCAGCTCGCGACATTCGCGAAACCTTTGGCCGCATGGCGATGAATGACGAAGAAACCGTCGCCTTGATCGCTGGTGGTCACACCTTCGGGAAAGCACACGGAGCTGCCAGCCCGGACGAGCACGTGGGACCAGAGCCAGAAGCTGCCTCCATCGAGGAGCAGGGACTCGGATGGAAGAACAAGTACGGTAAGGGAAGAGCGGAAGACACCATCACGAGTGGATTGGAAGGTGCCTGGACCAGCACTCCAACCGAGTGGTCCAATGGTTACTTCGAGAATTTATTCGGGTACGAGTGGGAGTTGACCAAGAGCCCTGCAGGCGCTTGGCAATGGACACCAACCGATGATGCGGCAGACGGAACCGTTCCTGACGCACACGTTGATGACAAGTCGCATGCACCGATGATGTTCACCACTGACCTAGCGCTGCGAATTGATCCTGCTTACGGCAAAATCTCGAAACGGTTCCATGACAATCCAGAGGAATTCCGCTTGGCGTTTGCGAAAGCTTGGTACAAGCTGACGCACCGCGACATGGGTCCTGTGACGGCATTGCTTGGACCTGAAGTTGCCGAAGCTCAAGTTTGGCAAGATCCTGTTCCTGCTGCTGAGCATGAATTGGTCAACGCTGCGGATATCGCATCGCTAAAGAAGACAATTCTGGCTTCTGACTTGACGGTATCGCAGCTTGTTTCGACCGCTTGGGCGTCCGCATCGACCTTCCGTGGAAGTGACAAGCGTGGTGGTGCCAACGGAGCTCGGATTCGCCTCGCTCCACAGAAGGACTGGGATGCCAACCAGCCAGAGCAACTCGGCAAAGTGCTCGCTGCTCTGCAAAAAATACAGCAGCAGTTCAATGCTCAAAACGGCAAGCACATCTCGATGGCTGACCTCATTGTGCTTGGTGGAGCTGCTGGTGTAGAAGCTGCAGCGAAGCAAGCTGGTTACAACGTCGAGGTGCCGTTTACTCCTGGTCGAACGGATGCATCGCAAGAGATGACGGACGTCGATTCCTTTGCCGTACTTGAGCCCAAAACCGACGGCTTCCGAAACTTCTTTGGCAAAAACCACGATCGTCCAGCGGAAGAATTGTTGGTCGATCGCGCTCAACGTCTGACGCTATCAGCTCCCGAGATGACTGTCCTGGTCGGAGGACTTCGCGTTCTCGACACCACCGTGGGCTATCCCACGCTTGGACGTCTGACGGAACGCCCTGGCCAGTTGAGTAATGACTTCTTCGTCAACTTGCTGGACATGAACACTCAGTGGCAAGTCTCACCCGTGTGCGAACACTTCTACGAGGGGCGCGATGCTGCTGGTAAAGTCAAATGGACAGCTAGCCGCGTGGATTTGGTCTTTGGATCGAATTCGCAGCTCCGAGCCATTGCAGAGGCTTATGCAAGCAGTGACGCCAAAGAGAAGTTCGTTAGTGACTTTGTCGCCGCCTGGACCAAGGTCATGCAACTCGATCGCTTTGATCTAAAGTAGGCTAACAAACGAGAGATTTCGAAAAGAATCAAAACTCGCTTCGAGGATTTTCTCGGAGCGAGTTTTCTTTGGTCGCTTACTTAACCCTCATCCTTTTCCATGAAGGCTTGCATGGCTTTGAGGGTTTCTTGACTGACATGATGCTCGAGGCCTTCGCTATCAGTTTGTGCCGTTTTCTCGCTGACACCCAACGCGAGAAGAAACCGGTACACGATCTCGTGTCGCGCTTTCGCTGCCTTTGCCACCCGCTGCCCCTTAGCTGTGAGCGCAACTGGCCCGTAAGGCTCTGTCGTGGCATAACCGTCTCGCACTAGCCGACCGATTGCCTTGCTGACGGTGACATGGCTGACACCGAAGTGCCGAGATAAATCCACGGCGCGGCACTGGCCACTGCTTTCAGCAATCTCAGCAATTGCCTCCACGTAGTCTTCCGCGAGTTCCGTTGCGTGATCCGAACGGATTCTAGAGTGAGTTCCAGAAGCACTAGAGCTGCTCAAGGGACCTGATTCCTCCCAAGTAATTCCTTCGTCTCGACCATCATAGCGACTCGTTCCCAGATTGTCGCTCCGGCCGTTTGCCTTCCCTCTAGTGAGTGCTCAAGTCTCCCAAGGCGCACGCACAGACGGTTACTCCTAACTGCGAAAAAACGGCCTTTACCGAAATGTAGCCGATGCTAGAATTTCAAAATACAGCCCAGGCTAAATTTCAAAGCTCGGGACAAAATCCGATTTGAAGCATCGAAATTCCGAATGAATAACCGTACGCAGAATGGTTTCACATTGGTGGAACTGCTGGTCGTGATAACCATTATCGGCATCCTTGTCGGACTCTTGTTGCCGGCTGTGCAGGCTGCTCGAGAATCTGCCAGACGCATGCAGTGCAGCAACAATCTCAAGCAACTTGGGCTTGCGATTCACAATTACGCATCGGCGCACCGAGTTTTTCCATCTGGCTATGTAAGTTACACAACGAGTACTGGTGCGGCCCCGCCTTGGGCGAATATCGATCCAGTCACCTGGGATGCTGCTCCAGGCTGGGGCTGGGCAGCTTTGATCCTGCCACAGCTCGAGCAGAGCACGATTTCCAACGGGCTGAACTTTGAGCGTGCGATCTGGAATCCGGTCAATGCAGAGCTGGTGCAAGCACAGCTCTCCGTCTTCCAATGCCCCTCGGTCAGTGGCGATCAGGAGCCTTTCGAAGTGTTAGACGAAACAGGTAGCCCGCTGCAGATCGGCGGACGCACTATCACACTCGGACGCAGCAATTATGTCGCAAGCCATGGGCAGGAGTCTTGCTGGGGTGAGTGTGGCTCTTCCACGACAGGTGTCGTCTTTACCAATATCTACACGAGCGAAACAAAAACCGTGAGGATAGATGGTGATGCTAGTCGCGTGGCCGATGGTCCGTTCTACCGCAATTCAAAGGTTCGGTTTCGCGATGTAACGGACGGAACAACCAACACCATTTTTCTGGGCGAACACTCATCGCGGCTGAGTGAAAAGACTTGGGTTGGCGTCATACCTGGTGCCTTCACGCATCCACGGTTTCGCACTCCTGAGAACGGTCCCGACGCCGCTGCCACTTTGACTCTGGTGCACGCTGGACCCTCTGGCGGAGAACTCGATATTACAGGTGCTCCGATCATTCATCCCGTCAACTTTCCGACCTACCACGTCGGACAGATGTTTTCTGAACACCCAGGTGGTGGTCAGGTTTGCTTTGGCGACGGCAGTGTGCGTTTCATCGCAGAGACTGTCGATCTGTACATCTGGGCCGAGCTTTGCAGTATGGGCGAAGGTGAAGTCGTTAGTCACGAAGACTTTTAATTCGTTTCATTAACGGACAACAAGAAGCGCCAAGTTGCAAATGAATCGCCAGCAGATCATTGCTATTTTTATCCTGGTATCAGTTGCTGCCGCTGGAATCTATTTCTGGCTTGGTCGTGGCTATGGCGAGCTGAGTCCGCAAGGCTACGCGTATTCCAAGGCATTGTTCTTGGCTTGCAATCAAAAAGACTCAGAGAAGCTCGAACAGATTTCCGAGATGATCGAGCAGGATGCTGCATCCGGCCAACTTCAATCGCAGGAAGTAAAATGGCTGCAATCGATCATTGAGCTCGGGCTGGACGAAAGTTGGACAGAAGCCAACCGCCGAGTGAGGAAGTTGATGAACGACCAAGTCCAGGAAGTGCCCTGACGAGACGTGTAAACGCCTAAGCGCGTCCTGAAAATCTTCTGGCGATTTTTTGTAACGCTCTGGGCAACAATCTACATAAGCCTTTGGATGCCGTAAGTTCTTGCTACCAAGCTCCAGCGTCAACTTACGAGAAAGAAACTCTCTTCCCTGGCCAATTCGACGTTGGGCCAAACGAAGAGTATCACAAACACTACCAAAACCAGGATTTCCTCATGGCTTTGCGTTCCCTTCGATTTCCTTCCATCTGTTTTCTCGCCCTGAGCTTGCTGAGCGTCAGCTTGTTGCCCAATGGACTTCGAGCCGCTGATGCTCCCCTAGTCACAGCCGACGAAACTCCGGTATACGTCGCCAAAGTCAATTTTGACGAATTCCGCAAAACAAACATTGGTAAGAAGCTCATGTCGCTTGTCGAAGCGATGGCGAAGGAGGAGCTAGGTGGAGAGGGAGATGCAGTCCAGAAGATCACCGAAGGATTGGGTTTCAACCCAATGGAGGAGCTGCAATCCGTAACCGTTATGGCGGATTCACGCGATTTGCCCGACGAGAGTCTCAAAGTCGTGGTTGGCTTAGGAAAAACCACAGGCAATCTGGATGGGTTGGCACTAACTCTTCCCGGCTACGATTCGGAAGAAATCGGCGAGCACACGATCCATTCTGCCGACCTGGATGGTCAGCCAGCTTTTGCTACCATCCGAGAATCAGGCGGCAATAAGCAGGTTGTGGCGGCCATGAGTCGATCGAATTTGATGGAACTACTTGATGGCAAAGGAGGAAAAGTACCAGCTCTACCAAATGGTGAATCGACGCTTTTGCAGATCCATGCGTCGGATCTACCTCCACAGCTCAAGGAAGAGTTTGGCGAAAACCAGCCGCTTAATACGGCGATCAAGCTCATTTCTAGCTTCATGGTAGTTGTGACTGCGGACGACGATTCATTTGGCGTAACCGTTCGACTCAATGCCACTTCGGAGAAAAAAGCTGATCAGATCAAGCAACTCGCCCAAGGTGCACGTGCATTGTTGAGTCTTATGGAAGATGAACTGAAGCAAGACAAAGACTTCATGGCAGTTAAGAGTATCTTAGATGAAGTGAAATTCGGGCACGAAGGCAAGACCTTCTCTGCGAGCGTCGATGTCCCCGAGCAATTCATCATGAAGTTTCTAAAGGAAGAGGCTGGCCTACCGTTGTGAGTCATTCGATCGCAAGATCTGCGCTGCATCCATCTGTTTCTAGTTCAAACTCGAATGTGAATGCAGCCTCGCCAGATAGCGAAACGCTCGTCGGCTCTGTGCAAGAGCTGGCTGTGCGGACCAAATCAGGCGACGAAAGAGCTTTTGCCGAGCTCTATCGTCGCCTAGTTCCGCGTATGCGCTCGTTTTTAGGCGGCAGAACTGATTTGCGAGGTGCCGATATCGAAGAGGTAATTCAAGAGTCTTTTCTCAAGGCCTGGCGCAACATCGAAAAATTCGATGAGGCCTTTCAATTCTCAACCTGGATCTACACTATCGCCATCCACACGGCGAAGGACTTTCATCGCAAGCGAGCGCGTAGCCGGCAGCTGTTCAATAAGTTGGCTGAGGAGTCTTGGGACATTAGCCCTGATGTGGAATCCTGCTCGGTCGAGGTCCGAGAGAGCTCTGATAACGTGTGGAGCATCGCTCGAGAAATGCTGACAAAAGACCAATACTCGGCGATGTGGCTTCGCTATTCGGAAGAACTCTCCGTTAAAGAGATAGCCAAGGTCCTAAAGAAAACAAGTGTCGGCGTGCGAGTCTCCTTGCACCGAGCTCGCGCCAGCTTGCAGAAAGCAATGCAAGAGAAAGGCCTACAATAATGATTGCGTTCATAAAACGATTGCTGGCAAAGTGGCACTTGAACCGAGCCGAAGACACGAGCTGCGAACCACCAAATTGGGTGCAGCAGTTGCTTGAATCAGACCGAGAGCTCGCGGAATACCAGACTGGTCTTCAGACGCTTCGAAAAGAACTAGTGCAGGATCGGGCTGCGTGGAGCGAACAGAATTTCCCTGCCTCGGAGGAGATTTCTGCCTGCGAGAGCGCGGAGTCAGAAGAGCGATTCATCGAGCTCTTGAACCAAGATTTCATGGAAACCAAGCTTGCCGCAAATTCTCGATTTTGGAATACGGCAGCTTGCCTTGCCGCTGCAGCTAGCATCGCAATGATCATTGTTGCCTTGCAGAATATGCCCGGCTCAGGTGGCGCGGCTATCACCAACCCGTCTGGCCAAGATGGCGTTGTGGAGGCGGATGAGATTGACGTAAAACCCTTGCTCGCGACGGCGAATGCTAGCAGTCAAGTTGCGATGAGTATTTCCGATGGTGCGAATCGGTGGTTGGACAAGTTGACCTCGCGCGTCGCGCGGGCAAGCCAAGAAACAGTGGATGCGCCTGAGGCCTTGATGTCACGCACTCGCGAAAACCTGCGAGACTACGAAGGTAGAATGCGAACTGCAATTCGCAGCTTCGCCACAACTCTAACCACTAGCGTCACGGGTCTAAGCATCCCCTCCAACTAACGTCGCGGGCATTTTTCTGCGTGTTTGGCATCGCAAGAATTCCGCCCGATGCCTTCTTTAGATGCCTACTCCGCAGGGGTTATTTCTGCTTCTTCATCCAATTGACGAAGTTGGCCAACTGCGGATGGGACCTCAACAGTTCGAGGCTGTGATAATGTCGCCCCAATTCTTTCTCTTTGGAGACGAAACGGTGAACTGCGTTGTGACAATCGTGACATAACGAGACGGTGATTCGCATCTGCTCGCGGGTGAAGTTCTTCTGAAACCACTTGTTCTTGTGGCAAGTTCGCGGGATCAAATGATGCTCAGTCGTCCCCCGCTTGGTTTTGCGATGACATAGCTCGCAGGATTGCTCGTTTGCCATGTCGAAGTCTCAGAGATAGAAAGTGGGGAAGGTGATCACTCGCCGAAACGTGGATGAGCGATGGCGTCCTGATTGGCACCCGCAAAGATGCTGCGGCCGCCATCAACGGGCAAGCAAACCCCCGTGATAAAAGGACTCGTTGCCAGAAAGTAGACCGCTCGAGCGACATCATCGGCTGTGCCGGCTCGCTTGAGCAGGCTCTCGGCAACAATCTGAGATTCTCGCTCTGGACTGATCTCATCGGCTAGCAAGACAGGCCCTGGCAGGATCGCGTTCACACGAACCCTTGGATTCCGCGACGCCAACTCCACGGCCATGGTTCGCGTTAGCGTCTTGATTGATCCCTTACTCACGAAGTACGCGGGAAAATCCTTGTAAGGTCGCTTCGTGGCCCAATCACCGATATTCAAAAGGCAGCCGCCAGAGGCTTGCCTGGCCATCTGCAGACCAAACTGCTGACAAATGAGCGCACTGGCTAAGCTATTTACACGGAAGAACTCCAGGTAGTCCTCAGCCTGCGTTTCTTCCAGTGACTTCGGTTCCCAGATGGCAGCCGAGTTGACGACGAGGTCAATTCGGCCAAAGCGATTCACAATCTGCTCGCACCATTCCTGCGCACAACTCTCGTCAGCCAAATCTCCGTGCATGCAAAGTGGCTCGCCCTGCGATGCGGATCGCGCTGTCCGACCGTGAGTGACAACCTCGAAACCGCTCTCCACGAGAAAGCATGCAATAGTCTGGCCAACTCTTGGCGACTGACTTCCTGTGACAAATGCGACTGGCTTCTCGCAGTCAAAAACTTCTTGGGTGATGCTTGGCACGATCTATTCTTAGATTCTACGAGTGGCAACTGTTGGATGCGATCTCGGAAGGCTAGCAATCTGATCGCACCGAGAGAACGGCTTTGCACATTCTAGCTTGCCAGCAAACCCGCGAGTCTTGTAGATCAAGAGATACAGTTCGGTACGAGCACAAGTTAGCGGTATGCGAGAAGAGGAATTCTGGCAAATCCGACAACGAAGAATCGGACGCTAGCAAACGCTCCGACAACCCTTGCGATCAAATTACATTACTTTGCCGGAATAATCAGAATATTTTAACAGCAGCTGCCGAAAAGAAACATTGACGACGTCCATCGGGATTCGTTATCCCCATTGGATTCCGCGTCTCGTCTAGTTCAACAATGATTTTGTTGGATAGCCGAACGTCACCAATGACGCAGGCCTGAAGGAATCAGGTCTCGGATGTTGGGGCTAGCAAGAAACGATTTCGCGATCGAACTCTTGCAGTCGAAGGCCGTGGAAGCGGCAAAACAGGATTGTTGCACACGGCCGGGCAACCGGTTACTCACCATCGCGAAGAAGGAGTGTCGCGTTGAGTCAGGACATCTCAAAACAGAAGCGACTTTGGCTAAGACGAATTCTTGGTAAGGGACTACGGCAAGCCTGCCTCGGCTCGACTTTGCTTTCACCCTTGCTAATGACATCCGCGGCAATGGGCCAAGTCGGTACCCCCCAAATAACATCACCGCCTGCAGCGACCGTTCAGCCGCAAGTTGATGCCAACTTTGTCATGGGTTGGATTGACGAGTCGGTGGCTAAACTGAACGCTGGCGATCAGGTCGGTGCAGCGCGAGCCTGGGCAGAGGCCGTTCGGGCTCGCACCAAGCTTGCGGCCAAAGACCCCTCCGTCGAAGCTCGCATCAAGAGCGAAGAGCAGCTGTTGCTTCGAAAAGGCATGCGTCGCGAGCAGATCGTCGAGGCCTACAAAGCCCTGCCAGAGGAAATGCGACCTGCTAGCGGAGTAGCTACTGCTTCGGCACTGGCTCCGGTTGTCACAGCGACCACCATGCTACCAACAGCAACGGTTCCGGCGGTGCAAAATACCGTCTTTGCACCTTCGACAGATACCACGCAAACGCTTCCTGCTTCGGGCGAAGTGGTGACTGCACCTGCAACGCCTCCAGCGATTCCAGTTTCTACGCCCAACGTTCCAACTGGCGTTCAGCTGTACCAAAACGGAATCAAGTTGCTCAGTCAAGGCAACCGTGAAGGTGCCTTCAAGCAATTCCAAGAGGCTTGGAAATACCAAGGCGAATTAGATGTCACCACGCGAATGTCCTTGAAGGACAAGCTGGTTTCGATGCAACCAGTCGCGCCGGCAGCGGCCGCTACGACTCTGCCACCTTCGATCAATCAGCAAGAGCTAGCTGAACGTCAGCGAATGATGAGCGAAGTGACTGCTGAGATTGCAGCAGCTGAAGCAAATCAAGAGTCCGAGCCTGAAGTGGTTCGCGATCGCCTGCAGACACTACGCACCCGCGTGAGCCAAGCCAACTTGGATGCAGCGTCTCGAAAGCAGATGTTGACGATCGTCGATCGCAAGATTGCTTCGCACCAGATCTACATGACTCAGAATCGTGCAGTCATTGATCAGCAGACTCGCAACAATCAGATCCTGGAGCAGCGAGCTCTGGATCAGGAACAACGCTACGAGATTGATCAACAAATCGCGTCCTTGGTCGAAACCTACAACGACCTGATGGACAAAGGCGACTTCTTGGCGGCCGAAGTGGTTGCTAAGCAAGTTGAAGCAATCGATCGCAACTCACAGATCGCGAAGCTGCTGATGGCAACAGCCCGGAACGCGAGACGTACCGGTGAGTATGAAGCGACTCGTGCCGCTCGAGAGGATCTTTACATCGACGTCATGAACGATGTTGATTCTGCGGCACTTGGAGCCATGCGAACAGACGACACACCCCTCATCTTCAACCCAGAGATTTGGGAAGATGTAACACGCTTGCGTCAAACTGACGTTCGCGAGTCCGAAATTGGAATGAGCCCTGCAGAACGCGAGATCTGGAAACAGCTCAAACAGCCTGTCCTGGTGGACTTCCAGAACCGTCCGCTTTCCGAAGTGGCTCGAACACTTTCGGACACTTCCGGCATCTTGATGCACATCGATGAAGCAGGACTTGCTCGCGAAGGCCTGACGCCTGATATGACCGTCAGCCTGAGCCTAGGCTCTGAGATTTCGCTTCAGAGTGTGCTCAACTTGCTGCTCAACTCGCGAAACCTTGGGTTCCAAGTTCGCAATGAGGTTCTTGTCATCACTTCGGCACGCGACACCGCAGCCGCTCTGAAGCAGCGAACCTACACCGTGAAGGACTTGGTGATTCCGATCCCTAACTTCACCACAGACAGCAACAGTGGCATGGCAGGAGCTCTCCGGCAAGCCTACGAGACGATTGGCCGAGGCCTAGTGGCTCGCAATAGCGGTCCACAACCTGGTCAAGGTGGATTCGTTCAACAAGCTTCCTACAACATGGATCCGAACTCACGAGTTCTCGGTCAGGTTGGTGGAGCCAACATGCTCGGTGGCGGCAACTTGCCCCCAGCACTTCCAGGTGGATTCGGATTGGGCGGGAGCAGCGGACCAACGATGGGAAGCGGCTTTGGAACTCCTCCCATGTCCATGGGATCACCCGGAGCCATCGGTGGTGGAGCGGCTCAAGCCGACTTCGATACGCTGATCAACTTGATTCAGCAGACCATCGAGCCAGATTCCTGGTTGCAGAATGGTGGAACCAATACCATCTTGCCCTACCCATCGAACTTGTCGCTGGTCGTAAGTGCTCCTCAAACCACGCACGAACGCATCACCGACTTGCTTGAATCGCTACGACGTCTGCAAGATTTGCAGGTTACGATTGAAGTCAAGTTCATCACCTTGAACGACAACTTTTTCGAGCGACTTGGCGTCGATTTCGACTTGCGAATAGACGACAACGTCCGAAACCTGCCGCTGGATGATCAAGGTCCTAGTACCGCAATTGGTCTGAACGCAGGCTTCGATGCAGCCTCCGGTGTCCTACCTTTCACGGCTGACTTCGACATCGCGGTGACCCAAGACAGCTTCGGTAGCTCGGTCCCAGCCTTCGGTGGGTTCGACGCAGCAGCGGGTGCAAGCCTTGGCTTTGCAATCCTCAGCGACTTGGAGATGTTCTTCTTCATGAACGCGGCTCAGGGTGACCAACGAACGAACGTTCTGCAAGCACCTCGAGTCACGATGTTCGATGGACAGTTCGCTTCGATCATCGACACGACATCCAGGCCTTTTGTTACGAGCTTGATTCCAGTTGTTGGTGACTTCGCGGTGGCACAACAACCGGTCATCGTGATCCTGAACGAAGGAACGGTACTCAACGTTCAAGCGACAGTTTCACCTGACAAACGATTTGTTCGAATGACGCTCAACCCGAACTTCTCTCAAATCGACCGAGTTGACACCTTCACCTTCGACGGTGAGCAAACGACTACGACGAACAGCACCACCAATGGTAGCAACGTCTTGGATCCAGACGGGAATGTCACAGGTAGCACCAACGACAGCACCACGCGGATCGCAGGTACAACGGTTCAGCAGCCTAGCTTTGCGAACACGTCGATCAACACGACCGTCAGTGTTCCTGACGGAGGTACGATCCTACTGGGTGGTATCAAGCGAATGCGAGAAGCTCGCTTGGAGCGAGGTGTTCCAGTCCTGAGCAAGATCCCTTATCTCAATCGTCTGTTCAAAAACACTTCGATTGGTCGCGAAACTGCTACTTTGATGATGACCGTGACACCACGAATCATCATCCAAGAGGAAGAAGAAATGAAGTACGGTGTGAATCCGTAAATCTCACAACTTACTATTCTAATCAAACGCAAAATCTGCCCCGCCTCTCGCGGGGCGGATTTTTTGTGCGCGATCGAAGGCTCGATCGCGGTTCTTCGGTTCCTGGCCCCGTACTAATCCGGAATGACCACAATACGCGTCCTACGCGAAACGAAAGAAGCGTCACGGCGAAACGCCTCACTAGGGAGAAGCGTCACGGCGAAACGCCTCACTAGGGAGAAGCGTCACGACGAAACGCCTCACTAGAGAATAGATGACTAGCAGCGCATTCGGCTGACGCCACCATCTGGAAACTCTGATTCGCCCTACCGACTACCAGGTAGCGAATCGTGGACGCCACCGAGGTTGTGTACAATGAGTTTTTCTCGAACTCGACTCGTTCCCACTGCAGGTCAGCTATGCGCTCACCCTCTCAACTGCTTTCGCTATGTACGACTGCTTGGCTCCTTTTGTGCTTCGGTAGCAACTTGTCGGCATTGAGCGATGAACGTCCGAATATCGTCGTGATCGTGTGCGACGACATGGGCTTTTCGGACCTAGGTTGCTACGGAGGCGAGATCAACACGCCCAACTTGGATCGACTTGCCGCAAACGGCCTGCGCTTCAACGACTTCCATAACAATGCAAAGTGCTCTGAGACGAGAGCCTCACTGCTAACTGGTCTTTGGCACCAACAAACCAAGAATCTCAAAACGCCAAATCATGTCACGCTAGCCGAGGTGCTGAGGCCTGCAGGTTACTCAACCATGATGAGCGGCAAGTGGCATGTAGCTGCCACTCCACCAGAACGCGGCTTCGACCGCTACTTTGGATTTCTTGACGGTTGCATTAACTTCTTTACCGGTGAAGACTGGAGCTCCAGCAAAGAAGGTTGGGGTTCCGGCAAAAACCTGATGCGATTGGACTCAGACGAGTACGAATGTCCCAAGGACTTTTATTCGACCGATGCCTTTACCGATTTTGCGATTGAATTTCTAAGTGACTCGACGAGGAAGGACCAACCATTCTTTCTGTATCTCGCGCACAACGCACCGCACTTTCCGCTCCATGCCCTGCCGGCAGACATCGCCAAATACAAAGGAAAGTATGACGCGGGATGGGGTATTATTCGCGAGCAAAGACATAAGAAGCTCAAGGCGCTAGGGATCATCGATGAAACTTGGCGTCTCTCTGAGCGTGATCCCAAAGTCGAACCCTGGGACCACCTTACAGAAGAAGAGCACGAGTTTCTGATTCCCATGATGGAAGTCTACGCAGCGATGGTGGACCGACTGGATCAGAACATCGGACGACTCGTCGAACAGCTAGAACGCGAAGGTGAACTCGAGAACACCTTGATTGTATTTTTCTCGGACAACGGTGCCTGCCCCTACGAGCGTCTGCGAAACGACGTTCGGATTCCCGGACCAGCCAAAAGTGATATTGCTTACGATGCTCGCTGGGCCAACATGTGTAACTCGCCGTTGCGACTCTATAAACAGTACGCTCACAACGGCGGCACGCTCACTCCAATGATTGCTCATTGGCCCAAACGCATTCTGCGGCGTGGCGAGCTGTCAAATCACACTTCTCACCTGATCGACCTCATGCCTACATGTATCGAACTTGCGGGAGCTAAGTATCCGACCAAGTGGCAAGGCAACGCAGTCTTGCCCATGGAAGGCGAGTCTTTGGTCGACGCGCTCACTGCGAAATCCGCTTCGCCGCGTGAGAAGCCACTGTTTTGGGAGTTCTCAGGCAACCACGCCATTCGGGACGGCAATTGGAAACTAGTTGCGGAACGCTCGAAGGACTGGGAATTGTATGACCTGTCGGAAGATCGATCTGAAACGAACAATCTGGCCAGCGAGTTACCAGAGCGAGTCGCTAGACTAGCAGAGCAATACGACCAGTGGGCTAAACGAACGGGCGCCAAGACGCACGCACGTAGTATGAAGAGCAAGCCCAGTACTCAGTCGCAATTATTCGATCTAGACGCAATCCTCGCTCCCTAATCTCTACTTCTCCCCACCTCACTCCAACCGCAAAACAAAATGAATAGAACCGCTCCAGCACTTCTGTGGCTCGCGATAGCTTTCGTTCCAACGACTCCTCTGTTCGCCAATGATCCCGTCAAGCCAGCTGCGATTCGAGTGAGCGATGGATTTAAGGTAGATGCAAACGATTGGCCCTGGTGGCGTGGGCCGCAGCGAAACGGAACGGCTTCGGCTAGCCATGCTCCACTTGAGTTCACTGAAGACAACTTACTCTGGAAAGCCAAAGTTCCGGGCCGCGGTCATGGTTCGCCGACGGTTGTAGGAAACCGAGTTTTGCTCGCCACTGCAAACGAAGAAGCCGGCTCACAGTCTCTTTTATGCTACTCGCGCGAAAATGGCGAATTGTTTTGGGAGAACAAGATTCATGCTTCCGGAGCGATGAAACGCAATAAGAAAGCATCCGCTGCTTCTGGCACTCCTGCCTGGGACGGAGAACAAGCGTACATTTGCTTTCCCAATTCTAGCTCTCTGTTTGTCACTTCAGTAAACGGAAATGGCGAAAAAGTCTGGCAGAAGCAAGTGTCGAAGTACGTGGTGCATCAAGGTTACGGGGCGTCGCCCACTTTGTATCAAAACCTCGTGATCGTTTCGGCAGACAATAAATCGGGTGGAGCCATCGCTGCTTATGAGCGGAAGACCGGCGAGCTTGTCTGGAAAAGAGAGAGACCACGTGAGCCCAATTATCCTTCGCCGACGATTCTGCACGCGGCTGGAAAAGACCAGTTGATCATGACTGGTTGCGACAAGGTTTCGAGCTTCGATCCATTGACAGGAAAAACGATCTGGGAGATCCAGGGGGCGACGACGGAATGTGTCACTTCCACGGTCACCGATGGCAACTTAGTATACACAAGCGGTGGATACCCCAAGAATCACATGTCGGCCGTTCGAGCCGATGGTACGGGCAAAGTCGTCTGGGAGAACAGCTCAAGGCTTTATGTTCCTTCCCTGGTAATCCATGACGGCTACCTATACGGCGTGCTCGACGCCGGAATCGCAACTTGCTGGAAGGCTGATACTGGCAAGGAAATGTGGAAGCATCGACTCGGTGGAACTTTTTCGTCTTCCCCAGTGCTAGTAGGCTCCAGTATCTTGGTCGGCAACGAAGCGGGCCAACACTTTGCTTTCGAAGCAACACCATCTGGCTACGAGCAATTCGCCCAAAGCCAGCTCGGCAACCAAGTCTTCGCAACCCCAACTGTCGTAGGCGGTCGGGTATTTCACCGCGTCGTTGGTAAGGACGACAAGGGTGCGAGACAGGAGTGGCTGTATTGCTTCGGTGCAAAAAACTGATCCAATTCTTTTACTGACGCGAGAACGGACTTTCTTTCGATGGGTTTGTTTGACGGAACAGCACTGGAACGTCCGGTGCTCTGTGAACGGTGTGAGCAGGACGTAAAGACTTGCGACTGCGAACCACTGATTGAGGCGAAGGACGAGCCCGAGGTAGAACCGTCCAAACAGCGACTGCGGGTACGCAGCGAGAAGCGAAAACGCGGCAAGATGGTCACGGTCGTCGCTGGACTTCAGGGATCGGAGCGGCAACGCCAAGAACTGCTCACGCAACTCAAGAATCACTGCGGCGCCGGCGGTACGCTGAACGACGATCAGCAAATCGAGATACAAGGTGAACAGTCCGAACGCTTGAAGACGAAACTCGAGCAGCTAGGCTACCGCGTTTCTTGAATATCTCCGCGTACGAGACGACAATCAGATCACTCTCCGCCAATCACTACTTCGTTTCCCGTGAGACCATCCATGCGAGTTCTGCTGTCTCTGTGCTTCTTAGTCATTCTCAGCTCAGTTGGATTTGCACAAAACAACGTGGCGGACCTCGTGTTGCTGGACCTGCAGGTCCTTCAGTGCAACGCGGCGATGAACGAGACTGACGCAGTTGCGATCAAAGGCGATCGCATCGTTGCCTTGGGGAAAGAACAGGTCACCAAGTGGATCGATCCTGAAAAGACTCGCATCATTCGTGATTCGAAGCTTGTCGCCACCGCTGGCTTTGCGGACAGCCACCTGCACTTTGTTGGGCTCGGACAATCACTGCAGATGCTCGATTTGAGGGACGCAAAATCCTGGCAACAAGTCGTAGCGATGGTTGAGAAGACAGCGGAGAACTTGCCGGCCGGAACTTGGATTGAAGGCCGCGGCTGGCACCAGTCCAAATGGAATCGCAAACCGGAGAAGTCGATCGAGGGCTACCCAAGCCATGAAACGATGAGCGCCGCAGTTCCGCATCACCCCGTCGTTCTGACTCACGCTAGTGGTCATGCATGCTTCGCCAATGCCGCAGCAATGAAGCTCGCTGGCGTCACAGCGCAGAGTAAAGATCCTGCTGGTGGCGAGATCTTAAGAGATGGGGCAGGGGAGCCCATTGGAGTTTTTCGCGAGAATGCTCAACGAGCCATTCGACTAGCTCAGTCAAGAAGCGAACAACGCCGCTCCACCGATGAAAAGCGGAACATCGTCGCGGAACAAATTCGCTTGGCTGGCGAGCAATGTTTGCAGCACGGGATTACCAGCGTGCATGATGCTGGCAGCAGTTTTGCGCTCGCAGATCTGTTCACTCAGTTCGCCCAAGAATCAGAGCTTCCAGTTCGCGTCTATTTGATGATCCGCGCCGGAGCAAATGAACTCGCCGCTCGGATGCCGGACGCGAAACGCATTGGCGTGGGGGACGAGTTCTTTACGGTTCGCAGCGTCAAAATTTCGATCGATGGCGCACTCGGGCCGCACGGCGCCTGGTTGCTCAATCCTTACTCAGATCTAACCACTTCAGCTGGCTTGAACACCTTCGACGTCGATGAGATGGCAGAGATTGCTGGCTTGTGCCGCAAGTACCAATGGCAACTCTGTGTGCATGCGATTGGCGACCGGGCCAGCCGCGAAGTGCTGGATACCTTCGAGTCTGCTCTGGGAGAGGACGTCGATTCTGACCACCGCTGGCGGATCGAGCATGCTCAACACCTTTCACCACAAGACATTCCTCGCTTTGGAAAACTCGGCGTGATCCCAGCCATGCAAGCAAACCATTGCACCAGCGATGCGATCTTCGTTCCAATGCGACTTGGCGAACGCCGCAGCAAAGAAGGTGCCTATGTCTGGCGTTCTCTGATCGATAGTGGCGCCATTATTCCGAACGGCACCGATGCTCCCGTGGAACGCGTCGACCCCAGAGTCAGCTTGTATGCTGCCGTCACACGCAAACTTTCAAACGGCGAAGTGTTTTACCCTGATCAGTGCATGACGCGAGCAGAAGGTCTTCTGAGTTACACGCTTTGGCCCGCCATCTCCGCCTTTCAGGAACGCAAGCTGGGTTCGATTGAAATCGGTAAGCGAGCGGACATCGTGCTTTGGGATCGCAATCTAATCAGCTGCCCAGCCGAAGAAATCTTGGAGGCCAAAGTTCAGATGACGATTCTGGGCGGAAATGTCGTCTACGAAGCAGAGTAGACATCTACGTTATTGACGGCGTGAGTGACAAGGTAGGCCGTTAACGGCGAAGCGCTGTTACGGCGATGTGTTCACTGCTTCATGGACCAGCGAAATTCCATGATCTCCCCAAACGACAACAACCCTCACTTTGCAGCGAGGGTTATTGGACTGATTCGATTGCAATCGGCAAACCACGATCTCAGTAGCAAATCATCGCTACTTGAGAATCGAAGCAATGGCTTCCACTAATTGCCGATGGTCGGTGGGTTGTTCACGAAGAAGTCACGAGGACCTCGAGTCGTGTAGTAAGGGTAAGCTACTTGAGCTGCACCTGGGCTTTGAACACCGCTAGCAGGCATGGTCTTGCAACCGCGGTTGCAATTCTTAGTTAGGAAGCGTTGGTAGTCGGTTCCACCGCGCTGCCAACCGATGGTGGATGGACGGCAGCCACTAGCACAGGTGTTGCAGCTGCGGCACTTGTTGTTCAGTATCTCACAGCCAGTGCTGCACGAGATGGTGATTACCAGGGCCAGTCCCAATAACACTCGATTCATTTGCGTCATCCTTTACGCGCCGTTGGCCCGCGTGTCGCCAACTTGCCATGTGAGTTTGCCTTGGACGTCGGACGGGTAACGATGCGGGCGCACCACACTTCCGACCTCGGTAATTTCGGACGTCTCAGAAGAATTGATCGGGAAAATCGGTACTATTCGATCACATGGCTTCGAGCCGGCTGTGAAACACATCGTAGCTTGACTAAGTTAACATGTGTCACTTCGCTTACCCTGACTCCCGTAGACCGCTAATGAGCGCAGCGCTGTTGCGGCACACATCGAGCTCGAATTGGCTTACGATGAATGACGGATTCGTCGTGGTAGCTGAGCTATTCAAGAGCGGACGACTTCGGAACCAATAAACGCCGCAGGATGCCGAAAGCCTTGGCGACTTTCGCTACCAGGTTTGGCTGGCCGAAGTCTTGACGAATTCCGCTACTTGCAACTAACCTGCAATTGCCAACCTCATTGCTAGCTAACGATTCAGCGAAGAATGCCATCCACAAAACAAGTCGAATCGCCTTTCCTAAAAGAACAACCCGTTCGGTTGGGCTTCAACATCATGATGTTATTGCTGCTGATGGTGGTTGCTGCCGGAGTCGGCTTGTTCTTGGTGATGGCTATGCGGGTACCTGCCATTACAAATGAACTCAACGCTTGGCTCGGTCGTCCAGGTGAAGCATCGCAAGTAGATGGAGCTCGCAAAGCCCAACTCAACTTCGCTCTCTACTTGTATGCAGCTCCAACACTCATGGGCATGCTGGCGTACGCGTTGCACTACATTGTCAATATGGTCGATAAGAAGATGAAGAATGTCCACGAGAGGGCGGAAGACAAAGAATTCGAGATGGAGTAGCCGCTGCACCACCCCCTCAGGCAGCGACTAGGACTCTTTGCGATACATCAGATCGGTGCGGGCAACGTACTTAATGCCGCTAGTGACTTCAGCGCCTTCGTGAACGATCGGATGCTGAAACACCAATCCGAGCCCGACCTCAGGTCGAATGGAGAGTTCAGGCTAGGTGGCCATATTGGTTTTTTTTTCACCACCTGTGAAGCCGTCGTTGAGATAGATCAGAAAAGTGTAGAAGCTCTTATCATTCTCTCGTTCAAACGAACCATCTGCGTGCGGCGCGAATCGCATTCCAGGTTTATAGCGATAGCAGCGAAACCTTTCATTTGCTCCGACGAGTCTACGAAATCGCATTTCTGCTGGCACATGCGACTCGGCTTTGCGAAACAACTTCTCTGCCAGTTCAACGTCGTCGAACATCACTCGCTCGTTGTTGCAAACGTCAGTCCGAACACGAGTCCCCTGACTTGTGTTGATCGGCGCAATTTCTGGTCCGATGTCATCAATCTTGGCAATGAGCGACTGGCATTCTTCAGCGCAAAGCACTTCAGGTATCTGAGCCACCAAGATAGATTTTTCGTCGACGGTGAACATCGTTCAGCTTGCCTATCTAGAAGTGGTTCCATCCCAAACGCAGTCTCCAGTCCTCAATATCTGAGAACGCATACTGGCTAATGTCTTCGCCTTCACCTGAAGATTGCTCGTTGAGTTCGGAAATGATGATCAAAGCATCGAGCGGTGACACGACTCGATCACCGTTTCGATCGTAGAAGAACCCAGTCGCCAGCGGCGGAAGCTCTTCGTGGTCGAGAATCTGCGGGCGACCAAGGTTCAAGTAGTTGATCACAATCAGTGCGTCGATCGGCGCAACGGTACCATCTCCGTTGACATCACTTGGCAGTGACTGATTCTTCCAAGGACTATCGATGGCTTCGGCCAGCACTTGAATCTGAAAGTCGACAGAAAGGGCTGGACTGCCGCTGTCCGTCACGCGCACTGGAACGGTGTATTCAGTCATTCCGGCTGGGATAGCTTGATCCGCGGCCATCTTGAGCATTCCGTCGTCCACGACAAACTTGGAATCAAGCGATGCAATCACGTGCGTTTGATCTAGATCGGGGTCTACAACATTGAGTTGCCCCACTACCTGGCCGATCAATTCTTGCCAGGTCGTATTGTTATCAATCGAAACCGATTCCGGGGTTTCATTGACATCACCCACAGCTACTTCTGATCGAGCTGAAATCTGCTTGCCATTCGAATCGGTAGCCGTCACGACCAGATCAATCGTCGGTTCAGTTTCGTGATCCACCGAGCCGCCAAAGATCAACTCACCGTTCTCCACGCTGAAGCGAGAGTCATTGGTCGAGTACTGATAGGTATCGAGCCCTGCGGACACGATTTCAACTGCGCCGAGATTTCGCTCCGTTTCGTCTTCGGAAATCACCATGTCAAGAGGCAACTGCATGTAGGTAGCTTGTGCGTAGTAGACCGAGCGATAGATCGTCTGGCTCGGATTTCCATCCGGATCGATAGCTCGCAGACTCAAAATACGCTGGCGATCATCGAGCGGTCCGTTCTGCTGCTGGAACCTAAGCGTCTGCGCAAGACTCGTTGCATCCGAGGTGCTCGCACCGTCCGCAAAGAGAAGTTCTACCGCTTGCGGATCGAAGTCCACAATCTCTGCGATGAGCTCGCCACTTCGTAGAATCTGATTTCCTTGCTGGACGTACCCTGAACTAGCAACAAACTGCAGGCTATCACCTTGTTCGTCACTTGCCCCGGACACGAACCCCGCACGAACTCGTCCACCACTGAAGTCAGATCCATCGCTATCGACGAGCGTCGATTCGAAAGGGTTGGTTGTTTCTTGCCCGGGTTGGATTGCGATTGGCGTCCTGGCGGTCGGCACCCAAAACGGACGATTTTCTACTCGGCTTCCCGTAACGCGGCCTTCAATCGGAAAATTGAAAATAGCCTCGTCCGGATCGTTCGTTTCCAATTCGACTTGGCCCCAATAGCGATCGACTGCATCGGTTTCCAAAGCGATTCTCAATTCACGCTCTTCTCCTGGCGGCACGACTTGAGGCGCAGGTTCTGCGAGTTGAAAACCCTCAGGCAAACGCACGTCATTGATCTCCAAGTCAACTGAACCCGCGTTGCGTAACGTAAGGCTGGTTGGCGCGGAAGACTCACCACGTTCATAAGTCCCTGCGTCGACGGGAGTCAGGCGCTCGTCGATGATGAACCGATCACCCCACGTGACTTCCAAAGCTGGCTCTCCGTCGCCAGGCAGAACCACCTCAAAAGTATTGCGGTAAATTTCTCGGTCTTCACGAGTTGAGACAACCGTCCACTCTCCAGTTTGATCAATCGCCCCTGTCCAAGCCCAAAAGAAGAAGTGGCGAGTGCCGAACGGGGACGTCCAGTGATCATCGAATGCAACTGATCCATCCGGTCGAGTCCATGTAGTTCTAAATCGATCGCCCTCATGAACATAATTCGTGAAATACCAGATCCATGGATTTCGCTCACCGGTAGCGTTGTTGCCTGCAAGAAGCGGAAAGGTGTTGATCGGAACGGGTTGTTCTCGAGAAGAATCGGTCGGATTCGAATTGCTCATACCTGAATCCAAGACGAGAACATCCTGGTCTCCTGTATATCCAGGCGACGTCAGGAAATAGTCTTCGGGCGAATATGCTGGCTCAATCCCAAGCCCGTCCTTGCGAACCATAAAACTCAAGTGAGCAAAGTTTGGAGCCCCAGAACTACCGAAAAGCGCAATCGTCTCGCCTTGCACCACTCTTTGGCCCAGCTTCACTGCGACTGAGTCGCTTTGCAAGAAACGATAGACGGTTTCCCATCCATTGCCATGGTCGATCGTAATCGAATTACGCCCACTCGCCTCACGGTCTTCATATACATCTTTAGCGGAAGTGACGACACCGTCCGCCGCTGCAAGAACAGACTGGCCATGATCAATTCCGCGATGGTTATCCAGACCGATATCCCAATCATCGTGCCAATCATGCGTGAAGAAACCTCCTGCATAATCACTTGCTACGCCCGGCCTTGGATCCACATCTACATAGTTCACGATCGACCAGTCTTCTCCAGCAACCCCGGGGGTTGGGAACAAGAACTTTTGAACAAGCTGCGCCTGTGCAGGCAAAACCTGAAACTGTAGTGAGTTATTTGTCTCGTCCTCTTCTGAGACACGATCGCCCACATCTAGCCCGACATCGATGCGAAGTGTTCCAGGCGTCGCGTAGCCCGCTAACGCAATGTGACTTTGGCTCACACCAACTCCAGGTGCCCCAGCGAGTAGCTCACTCTGAATAGCGACGCCGTCGATGGCGTAAAGAATGCGATAGGAATCGCCAGCTTGCAGATTGCTCGTTTCGTAGTCGACCTTTACTCTAACCTGCTGCCCTTCCAAGACAGCCTCCAAACGCTCTCCTTGGCCATCAACCAAAAAGGCGTCGACTACCTGCAGATCGGCAGCCAGCAGCTGGCGTTCTTCGAGGGACTCGAGAGATGGTCGGAATCTCAGCCGCTCAGCGGCAAAATCAGGGCGGGGCTTCACGATCAATCTCGGGAAATGGGGAGAGAAGCTGGCATTGTACCTGCACTAGAGTCGAACCGGAGATTGCGTGTTCGGATTACAGCAGTTTTTAAGCCAGACTCGCCAACCTGCAGAGTAAGGCCTTGCCCTGGAAGGCTTTGAGCAAGCCCCTCGCTCGCAGAACGTTCTTTTTCCCTTTCTTCCGCGAACCTGCATCAAAACGGCCTTGTCTTGAACGCCGCTAACCGCGATTCTGTTAGCGCGTGACTGCATGCCGTCGTTTGTGAGACGGTTCAGTTCCAGCGGCCTGGAACTGCCCCAAGAAATTGCAGCAGATTCCTTAGCTCGGATCTTTTGTGTGGATCCCGAGCGCACTCGAGCAGGAGATTTACCGTGCTCCAAGTCCAATTGCCCGACGGCTCTCTCGTAGAACATCCTGAATCCGCTTCCGCGCTGGAGGTTGCTGAAAAAATCGGCTCGCGACTGGCCAAAGCCGTCGTAGCCGCCAAGGTCGAAGACAAAGTCATCGACGCCTTCCGACCATTGCAAGATCAAACCGATCTTTCGCCAGTCCCGCTAACCTTGTTGACCAACAAGGACACCCAATCGCTCGACGTCCTGCGCCACTCCTGCGCTCACGTGATGGCTCGCGCCGTAATGCGATTGTTCGACGGCGTCTCACTCGCCTTCGGCCCCACCATCAACAACGGCTTTTACTACGACTTCGATCTCGATCACAAGCTGAGCGAAGATGACTTTGCGGCCATCGAAAAAGAGATGGGCAAGATCATTCAAGAAGCCGAGCCCTTCGAGCAGTTCTCGCTCGGCCGCAAAGAAGCAGTCGAACTCTGCGGCGACCTGAAACAATCGCTCAAAGTCGAGCACATCGAAACTGGCCTAGCGGAACACGAACAACTGGGATTCTACCGCCAAGGCGAATTTGTGGACTTGTGCCGTGGTCCACACATCCCCGATGCAAGCAAGATCAAGGCCTTCAAGCTCCTGAGCGTTGCGGGCGCGTACTGGAAGGGTGATTCCAAGGGCAAGCAGCTCCAGCGACTCTACGGAACCGCCTGGTTCAGCAGCAAGGACCAGCAAGCTTACCTGGACCAGATCGAAGAAGCAAAACGTCGGGACCACCGCGTACTCGGCAAGAAGATGGGCTTGTTCCAAATCAGCCAAGAAGTTGGCAGTGGCCTGTGCCTTTGGTTGCCCAAGGGTGCCCGAGTCCGCGTACAACTCGAGAACTTCCTACGTGAGGAATTGCTCCGTAGAGGTTACGAGCCCGTTTACAGTCCGCACATCGGCCGAGTCGAGCTTTACGAAACCAGCGGGCACTTCCCGTACTATCGCGACAGTCAGTTTTCGCCCTTGTTCCAAGGACAAGCAGGCGGGCTGATCGACGCGTGGGTCGACAAGCTACAGAGCGAAGACGGACTTTCCGCGGACGAGGAAATGCGTCTGAGCGATGCTGCGGAAGTCCTCGGAGCCGAGCTGCCGGATTACAATCCATCTGATTCGGTTGCAGAGCGTGTCGAGGTGCTTCAGGCCTGGCAGCGACAGAATGAACGATATCTGCTGCGGCCAATGAACTGCCCGCACCACGTAATCATGTTCAAAGCCCAACCGCGTTCTTACAAACACTTGCCACTGCGACTGATGGAATTCGGCACCGTCTACCGCTACGAACAGACTGGCGAGCTGAACGGCATGCTTCGTGTTCGTGGCCTGACTCAAGACGATGCTCACATCTTCTGCACTCCAGAGCAAGTCGAAGAAGAATTCCGCAACACCATTGAGCTAACTCGTTTTGTGCTCGAGAGCGTTGGCTTCAGCGATTATCGCGTACAGCTCTCGTTGCGTGATCCCGCGAGTGACAAGTACGTCGGTAGCGAAGAGAACTGGGCGAAGGCAGAGGCTGCTTTGCGTCGAGTGCTCGACGAAAGTGGCTTGGAGTTCAATACTGCTGAAGGTGAAGCGGCTTTCTACGGACCGAAAGCCGACTTCATGGTCCGTGATTGCATCGGGCGAAGTTGGCAACTGGGTACCGTCCAGCTCGACTACAACTTGCCCGAGCGATTCAAGCTGGAGTACGTTGGTCCAGACAACAAAATGCACCAGCCTGTCATGATCCACCGAGCTCCATTCGGTTCGGTGGAGCGCTTCGTCGGCATGTTAATCGAGCACTTTGCCGGTGCCTTCCCGCTGTGGCTCGCGCCAGAACAAGTGCGAATTCTACCGCTCAGCGAGAAGACCAACGACTACGCTTTGGAGCTTGAGCAGAAGATGACTGCCGCAGGCTTCCGAGTTTCCACCGATTTGCGTGGTGCTAAGGTACAAGCCAAGATCCGTGACGCTCAGCTGGAGTTGATTCCTTATATGGCTGTTGTTGGACCGAAGGAAGCCGAAGCTGACGCGATTGCTTTACGCGATCGTATCGATGGCAATCTCGGTGCGATGCCCGTCGAGGAAGTCATAGCCAAGCTGCAGAAGGAAGTTGCCGAGCGAGAGATTCGACAGATCGCCAAACGCAGCGAGATTATCGAAAGCGAGCCCACCGGCTCCGGCGGCGAATACTAGAATAGGTCTATTGGTCCTTAATTGACCCAATTGAGCAACATAGGGCGGCTGGGCGTTACACTCGTCCCGCCACCCTTCTTTGTGCCGCGAGTAGTTTCGGGAGGACAGTCCGAAACTATCCAAGTGTTTTCTCTCGCCCCGCCAGTTCCTTGAGCGACTGCAGCGACAACCGCCGATTATTCAGTTCGTTAGCCAGGACTTATTCGAATCGGGCGTGATCACATCGAGTTTCCTCGCGAGATGCCCGATAGCTCACGGCGATACGGCTTACTGAAACATAAGATGGCTAGCCTACGTCCGCTCAACAATCTGGAAGAAGCGACGGCTAGCTCCCAGTCGCTCAATCTCCGTCAAGGATGATGTCGTCGCACAATTTCCAGGCACGGCGAGTGCAACTTGGTGTTACTAACAAGGATGCTCGTCTGACAAATTTTGAGCTCCTCTCCGAGTCCATTTGTCACCATGCCGCCGGCTTCCTCGACGATCAATCGTCCCGCAGCGAAATCCCAAGGCTGAAGCTGATACTCGAAGAAGGCTCCAAACTGTCCGTCGGCGACTTGGCAAAAGTCGAGCGCGGCGGTGCCAAAGCGGCGAATGCCATGGATGTTCTGCTTGAAGAAATCATGCACAGCAGCCAAAGTCGCTTCCATCATGGCGCCACGATCGTAATAGAATCCGCAGCCCACCATTACTTCGTCTAGCCGCTCCGTCGATTTGACTTGCATGCGTCGGCCATTATGAAAAGCCCCTCCGCCTCGGCTGGCCCAATACCAATCACCGCGGACCGGATTCACGACCAAACCACATATGGTTTGGCCTTTTTCATAGTAGCCGATCGAAACAGCAAAATGCGGAATACGGTGCGCAAAGTTGTTCGTTCCATCCAGCGGGTCGACGATCCAAAGATGATCCGCATCGACGTCACCGCTATATTCTTCTTCACCCAGGATTTTGTGATCGGGAAAAGCCTCTTGAATGCAGGCAGCAATAGCATGCTCTGATTCGACATCGGCATCGCTGACTAAGTTGTAGCTTTCCTCGTCGGACTTCGAACGCATTTCCACACCGCGTTCGAAGTGCTTCAGGATGATCGCAGCGCCGCAGTGGGCCGCCTTAAATGCAACTCGGAGCTCCTTATTCTCAAGCGACTTTGACGCAAGTGGGAGTTCTAGCTGGGACTGTGAATCTGCCAAGGATATGACTTTCGTTTGCGTAGATGCTTTCGCTTCGAGAAAGCCGTATTATGCGCGGCGTCGCTTGCGTGTGCGTCCCCAATTAAGGCTGAAGCGCCCTTAAGATTTATTGCTGCTCAATTTTCGCCGCCGGGATCGCCGGGTCTTCTTCTCGCTAGGCAGCGCACCAGCCGGGGCAAACCATAACAGCATGGCCAGCAAGCCAACGCCTGCGAGCGGATAAAGAATTGGAACGGAGATGTAATCAGTTTCTCCGCCAGACGTGGTTACATCATCTGGGTTCGTGCCGACTACAGAGGGACTGCCAAAGCTTCGGAACTGCACATGCGTTGTTCGAGTTATAAGACCAGCTAAAGCAATGATGATCGTGGTGATCATCAAGAACAATCCGGTTAGTCGTATACCAGGGAAAGACATGTTTGGGTTCCGTAGGGACTTATCTTCTGCTTTCTAGTCTTTCGGCACATGCGACTACGCAGTGGCGTCCTCGACAATTCGTCCATCTAGCATGCGCACCAAGCGTTTCCCGCGCCTAGCCACTTGCTCGTCGTGAGTGACTATAACCAGAGTGGTGTTCCGACTTGTGTTCAACTCTGCCAACAAATCCATCACTTCCTTGCCACTATGACTGTCCAAGCTGCCGGTAGGTTCATCGGCTAGAATCACGGATGGCTCGTTGGCCAGTGCTCGGGCGATCGCGACACGCTGACGTTGGCCAATCGAAAGTTGGTTTGGCAAGTGCGTGCGTCGGTGCTCTAGGCCAACTAAGTCGAGCAACTCACTGGCTCGCTGGACCCGCTTGGCAACCGGCAGCTGGCTTTCAAACATGGGGAGCTGCACATTCTCGAGGGCACTTAGATTCGGTAACAAATAGAACGACTGGAAGACAAAACCGATCTTTTGAGATCGCAGTTGATCAAGATTCTTTTGCTGGCTGAGAGCGGTACCTTCGAACAAGACTTCTCCTCTGGTTGGGCGATCCAGAGCACCGAGCATATTCAGCAACGTGGACTTGCCGCATCCACTGGGACCCATGATGGATAGGAATTCGCCGGCGGCAACTTCAAGCGAAACGCCCTCGAGTGCTTGAACCCGGCCGTCCTCATAGGTTTTGGTGACTTCATTCAGTGCGAGCATGGGCGGCATGAGCATGCAAATTCTGGTCGTACGTGAGTCGAAGGAACGCCTTGTCTCGGCGGTCGTTGGGGCATATGGTATTCCGATTATTGGCACCTTTGTTTCTGACAAACGTGCCGCAAAACCCAAGCAAATGATAGCTGAGTAAAGATCCCCGAGACCACAGGTGATTCAGTGCTAGCAAAACCGATCGCATTGGGAATCCTACTGGTATTCTTAGGCTCTGGAATTTGCAGCCAAAAAGCAGCGGGCCAGGAGCAAACTGCGAAATCGGTCCCCATTCTTCCAGCAGGAACGGTCATTGACGGCAAATCCGCGAAGCAGTGGAATCGAACTTTGCTTCTCGCCAAGCCGCGAATCTCAAGTGGTGATGTTGAGACGCTCTCCGAGGATGTACGTAAGACCGTCTCGTCGTTCGTACTCAGTATATTGGCCACCATCGAAGGCTACGATGACGCTGCGTCCGGTCAAAAGCGGTATCGGCTTCGCGATGTAGGTATTGGCTACGCCATGCAGCAAGACGATAAATTGCTGACCGTCAGTTCCGCGAAACAATCGGAAATGAAGCTTGGGCTGAGCTTCGTAGGCAGCCAGATGCTGAAGACCAATGAGCAACAGTTGAAGACAGCGAGAATGATTGCGCGGACTCCGACGATCTACATGTTCGACACCCCTTCGATAATGTTGCTAGGCGGAAAACACGTGAAGCTCATCACTCGGCACTTCATTTGGGTCGATTCGAAATCCGGTTCGAGCTCCATGCTACTGTGGTTGATAGCCGAGGACAAAAGCGGAAATTGGCGCGTAGCTTCAAAGTCGCTGCAGTGGGTGCCCACTGGGACGCAAGAAGATCGAAAGGTACACGTTGATGGGGATCAGTTCTTTCTCGGAATCCCAAAGAACAAACGTGCTTTTGCACTAGAGTCGCTGCCACCCGGTAAAGCTGCGGAATGGAGTTCTGAAGCCATTGGGCTTGCATCCCGCCAGAGCTATGATGCTCGGAGCTTGCGTTCTCTTGCGTTAGCGTTAAATGCCTGCCTGCAGAACTTAAGAAAGTAGACTGCACTAGCTTTTATTTGGGTTCGTTAACTAACCGCTCTTCTCGCAAATCGAGCCAAGAAAATCCAACGCCACCCGTATCAATCAGACTCGATTCAAATCGTTGTTTGAGTTGCTCTACGCCGAACCAACCGTGGCAATCACGGGCGTCGAAATCCATCGGTTGTCATTCAAAAATGCAAATCAGAGCAGGATCGGTTTAAACAATAACACGCCTGAACCCCTGCTTGGCGATTTCAGAAACGTTTCCAAAAGCGATGAAGACGGGCGGCTAGAGCTACAACCGCTGCCCGCAGAGCGAGGGTGATTGCATGGTTAATCTACACCAAGATGGCCCCGGGAAAGCAGGAAAACGTGCTGGCGCGCGACGGTGAGATCGGAGCCGTCACTCTGAATCAGGGCGTGCCGGTTCGTGTCAAGTTTAGCGTCGGTTCGAATAATGCAGCAGAGCTAGGCGGAACCAGGGTCGATGTCACGTTCTACCCAAATCAAGATGGTAGTCACTCGGCCGAAACCATCATGCACCAATATCACATCTCTGATAATGCGATCGAGTTCACGGCAAGCCCCACCGAGTATCGACATTTGTGAGTTATTCTGGAGGACTACATTGTGATGAGTACTCTACCAAAAGCTCGCGGAGAGGCGAATGCGCGACTCAACTTAAGAGATGCCCAGAGCTCCACAGTACCCATTACGATGTATCCTAAAGTAAAAGAAAAAGTGAAGGGAAGAGCCGTCGATGAAGATTCAATCGGACCGGCGGAGCTGGGGTCAGTGGCACCATCGCAATCCCCATTGGAAGAAACCTCTTGCAGCGGGGGGACAATGGTCTGGCTGGGTAGCCGGAAGCGATGCAACAACGGACTCAGATGATCAATACGAATGCGATCTCATTCCCGCTGACGCTCAAACCGAAGCAACCCACTAAATCCACTCCGTAGGGGCCTACGCAGATTGGAGACTCTCCTTAGTTTCCTTTCACATCAAGTCGCAGACGCCAAGAGCGTGAAGAAGTTTGCTTAGGCAAACGAAATGACTTCTTCGATTGTCGCGAGCAACTCGAATGGGTAGATCAATACTAGCACCGGAAGCTTGGCTTGAACGGCTCTCCTTACTATATTGCCCTCGATCTCAAAGGCAAGATTGAGAAAAACATTTGCCTCTAGAAGCCAGATCAAATCAGCGTGAGAAGGCGCAAGCTAGAGATGCCCCATCAAGCCGTTCATGGGAAGTAGCAAGAGGCTTTTCCGTATTTCGAGATGCGTAAAACAAAAGCCGCTGCGAGGAGGATATCCTTGCAGCGGACTACGAGTTTCTATATTGAGCGGCAATCAATTATGGCTTGAGAACTTTTAGCTCAACCTTGCGGAAGTCCACAGGATGACTCTCCGACTGCAAGGAAATAAACCCCCCCTCAAGCATCACGCCGCCCTGTTTCTCTGCCAGCATCTTGGCGTGAGCGTCATTCACATCCAGTTGCGGCTTGCTGTACTCAAGAATGACCTCACCATCGATCGAATGTTTGACAGTACCAGATCCTCGCACTTCTACCTCAACAGTGACCCATTGTTCTCCATGATAGGTCTTGGAAGTCGAGCTGGTGCAGTGTGGGCGGTGCAACTTGCCATTCATGACTACATTGGTTCCCGGTGTACACAAGTTCGCTGTCGTGCGTTTTTTCTCGCCATCGCCACCCAAGATTTGATACTCGATCGAAGTAGGAAAATCCTGATCCTTGGTCATCAACTTTGGATCCTCGCAGTGCAGCATCAGACCGCTATTGCGAATCGCCCACCCCGGACCCCCGGTGACTTGATCTCCAACGAAGCGATATTCGACTCGCAGGATGTAATGCGAAAAGGACTGTTTGTAAAATAGATGGCCGAACTTCTCACCAAACTTCGGATAGGACTCGTCCTCATAACGAACCTTGAGCAAACCATCTTCGACGCGGAAAGTGTTTCCGAAATTGTCCCCAAGATCGTGATAGCGAATCTTCGGCGTCCAACCATCCAGATTCTTACCATTGAAGAGCTGAATCCACTCAGACGTCTCCTCCGTGTCGCCTTCGGCTCCGTCAACGGCCTGTAGGCTTATGCCTGTGCGTTGCTGAGCATAAATGGGTGAAATCGCGAGAATTCCGGTAAGCAAAATGGCTTTGGTGAGTCTATCCAAGTAGTAGTTCATTGTTTTTCCTAGTGTTGTCGCGAATACCGAACGAGTTACCGCAGAATAGTCAGATTTCAAGCGACCGGTAGTCGGGGCAGCTTTGCATACCAAGAGCTGCAAAACCAAAAAAATTTGGAGCTGAGTTTCCGCTCAGGAAGTGTTGGTATCTGGGTAGATTGGATCAATAATGATGCGTTGACCGATAAAACAGGTTGGCTGTAAATATACAAGTAAATATACAAGTAACTTGCCCAGCTCGCGACTGTCTCCTTCAAGACAAGCCTGGGGCATAAAATTACATAGAAAAGCTTAGGAAGGTCGCAATGCGCGATTTTGATTTCACCAGCTCGATATGGCTTCAAGCAGCTCTTCAGCCAAGACGCATCACCATTCTGATGCTTGCATTGCAGATTGCTGCCCTTGGCTCCCTGGCGCGAGGACAAGGTTTCGGAGGCATGCAAGGCGGCTTTGGCGGCGAGAAGTCGGTGACGGTCTCGGCTGAGCTCAAACTGAACAAAGACGGCAAGACTGCACAACTCGCTGTCACCGCAAAGCTGGGTGCCGCGTACCACATCTACTCGATGACCCAGCCTCCAGGTGGTCCACTGCCAACCCGGATTTCTGTGCCAGACAAGCGTATCAAGATCACCTCTGAATTCACTCCCGATCGTAATCCGGAAGTGCACCAAGACGAAGCAGCTTTCCCGGGCATCGACTTAGAAGAATTCTACGAGAGTGTGACATGGACGGCAAAAGTCGAATTAGTCGCGCCGTTTGCTGCCAGCGCAGATGACCTCAAGCTGAACATAGACGGACTCGTGTGCAGCGGGGCATGCATTCCTTTCAACGAAGACGTCAAGGTTTCGGTGACAGGCGCAGGTGCCGCTGGAACCACGACACAAGAGACCAAGATAGATTCAACGCCCAAGGCTGGTGAGCTAACGCAAATCGACGAATCCGAGATGGCTCCTCCGAGCGCAGTTGCGGAAGTTCCGCCGCAATTCGGATTCGAATCGTTCGGCACTGGCAACTCGGATACTGACTCAAGCGGAGAAACGCTCCGTGCCGGCAAGAGCCACGCCGTTTGGAGTGCAATGCTGGTGCCTGCATCGGTGAAAGCTGGAGCAACGGCCGTTATCGAACTGAAAGCTATCAATGATCCTGGATACCACGTCTATGACTTTCGTGGGGACGATGAGATCAACCTTCGAACAGTCATCATTGCCAACGAAAAGTCTGGACTTAAGGTGGGCACTCCCGTAACGAGCGCGCATCTCGAAGACGCTGGGCTCGGCGCGAAGTATCACGACGGAGAGGTGGTTTGGCAGATTCCAGTCCAAGTACCGGAAGGAACAAAAAACGGTGATTATCCGTTGGAGCTGCTAGTTCGTTTTAACACCTGCAACGCAAGTAGTTGTGACCCTCCACAAACAATTTCCGCCAGAGGAGCCTTGAAAGTTGGTAAAGCTGCGGAAACCGCAGTAGCGATGACGCTCAGTACGGCGGACAAAAACGCAGCTGAAGACTCGCCAATTCTCGCAACCAGTTTTGATGCTGGTGTAGCATTACCTGCGGGTACCATTGTGCGATCAGGAACCACAGCTCCTGATTCCGCTGTCGATCTTGCTGCTGATGAGGACGCGGAAGCGGAAAGCGAAGATGATGAGTATTCATTCGCTTTTACCCTTGCCATTGCTTTAGTTGCTGGTTTCATCCTGAATTTCATGCCCTGCGTACTTCCCGTACTGGGACTCAAGGTCATGAGTTTCGCCAATCAAGCTGGAAACAGTCACGCACGTGTGGTTGGACTGAATCTCGCATATGTCGCCGGCATTCTTGCAGTGTTCCTAGTGCTAGCTGGACTGACGATTGGTGCCCAACAGATTACAGGCAGCGCCTTCGGTTGGGGCCAACAATTCACCTATCTATGGTTCAAGGTTTTCCTCGCCTGCTTGATGTTTGCAATGGCTTTGAGCTTCCTCGGCGTTTGGGAAATTCCGATCCCTGGTTTTGCAACATCGAATAAGTCCTCCGAATTGATGGAGAAGGACGGAATGCTTGGAGCGTTTTTCAAAGGCGGCCTAACCACCGTTTTGGCAACGCCTTGTTCAGGTCCGCTGCTGGGTTGGGCTCTTGGAGCAAGCCTGACATTTAGCAGTACTCAGGTGCTACTTATGTATCTGACGATTGGCCTTGGGCTTTCCTCACCATTTATCGTTCTTTGCTTCTATCCCAAGTTTGTCGAACAGTTGCCGAAACCTGGAGCTTGGATGGATACGCTAAAGCAAGTGCTGGCGTTTCCCTTGTTACTAACTGCTGTCTTCTTCGTCCAAACCATTGAAGCGGATTGGCGTATTGCAACGCTTACAATGCTCATCTTTGTTTGGTTTGGCTGCTGGCTGATCGGCAAGGTTCCCGTTTACGAATCAGCTGACAAACGATTGAAGGCGTGGTCGAGTGCCATTGTGGCAACAGCATTGGGTGGTGTTATTGGATTTGGATTTATGGGCCCAAGCAACTCAGAGCTAGATTGGGTGCCTTACGACGAGGCCCAACTAAAACGTTTCCGCGCTGAAGGAAAAACGGTCATGCTCGACTTCACCGCTAATTGGTGTCTGAATTGCAAGTACAACACTCGCTACGCCATCGAAGTGCAGAATGTCGTTAGCAAGGTTGAGGAAAACAATGTTGTTACCATGCTGGCTGATTGGACTAGTCGGGATGAAGCTATTGGCGACAAACTGAAGGAGCTCAAAAGTAACTCAATTCCGTTAATGGCAATCTACCCTCCGGGCAGTGATAGCAAACCGATCATCCTGCGTGATATTCTTAGCGAAAGCACTGTCCTAAAGGCCCTGGAGCAGGCAGGTCCCAGTGTCGGCTCCGAGCGACTTACCAGCGCTCCCATCAGTCCATAGTGGCACCGTTCATGCATGGCGGTGTCAGGCAGAATCTGTTGCTTGAGGTCTCTGCCCGGCTATTCTGACGCTGGAACCGAGTTTCAGCAGTGGGGTGAGGAACCATGTTTTCAACACACTGTTCTGTAGTTTTTCAAAAGAAACAGCCTCGACGAAGAGCAGCATCAAGACTGGCTCTTGCGGTGCTTTCTCTTGCTCTGGCATTTTGGCTTTCCATTGATACGCAGTATATCTTCGCACAAGATAGCCCCCGGACGATAGGCCCGCGGTAAGGCGATACGAGACGCTTCTCCCAATTCCACCGCAGGCTAAGGCTACAATAGACAAAACGCTAAAACATCTATTGTCGGGGCAACTTCCGGCGGGCGGTTTCCTGGTTTCTTTCCAATCGCTGAAACATCCGTGGCTGGACTGGCACTTCTACGCGGCTACGATCAACAGCCACAGGACGCCTTCCTGAAAGGGCTGTGAGGCTTGCCTGAAATACCTATCACTCAATCAGAGAAACAATGGACTCTTAGCTGGCCAGAGTTCCATGCGTCGACCGAATTAGAACACCGGTGGAGTCGGATGCTCAAAGCGTTGCGACGCGGAGTCGATTGCATTGTTGAATGACAAAATGAGAAAGGCGGTAGGCGGTACAGGCTGGAGTCACTTGACGCTGATGCTTCCATTACGTCCTGCATAGCTTTGGACCTCCCAGCCGCGGAAAAGGCAGGTCTGAAAGTCCCTACAGAATTCTTTCGAAAGAACATTATTATGCTTCGGATCTGCCAGCCAGAGAACAGCTCGTTTACTTAGATTGTTCCGGTGAGCGGCAAGGGAGAATTGCCTCGTTCTGCTGCTGCAATGGCAGTACTCACAGCCTTGCAAGAAAGGGACCTGGTCAAGCAAGGCGACCTGTCCGCCTGAGAACAATACGTGCGCACTGCTGCCCTGGCAAATATAAAGAGCGGGCACTTGTGCTATGCCGACTACTATCGAAGCATAGGGCTGCGAAACGGCGCTTCAGAATCGTTTCAACTTTGGTACAGGAAGACCAGAATTCACTCATCGCAAAACAGTCGCCGAATGGAACCTGGCCAAGCAGCTCTGACTGCTCCAATCTACACCACCGCATCAATTTGCTGAGCCTTGCTCTCTCCTCACCGAGTCGCCCTGTAGCACGACAAGAACCTGCTTCCTGTCTAAACTTGCTTAGTATCCTCCTACGTCGTCTAGTAAAGACCGAAGTTGGCAGCCGGTGCTGGAGCAGACGAAAGTACTGCTGTCTTTAAAAGCCCTTCCCAGATCGGCGGTCGAGAATAAAAAACCACCGGTCCAATTGGCGTGTTGATATCGGTAGAAGTACACAGATATCCAGCCCCGTGCTTTTCCTTTCGTTTTGCGACGATGATAAAACACCAGACCAGCGACAACGCCAGAACATCAACGAAGATCGAGAAAAAGGGCTCCGAAGCCGGCGATGACTTTTTCGGATCCTAAGAAGTTCTTTAAGCTTTCCGCTTTGAGCTTTCCGTACAGCCGGCCTAACCATGTGAGGTGTTCCCGGGGCGAATGCAAAGAACCCGCGTCAGCTAATCTTCTTCGCGGACTCTCAACAAATTGTCCCCGACGAAATAAGCGAGATACCCATGTGGCTAGTGCTCAGTTTGGAGTTACTGAAAGAGAACACCTTGGAAAACACCCCACTAGATTATCCATCCGTGTGGGAAGTCAAGATTCATCTCTGCCAAAGTGAGGGCCGAAAGGAAGAACTGAATACGATCTTCGATTCGGAGACAGAATTCTAACTCGAGGAGCGCTTCATCAAGGGTTAGCGGAACTTCATACTTGCTTCCACTGCCATCTCATCGCAGCGTTCGTTTTCAGGATGACCGCTGTGCCCTTTCACATGGTGATAGTTCACTACGTGCTGCGAAGTAAGTTGGTCCAGCTCTTTCCAGAGCTCGACATTCTTAACAGGCTTCTTCTTTCCGCCTTCTTTTCGCATCCAGCCGTTCTTCTTCCATCCCTTAACCCAGCTGTTCAGCCCTTGGAGCACATAACTGCTATCGGAGTATAAGTCGACATGACACTTGCGTTTGAGAGAACGCAAGCCTTCTATAACGGCTTGCATCTCCATCCGATTGTTCGTCGATTCGACTTCACCGCCTGAGCCAGTCAGCTCTTTCTTGGTTCGAACGTCGCGTAAGATAAAAGCCCAACCACCCGGCCCCGGATTGCCACTGCAGGCGCCGTCGGTATATAGCTCGACCTTACGAAGGGCAGGGGAGCCGACACTCATGCTTGGACCTTGGAAAATAGATAAGAGTAACCAGACTCGCGCTAAGTGCCGGTGATCATTTGGGACAATAGACCTACTTTGGATTTGTCTGCTGGGAGACGCTGCGCAGTGCGTGATCCAAATCTTCTATCAAATCCTCGGGATCCTCAAGCCCTACGGATAGACGTATCAACCCATCCGAGATCCCCGCCACCTTACGCGCCTCGGCATCATAGCTGGCATGCGACATTGATGCTGGTTGCTCAATGAGAGATTCCACGGCACCTAGGCTGACTGCTAGGTGAAATAACTTCGTCGACTTGACGATTTGCTTTGTCGCGTCAAAATCGCCCTTGGCTTCAAAAGTAATCATGCCGCCGAAGCCGCCCGTGAGCAATTTACTTGCGTTCCCATAGTCGCTGTGACTTGGCAAGCCTGGATAGAGAACTTCATTCACAAGTTCGTGCTGCTCCAAAAACTCTGAGATTTGGAGTGCTGAACTCGATTGAGCTCGAATCCGCAAATCCAGCGTCTTCAGTCCTCGACCGAGTAAAAACGAATCAAAGGGAGAAAGAACCGCTCCCGTAGCATTCTGTATAAAGTAGAGCCGGTCGAGCAATCCTTGCTCGCGAGCGACCAACACACCGGCCAAGCAATCACTGTGTCCCGCCAAATACTTGGTTGCCGAATGCATCACAATATCGACGCCAAACTCAAGGGGCCGCATCAAAACCGGAGTGGCAAAAGTGCTGTCGACCCCAACAAGCAGTTCGTGATCGTGAGCAACATCCACCAAGGCTGGCAGATCTGGAACAGTCAGCCGAGGATTTCCGATACCTTCCAGCCAGAGCATCTTCGTGTTCTCGCGGACATGGCTGCTGACAGAGTCTGGATCAGTTAAGTCAATCAAGCTGATTTCAATTCCAGCTTTGTCGCAGATCTCGTGAAAGAGTCGGTAACTGCCGCCATAGATGTCCATGCCAGCGAGCAAATGGTCGCCCGCGGAAAGCAACATTGTGGCGCAATGCGTGGCCGCCATACCAGAACTAAAGCATAGTGAGCCGCAACCACCCTCGAGTGAGGCAATCGTTTCCTGGACGGCAGTACGAGTCGGATTACCACTCCGAGAGTAATCAAAGGCGCCCCAGTCGCCCGCTCCAGGTTGCACGTAAGTGCTCGCCGTGTGAATCGGTTGCACTACGGCTCCTGTCTGAGGATCTGGTGGGTTTCCGACATGGATGGCCCGGGTTCGAAACTTCACTTCTCTTGTTCCTTGTTTTGGCGAGCGCCAAGGCAAGACGGCGCCTGAGGCTAGCGTTCGAGCTAGGGGTTCTTGAATAATCACAACCCGAAGTATGAGCGAGGACGAGTCGCATTCTTAGCTTCGCTCACTCATCGGGTTATGAAAGAGTTCGCACCCAATCCTCGAGTCAAAAACGACTTGTACTTGACCAATCTCTAGCCTTCCAGGGCTTGCTTCAAGTCGCGTAACAGATCATCCGTGTTCTCGATGCCACAGGCCAATCGAATCATGTTGTCAGGGATGCCGAACTTCGCACGATTCTCAGGTGTTTCCTGGTAGTAGCTCATCAGGAGTGGCTGCTCGATTAGCGTCTCGACACCGCCTAGGCTTGGACCGATCTTCGCGATCTCGGTCCTGTCTACAACAGCAGCCGTTTCCTGCCAAGTCGCGTCCTGAAGCAGAAACGTTACCAATCCACCAAAACCAGCCATCGAACTCGCTGCGATCTCATGCGTTGGATGTGATTTCAAGCCAGGATAGAAGACATGACCTACACGTGGGTGATCGGCCAAGAATTCCGCCAAGGCTTGACCGTTTTCGTTGTGCCGCTGCATACGCAACTCAAAAGTCTTGAGTCCACGCTGGAGCAAGTAGAGATTGTGCGGCGAGTTGACTCCGCCCATGATTCCACGCAGTTTTCGCACGTCGGCCAGTTTTTCTTCCGAACCAGTCAAACAACCAGCAAGCAGGTCGTTGTGCCCGCCAAGATACTTTGTCGCTGAATGAAGCACGTAGTCGACACCGAAGTCAAGCGGCTTGACGTTGTAAGGCGTTGCGAGCGTGGCGTCGATAAGCGTCTCGACTTCTCTCTCTTTTCCGAGTGCAACAAACTGCTCCAGATCGACACATGTCAACTGAGGATTCGTGGGGGACTCGCTTACCAGCAGCTTGGTCCGATCAGTAATCGCGGCTTGCATCGCGTCGAAATCGCCAGTTGGGACTTGATGCGTCACGACACCGTAGCGTGACAAGTGCTTGTAGCAGAATTCGCGACTGCGGTGATAACACTGATCGAAGAAAACGATCTCATCACCCGCGTTCAGCTTGGCCATAAAAAGCCCGACGATCGCCGCCATGCCACTTGAGTAGACGATCGAGTGTTCGCCACCGTCCAAAGCAGCTAATTTCGATTCGACAACTTTCTCGTTGGGATTCCCGTAACGACCGTACTCTTCCCGTTTCTCATCGTTTTCAATGAAATCGATGATGGACTGGGAGTCTTCGAATGTGTAGGTGGAAGCACAAACAATCGAATCGGTAATTGCATCGGAAGGCTTCGTACGCGCCTCACCACCGTGAACGCTGATTGTAGAAGTACCTTTTTGCTCCAAGCTGAGCGGCTTCCGTTTAGCTCTGGCTGGAGTTGTGAACGATTCAGGTTCTGGATTCGAGGATTGCATTGTCGCTTGTGTACTCATTAGTTCTTGCCAATTCGCCGCTCACGCCAGTCAGGCCGAGCAGAGTTCCTACCGCTGCGCATTCGCCCCGACACATTGAAATGCATTGCGGGGCTCCGATACGCTCTTAAAAGGGCATAAAAAAAGCCGCCAATCGTTGTGAATCGGCGGCTTTTGAAAGCTCGTACTTGGCAACACGGTAATTGACACTGATGGCAATTAAATCGCGTTAACTTTGGCTCTTTAGCAGTACAGGCTGCAAGCGGCCGCAAATCCCTCACGTCTTTACTCTAACCGTGGCCCGCTGCGATGGCAAGCGCAAGAATGTGCGTTTTCTAGACCATTGGAGACGATGTGCCTTTCGAATCTTCCGTCTTTGTGCGTCAGGCAAAACAATAGGGTATGCGCCTGCGCGAAGATGCCTTGCAACACGTCGACTATGGGTTCGGGTTGACGGGAGCTGCACCAGCTGGGTTCTGCCCACCACCTGCCTTGGGCACTTGGAATCCTCGTATCGGACCACCACCTGCATAGATGAGTGGTGCGGACTGCTGTCGCCCACTCGATTCTGCGCTTCGATCCCACGGTACCGTGTATGCCGCAAACATGCCGGATGTCGCGTCCGTTACGTAAACGAGGCAGCCGCCCGGTCGAGCATTGCCCGAAGAAACTCGCGAAGCGGACCGACCGGTGACCATCATGAACTCCGCATTCTTGCCTCCTGCACCAAACTGTGCGGAGATGTTCGCACCAAACTGAGCACCAAATGTACGCTGCCGCGGATAGTAAACCAAACACCTAAGATCACCTGTGACGTGATCCAGGAAGAAGACGCCCTCTGCATTATCGCTGATCTGACCAGTCGCTACGGACATCGTGTCGGAAGAAGCTGCCGTAGCTGCAAGAGCCGTTGGAATCGCAACTTGCTTTTCCTCGTGGCGCGAGCCGAGCCAAAATCCTGCCGTCGTCGCTAGGCAGGTAAACATGCAAGCAAGTGCAAGGTGCATTCCTGTAAGCCCAGTCCGTGGCAAAGTCGCCGTGCTTGAAGAGCTTACAGATCGCGTTTTGCTAGCAACAGAAAATCTCATGTCCGTTTCTCCGCTGAAGGAATACTTTCGCGAAGTATAGATTTTTCAGTCCTTAGGAGTCACCAGCAATTTCACTCTTCCAATAGACGAAGTCCGGCTAGATGCTGCCTTGCAGCGAAGCAGCGTCAAAGACTTGAAGGAAGTGAGTAATCTTCTGGCCACTGAAACGATAACGCTGCAACCGAGTCATTTGATATTCTTGTTTCGCCTCGCGCAGCTTGACTCGCTCACTTCCCACCGCGACAACGGTATCGCCTTGCCCTATGACATCTTCAATCTGAGGACTCTGCGAATCGAGTTGTCCGAAATTGTGCTGCACTAATTCTTCTGCAGCAGTTCGCCCTTTCGCCCTACCGCTGAAAGGCACTTCCTTAGGGCCAGCAATCTCAAACTCTACGTCCTCCGGCAAGATGGCCTAAAATCCTGCGATGTCTCCCGCCAAGATGGCTGAGTACAGCTCCTGCACTCGCTGAACGTTCTGTCTTTCGCGAGCCTTCGAATCGAGCTGCTCATCGCCTCATTCGAAACTACTCGTAATATTGGCAATAAATCCGTGCATAGGATTCCTCCATCAAATGACACAAAGCCGATCAAACGCTTCAACTTACGCGCTCGCGAAGCCTCGGTGGCCAAGCATGTCGCAATTACAATGGAGTCACGGACCTCGGTTTACTTCATGCCTTTCTTACCCTCTTTGGACTGACAGCTGATGATGTCGCGCGGCCCTTGTTTTCCAACTTGCTGCATCTTTGCAGCACTTTTTTCGATGCCAGGATTGGCCGTTGCGGATGAGCAGGTCAAATACAAGCTCACCTTTCCAAAACACGAAAACCACTACGTACAAGTCGAAGCAAGTTTCCGTGACTGTGGTCCGCAGCAGCAAGTCTTCATGCCAGTTTGGACGCCAGGATCTTATTTGATTCGCGAATACGCGCGTCATGTCGATTCGGTCGAAGCTTCCGATGCGAAGGGTACTAAGCTGGCGATCAAAAAAGTCAACAAGAACCGTTGGCAAGTGGACAACAGTGAGAAGCAATCATCATTCACAGTGCGATATCGCATCTACTGCAACGAACTCAGCGTTCGCACCAACTTTGTCGACAGCCAGTTTGCTCTGCTAAACGGGGCTGCAGTCTTTCTCACTAGGAACGAGTCTTTAGAACAAGAGCACGTCGTTGCGATCGAACTACCATCCCAATGGAAACAAGCCGTAACTGCTTTGGAGCGGCGTGTCGAGCTCGGAGCAAACGTATTCGTAGCGCGGAACTTCGACGAGCTCGTGGATTCGCCGATCGTAGCTGGCAATCCGAATTTGCATCCCTTCACTGTGGGCGGCATCGAGCACTTCTTGGTGAACCTGGGCGACGCGTCTTTGTGGGACGGCGACACGGCAGCTGCCGACGTGGCCAAGATTGTGGCAGAGCATCAGAAGATGTGGGGCCGGTCCCCCTACAAACGCTACCTCTTCCTGAACGTTATCGCCGAAAGTGGCGGCGGACTCGAGCACGACAACTCGACGGTCTTGCTAACAAGCCGCTGGAGTTTTCGTTCGCCCAACCGCTACAACAGCTGGCTAGGACTGGTCAGTCACGAGTTCTTTCACACTTGGAACGTACGTCGCCTGCGTCCCAAAGTCTTAGCCAACTACGACTACGAAGTGGAGAACTACTTCGAAGAGTTATGGGTCGCGGAAGGCGTCACTAGCTACTACGACGATCTGGCTCTAGCGCGGAGCGGATTCAATAGCACTAGAAAGCACCTAGAAGACCTTTCCAAACGCATTCGTTCCCTACAAAACAAAAACGGCCGACTCAAGCAATCCTTGGCCCTATCTTCCCACGATGCGTGGATCAAGTTCTATCGGCCTGACGAAAATAGCAGCAACACCAGCATTAGTTACTACAACAAAGGATCGGTTGTCGCATTCTTGCTCGACATCGAGATCCGCCGCGCGACCGAGAACAAGAAATCGCTCGACGATGTCATGCGTGCCTTGTACGACAAATACGCTTTGAAAGAAGGTTACTCCAATGCCGATGTGCTGGCTGAGGTGAACCGGATCACCGGCAAGGACCTGAGTGAATGGTTCGATCGAGCCATCTACTCGACCGAAGAACTCAATTATCAAGCTGCCTTCGACTGGCTGGGACTGAAATTCGTCGTGCCAAGTTCTGGGGAAGAAGCTACGAAGGCTGCCGCCAATGGGCCTATTTGGACAGGCATTTCAACAAAGACAGAAGATGGAAAAACGCTCGTCTCATCCATTGTTGAATCCGGGCCTGGTTTCGATGCAGGCATTAACGTCGACGATGAAATCATTGCAGTCAACGACTATCGTGTTTCCAGCAGCTTGTCAGAGCTACTAGACCAGTTCAAAGGGGACAAGGAAGTGGAGTTGCTCATCGCACGTCGCGGTGCACTCTCAAGGGTAAAACTTAAGTTGAAAACCCGTGCTTCATCCCTTTGGCGTGTCGACCTCGTTAAAAAACCCACCGTCGAGCAGAAAAAGAACCTGGCCACCTGGCTTCATCAGCCAGAGAAGAAAAAGTAGTTGGACACTTCTTCAACTCGTCGGGTGAGCTTCCAAACACAGGATGCTTACCCCACTTTTCTTGACTTCCGCTCTTCGGCAGCGATCTCTGCGATACGTATGGCATTGCGGGTGTTGGATTCGCCGGAAGTTAGTTCCGCTTCGGCCCACGGCGCTTCCTTGTTTGCCAAAATCTGGCGCTCGGCCTCTTGCAGTTGACGGTAGCTGACCGACATCTCCTACGTCAGCTTTCGCTGCTATACCGCTGCTGCGGTCAACTGCAACTTGTCTTTTTGGATCAAATCCACCATGTCTTTGTATGAACGAGCGAGATACCCAATCTCTTTTCCGAATTCTGCTTCAACATTATTCGAATCCGAGTAGTCCGAACTCTTCGTAGCCTTGTGCATAGCATTTGCCAGGTCGATAACGCTTGAAGTCGCTCCGTGCTCAGCAACGTTCAGGCCGACTGCTTCTCTTTCAGTTACTCGAAGTGGAGTAAAGAGCTTTATGATCTTCAAGCCCAAATAGCCACAACCGAAAGACTATAAAACACAAATCTATACACCCGTGTCTTGAGTGCCGAGTTGCCCGATACAAGTAACGTCTTCCGGCAGATGCTGAGGCAGATAAAAAACCGCTACGCAAAGCAATCCCCCAGGCTCCCTCAAAACCGTGAACCGCAATAGTCCCAACCACATCGTCAAGCTTCAACGCCTCCTCGATAAACAGCATGTCAAATAGCAACAAGGCTCCTGAAGTGAGACCAATCATCGCAGCACCAAAAGTGCTCACACAAGCACAACCTGCTGTGACGCCCACCAGACCGCCCAGCAGCTCGTTCGCGATCACGTCAGGTTCTGGTCTCTTGGTTGGCCCAAACCAAGAGACGATGGCGGCCGAAAGAGCTCCAAAGCAAGCCACCAGAATGGTGTTCATCGCAATTCCAGCGATATCTGTCGTTGCAGCCAACGCACTTCCACAGTTGAAGCCCAACCAACCGAAACACAAGATGAAAATGCCGAGTTAGACCATGACTAGACTATGAGACTGAATTCGGCGAGGATGACCATGCTGATCAAACTTGCCGGTTCGCGGACCTACTGCAATCAATCCTGCCAAAGCGATCCAACCGCCGAGTGAGTGAACCATTGTCGAACCAGCGAAGTCAATGAAGCCCAGCGACGCGAGCTATTCTGGTGTCTCGCCGGTATAGAAACTGCCCCAGGTCCAGTGTCCAATAACGGGGTAAACGAGTACGGAAATAACGAACTAGATGACCAAGTAAGCTTTGAAACTCGTACGTTCCGCCAGTGCACCAGAATCAACTGTGGCTGCTGTTCCGCAGAATACTGCTTGGAAGATAAAGAAGACTGGAAGCCGTGGATCATCACTAACGAACACCAGAAAATCCGACGTTCCGAACAATCCCATGTAGCTAGCATCGCATATGATGCCGAAACCCTACAGCCAGTACACGGAAATTGAAGGCACTAAGTCGCCCATGTTCTTGACCGCGACGTAGATAGAATTCTTCGTCCTCAGTTTTGCCTGCAACCCAACAACCAGTCAACGCTAGGACCTGTTGAATAATTCGGAAATCAAGGGTTCGCAATTAATCAACAGAACCCTGCTTGGCAAGTGTCTGCACCTTGCCAGCCTCCATGACGAATACACCCAGTCCATGCGTCCCGGCGACTAGCGTGTTGTCGCGAGGATGCACGAACAGGTCGTGGACAGCCACGGTTGGCAAGTTATTACAGAGCGAATTCCACTTCTTGCCACCGTCGGTGCTTACATAGGTCCCAAGATCCGTTCCCACGTAAAGTAAGTCTTTCACCTTCGGGTCTTCGCGAATGACATGAATTGGTTCCAGCGGTAGGCCGACTGATATATCTTGCCATGACGTGCCGCCATCGTCGCAGCGGAAAACAAACGGCTTGAAGTTGTCGTATCGCATTCCAGTCATCGTGACATAGAACCGCTGTGAATCATGTGGCGAAAACTCGATACGCGAAATTTGCAGGTCTGGAAGCTCGTGGTCTATCTGCTTCCAGTTTGCACCATCATCGTGTGTCAACCATAAGTTGCCGTTGTCCGTGCCAGCCAGCAGTGTTCCTTCCACGTGAGGCGACTCGGCCAAAGCTGTCACGGCCTGATAGAGTAAGTTCGGAGAATCTGGACCTTTCGTCAAATCTGGACTGATCACTCGCCATACATCGCCCCGGTTTTCTGACTTAAAAACACGTTGCGCCCCGACATATAGATGCTTGGATTCGTAGCGAGAAGGAAAATAGGGCGTCATCCAAGCAAAACGCAGCGGCTCATTTCCCAGTTGCTGAGGGCGAATCGACTTCGAGCGATCCGCACTCACACTCTGGCGATGCAGTCCACCATATTGGCTTTCGTAGTAGATTGTGTCGGAGTCATTGGGATCGCGATAAGTGAAGTAAGCATCACCGCCTCCCCACCTGTCGATGTAAATCTGTGTCCACTCATCGAGGGAGCCATCTTCGGGTCGATGTGTATTAGGACCAAATAGCGCCGCGTTGTCTTGCGTTCCGATATAGATATTAAATGGCTGCTCCATGTCGTAGGTTGCGGCGTAGACTTCGGCGATCGGCAGATTGTTCAAGTGCAACCAATTCTCGCAGCGATCGTAACTCATATACAAACCGCCGTCGTTTCCAAAGACAACTCGATCGGTGTTCTCGGGATCGATCCACATTGAATGTGTATCCAAGTGCAGGACGCGAGACTTGTGAGGCTGCAAGCGGGAGATGTTTCCACCGATCTTGGTGAATGTCTGTCCGCCATCGCGTGAGACGAATGAGTTCTGACCGATATTGTAGACTTCGTTCTCGTTGTCTGGCGAGATGCAAATTTCACACCAATCCCAACTCGCACGAACCGGCTGCTCATTGACTCTACTCCATGACTCGCCGCCATCACTCGAGCGATAAAGTGCATCGCCTCGCTGGTCATCCACCAAAGCATAGACGACTTTCGAGTTACTAGCCGCGACATCAATCGCGATTCGCCCAACTTCGGCACCAGATACCAGGCCGCCTTCTAGTCGCCGCCAGTTTGCCCCTCCATCTGTACTTCTGTAAACACCGCTTGTTTCACCGTAGTGATTGGCTCCGTACAGAGCCCGACGCCAAGTCGTTGCGAATAGCGTTTGCGAGTCCCCTGGTGAGATGACGAGATCGATGGCAGAAGTGAACTCGTCAAGATAAAGCACTTTCTCCCACGTCTTGCCGCCATCGCAAGTCTTGAAGACGCCGCGCTCTTCGTTGGTCGTTGCGAGACGCCCCATCGCAGCCACATAGACTGTCTGCTCGTCGCTGGGGTCGATGCAAACGCGAGCGATGTGATGAGTATCGTGCAGCCCCATGTTCTCCCAAGTTTTACCAGCATCAATCGATTTGAAAACACCGATACCGGGAATCGTCGAACGCGGCGTCATCAGCACTTCACCCGTTCCAACCCATACATGATCCGGATTGGAACCGGCAACGGCAACATCACCGATGGCAGCGGTGGCTTCGCCCTGAAAAATCGGCCGCCAAGTCGTTCCATTGTTGACTGTCTTCCACAAACCTCCAGAGCCGACGCCAACATACATCGTGTTCATCTGCCCCGGGGCGTCACGCGGTGGAACAGCAATCGCCTCAATCCTTCCGCCCTGCTTGCGCGGCCCAACCGCCTCCCAAGCCAGCTCTCTGAAGGGCGAAGTCTGCTCAAGCCGCTGATGAAGCTGCCAGGAATTCACGCGCGCCTTGGCCGAGGTCGGCGCAGGCAATGGCTTTGTAGCTTGCGACTCCTGGGCATTCACACGATGGACAAGCAAGGCTAGGACGAGGAAGACCTTGAGCGTTCGGGAGTTTTTGCTCAGAGAATGAGGGATATAGTTCGATACGATCAATACCTATTCCTATGGTCAGAGGATCAACAAAAAATGCAACAATTCAGATCTTCGCATCACGCAGCGCGGGGAACTTGCTACGCCAGCGTCGCGTTTCGTCAAAGTCATAGTTGGTCGACACAACTTTTTCCGATGTATCGCATTCAAAAATGCTATTGCCCATATGATCGAAGGCACTGCTGCGGCCGTCAAAAACGAGGCCAGGTTCTTCCCCGCATCGATTGACGCCCACCACGCAGGCCAGGTTTTCAATGGCTCTGGCTTGAAGCAGTCGCACCCAATGCTCAGATCGCTTAGCAGGCCAGCAGGCAATAACACAGATTAACTCAGCACCGGCCAAAGCAGCTGGACGAAATCGTTCGGGAAATCGCAGGTCGTAGCAGATAAATGGTGCGATCTTGACACCTTGCCACTCGAAAATCGAGTAGCCTTCCCCCGCCGGATAGCTCTCGTCTTCGCCTGAAAGCGTGAATGGCTGTTGCTTCTGATACCGAACCAGTTCGCTTCCATTCGGTGCGAAAGCAACTGCTTCGTTCTTTCCGGTCGCGTGTGGTCCTGGACTTGCAATCCCCCCAAGCATGGCACAGTCGTACTTGGCAGCCAGCTCCTTAAGCAAGGCTTCACCTTCTCGATCCGTGCTTTGGGCGGCTACCGAAGCATTCATCGTGAAGCCGGTTTCGAACATCTCTGGCAAAACGACTAGGCTGCCAGCCGAAGGAGAATTCTCCGCCAATAAAGCGCGCACTCGCTTGTGGTTGGCGGACTTGTCTTCCCAAGCCATGTTGAGTTGTACTGCGTAGACTTGCATGATGTTGCCTCGCGAATTTTAAGAGTGCCGGCTCCGCTCGTTTCCCTCACGAATCTCCCTCAGGGAGAGTCAATCATTTGTCGCGATTATAGGCCTAGATGCTCATCGAGTAACTGCCAGCAGACGAGCTGCATTCGCGGGAAGTGGAAAGGCCCCTTCCAAAGGTTGCCTTTCAGGCTGGAGCTTAACGAACCGTCTCGTCGCAGGTAGCCAAACCACTCGCCATGCTCCGCATCCGCAAAGTGACGGTAGGACCAGTCGTGAACTTGTTGGTGCATCGCAGCAAACTGCGCATCGCCTGTGAGTAGATAGGCGAGCAGTGAAGCGATGATGGTTTCATTGTGTGGCCACCAGAACTTCATGTCGTGCCAATACTCCTGAACTTGGCCGCCGCCTAAGTCGGTGAAGTAGAGCATGCCGCCAAGCTCGGTGTCCCAACCACGCTTCCACATCCAGCGTAGCATTTTCAGACCAAGTTCGATCAGCCGCTGATCATTGCGAAGCTTGCCTTCGAGCATGATAAACCAAGCGCCTTCGATAGCATGACCCGGGTTGAGTGTTCGACCATCAAAGTGGTCAATAATCTCACCCGCCGGACCAACACTCTCCATGACTACTTCCAGGTCGTCTTTGACGAACTCCCGCTCTATCTTTTCGATGGCAAAGTCGATCCATTCGTCCGCTGCTTCCCAACTGATCGCCTCACGAAGTTCCTGCGCCGTGACAATCGTGATCATTGGGAAACCAATGCTCTGCATCGGACGAGTGGCTTCAAACTTGGCAAGCTCAGGTGGTGGATTCAAATTATGCTGAATGAATTGCTCTGCCAAACGCGCTGCCAGCCGGGCGTAAGGCTGACTATCGGTGGCGCGAGCATACTGAGCCATCGCGATTGCCGCAAAACTCTCTGAGAAAGCGTATCGACGCTTGCGAATCGGCTGCCCAGCCTGCGTCACATGAAACCACATGCGGCCATCAATGGGATCAATGCAACGTTCTTGAATAAAACGGATACCGAGTTCGGCCGCTGCGAGCCATTCCGAGTTCGGTTCAACGGTGTTATACAGCTTTCCGAGTAGCCAAGCAAAACGACCCTGCTGCCAAACGCCTTTATCGGAATCAACTAAGCTGCCGTCGCGAGCAAGCGACATGGTGTATCCACCGTAGTCGTGATCCAGCGCGTGCTTTAACCAGAATGGCAGCGTGTCGTTCAGCAAACCATCGCGATACGCGTCACGAAGTGACGATGGTCGCTGAAACAACAGGTAGTCGCCTGCGGAATTCATCTCGGCCTTAGCTCCTTCTCAGGCAAATCCGCGACAAGCTTTTACTTGTCCAAATGAATGCGAGCACCGATATCACGAAGCGCGGTTAGCTGCTCCTCAGTCTTGCCGCCCATGGGATTGCCCTTAAGGTAGATGCGCCAGAACGGTGCAAAGCGTTGTCCTTTGTCACCCTTTGCCATTTCGACCAAAACACCAAGATCGCTAAGGCGATTGTTCTTCAGGTTTAGATACTTTAGCTCCGTCAACGGCTTCAGAAAGCTCAAGTCCTTGATGCGGCAGTCACGAAGGTCGCAAGAGCTGAGCCACTTGAGACTTCCGACAGGTGTAAAGTCTTTCACCGGATTGCCAGCTAGATACAGCGTCCACACCTTAGGTAAGTTTTCGACAACCTTGATGTCTTCGATTGTATTGTCACTCAGGTAGAGCGAACGCATGTTGGTCATCTTCTGCAGTGCCGAAAGGTCTGTTACTTCATTACGCGACAATTCTAGATACTGAACGCGTTCCAATTCGGCGAGCGGACTTATATCCTCGATTTCGTTGCCAGCCAGATTAATCGACTGCAGAAGCTTCAAACCCGCGAGCTGAGACACACCCTTGATACTGTTGTTTTCGAGATCGATCTCTTGGACAGCAATGCAATGTTCCAGGCCCGTCAGATCCTTGATCTCCTTGCCCTTGGCGTGGACTTGAGAGATGTTGCGGACATCATCCTTTGTGATCGGCTCTTTGTTGTAGCGCTTCGCAAAAACTTCTTTCCGCACTGCGTCTTCAAGCGCTTTGTCTGGAAAAATGCTTTGCGCCCAACAAGGCGAGCACACGAGCAGAAGAAGGAATGCGACGCAGTTGGAACGAGCAAAGAAAAGGTGATTCATTTCGACTAGTTCGGGCTGGGGGAATGTGGTGAGGTGAGCCAGTGGAGTACACTTCCGCTACCTCCAATGCTCCAGAACATATGGTAATCGCATCGTATTCCCGCTGCCATTCCCTGGACGACTCGAGCAAGCGAGCTTCAAGTTGGAGAGATCTCGCAGAAGTCCTGCGTCGCGAGGTATGGGGCCACCCGAGTCCGCTATTTTCTATTCGCCCGGCTCACCTCGAACGGCCATTCAATTCGTGAACTTACCCCCAAGCCTAACATAGAGGCAATACCCGCTTTACGAGGTTGGAAAAAGCAAAGGAATGACGCGCCCGCCCCCGGATGTGTGTCATAATTCTCTAGATTTGTTTTTCAGCACAGTTTTGCCAACTCTGGCGGTATTGGTCCTTGAATATCTTGCTGACAGCCTTTGAGCCCTATGGTGACTGGAACGAAAATTCCAGTTGGCTGACGCTAATGGAATTCTTGAAGGACTCGCCCGCAAACCTCAACCTGGTAACGCGTCGCTATCCGGTAGAGCTCCAAGCTCTGAAAGAAAGGCTCGCGAAAGATCTTGACGAGCGTTTCGACGCGATTCTTCACCTCGGCCAGGCCCCAGGTAGCTCTTCGGTTCAGCTCGAATCCATCGCGCTCAACGTAGCTTGCTGTGTCGAAGATCAAGGTGAAGAGCTTCCGCCAATTGAGCCGGAAGGGCCACTAGCGTTTAAGAGCCGAATGCCATTAGGACGCTGGGCGGAACTACTTCGTGCCGAGAAAATTCCGGCAAGCGTCTCGTACCATGCTGGTACATTCTTATGCAACGCCACCATGTACTTGTCGCATCTGTCCTACGAAAAAGACCCTGCTGCTCCATTCATTGGCTTCGTGCATTTACCTCTCGCTACAGAACAAGTCGCTGCGTCGCAACGCCCCACCGCGTCACTGCCAATTAAGACGATGGCACAAGCCTTAGAACTACTCTTGTTAGATTTGGCTGACTGTCATTCTGCCTTGCCGAAGAAACGCTCTCGCGCATCACAAGTTTAATTCTTCACACAAAAGAAAAACCGTTACCAATTCGAAGGAACTGGCGACGGCATTTGGAACGTTGGGAATAAACTCCGAAATCTCGACTAGATCAACTTGGTCGTGCCGGGAATCGCATGCTGAGGCTTTGGCAGTTTGCCGTCCCAAGCAAGATCTTTCGGATAGAGGTCCAGTTTTGATTCCTTGGTAAGAAAATCCCAGGTAACTTCTTGACCAGTGTAGGCAGCCATACGGCCCATGACTGCGGTCAGTGAGCTGTCTGCGGTTTGCTTGAGTTCGACAATGGGCTTGCCGGCGCGAATCGAATCCACCAGGTCCTTGTGCTCTTGCTTGTAGGCGTCGCCGATGGAGCCTGCTTGCTCCCAGATCTTCTTGCCATCGTAGTCCGTGATATAAGACCCCCGACTCATGGCGCCGATATGGCATATCCCTTCGGAACCGTAAACCACGTTACCATTGTCACTCTTACTGCCGGGGATTTGTCGGCACATGAATGAGAGTGTCTTGTTGCCTGGATAAACATAGTCAATTGATACATTGTCCCACATTTCGCTGTCAGCTGGACGTGTGAAACGTCCTCCAGATCCGTAGGCTGTGAGTGGGTTTGATCCCATGACCCAGTTCATTGCGTCGATGTTGTGCACCGCTTGCTCGGCGATTTGATCGCCACTGAGCCAGATAAAGTGCATCCAGTTGTTCAACTGATACTCGGCGTCACTCATGCCTTCTTTGCGATTGCGGTACCAGATTCCCGTGGAGCAATAGCGTGACTGAGCACTGACGATGTTACCAATAGTACCCTTGCGAATCTCTTCGATTGCCCCGACATAGTTCGCCTGACGACGGTACTGAGTTCCAGTGACGATTCCAGTCTGGTTCTTTTTGGCGAGCAGATCTGCCTTGAGGCAAACTCGGTAGCCAGCCGGATCAACACAGCTCGGCTTCTCCGCAAAAACGTGCTTGCCAGCTTCAACGGTTTCCAAGATGTGATAGGGTCGGAAACCAGGAGATGTGGTCAAGAATACCAAGTCAATGTCGGATCGTTCCAAGATCTTCTTGTAGCCCTCCAATCCGTCATAAACTTGGTCTGGGGCCACATCAACCTTGTCTGGGTGACGTCGTGAAATCTGCGTGATCGTGTTAGCGCATTTGTTGGCATACAAATCCGAAGCAGCGACTAGCTTGACATTGTTGTTGATGGAAAATGAGTCATTTAGAGCCCCAGTGCCGCGTCCACCACAGCCGACGATTCCGATCCGAATGGTTTCCTCGGCGGAAGCTTTGACCTCAGAGGAACTGTGAACCATGGTCGCTGCCGCAGAAATCGATGCGGTAGTGGCAATGAACTTACGTCGTGAGTTGGCAGAAGAATCCTGGGCCATATTGTGAGCTCCGCTAGAAGTTTGATGGTGGCGTAAGCAAGGAGGGAGCCCCTAGTGTACTCCAGGTGCTCGCCGGCTGGAACGGTTCGCCCGTCGAATACCTTCGCAGCCCCGACAATGTCACTTCCTTAGCATGTTGCATGCTAGACTGAGGTGAGGATAGGGGTCGAATATTCTGGAGTATTGAAGTCAGCCAAACCATGAAATCCAAACGATGCTTTGCTTTTCTAGCGATTTGCTGCTGCTTGCTGTTGCCGACAGTTGCCACAGTAGCTTCGGCTCAGGAACGGACGGCTGAGGGCTTTCGACGTTACGAAGGCAAATACATCGAACTGCTGACAGACCTGCCTGATCGAGCCGATGCGAACGTCGAACTCGAGCAGCTCCCCAAGGCTTTTGATGCGGCCATGCCGCTTTGGTGCAAATATTTTGGCGTCGAACTTGCCGAGGTAGAGGGCTGGCGCGCGAGCGCCTGCATCATGCTCGAGAAAGAGCGTTTTCGTGAAGCGGGGTTGATTCCAGCGGGCGTGCCCGAGTTTCCATACGGTTTCCAGTACTACGATCAGCTCTTCGTGAGTGAGCAGCCGAGTGCGTACTATCGCAGGCATCTATTGATACACGAGGGCACGCACTGGTTCATGAGCCATCACTTTGGGGCTAATGCTCCTCCATGGATTATGGAGGGAATGGCCGAGTGGTTTGGTACGCATCGTTGGAACTTAGAAACTCAACAGCTTGATTTGAGTATTGTTCCTGCTGACAAAATGCTCGTTCCATACTGGGGCCGAGTTCGAAAAATCCGTGAACAGCTTGAAGCTGGCACCGCTCCAAGCCTTGAAGATATTATGCAATACGACAACACCGCACACCGAAGTGTTGATGCTTACGCGTGGAGCTGGGCCGCAGTCGTGTTCATGGTGAATCATCCGGACACGAAAGAAGCGTTTCGCGAAGTCCTTCAACAACCCATGCGGCCAGACATGACTCAAACGCGTTGGCTTTTCGAAAAGCTGAAAGCGCGCTGGCCATCAATTCGAGAACAATGGAACGCATTCACGAGTGACTTAGACTATGGTTGGTCGCCCCAAGGTGGAATGCTCACGATTTCGAACAAGCCCACTAAGCTCGTGGGAAGCTCAACACAGATGACGATTCATTCGGATCGCTCTTGGCAAGCAAGTAACGTCTACGCCACCGCCGGCAACAAAATCCGCATTCGTGCCACAGGTTCGTACGAAGTTGCGCAACTCCCCAAACCTTGGATTTGCTTCGCTGATGGAGTCACACTCGAATACTACCGTGGTCAGCCGTTGGGGCGTTTAATGCTGGCGATCTCAACACCGCGAAACAAGCCAGTCGCAACGCAACAAATCACCATCCTGCCCTTGGCCACCGAAGCAGTGGTGGAGATGCCTCAGACGGGCGAGCTACACTTCCGGGTCAACGAGGCAAGTCGTGAAAGAAGCGACAATCAGGGAGAACTAACAGTTCAAATCGAACTGCTGGAAAAGTAGCAGAGTCGAAACTGCTTCAACCTCCTGCAAAAATCAATGCGGAACTTTGTCTCGCAAAATTCTATCTAGGGGGGCTCATTCTTGGAAAAGCGCAAGAAAAAAGGCAATCCTAGAACCACCCTCGTCCTTGGTTACCGAGGATAATCCCAAAATCGCCTTGGGTCTCAAGCAATTTTAACTAGTTCGATTTTGCCCCCGTCGAACCAACCTCATTTGCTTTCGACCTGAGAAAGTATAGGCTCGAGGCAATGAACAAGCTTCCCAAACATGCTGCAAAAGCAAGTTTATTCAGGATAATCTTGCGTGACCAGCTCTATACGAAGGATATTATCCCAGGCGGAAATATTGACGAGTCAATGTTCGCCTTTTCTTTGTTTAGCGATGGCTTCTCTGCGTTCAGAGCAGAGACAAGCATGCACCTCGGGCAACTCAACCATTGTCACGAGGTTGGTGGCATTGCATAGCATTTTCCATCGCCAGTAATGGCGAAAGCTATGAGAGAGTGTACTGCTTCGTCCAGGTGCAAGCTTCTAACAAGCTACCAGAAGAAGGAGGCTAGCTTGTGCCACAAGAACGGAAAGAAATCGATCGCAACCTATGCGGCTTTGCTTTTGTCCTCGGCCCTCATACCTGCCCAGCGGCGAAGGGTCCGCGTGTTCTTATCAAGCATTCCATGCCAGTACTTGGGGTTTCGCCAGCGAGAGACAAGTCTAATCGGTGGTGTAATCCAATCTTTGTTCTGAATCCGATCATGCATCACGGCAGGATGAGTTCCGCGAAAAGGTTCACAAGTCTTTGGCTGGAGCTCCACCTCTTGCATTTGCTCCTGCCCCGGAGTGACTAGTCGACCATCGTACAAGCTTGAAAAGTAGTCCAGCTTGGCTGTCATGTTCTCGGGCGGTTTCACATAGCCATAGTGATAAACCCATGCACCGGTAGTAGCACTTCTCAGCTTGCGACCGTCGATACGAAAGCCGCATGCGTCTCCCCAGGACTGAACACCAACTCCTGGGCGGATAATTCGAATTTGCTTGCGATAAGGCAGTGGATCTCGAATTCCGTAGTCGGCAACGAAGTGGTGGTAACGAAAACTGAGACCTTGGATCCTGGGTCGCCCGAGATTGCGTTTCATCGATTTCGCGATCGAATCCTGATCGTCCTCGTGAAGCACTTCATCCGCCTGCAGGTAGACGAGCCAGTCGCCTTCGCAGTGGTCCATGGCGATATTGGTCTGCTGAGCCAACACCGTTCCGCCGCGACGCTGATTGTCATCCCAAACCGTATCGATAATCCGTAATTTGCATGAACCGATGGACTCGATGAGCTCCCGCGTCCCGTCGTCGCACTGCCCAACCGCAACCAAGAATTCATCAACGAGCGGCAAGGCCGAGCGAATGCTCTCCACTACTGGGTAATCGTAGCGAACCGCATTGCGAACGATGGTAAAGCCTACGACTCGCATTGTTTGTAAAATCTCAACTAAATGGTGCTTATCTGACTGCTAATGAAAATCTTTAGGCAACTCGAGCCAGCTTCGGCTTATCGGCGGCCATCTCTATCTGCTTCAATGTCAATGCGTACACCTGAGACACGCTAATATCTTGCATGCAGCGATGATGACTTAGGGGACAAGTGGCCTCATAGCAGGGCTGGCAGTCTAAGTCCAAATACACCTGCCGTTCAGGTTTGTTATACGTGGCGGTCCAGAGCGGTCCGGTCGAGCCGAACAATGTGACAACAGGCCGGTCCAAGGCCACTGCTATATGCCGCGCACCGCTGTCCGTCGTCACCACTGCAGCAGCTCGCTGCAGAACTCCACGACTCAGTCCAAGCGGCAAATTATCGACCACTCCCATGCTGAGTACATTGGGATGCGAAGCCAAAGCAACCGTATCTGCTGCCGACTGACGCTCACCAGGGCCACAATGAAGAAGCACTTGAAGATCCGTTTTTGCCGCCAAACGGGTCGCTAGCTCCGCTACTTTCTCCTTGGGCCAGACACGGGATCCATCCTTCGCCGAATTGCTGTTAATAACAACCGTAGGAAGCGAAGATGAGAATCCAAGCTTGCTCCAGAGTTGGTCTGCAAGTTCCTGATCCTGAGGCGTGACACTTAGCTGCATTGCCCGGGACTGACTTTCACATCCCAACCATTCAGCCTGCTTTAAGTAGTAGTCGATCGCGCTGACAGGAATAGGACCAGACTCGTTCTTGGGGACCGGAAGCGCGTCCGTCAGCAACCAAGCTCGACCATCTCTTCTGTAGCCGACCCGCCGTGGAATCCGTGATGCAAAAGCTACGGCGGCGGACCAGAATGAATTCGGCAAAATCAATATCGTGTCGCAGTTGCTCTTACGAAGCTCGCGCATCAGCGACGACCTTGAGACGCTATGAGCCACACGTTGCTTGCCTCGTCGGTGGAAGAGAATGCGCTGATCAAAGCAATCCACATCCACAGTATTTGGCAAGAGCTCATCAATCAAGCTCGACATGACGCCCACCAACCGAGCATCTGGAAACCCTTGCCGCAGAGAGCGCAGGGTTGGCGTCGCCATGCAGGCATCGCCAATCCAGTTCGGCATGATGACAGCAATTGTTGGCGTCTTGCTGATCGACGGAGAGGAATCTGAGGTCAATGTTGCGTCTGGGGAAGAATCCATTCCTACGAGGTATAAATATTTACACTACTTGAGAAACCGTTCTCATGCAGTTGAAACCTCGGTAGCCTCAAGGGCGAGACTACCTGGACATCATATTGCCTCAGCAAGCAACAGAACAAGAGATCTTAGGATACGCCAGGATCCGGTAGCACCGAATGCTAGCAATCGGCGTGTCCGTATTTTTCCGACAATGCCACCTCATGTTGAATTCCCAAAGTGTCCTATACTATGAGCGAGATACCTACCTCTAATCCAACGCCAAAAACGTCAACTGAATAGCCTTGAGTTTTTCAGGTGATTTCGGCTAGGATTCTCGCAATGCGATAGCACGCAACACCAGGCTGGATCGTCCCGGCTGTGCGTAAACTTGGATTTCCCAGTGAGCATGAGGCTCAAACTGATTTCGAAGCGCATTTTTATTGATGCCACATACACTATCTGCTCGGGCCGAAGCTCGGGTATAGAAAGGGTTGTGCGCAATCTCGTCAGCCAATGTAAGATGCGAGCCGACAGTGGTGAATTGGTTGAACCAAGCATGGTGGTCAATCACGGCGGCGAATTCTTTGAGCTAAACCAAAAATACTTGGAGCTATTCCAGCAGTCGGCTCAGATACAATCCAATGTATTGAAGCACACTCCGGCGTGGTACCGCCCAGCAGCGGAGGGCATCTGCAAAGTGCTACAAGCGCAGAAATTTCGCAAGTGGCTGCTGCCTCAGCCTGGCCATCTTGGACTATTTAAACTCCTGCACACGGCACAGGAATCAAGTGTATTCCGCAAGATGGCCCGCAAGTGCGAACCAATCCAGGCTGGGCCAGGCGATCTGTTCCTATTACCGGACGCGTACTGGGTAACTCGTCTTCGCAATAGCGTTTGGCCCGCCGCAAAGCGTGCACGAAACAACGGAGCCTTTGTTGCCAGCATCATTTACGACTTAATACCTCTCAGTCATCCTCAGTTTGTCGGATCGCGCCGCCGCAAGGCCTTCCACGACTACTTGGTGAAGGCCATTCAAAGCTCCGACCTGCTTCTGACCATCTCCAATACAGTCTTGAGTCAGCTGCAAGAGTTTGTCGCGACGGATCCTGCAGTCGCTAGTCTTGATCGCCCCACGATGAAGTCGTTCCAGCTAGGAGCTGAGCTGTCGACTGTTGAAGGCAACGTAAGGCAACCACTCGTCGATTTGTTCGGAAAGAGTAAACCTCCTTATTTGATGGTCGCGACTTTTGACCCTCGCAAGAACCATCAGTACTTGCTCGACGCGTTCGACCAACTTTGGCAACGCGGCAAGCAACTTGATATTTGCTTGGTTGGACGAATTGGCTCCCGTTGTGACGACATCACGAAACGCATTTTGACGCATCCTCTGTTCGGCAAAAACCTTTTCTTGTTTGACGACCTTTCCGACGCGGAACTACAACATTGCTACCGCAACTCTCGCGGAGTAGTCTTCCCGTCGATTGTTGAAGGCTTCGGACTGCCGATCGTTGAATCACTATGGTTCGGCAAGAAAACCTTTGTCAGCGACACGCCTATTCACCGTGAAGTTGGCGGCAATGACTGCAGTTACTTCCCCTTAGATCGTCCCAAGGTGCTGGCCGATCAAATTGTTCAGTGGGAACGCAGTATCACAGAAGGCAAGCCCTCGATGAACCAACGACATCCTGTCACCTGGAGCGAGAGCTGCAATCAATTGCTAGCACAATGTGCCGCACTTCTTCAGGATGCGGATTCTATTCGAACTGCACACGCAGCCTAGGTCGACAGCCTATTCATGGTTGTTTTAGAATCGCGGGCTGTTGCCGCTTCGAGATTCGAGAGCAGTCGCCCGCGGTAGCGCGTTGAACGTGGAATCAAATCGAAGCCCAAACCCACTTGCCTGCGCGTCGTGCTCAGATTCTATGAGCGATTCAACGCAAGACGCCGGTTCTTCAGTTCTTTGACATTCCAACCTCCCGAAATCATTTTTCTCAAATGATGTGGACACGGATTTGCATGTCTGTCAAACTCCTCCCGGGGCTGGCAGGACGCCACGCAAGCAGACCCAACAATACTTTGACTTGCGGCCCATCATTTTGCTAACCAATAACCGCGGGTTAGCGACTACAAACCACAATGGTCCATTTCGCTGGGCCAAATGATGAATGGAGGCATCATGATGAGCAAATCTGCTCTGATCACGGGTATCACTGGCCAGGATGGTTCATACCTTGCCGAATTTCTCTTGGACAAGGGCTACGAAGTCCACGGAACATTTCGGCGAGCCAGCACACCAACTTTTGATCGAATCGAACACGTGGTTGATGACATCCAGTTACACCAAAGTGACTTGACCGACCAAAGCTCCTTGTTCAAGCTCGTCAACGCGATCCGCCCCGACGAAGTGTACAACTTGGCCGCGCAGAGCTTCGTTGGCACGAGCTGGGATCAAGTGTTAGCCACGGGCGATGTGACCGGACTTGGTTGTGCTCGTATTCTTGAAGCCATCCGCAGCGTGGACGAGTCGATTCGCTTCTACCAAGCGAGCTCGAGCGAGATGTTTGGCAAGGTGCATGAAACTCCGCAGCGTGAGACCACCATCCTGCACCCGAGAAGCCCCTATGGCTGCGCAAAAGTCTATGGCCACTACCTGACCATTAACTTCCGCGAGAGCTACGACATGTTTGCCTGCTCCGGCATTCTGTTTAATCACGAGTCACCTCGTCGCGGCCTTGAGTTCGTCACGCGAAAGATCACCAACGCTGTCGCTCGAATCAAAATGGGACTGCAAAAAGAGCTTCGACTGGGCAATCTAGATGCCAAACGCGACTGGGGATTTGCTGGCGATTACGTTGAAGCCATGTGGATGATGCTTCAACAAGAAAAGCCCAACGACTATGTGATCGGAACCGGCATCACCAGCCGAGTAGGGGATTTCGTCGACCTGGCATTCGATCAAGTCGGTCTAGACCCAAGCGACTTTGTGGTCATTGATCCCAAGTTCTATCGTCCAGCGGAAGTCGACCTACTGCTCGCAGATCCTACCAAGGCAGAAAACGAACTTGGGTGGAAACCACAGACAGACCTCAAAGGTCTCGTGGAGATGATGGTCGAATCGGACCTTGAACTTGCTGAAAAAGAGCTTCGTGATCAAGTGAAACCACTCAAGATCCGCCACGCCGCCTAACTGCCTGCAACTCACAAAAGACAGAGTTCAATCGAGCCCGGCTTTCCTAAACTGGGCTTTTTCTTTGCTTGGCAAGCCACCGCATATCGCTGGGCTAACTCGTATGCAGAATTCTTCAAATGACCGGGGTGACTAAGCGATCGGCGACTCTAAAAACACGGTGGCCGCCGAAATTGCTATCGCTGGTAGATCGGCAAGTAATGATACTTGACTGAAAGACTGAGGATCGACATGCAAGTTGAGTAGACCTTGCCTGCCCCCGACTCCTCTCCGCCTGGCGCGGCCCACGAGCCATCGTCTTGTTGCTTTTCGAGTAACAACTCGGCGACATTCTTACTCGCCAGTTCGGCCTGCCGACCGCCACGCTGGTACATCCCCTGAGCGTAGTAATACGTTCCGTAGAAGAAGAAGCGATCCTTCCACTTGGGTGGATGCTCTTCCAACCACAGCACCGCATCGCGGACTAGCGGCGAATCATATTGCCCACAGACTTGCATCGCCAGGAGACCGGCAGCGGTCATCGCGAATGTAGGGTTTCGGGCTCGCGGTAAATAACAGAAACCTCCGCCGGAGCGAACAGGATTTCCTTGCGAATCAAGTCTCTCCGAGAAAGACCTTTCCAGATAAGCGATGGCTGCATTGATTGCCTCCGCTGGAACATCCAGTCCGTCGTTCTTGGCCGAGCGAAGCGCCATTAGCTGCCAAACGCTTACCGATAGATCAGCATCATTCGAATTCGGGGTGTAGCGCCAACCGCCCCTGTAATTAGCCGCCTTCTGTTCTTTCTGAGCGCTAAGAATGAGGTCAATCGCACGCTGGCAGCGTAGGTGAATCAGGGCATCTTGCTGCGCCGAAGCCCCCATTCCTACCATCTCTGTCAACATTAGCGTAGTGATGCCATGGCCGTACATCCGCGACCCATCGCGGTTGCCAAAGTACCCTTCATCGTCCTGACGCCCTTTGCTAAGTACGAAATCTAGCGCTCGACGCGACACCTGGCCCAGCTCGCCAGGGCTACCTGGCGTGACTCCGGTGCTTGCCAGCGCCATGATCGCGAGTGAGCTCATCGTCGTATCATATTGACGATCCGTTATCGCGCCGTTATCCCGCTGTTTACTGACTAAAAACGCTATGCCTTTATCGATTGCTGCTCGAACTTTTGGCGAGACAGCCGTCTCTTTTTCCTGAGCACCGGCGAATTGCGACAGCAAAGACCCCAGCAAACAAAACGCAACAAGACAGACTCTTGTTACTCCAAATTTCATTCCAAGTCTCACTGCTTCGCCGACTCCTTAGCAACGCTTCGGAAATAAGCGTCAACTTGAGCTTGAATATGCGGAGCAAGAGTAGACCGCTTTGTCTCGATGGCTCCCTCAGCTTTCTGGTCTCGCAACTTACCCCAGTCGCCATCCACTCGATTCACGCGTGTGACTGAAACATCAACGGGACCTTGAGGATCCACATTTGCCATAGTGGACTCAGTCGCCATCCCGAGATCTTCGCTCGGAGTCGGCTGGTTTTGTGGCATCGCCTGAGAACGGCTCAGCTGCATCGCGAGCTGCTTGGCCGCCTGAGCCAGGGTACCTGGCGGCATCTTTGCCGAGGATTGCATCGGATTCTGCGAGTTATTGTCCTGTTGACCGAGATTCGCATCACTTTGACTCATCTGCCGATCCAGTTCATCCAATAACTGCGCCTTCTCCTGGGGACTCAGATTTGCAAGTGGTGAAGTGGCAGAGGAACTTGGCGAGTTTGCCTTCGATGGACTGCCTTGCTGTTGACGCTGTGAATTGGAAGCGGTCGAACTTTGGGCGCTTTGCGAGGATGGCTGATTCGCACTTTGTGACTGAGGCGAATTCTGTGCCCGGGATTGAGCATCTGGCAACTGAGCATTCTGTGATTGCGCGCCCTGTCCTTGTTGTTGCGAATCTCCCTGAGCTCCCTCACTTTGCCCCTGAGACTGGGCTGACTGCTGAGCCAACAATTGCTCAAGTGATTCTGCAGCGTCGCGAATCGCCTCCTCACCTGACTGACCAGCCTGCTGAGCATCGCTTGTCTGGGATGAGCTCGCCTGCTGGCTTGGTGACGCCATGGCTTGTGCAGCCGCTTCTTGCATCGCTTGTTGCGAGTCGCCGAGCGCTGATGCGGCCGCTTCATTAGCCTGACCAGCAACGGCTGCCAGTGCCTCACCTGACTCTTGGTTATCGAGTCGCTCCTCATGACGACTTGCACGGCCTAGGTCGTCAGCTGCTTGCTCCACTTCTTCTTGAACGTCTCCTTGCTTCCGAGCTGAGGAAGCCAACTGATTAGCACTGGCTTCTGCCACAGGCTGTTCCGACTGTGCCCAGTCTCCAAGATTCTTGGCAAGTCCTTCGGTGCGTTCCTGAGCCTGCTCCAATAGATCGCTCGCAAATTCGGCAGCTGGATTCTCACTCTCTAGTTTTGCTTCTGGTCGAGCCCGACTCTGCTCCAGTTGCTTCTTCGCCTGCTGCTCTCGCTGCTTCAATTTCTCAGCAAGCTGTTCAGCCGCCTGCTGTCGCGATTCTGCGGCCGCGACTTGGTTCTGCTGCCGCTCCTGCTGAGCTGCCATGGCATCTGGATCGTTTGACTTCTCCGCCCTTCGGTTCAGCTGGTCCAAGTTTCGCTGCTGTTGGTCGGTTTGCCGCTTCGCTTGCTGTAATTGCTGCTCCGCTTGCCTGCGAGCTGCAGACGCCTGACTCTCAGCCTGTCGCAATTGCCTTTCGTCTGTTTGCTTTGTTCGCGCTTGACGATCTCGTGTTTCGCGACGCCGGTTGTTCAGATCGGCACCGTTATCATGGATACGTTCAGCCTGAGCCTCCAGAAGACCCTGCTGCGCCTCTGCCAGCCTCTGTCCTGCATTCTCCAAAGCCTCAGAAAACTCCTTGGCTTTTTGCTGCATCGACTCCATCGACTCGCCATTGGTGGGCTTTGCATTCTCGGAAGCGGCAGAGAGTTTATCAGCCGCATCCTGGAGAGCCTCAGCACTTTCCGGCTGCTTTGCTTGTCGTGCAGCATTGTTCGCTTCTTGCACAAGATTCTGCAACGTGTCTCGAGCTTGAGTCCGTGCAGAATTCAAATCATGCGCCAACAGCTGCTTCCGTGCTTTCAACTTTGCATCTGAGTCTTCGAGGGCGTTGGTAAGCTCCTGCTGCTTCCGCGCGGCTTGCTGCAGGTCTTCAAGAGCCCGCTCTGCGGCCGCCTTGGCAATATCCGACATAGCGGACTGCATGGGCTGATCCGTTTGCAACTCCCGCTCTAAAGCCTCAAGCAACTCTTGCGAGTTCATCTCTGCCAACTCGGCGAGTGACTCGGCTTGATCGAAGGCTGAATTGGACTCCAGTCCCTCCTGCTGTTGACTCATTTCTTGAGCAATTTGCTCTAGCCGAGCCATATCGCTGTTCTCTTGCGGAGTGGAGTTCGCCTCGGACGACTCATTCGAATTAGGCTCAAAGATATTGGCAAGTTGCTCCAGTGCCTCCGCTGCATCAGCCTGCTTCCCTGCGGCTTCTACCAAGGCTTGCTTCTGCTCCTGCTTGGTCGCGTTCCCGTCAGGTATCTCATCCAGAGACTCATTGGTCTGCTCGCGAGCACGGTCGACGATCTGCAGTCCCGCATCATCCGCTCTGGCGTGATCCAATTCCTCCGCGTCAAGTAGATCGTGCGTTTCAGCCCGGTCCACTAAGGCTTCACGCAATTCCTGCATCGGTGACTGCAAGCGATCTTTTTGCTGTTCGAGCTGCGCGAGTTCCACCTCGTTCGCTTCCGGCGACTGCTCTTCCACTTCTTGGCTCAAACGTTCGGTATCTTCACTCAGTTCTTTCGTCTTTTCAGCCGCCTCTTTTGCAAGCTCAGAGATTGTCGGAGCCGCCTCATCGATGATCTCGCGCGCCTTTTCGACGGCTGGCTTCAGTTCGGTTTGAACTCCAGATAGCTGCTCAGCAAGCTTCATGAGGTCTGAAGCTGCCGACTTCGGCTCACTGCGATCCCAACGCCGAGAAGCAATCCGCTGGCTAGCTTCTTGAGCCGGTTTATCCCAGCGCAACTTTTCGATCGATTGAATCAAAGGCGAATCAATGCTTGCCTCGTGCGCTTGGCGAGCAGCTTGCTCCAAGCGTTTCTGCAGTGCTTCCCAATTCCGCGGGCTGTCCGTTCGAGTATCTACACTATTGAGTTGCCAACGTTCATCACGGGTCAGCTTTGAAAGAATCGCGCTGGATTCCTGTAGCTCGTTTGCGAGTTCCAGGACCTGTAGAGCATCGCGCACTAGGTCCAACTGCTCATCCCGTCGTTTCTCGTCGTCTTCTTCCAGAATTCTCTGCAGTGCTCTCTTCGTTTGCCCCAAGTCCCGGGCGAAGTCCCAGCTGGCAGATTCTGCGGCGCGGCGTAGCTCTCGACGCTGTTGAAGACTGTTCAAGAGACTCACGGCTGCCTCTTCCGCGTTTGACTCGGTACGTTGAAAGTCGCGCACAAGCTGGCCCGACGACTTGAGCTTCGATTCAAACCAATCGATTGCTCGCTTCTGATTTTCGAAGATATTTCCATCGACATGAGTATCCAAAGCGCGAACTTCTAATGCCGATGCGTTAGCTTCGATTTGCTTGCGTAATGCCTCCACGCTTCCGCTCATTCGCTGACTTTCCATGCCGCCAACGATTTGCCCCAATTGCTCTCCAAAAGCCCGATAACGCCCTTGGCTGCCAGATGAAACTTGGCCAACCTCCTTTTCGATGTCCTCCGCAAGAGAACGCAGCTGACGCAAGAGCACTTGGTGCTGTCGGGTAATACGATCCTTCGATGAATCATCCCTCAGCTGATTCACAAGTCCGCGCTGTGCTTGGGCAGCTTCCTTCAATAGCTTTGAATGCCGCCGCATGACATCCTGTGTTACCAGAGCTCGTACATTCCGGGCGATATACTTCATATCAACGTGGAGAGACTTGATCGCCTTTTGCGTTGCCTCGTCGTCTTGTTTCTCTTTGGCTTGCTCAAGCTCCCGCATCTCCGTATTCTCGATTTGGCTGAGCAGCTCGCCGACCAAGCGCATTTCCGATGTCGCTGCTGGATCGGAATTCGCTCGTGCTGCCGCGCGATGGAGCCTTGTCAATTCGGCACTTGCAGCCTTCATGGTTTCCATCGTCTGATCAGCCAAGCGTTTGACTTGCTCCAAAGTCATCTGCTTGTCTTTTTCTGGAGCGTTCTTCTCAAGTTCTACAGCTACGCTCTCCAGCTTCTCAGCCAAGTCGCGTCGCGTCTGATCCGCCTCGCTCTGACTCAGATCAAGCGAGCGAGAGGACAGATAAACAGTCCTCTTTTCCGTGGCAACAGAGTGACCATGCTGATCAACGGCTCGCACCCAGGTCTCTAGATAGTCACCCGCCTGCAACTTCATCGGTAGCAAATCGGTCGACCAGCCGTGGCGATACCTGGCTTGCCAATCCGACTCATCAGATCCCACGCTGGCGGCAAGTCGCGATACAGCAAAGTTGAGCTCACGCGACTGCACCTCGCCCGAGTTGACTCGATACTCTTGCGCGAGCTTGGCCAAAGCCAACTCGTCACTTGCCCGAACTTCCCAAGTAAGGATTTCTTCAATGCCCGCCGTAAGCGTTGGTTCCTGCGGCACTTCCCAGCGGACAGCAGGCTCGAGATCATCAACGCAAGTGATATCGTAGCTCTCGCTGTATTCGTTCGAGAACCCAGACTCCTCCGCAGTAATGGCTACGCGGTAACGAAGACTCTCAGTCACTTCGAAGGAAGTCGCGTACAGTTGCCGCTCAGGATCCCACTGCAGATCCACGCTTTTCGGGCCTTCTGGAACTTCGAGCCAGAGTAGAGCTGCTGATGAAAGTTTTTGGTCCGCGCGGATCGCAAGTGTCACACGACTACCTGCCAGCACAGTGATATCGCCACGTGGCGATCTGAACTGTCTAGTCGATTCCGATGCGTAGTCCGGCAATCGAACTTGGAATGCAAACTCCTCTACACTAGGCCGCGGCATTGTGCGTAAGCGATGCCAAGCTGTACTTGCGGAACCCGAAACCACCCGATAGTCAACAAACGATTGCTCAACAGATAGAGTCGACTCAAAAGTGCTCTCCCTGCGCTCGTCATCGTTTGGTTTTTCCTCTACGGCCAGAGTTTCCGCAGGAGGGGAACTCTCCAGCAAAGTCATCGCGATACGGTCACTCGACATTTCGTTCCGTGTCTCCAGCCACACGTCGGCTGATCGTCGGCCCTCGACTCGGGCTCGAACCGCAATCACATCGTCCTCAGCGACGATACCAGAAGCCGGACTAGGCAACTCGATCTCAATCGCGATATCGCTAATGCGGCCTAGGTTTGCAAAGGGGAAAAGTGTTCGCGCGATTCGCTGCGGCAAATGCAAGCTGGGCACAAAGCACAATAAAACCACTGCTGCGAGAGCCAACACACCTCCGGCAAGTGCTCGCTGGATGCTTTGCCAACGCAAGAGCTGCGATGGATTCACGCCGCCCATTTCAGCAGCAACCTCCCTCTGCAACTCCGCCTGGAAGGCCAACGAACCGGGGGAGTGCGCGGACCATTGTTCAGAGAGCTCCACAGCGCTGAGCAGCCGATCCTCCAACTCAGGTGCATGCGATTCCATAACACCGGCTTCCTGACTGATTGAAGCCAGCTTGAAAAACTCTCGGCAGAACACGACAGCCGCAGCTACAGTCGACACGTAAAACAGAATCGCAGAAAACCACCGAGCAACTGGATGCACGATCAAACCATCGACCAGGACAGCAACAAGCAGCGCTGCACATGCAACGGCCACGGTCAAAGCTAAGCCTCTCGTCATGCCGATCAATCGTCGGCGCCGCCCAAATCGCGAAATCTTATCACGAGTACTCTCCGCCAGCTCGACGCGCGAGGGTGTTGTTTGACGGGGGGGTGAAACCAAATTCGACGCAATGCTCATATCAATCCGGCCCTTTTTCGTAAGCCCCATTCTACAACTAGTAGAAGAATCGCCGCACAAAACCACCAATAGGATTGCCATAAAATCATCGTCGACAGCAGGATTTTGCCGCCACTGCGAGGACGAATGGCTTGAATCAACTCTTCCATCTCGCCCTCACCGAAATACTCTCCGCCACTTCGCTCGGCGATCTCCTGCAGCAAGCCGACGTTGCATGTCGTCGCGCTCATTTCCAAACTGACTGGCTGCAGAACGCCAAACTCGGACTCCAGACGCAACGCCTCAGCGGGAAAGCCAGCGGCTTCCAAACGGACCCGATAATCCCCAGCTGGCAAGTCGCCGGCTAGAGCACGATAGCTACCCTCCACTTCGGAATGCTCCCCCAAGACAAATCGTCGTTGCTTACCGCTAGAGTCCTCGACGACTGCTGTGACAGTTTGACCACTCCGAGGCATTCCGCTGTCGTCTCGGAGTCGGCATCGGATCTCCACGGACTCACCGACTGCGTAACTGGGATCCCCAGTGTCCAAGGCGATGTAGTCGTTACTTTGGCTGTAAGGCTGCGACATCGTCCAGCGAACCCATTGATTCCAGATCCTCGTATGAACCTTATCAGCCTCCTCGAAACGCCAACGCCAAGTTTCATCCGTGGCAAAGTACAGAACACGCCCAGCTCCAGAACGCCGCGTCACCATCAATGGATGAGTCGTATTTCCACGCTTCGCCTCCAGAAGGACTTCAGCGCCAAGCTGAGGTTCCACAGCTGCCAGAAAATCGACTTCAGGAAGCTCCTGCCAAAAACTTGAACTGGCTGCTGAATCTTCGTCCAACTGCAAGGCAGCTAGTTGTTCGCCAAGCTCAGTTGGCTCCACATTCCATTTTCCCTCCAACATGGACTCATTCCATCGCACCGGAAAAACTTCACGCAGAGCCTCATAACCTTCGTCCTTCAGATTTCCTCGCACACCATCGATGCAGATCAGCCCGCTGCCACGAATGCTAACGAATTCGGCAAGATGCTCGAGAAACTCCGCGGGCAGTCGCCCAGGTGGCACATCGCCAAGGAAAACCAGGTCGTATTCAAACAAGTCCGCTTTCGTAAGCGGCAGTTCGTTAGTGGCGGCACTCGCAACAGATCTCTCGTTGCCCTCGGTAGTCAGGGCGTCATCACCGAGTAGCGAGTAGTCGGGCTTCAAAATCACGCTCTTCAGTTCCCAGCTCGCATCGCGCGTGAACATGTTTTTGATGTAGCGCGTCTCCCAACGGCTGCGTCCGTCAACAAGCAGCAACTTGGCCCGCTGGGTAATTACCGAAGTGTACGCGGCTCGCGTGTTGTTACTTTCGATGCGATCATCAAGCGACTTCACTCGCACTTCCAACTTTACCGGTAGCGCGGCATACTCCACGGAAGCATTCGCAGTCTTCGCAATGTCGAGCAGTTTTTGAACCGGAAACGAAAACGCGACCTTGCGAGCACTCTTGGCTTTCGAGGAAATGCTCTGCTCCCAAACAACCTCCCCAGAGTAATCCACCTGCACCGAATAGGATCGGCCTTTTGGAATCCTCTCGGCAATGGTGGCTGTGCCAAACAAATTGCCTTCAGAAAAGATCCGAGTCGCCGTCTGCACTTCGGCGACGTGCAGATCAGGCGTTTCCTCTGCAGGTCCGAAGCCAAGTGAAAAAACCGAAACGCCTTCTGGCAAATCCTCTGCAGTCGCAATAGGCGATGCGCCTGTGTTGTTTTGCCCGTCGGTTAAAAGGACGACAACCTTGTTGTTATCTGATCCTACCTCGCTTTTGCCGATGTTCTGTAAAGCGTTTCCAATGGCTGTCGAGGTGGAAAGCGATGTGTCGGAAACGAGAGCCGACGATTCAGGCAGAACAGGATTCTCGCCAGTTGGAGCTTCTAAGTCCTGCTGCCATTCTCTCTCCTCGCTCGAATCCCACAGAAACCGCAGTTCTCCGTCGTCACCGATGCTCTGAACACTCACATCAAAGCGATCTTGAAGTGCAGCTATCAATCCTGCCTCACCTCCGAGACTCTTTTCCGCTCGCTGAAGACGACCCAGCGCGTAAGGCCTGTCACCCTCAATCAGACTCATGCTCTCCGAAGTATCAATGGCCAGGATCACTTTCCCCGGCTGGCCTTCGCGCTGTTCCGATTCAATGATCGGTTCCAAAAGTGTCAGTACGATCAAGGCAACGGCAACCGCGCGCAGGCTGGGAAGTATCCAGTCCAACGGCTTCGTGACGCTACCCTGCGTCTCCCTTCGGTAGAGCCACCAGGCAAGTCCACCAAGCAGAAACGCCAGTGAAAACCCTCCGAACACTGGAATATCAGACAAAAATTGAAGTGAGCCAACCATCAGATTGCTCCCTTCGTGATCAACCGACCAAGCAGGATCTCTGCAAAAAGTAACACCAGCAAACCTATCAATAGCCAACGCCAGATCTCGCGACCGTTTACTTTTAGGCTCGCACTACGCTCGTACTCCTGCGAATCCTTCACCAGAGTCGCCCCAAGCGATCCGCACAGCTCCTGCAACTCGGTCGCAGACAGCAAAGTCGGATCCGACTCAGACGTATCGGATTGCACAGTAAACTGCGACGGCTTCGCAGCTACCTGCTCTTCTGCAGCCTGCCGATACAAACCTGGTGCCATAACCGCTACCTGACTACTTAAGCCGTCGGAACCGAAAGGCAGCTCGAGGCCCTCGCGCTGGTGCATGAACTTGCCTTCTTGCGCTGCATCGTGCTGAATCTGCACCGTTGCGCCTGCAGTTAGGTTGGGCGACACATCGCCGCGACAGGCCATCTTGGCAAGCTGCTGAATCAAGGGAACGAATACTGGCCTCTGGGGTAAGTTTGACCAACTCTCGAGCAGTGAAAATGCACATTGCACCACCATGCCGTCGCCCGCGCGACAAACCTGCACGGCGGGAGAACCATCCTCGAATCGCAGCGCTGTGTAACTGCTACCGGCTGTCTTCTCGTTAGCTGCCTCCGCAACGATTGGTCGCCAAGACTTGAAGTCGAGAGAGAACAAATCACCGGCCTCGCTCCCATTGAAGATACTAAACCCCGGCGTTTGAATCGTTTCGCGAAGAAGCTTCATTTTGCCTTGCCCAGCAGATCGGTTGGCCAAAGTGTTTTCATACTGAGCTGGAAGCATTCCTGCCTCACGCCACGACTCGTACCAGCGCGAATCCATTTCGCCGCCCGCGAAAATCAGCAGACCACCACCTTCAAGTACAAATTCTTGCAGCGCTTCCGTTGCTTTGGGAGGTAGTTCAGAAGTGCCTTCGAGTATCACCAACTCAGGTTCTTCCCGGAACTTCAGATGCAAAACACCACCAACGGAATTCGTCACGCGAAAACGGTTCTCGGTTGTATTTTCTTCCCCGAAAGGCATCAGAGCAAGACGCAAGAAATCCCCGGCGTCTCGCGTTCTTTGCGCTCCCGGCACGCGAACTACACGCACAGGATCTTCTACTTGAACAATCAATTCAGCCCGATCATCGCCTGGCATTCCACCGATGTCTTGCAGCGAAGCACTCAAATTGTGCCAGCCCATCGTGTCAAACTCGCAAGCAAGGCTCAGCTGTTCACTTGCCCCGGGCGCCAGAGACAATCGCTCCGATGCAACCGCTCGACCATCGACCTCAAAGAAGACTTCTAGATCTCGCTGAGTTTCGCCATCATCTGCTGCAGCGAAACGCTTCACCGTAACGGAAAATCGCTTCGCTTGCCCGGGAATCATTCGAAAATCCTCAGGCTCCTCGAAGCGAACGGAGATATTTTCGCCAGCGCTGCCCGGTTGCAATGAAAGCAACGTCAACTGCATCGGCGGATTGGCCTCTTCCAGCCTTTCGCGTAGCGCTGCGAGAGACGCTGCATCGACTCCCGACCAATCAGCTGCCCGAAAGTCACTTGCAAGGACCAACTGCTTGTTCGTACTGGTCGCATCACGTAGCTGATCTATGGCTGCCTCCAAACTTGAAACCGGATCGCTACGACCAGCCATCGGACGCACTTCACTTAGCCCACGAGCGAAACGACTATCATCAACAGTCGTTCCCTCAAAGGGCGAAACCTGCCGACTTAGTAGTGCTAAAGACTTTACCGAGCTTTTCCCCGCACCTGATACCGCAAGTAGTTCTCTTTTCGCACGTTCTGATGGAGTTAAACCTCCCGCCGGATCACCCTGATCCATCGAGAAACTATCATCAAGTAGAAAGACGAATGCTCTTCCGCTTCCGCTAAGGCCCGCTAACTGCACGGCGGTAAGTACGGGCCGCGCGAGGCAGAATGCCAACAGGAGCGGAATGAGGCAGCGTATCAACAGCAGCAGCAACGACTCCCACTGCATCCGCCGCGAGTTGACCTGGATTGCTGACTCAAGCAGATGCATCGCACCCCAGTCGACGCTTTGAAAGCGCGTACGATTCAACAAGTGAATTAGTAGCGGTGCAAGAAACGCAGCAGCCCCGCCTAGCAAGAATATATTAAGAAAGCTCATTTCTTTTTAGCTTTCCCTCGCTGGCGTTTAGCTACCAAACGCTTAATCACTTCTCCGCAAGGCTCATCGGTCGTGCAAGTAACAAGGTCGATACGCAACTTCGACGTTTCGGTTTCTAACTGTTCGCGAAACTCTTCGACGCGTTTCAGGTAAGCTTTGCGGAGCGCGCCGGGATCCAGCAGGTGCTTGGATGCATTTTCCAATGAACGAAACTCAGTGCGGTTGCGAAAGGGAAACTCGAGTTCGTCCTGATCCCAGATCTGAAACAGGATGACATCGTGACCTTGATGCCGAAAATAGGCCAAGGATTTGGACAGACTTTCGATCGCGTCAAAGCAGTCTGAGATCAGAATCAGCATCCCGCGCCGCTTGACCTTCGATGCGACTCTCTGCAGAGCCACACCCAATGAAGTCTCACCACCTGGCCGCGACGATGCTAAAACGCGGAGCAACAAGTTCATATGTCCCATGTTGGATCGCGGCGGTAGGTTCTGCTGCACATCGGTGTCCACCGTACTAAGCCCCACCGCATCCTGCTGAGAGAGCAATAGCATCGACATGCAAGCCGCTAGACGTACCGCGTACTCGTGCTTGGTGAGTCCGTCCGCCTTCTTGCCGCCATATTTCATCGAACCACTTTGGTCGAGCACAATCGTGGCTCGCAAGTTGGTTTCGTCTTCGTACTGGCGAATAAACAAACGATCCGATTTGCCGTACAGTTTCCAATCGATCGTACGCAACTCATCTCCGTGAACGTACTCGCGATGCTCCTTGAACTCGACACTTGAGCCTCGGAACGGCGAACGATGGCGACCACCTGTGACACCTTCCACCACACCGCGGGCAAATAGCTGCAAGCGATCGACAGCGTCGCGATCCTGCTCCGACAGATTGGCCGAAGAAGCTTTATCCTGAGACACGGAACTCACAGCAGCCTATTTGCTCCCTAGGTCCTGCAGAGCACGAGCGACTAAGTCGTCCGCGATCAAGCCTTCCGAATCTGCTGAAAAACTCGGAACAATTCGATGTCGCAACACGGGAGCCGCCAAGAAATGTAGATCCTCGATGCCGACATGATACCGCCCGGTCAGCAAGGCCCGGGCTTTCGAGGCCAAAACGAGTTGCTGCGAAGCACGAGGCCCTGGCCCCCAGTCCAGCATGTCAGCCGTCCAAGGCAATGGACTATCGCCGCCAGGACGCAGACTACGTACGAGATCCAAAACGGCTTGTTTGACGTTGTCCGCCAGTGGAACCTTTCGAACCAGTTGCTGAAACTCGATCATATCCTCGCCACGAATAACTGGTTTGAGACTGGTCGATGCGTCAGAAGTAGTCAGATCGATGATATCTGCTTCTTGATCGCGTGTCGGATAATCGACCGTAACCTGGAAGAGAAAACGATCTCGCTGAGCTTCAGGCAGCGGATAGGTTCCTTCTTGTTCAATTGGATTCTGAGTCGCCAAAACGAAGAAGGGCTCGGCAAGTTTGTAAGTTGTACCGCCAACCGAAACTTCATGCTCCTGCATCGCTTCGAGCAACGCAGCTTGGGTCTTTGGTGGCGTACGATTGATCTCGTCAGCCAAAACCATCTGCGAAAAGATCGGCCCCTTTTCGAAAACGAGCTGACGCTGCCCGGTTTCTTTGGATTCCTGAATGATGTCCGTTCCAGTAATATCTGCGGGCATCAAGTCAGGCGTGAACTGAATACGGTGGAAGCTTAGATCCATGGCTTGAGCCAAAGATCGGATCATCAAAGTCTTAGCCAGTCCAGGCACGCCTTCCAACAAACAATGACCTCGAGCGAGCATGGCTATTAGCAGCTGCTCCATTACGCCATCCTGGCCGATAACCGCTTTGGCTACTTGCTCACGAACTCTACCACACGTCTCCCGCAAACGTTCCGCAGCCGCGACATCTTCATGCTTGGATTCAAAAACTTCACTCGACAAAACGAACTCCTGAAAACTGGGGCAGGGCGTTAGATTCCGTTGCTGTAGCGACTGGCGAGGCAGGGAAGGGCGGGAAAAATGGCAGGAAAGTCAAAAATGTTCTCAGTATTGTAATCGAGTCTAGCAGGCCAGAGTTACCTACGAGATTGGTTCACCTACCCAATAGTGGGTAGGTCGAAAAAAGACTCCCACAGCGACACAAGACATCGACAAGCCCAGAAGCAATACAAAACCTGCTGCCGCAGTGAGCCACTGGTGCCTTGGCGCAGTCAGGCAAAGGGCGTTTGAGTTAAGATAGCGTCCCACTCTATCCGCTCGAGCTCTCCTCGCCATGCTTCGCCTTATACTTCTGACTGTCGTCTCATCCGTCACGCCACTCACCGCGTCAGACGAGCCTCTCGAGGTCTTCTTAGCCCAACACTGCGTCCATTGTCATGGCCCAGGGAATGCGGAACGTGACTTGCGAGTGGATATGCTTTCGCGCGAGTTCAAAAGTGGCAAAGATGCGCACCTGTGGGCCGAGATCGTCGAGCGAATCAATGCGGGTGAAATGCCGCCTAAGGAGGAGCCACAACCAACTGAGGATGAAATTGCCGAAGTAGTTTCAGCACTCAGTACTCGGATCCGCCAGGGACGAGCGGCGAGAATGGCCGCGCGGCCACCCGTCGCGCACTATCGGCTCAGTCGACAGGAGTATCAGAATACCGTCTACGATCTGCTTGGCGTGCGCTACGATGCATCTAAGCCTGGCGAACTCAATGCTGATCCGTTGTGGCATGGCTTTGAACGGATCGGCTCGCAGCTCTCGCTCTCCCCATCTCATGTGGAGCGTTACTACCGTGCGGCGGACATCGTTTTGTCTCGCGCGTTTCCTAAGAAGCCTGTAGAACCACGCAAGGTTCGCAAGACGGCCGCGGATCTCCGATATGGCGGGGGAAAAACGCAACAGCAGTACTTGGATCGTTTCGGAATCAAAAGATCGCTTCGCGCTCTGATTTTTCCTGGCCGATTGCAACCGGCATTTCGGTACAACTGGTTCGGCCACTCGGGGCCAGAGCACAGTGGCCTTTACCGAGCGCGAATGCAAGTCAGTGGTATCCGCCCACCAGAGGGACAGATCGCTCACATGCGAATTGGCAAACGCCTGGCTGAAGACTCGAATGAAGGATTGGTCGAACTTGATGTGATCGCATCGGAGGATGAGCCAGAGATCCTGGAATTTGAAGTCTTGTTGGAAATGCCGGCCAGCTTGGATTTTCGAGTTGTCGCATCGGACATCATCGATCGCCGAAAAGGGGCTCACTATCGGAACGCCCTCTCCAGCCCCAACTATATGTTCACGCACAGTAGTGAATCTACGCTTCTGAACCCGGTCGCGCCACAGATGTTCGACGAAGAGGGCAACGGGATTTTCTCATGCGTCTTGCTAGATTGGATCGAGTGGGTAGGCCCCCTTCAGACAGAAGCTGAACGGGCTACTCGAGATGGTGTGTTTCCCGATGAGGGTGCTTCGGCAGAGATTGTGGCAAGGCATTTAAAGCAATTTGCCGAACGCGCGTGGCGCCGACCGGTTGGAACTGAGGAGCTTGGACCGTACCTTCGCGTTTACGATGCAGAGCGGAAGGAAGGCGAGGGAGTGTCGGACGCTCTTAAAATTGCGTTGGCCGGCATACTCACGTCGCGCCATTTTACCTACTTGGTCGAGGGAAGTCAGGAGACGCGCGAGCAACTGAATGATTGGGAGTTGGCTTCACGACTCTCTTATTTCTTGTGGAGCTCAATGCCCGATCAAGAATTGTTCGATGCTGCACGAAATGGACTGGTGGACGACAGTGATAGCCTTGCAGAGCAAGTAGACCGCATGCTTAGCGATCCGAAGATCGAACGTTTTGTTCAGGATTTTCCACGACAGTGGCTGCAACTGCATCGGCTTGGGATGTTCCCGCCTGACGCCAAACTCTATCCAGATTACGAAGTGTGGCTGGAGGCCAGCATGCGAGGCGAAGTGGTTCACTTCTTCGAGGAAGTATTTCGGGGCAACCTGCCGATCAGTGAGTTCCTGCAATCTGATTGGACCATGGCCAACCCGCGGCTTTGCGAATTCTACGGATTACCCGAACCGAAATCGTCTGGCTTCCATCGCGTCGAGCTTGACCAAAACGACAATCGCGGAGGCTTGTTGACGATGGGCGCAATCCTTGGCTTAACCTCGGATGGGACGCGGCACAGACCGGTGCACCGTGGAGTATGGGTGAGCGAATCGATTTTCGGAGCAACGCCGCCTCCGCCGCCAGCGAATGTTGAGCCGATCGAGCCGAATCCGCCGTCGAGCCCCAAAGCGACAATTCGCCAGAAACTCGAGGCTCACGCGAAGGACCCAAACTGTGCAGCTTGCCATCGCAATATCGATCCGCTGGGCTTCGCCTTCGATCAATATGATGCGCTTGGGAGTTGGCGTACGCATGAGTTGGTGGAAGAGGGGACGGGCGCCAACCCGCCTGTAGACCCAACTGGCTCACTGCCTGATGGACGCTCCTTTCAGGACGCAGGACAGTTCAAACAACTTTTGTTGGAAGACAAGGAGCGTTTTCTTAACGCCTTTGTCGAACATCTATGTACATACGCTCTTCGACGAGTGATGACTGTCGATGACCAAGAAAGTATGCAAAGTATTGTGGACGAGGCGAAAGCCAGGCAGTATCGCCTGAACGACATTGTTCGTGCAGTGGCATTGTCTCACTTGATGCGGAAACGATAGGACTCGAGTACCAGCAGAGTTATGAGCGAATCACAGAAAAAGTCTTGGTGGATTCATCGGCGACACGCGCTGCGAGCTGCAGGTAGTTGCATCGCACTTCCGCTGCTCGAATGCATGCAGTCTTCGGAAGCCAAAGCGTTGGAAGACGCACCGAACCACCCGAAACGAAGCGTCTTTATCTACATTCCAAACGGTGTGAATACGCTCGACTATCAGATCACCAGACCTGGGAAAGACTATCAATTTTCTCGCACACTCAGTCCGCTGAAAAAACATCGCTCGGTGATTACTCCGATCAGCGGGTTGTACCATCCCGGCGGGCTCGGGCACCATCACAACTGCCAGAAAATTTGGTTGACTGGTGGCAAACTTGGTCCGTCAGATCGCAACACGATCTCGGTGGACCAACGAATGGCTCAGGTGACAGGGCCTCACACGCGCTTTCATTCGCTCGAGATTTCCAATAAAGGTGAGTCGCTGGCTTGGACTGCCGATGGGATTCGTCTACCAGGCATGAGCCGCTGTCGGAATGTCTTTTCGCATCTATTCGAAGAGCCCAAGGATGGCACCGAAGCTCAGAGACGGATGCTTCGACGCAAAGGCAGTGTACTGGACGCGAATCTGGAGGAAGTGCGGTCATTGGAACGCAAGCTTGGTGGTGCCGACAAAGGGCGTTTGACGCAGTATCTCAGTGCCGTCCGCGAAACGGAGATTCGCACGCGGCGCGCCGACTCTTGGCTGGATGTCCCACGCCCTGAAATTGCTGCGGCGGACCGAGATCGCACGAACCGAGATGTTCCGCAGTCACAAGCAGGCGAGTATTTTAGAACCATGTACGACTTGATCGTTCTTGCATTCCAGACCGATGCCACACGAGTTGCAACTTTCAGCAGCGGCATTGAAGGACAAGGCATTCCCATCCCAGAGTTGGGAATCACACAGACTCGACATGCTCTCAGTCACCATAACGGCGATCCTGGTCACATGGAAAAATTGACGCAGAGCGATACCTTTGCGGTAGAGCAGTTCAGCTACTTCCTGAGTCGACTCGCCGAAACCAATGACTTAGATGGAAATCCGTTGCTCAATACTACGATGGCTCTTTTCGGAAGTGGCATGGCCTATGGGCACAGCCATGGCAATGCGAATCTGCCGCTAGTTCTTGCAGGAGGTAGCGCACTTGGGTTGCGGCATGGCCAGCACTTGGACTTCAACGAAGGTCATTTTAACGGCTACGACCTGGAGAATCATCGCGGCCACTATCAACTCTGCAGCCGTCCTGCAAATCCCGAGGCACACATGAGCAACCTGTTGCTGATGATGGCGCAAAAGATGGACGTCGAGACAGAGCATTTCGGCGACAGTAACAACAGCTTGGAGCTAAGCAATTGAGAGCGTTCAATTTCCAGTTCTTGCTTTTTTTCTACTGTTTCGTCGGCGCTTCGCCTGGCAAAGCAGATGAACCCTTTCGTTCGCAACCTGTAGTATTTCCGCCGGCCGAGGAGGCCAGGGCGTACCGTGGCGAGTTGGTCTTCGTGGACCATGTGAATCGAAGAGGTAGTCTTCGATTGCAGGTCGACGGTGTTTACCGTGAGATCGCCCCGCATCCTTTCGCGATGCTGCCCTATGGAATGATCTATTATCGTGGCGCTCCTGCGGAGCTACGTGATATTCCAATTGGTACTGTCCTCTACGGCCGTTTCTATTTGCCGCCTGATCTCGCGACTTCAGTTGTGCCTGTCGTGAAGCAGGCGAAGGCCGGCTTACCACGCGAAAACCATGCGATTTTGCTTGAGGACGGGCCAAGTCTATGCTTGCGTGAGGGTAAATCATGGAAACTGAAACAGGTGACAACAAAGGTCGAGTCAGGCGAGCTTACTGTGCAGCTGGACCGAGAGGACGGAGGCGAAGGTCTTGGAGGCGAGCACAAAATCACTATCGATTCCTCTACTCGAATTTGGCGCGGTAGAGAATTGCTCTGTATCGGAGACTTGATGGCCGAAGGGACATGGCCGAAAGGCGGTACAAAGGCCTGCGATGATCTACCGATCCACCTTGGTCTGACTTGGCATCCGCGCTATTTGTATCAACAGTTTCATGCCGCGGACATCTGGCTGGATGAGGTTGCATCGAACGTTGCTAGAGAGCGGCAGCGGCAGGTCCATATTCGCCATATCCGTTACCGCTGGATGCCAGCCCGGGTCGACTCAGTGGAGTATGGCGAGTTCGGCGAAGCGACAGTTCAGGTGACGCTGTTTGGCGGTATGGACGAAAGCCTCTATGCTGACTTCAAGACAGGTACTGGAGGACAAATGGCAGCATCCGAAAGCACACTTCGCACCTATTGGCCTGATCACGACGGTATGGAAGGCAGGATCGAAGCGGTGGAGCGAGTCGACGGCGAAGTTCCACTCGGTAGCAGTGGCATTCAAGTGACATTCTCTGTCAACTTGGTGCTGGAAGGATTTCGCCCAGGCCGCATCGTTCGGATTCGCCCCAATAGCTGGCCGAGAGTCAAACCTCCCAAAGAAGAGCTTATCAACGGTTTCCAAGATCGTTGGCCAAGCCCCGACATTTTCAAGAAGTAAGACCACTGCAGTTCAGGCCCTGACTGCCTGAGCCTAACTACCGCTGCTCCTCAGCTTCCTTATCGGTGGAACTCTCCTCAAATACGCGGATAAGAGCCCCAGTGCGATTCGTAGTTAAGGTACTGGATCTGGCGTTCAACGCTAGGTAGCTGGAACCTCCGCGAGCATGGTGACCTCTGTGGCTCGAGTAACTTGGCGAACGGAAACAAAAGGGTGGAATTAGCCCTTAAGTCAATGGTTAGCTGCGTCCACAGACCGGAAGACTATGCCACTTTTTCGCTGCGAAGAAGACCTTGTCAGGACTGTTTGCTGTCAGGAGGATTGCATATCTTGTTGATATCCAGGATCGAAGGCTCCCCCGCGGCGCGGAAACTCTTGACTTTGCTGGCAGAAACGGCTCAGAAATCTCACTTGTTTCAAAACTTCCTCACATCAAACTCCCTCCAACCCACAATAATCGCATCCATGGCAACTGTTTTACTAACTGGATTCGGGGGTTTTCTTGGCTCGGAAATTGCGAGGCAGTTGCTGGCAGCGGGGCACCAAGTACGTGGTATTGCGCGCAATGAATATCCGGAACTTGAGGCAGCAGGAGTAGAAACGGTTCAAGGCAGTATTTCCGATCGTGACCTTGTTCTCAAGGCAACGCAAGGCTGCGATGCCATCATCAATACGGCAGCAAAAGCAGGCGTCTGGGGCAAGTGGCCTGAATACTACGGCATCAACACGCTTGCCGTGTCGCATCTGCTGGAAGCTGCCCAGCAAAACAAGGTGCAAAATTTCGTTCAAACAAGTAGCCCCAGCGTAACCTTTGACGGCAAAGATCAATCGGGAATTGACGAAACGGCTCCTTATCCGGGGAAATGGTTGTGCTTTTATCCGCAGACCAAAGCACTTGCTGAACGAGCGGTGTTAGAAGCTGCGAAAACGGGTCAAGTTCGCGCATGCGCTCTCCGGCCCCATTTGATTTGGGGCAAAGGTGACCCACACTTGTTCCCACGCGTGATCAGTCGCACCTTGGCAGGACGCTTGCGCCGTATTGGAGACGGCAGGAACGTCATCGACGTCGTGCACGTTCGCAATGCAGCTCGATCGCATGTGCTTGCATTGGAAAAATTACTGGGCGGTGATGAGGATGTCAACGGCCAAGCATTTTTTATCACGGATGGCCAGCCTGTTTCCTGCTGGGACTGGATTAGCAAGATCTTGACGACCGCTGGAGTGGAAGTTCCCCAGAAATCGATTTCTTTCTCCGCCGCCTATGGGATAGGAGCAGTTCTCGAAGCTACCTATTGGGCGCTTGGTAAAAAGAACGAACCGCCGATGACAAGGTTCGTCGCAGCACAACTGGCCCAGGATCATTATTTCTCAATCGGCAAGGCTCGCGACCTTCTTGGCTACGATCCACAGGTGGACATTGAGAGTGAGTTTGCGGACTGCAAGGAATGGCTAGCAGGCATGGTGAACGGATAACGGATTCATGCACCCAGCACTTTGGACGCTGCTTCGGTTGGACTTCGCTGGTTCCCTGCGTGGCCTAACCAACCTGCGCAAGAACTGGCGCCAGCTATTCTTATTTGTGTTGATGCTGGTGTTCATCGGCGTTTTCGTGGTGGTGCGAGCAATGAACCCCAGCGTCCAAGGCGCCAGTCGCTTCGGGCCGGCCATGCCGTTCTGGGCCATGCTCTACTTGATGGCAACTTGGCTAACGGCCTCGGCGGATCGAGGCTTGGTGATGCGCCCCGCCGAGATCCATTTTCTCGCGGGAGGCCCTTTTCCCGAACGCGATATCATCACACTGAATCTGATTCGACTTGCCTTTCGCTCCTTCATCTCCGCGCTGGTTCTTTCCTTGCTCACCATGGCTTACGTACCCAGCTATCCTTCGGCCCTGATCGGCATATGGATGCTCATTGGGGTTTCGCTGCTGGTTGGAATGCTTGCTTCGCTTTCCTCGCGTACTGCGCAACGGCAAGTGGTTCAGCGAGTAAGGCGAGTATTCAACGTCTTAGCGATGGCGACACTGATCATCATCGTGGCTCAGTCTTTTCGGGCCGTGCGCGCCGCCGACGTCTCTCCCAATGTATCGGCGATTGCCGCAGCGTCAGCCGAAACTCAGCTTGGTCGCTACGTATTGCCACCGCTTGCCTGGATGTTTCAGCCGATGTCCGCAAGTAGCTTCTTTGGTGAAACGATTTTCTTATTGCCTGCTCGCTTAGGAGTCATCAGTTTGCTCCTAAGCTTGGTTTACTTATTAGGCGGACGCTACCTTGAGGCCTCGACGCGGCGGACGGATCAGTCGATTGCGAAGCGGCAAAGTGCTTTACGAAGCGGTATCGCAGGTTCGAGTGACAAGCGCAGCTGGACGGCAAGCATTTCTCTTCCGCTCGTGTGGCGATTAGGGGGGGTTGGAAGTGTTGCGTGGATGCAGATGCAACACAGCGTCCGAATTTTGCCGAGGTTTCTACTGTTTACACTGACGGTCGTTGGCGTTGTGCTGGTGATTCCTCTCATGGTCGATGCCCGACGCATGGAAGGCCTCGGGTCGATTGCTTGGATGAGCGGCCTGAACCTCTACGCAGACTTCTTACTATTGCTACAGCTGCCGGTTGGCTTTTTGGGACCGGTCGCCCAACGCGAGATGCTCAAATCATTGCCCGTTCCAAGTTGGCGTGTGGCACTCGGGCTCTTGGCCGGCCCGGTGATTCCGCTCGTATTGGTGCACTTCTTCGTTCTTGGTCTATTCCTATTCATGGTGCCTGACAGTTGGACTCTTGTGCTGTGCACTTCAGTGGTACTGCTTCCCGGCGCAGCGGTCCTGATAGCGAACATCAACTTGCTAGGTTCTTGGGGCGTCATTCGGCCGCGAGCCTTGCAACAGCGCGATGCCTTAGCGGCTGGTAGAGCGATGGCGAGCGTCTGGGTTTTCTTTCTGACTCTGATGCCCGCGGTGATTTGCGGAGCCTTGGTCGCGGGCCTTGCAGGAGCCTTTCTCAACTTCGCAATCTATGGCTATTTGTTTGGTGCGGCAGCTGGAGTCACCATCTCTTGCGTGATTTACGTACTACTGATCGCTCGTAGTTTCAGCCGCTGGCAGCCCGACGCTGGAGCTGGTGGCCAAGAAGAGGCTGAACTCGACCGCTAGCTCGGAGATTTGCCGTCCGAATAGTTTCGCTGGTAGTAACAACTCCGACCAACCACTCGAACGACTTGCAATTGAGGGCAATTTAGCCAGCTTTGCACGAGGAAAAGCATAGGTCGATTGATGCTAGAGTCCTATAATGCAACGAACTATCGACGCGAACCGGGAGACTCCGTTGCCTTTCCGAAACATCCAGATTCTGTGCATCGTCATGCTGGTCTGCTATGCCTGCTACATTCAGGCAGAGCGTCTGAAGTATGCCAGTAAGATCGGACATGCCATCCAACTGATTGAAAACAACTACGTTGAGGAACGCGATCCAGACGAGTTGCTTGAAGCGGCCATGCAAGGGATCGTCGAGAAACTTGATGAGTTCTCGGCCTACATCCCACCGATTCAATACGAGCAGTTTCAGTCTGGCATCGAGCAGGAATTCGGCGGCATCGGCATCATGATCGAAGGGCCGCCCACCGTGAAGCAGCTGACGGTTGTGACTCCAATCCCCAACACGCCCGCTTTTCGCGCTGGCCTGCAACCCGGTGATGTTATTACTTCCATTGATGGACAGTCCACGGAAGGGCTGGTCACAGATGAAGCATCCAAGTTGATGCGAGGACCGGTTGGCAAAACGGTGCAACTGACTCTGCGTCGCCCTGGCACAGCTCAAGTGATGACAAAAGACATTATGCGTGCCGACATTCAAGTCGACTCCGTTTACGGCGATCGAATTCAATCCGACTCAGAGTGGGATTTCTTTCTCAGGGAGGATTCCAGAGTCGCTTACTTGCGAGTCACGCAATTTGGCGAAAAGACAACTGGCGAGTTCTTAGACGCGATCAAACAGATCAAACCGCAGGCTGAAGCGTTGGTCATCGACCTGCGTTACAATCCAGGCGGTATCCTCTCCTGTGCGGTCGAACTTTGCGACATGCTAGTCGACGAAGGTCTGATTGTCAGCACGCGCGGACGCAAGGATATGTTTAAAACGGAGATCGAAGCGACTGCTAGCGTTGACCTCAATCGTGGTATCCCAATCGTAGTTATGGTGAACGGCCAATCCGCCAGTGCCAGCGAGATCATGGCTGGATGCTTACAAGATCTAGGGCGGGCCAAAATCGCGGGCACACGTTCTTACGGCAAAGGCACCGTTCAACGAGTGTTCCCGCTCGCTTCCGACACCGCTCTCAAGTTTACGACGGCTAGGTTCTACCGACCGAGCGGAACGAACATTCATCGCACAAAAGAAATGACCGAAGACGATGAATGGGGCATTTCTCCCGAGGCCAATCTGACGCTTGAAACCACTGACATGCAAGAGCTCAACTTGCTTCGACGATGGCGACGACACAGCGATCCAAGAATCACCACCAATCCGGACCGCCCGCCAGCACCGAAGTGTGCAGGTGACCCGCAGTTACTACAGGTGCTCGAGCACTTGCAAGAACAACTCGATCAGGCAGAGGCAATTGCGGCACCTGCGAAGGAGGTTGCAGAGTGAGCGACGCAGGAAGGAAACGGCTTCTCATTGTAGGCTGCGGTTATGTCGGAGCCGAAGTCGTCAAGCTAGCCAACGAGCACTTCTCGGTCTTCGCTTTGTCGAGAAATCCGGATCGCGTCCCCGAATTCAATCAGCTCGGAATTTCGCATATTCTTGGAGACTGGCTAAAACCAGAAACCTGGAGTTCCTTTTCGCATTTTGACGCGATTCTGTTTTCGGTCCCGCATCGAGCCGATGAGAAGCTGGGGAATCAAACGCATGTGGCGGGCCTAAAGGCGGCATTAAGCAGCCAAGGAGCAGCGAGCGAAACGTCGCCTCGCGTCGTCTACCTAAGTACCACCGGAGTCTACGGGGAATGCCAAGATGAAACCGTCCACGAGGATACTCCAGCAAATCCAACCCGTATCGGCCCAGAAATCGCACTTGAAGCAGAACGATGGCTTGCATCTTCAGAAGCCAAAGACGCAAAGTGGAATTCTACCGTCTTGAGATTAGCAGGAATTTATGGTCCAGGTCGAATACCTCTGGCGGCCAAACTCCACGCAGGCGAAGCACTGGCTGTACCGCAGCAAGGCTTCTTGAACTTGGTGCATGTTCACGATATCGCGCGGATCATCTTACAGCTGCTGCTGACTGAAGCGCCTAGGCGCGACACCTACGTGTTTTCTGACAGTCATCCTGTCAGGCGTCTCGACTTCTACCAATCCTTAGCCGAGCTCTGCGGTGTCAGTGAGCCACAGTTCGTCGAAGCAGATCCCCTGGACTCGCGAGCTCGTCGAGCCACCAGTAAGAAAGTCGATGCAAGCCGCATCGCTAGCGAATTCAATTTCCAGTATCGCTTTCCGGATTACCGATCCGGGCTGCTAGACGCGCTACGCTAGGAACTCCTCAGATTATAGTCCCGCTTTTATGCGGAATGGACGCGACGCGCATTCTGTTTACTCACAGAACGCCTTACGGCGATACGACTCACTAAACAACAGCTCGCTAGTGTAGAAACTAGTTCAACGTGATGTCGACTTCGTAGATCTTGTCTTCGCGAACAAAGGTAAAAGTCACTTCCTCGCCGCGTCTCAGCTTTAGCATCGCGTCTTGGAACTGTTGCACGTTGTCGACTTTGACGCCACCGACTTTCTGAATGACATCGCCCATGATGACGCTGCCACGGCCAGTGAATTGACACTCCTTCAGCCCAGCTGCGGCAGCGGCACCCCCTGGCTGAAGCTCTAGGATGGCGACGCCTTCAATGCCCGTTAATCGCTTGAGCCGCTCGTTCAACGACTCGTTGATGCGGACGCCCAGACGCGCTGGCTCGTACTTGCCTTCCAAAATGATTTGCGGGACGACACGATTCACACTATCGACCGGAACAGCAAAGCCAACTCCCGCCGATGCACCAGAAGGCGAGTAAATCGCGGTGTTAACGCCGATCAATCGTCCTGCGCTGTCAAGCAACGGACCGCCGGAGTTGCCCGGGTTGATTGCTGCGTCGATCTGAATCACGTCATCGATTGTCGCACCACTCGGCGATTTGATCGCTCGACTCTTTGAAGAAACAATCCCTGTCGTCAAGGTTTGGTGTAGGCCGAAAGGATTGCCGATGGCAAAAACGCTTTGGCCTACTTTCAGATCCTGGCTCTCACCAATCAGAACCGGCCGAAGTTTTTCCTTGGGTGCGTTGACCTTGAGAACGGCCAGATCATAGTTTGGCGAGGAAGCAACTAATGTCGCTTCGTAACTCGACTGATCGTGGAACACCACTTGGTAAAAGTCTGCTTCTTGCACGACATGAAAGTTCGTGACAATGTGTCCCTCTTGGTCCCAGACGAATCCACTTCCCGTTCCGAGGTCACGATCCTCAAAGCGGCGGGTGAAGCGATTTCGCACCGCAGCCTGGGTGTTGATGTAAACCACCGATGGACTTACCTGATCAAATAGATCGACCGTAGTCTTCTCAAAATCTGCCAAGGCACCGCGTGGCGTGACGGCGCGTGGTTCGCCCCCACCGCCGAACTGCAGCCAATTGCGAATGCTCGGCAGAACCCAAAATAAGGCGAGCAGCAGCATGAGGATCCAAGTGAGGGCGAGCTGACGCTTCAGTCTTCCTGCGGATTGATCCCACTGCGGCGGTTCTGAATATTCCATAGCTTTTTTCTCACCTACTCTTCGCGCTCGACCGCCAACCAACTGTTTCGTTCGCTACGGCTAAATTTTTCGACGCTGTATCGCAGCATGGTACGAGGCATTTCTCCTGCATGTTCGGACAAAAAGCCCCTCAGTAACTCTACCTTGCGATTACCCATCTCACGCAACATACAGCCAACCGCCTTGTGCATGAGATCATGCGGATGCCGCAAGAACCTCTCTGCCAGTCGCAGGATCTCCTCAAATTCATCGTGCTTTATCAGAGCGAGAGTCGCAACCGCAGCTATGCGTTCTTGCCAAAGATTCCCATTCCTCGCAAGCTGGATTCAAGGTTTTTTTCTGCTTTGGGAACGCCACCAGGTACGCCCCTAGGATCTTATAAGCTGAGGAATCAACGAGTTCCCAATTATTTACTCCCTCCAAGTTTTCGAGATAAAAGCCCACCAAGCCTTGGGGTGTTTCCTCGACCTCACCGTAGATTTGTTGTCCCAGCTTTCGGTGCTTCCGTAGTGCAGCTTCGAAGCGGTTCACCAGTATGAAGATTGCAGTCAGCCGGCACTCGTGCCAATACGAGCGGAGCAACTTCCCGAGTTCATCAATTGAAAGCTCTCGAAAGTCCTTCTCGATCTGTCTTTGATCTGGGACGATGACTCCCAGAAACTGGTCACCTTCTCCGTAGCCGCCAGGAATTGCCCGAAAGAATCCCGGTAGGAATTCAGCCTTGCCCGGACGAGAAAGCTCCCTCAGAACCAACTCGACGTCCTTCGCCGCTGCCTCGGGTTGAGAAGTTTTCTTTTTTTTCTTCATCTGCTCCAATCAGTGGTTGCTTGCGGGGTTTGTCAGGCCAATGTGAGACCTCTACAATACCGTGTGTGTGATCTTCGGGCCCTGTGCTATGGCAGCCAAGATGATCGCCTCTTTTCTCTCAGAATGACCAGTGTTCATGCTAGACCGCAAGCCTATTTTTCCTAATGTCATTGAGTTGAACTTTCAGGCTGGTCACGTCATCGGCTGCAACGTTTACCTCGTGTTCGATCAAGACGAGTGGATCTTGATCGATATCGGCTACGAAGAATCCGTCGAGGAAATCGTCGAGCTTGTCCGTGAGCTGGATTTTCCACTTTCGAAGTGCAAGACTCTTGTTGCGACTCATGCGGATGTGGACCACGGCCAAGGCTTCGCTTTGGCCAAAAAGATGCTCAAGACGACGGTTTCGGCTCATCCTAAAGCGGCGAAACTGCTGGCTACAGGTGATAAACTTCGCACCTTTGCTGAGATCGAAGCACAAAATATTCGTCTCGAAATGCCAGCGGTCGACACTGAGCATGTGATCGACGAAGGTTCCAAGATCCAGGTTGGCGATTTAGAGCTCGAAGTTTGGTCCACACCTGGCCATGCCGATAGTCAGCTCGCTTTTCGCATGGGTGACTTACTCTTTAGTGGCGATAACATCTATCGCGACGGATGCGTGGGAGCGATTGACGCGCATCATGGCAGCGACATCCCGGCCTTCATCAGGAGCTTGCAGCGTATTCGCAACTCAGAAATTAAATGGTTGCTTCCGAGCCACGGACCAATCTTTCGCAAAGACGATGCGATACTCGACAAGACAATCGCTCGACTCGAGTCTTATTTGCACATGGCGGACTTCGGCACTTGCGCCATCGATTGGCCTCTCATGGACGAGTGGGAAGAAGAAATCGCTCAAGGCAAAATGCCGGGCTGATTTTCCCTTAAATGCGTTCAAGTGTGTTTTGAGAAAAACCGGGAATATTCACGTTGTCTAAACGGGCGGCCAGGATAGCTAGCTCACGTGAAACTTGATCGCCTCCGTAGACTTTCAGGAACCTCTTTACATTCGAATTGCATGCCCACATCCTGCGTTGCGTATGCTAGATCCCCAGCTCTTTCTTAACGGACTTGCTGACAACGGAGCGGTTGTTCCGCTCGGAATCGAATCACACACGCGAACCTCTCTGCCCGATCATACCGTTGTCTACTGCTCTGCACTGGGGCTTCGAGAGTCTGCATGAGCAAATGTGGCAGTGTGTCTTTCATGGCGTTAGGAAAATCAGCCCCGCTGTGCTGGTACTGCAAGACATAGATCCCGTCGTAGATGATTCCAATCGTTCCTACTTCCTGAATCAGCTGGACGGCCAGGCTTAATCATCCTGGCAACCACAAATCACCGCGAAAAGATCGATCCTGCGATCCTGAATCGCCCAAGTCGATTGGATCGAAAGCATTACTTTCATCTGCCAGCCGCAAAAGAACGCAAGAATTTCCTGGTACTTTGGCAGAAACGCCTGCAAGACGAGACCGATTGGCAAGCGGAAGAAATCGACGCACTTGCCAACACAACAGGAGGGTACTCATTCGCCTACCTCAAAGAATTGATGGCCGGCGCGGTGATGGATTGGATGGAGCATCGCCAAGGCAACCTCGCTAGACTGGTAATGCGTCACGTGGAACTACTGCGCAATCAACTGTCTTCGCGATTTAGCAAAACCGAAAGTCCCAAGTACTAGAACTGGTTTTCCAAGTCTTCGCCTCCTACTCGGACGCGCGGCGGACGTTGAAGACAGCCTCGAACTGACTGCCTGAGCCAGCCGATCCCTCCGACTCGACCACTAACCGAATCTTGTACTGTCCCGGCTGGAGGTGCTCCAAATAATTCACGAAGTAGGGCTCTGGACTCTCGACTTGTTTCACCACCAAGTCCCAACGGTATTGATTGAGTCCTGCCTCGCCATCCAATTTGATGGTCTTTAACAATTCATCCTTGGCTCCCAGCACTTCGAGCTTCACCTTGCCCGCTTCTCGCAACCAGAACGAAATGACTGTTTTCTCAAAGGGCTTGAAGTTCAATCCTGGGCGCGTGTCGGTGCGCACTGGCAAAACTGCTGTCGGCACCGAAAAGAGTCGATTCTCTGACAAGCTGGCCAACTTGCTCGCATGCGCAGTGTAAATCGGCGCCAAATTGACTTTGTAAACCCCGCGACCGTGAGTACCAACAATCAAATCGAGTTCGCGCTGCTGAATGGCTAAATCACCTATACTGCAGGCCGGCAAATTACGGCCCAGCAGTGACCAGTTTTCTCCTCGATCGGTGGATAAGTAGACTCCGCGAAACGTTCCGAGATACAAAATATCTGAGAAGTTCGGATCTTCCAGAATCACGTTCGCTGGTTCGTCACTGATCTCTCCACATATTTCTTTCCACGTGTGCCCGCGATCCTCGCTGCAGTACACATAAGTGTTCAGGTCATCGTAGTTGATGCCAGTCATCGCAATGTAGACCCGCGATGCAACAAAACGCGATGGACAAACGCTGCGCATGTAGCCAACTGGCAGAGCCCCTGATCGCTCTGCCCACAAATCGGTTCCAGGCTCTCGCACCCAGAAGGCCCCGCGATCAGTTCCGGCGTAAAGCAACCCTTGCTGAAGCGGGGATTCGACGATCGAGCCCGCCGCTGTGGAATCTCGTTTCTCTTCTTTGGCGGCTGACAAATCTCCGCTAATGAGCTCCCAGTCGTCACCTCGATTCGTACTGCGAAAAACGTAGTTACCAGCCAAGTAGAGCGTGTTGGAATCATGCGGCGAGATCGTCATCGGTCCAACGAAGTTGAATTTGAGCTCGCCTTCGTGATTTTCGGGTAAACCTGCCCGTATTCCAACAGAGGTATCGGTACTCATATCTTTGCGACGAAAGACTCCTTCTTGAGCGCTGAAGTAGACCGTGTTGGGATCGCGAGGATCAATCAGCGTCACGCAACCATCACCGCCATTCCAAGGATCGATCCACAAATACTCCCACGGATCCGTGCGGGACGGCCCCAGTTCTTGAGCAAATCCGTAGACCGTTGAGTCATCCTGAGCGCCAGCGTAGATTCGGTAGGGAACATGATTGTCGACTGCGATGTCGTAATACTCGCCAGTGTGCAAGTTGTTGTGATGTAGCCAAGTCTTGCCAGTATCGTAACTTTGGTAAAGTCCACCGTCATTTCCCAGTACAAGGTGCTTGGGATTGCTTGGGTCAATCCACATTTCGCAGTGATCCAAGTGCAGACCGCTAGCAGCGCTAGGCACCATGTGATTAACCTCCCCGCCGAGCAAATCGAAAGTCTTTCCGCCATCGGTGCTGTGAGCCAATCGCACTCCGAGACCAAAAATTTCTTCGTCGTTTAGCGGATTGACGAAAATATCCGCAAAGTACCATCCGATCCGCGAGAAGATCTGCAACTTCTCTTCGTGGGTTCGGTGCCAAGATTTTCCTCCGTCGGTCGAACGATAAATTTCCGCTGCTGCACTTTCAGAAATGAGCGAGCGATGGTCTACCAAGGCGTAAACTTTGTCGGAATTCGTTTGCGAGACCGCTAGACCGATACGACCAACAGCATCGCCGGACGGAAAACCTTCAACGCACTTTTCCCATGAAATCCCAGAGTCTGAACTACGATACACAGCGCTGTTCCTGCCACTCACTTCTGGCGCATGTTGCCACAGCGAAGCGTAGACGATCTGTGGATTATCCTTTGCCCAAACCACATCGTTGGCACCTGTCTGAGAATCTACTGAGAGAACCTGCTCCCAAGTCTTTCCACCGTCTTCAGTACGATACAAACCGCGATTCTCGTTCACAGTCCAAAAGTGCCCCAACACCGCGACGAGCGCGACGTCTGGATTGTTAGGATGAACTGCGATTTCGCTGATGTGCCATGCATCGGACAAGCCAAGGTGCCGCCACGTCTCACCAGCATCATCAGAGCGATACACGCCAGTGCCAGGTATCGTATAGTTGCGAGGTTTTTTTAGGCTTTCCCCTGATCCAAGGTAGATGACGTTGGAGTCCGAAGGAGCCAACGCGATATCGCCAATTCCGTAAGTTGCCTGATCTTGGAACCTGGGCCCCCATGACAATCCGCCATTGGTAGACTTCCACAGACCGCCAGAACCAAAGGCGGCATACATTGTGCTAGTGTTTCGCGGATCGACCTGCACCGATTCGACACGAGCTGAGTTCACCAACGGCCCAACAGGAATCCAGTCAACATCGTAAAGTGTCTCTTGCTCAAACTGCTGGTACCGATCGTAAGAGGCGACCAGCGGCGACTTCGGCTGTTGCGCAAAAACCTGGACCTGCCCGGAAACTGCAGCGAATGAGCAAAGAAGCAAAGCAATATGACGCATCGATAACTCTAATTTGTGTGAAAGGGCCGTGCGTGTGTTGGCGAATCGGACTACATACTCCATCACAAAACGGAGTAGGAATGAGGAGACTTCCGATCTTGCCATTATGATTGAGTACTCGCACGTCTGCGACGCGTGCCGAGATATTCTGCAACTGCTACACGATACTCATGCGTGCGGAATTACCCTGAAACTCAACAATTCAACTCGCCCCACAACCTCAGAAAAGGGCAAAGCATCCCTCGTTTCGTTTCCTTTTCCGTGCTGTGCTCGACCTTACTTCTAGTCTCTGCAACGCGAGTTTGGCGAACGCGTGCCTAGGTACAAAACGGTACGACATGGCCGTTGAGCTGTTTCTAGCCCAGCTTGCGAGTGCAAGAAAGCTAGAGACAAAAACGGCGTTTCCTCTGCAATCGCCTGTTTGGTGACAGCATTGTTGGCGAGTGGTAAACTCGAAGACGCCGAGACAGTGCTCAAGAACAACATTGGTAAGAGCTCGGGAATACTGCGAGCCAAACTGCTCGCTTTGCGGGCAACTCTGGAGATCTTGCGTGGTGAAACCAATGTCGTTGTATGCTTGTGGCCCGTTTCAGACCAAGCTACTGCATTCATGATGGTTCGATTCTACGAAACTCTTGGATAGGACAGGTCCAAGGCGGTCGCTCTGCGGAGTGCGACACTTGCCACGCGAGAACAAGCACCGACCCCCCGGCTCTAGACTCCCGTCCTCCTTTATCGAGGAGCTGGCGATTAGATCATTCATCAAATTCCGCGATGACGCGTCGCTTTCGATCAACACGCAACTGCGTGACATCGGGTCGTGAATAATGGCCGGAAGGATCAAAGTTTTGACGAGCTTCATAGACCCGAGCGAGATCCAATTCAGCTGTCAGTAAACAGTCCTTTTCTTCCGACGGCTCAACGATCCACTCGCCGTCGGGACCTGCGATGCAACTACCACCAGAAGCCATCACTTCAGGACAGTTATCAATCAGCGCATCGTAGTGCGGCGTACCAGAGGGAATTTCATCTCGCCGCAGTTGACCGCTCACGCTCAGGACAAAAGAGCGCGACTCTTTGCCAATGAATCGTGTTATGTCCTCCGTGTTGTATATCGAGCCAGGCCAGGAAGCAACGTGCACATTCTCGCCTTGAGCGTACATGGCGGCTCATGCAAGCGGCATCCAGTTCTCCCAACAGTTTAGTGCACCAAGACAGAATTCGCCGAGCGGATGTGTCCGCAAACCATGACCGTCGCCTGGAGACCAGACCAGTCTTTCTTCGTACGTTGGCATCAGCTTGCGGTGCACAGAAACAACCTCGCCTGCTTGGTCAATGGTGACCAGCGAGCAGTATAAGCTGTGGCTACCTCGATCCGTCGCTCGCTCGATAATGCCAAGCACAACCATGCAATTACCGTCCTTCGCTGCTTTGCATACAAGCGTTAGATCTCCGCGTTCGATAACAACCGCTTGTTCGGCGTAGTGCGCGAATAGTTCCTTTTGAACGGGTGATTCAAAAGTGGCACCGCCAGTTGGACCGAGCCAGAAAGGATAGCCCGGCAAAAGTCCTTCGCCAAAGGCGACGAGCTGGCAACCTTGTTTGGCAGCCTGACAAACCATTGAAATCACTTTCTCGGTCGTCGCGGTGCGGTCGAGCCAGACTGGGGATATCTGAGCGAGAGCAACATGAAGAGTTGGCACGAGAGCACTTTTGGTATGAGAGCGACGGAATGTAAAAATCTATTGGAATCTCAAACTTGCCCTCGTCAAGCGTAGCAGCAATGACCAATGAAATTGGTCAACAGATGAAAAGAGGTGACGATTCAGATAAACTAATACTTGGAATCAGAAACCGGATCTTACTTTTAGCCATGTGGAAATGACATGCGTCGTCTTGCAAATATTTTGCTCCTCATCGCCGCTGTTCTAGGAAACATTGTGGGTTACCGAGCCCATGCAGAAGACCAGATTTCCTACGCCAAACAAGTCGCTCCTATTTTCGCCAAGTACTGTGCTGGATGTCACAGCGGCGCAGAACCAGATGGGGACTTCTCACTGGAAAGCTCGGCGAACCTATTTGCCTCCAACGAAGACGAGGAAATTCTTGTTGTAGGCGAACCGGCAGAGAGTCGACTGTGGCAGTTAATTTCTGGCGAAGCTGATCCGCTTATGCCACCTGAAGATGAACCCAAACCTAGCGAGGCTGAGCGGAAACTGATTCGAACTTGGATCGAGCAGGGTCTGCAGGTAGATGCAGAATCCGTCGCAATGCAAAATAGAGAGTTGCCTGCAGCGTCCAAATCCGACCAGTACATCGGGGCTATCGAGACCTCGCAAGGGCAGCTGTATCTAGGTCGATTGGGCGAGGTCGCAGCTTGGCTGGTTGAGAACGCAAAGGACGTAGAGTCTGCCGAACCAGAATGGGTCGCCGATGAGGTGGCAGGCAAAGTCAATGCACTTCGCGCATCTAACGATGGAAATCAACTCCTCATCTCTAGTGGCGTCGGCGGCGTACGGGGCGAAGTTCTATTGGTGGATGCCGATTCGGGTGAGACTGTCCGGCGCTTCAAGGGACACAGCGATTCTGTTTACTGCGCTGCTCTGAGTCCGGATGGGACGTTGCTCGCCTCCGGCAGTTATGATCGAAAAGTCATTATCTGGGACGCAAAGACGGGCGAAGTTATTCGCAAACTGACTGGCCACAACGGTGCAATCTACGACCTGGATTTTGATCCCACGGGCAAAGTCCTTGCCACCGCCAGTGCAGACCAAACCGTCAAGCTTTGGAATGTTGTCAGCGGAGAGAGGCTCGATACGCTTGGGCAACCCGAAGCCGAGATGCTTTGCGTACGATTTAGCCCGGATGGCAAGAACGTGTTCGCGGGTGGCGCAGACCGACAGATCCGATGTTGGCAGGTTGTCTCACGCGACAAGCCGGGAATTAACCCGATGTTGATTGCTCGCTACGCCCACGAATCCGAGATTTTGCACCTGCGCATTCTTGATGGCAAGTACTTGGCTTCTGCATCCAGCGACAACACGGTAAAGCTTTGGAACCTGTACGATCTCGCGCCCTTTGGTAATTTGCTTGAGCTGAAAGACACACCGGTTGGCCTAGCAACGTTCGCAACCGGCGAGGCAGCATTGATGGCTTGCGAAATCCGCGGCCAGAAAAGGGTCCTCCCTCGCACGAAGCTTAAGGAGCTACTCAAGCTTGCTGCTGAGGCCGCATCCAAGCCGCACAACCAATCAGAACAAACCCTGACACCCCAAAAGACGATTACTCACGAATTGGTCGAGTTTCAGGAGACGGAACCCAACAACTCATTCGCAGATACTACTAAGCTGGATTTACCCGCCACCATTCGTGGTGGCATCAGCGAAGCTACGAACGGGCGTGGAGATCAAGACCTGTATCGTTTCGCGGCTGAGGCCGGGCAGAGTTGGATCATCGAAGCCAAAGCAGTTGGCAAGAACGCCAAGCTCGACAGCTTTGTCGACATCTTGGATAGTTTTGGCGAACCAGTTTTGCGGACACGATTGCAAGCACTTCGCGAGTCTTATTTCACTTTCCGTGGCAAAGATAGTAGCACGAGCGACGACTATCGACTGCACAAGTGGGAAGATATGGAACTCGACGAGTACCTCTACTCAGGTGGAGAAGTGAATCGATTGTGGTTGTATCCGCGCGGTCCCGATTCGGGCTTCAAAGTCTACCCGGGTTTTGGCAAGCGTTATTCCTTTTTTGACACCACACCAATTTCGCATGCTCTTGGCGACGTCGCCTATGTTGTTCGCGAATTGGGGCGAGACGAAGTCGCTTTGCCCAACGGCTTACCTGTCTTTCCGATCTACTATGAAAACGACGATGACGGTGAACGAAGAGACGGTAAGAACTCCAGATTGCATTTCGATGCTCCAAAGACGGGTGACTATTTCTTGCGGATTCGGGATGCTCGCGGTTTCGGCGGAGAAGACTTTGCGTACGAGGTCAAGATCCGCCAGCCCAAGCCTGACTTTTCTATCACGGTTTCCGGTAGCAAAATGGAAATGCCACTTGAAAGCGGGCGTGAATGGAAAGTCACAGCAAAGCGCACCGACGGATTCGCTGGCCCCATCTCGATAACGATGAATGGTCTGCCGGAAGGTTTTGTCGCAACGAACCCGCTTATCATCGAGGCAGGGCAGCAAACCGCACTGGGTTCGATCTACGCGACGAGTAGAGCACAGATCGCCTCACCACAGCAAGTTGTAGAACCGGAAGAAGGTGATTCTGCCCGGGAAAAACCGGACGCAAAAGAACCTGATGAAAAGAAGCCAGCCATGGCAGAGGTTCAGTTGACGGCTCGAGCCAACGTCGATGGGCAAGAAATTACCCACGAACTGAAAACCAAACTTCTGATCTCGCTAAAGGAAATCAAGGAAGTCCAGCTGCAGTTGGTGGACATCAAGACTGGCAAAGAACTCGATGAGTTAAAACTCGCGCCTGGCCAAACGATTTCGGCCAAAGTCGTCGTGCAACGCAATGGAACTACGAGCCGGATTGGATTCGGCAAAGATGATTCGGGACGCAACCTGCCACATGGTGCCTTCGTCGACAATATCGGTTTGAATGGCCTGTTGATCACGGAGCAGGTAAACGAACGCGAGTTCTTTATCACTGGCGCTCCCAAAGTTCCGGCTGGCCGAAGGCAGTTTCACCTTCGTGCCGACAGCAAGGGGAATCCAACCAGCAAGCCAGTTTGGATCGAAATCACTCGTTGAGGGGCAGGCGGATAACAATTGGAGTTGAAGGAAATACCCAAGCAGTCGGGCGATGGCAACTCTCAAGCCAGCAAGGCTCTATGTTGCACTTCCTCTTCGAATCCAACAACGAATGTGAAACCAGCTACTACACGATCACGGCCTCACCATTTTACGTTCCGCAAAAAGTTCGGTAACAAGTGCCTGGAGGTGGAGTTTCGCGATACGCAGCAGTCGTCCCGTCGCAAGAAAAAGGACTACTCAGGACTGTCAACAACTTCTGGAACGGATCGAGATTTCCTTCTTCGGCCGCCATGAGCGCCTCTTCGACACGATGATTCCTAGGAATCACCGCAGGATTCGCTTGCGTCATCAGCTTGATGGCAGCTTCGGCAGATTGCCCTTCGGACTCAAGCCGGACAAGCCAGTTTTGATGCCAAGTTGCAAAAGCTGCGTCGCTAGATTCTTCCTCGCTCAAAGCTGTTGGCGACAGGTCAGCAAAAGTATTGGTGAAGTCAGCCTCGTTCTGCTCCATCCAGCTTAGTAGTTCATTGACTAAAGAGCGATCACCAGCCTGCTGCGATGCAAGTCCTAATTTTCTTAGCATACCATCGAGCCATGCTGATTCGTGCTGTTCCGGAAACTGATGTAAGGCATCCGTTGCGATCTCGATCGCCTTATCTTGATCTTCATCGAAAAGTGGAATCAGCGTTTCCGCAAACCTTGCCAAATTCCACTGGGCGATCGGGGGCTGGTTGGAATATGCATAGCGCCCGCCATGATCAATGCTGCTAAACACTGTGCCAGGATGGTATCGATCCATAAAAGCACACGGACCATAGTCGATCGTCTCACCGCCAATGGACATGTTGTCCGTGTTCATCACGCCATGAACGAAACCGACCAACTGCCACTTGGCAACAAGCTTCGCTTGAACACCGATAACGCGTTTCAGGAACTCGAAGTAGCGTGAAGGCTCATCGACTTCGGCAAGGTCCGAATAGTGCCGCTGAATAGTGTAGTCCGCAAGAGACTTGAGTGCTTCGGGGTTCTTGATCGCGGCTAAGTATTGAAAAGTACCAACTCTTATGTGACTAGAAGCGACACGCAAAAGCACCGCGCCAGGCAACGGCGACTCGCGATAGACGGACTCACCAGTCGTCGCCACCCCAAGGCTACGCGTGGAAGGAATTCCAAGCGCATGCATGGCTTCACTGATTATGTACTCCCGCAGCATGGGGCCAAGAGCGGCTCGACCATCACCGCGGCGCGAATAAGGCGTTTCGCCCGAACCTTTGAACTGCAAATCCCAGAGCTTGCCATCCGGTCCGCGCTGCTCACCCAACAAAACAGCTCGGCCATCGCCCAACATCGTGAATCCGCCGAATTGGTGGCCCGCGTAGGCCTGGGCGATCGGCTGCGAATCGCTCGGCAGCAATTGCCCGGTGAACAGCTGTGCTAGTTCTTCGTCTGCCGCCGCCGAAAAATCCAACCCGATTTCTTCAGCTAGCGGATGGTTGGCGACCACCAACTTTGGGTCTGGGAAACGGCCTGGTTGTGCTGATTGATGCATGACATCTGGAAGCGATGCATAAGTGTGCTCCAGATTCCAGCCTTGCGAATTCAGACTGTCTGTGGCGGACGTAGATTGCGACACAATGAAATTTCCGAGGATAGGTTTGCTGCCTGAACAATGTTAGCAGGCTTGAGATCAGCGTCGAAGGACTCTAGCGGATTGAAAAATCCCTGAAGACCGCAGCCATCACCGCCCGTCTCGGTTGGAAAGCCACAGGCACTGATACGGGGCAACTTCAATCTGTTGCGAAAGATCCTCAAACCGCCGATCCGTCAACAGATCCCACCAAGCGTCGATACTGATCAGATTCAGATCAGCCAGTCGCAAAGGCTGTGGCCGATTGGTCAGATTGTGAATCGCAAAAATACTTTGATCCCGATCGCGACTCTGGCGCCAAAATGCAAAGAACTCGTCGTTTAACTGCAATGTAAACTGCGTCGCGTTGGGGTGAAAGGCTGGCTGCCGAGAACGAATGCCGATGCGTCGTAACATCTCTTTGAGTACCACCGACTGCGTGCTTGAGCTGTCGGCAAGCTTCTCATCCAACTTGTCGGCGTCCCAGCGATGGCGATTGATGGAGCGATTTCGACCCGTCACTCTCACCCCGGCATAGTCATTGGGCGTCGCCATCAGGCTGTGGATGTAAAACGCAGGAATGCCTTCAACACCCATCATCACCGTTTGCGAACACAGGAAACGATCGACCTGGAATTCGTCTTCGCCTGCCACTGTTCCTTTAAGAGCATCGAACAGAGCGACATTGACCTCGTAAACACGTTCCGTTCCATCTGGAGCTTGACGAGCCGAGAGCATTCCGCCGAATTGCCGCATGGTTTCCACCATCTCCAGCTGTTCTTGATTACTCAGCAACCCTTCTGCCGGACGCATTCCGATTCCATCGTGGGAAGCAGTAAAGTTGAGATAGTAGCAGCCTTCGGGCGAAGGCGGCATGCTCATCATCCATTGCTTTAAGTGCCGTGACTGCCCTGTGATCAACGCATGAACCAGAAGTGGTGGCAAACTAAAGTTGTAAATTGCGTGGGCTTCGTTGCGATTTCCGAAGTAGGTCAGATTCTCCTGATTCGGCACATTCGTCTCAGTAATCAGCTGCGTACCTGGAGCCAAGTAGTCGCAAACATTACGAATTAGGCGGACGACTTCATGTGTTTCCGGCAAGTGAATGCAACTGGTTCCGGTTCGCTTCCACAAGAAACCAATCGCGTCCAACCTTAGAATCCGAGCACCACGTCGCAAATAGTAGGCGATGATCTTCAGGTACTCGATGAGCACTTCTGGATTGGCGAAGTTGACGTCGATCTGGTCATGGCTGAAGGTACACCAGACTTGCTTCATTCCATGCGTCGTATCTGTTGGGCGCAATAACGGAGTGACTCTGGGTCGAACTACTTGACTCAAGTCATCATCCATCGACGCCTCGATGAAATAGCCAAAACGTTGACCGTGACAATACTCGTAGAACCAACGACTCTGCGACGAAATGTGGTTGATGACCAAATCCACCATCAACGTGTAGTCTTCGGCGATATCTTCAATATCGTCCCAAGTCCCCAGATCGTCTCGGACTTGCAAGTAGTCGATAACCGAGAACCCGTCATCGGAACTAAACGGATAGAACGGCAGGATATGCACGCACGGAATTTGCTGCAGACAGTGATCATCCAAGAATCGCTTGAGATTCTGCAGTGGCAAGCGATCACCACCAACGATGGAATCGCCATAGCTGATCAGCAGGCAATCCACTTCGTTCAGTGATGTTGCGTCATCGGACTGCGAAATCTCCTCCGCAGCTTCTGGTGGGCCAATCTCTTCAATAATGCGACCGGCAAGGTCCTCCGAGCTGACATCGGGATAGAGCAACTGAAGGTGAGCTTGGAGTTGGCTTAGTATGAGATTCGAATCGGTCACAACGTAAGAAATGGCAAAGAGAAATCCTTCGATCCCCATGCGAATCGGGGATAGCTATGCGACAGTGTCCGCCAACACGTCGTCAGAGGGTCAGCCAAGATTCACTCGGCAAGCACTCATCAACTCATATTTGCATCTCGCTGGCTTGGCGCCTAGTGCGAGATGCCAGGAACGCGACGGGTAGCCGAGGTCGTCAAGTCCTTTGGCATAGATTCTGGTGAGCCGCATTGCCGCAAGACACCGTGCTTTCGACGCTCAGCTCAGGTCGACGCAGCCCGACCGCTCAAGCGATCAAGGCACATGCAAATCAGCTGCCGGCTTGCGCCGCGGACTGGAACTGATAACCAAGATGCATGCGCCAGGCCTCGTTGTCTTTCGCAGGATAGTCCGAGCGCATGTGAACGCCTCGCGACTCGCAGCGCTCCATGGCTCCTTGAGCCATGAGATGGGAAACGGTAAGTAGATTTTGGAGCTCCCAGCCCTCGGGCATGTCAAAACGGTGCGGCAGGACATAGCGGGCATAACTCCGAATACCACCGAGTGCTTCTTGCAAGCGCTCGCGTTCTCGCCGCACGCCAACTTGCCGCCACATCAAGCTTTGGACGGCGTTACGAATGTCCCCCACATCCAGCTGCACGCCGCGTTGCGAACAGCCTTGATGCTCGAAAGCCAGAGCGCGGTAGTCGTTTGCTGAGTCCAATGCCTCACACGCTGCCACTTCGCCGGTCCTCGCCCCGTACACGAGACCTTCCAGCAAACTATTCGAGGCCAAGCGATTGGCGCCATGCAGTCCCGAACTGGTAACTTCTCCGGCGGCCCACAATCCATCGAGCGAGGTTCGTCCGTCAAGATCGACTTCAACTCCACCAATCATATAGTGAGCGCCTGGACGCACCGGAATCGGATCCCGGCTTGGATCGAGGCCAAACTTGGCACAGGCGGCAGTGAAGCCTGGAAAGCCCTCGTGTACTTTCGCTGCATCCATGTGACGCAGCGAAAGATAAACACAGTGGTGCTTCGTTTTCTCCATCTGCTCGACAATGGATTGGCTTACTACATCGCGCGGAGCCAACTCCATTCGCTCGTCGTAGTCTTCCATGAAGCGATAGTTCTCGCAGTCCACCAATTGAGCGCCGGCGCCTCGAATTGCTTCTGTAACCAGCGTTCGCGAGCTACCGGCAATGTAAAGCACGGTGGGGTGGAATTGCATGAACTCCATATCACGCAGTCGAGCCCCCGCCCGAAATGCAATCGCATGACCATCACCAGTAGCGACGCGCGGGTTTGTCGTTTCGCGGTAAACTTGACCGCAACCACCGGTACACAGAATAGTTTGCTTGGCCCAAACAAGCATCGGAGGTTCACCTGCTCGAGAAATGATCGCTCCATAACAGCGCTGCTGGTCTGAAAGTAGATCAATCGTAAAGGCGCGCTCCCAGATTTGAATATTTGGCTGTGCGCGTGTCTTCTCGATGACGGCTCGCATGATTTCCTTGCCGGTAGCGTCGCCTAGAGCATGGATGATGCGCTCGTGAGAGTGACCGCCTTCTCGCCCAAGAATCAGTTCGCCTTCGCGCTTGTCGAACTGAGCGCCCCAACGCATGAGTTCCTCGACACGCTGCGGAGCTTCACGAACGACCATGTCGACCACGTCATCGTGACACAAGTCACCGCCAACTTTCATCGTGTCCTGCACATGGTCCTCGAAGCAATCTTCGGGATCCCACACGCTGGCGATGCCCCCTTGGGCGTAGTTGCTGTTGCTCTCGCGAATCTCGTCTTTGGTGACAACAATCGCATGCGCATCCGAAGCTGCATTGGCCGCCCGCAATCCAGCTAATCCACCACCAATAATGAGCAAATCGGTAAAATAGTGGGGGACTCGCTTCGGGTGAAAGTCAATCAAATAGCGAGGAGACTCGGGACCATGCAAGGTTGTCTTGTAATCAATGGCCATGCTCGCCCCGATACAATGGACCGCTCACAGACTACCGCCAAGCCGCGCAGCGTCTGTTGGTTAAGTGCCTAAGCAGTCTGAAGATTCGCCTGGATCAACTCTTGGAACTGCTGGAAAAGATAACGACTGTCATGCGGTCCCGCTGAAGCTTCAGGGTGATACTGCACGCTGAATGCGGGTGCAGAATTATGTTTCACGCCTGCGATGGTATCATCGTTCAGGTTTCGATGAGTGATCGTAAGGCAGTCAGGAAGAGTTTTTTCCTCGACAGCAAAACCATGATTCTGCGAACTGATCTCGATCTTCCCAGACTCAAGATTGTGAACTGGCTGATTGCTGCCGCGATGACCGAACTTGAGTTTGAACGTCTTCGCCCCAGCGGCCAAGCTTAGCAGTTGATGGCCAAGGCAGATTCCGAAAATCGGGCGTTTGCCGATCAGTTCCCGAATAGTCTCGATTGCATACTCTAGTGGCTCTGGATCTCCGGGACCGTTTGATAGGAAGATCCCATCGGGCTCGAGAGCGAGCACCTCTTCGGCAGAGGCCGTTCCAGGCAGAATCGTCACTCGGTTACCTTGATCAAAAAGATGCCTCGCGATATTCCACTTCATTCCAAAATCGAGGCAAACTACGTGAGTACCTGATTCGGCGCGTTCGCCACGTGTTTCCTCTTCTAGCTCCCAGAGTCGCTCGTTCCACTGACGAACCTTCTCCGGAATGACTTCACGAACCAAATCGCGACCAACGAGGCTGTCACTACTCTTTGCCTTCTCGATCAACGAAGCTTCGTCGAGATCAGCCGTCGAAATAACACCTTTCATTGCTCCGTGGCTACGGATATGACGAACAAGTGCCCGTGTGTCGATGCCAGCCAGAGCGACGATACTGTGCTTTTGTAGATATTCGGTAAAGTCGCACTCAGACCGAAAGTTGCTGGCGATGCGACTATCGTTTCGGACGATAAAACCTGCGACCTGCGGATGGTCACTCTCGATGTCTTCCTGATTGGTTCCGTAGTTGCCAATCTCGGTGTAAGTCATCGTCACAACTTGACCACAGTAACTGGGGTCGGTCAGGATTTCTTGATAGCCTGTCATCGAAGTGTTGAAGACAACTTCACCTGAAGTCTCGCCCTCGGCACCCACTGAGTAACCTCGAAATACAGCTCCATCTTCCAACGCAAGAATGGCCGGTTTCGCCGCTTTCATCAACTTTTCCTAGACGGTCCGCAGTTACAAATCGAAAGTACCTCGTAGGTACAAATTGCGGCTATTGTACGCGCACGAGCCCCAAAGCGGTAGGGCTACGCGCGAGCCCCAAAGCGGAAGGGCTCGCTCGGCAAAAGCAACTAGCTAAGAGAGCGAAACTTTTACTTTAAAGTTTCGTCTTCCAACGACGCAAATTCACCTTCTGTCGCCTCGCCCAATCCAGCATCAGCAACTGGTTCTGCCATGCCCGCGTCGAGTGGCTGAGGTTGCATGCCGGTCATTGCCTTCTTGCGAGCCGAAGATTCGCGCACGGCGGCAACGGTCATCGCGATGATCAAAACGAGCATGACGCCGAGCCAGGTGAAAACCCATAAGTCATTCATCTTTGATTTCCATTTGCACAAAGGGTTTGGGCACGAATAAGCTTAAAGACTAGTTCGTCAGCCCAGGTGTCGTCAAGTTTTCGCCCCGAGACTGCAGGAAACTCTTACAGCCTTCCATGCGACCAGCGGTGGAATCCCTGCTCAGGCAACTATACTATGTCTTGAAAACCTCTCCTGCAGCCAATTGGGCCACACTGAACCGATGAATTCTTGCCGGCAACTACGTACTATTTTGTATCTCGCTGCATTCATCGCTTGCACATGGGCCTGCGACCCCGCAGCGGCTCAAGACGCCAGCGGCGTCTGGAAAGGTAAATGGACTGAGGCCAGACCGAGTGGCCAACGTGAATTCACGGGCTCGCTGCGGATCAAGCTGCAGAAGACGGGCTCCAACACTTATCGAGGCAATTTCTCCGGACGCTTCGCAATCGTTATTCCGTACTTTTACCGAGCCGACGTCGTACAGTACGGAAACACTTTGTACTCCAGCAAGAAACTCGGACCCTTGGGCGAGTATAGAATGCAGCTCCGCATTGGTTCTACTTCGCTCAACGGCGGCTGGAACACCGCAAAGCACCATGGCAGCATCCGCGTCCGCCGCTAGGCAGGTGATCTTGCTAGTTGGCCTGCCAGCTGCAAGCTAACCAAAGCAAGAGAACGCCAACGGATGGTCATTAAACGGTTCGGAGCACCACAGACTCGCTAAACGAAGTCCGGCTCGAAAACTGGCTCAGCGTCATCGCGAACCGTCTCCCAACGCATCTTGGTCTCGGGTAAGCCATTGAGAAACAAATGCCCGTAGCGTTTCGTCTTAATCCGCGAATCCAAGATAACGACGATGCCTGAATCGTAGGCTGTACGGATCAAGCGCCCGAACCCCTGGCGCAACTTGATCACCGCCTCGGGCACCTGATAATCCATAAACGGATTGCCGCCTGCATTGCGTATCGCATCCAAGCGAGCTTGAAGCAGCGGATGATCGGGTACGCTGAAAGGCAGCTTGGTGATAATCACATTCTGCAGGGCATCGCCTGGAACATCAACACCTTGCCAAAAGCTATCGGTACCGAACAAAGCGCTACGCGGGTTCTTGCGGAACTTCTCAAGCAACTGCCCCCGAGGCATCCCATCCGCTTGACTGTACAGAGTCATTTCTTGTTCGACGAACCAAGAATGCATCTGCTTGGCAACAGCCCGCAGCGAACCGTAACTAGTAAAAAGCACGAACGCTCTACCGTCTGTACGAAGCAGATAACGCTTAATCATCTCAGGAAGCAACTTGTCGTACTCTTGTCGCTGTGAGGAAGGATCTGGCATATCTGGCACGACGACTAGCTCGGCTTGGTCCTGATAATTGAAAGGGCTGCCGAGCTGCTTGGTCAGACTGCCCGCTGCACCGACACGCGATTGAAAGAACTCGAAACCGCCTTCTCGCCCCGTCGATACCGTCGCACTGGTCATGATCACGCTTGGGACTTGCTGGAATAGCATCTCGCGCATGCGACCGGAGATATCGATTGGTGCCGCATGCATTTCCATTCTGGTGGTCCCGCGCCGCGTGTTAACCCGCTCCAACCAATAAACGTAGTCTTCTTCTTCCTGCCGCAGCCAGCTGCGAATGTGATTGCTCAATGATTCCAGCCGTCCAGCTGCAGACATAAAGTCTTGACGCCGCGACGCGTCCTCGGCAGTATCGCCTAGCTCCGAGAGTTTTTCTTTTAGCTTGGCTAACAGCTCCGAAACCAAATTTGGCACCACGTCCTTCTTCGTCACACGTTTGTTTGCGACGCCAGGTCCCATGTGCTCGTCGAGATCAAAGGCCATCGTATCAATCCCACGATGCGCCTTGGCAACCATTTCCGAAAAGCGATCCAAACCAAGTGCGGGGAACAGCCCTTTTCCGGTGTGAGGATTGTAAAGCTTGTTGAGCGTGTATTCAACTTGGCTGTTGGTGATCTTGATTCCAAGGTGCGAGCTTGCCACCGATTCGATCGTATGACATTCGTCGAGAATCGCGGCCGAGTAGTCGGGAATAATGCCGAAGCCTAGTTCATCACGAATTGCCAGATCGGTGAAGAACAAGGCGTGGTTGACAACCAGGATCTGTGCACCTTGAATGCGCCTTCGGGCCATGTAATAGTAGCACTCATTGTAGGTCTTGCATTTCCGGCCCAGGCAATTGCTCGTATCGCTGGCAACTTCGTCCCACATGCTGCCGAGCGGCCGGAAGGGCAGAGAACTCAGCGAACCGTCAGGCGTTTCCTTCAGCCAGCTTTTGATTTGCTGCAGTTGGTCAAACTCGGTCTCGCCCAACAGATTGGCCGCACGTGCCAGAGCGGTCTGATAGCGCCGCAAGCTAATGTAGTTTCCGCGCCCTTTAACCAGGACCGATGAGAATTCGCGCGGGATAACGCTATTCAGAAGCGGCAAATCTTTCTCGATCAGCTGTTCCTGTAGGCTAATGGTGTGCGTGCTGATCAAAACACTACGAACAGGTTCCTCTTCGTTATCATCCTCACTAAGCCGCTCTTCGACCTGATCAGCTGTCGCATGCAAGATAGCTGGGACTAAGTAAGCAAAACTCTTGCCAACTCCAGTACCCGCTTCGGCTACCAGATGTTTCTCTTCCCGAAGGGCCCGATGAACCGCTTCTGCCAACTCGAGCTGTTGCGGGCGCGTCTCATAGTTTTGCAGACGCCGAGCGATACTGCCCTCTGGGCCCAGAATTTGGTTAACGTCGAGCGACAAGAGCTGCGATTCCTTCGCCGGTGGAAACTTCTCAGGGGAGAGAGACGATCCAGACACTTGCCCGATCGAAAAAGAAGGTGGCAGCGACCTGCTATCAATGCAATCGCCACGCAGACGCTAAATGTAATCTTGCTCGCATAAATCGTCAAAAGCTTCTAAGCCGACTTTCCGGTTAGCGCCCAGCCATAGGCGCTGACTGGACGCGCCTCATAGGTCACTCGAGTCTGACAACCCACACTTTTGCAGGCTATTGAATCCTGGGGAATTCGTAACGCTCTTTCGCGTATGAAGTGCCTCACCGCCCGATTCAATTCACGCGGGCTATGGTAAGATCCCCGCTTGCTGCCCGTCCCAGATCTGAATGTTTGCATATTGGACTTAGAAATGAAATTTTTCTTACGTCTCACGAGCTCCATAACGCTCGCTGGACTTCTCTGCACACCCAGCTTTGCCGAAGATTGGCGTGGCTTCCGTGGCCCGCTTGGTAACGCCAACGCCGTAGATGGAGCGTCCATCCCATCCACTTGGTCGCCATCCGCCAACTTGGCTTGGAAAACAGAACTGCCCGGCCCTGGGGCTTCGAGTCCAATCGTCGTAGGTGGCAAAGCCTTCGTGACCTGCTACTCAGGATACGGCCTAAGCCAAGAAAATCCTGGTGACATCAAAAATCTTGTTCGCCATTTGGTGTGCATCGACTTGGCGTCCGGCCAAAAGCTATGGCAAAAAGATGTACCGGTCACTCTACCAGAAGACCCGTATACCGGTATCGGCGTGACCGCTCATGGCTACGCTTCACACACACCTGTCTCCGATGGCAAGAACGTGTATGCTTTCTTTGGTAAGAGTGGTGTTTTAGCCTATGACTTGAATGGCAACAAACTGTGGCAAGTCGACGTTGGGAAAGAATCGGATCCCACCAAGTGGGGATCGTCCTCCAGCCCTGTTATTCACGACAACGTTCTAATTGTGACGGCGTCTGCCGAAAGCCAAGCTATCGTCGGGTTGGACATCACGACTGGCAAAGAAGTCTGGCGTCAGGAAGCCAAAGGACTCGACGGGATGTGGGGCATGAATCCTGCCTCCGGCAAGTTGCTATGGCACGCCGATGCAACCAATGCTCAACAAGCATACACCAGCTTGGTGCAGAACAAGGGGCGAGTCTTTGCATTCACAGGTCGTGGTGGCGGCAGTATCGCACTCGACGCGGGTGGAAGTGGTGATGTTAGCAAGACCAAGACGGTATGGACTGGCCGCGACACGACTAGCTTCGCTTCGCCCGTTAGCCACAAAGACAAGCTATACATCGTTACCCGTGGCGTCATGACCGTCGTCAATGCGGAAGACGGCAAGCGCGTCGAACAAATGCGGCTCAAAGGCGCAATGCAGACCGGCGGCCGGTTTGGCTCCCTCGACTACCCATCGCCGGTCGTTGCTGGTGATCGCATGTTCTACATGAACGGCAGCGGTCAGATGTACGTATTTGCTCTTGGTGAGAAGACCGAGCAAATCGCACTCAACCGATTCACATCAGACAAAGAGATCTTCTGGGGCACTCCTGCTATCAGCAACGGGAACTTGATCGTCCGCAGCGCAAAGCACTTGTACTGCGTGAAAGACAAGGGCGACAGTGTCGACCAAGACGCCAGCCTCTTTGCCAGCATCGACAACGGCGACTCAAGTGAGGCTGGATCGAGCGGCGGACAAGGTAGCGGCCGCAGCAGCCGTAGCGGTGGATCGCGGTTTGATCCAATGAGCATGTTTAACGGAATGGACAGCGACAAAGACGGGCAAGTCACCGAAGCTGAACTCGAAGGCAATCGCATGGCCGAGCGTTTGATGACGCTTGACAAGGATGGCGACAAATCAATCTCGAAGGACGAATTCAGTTCCGGCATCGCCTCGCTGTTTAGTCGCGGTGGCGGCAGTGGAGGTGGAGGCGGCGGCCGCAGTTATGGCGGCCGTGGCACCGACAAGCGTCCCGACCGACCTCAACGGCCATCCGGCGAGTAATGTCAACCGTTCCTGCACTCCGGGATCTCACGACTGCCCCTCTCGCGTGCGGGAGCGTCTTGCTGGAAAAAGCTCAATGAATCTCGAGCCGCTGTCTGCTCAGTCAGATCGCGGCTTTTCTGTTTCCGAGCTAAATCTGCCATGACTTCATAATCGAATTCACCGGCACTACCCCCGGTAAGATGCAAGTGACTGGGAAAAGCACGATCATGGATCTGCGTAGTTTCCGGAATCCCCACAGCTGCGGCAGGACCACTCCGGTGACAAAAGGAGCCCAGTAGACTTGTTGCGCATACGGGCCCATTTGATTAAAAAGAACGTATCCCGTCGTACTTATTCTGACTGTACCTGGCAATAAAATACTCGGCCAAGTACGTCCCAAGCACAGTCGCCGACAGGCTGGCAATAGCATTTGCCAGGAAGCTCGCTGCGGAAGCCATCGACCTAAACGGCCCAGTAACGCTAGCAGCAATATCTTCATACGCCGTCTCCGAACCGAAGATACAGTACGCAAAGTACTACAGCGTAAGTAGTAGCAGCCCAATCGAGCAACTCGTATGTGCTATCCCAACAATCGTGAATTCAACTGTGATCACCGCGATGCTGGCCTTTCGGACTGACTAGGAAAGAACAAACCTCAACCTTAGGATGTACTTGTAATCAGGTACACTCATGCCCTACCAGCCGCTGTTGGCAGATTGCATGAAGTAGAGACCAGGCTTGCATGGCTTGGGAAGGATGGCCAATCCCTGTTCGAGCGCCGTCCATTCGTTAATCGGAATACTCTGCAACTTCTGCGAAACAACCTTTTGCCTCCGATTCGCACATCCTACGGGCACCGGACTTACGTTCCCCCACTTCTCGGCTTCCATCGGCCCCTCGTAGACACAGACGACAGGTAGTTTTGAGCGGCTTGCAAGGAACATCGGGTGGCTTTCTTGATTGGAAGGCTGAGCGTCCGAATGGCTGGATGCGATTGCCGTGATGGATCGGTCGCCATATCAGCCCAGACGCTTAGCGGCAAAGAAGTGGGATCAAGGACAACGGCAGGGCAGGTATCCCCATGTGCCATCCATTGGCCCATCATGAACTGAGTGTAGCCGATGGGGATGTAGCCTATCCCATGATGATCAAGCCAATCCAAGCGGAAAAAAGCCCAGCCAACATGATCAAACAAAATACAATAAGTGACATCGGATACCTCCCAAAATGAAAGCCCCAATCGACTTCGACACCGCAAGCACCCCCTCTTGTTTCGACCGATGAGATTCGTGCATCATCCATGTATATGCTGACTCTGAGCCAACGAAGAATGTGTCCGGCAGTATCCCGCGGTTGATGCGGAGAATGGATTCCGGCATCTGACTCGGTAGCGAAGCGACGTATTTCGCGTGGGCTGCGTGCGAACCACCACGCCTAAAGAGCTCGTCGCTAAAGAATCGCATTCGGACCATGTCCTGAGTATCTACCTTTCGCTTTTTTCGATGGCTGCAAAGTTTACCTGATCAGCAGGACTAGATTCCGGCATTAGACGGGGCCTAGCGGCAGAGCGAATTGCATTGCCCAGTCGTCAAGTTTGCTTTGGATCAATTTTCCCTTTCTGCTATGATTGAGAGCCCTCATGAAAGCCAATCCGCAGTCAATGGTCGCTCAACTCGGTGATGCTTCTCACTAAAGATGCAGCCAGTTTTCTGGTGCTGCCAGTCACTCTTTCGGACTTGTAAATGGCTTCTGTTGCAGATTTGTCTCACCCCGAACGCAAAGATCAAAATGCGCCGAAACTTGCTGATTCAGGCCGTAGTCGCATGGGAGCTGTCACGGGTTTCGAGCTAGCGGCGACAGGCAGCTACGTTCCGGAAACTGTTGTCCGCAACGAAGACTTGGCTGAACTCGGCTGCGACAGCGATTGGATTGTACAACGAACTGGCATCAAAGAACGTCGTCGAGCAGAAGAAGGCATCGCGTCCAGCGACTTGGCGTTTCACGCTGCAGAACGATGTTTAGCCGCTGCAAATACGAAGCCGAGCGATGTTGACTTAATTTTGGTCGCGACGCTCACTCCTGATCACGCCACTCCTTCGACCGCCTGCCACTTGCAAGGCAAACTTGGATGCATTGCACCTGCTCTCGACGTCAACGCGGCTTGTGCTGGCTTCATGTATGCCTTGGTAACGGCAGGCCAATTCGTCTCTTCAGGTTCTTCCCAATGCGCCTTGGTCGTCGGTGCCGAAGTAATGAGCCGCACGGTCAATCCACAGGACGTTAAGACCTATCCACTCTTCGGTGATGGTGCTGGAGCAGCTCTCTTGCGACCGAGTGAGCAAGATGGAATGGGACTTACCAGCTACACGCTTGGTTCGGAGTCCTGTGGCGGTGCATCGCTATGCATCCCAAGTGGCGGAAGCCGGATGCCACTTTCGCCTGAAGCGATCGCAGATGGACAGCACTTTATGCGAATGGAAGGCCGAGCTGTCTTCAAATGGGCGGTTCGAGTGGTAGCTGAGAGCTGCAAAGATTGCTTGTCACACGCAAACTTGACCGTTTCGAACATCGACCTGCTCATCCTCCATCAAGCCAACGCCCGAATCATCGATTCAGCCGTAGATGACATCGGTATCGATCGAGAAAAAGTCGTCGTGAACGTGAATCGCTATGGAAACACCTCAGCGGCGAGCATCCCGCTAGCCCTAGACGAAGCGATGGCCCAGGGGCGTATAAAGCCAGGAAGTCGCGTGATGCTAAGCGGTTTCGGCGGCGGTTTGGCCTGGGGAACCGCGATTCTGCAATTCTAGCTCGATGACTGCATACGAATCCAAAGCTAACTTTCTCGCAATCTCAGAACTCCCTTACTACCCGCTGCCATCCCTTTTGTCGCGCATGATTTCTACAGATTGACCTGCGCCTGGCAAGAATCCGTCGTTTCGTCGAATACCATGTCTATTAACATGGACGCCAGATTTATCTCTCTTTCAGAGTCTTATACATGCGTGGTTTTGTTACGTTTCTTTTGGTTATCGCCGGGCTGGGCGGCGTAGGCGCCGGTATTTATTTCCCGACGGCGGCCTACATCCGCAAGCAAAATGAACCAGCCTACAGGTCAAAGCCAGTTGTATCGGGCGACATCGTTCTGTACGTCAATTCGACGGGCAATGTCGAGCCCGTTCTGCGTGTAACGGTAGGTGCGGTTGTCAGTGGGCCAATCCAAGAGCTCTACGTGGATTTCAATGAGAAGGTCAAGAAAGATCAATTGATGGCCAAGATTGATCCTCGGCTATTCGAGTCTGTCGTGCTGCGCGATCGCGCGACTTTAGAAACACGTAACGCTGAAGTGCTCCGAGCGGAGGCTCGACTGCAACAAGCGATCAACTCAGAAGAGCGAGCAAAGAAACTGGTCAAGAAAAACGCAAGCTTGATCTCGGATACGGAAGTTGACGAGATGCGTTTCAGCCGTATGGCGGCAGAAGCAGAATTGAGCGTCGCCAAGACCGCCGTGCAACAAGCTCAAGCAAGCTTGGATAACTCCGAAGCCAATTTAGGCTACACCGAAATTCGCTCACCGGTTGACGGAGTTGTCATAGACCGAAAGATTGACGAAGGCCAAACACTAGCGGCACAATTCCAGACACCGGAGCTATTCATCGTCGCTCCTGAGATGGGTCATCGGATGTTCATCTATGCCTCCGTCGACGAAGCCGACATTGGACTGATTCGCCAAGCAAAAGAAACGCAGAATCCAGTCACCTTCACGGTAGATGCCTATCCCGGTGAGATCTTCGAGAACGGAATTATTCGAGAAGTGCGTTTGAGCAGCACGGAGGAATCTAATGTCGTGACGTACCCAGTCGTCGTCGAAACTCCGAACGAAGAGATGAAGTTACTGCCCGGAATGACAGCAAGTCTTTCTTTTCAAGTTGAAGAGAAAAATTCGATCGTCAAAATTCCGAATGCAGCACTTCGATTCTACCCACCGAATCGCAAGCACGTTCACCCGGATGATCACAAGATCCTCGATGGTGTTGAAGAGGCGAATGAACAAAGCACGGATCAGGAAGCTGCAGACCGTTCGGCGCAAGAACGAGCCGAAGCGAGCATAAATGGTAAAAAACGTCACGTCTGGGTATTTGACGGCAAGCTACTGCGAGCTCGAGCAATTGAAGTCGGCATATCCGACAGTCGCTACACCGAGCTAATCTCAGGTGAACTCAAAGACGGTGACGAGCTCGTTGTCGGCGAGGAAAAGAAAAAGTAGCTTGAGCGAAACATTCGCGTAGAAATCAGCTCTGATGCCCCCAATTATCCTCTGAGGAATCGTCGTTTGGCGAAAGGCCGAGCACCTCGCCAGCAATGCAGACTCCTAGTCCAAGCACAGTTCTATTAGCGTAGCAAAAGTACGCAGTAACCTGGTTTACTTCTAGGATCTCACCATCTTCAAACCCCGCCTCTCGCATTGACGCTACCGATGATGATGTGACATTGGCTGGCTCCAGCGTCAGCAGCCGAGCATAGTTGAGCCCTGAAATCTGCTTGGCATCGAATGCCGCTTCCAGCTTTCCAGACTGAATCGTCTGCCAGATCGCGGTGGCCCGTTTGTCGTTGTCAAGCAGCCGCTTGAGCCCGTGAAAATGATGTTGCATGCAATACTCGCACTCATTTAGCTGACTGACGAAAACGCCAATCGTCTCCAGATACCATTTCTGCAGTTTATTGGCATGATGGTGCAAAACGTTTTTGTACAGAGTCATGTGGCCTGTCAGACTGTGCGGCCGCAGGCTGTGGGCCATCAGAATCTGATCAATCTGACCGTCCGATGAGCGAACTCGGTCATACAAGCTTTTTAAAGGTCCAGAGGACTCTTCTAAGGAGACCGTCTTGATCCAAGTCATTGAAGTTTTGTTTCGCTTGAAGGGTGCGTGAGTTTTGATAGCAGCCAATACATCAGCCGCTACAATGATCCGCCTCTCTGAAAGTCTTGCAAGATCCACTTGAAGGTACTGTGGTCGGTATCCCACCCAGCAGTGCGGACAAGGACTTTTCGCGGATTTTGCACGATTGGACTTGAAGGAGAGCAGTGACTTCTGGCAGCCACCCAAACGGAACCCCGCATGACGAAACGAGTCGCAACTCGCATTGAACAAGTACAAGATCCAGTGATTCCCATCGTGGGCTCGCTCATTGCGGATCACCCTGGCACGATCTCCCTGGGCCAAGGAATGGTTCATTACGCTCCACCGCCGAATGCGATTAATGCGACGCAAAAAGTGTACGAGATTCACCATCGCTACGGTGATGTACAAGGAACACTTGCCCTACGTTCACTCCTGAATGAAAAGCTAAAGTCCGAAAACCAGATTCGGACTGAGGGCTGCGAAGTTGTCTACACCGCTGGCTCTAACATGGGGTTTCTGAATGCCGTTTTGGCTATCGCAGACGTTGGCGACGAGATCATCGTCCAAAACCCTTACTATTTCAATTATGAAATGGCGATCGAGATCGCTGGCTGCAAGGCTGTCGTGGTTGCAACAACATCCGATTACCAACTCGATCTTGCTGCGTTGGAGGCAGCGATTACTTCTCGAACGCGAGCCATTGTGACGATCTCGCCCAACAATCCAACGGGCGCGATCTACTCGCGAAAAGCTCTGGCATGCATCAACCAACTCTGCCGAAAGCGTGAGATCTTTCATATTTCGGATGAAGCGTACGAGTATTTCACTTATGACGGCGCTAAACACTTCTCGCCTGGCTCTTTGCCGGGAGCCGCGCGCCACACCATCTCGCTGTTCACGCTTTCGAAAGCGTACGGATTAGCTGGCTGGCGTTGTGGCTACATGGTTGTCCCAGATGACCTGCTGATACCTGTCAAGAAGATCCAAGATACCAACTTGGTTTGCCCGCCGATGTTGAACCAAGATGTCGCTGCCGCAGCACTGCAGGCAGGGCGTGAATGGGTAGAGCCACATGTTCAGTCCTTGGAGAAAGTTCGGAATGCAATTCTTGAAGAGCTAGATGGACTTCCCGGCTGTCGAGTACCAATGCCTGGCGGAGCTTTTTACATGCTCTTGCAACTAGACACAGACCGTGGCGATATGGAGCTAGTGCGCGAGCTAATCTCTCGCTTCGGCGTCGCGACACTGCCTGGAAACACTTTCGGAATCGAAACTAGCTGCCAGATTCGAGTCTCCTATGGAGCGCTCAAAGAGGACTCAGTGATCGAAGGACTCGGACGATTGAAAAAAGGGCTACGAGCACTACTATAAGCCTGGGATTGATCCCGAGCCTCCTTAGGGGGACTTACGGCGAAGTCCACTACATTGAGCCGGGTAAGACGTAGCAATCAGCCTCGAGTGGCACTTGAAGTTGATCGATCAAGTCAAATCGCATCTCTCGAGGCAAGTGCGCGCGGAAGCGAGCCATGGCCTCTCGAGGTGAAAAAGAATCCAGCATCTGACGCAGTTCTGCAAAACTGGCGAGTAGTTGTTCTTGCTGTGGTTTTGGGATCGAATCGAGTCGCCCGAGCAATTCACCTAGCCGGGAAAGTAGATAGCGATGCTGACTGCCCTCGTAAACGATCAATACTTGCCTACCCGAATAGTAACAATTGGATGCTTTGGACGAAAAGTCCATCAGGTGCTTCTCGATTGCAAGTTGCCACTGCTGCTGGATCGCATCGATGTCAAAACTACTAGCAACGATTCCTTGCTGAGCAAAAGTTTCCTCGATTTCGCTCGAGCTTAGTCCACCACGCTCCATCCGATAATCCATCTCGGCCGCGTGTGCCCGTTCGAACAGCTCCGCAAACGCGACCTGGTCTTGAGGAACTGGCAGTACGGAGTGTGTTAGTAACATGGCTGCAGTCGCCTCCCACATACGATTGAGCAGGTCGATGGAGAGGTCTTCAAAAAAGTACTCGCCGGGCGCCTCTTCTGGTAGTTGCAGAGTTGTTCTGGGTGGGTTGGCCACACCCGCCAACTCATCCTCACTCAGCAACGTCGAGAACTCGACGTAGGGCTGCCCGGCATCATAGGGAAATCGAATCAGAGCCAGAACGGAACTCTCTTGATGCGCGAAGCCTCGCAGTTGCTCATCCTGCATTTCCTCGATAACGAACTGCCCCAGGAATCGAAACTCGTTGCCGCGCAACCAGTGTTCCGCCATCGCACCACGGCTGCCAAACTGACCTAAATCGTTTTCGGTGAACTCCAGATGAATTCGCATCGGTGGAACACAACCCTCGCCAACGCCTGAGGCGCTCGGAGATTGCTGCGTCAACTTTTCCAAGTCTTCCAGCGCTGCCTCCAACTTGTGCGAAACGCGTCGACTCAGGATAGAATACGCCAGGAAGAAAGCCATGATGGCAATCACCATGACAACTCCAACAATTAATATTGATATCCAGAGGATAGTGGTGATGGATATTTCCACGAGTGTCTAGTGCTCCCAACGCGTTAAAGCGGAAGGCGAGTCAGAATCTACCAATCCAGGTTTGTTTCAAACAGTATTCCCTTGCGCGAATAAACTTTCCATTGGTGGAAGATCTTCTGCCGGTCGCCTAACTACCACTAAGTCTAGCAGCAAGCTCATCTATGAATCCAATCGTACCTCGGCAGTTCGGCAATCCGCGACGTCATTTGCCTCGATCAGCTAGCAGACTGAGCTGGCTCGTCATTCTGATTCTGAGCTTGTTCTGCTCGGCGGGGGTGGGGCAAACAACAGACTCTCTGGACAAAGATTACTCCGCGGAGCTGCCTCGATTCGAGCCATTGAGTCCAGAGCAAGCGATTGAGAGTCTGGAAGTACTCGATGGCTTCCGCGTCGAGCTGGTGGCGTCAGAGCCCTTGATTGTCGATCCTATTGCTTTTGCATTTGACGCCCGCAGCCGCCTGTTCGTCGTCGAAATGCGAGACTACAGCGAGCAAGACAAAGAGCACCTAGGACGCATCGCATTGCTGACCGATACCGACGGTGATGGCAAAATGGACCACCGCAGCACTTTTGTTGATGGCCTTTCCTGGCCAACCGCTGTTCACCCGTGGCGCGACGGAGTGATCGTTTCCGCGCCGCCCAGAATGACTTGGTTTCGCGACACGGACGATGATGGCAAAGCGGATCAGTCTGAAGTCTGGTTCGACGGCTTTGGTCGTAGTAATGTACAAGGCATGACCAACAGCCTGCGTTGGGGCGTAGACTGTTTCCTGCATGGAGCCACCAGCAGTACGGGCGCTAACCTGCGTTCCAGCAATCAACCTGCGCAGACTTTGCGTCGAACCGACTTCGCAATTGATCCCTTGGAAAAGACTCTACATCCAGTCAGCGGCGGTGGGCAACATGGCCTGAGCTTCAATCGCTGGGGCGACAAGTTTGTCACCAGCAACAGCGATCACTTGCAGCAAGTCGTCGACATGCACAGTTGGCTTGCTTCACATCCACTCAAAGTGACGATGCCTGGCCTTCGGAGGAGTATCGCCCTGGATGGCCAGCAAGCAGAAGTATTTCGGGCCAGCCCGGTCGAAGCTTGGCGCATCGTCCGAACTCGCTTGCGAGTGGGGGGCATCGTCGGGGGACCAGTCGAAGGCGGAGGCCGAGCAGCTGGTTACTTTACAGGCGCGACGGGCACTTGGATCGCCGACAACGAGGCAGGCTTTAGTCTTGATTCCGAGGATGCGGCGCTCGTATGCGACGTTGGTAGCAACTTGATCCATCGCAAATCGCTTAAGGACAATGGCTTGTACTGGGAGGCGGATCGGGTAGACGCAGAAGTCGAACTCTTGCGGTCCACCGACACCTGGTTTCGCCCTGTTCAACTTGGCGATGGCCCAGACGGGGCGGTTTACATCGCAGACATGTATCGCGAAGTGATCGAGCACCCGAAGAGCTTGCCGGACGTAATCAAGAAACATCTGGATCTCACTTCAGGACGAGATCGTGGGAGGATCTGGCGCCTCGTTCCCAATTCATCGCGACTTCCTAAGCTCAGTTCGGTCAATATGACACAATTGAAGGAAGCGGAACTGCTCGACGAACTTGCAAGTCCGATTGCTTGGCGGCGAAGAACGGCCAGCCAGTTACTGGTAGAGCGTGGTTTTGAGGGCAAGCAGAATCTGCTGAAGGTTGCCGTGAAAGCAAAGCGTCCAGAGGCTCGGGTTTTGGCCATGCACGTCGCTAGCCGACTGCAGTACTTCGATGCAAATTGGGCGAAACAATTATTGCAAGATAGAAACACCCGAGTGCAAGAACATGCGCTAAAACTGATCCGAGCAAACGAGCTCGGAAACCAACTCTCAGCGGAGCTCACACAATTCACTCAAGAGATGATCCACGAGAGCCAAGTTGCGCCAGCGAGGGTTAGTCTCGAGTTAGCAATGCTGACCGCAGACTTTGACATGAAAACCAAGTCAGCTGTCCTTCCAACCCTGATGAAGCAGGCTGAATTACCTTTGCTCCGCGCGACACTTGTGGATTCAGCTCAATCTTTAGCACCGGACACTGTAATAGAAGGAATGGAACCCGCGGATCTTGGTCAGTGGCTATCCTTGCTGCTCCCATCATGGATCGACCTTGCTCGCGAAGACGAACAGCTGCTCAGCTGGCTGGCTGAGCAATTGCTCTTGCCGGATACTTTGGCCGCAGCAGTTTGGATTGAAGCCATATCTCGTGTCAGCAGCTCACAATACAAGTTGGTTTGCCAGATACTCGGACAGGAGCAGAGAGCCAAACTATGCGACCGGATTCTCGCAAGCGTAGAAAAACAACCCAAAAAGTTCTTATGGCTCAAGCTACTTCCTACCGAAGACCAGACCGCTTGGATCAAGCAACAACTGAATCCTGGAAACCCAATCGCTTCGCAGTTCCACGCAATCGAATTATTGGACTCGGCTAACCATCCGCAGACAGCTTCGACACTCATCAGCAGCTTTCCCCAATTGACCCCGAGCCTTCAGCGACGCGCATTGCAGATCCTGATCAGTCGAGCCGATTGTACTGCGGCGCTTCTTCAAGCAATCGAAAACCAGACGATTCGGCCCAACCAAATTGATGCTGAAGCCAGAGGCCTGCTTCGCTCTTCGCGTGATCGCGATGTTGCTTCGCGTGCCAAAGCATTGTTCGGTTCCGCATCGGCCGACCGGAGTGAGATCTTGCGAAAGTACCAAGATGTATTGAACTCAGTTCGGGATCTGGAGCCGGCAGAAACACTGGAGGCAGGAAAGAAGCACTTTGAAAAATCTTGCTCACAGTGCCATCAAGTAGCTGGCTTGGGCAGCAATGTTGGCGCGCCACTGAAGCAACTAGGTGAAAAGACGCATGAGCAACTATTGACTGCCATTTTAGATCCAAACCGGGAAGTCGATCCACGATTTCAAGCTTACTCAGTGCTTGCCGATGGCAAGACACTTGCGGGAGTAATTGAAAGTGAGAGTGCTTCTCAGATTGTCCTTGTCGAGTCGGGTGGTACAAGGCACCAGATCCTACGGGAGCACATCGAACTTCTGCACAATCAAGGCAAGTCGCTGATGCCAGTTGGGTTGGAAGACCAATTGACTCCCAAGCAGATGCTGCAGCTGATTTACTTCCTACAGAACCACTAGTGAAGAATCGCCAGGACGACTTTGAGTTTCACCTCGCGCGAGATGTTCTTCTGGTACCCTGAATCGTTAGCGAGGAATCAGCTTTCCCTAGCTATTGCTTCGAATTTACAAAATGCGCTGATTCGAATCATGATTGACCTTAACGAATCGCCAGGCAAATTGTGAGTTCCTAAGTGCTCTGCTAAATTGAGGCCCATGCGAAAAGGAATAGCCGTTTCTCCCGGGGTCACGATTGGCAATGCTTATTGCATTCATGAGGTTTTCGTCGACCCTGATCGATCACGACTTGAAGCCAGCGAAGTAGCTGCTGAGCTGGCGAAGTTCGAGAATGCGCGAAAGCAATCGATCCGCGATCTGCGAGCACTGCAGAGTAAAGTTGAGAACCAAGTTAGCCGTGAGGCAGCAGCAATCTTTGCCGTGCATGTGGCGATACTAAACGATTCCACATTGGTCGGGAAAATTCGATCTTGGATCGGTGACGACCGGCTAAGTGCTCCCGCCGCTCTGGCCAAGCTTGTCGAATATTACCGCGAATTGTTTCATCGGTCACAGGACGAATACCTAAAGGAGCGGCTGGCCGACATTCGCGATGTAATCGAACGCATGACCGGTTTCTTGAGTCCTGCCCTGGAAAATGAGTCGAACCCACTTTCTGGCCCAACCATTGTCATCGCCGACGAGTTGCTACCGAGCCAAGTCGTAATGCTGGGCGACAAACCGGTTCATGGGATCGTTACGCAGGCCGGTAGCCAAACCAGCCACGCAGCCATCGTTGCGCGGAGTCGCGGTATTCCGGCGGTGAGCGGTGTCGCGGGAGTACTACGACAAACGAAAACGGGCGATACAGTAATCGTCGATGGTCGCGAAGGCCATGTGATTGTAAATCCTGAGCCGGAAGTCTTATCTGCTTACAAGAAGCTAGAACGCGAGTTCTTTGACTTGCAGAATCAGCTGGCTCACAACCGAGATCAGCAGGCCAGAACAGCAGATGGTATTTCACTTGACTTGATGGCCAACATCAACGGAGTATCTGACGCTCAAAGTGCGACAGCGATGGGCGCCGCAGGGATCGGGCTGTACCGCACCGAATACCTGTATCTAACGCACTCAAGTGTTCCATGCGAGGAAGAACAGCTAGAAATTTATCGTGATGTCATCACGAATAGCCCTGACGGACGCGTGACCATTCGCACGCTAGATATCGGAGGCGACAAGACCGTGCCCTTCTTGGGTCGCGGCCAGCGTGAAGCCAATCCTTTCATGGGCTGGCGCAGTATTCGACTATCCTTTGAGCACCCGCAATTCTTCTTGACTCAGATTCGCGCCATCATGCGTTGCGCTGCGAGCGGATCAAGAGAAGAACTATGCGATGTCAAGATGATGTTCCCGATGGTCACCAACGTAGAAGAGCTTCGTCGGCTACGGACTTTTGTTCGCAAAGCAGAACAACAATTGAAGCAGGAAGAAAAGCCTTACGGGAAAGTTGCTTTTGGGATGATGCTGGAAGTGCCTGCTGCAGCCATCATGATGGACCGCTTGCTTCCTCTGGTCGACTTTGTCAGCATTGGCTCGAACGACCTGGTCCAGTACTTGATGGCCGCAGATCGCGACAACCCAAAGGTCAGTCATCTGTGCCAGCCACTTTCTCCAGCGGTGATTCGCATCCTAGAATCCGTGGTTGAAACATGCAACCGCGAAGGTAAACCCGTGACACTCTGCGGCGAGATGGCGGGTCAGCCTCAAGCTTTTGTTCTGCTGCTTGGGATGGGGCTGCGGCGGTTTAGCATGAGCCCAGCTTTTGTTCCTACCATCAAGGAACTCGCCGCGCAAGTTTCACTCAGCAAATGTAGGGAGCTGCTTGGGCTCGCTAAAAAGCAGAATACCACCCGGCGAATTCATAGCTTGCTGACCAAGGAACTTAGCCAACTTGCTCCGCAGCTCCGGCCAGTTCTGATGCAGTAGGGAAAAGCCGGGGCCACCCTGGTAGCCCAAGCGGTTGCGACCGTCGCTAGTAGTCCACTGTGAACAAGATTGGCTTGTGATCAGACCCGGGCGACGAAGATAGAACTTCGCGGGAGATGATTTGGCACTTGTCATTGTGCAAAACGTGGTCAATCGGGATTCCCAATGGGCCTAGGCTAGCAGGCCATGAGGCCATATTTCCGAGCCCCACACGTGTATCCCGCAATCCTGCATCGAGTAGTTCTTGGAACCCTGGAGCCCAAGGCGTGATATTGAGATCTCCGCACAAACAAACCGCATCGGAGTTCGTTGAAGTCCAGCTGGCTACAGACTTCAGTTGCAGATCTCGGCCGCGTGAGCGATAAGTAGGAATGGGTGAAAGAGTGTGCATTCCAACCAACTGAAGCGGTGCATCCCCATGCTTGGTCCCCGGCAGCGTAGCAACAATTGCTGGTTGCCGTGGCTGGCCAAAGTCCTCGAAACGTAGCTGGGTATCTTCAAGTTTGCTCAGCACTGCGATACCTTCTCCGCCCCAACTGTACTTCTCAAGCTGAATTGGATAGAGATAGCGAAGCTCTTCGAACATCCCTTTGAGACTTGGGCTTACCTCGTAGAGCACCACTACATCTGCAGCCTGATTCTGAAGCAGTGATTTGATTTCGTCCAACTGCTGATTGGCAGACAGAATATTCCAGCTGAGAACTTGGAGTTGTGTTTTGCCTTGTGCAGATGGACTTGCAGCAGGCATCAACGTCCAGGGCTGAACAGATAACAGCAATATCCCACAGCTTGCAACCATCACGGCACTCATGATGAACCGTCGGAAGAACAACAGCCCGGGCAACAGCAGCAAGACAAACCCAATAACATGTAACGAGAAGTGACTGGCTAGTTCTAGCACAGGGCTTAGCCGACCGAGCAAGTGACAGGCCACTTGGATGCTAACAGCGATACCAAGCCAGAAACAAACAGCGCTACAAAAGACGCGGATCTTCGTCTTTCTTCCATCGACACGATGCTTGAGAGGATGCTTACTTTGGGATCGTTGCAGATCAGCCGCTTTGCTTGTTCTCGAATGAGCTCTAGACGGCGCCGTGCCCGAAAGGATCTTAGACGCTTCCTGAGTCTTTGATGAAATTGATTCTAATGCCATTTTCAAAGAAGAGCTCCCGTTCGCAGCAGCCGGTTGCTTTTGCGAAGAGGAGATGGGAAATGCGTCAAATTGTGGAAGTGCCTGTATTCAGGCCAAAATCCAGCAGATAGACTAACCAAACTTCTCAACACTCCTTTTGCCAACACTTACCTCTCCATTCTGTTTACTTGTTGCGAAAAACCAAGTTTCTATGAGGCCAACGCATATGGAATGGCCATAAACGGTAGCCACAAGTCCCACCATCACCCACGAAATAGGGAGTTTCTAATGTTCAAAACCCTCCTAATTATCCTCATCGCTGCAACCCTTTGCAATTTCGGGCATGCCCAAAGCAGCTTCACGGAAATTTTTAACGGGAAGGATTTATCGGGCTGGAAAGGAAACCCAAAACTTTGGTCCGTGGAGGATGGCGCAATCACGGGCACAACGACCACAGACAATCCCCTCAAGTTCAATACCTTTCTGATTTGGGAAGGAGAAGTGGCTGACTTCGTCTTGGAGCTAGATTACCGCATCGGTGAACAAGGCAACTCCGGTATCCAATACCGCAGCACCGTCAAGGATGCGGATAAGTTCATCGTAGGTGGCTATCAGGCTGACATCGATGCAACGATGAAGTTCGCTGGAATCAACTACGAGGAGAGGGGCCGAGGAATCTTGGCTCAGCGCGGACAACGTGTCACGATCGACGGCAAGGGCAAGAAGAAGCCTGAGAAGTTTGCCGACGCAACCGAACTTGGAAGCAAGATCAAGAAAGCAGATTGGAATCGCTACAAAGTAATTGCCCGAGGCAATAAGGTGAGTCACTACATCAATGATGAGCTGATGTCAGAAGTTATCGACTCCCAGAAAGATAAAGCGGCAATGAAAGGCATTCTTGCCTTCCAGATTCATACCGGGCCGCCAATGAAGATCCAATTCAAGAACGTGAAGCTCAAAAAGCTTTAGAACAATCACGTTAACCAGCATGCCAAGCTCGGTAAGCAACACAAACCCAAAAAAAAATGCCCTCAATCAATGCGGGGGTTTTTTGTTAACCTTTGCCATGTGGATGATGCGTTTTCCAATGCTTCATGGCAGGTTTGATGGTTCGCATCTCAACCCAATGACCATGAGTCTTGGCATCGCTGGAAAGCAGTGTGTCAGGATCTATCTCGCCTGACTCAATGCGAACCAGGATGTTTTGCTCAGAAATAGGACCGACACGCTTCCGCCTGCGGAAGAAGCCGCCCTTCTGAATGAAAAACCAGTCTGCTGACATTCGGTTCTCCCCTTCGTAAGGTGGGACTGGGAGGAGTACAACCGTGTACCTGTGGGTTCAGCTGCCCAAGGCAGTATGTAGACGTTGTCGACACCGATCTATGACCGTCCAACCACCTAGAGCACTGAAATTGATTCGGTGAGTTTGCTCTCTTAATACTGCTTTCAGTATCTAGAATCAATGGAAAAACTTTACCAAATCTTAAATTACTGCCGCTGGGTGGTCCCAAACACAAGCAAAATAGTCCTGTAGGGTGTGAAGCAGGTGCAAATTCCCTAACTAATCAACACGTCCTTCCTCACTTGCAAAGCCTTCCTCAGTTTTAGGAGCAGCCCAGTTTCGCAAGTCGCTAGTCGTTGTCGCCCATCAACATACCGCCTAGCCCGCCAAGATTGTCGAGGACCGAGCTCTCGCCCTTTCCTGAATCTGCACCGGTAGAAAACCGTCTGGCTAAACGTGCAAAGGGCAAACTTTGCAGCCATATTGGGCCTGGCCCGGTCAACGTCGCGAATACAAATCCCTCTCCGCCGAACAACCCACTCTTGATGCTGCCATTGAACTGAATGTCATAGTTGACCGATGGCCCTAGCGCGACAATACAACCAGTATCGACTCGCAAGGTCTCACCTGGCGCCAGTTCCCGGTGCATCATCGTGCCACAAGCATGGATCAGCGCGATCCCGTCACCAACTAGTTTCTGCATAATGAAGCCTTCTCCACCCAGCAATCCAGCACCGATTTTTTTCTGAAACGCGATCGAGATCTCAATCCCCTTGGCTCCAGCAAGAAATGAATCACGCTGTGCGATAATTTCACCGCCAAGCTGATCCAAATGCAAAGCTTCGATTCGCCCCGGATAAGGTGCACCAAAGGCAACCGTCTCGCGCGCATGTGCGATATTGGAGAACACAGTCATAAACAGCGACTCGCCAGTAAGCACTCGCTTACCAGCAGACATCATCTTGCCCCAAAAACTGTCCCCCTTCTTGCTTGGATCGCCAAAGACCGTTTCCATCTGGATACCGGCTGACATGTACATCATCGCACCCGCTTCAGCTATGACCGCCTCGCCCGGATCCAGGACGATCTCAGCGTACTGCATGTCATCACCGAAGATCTGATAATCGATCTCGTCTGCGATGCGTGTGCCGGAGCCAAGTTCCATCACAGTTGGTTCAACTTCGCCAGCTGACTGCGCCTTGAAGACATCTCCGCACTTCTGGCACCTCACTTGCTTGCCCATATTTTCGGGAGCAATTCGATACTGCATTTGGCAATAAGGACAAGCAATTGTTTCCATTTTCATACTTTCAGTTCGAGGATATCAGCCGGTGAACCTGTCTTATGCTGAGAGTCCGTAGTTTGCGGACCGAATCAATCGAATCTCTCGATCACCCGCTTGGTTTCCCAGCGACCACTAAGATAGCGGCTGCCAAAGACGATTCCCATAGCGGTAACCCAGCCAGCCACAACATACCACCAGAGCAACAGACTGGGGCCTAGATATTCCTGGCACATAATTCCCGCTATCACGGCGCCAGCAGACACTAGAATGGTTGCTAGCAGCACATACCAGGTGTCTCCAGCGCCCTTAATTGCACCCACGAAAACTACCTGCAAACCGTCCAAAATACAGTAAACAGCAATGATTCGCAGCAAAGGAATCAACATAGGTCGAATCTGCTCAAATCTTTGGGTAGAGGTGCCCCAGGAGTAAACCGAAATCACTTGTTCCGGTGCAATACCCAGATACAAAGCAAATGCCGATGTATAGAGTAGTGTCACAACGAGAGCGGAGCGAACTGTACGTTTAGCGAGGTCCAATCGACCTTCCGTGACTCTTTGACCTACCAAGACCCCCAAGCCGATGCCAAGTCCGATCATCGGTACAAATGCGAGAACGTTCAGCCCCAAGGCGAGAGTCGTTGCAGCCATCTCAAGCTCGCCGAGATTCCCGACTTGAAGCATAATCACTGAAAAGCATCCCGCCTCAGCCAACAACTGCAAGCCTGCGGGCCCACCATAAATGAACAACCGACGCAGCGTACTCGGTTCCCATGCATGCCATGTGCCTAGTTCATACTGTTTCCAGAGACCCATATCGCGCCGTAGCAACCACATGGCAATTGGGATTTTCAACCAAAAGGAAGCAGCTGTTGCGATCGCGGCACCACTCAATCCCATCTCAGGAATCGAGCCACATCCGAAGATGAGAAGAAAGTCGAGCACCAGATTAAGAACTGTGCCTGCCGCATCGATGGCCAACACCGTTGCAGTGCGTTCCTGCCCCGTCAGCAGACCACTCTGCACACTGTAAAACAAGACACCAATCCCGCCGAACAATAGGATGCGCAGATACTGAGCCTCTAGCTCAACTAGCGTCTCGCTATGATCAGACCACCGAAAAATGTCGTCCGCGATCCAAATTGCAAAGAGCATCACTGGCACGAAGATCCAGGCCAGCATGATTGCATGTTGGTAAGCCGCGCCGACGCGTGATTCCTGACCAGCACCTCGGTATTGCGAAACGAAGGTACTGATATAACCGAGCATCCCCATCGGGAAGCAGATAATCGACCAGTACAAAGCACCGCCGCCCATCGCGGCGGCGACGGATGTCTCGGAGTGCCAAAACAGCAGGGTGCGATCAGTGAAGAGCGTGATCGATACAAATCCTGCCGAGAGCATAAGCGGCAACGCCAGAGCCAATAGACCTCCTGGGCCTCCGGGCGCGTTCCACCACTGGAGAAAGCGAGGAGTTAGCTGTTCTGCGTTAATGTCCTGAGCCTTGCGCGTGAGAATTCTGGCCATCGCTGGCTTTCTATCGGAATACACACTGATCCAGATAGGAGATGTTGGCGGCAGACTATGTTCACTGCTCCGCGCGACTTGGTCCAGCCCAACAGTTCCCCCTCGAATACCTACGAGCGAACTTTTCCAAACCACGATTTTGAGCAGCTGGCTGTGATGCTTGTGCTGACGTCAACAGAACTTCTTTGCAAAACCCTAAGCCACCTGAAACACCCTCTAGGGGTATCTTATTTGACTTTCAGCCGTTCCTGGAGAGTGATTCATTAGGTGTTCGAAGGGCGACACGCTTCGGCGATCACCAATCGCCCAACTCTCGAAAACTCGCGTCCTCGCTCGCGAGGCGCAGGTGACAAGTGTGGCCATGACCGCAACCGGTTGTGAATTAGGTGCTTAGGCTGTGAGCTCCACAGGAACTCGATAGCGAGTTCGTGGGCAGGTGACTTGGCCGAGATCTGTCTCGAGCCGTAGTCGACTTCTCCGATCGCTCAACCGATCAGCGCGGAGTGCAGGACGCGATGAACGGAAACTGGACGCCCGGCAACATCGCCGGTGCTACATCTTGCTCAATACTGGCTCGGGAGGTAGCTCGATATCCATCATTCCATCCAGCGATTTTCGTAACGATGAAAAACGTCACCAGTTGAAAGTACCATCGGTTGCGGAGCTCTATCCAAGCGGCGTCCCGCAGCAACTTGATTATCTCAATATCGCTGCTTCGGAGTTGCTCGCGCGAAGCGCGGCACTGTTTCCTGATCACATCGTGGCTGAATTCTTACAACGCGAGTTCTCCTACCAATAGATAGATCGAGCTGCAGTGAAACTGGCTGCTTGGCTGCACGCTCGTGACTTGCACTCCTATAGGATGCCTGCAATGCTGGCAGCGCTGAACCAACGAGTGAGAGTTCACCGCGGCTGTAATCCCTTCGACTTGAGTTCCCTTAAGTGGGTCATCTCGGGAGTTGCAGCTTTGCCAGCTGGAGTTAGCTCTGAGTTTGCCCATCACAGCGGTGCACAAGTCGTCGAAGGTTACGGGCTACCAGAGGCGTCGCCCGTAACACATGTCGGTCCGCTGGAGAGGTCGGCGAGCTTTTGATTCGCGCCCTGCAGTTCATGCTTGGCTACTGGAAAAACGAGCAAACGACGGCGCAGATCATGCAAAATGGCTGGTTTAGAACCGGTGACTCAGCGCAATGCAACAGTCGAGGCTTCCATCAGATCTTAGATCGCAAAAAGGATCTCATCATCACTTCCATCTTTCATGTTTATCCGACCAAGAAACTGAGCAGTTTCAGATTAAGCAATATGGTCTTCACGCGCTGAAAAACGCTCACAACCAAGGTTTAGTCTTCCGCGATTTTGTGGTTCTGCAGAGAACTTACTTGAGCCAGCGATGGGAGATGGCCTTACCACTGCCTATCACGAACTCAACCTCGGACGCGTTTCACTGTGCGCCAACGCAGCAGGCACGATGCGCATGATGCTGGCCAACATTTTCCCTTGGGCAGGCTACCGTAAGACTTACGGGGAATCCATTGTGCGTCGAGAGCTCGCCGGACATATTGTTGCTTGTGATACTTTCACTGAATAGTGCACGAATTTGCTTGATATGGGGTAATCGCGGTGAGATGGGGTGCATCATCGCCAAAATCTTCGTTAGCGAAGTGCAAAAATACGCGGCCATCGAGTTGATGATGAAGACACATGTTGGACGTTCGTTCTTACATGGTCTTCTATTCGAGGAAAACGTGCACGAGTTCCTAGCACCTTGCGTTTACCGAGGGGAAGGAGAAATGCTCGGCATGGCGTTCTTCAAATCGCTCGTGAAGGCGCATGGTAAAGAATACTTTGAACCGATAGGACGAATACTATTTGCAGCTGGCATCAAGCAGCCAAATCCATTCAATCCTCTAACTGCATGGATGTTGTAAGGTCCGATGTTGCAGTATGTCAAATGGATGGCGGGCATGTGAATAATGAGACAGCAGAGTCCCCGATTCGCCGATTTGCTCCACGAACTGAAAAAGCATGCTACGTTTGCATGCGATTTTCTGTCGACTCAGTGTTTCTAAATTTCGGGCACGATGCGAACTCACCAGCGCAAGCTGGCCGATCGTCAATGCTCGATGAGCTTCCTCGTGCAGCGAATCCAAGATGCCTTGGTCATGCTTTGCACCAGTCTTTACGCTGCTCGCAACGCTGACGAGACAACACAACTTGCGGGCGAAATAGCCAGTGACGATTTGTATCGTCGTTTGACAGGCAAACTCCCAGACAACCGTGACTTTCGACAAGTTACGCAGTTGGGTGCTTGGATTGCAGAAGAGGGATGGCAGGAAACCGATGGAGTAGAACCAGATCCCATCATGATGCGATATTCACCATGATTTTGAGGAGCGGTATGCAACTGACGCGAGAACGTGGACAGCTTTCGGCTTCGGTGGCCTTGGGGGGAGGCGGCGCGCGAGGCGTTTCGCATATCGGTGCGTTACGAGCCATCTTGGAATCTGGCTTCCGCATCGACCGTATAGTGGGTACGAGCATTGGCAGCCTTGCAGGCTCAATCTACGCGACAAACCCAAATATCGCTGACTGTACCGCATCGACCATCGACTACTTGGAGTCAAAAGAGTTTCAGACCAAGCAAGCGTCGCTTTACGGAGCACATCCGACCAACAGCGGCTCGGGTCAGTCTGGAGTCCTGGCCTGGTACGATCGCATCAAGTCCTTTCTTTGGGCTCGTAGCTTGCTGACTCGTTTGTTCACCCGTCGTGCATTGTTGAAAGCGAACTTCCTTCACCAGATCGTCGCGGCTCTCGTGCCAGACATTGACATCGCTGACTGCCCGGTACCAATGAGCATCATCACCGTGGATCTCAAGTCCGGTGAACAGATTGTTCTCGAGCAAGGATCGCTTCGCAAGGCAATCGTCGCTTCGGCATCCATCCCTGGAGTCTTTCCTCCGGTAGAATGGGAGAACATGCTGCTCTGCGATTTTGGTGTGCTCGACTCGTTGCCAACTGCAGTTGCTAGCAGCTTCTACTCAGATGTGACAATCGGAGTCGATGTTGGCCCGACACTATCTCCGGTCGATGACTGCGAATCAGGCTTGCACGTTCTCTTGCGAATGGACGAGATCGGTGAGAGTCTGATTCGTTCTCGCTCGCTTGAGTTAGCCGACGTTTTGATACGTCCTGAAGTCGGGCAATTCCAGTGGTTTGACTTCTCGCAGCCACGCGAAATGATTGACTCTGGACTCAATGCTGGCCGTGACTCGATGGAATCTGCTGGCTATTTCGCCTGTGAATCCGTAGCCCGCGAATCCGAAATGTCGTTGGCGCAACAGGCTTAGCAATCTGCGGTCGTTGTACCGGTGTTACATGCGTGATGATGCAAACTGAAGCAGTCGATATCGACTCCGATCACGAAGCGCATAGGCCATTCTGCTCTTGAATTTTCGTATGAAAGAACTCGACACGCTATTGAGCGGGAGCCGTCCCACGCTCACTCTATGCACCCTTCAACGCCATGGCAGCGGAGAGCCTCGCTCCGCTTTAGAGAAGTCTTTACCACCTTTTATCGCCGTGATTCTGTAGACCGCGAGTTCATTTCTCTTTTTGGCAGATACCTTAGCTCTGTTCAGCAGTTGGTCGAGGCGCACGGCTCTTGCCGACAAAATAACCGACGACGAGCCCGACGATCATGGCGGGTATGCCGGTGCACAGGGAAGAAATGATAGCTAGAAACCAAGCCCATGAAGCTGCCTGGGCCTCAGTTACGGTTTGCTCGACCGTGAAGTCCGCGGTGCCAAATTCATCTGCTCCTTCAGGTAACTCGATATCAATGCTCGGTGGACTGACGTCTTGTGCGAGGGCAGGTGCCGTGAGCTGAAAACAGAGGCTAAGGCAAAAGCAAACCAACAAACTCAACAACAGCAACTTCGACTTCTCGTTGGTCATTTCCTTCTCCTACCTTTCACATCCACTGAATTGCTCCAATGCAAATCGGTGGAAGGTACTGCGTCCTTGGATTTCGATGCCTTTCCCTCGAGAGCAGTTTAAATCAGCTGAACTGTCTTGGGCATGGCACCGATGAAAACACTGTGGCGAGTAAACTCACAACCCAGCGATGCATTCTAGGGTAAGTGGATAGCTCACAGCTACCTCGACTGCCCCGCGCAAGAAGGTCTCGCGCCTCCGTGCTATACTCCCTATCGAAACGATTCCTCGGCGAAAATTGGCTAAGTTGCTGAATTTTCTTGAATCTGAGGCCTTTTGACCCCAGCAAGCTTAACTTTCGAGCGGATTAGCGCTAGCCCATGTGTGGTATCACCGGTGGAATGTGGTTGGACGAAGCGAAAGCGATCCCACCCGCATTGCTGGACAAAATGGTGGATTCGCTTGTGCATCGAGGCCCCGACGATCGTGGCACGCATCTCCAGCCGCTCGCTCGGGATGCTGCTGGACTGGTGCCTGGCGTGGCACTCGGCTTCCGCCGGCTTTCGATCATCGATCTCGCTGGCGGTCACCAGCCGCTGAGCAATGAAGACGGTTCGATCTGGATGGTCTTCAATGGCGAGATCTATAACTATCGCGATCTGCGTCGAAGACTCGAAGGCTCCGGCCATCAGTTTCGCAGCGATAGCGACTCTGAAACCATAGTCCACCTCTACGAAGATTTGGGCACGGATTGTTTCGCGCACCTGAACGGTATGTTTGCCATTGCGATCTGGGATGGCATCAAAAAGCAGCTCATCCTCGCTCGCGACCGACTCGGCAAGAAACCTGTCTTCTACCAGTATCGCGACGGCCAGTTGCTTTTCGGCAGCGAAGTCAAGTCACTGGCCGAGTGCGAAACTTTCGACCGTTCGATTTCGCCGGCTGCAATCGACCAGTATTTGACTTATCAGTACGTGCCGCATCCTGGCTCGATCTACGAGCACACGGCTAAAGTCCCTCCGGGGCACTTTGCTGTTTTTGGCGAGCAAGGCATGTCGGTCCGAAATTACTGGGATTTCGATTTCGGTGTCGAGAAGGACATCAGTGAGCAAGAAGCCTGCAAGCAGTTGGATCACCTGTTGCGTGATTCGATCGAGTTACGCTTGCGAAGCGACGTGCCGCTTGGAGCATTCTTGTCTGGCGGCGTCGACTCTTCACTAATCGTTGCGCTAGCGCAACAGCAGCTCGATCAGCCTATTCACTCTTTTAGCATTGGTTTCAACGAAGCCGATTTTGACGAGACGGAGTATGCTCAGCAGGTTGCAAGTTGGGCGAAGACAGAGCACCACGAATACAAAGTCACACCGGACGCAGTTTCGATCCTGGACCAGCTCGTCTGGCACTACGACGAGCCCTTTGGCGATAGCTCAGCCATTCCGACTTGGTACCTTTGCCAGTGGACTCGCCAGCATGTGACGGTAGCGCTCAGTGGTGATGGAGGCGATGAGCTGTTCGCGGGCTACGATCGCTATCGAGCATTGAAACTTAGCCGATGGTTCGACACGGTGATCCCAGCTGGACCGATTCTCGGGAGTCGATTTGTGCAAGGCTTGCGTACGCCGACCAAGCAGCGTTCCTTCATCCGACGATTGCAAAGGTTCGGAGAAGCTCTCAATCAGCCCATGGCACGCCGGTTCATGAATTGGCTACAGATCTTTCCAGAGCGCATTCGAGCGGATCTGTACTCAGACTCCTTCGTAGAAAAACTGCCGAACGAAGATCCCGTCGAATTCTTTGAACAGGCTTGGAAGGGCATTGGGGACCGCGACTTAGTAAGCCAAGCTTCGCTATCAGACCTCGTAACTTACTTGCCATGTGACTTGATGAACAAAGTGGACATTGCATCAATGGCGCACAGCCTGGAGTGCCGGCAACCGTTCTTGGACTATCGATTGGTGGAGTTCGCGGCGAGCTTGCCTGCGAAACTGAAACACCGCGGCGCTCGCGGCAAGAGAATCTTGCAGAGTGCCTTTCATAAAATGCTACCGAGGCAGATTTGGCATCGGCGCAAGATGGGCTTTGGCGTCCCGCTTGGCAGCTGGTTCAAAAACGAGCTGAAAGAACTTACTACCAACCGATTGCTTGACACCGACGCTCGCTGTCATGCAATGTTCCGGCCAGATTCACTCAAGAACATTTTGGATCAGCACATGGATGGCCGAGTGAATCATACCTATCGATTGTGGAATCTGCTGGTGCTAGAGTCCTGGCTTCGCCGATGGACATAGAAGGCGGGGCGAAATACCGAAGCCAGATAAACAAAGGCGTTAAAAACACCCTCAGAAGGGACAGGGGGCATTCATGCTCCCCCTTTTGCACCTTTCGAGATTCACCTCACCTAGCAGAAGTGGTAAGCTGTCGCCCGAGGGCTAGGCGGTTATTAAACTGAGTCGTTACCACCGAAGAAAGATCTCATCAGAAACGGAACTTCGATGTTGAGAAACACCACAGCCGTCGTACTTGCTGGTGGCAAAGGAACACGATTAGAACCGCTCACTTTGGATCGAGCCAAACCTGCGGTGCCATTCGGCGGCGGCTATCGAATCGTCGACTTTGTGCTCTCCAACGCCATCAATTCCGGATTGCGTCGGATGCTGGTTCTGACCCAGTACAAAGCCCTCAGTCTCGATCGGCATATCAATCTCGGTTGGCGACCGTACTTCGCGGCGGAGCTTGGTGAATGTCTGGACGTGGTGCCACCTCAACAGAGAATCGATGAGCACTGGTATCAAGGCACAGCAGACGCCGTCTACCAAAACATCTTTGTCATCGAGAAAGATCGTCCCGAGTATGTTCTGATCCTAGCCGGTGACCACATCTACAAGATGAATTATTTGTCGATGATTCAATTCCATCAAGAGATGGAAGCCGATCTGACAGTCGGGGCTTTGACCGTCTCACGCGACGAGGCCAAACAATTCGGCGTCATCCAAGTCAACAACCAAAATCAGATCGTTGGCTTTGAAGAAAAGCCCGACGAGCCCAAGTGCATTCCTGGCGACGAGAGCCGCAGCTTTGCATCGATGGGCATCTACGTGTTCAAAGCTCGATTCTTGTTCGAACAACTTTGCCGTGATGCGACCGAACCTGGGTCCAAGCATGATTTTGGAATGAATATCATTCCATCGATCATTGATTCGCACCGCGTTTTTGCGTTCCCGTTTCGCGACGAAAACCGTAAAACTCAGGCTTACTGGCGCGATGTCGGAACCATCGACGCATACTACGATGCCAATATGGATTTGATTGAGGTCGAACCCGAACTCAATCTTTACGATCAGAACTGGCCGATCCGCACGCTACAGCCTAACTTACCTCCGCCGAAGTTCGTGTTCGGCAGCGACGGAGATCCAGAGCGACGCGGAACGGCTATAGACAGCATCGTATGTCCTGGGACCATTGTCTCTGGCGGTCGAGTGCAACGAAGCGTCGTCAGCCCCAATGTGCGAATTAACAGCTACGCGTCCGTTGAGGAAAGCATCATTTTCCAAGGCGTTGATATAGGTCGCCGAGCGCGAGTTCGACGAGCCATCATAGACAAAGGCGTTCGAATTCCACCCGGAATGGAAATCGGTTTCGACTTAGAACTAGATCGTCGCCGTGGATTCTCAGTGAGCCCGAACGGCATCGTCGTCATCTCTAAAAACGATTCGCCATCTGCCGAAGGCATCGTCTATCCCGAAGAAGCAAGTCTCTCATTACCTTAGCTCCTTGAGAGGAAGCTCAAGATAGCTTCCAGCCATAGGCGCGTTGGAGAATCTTTTCGACGGTGCCCGTGAGGTCTCGGAGGGTGAATGGCTTGGAGAGCATCGAAGCGGTATCGAGCAGCTCTGCTTGCTGGACGATTCGCTCATCGAACTTGGCACTCATCAAGATGCAGGGCAGCGAGACCTCTGCTTCTTGCCGGATCTGCTCAAGAGCTTGGATTCCAGAGAGTCTTGGCATGTGTACGTCAAGTAGCACGAGATGCAGCACACTGGTCGACTGCACGATCTCAACGGCTTCAAAGCCATCGGCAGCCAGCCGAGTCGTGTACCCACGACGCGTAAACACCTCACTCAGCGACTCACGAAAATCGCGGTCGTCATCGGCGATAAGTAAATTTGGCTCGGTGGATTGCATTCGACGTTCCATGCGAAGGCTTCCCAGGCAATGGACCGACCAAGTGAGTATTGATTGCCAAACGCGGATCCGTTCCACGCTGACAACCATCCCTTGACTTGCACTAGGTTGCTCAGTAACTCATTCGAGCTGCACACGGCCAGATCGATTTCAATGCCAGCTAACTTGGCTGACTGCTAAAATGCTTGCCAAGATTACGCTGAAATGCAGCTATTACATATTATGGCTGTGCTGGTGCAGCAATGGAAGTCGGTGGCTAAAGGGCTCACCTGGGAATTTGCCCGCGTCCAGTTCGAGTTCCTTAAGGTTGCAGCTGCGATGGGGCAGAGTCGTGGAGAGCCCAAGAAGACCGGCGTCTAAAGTTTGGTCGTTAATAGATTTCTACTCTGTCGCCGGCGCTCAGTGTTTGTATTAGAACTTCTTGCGAAGCTCAGTGCGTTTTTTCTGGTCAAGGTTTTTCTGCTTAAGGTCTACTCAGCGTGTCGATGGAACAGTGTGACGCGATCATTCTGCGGGTTTATCCATGGAGTGAGACGAGTTGCGTCGCCACAATTTTGACTCGAAGCCAAGGCAAAATCGCGGCTTTGGCCAAAGGGGCGAGACGCCCGAAAAGTCCGTTTGAAGCTGCACTTGACCTGCTTTCCGTCTGTCGCGTAGTGTTCATCGCTAAGTCTGCCGACAGCCTGGATATCCTGACTGAAGCCAAGCTTCGACGCCGATTTCGGATTGGCGCTAAGGATCTGCTGCGACTGTACTGTGGGTACTATGTGGCCGAGTTGCTGGATCGCTTGACGGAGAAAGGGGAGCAACATCCTCAAATCTTCGATTTAGCCCTATGCACCTTGGACAATTTGGAGCGAGAAGAGTTAGAACCGCGAGCGATCATCTTGCGATTCGAGCTGCAAATCTTGCGAGAATTGGGACACCTTCCCACTTGGGATCGGTGTGCACAATGCGGTTGTTTACTGTGGGAGGTAGATTCAGAGCCGGAAGATTCGTGGACTTTGTTCAGCACTTTTTCGGGCGGCGTGCTATGTCAGCATTGCCGTTCTGGTGCAAGACAAATCCTCCGCATTCATCGCTCTGTTCAATCCTTGCTGATTCGTTTCAGTCATCCCGACTGGGAGGCGATTGATGTGAGTCAGCTGGAGTCAAAGCATCATGAAGTGATTCGAAAGCTGATGATGCGATACTTTACCTACCTGATGGACAGCCCCATCAAACTACAAAACTACTTAGAGGAGCTTGGGCGTTGACAGGGAAGTCCCCGCCAGGATCTCAAAACCAATTTACCTTCGTCCAACTTGCCATACTGCTGCTCCTGGGATGCAGTGCAAGTGGCTGTTCCATATTCACGCCCTATAAAAGCGCGATGACGGAGTACGAGGACGCAAAGTCAAACCTCGAAGGTCCAGCGAACGTGTATCGTCCAGAAGGCGTTTCAGCTGAGTCGGATTACTTCGCCGAAGGATTCTTGGACCGCATAGGAATTCGCTCCAAGCAACGGCGTGATGTATCTGCTGCTCGTGATCACTACAAGAAAGCGGACAATCTCTTCGCCCAAGCAAAAGAGCTGGAAGGTGACGAGCGGCGCAAGAAATTTCGCCATGCCGCAGACGAGTTTCAGTTGGCTGCGGAGAATTGGCAAAGTTCCGGTCTGGAGCAAGATGCACTTTGGATGGCTGCAGAATCTCTGTTTTTCGCTGAAGACTACTATCAGGCGGAAGGACTCTACGCGGAACTCGTCAAGGAGTACCCCAAAAACCCCTACTTGGATCGCGTCGACTCGCGAAGATTCACGATTGCTGATTACTGGCTGAACTACGACAACGTGAAGCCAACAAGTTTCATGGCGGTCAACTTCTCTGACTACAAACGCCCCTGGAACGATACGCGCGGACACGCCAAGCGAATCTTGGAAACCGTTCGCATCGAGAACCCGACGGGCAAGGTTGGCGATGATGCCACGATGCGATTGGCTATGGAGAGTTTCGAGAATCAAGACTACGAAGCTGCAGCCGACACCTTCGCTGACCTGCGGATGACCTATCCCGACAGCAGACACTTGTTCAATGCTCAATTACTTGAGTTGAAGAGTTTGATCGCTTCCTATCAAGGTTCGAACTATAGCAGTGTACCTATTACTGATGCATTGAAGCGAATAGAACAGATTCGTAAGCAATTTCCTCAGGAAGCCAAACAGCATCAAGACGACATTCAGCAAGCCTACGCAGAAGCTCGCTACTCAATGGCAGAACGGATCTGGGAACAATCGAAATATCGTCGCGATCGTAGTGAATATGGCGCCGCCAGGTTCCACTACGAGAGGATCATTAAAGAGTATGGTGACACGCCATTCGCCGACCAAGCACGCGAGCAGCTGGCTCGTATCAAGGACAAGCCAGCGGTACCGCCACAGCGATTTAAGACTTTGGTTTGGCTGATGGGTGGCAGCACGGATGATCGGCCCTACAAGAATGATAAGTGACTTAGCCGCTAGCAAAAGTCTTCAAGAATTCGACATCCGATATCAGCCGCTGGGCGTTAGCCTCGGATCTACTGCAAGATCATATCCTGCCACGGATGCTGTGCTGGCGGCTCTGGACTCCTATTCGTACTTTCATCGAGTCGAGACAGACATTTGCCACCCTGCATCAACTCTCCTGGAACCGGGGCTAACGCCTCGCAGCTGAAGACACCGTGACATCCCGAATTGCCAGCCCGAAATTCATGATTCGATGCCTCGGTATTGCAGTGATGGTGCTGGGACTACCTAGTGGTTGCGCAAGGTACCAATTTGGGCATCAAAGCCTTTATGACACTTCGATTCGCACCATCTACATTCCGGTCGTGCGAAACGACACGTTTCGTCAAAGACTTGGTGTGCAGCTAACCGAAGCGTTGCAAAAGGCGGTTGAACTTCGCACTCCCTACAAAGTAGTCGCCAATCCAAGTGCCGACAGCACACTGACTTGTCGTGTGACTTCGCAATCAAAACGCGTCGTGGCGGAAACAAGTACGGATGAACCGCGAGCCGTTGAAGCATTGCTGACCGTAGAGCTCAGCTGGACCGATCGGCAAGGCAACTTGTTGATGCAAAATCGTCCCGTCCCTGAGGGCGAGTTTGCATTCTACTTCGTGCAGGGCGTTGATTTCGTGCCAGAAGGCGGCCAAAGCATGGCCACCGCCCAGCAGCGAGTCGTCGAACGCCTCGCAGATCAAATTGTCAGCCAGATGGAATCTCGCTGGTAGCAGCATTACCTGGTTCTTTAAAGCCTGTCCTACTCAAACGCTCACTCTGGCATTTCTTGCGGTAGATGCCGCACGCTGACGGCACCCTTGATGTTGCGCCTGTTCTTCCGATCTGACTTCTGGCTAAGCGTATACGCCGCGCGCTCGGCAACCCGGTTGATCAGCGCTCCTACGTTTTCGTCTTCGTCCTGAATGACAATCGGCGGCATGCGTTTGAGATTCAGCACGCAGCGGCACTGCTTATCAACTCCCCCACGCGGACCGTTGATATCTTCGAAGTACACCTGAACATTCTTCAGAAGATGATTAAACCGCTCCAAAGCTCCGAGCACGACTTCCTCGAAAGCATGGCTACCAAAGTCAGAACGGCTACCTCCACTGAAACGAACTGCGATTTGCATTACCGATTCTCCTGAGCTGTACGAATCAAGTTTTTAGACTCGGAGAGCTGCTCTCTCCACTTAACTATACGTTTTTTGTGCGATTAAAATGCGCTAAAACAATAGCTTCAATTGCTTAGAAAAATTTAACAGTTGAGATTTCAGTGGACTGGCTAAATTACCACCATTTATTGAACTTCTGGTTGGTTGCTAAAGAAGGAAGCGTCCAACAGGCGAGTGAAATTCTTCATGTCACTCCCGCCAGCGTGAGCCTCCAAGTGAAGCAGCTTGAGAAATCTCTCGGAGTCAAGCTTTTGCAGAAAAAAGGTCGCGGGCTCGAGTTGACCGAGATGGGGCGCGAAGTTTCTGGGTATGCCGACGAGATCTTTGCGACGGGACGCGAACTGATCGAGCATATCAAGCAAAAGCCACAGGGAAGACCGCAAGAGCTACGCGTTGGAATTCGCGATGAAATGCCAAAACTAGTTGCTTACAGGCTTCTTCAACCTGCCCTCGAAATGAAAGAGCCAGTACGCCTGGTTTGCCATGAGGCGGATATGCGAGAACTTGTCGCTGACCTAGCAATTCACAAACTTGACGTCATCTTAACCGATGCCGCTCTCGACCCACTCTACAAGATCCAGGCGTTCTCGCATCGGCTTGGAGAATCCGGAGTCGTCATCATGGGCACCAAGGAACTGGCACGAAAGTATCGTAAAGGTTTTCCGAGCTCGCTCGATGGTGCACCCTTCCTCTTGCCGATGACCACAAGTGTTCTTCGGCGTGCGATGGAGCAATGGTTCCACGACCTGCAGATATCGCCCGTGATCATGGGAGAATTTGCAGACAGTGCGATGATCAATATTTTTGGGCGGCAGGGACTTGGACTTTGCGCAGTACCAATAAGCATCCAAGAAGACATGTCCGAGATCTATGGGTTGCGCAAAGTCGGCGTAGTCGAAGGCGTGAAAGAACGTTCTTTCGCGGTTTCCGTTGAACGAAAACTCAAGCACCCGGCAGTCATTGCCATTCGGGAAAACGCCCGTTAGAGCAGAAGCACCCGATTTCTGGCCCTGCTCGATCATCCTGAAAAGCCTGTCTCAGACCAACCGGAGCTCATCAATATCCCGGCTAGCTCCACGACTATCAGACCAGTGAACAACATTTCCAAATAGCTATGGGGCGCGTTGCCGATAGCCTCTTTCTGCGTCGGCTTCGGGCTCCTTCATTTACTGGCAGATTCGTTTGCTGCGACGCTCGGCACAGCCTATCGAAGATATGACTGTGAACCGAGAGATTGCAAGCTGAAAGAAACAGCTTGAGTTGAGTAGAAGTATCCAAGTCCGCCTGACTAAGAAACTTCATTCGGCTGCCGTGATTAGTCAGCGCAGTCCTCTATTGCTCTTGCCATCAACTTGGCAGAAATGGACGTTCGAGGTGCGGCAGACTGTTCCGGCTCGTGAGCTCGCTCATGTGCAGCGTCGAGAATTTCTTTCGACGGCAATAAGACAACTCGCGGTCGCAATCAACTTCTCCCACCAGCTGGCTGTGGTCATGCCGGCCATCAGCGATTCTGCTACCGTCGAAATGCGAACGTAATCAGTGAACAACATGAAGCAGATTGCAATTACCCTGGTGAATTACGAAAGTGTTGGCCTCCACTTTCCTCCCGCCGTCGTGATTGACAAAGAGTCGGCTGAGAAACGCAGCTGGCCTGTCAAGATTCTACCATACCTCGAACAGGTAGAGCTCTATAATGCAAACCACAAGAATGAACCCTGGGGCAGTCCGGCAAATCTGAAGCTGTTGGCTCAGATGCCAGAAGTGTTTACCGTTCCTGGCTCTCGAAACACCCAGGAGACGCCATACCAAGCAATTGTGTCGGAGGATGGTGCTTTGACGCCACACGCAGAGGGATAAGCTTCTAAGATCGCCCAGATCACGCCGGAACATTCAACACCATTTTTGTCGTAGAGACAAAGCCGTTGGTTCCGGGGACGAAACCGGCGAACCTAGATGCGGACGCCCAGATACCCAAGCTTGGAACGGCCCGAGATTCTGACCCTGAATACTGGCGGCCTTTGTGGACGGAGCTGTTCGTTTCATTTCGGATAACATCGATCCGCAAGTTTGGAAAGCAATGATCACTCGCAGTGGTGCTGAGTTAGCTCCTGCCACTCCTAGGTGATGCGTCTCTATCTGCACTGAGATTTGCCAGAATTCCCTCGCCGTTCTCACCCCCCTTGGTTTGCCCGTCGGATCACCGCGCGCAACTTTTGGACGAGAGGTTTTTCTGACCCATACACGCATCGAAAAAGAAGCCGACTAAAGTCTGCACTCCAGCATTTCTAATCGTTATCGAGTGGCTCTCTTCGCAGGCTTTCTGGCTTTAGTCGGCTTCTTCTTCGATGCGGCAAAGCGATTGGCAGAGACAATCTCCTTGCGGGCACCTTGAATGGACTTCATGCGGTTGGGATTGTCTGCCTTGCCGGTCATCTCGTAGAGAAAGCGACTGACGAACGTTGGGCGTGGCTTTCCCCATTTCTTGCGTTCTAGCGGCAGGGACAGAGTGAGTTCGTCTTCTGCCCGGGTCACGCCAACGTAGCAGAGCCGTCGTTCTTCCTCGACGTCATCTGCATTATCTGCAATCGACCGGCGGTGCGGTAGAACACCTTCCTCCATCCCGACCATATAGACGATCGGAAACTCGAGTCCTTTCGCACTGTGGTAGGTCATCAGCGAAACGGCGTTGTAGCCATCCTTCTGCTTGGAATCGTTACCAAACTCTTTGCCCGCGAGAGCGATCTCATCAAGAAAGCCGGAGAGTTTTGGGTTCTTTCGAGGCTGAGTGTAGTCCGCCAAGGTATTCACGAACTCCTCGATCGAAGCCTTGCGAGCATCCGCTTCTTCGGGATCCGGGTACATGCGGTTGATCACATTGAAATAATCGAGCTTCGCAATCAAGTTCCTCACGCCTTGCACCAAATCGGGCCTCCAGTCTTTCTCACGATCCACATGCTCGGCTACCATAGCCTGACGCATACTGTCGATCACCTTTGACAAGCGATCGACGCCAGCTTGTGTATTGGTCGGAAGCTTGGAGAGCGTTTCGGGCTCGAGCATGACTTCCCAAATCATCCTGCCTTGGCTGACAGCAGTATTCATCAGCGTCTCCACTGACTTAGCTCCAATGCCGCGTTGCGGGAAGTTAATGATTCGAAGCAGCGAGACTTCGTCCTTTGGGTTGTCGATGACTTTCAGGTAAGACAGCAGGTCCTTCACTTCGCGGCGATCAAAGAACGACTGCGTGCCTACCAGCGAATAGGGTATCTTGAGCTTCCTTAACGCCTGCTCAAATACACGTGGTTGCTCGTTGGTTCGAAAAAGAATCGCAAAATCACCGAACTCGCGCTTTTGCCGCTTCATCGTGCGAATTATTTCTTCGCTGACCTTTTCTGCTTCGTCGTTCTCGTTCTTGAATTGCAAGATACGAGGCTGCATGCCCCCCATGCGAGCTGGACGAAGTACTTTGTCATGACGCGTTTTGTTGTGAGCGATCAACTCGTTGGCCATGTGCAGGATCGCGGACGTGCTCCGGTAGTTAGCTTCCAGACGCACCGTCTTTGAATCGGGCCAGTCCTTACCAAAGTTCAGAATGTGCTGGACCTCGGCCCCACGCCATCCATAAATCGACTGATCATCGTCACCCACGACGCAGATGTTGCGATGCTTGCCGGCCAACTGCTTAATGATCTGGTACTGCGATTGATTCGTGTCCTGATACTCGTCGACGAGCACGTGATCGTAGAGTCCAGCTTCCTGCTCCCGAACTTCGCTGTTCGTGCTGAGCAATTCTTCGGTTAGCAGCAACAGGTCATCAAAGTCCATTGCTCCAGCCAGCTTGACCGCCTCTTGGTAGCGAGCAAATGCCGCTGCCGCTACATGCTCAGCGTCAGTACGAGCCTGTGAGGGCGCCTGATTCGGACGAATGCCAGCATTCTTCCAACGGCTGATATGGCTGAGCAGATCTCCCGGCTTGAGCATCCCGGAATGCACGTGAAGTTGCCGAAGCACATCACGAGCTACGGACTCCTGGTCGCCACGGTCGTAGATCGCAAATTTGTTGGGGTAACCCAAAACCTTGGCGTGGCGTCTCAGGATCTTGACGCAATTCGAGTGAAAAGTACCGATGACTGGCTTATTCGGTTCGTCCTCGTCCTTGCCCCATTTCGGCTTCTGGGGCCGGCCAAGCTGAGCGCTGACGCGCTGCTGCATCTCCTTGGCCGCCTTGTTGGTAAAGGTCACGGCCAGGATGCGGTTTGGGCGAATTCCGTGTTTGATCAAGTTCGCAATGCGAAAAGTGACCACTCGCGTCTTCCCTGAACCGGCTCCTGCCAGGACAAGGAGAGGCCCAGAGAGGGTCTTTACAGCTTCGTTTTGCTCAGGGTTCAATCCGTTCATGCTGGAATGTTACTGTCCCGGTCGAATTCAGTCAGGTCCCCTGTCCAGGTAAGCCGATGAAAGCTCGGTCGGATCGGCAGAGCAGGGCGAATAGTCATTGGAACACATGGATTTCCACCTAGATTTGGTGTTGCGAATCTGGCCCTAGCCCCTAGAATCTGCATTCCGATCTAGCCAGAATACCAGCCATTTGGGCTGTAAACACACGCTAGCTAAAGACTCTTGAGCCCTCCAGAGCTGGCCGGATCCACCTGAATTGATGTAATTAGAGACAGTTGCCATGAAAGTTGTATCATCCATCGGAGCCTTAAAGTTCCGACATCCAGACTGCCAAGTCGTCCGTCGGCGCGGTCGAATCTATGTTATCTGTAAGAGCAACCCGCGATACAAAGTTCGCCAGGGTGGAGCGAAGAACAAAAAGAAGAAGCGTTAGGAACGCCTATTAGGGAAAGCGAGTTTTCGCTGTTTGGGACTTTTTTTTTCAAATCGAGGAACTGTCCAACCTCAAACGAATCTCAAGAAACCCGAGTCGATACGACTCGGGTTTTTTCGTTGGAATTTTGCCTGCGTAATTCTGCTAGGACTGACACTTGGTTGGGCACCAGCAGGAGTTGTCGCAAGGTGCGGTTGCGACGCCTCACTTGACTTACACGTAGTACAAGCGTTGCATCCGAGCAAGCATTTCCAGAAGGGCAGATTTGTTGGCTTAATCTCCATGCATCGGAGATAATTGATTGACCAGCGCGGATTACACTCCAGCCTTCAGCAATCGTCTTAAGCCAATTTACATTTCATGCGGGTTGTGAGGATTGAGCTCACTTTTCGCTTATTAAGGGCAAAGGATTTAATCAATGTGTGGAATCGTCGGCTACATAGGTGACAACAAGGCTTGCCCATTCCTGGTGACAGGCCTACAACGCTTGGAGTATCGCGGATACGACTCAGCAGGAGTCGCAACCCTGCAACAATCCGATGGCATTCGTGTTACGAAAGTTGCCGGCCGAGTAGCCGAGCTAGAATCCGCCATTGATGACAGAATCAGTCAAGGAAACTTGGGCATTGGGCACACTCGTTGGGCAACTCACGGTGCCGCCAATCAAGTCAATGCTCACCCACATTCTGGCGGTACAGGGATTCTCTCGCTCGCTCACAACGGAGTGATCGAAAACTACGAATCCTTGAAACTTGAGCTACAGAACAAAGGCTACCGATTCGTTTCGGAAACGGACAGCGAAGTCGTCGCTCACTTGATTGTCGACTGCTTAAAAGAATCTGCTGGCGACGAGACAACTCCGCAAGACTGCGTTGAAGCCGTTCAAGCCGCTATTGCTCGCCTGCGTGGCACCTACGGCCTAGTAACAATCTTCCGTGACTTCGGTGACCTCTTGATCGCGGCGCGCTGTGGAAGCCCACTAGTGATCGGCGTCGGCAAGAATGAACAATTCGTTGCCAGCGACACCTCGCCGCTTGTTGGCTTCACCGACAAGATCGTCTATTTGGCAGATCACCAGCTAGCGTTAATCCGCAAGGACAATATCCAAGTCTTACATCGCGACGAGGGCCGCGTGCGACCTGATATTCAAACGCTTTCTTCCGAGACCGTTGACGTCAGCTTGGAAGGCTACCCGCACTACATGCTTCAGGAAATCTATGAGCAACCTCAGTCGATCACCAACGCCCTGCGTGGTCGCATCGACTACGACAACGCAACCGCGAAGTTCGGAGGCCTGAACCTGACGACTCAACAGCTTCGCAGCGTGAGACGCATCTTGCTAACCGGCTGTGGCACCAGCTGGCACTCAGCGCTAGTCGGTGAGTATTTGATGGAGGAACTCGCCCGTATTCCGGTCGAAGTCGAGTATGCCAGTGAGCTGCGTTATCGGAATCCCCCGACGGATCACGAAACAATCGTCTTCGGCATCACGCAAAGTGGTGAAACCGCGGACACCTTGGCCGCACTTCGCGAAATGAAGCGAAAGGGCCACCACACGCTGGCGATCTGCAATGTCATCGGCAGTAGCATCGCCCAGGAAGCCGACGGTGGTGTATATCTTCACGCGGGTCCTGAGGTCGGCGTGGCGTCAACCAAGGCCTTCACATCGCAGCTGACTGTACTCAGCATGCTCGCCCTGTATTTCGGCCGCTTACACCACCTCAGTTTCGAAGCAGGTTCGCGCATCATTTCCGAGATGGAAAAGCTTCCAGAGCTCGTTGAGCAAACGTTGGGATGCCACGAACAGGTGAAAGAAATCGCGACTCGCTATCAAGAATCGAATAACTTTTTGTACCTGGGACGACGCTTTAACTTCCCAACTGCCTTAGAAGGCGCTTTAAAGCTTAAAGAGATCAGCTACATTCACGCGGAAGGTTACCCGGCCGCCGAAATGAAGCACGGCCCGATTGCTTTGGTCGACGAAAACACCCCGTCTGTATTCATCGTTCCACAAGGTACGGTGTACGAAAAAGTCCTCAGTAACCTTCAAGAAGTCAAGGCTCGTGGTGGGCCCGTTATTGCACTTGCCGACCATGTGGATCCTCAAGTCACCAAGTTGGCCAATGATGTGATTCAGATCCCCCAAACACAAGACTTCTTACAGCCCATTATCGCGTCCATTCCGCTGCAATTGCTGTCATATGAGATCGCTCTGTTGCGAGGATGTGATGTCGATAAACCTCGAAACCTAGCCAAAAGTGTAACCGTTGAGTAGGGTGCACCTAACAACTTGAATTATCTCCCGGAGACCCCCGAATGAATACCCAAATCGGTCTTAGCTACGACGCCCGCAAAGCCCTTTCCGTACAGGTCGGTGAAGAAGCTGGTACTGAAATCGCGAATCTGATCCAACGCATGGCGGCTCAGATCGAAGAGCTAAAACGTAGCAAAGTCAACGTCACACCTGTCGTTCCAGGTGCAAAGAAAGATGACCACCTGAGCTCGACGCTTGAGAGCGAAACCTTCTAGGCGTCTCTCTTCCAGATCAAACAGCCAAACGACGCTCCGGTTTTCCGGAGCGTTTTTTTGTTTCCGTTGTGGAATAGACAGAATTCCCTCTTTCACGCCTGCAGGATTTCTGGCGAAATCCGCTACGTCTGATCGGATATACTGAAAGCTCATTCTTTGCAGTTTAATTTTTTTTGAATTCCTATGTCAGTGCGATCCCTCCTTGCCTGCGTGAAACTAGCAACTGCATTGATACTTGCATCGCTACTGCAAAGCTATACCATTGCATCGGAAAGATTACAGCTCTTCCTGGCGGACCATTGCATCGATTGCCACGGCGAAGAAAAATCTGAATCTGGCCTCGATCTTTCGGACGTCGACTGGCAGTTGCCTGACTCAAGCGCCGAGAAACTCGAACAAGCGCTCCGCAAAATACGTGGTTACCAAATGCCACCAGAAGAATACGGGGCTCTCCATGATGAGCTGCACACCGAAGTCGTTTCCAAACTGGAAAGCCTTCTGAATGAAAGAGCCAAGACCCAACCTCACGTAGGTCAAACTCCTAGACTACGCCGGCTGACCCGCACCGAATACCAAAATGCTATTCGCGATCTGCTTGGTGTGCAGATCAACGCCGAGCAGCTCTTGCCAAAGGATGAGGAGAGCCACGGATTTGACAACACGCTCGTGAACGATCTTACGCCGACGCGAATGGACCGCTATATCGCAGCGGCTGAAAAGATCGCTCGAGTAGCAGTCGGTAAAACAGGGCGAGGCGTCGACGGGAAGACGATTCGGATTCGCCCCGATATCACGCAAGAAGATCGCATGCCGGGACTGCCCATCGGCACGCGTGGAGGAGCTAAGTTTAGTTTCGATTTCCCGCAAGGCGGAATGTACGAGTTCCAACTTCGCTTGGCTCGTGACCGCAATGAACATGTCGAAGGTATGAATCGGAAGCATGAAATCCAGATTCTGATCGACCGAGATCTAAGGAAGTCCTTCACGGTTGACCGACCGCGTGACCAAGATCATTCAGAAATCGACAAACACTTGCAGGCTAGAATTGGGCTGCAAGCTGGTACGCACGAAGTCGTCGTGACTTTCGTGAAGGACTCTGATTCGCTGATGGAGACCATGCGTCAGCCGCTGGAATCCAAGTTCAACTTCCACCGACACCCAAGGCAGACGCCCGCGTTGTATGAAGTGACCATTCTTGGCCCCTTTGGAGAAAGGACCATAAGCGACGTGGTGGTCCCTGCGTACTCGCCGCTTCATAGCTACTGGCCAACAACTCCTGACGCGGAAGCTCAAGCAGCAAAGAACATTCTATCACACCTGACCCGTCAAGCATTTCGACGGGCCGTCAATAAAGAGGACTTGGAGCGACCTTCAGCGTTCTACACAGAAACGCGAGAGAACGGTGCTGACTTTCGTTCAGGCATAGAAGCTGCGATCACTTCTATTCTGGTCAGTCCCAAATTCTTGCTTCGCGTTGAATACAAAGCTTCCGGCAAGCGACAAGAAGCCCCAAAGCGTGAGCTCGAGCCGCTCACCGGCTATGAGCTAGCATCGCGATTATCATTCTTTCTCTGGGCGAGTATCCCCGATGAATTCTTGCTGGATACCGCTGAGCAAAACCAGCTTCGCAATCCCGGTGCACTTCGCCGGGAAGTTGAGTACATGCTGGCAGACCCAAGAGCCGACAATCTTGTGACCAACTTCATGGCGCAATGGCTGTACTTGCGCAACCTAGAATCTTTCACCCCGGAAGGGCGACTATTTCCGGACTTTGATGACAACTTGCGGCAAGCCTTCCGCCAAGAAACGGAACACCACTTTCGCGAGATCATACTTGAAAACCGGAGTGTGCTAGAACTGATTGATTCAAACCACACTTATCTCAATGAGCGACTCGCAAAGCACTACGGAATTCCTCATGTTTATGGCTCACATTTCAGACGCGTTGATCTACCGGAAGGTAGCAAACGCGGCGGTCTGCTACGTCAAGCCAGCATCCTCGCGGTGACTTCCTACGCTCACCGAACATCGCCAGTCCTACGCGGCAATTGGATACTGGAGAACCTGCTTGGCAACCCCGCGCCTCCACCTCCCGCGGATGTTCCGACGCTAGAGGAGAATACGGTGGCGGCTGGCTTGCCTATTCGCGAGAGGCTAGCCGAGCATCGCAATAATGACGCTTGCGTAAGTTGTCATCGGCTGATCGATCCAGTTGGGTTCAGCCTTGAGAATTTCGATGCCATTGGGCGTTGGCGTGAACGGGAAGCAGGAAAGGAGATCGACGCGGCAGGAAGTCTGCCTGGCCAACCTAATTTCACCGGTGTGGACGGCCTGGAACAGGCGATCTTGAAGGAGCCTGATGCCTTTGTACACACTCTGACCGAGAAGCTGATGACCTTTGCCTTGGGCCGGGGTGTTGAACCGCTCGATGGACCAGCAATCCGCGAGATTGTGCGCAAGGCCAAGAGAGATAACTATCGCTTCCGTACGATCGTTCAAGGTATAGTGGAAAGCCCCGCCTTTCTGCACAGGAGTTTTGAGTGATGTTTCTGACGAAGAAGTCGCTCCCGCGTCGCACGCTACTTCGCGGCGTTGGTGCTTCACTGGCTCTGCCACTACTCGACGCAATGATTCCTTCGGGAACCGCGCAGGCTGCGACCGTTGCCTCCGACGCCAGCTTGCGACGCCTTGGCTACGTTTACATGCCAATGGGCTGTGATGACACCCGTTGGATGCTGTCTGGTGAGACACTAGATGAGCTTTCACCAACACTCCAGCCACTTGCACCGGTGCGAGATAATGTTTGCGTCATCAGTGGACTCGAGCTGCGAAATGCCTACCCTGGAACCCACGCTACAAGCAACGCTGCATTCCTCAGTGCGGCAACCGCGAAACGCACTGAAAGCACGGACTATTACCTCGGGACAACTGCCGACCAAATCGCGGCTCGGCAACTTGGCCTTCGTACCCAGTTACCCTCACTGGAAATGGCGATGGACTTGCTGTCCATCGTTGGCCAATGCGACAACGGTTATGCCTGCGTTTATCAAAACAACTTGTCCTGGTCTTCGCCCACCACGCCACTCCCGGCCGAAGCGCATCCGCGACTGGTATTCGAAACACTTTTCGGCGAAGGTGGCACCACGAAAGAACGCCAAGAACAGCTAGCGAGACGCAAGAGTTTGCTCGACTCGGTAGCGGCCGATTTGGCTCAGTTGAATCGGCAACTTGGTACGGGTGACCGCAACAAGATTCAAGATTACTTGGACAGCGCGCGTGAAGTCGAGCGACGTATTGAGCAAGCGGAACGACAAACGAAGGAAAGTCCGTTGCCCGATCTCGATCGCCCTGAAGGCGTGCCGGCGGATTATGGTGATCACGCCAAGTTGATGTTTGACTTGCAAGTCTTGGCTCTGCAAGGCGACGTAACCCGAGTCATCACTTTCCAGCTAGCCCGCGAGACAAGCAATCGCACTTACCCGCAGATCGGTGTCAGCGAACCGCATCATCCGCTAACGCACCACGGCAACAATCCGGAAAAGATTGCGAAGGTGGCGAAGATCAACCAATATCACGTTTCGCTTTTCTCATACTTCCTGAAACGACTGAAAGAAACGCGTGAAGCTGGAGGCAGTCTCTTAGACCACTCGCTTTATCTTTACGGCAGCGGAATGGGTAATCCTAATGTACACGATCACCAAAACTTGCCGATCATCGTCGCCGGGGGCGCTGCAGGCAAAATGCGCGGTGGACGACATATTCAGTTGGACAAACCAGAGCCTCTAGCGAACCTACATTTAACTTTGCTGAACAAAGTCGGCGTCAACGTGGATGCGTTTGCCGATAGTACAGGACACGTTCATGGCTTGTTCGATATCTGAGCGGGAGAACACAATTTGTCGCGCGGCGATTGGTATCCTGTTTTTCCTTTTGCTTTGTCCTTTCGGTTTCTCCCAAGATCCGTCGCTGGCGGATGCGGTTGAGAATAAGCAAACGAAACGGATCGACAAGCTGTTTGACGACAAAGTGGACGTCAACGACGCGCAAGTCGATGGAATGACAGCACTTCATTGGGCTGTCTTCTATGACGATGCACCTCTCGTGAAGAAGCTCCTTCGTCGCACCGCGGACGCGGACCTCAAGAATCGCTACGGTATCACTGCTTTACATATTGCATGTCAGAACGGTAACGCAGAAATCGTTCAGGCCTTGCTGGAGGCCGGAGCGGATGTCAATCTAGAACAGAAAGGCGGTGAGACTCCGCTGATGACAGCCTCTCGCACCGGAAAGCCTGAACCAGTGAAGCTGCTTCTGAAGCACGGCGCGATAATAGACAGTGAAGAGCGGCGCAAGCAAACTGCACTCATGTGGGCGGCGGCCGAAGGGCATGTTGCGGTTGTTCAGGAACTACTCAACTCCGGAGCTGACCTCAAACATGAATTAAAGTCTGGCTTCTCTGCACTTCACTTTGCGGTGCGAAATGGCCACACCAAAGCTGTGCGAGCTTTGATCGCCGCTGGTGCGGACGTCGACAGCTATATGAATCCGGCTAACACTGGAGGGCGCAACCCAAGACGCGGCATGACGCCGCTACACCTCGCTATTGAAAATGGACACTATGAGCTTGGCCGCGTCTTGCTGGAACTCGGAGCAGACCCCAACGACCAGCGTTGCGGCTTCACTCCGTTGCACAACATTTCCTGGGTTCGCAAGCCGCCGCGCGGCGACAACGTCGATGGCGCACCACCACCGATCGGCTCTGGCACGATTACCAGTTTGCAGTTTGTTCGTGTGCTACACGAATTCGGGGCGGAGGTCGACTTGCAGCTCAAAAAAGGAAAGTCTGGTCGCGGCAGGATGAATCACAAAAGTGCCACTCCTTTCTTGTTTGCGGCGAGGCGTGACGATGTACCGTTGATGAAGTTGCTGCTAGAACTCGGAGCGGACCCGACCATCACTAACGCAGATGATTGCAATGCCCTGATGGTGGCTGCAGGAATCGGAACACATGCTCCAGGTGAAGAAGCCGGCACCGAGGAAGAAGCACTCGAAGCAGTCGCACTGTTGCTCGAGCTGGGCCTGGACGTGAATCACGTCGACAAGAACGGCGAGACCGCCATGCATGGAGCTGCCTACAAAAGTTTGCCACGCATGATTAATTTCTTGGCAGTCAGTGGGGCAAAGGCGGAAGTTTGGAATAAGAAAAACAAATACGGTTGGACGCCGACGCTTATTGCAGAAGGACATCGCGTCGGTAATTTCAAACCTGCGCCCGCTACGCTCAACGCTGTGTACCGTCAGCTGCGTGCGGCAGGTATACAACCTCCGCCGCTAACTCCGCGGGAAAAGCGCAAGGGCTATGATCAACCCTAACGCCACTCCACAAAGTTCCTTTAAGCTAAATCGATGAACAAGAATCCAGTGGCGATCACGATGGTCACGCTGTTTGCAATCGCTTTTGTAGGCGCCGGGATATTGGTGAGCTCGGTGAACCGGAAAACCGCCAAATCTCTTGCTGGTGGTACCGTGGAATCGACTCCTCTGGAAGACGGAACGACTCGCTACCAATTAGAAGGCTGCAGGCTACCGTTTGAAGAGGAAGAACTTCTCGATTTGCTAGTTGGCTCCAGAGTCTCGCAAATCACGTTGAGGAAATGCACTCTGTCCGTCGCTGCTGTCGATGTATTAGTCAGCCTGGGTACGCTGCGTACGCTGACCGTTGATTCGCCGGAGGCGGAAGAAGAAGAGTTTGACTGGTTAATTTTCGGTCAGTTCATGAACTTGAAGAAACTGACGATGCTCAATTGTGATATCGGAAACGCGCAACTTGCTCAGCTTCACCAGATGCTGCCGAAAACTCAAGTCGTCCCAAGCGTGGCCGCGGCGAAAGCAAGTCCTGCAAGCACACCTTAGTATGCCGAACGCCAGTCCGAGTCGCCCGCCTTTTTGGCGATCCAGTTTGTCTTTGCCGAAGCCACACTGCCCAAGCTCTATCCATCGCGAATGAGGGCATCCGTATATCTAGGCGAGTCAGACGATATTTAGATGCAGGGTGACGTTCGTGCTCATTCCGCATGCATGCAGGACTTCGAACAAAGGAACCGAAGGCTAGGTATTATTCGGGGAGTGTGGCGTCGTGATAGATTTCTTGCACGTCATCACAATCGTTAAGCATGCTCATGAACTTCTCGAACATCGGCAGCTCATCGGCTGGAATCTCATTGCGTGACTGAGGAACAAAAGCAATCTCTTCCACGGCGAGCTTAATATCCTCAAATGCTTCTGAAAGTGCTTGTCGAGCTTTGTTGAACTCCGCCGCGGGAGCGAACAAAGTCACCTGACCATTCTCAGTTTCAACATCTGTGACATCGACATCCGCTTCAAGCATCGCCTCCAGAACTGCATCGCCATCGTTGCCAGCAAAGACGAAAATTGCCAAATGATCGAAAGCGTGCGAAACCGATCCAGGAGCACCCATTTTCGAGTTCGTCTTGGTGAAGCAATTTCGAACATCGGTGATTGTGCGATTATTGTTATCGGTCAGGCAGTCTATGATGACCGAACAACCTCCAGGACCAAAGCCTTCGTAGCGAGCTGGCGTGTAGTCTTCTCCACCAGCACCACTGGCCTTATCGATCGCTTTTTCAATCACATGGGCTGGTACTTGCTCTCGCTTTGCCTTATCGATGATGCTCCGCAAAGTCGGATTGGCCTCGGGCTCAGCACCACCATTCTTGGCCGCAACGTAGATTTGCTTACCGTATTTTGCGTAGAGCTTGGACTTGGAGGCGGCCGTTTTGGCCATCGACATCTTGCGTACTTCGAAACTTCTACCCATCGCTAATTCTCAGTAAAATCCTATGCTGCGGCCCGCATCCCTAGTGGAATTTCGCTGTTCTTCACCACGTGTCAGACTTCAATTCTAAGATTCTTCTCGGCAATCGCTACCGGTTCCAACTAGCGTGTTTCAGCAAGGACTTACAAATCTGTGACTTTCTACCCGTGTCTGGCACTGCAACTATACTAGCCAGGACGCCGTGGGCCGATAGCTAGCGCGACGCTATTACGGTACTGTCCGGACATTGGCCTGCCCGAAAGTCGTGACGACCTCCGCTACTGACTCCGCAAACCAGTCTTCCACTTTTCCTAAGATTTGCTTCCGTGATGCAACAGATTTTTCGTCTTCGCACTGCTTTGTTCCTCGCTTGTCTGCTAGTTTCCGCCTGTGCTCTTCAAGCTGCGGATCCTGAGTCCAAACGCCAACTCGAACACAAGGACTACGACGCTTGGAATTCAGTCCAAGCTTCCAGTCTTTCACCCGATGGAAAATGGCTGAGTTATAGCATTGCCCCGGCCGAGGGTGACTCCAAGCTGTTCATTCGTCAGATTGACTCGACCAAGGAGTATTCAGTGCTCCGCGGCGGCAGTGCTCGCTTCACCTACGACAGTAAGAAAGTTCTCTACACCGTTCGCCCCGACTCGAAGCTGATCGAGAAACTGCGGAAAGAAAAAAGCGGCGGTCCAATGCCAACCAGCCACCTTGAGATTCTCGATCTGACCACTGGCGACGTCGAGACAATTGACGGAGTCAATAGCTACACACTCCCAGACGAAAGCGGCGATTGGGTAGCCTTTCAATTGTCTTCGGACGCGAGCAAAAAAGTGCAGTCCGGTAGCGCGGCGCTGAACGAGACATTCCAGATTTCGGCTGAGGGAATCAATCGCCAACCGAAGAAACTCGAGTACCGCAAACCCAAGTCCAAGCCAGCTCCGAAATCGGAAAAGCCAGCTCCACCTAAGAAAGGCAAGAAGAAGGCTACTGGAAAGAAACCAACGGAGACCAAGCCACCTGCCAACAAGAAGACCAAACCAGTAGGACGCATGCTGGTCCTGCGAAGTCTCAAGACGGGAGTCGAGAGACGTGTTCCAGCCGTTAATGGTTATCGCTTCAATGAATCCGGAACCATGCTAACCTATCGCACTTCTGTCTCCAAGAACACGGACGCATCAGAAGAAGGCGTCTTTATCATGGATTTAGGAAAAATGACGACCGCGTCGATTCTCTCCGGCCGTGGCGAATACGGTTCCGCAGTGTTCAGCAAAGACGGAACGCAACTCGTCTTCTTGTCCAACGTCGATGACTATGCATCGGAAGAACCAAAGTGGTCGGTCTATCACTGGAGAAAGGGGGCGAAGGCGGCCAAGGCGGTACTCACTGCAGAGGCCAAGGGATTTCCAGCCGGCATGGTAATCTCTAGTTCGTCGACACCGTTGTTTTTAGAGCACGGAAAACGCATTTCGCTCCAGCTGAAACCTGCACCTGAAAAGAAGGACGACAAGAAAGAAGACGATGACAAGGCCGTGCTCGACATCTGGCACTGGCAAGATCCTTTCCTGCAGCCGCAACAAAAGCTTCGAGCTTCAGCTGAACGCAATCGTACCTACCGCGGAATTGTAGAGTTGGGTAAGAGCAAGTCGCGGTTCATTGAGATCGAAACGAAAGACATTCCAGATAGCTCCGTCGATCTGCGCAGCGACTCCAACTTGGTTCTGCTCACTTCCTCGCGGAAGTACGACAAAATGCTGTCCTGGGACATCCAAGGTTTCTCAGACTGGTACATCGTCGACCTGAAGTCAGGCAAACGCCGCATGGTGGCCGAAAAGAAACGCGGGCGCCCAAGTCTTTCCACAGATGGAAACTTTATTTACTGGTGGGACGGAGAAGCCAAGACTTGGTACTGCATGTCCTCGAAAGAAACGGATGCGGAGCCAATCGATCTTGGCGCGTCGATCCCTTTTCCACTGCACAACGAATTGCATGACCAACCCTCGCTACCGAGCTCATACGGGCTGGTTGGTTGGACCGAAGACGATAAGGCGGCCATCCTTTACGATCGTTGGGATATGTGGAAAGTGGATCCGACTGGCAAGGAGAAAGCCGTCTCGATCACGAATCAACAAGGGCGCGAAACGCAGGTCGCTTACCGTGCTGTTCGGCTCGACCGTGAACAGCGCTACATCGACCTTAAACAAACTTCTTACCTGTCCCTGCTTGACCACAAGACAAAAGCAACGGGCTATGCGAAATGGGAAAGCAAGACTGAAGAGGAGAAAACCAGCTTCTCAATTACTTCTCTGATCAAGCTTGACGAGGCTGTGGGAGGTCTACGTAAAGCGAAGCTTTCAGATCGCGTGATTTTTACTCGCTCCACATTCCAGCGCTATCCTGACCTGTGGTCAAGTACATTGGCCTTCAAGACGACCAAGCGCTTGACGAAGGCCAATCCACAACAGGACGATTTCTACTGGGGCTCCGCCGAGCTGGTTCAGTGGAAAGCAAAGGATGGGCAGGAGCTCGATGGCATTCTTTACAAGCCTGAGAATTTCTCGCCAGATAAGAAGTACCCACTGATGGTTTACTTCTACGAGCGAAACTCCGACAACTTGCACCGATATTATTCTCCAGCTGCGGGTCGTTCGATCATCAACTTCAGCTTCTACGTCAGTCGCGGTTACGTGGTCTTCGTACCAGATATTCCTTACAAGGTCGGCGAGCCTGGCCCGAGTGCCGCAAACGCAATTCTGCCTGGTGTCGATCACGTTGTTGAGCAAGGCTATATCGACGAAGAGCGGATTGGCATGCAGGGCCACAGCTGGGGTGGATACCAAACAGCCTATCTCGTGACAGTCACCAATCGCTTTGCCTGTGCCGAGTCTGGTGCACCGGTCAGCAACATGACCAGCGCCTATGGTGGCATTCGCTGGGGAACCGGCATGAGCCGTATGTTCCAGTACGAGAAGACCCAGAGTCGGATTGGCGGCACTTTGTGGGAAGCTCGTGACAAGTACATCATGAACTCGCCACTGTTTGCTGCCGACAAGGTCGAAACACCGCTGCTGATCCTGCACAACGACAAGGACACGGCAGTACCTTGGTATCAAGGCATCGAGCTATTCGTGGCACTGCGTCGACTAGAAAAACCAGCTTGGATGCTCAACTACAACGACGATCCACACTGGGTGATGTCCGACGCCAATCGCATGGACTTTGCCAAACGCATGCAGCAATTCTTCGATCACTACCTCAAGGGTGATCCAATGCCTGTTTGGATGGCCGAAGGCGTTCCAGCCGTCGATAAAGGCAAGGCATTCGGCTTCGAGTACGTCCGACCGAAGAAATAGACCGCTGCGAACAGGAATTTGCCTGTCGGATCGAGCGCTCGCTTACACATTGGATGAAGCAATGCCGCTAGAGGCTCTGCTGGGTGAATTCCAGGAATTAAGCAGTTGGATTAGGCCTTCACACCGGCCTATTCAAACAACTCCAGTACCTCGGCGCCAGTCATACCGACTCTCGCGTAGAGCTCGGCTGCAAGTGAGCTCACTGCTTGAACCTTGGCGACGAGCATGCTTGGTAGCTGTCGACGCCACGAACGACAGCGCCTGCGTCACCGTTGCGTTCAAACGAGTCCAGACTGAGATAGCCACAAGTCAAACAACCTTTGCTACCAGAAATGACAAGCAATGGACGTGCTAGCTGATGCCGCGTTTTTTCGAACTTGGTCAGATCGATCTGAGGCTGGTCTTTCATGAAGTACGCTCGCTTTGGTAGTGGACGAGGTTCCGCTTCTGGGAGCAGAGCCCATTTTTTTGGCGCCGCGCTCTGTCCCGCCGGCCCCGTCGACTGGGCGCTAAACGATGGAATCGCTTGCTCTGTCGCAACAGAACTGCTCCGCTGCAGCCTACAGATAAAATGGGGGACAGAAGCAAGAACTAATCTCTTTGCTGGCTAAGATGCCCGACACTAGTTTGGAAGTACTTACGGCGGCGTGTCTGGGTTGACTCTTGCTTTTCAGTTCGCTGAGCCTGTAAGTCTTCCAAGTTTGCTTTGCACAAGCGACAGCCAATCGTTTCGAGATGAAAGCGAATGTAATCTTCGGTCTCAGGATCAATCGCCCCCAGGAGGAAGCTACCAAGCTGCTCACGCGAAGGACAACTGAGACGATTGCGACGCCAGATCTCGCCGATACCATGGACGCCCGCTTCGCGCATTCCGGCAACTTGTACTAACCGCTCGCGCAAGCCTTCCTCGCCACGCAGATCCCGTTCAATGGAAGCCATGACCTCAGGCGGTAAAGATTCGTCAAGGTAAGCCTGAAGTTGCTGATCAGAATAATTCACTCAAACTCTCGCGGAACAGTCTTGGTTTTAACTAGGAATACAAGTCACTCGTTTAACGCCCAGTCGGTGTCTGCGGCTCACGCGATATTTATCGACGTCGCCGTGACCGCGTAAGCAGCCGGGCTGCCGAAGATCGGAAATGTGGAAGCAGTGAGTTTAGAAAGCTAAAAGCCCGGCTCACGTAACCCATCGCCACATGCTTGTGTCGAAACTTCATTCTACTCTACGTGTACGACTTCTTCGTAGGGCTGGACGACAACAAATCCGTCGCCGGCAAATTCCATTTGAATCGACTCGCCGCTCCCACGACCAAAGAAGCTTTTGAGCGAAACATCGGTCTTAAATTCGGGCTGCAAGTTGCCAGACCAAGCGATCGTCGCGTTCGGGTCGGTCCGGACCGGTTGCCCCGGGGTAACCCGTAAGGTAATGGGTTCAAAGTGGGAGGTGATCGCGATCATGCCGTGACCGGAAAGCCGCACGTTGAAAAATCCCGAGGCGACTAGTGCAGCAAGCTTTTTCATCATCTTGATTTCCCAGTCGATCGTCGGCTCAAGAGCTAGTAAGTCACTTCCGTTGACGATGATCGATTCGCCTTGAAGCTTCAGGATTTTGATCGTCTTACCAGAATCGGCCAAGTATAGACGGCCCTTGCCTTCGGCCTTGGTGAGCTTCGCACCCTCGCCGGTAACACTACGTTTCAACAAGGTTCCTAGGCCCTTGTCCAGCAAGCCTTCGCGAGTGAACTTCATCTGGCCAACATAGGCTACCATCGCACCTGCCTTCATCCAGACCAATCCGTCTAGATTGACCTCCAGCATGCGGTCACTTTCCAAAGTGAAATAGTCGTCGGCACTAGAGTCCTGGGCAGTCTGCTGAACAAACTCTTCGATAGTGAATCTAGACATCTTCTTGACTTTCGTGGGCTAGTGAGGTTTCAGGATGACTCGAAGGTGCGGCGAGATTTTCTACTTAATCTACTTTATCGAAAGCGCCGCGCCTCTATCTCAAGCTTCATATGCCTGTATACGAAAAGGACCATTTTACCCAAAGAACGTAAACTGGCTGGTATTTCTCGGCCGGGTGGAACGCGGGTAGGCAAAAAAAACTACGCAGTCGAAAGAGTGAGCTCGCAACCCTGCCATGTGTTCGGGCCGCTAAAACCTAGCTTCCAACTAGATCGCGTCTAGCTCTCTGACCGCTACAACGGCCGCACCAATTCAGCTTTGAGGCGCGCGGCCGAGAAAGAGCTGGCGTATCTCATGCTTTGGAGACGTAGGCCGCAAGTGCAAAACCAGCCATCATGATGATCCAAACGAAGTCAAGAAAGTGCCAGTAGAGGGCGCAGAATCGAACCGCAAAGTGTCGCTCATGGTCGTACTTGTTACGCCGAAGACCTATGATCACCGTCGCCATGCCAGCTACCCCACCAACCACGTGCAAGGCATGAATCACGACCAGAAAGAATGTAAGTCCGTACAAGCTCTTCATCGCCGGACCTGGCTTCTGCATCTGCTCGACCATATTAATGAGCCCGATGCTCTGCAGTGCGAAAAAGACCCCAGCCAAAATCGCCGCGATTATCACGTATCGCCCAAAGTCTACGCGGGCTTCTCTACGAATCGCACCGACAGACAGATGCAACAAGATGCTGATCGCGATCAGGTTGACAGTAGTTAGCAAGAAGTTCCGCGGAAGGTAAAAAGGCTGTATGCCACTATTCTCCTCTTCCACCAGCGGAGCAACTCGTAGCATGACATAGATCGCATACAAAATCATGCAAGAGACGAAAAAGACTGCCAGCGAAACAAGGAACAACCAAGCTCCTTGCATCAGCCGCCGGTCTTCTTCAACAGGTTGGATTGGTAGGTTCAAAATTTCTCTTTTCAGCTCGACGAAAGTTCTTAGGAGTTTCGCCACGGTTTTACAGTGTTTTTGGGAGTAGTCTGCGTACTTAGGCATAGGGGTGATCGGCTCGTATCCACAAGCCCAACCCCGGATCGCTCACAAAGTAAAACTCTTCGCCGAGTTCATCGGTGTGCCAACCATTCGCTAGGCCTTCAACTCGATACTGTGCTTGCAACTGTTGCCAGTCACCGTACTGATAACCGACCGACTCGATTTCGTCCTGCAACAATTCGCCGGGGGCATACAAAATCTCGAATCGCCCCTCCGAGGTTCCGTGGATCAAATGTGCTGCCGCACCCAAGTTGTCTTGCAAGTCCTCATTCTCCGCAACCAGCTCTAGCACTTCGCTAGTCTTACGGTAGCCGTATTTGCGGATCACTCTGTCGACAACCGCACTTTCCCCAAAACTCTTCACACCCGGGGCGATGATCACAAGTCGTCCGCCGTCGCCGATTAGCATGCGAGTCCGGTAGATCGCTTTGTTCGCGAGCCAGGTACGCTTGTACTTTTTCGGGTCCATCGTCACTACTACAGTTTTCGGCGTTCGCTCCACGACAAATCGATTTACCTTGGCGGAGAGCTCGCCTGCTGCGAAGAAGACTTCGTGAGAATCGCCTACGTAAATTCCGCGGACGACTTTACGAGCATCGGGCAAGGACTCGACGACTGTCAGAACGTACATCAGCGGCATGGATCCGCAAAACCGATCTTGTGCTTCATTCAGAATCCGACGGAGTGGCGTGTCGCAGCGTCCCATCGTGCGTTCCATACCATAGAGCGCACTCAAGTAGTGGCTCTCGTTGATCCCTTTGTCACCACCAGTACCGACAAAAATGTTCTTGTTGTAGTTGGCCATTCCTACGACTTCGTGCGGAACAACTTGGCCCAGCGACAGGATCAGGTCGTGTCCGCCTTCGACTAACAACTTGTTGACTTGTGAAGTCCAAGGCTGATCGTAGATGCCTTCTGTAGCTTCACGAACAAAATCGGCGTCCACATCTCCCAAAGTGTGTACGTCGTTCTTCCAGTCGTGAATCCGAATCAGTTCACGCGGCAGGTCGCCGAACATGTACTGCAGTTCGTCTTCCGTCATCGGTGCGTGAGTGCCGAGAGCAGGCATTACGTCGGTTAGTCGCTCACCTAACATGTCGTGGGCCAGGCAGGTCAGCTCGCCTGCTCTACTGTCGCTGCGCGTATGGTCAGGTGGCAAAGCCAGGACGCGCTCGGGCGATCCCGCTGCATCAAAGGCCGCTTGGAGTGCTTCGCGAAAGTCCTGCTCTCCAAGCTCCGAGTGTTCGTCGCCCCGACTGAAGTAAATGCTCATCGTGTCTTCTTCGAAGTTTCTATATTATTTCGTTGTTATTCTTGTAGCCGAGATCTGCTCGCTCAACACGATTCTAGTCTGAGGCCCCCCTTTCTGGCAGAAGGCTATTAAAGCCGTCAAAACACTAGGTAGACGATTCTGCCAATGCACTCAGCGAAGTGGTGCTCGTTTATCCTAGCCGCAATGGACTGTCCGAGGCACGAAGCATAGCACGAGCGGTTTCAGTGTTGAGATGTGCTCAGGGAACGCGCAGGATCAAGTTTCGGATCTCGGTCATATCTTCCATGGCGAAACGGATACCCTCGCGACCGAGGCCGCTGTCTTTGACTCCACCATAAGGCATGTTGTCGACGCGCCAGGATGGCACATCGCCGATGACCACACCGCCGACGTTTAGCTTGTCCCAGGCAAGATGGGCTTTATAGATGTCGCGCGTGAAGATGCCGGCTTGTAAGCCAAAAATGCTGTCATTGACCTCGTCGAGCGCTGATTCGAAGTCGGAAAAAGTGCTTAGGACAGCCACAGGTCCAAAGGCTTCTTGAGTGCACACATCCTGATCCTTAGGGACATTCTCGAGCAAAGTCGCTTCCAGCATCGCACCCTCGCGCCTACCGCCGCAAAGGAGTGTTCCGCCTGCCGCCATAGCGGATTGGATCCACAGCTCAAGGCGAGTCGCTTCCTTTTCCGAGATCATGGGCCCGATAAAGGTTGATTCTTCTTGAGGATCGCCCGACACCAAAGCAGCTGCCTTCTCGACCAAACGCTGGCGGCATTCATCGTAGATACCTTGATGCACCATGATCCGCTGCACGCCGATACAGCTTTGCCCTGACTGATAAAACGCCCCGAAAATGATCCGCTGAATAGCGTCCTCTAAGTCCGCATCCTGATCGACGATACAAGCGGCGTTGCCGCCGAGTTCCAAAACCACTTTCTTTTTTCCAGCTCTTGATTTCAGATCCCAGCCAACTCTAGAGGAGCCCGTAAAACTTAGCAGTTTCAGCCTTTCGTCCGTCGTAAACAAATCCGCACCGTCACGCGAACAGGGCAAGATCGAGAACGCTCCGTCGGGTAGACCTGTTTCCGCCAAGACCTCGCCGATGATCAAAGCACCCAGCGGAGTACGACTTGCCGGCTTCAACACAAAAGGACAGCCGACGGCAATTGCCGGTGCGACCTTGTGCGCTGCCAGATTCAGCGGGAAGTTGAAGGGACTGATGAAGGAGCATGGACCGATCGGTACGCGTTTCCAGGTCCCACGATAACCCTTGGCACGAGCAGAGATCTCCAAGTTTTGCACCTCGCCATGCATGCGGACCGATTCTTCAGCTGCGATGCGAAAAGTGTCGATCAGGCGAGAAACCTCGCCCCGCGAGTCCTTGATGGGCTTGCCCGCTTCGATGCAAAGAGACATCGCGAGCTCGTCGAATCGCTCTCGAAAGCGCTGAACGCAATGATCGAGCACGGCTTGTCGCTCATAAGGCGGCATTGCTGCCATGGCGGGTGCGGCAGCGTCTGCGGCGGCGATACCCGCATCGATCGCCGCAGCGTCGGCCAATGCAACTCTGAAAGCAACTTCACTCGTAAACTTGTCAGTGACTTCAAGATCTAAGTTCGGTTGCTGGGCCCGACTCGCGAGAAAGTAAGGCCATTCTGCTTGCATGTTTGCCTCGCTATAGTGGGACTTGCCAGAATTCCTTCGCCGGAAGTGGCGTGATTCGCTACTCGGTCTCTAGTTGGTCAGTGCCACTCGGGTTTGTTGAGTTGCTTATATTGCCGCACTCAATCGCTGGATCTCTTGGTTTAAGATACGGTCGTTGTCGGAATAGTCGACGGGTATGTCGATCAGGTGCACGCCTGGTTCGGCATGACACTCTGTCAATTTAGGCAGCAATTCGGCGGTTGACTCAATGCGATGCCCCTTCGCCCCGTAGCTGTCCGCGTACTTGACGAAGTCTGGATTGCCAAAGTCGAGGCCATAGTTCGGGAAGTTCATGTTGGCTTGCTTCCATTTGATCATCCCGTAAGCATCGTCGCGCAGAATCAGCACGACAATGTGTACTCCGAGCCGAACAGCTGTTTCAAGCTCTTGAGAGTTCATCATGAAACCGCCGTCGCCGCAGATGGCAGTCACCGACTGGTCGGGATGAACCATCTTGGCTGCGATCGCCGACGGGAGACCAGCACCCATGGTGGCCAAGGCATTATCAAGCAGCACTGTGTTGGGCGCATGAGCGCGATAATTACGCGCAAACCAGATCTTGTAGACACCATTGTCGAGAGCGAGGATGCCTGTGCCTTCTACGGCTTTTCTTACATCTTTGACCAGTCTCTGAGGCAAAACTGGAAATCGATCATCGTCGCTGCCATCCAGTAGATGCGCGTCCATGTGTTTCTGGATTTCGCGGAAACGCGTGAAGTCCCAGTGCGGCTGCTTCTCGAGCGTTTCGTTCAGTTGCCAGATACTATTTGCGATATCGCCAATGACTTCTACTTGCGGAAAGTACACAGGATCGACGGCGGCACTAAAGAAGTTGACGTGTACGACCTTGACGCCATCGGCATGCATGAAGAAGGGAGGTTTCTCCACGACGTCGTGACCAATATTGATGATGACATCGGCCGCTTCGATGGCGCGGTGCATGAAATCGCCTGATGACAAAGCCGCACAGCCGAGGAAAAGTGGGTGGGATTCGTCGAGAACTCCCTTACCCATTTGCGTGCTGATGAAAGGAATCTCGTACTTGTCAACGAAGCTCCGCAGCATATTACAAGTCATCTTGCGATTTGCCCCAGCAGCTACGATCAGCAATGGATGGTCTGCCTGCTGGATCAACTCCACCGCGGCTCGAATCGATTTCGCTTCAGAAGTTGGTCGACGCGTCAAACTGGCGGGAATCAGAGCTTCATCTGTATCTTCGGCAGCAACGTCTTCCGGCAATTCCAAATGAGTAGCGCCAGGTTTCTCTTCCTGTGCCAGTCGAAACGCTTCGCGAACGCGAGAGGGGATATTGGCAGCACCCACGATCTGACGAGTGTACTTAGTCAAAGGATCCATCATCGAAACGATATCGACAATCTGAAACTGACCTTGTTTGCTATGCTTGATCGGCTTCTGGCCAGTAATCATTAACATCGGCATACCTCCGAGTTGCGCATAGGACGCTGAAGTCACAAAGTTGGTGGCTCCTGGTCCAAGCGTCGAAAGGCACACTCCCGCTTTTCCAGTCAGTCGCCCGTAGGTAGCCGCCATGAAACCGGCAGCTTGTTCGATGCGCGTTAACACCAATTTGATGGAGGAGCGTGAGAGAGAGTCGAGGAAATCCAAGTTCTCCTCACCGGGGATACCGAATACGTACTCCACACCCTCGGCTTCCAACGCCTTGACGAACAGATCCGAAGCCTTCATCCCAGTTCCTTTTTCCTGTGGAAAATTCGAAAACCGACAAGTTTGCGGGCAGCGAAGCAACCTACCAGATTCACCGAGCTTCTGAAATCCGAGCCCTACAGTAGTCGCCGATCGGAGTGTGAAACTATTGAGGAAGCCAGTGGATCAGAAGTTCAGGAGCCTACAAAAGGAGGGCGATTCTGGCGGGGTAAAAAAAACGAGGGCGCACGTAAGACTCACTTTCAGGCAAGCTCTCGCGTCCACCGTCTGGGGCGAGTTATCGGTAGATCGGACGCGTGCCGAACGGCGGCGGGGAAACGTAGGCCTTGGGGCGGTCTTTGGAAGATGCTTGCCACTGAAGAACACGAGGAAGCACCTTCTGTGGTGGCTGGTTCCTGGCTGTACTGCGTACGCTAGCACGGAATAACGGTGGCGATGTTGTTGCGGCAGCCGTGCTTTTTGTGGATGAATCCTTTTGCTTCGGGATCGGAACCATTTCCGGTGTGCGGATCGGTTTTCCTCCAGTCGGTGCTAAGGCGAATTCCGTAGGCTGCTCGGCGCCGGCTAGCATCGGGATCTCAGTTCGTGGGGGGGCAGAGACGGCAGAAGTTGTCCCCTCGTTGTTCAAAAGGCGTCGCTTGTACCAACTTAGCTCTCCGTTGGCGTCTGCCCCAACAATCGGCTGGTTTTTCTTGCTAACAGCAAGAGAGACAGGGGCCGGATCTGTGTTGCCAATCGCGAACTTCACTTTGCCGTCTAGCTGGCGATCGCGAAACGAATTGGATGCGAGAACTGCAGGCGTCATCGACTGCGACACATTTTGCAGTTTTGGTGAGTAAGCGAGCAGGTCACTTGGGCTGCCATCGATCAGCCAGTCATTCCAGAGCTTCTGAAACTGACCGATACTGCGGTAGTCGTAATGTCGCTTGAGAGCTTGAGTCCAATTACCACTCGACATTCCGCTCTCGAGAAACCGCACGAACTCTTGCGGGCTACTCTGGTCGATCAGGAACTGCACGGCCGAGTGTCCTTGTGCATAGAGCGGCAGGATATCTTGCGGATACTCCTTGAGCGCGAACATGCGGTTGAAGGCGAGTCCACGTCCGGTTTCCAGGAACTGTCTCAGATAGTGGCGATGCTTCTTCTTCTCGGACTCATGTTCGACTGTCGTGCAAGCGCCTTCGTCGGCCCAGCGGGGAACGAACTTTCCGCGCTGAGCGTACTTGGCGAAATGGCTAGCTAGGATCGTATGCGAGATTTCGTGTGGGAGCACGCTGTCCAAGATACGTTCTCGAGAGCCGTCGACGGCCATCTTCCAATTTCCGACACCCATGGCCGTCGGGCCAAATTCGGTGCGACCACTTGCGCCGAGATGTGGCGCCGCGGTAACATGCACTGGGCAGCGTTCAGACCAAGGCGGCAATTCCTTGCCGAGCCAATGGATAGCCAGCTCGCGGCGGAATTGTTCCGCGGCGTTCAAAACCTCTTGAGCTAGCTGAGGTGAAGCTGCAAAGACGAGAAAGTTTTCGCCGTTTGCAACATACTGCGCTGGCTGAGGCCGGACGACGGGCATGTGCATGGGAACTTGCGCATATTGAGCTTGCAGTTTGGGACTGAGGGCGAGCGAAATAACCAACACGATGCTGGCTGGAAAGGGGAGTGGTCGTGGCTCAAGACGGCCACAGCGCAGGAAGTGCGCAAGGCGACTGGTACGAGCTTCCATGCTCGATGACTCCTTGAATGTCGATTCGGGTCTAACTCAGTGTTCGCCCATCCAACAGCAATCCTCCTGATTGCTAAATCTCGGATACGGAGTCGTAGATGAACCAACATTTAAAGGGAGGCAAAGTCTTCGCATCCCAACGATCTGGCGATTTCCACCGTCTGGGGCTTCGCTACTGAGCTTGGTGAGTCTAGGAAAAGAAACTAATCGCTCGAAAGGTCAATCCAACGCTAGCAGTTGGAAGCAGCAGTAATCTGGTGACACTGCCAATTCTCGCAATCGATAAAACCCGCATCGACGCAATGATTGTTGTTTTTTCGCAACATCGCTATGCGACCAGGAGGAGTGCGTGATTTCAGCAGATGCTAGCTTTTGTCAGCTCTTTTAGCTGTGTTTTCCCGAAACCGAGATCCTATGTCTACTCAAGCCAATCAAAGCTGGAATCAGTTTCTCCGATCAAATTTTCGCTTGGGCCGACTCACCAATCCTCGTTTGGCGGCCTGGATGTTGACTGCTCTCGGAGCCGGATTTCTGGCTTACGTCTCCCGCGTGCATGAGATCACGCACGACTTGTTTCACGAGATGTCGCTCTTTCGAGAAGCCTTGGTGCGAGGTGATTTTCCCGAGCAGGAAGTCTTCGCCTACACCGACACGGTCAATCCGTCCGTTCACCATGAGTGGGGTACCGGTGCGATTGCCTACTTCGCCACGATTGGCTCCGGCTTTGGGCTTACAGGGCTGATTGCATTGAAACTAACGTTGATGGCCGCACTCTGGTTGATGCTTTATCGCGTCGCACGGCTTCGAGGAGCACACCCCTACATTTTCGCTTTGGTCGCCTTCTTCTGCTTTCCGGTTTTCTGGGTCGGCTTTGCTACCGTTCGCGCCCAGCTATTCACGATGGTCGCCATAGCAGCACAACTATGGATGCAGGAACTCGACTGGCGTGGCAAACGAAGCTGGGTCTTTGCCTGGTTGTTGATGCTCGTTGCATGGCTCAATATCCATGCAGGCTTCGTCGTCGGCCTAGGGATGATCGCCTTTCATAGCATCGAGAGGTTTGGATTCGCGTGGTGTGACTCACGATCGCTGAAAAAAACTTTTCTAGCTATTTGGCACTTGGTAGCTGCTGCACCGATAGCGGCAATTTGTTGTTTGATCAATCCATACGGATGGCAATATATACCTTATCTGATCCGCGCGATTTCGATGGAACGTCCGTTGATTCAAGAGTGGTTGCCGCTGTGGCACACCCATGATCCGGTCAACACGATTGCTCTGTTTGCGATCAGTTTGGCTTTGGTCTTTTACGCGATCCGTCACAATCCTTGGCGTCGCGTTCGAGGAGCCGCCTTCTTGTTCCTATCCGCCTACATGGCTTTGAAACACATTCGCCATGGCTCGATCTTTGGGGTGGTCTGGCTGGCTTATCTGCCGGCCTGGTTAAGTCGTACTGCAATGGGTAAGAACTTGGTTGCCTGGATCGATTCACAGCCTCGCCTGTTTACACGAGTCAGCCAAGGCCTAGTGGCGACCTCGATGGTTTTTGCTTGCTATCATCATTTCTGGCGTCCGACCCTACCGCCTCAGCCACTTTACTCTTCGGCCAGCTATCCAAGTGATGCGATCAAATACTTGCGCGAGAGTCACTTCGAAGGTAACTTGATGACACCCTTCCACGTCGGGGCGTACGTTTCTTGGGAAATGTACCCCGAAGTTCGCGTTAGCTTTGATGGCCGCTACGAAGTGGCATACCAAGACCACATGATGGACGAGCATCAGTTGTTCTACGATGGCAATGAAGGCTGGGAAAAGATTCCTGCGAACTATCCCGCTACCGATGCGATTCTGATTCACAAGCAGGCGAAGCTCTTCGAGCAGTTTGGCGCCGCTGACGATGACAATTCGCTGGGCGACACAGACCGGCGGCTAGCGTCAAAGCAACTCGTCAAAGAATGGCAGCGACAATGGCAAGTTCGTTACGAAGACGATGCCTTCATGCTACTGGCTCAGCCTGATTCCAGCTTGCCCAAAGTCGATCGTCGCGGCGAGCCGATTCTCGACGCTGCTGCACGGACATTCACGCAGCGCCATTCGCACTGGAATCGCTGGGAACGAAACGAGTTGGCGTCACGTCCCACAGAGTAGGGTTCGTAGCCCCACTTGCCTTGCTCCGAAGAGTGGGATTCGCCGGAATCCCTCATCTCGAATTGATAAACTTCTGGCTAGCTCGCCTTATCCGCTGCTTCTTGGTGTTCTATACGTTTGCGATTGTAAGCGTCAATCGTATCTTTGTGCCGGATGACTCCGAGTACTCGCTGGGCGTTCCCTTCCTCGACAACAGGAAGTTCATCAACGTTCAGCGAAGTGAACTTGGACAAAGTCGTATTCAAGTCATCGCTGGGGGTAACGGTAACAACTTTGGTTGTCATCACGTCGCCGGCATTCGCGATCTCCCAGATCGTGTCATCGTAGAGATAAGACCGCACGTCCTCGGTCGAAAAGATGCCGACCATGTTCTTATTCTCATCGACAACCGGGAAATATCTCTGCGAAGTCTTGTCGAACAGATGCACGATCTCGTTAAGGCTACGCCCCTCATGGACTAGCTGCAAATCATCGTCATCATGCTGGTACACGTCACCGACGGACATGCCTTCGAGGACATCGATGATAAAATCACCGCGGTGTGCGGGTGAATCCAAGCGGGTCGGGACTTGTTTCTCGTAGAGCGTCCACTTGCGCATCAACAGAAAGCACAGCGTCGAAACCCACATGGCTGGGAGAAGCAGGCTGTAGCTGCCCGTCATCTCGGTGACCATCAAGATCGTCGAGAAAGGAGCTCGAGCGCAACCAGCAAAGAAACCCGCCATCCCGACGACGGCGAAGGTCGCAGGTTGGGTAACAATCTGAGGCCACAGGGTACCCAACCATTTGCCGACCGCACCACCCATGCAACCGCCGATGACCATCGACGGACCAAAGACACCGCCAGAGCCTCCCGATGCAATAGTTAGTGACGTCGTGAAGATCTTCAGTAGTGCCACGATTAGCAAAGTTGAAATTGCAATGTCGCCTACGTTCGAAAAGGCTGACTGAAGCATTCCGTAGCCACCGCCCAGTGTCGCCAGCGATGATTCGTCCTTGCCCATCAGGTAGTAGACGCCGAGACCAACGATTCCTGCCAGCAAGCCACCAACCGCCGCTTTAACGAAGACGGGGACCTTGATTGCATCGAAGATCGCGTGCGTCCAAGAAAAAGTCTTGATGTAGAGCACTCCGGACAACACCAACGTGATTGCAAGAATCGCATAAGGAATCAACTCGAGCGGTGTGTGAAACGCGAAGTCCAGCTCGTTGCCGAAAAGTGGCATGAAGCGGTATTCCGGCGGAAGCGAAAAACAGAACACCGAATAGGCCACGGTCGATGCAACTGCTGCAGGCATGATTACGTCGGCCTCGAACTCGGCGTCGCGGTACAAAATCTCACCAGCGAAAAGAGCACCCGCCAAAGGAGCCCGAAAGATGGCGCCTACACCTGCGCCCATTCCCGCAGCTAGTAGGATTCGTCGGTCGCGTGCCGAGAGCTTCATCGCACTTGCCAGCACTGACCCAACACCAGCACCAATCTGAGCAATGGGTCCTTCGCGTCCAGCCGAACCTCCCGTCCCGAGTGTGATGGCCGAGGCAATGGTTTTGACGATCGGAGTTCGTAGGGAGATCTCGCCCCGCTTGTTGTGAAAGGCATCAATCGCTGCGTCGGTACCGTGGCCTGATGCCTCTGGAGCGAACTGCCAAGCCAGCCAACCTGCGATAAGTCCTCCGACTGTGAGCAGTAGCACCAAACGCAAAGGACTTAGTTCTGCATGCACTTCCGGAAAGGGTGAGTAGTCTGCTACGGCTTCGTGAGCGGGAAAACCGGCAACGAGTCCAAGCCCCAGATACTGGCAGAGCTGTACAACGGTCTGAAAAGCAATCGCTCCCAGGCCAGCCGCGATACCGATCAGCGCAGAAAGCACCAGCCACTTCCCAGCAGCGGGCATTTCCATTTCACGGACGAAAGAAAGAACTTTGCGATTCACAGTCGGCTTGCCACAAGGCCACGGTAGCAGTTCCTACCGCAGAATTTATCGAAGCTCCAATTCTAGTGCGAATCGACCCCTTGCCTAGCGCAACCGCTGTACCTGTTCCGATCTGAAAAGAGCCACAGTAGAGTAGTAGCAAATGTGTGTTCGAATCAGTCGCTTGCTAAGAGATTTCTGTCAAAGCGGACTGCATGTTCTTCATACTTTGCTGGCAGATTTCCTCGATGCCCGGTGCATAGTCAAAAACTTCAACGCTGACCCAGCCCGGGTACTCCACATCCTTCAGTGCTTGAAAAATGGGCTCGAATGGCACATCCCCCATTCCTGGTCCGAGCAGATTCGGATCGTTGGCGTGGAAATGGACCATATGCTCGGCGTTGGCCCGAATCACATTCGCTATGGGCTGTGGCTCCGTACTCATCGCCTTTACATCTAAATGCAACTTTACGTTGGGCGAAGCGAGCCGTTCAATAACCGCCACCGTTTGCGATGCTTCGTTCCAGTAGTTACCTTCTCCGGGCCCGAGCGGTTCAAGAGCCAAGGTGACGTCGTGCTTTTCGAGGACTGGCACGACTTTTTCCAGTACAGTCAGAGCATTGTCATCGGCTTGTTCGTGTGTCATCGATTCGGGAAAATTTCGCTGATGCGGAGATCCCAGTACCATGACACTTCCGGTCAGATCTCGGCATAGGCGAACAAGATCACCCAGGTAAGCTGCCGTTCGCTCTCGGACACTGGCGTCGTCCGTAGTCAGATGAAAGCCTTCGGTCTTGGCAAGTAGCCAGTGCAAACCCACGACTTCGGTATCTGCCTTGCGAATCGTCTCGGCTAGCTCCTGTCGCTTCCTCGCCGAGACACCAGTTGGATCACCGCCAAGCGTGAAAGGAGCAATCTCCCAACCTGTGTAGCCGAGTTTGCTGGATAGTTCCAAGGACTTTTCCCAGGGCCAGTCCTGAAAGAGCTCATTGCAGATAGCGAATTTCATACTTGTTCCAAAAGTCGTTAGATCTAGGGTCTGAGGTAGAGGTTCCGCATTATAACGCCACGTCGCTCACGGAATAATAATCACGACCAGCGAGAACTTGCGAGAGCGAAATCAATCAGCGCGGTAGCCTGATGAGACAAAACAACTCGGAGGCATGCTCCGGGATTCCTAGCCTCATCCACTACCTCGCTTGCATTACGGCCTCGCAATGCAGGCGGGCGACTCCTTGGCAATCATCAACTGCTCTCCGCCGGCATCCCAGACTAGGCACAATTTGATACCATCTGTCGGACTGTGGCCGACCATCGAAGTGGAAAGCGGCGCGAAGAACTGCGATTCGATAGCTTGCTGCAGTAGACCCGCGTCAAGGTCACTTTGGAAACCGACTGTTGCCAAGTGCTCCACCCATTCGTCGCTCCAGCTAAGCTTGCGACTGCATCGGAACAATCCTCTGCGTCGGCATAGATCGCGCAGCTCTTTCTCGGTAATGGCCCGCCTGAATTCGGCAGACAGCGGCAAAAAGGCGATGATGTCATCCAGGCGTTTGAAGCCCCGCGCACAGCCCTGAAGTAGTCGACCTAATTGCCGTCTCCAAAACCGGCAGCCGTGTTACGGCGCGCGCCGTAAGTTTGAAATTGCGTTAACTTTCCCTTCCGTTTGCGGGCGAACTAAGCAAATTCAATTCTAGGCGTCGGTACCCGCGGCCGGAAGCGTTGAATCGGCCCCTCTCCGCTCGCCGACCAACTAAGCGTCGGTGCCCGTGGTGACTCTCCCCTGGAAGAATAAGGTGCATTTGACCTTCTTAGAGGCCCCCAACGACTGACGACTTCGGGAACAAAGCTTGTAATCCCTACTGAGCTAATCAGAATGAACCTCGATTTGTGGCCTACACTTTTTTGGTAATTCAGCCCGTTTCACCGAGAATCGACCATTGAGGAACCTCATGAAGTCTCGCTTCCGTGCTGCTCTCGCAGTTTTAACACTCGCCTTGCTCTTATCTCCAGTTCTCGCACAGGAAGCCGAAAAGCCAGAATCGGAGTTACCCAAGCTGAAAACTTCCGATGTCTCAGCACTCAAACTGCGTTCCGTTGGCCCCGCTTTGATGTCGGGACGCATCGGCGACTTAGCCGTTGATCCCGTAAAGCCAAACACTTGGTACGTGGCAGCTGGTTCTGGCAATGTTTGGAAGACGGATAACGCTGGAACAACCTGGAAGCCTATCTTTGAAAACTATGGTTCCTACTCAATTGGCTGCTTGGCCATCGACCCATCCAACCACAACACGTTGTGGGTTGGGACAGGTGAGAACGTCGGAGGGCGACACATCGGCTTTGGCGACGGCATCTATGTTAGTCACAACGGCGGCAAGTCTTTCAAGAACATGGGGCTTAAGAAGTCAGAACACTTGAGCAAGATCATCGTTGATCCCTACGATCCGGACACTGTCTACGTCGCTTCCCAAGGTCCGCTATGGTCGGCAGGAGGCGAACGAGGATTGTACAAAACTACCGATGGTGGCGAGAACTGGAAGCTCGTCCTCAGCAAGGGCAAGTGGACAGGCGTAACCGACATCGCCATGGATCCCGAAGACCCAATGGTGCTGTATGCCGTGACACACCAAAGGCATCGTACTGTCTGGGGAATCGTCAACGGCGGTCCTGAAAGCGGCGTCTTTAAGTCGACTGACTCTGGCGAGACTTGGACCGAGCTTAAGTCGGGTTTGCCCGGTGCGGACAAAGGCAAGATGTCGATCGCTGTTTCGCCACAAAAGTCAAACGTCGTCTACGTGACGATCGAGCTGGCGGGACGCACCGGTGGAATCTTTCGTTCCGAAGACTTTGGGGCCAGCTGGAAGAAAATGAGCGACTATGTCGGTGGCGGAACCGGTCCTCACTATTACCAAGAAATCTACTGTGATCCGCATCGCTTCGATGTTCTCTATCACGCCAATGTCAATCTCGGACGTTCGATGGACGGTGGTGCGACTTGGGAAGCAGTCGAAAGTGGTCACAAGCACGTCGACAACCACGCCGTTGCCTTTCACCCGACTGATCCCGACTTTGTTTTGGTAGGCTGTGATGGAGGCGTTTATCGCTCTTACGATTTTGCGAAAACCTACCAGTACGTTTCCAACCTGCCGCTGACTCAGTTCTACAAAGTCGCCGTTTCCTACGAGGAACCATTTTATCACATTGCTGGCGGTACGCAGGATAACTACTCGCAGTACGGTCCAGCTCGCACTGCCGATAGCGGCATCATGAATCGCCATTGGCGCGTCACCATCGGTGGCGACGGTCATGACTGTGCGATCGATCCGAAGAACCCGGACATCATCTACGGCGAATCACAGCAAGGTTTCATCCGTCGCTTTGATCGTCGCACGGGCGAAACTGTCGACATCAAGCCTCAACCCGGTGCTGGTGAAGAGGACCTACGACACAACTGGGACTCGCCGATCGAGATCAGCCCACACTCCAATACTCGACTGTACTTCGGCTCGAAGAAACTCCATCGCAGCGACGACCGCGGCGACACTTGGACCACGATCAGTCCTGATCTTTCTCGCAATGTCAATCGTTTTGCACTTAAGCACATGGATCGTGTGTGGAGTGTCGATGCGATGTACGATTTGTTCGCGATGAGTCAGTATAGTAATCTCACTTCGATTGACGAATCGCCAGTAGTGGAAAACTTGATCTATGTCGGCACCGATGATGGCCTGATCCAAGTCACCGAAGATGGCGGGAAGAACTGGCGGAGGATTGATAAGGTTTTCGGCGTGCCGGAGTACTTCTTCGTGAACGACATCAAGGCTGATCGTCACGATGCGGATACGGTTTACGCTTGCGTCGACAATCACAAGACCGGTGACTATGCTCCTTACGTTCTGCGAAGTCGTGACCGCGGCGAGACTTGGGAGTCGATCGTGGGTGACTTACCAGCGAATCACATTTGCTGGCGAATCATCCAGGATCACGTTAATCCTGACTTGCTGTTCCTTGGCACCGAGTACGGTGCTTACTTCACCGTAGATGCCGGTCAGCACTGGAGTAAGCTCCCTGGTGCACCCGTGATTCCATTCCGTGATTTAGAGATCCAGCGAGTCGAGAACGACTTGGTTGGCGCAACCTTTGGTCGCGGCTTCTACGTCTTAGATGACTACACACCGCTACGCAGCTTGGATCCTGAGTTGATTGCTGCCAAGAAGTTCCAGCTCTTCGACACGCGGCCCGCCAAGCTCTATGTCCGCAATGGCGAAGTCGGTGGCGGAACTGGTTTCCAAGGCGACAACACTTTCATTGCCGACAATCCTCCGTTTGGCGCTGTGTTCACGTACTACATGCCTGAGACCCTGCAGACAGCAAAAGCGAAGCGAGCGGAGCGTGAATCGAAGCTCGCCGCAGCTGGCGAGGACAATCCTGCTCCGGATTGGGAAGCGATGCACGAAGAGAATTACGAGGAAGCACCTCAAATTATCCTAACCATCCGCAACAGCTTGGGCGAAGTTGTCAATCGCGTGACCGGACCTGCGAGCAAGGGTTTGCACCGCGTATCCTGGGGGCTGCGTTACGGCACTGACATGGGACGTGGACCTTATGCTGTTCCGGGCAAGTACACCGTCGAAGTGGCTCAGCGTGCTAATGATGAGACCAAGCAACTGTCAGAAGCCAAGTCCTTCGAGGTTGTCTTGGCCATGAACTCCACTCTGGAGCCCCAAGATCGCGAAGCGACTCTTGCGTTCCAGATGGAGATGGGCGAATTGCAACGCAAGGCCATCGGAGCCGGTCGCAAGTTATCCGAAGCGATGGAGCAACTGGACGAAATCAAGTCCGTGCTCAAGCGATCTCGTACTGCTGATCCAGCCATCTACGATCAAGCTCGTGCCATCGAGAAACGAATGCTCGCCATCGACCGTCAACTGAACGGCGATTCCATCAAGGATGAACGAAGTCAGCTTGGTCAGGTGTCCATCATGAGCCGCTTGCAGACTGCTCTGTTTGGCACGATGGGACAGACTTACGGTCCAACCAACACGCATCGTGAGCAGTTCGCGATTGCATCCAACGAGTTCAAGAAGCTTAGGCCTGAATTGCGCAAGGTGCTCGATCAAGAGATGAGCAAGTTGATGCAAACGCTTGACGAAGCCGGGGTCGCTTGGACCAGCGGTCGCAAACTGCCTGAGTAAGGAGCTCTTTGTGATAAGCAGTTGGCTGTTAGCGATTTGCTTTCAGCCAACAAAGTGGGACACCAGAAGACGATTTTCCCCAGTTGCAAGGCAGCATGGGAACGATTGTTCTTCTTTTGGATGTCATTCAGAAGCGTCACCTCCTCTTTGCTCACGCTCCAGCGTATTTCTGCACCAAGATGTATCCGTCGTTTTTTCCTCTGCCGTAGCGAGCTGCGTGAGAGTCATACTTGGGAAATGTCTCGTCGTGCTGTGACAGCTCAAGTATTTACATCAGTGGTAGTTCAGGAGTTCAAAGCCAGCCCCGCCGCAAGATGCCAAACACGCAGTCGCGTTCTACATCCCCTGCAACAGCAGTTGGGAGATCTGGATACGTAGCCTAAATAACTTCTAGCGAGAGTTGCCGATCGCTCCGTCGATCGTCGCTTGAGCCATGCATTGCCATTCGGGGCAGACACCGGTAGAACACCTTAAACGAGCAATCTCGCAAAAGTGTTGAACCTGCGATGCTCATGACAAGCAAGATGCCTCACCGATGGCAAACGCGAGAACGGACTTAAATTATGGCGTCATTAGAATCTGCCGAATACTGGCGAGCTCTCTTTTCTCACTGGCCCGATGAGATTGAACGACGGGGCATGGTGCTGACAAAGCAGGGCGAGGTGGTTTCGTTTGACAATTTCTTAGTCTCAGCAGGGTTGTTGCTGCTGGAAAGAAGTGCTCCCGATGCATCGGGGGCGCGCAAAGCTTTCGTGGGTTACGACTCGATCGCGCTGGTTAAGATGCCGACGACAGCAGACATCGAAGACTTTCTGACTATGGGATTCCAACCGCCCCGACCTCGAACGCAGAACGCATAACTCATTTGTGAACGAAGCTTCGGATACGATGTTCAACGACCAACCAACGCCGGCAGAAGACGCTGCCTTGCCTTAGCTGCTCGCACTTATCACCAGCCGACTTTTGTTGGTTGGCAATACTCATACTTTTTTTGGAAAAGGGTTTGCATGGGTGTCAAAAACCGATATGCTTATTGACATCAAATCTCAAATGCACCACCCCAGCGAGCCAAATTTCGTGGAATTCTCTCCCACGAATCGTTAGCCAGCCAGGCAATGCGAAGTCGTGACGACAAATTTGTCGTTGCGAACCACTCATTTTCTTGGAGGCTCGCCAATGCGATCCAGTCAGCAATTTCTGCGTCGAAGGTGCGCATTCACACTCGTTGAACTCTTAGTCGTCATTGCCATTATTGGCATTCTGGTCGGTCTTCTTTTGCCGGCAGTGCAGTCAGCTCGTGAAGCTGCTCGCCGCATGAGCTGTCAAAACAACCTCAAGCAGATTGGCTTGGCGATTCATAACTACCACGACACCTATCGTCAGTTCCCGTGGGTGAATGCAAATAGCACGTTAGGAGGTGGGAGTGCGTTTGTCGCGATTCTTCCACACATGGAGCAGACCAACGCGTTCCGCCTCTATGACTTCACGAAATCGAATCGTGATCCTTACAACCGCCAAGTCGTTTCGCAGCGGCTTCCATTTTATTGGTGTCCATCTGCGGTCGAGCGTCGTCCGGTTCCTGAGTGCGATAGCGATGCGGGCCGTGCGCCTGGATCTTATGCGGTAAACATTGGAACCGAGGACTACAACCAATACTGGTCGTACTTTGGACTGCCCCAGCCCAGTTTGGACGGCATGATCGTCTACTCGGACGTTCGCGATCGCAAAACCAAGTTTGCTTCTGTGACTGACGGGAGTTCAAACACTTTGTTGGTTGGTGAAACCGCCTACAACCTGCCTGATTACTTGTTTTCGTTTGGCAGTTGTCGAGGCGAATCTCGCTTCTCGTTCACCTACTGGTGTAATCCGTATCCGGGTTCGACTGCTTGTACAACTGAATACGCTTTCAATCCGAACGATGTTTGGAATGATGGCGTCTTTGACCGGGGCTGGGTGCGTTCCTTCCGAAGTGATCACGTAGGCGGCGTTCAGTTTGTCTTTGGCGACGGCTCCGTTCACTTCGTCTCGGAGAACATCAACGCGCAAACGCTCGATAAGTTGGCTGCCCGCAATGACGGCGAAGTGCTTGGTGACTGGGGGCAGTAAGGTGAGTGTTGCTGTTCGTTGCGGCTTGATTTTCCTCGCGTCATTTCTTCTGGCAGGCTGTGGAGGTCCCGAAGGCCCTCCGCGAGCTGCGGTTGAAGGCACGGTAACGCTAGACGGCAAGCCGCTGGCTGCCGGGATGGTTCGTTTCGTGCCGAAGGATGGGACGCCAGGGCATAAGGTTTCGGTTTCCATTGAGGCAGGTAAGTTCAGTGTTGGTGCTGAGCACGGACCGGCGGTCGGGGCGCATCGAATCGAGATCGAGTCCTCGGATACGGGCGGTCTCGCCATGGATGATGAGGACACAATCGACAAGATGCAGGATGAGGGCATTAGGCGAGTCAAGGTGGTGAAGGTGCCGCCTTGGTACAACCGCGAGAGCAAGCTGGCGGAGACTGTCTCTGCTAGCGAGCCGAATCAGTATGTCTTCGAGCTATCGACAAAGCGTCGACGCTGAAGTTGTTTTTGTGGTCATAAAAGTTAGGGCAAAGGCATGAGTCAAGAAGTTGAGCAAGGATTGCGAGTTCCTCGGCAAGCCGAAACTCTGGAGCAGTTTGCACCGAGGTTGTGCGGATTGCCCGGTTGGGAGAACTACTCTGCCGGGCAACTTTGGCCAGCGCTCAAGGAAATCACTCGAGCAGTTGCGGCCGACGAAGATGTGGGGCGAAACTGGGAGCTGATGGGGCTCATTTTTCGTGACATGGCTAAGCCTAAGTCAGCGATTAACGCTTTCGAGCAAGCCTCAGTTTTGGTTCCACTACATCCTTTTTCCAGCTTATGTTTGGCTGAGTGCTATGGCTCGATCGGTAAGCGAGAGCTTGCTCGGGATCTGTACTTAGTGCAAGCGGAAAGCGAGCAGGTCATGGCCTCTACCGACCTCATGCTACTTGTTGCTTCAGGTTTTGAAGGCATCGATGAACCGCATCTAGCTATGGAGCTTTGCCGGCAGGCGAGTCAGCTTGACCCGGGGAGTGGGCAAGCCGCTTATGACATGTGCTTCTATGCGTCGCGCTGCGGCGCACAGCCAGCTTTGGTCGAATCGCTAGCGTGGCGAGCGGTGGAGCTGGAACCTCGCAATGCGCACTTTCGCGTCGGTCTCGCCTCACTGCTGATTCGAATGCATCGATTCGACAAGGCGTACTGGATCGCGAGTAGTCTGACCGAGTGTCAGATCTTTGACATCACCTGCGAGTGCTGCCTCGAGCGTATTGAGCGGCTATTTGAGTTTCGTGGTGACGAAGGGCGCGTTGCCGCCTGTCGGCAGAGAGTGCACTTCCTCAACCGGGCGAAGAGTGAATCAAGATAGGGCTCAACTAGGAGTGAAATGATGACATCCGTACTTTGGACGCTCAGCCTGCATCTCGCCGTCTTCGCAGGCAGCTTTGCCGTCTACCTTGTTATCATGGCGATTCGTGTCCGGATTGCCCGGCCTAGGCCCGAGCTAGGTACTGATAGAGATTTTAAGCCATCTGCTTTTGCGAGTACGCCGAGTGTATTTGCAGACGAGCTTTTGCGCCGAGTGGTCCATCCGCACGAACAAGGTGTTGCCACGATCGAGCGTAATTGCATGCAAGGGAGAACAGAAATGCCAGCAGCAAGTTGGAAAATAGCTCAAGTAAAACAGTTGTGTTTATTTGCGATCATCGGATTAACTCTGTCGCAAGCATCCGTTGCCCAATCCAGCGACTGGGTGAAGTTTCAGAATGGAGGCAAGTGCTTCCTGGATTCTGATTTGCCCATTCAATGGTCGGAGAGCAAGAACATTGCCTGGCAAGTGGATTTGCCTGGCTACGGACAATCATCGCCAATCGTCATTGGCTCCACGGTAATCGTGACCACCACGGAAGGTGGCAATAAAGAGAAGTATCATTTGCTGGCCTACGATCTCGAGTCGGGGAAACCGATATGGGCGAAGCAGTTTGCGAACCCAACACCACAGGAAAACACCAGTTACGTCAGCCGGGCGGCTCCCACACCCGTGGCAGATGCTCAAGCTGTCTACGCTTTTTTTGAAGGTGGTTTGCTGGCAGCAGTCTCCTTGGATGGCGAGCAACTGTGGAAGCGCGACTTGATCGCAGAGTTCGGTGCTGTCTCAGCCAGACATGGCCTAGCTTCTTCACCGGAACTCAGCGACGAGACAGTGTTCGTATGGGTCGAACGCAGCGAAGACCCTTTCCTGATGTGCCTTGATAAGAATAGTGGTGAAACCAAGTGGAAGATCACTGGCGTCGGAGCCACAAGTTGGAGTTCTCTACGGCTTATCCCTGTCGACAATGACAACCAACACTTGGTCTGCAGCGCTAGTGGCAAGATCGTCGGGTTTGATCCGGTAACGGGCAATCGACTTTGGGAGTTTGACAAAGTTTCCAACAACACTTCCTGCACTCCGATACCGTTGGGCGAAGGTAAGTTTCTGGTTGGAGCTTCCGATGGACGTGGTGGTGAGCCAGGTTCAGGGGCTGCGTCCAACGGCGTAATTCAGCTAACGCAAACAAACGGCAAATGGTCCGCTGACTTCATTTGGCAAGCAAAACGAGCGACAGCTAGTTTCGGCAGCTCGATTGTCTTCAAGGATTCTGCCTTCATCGTCAATCGCGAAGGCATTCTCTACGAGCTGGATGCAAACAGTGGAAAACGGCGTTCAATGAAGCGCACCAAGGCTGGCAGCATCTGGGCCACACCGCTAGTCGCTGCTGGCAAGCTTTATCTGTTTGGCCGCTCGGGCATGACAAGCGTCATCGATCTGTCCAGCGGAGAAGAGATCGCATCCAATCCGCTTTGGACTCCCAAGCCTGCTGCAGACGGCGAGCGTTCCTTCGGAGGTTCGGTTCTCTACGCTGCAGCTGCCAAGGCACCACACTTGATTCTCCGGCGCGGCGATAAGTTATATTCGATTCTTTCTGAGAAACCTTAAAAGTCATTCCAGTTTGGCGGCGTTTCACGCGTCATGAGAATGCGTCGTGGCGCCGCCAAACTCTCCACCAATCCCAAACAACCTTCCGGGAGATCCAATCCGTGTCACACCACCTCAATAAATTCGTTTTCCTAGCACTAGTCCTGGGCCTTCTCATCCCGCGTGCCGAGGCCCATTTTCCTTGGCTGATTGTAAATGAAGACGGTAAGGCTGCTTTGTTCTTCGGTGAGAGCATTGCCGAGCGGAGCTACAAACTGCCACCGACAATTGCAAAAGCAAAAATCAACGCATGGGCGAAAGCGAAAAGCACCAAGGTAAAGACGACGACACTTGAGTCGGATGAATTCATCGGCCTCGTTTCAGAAGAGAAAGTTGGTGATGTCCGTTCTTTGTCCACGAATGTTACCTACGGCATCTACAACGGCAACCGCCTCAATTACTTTGCCCGCCACCTCACTGGCCTGCGTAAGAAGAAGGGCAAGCCACAGGCCAAAGCGAAGCTGAGCGCCCAAGTTGTTGACACTGACGAAGGTGTGGACGTTTATGTCTACGAACTCGGCAAGCCCATGGAAGGCATCGAAGTGCATCTGTACTGCAGCGCAGGCCACGAAGAGGGCACAGGTAAGACGGACGCCAGTGGCAAGATTTCCTTCACAGACAAAGAAGTCGAAGACGGCTTAAACGGCATCATGTTTGGCCACACAGTCAAGGGAGACGCGGGCGAACTCAACGGAGAGAATTTCGAGTCCACCATGTACTACTTCACCTTGACCTTCAACGATCCAGAAGACAAATAGTCTTCAGTTCAATAGTGGTTGCTTCTTCTTTCGGGACTGACCGAACATCTAATAGGCACAGATATGAAAACTAGATTCACTCCCTTAGCGCCTTTGTATTTGTTCGGCTGGATGTTGGTCTCCGCCCTCACGCCCGTGTCGCTTGCGAGCGATAAGGAAGGCGCGGCCAAAGGAGAAGCAACCAATTCCACCAACGCTCGGCTTCATCGACCGCTTCCGGAGTCGTTAACCAGCTTTGGTGCAGCCGTACAAGGTGAATACTTGTACGTGTTTAGCGGCCACAGCGGCGAAGCTCACGGTTTCGGAAAAGACTTGCTCGTCGACCACTTCCGTCGGATTCGATTCGACGATCCAGCTGCAGAATGGGAAGAACTGGCGATGCACGAGCCTGCTCAAAGCGTAGCGCTCGTCAGCGACGATGAGTATCTCTACCGTATTGCCGGCTTGAGCTTTCTCAATGGTGAAGGCGATTCTGAGACGAACTTCAACTCGACGACTCACTTCGCTCGTTATGACGTTAAGAAAAATGAATGGACGGCACTGGCCGACCTTCCAGCCCCTCGCTCTTCACTGGACGCAGCTGTTCTGGATCGCTGTGTCTATGTGGCTGGGGGCTGGAATCTGCAGGGCTCCTCATCGCGAAGTGCACCTTGGCATGAGGATATCCTGTGCTTCGACCTTGATAATCCCGAGGCTGGTTGGAAGAGCTTGCCGGGTCCTGGATACAAAACACGTGCTCTTTCAGTTGCGGCCCATGAAGGCAAGTTGTTTGTGATCGGTGGCATGCAGGAACGTGGGATTTCGAAGAAGGTTTCAGTTTACGATCCTTCCACAGAATCTTGGCACGAGGGCCCTGAGCTTCCGGCTGACAGTCCGATGCAAGGTTTCGCCACATCTTCTTTTGCGGTTGGTGGGCAGCTTTACATTACTGGGAATTCCGGAGTCGTTTATCGGCTGGGCGAACAGGATTGGGAGGTCGTTCAACGCCTCTTATTCCCTCGTATGTTCTTGCGATTGCTGCCAGTGGGCGAAGATCGCCTAATTGCTCTTGGCGGCACAGGATCTATCGGACGAACTGGTGTTGTTGAATCACTGTCGGTGAATCCTGAGATAGCTGCTGGTGTCAATCAGGCAAACTGGTCCGTTGAGTTCGGTGGCAAGGCAAAACATAGCCAGGCACTCGCACTTCGAGGTGGCAAGCTGTATGCAATGGGAGGCAATGCAAGCTGGCAAGCACACGATTTCTCTGAGAAGGCATTTGTCGACGAAGCATTCGTGTTCGACCTTGGAAATAAGACCGCCAAAGCACTGCCCAACATGCCGCGAGCTTTGCAAGGCAGTGCTGCAGTCATTCACTCGCAGACCAGCGAGCACAGCTCAGTCCTTGTTGCCGGTGGACTCGGGTACGGTGGTGGCCCAAAGAAAAACAATCTCGACTATTTAAATAGCGTCTACTCGTTTGACCTGGAATCGGAAGAGTGGACCCAGTCGGAGCAAGAGTTGCCCAATCCACGGGCTATGTTTAACGCAACAGTTCATGAAGAAGCAATTTGGATGTTCGCGGGTTCCAGCGGTCGCGACCAGGGACTCGCTGTCTCTATTTTACATTGGTGGGGCGACGAGTCTGCTATCGCTCCGCTTCACAAAATCGAAATACCAACGCCAAGAAGATCTTTTGGCGGAGCCTTGCTCGACAATCACTATTACTTAGTCGGCGGTCTAGCCAGTGGAATGAAAATCGCGGAAAGCGTCGATGTGTTTGACCTTACCGAGCGCACTTGGAGCACCATCCCTGGGCCGAGCGTCCCACGAGTGTTCCCGAGCTTAACCAATTGCGCTGGCAAGCTTTACTTGCATGGCGGATTCACGAGAGCCGATGGGCACTTCATGCCTGCGGAGACGCTGGAAGTTTACGATTCCGAGTCGAAGCAATGGAGCGCCATCGAAGGTGTGACTGGCATCCGTTCCGGAATGAGCATGCTCAACTTCAATGACCGTCTGCTTTTCTTTGGCGTCAACGAAGATGCCGAGGGAGTGGCTGACTTTGTGATAGTAGACCCAGAGCCTCAGGCTACACCTGAATCAGAAGGCATGAGCTTTGGGCGATCACTCGGACGTCGTGACGACTCCAAAGAAACCGCGAAGATGCTGTTGCGGAAAGACGGTAACAAGGACGGCATGCTGGATCGCGAAGAGCTCGGATCACGCCTTGCTGATCTGGTCGCGAAGGGAGATGAGAACAACGACGAAAAGCTATCTGCGACCGAGATTCTGACTGCCCTAAAGGAGCCAGAAGCCGAGGAAGCGGAGACAGAGAAGAGAGAGACTAAATCCGCTGACGCGAGCGACACCGCAGAGTCTGCTGACGCGAAGCCTGCGGCCAAGACGACTCCCAAGGACTCAGCGAAGAGTATCAGCGATCTGTTGCAAGAGATCGAAAAGCTTGCCGAGCAGTCCAAGAAAGCCGCTTCGGAGGAGACGCAGCGCTCGCTCGTTGTCGTAAAGAGTCTTCAATCAGCCTCCAAGTAGAACAACATTGAATAGGTCCGGTTTCATGATTCAAAAAGTCCTTCGCTTCGCCCTTCTGCTGGTCGCCCTTCCCTGTGCGGCAGACGAGTTTCAATTCCACCACGAGAATGTCCTTGGGACCTCTTGTGAGATCACGCTTCACTGCGAGAGACAAGAGGATGCAATCGCAGCTGAAAAAGTCGCTTTGGCAGAGATCGATCGACTTACCAAGATTCTGAGCGGATACGACGCAGACTCGGAGTGGAGCAAGCGGCTTTGCGAGCAGGGTTCGACCAAAGTCCTATCGGTTTCTCAGGAGCTAAGAGAAGTTCTAGAACAGGGCGAACAACTAAGACAGCAAACAGCCGGAGCTTTTGACTTCCGAGCCGGTGCGTTGTCCAAGCTATGGAGATCTACCGCGGAAGAAAACCGAGTCCCGACAGCAACGGAGCGGGCGGCCGTGACATCGGGGCTAGCGACCGCACCTTATGAACTCACCGAAGCCGGTCTCCGCTGGAATACCGAGTCGAATCTATCGACCGATGGACTCGCAAAAGGCTATGTGATCGATCAGGTTGCACAGCGTTTGATTGAAATGAAAACCGTCACAGGATGTTGTGTGAACATCGGTGGTGATCTAAAAGTAGTAGGCGATGCGAAAGCATCGGTCTCTATCGAAAATCCCTTCCGACCCATGGAAGGAGCGGCGCCCCTGCAAGGCATATGTAGTGAGGAAGTTGCTGTATCCACCAGTGGCAACTACCGCAGGATCATTACAGTCGCAGGGCGCCGTTTCTCTCACATCCTCGATCCACGCAGCGGAATGCCCGTGGACCACGTCGTTAGCGCGACGGTCATCGCTCCTTCAGCCAGTGCTAGCGATGCACTGGCGACCGCGTTTTCCGTCATGCCTGTCGCAAACAGTCTAAAACTTGCTGAGGAGCTGGACAAAACCGAGTGCTTTTTGGTACTCGCCAGCGGCGAGACGAGGTTCAGCAAAGGCTGGCCAACGGCGGGTGCTCCCAAGTATATCACTCGAGAGAAAGAGGCGAAGGAAGGCTTGATCGTCGACTTTAAGATCAACCGTCCCAAGGGCCGGAGATATCGACGTCCCTATGTCGCGGTCTGGCTGGAAGACAAAGACGGCTTTCCCGTGAAAACTTCTATTCTTTGGATGCAAACCGATCAGCCAGGTCCACGCTGGCACCGTGATCTGACTCGCTGGTATCGCAATGATCGCCTCCGCAAGACCGTGGAAAAGACCAATTTGATCGAAACGATATCTGGTGCAACGCGTGGCCCAGGAACCTATCAGGCTGTCTTCGATGGAAAAGATAATGCTGGCAAAGTATTGGAGCCGGCGACATACACACTTTGTCTAGAAGTAGCTCGAGAACACGGTACATATCAAATCATCCGCAAAAAGATTGAGATCGGTGAGAAAGCGATCGAGAAGACCGAGCTGGAAGGCAATGTAGAGATGGGAGATGTCTCCTTTTCATATGTGCCGCCGATTACCCAGAAAATTCAATGAGCTCTTCGGTTGCAACCTCGCCGACGCGTTCCAATCAGGGGTCTGGCGGCGCAAGTCGTCGGCTGGGCAATAAGCGTTGGCTCTACCAAAAGAGTGCCGCCGCCTTCCGCTGGGTACATATTTATGTGTCCATGCTCAGCTTCGCCTCGTTGATGTTTTTTGCGTTCACGGGGATAACGCTGAACCATCCCACTTGGCTGGGTGGCAGCGATCAGGTCATACGAGATGAGTCCGGTGAGCTGCCTGGACATTTGAAGAAGGCGCTGAGCGTCGAGCCGCTCGACGAGCTGGGGATCGCCGAGTGGCTTCGAGCTGAGCATCGTTTAAAGGGCTATGTCGCCGAGTTTACCGATGATGAATTCGAGCTCATGGTCGTCTACAAGGGGCCGGGCTACTCGGCGGATGTGTTTGTCACGAGAGATACGGGTGAGTACATGCTCACCAAGTCAGAGTCGAGCTTCATTGCCGTGCTAAATGATCTTCACAAGGGTCGCGATAGCGGTCCAGGGTGGGCGATCCTGATCGATGTGTCAGCCATCGTGATGATGGTGATGTCGGTATCTGGGTTTGGCTTGTTGCTATACCTGAAACGCCGCAGATTCATAGGTTTGATAGTCGCAGCGATCGGGACGATCGCAATGCTCACCGCTTGGTTGTTATTTGTTAGTTGATGTTAGGAACGGGATGTTGGGTTCAGTTTTAGAAGAGAAGAGTACCAAAGTGGAAGAAGTGGTCGTCAAACAACTGCGACTCGCTGCCGAAGAGTGCAGCAACGAGCTCAGAGCTTGGTGCGAAGCGGAGCTGCAGGTAGTCTCCGGCGAGTGTTTCCTGATCCTTGAAGACAGGCAAATGCACTTGTGCGAGGGCGCAGTCGTTAAGCTTCCAAAGTATGAGCCTCATCACATCCAAGCTATCGATGGTGAAGTTGAGCTAGAAGTCTTATTGAGGACGCAAAATGTCTGAGCCTGATCCAGAAAGGAAACAGGACATTTCCGAAAAGGCGGTTCATCCCATTCGCATTGATAAGCGAGGGATGTTCGTTTTCCAATTCGATGACCTTTGTAAAGAACAACCCGCGATTCTGCTTGAACAAGACGGCATTTTGTACGAGCTGAGGAAAACTCGAAATGGGAAGCTGGTGCTGAGTCGTTAGGCAAGACGCGACAAAGAACCCAACTGGTCGAGTTGAGCCGATGTCTAGATTTATGAGCAACCACAGCCCGAAGCGTCAGCGAGGACAAGCTGTTTTGTTCGCCTCGTTTGCGACTTCGGGGTTTTGAAGAGCCCGCAACTCGGGCCATGTTGATTGTGCGAGGGAAGTTTGTTTTCGGACACACACTCTGCAGATCGCCTTAGGAAGAACCGCAATGCAAAAAGAGAGTACCGTTGAGTCGGAACGAATAGAGCTATTGAGCAACGTTGCCGTACTGATATGCACCAACCGCTGGGATGTAGCTCTGCAAGTCATGGTTGGCATCACCCAAGAGCGCCCTGACTCAGGACCCGCCTGGGAGTTGCGAGGGTTGCTCGAATCGCATTTGGGATTTGTTTCTGCAGCGGTTTCATCGCTCGAGCAAGCGTCGCTGTTGGTTCCTTTGCAGCCACTTGCATCCCGTTGCCTGGCTCTGGATTACATAAGCCAGGATAGGCATCGCCTAGGCGTCGAGTTACTGGTTTCGCTGGCGCGAGCACAGCAAGATCCATACTTTGTCAGACGAATCAACTACGATCTGCTTAAGCTATCGGAGTACCAAGCTTCGCATCAAATGTTGACAGAGTCGCTGGCATGTGTCGACAGTGCGTTGTTGTGGCACGAACTGAGTGCGACTTTGTCGAAACTCAATCGTCCAGCGGAAGAATCCTTGTCCGCAGCAATGCGAGCTATCTCTCTATCGCCAGACTTTGCGAGTTATCGGGTCACTGCCGCTAGTTTGTTAGTGACCATGAACGAAGCCGATGATGCTTTCTATCTTGTGCGAGATCTCTCGGCCAAGCAGATCCAAGAGCTCGATTGCTCATGCTGCCTATGGCGTCTCATTCATATCTACAACTGTTTCGATAGCGATGAACGAGTCCGTCTTTGCTACTCTCGGCTACACGAATTGAGCCTTTAGATTGTCGCTGAAAGCATCTTTGCTGCGAAAATTCGGCACGATCCGATTACATCACGAAAAGTTTAGCCAATAGCCGTAGCAATGAATCGCGGCGGCAAAGATAATTGTCGCGATCTGCTGATGGGCTTTATCCTCAGCATCTTGCTAAACCTCGCAACGCAGCCTCCTATTAGCAGCTGCGAATCGCAACTATTCGTGGGAAGAATGCAATGTCGCGCCTTGTCTGCAACCTAGCTTTTATCAGTATCGTGCTTGGTACCGTGATGCCGATCGCACAAGCCCAAGAGGCTCGAAGCTACGCTCCGCTTCCATTCGAGATCACGAGCTTTGGCGCGGCTCGCGTTAGTGATCACATCTTCACTTACGGTGGTCACACTGGAGCGGCTCACTCTTACTCGACAGAAGAGCAGTCCAATCAGCTGCAGGCGCTCGACCTCACTGATCCCGAAGCCAAATGGGAGAAGATCGCCGAAGGCAAACGGCTTCAGGGGCTCGCGATGGTGCCTCACGGCAACAAACTGATTATCCTCGGCGGTTTTTCTGCACTTAACAAGAGCGGCGACGAGCACGATTTGCACTCGCAAACATCGGTTACTGCCTATTCGTTAGCCCAAAAGAAGTGGCGCGATCTACCGGCCTTGCCAGAAGGTCGATCCAGTCACGATGCGGCGATTCTAGAGGGCACCATCTATGCAGTTGGTGGTTGGACGATGGCTGGAGAGAAAGACACCGTATGGCATACGACAGCTTTGAAGCTCAACTTGAATGACATCGAAGCTGGTTGGCAAGAGATCGCTAAGCCGCCTTTTCAGCGCCGAGCCCTCGCCGTTGTGGCTCACGCGGGAAAGATCTACGTGCTCGGTGGCATGGACAAGAAGGGCGGCCCGACAAAAGAAGTTCAGGTCTACGATCCCAAGTCCGATTCTTGGTCTAAAGGACCACAATTGGCTGGTGATGGACGTATGGCTGGCTTCGGCGCGGCGGGTTGGAGCGTTGGAGGAAAGTTGATCGCCAACACTTACGAAGGCAAGCTCTTGCAACTCGCGGATGACGGCAAGACCTGGGAAGACCTTGGTACAACCGAAGAGAGCCGCTTCTTCCATCGTCTGGTTCCGCTAACTAACTCAAGTTTGATCTCGCTCGGTGGAGCTAACATGGAGATCGGCAAGTTCTTAAATCTAGAAGTGATTAAGCTGGAGCAGTAGGCTGCATAGCGAGCTCTCGGCGGCAACATAAGACAGAAAAACCGTCGTGTGCAACCCAACTTCTCTGCTCTACTAAGCAGGTCAGTAGTATTGCACACAACGGGTTCTACACCTCTGTAAAAAACGGAGTAATTGCCTCCCAGTACTCAGTCAGGTCTTCGGGCAACTGGTTGCTTCCGGGATCGTCATCGCCTTCTGGTGAATCTGTCCTCGGCCCATCGTCACGGAGGCCACGCTCCTCACGGCGAGCATGGTCACGAGCGAGCATGTCCAAGGCCGAATCGTTCGGCGAAAGCCTGCCATCCATCCTGCGGTCGACATCTTCCTGCATAATCTGATCAACAGCTAGCTGATCATAGCGGAGCCTGCCGCCGCCATCATCCACGCCTGGTCTCGATGCGAACGCGGATAGATCGAAGCCTGCCAACTGATTAGCCCGCGGATCACGAGGACGATCATCGCCCGGTCCTTGACCGCCTGACCCGGGGCCATTCGAGTTTTCTCCGTTGTTTGGCCTGGAAACGACAAACTCAGAAGCGACCGACGATGCAACAGCTTGGCCAACCTCTTGGCCGACGAGGTCATCGAAATCGAAGTGAATCCCAAGGAACACGCGGCTGCGCCCGTTCTCAGCCATGGCTTCAGTCAACGAAGCGAAGGAACGAGTTGTGTCTTCCAAGTCGAGACCGTAGGCGGACTCAAGCTCTGGATTATTGGCAATGATCTCCAATTCACGCGACGTCAAGTCAAAGGCGATGTCATCCGTCCCATAGAAGTCACGAACTGCGCCGAAGAGTGCTCCGCCAAAGGTAGCGTGACCTGAAATATAGGTCGGGAACTGTGGAGTAAACCCAACAATGTCATCGCCTCCGTCCGGTGCTCCAATCGCAGTCCATTCGGCATCGCCTTCCGTCAAAGGATTGCCATCCTCGTCACCTTGGTGGATCGCCGTGACGGGCCGCCAGAGCTGCTCGCCGAACTTGGACTGCCAAGCAACGATGCCAGCGTCTGCCATCGCAACAGAGGCCTGCGCGAATAGCACCGCGTTTTCGTGGAAGCTGTTTTCTTCTTGCTGGGCGATCGTTTCCAATACATCACCGAACAAAGCCATCGGTGTTCCTAGCCCAATTCGGTCATAGGCCCAGAAAATTCCTGCTTCCAACTCGTCAGCTGTTCGAGTGGCGCTATCAACGGAGCCTAACTCTTTGACTTCGTTATACGATTCGGCGTACTCAGCCGTCGTGATATCCGGTGGACTGTCTGGCACGTATTCGGCTGCTGCTGAAATCGAGAATGGATCGACCTTACCCCAAGCTGGTCCCCAGACTGGAACATCTGGGTTCAGCGGATCGGGCTGGAAGTATCCTGCGTCATCGTAGTAGGTGTAGTCGCCGATTTCCTCCGAACCATCGTCGGCTCGGGCTGCTAGAATCTGGCTTCCGATTTCATTGCCTAGTTCGATGCTATCCGCCGTTACGGGTGAGCGCTGGAAACGATCGAAGAATCCCTGACGGAAAGAATCAATCATTTCCTGCTGGTCTGAGTACAGAGAACTCAGCACCGAATAGGCAGCCTGAGAAGCCGCTATTTCTGGCCGCACTTTCGCATCAAGATTCACCTCTGGGCCGTATTTATAGAAAGTATCTTCCGAGTTGCCCGAGGCCAGCGTGACGGCGTCGTAGATCGCCAGATTCAGAATGGCCATCGCTCGAGAAGCATAACCTGGATTCTGATCGATCTCATTGGCAACGAGTAGCTCACCGAACAAGTCATTCCATTCAATAACCGCGTGTGTATGCTGCCGCATTTCGCCGTCGTCGGGACGATCATTCATGGGACGGTCGTCACCAGGGCGGCCCGCACGGTCAGCGTCTGGATTCTCGTTGGCTAGGTCGTCTCCATTGGCTGCTCTATTCAGTCGATTCATCACGAGCAGTGCATCCAAAGCAGTCTCGTGGCCATCGTTATTGACGTCTGTCCTTCGACCTGGACCGCGATTGTCCTCCGATTCACCTCGGCTACGACGATTGAGATTGTCGATCAAGACAAACGCATCTGCGGGTGAGACAAAACCGTCTTCGGTGACATCCTCGGGCATGAAATCATTATGGAAGAGGTTTCCGGCAAGCAATTGGCGATTCTCCAACTGCTCAGTTCGGAGTTGGCGTTTCTGAGAAGTCCGTCTCGTTCTCTTTGCAGATTGGAGACGCCTGATACGACGATTACGTGACTGGGACATAGCACACCTCAGCGCTGACGAGAAAAGAAGAGAAGAGAGAAGTGTGGAGTCACTCACACTACCCTACCACAAAAGTTCCGAAACAAATCCTGTTTGTCGCCCAGAAATCGCGAAAAAAACGAATACTAAAAAGATCAGAAAACCAACCATTTTCGGTGGCGCGGTTCTCTGAGATGTCCCCTTCGAGGAAAAGGCCTTGGTATGAAACCTGCCGAATGCACATCGCAAGAATGACGCAGCAAGCGTTTCAGCAACTCGTAGATCTGGAGGCTGACGCTTTAGATAGAAAGAGCAAATAGATGGATAGGATTTGCAAGTCGGTAGCGATGCGTCCGAAGCGCACACTGATATGTGAGCAAATTAACAGGTATTGGGATTCGCCAGAATCCCTCTGATGGTTTTCTTTTGCTCTGAAAAAGCCCAGACTTCGCCTAGCGATCGGTAGCATATGCCGACGGGGCCCGTAACCTCGCCCACTAAGAGAGAGTACTACTGCTTGCAGTAGCTCAACGCGAGCAGGCTGAAGGTGGTGGCGAGGTTGGGATCGCTTTCCATCCAGCGTTCGTTGGAGTTGGTCCACGAGCCATCTTTGCCTTGGAGCTTAGCCAGGTGTTCGACGAGCTCTTCCCGCCAATTGTGCTCCACGCCATTTTCGTCCTTAAGCGTGTCGATTCCAGCAGTGCTAAGTGACTTGGCGAACAGGTGATAGTAATAGTAAAGCCCCGCGTCGCCCAAGCCGGGATTCTCGGTGACGGTGTAATGGTCGCGAATCCACGTGAGTGCAGCAGCGACTCGCGGATCATCCTCTTTCAGACCTGCATGCAACATGCTCTTGAATCCAGCGTAAGTCATGGACCCGTAACTTCGTAGGCCGCCCTCATCCGTCTGGCCGGCAGCGGAACTGCTCTCGGTGATGTTGTAGTAGAAACCACCATCGTTCACCTTGGCCGCATCTTTGGTGGTATTGTGAGCTGACTCCAAGTTCTGGCATCGCGAGACAAACGTCAGTGCTGCCTGAATTGCTTCTTCATGTTCGTCGGAATCCATCGCCTTCAGCGCGTCGATCAAGTAGGCCGTGTTGGAGAGATCTGGACGTGACTTGCCGCCGTAGCCAGCACCACCGTATTCCAAGTCAGACTCTTCAACACCTTTGGCATCGGTAAACTGCTCGCCGTTGTGGCTCACGCGGGAAAGATTTAAGTGCTCGGTGGCATGGACAGAAGGGCGACCCGACAAAAGAAGTTCAGGTCTACGATCCCAAGTCCGATTCTTGGTCTAAAGGACGACAATTGGCTGGTGATGGACATATGGCTGGCTTCGGCGCGGCAGGTTGGAGCGTTGGAGGAAAGTTGATCGCCAGCACTTACGAAGGCAAGCTCTTGCAGCCAGCTGATGACGGCGAGTCCTGGAAAGATCTTGGTACCACGGAGGAAAGTCGCTTTTTCCATCGCCTGGTTCCACTAACTGAAGACAGCCTCATTTCGCTTGGCGGCGCCAACAGGCAAATTGGGAAGTTTCTTGAATTGGAAGTGATTGAGGTAGAAGAGTAACCCTCGACTGGAAGTCGAGGAATCAAGGCCTTGATCCAGATCCTGACTCTGGCGACTCAATTTCAGTTGGCGGCTGAAGTGCTTCGCGAACATAGATCGTTTTTTGAGCATACAGTGCTTTCCGATACTCTATGTCATTCGCAAGGTCGTCTTGCTGCAAGCGCATTGCCTGATCGATCGCCTTCTTTGCTACCAATGTTGCATCAGCGTACCGTCCGGCGGTAGCCAAAGCCGCGGCCTCAGTGTCTAGAACATACGGCGGAATTGGCTCGGGTAGCCCCGCCTTCAAAGCATCAATATGTTCCAAGGCTTTTTCGCCATTGCGAACCGTAGGATCAGGGCTAGTTGCTAGAATCCAACTCAACCTGACACGTGCATCTAGGGACTGTGGATGCAATCGTATTGCTTCCCGGTACGCCGCAACCGCTCCTTCATCATCGCCCACTTTCAACAGGCATTCTCCCAGCTGAAAGTGCGAAAAAGAGTTGGAAGGCTCGCTCTCGATTGCAGATTCGAATTCCTCAATGGCAGCTTCAGAATTCCCGGCATCCATCAAGAGGCGGCCATAGCTGAGACGGGCTGGGGCAAATCCTGGATCGAAAGCCAGAACGATATCCAGTTGTTTTCGTCCTTGCTCAGTCTTGCCCGAACGAAGAAGGGCCTCCGCTAGCCCGTGCCGTACAACGCAGTTATCCAGTCCCAGTTCGATTGCTTTCTCGAATACTGGAGTCGCCTTCGCATACTCCTTGTTCCGCCACAACACGGTCGCGAGATTGGCATGGTTACGTGCATTGTGCGGCACGCAGCGGACAGCCGATGCCCATAACCCGATGGGGTTGATGTAGTCTTCGTTGCGCAAAATGGTGCGGCTAGCCAATCCAATAACAGACACTCCAACGAATAGGATGTACGTTGCTTGACGTACCCGCGGCCTTCCAACCAGCGACGCTAAACGCCCGGCCGTCCAGTAAACCGCGAATACGCACAACGTCACCAAGCAGGTCAGAGGCAAATACATCCGGTGCTCAAACGCCAAATCTTTGATCGGCATGATGCTGGACGTTGGTGCCAGGATAGTGAAGAAAGCGACGCCGACGAATCCAATTGCCGGTCGGTAGCGTAGTGCAACGAAAGCCGCGATCACTAAAGTCATGATCAGCAACATCGGCGGCACGATCTCCCCAGCCGATGCTGCCGGTTGCCAGTCGTAGTCGATGCACAAATCGCTTGGCCAGAACGACAGCCGCAAATAGTGTGTGATCACGCCAAACTGACTTAGCGCATAATCCAAAGGCGCGATGCCCTTGTAACCGAATCCGGTTTTCGCTGAGCCTGATGTCGAAGTGAAGTTCCTGTATATCGGTGGTATGAACCAATAAAATGGCAGAGCGAACCCGATGGCTAGCCACCATCTCCTGGCAAGAAGTTTACTGATTCCTGCAATACGTTCTGAATATTCTTTCTTGTTCTTCTCCGCAACGCGCGGGGCCCTGAGAAAAATCCACCAATAGGCGGGGACGACCAAAACGGCCATCGCCATGACTTCCTTGCTTCCCATACCAATGCAGAAAGCTACCACAGCGAGGCAACTCCACGCGACTTTGCCTCGCGAGCAAGTGGCAAAACGAAGCACACAATACAGGCAAAACAAAAAGCATAGTCCCATCAGGGACTCGAGTCGCTGGATGACATAGGTCACCGCTTGTGTGTTCAATGGGTGCACGAGCCAGATTGCTGCGATGGAAAAACCTAGCCAATCTGCGGACTCTTGGAATCGATTTTGAAAGTACGTCAGGCGCAGAGTTCTTGATACCAGGCCAAATAATGTGAGTGCTGCGGCTAAATGAACCCCCATATTGAACAAGTGATAGCCCCAGGGATCGAATCCGCCCCAGTGATAATTCAGCGCCAGCGTGAAGAAACCAAACCAACGATTCCCATGAAACCAATCTGCCGGCCAGAGTTGGCGAATCTCTGGATTATTAATAATGTTGCCGATGTCATCAAAGACGAAGGATGCATCCAAACTGTTCAAATAAGCGACTTCTCCCAAAATAAGAAGCAAGGCAACTTGCAGGATCCAACGCAACTTCCAATTCTGCGGCATGTCTGACATGTGATTTTGATTCGAAGATCATCCAGCGACCGAGAACATGCCGACAAAGAAGGCGATGTAGACATAGCCCACGATCGATCCTACGACCACGATAATGGCTGGAGTCACGAGAGCACTCAGTGTCTTAATCGTTGCGTTGAGTTGCGAGCGATAGAACTCTGATACCTGCTCAAGAACGTCGTCGAGATTTCCACTTTCCTCACCGACCGCGGACATTGTCCCGAGCAATGGCATGTAAGCCTTGCGTACTCTGAGAGTGTCCGCCAGACTTTGACCGCGGATGATAGAGTCGCGAGACTTCTGCACTATCGAAGCAAGATACTTGCTCGCATGCATCTCTTGCACAGTGATTAGCGATTCCAGCACAGAGACGCCGCTAGAAATCAGTACTCCGAGTGTCTGCGAAAAAGTGAGTGTCCCGCTGATGCGGAAAAGCTTGCCAACAACCGGGATTCTAAAGGCGATTCGTTCGATCCAGATGCGGCCTCTCAAGGACATGAACGTCAGAATGAATGCGGCGAGAGCCAGAAACATCGCTAACAAGATATACGTGCCGTAAGTGGAAACGAAGTTGGAAACGACGATGAGAGACTTTGTAATGGGGGGCAGTGGCCTTCCAAGTGATTCCAGAAGATCGGTTAGTTTCGGAAGCAGGCTGGTGACGATGAATCCCGTCGCACCGACTGCTGCGAGCAGAACGAGTATCGGATACAGCAAAGCGGTGGCGATGTCTCGTATTGTTTCTCGCCGCATTCGCATCATGTCTGCAGCGCGGACAAGCACGGTTTCCTGAATACCAGTTTGCTCACCAACACGCACTAGCTGAACAAGGAACTTGGGAAACCCTGGCTCAGCATCAATAGCATCGGAGAATCGCTGGCCAGTCTGCACGACCTCAATCATGGAGCTATAGGCACGACGAATCGAGCGTTTATCCGACTGAGTAGAAAGCGTTTCCATAGCTGAAAGCAGGCTGATTCCACCGCGGAGCATCACTGCCATTTGGCGAAGTGACAATTCGACTTGAACACTACGCGGGCCAAGGCGATCTCTGAGCCAACTTCGACTCCGACTGCCGGTATTTGCACCAGCCTGTTGTTCTTCCAGCTTGATCACGACCCAACCTCGCGTACGCAGCTGCGATGCGACTGTCGCAGCTGTGGCAGCTTCGATTGCGCCGGTTCGAGTTTGTCCCGCGTCATCGCGGGCTGTGAAAGCAAAATTGGGCATCTAATTCAATTTGTTTGGTAAGAACAAAATTACCACACGGCCACGGATCCCAACGCATCGGGGGCCATCACAACGCCTTGCTCGATCTTGTGGAGTGCATCTTCGGCCAAGTTACGACAGCCCTCTCTCTTGGCAAGCTCATGCATGAGGACTTCATCCGCGCCATTGGAAATCAGCTGTGCCATGGATTCTCCAACTGGCAGCATCTCGAACAATCCAGTTCGTCCGACTTTACCGCGACCAGCACAATAGATGCATCCAGCGGAATTCCATGCAGTTGTGCCGCTTGCTTCTGGCTTGCCGAGAGCGGCGGATTCAGAGGCTGAGATGGCAGTCTTGGATTTGCAATGCGGACAAAGCCGCCGCACAAGGCGTTGAGCGACCGCCAATCTAAGTGTCGCGGCGACGAGAAACGGTTGAACACCCATGTCAATCAGGCGCGTGACAGCACCAGCAGCACTATTCGTGTGAAGCGTGCTGAAAACGAGGTGCCCCGTGAGAGCGGCTTTGATTGCGATGTCAGCCGTTTCAGCGTCTCGAATCTCACCGATCATGATCACATCGGGATCGTTTCGCAGGATCGAACGCAATGCCTTGCGAAAACTGACCTTGTCCGCCGAATCGACGGCCACCTGCGCGATGCCTTCCATCTCGTACTCGACGGGATCTTCCACAGTAACAACGTGCAGTGCTTTATTCGAAATCAGTTCCTGCAGTGCGGCGTAGAGAGTGGTGCTTTTCCCACTACCAGTGGGACCCGTTAGCAATACCATGCCGTACGGTCGGTTGATGGCGGATGAAAATCGCTCTAGGTCGTCAGCGTCCATACCAAGCGTGGCGAGCGTCAGGTTCTCCATGTTGTTTGCGAGAAGTCGCAGCGTCAACGACTCGCCGAATCGAGTTGGCAGCGTCGCAACCCGCACGTCGATGCTGTCACCGCGCGAGGAATTCCATGAGAATCTGCCGTCCTGCGGGGAACGGCGCTCTGAGATATCCATCTCGCCGAGCACTTTGATTCGCGAAGTGATCAACGGGTGAAGCTCACTGGAAAAGTATCGGTAGTCTTCCAGCTGTCCGTCGACACGCAGCCTAACGCGAACGCGTTCGGACAAAGGATCGATGTGAATATCAGAAGCCTCGCGCAGCGATGCGGCTTGCAGGATTTCTTCGCAGGCCTCGACCGCATCCTCATCGCCATCTCCACGACCAGCAGCCACGCGCACAGTGCCTGTTCTCGCAACGGCCCCACCAAAAGTGTCTCGAATGACTGAGTCTAAAGACTCCTCGTCTGCCAGGATCGGTTCGACAGGGTGATCTAGGTGTCGTTCAACGGTGTCCAACGTCGCTACATCGTCGCGATCCACGCATGCGACTAAGACATGATCACCCATCCTGCAACAGGGTAGAACCTTCTTGCGGCGCGCCAAGGAAACCGGGATGCGAAGTGCCCAGCCAGGATCGATTCTTACAGCCGACATGTCCAGCGGTTCGAATGTATTGGAGTGATCGGATACTGCACTCATCGCTGTGTCTCCGCTAAGCTGTCGATTTGCATTCGAGCGGGGCGTAATCGGCTGGCACGACTGGCGACCAACTGAGGATTTCTGGCTAGTCCCTTGGCCGTCCGTTCACTGATTTGTCCCGTCCTGAGGAGTTGCGCAAGACACTCGTCGGCTGTATACATCCCATCACTGCGACCCGTCTCAATGATGGAATAGATGTGCGAGTCTTTACTCTGTGAAATCAAGTTAGCGACGGGGTTGGTCACCTTCATCACTTCGCTGACCAATACGTACTTCGATTTTGCCGCTAGTGGATCGCCGTTCTCTTCCTGCAGAACTTTCTTGATCTTGGGTCCATCACCCATGATCAGCTTCTGTGCGACAACCGCTCGCAGGACCATCGCCAGCTGCCTGCGAATCGCAGTTTGCTCTTCGGGCTGAAAGACCGAAACGACACGATCAATCGAGCCCACGCAGTCTCCGGCGTGAACAGTTGCAAAAACCAAGTGGCCCGTCTCCGCAGCCGTGATGGCAGTCCGGATCGTATTTAAATCTCGGATCTCACCGACCAGGATAACATCGGGATCCTGACGCATAGCGGCAACCAAAGCCTCGTTGAAGCTCTGCGTGTCCTGGCCGACTTCACGCTGGTCGACTAGCGACCGTCTACTGGTGTGAAGGTATTCGATCGGATCTTCGATCGTGATGACATGTCCGCTGCGCGTCTGGTTGATGCGGTCAATCAGTGTGGCGAGTGTCGTACTCTTACCACTGCCAGTGGGCCCGGCGACGAGAACTAATCCATGACTATGGTTGGAAAGCTGATACAGATCCGATGGTAAACCAAGTTCTGGTAGCGAACGGATGCGTTCTTCTAAACGCCGGAGCGCGATGCTGTACGCGTTGGACCGGCGATAGATGTTGAATCGGAAACGAGTTCCGTCATCAGCCGATAAAGCTCCGTCGAGAGAACCAACTTCGGGTGCAATCTTGGAATGCGTGCGCAATGCCAATGCACCAGCGATACCTTCAAGAGTTTCTGCAGATTGTGTTGGCCAATCTTCGGCTGGGGCCAAGCGGCCCTGCTGACGAAAATAAGGAGGGTGCTCGGCCGACAAATGCAGATCAGAAGCTTTCCGCGCAATTGCTTCATTCAGCAAGCGTAAAAGCAATTCTTCTGATTGTAAGTTAGTTTCGTTCGTCATGCGTCGGATAGAACCCGCCAAGTGATTCGGTCGCTCATTGAGCACCGGCATCAGTTGCAATAAATAGTCAGACCGTACGTCTTGGCTTCTTCTCACAAGCCTACATTAGCAGTCCAATGGTCCATGATACTCCCGTGCCGGAGGAACCAACCCGTGAATTTGACGCGTTTGCTTTCTGCATTTTCACGCTAACGGGAATGATCCCAGGTACTTCAGGCAACTCTTTGAGCAGAGCTACGATCGTCGCATAGTTCGCCGCCACTGTCAGTTCACGAAAGCTGGTGGCATCCGCCGAAACAAGAGACTGCAGTGTCTCAACCGATTTCTTGCGAAGCTCAGGAAGAACTAGCGATGTCAAGGGTTCATCCCTGAGGATGGCAACTTCATGCTCTCGGCAAAGAGCTGTTAAGGCATTGTGTCTTGCCGTTGGGCTCAGCTCTCGAAAGGCAGCAGACTTCGTCTTCATTTCATCTGCAACCAACCGAATCGTTTGCTGCAACGTCGTCTGCTCATCCCGCAATTTCTTCGCTTGGAACTTTAGTTCTGCAAGTTCGTTCACGCCGAGCGCCCCGGTCGAGGCAGACTTCAGCTCATTCTCCGCTTCGTTCAACGCGGGATAGCCGAAGAAGGAGATGTACATGAATGCGACGAGCAGAATCCCCATCGCAGGAAGGAACGTCGCCACCCACTTTTCACGTTGACTACCAGATGCTGCCTGAAACGCCATCAGTTTCTACCTTTTCTCAAAGCTGTTGCGCTGGTTGGCTTCGCCAAAGACGTGATAGCCTCAGGTTTTGAATCAATTTCTGGAACTTTGGGCCTGCTGTCAATCAACTCAATCGTGAACGTCCACGGCCCCCCACCGACGGTTCGATTGGATCCGGTCACAGAAGGAGGGCGGATGTACCAACCAACCTGAGCCGCAGTGGTTTCCAAACGCTGAACCAATTGTGTCACGGCATCGCTGCGAATTGCGCGACCTGCGAGAATCATTCCTTTGGCATCGGGCTTGATGGAGTCGACCACCAAGTTGGTTCCAGCCTGATCCGCTAACGATTGCAATAGCACCGAGAATCGATCGCTTTGATCTGTCAGCAGTCGCAGATTGTCCTGCTTAGCTTTTGCTTCTTTGGCTTCCACCCGGAGTTTCCCAAGGGCTTCGTTAAGTCCTTTGATTTGTTCGTCCAGTTGCTTCTTCTCCGCTAGTGGTTCCTTTAGCTTAGCGATTTGCTCCTTCATTTCTGACGTGCGTGAATACATACTCCAAGCAAGTCCGCCACAGGCAAGTCCCATCAACACGGTTGCTGCCACTCCGATCCGGAAAAGTGTCTTGTTAGAAGTGGGGACTTGGGGCGCGGGTACGTGCGGGAATCCCGTCGGCTTAGTAGCGCGCGAGACAACCCCTTGCACCCAGCGCTGGAGTACTTGATCATCATTGAGTGAGTCTAGCGATCCAGTGTATGCTGCGGGGCGGTCCTCAGGAGTCGACTGCCAACCGATCGGGGGCAGCTCGCCGCCGAAAAGCGTTCCTAGAGCTCCATACCATCGATCGCTGGTGGAAGAACGCTGCGTCACGTAAGCTCGCGGGAAACCTCCAGACTCCGCAGGCGCCGCAAAGGCACCGGCGAGTTCTGGCGTAAATTCGACCCAGGGAACACCGGAGCGATCTGGAGAACTCATACCGATTGGATTGGCCAACAGTTCCAAGTTGCCCCCACGCACTCGTACGGCTTGTGCTACTCCCGACAGTACTTCACTAGGAACCGCAGCGCCCCAAAAACGTCGTGTATCCGGTGGCACAGACTCTAACTCAACGAATCCGAGTCGGCTGTTCATTGGATCGAGATCGGAGAGTGACTCCGTTTCGAAGCGGAGCATCTGTTCCAGCTCACTGCCTTCTAGTCCGTAGATGGACCGTTCGTCCAAGTCGATGACGCCTGTCCAAAAATCGTCGGCGATCACGTAAGTCTTCGCCGCCGGTTTCTTACCGCTTAGCCCACAAGCCAGTTCAACGGCGATGGGAAGTGTGGTTCCAACGGGCCGATCTTCCTTTGTCAGCTGCGTAACTTGATCCCCACGAACATCCGCGCGCATCACCCTACGATCCGTGATGATCAAAAATGTCGAATTCTGTCCGCCTAGGGAAAACAAAGGTCACTCGCTAAATTTGTATGAAGTTCGGTTTGCATGAAGGGAATTAGATTAGTCAGATGCTAGTCGTTGATCGTTAACTCTAGCTGAGAATTCGTGGGGAACAGTTGGAACTTGATCTCTCGGCTTGCATGGGCAGGATCATCGGTACCATCGCCAAAATCTTCTGTCGAATCGCTATTTTCGCTGTCGTTGTAGTAGGCACGGATGACTCGGGTGCCGATTGGGAACTCAAAAGCTCCACCATTGCCATCATCGAACCGAAAATCAAACACATGATGAGTCGGATGAGGAGTGGCATTGAGAGTAAGCTCAACTACTGCGGGTGCTGCTGGGACGGCTGAATCGGCAACCTGGACGGCAAACTGGCCAACGACTGTCGAATCAGGATAGTACAGCTGCACAACCGTATTCTGCAGTGCCGTTGCCGCAATCATCTCAATATCTTGGTCTACGTATACCCTGCCCGTGACCGTGCCACTGAGTTGCGAACTCTTCAGGCCAAGTTGATTCTCCAAATCAGATGTGACAGGGTTTTGAATGATTGCGGGAAGGTCGGCATTATAATCTGCACCGCCAAGAACCGTATCACGTCCCAAGCTTCTCACCCCGAATATGGAAACTCCTGCAGCTGTAACGTCAAGTTCTTCGTCGAAGTTGGCGTCCATATCTGCGTCGCCGACATCGAGAGTCCGTAAATGCGAATAGCCAGCATCGGAAACGAGGCTTGTGCCCCATCCGTCGGTCAGCTCCGCTGCACCAACAGGCATTCTCAAATAGGGGCCTTGCCATCCCATACCAAGTGTGACTCGCGAGTCGCCCGAAACCGTATCTGTGTCGGCGTCGGCGGTATTTAATACATTGTCAACGGTGGCAGTGTTTGCGGCGGCGACACTTGCGAAGGATGGTAGATTGGTAGTAGTTGGCGAATTGTCCCAAAGTTCTCGAGCGGAAAAAGTTGTTAGCGACTCCTGATAGGAGCGCGGCAAGCGTCCCATATCTACGAAAAAGCCGCTTAGAAGTCGTCCCGAATCTGTCTTGCGCTCACTGAGAATTGCGTCTCGCACTGAATCGACAGTTTGCTGCGTCGTCTCAAAGCGAGTCTGATCGACTTGAAACTCGACCATGTTGAGCGCTGCGGTAGCAAGAATAGCTAGGATCACGAGCACCATGATCAATTCCACCAGTGTAAAACCATTCAGGTTGAGGCTTCTTGGATTGTGAAGCGCGCTCATTGCATGATCCCCAAGTAGACAACAACGTCATCGGTCAGTTGATTTTGATAATCGGATTGATAGTCAGCTTGTCCTAGGTTGACATCTAACGCCCAATCAATGGTGCCATTGGGACCGGCGGAAACGAGTCGAGCTGCTTGTGCTTCGTTGGATGTGATGTTGTTGTCACTATCGAAATCAATTTGGAGAACAATTGGATTGCCCCAAGCATCGATCATGGTGTCGTCGCCAGGTGCACCGTAGCTCGAAGTAAAGTTCCGTAGTCCCCAGTCATCGGTTGTGACGTCTGGATAAATCCCAGTTGCTTGTGATAGATAGGGTCCGCGCCAACCAATCCTTGTAATGGGATCAAAAACGGGTGTTCCAGCTAACGGAGGGTCTTCGGAGAAGATTTGGCCGATTGTTCTAGGCAATCGATTTGACAAATGCCCCATGTCGGCCCACAAACCGGTGGTGGTTTCGGTGCTTACGATCGTATCGCGTATCGTCTGCATCGTAGTTTGCGTGACGATGGATTCCGCAGATTGGTCGCCGTTACCGATGTCGATCGAAACGCTGCCTCCTGCTCCACCGACCAAAGGAATTACCATTGCGGCGAGTAGCACCAATATGATTAATACGCCCGCGAGTTCAACAAGTGTGAAGCCAGATCGCAATGCCAGTGATTTCCTAAAATTCATCATGCCAAGGTTCCTAGTTCGACTGCGTACGGTTGTCGTAGAACGTCCGTAAGTAATCGCTGATCCCTGTCACGACAGAAACTCCGTTTACATTCTCCAAGGCAATAACTGTAGACAATGACACCATTTGCCCTTCTACTTTGAACACCGGCATGAATCGCGAGTATCGATCTGACACTGCCCCCTCCTCTTGACGCGAGTGAATCGGAGCACTGAGCATTGATTCGCCTACTGCCTCGCAGTTGTTCCCTAAACCGAAAACCACGTAATAATTTCCCGCAGCGAGCTGACTTAGGTTTAGCCGAGCACGCGCTGATTCGCCCAAAACAACTACATGGTCGATGCCCGCAGTTCCGTCGCTCTCCAAAACGTCCCTATCCTGAACTTGGCCAGATGTCATGTCGAAGATCGTTTGCGGTTCATCTGACGTGGGATTTTTGTCCTTATCAATGTCGGGGCTTTCCACCACCGCTTGTATTCCAGCCGCAGATATTGCTCTAGCAAGTTCATCGGTGACATCTACAACCGCCAACTCGCTACTAGCTACATCAACACCCGCTATGACATCTGGTCCAAGCGAATTCGGCAGAGAATCAGCGGTGTGATCAGTCAACAACAAATCAAGTCGGCTGGGAAACTCCCCTTCCGTCGACCTGAACTGCTGAATTGCCCTGGCGGCTTGACTAATCGTGCCAGCCGATGTCGAAACGCTGGTAAAATTGGGCAAGCGACCAACCAGAAATGTCACTCCACCCGCGACGATTGCGAGGATGAGAATGACCATCACCAGCTCGACCAGTGTGAAGCCGCCGCGACGCATATTGCTCTACCTAGGACTAGTAGAAGAGGAAGGCCATACTTCTTGCTTGGCCGGAAGCGCAGAATCCCTTCTACTATCAGGAATCTGACTTGATTTGGCTCCAGTGTAGCTAAGATTTTCGAAAGTCGTTTTACCGACTCCAAATTCTTCGCTCAAGCGTCGAACCACCAGCACCACATGATTAGCTCACCGACGTGCTGGCGGTTCGCATAAACAAGAAGTCGAGGGACGAACATTCTCACCCCTCGACTTAGACTTCAAATAACGAACTCAGCAGCCATTATTCAGGCGTATTAGCGCCCCAGAACTCGCTAAGAGCATTGTTCTGTGACCGACCGAAGGCATTCAGCACGGCCTTTAGTTGAGCTCGGCGGCCTTCGCGGGGCGAGTAGACGGCGTAGATGCCAACGTAGCGGCCGTAGACTGAAGATGGATCGACACGTGGGTCGGTGGGAATCGACTGCATGGTGCGGCCGGTCATCTCATTGTTTTTCCCAACGCCCATCGCGACAAGCGTCACGTCAGAAGGGACACCTTCCGGGTAGATTTCCTGAAGCAATAGACGTTGCTCCTTCTCACTGAGTGCAGCGATCTCAGCTGCGGTCGAAGCTGCTCCATGTTCGGCCGTTCTGTATGCGATAGCAAAGGTGCCGCCGTCAGCCATAGCACGCGGCACAGTCCCGCTATTACCAGGCGAACCCTGCAACCAGTCAGAACTATCCGTAGAGTGGTCAAAGACCGTTCCCATTGAACTGATGCAGTCATAACTATCACCTGTCAAAACGCCGGCGACTAGGAAGTCATAACCGTGATCGAGGAACGCATTGGCTCCACCATCATCGGTAGTGTCGATGATATCCGAGGATCCATCCACAATAAGTGAGTCCATGTTGCCTGGGTAGCTGTTGTTTCCATACGTGGTGCGATAGTACTCGAGGTTGGCGGCGACAGCCGCAGCGGTATTTGCTTGCGCAGCGTAGTTAGCACTGCGGCGAAGCCAGCCAACGATGGGCACAACGAGACCAGCTATGACCGCGAGGATCATGATAACCATGACCAACTCGATCAATGTAAAACCACCACGACGGGACTTACGGGTCCGTTTTAGGGTAGATATTTTCATCAAAAAAATCTTCTCCGGGGCCTGATCTAGCAGGTCCCATATTCAGGGTTAGGAAGAAAATGCGCAGAGCATTTATAGAAAATTGCTCCTGGCTATGGCCCCAGATGATCTGACAGCAGAAAGACTTTTGTTGGGCGTCGAAGCCTAATGGCTTGGATCGCAAAATGGCACTGCCAACGCGTTCAAGCTGTGCCGAGAAAGTCTTCCAATTTCAGCGATGGGCTTGGCTTGGATCGGTAATTGAGAATGAATCTCAATCCCATTAGCGAAAGTCTAGCCCGACATCTGAAGGCCGTCAATTGTTAAAAACGGCAATTTCGTGAAATTACGAACATACGGTAATCTCTACTAAGCCCATTCAATTTGTTGGCACTCTTGCTCGTTGACAGTATCACTGGACGCGTGCAACATAGATACTTAAATGCCTTTACAATCAGTGCGACTCCCCCTCGCTGCATGAAGCCAGACCTATGAAACACTTCCGTTTGATGTCCCTCTGCGTCCTGACTGTTCTCGGTCCATCCGTAGTTGGGCAGGAAGAGCAGAAGTTCGACCCAACTTCACCTTCTCCAAAAATCATCGCGCAAGAAGAGGCGATTCGTGGCTTGGACCGTCTCAAGCAACTAGAAGGCGAGCTAACTCGAGTAAAAAACGAACTCGCCAAGTTAAGGCAAGAGCGCGAGAAGATGGTCGGCGAGATGAAGCAGAAGGACGCAGAGTTGCTGCTGGTCAAAAAAGAGGCTCAGCAAAAGCAGGCCCTGCGTGATGCGTTACCCACCTTTCGACTGGTGGGTCTGGTTGAAACGGAAAAGCTCTCTATCGCCGTTGTCCAAGCCGGGGCAAGATCTTACCGGATACGTGACGACCAAAAGTTGATGTTGGAGCTCTCCAACGGTGCCAAGGTCCAGACAACTTGCAAGATCAAATCGGACGATCTTGTTGAGCTGGTAATCCCTGAATTGTCCGTGACAGAAACCATCACGTTCCATCCTGGAGCGACGCCAAAGCCAGGGACATAGAACAGATTCTTGGCCGACGCGTCCGCTTAAAGCTTCGGTCGTAAGGACTCAGTCACTTGCGCGTCCTGCTTCTATGCGAGCATAGGTCCATTGGCCTCAACTTCATGCCGCTTGCGCCGTCTTAAAATCGTCAAAATCGTTAGAGTCTGACGCGCGGTCCTGACGATGTACCCTAGTGATGATCCCTTAGTCCCTGGTCCGCAGTGTATCCGCAGATTGGGACCCAGCAACGGCGCAAGGCAAGACTGGGGGATAGGAGTCGGCCCGCAGTCATGAATGAAATTCATGATCTCACCTCAGGGATCACCGAACATGCTTATCAGGACGCCGCAGCGCGTTACTGCGTTTGCGATCTCACTCTGCTGTCTATCGGGCTGCCAATCCGTTTGGCGGGACGCGCCGGCTGTAGCCAAGCCTCCATCCAAAGTGCAGATGGACGCGTCGTGGTTCGCGTCTTCCGGAATGCCCTCTGAGCAGATTGATCAGCTAGTCCGGCAACGTCGTGATCACATCTCTGCTGTTAAGGCCCAGCGAAACCAGGCCGCTGACTCTCCCGAAACACATGCAATCGCGCTCCCAGAAAAGGATGTAGCGAAGCCTGCTGATTCCATCGCATCTGATCAACGAGGTGCGCTCGTGTTGGAGTTTGCAGGCAGCAAACAAGGCTCACAAGAATGAATAGACGACTCATCACAATTCTGCTACTGCTTTTACCCTTTGCGGCCACCCTGTTCGTAAACGGTCCAGCACTGCCGCAAGAGACGCCTCCGGTGCGTCGGTCAGCCAATGAAGCCGCGTACCGCGAAAAGATGGAATATCGTTTGTCGAACGTGCAGTTTGACAATCGTTCGGTGCGCGAGATCATCGACCTGCTCAGCACCTCAACGGGTCTCAATATTGTGGCGACGCAAGAAGCGGCCGAGGAAAGCGTTACAATGACGCTTCGCGATGTGCGTGTCATCGATGCTATCGAGATGATGGCCAAAATTGCCGGCTTGTGGTACCGCGTCGAAGAACAGACTGGCATCATTCGGCTGATGACAGCCGAGCAATATCAGGATGACCTGGTCGTCTTTCGCAATGACCTGACGCGCGTTTTCACACTGTTGCATCCTAATGCCATTTCTATTGCTCAGACCATTCAGTCGCTTTACGGTCCACGTGTCATCCTTGGACTCCAACCCTTTGATGACGATATCCTCGTCGGAACTACCGGGATAATCGGAGGTGGTGGTCTCGGTGGCGGCGGTCTCGGAGGCGGTGGATTCGGCGGAGCAGGCGGCCAGTTCGGAGGCGGCTTTGGCGGAGGCTTCGGTGGCGGTCTTGGCGGTGGATTCGGAGGTGGTCTGGGCGGCGGACTCGGTGGCCTTGGTGGTGGGCGCGGCGGATTCGGAGGCGGTCTAGGTGGTGGCTTAGGAGGAGGACTCGGCGGATTTGGCGGCGGCTTCGGTGGTCAAGGCGGATTCGGCGGTGGCTTTGGTGGCGTAGGCGGAGCCTTCTCAAGAGGCGGCGTTGGCAATGGAAACCTCTTGTTTGGCTCGCCGCTGTTCAATGTCCAGCAGCTGCCAGGTGATCCGCTCACCAGCAGTCAACTCGCTCAGCTTCAACAACGCTTGCAGACTCTTGAAAACGGACAAGAAGGCGTTTCGAGTCAGGATGTCCAGAACATCACTTCGCGCGAACCGTTGATCTATGTTGCTCACAACAAAACACATAGCTTGGTGATCGTCCGGACAAGTGACGAAGAGGCGATGAAAGCCATCGAGCGGCTGATTCTCGAACTGGATCGGCCAACGCCAGAAGTGTTGCTCGAGATGAAGATCCTCGAGGTGCGTCTTACCGACAACTTCCGCTCGGTGCTGGATGTCGCTTACAACGTCGGACCTCAAGGCCCGAGCACGGCGAATCAGATTCAACGCAATCCATTCCTCAACTCGGCTCAGACTGCAGCGCAGAGTGTCCTTGGGATTGTCGATAGTCCTGAGCTAAACGGGAATGGTTCGTTCATCTACCAATTTCTGAACGATCAGATTCGAGCTCGACTCGAAGTCCTCCAAGAGAACAACTTTGTAGCGTCCGTTGCCTCGCCCGTTTTGCTTTCTAGCAACAATCGACCTGCCCGAATCTTCGTTGGTGAAGAACGTGTATTGGTGACCGGGATCAACTCTGGAGTGGTAACAGCTGCGACTGGACCGACTACCTCAGTTGTCCAACCTCAGACGGAAGTGCGCGATATCGGCACGTCTCTCGTTGTACTTCCAAAGATCAACGCTGACCGCACGGTAACGCTTTCGATCGCGCAGGATCAATCAGAAGTCGTGCCAGACAGCCAACAGCTGCCAGTTTCCAACGGCAGTCAAGTTCAAGAGTTTCCGATCGACTCGGTGCGTTCCTCGAATCTTCAAGGAACAGTCGTGGCACAGGACGGACTGACGATTGCAGTTGGTGGTTTGATTACAGATTCAACCAATGTTCGTGAACGTCGAGTGCCAGGTTTGAGCAGCCTACCACTAGTTGGCAAACTGTTCCGGCAGTATATCGACGAGAACGTGAAGACAGAGTTGATTCTGCTGATCACTCCGCATGTGATTACTACGCCGATGGAAGGACAGTTTAAGAGTGAAGCTCGACTGCGAGCTCTCTCCGATCACCCTGCAGTGCTCAATGGCGAAGTCTGCAATACCTTGATGACCGAAGGATTGCCACTGCCAAACCTGCAGGTTCCTAGTCATGACTGGGACGCGACCAAGCAAGCTCCCTGGCGTGAGGCCTCTGAAGCCTTGCCACCGGAGCCTGAAATTGGTCTTCCTTAATAACAGTTTGCTGCCATCTTCGTCGGCTCATAGATAGCGTCTCACCAGATTTCAGAAAAAGCAGAACCCAGATGTCATATTCTTGCAACACAAAACGTTTCACTCACTGCTTGGTTCTAGTTCAACTAATGGCTCTCGCACTGAGTGTTCCTACGGCCAAAGCACAGGAGTTTTTGGCGAAAAATCAATCAACTCGAGCTAGTCGCACACCAACCAGCTTAACCGACATGGTCAAAGTGCAGTACAACGACTTGCAAAAGCCATTCACCGTACAGTCGGCATCGCATGTTCAAACGGCTGATGCGCTGAGTACCACGATGCCAGCTCCTGCCATGGAGGCAAAGAAGGTTGTGCTGAGCTACGGGATGCACCGCAAGCAAGCCCTGCGATTGCTTGGCGAGCCCACTTTCGAGAGCATCATTGGTTCGCTCCGCAGAGCGAGGGCTGAGTACCAGGATGTACTGGAGCTATTCTTCGAAAGGGATCAGCTCGTGTCGATTTTGGCGACCGAACTCGTTCGCAACAGCGCTGGCCGATTACAAACCGAGCTCGGCGATAAAGTTGTAATCTTCGAAGACAAACTGGACTTTGTCCCGTCACAGGTAGTACACAACGGCGATTTAAGATCCTCAATCGTCAATCACTTCTTCTTCGCAGCATCCCAGCACGCGGCAGCAGGCATGGAAAATCACTTCACGCCAGCCGCTCCTTGGTGGCAACAATGTCGCTTCGGGCACTATGGCTTTCAGTATGGTTATCCAATCAAGCCTGGAACCTACCGTCCGCGGCAAGCTTTCTAGTGCGGCCAATTAACAGAATGTCCAAACCTGGCCAAACCTGCTTTAGTCGTAAAAAGTAAGGCCCTGTCGGGCATAGTTGACTTCTCATTAGCCAGCAATTTTCCTCGGAAATAGCCAGCCAAAGTCTGTTATTCCTGCGAGGAAGCGTCTGTTCGTTCTCCGAAACATGCTGGATGCGCTGAGTAAAATCTCTTAGGGACATCGCTCTCCCAACGCTACGCGAATCACGGCATCTCTGCTTGCCGACGCGATAACCGCGTACGGGGTGCGATATCTCCGGGTTGGCTGACGCGTTAAATGCCACGTCCACACTCAACCCACCTGGGGCAACCATGGCCACTATTGCCGAGCCAGAAACGAGGTCAGCCGAAGACACAGTCACTTAGTCAAATCCGACTCCAGCGAAACGAAAGCCTAAAAAGAAGACTCTGGGGCAAAAGCTTGGCAAGGAAGCCATGATGATGACACGTCGGATTCACCTCTACTCAGGGCTCTTTACGTTCCCTTGGGTATTGTTCTACGGATTCTCTGGCTAGTTCTTTAATCATCCTAGCTACTTTCTCGGCTACGAAACTCGCAACTTTTCGGCTAGCAGAGAACTGGCTGAGTTGCCGATGCCGGAATCACTTGCAGAACAAGCCGTGGCAAAACTGAATGCTGCGGATGGTAGCCCCAATGTTGTCCTAACTGGAAGGATCTCTCCGCACTTTGACCGGTATCTGTTCTTCTCAGTAGATACCAACACGCAAACACTTCGCATTGAGATGCATTTGATGACGGGCGGAGGAGCGGTTCGCACGGAAGAGCGGGAGAAGGACGAAGATGATGAGGAATCCGCAAACGGAGTTCCTCGAAATTTTTTGGGCGATCTCGATAAGCTTGAGCTTCCCGAGAACACGTACAGCATTGCCAAAGATGAAGTCCCCACGGTGCTCGAGGAGCTGGGGCTTGAGAGTGGTGAGCCATCTAGCGGTAGATCGTCGACAAGCTTGATATTCTCTGCTGAAGTTGATGGCGTGCCGTGCAAGGTGCAATACAACCTGGCGAGCGGCGGAATCGCAGCTTTCGCTTATGAAGCCCCGCGCAGCGAGATGACCCTGAAGTCTTTTTCGCAGCGATTGCACCTGAGTCGTGGCTATGCTCCCTCGATGGGCACGAGAATTTGGTGGGCCATTTCAGTGGACGCCATATTCTTTTCGATGGTCTTTTGGGCTTTCCCTGGAATTTTCATGTGTTGGCAAATCAAGCAGATACGAACGATCGGATTTGTCACTTGCGGCCAGTGCCATCTGCGTGACTTGGCTAGCATCTGGCATGCACGATCAATTATCCGCTCGCATTCAAACGCGCAGTAGTAACAGTAGTCGTTCCATTGCCAGCAAACTTGCCGAGAATTCACAAGGAAACAGCAAGGGCCTTCTTCAGTTAAACCTCAAGCCCCAAGTCCAGCTTCCAAATAGGTGGGGTTCGCCAGAATCCCTGACAGTCTTCTTTCGCTCTGCCAAATCCCGTTCGATGTTTGATCAGCGGCGGCTACTGCTTGCAGTAGCTCAACGCGAGCAGGCTGAAGGTGGTGGCGAGGTTGGGATCGCTTTCCATCCAGCGTTCGTTGGAGTTGGTCCACGAGCCATCTTTGCCTTGGAGCTTAGCCAGGTGTTCGACGAGCTCTTCCCGCCAATTGTGCTCCACGCCATTTTCGTCCTTAAGCGTGTCGATTCCAGCAGTGCTAAGTGACTTGGCGAACAGGTGATAGTAATAGTAAAGCCCCGCGTCGCCCAAGCCGGGATTCTCGGTGACGGTGTAATGGTCGCGAATCCACGTGAGTGCAGCAGCGACTCGCGGATCATCCTCTTTCAGACCTGCATGCAACATGCTCTTGAATCCAGCGTAAGTCATGGACCCGTAACTTCGTAGGCCGCCCTCATCCGTCTGGCCGGCAGCGGAACTGCTCTCGGTGATGTTGTAGTAGAAACCACCATCGTTCACCTTGGCCGCATCTTTGGTGGTATTGTGAGCTGACTCCAAGTTCTGGCATCGCGAGACAAACGTCAGTGCTGCCTGAATTGCTTCTTCATGTTCGTCGGAATCCATCGCCTTTAGCGCGTCGATCAAGTAGGCCGTGTTGGAGAGATCTGGACGTGACTTGCCGCCGTAGCCAGCACCACCGTATTCCAAGTCAGACTCTTCAACACCTTTGGCATCGGTAAACTGCTCGCCTTTGACAAACGCTGCCGCCTTGGCAAGCACCTTGTCGTACTGGCCTGACTTGTTGGCTTCTTTCAGGCACATCATGGCAACGCAAGTCTCGTACATCATGAGTCGCGAATTGTCAGGATAGATGCCTCCATTGTCGCGAGCGGATCCGGCGACGATGTTCAAGGCCTTGGCCACAGATGGATGCTCCAAAGGAACTTCATTGCGGATCATCGCGTGAGCAGCAAGAGCAGTAAGTCCAATACCAATTCGTGGGCTCACCGCACCATCTGCACTTTGGCCGCGCTTCTGCATGAATTCGATGCCTTTCGAGACAACTTGTTTTCGCAACTTCTCGTCAGCTCGGGTGGTGGTAATGGGGCTGAGTAAAACCACGCAGATTGCGAGTACCAATCCAGATTTTATCTTGAAGTATCGACTGTTCACGGTGTGCTCCGGTGAATTACAATGCTTACAGAACGAAACGCTAAATAAAATCGCCCAAGTTGTTGAAACTGAGTCTCAATTCTGCTGAAAATCATTATTTGAGGTTATTTCGTGAAACTCAATTCAACAAGCATTAAACGCCTTGTTTTCTCTTGTCGGCATTCCTACAGTTTCACGGAAGGTTAGCCGAAAAAACAAAACACAACTTCAATCAAGATACTCTGATAAAGATTCAAGGCACAGAAATGAATTACGAACCAGTCATCGAGCAGCTCAACGAGATTCTCAAGCACGAATGGACAGGCGTTGCCCAGTACTCACAAGCTTCTTTCATCATCGAAGGCGTGTGGCGCGAAGTCTACGCTGAGAAGTTCGAAGACGATGCGAAGGAGTCTTTCGGACATGCCAAGTTGATCGGCGACAAGATTGTCGCGCTCGGCGGAGTGCCAGTCGCGCAGCGGAATGAAATCAAACAGTCTCGTGGTTTGACCGAAGTCCTGCAGAACGCTTTGGCATTTGAGTCCAAGGCCGTGGAAATGTATACAAAGGCCTTGGAACTGGCCGAAGGCGACCGAGCTTTGGTAGTCTTCCTGGAAGACATCCTGGTAGCAGAACAGGAAGGCGTAGACGAGTACACCAAGCTATTGCGTCAGTCCGAAGCGGCCGGCAAAGCAGGCGCACGGAAGTCAGGTTAAAGCTTGCCGGTTTGAATCTGAGACAGCCTTGCAAAGTCAACCTCCTCTCGGACAGCAGGTTCGAGACGGGTGCTGTTAGCTCTGGGAGTTAGCGTTCATGCGTAGATATGCCCGACATTTGCTGGCAGTATCACTCTCAGTCGCGTAGTCTCCGCCATTAGGAAGAGAATTGGCTCTAAGACGCAGCCGAGATACTGCTGAATAGCAGGATTCTCGGCTCTGTATCAGGCCGGACTTCTTCTTGAGCCTGGATTTTCCGCGTCGTTCTCAAGCATGGCTTGGGTTGTTGCCCGCCCATCACGGATCGAAGCAGAACCATCTCCTGGCGAGTCATCTCCACCGCGCTCTGCGTAAACCAGCCCACGTCTTGGCTGAATGACTCATGACGCAGCACTATTGGCCGATCTACGTCAGACCGACTGGCGAAAACCATGCGCTGATCCGACTCGTCGCCCTGGACGACTGCGATAATGTACTCGGTGGCTGCGTGAGTCATGCTTGGCTGTAAAAAGGAAATGTCTTAATGAGACTCGGTTTCAACAGAATCTAATCGTAATCAAATCAGTGGCAAACACAACATCAGGGCGCCGGTAGGGTTGTAATTACAGTCCTCATAAGGCGAAGAGTCGGCTTTTCGTCATGAAAGTTTGGGAACACTGAACTTGCTGATCTTCAGCACAGCGGGCTATGCTCGCTTCAAACCAAGATTTTGAAGGAGTGCCCTAAGTGAAACCTCGTGTCCGAGAGCTTTTACGAAAGCTGCCGATCACCGCGATTGCATTATCTTTCGCTCTAGGATCTTTCGCGCTCGGCTTTGCGACTACGCCAGCCATCGCTCAGGACACAATCCTAGTTCGCCCAGCTGAATGGACGGAAGCAATCCAGCCTTGGAAGGAGTTCCGCGAGTCGCAGGGCCACCAATTCATTGAAGTCGATGCGACTCCCAAGACAATGGAGCTCGATTCTCGACTGAAAGAAATCTACGCCAAGCATCACGAGACGCTGCGTTTCATTGTGCTCGTCGGCGATGTCGACCCCCGGATCCAAGCGAGCATTGGGACCTTCTATCGCGACAGCACCGCGATGGTCCAGTTCGGTGGCGATAAGCGGATTGGAACGGACAATCCTTACGCCGACTTCGATGATGATGATGTGCCCGATTTGGCTTTGGCGCGGATACCAGCCGACAGCGCCGAGCAACTGCAGGCCTACTTGAAGCGGGTCATCAAGTACGAGACGAAAGAGAGTTTTGACACTTGGCGGCGAGACGTGCATATCGTTGCGGGCGTAGGTGGCTTTGGAGCAGTTGCAGATTCGGTGATCGAGATGACCACGCGAAGGTTCCTGGCCGATCGAGTTCCAGGATGGTCCGAGCTCTCCATGACACAAGCAAGCACCGAAAGTCACTACTGCCCCAATCCTTATCGGTTTAGCGAAGTGACTACCGAACGCATGAACCAGGGTGGTCTTTTCTGGGTCTACATCGGGCACGGACACATCCGAACGTTGGATTACGTGCGAGTTGAAGAAAAGTATGTACCAATCTTCTTGCCGACCAACATTCCTGCAGTAAGTTGCAAGCACGCGCCCATCGCCGTATTCTTGGCTTGCTACACGGGAGCCTACGATGCAACGCAAGATTCCCTGGCTGAAGAACTGCTGCTCAAAGAAAACGGCCCGATCGCAGCCATTGCCGCGACTCGGGTGTCAGGGCCTTATGGCTTAGCGATGTTAGCGGACGGACTCCTCGACAATTTTTACGTTGATCGTGTGCCGACACTCGGACAAGTTGTGCAGCTCGCTAAGGAGCGATTACTCGCACCTGAGCTCGAAGATACGGGTAAGCAGACTGGGCAGATTCAGATGATTACTGCAATCGCCTCGGCGATGAGCCCCGAGAACTACGAGCTCCGTGCGGAGCGTTTAGAACACGTCTGGCAAATGCACTTGCTCGGAGATCCGCTTTTAAAACTGAGTTATCCCGAAGTCATCGAACTGGATATTCCTGCGAAGAGTCAGCCAGGGGCCGAGATTGAGATCCGAGGCGTGTCGACTGAGGCTTGTGAAGGATTTATTGAGTTCGCCTATCGGCGCGAGAAAGTACGTCGCGAGCTGGATGCGATCCCAGTAGACCCCAAGACTGAAGACGGAAAGGCGGCTTACCAGCAACGCTACAAGGCGGCGAACGAGCGTGTCTTGGTCAAAGTGGATAGCTCGTTTGCGGAGGGACCATTTTCTTTAAAGCTCCAGGTTCCTGGGGATCTCGCGAACGGCAAGTACTGCGTGCGGATGTTTGGCAAGTCGGCAAAGGGCTGGCAAGTGGGCTACAAAGAGCTTTCCATTCGTAAGCCCCGCGACTGAGTTCGGGCGTTTTCAGGCAGCGAGCCCCTTTAGAACCGCTGACAAAATATCATAGGGCTTCGACACTGCGTTTCATGGATTGTGGCTTGTTCTAGGCGTATCATTGCCGCTGAAACATGGTAGCTTCGGCGCGGAGAGAGGTTGGCTCAATGCGATTCCCTGGAAGCAGGATCACTTCCTGCTCGCCTTTGGTTTAGAATAGACTAGAGGGTAGCCGTCCGATGCGTTTTGACACCCTGCGATTTATCCTACCTTATGCGCTCAATCACAACGCGTTTCCGATTCGCTTCGCTCGGGCTGGTTCATAACAGCCCTGCAAAGTTGACTCACCGCCTTTGCAGCTCATTCCTTCCTCAAGACAAACTTAATCATGCCTGCTGCTTCTCTCGATGTTCCAAGCCTGCGACGATTACTTTACCCAGCCCTGGCCTCGGTTGTCGGTTTGGGTACTCTGTCGACAGCTGTCTCTCACGTCTCCGCTCAAGAAGTCGACTTTGCGAATAACATCCAGACTGTTCTTTCGCGACGTTGCTACGCCTGCCACGGTCCCGACCAGCAAGAGGGCAGCCTGAGGTTTGACCAGCGCGAAACACTTCTGGTCAAAGCCGATACCGGAGAGATTCCAGTTGTTCCAGGCGATCCCGCTAAAAGCGAGTTGATTCGCCGCATTACCTCCGAGGATGAATCCGAACGTATGCCGCCAGAAGGCAAGCCGCTCACATACGAGGAAGTTCGGGCTTTCAAGGCGTGGATTGCCGACGGGGCAAAGTACGAGCAGCATTGGGCATTCCAACCGGTTCAGTCGCACAAACCACCTGCAGTTAAGAATTCCGAGTGGGCTCGTGCACCGATGGATCATTTCGTGCTTGCTAAGCTCGAGTCGGCAAAGCTCACTCCGGTAGCCCAAGCGAGTCCGGAGAAACTCATACGACGTGTTTACATTGACATCACTGGCCTACCTCCATCGCCTGAACGTGTCACTGAATTAGCCTCAGGTTGGAGCGAGGAATCTTACGAGCGTCTAGTGGATTCCCTCCTAGCCGATTCCGCCTTTGGCGAACGTTGGGCCCGAAATTGGTTAGACGTTGTGCGGTACGCGGAAACCAACAGCTTTGAGCGGGATGGCCCAAAGCCGAATGCTTACAAGTATCGTGACTATGTCATCCATGCGATGAACAGCGACAAGCCCTATGATCAGTTCATTCGCGAACAGATTGCTGGTGACGAGTTAGACGAAGTCACCGATGAGTCGCTCACAGCTACTGGATACTATCGGCTGGGTCTGTGGGATGACGAGCCGGCGGATCCAAAGCTGGCCTTGTTTGACGGTTATGACGACTTGATTCTGACGACAGGACAAGGCATTCTTGGTCTAACGTTTAATTGCGCCCGTTGTCACGATCACAAGATCGACCCGATCTCTCAGAAAGATTACTACAGCTTAGTAGCTCTGTTGCGTGACGTGACTCCTTATGGAACACGAGGCAACCAACAAGGCAACAATCAAGTCGACTTGGATCCTGAGCTTGCCAAACTGCACGAGGAGTACGAGCGAACGAAACGTGACCTCGAAGGCAAGACACGCCGCTTCGAACAGCAAGCTATTAAGAAAATGGAGGCCGAGGACCAGCGAGCTACTGAAGGGCCAGAACGTGCAAAGACACTCGCTGAGAAGTTGGAGCAATACACCAAGCCCGAGAAATACAAAGAGTATGCGAAGCAGAAAGCTGAGCTTGAGAGCGTCCGTAAAAAGTTAGCCGCTCTACCACCGCGCGAACGCGTGCTGGGACTGGCAAGGCTCGAAGCGAGGCCTCCTGAAACTAAAGTTCTGGGGCGTGGCAGCCCGCTAGCTGAAGGCGAAGTCGTTCCGCCCGCATTTCCCAAACTGCTAGGTGGTGGAGTTCCGGAGATTCCAGTTGCACCAGAGGGAGCTAAGTCGGCTGGACGTCGCAGAGTGTTTGCGGAATGGCTGACGAGCAAGCAGAACTGGATGACGGCCCGAGTGATGGCAAATCGAGTTTGGCTGCATTACTTTGGCCGCGGTATCGTGCGATCACCAAACAACTTTGGATTGATGGGTGATGCACCTACTCACCCCGAGCTAGTCGATCATTTGGCCACATACTTGATGGACAACGACTGGCACCTTAAGAGCCTGCATCGTTACATCTTGCTGTCGAGTACTTATCGGTTGGGTACAGATGACAACCCGCAGGCCAGTGCACAGGATCCAGCCAACAATCTTTTCTGGCGGCAGAACTTGCGACGGCTGAGTGCTGAGCAGGTTCGTGACGGCGTCTTGGCTGTGACAGGACAGCTGAACGAGCAGAAGTTCGGCGCCAGCATGTATCCGACTTTGTCACGAGAAGTTTTAGCTAGCCAATCGCGTCCGGGTGCTGGTTGGGGCCGATCTTCGGACGCTGATCAGTCGAGACGCAGTATTTACATTCACGTTAAGCGTTCGCTTCCCGTACCGATGTTGACCGCTTTTGATTTTCCCGAGACCGATATCAGTTGCGAAGCTCGCTTTCTGACCACTCAGCCCGCTCAAGCACTCACGATGCTAAACAGCGACTGGATGCAGCAGCAAGCCGACAAGCTGCTGGCTCGCGTGCGGCAAGAGGTCGGTGAGGGCCTAGAGGCTCAGGCCCAACGAATTCTGACGCTATGTGTCAGTCGCGAACCAGATCAGGCAGATGTAATGGAGCTGGTTCAGCTAACAGAGAAACTCAAATCAAAGCACAAGCTTGATGACAATAAGGCCCGCCAGGCAATGTGCCTCGTGGCGTTAAATTTGAATCAGTTTTTGTACTTGGACTAAGAGGAGAGCCGCGAGGCAAATCACAACCCGACGAGTAAACGAGGCAAGTGAGACACTTCTTCCTCGCTTCCGCTTCGGGTTGAGATAGAAGATCTGTGTGCACCATGGACCCTACCCGATGCACACCAGCACAAACCCAATTTCGCTACCCACCAACTGAAGCGTTAGACATGGATAAGAACAAGAATAAAAAAAACTTTTGCGGTCGTGTACGGCGTGAATTCCTGTGGCAGTCAGGTGCAGGTTTTGGTGCTGTCGCGTTGTCATCCATGCTTGGGCAAGACGGGTTCTTCGGCTCGACGGCTCAAGGGGCCAAAGTCTCGGCCAATCCGCTTGCCGAGAAGCCACCGCATTTCGCGCCAAAAGCCAAGAGCGTCATCTTCCTGTTCATGTATGGCGGACCAAGCCACATTGACACCTTTGATCGCAAGCCTGAAATGACGGGGCGAGACGGTCAAACAGTCGACGTAAAAACTTTTGGCCGTGGTGGTCACCGCAACCAAGGGCGGATTGTCGAACCTCGCTGGGATTTCAAGCAGTACGGCGAGTGCGGAAAGCACGTGAGTTCGCTTTTTCCGAATCTTGGGGGCTGCGTCGACGATATCGCTTTCTTGCACTCGATGACCGCAGATTCGCCGATTCACGGGTCAGCTATGCTGATGATGAATTCTGGAAAGATACTCAGCGGTTCACCTGCTTTAGGCTCTTGGGTTAATTATGGTCTAGGCACCGTCAATCAGAACTTGCCTGGCTTCGTGGTCATGCTTGATCAGAAGGGCGGGCCAATCAGTGGTGCTAAGAATTGGTCGAGTGGTTACATGCCAGCGACTTATGCAGGAACCGTTCTCCGCAGCAAGGGTTCGCCGATTTTGGATCTCGCTCCGCCAGAGGGCACCAGCCGCGAGGTGCAGCGGGCGATGCTTGATTCCCTGGGAGCGATGAACAACCGGCACTTGGCTGCCAACGCGAGTGATGCGGATCTATCGGCGAGGATTTCTAGCTACGAACTTGCCTACAAAATGCAAGAGCACGCACCGGAAGCGACCGACTTAAGTGACGAAGATGAAGAGACCGAGAAGCTCTATGGTCTCAACAATCCTCAAACGGAAGACTTTGCTCGCCGCTGCATCATCGCACGACGGTTGGTCGAACGCGGCGTGCGATGCATTCAGCTGTATTCCGGTGGCGCGCACAATGACGACAACTGGGACGCTCACGGCGACCTTGAAAAAAACCACAACAAGCACGCTGGAGCTACCGACCAACCGATCGCTGCCTTGCTGAAGGACCTCAAGCGACGTGGACTACTCGATTCAACCTTGGTGGTGTGGGGCGGCGAATTTGGACGTCAGCCAACGGCCGAATACGCCAAAGGCTCAGGACGCGACCACAATTCCTACGGCTTCACGATGTGGATGGCTGGTGGCGGCATCAAGGGTGGTATCAGTGTTGGTACTACCGATGAGCTCGGCTCAGCAGCCGTTGAGAAACCGTTCCATGTCAAGCATTTGCACGCCACGATTCTCAATCAACTCGGCATGGACCCAAATCGCCTGAGCTACTTCTACAGCGGATTAGACCAAAAGCTAGTCGGTGTTGAGCACGTAGATCCGATCCACGAAGTGATCGCGTAGATAGAAGAGCTTTTGAAAAACACTTGGAGGACCACGATGTCGACGCGCAGATTGAGCCTATTCCTTCTAACTTTGCTCGGCTCTCTCTCGGTCCGCTGCCAAGCCGCAGAAGCAGCCCCAGTGTGGGAGGGGCGTCCGAATATCGTATTTGCGTTTGCAGATGATTGGGGGCGTTATGCCAGTGCTTACGCAAAACTCGAGCCAGGTGGGCCGAGCGATATTGTTAGCACGCCTAACTTTGACAAGCTCGCGGCGAAAGGAGTCTTGTTTACTCAGGCCTATGTGAACGCCCCCAGCTGCACACCTTGTCGCAGTTCATTGCTCAGTGGGCAATACTTCTGGCGCACCGGTCGCGGGGCTATTTTGCAAGGAGCTATTTGGGATACGAGCATCCCTAGCTATCCGTTGCTGCTTGAGAAGTCGGGTTACGCCATCGGTCATACTTACAAAGTCTGGTCGCCCGGAACTCCTCGAGATGAGCCGCATGGCGGAAAGCGAACTGCCTTCACTTCGGCAGGCGGTAAGTTCAATGGCTTTTCGCAATTTGTAGAGCGCTCGAAAGATAAGAAAGCCGCCAAGCAAAGGTTGCTCGATGAGGTTCGAGGCAACTTCAGCAGTTTCCTTCAGACTTGCGAGAAGGACCAGCCGTTTTGCTATTGGTTCGGCCCTACAAATTGTCACCGCAAATGGATCAAGGGCTCGGGCAGGTCACACTGGGGGCTGAATCCTGACAAGCTAAAGGGCAAGATTCCGCAATATCTTCCGGACAACGAGATTGTTCGCGAGGACTTCTGCGACTACCTAGGCGAAGCACAGGCTTTTGATGCCGGGCTGGGAGTGTTGCTCGATGAACTTGAGGAGCGGGGGCTGAGTAAGAATACCATTGTTGTAGTCAGCGGTGATCATGGCATACCTGGTATTCCGCGAGGCAAGTGCAATTTGTATGACCTTGGAACACGAGTGCCGCTTGTCGTTTACTGGCCAGGCAAGACAGGTGAAGGCTTGGTGGTGGATGACTTTGTTTGCTTGCCCGATCTAGCTCCTACTTTCTTGGATGCAGGCGGAGTTGCCATTCCAGCAGTCATGACCGGCCGCAGTTTGTTACCGGTTCTCGAAGCCAAGAAATCTGGGCTCGTCGATCCGTCGCGCGATCACGTCATCGTGGGACGCGAGCGACACGTGGCGAAGGCGCGAACTGGTGAACTACCCTATCCGCAGCGAGCGATTCGCACGCAAGACTACCTGTACATTCGCAACTTTAAGCCAGAACGGTACCCGATGGGAATCGCACCTGGCTACGGGCTAGCTGTAAAGAATGCCACTTGGCCAAGTTTTGAAAAGTTGCGCGAGAACACTTTCGTTGCCTTTGGTGACTTGGATGCGAGCCCAACCAAGGCTTGGATGCTGACAAACTTGGATGAGCCCGAGGTGCTCAAGCAAGTTGGCCTCACGATGGGCTTGCGCCCAGAGGAAGAGCTGTTTGCTGTGAACGGCGATCCAGATCACATGGTGAATCTTGCTGGTGACCCCAAGTTTGGAGAAACCAAGGCGAAGCTGTCGTCCCGTCTCATGAAGCTGCTTGACGACACCGGCGACCCACGGGTCAGCGACGATGGCATGCAGTACGACAAACCGCCTTTCGCAGGCAGTAGCAAATAACAATCTGTTTACTCTCGAGGCGCTCGATGCCTCACGGAGATGTGGCTCACTCAAACGACAGATCGCAAGCGCCTTGTGACTCACTCGTTTTAAGAAGTGTTCAAACTCAGCTCAGGGCGTCTTGCTCATGATGCTTTGCTTCTTGCTTCATCGCGGCTCTTGAACAAACCTTTTGGGGGAGGAACTGCTTTCTGGAAGTCAATCTTCTCCTCTGAGACAACATCTTCGATGGTCGCATGCTGCGTGGCAGCTTCACCGGCATAGCCGTAACCGTAGCCGTAACGATCGAGGTCGTAACCTTCCAGACCGGTGACTCCGTTGATCACAACACCCAGAATGCGGGCTCCAACGGAACGCAGTGCGTTGATGCTTTCCGAGGCAGTTGGCTTCGAGTCGCGACGCAAGCGGAAAGTCATCACGACTCCGTCAGTGCGAGCGGCGACAGCGAGAGCATCTGCTACGGCAAGAACGGGAGGAGTATCGATAATCACAAAGTCGTAGGCTTTCTGTGCCGAGGTCAGGACTTCTTGGAAACGTTGGTGACTAACGATCTCTGAGGGGTTTGTTAAAGGTTCGTTGCTGGCCAACAGCGTCAAGTTATTCACGGGCGTGGGGCGCAAGGCGGAAGCCAATGTGGCTTGACCGAGGATGACTTCGCCGATGCCAACGGCATCCGTGTTTCCAAAGAGACCGGCGATGCGCGGGCGTCGCATATCTGCGTCAATCAAGAGTACAGAACGTCCTGACTGTGCAATGGATACGGCCAAGTTTGCAGCCAATGTTGACTTACCGTCTCCGGGGCAAGGACTCGTTACTTGGATGATCCGGTGGCTTTCACTCATCTCACTGAAGTAGATATTGGTACGAACTGCCCGGAAAGCCTCGTTAGCAGCGTGAATGTCTCCCTCGACCGTGCACAGAGACGGATCGATGCCATTATCGCTTGGCTGTAGATTCCGCAGGCTCATCTGAGGGATATGTCCAATGATGCCAGTCCCCAGAGCTCGAGTGACTTCATCCGGACCGCGGAAACTCTGATCCAACCATTCGGCTAAGAAGCCAATGCCGATGATGATCACGAATCCAATTCCACCACCTACTGAAACGAAAGGCAGCAAGTTTGGGCTGTGGAAAGAGCCCAACCGAGCGGGAGTCAAGGTCTCCATCGAACGCTGTGTAGTTCGAGGCAGAATCTGAATACGATTGACAGTCTCATTGAAACCGTCGAGAAGTTGCTGGATAGCGGCAAGTTCACTATTCAACAAATGATTCTTGGTTACAAAGCCTTGTAGCTCTTTTGATTTTGTTTCCGCCTCTGACGCAAGCGTCTTTAGCAGAGTGCCTTGTTTGGTAAGAGCGACCATTCGTTCTTGTATCGAGCTCTTCCATATTTCCAGCTGGTCATTGGCATTCATGCCCGAGCTCATCAGCTCTTCGGCTTCCATTGCCATTTTGCGTTCCGAGCTGGAGAGATGGTCAACTTGGCTGGCGATCAGAGCGATGCGTCGTCGCAAAGACGCGATCGACGGATGACTCTCTCCAACGGTGTCTAAGAGCTCTTGTTCACGTATTTGCAAATCCATGAGCGCTCTGCGTTGTTCCGCGCTCGAGACAGGCATCTGTAGGTCTGGCGAGAGTTCTGCAGGCGTTTGATTTTCCTGAACTCCCAATGATGTATCCAAGCCAAGATCATTGGCTAGCATCATCAAGATGCCTTTTGAGGAACGTCCCGCATCTTGGGCTTCACTGATCTGTCCCAGAATCGCTTTGAGCTTTTCATGCTCAATATTCAACTCGTTGATGTCTTTATGAATTCGCACACTGTTTTCTGCGAACTGATTCTGGGCTTCATCCCCGAGCCAGACCATCGGTGCAGATTTACGGAAAGTCGCGTGTTTCTCTGATAGCACTGTGTAGGATTTGCTCAGATTCTGCTGGGCCTCGGTGACGCTTCGAACAACTTCATCTCCGATGCTGCGGTAAGCTTCTTCCAGATAGGTTTCATAGCCAAGAATCACAGAATCAACGACGAGCTTACAGACTTTCCGATCTTCGCAGATAAAGCTAACATCGATCAGGGTTGTGCTGCTGTCGCGCCCGGATGGTTTCACAACCAGCCGGTCTTCATCTTTGATCCAGTCGCGAATCTCAGTATGAGAGCAACCCTGGAATTGAGGGTGCTCGACCAAAGCGAACAGGTCAATGGCTTTGTCAATCACCCGAGTACTGGTGATGATTCGGGTTTCATCCAAGCGAGTCGAACCACGGATCCCATCGGGTTCCAATCCCTCAATTCCGCCAGCACTCTTGTCTGGATAAACGACTTGAACGAGGGCGTAGGAGCGATAGGTTGGCATTTGCCGGCGATAAGCGACGTATCCCAGGCCACTGCCGAGGATCGCCCCGAACAGGGCCAACCACTTCCATCGCCACAACGTTTTGGTGTAGTAGATTCCAGGGGATTGCTCCTCGCCATGCATCGTTACAGGGTCGATGCGAAGCATGTCACTTTCGTGCATTAGGGGATTCCCGAAAAGGCAGGGGCGTTTTCAACGCATTCAAACGCTAATTCCTTAATCCTTTCGGGGGTCAGGCTATGGAGAGTTGAGGTGGCCTGAGTCGAAAAGAATTGCCACAAGAGGCACAGGCATTACAGCCGAACTTACCGTTAAAGACTAACAAGGCCGAATGCCAGCTATTCACCTGATGGTTTGCCCTAGGGCGTAAAGTACGGGGAGCTCCTATTTGGCTCAGTAGATTTCTTGCACGGCGCAGAAGGGAGTGCAAATCAAAGTTTCAAACAGGCTGAATTTAGATTGTTACCGCGATGGTTCTATCGCCAACACCCCTGGCAAACGCGAATGCGGCTGAAATGCAAAGTTCACCCAGCGTGAAACTTTGATCAGCCTTAGAGTCGAAGGATACTAACCTGCGAGTCAGAGGAACATCTAGATGCTGATCCTAACATCTCTTTCCCGTGCTCTCTTCCAGTGGAAAGTGTTCCTTCACCACACTAAAGAATTCTTCTGGCGTTTCCACCTTGGCAACGTGAGAACGAAAGTGCCTTGCCCCGAATTTTCCTTGGGCATAGCAGCACGCAAACTTACGCATGAGATGCGTGCCTTTCTGCACGCCAAATCGCTCCACCACGAGCTCGTAGTGTCGCAGCATGCAGTCACGCTGTTCGACCAGAGAAGGATCCGGCGGGACAGGTTCTCTACGCAGTGCAGCAGCAGCTTGAGCGAACAGCCAAGGCCGACCCAATGCCGCTCGAGCAATCATCACGCCGTCGACGCGGTAATTCTCAAATGCATAGACGACCTTTTCAGCGCTATCCAGATCCCCATTACCAATGAGTGGGATATCGCGCAAGTGATCTTTGAGTTCGGCAATCTTCTCCCAGTCCGCCGATCCTTTGAAGTAATCCTCGGCAGTCCTACCATGCACAGTGAGAGCTGATGCTCCAGCTTCTTCGACGACTCGGGCCACCTCTGGTGCATTCGCGCTCTTACGGGTACACCCAAGTCGAATCTTAGCTGTGACCGGTGTTGGCGAGCAGGCTTCAACGAGCTTGCTGATGATCGCAAACATTCGACCGGGGTCACGCAGTAAGTAAGATCCGCTATGGGCTTTTTGGGTTACCTGTTTGACGGGGCAGCCAAAATTGATATCGACGACGCTGACACCGTACTCTTCGACCAGGCGTTTCCCCACCTTGGCCATGGTCTCGGGCTCGTTGTCCCAGATCTGAACGGCAAGTGGGCGCGCCTCGTTTTTGACACCCCACAGCCTATCAGGGTGTTCCGCTTCGTGTTCATCCAGCCAAACGAAGCCCCGAGCATTAACCATTTCAGTTGCTTGCAGGCCAACACCGCCATAGTCACGAACGATCTGTCGATAGGCGTAGTTGGTAAAGCCCGCCATCGGAGCCTGCAGAATTGGCGGGTCAAGAGTCATATTGCCGATCTGGAGTGGCTTGATCTCACGTGTTAGGACAGTTGGGTTACGGCCGGGATTCTCCGCCTCAGAGGTTGAATGCTGTGCTGGCGTTTCGGCCGAGAGCTGTGGGGATTCTGATACGTTTAGAGTGGAGCGATTGACCATGACTGTACATTCTGCCCTTCCGAGGGCTTTCTACATAGAAGGAGAAGGAAAGTGATATTCCCGTTTTCTTCACCCATGATGATACCGATCATAGCCAGCGTTGGCGTTTTTCTTTGGCTCATCATCCACTCCATTGTGGCTGGAGTCCAAGGAATCGTAAAGCATCGAAACGAGCTAGAACTTAAGCAAACATTGGCTCAGCAAGGGATGAGCGCGAGCGAGATCGAGCGCGTCATTCAGGCAAGAAGTTTTCCAGAGGGTGGCTCGGATTCCTAGAGTCTGAGATTCTGACAGTTTAGAAATTCCGTTAGGCGACTGGCAGAACAGCCTCTATCAAGAGAAAGTGTTTTGCGACGACGCCGCTTGAAATCGAACTTGGACTGGCAGGTTCTGACTCGCCTTCCACCGTAGACATCTACTCGGAGTCGATACGGCCAGCGTTACGAAGGTAGTCCTTGAGCTTTCGTTGCAGAAACGGCGAGCCCTGGAAGACCTCAGGCGGAAACTCATAGTGCTTCAAGATTCCATCTAGCAACCTGCCACCTTGGTAAGAGTTAAGTGATAGGCCAGCCAAGTATTGCAGCCTCAGGTTGATATCGGTGTTTATCTGTGCCCCCTTCATCCAGGAACGCATGTAAGGAGCATTTCCTGCGTAGGTGGCCAGCAGCTCTTCTACGTCCCCAAACCCAACTTCTTTGAGAGAATCACGCACCCGCTGGTGGTCTGGTCGCAAGAAACGCTTGTTGATCTCGTCTAGGTTGATCTGAGTTCCACCCACTTGGCCGAACAAGACTGCGTCGTATCCTTCTCCGGAGTAATCGTTTGTCCAAAGAATGCCCTGCGGAAACACCTCGAAGAAGGTTGTGATTACGCTCTTCAGCGTTTGTGGATCGCTTTCGTAAAGCGGCATCCACAGCGCCATGATGCCGCCCGGCTTTAGTCGCTCGCGACACATCTGGTAGTACTCGACGGTGTTCAGCGTCGCGCAGCCTTTGACCCAGGGATCTATAGGGTCGGAGGTGATGATATCAAACTTCTTATCAGTGGTTCGAACATAGTGTCTGCCGTCATCAAAGTGAAGCTTCACACGGTTGCGATTCTCTTCGCCAACCACATTGTGGTTTACCTGGGCGAAGTATGGTGTCACCTGCGTAGGCACAAGTGGTTCGATATCGCAAATGGTTAAGCTCTTGACCTCGGGATGCGGAAGGAAGCTGCCAGCCGTAACACCAGCGCCGCAAGCGACCACAAGTACGTCTTCTGGGTTCTCGTGAATCAGTGCGGGCAAATGCCCAAGCATGCGTTGCAGGCGCATGTCTTCCGGATTGCTGGAAGCCTGAACTTTTCCACCACCATGAAACTTGCGGATGCCGTCGTTGTTCTGTGTTACTGCGACGCTAACATTGATGCCTTCGCCAGTCATGAGGCAAAACTCAGTTGGCTGCCCCGGCTTCGCCTCACCAGGGACAAATTGAGGTGCAATTACTTCAGGCGCTAGAAAGCGTTCGTTCTTGGCTGCGAAACGGCCATACGCAATTACACCCCAAGGAACTTCGGTAATGCTTGTTCCACATGCAAAAGTAAAAAACACTGCGAAGAAGGCTAGAAGAACCGGGTTGGGGCGACGTCTAGACGTCGGCGTCCGTACAAACAAAAACAGGCTGAGTAGAACGCTACAGAGGATCGTCACCAAAATAACGTACTGTGCCACCAAGGTGCCGCTGTTGGGGATGATCAAGATGCTAAAAGTCAAAGCACCAAGAATGGCCCCCAAGGTGTTGGCCGCGTAAGTATTGCCAACCATTCGAGACGCATCACGCTTGCGAGTTGAGACTCCGTTGCCAGCGATGACTGCTAAGGTCAATGGAAAACTCGCACCCCAAAGCACCGTTGCTGGCAATATGACAAACATGCAACGCGCGATATCGAATTGGAATGTAAACCAGATTTCCCCACCTGCAGTCGGATCTATCGGCCAATGAGGCAGAGAGCGAGCAATCATGTTGCTCGTCCAGCACACTGCGAGCAGGCTAAGTGATTGGCACCAGATCAGATTGCGCATCGGGTTCGGGCTAACTCGAGCCAGCAGCGAGCCGATGGAACTGCCAACTCCCAAGCCAAACAGGAAAACGGCAAGGATGATGGAGAAGGTGTAGACCGTACCGCCCATCAACAACGAAAGCAGCCGTGTCCAGATTACTTCACAGCCCAAGGCGGAAGCTCCCGAAAGGCCGATGATGGTCCAGAGAATGGCTTTCGACGATGTTGATGCTGGTGGAAGCTGCGAACCGATTCCTCCAGCTGAATCAAATCGATCGATCGCTTCGGGATCTTCACCGCGTTTCTTCGCTTCCTGTCTTTGAACACGTTTTGCTTTTACGGATCGAAGTGCAAGCCACCAGCCGATGCCAGCAACAAGGAAGTTGATCAACGCAGCACAGTAGGTTGCGATGCCCATATCGAAGACTCGAAGCAAGTAAAAGCCGGCGAGTAAGCAGCCAAGTACTGCACCGGCAATGTTGCTGCCATAGAAAAATCCGAGCCACGAAACGCCACCTGGGCTCGCTTCCACCCAGCGACTGATCGCTGGCAGCGTCGCTCCCATCATCATGGTGGGAGGCAGCAGGCAAAGTGCGGCTACTATGGCTCTTTGGGCCACACCTGTACTTCCACTGGCCATTGTGCTGTACAGCATTTCGATCAATGGCATGCACCACAAAATCAAGAGGCCGCAGATGGCGATGCCAAACTCCAACGCCGCATAAACCTTGAGCGGGTGATAGCGTCGTTTTGTCAACCAAGGTTGGAGCAAGCTCCCAAGGCACATCCCGCCCATGAAGATCCCAAGCAGCACTCCCATCGATACGGCAGTGGATCCAATCAGTAGTTGGAGCAACTGGAGCCATACGATCTCATAGATGAGCGCCGCACAGCCGCTGCCAACAAAAAGCAACAACAGTAGCGGGAGAGGACGATGGTCCTTGGGCGGAACAACTGGCAATGGCTTGTTCATGTGAAGCTATCGGTGGGATGGTCCAGCAGACGGGCCTATCATAACTAGCTCTCAATGATAATGCTGCGCTTGCACTCTCGGCAGATGCGAAGCTGCAATCCCGCCCAGTTCAAAACAACTATCGCCAAGTCAGCGTAAAAACTGCGGTTTTTCGACGGATAACGAGGCTGGCCGATTATCGCGGGTGAAGACGTTGAGGAACTTCATGGTGGCTTGGCGGCTCCGAACGGATCGAGGACAATTCTCGATCTGTTCCAACTGTGGATTTTGAGATTTACCTGGAGTTTTTGATGCCGAGTTTTGCAATTGGGGTTCTGATCGCCTACTCAGCCGCGGTCGTGCTGGCATCGGTCTTGGGTGGAATGCTACCCGAGTGGATTCGCCTAACCCACAGCAGAATGCAGCTCATGATTAGCTTCGTGGGTGGTATCATGCTTGGCATCGGGATTTTCCACATGATTCCGCACGCCTTGCTGGCCACGGGCGGTTCGGTGACGGGTTCTGATATCGAGGCTGTAGTGAAGGGAGTCATGCTGGGACTTCTGGCGACTTTCTTCTTGCTTCGATTCTTTCAATTCCACCAGCAAGGCCCCGAGGATTTTGGATATCAAGGTGAAAAGCAAGGGTCAAACCCCCAAGCTACGGGTCGGTGTTCTGAGCACCCGCATCCATCCCACCCACATCATGATTGCGGACCGGCGAAGCATTCGCGTTGGCTATTGGTGCTGCTTGGGCTAGGCATGCACACTCTGATGGATGGAATCGCTCTGGCTAGCGGAGTTTTCGTGGAGGCTGGTCATGCTCATTCGAGTTTGCCGCCCGGATTTGCGATCTTCTTGGCTGTGCTGCTGCACAAGCCCTTAGATGCAGTTTCTGTCACTTCGTTGATGCAAGATGCAAGTTCTTTAAACCGACGCTTGCTGGTTAACGTCGGATTTGCATTGATGTGCCCGATCGGCGCACTGCTCTTCTTTGCTGGCGTCAGTTTCGGCGGCGAAGGCTTGGCGACCAGCATGGTTACTTGGGGCCTCGCTTTTTCCGCTGGTGTTTTTCTTTGCATAGCGCTTTCGGATCTTTTGCCTGAAATGGAATTCCACACTCACAACCGTATTCCACTGAGCCTTGCGTTGATTGCTGGAGTCTTGTCCGCCTATGCGATCGGCCTACTGGAAGGTTCCGCTGCACACGCTCCGGAGTCTGAGGAGACATCAGCCCAACATGATCACAGTCACTAGCCGTCAGACGACCGAATAGACCGCTGGCCGTTCACGTTACCGGAGCAGATTTACGACGCGAGCACTGGTCAGCACTTATTGAGTACCCGACTCCAACATCCTGGCACAGTTCAGCAGAGCGCGGCCGTTGTGGTAGGCGCCTTGCCACATGCTGGTTCGGACTTTCTTTCGCCCTACTGAGCCGTCTTCTTCCAATGTGTCCCACCAGCCGCCTTCTGGCGCAATGTGGTGATCCAGCGTGAACTCGAAGCAGCGATCAAAGATCTTGCGATACTTGTCTTCGCCCGTTAACTGATGCATGGTGAGCATGGCGACCAAAGCTTCGGTTTGAACCCACCAGATTTTGCGTCGGTCGTCGCTGGCCTTCCCAGGCTCTCCTGAACTATAGAAGCCGCCATTCTCTGTGTCGTAACCATGTTTGATTGCAAAATCGCAGATCCGACGGGCCCACCGATCGATGGACTCAATGCCTTCGAGTTCCTTCTGACCGAGTGACTCACAAGCATCCAGGACCAACCAAGCACACTCTACGTCATGCCCATAGCTGGCTCGTTCATTTCGAGGCGTTGGAATCATCTCCCAGGAACGTGTCCAGCCATCGATGTTGCACGGGTATTCCGAATGCTTCACTCGAAAAACGTTGATTTGCACCAGTTCTCGTAACCGATCGGCAAGCAACTCGTTCTTGGTCTCGCGATACAATTGCGCGAAAGCTTCCAGGATATGGAGGTGAGAATTATAAGTTTTGGTATTGATGGCACCAACATAGCCCGATTCCTCAGGATCGGTAATCAATCTCCAATCGGCGTAGAAGAACTCTTGGTACCCACCATGCTCAAGGTCGTATGCGTGTTTCTCAAGCGTCCGAAAAAGTTGCTGAGCTTTCCCCAGTGCCTCTTCCTGTCCTGTGGCTCGGTAGTACTCCACCAAGCCGTAGATGACAAAGGCATTGGGATAAACGTGTTTGCGAGTGTCGACTGCGTCGCCTGCCGCGGAGACTTTCGCAAAATAGCCGCCATTCTTTGCGTCGAAGAAATTCTCGGTAAGAAACTCATAGCCTGAATGAGCCGCAGCTAATGACTCTTCCCGTCGAATGTCCTTTACGGCTAGCGTACTAAAGAACCAGAGCTGTCGCGCCTGCAGCGTCAGAAACTTGTCGCTGGGAGCGAAATTCCCTTTAGCATCAAGTATTTCAAAGTAGCCACCATGCTTTGGGTCTACCGACGGCAGGTAGAAGTCGATGAGCGTACTCTCGAGTACTTGAAGGCAGCGTTTGGCATCGTTGAACTGAGCCCAACAGGGTATGAAGCTGGACTGAAGGAAGACAAACATCAACGTGGTGACTACAAAACGTCTCATTTGATCTTACTTTCAAGTTACTGCTGAAGTGAGCCTTGGCACGACATACGGCCCTTCGGGAATTACAGCAATTCTAGCTTGCGGGTTCGATCGCCAAAGATCCGCTAAGGTTCGATTGAGATCATCGGTGCAATGAACGCCAGTGAGAGCTTGCTCTTCGCTAGACAGTCCACTAGCGTAGAGATGAACACGACCAATTGCCTGAGGTTTGAGTTGCATCTGGGTTTGCCACTCGTCGATATTGGCGTGTGGTTTTTGCAGGATCTCTTGCAGGAATGCTTCAGGGCCCTGAGCGACCAGTCGCCTTTGGGCCTCAACGTATTCAGGTGAACCCATACCCTCTGAACACTCAGATGCGATGATAAGATCTCCACCCTGCCTGAGAATCTCCATCGCGCCAACCATGCCTTTGACGGTTTGATAGTAAGTCTTGTCGAGCGGATAACCTGCAGCTGTACTGACAACGATATCGAATGGTTTGTCGACCGGAAGCTCACAGTAGGTCGTCGCAAACGCTACGGCCTCTTGGTGACTGGAGATGATTTCACCAAAAGTTATCTGCGCTACGCTTCGGTGCTCGTCTAAAACAGTGTTCAACCCAAGTGTGTTCTTAAAACGCGAACCGAAACCTCCATTATTCTGAGTCCAGGCATCCAGCATTCGAATGATCTGAAGCTGCTCTTCATGCAATGGGTTCCGCAGTAGATTGCAATTACGCGTCGCCGGATCAGCCATGAATCGTGCGCTATGAAAGGTTGTAATCGTCTCTGAGTGAGCCAGTCCCGGTGCAACGACTTTGCGCCCACCCGAATACCCTGCCATGAAGTGAGGCTCGACCAATCCGGTTGCAATTCGAAGGTCCGCCTCAACAAAACGACGATCCAGGCTGACAACCGTCTCTCGAGTTGCGGTTTTGCCAAGCCAGACATGCTCGGCATCGCAGCGGGCATCATGGTTGTAGATTGTGATGTTGTCCAACACCCACTCGTCTCCGATCAACTCCGCAAGCTCTTCGCCTTCGTTCGGCCGATGCAAGCCTGTTGCAACAACAATGGAAATTCTATCCCGCGGAATGCCTCCAGACTCGAGCTGTTGGACCAAGGGCCGCAGAAGCAATGAATGCGGCACCGGCCTAGTGATGTCGCAGATCGCAATGCAAGCACTGCTGCAGCCTTGTGCGCATTCGGCGAGCGGCGGGGTGCCATTGCAGTTCTGGAATGAGTCAGTCAAGGACGCTATCGGATCTTCAAGCAACGGCATCTGTGGCTTGCGCAGAATGGTTGCATCGCAGCCCTTGGGCAGTTTCAGACTGTAGCCGTTCTTCCCGTAGTGGAGTTCAATGCCCATGAATGACGACTGTGCTACTGGCCAATCGGGCTGCCAGGCGGCAATTCGGCAGCAGGATTGTAGTTGCGGGATGGATAGGGTCGCTCAAGAAAGCTATTGATTTCTGTTGCGAGAGCAATCCAGAGAGCTACATCGTGCTTCTGACCACCTTGATTTACCTTTCGCGATAAGGTGTTCTGCAATTCATGCAGCTCCAGACGAGCAAGGTGTCGAGCGTCCGCTGTAGCTTGATTCGACTGACTAAGCTCCATAAGCTTGTCAACAAATACTCTCCAGACAATGCGGCGAGCCTCGCCCTCCTGAGGAGTGATCGATTCTGCTGGCCCTGGAGTCGAGTGCTTGACAATCCGCTTAATGACCTCGCTCAGTCCAAGCTGCTCGAATTCGGTACCACTTCGGGCCAATCGCGATGCACGTTGAGGTTGCAAGAGATTGCCAAGAGTCAGCTCGGCGGCGGCTTGCATGGCCGAACCAGGATCAAAAATCGGGCCAGTCCGCGAACTGAAACGCTCGTTATCACTGATAGAAGAACCTGTCCGAGGTGGAATGGAATTGAGAATCGAGTTGGGAATCGCCAGTGCCGCGGGCGATATCGTCGTCAGTAACACCTCCAACGCAGCGCGTTGCCGGTCTTGTGCAATCGGCGACTGAATCGTTTGGCCATCGCCAGCAAACGCATAACTGTATTCATAGCCGCCGAGCACCTTAGCGGTTGCATCAACTTGGAATCGGTGATGTAGGTACACGGGAACAAAAGCTTTTTCCAAGTCGGCGAGAGGTTGCTCAGGATGTAAAACGGACGCGTCAAAATTTTCTATCGCGATCTTCCGCACATTCATTTCATGCTCAAGCGCCGCAACGGGATCGCCTCCATTATCCCACAGATTGCCATAGGGCTGAGCAGCGCCGGCTGGCCGAGCATCTGCATCCGTAATGTACTTGTAGCCTTTTTCGAGCGACCACTGAATTAGCTTCTCAAGCTCCTCCGACTCGTTGGCCTCAGGTGGGAACTGTGAATAAGAATACTGCACAGCGAACTTATCCCACTCTCCTATTCCCACGCCGTAGGCATCACTTAGATCAATCTCACCATCCACAATCTTCGCTCTTGGCGAAGGGTAATCCATGACCGAGGCGCGATCGCCATAAGTGCTCGCCGCAAAATTATGGGCAAACCCTAATGTGTGACCGACTTCGTGCGCCGAAAGCTGCCGGATACGAGCCAAGGCAACTTCGGTGTCAGAGAGCTGTGGATCGAGCTGCGACAAGTAGGCTTCGCTCGGCAGGCATCCCATTCCGCAAGCACACCCACGGGCACCAGAGCGAGTGCTAGCGGTACCCTGTCTGCCGCGCAATCCGCTAAAGAGCAAATGATCTTGCCGGACTCGCAAAGAGCCGAGCAGCACGTGGCCTTTGATGATCTCGCCGGTTCGCGGGTCGGTAAAGGATTGTCCGTAGGACCAGCCTCGCGTCGCACGATGCACCCATTGGATCACGTTATAACGAACGTCCATAGGGTCGGCATCTTCTGGCAGCATTTTGACTTGATAGGCATCGATGAAGCCAGCCGATTCAAAGGCTTCGTTCCACCAGCGGGCGCCTTCGAGCAGTGCGGAGCGCACGGGCTCCGGTGCACCTGGATCCAGGTAGTACACAATCGGCTTCTTAACTGGACTCCTCGCGGCTGTCGGATCTGTTTTCTCCAGGCGGTGCCGAGTGACCCAACGTTTCTCAAGAGGTTCTTCGATGGCTGAGGCGTAATCAGAAAAGCTCATCGCAAAGCTACCCACACGCGGATCCCACTTCCTTGGCGAGTACCCCAGCTCGGGAAGTCTCACGAAGGAGTGGTGCTGGCGAAGCGTAATGGACTTTCCATCCGGCGCTGTCCGATTGGCCAGCCTACCAGGCTTCTTCGACGAGAAGGTCAATGCAACTTCGAACTCGCTGTTCAGTGGAAATGCCTTGGTGCGTGGCAGATGCACAAAGCTTCTTTCCTTGTCCAACGAAAAGCTTCCTTGATCAGTTGAGGATAGCGTTCCAACGCAATCGTGTGCGTCGCGAAGCAGGAAGCCTGTCAGGTCGACAAGGAGACCTTGGTCACTCTTCTTAAGCCTGCCAGACCAGAGCACTGACGAGGCGAAAGAATCACGCACAGCCTGTCTCTCGGAAGGCTCTTGCGAGCCCAATGCGCGGAACTTCGTATTCTCTTGAATGAGATAAACAGATTGCCCAACGCGCCTGAAGTGAACCAGTCGCTCGGCACCGAGCTGCCCTCGGTCTAGCCCAACGGGATTCGACCCCAGCCCCGTCGCGAGCGAGCTGGTGTAGAGAAACGAATCGGACGCAACATCTTGATCATCGCCTGCTAGACTGAGCCATATTTTCCCCTCCGCATCATCCCAGTAGAAGTCATAGAACCCTTCGTAGCGTTGGAACTTTGATGTGTCGAGAAGCTTACTCTCATCCGCCCGGGTGGAGGCAAGAAACACCGTTGCGCCAATCATTAGGCATGAAATAACCTTTGTTCCCCGCGCGGAAAATAAAGACCCTTGAAATAAACGAGACATGCGATGCGACAACATATAACGACTCCATGAATAAAACTGGAGCCCGCATTCTAGCCGATCATCTGCAACGCGTAATTGGCCGTAGAAATGTGCCTCGGTTACATCTGGCTAAGGTACTTCCCTTGCTGTCCCGATTTGTTGCAAGCGTTCTTGTAGACCTTTCTCATCTCCTTCTCTTGCACGAGCTGCTCATTCATGGAGTCAATCTCGTCGTAAGTTTGTACGATGCTAGGTTAGTCGCGCATTCCTTCGTACATGGTCGCGATTTCGATCCAGACGCTTACATCTTCGGGCTCAAACTGCACGTATTTCTGGAATGCGGCTTCCGCTCCGGAAATGTTTTTCAGTTTGACTTTAGCGCGACCGAGCCGAAACATGACGATGGGATCCTCAGGTTCCAGCTGATGCGCTTCCATCAGACTTGCCGCGGACTGCTTTAAATCCCCATTGATCTCGCACCATTGAGCAAGAACCAGATTGCTTTCGTTATGCATGTCATTGTCAGCTAGGATTTTGACAAGGTGACCCAACCCTTCGATTTCTTTAAGGCATTCCATGTCCTCGATGATGCCAGAAATGAGCAACCCCAAGTTGATATCTGAACCATCTTCCGCTTTATTGTGCTTTGCGAGCAAGATACGAGTGCCAAAGGATTCGTGAGGCAACCGCTCGGTTAGGCTCCCAGCGAGCAACGTATTTGAGCACTTCGTCCCAGTTCATGTCTCTGCCAAGTAAATGACCTAGCTCCCGAATCAGGGCTAGATCACCGACGGGAAAAGCATCACGATAACACAGTGCCATGAGGAGGTAGACTTCCGTGGTCCAGACTCCGATTCCTTTTTGTGATTGAAGCGATAGTCGAGCTTCATCGGGCGAATGACTCGGCAATGTCGCAAGCCGAAGGCTTCTTGCATGTACCTTATTGGCGAGCAAATGAATGTAGTGTGACTTTTGTCGCGTCACCCCAAGCTCTCGTAAGCCAGCCTCGCCGAGCTCGACAACGCGTTTAGCGGAAACACGGCCACCGCAATGCTTTCGAATGCGATCGTTCATAGCAGCTGCGGAAGTCAAGGAGACCTGTTGCTCCAGGATGATATGCGTTAACGTGGAAAAGCCTGGCTTGCGACCCCATAACGGAGGATAGCCATACTGATCGAGGATTTCTCTGAGCATGGTGTCCTGCTTTGCCAAGTCACGGCAGGCCACCGGCAAGCTACGCCTCGAAAGCGTATCCAAACGAATAGGTCGTGAGTGCTGCATAGGCAAGCTAAATGTAGCAGACGGTATTAGGCTGAGAAGTTTTCTTTATCTTGCGAGGCATTCTGCAGTGAATTGACGGCGGCGAGCAAGAAAGCGTTGGCGTGGCCAACTGAGGCATCAACTTCGTCCACATACCCATCAGCAGCAGCAGACCAGGCGCGGTTCAGATACCGCTCGCCACTGGCAAATTCTGTCATGACTTCAGCGTACCGTTTGATTCCGAAGCGATTTGAGATAGACATTCGTCCGTCTGCGAACTCCGAAAGTAGAGGAGCACACTGCTCGTCGATGTACTCCAAGACATCTTCGCAACTCATGTCGTCCAGACTACCTCGCAGGTTAGCGACTCGCTCCGATGCCTTGGACAGAGACTCTTGCACCGCCGTAAGTTCGGCACCTGTGGATTCAACATTGACTGCCTGTGCAGCTTTGTTGAGACGCAGAAGTACGACACCACCGATTCCAACTAACGCCGCGACGCCATAATAACCCCAGGGGATTGTACTCCAAGCTACATCGGGGTCCTCTAGCCGTAAGACCGTAAAGAACGCTCCGCCAAGGAACCCTATCCACAAGAGTACTTGTCCAGCGATGAATAGTGGGGTGAAGTTCATATGTCTAACCAATGAGGTGGATACTTGTTGGAATCTGGAGATGGGGCGTTGCGTGGACGAAACCTAATTCAGTTGAGGAAGATCTGGATTACCGCGTCACCTACGTTCACGAGAGCCTCACCAACAATGAGACCTGCGGCTATCGGGACTCCAACTTCGTAGCCGAATTGCTTACCCATAAACTTATCGCTGAGCACTCGCAGGATATTACCAATCGTGTAGGTCAGCACGATGCCGAACGGCATGTAAAAACCGAGGCCGACCAATACACCGATTCCACCGAGTCCACTCAGCGCCAGCATGAGCCCCATGCCCGCGCCAGCCGTGTAGCGATAGGCCGGGACATCACCGCTCACAATTGACTCGATAGTGGTGGCGAGTGCCTCAGCTTGGGGAGCTGGGAGCGACTCTGAACCCATGCCGCGTTGTTCGTGCAACAGCATCATCAACCACACCACGATAATCGGGCCGAGCCATGTCCCGACAAATTGAGCAATTTGCTGCCTTCTGGGAACTCCGCCCACTAGGTATCCAGACTTGAGATCGAGCATGATGTCACTAGCTTGGGACACGGCAAGGCAGACCGCAGCGCCAACGATCATTGAAACCCGAATTGTCGTTAGCGTGTCCGTACTTCCCTTGATCGAGAAGATCAGCAGAGTCACTGCAATCAATGTCATGCCAGAAAGTGGTGACCAGTTTGTCCGTCCGATGCATTCAGCAACGATGACTCCGGCTACCCATATCCACGCGACTCCAAGCACAGCCATCAGCAGAGCTCGGCCAATCGAAAGTTCCCCGGCGCCGACGTACCAGGCGATCGAAATCATCAAGACGCTGCCGACGGCAATCATCAAATACAGCATCCAGATTGGCAGCTCGTCTTTTTTGGCGATATCCCCACCGCTTCGATCCTTCGCACCTTGTAGGGATCCTAGTGCGCTTAAGATCATCGGAAGCGCCGCAACGATTCCGCCGATAGCGGCTCCAATCAGCATGCCGATGCCGGCTGGCCGATACAATTCGACTCGCATTTTGCCAGGATCGGCCGTCATGGCGACCACGTCATCTGCTGCAAAACCCGACAGCAATGGTGATAACAGGAAGTAGCAGATAAAGCCTCCCGCACCAAACCAGAATCCACCCTTTCCAGAAAGATAGCCGACACCGATTGTCATGATTGACACATAGAATGCCATGTTGAGCATCGATGGCAGACCGAGGGCTTCGCCGAGCGGCAGGTTGGAATCACTTCCCACCGAGCTAAGTACGATAACTTGTACGACTCCGGCTATTGCTACGCCGCCAAGCAGAAGCATCGCTTTTTGAACGCCAGCCCCAGGACTTTTAAGGATTGTCGCAACAGCAATTCCACCTGGATAAGCCAGGCGGTCAAAGTCGATCATCTGCTTGCGAAGCGGAATCACAAAGCACAGGCCAAGGATACAGCCAGTGATTGCAGCGAGAATCAAGAGTGGCTGATTGATTTCGGCAAGACTTGCGAATTTGGGATCCTTGGCGGAGAGGATTAAGAGCGCCGGCACGCTAAACATAATCCCACTTGAGGCTCCGTTGACTGCCGAAGCAATGGTTTGATTAATATTATTCTCAACGATACTGGTGCGGCGCATAACACCACGTAGGACACCCCAGCCAAGAATTGCAGCGAGTTCCGATCCTTCAATCGAAAATCCCAGCATCAACGAGGCGTAGGCGACCGAGATGGTAAGCAACACTCCGATCGCCCAACCAACGAAAATTGCAACCCAAGTAAACTCAGGGTACTCTCCGCGGATGTGCGAGATGGACGGACCTTGTTTCATGACGAGCTCCATTCGACTTTACGGTCGAATCTGAGGATGAGAGGCAAGTGCATAAGTTGTGAACGTGTTTCGTGGGGGGTGGCGAGCGCGCGATGAGCATTAGAATTGTATCAGTGTCCAGCTGATTTGCGACACTGGCACTGGATCGAATTCTTCACCCCGAAAGCAGTAATTGTGGCTCAAGATTCCGTTTGCCTTTCCGACGTCAAAGCCGCCTATGAGCGAATTCGTGATCGAGTGAATCGAACACCCTGCCTACTCTGCGAGCGTCTGTCTATAGAGTTGGATTGTGAGCTGTATTTCAAGGCTGAGAACTTGCAGCATATCGGAGCCTTCAAGGCACGCGGCGCGCTGAACGCCGTGCTGCAACTGAGTGAAGAGCAAGCGTCTCGTGGGGTGGTTACTCACTCTTCTGGTAATCACGCAGCAGCGCTGGCTCGAGCGGCCAAGATTCGCGGGATACCAGCTCACATCGTCATGCCTCACAATTCCGCCAAGACCAAAGTTGAAGCAGTACGCTCGCTCGGATTCGAACCCCAATTCTGCAAAACCGACACGCCTTCACGCGAAGCAGCTGCGGCTCGAGTCCAGGAAGAAACCGGAGCCAGCTTGGTCCATCCTTTTGACGACCCGCGCATTATTGCCGGGCAGGGGACGGTGGCTCTAGAAGTATTGGAACAAGTACCAAAGCTAGAGCAAGTTATCGCGCCGGTCGGTGGCGGTGGGCTGATGTCAGGCACTCTAGTTACTTTGTCGGAGGCGCGGCCCAAAGTAGAAGTTTACGGGGCGGAGCCAGCATGGGCCGATGACGCCTACAGGAGCTTGAAGTCCGGAAAGATCGAACCGCCCGAACGCTATGACACCGTCGCGGACGGGCTGCGTACCTCACTGGGCAATTTAACCTTCCCGATCATTCAGTCCAAGCTACGCGAGATGCTGTTAGTCACTGAGGAGCAAATTTTGCTCGCGCAACGCAAGATCGTCGAAAGGGCAAAACTCGTTGTCGAACCTTCGGCAGCGGTACCACTTGGGGCACTGATCAGCCATCCGGATCGGTTTCGCGGAAAACGAGTCGTAGTCATTCTCTCCGGTGGCAACTTGGATTTTGGAAATTGCCAGCTAGGGAAGTAGCCTCTGGTAAATAACTATAATCCCTGTTGCATTATATTGCTCTCTATCGTTTAACGCCGCGCGACTCCCTAGCCGAAAACGCCTGCTGGTCTCGCGTTGCGTTGAAGAAAAAAGGGAGCTTGATTCCATCCCCTCACCTAGTCCACCACGAGAGCTTTTTGTTAAAACCGACGCATGGATTCGACTGAGACTGATTTTTCTTCCAGTGACTCCTCCTGGATGTCTAAGTGTGCTTGCAATCGCTCGAGTGCAATCATCAGTTGATGCCACTGTACTAGTATCTCAAAGGTATCCAGTGTCTCACCGTCGTGGCGGTCAAACCCGACTTCGTTGATACGAATGTCGTTCCCAAGCACCATCACACCTTGAACAATCGTGACTTCGCTCTTTTCATCAGGAGTAAGACCGGCATCCTCGTAAACCGGGATGACTTGTTGTAGTGCCTTATGAACGACCCAAAGTGCAGCCTTTTCGCTGTCGTCGGCTGCGATAACAGTCTTTACATTGCCGCTTTGAACGTAGAATTTTGCCATGATTGAGCTTCCTTCTCAGGGGGTGATTTGAACGAAGTGCTGAAACTGAGTCTGGGAGTTGGCCGGGGAATCGGGGCGAACACGTCCAGTTGCGGAGTCCTGGTTTGTAGGGGGCTTGGCTCGCCTCTCCTCCCCGGCAGTAATCGTTATCGCGGTCGAGCGGACAACTTAGGTCACGGCCGAAAAGAAAAGTCTGAGAATTTTGCTTCCGGGCCATTTCTCACTGGAATTCACTGGTTGAAATCGCGAAACTTACGGTGATCGCAAGGGTTGAACCTATCCAGCGTTTTTTCCAGAGTTCCAGCCCGCAACTGGAAGCAGGTGCCAGTACCGCGATCAACCTGCATAAATACCTCCCTAGTGCCCCACGAAATCGTTGAAAAGCCCCGAAAAAGAGTGGTTTTCGCACGTATTCTTACGGCGACCGCAGTGCCAATGCATGGAGAAGCGTTGGCGGCGAACTACTATGAACTAGCTGTGCGGAATCTGATTGCCAAGATTGGCCACGCTACCCCAACTAACCTAACTCCACGGAGAATTCGATGACCTCCTGGCATCGTAAAAAAACTACAGGCCGAGCAGCAATCATCTCGGTAATTTTGATGGTTTTCCTTGGTGGTGGCGGATACGCGTATTACACCACGATTCCGTCTGACTCGGCTGAAAGCCAAGCGGAGCTCATCTTCGAAGAGGTCATGCGGGGACCGTTCGATCACATCGTCCGCGAGCAGGGCGAGGTGGAGAGTAGCAGCAACGTAGACATCAACTGCGAGGTCGAAACGCGCGGCTCAGGTGGAACCTCGATCCTTTGGGTGATCGAAGAGGGAGCCTATGTGAAGCAGGGCGACAAGCTGGTCGAGCTGGACTCTTCGTCGCTTGAGAACGAAGTCACTTCTCAGCGAATCAGTGTTTCAAGTGCTGAGGCGACTGTCATCAGCTCCCAAGCTGCTGTGAAGACCGCTCAGATATCTCTTCAGGAGTATTTAGAAGGCACTTACCTGTCCGAGCGAAAAACACTGCTCAGCGAAGTAGCGTTGTCTCAGCAAGAGTTGCGCAAAGCGGAACTGATGCTCGAGAGCGCTGAGCGCATGGCAGCGAAGGGCATGATCAAGGGCCTACAGATTGAGGCTGAAGAGTTCGCCGTCATCAATGCGAAGAACAAGCTAGATGCGGCCAATGCAAAACTCAAAGTCCTGGACGAGCTAACCAAAGAAAAGAACAAAGTTCAGTTTGAGAGCGACATTGAAGCTGCAAAAGCAAAACTCAAGTCGGACGAAAGTGTACTCGCCGAAGAAAAGACCAAGTTAGCAGAGATTGAAGATCAAATTGCCAAGTGTGTGATCTACTCGCCCGACGAGGGCGTTGTGGTTTACAACAACAAATTCAGTAGCCGTGGTGGTGCTGAATTCGTGGTGGAAGAAGGCGCCAGCGTTCGCGAACGACAAACTATCCTGAAGCTGCCTGACCCGACCAAGATGCAAGTCAAAGCGGACGTAAATGAGTCTCGGATTACTTTGATTGCTCAAGGAATGGCCGCCAAAGTGAAGGTTGGGGCGGTACCGGGAGAGATGCTGGCTCAGGTGGTTCGCGTCAATAAATATGCTGAACCCGGCAGCTGGTTTAACAAATCAGTTAAAGAGTACGCCACCTACATTGAGATTATTAATCCACCGGAGACGATCCGCACTGGTATGACAGCAGAAGTCAATATCTTCGTTTCTCAGATTCCTGATGCGTTACAGATTCCGGTTCATGGTGTGTACGAATTTAAGGGGCATCACTTCTGCTTGAAGGAAGGTAGTGGCGATAAGCCCTGGGAGACGCCTGAGATCAAGATTGGTGCGACTAACGATGCAATGGTAACGATCGAAAGCGGCTTGGAAGAAGGCGACCGCATCGTCCTCAATCCACGAAAGCACCTTGATCTGATGGAGTTCCCTGAGGTGGAAGACGTAACTGATCGTGAGCAGCTTCGTGAAATCGGAAAAGACGCAGGAAAGCCTGGTGCTCCAGACCCTAATGCAAGTGCAGTTGATCCTCGGACGCAACAGATGGTCGACGGTATGTTCCAGAAGTATGACACCAACGGTGATGGCAAAGTGGATCCGGAAGAAATGGGCAAGCTGGAAGAACGCACCAAGGGTTTCCTCTCCAGAGCCGACTCCAATAAGGACGGCACTATCGAGAAGGCGGAGGCGATCAAAGCGATGGGCGCCATGATGAAAGGCGCCGGCGGCGGTGGCCGAGGCGGTGCTGGTGGAGGAGGACGACCAGGTGGCGGTGGTGGCCGCGGCGGACCTCGATAACAACCAAGAGAAGCTAGATTGCCCCTCCCTACTGTGATGAATGATGCACGCCTGTACCATCCGAGAACTTACCAAAGAGTATGTACTGAAAAGCGAAACTGTCCGCGCTTTGCGCGGCGTTTCCTTTAACGTTCCTGAAGGTGACTATGTCGCGATCATGGGCCCTTCCGGTTCAGGAAAGAGTACTCTTCTGAACTTACTCGGCTGTTTGGATCAGCCGACCAACGGCCAGTTGCTCTTGGGCGAGGATGACGTCGCCACAATGACAGACGATCAACTGGCTGAGATTCGCTCCCGTAGAATTGGCTTTGTCTTTCAGTCCTACAATCTAATTCAACAGCTAACAGTCGTCGAGAACATCCAAGTGCCCCTGTACTACCAAGGGCGGCTGGGAGTTCGAGAACGCGATCGCTGTATTGAATTGGCGCACCGCGTGGGACTTGGCGATCGCTTGGATCACCGGCCTGCCCAGCTTTCTGGTGGTCAGCAGCAACGTGTGGCGATCGCTCGCAGTTTGGTCAATGACCCCTATTTTGTGCTCGCCGACGAAGCGACGGGTAACTTGGACTCGAAAACAACCAACGAGATCCTGGCTTTGTTCGACGAGCTTAATAACGAAGGCCGAACAATCATTATGGTTACGCACGAAGACGAAGTCGCCGAACGAGCAAAACGAGTCGTGCGGCTTCGCGACGGCTTACTACAATCCGATGTAACAAATTCAGAAGAATCGCGCAAGGCCGCAGCTCAGCGAGCTCTCGAGCTTCTTCCCGCTGGTGACGGATAGGCTAATTGATTCATGCTTTGGATGCGAACCCTAGGGCTAGGGATCAAAAGCCTGCTGCTCCACCCGCTCCGATCTTTTCTTACGGTATTGGGTATCTTGATCGGCGTGGCGAGTGTTATTTGCTTGCTCGCCATCAGTGAGGGAATCAGTAATGAGGCTCAGCGGCAGATCGCCAGCTTGGGCGCCGATACAATCATGGTGCGTTCGGTGCCGCCGCCGACAGACAAACTGGCTCAGAGTGGCATCACGCCCTATGGCTTGAAGCGCGCAGAGTTCGACATGCTGTTGCAAACGGTGCCGACCATTCGCAGCGCCATTCCGATTCGTGAAATCAAGCGGACCTTCAAGTTCGCAGACCGCACCGTAGAAGGTCGATTGGTTGGCTGTACGCCCGAATATGCTGACACCACACGTTTGACCGTGGATCGTGGTCACTTTATTACCGATGCAGAGAATTTCCAACGTGCATCGGTTTGTGTGCTAGCGTCTGAAGTCGCCGCAACGCTATTCCCTTACGAAGACCCGATCGGAAAAAGCGTTTACCTACCCGAGCACACGGACTTCTACCAAGTGGTCGGGGTGCTCGAGTTTCGCAATGACTCGGCCGCCATTGGTGGCTCGATGGAAGCCCAAAGTTTTAAGGACGATATCTACATCCCGATCAAGACCTTGCAGCAGCGTATCGGCGACACTGTCGTCCGTCGGGCTGTTGGTTCCTTTAGCGGTGAAGAAATCCAGCTGAATCAAATTACCCTAACGGTTCGAGATGTAGAGGATGTGAAGTCTACAGCAGCGCTTGTGGAAGATGCTCTCAAGAGCCACGACGACATGGAAGATATCTCCGTCGTCGTTCCGCTTGAGCTGATCGAACAAGCCAAGCAACAAAGACGATTGTTCCTAGTGCTCGCCGCAATTATCGCTGCTGTTTCGTTGTTAGTCGGCGGAATTGGCATTATGAACATCATGCTCGCCACAGTCACCGAACGGACTCGTGAAATCGGGATTCGCCGCGCCCTTGGAGCCAAGCAACGCGACATCATTTCTCAGTTCCTGGTTGAAGCAGGCGTACTTAGCGTGGTGGGAGGTGCGATCGGAATTGTGATTGGCATCTCCTGCGTGCCACTTTTCGTCTGGCTACGAAAATTTGCTGCGGAGAACTACCCCGAGTCGCTTCCTGAGGTGATCAGCAATGTGACGCCTGCGATCGTCCCACTCTCGATTCCAGTTTCGTTCTTGGTGTCGCTGGTCGTGGGAGTCGTGTTCGGACTCTTCCCCGCCATCCGCGCCGCACAGATGAATCCAATCGAAGCCTTGCGGCACGAGTAGGAATCTTAGAGCAAAAAATTTCGCATCCTGCTCACGCATTCGCATAAGCAGCTTGTCATCCCGCGTTTGCTGATGCCTTGTTCGAGTACCGTGTCGCTCGGCTTGATCCAAGCAAATCAGTAAATCAAATATTTCAATCTTCGAGCTTGAAACAAATGCAGTCCAGCGCGCGCGTTATCCATGAGGCTATCGAAGTGCACGCCGGACTTGAGCAAGTCCAGCATTTTCTGATTGCCAAGCAACCGCAAATAGCGGTCCACTTCCCAGTCATCAGGATAGAGCTTTCGCAAAGTCGTTGCGATGGCGAAGCCAGTTCGAAGTGGCTGTAACGCCTGCCGATCGGTGATCAAGATATTGATACCCTGGCATTTTTCCTCTACAAACACACTGGCCTCAGGAGTAAACATCCGCGGCACAAAACGAACTCCCGGCAGATTAAGGCCGTTGAGTTTACGACTTAGCTGCTGAGCATTGATCCAGGGTGCACCAAAGATCTCAAAAGGTGTATCAGTGCCACGCCCCACGGACAAGTTCGTTGTTTCGAGCAATCCGATGCCAGGATAGAGCAGAGCTTGATTGAGGTTTCGCATGTTGGGAGAGGGATTCACCCACAGCAATCTAGTCTCATCGTAGAGCTGTCCACGCATCCAGTTCTCCACGGGAACCACAGTCAGCTTCAGCTCCTTCAGCCCACGCTCTTGCTGGAACATTTTGGCCAGCTCACCGACGGTCATGCCATGGCGAACCGGCAAAGAGTGAAAGCCCACGAAGGAAAATTTGTCTTCATCCATCATAGGACCGCTCACTACCTCGCCGCCAATGGGGTTGGGGCGGTCAAGCACGATGAATTCTTTGCCCGCCTTGGTAGCCGCCTCCATTGCCAGTCCCATGGTCGAAATGTACGTGTAGAAACGAGCGCCGATGTCTTGAATATCGAAGACAAGACAGTCAACTTGTTGCATCTGCTCTGGCGTTGGCTTGCGAGACTTGCCGTATAAGCTGAAGACCTTCAAGCCTGTTGCGTTTTCCTCCGAATCTCCGATCTCAGGAATATCCAGCTTGCCAGCTAAACCATGCTCGGGACTAAAAATTGCCGTCAAATTGACATTTGGTGCCTTGTGCAGCAAAGGCACGATCCACTGGCCTTGAGAATCAAGCGCCGTATGATTTGTGATCAAGCCGACTCGCTGTCCTTTCAAAGCTGCGAAGTCGCTTTCTAGCAGGCCATCCAGTCCCGTTTTCACTGGCTTTCCCGCTTCGGCTGGCCCACCTTCGTCGTTAGGAAAAGAGTCAATGGCTGAGGCGACGACGCTACCTATTCGACCCGCCAAATGATTGACCGAGCCCTTGCCGTTAGGATGCACTCTATTGCTCAAAAAAATATAGAACAGATCTAGTTCCGGATCGACCCACAAAACCGTTCCGGTGAATCCACCGTGGCCGAATGCGCTTTCGCTGAGCAATTCTCCGCGATTGGACGAATAGCGTGTAGCCTTATCCCAGCCCAGCCCGCGAGTACCGCCGTTGACCGTGTAAGCCTTTGTCATCATTTGAACCGTGGCTTCGCTGAGAATGCGTTCCCCCTGGTACTTGCCACCGCCGATCATCATCTGCGCATAGACTGCCAAGTCTTCTGCCGTTGAGAATAAGCCTGCATGGCCCGCGATTCCGTCGAGCTCATAAGCTCGTGGATCGTGAACTTGCCCACGAATCCACTCACCGTCTCTTTGTTCGGTCACAGCACAGCGTGCTTGCAGGGACTCAGCCGGAACATAACCCGTTTCGGTCATGCCTAACGGACCGAAGACGTGCTCCTGCGAAAATTCGTGCACGTTCTTGCCACTGAGCTTCTCGACAAGATCTGCCAAGAGAAGGAAACCAACATCTGTGTACACAAACTTACTCCCGGGATCGACATAGGTCTCCAGGTTGTAGATTCGTTCGAAAGCTTTCTGCTTTCCGTCGTAGTAGTCCTTCAAGGCATTGTCAGGAATCAATCCTCCCTGGTGCGTTAGTAGTTGAAGTACGGTGATCTGATCTTTGCCATTTACTCCGAATTCCGGAATGAGATCGGCAACTCGGTCTCGCAAGCGAATCTTGCCTTGCTCAAGCAGAACCATCACGCTGGTCGCCGTGGCAACGGGCTTGGTAATCGAAGCCATGTCAAATACGGTTTCAGTTTGCATCGGCTCAGGCTCGGGGAACAAGCGCCGATTGCCATAGGCCTTGAGCATCACGAGCTTACCGCGATGCCCGACGGCGACGACACAACCAGGCATTTTCTTCGCGGCGATGCCTTCCGCGACAAGCTTATCGATTTCGGCCAGATGTTGGGAACTCATACCAACTTCTTCCGGCGCAGCTCGCGGCAGATGCTGTGCATGCCCCAAACTAGGCAGCCCCACCGTTGATGCGCAAAAGCCTATGGACAAGGAAACCAAAATGAAAAAACTCTTGAGGCTCATGAGTGAGTCTTTGAAGGCAATAGGGAATTGAAGATTGAAGCGACGATGACCGTGCTGCTAGAGCCAATGAACGCATACCAAGGCCAAGCAATGTTGAGGTCGAAGATTGGTAAAAGCAGTTTAATTATGAGTAGCAAGCATGCAGAAAAAATTAGTCCTGCTATCGCACCGATTTCACCGCAGCGAGGGTTTAGTTTTGAGAGTGCAAACAACCCTAACAGCAAGCCGACGGTCATTCCCGCGATTCCCAGCACTTCATTGATGACACTTCTTGTCGCGAAGGACGCAAGATACGCTATGATCATCTGAACGATGCCAAAACAAGCTGTCAGGATCCGACTCCACCGCAGAGATGAAGCTGCAGTTCGATCTTTTTGCGGAAACAGATCAGTCACGACGACTGCCGCTGATGAGTTGAACGAGCTGGACAAAGTCGACATCGCAGCGGCAAAGACGCCGGCAAGCACAAAGCCGATGAGCCCTATGCCAGCTGGCAACTCATTCACAATGAAGTGTGGCAAGACACGATCGGTTTTCATTTCGGCTACGGCTCGACCTGCTTCTTCGAAGTACTGATAGAAGGCAGCTAGAGCAATTCCAAGAAACATAAAGAAAGCAAACTGCAAGGCGACGATAAAGCCGCTGGTAATTAAAGCCACCGAAGCATCACGTTGCGACTTGGCCGATAAATAACGCTGCACCAACATCTGATCGACGCCATGTGTTCCAAGCGTCAAGAATACCCCACCCACCAGACCTGCCCACAAGGTATTTGCTTTGGTGTAGTCGAAGGCGAGATCAAGGAGCTGAAAGCGACTGGTTTCCCTACCGAATTCAATCACGGATGCAAAACCACTTGGTAGCCTACCAGTAATGACAAGTAGAATCACGACTCCACCAGCCAGATAGACTAGAAGTTGCAAACAGTCATTCCAAATGACCGCTTTCATCCCGCCGACCAAGGTGTAAGCGATGGTTAAGATGCCAATCGCAACAATACTCACACCCAGGGACATGTCGAACATGGTTTGCAGCACCAAAGCTGTAAGAAATAGTCGCAGTGCATCACCAAAATTTCTCGCTATCAGAAAAATGACAGAAGCCACCTGTTGTGTCACTTTGCCAAAACGTTGCTCAAGCAACTCGTAGGCGGAGAACACTTTGCCTTGAAAATAACCCGGCAGCAGTACCAGCGTCACGAGGAATCGGCCAATGATGTAACCGATAGTGAGCTGCATGAAAGTCATGTTGCCGCCCTGGGCAAAGGTCCAGCCAGGGACGGAAAGAAAGGTGACGGTGCTGGTTTCCGTCGCAACGATCGAACCGAGGACTCCCCACCAAGGCAGATCGCGTCCACCGAGCAGATACGAATTCAGATCCTTCGAGCCCTTGCCCACCCAAAACCCCAGGGCAACAACCAGAGCCAGGTACGCGACAAATACCAACAGGTCGACAAGTTCGATCGGCACGTTCAAAATGAGGCTCTGGAGAGAAGAAAAAATTGTTTAACGACCAGCCGCAGACTCCGTCTTGCTTTGGATGGATCGGATTTCGATTCAGTGACGGGCTGTAGCTGAGCTCGGCAGGCGCTTCGGCATTTTCCCGAAGACCGAACGACGCTCAGAAAACCAAGCCGAAAGCCTCCGCTTTTCGCTATCGGACTGCCCCTCCTCAGTTTAGCCGATCTCTAGCTCTAGTTTTGCATTCCCCACACGTACCGAATCGAGAATCTTCGTGAACCAGGTTCGCACAACCGAACAACGCAATCCAGCTTCGATGGAAATCGATCGACTATCAGCGATCGAGATTGCGCGATTGATGAACGAGGAAGACCAACATGTGCTGCATGCTGTTTCGGAAGTTCTCGAGCCCATTGCCCAGGCCGTGGAAGCGGTTGCAGATGCTTTCCGCCGAGACGGACGTTTGATTTATATTGGGGCAGGTACCTCTGGTCGTCTGGGAGTCCTTGATGCATCGGAATGCCCTCCGACTTTCAACTCGGATCCATCTCAAGTCGTCGGCTTGATCGCCGGTGGAACGCGGGCGCTGACCCGCGCAGTCGAGGGCGCTGAGGATTCGCGAGAGCAGGGGGCGGCTGATCTTAGCGGGATCAATCTCCAACCCCATGACGTACTTGTCGGTATCGCGACCAGTGGACGAACACCTTATGTGCTGGGTGCGGTCGACTATGCTAAGTCTCTCGGCTGCACAACGGTTGGAGTCAGTTGCAATGCGGGGTGTGAGCTCGAATCTCGAGTCGAAATCCCTATCACCGCCGTCGTCGGACCAGAAATAGTCAGCGGATCCACTCGTCTGAAATCAGGCACCGTCACGAAACTGATACTCAATACCTTGACCACAGGCGCGATGATATTGGTGGGCAAAACCTATGGCAACTTGATGGTTGACTTGCGGGCGTCGAACACCAAGCTCGTGGATCGTACACAACGCATTGTATCGGAGCTCACTGGCCTGTCGAGCGAGGAGTCTATTGAGCTGTTGAAAACATGTGATGGCGAGCTCAAAACTGCAGTTGTCGTGCACTTGCGAGATTGCAAACCCAATCAGGCCCGCGGGCTCCTCGATGCGAGCGGTGGCCATCTTCGCGCAGCACTTGAGCAGAAGGGAGGTTAGGTGGCTGAGAAGTGGAACTATGTTCTTGGCGTCGATGCTGGCGGATCCAAAACAGAAGCTTGGGTCGCCAAAGTCGTAGCAGGGCCGCACCGAGCTAATAGGGTGGCCATAGGCCGAGGAACAGCAGGCTCAGGCAACTTGCTCACCGCACCGGGGGACGCAAGAGAAAATGTCAAGTCAGCAATCGAAGCGGCAATAGCCGATGCCGCAATTGAATGTAGCGTCTCCAAGCCCTTGCAAGCCTCGTGTTTCTGCATGGCTGGAGCTGGTCGACAAGAAGTTTCACAGGAATGGCAAGCCTGGGGCCAGTCGTTGCCGCACTTGGGACAAGTCCGAGTGACGGACGATGTCGAAGCCGTCTTTCGCGCTGGTTGTAGATCAGGTTCTGGAATCGCACTCATTGCTGGCACTGGTTCCATTGCCGTTGGACGAAAATCCCCCGGCAGCGAACGTCTGCGCTGCGGTGGTTGGGGTCCTCTGATCGGCGATCAAGGCAGCGGCTACTGGCTCGGCAAACAACTTTTGCGGGCAGCTAGCTCGCATGAGGATGGCAGACGCAACTGCCAAGAACTCTTCGATGCAGTCCTCAAGCACTTCCACGTCGAGCGCTTCACCGACCTGATTCCGCAAGTTCAAAAACTGGATCGCAGCGAAGTGGCTCAGCTCTCAAAACTCCTTTTTGAACTCGCTCAGTCAAAGAATGCGGACGCAATCGCAATAGTGAGTCTTGCCACGAAGTGCCTTTCCGATCTCGTTTTGCATCTTATTGATCATATGGCATGGCGGAAAAAAACCATAGAGATCGGCCTAGCAGGCGGATTACTTGAGAACTCGCATTTTTTTCGCGAGCTCTTCGTGGCGAAATTAGAAGATCAATTGGAAAAGCCTGAGTGGCAAGCGACCACGCATTTGGTCGAGAAGCCAGTGGCGGGAGCAGTATCGCTCGCCGCTGAAGAGGTCCAATCATGAAGGTCCGGCTAGGCATCGACCGGTTGCTGCACGAAGAAACAGACTGCCTCGAAGACAAGCGTTTCGGACTGCTCGTCAATCAAGCTTCCGTCACCGGTGATTTGCAATACAGCGCGGATGCGATCAGCAAGCGATTTCCTGGCGGCCTCACAGCTCTTTTCACACCTCAGCATGGAATGTGGGGCGAGCAACAAGCGAACATGATCGAGACATCTGATGAGGTCGACAGTCGACGCGAGATTCCGATCTACAGTTTGTATGCGGAAATCCAGCAACCTAGCGCAAGGATGCTAGAAGGACTCGACTGCCTGGTCATTGACCTACAAGATGTCGGAACAAGGGTTTACACCTATATCTGGACACTCAGTCTTTGCCTAGAGGCTTGCGCGGAAGCAGGGGTCCCGGTCCTCGTGCTCGACCGGCCAAATCCACTCGGTGGTCAGATCATCGAAGGCCCGACGCTGGATAGCGACTTTCGGAGCTTTGTGGGTCGTTATGAAATCCCCGTGCGTCATGCCCTCACCGTTGCCGAGTTCGCGGCGTGGGCAAACGAAGAATATAAGATCGGCGCCGACTTGAGCGTGCTTCCGATGCAAGGCTGGGATCGCTCTATGGGTTTTTCGGAGGCGGGCTTAGTCTGGGTGCCACCTTCTCCCAACATGCCACGGCTCGAAACAGCCCTGTTGTATCCTGGCATGGTCTTGCTGGAAGGAACCAACTTATCCGAAGGACGTGGAACGACACGGCCCTTCGAAGTCGTCGGTGCTCCCTTCATCGACTCTGAACTAATGGCCCGTGATTTAAGGCAATTCGAGTGCCCAGGATTGGAGATACTGCCCACTCGATTCGAACCTACCTTTGACAAGTGGCAAGGGCAAAGTTGCGGAGGCGTTGCCTTCTACATAACCGACGCGTCCGCCGTCCGCTCTTACAAGCTCGTGATTGCGATACTCTCGATTGTCCGCAAGCACTGGCAGCAAGAATTTGAGTGGTTGCCGCCGCCTTACGAGTACGAATACGAAAAGCCGCCGATCGATATCCTGAGCGGTTCCGATGGATTGCGACTCGCTTTGGAGAGCAATGTAGATTCGATGGAACTTCTGAACAAGCACGCTGGCGCTGATGACGAATGGCTGGAGCAGGCAGAGAGCTTTTTGCTTTATTGAGCGCAATTGACGCGAATTCCTGCAAGTCCCCTAGCGCTCAACTTAGGAGATATTTATTTACTCTCCCTCCCTAGCCCGGAGAGGCCGACCCTCCCAACTCCTCGACTCCTGCGCTGCGCGTGGAACCGTCGACAAGGGAAGGTGTCGATCCTAGTCAACAACGATCGACGGGGAAGGCGAGAACCTCGCGAATGTCTTTGGCGTTAAGCAGGACCATCAGCAGCCGATCAACACCTAAAGCACAGCCGCTTGAGGCCGGCATGCCGTCGTCCATAGCAGCGAGTAATTTACTTTCCTCAGGTAAAGCTGGTCTTCCGTCTTGCTCTCGCTCGCTGTTCACACGTTTATTGCGCGAGCGCAGTTCGGAAGAATCCGTTAGCTCGTGGTAGCCATTCGCCAACTCGACACCGCCGATGAATAACTCGAAACGCTCGGCCGTCCTGGAATCTGCCGCACTCAGTTTGGCCAATGCTGATTGCGTAGCAGGATAGCCATGAATAACGCAGGGCCTATCCTTTCCGAGGCGTGGTTGCACACACTCATAGAACAGCAAGTTGAGCCAGTCATCACGATCGTCAGAAAACGATGTGGCGACATCACAGTGCTTCGTCGCGGCTTCGATCAAGCTGCCCAAATCATCGGCAAGCGGATCACACTCCGCGTACCGAACAAACACTTCTTGGTAGCTCATCACTTCTGCTGAAGTCCAGGGTGTCACAGCCTGGACCAGATCGGAAAGAAGCGCAATTCCGGCTTGCATGTCGTCGCCTGCCCGATACCACTCGAGCATGGTGAATTCTGGATTGTGCATTGGGCCGTATTCTGCGGCTCGGAATGCAGGGGCGATCTGGTAGAGAGCCGGCACATCTGCACACAGCAATCTTTTCATTGCGAATTCTGGAGAAGTCTGGAGATAAAACTCCATGCACTCGGCATCTCCTTCCGTTCCTGCCGGTTGATCAATTGCAATCTTCGCTTGGCAGTTCGCTACTGGAACAGCGATGGGATCTAAGTGTCTGTCCACCACGGTATCGCGACTTAGCACTGGTGTCTGCACTTCGATAAACTCCCGTTCCGCAAAGAATCCACGGAGTGAGGACAGTAATTCTGAACGCTTGCGCAACGTTTCGATCGTCGAAGTAGGTCTCCAATTCATGAGGTCCTCGGTTAGAATGGGGCAGTAGAAGTGGCAGTCGGGACATCGGCCAACTTCTCGCTGACTTATCTTCCTGTGCCTCGTCTCGTGTAAGCAATACGTCCAATGATGAAACTGAGTGCTGCTGGCAATTATTGCCGAAGAATGGGAATCGGTCTGCGGGCAGGCGTCGATATCCTGCGGCTTCTCGAGACGGAGACGAAGACAGGGGACAACAAGCATAGGGAAACGATGCAGCAAGTCATCGCGAGCGTGCGCGGGGGTTCAGACCTTTCAAAAGCGATGCAGGAGCATCCGCGTTACTTCCCCAAGTTGCTGATTCAGATGGTGAGCGCAAGCGAAATGGGTGGCCGCTCGGACGAGATGTTCCATTATATGGCCGACTACTACGATGACTTGAAGAAGACGCGCTCGGACTTCATCGGTCAGATCACATGGCCCATGATTCAGCTAGGGATGGCGATCGCTGTCATCGGACTGGTCATTTTGCTGCAGGGCATTTTGTCACCTAATAGCACCTACGACGCATCGGGGGTCGGCTTGCGTGGCGTCAATGGATTCTATCTTTACTGCGCAGTTGTATTCGGGACTTTGGGCACGCTGCTGACCATCGCCTTTGGCCTTTGGAAGAACTGGTTCAACTGCCATCAGACTGTGGTGCCAATCGTTCAGAAGATTCCGGTGCTGGGAACTGCGTTCGTCACACTGGGACTTTCGCGTTTGAGCATGACCCTCTCCATGCTGCTCAATGCTGGAGTGGAAGCCAAGCGGGCAACGCGGCAAGCCTTTCTATCGACGGGCAATTTCTACTTCATTGGCGGTATGGATCGCTCCATCGACGCAATCGATCGCGGCACGAGCTTCGGCGATGCCTTTGAAGAATCCAAAGTACTTCCAGAAGAGTTCATTGAAGGCGTGAAGATCGGGGAACTCAGCGGTACCGAAACAGAATCGCTTGATCGCCTAGCCATCAACTACAAGGATCGCGCCAAACGAGCCTTGGGAACTATCGCCAACATCGCCAGCTATGTCATCTGGATTACGGTGATGATGCTCATCGCTTTTATGGTGATCCGAATGGCGCTGCAGTATATCAACACCATTAATTCATTCTTACCTTAAATCTTCCTGGGCGTCATTAGGCAACCGGCAGTTCTGCTCTGGTACGCCTCGCTCCTGGGTCTTCACTCGCCGAGGTTTCAACTCTGCACAAGGTAGAGCACTGTGGGAAGACTACGCACACATGCACAGGTTGCAGCAAACACCGGTGAAACACTTGACTGAAATTTACTACACCGGTTGATTGCGATGTAAATCCGAAATTCCCCTAAGAGCAATTCGATCATGGTTGAGTCAGACGAGTGCCCATCGTATTGAAGATGCTCCTCATCTTCGGCGAAAAAAGATGGATCAGCCTTTCGATTCTGATTCTTCTCGTGCTTGCCTTAGAGATCCCTTTGGCGTCGGTGATCAGAGCGCTATATCCCACCGTAGACTTCGATCCTCCGTTGCTCTGGAGTGTGGCGAAGATGCTCGTTGCCTTTCATCTGCCAGTCTTTCTTACGCTCGTCGCACTCAGGTTTTCGGGTGTCAGAATGAGCCTTCGGTAGTTGCTGTTCAGGGCAAGCGTTTCATGGTTCGAATCGTCACCTGCAACACGCACCTTCTGCCTCCAATTGCTTTGCCCTTTGCCGGCAAACGCAGCGCTGCCGCCCATCTTCCATAGAGAACGAGTGTTTTTTATTCGCAAAAGAGGTCCATGAGGTTACGTGTAGAATATCGCAGAGAGTCGCTAACCAACGGTCGCGGACTCGTCAGCCCTGTTTTGCCAGCGAGCAAGAGGACTGCACACACTTGCTGTCGCGATAGATGAACAGTTAGTGGGGTCACCTTCACTACACACGACGCCGTACTGCGCTCCTGACGGCCTACGTGGATCTTTCGTGGCTTTATCGTCAGCAGCTCACGGGATTGACTTCTAAGTACCGCCGAGTTGAAGAGGATTTGCTGGTGTCAGCGAAAGCGATGCACTCTCCGGCGCTTCCCTTGTTTCGGGGACAGGCGGGATCTCTTTAGCGGCTTTGATTCTCGAATCCGAATCCGGCTCGGCGATCGAAGCTGCTGGTGGATCAGCCACTCGAAGATCCGATTCCACTTCACTGCCTGTGTTGTAGTCACTGCCTGTGTTGTAGTCACTGCCTGAGTCAGTAGGAAGATAGATGCCTGAACAGATTGGTTGTTGCTCCATTAGGTATCGCATCTCGCGCGAGTATATCACGCATGGAACCTTGCCATAGACTGGAAACGCCCAATCAGGCAAATCATAAGCTGGTTGCGGTGTGACTTCCTCGTTTCGCAAGTCTTGCCAGAATCCGGTCTCGTCAACAGTTAGCAGCTCTAAGTCAAGGAAGAGTTGAGTCCGATCCAAGATGTAGTTGATGTGTCGGCTCGCAACGCTGCTGAGTGCATTGATGTAAGCCGTCTGAGCTTCCAGGAAGTCGCGCGCCGAAACACCGCCGGAACCGAGCCTAAACGCCAGTGAGGTACTTACGACACGTTCATAAGCCAAAGCTGCACTCGCTACAGCTATCAAATACTGCTCGCGGTCGAGTGCCAAATTTCGCAAATCATTTCGAACAGAGAATTTGATCGAGTCCTCAAGCTGCATCAAGTTGCGAAGAGCCCGCTGGTAGGTGATCAAGGTTGCTCGAAACGTATTTCTTTGAGCAAAGCGGTTGAGCGGTGCGTCGAACCTCACTCCGAGTTGCGTGGTACTATCCTCGAAGGAGAAGTTGAATGGCTGATTGGTAGTCGGGTCCGTACGAATCACTTGTCTAGCACTCAAGTCCAGAATCGACTTCAGATTGTCCGCAGCCAACTTGATTTGCCTCCAATCATCGACAGCTTGCTCTCGCTGGTTCATCAAATCAAAACGAAGAACCAAGGCCGTTAACATCGCGTCGTCTGGATCAATATCGATCGGCTTGAGCCCGTACTGTGGCGTGTTCAGGGTCTGCGTCACGGACTCTACGAGCAACTCAGCCTCAGCCAGAAGCCGCTTCAAATCCAATTCTGGATCGGATTCGACCTGGATGCCCAGGTAGGTATCAATCTCCGCGATCAAAGCATCAAAAGTTGCCCGTACACCGTCACTTGATTTCACCAGCGATTGGATCTCGCGATTGAGTCGAAGATTCTTGTCTTCTAGCGCTTGATTGAACTTGGTGTTGAGGGTTTCCGTTTGCTCAGCCAATACGACTTGTCTTTCTGCAAATTCGACAAGCTCTTGAGTCACCTTCTGCGCTTCTGCCAGCTCAAGCTGTCTGGTCACGACATCTTGCTGGGAGTTTGCATGTGCGATGGAACGTCGAAAGATGGTCGATACTCTCGGATTCTCGCTATTGAGTTCAGTCTCGAGAGCCGCCAGCTCTTTCTGACTGCCAATACGCGCCTCATCAAGCAAAAACCGAGCTCGAGCTAACTTTAGATCCGCAATCTTATCAGCTTCCATATCATCAGTGAGATTCGCCGCTTCGGAAATGCGATCGATAAGAGTCGCAGCCTTGCTTGCTAATACGCTTCTGTCAGGCTGCTTCATCGCGCTTTTCAGCGTCCGCAACATCCGGTTGGTTAGATCCGACGAAACCGAAAGCTGATCCAGACGCGTTAGCTCATTTAGCTCCTTTAGATCTAGGTTGAGCGGCGTTTCCGTTGGAATGCCCATCGAAATTTTGAGACTGTCTAAAGACTGCTCAACTCCGTTGCAAGTTCCAATCAAGGAGCCACGAGCGTTCAGCAAGTTTTGCTCCACTTGGTCCACTTGGACTCGGGGAACACTACCTGCACCAAACTCTGCCTCAGCCTGATTGAAGGCCCGCACTAGCGAGAAGTAGTTTTGCGATTCAATCTCGATCTGGCGAAAGGAGAGTATCAGACGATAGTAGCTCGATGCAAAATCGACGAAGAACTGTTTTCGGAAGCGAGCAAAATTACGAGCCGCGTAGACTACGTTGCGCTCTGTTTGAGTCAAGCCTTCGAAGCGAATGTCGCGTTGCAGGAGCGGCTGTGTAAAGTCGACTAGGATGTTCGAGCTCACATCTGCTGCGAATCCTGAAGGACCATTGAAAGTTAGCAAGATGTTGTTGGCGAAAGAGGCGAGAACATCGCCACCAGTGACCAAGAGTTTGTCCCCAGCGACGCCGCTCGGAAACGACAAATTGTTCTCGGTGATTCCGAGTACGCGGTTGTGTGTGAAGCCAAGGTCGGTGCCATTACCAAAGTTACTGAACTTGTTGGCGTAAGCAAATCGCTCTTGAGACAAGGCCAGCGAAACAAGGAAAAGCGACTCTTTCTGCGTTTGGTACTCGCGACTGTTGAGCAACGCGATGTCGACAACATCCTCAAGCGTGAGGCGATCTTCGCTGCTAGAAGCTCCAGACGCAAATGCCTCGAAGCCAGGATAGGTCTCACTGGAGTATCCCGCCTCGTCCTGAATCGAGTCGAACTCGGCCATCCTACGGAGACACTGACGTGGCAGATTCTCCCAGGCGTTCGGTGGGATAGCAACTCCACGTGGTGCATCTGGCTCGCTCGAATCACGTTCTGCATCTGATGCCAGCTCTACGGCGAGAAGCTTGGATCGCAGTTCAGGCAGTCGGTATGCGTACAGTTGAGGCGTTGGGCATGGCAATCGAGGAGACACGAGGCAGTCCAGTGGTGCCAATCGTGACTCGGGCGAGGGTGTCAGGGTGAAGCCAGCTGGAACTGCCCATGGCTTCGCCGCTGTTTTCTGTTGAAGCAAGCACTGCGCGTCCTGATTCGCTCGCCGGAAGTACCAAGTCCGAGAACGGCACCCAGTCATCAACATCGTGATAACGAGAGCAAAACTCAGGATTCTCGCGGCTCCAGCAGGCCTCATATTGACTTTCCTACTACAGTCTGAGGGTTTCAGTGTTGGTGAGGGTTTAAGTGTTGGTGTAGCAATCGTTCAACAACCCGGCCACACGGGCAATCGTTTGATGTCCGGCCGGATTGGCTTGTTGGCCATCACAGTTCAGTTGTACAGGGCTTTGCTCGTAAGCGGCCTATCTCAGAGACTCGCTGGCTGGGATGTCCGGCTTACAGGGACACGACCAGGTCTTGATTGGACGCCGAGTCAGCTCTTGCTACTTAAACCGTTCGGCAGATTGGAAGGGATCATTCCGACGGTTTCGGTTATAATTCTGAGTCCAGCCTTACCCAGACGAGGAGTCGTACCGATTGTTCGGCTCGTTCCGCCTGCCCGCCCTTCGAGTGTCGTCAGCTAAGCCAATCGTTAGGTTTTTACCCTCAATTACTTCGCGTTTTGCTAGCTCCCCACCGCAACTCGCCTCGCCATGCCGAGGTTAAAAGGTATGCCCGGAGTTCCGGCTACCTAAAGAAAGTAGAACTGTGTCTAAGAAAACAATTGCTGCTGCGCTTGTAGCACTTCTTATGGGTGGTGTCTATTACGCCAAACCCTGGGTTCAGTGGAACGAGGTTGGGCAAGAACTGCTGTTTTATGAAGTCCGCAATGCAGATCTTCCCATACAGATCACGGAGCGAGGCTTCTTAGAAAGTCAGGAGCAGACCTCGATTCGCAGCCAAGTCGACATCTATGACTACCGCAGTGGCTCACGTGGCACCGTCATTCTGTCGATCGTCCCGAATGGAAGCCTCGTCAAAAAAGGCGACATTCTGGTCGAGCTCGATTCAGCATCGCTGCGCGATCTGCTTGAGTCCGAAACACTTGAGCTTCAGAGCGACCGTTCGGTTCAAGAGCAAGCCGATGCAAGACGAACAAACCAGCTGACGCAAAACGAGACCTCAACAGCTGAGGCGCAGCTAACTCTCGACTTGGCTGAATTAAACCTTGAGATGTACATCGACGAGAAGAGCGGTTCTTTCAAGCTGGCCGAAAGCCAGATTGATCGTCAAATCGATGAAGCTAGGAATGCAATCTTAGAGGCTGAGGCCGCATTGAAATTGCAGGAAACCGAGAAGGACGGTATCGAGCAACTCTTCCGACTCGGCTACAAAGGCAAAAGTGACTTGGAGCAGAGTCGCTATGCGTTCATGAAGTCCGAAGCCGCACTCGCCTCGGCAATCAACCAGCTTGAAACTTACGATGCTTCCAAAGAACAACTGAAGTCCTACACCTACCGCATGGAATTGCTCAAACTTCAAGGTGAAGTAGCCACCTCGAAACGAAAACTTAAGCAAGTCGCTGTTACAAATAAGTCAGAGCTGGCTCAAGTCGAAGCACAATTGTTCGAAGCAAAAGAGCGAGTCGCGCGACAAGAAGCCCGCGTGGCTCAGTACCAGCGAAATGTCAACAACTGCGTCATCCGAGCTCCGCACGACGGCATGGTGGTTTACGCTCAGGACGAGCGAGGCGGTTCAAGCATTGCCGCTGGAACCGAAGTTCGAAATCGCCAGGAGATTCTGACGCTTCCTGACTTGTCCAAGATGCAAGTGAAGATTCAGATTCACGAAGCTGTTCTAGACCAAGTGCATCCCGGCTTACCAGTCGATATCCGTGTCGAGGCCTTTGCAAACAAGATCTACGAGGGCATCATCCAAGAAGTTGCAGTCGTACCCAGCCCGAGCAAGAGCAGCGTTAAAACTTACGAATGCATCGTCAATATTCCCGCCGAAGTCTATCGCTTGAAGCCCGGGATGAATGCCGTTGCGGAGATCAATGTAGATCGCGTTCAAGATGTTTTGAGCATTCCGGTTCAATCTGTCGTACAGCAAGACCGAGAGACTTGGTGCTACATCGAGGGAGATTCTGGTGTCGATCGACGCGAAATTGAACTCGGCAAAAACAACGACAAGTTCGTCGAAATTGTGGCTGGAATTGAGGTGGGCGAACGCGTGGTGTTGAATCCTTTGACCATCGCGAACCTCGAAGACGCAGGCGGCAAGGACATCGCGCCTGATGCTGATATGCCCAACGGAAAAGCCAAGAAAAGCAACGCCGCCGAAAGCGCGAGGACGGTGAGCCGCATGAAGGAGAAGCGCAAGCAAGACGCGTCTGCTCGCACCAAGGGCTCAGCAACGACTGCTGGGTAGGATGTGGGGATGGGTAGCCTTTCCCAAAACCTGCTTAATACGTTGCCACCTACAGGGAGCAACGAAGACCACAGACAAGATGCCTATGCCAATTAATTATTGACGGCTAAGCGAGAACCTCATGGCGTTTGAGATCTTCAAGACCGGAATGAAAAACTTGCTGCTGCACAAGCTGCGAAGTCTATTGACGCTGCTTGGTGTCATTCTGGGCGTTGGCTCCGTGATCGCCATGCTTGCTGTCGGCGAGGGTTCGAAGAAAGAAGCTCTAGAGCGGATTCGAAATCTCGGTGCGAACAACGTTATCATTCGGAGCATGCGGCCCACACTCTCGGACTCTGCTGACTCGGGCGCAAAAGCAAACGCGATCAACGCTTATGATGCCTATGGACTCAACTACGATGACCTAGATCGGCTGGAATCTACTCTGCCAACCATCGAGCGAGCGGTGCCTGTTGCCCTCGCGAACTACGATATCTCCCGCCAGGAACGACGGATCCCCAGCGGACGTGTTTTGGGAACACAGCCACAATTGCTGGACATCAAGAAACTCGGAGTGCAGCGCGGCCGCTTTCTCACGTCAGTGGACATCGAGCGAGCTTGGAACGTCGCGGTACTTGCTAACGGAGCAGCCAAGCAGCTCTTTCAGTTTGAAGACCCGATCGATCAACACATCTTGGTCGGTCCCGACGTTTATCGTGTCGTGGGAGTCATGGCTCCTCAGTCCAGCGGAAATGCCACGCCAGGCGCCGTGGGACAGAAGGACCTGAACAAGGATGTATATATACCGCTCTCATGTGTCCAAAGGCGGCTCGGCGATGGAACGGTCGGCTTAAGCAAATCCCGTCAAGCAGAGCTAAACGAAATTACGCTCAAAGTAGTGGAGGAACGCTACGTCAGCCAAACCGCTGAGATGGCTCGACGACTCTTGATGCGAACACATCCTGAAGGCAAAGATTTTTCGGTTCAAGTTCCGCTAGAGTTGCTCGCTCAGGCAAACGAAGAGAAACGCATGTGGAACATGGTCTTGGGTTCCATAGCCGGGATTTCCCTACTTGTAGGCGGCATTGGAATCATGAACATCATGTTGGCCAGTGTGACGGAGCGGACCAAAGAGATCGGTATTCGACGCGCCTTGGGCGCTACTAAACGAGCCATCTCAATTCAGTTCTTGGCCGAGACAGTCATCCTCAGTTCGACGGGCGGCTTGCTGGGCGTAGCACTTGGAGTCTCGATTCCGAATCTGGTCAGCTGGCTCACGGACCTCGACACAGTCATCAGCCTTTGGTCGGTCCTGCTTTCCTTTGGGATTTCGGTTGGCATCGGCATCATCTTCGGCTGGTATCCCGCCTCCCGCGCCGCCTCCATGAACCCTATTACCGCACTGCGGCACGAATAGGCTCGTGATCACGCTGGCGGTTGACATCCGTTATAACTTGCGATAACGTGCCATACATCCGAAATGCCGCTTCAAAAAGCTCGACGTCTAGACTAGACTTCGACCCTTACGCGATGTTCTACCACGCCAAAGAGTGATCATGTTTCGGATTTTAATCTTTGTTGCATTTGTGTTGTGCGGCTCAAATGTCTCTGTGGGTGGCATCATTCGGTCAGATTTGACCTTCGAGTTCGACGGGGATCTGACCAACGCCCCATTCGGTACGATTACTATTACGGAGAATACAACGACTGACGCGCTAGATTTCAAGATCGACATCGACACTAGCAAGTTGGGGCCCAACGCAGACATACATCAACTTGGCTTCCAGATTGGTGGTTTTTCAGGGCAGGCGAACGAGATCACACATTCTGGTGATGGAAACCTAGTTATAGGACCAAATCAGGCTACGAAAGTTGCAGGAGTTGGAAATGTTCAGTTTGGCTACCTAGTTGACTTTGGTCCTGGACAGCCAATCTTAAACCCAGCTTTTTTTAGCCTCAGAGTTCGAACACTCTTCATGATCTGACGCTGGCGAATTTTTCTACTGCGGATGTCCTAACAAAGGGTAGCAACATTTTCCACTTTGCAGTTCACGTTCAGTCCACCTCGCCGGACAATCCCGGCTCCGAAGCACTTGGCGGTCTATGGAGTACGCAGACTGATGAGAACAATGGAATCGTGCCAGAACCAGCCTCTTGCGCAATATGGCTTGGGCTCTTGTCAGTGATGGCTCGAACCCGTAGGAGAGTCACCTAAGCGAGTTGCCAATTGGCCCAATACCTCAGTAGAGTTACGATTGGCTTGCTAATCTGCATTCCGAACAACGATTTGGTGATTGCCATGGCACGACGATTCACATAACGTCGGCGTAGACCACTCGAATGCAACATGTGTCGAATAGGAACAGCACGAAAATAATAGAGTAGACAGTAAAGTTAGTGCTGGCTTTCTCTTGTTCATATAGCGACTCCAAGAAGATCCAGACGGCCGGTGAACCGCTCAACCTACCCAGCGGTAGCAGATTCAAGCAGCCGTTGGGAACTGCAATGAGCCCGATATACGTCAGCCACAACGAAAGCGAATTGGCTCCTGCCGCTCCCCCATCACCATCCAGCCACAGAATCCACGCCTACCATCGAGTGGTTGGAAGAGAAAAACTTTGAGCAAACTGTAGTCCTGCACTTGAGCACAGTCGCCGATTGCCGGACCACGAAGTGGCATCTTAAAAAGCTACTAAACCGATTATTGCACTTCGCGATAGCAAATCGTCCTTTTCCGGTGCATACTTTAGCTGAACAGACTCTTGGATTATCGGAAGCATAAGCAGGATGATTTCCAGCAGGATATGCGGCAAGGGCCTAATGAATATCACCCCAAGTATGTGGATCTTCGCCGCTGCCTTAAAACTATCTTGAGGCAATTCTGCTTCCAGCTCGACTGACTACTGTCCGTGGAAAACTCTCCGCCTGCAGCACTCTCGTCTCCTGCATTCTTGAACTTGACGTAGCCGCCTACAGGCAACATCCGGCGTGCCACTCCATTAGCGGCCTCGCCTCTGTATACACACTCCAATGCACGCGTGTACGTAAGGCTCCGGGAGAAGTGGGTTACATCAGTTCGTCGCTCCCTTCGCCAACAGCCTGGTACCCCGCTCGACAGCAGGATTGTTCTCGCTGTTGGTGTCTTGTAAGAATACGCTTGTTGCGGCGAGAAGGTGAGGCCGCCAAGTAGGACTCACTCGGCGGCATTCCTCGAACATCGCAATCGGGTACTTCACCGCATCAGCGTCGATCGATAAACGGCCATCCATGCTGTGTCGCGCGCGGCGCGCGGCCGAACTGAAACTGCAGATCAATGCCGTTAACATGGGAGCAGGTTTCGTGCCACAGTACAAATGCTGCATGGGAGTAAACAGTTCGAACCTGGAGCTTAGGAACCGCGACTACCGCTTTCTCTGGGAACGACTTCTCCTTGGATGACATCACTTTTGATTCGACCAGCACGCCAGCCGTACCTGAGCCGTCAACTTGCTGCATTGTGCAGGGCTTGCATTAGTCGCCGCTAGTATGCGAAGAAGGAAGAACAGCTAGGCCAACACTGCGGTCATTCATCTCATTCGAATCCTCAACGATTTCACAGGCCAGAGCTGTTTGCGCATTTGTGCTCTTGACCTGCTAAACTGAGGGAAACGGATAAGATTGACTACTCGAACGCAGGCGCGCATCGGTGATTTCAAATGCAAGAGGCGGCATCGCCACATACTGCTCGAAGCTTTGCTTGCTGGTCTGCTTGCCGATAGCTGTTCTACTGTCACGTGAAGCAGTCGCGGGCGAGCGTCACAACATTCTCTTCATCGCGATCGATGATCTAAATGACTGGGTGGGGTGCCTTGAAGGGCATCCGCAGATCAAAACGCCGAACATCGATGCACTTGCCGCGAGAGGAGTGCTATTCACAGACGCTCACTGTGCTGCTCCGATCTGTGGCCCGTCGCGTGCCGCCATCATGTCGGGCAAGAGACCTTGGACGACGGAGATTTATTCGAATAACGCGAACTATCCAAAGCTATTACCCAACACGGAGTCGATGCCCGAGTTCTTGGTGCGGCACGGCTACCATACCATGGGCGCTGGAAAGTTGTTCCATGGAGACACCAGCTTTCCCCAGGGTGCCTTTCATGAATACGCCAAGAGTGCTCCGAAACCGTGGCCGAAAGAAGCAATCCTGAGCTCTAGGCAAACACCGACTTACGAATGGAAAGTCGGTGACAAGATCATCACTTTTCCTCGCAATGGAATGCCAGCCGATCGCTCCTGGAAAGACACCCATACTTTTGACTGGGGACCGCTCGATATCCCCGACGAAGAGTTTCGCGATGCAGCAGTTGTAAAATGGTGCGGTGAGCGGCTAACGAAGAGCTATAAAAAGCCATTCTTTCTCGGCGTCGGAATTCACTTGCCGCACCAACCGCTGTATGCCCCCAAGCGTTTTCACGACATGTACCTGCCCAATACTACGGTCTTGCCCCCGCATTTGAAGAATGACTTGTCAGATCTTTCGGAGGCCGGTCGAGACTATGCCTTGATTCCAACGACTTCTGGAACGCACGCGACGGTCGTCAAGTATGGCGAGTGGCGGAATGCGGTTTCCAGTTACATGGCCACGGTGACTTTTGTCGATCATTTACTCGGTGGCCTGCTAAAAGACCTCAAAAAAAGTGAGCACGCGGAAAACACCTGGATCGTTCTTTGGTCAGACCACGGATGGCATCTAGGCGAAAAAGAACATTGGGGAAAAGCAACCGGTTGGTTCCGCGCGACACGCGTTCCATTGTTGATCGTACCTCCACGTTCAGCTCAGCCAGTTGGTTTCGAAGCTGGAAGCAAATGTGATCATCCGGTGAACCTGCTGGATCTTTTCCCTACGGTGGCGGAGATGGCTGGCGGGAAACCAAGCGATGGATTGGAAGGCACAAGTTTACTTCCGCTGGTTCAGGACCCGAGTTCTAAGTGGGCCGATCATACGGTGACTACCTTTGGGCGAGGCAATCACGCGATCACAACCAAGCGTTGGCGATACATTCAGTACTTCGACGGAAGTGCGGAACTCTACGATCGCTCATTAGACCCGAACGAATGGGAGAACCGAATCAATGACTCTGAGCTCCAAGGAATCGTAGCCGAGCTAGAATCCCGAGTTCCGGAAGAAGCGCGCTGGAAGCACTTCATCCGCTACGATTGTTTCAAAGCCGTAATACCAGCAGATGGCAGTTCCATGCTCCTGTTCAATCACGCAGTGGAGAACCACTTGGAAGAACGCACGGACGAATCGAAACAGTATCCCAAAGTGGTGGAGCGCATCCAAGCTTGGATGAAAGAGAATCCTACAACTCGAAAACGAATTGTGATCCCCACCCCGTAGCGGATGAGGTCACGAATCTGGGAGCGTAGCGACTCAGTCGCACTACATTTGGATAAGCTAAAAGCTTTTCCCGAGATTATTGGACCATATTTCGTAAGACGCCTGGCCGCTCGTGCTGGCCCCTCGAACCCATAGATCGATATGCAAACCTCGTCTCCATTAAAGCTCGTCGCGTTCTTGTTTGTTCTCTCACAACCGCTAGCGCCGAAAGCTTATTGTCAATCCAATACTCATAAGCTCAGCTTCAGCGAAACCCCCGAAACCATGGAAGTGCTCCGCGGTGAACAAGTCGTCTTGACCTACAACAAAAAGTCGCCGCCCGTTCCGACAGGCATCGATGCGATCTATCACCGAAGTGGTTGCCTGCACCCAGTGATGACGCCGAATGGCAGAGTAATCACTGACATGTTCCCCAAGGATCACCCTCATCAGCACGGAATTTTCACCGCATGGGTAAAAACTACTTACGCGAAACGCGAAATCGACTTTTGGAATCTTGCCAAAGGCACCGGACGCGTCTTGCACGAGCGGGTCGTTTCGGAGAATCAAACGGATTACGCAAGCGAGTTCGAAGTGGAGTTGATTCACCGCGCTGAGCAGGAACCTCAGATCGACATACTGAAAGAGAACTGGAAGATCACCGTCTATCAGACAGACAACGATTACAATTGTTTTGACCTGAAGTTGAAGCAAGCGGCACTCACCGACACTCCACTGGTCATCAAACAGAATCGCTACGGAGGTTTTGCTCTTCGCGCTCGATCGGAATGGTTGACTACAAATGACAAGGACGCGCCGGGGAAGGGCTCACGAGAGCCAGTTTCTTTTCTCAATGATCTCGGATCGAACCGCATCGAAGGCAATCACCAGAAGTCGAAATGGGTTGCACTCACCGGCAATATCGACGGCCAACCCGCCACGATTGCCGTGCTTTCCCATCCCAGAAATTTTCGCGCTCCACAAACCGTTCGTTTGCATCCCACCAAGCCCTACTTTGCCTATTCCCCCTGCGTTGACGGCAAGTTCACCATCGACAAGCAGCATCCTTACTTCGCGCTGTACCGCATTCTCGTCACTGACGCAGCTCCGGATTCCAAGTGGCTCGACGAGCAGTGGGAATCTTGGACGGAAGAATGATGAGAGTGAGACGCATTTATCACTTGCTTTTAGGCCAACTGAGTCGTACCGTAGACTAGTCGAACTAATTTTGATGGGAATAGACCCTTTGAATCGCAGGAAATTTTTTAGGCTTTGTCGAGCAGCTAAGGTAGCAATGGTGCTACTGCTGGCAGTAGTCCCGAATTTTTTCCTGGAATCATGTTGTTGCGGCGCACAAGTTATTTGCCTCTGCAAAGCAGCAGTTTCCGTCTCGGGAGCTACCTGCGGTGACGAATCTTGTTGCCAAGCCGCGTCTTGTTGTGGCGTTCGAAGCTGTAGCGATTCACAGACTTTAAATTCGTCAAATGCTAAAGACGACGAAGACGCCTCCGATGAAGGATGCGAAAACTGCCAAGACAGCGGGCTTCGCGTTGAGCCCTACGACCCACAAATTCTTCCGGTTCAAGTCGCTCTTGGCCAAGAACCCCTCTTTGCCTTCCTCCAGTCCCGTGCTGACCCATCGATTGACCGCCGATCGAACGTTCTGCCACAGGCAAGTCAGCAGCCGCAAGCGATGCTAGGAGTTTGGATCGAATAGCGATCTATTTGTTTCGCTCTAATTTTCAAGATTCGATTCAAACTTATTTCTGTTCTGGAGAGACGTAATGTCCAAGTTTATTTCTATGTTTGCGCTATGCGCTCTGTTTGTTGGAATGGTTGGCTGCCAGGAAATACCTGAGCAGACCGCCGAGAGCAACGACCCTGCTGCGACTGAAACTGCCGCAACCTGCTCGGGCGATTGCTGCAAAGAAGAATGCTGTGGTGCCGAGTGCTGTAAAGACGGATGCTGCAAAGCTGAAACCGAAACCGCCACGACTTGCAGTGGAGACTGCTGCAAGGAGAAGTGCTGTGGGGCTGACTGCTGCAAAGACGGTTGCTGTGCGAAAGGCGATAAGGAGGCTTGCTGCAGCGACGGTACTTGCGAGAAGTGCACCGCCGCAGCGGGAGACAAGTAGCATCTAACTTGGAGTTTTTGGCTCCAGATACCGTTAGAAACTAAGAAACTAGCGATCGAAGAACTATCTTTGGTCGCTCATTTTTTTCATTTCCATGACAGATCATTGACGGCCTGAATCGTCACGGCCAGTCGATTGGCTGCCTGGGGTTGTGCGCCCCCGGTCATTTGCATTAGCCTTCCATGCAGTGGGTTTCGGCGACCGGCAGAAGGGCTCCTACCAATAAAAAGTGGATTCGCTCAAGTGAATGCTGCCTAAGAACGAGCTTGAACCGGTAGATTCTGACTCGCCTTCCGCCGTTCAGCCTCCAGCCCGCACAAAGTCTGTTCCTCGAATGATCTCAGATGCCTTCCTTCTCAACTGAAGACCTTATCACTTGGATCGATCGCCTCGTCGACTCGACTCGAGAAGACGAGCAGGAAGACCAAGGAGTGGTGGAAGCAGAGGCTGAACAAAGCGTGCCCGGGAGCAGCCCAGATTGTAGAAGCAAAGACAAAAAAGCAGAAACGGCCGACGATGCGCCGACATCGGTGGCATCGTTTCCAGATAGACTACTACTCTCAATCGCTCGGCCAGCGATGGCGTGTGAGTTTGAGGTATTGCTTAATCAACACCAATACTCCGACGCAACCGACAGGGCACTGGAAGCTTTGGACGTGATTGGCGAGCAGGAGCGGGTGCTTAGCGTTTACAAATCCAATAGCGAATTGAGCAACCTGAATCGTTTTGGTGCGAAGCGTGCAGTCGGATTGTCGCGAGGCACGTTGGATTTGCTTGCACTAGCGCAGTCAGCGCATCGGTGGACCAACGGAGCCTTCGACATCACGGCAGGGGCCCTGTCTGAAGCGTGGGGCTTTTCACGTCGGCATGGCAAGAAGCCTGATCAAGAAGCGATTGACGACGCACTTTCGTCGGTCGGCAGCCAGTTCATCCGGCTCGACGAAGAAAGCTGCTCTGCGACTCTGGAACATGAAGAAGCCCGCGTGAATCCTGGCGGAATCGGAAAAGGCTACGCTTTGGATCAGGCATCCAACCACTTGTGGCACTGCGGAATGGAGGACTTCATGATTCACGGTGGTCTTAGCTCGGTTACTGCGCGAGGGGATCGACATAGTGCAAACTCGGACGGGGGATGGAAAGTTTCACTTAAGCACCCTTGGCGTTGGGAAGAACATCTTGGCTCGATTCGATTGCTCGATGCGGCTCTTGGAACAAGTGGTTCTGGCAAACAGTTCTTTCATTTCGGTGGCAAACGCTACAGCCACATCATTGATCCGCGCACAGGCTGGCCGGCACAAGGAATGATGAGCGTCACCGTTCTTTGCCAAAGCGCCGCTATCGCCGATATCTTGGCGACCGCATTGTTTGTCCTTGGTGTGGAGGCGTCTCGCAAATTCCTAGAGCAAAATACTGCTATCGGAGCCATTTTGATGTTCCAGCAAGAAAAATCAGGTCGACAAGAAATCGAAACGCATAACTTGGAACCAGACATTTGGCAGGCAAGATAAACCGGCGAAGTCGACGCAAGTCGCAATGACAGATCAACTCATCGTCGTTGTTCTTCTGCTTCCAGCGAAGGTCCAAAACTTGCGAAGGATCGATTTGGAAACTGCGATCTGGGGTGGTTCCAATCAAGTTGCAACTTAAGTCTGGAATACGAGCGGCGCACTTGCCAGTTTCAAGTTGCCAATGAAAACTCTCGAGATCCACCGTGACCGGTTCGCTCCAGAAAGCATGTTGTTCGTAAGGCTTGGGGTTGACCGACGTCACCATTGCTCATGTCGCTTGGGCAACGTCTCCAGGAATAGATCGGTAGGCAGCGTCTTTGCGAGCTGCTTTATGAGTCGCTTGCGAACACGCTCAAGCACTTCCGCTCGGGAACTTCCAACCACTTCCATTCCCCAAGCTCCTAGCGGCTTCGCACGCGCGATCTGCTCGGCCAGATACTCTCGCTAAATCGTCACAGTGATTGGAATCATTTCGCTCATCAGTTTTCGTAATTTAGTCGCCGAGGTGCGTGGTATTCAATCTGCGGTATGTGTCTACGATATATGTCTGCCGCCAAGTGCTGCGCTGTACTAATGCTGTACTCGTCCGCGTAGTGCTTCGTCAGTTCAAGTAGCTGAAGTCGTCAATAACTGCGGACCTTTGAAGTGCGTCCGCTCGAGGGGCTGGTTGGCTTAGGTCACTACGACGCACCGTGAGCCGAAGTTATGAACTCTCTCCTAACCCGATGCGTGAGCGAGGCTACCATTCCTCGCTCACACCTCGGGACGTGATTGACCGCAAGTCGCCAGCTGAGCAACTATTTATGCAAGTCCACCGAACCGTATGCTGCGGTGAAAATGCAAGACACGAACCACTAACGGAAAACTAAATGTCCACTAGCACTCAAGAACATCGTGATGCTGCCCCCAATTCGCTGAAATTTGCTGTGCTCACCGTCAGCGATTCCCGCAACTTGGAGACAGACAAGAGTGGACAACTAATTGTTCAGCGTATGGAAGATGCAAAACATCAATTGCATGAGCGAATCGTCGTGCCTGACGAGCCCGGTCAAATTGCCGAACAAGTACGCACTTTCGTCGCAGTCGAGGGACTAGATGTTTTGCTGCTCACCGGTGGCACCGGGATTTCTCCTAGGGATCAAACGCCGGAAGCCGTCCTTCCTTTGCTCGACATCGAGATTCCGGGCTTTGGCGAAATGTTTCGGGTGCTCAGCTATGAAGAGATTGGCCCGGCAACGATGCTGAGCCGAGCATTTGCAGGTCGGATTGGCCAAGTGTTAGTGTTCTGCTTGCCAGGATCTTCTAACGCAGTCAAACTCGCTATAGACGAGCTACTTGTACCCGAACTCCCGCATCTGGTTCACCATTCTCGTGGTTAAACAACTAACACCTTTTTCCTCAATTGTTCCTTAGCCAACGACTTTTGCCCAGCAGGTGCCTCGAGAGGTTTCTGTATCCCAGCGAAGAAGCATTGATTCTCACACCGCCATGCCTGCACGCACTAAACCTCAAAAAACAGCACCGTAGAGGGAATTACCTAAGCAAATTCTACTAAGGCATTGGCGAAATTCTGCCTTATTCGTCATCAGCCATGACGTCATTGTTGATTCCGCTTCTTTAGTGCATAAGTTCTTTAGTGCGTACACGAGCGACGCGTATCTAAAAGGACAGAAACCATCAGCGCTGAGTTATTTGCGACACCATGTCAACAACCAGTTGCTGTGACTCCTCTCTCCGGCTGTTAGAAGCAAAAGCCTATGCACACAACGACTATCCTACGATGGACGACGGGTGCCCTTTTTTATGGTTCGTATGCAGCACTTGCATAGGCCAAGATTTCACTTCCGAATCGCGGGAAGTAGTTCACTCGATTGAGCGATTCTATGCCCTGAGTGAAGAAGAGGCCAAGGAAGGGCGGCCCGTTCGAATTGAAGGCGTTGTGTTGTACTCAGCCCCAGCTTGGGGTCTCCTGTTTATCGCCGATGAAACAGGGCGCTTATTTCAGCAAATCTCAGCAGACGAATTGCTAGTCGCGGCCGGTTCATCCGTTCTCATTTCCGGCAAGACAAACCACGCCGGAAACGCCCCAACGATCGATGACCTGAGCATTGCACCAATAGGACGCGGAGTTTTACCACCTCCCAAAGTGCTGATGCCCCACGAGCTGGAGGACCCACTGACGACCCGTGGACTCGTCTCCCTCTCTGGCTCAGTTGTATCGGCACGTTACATCGATGATGAACACATCATTCTAGTGGTTACTTTTCTTAGGCGTTACTTCGTACGCGTGACCATCAATCAATGCCAAGAAAGCGACCTTGAAGGACTTTTGGGAGCACGTGTCGAGGTCGTAGGCGTTGCAAGTGATATTCATAACAAACTAGATGAACGAATCATTGATTCCCAAGTGTTTGTCCCATCTTTGGATCAAGTCACGGTGTTCCAAAGGGGACGTGACGACTTGTTTCAGCGTTCTGAGATTCCAATCCAATCTATAGCCCAAGAGTTTCGCCAGATTCGCGATCCGACTTTTGTGAAAGTTCGAGGAAGAGTCATTGATCGTCCAAGCCAAGACACCTTCGTTGTCGATGACGGCGATGCATCGATACATGTTCGAATGCAACAGGTAATCAGCTTCGAGAACGGTACCAGCGTAGAAGCAGTTGGCATTGTCTATGAACTGCGTGATCAGCCGACAACTTCGGTTCGGAACTTGATCTTGGACCGGGCTTTTGTACGGCAGTCGAAAAGTTCGAATACCTCCAAGACCGACAACCATAAAGTCCTTCGATCTGTATCCGCTTTGCGTATCCTGCGTCGCGAAGAGGCTGCTCAGGAGATTCCGGTTGAGATTACAGGCGTAGTGACGTACTACGACCCCATCTGGCGCGTGCTATTCATTCATGACGGTGTCCACGGAGTGTACATCGATGATAAGAAACAGTCTCGCCCCTTGCGTCACGGAGATACTGTTACCGTCGAAGGTGTCTCGGACCCCGGTGGCTTTGCGCCGATGGTTGTGTTGAGAGACTTAGTAAAACACCAGCGTGTTGGTAGCTTGCCCAACGCGACTGATATTCGACTTGCTGATCTGAAAGATGGCTCCCTGGATAGTCAGTGGACGTCCATCGTCGGTACTGTCAAGTCCGCCGAGAAAAGTCAGCAGAACCTGGTACTCGTACTGAGAAATGCCGAACATGAATTTGACGCTGTCATCTGCGGTGCAGGCAACCTGCTCAAGAAGAAGAACTGGGTGGGTTCGCGAATCAGCCTAACTGGCGTTTGCGGGATCAAATCAAACGCAAAGTCTAAGGCCGCTGGTGTTTACTTTCATGTTCCAGGTGAAGCTCAGGTTGAATTCTTACGCGAAGCTCCAAGCGATCCATTCTCAGTTCCTACGATTCCGATCAGTGAACTATCCACTTACAGCTCCTCGAGTTTAGAACAAGAGTCTCGCTCTCGCTTGACGGGAACGGTGACTTACGTGGATCGAACTGGACTAGTTGCGATACAGGATGAATCTGCAGGAATTTTCTTGCGATTGAAGAAGCTTGAAGTACCAAGCTTGGGTGATACGATCGACATCATAGGTTTCGCGCCGCAGCGATCCGCTCTTTCAAGGCCTCGTGTATCCCACTGGCAGCAGTCCAACTCCAAACTGAAGCCACCTAAGGCCAAAGAAATTCAACTTTCGCGAATTAACCCCAAATCATTCAAGTCGCAACTTGTTTCGGTGCAAGGTACCGTGCTCCGTAACAGTGTCGGAGCGGCCATTCCCGGACTGACAATTCAGAGTGACGGATTTGTATTCTCAATCGACCTTGCTTCGCCAACCAAAGCGGACGTGTGGACGCAGCTGCAGGAAGGGTCTTTGATCCAAGTCGAGGGAGTGATGGATATCCATGCAGACGACCTGAATCGATTGGAGTCGTTTCGTCTGCTATGCCCACTAGCAGCCAAGACCAAAGTGATTCGTGCGGCCCCGTGGTGGAATGCACAGCACACAAGCCTTCTTATCGGCTGTCTGATTGTGTTGATTGTCGGGGGATTGGGTTGGGTCGGAACGCTGCGTTCCACTGTGTCTCGACAGACGAAGCGAATTAAAAGCGAACTGCGTGCACGTGGCGAGCTAGCAAACCGCTACAACACGATCATCGATAACGCAAGCGAGCTTATCTTTTCCCTGAAACGTTCAGGCGAATTCGTGTCGGTTAATCCTGCGACCGAAAGAGCTTTCGATGCACCCAATAGCCTGTTGCTTGGTCAACGGCTTGGCGAGTACCTGACCTATGAGAGCCAGAAGATTTCCCAGCAGCTTTTGGCGAAACTGGAGGCTGCTTGCCCTCACGCAATCGTGGAACTAACCACCGCACGTGGGCTAATTCTGGAAACTGCTCTCCAACTAAGCCTTTCACCCAATGGAGAAGAAATCCAGTGTATTGCTCGCGATCTATCGGAGCGGCAGCAATTGGAGCGGCAGCTTCGACACGTCCAAAAGCTTGATTCTGTGGGACAGCTCGCCGCCGGTGTTGCTCATGACTACAACAACTTGTTAATGGTTGTGCGTCTCAATAGCGAATTGCTGGCGCGGGAAAATCTCGGCGAACAAGGTCAAAATTGTGCGAGCATGATTCAGGAAGCCGCTGATCGAGCATCAAAACTAACGCGGCAGTTGCTTGCGTTTAGCCGGCGGCAAGCAATGAATACCCAAGTCGTGAATGTCGATCAGTTATTGGAAGATACCTCAACTATCCTCCAAGAACTTCTGAGGGAAAACATTGATTTAGTCGTTCAATCAGATGGTATCTTGCCTGAAATCAACGCTGATGCAGCGATGATTGAGCAAGCTATCATGAACCTCACACTCAATGCCCGAGATGCAATGCCGTCCGGCGGGAAGCTCACCATCTCAGCACGTCCTCGAACGGTTTCTGCGGATGCAGCTTCCCGGCACTTTGAGGTGCGTCAAGGTGAATACATTGAAATCAGCGTGGCCGATACCGGTTGTGGGATTCGTCGCGAATCGCTGCCAAATGTCTTTGAGCCCTTTTACACAACGAAAGAAGTCGGCAAAGGAACAGGGCTGGGCCTGAGTACGGTGTTCGGAATTGTAAAGCAACATGAAGGCTGGATTGACGTTAACTCTGTTCTCGGTAGTGGGAGTAAGTTTTCGATCAATCTACCTGCGGTCCCTCACTCACTCCAAGAAAGCAAAAAGCTAACCTCTGTTTCTAGCGACGCTCCTGCTAAGGAAACCGTGCTGATTATCGAAGATGATAGCTCTGTTCGCTTGACGATGAGTCGGCTACTCGAACGCGTAGGCTACGAAGTCATCCAATCGGTCAACGGGCCCGAGGCCTTGGATCTGCTGAAGCGAAGTGAATTCAAGATCGACATCGTGGTAACGGATATGGTGATGCCTGGAGGACTGACAGGAATGGAAGTTGGCAAAGAGATTCGCAAGATGAGTCCAGAGATGCCAATCGCTTACTGTAGCGGCTATAGCTCAGAATTGATGAGTGTCGCCAGTCTTGCGACTATAGAGCGTTTTCTATCCAAGCCCTTTGAGGCAACGCAGATGCTCCATGTTGTTCGGGAGTTGTTGACCGCTCGCCCTCACAAAATATCAGCTTGATCAGCGTAGGACAATTATCCTCAATTCCCCGAAGGCCACATGCGGTTTCTAACTAAGAATTGGCGGATCCTGTCCCGAATTCGCGCATAGCTATCGCTATGGCGACGAGTAGAATCACCGCAAAGGTAAGCAACAACATTCAAAGCACTTGTTACCGACGAGCCACCAAAATATCGGGCAGATGCAGGCGATCGTGACAACAACAAACCAACTTCGAAGAGACCATTGCGTTTGTTTTGAGTAGCGATGCAGGTAGGCCAATAACTAACGCCGCGCTGTTGACGGCACCCAACGCGGTGGATGCAAAGTGTCAACGTACGGATTGATATTGTTCTTTAGTCGGCATATTACCGACGGGCTCGTAACCTTCCCCACTAGGGATGTAACTATCGCGACTACGAGGCCCAGCGGCTTTGACCGGTGCCTTCTTGAACCGTGCCGATTTGCCAAGTCTTTAAGCCCGTCGACTGAGCGATGTCGCTAACGGTTTTGGCATAAAATGGACTGACGATAAAGACGAGCCCCAGCCCCATGTTGAAGACCCGATCCATCTCCTCCGACGGAACTTCTCCGTGCTTCTGAATCCACGGGAAGCAGGAGGGCACGTCCCAGGAATCTCGCTCAAAAACCAAGTCCACTTTGCCCTTGAGAATCCGCTGGGTATTCTCGAGCAGTCCGCCACCCGTTACGTGCGAAATTCCGTGCACGACGTTCTTCACCTTGTAGTGACCGAGGACTTCGCGGGTCAACTTGGCGTAAATGATCGTGGGCTCAAGTAACACATCGCCAACGGTCCTATCGAGCTCTGGCACATGGTCATCAACTTTGAGCCCAGCTTTCTCAAACACAACTTTGCGAGCGAGGCTGTAGCCGTTGGAGTGAAAGCCTGAGGACTCGACGCCAATGATGACGTCGCCCGGAGCAATCAAGTCTCCCGAGATGAGATTCTTTTTCTCGACGACTCCGACGCAAAAACCTGCTAAATCGTAATCATCTCCTTGGTAAAGATCCGGCATGATGGCTGTCTCACCGCCGAGCAGCGAGCTATCCGCCAACACGCAACCTTGGCTGATGCCTTCGACGATACTTTCCAGCAGCGGCGGATTGTCACGACTCATCGCGACATAGTCCAAGAAGAATAAGGGCTCCGCACCACAGCACAGAATGTCGTTGACGCACATCGCGACGAGGTCGATACCGACGGTATCGTGCTTGCCAGCCAGCTGAGCAACTTTGAGTTTTGTGCCCACGCCGTCAGTGCCGGAAACGAGAATGGGCTCTTCGTACTTCCGCGAAAACAGAGCGCAGTTGAAATCGAGTTGGAAGAGCCCAGCGAAGCCACCATCGTTCTTCATGACGCGTGGACTAAAGGTGCGATGCATCAACCGAGGCAGCCGCTGCATGGCTTTCTCGTACTTCTCGAGATCTACACCGCTATCCTTATAAGTAACTGGGCTCATGAAGTTTCTTTGCTGTGGGTCGTCAACCAAGGAAATTGCGGACACAATTATGACGCTTTGACCACGAACTGCCACTCCTACCGTTGTCCGACGAGTCAGAAACACCCGCGCTGAATCCCGAATTGAACCCATGGCAGAAGTCCGCAGCGCCTACGTCCACGTGCCTTTTTGCAGCCACCGCTGTGGCTACTGTAACTTCACCCTAATTGCTGGGCGAGCGGATCTCGTTCCGAGCTATCTTGACGCCCTCGGGCGGGAGTTAGAACTGACTCTCGACGAGGCGTCCGAAGTCGAGACACTCTTTCTCGGCGGCGGAACTCCCAGCTTTCTAAGCGTTTCGGAGCTGGAGCGTTTGTTTGAGTTGCTCAATCACTGGCTGCCGACCACCAGCTCGGCGGAAGTCTCCTGTGAAGTGAATCCCCTGGACTGCAGGCCGGCGAAGCTCGAGATGCTTCGTGCGGCTGGCGTCAACCGCATCAGTATCGGCGGCCAGTCTTTTTCAGCTCGCAAACTCTCAGTCTTACAGCGCGATCACTCGCCTGACGAGCTTCGCAAAGCCATCGCGACCTGCCAGCAGTACTTTGATCGCATCTCGCTGGATCTGATTTTCGCGGCTCCTGAAGAATCGCTTGAAGAATGGCGAGCCGACTTGATGGCGGCGGTCGAAAGTGGCGTCACGCACTTGTCAACATACGGCCTCACCGTAGAAAAGGGCTCGATGTTCTTCGGCCGCGTGCAGAAAGGCGAATTGGCAGAACTGGACAGCGACTTGCAACGCGAGCTCTACGAGCACACGATCGACTATCTCACGAACCAAGATTGGACGCACTATGAAGTGTCCAATTTCGCTTTGGGTGAACAGCAGTGTCGGCATAACCAGGCTTACTGGCTGGGGCAATACTGGTGGGGCTTCGGCCCCGGCGCGGCCAGTTTCTTACCAGCGAAGACCGGAGAAGATTCCGGCGCGATTGCAGTTCGGGCGGTGAACCATCAGAGTACAACTTTGTATCTGCAACGATTCACCGAGGCGCAGGCTCATTCAGCGATTCAGACTTTTAAAACGGACTCAGAATCACTCAGCAATGAAGACTATATACGCGAGCGGGTCGTATTTGGCTTGCGGCGTTTGGTGGGAGTGAACTTGAAGGAACTCGATCAAGAATTCGAGTGCAATGTAGCTGAGATGTTCGAACCGGTTCTGACTGAATACTTGAAGCAAGGCTGGTTGTCGCTCGATGAATCGAGACAATTGAGTCTAACTCAGGCAGGCCTGTTTATCAGCGACGGACTCTGGCCCGATCTGCTGGTTCCACCTTAGTGGCATAGGCCTCTAATCTGTGTGGTCCTAATTGCATCACACAGGCTGGAAGCCTATGTACTCTAATTTACCCTATTCGGAGCAAATCATTGACCGAAGCGATTCCAGAAGATGAAGTATTCGCCGTCGTCGGTGAAGAAGGATTTGCTCGTCTGGTTCGCGCGTTTTACGCACAGGTACCTAGTGATGATATCCTCGGCCCGATGTACCCTAGCGATGATATGGACGGCGCGGAGGAGCGTTTACGAGACTTTCTGATCTATCGCTTTGGTGGCCCTCTGACCTATATCGAACAGCGAGGTCACCCACGGCTACGAGCTCGTCACATGCCCTTTATCATCAACGAAGCCGCCAAAGACCGCTGGCTGGAAATGATGGATCACGCTTTCGAAGAAACGAAGCTTCCCACCGGAGCCGAAGCGACGTTGAAACAGTTCTTCGATCACATGGCCAATTTTTTGATCAATCAACCGGGAGAGTTGTAACAGCTGTCCGCGTGGATAAAACTAGAGGGTGTTGAACAACTAGGAAACAAGTGAGCGCACACGTTCATAGAGAATCAATAGAACCTTGAAATTTTCCAAAGAAGCACTTGATTGAAGCAATTTGCTCATTGCAAAATTGCGGGAGTGTTAGAGCTTTTCCGACCTCTACCCGAACGGAACGGGACAGTTTTGGGATAATGGTCGGCGAATTGCCGAGTTGGATTTCTCCGCGCCCAAACGAGAGGTCGATCTAGAACAGGCAATTGGCGGCGATGGTGGGGAAGGTATCCTCGACGGGGATGGTGTATTGGTAGCCACTTCCAGATTAGGTTCTAAGTGCATGAAGATTCACTTGGTTGGACGCCAGCATTGAGACTGAGCGATGGGGCAATTGAGGACTATGGGCCTACTTTTTGCGGCTGAATTGTTAAGGCGAACGCAACATGAATAGACCAAGCGGATCGGTTCAGTACGCCAACGAAGGGCGCTGTGTACTGGTCAGTGGAGGCGCCAAGGGAATCGGCCGAGCTATCGCTGAAGCGTTTCATGCTAGTGGAGCAACGGTTCTGTGCATGGACATTGACGTGGGTGCGAAAGAGCTGCAAAGTGAAATCACGTTCGTTCTAGGTGACACCAGCCAGGAGGCAGACTGTGAACGCGCTGTATCAGAAGCCGTGCGAATCGGCGGAGGCCTTGATGTACTGGTCAACAACGCTGCGGTTCAGCCTCCAGCTTCTTACGTCCCACTGGACCAAATCGAGTCCGCAACTTGGAATCAGATGCTGGCCGTCAACTTCTCAGGCTACACATTCCTTGCCAAGCATGCGGTGCGGGTGATGAAGTCGCAAGGCAGCGGTGTCATCGTCAATCTTTCCAGCGGTCAGGCTCATCGCACCGCGCGACAGGTTCCTTGCTATGGCCCGATCAAAGCTGCCAACGTCCTGCAAGCTATGCAGTGGGGCGTGGAATACGCACGCCAGGGGATTCGTGTCGTCTCTGTTTCACCAGGCGCTATCAATACCCCTCTGGTTCGAGCGAGTATTGAAGAACAGGGAGGTGAATCGGAGCTTGCCAATCGTCACCCACTTGGAAGGATTGGCCAACCAGAGGAAGTCGCAGCCGCCGTGCTGTGGCTGACTAGTGCAGATGCGAGTTTCGTAACTGCCACCGACTTGCAAGTTGACGGAGGTCTAGGTGCTTTCGGCGCCTTTGCGGACCCGTATCCTGCCTGAGAACTCCGTCTTCGAGACCCAGTCCTCCACTGTCGTTAAGTGAATCTTCGCCTGCCATAAATTCACCGAATCACCCTGAAACCTTCGAGCTGCCAGGCAAAGGAGTCCTCCTGTAACGATGGTAACGCATACAGGAACTCTTCCAGCCAATTTCTCAATTCCAATAGCGTCGATTACGCACGTTTTCTTTTCAACAACTTCCGCAACCTAGTGTTCGTTGTCTGGTCGGACTAAAGAAGTCACTGCGACCCTGCATTTTGGTTATCGCGAACGCGAACACTATGCTGCGACGCATTTACTGCCAGACACCGCAACGAGGCGACGCAGCTATGCGTCGAATGCGATTGTCCAGTAGCTAACGCCGAGCTATGGCGACGCTTCCCAAGTCGGTTGATTATCAAAGCAGAAAGTGTTTCTTGGCAGAAAAAGGCAGATGAAATGAATCCTGGCATCCTATACAACGAACCAAAGAATTACGAACCAACTGTTGTTCTCGACCAACAACTGCCTGCGAAAACAGACGCCCAGAACGAGAACGCGATCATCGATCAGTTCTTGTCGAGTCGCACGCTTGCGGACATCGAGCGTCGAGCGATCATCGCTACGATCCGTGCGTGCAACGGCAACAAAGCTGCTTCCGCTCGCAGTTTAGGCATCAGCGAAAAGAGCATCTATAACAAGATGAAGCGTCTGCAAATCTCTAATGCAGACTTGTATGGTACTCCACCAGCGCCTCAGCAGGCAGCGCAACCGGTTCACCAACCGGCTCATCCACAGGCACCAACTCAACAGCAACCAGTGCATGGTCAGCAGCCAATAAACGGCCAGCAACTTGGTGGGCAGCCAGTCGGCCACCAACAGCCTCAACCACAGGTTCCGCCTCAGCAACAAGCCCCTTCGCAGTGGCGCCCTCAGCAGTAACCTCGCTCAGTCAAGTGGAGAGCTGAGAATCTTCTCGCCCTCTGCCGGGCGATAAGTTCCGAGCCAGCTGAACAGAATACAACCCAAGGCGTGACGATCAATCGTACTGAATCGTCACGCCTTGATGCGTTTCTGAGTTATGCAATGCTCGCTTCACTAGGTAAGCATTATCGAGTGATTGTCGGAATCATTTCATTGTTCATCCGTCACCTCGCATCTGACCCGCACCAGTTGCCACTAGACTGAACCCAGAAATAGCAAGGAACACGACACCGGCAATAGCTTTCGTTGGTTTTCTTGCTTCCCCGAGATTGGAGAAAACCACGATTCCCAAGCCAATGGCCAAAATCCAGCAACCCACTCCGCCAGCGATGTTCAGAATAGGCATACCGGTTCCGGAACTCTCGTCAGAGCCCCTCGAACCCATGGAAGTCTTCCCGAGCGCTTGAAAGGGATTACTTGCCGACGACTTGTGAGGGGAAGCCGGTGAACTGCTTTGCACTGTGGATCTAAAAAAGAGCATGCAAATGTTCCAGATCCCGCCTGTGAGTGCGAGAGGATAAAACAGTAAAGCGGGCAGAAGGCCAAAACTAAATGCGGTTAGTGGGACAACAGCCATGATGGAAACGGTGCGACCGTAAACCAGAGTACGGTCACGCATCATCTGAATGGCTCCGCCAAGGATGACACCTTGGTAAACTAACCCGAATATACTCGGGCCCAATATCATCATTCCGAGCACCCCAGTAATTGGTAGGCGCTGACTGAACACCCTTGCAACGGCTCCCAAACAAATGAGGATTCCGACAACAGCCTGGATGGTCAGCAGCAGACCAGGGATAAACGCTCTGTTGCCGTGATAAACGTTGCCGGATGAACTGCTGGTTGGCGCAGGTGAGAATTGCTGGGGCGTTGCAAAGGGGTTGGAAGCCGGTCCGACTGCGTTCATGTCTGATGGCAGTCCGCCAAACAAGTCCACATCACCCCCGGTGCTCGAAGGATTGCTGCCTACTGGGTCTCCTAAAGGATCACCCAATGGTGCATCTAATGGCTGAACAAGTGGTTGTGAAGCGACTGACTCTGCGAGTGGTTCTTGAATCGGCTCGACAAGGGTCTCTACCGGCTTGGGTACCGGTGCACTGCTTGGCTTTTCTTGGACCACAACTGGCTTGCTCTTTTGTACCGGCGCGGCGGACGACTGAGAACTCTTCAGCTTGAGTACTTTTTGGCAGCTGGGGCATTTGATCGACTTGGTCGAAGCAGTCTTCGCGAATTGCAGACGTGTACCGCAGCCTGGACATCTGATCGTGACTTTCTTGCTCGATCCTTGAGCTTGCTGGCCTGCGGGCGCGGCGGGCTGCCCCTTCTGCGTCGTGCTTGCGATGGTGCTCCGGCATCAAAGACAGTCTTGCTGACATTTAGGACAGCGAACTGCCTTTTCGAGCAGGTGAGACGGAACGTCTAGGCGAGCGCTGCAGGAACTACAATTAATTTCCACAAGTCTTTCCACGGTTTGATGCAACTGTACGGGCAACAGAGGACAAACATAATGGAACCAGCTGTGATCGGCCGAACATCAGCAGGGCTGACAGTTGCTTGAAAAAGATGCTTCCGCCGGGCGTGAACCTACCGAACAGCCTTGTAGCATACACGAACCTCACTCAGTTGTTATCTCCGGATCAAGAGGCAGCAAAATCAGGGGTGCAGCCTGTATTGAATGGGGCCAGCTAGCGACAGCTAATTTACTTCACCCTAGGCAGAGCTTTTGTTGAAATTGTTTACGATTCTTTTATGTTCAAACATGAGCTAGGCCTGGCAAGCCAGTGTGGATAGCTGGGTAAGATTCCAGGCGACTCTCTGCTTCTTGGGCGAATGTCGGACTCGGTCATCAACTTGAGGCATCGCAAGCAGAAGCAGAACGTGTATGCTGTCGTCGAAATTTCTCGCTTTTAGCACAGTCTGGTTTTCTAGATATCGAACATGAAACAATACCTGTGTCGATCGTTCTGGCTACCGTTGATCTTATTGACTTGCCCGATTGATTCGGCTTTGGCTGATAGTGCAGAACTCTATGGGCTGACACAATCGACTCGCAGCCGTGTCTGCGCCGGTGGCATGACTTTGGTTCGTGTCGGCGTGTCCAACCATGGTGAAGAGCCTTGGACCGGTAAAGTGACGCTAAAGTGGAAGCGGCGAGTTGGGAGGGAGTCCGCGCGCGAGGTCAAGCTGCGGCCCCGACAACGCGTCTTGTTCGAAGTGCCAATGGAGATTCCCCAGAACTTCAAAAGGATCAAACGCTTCGACCTCGAGGTGACCTTGTTTGATGAAGGCGGTAATATCGCCGCTTATGAAGGCGCTCCACAGCAGCGGCGAATTGGCTTCATGATGGATAGCCAGTTGCCGCCGCTTTCCATGGGAACCGCAATCGAAGCACCTCCACCAAAGTATCCGTTTTGGTACTGGCCACTTCCACCTTCGATCGAGCAGAACACTTTTGAAGCGATCATGGCCGCCCGGATTGATGCGGGAAACTCGCGCCGAGCAGTGGGACTTGAGCACGAAGGATTGCCAATTGAGCAGCAGGAATGGCAACTTTTCGATTTAGTGGCGGTGTCTGATCCGAATCTCTTGCTCGATCATGCATCGCGACTTTCGGCAAAGCAATACCTGGAACGCGGTGGTCGGATCTGGGTGCAGATGGACAAGCTCAACTGCGATAGTATCCAACCATTGCTAACTGCGGACCAATGCCTGATGCAAGTTGGCGTTATCCAGCTACATGATTTCGTAGTCGAAGTCAGTGATGGAGTAAGCGATTTTGCAGAGCGAGAACGCACCGTCCATGTCGACTCAGCAATTGAGATGAAGCGTCTCGTACAAGCAGGAGGCACTGTAACGCATTCCATCGATGGCTGGCCAGCCGCTGTTACCTTCAATATTGGATACGGGCAACTAGTTGTAACGGCGTTGGATAGCTCAGGCTGGATATCCGTTCGAAGCAGATCCGCAAGTCGGGACCCGCTAATGGACTCGAAATACACTATGTACCCTTGGGCAAAGCAATTGGCAGGGACAATCGCTGGTGTAGCTCGTAACCCGACACCTCTGACAGACCAAGTCAACTACCCAGTTCAGCGATTGGGGACAGCTGTTGTTCCGCGGCTGTGGGTGTTATTCGCCTTAGGCAGCTACTGCCTGGTGCTAATCGCGGTCGGCTTTGTGCAATACTCGGGCGGTCGACTGGCTTCGATGGGAGTGATTGTTCCTATCTCAGCCGTCATTGTCGCTGCAATGATGCTGATGGGTAGGAACTCCATCAATCCAGACCAAAGTGAAATTGTTTCAAGATTGCAGTTGGTCGAATACGCAAGCGATGGAAGCTCTGCACAGATCACCGAGCAAGCCGCCTTAAAGTTGAACAGTGTTCATGATATTCGTCTGCAAGGGAGTGGGCTAGGAAACACAGAGCCGGACATTGCGGATGAATCCGAAAGCCCGCCTGGCGTCTTTCAGCAATCGCAATCGGATTTCGGCAATTGGACCTTAGGCAATTATGCATGGCCGGCTGGTGTTTCGCGCGTTCGGTCCGACTATAGAATCTATTGTAAGAATCAGATAGTCTCTGCTGAGCTCACAAGCTCTGGTGTCGAGCTCAACTTGCCTGATGGGCAGGCGAAGCTGCAGGATGCCATACTTTGGTTCACACGGGGAAACCCAATGCTGGTTTCCAGCGTGGCTGAACAATTGTTTTCTTCTGGCGAGATCAAGGTAGGAAAGCAGCGATGGATTCTTTCGAACCTTATGACGGAAGAGCAAAACCGTCGCTTGGAAATGTATCAGATACTCTTCGGTGACGAATCGAGCAAGACTCGGCCGACTCGCCGTCTTTATGGTTGGTCGGAGCTTATCGAAACAGTCCGTGCACCAAAATCGCTTAAACAGGTCGGAGCTTCTCTTCAAAGTATGCCGGTTGTTTTGCAACGCCCCGAAGCAGGCGTGGAATTTGAGTTACCCTACGGGCTAATCGAACTGAGGCAGAGCGGCAACCAGCCAGGTGCTTCCACGGCCTACGATGACCGCAGCGGTACTTGGCAGGACGAGCTGACTCAAGGAATGGATCGCGAGTTCGAATTCGTCATGCCTGCAGAAGTTCTGCCGCTAGAGGCAAAATCAATTCTGCTTGAGTTTGACGTTCGCGCTCCACAACGCAAAGTGGAGATCTGGGTGCTTACACAATATAGCGAGGTACCCATTCTTTCTGCTGATAGCCCCTCGTTGCCTTGGGAAACAACTCTGACGCAACCAGAAATCTTAGAGAGTGTGCGTGACGGTGTCTTGGAGGTAAGAGTTCATGTGAGCGGCAAGCCCAAGAATGCGTCGCGGGTCATCAACTGGTATGTAGGTCATTTTCATGCGACCATTCGCGGAGCTGTGCAACCATGAAATGCGATTCTTTTCTCTATCTCAAGCTGATTATTGCATCTCTCGGCACATTGTGTTTTGTCGGCTGGGCTGGCGCTCAAGAAGGACTTCGTGGACCAAATTGGAAGTCTGATCCGAACAGTGCCTACTTCTTTCAGACTCATCCACCACTCTTCCGCCTAGAGCACGCTTGGGAACACGATCCTGAGGTCAACGTTGATTGGACATTGCGTGGCAGGCCGGCCAATCTATCGCTCGATTCAGACACGTTGCGCAACGGGAGCAAGCACGAATGCCTGCTGGGAACTAGGCAGATCATCCGCAACATCGAGATGCGCAATATCACGCAGGCAGAGGAAGTTGAGGCGGCGATACTGGATCGACTCAGGTCAACCGAAGCCCGCGACGTCACTTTTCGATCTGCCTTGGTCTCCGCCGCCATCCTGATGGCCGACTCTCCAGAAGATTTGGAGAGTCTATGGCTTCTGGAAGAGTCAAACTACGAGACCCGTATGCTCGTCGAAAAAGCACTGCTTGATAGCCGCAGTAGTGTGGCTATCAGCGCATGGCGAGGACGCATGAATCAGCGACCTCGTAGCTTGCGAGAACAACTACTCGCGGTACAAGGTTTGGGAGCCCACGGCGATCCGAGCGACTTGCCAGCGCTCAAGACGTGTTTCTTTAGTCCAACCAGCGTTTTGCCAATTCAACTTGCAGCGGCTCAGAGTATGGGTCAGCTTGCAACCAAGGGGCTAGAAGCCACGGCGCGCGAGGCTTTAGCAGAAAAGGAAAAATTAACTGGCCAAGCCGATTTGACTGCCGCTTACATGCTTAAGAAGCATAACTCAGTAGAGAGCGCAGAAGTACTAGGCCGAATACTCAACTCAAGCAACCGCGCTGCGCAAGTCACTGCATTTGAGACGTTGACACGCCATCATCCGAAGATCGCCCAACAAAACTTAAAGCAGTTCTTAGTTCATCCAGATCCAGCCGCACGACGTTTAGCGCTGAGGTTTGCGGTGGAATCGGACGCGAATTCCAGCCTCGGCTTTCTCCAAGAGGCACTCGGCGATATCAATCTGAAAACTCGTTCTCAGGCGAGGACTCACCTTGCTGCATTGGCGACGGATGGTTCACTCAAGCAAGGTGTCGCTGAGGCCGCAGCAAAAACGCTTCAGGAAAACGATCCGTTGGCGATAGAACAAGTTTGTATTCTTGTCGGTGAAGCCAAGCTATCGAGTCTGGCTGCGGGAATGATTGAGATGTTGGACGCCAAACCTGAAGCAACACTCGTCGCAGCTGCCTGGGCGCTGCAAAGCCTGGAGCTTGACGCAGAATCTCTGCAGGCAGTCGAGGATAGAATGCGCAGACTAACAAGGCGCAATTTCGCCTCAAAGAACCGGCTACCACGAAGCGACGCTTTGCAACTGAGTTATCTCATCGACACGCTGGTCATCAATCGTGTCGACCGAATTCGTCCTTTGTTGGATCAATTTATCCCGAAAGAGGATGCAGCGCCCCCGCCGAGGGCAGCAGCGATCTGGGGACTCGGTATCTTCGAAGCGGGCTCGCAGGATGGAAAGCTTGCACAGAAACTAGCTGAACGACTGCATGACGAAGATCCAGATATACCAGAGGAAACAATCATCAAATACGTTAGCGCGATCGCGATGGGGCGGATCCTGCATCCTTCTAGCGAAGAGCAGCTGGATGTCCACCTCGATCGTCCGCCGTTTCCCATCGGTTTGGCAACCCAGTGGGGCCTACAACAATTTGCGTCCCAATCGGACGGCAATACAGAAGAGAGCCGATAAGTCGCCGTGGTCAGGGCAAGTCAGAGTTTCAGTTTGTGAGCCGACGGCGTTAGCCGCGGATTCTTCTGTTCGTAGTCCCGGTTTGTGCGAAATGACCGCGGTACACATCCTATTTGCCCGTGAATCCCCAACGCTTCACGGCGTACGGCTCACAAGATCAATAGCCCGACCCTAGCGCGTTCGGCTCACTCCTCCAAGATTGAAACTGATCTGCCCTATTGCCTCGACTTGGTCAATTGCGCCTGACAAGCCATAATCTAACATCTGGCAATTTCCGCCGGCCATTTCGCTAAGCCTGGTACTTGGTTTTGCACAATCAGCTCTTCCCATTTTTCTTAGTTCTTATTCCGCTGCTGGGGATTATCGCTCAGTGGTTAGCTTGGCGGCTGCAGATCCCGAGCATCTTGTTGCTTCTAGGTTTCGGGTTGTGTCTTGGTTTCTGGATCTCCCCGGACGAGGTCCTAACCAAACTGACAACTGCCGAGGAGAATGTAGGGCCTCGCATGCTCTTTCCGATCGTTTCACTTTCCGTCGCGATCATCTTGTTCGAAGGTGGATTGACGCTGCGCTGGAGTCAACTCGGTAGCGGAGCAGAGATTGTATTTCGGTTGATCGCATTCTCCTCGATCGTAACTTGGTGTCTTACCGCGGTAATCGCCAAGTACTTACTAGGATTCAGCTGGCAGCTCGCTTGGCTGCTGGGTGCGATCCTGATGGTGACTGGGCCCACTGTCGTGGGACCGCTTCTACGTCAAATTCGACCGAATCGACGCGTGAGTTCCGTTCTGCAATGGGAAGGCATTCTGATCGATCCGGTCGGTGCAGTGGCCGCAGTCCTGGTCTACGAGATTATCGCGCACTCGCATTTTTCACTCTTCGAAATTATCACCATTACAACTCAGACGCTTCTGATCGGGGTGGTTCTGGGAGCAGTGTCGGCGGTCTTGCTGGTGGTGGCGTTGCGTTACTATTTGATCCCAGATTTCTTGCACGGCGTCAGTTTTCTAGTGGTTGCTATTGCTTCATTTTGGATCAGCAATGTGATGCGAGAAGAATCTGGGCTAGTTACTGTTACCATCCTGGGCATTTGTCTGGCAAACCAGCACTACGTCAGTGTCGAGCATGTGCTGGAGTTCAAAGAGCATTTACGTGTTCTGTTGATCAGTTGCTTGTTTATCGTTCTCGGTTCGCGACTGCAGATTTCTGACTTGATGGAGATCGGCTGGATCGGAATTCCTTTTGTACTTCTGCTGGTCCTTGTGATTCGTCCACTTTCGGTCTTTCTAGCCACCCTGGGATCTGGGTGGGACATAAAAGAAAAATTTTTCGTCGGCGCGGTTGCGCCACGTGGAATTGTAGCTGCTGCCGTCGCCAGTGTTTTTGGGCTCAAGCTGGTCGCATTGGGAGCAGAGAACGGCGCAAATACCGCGATTCTTGAGAAAGCAGAATTGTTGGCTCCGGTGACGTTTATGGTAATTCTTGGGACCGTCACGATCTGTGGACTTGGAGCTGGACCTCTCGCTCGCCGCCTGGGCTTGGCTGACGCAAACCCTCAGGGTGTACTCTTCGCAGGTGCCGCTGCATGGGTTCGTGAAGTGGCAGCGGCTCTCAGCAAGTATGACATCCGCGTCTTGCTCGTCGATACAAATTACGGCAATGTGGCTGCGGCAAGGATGGCGGGACTCGATGCAAAATGCGGGAACATCCTTTCCGAACATGTGCAGGAGGAACAGGATCTCGCTGGCATTGGTCGCTTCTTTGCCGTCACACCCAGTGATGAAGTCAATACGCTCGCGGCGCTGGAATACCTCCATGTCTTCAGTCGTGAAAACGTATATCAACTCGCTTCGTCCGGGAAAGCACATGGACGTTGGCAGAGCATTCCTGAGACGCGACGTGGCCGGATGCTATTTGCAAGCGACACCAACCACCATGTGCTGCAAGACATGGTCGATGACGGTGCAATCGTCAAAAGCACTACACTCACCGAGAGTTTCTCGATGGCGGAGTTCCGAGAAATGCATGGAGAAGATGCAATAGTGCTATTCTGTTTGGATGCAGAGCGTAAACTGAAGATAAGAACGAGCACCAGCAAGTACGAGCCAGTCGCTGGCGAGACCGTGATTGCTCTAGTTCCCAATTCAGCAAGCAATGCTTCGAAACAAGAAAATACTTAGTCACTCGGTTTTCCGCAAAGTTTACGACCCGTGCCACCCATTCACTTTGCTATCGCCGTCATTCCGGTCGCGGTCTATTTCATCTTGATTGGAGCTGCGCGTCTGAGGCGACGGCCTCTGGTGACCAGCGGCTGGCGCGACACGTTGACACTGGGGATTGCAGCAAGCGGCTTCGTGGCGGTAGGACCGATGCAGTTGTTCTTCCCGGAACGCGCAGCAGAGTCGATGCAAGGCTGGGTTTGGTTGGCATTATTCGCGCTCTATGTGCTGGCGATATTCCTGGTACTTCTTGGTGGCCGACCCAAACTTATTTCCTACGGACTATCTAGTGAGCAGTTCCGAGAGAGCCTGCTTGAGGCCGCGCAGGACGTTGATCCCAAGGCACATTGGGAGAACGAAGTCTTGAATATGCCGAGTAGCCACATCCAGCTAGCCATGGAGCCGACCGCATCCAGCCGCGTGCATCAAGTCACGCATGTTGGGTTGCTTCACAATTTACAAGACTGGCTGACGCTAGAGCGTTGCTTTGTTCGAAAAGGGGCTAAAGTCACTTGCCCACGCTCTGCAGTTGGATGGCTGTTCGTTTGCGTCGGCGCATCGCTGCTAGCCTACGCGGTGAAGCCAATGATCTCAAATCCAACCGAAGCACTTGCCCAACTCAAAGAGTTCTTGCTGCGTTAGGTACGCAAGCTCATAGTCCCGCCTTTGTGCGGATTGAGATCAAAAAACGAGCCGGTGCCTGCGGCTGGGCGTCAAACAAAGTTGTCCACCTAACCGTTCTCAAGATAGGTGCTTCGTGAAGCAAACTGAGCGTACTCGCTGGTGAGCTGATCAGCCTCTGCCTGTGAAATCACGTCGTGTTCAACTTGGGATTGCACCTGATTCTGGTAGCTACTTGTCAACTGATCCGCCTCGTAGCGAGCGAACTGCATCATATCGTCAATCGAACTACCTGGCACGATTTTCTTGACATGAAACCCACCCTTTTCGTCAACCACGATATGAGCTTCGTTCGGATGCCCAAACAAATTGTGGTGGTTCCCCATGACTTCTTGGTAGGCGCCGATCAAGAATACGCCCAGATAGTACGGCTCAGCAGGATTCCAGTCATGCAGCTCTAATGTCTGCTTAACGTCTTTCAGATCCACAAAGCGATCAACCTTTCCGTCGCTGTCGCAAGTCACATCCACTAGGGTGGCGAAGTCCGAGGGGCGTTCATTCAAGCGGTGAATGGGAACGATAGGAAACAACTGACGAATGGCCCAGCTGTCCGGTGCGGATCGGAAGATTGAGAAATTGCACAAGTACTTTTGCGCCAAGTTGCGCTTGAGCTGCTCAAACTCTTCATCCGAGAAGCCATCAAACTCAGCTTCTTTCAACACTTGCGCGCAGATTTCCCAGAACAGAACATCGCCCTTGGCCCGATCTTCTAGACTCACCAATCCCAAGTTGAATTGGATTTGCAAGTCATCACGCATCTGTAGGGCGTCGTGATAGTACTCTGAGTAGTTCTTCGAGTTGACTGACTCGCAGAGATCCTTAAGCTCGGAGATTACTTGCGGATCATCATCGTCAATCGTGACTTCAGGTTGATCATCAGCAAAAGTTTCGATTTCATCGCGGATGCAAGTCACGAAAATCGAGTGGTAAGCGGTCATGAATCGTCCGCTTTCAGTCGCCAAGTTGGGATGAGCAACACTTTCGTCGTCACAGACCGTTTTAAAGGTGTAAACCACATCGTTGGCGAATTCCTGCGCCGAGTAATTGACACTCGAATCGAATCGCGTTTTCGAACCATCGTAGTCAACGCCTAAGCCACCGCCGATATCGACATTCTCAACTTGGCAACCTTCAACCTGATTCAACTTACAGTAAACGCGAGCCGCTTCCTTCATCGCATTCTTTACGCGTTTGATATCCGTGATTTGTGAACCGATATGAAAGTGCAGCAACTTCAGGTGCGATTCCAACTTGGCTTCGCGTAACATGCGCACGCACTCAAGAATCTCGGAAGTGGTCAAACCGAACTTGGCCGATTCACCGCCGCTGGAAGCCCATTTGCCTGACCCACGCGAATACAACTTTGCTCGCAGGCCAATCCCAGGTGCAATACCTTTTTCAGCATGCATACGCAAAATGATCTTGAGCTCGCTGAGTTTTTCGATCACGACTACCACGCGTTTGCCCGCGTGTGTCGCCAGCAATGCACCTTGCAAGAAAGCTTCATCCTTGAAACCGTTGCAAACAAGTAGCGAATCGGGATGTTGTGCTAAGCCTACTGCGGCGAAGAGCTCTGACTTGCTACCACATTCCAGGCCTACCGGCCCACAGGTTTTGTCTTTGAGAAAAGCACTCACCACTTCGCGTCGCGGGTTCACCTTCATCGGAAACAGCGGAAGGTGGTTTCCATCGTAGTCGAATTCTGAAATGGCGTTCTGATAGGCTTGGCTCAGCGCGTGAAGCTGGCTTTGTAGGATCTGAGGAAATCGAAGCAAGAGCGGCAAGCGAACTTTGCCCTTGCCCAGCAGCTCATCGACGACCGTTTTCAAATCGACACTGCGTGAATCGCCCTGACACGGATGCACTGCAATGTGTCCGAGAGAATTGATATCAAAATAGCCAGCCGACCAATTCTCGACGCCGTAAGCTATTTGTACTTGCTGAAGGATTTCATCGTTCATTCACGTGTCACATGCACGAGAGGGAAGCCACTACTAGGATTGCAGGTCAGATTTTAGCTTCTGTCACATTCAAAGCGAGTGCGGACAGGATGACGACCCAACATTTTTAAATGGAAGCGAGCCCAAACTACAATGCAAGCGCTGCGCGCGAGCAAGTAAGTCCATACGACTACGGCGTCCCGACGTCTGGGACGAACCGGTGCCCACGGCTGGGCACTAGATGAGCATCCGTTTTGGCGGCCGCGCCGTACTTTCTTCCACTTATTCCAATGTCAGTTCGACGGGGCAGTGGTCCGAGCCGTGGATCTCGTCGCGAATTCGTGCGCCCTTTAGTCGCGGCTTGAGTCGCTTTGCGGCCCAGAAATAATCGAGCCGCCACCCAATGTTCTTCTCGCGAGCATTGGTCCGCATTGTCCACCAGCTGTATTTTTCTGGACTGCTATCGAATTCGCGAAAAGTATCCAAGAAACCGGCGTCCACGATCGCGTCGACGCCCGCTCGCTCTTCGTCCGAGAACCCCGCATTCTTGCGGTTTGCCTTTGGGTTCGCCAAGTCGATTTCTTTGTGAGCACAATTGATATCGCCACAGAAAATGACGGATTTTCGGCGATTCAGTTTCTTCACGTAGTCCAGAAAGGCTGCGTCCCAGGCTTGCCGATAGTCCAACCGCGCCAGCGCACGCTGCGCATTCGGCGTGTAAACCGTCACAACGTGGAAGTCCTCGTAGGATGCGGTGACAACGCGACCTTCTTTGTCGTGTTCTTCGACGCCGATGCCAAGCGTCGTCTTCTTGGGCTCGACCAAACTCCAGATCGAAGTGCCACTGTAGCCTTTCTTTTCGGCACAGGCCCAAGTGTGGTGATAACCAAGTTCCTCTGCCCAAGCCAAGTCAACTTGCTCAGGCTCTGCCTTTGTCTCTTGCAGGCACAAGACATCAGGCATGTCCGCTTCTACGAACTCGCGAAAGCCTTTCTTCAGACAAGCGCGAATTCCATTTACATTCCAAGAAACTAAACGCATCCAACACACCAGGCAAACAGAATAGTAAAAGAGCGCGACATTGTAGACGACGAAGGGATGTCGCGTAGGCCCCGTGAGCGAAGAACGCCGCTCGGGGGCGTTCTAGAACTCAGGGCTCTAGAAGTTGCACATTCTTGTAGGCCTTAACGAACAAACGCTGCAAAAGCCGTCACTCAATTGAGCACGATGTGACAATGAGCCGAGAACATGAAATCCTACTCCGTTCACGTTGAGGAATGTGATCTCTTGGAAGTAGCGAAGTGCCCCATTGCGGAATATCCGTTGCGTTGGACAACAATCGTACATGCCCTAGTTGCTCTCAGCGCGTGCCCTTGGATAGTGCTCCAAGCCAACCCGCCATTAAGGTTGAGCCAATCGAATCGGCTGACCGCGAATTGAGTCCGTACGCCCCACTTCAGGTAAATCGCAAACAGATGCCTCTGATCTCACGACTGGTGCAAGATCTACTGCGGTTCCGTACCAGGCTTTCTTGCCCTCTGGAGTTTCGGACTTCTTAGCTTCTTCGTCGTTGTTGCCGACCCAAACGATCTTTCCATGACTCCTACAATGGCTTTCACGCGAGTTGTGCTAATTGGCTCTCTCGGTGTGAACACCGCGATTTCTTTGTTGCAAACGTCGTTGTTCTTCATACCTATGATGATTCAGTGCGCTTGTCTGCTATTGACGATCTATGGCATTCCGCTTGCGTTTTGGGGTGCGATACTATTTCCTAGGAGGCGCCGTCGTGAGAAATCCCGAGCTCAGGCATCAGTTTGACGGCAAAGAAAGGGAACTGTTCGACCAGGGTGAGTGAAATCGGGAGCGAGGAGAGCGTAGAGAATCAGGCTCGTCAGACTCAAAAGTGACCAGAGCCATGTACCTTTTCATTCTTGCCTTCAGATAGAGACCGCAGCTAGAAGAGCGCCAAAATCAAATCCATACATGGCAGCAAGACCCTCAATAACTCGAGCTAATTATATCGGTTTCTCTGAGCCGAGCGCGGCAAATTTGGGGTAACAAATTATGTCTGTTGTAAGTCTCGCAATGGCTACGGAGCACAGAGCTTCGTAGAAGAACCCGAATGCACCTGCAGTAGAAAGCAGAACAGATATTGCCCAACCCCAAGGATGTGCCTTCGATATAGACGCATCTGCTCGAAGTAGTGAAGGTGCCTCAGAGGGATTATCGACCAAGGTGACTTCTTCTCGGTTTCTATCTTGCATATTCCCTCCTCGCTGAAGATGGGCACAATGCCGACAAGAGCTGTACAAAAGAGAGATTCCCCGTCAGTTTCTTGCTTAGGAAAACTGAGCTATGGCTTTACATTTCACAGGTCGCTTCGCGGATTTCATGCCTTTGTTAAAACCCGCATGCCACGCGAAAGACGCTAGGAAGCAATAACCAGTATGGGAGGGCTGCTAATGAGTTTTGCGGTTGTTGTTCCGGTGGGACTCCGCATACTTGCTCAAAGACTACAAGCAATCGAAAGGATACTCCATGCCTGAATCCCCCAAGAATCCGAACATGCTGTACATCGAAGTCACTGGAGCTGGAATCCCAGAAGTAGACGGATTGTTCGTTCCTTCGACGGAACCGCCAAAAGAATCCGAATCAGGCACACTCTCAAGCCTCGGATACTGGAACGGCAAGCTGGCCTGGGATCGCGCGGATGGACAATCAGCTCGGAGCCCAGCCTTGTCCTACTCGAATAGCTACAAGTCTTGGCGCATCTGTCGACTCGACGGCCATTTGGCTTATCACATCGACTGCGAAGATGACTTGCCGCCAATCGATCAGCCGTGGAATATCTACAAGATGGGAGTGGCTCCTGCTCCGAAGGTGACCATTCATCACGTCGATCCTCGACTCCCTTGCCCCAAGCCAAATGTTGTTTTCGTGCTCGGTGGTCCTGGCGCAGGCAAAGGAACGATGTGCGAGTTAGCAGAATCGCAGTTAGGATGGACGCATTTGTCGACCGGGGAACTACTTCGTGATGAACAAGAGTCCGACAGCCCTCACGCCAATCAGCTCAAGGAGATTCTGGCCGCCGGCAAGTTAGCACCGGATAAACTGATCGTTGAATTGCTTTCCAAGAAAATGGAATCGGTAATTCGTAGCACGGGTAAGAATAATTTTTTGCTCGACGGCTTCCCGCGCAGCCTGGGCAACATGGATGTGTGGAATGAAGTGTATGGCAGCGACTCAGAGTTACCCACCATGCTTTATCTGGAGTGCCCCTACGACGTGCTGGAGAAGCGGATCCTAGGTCGCTCCAAGTACACTGGACGGAGCGACGACAACGTCGAGAGCATCAAAGCGAGATTTGAGACTTTCAAGGAAACTACGCTACCCATCGTCGAGCATTTCCGCGAGGCAGGGAAGTGCATCGAGATCGACTGCAGTCAAGACCGCCAAGTCGTCTACAACCTTGTTCGCGATGGCCTAGCCGAGTTCACCACTGAGGAAGCCGCTGCAAAGCCACTCACCGAACGCGCCGAAATGCTTCTGGGTTTGAGGCCGTTCCCCAAAGAAAACTGATGGTTCGGTGCTAGGAAGAGAATTGTTTTATAAGTAGTCGTGTTTGCAGCTCCGAGCTGCTGCGACCGACTGAAGGCGGGTTTCTCTGAAGCGAGAATTGGAGGCCGACTTTGGATCGAGCTCAGCGCAGCTGAAGTCGCTGAACAGAAGTATGCGATTTTTTAAGCAATTTACAACGTCCAGTTTGATACAGCTGCTCTGCGGGTAATTGGCGATTCTGCGGCACTAATAGATTTAGGAAAATTTTTTGGCGCGAGTTCACCGACGATGGATTCACGAGATTCGACGGGTTCACGGATAGTTTCGAGCCACAGCGTGGTCGGATTGCCACCGCACGTTTTCAAGTTGAAGTCACCCAGGCAGTAACGTATCAAATAGATGCACCAACTGGCCCGCACCTTCCCTCAAGATGGCGTCTTGGTCTACCGTTTTCAGCCTCAAGTTCGTCCCTACCATGTTTTGTCAGCAAGCGCTATGATCTCTACCGTCGCAGCTGAGGAAAGCTTACCCGAAGTTCTTGAACCGACTGATGTTAATGTGGATGGATTCACTCCTCAGATAGATGTTGTGCGGATCATGCAATACCTGAATCGCAGAGAAATCTCATATCGGCTGGCTGAAGGCGAGACTGATATCAATCGCATGGATGTCACTGAGGACGGAGCGGTTTCACCAGCGGACGTGCTGTTTGTGGTAAGTGCGATCAACGATCGCGTCCAGGCTGATCGTGAGCGTTAGATTGCGCTGATGCAAGCTAGAGCGGAAGGAGAGTCGACTCCAATTAAAGAGCCGGAGGCATCGCAGCTCGCCGCGTTGAACCTATGCGAATGGGATCTTGAACGCCACCGTCGGGGATTGCCCTGAGTACGCCGAGAAAAGTCACTTACTGCGAATGATTTCAGCCGCGAACGCTAGCCCCGGATCTAGTAGAAGCCACTATCTACTTCAGCGGTATTGGGACGAGGTCACCAAGGTCGACTTGAACCCGAGGAGCTAGCGACGTGACTCCAACGCTGAGACAACCTCAGAATAGTTGCCCCACTTCACTGCTAAATCCTCTTATCCAAGTCTTCAAAACCCAATATTCATGGGCTAACGGCGAATACTGGTCTGTCACGATGATTTTGAAGAGTTTTTGCCAACTCTGGCAGGAAGGAATGACAGTTGACAGTTGCTAGCACAGAGTATTATCCGCAGCATTACGCTCCGGTAGTTTCGGGACATTCTGAAGCGCAGCACTCGGCAGCAGTCGGCTACGTTCTGTGGTTCTTTGGCTTCTTCGGAGCACACCGCTTCTACTACGGCAAGCCAATTACCGGTTTACTTTATGTGCTGACTTTCGGCCTTTTCTTAGTAGGCTGGATCCTAGACTTGATCTTCATGCCTGCGATGGCTGAGGAAGCTCGTACGCGACATGTTGCAGGAAAGTACGACCACAATCTTGCTTGGCTGCTGCACTCGTTTTTTCTTCTGGGCTTCCTGGGCCTTCATCGTTTCTACCTCGGCAAGTGGATGACCGGAATCATCTGGCTACTTACGGGTGGGCTCTTCGGAGTCGGATTTTTGTACGACTGGTTCACCTTGAACGAGCAAGTCGACCGAGCCAACATGATTGGTCGGTAAGCCAGCTCACAGGTACGCCAACGAGGCACTAGACGCGACAGCTCGCTGGCTTTTGACGTTCGGCACAATGTTGCTGAGGGATGGAATCGGTTAGGATGAACGCATTGGGTCGTCGGAAGGGCGATTCACCATATCCTCCGGAACGATTCATGCGCAGCTTCAACAAGGTCTTTGTCATCGCAATGCCGCGTTGCGCAACAGTATCCATGTGTGAGGCGTTAGGACAGCTCGGCGTTAATACGGCTCATCTCGGACGCATCTACGGCGAGCCAACGCAGGAGCATCACCATCCGGAGCGTCTTCACAGAATGCATGAGCAGATTCTCGCTGGAGACTATGATCTCGATATCCTGCAACACTGCGATGGTCTAGCCGACTATCCAGCTTGCAGTTTTGAAGTCATCCAGAATCTCGACTCTGCGTTTCCTGGCAGTTTGTTTCTGAATGTCCGTCGCGATGAAGACGTCACCCGTTGGCTGCAATCAGTAGAGCGCCAGTTCGTGGGATTGCAGCTCGTGAAGGCGGGCAAGAAGTCGAACGAAGAGGAACGGCGGTTCATGCAAGTCATGCTCAACTTCCGCGAGATGACTTTTGGCCAAGCCAAGTTTGAAGCTGAGCCTTACCGCCTGGCCTATATCGACTTTCAAAAGAAAGTCGCGGACTACTTTGCTAGTCGAGAGGATGTGTTGCTGGACATCAGCGACATTCAAGTTCTCGAAAGCAGTGGCTTTCAACAGATCGCTGAATTCCTGCAATGCGACGCACCGCAGGCTTCTTTCCCTCGCAGTAACGCGCACAGCGAGTTGCCATCACGAGTCTTCATGCAAGCCTTGGAGGCTGGCGAAGTTAAATCTCAGACGGGCATTAAGGCCATCAGCTGTTAGTCTCGCAGCTAGCTATCTGTTCTTTTAGTGAGCCGCATCGCCATGATACGTCCGGCGTTTCGCGAGTAACAAGACGTGTATCGCGGCCATTCCGCATAAATACGGGACGACGAGCTTAAGAACCGACGGCCTGGCCCGAAGCCACTAACAATCATTCAACAGACCCTAGGATTGAGGTCCACCGGAAAAGCGTCAAGCCTCTCTGTGTACCAACCGGCAGATCCGTAGAAGGGACCCATCTCATCGGCCCAAATGATCTTCACGGCCATGTTGACTGGAACGCCAGCCATTTTCAAATAGAGCACTGCACGTTCACACTCGATCGGGTTCTCGTGAAACAAACCGATGCTCGTCGAAGCAATATCGCGAGTAATCGCTTCAGTGACAGTTCCAATGGGCTCATTTGATTTGTTGACCGGCACCAGTAAGACGGGCAGCATCATAGGGTGCCGATCTTCGTTTCGCTGTTCCGGGTCATGAAACATCGAAGCATTTACGAGCTGACGGCGTGCAAATTCAACGAAGGAGCGAGAAAGTGTACCTTGGTAGCTTGCGCTAACCTCGTCGATCATTAGGGGCATGGAAGGACTCCTCACTAGAAAGTTCAGTGCGATGTCTGTTTCTAGCTCATCTCCCGAGCCGCGTTTTACACGCAGCTCAAAATCAAGTTTCATTGATGCAATGAGGCTTTTTCCGGTCCGATTGTAGCGGTAGTAGGAAGGAGCCTCGCCATAACGAGGTACGCGCCGTACCCAGGCTAGTAGCCGCTACTTGGACCAGCCGCCGCGAAGTCAATCGCGGGCAGCCCTAATGCTTCCCGAGCCTGGTCCATCATCTTCTTCGTCGCGCTGGCACCACACCGGGTCACGCCCAGGCTTCGAACCTCTTGCAACTTCTCAAAGTCGCGAACACCGCCGGCTGCCTTAACCTGAATCCCTTCGCCGACGTTGTCGATCATTAGCTTCAAGTCTTCCATTGTCGCTCCGCTGGTGCCATAACCAGTACTTGTCTTCACCCAGTCAGCCTTGAGCTCCGTACAGATTTGACACAGCTTCATTTTCTGCTCATCGTTCAAGTAACAGTTCTCGAAGATCACTTTCACTTTCCGATCTGCAGCATGAGCAACCTCAATCACAGCAGCGATATCTGAGGTGACGTAATCCCACTTGCCACTGAGAACTTGGCTGATGTTCACAACCATATCCAACTCTTGGCAGCCGTCTTCGATAGCTTTTTCTGCCTCCTGTTGCTTGATAGCTGCCGTGTGCCCGCCATGCGGGAAACCGATTGTCGTGCTTGGTTGTACCGTGCTGCCTGCCAAAATCTCCGCACATCTTTTGAGGTAGTAAGGCATGATGCAAACACTTGCGACGTCATAGGCAACGGCCAGCGCACAACCTTCTTCCAATTGCCGAATATCCATCGTTGGAATTAGCAAGGAGTGGTCAATCATTTTGGCGTAGTCTTCGTAGGTCGCTGTCATTGCAGATGCTTTCGTATGTCTTTGATATTCTCAGGAATTGGGATCGGAAGCCGTTCGGCGATCGATCACTCCATGCACGTCTCTTGCTTAGAGCTTTCGAATCAAACCAAGGCAAGTCGGCCCCTGGGCGTTAAACGACTTATTACGTTTTCGACCTTTGGGAACTTGGCTAAATGACCGACTAGGGTACAAAGTTTTTCAAATAGCGGAAGCTTTGCCGCAAGGAGTCTTTGCGAGCCTCGAGCGATCCCTCATAAGCGCGATCTTCTACTTCTACACAAACTGCACCTTCATAGCCGCTATCCAACAACGTGGAAAAGAACTTGCCCCAATTCACCTCCCCAAGACCCGGTAGCTTGGGAGTGTGATATTCCAGCGGATGAGCCATGATGCCTACCTCATCCAGCTTGTCCCTATCGAGCCGGACGTCTTTGGCATGCGCGTGAAAGATACGCGAAGAGAATTCTCGCATGGGTTTCAAATAGTCCATCTGCTGCCAAACCATATGCGATGGATCGTAGTTTAGCCCCAGATTCCGACTTCCCAAATCCTCGAAAAGACGCCGCCAGATCTTGGGAGTCGTCGCGATGTTCTTTCCGCCCGGCCACTCATCCTCCGAAAAGAGCATTGGACAATTTTCAATTCCAATCTTCAACCCGAGTGCATCGGCCTGCTCTAATATCTGTCGCCAAGTGTCAAGCATGAGCGGCCAATTGGCTTCGATGCTTTTTGTGTAGTCGCGACCGATAAAAGTATTCACATTCGCCACTCCTAATGTCTTCGCAGCACCAAGTAGCTTTTTCAAATGTGTGACCGCAGTCTCCGCCTCAGCTGCATCCGGCGACAGACAGTTGGGGTAATAACCGAGAGCACTGATCGCCACTCCGGTCGACTCAACCAAACCATGCACTTCATCCACTAACGAATCATCCAGCTTGGCAATATCGATATGAGTAATCCCAGCGTAGCGACGCTCCGCTTTGCTTAATGGCCAACACATGACTTCCACACAATCGTAGCCAATGTCAGCAGCTAACTTCAGAACTTCTTCCAGCGAGAGCTCAGGCAGAATCGCGCTCGCAAATCCAAGTTGAATCATGATCACACTCAAAAGGCAGGGTTAGTTACTTTCGGTGTTATCATAACGCCAACTGCAAAGCAGTGGGATGACTCCAACTAAGAAGAGCAGTGCCAACCTTTGTCTGAGTCTGTGCAATTTTCAGACTCTGATCTGCACAGCTGCGAGGACTCCTACTATTTCTGTCGATCGGAGAAAAGCAAATGCAAGATCGCCGGCAGCAAAATCAAATCTGCGAGTACAGCAGCGGCGAGGACAACGATCAAATAAGTTCCCAACATGTTCAGCGAAAGATAGGTCGAGAAGGCAAAAGGCAAAAAGCCGACGCTGAGAATCAACGTCGTCCGAATGATCGCCAGACCAGTGTGATGCATCGACGCCTCAACAGACTCAGAAAAACTCTTCCCGTTCTTCTGCTCGATACGAAATCTCGATAGAAAATGAATCGTATCGTCTACGGCTAGCCCAAGACCAAGCGTCGCTACCGCGAGTAAGTCGCTATCGGCGACCTCTTGAGTCAAGACAATCAAGCCGCCGAGTAACAACAGAGGCGTCAGGTTTGGAAAAACCGATACACAGGCTCTTGGAAGAGAATGCAGGCCGAAAGCGATCAGAAAGAATATCGTCGTAAAGCAAAATGCGAATCCTTGCATGTGCCCTCGAATGATTTCCCGAACGGCTCGACCTACAACCGGAGCCGAGCCTTTCTCAGTGATGCGGATCTCCGCTCCGAACGTCTCATCTGCTAGCGCTACCAGTTTCTCTGACGTCTCTGTCATCGCCAAGTACGATGTCTGCGGAATACTAACCAGCAACCTCAAGTGCGAGCGATTCTCGGTTACGAGGCTGTTCACCAACTCAGGCTCAAGCTGTCGCAGGTATTCAACACAAGCACGAGTATGATTCGCCGATTCCGCGTTCCCATCGGGATTCTTATAGTCCAGTTGTGTCACAAACGCCCTCACCAACAAATCTACGGCAGCTACCGATTCGCAATTCAACTCCGTTTGAGCGCGCTGGCGAAACTCAGCGATCCCAGCCATTACCTCAGGAGCAAAGAGGACAGCCTCAGGAGCTTCCAGCAACAGTTCCGCTGAATTGATACCACCATACTGCGACGCAAAGAACTTAGTACTCTTGCTGATGTCATGATTCTTCCAAAAACGCTGGGTCAAGTCCGGATCAAGATGAATTTGACTGGTGAAATAGCTGCACGCTGCTAGAACAATCGCGAACACCAAAACAGTTAACTTCGGACGCGAGCAGCCAAGTCGCAGGCATCCCGTTGCGATCCATTGAGTGAACCTCGATGCACCAACCGATGCCGTCACAGGCCTCCCCAAGCGATGAAGTATCTCCAAGAAGATCGGCACAATAAGCACCGAAAGGATCAATGCACTAGCGACACCTGCCGCGGCGGAAAATCCAAATTGCCGAATGGTATTCGCTGGCACAAAGATAAGGGAGATGAATCCAATAAAAGTCGTAATGCTTGTCAGCACACAAGCCCCACCGACTTCCGCGAAAGTCTTACTGACTGCTTGCCGGTGCTCCGTCCCCGCGTTGCGCTCAGCCGTGTAGGAAGAGATAAGATGAATCACATCGGCTGTACTGATGACGAGCACCATCAAAGGGACAGCGGCCATAAGCACCGAGATCTTTCCGAACAAAATGATACCCGAGGAAAACCCCCATGCGATGGAGACCACGGCGATCAGTAGCGTCACGAGAATAACTTCAACACGTCGAAAAACCCACCAAACTGCCAAAGCAATCAGGGCGATACCAAGTGGTAGCTGGATCTGCAGAACCGAGTAAATCTCCTTGAATCCATACGCCTGCAGAGGAATCAACCCTGAGCAGTAATAGCCCTGACTGCCAAGTTTGTTCTCCCTGACAATTCGCTCCAAATCCTGAATCAAGTCAATTTGGTCATCCGGCTGCATCACTCGTTCAGCCAATTCAACCAGCATGACATGCGACTTTCCGTCACGCGCTAGCAGTGAGCGCATCTCTGATTCAGATGACAAAAACTGTTCTTTGATTGCCGCTAACGATTCCGCACTAGCCCGACGACGAAACGGCAGAACCGGGCTTGCGGTGGGGCGAGCATCCGGTACGTCTCCACTTTGCAATTTCTTGTTCAACAGTATCTTTCCTGCTGTCCCCCGAATCCCGCTGGACAGCCCTGCAGGCCGATTCAGATTCGGCAGCGCCAGAACGCGACGCACAGAGGTCAGCTCCTGTATCTCGGCCGCACATCTCCGAATTGCACGGAGAGTCTCTTCAGAAAAAAGATCCTCTTCAGTGGTCGCAACCCAGACGAGCGAGTCCGGATTGGATGGAAAAAGTGCCTCTAAAGCTTCAGCTCTTTCGTAGTCCTCAGGATTGTCCACGAAGGACTCTACGATTGAGGGCGAGAACTCCGCTGTAGTCAACAGCCAAACTGCGGGAGCCGTTAGAAGAACAATGCATCCGATAATACGCCAGGGGTAGCCTAGCAGCAGTGCGAGTATTTTCTTGACGAAAGGAGAGGAAGGGTTCAAAGCGTTGTTCGCAGAGCGCGAGGATGTGAATCAATGTGTGCGAGGAAGTTCCCTGAAGAACTGGTCCCAGTTTTTCAGGTAGATCGTAGCCTTTTCACCTGAGAAACCTCATGCAGGCTGTGAAAAGACTGTGCCAACGATGTGTTCTCATGAATCGAAGCTCAGAAGGACTTTGCGGATTGAGGGTTGAGCAGCAAACTCAAAAGCCTCAGTCGCCTGCTCTATATGGTATTCACCATCGATCAAGTCTTCTGTGCAAAGATCTCCGGACTTCAACATTCGAATGGCAGCTGAAAAGGGCCCACAGCGTGACCCGACAATCTGTATCTCATCAACGACGACTTTGGTTAAGTCGGTCTGACCTTGCTTCTCAAAAGTACTTTTTAACACCAATTGACCAAGCGGCCTGGTGAGACGAACTGCCTCAGCCAGCCCCTGCGCGTTTCCCGTTGCATCCACCACGATGTCAAAACTACTGTTTTCAAAATCATGAGCCCTGCCTGTCGCAATACCCCATTTCCTGGCGAGTTGCATCGACCGCACTGACCGTCCAACCACAGTGACACAACAACCGGCTCTTTCCAGAACACGAGCGATCAACATGCCCAATCGGCCAGGACCTATGACGCAAATACGATAGTTCGGATTAAGGGTGAGTTGTTGCGGAATCCTTAAAGCTGCGGCAAGGGGTTCAGTGAAAACAGCTTGCCGATCGGACACTTCATCCGGGACTTCGTACAAATTATCAATCGGTACACGAACGAAGTCCGCCATCGCTCCATCCCATTTGAGAATCCCAAGCACGCGGCGCCGAGGATGATGTTCCAACCCATAAGTTGCATACTCCGGCGACAGCCGGTTGGCAAAATTAATTGAAGCAACGACACGTTGTCCTATCCAAGTCTGGGACTCAGGCTCCGACGACTTTACCTGCTCAACAGTACCTACAAACTCGTGCCCGAGAGTACCCTGGAAGCCGAAATAACCCTTGGCAATCTCCAGGTCCGTAGAACAAACGCCTGCCAAGTGAACATGAACCAACGCTTCCCCTTCTTCTAGCTTTGGAATCTCCCGATCAGTGTGAACCGCGAGTCCGTCCGATTCCAACCTGAGTGCACGCATAGGGTTCATCGCAAGTTCTATTTCAGAGTGTTAAGTTAGCCCAAAGACTAGCGAATCCATCGCTGCAGCAGTGAATCGCGAATGGTTTCGAAAATACTCGGGCTTGCATTCCAATTGGATTGATCTGCAGAATGCGCCGAACCTTCGATCGGTATACTTAGCGGAGCTGCCTGTGCAACTCGTCCTTTATTGTCCTGCATATCTGGATGAACCCTCCGCAGGTACCGAGCCCAAGGCCCATCCAGCAACTGCTCGGCTGCAGCTGGATCACCCGCCTTTAGAGCTCGTTTCGCAACTAACAATCGACCTTGCAGAAAAGTACGCTCATTGGGATGCAACCAGCATCGGAGCACCTTAACGTCATCAACCCACAAACGCCCTGCTCCCACTAGTTCGATGGACACATAGAGAGACTCTAGTTCATCTACTGGAATGTCACCAACATCGAGCGTGAAAGGTCGAGTCCCCCAGTCATTCGGAATCTGCTGCGAAGGGTCAACCTTGGAGCCCACCAGCATACTGCGTTCGAATCGATCCCCACTGATGGCCCGCCCAACCAGAGCAATTCGCGCCAGAGTACTTGATCTATCTGCGGGACTTCGCAGCCAAGCTTGAATGGTCAACCGACCAGTAACAGGAATGGGAATATTGGGGCTGTGCAACCAAGTACGCGTCTTCCCCTTGTTGGAACTAGCGATCTCTAAACTCTGTCGGCCCGAATGTGGAAGGTGATTGGAAGCTCGTACCGTTACACCGGGCATTTCCGAGGAGCTCCAACCAGATGGTAGGCCAACCTTCGTCGACTGCTCAAAATCACCAGAGATATCGGTGGCGATTTCCTGCCGAGTCGGATCTGCAGAAGCGGAAAGAATCGCTTCCAACACCGAAAGTTCATCTGCGATCACAGTAGAAACATTGCCTGAACAGCTTCGTGAGGCACTTGAAACGACGAGCTTCTGGCTGAGCTGCAATCCAACAATACGATTCCCTGGGACTTGGACTTTCCAAACCGGGCTCCTCCCCGATACTTCTTTTTTCAGGGTAAGGTCCAGATCGCCTAATACCTCGCAGAAGAGCTCATCGCTGCCGCCTGCAAAAGTCAAACTTACCTCCTCGGTCCATGGAGTCGCGTTCACGATTTGGACATAGCTTTTCTCACCAAGGGCTGCATAACGCACCCGAACAAGTCCTGAACTGTTGGTCTGCGAGAGCGGCACATCCTGAAACTGAGCTACTGGCAAAGTACGAAGTGTTGTCAGGTTTGCTTTCAGCTCCGACAGCTCAGCGCCGACTGGCAGCCAAGCTCCCAATGCGACAAAACTAAGCTCTTGCTGAAGCGTTTGCTGAAGCAAAGCTCTATTTAAAAAAGATTGTGACTCGATGCGAATCGGGTAGACCACATCTGAAAACTCCTGCCCCGTAGCTTCACTCAGAACATCTAGTCCAGGAATGCGGTGCGCTGATGGTGTTTGCAAGAGGACAGACGCGGAAGCAAGGCTGTGGTTCGTTTTGAAATTTAAGCCAATACGCCGAGAAATCTGACGCACCCATTCATCCGCATCGACGCTCTCAGAGACCTCTACTTCACTTTGGACAAGGATGACTTCGTCGGATTCACTCAAGCTGTCTAAATCCAAGCCGAAGGCGAGCAAGAACTCTTGTGGAATTCTGTTAATCGTCTTCGGATTCAGAAAGTCGGACTCACGCGGCGTTTGATTCCAGAGACTACCGGCGTGCAGATACAGACGCGACCTGTCGGAAGATTCCGTCCCGGCAACCTGTCCAATTTCCTCCCCTGCAACTATCCCGCCCAACCGAGCCAGAAAGGAAGACAGTCTCTCGCCACGCCACTTCAGATACTCCTGACCATCTTTAGTTTTCAGGAACTCTCTAAATGCCGCTGACTCCTTTGGCACAGCGATGTTCGTGCTAGACTCGAACTGCCTGATAGTCCTATCGGACGGCAACCATAGATCCCCCTTAAAGAGCAGGACCGATTTTTTAGATAGCTGAAGCTGTACACCACCAAATGCCTTAGTATCCCCATAGGAACTGACAATCTCCCGAATAATCCGCTCTATTTCCGCTTGAACGTCAGGATGCAACGGATCGTATCGGTACTCCGTCGTTCTCCGTGTTTGCGAGTCGCGAGCCAGCCGTCGCTGATGAACCCCTGTAGTTCCTTGGGCCTGTAGCTCAACTCCAGGCAGCTTGCTGTCGAGGTCGAGTGCTAGAACCAGCTTCCGGTTACTCCGTTCCATGTGTTTCAAGAGCAGCGCCACACCATCTTTGATACCCGCATTGCGACCATCGGAAAAGAATGTGCCGTTGTCGTACTGTGGAGAAGGTTGCAAACTGCGACTCGGGAAAATAGCTCCACCATCTGCTTGAACTTTCATGACCAGCAAGTTGGCTTCCAGCAGATCTAAGTAGTGCATCATCCGAGTGCAGGCGAGATGCCACGTGCTCCAATTCTCGAGCCAGCGACCTGTCCCCGGATCACGAATACGCTGCGTGCCAAGCCATACTCCCAAAAGTGGCTTGTCGAGATAGACTCCGGCCAGCCGCTCTGGCTCTGCTGAGACGCTTGGATTCGCGGCAACCTCTGCGATTTCGCCCGGCTCCCAACTCGAGGCATCAACAGCAATGTCGAGTACGCTGGCGAGTCGTTCTGAAGATGGATTGCTTAGCAAAAGCAAGCTTTGCTCTGAAGCCGGCCAGAATACAACCTCGGTGCTTCGCAAACCGGTTTGCTCTTCAGGCTGCAAAGCCGAATGCCGGAGCAGCTCTCGCGTGGAAGTATCAATCTTGTAGTCGCTTCCCAAAGTCGCAAACTCAGAGACCTCTCCGGCCATTCCCAACGGCTTGATACTTGCGATCACAGCGTTGGGCCAGTCGACGGGCGTGCGAATCCGCAAGCGATGTGGTTGGCCAGGCTCCAGCTCAGTCAAAGGAATAGCTAGCCAGGATTCGGGGCCGAGCACCAAACACTTCTTGCTGCCCGAGTTCGGCAACTGCAATTCACGCTCCTCAAGTTCGCCGTGGGACAGTACGGCATCAAGTGTGCTCGAAAGCGGCGTGACGCGTTTGACAGTTTCAGGAATACTCTGTGCTCGGAGATAAGGTGAAATCCACGACAGAAACCCTGGGGTCGCCGCGTCGATTGCTTGAATCCGTTGCACCTCTTTCCAGATGAGTTTGCTTGGCTGACGCTCCGCTGGGTCGATCGCTACAAACTCATAACGCCGCAACACCTGGTCGTCGGCTGGAAGAAATGACGCCAAGTACGATCGCTCTGGAACTATGCAGAGTTCGAGCTCATATACGCCCTCTAGATCTGGGACGACCAATTGGAATGGAACATCACCAAAACTCCCGACCTCATCCACTTCGACTACCGCCTCGTGGATTAACTCCACTGGCCGCTCTGGAAGTACCCCTTTGCGACGAATCCGAATTCGGTGCTTTCCAGGAGTCAGAGTTGTAAAGTTTCCGCGTACTGAAGCAGGCCAGATATCAAGCGTCTCGAGCACGGCGTTTCTACTGCTGGTTCGAATCTGTAGCTGATCTTCAACAGGTCTTTCCAAAGCCAGACGGTTACCCAACTCATCGATAGCTTCAATGTGCGTTTTCTTGAGCAAGTCGTTGACGGAGAACACTCCCCTGAACGGTGCCGCAGACGGATTCCTGATCTCGATGCTAACTTTCGCGTCCAAGGGACACTCTGCCTGAATCACAACACCGCCAAAAGTTGCTTTACTGTGTGGCTGGATCTTAAGCTGCCCAGTGCCAGATGGCAGAATCGTACCCGTCGCATCGGGCTGCAGACTTAGGTTCTGCACGACATCAATCTGGCCGCTATCAAGACTGATACTCCCCCTGAACTGTCTGGCCGTTGCCCCACCCCAGGTAATCCGAAATTGACCTTCGAATTGCACCGGTGGATCGGACTCAATTGCTGCACCTGCCGATTGTGCAAAGCAAACCGACGGCGTAAGGCAGGCCGCATCACCGAAGAGGACAACAAAGCAGAATAAGACAGGAGAAAACCAGCGCGCATCAAACCCTGGAAGCAAACCTTCCGAACTGCTCTCAACGGCAGGGATCGCGTTGCGGACTGACTTGGATATTCGTGATTCCATGAGCGTGCAAGCTGGACCGGCACAGTCGCTGATTTTGGTTCTTCGTCGATGGGAACTGCTAAATCACAAATCAGCAGACTTCCACGCTCAAGAAGTACCAAAAAATACGCTCAGGCAGTAGGCGAGATTGATCGCCAGCATTCTCAAACCCACAGCAACAAGAAAGCTAGCATTCAAGAGTATGGAGCCTCAAAAAATGACTCAAAGAAGATGGCGAGCTTTCACTTCCAAATATTGATTGACCAGCGGTGTGCTCATTTCTTCAGGATAGACATCCAATGCAAGCGAGCCACCAGTCTTCATCTGGCGAATCACTTGGTTTCGCCATACCAGTAAATCCGCTGCAGCCGCACTGCGATAAAGCACTCGAGGGTCTGGCGCGGGGTTGTCGGCTGCCTGAAAAATGCGGTGATCACGCAGCAATACCAGCAATGGAAGATGACAACCAATCAGATTCCTCATGTAATTTTGGATCTGATCCCCATTCACTCGATCTATTACATTTGTAACCAAGACGACCAAGGATCGACGGCGGCAATGCTTCGAAAGATAGAGAAAAGCTTCGTCAAATCGAGACTGTTTTAACTGCGGGAATTGATCGAATCCGGCATGCAAAATCCGGTTCATTTGGCGACGTCCACCAGCTGGCGGGACGAAGGTGTGAACTTGATCTGAAAAGGACACCATGCCGACTGAATCACCTTGGTCTAGCGCTACATAGCTAAGCATCAAAACAGAATTCAAAGCATAGTCGAGTAAGCTCAGCCCATTGTACTCGTTGGTCATCATCCGCCCACAATCCAACATAAAGATGACCCGCTGACTCTGGTCCGTCTGGAATTGGCGGACCGTCAGCTTCTGCCGCCGGGCCGTGCTTCTCCAGTCAATGTGTTTGTAATTGTCATCTTGCGAATAGTCACGCAGTCGCTCAAAGTCATTATCTTGTCCAGCTTTTCGTGTCCGCCTCACACCAATCTGCGTCAAACGATTAGTGCGAGCCAACAGTGCGTACTTGCCGATCTGCTTGATATCTGGATAAACGTGCAAAGTACTTCTGCAACGGAACTCATGCTGGTGGCACCACAAACCAAACAAACTCGACAGTTCTGCGTACGCGTACTCCAGCTCAAATGCGCCGCGACGGTGAGGAGTAATATTGTGCTGAACCACAATTCGCTTTGAGTCCAACAGGTCAATCTCGTGCACCGCCGGCTCGACCTTCAAACCTGCACTAGCATCCTCAGCAAGACGTAGTTTGGCCCGCACACCAACCTTGCCAACAAATAATCCCCTAAGAACCCTTTGTGCGTATCGATGCAATAAATTCTGCTGCACGCGCGAATCAATGATTAGCTCGGCTGGATGCGAATTCCCCAAGGATGCGACTCGCGCCATCTGCCGCTTGACCTGAATTCCCTTTGTCGAAGGAATAGAAAGTAGATCAACTGTTGCAATCAGAGCCAAAACGGCGGACGTGATCGAAACAACCATCCACCACCAGTCAACCCACAGAATCACCATCCCGTTGGCAACGACGATTGAAGTCAACACGATGCTGCGGCCACTCGGATATGTCTTCCCAAACCGCATCAGCATCAAGAGCGGAAGCAAGAACAAGAAGAACATCGTCCACGGCGTAATCCACCAGTCGGCGAGCGAGAAAGTCGATTGCGCGGCGGATTCGTTCATCTACGATTGCTTCTTCGGACAGTGATTATGAAAGCAGAAAGAGTAGCCCACGAAGGTCCTAAACGCCACGTGGTACTTCGATGCCCTTGAGCATCTGCTGTAACTCATCATCCACGCTCAAACCTTCTACTTCGGACTCCGCAGACATAATCACTCGATGTCGCAGAGCAGGGAGAACAATATCGACCACGTCGTCCGGTGTCGCATAATCACGCCCGCGAAACGCAGCGAGAGACCTCGCGCCCTGCATCAGCGCCAGCCCCGCTCGCGGCGATGCACCTAAATGGAAGCTCGGCCAACTACGAGTCTGACGTACAACTCGATTGATGTATTGCACCAAATGCGGCTCAACTCGCACTGCAGCGTTATTCTGCAGAACCTGAAGAATCTCTTCTGGCGAAGTCACGACCTGAACCTCGTTTTCCAACCGTTCACTCAGATCGATCTGTTGACTATGCAGAGCGAGAATCTGCTCTTCCTCTTGCTCACCCGGATACTCTACGGCGACTTTGAACATAAACCGGTCGAGCTGAGCTTCGGGCAGATTGTACGTACCTTCGCTTTCTATCGGATTCTGAGTCGCCAACACAAAGAAGGGCTTCTCCAACTCGTGACTCGTACCATCCACTGTCACTCGGTACTCCTGCATGATCTCAAGCAACGCGGCGTGAGTCTTGGCTGGAGAACGATTAATCTCGTCGGCCAGCAACAGCTGAGTAAAGACAGGACCTGGACGAAACTTGAAGTCATGGTTTCTCAAGTCCAAGATCGGAGCACCAGTGATATCCGAAGGCATTAGGTCAGCGGTGAACTGAATCCGACCAAACTGGCACCCGAGCACTCGACCCAAGGTCCGCACGAATAGAGTCTTTCCCATTCCTGGCAGACTCTCGATCAGAACATGACCGCCGGAGAACAATGCGGTAAGCGTGGCGAGCACAAGCTCATCTTGACCTACGAACAGCTTCTGCAGCTCGCTGGAAATGGATTCAAAAAGTTCTTTCGTCGTTCGCATCGAGTCTCTTGTTTCAGTTTTTGTTGTAGTCGTCGCTAGTTGTTGAATCTGCTGAGCGAAGTTTAGTTGGTTTTAGAATCGTTGTCTTAATTTGTCTTAGAGCCTGGCGAATCAGCCGAATTCGAATCTTTGCCACCCTCCAATTCCAGGTCGCCCCAGACTTCAATGTCATCACCTTCTGGCTTTTCAGGGGCCGGCCCCGCTTCTGAAGCAGAATGGTTCCGCTGTGGTGAGGCGTCGACGGTTCCAGGCAGGAAATCGCCGCCAGGAGGAGGATTCGCTGCCAGAGCAGAACCTGTCGCGACCTGATTTCCAGTTTTTCGCTCAACTGCTGCAAGTTGCTGTTCCAACCAGGCGGGCGGATTCTCATTACGAACCTTGATAAAATACTCTCTTACAGCAAGAACGGCAAAGACTTCGTCACCTGACTTGTGGAGCATCTGCCCCAGCGTCTCAATGTGCAAACCAAAATCGCTACGACTAGGCTTCGGTAAGTTCTGAGCTCTTCCAAGTCGGCGAAACAGGACAGAGCAAATCACGATACCTAGAGCCACCATCGGAATCGTAACTGCACTCAGCGGCCACGCAGTAAGCACTTCCAATCCGGTGATCCCCTTTTCCGTTTCCGGGATCTTCGAGATCGTCAAACCCCGATAACCGTAAGCTAGTACGGCCACACGATCAGCCGGCAAACAAGACTCTACAATCCGAGCGCCTACGTTTCGATGTAAAGGATCAACCATCGAAGCATTGAGAAAAGGAGCACCATTAGCCACCACAAGGATGCGGCTACTGCTCTGCTTCTTGGAGTTCAGACTAAACACCAGAGGGCGTCCATCTCGAGTGGCGAGCAGAGTCTCCGGCTGGAGCAAGCCCTCAAATTCCTCGTCCCACGCTTCCTGACTGTCCAACTCTTGCAGGTTCCATTGGCTGAAAACAGTATCCGTATTCGAATTCGCTGGTAATTGACCAATGGTTGGCACAGCTTGAAATCCATTGTTGGCTGCTCCCGGTTGCAACCATGACGGCAACTTCTTCTTCCACGCCAAACTTGGTTCGCGCAGCGTGACGCCAACCGGCCATTTGCCTTCCAGCCCGCTAAGATCCTGTGCCCAAGGGCCTGTCAAATCGGAGGCCACATATTCATCACGTGCTATCGAAACGTCGTAGTAAAACCATCTGCAGAAAGTGCTTTCACCAATCTGCTGCATGCGTTGCGACAGTTCAGCTGTCTGCGCCTTGGCAACCAAGACTCTAGCCCGGCGTTGTTTTTCCATTTCCACCGCCTGCAAAGTGCGATTGCGAAAATAGACCTCTGCATTGAAGTCACGCCCGAAGTAAATCACTGTCCTATTCTTGTCGTGGGACAGCCATTCCTCCAGCCACTCTCGAGCTGCTCTGCCCGGCGGCTGAAAGGTCTGCCCAACGAGGACAATGGTGTCCACCGTTTCCAATCGAGGAGACAGCTTCGAAGGAAGCAGGCACTTCACTCCAGCGCTCTCCCACATCTTGCGATGCACCTGCAAGCCGTTGGCGGAACGCCTCGCATCCACACCCTTAACTGCCCCGAAAGACTCCAGCTCAGGCGTCACACTGCCGCAACCGGCTAGCATCACCAACAACACTAAAAGCACACAAGTGCACTGAACACGATGCATTCGGCGAAGGCGGGTATAGCTCTGCAAGATCATGCTTGTGCCAACCTCCCTGTTGCAGATCTTGAGGGAGGGGCCTGAGGTTCGTTTCTCGCGGCCAAGTGGTGAAACTCGTCGACCAAGTCCCACGCAGTTTTGAATTGCTCCATACCAATTTCGTGCTGCCCAAAATAGGCATCTTCGAAAATGAGCATCGTTGTGGTTAAGATATCTTTCAGTCGCGTATATTTCTGCAGTTCTCGCACGTACATGCGATTTGTCTTCCCACGCTGGAGATCGATCTTCCTTGCTTGGTCCAATGCAAGAAGCTGATAACCGTACAGGTAGATAATTGCCTCTCGTAGGCGCCCAGCCCGCATCAAAGCTTCAGCCTCGTCTAGTGGATTGCCATGAGTTGGCTTACTCACTTCAAATGGCAGATCCTCCACCTTCGCCACATCCACTTCAAACTTCTTCGGAACTACGGCTTGCTTCGGTGCTGGGATGTAATTCCGCAACGCGAAATAGGCGAGTGCTGCAAAGGCCCCGATCACCAGGACGATGATCAAGACCATGATGAAACCCGTGATTGCATCTGCGTTAACGCCTGTCCAGCCTCCTCCTGCAGGACGAGTCGCTGGGGCCGTATTGCCTGTTGCTCGAGTTGCTTTTGGTTTGTAGGCCCAGCCTTCTGAGCGAATTTTGTTGTCTGAAACCTCGCCTGGATCTGGTATCGCAAAAGAGTCTGTAGACTTTTCATACCAAGATTGCGAACCAACCGAACGCATTGCCTGGTTCGCATCCACCTCTTGAAGGGGACGCGCAGCTAGATAATCCGAATTCCCCCAAATCAACTGCAAGCCAACCAGCAAGCCCAAAGCGTACTTCTTCGATCGAGACTCCCAAGACACTTCCCTCATGATCCAGCAACCTCCGGCTGCGTCACCTGTGCTGCTTCCTCAATATCGGCTGACACTGCTGGAATCGGTACTTTCACCAATTCCTGCATCCGAGCCGCCTCAGCCTTGACACGCAATTCCACTTCCCAACCCTCCAGGCGAATCCGAGTATCAAGATATCCCAGAAAGCGAAAGACGGTCACGAGAATCCCGATCAGCCACAGAGCTAGTGGAACAGTGAACCGATTATGCACACTCATCCAGGACCATGACCAAATGCCAAAGGCGGTCCCTACTACCCAGAGGATCGAAAGTACGATCATTGCCCACAGCAAAGCACCAAAGAACGATGCGCCGATGTGACGAGCGATATTGTCTGAAATCACCAAACGATGAAGCCCACGACTACGCTGAGCGTAGGACACCTGCCCCTTTTTCTTCGATCTCAACTTGCAGAGCTCTAGACCCAGAATCTCAGGAGCGAAGGGCCAAGCGGCGCGTATGAATAGAGCCACAGCGCAGGGAACCATCAAAACCCAAAACTCAACCAGCCAATCCCAAATCAAATAGCGATCTACGAAACACTCCGCTGCAATGCACAGCAGCCCCAAGCGAAACACACCAAGCACCAACATACAGCGCCACAGCACAGGCTTGAGCTTCTTCATGACACTCCGCCAGTCAGCAGGCTCAAAGAAGATTTGATTGCCCAAGAAAATCGTCGTCGGCAGAGAGATCAAGGGAAACTGCATGATGAAAAGCAAGCAGTTATGGAAGAGGTGCCGCCAATGCATAGCGACTTCTGGAGAATCCATATACTCCATCTGCATATATGCATCTTCGGTGAGCATCCACCAAGTAAGCCAAGCGTTCAACAAGAGCAGCGGCAGACCAAACACAGCACTGGTCAACATGATCCGCCACCAATGCCGCTGCAGCACTAGCATGCTGAGGTCAAAAAGCTCGATGGCCGAGCGCTGCCGGATGACAATCTCAGTCTTATCAAGCTGCATCCGAGTCCCCCGAGGGATAACCCAACACAACGAAATAGAACATCAGCAGAGTACTACTAAACATCCCCCACAGGACCTTGGCCAAGTACGGCAATGAACTCGGCGAGATCATCCCTTCGGTCATAGCTGCTAAGAAAAACAGCATCACAGAAGCAGCCATGACTGGGATTGCCTCTTGAGCGCGGGCTTGCATTGAATCGAGTCGAGTCAGATTCCTGGGAATCAACCACCCGAGCCCGATCCTCAGACCTGCGGCCGCAGCCAGCGCTATGGCCGTCAACTCGAAAGGTCCATGAGCCGTGACGAACTCCAAGAAATTATCGCCCCCAGGCGTGCCTTCGCGAGCCATGTAACCGAACGTTGTTCCCAGAAGGCAAGCGTTGAACCCGGTCGTCAGAAGCCCAGGGATAACAAGAGGCCCTAGCGCAAAACACTGCAAGCCAATACCAGTGTTGTGGTTTATGTAACCCGAGACTGCGATTACATTCTCGCCCACCCCGCGCTCAAACTCGACTGCCTCGTACTGCTCTTCCATCATCTGCATCATGTCGGTACCCATAACTCTTTCAGCAAAGCCTGGGTAAGCCTCTTCGTTGTATGCCAGATAACTGGAAAAAGCAAAGACGCCAAAAAACAAAATGGAACAGATATGAACGCATCGATCTGTAAAAATCTGCCGCGGAGCCTGTCGGAACAGCACATCCCACCAAAGCTGTAACTGAAACCGTCTCGAACGATACAGTGCATTATGAGCTTTGCCAACAAGTCCATGAAGATAATTGACCATCTCAGGCGAGAGCCGGTATTGATCCGCCATAGATAGATCTGCGCAGGCAGCTCGATACAGCGAACACACCTCGGCCAACCGCTTTCCTGGAATCCCACGCGTTCCACGTGCAGAGATCTCGCCGATCATTTGTTCTAAACGATTCCAGTCCGCTTGACGCTTGTGAATCGTTTCGGGCAAACCAACCATCGCTAAGACTGCTCCTGATTGGGACTAGATCGATTCGTAGCACCTGGATCGGATGGTCGCTCAGCCGGGCTTGCGGCAACGGGCGCAGCCGGCGTTGTCGCCACGGGTGGGACACTGGCAGAAACCACAGGAACCTGAGTAGCCAACGGAGCAACTCCCGGTGAGCTTACCAGCAGACCGGGCGCGGGAGCTTGCTTCCGCATGAGCTGACGTCCTTGCTCACGCTGCTCCTCCGACATGTAAGTCCGGACGTACACCGCACATAGCAACAGATCAGGACTTGTATCTGGCAGTAAGCCAAAACGCTGAATCAAAGGACCGGCCAAGTGGCGAGCGACATCATTTCTTCGCATCGAAGTCAATCTTCGGCGATTCTCCATGTACAGCCCCACGGTCTGGGCCATCGAGCCGGTAGCCTTGTAATTCGCCGGAATTAACTCAGCCAGTCCATAAACTCGGGCATCCTCGGGTTTTAAATTCAAGGGCAGACGACCGCCCTGCTCCGAAACCACCATGGTGCCTGCCGCCAAATCCCCGATCCGTTGCATCCGCCTGGTCAGCATCATAGTCACAAGACCAACGCAGCAAACCGGAAGCTGCGCTCCTTCCCACTCGGATATGAAAACTCGCATGGGTATGAGTAAGCACATATCTGCCGAACGCAAGATGTTGCGCAGCGCAGCTTGCTCACCATTTATCGGTCTGCCGTCAATGGAAATGGTTCGCAACTTAAAAACCATTTTGCCAACGGTGCGGCCGTTGAACTGGGTCTCAAAAAACGCACCGTAAAACCAGCTCATCAGGAAAAAGCTGATGATGAAGCCAACGACCAAGAAGGGCCCGAAGACTTGAGCAAGAAAAGGCGAGAGGCCGAAACCAATCGTCAGGACAAAGCCGAGTCCGAAGAAAACCGCAACGCGAATAAAAATATCTACCAGAAAAGCTGGAAACCGCTGAAAAGGACCTGCCAACGTATACTCAAATTCGATGTTCTCCGGCGTTTTCACACGCACGAAGCAGTCAAGTTTTTCCGCAGTCTGTTCCATAAATCTTGCGATAACTCACGAGTCTAACTTTGAACTAGTTTAACAGCTAACCAAGGCGTCGAGTAGGCAATATGTGGGACAAAGCAGAAGACCAAAAGGGTGGACAATTCCTAAGCTGATCTCTTCATGCGAGGGTTTTAGCTTGGGTTGAGGGTCAACTTCATCAGAGGACCAAGAGTCGCCAGCGCACCAACGCCCTCTTCAAGCCCATCCAACAACTGCAGCCTCCAAGACTTAGGGTCCATCCAGGAGTTGAGCCGACAACTACCATCCTCTTCCAGGTGCAGCTGAAGGCTCGCGTCGATGGCACTTGGCCGAAAGCTCTCTCGGGGAATGGGAATTGGCAATGAAGTTTTCTGAAGCCCCTCAGCGATTCCCAAACCCATCGCCTTGAGTAGAGCTTCTTTGCAGACCCAGAGCTGTAGTACGTGCTCATCGTGGTTTCTAGGTAACCAAGCCGCCCAACCGGACTCTTCCGACGCAGACACAACCTGGGAAATGATCGAACGATAATTCACTCTCGGGCGAAACAACTCGAGATCGATCCCCAATGGCATCGAACCAATCGCTATCAGTCCGCGACCTTCCGAGTGGCTTACGTTAAAATGCACGCGCTCTTTCGAGCTTAGCTGAAGCGTTCCTTTGGAAAGATACGGCTTGCCCCACTGCTCGTAGTCAAAGCGAATCTGCTGCGGCTCAAGCTCTAGGAATTCACCTAGCAAGATGCGGAGATGTGCTCGCGCGGCGATATAGCGAGTTTGCAATTCCTCCGTCACAAAACGTGAAGCTCTCGCGCGTTCATTCGGTGCCAACAGTTCCTTCCAACGACCAACTTGCGTAGGCTCGATATCCAATCCAAACTGCCAAACACGGACCTCGCCAAAACCAAGTTGCATCTAAATGAATTACCTCAGGAACTCGCAGCTCATTTTGCGAACCAATACTTCTCGCTTAGCTAGCCTAAGAATAGTTGTGACGTTGACAAGTAGCTCGAAGCTCAACTTACGCCAATGAGAAATGAACTTGAAAAAATCCTAAGATCAGCCATCGGGGAACGAGTTAGGATTTCTCGAATGTCGCCCGTGTCGGGAGGTTGTATCGCCGACGCTCAGCACATTGTGCTTAACGACGGACAACAGTTTTTCGTGAAATCAATGCCGCCGACTAACCTTTCACAACGCGCGCTCGAAGCCGAAGCAATCGGACTTCGGGCAATTGCTCAAACGAACACGCTCTCTGTTCCCGAAGTGATTTTATGCAGCGGGGCAGGGGAGCGAGAGTTCTTGGTCCTTGAGTGGATCGAACAAGGACCGCAACCGCGCAACTTTTTCTCCGAGTTAGGTGCCGGCCTTGCATATCTGCACAAGTCGGATTCACCCGATCATGCAGGCGTCGGTTTTGGCTGGAAGCAAGATAATTTTCTCGGCAGTAACCTGCAGCCAAACCAACCTACAACCGATTGGTGCCAGTTCTTTGCCGAACATCGACTCCGCTATCAGCTACAACTTGCCCAGGAGAAACAATCCGGGACACCCGAACTATACAATCAAGTCTCCTGGATCTGCGAACACCTCCATGTGCTCGTTGGCGAAATTCCAATTGAAGCAAGCTTGCTGCACGGGGATCTTTGGAACGGAAATTTCGTGTGCTCTAAAGAGGGAGCGCCTGTGATATTTGATCCGGCAACTTACCGAGGCCATCGCGAAGCGGACTTAGCAATGCCGCTCATCTTTGGCGGGTTCTCTGTGGAATTCTGGAAAGCCTATGAAGAAGTCTGGCCTCTCGAGCCGGGATTTGAAGAGCGTGTAGAACTGTACAAGCTGTATCACTACCTCAACCACCTAAATCTCTTCGGTACCGGCTACCTCGAAGACTGCCTCCGCATCTCGCGACGCTTCACGCCCTCCAACTAAGCACTGACTGCAAATCCCTCGCACATCTCAAGAGTCGCGATGAGCTGCGGATGCGTGAATGGCTTCCCCAAGAACGCATCCATTCCAAATTCTCGGGCCGCCCTCCGAGTCTTTTCATCCATGAACCCGGACATACCGACAATGAAAGGACGTTTCGCAAGTGACAATTTGCGAATACGTCGAGCCCCTTCCAATCCATTCATCTCCGGCATCGAGATGTCCATCAAGATAATGTCTGGCCCGAAAGTCTGCGTATTTTCGATGGCCTCCATGGCAGAACCGACGATTAAATACTTCTTACACAGATGCATCAGCATAGCTTCTGCCATGACGCGAATCGGATCTTTGTCGTCAACAAACAGGATCTTCGTCATCATTTCCCTTCTTTATTACGAATCAAAATCGCCCAACTGTTGATCTAAGGAGCCATTGTAAGGAGCGGTATGCACGGACAACAATACATTGGCGTCACGTCGCCAACTCACTTGGTTTACCGTTTACAGATACGACAGTTTCCAGTCGGAGTCTCACCAGCCAGTGACTACACTTAGGGCTGACGATTACAACCCACGGCACACACTAATGGCGATTGATGGCTCGGTGCAGGGATCAAAAAGATGAAACAAGTCATTGCAGTTGTCCGCCCTTATTTAGCGGAACGTGTCATTGAAAACCTCAAGCTAGCACCGCTTGAAGCGTTAATGGTTCAAGAAGTAAAGGGACACGGGCGGCAAAAGAGCTACTTGGATGACTATCAAGACAGCGAATATGATCTCGCCTTTTTGCCGAAAGTCGAAATTACGATGTGGGTCGAGGATTTGAGAGTCGAAGAAGTGCTGCGTCGATTGACCGACGTCTCACGCAGCGGCCGCATGGGTGACGGCAAAGTCTTTGTCATGCCACTGGATGGTTTTGCCGTCAACGAATAGCTCGTATGCCTCGTCAACTGGCTTTTGTAAACCGCTCCCAACCCGACTTATAAAGACCGCTCTTTTCGGGAACTCGGCCAGATCACCCCGCGTCTTACTACCTTTGAAATGGTTGATCCAGTTGCAAACTGGCCTTTCTTTCATCAGTAAGTCAACATTCAAACCAATTTAGATATCAGGTCTATCAGATGTGCTGCTTTACTCAACCCGTTGAACGTGTCGGAAAAACTAGGATCTTTACCCGACTCACTGGCGAAGGATCTCAATTCATCGCGTATCAAATGGAGTACGAATCCAAAACCAAAAACGCGATGATCTTGCCTATTCCGTCTGCCCCAAATCCCACCGAAAGGTTGGCTCGATTTCTTGACTTGAAAGACAACAACGGATTCTTCGATCAGTTACATCGGGCGTTTCCGACACCTGTTCCGCCAGCTGGAAGCGACAGCATCGCAAGTTCACGTTCTGGAGCAGTCGCCAACAGTGTCAAGCTAGCTGTGAAGGAAGTTGGTGACTTCATCGCTTCCGTCGTTCCAACATTAGCTGACTTCTCGCGTTTGGATCCACAGTTCGTGATCGCGCCAGACGTCTGGAAGCAGATCCCAGAGTACGCCGACTACTCCTTCATCGTATTCCAACTTGAAAAGTTATCTGGCAAGCCCCACCCGATGGCTTTCGAATTCGAATCTCGGCTCAAGGAAGAACTCTTCTTCCCGACAGTCCACATCCACGACGGCGAAGTACACAAGAGGGAGCATTTTGACCACGAACTCTATTGCCAACACGCCGCGTTTGACGCCGTCGTCGGCAAATACACTCGCTCCACCGACAAGAAAACCGGCTTAGTTCGCTCCAAAGGACCAGCTGGAAACTACGTTAATGCCGAGAAGTCAAAGGGGCTGATCGAACCTAACTTGTTACTGCACCGGAAACGCATGCGAGGCAATTTGACAAACAGGGACGTGCGGGTTCGAGCAACAGGCGATCCACTGAAAATCAGTGCAATCTCCAATCCTTCTCGTTGGTGGACCGTCGGAGGATTGCTTGGGGCATCCATGCTACCACTTGGGTGGGTCATCCGCCGCAGGCAGTTTCTCGCAAAGAATTCTGTCGAAACCCCAGAAACCAAGTAAGCTTCGCAGTGTAGAAGGAGTCGTCAAGATATCAGCCCTGAGAAGATTCTTGACACACTCCGCGTCTGACTCATACTCATGCATCAAAGCCCGGGCGAAGCACCAGGCACCGCGGCGACCGATCCAGCCCGCTGATTTTCGTAAATCGAAAACTCGGCCCAAATTGGCAAGTGGTCGGAAATCCGAAGAGCGTCTTCTTGGTTAATCCCAAACGCAGATTCTAAGTCCAGGATGCCACTACGACCACTGAACTCCGTTGTCGCATACTGGTTAATAACAAAGTTATCGTATGTCTTATCTTTACGCGTATTGGTTGGAACGTTCACCAAGGAAACCAAAGCTGGATCTTTCTCCAAGCCTTGGAGCTTTCCCGGACGCGCGTTGAGATCACCAAGCAACAAGATATCATCCTCAGGATACTCGTATCGCCGCACACTGTCATAAACAAACGCCAGCGCATTCAGCTCCTGCATTGTTTCCTCTGGATCCGTGTGAACGTTGATCAGCAGGAATCGAAACGGCTGCTGAGAAGTCGCTACTTGGAACCGTCCGACAAACGGTTCGCGATGCATTAGATCACTTTCATCTGTCACGACGTAGGTATACTTCTGGCCTGCATGAATCCTGCTGGTATCCCACAGGAACACGTATTGCTCAGCATTTTTCGTACGACCAATTCTTGGGCTTATAGAGAATTCGTACCGAGCTCCATTTTGATTCACCCATTCCAGTAGTTTGGGTACGGCATTCTGCTCTTTGGAAGTCACTTCCTGCAACGCAATCACGTCAAAGCAGCGAATCACTTCACTAAACCGTTGCATTACCCATTTGTCCTTTAATTTGGTGGGCCCGAACTGCTTCATGTTGAAGCTGCCAACCAAAATTGTCTTCTCGGTCCTAGCAGGAATTGCACTTTCATTAATCTGAGCCTCGGCCTGCTGGACATCGGTTGCAGTTTGATGCTGCAACCACTGAGGTATTGCGTCAGAATTGCACCCTAAGTAACCACCGGTTCCCAGGAGTGATATAACCGCCATTGGATAGAACGGCAGTTTGCTGAACTTCCAACGCGGAAAGAAGCTCCTTGATCGGCGGCGTCGACGAGCCATTCCAAAGCCTCCTTGCTTCAGGAATGTTTTGAGTGCGGACGAGAGTTGCTAGCGATTTCGTTTTCACCAAGTGTTCGAAGAGCATTCAAGGCTCAACGATTTCAGTCTTAAGTCGAAAATCGCTCATAACGACCCGAAGCGTGAGCTAAGAACAACTAACTCTCCAAGCGGAACCGATACGAAAAAACGATACTCGACCGCAATATCAAATCCGGTTGCTCCTCCTATTGCATGCAAAAGGCATCTGTTGACTCAACCCACCTCTTCCACCTATCCAGAACCACTCTCATTTCAGTGGATCAATGCATAGACGGACCAAGTGCCTTGTCATTTACTGTTTGCAAACTCGAACGACGCTGTCGCATCGATCACTTTACTCGGCTGAAAGAATGGTTGCCGGATGTTTTCGTATCTCAGTTCGCCTTCATTCTGGTTTTCCTCCTGGCTTGCGGCTTCACCTGCCCCTTCGCCAACGCACAGTTCGCACCGCGCACCGAATCGAAAGTCTTTCGAGCCCCAAGCACTTCAATTTCTACCACGGATTCATCGTCCTTACAAAATGCAATCGTCAGGCACTGCCAACCCGATGCTGCGCTGCGCTGCGTGACTATCGTCGCACCACGGCGGCTCTGTGCCCTGGGCGATAGCGGTGCGATCTTAATCTCTGAAGACCAAGGCGAAACTTGGAAGCCAGCCGAGTGCCCGACCTACTTCAATCTGCGGGCAGTCGGGTTCATTGACGAGAATTTTGGGATCGCCGTTGGCGGCAGCGTTGGTAGCTACAGCGGAATCAGCCGCGGAGTGCTGCTGCAAACTAGCGACGGTGGCAGCACATGGAGAACGATCGCAAATGATCTTCCCAATTTGCATGGAATAGCCGTTCTTAATAGCCAGCTGATAGCATGGGGCGACTTCGATCCGAGAAGGCAAACCGGCGTCTATCGCTCGGCAGACTTGGGAGCAACCTGGCAAGGCCTGGATACCGGACTCGGTGCTGTCACGCATGCTAAAATCGTGAACGAACAGTTCTTTTTCGCGACAAACGATAAAAATCAAGCCGTCGTTTTGGATCTTATTCAAAACAAAAAAAGGACCTTCCAACTACCTGATTCAAGCGGCCCACTTCAACTTCATTTCACAGGCAGACAGTGGCTGTGCCTTGGACCGGGCGGACAACTTTACTCCAGCCCCGACGTAGAAAACTGGACACCTGTCTCATTGCCGCTCTCGGCAAGTGCACGATCGCTGTGTCAGTGGAGCGTCCTCCATCAGCAAGGCGATACGATTTGGGTTGGCGGCTTTCCCGGTTCAACCATTGCTCGAAGTGGCGATCGAGGTTTGACTTGGCAACTAATCAAAACGGAATCGGGCATTCCCCACCACTGTTTCGCCTTTCAAGACGAGCTTCGTGGTTGGGCCTGCGGTCCGTTTGGACGAATTCTCCAAACGCAGGATGGTGGTCTTACATGGAAACGACAGCACGGTACGTCCCAAGCTGGACTGCTCGCGTTTCAGCACCAGTTGGCTTGGCCAGCTCTGGTCGCTTCGGTGTGGGAACATCGCTTGCCAACAGTCGCGTTACTTGACGAACAAACCGATGGGGCGACACCTAACGCCGCTTCAATTCAACTCGATTACGCAAATCGGATTGGCATCCACACGCGGTCGCCTCAAGCCAAGCAGACGCTGCCGCACTGGCTTGTGCAGATTGCGGCATGGCAGCCAGCGATCTTGCTCTGCGACTCACCACAACAGGCAAACCAACTCGCTACCTTGCAAGCCACCGTTTCGGAAAGCTTGAACATTCACGACCACGAAAAGCAGTCGTCAGAACTGCTTCGCGAATTGGGACTGAACTACACACTTGCCCGTGAAGCTGTTCAGAAGGTTGTCTGGTGCGACGCGAAGGATGATAGCAACTACAACATCGAGTCCAGCTTTCTCCTCAAGGATTTCGGTCTAGCAGTCTGGGACATTCTAAGCGGGTTATCTCCACTGCACAGTAACTCAGCCACAGCTTCGAGCATGCAGACCCTTTGGAGTCGCAGTCACAATCGCTCGGCCAGAGACCAGCTTACGGGTGCGATGGCGCTAGAGCCAAGTCGATTCCTTACTAGCCCTCGTGGGCAGCTTGGCAACTACCAGCTGATCATGGGGCGAGTGCATCGACAAAGCTCTTTTGCGCAGCTAGCTCACCAAACAACGTCCATAAAACAATGGAGCAACGACTTAGCGTTTCTGACCCGCAGCCTACCAAAGCATGAAGTTGCACCTCAGCTATGGACGCTCTACCGCCAGCTCGGAGACCAATACGCTTTCGAAAGAAAGATGGCGGTGCTGACGACACTCATCGATGGCCAGCCGCGATCTGACGCCGCGGCATGGGCCATGCTTCGCTGGCTGCGTAGCCAAGGTTCCCAAGAACTCGCTATCCTGAAGAGGACAGCTTCCAAGCTTGACGACGACAAGGTTGTTACAGCAGTGGGTGGTGTGCCTGACAATGATGCTGGTATTTCAAAACTGGGTGAATCGCCATGGAACGCATCTCCCTTTGGCAAAACAACTAACAGCGACACGAACTCTATTCCGATTGAGAATGCAGGCGCAGGGGTAATTTCCGCTTCGACCATCACATCCACGACCGGACAGCAACCCAATCTGAATCTGTGGTTCTCCAAGCTGGGGCAGTTTGCTCAGTTTGAACCCCGCTTGCTACAACGGGCCGACGTACAACTCCTGAGCTTTGCCCGCTCGAGGTTCTTGCACTCCGGTGCGAGTGCGGACCTCTCGCGTCTGGAGCAACTTTTGGCCCGTAAGGAACAATCGCTGTGGCGTGAGTTAGCCCTACAAGAGACGCGTATTCACAAGGGACTTTGGGAACAGCTTGATCAGATCTGTAAGATTCGACCGACATCTGAACGCCCGTTTCTAGATGGAGAACTAACTGATGTTCTTTGGCAAAACGCGGCCCTCACGAAGTTAGACGGAACAAAACCCTCGGACTCTCCAGCAACCACGATCCGCTGGGCGTACGACACTGACTACTTGTATTTGGCAGTCAGTACCCCAAGCTCAGCGGTGCAACAACAGGCACCGCTGGCGACCACTCGGAAGCACGATGCAGACCTAAGTTCCATGCAACGCGTTGAGATCAAGCTTGATACGGATCGTGACTATCAAAGCGTCATCCATCTAGCCATTGGAGAGAACGGAGAGACGTTTGATCGATGCAGCGGATTCCGGAGCTACAATCCCAAATGGCACGTCGCCGTGAGCCGTGCCGAAGACAGTTGGACGGCTGAAATAGCCATTCCACGCGATAGTCTTACCGAATTCGACTGGACAGGCTCGGCCTGGGGACTGACTGCAGAATACCATCTAGGCAGTCAGAAACTCCAGTCCTGGGGCGGAGCGCCAGCAGACTACACTAAACAGAATCCCGAACCATCGCGCGGCGTGTTATTCTTCGCAACAGAGCCACTTTCAGTCACAGCGCGCGGTGTCAACGAGTGAGTCACCAAGTTCTCAGGCTTGGCTTCCCATTGCTTGAGTTTCTTTGAGATGCCCTCCCACTTTTCATCCGGCACGACGGCGCTCTCGTTCTGCAATCAAGCTCTCACAAATTGCTTCCAACTCGAGTATCTTCTTGCCTCGACGACCGACAACCCGGGTGCCATGTCCCTTGCCGACTAGGATCTCAAATTCCGCCACGTCCTGACCGACTAGTGTTAGCGCTCCAGCAGCAGCGCCCTGCTGCATCTCAACTCCAGGCAGCACAACCGAATGCGCCCCGACGATCACGTGCTTCTGCAGCGAAACTGGCCCTTGACGAACCGCTCTGACTTCATCAGGGACAGTCGGGTTAGTCATGTGCCCTCCAGTATAGTCATCCGTAGCAGTGTAGATGCTCACGCGAGATGACAGCCCACTGTAATCTTCCAACTTTATTTTTCCACCGCCGCCAAAAAGATAACATCCAGATGCAACATGCACACACTTGCCAATGCAGATCCCATCTTCTCCAGCGGAAAGCATGCTGAAGCAGTCGATGCGTGAATAGTCGCCTACTCGGATCCGCTCAGCACCGTAGAACTCGACACTCCGATGAATTTTCACATCTCTTCCGACATGCGCAAAACCAATTGCATCTATCTCGTCTCGACTTAGATTCATCGTCTTTCTCCGTGCGGCGAATCGGTGCTCCGCTGGCTGAACCATTTGCTTTGTTTATCGGTCACTCCGTCGCGAAACTGCGCTTGCCGAATCTGCAATTAACAGAGAACCCGAAGAATCAACAAAGCCTAACATCCACTCTCCTCACGTGACTTGGCAAAGCAATTCCGTTGCTACACAGGACTTCTGACAATCTCAGCATGGCTTCATTCTGAATCCCCAGCGTAATTTACGCCTCTCAATCGCCATTAGAAATCGCGAGTGCAACCAATCTGCTAGCGATGGAAGACATGTACTAGGTCAAGATAAGTACTGATCGATTCCACTATCGGGTTTTGAAAACATGACAACTGCTGCGTTGATGCGCAAGGCTCTTCAAAAGCACCAGGCCGGTGACCTCGATTCAGCCGGTCGCATGTACAGTGAAATTTTGGAAAAAAACCCTGCGGATGCCGAAGCTTGGCACCTCGCTGGCGTGCTATCCCATCAGATGGGCCAAGGTGCAAATTCGATCGCATTCATGAAGCGAGCCATCGAACTCAACGATCAGATTCCCTCCTACTATCTCAATCTTGCCACAAGCCTCATCGAGCAAGACAAAGCATCTGAGGCAAAGCAAGTTATCGAACGTGGTCTGCAGATTGACCCCAAGAGTGTTTTGGCCTGGAACGTACTCGGAGTAAGCCATCTGGAATTAGCTAATTATCCCGCGGCAGAAGAAGCACTGAAGCGAGCGGCAGAGCTGAGCGATGGCTCCGCCGAACCTGCCTGCAATCTCTGTCAACTTTACTTTAAGATCGGTGATCTAGATGCATCACTTCGGTGGGGCAGAAAAGCACTTGAAATCGATCCTGACTATTACCAAGCCATCAACAACTTGGCATCCACATACCGCGGGCTACAGCGATTCGAAGAGGCGAAAGAGCACTTCGAGCGAGCAATTGTCCTGGCGGCAGGCAAAATCGACAAAGATATGATGCTCTCGCTAAGAGTCAACCTGTGCGGCGTCCTTGCCTCACTGGGACTCTTTGCCGATGCTGAAAAACTACTGATCGAGTCGCTGGAGCAAGACCCATGTCATGGTCGGTCATGGAATGCGCTCGGACAACTTTGCCTCGAGATGGGACGACCTCACGAAGCAACGAAGTGCTTTCAAAAAGCAGTCGAAATCAACGCAGAAGATCGCATCGCTGTAAGCAACTTACTGTACGGATTAAATGTTAATCTCGAGCTGGATCGGCAACAGCAATTAAAAACCCACGTCGCACTCACGAGTAGCCTACCGCGGCGTGCGAATCCAACCTTTCACAACAATCGTAACCCCAATCGTAAACTTCGTATTGGTTACGTCTCCGCCGACTTTCGCAAACACGCTATGTACGGCTTTTTGACACCCATCTTGAAGCAACACGATCGCAGCCAGTTTGAAATATTTGGCTACTCGGAAGTACAGTGTCCAGATCAGACCACCGTCGAATACTCGAGACAGTGCGACGGGTGGTTGAGCACCGTTGGTTTGCATGGCAGTCAGATTCAGCAAGCGATCGAGAGCGATCGAATCGATATTCTTATCGACCTAACGGGCCACACAGCAGGCAATCGACTCGATATCTTCGCCTTGAAGTCCGCTCCGGTTCAGGTTTCGATGATCGGCTACTTGAATACCACTGGACTACCCGAGATGAATTACTACATCTCAGACGAAATCCGAGATCCTGCTGCTGAAGACCACTACTACACCGAAGAAGTTGTACGCTTGCCTAGTGGTGGTATCGCTTGGCTGCCCCCGAAAGAAGCGCCCAATGTCGGACCTTCGCCTTGGATTGAGAATGATTTGATCACTTTTGGTTCAACACATCGATTGAACAAAATGAACGATCACACTCTAAATCTGTGGTCGACCCTCTTGAAATGCGTGCCAGATTCGCGCTTACTGCTGTTCCGCAACGATTTTCTAGATAGCGAAGACACGCAGGCTCGAACCCTGACTCGTCTTCATGAAGCAGGCTTGCCTGAGGACCGAGTCTTCCTCGCCTGGGATACCGAACGCAAGTACTTACACGCCTACAATGCATTCGACATTCTGCTGGAGTGCATTCCCTGGGCGAGCGGGACGACAGCCCTAGAATCACTCTGGATGGGAGTGCCAATCCCAACGCTCTACGGCGATCGACCTTCCTGCAGACCGACAGCTTCTGCCCTCAATCGAGTCGGTATGAAAGAATTAGTCGCATACTCGGAAGAAGAGTACGTCGACATCGTGGCGAAACTAGCTGCAGACCGGGAGCGAATCTCAGAGCTACGAACTGTTTCGCGCGAGCGAATGCGAGAAACGATCTGCAACCCAGGTCAGTTCATACAAGAACTCGAAGCGACTTATCGACAAATGTGGGAGCGTTGGTGCCATGGAGAGTGATTTCACATCTCAAGCTACGAGTTCCTTTTTCTCACCGGCAACTGGACTCAACAGCATTGAATTTCAGGAAGCCGGTACGAGCCGCACCGACACAGGCTTACTTAAGCTCTCGGTTCCGGCCTTTCCCGAAGCGAAGCACGTCGGCCGCCCAGTGGTGCTTGACCCGGATAACTTCATACGGCGAGTGCAAGGAGTCGTTGATCGCTGCTGGCTAACCAATAATGGACCTGAAGTGCAGGAATTTGAACAAAGAGTTGCATCGCACCTCGGTGTTCGCCACTGCATCGCAACCTGCAACGGCACCGTCGCCTTATCACTCACCGCCCAGTGCTTGCAGCTCCAAGGCGAAATCATTGTTCCCTCCTTCACCTTTATTGCTACGCCTCACGCGTTTGCCAGTATCGGACTAACACCGCGTTTTGCGGACGTCGATCCTGAAACTGGCTGCATTGATGTTGAGAGCGTTCGCAGTATGATTGGCCCCGCAACCACGGCGATTGTGGGTGTTCACCTGTGGGGGCACACTTGCGAAGTCGAGAAGCTTCAGCAACTGTCCAACGATCATCAACTGAAACTGCTTTTCGACGCGTCCCATGCCTTCGGGACCACCCACAACGGAATGTACGTGGGTGGATTCGGCGAGGCGGAGACCTTTAGCTTCCATGCCACCAAATACATCAACGCCGCCGAAGGAGGAGCCGTAACAACCAACTCTGACGAACTAGCCGCAAGACTTCGAGCAGCAAGAAACTTCGGATTCACCAATGTGGATCAAGTCGAGCATCTCGGTATTAACGCCAAGATGAATGAGCTATCAGCTGCGATGGGCAACACCTCGTTGGATACCTACACCCGACGGCTCACCATCAACGAGAATAACTTTAGAAGCTACCAACAGAATCTGGAAGGTATTGCTGGTCTAGAGCTGGTCAAGTTTCCGCAAGCCGAGGTAAATAACTATCAGTATGTCGTAGTCAAAATCGACTCCGCCAATTTCGGTTGCGATCGTGATCAGCTGCTTTCCACTTTGGTACAACACAACATTCTAGCTCGCCGCTACTTCTACCCAGGATGTCACCGCGCTGAACCCTACGCCTCGGCGTCGTGCTCTCCACTTCCGAATACAGATTCTCTTAGCAACCAAGTCCTCTCATTGCCGACCGGTCCCGATATCTGCGAAGAAGACGTAGTCAAGATCTGCGAAGTCATCCGCAGATCACAGCGGATCTCTGCCAGCGAACACCTCCAAAGTGCGCCAGCTCCGTTTTCCTCCAGAGTACCGCGTAGTAGAACGCAGCATCACTTGTCTTCGATCGAAGACTAAGCAAATGGCGCAGTCACCTTACTCATTACCGCCAAGTCTCCGCAGATCGGTACAGACTACCGAATCGCTCCATTACGCTGGCCTGCAGAGCCGGTTGACCCACCGAGTTTTACTAACTGGACGAAAACTCTGATGGTCGGGCGTGGCTTCGACAAAAGCTGTCAATGCAATCATGACAGATGACCTTCGATGACGAAGCAGGACATCGAATGCATAGTCTTATACGTCACGCTGCGCGAAGAGTGCTTCTTTCGAAACGCTTCATCATGATTGCTCTTCGCGTCAAGTAGGCGCCATTTTGCGACGCTCATCCACGCTCCATTTCTTTGGCTGAGTTTCGCCCCCCTTCCCGAACTTACGTCCCAGCTGGAAACCCTCACCGGAATCTAGCGCATCCCGTGGAGAAGAACGATGCACCTGAAACGCATTAGTTCCCTTGCACTGGTCGTTGCAATATTTTTTGCAGCCAACCTCAGTGCTCAAGAGGCAGCCGAAATCGAGACTGCCACCGCCGAACCACTACCGCTCACCACCTCGTCCTCGCAAATCGAGATTAAACCACCCTCTATCGCTCAGCAGCGAGCTCAGTATGAGGCTGACCAGCGCATGATGCGCATGGAATGGAACAAGTGGATCGGCTACAGCCCACTGCGTCCAAACATGAACGCGAGCTACTACTCCAATGGCTTCCAACGGTACTACATACCCTCGCGAGGCGTGTTCATTTCTGGATATCAGACTCGAACTTGGTACTGGTAGACATAACAGACTGTTGACCACCAATTCTGAAAACCATCCCCAAACGGCTGCGGGCCTCCGCAGCCGTTTTCTTTTTGGTTTGAGTCATCAAGTGACTCTAGTTTGTACCGCATTTCTCGGTATCAGAGGCGTGTCTGAACATCGATGTCCTTTCGCGAAGCGCTGGTACCATCCCGTTATTTAGAGCTATGCGGTCTTGCAGCCCTCGGGCGTCATTTCGTTCGTACGTTGAAAGAACTCAGTCCAAAACAGCGGTGCATAAATGCTAAGATCTTTTCCCTGCAGATCGTTTCGCCATTTCGATGACTGGCGTGTTCTCCACCCTTGATTAAAACAATTTCTTTGTTTGCTTCAGCAGTCGCATCATAAAGCTGTCTGGACATAACGGATGGAACCTTTGAGTCTGCCGTTCCTTGCAAATAGAGAAACGTCGGAGTACAGCTGGCTCCGGGAAGCCAGTATCCATGGACAGCAGTCGGAGACCCTTTACTTCGCGTTTTCTATCTGTGAAGACGAAAACTACCAGGCAATCGATGGAACGGGGAATCGGGCTGTCGCTCCAGATGGCAAAGGGCTGTTTATCAGAACGTCGCACTTCGAGGAAAAAGTCTTGCAACATCTCAATGGAAAAGGCAGTTCGAAGCTTCCTGCTCAACAGAACTGGATGTCAAATGTTGTTAATGTACACGCTGGCTATCAACTGTTGCTCGACATTATCGTCAACGCTCCACTTTCAGATGGTGGCGCGAGTTCAGGCCGCGAGGGTTAGTTCGTAGATCTTCTCGATGTCTCTTCCTCCGAGTGGGGCGAGCTACAAAAGTGATGCAACCAGATCTATTTGTGCTAATCTAGGCCTTCCATATTCGAATTTTGTCCTACTGGTTTGACGGAGTCCCGATGGATCAAGTGCTAAATATAGTTGGGCTAACCTTGATGGCTGGTGCTGCCATGCCTGTCGGCGCAGCGTTGGCCTGTGCGGATTCGGTCTTTCCGAAATGGCTCAGCTCAGAAGTACGCCACGGAATCATGGCATTTGGTGGAGGCGCCCTGGTCTCCGCCGTGGCGCTGGTGTTGGTACCCGAAGGCTGTGAGGCACTGACGGTCGTCCCCGCTGCTTTGTCATTTGCCGCTGGTGGAGTCGCGTTCATGGCACTTGACATGTGGCTTGCTTACACAAAGAGTCCCGCCGGTCAACTCGCCGCCATGCTATCGGACTTTGTTCCAGAAGCATTGGCATTAGGAGCCGCCTTTTCGACGGGTAGTTCTGTTGGGCCGCTGCTTGCCGGACTAATCGCCATTCAGAATCTGCCTGAAGGATTCAATGCCTACCGGGAGATGACGGAGTCGGGTCGTATCAAGGGCCGGCCAGTCATCGTAGCCTTTTCTCTCATGGCTCTACTCGGACCTTTGTCTGGACTGCTCGGATTCTTCTTTCTGGGCCAGCTTCCCCATCTGCTCGGAGTCATCATGCTGTTCGCGAGCGGTGGCATCTTGTATGTCGTTTTCCAAGACATAGCGCCAGACGCAAGGGTTGAAAATCGCTGGACTCCCGCCTTGGGGGCCGTGGTAGGTTTTCTTCTGGGACTCGTGGGGAACATGCTTGTGGCCTAGGAATGCACATCGATGCTAGTTCTCGACCACTGTCTTCCCCATAGCCTTTCCACTGGCCAATCGTTCGTAAGCCTTCCCAACGTCGGCGAGCGAAAAATGAACCTCGTCTCTTTCGTGCTGGCAGTCGATCGCCCTGGACCCAAAGGTCGTAGTTCGCGGTAGGATCGACGGTGACTATCGGAGCGCGTCTTCTTCCGCCTTAGTGTGCATGACCAGAATCGCTCGGCAGTAATTTCAATTTCATGTTGCGGAACCGTACTTCTGTCTTACCGCCGCTGTGGAGCTGGAAGGCGATGATGCCACGGTGTGCACCTTCAGGATCATCGAGATCGACGCAGGTTTCGCCATTGATCTTGGTCACGATTTTGTGGCCTTTGGCGATGATCTCATAAGTATTCCACTCGCCACCTCTCACGTGAACCTCACCGGATTCTTTCCAAAGCAAAGCACGACCTTGCTCCTCGTAGAGTTTACCCCACCAGCCGATACCAATGTCAGCTTGGTAGCCACTGACTTCGCCATCCTTTACCGTGCTGCGGAACTGGATTCCCGAGTTACCCTCGTTGCCGACCAGCTTCACTTCGAGCGTGAGATGGAAGTCCTCTGCAGACAGGTCACTGACGATCCATTCATTGCGTTTCAGTCCATCTGTCCTTCCAACAAGCTCGCCGTTCTCGACCGACCACAACTCAGGATTGCCAGTCCACCCAGTTAGATCACGACCATTGAACAGACTGCGAGCATTCTCTTCGCTAGCTAGCATCGGTGTCTGCGAATTTCCTTGCAGATACTTGATCAGCGAGCGGATTTCATCTGGATTGAACTGCTTCAACTGATCGTCGGGCATCATCGATTGTGTGCCTTCTCGACGCTGCACAATCTCATCCTTTGGAAGAATGACTTTGTCATCAGAAGTCTGTAGTGTAATGCTGTTGTCATCCTCAGCTTTGAGAAGACCATTCACGACGCGACCGTTTTCCGTAAGCACGATTGTCGGCAAATATTCTTTGGCCATCACTGCACTCGGGTCCACGATATTACTCATCAAGTAATCGATGTTGGCACGGTTAGAGCCTGTCAAGTCTGGACCAATTTTGTTTCCGACGCCATACAGCACGTGGCACTTCTGGCAAGTCTTGGCAAAGATCGCCCGGCCATGTTCGATGTCGGCAGGCGGAAGATCAGTAGAGGCAACGAGCTCTTTCATCTCTGCGATCAGCTTCAACTTGTCTGCGGCGGACTCACGAGCGGTACCCCAAACACTCTGCAGCAACGTGTCGATCTCCTTGCTCTTCAAGAACTGCAACTGACGAACCAAGTCCGCCGTCAAATCCGCACCGACAATATCCTTCTTCTCAATCGCCTTGAGCAAGGCAAGACCACTGGGGATTCGAGCACAGAGTGTTCCCAGCGCCATCCGTCGCTGATCGGGTGTGAACTCCGAGTAAGCCCCTAGCAAAGCAGGCGCTACCGCGGGATCGCTATACTGAGCCAACCCACGAATCGCAGTTTCACGCAGCTCGCCTTTTTCCGATAGCAAACTTTGTAGTGTCGCCACCAAACCTGGATCGTTGGCATCGAGCAACGCTTTGAGAGCGACCATTCTCGCGTTCTTGTTACCTTGCGGATCAGCAATCTCGGCTCGCATGGCTGCGAGCGCGTTCTCATCCCCGAAAGTTACGCCGAGTGCTGTAGCTTGCAAACGCACTTCGTTGTTTTCACTTCTAACAAGCCCCGCTGAAACCTGCGTCCAGCCCTCTGGGGCGTCAACTTTGCGGCGTCCCGAAAGTGCCGAGCGAATTGCATTGAGATAAGTGAGCTGAAGCTTCGGTGAATCCGCTTTCCCTAGACCACCGACCAGCGCAGCTAACGAAGACTCGGCTCCCCCACTTCCAATCCGTCGCAACATAAATTCACGAAGCAAAGGAATGTTTTCCCCAGCTGACATTGCCAAGGCCAATGCTCTGCCAGTGTCTTCGTCCGCTAGGGGCTCTGCGGCGTACCAATACATCAGCGGCAAGTTATGATCGCCCGCGTCTTCCGAATGACAGGTCAGGGCTTCGACAAGAGCCCAGCGCTGAGAGAGTGGGAGCTTCTGCGCTGCCGAAGCCAAATACAATCGCGTGACGGGAGACTCATCGGATTGGGCCAGTTTGACCAACTGAGGAAGCAACGTTCGGCTATCGCCCTTCTCCAAAGCCAACTGGATCGCCCAACCACGAACGTAAGCATTCTTGTCGGCTAGCATGCCATCAATTTGTGATTCTTTGAGAGCACCCACAACATGCAAAGCCCAGGCAGCCCGAAGCCGCCGGGTCTCATCTGCATTCTCACTTAATACCTTGTGCAGGAACGTAATGGCGTCTTGATCGATCTGCTTAACCGCCGATCGCTCTTGCAAATTCCGCCGCGCGTGCCGCACATACCAATCATTAGCGTGCAAAGTCAACGTAGCTAGCTCCAGATCTGACATCTTCGCCAGTTCGCCCACCGGTGCAGATATCTTTGAGTTTCCGTAACAGATCTTGTAGATACGTCCATTCGTTCGATCGTGAACTTCTGCTTCGCGACGATGGCATGCCTGCATATCGTACCAGTCGATCATCCATGCATTGCCGTCTGGTCCGTAACGAAGATTCAGAATCTGCGAGGCCTTGTCTCCTGTCAGCAAGAAATCAGGACTGTGACTGCCGATATAGCCAGAACCACTGTGCTTGAGCGTTTCCATATTCAACCGCTGCCCATGGATGTTGTTCATAAATAATTTGTTTCGGAACTCCTGCGGCCACTTGTCTCCGAGGTAAATCATTGCACCGGCATGAGCATGTCCGCCACCTGCCGCATCGGACTTGCTGTTACCACTGTGGGGCGTCGCTCCGAGGTAGTGCAAGTGATCAGCGATCGTTGTGATATCGCGGTAAGTGTGCGGATTGAAGTGCCTTCCTCCTTGGCGTTGATATCTTGCGCCGTCGATGATGTGATAGAGGTGTGGGATCACACAAGCGGTAATGAAAGCCTGGCCGTGATCGTCAAAGTCCACGCCCCATGGATTGCTCGTTCCATGAGCGAAAATATCGAACTCATGTCGTAGCGGATGATATCGCCAGACGCCACAGTTCAGTGGAGTTCGCTGTTCATCAGGAGTACCAGGCTTGCCAACTTTGGAGTGCGTGAACACTCCGTGGCATCCATACAGCCAGCCGTCTGGCCCCCAGATGAATGCGTTCAGTGTTTCATGCGTGTCTTGATAGCCCCAACCGTCGAGCAAGATCTCCGGTTCCGAATCAGGTACATCATCACCGTCGCGATCTGGAATGAACATGAAGTAGGGTGCTGCACCGACCCAAACGCCGCCAAAGCCAACTTCCAATCCGCTGACAAGATTGAGTCCTTCGATGAATACCTTACGGCTATCTAAGGAGCCATTGCCATCGGTGTCTTCGAAGATGAGAATGCGGTCGCGACCTTTCTCACCCTTTGCACGAATCGGATATTCGTAAGCCTCGGCAACCCAGACGCGTCCACGGTCATCGATTGCCATTGAGATAGGTTGTTGGATCTGCGGCTCCGTAGCGCCGACTTTGACTTGAAATCCTTCGGGCAACTTCATTGCGGACGCGGCTGCTTCCGCCGGAAGCCCTGCGTGGGGATATTCGTCCGCCTTGAGAACCACCTTCGGCGGAGTTGGCTTACTTGGAGCAGAGTCGTAGAGACGGAAGGAGTCAAAGTTCAAATGCCCCCAGTGACCACGATGTGTGTCCACCAGTCGAACCATAATCTCTTTGCCCATGTGAGCACGGAGATCCACGACAACTTGTCGCATGGTTTCTGTCTGTGAGCCTACCATCTTGTAGAACGCCTTGCCGGTATCCTTGCGAACCAGTTCGACTCTTGTGGCCTCGGATTCTCCACCTTCAGTCAGGAAGCTTGCGTAGCGGTGCTCGACCACAAAGGGCTCCGAAGTCAGCGTACCAGTACGCGCGTCTCCATGCTTCTCGTAACCACCAATCCAGAACTTTCCTTGGTGGTTGCTGCGCATTTCGTTGCGACGCGGAAAGACCGTATCGCCTTCGATAGGCTGGCCTTCCCAGGCGTCACCGGTTGCCGTCCAGTCAGCTAAGGTGCCTGTCTCAAAGTCTAGATTCAACTCTTTGCCAGCTACGGACTTCGGTTTAAAGCCCACAGGTTTTTTTGCTAACGGTTTTGCTGCAACTGCTTGGCCTTGTACAAAACTTCCATCAGGTTTGTTGATCCGCAGATAGTCCAAGGCGAACATGTACGACTTGTCTGCCTTTGGATTCGCTCCAGCAAGCTGTACCTTTAGTTGATGGCGTTTTCCGTCGACCGCGACTTTCGGAAAGGAGATCACTCCGGTCGTGATAACATCTGGATGATAGAGATCAATTGGCGTTCCCAGCAGCTTGTCGTCGAGCGCCAGTTGAACAATGCCGTAGTCTCGAGCGCATGTCAGAACCACCTCGAGATCAACTGTGCCAGTGAACTGAGGCAGTTCAAGAGTCAGCGTATCGCCGGGCTTGGCGCCGGTCCACCACATTTGAGAAGCGTTGCTCCAGCTGTCAGCTTTGAAGTTCGCCATGCCCTGCGGCTTGAAGACGCCGCCTGTCACCTTGCCTTTGAGTGTTTCGCCTTCGATCGACCCCACCACGTGCCTGGTTTTTGGATTGATCTTGGACTTCGGTCCCTTAATCGACTTGGCATTTTCAACTTTAGGCAGTTTCGGCCCGTCATAGATTTTTGGCTGAGCCGCCGCGAACACTTCCGCCGTAACGGTCAGCTTTTGCTGAATCAGGACGTGGGCACCGACCATTCCGCCAACCACAATATCAGGGCGCTTGTCCTTGTTCACATCGACGATCGAAATCTGCCTTCCGATTCCCGCTTCGCCGTCGGCTCGATAAGGAATCCAATCGACACTATCCTCGCCGCGCACTAATTTGAACCAGTAAACGACGGCTCCCGCATCCCAGCCAGGGCTCTGGCGGTGGTGTGAGTAAAAGGTCTTGCCCGTAATAATGTCTTTCAATCCATCGCCATCCATGTCTGCCAAAGCCACTGAATGCGGTTCGCTGAATACCACACCGTACTTATTCTCTGAAGGGTGAGAACCCATGATCAAATGATGCTTGAAGGCAGGTTCGTTCTTATCTTCACCTGAAATCTGTTCGTACCAGCCAAGGCCAAAATCGTGGGCACGATGACTGGTGATGATGTCGTTGTCGCCGTCACCGTCCACGTCGTAGGCGTACATCTCCGCGCCGCCATAGCCCTCACTGAAAGAAACAGCATGCGGCATCCAACGCGAAGTCAATTGGTGCGTGAGTGGCTGCTCAAACCAACCTTTGGCGTGCAGAATATCGAGCCGCCCATCTCCGTTGACGTCACCCACGCCGAGACCATGTCCAAACTTCTTTGATGCGATTTGCTCCGAGACTGCATGGAATTCCCAAGCCTCAAATGGCTGATCCCAATCGATGGTCGCGAAACCAAAGAAACCGTCGCGTGTACACAACAATTCAGGTCTCTCATCTCCAACGATATTGAGTAGTTGCGGTGATTCATTGGAAACCCAGTCAAAGACTTGATGCTTTGGCCAGTGCTTACCCCAGCCTCCGTTGCCAGGATTCTCATAGACGTAGGCAGGTGTCCCTGGAAAGCCGACCACGAAAACATCATGGAATCCGTCGCCGTTAAAGTCGTTGAGCCAGTTGAAGAAATTGTCCGCGTAGCCTTCTCGATTCTGAGGAACAGGCTTGTAGATTTCGTGTTTCGTTTTGTAGTCAGGTCCAGCGAACCAGTAGGGACCATAGACGACATCGGCAATACCATCACCGTTGACGTCCGCCGCGTTGGCACCTTCAGAGAAGTAAACATCGCTTAGCTGCTGCCGCTTAAAACTACGCAGGATGTTCTCGTCTGCCGCAGCGCTAGAAGACAGCACAATCAAGAATGACGCGCACACGCAACTCAACGAGTATTTCAACAAATTCATTTCTATTCCCCTACCCATGTTGGAGTCAGGCTTTGGCCTCTCCTGTTATCACACGAGACGAATGTACTCACGCCTCCCTCAGGAACCAGCCGCGGCAGAGGGGGAGTAAGTCGTCTATTTTTACTCGCCAATCGTAAATCGAAACGTATCCGTCACTACGTTCCCGGTCGTGTAACTTAATACATTACCTTCCAACCTGGCATCCATTGGCGGAATTGCCTGAGGCAAACCTGAAATCACAGCAGTAAGTTTCCCCTTCAACTTGGGATCAAATTCTAATTGAATCCTTCGCGAGCGAGAGCGATCCACGCTCGGCCAAGAGAGATATCTACGTGAGTGTCGCAAATCGACAGCACCAACTGACTTGATGCCAACTTGGAATATGACGTTCAGGCTCCTGCGCGCGTAAAGCGATGAAGGGAAGCTGCAATTCTGCCTGCCCGACAGAAATCATGTTGTTAGAAAGAGTGTGTTCGTCTTCAGATGTAAATCGGGCCGCGTGAGCGTTGCAAATCCTATACTTCTTCGAGTTTCAGTTTTCCGACTTGAACGGCCGCACCCATGTTGGCAATTCCAGGGCCGACATAGTTCCTACCGAAGGGCAGGATCATCGGTTCTTCCCATGGGCGATGTGTGACCATTGCTGCAACTTCGTCAAGGCGCTTCAGAATGTCCAGAGGTAAAGCACCTTTGGCAGCCGCTGCAACGCTTGCCTCCAGATGTTCAGCCGTCTTGCAGCCAATTGGAATCGTCGAAACGGCAGCATTCGATAGCACGAATCGCAAACACATCTCCGACGCACTCATTCCGGACTGATCGATGAGGTCATAGTAAGCGAGCAGCTGCTGCTGGCGAGCTTCAGAAAGCCAGAGTGGTTTTGCTCGGACTTCCTCGTCAGCGCGACGCGTCAAGAATCCTTGCCCGAAGGCAGAACCCAACACGACTCCCATGTCTTTTTCGACCGCTGCTGGAATCACAGTATCGGCGGCTTCCCGGAACAATACGTTGTAGTTGAAAGCCGTGAGCACGACGTCGAATCGATCGCTCTGGATCAACGAAGTCATCTCTGTCACCGTTGTGCCGGCCAAACCACAAAAGCGTATCTTTCCTGCTGACTTAAGCTCGTCGATTAAGTCCAGCGCCGGTCCTTCGAGTGGATCGTAACTGGTCCACCAAGAGTATTGCTGCGGGCGATCAGGCTCGTGCACCTACAGGATGTCGATGTGATCACGACCGAGCAATCGCAAGCTTTCATCTACCGACTGCCGCAAGCCATTTATATCTAGCGGATTGAAGGGCTGAGGGCGACCACCGAGCTTGGTTGTCATGACTAGGGGAGCGTGGATACCAGCCATCGCTTCACCAACTGTCTTCTCACTGTCGGCATACGCAGGAGCGGTGTCAATCGCATTGACACCCAAGTCAATCGCCTTCCGCATGATTCGCTGTGTTTCTGCAACTCCACCCGCCAGCGACGAAGTGTAGAGACCACCGATCGATAAGACGCTTACATCGAGGTCTGTTCGACCTAGTCTTCTTGTTTCCATGTTGGTTTCTAAAGTAGCTCGTTCAGCCGCAGGGCGTTAGCCCCGGTTCTAGGTATTCTGATGGTGAGTTCCAGATTCAGTCAAATCTTCAATGATCGTCTAATGGAAGAGCTAAGATCGGAACTGCGATCGTGTTGCACACAAGTCAATTCGTTGTGGGACCGGGGCAAACTCCGCGCGGCTGAAGAGCATCACCCTATAATGTCGTGAATCACGTGTCCGTGCACATCCGTTAGTCGCATGTCGCGACCGCTAAACCGGAATGTCGAACGTTCATGGTCAACACCCATTAGATGCAGCATCGTGGCGTGCAAATCGTGCATCTCCGCGCGATTCTCAATCGCCTTGTACCCAAATTCATCCGTAGCCCCGTAGATCATCCCAGGCTTCACACCTCCGCCCGCAAGCCAAACAGTGAATCCGAAAGGATTGTGATCTCTACCATTTTTCCCTTGTGCAAAAGGAGTGCGACCGAACTCACCTGCCCAGACAACCAGTGTCTCATCTAGCAGCCCGCGCTGCCTAAGATCCTTCAGCAAAGCGCCAATCGGTTGATCCACGGCTCGTGCATTGTTCTCATGGCCATCCTTGAGATTATTATGTTGATCCCAACGATCACCACCGACTTTCGGACAAGTCAACTCGATGAACCGTACGCCTTGCTCCAGCATACGACGAGCGAGCAGGCACTGAGCCGCATAAGTCTTCGTTGGACCGTAATCTGAGTCCATGCCATACATTTTCTGAATGTGTGCTGGCTCATCCGCCAGCGACATCACTTCTGGAACTGCCATTTGCATCGAGTGCGCCAATTCATAATTGCGAATCGCCGACTCCAGGCTGTCATGCTTGCCAAATTGCTTCTTACCGAGAGCATCTAGCTGATTGATAAGCTTCAGCTTTTCCTCCTGTTGCTCGGCGGTTTGCTCTCTTCGAGAAACATTGGCAACACCAGTCCCTGATGGCTTGAAAACAGAACCTTGGTAGCTGGCAGGCAAGAACCCGCTGCCGAAGCAATCGAGTCCACCTGGCGGAATCAAACCACCGTTTAAGACGACGAAGCCTGGTAGGTTCTGGCACTCACTGCCAAGGCCGTAGTTTACCCATGCGCCCATGCTAGGGCGGCCCTGAAGCCCGCTCCCTGTGTGCAAAAAGTAATTCGCGAAAGTGTGCTCTGGAAACTGGGAAGTCATCGAGCGAACAACCGCCAATTCATCCACGCACTCAGCAACGTGCGGAAACAGTTCGCTGACCGGAATACCTGACTCACCGTGCTGCTTGAATTTCCACGGACTCGCCAGCAAAGATCCGTTGTTGTTGAACTGAGTTGGCTCCACATCGAAGAGCTTGCCAGGATCCTTACCGTTGAGCTTGTCCAGCGTCGGCTTGGGATCGAAGGTGTCAACTTGCGAAGGCCCGCCATCCATGTAGAGGAAGATCACGTTTTTAGCACGAACCTTGTGATGTGGCCCATGGCCAGCAAAGCCAAGGTCTGCCAAGCCGTCAACGTCGCTCGCGAAGGTTGGGTCGGATATCAGTCCAGCGAGAGCAACGGCCCCAAACCCGCCAGCGCAAGTGGCGAGCATCTCGCGGCGACTAGTTGGTTGCGACTGATATCGCTGACAAGGAAAATTGTTCTTAATCATCGGAGAAAGATAAACTCCTTGGTATTCACGAGAGCGTGAGCCAAACTTGCCCAGACTTGTGGATCGTCTATTGAGACCCTTTGCGATGCAACCTGCCCTTCGAGAAATGCGGTTGCCACTGCCGCTTCTCGCTCCGTCGGACTTCGCGCTAGGCCGGAGAGGTACAGCCACTCAATCCGACGCTTCGTCACGTCTACATCAGAACTAGGTATACCCTCCAACGCTCTCTTACCCCACTTGGCCGACAGCTCTGAGACAAGCGGATCGTTCAGCAGAATCAAAGCCTGGGCCGGCACGTTGGATACATTCCGCCGACCCATCGAACTAAACGGAACTGGAGTATCAAAGGTCAACATAAAGGGCGAGAGGAAGTTGCGGCGTACGGATATATAAATCGAGCGACGTCCCTCGCCATCCAAAGGACCGCTTTTCCCAGGACGCCCACGTCCGTCCATAAAGGGCGTTAAGTGAATTGGCACTGGAGGACCAAAGGCTGTTGGATCCAAATCACCAGAAAGCGCGAGTAGAGCGTCACGAATGGCTTCACCCTGCAGTCGACGCGGAGGCTGGTAGTGCCACAGTTTGTTGGTCGGATCTTTCTGCATCGCGTCCGCATCTGCGAAGCTCGACATCTGATAAGTTCGCGAAAGAACGATGTACTTAATCATGCGCTTGATGCTACGACCATCTTTGAGGAAATGTGTCGCCAAGTGATCAAGCAACTCGGGATGCGAAGGCCTTTGCCCCAAGAAACCGAAATCATCGACTGTTGGAACGATCCCACGGCCCATCAGGTGATGCCAGATTCGGTTGACGATCACGCGCGAAGTCAAAGGGTTGGCCGGATCATTGATGTGCTCGGCCAGCTCCAGTCGCCCGCTCCCTTGGCGAATAGACATAGGTTCATCACCGGCTATCGCTGTCAAAAAATGCCGAGGCTCAATATCGGTTGGCTTGGATGAATTGCCCCGGTCTAAGATTCGGTCGTCTTCACCGGTTCCATCCAACATTGCCAAGGCGACATGCGACTTGCGGACGATCTGCCCCGCTAGCTGCTCTCGTTCTTTCTGCCACACGCGAACCAGTCGCCGCGCTGCTTCCATTTCAACCCGATGCGTCACCGAGGAATTTCCCTCGGCTTCGTGCTCCTTATCCGTAACCACTACCTTCTGGAACACGATGTGATCCAGCCCGATATTGCCCCAGCCTGACTTGTGATTGTCGACGACTTGGATCTTCGCTTTCTTTCCCGAAAACTGACGAACGTCCCAAATGTTCAAAGACATTTGATTATTCGCCTTGCCAGTGGCGGAGAGTACTGCGTTGCCATCGATCGAGAGGTTGACACAAGTCTTGCCTTGATGGTTGCCTCCGCCCACCATGAATTGGATGCGATCGAAATCGATTGTGAACGCTGAAGAAGTCAACGTGCCAGTGAGACTATCACCTTTTCGTACATCGCCACCTGGGCGGATGTTGTGCGAGTTGACGAAGTACTTGCCAACGCCATTAATTCGACCTTGATACGACGCAATCGTTTTCAAGGTTTGCGGAATTTCACCAAAAGCATCACCCTTTGTGGTCCAGCCGTTGTAAGTACCCGATTCGAAGTCCGCAAAGACGGTTTCTTCGATCTCGACATTACTTCCGCTGTTCAGCATTGTTTCAGCGACTTCAGCGTATTCTTCGTATTGCCGATCTTCAGACTTCAAGCGTTTGTCGATCTCGGCGAGCCCTTGCCCATCAAGTCCTTGCGTCACCATTCGAACCGAGAGCTGCCTGTCCTTGGCAGGAACGAACTCCAAGTGCAATCGATGCCCAACGTAGCGAGTCAAATTGAGGTTTACCCAGCGCTGGCCTTCCTTCACCCCGACTACCGTTTGACCATGCAGCGGTCCCGCGACCAAGCGGTGTGAATCGACGCAAGCAACGATGTGGCCAGTACCATCAACCAAGCAACTTACCTTGCCATCCTTCAGTTCGAAGGTCGGCGATCGCAGAGTACGTCCGCTTTTTGGCAGCTTAGCAACAGCGCTCGAGTTTCTCACCGAACCTTCAGTGATAGACTCGAAACCGGACCAAATCGCGTCATTGACGGCAACGCCAGCTCGAGCCACTTCGACCTCGCCAGTAGATGAAAGATAAGCGAGGCCAGAAGATCTCGGCGATGCACCAAAGATTACGCCATCCTGCATGAAATGTTGCTCAGGCAGGTTGGAATAGTCCACGACTATCGAATCATCGACTAAATGACTTGTTTGTGAAGGTAGTCGGATTCCTTGACTGGCTAGCAAGTCTCGAATCTGCGTTTGATATTTGGCATCCACTCGTGCCAACTCTTCCGCAACTCTGCGATTCTGCGCCATCGACTCAAAGCGAACCTGGCGATAATCGCTACTCTGCAGAAACCCCGACAAGGAGTAATAGTCCGCGGTAGAAATCGCGTCAAACTTGTGATCATGGCAGCGAGCACAAGCAACTGTAACACCGAGAAATGTTTTCGACATAACGTCGATCATGTTGTCGAAGCGATCCGATTCATCCTTGCGAATATCGACGGGGGAGTGGACCCATTCACCAAGGAACCAAAAGCCTGTTCCCAAAACAGATTCGTTGAAACCCTTGGTCGGATGCAAGCGAGGCTCGGTTATCAAGTCGCCGGCGATGTGCTCGCGCACGAACTGATCGTAGGGCACATCTGCATTCAGCGCTCGAATCACATAGTCGCGATACTGGAACGCATTCGGAGTGTCGTTATCAAACTCGTGGCCGCGTGACTCTGCGTAGCGCACCAAGTCCAACCAGTGCCTGCCCCAACGTTCGCCAAAGTGCGGCGAGTCGAGTAAATGATCGACGACTTTCTCCAAAGTTTCCGGACTCGAGTCGGCTAGAAACGAACCGATTTCTTCCGGCGTTGGCGGCAGACCGATCAAATCAAAATACAACCTACGAAGTATGGCTTCACGATCCGCGTCGCGTGATGGCTTGAGCTCAGCGGCTTCCAAGCCAGCCAAGATGTGTTGGTCAATTTCGCCACGAGGCCATTCGGTGTTCTGAACTTTCGGAGCAGCGGGGTCGACAACTGGTTGCCAGACCCAGAACTTGGATTGGCGCTCTTCTAAGTCGAAGTTGCTCGTTACTGCCTCAGCTGACGGAGGTACTTCGTTGGGCCAAGGAGCGCCCATTTCAACCCATCGCACCAGTGTCTGCATATCCTTCTCAGGCAGTCTGCCCTTCGGTGGCATTTCGCCATCTTGGACCGTCTCTATCAGAAAGCTGTCTTCGACACTGCCCGGCTCGACCATTCCGCTGTCGATATGGCCAGATCTGCGATCGAGCAGCAAGTCAGCCTCGAGACGTTTCGCCTTCGCGCTGTGGCATTCGTAGCAATGCTTCGACAGCAACGGACGCACCTGCTTCTCGAAAAACTCAAGCTGCTCTGGTGTGAATTCTTGCTCGTCCGCCTGACCATCCACCAACAATAGGGCCACGAAGAGCGGAATCAGAACGAACTGCGTAAGCGATCGAGAACTTATCATCCAATCAATTCTTGAACGAAATGCGACATTCGGAAAATGGAAAGACTAACTTCCAATCATTACATTATCTTTTACTCTACTCGATTGTCGAGAAGAATATGTGACACGAGGATAACGATCTGCGACACAGGGATGACAAGGCAAGCTCGCGTATGCCGCTGGAGTTCAATCGAATCGAACGAAATCACCCACAACCCAAAGCGTGAGCGAGGAAGATGATTCTGTCGCCACGCGTCGGCCCGACAGGAGTAGTATGCCTGCTCGCGCTACCGCACCTCGTGTAAAGACCACACGAAAAGTAGCCCTCTTAGTGGAGACCTCGCGATCTTACGGGCGAGGAGTTTTACGTGGAATCGAACACTCTGCAGGTACCCGTAGCAAATGGTCGCTGCTTCACCAAGAAATGACGATCGACACAGTATTGTCGGAATGGATCCGCGAGTCCGCCATCGATGAAGTGATCGCACGGGTCCACCCGCTGACCGTGGACTCGCTCAGAGACCTAGATGTGCCTTGCGTAGACGTCCAATGCCGTGGAGATTTTCCAGGGATTCCGCAAGTCGAGACAGATGATCGTAAAGTCACCGAACCTGCGTTCAAGCATCTTGGGGAGCGAGGATTTCGCAGATTTGCTTTCTGCGGCTATCAGTTTGCTCACTATTCGGAAGCTCGGCTTGGCTGTTTTCGAGAACTCGTACGCGAAGCGAGCTGCTCGCTATCGGTGTACGAGACACCTGAGTCGCGCGCGGCGCACCCGTGACGAGAATCGAACAGACTGATCCCGAGGACTCGAAGAAGTCAGCTTGGCTGGCTTCTCTGGAACCTCCGACCGGTTTGTTCGTCTGCAATGACATTCGTGAACAACAAGTTCGCAAATTATTTCAGACACTAAATCTGTCCGTTCCGGACGATATCGGTGTGATTGGAGTCGAAGACGACGACACGATCTGCCCCCTGAGCAATCCACCGCTGTCCAGCGTACAGCCTAACTCGGAACAGGTCGGCTATCGCGCGGCTGAAGTGCTTGACGCTGTGATGCATGGGAGCTCCGCACCGCAAGCAGTCCAATACATCTCACCGGAAGAAGTTGTACAACGTCTTTCAACGCAAGTCATTGCCGTGGAAGACCGCGAAGTCGCGCGAGTTTGTCGCTTTATTCGCGAGCATGCTTGCGATGGAATTGACGTGCATGACGTCGCTGATTTTACTTCGCTTCCGCGGCGACAGTTGGAACGCCGCTTTCGCACCGAGCTCAATCGCACTCCGCACGAAGTTACAGCAACGCAAGTTGCCAAAGTGAAGCAGCTGCTACTCGAACCCGAAATGACACTCGAGCAGATTGCCCCGCTGGCCGGCTATCGGCACAAGGAGCGTCTTAGCGCCGTCTTTCGCCGCGAAGTCGGCGAAGCTCCCGGAGAGTATCGAAAGCGCAGAAAGTGATCAGAACGCGGTGCCTAGTTGACCGCGAATTGCCCGTTCTTACGAGCTCAAAAATTTTCCTGAAATCAAAATCAGGGACGGTGAGAACCGAAGCCAATGCCCCGCAGGTGAAGGCAGGCCGATCACGCGTTGGTGGATACGACTGACTTCATGTCCATGGCTTTTGCTGGCAATTCCATTGAATTTCCTGATCTCAAAGAGCCTGAGAACGACGACTGTGGCCGCAAAGTTTGCGCAGCTTTCGGCGAGTGCACGCGATGCGGAATGTGCTGGATATTCCTTCAACTAGGGCTTTAGCGATTGCCGATGGGAAAGGCGAGAGATGCCCGGAGGCGGACTTTCTAGCTTGATCCAGCTGCTCCGATCCGTGGCCCAAATGAAGACTCAGGGGGTTCCAGAAAATGGTTCGCAGATTGACTACATCCATCGCACTCGCTGCGGCCTGTGTTGTTGGAAACGCTGCAATGGCTCAAGAAGCCACGACAAAGGCAGTATCCGCCAAGCCTAACGTAAAGATGGCTACTTATTCTTCCCACTACTCGGCACAAGCCCAAGCGGCTCCAGCGCAGGTTTCGGGTGCACCACAAGCGATGGCTTTTGGACGAGTCTGGGGTGGAGCGGCAAGCAACCGAGACCACTCTCGATTCAACCACTATCCATATGTCTACTACCCTCAGAACTTCAAGGGTAACGAGTACTTCCGCAGCAGCGATAGCATGTACTACCGCTATCCACCGGAAATGCAGATCCCTGTTTACAACCGCAAGTGGCACAACTACTACCCCAGAAGCCGACCATTCCACTGGGGTCACCACTTCATCCTGGACGTGTTCTAAGCCGAACACTCCAATGAGCCACCAATAAGAGCGCGTTGCATTTGCAACGCGTTTTTTGTTTGCATCTCCGCTCAACCAAGGCAGTGGAAGAACTTCGGGGGCAATCAGAGATTCGCTCGTGAACGCAAAACGTCAACCCACGCCCTGCGTTTCCTTATCCATTCCAAAGCGGGAGCAAGTCGATCCAATTCACCACCGAGAATCACCGTTTAAACCCGCTAGACCTGAACATCTTCGACACAGCCCAAAGCATCGTCTAGAATCCCCTACATTTTTTAGAAGCAGCGCTATCTTCTGAAATCTGAAACCAATTAGATGCAAGATCACAATCAACAAGATTCGAGCTATGAGACATCTAAGCTAACCATCGACGTACTTCCCCCGGTTGTAAATGCAGGGCAAGCAGAAAAAACACCAAGCTTCATAAACCGTTTCGATTGCGCAATCGAAGACAACCCGAATCTCCCAGCCATTCGGGCTGCTGTCCTTTTCACTGCAACGCTACTGTGCATCCTGGGCAATATATTCCTCCCCGCCTACTTTTGGAGGAGAAACCAAGAATATTTAGGGTTGTTTGCGAGCGGCTTCCTTATCGCACAAGTGGGTGTTCTTGCTGTCTGGACAGCAATAGGCACGCAGGCATTCAAGATCCGTTTTGCAGGCACGATGTTCTTTACATTCCTGGTTGTGGCCACTTACACACTCGGTCTTCAGGTTCCTGATTGGTTGCACAACAGGCTGAGCAAAATGCCGTATATGTTAGCCCTCGTTTTGGCTGCAGTCGGCTTTGGAGCAGTGCTGCTAACTTCACCCATCTTTGCCTTGATCTTTAGATTCGTAGGTCTACGGCTCGTAGAAAAACGTGAGTTGGATCGAAACGACACCGCTTCTGGGCCAATATCCCTTGGTTACCTGATTGGCATCACAACCGTTGTTGGCATCGTGCTGGCGATCTTTAGGGCAGTCATGCCAGAACAAGACGATCAAGGGATGCCTTATACGGCCCTCTTTTTTGCCCTGTTCTTTGGCCAGTCGGCCCTGTACTACTGCCTTTGTACTACAGGCACAACCATTTTGCTTCTTGCTACGAGCCGCAATTGGCATGGAGCTGTGGTGCTGGCGGTCGCTGTCTCTGCTCTACCGCTGAACATATTTCTATTGAGTTTTTATGGGCGATTCCAAATCAGCGTAGAGCATGCAGCAATGTATCTATCCACACTGATTGGCTACGGCATCGCGATCAGCCTTTTCGCGCTCTTAATTCGACTGACAGGGTACAAGCTGGTCCCAAGGTAGTCTTTCCAACTAGGGTTGTGCACGTGACAGAGGTAGTCAGTCCTCACCACCGTTCGTATCATGCAGGGCAACCGATCGATGCTGCAAGCCCTGAGGCTTTAGCGTAAGCTGCCGGTTCCGTCGCGACCCAAAGCGTCAGTGTGGAGACGGCCTGTGGGCCACGCTCATGCTTTGGTTTGCGATAATCCAGTGGTCGGACCTGCGAAACAAACTTTTACAGACGCCTCAAACTCCATAACGAACAGAATAATGAGTGATCTAACTACAAAATACAACGAAGCAGAAAAACTCAAGGACGAAGGCAAGTACGACGAAGCCATCGCCCTGCTGCAAGAAATTCTGCAAGAGGATGAGCAACATATCCTGACGCACTTGACTCTCGGCCGCATCTACACGCTCACCGGCAAGTTTGACTCGGCGATCGCACACGGCAAGAAAGCCTGTGAAATCGAGCCTACAGAGCCTTTCAATTTCACGGCTCTCAGTGTCACTTTCCAACGTGCTTGGGCTGGCACTCAAGAGCAACAGTACATTCAGATGGCCGAAGATGCGATGGCCGAATCCCGCCGACTGGAATCCCTTAAATGAGCGACTCCAATGCGTCTGAATTGCCCCTCGCTGGCAAACGCGTCCTGTGCTTCACCGGCGACATCTACGAAGACTTGGAGCTCTGGTATCCGAAGCTTCGGCTCATTGAAGCGGGCGCCGAGTTCGTTCTGGCTGGAGAAGAAGCGGGTCGGAAATATGCTGGCAAGAACGGATACCCTTGTGTAGCCGATATCGCGATTGATGATACCGATTGTAGCCAGTTTGAAGCGTTGGTGGTCCCTGGCGGATTCATGCCCGACAAACTGCGGCGTCTCCCTCGCGTGCTAGATATTGTTCGTGAGTTCTTCGAAGCAGGAAAGCCAGTGGCCGCGATCTGTCATGGTGGATGGATTCCGATCTCCGCTGGTATCTACAGTGGAGTTCGCGTGACGGGCTCGCCCGGAATCAAAGATGACTTGATCAACGCGGGAGCGATCTTCGAAGATGCCGCAGTAGTGGTCGATCGCAATTCTGTATCAAGCCGCCGGCCCGATGACTTGCCAGACTTCTGCCGTGCCTTGATTGCAATGATGCAAGCGTAAAAAATGCCGAAGAAGCGAAAGCAAGATACTGTGGGACCTCCAGCTCAGGAGCTGGAACGAGAGATCGAGCGAGCCATCGCCTCGGTCATCGAGCGATATCCAGCACTGCCAATTGGTCCAGACCAGCTAACGATGCATTTCATGGCAGAAGCCGCTATGGCTGCTTACGAAGCGGCCATACGACAGCACGAAGACGAATAGCAATCTCAGCGACAAAGGCGGTTCATGCAAGTTGTCCATCACGGAGCTCTCCACGGCGTCACCGGTTCCTGCCACCAGCTTATGCTCGACGATGCCAACTCGCTGCTTGTTGACTGCGGGCTCTTCCAAGGTAAGGATGCTCGGAACAGCGACGAAGACCAGATCGACTTCTCGCTCGACGGAATCCACGCACTGATCGTCACCCACGTGCACCTAGATCACATTGGACGCATCCCTTATTTGATCGCAGCTGGCTTCAATGAGCCGATCTACTGCAGTCCGCCGACGGCCAAGCTCCTGCCGCTGATGATGGAAGATGCGCTGAGAGTCGGTGTAACCAAGAACAAACGGCTCATCGAACGCTTCATGCAAGAGCTGCGTCGTTTCATCCGCCCGATGCCATATTACGAGTGGCATGATGTCGGACATGGTGTTCAGCTACGACTCACTCCAGCCGGCCATGTCCTGGGCTCCTCTGTGGTAGAAATCGAGTACGAATCCGAGCGTGTGGTTTTCAGTGGGGATCTTGGAAGCCGCCATCAACCGATTTTGAAAGATCCGATCAGCCCTGAGAGAGCCGACTTGCTGGTGCTTGAGTCAACCTACGGCAATCGCAATCACGTCGGCCGCCAGCAACGCGTCGAGCAATTGGAAAAGATTCTTAGCCGAACCTTGGAAGACAAGGGCGTCACCATCATTCCTGCGTTTAGTGTGGGACGCACGCAAGAGCTACTGTACGAGATGAACGCGATCTTTGACGGACTCGGACACAAGATCGAATGTCCGATCCTGAAAGGCGTAGACGTGCTCATCGACTCGCCGCTCGCTCAGCGCTTCACCGAACTGTACAACGCAATGCAAGAGTACTGGGACGCCGAGGCTCAGCAAGTTCTCACCTGGGATGACCAACCGTTAGTGTTTGAGAACCTGGTCGAGATCGGCAATCACGCCGACCACCTAGAAACAATTCAATACATCAAGGAATCCGAACTTCCTGCCGTAGTGATCGCTGCCAGTGGAATGTGCTCGGGTGGCCGAGTCGTCAATTACTTGAAAGAGTTTCTCAGCAATCCCACAACAGATATCGTCTTCGTCGGCTACCAGGCCGAGGGAACGCCAGGCCGCTATATTCAAGACAGCGATTGGGTGCGGCTCGATGGCAAACGCTACGACGTTCGAGCCAAAACACATACTCTAAGCGGCTATTCCGCCCACGCTGATCAATCCGACTTGCTGCGCTTCGTTGAGGGCATGCAAGAAGCTCCAAAGGCCATCCGGCTCGTTCATGGCGAGACCGAGGCGAAAGCTACACTGCAAGGTGAACTGAAGAAGCGAGGTTACCATGTTGTCTGATTCTCCGCGTCGCACGTTAGGTAACTCTGACCTTGCAGTCAGTCCAATTGGGCTTGGCTGCTGGCCGATTGCTGGCGTATCGACGCTGAATGTCACAAAGCAAGAAAGTCTTGCGACGTTGCATGCCGCCCTGGACGCAGGCGTCAACTTTTTCGACACGGCGTTTGCGTACGGCTACGACGGCGAGTCAGAAAAACTCATCGCTCAAGTACTCGAGACTCGGCGTGACGAAGTTGTTTTGGCGACCAAGGTGGGTCAATATTTCGGGCCGAATCGTGAACGCATCGTGGATGGCAAGCCTGATTCGCTTATTAAACAAGCCAAGCTTTCTTTGCAGCGATTGCAGATCGAACAAGTCGATGTGCTGTATCTGCACATGCCAGATCCGGAAGTGCCAATTGAACAGAGCGCCGCTGCAATCCGGCAACTAATCGACGAAGGCGTCGCTCGGTTTGCTGGAGTCAGCAACGTCTCGGCCGAACAACTTCGCGCGTTCCATGCAGTGTGTCCCGTCGTCGTCAATCAGCCGCCGTTCAACATGCTGCAACAAACGACCGTACAGCAACTTCGCAGCAACTGCTCCGAGCTAAACATAGCAAACGCGTGCTATTGGGTGTTAATGAAGGGCATCTTGGCCGGGCATATGGCTCGTGATCATCAGCTCGATCCCAACGACAAGCGTAAAACTTATCCGATCTACCAAGGCACGGCTTGGCAGCGTAGCCAAGACTTCTTGGATCACTTACGTAAACTCGCCAACGAGCTCAGTTGCACTGTTGCGCAAATAGTCGTTGCCTGGACGATCCGGCAGCCGAGCGTTGACATCGCGCTCTGCGGCGCTCGTCACCCAAAACAAATTCAAGAAACCGCAGCAGCCATGACACTTGATCTCGATCCGTCTGTCCTTGAGCGGATTAATAGCTGGATTGCAGAAACGCTCGCCGATGGACCAATCGGCTAGTCAGATCGAAACACAGACGGGAAATGAGTCGCTGCCCCTCAGCGTGGCACTGGCCCGCCAGTGTAAGAAACTGCGGTGGCTTGCATTTCCTGCGATTCGTTTAGCGACCATCGAATCATTTGATCGTTATAGACATTAGCAATGGAAGTCGCACCTTTGTAATCATCGTGCAAGCTGCCAGTTCGCAATAACACCGACAAGTCAGCGCCACAGGCAAATCTTCTGGTGTGGCCTGCTAGCAACGCTGCGGTTGTTTGTCGTGCTCTCCCATTGCCATCAGCCTACGATTATTAGGCGAGATTTCGGCTCGTCTCTCGTTCTTCTGGCGGTACTAGTTGAATGCACGTAGTCTGGTTCAAACGCGACTTGCGAATCGACGATCACGCCCCGCTTGCTCAGGCTGCTGCAAGCGGAAGTGAAGTGCTCTGCCTTTACGCTTACGAACCTGAGATTCTTCAGTCCGCAGAATTCGATACTTCGCATCTAGAATTCCTCAATCAAGGTCTCTCCGAGCTAGACGCTTCATTGCGAAAACGAGGTAATTGCTTGACCTATCGCGTGGGCAGCATGCCGGAAGTGCTCGCGCAGCTCCACGCGGAACACCACATCGAAGCAATCTGGAGCCACGAGGAAACGGGAGATCGCGGCAGCTACGATCGAGACCTGCGTGTTGCCGCTTGGGCAGATCAAAAGAAGATTGCTTGGAAAGAAATCCCGCAGAACGGAGTCGTCCGTCGCTTGAAGTCACGCGATGGTTGGTCAAAGCAACGCAACATCTTCATGGCTCAGCCGCTCGCGCGACCACCTTCTGAAATCAAACCAGCCCAGTCTATCGAGACCGGCAAAATTCAATCCGCCCAAGACTTAGGCCTTGAGCAAACCACGAAGACAGATCTCCAGATAGGAGGCGAGAAAGCCGCTTTACGAACACTGTCCTCGTTCCTACACAATCGTGGTGAGAATTACAGCACGGAAATGTCGAGCCCCGTGACCGCGGCCAGTTCCTGCAGTCGCTTGAGTACGTATCTGGCTTGGGGATGCATTTCAATGAAACGTATCGTCCACGCACTTCGCGAGCGTCAGGCTGAGCTGAGTGAGCGTAAGGCTGCAGGCGAGCCGATCGGAGCCTGGTCAAAATCCCTGCGAGCCTACGATGCCAGGCTGAGCTGGCATTGCCACTTCATGCAGAAGCTGGAGGACGAGCCAGCGATCGAGTTTCAGAATATGAGCCGCATCTACGACGGCTTACGAGAGGATGAATTCTCACAGAGTCGATTCGATGCTTGGTGCCATGGCCAAACCGGTTATCCGATGGTGGATGCTTGCATGCGAGCACTGCTGCTGCACAGCTGGATCAACTTTCGAATGCGAGCCATGTTGGTGTCCTTTGCATCCTATCACCTTTGGTTGCACTGGCGGCCAACGGCCGTATTCCTCGCTCAGCATTTCTTGGACTACGAACCTGGCATCCACTTCTCACAGTTTCAAATGCAGTCCGGAACGACTGGAATCAATACCGTTCGGATCTATTCGCCAATCAAACAAGTCAAAGACCAAGATCCAAGTGGCCAATTCATCCGGCGCTTCGTGCCGGAGCTTGCCGGAGTACCTGACAAGCATCTTGCCGAACCTCACAAGATGACACATGCCGAACAATCTCACTCCGGATGCCGCATCAACAAAGACTACCCCTCACCCATCGTAGAACACGCAGTTGCATACAAGAAAGCCAAGGCGCGAGTCTACGAAGTGCGTGGCCAGAAGGCGGCTCGAGAAGAAGCTGTGAATGTGGTGAAGAAGCACGGCAGCCGCAAGGGATCGAACGACAGAAATCGAAAGTCCAAATCATCCAAGAAGACAGAATACAAACAAGGAAGACTCTCCCTTGAGTAATAGAAACTACGTTGTCGTCGGTGGAAGCTACGGCATTGGACTAGAAATCGTCAAACGTCTAGACGCGTCACAAAATCACGTCACCGTTCTCTCGAGAACTGTCGGGGAACTCGCGCATACTGGAGCAAAACACTTCGAGTTCGATGCGACACAAGGCGAGGTCGAACCGGAATGGTTACCAGAGCAAATTCATGGCTTGGCCTTCTGCCCAGGCTCGATCAACTTGGGTTCGATCCGCAGCATCAAGCCGGAAACAATGCTGGCTGATTACCAGCTTAACGTTATTGGTGCAGTTAGGTGCCTACAAGCATGCCTGCCCGCGATGAAAAAATCGGGCAGCGCCTCGATGGTTATGTTCAGCACTGTTGCCGTGATTCAAGGATTGCCGATGCATGGCTCGGTCGCTGCGGCAAAAGGTGCGATTGAAGGTATGACGCGCTCATTTGCGGCCGAACTTGCGCCTGCTGTGAGAGTTAACTGTATCGCACCTTCTATCACTGACACACCTCTCGCAGAAAAGCTACTCAGTAGCGATCAGAAGAAAGCCGCCATGGGAGAGCGACATCCGCTGAAACGTATCGGCTCGGTGGACGACATTGCCTCGATAGCCGAGTTCTTACTTGGCGATCAATCAACTTGGATCACAGGTCAGGTCATCCACGCAGATGGTGGTATGTCGACGTTGCGAGTTTGAGGTCTTGGCTAGGCTCTTCTGAATAGCAGCCGCATTGCGTTTGCAGGAGTTGAGGCTACGACCGCTCTCACCTGCTGCTAGAGCATGGATTTGCTATTAACGAATATTGTCAAGAAACGCGTCTGCCTGCTTGAGATGATCCTCTCGTTTCAATTCGTCCATCTTCTTGGCCATGCTGCACATCATGGCCCAGCGTGGATTCTTGGCTAACTCGTCCACATGATTCCATATCCAGCGCCAATAGAGTCCATCCCAGACTTTGCACCACTCGCCCTGCTTGTAGTGGCTCATTTTTCGGATGTACGAAGAGCCTGAGAAGTAGGGCTTGGTCGTAATCGCTCCACCATCGGCGTGTTGGCTCATCGCAAAAACGTTGGGCACCATCACCCAATCGTAACTATCGACAAACATCTCCATGAACCAACGATAAATTTCATCAGGATCTATCTCGCACAGGAACATGAAACCGCCAAGCACCATCAAGCGTTCAATGTGGTGACAGTAGCCGGTGTCCAGAATTCGCTTAATCGTATCGTCAATGGGATCGATTCCCGTGGAACCATCGTAGAAGCTCGCAGGCATCTGCCGGTGATGTGACCAGTGATTCGTCGTTCGCATTGGAACGCCAAGATCTTCGTAAGTGGCTCGCATGAACTCACGCCATCCGATCACTTGACGAATGAAGCCTTCAAGCGAGTTCAACGGGACTTCGTGTTTTTCTTCGAAATCTAGCGTCGCGTCGACGACTTGCTGAGGCGTCAACAGGCCAATGTTTAGAGCCGGGGTCAGAACGCTATGCCAAAGCCAAGATTCTCCTTCCAGAATGGCATCTTCATAGTCGCCAAACATCTCGAATCTATGCGCTAGGAAGTGCTTGAGCCATGCTTCCGCGGCCTGGTGGGAACTCGGAAAGTAGAGCCGTTCAAGACTGCCAGGGTGATCTGCAAAACGTTGTTCAACATACTCAATCGCCTCATGATCAAACTCATCACGCGAAAGAGCCAGATTCTCTGGTAAGTCAGGCAACAGTTTCTTCGGTACCTTCTTTCGATTTTCAGAGTCAAAACTCCACTGACCGCCAACGGGCTCACCGTCTTCGACCAAAATATCGAGGCGCTGCCGCTGCCACTTGTAGAAGTCAGCCATGAACCAGCGTTTCTTACCTGCGCGATACGACTGATTTTCCCGGGAGCTGTTGAGAAAGCCGGGATTCGGAAGCAATTCGAGATGCAGATCAAGGTTGTGGCTAGCCGCACGCAATCTCTTCTCCAAGATGAAATCGGTGGGATCTACGGCTATAAGCTTCGACTCCTTCTTCTTCAGCACTTGCCGCAACTGATCTGCAAGCGACGAATCTGGTGCATACTCAAGATACTGAACTTTATACCCCGCAGGTGTTAGGACAGACTCATAGCGTTTCATAGTCGCCCGGTGTAGCCAGAGCTTCTGCTTATGAAACTTTGCCGGATAGCGATTGTCTCCGAAAAACAACGAGTCCTCGATCAGTACGATCTGTGATGGCTCATACGCCAATCCTGGATGCTGCTTGTACAGCTGATGCGGGAAAACCAAAAGAGCCATTGAGGGGCAACCTAGACGCGATAAAGAATCAATACTGGTAGGACAGTATAGAACGACACCAATGCCAACCTTTCTCGCCTTGCCCGAGACTTAAACTATCACGTTTCGATGTCATCTTTTCTTCGGCCGGTGCGATCTGATGAACCAAAAGCCAACCAAGAACTGCCTCAACTGCGGCAGACCATTTACTTGGCGGAAGAAGTGGAAGGCAAACTGGGACCGCGTCTTATATTGCAGCAAGCGATGTCGTAGCGAAAAACCGAACAGCAAGAGACTGAGTAGCGAACTTAACGATGCAAGAAACTGACATTCTCGAGAGTCTCCCTGCCGAGTTGCTGGAACGCTTGCGAAGTGAAAACGCGAAGGAGTTCTTACAAAGCGGCGAGTTCGTTCTGTATTGGATGCGGACCGCAATTCGCGTGGATGAAAACCCAGCGTTGAATACAGCAATCCAGTTGGCCAATCAGCTGCAGAAGCCCCTGCTGGTTTACCAAGGCCTCACCGAACGCTATCCCTTTGCATCGGATCGCCATCATAGCTTCGTGTTACAGGGGGCGAAGGATGTTCAACTGGCCTTTACAGAAAGAGAAATTCAGTACGCCCTCCACGTCGAAAGAGACGGGCATCGTGGCAGACACCTTAAGACGCTTGCGGATCGAGCAGCGGTTGTCGTCACCGAAGACATGCCGACCGAACCACTTCGCACCTGGACAGAGAAACTTGCCAAGATAGTTTCTTGCCGACTCGTTACTGTGGACTGTGCTTGCGTAGTGTCCATGCAATTGGTCAGGAAAAGCTACGATCGCGCCTTTGCATTTCGCGATGCCACGAAAAAGTATTACGCAAAGCGAGTTACGCGTCGCGGGCTGGACTCAGTACTAGATGTTGAACAACACAAACCAATCCAACTCCCCTTTGAACAGGTCGACTTGCAGCAGACGGCCATCGCGCACTTGGTGCAACAGTGTTCCGTCGATCACTCGATCGGTCCGGTGGCACATACTCGCGGAGGCTCAAAGGCTGGCTACAAACGATGGAATGAGTTTCAAACAAACGGCCTTAGTAACTACGATCGACGTCGCAACAATGCGTTGATCGATGGAGTCAGCCGTCTGTCGGCTTACCTGCACTACGGAATGATCTCGCCGATGCGAATCGCCCGCGAGGCGACAGAACATGGGAGTAAAGGAGCAAATAAGTTCCTCGACGAACTGCTCATCTGGCGTGAACTCGCTTACGCATTCTGTTTCTACCGGCGAGATCATGGCAGGCTTTCCGCAGTTCCCGCCTGGGCTCGGGAAACCCTTCAGTCACACGAGGTGGACGACAGAGAGCTGCTATCCTGGGAAACGATGGCTCGCGGTCAGACAGGTGACTGCATCTGGGATTCCGCCCAACGATCGTTGTTAATCCACGGCGAACTACACAACAATGTTCGAATGACTTGGGGTAAAGCCATTCTCGCTTGGACGAAAGATTCGAAGCAAGCCCTCAAGAGAATTATCGATCTCAATCATCGTTACGCGCTTGACGGCCGTGACCCAGCTTCCTTCGGTGGAATCCTCTGGTGCTTAGGTCAGTTTGATCGCCCGTTCTCGCCAGAGCAGCCGATCTTTGGCTCCGTTCGTGGCCGCTCGACGCAGGAACATGCCAAACGCTTGAATCCCGAGGCTTATAGAAAGATTACGTCCCGAGCACTTTGGAAGCCAGTTCCTAGGATCGCTGTAGTGGGAACAGGACTCTCTGGTCTGGCCTGCGCTCGAACTTTGGCCGATCACGGTGCGAGCGTGCAGGTTTTTGAAAAGAGCCGCGGACTGGGCGGACGCATGGCAACCAGACGCATCGAAGGCGTGGGGAGCTTTGATCACGGCGCCCAGTATTTCACCGCTCGCGACAAGCGATTCCAGCGATACGTTCAGTCGTGGCAAGAGGACCAGGTCGTTCAGACTTGGGAAGGAAGAATCGTCTCGCTCCGCCAAGGTCAGGTAGAGGCAGAAAAGTCCGCAGTTCAGCGCTATGTTGCTTCGCCTGGAATGAGCTCCCTCGGCAAGCACCTAGCTTCGGACCTCCCAGTGGAATTCGATACACGAGTGGAGAGTGTCTGCCGAAAGGATGAGAAATGGAATGCTTCCGATGAGAATGGAAACAACCTAGGCCAGTTCGACTTTGTGGTGCTCGCAGTTCCTTCGCATCAAGCAAGCGACTTGTTATCCGACGCTCCGGACTTGAAAACGCAAGCTGCACGAATAGAAATGCGCGCCTGTTGGGGACTGATGCTAGGTTTTGAAGACCGCCTCGAACTGGAATTCGATGGAGCCTTCGTACAAGACTCTCCTTTGGCGTGGATTGCCAAGAACAGCAGCAAGCCGGGATGTGAAAGCCAAAACGAAACCTGGATGGTTCACGCCAACGCTGACTGGAGCATGGAGCACTATGAAAAACCAGAGTCCGAGGTATCCGAACAACTCATGGCGGAATTTGAAGCCGCGACTGGTTTAAGTGATTTGCGTCCGATTCATGTCTCGACGAAACGCTGGAGGTATGCTCAACCGGTGAATCCTCACCCGGACAGCTGCCTCTTCGATGAAACGCAACGGATTGGAGCTTGCGGTGACTGGTGCGGCGGTCCGAGGGTCGAAGGCGCTTTTCTCAGCGGCATGGCCATCGCAGGCCGCATTATGGGAGTCCTAGACGAGCACTTCGCTGCACCGGCGAATCCGCCCGAGCAGCTTTCTCTTTTCTAAACGCCCGAATTCTCACCCGCGGAACAAAGCTTAGGAAGCTTGCTCGGCCTCACGTTGCTTCCGTGCCGCGATAAACGACTGGATGCAAAGAAAGACAAATACCCCGCAGATGAGCGCCATCAACCATACAAACAAGAAACTTCGCTGATTCAGACTAGGGTCACCGGAGAAGAACTTGCCCAGGCCCATTGCCCCGCGACCTGCACCTGCCAACGCTCCCAGCAAGCCAACGGTCGCCGCGCCGTGCATTGCGTGCATTCGCATTGATTCTTTCAAAGCGAGTGCTCCAAAGAAGGCCAACAGAATTCCGACGAATGCGGGAATCAACGCGGTCACCGATTTCTTCGCTGGCTTATCTTCGGCATCGCCTTCCGAAGAACTTTCCGCGGCTGAATCAGTTCCCTCTGCTACAGCCACTCCATCGGCACTTGCTTGAGCTGGCTCGTGGCCCATATAGCCAACCACGCCTAAGCCAATGAGAAGAAGTCCACAGATGATTGCTACTTTTGCCATGATCTCGTTTCAAAGTGGGGAGTATCGAAGTTTCTATTGTATGAAATCGTGGGATGAAGGCGAGCCAGGATGCTGTTTCCCAATACGAGCACGCGGCATTAGCCGGTGAGCCTCAGTTTATAAGCCCAGCCATAGGCGCTGGCTTGTCTGGATGATTTACGCAGCCAATCACTGCACGTGCAGCCTGTGATCGGGTCAGTTGAGGACAATCGGCCTACTTTTCCAAACCCTGCGGCCCCTAGCACCTAGCTATATGTAGTGGACGTGGCAGCAGCCGCGAAGCTCTTCGTAGCAGTGGTGGCAGAGTATCAAGACTTGATTGCCAATGTCGGCTGCTGTTTCAGATACTTCATTCCACTCGCCCTCCGCTGAAAAATGCTCGTGGCACTTCGCGCACCAAGCACTCGGCCAAGCGTCATCGTCGATCGGCTCCGAGGAATACCACTCATGATTCTCACCACGGGCAAGGTGACCACACACATATGTGACGCAGCCTTTTCCATGCTCTTCGCAGTCGACTAAGTCATCATCGGCCATATTTCGCTCCTTATTGGAGTTGGATTGAGTTGATAGTGAGGTGAAGGAGATTCAGGAGCGGAACCTCACGCGGTAATTCAGGGGAGTCAGTCCTGTGGAAGACTTAAATTGGCGCGAAAAATGACTCTGGTCATAGAATCCGCATTGATTTGCAATATGTGACATCGGTAAGTCAGTCGTCTCAAGAAAGTGCCTCGCGACTCCAATACGCACCTCACGCAGGTAGCGATTAGGAGTGATTCCAAAGTGGTTTGCAAACTCACGCTGAAGCTGACTCACGGATAGCAGAACATGCTCGGCCATGTCTGTTACTTCGATATCCGACGCAAAGTGCTCGGAGACAAAGGCTACAACACTCATCAAGCGGCTGTGCCCTGACGATCCGTCATCTGAAAGTTCGTACGGACGCTTCACGCCTGCGATTCCTGCTACCCGGCCATCATGATCAAGCAAAGGTATTTTGCTGCAAAGACAGACACGAGGGACTCCACTGTGGCCAGGGACTAGCCACACTTGATTGGAAAGCCCTTCACCAGAATCGATCACGCGCCGATCCTCAGCCACGTACTGTGTCGCGATAGCGGGCGGGAAGTACTCGAAGTCAGTCTTGCCAATCAACTCTGCTGGATCGTCCACACCAACTACCTCAGCCACGACACGATTTGCTTTCACGAAACGACTCTGCGAGTCCTTGATGTACACGTACACACCAGGCAGTATGTCGAAGAGATCCAGCAACTGAAGCGGACGCTCAAGACTATGAAAGAACCGCTCTTGCCACTGCTCGGGCCCGCAGGACTCGAAGTCCAAATTCGCCGCGGAAAGTTTTTCTTTCCCTAACTGCTTTGTTTGTTTTTTCGCCATGCGGCGAATATACAAAAAGACGGAAGGTTCCTGCAATCTTCATTGGGCAGCTTCCAGCATAATTTCACCATCACTAATCACTCACTGGAAGCTAGAAATGACCGAGTCGAAAAAAAGTCCCCTTTGTTCTGATACCGCCAAGCGAATCTTGGAAGCAGCACTCGAAAAGTCAATAGAACTAGGCGTCAAAATGAATATCGCCATCGTCGACGGTGGCGCCAACCTCAAGGCTTTTGAGCGGATGGATGGAGCGTGGTTAGGCAGCATCGATATCGCGTGCAAGAAGGCCAAGACCGCTCGACTGTTCGATATGCCGACAGGAGAAATCGGCCAAATCTCTCAGCCTGGCGCATCTTTGTACAACATTGAGCATTCCAACGAAGGCTTGATTACCTTTCCCGGCGGCTTGCCCATCTCAGATGAAGAAGGATGCGTTATCGGCGCGGTTGGCGTCTCTGGCTCCACTGTTGAAAATGACCACTTAGTTGCCATGGCAGCCGTCTCAGCGGCCTAGAGGCATGAAACAACGTTCCGAAGTCGTCAAGATTTTCAGCAGTAGCGGACGAGGTTACGCGTCCGGTAGCACAGCCCCAGGATCCGGGTCGAAAGCAATACCGCGCCTACGATTGGTCACTATACGATTACACCCTAGCCCTGTTCGTAGCGGAACTCGTCAAGAGTTTCGGCACTACATTCACACGTGGCCTATGCCACTAGTTTTCTCGATTAGAATACTTTTCTTGTCTGCCAGTCCTACTTCGCTGCATGAATTGAGTACCTATGAGATTCCTTCTTGGCCTGTTACTAGCGTTCTGCCTCTGTGCGAACGCTCGTGCCGCTAATCCGAAGCCGCCGAACATCCTTCTGATTCTTTCGGATGATCAAGGCTACTCCGACTACGGCTTTATGGGGCATCCCCATATTGAAACGCCCAATCTGGACAAACTCGCTTCAGAGAGCGCGTTGTTCCGTCGCGGTTACGTGCCCACAGCGCTCTGCCGGCCAGCATTGATGACCTTGGTCACCGGACTTTATTCCCACCAGAATAAGACGACTGGCAACGATCCAGCCAATACTGCGGCCAACAAAGCTCATGCTGCGAGAACCGGCAAAGACGCGCGCGAAGTTCTGATATCCCACATTGACGAGACCGGAGCCTTGCCGCATTGGTTGTCGGAGAAAGGATACGTTAGTTACCAAAGTGGCAAATGGTGGGAGGGTTCCTATCAGCGTGGTGGATTCACTGAAGGCATGACGAAGGGTTTTCCCAACAAGGGCGGTCGGCACGGAGATGCGGGCTTGAAAATCGGCCGTGAAGGACTCGAGCCCGTCACAGACTTTATCGATCGCAGTGTTGCCTCTGAGAAACCGTTTTTTGTGTGGTACGCGCCCTTCATGCCACATACGCCTCACACACCACCTGAGCGTCTATTCAAGAAGTATCAGGGTAAGGCAGGCGTTTCGGATCGCGTGGCGAAGTACTACGCCATGTGCGAATGGTTTGACGAGACTTGTGGGGATCTCCTGAAGCACTTGGACGATTCCGGCGTCGCGGACAACACTCTGGTTGTATACGTGACCGACAATGGATGGATCCAATCCGACACCGGAAGCTACGCGGCAAGATCCAAACGCAGTCCATACGAGTTTGGAATTCGAACGCCGATCATGTTCCGTTGGCCAGGAGTCATCGCACCTGCGGATCGCCCCGAGCTTTGCTCCTCGATCGACTTTGTGCCAACTGCTTTGGCTGCGGCTGGAGCCAAAGGCGCGCATGACTTTCCGGGACTCAATCTGCTGCAAGAGTTGAAATCAGGAAAACCCCTCCAGCGTAACACCTTGTTCGGAGAAACCTTCGCGCACGACATCGCGGATGTGCAGAAGCCATCAGAATCACTGCTCTATCGTTGGGTGATTCGGGATCACGACAAGCTACTGCTTACTTATGACGGCGCCCCTGGCAAGATGAAGTATCCGCCGCAGGACTCGGAGGCCAAGCTGTTTGAGTTGAAGCGAGATCCCAACGAGACATCGAACCTAGCATTGGAGAATCCTGCCACGGTCGAAGAACTCAACGCACTGCTCGAAGATTGGTATGTGCCAGACGGCCGACAGGCTGGCAAGTTCGCTGCCGCAATGCCGAAAGCGGCAAAGACCAAGCCTCGAGCAAGGAAGCCGGCCGCAAATCCGCAAGCCAAATCTCGCCCCAACATTTTGCTGCTCTACGCAGACGACCAGCGTAATCACACGCTGGGCTGTGCTGGACATCCGATCGTGAAAACTCCCAACATCGATCGGCTAGCAGGGCAGGGCGTGCGATTCGAGAACGCCTTTGTCACCACCTCCACTTGCTGGGTTGGTCGCTCTTGCTTGTTCACGGGCTGCTACGAGCGTCGGCATTTGTATCGCGTGACGCCAGGACCTTTAGATCCGGAACTTTGCACGAGCTCCTATTTCTCAGTTCTAAAAAAAGCTGGCTACCGAACAGGCCACCTCGGCAAGGAACATGTCAATCTCTCCGCGCAGTCCGCCTCCACCATGTTTGATTTCCGAAGAAAACTTGGGCGCAATCCTTACTTCAAAACACAAGAAGATGGGACTGAGCGACACGAAACCCAAATCCTTGGAGACTGGGGGATTGAGTTCCTGAAAGAGCAGCCGAAAGATCAACCATTCTGTCTCCAGCTGAGCTTCAATGCCTCACATGCAGAGGATCGCGACAAGAGACCAGGCATCGGTCATTATCCTTGGCCTAAAGTCACCGATGGGATGTACGAGGATCAAACCATGCCCCTGCCGCCGCTGAATGATCCGGCCATTTACGCTTCGCAGCCAGACTTTTTGAAGCTATCCATCAATCGCGGACGATACTTTTGGCGATGGGATACACCCGAGAAGTACCAGACTAACATGCGAGCTTACTTTCGCATGATCAGCGGTATCGACCACGTAGCAGGCCGAATGGTCGAGCAGCTGAAGCAACAGGGACTCGTGGACAACACCATCATCATCTACACCGCAGACAACGGATACTACCTCGGTGATCGAGGCTTTGCTGGCAAGTGGACGCATTACGATCAGTCGCTTCGAGTACCACTGATTGTTTACGATCCTCGACTGCCTAAAGCCAGGCAGGGGCGGGTACTTTCTGAATACGCGCTCAACAGCGATCTGGCTTCGACGATGATTCAATTTGCTGGATTGCCAGTTCCCAAGTCTCATACTGGGCGTAGTCTTGTGCCCTTGGTACGAGGTAGAACTCCTGAGAATTGGCGAAGTGATTTTCTGTGCGAATTCCTGGCAGTACCGCGATCCATTCCTCAGTGGGAAGGCGTACGCGGGACTGTTTGGATGTACGCTCGCTACTTTGCAGAAGGTAAGGACCAACCGCCATTTGAATTCCTGCACGACTTGAAGCAAGATCCCAATCAGCTTGAGAACTTGGCCAAGTCACCCAAGCATGCTTCGGCACTAGAGCAAATGCGTGCTCGGTGTGATACGCTGGTGGCAAGCGCCGGCCCTCCAATGAAAGAGATCGGTGAAGTGCAAAAGACGACAAAAAAGAAGTAGAAATCAGCATCACTCTCCCGCAAGCGGGAAGAGCGGTGCCCCAGCGACGAGTGGGACCCCCTCCGCCTGTTTCCCGTGCGACTCTCCGGAGGGAGAGTAAATTCAGAAACCAAAGCTCACCATGAATCCCCTCAAAAAAGTCCTCTCCTTCGTCCTCGCATTCACCGCATTGATCTACGGCGCGAACGCCGATGAGAAACGTCCGGACATCGTCTTCATCATTGTGGATGACCTGAACGACTGGGTTGGCTGCTTGGACGGTCACCCTGATGCCAAGTCACCAAACATCGACGCCTTGGCTTCGCGGGGCATGCTCTTCTCACAAGGATACTGCAATTCGCCGCAATGCCGTCCTTCGCGCACGAGTCTGAACCACGGTGTCTACGCGTATAAGACCGGCACTTACTTCAATGCGAGGCACCCACAAGAAACGAAGATCACTACGCCGAGCATGCAGCAATACTTCATGCAAAACGGTTACCGCGTTGCGAGCGGCGGCAAGGTATTTCACGGCACTCCTGGCAAGTTCGGTGACGCATTGCTTCCGAAACCGAGAGACCCCAAGCCACCCAAGGAAGAAGACAACTTCAATGCCATGCGAGCACCAAACGATGGCTACGCACTGAACGTTGCTGATCATGAAATGGGTGACTACAAAGTCGCGAGTTGGGCCATCGATCAATGGCAGAAGGTCACGGACAAACCCCTGTTCATGTCCGTCGGTTTCTATCGCCCCCACCGACCGCTGCAAGTTCCCAAGCCGTGGTTTGAGAAGTTTCCACTCGATTCGATTCGCCGACCCGCCGAGCCAGAGGGAGTCGACGACTGGGACGACATGCCTGAGTTCGCTCGACGCTTGGCACGTACGCACGCGCACAAACCTCTGCACAAAGGCTTGAGCGACCACGAGTACATTGTCGCCAACGAGGAATGGGACAAGACGATAAGAGCCTACCAAGCCTCAATCGCATTTGTCGATTCACAGATCGGACGGTTTGTAGAACAGCTAAAGCAAAATCCGCGCGGACGTGAGACCTACATCATGCTTGTCAGCGACCATGGCTGGCACTTGGGCGAGAAGAAACATTGGTGCAAAGGCGCAATCTGGGAGCAAACAACTCATATCCCTTTTGTTGTTTGCGGTCCCGATGTCAAAGCTGGCTCCAAATGCACTCAGCCGGTGAGTCTCATCGATGTCTACCCCTCACTTGTTCACTTCGCGCGTTTGCCACAGCCCGACTGGCTAGACGGCTACTCGATCAAACGGCAATTGACAAATCCCCTGCTTAAACGCCCCCCTGCAATCTCATCCTACGGGGAAGGCAATACTTCGATTCGCACTGAGCATTGGCGCTACATTCGCTACGAAGATGGCTCTGAGGAACTCTACGATCATCGAATCGACTCCAACGAATGGGTCAACTTGGCCGATTCAGACGAGCACGCTGCGACGAAGGCAAGGCTTGCTCAATTCATTCCCGAGAATCAACACGTCGGCATCAAAGTGCAGAGCTGGTACGACAAGTTTCAAAAGTAGTGCGAGGTGAAGAAATCACTGCAGGACTTCGGAGAAACGCTACGATCGCGGAGTCACCGGCGACTCTGATCGATTACAGGAATTGAGGACGTTCGCCAGCGGCCAACTTGGCTTCAATCTCCTTCACAAGTGGTAGAATATTTGCAGCTGATTCCAGAATGTAATGAGCTCCAGCCGCAAGCAGCGTATCTTCTGCATTCTTGCAAAGACTATCGACCTCGGCCTGCGACATCGTCTCCAATTCTTCCTGGGACTTGCCGACGCAATTCCCTGATCGCGTGATGCCGACACTCCAACAGCCCGCGTTTCGTCCTGCTTCGACACCGACGGGCGTGTCGTCGACCTTGATGAATCGCCACATCGGGTAAATACCGAATTGCTTTGCAGCTTCGTGTAGAAGAAACGGGGCAGGTCTGCCAACCGGCGTGTCACCAGAACAGAGAACACAGTCTGGACGGTAGCCTTGCTTCTCTGCAGCTGGCGCCACAATGTCCATCAATTCATGCGTATATCCAGTAGACGAGGCAATCTTCAATCCTAGACTTCGACACCCCTCTACAGCCTCAACGACACCTGGAATCAGGTCGCAGTGCTGCCCCAGTGTCTCCATCTGAAGTGGCAGGAAGTCGGCATACATTCCATCAATATCTTCCTCTGTCGTGCTGGTGCCATGCTTTTCCTTCCAAGCCGCATCGACTTCCTCCATGGCTGCGATAGCTTCGATATGCTCTCGCTTTGCCATCCCCATGGGCTCTCTTGCCTGAGATTCGGTGATGGGCACTCCGCGCCGATCAAAAATCTCTTGAAAAACACGCGCAGGCGCACGACTACCGTAATCAACTGTCGTCCCAGCCCAATCGAAAAGGATTGCTTGCAATTCGGTGCATCTATCCGTCATATCAATTCCCTGTCCACTCCGCCCATGATTTCTCGGCAAGCCCAAAGGATAGGGTCATACCGGCCCCACCTGGCCCCACGAAAGCTCGGATACCTTCTTTGATTTCTTGATCCACTACAATCTCGCTCGGATGCTTGGCATAGATCCCATGCCAGCGCTCGATGATGGTCCAATCGGACAGTTGAATCACGTTGCGAAGTTCGCGCAACATCAACTCGTCGATTTCCGACTTGTCGAAAGGCGAGATCTCGTTGCCATACTCGTGCGAATCCCCCAGCACCACTTCGCCACTTGGAAATTGGCTGGCCATCACGTGAATGCCGTACTGATCTAGCTTGGGAGAATCATCTGCAATTCTTTGCTTCAGCGACGTGAGGGTAGGGCAGGCTTCGAATGATTTGTAATGCCGAAGCGTGAGACCACTGGCGATATGAGGCGCAAGGCCTTGATAGTCTGGCTGGGAAACTGCTCGCAACATCTGTAGTTTGCAAAGCCGCAGATCTAGGCTGCCCATGACTTCTGGAAACAGAGTCTGGAGATCACTCCCGCTACAAATGACGATTTGCCTGGCATTCCAAACGCGTCCATCAGTGGCCTCCAAGCGGCCGCTGTCGGCGTACGCAATAGCTGTATCAAAAAAGCATGAAACTGAGGGTTTTGCTTCGAGCCAGTTGGCGATCCTAGCTGAGGCAGTCCGTGGATCGACACGTAGCTCCGTTGCACTCCACATTCCTCCCAACAATCCTTCCGGATTCGCCAAAGCCGTTTTTTGCTTCACCTGCTCGGCCGTCAACATCTCGACTTGGTGCGAGCCAAGTTTGCAAAACTCGTCGAGCACGGCCAACTCGTCTTCGTGATGCGCTAGGTGCAGGGAACCGCAGGGCGCCACTTCCACTACGGACTCCTTGTCCAACTCTTGCCAGAGTTTGGCGGACAACAACGCGGTCTGGTAAGGTTCACCTACTGGCTGCCCAACTGGCCAGATCATGCCGAAGTTACGCACCGATGCACCTTGAGCTTGTGAATCTCGCTCGAAGAGTGCCACTTTCAAGCCCCGCTGTGAGGCACGCCAAGCATGGGCGAGTCCGATAATTCCACCGCCTACAATTGCGACGTCAAAAGTTTCCGAAGCATTCATTTCAAGGTTCCATCCTTCCTTCTAGCGGTCGATTGACTCTGCGAGCACTCGATCAATGCATGCCGCGAAATGCTCGAGTGAGGGTGTTGTAGCTTCAGGATCTTTCGCGGTGTCATCCCACTTGCGAAGTCGCAATGCCGCCTCGTAGTGCGTGTTCTCACGAAACTCTTCACGTTCTGCCTCGGTCATCTCTCCGCCTTGCAGCTCAAGACTGACTTGCGAAGCCTGGCTCAGCGAGCTGCGATAATCTGCATCCACCGCACACAGATATCGCTTGGCAGCCACATGCAGCTTCACGGGCTCAGTTACCGCTGGCGAAAAATGGCTCTTCAAAAAGTGGTAGCCAGAATTCTCGTGATGATCGTCGACCCCGCTGTCTGGAGCGTCATCCGGTAGTTCGTGCAGCAAATGCCCCACATCGTGAAGCAATGCGGCGACGACGAGCGAGTCCGGTACATTCTCTTGCTCCGCCAAGGCCGCACATTGCAAGGCATGCTCCAACTGCGTAACCGCTTCACCGCCATACTCGGAGTCACCGCGTTGCTGAAACAATTTTACGATTCGAGCTGAAATGGTCATGATGAAACCTACGCGGGCGAAAACAAGTCGAGGTCCTATACTAAAGGGCGAATCGCAAGTCGGATAGGCTTGTGTTTTACGAATGTTGAACAGCAGTTTGAATTTCATCGAGTGGAAAACTCGCTTCAACGAGATCGGCAAAAGGGAAGCTGTCTCCGTTCTCAAGCAGAAACGCAACCGCCTACTGCAGATCTTGTAGAGCGTAGTTGTGAACTCCGCGGATAGTCAGACATCGTCGAATGAGCCGCTCTGGATTCAAGCGTATTGCTTCTGTTGGCATAACAGCGCCGATTAGAACTAATGATCCTCCAATATCCGTTGCCGCAGATCCAAATTCGGTCAGGGTGGGAGAGCCCGTCAACTCAAGTACTCGATCAAAGTACACACGCGAACGGGCTTCAAGCTGATCGGCCAATGAAGCAGCATCGTCGATGCGGATCGTGGAGCTAGCTCCAAACTCCACTGCTCTCTTGAGACGTCGTACATCCCGACCAACAACCACAACCTCTGCCGCTCCCTCTACGCGAGCGATGGCTGAGGCGGTTAAAACACCGAGCATGCCAGAGCCAAGAAAAAGCAAGCGGCTTTCTGCGATTTCACCTGCGGCCCTATAGGCGGCACATATCGTGGCGGTCGCACAGTTGACAGGACAAAGTATCTCATCCCTAGCAGCTTCGTGCCCGCCAGCCTCCGGCAATTTGATCACCGCGCTTCCTTCTCGCAACAGCACTTACTCCGCCAGTCCCCCGGCCAATGCCTCCCTTCGGCTAGAGCATGACCATACTTCGCGAGCTGCAGACACTTCTGAGGAAGCCCATTTCGGCAGCGTTCACAATGATCGCAACCGATTACCACAGACCAAGTCACCCGATCCCCTGGCTGCAGAAATGCACCCGAGAATTCCCGCATAGAAGAATTGCTGACGGCGACTACTTTCCCGATGATTTCATGGGCAAGAATCGAAAGCGTCGGCTCTTCCCTCGCAACGGTGAGCGTGTGCAAATCACTGCCACATAGCGTACAGCAATCGACTTTAACCAGCACCTCACCGTCATCCAGCCTAGGTAATTCCAGCTCTTGCAGCTGAGCCTTACCAGCACCCACGAAGACAACCGCGCGACTGGTCGATAGCAGTTCCACTTCCACTTGGTTCAAATCACTTCCCTTATGCTCGGGGCTCGACAATATCTGCCGCAGATTCAGTCCCCGATTCGTCTTTCAATGTTCTCTCAAAATAGATGAGCGCTGCAAACATGGCGAGGATGGAAAAACCGGCGATTCCCCAGAGGAGATACATGAACAAGGAAAGCACCTCATCCGGCGACCACCAAAATGACTTGACCACAACGATGGCGGTGTATCCCAAGTAGCCTGAAGAGTCGGCTAGATACATTAAGAACACTAAGTTTCCTGGCTTGGCGGAAGCTGCGACCAAACGCTCAAAAAGCGTCGTGTGAAACGCGACATAAGGAACATACAAGCCAACACCGCAAGCCACCATGAAAGCGAACGGCGAAATCGCTCCAATGCTTCGAAGCCACGCCGCTAAGATCGATAAGCCGAATGCAAGGCATATCGAAATACTGATGATACGGATCGCGCTAAGATGATGTCGAATCCAGATTGCCGCCGCGTTGAATGTCACGACAAAGAAAGCAACGACGGTCTCGCAATTTACAAAGACTTTTGGCTCTTTGGCAACGCCCATGTCTCGCCATATCTCGACACCAAAATCGTCGCGAACCGTTCGCACAACCGTTAAGGCGATGTACACCAAAATCATCAAACTCAGCCCCGGCCAGTAGCTGCAAAAGAATTGCCAGCGCTGCTCTGAAGACATAGGGCCACGATCCGTTCTTGCCTCGCGATCCTCGTCGCTCGGTGGTGGCGTCCAAGTCAAAACCCAAACCGAAACAATTAGCGGTAGCAAGAATATTAGCCCCGTCAGCATCGGCATCTGAAACTCGGGAACTTGCCAGTCCTCAATCAAGGACGAACCGATGGACTTCACTGCACCCGAGGAGATGATGAAGCTGGCGCATAGTGCGGCTGACAGGGCTTCCGTCTGCTTGCGGCCCTCCAGAAACAGAAGCACTAAACCAAACACCATGCCGAGTGGCAGACCGTTCAGGAAAAGCATGAGAGGCTTCAGCGCAATTGGAACAAAGGCAAAACCTGCAAGTGCCAATTCTGCAAACAAGATCAAGCCGACCAATACCAAAGCCGCTCGCCCACGCGTCATCTCTGACACCACTTTGACACCAATGAGCTTAGACAACATGTAGCCGCCGATCTGGGCGACTACCAAGATGTCTTTCAAGCCATATCCCCAGACCAACTGCCCTTCATAGGTCGCAGCCGAGAATGGCTTGCGGAAAGCATACATACAGAAATAGATGCAGAAGGCAGCAGCACCTGCGATGAAGAGTGAGTTTTTCGTCTTGAGCCGTTTAGCTTGCATCCTCACCCGTGCAGTGCGTTGGACATTAAGCAGTACTGACAAAACACAGCCTACCGAATTGCTGGCGGAAGGTGTACTCAGAGAATGTTTAGATATGAAGTAGTTTGCCCAAAACGAAGAGCTCTTCAACAACGCTGCAGCGGAACGAAGCGAGTTGGTTCACAAGAATTCAGATGGGAAATAACGAAAACTTTGACCCAACAAACTTACTGGACCAAGATTTTCAGCGAGGTTACTCTGCAAATTCAAAGACATCGTATCTATTCGCTTTCAGGCCACGAACCGAGCGACTTGACGCAGCTGAGCGTCCGAAATTGATTCGCTGGATAATTGTTGGCTATCTCCGGTGTCATTAAGCGATAGTTTCTCAAGAAGGTTATAGCTGACGACTGCCTGCCTTCGTCGCTTCATGACGCAAAACAGCATTGCGAAATACGGCACTACGCTGCACTGCACATGATACAGTCAAATTCCAGCTAGCGAGATCTCTTTCCAGAAACCCCTGATATTTGCCCATAGCACGTAGGGACATCGAAAAGAGCGGCAGTTCTTGCATTAGTGTGCACGTACTTGCACCTAAATCTAAAATCTTAAGCCGTTCCCAAATTCGATGCACAATGAACTCTCGGTCGAAAGCCAAACGAGCATCATCACGATAGTTTATCGCGACCCGAGGGTCTTCTATTCAGATCCTCTCCTCCCAGAAGTCATGGATTTTGAGAGGATCCACCTACATACCTTTCCTTGGCAAAGTCTCGCACCAATTCCGTACAGATATCCCTAGCGAAGCGCACATCCTCAATCATGTCGACTTCAACAGACCGGACTCGAATTGTATGCCTATAAAGAATGCCATGAATCATCTCGAAAACACACCCACCTCCAAGGCTGACTACCGAGGGATAAAAATCCTCACGGCTCGTCCATTACCGCGTGCCTTGTTGTTCAAATGAGAAGCTCACACCCTGTGCTTGGGTAACATGAGTGTATACCGGCTGCGCCGAAACAACAGGCATCACACCGATCTTGCTCACAGGGATCTGACTAGAGTCCGAAAGTCGCCTGGATGGGCCAACAAGTCACCATCAACAGAAGATCATCGGCCCATAGCCGCTGCCGGTCCTAGCGAGAGGACCGCAGCCGTCTTGGCAGTTTCCCAGTGCTGATTATGTTGAACCGTAATCCTAGAGAACAAGGCTTAAATCAAGGCAGCAACACGATCCGCTTGGAAGCCCAACATAATAGGCACATTATCGTGTCGTGAGACACATATCACTCAGTTGGGCCTCGAGAATCCCTTTCCCACCCACGCGAGTAAACAACCTGGGGACCCCTTACCGAGCCGTGACTCGCAACCGTCGGCGTCAATAACAATTGTGTTCTGCACCTTGCGGTTCTGAATTGAAGTGTAGGAGTCAGGCACTATTATTGAGTCTTGCTGACCTGAACGTGTCATGGACAAATTCGTTCACTGAACTACAAACACGTCGAGAACGAATATTTCGCCACCAGTACCTCGCGAAACAGATTTCGCCGACCAGTACACCCAGCTGCCGGCCGTCTGTAGAATTCTGAAAATGAGTCTGGGGATAAAACGTATTCGACAACACTTCGAGTTTTAGGTTCATGCTGTCAACAGAATTCTTTAAGCGAACACGAAAACACCTTTTCCTGCCAATGCAATGAGACAACACCGACTGACCATTGACTCGGATTTCAAACTCAGATCGGATTGGTCCGGGCGCGAGCTCGATCCACAACCAAGATAATTTGACGTTCGTAGAAAAATTGCAGCTTAGCACGGCATATCCGCTGGTCCAATTATAGCGATGTCCGTGGATCGTCTCTTTTGCATAAAAACCCTGGCTGTCGCAGTGAGCTAACTCACGTTGGTCTGAATGGTTCCTCCGCGCCAAGAATACATCGGGATGCACCTTCGTAGCAGCTAACAGATGGATCTGTTTCTCCTCAAGACGTGATCGAATTCGATTCGCAATAGTGTTCATTTAGGTTCTATGGATAGAGAAGGTCTTATTTGGCCTACGGGTCACCGAATAGCGAAACTATCTCACCCTCGATTTCATCGATTAGCGGTAGATCTGACGAGCAATTCCAGCACGTTAGATGCTTACCTACACTATCTGCAAGTCGCAAAATGGGACTGGGACCCGCAACCATCCCAAGAAAAAGTAGTAGCTTACGGGCATATTGTTCGCCACTATGCCGATTGCTTGCCCAGTGCCTCGCTTTTACTCCTTGTTGTACCGCTGAATGGTAGTCTTGTTCAAGGTTTATGAATGCTTCCTCTAAATCCTCGACCTCGCGTTCATGCCCAATACGATGCACCAAAGAATCAGGAATGTCGTCGTAGCAACCGCCCCTACTCACTAGTGTCGGACGAGCGCTCGCTAGGCTTAGTATGATGCTAGCGGAGGCACCCTCAACGACTGGGTACCGCAAACAGGAAATAGCATTCGCATGCTTTAGCTCATCCTGCAGGGTCGCCTCGTCCACTTTACCTAGTAACTCTAAGTCGACTTTATGGGGAGCATTATTTGCCAGCTCCATCAGATACTTGCGATAGGAGTCTCCAATGTTTCCAATCACTCTATATTGCCACTTTTCGCTATTGCAGGCCGAATTCCCCAGAGCGCGAATCACCGACTCGCAGCGTTTGTTAACATTCACGTCACCGATAGTGATGACTCTGCTCTTGGCTCCTTCCTGCTGGGGAGGTGGCAACTGCTTTTCGAACTCGCATGGATATGCCAAAGGAATGGTCGTGACAGGACAGTGCAGTTTCGCCTCGCAAGGCGCTGCGTAGAACTTTGCGTGGGTTACGACGCCGAGTGTATCTGCCAAGGCAAAGCGTAGTACGGGGTGCTTCGCAGCTTCACTCATAAACCACAATCGACCAAGATCTTCAGAGGCCTCTGCGTATGCCTTGAGAGCTTCGCTACTTGCCTCTAACCGAAACAAATCCAGGTAGGGCTTCTTCTCAACAAGTATGGCCCATTCGTGTAGAAGATGGTGGAGAATAAAGTCGTGCAATAGCGTCACGCCAGGAAACCGAGCCTGGTGCTTCAAGCAATAGTAGTGATTCTCAATGTGATTCCCCACGTTGTAGATGACGCTGTCAAATCGCGACAAAAACTGATTCAAATGATTGTCAATGTCTTCTGCATCAACTATCTCACAACTTGCTGGGCGACAGGTTGCCGCCCAACTTGAATCCCCCATTTCCGAACGAACAATAGTTACATCGTGACCGAACGATTGGAGTGCCTCGACAACCTCCACGCTAAACGCAGCGATAGCCGAACGTTGCGAAAAAGGACTGTACCAAGCGATTTTCATGCTACCAGCCTCTCCACGGTTCGCTCCCAAGTAATCTCCTTCTTGATCCACTCCTGGCGCGCATGCCTTCCCATATCAATTGTCCGATTCTTGTTGGCGAATGCCCTATCGATTGCATCCGCGATTTCTTTCGGCTCAGGTCTCCGGACCCAGCCCGTGTGATCATCACTGACTAGATCAAGTATTCCACCGGAATCATCTACAGTCAGCACTGCCCTGGCTGCCTGATTTGCCTCCATGCTGACGTAGCCTAGAGATTCCTCGTCGATTGGAAGATAAGCGGCGGCCAAGGAATTGGTTGTCAATTCCACGATGCGCTGACGAGGTAAAAAACCGATTTCCAATGTTACCCTAGACTGCAAATTGAAGCGTTCCACCAATCGATGGAGCCGTTCAGCATCTGCGGGCGAGTCAGCGGGTCCAGCAATGACCAATTTGGTATCCGACCTCGTGTACCTCATCGCCTCAATTAGGAGGTGCTGACGCTTTATGGCATTAATACGTCCTCCACAAAAGATGTAGTCACCATAGTCGCCTGGTTCGAAATCTTCTGGCCCATTTAGAGGCGTCCGCAAGAGCTTGCTGTCTACGCCGTTGTATCTTTTCAGCCTATCTTGCGTGACGGGTGATATGGCAAAGATGTCATTGACGTTCTCGAAACACTCTCGATCTGCCTCGAAGATTGAGCTCCTGAGCGCATGTCCTTGCAACGTATCAGGAATATTGGTGTGCCCGGAGTCCCACATGTCGTAGGCTTGCCGATACTGGTGCACTAGCCACAAGACCTTATTGGGATGTGGAACAAGATAGGCGGGAAACTTCAAACCGATTACCAAATCCGCCTCTTCTATCTCCATCATCCTGCAAGCTAGCATTTCGCCGCTGATACGAGCAGCTGGCTCATAGCAGAACGGAATCCGTAGCAACCTGACCTGATGTCCAAGCTTTGAAATGTGGGACACCAAATAGTTGGCAAGATTCTCTGCACCGCCATGCATGAACGGAACCATATTGTTTAGTACGAAAATCTTCACGGTACACCTGCTCTAGGCTGGTAAGAGCTCCACATTTTTCTCGGTCGACTCAGCTAACATCGCTATCAACCGTTCATAATCCAATCTGAGCAGAGACGACTGAATCGCGGGATAGGATTGCGCCAACCCCTCGTAAGCATCAGCTTGCTCACACAGGACAGATTTACATTCCTTTAGGGCGACACGTTCGGCATGGCGAACCCTAGCGGCTACGGGATGCAGTGAGGAAACACTACGTCCAATCTCTATAGACAACCGTTTTTCGAACTCTGAACTGACAATCAGAAACTTGCAAGGGTGTTTGACGAAGCCGGCCGGAAAGTCCAATCCGATCATCCGATCCGCGTAGTCGCTCAAGTTCAGTAGCCGAAATGCGAGGATCTGTTCGACAAGGTTTCTTGAGTCGTGCACGAACGGGAACAGGGCGGTGTCTACTTGGTGGCCCGCCTGCTTGAGTTGCTCGGCAAGAGTTTTATGCACCGAATCCACGCATGACGCTACGCCAATCTTAGCCACCGTTCTCACAATCAAGACATTCATGGTCTTCGTTTCGAGTCGATTTGATAAACGAGAAATTGAACTAGCTAAGCAGCTTCTTCGTAGGAAACCGACTGGCGGACCAAACTGCCGTCGAAGCAGGCCAAATATTTATCTGCGACATGCCGCCAGCCGTAATTCTGCATACCGATTCGAGATCGTAAAGCTGCGGCTGCAGACTCCTCTGGTGCATCAAGGATTGTCATTATTGCATCGCGGATTTCATAGCAGCAGCGAGGATTGAAGGTCTGTGCCTCGACGCCCAAAACCTGCTTCTGCTCTAAGAAAGCAGGAATCGCCGACATGGCTACCGGCGTCCCAAGTGACCAGGCATCAAGTCCGCTACCGTTTCCAGCCTCATAAAGCGACGAATTGACGACTACCTTCGCGTTAGCGGTCAGAACTTGTACCTCTAGATCGCTTCGCAAACCGAGACTTTGAACCGCGCCCGACTGGTGATAGTCGAGATAGAACGGATTGTTTACGTTGCCGCGGATCTCTTCTGTCCCTGATCCTGCGAGGACCAGAGACATACTCGGCCTCTCCTTCGAGATATAATGAAATGCGGAAAGGAGCTGCCCAAGATTCTTATGTGGCGAAGCGTTGTTCAAGCTCAGGATGTAGTCGCCATTGATTCCCATCGAGTGCAGAATTTCTTTTTGTCTGCATTCATCCAACGCATCGTTCTGCCCCAAATTGGACAAGTGGATGACTCTTGGAATCCTGGGACAGCGTGGAAAGGCATGGACGAGCTCGTCAGCAATGAACTGAGTCGACACGATAGGAAACGCGTTCGCCAACCACCGCTCATGCTGCTGCCAAGAGTTTTGACGTTCGGTCGGGTCACCAACAAAGCTACCCGTAAAATGCAGGTAGTTGAGATCATGCGGAACGAAAAAAGCGGGGCAATCAAGAATCGGACAATCAATCCCATACGGCCACGCAAATAGGGCACAATCGTAGGAATTGATTTGTGCGATCCATCTTCGATAGCTCAATGATGTGAGTATCTCTTTTGATCTTGCTGCTAGTCGCCTAAGCGGCTGGCGATACCTTGAAGAAACGAGCGGAGGCATTTCCCTAACTTCCGCTCCTAAACTTTCTAACAGATGCTGCGGAGATTCACTCTTGCACACTTTCCGAACTGAGCGGCCCAGAAACACCGTCACTTGCATTGACTTACGAGCAGTCTTCAACCCTGCCACAAGTCGGCAGACGTACCGCCAGCCGCCTGTCGAGGTGTTCTGCAACACGATTGCAAGTCGCCGAACTGATGCGCGTGAGTCCACCACTTGATTGTCCGTGAATGTTTCTTGCTCTGCAGAGGAGCACGAGTGATGACTAGGCGACTTTTCTGAAGGACGTCGTACTGGAACTCGCTTTGCGAATCAGCGACGCGATCCGGTCGATTTCGCTACTGCTCAAATCGTTGTACGTGGGCAGCATCAACCCTGTGGACGCAAGTTGGTTGGTTTCGTCCAATCTTTGGCCCTGCTGACTCGCTTCTTTGGCGAACGGGGGCAAGCTATGCAAAGGGTAAAAGAAGGGACGTGAATCGATCCCTTCCTCGCTGAGCGTATGAATCAGCTCGTCTCGCGTCATTCCGAATTCGCTGGGCTGAACAGTAATGCTGTACAGCCATGGCGCGATCTTTGCCCATGACGCAACTGGCTGGAACCCAATCCCTTTGATACCGCTCAAAGCTGCACCATATTGAGCAAAAATAGCTTCTCGCTTGTAAAGGATCTCGTCACGGCGTTCGAGTTGGGCACACAGCATCGCACATGCAATGTTGGTCAGCCGAAAGTTGTACCCCGTGATCGGAAAGTAGTACCGGCGTTTGGGATCCATTCCTTGACCGCGCAGCATTTTTAAACGAATAGAAAGCTGGGAATCGTTCAGTGTGACAGCACCGCCCTCGCCGCAGGTAAATATTTTATTTCCGAAGAAGGAGAATGTCGAAACCGTTCCAAGTCCACCAACAGGCCTTCCCTTGTATTCTGCAAAATGAGCTTCGGCTGCATCCTCAACTACCCACAAGCCATGCATTGCGGCAAACTCATTGATCGCATCCATATCAGCAGGGTGCCCAAGCAAATGGACTGCGACAATTCCACGTGTGCGCGGACTGATCGCCTCTTCTAAAGCAGCTGGAGAAATACACCAGGTGTCGGGATCAACGTCGACAAAAACAGGCTCCGCCCCACAGTACCGAACCGCGTTTGCTGTCGCGATGTAGGTCATCGAAGGCACAATGACTTCATCTCCGGGTCTTAGTCCCAGACCTAACATGGCCAGATGAAGCGCAACTGTACCGTTGGAGCACGATAGCGCATAATTGCTACCGCACATCTCAGCGAAGCGAGACTCAAATTGGTCTACGTACTTGCCTGAGGAAGAAATCCAGGAGCTGCGGATCGCGTCCACAACGTATTCTTCTTCATTTCCTGAAACGTCTGCCGACGCGACGGGTATTGAATCCACCAACTTGACCTCCATGCAAATTGAGTAGTGCGACCAAAGAAAATATCGCAACTAACCGAATAGATCAATATCAATCATCGAGATTAGGAATGCGAGTATCACACCGCTTGATACAAGACGCAAACCCTTGGAAGCAGGCCTAGGCAGCTCTGCGAGTGAGATGCGGAGCCTCGATGAGACGTCCATCCTGAATTTCGAAGACGCGATCTGCCAATTCGAGGAGTTTCTCACGGTGCGTGATGATGATCATAGTTCGATCGCCACGGTGTTCAGTCAGAGCCTCACGAATTGCCTGCTCACTAGCCATATCGATCTGGCTTGTCGCTTCGTCCAGAATCAGAATCTCTGGATCGCAGAGTAGTGCACGAGCTAAAGCGATTCTCTGCCGCTGGCCTCCGCTAAGTCGATTGCCGTTCTGGCCAACGCGTGTTTCGTAACCTTCGCTCAACACGGTCGAGATAAAGTCGTGAGCTTGGGCCGCCTTGGCCGCTGCAATCACTTCTTTATCCGATGCATCGGGGCGACCATATCGAATGTTGTAGCTAACACTCTCGTCAAAAAGGTCGGTATGCTGAGTCACGAGACCAATCCGACCACGAATATCGTCGATTCTCATGTCTCGAAAGTCCACACCATCAAGAGTTAGAGAGCCCCGGTTCGGGTCGTAGAAACGATTGAGCAAGTGAATCAACGTCGACTTTCCACTTCCATTGTGGCCGACAATCGCAATGGTCGATCCGAAAGGAACTGACAAACTCATGTCTTGAAGAATTGGTGTGTCTTCCTTGTAGCCAAAATGAAGGTCATGGAACGCCAGTTCACGGTGAGGAACCTCAACAGACTTAGACTCTCTAGGACTCTCAATCAGATTTTTGCGATCCAAGATTCCGAAGATTGCGTCAGCGGCCATCGAGCCAGCGTAGATCGAGGAGTAGACAGCTGAGAGTTTACGAAGCGGGTCACTCACACCAATCAACATCCCAAAGAACACAAGCAATGCAGAAACAGTCAATTGCTCTTCACTGATAGGAATACCCAGTATCGAAGTCTCTTGGTTCAGGACGAGATAGGCCCCGCCAATGATCGTAGTACCCAGCATTCCTAAACCAAGAAACTCGATGATTGGCTTTGAGAGCGAAGTGTAGAAAACAAACTTGAGCCCAAAGTCGCGAACCGCCTCGGTAGCATCACCAAAACGCTGCGACTCTCGTTGCTCCATTCCAAATGCTTGAATCGTATTGATGTTTCCCAAGCCTTCAAGCATCACGCTGTGATAGTTGGATGCCTTCTCAAGTTGAGTCTTCGCAACCGATCGCAGCCGCTTGGTGACGTAGTACAACAGCAAACCCACTACCGGTGCAACGATGATACTCATCAGCAGCAGCCGCCAGCAAATGATGCCGGCACCCACTAAACAGGAGATCATTTTGAGAGGCTCACGCATGGCCCCTCCGAGCATGCTAATCATCCCATTAGAGAGCATGTCAGACGTGTGGGCGATGTTTGCCGTGAAAGTTCCTGTACCATGCTCTGAATAGCCTTTGCGATCCATGAACAGAGCTTTGTCGTAAACATTCATGCGTAAAGTACGAGAGACATTGAGAGCAACCCGCCCGACTAAGACCTCGCCACCGATCAAGAAAACATGCTTGACCAAAGTGGACAGAATCAACAGCCCAACAAGCAATGCTATCGTTTCAAAAGGATCGTTAGGAACGAAGTTCTTGATCCACCAGCTCATTGTTCGATACCACTCGCGCTTCCTGAGAGCATCGACTAGTTCTTCTTTGGCTGCACGAGCCGACTGCTGAGAACGTTCAGCTAATTCGGGATCGACTTGGTCGACATTTACAGACCGTGCTAGATGATCGGTCCAAAGGATTTGAGAAGCGTTTACGGATTGTTCGTAACGTTCGATTTCTTCGTCAATCCAGGTATGCATTGACTTCCCGTCAATCGTTACCTCAAGAATTGGATAGAAGGCACCTATATTCGCGCCCCATAGACCGGCTACCGCAAACGAGCAGATCGTCGCGATGAGCAAGCTAGGCCAGAATTTCAACGCACCTCGTAAAGCGCGAAAGAAGTTCTTCATGCATCAATACCCAATGTGCTCTGGCGAAATGAGACCATCGGCGGCGGCACTTTCGCAAGTGGCAACGCAAACCCGTTCCAGTCGTAAGTTGGGATGTTTACACAATCACCAATCCGAATACCAGATCAGTACTTCGACCGTCGGTGCAAAATGACTCTCAACAGTGCTAGCAAATCTTTTCGTGTCTCCCTTTCAGCCCGAACCCACGACAAGCCAACTACGCTGTATCACCGCATTCGAATCGTCCCGGGCAAAAACCGCCTTGTTACTTCCGGAAAATATCGCTTCGGACAATGGCTTCGATCAAACTTTTCAAGGAATAGCCTTCGTCCGCTAGCGGCTCAAGGATGCCATCGATGGCAGCGCGATCGCTGGGCTCCATGCGCCTACCCAATGCGTGCGTCAGCAACTTGGCAGTTAGATTTCGAGCAAAGAATTTCTGTCGCTCCAACAACAACTGCTTGAGCTCTCCAAGCCCTGAGAATTTGGAACCGCCTGGAAGCTCACCAGAAGTGTCGATACGCTCCTTGCGCCGAGAGTCGTAAAACGCGCGCTCCCGACCAATTGCATCAAAGGACTCCAATGCAAAGCCCAGTGGATCGATCTTGCGATGACACTGATTACAAGTGTCGCTCTCCCGGTGTTTGTTGAAAAGATCGCGGATTGACTTCGCTCCGCGTACATCAGGATCAATTGCCGGTACATCATCTGGTGGCGGAGGTGTAGGTGTCCCCAAAATGTTCTCAAGCATCCACACACCGCGTACCACCGGAGAAGTGTCGATCCCATTGGCGGATACGGTATGGATACTTGATTGCCCGAGCAATCCTCCGCGACTTTCCTTAGCTGAATCTCCAAATTCGATGCGGCGAAATTCGTGGGCAGCGGCAGCGGGGACTTGTTCCACCACACCGTAGAGCTTGGCAAGATCACGGTTCACAAAAGAATGCTTGGCGCTCAGTAGCTCAGCTACCGGTCTGTTCTGGTCAAGGATCTCCCGGAAGAACAAACGCGTTTCCTGCTTGCTATCCACCTCCAAATTCGCGGCATAGTAAAACCAGAAATCCCCTTCGTCGGGTGGCATGCTCCCAAGTGAGCGCAAGGCCAGCCAGCTATCTAAGAAATCTGCGATGAAGGCATCCGATACCTTGCTACTCAGAAGTCGACGGGCTTCAGCGAGCAACGTCGATTCTCGCCGCAATTTTCCGTTCGCAGCCAGCTGCAAAAGTTGTTCATCAGGCATCGTGGAGGTAAGGAAGTAGGCCAGTCTCTCTGCCAGGGCAAAATCGGATTCCGTACCCAATTCCGATTTCTGAAAGTAAAGGAACTCGGGTGAACACAGAATGGATTTCAACGTGTCTTGGAACGCTTTCTCAACCGATCGCCCCAATTCGCGCCGCTTCTTCCAAAAGTTCACGAGATCTTGCACTTCCTGCGACTCCACGTCACGCCGGAACGCGCGTCTCGCAAAACCCTCCAAGCGATCTGAGACCTGTCCTGTTGAAAGTGACGCGGCATCCAGCAACAGACTTCGACTGCGATTTGGCCATTGATAGTTAATCGGCCCTTTGATCTCGACTTCCGAAATACGGATATGCGGAATCTGGGCGTGTTGAATCAACGCGATGCGCTGCAGGAAAATCCCTTTCTCGCTTCGAATCTTCTCTGGAAGCCTGTCCTTGTCATAACGATAGAGCCTTCCGACCATACCGCGAAAGTCATGATGACCGTTCTCAAAGGTAAAACGCGGTGCGAACCCGCGATCCAGTGGCACCTCGAACCGATACCACTGGAACTCGTCGCCTGAAACGAGCCGTTCCGCGAGCAACGGTTGAATTGGCTGGCGATGCACCATATCCTCGATCCGCGTATCGCCAGGACGAATTCCAAGCCGAAAAGGCTCTGCCAGATCGAGCTTCAACGCTTTGGCACTATAAGGCGTATCTAAGTGCATAGCTTTTGCCAAGACACGTACTTCGTAAACACCGGCTACAGGTACACCTTGCTTAAAGTTTGAGATTGGACCATAGCCGCCTTCGATTTTATCGTTGAAGGGATGATCATAGAGGCAGAGATAGCGGTTGTTGAATGCTTTCTTATGGCCTGACGACAATTCAGCTTGCTGATAAAAATCACCTTTGAAACTCCAACTCTGCTCCTCCGGTTTCGCAGAAACTTCAAAAGCCTTCTCGACGCTCAGCTCGGCCGCCTTGAAGTAGCTCTCAAGGAGATGAGCTGACATCACTTGCGTATCACCGATCGTATCGAAGCTCTCCGGAGCATCCCTGGGAAATTCAATACTTGGATCGAACATTGTCATATCGATGCCAAGCAGATCTCGGACAGTGTTTCGATACTCGCGTTGATTCAGACGACGCAATACCGTTCGACTACCCGTGCTTTGCGTTTCTTGCCGCATAGCCTGTAGACGATTCGTCAGTTTTCGAATTCCTTGAAGGCGCTCTTCGGCAGTTGGTTGCTCCGCATCATCGGGAGGCATTGTCTTGAGTGTCAGTTGGTCAATGGCATCTTGCAAGAGAAGCTGCGAGTCAAAGTCCGACTTGGAAAAGTCCAGGCTTTCTAGATCACGCTGCCCATCGGGCTCAGAGCCCTGGTGACAATCCACGCAGTAGCGGGTTAAGAACGCTTTGCCATTTGAATCCAGTTCGTCAGAGCCAAATACAACCGATGCGCTAACAAACGATACGAACAGCGCGGCTAGCCAGACCGCAAGCTTCAACACATACATGCTAGGCACCATTACGAAAGGCCTCGCAACGTGCCGGTGCTCGTGGCGAAGTGATCTGCCTCGGCTCCAAACTCTTGAAGCATCGAAACGTATAGATTGGTCAGTGGCGGTCTTCCTAAAGCTTTGGCATCAAAACTCAATTGCTTGCCGTGATTCCAGCTGCCTCCAGCTAGAACGACCGGCAGATTCGAATTGGTGTGGGAGTTCGCGTTGCCCATACCGCTACCGAATAACACACTCGTTTGACTCAACAGGCTACTTTCACCTTCCGCAGCCTCTGCCAACTTGCCAAGAAATCGCGCAAACTGATGGATCTGATATTCCTCGATTTGAACCAGAGAGTCGATAGCGGCTTGGCGGTGTCCGTGGTGGGATAAGCTATGGTAGCCTCCCTTGATGCCAAGATCTTTAGGATTGAAGTCTCCTCCGATCTCTAACGTTGCAATGCGCGTCGAATCCGTTTGCAGCGCGAGCAAGACCAAGTCGTATAACAACGGCAGATCTTCTACCATGTTTCGATTCTTGGGCTCTGCCAGAGGTGCCTTCGGCTTTGGTCGATCTACCCAATCGCGCCTCAGTTCGATCCGCTTTTCAACTTCACGAACGGAAGTCATGTACTCGTCCAACTTGTGCCGATCCGCCGTATTCAGTTGCTTCTCCAGCTGTTTTGATTGCCCTAGAACTTCATCAAGGATTGAAGACTGGAGTTCAAACCTCTCTGCCTCTTTTAACTTGTCAGATTCACTCGTACCGACAAAGAGCTTGCGAAACAACTCTTGTGGGCCAGTGATAGGAGGCACTCGGGTGCCACTACGCGTCCAAGAAAGTTGGCACCCACCGTGGATGCCAGATTCACTGCCAATCGTCAGGGTTGGAAAACGAGTTTGTCCCGGAATGAACTCGGCTGCGTATTGATCCAAAGTCATATTGGTTGTGGGCATCGACTTCGCGTCGATTTGCCGAACGCCCGACAAGAAAGCATGGATCGCAAAATGACCACCACTTAGCCCGTGATCAAGTCCTTCAATTAGCGTGAAATTCTGCTTTTGCGATTCCAGTGCCTTGCAGGTCGCCCCGAGCTCATAGTTGTTGCGAGTCACCAAGGATTGCCGCTTCGCTCCACTTTGACCGCTTTTCGAAACCGCGGACACAGGCCAGAAAGACTTCGGGTAAAAGCCCAGCATATTCCCGATGCACACCATGCGCTTGGGCGAGGCGGTGAGAGCAGGTTTTGCGCCAGCTGCTCCCATCGCCGAAGATGGCAGCAGTGGCAAGCTCAAGGAAACACCTACTGCGCGCAGTACATCACGTCGTCTTGGATTTTTCATTTCGAGATCCATCGCGAGAAGGAAATACGGTTATCAAACTGGGGAGGGGATAGATTGGCCACTTTCAAAATCGTCGGCAAATTCACGTTCCACCATCCACTCAATGATAAGTGCTCCATCCGATAAGTTCCAACCCGCGGCTCGGAAACACAGCCCTGTGGGAATGTCCATACGGAATGACGGTGAGATATCCAAAGTGCAAGTGCAATCCTTGCACTCGTGCAGCTGCTGGACTGGAAGTGCCAAATGATAAGTTCCTGGTTTCCACCCGCCCGAATCTTGCAACTCGGTAAGTTAACAGCAATCAATGAATCAGCAACGACCACTTGTTGAATCGGTAACACAACCGATGCCCAGTACGCGTTTGATTTTGGGAGCGCAGGCAACAGCCGCCTGAGTAATCAGCTCCATCGCAAGTGGTGCATCGGTTGTCGCAACCTGTCCTGTTTCCAGGCAAGAAAACCGCTCTATGTCATTGTCAAAGCGCTCGCGAATCTCGGCGGTTGAGGATTTCTTGCCGAGAGGAGTTGGGATTGTTAACTCGAAACAGTCAAAAACAACTGACTACAAATCAAGAATCCAGTCAGACATGAGTTTGAGTGTGGCCGGATCAAACGTCTCTTCAATATCCCCGTACTCCGATGGCGAGCCGGTGTTCGCATGTTGGAAGAGATGATTGAGGTCGTCTAGCTCGACAACCTTGTAGTCTTCCGTAGGTGCGGCTTTCAAAGCCTTCTCAATTGCAGGCAGATTCAAGTCCGGATCGACTTGCAGATCCTTGCTGCCGTTGATGGCAAGTACCGCACAGCTCAGCTTCTCGAGGCTGGTAGTTGGCTCGTACTGCAAAAAATAGCGCATCCAAGGGCCAGTTAGTTGCGCCGCTGCGGCTTTGGCCGCCGCATTCGCTTCGGCAGAGCCTTCTTTTGCATCGGTGAGTTCGACGACGAGTTCCAGCGCCTGTTCGACAAAAGTCTTCTCTACAAGCGGCGGATCTTGTAACGCTAGTTTTAGCAGCTCTCTCTGAAGTGCGGACTGTTGCTCGATGATTCTTTCTGAAGCTCCACTTGCCTTCAGAATCAAGACCGACTGACTTTTCAAGATCTCTTCACCATTGACTCCGGTGCCAGCCATGAGAATCACAAAGGCAAGATCTTTGTCTTTAGCTGCGACCATCGGAGCAATGAGTCCGCCTTCACTGTGACCGCAGATGCCGATGTGCTTGGTATCGATCTCAGGCAAAGATCTCAAGTATTCTACTGCAGCGGCGGCATCCGTAGAGAGATCCGTTGAAGTAGCGCTCGTATAGTCGCCTTCTGATTTGCCTACGCCACGGTCGTCAAACCGAAGCACCGCAATTCCTTGACGAGAAAAGTGATCGGCGATCACCCAAAACGGCTTATGCCCCGCCAGCGCCTCATCGCGATCCTGAGGCCCTGAACCGCTGACCATCACCACTGCTGGCTTGAGATCGGCGCCCTGTTTCGGAATCGTCAATGTTCCAGCCAACTTGATGCCGGCAACTTCGTTTTCGAAGGTGACTTCTTGAACGGTGTAGGGAAAAGGCTCTTGTGGAGTCTGCGGCCGATTAGGCCCCGCAGCGCTCACATCCATTTCAGCCACATCTACTTTTTCGAGGACGAGCGAAGGCGAAACGAAGCCTTGCTTCCACTTACCTTCTAATTTTTCGCCATCTTCGCTCAGCGCCCCCGTAAAGGTACCTTTTATGCCGGGTACTTCGAAAACGATCTTTCCATCTTCTTCACTACGCTCGGCGACGAAGCCACCGGCTCGCTGACCAACACTGTCAAAGTAAAGCCTGCCGTCTACAAGCTCCCGAAATTGCACGTCCAATTTTTGCACCAGAATATTGATCGTGCCTTTCCAAAGTGCTTTCAATTTCTGCTTCGGAAACGCTTCAACTCGACCAAACTTCAGAGGCAGCTTAACGGCACCCTGTATCCAATTCCCATCGGCGGATGAGGTATCGCTATCAAGCTTACCTTCAAACCGACCATTAGAGACTTTGATCAAGAAAGCAAATTCGTCGTCGCTTCTTTTCAGTTCCGCCAAGTCGAACTCAGCGCTGCCTTCGTCAAGGCTTTTCAACTTTCCGTTCCAATCGTCACCGCTTTTTCTTAGCGTTACTTCGAAACGAAAATGCCGCTGCCCAGCTTCGAGGACGCCAAACCAAAGCTCCTGCGCGGTGGCTTGCTCAGCTTCTTGAGCTTGAATGGACGCCAAGCCAAACGCCGATGCACATATCAGCAAAAAAAATGATCTGATGTGGTAGGTTCGCAGAACTTCAAGCATGAATGGACTTTCCTTGAAACTTCTTAATCATTGGTTCGAAACGGATCCGGTCGCAAGCACAAGTCGCGTCTTCGACAAAGATCTTGTCGTGGTCTATTTCGGTTCGGCCCGCGGCACCCAAATGTCGTATTGTCTTGCACTTTGGCCCTGCCAGTACGGCGAGGAATCCCACAGCGGTACGGTCGGCAACAGTGCCTCCCATTCAGCCAACTGACGATAAAGGTCACGGAATTCACTGGTACGTTTCTGGGATAGGTCTTCTGACTCTGCAATGTCCTCTGCTGGATTAAAGAACTCGGCTGGCCGATGCGAAAGCCGAACCAACTTGAGGTCACCAGCTCGGATCGCAGCTTGTCCTTGCAATCGCCAAAACAAAGTTCGTCGCACGGGCTTAGCTTTGCCGGTCAATATTGGCAGCAAATCGATACCATCGTAGGCGCCAAACTTCTTGACTCCTCGGGCTCTCGTCTTTTTGTCTTCGTGAGAACGAGCTTCGCCCAGTGGCAATGGCTTTGCATCCGCTGCTGCCATGAATGTCGGTAACAGATCCAAGCTGGACATCACTGCCTCGCTGGTTCGATTCTTGGGGATTTGAACTGGCCACGACCAAATCATCGGGATGCGAACGCCGCCTTCCTTCAAACAACCTTTACAACCGGAGAGCGGACCGTTCCAACTCGCGTTGCCGGTCGCACCGCCGTTGTCCGAGAAGAAGACAATGAGTGTATTTTCCATCTGTCCGGATTGCTTCAATTCATCGACGACTCGGCCAACTCCACGATCCATGGCCCACATCATGGCTGCATAAGTGCGCCGCTTGCGATCCCGTAGGTGTTCAAAGCGTGCCAGGTCGTCTTCAGTCGCTTGCAAAGGTCCGTGTGGTGCATTGTACGAAAGGTACATAAACCAAGGTTTTTCTGGCTTCGATTTACCTTTCTCTTCCTGGCTTCGTTTGCGGATCCAGTCTATCGCTTCGTCGGTAAAAAAGTCGGTGAGGTAAGGGCTAGAGAACTCTTTCAGCGGATCGCCATTTCTTTCCAGCTTGTTGTTCGCAGGGTCAGGGAAGTAGGTATGTCCGCCGCCAAGCATCCCACAGAAATAATCGAAGCCACGTTCCTGCGGATGAAAGCCTGGCCCGGTGCCTTGATGCCACTTGCCAATCAATGACGTCGCGTAACCTGCAGCGCGGAGGTGATCGGCCAGAGTCCATTCCCCAGGCGGCAAGCCCAACAATTCCGGGCGAGTCGCGTAATTGGCCGATGATTGGTTCAAGTTTCCTTCGTAGCCAAAGCGTCGTGGGTCACGACCTGTCAGGAGTCCCGCGCGGGAGGGAGAGCATACAGAACTAGCGACATAAGCCTGCGTGCAAAGGACACCTGACTTAGCCAAGGCATCCATATTTGGTGTTCTCAAGTGTTCGCTACCCATGCAGCCTAAATCCCCGTAGCCCATGTCGTCGGCCAGGATGATCAGTATGTTGGGCTGAGCCGCTGGCACAGCGGCGGTCCAAACTAGGCCAAGTAAAAGTGTGGACAAAGCGGAAATTGAGCGAACCATCTCGGGCCTTGGTGTTTCGAGTAAGTGGGGGATTTACACCACAATTGTATTCGGCTCACTCTCGTTGCGGAGCGATGGACGTTGCATTCCAATACTTTTGGCTGATGACATCGTTTTCAGCCGATAAGCGTTAACGTCTGTTCCACGTAGTTTGATATCAGGCCCACATAACTGGCCCGCCGTTCGATTCAATCAGTGATCACTATTGATTGACGTACGGTCTACCAGGCTCATTCGCTCCGAGAACCGGAGCAAGCACTCTGCCGGTGAGATTGCGAGAGCCTTTCACAAACCCTAAGAAAAACATGCTTCCCACTTTTGAGCAAATCGAAGCGGCTGCAGCTGTCGTCTACCAATCCATGCCAGCGACGCCACAATACCAGTGGCCACTATTGAATCAAAGACTTGGCGTAGACCTTTGGCTCAAACATGAAAACCACACTCCAGTTGGCGCATTCAAAGTGCGAGGCGGTTTGGTTTACTTCGATGCGCACCACTCGCATCTTGCCGATACCGCTGGAGTGATCTGCGCAACCCGCGGAAACCATGGCCAGTCCGTCGCCTTCGCTGCAAGCCAACACAACATTCCTGTGACCATCGTCGTACCTGAGGGGAACAGCAGCGAGAAGAATGCGGCAATGAAGGCCCTTGGTGCGAAGCTGGTTGTACGTGGCGAAGACTTTCAAGCATCGCTCGACATTGCGGCGGAAATCGCTCAACATGAGGACTTCGCGATAGTTCCTTCTTTCGATGCTCTACTGGTAGCTGGCGTTGCCACGTACAGTTTGGAGCTCTTTCGAGCCGTCACGAATATCGATATTTTCTATGTGCCGATTGGATTAGGATCAGGAATCTGCGGCGTCCTGGCCGCTCGCAACGCCCTGGGCCTTCAGACGGAAGTGGTGGGTGTGGTTTCGGACCAAGCACAAGCCTACGCCAAATCATTCGAGGCCAAGCAAGCTATCGAGAGCCCGGCGAGCACGCGCGTCGCCGATGGAATGGCTTGTCGTAGACCTCAAGAATCTGCCTTGTCGATTATCTGCGACCAAGTATCGCGAATCACCCAAGTTAGCGATGACGAAGTTGAACAGGCCATGCGTGATATTTACTTCGCCACGCACAACGTAGCGGAAGGCGCTGGAGCAGCTGCAGTAGCCGCCGTCACAAAGGACGCATCGAAGCTCAAAGGAAAGAGAGTTGCTGCTGTCCTGTGTGGTGGCAATGTGGATGCATCGGTGTTTGCTTCCGTGCTCGGAGCAGGACACGGCACTCAGGAAAAGCACGACGCGGCGATCAAGTGAGACATCCATGCTTCGAAAAAGCGTGACAGTCTTAGGATTTTGTCATGAAGGTTGCGCTCCGGGATTCGCAACCTAATCCACTACGATGCAAAGGCTGAGCGAGTCGCCAGAATTTCGTGAGACTGATACACTCACGTGCTCTTCGTGCCTAGTTTACCGATTCGACTTCATGAAAATCGCACGGTAAACAGGCTGCCCATTCGTCCGCGCGCGTCGCTCAAAGTGCGTGGTGTAATCCATATGATGCTCCGCGCCGCGTTCTGGAACATAGCGAGGACCGAACAAGGGAGTTTCATCCATCGTGAGCTTGCAGATGTGCTCGTAATAATCCAGCACGTCAGTCCAGAAATGAAATTCCCCGTGTGATTTTAGTACTCGAACGATGTCTGCCAAAGTCTGCTCGTTTAGCACTCGACGTTTCTTGTGCTTGTTCCGCCACCATGGATCGGGGAAGTAACAGTGCACGCGATCTACCGCTACGTCTGGAATCACTTCGCTAAGAAATCGTTTGGCGTCGCCTCGAAGCATAGTGACGTTGGATAGAGATCGCTTATGCAACCTTTGAGCTGCGCGATTCGCAAACTTTCCAGCTAGTTCGACGCCGACGAAGAATCGCTCTGGGCAAGCCTCTGCCGCAGTCTGAAGAAACAGCCCTTTGCCCGAACCAATCTCAAACTCGACATTGTTCTGTTCTGACGCAATCTCACCCCAGGACTTGGGCTGGCGCAACAAGTCCCAAGCTCGGACGGATTCGCTCGTGTTCTTTGTAGTTTCTTCGGTCATGGATCTGATCTTCTAAAGGAGGCAGCAGCATAGCCTTCTTATTCAAGATGTCAATTTCTAGTTGGCATCCTAGCGAATACCTCCACGATCCGAAAAGTAACGCTTAAACAGCTTTGTAAACTCTGGCTGTGAGAATTGTAAAAAAGCTGTATTTCACCTACCAAGGCGCAAAGACACTGTAAGACCACCGAGTTCGCTGTTTCCGTACGCACTCACTCCTGTAAGGCTTAGTACTTGCCGTTCTTTCTACCGCAGCACTTCTGCAAAGGACTACGACCATGACCAACCGCATTCATTCGAGCTGGCTTCGCTTCTCGCTTAAGAAAACACTCATCGTCACAACAACTACAGTTTTGCTCGTATCAAAGACAGTAAGCACGATGCGGGCTGATAGACCTAAGAACGCACTCGAGACTCATCGAGAATCACAACACCCTGGCTTGTGGAAGTCGTTCGATGAAATGCATGCGAGGTATACGCACAATTTTGTTGAATCAGAAGGATTTGGAATGGGTCGCATATTTACATTTGAAGACCCTCAGAATCGGATGCTGGAGATCAAAGGTGAGAAGTTCGCGGTGAGGGAACTTCGTTTGATCGGGCTAAGAGCGGAAGAACCTCGGGTCTATGTAGCTTCTTGGCTCAACATGACCCGCGACAATCTCGATCGCTACGAAAAACGGGATCTGACCGACTTCGAAAACGAGGCGTTGCGTCGAATGAAGGCGGGGACAAACTTGGCTTGGCTGCTCGACCAACCCAAACAAGCGACAAAGTTAATTGCTCACCAGTCCGTCCACGGCAAGCAACGTTCAGCGGTCAAGGCAAAAACTGAAACTCAATCGCGCAAGCAGTACAAACTCATCGGAGCACTTCGGGCAAAAAAGAGCTGTATCACTTGCGACGATGCGGAGCCGAACGAATTACTCGGTGCATTCGTGTACACGATGGAACGAGATCAGATGATGGCAGCAATGCTAGAAAGCCGAGGCAAGTTTACTGCACTGAAATTGGCCGAGCAGAGCAACTCGAAGAAATGAGACAACTGTAGAGAGATTCGCCAGAACTTCGTTTTGTGCAGCCAGGTTCTACATGGAACTTAGTGGCTACCGTCGATTACCTAAAGAAGCTAGAACTACTTGCCCAACTTAAGGCGGTAGCGATGCGACCACCGATGCAGCCACGAAAGGCAGTGAAGAAAACCGAAGCCTAAGCATTCCAGCGCCAAATACTTATGGCGAATTCCGATAAGTGACCTACTCAGACTTCAGCGAATAGCAATGCAGTTGATTCTGATCGCGTAGCAACAACTTGCCATCAAAGATAACCGGATGTGGCCAGCTCTGCCCGTTTCTGGTTGCGATCTGGAAGGAGCCCTTGAGTTTATAGTTCTGTGGATCCGCTTCGATCAAAGCCATCACACCGTTCTGATAGCGGAAGTAGAGATGACCGTCTGCGGCCACGATCGCAGCCGAGCCGGTTCCAGCGCCTCGTTGCTTACCCCACATTTTGCGACCAGTTCGAAAATCGACGCACATCGGAAACCCTTCGTTGTGGCCCTCGCCCATGTAAACATAGTTTCCGATCTTGATCATGCCACCATGATGGTTCTGCAGTTGCTTCGCGTCCTGATAGTAAACTTCGCGCCAATTCACTACGCCACGTCGGCCAGATAACTGCAGCAGAGCAGTGCCCCCATCGCCATAGCCTGATGAACAAAACACATAATCTCCGTCGACAATCGGCGTTGGCACATTTGCCGTCTCATTTGCGATCTTCTCATACTGCCATAGCGGCCGCCCCGTCTTTGCCTCGACGGAAATGAGACCACGGCCTGCCAACGTTATGTATTGTTTGACACCGCCCCCATTGCTTACCACAGGCGTTGCATAGCCCGCACCATCTTTCCCACGCTGGCCACCTGGTGCCATGGGCGCTGACCAAATGGTCTCACCTGTTTTCAAATTCAGCGCCGCCATCATGGCTCTAGGGCCGCCAGGAGTGCAGATCAGCTTACTGTCGTCTACCAATGGCGATTCGGAATAGCCCCACTGTGACATCATCTTGCCGCCGAAGTCACGCTGAAAATTCTTGCTCCACCCTATAGAGCCATCCTCCGCGCTGGCGCAAGCAAGATCCCCTCCTTTGCTAAGCGTGTAGATCATTCCGTCGTGATATGTTGGCGTCGAGTTGGGATCGCCACCGCCACCTAAAGAACTGGACCAAAGCGCACTACCGTCGGAGAGGCTAATAGCAGTCAGTTTGAGGTCACCACCAACGTTACCCAACGTAAAAATCTTGCCCTCAGCTACACATACGCTGCTCATGCCTTTGCCCATTCCATCTGCCGTCCATAGCAACTCCGGTTTACGACCCTGCCAGCTAGGAATTAGCCCGGTGTCAGATGAAATCCCGTCAGCCTTCGGCCCCCGCCAGTTCCAAACACTTTGATTCGATTCTGCATTGGAACCAGCCGGTTGCTCTTTGGGCTCTTTTCTGGCTCTACGAACATAACGCTGACCGCTGGCGTCCAACTTCTTCAGCGGCACTAAGATCTTCTCACCTGACTCTTTGACGAGCTGCACGTCTGCGGTCAACTCATCACCTGTATTCACAACCAATGTTGCTCGAGTCGAAAAACTCCCAGAGATATCTCGCCAGGTTCGAACTTCTTCTTGCACTAGAACTGTGGCAAAAAGGAAAGCAATAAGATGGAGCATTGCTAGCTTCCTTTGGGACAAGCGTGGAGTGTTGCCATCTAGCGTAGCAGTTCGCCGCGTACGTAGCGATGTACGGCCCCGATTTTCCCGAGCGCATTAAAAAGCCCAAACGCGTTGGTTGGGCCTTAATCATGCTAGGTTGAATACTACCTAGGGAGCCAATCCAGAAGACGCGTTTGCGTTGAAGCCACCATCGTCATTAGCCAAAGCTGCAGCCGCAACCGCGAGAGCAGCTGCCCCAAGGGCCCCACCGCCACCACCAAGACCGGCTCCTCCACCACCAGCTCCGCCGCCCAGGCCACCGCCTGCAGCGGAAATCGGAGAGCCGGAAGCTGCTAGTCCACCTACTGTCGGTCCTGACCCTGGCGCTGATCCAGGTGGGACGTTATTCGCTGTAGTTGGAGTATTGTCGGGCAGACGATCGTCGAGGATTTCCTTGACTCCGTCCATCAGTGCCGGAGGAATAAGAGAAATCAGCATACTCTCTGCCGCACCGACTTGATTGGCAACGAAACGCATGCGGCTGTTCGTCAATCCCGTCGTTGGACCCTTCAGCTCTCCAACACCTTTGAACTCAACGACCTCAACCAAGTGAGCAACGTGACCACCCATTCCGATGGCCACCATCGAGTTCAGTCCGAGCGGAACATTCTTTAACTCGAAGTTGCCATTCTTGTCTGACTTGGCTGTAACCTCCTTTTCACCCTGCGTGAAGGTGATCGAGATCTCTCCAAGCATTGCGATATAGCCGAGCTGTGGAGCAAGGGCTTGGCCGGTCACGCTTCCGTCAGCCGTACGCATCACTTGAAAGCGACTCAGCTTGCCCGCGTCTGCAGTATCAAAATCACTCTGAGGCAAGACGTCTGCTTCGTCGCTTGCCACGAAGGCCGATTCATCGATTTGCTTACGCAATGCACTTGAATTTACCATTGCGAGCGGAAGATCCACCGGCTTTCCGCCACCAGCTGGCGCGGCTGCCATGTAGAAAGGAATCGCGGCGTAGAGTGCGTTGGTCGAACGTGTTGACAGTGTGTCTGCCGTAATAACGAGAGCCGCCAAGCCTTGCTGAACACCAGCAAACGCCAGCCTGCCATTCTCATCGGGCCGCTGGTCAATGCGGTCGCCATTTGGCTGTACCAAGGAGACGAGATACTCGTCCTTCGGTCCGTCAACCAAGCCATTGCTCTGAAGAACGATCTCCAGCTGATCCCCTTCTAAGTAAGCGATCAAGTCGCTCGAGATCTTGCGTTGTTCACCCTGGAGCAAAACGGTCCAAGGACTGTTGAAACCAACAGGCACTTCCTGTGCTCGAACGAGCATCGGACACAGCAGAATACAGGTGAGAATAAAGCGTGAACTGTTCTTCATCTGTCGACCTTAATTGAAGCAATCGTCGCAGGGTATCCTATCTTACCCATGTATCCCTTATAGTTCGATTCCGTCAATTTTACGCGAAAAGCAGGACTTACTTCGCCTAACCAAAGAAGCGCCCCCTCTATCGAGGTATTACCTTCGTGTCGCTGTCCAATATTTTCAAGGTCAGTGAAGGCGCTAATCCAGGCTTGTTGCTGTTGCGGAAGTCCACGTAGCTGCCTCCTTTGATTCGGTAGGAGCCAGGAGCGTTGAAAAGCACAGCAGCTGCATCTCCCTTGGCGTTAATCCGAGTCTCATTAGTTGTGATGCGTCGGACTGGATCAGGTTCCGTAGCGCGACCTTTTACAAAAGGAACTTGGGCGTAGCTGAGCACCGCAATGCCAGCGCTGGTGTTTTGGGAAATCAAACCCGAGAAACAATCCAGATGCCCGGCCAGAAGCAAGCAACCAAAATCGTTCGAGCTCATGGTGCAATCTCGTGCTTCCACAGACTTGCCTGGACCTCGGCAATCGATCAAGAGTCCTTTTGAATTGTCCTCAAAGATGCATTGCTCCATCGACAGGTGGCTGTCCTGCAAGTTGAGGCCGTAGATGGAGCACTTCTTAAACTGTGCGTTGTAGACCACTAGGTCACTTTGCCTCAGAACCCCCATTCCAATGGCACACTCCACCATTTCCAAGTCTTCGAACTCGCCACTGCTCTGCTCGCAATAGACACCGACCTGGCAATCGGAAAAGACATTGACGCCTCCGAGCTTCACTTCGCTACACCCGAAAAACTCGACTCCGTGCAGAAGTCCCGTAAAATCACAACGCTGTATCAATAGCTCCTTCGAAGCATCGCGACTCGAGATTCCTTTCCCCTTTTTCGCATTGCCCGTAAACGTACATTCTCGGATCGTCCCAGATGAATCGGTCAACTGAATGGCCACAGCAGGTTCTTCGCGCTCCACTGCCGAGTTCAACAGATTGAACCGAAAGTGGCATTTTTCAAGGTTCAGCAGCGATTTCGGCTCCGCCACGAGAGCTGGGTGCCTCGCAGAGACAAAGTCTGTTCCAGTCGCGATCAACGCGGACTCAGAATGCAACTTCACGCAATCGTAGCTATCCGTGTTGACGCTGCAGCCCTTCAGTTCCAGGGAGCCGGTCTTGAGCTCGATCGTGTTGATCTTGTCACCGCTGGCGTCGATCGAGAGATTCGTCAAAGTGACCCGTTGTCCCCCGTCCACCACAAGGGCCGATGCACCTTTGCCGATGAACTTGATTTCATCTCGAGCACCTTGGCCGATCAGTGCAATATTTTTATCTACTTCGACTGACTCGCGATACGTTCCTGGCTGAATGTAGATCTCGCTGTCGACCTCTGCAGCCGCGATGGCCTCCGCGATTGAGCCATGTGTCCCATTACCTTGCTGTGACACTACGATCTTGGCACCTGCGGTTGGGCTGCCTCCAGAACTTGCCCCAACACTTCCAGAGCCAGAATCTCCACGCGGCCAAAGACTATATGCGCAACATGCGAGTAGGATCACGCCGATGGCAGTTACAGCACTGATAAGAACACGCTTAGAACCTCCGGGGACGTTACCCGCGAAGCTACTATTTGTATTGATCGTCTTCACTACACTTCGAATGGTCGCTTGGCCATCCTGCGTCGTATCGATCTGAATCTCCTCCCGCGGCAAATCACAGGTTTGCAAAACCTGCTGCAAGTCGGCCACCAACTCGCGCGCACTGGCGTAACGGTCTGTTAAATCCTTCGCACAACAAAGATTGAAAACTGCATCCAGGGCTTTGGGCAACTCAGCCGATCTCTGACTCAGTGGCTTGGGATGCCGGTTCAGCACCTCTTTCGTTAGCTCCTGAAACCCCGTAGCGTCAAAGGGCAATCGCCCAGACAGCATCTTGTAAAGGATCACCCCTAAAGCCCAAACATCTGCTCGTCCATCCAGCCAATTTGCGTGGCCGGATAGTTGCTCTGGAGCCATGTACGCCGGCGTGCCAGCGATCTCACCGGCGAGTGAACTCTGGTCTTCCTCAAACACTGCCAGACCAAAATCTACGATCCAAGGCTCGCCTTTTCGGTCAATCAAAATGTTATCCGGTTTCAAATCGCGATGCACCAGACCTGACTCATGCGCAACATTGATCGAACGCGCGATCTTGATCAACGTAGAAATGGCCCAGCTTACAGGCACTGAGTTCGCCGTTTGTAGAATCTCGCCAAGCGTCGACCCATCGATAAACTTCTGAGCCACAAATGGCTGCCCCCCTGCCGTCGTGCCAACCTGCAATACCGGAACTATCCCAGGTGCATCTATCTTGGCAGCATTTCGAGCTTCCTGGATGTATTGGCTGGCTAACTTCCGCTCCCCCAACAATGGTACTTTGATCGCGACCTTTCGATCCAGCTTCTCATCGCGAGCAAGGTAGACAACACCAAAAGCTCCGCGACCGAGCTCCTCCAAAATCTCAAATCCTTCGATGCGGTCGCCAGCCAGGAGATCCATCGGCGGCTCCGAAGCAACTGCCCTTCCTGCTGCGCCGAAAAACGTAGCATCCGAGATGGAGCCAGCCACCAAGCTCGCATCGATGCTCATTGCCAGGTCATCAGTTTGCTCCGAAACGCCAACGTTAGAGCTGCCGACATTCTGGGTGGCCTCGACATCCAAAGCAGAGTCGTGAAACGAGTGAATCTCCGTTCGTTCTTCGTCGCTATTCGCCTCATGAATAGAGAATTCCACGTCGTCGATCCCAGGCTCATCACCCTGCTTAGCGGTCGCCTCTAGGTCAGACGGAGTGGCTGACGACGCATCGGATTCTCCAAAGCTACAAGTCTCCTCCAAGGAACTTGCCGAACCTAAATCATCCGCGCTATTGGGTTTCGTAGAGTCAGATTCTGGTGCAGCCGAAAATCGCTTCGAAGCGTCCGAGTCAAGATCTTCTTGTTCAGAGTCCGTCATAGGAATCTATTTCACCAACACGATAGAAACAGCTACCTCAGAATTTTCTTTGCCGCATCCGACGGGTCAGAATTCAAATACCCAAGGGAAACCAGGAATTCATCCAAGGCCTGGACCGTCTTGCGGAAGTTCTCTTTCGACTTGCTAGAACGATAGTTGAAGAATCCGTGTCCTTGTTCAGGATAAGCCTTAAGCTCACAACGATCACCGTTCTCCTTCATCTTGTCGGCAAAGACCTTCGCAGTTTCGAAAGGCACTGTCGTGTCAGCTTCACCGTGAAAAATGATGGCTGGAGGTGCCCCGGAAGCAAGTCGATGATAAGGCGAAATCTCTTTCGGCTCGACACCGGCCCGCTCTTTGATTGAGGCCAGCTTCTTTTCGTCAACAGATCGATCCCCGATGGGAGCCAGCACCAGCGCGGGATTGAACAACGCCATGGCATTGGGCCGAGAGCTGATTTTCATGTCCTCGCCTTCTGGCTCCAAACCATCAACGACTCCTGTACAGGCTGCAAGATGACCACCGGCGGAGCCACCACCAGCCACGATGCGATCGGCATCGATGCCCAATCGCTCTGCATTCTGCCTCATCCATCTCACCGCCGACTTAGCATCGGCCACACAAGCATTCGCCTTCACGCCGTGTCTACTAGCTACCCGATAATCAGCCGTGATGGCAATCATCCCGCGCGCAGCAAGGAAACGGCAATGGTGCTCGAACTGAGCGGGTGTGCCACTGCGCCAACCACCACCAAAGAAGAATACGATCGCCGGTAGCTTCTGGCCGTCTTCATAGGAAGCCGGGTAAAACACGTGTGCCTTAAGCCTTGCATCATCGATCTCTTTGTAGACTTCGGAGCGCGCTCCCTCGAACGACAAGTTTTCGATCGCTTGCTTAGACTTATCGTTGTTGGCCCTGCGTTGCTGAGCGCTTACAACTCCGACTGGTATCAAGGTTACAAAACTAGCAACGAAAACGACGAGTGCTCTTATATGGGACTGCCGCATGTTCTCAAGCTCGACTGAAAGTATCCACAATGCAAAGAACCGAATAACGGCGCAATTCTACCTCAATTCACCTTTAGATTCGAGCCTTCGCCAATAGAGTTCGCCTGCCATTCTTTCACCGCCTGTGTAGTGTTGGCTTACCAGTGGTATTCATTGCTTTCAGCCTACAGTTCCAACACCAATGTTTCGCTATCTCCAGGCTCAATCGAATGCTACCTTTTCGTCCGTAGCAACCAGTGCTCAAGCACATCAGCGTCGAGATCATTACTACACAAAAGACTGTGTTCAATATCGATTCGGTTGTGGCAGGGAGTGCGACATAGCGCGCAATCGGTAATGAAAGTTGTCGTGAACTTGTTGACCAGAGAACCGCATGGACAGGAAAGTCATCATTACGAAGACTCAATCTACCGCTCCGCCCACATCTTCGTCCCAAGGGACGATTCCCGACATCCACATAGGCGTAACAATGCCTAAGTTCTTGCATTGTCCCGTCCAATGACTTTTGGAGGGTTGTTACCTTTCCGCAATCCTCACAAGTCACCGATAGATCATCTCCTCTATCTAGGACTCGTGTCGCTCGAGTTTCTTCGTTTCGGATTCAGCTATCAACTCCCGTGCACGAGTCACACCAGCCTTTTCGATCCAGATATATGGCTTGTGGAATTGGCTGATCGTCGCGAACATCCAAAGACTGACGCCAGGCTGATCCTAGATTGCACGAGAAGGGATTCCTTTCTAATGCAGCAAGTCCACAATCAAATGCGGTTCGACATTCGAAGCTGCCGTATATGCATTTGCTGAGTCTTCGAGATCCAATGAACTACTCCACGACATACGATTTCATCGAGAGAAAAGAAGGGGCGACTCTAGCTCAAAATGTACGAATAGTTGCAAGCATATGCTCTCGGGCAAACGGCTGAGCGGCTCGCACGTTGTTCTCCACACTAGTACGTGCGAGAACACAGATGTAATACTTTGCCACGGGAGAATACTCGCGCTGAATCGAGGCATGCCGCTCTTCTAAGTCTGGAATCACACCATCTTTGGCATCAGGTTGTCGGCCTTGTTCACCCACATCATTGCCGAGAGTAAAGAGACGACCAATCCATACAGCGGGATGCCATTCCGTCAGACCTGCAACCTGCCGAATCCTACTACGATCCAAGCGCTGCATAAGAAACAAGTCCTGCGTCAGGCGTATTCCTGGCAAAGTAGCTCCATTTTTCCGTTGACTTACCGTTGAAAACACAGTACTTTGCATTACAAAGTACGTGTTTTGCAGCAGAAATTAGGGCCCAATGATGGAGCTTCGCGAAGCAATTCGCCAAATCTCTGATATACGTCAGCAAATGGCGTCGAACGAAGTTTTTCGCGGCTACAGATCTTTGACCGTTGGCTTCTCTGGACTGCTGGGCATCGTGGGGGCTTGTGCACAGCCTTACTTGGTTTCAGCGCCGGTAGAAAATCTGCTCGAATTTATTGTTTTATGGGTTGGCGTCGCTGCCTTAAGTCTGGCAGTTGCCGGAATTGAGATGTACTGGCGGGCATACCAAGCCGGGCCGGGTATGGCACGTGACCTAACCATTCTTGCTGCAAAGCAGTTCCTCCCGTGTGTAGTCGTCGGCGCGTTCATGACGCTTTGCATTGTTCAGAATGCCCCCCAAGTCGGTTGGATGCTACCAGGTCTTTGGGCATTGATCTACGCTCAAGGTGTATTCGCCTCCTATCGTTTACTTCCAAATGAGGCCGTCTGGGTCGGTGTCTTCTTTACCGCTTGCGGCTGTCACTGCCTACTTCAAGGAAAAGGCGACTTTGCCCTCTCTCCGTGGCTGATGGGTGGCAGTTTTGGTGTTGGCCAGTTGCTGGCAGCCGGAATCCTCTATTGGACGTTGGAGCGGCCCGATGTCTCGTAAGGACCCCAGGAATAAGCCGGAGAAGACCATGGCTGCCGAGAGCGAATCAGGAGCCAAGTTTGCCTACCATGGCCTCGACCGCGTCATGCACGAAAAAGCAAGGCTCGGAATCCTAGCTTCACTCGCTGCTCACGAACGAGGACTGCTTTTCAACGACTTGAAGCAGCTCTGCGCTCTCACCGATGGCAACTTGAGTCGACATCTCGGAGTGCTGAGCGACGCTTGTTTGGTAGAAGTCTGGAAAGGGTTGACAGGTAGCCGGCAACAAACGATGTACCGGCTGACCAAACTAGGCCGTGAGCGATTTGCGGAATACATCAGTGTGCTGGAGCGAGTGATCGAAGACGCACAGCTCAAGCAACATCAGGCCGAAGATCGAGACGAGCTAACAGGCGGTTGGGCGACAGCCTGAAAATTTTTTGACAGTTCACTTTGTATTACAAAGTTACAAGTCAGCACACCTACCACTAGATAAGAACCAATCATGCAAGTTATACGTGCGTCGGATATGGGCATGTGCTTCGGAGTACGCGACGCTCTTGCAGCTACCAGAAGCGTCGACAGTCCAAGCGACGTCACGATACACGGAGAGCTGGTACACAATCCAATCGTTAGCAACGAGCTTTCCAAAGCAGGCTTTCATCAAACCGCAGAAGAAAGTCGTCACCTTCCGATCCTCTCTCCTATTGTGCTGATTACTGCACACGGAATTAGCAACAAGGAACGCCAGAGACTTGAGAAGTCCGGAAAACGTTGCCTGGATACAACTTGCCCGCTGGTCCGTAAGGTGCATGATGCCGCATCAGAGTTGGCAGCGGAAGGACGCCTCGTCCTGTTGATCGGCAAAGCTGGACACGTCGAAGTGCAAGGAATCGTCGAAGACCTTGATTGCTGTGTAGTCATCTCCTCATTGGACGAAGTACAAAGCTATCCCCAGCACTCAATCGGTATCATCAGCCAATCAACTATGCCCGAAGCCTTAGTGCGTGAGGTATCGGCCTCTATTCGGCGGTTGAACCCGAAAAGCGATATACGACAAATAGACACAGTCTGCTTGCCAACTAAGCAGCGACAATCAGCCTTGCAGGACCTACTATCGCGAGTCCAAGCGGTCGTCGTTGTTGGTGGCAGCAACTCCAACAACACGAGACGGCTGGTACAACTCTGCGAAACAAACGGTACACCAGCCTTTCAAGTCGAGCGGGCGAGCCAGCTAAATCCCGACTGGTTTCGCGAGGTTGATACCGTCGGCCTGACCGCTGGAACCTCCACCTTGGACGAGACAATCGACGAAGTGGAACGGAGCATACTAGAAATCGACGCACGCCGATTCGCTTCGCCTTGAGCTCCTTGTTTCAACTGGATTCTTACTCCATGCCTCCAGATTCCAATGCAGCCGTTCACAACACACACTCCACATCAAACTGGTCTCTGGTGGTTATTCAGTAACTTGGGCTGCTTCTTACAAGTCTCCTCGCGAGCTTCTTTGCCTTCGATGTCGCGTGAAGCAGTCGGGAAAGAACCAATCTGTCAGCTACGGCTGATCGAACCACATATCGCTACTTGGGACTTTATTGCTTGTCTGCTAGCTGGATTTGCCGTTTGGCTTGCAATGAAACCCTGGCACAAGCCACAAGATAGTGGATTGGTTTCTCCACTATCTCAAGCGATTTGCTCCGCCAAGCTCTGGATCTTGACCCTCTTCGCAGGCCTTTGTCCGTTACTATCCGGTTCGATTTTTTGATTTCCTCCATTTTTTGATATCCTCCTGTTGGCCGTGACCATTGAGACGCAAGCGCAGGAATATCTTTGATGCGGTGGCTTGAGCAAATCCCTCACTTGCAACTGAGCTGAAGTATTTAACAGGAATTCTGGCAAATCCCTCTAGGAGAAAAGTGGTGAAGTCAATCCGTGGGGATACGGTCCTGCATTTGGTGACAGAAATCGAGCTCGCGCTTGGCTTTTTGGCATAGGGCATCACTGACAGTGCTGTCAGCAATCTGAGCTTCAAGATCAGCTTCTAGATGCACCAGAACAAGCATGGCATCTAGATTGCGTTGCAGGTCTTGAAGCATACGGGCGAGAGCGAAACTGGGACCTGCCATCAAACTACGTGAAATAGACTTCAACCCAGGAAAGTTCTCCGCTACGTAGCGATGAGAATCGACGGCGTAACGAGAATAGTATTCTGCCGAGCTAAAGTCGCGTTGCCGCTGGTAAAGCATTCCCATGTTTGCGTAGATGTGCGCGAGGTTGATGCGATACAGAGCCACTTGATCGTGTTCCTGGACGAGTAATTCCGAGATCTCACGCGCCTCATCCAGCTGATCGATAGCTGCCTGGTTTCCCCGTCCGATACGTCTCACATCGACATCGCGCAAGGTCTGGCTTAGCTCAAAGCGATATCGAGCAACTTGCGGTGATTCAGCAATAAGCTCCCGCAGCAAGCGAATTGCTTCTTCCTTCTTGCCATCCGATTCTTCTGAACCAACCAACTCAGGTCCGGCAAGCTGCTGTAGACAGAGAGCTTTAAGGTAACGTAGCTTCGATGATTCGGGCTGTTCTTCGATCAAATCCACCAGAAGCTTGAGTGCTGCATTGGCGTGTTTTTCGGATTGTTCGCGAAACGCTTGTTGCTCTTTCTCTTCTCGCTCTCGATCACCGGGCCTACGACCATCGCGAGACTCCAGACTTCCTGGCGGACCGTACGGCGGAAGACCATCCGAGGAAAACCGCTCGCGCCACCAAGCCTCGAAATCAAAGCCCATCCCGAAACGACGCGGACCGCGCCGGCCGCCAGGCACGTGCGCATGCTCCATCGGCAGGCTAGGCCGCGACTTAGCAAGCAGCAGATGCACTTGAGTTTGCAACAGCCTCGAGGCTTGGGAATCCTGTTTTTCCAAGTCTCCCAAGGTGGTGGTCAAAATCGTTTTAGCGCGATCTATCTGATTGGTCGCCAAGTAGACTCGGCCAAGCTGCATGTGAATCTGCTCGATGGCCAGCGGCTCGACAACGGTTGGGTTACTGACGCCCAGGAATCGCTCCTCCGCCTCAGCGTAAGCTTCAATCGCCTCCGAATAAGCTCCCAAGGACTGATGAATATCCGCGACACGACGAAAGGCCCGGGCCGTTTCAGCTTGCAATCTTGGACTAGCAGTTCCTTCCTCCGCCGCCGCCAGCTGGTCGTAGAACTGCAACATCCGTTCCAGGAACCGCCCCGACTCAGTTGTTAAACGCAAGGGAACACCCGAGCTGCCAGTACTGACAAAATCCGCCTCGAGTCCATCTTCTTGTTGCATGAACGAGCTGATGATCTCATCCAAGCCATCCAACGCGATATGCAAGCGCTGTTCCGCTCGAGCTCGCTGCTGAGCTTCCTGCTGGTATGCGAAGCTCAGACCGACTGGTAAAGCCAGAGAAAGACATCCCACCAGAACCAGTAGCGAAGCCACTGCTTTGTTGCGCCGACACCACCTGAGAGTATGCTCGACGACTGTCGTTCGCTTGGCAAGAATCGGACGATCTTCAAGAAAGCGTTCCAGGTCTGCCTGCATCTGCGCAGCACTAGCGTAACGATCCACGGCCTCAGGATTCAATGCCTTGAGAACGATGGTCTCCAAGTCACGTGGAATTTCTGGAACGATACTTCGTGGTCGTGTTTGCTGTCCTTGCGACTTCTGTTCCAGGAGCTGGCGGTAGCTGGTGCCTTGATGAGCTGATCGCTGGGTAAGCAATTCGTACAGAGTAAGGCCCATCGCATAGATGTCACTGGACGGACTCTCTTGACCCTCCAGTTGCTCAGGAGCCATGTAGCGCAGCGTGCCAAGGATGTCTCCGCTCCGCGTGAAGTCATCATCCTGCTGCAATTTCGCCAAGCCAAAATCAGTCACCCAAACCGTCCCACTTCGATCCATCAGCAAGTTGCTGGGTTTGATATCGCGGTGCAGAATGCCGTTCTTATGCGCATATTGCAGCGCATCGCAGACTTGGACTCCGATCTTCGCGATACTGTTCCAATAGTGCTGATTGCGACCAAGGCCCGCCAGCGTCGCGGCATTTTCCAGTTGGATTCCCGAGTTTCCGGAATTCAAGGGAGAACGCATCGCGTTACGTGAACCAGTGGAAATCTGCGCAGTTTCGTCCGACGCATCACCGGCAGTATCCATATCGAAGGCGATGAGACGTTGAGCCTGGTCAACAAAACTGGCTGACATATCCAGGTTGCCATCGTGTTCACCTAAGGCAGTCAGAATCCGCCGCAGGTCCACGCCATCAATAAATTGCATGGCGTAGTAAAGGTGCTCACCTTCTTGTCCAACACCAAACACCGGAACAATGTTGGTATGGTGCAGTCGTGAAGCCAATTTGGCTTCGCGACGGAAGCGTTCGACCCGGCTGTCTGAATTCTGCGAGTCCCCGCTAAGCACCTTGAGTGCAACCCGACGATCGAGCACTCGGTCGGCAGCGAGAAAGACCGTTCCCATCCCGCCGCGACCAATCTCGCGAACGATTTCGAAATCGCCGAGTGATTCTTCCTGAAACCGACGAACCGAACTCGCTGCTCTGAGTTTCTTCTTCTGAGTTTCTTGGCTGCTGAACTTCTCCATCTTGTGAAGCGTGTACAGCAAGTCCCGAATCTCGCTCTCGAGCTGCGGGCACTTGCGAACGTAATATTCGATGCTCGGCGGAGATTTGCCCTCTCGCATGACTTTGAGAAAATCTTCGGCAATGGATTCCAGCAAATCCTCTTTACTCACTCGGCATCATCTCCCCAAGTCGCTTCAGAGCGCGGATGTAACGCTTTGTCGCAGCCGACTTATCGATGCCGAGCACACTTGCCACTTCGCCGTTGCTGAGCTGTTCGAGATGCCGCAGTACGAGTACTTCGCGATCAATATCGCTCATTTGCTCTAAGGTGTTGCGGAGCGCCTCGGCTTGCTCTTCGCGAATGGCAACATTGCTTGGTGAAGTCCCGCTTGCCATCAGTAAGTCCCGCATGGCGTGGGCCGAGGACTGAAAGGGAAGTTGATTCTCTAGCGAGACCTCGCGGTTCACGTTTCGAACCTGCAACTTTAGGTGCTTGCGGTGCAAATCGATCAAGACTTGGCCAGTCAGTGATCGCATCCAAACGTAGAACGGCACGGCGGGATTGTTGATGTAGTCTTCGTGACGCCTAATCACAACCATTTGCGCTTCTTGCATCACGTCCTCCAGGTCAAGGCGACCTTGCAGGCGAACATCCATGCGATGCATGACGAACCTTTGCAAGCGTTCGCGTTGTTCCTCGAAGATATGAGCAGCCGCCTCTGCGCCGCCGGACTGCAACCTATTCAGCTCCTCGCTGTCATCACTCTGGTTGTTGATTTCGTTTATTGGGGCAGAACCCATCGCTGTCTCCAATCGCTTGCCGGAACATCCAGTTTATCTTGCCGTTGGACGTGACATATAGCGACGAAGCGCGTTTCGTGGGAACGGACTGAAGAAATTGTCGCGCACAGAAAGTTATCTGGAAAAGCCCGAAACGGCCCTCCCCCGGGTGGTGGCGAGTCAGGCGGGGGAAAGCCGAGCGGAACGATACGTATTTCTGAAGACTTCAGAGGCTAGATCTGGATGGATATAGATCCCGTCAGCTTGCTAGAGCTCATTCCGAATATCGGCAGCATTGGGGACTGGGTGAGCGAAGAATGCAGTGAGGCAGAGGGACCAGGGCAAGATAACGCCTGCAGTCGTTAAACAATGAAGTCGAAAGACGCCCGGAGATGCCAAAAGGCTTGACGACTTCCGCCGCGAAATCACTACGTTTTCAACATGAATTGCTAGCAAAGCGGGCTGTGAGCTAGCTCACTCTCCCACTACGGCGGCTAGCGAGCTTGCGGCGAAACTTCGAAATCAGTAAATGCAATGACGGGGAGTCGTCCGCTCGAAGGCGATTAGCAGCCTAGCGTCAAGGCAATACCCCCAAGCAATCCAATCGGGCCACCTGAACAGCTTCCTGAGAAGTCAACACCCAGACCCACTTCATCAGGCCACGATATTTCGATTGAAACGATCAACCCGCGCGATCACTGTGAACACTGCAACGCTTCAGTACGAAGATGTCATCTTGAAGGTGAGCGATGCTCGACTCGCTTATGGGCGGACGCGTGCGCTCAACGGCATCAATCTAGAGATGTTCGCTGGCGAGATCCTTGGTCTCCTAGGCCCCAACGGGGCGGGCAAAACCAGCTTGATTCGCTGCTTGTCTGGCCGTCAAAAATTTGACTCCGGCACAACCCAGTGCTCAATTGCTGGCGACTACCACGAACACATCGGCATCGTACCGCAGGAAATCGCTCTTTACCAAGACCTGACAGTCAATCAAAACTTGGCTGTCTTCGGACGGCTGCACGACATCACTGGCAGGCAATTGCGCGAGCTTCGCAGGCAAACACTCCACTGGGCCGGACTAGAAGACAAAGCTCGAGTGCTTGTCCGCAAGCTTTCCGGCGGCATGCAGCGTCGCCTCAACATCGCATGCAGTATTCTCCATGAACCACGCATCTTGTTCTTAGACGAACCAACGGTAGGTGTCGATCCGCAGAGTCGTGAACGCATCTACCACATGCTTGAGACCCTCCTGGATATCGGAACAGCAATTCTTCTGACGACCCACCATCTCGAAGAAGCTGAAGATCGTTGCGATCGGATTGCAATCATCGACCAGGGCAAGATCCTCGACACCGGAACACTTGAAGAATTGATGGAACGCTCCATCGGTACCGAGCAACAGTTGCGTATTCAATTCTCTCAGCCAGTTCTAAGTGTGCCTCGACCACTGTTCCTGACAGAGGATCGGCATGAAGCCGTGTGCGGCATTGAGAATGCAAGCCGCGATCTTCCTGTCGTCTTACAAAAAGTCCAAGCGGCGCGACTTCCGATGGAGAATATGAGCCTCCACAGCCCAACGCTCCAGCACATGTTCCTACACCTCACGGGTAAGGAGCTGCGAGAATGATTGGCACGGTCGTCAAGATCTCATTGCTGAGACTGTGGAATACCAAGAGTGAGCTAGCGTTGATTTTCATCGTACCGGTCTTGTTCTTTAGTATCTTTGCTTGGATTTTTAGTCGAGGTGTAGGACGCAAACCAGGACAGATTCGCGTCTCGATCATTTGCGATGACATGAAACAACCTGGCAAACTGCTCGCTCAGTCCCTGTCGGAGCGTGAGGAGTTGCGAACGGTAACCGGTATCGGAAGCACAGCCGAAGGCTGGCCCATTGGCAGACTTTCGAAAACAGTTATCAGCCAGCATGGGGCCGAAGTAGTCGTCTATATCCCACCGACTTTTACCGAACACACTCGCAATGGTGGCAAGCCTGAGGTGCAAATCCTGCACGAAGGCACCAACCCAATCAGCGCTCAGATCGTCGAAGCGGCCTTGGCCCAAACTATGATCACGCAACAAGTTGACCTGCTCGCCGCGATCACCAATCCACAACTCGATCAAACCGATAGCGGAAGTCGTCAAGACTTTCGTCAGTCATCGGTCCAGTTCGCTTCGGGAACCATTGCTGCAGCAGGCAGTGTCCAACCGGCAACTGCATCCAGTGGCTTACCGAACGGCCAGCCACTGCCGACTTTCCAGTTTGAAAAAGAAAACATCTTTGCCTCAAACAAACACAATCCCAAAATCGCAATGTACGCGGCTGGGATTGCAGTAATGTTCCTATTGTTCTCTGCGAGCGGCGCCGGAGCCAGTTTGCTGGAAGAAAAAGAAGCTGGGACTCTGGATCGACTCTTATCGAGCCATTTGACTCTAACGGATCTGCTCATCGGCAAATGGCTTTACATGGCTGGCTTGGGTTTCGTGCAGATCACCACCATGTTCGTCTGGGGCCAACTCGTCTTTGACGTCGACCTCTGGGGACATTTGCCGGGATATTTTGCGATGGCTGGTGCGACAACTTGCGCCAGCGCGAGCTTCGCTTTGCTACTTGCAACGCTTTGCCGGTCGCGACAAGAGCTCAACGGAGTCGCACTGGTTCTGGTTCTTGGCATGTCGGCGCTGGGTGGGAGTATGATCCCGCGCTACATCATGAGCGAGTCGATGCAGCAGATGGGACGCTTCACATTCAACGGCTGGGCGATAGACGGTTTTAAAAAAATCTTCTGGTACGACTTGCCGCTCTCTGCGATTCAGACGGAAATCTGCGTTCTCTTATTCATCACCGTGTTGTTCGGTACTCTCGCCAACATGTTGATTCGACGCTGGAGCCTGAACTAATGACAAATCTGATAAGCCTAAGAATTGCTGCCTACAGTGCACTGATACTTTGTTTCATTCCTTTGTTAGGATGCCAGCTGCTTTACAAGAAGACTTACGATCCGCCAGTCCAGCCACTGACGAAGACAAACTCGAGTGATTTGTCCCGTGTCGAGAACGGATTCTTCGACAACGCACCCGAGGAGGGTCCAGTTATCATCGAAATGTCGGACTTGCCCCTCATTCCAGAAGAGTTCAGTGCCTACACACCTGGTGCAGAGCCTGCCAAGGCTCAACCAGTTTTGGCGTCGGCTCAGAAGCCAACCAGCGCCTGGAACGACAACGCAAGGCCCAGCCCCCAACCGCAGCAGAACTCGCAAGTGGTAACACCAGCACACCTGCTAGGTGAACCGGCGGCACAAACTGCTCAACCGAATACAAGTTCTCAAACCCGTGAACCCGTAGCAAGATCTCCAATTCTACCTGCCGCTGCAGCTCTCGGAATCGCCGCACAGCCGCCGGCCAACATGACACAATATCCGGCGAAACCTGTGCCCGCGAGAACGAACCAGCCGTTGGCCCCAAGTACTCCAGCGCTAAATGTGAGCGTCAGTGGCCTACAGCCTGGACGCGGCCCGGTGCGAATAGCTGTATTTTCAGGGCAAAAGTCCTTTCCGGATCACTCGGCCGCCGCGAAGAAAGCAGTTGTGGCAGTAAACGGGAACAGCGCTCAACATGCACTGACAGATCTACCAGCTGGCGTGGTCGCCATCGCGGCCTATCAAGATCTAAACAATAACGGAAAATTGGACCGGGGCACTTTTGGAATCCCGAAGGAACCTTACGGATTCTCGAACAATGCGAAAGGCTCAATGGGTCCACCCAGCTTCAAAGCGGCTTCCGTGAATCCTGCTCGCTCTAATTCGGTAGCCATCAAACTATCCCAGGTTCGATTTTAATATTGCGAGACCGAACCGACGCCTGAAGCATTCAAGCCTTTCGCCCACATCACTTTCAAACCCAACTCCGATCCGCACTCGAATGAACGCTGTCCTCTCCATCCAAGATTCACCAAAACGCTGGGACGCTGTCGTCTTGATTCACGGCCTATTCGCAACGAAGCGAAGCATGTCCAAGGCGCACTCCAAGCTAGAGTCGCATGGGTACCTGCCGATCAACTTCAGCTATTCGAGCTGCTTTCGGAAGCTTGATTCTCATTTGATGCAACTCCTACCATTGCTTCGGCGTCTCGACACTGATAGAAATATTCGGTCTATCAACTTTCTGGCGCATAGTTACGGTGGAATTTTGATGCGCTATGCCTTGCAGAGTGAGATTTTCTCCAAGCTTCAGCGCGCAGTCATGCTGGCACCGCCCAATGCTGGAACGCCACTGGCAAAATACTCCGTCGGTGTTTTTGACCGACTCTTCCCAGCAGTCCGACAGCTGGCCGACGCCCCCGAAGCCCTTCCAAAGCAACTTAGTGCACCTAACAACATCGAAGTTGGAGTAATTGCTGCGGCAACCGATATGATTGTCGGAAGAGACAGTACGCACTTACCAAATCAGTCCGACCATTGCGTGATGCCTACTTCGCATTTTGAGCTTCCTAGGCACAAAGCCACGCTCGACCGCTGCCTCAGCTTCTTGGCGGAAGGACGATTTCAACCCAATCCTGCGGGCGTTTTTAAGCCTACGAGCGTGAAGTGCGCAGCGTAGGCTGGGGGTCAACTGGGACAGTTGGACTACTCTGAACTATGGATTTTCATCGTATAACGATGATGTTCTTTGCCGGCAGTGTCGAGATGACGCAGGATCAATTGAGGTATTTCACCACCCACAAGCTCGATCTCTAAGTAGCCGCCAGCAACGCGCAAGTAGCGGTGAATCTCGGGGCGATAATCATCTTGCTTCCAACCTCCTGCATGTCGGTCGCTTGTCGGGCCCACAGAAAATTCATGCAGCCCAGTTTCAGGATCGACACTGTGAAACTGCCAATGACGGTCCCCACAGACGACCACGAGATTTTCGAAGCTCGATAACAACTTGCGAACTCCTTTGCCCTCCGTCTCAAACACCATGTTTGCGTGATTGTCGCTCTTCTTAGCTCGATCCGGTCCGACAATGGGAGTTGGCGAAATAATGACCTTAAACCTCGCATCGGATTCTCTCAGAGTCTGCGCGAGCCAAGTTTTCTGCTGGGTTCCCCAAATCGTCTTTGTAGGGCCATCTTCTTGTGTATTGGGACTGCGAAAATCCCTCCCCTCCATCATCCAGACCTGAAGATCGCGACCAACTCGGATCGTTCGATACGCCGGAGAAGGCAGCCCCGTTTCCTGAATAAAGATCCGCTGTCCATCACCGAATTCAAAATCGTCAGTAAACTTGCGTTTCTCACCTGGCCAACTGTCGTTCACGTAGGTGTCGTGATCGTCTTTCAGAAAATAGCTTGGCACACGCCGGTGAAACTCGACCAAAGTTGGAAGTGAATAAGTGCGCTGCCAGTGGTAATAGGCAAGTTCATTTGATCGGGCCAGACGATCGTAGTAGACGACGTCGCCTGCCATCACAAACGCATCTGTTTCGCGACTCAGGATCGTCCGATACATGTCGAAACCGTGCGGTCCATCGCGATCAGGAAACCCCTGACAAGTACTCACCGCTAACCTGAATGAGCTGGCAGAATCTGGTGCCGGTAGCGTTTTAAAACTGCCGGTCAGAGTGTGAACCGTGCCTGTTCCTGAAGCCTGCACCTGAGATCGAACGAAATAACGCGTCGCGGGTAGGAGATCATCGAACTCTGCGATTGAAGAAAAGTCGCTCGAAGCATCGACTTCGGTCCAGGAAGAATAAGTGAATTCCTTCTCGCCAACAGCTCGCAGCCCTGCTCGCACACGAGCTGGAACTCCTGGCACGGCGAAACGCAATCCACCTACACCTTGCTCTGGCAAGATGGCACCTGAACTCGTTCGACCACTCTTCCGTTCAAATTCGACTTCCGGCTGATCACCCAAATTCGGCAAATCATATCGCGTCGCTCGAACCCAAATCTTCGCCGCTTGGTCCGACACCTCAACGATCCGCATCCCGTTAGCCTGCTTCGGCTCGCTGCTGCTGTCGACCAAGAGTTGTGGCGAAGTAGCTGGGATTGAGGCGGAGAGCACCGAAGTTGCTTGCTCCAAAGCTAACTGAAGCGAACCAAGCGAACAGATCTGAGACACCCCCAATAAATTGCCCGCCAGTTGCTCATCCTGTGGATTCCGATTGAGATACACCGTCTTGATCTCGCGAATTTGCTCGTTCTCTTTCGCATACAGTGCGGCAAGAGTGATGATTGCGGACTCGCGATCCGTCGCAGCAAGACTCAGTTCAGATTCCATTTCCTGCGAGACCCGAAGCATCACTGACAAGAGCTCATGAAGCGCCTTCTGTTCGATCGTTTCACCCAACAGGTAAAAGCGCCGCGCGAGTTGGTTCTGTTTTTTGATATTTAGATTCTTACCCTGCCGCCAAGCCGACATGCTGCATCGATAGAAGGCGTGCGCTTGGTTTGGCATCGCTGCGATACGTTGCTGAAGCACGTGAGACGCAAAAGCCTGCTCTGGACTCTCCCACGCCAGAGCGTCCAGCACTAGGTGGATTACCGTTTCGCCCTGATCGGCTGGTTGCAGGGGGCGGTACTGAAGGAGTTGCCCACTGGACACAAATTCTTCCAGCTTAAGTGAACCCTCTGCCAAATTGGCTACTTGTGTTTTCTTCGTTTTGAGTTCCGGTATGGAAACTTGGGCAGGCAGAACACCGCGACGAATCAGCTGTGGCAGCCAGCTACTTCGCCAAGTAGCCAAAGCTTCATCCTGCTCGGAGTTCGCAAGACTTTTTGCCTTTGGCGCAAACCAACTAGATACGGAAGTCACTTGCTCGTTCTGTGGTGACTCTCGATGAAACACCGCAAGCCTCGCCGCATTCACCTCTTTCAGCGCGGGGGAAAGAATCACGGGATCAGAAACGCCTTTTAGGTGCTTCATCAAGAAGCGGAACGCGGGGACTCGCAAGTCCTGAGTGTCTTTGTGTGGGCCAGGTGTGATGACGAGACCATAGTTCTCTGATTTCTCCAGCGTGCGGTACAAGCTGCGAAGTTGGCCATCGATTCGCACAACGCCGTCGAGCGGAAAGATGGAGTCCGAGTCGGAATTCTCTAGCAATAGTGGCCGTGGAGCAATGAGCGCGGCTAACTTGCCGTAGTCCCAACCAAAGTAGTTGACGAAGTACATGCAGTCGCAATGCCCTTCCACGCAGCCATCAAGAACATGATTGCGCAGGTCGGTAATACCAGCGACTGGAATGGCGACTCGAATGCGCTCATCCAGTGCGGCGGCAAACCAGCTATAGGCACCTCCACCGCTGCGACCCGTCACGCCGATTTTCGATGCATCCACTTGCTTCATTCCGACTAGAAGATCCACCGCTCGAATCGCACTCCATGCCTCGACGCCTGCCGGTGTGTAACCACGACTCATCCAGTCCCAGCGTCCAAGTTTGTAAGTCCCATGGTGCTCCCCATGCAGCTCGCCCAGCTGCACAGTATCGATCGTCAGGCATACCAAGCCATGCCGAGCCAGCCACAAGCCGTGATGCTGATAGCCAGTCTTGTTTCCTAACAGCCGACCGTTATCCGCTGCTCGAGCGTGCCCACAAACGTACAGGACAGCGGGCCAGCCTTTCTCAGGCGGCGGCTCCGTGGGCAGATAGAGATTGGCTGTGACATACAACCCAGGACGTGACTGATAGTGGAGCTTCTCTACTCGAACGCCCTCGAGCTCGATCGCTCCCGTTTTCGTGACAGCCAGATCGGTTCGCTGCAGATCCTGCGGAATTCCAAGCATCTCGCGGAGCTGGGCTCGCCACAGCTCTTTGGTTTCCGGCCAATTCTGTTTGGTGACCGCTACCAAGTCCTGCTTGGTGGCGGCTTCAATCTCTGCCACTCGCGACGCAAAGTATCGGTCTAAAGTTTGCGCCGGCGCGCGGACTCCTAGCAGTGCAGCAAGAGTGAGTGCGAGGGTAAACAGAACTTCCATCGCAGACCGGCGCGGCAAAATGAGAGGATGCATTGCAGACTCGCGAGCAGTTGGGGTAGCTGGAGTCCATTATTCTAGCCGGAGATTCTCAGCTCGCAGGTCGCTTCGCAAGCAACCTGCGAATTCGTGGCTTGGGCGTTAGTTTGACTCCTCGAAGTCCTTCAAGAACTTGAAGATCTCACTATCGGTCGTCAGGATCATCGTGCTGTCCTGGTCCAACATCTCGCGATAAGTTTCCATCGTCTTGATGAACTCGTAGAACGAGACGGCTTCAGGACTCTGGTTGTACGCATCCGCGTAGACTTGAGTTGCTTTCGCATCTGCGACTCCACGTACTTCCTGGACCTCCTTGTAAGCCTCAGATTCAATCTGGAGCAGATCTTTTTCCTTCTTGCCGAGAATCTTCGCAGCTTCACCGCCACCTTCACTTCGGAAACGCTCGGCGATCTGCTGTCGCTCACTAATCATCCGAGTGTAAATTCGTTGGCGTACGCTCTCGTTGTAGTTGATTCTCTTGAAGCGAATATCCAACAGCTCTATGCCGAAGTCCTTCAACTTTCTCGCTGCCGCCTCGAAAATCTCTTGCTCGATCTTCGCCCTTCCCATCCGTATCGGGTAGAGCACACCGATGGAGCCCGGAGCGTCACCAAGAGTCGCATCGCGTGCGGGTTCACGATCTTTGGTGGTCCGGATTACTTCGATCAATTCGTGCTTGGCAATAGCATTACGCGTTTCACTACCCAAGATGTCATCCAGACGAGATCTCGCGCTACGTTCATCCCGAAGCCTCAGAAAATACGGCTTTGCATCTTGAATCCGCCATCGACCAAAGGTATCTACCTTGATGTAAGTTTTGTCTTTGGTTGGCATCTCGATCGGGCGGCCGTCCCATTCGAGAATTCGTTTTTCGATTGGCGTCACATCCTGAACGAAGGGTACTTTGAAGTGTAGCCCCGCTTCCGTGATCGGATCTCCTACTGGTTTTCCAAACTGAGTTAGGATCACCTGTTCTGTCTCATCAACAGTAAATGCAGCTGAATAGGCGACTACTGCACCGACCAGCAAAACCACAACAACAATGGGAGCAACGACGTTTTTCATGATTAAATCTCCTTACTTATCGGTGGAGAGTTGGAGAAGTGGCAAGACGCTGCTGGCTTTATCATCGATGATGATTTTCTTGCCGAGCTTTGGGATGACTTCCTTCATCGTCTCGATGTAAATTCGACGCTTGGTCACCTCTGGGGCTTTCAAAAACTCTTTGAGCAATGCGTTGAACCGTGCCACATCACCATCAGCCTCGTTGACTCTCTTGAGAGCGTATCCCTCCGCTGCTTGTATCTTTTGATCTGCTTCACCCTTCGCTCTTGGCACTTCACGGTTGTACTGACCATTCGCCTCATTGATCATTTGCTCGCGTTCCTGCTGAGCTTGGTTGACTTCATTGAAGGACGCCTGAACAGGTGTCGGAGGGTTGACGTTTTTCAGCTGCACTTGATCAATACTCAAACCGAGCTCGTACTTGTTGACCGCCGTCTGCAGCATCTCAAGTGCATCTGCTTCGATTTCTTGACGTCCAATTGTGATGACCTCGTCTACGGTGCGATCGCCAACAACCGTTCTCATCACCGCCTCAGAGATGTCTCGCAGCGTATCTTTCGGTTCGCGCACTTTGAAGAGAAATGCCTTCGGATCCTCAACTCGGTATTGAATCACCCATTCGACCAAAGCAGCGTTCAGATCGCCGGTCACCATGCTGCGCTCAAGTGGCTGCTCGCTTGAAGCTTGCCACTTGTCGGTGTAACCACTTGTTGCAAAACCAAATTCCTGCTTAAGCTGACGCTTGACGGGAACCATAGTCACTTTCTCGATCCCAAATGGGATTTTGAAATTCAGCCCCGGATAGGCCGGGCGAGCGTAGCGCCCGAAGCGTTGCACGATACCCTCCATCTCAGCTTGGACCGTATAGACCGAGGTATAAGCCAACCACAGCACCAAGACCGCCGGTAATAGGAACAAGAAGGGCTTGAGCTTCTTGAAGTCAAAGTCATTTGGGTCGAATCGGAATTCGTTTCTCTGAACCATAAAGTGTTATCCGAAAAGGATTTACGACTTGAACGGACGCACTGCGTACTGAGTGCGATGGTTTATCGGGCTCCTGTTTAGGCACATGAGCCTCTGGGCTTGGGCGCTGACAAAATTGCACCCGGGGCTCCGCTGAGGGGCATACGAGCCCGCCAAAACCTAGAAAATCTACCTCGCCACAGCGAAATCTAAGGCTCTTTCCAAAGGAGGTTCCGTTTTTCTAACCGCAGAACAGTTTGCCTCGCCACTACAACCGGCAAATTGCAAGCATAGCGAAAGGGTCGACTTTGCGGTGGCCTGCAACTCCAGACCCTAACCCCTATCCAGCCTGTGTCTAAATCTTTCACCTTCCTTTCAGCGGCACGATACTGCCCGAGGAGAGCCCGATCGCACGTCGTTGAGTCCGCGCTGCACGAGAAACAATGGCTGGGGCCCCCGAGTCTTCTTAGCCAGATCTGCAGCTCCTCAATGGTCCTCATCTAGGTCGCGAACTGCGGTACTGAAATTGCTTCCACTCATCTTCAGTTCTGACAAGTTCTCAATCCACGAGGACGGCCTGTATATGTCAGTCGGGCGCGAAGCAACGTCCCGCTACTTATGGATCGATTACAGCCTCTTACAGTTGTTCCTACACGCCAAATTTGAAACGGATACCTAGAAATGCCGTCGTCAACCGAGAATGAAGTAACCCTTCTTCGCTCCCACGAGCCTCAAGCTAGCGCAGGTCTTAAGCTACACATAGAACCGGCGTACTCAGGTGCATAGTTTTTCCAGAGCTCCACATTTATGCTTTCGGAGGTAGAACTCGAGGGAAGACTTGAACTAACTTTGAACGGCCTACTAGAGCCATCCCGTTCCGCTACAGTATCGAACTCGATGAACCACCAGCGAGGCAGGAAAACTAGCCCGAGCGGAACGCCTGGCGGGCTTCGTGAATCCAGTTGATCTTCTTAGGCTTCGGCTTATCTTGGCCTGAGAGAGCAAGGGAGCGACCGCGACCGCTACGACTCTGCATCTCCGATTCGTACTGAGCTTCCGTGAGCCAATAGGCTTTCTGATTGTCCACGATTCTCAGACGACGATCGTGCATCTTCGCCAATTGCTCGATGCGTTGGCGGTTGCTGTAAGTCATCACCAAGTAGTTGTCCTCAACTTGCAAGGACTTCACGAACCACACAGCGGCGTCGATCTTAATTTCGGCAACTTGCAACAACGTCTTAACCGCCTTGGGAATCTTCCCAAAGCGATCATTCAATTCATCTCGCATGTCGTCCAAATCCTTCACATCCGACATCCGACTAAGCCGTCGGTAGATGTCGATGCGATCTCGCAGAACTGGAACGTACTTCTCGGGTAAGAACGCCTGAACCGGCAAGTCAACTTCGACATCAACCGTCAGCTTAGGCGGCTGGTGCGTCAACTCCCGCACCGCATTCCCAAGCATCTGACAGTACAGCTCATAACCAATTGCGGCAATATGACCGCTCTGCTGCGTTCCAAGTAAGTTGCCCGCGCCGCGAATCTCAAGGTCACGCATCGCGATGCCAAAGCCGGCGCCGATCTGACTGTACTCTTCAATTGCATGTAATCTTCGAGCCGCATCGGGCGACAGATGCTTGTGACGATCGACGAGCAGATAGCAATAAGCTTGATTCTTATAGCGTCCAACCCGTCCGCGCAGCTGGTGTAACTCTGCAAGCCCATAACGATTGGCTTCGTCGACAAAAATCGTATTCGCATTCGGAATATCCAGTCCACTTTCGATGATCGTCGTCGCTAACAACAAGTCATACTTGTGCTCGATGAAGTCCACCATCACACGCTCAAGCTCGCCTTCAGCCATCTGACCGTGCCCAATAACCAGTCGAGCTTCAGGAACGATCTTGCGCAGTCGCGCTGCAACTTCTTCTATGTCTTGCACGCGATTGTGGACAAAGTAAATCTGTCCGCCACGATTGAGCTCTCTTAGCACGGCGTTGCGAATCAGAGTTTCATCGAAACGTAAAGTGCGAGTTTCGACACTCAAGCGATCTTGCGGAGCCGTTTCCAGATTCGATATATCGCGCACACCCACCAAAGACATGTGCAGCGTCCGAGGAATCGGGGTCGCGGATAGGGTCAGAACATCCACATTGGATCGCATCTTCTTGAGACGCTCTTTGATCTCGACGCCGAAACGCTGCTCTTCGTCGATGATCAGCAGGCCTAAGTTGTAGAACTTCATGTCCTTGGAAGCGATCCGATGCGTCCCGATGACAATGTCGACGCGGCCGCCTTTCAAGCCTTCCATCGTTTTCTTCTGCGCTTTGGTCGTGCAGAAGCGACTGAGTTTTTCGATATCAAACGGAAACTCGGCCATCCGAGCTCTGAAGGTCCTGTAGTGCTGTTCGGCGAGCACCGTTGTCGGCACCAGAACCGCTACTTGATATCCGCTGTCGATCGCTTTGAAAGCCGCACGCATGGCGACTTCTGTTTTGCCAAAGCCCACATCACCGCAGATCAATCGATCCATGGGCCGCGAGCGAGTCATATCGCCTTTGACGGATTCGATGGCACGTAACTGGTCTGGCGTCTCCACATACGAGAATGATGCATCAAATTGACTTTGCCAGATACTGTCGTCGGCGAAAGTCACGCCAGGTTGGCTATTGCGGCGCGCCTGCAGCTCCAAGAGCTCGACCGCCATATCCTGCACCGCCTTTTCAGCCGCCTTCTTCTGCCGTGCCCAGGATTGCCCTCCGATCTTGGCCAAACGCGGTTTACTCTTCGTTCCGCCGACATAGCGTTGGACGAGCTCGATCTTGGAGCTGGGCACGAAAATCTTAGTTCCGCCGTCGAATTCAATCACCAAATGCTCGAACTTCTGCCCGTGCTTCTCGAGCAACTCGGTACCTCGGTACACTCCAATCCCGTGGGACAAATGCACCACCAAGTCGCCTTGGCGCAAGTCCAGGAAACTGTCGATCGGCTTGCTCTTGGTGCGTTTCGTGATGCGACGCACGTGGGACCGCCGTAACAGCTGGCCAGCCGTTAGAACCAAGACGCCAGTCGGCAGAACCTCGAAGCCGTGTTGCAGCTGACTGATGATCACATCGAGCCGAAATTCTTTGACGGCTTGGCAGCCGACAAGCAACTCTTTGAGCCGGTCTTGCTCGCCACCGTTCATGGCGATCACCAAGATACGCCTCTGGGCGCGAGCTTTGACTTCTTGTTTTGACAAAGCTAGAGGAGCAGGTGAGATGTCTTGGCGTTCTTCCGCTTCGAGATCCGGATTCGGTTCTGGGGGATCATTCGGGTGGGCTATGCCCTCGGACTCGTGACCTCGTCCAGTACCGCCAGATTCGTTTTCCTTCTCGGCTTGAGCCAGGGTCTGAGCCTCACACTGAGCATCGATGTCTTGCCCGAGTCGCTCCAGGTCACCACCAATGCGTTCCACGTTGCCCAGTGGCAATCGCACTAGTTCGCCAAGATAGCCTTCATCGGCAAGTTGGCTGCTATAGATCGTGGAATGCTCGGCGAGTCGAGCCCACACCGCATCCGGTGCGTCAAATCGCTCAGGAAAAGGAATCCGCTGCAAGAATGCTTCGCCAGCCGCACTGATCGATGGCCGATCGTGGATCAGAACGAGTGTTTCCGGCGGAAGAAAGTCGAGCACCGAGCCATCCTGAGCCACCGATCCTTGAACGGCCAGCAGTTGAAGCGCCTTGCGCTTCTCGATGCTTCGCTGCGTCACAACGTCGAAACTACGCAGAGATTCAATTTCGTCGTCGAACAACTCGACGCGAATCGGCAAGCTTTCATCTGGCGGGAAGATGTCCAAGATTCCGCCACGCAATGCGAACTCTCCAGGCAACTGCACACTGGTCGTTGCGTGGTAGCCCGCCTCAAGCAACCAACTCTTGAGCTTCGCCAAGTTGATTTGCTTGCCAGTCGAGAGGACTTGTTTATCAGAATCCAGCGACGTGGGACTCGGCACACTCTGCATCAAAGCGGGCAAAGTCGTGGTGACGATCGGCGAATCGACCGACTGTCCCGATGCAACATCCTGAGTGTACTTATAAAGCCGGCTCAGGACGTGCAAACGCTGAGCCGTCTCGCGGTGGGCGAGCGATTCCAGTTCGATTTCTTCGCTGCCAGGCGGGAAAGTATCGACCACAGAACCTGTTAGCTCCGCCAGTTCCGCACCAATCGATTCCGCTTCAGCGACTTGCGACAGAATGACGACTACAGGTTGCTTCGTCTTGTGAAGCCAAGCAGCCAGAAACGGCGGGACAGCGCCAGCCCACATGCCTTCGAGAGTGAGTCTTCCTGAGTCACTGATGCTATGATGGCTTTGTGCGAGCGCAGGTTGCTCTGCCAACTGAGCAATTGCGTCGCTCAGCTTCCATTCTTTGGCTTCCGCCGGATTTCCTCGGCGGATTTTCAGGATCGGTTTCTTGCGGCTCGCGGCAGAATCCTTCACGCTCGCGGCCTCGATAATTCCGTTTCGCCTAGCATCATCACGCTCGATTTTACTTCGATGCTTCCTTTCCCAGTAGTGGACTGCGCTAGGAAGTCCAGGGCAAGTCGGAGCTTCAATCAATAAGCCAACAGCGCTAGCTGCGGGCCAGCGTTTTCTTGGTCGAGTCCGACGCTGTAGCGTTCGGCTCACTTTTCATTGTGCGCTTCCTACTCCTGTTCGCGCTCGATCATCTCAGCCGAATGGCGTTAGCTGGCTAACGTTCTGCGGCTAAGATCGTGAAGCAGCCAAATGGCTGACGACTTCAGGTATCAACCCGTATCACTCTTTTCAACTAGCTGCTGGTAACGTCGAGGAACCACTCGCGAGCGATGCTGGCGGAACGTGGCTTTGGCGATGCCAAGCTCTTCAGTAAATTAAGCCACTTGGTTGTTATCGATCGTGCTGCTGGAAACAATCCGCCTGGGACGGATTATCCAATCACGGTGGGTGATGAAGGAAAAATCAAGCTGCCCTACACCGATCCCAAAATCGCCCAAGGGTAAGAGCTCTCGCCGCTCACCAACGCGGTACAACAAGCCTATCGCGATAACAAGATTCTGATTGATCCGGCGGTCAACGGCATCACAGTTGAATTGCTCATGCGAGCCAACAAGCCGTGCGAGATCGAGAACTTGACTGAGGGCTCGAACGTCGACGCTCAGCCTAAGTAGACAACTCCTGTGTAGCACTGGTGTTCGAAACGATCAATAGCTTGTTGTCAGCAGTATGCTGCCAGTAAGCCGAAGAGTTGGTGCAATCGCTTCGCGACCAATTCTTCGCGTCCAACTGTAATATCGTTGGGAACACAACTTTCTCCACGATGTGAAAGCGGCTAATTGACCAAAGCATTGATAGGTCAATACCGCGCGAGGGGAGAAAATCGACTTAAGACTAGACTCCAGCAACTTGCTCAGCGAAGGACCCGTGCTGGAGAAAATGATCCACTTGCATGGCGCAGGATTCTCGAACCAACACAGAGGAGTGAAAACCAGGAAGCATGATGTACTCCCGCGCCCCGGGCAATCGCGTGTTTTCAGGACGAACGACTAAGTCAGTTTCCGCCTGGATAATACCTAGCTCGTGGTCCGGATCGATCTGCTGCTCAAGTGAATTGACGAAACTGTCTTCTGTGTCTTTGATTTGACACAGCGTCGTAGACAGCCATCCGAATACTGAAGCGAAGCGCGTCGCGACGTGGGAACCACGATTGGGTGGACCAATCATCACAATACGCCCGAGCTTTTCTGGCTGATATTCTTGTAGCATCACCCGAATCAAAATGCTGCCCATGCTGTGCCCGACCAAGTGAAATTTAACTACCTCTGGGTTAGCCTCTATCGCTTCCGCTGCTTTGCGAAGTTTGGCAGCATGATGCTCGATTGTCTTCCAGATACTGCGATAACCATAGTTGGTTACTTTGTAGCCGCGCTGACGTAACTTCCGGCAAAGCGGATACATCACGAGTCGATCTCCACAAAAGCCGTGAAGTGCGAGAATGGAATCGTTCGTTGACATCTTCGAGATTTCATCTCCATCGTGGATCACAGAGCTGCCAGAGCAGGAACGAACCGCTGTATCGCAAAAATCAAGACGTCCGGCGGATGTTGACGAGGTCACAAATCCGGGAGCGGTGCTCCCTCCTGCAAAACCGGGCACGACTGCGTGCGACTGCTCTTTAAAACAAAGTTGCCTGAGTTCTACCTTAACTCTACTAACCGGATCTACAAGTTGCTTGGCGACAGTCAGGATGCTTTCCCACACCTACAAGCCTCATAGGTTGCCGTGAACTCCCCGGCCCAAGAGCCTGGCACACTTAGGCAATTCAACATCGGCCCCGCTCGCTTCCTTCGCCCTGACTAGCAAAAAGATAGATGCAATCACCGAGTGAATTATCTGCACACGGAAACTGTATCTTTCGAAAAAGTGCTGCAATACCCGCCATTCTTGGGCGAATCTTGGGCGAATAGAGAATGTAGGCTATCCGTGTTGATCTAGTCTCAAGGGCTCAGCTAGCTACAATTTAGCCTTCAAATCGTACGTTCAGCGACCGGAATCGACGGACGGAGTCTCGCTAACAGTCGCTCGTCTTTAAGAATTGAACTGGAATGGCAAAAGCAGCAAAAGGGAAAAAACAAGCGCCGACCGATAGTCATATCGTGATTGCAGATGGCGACGAGTTGAATCTGCATAACCGCCACTTGGCGGCCTTCCTGGCTTGGGTGGTCCCGGGCGCCGGCCACTATTATCAGCAGCGATATTTTAAGTCAGCCATTTTTTCCGCCAGTGTATTTAGTACTTTTTTCATCGGCATGGTCATCGCCAATTTCAGCTGCGTTTACGCTGCTTGGAATGGCACGGAACGTCGCTGGCAATTTGCCTTGCAATCCGGTGTCGGCTTTGTAGCCATTCCTGCTGCGATTCAGGGCTACACATCACGTGGCGGCAACGACCCGATGCTGGGTTCGATGTTGACGGCCCCGAAAAACGTTCGGGAACTTCACAAGCTCCATCGTGAAACGGCCTCAGGCTTTGACATGGGCACCTTGTACACGATGATCGCTGGACTACTCAACATCCTGGCCGTGTTTGACGCATTCGCCGGTCCTTTGCCGCCTCCGGTTCCGAAGAAAAAAGGTGACCCGGATTCTGGAGAAGAAGAGAAATCCTCGGCCAAGCATGATCCACCGGACAATTCCTCGGTCGAATCCACCTAAGCTTGTTTTTCAACCTTTCTAACTATCCTTTCCCTATCCACCCTCTTCAGCAACGGAAACATGAACATGATCGTTAGCATGTCCCTCGGGTACTTGTTCATGTATGTGCCATTGCTGATAGCAGTCGCCTTGGTCATTGGAGCGTCTCGACACGAGAAGAGGCATTTGATTTTTGACCAAGTTAAAAAGAACGCGGTTTGGATCACTTCCTTTATGTTGGGGATTTACGTCGTATTGCAAGTCGTATCCTGGCAGGTCTGATTTACAGACGAACCAGAATCGCACACATACGACTAAAGTCAGATGAGAATCCTTGTTCTTGGCGCCGGTACCGTCGGTACTTGGATCGCCGATTTACTTTGCCTTTATCGTCACGATGTAACGGTAGTCGACAATGACCCACAGAATGTGGAGCGAATTAACGACGACTTAGATGTCAAAGCGATTGTTGGCTCCGCTTCGCAGTCTAGCGTTCTGTTCCAAGCCGGCGCTATGGGCTGCGATCTATGCATCGCTGTCACCGGGGTTGATGAAGTCAACGTGGTCGCCGCAAGTATGGCCAAATCCATGGGTGCTAAGCGTTCGGTGGCTCGTGTGTATGCACCTGTATTCCGCGACCTGAGCACTTTTGACTACCAGCGGCATTTTAATATCGACCGCATGCTCAGCCTCGAGCAACTAACTGCAATGGAATTAGCAAGAGCGATCCGCAATCCGGAAAGCATCACGCTGAAACACTTCGCACGAGGCCAGATTGAAGTCGCCGAGTTCGAGGTTACACGAAAGAGTGATTCGCTGGGAATTGCCCTCAAACAGCTCGCCTGGGGAGACGGAGTACGACTTGGAACTCTGAAGAGAGGTAACAAAACCTGGATCGCTAGTGCAAATGATGAAATCAAATTGGGTGACTGGGTGAGCTTGCTTGGCAAGCCAGAACGCGTCGAGGCGATCAAAAAGAAGTTTGCTCAAGGCTCGCCCAAAAGGCAACACGTAGTGATCGCCGGCGGTGGCGAAACGGGATATCACTTGGCCAGGGCTTTGGATGACGACCAGCACAAGGTCTTGCTGCTGGAGTCAAACGAAGAACGCTGCGACTACTTGGCATCACACCTCACACGAGCGACTGTGGTCTGCTCCGATGCCACCCGAAAGCAAACGCTTGAAGAGGAGAGGGTAGGGGCCTGCGACTATTTCGTCGCCTGCACTGGGCTAGATGAAAACAATATCATGGCCGGCTTGGAAGCCAAGGAACTTGGAGCCAAACAGATCATGGCCATTGTTGGCCGACCTGATTACGCGAGCATTGTCAGCAGACTAGGTATCGACAATGCAGTCAGCGAACGAGACGCCATGGCGCGGCAGATTCTCGGACTGCTCACCGATGGTCCCGTTCTGAGCAAGTTGCAGATGCCTGCTAGCGACGTTTTTGTGTTGGAAGTTGAAGTGGCCAAGAATGCACCGGTCACGCAATCTTCATTGGCCGAACTGAAACTGCCCGAAGGCGTACTGGTGGCAGCCGTTTTGCAAGAAGAATTCGTGCGTGTTCCCTCCGCGACCGACTCTCTGCCAATAGGCAGCACGGCCCTGGTGCTTTCGGCCAAGAGTCAGCTGGAGCAAGTTTCTGCGGCTTTCACTGGGCGCGAGGAATAATCGGTCATGAACTACCGATTACTTAGCCGAACTCTCGGTATCATTTGCTTGTTACTTGCGGTGAGCATGCTGTTCTCGCTGCCCTGGGCGATCCCTAGCCTTGGCTGGCGTGGGCAATTGCCTGAACCAAAAGAAACACCGCAGTTTGAGTTCCGTGGTTTCACCAGCCTCGTAGCCAGCAGTGTCATTTCAGCCTTGGTCGGCATCACGCTTATCTGGGCTGGTCGTGGAAGCCGAGGCCAAACGTTGTTTCGCAAAGAAGCTATGGCCACCGTAGGGCTGACTTGGATTCTTGCGACCATTCTCGGCGCAATGCCCTACCTACTCAGTGGTACACAAGTCGCCGAGGGTCAGCGAATCTCGTTTGTTGACGCGTTGTTCGAAGCGCAGTCTGGATTCAGCACTACCGGTGCCACCATTCTGACGCAACTTGAAGATCCAGCCATGGTGCCGCATTGCATTCTATTCTGGAGAAGCAGCACACACTTTCTAGGTGGGCTCGGAATTGTAGTGCTACTGGTTGCTATTCTTGGTCAAGAAGCGGGTGGCAAGGCAATGATGCGCGCCGAAGTAACTGGGCCAACCAAGGACATTCAGTTTAGTCGCATGCAACAAATGGCTGTTGTGTTTGCCAGTATTTACATTCTACTCAACTTGGTCCTCGCCATGATCTTTTGGATTAGCGGCATGTCCTTGTTCGACGCACTATGCCATGCCTTCGCAACGTTGGCGACAGGTGGCTTTAGCACTTACAACGCAAGTCTTGGGCACTTCGACAGTCCGTGGATCGAGTATGTGGCGATTCTATTTATGATCCTAGCAGGTACAAACTTTGTGTTGCTGCTATTCGCAGCTAGAGGACACTGGAAGAAACTTTGGCAGGATACGGAATGGAAAGTCTATATTTCAATCCTGAGCATCGTTAGTATCGCGGTCATCATCTTTGGGCAGATCAACAAAGATTTCCTAAACCTAGGCACCGCGATTCGAGACGCAGTTTTCCAAGTGGTCTCCATCATGACTACCACTGGATTCGCGACGGCGGACTACGACGTCTGGAACAACTTTGGCCGAGGCGTCTTGATTCTGCTCATGTTCGTCGGCGGATGTGCCGGTAGCACAGGTGGCGGCATGAAAGTCATCCGTCACGTCCTACTGGCGAAGATATTGCGGCTAGAACTTGAGCTGTCGTACCACCCCAAGGTAGTTCGTCCCTTGCGAATCAATGGGCAAACTGTCGATGGAAATGACCTGCGCAAAACGATTCTGGTTTACTTTGGGCTGGTAGCGGCAATCTTTGCTTGCAGTTGGCTAGTACTTATCACCATCGAACCAGATCGCCAGTGGGTAAGCGGTGCGACAGCCGAGCTTGACCACAAGTTGCTTGATTGTGCGAGTGCCATCGCTGCGACTCTACACAACATCGGTCCGGGCTATGGTGTTGTCGGACCAACGGCCAACTACCAAGGGTTTTCGGACGCCAGCAAGCTACTGTTTGTCTTCCTGATGATGCTCGGCCGCTTAGAGCTGTTCAGCGTGCTAGTGCTGTTTGTGCCAGCATTTTGGCGGAAGATTTAGGTTGGAGTCAAGGTATCGTTTGACGCCCAGCCGTAGGCGCCGGCTTGCTCTGGTATGATCGCTTGTACATATTCGCTCACCTACTCGATCCGCCTACTTCATCCGCCACCAACTCTCCGGTAAAAGCTTCAGCTCTTTCGCTTTACTCTCTATTTCGCTGCGAAAGCGAGCGGCATCTACTGGATAGCCAGCCGTTGCCTTGATGCCAGGAATCTGTTCCGCCCAATAGGAATTGAAGGCTTCCATCATCCTTTCGCGCGTGTACTTGGCCATCATGGACGCGAGTGCCGTTGGCGGAAAGCTATCACCGCCAACCGAGAAATGAATCGTGAGATTGCCTGCCATGTTGCGGTACGTACATCTCTCCGGCGAGATCCGAACTTCTTGAAACCAGTGCTCTGGCATCGCCTCAGACAGCACAGGCATGTAGTTTTTTCGGCCACCCTGCCGGTCGCAGAAGATCTCGACCTCGTCCGCCTCCCCCGCCAGCAATTCGGCGACCAAGTGCAGTGTCTGAAGTGAGAGAAGTTGCCCCTTTGAACCAAGTTTTGCCACTTCTTCGTTAAATTTTTTCTCAGAGATGAGATAAAAACGAGTCTGCGGTAACTCTATTTCTTGGTCGGAAAGAACTCGTTCGGCAAATTTGCTTAGACGCCTAACCTCTTCCTTTGATTGGACCGCGGGAATGGGTTGGTTTCTTAAATTGTCATACCAAGGCATTTCGGACACGTTCAGTCCCGTTCCATCTGAGGCAGGAATACTCACCTCGAGGTTTTCACGCCAACTCTGGCAATTAACAGGAGGTTCTTTGCCGAGCATTGCGAGCAGCCCAGTTTCAAGCGTTTGTATTCCCTTCGCTGGCGAGAACAACTTCTTCGAGTCAGCCAATGGAATATGCTTACAATCTGATCGATAGGGCTTGGCAGCGAAAAGGGAGCTGAGATTATCAAAATCAGATTCATTGAAATCGACAGGCACATCCCACATTGAAGCCGCAATGAGAAGCGGTCCCAAATTTGGCCCGTATCCTGCCTCATCCGCGCCGATAATTTGCTTGCGTTTGCCCCGTCTCACGGGCACGGTACCACGTTCAGATTTCTTCAATGAATCCTCTTCGTTTTCATGGCTTTTGGGGGGAACGTTGCCAATAATGGCAGGGTGCTACGAGCTCTGTCTTTGCCGCCAGATCTACATCGTTTGATTTTACGTCGGAACTTGCTTTCCACGAGTCCTCCATGATGAATTTGCCTTGCTTGAAATACTTGCGCGAATTGCTTGCCTTGCTATGCATCGCATTTCTATGCACCCACACAACGGCACAAGATGTCATTATTTCACCTGATGGTGTCCCAGTGTCCCTTCCACCAGGAACAAACGTTAGTCCAGAAATGCTGCAGCAGATACAGCAGAGAGCTGGCGCCGCAGCGCCGACTCCGCAAGCTGGGAAGCCCTCCGCGAATCCAGGCAAGAAAGTCGACAAGTCTGCCGGCAAGCCAGATGGCAAGAAGAAGCCAGAAGATGAAAAGCCCAAAGGTCCGCCAGAGAATGTCAAGCGATCATCAGAGCCGCCGGAGAAGCCCAATCCGGAAGAACTGAAAGTCACCGCCGACAACGATGGCTTATTGAGTTTTCAGTTTCGCAACCAGCCCTGGCTAGATGTGCTGGCATGGTATGCGGATGCATGCGAGCTTTCTTTCGATTGGCAAGAGCTTCCAGGTGACTACATCAACTTAGCCACTCAGCGACCACACACGCTGCAAGAAACAGGAGACATGATCAATCGCGCGCTGCTCATGCGTGGTTTCACGATCCTAGAAAATGATGAAACACTCTTGGTAGCCAAGATCGAGGGCCTCAATCCATCTTTGGTTCCGCGCGTGCGACCGGACGAATTACCAGATCTACCGCCGCATAAGTTTGTTCGCACTTCCTTTCCATTGTCTTGGCTCCTAGCGGAGGAAGTACATTCCGAGTTTGCCTCTATGATCAGCAAGAACGGAAAGCTATAACCCTTGCAATCTACCAATCGTTTAGAAGGCATGGACGCCGTAGCAAACTTGCGAGACATACACGATATCTTGCAACAAGAGCAGTCAGCGCTTGCCATGGAGAAATTAGCAAAGGAGTTTCCACTTAAGTTTGCCCGAGCTTCATTCGTCAAGCAACAGCTAGAAACCTTTCTAGGAATTCAGAGTTCCACCTCCAGTTCGCGCGGCGGATACTCGTCCTCTTTAAGTATGCGCGCGATGTAGCAAATGCAACAACAGATTCAGCAACAAATGCAACAGATGCAACGTAGTAAGTCTGGCGGTGCTGCTGGAGCGGCTCGCAAGCCGCGGTCGGATCGAGTTTATCTCGTCGCCAACGACCGAAGTAACAGCGTGATCGTCCACGCACCACCCAATAAACTTGCCATCATTGCCGCGTTCATTGCTCGAATGGATGTTCGGAATGAGAATGCTGCCGACTTTGAGCGTTTGAAGACGCGCACTGCCGTCTTCCGTTTGGCATCGCTGAGTCCCGAGGAGGTGGTGGAAACCTTAAATGCGATGGATGCGCTCGAGCCCACCACGCGTTTGCAGGTCGATTCCAATCAGAACGCTATCATCGCCTACGCTTCGGTAGCGGATCAGTACATCATTCGCTCGATCATTGATCGGTTGGATGGCTCAGCTCGCGAACTTCAAGTCATCACCCTTCGTCGCTTGGATGCCGCCTCCGTCGCAGGTAGCATCAAGTCTTTGATGGGAGTCGAGGAGAAGAAAAAGAGCACACGCACCTACTACGACCCATGGAGTTATGGTTATGGGTACGGTGGTGGTAGCAGCCGAAATCAAAACAGTGATCGCGACAAAATGCAGATTGCTGCAAACGTCCAAGACAACCAGCTGCTTCTGTGGGTCAACGATATTGAATTTGAGGAGATCCAAGACTTCCTGGTGAAACTTGGTGAGATCCCAGCCAAGGATGAGGCACCTCGTACGTTGCGAGTCATCGATGCTTCGAAACAACCGGAGACCTACGAGTATCTCAAACGCCTGAAAGAGCAGTGGGATCGCGTCTCGCCCAATCCATTGGTTCTCCCAGACAAGTCGGAGTTTGCCGCACCAAGAACTGAATTTGCGGATGCATCCGGGGAAACCATCTCGGAAGAAGAAGCTTCGCCAGAGAGTGAGAAGAAGCCGGAAGCCACTGACTCAGAAAACAAACAGCAAAAGAAGGCGTTAGACTCGTCAGAAGAGATCAATCAGGTCACGGCTAATCAGAACCCACATTCGCGACGAGCAATGGTTCTGCTAACCGGTTTGATCTCTCCACCTCAAGAAGGAGCAGCCGAGGCAAGAAAAACGAGCTCCGACCAAATCAAAGCCAAGGCTTCCCAAACCGACCGATCGGGATTGGAAAAAGCTCAGGATGGACCACCACCGGTGAAGATCTTTCTCGATCAATCCGGACGCTTGATCATCCAGTCTGAAGATACGGATGCTCTTGACCGACTTGAAAACATCATGCGTCGCAACAGGCCGCCCCAACGACCGTACCATGTTTTTGAGGTCAAGCACGCTCGGGCGAGCTGGGTAACGCTTAACCTAAAAGAGTACTTCGAAAAAGAAGATTCTAACCGCCCCAGCATTTTCGCGTTCTTTGGCGACGACTTCGGGGGCAACGACGACAAAGAAGCACAACTCGGCGAAAAACCACCTCTCCGCTTTATCTGGGACAACGACACCAACACCATCGTTGTGCAAGGTGCCGACGAAGACGACTTGGATGTGATTCGAGACCTGATCAAGCTCTGGGATATCCCGGAGAAGATTGACACAAGTCGCATTCGATACACGAAATTGATCAAAGTGAGATACTCGCGGGCGGATCGGATCGTCGCCACGATCAAAGGTGCCTTTCGCGACTTGCTCAGTGCCAACGACAAAACCTTTGAAGGTGGCGACGGAGAAGAAGAAAGTAAACGAAATGGCGGAGGATCCGGTGCTCAAGGTGGGGGTTTTAACTTCTCGGGACTTAAGGGGAAGCTATCCCTTGAACCCGAGACCATTACCAACTCCGTTCTAGTCCACGTCGAAGGCGAAGACTTGCTGAAGATCATGGAAGAGATCATCAAGGAACTGGACGAAGCTGCCAAGGACGCTGGCTCCATCGGTTACTACTCCGTTTCCGGCGGACTCAGTGGAGCTTCACTGAAGAAGGCAATCGCGGCTGCAATTTCACCCAATCTTCCTAAGGCCAAACCATCCAACCAACAACAGCAGCAACAACAGAACATGGAAGCTCAACAACAAATCAACCAAGCGAAGTTTGAAGCATCTGCGGTTCCGTCGGGTCGCTCTCGTGGAAGAAATCGCTAGCTAGTCATCAATAGCGCACTGCAGGTTGTTTCTAGAGATCTTTTTCCGTAGGTGGAAAGCGTTTGCGACCGTCGCTGTTGACGGGCTCTCCACTTCGCATGCTCCACCACTCACCGCGACGCTCCGCGTTGAAGTTCAGATTCCGGATCGGCATCCGAGCGAGGACCTGATTTCGCCAATGCTGTAGCTTGCGCCGTAGATCTGCTGCTCGACCGACTTTCTCTTTGGCCAGATTCTGCGTTTCACCAATATCCTCGGACAAGTTGTAAAGTTCGATGTCCCCGCTTCCGTCCAAGTACTCGATCAGCTTCCAATCTCGCTCGCGAATGGCGCTCGCCGGGCGATCATGATGATAGTGCGGGTAATGCCAGTGCAAAGCATTGCGGTCTAGTCTCGAATCAGGAGAGGAGAGGAGAGGCAATAAATTGCTACCGTCGATCGTTTGAGTCGTCGGTAGTTCGCCACCGGCGGCAGCCACGAAGGTCGGATAAAAGTCATGGGATATGGTCGGCTCCCCACATTCAGCACCAGCTTGCACCTTGCCAGGCATCGTGACGATCAAAGGCACTCGAATTCCGCCTTCGTGCAAAGCCCCTTTCTCACCTTTAAGGGGAGCCAAACTGGTCACATCGTCGTCTGCATGAGCACGATAGTCATAACGACGATAGAGCCCGCCATTGTCAGAGGTGAACACAATCATGGTGTTGTCGCTAAGCCCAAGTGCTTCAACTTCATCCATGATCAGACCGACCATGTTGTCGACTTCTTCCAGCATCGCCGCGTAAATCGGACTTGGGATAACTCGTTTCTGCTCCTCCGCGCGTTTGCGATACTTGTCGACCAACTCGGACTTCCCTGCCAGCGGTATGTGAACTGCAAAGGGTGAGAGCATTAAGAAGAAGGGCTCTTCCTTACTTTCGCGCAAGAACTTGACGCACATCTCGGTTTCGAATTCGGTTCGAAACTGATTTGCCTTCGGCTTCAAGTCTTGGCGACCGGACACGCGATACTTACCAGGCAGGTGAGCTCCGTTGATCTCCACCGCAAAGTCGTAGCCTTGCAGCTGCGGACCATGCGTTTGATGCTGGCCTAAATGCCACTTGCCCACATAACCAGTGCGATAGCCGGATGGCTTGAGCGCCTCTGCGATGGTAATTGTGTCCAGCGGCAAGCCCATTGCCGTCAGAGGTGTTGATACCGTCTCGAACGGCCGCCAGTGTCCTGGGATATGAGCTGTGATGCCGATGCGAGCTTGATTCTGTCCGGACTGAACAGCGCAACGCGTCGGAGAGCACACTGCTCCCGCGGCATAAAAATTGGTAAACCGAACTCCTTCACGCGCGAGTTTGTCGATCCTGGGCGTCTCGACAAAGTCATTTCCGTAACAACCGAGGTCCTTCCATCCCAAGTCGTCGATCATGATGAAAATGATGTTTGGTCGCTCTGCGGCGGAAGCTAGGTTGCAACAGGAGCAGAGGAGGGCGATCGAAATGATTGCAAGGAAATTCATGGTTCGCTACTTAAGTTAAGAAGTGCTCGGCGATCATTCCAGAACCAACTCTTCCTTTCAAGCTCAGCAAGGAACTGAGGGGCTCAGAAGGGCCCAACGGAAAGTGATGTTCAGACAATCTTCTGAAAAGCTATTCGAAGCAGATTAACTGTCCGTCGAGCGTCGACAAGAACAGTTTGCCATTAGCACCAGCCAAACCGTCCCAGGTTGGAAGAACATCGAGTTGTAACTCCTTGTCGATCTTACCGGTAACTGTATTCACGACCAGCAATTTACCGCCTTGTTGACCATCAAGAACTTCGTCTTGCTTGGCCAGCAAGGCTTGTACCTTGGGATCGTCTTCGGTCAGGCCCTTGAATGTTTCTTCTTCGTTGATGATGTCCGGCGGGCCAACTAAAAACAGTCGGTAGTCTGACAGCGTCATGGCTCGTACGTAGATCGGCAGATCCTGAGTCCACTTTGGCTTGACGAGCGAGTTGCCTTGGTTGACCGGCTTGCCTCCACCCTTCTTGCCCGGAGAAAACTGCAGTGCCTTGCCAAATTTTCCATCGACGATTCTTGCGCCTTTGACCGTTCCGCTGTTGCGGCTGAGCGAATGGTCGCGAGCACTTCCGTCATCGAAGCTTGCTGCTAGGACTGCGGTATTGCCAAGTTCCGAACCGTCTTCGAAACGCTTGGCAATGTCTTCGTCGGAGAAAGTCTGGAAGTACAGACGCGGCTCGTCGACGATTCCTGATAGAGTCGCCGGTGAAGCATACTCACCGACCGCCGTGCCTTCGTCGGCACCAACTTCCATCCCCTGTGCTGGATCGGCTGGGATCATCCCGTTTGCCGCTCCCTCAGCAACTAGTTTACCGTCCACATAGAGTCTTATCTTCTTTTCCTCGGTCAGCACGCCGACAAGATGATGCCAGCCGCCGATCAATCGCTTTCCGCCGGTGACTTCACTCAACTTGAAGTCGCTACGAAGTGAGAAAACCGCTTTGCCTTGCTTCAAACTCAAAGCAAAACCGTGCGTCGGACCACCACGAGCCACTACCACTCCATTTGGCTTTGTCGCAGTCATCCAAGCTTCGATCGTGATGGGTTTGTCCGTAGGATCGAGGCTCGGCGATTTCGGAAACTGAGCAAAAGAGCCACTCACGCCGCCTTTGCCTTTTTGCTTGATGAAACCTTCTGGAATCTCAGGCGGATTGGGCTCGGCCGCAAATAGCTGATGCTCCAGCGTTGTCGTCCAACGCAGATATTCTGGCTTGCGACCATAGCCAAAGACGTAGCCATCGCCCTTGACCAGTAGCCGCCCAGAGGGAGCAAAACGCCCCGCCTGGTAGTAGCCGCCGTGCCCTCCAGCAAAACTCTGCCCCATCACCCAATAGGAACGGTGGAACCAGGTATCGTCAAGGAAACCCATCGGTGCAAATATATGCGCATCTTCTCCACGCTGCTTGCTTGCCTGCGTCGCAAAATCGCCCGAATTAGGTCCGATCTCCAGTCGGTTACCCTCTAAGTCGAACTTCTGCGATTTCATGAAGACATGCTTGCCGTCAAAAGAAAGGATGTCGGGCAAGCCAACCGGCATTTGCAGAATCTCAAGCTTCTCTTGCAAGTTGTTTCCAGTGTCGGGATTCTTCTCATCGATAACTGTCTCAGAAATCTTTGCACCGTCGGCCAAGTTGAGTCGAATCAAACGCAAGCCGCCATCCAGGAAGTTGGATCGTCCTGCAACGCAGTAAACCTCCGAATCGCGAATAAGCACACTTCCATGCACGGGCCACAGCGATTCGAGCTGTTCGTAGGCCATCGTCCGCCGGTCAATTGGGGCCGCTCGATAGCGCCAAATCAGTGCTCCATCATTGGCCCTCAAGCAGTACACCCAACCATCGGTCGCCCCAAAGACGATTCTCCCCTCGGCAACGGTTGGCGGTGAATCGACTCGAGCACCAGCGGTAAACCTCCACTGTTCGTCACCTGTAGCCTCGTTGAGCGCATACACCGTGTGTGTGTCAATTTGCGAGATAAACACCGATCCGCCGGCGATGACAGGTGCCGTCAATCGTCCGCCCAAATCGGCTTGCCATCGTGTTTCAACTTGGCCACCAATCTTGGTCGAAGTATTACCGCTTCGCGCTGCATCGTGACGATAAGTCGGCCAATCCTGCGTACCAATCTTAAACTCGCCGATCTCCGCTCCGAAGGCAGTGCCTTTCTCAAGTCGCCCTTGCTCATCGACTTCGGTTGGAATGGGTCGCGTTGGAGCCGTCGGTGCCAGCGCGTTGAAGCCAAACAATTTGGCTTCTGGATAGCAAGCACAATTGTGCGGAGGCGCGTAGGTCAGACCGTTGCAAGGCATTACACCGTACAGACAGCCACCGCGAACCCAGTGGTGAATATCCCAATGCTCCTCGTTCGGATCGACAAACTCGATACCTGTGCGAGATGGCATCAAGAAATTGTTCGTCGCCTTGGCAATGTAGCAGCGGTGGTGGAACCAATACGTTTCCACATCGGGCGGGAATTCCTTCTTGATTTCACCCGTTTTAGGATCACGTCCCGTGAATACTCCAGTATCTTTGCCAGAAGTCGTGGGAGCGCACCAAACGAGACCTTTCATGACCATCAAGTCTTGAGGCGACTGGTAACCAGACTTGGGATGCTCTGCCTCCCACAGCACTTTGCCCACTTTCTTGTCAAAGCTAAGCATCTTTCCGTCGCCGCCAGCGTAGAGGACGACTTCTTCATGTGCCACCAACCTTGGACCAAAGTTGAAAGTGAAGGACTCGCGGCGGGTGACTTCGTCGCTTTCCCAAGCCAGCTCGCCGCTTCCTTGGTGCACACTTACAATCTGATTGCCGTTATGGAAGTAAAGTTTCTCGTCGTCCGCGGCTAAAGTGAGGGGCGATATCTTGGTTTGTTTGGCCCAGAGCTGTTTACCACTCTTCACATCAAAAGCCATCAGCACACGAGGCTCTTCGTTCCAGAACAGCTTGCGTACGGCAGCTTGATCCCCGACTCGTCCGTTGACTGGCAAATAGTCGGCCAACTCGGCTTTACCCTTGCGCACAACCAAAAACAATTTGTCGCCGCGATGGATAATCTCCTCGGTGCCTTCGGAGTCCTTAAACGTGGTTTCTGTCTCGCCGGTTTCTGTACTGAGTGCGCTTGCGGCGGCGGCGTACCCCAAGGTCACGAACACGCGATCGCTGCTAGAAACCAATCGACGTGAAAGCTGTGTGGGTCCGCTCTTCAACGGCCACATATGACTTTGCCAGGTAGGAATATCACGCTTCCAAAGCACAGAGCCATTGAATGCATCGCGAGCAACCAGCTTCCATTTGGGTGGCAATTGAATAGAGATCCGGCTGCCCTCATCCATGATGTAAAACATCTTTCCACCGGAAGAAACCAACGCACTCATGCTGGCCATGCGGTCATGGTGCCGGGACCAGCGTGGGCTGCCGACCCATTGCAAATGCCGCGGCGGTCCAACGACGTCATCATCCGCCACCGAGTTGCCCGTGGAATCGTGCAAGTAGTGGGTCCATTCGTCGATGTCGTCTGGAACTGGTTTGACGATCTTCTCCCACTCGTCTCCTTTCTTGAGCAGAGCCACACCATTTGGAACCAGCACTCGCAGCAGCTCGTCGCGAGAGACTGCTTCGCGGTCTTCGGCGATCAATAAGTTGACCAGATTGTCGACGTAGGGTAGCTCTTTTGTGGCCAGAACATCGACGGCAACTTCCCCGTTGATGCCTGCGGCCACTAAATCAGTGCGAATCTGCTTGGCGACTTCTACATCAGTGGTGAGAGCGTGGACTTGAATCGATGGCTTCGTTTTCAGCGCTTGGGCAAGTTGAGAGTCCTGAGCACCAAGATGAACAAAAAAGCCGGCTGACACACCCGACTTCTCAATGATCCCTGGGGCGATCGGAGCCCTGGTTTCGGCAAGCAGCGAACCGCAAAGACCGACCCCAACTAGAAAGACTTTAGCGATTGGCAAAGAAATGCGGCTGACTAGCGTGGATAACCACATAGTGGTGCTCCTGGAGCGGCGGGATGTAAAGGTAAGAATCTTACAGAAAAAGACCTTTGCAGGCTGGAAACGAGTATAACAGAGTGATCCTCTCATGAACTCTTCCCTGCTAACACGAGCGTGAGGCGTCGGCCTAGCCGCAGCGAGACGAGCTTTTCTTAACGTCTTGACAACATGCGTTACAATGTCTTCGTATAGAAAGGAAACTAGCATGGCTGAAGTATTCGCAGACTCCGTGAGATTTTCGGGCGAGGAACTTGATCTGGCTCAACTCTTCAAGGCTTATGGCTTGGATTGGACGCCAGAGGTTGGTCACTATGTCTTGGATCAGAGTGAGTTGATTGAATGCGAGTCGCCCTTCCAGGATCGCGTTTTCTTCATTCTGGATCTTAAGCACTTTCTGCGCCGTAGCGAGACGATTGAGAACCTTAAAGAACGAGTTTGCTGGCTACCGACTTGGGAGCAAATGCGACAACTTCTGCGCGAGCACGATGTATCCGACCAAACTGTTGTCGAACATCTTGAACTCACGCAGGCCATTGGAAGAGGCACCGAGAGACTCGAACTTTACCGATTGTTCGAAGAACGCCTCACCGGCGGCTTGATGTAGCCCGTTAGGGGAAGCTCGCACCCTAGTAGAGCGAATAGCGGCGAATCTTTGGCGCTGCCTCCTATGCATCCGGTTTCTTGATTGCCCGTTTCCTGAAGTGATTCTAAGCGGGGGAACCTTGGCTGTTCGATAGACTTGGCTCTGGCCTTTGCGAAGAATTCGAGCGACAATGGACCTTTGCATTTCGCTGTCTCGGCAAAATGCAAAAGTCAGTGACATCGTTCTTTCCAAGGATCCAGCCGATGCGGCCCCTTTCTCTCGCTCAGTGCCTCTTTGCTCTCATTGTTTCTTGCAGTGTTTGTCCCGCTCAGCTCGAGGCACAGTACGCCGGTTCCGAACCTCCACCGGCAGCAATCGCCGAGGGATTCAACTCGATCACACCTGAACGATGCAAAGAATGGTTAAAAGTTGTTGCAGGTCCTGAATTTGCAGGACGCGGAACAGGACAACCTGGTCACGTCAAAGCAGCTCACTGGGTGGCAGGTAAGTGCGCTGAGTTTGGACTCCAGCCAGTCGGTGATGCAGGCACCTATTTCCAGATGCTACCCATGACTAATCTGAAAGTTGCATCGGAAGAATCAAAAATAACGGGCCCTAACGAGCTTTCTATTACATTCACCGGCTCTGTAGCCCTAGATCGCTTTTCGGCCGACCCAGTAAAACAGGGCGAACTTTCGTTTGTGAGCCTGGGCGGCACAGAAGCACAACTCGACAGCTCCGCGGAACTGCGAGACAAGATCGTAGTTCTCACTGCTGACGAAGATCTAGGATCTCGCGGCATGTTCCCATTAATGCGCCAGCGACCCGCTGCAGTACTGCAACTCGTCGACATATTGCCAGAATCATCTTCACAACTCCAAACCGGACGCAATCGCCGCTCGAACGTGACAGCCGGCTACATCACTAAGGATGTTGCCCAGCAGCTACTCGAAGCGGCTGATGGAGAAGAAGCTTGGTTGGAATCGGCTGAAGAAAACAAATCCACCGTTCATCACTCTGAAGTTTCCATCACGATCGAAGCTCGAGTGTTTGAAGAACCTGCTTCGGTACCCAACGTTTTGGCTTGGTGCCCTGGATCCGACCCAGAAGTTTCAGACGAGTACTTAGTCATTGGTGCCCACTTAGATCACCTTGGCGAACGTGGTGATACGGTTTATCCAGGAGCGGATGACAACGGCTCTGGCTCGACAGCTATTTTGACGATCGCCAAGGCCATTGCGGAAAACCCGACGAAACCCAAACGCAGCATATTATTCATTTGGTTTGCGGCCGAAGAAATGGGGCTAGTCGGATCCAAGCACTATGTAGACAACCCAGCATTGCCACTCGACAAGATGATTGGCATGCTGAATATGGACATGGTGGGTCGGAATGAAGAAACAGCGAACGACCCAGTCGAAGAAAACATCGAAGTGCTGCACTTGGTTGGAAGTAAGAAAGGCGACCCTGCTTTTCATGACATGATCATGGCTGCGAATAAGCACGTGAACGTGACTTTCGAGTTCGACGCCGAGAATGTCTTCGGGCGTAGCGATCAGATCAATTTCTTCCGCAAGGGTGTTTCCGTTGCTTTTGTCTTTGGCGGCTTTCATCCCGATTACCACCGCCCGACCGACACACCTGCCAAGATCAACTACGACAAGATTGCTGCTGCTGCAAAGCTCTTTTATGTCGCGGCATACGAGGCAACCGATCACGGCTTCTACCCAGTGCCAAAGCTCATCGAAACGAAGTAGGTCTCGGATTGGCTTGACTTCTTACATGTTCGAATGGACCCGAACTACTACCGGAATCAGGCCAATATCACCTACCCACTTTGTGCAGATATGCAGGAGTACCGATTGTTCCGGGCAAGGTGGATCGGTGCGTTTGAATAATATTTGAAGAACCTGGACGATTTGCTGGCGTACGACTAGTATTCGAAAAGTGGTATTTCGTGTCTTTTCTGCCCCTTTTTTAGGTCGGCATGGTGAATTCTGGTTCTTCAGTTCGACTTCTCATGCTGGTGATTTCCAGCCTGGGCAGCAGTCCGCTGTGGATGCACCATACACTTTATCACCAGGCTCCCACGAGTCAGGATCGAACTTCGCGCGAATCTGTGTCATTCGGGTGCCCGCATTGCTGCATCCACTGCACCAAGAATGCAGGAGAATCTCAGCAAGGCGCCCCATATGGTGAAGCGACTGGCGATCACGAATGCTTCGTTTGCTGTTCGCTGAAGCAGTCGCCCCAAAGAACGATTGCAGTTCATCTCACATCGCTTCCCCTGCCAGCAATATTTCTATGCAACGAGTTTTGCACTCCCAACGTTCACAACCCTTGTAGACCATCCGCCAGAGCTCCACCAACGCATTGCAGTCTGGTTTATCAGCCGCATGCCTGAGCGAGAGTGGAGAAGCACGTCAATCTCATCATGCGCGTTCGAACCAGCCGCCCAGCAGTGAAATTTAGCAGAGCATCTTTCAAAGAGCTCTCTTCGTGCACGCCGTTGGTTTTCTCATCATGAAAGCAATACTTCGCTTCGGCTCCCGCATCGTGGAGTTATCGCAAGTCGATTTTTGCCCCCAATTCAATCGCTACGTCTATTGGCTAAAACAGCCAGTGGGTTGGTTCGTGGTTGCCTTGGGTGCAAGCATCTTGGTCGGTGCCTTCGTCAGCCCGCTCGGTTGGGCGCTGGCGGTCAGTCTTGCATCAATCATCGGCTTCGGGCTAGCGTTCCCCTGGATTGCAGTCTACAGCACTAAACTCAAGTTGAAACCGGTGCACGCCTCAGTCCATGAGCAAGATGCAGCCGAGATCGAAGTCGAAGTGCAGAATCGCCTTCCGCTTCCACTGATGGGCTTGATGATCAATCGTTACACTACCACGCCGGCCGACGAAGAGATCGAGATCGGTGAGGTAGGCTTAGCTCATGTTCCTGCGCTGAGTGTGACGAAGTTTCGATTCAAAATCCATCCTGAATACCGTGGTCAATATCCCACTGAAGCACCAGAGGTAAGCTGTGCCTTCCCATTTGGCATCTGGAAAGCAAAACGCGAGCTTTTTTCGGTGGAACCAATCATGGTGAAGCCGCTCGTGGTCGAGACGGCTGGCATGATCGAGTTCTCGGGAAAGCGTTTGGCAGATACGGGCGATGGAGAGCGTCCAAGCACCACTGGCGAATTCATGGGGCTTCGCGAATTCCGTGACGGCGATTCCTTAAAAACGATTCACTGGGCGCAGACGGCAAAGTTAGATTCGCTTGTAGTCTGTGAACGAGGTGGGCCGCAGCATCAACCACTTGTCGTCCAGATCAACACAGGTCGATCAGAGGGCTCCAAGCTTGAAGCCCGCGAGAACCTAGCTTGGCGCGTTCGCATCGCGGCAGGACTGATCGGACTGTTTGGTGGCCAAAAACAACCACTTCAACTCAAGATCGATGACCAGCTTATTCACTTGCCAGCTGGAGCCGACATGGTTCCAATCGCGTGGAACCATCTCGCGCAGATTCCATTGGATGGGGGTATTCCTTCTTCAGTAGTCGACGCTTCCCAGGCTCCTACTTTATGCATCGACTCACAGGCGTCTCGCGAGCCTGTTCCACCACATTTAGTCCATGTCTCGATGTACTCGGTGAGTTCAGAAAGCATTCGGCGCAGTGTGCTTGACTGCAGCTACGAAGTAGATCTACGACACGACATCGGTCATCAAGTCAATCAATTCCTCTTAGAGCTGGGGCGTGCCAAGAATGTCGCCTAAGCCAAAACAATCTGAAACCCCGGAGTCAGCACCGGATGCCAAGGTCGCCAAGTCTTCCTTGTTCAACATGCTGGCTCAAGACGGATGGACTTGTTCCGCGAGGAAGCGAAACGGGGCCTTCCATCTTGCTCTGCTAGCCATTGTCGCTCTTCTCTATCTACGAACGCACAACGATCCATGGTGGGTTTTGGTCACTGAGTATGGCTGCATTGCGGCTGGGATTTTGGTCATCTCGCGCGCGGCCAAATATCTAAAACCAGCCACGCAACTCGTTTTGGCTATCGCGATTGGGCTGGTGCCTTGGTTTCTCGATACTCCGTGGAGGGCGATGAACTACGGCAATGGAATGGAGATCCTGATGCTTGCAAGTTTTGGTTGGATCGGGCTTGGCTTGGCTCTCTTCGGCTGGCAATCACGCTTGATCAGCCTTGCCGTTGTTGCCAGCGGATTCCTAGTGCTATTCACCACCTTCATTTCAGATTACAGCCAATCGGTATTGTTCCCCTTTGTCTGGGCTGCACTCTGCTTGTGGTGGCTGGTTGCGAATCAGTGGGAACAAGTAGAAGCATGTCAGGCAACTTCGATCAGTCGCACACGTTATCGAATGACGAGCGTCCTTATCGGGCTGCTCTTGGTCACGACAACCTTTGCACTGGTTTCTGGCAGCGGTCTCCGCGTTCTGCATCAACTCGACATCGGCATCATGCCGACTAGCGGGGGTAGCAAGTGGAATGATACAGCAGCACGATCCGGCATCGGCAGCGGTGATGCCATCGTGGCTGCGAAAGAACACGCCATGAGTTTTGGAGCAGTGGAGACCGACTTCTTCCTCGACTCGCACGAACCTAGTCTATTCGACGTCTTCAGCGAGCAGTTTGGTGAGCCTGTTGCCAAAAAGAAGATCCAAAAAGCCCAAGCATTGGCTGGTAAGGAAACTCAAGATGACGGTCATCATCATTTTTCTGATGCTAATCGAGGCGGTAATGACGAGTTCAGCATCCAGCGTGATACGCCGAAGCGCAACAAGCCTCTGGACAATCTTCGAGCCAACGCCTTAATGTATTGGCAAGGTTCTAGTGGTATTCGCTTGGCTGTCGACCGATTTTCCAGGTTCAACGGAAAAAGCTGGAAAAAGGAAGGGCAATCCCCGGAGTTCACACAGCCTGGTGCCGTTCTCATTGGCGAGCAGACCTGGTTCCAACCCGCTGGATACACGGTACAAAACGCGCTTAGTCCCTTCGTCGATGCGGTACCGGAGGCGATGAAGTTCACGAAGTACCGCTCCAACATCGTCCCCACACGTCCAGGTCTCCAGCTCTGGTGTGTCGACATGCTCGACCGAGCGGACTTTTTCGGAATGAGTGACACTCGCTGCCTTTCCATGACGGGTCGAGATTACGTGCCGGACTACACAGTGGTACGATTCGTTGATAGCCTGATCGATCTGCAGCGCGTAAGAGCACTGCTCAGCAAGCAGAAGAACTCCCAGGAACACTCTCACGTTATCGAGGAAGAGACCAGAGCTCAAATAGCTCAACTCGTCAAGGAATACACGCAAGGTACAGAGCGTAGCTGGGATCAAGTCGACCTGCTATTGCGAAACCTACGCTGGCACTTCGTACTTGATCGAGAAGTGAGCAGCAAAGATGGTGAACAGCCGCTTTCAAAGTTCCTAGAGCATCGACGCGGTCCCTCTTACATGTTCGTCACGACAGCTGCCTTAATGCTGGATGAACTTGGCTATAAGACGCGCATGGCTCGCGGTTTTTATGTCGACCCGAGCAATGCGATTGACGGCGAATATTCGGTAATCCCACAAAATGCCCATGTCTGGCTAGAGCTCCACGTGGGCAGTGACAATTGGATTCCGCTCGAGCCCACTCCAGGTTATAGACAACCTCCATTTCGCGTGACTTGGCATTATCGTCTCTATCAAGCGAGGTTTGCGATCTTCTGGATTGTTTCTGGCACTCTTCTGTTTAGCACAATAACCTATCTCTTCCGCTTCCGTATCTTTGAAACACTATGCTGGTTGTTATGGCCATTGGTATTGCGGAGTAGCGACCGAAAGCGTGTTCAATGGTTGGTCTCGATCCTAGACTGGCGATTCCGATTAGCTGGCATTCGCAGGCCGACAGGAACCCTGCCAAGCCGACATTGTGACGGGCTACTTCAAGAACAAAACCATGCACTTACACCACAAGTAAGTCAGCTTTTTGCGGACGCCGATCGCATGTACTACGGCCCGGCCGAGTGCTTGACCGATGCTGGCCGCGACGCATTGCAAGCGTTGTGGAAACGACTTAGCTTATTCGAAATCAAGCGTATTCATTTGTCGAAGAGGAGCACACCTGAAACGGTGAGTTAAATTGATGTTAGATGTGGAATCGGCTCCGTCCGTTGAGCAAGTATTGACTCAGCTGCGGACGAAACTCAATGGAGTCCTTCTGGGTAAGGAAGACAGGATCGAACTGGTCTTGGCTTGCCTTATCTCGGGTGGCCACTTGCTCTTGGACGATTTACCCGGGCTCGGAAAAACCACACTTGCGAAAGCAATCGCCTCCAGTTTTGGAGCTCGTTTTGCGCGGGTCCAATGTACGCCGGACTTGTTGCCGACGGACATCATCGGCTTTCAATTGTTCAATCAGAAGGTCCGTGAGTTCGAGTTTCATCCCGGACCAGTATTTTCGGATATCCTGCTGGCGGACGAACTGAACCGAACGACTCCTCGTACGCAGAGCGCCCTCTTCGAAGCGATGGCTGAGCGTCAAGTGACCGTGGATGGCAAGTCTTCGAAGCTGTCTTCGACCTTCTTCGTCATCGCAACACAAAATCCGATCGACAGCCACGGTGCCTACCCGCTGCCTGAGGCACAGTTGGATCGCTTCAGCATGAAACTGGAGATTGGTTATCCTTCCACCGAGTCGCAACTGGCAATCCTATCGCAAGATCGAAGCAGTGGTGAGCCATCGGAGGCGGACGAAAAGGCCAGCGAATTGCCCCTTGAGGCTCTGACAGCTTTGCAGCAAAAAGCATCCTCTTTGCACATCGACGAAGCCGTTCAACGCTACATTATTGCTTTGTGCGAAGCGACACGTTCTCACGAATCCGTTGCACTTGGAGTAAGCCCGCGCGGTATGCTTATTTGGCAACAGGTTTCAAAATCCTGGGCATTGCTCCAAGGCAGAGACTTTGTAACACCAGCCGATGTGCAAGCAGTCGCACATCCGGTTCTTGGCGTTCGCGTTGTCGCTCGTCAGTTCGATCCTGAAACTCTTATCAACTCGATCCTTGAGAACGTAGAAGTCCCGACCTACCAATGAGAAATGAGAACTCGCGATTTTTTGGCGAACTAGGCATGGTCTCGAAACTAGTTGCAGAAGTCGTCAAAACTTTCGGTGCAATGCCAAAACCGAAACCCTTGACGGGTTCCGCTACCAAAATCGAACTTTTGAGACAGAGCCTAGTACTTTGCGTTTCACTCTCCCTAAGCCTCTGTGTTTGGGGTGTTGGTTGTGGTTCAACAGCGGGTTCCGGGCAATCTAAGTTTGAACATAGTCATGAACATGCACATGGCGCAGGTCAGGACCCAAGACATAAGCATGAGAACTTTGAAGGCTCGCACTCTCACGCCTATGAACACGAACACCGGCAAGGTGAAGCTCTTTTCGGCGGGTGGATCGCTCCGGTCGGTCACACGCATCAAGAATCGGGTGAAACGCACTACGCCGTCGAAGTGATGCCGATTGAAAACAATTCCCTGAGCCTCTATTTCTTAGTTGAGAAAGATAGCAAGCTGGATTTAGCAAACGCTAAATTCAACGAGACAACGGCATACATGGGCGAGCCAGACGCACCCCCAGCAATGGCTCGCGAAGTTACTTTTCAAGCCGACGAAGACGCTGCTTCTTATTCTACCGAAGTGCCTGAATTTCTGCATGGTAAAGAGAAAATCGAAGTTGTCTTTGCACGCGTCGAGTTTGGCGGAGAGAGCTTGAGCTTCAACATCGAAACTGGCTATCCAGAAGCTGAGATGACGCCAGACGACGGCTCGGCAGCAAGTACTGAAGCTGACGTCGAGCCTTTTGAAGACGAAAGTAACGGTTAATGATGGATTGGGTACTGCTCGCTGACGGACCTGGATTCACCGGCCTTCTAAGCGATTTCAACACGATGTTCTGGAGTGGAGTTCTCCGGATCTTTGAGGCCATCATTGCTGCGGCGCCTTACCTGGTCTCTGGGGCTTTTGCTGCTGGCATACTACGAGGCATGGTCGGCGCGGAGCGGCTACAACGCCTACTGGCCGTACACCATTGGTCCAGCCCCTTGCGCGCCTGGGCATTCGGAATCTTGCTGCCCGTCTGTTCGCTCGGTGCTCTTCCAATTGCACGAGAACTTCGCCGTGCAGGTGTGCCGAGTGGTACGGTGCTAAGTTTTGTTCTAGTTGCCCCAGTGCTAAATCCCGTATCGATCATTTACGGCCTGAGTCATATTGAGCCGGTGATGCTGATCTATTTTGCCATCGGTACTTTCATCATTTCGATCGGAATCGGCTTACTTTGGAATCGGCTGATCTCGGCGGAGCGCGACACGCAGCCAGAACAACTTGAAAGACCACCAGTCGACAGCTTGCAGCGACTCCAAGTCGTTGGCACTACTGCAGCTCGATCTGTTTTTGGACGAACTTGTATCGATTATGCACTCGCGTTGCTTGCCGTTGGATTCCTGGGGGCCTTTCTTCCCCATGCGGTACTTTCATCAGGACTAACCCGTGACAACATCTTCGCTCCCGCATTGATGGGCATTGTGGCGATTCCCGTTTACGTGACGCCAACCGAAGTGATGATGCACTTCGGTCACATCGTCCGTGATGGTTTCTCACTGGGAGCTGCTTTTGCACTGATCGTCCTTGGAGCAGGAGCCAATGTGGGAGTCGCGAATTGGTTGCGACGTGACTATGGCTTCCGACCGCTCATGCTTTTCGTTTGCTCCCTGATTGGAGCTACGTTATTGCTAGGTGTCACGGCCGATCGTAGCCTGCCATCGGGTGCGGCCACGCAGCAGGACCATACCCACGCTTTCGACAGCTTCACCCGACTTTCCAGCGTTCCAGCAAGAGACGCCAACCCCGTCTGGGTATTTAAGAAGGTATGGACAGAGTCGAGTGTCACCGAAATCTACGGACTTGAGCTACTCGCCATCCTGATGGTATGTGGGTTTGTCCTGTTTCTCGCTGGGGATCGACTTGAGATCGAGTCGATCATGCTGGCCACCAAACAAGCTTCCGCTACGGAGCTGACTAGTCCGAAGTGGGATCCCGCGCTCAGCACGGGGCAACTTGCAGCCGCAACGATCACTGGCGTTCTGGCCTTAAGTACACTCGGCTTGTATTTGTTCTATCCAGCGAAGGAAGAGATTCTAGACGATTTAATCAACCTGCGTTTCGGCGTTCGCGAGGCAGTGGCAAACGAGGATCTCCCAGAGCTTCAACGACAAGTACGGTTGCTTCGAACTCAGGTGCAGAAGCTTCCCACCAGCGCACGAATTCGCTTCCAAACTGTCACGGAAGAGCGGCAGAAGAGCGTTGAGGAGCTCTTATACAGCCTCAAAACGATTGAGAACTATGCCAATGCTGGCAAGTTCACGCAGGCCAGCTTCATGTTGAATTACTTTGAAAAGACCTACATGAGGTGCAGCAGCGCGTTCCGGGAAGCCAAACCGCTAAACATACCGACGGCCCCGTGATCCCGCAGCCCAATGGAATTCAGAACCAACGAAGCTTCGCTTTCGGATATCCCCAAGAAAGGGCGAGTGCGTCGGCGGCTTCTTCTTTGTCGGTGATCTCGCCCCAGCCGCCATTTCGCAAGAATGCGTGAGCCAATTCATGCGCGATAATATACAAAGCAAAATCTTCTGGCGCACGGTCCAGCTTCTTTCTGAGCACAACACATCGGCTGACCTCGCGACCAGAACTTGGCAGAGGCATGAACATCTTCGAACCCTTGCCAGGCTGATAATCCTCCAGCCGCATAGCGAAGGTTGAATCGGCGGCAAAATCCTCGAATACTTCTTCCGGCAGTGAACGCAGTACGCTCAAGACACGCATTTCCAAGACTGGAAATTCGCTGAATGCCGAGGTGTATTCCTCAATGCGTCGCGATTTCGCCGAAGACGACGCCTGAATCTTCGGTGGGAAATCAGAGGTTTCGTCTGACACTCTTATTCCTGCAGCAGAGCGAACAGAAGTGTGTTAATTCCGATGCGAGCTGCATCCTCTCGGAAGTAGCCTCGACATTGCAAAGAGTGCTTACTTTCCAGGGCACAGCTCAAATCCAGCTCGGAGAAGGCAATCACCATTCGTCCATTCTTCTTGCCAACTTCGAGTCGTGGTGGACCACGCCGCGTGGCCGCCGCAAGCGTCTCACCGGTGTCTGTTGGATCGATGATCTGCACATCCCGAATGGGATAGCCTCCGTAGCGATCCGTGAACAAAGCATGGCCTGGGTCTAGCATCTTCAACTCGTCGCCCAGGATGATTTCCATTTCGCGCCGAAAACTTTCAGCAAAAGCCTTGTCTGCACAAACAGCATCGGCAAAAAGAAAGCCATCATTTTCGAAGAACTCTTTAAGAGCATCGCGCTGCTTTTGAGCAAGTACTAACTCGCCGCGTCCATGCATGTAGACCACCGAATAGCGCTGCAGATTCTCCGTGTCGATCGAAATGATCTTTCGCTCACTGCTGACCATCTCGCCGCCGCGCTCATCCTTGTGCATCCATTGCACCATCGTCGGAACTGCTCGAACCGCGTCATCATAGCCCGCATTATGCTGCAGCTTGGGTAGGAAGAACACACCGCGTTCGGTGGGAGCCTGATTGTCAACATCTTCGAGAATAGTGACGGTATCCAGCTTCTCCTTTAACTCTTTGCCAGTCGCATAGGACAAGATGTTAAGCCCGATCAATGTGGCTGTGTCCAAATCAAGCTTCACGCGATCGTTGTATTTGGGCTTTGCGCCGTAGGGCACGTTTAGCTCCCATCGACAGCTGAGGCTATAAGGAACGTAGACGACTCCCAACCTGCAACAACTCTGCACCCCGTAGATATTTGCGTCAGCATCTGGCAACCCTTCCGGTTGCACTTTTCCCTCGGCGTACCAGATTGGATGATCCGGCGGCAATGCTTCCAGCGGCTTGTCAAAGAGTTCAACCACCAACTCACGGAAGTACTGCTCAAAGCCTTGTCCGTTGCATCCATCACGATTACAGCCTTCCGCGAAGATGAACCCGCCACCCTCGACGTAATCCTTCAGCATCTTCTTCTGCCGGCTGCTGAACTTTGGCTGCAGCGTCCCACTGATGAACAGTACGGGCGATTCAAGCAGTTCTGCAAGACTCGCTTGATTGATGTCCATGTTTTGCCAAGCCAGGTCTCGTTTCCACGCTTGCTCAGTGTGAGAAGTAATATGCTGCACTGCCAACGAGTGATGATTCCAATCCGTGGGATCACTACTTGGATATTGCAGGCGACTCATCAAGATCTTGCGCTTCCCCTTGGACAGAAAAAGTAGCGCGAACGCTGTATCTGAAACGACGTTTCCGTCGGTGATTCGACCAACTGAAAAACTTCCTTGATTGGGCGTTTGCTTCACGCGAATCAAAAACTCTGTCCCCTCGCGGTACCAGTCGTGTCTACCAATGAAGCGACGCCCCGTGAGACGCCCAACCCGTTCCAAAGCATACATGTAGTAGTAGTAGTAATGATTCCCCATCGCAGGATTGCTGGTCACTTGGAATGCATTGCCGAGCCAACTAAGAGCTCTCTCGATGCGGTCATTCGTTGAATCATCATTGCCACAACAAGAGATAGTTTGCCCCGCTGAACTCTCTTTCGACTTGGCGGCAGAACCAGCAATGACCAGAGAGGCGATCCCCGCGCAGGTCATACTGCCTCTGGGCTTTGTATCACCGCGATACCCAAATGCACCCGAACTTAACTGCACTTTCTCCCAGTAGCTTAGAGAACGCTGAAACACCTTGTCCCAAGTCGCTTGCGGGTAGTTTGCGACTCCACTGCGTTGCGCTTCATGCAAGGCGAGTAGCGCGAACTGACTGTTCGATTCGTCCGGTGGTTGTCGTGTATCTTCATCGTAGGACCATCCGCCATTTTTATTCTGTGCCTTAATCAACCATTCCGCATTGCGGCGAATCAATGGTGCGTACTTGCGGGGATTCGCAGTACAGAGCGCCATGGTCTGCAGGGAAGCGGTATAAACGAAAGCCAGCTCACGGCTACTAATGTGATCCAGAGCTTTCTGCAACTTTGGATGATCGAGTTCAACGCCGGCGTTCAGTAACGCCAAAGTAACCAAGCAAGAAACACCCATCTCGTAACGATGACCCATCGTGAACTCGGGCCAACCGCCATCTCCCAGCTGAGCCTGCATGAGATAATCAACTGCCAGATCGATTGACTTTTCTACTTCTGCCGTCGTAATCGGACCTCGCCCATTCTGCGCTTTGGCCGCGGGAAAAACCGGCGTAAATGCCGCCAGAATGGCCGAAACCAAAACAAGGGATCGGCAAAGGTTTCCAGACGAGTGGCTTGGCTGCATAAGATTCATGAGCAAGAACCGCTTTTGTAGGGTGAACAAGTCACTTCTCAATAGGTCGAATCTAGGTCGCATTGTGCAGACAACAGTTCTCGAATGATGGATTCACGAACCATGTCAGGAAGCCTACGTTAATTGTATCGATTTACATCTTATGCCATCGCGGCGATATGGTCTCGTGCCGCAACCAGCTCGAAACGGCTAAGATAAACTATCGGTCACAGACCGTAAGAATTGTACTACTCCACCTGTCGCTGCCGAATAATCAATGCATGCTAGGTTTGGATTCGAGAACGAATCGGCGCCACCATCGCCTGCTGTCCTCGGCCAACGTAGAAATAACTCAGCGAAAAGTTTAAGTCAAAATTTCGCTTTTGACCCTCCTCACACTAATTCTCTGCCAACTTCGATGGCCACCTGATAGGAATGCCAAGTGTCGAATCAGCCTCCCAATAAACCCAAGAATGTAGGCGACTTGCTGCGTGAGTTTCGTGAGCACCGCGACACCATGCGACAAGAACTGGCCAAAGTCGTCATCGGTCAGGATGAGGTGATCGAGCAACTACTTGCGGCCATTTTCACTCGTGGTCACTGTCTGCTAGAAGGTGTTCCGGGCCTTGCGAAGACCTTGATGGTCAGCTCACTCGCACGCATCGTCGACGTGGACTTCAACCGAATTCAGTTCACACCCGACTTGATGCCTTCGGACATTACCGGAACAAACGTCTTGGATGAAGACGAAGCCGGCAAACGACAGTTCCGATTCGTCGAAGGTCCAATCTTCACCAACATCCTGCTCGCCGACGAAATTAACCGAACGCCTCCCAAAACGCAGGCGGCTCTCCTACAGGCGATGCAAGAACGAGAAATCTCGGTGGGACGCAGCACCTATGACCTGCCCGACCCTTTCTTTACGATCGCAACGCAGAACCCGATCGAGCAAGAAGGAACTTACCCGCTGCCCGAAGCCCAGTTGGACCGCTTTATGTTCAACATCAAAGTGGGATATCCCACAGCAGATGAAGAAGAACAGATTCTGCTGGCAACAACCAAGAATGAAAAACCTGAAGTCCACAAAGTGCTTTCCGCTCGAGCGATCATCAACATCCAGAAATTGGTGCAAAGCGTTGCAGTGAGCCCCTATGTCGTGAAGTATGTGGCGCAGCTAGTACGTGCAACACGACCTGCAGACGAAAAAGCTCCACAGTTCGTCAAAGAACTCGTCGATTGGGGAGCAGGCCCACGAGCCGGTCAGTTCTTGATCAACGGCGGCAAAGCGATCGCCGCGATGGATGGTCGCTTCAGTATCGCGATCGAGGACATTCGCGCCGTCGCAATTCCGGTTCTGCGCCACCGCGTGAGCACGAATTTCCAAGCTCAAGCAGAAGGCATGACCACTGAGAAAATCATCGAACGATTGATTGCTGAAATTCCTGAACCCAAGGTTCCCAAGTTCGCTGGCGACGCGCCTCCGGCGCCCCCAGTTTCGAAAAAGAGAAAGTAGTAGGCTCGATCGCCGTTCTATCATGGGCTGATCCGCTGGGGTACTATGGCCGCTGTTGAACAATACCTAAAACCGGAACTTGCCGCTCAGATCAAGCGATTGGACTTGCGCGCGAAGATGGTAATCCGTGGTTTCTTGCAAGGCCTGCATGCTAGCCCTTTCCACGGTTTCAGCGTCGAGTTCAGCGAGCATCGTCGCTACGCCGCCGGAGACGATCCGAAGGACATTGACTGGATCGCTTACGCGAAGACCGGGAAGTACTACGTCAAGAAGTTCGAATCGGAAACCAATCTAACTGGTTACTTGGCTATCGATCTAAGTAGATCGATGGACTACACCTATCAACAACAGCTGACCAAGCTGGATTACTGCATCTGCCTATCAGCTGCACTGGCTTATCTAATGATCCAACAGCAGGATCCAGTGGGGTTGGTCACTTTCGACACCAAGCTCGGGGCGAGTGTCCCGCCGCGCAGTCGCCGTGGCCAACTGGCGACCATCCTTAGCCAGCTGACAAAACTCAAAGTTGCCGGAGAAACTGACCTGGCTGGCTCCTTGGTTCAACTTGCCGCAATGCTGCGAAACCGAAGCCTGATCATGATCTTCAGCGACTTGCTCACTGAAGAAGATCCCATGCTCAAATCGCTTCGCAATCTTCGACATGCCGGACACGACATCATCGTATTCCACGTCCTCGACGAAGCAGAAGTAACTTTTCCCTTTAAAGGCATGGTGCAACTGCGTGATCCAGAATCTGGGGCCAGTGAGCCGGTCCGCGCCGCTGATGCTGGCGAGGAATATCGCAAGACAATCGAAAAGTTCCGCAGCCGTCTAGATAAAGAATTCTCAGAGAGCGGGATCGACTATGTTCCACTCGACACCAGCATGCCCTACGACAAAGCCTTGATGGAGTATTTATTGCGGAGACGAAACCGCTTCTAGCAAACATGGCTAGAAAAGCAGTGGGATTCGTCAGAATTCCTTACAACTCAATTTTTCATAGACCCCCGCTACCCACTCAAAATTGACTCGACACATTTCCGTGAACAACCTCGCATTACTCACAACTACTCCGAGAAAGATCCAACGGAAAGGAGAAAGTAGTTGACTTTTCTGCATATCTCCTTGTTGGCAGGTGTCGCGGCGATCACCGTTCCGATCATGATGCACCTGTTCGGTCAGCGACAACCACAGCTGATTGATTTCCCGGCGCTGCGTTTCGTGAAGGAAACCCGACAGGAACAAAGCACTAGCTGGCAACTTCGACACATCCTGTTGCTCTTACTCCGGATACTGCTTCTCGCTGCACTGGCACTTGCCGTCGCGCGACCTCGAGTCCACAGCTCTTTGATCAACAGTATCTTCAGCGTTTCTGCCGTGGCGGTTTGCGCTGCCTTGGCAACAGTCGTGGCCTTCGCGGCATTAGCCGGCAGGCGTTCGAGAACGGTTTTGCTGACCTGCAGTATCATTGCCCTCGGCTTGTGGGTCATCACGTTCGTGTGGGGCGTACAAAGCTTCTCCGGTAGTCCACCGGTTCCAACTGGCGACAATAGCGCGCCAGTTGCTGCAGCGATCATCGTGGACAACGGACCAACCATGGCTTACCGCAATGACAATTCGCTGCGTTTGGAAAGCGCGAAAGAACATGCAACTTGGGTGCTCGACAAACTACCGCGGGAAAGCAAAGTTGGCGTGCTGCTCGGAGCTCCGGTCAGCTCACTTGTCCTAGATCCGACAACGGCGAAGACCCAAGTCAAGTTGCTAGAAACACGCGGCGCTCATGTCGATCTTCTTTCAAGATTGCGAACCGCGATCGACCTTGTACTCAAAAGTGAGCTGGAGCGAAAAGAAATCTACATCATCACAGATATGATGGCTCCCGCTTGGTCTACGCCGCAACCAGGATTGCAAGAACTTCTGCGAGAGCATCAAGGAGAAGTGCTCGTTCAGATCATCGACACTGGCATTCAGGACACGACAAACTGGTCGCTGGGAGATCCACAACCAAACTTTGAGTCCGTCGCAGTGGGCGGCAATGTGGAGATTGAAGTCCTGATCCAAAGACCATCGCAAACACCGAAAAACACAAGTGTTACGGTAGAGCTGCTAAAGGAAAAAATCGACCACCGGCTTCCTATCTTGCGTAGCGGAGAATTGAAAACCGCTCAAAGCTCAGTCGTGGATCGTAAAGTCCTCGATCTGTCCGATAAGACATCGGAACAAGTAACGCTCAAAGCGAACAGCCTCGAGAGAGGTGTTCATCACTTTACGATTCGTATCGACAAGACTGATCCCTTGGCTATCGACAACGAGCGATTTCTATCCATCGAAGCCAGGCCGATCCAACCGACTTTGGTGATCTCTGACAATGTTTCATTGGCCGAACAGATCCTAGAACCTATCGTCGGTACCTTTGGAAAGTCGTCTTCCGGTGCGCAAACCAGCGCCAACATTCGCTTCTCTCAGATTGGCCAAACACCACTCGAGCGGTACTCGCTTTTGTGGCTCGACAATCCTCCGCCGATGTCCGAACAAAATGCGACCAAACTTGTTGAGTTTGTAGAGCAGGGCGGTAGCATCCTGATGACTCTCGGACCCAATATGGGTAGCGTTGAAATCAAGAACAACGCGTTGGCTCAATTTCTGCCTGGACAGCTCGAAGAGCTCACCTCGCGCGATCGTTTTAATTCCGACGCTTTCCTGACACCCGTCGCACTATCGCATCCGATGTTCCAAGATTGGGGTGATAGCATCACCGATCAAATTTGGAATCGCTTTAGCATTTACAACAATTGGAAATTCGACTCACTCTCCGAAAATGCGGCAACCATCATGCAATATAGCGATAATGACGCGCCCGCCATCATCGTGGAAAGCGTTGGCAAAGGACAGATACTCACCTTTACCACTCCGCTGCCCGATGTGCCCCAAAGAGATCGGCCCGAATGGAACAACCTGTGGAGTATCGACAATCCGTACGAGGCCTTCTCCCTGCTTCGAGGTGCACTCGCAAGTTTGTACGGGGCTTCTCGAGAGAGTCTGAATCATCAAGTCGCAACGCCGATCAGCCTGCGAAATGATGAAACTCGTTGGCCTTCAAAATACGAGCTTTATATGCCCAATGCGAAAACGAAACGGGTCGAGGCGATATCTGGCAGCTTAGATGTCGGAACGTTTGAAGGTGTCGGCATTTATCGCTTGCGTGGGCTTAGAGGGGACCCCATCACTCGCGGCTTTAGCATCAATGCTCCAGCCGCTGACACCGAACTTATCCGAATCGACCCCACTGCGCTCGAAGAGTTACTGGGCTCCGAAAATTATCGAGTCGCCAGCAATCGCAGTGAAGTAGAAAGCAGCGTTGGACAAGCTCGTTTTGGTCGTGAACTTTACCCAATGCTAATGCTATTGGTCGCTGGCCTATTCTTAGCAGAACAAGCCATGTCCAATTTGTTTTACAAGATCAAGTTTCGTTAGTTCTTTCTTGCCGCTAGCCATTCGCCGTAAGGTCCAACCTTGGAACTTTTCGATCAAATCAGCCTCGATCCCGTCTTCGGCTGGACCATTTTGGTTCCAGTGGCGGTTCTGTTGATTGCCAGCTTGTGGTTATCCTTTACGAGCCAGGGACTCAGTCGCTCGAAACGCTTCACGTTGTTCATGCTGCGTTTCGGAGCCATGCTGATTCTCATCCTTGGCTGTCTTCGCCCTAGTTTGGTCTCCGAAGTCACCCGAGAAACGCCCGGCGCCATTGCTGTCCTGATGGATACCTCGAAGAGCATGGAGTTGCCTAGCGAGGCATCCGACATGACACGTTGGGAAGCGCAGATTCAAATTTGGAATAGGATTGAGTCCTCGACGAATCTGACCCTTGGTGAAACCAAGATCATTCCGTACTTTTATTCTGACAAGCCTGTCCCCGTCGATGCCGAAGATCTGCCCAAACTGCAGAAGAGCTTCGGGAACGAACCTACCGGCCGCGTCACTGACTTGGGTCAAACCCTCTCCGAGATCTCGCAATTGCAGGTAGAACCACCTTTGCGTGGGGTCATTTTGATTGGCGATGCGACGCAAACGGTTGTTCCAGCGACTATTGACCCTAGCTTGATCGCGCGGCAGATGGGTCAACTCGATCAACCTGTCTTGATGGTTGGTCTTGGAAATCGAGGTGATGCGAGCCAGATTCGCGATATTGCCGTGGAGGGATTGCCTGAGAAGTACCCCGCTTTCGTCAAAAAAGAGATCGGGGTGCGTTTTGTAGTCAACGCCAAGGGGATGCAAAACCGACCAGTGCAGCTTGAACTCCGTCTGCGAGCAAGCGGCAAGAAAGACATCCTGGTTGGTACCAAGAAGATTACTCCTGCGCGATCCAAACAGCTACTCCCGCAAGAATTCACAATCGAAGTCGACGAGGCTGGCGATTACTTGCTGGAAGTCAGTGCAATAGTGGATGGTGACGACCAGATTCCTTCCAACAACACTGCTCTCAGCTTCATCTCAGTGCGCGAGGGCGGAGCCAAGATCCTGCTCATCGATACGGTACGCTCTGAATCGCGCTTCACGCGTCTTTCTATTAGCGATTCGCCCGACTTCGATGTCGAGTACTATCCCATGACAGTGCTTGACCGTAAGAACCGCAGAGGCCAGCCAAAGCGAATTGAGCAGGATATTGAGTTCCGTGACTACGACGTCATCATCATCGGAAATGTCCACCAGTCCGAAATCTCTCCGGCGGCTCAACAAGCCATCGTTCGTCGTGTTCGCGAGGGCATGGGCATCATCTTCACTGGAGGATACTATAGCTTCGCCGCCGGAGGTTATGGCGAGTCACGGATGCGCGAATTGTTCCCAGTTGAATTAGGCCGGGGCCAAGGCCAACGCTTTGACCAGCCCATCAATCGGAGTTTTCATGTTGAAGGCGATGTGAAGATTCAAAAGATCACCAACCCTCACCCAATCACCACGATCATGACCGAGCCAGAGAACTCGGACATGTGGGCCGCCTTGCCAGCGCTAGACGGAATGAACCGGTTGAGCCCGAAAACTACCGCCCCTGGTGTTCAAGTCTTGCTGATGAGCACAAATTACGATCCCATTTTGGTCAAGGGACAAGCAAGCAATGGGCGCGTCCTATCTCTCGCCGCAGACACAACATACCGCTGGTGGTTGGCGGGAAAAAAGAATCTCTGCAAGCAATTCTGGCGACAGGCTATTTTGTGGCTGATCAATCGGGAAAACCTGAGCGAAGGTTTTAAGCTCGACATGGAAACGCGCAGAATGTTGGTCGACCAAACGCCCGACATGAGCATTCAGTGGTTTGCTGGTACAGAAGAAAAACCCATGCCCGAAGACGCAAAGATTCAACTCTCTCGCGATGGCCTGGAAATAAATACCTTGATCCCAACCAAGTCAGGTCCAAACCGAATGGAGCTTCGGTTGAGCGGACTTCGTCAGCCTGGTTTGTACCGAGCGAAGCTAGAAGCCAAAGAATCAGACGGAACGTCTTACCAAAGTGACATAGCCTTTGTGGTCAAAGATGAATCGCGTGAACTCGCTCGACCCGATGCGGATTGGCAAATGATGAAAAATATCGTGTCCGCAAATCAAGCTGCTGAGGGCCGATTGGTTCTGCCAGATGAAATCGACCGAGCGATCCAATTGCTCAGAGATCGGCAAGAGTCAGCTAAAATAACCTCAATTGAGAAGCGTCAGCTTGGTGATTCACCAGTCGACTCCTGGGCATTTCTTGTTGTATTTTGCGTTCTGATGAGTATCGAGTGGGGTCTGCGGAAGTCCTGGCAACTCCCTTAGTTCTGTTGAACAAGTGGAAACCCGAAGCATCAGCGCCGAGAACGCCGATTTACACAAGACAATAAACCACCCAAAATAGCGGTTTAGCCACACTCACCCCTTGCCGATCATGGAATAATATTTGGCATAAGTCTTGAATATTGATGTTCGCTGCCTGGCTTGCTCTGAATCCAGATGGACTGTGTAACGTAAATTTGCCCGTCAACGCGTTGTGAAACTGGTTCAAGCACGGTTAAAAGAGGCTGAGGGCGTGAAGCAGGACAGTTGTCCCATCCAACTCTTAATTTGAGATCGACATGAAAGATAGCTACGACGTCATCGTCATTGGCGGAGGTCCTGCCGGCTGTACTGCGGCAAGCTTGGTGACTGAAGGTGGTCAGTCTACATTGCTGCTGGAACGTGAGAGTGTTCCGCGATTCCACGTCGGCGAATCGTTGATGCCAGAATGCTACTGGCCGCTCCAGCGCCTCGGCATGGTCGATCGAATGAAATCCAGCAAATTCACGAAGAAGAAGAGCGTACAGTTCGTTGGAGCCAGTGGTCGCACTTCCGCACCGTTCTATTTCGAACAAAATGATCCACGCGAGAACAGCACGACATGGCAAGTCGAGAGGGCCGACTTCGACAAGATGCTTTGGGATCGAGCGAGTGAGCTGGGCGCTGATTGTCACGACGAAACGCGAGTGCTTGATATCCTTCTCGATGACGACGAACGTTGCTCTGGAGTAAAAGTCCGTACCAAAGACGGCGAGGTCAAGACGATTGAGTCCAAAGTCGTCATGGATGGCTCTGGACAGTCTTCCCTGATCGCCAACAAACTCGGGCTTCGCGAAGACATCCCGTCTCTTAAGAAAGCTGCAATCTGGAGCTACTACAAAAACGCCAAGCGAGATGAGGGCGACAACGCGGGTGCGACAATCGTGATGCACACCACCGAAAAAGACAGCTGGTTCTGGTATATTCCACTGAGCGATGACGTAACCAGCATCGGCTGTGTGGGTGACAATGACTACATGCTTAAGCAAGGAATGAAGAGCGAGGAACGCTACAATGTGGAGCTCGAGCGATGCCCAGGATTGCAGTCTCGCCTAGAAGGTGCTGAGCGTTGTGACAAAGTGCACGTTGCCAAGGAATATTCCTACTGGACGCATCGGCATGCTGGAGACGGCTGGGTATTGATCGGTGATGCTTTCGGGTTCATCGATCCGCTCTACTCGTCTGGCGTCTACTTTGCTCTGGTCATGGGTGAGAGAGCTGCCGACGCCGTCAACGCGGGCTTTCAGAAGAACGATCTTGGTGCTGGCCAACTTAGTTCGTGGTGCGAGAGCTTCAAGCAAGGTTCGAGCTTAATCCGCAAACTGGTTGAGGCCTTCTACACCAAAGAATTCAGTTTCGCAGGCTTCCTAAAAGACAACCCGGAGTTCCAAGGCAACTTGACCGACTTGCTGATTGGCAGGATTTTCTACGACGGGGCTGGAAACATCTTTGACGAAATGGACCCCGCCGTTGCTAAGGCTCAAGCTGGAAAGATGATGGCGTCGTAACCGTGGGCTTCGTGCACTTGACGCAGCCTACGGCTAATGTCTCGCTGCAAGCGCCGGTCAGAAGCGCGGTATATCTTTGGGTCTCTAACGTTGTGTCTTTCTGTTGGCATAATGGCAGACTACCGGCACGAATTTACAACCGAGCCGAAGCTTTCTACGCACTTGAACGCTTGCTTTTTCTTGCCACGATAGAGACGCGGCCACAATGAGGCTCAAGGAGCTCGTCTGTCCAATCCTCGTTGGCAACATTGCTCCCGCCTCGCCAACAGTTCTTCGGCCTGCCTGTCCATTTTTTTGAGACCCAACATGCCACGCACTGCGCGCGAAGTACTCGACCAAGAATTCCTGCAGATCCGAGCCAAGATCCTTGAGATTGGTGCATTTTATGATCGCCTGGGCGAGGCAGAAGCTAGCAACATCAGCCAGGAGCACCTTGAGTTACTAAATCGCGGCTGCGAAATCCTCAATGACGATCAAGGAGACAAGGCCGCCCGAATCCAGTTGCTCTTCAGCCGCGACTACGACGCCGACTGGCGCGACAAGTTTGCCCTCTGACGTTTCGCGAACCATTTCTCCAATACTCCATTTCGCCCTGAGTCCTCATATGTACTATGTCGACCCCCACATCCACATGGTTTCCCGCACGACGGACGACTACGAAACCCTGGCAAAGATGGGCTGTGTCGCCATGAGCGAACCTGCGTTTTGGGCGGGGTACGATCGCGGCAGTGTGGATGGTTTCCGAGACTACTTTCGACAGTTGACTGACACCGAGCCAAAGCGAGCGGCACAGTACGGCATTCAACATTTTACATGGCTATGCATCAACGCTAAAGAGGCTGAGAACGTAACGCTTTCTCGCGAAGTTATCGCGATGATCCCAGAGTTTCTCGACTGCCCGAATGTGCTTGGCATTGGTGAGATTGGCCTGAACAAAAACACCAAGAATGAAGCCACCGTGTTCCTTGAGCACATGGAACTGGCCATTGAGCACGATCAGCAGATTCTGATCCACACGCCTCACTTGGAAGACAAGTACCAAGGTACAAGGATGATTCTCGACATGCTCTGTACTGATTCTCGTGTCGACCCAAGCCGCGTGTTGGTGGACCATGTCGAAGAGCACACCATTGAACTAGTACTGGAACGTGGCTTCTGGGCTGGCATGACTCTCTATCCAATCAGCAAGTGTACACCTCAGCGTGCTGCTGACATGATCGAGAAGTATCGCTCAGAGCGACTGATGGCCAACTCGGCTGGTGACTGGGGCCCAAGCAAGCCGACTGCTATCCCCGACTTAATCATGGAATTGCGTCGACGCGGTCACAGCGAAGAATTCATTCGCAAGTCAGTATACGACAATCCAGTCGCTTTCTTCTCGCAAAGCACGAAGTTTGATTTCGTTCGCCCCGAACATCGCAACTTGGGTGAGCAATCTTCGAACTAAGGAGTTCACTGGAACTTAGGCCTTGGCCGATTCTTCCTTGCCTGGCTACTCGTAGAATCGGCTCAGCCCGCGAATGCGATTGATCATGACGTGCATGCAGAGCGTAATGACAATTAGGCCGCACAAAAAGATTGCAGCAAAGTCTGGCTTGTCAAAAATGTCTCCTTGGTAAAGCCAACAAAGTGTACTGTACGCAACGAGACACAGTACACTCTTCGCGAACAGAAACCTGCGTTGGTAGTACATCGCACTCGACACAATCATCATCGGATAGCCAATCAGCAGAAGAGACCTGGGTGGCTCCGCAAAAGCGATTAGCACGGTATAAATCAACGCATCCACGCAAAGCCAAGAGTAAATAGCTGCGTCCCGCCAGCGAGCCAAGTCGACCCAGCTCTGCAAAAAGAACGAACCACTCAACCAGATTAGCAGCAAGCCCATACGATAGTAAAAATGCTCCGAGTACTCGCTGCGAAGCATATACGACACGCATACGATGATTGTGGTAACACCGATGCCAAGCGTATGTGCCGCTAGGATGGGTTCGCGTTGCCACCATTTGGTCAGTCTTAGAGCTAGCGATTCTTTGGGACTTTCAATGGGTTCACCTTGAAGCAAGCGCTGCAAGTCAGCTGCTAGATCAGCCGCCGTTTGATATCGCTCTGCGGGCTCTTTCTCAAGGGAGCGTAGGCAAACCCAATCCAATTCCGAGGACACATTCTTGTTCAGCTTAGACGGCTTTGCTGGCCGGCGACTGAGGACTTGCATAAGGACGTCAACGGGAGTTGGGCCGGAGAAAGCGGCTTGACCCGTGTTCAGAAAGTAGAGAATGGCCCCCAGAGCGTAGACATCCGCGCTTGGTCCGATTGCCTTTTCCTTGCCCGAAGCGTGCTCTGGCGTCATGTAGGCAGGCGTACCCAAGATTTGGCCTGTCGCCGTCAGCGATTGGTCACTGGCCACGACTTTGGCTAAACCAAAATCAATAATGACCGGCTGACCGGCCTCGTTGATTATGACATTCGCTGGCTTCAGGTCGCGATGATAGACGCCAGACTCGTGTGCGTAAGCGATGGCGGAGCAGAGCCGATGCACAATCTTGATCGCCTCATTTGCTTTTAGCGGAGATTCCGTTGCCAACGCTGCTAAGCTCTGCCCTTCGATGTAAGCCATCGTGTAATAAACGAGACCATTCCAAGTGCCAACTTCAAAGATGGGTACGATACCTGGATGTGAGAGCGCTGCGGCCGCTTCCGCTTCGCTCATAAATCGCTGGACTTCCTCTTCGCTTGCTAGTTCCCCGGAGCGAATTAATTTCAGCGCGACGATGCGTTTTAACTTCTGATCCTTAGCCTTATAGACGACCCCCATGCCGCCACGATCAATCTCTTCGAGTATCTCGTAATCGGCCAAGAAGCGTGGTGGATTGCTGGCGATTGAACTCTCTTGCGCGGCTTGTCTCGTCGCTTCAGCTTGCTCTCTGACTTGACGAGCATCGCTTTTACCCGAGAACTGCTCGTGAACCTCAAAAAACGCTTTCAGTTCATTCGCATGCGAGGGGTAGCGAGCGACGAGCTGATTGGGGGACTGAGGTTGTCCTTCTTCTGCCGCCAGCATGAACTCGGCGATGATTTGTTCGATGCTCTTCGATTCTGACATACTGACTTGAATTGGTTTCGCTGGTTTCGGAATTCGATATTCGAACCTTGGCGCCAACGACTGGGCGTTAAACGAGAAATCCGGACTCACTTGCTGAGCATCGTGCTTGTGTTGTCCTCAATCTACGGATTCGTCGGCGTACTCGCCCTTCAGCTTCTGCGTCCCACGGAAAATCAGACCTGCGACAGCCTCGGGGGACTTGTCTAATTGCTGGCCAATTTCAGCCAAGGTCGCGCTGTGCCAGTATTTTAGGATGATTGCCTGCCGCTGATCATGAGTCAGCTTCAGCATGGCTTGGGCTAACACATTTGCTCGCTCATGTCGATGCACCGCAGCACTCGGCGACGAACCATCTGCACTCAACAAATTGGCCAACTGCAGTGATGACTGTTCAACCGCTTGAATCGACTGCTCCCGAGCCACATCACGCCGTTGGCGGGAAAAGTCTCGAGCCAAACCGCAGAGTACGTTACCAAGAATTGTTCGCAGCCAACCTGCTTTCTCAGCATCGCTTGAACCTCGAAACTGCTGCTTGGCCTGATAAGCCTGCAACATCGTTTGCTGGACGACGTCAGACGCATCCACTTTGCTCTTCAGTCGATTGTGCAGCTGTGTCTCCGCCAGTACTTGTAGGTAAGAGCGAAATGGCTCGAATTCACCGCTCGCTTCTGGGGACTCAGTTCCTGACTCGGCTTCGCTTTCCGACATAATCAATCCAAACAAATTGTCTCTGAAAGCACGCATGATAGCCAAAGCTACATGAAAAATGATAGTCGAATCAACATTGTCCCGCTTCGAAACCTCAGGTTTCGTTGGCAGAATGCCACGCTAGGTTACGCTTAACTAGAAATCAGGATTCAAGTATTTGCTAAGGAGTCAGAAATAAATTTGTTTCCCAAGCTGTCGTTCGGACTAGCTCTCATAAGTTGGATTCTCTCCATCGATTCCTCAGTTGCTCAAGCTCAAGCATTGCGGAAGACCGCATCGAAGGAAAAGCTCGGCCTCAAGGCAATCAGACTCGGACGACAACCTACCCTACGAAGTACACATTGCAACTTATGAGGCTGGCCTCGAGAAGCTCAATCCATCTTCAAATTTCACCCTGACTTTACCCAAGGCGGCTTTGCAGAAGAAGCACGATCTTTTCCCTAGGCGGCTTTGCTGAAACTGCAGAGACTAAATCCAAAACTTGAAATACTGACAAGTATCAAACTTTGATCGCCTCGTATGCATTCAGCATTCACTGTAGCGGACACCCTAAATTCGAGAACTTCCTCGTATTTTTCCGAACCTCGTGATGTGGGAACCCGATCTAGGTTAACGTGAACGCAACTCGCGATTCGAGTCGCGATAACAAGAAACTCGATCGCATGATTCTCGTGCGACCACTTTCCGCCCTTCATTGGCGTCATCAGGGCTAAGACGCTGCATCATGAACGCAAGTAAACTACGGCGGCAGATCTGCTATGAAGCCGCTCGAGCGATGTACTTTCGCCATGAGTCGGAGTACTATCGAGCCAAGCTCAAGGCGGCACGTAGACTGTGCAAAGGCTGGGTCAAACCAGCTGATCTACCCAGCAACGCCGAAATTCGCGACGAGATCCAAACACTTGCGCGACTCTACGAAGGAGACAAGCGCACCGACAACTTGCAACATATGCGGTTGGTTGCTTTGCGCGTGATGCGCATGCTAGGGCGATTTCGACCGCGACTGATTGGCAGCACTTTGACCGGCCACGTCCGCCAAGGCTCCGATATCGATATTCATGTGTTCACCGATAGCATCGAAGCGATCACCTCCGCTCTCGATGAACAGATGCTGTTTTACGAGGTCGAAAGAAAACGTGTTCGCAAGGATGGGGAGGAGCGTGTCTATACACATATCCATCTGAAAGACATTTTTCCGGTCGAGCTAACTTGCTACACCACGAATTGGATCAACCATACATTTAAGAGCTCCATCACTGGTAAACCCATCGAGAGAGCTTCCATTACTCAGCTGGAACAAATTTTAGCATCTGAATATCCTAACCTGGATATCGAAGAAACCCTCTTCGAGATAGACGAACGTCCAGACCGTTTCCAATTTTACTTTGCGTTGCTGCTGCCGCTTGAGAATGTTAAGCAACATCCAAAGTACCATCCAGAAGGCGACGTACTTTATCACTCGCTCCAAGTCTTCGATTTGGCGGTCGACGAGTTGCCTTACGACGAAGAGTTTCTATTGGCCGCCCTCTTACACGATGTTGGCAAAGGCATCGACCCGCAGGATCACGTCTTGGCCGGTCTCGAAGCTCTCGATGGTTTCATCACTGAACGGACTGCATGGCTGATCGAGTATCACATGGAAGCACACAAGATTCTCGACGGAACCATTGGAGCGCGCGCTCATCGTCGGCTGCGCGAGAACGAAAGCTACGAGGAACTTGTGACGCTGTGCAAATGCGACCGGGCTGGACGCGTGGCTGGCGTGGAGACTTGCGAGCTTGAGGCAGCAATCGAATACGTCCGAGAATTGGGGTACTCCAATGGATAAAGCACTAGGGCAAGATGATCAGTCGAAAGCTAATATCAACACCGCTACCGAGGGCTTGCTACGCCAGCATTTGGAAGAGCGATTGGTCGACTCTGACTTGTTATCACAGCGACAAGCGGGGCGTCATCGCTTCAGTCCAGACCTCTCTTATGGCAGACACTTCTCGCCGCCTTTTTCAGACAGCAAACCGGCCGCTGTGATGATCTTGCTTGAAAAACGCGAGCATCAATGGAGCATTCCGCTTACCGTTCGGCCGCAACACTTGCCTGATCACCCGGGGCAGATTTCGTTTCCCGGCGGGAGAATCGAAGGCGAAGAATCAGCAGAACAAGCGGCGATTCGAGAGTTCGAAGAAGAGCTGGGCGTCGCTTTCTCAGGCGACATACTCGGCGAACTTCAAGCGCTATTTGTCTACAACAGTAATTACGCTGTTCGCCCGTTTGTAGCGATTCGCTCCAGCGAGAGCCCCAGTATCTCCTACGATCCGTGCGTCCATGAAGTAGAGCGATTGATCCATCTGCCGATAACGACTTTGACCGACGTCAGCTGTCACCCCTTAAAGGGTTTTCGGCGTGGCCGCGTCAACTGGAAGGCTCGAGTCATCCAATACCAAAAAGATCAAGTTTGGGGCGCTACCGCCATTATGCTCGGCGAACTCGCGGCCTGCCTCAAGGGTCTTGGTTAGAGTGCGACACGCGGGCGAGTCCATCGTTTAGCGCCCAGCCGCAGGCGCCGACTCCCCAATCTCGGTGGAAAATATTCAGTTGACTCAGATGCGAGCGGGCTCAGTTAAAGAAAATGAACCTAGTTTCCGCCTGCTTACTTGAGTCCATCGCGTTACCGTCGGCCAAGAAAGTTGCCTACCCCTTGAACTTTAGTCGCGTACAATCGTGGACCGAAACTTCGCCTCAGGTTTACACTCGCCGATTGCCCGGCAACCCAACGTGGTAGAGACGAACAAGAAACAAAATCACTGGGACAGAATTAACGATGATTCGAGTCGGGATAGTTGGCTGTTCAGGCTACACGGCAATCGAAGCCATTCGGTGGCTCATGCACCATCCGCAAGCCGAGATTGTAGCCGCCACCAGCCGTCAAGCAGATGGCTCATGCATCAGTCAAATGCATCCTGAACTTATCGAGAGACTAAGCCTCGAAGTTGAGGACTTGTCGCCCGAGCAGATTGCCGAACGTTGCGATATCGCGTTTTGCTGTCTGCCCCATGCTGCATCCGCTCCGATCGTGGCCAAGATCTTACAAGCTGGAAAGAAAGTCGTTGATCTAAGTGCCGATTATCGCCTCAGCAGCGCCGATCTCTACGAGCAATGGTATGGCGGGACTCACCCCGATCCCGAGCGTCTCGGTACGACTCCTTACGGCCTTCCGGAACTTTTCGAGGAGCAAATCTCAGGCGCCACGCTAGTTGCTAATCCTGGCTGCTATCCGACCAGTGCCATTTTACCACTTGCGCCTTTGCTCAAGGCAGAATTGATCGAAGCCGAGCCAATCGTCGTCGATTCCAAAAGCGGAGTCAGCGGAGCAGGCCGTACTCCGAAGATGGTGAATCTCTACTCAGAAGCCAACGAGTCCTTCATGGCTTACGGAGTTGGAACACATCGCCACCAACCTGAGATTATCGACATCTTACACCGGAGCACTGGCGCTCAGGTAGACTTGGTCTTCACCCCGCACTTGGTTCCCATGGATCGCGGGATTCTCTCTACGATTTATGTCAAAGTGAAAGGTGAGCATAGCGCGAATGACCTGCAGACCTGCCTGATAGATTTCTACAAGACGCAACCATTCGTTCGAGTTGTGGATCACCTTCCAGCCACGCGAAACGTGACGCGTACGAACTTCTGCGACATTGCGGTTCGCCAGCACGGAAGCTGGATGGTGCTTGTTTCAGCCATCGACAACTTGACGAAGGGTGCCTCCGGAGCCGCCATCCAGTGTATGAACGTCATGTACGGCTTGGACCAAACTCTTGGACTCGTCGACCAGTAAAACTTGTTTATCAGTAGACTTGCCACCACAATCGTTTTTCTCCTGAGAGCACTTCATGAAACTTCCCAAAGGTTATCGCTTCGCCGGTACAGCCTGCGGCGTCAAGTCCAGTGGAGCCAAAGATGTTTCACTGGTGTTATCTGACGTCCCGGCGACGGGAGCTGGAGTTTACACGCAGAATCAAGTTGTAGCGGCTCCCGTTCTGAACTGCCGCAGCAAGACTCCCTCCGGCAGCCTAAGGGCGATCATTACCAACAGTGGCAATGCAAACGCTTGCACAGGCGAAAAAGGCATCCAGGACTCAGCACGGATGTGTGATTTGACCGCTGAGACCTGCGGAGTTGAGCCTGAACAAACACTTGTTATGAGCACTGGCATCATTGGTCAGTTCCTGCCCATGGCTGCCATTGAGCAAGGTATCCGCGATTCAGCCAACTCTCTCGGTAATTCAGAACAGCACTTTCTCGATTCGGCAGACGGTATTCTGACCACAGATCAATCCCGAAAAACTGCCAATTGCTCTCTGGATCTTGGCGGAACGAAAATCGAGCTGGTGGGCATGGCCAAGGGCGCTGGAATGATTGGGCCCAACATGGCAACGATGCTTTGCACCTGTTTGACTGATGCGAAACTCTCCTCAGATCAAGCGGATCGTCTTCTACGTCGTGCTGCAGATCTTTCCTTTAATCAGATTAGCGTTGAAGGGCACACCAGCACCAACGACACCATGCTGCTACTTGCCAATGGAGCCGCTGGTGGCGAAGAACTTGATGAGCAGCAAGAGCAAGAATTTGCAGGACAACTCAACGCCATGTGTATCGAGCTAGCCAAGCAGATACCAATCGATGGTGAAGGCGCAAGCCACTTAATCGAAGTAGCTATCACCGGGGCAGCAAGTGACGCTGAAGCTCAACTAATTGCTCGTACGGTAGCGGCCAGTAACTTGGTCAAAACGGCCATTTACGGCAACGATCCGAACTGGGGACGGATTGTTTCCGCAGCTGGATACGCTGGACCACCACTAGTTCATCAACATCTTCGGTTGGAGCTGAACGGATTCACCCTGTTCGACGCAGGCGAACCTATTGCCTTTGATGAGCCCGCTGCCAGCGCGACCCTCCGAGATCAATCCGTGGCTCGAATTGAGCTGACTGTCGGCGAAGGTCCTGGCATTTGCACTCACTGGACCAGCGACCTTACCGTAGAATATGTCCGATTCAATTCGGAATATAGCACTTGATAGACCGCTCGGCCTCGTTCGCATGACTTCTTCCTCGCAGCCCAAACTTGAACCAAGCTCTGGCTCACGAACGGTCATAGGCATTGGAACGGACATCGTCGAATGTTCCCGCATCCGACAGATGTTAGACAAGCATGGCGAAACGTTCCTAGGACGCGTATATACACCTGAGGAGATTGAATATAGCTCAGGACGCAAAGCCTCAGATCAACACTACGCGGGGCGCTGGGCTGCTAAAGAAGCCGTACTAAAAGCCCTCGGCACAGGCTGGGCACACGGCATTCAGTGGACGGATATCGAAGTTGTCAATCAGCAAGGCGGCAAGCCAATTATTATGCTTAGCGGAAGAGCCTTGGAAATCAGCCAGAAGCAGGGCATTGATGAGATGATGATTAGCATCTCACACTGCAAGGAATACGCCACTGCCTACGCTACTGCCATGGGCCGCCCGACTGACTCTGACAGGTAACTAATCCATGCCAAGATCGATGGTCCTTCTAACAATGGGTCACACCGAGCCGCGTCGCGCGAAGACAGCGACCGGCTTGCTTCGCTTTTGCCCAGACGAATGCGTAGCGGTGTTGGATCCGGAGAACGCCGGCCGCAAGGTAAGCGAACTCCTCGGAGTCGGCGGCGACACTCCAATTATTGCCAAGCTCTCTGAAGTGCCGCAAGCTGATACTTTTGTTCTCGGAATCGCAACACCTGGAGGCAAAATTCCGGCAGAGTGGAGAACTCTTATCCTGGAAGCGATATCCAGCGACATGGACGTCTTAAATGGACTGCACGAGTTCTTAAGTGACGATGCTGAATTCGTCGACGCGGCAGAGAAGCATAGCGTCCAAATCAAGGACGTGCGCAAGAACGATTTCAAGGAGATTGCTCAGCGACCCAAGTTTCGAGAAGACTGCTTGCGTATTCACACAGTCGGGCATGATTGCAGCGTGGGAAAAATGCTGGCCAGCCTGGAGATCACGCAAGGCTTGCAGAGTCGCGGCCGCGATGCACAATTTGTTGCAACGGGTCAGACGGGAATCATGATCGCTGGCGATGGCTTGCCACTGGATTGTGTGGCAGCAGATTTCGTGAGCGGCGCCGCAGAACAACTTGTGCTCGACAACGAATCTCATGAGATTTTAGTGATCGAAGGGCAGGGGAGCCTCGTGCATCCCTCCTATTCCCAAGTCACGCTCGGGCTACTTCAGGGAGCTCAGCCTCAGGGTCTCATCATGGTCTTTGAAGCCGGACGAGAGAACGTGGCTGGCTTGGAGCACGTTCCCCTATTGAACCTACCCAAGCAACGCGAGCTATTTGAGACTATGGGGAGTCTATATCGGCCATGCGAAACTATCGGAATCGCGATGAATGGCCGCAAGCTCCCAGAGAAGCAAGCAAACGAGATTGCCGGCAAAGTAAGTGAAATGCTAGAATTGCCAGTCTGCGATGTGGTCCGCGAAGGACCGCAACTTTTGCTGGACGCCATTGAACAGTTCCATAGCAGTTCTCGCTGGCGTTACCGTTAAAAGCCGCACAATTCACACCTCAAATCCTGCCAATTCAACAGGCCGAATTTCTGCTCGCTGGGCTCGAAAGCACGATTGAACTATCGTAAGCAAGCAGACTTTGCTGCCTTTGCATCCGCATATGTTTACCACCGACGAGGGCTGGCCTTGGACTAACGTTGCCCCAAGGCAGCAGTCCGGCCTTTTTCGCCCTTCCGCTCCATCCTAAAAAGTATCGTTGCCATGCTAAAACTGCTGACCCCACTTGGTCTCTATGCCGCTCTTTGCACGATTTCGGGATGTGCAAATATTGATGTCTACGACGAGGCTGTGATTCATGAAAGCGGAGAACCCGGCTATATCACGGTGCAACATTGTCTGATCAGTTTCAATGGTGCGAATCCCCAGATCTCCTCCACACGAACCCAGGAAGAGGCGAAGGCGTTGGCTTATGAGCTGTTTGAGAAAGCCAAAGCTGGCGAGGATTTTGATCGCATCGTGAAAAAGTACACGGACGATTCACCACCAGGCATCTACCGCATGGCAAACTTTGGCCTCAAAGATGACATGGAGAGTATCGTTCCCAGCAAAAAGATCTTCGCTCGCAACGGAATGGTTCCAGCTTTTGGCGATGTCGGTTTCCCTCTGAATGTTGGGGAATTCGGCATCTCTGAATACTCAGATAAGAGCCCCTATGGCTGGCATATCATCAAGCGATTGAAGTAGTCTTACCGCAGGGGCTCGGACTAGTCCTCCAAGCAGCGCCTCCTTTTGCATTTTGGCTGAACAACTACAATCATTGTTTTCAGCCATGCATTTCTACTCAAACGAGGCGTCCTAGAATGAGTGACAGTGAATTGACCAATCGTTCCCAAGCGATTCGTCAACGTCTGACGCAACTTCAGGACAGTCTTTGACTTCGATAAGAAGCTCTCCGAGATCGCTGCCGTTGAAGAGGAAATGGCCGCAGCTGGTTTCTGGAACAATCAAGAAACGGCTCAAGCCACAGTTGCCAAACTGAAGGGCTTGAGGCTCGTCGTTGTACCACTCAAAGAGTCTCTTTCTTCTGCGGATGATCTCGAAGGCTTGCTGGAATTCCTCGAAGAGGACGAATCCGCCCGAGACGAAGTCGTTAGCGAAATCGAACGCCTGGACAAAGTCGTAGAAGAGCTCGAGCTGAAAGCGCTCCTCAACGGAACACACGATAACGCCGGAGCCATCCTGAGCGTCCACGCCCGAGACGGCGGTGTCGACGCCAACGATTGGGCTGCGATGCTGCTGGAAATGTACATCAACTGGGGCAATAAAGGTGATTACGACGTCGAGCTGATTGATCGACAAGACAACGAAGAAGCCGGCATCACCAACGCCACCATCGCAGTTCGCGGACCCATGGCATATGGATATCTCAAAGGCGAGCAAGGCATCCATCGCTTGGTCCGTATCAGCCCTTTCAACGCCGAGGGCAAGCGTCAGACTAGTTTTGCCGCGGTCGACGTATCACCTGAAATCAGCGATAGCGTTGAAGTAGAAATTGAAGAAAAGGATGTGCGTGAAGATACCTACCGCGCTAGCGGGGCAGGGGGGCAGCACGTCAACAAAACGGATAGCGCCGTACGTCTAACGCACAATCCAACCGGAGTTGTGGTCCAGTGCCAGAGCGAGCGAAGCCAGCACAAGAATCGTGCGAATGCTTGGAAGATGCTCAGAGCAAGGATGGCGCGGATTGAGGAAGAGAAGCGCGAAGAAGAGCAAGCGGCCAAGTACCAAAACAAAGTCCGACAAAAGGGATTCGGGGCTCAGATCCGTAACTACTTCTTGCACCCTGACCAGCGAATCAAAGACAATCGCACTGAATACTCGCAAAACAACTTCCACAATGTGATGGCAGGCGACATCCAAGGATTCATGGACGCCTTCCTTCGCTGGCGAATGGGCCAGGACGTTTCCGAGTAGGCCCTCGTCATCTCTAACCTTAGTGGGATTTGCCAGAATTCCTGAGTCGCACGTTTCGACAGAATTCCTAAGCTGCGAAATTTCTGGCGAAATCCACTACGAAAATCTATTCTCTATCTTTTTGGCGCCCACCCAGATGGTGACCAACCCAAGTTGCGTGCCGGTCCATCAGATCGTTCGTTGTCGACCCGAATACAGAGCCGTGATTCGCGAACTGGGTGACTTGAGTCAGAGTTTGGTGACTGTTCTAGATGTGCCCCGCTTCGACACTGGCATTGATCGTTCCTTGGCCCATAAAGCCCGCATCGTAGAGCGTTGCACCGAGAAGGGTATTGATGTTGATGCCGTTAGCGAAGATTCCAGGTCTCTTAGAAGCGATGTGATTGATGCCTTGTCCCTCTTGCGCATCGGCGCGGTGTGAGAGAAATAGCAAAGCTAGGCAAAGTAGGCTTGAGGCTCGGATAGCCATCGTGAACACCTTGATGAAAATTTTTCCATAATCTGTCATTATTCACAGCCTGCGCCCCCTGAAAGGGTGGTCAAGATGCTGGTCACCCGGATTGGCTTCCAGTTTCGCGCTCTGAATGTTTCTCGGTCCTGTCGTCTGCATTTGAAACTAGGTCTGCCGGCAGCTCGCCCAAGCACTCCAAAGGCAGGCTTTTTCCCACTAATCTTGACGAGCAGTAGCTCGGGTTTTTCCTTCTTTGCTCTAGCCAGAATAATCTAGGGGGCGTATTCTTGCATTAAAGGTTGCTACGCGACTTCTTGGTGAGAATCCTCTACTTCTGGAAAAAGAGCTGATATGCGTTACGAATTCCGACTAGCTGAGCTTTTAGGGCATACTCCTGATCGCAGAAAGCGGCCGGGTACGATCAAGGCGATTGTCGAATACACCGGACTGGATCGCCATCAAGTTGCATCTTTGCTTAAGAACGAAGCCAAGTACATTCCGCTCGAAGCTCTCTCGCGCCTCTGTGATTACCTGGTTGAGCACGGCTATGCGAGCGCGGACGAGCTTCCGGGGGTTTTGTTCTCCGTCAAACCCGAACACTTTTGGGAATTGCTTGCGCGACGGCGACGCCTGGAAATCTGCGTCGGCGTACGTAGACCAGATGACAAGCCGGAAACGGCATGGGTCGTTGCATCCGACGCAGTGTTGCTAGGCGAAGTTCTCAGTGGTGTAACCACTTTGGGCGGCACCGATAAACTCGCTCGGACACAACCCACTACAACCCGAGACTTGCCAACTCATCCAGAACACATGCGTCAAACGCTGGTTTGGAGCCCTAGCATAAATGACGCTGGACCAGCCATTGGGCGCTCGAACAAAGTCTACGAATCTTTCACGTCTTCACCGGGCGACAAAGCACTTATTTGCCTTGGCAGTGTCAAAAGTAATCCAATCGTCGATCGCGTTATCGCTGATACTTTCTCTGCCGAGCCATTTCAGTCGGAGGACGATGTAAGCAAAGCAAGCGAACGACGTAGTCCATTCTTCCTCCGGTATCGAGACAGCGACCCACACGTACCTTGCTGTTCTGCTGGATTGCAGTTGAGCAAGACAGAATCTGCCGATCAACCCGGCATCTACTATGAACAAGCGGATGGCACTTGGAAGTATGCTGGTAGCCAAGACTCGGCTTTGGTGTTCTACGTTTATCGTGAGTCCCTGGGACGGCTAGAAATGGTCCTCAGCGGCTTTAGTGGTCGAGCGACTCGGCTGCTTGCTCGCACGATGGCGAATCGCAGCGAAGAATTCTGGCCTCCGGTCTACCAGGAAAACTACCTGCAAATCGGTGCTTTCATTGTTCAGTACGATGCATCCAGTGACGAGAGCGAACAAGACGACATTCTACGAACGGATGAAGTTGGCAATCCAACAATCATTCCATTGCCTCGCGAAGCCATCGCCCGCCGCATGGAACGCTAGTCAACAAGCCGGTACCACTTTCCGTCTGCATTTGCTCGTCGTAGGTGTTTCTAAGTTGTTTAGTACTTGCTCCCTAGGCTAGAGTTATCTAGACCACTCAGCGGTCTCCAGGCCGAACTGTCGACTGAAATCGACCGAATGGCCTACGAGTGATCTTGTTCCTAACTATGGATGCACAGTTCGCCCTGCGATAAAGATGCCGACGTTCGCGCCATCTCAAACGCGGCGCTAGCGATGCACCACGCTGAGCTTTAGAAAAGGGGTCCGGTCTCTTTTCACACCTCGCACACAGGGTTCTCTCCGGTTGGCTAACGACTTTTGAGTTCTTCTAAGCGCTCTGATGCTTGTTGGACCTGAGCGGAGAGTTCTTCGTCATCTTGGTAGAGTTCTAGAATCGACTCCCAGATTTCGCGGGCGGCTACGATGCGAGCATCGTCGTAGGCCTGGTTCGCTTCTTCGAGTTTCTGGTCGATGTAACTTTGAAGCTTGTTTCCAAGCTCGCCTTCGGCTGCGATAGTCTCGGCTAGGCGATCCAAGGCTTCTTGCGATAGAAAACAAATCGCTGTAGCTTCTTCATCATCCGTATAAAGTGAGATGACTGCTGTGTAGCGTTTCTGAGCGCTGGGCATGTCTCCAAATTGTTCGAACTCCCATGCATTCCAATATTGAACATCTGCGTCAGTCCACTTCGTACGCTCGTTGAATCGATTCTGCCGTTCAAGCTCTCGCCGCTTTTCGCGAGCGCGAATCCAAGCGAGCTGCTCCGTAGCCCACTCTGTATGCTCACTATCGGGAAAGCGATCCAAAATTTCCGTGAGGTCACTGCGAGCATCTGACCACTGCGTCGGACGTTCTGTCTTCGGAGGTAAATTAGCCGAGGCTCGGGCATAAAGCGTTGCTTCACTATCGGGAAGCAGGAGCCAAATGATGGCTGCGATGGCCAGAACGAGCCCGGCCGCAAGGACCCAAGTCTGTTCCAAAAAGTCGACTTCTTTACGCTTCTTCTTCTTTTTCTTGGGTTTAATACCTAAGACCTTCTCTGCCTCATCACGATTTGTCTGCATTTGCAAGGGGCTAAATCCCGATGCAACATGCTGCAAAACACCCACCCCCTCTGATTGACGCTTCTTGGCTTCCTTGAAAGCAAGCAGCAAAGCCGTAGCGCTAAAGGGGCGGTCTACTGGGTCTCGAGCGAGTAGCTGATTCACGATCGAGCTAAACCACACGGGACAATCGAATGCAAGAGCGGTCACATCAGGCGCGTCACTGCCGGTCACCCTTTCTTTGAGCTGTTCGGGCGGAACATGAAAAGGGGGCTCGCCGGTCAGCATGAAGTAGAGCAGCGTCCCAAGCGAGTACAGATCTGACTTGGCGGTAGGCTCCTCGCCAGCAAAACGCTCGGGTGCAGCGTGCAGCATCATCGCATAGGTGGGTTTCGCGTCGAGCAGAGCTGCTACTTGATCGCGCCGAAAGTCAGTGAGCTGTGCTCCTGTTTCCTGGCCGATGATAATCTTGTCAGGTTTAATTCTGCCGTGGATCCAATCGCGCTCGTGTGCATACTTTAGGCCCTCGGCCAATTGCTGGCTGTACTCGAAAACCGTTTCCCAAGGCAAACGTCCTCGTCTTTCAAGCATGGCATCAAGTGATTCTCCGTCCACGATTTCGTAGGCCAAAAAGGCGGTATTGGCGTCGTAGCCTCCACCAAAACAGCGAACGATTCCCGGGTGCCTAAGTTCTTTGAGCTGCTCGAGCTGTGTAGCAAAGTCCTGGCGACTTTCCGGCGTCATCCCCATGGGTACCTTGAAGACACGAATGGCGGCAAGTTTGCTTTGCTTTAGATGCACACCTCGAAACACCTGAGCTTTACTGCGGCTCGAAGATAAGGGAGCTTCTAGGGCAAAGGGGCCAATTCGAGACTTCACGGGGTTGCGGGCTCAATCAAGGACAAATGGCAAGGAGATCGTGGCGATCGAGAACGAGCTGTCTATTTTAGTCTCTTGTGGAGTTCGCGGAGTCAGTTTGACGAGACTGAAGTTAAGCTAATCAACGTATGAATCGAAGAAAAAGCCATCTCCGGCCCATATAAACGGCGCGCTGAAACCCTCGCTCCCCGTTACGCGCGGGTCCGCTCAGAGAGAGGACGGGACTTCTAGCGAAGTCCACTACAAAGAACCCGTAACTAGGTTTAGGGTGCGAGGCTGTAGGGTCGGGCTTCGCAGTGCTCGCCATCGATACTAGAAATCACGCGAGCTGGAATACGGTCTGCGAAGCCAGAATCGGCACTTTGGCGCAGTGAAGCAAGTTGCACTTGCTGGGTATGCTCCTGCCGAATGCTTTGAAGATGTTCGAGTAGAATGCGCCGGACCTCGAAGATAGTTTTCGGGTGGCGGTGAATCTCCTGATGTTCGCTCGCGACATAGATCTGAGTCTCCGCGTCGGGAATCACTGCGCTGCCCTCTTCAACGACGCCGTCGCCTGTTGCTTCGCCGCTACTCCAGAAACCGCGTTTGGCAATCAAGCCAATCACATTGTGATAATGAGTCCATGGTGCCTTGGGTGCGTTGTGCAGAGCAGGGAACACGGCGGAATTTGGGCTAAGTGAATCGATACTGGTGCTGCTGGTTAGCAAATCCGTGTTGCGGAACACCCCTGGATTTCGAGAGATGAGTTGCTGCCCAGAGGTAACCATCAACGCTGGTAGTTTGATTAGATGCCTACCGAGCCATCGCGTTGTATCGTTGGCGTAGTCGCTGCCTTTGTAAGGCGTTCCGATGGTAACGACGCGGCAGATGTCACGGTTTGGCTTGAAGAACGCTGCCTCACGCAAGCGATTGATTGCATCTTCATCGCCTTGAACTTCGTGGAAGGGTTTGTTGCTGAGCACTTTCCAAAAGTCGTCTGAACTTTCGACTGTTTGCATGCGGCTTACTAGACCACCCATGCTGTGTCCCACTAGGACCATATGATCGAGAGCTTCGAAACGGTGATTGGGATCGAGATGTTGCCGCAGTTCGCTCAAGTCGGCTCGCATCTGAGTTGCGCTAAGCCAAAATGGCTGCCCCGTCGGATACTGGTAGAACCAAAATTGATAGTTGCTACGCAGTTCTTCAAAACTTCTCAAGTCATTAAACATCGGCATCCAAGTCACGGGGCTAGACCATAGTCCGTGCACCATCAGTACTGGGATCCGAGTGGGATCAAAGGGCTCTAACATGTAGATACCCCTGTGCTCCTGAGTCGCGTTAGGGTTTAGTAGCCCCAACGTAGCTTGGCTTGCATCTCGAAACTGTTCGCTGTCTAGAAAGTACGCTAACGAAGTACTAAGGTCGGTCTGCAGAGGCACCATGCGATTTTCGATGTGTAAATTACAAGACGCGAGCGGATCATGAAATTCAAGAATACAATGATGTCGATGATTTGCACCCTTGCCAGGCATCGATCCAGGCTTTACGACACGAACAAGCACTGTAACCGGAAAGCTCAATCCATCTGGGTAGTATTTTTCGCGAATGTCGTTCGGATCACCTTTCTTTCGAACAGCTATTAACGGAACACCGAGGCCATAGGATTGGCCTGATGAAGGCAGGCCTTCGACGGCATAGTCACTCACGAACTCAAAACGCTCGAAGTCCTCTACTTCCCATTGACCTCGCACAATCATGTGCACTTCGCACTGCTGTGTACCAGTGGAGATCTTGTAGCTGGAACCTGGCTTGAGTTGGCCGCGACGATCCAAGATGCGAAGTGAGGCTTCCAATGACTCGTTGTACAGATCGCAGGCTCCTCGAAAGAGCGGATCATAGGGATTCCGAGTCATATCCAAATCACCAGAGAATAGATACATATAGGCGTTGCTCACTGCTACACCGTACATGTCAAGCGCTTGATTCTCGTCCTTGGCTTGTTCTGCCTTCTTTCCCAGTATGTAGGCAATCTCACTAATGCCGTAAACAAGCTCTGCCTCAACTTCTGAATCTAAAAGCTCGTGCATGACTTCCAAACACTGTTTGGGATCTTCGTTGTAGATGTCAGCTAGGGCAAACCTACGAAGAACCGAGTCGGTACGAACACTGATTTTGGGTCCACGATAGCTATCCAGTTGCAGTCGACCGGTCAGAGGATTGGCAGGCTGAGATCGTCGAATCAAGAACTGTTGGCTGCTGCAACCGGTAAGTGCCACGAGCAAGCAGAGCAGGACACCGAGCAACTTTCGATGGTTTCGCAGAATGCTAGCGTGTGCGTTCTTGGGCCAATGGCCGGTTGCGCAAGTGCGCATCGACGTCAAGCTCGCGCTTGAGCACGAGAAATCGGAGCTAGGCTTTGCCCCGGCTTGCTGATTTTTCTCAAAGATGAATCGCATGCCCTAGTTCTTTGTCGGGACTTCGGCAGACGCTTTGTTTGGCTGTAGCTCCAGCCAGCGGTGGGAGAATAGGAAAGCCGCAGGCGTGGGGTCAATGGAGTTTCGCTCGCAACCACCAAGCTAGAATCACAAAATGGCTCGCATTGGTTTTCCCCAGCACTTACGTGCATTCATAATGGAAGCCAAGTGAAAATCGCCCGGAGTCCTGGATGAACTTGGTTCAAGAGCTTTTGCAAGAGTTTTGCCAAAACTGGCAGGGCTACAACGTACTTAAGTACGAAGGCTATCTGCAGCGTACCGGCAATGTATCTGAGCGGATCGAATTGCTAGCGCTCATGATTCAGAAAGAGATTCAGTTTGTCTTTGACTCCCCAGCACATGCACAGCCATTTTCCGAGAATCAGGATGACGACTGTGTTCGGCCCAACCTGCGATTGCTATTGGCTCATTCCCCAGATCTCAGTGATTATCCCAAGAAAATACTCGATCTAGTTCTGTTCGAGTTTGCTATACGTTTACGATTTGATGACTCGCCTCCAACTCCAGAGAACTACTTGGACCTCGTCCCGCAGGACTATCGTTTGCACTTGTGCGAAACACTCGAACGGATCGAGAGCATTCTGCAGCAGCCGAAGAACGAAGCCGAGGTTGAGGTCAATGCTTCTGACTTAACTGTGAAGGATCCGCCGGGATCGGCCAATGTGTCTCTCAATCGACTGCCCTGTATCCTGGGCAACTATTTGGTCTTAAGCGTCATTGACCGTGGCGGAATGGGAACAGTTTACTCTGCGGTTGATCTCCGTACTGCGGCGCCAGTTGCTATCAAGGTCATGAAACGAGATGACGCTTGGAGTATCTATCGCTTCATCCATGAATTCACTTGGCTTTCCCAGATGACTCACCCAAATCTGGTAAAACTATTTGATACCTGTGCTGAGGGAGAATACCGCTATTTTTCCATGGAAGTCGTCGAAGGTCTCACTCTGTCAAAATGGTTTCAATCGATCCTCCATAGGCCTGATTCGCATGTGAAACTCAAGAAAGTATTGCAACAGATTGCATCTGCTTTACAGTTCGTGCATCGCAGCGGTGGCTTGCATTGCGACATCAAGTGCAGCAATGTCATGATTACATCGAAACGACGCGCCGTACTCTTGGACCTGGGACTTGCTGCCCAACAACACAGTGGTGAAAAAGGCCTCGGAACTTTTCAGTACTATGCACCCGAGGTAATCAAGACAGAAGTTCACTCGCGTGCAAGTGATTGGTTTAGCTTCGGCTTAATGATTTATGAAGCGATAGTCGGGGAGTACAATTTACGCACAGAAAAGGCCAGATCCGGCTCTCGAGACCCTGACCTGTACGTAATTGATTCGAAGAATCTGCGTGCTCAATTGGAGGGCGCGGACCAAGGCTTGGTCGAACTGTGCTGTGATTTGATACAGACCGATCCTGCCGCCAGACCTTCTGGCACTGAAGTCGTTGAACGTCTTGGGGGATCACCTGACCCTGTTCTAACCTATGGATCGTTTATTGGTCGCAAAGACCTACTGCGGCGCCTTGACGCGATCGACAAGAAAGATGCAGCGGAGATTGTGATACTTGGCGGAGAATCGGGTATCGGAAAAACAAGCTTGATACAAGAATGGCTTCGGCGGCAGAGCCGAAGCGACAATGATCTTGTCTTAAAGCTGCGATGCTTTCGTCAGGATCAAACTCCACTGCGAGTGTTGAATGGTCTGATTCAAGACCTGATGCAAGTGCTTCCTAAGATTCCAGATTCGATCTGGTTGCCCTCACTGCAACGGCATGTTGACTATATCGCCAGGACTTTTCCACAGATTCTCCAGTTGGTTGAAAGCAGCAACGACTTCAACTCGCGACACCCCACCGGCAAAACTCACTCTGTAGAAAATGAGAATCTATCAACGCTTCACTTGATGCAGTGGATAGTTGAGTTAACTCAGGAGTTGCGATTCCTACTTGTGATTGATGACGCTCAGTGGTCTGACCAAAGAAGTCTGGTCTGGATTGTCGAGCTCTTTCAATTGCCAGGTTTCGCAGGAAAAGCATTCATTCTTGACGAAAGCCTACCCGCGGACAGCGAAGAATTTGGCCACGTACTCCAATCCATTAGTGACCACATCTTTGTGTCCAAGCCTTCACCGGCTGAAGTGCTCAGTGTGCCAGGTCTGTCGATTGAGTTGCTGCATGTTGAGCCTCTTAATAAGGAGGATTCTACCTTGTTACTCCAAGACTTGTGCTCCTCCATCCAACACGAGATTTCTACTCCGGTAATGGAGAACATCTGCGAGCGCTCAGAAGGCAATCCATTCCTACTTCAGGAACTGATGCAAACCTACGTGCATTACCTTCAAAGGGGTTCCATTACCGAAGAAATTTGGTTGTCAGAAAATCCTGACAGCAGCAGTTTAAGGAGCCGTGTCAGTCTTTTGCCTCGCAAGGTGGAAAACATACTTCACTATTTGGCGGTAGCCGACCAACCGCTGAGTTTTCAGCAGCTCAAAACAGCTTCGCGGATGAAAACCAAGGAACTGCAGTCTGCCACTAATGTTCTGGAATCTTTGGGGTGGATTGACGGACGCGTGATCGACGGAATTTCAACTATCGAGTTGGCGCACGAACGGTTTCGTAAAGCGCTACTTTCATCGCTCCCAGAAGTTCGATTGCAGCGTCGACACTTCCACGTTGCCAAGATGCTGTCGGGGAACATTCCACCGCCATGGGCTCGAATCGGTAAATACTACTGGGCTGCTAAGCAATATCGCGAGGCATCTGCTTGTTATGCCCAAGCTGCTCAGACTGCCGCGGCGAATGCCAACTACCAGTCGGCGCTTGAATTCCTTGAGCGAGCCTCGCATCCCGCGGCTACTCGTAGTGAAGAAGAGTTGCGTCAGATCCAAATCTTGAAAGCCGATTGTCTTGGTGCCGTTGGTGACGCTGTGCGGTCTGCGGCGATCTATTTGGAACTCACCGAGTCGACCACGTCAGATCAAGAGACTTTGCTGTTTCGAAGTAAAGCCGGCGAACAACTGATTCGGGGTGGAAGGCTTGAGGACGCAGTCGAACATCTAGGCAAGGTGTTCCGAGAAATCCGAGCCGGCGGGCTCAAACGTGGATTGTGGCCGGTCACGCTCATTCGCCTTCACATCATCAAAGATTTTCTATCTCGCCCAAAGTCAGTCGGTTTGGCTCGCGAGGAGGTTCCGCTCGATGAGTTTTACAAATTGTTGAATCGACTCGCGGTACCGCTCACGATTCTGGATAGTCAGTTTGGAACGGATATGATTGTGAGGATGAAACGAAGAACGGAGAAGACGGGCTCGGCAACGGACCGAGCCATTGCTGTCATCCACTTCGGAACTCTGTTAACACTTGCCGGAGGACCTGGACTTCGAAAAGGAATGCGCTGGCTAAGGCATGGACATGAGCTCGCAAACAAAAGCAACAGCAGTACGGCAATTGCATTATTTCATTTTTGCTTGTTGTTGATTGATGTGCAGTACGGAAAGTTAGGGAGGGTCGCACGGCGTGCCGCGTTGGTCCAGCACTGGATGGACCGGGAAGCGCGAAGCATGAATTGGGAAAGTCAGTTCGTAGCGTGGTGTATATCGGCCTATTACTGGTACACCATGCAATTATCCGAAGGATACAGCTACGTTCAGGAAACGAGAGAGCGCTGACGAGCGCTGACGAGCGCTGCGATTCCGTGGCACAGCTCCTGATGAGATCAGGAACAGCCTTTCTGGTAGATTTGGTTCAGGATGAGGAGGAGGCCGCTGAACAATCGATTGTTTTCCAATCCAACAATTTCGCTACCCAGCAATATCAATCGCCGTGGTTCTATTGTTGGATCAATCGTATTCAATTCGCACTATACAGAGGAAAGGTTGGCGAAGCTCTAGAGCTACTCAACACCGAGTGGTCGAGGCTTGCGCGGACATGCAGTTTTCAGGGACAGCACTATCGTTTCGTTCTGCTTTGCTTGAGGCTATGCGCTGAGATGCAATCACTTGTATTATCAGACAGTCAGTTTGAATCATCTTTGACGCAATGCATGAAGTTTGCCAAACAACTATCCAACCTCGAGTCGAGTGCTTATGCTCTCTATGGTCGAGGATTTACGTTAGTCCTTCAGACTTATCGAGGAAAAGTTGCACCAACTGAAAAGTGGTATTCAATCATTAAATCCGCAGAGAACAAGCAACATTTTCTTTTCGCCAATGCTCTTCGCTGGCACTACGAGATAACAACTGGAGAAAAGGATCGAGTAGCACGGCAGAAACTCGTTGAGGCCGGCTGTGTAAAGCCCGAAAAGCTCATGAACCTGTTGCTCCCTTTACCCACAGATTACTCCTAGCTTATGCCTCGTTTCGAACACATTCGGCATCAGTGCCCCTCGACCCTAGAGAACGCGCGGGAACTGATACTTGTGGTCAGTCCGCTTCGCAGTAGTGTGAACCTTAGCCGCATGGTTCGCTTAGCTGGCTGCAGTGGGATTACTCGAATCGTACACTGCGGAAACGGCAAAGTGGATTCCACCATCGCGCGCGATGCCGCCGATCATGTAAAAGTTGAAACGCGTCGTAGTCTCACTCCTTTTCTCGCGAAACTAAGGCAGCAAGATTATTGCCTGGTCGGATTGGAACAAACTACCAATTCGCAACTCTTGCCCGATTACGAATTCACCAGGAAGACTGCCTTAGTGATTGGCTCAGAACGCGAGGGACTTTCTCAAGAAGCGCTTGATCAGCTGGATGCTGTAGTGGAGATTCCTGTATTTGGTCTGCCAGCTAGCTACAACGTCGTGACTGCGACCACCATGGCGGTTTACGAGTATTGTCGGCAGTTCCCGCGAGGTTGAACCGACGCGGGAAATCGATCGTCGGTAGAAGAAAATGAAAGAACGGGTGACTATAGCACTAGCCGCCCGTTCAGTGAATTCTTTATCGACTCTGATGCAATAATAGATCAATTGGTCACAATGGAACTACTTTCGCAGCACGATCCTTAGAGCATCTTGGAGATCAGAGCACACAAGTCAGCGGTACGGCAGCTGTAGCCCCACTCGTTGTCGTACCAGCTAACGACCTTGGCCAACTTGCCGCTATCGCCAAGGACTTGAGTGAAGTCTGCTGCAAAGATCGAGCTGTGTGGATCGTCGATGATATCTGAGCTCACAAGTGGATCTTCGCTGTACCACAGAACATCCTTCAGAGGACCTTCAGCTGCCGCCTTAACAGCCGCGTTGATGTCAGCCGCTGATGCTTCCTTGCCCAAATTCACGGTCAGGTCGACGACACTGCCAGTCGTAACGGGTACTCGCATTGCGATACCAGTCAACTTGCCCTGCAATTCCGGAATGACTAGACCAACTGCTTTCGCAGCACCCGTAGAGGTTGGAATGATGTTGGCCGCCGCGGCACGAGCTCGGTAAGGATCCTTGTGTGGTTGATCTTGGACGTTCTGATCGTTCGTATAAGCGTGAACCGTGGTCATCAGACCACTTTCGATTCCAAAAGTCTCGTGCAAGACCTTGGCGACGGGAGCCAAGCAGTTGGTGGTGCAGCTCGCGTTAGAGATGCACTTCATGTCTGCGTTGAGCTTGTCGTCGTTGACACCGATTACACAAGTGAGGTCTGCACCATCTTTGGCAGGAGCGCTCAAGACGACTCTCTTCGCACCGGCTTCCAAGTGTGTGTCATAACCAGGCTTTCCGTCAGCCGCGCGACCAGTGAAGATGCCCGTGCTCTCAATCACGATGTCGACATTGTGATCTCCCCAAGGGAGCTTGGAAGGATCGCGTTCTGCCAGAGCAGCTATCTTCTTGCCGTCGACAACAAGGTGTGTATCTGTCGAAGAGACGGTGCCAGGATACCGACCATGAATCGAATCATACTTCAACAAGGTTGCGAGCATCTTGTTGTCTGTCAGGTCATTGATGGCGACAACTTCGAACTCATCGCTGCGAGCCATCAAGTTACGGAAGGTGAGGCGTCCGATACGGCCAAAACCATTAATTGCAACACGAATTGCCATTGTTGTCTCCTGGATCTAATGTAGGGGCTCGAGGCCGTGCAGGCCGTCGTGGTTGGATTACAGATGAGGAGAGCGATAATTCGATTGATTCCTCTTCAGTGGGCGAAAATTATAATTTTTCAAGCCCGAACCAGCAACGCAAACTCGCTGCTTGGAACCAAAGCATAGACGGCGAGATAGCTGCCGCTAAGGTTTACTTGTGTTGCTCATACCCCCTTTAACTCGCGACTTAGAAAGAACATCATGGTTCGTCCTCGCTGGCAACTACCCAAAGCCGTAAGTCGCGAATCGTGGGACTACATACAGTCAGAGAAGATCGCTCATCAGTATGAGGATTTCCTCGGCCAAAATCCGCTCTTTCGGCTCGACGTCGATCTGGTTCAGCAGCAGATCGAACCTCTCCAGAACCAGTTTCCGGAGTGCGAACTTTACGTGGCGGATCTAGGCTGCGGGACAGCTCGAGTCGCTCGCGCGCTTGACCCCGATATCTGTCGAGTTCTGAACATTGACTTGAGTCAATCTATGCTGCTACGAGCTCAGGAATTGGCGGGAGAACGTAAATACGCTTTAGAACTCCAAGGGAACTTGGCGGAGCTTCAGTTTCTTCGGCCCGACTGTTTACACCTTGCTGTCTGCCTGTTCAGCAGCCTCGGCATGCTTCGTCCAAGAGAGCAAAGAATTCAATTTCTGGCGCAAGTTTGTAATTCTCTTAGACAAAATGGGCGCTTCGTGGTTCACGTTCACAATAGATACCGCAATTTGTACGATCCCGGTGGAATGACTTGGCTAGCTTATGGACTGCTAAGGCACCTAAGCGGAAAAGGCGAGTTGGGTGATCGAGTCTATCCGTACCGTGGATTGCCACGAATGTTCTTGCACATTTACAGTCGCCGCGAATTGGTCGCTGACCTGCAACAAGCTGGGTTTCGCATGATTGAGATTCTTCCAATCCATGTTTCCGGCTCGACTCTGCTTCCCAGTTCTGCTCGACTTGTCGATCTTCGAGCGGGCGGTTTCTTTGCGGTCGCTGAGAAGTAAGACGCCAGATGGTAACGCTGTCTACTTCATCGATTGTGCTAAAAGTACTGTGGCAGTATCACAGTCACGATTGCGATGTACTTTAGTGCTCATCGACCCAGCTTCCTTTTCGAAGCACGAGTTACAATATAACAAATAGTGTTTATCCCTCGCTGCTTCGAGGATTAATCTACGCCAGCGGTAACGTCTCGTTCTCCAACTCTTCGGAGATCGAACTTTAGGGTTCGCTCGTTACTGGTAGCAAACTTACTGGTAGTGGCAAGTTGTTTGTTCAATCGAGAGATATCTTCAAACCCTATCCACCGCCAAGATTCCAACAGTCTCAGAATGTCTACATCCGTTCGGGATCAGTAAGACGCGTAGCTGCGGCGAAATGATCATTGATTCGAATGTTTACGATAGCCTTTCGATAGCCTCGCGAATCCTCTTCTCGGATACTGACTGACGCGTTCCTAAATTTTGTGCGAAAACAGACACCCTATATTCCTCGATCATCCAGCCGATTGATTCTACCGCTGAAGAATCTGGTTTTCCTTCGCTTAACTCTTTGAACTGATCATTGAGCTTCTCGATCGGTGCTCGCTGCTTGCGATCCTTCGGCAAACCGCCACTCTTTAGCTTGTCGATCCGTTGCACGATAGCTTGTAGATAACGAGGATATTCCTTCATAGCCGACCACGGCACTCGAGCCAGAAAGTCATCTGAGAACAGAAATTGTTTCTGTCGTTCGATGTCCTCTCCCACTTCGCGCCACATATCTGGAAGTTTCTCAAGTTGTAGTCTAAGTGCTTGAACCTGCTCACTGAACTTAGGTAACCACAGAGAAATATCTTGCGTCGCTATCGAAATCTGCCGCGCCGCGTCCGCATTGCGAGAGTCGTAATCGATCTTACTACGAACGACGGGTTTGTCGTCCACCAAAGCCGCTCGAGCTAGTAGATCGTAAAGTTTTGCTCGCAGATCAGCGCCGGCGAGCAAGTGGGACAACCGCATCTTGGCTTGGTCTAGATTGGGCAGGTGCCGCACTTGATTGCGAAGCGACTTCGAGTGCTTAATCGCAAAAAGCCTTGTCATTCCTAGTTGACCCTGTCGCATGGATTCTGCTTCGTTATCGCACAAGCGGAGTTCCACTTTTTCACCCTGATCGAATAGAGTAGGGAAGGCTGATACCATCACACCGCCGCTTCGCACTCGTATCGATTCCGGATAATCTTCAAAGTTTCCCGGATCAACCTGGCGATTTTTCCAATCTTTCGCCTCTTCACTAGGTGCTTGTAATTCCGGTGTATGCAGTGCAAAAGAATCCTGAAGCTCACCTATTTCTCTGCTGCTCGCGATTTCTTTGCCAGCATCATCCACCACGCGAACCAGAAAGCGTAGATGTTGAGGAAGTTTTTGTGGATCAAAATCGGTCGCCCTGACAACTTCACCAGAGTAATCCCGCATTACTCGGCAAAGTGCAGCGGAAAAGGGTTCGTCTCTGCTCACACTCGCTACTTCGGAAGCCAAAACACGAGATACGTCCGGCGCTGGTACAAAGTTGGTTCGTAACGACTTCGGCAACGACTTGATCAGATGCAATATCTTTTCTTCCAGCATACCTGGAATGAGCCAACCTAGCGACTCTTCACTAACTTGTTTCAAAGCCACTTGAGGTACGGTTATCGTAACTCCATCCTTCTCGCTGCCCGGTTCAAAATGATAGTTGAGTGGCAATGAGGTTTTGCCGATATGCAACTCGTTGGGGTAACTGTTCTCAAGAGAACCCTCAGGCGTTTCTTCAAGCAGATCGGATGGTTCGAGCCATAGTTTTTTCTCGGCGGTTGTCCCGCGCTTCGCTTTGACCCAACTCTCCAACGAACGAAGATCCACTATTTCAAAAGGCAAATGCTGATCGTAGAAATTGATCATGTGAAAGTGATCGACGATGTAATTTCTTGATCGCGTTCGCTTAGCTAACTCGGCAATATCTTCTAGCAATTCTTGATTGTGTAGATAAAACGCTTCATTGCATCGCCACACACCAGCGACCAAACCATGTTCTATGAGTAGTCGCCGAGCGGTTTCTGCATCCAGCGGTGCGAGCGGGGTCCTACGCCCCGCAACTACAGGCAAACCAAACAAGGTACTGCGACGATAGACCATCGCGTTGCCTGTTTTGCTGCTCCAGTGAGGATCACTATAGGAATGCTTGAGCAGTCGTTTACCCGCTTGTTCAATCCACTCGACGTCAACTTCTGCTACTGTGCGAGCATAGCGTTTACTGGTTTCGATTACTTCCGAAGCCACGACCCAGCGCGGTTGTCTTTGGAACAAACCAGATCCTGGCCACAAGACGACTTCAAGTCCACCTGCCGCTTTGTATTCGTGCCGATCACCCCGCTGAGCGATTCCTCGAAGCAAGCCTGACAACAGCGACTGGTGAATCGCAGCATATCCTTCCGGCCGCTTTAACTTCGGTTGTGCTGCTTTCTCGCCCTTAATGCGTTTGTTCCCTCGATCGCCTACGCGCTCTTTCATTTGTTCCAAGAATTCAGGATCTATCTTTGGTAAGTTGACCGTTAACTTGCCAACTTTCATCTTGGCATCGGAAAGAATGTCTTTGAGTTGCCGGATGATGTCTGACCATTCTCGGAAAGACTGATACGACAAAAATTTTTGTTGCAGGGCTTTTTGCAATCGTGAACGCCCGAGCTTACCACGCAAGTCTTCAAAGAAGCGGTAGAGCCTCAAATAGCTCAAGAAATCACTATGTGGATCGTTGAAAATCGCGTGAGCCTCGTCGGCTTGCGGACGCTGACCAGCTGGACGTTGCCGCACGTCTTGGCATTCTATGGCTGCGGCGATCACGACTACTTCTGCAAGACAGTTTCGTTGATCGGCCTCCAGTAGCATTCGACCGACGCGTGGATCACAAGGTAGTTTGCCCAACTGCCGACCTACTTTGGTCAGTCGATCATCTTCCTCCGTGGCACCCAACTCGTACAAGGTTCTCTTTCCATCGCGCAAAGCTTCCGGCATCGGAGCATCCAGCAGTGGTAGCTCCTCCAGTTTGCCGAGGTTCAAAGTGTGACACTGCAGAATGACGCTCGCCAAGTCACTGCGTTTGATCTCGGACGTGGTGAACTTCGGTCGCTTCTCAAAGTCGTCTTCTTCGTATAGACGTATACAAACACCTGGTCCAACACGACCACAACGACCGGATCGCTGATTTGCGGAGGCTTGAGATACGATTTCGATTGGAAGACGGCGTACTCGACTGCGCGGGGCATAACGACTAATTCGAACAAGTCCCGTATCAATCACATAGCGGATTCCGGGTACCGTCAAAGACGATTCGGCTACGTTGGTTGAAAGTACAATCCGGCGTTTGCTATGTCCCGCAAATATCTTGTTCTGTTCAGCTTGTGTTAGCCGGGCATAGAGTGGCAGAATCTCTACCGACTTCTCCTGACCTCTAGCAGCAAAGTGGCCTCGCAAATATTTCGCTGTAGCCCTGATGTCTCGTTCGGTTGGGAGAAAAGTGAGTATATCGCCGGTACCCTCTTCTTCCAATTCATCCACTGCGGCCGCGATAGCTCGCGACTGTTCGTCGTCGTCTCCAAAACTATCGCCGTCTAGCTCATGTTCGGGTGGTCGGTACCGAATTTCTACAGGATAGGTCCGGCCGGATACTTCTATAATCGGCGCCGGCCCCTGTTCATCGGCGAAGTGTTTGGCGAACTTCTCTGGATCTATCGTAGCTGAGGTGATGATCAGCTTGAGATCTGGCCGCCGCGCTAGCGTCTTACGAAGATAGCCCATCAAGAAGTCGATATTAAGCGAGCGTTCGTGCGCTTCATCTATAATCAATGCATCGTATTGATCCAAGAACCGATCGCTTTGAGTTTCCGCCAGCAGCACGCCATCGGTCATTAACTTGATCAGAGTATTTTGCTTGGTTGCGTCGGTGAAACGTATCTTGAAGCCGACCAACTCTCCAATCGTCGTCTTCAATTCTTCTGCAAGTCTTGCCGCGACCGAGCGCGCGGCTAGACGTCTTGGCTGTGTGTGGCCGATTAAGCCCGACACACCATAACCTGCATCAAGCAAAAACTTCGGAAGCTGAGTACTCTTACCAGATCCTGTTTCGCCACAGACGACGATCGTCTGTCGCTCGCGGACTAGATTAATGATCTCTTCGCGATGATCCGTGATAGGCAGATCAGAGTCATATTCGCGGTCGGGCAATAATCCTTCGCGGAGCGCATACCGCTCAGCCGAGGCTTCGAGCTTGGCTTGCCACTTCTCTTGCTCACCATCGCGGCCCCGACCTGCCTGCAGGCGTTGCCACTGTTTCAGCAATCGGTGTCGATCCGATTGCATGATGCGCTGGAAGGACTCTGGAAGGGGTTGGCTCGACACTGGATGAGAAGATGATGCGTGGAGTGTGTAAGTCTCTTAACTCCCAAGTAGCGGAAGTCGTCGAGACTTTCGGCATGCTATGGTCCATTAGGCTTCGACGTGATGGAGACTTTCGAAAACTACGTTTCTGACTGCTCGCTGCTGCCTGGAGCCGATACGAGTTCTGGTGCTTGGAGAACAGGTAAGCTCAATTTGTTCGCCTCGATCTCGCTGCCTTCTGCATCAGGATCCAACCAATTTTCAGCTTTGAAGTGCTTCGTGTAAGCCCCAAAATCATTGAAAGCTAGCCACTTGGCGAGTCGAACTGCCCAACTTCGTTCAGGTATCTCTCCGCCTGGCACATACTGAGATCGCCGTGGTACCGTCGCGGCTAATTCTGCCATCGCGGTTTGACGATGCGTGGTATCTCGAGCTCCGTGTTTATCTGCTAACTTCATTAACATGTCTGGCCGCTCCAAAACTACGCAACCTCGAGTGTGTTCCGCTGCGAGCTCTCGGAAGTCTCGCAAAAACTCACTTTCATTGAAGGTATCCTTCAGCGGCTTGTCGTCGTGGATGCTTTCTGTCGCCAACTGAATGATCGGGCAGGGCTCGATATCTCCGGCCGGTCCGACGTGGTGCGTGAATCCGGTTGCTGCGGGGCAGAGCGCTCGACCTTCACCATCATGATAAGCATCGATGACTACGATTGGCTTCGTCGCTCGCGTATCTACGACGAACTGCCTGACGTGTCGCAATTGATCTGGTTCTAACGAAAGTTCTGGCATCGGCTCTGGTCCCATCGGTCGATAGACGTGGAACCAGCAGTACATGACTCCCATCCCGATCAATCGATCTACCCACTGATTGGTAAGTAGGTCATCGATGTTTGTCTTACAAATACTCGTACATACACCGGTAAGGACCTTATTGTCGAGGCAGTTATGAATTCCCTGCATGGTTCGATTCAGGACTTCACCTTTTCCCCGTCGCTCGTCGCTGACGATCTCCGTTCCCTCTACGGAGATAAGAGGCGTCACATTGCCCATCGTCCGCAAACGTTTGGCTACTTCTTCGGTAATAAAGTGCCCATTGGTGAAGACTTGGAAGTAAGCGTCTGGTTGTCCCTCTAGAAAATCGAGCAACTCTTTGTGTAAGAAAGGTTCACCGCCCAAGATCCCGAAGAAGGCGTTACCCATCGCTTTGGCTTCGTTGACAGTGCGATTCAAAGCATCGATGTCGATCTTAGTCTGCTTCGCGGTGACGTCGACCCAGCAACCTTGACAACGAAGGTTACAGCTGTTGATGATACTCAGATATAAAAAGGGTGGGAAAAATTCTCCTCGTTTCAGACGCTTTCGATGTCTTTGAACGCTGCGAAAACCCTTCCATCCTGCCTTGTAGAACAAGTTCCACAACAAACGCTTGTCCGTTTCCATGAGAAGCCGTTTGGCCATTCGAAGATACATCGTATGCCTCTAAGCGGAGCTATGCTCGGTTGGATATGACTGCAGACCACACCGCGACACTGCATAGTTAGCGCGGCTCATTAAAAACACCAATTGGCGATTATCTTTCGACTTTATCGCTTAAACCAGCCCATTTTAGAATTCCGGCAAGAATCTGTTTCACCACGATTCTGCCGGCCTATGTTCGCTAAACCCTATACTAATTCGATGAGTAGAATCCCTATCATCTTTCGCCTTACGATGAAGGTATTGGTGTAGAATGATGGCATCGTAACTTTCGATTTCGGTAAGCTTTGATATTGATCTATTGACCGTTTTCTTCTGAGTTTCTAGTGAATCGCACCCTTCATCAAAAATTGCTCGACCAGGCCCTGGGTGGTGATTCTGATGCTCTGGGAGAATTATTGGAGAATTATCGTGCGTATTTGACCGTCTTGGCGCAGCGCTACCTGGACGGTCGCTTGCGAGGGCGACTAGATGCTGCTGATGTGGTCCAAGTTACTTTCTTGGAGGCTCAGCGAGATTTACCCGCGTTTCGCGGCTCCCAAATCGAGGAGTTGCTGGGCTGGCTGCGGCACATTCTGAGAAACAATGTCTCTTCGGCTCACCAGAAGCATATCTACACCCAAAAGCGATCTGCTGGTCGCGAAGTTTCCAACAGCCCGACCGATAGTCGCCCTGCTATCACGGACTTAGCTCCTTCCGAGACTACATCACCAAGTCAGCGGATGATGCGGGATGAAGCGGCTGTGTACTTAGCAAACTGCTTGGAGGATTTGCCTGACACGCAGCGAGAAGCTCTCAGGCTTCGCTATGTCGAAGGAAGTTCGCTAAAACAAATTGCTGAATCGATGGAGAAGACCGAGATGGCCGTGGCCGGATTACTCAAACGCGGACTAAAAGCCCTCCGCAACAAGATGATAACCGATAGCTCCAGCGGTATCCGCTCGTAAACGTTGTGGTATCTTAAGTCGTCAAGGCTTGTGAGCGGCTTTGACGCTAGCCGCCGTTTCTTCAGTTCGTCCCTCTTTTACACGGTATGGCAGCGATATCGTATCTGCTTGCTCGCGTATTGCCCGACGCCTTACGGCGATGCTGCTAACTAGTCGCGCCGAAGCAAGCCGGCACCATCACGATTGGGACTCTCTCGCTTCCGCGTCGCGCTTGTAGTATCACTGCTCTAGCACGTAGGCAAAGATCAGGGGAGCGACGATCGTGGCGTCGCTCTGGATCATAAACTTCGGACTATCCTTGCTGAGTTTCGTCCAAGTGATCTTTTCGTTAGGTACTGCTCCTGAATAGCCACCATAGCTCGTTACTGCATCTGATATCTGTGCGAAGTAGTACCAGAGTGGGATATCCATCTCTAGATCTTGGATTAGCATCGGCACTGCACAAATCGCAAAGTCGCCAGCGATGCCGCCGCCTATCTGAAAGAACCCTATTGGTGACTCTTTGGACTGTTCTATGTACCACTTGGAAAACATCTCGAGCTGCTCCGTTCCACTCCGCATCGCCTGGTGGTTTGCCACTGTGCCATCCATCACGCGGGCGGTGAAGATATTTCCTAGCGTGCTGTCTTCGATGCCTGGCGAGACGATCGGGATCCCTTTTTCTCTCGCTGCGTTCAACCAGCTGTTTTCTATCGGCGATTGATAGTGTTTTCGCAGCGTTTCGTCTTCCAGCACTCGAAAGAAGTATTCATAGGCGTAATATGATTCGCTTGCTTCTGCAGCGGCTGACCAATACTGAGTCAAATGAGATTCGATGTGACGCATCACCGTTTCTGGTATGCAAGTATCCGTGACGCGATTAAATCCGTCAGCTTGGAGCGCTACTTCGTCTGTGGCACTGAGGGCTCGCCAGTCTTCGATAACTCTATATTCGTTGTGAGCAAACAAATTGAAGATGTCTTCTTCTAGGTTTGCCGCCGTGCAACTAATTGCATGCACCTTGTCTTGCCGAATCATCTCGGCTAGTGATATACCTAGCTCTGCGGTGCTCATCGCTCCCGCTAGTGACACCAGCATCTTGCCGCCTGATTGACTAAACTCTCGGTAGGACTTCGCTGCCGCCAATGTTTCTCGTGCATTAAAGTGCCGATAGTGTCTTTCCATAAAGGCACTAATGGTCATCTATGGATACTCCTTGAGAGGCTATGACGTGCGCCTGCTTTGGCGAGAAACACCATTCTTAGGTCGTGGACTAGGTTAAGAGCCCGGGGGTTTTCGCTCCCCAGTTAAAAATTACTGTCGGCTCCCTTCGCAGCAAGTCTCACAGATGCGATGACAACGAGTGCTTTGAAATTTGGCCCTTATTTCCATCTGTGATCCGCCGCATACTGGACAAGCCATTCGCCCTGGATTCCCTCCTGTACCGCACTGGGTTACTGGCGAGTTTTCTTGACCCTCTTTCCTTGCTGCTTCGTTCCGCTGATTTGTTGGTGTCATCTTATCTTCCTGATAGTGCAACTATTCTATTTTCCCTCGGACTGGTTACTAAGTGATGATTTCCCGCGTTCCTTGTCAACTACCGTTCCGCCTAGTTACCGAGAGGGTCTTGCTGTTCCTTCTTCATACGGGCTTCCTTCTGAGACGAAAGCATCGCTCGTATCGCTCTCCTCCTGTTCCTCCACCAACTTCCACTCTCCGCGATAAACACCTACCTAAACCCTTTCGTCGTGCCCGGTATTTCCATTGTGCCGCCAGTATCTCCAATCTGCGTTATCTAGTCTTGAGCGGTATCTTCGCTTGAAGATGTCTGTGTTAATTGCAGTTTCATCAAATTCGAACCCTTTTCGGTACCAAACTTGAGTTTAGCTACTCCAGTCGGAATAGGTTTCGATAAGTTCTTCTACGGGATTGCTACCACTTCGACCAAGAGCCAATGGCTAGCCTATGTCGTCGCTATCTTCGCCGTACTGTGCGCCATCGGTCAACCTCGCTCGCTACTACCTGTCTCCGTGATTTACCACGGACGCGAGATGCCCGGAAGAGAAGAAGCTACAGTTAGCTAACTATGCTGCTCGCACGAACCATTCCTTTTTCCAAAGGTCCGTGTCGTACAACAAGCTGTATACGTCGCTCCTCCGGTCCTACTAGAAATTGAAGCTAAAACACTGAAGTTAGACTTCGCTTTTTATGCACCCGAGAACATCAATCAAGGTCTTTGGATTGATTTCTATTCTAGATCTTGCGGATGCCAATATCTACTTGATGGATCTACGAATCTATTCGTTAAGCATCCAGAGCCATTGGCATAACTACGTAAGCGTAGCCGTCTTCGGTGCTCATCAATGCTGGTTGCGTCGACGACGCTACGTCCATCTTGAACTGAGCGTCTGAGTCTAGAACTTTCAAGAAGTCACCGATGTAGCGATAGTCTAGCTTCATCTTTATCGGCTCGCCATCGTATTCTATCGGCATCTCTACACGACTCTGCCCCAAGTCGGCCGTGCTAGCCGTTAGCAATAGAGTGCCTCCTGAGAATTGAAAGTCCAATCCTCGCGTCTCTTGATCCGCTACGATCGATGCTTGTCGAATCACATTGTAGAATGGACCGACCACCATATCGATTATGACCGAGTCTTCGCGACTAGGAATAACTTGCCGCCAGTTCGGGTAACGACCTTCGACCAGTCGTGAATAGATTGTGCAGCGACTTGTTCTCAGAAGTACGTCATTTTCGCGGCAAGCTATGTGGACGGTTTCTTCTTTGTCGCCAATCGATCGTTCCATCAAAGTCAACGACTTGGTTGGGATGATTGTTGTGCTTCCAGTTGTTTCATGGCTACCAACGTTCGTTCCACTACCAGTCATGCGAGCCAGGCGTCGGCCATCGGTGCCAACCGCCAAAACATCTTCACCATGCAACTCTAGCAGTACACCGCCTAGTGCAAATCGTGAGCTGTCTGGATCAGTCGCAAAGGATGTCCGCTTGACCATCTCCTTGAACAGTCGAGCTGGAATCTCATGATACTTCTCTTCTTCGAAGCCCACTATGCTCGGGAACTCGTCCGGATTCACACTTGGCAGATTGAATTCGCTGTGCTGTCCTTTGACGACCGTTGTCGTACCATCGGATTCAAACTCTAGCTTCTCATCGCTACTTTCGCGAAGGATCATTCCGACACGGCCTACGTGCAACAGTGCTCGGCCTGCTGTTTGTACTTCGACTCCTTCTACTTCTATACGGATTCCCGTTTCCATATCGGTTGCCATCAAAGTCACTTTGTCTTCGCTCGCGTCGACTTTGACGTATTGCAGCACCTCTTTTGGGCTCCGCATTTGAGCCACGCTAGCGGCTAGCTGGAAAGCACCCGATAACTGTTCAAGATTGCAAGAGATTTTCATGACGCTAAACCTTCCGCCGACGCTGTCAGCCGTATCGGCCTTATGCGAAGCTGCTTTCTCCACTGAAGAGGAACCCTTCTCCAGCAAACACTGGATATGCCTAGGGGCAGTGTGCCCGAGGTCTAAACCAAGTGTTTTACCGGTTGGTTAGCATCTACAGAAGATGGTCAACGCAAAATAAGTTCTTTACGTCCAGATTCCTATATTTAAATATGTAGTAGTAGTAGTAGTGCGAAGTGAGATCAACTTTTCCACATGCCGTCAAAGTCCAATCGAGGCGGACAAATCAAAGGACCGAAGAACGATATAGACCGACTACTGACAGTGGGAAAAATGTCGCACAATCGTTCGGTAAGTGTCAGCGAGCGACGATAAGTAGGTGGGATTTAGACTGAGAGTAGAGTGCAAAGAAGACCGTGGCGGAAAGCTAGCGGAAACTCTACGCGGCTTTACAGACGATCAACAAGTTTTCACCTTACTTTTGAAGCAGTTCTTGCTGCAAATCAGATAGGGCTTTGGCGAGTTCCGCATCAGCTAGCAGGGCAGATTCAGTTTTTCGATGGGCATGCAGAATAGTGGAGTGATCGCGGCCGCCAAAATATTCACCGATTTGCTGGAGGCTGGTATGGGTCAAGCGTCGACCGAGAACGATCGCCAGACCGCGAGCGCGAACAATGTGGGCTTGTCGGGTAGAGCCACGCATATCGCTGATTTTGACGCGTAGAGTACGAGCAACACGTTTGGCGATGTCAGCAATAGTAAGCGAATCGCCATCGATCATTTGCATCACCAATTGGCGAACAAGCTCGACGTTAAAAGAGCCGTCGGCGTCACGGTTTTGATGAGCAATCATCACCAAGGTTTTCAGCTTTGTAGCAGGTACAGTGCTCCCGAGAGACTCAGAGCAAGCCAAGAGTAGCTCGCGCTTCAAGCGAGGGTCGATGTCTTCAGCAAGTCCGTCGAGGATAACAGCTTGAGTAGCACAAGCGGGTTGATGTATTCGTAGTGAAAGTCCGCCGGAAAGCCGACTGGATAAAGCCGGCAGTAGCGCGTCGAGGGAAGCAGGGAGTTTGGTAGATGTTAGCAGAACAGGAGCTTGAGCTTGACCGAGAAGGTCAAGTGCTTGAACAAGTTCACGTTGTGCGACCGGCTTGGTGGCAATTGAATCAACATCATCGACGACAAGAGCCTTGCACTGGCGAAAGCGATGATAAAACGCTTCGAGGTCATCGCTTTCGATGGCAGCTAGATGATCCTCAGCAAAGGAAGAACCAGTGCAGAAAGTGAGAGGACGTAGGCCAGTTGTGCGAGACCAAAGTATGGAAAGAGCGACGGACAAAGCCGTTTTACCCGTACCATGATCGCCATAAAGAACAATCGGTGAGCGGTGTTGGAGGTTGGCGATGAGAGACTTATCAAACAAGTGCAACAAACTCTGGTTTTCATCGCCAACCACATAGTAGGGCAGCATCCATCCTTGACCGTCCAAGCTAGGCAGCAAACGACGAATAGAAGCAGGCTGCTCAAGTGGGATTTTAGAAGTAGCAGAAGAATTCACGGCACCAAGTACAGGGGAAGAATAGCGACAACCTAAGCGGCAGTGCGACACTTTTCGATGGCTTTCTCAATCAATAGCAAACCGCGATCAATCTCATCAGCGGTTGTAAACCGGGAAAAACTAAACCTGAGAGATCCTTCAATAGTCTCCAAAGGTAGGCCCATAGCAACTAATGAACCTGACGGACGGCCGGAACCACTAGAGCACGCCGACCCTGTACTACAGGCCAAACCGTTGAGATCGAGGGCCATTTGCAATGCTTGGCGATCAATTCCAGGGAAGGAAAGATTGGACGTATGCGGCAATCTTGGTGCGTCAGCAGCAATAACAACCGCATCGCAGCTATCTATAAGACGGCTTTCAAATCGATCTCGCAGCAAGCGAAGTTCTTCGTAATGACCTTTGTCGAGAGCTCCGATAATTTCACTAACGGCACTGGCAAGGCCAACAGCTGGTACGACTGGCTCAGTGCCAGCTCTCAAACCAAGTTGCTGACCACCACCAATGATCATAGGATCGATTTTTACGTCGGAAGCAAGGATGAGTGCACCAATGCCAACCGGTCCGTGGATTTTGTGGCCGGTTAGTGTAAGAGCCGAAAGCCCAAGCTCTTGCATGTTGATAGGCGACTTACCAAGAGCTTGAACTATATCAGAGTGCACCGGAACATCGTATTTAGCGCAGAGCTGAGAGATGCACTTGAGATCTTGCAGCACTCCAGTTTCATTGTTGCCAAGCATGACGCTAACACAGGAAACGACTTCGCCTTGGTCGTGTATATCAGCAAGCCAAGACTGAAGTAGATCGAAATCACAAATGCCAAGCGAGTCGGTAGGCAAAACTCGGAAGCGATCATCGGAACCAGCGAAGTGTTTCCCAGCTTCAATAACGCTAGGGTGATCCGTACCGCCAACGAAGACATAACCAGGTCGCCGCTCGAGAAGTCCAAATATGGCGAGATTGTTGGACTCAGTGCCGCCGCTGTTGAGGATAATCTGAGCCGAATCCATGGAACTGCACGGCGCTCCAACAGCTTCTAGGATCTGTTGTTTCGCTTCTTCGAGAAAACTAAGAGCCTGTCGACCGAGCCGATGTTGACTGGCTGGATTGTATATACCCATCAAATGCAGCTGGTGCATTTTGTCGGCTACTACAGGATCTAAACGCGTGGTAGCGTTATTGTCAAAATAAATGGAATTCATCAGAACGATTCGACTTCCGCTCGAGCCGAAGGCTTGAGGTTTTGCAACTTGTCATTGGGTCCAAGTTTGAGACCGAATAGGACGAGCTCACTGGCTTTATCGGCTTGATTGGACTTGATGTAAAGTTGGGCTTCATCGATCAACACGCTTTGGGTCCGCTCGATCAAAGCGGAAGGAAACTCCTTGGCGTTCAAGTCAAGTAATGGGATCTCAAAGATGTCTGGCAAGCGAGAATAGAGGTTTAAGGCGACCAGAGACTGGACAACCGGCCAGAACTCAGCGGCTTCTGTAGGATGATCCTTCGTCCAAGTTGGCCACTTCAAATCGTGACCAGAGTCATGCAGTGTTAAGAGATCGATCAAGATCGAAGGTTCATCACTCACAAAGGAATGATCGAATTCAACAAGATCCCATTGGTCTCGAGCGAATGGAGAATTCAAAAGCGGACTGATAGATGGATCAATGGTAGAGCTAAAAGTCGCAGCTGTCCAAATCAGTCGCTCGGGTCCAGGATCATGCCTTACTCCTGTCCACTGTCTATTGGTGAAAGGGTCGCGGTGGAAAGAGAATTTACGGACGCTGAAAGAGCGAGTATTGAATTCCAGACCGGAAACATAGGTGGTTTGCCAGTAAATGAACCCCAAAAAGGCGAGCACAAATAGAACGATGACGGAAACAGCGAGCTTGTTGCGGGAAATCCACGCTCGCCAGGAAGCAGGGCTATTCGCCGAAATTGATGTAGCCTGAGAATTCATCTTGATATTAATCTACTTAGAGAATCCAGGGGAAATAGCTAATTGGCCCTAGCCACCGTATTTTTGCAGTTTGAGGTGAGGGGCAATCTATTGGATAATTAGGTCAAGCACTTGCAACATTATTGTTCGCTAAGTTTGAAAACGAAACCTATACGGTAATCGAAAAATGCGGCAAGGATTTGCTTATACAGTAGTGCCAAGGCATCAGGGTGTCGGACCTAAAGGATCACATCTGGGCTTGGAGTTGCCAGCAGCGAAGGGGTTGAATCCACAGCGAGACAGATCGCGGCAATATTGGAATTTTATACACTATCTAGCTTCGACAGACCGATCGGAAGCGTTGGAAGGAGCGCAGGAGGAGGAACATCCTCACGGGAAGTTGCAGAGGCTCGAGGGCGTACTTTTCCTCTCACGGGAAGGTTTATCGTTGCGTAAACTAGCTAAACTGGCTGGGTTGGCGGACGCAACAGAAGCACGTACACTGATTCGCGAGCTTAATCAGCAGCTGGATGAGCAGGGCAGAGCTTTCCGAGTCGAGGATATAGCCGGAGGCTATGCACTACTGACTAGAGCGCAATTTGCTGATTGGCTGAGAAGGTTCGAATATGTTCCGGGACAGCAAAAGCTTAGCCAGACGGCTATGGAAACACTGGCGGTGGTAGCTTATCGGCAACCTGTTCCACGCTCCGAAATAGAAGCGATAAGGGGTGTAAGTAGTAGCGAAGTGCTCAAGCAACTGATGGAGTACGAGCTGGTACGAATCCATAGTCGCAGCGAGGAATTGGGGCGGCCCTTTCTGTACGGAACAACACGTCGATTTTTACAAATGTTTGGTTTACGATCGCTTGATCGATTGCCGAGAATGTCATGGGTTAATGAACCCTTGTCAGCCCCTTCCATCGCAGCTGTAGAGCATTCGGAAACAGAGGATTCTGCAATGACTTCGACACTTTCCATGGACGAAAGCGTAGCTTCCATCAATCCAGCCGTGGATATGGATCCAATAGCCACCAGCAAGAGCAGTGCAGTGGCCTTAGCCCATCCTACGGCGGCCGTAGAGGATGAAGAAAACGACGGCTTCTACGAAGAAGAAGACGAAGAAGAGGGCGACGATTTCGAAGATTTAGACGACGACGATTGGGACGACGACGAAGACGAAGAAGAGAGCGAAGACGACCTCGAAGAAGAAAGTGAATGGGAAGAGGTCGACGATGACGACGACGGTTGGTCAGAGGACGACGATGATGACGAAGAGGACGACGACTGGGGAGAGGAAGAAGAGGAAGACGACGAAGATGGAGATTGGGACTAGGCTCGGCAGATAAAGAATTGTGAGCTACATGGTGCTCACTAGTTTTTCAAAAGTTAAAGCCGGTTTAGATACCCAACCGAGGAATCATAGCTGTCGTAGAGAAGATCAGACCCATCAAGTAGGAAAATCCTGATTCGCCTTTTGCCAAGCTAGCCCATTTGGCTAGCTTGTTTTCATTCTAAGGACACACGTAAAGCATCGAGATAGCATTGATGCGTCGTGTTTAAAAGCAGTCCATTTCGCAAGTAAGGTGTCGCATGTTGTCGGGAGTAACCGTTTCGTGTTTCGTCTTTAGCTACCTCGTAGTGATGTGCATGGAGGCAGCGCGGGTCTACTTAAAGATCCCGGGTCGCAACACATTGCTTATCTGCATGCTGGTAGCAGGTCTGTTTGCACACACGATATTTCTTGTCAACACGTTGTTTTTCTCAGAAGCCTCGAATATTAAACTGCTCGCTGACTGGTTTCAGTGGAGCGTCGTGGCCGCGTGGTGTTTGACGATAGCCTATATGGTCCTAGTGATAAGAAATCCAGCAAATGCGTCGGGCCTATTTCTTATTCCACTAATTCTTGCACTGATCGGGCTGGGGACGTTAATGCGCGGTGGCACGCCTTTCGTCCCCACTAGTGAAGGGCTTTGGCAGGTAGTACACGGAATAAGCTTGTTGGTCGGAACGATGTTCATTTGTTTTGGCGTCGCCTTCGGCATGATGTACTTGCTGCAATCGATGCGCTTAAAGTCGAAAGGCAGGCGTAAGAAGGCCAAGCTAAAACTACCTACGCTAGAGTTCTTGCAGTCGATGAATCGTCTAAGTCTCTTTGCTACGACGTTGGCTCTTGCCTTCGGTATGCTTAGCGGAGTGGCACTCAATCTTCAGCGTTCCGGAAGTATCGATTGGTTAAGCCCCGGAATACTGTCCACGGTAGCCCTCTTTGTATGGACGCTGATAGCAACCGTTCTAGAGATATCGGCCAAGAGTTCTTTGGGCGGCCGACGTAGTGCCTATCTGGTGATCGCCAACTTTGTGTTCATGTTGGCCGTTCTGGGAGTTGTGCTAGTATCATCGCATGGGCAAGGTAACGTGGCACAGAAGTCAACCAGCGCAACGGAATCAATCATCAGCGAGGTAAATAGCTGATGCACTGGGCCATGGTAGGGTGGAGTCATCATGAGACTCCAGTAGAACTTCGCGAGCGGTTAGCGTTCAGCAATGATCAGGTGTTCGATGCGTTGCAGCAGTTCAAGCAGCGCTTTCCGGATTCAGAGTCAGTCTTGCTCAGCACCTGCAATCGAGTAGAGCTATATTGTGCATCGCAAGAAAAGAAGAGCTTCCCGCAGCATGAAGAACTCTGCCGCTTCTTAACAGACTTCCATGGTCTGCAGTTCGCAGAACTTCAGTCTAAAGCGACAGCACTAAGCGGCGAAGAATCAATACATCACTTGTTTACTGTCGCGGCCAGCTTGGACAGCATGATCATTGGCGAGGCTCAGATACTCTCACAGGTCAAAGCGGCGTATGAGCTCGCTTGCCGTGGCGAGTCTGTAGCAACAAATATGCACCGAGTCTTTCAAAGAGCAGCGCTGGTAGCCAAACGCGTAGCCAACGAAACTGAGATACATAAGAAGCGAATTAGCGTGCCAAGCGTGGCGGTTAGCGAAATAGCTACAGAATTCTTTGAGCGATTCGAAGATAAGAAGATATTGCTCATCGGTGCAGGCGAGATGGGCACAGAGACGTTGAAGTATCTTAAGGATTTTGGTGCAACCAAAATGTCGATCATCAACCGCAGCCTAGAACGCGCTAAAGCCTTGGCCACAGAGTTCGAAGCCGAAACCTATCCTTGGGAGAAGCTCTATTCGCAAATCATGGCATCAGATATGGTCGTATCCACGACAGGTGCTAATGAACCAATAGTCACAGTAGAAGAATTCCAAAAAGCTCGTAGTGCTCATCCGGCTCGAGCTGTTTTGATTTTGGATTTGGCAGTACCGCGCGACTTTGACGCAGAGATCAGTGACGTGAGCGATACTTATTTGTACACCGTCGACGACTTGCAAGAAGTCTGTCAGCGGAACATAGAGGCTCGCAAGGCAGAGTGGCCAAAGGCCAAGAAGATCGTTCAAGAAGAGACCAAAAGATTTCTGTCCGAATCCTCGCATCGGGGCGGTGGATCAACGATCAGGTTGTTGCGCGAGCAGGCAGAAGTTATCAAGAAGTCAGAACTCGATCGATTACTCAATAAGTTAGACTCTCAGGACTTGGATGAAGCGACCAAGAAGGAACTCCAAGTCGCATTTGATCGTCTTGTGAATAAACTCTTACATCCGCCTATGCAGTCTTTGCGAGAAAATGCCGATACTCATCAGCACGCTAGCCTACTAGACGCCCTCCGCCGGCTTTTTCAATTGGGCGAATCAGAGCGACCCAAATAGGCATAGCTAAATTCTTATTGGTCGCTGTAATCAGAGATGTCGTCGACTATACGGTCAAACGCACTTTCGAGGACTCCAAGCAGCAGACGGAACGGCTGAACGAACAGCAGACTTGTCAGAAGTAGCTTCATCCAGCCGAATAATGAGCCTCGCACTCATTAATGTGATAAAAGTCACAGGCTAGACGACAATATTGATCAAGTGATCATGGGACTCTTTTACAACCTTCAAGGCAGCGATGGTGGCTTGAGATGTATGCTCAGCAATCTTTAGATTCTTCATCGGTTCCGCATCACCGATGTTTCTTGGATCAACAATCTTTCGCGCCGCTACATCCAGATCACGGAAGCTCTTCTGTAAAGCCGTAGAGAGTACAGGTGAAGCTGGTTGTATCATGTTCCTAGCCCATTGAACAATACTTATGACCCCGCTCTCTGGTAAAAACATAGGTCACAAAGCAATCTTTGGTAGATCGAAAGAGAGCCAATATCCAACGCAGTGATCTGGGCTCGATGTGCCGCCGGCTCCAAACTTAATTCTTACAATCGCTACATAGCGAGCATAAGGACCGCACTTTATTAAGCCTTGACGGTTAGCGAAGAGGTGCAGCGAGAATATTATTTTCTAATTTGCCTGAACGACGGAAGTCGAGATACTAAAGGTCGGTCTCGACGTTTCATCACCCGAGGTCAATCGTTGTGAATTCAGGAGCCAGAATTCACGTCTCAGCGCATGGAAGACGCGCTAAATAATTCGCGTGATGCAGGTAAAGTCTTCCATGTCTCTTGAATGGTTTCATGCAGTTATAGCTGCATTCTTTCTTGGCGTATGGTTCATGGTTGGCCAAATCGTAGCGTTGGACAAGCGCGAAACGTAATTCGCATGTTTCTGCATCCCACATCGTCCAACTAGTGAATTAGCGTCATCACGGCTTGGACCAAATGCTCCATCGGTGCATTTACTGGGATCAGAGAGTTCGCCTCGACTTTTAACTTTGAAGCATCGAACTTGGTTTCTAACCAGACATTAAAGCAGTGAACAATCTCCGGATCCCACTGCTCTTTGGCACCATCGTTGATAATGCTCCGAGATTTCTCTAGCGGCATAGCGATTCGATAGGGCCGAGAGCTGGTCATGGCGTCGAACGCATCAGCAACGGCCATAATACGAGCCATCAATGGTATAGACTGTCCAGCAAGTCCTTGAGGATATCCGCCCCCATCCCAACGTTCATGGTGATAGAGAACACCTGGCAAGGTAAACTGCAAATGCCCGAGACGTTGAACGATACGATGACCAATCACCGGATGCTGTTTGATAATCTCGAATTCGTCGTCGGAGAGCTTGCCTGGCTTCAGCAAAACTTTGTCAGGAATTCCAATCTTTCCGATGTCGTGAAGCACGCCTGAAAGGTAGATTTCGTGGCAAGCTTCGTCGGATAGGCCCAAAATCTGCGCCAGATCATAGGACAAACGGGCCACACGTTCACTGTGTCCTTGAGTGTACGGATCACGCGCGTCGATTGTGCTACTCATTGCTCGCAAAGTGCCAAGGAACAATTCGTTGCTTTGCAAAAGCAGTCGCATGTTCTGAGTCTGAGTTGTGAGAAGAACAGCGGCTTCTTCCAAAAGGCCGACTTCAACGCTTCCGAACTCGGCATCATAGATTGGAGTTCCATTAGGGTGGAATTGCTCCGAGCGCTCGACTGCGACCAGGAAACCACGATGCGTCGCGTCGGAAATCGTGACTGCCACGATTGAGTGCAGCGTACACTCAGGCAACTTCAGCTCAACATTATTGCGAACTAGCGGTGGAGAATTCTTGCCAAACTGCATTTGGTGCAAGAGTCCCTCAATGGACTTCACCGAAACTCCAGAGCTTCCGTAGCTAGTGCTAACGAGCCCAGAGCACTCGGACTCCTCCGGATGGACTATAAGGAATACATCCTTGGCGCGTAGCAGAAATACCAATGGCTCCAGTATTTTCTCGGCGATTTCGTTGACGGTAGCGAACTCGGAGAAGCTGGTAGCGTTTCGAGCAAAGCCTCTCAGCCAGTTTTGTTCTTCAAAACTCTGAGCGAGTTGCATAGCTGACTCTTGAAGGGCTGCCTGAGAAAAATGGTGTTCTTGCTGCAGGCTCCAACATTCCAGCGAGTTTTGCAACATCTGTTGGCCAACCGGCAGATCGCCGTTGAGGATGCTGGCAACGATGCAATTTTGTCCCTCGCAAAAGAAGGGAATCAAGACAAGCGAAGCATTCTCTGTGAGTTCGATGGTCCGGGTTTCTTGGGTTTGCTCTAATTCAGAGCATAGTGTTTCCCAGTTTTCCAAAAGTAGGTTTGGTATCAGGATTTCAGCATGGTGCCCTAATTCAATTAGCTCAAAGGAGGAAATGGGCGTGCCGACCAGAAATCGAACTGGGATCCGTTCTTCGAGAAAAGAACGCAGCGTATCGAGAGTTTTGCAGTCGGAAGTGGACATTCGGAAGAACCGTTAAAGTTCGCGGTTTGCAATCCTTTGGGCTCAAATAGTATCGGCAAGGTGATGCAAATCGTTTGACCGAGTCCAAAAAAAGGGCGGTCACAAGCAATTCCACAAAGAAAAGTTTTTGCCAGTTATGCGTCGTAGGCTAGGTTTCCACACAGAACAGGCGCAACAGCTTCGGCAGCCTAACTCGACGGTCCAAGAGCCACGACTTTTCAGGACCATGGCAGATGTACTTTAGATAGAACCGGGGATTCACGTTAATTAAAATTATCGTTGTAATCATTATTGTCGCGAATCTCGCAGCCGTAGCGGCTCCCAATTTTTACGGACGAGCAGATGCCGCTCGTCAGTCGGCGGCACTACAGTCTCTTTTGACACTGGGTGGTGCAGTGGAGTTATGTCGCACAGAAAACGGTAGCTACCCAGCGATATTGAACACTGACTTGAACGATTATTTGAAAAGCCCATTTCCATCGACAATCGTCGGTGGTGCAACAAACGCAGCGGTGAAAGCTCTGACGATTAATCCTTTCATGGCTGCTGACGCCGATGACGCCGGAGGTTGGCTGTGTCACGCAACCACTGGTGAGTTGCGGATCAACATGACCTCGTATATCAACTACTAGTCGCTTAAAAGAACTGGCGAAGGTCGAGCTGGGGAGCACGATGGAAAACATTTTGGTCGCAGAAGACAGTTTTGCTTTGGCAAACCTGCTCGAATTTGTACTAACCAATGCAGGGTTCAACGTAACCGTTTGCCGCACCGGTTCGCTAGCGTGGCAAGCCGCTCAGAAGGAAGAGTTTGACGTCCTACTCCTAGACCAACAGATGCCTGGGATGACGGGAATCGAAGTCCTGACACACGTGCGAGAAAGAAGTCCAAACCAGGACAAGCCAGTGTTTCTGTGCACAGCCAAGACACACGAACTCAACCTGCAGGTCTTGCACGAACAACTCGGAATCACCGGAGTGTTCCACAAGCCCTTTTCTCCTAAGGATCTGGTCGAAAACCTCAAATCGCAGCTTCAAATGACTACCGTCAGGTAGAGGTCCAATTGTAAAGCCATCGAAGTCTGTCATCACAACCATCTACTTTATTTTGCGCACGATCTCACTGGTCGTACTTAATCTCAGTCTCTTCGTCTTCAGTTTGTTCATGGTCAGCGGTGGATCTTTCAGCCTTCTGTGGATGCTCGCACGAACCAGAAGACTCAAGACCGTCCAGGTCGTAGAAAGCAAACTTAACGCGGTTGACGCGGTCGGCTCTCTCGCAGCACCAAGAACTATGACTTACAGAGTCCAGTTCTCTCACCAAGCTAACGCACGATGGACAAGCACTACTGACCGTTGAGCCAAAAGTCTCAGGTGGTCGAATCAATCCAGATACAGGATAGCCAGAGGAAGGTACGACGGAAGCATCGACGACCCTTCTACTTCCCGATGGTAAGGGGTCGATCATCGGTGACTTGATCAAAGAAACCAATGGTCACAAGAAGTGGTGGGTCCCGGTTTTGGGCGAAACGCCAGTTATCCGCAAGTTGTTTAGTCGATCAGACGACGACGTAAAGTGAGCCGAGGTGATCATAGCGCTTACGACTCACATTGTTCCGTTTAACGCCAAAGTGGATGCGCGTGAGTGTGAGCTATTTTCAAGGTCGACACGTTCAACGGCGGTTGAAAACCACTACACCGGTACTTGGTGGCAACAACACGGCCAACTCGTTGCTCCAAATTATATGCAACGAATTGGACAGCGACCTGAACTTGTTCCTCATGTCAAGGTTAGCGCATTACCAATCCGGCCGCAATATCTTCCTCCCTTGCAGCAGCCAAATCGAGCTACCAACTCCGCGACTGACACAATCAAGACGCGACATAGAGTGTCACCTCTTGCCCTGAGGCGTCAGGCGTATTGCGGCGGCGTTTCCGCATAGATGCGGGAAAAAAATAGAACTGGCTATAGACTCCAAAGCCGCTGAATAAGAGCGATGGCGCTTGTTTAGAATTTACTGAAATCGAGTCGTCGATTTATTTCATCTCGCGAAGTTCAACGGCTCGGAAACGCACTGGATCGTTGTGACCAGCGAAACCAAAGTAGCCTTCGGTTCGTTCTTTGCCCGGATGTGGACGATTGGCCATGTAGTCGGTGATCTTGCTTAAATCACCATTGAGAATGACTGTGCCATTGAGTTCTACGCGAATGGTGGAACCCTTCACGGTGACTTCTTGGATATTCCACTCGCCAGGTTCGCGAAGATAACCACGCTGTGCGGCAATCATGCCGTAAGCCGAACCGTGGTACTGACGATCATCTAACTTCGCAAACTTCGGAGCCGTGTTGTCTAGAACTTGTAACTCGCACATGCCGACGTAAGCCGTATCGCCCTTGCCGGGATATCGAATCGCAAGACCATTGTTGCCACCGGGAGGTAGCTGGAACTCGAAACGAACACCAAAGTCTGAGTACTGTTCTTCTGTGTGCAAGACGCCGCCATGGCCTTTCTTGCACTGAATCGCGCCGTCGACTACGTCGTAGTTGTTTGTCGCACCAGCCCAGCCGCTCAGATCCGAGCCATTGAATTTGCTGGTGTATCCCGTAGCATGACTATGTTCTCGCAGCCAAGCATTGGATTCTTCAGTCGTCAGTTCCTTAATGTAAAGATTCTTCCACTGAATCTCACCGCCGTGAGTTTGCAACTGGATGACACCCTTTGGATTCAACGCAGCCTTACGGTCCCAGAAGTTTTCCATGATCGCGTTGTCCACGACATGCTTGCCGTTGAGCCAAACACTAGTCCGAGCTCCCACTTGGACGATACGAAATGAATTCCATTCCCCAAAGGGTTTGTCGGCTAGCTCCAACGGGTCCTTGCCTCGGGCTCCAGCTGTGTTATTCCACAGGCCGCCGCTACCCAGGTTAGCACCAAGCTTGAACTTGGCTTCTTCCGTACTGTCCCAGATCTGAACTTGCGGCGTTCCACGCAAATAGATTCCGCTGTCAGCTCGAGCAACCGTTTTGTACTCTAGTCGCAACTCGATGTCACCGTACTCTTTATTGGTCGTCAAGAACACTCCATGACCGTCGTTCACAATGACTCCATCTTGGACGGACCAGTGGGTAGCCATATCCTTGTTCCAGGCGTCTTTTTTGGCTTCCCCAGTATCTTCCCACTTGTTTGGATTTAAGTGTGGGCGACCGTGCCAGCCTTCGAAGTCTTTTCCGTTGAACAGGGCGGTGAAGCCCTCTGGTGCATCAGCAGCAAATAAGAAAGCAGATGGCAGCAACATTGCAATTACTGCGAGGGATCTCATGAAGGTACGCATAAGGTAGGCTCCGTGCGGGAGGTGGGAAGGCGAGTTGTTGGAAACTTCAGCAATGGAATATTTTGCTTGGCATCGCTTGCTCCCGCAATGCAGCAACTATTCTCGTAGCGGTTTTCGTCAGGAATTTTGCTCGTTGGACCCGTTGGCTACGGATCACGAACCCAGATCACATTCCAAGGATAAGAGCGCGCCAATTGATAGGCTTGGTCTTGCGTCTCAGCAAATATGCGAAGGTCGTTTCTATTGAACTTGTTCAAATCGAGATCACCCAGAAACCGCCATTCGTGTTCTTGAGTCCAATCCATCGTCTTCCCACGAGCCTGAAAGAAGGGTTTTTCAGCAGCCGCCAAATTATCCCTTTCACCGGGTTCCCCGTAGATGACGGGTCGGCAGCCCATTTCCTCGAGCGCAGAGCGACGGATCAACAATCCATAGGGTTCCCAATCCCAGCGACCTAAGTGAGAGCGGAACACACGGCGACTTAAGAGCTCTGCTAAACCAACGGCCGAGAAGCTCACACATCGCTGGTCGCCCTGAGTTAGCCGAGATGACGCAACCAATCTCTCTTGAGCACATATCTGATTCAGAGAAATCCAAGGTGATGCAACGGCCGAGCGACCACGATGCATAGCATCTGCGACTTTCTCAGAAGAACTGGATGTGCGGGTGCAATGTGCCAACCATTCTGTCGATCCATTGGCTCCGGTTTCAAATGTAGCTAGCGACAGACAGAATTGATAGGTACCTTGATGCTTTCGATGTTTACAATGAAACGCACACGAGGAGTCACTTGAGAGTGTTTTGTCAGAGTCGAGTACGTGCCAGCCCACCGCGCCCCGATCCATCCAGTCCTGGACTTTCTCAAGCTCCTTGGGCTTAGATTCATCGATCGCAAGAAATACATAGCCAACTGAGAAGTGTTTAGAACGCTGCTCCGAGATTCTTCGCTCGATCAGGCTTTCCAGATTCCCACCCTTTCGAATCGACAGACCGAACACTCGATCTGCTAGGCCTATCAGAGTGGTATCGCGGAGTGGTTCTGCCAGTCGGGCTGGTTCTGATCCAAGGACTGGAGAAACAAATAGCAAGCGAGAAGGATCGGTTGATTCAGCGATTTGCTCTGAACAGTCCTTGATCCAACTCACAAGCTTTTGTTTTGGTTGTGAAAGCTTGAGTTCCACGGCGGGGACTCCAGCACGGTGAGCAAACTCCTGTGCAGCGTCTCCAAGCGTAGTCTCAGCATGATAGAGCAATTGAAAGCTATTCAATTGTATATCGCGAATGGCGAGCTCCAGTAGCTGCGGCCATCGGGGAACACGTTGTTGCCTGCGCCCAAGTCGCGAACAAACGATCGTTGCAAGTCTGATGCTTGCTCGTAGCAGAGAAGCATGACAAAGGACCCATCGTGAGCCAATCCAACCCGAAACTTGACGATGAGCAATTTTATCTCTTGCAAGTGTGAATCCGAGACGCTCAATAGGCCTTAGAAAAGACTCAACTTCGTCGGGGAAAAGGAGATCATTTTGCATTCAAGGTCTCGTTATCCCAACACTTTATTCTTTTGTTGCGAAGGATCACAAAGAAGATATCAATCAGCAGAAGAAAGATAGATGCTCGTGAAGAATAAGGTCCTTCGGAATATGAAAAGCTCAACGATTGAAAATCCAAATATCCTGGACCAGCATCAGGAAGCAATGAGAAGAACCACTATTCTGACGGTTGCTTCAGTGCGATTCAAGTAGAAGTAAGTTGCTTTGTCGCTTCCGGCCGTTTAAAGGTTACTTCGTAAACCGCAAGACAAGCAGGTAAATCGCGATTAGAACCAACCACGGTCAGAAGATGAGAAGCCAAGGCAGGCTCGGCAAGAGTAGGCAGTGGAATAAAAAACGTTTTACTCAATAGTCTTGCCAGATCACTCCGTGTAGATTGCAGAATCGCCGAGTGCTGCATCGATCGTAGCGAGAGCTACCTGAAAGGCGTATCCGTGGAACTACTACGGCGAGAGAAAATCCCCTCAAGCATCAAGGCAAAAGCACAAGCAAGTGAGACTGTGTGCTCACTTCCGATGGCCTGATCCAGGCTTCTCGTTCAATGCCCATTCATAAACGCCGGCTCAGGTACGCAGTGAATTTCGACTGTCGGAGTGAACCACTCCAGTGAACCGGAGTCAATTGAGCACATTGGACCTACTTTCGAATACAAGCAGAATAAGCTCGCGAGTAGATCTTGATGCAAACGAGTGATTTCGTGCGTTCGAATCCAGACTACAGCACGGGCAGGGCGGGGCCGTTGGGCTGAGCGGCAGCGCGATCGTTGATGCGCTCACACATGGCCTGGACGATCTTATCCAGTGCGGGCTTGCAGACTGGATCCAGCACGGCGTTGCCGATTCGCCCTTCGTCGGATTCTGCACGCATTTGCATGTTAAGGGGCACGTCACCCAAGAAAGCGACCTTTGATTCCTCGGCTTTGAGACGTGCGCCGCCATGACCGAAGATGTCGTAGCGCTTGCCGTTGTCAGGGCAGATAAAGCCACTCATGTTCTCAACCATTCCCAACACTGGAATCTTGGTCTTGGCGAACATCGCAATCGCTTTCACAGCATCGAGTAAGGCGACTTGTTGCGGTGTACAGACCACGACGGAGCCCGTAACCGGAATCATCTGCGATAGTGTGAGAGCGATGTCGCCTGTTCCCGGAGGCATATCGATGATTAAGTAATCGAGTGCGCCCCAATAGGTGTCGCGCAAGAACTGAGTGATTGCGCCGTGTAGCATAGGACCGCGCCAGATCACGGCTTGGTCTTCTTCGACCATGAATCCCATAGACATCACGGCAATCTTCTCGTAATAGATTGGCTGGATCTTCCCGTTCATCACTTCTGGGCGACCTGAAATACCCAGCAGATGCGGGATGCTTGGACCGTAAACATCCGCGTCCATCAAACCAACTTTGCACCCCATGTTGGATAGAGTGAGTGCGATTGATGTGGCAATCGTGCTCTTGCCTACACCCCCTTTACCCGATCCAACCGCAATGACGCTTTTCGCGGAAAGTCCAATTTGCCCCAAAGGTACAGGTGGACGATCCAGTTCAGAAAACTGAACGTCGACATCTTCGGCTCCGGCTCTACAAGTTTTAGCTGTTTCCAGAATACGATCTCGAAAACTGTCTTGAACAGGAAGACTGTGTGTGGAAAGTGAAACAGAACAAACTACCTTCTCGCCTTGAACTTCGACTCCTTCAAGCTGACCTGTTGAGCCAATGGTGCGTCCGGTTTCAGGATCTTTTAGATCGGAAAGTGCAGTTTGGATGATTTCCAGGTTCACAGACATCGATTTGCAAAGTGCCAAAGGGAATGAGTTATTGGGGAATGATTATTCAGCTAGCTCCGGCCATGGCAATCGCTCGACAATTCCCGATACCAGCGGATGCGAACCATGTTCGGCAAGCGGAATTGGTAATGGCGATCGAGCCAAAATCTTCTCAAGGCCTTTTTGTAATGATGGTAGCTGTGTGACTACTAGTTGTGCACCCGCCTCGACCAGAATCCCAGAGCAATGGCTCAAGTTCGGCTGGAGCCAAACAAGGCAAACAGGCTTCGGTTCCTTCAGCCGGTCAGCTTGAATGGCGGAAATCGTTGACTCAAGGTTTTCATGGTCCTGCACGCGCCAGAGCATAAGTCCAACGTCTCTGAGGTCAGTCGCTTCTTCCGCTCGCGAATTAGTGGCGACAAACTGATGTGTTACGCCGAGAAAATCGCATCGCTCGCGTAATATCTGAGAAACAAGCGTCGGAAGCACCTCGCTTGGATCAAAAGCCGTCCAGCGAAGTTGCTTTTCGAACAACAGCTCTTTCATCTTCTTTCAATGCTCTCGCTGAGGCCTGGCAATGAGCCCGCGTCCGTTAAGATTCATACTGGCAGCGAGAAACGGCACGAACTCTGCTGCATCTTTCCATACTTGAGCTATTAGCTAGCATTTGAACTGACCAAGCATTCCATCACTCTTTCATCTGGAATTGACACTCCAATAGCAACTCGCAATTATCCGAAGTCGATGGTTATCGATTCGAAGGAAGGATTCTAATGGGCATCGTCAACCACGGTATACCACGCGAGATTGTAGTGCAGTTGGCTCACTTGGCCGACGCAACGACTTTTGTCGAGACTGGGACCTTCCAAGGTAACACAACTCGTTGGGCGGCTGAAATCTTCGAATCAGTGCATACCATTGAATTGGCCAAAGTGCTTTACGACTCCTATCACGAGGATTTGGAAAAGATCCCGGGCGTCAAGCCGCACTTTGGTGATTCAGCAGAAGTCATGCCAGAGATCGTTCTTACGCTCGGCGGCGAAGCGGCATTGTTCTGGCTCGACGGACACTGGTCGGGCGGCGACACAGCAGGCGAAGAGCAAGAGTGTCCCATCATGGATGAACTCCTTTGCCTAAAAGATCGACACCAGGATCTGATTCTGATCGATGATGCTCGGCTATTCTTGTGTGCCCCGCCCCTTCCACACAAAGCGGAACAGTGGCCGACGATTGCCGATATCTCACTTGTGTTTGGCCACGAGCGTTTCCTCCAAGTGATCGACGATGTCATCTTCATTGTGCCGCGGCAGCAGGAAATGAAAGAACTGTTGATTGGCTACGCTCAAGCACAAGCCGCCGAGCAACTGAAACAGGCAAAGCCTCCTACTTTCAGCCGTCTCGCCAAGAAACTACTCAGGCAGTAGTCAACGTTTGTAGTTAGCCGCAGTGCGTTAGCACCGATTCTACCGCCAAAAGGGTGCGAGCAAAAAAAACAATTCCAAGGCAAGCCGGCGCCTGAGGCTCGGCGTTAAACGATTACTTGCGCAAGAGGCCAGGCTCTAGCCGCAGTGCGGGCATTTTACCACCTGTCCTTCATTTTAATCTTCGAGCAGAAAGCTCATATGCATCTCGGCATGGCGCAAGTTAAATGAATCCCACTCCGCATTGGTGATCTTGCCGAAGGCAGGGTGCATGGTGCGATCTTCAGTATCTTTCTGGCGCTGAATGGCCTTACGGAGTTCACCAAGTCCCTCAGCGACGCTGACTTCGTTGGGCTGAAACTCGCCTGCCGCTTTAAAGCCCGCCGGTACACCTTGGTTCAAGTACCTATTCTTCAAGAAAGTAGAGAGAACCCAACGCAGGGGAGCTGGTAGAGCACGATTGCCATCAATACACGCGTCCAACGACTTGGCCACGTGTGAATAGATCTCGCCCTGCGACCAATTTCCTAGAGTTCGCACCTGCATAGAAGCCAAGCGCTCTGCATCGTAGAGTAGATTGTCGAGCGATTTGTAGCGGACCTTTCTACGCACCGCGACCTTTCGCATTTTAATGGGTTTCTGTGAGTTGCTCATGGCGGAAGCATAGCGTTGTGGGATCGATGAGTCGATCGTACTTACGGGTGGCTTTCAAACCTGGGTAGACCGCTAGTGGGATTCGCCCGAATTTCCTGATCCAGAGGATTTTTAGCGAAATCCATTCCAACCAATCCGATTCAGCTCTGACTATTTACCGGCCGACCCCACAATTTTCACCTTGTGCCAATAAGCCCATTCATTGGCCCAATTGTTCGCACGATTTTCCAACGTTAGCTGTACCTTCTGGCCAGCAAACTTCGACAAGTCCACTTCTACATCAAGCCACTCGTTGTCCCCAACCGTCTTGCTGGACACGAGTGATTCAAAAATTACTTCGGGCTGTTTCTTATCAATGGAGGCCAACACACGCAGCTGCCAGTCACCGTGCGGGTGGTGGCTGACGCTCAGTTGTAGCTCGGACTTCCCGTTCGGCACGCTGATACTTCGCGTCAGCCGACTAGGCGTCTTTCGGTCGAGTGGGTGCGTCTGGACTGCGACACGATTTCGGAACGCAGAGTGTTTGACGACTCCACCTTCGCCCACATCGGCTACCTTAAACTCAGGCGCGACCGCCTGAATATTTTGCTGCCAATTCTTGCTGTTCCTTGGCGTCTTTATAGGTTTGGTTGGAGTTGGTTGATTCCCGGTTGCCATCCGCTTTGCCACGAATCCTTGGATGGCTGGAATCTTCCCGGTCACGGCTAACTTCAAGGCCTTTGCTTGGTTCTTTGGGACCATAGGCTCCAAAGCAAACCAATACATACGAGGCAGATTGTTGTCACCAATGTCTTCGCTGTGGGACAGCAAGCCAGCCAGGACCTCCCAACGATCTTTAAAGGCCAAGCGTTGGGCCGCCGAGGCCAAGTAAAGTCGCACTACAGGAGAAGCATCGCTGCGAGCCATCTCAGCGAACTTGGCGAGGATGGTGGCATCGACAACCGACTCTGTCGCAGCACTTGCGTCTTGAAATGCGTTCAGTGGGCTGGCATCGCAGAGAAACTGAATCGACCAAGAACGCACGTACTTGTCGTCATGGTCAAGCAGCGTGACCAAGTCCTGGGTTTCAAGAGCTCCGATCGAATATAAAGCCCAAAGAGCACGCAGTCGCTTTGGACTGCTGCTGGCTCGCTGCATCATAGTAGTTAATTGCTTGACTACAGTGGCCATATCAAGCTTGCCAGCGTGAGCACGCGATTGCAACAGAGTGCGAGCATGACGGACATACCAGTCATTTGAGTTCCATTGCAACTCGACCAACTGTGCGTCGGTCATCTTGGTTAAATCAGGTGTGGCGCTAGCGGGCACCCCCTTCGGCATGATGCGATAGATACGGCCGCTATTCGGAAAGTTGACTTGGTTTCCGCAGACATCTGTATCATGCCAGTCCAAGATGTAGATGCCGCCTTCGGGACCGGTTTCCACACTGAAACCAACCCAAGCCATATCATTTGTCGGCAAAAAATCGTCGCCTTCTTTGCCGATGAACGTCGAGCCCTTGGGTTCGAGTATATCTGTCAGGACTGCATGTTCATGGATGTTGCACATGAACAAGCGGTCGCGATACTTCTGCGGAAAAGTGTCCGCCAAATAAACACGCGCTCCGCCGTGCGCAGACAAGTGCGTATGTGTACGGATCGTCTTGATGTCGTCGTAAATGTACGGATTTACATGGGGCTTGCTCTGCTTGTGATAGACGCCGCCCAACACGATATGGAACAAGTGGGGAATCACACAGCAAGTGGTAAAACTCTGGCCATGATCGTTGAAGTCAAAGCCCCAGGGATTGGATAGTCCGCGAGCAAAAATCTCAAACTTATCGCGAGTAGGGTGATAACGCCAGATTCCGCCATCGATAAATTGTCGCGCGGAGTCATCGTCGCCAGGCTTGCCAACCATCGATTCCGTGAACACACCGTGGCACCCGTAGAGCCAACCGTCGGGACCCCAAATGAAACTATTCAGCGTCTCGTGACGATCATTGATGCCCCAGCCATCCAGCAAAACTCGTGGTGGACCATCTGGAACGTCGTCGCCGTCAGCATCAGGAATAAAAGTCAAATTCGGTGGCGACCCGACATAGATGCCTCCAAAGCCAACGGCTAAACCAGAGGTAAAGGTCAGCGTGTCGGTGAAAGTTTTCTTCTTGTCGAAAACCCCGTCGCCGTCCGTGTCTTCGAGGATTTGAATACGACTAACAGGATCATTCGTGTGATTCCGGCGAGTGCGATAATTGAAATTCTCTGCGACCCAAAGTCGCCCTTTGTGATCGAAGCAAAATCCGATCGGCTCAGCGATGTCAGGTTCCGAAGCGTAAATCGAAACTTCGAAACCTTCTGGAATCGCCATCTGTTTGACAGCTTCGGCTGGCGTCAGAAAAGGAGCATTGCTTGTTTTATGTTGCTTGAGCGGCAGCTTGTTGCGTGATTCCATCTTGTCGCTTGGATCTTCGGCTCGTGCCAAGCAGGATAGCAAGCTCAACATCAAGGTCAGGCAAGCTAGAAACTTCGAGTGCATTCGTTCATTTCGCTTCATTTCCAATTCTCCCGCTTACTTTGGCAAAGCAACTTGTTCGGTGGTGCGTAGATATTTAACGAGATCCAATATCTGCTGTGGCTTCATTGCATCCAGTTGGCCGTCAGGCATCATGGATTTGGACGAGATCTTTCGCACCGCAATATCATCTTTTGCGATTGTTAGTCGTGGTTGTTCGACAGTCTTCAGTACGATTCGGGTGTCATCCTCTTCGGCTAGCACACCGTTAACGGCCCGATCATCGAAAGTCAGAATCTGGACCATTCGATATCCTTCAGGCACGTCATAACTCGGGTCTACGCTATTGAGCAGAAAATAGTCGAGATTCGCGCGATTTGAGCCAGTTAGATCTGGGCCGATTTTTCCTCCCGCGTCATACATCACATGGCATGAGCCGCAGGTTTTTTGGAAGACTTGGCGTCCACGATGTACATCCGCAGCACCTACCGCCTCATCAGTGATCAACTTTCTGTACTTCGCAATCAGCTTCTCGCGATCCTGAGCGAGTTCTCGCACTTCGCCGTAAGCATTCGTGAATTCTTTGCCGAGCAAGTCCTTTAACGATCGAGCTACATGCGTCGGGATCTCCTCGCTGCGTAGTAGCTTGGTCTCGAGGGCTCTTACCAAGGCAGTGGCATAAAGCCGACGAGTGGCAAGGGTTTCGATGACAGCTTGCTTGAGTTCATCTGACATCTTCGGGTATCGCCCGAGCAAGATTTTCGGCGCTGTAGTATTTTTCACGATGCTGTATCCGCGGATAGCATCGAGAGCAAAGTCTTTTTCGTTGAGCAGTTCTTCCAACAGTTCTGAGGCTTCGCTGCTGCGTTGCTCCAGGAGCGTTCTTAAAGCGCTGCGTCGCTGCGCCATATCGAAGGATTTGTTACGAACCACGGCCAAAGCAGTTTCCATCGCTTTGGCGTCACCAAAAATCGCGGCTAACTGAGTCGCGAGATCGCGAACCTCGTCATTTTCACTTTTGAGCAAGCTATCCCGCGCATCCTTCCATTTTTCCGGAGCTGGCACATTGCGCCGTCCAGCCAGCCCTGCCAAGACGCCTTGCAATAAAGCCGCTTTGGTGGTTGGATCGGGTGCATCGACTACCGCCTGAACCAGCAGGTTTAGGGTGTCCAATTCATCTGCACGGAGAGCTTGATTAAGCGTTGTGCACAGGTTAAAGCATGCCAAAGTCAGGACGATGACGGCTAGATGAGAATTCATGAAGGTGAGTCGGCTGGAGAGTGTGGAGGAACAGAGTCTCTATTCTAGCAGGCGAAACACTGAAAATGGCAACTCGCTGCGTGAGCGAGGGATTTTCTGTACTGGTTAGCCTCACCTAAAGCCCCAGAGCAAGCCGGCGCCTTCGGCTGGGTGTTAAACAAAGGTGGGATAAGCCATCCCTCCCGCGAACGGGAGGTTGACGAGTAATCTCAAAGCGCATCCTTGCTCCTTCGCGGCCAATCCTTAGCGTAGGAAGCAAGCAAACTCGAACCAGAAGTCATCGAATTCCGTGAAGATGGCGATCCACGGATTCTGTTCTTCTTGTTCACTGGTTTCTGCCAACTCGTCCTCAGTCGAGTCACCTTCTGCACTTGCTTCTGGTGCAGAATCTAGCTCTTCGATCTCGGTCACAGGTTCGTCGATCACAGCAGATCCAATGGGCTCTTCGGATACTGTCTCGGCAGTGACGTCCGGATCAAAACATGGATCCTCAGGCAACAAGTTCTCACCTGCGGGCCACAGGTCTTCGGCAGCGATTCCAGCGCGCACAGGTTCCGGCGTTGGAGCATTCACGTACAAAGTCGCTACAGCAAGTTGGCTCTGCAAGTCACCTTCCGTTGCTAGATAGAGAATCGAGTCGGTGCCCGAAAAGTCAGCATCAGGCGTGAATTGAAATGAACCATCCTCGCTCATCTGCAGCTCACCATGCTTCGGGCCACGAAACAGCTCGACCTGCATGGGTTCCGCATTGGAAGGATCTTCGACATCATTGGCCAGTACGCCTTCTGGTGCTTCGACGACGAGTGTCTCACCCGCTGTGATTTATAGGACTCGTTGACCGCAACAGGATCTTCGATAACTTCATTCACCAAGACAGAGACGATAGCCATATCGGAATCAGATCCATCCGTGGCGTGATAGGAGAACTCGTCTGTGCCAAAGAAGCCTTCTTCCGGCGTATACACCCAATTGCCATCGGCATCGACTTCGAGTGATCCATTTACTGGAGCTTGGGCAATCTCCGCCACCAAGGAATCGCCTTCGAGATCTATGTCGTTGGCTAACAGGGAGTCAGCAGCGAAGATGATGGCGGCACCCTCGTCCGTCTCCATATTGTCGTCCGTTGCAACAGGAGCATCGTTCACCGCTTCGATGACAATCTCAGCTTCGACGATACCACTTAGCAACTCACCATCGCTGACACGATAAGTGAATCGATCCGTGCCGTGGAAATTTGCTTCGGGCGTGTAGCGGAATCCACCATCATCCATCACTTCGAGTGTGCCGTTTTCAGGCTGACTTTCGAGAACAATCTCCAAAGACGTATCGCCGTCTGCATCGAAGTCATTACTGAGAATGACATCAGAGGCAATCTCGAGCACCGCGTCTTCTTCCATCAAGAAGCTCTCACCGGTTGTTTGAGGAGCATCTGCCATGGCCGTGACGGTTAGCTCTACGACAACCAAGTCACTTTGCTTCGCACCATCACTGATCTGATACGTGAAGGCATCGGTGCCATAGAAATTTGGATCAGGTGTGTAAGTAAAACTTCCGTCTTCCGCAAGCTCTACCGTGCCGTTCTCGGTCGAATCCACAATCTCAACGACCATCGTGTCGCCGTTCTCGTCGAAGTCATTGGCTAGCACACCCTCTTCGGCAAGCAGCGTCAACACGCTATCTTCTTCGAGCAAGCACAGATCATTGCCTCCGACGGGCGTGATGTTGGGGGCAGTGACTTCGATGGTGACCGCCGCGAACTGGCTCTGCGAGTCACCGTCGTCTACTTGGTACATGAAACCGTCCATGCCGACAAAGCCAGGATCCGGCTGATAGAAAAACGTTCCATCGGGGTTGAAGTTGAGTTCTCCATGCTGAGGTCCGGTGAATTCGTTGGCGGTTAGGCTATCGCCAGTGAGAACATCATTAGCCAGAACGCCGCTGGTTTCGACTTGAAGTGCTTCATCGATGGTGGCTTCGTAAAAGTCGTTGATCGCGACTGGAACCAAGCCCGCAAAGACCTTTCGGCTTTCGAGCGATTCCATGCGCAAGTGATGCTTTAGCGCCTCGCGTCGTTCGGTCTCACGACCACGACGAGAGTTTTGCAAAGCAATCTCAGAAGACTGTGACTTTTTGAAAATCCCCATTGGATTTCTCCGTGCTAGAAGGTGGCGTAGACCACTGTGCACGCAAACTTGCTGGTCACCGAAGCGGCTGCGCGAAATGAATTCGCGAATTGCATTCACCGTAATAACCTAGGCAAAACGTATAGTTCGATCGGATCGCGACGCGCGTGGACGGGCACCGTTGCCAACGCCGTATCAGCGAGGTATTCGATCATTGGCTGAGAGATTCAGCGTGCGAGCGTAGGGCAAAGTTGAGAAACGCAGTTCGCACGCATGATCACTTCGCGTTCGAATCGGTCAACGAAAGTGGAAGAGAACACTGAGCTCGAGAGTCAGCGCTAGCAATTGAGTTCGCCAAGCCAGCGTGTGAAGAACGCTACTATCGCGCAATCTTGCGGAAAATTCAAAAGATCTCGCTTTTGCATTTTTGGGTTCATGCCAGCGAAAATGTCCGACCGTGGCGCGAAACAATTTGCATTCTTGTTTTACGCACCGCCGGAGATATAAGCACGACGCGCCAGTGAGTGAGTCACTGAGATTGCATCTTTTCGTTTCACGCCGAGCCGTAGGCGCCGGCTTTGGAATTTTGCCATAATCATCAGTCGTTGGACGAGGTCGTACTGGCTTGCGCGTACTCGTAAAGCCCCAGCGTGGCCGCTCAAACCTCAACGCGCAAGCGAAAAGCCCATTGCGTGGTGCTGGCACCCTCGCCGATCTGGACGGGTCGGAAACTGATTTGCTGAGACGCAATACTTGCGACCGACGATGGCGCGATTGCTTCCAGCGTGATCTTGCCTGATGAATCCAAGGTGATCGCTTCTGAGCAAACGTCTTGGTCGGCCAACGGCTCGACACCTTCGGCCATCCATTGATAGCTACTCGAGAGCTTCTCTGCGGCAACCGAGCTTCGACATGCTAGCTCAACAATCCAACACTTCAGGTCAGGCACAAGCGTAAAACTAGCTGACCAATGTCCTCGACCAGCCATGCCTACGCCAAAGATAACTTCTCGACCATCTGCGAAAGACTGGCTGTGGATTTGCTGTAGTGGCGGGCTACTTGGCCAAGCTTCCTCTAAGCTTGATTCGACAGAATCGAGATTCACGCTGGAATCAGGAAAGCTCCAGCGATGCAGATATCGTTCACCAGAACGCAAGAAACTTAGCAGTCCCAAGGGACCACCGTCGAGTTGCAAAGAATCGTTCTCGCTTTCGGTCATAGCCAAGTTTGTTTGCCTTCGAGAGGAGTCGGGCAATCAATTGTAATATTTTTTTGCTGCCCCTACAGATCCCTCTGTTGGTAGCGGAAGTCGCTCTTCCTTTTCGAGCGGCGGATCCATCCTGCAATTTGGGATTCCTGGGATGGTGCGCGCTTCGGGCCTCTGGGCACTAAGCACCCGTCAACTGAGCAATCACCGACTGGGTGATACGATCACTGTACGTGTTTAGCTTCCAATGTCCGGGTGACCAACCGGATAGAAAGCGACAGAAGTCGGCCCAGGCAAAGGGATAGAGCTCACGCCACTCGTGCTCAAGCGTCGAGAAGTCGAAATCTATGTGATGAATCGCCAAAAATGCTTGGAGTCGCTCAAAATAGAACGAAAGCAACGACTCTTGCTGCTCAGCGGCTTCCTTTTCACTCAGACAACTACTGATGAAGTAGGCAACATCCTTCATCCCGCAGCCGCGGCCAACGTACTGAAAATCCACGGCGGCAACCTGCTCATCGTCATCGCGATCCGAGAAACAAAAGTTAGCTACTTTTGCGTCTCCGTGCACGAGTGTTTGTGACTGCGTTTGGTTCAGACGCCGATCAATTTCAGCTGCATACTCCTTTAAAGGACCATCTTCCATTGCCGCCAACTCATCAGGCCGCGTGTCTAAGTGCCAATAAGTTCCAATCGACCAGAGACCTGACGCACCGCTGTTCATGAACTTCGCGTGGAAATTGGCAAGCCAACTCAGGCAAGCTCGAATCTCAGCGGCAGTAACCCCATGTTTCCGCGAAGAGAAGTTAGCTGAGTCAAGATCCTCCAGAACCAAAATCCAGCCACCTTGATCTTCTTTCTCATGCGCGGCGATAAACTTCGGAACTCGGCAGTGTTCATCACACTGCAACGCAAAGGCTCTATAGAAAGCCGTCTCCACCTGATAGGAACGCACCTTTCGCTGGTGCGAGATATCCCCACCCCATCCACGATGATTTTCTAAAGAGCTCGACAGATCGATGTGTTTGATAACGACTTCTTTTCGTTCCGCGCCGATCAATCGTGCTCGCTGGATCATCCCATATCCACTCCACAGGCTCTGGATCTCTTCACCCAACTCGACGTCTCGAGCACATGTGATTTTGCAAATTGTTTTGCTTAGACTATTCACTGTTCCAACTCAGCCCTCGGGAGATAGCGGTTGCATTCTGCACAAATGAGCGATCGCGCGAAGAGGAATCAAGAGAGAACGGATGAAGATAGACTTCGAACAACGGAATCATTTAATACAAGCAGGAAGCGCGAGCGACTTAATCTCTGGCAGGTTTGTAGCATCGACCTATCTAGTCTGTCCCTAGGGACGCGAAACACCTAAAAGACGTCGCCGAAAAGTCTGAACACTCAGCTAGTCGGCAATGTGACTGACACCAACGAGTTCACATAGCTCTTTTTGAAATATCCGTGAGTCCTGGACCACCTTACTTTCTCACGGTAGCAAGGTGATGTTTATTTCATGAGCGGTATCATTGAGGTGAGTCCGGTTTTTCATGATGAGCCGCTGGGTCATCTGCGAAGCTTACAAAGCAGAGGACATGCTTGAGGATGCGACGTGTGTGATTGACGTGTCGTTTCACACTTTCAAACTCTTCGTCAGTCAATCGCCCGGGTTTGTTCAGGGTGTGATTGCTGACGCCAAGCTTGCCTAAGTCGTTCAATAGTGCGGCGCGACGCCAGTAACGATTGCGTTGTTCGTCGTACCCCAACTCCTGCAGGATTCTAATCATCGCAACGGCAACGCCATAGGAGTGACGTGAGGTCCAACGGCTCTTGGCGTCAATGACATCCACGAAATCCTCAGCACTAGCGTCGAGTCGGTCTTCGTTCAGACTGATCTTGTCTTTCGGGCTCAAACTCAAGGTTTGATCACATGAGCGAAAGCGATACGTATAGGGCTCTGGCGAAGAGGACTGCTAAAGCCTAGACTTCAGCAGATGAGTTTGCATAGTGAAGCTAACTGTCGGTTTGGAGGATAGCGGCAGCGTAGCCGAGGAGGTCGTCGCGCTGTTTGCAGATCTCACGCATCGACTCAAACTTGCCAAGCCGTTCGCTGAGCTGCAATAGTGTCGGAGCGATTCCCATGGTGCGAGCTCCCGTGGGAATTCGTTTGTTGTATGCAGCGAGTGCTTCTTCATGGCGCTCACAGCGAGAGAGAAGATCAACAAGAACTTCCACCGCAACAAGTCCAAATTGGTTTTGGTCGACTGAGTCGGCCTTCTGCGAGAAGTAGCGAATGCTGGCGTCGACTTGTTGTCCCAGCAAAGCTCTGAAGAAAGCGGCGGAAGCCGGATAGAGATCCAAAAAGGGTTCCTCGCCAGGATACTGATACTGCGGATGCAGCTTCAGTCCGTACGCCGTGATGTCAAGTGCCAATTCAATGCTTTCCCGATCGTCTAGCACACGAGCAAAGCGTACCGTCGAGGACAAGTGGCTAGTATCGAGGTGATAGGATCCATCTTTTAGCAGCTCGGGACGATCCTTGATGATGTCAGCTACACGATTGCCTTCTGGCTCTGAGCCTTCTTGTTGCGCGATATCACGCTTCACATTGCCAAGTAGCTCTTCGTGCACGTGACGAACGAGTAGAGCCGCAGCAATCATTTGATCCGGTCGTGGTCGCTGAGCCAGAGCGGACTCAAACATGGTAATGCTGTTGCAAGTACCCAGTTGGTCGAGTGCCAGCTGGTAGCCGCGAGCAATGTCGACGCCTTCGTGCAGGAGGACTTCCAGCATTTCCTCCGTGTTTTCGTCGTTCGGCTGAACCGCTCGCATGGCTTTGGCCGCTGCGTCGCGGTCGCCGACAGGTCGCATGTACATCCAGCCTTCGCGAATCTGACCATCTTTCAGGAATAGTTCACCGACTTGCCTGCAGGAATCAATCAGCCCTCGTTCAAGCTTGAGTTCTAGTTCGTCGCTCAGTTTCTCTTCGCTATCAGCTTGAGCCGCGCTAAGGCCCAGCTGGACTCGCAGCCGCATCTTCAGAGCCTCAAACAACTCGTGATAGAGCTTCTCGCCCTGTAAGTGCTCAATCAGCCGATCGATCGCCGCTTCGGGAGTACCTGCGGATACGGCGGCTTCGATGTCTTCGTAGATTGTCTGGGATTGCGTCGACATGGCGGAAATCTCTGCGGAAACCAAGGCTTCGAATTCTTCGAACCCCTAGCGTTCTGGACTCATAAACGGGAAAACTGTCATTCCGTCAGGGTCTATCAAGCAAGCAGACCCTCCCCGTCGCTGAGGCTCCGACCCTCCCCAAATTCCTCGCAAAACTCGGAAGGGGAGGGTGACTTGGAACGGTGAGTATGAAACGGCCTGACGGAAGCGAAACAGTATAGGCGAGTTTGAGCAGAAAGACGACTTACGATGGGAACGGAGAAAGCTTCTTTTGAAGGCTTGGCGGTCGCAGCTTTAGAAAGTCGGCGACAAGCGGACATGGAACGGATGATTGCCAAGTTCGGCGGCAAGCCCTTTGTGAGTCCCTCGATGCGCGAAGTCCCCATCGAAGAAAATCGCGAAGCTGTCGACTTTGCCTACGGTGTGATGACGGGCGACATCAATATCGTCGTGTTCCTCACAGGTGTTGGCTTCAAGGGCTTGTTGAAAGCCATTGAGCGAAAGTTGGATGTGCAACGCTTCCTCGATGCATTGTCCGACGTGACAACTGTGGTGCGAGGTCCTAAGCCAGCGGCAGCGATGCGCGAAGTAAAGCTAACTCCGACCATCAAAGTGCCCGAGCCGAATACGTGGCGAGAACTGCTAAAGTCCCTCGATGAGAATGTGTCGATTACCAACCAAAAAGTTGGCTTGCAGGAATACGGTACCACCAATCGAAGCTTGTTGGCTGGCCTGGAAGCTCGAGGCGCTGAAGTCATCCCACTGCGTATTTATAACTATGACTTACCCGAAAACACCCAGCCGTTGGAGTCAAACATTCGGGCAATCATCGCGGGTGAGCGTGACCTATTATTGTTGACGAGCGCCCATCAAATTGCCAACATGCTTCGGCTGAGCGAGCAGATGGGGCTTGAATCGCAACTACGCGAAGCACTCCGCCAAATCATCGTGTCGTCCATCGGCCCGACCACTAGCGACACTCTGCGACACAATGAACTGCCGATCGACTTGGAGCCAGCTCATCCTAAAATGGGACACTTGGTTCAAGAGAGTGCAGCGCGGGCTCATAGTTTGATTTCTGGACGCACCATAAAAACTACCGTACTCGAAACCACAGGACGTGAAGTCATGGACAAACAAGCAGCTTGGTACGATGGCCCCTTCATGCGAGCCTGCCGACGAGAAGCTTCTTCCGTCACCCCTGTATGGTTGATGCGGCAAGCTGGACGTTACATGGCCGAGTACCGGGCAGTGCGCGAGCAGTTTAGTTTCCTCGAACTGTGCAAAAATCCCGCGCTCTGTGCTGAAGTGATGGTGACAGCCGTCGAGAAGTTGGGCGTGGACGCTGCTATCATCTTTTCGGACTTGCTGCCGATCCTAGAGCCCATGGGAATGGACCTCGAGTTTGCCAAAGGCGACGGTCCGGTCATTCACAATCCGCTTCGTGAAGTCTCCGACGTCGATCGGGTTCAAGAATTGTCTTCGATGGAAGAGCTCGACTTCGTGATGGAAACAGTTTCTATGACGCGAGCCTCGATGGCCGAGGAGATCCCAGTTATTGGCTTTGCCGGAGCTCCCTTTACACTCGCCAGCTACATGATCGAAGGCGGAGGAAGTCGCAACTACCATCACACAAAGTCGCTCATGTATCGCGATTTCGGTGCATGGGACGTTCTCATGACCAAGCTTTCAAAGACAATTGCAAGATACCTGAACAGCCAAATTGTTGCGGGGGCACAATGCGTGCAGCTGTTTGACTCGTGGGCGGGGTGTTTGTCCTATCAGGATTATCAGAAGTTCTGCTATCCCTACGTCAAGCAAATCATCGACTCGATTGTGCCAGATGTGCCAGTAATTAATTTTGCAACGGGCAACCCAACATTGCTGCCGCTCTTGCGTGGCGATAGCCGAACAGTGGTTGGTATCGACTGGCGCATCCCTCTGGATATGGCTTGGAAGCAAGTCGGTCATGATCGCGGCGTACAAGGCAATCTGGATCCAGTTTCACTCTTTGCTGAACCGGAAATCCTCAAACAGATGACCAGCGAAGTTTTGCAGCGTGCTGGCGGACGCGCAGGACACATCTTCAATCTTGGTCACGGTATCCTTCCTCAGACGCCTGTCGACAATGCGATTGCTTTAGTCGACATGGTGCATGAGCTCAGCCAAAAGTAGCAAATGAGTAGAAGCCGAGCGTAGATGTTACGGCATCGCAGAAGTACCTTCACTTCTACGGTTTTCGATTGCAAGCTAGACTTCAGTTTGGCTCCTATTGTCGTGCCGCCAGCTTTGCCGAAAGATTCTAGCGGTAAACAGAGGCGATCGTTTCACGCTCAGCAATAGTCGCCGGCTTGCCTGTCCCGTCTTGACAGTGCTGAACTCGTTAATGGCCTAAGGCAGGGATCGTTGGTTACTGCAAAGGCGTGGAACGAAGAACTCAGTGGTAAGCACGCCGTGCGAGTAGTAGCTCCGTTTCGGACGTTTCTCATCACTCTAAGGCGTTCATATTTGCGATGAAACTTTATGCTATCGATCAGCATGATCAGCTGCTACACATATGGCGTGAGTCGAATGCTTCTAGTCTGCACGTTGTCCATGTTGATTTTCACTGTGACATGCGCGGTTTGCTCGTCGATCGCGAGCGACAGCTGGGATGGAAGATTTCTGAAGTTCGCAGCACGCTGGACGAAGGTAACTATCTGCGATACGGGATTTTTGAGGACATCGTGGATGGCGTGACTTGGGTGCATGGCACGCCTGGCGGTCGGATGTGTGATTTCCACACGCTCAAGTATACGACCGATTGGTCTACCCGCTTTCACCGTAAGGAAATGGCATCGCAGAAACCCAAGCCGCTGCGCTACGAAGTTTCTACGATGGGGGAGTGGCAGGGCACGGATGAGCAAGTCTTCTTGGACATCGATTGGGACACTTTTGCAGATCAGTCGTTGCCTGTGACGGAGATCGACGCTCGGGTGGAAGAGTTCTTGAGTAAGCCAATCGGTCCCAACTTGCAGGGCATCGCGGTATGCTATTCCAGGCATCACAGTCACGATACTCGAGAGCAATACGACGCGTTCGTCTCGCGTTTGGCGAAGAAGTATGGAGCCGAGGTCGAAAAGGTAGAGTACGTTGAAGGTTCCAACGTGATCCCGCTACGCAAAAAAATCATTCCACCGAGCGTTTACAGCGCGCTGCAATCGATCTATCACGGATTTCGATTGTTTCTCAAACGCCGCGGAATTTATTGAGAGTCGCCGATTACTCCGCTTGCGGGAGCGCCCTGCTTGTATATCGCGCTTTGTGTTGGAGGTAGGGAAAGCGGTACTAGCTCTGACTCTCTTTCGAAGTCCTGGCGCGAGGACGCACGCGGTTCTGAGGCATGCTGGGCGATGGAACCTTGTTGGTTCCTTCGTCGAATAAGGTCTTCATTTTGGGTGAAGTGGACGATTCCGCAGATCCCACGTTTGTAGTGCTCGGAGCTTTGGCCTGTTGCACCACCAAAGGTTGGCTGCTTGGCAAGTGCAACTCCATCTGTGGGAACGGAATGCCGATGCCGAACTCGTCCAATCGCAATTTAACTTCCTCAGTCAAAGCCTCTTTGACCAGGAAGTAGTCTTCAGTATGGGCCCAGAATCGAATGGTCCAATCGACGGAACTGGCTCCGAGGTTCGACAGGACAATTTGGTATCCACGACCTTCGCGAGCAATCATAACATCGGCAAAGCTCTCCGCACATTCGGCCAGAACACTCCGCGTTGCATCTAAGCTGGCCGAATAGTCGACTCCGATCGAGATGTCGACGCGGCGCTCCGCGTGAAAGGTAATGTTTTCGATTGTCGCACTTGTGATGGCGCTGTTGGGAACGATCAATCGTCGATTGTCAGGTGTGTCAAAGGTTGTCGTGAACAGATCAATGGCGTTGACTTTGCCCGTGATTCCAGCTGTATTCACCACATCGCCGACTTGAAAGGGCCGGAAGACAAGCAACAAAATACCTGCTGCAAAGTTGCTGAGTGTACCTTGGAATGCAAGGCCGATAGCAAAACCTGCGGCAGCTAGAACAGCTGCAAAACCTGCGACACCGACCCCAAGAGTCTGCAGGACGGCAAGCCCACAGATCATCATGACGGAATAGAACACCAGCTTGCCCGCAAACTTTCCGAGCGTTTCATCGATTCGCTGACAGATCGCTTTTGCTATCCAACGAGAGAATAACTTGGCGACAAAATACGCTACGATCAGAACAGCGAGAGCACAGACTGCTGGGATCAGTACGTTCACCGCCAAGACCATACTGGCGTCGGTGACGTCGCCAGCCATCAGCTTCTCGTATGACTCGGCAATCGTATCCGAGAAAGTCGGCTTCGCCGTCTCGATGGAACCAGATTCTAGGGAAGGCGCGGAAGCGGGATCGGTTGAAGTTGGCATCGGTCAATGACTTCGATCTAGCTAAGGAGGACTCTTAGATTCACCTGCGTCGGCCATCTATTTGGGCCGCATAGCGACAGCGGAGAGTACACTGTTAGGCGAGTTTGCGGATACGTCATTTCGACATCGAACGTGCGAATGACGCGGTTGCGCAATTTCAGACGACAGAAAAACGGCGAGACGGACATGCTAGTAAAGGAAATCCAAGCTGCAGTGCGAGAAGTTCTGGATGAAATGGTTCAGGATCGTGCCTTTGCAAGCTATCAAGGTCACTACAGCACGCAGCTTAATGAGCAACTTGCCAACACGCTTTCGAGTGCGAATTGTGCTCTGTTCAGCAGTGGCAGCAGTGCGATGGAAGCTGTCTTGCGGGCCAGTGGAGTGGGGCCCGGCGACAAAGTACTGCTATCCGGGTATGACTACCCCGGAAACTTCTGGGCCATCGAACGATGTGGTGCCACTCCTGTTTTACTCGACACAGAACCTCAGAGTTGGAATCTGGATGCATCGAAACTAGAGGCTGTACTTGGCAAACTAGAAACCGACGGTTCAGGGCAGGGGGCAGCCAAGGCTCTCATCGTTTCGCATCTGCACGGACAGCTTCAAGACGTTGCCGGGCTCAAAGCAATTCTATGCGATCGATCCGTTGCCTTGATAGAGGACTCTTGCCAAGCAATTGGTGCTCAAGTTCCATCGCCTACCGATTCGCTCAAGCCGAGGCCCGTTGGGGAATTGTCCGATGCTCTGGTAGTCAGTTTTGGTGGCGGCAAAGTTTTGTCAGCTGGCCGAGGCGGTGCACTGCTGACTCGGTCAGATGCGCTTGCGCAAAAAGCAAAGTTAGCCGCGGGGGCCGGCAGTGGCCCTTACGCAATGTCCGAACTGCAAGCTGCAACGGTGCTGGCTCAGCTACCGTTTCTGAAACGCATTGACGCGACCGCGCGCCAATTCTTTACTGAGGTGCAAGACGATGTTCGTTCGTTCAGTCATTTTTCCCCATCACAGCCGCTAATTGAAAGTCCAGTGGATTTGTCCGCCCGCGAGTCTCAAACCAGTATTTATCAAATGGGTTGGATCCGACAATCAAAAGAATCAGCGTCGGATGAAGTGGAGCCATTACCGATCCCCGGTTTCAAAGTTGAACTGGATGGATTCAGCGGTGGTTCCGGCTTCTCGGGATTTCATCGCCGCAGTAAGCGACGATGTCTAACACCGATTCCACTTCAGCAAGTGCCGCTCCTTGCTCGCGATACCATAGTCGTCCATCATGGAGTCGCATTGGAGGGAAGAACGAGTCCACAAGAAGTTGCGGAATCCATTTTCGCGATTCTGAAAGGCAACTAGCCGTTCTTAGTGGCGGAGCCACGGCAAGCAATCTGGCTCAAAAGTTCATCGTGATGCGCATTTGTTCGCATGTCGGCCACACCGGAGATAACGGCACGTTGTTTTCTGGGGCTGCTTTCCACCTGTCGTCGCTCCGCGACTGGATAACCTGCGATGATCTTTGGAGTTCGCCAAGCAAATTGCCACTAGGCCAGGATCTCATCGACCCTCGTTTTCTCGCGATCTTCTGGGCCGAGACCAGTTGGGCAGCCCATGGCGTCGAGCATGGTGTTGTAGACGTCGATCCCTTCGGCGTCGAGATCCGCGATCTGTCCTGTCTTGAATCGACCGGACGCACCGGTGACGGCGTGGAAGATGCCGGAGAGCTCGCGTTTCACGTCATTGTGTCGGCCATCGCCCGATTCGGTGGAAACAGTAATCATGGAGTTTTCCAGGATGGATTGACCGTTGGCTTCTTGGGTCTCATTTAACCGGCCAAGGAGGTAAGCCACTTCGCGCATTTTCAGATGGACGTGAGCCCGAAGCGCATCGTTGTCTTTGTCGGGCTTAAAGCGATGCCAGAATTCATGGCTGCAACCGCCTGAACCTGATTTCTTCAACTGACGCTGGTCATCGAAGGTAAAGATCTTGCGTCCCTCGTACTCGTAATCGCCGGTTAAACGAATGCGCTCACCGGCGGCCAGGAAGGTGATGGAGCCGAAGCGCACTCGGTCCATTTCGATGGCCAAGGCATAGAGGTCCGCCATCAATCGCCATTCGCCAGTCAATTCATCCAAGGTAATGTCGATCCCTTCGCCGCCGGGATCTGCGCCGCCGCCGTGTAACACCTTAGAAGCGGGAGGCAGAGGCGGCGCATCTGCTTGCAATGCACTCAGTTGATAAGCACGCTGCTCGAACTCGCGGACTCGATCGAGGTGATCCGTTACCTTGGCTCGGGAAGCTTTACCCAGTTGAGATTTTGGACCAGTCATAAGCTTATATTGCTCTACAACCGAATCCAGCACACTCTTTCGAAGTCGTTTCTTAAGAAAATCTTCCTCACCGTCGGCTCCTGTTGCGACAGAGCCAAAAACACGCTCGAATAAGTCGCGCGGCTTCTCTTGCATCGTCGCCGCGACCGTTCCATCGCTTCGGTAGCTGTGAACGTAGCGACTAATTCGGCTCCGACGGAAGAAAGTACCTCCGATCAAAGTAGGCACCATGCCTGGAGGCATCCCCTTCGGATGATGAGCATCACGAACGACCTGGTCAATTGACGGGCCGCCTGATTTGGCTTCGCCATCGGGTGGCTCCGCAGTGAATGCAGCGGCGGAGCCATCAAAGTGCGCGTTGATTCCGGATTCGTCGCAACGCACCTGATCGACTTTGCGCATGATCAGCAGCTTGTCACGGAGTGGCTTGAGCGGTTCCAGAACGCCGTCGTAGTCTTCCTCTTGCAAAGGTGCCGGAATTCCGAGTCCAAAGAATACGTTGAACGCCCGAACTGGAACTTGCACGGTGGCTGCCGAGGCGCTGGAAAGCATCATCTCTTCCAGCAGGGGTAGCCCGACCGTGATTGCACCCAGGCTAGAGATTCCGTTGCGGAGAAGTGTGCGCCGGTGCAATTTTGGGTTTCGATCGTGGATAGCAGTCATGAGTTCCTGATCCTGTTCGATTTGGCTAGGTAGGATGTTTGCTAGTGAGAGTTCGGAGGAAAGGTGAACCCTCTCTGGGCCCACGCGTAGCGGAGAGCCCGACTCTCACGACCAAAGCAGGCTTCGGTGTCCGGAACCAGCTGCGCAGGAGGGAGCGCATCTAAAACTGGCAGCCACATAGTCTACACGTATTTGTTTATTCTCTCGTCGTTTGGCTTAATTGTACCAGATTGCTTAACACGATCGCTTTCATCAAGTCTCGATAGCTGCCGCCAGCGGACAGAGCAGTTTGATGTATCTTTTCGACATATGGAGCATCTGCAACTGTTAGTGGTCGACCCATGGCAAACTGGGTGAGCTTCCAAGTTAGGCTCTCCTGGACGCGCTTGTTCTGCGCTAGCAAATCCATCAACTTGGCGGCACTCTTGTAGTCTAGTATTGTCGCTGAGCCGGGTATCACGACATCGCCATCTTCACGCAAGGCGTTTCCATACTCGTCCTTTGCATGGAAACTACCCAGTCCATCAAACCGTTCGAGTCCAAAGGCGAGTGGTTCGAATCGAGCGTGGCAGCCGCCGCAAGCCTTGTTCATGATCCGATCCGTTGCAATCATGCGCTGCGTCAATCCAGGCTCGGAAGGTACAGGTGTAGTGTCCACGCAAGGAGGCGGATCTTTTACGACGCCACGTAGGAGATCGTGGAGCACGAATAGCCCACGTGTGACCATCGAGGCTTCGTCTCCGCCAATGGTGAGCACACTGCCTTGCGTCAAGAGCCCGCCGCGCTCGGAGCTAGGCGGCAAGTCGATGCGTACAAGCTGGTCTGGCTTGGAGTTTTTTATTTTTTCCAACGCAGATTTCAGGCGATAGTGTTCCGCGAGTCGCCTGGTGGTGAAAGCGACTTTGGCATTGAGCAAATCGGACAACGGTCGATTTTGCTTCAAGGCGACATGTTCGAAGAATGCCAGTGTTTCTCGACGCATGTCGTTTGCTAAAGCAGGATTCCAGTCGGGAAATCTCTGGGAACTCGGATTGAGATTGGACAGCGATGCCAGATTCAGCCACTGGGCGACAAACTGCTTGGCCCGCTCGTTAGCACGTTCGTCCTTGAGCATGCGATCTGCTTGCTTGGCCAATTGCTTGGAGTCGAACAGCAATCCATTCTTAGCCGCTTCGAACAATTCTTTGTCCGGCGAGCTACCCCACAGGATATAACTGACTCGACATGCCAGTTCATATTCGTTGACTGGCCAATCACTTCCGTCGCCGAGTTGGTTTTCGATGCGATAAAGGAAGCGAGGCGATTGCAACATGGCTTGCAGGATCAAGCTCGCCGCATCTTCGAAACTTCCGCTGCTGCTGGCAAGCGTTGTGGAAATACCACGATAGGCGATGACTTCTTGCTCGCTGAGCGGGCCACGTAGCACCCACATTCCCATGTTTTCGATGAAGGCGCCGACATTGTTGTCGGTGAACTCACGTTTCTTCGTGAAGCGACGAGCGAAGGCAGCCATATCCATCTTGGCGACAATTTGCTCAGCCAACTCTCGGTAGGCTTCGATGTGTTTAAGGTCCACATTCAGATTGTAGGCAGTGTTGTTGAAGCCATCGGCTCGCAAGTCTTTCGGCAGCGCCATAGGAGCTTCTTGGGCGATATCGACTCCTAGAGTCGTGCTGACCGTTGCGATGTATTCGTCCACCGTGAGTCGCTGGACGTAACGCTGACGGAAGTCGCCACCATGAAGGAAGAGAAAGGGATCGACGAAATCCAAGCTCCACTTGGCTCCTGAGTCCACCCAATCGGTTAGGATTTTCTTTTCCTCCGCCAGCAAGGGTGCTCGCTCGTGGGGCATGTCGTCGTTTTGGATGGACTGGATCAACAAGCTTTCGGCCGCTTTGCCGGGAATGATGGCAGGACCGCTTTTACCGCCTGCGAAAGCGAGTTTACGGTGGGTCAGATCGAGGCCGCCTTCTTTTGAGAGCGCATCGTGGCACTCTGAGCAACGATTAGCAAGTATTGGAGCAACTCTCAGAGCAAACTGATCTGGTCCAGCCTGAGTAATGCGTTCTACCGGCTTTGACTTGACATCAGGACCGGCGTCGTAATTTTTGTTTACCGATGCAGGTTTCAGCGCACGATTGTAGATGGCGACGAGTCGGAGTTCTCCATGCCATTCACGACCGCCGTTGAATTCATCACCCAAGCTGAGGCGATATGATTTGTTCCAGTTGGAGAGACTACCTAGCGCCTTTCCACGCGTCGTTTCTTTTCCGTCGACGAAGACATGTGTTTCTCCTTGGCGGTCCTGAGTGTAAACAATGTGAGAGAGTTTTTCAGAGACAACTATCTCTTTGGTTGAGGTTGATGGGATACCGTTGGAGTTTGTCTTGCTGCTACGCAAACGCACATCCCATTTGCCAGCATCTTGGCCCAGAGTGAGATTTCGATTCGTAGAGTCTTGCGAAATAGAGAGAACCCGTGCAGGACCTGCTTGGTCGAGCTTCGCGGGTTTGAGCCACGCTTCAATGGTGACTTCGCCGCTGCGTTGGATTGCAGCGCTAATCTTATGCGCTGGTTTGTTTGACTTTATCTGTGCTTTTCCACGAATGAAAAGCTTTCCGTCTTCACGACGAACCGCGTCGCGATTCTCAACTCTCAGATCGACGGGAACTCCAAAACCACCTCGGTCGCGAATCCAACCTTCCTCTCCACCGTAGAAGTCGTAGAGCAGCACAAGGTTTTCGCTGACACGATCTTGCGCGGGGGCGTTTGAGATGGAACCAAGTAGACAGTAAGCAAATGAAAGCAGAGCGGAAAGGTGCACCAGTAGTCGTTGTGCTAGTATCGCTTGAAGCATCGGGCAGGCGCTCGAGGAGATTTGGAAGCCAAAGGGTAGCTCGTAAGGCGGAGCTATAACTTACCCTCCTTCATCGCGGATTGCGAGAAGTTAACGATAGTAGCGGGAGAAGACGGGTGCTGAGCTGGGAAGAACTGGGGCTCTGGCAAGCAGGGTGCTTATCCCAACGCAGAAGCCATAAATGGGCCAAGGGGGAGAAGCACCTAGAGTGCTTCTCCCCCGATCCCTCCTGGATAGTAGCCTTGCGGCTACCGTCGTCTGAAAGAGCTAGCTAAATCCAACTCTTGGTCTGAATGTAATCTGGCGGCTCTTGTTCCTAGCGAATTTCCATGGTACCCCAGAACACATCTTTGCCTCGAATGATATGGAACTTGGGGGCAGAGGCAGTTCGCATTTTGTCCGAGTCAAGGATCCAATCCAAGTCAGTCCAATTCGGCGTTTGCCATTCCATCAGGCCGACCAAGATATCGCCTTTTTTGATAAGTGCTTCGTCGGCTGGGCTGCCTTTGCGAACGGAGCGAATGCGAAGTCCACCTTTGTAGCTTGAGTCAACGCGGCGAACGTAGCTGGAATCTGTTGCTTCGAGCTGTATACCAAGCCGGGCCAGTACCTTGTCCCGAATTGGCCCTGTCGAAGCCAAGGTGACGCGAGGCTCGGTGCTGGTGCCGAGCACGAAAGTCGATTCGACGTCTTCCGCGTCGCGTTCCAGACCAAGTTGCACTTGGGCACCATTGCGGAGTCCGAGAAGGGCCAATTCGTATTGCATACGGTTTTTGACTTCACGACCGCGGATCGTGCGAATAATGTCGCCGCGCTGAACGCTCTCATCTTGCGATCGAACGACTTTGATTGACGTCTTGCCATCCCGGTATTGGGTTTGAACTTGCAACTCTCGCGAGTTCGCTGGTCCACGATACTTGGCGATCATGTCTGCAGCGACTTCCATGGCTTTGTCAACAGGAATCGCAAATCCGATACCTTGAGCTCCGATGCGAACCGCAGCATTGATTCCAATCATCTTGCCGTTGGCATTGAGCAGTGGGCCGCCTGAGTTGCCAGGGTTGATACTGGCGTCTGTCTGGATCAAGTCGGGATAATCCTGAACGCCGTTGACAGGGATATCTCGGTGCAGAGCACTGATAATGCCTTCGGTGACGGTGTCATGGTAGCCAAACGGATTTCCGATCGCGATGACGGGCTCACCACGCATCAGGTCGGAAGAAGTTCCAAAGTCGATGGTCGTCAGCGAGTTGCGAGTATCGATCTTAATCACCGCCAGATCGGTTTCTGGGTGATGCGCGATCAATCTTCCAACGTACTGCCGACCGTCATGCATGGTGACTTCGATTCGGCTAACGTCTTGGATAACATGCTGGTTGGTTAAAATGTATCCACGCGGATCAACGACAACGCCAGCACCCATTCCGTTGACTTGTTGCTTTTCACCAGGTGAGCCAACAATGTTAGAGGCTGGTTTGTTGCCTTCAATATTTACGACTGCTGGTTCAGCGCGTTGTATCGCTAGCACCGTGGTCGTGTAGCGTGGAGAATTAATATCTTCTGCGCGAGCAGCTGGAACGGCTAGGGTTGCCAATCCAATAATGGCGAGGCTTGCCACTAGAGGTAGGCGTCTTGTCTGCTTCGTCATCGAGGCCCTTCCGAGCGGGAAATCGGTTGGGAGCATTGCCAGGTGGGTCGCCTAGGAAATGCCACAGTTGAAAGTTGGCGCACTGTGTCCAGCAGCCGGGCTACGAACAATGGATCGGTTGGACCGGTTCGAGGGCTTAATCCGAGGGTTCGCTGCCTGCAGCCGCTGCCCATTTTAACCTAGTGTTAATCAGGGTTGACTTTTCGGGCTGCGGTGAGAGTCGGGGTGATTTTCGTTTCACTCCGCGTAGTGGTTGTCAGCTTGTAGAGTCCGTAGGCCGATTGCCAGCGGAGGCGGAGGACCATCATTATCGCGCTTATATACAACCAGGGACCAACTTAGACGGTCGACCTTGCTTGGACTCATTTACTTAGAGCTTCGTGCTTGTTCTTTGTCGCAAGCGCAATGGCGCAGCGTGAAGCTATCAATTAGTTGGTAGTTGCTAGCCTTGATTAGGTTGTTCATCCATGCTGCGGATGTACTGACGAAGACGTTCGAGTTCGTCGGTGGTGTCTTTCAAACGCAACATATTCTCGACCCGTTTTAGTAACTCCGGCTTATTGATAGGCTTCGACAGAAAGTCGTCTGTGCCAGCACGGACCGCGCGTTCAATGTCACCGAGCTCATTTAGGGCAGTGACCATGAGGATCATGATCTTCTTCGATTCTGGATCGCCCTTGATTTGCTCGCAAACCTCGAAGCCACTTTGCTTCGGCATCATGACGTCCAACAAAATCAAGTCCGGTTTAAAGCTCTTTACTTTGGCCAGCGTATCTTCGCCGTCTACAGCGAACTCTGTATCACAATCGATAACCGCTAAGTAGGCTTCGAGCAATTCACGATTGGCTGCATTGTCGTCGGCGATGAGAATCTTGTTGGATGGCATGGTGATGCTCAATGTAATGAAACAGTTAGCTAGCTTTGGGCGGAAGTGGTTCTTAGACTTCCAGGCCGGCCGCAGGTACTGGGAATGACTCCGCAAACTCGGCGATCTCGGCACGGATGGACTCTAGCTCGGCCGAGGCATCTTTTGCTTGCAATGCTTGTGCGATCCACACAGCGATGCGTCGCATTTCGGATTCGCCCATGCCACGAGTGGTCAATGCTGGTGTTCCGATGCGAATGCCGCTTGGGTCCATCGGCTTACGCTCGTCGAAGGGAATCATGTTCATGTTGACCGTGATCCCGCAGGCATCCAATGTCGACTCTGCGATTTTGCCACTGAGGCCAACGCTGGTGACGTCGACCAACATCAGGTGATTGTCGGTACCGCCGCTGATCAAACGCATTCCTTGACTCTGCAGCTCCTCAGCCATTGCTTTCGCGTTATTGATCACCGCTTGCCCGTATTCTTTGAAGGCAGGTTGGAGCGCTTCGCCGAAACAGACAGCTTTTCCTGCAATAACGTGCATCAAAGGTCCGCCTTGCAGACCGGGGAAAACAGCGCTATTGATCGACTTAATGTATTCCTTCTTGCACAGGACCAAACCGGCTCGTGGCCCACGCAGAGTTTTGTGAGTCGTCGTCGTCACATAGTCTGCGACCGGAACTGGGTTGTGGTGCACACCTGCTGCGACCAAGCCAGCATAATGAGCCATGTCGACGAGCAGCTTGGCTCCGCACTCGTTGGCGATATCCGCGAATTTACTGTGATCGATTTCCCTTGGGTAAGCACTTGCACCGGCCACGATCAGTTTGGGTTTATGTTCGCTAGCTAAGGCGGCGACTTGATCAAAATCAATTCGATGCGTCTCGCTGTCGACTCCGTAAGCCACGAAGTTATAGAGCTTTCCGGAGATATTCAGTCGCATTCCATGGGTGAGGTGACCACCCTGGGCCAGATCGAGCCCGAGAACGGTGTCGCCTGGATTCAGGCAGGAGACGTAGACGGCTGTGTTCGCCTGAGAGCCGCTATGAGGCTGAACATTGGCAGCTTCAGCTCCGAACAACTCACAGGCTCGCTCGATGGCGATCCTTTCGACGACATCAACGTGTTCGCAGCCGCCGTAGTAGCGTCGTCCCGGATAACCTTCGGCGTACTTGTTCGTCAGCACACTTCCCACGGCCTGCATGACCGCTGGCGAGGTGTAGTTTTCGCTGGCGATCAGTTCCAGTCCGTCTTGCTGCCGAGTAGACTCAGCTTCCATCGCGGACCAAATGTCAGGATCCTGCGTCGCTAAGATATTCATAATTAGGAATTCAAATCAAAGATCGATTGTTCTCAGGCGAAGAAACGTCTTCGCAGTCGAAAGGAACCACTTCCACTCAGCGGAAAAAAACACGCCGAAAACAGATTGTCCGTAGCCTGCCGAGTATCGTCAACGACAGCTCGGCAGGCTGCGGACAATCATTGTCCCCATTTCAGGAAAATAGGCACTTTGCCAGTAAGATAGCTCAACATAGGCATTACCTTGCAAAGCCTGACCGTAACCAAACTGAAAATACAACGTGACCGCCAAGAAAATCATCCAGCTTGAAGGGCTTACCAAGCGCTACGGCTCTCGAATGGCATTGAATAATATCACTCTGGACATTGAGCCCGGCGTGAGTGGGCTTCTTGGACCGAACGGCTGCGGCAAGAGCACCATGATCAAATCCGTGTTAGGGCTGTTGAAAATACAGGCTGGGTCGGTGCGCGTGATGGGCTATCAGTTGCCGCACGAGCTTCGCAAGATTCGCGACGTAGTTGGCTATTTGCCTGAGGACGATTCCTTTATTGCAGGCCTAAGTGGCATTGAGTGTGTGACTTACATGGCCAAGCTTTCCGGGTTACCGGGAGCAGAGGCTTTGCGCAGAAGCCATGAAGTGATGGATTTTGCTGATATCGGCCAAGAGCGTTATCGCAATGTTGAAACATACTCGACGGGGATGCGCCAAAAACTCAAGTTCGCGCAGGCGATTGTGCATGATCCTGAGCTGCTGATTCTCGACGAACCAACATCGGGCTTAGATCCTGAACAGCGCACGTCAATGCTCCGCAAGATCAACAACCTAGCAACCCAGCATGGCAAGTCCGTTTTGATCTGTACGCATATTCTGCACGATGTCCGTACGGTTTGCGAGCACATTGTGATCATGTCCAAGGGCGAGATCAGGCTCAAGGATACCCTTGAGAATTTGAGCCGTCCTTCGACAAGTGGTGTCTTTGTGTGGGTCGAGGCGCGAACGCCGGCTACAGTCGAAGATAAGTATCCAGATGCAACGAATTTCTTAGGTAGCCTACGGGCAACGAACGTCGAAGCAGAATTGCGTGAGAAAGGGAGTGTCTGGGTCAGCAACGCGTCAGGCGATAGTACAAGACAGATTTGGCAAGCCGCTTCAGCGGCCAACGTTTTCATTCAGCAGTTGACGCCGGCGAAGAATTCGCTGGAAGAACTGTTCTTCAACACGGTTCAGGAGGCAGAACGTGCCACTGCATGACGTAGGCTACCGCGGGTGGGAGGGCGAGAAATCCTCTGACCGAAACCGCTGGTGGATCATTGCGACGACAGGTGTCCAACTCGCCTTTCGCTCGACCTGGCTCAGTCGCACATTGGTGCTCTCTTGGGTGCCAGCGATCATCGTAGGTTTGTTCTTTTTTTTCTTCGAGCAGTCCATCGTGAACCCGCAATGGCGCAGCTTCATGCAGGCTGTTGTGATCGCTGCGGGAACTTCGCCCGAGTTGGCTCAGAAGGTGATACTTGATCCGGAGTCCGCTCGACACGAGGTGTGGTCATCGCTGATCCTCATTTTCTTCCGCTACCCGCAAGCGGTACTCATGTTGTTGGTGGTGGCCATAGTGTCGACGCGGCTTATCTCAGCTGATTTGCGAAATCGCGGCTACTTGTTGTACTTTTCTAGACCACTTACTCCGTCTAGCTATGTCTTGGGTAAAGCTTTTGTAGTGTGGGCATTCATGGCGATGATTATCACACTACCAGCATTGATTCTGTTTACAGTGGGGCTCGCCTTGTCACCAGATTGGAAGGTGATTTTCGACACCTGGGATCTACCGCTGAGAATCGTTCTGGCATCGGCAGTGCTGATGATTCCGGTTTCCTCCGTGGCTCTCGCTTGCTCTGCTCTGACGAGCGAAACTCGTTATGCAGTGTTTAGCTGGTTCTCCTTCTGGGTTGTTGGTTGGGTCTCTTACTGGGTTATGTACGTCGCTGAAATGCAGCGGCAGTTCGGAGGTGGCGGTCGTCGCAGAAGAATACGAGGTGGACGTGGGATGAGTGAGGATGATATTTCCGATGCTCTGTTCTATACAGAGTGGGAGATTATTTCACCGTTCCACGTTCTGGGTCGTGTTCAGCAGTATGTATTCGGGCTCTACCCGGAAGATCGGCCAATCTGGCATTTCATGACCGTACTGTTTCTGGCGACGCTTGTCAGTTTCTGGTTTGTTCGTCGCCAAGTCGTGTCGAGGTTGCGTGCCTAATGGATTCCGAAAATATAATCTTGAAATTGAGCCAAGTTTCGCGCTTCTACGGCACTGTAATTGGCGTCGGCGATATCAATCTTCACTTACCGCCCGGAGCCTACGGGCTGGTCGGACCTAATGGTTCCGGCAAGACAACGTTCATCAACTTGATTACCGGTGTGCTGGCTTCCTCTCTTGGAAGCGTTTCTGTCTTTGGTAAGAATCCGTTTCGTGATCGTGATGTACTTAAGAGGATCGGTCTCTGTCCAGCAAGTGATATTCTCTATCCCAAAGTCACGGCGCTCCAGTGGGTCGAGTATCTAACTGGCTTGCATGGATTTTCCGCAGCAGAAGCACGCGAAAGAGCGATTCAAAGTCTTATTCGGGTCGGAATGGAAGCCAATATGCGTAGGCCGATCGGGAGTTATTCGCTCGGTATGCGTCAACGGACAAAGTTAGCTCAAGCCACAGCTCACGATCCAGATCTGTTGATTTTGGATGAGCCTTTTAACGGCTTGGATCCAATAGGGCGTCACGAGCTCACCGCTTTTTTGAAAGAGTGGGTCGAGAAAGGCAGAAGCCTCATCCTGGCTAGCCATATTTTGCATGAAGTTGAAGCTATTACGACGTCATTCTTACTCATCCACGGAGGCCGTCTATTGGCCAGTGGTGATGCATCCGAAGTGCGTTCGATGCTTTACGGATTTCCGGTTGAGATAGTGCTCGGTGGAACGGGACTTCGTCAACTTGCCCAATCGCTTGCGGAAGAGATGTGGGTCCGAGGTATAGATATCTCGGGCTCAGGTGACGAATTGCGAGTGCAGGTGAGCGATAAGACAGCGTTCCAAACTCGAATCATTGAGTTAGCCAATCATCCAGAAATTCATATCGATGCAGTGGAATCAGAGGAGGGTGGATTGGAAGCCGCATTCGATTTACTGCTTAGGGTGCATCGAGGTGACTTGGCGGTCCAATAATACACGTCTCCAGTTTTTCGGTAATAACGAGCCCTTTCTGCTGACCAGATGTGACAGATGATACAAGCTATTTCTCACGTGTTGCGATTCGAGTTCCAGAGAACCCTTAACCCAGCGCGGGTGATGATTTGGCTAGCGCTATGCCTTTTCCCAGTTTTGATGGTTGGTGCTCTCAGACTCCGATCCGATTCCATTGCAGTGACCAGCACTATCCAGGACGAGTTTGGGAATGAGACGATTGAAACGCGTGGTGGGATCCCTGACCGAGGAATGGTGATCACCAGCTACGTCATGGTGCCACAGATTGCATGCATGCTGGGGCTGCTGGTCTGGGTTACTCCTGCGGTCGGGGCCGAACTCGAGGCGCAAACCTGGATCCACCTTGTAATGCGACCGCATGGACGTGTAGCTGTAGCCATTGGAAAGTACCTAGTAGCCTTCCTTTGGACTGCGTCCTTTGCCGTAGGCAGTTCGATATTTATTGGGATATTGAGCGGGGTGGAGGACCCATTTGAATTGACATTTGCCCTCGCTGTGATCTCAGTGTTAGCTGCAATGAGCTATGCAGCACTATATTTGCTGATTGGGGCTGTGTTCTACAAAAGGGCTTCTATTGTCGCGGTGATCTACTCACTTGCCCTGGAAGGACTCGTTTCATTCATTCCGGCGACAATCAACCAGGCGTCGGTTAGCTTCCGACTCCGAACGCTTATGTCGAACTGGACATCATTCAGAGAAGGCTGGGAAGATAACGAATACACGGCACTGATCTTTGGAACAGAGGCACCGTGGTTGACCATCATGATTTTGATTGGCTACAGTGCGACGCTCCTTGCAACGGCTTGCTTCGTCATTCGCACACGCGAGTACCCGGTGCAAGTCGAAGCGTAAGCGGAACCAAAGCAGGTCCACTGTCAGGTGCTGGCAGAAGATGGCCAAACGGTCAACAAACGTGTGCTGGATATTAGGACTCATTCGATAGTTTGCACTTCATACTTGTATTCTCAAGCTGCGCGATGCACGGTCAATTCTGGTGCGGCATCTTCAGTTGGTCCAGATCGGTGGACTTCACGAATAGCAAACGGACGACGTTCATTGCGGCGATAGTAGAGTCGCGTGTTGGCTTCGCCCAGCAATCCCGTGCTGAACATCTGCACGCTGACGATACTCATCAGCGTTCCAAGAATCAGCAATGGATTACCCGTCATATCAAAGTTGTAAGCCAACTTCATCCCAACCGTCGCAAACAGCATCGTGGCACCAACTGCCAGGAATCCAAACGCGAGACGACCGAAGAGTTTCATCGGGCTGCTGTAGTAGTCCAGCATGTATTTGACGGTTAGCAAGTCGAGCACAACTCGTAAAGTCCGCGACAAGCCGTACTTGGTTTGTCCAAACCGACGCGGATGATGTGTCGTTACCATCTCGAAGCATTGCGCTCCCCGCCAGTGCGCTAGAATTGGAATGAAGCGGTGCATCTCTCCGTAAAGTTCAAGCTCCTCCGCGATTTCACGACGCATAGCTTTAAGCGTGCAACCCAGGTCGTGGATAGGAAATCGTGTGACCTTCGAAATGAGCCAGTTAGCGATTTTGCTCGGGATTTTCCGAGTGACCAAAGTATCTTTGCGGTTCTTTCGCCAGCCGTGAACTAAGTCGTAGCCTTCGTCGAGCTTCGCGAGCATGCGAGGAATGTCCCTTGGCTCGTTCTGCAGATCGCCGTCCAGGGTGACAAGGTATTCTCCGCGAGCTTGCTCGAGACCGGCTTGCATAGCGGCGGTTTGACCGTAGTTTTTTCGAAAATGAACGACGACAATTCGCGTGTCTTTCGAGGCAAGTTCGTTCATCAACTCCTTCGAACCATCTTTGGAGCCATCATTGATCAGGAGTAACTCCGATTCGCCTTCGAGCTGGTCCATTACCCGTCCGACTTGCTCGACAAGCAAAGGCAGGTTTTCAACTTCGTTGTAAATCGGAACAATGATGCTGGTTCGCATGATGTGATCAATCTGACTCTCCGTTAGCAGAGTCGTGAGTAACGCGAGCGGAGAGGGCGTTTTCCCCGACGCGTGGTTACGATCGGCGGTTTCAAATTCAAATGCTTTATTACAAGCACAAGGCGCAAACAAATGGGTCTTTACGCGCTCGACTGATGGACTTGCAGAGGTTACAAAACTCCGTTAAGCGGCTGCAATGTAGAATGTGATTGCTAGCTAAGTAATTCTGTCCGAAATGTTTCTTTTCCATGTCTGATCCATCCTCTCGATACTCACGCCAAGAACGCTTTGGGCCCATCGGCGAGGACGGGCAGAAGAGGATCAGCCAGAGTCGGGCAGTCGTCATCGGCTGTGGTGCACTCGGATCGATGATTGCCGAACGCTTAGCCCGGGCTGGAGTTGGTTTCGTGCGTCTCGTCGATCGGGATTGGGTTGAGCTTTCCAATCTTCAACGTCAGACGCTGTTTGACGAAGAGGATGCAGCAGAGGCGAGGCCGAAAGCTGTGGCAGCCCAGCAAAAGCTTGCCAGAATCAATTCGGCAGTTGAAATAGAAGCTCGTGTCGAGGACGTGGACTACCGCAGCATCGTTGAGCTCGCCGGTGACTGCGATCTCATTCTTGACGGCACGGACAACTTCGAAACGCGGTTTCTCGTCAACGACTTCTGTGTACGAGAAAAGAAACCTTGGATACACGCTGGATGTCTTGGCGCTAGCGGTCAGATTCTCAGTATCGTTCCTGGAAAGAGTGCCTGCTTCCGCTGTTTGGTTCCAGACTTGCCGCCCCGCGATGGCATTGAGACTTGCGATAGTGCGGGAGTGCTCGGATCCGCGATAGGTATCATCGCCAGCTGGCAGGCAGGGGAGGCGCTCAAAGTGCTATCCGGCAATGAGCAGAGCTTGTGTCCAGGTTTGATCGTACTCGATACTTGGAATAACGATTGCCGCATTGTCGATCTGCGGCGAAGCGAAAACTGTCCGTGTTGTGTTCGCGGCGATTATCCGTTTCTCGATGGCGAGATCCGCACCACAGTCTCGATCCTTTGCGGCAAGAACGCGGTGCAGCTCGAGAGTCCCCAGGCCGCCGGAGAGAGTCTTGATTCTATCGCTCGCAAAGTCGCAGAACAGGGTGAGGTGAAGCAGAACGCCTACTTCGTCAAACTTGCGTTGCCGGAACACCAGCTCACCATTTTTCGCGGAGGGCGTACGATCGTCGAAGGCACTACTTGCGAAAAAAAAGCCCGAAACATCGTCGCGAGGTTGCTTGGTAGTTGAGCTTGGTCTGAAGCCGGATTTAGGACGAAGCCTAGCCGAAGTCGTCAAGACTTTGCGCCCAGCAACGTCCGGCGTGGCATAAGAGTCTGCTCTTGCTCCGGAACCGTGACAGCGCTCCGCTCGTTCGCTGCCTACGAGGGGAGCATTGCTCCGGACTCGCTGCCATGTCCAATACGAGCGGTACGTCTGCATGCAATCTAAACCGCGTGCTTCTCAAGCTCTGCTTCCGCTTCGGCATCGCCGGACAGTAGGTCGTCCAGATCGATGGTCACCGTTGCAGCGCGACGCAAAGGCACGACTCGGGGCTTCGGTTCTTCTTCCTCTTTACGAGCAAGTTCGCCACGGAAAATCTTCACGTCGGCGGGCGCCTCAATTCCAACGGTGACTCGATTGCCCGAGATCTTCGAGACAACCAAAGTTACGTTGTCACCGATAACCAGCTTCTCGCCTTCTCTTCTACTTAGCACTAACATCTTGGACCTCCTTGAGTGTTGCGGCTCTTTCTTCTGCTAAACTATAGCGCTTCAAAAAGACCCTTCTTGGTAAAAGACTCCATTTGCATTAGAAAAGTTCAATGAGTCCTGGACTCAATCCGATCGCAACCAGCGTGCCAGTCACGATTAAAATGCGAACCGAACAGCTTTTCTTTTCCCTAACGAAAAATGGATGTCTTGAGTTCGAAAACGCCACAGCTTTTCCCAAATCGCTAAGCCAAATAGCTCATGTGTTGCTAGCAATGGCAGGGTTAGTTGGATCAGTTTGCAGCGAGATGCGTTGGAGCAGTCCGTTTGCGTTTTCGATCCGCGTTGAAAGTAGTGCTGCACCAAGTCTTGAAGTTTGAAGGCGGAAGGCAAGTTTTCTAGTGGGCATTTGAGCCAACCTTGATAACTACTGGGTTCGTCCTTCTGCGGCTTCAGCCAATGAAAACTAGGTTCAAAACAGCTGACTCTCAACTGCTAGACCATTAGGCGTTATCACTAAGACACCTTTGGTCTCTCGTTTGGAGATGCACCAAGAAAGTCTCAAAAATATTGCCAGGCTAGCAATTCGCCCCTCGTTCGCGTCTGATTTCTATTGCTAGCAAAACACTCTGCTGGAGGGCAATAGCGATTACACAAAGAAAGACGATAGAAGAAGCGTTGCCTTACAGGCTGTAAAAAGAAAACTTGGAAAGTTTTTCAAAAGAGTTGGAGTTTTGTACATTCGCGTACGACGCATTGAGAATGCCAGTATTAACGCGATTTGGCCAAAGTAAGCCGATGCCTGCTACTAGGTGTTGATCGAGGAATCGAGATCAGCTGATGTTAGTGAGCCAACAGGACTCACGGATTTGGGCGGCGTGCTTGTATTTGTTGAGGGCAGCATTACTGAGCTTGTGATTGAGTGCTGAGCAGTTTGGCATCGTTGAGTTGCCACGTCCAGATTTGGCCGAGTTGGCCCCCAGCGGAAACTTTGGTTTCGTCGCCAGAGACGGTCACGCCAAAAACTGCATCCTTTGCACCTGAGAAGACCCGAAGTTGCTTTCCGTCATCAGCGTTATAGAGGCGGATCGAGCCAGCAGCGTCGGACATGACAAAGTGATGGGTCAAGCCAACGAACTGTACCGCCGTGACTTCCTTGCGAAAACCTCCGATGGTTCGGATCTGTTCGCCCGATTCGGCTCGCCAGACTTTAATGCTGGCATCCGCGCTGGCCGTAACGAGCACCTGCCCGTCATCTTGCCAGGCAAGGCCCAGAATGTGGTGAGTATGGCCTTCAAAAGATCTCAGAGCTTCCCCTGAGACGACATTGAGTGTCTTGCATAGTTTGTCCGCCCCAGCGCTCGCCAGCTGACGACCATCGGGCGAGAATTTCAAGCTCAAGACCGTATCGCTGTGCACTTCACCCAAGTTCTTTACAACTTGACCTGATTCGACGGAAACAAGGTGCACATCACCAAAGCGACTGGGTGGGCCGCTGCCAACAGCGAGCATCTTTCCATCGGGACTGAAGTCTAGAGCCGTGATGCGATCGCTGAAGGGCGACTGTTCTGGATTGCCCAAGTTGTGCTCCAACAGCCAACTCGGTTTTAGCGGCAAGGAAAGCAATTGCCCTGACGTAGTAATGCCCTGCAGCCCAGTGTGATTCAAGGGCAAGAGATGCATCAAAGTGTCGCTCGTCGCGAGATTCAGCTCGGGTGAACCATTGCTCAGAGAATAAATGCGGAGTTGCTTGTCACCGCCAGCTAACACCGCCTGTGATCCATCGGGCGAAACTTCGGCGGCAAGGATTTCCTTTGGAATCGCCGTGGTCTCGACATTTTGTAAGCTTTGCTCAAGTTGCTTCTGCAGTTCTTGCTCGCGTGTGATAAGTTGTTCTAGCTCAGGGATTTTGGCTGCAGCCCGATCGGCACTGTCCTTGGCGGCGGCCAGTGCTTGATCCCGTTCGGCGAGATCGGCTTGGGCGACTTGGCGTTTTCCATCTGCAGCGGTGACGGCTTTCTTTTTGTCTTCGAGTCCCTTGTTGGCGGTTTCCAGCTGTTTTTGTGCTGCTGCAACAGCAGCCTGAGCGACAGCTACGGCTTTCTCGGCATTCTGAACTTCAACCTTGGCTGCTTTGACGGCTTTGTCCTCGGTATCGAGTTTCGTTTGTGCCTTGTCACGCGTTTCCTGTACCTTCTTGAGTGCGGCTTGCTCTTTCTCGGATGCTTTCTTTAGATCTGGTAAGCGTTTGTTGAAGCGTTCGACGGTGGCTTGTTGGCGTTTGACGTTGCGACTGGCAAACCGAAGCTGTTGGTTGCGCTTATAGTCTGAATCCAGAGTCGCGATGGTTTTGCCTGTCGAGCTGTCCCAAATCTGTGCCGGCTTGCCTTGGCTTGCTACCAAGACTCGGTTGTTTGCTGGCACGAAGGAAAGGGACTGAACCGGGGCTCCCGTCTCGAATTGTTTTTGGACTGAAAGCTCGTCGCCTGAAACAGCAATGAGCCGAACGGAACCGGAAGACGTTCCCAAAACCAGTTGATTTCCACTCGAGTCTGGGCAATGCATCGCAGTGAGAGAATTTTGCTGATCCCAGACTTTGAGCTCTGAGAGCTTGCCGTCGGAGACATGGCATCGAAAGAGCTTGCCATCCTGCGTAATTCCAAAGATGCGGTCAGTTGCGAGTTGAAGGGAGCTTGTTGGAAACGGACTGTCTTGTGCGACTTCTCGAATCTGAAATCTGTCCGGTGTTTTCTCGGCCAGTTTCCAATCGCCAGACTGATCCACAGAGAGTAATCTTGTTGGGTTGAGCCACAGGGTTGATGCGACGGGGGTGGTGTGAGCTTTCAGGAATCGCGAAGATTGACCCGTTGCAAGATTGACGATCTCCAACGAGCCGGTTTTGTCTGCATAGGCAAGGTGTGTTCCATCAGGGGAAACCGGACGGCGCGAGAGCTTCTTTGCTTGTAATCCGCTAAGCAGCTTTTGAGGTTCATTACTGCGTCTCCAAATTTTGACGTTGCGGTAGCCACCAGTGGCCATTCGATTGCTGTCCGAGCTAAATGCAATGGACTGCACGATGTCCAGATGTGCTGCGGAACCTGCGTTGTCAATTCTGCTGGGCGCGATGCTTGGGTCTGAAGACTGGATCAAAACATCCGTGCCACGACCAAAGGCCATATGCTGCCCATCTTGAGAAGCGGCCAAAGCATAGATGGGGCGAAGGTTGGCAGGTAATGGTTGGAAATTCAACTTGTTTGAAACGCGCATGGTTCCCGGCTTGGCACCGGCAAGAATCCACTTCGCAAGCGTCTGTATTTGTGCTGGCGAGAGTAGCTTCGCACCGACATCGTTTTCCTCCGGCGGCATCGGGTCGTCCGGGTCTTTCACACGATCGAGCAAGTAGCTTGCCGCGAGATCACCTGCGACGATGGAGTCGCCGCTGTCGCCGCCTTTCATCAAGGCTGCGTGCGATTCTAGGTCGAGCCCGCCTTCGGCCTTCTTGGCGTTATGGCAAGCGATACAGTTCTTAGAAAATACTGGCGCAATGTCCCTACCAAAGTCCACGGAGTCGTCGGCCTGCACTGCGGCAAAGGGCAGTGATACGAGCAAAGCAACAAAGAGTACTCGGGATGGAAAAACCATGACAAAGTCCAAAGCGAGGAGAGTATTTTCGATGTAGAAGTCTACTTGCTGTCTTTTTTCTCTGGCGGCAAGATTCGTATTCGAACCGACGTGGAGGGTACCCAAGCGGTGATGTTTTGCGCGGCTGTTTGCTTTTTAACGGTTTCAACGATTTGGGTTTGTTTTTGAACTGCGGCGTCAAGCTTCATTTTCTCATCGGGCGAGATTCCAGCCTTGGCCGCTGCCTGGTTGAGTTGCTTAAGATACTGCTCAGCTCGGGTCTGAGTCTGGGGGTTGGCCCGCCAAGCCACTTTGAGTTCGCCGAGCATCCACAACGTAGCTTCGCCCAATGGAGCATCGCCAGCGACTTCGATTGTGGCTTTTCCATCGGCTTTGTCTTTGGCGATTTTTACTTCTCCAAGTTTGACCTTTGGCGGGAGATTTTGTGGGCGCAGAATACACTCCACGTTGCCTCCAGCACGACGAGTTAGCTTGACAGGTATCTCCAGCTTTGTGCCTTGACGGACCTCCAAGACATTACCATCGCCGAGTTGAGCAAACACTGGTGCCTTGTCGCTTTCGTTAATGCTCAGATGCAACTGATTCGTCAATCTTGACTGGATACGGTTGCGAGTGGAAGAAGCAGTCAAGCAAACGGTACTAATCTTGGCTCGCGACTCAATGGCTTTGTTGGCGAAGTTCGCACGTCCAACGATGTGTACTGGGCCATGCCAGGCAGCTGCACTCTCGTCGGCGGTGATAACAAGGGCTTCTTCGGTTACGCCAGGAGACATCACAACGGGTGGGCAATGAAGTGTGGCCGGCAATCCTTCTAAGTTCAATTCAATGGCGCCGTTGAATCCGTTTCGGCGATCAACCAGAATACGAATGGCTTCGGTTCCACCGGCCATGATGTTGCATCCGAAAGGCTTGACTGCGGCACGATTGTTGTTCGGGTAAACGGGTGTTGCGAGAAGTCGAAAACTGGGTTGTTGGAGGCCGGCTTCTAGCAAGAACCCTTGGGACCCGATAGGTTGCTTGCCAGATTGTAGATTTAGTAGTTTGATTCGGAATTTGCCGTCAGCGGGTGCTGTCCAGCGGATCAGAGGGTCGAGTCTGCGAAGCAGCATTTCTGGGCCGCCGAGATTGCTTTGGTCATCTTGTTGGCTCAGCTGCTGTGTCTGCAGCTCTGCTCCTTCGCCTTGAAGCGAGTAGATGACCATCTGAGGATCGGTCTGCTGCTGTAGTGCAGAAGAGCTGACTTCAAAAGAAACGACCTGTCCTTTCTTGGCATCGAAGTCGTAATGCACTGCTCCCGATGCGAAGTCGCCTCGAATCAAGAACGGCAGTGTCAAGCGGTCGCCGCTGTTTGGACTACTTGGTGCAATCGATTGTGCTTTTCGAGGGTCAGCTAGGCTTGTGAGCTTATGGAAACGTGTATCCGAATGCGGAAAATCCAAACTGGGACGCAGCAAGCGATCCAGCTCGGTGCCCGCGTCGGCTGATTCCATGCTGATCTCTTGGTCGGAGCGCTGGACTTCCAACGCAAAGGCGTACTCTTCGCCTCCGAGGAAGAGGAAGTCGTGTAGCTCGAGAAATAGCGTGGTGTCTTCGTTAACTTGATGTTGGAGTTCAGCTGGCCAGAATCCTTTGGCATGCGAGCGAGAAATCTCAGTGCCATCTTCGCGGCGGAGTGTGATACTGGGGATGGCTCGTGAGTCGAATTGTCGCGCATAGGCTGTTGCTCGCAACCATTGCCCTTGTGCGACTTTGACTTGGAAGTAGGTACGTTGGTGCGGTTGGAAAACTTGAGAGTAGATGTGACCAGGTTCTGCCTCCTGCGCGAGCACTTGATTGCTGTGATCGCCAGCGACAGCTACGACCGGTTGAGTAGTTAGCAGCAGCGGCCGCGGGTTGGAAACGCCGAAGCGGCCAAGTGTTCGAACTTGGGCAATTCCTGGTTTCGCGTCAGTCGCAACGCTTAGATCAAAAACACCTTTTCTCACACCCACGGTTTGCAACAGCTCAGGGGCAGCGAGCTGTTGCGTCGCGGTGATCTTCTCCGAAGAGAATACCAGCTTTTGAAGTTCGGTGAGGTTTTGCCCGCGAGGTTGGAAAGTAGTTTTGCTTCCAATCTGAACGCATGTAGCCGAGAGAGTGCGTAGCTCCGCAGTCGGAAATTCGGCTGACGCGATACATGAGAAAGCAAGAAGCAATCCAACAGTGCAGGTGGATCTCAACACAGTGAGGTTACCGGAAGGGAAGGGAAGGAAGGCAGGAGGCTCTATTCTAGTTCAGGTTTTCTCCAAGCGGCACCGTCTTTCAGCTGTTTCAGCATCAGCTGCGGTTTTGGGGAAGGCGTTCGGCCGCGAGTTGAATTGGCGAGCAAAAACGGCATGCACTCGCGATAACTGGCGCATTCTGTTGGGCTTCTGCTTGGTTGTTGTAGAACCGGAACGAACGGTCTGCGGCTGAAGTTCCAAGCGCAAACGGTTAATGATTGAACAAGAATTCCTTGGTGTTGAGCAAGGCCCAAACCAAGTCTTCAAAAGCGGCGCGGCGGAACTTGGCTGGGTCGGCACCTTCTGGCAGAGCTTTCGACAAGTACTGAATAGCGACTTGCAACTCTTCGGCATCTGGCTCGCGGCTCAGAGCGGTGAGATAGAGTTCCTCGATCAGCGTCTTGGGATCACCAGAGCTTGCCGCCAAGGAAGCGGCGCGGCCTGTGTCTTGCGCAAGTTTTTGCTGTACTTCCTTCGAATTCAACAAGTGAAGACTCTGCGCCAACGTTGCTTCGTTGGAGCGCTCACATTCACAGGCAGTCGCGGAGTCCGGTGAACCAAAAACATCCATGAAGTAGGATTTGTAGCTTGTGTCCGGAAGGCTGACGGCCCGCGTGTTGCTGGGTAATCCGGCGAAGGCAGTCTGCGTCATCGCTACTTGATCGACAGCATCCAGCAAAACTTCGGATTGAAGTCGCTTGGGATAGAACCGTGAGTAGCTGTTGTTGTCTCGTAAGTTGTATTCGTTGGCGGTTGCGCTAAGGCGATAAGTCGACGAAGTGCATATCAGATGCAATAGCTTGCGGATGTTATAGTCGTTCTGCACAAAATGCTGAGACAATCTATCCAAGAGCTCGACATTCGAGGGCGGATTGGTGACTCGCATGTCATCTTCAGGTTCGACCATTCCTGTGGCAAAGAAGTGCTTCCAGTAACGGTTGACGAGTGAGCGAGCAAAGAAGGGATTCTCTGGAGCAACCATCCAGTCAACGAGGGATTCGCGTGGATCGGCCTCTTGGTTGAGATCGAGAGGTGCTGCATCGAGACCAGCAGGTTTCAGGTTTTCGCCCGTTTTGGGATGCCTAGCGCTAGCTCCACCGAAACGTGAAACGAAGATCGGCTCTTCAGGTGTGTCCCCGTTCTTCTTCTGTACTTTGGAAAAGAAGGCGGCCATTTGGAAGTAGTCGCGCTGACTCCACTTTTCAAAGGGATGGTGGTGGCAACGGGCACACTGCATGCGTTGTCCAAGAAAGAGCTGAGCGGCGTCTTCGACCCGAGACTCCGTGTTGTTGACTTCACGGAACCAAGCTACGGGCGGGTTGGATTCGACTGAGCCCGTGGCGGTCAGCAGCTCCCGAACGAGTTCATCGTAGGGTTTGTTCTGATGGAAGCTGGACCGTAGCCAATCATGGAAGGCAAAATTGCCAAATTGATAGCCAGCGTTGGATCGGCGATTACGAAGAATCGTGACCCACTTGCGAGCGAAGAACTCAGCGTGATCGGAGCTTTCGAGCAGCCTTTCGACCAGCTTTTCGTGCTTGTCGGCGCTTTGATCAGCCAGAAAGGCTCGGGTTTCCTCAATTTGTGGGAGGCGACCGGCCAAGTCTAAAGTGACACGGCGGATAAACGTGGCATCATCGCATTCTGAACTCGGTGGAATCCCAAGCGACTTGAGCTTCGCGAAGACCAACTCATCGACCAAGTTGCGTGTTGGCGGCCAAGCTGCCTCGGAGATGTCCTCGCCCAATGGAATGCTGGCTTGGAAGACAGCGACTTGGCCTTGGAATCGAGCCATCACGGAAACGACGCCAGATTGATTTTTCAGCGATACGAGACCATGTTCGTCGACGTCCGCCAGATCTTTATTGTTGGATTCATACTGCACCGTGTGAGTGATGTCTTCGACCGACCCGTCACTGTAGCGTGCGACGACAGCCAGTTGTTGGGTGGATTCTCGTTGCAGGCGGCGGTGGTTGGGAAGCATTTCAATCTCGGTCAGCACTGGATCTTGTTCCGAGCCGTAGGGCATCCCGGATGCAATCCAGCGTTTTAGGAGCCGGTATTCGTGCGTGTCGGCGTCCATTCGTTGGCCGCCGCCGTGAGGCGAAGCATTGATGGCTTTTTGCAGTAGGAGGCTCTTGTCTGGTACTGCTGGGAACAATCTTCTGCCGCGTGACTCGCGCACCAAGTGTTCGTAGTCTTCTTTCGGTTCAAAGCCAAGCAATGACAGTTTGAATCCCGCTTGTCCGGCTGCTTTGCCATGACAGCCGCCGCCATTGCAGCCCATTTTGGTAAAGATGGGAACGACTTGATTGGCAAAGTTGACGGGCTGCGTGGCATCGAGACCGGTTACTTTGAGCGCGATCTGGGCTATGTTGCCCGAGGAATCAGTGGCTTGGATCGAAGCCTGGCCGTTCGTTAGTGGTCGGAGATAACCAGCTGCGTCCACTTCAGCGATGGCAGGTTTGATTTCGAATGTTACAGCTCGAGTGACGTCTTGGCTGTCCGATTTAGTGGCATTGTCGGGAATCGCTCCGTCGATCGAAGCGTTTTCCACTAGCAGCAATTGGCTCACTTGGAGTTGCCAGCGAGCGTCGACACCGCGGAGGTGGATAGCGTCTGAAGAGCCAGTACTCGCAGAGCGTTCGAAACGGAGTCTAGCCGAGTTGGGCTCCGTGGCGGGGCAAGTGCCGACGAGCAATAGCAAAGCAATCGTGGCATGGGCTTCTAGCCTGTGACCACGGAGAGCAAAAGCAAGCAGATTGATGACGAAAGTCTTGACGACTTCCGCTATGGAGAATTGAAGCGGTTTGGCCATGAATCCGCTCCTAAATCAATTCGGCGATGGGGTCGTGATCGACCAAGTACTGCGGGCGACCGGTTGGGTCTTGGATAGTGGTGGTCGCGGTGTTAATACCAAGTTGATGGTAGATCGTGGAGATAATTTCTTGCATATGCACAGGTCGCTCTGTGGCATACTCGCCCAAGCGGTTGGTGGCTCCGATGGCTTGTCCGCCGCGGATGCCGCCGCCTGCGATATGAGCACAGCTGACTTTGGTCCAGTGGTCTCGGCCCGCGTTGTTGTTGATTTTGGGAGTTCGTCCAAATTCACCCCACGTTACGATCGTCACGTCATCCAGGATCCCACGTTGGTCGAGATCTTCGATGAGCGCACTCAAGCATTGGTCGAGTTTCGAACCATGATCGCGGACCAAGTCGAAATTCTGTCCGTGACTGTCCCAGCGTCCAAAGCTCAGGCTGACGCAGCGTGCTCCGGCTTCGACCAGCCGCCGAGCGATTAGCAAGTGGTCGTTGCAGGTCGGCGCGCCATCGTACTGGTACTTGTAAGGTTTACCGTCACCATAGCGCGCTACGATTTTCGGATCTTCTTTGGACAGGTCGAGAGCATCGAGCAGCTTACTACTGGTTAGAACATCGAAGGCTTTTTGCTCGAAAGCATCCATGCCTTCCATGGTTCCGCTGGCGTCGATATCCCGTCGCATGCGATCCAGTCCGGATAATAGCGATCGGCGATCTTGCAGTCGTTCAAGCGAAATATCGTTGAGCTTCATATTCTGCATCCCAGGGCCATCTGGCTTGAAGGGCGAGAAGCTGCTGCCGAGAAAGCCTGCTGAGCCAGAGTCTGACCAGGGCATGTGTTTGGTCTTCGCGGCCAGTCCAACGTAAGGTGGTACAGAGGGATCGACCGGTCCGTAGAGTTTTGCGAGAGCAGATCCGATGGCTGGCCGGCCACCAAGGTTCTTCATGTTGACCGAATCCCAGCCACTCATGCAGCTGTAGGATTCGTGTCTGCCGTTGCAGCCGACAACGGAACGAATGACGGCCGACTTGTCCATCAGACTGGCGAGTTTTGGGAAGACTTCGCAAATCTCTACACCTGAGGCAGTTGTTGGTATCGCGCGAAACTCCCCGCGAATTTCAGTGGGGGCATCTGATTTGATTTCCCACATGTCTTGATGAGGCGGGCCACCTGCCAGGAAGACATTGATGACTGCCTTATGTCCGAGACCGGTGGTACTCTTTGCACCGGAGCCGCCAGAAGACTCCGCTTTGAGGATGTTCGAGAGTCCAAAACCGCCGGCTCCAAAAGTGAGCCCCCCGACGGTGAGAAAACTACGACGAGAAACACCGTCACAGTAACGACTAGATTTGCCAAGCAGAGTTAGCATAAGTTGACCCCTGGAAGGAATTTAGGATCATTTGGGTGGGTTGGAAGTGGCTCCAAGGCCAAATGTTGCGGCGACTTTCATTTCTACCACCGAAACATCTTCATAGCACGCATTCTGATCTGATTTGTCGGCACTTGGCAAGTCTGAGATGGTCATTTTTCCGGTTCGGGAGGTCAAATCAACAAAAAGCGGTTCTAGCGGGGCTCAAGACCGCTTCGGGCCGAAAGCTGCTTGTTATTGTGCATAGCCCAGATGGGTGGTTTGTGTTTCACCGTTGATTCCGTGAATCGGGTTACAAATGATTCCATAGGATTCGCATATTTGGCAATTCTTAGAGGTAAGGGATTTTCAAAAAACCACTCTGCCAGAATAGAATCGCCCGTGGAACAGACAGGCACAGCCGGGGCTCGAAAGATCCAACGCGGGCTTCCATATCACTTTTGGAGAACTCTTCAATGCATCGACTCAAGGTTTGGTATCGCCGATTGGTCTTAGCAATCGCTTTACTGATCGGCACTCAAGCGAGCTGTTTTGCTCAGCCGCAGAACTCCGAGGCGTCGCGCGAGCAACTGATCCCCAGTCATCTTTTGGGACTGATACATGCACCTGAGGTCCATGCCGAGTTGAAGTTAACACCAGCTCAGGTGACCAAGCTTGAGGCGTTCTTCGAAAAAACGGACGGTGACTGGTTTCGTTCTCGCATTATCCAACAGCCAGAAAAGCTAGCCGCTCAAGTAAAGCGATTCGAAGCAATGGCTCGGCAGTGGTTCGGGTCGAATACTTCCAAGCAGCAGCAGGAGCGACTTAGGCAATTGGAGCTGCGAGCCCAAGGGATTCGAATGTTGCTGCGACAGGATCTGAGTCAAGAACTTCGCATGCAGGAATCTCAGCTTACTCAGCTGGAAGAGCTCGCCAGAGCTACCGTTGATGCGACGCAAGAACTGCAGAAAGCGACGATGCAGAACAAGGTGACTGAGGAGCTTAAGTCGGCAGTTCTGGAAGCCAACAAAGCAGAAGCGGCTTCACTGCAGACGGTTATGACGCAGGGGCAAATGGATCAGCTGCGGCAGATTTTGGGAGCCCCTTTTGAAACGAGCAAGTTGCAGCGAATTTATCCTATGGCTCCCGAGCTGGTGCCAGTCAGCGATTGGATCAACTCGAGTCCGCTAACCTTGAAGAGCCTCCGCGGGAAAGTGGTTTTGTTGCATTTCTACGCGTTTCAGTGCCATAACTGTCACGCAAACTTCGACGTCTATCAACGTTGGCACAAGCAATATGGTGAAGATGTCGTCGTTTTGGGAATTCAAACGCCGGAAACTTCTAACGAGCGCGATCCGTCGTTGGTCCGGAAGGCGGCGAAGGAAAGAGACCTGAACTTTCCGATTCTGGTGGATCTCAAGAGCGAGAACTGGAAAAGCTGGTCCAACACAATGTGGCCCACTGTCTACGTGATCGACAAGAAGGGCTACATCCGGCACTGGTGGCAAGGCGAGCTGCGTTGGCAAGGTGCGACGATGGATCAGAAGATTGAAAGCATCGTCACCGGTCTGCTGGCTGAAGATGCATAGCAGAGCCCACAAAAGCTGAGCGAGAAACAATCAAGCGGCTTTGGAGTGCATACGCTGAAGCCGCGAGATGTGTACCGAGTACAAATGTTCTCTTAGCCGACGAGGAATCGATGGATAGTTTTCTGGACGAATTCCTGCCCCGGATCTAGGCGGGTAGTGGGGAATGCTGGCTTGTTCGGCGCGTCAGGAAAATGCTGCGTTTCCAAGCAAAAACCGCTGTATGCAGCGAAATCGCCATCTAAGTGATTGCCCGTATAGAGCTGCATTCCGGGTTGCGTAGTAAGGACTTCCATAACGCGCCCGCTGCTGGGATCACGGGCTGTCCCAGCTAAACGCGGTTCGCTTCCTGGCTCGCCATCGACAACGTAGCAATGGTCGTAGCCTTTGGTTCCTGCGAATTCGTCGAGTCTCTCGCCGAGTTTTCGGAAGTCAGCAAATCCCAGGGCGCTACCGGCTGTCGGCAGAAGCTCACCGGTCGGAATTAGGTCTTCATCGACTGCCAAGGAGTTCGAGCAGTTCAGCTTCAGCTCGTGATCGCGAATGTCGCCACTGCCAACTCCGGCAAGATTCCAGTAGGCGTGATTGGTCAGGTTGAGAACTGTTGGTGCATCGGTGGTGGCTCGGAAAGTGTAACTCAGTTCGCTGGAGTTGTTCCAAGTGTATTCTGCTACAACCTTTAGTTCTCCGGGGTAGCCTTCTTCACCGTTAGGGCTGACGGTGGAAAAGCGCAGTCCGCATGCACTCTCTGCGTCCAGCTGTTCGGCTTGCCAAATGTGGCGGTCGAAGCCTTTGATGCCACCATGAAGGTGATTCGGTCCATTGTTAATTGCCAGTGTGTAAGTCTTACCGTTCAGCTCGAATTTCCCGGCGGCAATCCGATTGCAAAATCTGCCGACGGTGGAACCGAGATAAGGGTGACGCTCGAGGTACCCCGCCAACTCGGAATATCCCAAATTCACGTTTTCCAATTTTCCATCTTGGTCTGGTACTTCGACGGAAACCAGAATCGCACCAAAGTTTGTCATGCACACCCGATGGCCGAGGGCATTGGTCATTGCGAAGAGGCTGACTTCGGTGCCTTCCACAGAACCGAACGAAGTGGTTTTGATGGGCATTGTTTTGCTAGCTCTGACTTTTCTTGACTTAGAAAATGGAATTCTGAATCGATTATTCCTGTTTGAATTGACTTGGGAAGTGCCTGCGAAAGTTGACCGAATCCCGACTCAGATTGGAAAAACCAGTGAATTCTCGTAAGATTCGCGGAGTTGTGGCGAGTAATACTTTGCCAGACGTGCTGGCTTCGTTGCGAGCCCGAACTGGTCCATTCTACGACTCCCCCATAAGGGTGGTGCAACAGTTCGCGGCGAGCGGAAACTAGCTCAACAGCCCGCGTCGGATACGAAGAAGTTTTGAATGCAATGCACTCAAAACCTCGGGGTATTCGCATTTTCCTGAGAAACCACAATGAGCGTCCCTGCTACTTTTGATCCCTTAGATGCGCTGCCTGATCACGAGGATTGGCTGCGAACATCGTTGCTCGCGCGATTGGGAAATCGCGACGAGGTTGAGGAAGTCATGCAAGAAGTGGCGGTTGCTGCGGCGAACCAGTCTGCCAAGGAGGAGCCGGTCGACCGGGTTGGTCCTTGGCTGTATCGAGTCGCGATGCGGCAAATGATGCTGTTCCGTCGAAAGGCGGGGCGGCGCCGGAAGCTTATCAACAACGTGGTGGAAGCCAAGCAGCCCACTGAAGAGGATACACGCGGACGTTCGCCGCTCGAATTCCTGATTTCCACTGAGCGTCAGGAAGAAGTGCGGCAAGCAATGCGAAAAATGACGGAGCGAGATCGTCAGCTACTGATGCTGAAGTACGTGGAGGGATTATCCTACGGTCAAATCGCGACTCGTGTTGGCGTCACCGCCAGCGCGGTGCAGTCGCGATTACACCGGGCCAGGGCTCTCCTGCGTAAAGAACTGTTAAGTATGGAAGCTTAGTCCCTAGAGACATCGAAACTGAAATCCGACCGAACAACGCCAAGTTGATGCTCTGACCGAATTGGATCGAAGCCATGAAGAAACTAGATGCTTTCGTCATCGATGAACTGGTTGCCGGAAACCTCCACGGCGAGCAGTACCGCCGAGTCTTGAAGGCCTTGGACGAGCAGCCGGATGGTTGGAAAGAGTGTGCGATGGCATTCCTGCAGGAGCAGGCTCTGAAGCGTGAACTTCGAGTTTTGGCGGCTGACGACGAGATCTGGAATCCAAATCGTAAGTCGAGAGCGATTGTGGAGACGCCGGCGTCAGTGCATCCGGTTTCGCCTATCAAAAGTTCAGAGCACGTTCGACTCGAGTGGATGACTCGACTTTCATCCATAGCGGCATTGCTACTGCTCAGCTTCAGTGTTGGCTGGTTCGGTGCGGGTTGGGGCCGGGGAACGTCCGAATCTGATGGGAAACCTTCTGAAGCAACCGTGGCTGGGGGCCAAGCCAATGAAATACCAGCAGCGGCCGATGGTAGCATTTCACCAATGTATGTGGGCAAGGAAATGATCCCTGTGGATCGTAGTCCACCAGCACTTCTCCAAGAACTGGAAAGCCGCGGCTCTATCAACTTAGAGTCGTTTGATGGCTATGTTCCTGTGCGCGTTGGCGATTCTATTGAGTTGATTCCTGTCCAACAGTACCGCGTCCGCTCTGGCTCGGTTCCTTATTAAGCCCTTGGCCGTTAGCAGTTAGCTTTGGCTTTGGCTTTGGCTTTGGCTTTGGATCGTCCTCGTAATTCTTTCTTTGGCCTCATCTGCATCTCTCGAGTTTGGTTCAAGTCTTTGACGGTTTTTCGCGATTTTTTTGGAACCATTCGAAACAAGTTCTAACGATCGGAAACCTTTTTGCTGATCGATCAAATCATCAAGATCTAAAACGCAAAGCGGTCAGTCGTGGCGCGGAAGAGAATCAGTAAATACAAATCGATAATTCGGAGCAGATCGAAATGTTCAAGACAATGAAAAGAAAGTGGTTGCGATTGGCTTGTGCAACAATGGTGGCCTCCTCAGCTGGTTTTGCTTTTAGCAATCCTGTCCAAGCACAAGAAGAGTCGGAGTTCGTTCAAAAGATTCGTGTGCTGGCTCAAGCCGGTGACGAGGACGGCGAAGACGCTAAGGCAGAAGAGATCATCGTCAAAGTCGATGGTTCAGGCAAACTGCCCAAAGTCTGGCTAGGCGTGATGCTTAAGGAGATCGAAGGCGACTTGGCTGAATACCTTGGCGACGTCCAAGGTGTCCTCATTGGCGAAGTGATGGATGACAGTCCTGCAGAGAAGGCAGGCCTGAAGAAGGGCGATGTCCTCAAAGCAGTCAACGACAAAGAAATGGAGGAGACTCAAGTTCTGATGAGCCTGCTAGCGGACACCGAAGTCGGCGAAGCACTTGCGTTCCAAATCCTTCGCAATGGCAAGGAAATGGAGCTGAAAGTTAAGCCAGCCAAGCGTCCTAAGCGTTTTGCGGGTGGTGGCGTCTTTATTCCAGAAGATATGGGTATCGACTTGGACGTTGAGATCGACGCTGATGAAATCAATGGTGACGTGTTGAACGCTCTGAAGCGACTCAAGGTCGGTGATGATGACATCAACGTGTTCCGCTTTGGTGGCCCAGGACTGGCTATTCGCGGCGGCAAAGATGCCAAAAATTCTTCTTCCAACAATCGCATCGCCGTGATCAATAATGGTGGCGAGAACCTAAAGGTTGAAGTGAATCAAAAGGATGGTGGTCCTGCAACAATCACTGTGACGAAAGATGGCGAGACAGAGAAGTACACCGAAAAGGACTTGGAGGACTTGTCAGAGGATGTGCTCAAGATTGTCAAGCCAATGCTGGGTGGTGGTGATGCTCGCATCGAGGTACGCATGATGCCAATGGTTCTTGAAACTCTCGAAGGCCGTTTGAACAACGAAGATTTGCAAGAGAAGCTTCGTGAGATGGCTGAGAAGCATCGGATCATCATCAGAGGCCAAGCAGAAGAGGCAGAAAAGCAAGCTACCAAGGCTCGGGAAGCTGTTGAGAAGGCGATGAAGTCTCAGCGGAAAATCGTTGAAGGCGTTCGTATCAAGAGCCAAGAAATGGAAGAGCTTCGCTCCTTGGTCGAAGAGCTAAAGCAAGAAGTGAAAGAGCTTCGCAGTAAGCTCAAGGAAAAGGGCGAAGAGTAGCTCTCAAGCGATCAATTCGAATCGGCCTTGCCCTTTTAGGGAGGCGGGCAAGAGGCAGCTTGCTTCAGAAAATAGCTCGGCCATTCGAACGGAACAGGAAGCGGGTGGGCTGTTGCTGAGAAATCGGCAGCAGCCCTTTTTTCATTCTGGTTCTTTTCGAACTCTTTGCGGCACTTAGCGCTGGAAGTGGACGGGGTAACGAATCCGGTGGCAACGCCACCCGATTTAGCTGGCGACTTTACTTCGAGTCAAAGCTGAGAGGCCCAATTCCCTGACTGGCCAGCACTTCCAGATACTCTTTCGGGGAATCTTGTAGCTTCTTCACGCAGCCCAAGCAGCAAACGTAGACTGCTTTGCCATCGAGGTTGACTTTCATGGGTGGCCCCATCGATCCCAAGTCCTTGTTCATCACGGGGCAGATGTATTGTGCTTCAATCGCCCCGGCATCAGCCAAGGACGCCTCGAAAATTCCCGGTCGCACTTCGTTCTGCTTCGGCGCGTAGTATCGCTTCAAGTGCTTCGCTGACTCGCTTTTCAACTTTTTCGCGCAGGGTTGGCAGCAAACAAACAGTGGTTTTCCGTCCAGCATTACTTTGAGCGGCGCGCCCATCGAGCCAAGCCGCTTGCCAGTAATGGGACAGGTCCTCTGCAATGACGCCAGAAGCTTGTCGTCAACGACGGATAGCTTCACGCTTGTCTGCAAGAAAATGGTGTCTCGCCCGGGGAAGTCAATAGTTGCATCAAGATGTAACTCCTTGCCAACGATTTTCGTCAAGTTCACGGCCGCTCCGATGCCCTCACCTTTCAATCCCTCGAGCCGCAGCGCATGGACCTTGGGCGAGTCTCCGACTTTCAGCTGCAACACGCCTGAAGCTTTTCTGTGTCGGAATACCGTTCCATCGGAGTCGACGAGGTAGAAGCGAATGCCACGCCGCGAGAGAACGGTTTCCACTTCGACGGTTCCGACATCGGCAAGCTGCCCGCCGCGCGATCCAGTGTCCGGTTGAGCCGAGACAGAATCTACCGACGTGAACAGCAGGGCCAGAGACAAGCAGACTTGGACCGAAGTCTTTTTGAATTCTCGGAAAGGCGAGGGTATGCATCGGTTCATTGGTTTTCCTTTTTAGTAACTGGAGCTAGCCGCAGTCGGGTTTCCAGGTACGCCGAGTAGACTGTAGGAACGATAAACGACGTTAGGGGCTCAACGAGCATGCCACCAAAAACCGGCAGTGCCATGGCTCGAGCTACGTCCGCACCCCGGCCATCGCTTAGCAGAACTGGCGACAATGCCACTAAGGTGGTTGCGGTAGTCATCACGCAAGGTCGGATGCGTTTCAGTCCCGCGGCATAAACAGTGTCACGGATTTTTTGCACAGACTTTGGTTTCTCGGCGAGAAGCTTTTGATGGATGTACGTCGCCATGACCACGCCATCGTCGACTGCCACACCAAACAGTGCGATGAATCCGACCCAGACCGCGGTGTTCAATTCGACTTGCATGAACGCCACAGCCAGCATGCCCCCCGCGAATGCTACCGGAATGCCGCTGAACACGGCAAGCGAGATAGGGAGATTGCGAAACTGCAAGTAGATCAGAATAAGATTAATCAGGATCACCAATGGAATGATCCACATGAGACGGCGATTGGCTTCGATTTGATTGCGGAAACTGCCAACAATCTCTATCGAGTATCCGGCTGGCAGGGCAAGGGTTTCTTGCTCGAGTTGCGCGTCGCGAAGCTGTTTTTCAATCGCAGCAATAGCTTCCAAAACCCCCAAGTTTTCCTTCGTAGAGAAAGCAACGTGCGCTACGAGTCTTGCATTTTCGCTGTTGATTGCGGCGGGGCCCCAACTCGTTTCTAGCTTGGCGAGTTCTTCCAGCGGGACGACTGCAGAATCCGAAGTGACGACTGGCAATCGGTTCAACTGATCAATATGTTGTCGGGTGTCCCGAATGTATCTCAGACGGACTGGATAGCGCTCACGCCCCTCGAACGTCTGAATGAGGTTCATGCCTCCGAGGGCTGTCTCGATCACTTGGTTGACCCTTTCCGTGCTCATTCCGTAACGAGCCGAGCTCTCACGATCGACCGTAAACTCGACGTAAGGTTTGCCGAGCACGATATCAGGATTAACTGTTGCGGGATCGATCTGCGGCAAGGTCTTCAGTAGCTCTGCAACTTTTATCGCCGAGCGTCCAAGCGATTTCAGGTCGTCACCGAAAATTCGAATGGCCATTGGAGCTTTGATTCCGGACTGCAACATGACCACGCGGCCTTCGATCGGCTGCAGTTCCGAAGCACGGGTGACTCCGGGAAGCGTGGCAGCACGATTGATCTCATTCCAGATGTCTTTGGGGGTAATTCCAGGCCTCCACTCCCTCTTTGGCTTTAGCATCACGTAGGTCTCGACCATCGCAGCAGGAGCGGGATCCAAAGCAGATTCGACGCGTCCGATCTTGCCCAGCACGTCTTTGACTTCTGGGATCTGACCAATCAGCACGTCTTGTGTCTGCAGGATCTGCATCGCCTGGCTAAAGCTAACAGCTGGGTAAAAAGTCGGCATGTAGAACCAGCTGCCTTCGTCTAACGCGATCCAGTCATCGGAAGAAAGGCCAGGTAGCAAATGCTTGCCGTCGACGTAGCCTGGCAATTCGTTGAAGTCGGCTCCGAGTTGTTCTGCCGCGATCTCTACAGGACGGAGGAGTTTCGGGAGTCCAATCCATGCACCGAAGCCGAGTAGCACGAGAAGCGATGGCAATGACAAAGCTATCTTCTTGTGACCGAGCGCATAGCGAAGTCGCGCTGCGTAGATCCAACGCACTAAGCGACTGGTGGGAATCTCTTCAAGCGAGCGGACTCGCTCCCGTTGAAACTGCCAGAGAACAAGTGCAGCGGCAGCTCCCAAAACCAAAGGGCTTGCCCACGGCGGAATTCCAATAAGATCCTCGATGGGATCGCCCCAAACAAAATAGCCAAGCGCCCCGAATAGCACGCTCGACGCAAGGCACCAGCCAAGAGTTCGCTTTATCGAAGGGCGTGCTGATTTGCGAAGTAGCAAACGGCTAAGCGCTGGCACAATGGTTACAGCCGCGATCAGTGCCGCTGCGATGGCAAAAGTCTTGGTGAACGCCAGCGGAGCAAACAGCCGGTAGTCGCGGCCGGTCAAGCAAAACACAGGCAGAAAAGAAACGATCGTCGTCATCACTGCAGTTCGAACTGCTGGAGCCACCTCAATCGCGGCGTCAGCCACCAACCGCCAAGGTTGTGTACCTTCGTCTGCCGTTTCTCGGCCGACTTTCTCGTAGATGTTTTCCGCGACGATGATACCCATGTCGACCATCGTCCCGATAGCGATAGCTATCCCGGCGAGTGACATGATATTGGCTTCGATGCCGCCGTAACGCATTGCTATGAATGACATGAGCACCGCCGCAGGCAGGCATACCGAGACGATAAAGCTGCTGCGAAAGTGAAGCAGAAACAGCAATACGACGATCGTGGTAATGAGAATTTCTTCCGCTAGCGCGATGCTCAGTGTTTCCATGGTTTCGTCGATCAGGCCCGTCCGATCATAAACGGCACGCAGTCCGACGCCTTGCAAAGCAGGTTCGATTTGCCGCATTTTCTCGCGCACACGCGCGATGACGCGGCGCGGATTCTCACCGTGTCGCATGACGACCACGCCACCAACGGCTTCCGAGCCGTTGTAGTCGAGGCCGCCACGGCGAAAGTCAGGCCCAAGTTGAACACGTCCAAGGTCTCGTACGCGAACCGGTATTCCATCGCGTTGGAGTACCACCGTATCCTCAATGTCGCGAGCAACTTTTTCCGCGTCGCCACCGCCAAGAAATCCTTTGCCGCGCAGGACAAACTCCATACCGCCCGTCTCCAGCGTCTTGGCTCCGACATCCAGATTCGACTGTTTGATCGCGGAAACGGCTTGATGTAGCGGAATACGAAAGAAGCGAAGTTTGTCGGGATCGAGGTCGATTTGGTACTGACGGATGTATCCACCGATAGAAGCGACCTCACTCACGCCGTCGACTGACTGCAACTCGAATTTAATGACGTAGTCCTGCAGACTGCGAAGATCGGCAAGCGAGAGACCGGCTTCAGGTGGCTCGAGAACGTAGTAAAGTACCTGGCCTAGGCCAGTTGCATCGGGTCCGAGTTGCGGCGAGACGTTTGCGGGGAGCTGGCTACTCGCGACCCCAACTTGTTCCAGGACGCGGCTCCTGGCCCAATAGAAATCGACATTGTCAGCAAAAGTAACTTGGACAAAGCTGTATCCAAATAGACTCTTACCGCGAACCGATTCGGCTCCTGGAACGGCCTGTAGCGATACGCTAAGTGGGTAAGTAATTTGGTCTTCGACGTCCTTCGGTGACCTGCCGGGCCAAGCCGTAAGTACGATGACTTGGTTCTCACCGACATTGGGAATCGCATCGATCGGAACAGCGCGGAAACTGAACCATCCAAACACAAGGATTCCTATCATCCCCAGCAAAACGAGAATGGGCTCGCGCGTACTGAATTCGATTGTTCTTCTGAGCATTACAAATCCAGTGACTGCTCTTCGAGGCCTTCGAATGGATCTTGCTGTGATCCTGAGCGACCGCTCTTTGCTCCCGGTGGGGAAGCGCGACTTGGGTCGAGCAGAGAAGCGTTACCGATGAGTTGCGACTGGGAGTCGAGAAGGAAGTTGCCGTCAGTCGCCACGGCTTCTTCGGCTTCCAAGCCTGCCGAAACAGCCGCGTGAGACTGAGTGAAGGCAGCTACGCTAATTCTTCGGACTTCAAATTTTCCTGGTTCCACTTCCACGTAGATGACGCTGTTGTCGCCTACCGTCAGCACGGCGTTTCGCGGCACCAGAATATGTTGCTGCTCGGGAAGTGGCGTGGGGGAAAAACCGAGTTCTGCTGTAGAAACCAATTCCATGTCGCACACTGGGCAGGCCCCAGGTTCGTCTCGGATGACTTGCGGATGCATCGGGCTTATGAATTTTCCAGCTAGTTCCGGATCGTAGATCGTGGGTTGGGGCAGGGCTGGGACGGCAATCCGCGCTTTCGCATAGTCTCCGGGCTTCAAGGTTTCGTTGGGGTTGGCCAGTTCCACTCGGACGCGAACCGTTCGAGTCTTTTTGTCGACGGTGGGATCGATGAATGCGACTCGACCAACGAATAGTTTTTCGGGATCGGAGGAAATCTGTGCAGTCACTCGCTGCCCAAATCGAACAACCGAGGCGTCATCAGGAAACAGATCAAGCATTAGCCAGACGGTCGAAAGGTCGGCCACGCGGTATAGAGGCTGGCCTGCTTGAACGTAGTCACCCTCGGCTACCAGCTTTTCGATGACTCGCCCGCCTTGCGGGGACTCGATCCGCACGCGCGAAGAGGGCTTTCGTCGCTCCCCGAGTGCAACGATTTGAGAGGAACTCATCCCGAGCTCAACCAGTCGTTCCGAGGTTAGGGCAAGGATTCCTTGGCGATCAACTATGCCAGACGTTGCTTGACCGAGGTTTGCCAAGTATTCGGTTTGAGCAGTGAAGAGTTCTGGACTGTAAAGGATTGCAAGGTTGTCTCCATGCTTCACCGGTATGCCTACATAGTCGGCAAACAGTTTTTCCAGTCGTCCGTCGGTGTAGGCCGCGATCGTGGAAAGTTGGCTTTGGTCGTATTCGATGGAACCAATAGTGCGGATGCTCCGCTTGGCCTGAGCTAACTTGGCCTTGGCAGTGCGGATCCCGACGATTCTTCGGATTGCCGGTTCAATTTCAAAGGAAACGCCGTCGCTCCCTTGTTGAGTCGTGGGTTCCAACTTCATCGCACAGACGGGGCATCGGCCCGGTTTTGAACTCGGTGGAACGCACATCATCGGACAGACGTAGCGGGTTGCTGTAGATGCAGAGGATGGAGCCGTCGTGTTCGCGTCGTTGCTCTTGATCCAGCCTTGACGCTGGGCGAAACCAAGTAGCCATATGGCTGCAGCGACGGTTAGGAGAACGATGGCCGACTTGGTCAAGCTGCGCAGCAGCCATGACCATCGTGAAAGCCAATTGCGAGGCGCCACTGAGTTAGAAGCGTGCTCGACTAGGGAAGGATTTTTTTTGCTCATGGAACACTGTCCAACGGATCATGAAAAAGACATCGTGGGACAAGAGGTCCCAAGGTCACAGGTCAATGATCGTGAAAGGTCGATGGAATGCGCAAGTACGAAGTGTCAGCGAATAAGTGAACTTCGATTACCGAAAGTCTTGACGAATTACGCTCAGAGGATCGGCACTAGCCTCAGAGTCTGAGAGCCAACACAAGCCGACGCCGAGCGCGGGCTGGGCGTTCAACGTGCGCAGCAGCGAACGCGATAGCTCAAAGCCGCCAGACGCAAAGAGATGCGTGCGGAGAAAGGTGCAGACGATCTGGCCGCTGCACCACAACGGGACTTTTTCGAGACGAGTCCGTTGGATCTACGGCGACCAGTCTTGTGATTTCATAGCCAATCAGTCTTTTGGCCGATTGCTGATGGGAATGGCGATTAGACGGATCATTAGAAAGAGGCGTGTCGGATCGAATACAGTTACAGCTGCTCTGAACCTCAGGAGTATCGCCGCTAAGGTCTGATGGCTCTCTGTTCGGGCTCACCTCTCTTGCGGCGTCTTCGTCGGCCGCTTCACTCGAACTGACACAACAACTCTTGGGCTTCGAGGCGGAACGCTTTGTAGGTTTTTGTTTGCAACAGGGACAATCTGTTGCGTTCGTTGCGATTTGGCAGCAGCCACACCCGGGACATGATGAGCCCAGCTCAACATGCTCAACTTGATTTGGACTGGATGAGCAGGGATTCGCCGACAAACAGCCAGCGCAGGAGACCGCAACATGCTGGAAAACCAGCGTGACGATCAGGCAAGTTGTAAGGGCTTTTTGAGTTTTGTGCCTTAGATGCATTGCAGGCATCCGATCAAAGTTGATGAGCATTTCTGCAACTCATGTTACTCCTTGTTGGGTCTGCAGAGAACGCAGATTTTTCGCTTTTCACCCTGAATCGTTGGATAACAGGATGAAGTACCAGCAACGCAACCGCACATGGCTCATTCTCCTCGCCGGAGCCGCATCAGGCTGCGCCACCACATCGGGTGGTTTGCATCCAATAGTTCAGCCCAGTCGGCACAGTCACCTTCAGTTGGCAAGCTATTCGCAAGAGCTGAATGCAAGCGAGCAATCCGGTTTTCAGAGCTCCGCGATAGCTGGGGCTCGACCGTCTGGCATTATCGCAGCATCTGAGCCATTACTTTTCAGCTTGGAGTGCAATGCTCCATCACCTTCGGACCGCGAACCCGTTGTCCAAGATTTGGAAGCCACATCACCAGCCTTGATCGAGCCGTCGGCTAAAATCGCGACAGAGGAGGCTCCACCCGAGATGCAACGGGTTGAACCCAGGCCTTTGCTGGAAATACCAAAGAGAGAGCTACCGGTAGCGACTCGAGTGATCCAAGAAAGTACCCCGGCTGAACACGTCACGGAAATCGACGTCGAGCAATACGTTGCTCAAGCAGTTGCTGTGAGTCCCGAGCTGATATCGATTCAGCATCGAATCGCGGCACTTCAGCAACGCGTCCCTCTGGCACGAAGTCTTCCTGATCCCCAGCTTCAGGAAACGTTCTGGCCCTTCAACGGAAATGCGTTGGAAACGGCGGGTGGACGTGCGGCAAGTCAACTCGGCTTCACTCAATCCGTTCCCTGGCCAGAGAAGTTGAGCCAGAAGGCTGCAATCGCATGTCGCGAAATTGAGATAGCGCGACAAGAGTATGCGAATGCGAGGCTCCGTATTGCGAACGAAGTTCGACTTGCCTGCGTCGCAATCTGGCTGGCCGATGAGCAAGAAAATCTACTTGCCGAAACGGACACATTGTTGCGTGACGTTCAGGGGGTGGCAGAAGCAAAGTACCAATCTGGTTCTAAGCAAGGCAGTTTAAAAGATGTGACGCGTGCTAAGCTCGAATCCGATACGCTCGAGGTTCAGCGTCTGCAGATTCAAAAGCAACGTAGTGTCGCCGAGGCGAGACTGGCCTCTCTTCTTCCCGGGACATCTCTGGACGCTTCCGGGTTTTCGCTTCGGGGTCCTCCTGGGGCGACGCAGCAACGACTTGACGAGCTTTTGGGGCTAGCGATCGAGATGAACCCCATACTGCAACGGATGATGGCGGAAGTCGCACGGGATCGTGAGAAGGCGAAGCTTGCTTGCTTGGCCAAGTATCCCGATCTTCAGCTCGGCGTGAACTGGTTGATCGTTAGCGACACCAATGCGCTGAGTCCTGTCGCGACAGGCAACGACAATTTCGGCTTCACTGTTGGCATGACTCTGCCAATCTGGCGCGACAAGATCCGTGCGGGTGTGGCGGAAGCAAACCTTCAAACCCAAGTTTCGGCCAATGCCTGGCAGAGCGAACGAGATCGCATCGCAGGACAGTTACAGCAGCGGCTAGCAGAAGCGGATTCGATACTCGAATATCGCGAAATACTGAAAGGCCGCATGAGTCCAAGAACAAGGACACTCTTGAAACTGACGCTTACCGACTACTCAGGCGGTCTTAGCGACTTTTCGTCTGTTATTGAGGCGTATCGCGAAGTCCTGACTCTCGAGTCGAAGCTTCTCAGTGTGGAGGCCTCGCTGTGGACCTCTCTCATTGAGATTCAGCGGCTAGTGGGATTGCCGTAGCGTACAAGTACTAGTGTTTGTGCTCGGTGCCTTCGGGTGGTTGCTCGACGACGCCCTCCACTTGTAGCACGATGTTGTTCTTGTCGTTTTCTTTTACGACTGCGGTGAGCTCCGAAGTGCTGTAGGAACCGAATTTCGGATCAACCACTCCGAGCTTGGTGCCGCCGAACCCCTTCATGTTCTCACCAATGATCATTTGCAATACAACGCACTTGTGTTCGCCAGCAACCGCGCCATCGCCTTCATCGAAAGTGGTGAGTGTGAAAGTGCCATCTTTGTTGATGTTTCCACGAGCGTTCAGTGAGTGCTTGGGAGAAAGGAATTCAACTACACCGACTTTGACTGGGCTTCCATTGGGGAACTGAACTCTACCCGATACCTCGTAGGTTCGAGGTTGATTGCTGCAACCGGAGAGTGTAGCAATGACCACGCAAACGATGGCCAATGTTCCCGAGGAAGAAGTTTGCATTCTATTGTCCCAGGCTTGTGACTTGATTGTCATGGCGATTGCAGAGGTTTCCGAGAGTGAAGGTGTCGATGTTCACCGAGAGAGTTCGAACGCTGCCGTCTGCCAAGGCAAATTGGCAAACGCCACCGTGCCAGCTACCCCATGATACGAGTCCGTTTCCGTCGTCATTCAAGTTCGTGATGATCGGCACTCCAGGGCCTCCAATCCGCATTGAGTTGAAGACATTGTCGCCATTGTAGATAAATGCATCGGTGGGAGATTGACCGAGCATGTTCAATGGTACGTGCATCTCTCCTACAAGAAAGGTGTTGCTAAGTCCATCAGTAGCATCACGTTGTTTGATCTTGTCAACCCAATCAATTGGTTCTCCCGCTGGACCACACCTCGCACGGCTGGAGATGATAAGCCCGTTTCCGTTTCCACCGTAATAGAAATCGGTAGCCAGCCCCGTTGATCCCGAGGACATGTCGCCCTGGTTTCCGCCATAGTCGCCGACTGCTCCAGAGATGTTCCCAGAGGAACTGTTGGAACATGGGTAGGGGCACCCGCAGGGAGCGAAACACCACTGAGTATCGTTATTAACGGCTAGTCCGTCACCAACAGCGTCTGACATGGAACGACGAGAGGGACAGCAGAAAAAAGGAAAGGTTGTAGTGCGGACCTCTTCTGGATGATCTGCGTAAGATCGGCGGTAATCCCATCGGCCCTCGGCCGCAACTTGCTCGAGGTACGGCAGTATTCGGACAAGCCAAGTGATTTCTCGACCGCCACAGACATACTTGCTTTCGCCAGGGCGCGGTTGGTACCGACCCGGTGGATAGCATTTATTACTTTCATGAAATAGCTCGGTTGCCAAGCAAATCTGTTTCAGATTGTTTTGGCACGACATGCGTCGAGCGGCTTCACGAGCGGCCTGGACAGCTGGGAGCAGCAAACCGACGAGGATTCCAATGATCGCAATCACTACCAAAAGCTCGACTAGGGTGAATGCAGGACGGGCTCTATTCATTTTCATTTGCATATTTTCCTGACATGACACCCGAGTACTACGGGACGAACTCCATTGTAGTTGGGTGAACGGGCTACGCTTTCGGCCGTTTAGGTGCGAAGTCGGTCTGATCCCTACCTTTGGAATCCGAAGGGAAGGAGCACGAGGAAGTCGTGTGACCGACGTTCTGAGGGCGGATTTTTGTCTCTAGTTCCAGAAACGCATTTTTGCAAGGATTATAGCCTCAGCTGGAGGTATTGCCTTAGAAAAAGAAAGTTAAGGCACCTTGTAAGCTCTATTGATACGGATTTCAAGATTCCTCTTCAGCCAGGATGGCTTTCCTTGAGTCGACGACCAGACAAACTCTCTATCGCCTTCATGGTGGGCTTGTTTTCAGGCTATTGCCGCGAAGTTGTTACGTCGGTCACTTTGGCTGCTCGACGGTGGCAGAGCGATGATGTTGGAGCAATGGCGGCTGCTGTAGCCTACTATCTGGCTCTCTCCGTCTTCCCGATCCTGTTGTTACTAAGTAGCGGAGTTGGGCTCTTTCTCAAGTTTACGAACCTGGGGCATGATGCCGAATTGCAGATTCTGTCAATTGTCGCGGAGCACTGTTCTCCTACTCTGGAGCAGCAAGTGCGCGTGATGCTGCTTCAGTTTGAAGAGCAAGCTATCGTTGGTTGCCCCTTTGGATTGATAACCGCCATCGCAGCCGCCATTGGTGTCTTCCTTCAGTTCGAACGAGCTTTCGACAAGATCTGGCGAGTCAGACCGGCGCGTTTTACCAGCACTCGGCATTTTTTGACTCGACTGGTGACCAAGCGTTTTGCCGCTTTCCTAATGCTAGGATCTGTGGGACTTGCTATTATCGCCATCATGGTTGCGAATCTCGCCATTAGCGGTATTCGAGCTTGGATGGCTGAGTGGTATTTGGCGGGCACTTTGATTCTGTTCGTCGCAGATACACTTACGACGATTCTTCTTAACACCGTTGCATTTGCAGTGCTTTATAAATGCTTGCCCAAGAAGAAAGTTAGATGGCGCGAGGCGTTTCGCAGTGCGTTGCTTGTTGCACTGACTTGGGAATTAGGCCGAGAGTTGCTTTGTTCCTTCCTGATCGGAATGCGATACACCACAACTTATGGAGCAGTCGGTTCGTTTATCGCGCTGCTGCTCTGGTTCTACTGGGGCGTCAATCTACTGTTCTTTGGCGCGGAGTACCTGCAGGTTCTGACTCAGCGAAGTGAACAGCCATTCTCTATGTTCGATCCCAACCAAGCCCAGGATAGAAACTCGCGAGATTCTCATCAGCCGAGGAGGTCTGGCGCGTCGGTACCTGCGATGCATCTAAACGGGAATTGGAATGCTTCCGTGCATCAAAATTCTCACGGCTTCGACGCTTGAAACTGGTTATCGTTAATTCTTCGATTCTTCGAAGGCTAACTCACTGCCCTCTAGCTCCTTGATGGCACGAGCTCCCGAAGCAATCTGAGCATAGATTGTTAGCTCCTTGAGTTCTTGGCTTTCCGGTGGAAAGTAAGCTGTGCCTTTCGTGTGAAAAGCGGCCAACGGCACGACGACTTCGCCACCAGGAGGAACAGTGTCGGGGTGGGTGTAGTGAAACTGATGGTTGATCGACAAGTTTAGGTAATTCCAAGGTTCCTCTGTTGGGTTTGTTAGAGTTACGCAAGGTAGCACCCGAGTGTCAGGTGTGTCTCTAGACTGCTTGTTTTCAATTGCTCGAGGGCCAACTAAGACGTCGACTTCCAGCACTGGGTCACGAACATCTGGCATGGTCGTATACATCCAAACGACCAGCGCGAAGGGGGCAAGAGTTAAGACAATCAGCCCCACAGTTAGCTGAGTACGCGTAAGCGTGTTGGGTAGCTTAGGCGCTTGTTCTAAGTCGCTGTTAGTCTGGACTGTATTCATTTCGCTGTGCCCTGGAAAACGCGTTGCGATTCAGTGTGCAATACCCGCGTATCATTGTTGGTTTCAGGCAAATCAAGAATGCCAATCGTGGCTTCTCGCGACGGAAATTCGCAAAGTTGCTAAGCCAAGAGCTCCTTGATGACCTTACCGCCGAACTGAGAAAGCTGCTTGAAGCGGCCGGCGTGGAAGAAAGTCAGCCGATTGTCGTCAAGTCCAAGAAGATTGAGAAGCGTCACGTGTAAATCGCGGATGGGATGTACACATTCGACGGCTTCGGCGCCAAGCTCATCCGTGGCCCCGACAGTTTGTCCTGCCTTCACTCCACCGCCTGCCATCCAAACGCACATCGCCTTGGCATTGTGGTCGCGGCCATACGCAATTCCACCTCGGACACCGTTGTCGGGGCTACGACCGAATTCGCCGCACCAAACGACGAGAGTGTCCTCGAGTAGACCGCACTGGTCGAGATCTTGGATCAAAGCTGCGATCGGACGATCCACTGCGTTGATAAGCTTTCCATGAGCTCGTTCGATGTAGTCGTGGGAGTCCCAAGTAGAAGCGTAAAGCTGCACAAAGCGAACACCGTGCTCCAGCAATCTTCGCGCGTACAAGCATTTCTTTCCGAACTTGGCCGTAGCCTTGTCCTTCAAGCCGTACTCTTCAATCGTCTGTGCTTTCTCATGGCTCAGATCGAGAACTTGTTTGACATCATCCTGCATTCTGAAGGCGAGTTCGAAGCTATCCAGTCGCGCTGCCAGCAAGTCAGCCTGCGGATGATTCTGCATATGCTTATTGTTTAGCGCGCCTAGTAGATCGAGGTTCGCTCTCTGATGTTCTTTGGTGATTCCTTTGGGCGGCGTTAGATTCAATATTGGAGAACCCTGAGGCCGCAATGCGGTAGCTTGATACTGCGCCGGTAAGAACCCATTGCCCCAGTTCGCCGCGCCGCCTTGGGGAAAGGAGAGGTCAGGCATAACGACGAAACCTGGCAAGTTTTCATTCAGTGTGCCAAGACCGTAATTCACCCAGGCACCTACTGCTGGATCCCCACCGAAGCGATTCCCGCAATTGATATGGTACAAGGCGGTCGGATGATTGATCGATTCAGCTTGTAGCCCACGGTAGAAGCAAAGCTTGTCGGCCACCTTCGAGAGATGTTGCCATTTTTCGCTCATCCATGCGCCGGACTCACCATGTTGGCTGAAAGAGAATGGACTTTGCACATAGTAGCGCTTGCCGCTAGCCATGGCCGAAATCCTTTCACCGCTCCGCTGGAATTCCTTTAGGTGCAGCTCTTTCAGCTTGGGCTTGGGATCAAAAGTATCGATCTGGCTAGGACCGCCCTCCATCGTCAAGAAGATGCAACGCTTTGCTCTAGGTGTATGGTGGGGCTGCTTCGCGTCGTCTGCAGGTGAGGCGTTCAGCTCGTGCTGCAGCATGCCTTGCAGTGCCACACTGCCGAGTGTAGCGCCGAGGCTATATAAGTATTCTCTACGAAACATAACTTTAGATTGTTTCAGTCGTGCAAACTGCTTGGGGTCAGGGGGCGTACAGTAGCTCGTTGCTGGAAAGGATGACCAGGCAAACTTCGGCTAAGCCGCGCACCCGAGGGCTGGACGAGGCCGGGTCCGATTCGGGGATGTAGTCGCGGTGCTGTTCCAATGGCTCGGTGAACTCGAATAACGCTCCTGTGTTCTCTGACACCAAGGAACGTTTCTGCGCAGTCGGAGGCCGGTAGGTTGCGAGTTGTATATTCTCGTGGCGATTGGTCATTTCTTCCCAATGATTTAGACAGACGGCTAGCTCATTTGGGGCCGCTTCACGCCCGAAGGCCAGCTGAAAAATCCGATGAATTGTTGCTGGCACGTGCTTTGCCTGATGATCGCTTTCCGTAGTGTCAGTGGTTTCGTTGAGAACTCGGTCAGCAAAAGCCAGAGCTCGTTCATAGGAAAACTGACTGTTGAAAAGCGTCAAGCCCTGAGGTGCAACGGTGGAGTTGTCTCGGAGTTCGCATGATAAGTCCGGCGATGGCTTGTTGAACACCTCTAGCATTGGGTCAGGAAGAGTACGAAGCCGCAAAGCGTAGAGTGCGCGTCGATTGCGATCCTGTGGCAGGGGTGATGCTTGATATATCGGTGCGTAGGATCCCATGATCTGCCGAGGTTGTGCGCCAACTTCTGGATTGATGTTAGGCCTCACGGGTACTCCACCCACTTCATGATTGAGCAGACCGCTTATGGTTAGGACCGAATCAAGAACCTGCTCCGCACTCAGTCTGCGTGATTGGAATACTGCGTACGAAGTTCCTAGCGGATCTTTCTCTGTGATGATTTGGAGTTCAGTTGGAGCAACATCGCGGCTCGTTCGACAGTAAGCTTCGCTAAGTAGAATAGTCCGATGTAATACTTTGCTCGACCAGTCTGCTTCAACAAGTTCGTTCGCTAAGTAGTCGAGCAACTCTGGGTGTGAAGGTGGTTCGGAAGCAGTTCCGAAGTTATTCGCAGTCTTGACGAGACCTTGTCCAAAATGTTGTTGCCAAATGCGGTTGGCCATGACTCGGGGCGTCAGTGGATTGCGTTTCGCATCCGTAAGCCAGTCTGCAAAATCGAGTCGGCGTCCGGCGGTGGTTTCTGAGACTAAACTACTTTCCGACGCGTCCAAGCCAACTATTCCTGAAAGAACCGAAAGTGTTCCAGGCGTGACCGCAATGGTCGGAGAGAAGACATCGCCACCGCTCAGTATCGAGGTTTGAGCAGATTTTCCTCTCCGCTTTCCAGGCATTGTGATGCGAGAATTAAAAGCACGCCTCGTTGCGTCGGGGCCACTGTAAACGCTGAACGCGATAGGCTTGTAGCGATCTAGCTCCCAGTTGTGCCGCGACACGTATTTAGTTGCGATTCGATCTTCGCCGAAATCGCGAGGACTGAAGCCGACGTTCTTCGGAGCAATTTCGTCCTGAGAAATGCCTTTTTTCAGCTTCTCACCACGGGAGGCATACTCTAGACCGCGGTCTGCATACCATTTTTCAGCGTATTTGCGCGCTCGTTTGCTGACCTCTGTTTTCACTTTTGAGAAAACACCGATCCGTTCCATCAGATAAGCAGTCTGTTCTTCAAAGTTGTTCTGGTTTTCAGAATCAAGAAAAGCCGCCGGACGATCCGCGAACTGAGTGGTCGCAAAGACCGCTTGGATACGGTAGTAATCGCGAGTTGGGATCGGATCGAACTTGTGGTCGTGACAGCGCGCACACTGAAGCGGATGAGCCAGGAAGGCTTGGCCGACGAGATCTGTAATGTCATCCAAGTACTGTTGCCGCGTAACTTTCGCGACACTCATGCCAGTGTGTTCCCATGGGCCCATGCGGAGCATGCCAGTAGCAATCAATAGTTCTGGGTTGTTTTCATCGATTTCGTCTCCGGCAATCTGCTCGCGGATAAACTGGTCAATGGGTCGATCTTCATTGAAGCAGCGGGTGACATAGTCTCGATATCGCCACGCGTTAGGTCGTTGGTAGTCGTTAGAGAATCCAGCTGAGTCTGCATAGCGGACTACGTCCAGCCAATTTGTGGCAGCCTGTTCCCCAAAATGCGGTGAGGCGAGGACTTGATCGACGAGTTGCTCCCAGGCTTGTTGTTCCGATGCAGGATTGGAAACAAACTTGGCGACAGCTTCCGGCGTTGGAGGCAAGCCAGTTAGATCCAGGTAGAGTCTGCGAATGAGATCGAGGCGACTTGCGCGTTGGGCCGGGCGGACTCCGAGTTCTATTAACTTCGCGTTGGTAAACAAATCGACCTTGTTATTCGCCGGCAGGTCGGTAGGAGCAGGCAGCTCGACCTTCAGTGGTTGGTAAGCCCATAAGGTCTTGGGTGCATAGCGGCGATCATCCCAGTTGGAATCCAGTCCACCACTGGTCGCAACAGTTATACCGGTGGCGAATTCTCCGCGAATCGCTTCGATCTTCTTTTCGTCGGGCCAAGGTGCGCCCAGCTCGATCCACTTTTTTAGGGCCGCGAGCTGTTCTTCGTCGAGGCGATCGTTTTCCTTGGGTGGCATCTGCAGTTGATCGTGTTTCCGAGTTGATGACTTGTAGATCCAGCTATCTTCTGGTTTTTCCGGTACCAAAGCCGCTTCACCGCTATCACCGCCTCGGACAGTCTGTTCCCGAGTTGTGATCACAAATCCAGACTCGATCTCGTCGGGATTGCGACCATGGCAGGCGGCGCATTTTGAATCTAGGGTTGGAGCAACCACAAGCGCGAAGATCTTTTCGCCTTCACTGAACTCCTCCCAGTCGGACGTAGACTGCACTGGTGCATTTTTGCGTTCTTTTGAGCCTTCGTCGGATTGAGCCTGCGCGATTGAAGCTGAAACGAATGCAGCCAGAAGTCCAAATGATAGGTGAGCGAAAGATCGAGACATGCGATTCAATCACTTGGCGGGAGAAAATGAAAGTCAGCAGCGACAGGTGAAGCTCGACATCCATTGTACCGCAACAATAAGTCCAAATTGTACAAATTCAAACTTGAAACAACTAAAGCGAGTTGATGCTTTCGGGCAGGGAGATCGTTTCGAGAAGCCAGATCCAGGGAAGGAAGATGAGAAACACATAGCTCAGGATGGTGGCAGAGCCCACCAGCAGCGCGATGAGCATGGGAAACCAGCGGCGGTGAGCGTCATCGAGTTGCTCTGCGGATTGCTGCAGGTTCAGCGAAACCTCCCTCAGGTGTCGGGCGGACTCTTCTGGACTGAGTATTCCAGCGTGCGCTGAACCCAAGATGAGTGAAGTTTCCTTGGACATTAGGTCTGGTGTTTGTTTTTGTTGTACCTGTTGCCAGCCGAGTTGCGATTCTTCATCCGTTGCGCCGAGAGTTTTCAGGCTCAAGTGTGTGATGTTTTCCAGCGGAACCTTGGAACCCGCCAGCAAGGCGGCGAGATGTGTTGCCAACGCCTGTTGACGTAGAGACTTCGCATGTTTGTCTCGATTGGCTCGGCTGAGACCACGACGCCTCCGCATCCAGTAGAGAATAACCAGGGACACTGAAACAAGCATAACGAGAAACAGAGTTAAGAGCAAGGGGTTTTCCCCAACCACCACAATGAATTCTAGCCAGCTCGGAAGATTCTGGTTGAACAGCCGATAGGTCTCGCGATATTCCGGGATCAAGGACCAAGCTACCATGGTGAGTGCGATGACCATCAATAGCACGAGGAGAAACGGATAAAGCAGGGCCGAGTGGAAATTTTGCTTTGCCTTAAAATTGGCGATATGCATTGCCGTCCAGGCTTGAAGCGATTCAGCCAGCCGATCCGAGGACTCGCCTGCCTCGATGCAAGCAGCCAGTACTAGCGACTCGCGATCTCGACCAGCCACCAACGTGTCACTCCACTTCTTTCCGGACTGCACGTCTCGCTCGATTTGTTCCGCCAGCTTCCGAGTTGAGGTGGTCGATGAGCTCAGGCTCTGGCGGAGTTCTCTGCCAATCGGAAGTCTCGCACGCACAAGCTTTGCAACCTGCTCGCAAACGGCCAGCTTTTCGGCGAGCGTTGCCGCAGGCGAGGTTTGGCTCTGATTCGATTCTTCGGAGCGTTTTAGGGAATTGCCGGAGTCGTTCATGGATTGGAAGTTGCGACTCTAAGCTTGGCTTTTAGCGATAAGCCCAACAGAGTCAAAGAGTGCTTGGATTTGTCTCGAATTCTCTAATCTATCGCCTGATCCTGCAAGGTTTGCATTCCGAGCTCGCAAGCGCAGGCCTGGATCGCTTCGGTGTCTGCGTCGACCAGTAGCGCTTTCTTGAGCGCCCCGAAAATTGGTGGTAGTTGCTCGACTAGCAACTGCATGTTGGGGGTGCCTGATTGGCTAGGTGTGGGTTGGAGTTTTTGGCAAAGAGCCAGCGAAAGCCCTGCAGTCAAATGGGGCAGTGGTACATCCATGTCCAGTAATCGACGCAATGCATCGGCACAACTGCGAGCATGCATGGTCGTGATGACGAGTTGTCCGGTCATCGCTGCTTGAAAGACTACTTGAGCTGTCTCGGCATCACGAATCTCACCGACCAACATCACTTCGGGATCTTGTCGCAGCAGGGCTCGAAGCCCTTCGGACCAACCGTAGCCTTTGTCCGGCTGAATCTGCGATTGGGCGACACCTTCAAGTTCCGATTCTATCGGGTCTTCCAGGCTAACGACGCTCCGCAATTGTTTCGCTGACAGAATTTCTCGCAGTGCGGCATAAGCAGTCGAAGTTTTTCCAGCTCCCGCTGATCCGGTTATCAGCATTACTCCAGAGGCTTGTCGCAGGCATTGGTGCACATCTTCAGCCGTCTTGGATGGCAAGCTGAGATCATCAATCCGCCAAGCTTCGGCCGACAGCGGGATCAAGCGAATTGCAATTCGTTCGCCGTGCAGAGTTGGAAGGGTACTGACCCGAGCTTCCAGGCGTCGGTCCGAGCCAGCGTCGTCGAGCACCAATCTCCCTTCTTGCGGAACTTCGCTCCGATAAGTCGTCAGGCCCGCGAGGGCTTTTATACGAGAGTTCAGATTGGTGGACGCACCGCTTGGTGCAACACCAGCTTCTTGGAGCTGGCCAAAAACACGAAGTCGCACCTGGGTACCGTTGGCCGTTTGATTCAAGTGAACATCGCTGGCGTGCACGTTTATCGCCGCTTGCAAAACGCGTTCGACCGCCAGTCGCGCGTATTCTTCACGCTTCGGATCAAGGTCTGAAAAGTCAATGGGTGAGCTTGTCATCTGCCTTGCTAGTTCTCCAGCGGTTGCATGCGCAGGCAGTAATCCGACTCGTTGATGCGATCTGACAGAAATTGGTAGCTTAGGATGTAGCGTTGGATGCGCCGCAAGTCTTTGTCGACCGCCTTAGATCGATACAAGACTCGGCCAAGCGAGCCGTTGTCACGGAGATCAGAGAGTTTCGCTGACCGAGCCAGTGGATTTGGTTTTAGCTTGATGACATAGTCCGCATAGCTGTCTTCCTCGCGGTGAGTTATCAGGTCAACCGCCTCGAGGGTAGCCGGATCAAATTCCATCTGCTTCAAATCTTCGATCGTGACGTCCGTGTCTTCGACTAGATCATGCATCAAGCCGACGAGTTGTGCCTCTGGCAGGTCGACGCCGTCCATCACTCGCAGGCAGTGCATGAGATACGGCTCGCCATCTTGGTCCGTCACCCCTTGGAATTTCTCCGTCACCAGGGCAAGGGCTTTGTCAAAATCGCTAGACATGTGAACTAGAAGTGAAAAAAGAGCTTTGATAGCGGTATTATCGATTCAAGAATTTGATGCAAACCGGCGAGCCGACAGTGATGCGCGAGTTTGCTGATGATAGCTTCCCAGACTTTTCGTCAATTTGAAAAAGCACGACAGAGTCTGTACTCTGATTCTCGGTCAGCAAGAATTTGCCTGTCGGATCGATACGAAAATTGCGAGGAGTTTCACCACCCGTGTTGGTGTGACTGATAGGTGTTAGCCTCCCCTTATTAAACCGAAAACCCGCGATGCTGTGGTGGCCGCGGTTGGAGCCGTACACAAATTTGCCGCTAGGATGCACGAGAACCTCGGCCGTGGAGTACCCCTTCTGGAGCTCGCCTGGCAAGGTCGACAGCCTTTCGGATTCTGTGAGCATACCGCTTTTGCTGTTCCAGCTGCAGGTACTTAGTTGGCAAGTCAGTTCATGAATGACAAAGGCGTGTTTGCCTTTCGGGTGAAAGGCGATGTGTCTTGGTCCACTACCTGGTTTGAAGTGCGTTACAGAGTGTTTCTCGCCAAGCCTGTTTTCATCGAGTTTGTAGATCAAGACTTGGTCAAGGCCGAGGTCGACTGCTGCGGCGTATTGGTCTGATGGATCGGGCAAGATGCAGTGAGCATGTGGTGCTTTCTGTCGTTGGTGAACGCTGCTGCCAGTGTGTTGAATGAGGTGGATTTCTCCGAGCTTGCCTATCTCGTCTAAGGGAAAGGAAGTCACGCTACCGCCGCTGTAGTTTGCGACGAGGGCACTCTTGCCGTCGGCAGTAACAGACACGAAGCAGGGTGCGCCGCCATCTGTCGATCTGTGACTGATTTCAGTGAGGCCGAAGTCAGATCCAATCTTGAAAGCGGTGATCTGATGATCGCTGGCGGCAACTTCGCTAACTGCGTACAGAACATCAAGGGTTGGATGCAATGTGAGAAAGGATGGGTTTTCAAGCTTGGCAACCAACTTGGGGTCGGAAAGCTTTGCCGTTTTGGAATCCAGGTAGCTCAAGTAGATCCCTTGGCTGTCTCCGCCGGTATAAGTGCCGATATAGAAAGGCTGTTTGGATGATTGTTGGGCCGAAGCGTCAGTACAGAGTAAAACGCCAAGGAGTAAAAACGCTAGTGTCGAGGAAGCATACGGGGCGGGTTTTGCAGTGAGAGGCATAGTGAGAAGGTGTGCAGGCAAAAGAGGTGGGAGAAACTTCTGATTTTCAAGCAAAAGCGAGATGCTCGCTCATCATAACAGACCTGAGCCCTTTCGAGCGCTTGTAAATGGTAACCTTCGTTCCGCGAAAGCTTCCTGGTGCTTTGGCAGAGCAAAATTCGACCAAGATTGAAACTCTGGTCAGTCCTTCATCAGCAGCCCAGTCTGCTGGAATGCACTCATGCTGGAAAGTAGAATCCTCGAGTCTTTATAGCGACTCACCATTGTCCTTTGTCTGTTCCGCAATCAAAAGTGTCTGTTTCGGATGAGCAGTTTGACCACCAATGTGGTTGATGCAGAGATTCTCCAGGAAGTGTCTGCGCGGCATCTCGTGGATGCCCTCAAGCTGCGCTTGGCGGTGCAGGTAGCTCCAGTGAAGTGGCAAGCGCCGCTAAGCCAACTCGCGGATGCCATGGAGCAGGGCAAGGCTCTGGAAGAGGTCGTTCAGTCTGGTGCTAGTCGGATGCCGAAAGAGCTGAAGTGTTTGGTTCAAGAATCGATCAAGCTCCCTGAGCCAGGTCAATTCCTGGTGGAGTGCCTGAAGGCGAGGGACGAGATCCGCTCGAGCTGGCGCGACTTGGCACGTTTGTGCATCTATCCGGTGTGTTTGCTCGTTTTTTCCTTGCTGGTGGGAGTTGGTTTCAGTTTCTGCATCAACTACATGATCGACACAACTTGGATCGAAGACTTCGGCCTCGCAGGTGTTGAATCCACGGTGGAGGCTTTGCGAGATCAACACCATGCTATGATTTCGATGGCGTTGATTCTGGGATGGGTAGGCCTCCTATTGTTAACAATCTATTTCGTCGGTCCGCCGTGGGCATGGGTTGCTGTGATGGGAGGTGTGATGCTGGTTGGCAAACCGCTTCGTTGGCTACATATGCGCGAGATCCTGCATCGCTATTACTTGTTTATTTACCAAGGGCTTTCGCTACCAGAAGCATCGACAGCCGTTTCGCGAAGTTTCTCTGCTAGTAGTCAGGCCGTTGTGACTCGCAAGATCTCCGAGCGAATTGAGGCGGGGACCACTTTGGGGCACGCGCTGGCAAGTTCACTATTGTCCGACGGTATCCTTCGCCCGATCCTGTTCATGATGGACCAAAGGCAAGATTTGACATCTGCCCTTCGGGAGAACGCTCAGTTGCTTGGCTGGCTCGTTGATCGACGATGTCGTGGGCTATCTGCAATGGTGCCGGTGTTCATGTTGTTGGGCGTTGGAGCTGTGGTCTGGAGTGCTCTGACGGTGTACTTCTTGGGGCTTTCTCCGTTGATCACGATGATTTCAATGTTGGCGACATGGGAGATGCAGTGGGTGATTTTTTAATGATCTCTGGCTAATGATTTGTTGATATGTTTTTTCAGACTTCCAACTGCCTGATTTTGGTTCCAATCGCACTCAGCCTATTCGTGGCGGTGCGTTTGTCATTGGGCAGTATGGACAATGCAAAACGATCTTGGCTACTCAGTGCGGTGCAGGCAAGCATCGTTTTGATGCTGCTGTTTGGCATCTTTTCTCTCGGAGTTCGGGCTCATAGAACTGCCTTGGCGTGGCCGGTTTTGCTTGCCGCAGCTGGTTTTGTTGTGCTTTGGAAAAGGCGCGCGTTGGAACGTGATGCAATGTTGCAGATGGCTGTCCAGGTAGATGAACTCGAGCGGCAGCAAGCTTTGGCGACTTTCCTGGCCGAACACAATGTTGGCTGGCTGCGTCGTCGTGCGCGGGAGTTGCAAGAAGATCTAGCCGCAGGTATTCCTTGGTTCATGGCATTAGAGATGCGAGGTGTGGCGCAAGGTGCCTATGAGAGGTTGGCGCTGCGAATGCAACATCTTTTCGGCAAGCAGAAAGAAGGGGAAGCCGCGCCTTCGCAGGTTATGTCACCGCTGAATGTGGAAATGGAGGCAGAGCGACTGTTCGGGCGAATGATGGTCTTGTTTTGGTTCGTCAAAGTCGGTCCCATTCTAGGGCTCATGGCCTGGCTCATCTTGCCCACGTTTGTCGATATGTTCGATGAGTTTGGCATCGAGATGACTGGATCGATGCAACTCCTAGTTTGGATGTCTGACATGTCGGTCAGCTACTTTGCCGTCCCGATCCTTGTTTTTGTTTGGTGGATCATGATGTTCTCAGGCATCGGTTTTGTGATTTGGCTTTTTCCAGCTGTATTGCAAATGCCGGTCTTTCGATGGCTGACGGGGCGTTATTACTACGGAGCAGGGTTTGTTGCCTTGTCGCGGGCATTGGAGGAAGAGAAGAATCTACCCGAAGCCTTCGACTGCAGTGGACGGCTGGTTCCGGTTGGTTTTGTTGCAGCTAATTTTCGGCAGATTGCGAAAAGGTTGCGTTCCGGAGAAGAACTGGCGGCCGCAATGCAGAGATCGGGTACGGTGGCGAAACGAGAGATGGAATTGTTCACTGAGGATGTAATTGGTGTTGACTGGGCCCGAGATCCGGTCTGGGGACTGCGACAGCTTTCGGCATGGAAGGTCGAGCGGATGTTAGCGCGTTATTCACTTTTGGTGCAAGTGTGCGTGTTCTCGATGACGATCCTCACGGGATCGGTGATTGGTTTTTTCGGGTTGGCTGTCATCTCGAGTCTGGCACAGCTCATCCTCGCAATTGAGTAGGTTTTCGCAATGTCAAGAAATTGGTTGGACTCGACTGTGAGTTTGCTATGAATCGCAGAGCCATGAGTGTTACTGAAACCGTGGTTGCTGTTCTTGTGTTGGGAGTGGCATCTGGGTTGGTGCTGCGCTTTGCCGTGCAAATCAAAGGCGGTTTGCAGCAAAGGGAGCTAAGTTCACGGTTAACTTGGGAACTGCTGAATGCACGCGAACAAATTGGCTCGTGGTCTGTGAAAGAGGTGACTGAGTCCAGGATCGCTGAATTACCGATTTCTGACGGTTTATGGCAGCAGGTTTCTGATCTCCGCTGGGAAGCAGAGTTGAGGGAGATCGATTCGCCTGTCGATGCCAAGCAAGTCGGTCTGAGCTTGTGTTGCCGATACGGTGGTCAGGTAATCAAGCCCAGACAGCTGACTTTCTGGGTGCTGGAAAAGCGAGGGCAGTCTACTCCAACCTCTCAGGAGAAGTTGGATGAATAGAAGATGGCATAATCAAAGGCAGGCAGATACAAGGCGGGCTGGAGTTTCGCTGATTCACACTTTAGTAATGATCGTTGTGGTCGGATCGTTGACTACGTTTTCTATGTCGGTTGTTTACCAGGCCTATGCTTCTCATCATCGTGCCGTCGAGCATGTTAATAAATGGCAGCGTTTGAATTTATTGCGAGAGAGATTCTGCGAAGATGCCCATCGGAGTGCGTCCGCTGAGATTGATGAAATTCTGGTGCTCAGTGCTGGCAACGAGGAATTTACCTATAAGCTTGAGGGTGACGAGGTGATCCGAACTCATTTGTCACAAGGAAATCAAGTAGCCAAGCAAAGCTGGGTGCTTCCTGGTCTCGTAGCAGGCAATTGGTGTATCGATGAATCGGGAGCACTGCCGTTGTTACGATGGGAGCTGAGTTGGCGGGAGGGCTACACTAAATCATGGCCTGATCAGGTTGGAGTAGCGAAATCAGAAGAAACAACATCCCCGCGACAGCTAACATGGTTGACGCGAATCCGAGTTTTCGAAGAGGAATTCGACCTTAAGGCCAATGGTTCGATGCAGGGAGGAAGCGATGTCTTGGAGTAGAAGCCGGCGTCAAGCTGCGATTCTGATGCTGGTCCTTGTTGTGCTTGCTGTGGCGGGGCTGTTAGGTTTGCAGGCAGTGCAATCGCTCGTGTTGATACGCTCAGCGGAATCGCAGCGACAGCAAATGATGCAATCCAAAGAAGTGCTTGAGTTTGCTCGTCAAGCAGCAGCGGTTGGCGGGCGATTTGAGACGACTGAAGTTGCAGTAGAGGAGCAAACAGCAGAGCTATCGGTTGACGGCGAGTCCGAAGAAGGCGCAGGACTCATGCGTGTGGTGGTTCGCTATCCATTGGGTGAGCCGTCCGAATTGAAGACAAGCTGGCCGGTACAACTACGAAATAGAGGGTCGGAAGTCGAGCCTGCTTTGGAGTTGGATTCTGAGTCCAAAGCGGAATCGGAACCTGAAGCGAACAGGCGTTCTGAAGTGTCCAAGAACACTGATCAGGTCGATCAAGAAAAGAACTAGCTTATATCCAAGCATAGGGATAGATCATGAAGCGAAGAATCAATCAAGTCGCTAGCCATCAGGACGCAGTATTTCGTTGCGGTTTTACGCTCGTCGAGTTACTGGTGGTGATCGCCATCATCGGGATCTTGGTGGGGCTGCTACTTCCTGCGGTCCAAGCGGCTCGAGAAGCAGCCCGCCGTATGCAGTGTTCGAACAATCTGTCGCAGCTTGGGCTGGCGGTTCACAACTACGAGATGGCACATCGCCGTTTGCCCCCCGGTACGATCAACGGCAAGGGCCCAATCGTGCATTTGCCCGTTGGCTTCCATCACAGCTGGATCGTTCAGGTCTTACCCATGATGGGCGAACGCGCGGCTTGGGATCGTATCGATCACTCGCGGTCAGTGTATGCCAAAGCGAATTTTCCGGTTCGACGATATGAGATTGGTTTCCTCAATTGTCCTTCGTCTCTTGGAGGTGGTGTTTTCTCCGCCTACGCAGGCTTTCATGACAGTCGCGAAGTTCCAATCGATGAAGATAACAACGGCATGTTCGTACTCAATCGTTGCTTGAAGATCGATGATGTTTACGACGGTCTTGCAAACACTCTGATGCTGGGAGAAAAGGTTTCCGACTCAACGGATTTAGGCTGGATGAGTGGCACTCGGGCTACGCTTCGCAACGCAGGCACTTTGCCGAATTCGGGTCGTCCGGCAGCAGCTACTGGGATGCCACCAGGATTTGCCTCTTATGTTTCCGGCTATGGTGGAGGCGGCTACGGTGGGGCAGGTGCTGGTTATGGTGCTGGCAGCTATGGAGACGAGTCTGCAGATGCGGAAGCAAATGAGCCGGAGTCGGAGTCGACAGAAGATTCTGCTAGTGAGTCCGCTGTTAAGGAAAACGAAGCCGACGAAAAAAAGAACAAATCTGAAGCAGTTTCAGATGGCTCCGTCGACAAGATTGCTGAAGATTCCGGCTATGGTTCCGAGAGTTATGGAGGTGGAGGCTACGGTAGCGGTTTTAGTTTGGCAGCAAATCGAGGTGTCGTTCGAACGAAGGAAGCTCCCATTGCCGGTGGAGAAGCAATGGATCGAAGGCCTCCAGCAAAGTGGCTCGCCATCAAAGATCTACCGTCAATCATGACGGGGATGCCCAACACAGGAATGCAGGTTGGTGGGATTAGCAGCTATCACGTTGGTGGATGCAACGTCGTTGCGGGCGACGGCGCTTGCCACTTCCTCACTGATTCTATCGATCATGCGGTCTTCCAACGCTTGGTAAATCGGTCAGACAAGAGTTTGGTCGGTTATAGGTGGTAGCGAGATGGTCAAAGCTGATCCATTCGAGTTTGAGAAGCGGAGTGAGCAGTCCGTGCAGAGCCCGCTGACGATCACTCTGTTGTTTTATATTGTCACGATGGGCGGAATTGTTTCTGCCTGCCTGGCGACGTTGGGTGGCAACGAGAATGTGACAGTTCTTGCTGTAGCAGCCGCTTTAGGAGTCGGGGCGACGATCGGAATTAAGCTCGGAGTTTTCGTCGGGCTTTTCTACTTCCGGCGCTTGCGAGACTGCGGCGTCGGTGCCGTGGTAGGAGCGGGAGTTGGCCTAGTCGCTGGCGGACTGTCTCTCGTTTCCAGCGAGGACTACTGGACGGTCGCCTCGCTCAGTTTCGTTGGCTGCTGGTTACTTGTCGTGTTAATGCTTGCTTCGGCCAGGTTTCGAAAGTGAACAAAACGTAGTGGGATTCGCGAGAATTCCGGATGGACGGAGATGAGAGAATTCTGGCGAATCCCACTACGGGCAAGGTTTTAAGCTTAGCTTTATGCGTTGAGCTTGACTTTGGCGCTGTCGGCGATGTTGACCCAGACGTGGACGTGTGGGGCGCCGCGGAAGTGCCAAACAAACGAAGGACCCTCTAGCCGCCAGTTGTCCCAGACCTTGTCCTGTCCGATGTCCTTGTCTGTAAAGAAGGACAGGTAGCATGCGTCCAAACCGCCTTGGGTCTTCAAACACTGCAGGGCTTCCTCCTGATCCGACTTGCGAAAGGGCTCGACGAGCTTTGCAAGTACTTTTTGCATTTGCTCTTTCTGGTCGCCTGACATGTCGGTGATGGGGATGCCGCCGAAACGACCGTCCGCTCCCTTGAAGGCGATGCGGCTTTCGCCTGGTGAGCGAGCGACTTCGGCCTGCTTGCGTTGCTTACCGCTGAGCATCTCGTAAACCTTGTTGGCTTCAACGGCTTGTTGCCAAAAAACATTGCCGCCATGATCGGCTTCTTCGTCACCACCAGTCGGGGCATGTCCGTAGAAGATGGGACCACCAAATGCGACGTGGTCTTGCGAGTTGCCATCGCAGCGCAAGGTCATGTGACGACCGGTGAGCACGAACTCAAAGTCGCCTTGTCCGGGCTGGCCAAAGATTGCGATGCTTTGCTCTTCGCCAAAGCCACCGCAGTCGTCTTCGAGTTGCTTGTCGAAGTTGGCATGCCATTCGGGGGCCACCACGTGTTCGAAGACTTTGCGAATCAAGTCACGTTGTTCGTCGGAATAAAATTCGCCATTAACTTCCTTGTTGTTGATCATCCAATTTGCTGATACCCGGGAGCGGAGCAAGCCACGTTTTTTGTCTACGTGATTCCAGTCGTAGCAGACCGCCTTCTTTTGTTCGGGTTTCAGCGATTCGTACAGGACTTTAACAAAGGACTCGGCATCCTTTTTTAAGCTAGTCTCGTTCGCGAGAGCCGGAGCAGCGATGCAACCTGCGGCCGCAACCCCAGCGGCGGACTGTTTTAGGAACTGTCGACGGTCGGAACTACTGTTATTTTCAGGCTGACTCATTGCGGTCTCCAGATTTGGGCTAGGCAGGATTTAAAGTGGTGAGATAGTTAGCCTAACAGGTGCGACTTACCTAAGTCAAAACTTGTTCGCGTCAGCAATGCCCCCTGACTGACCGACTAGTGCAACTTTAGCTCTGTCTGAGCTTACTCTTCAAGAAGTTGTTGATTGTGTCTGCTGGCATTTTGGATGCAGTGCCGCTCTGGTTGGACGAGCAGCAAGACTGCATGAAGAGCGATTTGGTTGCATTGGCCAACCAGAATTCGGGTTCCGACAATCTGCCGGGACTCCTTTCCGTTGCGCAGTGGTTGGAAGACTGGTTCTGGCCCGATCCTGCGAATGTTAGTTTTCAGCGAGTTGCGATTCCGCCTCGAAAGTTGGTCAACGCCCGCGGCGTGGTCGAGCAATTGGAGGCTGGCCCCATTCTTCGCTGGGATTTCCAGCCGAAAGCCAAGCGCCGAGTGCTGCTGATGATCCATTACGACACTGTTTTTGGTGTCGATCACGTGTTTCAAGCTTGCCGAGACATTGAAGAAGACAAATTAGGTGGTCCAGGAGTCGCTGACGCCAAGGGTGGCATTGTGGTGATTCGAAACGCCCTGCAAGCACTGCATCAAAACGGGTGGCAGCCAGATATTGGTTGGACTGTCATCCTCAATCCTGATGAAGAAGTCGGCTCCCTCAGCTCGACCGGCTACATGGCGCAGGTAGCAAACGCTTTCGATTTCGGCCTGCTGTTTGAGCCAAGTTTGCCAAGCGGCGAATTAGTCTCCAATCGAAAAGGCTCTGGCAACTTCGATTTCGTCGTCCGCGGTAGGGCGGCGCACGCCGGCAGGCACTTTGAAGATGGTCGAAACGCAGTCGCTTTGCTTTCGCGAGTCTTGGTACAGCTGGATGATCTGAACGGTCAGCGAAAAGGCACGACCATCAATGTCGGGGCAGTGCAGGGAGGTGGCCCAGTCAACATCGTACCTGATCTCGCCATCGGAAGGTTTAACGCACGCGTGCTGGATCAAGAGAGTCAGTGGTGGTTTGAGGGGAAGTTAAAGCAAATCATCGAGGCCGCGAACCAGCAAGAGGGGCTTTCGGTCGAGCTTCATGGTGGTGTGACTTCACCTCCAAAGCAACTGACTCCAGAGATCGAGAGTTTGATGCGAGCGATCGAGACGGTTTACAGAGAGCAACTCGGCAAGCCGCTAGCTTGGCGAGCCACCGGCGGTGTATGCGATGGCAACAAGCTCGCCGCAGCTGGCTTGCCAAACATCGATACATTAGGGCCGGTTGGCGACGGACTGCACAGTTCCAAAGAATGGGTGCAGCCGAGTTCGTTGGCAGAGAAAGCATATGTGATCGCTTCCATTTTGGAACGATACGATCGAGGCGAGTTTGAAGAGTTGGCTCGCGTTAGACAGAGAACCTGAAGTGTCAGCGAGGAACGCTTACGAGCGAACAGATCTCGCATTGCGTTGTGAATGATAATTGGGCGGTAGTGTATTTCGCCAGGATTCCCCTTCGTAGGATTTCTAGCGAATCCCACTATATGGATGATTTGTTTCTATAAGGCAGATTTGATGGTGGATAATTCGAATTCCAGGCTACTGGGTGATCAACTGCGAAATGACCCTCGTGTGGCGCAGGCCGAGCAGCTTTTACTTGATGCATTGGCGGATGCTCAAGCTGAACTTATTGGTCCCAAGCCTCCGCAGCCTGAACTGCAATCCGAATCGGAGAAGTTGCTGGAGCGGTTGGCTTCAGCTCGGGGTGGTGCGACCTACTTTCCGTACCTTTCTAGCGGTCTCGGGTCGGGGCCGTGGGTCGAACTAATGGACGGCAGCGTCAAGCTGGATTTCATCACGGGCATTGGCGTGCACGGCATGGGCCATAGTCATCCCGACTTGGTCAAAGCCGTGATGCAGTCGGCACTCGACGACACGGTCATGCAAGGCAATTTGCAGCACAATGTGCCTTCGCTAAAAATGTGCGAGAAGTTGGTCAGCTTGGCCAAGGCTCACGGCTCAACTCTCGCGCACTGCCTGCTGACGACCAGTGGTGCGATGGCGAACGAAAACGCACTCAAGATTGCTTTTCATAATCGCGCACCCGCAGATCGAGTCATCACGCTGGACAATTGCTTTGCCGGTCGAACCATCGCGATGGCTCAGTTGACCGATCGTCCGCTGTATCGCATCGGTGTTCCAACTGCTTTGGCCGTGGATTATCTTCCACCTGCCGACCCGGAACTGTCTGATGCATCGCAAGAATGCTCTTTGGCGGCACTTGATAAGTTGCTGAAGCGACATCCCGGCAAGTATGCCGCGCTGTGGCTTGAATTGGTCGCAGGCGAGGGCGGTTACTACGCGGGTTCGAAGGAGTACTTTGAAAAGTTAATTGCTCGGGCCAAGGAAGACAACGTCCTGATCATCTTTGATGAAGTGCAAACATTTGGTCGTCTCAGTCGTCCTTTTGCCTTCCAGCATTTCGAGTTAGACGCACACGCGGATATCGTCACCGTCGGAAAAATTACGCAACTTTGTGCGACTCTCTATCGCGAAGAACTCAAGCCGAAGGGGGCGTTGCTAAGCCAGACGTTTACGGCCGCAAGCAGTTCTCTAGAAGCATCGCTTGCAGCTTTGGCTGCGATGGAGCAGGCGGGATGTTTTGGAGCGGACAGTAGCAACATGTCCTTGCATGATTACTTCGCAAGGAAGCTACAAGGATTGGCGGCCAAGCACCCTGGTAAGATTGCCGGACCTCACGGCTGCGGGATGATGATCGCCGTGACACCAGGCGACGGAACGGCTCAAGCTGCAAGAGAGATGGTCCATGCCTTTTATGAGGCGGGCTTGATGAGTTTCGTTGCGGGCGGTAGTCCTGCTCGTGTTCGTTTCCTGCCACCACCAGCAGTGACGACTCAAGAGCATATTGATGTCGCGGTAGACATTATGGATGGTGCGTTGGCAGGTTTGTATGACGGGTAGTGGGGAAGTCAGGTAAGTGGTGAGCGTTGGTAGCTACTCTCCTTCCTGCGTAGCAGCTTCCTGGCACTGCAGCTCGCTTCGTTCGCGAGAGTCGGGAACTCCCCGGGTCCGGAGAGGGTTCATCGCTCGCTAACGCCCAGCCGCAGGCGCCGACTTGCTCCAGCATACGGCTTGCCTTGCTTTGTAAGAGAGGATTTGGAGCTATGTTCCAGGATTTGTGACCTCAGCCACTACCGCCGAAAGTCTTGACGAAATCCGTTACCGGAACAGTCGGGCCCGTTCGCTTGCACGTCGCGGCTCGCTGGTAAACCAAGAACGGCTTCTCGAACCGAATTGGAGTTGAATTTTGGAGTTTATTCGAGCAGTACAATTAGAAGACTTGGATCAGCTTTGGGAGCTGATCCAACGCGCAAGCCATGGCCTGACGACTTTGCAGCTGAATATTGATCAGCTGCGGGATCGCGTCGAAACATCGAACTTTGCATTTACGCGTCAGACCGAAAAAGTCTCCGGCGAGCCCTACGTGTTCGTGTTAGAGGACACCGAAATTGGCAAGATCATGGGCGTGTCCTGCATCTTCAGCAAGATCGGTGGCTTCGAGCCCTTCTACAGCTATCGTCGTGTGACCGAGCAAAAGCAGTGTGAATTGCTCGACATGACGCAGGAAGTCGAATCCTTGCACCTGACTCGCATTCACGATGGTCCGACTGAGATCGGTAGTCTGTTCTTGCTGCCTGAGTATCGCGGTCAGGGTCGCGGTCGTCTCTTGAGCCTGTGCCGCTTCATGTTCATGGCCAGCAATCCACGCCGCTTTGCAGATTCTGTCGTCGCTGAAATGCGGGGAGTTCTTTCTGAGTCAGGTGAGAGTCCTTTTTGGGAAGCCATCGGGCGTCACTTCTTCAATATGGAATTTCCGGCGGCAGATCGGCTGTCTGCACTGAACAAAAAGTTCATCGAGAACTTGATGCCGAGTTATCCGATCTACACTAGTATGCTGCCGCAAAAAGCATTCGATGTGATGGGGCATGTGCACAAGCATACCGAACCTGCATTGGCCATGCTCAAGGGCGAAGGCTTCCAAGAAAACGGCCTCGTGGGAATCTTCGATGCAGGACCCATTGTCGAGTGTGTTCGCGATGATATCGATGCCGTGCGACGAACCGAGCAGAGTGTTGTGGCTGAGATTGCGAAGGATGTGGAGGGGCAGCGCGTAATCGTGTCTTCCGAGCAAGGCGGTTTTCGCGCGACGCTTGGTGAAACCGAAGCCGTTGATGGTGGACTGCGAATCAGCCAAGTCACAGCACTCACGCTACAAGTCAAAGTCGGCGAGCCGGTCGGTCGGTTGGCACTTTATCCCGAACGGAAATAAACTCTAAGAAAAATCGAAGGAATCCTAGGAATGCAAACGCCCATCGAAGGCAAGCAGTTTATCGCTGGCAAGTGGGTTCCGGGCGAAGGCCCTGAGTGGAAGCGCGAAGCTCCTGGCGATGGCTCAGTGACTTGGCAAGGCAACTGGGCGTCGGAATTGCAGGCTCAGGCAGCTATCGACGCAGCTCGTGCGGTATTTGAAGACTGGTCCGACTGCAGCCTGGAAGATCGCATCGCAATCTGTCAGAAGTTTGCCGACATCATCACCGAACGGAAAGAGGAACTCGCGACGCTGATCGCGACCGAGAACGGAAAGCCTCTTTGGGAAGCTCGAACAGAAGTAGCAGCTTCGCTTGGCAAGGTCAGCAATTCGGTGCAGTCGATTCAAGAACGCCGTTGGACGACGACCGAACAACTTGGCGAGTTTACAGCCGTCACACGCTATCGTCCGCACGGCGTAATGTTTGTCATCGGGCCTTTCAACTTTCCTTCCCACGTTCCCGGCGGACACATCATTCCGGCTTTGCTCGCCGGCAACACGATTGTCTTTAAGCCCAGCGAATTTGTTTCGGGCGTAGGACAGTGGTTGTGCCAAGTCTGGGAGGAAACCGGTCTGCCAGCTGGCGTATTGAACTTAGTTCACGGCCGAGGCGACGTTGGCAACGTAGCGGTTGAAAGTCCGCTCGTCGCTGGCGTGCTGTTTACAGGTAGCCAGAAAGTCGGCACTTTGTTGCACGAGAAGATGGCCGGGCAGACGCATCGTGTTTTGGCCCTGGAAATGGGCGGCAACAATCCGCTCGTGGTGCACAACACAAGCGATATTCGAGGCGCTGCGATCACGACGATTCTGTCGGCATTTATCACTTCTGGCCAGCGATGTACTTGCTCTCGGCGTTTGATCATCAGTGGCGATGAAACCTACGAAGCGTTGGTTAGTGAACTGCAAGAATTGATTCCGCAAATCAAGACCGGTCTCTCGCTCGCAGATCCTCAGCCCTTCATGGGGCCATTGATTCACCGCCAAGCTGCCGAAACTATGTTGGCCGCGGAGAAGTCGATTCTCGAGGGCGGCGCGAAGTCGTTGGTGAAGATGCAGCAAGACGCATCCTGCCCTGCCATCCTCTCTCCTGCCATGATTGAGATGGGCGAAGCTCAGGATATCGGCGACTGCGAGTTCTTCGGGCCGTTGCTGATGGTTCGCAGAGCGGCCGACTTAAAGGAAGCGGTGCGCATGGCAAGCGATACAGCTTATGGGCTGTCCGCTGGATTTATTGGTGACGAAGAAAGTGACTTCCACTACTTCATCAATCGCGTGCGTGCGGGAATCGTCAACTGGAATCGCCAGACAACCGGCGCCAGCGGTAAGCTTCCGTTTGGTGGTGCCGGCATCAGCGGCAATCATCATCCGAGTGGTTTTCATGCGGCAGACTATTGTTCATTCCCGATGGCGTCGTTGGAGAGCTCCGAGTTGAGCGAAGCCAAGAAGGCGATGCCTGGACTGGAGTTTGGAAGCGATGCTTGAGGCAAACATTGATGCTATCGTTGGACCATCACACCACTTTGGCGGCTTGGGAGTCGGCAATGTGGCGTCGCAGTCCCATGCCAGTACGCCAAGCTCGCCGAAGAAAGCGGCGTTGGAAGGACTGCATAAAGCGGAAATCGTCGCAGGCCTTGGTGTTCCGCAATTTTTGTTTCTGCCGCCCATGCGACCGCGCTTGGATTTGCTGAGCCGATTGGGTTTCGTTGGCAGTGAGCAAGAACAACTCGAGCAGGCCGCAGAGCGTATGCCTCGTGCTGTATCGGCATGTTTTAGCAGCGCCTTTATGTGGGCCGCGAATTCCTCTACGGTTTCGCCGAGCAGTGATAGCTCCGACGGTCAGCTGCACTTCACGCCAGCCAACTTGATCAGCAGTTGGCACCGAGCTTTCGAAGCGGAAGAGCGCCAGCGTGACTTGCAGGAAATCTTTGGCAATGTTGATCGAGCCAACGTGCATCAAGCCTTGCCCAATATCGCTCCATTGCGTGATGAGGGAGCGGCGAATCACATGCGGCTTTGTGATGCGAGCGGCGAGAAGGCGCTCCATGTGTTTGTGCATGGTGAGGCGGAAGCCAGCGATGTGCGTCCCGGAAGATTCTTGGCACGTCACACTATGGAGTGCTCTCAGGGTTTGGCGCAGCTGGGCCGTTTACAAACCGAGCAAACTTTTTTCTTGCATCAGCACCCACAAGCGATATCAGCCGGAGTGTTTCACAACGACGTCATTGCGACCAGTCATCAGAATGTGCTGATTCATCATGAGTTGGCTTTCTGGGAGGCGGAATCGGAACTTGAACGTTTGGAACAGTGTTTTGTATCGTATGCAGGTCAGCCACTTTGCCGAATAGAAGTTAGTCAGGCTGTGTTGCCGATGGAAGAGGCGGTGGCGAGCTACTTTTTCAATAGTCAGCTTCTGAGCCCGTCTCAATTTGCAGGTAGCGGAGGTCGTCAAGACCTTCGGCAAGTCGCAGGAGCTGTGGGTGCCGCCGAAAGTCTTGACGACTTCGGCTACGATGCTTCGGCTATGGTTTTAGTATGTCCCGGTCAATGCCAGGAGATTGACTCGGCACGCCAGCTAATCGAACGATTGATTGCTGACCCTGGCAATCCGATCTCGGCTGTTCACTACGTTTCCTTGGCGGAAAGCATGGCCAACGGCGGCGGTCCAGCCTGTTTGCGCCTGCGAGTGTCACTTAGGGAGGAAGAACTTGCCCAGGTCGATTCTCGTTTTCGCGTCACGCCAGATAGTCTCGCCAAGCTTCGATCAGCGATAGAACGCGACTATCCTGATCGTTTGGTGGCAAGTGATTTTCTAAATGCCGACTGTCGTCAGCACATACGACGCGCTACCGATCGCTTGCGCAGCGCGCTTCTTGGCTAAGCCGAGGGAGAAACTCGGTTAACGCCGAGCCGCAGGCTTACTTTGGTTGCGGTAGCGGAGCTCGTCAGGAGTTTCGGCTTCGGGTGTAACACGTAGCGAGGGAGTCCGTTGTTTTCCAGCTGGATCGGCGGCAATGAGACAATGGAACTCCTTTGGAATCGCAGAAACGTAAAGCACCTACATGCATAACGCATGTAGGTGTCGCTAGGTTCTAGAAAGGTATTGAGGGGCGGCTTATTTAGTTGGTTCGGCGAGACGGTACTTCGCAGGTTTTACATCGCTGCAATGACTAGCATCATCGCTGGACGGATCTACAAGTTGCCCTGCGATACCCTGGTCTGGTTGGACTGGCTGAGGCGCCTAATCCTGCTCATCCATCAATCGTGGCTCGATGAGCACGACCGTGTAAGTCGTTTGCTTTGCTGCAGCAACGTTCTTGAAAAGCTTGCCAATATAGGGAATTCCGTTGAGACCACTTTTCAATTCCTTTGTAACCACCTCCGTATGGGGACCGTGGCAAATGGCAAAAGAAGTTTGGTCTTTGAGGTCTAACTTTGTTCCGACGGTGACGAAACGGGATTTGTAACGAGGCTGTTGGACCGTGACCGGCTCTTTCATGCCCTTAATCTCAAAAGTGAAATCGTCCGCACCATATACTTTGGGTTCTCTTAGGCTGAATTCGAGATCCAACTCGTTCTCAGAGACAATCGTCCCAGTCAGGCGAAGTTTGACTCCGCTTTCTAGCAGGGTGATTACGGGTTGTACGGCCACCTTGCCGTCTTTGCTTCTCATCGGTCTGACACTTGTTACGAAAGGATGCTCTGAGCCCGAGGTCATCTCACAAGAAGTTCCATCCAAAGCTGTTATTGTCGGAGCTGACAACGACTCCCCATGGGTTAAGACGGCTTCCAGATCTTCTGCTTCTGGATTGATGACAGTCTTCGTCTCTCCAGCAGGCGCGGTTACTGGCGTAAATTTCGCTTGCACCACTTCGCCGTCTCTATCCAGCTGGTTCACTTTGATTGCTTCCGCCGTCACCCAATCCTGACAGTGCTTCTCAGCGATTTCCGCTGGCACTTTGAGAAGCTTGATGTCGAATTGGATGACGCGCCCCGAAGGCGATTGTTGCAGTGGTCGGCTAGGTGGGAGTCGAACAGGGTGATGTTGAACAACACCTGGAATCGGTTGCTATTCTGGCGGGAAAGCAAAGTCTACGTGTTTGGCCAGTGGTTTGCCCTCAGACTCTTTGGCTTCCGCAGCTTGAGGAAGCGGAACACCAATCTGAGCAGGCGGCAGTCGCTTTCCTTCTTGAGCGAGGGTAAACGCTGCACCTGGAAGGCATAGTAGTGCGGCCGCGGCGAAGGCGGCGGGAACCCACCATGGCCTTCGTGCTTGACATCCTTGTCGTAAACACATGATTTTCTTCAATCTTTTGGTAGTAATATCAACCCGACGTATCCCAGGCAGCAACGGTGCCGCCCGCAGGAAGTGTTTGAGTTCTAAAACGGCTAGCAGTGATTTGGCATAGTCGGCTGGATCGATACCGAGCGCGGCAATGGTTTCTTCGTCGCAGCACTTCTCTGCTTCTTGGTCCAAGAATCGCGATGCGATCCAGGCAAAAGGATTGCACCAGAGTATGCTCGACGCGGTGACTCGAAGTGCGGACCAAAATAAATCGCCTCTGCGCAAATGCACGAGCTCGTGAGTGATGAATACCTTCAATCGTTCCGTGCTAAGGCGTCTGGCCAGCGCCTCAGGCAATAGGATGACTGGGCGCAAAATACCCATGACGGCAGGGCCAACGTGCGACTGAGTGAGGTGTACTCGCACTTGACGCTTCAGCCCGAGTTCCAATGCTTTTTCATTCGTGAGTGCTTGGATTTCACTCTGTGCCTGAAGGTCGCTACTCTTGGTTCGATGCAGCAAGCGGCGGAATGCTAGCAGTTTCATGGCTGCAATCGTGCCGACTATCGCGACGCCGACTAACCAAGAACTGATAGCAATCGAGACTGCAAGCTGTGCGACGTCAAATGCGATAGGATTTGATGTAGAAGCTTGTGTTTCAACCGGGGGAATAGGAACACCCACTACGTTTGGCACAGGCTCAAAGTGCTGAACGGTCCAAGCGACTTGCTCGACTGCCGAAGGTGAACTAGCGTCAAGTAAGCTTCCTGCAAAACACGAGAACAGGCTTGTCGGGCTCGCAACCACTGGCGGTGTCACACACTTGAGCAATCCGCGCCCACAGAGCGTGGTTGAGGTGCGATCGCTGTTTCGTCCAGTGGCGAGTGATCAACCATACCACACAAGCGAGAAACGCGACTTGAACGCACTGTGATATCAACATGCGCAGGAGTTCCACGGACATCATGATTCACCTCCTTGTTTTTTCTCCGAGTCGAGGCGTTCGATCAGGGAACGTAGTTCCTCGATTTCATCCGAGTCGATGCCTCGCTCCTCGATGAGGTGACGGACCAACGGCATGGAGTCGCCACCGAAGAGACGCTCGACGAGGTCGTCTACCGTCTCGCGAATAACGGTTTTGGGGCGCGCCGCCGCTGTATAGAGGCGAGCTCGATTCTGTAGCTCGGAGCAGGCGTAGCCTTTGCCTTCGATTCGGCGCAGATAAGTCTGGACCGTTGCAAAGTCGATGAGCCGACGCTGCTCCATAGCCGCGTGTATCTCGCGAACCGTGGCGGGGCCGATCTCCCACAAGACCCGGGCCACCTCCATTTCGCTCTTGGAGAGGGAAGGTCGTTCCGTCATGACATCCTTGTCCGTATGTTCTCGATTCCGGATTCGACACGTACATTTGTACGTGGCACGACCGATTGTAGGCGTACGTTTGTACGCCGGCAATAGCGTTTCTTTCGCTGTTAAAGATTCGCAGGCCGCAAGGAACGCAGCAACTTTAAGGCTCGCAGGCAAAAGCAAGACGGAACCTATGCCGGTCGTTAAGCGCCGTTAAACGAAACGTGGAGGACTTATGAACTCGCCTACTAAGACGCCGGGTACTGTCACAGTGCTGCGCTAGTTTCGGTCTACATTCTTCCGCCGCCGCCCAAGCGTTTGCCAATTGTCGGTTTGCGGTCTGTGATGCAGGCGATAAGATTCTTACTTACCAAGTCCTCCTTGCGATCGATCTTGCGGTTCCCTCGATCGAGGACTTTCAGACTTCTCCTGCACGAGCACCCTCTGGCTCGTCCAGCACCTGCAGAACTCATCATGACGAAACATATTTTCGTAACTGGCGGTGTCGTCAGTTCCATTGGCAAAGGATTGACCAGCGCTTCGATAGGAATGCTTCTCGAAGCCCGAGGACTCAAGGTGCGAATGCAAAAACTGGATCCGTATATCAACGTCGATCCAGGCACAATGAGCCCGTACCAGCACGGCGAGGTCTACGTGCTCGATGACGGCAGTGAAACCGATTTGGACTTGGGCCACTACGAGCGATTTACCGATGGTCCGCTGACTCGTGATTCGAATTACACAACGGGTCAGATCTATTTGTCCGTCATCGAGAAGGAACGCAAGGGTCAGTTCTTGGGCAAGACAGTCCAAGTAATTCCGCACATCACTGATGAAATCAAGAGTGTGATCCGCAAAGTTGGCGAGCAAGATGTTGACGTGGTCATCACTGAAATTGGCGGCACGGTTGGCGACATCGAGAGCTTGCCCTTCTTAGAGGCGATTCGACAGTACCCATTGATCGCAGGGCAGGAAAACTGCTTGTTCATTCACTTGACGCTGGTGCCTTACCTGAAGGCCGCCGGAGAGCTAAAAACCAAGCCTACCCAGCACTCGGTGGGCCAGTTGCGTCAGATCGGTATTCAGCCTGACATCCTCATCTGCCGCTGTGAACAATCGATTTCACGCGACGAGCGTGACAAGATTGCATTGTTCTGCAACTTGCAGCCACAGGCGGTCATCGAGGAAAAGGACAAGGACTTTTCGATCTACGAAGTGCCTTTATCGCTGGTCAGCAACGGGCTGGACGAGCAGATCTGCAAGCGACTGGGACTCTCGACGTCGACACCCGACCTAGAGCCTTATAACGATATCTTGCATCGGCTCCGCAATCCCAAGCACGAGATTAGTATTGCAGTTGTTGGCAAATACGCCGAGCACAAGGACGCGTACAAGTCGATTTACGAGTCCTTGGATCACGCTGGGATTCATCATCATGCCCAGATTCGTATCGGCCGGATCCAGAGTGCAGATATCGAAAACGAAGGCCCGGAGTGCTTGCTCAGTGGCTACGATGGAATCCTGGTTCCAGGTGGCTTTGGTGAGCGTGGCATCGAAGGCAAAGTCCAAGCTGTGCGATATGCTCGCGAAAAAGGCATTCCGTTTTTTGGAATTTGTCTGGGCATGCAGTGTGCCGTCATCGAATATGGTCGCAGTGTGATCGGCTTGGTGGATGCTCACTCCACGGAGTTCAATAAAGATACTCAGCACCCCGTTATTTGCTTGCTCGACGAGCAACGTGAAATCACGAACATGGGTGGCACCATGCGGCTGGGTGCTCAGCCATGCGTGCTGAGAGAAGAGACCAAGTCATTGAAGGCTTACGAGAACTCGGAGATCTCTGAGCGGCATCGTCACCGATACGAGTTCAACAATGTGTATCGGCAGCAGTTTACGGCCAACGGAATGGTCTTTGCCGGAACAAGCCCAGATGATGGTCTAGTTGAAATTGTTGAGATTCCAGATCACCCCTGGTTTGTCGCCGTGCAGTTCCACCCTGAATTCAAGTCGAAGCCAACGAAGTCACACCCACTGTTCGCAAACTTTATTGAAGCCGCGATTGAACGACGCAGCCGCAAAAGTTCTGCTTCTACGGAATCGCCCACCGATGGTGTACCTGTTTCCTAGTTCTTTCTGTTTGATGGCAGGGACGATTCGATGAAGTCAGTAGCCATTCTCCAAGATTTGTTCGATCACAATGACTGGGCTAACCGGCGCGTCCTTTCCGTAGCAGCAGAGCTTAGTGACGAACAGCTGGATCAGCCGCGCGAGATGGGCTTCGGAACATTGCGCAACACTTTGTTTCATGTGCTGGAAGCTGAAAAACTCTGGTTAGAACGTTGGCAAGCTAAGCCATGGCGTGCTCTGCAGGCGGATGCCGAAGGCAAGAGCGTTGCCGACATCCAGGCTGAGTCAACTCGAACGGCCGAAGTCCGCAATGCGATGATTGAAGAAGAGTCCAATACGGGCTTTTCACGCGTTGTTGAATTCCAAGATAGTCAGGGGAATTCCTACAAACGGCCCATTGGTTCCTTGATGAGTCATGTAGCAAACCACGGGATTCATCACCGGGCTCAAGCCCTGGGTTATCTCAAGGGCTTCGGCAAGAAGGTTCCTGGTGGTCTGGATTACATCTTCTACAAGATGGCCTATCCTTCGGCAGAACTCCCGGAAGAAAGTCTTGCGAAGTTACGCAAATATGGACTCGAGGCCGCCACCGATGAGGGAGCGGCTCCAGCTCTCGAGAAGAATCGTCTTCGAGCCTACTTCGAATATGCCGACTGGGCGATGAAGCGGGTGTTCGACGAATCTTCAGTGCTTTCGGATAAGCATTTAGATCAGCCTATTGATCTAGGCACTGGCACGCTGCGGAAAAACTTGAGACACATCCTGGACGCCGAACGTTGGTGGGTCGCGAATTGGGCCCAAGACCGATCACCCTTTCCGCGGGATGAAGAGCCGAGTTCGCTAGCTGACATTCGCCAGTGCTACGAGCAAACCTCCGTAGCTCGCAACGGAGTCGTCGCTGCACTTGACGAAACTTCCGCTCAGAGAATTGTTTATATTGAAGCGGGAGGTCCTAGCACCTGTTTTCGGGTTCTAGAATCGATGCTGCAACTCTGTTGCCATGGAACGCATCATCGTTCTCAGTGTGTGAACATGTTGCGACAGCTGGGAATCACTTTTTCCTGGATTGACTATATCGTTTGGGTTCCTGAAAACTCAGGCAAGTGAGACAACACAATAGAGAAGATTGAAACGACTTACGAGAAACCGATGAGCGACGAACAAGAGCCTAAGATCATTATCGACGAAGATTGGAAGTCCCAGGTAGAACGCGAGCGGGAAGAGCTCAAAGCGCGGGAGGCTGCCGAGGAAACGGCAGCTGAGAAGGGCGAGTCTGAAGCAAGTGCTGAGACGACTTCGCAGCCTGAAGATGCCGGCGACATGCCTCCTATGCCTGAAGCTTCCTTTCCATTCTTGGTCACTAGTCTTGCTTCGCAGGCCGTGATGTCGCTTGGTCAAATGCCTGGTCCTGAGGGCCAGCCCGTTCCCGTCAACCTGAATCACGCCAAGCATTTCATTGACACGCTCGGCATACTGGAAGAGAAGACCACGGGCAATCTGGACGAAGAAGAAGGCAAGTTCTTGCAGGAGACATTGCATCAAATCCGCATGATGTACGTCGCCATCCAGCAGCAGCAAGGTGGCTAGCTATCATTTTATTGTGGGATTCGCCGGGATTCCTTGCCGCTAGATTCGCTAGTTCGGTGTCATGCGCTTGCACTGCAGGCGGACCGTCTTTCTCGTGTTCGAAATTCGGTATTCACTTTTCAGGTGGGTGCCGAAATTCTCGACGACTGCCGGCACTGGTGAGCCGACAGGCTAATTCGTTGTGGGAGCTATGTTCCCAGACTCATGATTCCGCCCACTGCACCTGGATTTCTCACGAAATCCAAGCCGGACAGCCTCTTTACCTTGAACTATGATGGTGCAAATCTTGCACCATCCTCAAGGAGGCACATCATGCTTTCGAAGGCTTGGCCAACGGCCTTGAATTCCACCCTAGCGATTTTTGCGACTGCAGTTTTTACTTACCCCAGCGTCTGTTCTGCGCAGCCTGAGACTGACGGCAGCGGATTCCTAGAGGCTCTCTCTGGACTCGAGTACCGTTCGATCGGTCCTTACCGAGGAGGAAGGTCTGCAGCTTGCACCGGTGTTCCAGGCAGTCCGATGACTTACTACTTTGGAGCGGCTGGCGGTGGAGTCTGGAAGACTGAAGACGGTGGCTCTAATTGGAAGTGCGTTTCTGACGGCTTCTTCGGCGGCTCGATCGGCTCTGTTGCAGTAGCGGAATCCAATCCAAACATCGTCTACGTCGGTGGTGGTGAAGTCACGGTGCGAGGAAATGTTTCGCACGGCAATGGCATGTGGAAGTCCATCGATGCGGGCAAGACCTGGAAGCAGATTGGGTTAGACGACTCGCACTGCATTCCGCGTTTGAGAATAGACCCTAGCGATCCGAATACGGTATATGCAGCAGTTCTCGGGCATCTCTACGGCCCCAACCAAGAACGTGGTGTCTACAAGTCCACGGATGGAGGCGAAACTTGGAAACGTATTCTGTTCGTGAATGACGAAGTCGGTGCTGTCGATTTGGTCATGGACCCAAGTAACTCTCGCACGCTCTACGCTGCGACTTGGCGCGTTCTGCGAACTTCTTACAGCCTGGAAAGCGGTGGTGAAGGATCGGGACTTTGGAAGAGTGAAGATGCGGGTGAAACCTGGTCGGAAATCTCCCGCACAACAGGATTACCGAAAGGCACTCTCGGCATCATTGGTGTTACCGTCTCACCTGTGAACCCAAATCGTGTCTGGACGATCATCGAAGCTGCCGATGGTGGCGTTTTCCGATCAGACAACGCTGGCGAGAGCTGGACGAAAGTCAACGACGAACGCAAGTTGCGTCAACGCGCTTGGTACTACACACGTATTTACGCTGGCACGCAGGATATTGATGAAGTCTACGTATTGAACGTAAGTTTTCATCGCTCGACCGATGGCGGCAAGACCTATTCTTCCATTCGAACACCTCATGGCGATCACCATGATCTGTGGATTGCACCGGATGACAGTGATCGTATGATCATCGCCGATGACGGCGGCGGACAAGTCAGCTTCGATCACGGTGAGAATTTTTCGACTTATTACAACCAGCCGACAGCCCAGTTTTATCGTGTCACGACGGATAATCACTTTCCGTATCGGATCTACGGCGCTCAGCAAGATAATTCGACGGTGCGAATCTACCATCGCACTGGCACAGGGAGCATCAGCGAATCTGCTTGGGAATCCACCGCAGGTGGCGAGAGTGGTCATATTGCCCCAGATCCAACCAATCCTGAGATCGTCTACGGCGGGTCCTACGGCGGATATCTAACTCGATTAAATCACACGACAGGCGAGAGCCGCAACATTCACGTTTGGCCCGACAACCCGATGGGCAGCGGGGCTGGGGCGAACAAGTATCGCTTTCAATGGAACTTCCCGATCTTCTTCTCGCCGCACGATCCGAAGACGTTGTACACGGCGGCCAACGTCTTGTTCAAGACGACCGACGAAGGACAGAGCTGGCAACAGATCAGTCCCGATCTCACTCGCAACGAACGCAAGCGATTGGGCTCTTCCGGCGGACCGATCACTCAGGACAACACCAGCGTCGAGTACTACTGCACGATATTCGCCGCTATCGAATCACCTCACGAAGCAGGAGTGCTTTGGACCGGCAGTGACGATGGCTTGATTCAGATTTCTAAAGACAGTGGCAAGACTTGGAGTGATGTCACTCCAACCGATCTTCCCGAGTGGAGTCAAATCAATTCCATCGAAGCCCACCCCACTGAAGCGGGCGGACTGTACGTCGCTGCGACTCGCTACAAGAGCGATGACTTCAAACCTTACTTGTTCAAGACACTCGACTACGGCAAGACCTGGACCAAGATCACCAGCGGAATTGATCCCAAGCACTTCACACGCGTGATTCGTGCGGATGCTGGGCGTGAAGGTCTGCTGTATGCAGGCACAGAGTCTGGCATGTACGTCTCATTCAACGATGGCGAATCTTGGCAGCCGTTTCAGTTGAATCTACCCGTCGTGCCAATTACCGATCTGGCGATCAAGGATGACGATCTGATCGTTGCTACCCAAGGGCGCTCGTTCTGGATCCTCGATGATCTCACTCTGTTGCATCAAATGAACGAAGGCTTGCTGGAAAAATCGGTTCACTTGTTTGAGGCATCGCCCACCATTCGAGTTCGCGGTCGCTTCGGTCGCGGTGGTACGAATCCATCCGGCCAAGGCATCCGTCCGGGTGCAAACTTTTTCTTGATGGTGAACGAGTTACCCAAGAAGGACGTGTTGATGACCCTGGATTTCCTTGATGCAGATGGGAAGCTTGTTCGTCGCTACTCGACCAAACCTGCAAAGGAATCTGAAGAGCGCCCCTTGAAGCTAAAGGAAGGATTGAATTCGTTCAATTGGGACACTCGCTATCCCGACGCGAAGTCCTTTCCTGGATTGGTGATGTGGAGTGGTAGCACGCGTGGACCTCGAGCGGCTCCTGGCACGTACCAAACGAAGCTGACGATCGGTGAAGAGAGCCAAGTCGTAGAATTTGAGATCCAGCCCGATCCACGAACGACGGCGACTCAGGAAGATTTCGATCTGCAGTTCCAGTTCTTGATGGAAGTTCGCGACAAGCTATCGGAAACGCACGAAGCGATTACTCAGATTCGTGACCTTCGAACTCAAATTGAGATCTACACCAAAAGATTGATGAAGGGTTCGGAGAAAGCGAAAGGCAAGGGCTTTCCGAAGCTTCTCGAGCAGGCTGATTCAATCGTCAAGCAAATGACGGAGATCGAACAAGTTCTCTATCAAACCAAGAATCGCAGCGGTCAAGATCCATTAAACTTCCCGATACGTCTGAACGACAAGTTGAGCGGTGTTGCCAGTGTCGCATCGACAGGTGACTTCCGTCCGACGGCTCAAGCTATCGCGGTTCGCAATGAACTAGTCAAGCAGATCGACGAGCAACTGAAGAAGCTGGAAACGATAGTCAATAAAGACGTTCGAGCTCTCAATGAGGCAATTTTGAAGAGCCAAGTGCCAGCGATTTTTGTGGACTAGCTTCATAATTGGAATGCAGGCTTTGGGCTGCTTGGCTTCGGATCGTCAAAGTAAGCCGGCGGCTGCGGCAGCGGCTGGGCGTGAAAAAATCCAGCCTAGCCGAATCGAATCCAGTGAAGGCTGCTACTTTGCCGCTTTCTTTAGGTGTTCCGCGGCCCACTCCGCAGCAACACCGATCTCGGTGGGTTCTCCAACGACTTCAGGGAAGTCGTTGATGAGGTCTACTGTTCCTATTCGGCTAATGCTAATCGCAGAAGCATATCGAACGGTGTCTGCCTCAGGGTTGAGCCCGTCATCAGTTAAGCGTTTGACTAATGCGGCTGCGAGCTTAGCGTTTTTCTCCTGCTCCCAGATTAAGCCCAGAGCGTAGACGGCACTGGTGCGTGTGATGGTCCGCATTTTTTGGTCGTTCTTGGGAACATAGAGTTCAAACATTCCGCTGGCGGTTTTGTAGCGGTTGACGCCAAGTGCTTCGAAGAGAAAAGAAGCAGCAAGCACTTGAGGAAAAGTCAAAGGGTCTTCGCGGCGAATGCGTTCTGTGAAACTTTGGCAGTATTTAAGAATCGAATCAAGCGACTCGGGTGTTTGATCCAGCTCTTGCATGGCCCAAGAGGCCCAGAGACGGACTTCAGGCCGAGGGTGATCCAGAAACTGCAGTAGAGAGTCAACGCGACTACTGTCGTTCAGAAACAGGCAAAGCCGAATTGCCTGTTCGATTCCTTCCCAGCGATCCGATTTCAAGTGATGCGATACGATTTCGTCAACAGTTTCGCGCAGCCCTGGATTCTGAGACTTCTCTTCAAGCTGCAAACGCGCCTGTTCGCGGATTGATGGAATCGAATCGCTCATTGCGATGGCTTGTCGATTCACATGCTTGATTGTGTCGGACTGCTGAAGAGTACCGAGCGCCGCACGCCGTATCTCGGCTTGTGGGTCTTCAATGAGATCCGCAGCCAACGTTAAGCCTCGTTCTTGATCGGCGGCGGCAATGATTCGGAAGGCGACTAAACGGGCGGGCTTCGACTTGCCACTGAGGATTGACTCAGCGATCGAAGTTGCATTGGGTGATCGATGTTTGGCGAGAATGTTTGCCGCCAGCAGATCACCAAGGCCAGAATTTTCTCGAATGTCGAAGGCAGACGCCTCAAGCCCTTCGGAGATGACGTTTCCAAGTGCTTTTGCACTCGCAAGCCTTATTGGCAAAGGTGTTCCGTTGCCAAATAAGATGTTCTCTAACACGACTTTATCGGTACTGTCACCAGTGGCGCCAATTCCATCAATCGCGGTAAGCTGGTCCGTTAGATCGCCACTTTTGCTCTTAAGTCTCTCGCGCCAGCGCTGAAGAGCTACTTTGCTTTTCCATTTCACCAGAGTTGGCTCGGCTGCTCGACTTAGCATCGAGTCTGTTTCAACCTTACTCCAGACAGACTCTGCCTCATCCAAACCTTCGGTCAGCGTAGTAGCGGCGGAGAGAGCCGCAAGCCTGGCGGGACGAGGAATTTGGCCCTGCATCCAGCTATCCAGTTGCTGCAGTACGACTTCGAGGGCTTCCGAGCGATTCTGAAAACCAAACTTTGCGTCAAGCACAATTTGTTGCATCCTGGCAACGCTCTGCTCCATGTCTTCTGATAGGATGGCTTCTAAGTCAATGCGTCTTGGGCCTCGCCCAAATGGAATGCCCCACAATACACCGGTGTTCGGATCCACTTCCCAACGGCTTTGTAGAGGTCTTGTAGGAGTTTGCTTGTTAGTCGCAATATTTTGAGCAAAGACTCGCTCTACGCTCGGAATCAAAGCTGTAGCGAACAGGACGACCGACAGCATACGTCCTGAGGCTGAAAGTAACTTTCGTTGATGGAGAGATGCCTGCATCGAATTCACCTAATCCGGCTTGGTCATTCGCCAGATGCGAACGGAAAGTATGAGCATACAGCCGAGCGAAATTCCGCCACCGACCCACCAAGCAGCAGGTGTTAGGTTGTAGAGTTCGAATCCCGGTGAGTTCATCTCACTGAGAGCTGCTGCGGCAGGGTTAAAAGTCAGTACACGTTCGACGAAGATCGGCCCAAACGGCCGACCTCTGGCTAGCCATACCAACAAGGTGCCGGCAAAGATCGTGAGCAGGGTTCCGTAAGCGCTGGCGGTTGCCGCTGCGGTCGCTCTCGCAAACGAACTGATGCAAGCACTGATCGAAACCACCATCGCTACGGCCACCAGCAACGAGATGATGACGTTGCCAACTTGGCCGCTCATCGCCGGCTGAATGAAGCTCATCACTGCGTAACCAGGCACGGTCGCCAGCAGGACCAGCAGCATAGTCCAGACGACACTCATGACTTTGCCGATCATCACACGGATAGGAGAAATCGGAGTCGACCTGAGAATCTGCCACCCACCTGATTCGACCTCCGATGCAATTAAGTTTGCTCCAAGACTTGGACCCACCAAAAGCATCAAGGCTACTTGCATCAAGACCATCGGTCCTGCAATCTTGTCCACTCCCCAGTCGGTAGCGCCAACTGCAGCCAGCACAGTTAGCATGAGCGAGATGATTGCACAGATGGCGACCAAACGAATCAACCAATGCAGACGGCCGAACTTTCGAGTTCGAAACTCCTTGACCATGATAGGGTTCAGCCAGAACGGAATTCCCGACTTGCGGCGATTCGGGTCAACCAAATAGGCGATACGTCGCAGGAAGCTCTTCTTGGTGGTCACGCCAACTACTTTGCCGGTTGGTCGTGCGCGATCGAGCAGCACTGGATCTAATTTGCGGACAGTGACGATTGCCAAGGCTGCTGTTACGATCGCACTTAAAATGCAAAACTCGAACCAACCGGTTCGAATGCCAATGGAGGCTGCAACTGCTTCGTAGCCCGTAATCTGAAACAAAGCAGACATCGGGGAAGACGCTGTCATCCATCGCGCGACGGTTGCGTAAACCCCAGCAATATCTCCCGTCAGGACGATTGGCCCGAGTGACAACACCGTCAAAGCAAGAACAGCTGCGTAGGTCCAGCGTAAACTCGCATCGGAGGAGGTGGATCGCACGCTGATCCACAAACCAATCGCCGAGTATTGAACGGCCATGACGACCAGCACAATTGCGAGTGGTCCCAAGTGATCCTTGACCGATACTCCTCCCATCGCAAAACAAGCAGCCAGTGCTGGCATGCTGACTGAGATCAGAATGAGCGAAAGAGTCACGTTGCTAAGTAACTTGCCGAGATAAATCTTCCAGGGTGTCGTCGGAGAGTTTAGCAGCAACGTCAGCGTTCCCTTCTTGCGTTCTGCGACAAGCGAAGTCGCGGGGAACGCCGGCACCAGCATCATGACGGCAAGCGTCAGTGCGAAAGCCAATGGCCGAAAGACTAGCATTGCACCTTGGCTAATCACATCCACTGTGTTGTCGGACGGCCAACGCAAGAGTACCAAACCACTACTGATGATTGCTACGGCCAGGATCGCGGCCAGCGTCTTCCAGGAACGCAGACGATCTAAAAGTTCACGTTGATAGAGCGGATTTTGCCAAAACAAGATCATTGCAATTCTCCGCTGTTACCCAGCCGCTACGGACAGGAAGGCATCTTCCAAGTCGCCAGCGACTTCACGAAACTGTGTCACGGAGATTTCAGATTGAACCAATTGCTGTAGGACTGCCGCAAGTTCCTCTTCAGTGTTAGAAGTGGGGAATCGCAGCACGCACTCTTGAGGCGACAGGGTCACTTTGTCGCGCTCGATCGTTTCCCCAATCAGATCAGCCGCCCTTTCCAAATCCTGACTGTCCACTAACTCGACTTCGTAGCTTCGCACGGGACAAAGCTGACGCATCACCTCATCGAGCTCACCGAATGCCTTTAGCTTGCCTCCGGTGATGATGGCTACTGTGTCGCAGATACGTGCCAGCTCGGGAAGAATGTGACTTGTTACGATTAGCGTCTTTCCCTCTGCGGCCAAGCGAAGCAAGATCTCTCGCATCTCGATTCTTGCCTTGGGGTCCAAGCCGTTAGCTGGCTCATCGAGAATCAGGACTTGCGGATCATGCAACAAAGTCCGAGCTATTCCGACACGCTGTTGCATCCCATGGCTCAAGCTCTCTACAAACTTGTCTTGCATGTAGCCGGAGTTGGTAACTTCGAGTACTTCTTCGATTCGCTGAGTGCGCTTCTTTCCGTAGATTCCAAATACGGCCGCGAAGAAATCTAAATACTCGCGCACTCGCATGTTGTCATAGGAACCGAAACGATCCGGCATGTAGCCAACCAAGTGCTTAATCTTGCCGGACTGCTGACTGCAGTCGACGCCAGCAATTGTGGCTCGTCCCGAAGTCGGCTTGGATAGTCCAACGAGAACTTTGATCGTCGTGGTCTTTCCGGCACCATTGGGCCCGATGAAGCCCAAGATTTCCCCACGCTTCACATAAATAGACAGGTCCTCTAGTGCTGTGAATTCACCGTACCTTTTAGTCAAATTTTCGGTCTGAACGACTATTTCGTCACTGCTTGTCATCAGTATTCTTTGCGAAAAGGATTCTTTTCGTGTGTTCGTTGTTGTATGAGCTGGCTTCTGGATTTTAGTCGGTGACCACTCGTCCACGATAGCTGGCTTCTAGATTGTTGACTTGCCAAGGAACCGAGCGGCTCGAACTTTGACCTTGCTTCAGATCTTTGCGGTCGCTGACTTCAAGTACCAGATTCAGCATGCCATCCCTTGCAGCCTCAAGCACTCTTGGATCAGAAACACGAGCGCTCCAAGGTATCGAGGGCTCATTGAGGACTTGCGTGAACACCACTCCTTGTTCCGTCTCGATACGCAGTTGTACATCACGTTGCGGCGCCTCCATGTTCAGCATCAGGTCGAGATACTCGGCTTCGAAAGGTACCAATTCCTTCGGCAACACAAGTTGCAGGTTGGCCGTGGCGGCGGAAGTCAGTTCACGAACCCACTCTCCAGTCTGACCATCAAAGGCTAAACTGCTTCCCAGGCGACTTTCATCATTCTGCAGTCGTACCAAGCCATGGGGTACGTCGATTAAGTCCTTTGGATTGGGACGCTGCAGCTCTACCGGCAAAGCAACAAGAGCCGAACCGCTTTCCTCAAGCTCCTTTGACCACTCAGGTGTTTCGGGCCAAATCTCAGTCCAGCCATACAGGACTTGTTCTAAGTATTGCTTGCGATCACCGGGGGCAAAGAATTGCTTATATACTTCCAGCCGTCTTTGCTGTTCGGTCGAGATTAAAGTCCCTGCAATCCAGCGTCCATCTTTGGCAGTAAGGCTAGGGTCGACGCTGCGAGTCGCTCCCAAGCCACCGACTAACATCCGCCCTCCCAGGGTGTAGCTGAACACTGGATCTTCCAATGTGAAAGGTAACTCTGGCAGCTCAAGTCGCAGGCCACCGGAGTCAAGGATTGCTTTGACTTTGAGATCACCTGTCGGTACTCGAAACTGCGAGTTGTAGCGCCAGAATCCGGGCGGCCAAGTCGCATTGTTGAGTTGCCAATTCTGAAAACCAGTCTGTATTTGTCTTTGGACTCCGCTCTGTAGTTCTTCGTCGATTTGCACCGCTCCGTCCACCGAGCTGCTCAACTTCATCTGTCGGCCGGCCTTGAGATAGACAGCTGCTTGTTCGCGGACTATGGCTGACGCACCATCTTCTGCGACTTGGACTAATTGCAAACGCGAGACCGATTCTGGCTGATCCAGCCGAGTAAAACTGGTTGCAAGAATCATTCCGCCACTGAAAACAATAGCTAATGTCGGAATAGCAATTCCGATCGTTCGCAGGTCGCCTGCTCGCCAGCGCCAAACTCCCAGCACTAGAAGTAATAGACAGAAAATGGATAGTCCGGTTGCAATCCATTCTTTGGAAACAACGCGACTTCCCATCAAGTCCAAGGGATAGGATGTTTCTGCATCAAGCGGCAACTTGCGAGTAGGCACATTGACTTCGAGCGCTAGTCGGCTCGCCCAGATCCGACTCGCGAAAGCTGATACTCCCATCGAATTTCCGCCCGGGTCGTTCGCCAGATCACGTGGTTCTACCCAAGCCGCGGGATCCAGCGTAGTCAACAAGATTTCGCCATACCCAAGGGACATCCAAATCGCGGCGGGCCATCCATCCACCTTGTGTGTCACCGTACCACCGCTCTGCAAGATACGTCGCATACGCAGAGGCTCTTCGGAACTCACAATTCGATCGCTTTCCGCGATCTGTGTCGAATCCCCGGTAACAGATACTGTAAAGTCTTGCAGGTCAACACCATCCACTTCTTCGCAAAGTTGGTTTGTGCCAAGCAAGGGACGAATCGCTGTGGGGGAAACTCGATCCAGCATCACCCAGAGCTTTCCACCCGCTTCCACAAAAGATCGGAGTGAGTCGACAAATGCCAGATCTTGCAACTTGGATTCATCAGCTACCACGGCACTTTTCAATACCGACCAGTCGAATTGATGAATCGGTAATGGGCTTGAGCCCATATTGGCGACTCGTCGCGGTGTGCCCGAGTCAATTCTCGTTGCAATCGCCCACTCGTAGCTCATTAAAGGATGAGACTGAGGCCAATACCAGCTCGGAACTGGCAACTCTTCTTCATCCATGAAAAATGCTGCAAAGTTTGCTTCCTTCTCGACGTCCAGAGTGAATCTGTACTCGGCAAGCTGACCAGCTCCTTGAATCATCTCAGTTCCGCTTGAGTCTTCGTAGAGTCGCGTGACGATGTCGACCGATTCCTGGTTTGCGACTGTTTGGGGGATGTTGAGAAACAGATCGACGTCGCGAGACTGCCCAGGCTCCAACGCTAATCGCCTCGCGCCTTGACGATCCGGAATCCCATCGACAATTGCAACGATTATCCCTTCACCACGACTTTTTGTCGGATTCGAAACCTTCGCTTGAATGAGCAAAACTGCCCCAGGGATAATGCGGCTGTGTGCCAAGCGATTAACACCTTCGAGCTTCAGCCCCTGTGCACTCGCATCTGGAGATAGAGAGCAAATAGACAGAACAGCACAAAGCAGCGTAATTGGATTGCACTGCCCGAAAGAAGGGGCCGAAGTTGCGAAGCTCGTGTTCACAATAATCAAAATGACTCCTCAGGGACCGCAAAAAGAGCCATCAGCCTAGGCCCCTGAGTAGCCAAAGTCCAGAGTACTCAACAAAGTGTTGTAAACGCTTGAATTTGGCGGTCGCAAACTTTGGTCGATCCTCCGGTGGTGTCAGGCCATACTGAATTTTATTATGGCTGGATTTACCAGGGTTCACCCGCCACAGAGTTGCCAAGTGCTGGTAGGAAAATGCAGCCAGGTCATTGGATACTTTTGTTGCACTTCGTCCGCTATCCCTTAGCACTCGGATCACGCAGAGACAAGAAGGCAGCCTGTGTGGCTTCGGTCTCTCTTCGGTGGCTTCGTGTCCTAATGCGCCACCCACTCGTCTTTTACCGAAGACGACGGTAGTAAGGGATCAACGGCCAGTGGAATCCACTGAAGCTAGCTTTCGAAGCCAACCTTCTTGTTCGATATTACATTGTTGCAAACATGAGAAACATCCTGAGAGATCGAAGGTTACTTAGGTCTGTGAGTGGTGGCCTACTTGCGGGTGAACCAGAATGCAAATTGGATTCCAGTTCCTGCTGACTCTTTCGTAGCGACATCACAATGAGATTGATTTCCGCCGTTCTGCTGCTATGTACTTGTAGTGTTCTTCATGCCGATACGAATGTTCGAACCATCGATTCAGGACACATTTTTATCGATGGAGTGTATCTGCCACCGCCGTATCGAATTGAGCAGCTAAGTGTTGGCCTTCGGGTCAACCAGAAATCGGTGATTCCATTTGGGGTAGGGGCTGGTGGAGGAAAATCCAAGTGGCGTCAGCGTGGTGGTGGCAGACTGGAGCGCAACGATCACATTGGACCTCCTCCTTCGACGGACCGTGTTGCAGTCCAAACGGTGCTGCGGCAGCTTGAAAAAAACGCGATTCTCGTGAGCTTCCGAAAGAGCACACCGGTGGTCCTTTCAGTGCCGTCGGACAAGGCAGACTTCGGGCGTTTGCTATTATCTGAAGATCGAAGTGGTTGGTCTTCGGCCTTACAGCACATCGCTATCTATCGCGATAAATCTCGGTGGCAAAAGTTTCTTACCACATTTAAGCCAAACAAAGAACTGGCTGGTCAGCTGCAAGTATTTGTCGATGAGGTCGATCAGATCGAGATTGATAATCGTAATCGCAATGCTGCGGTGCAAAGGCTGGAGTCGATGGATTACCCACTGACTGTGATTGGGATGCTTCTCGGTGTCGTAGCTTTGGGCATCAATCTTCAGTGGTCGGCGGCTGGAATCGGGGAAGAACAGGGCACCAAGTTTCACACCTCAGCAATTTGGCTGATCTTGGGAATGTCAGTGCTTGATCTAACCTGGACGATCCTTTCTTCGCAGGCAGGCCAGATGAGTGAGATGAACCCCATGGCATCGAAGATCATTGATTCGCCTTGGAAACTGGTTGTTTTCAAGTCGACCACCACATTGGGAGCTTGCGGAATCCTCTATCATTGGAGGCATCTTGGCAAGATTCAGCAAGCAGCTTGGTGGGCCACTTTGATATGCGTTCTTCTGACTTTTCGATGGATCATGATGGGGTCTTTCATGGTCTAAGTCCTCTGGTCGTGGCGGCGTATTCTGAGCCGCGTTCTGCGAGAGCTGGGTAGAATAGCCACAGATGAAACACGGGTCCAATACAGATAACTTCAATCAGTGTTTCGTTAGTGTCATATCTATGGCTGTTTCTATTCCCTGCTGCTCCTTACTCCTCAGCTCACGATGATTTTTGAAACCTCAAGACTGCTAGTTCGGAGGTTGGCAGAAACGGACTTTGACGCGTTTCATGAGATGCAATCTGATGCCGATGTAATGCGATACACTTCGGGTGAGGTGTATGACAGAGCGGAGAACATTCGGCAGTTGCAGGACTGTATCGAGTGCTACAGTGAGCCAGACAATGACTTTTGGGTGTGGGCTGTTGTTCGCAAATCAGATCAGCAGTTCGTGGGTACTTGCGCGATAGTTCCCAGCGACGGACGACCAGAAATCGGTTATCGTTTTCTGCGCAAGCACTTTGGCAAGGGCTATGGACAAGAGGTCTGCGATGGCTTGATTGAGTATGGGATAGGTAAGATGAGTCTGTCTGAGATTGTTGCTTGGGTCGATGTCCGCAACGTGGCTTCGAGGAAGATCCTTGATCGTAGTCGCGTAATGTTTGTCGAGGAGGTTCTCACCGAGGATGGCGCAACGGATCGTTTCTATCGATGGAGTGCTTTAAAAGGCAAATAGGTTGTGCTTCGTAACGGCGCAGAGCGATGCGGTGAATGAAGGAACAATGCAAGAGAAGCGCTGAAATCGACTGGCTCTGTTCGATCAACCGCGAGTCGTATGATTTTAAGTTTCCAATTACGTTTGCCTTGGGAACCAAAGGCATGCCTGAGTTGGGAGATAATCGTAGAGTCGATTGGGAGTTAGCCGAAACTGGGACAAGTTCAGATCAATAGAGGATGCCAACATCGCCGGCTATTAGCAGCGAGTCGATGAGAATGCAGTAGTGACCTAGAATAAGATGTGGAGTACAGCGAATTACTGGTTTGATGTTTCAGTTGTTTTTGGCGTTTTTGCGATCGGAAACATATTGCTGGGGCATTTTGAAGAACACTTGCCGAAATGGAAGCGATTATTCAAATTGCTTGTGTTTCTAATCCTTGCGCTATCTCTTTCCTATTTCAATCAGCGATGGCTTTTCTACTCTAGTTTGCTGCTATTTGCACTGGTGGCGGTCTACATTCATGTAATCTGGCTGCCGAAGAATGGGATCAACGGCTGGACGGGAGAACCGAGGGAGAAGTATCTGGACTTGGTTAAGGGGAAAAAAGCCGTAGATCTACCTCTCGGCTTTTTTAGCTCAAGCGGGCTGGGGTGGGGAACTCAAGAACGAATTTGGTGCCGTGGCCGACTTCGCTCTGCACGCTGATGCGGCCGCCGTGAGCTTGGATGATCTTGCGAGCGGTCGGAAGGCCCAAGCCTGAGCCGCCATTCTTGGTTGTGTAGAACGGTTCGAACATTTTGAGCGCAGTTGCGTCGTCCATGCCTCGCCCGTTATCGATCAACTCCAATGCGACGCCGCGCGGAGTCGTGTAAGTACGAATGATGAACTGCCCTCGCTCGCCGTCCGCCATGGCTTCCATCGCGTTCTTGACGAGATTCATCAGCGAAGCTTGGATGGAATCACTGTGTAATAATACGCTAGGAAGATTCGAGTCCAGATAACGGAGGATCTCGATATGGTCACGATCTGCCTGAGCCTGATAGAGTCGCAGAACCGCATCAATCTGTTCGTTTAGATTACCAGGCGTCATCTCTAGATCGCGCACACGCGAGAACCTGAGGAAGTCGCGAAGCAGGTTCTCCAGCCGCTGGCATTGTTGGCCGATCATGTCAATCTTGGCTTCGGCGCGTCGCTTACCGGGCCACTCCGTGTCGCTAAGCTCTTCGGATAGCAGCTCGGCATTCATTTTGATCACCGAGAGCGGGTTTTTGATCTCATGCGCAAGCTCGCCCGCCAACTCTGCGAGCTCGTGGTATTGCTTGAGAAGTTGACTTTCGTCCTCGTCGTCCAAGATCGAAACCTTATGTTCGTCGTTCCGCCTTCATGCGGAATGGGGAGAAGTTGTAGAATTTCAAAATGCTCGATTGGTTACTCGAGCCAGTGGTTGGCGCGTCGCACTCGTAGGGATTCACTTGCTGGCGTGTCCTTGTATTCGCTTTCTAGGTGGCTTTGACGGTGACCGGCAAGCGGTACCACGAGTTTTGCAGATATCCCTTGGCGTTCCAAGGCACCCGATACGGCATGAATCCGCCGCTGCTATCCTCTGCACGCACTGCGATTTCTTTTGTCTCTTCGGTGACCTGAACGGAAGCCTTCCACAGTTGCCAGCAGAAATCGCTGTCCTCGCCAGTTAGCTCAGCCTTCTTCCAGCTCTTTCCATTGTTCACGGATACTTGGACACGTTTGACGTGACTACCGAGAATTCCAGAAGGTAGCACATAGCCGGCCAAGTCAGCCTTACCCGCCTCGAGCTCCGTGCCCTTTTCGTGGGAGCCCACCGCGGCATTGACGAGATAGCGGTAGATGGGCCCTGATTCGGACCAATCGATCGACTCGGTCCTCTTGACCAACTTGTAAGCGTTGGCCAAATAGTGATTAGGAGATGTCACATCGCTCACCACAATCTTGCCTAGCCATTTTACACTGCGAGCACCAATGTATCCAGGTACAAGTGTTCGCAAAGGATACCCGTGGTCGGCAGTGAGTGCTTCACCGTTCATCCCATAGCAGAGCAGGGCACCCACGTCGTCTCCCGCTCCCAGGGCTTTTTCAAGTGGAATGGAAGCGCCAAAAGGAATGATTCCATCGCCCTTGGTAATTTCGTCGAGACCTTCGAACCAAACGTGCCTAGCGCTAGCTTGAACGCCGGCCTTGCCCAGAATTTCTGACAATGCGACTCCGGTCCAAGTCGCGTTGCCGATTGCACCTGCGTCCCACTGCACGCCGCCTACTTTGCCTTCCTCGTTGAATTCAGCGCGACGATTTCCAGCGCAAGTAAGTGTTGCCGTGAGGGTGTATTCTTGATGCGATTGGATGTCCGCTAGTGAAAGCGAAAGTGGCTTGTCGACCATGCCTTCCACGGAAAGTCGGAAAGTCTTGGGGTCGATCTTGGGATTCGGCGCGTGGCTACGGACGTAAAAGTGCTTGGTTGGCGTGATCCAGCTCGTGATCAGCTTGTTCAGGGCCGGTTCGGCATTGCGAGGATCAGTGGTGCGAAAGATGAGATCCTTTTCGGGCTCTTGAGCCTGAAGTTCGTTGGTTTGTGAGACGCCGGCCAGCAAAATTCCGCTGGACAGAATCATTTGGCGGCGGGTCAATTCTGGGGAGGAAGTCATGTCAGTTCTCGGAGGACGTCAGAATCTAGAGGTTGGCAATTATAGCCCAGGATATTTGCACAACCATGTTTTGTCGCTGGTATCAAGATTTGCGCAAGTTTGGCGGAACACAGGGGACACCTATTTCAATTCATCTAGATGGGATCCACAGGCCCGATGCCTATGCCACTTTGGGATTGATATGGGAGTGTTCAGGCACTCGTGTTAAACTTAGCCAGCTTACCTGATTAGCCACTGTGCTCAAATCAGTGCAATTGCAACTGAACGGGAAAAGGATTTCCTTATGAGTGCTCTACCCAAGACGAATTCTCGTAGCGGTAATCAAGCGAGTCCAGCCTCTCCGGCTGGTAAGCTCAAGCTGCGCTGTCGCAGCCAGATTGTGATACCTGCTCGATTGTCCTCCAGCCGTCTGCCCGAGAAACTGCTCCTGCGCGAGACGGGCAAGAGCGTTCTGCAGCACACGCATGAGGCAGCAAGTTCGGCTGCTCTTCCGGTGGGGATAACTGTCGCGGTAGATTGCATCCAGCTCGCTGACGAAGTGGCGACTTTCGGAGGGAATTATGTGTTCACGGATCCTGAGTTACCTAGTGGTACGGATCGCGCTTTCGTTGCAGCCAAGCAGTTCTCCAACGTCGAAATCGTGGTGAATGTCCAAGGCGACGAGCCTGAGATTGATGGAGCCGCGATCGATCAAGTAATCGAGTTGCTGCAGTCGGACCCAAGTGCTGATGTGGCCACATTGGCAACGCCGATTCGTGAACAGGAAAAAGTTTTTGATCCAGCTTGTGTGAAGGTCGTCCGAGGGCATGACAATGAGGCGCTCTACTTCAGTCGTAGCCCGGTGCCGTTTCCACGCGATTGGAAGCCGGAGATGCTTCAGGAAGAACCGGCTTTGTTCTTACAGCATATCGGGCTCTACGCTTATCGATATGACTTCTTGATGCACCTTCATGAGTTGTCGGCTAGCCCACTGGAGGACACCGAGAAATTGGAACAGCTTCGTTTTTTGCAGGCTGGAAAGAAGATTAAAGTTGGCTTGGTTGATGAGGCCCCCAAAGGCATCGATACGCAGGCTGACTACGATGCTTTCGTTCTACGGCATTCAATACAAGCACGTGGCGCAAGCCAATGAGTCACGTAGTGGAGTTCGTTAAGAGCTTCGGCATTGGAGGTAGGCGCCCCACGTTCAGGGGCTCTAGTGCGAGCCTAAAGAACCCCTAGCCAGACCGCGTTTACGGCTGATCGTTAAGCGATTCTTCCAAAGACTTGACGCCAAGAGCCGAGTGGGTACCAATGTGTCCTTCTTTTCCGCTTAAATTATTCTGAATCGCAATGGTATGACTGAATCATCGCCTCCTGACGTCAGCTTCCGAGAACTTCAATCGTTGATTCGAAGGATGTATTTCGAGAAGGACGAAGAACGCGGGGTGGACGGCACGTTCATGTGGTTGATGGAAGAAGTTGGCGAGCTGGCGGCAGCTTTGCGACAGGGCACCCATCAAGAGAAGTGCGAGGAGTTCGCTGATGTGATTGCTTGGTTGGCCACAATCGCGAATGTTGCTGGAGTTGATCTCGGCGCTGCACTGCACGACAAGTACGGCAGTGGTTGTCCTGGCTGTGACAAGTTTGTTTGTGATTGTCCGATTGAAGAAAAGCCGTAGGTCGAGTCGCCAGCATTTCAGCCGTCTCGCCGCTAGCCGCGGTTCTACCGGTCTGGAACTCAGCTAACGCCGCAAGGGTTAACTCACTCCTTGCCAACGCCGCGGCCGTTGCTGTACATGCGATTGAAACGTTCTAGCTCGTCGGTGCTGATCACATTGTCCAAGTTGTAGTCGATGTGAGTCATGTAAAGTGTCACGTTGCCTTTACCGAGTTCTTCGGCGGTGATCTTGCCGTCACCGTTCTTGTCTAATTTCTTCACGTCGCCAAACATGTCGTTCAGGAAAATTCCGGGGCGAGTGCTGCCGTTTCCCAGCGGTTTGGGTGTGACTGCGAACTCTTGGGTGACTGGGAAGCAAAACGTTTCCGCGTCGTCGCAAACAACGTAGTGCAGCTTAATTTGGATCGGCCCAAGATCTCCCTTGGAGTCAAAATCGACTAAGAACATCCGGGGGTCGACATAAAACCCGAGATACATCTGGAACTTGCCGTCCACCTGTTCTGGTGTCATCTCTGCACGCAGTTTGACGTATAAAGGCCGGTTGTCGCCGATTGGCTTATACTCCAGCTTGATGGGAGTTAGGCCGCGCGGGAGCTTGATTGGCTTGACAACACCGCTGCTGACTTTTCGTGGCTCTGGGCGAAAGCGAACTGGCAGATCCTTGATCTTAGTTGGATTCTCGACGGGGCCGACCAGTTCGGTGAGATCCGCACGCAGAGTACGCGGATTACTCCAGAATCTCTGGCGCACAAATTTACCTTGTGGATCCAAGATAAATTCGCCGTTGTAAGTACCACGAAAGGCCTTGGTGGCTGCGTCGTCCATGGTGTCGCATAGCCATGGAATTTGAGTCCCAGTCATGCGACGCGCTTCAGCGACGTGCAACAACCGCTCTGTCAGGTCGGCTGGCTCTTGGAAGTTGTTTGTTTCTGGATGCGCGAGGCGTTTGTAGACGTAGTAGAAGTTAACTTGATCTTTGTAATCACGATAAACTGTCTCCAGACCGGAGACATTTTTAAGGAAAGGCGTTCAGGTGAGACAGCCGAACACCACGACCGTGTACTTTCCTTTTGCCCTAGCAAAACTGAATGGACGACCCTGAGCGTCGTGGAGCTCAATGTCTGGCTTTTGTCCGATCAGATTATTGCGTTTGAGAAATCGCTCATTGTAGCTCGTTTCGAATTCGGGCTGCTGCGCATTTGCGAATGAGCCGGCGAGGCTCACAAGCAGGGCGACGACCAAGCAGATTGACTGTTTTGCATTCATCATTGATCCATTGGTGCAGAAATGACTCGCGTGCGTGATAAGGTACCAAACCGTAAATCAGCCGGACCGTTTGCTCAACGTAAAAGCTGGCGTGAGCGTGAATTCTCTTATAGTTATGATGCCCAAATGGCTATTCCTGTTGACTTGAGAATTGCTGCCGGACGACCCTTCCGTCGCGCCCTCCCACCGCCAAGCTGCCGTCAGGGTGAAGTGCAAGTGAGTAGGCCCAATCAGAAAAGGCGCGTTTGGATTCCTGCTGCAAGATCTCAACCGTGTCAGGATCGATCGGGTAGACGACACCATCTTCGCAAGCAGCAAAGATTCTCGTTCCGGCTTTATTCCAGCAAATGTCTAGGGGCTTCGATGGTAGTCGGGCAAAGCGAACCAAGCGTCCGATGCTTGGCTGCCACAGACGTATCGTCTTGTCTATGCTGGCCGAGGCAATCATGGGCAGCGGCGCTGCTCCGGGACGGAGAGCGAGCTTTCGGACAGCTTGTTTATGGTTCGTCAGACTCCTCAAAACTTTGCCATCGGCCCAATTCCAAACTCGAATGCTTTGGTCCAGACCGCTGCTGGCCAGGAGGTCTTTTAGAGGCAGGTAGCAAAGAGTAACAACTCCGCGCGAATGGCCCTCGAGACGCCGCCGGATCTCACCGGAAACGACGTCGAGTTCGGCGATTCCATAGTCCAAGCTGGCGCTGATCACCGAAGTATTGTTCACCCAGCAAAGTTGCATGGCGACGTCCTCGTGGGCTTCGATCAGCGCTGTTGAATGGCCCTCTGGCCAGGAGAAAAGTTCGATACCACCTGTTTCGGCGGGAGCACCTCCCGCAACGGCTAGCTGACTGCCAGACGGAGAAAATTGGAGGTCGTGCAGGTTGGGAAACTTGGATTCGATTGTTCGCAGCAGCTTGAGTTCAGGCCAAGAGTAGATGTGAACTCCGACTTGAGAGCAGCAAAGCACCTCGTTCCGTGAAGGTGAAAACTCCAAAGCAACGACAGGGGGAAGGATCGGAGGGGCCTGAGCCCAGCAATGCTGATCCGCTGAGCCGAAAACAATCAGAGTTACGATCGTCAGCAGAGATCGTAAGGAGAGCCTCCGATACCAACGTTCGAGATGGTTCACTATGGATTTCCTACGAACTCTTGCGAGCTAAGTAACGCCCAGAGAAAGTCCTCGAGCCGGCTTTCGATGGCTGTTTGTTGCTGTTCAGTGCTCAGGTCCTCGCGTGTTTTGAATTCTGCTGACCAAAACTCCATCTCAGCTGAGCTTGGTTGGCGTTGTAGAGCAAGCAGGTAAAACTCGGATATTATATCCAACGCCTGGCTATTAGACTCCTGCCTCAAAAGCCCACCTAATCGCCCGCGTTTAGCCGAGATGCGATCATTCAGCAGACCGCCGTTGAGCATGTGTAGCTTGGTTGGAAGTCCGCCCGCGACTTCGGCTGAACCTTCGCAGGAATCGGTACGATCACAGCGTCCAAGCACGTCCAGCGAACGCGAGGGAGTGCGAGGGTTCATTAAAGCAATCGCCCGTGTTCCCAGCTCCTCGTCTCCGTATTTCTCTGGCAAGCCTAGGATATCGCTAATGGCGTCAGCAAGAACCTCTGGACCGAGCGGCTCTCGAACAGCGTGTGAATAGAAGCGATCATCGGCGGCATTGCTAACTAGCACAGCTGAACTACGCGAATAAGCCTGGCTGCTGGCAATCAGCATGAGTGTGTGTCGAAGGTCGTAGCCGTGTTCAACAAAGTTCTTCGCAAGTTTATCAAGCAATTCGGGATGCGTGGCTGGATTCGTAGCTCGCAAATCGTCAACTGGCTCGATCAGCCCGCGACCCATCATGTGCTTCCACAGTCGGTTCACGATAGCTTTGGCAAAGTATGGGTTTTCGGTTGCAGTGAGCCAGTCTACTAGCTGCACGCGCTTATCTACCTTGCCGCTTTTCAGAAACTCACCACCCGGGATGCGTGGGATTGCTGGTTCTAGCGTTCGCGGATGCGTAACTTCTCCATCAGGCTTGATGGAAACGTTGTCACCCAGGCGCATCTTTGCGAAAATGGCCGCCAGCCCGTGGTAGTCATGTTGAGTCCATCGGTCGAGCGGATGATTGTGGCAATTGGCGCATCGCATGCGACTGCCCATGAAGAGCTCGCTGAAAAGTTCTGCTTGTTCCCGAGCGTTGGTAACCGTTCGATAGAAATTGGCGGGCCCTACCTCGCGCGTATTACCTTCCGACAAGACCATTTGCGCTGCAAGTTCCTTGTAGCTGGTTCCCTTGCGGAGTTGTTCCGCTAACCAAGTGTGGTAGCGGTTCGAGCTGCCGGTACCAAGGCTTGCATCGCGTGCGGTACCAGGGCTGACTCGAAAGATTTTAGCCAGCTGCAGACTCCAGTATTGGACAAATTCCTCCGACGCGAGTATCCGCTTCAAATACTTAGAGCGGTCGAAAGGCTCTTTGGAACCAGAGGAAGGCATTCGCTCTGCTCGAAGCGACTCCTCGATCACAAAGGGTAAGCGTCCCGTGAGATCCAGGCTAACGCGGCGTCGGAATGCGTTATCGTCGATCGCTTGAGACTTGGGCAGTCCTAAGATGCTGAGTGATCGTTCGATTTCAACGTCAATAAATCCCAATCGCTTGGAGTTCGAACTGGTCTGAGCTGTTTCTGCCGATGAGTTTAATGGCGTCAGGAGTTCGATCGGCTGTACTTCGGTCAAATAGCGGGCGACGACAATTTGGCGTCCGCGACGGAGGATCTTTGCATTGGATTTTTCGTCGATGTCGATTCCCGAATCATCCTCAGGAGTGAACACGGTCCAGCGAGTGACTTCGCGACGAGATCCATCACTGTAGTGAGCAAAGGAGCGAAGCTGGACCTTGTCATTGATTTGTTCAAAAACATGGCGGCGTGGTTGGACTTCTACGCGTAGCAATTTTCGCTGCGGTTGCTGCTGGGCTCCTTGCCGAATCCATTCGAGCAAAAGTCGCTCGTTTTCAGCGCCTTCTTCAATCAAGTAGCCGCCTTCGTGAGTGATCGATTCAGAGGGCTTCAAGTAGATCAGGCTCTGGTCAGGTCTGAAGAGGTTGACTCGTCTTCCCTCCAGTTCCTGCACAATCGCGTGATAGTCGGCAGCGGGATTACCGCCATAGAGTGACAACTTGAAGCCGCCGCGTCCAATAGCCGCGCCGTGGCATGCACCAACGTTACAGCCGAGTTTGGTAAAGACTGGAATCAGGTCGTTTTCAAAGTCAACTAGAGTAGGTTCTTTGGCGGAAAGTGGGAGTGCATGTACACAGAGAAGGGCGAGTGTGAGGCACACGAGGAGTGAGGGTTTGCCTGGGGTCGCGGATTTCAGCCGCGGTGCGTTAGCCCCGGTTCTAGTGGGTGATGGTTGGCCTGCTGAGTTGAGCATGAGATAATTTTGTGTTTGATGTGGAAGGTAGATCCGAAACAAATCTGTTCGCATATGGATTTCCATTGAATCGGAGCTAACGCTCAGCGGCTAAAGTTGTGAGCTTACGTCTTGGTGTCCCCATATTTTGCCGCGCGATCGCGTTCGTGCAAAGTTCGATCTTTGTATCGGCCAGGGCGATGGGGCGTGTGGCTTGTCTTCGCGATCTCGATCATCTTCTGGACCAAGTCCGCTTGCTCCTCGGCCAAGTCTTTCGATTCATTCAGGTCAGTGCTGAGATCGTATAGTTCCCAGGCATCGCCCTTCCTAGCTTGAATTCCTTTCCAGTTGCCAATCCGAACAGCAACTTGATTCTGGTGCTCCCAGTACAAGAATTCGTGTTCTTCCTGAGTGCGGCCAACTGCTTCTTCGCCAACGATGGTGGGCAGAATCGAGAGACCGTCAACTTCTTTCGGCACGGATGCACCGGCGAGCTCTGCTAGCGTTGGGAATACGTCAGCTTGGTAACAAAGCAGATCGGAAACTTGGTTTTCTGCGATCCTGCCCGGCCAGCGAACGATGAAGGGAATCCTCAAGCCGCCCTCGTACAAATTTCCTTTGCCGCCGCGAAATGCGACGCCTGTCTTCGGGTTGACATTCGGTCCAAAGAAACCTCTCGGATGTTTCTTGCTCTTGAAGCGATCTTGTCCCCCGTTGTCACCGGTAAAGAAGACGATCGTGTTGTCTTCTAAATCCAGTTCTTTCAGTAAGTCCAAGACTTGACCGACGTTGTTGTCGACCATGGTAACCATTGCCGCGTAGTTCTTGGTGTCTTGCGAAATCGACTCGTCCTTTACCCAAGCATCGTCCTCGTACTGTTTCCAGGCTGGGTCATCCGCAGGAATGTCATACATCCCGTGAGGCGGTGTGATGGGGAAATAGCAGAAAAAGGGGCGGTCTTTGTTTTCGCGGATGAACTTTAGGCCTTCACGCATGATCTCGTAGTGCGTGTAGGTTTCGCCTTTGCGACCACCGAGATTCTTTGGCAGCGGAACTTCTTTACTTTGGCGAATTAAGTATGGCGGGAAGAACGAGTGTGCGTGCACTTGATCGTAGTAACCAAAGAAATCATCAAAGCCGTGATTCTCCGGTACCCCATCGGAGCCTCGACCGCCAATGCCCCATTTGCCGTAGCCGCCCGTTGCGTAGCCAGCATCCTGAAGCGCCTGAGCGATGGTGACTTCGTCGCTGCGTAGCGAACATGCAGGGCCGTTGCCGCGGACAGAAGCGTGTCCCATATGTTTTCCTGTCATCAGCCCGCAGCGGAGTGAGGCACAAACGGGTGACACTGCAAGAGCTTGTGTGAAACGGAGGCCTTGCTTGGCCATCTCATCGATGCGCGGCGAGTGGATATAAGGATTGCCAACGTGACCCAGCTCAAAGTATGCCAGCTCGTCGGACATGATGAAGACGATGTTGGGAGGACGTTTTCCTTCGTCGTTCTCCGCCGAGTATGCTGGCAAAGCAAGGAAGAGAAGCAGGTAAATCTTCGGGATTAAAAAGCGGTGCATGGTCATTTGCGATGGTGGTGGTTTGCGATTTTCAACGTGGCTTGTGAGGTGGATACCTGGCAAATAAAGATCGTGGAGTTTGTGCAAGGATTCGACAAAAGTCACGCAAAGAGGGCGTGGGAGCGATTGACGGGTCTGGCTGGTCCTCTGAGACTGCTGTGTGGGGCTGATTCTGACTTTTAGTGATCGCTCGATCATACCAGCGCTCACATTCAGCATAACTGAGGCGAGCCATTGCCGCTGGCGGGAATTCGTCGTCGGAATGAATGTCCAAGACTAAAATGCAACTTCCTGGCCTTTGGCGGGTTAACAAATGATGTGTCGTAGTAAATACGACTAGTGTCTAGACTTTGGATGGGTTCGGCTTCAGGTGGGGACTAAAATGCGTTACTTCGCTCAATTCTTGTTGTTCGTATGTGTTTTGTCTCCCTCGGGCTGGGCCGAGACGCGAGAGTGGAGTTGCCCCGCAGGAAAATTTAAAGTTACCGGTGAAGCCATTGCTTTCAGCGACGACATGGTGGTGCTGAAGAAGAAGTCCGGTGAGCTCATCGCTCTTGAACTCGAGCAGCTTTGCGACGCGGATAAAAAATTTGTAGCTGAGCAACAGAAAGAAGAGGGAAAACAGGAAAAGAAGCCGGAAGAGATGCACACTTGGACGACCAAGGATGGCTTGAAAGTCCGCGGTCAAGTTGTCTCCTACGGCCAAAAGGAGCTTGTCATTGAGCGTAAACGCGGCAAAGTCGTCGTAGATGGCGATTCCTTTGAGGACATCGATTCTTTGCATCAAGGAGTACTTCTCAGAATTCTGTCTCGTCTAGAGAAGACTAAGCTCTCTGACCAGAAGAGCCTTGAAGAGTGGGCGCGAAAGAAAGTCAAAGGCACGCCGAAGAAATTCGAGCTGAGTGGGGTGCTGATGCGGCTTGAAAGTGGTGACATGGTGGGGATGCCCTTCTTCATGTTTGATCCCAAAGAGCTTGAGATTCTGAAGCCAGGTTGGGAGTTATGGTTAGAAAAGAAGGAAAGCGAGGAGGCCCGCAAGCGCGAAGACTTCTTGATGCGAACGCAAGCCATGGCCTATCAACGCGATCGTGCTATCAGTCAGAAGATTGAGATGGTCAAACTTGACCTGCTTGGTGCAACTGCTGGTGTGGTCGATATCTGGCAGGTCAGCCTAGTGCCTCGCCCTGGTGTTCGGGCACGGCCGTTCAGCGTTATGGTAACCGCTGATAATAATGTCATCGCGCAACAGATCGCTCAGAAGAATTATCCGAAGTTTGTAGTAGGTGGGACGCGCCGCGCCAGCCGCTAACGTTTTGGATGCGCCCTAGCTTGTAGACGTGACGCCGCAATCGTCGATATCGGTATGCCAGAGATTGATGGCTTAAAGGTAGCTCGTTCAACTCGGCAGGATTCTCAGCCGGATCACACTTATCTCATTGCTAATAAAACGGACCATACTCTTGATCCCCAATAGCGGAGATTTGAAGGCGTGCGAGGTTCGGTACAAAATGCTTTACAGCGCTCCGTGCGTGCGTTCCAGAGAATGTTCTGTTTCTAAACGTCCTTGGTAATCTCTGCCAACGCTTTGGGCCATCAAACAGCTGCAGAATCCTACAAGAAATGCCTTCGAAATCACGAGAACTAGGACGGCCATGGAGACGGCGCTAACGCTGCGTTCTACCGCGGGTTCAAATTCCACCGAGTTGCGATTGAAGCCCGCTACCTTAGCCAGCTGTATGGTGACGAGCTTCTTGCGCGATCGACTACCGGATTCAAACTGGTAGAGAGCGGCGAGTGTTTCATCGGCCAGCGCGATGTATTCTTAACAGATGGTGACAGCACTGGAGGTCCCACGTCTGAATTGACCATGCGTTTCATCAAGCCAAGAATTTCGATGCAATCCGCGTGTTGTTAACGTACCAGAACGAGTTCGTTCCGGAGTTCATCAACCGGTTGATTTGCGCTATCGCGAAAACTTCGGAGTTCATTGCTGAAGGAGTAGTTGTGCTTGAGTTGCAGCATGTTGAGCTCGTGCGTCTTGGCCCACTTTGTAATATCAATTGCTCCGACAACTGCAAAGATAGCTGAGACCACGATCATGATGCTCAGCAGCCGCAGCCGCGACGCAACGGTCCATTTTTCTTTGAATGGCAATTCTCTAACCTGCATTGAATTGGCCGGACTTGGAGATTTGCATTAATTGGCTTCAAGCCTGTTGGAAACTGGAATTCGTTTGCTTGACATATCACTACCCCTAGTAGCAGCACTTTTGGTGGCAGGCGGAGCGGAATGACTTGATTGCGTCAGTCGGAAAGCACGGCTGGTGGAAAACCCGAACCAATGAGATACTTTGACAGCGTTTTCTAGCCCTGTTCCCAACCAGAGTTCAATCCATGCAAATCTGGCCCGCAATTGATCTACTTGGCGGCAAGTGTGTACGGCTCCAGCAAGGCGACTACCAGCGAGAGACGGTGTTTTCTGATTCGCCAGTAGAAATGGCGCTGCGTTGGAAAGAAGCTGGCACCAAGTACTTGCACTTAGTCGATCTCGATGGGGCCAAGGATGGTAGCCAGGTGAACGGTGAGGTCATTCGGCAGATAGTCGCCGGATCTGGCTTAATCTGCCAAGTCGGCGGAGGGGTTCGAAATGAAGAAACGATTCAGCGACTGCTTAGTCTCGGGCTGAATCGCGTGATTGTAGGCACGCGAGCATTGCGTGAACCGGAATGGTTTGCGAAGATGGCCGACAAGTATCCGAAACAATTGGTTCTTGGTATCGATGCTCGCGATGGCATGGTCGCTACCGAGGGCTGGCTTGAAACCTCCTCGACCAGCTCCGTTTCGCTTGCCCAGCAGATCGCCGGGCAGACAGACCAAGTCGCCGCGATCGTCTACACCGATATTGCCCGCGACGGCATGCTTTCGGGTCCCAACTTCGAGCAGCTCGAAGAAATGAAGTCGGCTACTGCGATTCCCATCGTTGCTTCCGGCGGTGTGACCACGCTGGATGACATCATGCAGTTGAGTGCATCTAATACTCACGCCGCTATCATCGGCCGAGCTATCTATGACGGGAACCTTGATCTGGTTGATGTCCTGAACACTTGCCCGCAAGGCTAACGGCTTCGCTGGAGTGCTGAAGCCAGCATTCAACGAAGTGATCTACTTGTTGTTTGGTATTTGCAATGGTGTGTCTAGGTCGTTGGTGTATTTTTCAAGGAACAGAGTGAATTCAGACTTGGCTTGAGATAGGGCTTGCTGAGTCGCAGCTCCATGTTGCATCGCCAAGTCGACTCGGTCCGCTGCACCGGGGAGCAATTTCGAGATGAGATCGACGGCTTGTTTGACCTGAGGATCTTGCTTGAGTTGAGCGACATCACCGACTGCTTGCTGATTCACATTGGAAGTCGAAGTGTTGTTTCTGAGTTCGAACCAGTTTCCTGGCTCTTCCATGACAAAGAAATGGCTGTGAACTTTGACACTCGAGGAAGTCATGCTTTGCTCCAGGCGAACAACGAAGACCCCACGAAAACCATCTTTTTCTGCTTCGGTTGTGATCTTCTTTGACCAGCTCTTGTTCTCGCGATCCTTCTTGAACTTCTGAAACTCAGGCAGACCCAAGTCGATACCCACTTGAGTTATTGCGTTAGCGCCACCGCGTGCCAAGAGTTGTGCTGCTAAAGCTGTCATGTCGACCTGTTCATCAAGACGAAGCAGAGTCGAGCCGGTTCCCTGGTACTCGAGTGGCTCTCGCATGTGGTACTCAAGAATTGCTTTTCGCGCAGCCCATTCTTTCTCTGACTGTGTAACGCTCTTCGGCAGCTCGTCAGCCAAGTCGACTTGTTGCTCGGTCCATTTTTTATCCGCTTCAGCAAGACGCTTTCGAAGAATGGATGCGGGTGTGGTGACGATGTTTTCGATGCCCCGGCCATAGGCGATGCCGGCCACAAAACGGTTGTTGCGACTAGCTTGTTTGAGATCCTGGATTTCATCCAGTTCGAGGTGGAACAGCATGAACAAGGCGTCGTTGGGTTCGTTGCTGTTGTCATCGGACGCAAACTCGATCTTGTCTCTTTTGTACTTTAAGAATCGCACCAGACCTTCGCTTTTCGGGTCGTCTTTCCGTTCGTCAATCCACTGATCAATTCGCTCGAGCAGCACTTTGCCGGTCTGCTTTCGTTCCTTCTGTTCTCTTGTTGATTCTCGTTCAAACAGTTTCGGGTGCGTCTGTTTGAGCCATTTGCGCTCGACCGCAAAGGTTACTAGGCCATCCTCATTCTTGCCAAGCGAGAATCCATATAGTTTTTCGCCAGAGGTAAGAAGTAAGTAATCAACTCCCAGTCGTTGGTGTTTCACTGTGGGCAGTTGGGCGAATCCAGCTGTGGTAATACAGGACCAGCATGCTAATAAGAGGCAACCGAATCGAGTAGTGCGATGAACCTGCATGGCTAAGATCCGATATGAAACATGATGAATCATAACCCGAAGCGTGAGCAAGGAAAGTCGGCTATGCCCAAGCATGCCGGCGCCTGTGGCTGGGCGTTAAACAGCTGGCCGATTCGCCCATGTCTTAATTCACTCACTTGCGCATCGTACTTATATTATAGGCTTGATTAGCGATCGAGTTGCTGTACTTTTTTTTCTGCCTGTGACTTAGCGGCTTGCCATACTTGCTCTAGCGACACAGCTGCGCCGTCTCGTTGTTTGGACACATCGGCAGCTTGCATGAAAGCGAAAATCTCCAGGGTCTCTTTCGGGCTGACTGGAGCGTCCCCGCCCGCAAAGAACTTACCGATCTCAACAACTAAAGGTGCGTAGCCTTCGTACTTCGCACTTCCGTCTATCCCCATACTTCCGAAAACTTGCATTCCGTATCCCGACTTTCCACTTCGAACTCCACGAAAAGTTCCGATGCGGCCGTCTTCCCAAGTCCCTATTACCAATTCAAAGTCAGCTTGATGAATGCGACTTACACTTTTGCAGCCGGTTCCCATTGCGGTGTAAAGTGTTTCGACTCCGTGAACGCCGTACCAATTCAAATCCGTGTGTGTTTTCTCCAAAGCGCAGGGACTCCATGCTGAAGCACCCAAGACCTCGCCCACACTCGGCACACCCTGGCGGAATTTCAGGATGCTGGGGCTGAAGCGAAGAGAAGAACTGCTGAACCAACGTGCTTTGTATTTTTGGGCGAGCAAATCGATCGTGATAGCATCGGTTAGATCGGCCGCTAATGGCTTGTCGATAAACACGGGCTTTCCCGCTCGGAATACAGGAACGACTTGAGGCAAGTGTTTGCGACCGTCCACGCTTTCTAGTAGCACTGCATCGACTTGTTCCAGTAGCTCATCGATCGAATCGACGATCTCAATGCCCAGGCCGCGCAGCTCCTCGGTGAACTTGCCGACGCGATCACGACTGGAAGCAATGTCGGGGCTGCCACCAGGAAAGGCAGCGGTGACTCGCATGTTTGCCAAGGGCCCCGTGGCATCGTTGGCATTGATTAATTTCGTGAAGGCAGGGCAGTGTGATGTGTCTAGGCCAATGATGCCGATACGAATTGTTTGTGGCTTGTCAGAAGTCTGCGCGAATGCGAAAGCAGCTTGAAAGCCGAGTAGGATGAGAGAGGAAAACGATCTTAAGGTGAACATGAGTTATCTAAACGAATAATAGGAAGACAGGTTGCTGTTCGTTCTTGGGGTGGTCTCTATCCATTCGCGGCTATCACCACAACGCTTCCATTGTTGAGGAAGAGTGACTAGCGGCAAACGGCGAGTGGTCAAAACGTCGGTTCTCGAATTGGCGCAATCGCCTAAGATGATTGTTAAGGATACTCGATTTGGAACGCCGATGAGCACTCAACCTACTGAACACGCGCTACAAGACCAATTGTTGGAATTGCTGACTGGCGATTCACGCCGTTTTCGCATGCAAGCACTGCACTTGCTTAGCGAGGCATACTGTGACTCGCCGCGAGTTGTTGAACAGGTATTCTTAGCTTGGGAAAAACTGGAACCAGCCGAAGCATTTCCTGAGTTCCCGATGCTTTCCTTCTTGCCAATTCCAGCAGGCCAAATCGTCGCTTGCTGCGAAAGAGCCCAGGCGATGGCCGCTGATCGTAAGCTGACCGATCCCAGCGCAAGAGCGGGTGGCAAGCTGTTGGAGCAACTCATTCGCTTGCCAGCCAAAGATCTGGGGCCGCATTTGGAACGGCTGGAACAAGTGAAAGCGTCGAGCAAGATCTTCTTTCGCGTCGATCTCGTCCAAGTTCGCGATCGTCTTCAGCTTGCAGACTGCTCGGCAGATCAGTGCGCCGCCGTTCTGAATAATTCGGTTGCAGAGCTCGCTGAAAGCAACCAGAACCCACGTGTCTTCTCTCAGGGGCTGGCTGCCTTGGAGGCGTTGAGGACCTATCATCCAGATTACATTGATCTGAATTCAGTACTCAAAGCTCCGGTTCCGATGAAGCAAGATCATGCTTCGGCTGAAGCTGAGAAGCCGATCAATCCAAGCCTGCGTTTGACGCTGCAGAGTTTGTGCGAAAAAGCACACGCGGGCACCGAGTCGTGGATTGGAGAATTCCTGGTCAGTGATCAAGAGGCGGTTTTCTCTGTCGCGGTTGATTCACTAGTACGTTCTGGCTCTCGTTTCGCGGCAGAGCAGCTGCTAGAGAAAGTGGATATGGTAGATGGCGACAATCGTAAGTGGATCGCACGTGGACTGCAGCGGTTGCAACTTCCTGGATTGGCTTCTGGCATCGCCGCATGCCGCGACCAGTGTCGTGACCCTTACGTCTGGTTGATGCTGCTGATTGCCGAAGTCCGGCAGTTACAGCTTGATAGTTTTGATCGCATTGCTTTCGATTTGAGTCGGCTGCAGTCGCCTTCCGAAGTATTGGCGGACGCACTGGCGATGTACCTGCATGTGCATTCCGCCGCCGTGAACTTTGGTGACATGCGGCTTGTCATAGAAGATTACTTCAGAAAGTCAGGCTTGGACGTGGCTCATCTGGAACTACCCGAATAGGAACTCATGCGATGACTCAGCTTCAAGTCCTGCGATCTGTCTGCCCCTTGGATTGTCCCGACACTTGTGCACTGGATATCACGGTGCAAGGCCACCGGATGCTTAAGTTGACCGGGCATTCTGAGCATCCTGTGACTCAGGGCTTCGCCTGCGTGAAGATGGCCAAGTATCCCTTGCGGCAGCATCACGAAGATCGCCTACGTTATCCGCTCAAGCGAGTGGGCACGAAGGGAGCGGGTAAGTTTCAGCGAGTCAGTTGGGACGAGGCGCTGGATGAGATAGCGGAAAGACTCCAAGGCAATGCGCAGGAGTTCGGCGAGCAGAGCTTACTGCCGTTTAGCTACGCCGGGACGATGGGGCTGATCGAGTGCGAGTATCCCACGGCGTTCTTTCGCGCACTCGGAGCCAGTGAACTTGACTGGACGATTTGCGCGGCCACTGCCGGTGCAGGTTGGGAAGCCAACTACGGTCCCAACAAGATGTCGACTCCGCCGGAAAGTGTAGTGCATTCCAAGTTGGTCATCCTGTGGGGGATTAACGCTCTGCGGTCGAACAGCCATCTAGTGCCTTTCATGAAAAAGGCGAAGCATGCTGGTGCACGCGTTCTGCACATCGATCCGTATCGCAACGAGACCAGTCGCTTTGCCGATGAACACTGGCAAGTCAATGTCGGCAGCGATGCGGCTCTGGCCTTGGCGCTGGGACGTGAGGTCTTGCGGCAAGGTCTTGAGGACTCCAAGTACTTGCAGCAGTACGCAGTTGGCATCGAAGAATATCGCCAAGCTTGCGAACCCTGGACTCCGGAGCGAGCCGCCGAGTTATGCGGAATCGAAGCGGAGAAGATCAAAGAGCTGGCGAATGAGATTGGCAATGAGCCAGCGACTTTCATCAAGATCGGCTACGGGATGACTCGGAATGAAGGTGGTGGAAATGCAGCGCGAGCCGTCACTCTCTTGCCAGCGTTGACCGGTGCTTGGCGGCATCTTGGCGGAGGGGGAGCACTCTCGACCAGTGGTGGCTTTGGTTTGAACGAGAGCCGTTACTCGGGCAAGCATTTGCTCAAGAGCGGACGTCGTCACATCAATCAAAACCAGCTTGGCAAAGCCCTGAACGCGACGAAAGATCCAATTTCGACGCTGTTCGTCTACAACTCCAATCCAGCAGCAATCGCGCCCGATTCGAGTTCTGTGCTAAAAGGGTTCCGACGCGAAGATCTGTTCACCGTGGTACTTGAGCATTTCCAGACCGACACGGCGGACTACGCAGATTTTCTGTTGCCGGCTACCACTTTTGTAGAGCATCCCGACTTGTATAAATCCTATGGGCATTATCACTTGCAATGGGCCGAGCCAATTATGCCGCCATTGGAAGAGTGCCGGCCGAACAGCTGGGTATTCAAAGAGCTGGCAAAAAGACTGGGGCTGGAAGATGAGGTCTTCACAATGTCGACCGAAGAGCTTGCCACGGACTTGCTCGACAGCTCAGCGCCGCAGCTCGAAGGGATCACTTTGGAACAATTGAAGAAGGAACGAAGTGTCCCGCTTTATTTTGCCGGTGATTTCCGTCCGTATTCTGAAGGCAGCAACTTTGAGGATCGAAAGATTCGTTTTTCTCCTCCGCCGGAACAAGTTGAGTTCGCTGTGCAAACGTCCGAAGAGTTTCCTTTGCGGTTAATCTCGCCGCCAGGAGCATTTCTGTTGAATACGAGCATGGGCAATCTGGAGCCGATCATCAAAGCAGCCGGAGGCGAGCCGACGGTAATCGTGCATCCCGTCGATGCGGCAGAGCAGGGGATTACCGATGGTTCTCAGATTCAAATTGAAAGCAGCAAGGGTGCGATCCGCCGCAAGGCGATTGTCTCTACCGATGCAAAGAAAGGTGTGGTGGTAGCACTTGGACAGTGGTGGCCGAAGCTTGCTCCTGACAAGAAATCGCTGAACGAGCTCACCGATCAAGGACTTACGGATCTTGGTGGCGGAAGTCTATTTGGCAATGCAGTCGTACGGATACTCCCCGTCGCGCAGGCTTCTAGCCTTCCAGTGACATAGTTTTCCAGCCTGTGTTCTACGCAAGAATTCGGTTCCCACAGGCTGGAAGCCTTTGCTAGGTCAGAACACGTGCTACTACTTGGGGAGTTTCACCTTTGCGGGTTTCTCTTTCTTGGGTTCATCAATAGTTGGTGGGAAGCCATTGAGTTGTCGCCAGATCTCGTAGCCCAACGGCACTTGATTCAACAGCACCTAACCATTGGCTCGTACTCCTTGGCGCAATCTATCCAGTGGCCAGTCGATATCTACGTCACGATGGATGTCGGGAGTTACCAATACTCGGAAGTTCCCTTTGCCGTCGTCGGTGGGGAAGACGCGATTGACCTTGCCGCCAAAAGTTCCGATGGCAACAGACGGCCAGCCAACAAATTGCACCGCAGGCCAACCCTCCATCTGTAGTCGAACTTGGTCGCCCTCGTGGATTAGCGGCATGTCATTTCCAGATACCATCATTTCGATCGCCATATCGGTTGCTTCTGGGACTACAACAAACATCGGATCGCCTTCCTTCACGGTATTACTACCTTCCAGGCCGTACCACTGCTGAATGTACCCGCTACGCGGAGCGCTGATTTCCAAGCGTCCCAAGACTTCCTGCCGTTTCTTTTCTAAGACTGCGAGTTCTTTGTTGAAAGATGCCACTTTTGATTCCTCATCTCGAACCTTGGCATTGGCAATCTCCATCTTGGACTTTAGATCCTCATTCTTCGAATCAACTTCTTTCTCTTTGCCGCCAAGATTTGCTTTAGATTCCTCGACGTAGTCGCCAGCTTTCATCGATTTTTGTCTCGCCGCTTCGACGGCTTGTCGTTTGGCAACTAATTCACCTTTGGAGCCGATACCGACTTTGATTACATCTTCTGCGATACGAAGGTCGTTTTCCTTCGCAGCGAGTTCTGCGTCGACGGCCGCCGCTTCTTTTTCGGCTTGAGCCAGCTTTTGTTTGGCAACTTTTAATTGTTCTTCCAGGGAGAACCGCATTAGTTCATTGCTGGATTCTTGCAGTTCCACCACACGTTCTGCATTCTTGACACGTTCCTTCGCGGCTCGCATTTGGATGTCCAACGCAGCAAATTGAAGCTCGAATTGCTGTTCGGCTCCCTCTGCAGCTGGCACGAGTACGATCAGAGGCTCGCCCTGTTTCACAAAGGAACCCTCGCGCAAGCCCGGTTTTACCCAGTCAACGATTCCTTTCGCAGCGCTCTTCACCGCTTGAGGTCGCTGTTGTGGATCAAGAGCCACCACGATGCCAGTCCCGGATGCAGTTTGCTGCCAAGGCAGAAAGACCATCCCTACGAGGCAGAGAAGGAACAGAACCAATGTCACTCGACCGGCGATACGCACCATGCGAGTGGTTCGTACGAGCTGCAAGGCTGGAAAGTCTGACCAAGTTTTTTGAATGGCATTCATGACGAGAGCTCTAGCTGAGCGGGAAGGCTATCAAGCAAATATTTGTTCTTCGAGGCGACGACCACGGTTGTAGCGGGCAGTTCTAGCAATCGACCAACAGTGTCTTTCTGATCTTCTTCAGAGAGTTCGTCCAGCGCACCCGAAACGAGCAGAAGCCCAGGTTGTCCGGCCAGTGCTCGCGCGAGCATCAGCTTTGCAATTTGAGATCGGCTGAAAGGCGAGCCGCCTGTTTGAAGTGTCGTGTCGAGTCCGTCTTCGAGTCGAGAGATTGTGTCCCATAAGCCCACTAGTTCGAGGACTTCGCGGATCCGCTCACGTCCGACGCCGAGACGGCCCATGGAGACGTTGTCGTGGATGCTCCCGTAAAACACCTCGGCCTGAGCTGCCCAGCCCACCGCAGTACCTTGCGATCCAAGGACTAGCTCGGGTGCTTCTATGCCGTCTACTTCAACATGTCCTGCTTGAGGTGATCTCAGGCCCGCGATGGCTTCCAGGAGCTCACCCGCTGAGCCGTTGTCCAGCAAGCCAACCTTTGCACCGGCATCGATGGCATTTGCACGAACCGTTCCGCCTTTGGAATTCAGACGTAGGTCGTCCCAGCCGACAGTCAGCGCCTTGCCTGAGGCCACTGAGACATAGGCATGAGGATCGACGGGGATGTCTAGAAGTTGGCCGACTTTCTCGATACCTGCCATCAGATCGTAGTACTTTTCAAGCGATTTGCCGGCTTTTGAGAAGGCGCCGACAACGACTGCCACAACAAGCTCACTAGCGACCAGTTGTCCGAGAGTGAGCTGTCCTTGGATGACCAGATATCCTCCTAAGCCAAGTAGGACCGTGGATGCCACAACTTGAAGGCCAATAGCGAAAATGACTTGTCGCAGAACGACTTGAAACTGTTGCTTTCGTGCGTGCACGTAGTCGGCGGCGAGAACGTTTGCTCGATCGACCGAGAACGCTCGTCCGCCGTTGGCGCGAAAGGCACCAGGAGAATCCAATACGTCTTGAAGCCAGTGCACGATTCGGTACTTGGTTTTGGATTCCCGAATGGCCGTCCGGACACCGCCCCTTCCGAGCAAAAAGGTAACAACTGTCATGCACAAAAGAAGCACTAAGTCGAATCCGAGCAGGAAGGGATGGTAGAAGGCGAGCAGCAGCATCCCGAGAAAGGCTGTCAGGACAATGGAAACGCCATCCATTAGCAAAATAGCAGTTGCCTTCTGAATGGTCATTACGTCGAAGACGCGATTTGCGAGTTCTCTCGGGTACTTGGATTCGAAATAATCGCGCTGAGCAACAAGAAAGCGGTGAGCAAGGTCACTGACGATTCGGACCAGTTGCCGTCTCTGGATGATTTCCACGACGATCGTTTGAAGTACGGTGAGTGCCGCTGATATCCCAAGGCTGATCAGAAGAATCAGTGCCAATACAAGCAATGGCTGGAGGTAGATACCCCAGCTAACTACATTCACTAAGGACTCCACCGCCAGAGGCGTAGCGAGTCCGAGAGCTCCGGCGATGAGGCCGAAGAGGCTGACCGTGAAAATGTCTCTCGCATCCAAGCGGAGCAGTTGGAAGAATCTACGACCGGGTGTTAGAGCCTTAGTCTTGCCAGTCCGCTCGTTTCCATGCATCGGTGCTTGCGAGAGAGCGTCGCATTCGAGTTCCCGCCGCACGACAAAGTACCGCGCGTCAGAAACTTTTCGCAGCCTGGATGCCCACTTGCGGGCTGACATGCGCTCGGTAAGTCCAAGGCCTTCTTCGTTGATGTGTTGAAGTTCGAGCCGATCTAATCCCGGCGTGCGAGCGAGTATCAGAAACTCGTCTTCGTCCCATTGGACTAGGACTGGCAAGCCTTCCTCAGCAAGTTCCCAGAGCGTATCGGTTTCTTCGCTACTGGCTTCGCCCAGGGTGAGGCCTACCTGTGAGGCGGCGAGTGTTAGAGTGGACCCAACGTCAACTTCGTCCGTCGCGTGCAAGAATCCTAAGTCGAGCTGCGCCCGCTCAATCCGCAGGTCGAGCGGCAGTGCAGCACGGCTGAGTACGGCATAGACGATGTTTCCTAGCTGATCCGTCGCGGTTTCTGGGCGGTGCATGGCTAATCTCAGCAAGTTCCACGTTGTCTGGTTCCGACGTTCATCTTCTAGAAGCCACGAAGATGATGATGTGAATCATAATACACGAAATGTAATTCGCTAATTGTGGTGCGTCAATCCAGAATGAGTAGTAATTTTTCGTATAATGCAAAACGTGAATAGTGTTTCGCTAATTGTGCTACACTATAGGGGATGTTGAACCCTAGAGCTGCGGGCCTTCGCAGGGCTTGTTTTACGGCCGCGAAGATGTGCTAGGAGAGGCCTAGGACATAATTCTCGCCTCCTCTCATCACTAGAAAGGCAGCCCAATGCCTAGGAAAGCTGCGGAAAAGAAGACTAAGACAAGCCAGCCTAAGGTGGCGGTGGCGGTGGCGACGGCGACAGCCGGTGTCAGTCCTGCATCGAGCTCACGCTGGACCTTCCTAACTAACCATGCCCATGTATTGGCGATGATTCATTCGCATCCTGAAATGGTCCTGCGAGAGATTGCTTTACACGTTGGAATTACGGAGCGTGCAGTGCAGAGAATCATTCAGGAGCTGGAGGAGGCGGGCTTTATCCTGCGCGAGAAAGTGGGGCGACGTAACACTTATGAGTTGCAAACCGACGTGCCGCTCCGTCACCCAATCGAATCGCACCGCAACATCGGTGATCTCTTGGAACTCGTGAGTGATCGGCCCTCCGAGCTTGGCTAGGCTTGCGAACCGCTTCTCTAGGGTTCATTCTGCCGCAAATCTCGCCAGCAACTTCTGAAAGAACAATTAGACGAAGTTACTGCTGGTCGTTGTTGTCCTGTGCCTTACCTCGCTGAAGGTGCTTCTCCCAGTCCGCCTCAAAGTCTGCGGGTACTTGATCTACGTCCTTCCGCATGTCGTCAGGGCCTGGATAATCTGCAGGAGGCAAGTCGGTGATCTCCATCGCTTCTGCTAGGGGATCGAGGGCCAGCGCTGCCTGAAGTTGACTCAAGGCGAAGAACCAGTCCGATTGAGCTTCGACCAATTTGACCTCTGTCTCGAAGGCCTTGGTCTCAACGATGTTCAAGTAAAGTAGATCTTCGTAGCCTTTGTTGTACGCATACTGATAGCTCCGAAGCGTCGTAATCGCATACTCGACGGCTTGTTTCGATTGCTCAAGTTGTTGCGCCGCAAATCGGATTGCATTGTCAGCTTCTTGGATCTCGACACCGATCTTGTTGCGTTGCAGTCTTAGTTCTTGATTAATCTGCGCAATTTTGGAAGCCGTTGATTGGATCTTTCCTCGCGCCTTGCGCCGTTGGATCGGTAACGAACCTTGGAGCCCAGCCGCGAGTTGAAACTGACCCTTATCGTTGCTGGAAGAGGCTGGCGTTCCGACGTCTTGTGAGCCTTCGGTGTAGAGGTCAATCGTTGGGAGCAGTTGATTGCGTGCGAGCCGTTGGTCAATCTGCTGGCTCTGCAAGCTGAGTTGCAGTAAGTTGATTTCAGGACGACGTGACGCGGCCAGTGCCATCTCGCTATCTACGTCTAACGGATCGAGTTGGTAGGTCCTGGGGAAGTGTTCTGGCAGCCAGCTCTCGGGTGGCAAGCGCGGATTGCCAAACTCGTCGCGGAGGTAAAGTGATAGCTTGAAACCAGCCTGCCGGAATTTTTGCTCGACTTCCAGCATCTTGTTTCGGCGTTCAGCGAGCAACTGATTGTTTAAGAATACATCAACTTTGGCGAAACGGCCGGCTTCTTGGCCAGCTTGGAATTGTTTTGGCGTTTGGCCGCGAGCTCGACCAGTGCACGCTGGATTTGCAGCTTGTTACCTTCCGCGACCCACTTCCAGTAATAGGCACTTGCTTCGAGCGCCGAGATCAAGATCTCACGTTGGATCTGCGGTTCTACGGCTTGGCGACCAAGACTGGCCTGGAACACTGCTACGCGTCGCGGGTCGATGGCCCGTCCTTGAAGAAGCGGTATACCAAGCGCGACTTTAAATTCGCCGCCTTCATTGGTTTCGCGCTCTTTGTACCAAGGCTGAAAGTCACCTCGGCCAAGACGATATCCTGCAGCTAGGTAACCGCCCCACCAAGTTCTTCGAGAGACGCCGAGTCCGTGCCGGAAATTGCGATAGGAAATTGCGATAGAATCCCGTTGGCTCGGAAACCGTGAAGCCTTCCAACTTTGTGTCGAAGGCTCCCATCGCCGAAACCTGTTCGCCTTGAAGTTCGCTTCGCTGCAAACGCGATTTCTGGACTTTGGGGAAGGAACTTAGAACACTGGCGATAACGTCTGCCAAAGTCAGATATTCAGCGTCGCCTCCGATCATCAGGTCTTCTGCTGAGTTTTGATAGTTTTGAACTCCTGCGTCTGCCGGGGGTGTCACTGAAGACGGGTAGGCCGAAGGTGGAGGAGCGATTTCTATGACCTGTGCTTGGACGCCAGCTCCACACAGGCATATGAGTCCCACGATCAGGTAGAATTGAATTGCTTGCATAGTCGACGGCTCCGTATACATCGGTTATCGACCGCATCGAGTGGATCCGCCAAGCACGCGAACTGCGAGCCGAAAGATCGCTCGTCTACCCCAGCTTCCCAGGGCGTAAAGCCACACCAGACCTCTCCAAGAGCCTCCCATGCGAAACTCTATTAAGATTCTCTGCTTTTTAGTATTAATCTGTCATTTTCAACCCGCGCTGGCACAGCAGGATGGGTTGGAAAATTTGTTCGACGGTAAGACTTTGTCTGGCTGGCACGGAAACAATCCGCATACAACGGCAAAGGCCAAGACGGATGCCGATCAGGAAGTTTCGCTGAAGAAACAGCAAGCAGAATTCGAGAAGCATTGGAGCGTAGACGGCGCTGAGCTCGTTAACGATGGCAAGGGGCCGTATGCGACCTCGGATGCAAGTTATGGAGATATTGAGTTCTGGGTTGAATACAAGACAGTTGCCAAGGCTGACAGCGGCATCTACTTGCGAGGCACACCGCAGGTTCAGATCTGGGACACGACTGAGGCTGGCGGGAAATGGAATCGCAACGCGAACTATGGTTCCGGCGGTCTGTTCAATAACTCGAAAGGCGCTCCTGGCCAACTGCCGCTTCATCTAGCGGACAAGTCCTTCGGGGAGTGGAATCGTTTTCGTATCGTGCAATTAGGCAGTCGGACTTGGGTGGAGCTGAACGACAAGCTGGTCGTTGATGGCGCCGTAATGGAGAATTATTGGAATCGCAAGCTGCCTCTGCCTGCGGAAGGACCGATTCACCTTCAGACTCACGGTGGCGAGATTCGCTGGAAGAATATCAAAGTGCGAACTATCGAAGCGGAGGAAGCGAATCGCAAGTTGCGTGGAGATGATGTGAAATCAGGCTTCGAATCGATCTTCAACGGCAAGGATCTAATTGGCTGGTCGGGTGCGGTTGCCGATTACCAAGTCGTGGATGGGACCTTGCAATGCAAACCGGGGAAGGGCGGAGTGCTGTTCACCAATGAAGAGTATGAGAACTTTGTCGTGCGTCTGGAGTTTAAGTTGCCTCCGGGCGGTAACAATGGTTTGGCAATCCGTTATCCTGGCAAAGGCCGTGCGGCCTACGATGGTATGTGTGAGCTTCAAGTACTGGACAGCGAACATCCGAAGTACGCCAAGCTTGATCCCCGTCAGTACCACGGATCTGTCTACGGGATTTCCGCGGCGCACCGCGGCTATCTGCGCGAGGCGGGTGAGTGGAACTATCAGGAAGTGACAGTAGAGGGCAGTCATATTCGTGTGGAACTGAACGGAACAATTATTACAGACGTGGATGTCGCAACCATCAAGGAATACAAGGACAACGCCAAACATCCGGGAGTGTCACTTACGGGCGGTCATTTTGGCTTCGCTGGGCACAATGACCCCGTCCAGTTTCGCGACATCGCTATCAAACGGCTTTGACACCGGCCGCAAGAATGCTGTTGCGATTTCAGACATTCATGATTCATAACCCGACGCTTCAGCGAGCCGGCGACGCTTTAATTTAGCTTTTCTCGCTCACGTTTCGGGTTGTGAATAGCCATGCGTTCATGCGACTGCTTGTAGCTTTTCGCCCCCTAGAAGGTTAGATTAGGAGACCACAAGTGCGCTCTAGCAGCATCTTCTTCACACCCTTCCCCAACTTGCCCGCCATTTTCAGGAGTCTATCCGATGACTACTCGTAATTCTGATTCGAGAAAACGTAGTTCGCGTCGTACGTTCTTGGCGACAACAGGAGCTGTCGCAGGAACCAGTATGCTGGCGAGTCCACTTTCAAGTTCCAAAGCGTACGGAGCCAATGATCGACTGAGAATCGCGGTTGCTGGTCTAAATGGCAGAGGCGGAAATCATATCGACGGATGGCTCCGTCAAAACAACGTAGAGATCGCATGGCTCATCGACCCAGACGAAAGAGTTCTGGCAAATCGGATCAAGCAAGTGCGCGAAAAATCTGGTGGCAAGTCAAATCCAAAGGGAACCACCGATGTTCGCGAAGCGCTTGAAGACAAATCTTTCGACGCGATTTCCGTTGCAACGCCCAATCACTGGCATTCGCTCATTACGATCTGGGCCGCGCAGGCTGGCAAGCACGTCTATGTTGAAAAGCCGATGAGTCACGACGTGGAAGAAGGTCGTATCTGCGTTGAAGCGCAGAAAAAATACGGTGTCGTGATTCAGCACGGAACACAGAGACGCAGCGGAGCGTCTTATGCCGGGCTGGCGAAGATGATTCACGACGGTAAGTTTGGCCGGCTCAAGATATCATATGGCTACTGCTGCAAGCCGCGGGGATCGATCGGGATCAAGAAAACCGGCTCAGCTCCATCAAATTTGGATTGGGATCTTTGGCGGGGGCCAGCGGATATCGATCAGTTTCATGCGAACTACGTACACTACAACTGGCACTGGTTCTGGAAGACGGGCAATGGTGACTTAAATAATCAGGGTACGCATCAGTTGGATGTCGCACGCTGGGCCATTGATCCCGATCAAACGCATCCGGTTCGAGCCATGGCGCTCGGTGGTCGTTTTCAGTGGGGAGATCAAGGCGAGACACCGAATACGATGTTTGGGATGGCAGAGTATCCAAATGGTCAGATGGTCTTCTTCAACGTTCGCAACGTGGGCTATAAAGGCTATCAGCGCCAAGTTATGAACGAGTACTACTTCGAAGACGGTGGCCGGATCGTAGAAGGTGGTGGTTACACCTACTATCCAGCAGGATCGGACAAGGGTGAAAAAATCAAGATCGAAGACGGCTCCGAATTGGTGACTCCAGGTGGAAACTGGGGCAGCTTTGTCGAGGCTTGTCGTGCTGGTGATCCGTCGATGGCTAATGGGAATGTATATGACGCGCATTACGGTTGCGTGCTTGGCCACTTAATGAACAATTCTTATCGCCTTGGTAAGCCAGCTGCGTTTAGTAAGCAGACGGGGCAGTTTGCTGACAATCCAGATGCCACAGAGCATTTCGAAAAGCTGCACGATGTGATGAGCAAAGGAGTTGGCATTCCTCAGGAGGGCAACCAGTATGTCGTCGGACCAACCTTGACCTTTGATCCTGAGTCAGAGAAGCACACCGGCGATCATGCTCAAGCAGCGAACACGCTACTCAAAGATGCAAACCGCTCCGGCTTCCAGATTCCTAATCGTGAGACTGTTTAGGTCAGAATCTGCCAGCTCAAGTTCGCTTTCAAGCAGTATTCCCTTACGTGAAAAACACTCCATTGGTAGAAGCTCTTCTGCCGATCGCCTTAGCCCCGACGCTTGAGCGTGGTGCTCGCCAATCATCTAACCATTATCCTCTCCTTGGAACTGTTTTATGAACCGTAGAGTTTTTCTGTCGCTTGGTCTTCTGTCCTGCATCATTGCTGGTTGTGGAGGTGAGTCCGGCAGCAAGTCAGATAGTGATACGCTGACGATCGCGGTTATTCCTAAAGGCACAAGTCACGAGTTCTGGAAATCGGTTCACTTTGGTGCTGAGAAAGCAGCCGAGGAGTGTGGCAATGTCAAGATTGTCTGGAAGGGTCCCGTAGTGGAGAGTGACACAGGAAGCCAGATTCAGGTGGTCAAAGAGATGGTCTCCAGAGGCGTCGACGGGATCGCGCTTGCACCCAATCAAAAAGAAGGGTTGGTTGATGCGGTTACTGAATCGATTGAAGCCGAGATTCCTGTCGTGATTTTTGACTCAGGCCTCAATGAAGGCCCAGAGATCGTTAGCTACGTCGCAACGGATAACTTCAAAGGTGGTCAAATGGCTGCCGAGGCGATGGCTAGGGCTATCGGCGAGAAAGGAAACGTGATTCTGTTGCGTTATCTGGCTGGGAGTGAGAGCACCGAGCAGCGGGAAGAAGGATTCTTAGAAGCCCTTCAGAAGTATCCAGACATTAAGGTCGTTTCCTCAGACCAACGAGGTGGAGATAACACCACTTCGGCGAAAGAAAAGGTCGATCAATTGTTGCAATTGCACGGCAAGGACTTAGCGGGGATTTTTGCGGTCTGTGAACCGAACGCGAATGGAACGCTGGAATCACTACGCAATGCTGGGTTGGATGGAAAAGTAAAGTTTATTGCTTTCGATCCAAGCGATGCTTTGATTGAGGGGTTAGAGGATGGTTCTTGCTCAGGAATCGTTCTGCAAGATCCGGTGGAGATGGGCTATCGTTCCGTCCTAACCATTGTCGATTCGATCAAAGGCAAGAATGCTGAAGCGTTTATTTCGACCGGAGAGTATTGCGCGACACCCGAGAACATGGGCGAAGATCGGATGAAAGAGTTGCTCAAGCCGCAAATCACTAATTAGATAGAGTCGTATTTCCGTTTTCACTCAGCGCCAATTTTCCCTAGTTGATTATCCTGTTGTTAGATAATCGATAGGCGAATTACAGGAACTGCGTTGAATTCCCTACTCTCAATACCCCTCAAGCAAACCGTACAAGCTTCACGCGCTTAGATGAGCTCCTTGTATCGCTTACCTTGGTCGTGCTGATCTGTCGGTCAGCATGGGACTTGGTTTCCGCCAGCGTCTTGGATTCTGCGGAGGACTTTTGTCCAGCCGAATTGTTTTGTGAGCTGCAGAGCAGTCGTACCGTTGGGCGAGACTGTGTTTGTATTGGCACCAAACGGAAGGCACACGTCGACTCCATCGTACGAGCTGCTTTTAGCTAATTTATGCAGCAAAGTAAAATTCGCTTTCATCGACGGCGGTTAAAGAGCTTTAATCCTCTTGGAGTTGTTCGACCAGCGATTCTCGCATGTTGATTGACATCGGATGTTCTAATTCACTAACTTGGTTGAAAGGGCCGTGTACGAATAGGCAGTCGAGTTCAGGTAAGGGAGAACGTTTGGATTTTATCTCTTCAGGCAAGTAACTCTGAGGAACGAGTCGGATTCCACCGGGCACACCGAAGTCCATGCCCCAGGCGTCATCGTGAGCTTTGAGTTCCTTCTTATCCATTCCAAGACGCAGCATCTGGACGGCAAACCCACCGCAAACTTTACCCATCACGGTGTATGCCCAGTCCACCATTTGTTTTGCAGGTACGGAAACCTCGTCGCCTTCATTATAGGACTTCAGTGAGTCTGGCTGATTGAGTTGCACGCCGCGAATCTGCTGCCCATCAAATTCCACTTCCGACACCCACATGTATTCTCGCCCAAGATCGTTCGGGTGAATGCTACGCAATTCAGGTGGATCCGAGAACGCAATCTTCACGGCGGCGAAATAAAGCCGGGGATGATGCGTCTTTGCTCCCAGGCCAGTTCTCGAAGGAAGAATCGAAAAGTCTTGCGGACTTAGGCAGCAGCTTTGGGCAACCTGTCGTCATCGCCGGGAATAAGCAGTACTCGATCTTCCGAAACGCCTGGACCACGACTCTTCTTGCCCTCTTGCAAGAAGAAGACAACAGGTGCGGACGGATTTCCGGAACTTGCAATTCCAGTATCGAGGCTGTGCCAAAATTCTTTTACGATGCTTCGGAGTGTGTGTTTTAATGTCTCGGAAGTTCGTGGTTGCGGCACGAGCAGGTTCTACTACCGAGAGATTCGTCCAATGTTGATCCATAAACTCTGGCTCGCCTTGGTAGAAACACGAGAGTGCCAATCGCTCGCCAATTTTGACTTTGCCGCCAGATGAAATCTTCCGTGAAACCTCGGAGACGATGATCGCGTCGACGAGCAGCGAAAATCCCTCGCGCTTGAGAAACTGGCCAATTTGCACGCGTATTCCGGCGGGGTTGGATACGTAGGTATCCATTTGCGTTTTCTCAAAACTAGCTGGGAAGGGTAATTTAGTTCAGATTTAACTGCTAGAAGCAGGGGTAATCCTCGTTTCACATCGGCGAAGTGAGCCGTCCGCGCTAGCGTCGCGGCGAGGCAAGAAAACGCTAGCCCGCGGCTAACGCCTTCGGCTCCCAGATTGAAACTCTGATTTACCCTGCCTCTCGAAGGAACGTCTTGGTCGGCGTACCTCCAGTGGCGTAGAATAGGGAGTCTGATAAACCCAGCAAAGCACCATCAGAACCATCTTCAAAAGCGATCGACTCACCTGTGAGTTCTATTCCCTCGTCACCAAAACTTTCGGTATCGCAAGCAAAACTGCTGAGCGATACGGACCGGCTTATTGAGCAAGCGCGAAGGCTAGTTCGTAGACGTGCCTTGCTCTCTTGGTTGAGCTTTTGCCTCGGCTTGGGAGCGTTTCTAGTTGTTCTAGACTGCTTTGTGCAACGAGAAGAATTCGGCTTGCGGCTGCTGTCCTTTGCTTCATTGCTTCTGGTCGCCGCCTATGCAAGCTGGAGAGTTCTTCGGCCAGCTTGGCAGTTCGATCCAAGTCGGCAGGACGTCGCTCGCTGGATGGAGTCAGGCGCTGTATCGGGAGGTAAAGAGACGGCTACAGCAATCCAGCTTGCTAGTATTGACGATCACGATGAGCGTTTTGGAAATGCTGCGTTTCGACAAGCGGCTATGGAACAATGGTCGCGACAGCAAGCCCAGCCTGCATGGGATTCGCTTCTCGATCGATCACAGCTAAAACGCTCTGTTACGGTCTTGCTTTGTCTGCTGGGAGTTCTATTGACTCTGGGCGCACTCTGGCCTGTCGCTGCCTGGACCGGAGTTCTTCGTCTGAGCAATCCGTGGCTGAGTGCTCCTTGGCCTAGAGAAGATAGTCTGGCGTTTCGAAAGCTGCCTGCGGCTTGGGCTCTGGGGGCAGAACTACAGCTAGAAATCGTTGATCAACGTCCTCCGATGCCAGAAGAAATTCAGGTGCAGGTGCGCGATGCGGGAAGTAAGGAGGGGTCTGAATTAAATCTGCTAGCCAGGAATCTCGGCGACATTGCAGTCACTACCTTGCCGCCGCTAGAAGGTTCGGTTGAAGTGCGGGCTGTGGGAGGTGATGACCTCTCTATGCCTTGGCAGCGCGTCGAGGTAATTCCGGTGCCGAGTATCGAGGCACACGCATTCTCGGTTTCGGCTCCAGAGTATTCCAACCTCGGTAGCAAGCAGCTCAGTGGCCAACGTGTCGAGGTTCTGGAAGGCTCTCAAGTCGAACTCCGGGGTAGATTGGGCGAGCGTGTGAAATCCTTGCGTCTTCGATTTCGAAGCGATTCACGTATAGGCGAGCGTTCCATGCTGCCATCCCAGTCTGTCAGTAATCAATCGGAAACACCTTCGAGTTTGCCAAAGGTTGAGCTTACACGAGACGGAAGAAGGTTTGAGCTTGTGGGTGAATCGGGAGCGTCATGGTCTGCTTTGCAGTCCGTGAGCTGGCGCTTCGAAGTCGAAACGAAAGATGGCTTGGTAACCGAACTGCCAAGTCTTTGGGGCATCGAAGTCGTTCCAGATCTGCCTCCTGAAATCCGCTGGAAAGATCCTGACACAAGGCAAGTTTCCCGCGAAGCATCGATCGATCTTGCTGCCCAGGTCAGTGATGATCTTGGGTTGGTATCCGTGTCGATGTTTGCAGCGAAATCAGGAGGGCAGTCAAGCGCTGAGGTTGGGCCAGTTCCGCAAGAGGGATTCCCAGCCGAAGAGGATTCGCAGCTGTTGTATTCAGGTGGTTTATGGGAATCCAGCAATCCATCTGAGAACAAGCAAATACAAGTCGCGACCAAGTGGAGAATCGAAAATTATATTGACACGGAAGACTTGGAGAGCTTTGAAGTTTGGTTTCGCGCTTGCGATAGTCTGGGTCAACTTGCCGACAGTGATCGCATTACAGTGCGTCTGAGGTCGAAAGCTGAGATTCTGAATTCGATCGCTTCCGATGCAGAGCAGCTAGCGGGCCGAATCGAGCAAGTCTTGCAATCGCAGCGTCGGAATCGGCAGCTCGCTCTGCGTGTCAGCGAAGCCCTGCAGCAATCGGGATTCGTAGATGGGACGGCCCGAGAGAATTTGTCGATTATTTCGCAGATTCAGGCGGTAATACGAAAGCAGGTAGGACTGAGTGAGGGAAGTTTGGTTGAGCATGTCGCCAGTATTGTCGCTGACTTGGAGCAAAACCAGCTGGCCGATGTGCCCCAAGCTGAGGAGATGCGACTGTTGCAAGCCGAACTGCAGAGCATTGCCGATAAGAGTTTGGCTCAGGCGCAAGAGTTTGCTTCGCGAGCCAATCTTGCAGCTTTGGAGAGTGATGCAGAACCGAAAACGGTGAGCGCTGGAATGGAAGAAGTCCTCGCGGCTCAAGCAAAAGCGATTTTGGAGCTTGAGTCGCTACTAGGAGATCTTTCGGCTTCCGAAGCTGGGCAAGCCATTCACCGGGAATTACTCTCGATTCGGGACGAGCAAGCTGCGCTAAAAGCGAGTGCCGAGGATTTGCGATTGGATGAGATCGCGAATCAGAATTCGAATCAACACGAGCGGCGAAGGGGTGTTCTGTCTGCGGATCAGCGAGGTCTGGCTAGGCGAGCTGACGAACTAGTGCATCGGATTCGTGAGCAGCCAAGTGATGCGGCCGCTCCGCTTGCTTCTGTTGCCGATCGTATCCTGAAGGAGCGAGTGAGTGGACTCATGCGGCAGTCTGCCGAAGAGTTCTCGCGAGGCGATACCAGCGAAGCAGGGGCAACCCAGGACGAAACTCTACGAGCGCTAGACCGGGCTCTCGGACATTTCGGTTCGTCGGATGCCAAGTCGAATAATTTTGCAAATCGGGCTCAGGAATGGAAGCAACTCGGAGAAGCCCTTGGTGAGCTGTCCGCGCAACAACAACAGCTTGCCGACAAGATTGGTATTGCCGATTCGGATGCTTTGGCTGGTCTCGCCGAAGAGCAGAAAGACGTACTCAAGCGAACCGGGGACCAGCGAGACGCTGCCGAAGAAAGAGTGGATGCTCGCGTTTCCGATTTGCTTGCCAATGCGATGGAGTCGCAGCAATCCACGGAGGCGGGTCTCGAGCAGGGCGATGCATCGCAGGCGAGTGCTTCGGCACAGCGGGCAGCAAAGGCACTTGAAAAAGCCGCGGGAGCAGCAGAAGGCAAGGCGGCTGAGTTCGAACAGCAATCCAAGGAATTGGCGTTGGCCCGAACCGCAGAAGTTATTCGCGACTTGGCGGAAAGACAAGCGATGATTACTGAAGGATTAGGGGATGCTGCTTGGGACGAAGCAGTGGCGATCGATGAAGCTGGGAGAGATAGTATTCGCGCCTTGGCTGCCGACCAAGAATCGATACGAAGGGACATGCAGCAAACACTTGATTTAGTTTCGGATGAGACAACCTTGCGTTGGACGCTCGATCAGGCCGACAAAGACATGGCTCGGACGGTAGCTGCAGCGCAAAGATTGCGTGTTCAGCCCGAGGCACGCGATAGTGCGAAAGCCGCCTTGAGCAAACTCAAGCTGGTCGCCGAGACCTTGAATCAACCCGATTCCCGGCCTCAGCAGTCGGAGCCAAACGATCCCCAGGAAGGCGAGCAAGAATCGCAGGAAGAGTCGAATCGGTTTCCTCCCTTGATGACGCTCAAGTTGATTCGCGGTTTACAGGATGCGATCAATCAGCGTACAGCCGAAGTGCATAATTGGGAACTTAGTGAGGCCCAGAAGAATCCAATGATTCGAGAGCTCGCGCAGAGGCAGCAAGCACTTGTTGAGCAACTGGAGACTTTGTTGCAAGAACTTGCAGAGCAGGAGACAAAGTGATGGCCGGTCGAATGAAGTCCAAGACACCAGTGTTCCTTATTGCCGCGATGGTTTTATTCTCTTTTGAGTCCTCGTCTTCGCTTGCTCAGGGCAACATAGAAGGGGCAGCATCGCAGCAAAAGCGAAGTGTTGATTCTCAGGAAGCGCAAGAAAATATAAAAGAACGTGAAGAGAGTTCTTCGTCGCTGACAGATGGGCTTCTAGATCTTCTAGGAGAACCGGAGGTGACGAGTGATGCTTCGAAGGACGCGAAGCCGAGCATTTCGCCGAAAGATGTTGGGTTGGACGGTGAGGATCTTGGCGAGCAGCAGGATAATCCATTGGCCTCAGTCCGGCAGAGCATGGTGATTGCAGCTGAGTTTTTGAACCGGGGTGTGACAGGCGGTACAACGCAAACGCTTCAAGGAGACATCGTCCAGCGCTTGGATGATTTGATTCAGCAAATCGAAGACGCACAACAAGATGCCTCTCAGCAAAGCTCGGCGGAGCAGAATTCGCAATCCGAGCAGCAGGAAACTCAGCGTCAGCAGGGTAATGCTGAAACGCAGACTCAATCGACCGAATCGGAGCAGAATCAAGACCAAACCTCTGGCAGGGACAACCCAGGAAACGACGGCGAGAAGAAAGAGCTTCGCACGGATCTCGTTGATCCAGGCAAGTTGCAGCTTGAGGTATGGGGGCAGTTGCCTGAACGGATTCGCAAGCAGATGCAGTCGCGGATGGTGGAGCAATTCTTGCCCAGTTATCGAGACCGCATTCAGTCTTACTTCGAGTCCTTGCTTCGAGAGGACCGGTAGTGGGAATGCAGCTTGACAACGCATGCGCGCACTCTGGTCACCAACGTGGCTCCTTTGCGCGACGCCCTGTCTCCCTTAATCGGCGCCGCGCACTGAGAGGGAGTCTTGGACTGCTAGCAGCCGCCGGAGGGATCTATGCGCCGCCGGCTGTCGCGGAAGATCTGCTGCCTCGCACTGACCTCGACAAGCTGTACGACCGTGATGTGGATCTAGCTATTCGCCGTGGTCTCGACTATCTGATGAAGAGTCAGAAGGAAGACGGTACCTTTCAGTCGCGCGAGCAGGGCCGCTGGGTGGGCGTGGTTTCGCTGGTTGGACTAGGCTTTCTTAGCCGTGGAGTGCGTTGTGGGGTAGGGCGAGCTGGTCAGGTACTTCAGAGGGCTGGCGAGTACGTTTTGTCTCAGGTGCAGGCAAGCGGTTTTGTTTCAGCGGCAGGGCAGACAAGTCATGGTCCAATGTACGATCATGGCTTTGGGACTTTGTTTCTCTCTGAGTTGTACGGTATGGCTCCTCAACTCGAGATTCGTCCGAAGCTTGAGAAAGCTGTGCGTTTGATTGCGCGGACGCAAAATAAGAACGGCGGCTGGCGCTACAATCCCGCCCCGCCAAGTCAAGCAGATCTGTCTGTGACGGTCTGCCAGATGATGGCGTTACGCGCCGCGCGAAATGCTGGTTTTGGTGTTCCGAAGCAAATTATTGATCGTTCCGTAGATTACGTTCGACGCAGCCAGAATTCAGATGGCGGTTACATGTACCAACTGTCCGGTGGGGCCAGCAGATTTCCCATTACGGCGGCTGCAGTGGTTGCCTTGTACAACGCAGGTATCTACGAAGGGCCGGAAATCGAGGCTGCGACGAAGTTTTTGGAAGGGAATGCTGCGGGAAATATGCGCGTCGAGCGCAATAACTTTTACTTCTATGCCCATTACTATTCAGCTCAAGCATTTTGGCATCGTGGCGGTAAAGCTTGGGAGAACTGGTATGGGCAATTGAAAAGAGCTTTGCTCAACTCGCAAAAGCAACAGGGAAGTTGGTTTGACTTCAACAGCGCGGAATACGGAACAGCAATGGCATGTTTGATCCTCAATATGCCGCGAACGGTTCTTCCGATTTTTCAGAAATAGTCGAGGAAGATCATGCAAAAGATAGTATTCAATCGGACGCTCGCGTTGCTAGTTGTTTGTATCTTCGTCAGCCCCGTATTGAGCCAGTCGACGACAGGACTCGCATCGCAGTCTTTTGATCTTGTAGTGCCGACTGCAAATATCAAATCGCAGGCTACCTTGAGTGCGATTCAATTGCAGATTCGCGGCTCTGATGGATCGGTGACCCGTTACGCACGAAGTCAACAGCATGATTCGGCGGATGGAAAGTGGTTGGGATACTACAGCACAGCTGCGCGGCAGATCATTCGTTGGCCGAGCTCGAATTCAGGAGGCCTTGAGATTGGTTCCGAAGTCGCAGGCCGAGTTGCGTATCGTCCCAGCAAAATGACGATTCGCGTTTCTCAAACTCGCTCGATGAATAAATCTGTTTTGCCGCCTGTGAACCCGGTCGTAGCCAGTCCCATCAATCAGCCAAGTGGCGCGCCAGGGCAGATTGGCGGTATTGTTGCGAACTTGGCGGCCAGCAAGTTTTTTGATCTAGTCTCGCAACGTAAGAAGCTTCCTTCGGCACAGATGCTACGCATCGCTACAACCGACGTGCGCGGGGCACCCTGGCTGCTCTCAAGAGGTTCTGGTTCAAGCTTGCGAGCGATCTCTTCCGGTTCAACGGGAGCGGATTGGTTTGCGACTCCAGTGGGACAAGGCTACATTCGCTTGCAAACTTACCGTCAAGGAAAAGTTTTTTCTCTGTCTGCCACCAATCGAAACCATCTCGGCTTGGCGCCCGCCGCGCAGGATCCTCAGCAGCTTTGGATGGTGAGCGCTGGGTTGGGCCAGAATCAATTCTGGTTGCAGAACGCGGCTTTCCCGGGAACTTGCTTGGCCCATAACGGGGCGGGCGTACTCACCCTACGACCGCTTGCATTCAATCGAGCGCAGATGTGGAGTCCTTACGTCGCTCCGCGGGTCACTGGATTCCAGCCATTTTATCGGAGTGTGACGTCGCAGTTCGTCGCCAATCCTCCTTTGCCACCAGCGAAACTAATCTTGGACAACCGGCATCGCTACGCCTTGGTGATCGCACTGGGGGATAGCCGCAGGGGCGCTGACTTCGAGCAACTCCGCATTGAACCAGGCCAAAGCCTGACACTAGAACTGGAGCGTGACTCGGGTGCTCGGATTGTTGAAACAGTCGAATACCGGACCTTGCTCGGTGGCTGGAGAAGAGAAGAGTATGTCACTGCGGTCCCGCCTAGTGTGCAATATGATTTGAGTGTCTACGAGGAGCATCTGCAGTCGATCGCCATCGATCGAACCGGCACGAGCCCGAATCCCATCGAAGATGTCAACTACGTGCCCAAGAGCGTAGGATGGTTACCACTTCCTGTCGGTGAGGCACTGCCAGAGGTAAGTCGTATAGATCTGTATGCTAAGGCGAAGAAAGCGCGAAACCCTGGCGGAGTTCGACGCCTGGATGCCGAACAATTTAATGCCAAGACTCCAGCGCGGCCGCTCGAGCAGATCTTGGAACAGCACCAATCCGTCAGGCGCAGGAAGTTCTAAGTTGTCTACGATTCTGCGCCCTGGCATCTCGAACTATCCAGCGCACGTGAAATGCGTTTTAGCATTGGTTGCTCTATCGCTTTGCACGAGCAATTGGTGCCAGCGCTGCGTCGGGCAGTCACTGCATACGCGTGATGATGTCATCGCCACTGTAGCCGCTTTGCAGTGGACGACAGATGGTTGGCAGTACGCGACGCCGGCTGACCCCAAGCTCTTTCAACCTGCAGATGTCGTTCGTTGGGGAAGTTGGAGCGGGGTGCAGCGCGAGCAGGCAGTATGGCTGTCCGATGGAAGCTGGCTCTGCGGAAATTTGGATTTGCTGAGCGACAAGGTCTTGGTACGTAGCGACTGGTTCGATCCCGTTGAGATCCCTTTGACTTCCCTGCGAGGTATTTTGCTGAATCCACAGCCTTCTTTCCGCGACTGGCAGAAAGTTTCTAGCTGGATGTCAGCCGCCGAAGGCACCGATGATCGGATTCTGCTTACCAGTGGACAGAAATTGCAGGGTTTAGTCAGCTTCATAGAACGTGATGAAGAACCGGCGAGCCTGCAGCTGGAAAAGAATGGCAAGAGCTTTTCTTGGGAGCGACCTGAAGTGCGCGCAATCGTATTCAGTCCTGCTCTGCTTGGGGAGATTCCCAAGAAGACCAAAGGCCAGTCCATTGCGATCAGTGATGGTTCTTTCCTGAATACACGCGCTCCCGAAGCCTTCAAGAATCGATTCAAGCTAGTTACAGACGGAGGCGTGAATCTAGTTTCTATCGACTCTGCACAACGTTTCTCGGAAGAGCTTCGGTATCTCCGAGTTCATAACGCATCGACCCAGTTTTTAAGTGACATGCCTGCTGCGCAGTACAAATACTTGCCCAAGCTGAGCAGTCTGCAATGGGAGCTCGGGATAGATGAGGACTGCCTGGGCCGTCCGCTTCAAGTCGACGGTGGTGTGGTTCCGAAAGGAATCGCCATGCATGCCCCATCCCAAGTTGCCTTTCGCTGGGACAAGTCTGCAGCCAGATTGCTCGGAGAAGTCGGGTTCGTGGTGCCGCCGGCTGGGGGTGATAAGAGGTTAGGTGCAGTCGTCTGCAAAGTGCTCGTCGCCAGAAGCGGGAAGCTGCAAACCGTGAGCGAGTTCAAGCTGCATCGAGCGGGTGATGATCGAGTGCGAACCAGTTCACTTATCGATATTGATGTCACCGACGCACAATTGATCGTCTTGGTGGTCGAAGAGGGTCGGTTCGGGCAGCTTGGCGATCACATCCAATGGCTCGACTTGCGATTAGAAAGACAAGGGGAGTAGGTCTATTTGTCTCAATTGACCACCTATGGTGATCTTGGTGTCGAACTCTAGGCCTCTCTGCATATCCCAGACTTACTTTTCGCTTTTTGTTTTCGGTATTCGAAAATTGCTGTTTTAAAGCCGTATACAAATTCTTCGCTGTCCCTTGCACCGGAATCTACTTTGTCCGTCGTAATGTGCAGCCACCAAACAATTCCTTGGTTCGTATCCGTCGACCACCGACATTCAACGCCAACGGTTTTCTCGAAAGCGACGAAGATGATTGGGATCGAATTATTGGCAGAATTTTGAACAAAAAGAGCGATGGATTTTTCTAGAATTCCTGCCACTGAAAGTTGGCTTAGTCCTCCTGATGCAACCCACTATAACTTTTTAAGCCGGTCGCTGGACGCCAAGGGATTCGTGACCTCATCCACTAGAAGGTTAGCTAGACAACTCGGGGAGCACGGCGGTGCCGTCGCGATACAGCACGTTGTAGGCACAGAAGGGAATGATGTGCCCACTGGGAAGAACGTGGTGGGTGCAACACTTCATGACACGGCGTACGTCAAAATTGTATACGTCCAAGAATGAAGTGATCGTGATGCGCAGCATGTCCCGCGCTCCCTTGGATTGCTGCATCACACCTTGCAGGAAGTTCTCGATCTCTGCCAGACTCGACCCGTCCTGCTGGGAGTCGCTGGGCCCGTCGTTCAGGACGGGAAGGGCGCCAGTCGATTCAGTCTCTGAGTCGGTCGAGCAGTCTTGGCCTGGTGTGCAACAGCCGTTATCTCCGCATGCCAACCGAGCCATGACTTGCTGCGCAAGCGACTGAGTCTGGCTTTTGGTAAAGCTGATGCCATTGGCGAGCAAATCCAAATGTTGCTTTGCATCGACAAGTTTTGTCAGCGGTGTGAAACCATCCTCTGAGCGCAGCGCGAGTCCTAGCCAATGGCAGTTCGGATGCGCACAAGGAAGCGGAAAGAAGTCATCTGCATCGAATTGATTGCGAGGATCGTTCACTAAGTTGTCAACGACATCTGGAAAGGTAATTCGCCGCTCCAGTTCTTCGGGCAAGACGTGTCTGCCACTATACGTCGCGGGTTGATAGCTGAGCCCAGTTACCTCAGGGCGTCCTCTGGCAAACTCTAGCAACTCAGCAGGTGCTTCATCGTTGACGCCGCCTTGAAGAGTTGCAACCAAAGTGACGTTTAGCCCTGCTTCTGCGAGACGGTCGAGTGCTCGCAGTTTGGTTTCAAGCAGACCGGTTTGTCCGCGCAAAGTGGCGATGGCTTCGTCACTGAGAGAGTCGAGTTGGAAGTAGATCTCGACGCGCTCGCGCCGTTCCGCCAACTCGTCGACAAGCTCTTGGTCATTGGCGAAGCGGATCCCGTTGGTGTTGATCATCACGTAGTCGATGGGTTGGCTGAGCGCGTAGTCAACAGCGTCAAGCAGCTGCGGATGCAAAGTCGGCTCGCCGCCCGAAAGTTGCATCACTTCTGCTCGGCCCTCGGCTAAGACTAATCGATCGATAGCAGCCTTAATCTCATTCAACGACTTATGCTTCTTGCCAGGTGCGCTGGCGGCGTAGCACATCGGGCAAGTCAGATTACATCCATCGGTGATCTCGATCACGCCGATGCATGTGTGTTGCTCGTGCTCGGAGCAAAGTCCACAATCGTAGGGGCAGCCTTTATCGGGTTGGGTGTAAGTTTGCTCAGGCAGCTTGGCAGGCAAACTCGTTTCGATCATGTCATAGCGATTCACGTCGCTGCAAACAAAGTCTTCGCGCGTCCCGTGTTCTGGACAGGACTTGCGAAAGTAGACACGTCCCTTTCGGGAGATGATCTTCGCCTGAACCACTTGGTGACAATCGGGACAGAGGCTCTGAGTGAGTCCCAAGAATGTGTAGTCACGATGTTTGACCGCGCGTCGCCGTTGCGAAGAAGGATCCGTATCAGTGCTCATATCAATCTCACAGGAACCGACTTAGATCGGCAGCCTCAAAGAAAACAGATACATGCCAATGAAGGCCAGTAGAGCGATAATGCCACTCGCACTGAGAATCATCGTCATCGCCTCACTGCTCGAACCTCTCCAAAAATCACCAGCAGTCGCTAGCGTAGCAGGCAAGCAGACGGCACAGAAGCAAAGGAAGGAAACGATCTCCATGATCAACACGAAGGAGGTTGATGCAAACAACATCAAGATAGGGCGAGGAAGTGTTCTCTCAGGATGCAGGCGAGAAACTCTCTTCTGTATCATAGGTACTCGAATTGCGCCAAAAACCGATGCGAATCCGATCATGATGGCCCATTGAAAAATGCCAAGAACTGCAGCGACTACACAAGTTCCGAGAACGGCAGCTAGAGACAGCCAGAATTCGCTGGGCAAATGCGCGCGTACACGCAGGTGAGTCTGCCCGTCGTCAGTAACCGATGGGGCAAAAGGATTCGCGTTGGCATCGGTCTCAGCACCGACAGTATCAGCAGTCGGGAGCACCGGAGGCAAGTCGTTTGAGTCGTTTTCGTCCATTTGGGCTGGCTGTGCGATCCAGTGTTTTGCGAAGTTAAAAGGCTAAGGATACCACAGCCATTTGCGCAGGGTCAAACAGTGATTGGCCCTCGTTACTTGCGGATCCTGATCGCAAGTTCCGTCAAATCGGAGCGGCGAATGATCCCAATGAACTTCTGCGGTTCTTCGTCCGACACCACGGCGAGCACATCATCACTGCTGGCACGAAAAGCCTCGATGACGTCGCTGATGACATCCTGCGGATGAACCATGATGCCAGCAGGCGTACTCAAATCCTCCGCGTTAACCAAGAAGTCTAGAGACGAATCAAAAAAGGTATCACTGAGTAGATCGTATCGAATCAGACCGACCACTTCATCTTCTTGATTCACCACGACATACGTATTGTCATGACTTCGACGAATGTAGTTGATAACGTCGTCAAAGTCTGCATTTTGCTTCAGTCCCTTAACGTTGCTGCGGAGCAGATCAGCCACCTTTAGTGTACTTGGATCGATCTGTTGCTTCGGCGAAAAACCCAACGCGTCTCGAGCCTTGACCCACATCTTGTTGGCTTGGCTCGTTGCAGTTTCGGTACTGTGATATACGGCCTGAGCAAGTGGGACTTCTCCTGCTTTCATCACGGACCAACGGATCAGTATCGGACCACTAATCTCGAAGAAAACGACCGAACCAAGGATGATTGCTTCGAGGTTGCGACCAACTTCAGGCCAACGCTCGGCCGCGAGCGAGGCCAAAGCAATTGCTGCTCCAGCCTGCGCTAGCATACAACTGCCGAGGTAACGTCGAACGGTCGGCGCTTCGCGATGCCAGCGAGCTGCCCAGCGAATACCAAGAATCTTTCCGGCGCATCGAGCCGCGATGTAAACGGCTCCCAAGAGTCCCGCCGCTACGAAGGCCCGTAATTCAAGCTCGGCTCCGTGCACGGCGAAGAAGACGACTATCAGGAGGCCGGCGATCTTCTCTTGCTCGCCCAAGATCTCCGGCGCTGCGTCGGAAGTGTTGACCAGCATGACACCAGCGACCAAGAATGTCAGCATGAAAGGCAGATTCCAGGTCTCGCATAGCCCAAGCAGCAATATCGACGCTGCGATTACCATCACTAACCAGCGGCGACGACTGAGCAGTCCACAACCGAAACTAATGCACAGCCCCAAGGCAACGCCTAGCAAAATAGCGCCACCCAGACTCACGACCATTTGTCTGGCTTCCTGCACGACATCGCCATCGTATCGAGAAGACAACATCTGCGCGACCAAGAACAACAACTCAAAAGCGATAATCGCCGCAATGTTGTTTAGTGCGACCAGAACACCTGCAAGTTCCGTTACAGGTCCCTCTGAATTGGATTCTTTTAGCACCAAGACGGTTGTCGCTGGAGCCGTCGCAAGTGCCAGAGCGCCAAGCAGAACGGCGCTGGAGAGCCCATAACCAAAGCCCCAGACTGATAGAGTCACCAGCAAGAATGTCGCCAGCAACTCTCCAATGCTTAGACAAGTTGCGTGACGCAAGATGGGTCGAATCTGCGAAACGGGAAAAGCACAGCCCAACTCGAGCAAAACCAACGCGATGGCTAGCTTCGTCAGCGGCTCGAGGTGATGGATCTGCTCGGCAGCAATCGCATTTAGCGCACTGGGGCCGACTGCTACTCCGGCCATCAAATACGCTGTGACTTTGGGAATGCGGATCCAATCGGCCAAGATCCCAGCAGCTAGGGAAGCCAGCAGTAGGACGCCAATCGAAACTGCAGCGTCAAACTGATGGATCACCCAGGGCCCATCTGCGGAAGCCAGGAAAGGGAAGAGCGTCGCGTCCAGCATCCTCACGCTGCCTCATCCGCCATTAACAACGCGCCGAACACATCGCTCGAGCAGCTGGCAGGATCCTCATCCATATGCTTACTCGGCATTGGCCATTGCATCGAGTTGAATCACAGAGCGATTTTGCTCCTTCTCAAGAAAGTTGCGGCCATACTTCACATTCACGTGATCCCACGGCAACTTGCTCATCAGCTCGTATGGTTCATGCAATTGTTTCTCGATGTCAATGTCGCTATCGGCAAGTGCCTTCCACCAGCGGTCTGGATCGAGCATCTCTGTCCAGCCATCCATTCGAGCACCACGCTGCCAAGCCAATTCGATGGCATCGCAAGTGCGGCGATCGCCACGGCTCAACACTCCTTCAAGCAAGCTCGTTTCGATATTGTGGCACTTGATGTTAACAGAGCGAATCTTGCGTTGCTTCCAAAGATGCTTGTGCGCCCACTGGAAGTATTCGCGTCGCTGCATACCGTTCCATTGATACGGCGTATGCGCTTTCGGCACGAAGTTCGAGACGCTGGCGGTGACTTTCGGATTGCGGCCTTTGATTTCCTTGCCAATTCTGGAAATTGTTTCAGCCATCTCAACGATACCGTCTAAATCGACAGGACGCTCGCCAGGCAGTCCACACATGAAATAGAGCTTCACGGACTCGTAGTTATTCTTAAAGGCTACGCGGCAGCCCTCGTACAAGTCCTCATTCTTGATTTTCTTTCGGATCTGCTCTCGCATGTCATCTCTAGCCACCTCAGGTGCAAGAGTAAGTCCAGAGCGACGGCCGTTACCAACCAAATCCGCGATTGTCCGAAGTTGCTCGTTCACCCGTAGGCTCGGCACTGAAATATTCACACCGAGCGGATTGAATGTTGCCTTAAGTTGGGTGACAAGTTCTTCGAAATGGGGGTAGTCACTACTGGAAAGAGAAAGAATGCTGATTTCGTTGAAGCCAGTATTCTTATAACTATCCATCGCACCATTGATGATCGTGTCCACGCTACGAATTCGCAGCGGACGCTTGATCACAGTGCTTTGGCAGAAACGGCATTGCCAAGGACAACCGCGCATGATCTCGATCGCGATACGATCATGCACACATTCGACATAGGGCACGATTGGGGCGGTCGGAAGAGGAATGCCATCTAAGTCTTTGATGACACTTGGCTCGATCGTCTCGGGCACGTCGCCTCGCGAACGATTCAGTGCGATGATGCGCCCGTCGCGATACTCTGGTTCATAGAATCGCGGTACGTAAGCGAAGGGCAGTCGTGTCGCGAGTTCAGCCAAAGCCTCTTCACGCTGCTTCACTCCAGCTTCGCCTTGAAGCCAGCCGCCGTTTTCCTTGGCCGCGTCACGCAGTTCCAACCACAAGTCGCAGATCAAAGGCAAAGCGGGCTCACCGTCACCTGTCACAAACACATCAATGAACTCTGCCATCGACTCTGGATTCTGTGCACAAGGGCCACCAGCCAAGATCAGCGGATCTGCCATCGTGCGTTTATTCGCGCGAATAGGGATTCCCCCGAGGTCCAACATCGTTAGCACGTTAGGCGATGAGATCTCGTACTGGAGCGAGAAACCGACGATGTCAAAATTGCTAAGCGGCGTAAAGGTCTCGAGTGAGTAGAGCGGCAACTGATGCTGCCTAAGCTGCTCCTCCATGTCTGGCCAAGGTGTGAAGCAACGCTCGGCCACCCAGTCCGCCCGGCGATTCATCAGCGAATAGAGAACTTGCAGGCCGTGGTGGCTCATGCCAATTGTGTAGGCATCAGGGAAGCACAAGCAGAGGCTGCCAGCCACCTCTTTGTGATTCTTAACCACAATATTTCGCTCACCACCCACGTATTGTCCAGGCATCTTTACTTTGGCGAGGACGTGGCGAACCAAGTGTTCTTTCAGGTCAGTATTGATCATGGAATCAGGTGAATGTCAAAGGGAGTGCAGCTGGTTCGGCATGGAACTTGTTCTTAAAGCCATCAGCTTAATTCGTGCTTGAAGTTGTCCAAGCTGAAATGATTCGTTGAAGAATTGCTCGTGACCGCGGCAATTTTCCCAATAAGCTTACCAGAAGGTGTCGTTTTTCCCTACGCACCTCTGATCTGCGACATGGCAGATCCAGGTTGCTTTTTGCAAAAGATGATCCTCTGGAAGCCCGAAGCGTCAGCGAGGGATCAGCCCTGTCCCTCGATTGCGTATCGTGAAAGTGTCTAGTGAGCGGCTAGGGTTACCTCGCGATGCTTTTCACGCGCGACAGCAAACGCGGGATGTATCCGTTGTAACGCTTGGCGGTGGTTCCATCGTGGGCAGGCAACTTCTGCAGTGTGCCGAGCTCCGACTTTTCAGGCTTGCACCAATCGAGGCAGTTTAGGGCGGTGATCGCGACAAAGGTGCTCGTCTCCTCTGCGTTGATCATGCTGGCGAGTCGCTCCATGGATTCTTCTCGTTGCTTCTCACCGCCAAATCTCGCAAGCGTTTCATTAGCAAGGCAACGAACGTATGAATTCTTGTCTTCTGCTAGTCGCTCTGCGATTTCAACGGCATCCGCAATCTTCATGTCTCGCATACAGCGAATCAGACAACCCGTTGCTGCCCAAAATCGCACACCTGCATCTGAGCCGCTTGACAAGGCCATTAGTTTGCCGAGGTCTCCGGTTGTCGGTCGACTGGCCAAATCTGCGGCTTCAAATAGATCCTCGATGGGATACGCATTGGTATGTCCATAGTCGTAAGGTGTGCTATCGCTGCTACGAGCGATCATTTCGCCTTCTGGCAATAACCCCAAGTCGCGGATTCCCAACATCCATGTCTTTAGCTCACCACGGAACCGCTCAAGCGTTCCTTTATGTTCTGTGTCGGCGGCCAAGTTGTTGATTTGGTAAGGGTCATTCTTCAGGTCGTAGAGTTCTTCGGAAGCCTTGGGGCGCCAGAAAACACTCTGAGCATCGGTCAGCTTGCCTTCGTCAAACATCCGCTTCCAGACTTGCGTGGTTGGCGTCTTGAACATGTAATCCAAGTAAGAACCTTGCGGACGTTGCGGCTTGAAGTTTCGGATGTAGGTAAAGCGCTGGTCGCGGATAGCTCGCGACATATCATAACGCTCGTCCATACGATCACGGAATCCGAAGATGTATTCTGGATCGGGTGTCGCGTGCGGCCCGAGAAAGGCTTTACCATGGAGATGCGCCGGAGCGGCTTTGCCGGCGAGACTGAGAACGGTAGGTACGAGGTCCACGAAACTCACCAAGCGATTCGAAGTCGTTCCTGTCTTGTATTGGCCCTTGACCAAGTGTTGCAATTTCCCAGGCACGCTGACAATCATCGGAACACGAAGTCCACTTTCGTAGAGCCAACGTTTGCCACGTGGCATGCCGCTGCCGTGGTCGCCGTAGTAGAAGATGATGGTATTGTCTTCTAGGCCATCTTCCTTGAGTTGCCCCAAAATGCCGCCGACTTGGCGATCCATCTCGGTCAAGCGGTCGTAGTACTGTGCCCAATCTTGCCGAACTTCCGGTGTGTCTGGATGATAGGGGGGGACGAAAACTTTGGTGGCATCATGAACGGCTTTGTGAGGACGTGTTCGCAGCTTACTTTCGTGACTGATCGTGAAGTTGAAGACCGCAAAGAACGGCTGGCCCTCCTTGCGCTTTCGCCAATGTGCTTTGCCACTGGACTCGTTCCAAATGTCGCCAGCTGGCGTGTGGAAGTTATAGTCCGTCTTGGAGTTATTTGTGCAGTAGTAGCCCAGCTCGCGAAAGTACTGTGGATAGAGCTTGGCGACTTTCGGCAAGTCAACTTGGCTCCGCATGTGTTGCCCGCCGAGGCTCGTCGGAAACAGTCCGGTAACGATTGTGGTTCGAGCAGGGGCGCAAACGGGAGCATTCGACCAGCAACTTCGATACATCATCCCGCGCTTCGCCAGACCGTCGATATACGGCGTGTCGGAGTAGTCGTCGCCGTAGCAGCCCAACTCTGGGCCGTTGTCTTCCGAGGTAATCCATAGGATATTCGGCGGCGTCTCCTCGGCCATCAAGGAAGCATTGAACAAGCTCGCGATCGTAAGGCAGAGTATCGTGGGACCAAGTTGCAATCGTCGTCGCACAGGACAGCTCCTCGTTTGGGGCGGGTTGGACAGGAAAGCCGCGAAAGTCGAGCTCGATGGGCCTGTTTTCGCATTGGGCGGTGTGAGTAAAATGTCGGCATCACCATTCGTGCTTACAATTCAACTCATACCTCAACATGATAACTGCTCAGGAGTTACCCATGACCCGAATTGCGACTGTTCTCTGTATCTGTTTGGCTGCCACAACTGGTTTTGCCCAAGAAACAAAAGAAGCCGAAACCAAGAAGGACACGAAGGCCGAAATCAAAGACATCAATGTCGTCATCAAGACCGAGAAAGGAGATATTGAGTGTGTGATCTATGCCAAAAAAGTACCTCTGACCTCCGCCAACTTTTTGAATTTGGCCAAACGCGGCTATTACGACGGTCTCATGTTTCACCGAGTGATTCCAAACTTCATGATCCAGGGTGGCGATCCCAATGGAACGGGCACTGGGGGCCCAGGTTATAAGTTTGAAGATGAGACGCTAAAGGAGCTGAAGCATGATGGGCCAGGTGTCCTTTCCATGGCGAACTCGGATCGAGGAAAACAGGCTTACTCGAATTCAGGAAAGACCAATGGATCGCAGTTCTTTATTACCCATGTGAAGACTGACTGGCTTGACGGTATGCATACCGTGTTCGGCAAAGTGACCAAGGGACAAGACGTTGTCGACAAGATTCGCGGACGTGACAAAATCAAGACAATCGAGATCAAGGATAGTGTCGAAGCTCTGTTCAAGGCAAAGAAAGCCCGAATTGGCTACTGGAATCGCATCTTGGATGAACAGAAGAAGTAAGCCAATCGGCCGAAAGTCTCGACGACTACCTACTTACTATGACGCTGCCCACTTTTTTTGCTGGGTAGCGTTTTACTTTTCCAAAGGATGAAAAAGTGCCAACGATTAAGACCAATCACGGCGATATCAAAATTGAACTCTTCGCCGAGGAAGCTCCTGTCTCGACTGAGAATTTTTTGGCTTATGCTAAAGAGGGCTTCTACAGCGGAACGATCTTCCACCGCATCATTGACGGCTTCATGGCTCAAGGTGGTGGTTTCACCGCCGACATGAATCGCAAGGAAACTAAAGAGCCCATTCAGAACGAAGCGGGTAACGGGTTAAAGAATGACAAGTATACGCTTGCCATGGCGCGAACTTCGGATCCTGATAGCGCTACCAGCCAGTTCTTCATTAATACCAGCAATAACGACTTCTTGAATCGAGATACATGCCAAGACGGCGTGGGGTACGCTGTATTCGGCAAAGTCATCGAAGGAATGGAGGTCGTCGACCAGATTGGCAAAGTCGCCACCGGGGTTCAAGCTGGCATGCAAGACGTGCCTAACGAATCCGTCGTCATCGAATCCGTTGAAGTCGATTGACGCGCTGCTACTACGCGCGGCGACGTGAAGAGTCGCCCTACTTTTTCTTGATGCTATAAATGCGGGCGGCGGTGCGAATCAGCAATCGTTCGCCTGCAATGGCAGGTGTGGCCATGCCCATGTCTTCGGCCGCAAGCTCATTCTTTCCGAGCACTTCGAAGTCTTTGCCCGCCTTCACGACAAAAGTGCTGCCATCTTCACTTAAGCAAAATAGCTTGTCATTGTAGGCCCAGGGCGACGAAGTGAATCCGGAAACGCCAGCGACTCGACGGCGGTCGTATACCTCAGCTCCCGTTTTTGCATCAAAGGCGTTCATAAATCCTCGATCATGCAGCACATACAAAATTCCTTTGTAGGTAATCGTTGATGGATTGTATGGTCCGCCTTGTGGTTGACACCAAGCGATAAACTCGTTTTTCGTTTCGCCTTTTGCCAACGAAATGTCACCATTTGCACCTGGACGAATGGCGTAAAGTGGTCGAGATTTGTCGCCCACGTAACCCGAGCTAATAATCAATAGACCTTCATGTTCATAAGGCGTTGCGATGGTGATACTGGACATGCCTTTGAAGGACCAGAGTTCGTTGCCAGCTAAGTCATAGGAACGAACTCGGCCCGTTCCGGGTGTGACAATCTCAGCGCGATCTTTGGTCTTCCATACGTAGGGAGTTGCCCAGTTGCTTTTCTCTTTTCGCGCCTTTCGCCACAATTCGTCGCCCGTGTTCTTGTCCAAAGCGAGCAAGTATGACTCTTCTTCGTTGTCATGGAGAATGTACAAGCGATCTTCATGCAAAACAGGCGAAGCGGCGGTGCCCCAACCGTAACGCGTCTTGTATGGAGGCAAGTCTCTGTTCCAGACCTGATTGCCTTTCAGATCGAAGCAGAAGACACCCATGCCGCCAAAAACAACGTAAAGATGTTTCCCGTCGGTCACAGGGGTTTCTGAGGCGAAACTGTTCTTGATATGAATCGAAGTTTGCGGAGCTGCACTTCGAACACTCTTTTCCCACTGAGTACTACCATCGCTCAGTCTTAGGCAGATCACGCGCCAAGAGTGCTGGGAGCTAGGTGGCTTGGGGCGATTTCCACCGAAGTACAGACCTTTCTTGGGCACTTCGGACTCGCCTTCGTTGATGACCGTCGTCAGAAAAACGCGATCTCCCCAGATAACAGGGGACGACCAGCCGCGGCCTGGCAAATCCGATTTCCATTCCACATTCTCCGTTTCAGACCATGTCTCAGGCAGGTTAGGATTGTCGGAGACTACGCCGGTCACATTGGCACCGCGAAATTGCGGCCAGTTTCCAGGATCACTCGCTTCCTGAGCACTGGCGAGGACAGAGCTTAATAAACAGAAACAAACCAGCAATTGCAAAGGCTTCATTACAGTTTCCTGAGGGTATTGGTAATGAATAGACAGGAATTGAGAAGGACGCGTGTAACCACCAGCGGTTGTCAGCCTTTATCAGTGTATAGTTTGCGTTCTCCAAATGCTTGACCCGACCCAGAGTACCTCATGTTAGTTTTACGAATCCTTGTTCTGTCCGCCCTTGCACTGTCTGCTGAAAGCCTTCGGTCTCAGGAAGTGATTGAGATTGCCTCCGGCCCTGTTCAAGGAGTACCGGCTAGTGAAGGCAGCAGCATCGTAGTTTTCAGGGGTATTCCCTTTGCAGCGCCGCCAGTTGGTGGTTTACGATGGAAAGCACCGCAACGCGCAGAGTCTTGGGATGAAGTTCGCGTTTGTGATAAGTTTGGGCCCATCTCTTGGCAAGGTAAAGATGGCAACAAGAGCGAAGATTGCTTGTACCTCAACGTTTGGGCACCCCCAAGGTCCGACGAAAAACTTCCGGTCATGGTATGGATCCACGGTGGTGGACTGACATCCGGTGCAGGTTCATTAAAGAACTACGATGGAGAAGCTTTTGCAAAACGTGATGTGATTTTGGTTTCGATCAACTACCGACTAGGTTCACTTGGCTACTTTTGCCATCCGCAGCTCAGTAAGGAATCTCTTGATGGCGTTTCGGGCAACTATGGTTTTCTTGATCAAGTTGCAGCCCTGAAATGGGTGCAAAAGAACATTGAAGCATTTGGTGGTGATAAAGACCGTGTCACCATTTTTGGCGAATCCGCGGGGGGAACAAGTGTTTATGTCTTGACTGCATCGCCACTCGCAAAGGGACTCTTCCATCGCGCCATTCTGCAGAGCCCTTGGCTGGACCCAGCTATCTTCAAGCCTTTGAGAAGTGCGTCGACTAATACACCCAGTGCCGAATCCATAGGAGCGAAGGCGGCTGCGGAGTTAGTCGGCGATAGCGAGGATGCTCTCGTCAAACTTCGGGAGCTCTCTGCCGAAAAGGTCACTAATGGGCTGCGTGGACGCATGCCTGTTGCCATCGGCGGCAAGTTCTTGCCTGAAAACCCAGAGCAAATATTCGCGTCTGGAAAGCATAATCGAGTTCCAGTCATTGCGGGAACGAATCGCGATGAAGGAACGATGTTTGCCGGCAGCGCAGCAGGACAGTCCGTAGAACAATACGAGAAGCGAATCCAACCGATTTTCGGCGACGACACCGAGAAGGTTCTTGAGTTCTACGATCTGAAAGAGAAGTCTCAAGTGCTACCAACGGCGGTTCAAATGATCACTGACGGCTGGTTCGTACAGCCCACGCGTCGCTACTGCCGCCAAGTCGCAGATAGTGGCGGAAAGGTTTGGATGTACCACTTCACGCGAGTCAGCCCCAACTGGTCATGGTTAGGTGCCGCGCATGCTGCCGAAATTGTCTTTGTATTCAACACGCTGAATCCGAACAAGATGAAGGGTGACAATGAGAAGATCGCGAATGCGATGATTTCGTATTGGGTGCAGTTTGCCAAGTCAGGGAATCCCAATCTCAGCGGGCTACACGACTGGCCTCAATATGATTCCAAGTCAGACAAACATTTGGTAATCGACGCCGAGATGAAGGCCGATAGCGGCCTTCGCAACGAAGCCTGTGACATGCTCGATTCCATTCGACCTGTTGCGCAGTAGCAGTTTTTCATTTCTTCCATGTGCTGAAGAGTTCTGCGTAAGCGAGAACGTCGATTGTCCCCGCTCGGGCTGCTGACCTTCTGTGTAGGCTATCGAAGTTCAAATTTGGCTTTGTTCTTCTCAACAACCTCGCCACCGTCCCTTGTCATCATGGCTCGAAGTGTAGCGTCACTAGTCTCAGACGGAATCCGCTGCACCGACCTATCAGCCATCGCGACTCGCCAGGCGACAGGATAGCGACCGCTAAGCTTCGGCAAAGATTCTGCAGGATTGAGGACTACATCTTCGGGCGAGATCCAAGAAATTCGAGCAGGAACTTTTGAAACCAGAATCGTGGTTGTAGGATCATCGCGAAGCTCGTCAAGTTTCAACTGCTTCTCGCCATCTCCAGTCACCGAGCTCTCGCCGGAAACGGTTGCGTAATGGGTTTTTCCAAGATGGCGCTTGTGGGAACGATGGCGATAGATTTATGTCATGGGGTCGAGGAAGCCGGCATTGACGCGACTATCCCACTCATGATGCAGACAGTAACCTCTTGCAGAGTTCTTCGTTGCCAAGATAGAGAATCGCAACGCGTAGGAGATAGGAAAACTTGCGCCTGGAATCTTGGTTTTCGCCGATGGTAGGTAACCATGATCTGCTTCGAACAACGTGAATGCTTGAGCAATTTGCTGCAAGGTGATGAGTGCCGCCATGTCGTACAGCGCGATGACTACAGCGCGCGACGACTCGCCATTTTGCCGAGCATTTCCTGAATGTAAAGCTGCACTTGTGGCTCGATTTCCGACAGGGAAACGGTTAAGCGTGATACCTGGTCTGACGGCTCGTCAAGCTTCGCTTCCTTCAACGCAGTGGTGGCAGAAGTCTTAACGATAGTGGTAAGCTGCGGCACTCCACCTTCGCCGGTGCGTTCCGAGCTAACTGGAAAGCTGCCCACCAACTCAGCCAGAGATTCTGCCAAACCTCTCATCGCTTTACTCACACCAGCTTGCTTTGCAGGACTTCGATAGCGAGAGAAAAGTTCCAGACGCCGATCGACTTCGAGTGATAGAGTAAGCCCGAAGTATTCCGAATCCGTTACCATTAAGAGATGTTTCAAAAGAGGCGAAAGCTGTCGAAAATTTGTAGTTTCTCCGGTCAACTTCGTTAAGTATTTCTGGTCCATCGATTTCGCAATCGCAAATACTTGGTGTTCTTTCTTGTTCAATCGCGAGGTGGCGGCTAGATACTCCAGTTCGCGAGGTTGTTGCCCAAGCTCTTTGTAGAACTCGAGAGCCTGCCAAGTTCCGATCAACAATGTCTCGTTGCCGACGATTTGAAAGCACCGGTTCTTGTCGAAGCTAAGCGGATCTTGTTTGCTAAGTTCCTGCCAGCTAGCTTCGCCAGCGTAGTCGTCAACAACTTTTGGGCCCAATGCCTCTACAACGAATTCGAGCGACGTCCCCTCCGCGACAGTCAGGATTCCGATCATCCCGTCTTGTAGTCCAGTCTCTTCTGGCAGTTTGGTCCATATTACCTGTTCGAGTCTACTGTCAAGACTCATGGCAATCGGCAAGCTCGAATCGGCGAGCTCGTCCAGCAAGGCGCCAAAGTGATCTTTATTTGCTAAGCGACTTGGGCAGAAACCATAGATCTCAGTTGCTTGCGCTGGCACCAACGAAAGATCATAGTCGTCGTTGAAATCTACTTCGGTTGGAGATGTTTCTAACATCCTGACCCAGGGGGCAGTCTCTCTCTCTCGCTGAACTCCAATTGCATGCGTCGGAAGAGCAAACTCAGTGACCAAGATATTGAGATCTGAATCGATGGTCGCCGAAAACTGAACTCGCCCAGCGTACATGCCGAGTCCGTTAAATTGGACGCGACCAGTCAGCTTGACGGTGTCGGATTCAGCCGCTTCGACTTCGTAGGTTAGGTCTGTTATGTACTGCGGTTGTAGGATCGAGTAGAAACCGTTTGCCGTACTTAGGGCCATCGCATCTGACAAGTCGCTTGGCTTCGGAATCCTATCGCCAAGGTAACGGAAGTCGGGATCGATAAAGCCACCCTCAAAGAACCGACTGTCCGACAGAAGTACGATGGAGAGTGGCTCGCCTGAAATGCTTTTTGTTGATGCGGTGGGGCTCTTCGCGACTGCCTGCCATTGCTCGTTCGGTATTCCAGCCGCCTTGCAAATTGCGGATATGATCAAAGCAACTTCGTTTTTGTGCGCACCCTCGAACTTGGCGACTAGATCTTCGGCGGCCAGAGGGGATTCTTTGGAGGCATCTTGCAGCTGGACGCCAGTGCGAAGCGTGTTTGCAAAGCCATCTGGAAGTCCGTTGATGTTGGTGTACCAAACATCCGCGTTCTTCTGAAACTGCTTCTCTGCTTTTCGTTCTGTGGGGACCAAGAAGATCCAGTTCTGGTGCTCCCCAAAGTAGACTCGCCTGCCTAGAGCCTGTTCGGCGACAAACGCCTCAGCCGATAATTCCGTGGGGCCATTGCCGATTTTGGCCGAAGCTTCAGAGGGTAAGTTGCGGAATACGAACTCGCATTCCTCCGTTTCCTCTACCTCGAAGGTTCGCTGAACTAACTGCTGGACGGTGTCGGCAACATTTCTGGCTGAACCATTGACTTCTACAATGACAGTGATCCCATCAATCTTTCCGTTCCTGACTTCGGACTCATCTCTCGTTGCCAAAGACAACTCCGAAGCAATTTGTTTCAACTTCATCGCATATCCACTTTGACGCTTATCGTGCGCGTGAGCTGGAAAGACTGGTAGCCGCATGTCGACACCGCCTTCGATGGGCTCAAAGGTGAGGTAGTTGCAATTCTGTCCAATGTCAGAAAGATTCATGAACACCAAGTTGTGAGGCGAGTTCATCATCGAAACGACATAGCTATCAAGTTCGCTGAGTGAAGCATGAACTTCATCGGGAGGCGCGGCTTTAGTGCCGAGGCCGAAGAAATCTTTGAGAAGCATCGAAGCTCCAGCGATCAGCAAAATTGCGACACTCGCCGCAGCAATGCGTGGCCACCATCCCCAGCCTTTCGGTTTTACGGAAAGGTCTGAATCAATAGTGCCTGAAGCCGAGGTGTCGATCGTCGTGATGACAAAGGGCTCCAAAGCATCCACGATCTCGGACGGCGACTGAAAACGCTTGGCGGGGTCTTTGGCGATCATCTTCGCCAAAATGTCTTGCACTCCAACGGGTATTTCGTCGCGCAACTCGTTGAGTGGGGTTGGATTTGACTCGGCGTGAAGTTTTAACTTGCTGATTGCCGTACCTTCGGAAAAGGGTACTTTGCCTGCGAGCAAGTAGTACATAGTCATGCCAAGGCTATAGATGTCGCTGCGGCCGTCGACGCCGCGGGCGTCCTGAGCTTGCTCCGGCAGGATAAAATCGGGAGTGCCCATGATCGCACCCGCCATCGTCAAGTTTCCACTTGAGTCTTCCGTGATTGACTCACCGGGCGTAGCTTGAGGAGCAAGCGAAGCCAAGCCGAAGTCAAGAATCTTGACGACTTCGCCCTTCGTCACCATCAAGTTATGTGGTTTGATATCGCGATGCACCATTCCTCGCTTGTGTGCATAGTCCAATCCCGTAGCTGCTTGGCGAATGTAGTTGCACGCATCACTCACAGGTAACCGCCCCCGATTCTGAACGGTTTGAGCTAAATCGATACCATCCACAAACTCCATCGCCAGAAAGTGTAGTTCACCCGCTTGTTCGGCGTCGTGCGCCGTGACTATATTTCGGTGGTCCAGGCTAGCTGCTGTCTTGACTTCGCGGCGAAAACGATCGACGGCTTCCTGCTTTTGGACCCACTCCGAGTGAATGACCTTCAGCGCGACCGTGCGGTCCATCATCCGATGCCGAGCCTTGTACACCTGCCCCATTCCGCCGCGACCAATGATCTCTTCGATCTGATATCGAGCATGATCTCGCAGCGGCGTTGGAATCGAAGGCTGCGTTTGCTGCAGGACCGTGGCGCTTCCGAGCTTCGATGTAGCTTTGACCTCTTGAAGAAGGTCCACAAAGGTATCGTCCGACACGAGGTCGACGATGGTCTCACAGCAACTATCACATTCGCTGACGTGCTGTTCGACAACCAAAACGGCTTCGGGCGGCAGCTGCCCCAATGAGAATGCGGTCAGCTCGTTTTCCGTCGGGTGCTTTGTCTGTTCTGACATGGTTGTTTTCGCCTACAGTGCGTCTGAGAGTGAAGGATCATTCGCGACCCGAACTTCTCTTGCCTGGGCCACTCGACACTCAAAGACTCGCTCCCGGCAAAACATTTCAGACATTTGGCAAAAACTTGGAAGAAGCTTCCACCAAACCTGTCGCCTCCTGACGTAACTTACTCAGAACGCGGGACTTAGCGATAATGACCGCGTTGAGAGAAATTCCTAATTCTTCGGCGACAGCCTTCGGCTTCTGGCCATCAAAGGTGGTTTTGCGGAAGGCGGACCAAGTCGATGGTGCGAACTGCGGCTCGGTTACCGCAAGCAGTTTTTCAAGAACATGCTGGTCGTGTTCTTGGTTCCAGATCAGCGTGATTTCGCTCGCCGGATCATCTAATTCGGCCAGTCGTTGATTCATGTCCGAGCCGCCTGAGGCCTTCGGGCCTCGATCACGAGAGTGCCAGAACTTGCGAAGGCGGTAACCAGAATCCCTTTCATCCATGCCCGGAAAGCTCCTTCGCGACCATTGTGATCAAAGGCTTCAATGTCCTTGGAAATCGCTAGAAGGACTTCTTGGGTGACGTCATCCGCATCATTGGATTGCAGCTCATAACGCATCAACCACTTGCGGATGAGAGGCTCGTAAAGTCGATGTAGTCGCTCCCAAGCCTCCTTTTCCGGGCATTGCCGCATTTGCTGTAGAAGGCTGAGTGATGTTTCGTTCATGGCTGCGGAAGATACCGGGGATGACGAGCTTCTCTATGATAACCTAGCTAGCAGCCGCCGTCACAGTTTGTTCATCCGCCAACCGCTGCAGGTTCATAATCGGTTATCAGGAAATGGGGTACTCCACAGTCACTGACTTCAGGGCAAGCAGTCCGTTTCGCATGGCGTGACCTTGCAGCTTGATCAAGTCGCCGATGGCGATCGCAAGGCTGCGGATGCGTTGTTTGCGCTCGTGTACTCGGAACTATGTGTCCTGGCGGACCGACAGATGTCGAAGTAGTCATCCGAGTGGAAGAATCGTGGATATTTCTTTGCCGCTGCGTCTCAGGCTAGGAGCGGGATAGTGGTGGATGCTGCTCGAATTCGTAAGCGAGCAAGGCGTTGCAGCATTGTGAAGAAACACGAATTGCGAGGCGACGAGCTGATCTGCAAAGCAGGCGAAGAGCTTCTGCCCCTAGATGAGGCGTTGCAGCTTCTTCATGAAAAAGAACCACTCAAAGCAGAGTTAATGAACCTTCGATATTTTGGTGGATTCAAAAATGCTCAGTCTGCCGAACAATCGCAGATATCCACGGCCAAGGTAGAACGTTACTGGACATTCACTCGAGCTTGGTTGCGTATCAAGCTCGAGAGGTGGGTTCGGATTTCTACTTAATGAGTTCTTTCTACTCAACGAGTTCTGATAGATTTACTACGCGTCCGTAGATCTTTTCGTACTCTGAATCGCCCGGATATTTTAGACCCATCGGCGTAGATTCTCTTGCTTAGAACCAGCAGCCACATTCCCTGCGCAAATGCTTTTTGGCACGAAAGCTGCAGTTGGCTAATCTGGCGCAACCCTGTGTATTCCGCGAAAAAAGCGAGATTAGCTTGAGCAAATATTCAGTCGTTAAACAGTCCATGCTACCTGAATCAAAACGCCTCCTGGCCTATTTTCTGGTAATCATTCCTATGATGATTATTTGGGTGGTAGATGCACTTCCAAGTTACACACTTTTGCACAGCAAGCTGAAGAACAGGCTGGACCCGCTTTTGGACAAAACAGGGTTGTGGCAAGGCGATTGGCAATTATTTGCCCCTGTGCCAAGCCCTAACTCTGATCAGCAAGAGTACGGCCTTGCGCAAGTGTTCGCTGAGCAGCGAGATTACGGTCTCGCGCAAGTTTTTGTTTACGTATTGGTAGCTCCTTTTACAGAAGAAGTAGCATTTCGGACCTACCTTATCCCCAGAATACTTGGTGCGATCTCATCTATGATGCGGCCACTAACTAGATATGCCAACCTGTTGGCTGGGGCCTCTTCGATCCTGTGTAGCGCTCTACTGTTTGGTGCTCTTCACGGTGCACACTGGATTCCAGCAACTGGCTTCGGCATCGTGGTTGGTTGCGCATATCTCCATCGTCGTTCGCCATTGGAGTGTATCCTGGCCCATGCCTCCTGTAACGGAATATTGCTTGCCTATACGGCTCTGACGGGAGAGCCATTTTACTTGGGCTAGGCCGGCGTAGAAGAGTTTATTCATTGGCATCAGCACGCCTAGCGTGCAACGGCTCTAGAGGAGCGGCGTGTATGGATCCTCAAGCAAAATCCACCTACGTTGTCAGACACCGCTCGACGTGTCGTGCGGTGTCTTTGTAGATAGTTGCGTTGTTGCTCAAGTCGCTAGTTTTCTTTCGCTGGTGAATCTTGCTCTGCTGGAGCTTCGTCTGGCTCTTCCTGCTCGGCGTGAATCTGCTTGGCAAACTCAGCCCCTTCGGCTTTGCTCAGGATGTGAATCGAGGAAGCAGTAAGCACGAGAAACTTGCCAACCTTCGATGTTGCTCCTTGTACAACGATGTCCTGATTTCGTTTCAGACCTAGCATCGTTTCAGCGGATATCCCGAGCACCTCGCCCTTATTGTCCACGATCTGAACGATGGCAGTTGCGGCATTTTCCATATCGCGTTTGCAGAAGGGACAATCGCCCGGATTCTCGTGGTCGTGCCCCGGCTTCGGCAGCTCAATCAGATTGAACGCCGCCGTCTTCGCATCAAATGGAGACATATCGGCCGCAAAGATTCTACCAACTACCTGCACCTGTGCGCCGTTTGCATCGCCAGCATTCGCTTGGGCTAGCGACAACACATCACCTGAGTGCTGGTCGGCAAGGATCTTGCTTCTTGTTTCCTCGAAACTACGGCTGCCATCGTTAAATTGACAGCCGCTTAGGAATAGAAAACATGCTGAGCAGGCAACCGCTAGTGACGAGCAGAGCGGAACGCGAAGGAAGTTGGTCATTTCATTACCCCTTCCAATTCGGTAATCGCTGCGGTGAGCGTCTTTTCCAGATCTTCAATCTCGACTTCTGGTCCACCGTGCATGACGCCGTCCAGTTTTGCAAAACCTTCAAACAGTGCTTCTACCTGAACCTTGACTTTTTCTAGCTGTTCTGGTGTCACATCTGCTTCTTTGCCAGCTGTCTTCGATAGCCCTTCCAACGCATGCCCTACGTCATGCAAGGCGTCATGTGCATCGTTAGGAGTCCCATCGGAAAATGCCTTGCAGATCTTGGTCTTCATTTCCTTGACTTCTTCAAGAGCTTCCGCAAAGGTCTCGGGCTCATGAGAGTGCTCGTCTCCATGCGCGTGCTCATCGCCATGGTCATGTCCTTCATGGCTTTCAGTGTTATCGCCGCCGTTTGATTCTTCTGTTGCGTCACCACAACCAACAAAAGCTGCCACGGAAAAACAAAGTACGAGTGAGAGTAGTTGGTATTTCATTATTTACCTCCGAAAGTGATCAGTCGCGCTGGGGTTCCACCGACCTTCAAGGTCGCTTGGTTCACCCAGTTGCTTGTTGAAAAAAAACAGTAAAGGTTCCATCGCCAGGATTACTTGTCGTGACAAGTCAGTTCGATAAGACTACGCATTCGTGATGCCCACTGTGTCCTTCGATCAGGCTCTCGCCGACCGGAATGGACTCGTGAAGCCTGGCATCTGCGAACGCCCATCTTGATTGGGGGCAAGGGCTACTACATGCAGCCTTTCGTCCTTGTCACCTTCTCGACTCTCTTCGAATAAGATTGCGCAGCGCTCTCCTGTCCATGAGCGAATTGTTTCGGGGGTCGTTAAGCTATTGCCGTTTGCGACGGAAGTCACAATTCTAGCAATGGTTGGCTTCGGGCTGGAGGAGTCGACCATGCACAATTCGTGCGATGCAGAGCGGAAGTTAAACAAGATAAGTTGACCAAAGTTGTGGGAAGCACCGGTTCTCCGTGGTTTGAACTTCTCATTTTCACCGAGGGACAAGTGATGGACTGTCACCTTCTCCTCAGAAGAGCTTACTCCTCTATCAGCTGCAACCCAGCAGATTCCGTCGCTTGCCGCGAAAAACACCTTGCCCGCACTGAAGGGCCCGCCGTGTATCCCTCCACTGGGCAAGTGAACGTGATAGCCGCGACCACTTCTGCTGCCTACACCAACGACATCAACGCGCCCGTTGTTCTCACCCTCAAGATCGATCCCAGTCGAGTAGGCAACTTGAACTTGAATTGCAGCCATCGTGATGTGCCCTTCACCAGCCTTATAGAAGCGATCCGGCTGGGAGTTAGGCTTACCAACCTTCGCTGGAGTTACTAACGTGAATCCGTTCCTCCTGTCGTTGGCGAGATAGAACTGATTGTCATCGAGGTAGACGTGAGCCGGATTGCCTTGGTGTTCATCTAAGATGCTTGTGATCGAATTCGGGGCTGCACCGTAGTGCCGGTGGAAGTGGTCTCCGTGGGTTTGTTGATTAAAGCCAGATTTAATTGCGAACCATCCGCTTTGGAAGGCGCCGTCTTCGTTGTCTCGAACACCTGCCACCGCTGGATGATCTAAAGATTGCATCTGAACGAATTTCTGCTTGTCCAGATTTAGCTCTGGTTTCAGGCTCCAATCTTTTCCTTTCTTGACGTCGCCCCGTTTTAGTTTTTGCTCCGCGGCATCTTGCCAGACGATTCTGGAAAGAGTGCATGGAGACTGGGCAAGTAGACTTGCCGAGCAAGCCGCGTTGAGCAACGCAGCTAGCGTAAGGATTCGAGTTTTCATTTTCGCTTCTCAGTTGTACCGATCGCTCTTCAGATCAAAAATTGCTAAAGGCAAAAACGAACTTTCTGCTCACAAGTGCCCGTCGTTGCCGGCCTACAACACAAAGTGCAATGATGGGCATTCTTCACCGAACTGGAGTCCAAGCCTTTTGCATAGTTGCAAGGAAAGCATAACCATGGTTCGGCCCAAGGTTGGGCCCAAGGTTGGGCCCAAGGTTGGGCTAAACGAGGCAACTTGAAGGAGGCCCGCGAGAATCGGGGACCAAGATATCCGTACTCGGAAAATGATCGGGCCGCCGCCGAGATAATGCCTGAACGAGAATGGGTAGAGAAGGAAGCTCACTGGCGACTTCAGGAGAGGTAAAGCTCGTAAAAACCGACTGGCAGATGCGGCAGTCTTTGTGGTCGTGAGACTTTTGCTTCGAGTCATCATGTTTCTCTGTGGCCGCATGATGCTCGCAACCGCATGTGCTGCAAACCAGATTAATGGGGCCGCTTGAAGCTCTGGCCGCACTCGAATGATTGAGTGCATGCAACGCCGCTGGGACGTTCCCTACGAGCAGTAGGCCGCACAGGGTCAGAGCGAAGATTTGCCGGGCCAAAGAAGACATGAAGTGCTATCGGTTGGTGAGAGTAAGTCCGGCCAAGAATCTAATCTTTACGTTCTTCCATGGCTCTAGGTTTGTCAATAGACAGAAATTCATGGCTGCCCAGCAACAGATACCGCACCTAGAAGGCCACGAATTCATCAAAAATTTCACGAGCCAACAAACTTTTTAGACTATCGGTAACAACTAGAAAATATGCCCCGTTTCATGACGAATGCGTGAAAATGAACTAAGCTTGAAAAAATTGTTGTGCAGAGCTCACACGAAAGACAGCTCTTAAAAAATAACACTCGTGCTCTGAAAACTGAAGATACAAGGCATTATCAGCGAGATGCACACCCACGATCTCACGCTTGGACTAGCTTTTGGCCTGGGAGCTTTGCATGCTCTCGAGCCGGGTCATGGGAAGACTGCAATGCTCGTCTATCTCTCAGGCGAGCGCAGGAGCTTTCTGCATCCCGTTGTGATGGGACTGTCGAGTGCGATTTCTCATTCCGTATCTTTGATCGCCATCGCCGCAATGGTGCATTTGACGCACCATTTGCTGATTGACGATCATGAGCATGCAGAAGAGGGCGGGGTAACCCTTGGTTTGCAATGGGCTTCTGCGATTCTCGTCATGGGAGTTGGGATCTGGATGTGTGTCTCCGCTTGGCGTGCCAAACCGGCCAACTGCGGATGCTCGAGCCACAAATCGAGTTGCGATCACGACGCGGATCAGTCCGATAAGAAAGGCTTGCGAACAAGCTACTCCATGAGTGCTCTCCTCGGTGTCGCCTTCGGCCTATTGCCATGTCCGTCTGCTCTGGCAGCTTACTTCACAAGCATGTCGAGTGGCTCACCCGTAGCCGCATATGGAGTAATCGGTCTCTTCGCTGCTGGCATTGCTTTTTCCCTCACTCTGGTTGGAATTGCGGTGCAAGCTTTTGGTGGACGAATTGCGAAGAGCAATCGAACTTGGCTCATGAGTTTCCCTTGGGCATGGACTCGCGCGATCCTGATCACCGGCCTGGGGGTGTTTTATCTCTACCGCACATCCGCCATCGCATAGAGACGTTACAGGGCAGGGCAAGTCAGAGTTTCAATCTGTGAGCCAACGTCGCGAGACGCGGGCTCATGTTTTCTTGGTTAAGCCTGACGCTAGCTAGCGCTGTAGGCTCACTCCAACAGTCTGAAAAACAATGATTGGCCTACGTTGCGGGGCAGGAGTACTAATTGTCGGATGTACTATCTCGCAAGAACGGAAAAATCGTTTTCGCGCGTTTAAATGCATCTGGAGACGCTTTCTCGCATGCGTCGAGCGCCTTGGCTGCCTCTGGTTTAGGACATGCCCGAAGGTAATTGATGATCGGCACGAGAAGCTGTTGTTGCTCGGCCTCTGCAGCGGCCAGAAATTTGGTCTTTAATGTTTCGACATGAGACCAATCCTCGAGTCGGGCCATGTCTGGGATCACCATGTCGACGCAGTCGGCATCATCAAGCAATGAGGAGAGTGCTTTGCAGATTCGCTTCTTGTCAAATTTTTGAAACTCTTGCGCGTGGACACGGAGTGCTGAGAGCGCCGCGAAACGCTCCGAGTGATGCCTTTCAGAGCTGCGAAATAATTCAAGTTCAACTCGCTCTAGCGCCGGTTCACTTCCAAGTAATAGATAGGTGGAGATAGCTGCGTCCAAACCAACTGCGTCTTGTGAAATCGGCTTTTCTTTTCTTGCAGTCATCTGACGTTCGATGGCCGCCCAGGCAAACTTCGCGTCTTCCTTTTCCCCGCAAAGTCCCAGGATAGCCCAATAGAATCGGCGATGACTGACCGAGACCTCATTCTGCTCCAGACGCTCCCGAATCGCTTTCGGTCCAAGCTCCTTGCTCCATGGCCGGAGTTCCTCGGTCGAAACTTTCGCGAGAGCATTGTAGGAATCGCGCTGGACCCAAGTGTCCTCTGATTCCAGGTGCTTCCAGTAAAGGTTCAGCCAGCGATACTTGTCGCGCGAACTCGCCAAGACTTCCTCGCGGATGGATTCCGCGCCATGTCGCGCGAGCCATTCAGGTGACTCAAGCCGCGAGTAACCAAAAACATGCTGGACGTAGTCCAGGCAGGACTTCGACATCGGTTCGACAGGCGACCAAGCGAGTTCGCCATCCTGCCCGATGCAAAACATCAAGGTACGTTCACCAACCTTGTACCTCTTGAGCGAGTAGGCTTGAACAACGGTGCCAACTAGTTTGAGGGACGCATCGATTTGCTTCGCTTCAGCGGCGCTTGGAGCCAAACTCTCAATGCGGAAAGAATGAAGTGGAAGATCGCCAACTTGGCGAACTGATTCGGTGCAGATGGCAATGGCAACATGATCGACTTGCGACAGTTCTTCGCGAAGGCAGGGCGCTAACGCCGAGCAGAACGGGCACCCCAATCCAATCCTGGCTAGGACAAAGATGAAAGCTAGGGTAAGCCAATAACGCATTATTGCTCCAGACGGGATTCGCGATCGAGCGTTTGAGACTTAGGTCAATCAAGCTTGTTCAACCAAAGGGTGAAACGCCGGAACTTGGGCTCGCAGCCGAATTTCACACTCGAGGCTGGCGAGCCTAGCATGAAACTCATCTGCTCGCCCTGGGTAAAGCCGTACAAGTTTCTTACAAAGCGATCTCAACAAAATACATGTAGCGAGCCCACCGCTATCCCGACTCGGCGCTTCGAGGTACTCCACGTGATGCCCTTGATTTTTTAATCGCTCAGCTGAGATCGGGTTGATGTGATTCCGGGAAACGAAAAGCGTCGTTTGCTCGAAATCCACCTGTCCACGCAGGCGATTCTGATGTCGCAGGTCGATTCGCCGGACCTTGGAGTTCGAACCCACAAGTTTCTGCAAGCAATATTGTGTTTTTGGGTCCGCGGCACAGAGCAACAGTGGTTCGTCTGCGCGAACCGCCGTGATTTGTAAGCCTAGAACTAGAAAGAAAACGAACGCGACTGCTCTTCGCCTTACGGAACAAGCACCCTCGCCGAGCCTCAAATTGCTTGAGGCGGAGGGCGAGTCAGAATCTGCCCGCCTAAATTCGCTGCCAAATAGTATTCCACTGTGTGAAAACACTTTCCATTGGCAGGAGCCCTGCTGCCGGTCGCCTAAAACTGCTCGAACACTCACGGTCATTGCCCTTCCCCGGTCATTTGAATCCAAAGGCAGCTCTATTTGACTCGACTATAGCTGATGCAAGTCAGATGTAAATGCATACGATTTGCATTTATATCAGGTTCATCATGACCGAAGAGCCAGTGGCGAATCCTACTCGGAGCTCTCGCTAGGTTGAGTGCGAGATCTTGAGATCTGCAGAAACAGTGTGCCGCCGAGCAACAGGCCGACAGAAATGACCAACAACCACCAGGGCAAATGCTCTTGGTTTAGCTGTCCGATATTCCAGGATTCCAATAGATCTTTGGACTGAACAATCATCAGCAAGAGGCTGTTGTGGATTGCATGCAGCATCATCGAGGGAATGACACTTTGGCTTCGATAGGCAACGCTTCCCAGCAGGAAGCCCATAAGCGTACTGGGCAGCAATCGCTCCGGCGAAGCAGCCCCGGCCAAAACAACATGAAAGAAGCCGAACGCCAATGCAGATACCGCTACGGTGCCGAATGCAGTCAAGCTTCTTTTTAATCCGTTAAGCAGGTAACCGCGGAAGAAGAACTCCTCGCAAACCCCAGGCACAATACCTAGGCAGATTACGATTAGCCAATTTGGCACTTCTTTCCAGCCAGCTAGCAACTCGTCCACGTTCTCGATCTGACTTGGATCGAACCCGCGTATCCCAAGGCTCTGGGCGAGGATCACTAGCTCAAAAACCAAGGGCCAAGTACCGAGGCCGAACAAGGTAGCTGCAATCCAGTAATTCCATTTCGCCTTCTTCCACCCTGACCCCTCAGTGGGCGATACTCGCAGCCAGCGCAAGAGCAGCCAAGGCACGCCGATGAACAACACGATTGTAAGTACCGCAGAAATCACCAAGCGATTGGCAGGCTGACCTTCTTCCCCACGACTCATGATCCCTGAGGCGATGAAGTAGGCAGGAAACATGAGGGCTAGAGTTGACAGTGCCGCTGAAAGCGATGGCAACTGGACTTGCTCTTTGGGTCGCTCGATCAAATCCTTCCAGAGTCCTCGGCTGCCAACCGCTACGGCATCATTCCCAAACACACGTGCGGCAAATGACAATGCGGCAGCGCCGTAAAGAATCGTTGAGATAAAGGCTGCAGTGGCTGGCAATTGCGGAACGCTTCCTTCGAGTAACTCGCGTGTCAGCAAGAGAACGTTGACGAGCGGAATTACAGCAGTCCCAAATCCAAGACTCCAGCCCGGAAGGAGGATGACCATTCCTGGTGCAAGCGAAAGGAGTAGTAGCGGAATGAGATAGGCTTGGGCTTCTTTGAAGCTTCTTGCTGAACTGGTCAAAAGAAGCAGCACGGCTGAATAGAAAAAGGCAAAAACGTTCAGCGCGAAAAACAGCTTCAATCCCAATGCGAGCGTGAAGCCGTTTTCTCCCAGCAAGCTCTTATCCAGCTGAAGCGCGAAAAGTGTCAAACTCATTGCCAGTAAGTTCATCAGCCCGGTTAGCATGGTTACCACGACAACGGCCACATACTTTGCTGCTAGCAATCGAAACTTAGGCACCGGCAAAGCCATTAATGCTTCCATCGTGTTGCGCTCGCGCTCACCGGCTGTCAGGTCAATCGCCGGATATACGCCTCCGGTCACCGTCATCAGAAGCAAGATCAACGGCAAGAGCCCGAGAATGGCAGAACCAGTTTCGGCAGGAGTGAGCATCGTACGTGACTGCTCGATCGGAATCGGCAAGCTTTGCCCATTCTGATTGGCCCAACGTTTGATCCATTCAATGTTTGCTGCAGCCAAGTGCTGTTCGACAAACAGGGCGACTTCGGCACTCAAAGCTGAACCATCGTTTTGCAAAAGCTCGACGCTTGCTTCGCGCTGCACCGCCTCATTGGATTCCTTGAACTCTACCTTGATTCCCAGATCCGCAGTCGTCTGCATGACCATCTGCTCAAGGTCAAAATCCTTGTCGTCATCGGGAACTAGGAGCTGCAATTCAGGAGTGCCTTCTGGCTTCTCCACCGCAGCCAAGTCTGGATCTGTGGTTTGCAGCGCCTCAGAGACCCACATTGCCTCCTCTTCCGTTTCGAAAGCCAGGCGATAGGCGTACTGTTGAGTTCCCGATGATGGCAATGCAATGAACCGTAGCCCAAGACCGAGCAGTGGGTAGAGCAGTAGCGGCATCACCATCAGCGTTACCGTCGTGCGACGATCACGCAGCGTCTCACGCAATTCTTTAAGCGTGAACTCCATCTGCTGAGAAAACGAAAAAGGGACTCTCGCGTTTATGTGGCTTTCTTTCACCCGAGATTCAACCCGCGTCTGTTCTTCAGTCATGCTGTTATCCCTCACGCGATCGCACTGATACTGGCAGAATCGGCTGTACTATCGGCCACCGATGACTCATCGCGCATCAGCCGCAGGAAGATTTCAACCAGTGATGGTTGGCCAGTTTCTTGCTTCAATTCTTCGAGCGTTCCCTCGTACTTGAGTTTGCCGCGATAGAGCAATCCGAATCGATCGCAAAACCGTTCAGCCTCTTCCAGCTGGTGTGTGCAGACGATGATGGCCTTGCCGGCTTCGCGTAGAAGCTGCACAAAATCAAAAACCACTTTTGAGCCGACAACATCGAGTCCACGAGTGGGCTCGTCGAGCAAGACAACCGGTGGGTCATGAACGAGAGCACGAGCTAAATTGACACGCTGAGACTGCCCGGTGCTGAGTGTTGCACAGCGTCGATCTAAGAAAGTTTCCAACTCCATGCGTTGTGATAGCTCAGCGATACGCTCCGCAACCTGCTCTTCATTCAAGCCAAATCCGATCGCGAAATAACGCAGCATTTCACGCGGGGTCAACCACTGATAGAGGCCGGCACTTGCAGATACCAAACCGATAAGGCGTTTCATACGCAGCGGATCCACGGAAACGCTCGAATCTAGGATCGTTGCATCACCGCTAGTCGGCTCAAGCAAGCCTAGGATCATTCTCAGAGTCGTTGTCTTGCCCGCCCCATTGGGCCCAAGCAAGCCGTAAACCTCGCCGCCTCCGACCTTAAAGGATAAGCGATCGACTGCAACCACTTCACCGTCGTATGTTTTAGTAATTTCGCTGAGCTCGATCATGCGAATTCTCTCGAATGAAGAGTGATTTCGTCTTTTGCTCCGCGACAGCTAGCTGGTTTTTGATGCGGAGCAAAAGTCGATTAAGAGTGAAAACTCTAGGTACCTTGCAATCGGTACTGATCTTAACGACCAATGGTTCGCAGTTGCACAACCATTGCAATTAGAGTGAGCAATTTTTTGCAAGTGTCGCTAGGGGGATATTTGCTGTCTAGGCGGGAATAACAAGGTTGTTCCGTAATTTCGCAATGATGGGGCGAGACGTGCAGGCCGAAGCGATCTATGATGAGTGTACGCAGGTAGGAATCTTCCAGAAGAGTGTGCTATGCCAACCTATGAATACGAAACAATACCAGAAAAGGATGGGCAAGAGCCAAAGCTGTTTGAAGTAGTTCAACGGATGATCGATGAACCGTTGACAGAGCACCCTGAAACCGGCGAGCCAGTACGTCGAGTTATTTCCGGTGGCATTTCACTGCCGGTTTCGTCCAAGGGTGGCGACTGCTGTGACAGCGGTTGCTCCTGCGGCTAAGCTCCTGCCTCAGGTCAACTTCGAGATGACTCGATCTGTGCGTAGGCATTGTGCTGGTGGATTGACTCGAAATTTTCGGACGAACAGCGGTACCATGCGATTCGGTCATCTTCATTGAGAATGACAGCTATATCGCGAACGATATCTTCTACGAACTTCGGATTGTCGTAGGCCGCTTCCGTAACATTCTTCTCGTCTGCTCGCTTCAGCGTTGGAAAGACAGAGCAGGATGCTGCTTTCTCAAGCATGCTAAAAAGTTCGTCCACGCCAGCTTCGCAGCCAGATGCAAACTCGACGCTTGCTTTCAACTCACAACGTTGATTGTGAGCACCATAGGCGGAAATCTCTTTTGAGCACGGGCAAAGACTGGTTGCAGGGCCAGCTATGGTTGTACGAATTCTGTTTTCTTCACCCAACTCAATTTCAATGCAGACGTCGAGCTGAAGCATGCCCAGTTCGCCAGTTACTGGAGCCGCACGATGCACAACGAATGGAAATCGAAGCGTGCCGCAAACCTGGGATGCACCTAGTCTTTCCCGCATCCGCCCGAACAGCTCCGTCAAAGTCGCGTAGTTCAGTGGCTGATCGTGCTCAAGCAGAACCTGCACAAAACGGGACATATGGGTCCCCTTCTGATCTGCGGGGAGCGCAACGAACATATCCACCGAGCCAATCGTACTCTGCGCTTCGGCCGTGCTTTCGGACGTGGGAGCAAATCGGAAAGACCAAGGAACCTTGGTTACACCAACCTGATTGATCGACATATTTCGTGCGTCTGCATACGACTGCACATCAGGGAGAGTTTGCATCAAAGTGCTCGATTAGATAGCCAGCCAAGGAGTCGAATATCGTCCATTCAGAAGGTCGACTCAGTTTGCTGGCTTGGTTGGGCAACAGCCGCAACGACAGGAAAACCGACGATTGATCAAGTGAGCGCAAACCAGCAAGATTCCACCAAAAGGTGTTACGAACGGAACGAGTCCTGCCATCACTGGGCTTTTGTCCGCAGAATCAACCAGCTGAGGATTGTTCTCATTATCATTTGCTTCTTCGGATTTGCATAGCTCACAGTCGCAAACAGTCCCTACAGTCTGAGAGGAAGAATCTGAACCAACTACAGCCATTTCTTCCGCCGGAGCACAGCAAGCACAAGTGTGCTCCAATGCAAAAGCAGCCACGCTAATGCAGGTAAGTCCAGCCAAGGCAACGCCAGCAGGTAACCAACGTTTGTGCCGTCGCCACCCTGGAACGAAGGAAGCCAGAGCCAAAAACGTGCAAACTACCACCATAACCTTGTGGAACGCCTCGTCAGCCAGAAAACTGAGGCCGAACATTGGCAGAAATGCGATGACGAATGGCATCGCTGCGCAGTGAATGGCGCAAGCGATCGAAGCAAGAATGCCAAACCAGTCAGGCAATATAGATCCAGATGCTGCCTTTTCGGAGGCGGCACTTCCTGGGGCGATTTCATCTATGACAACTAAGCTCGACAAGGTGTCATTCCTGAGGCTAGTTTCTTCGCTTCTGAGATCCGGGGACTTCCCAGCAACTGCAAATCGGTCACTAACCCGATCATTCTCTACTAACCCCAGCAATTTAATGCAAATCTATTGCATTTGCAACTGGATCTGAGTTGCGGGCAAAAAAAGGTGAGTAGGGTATTTCCGGCCGATGGGCCCCAGATCTCTAGGGCTAGTCAAAATGCGATGCTATACTCCTAGGTCAGGTCTTCCCTTTCGATTCCCGTTTGTTACCTAGCTGGTCACGCGGTTTGGGTTACCGCACGAATGCGGTGCGTATATGTCAGAATCTGCAGTAGAGCAAAGCAAGCTTGTGATCCGCGAAGCCGGTTTGAGAGCCACCCCTGCGCGCGTTGCGACACTAGAATTGCTGCAAAAATCTTCGTCGCCACTTACCCACGCTGACGTTGCTGAGCATCTCTCGAAGACCGGAGTCGACAAGGCTACCGCTTTTCGGGCGTTAAACGATATGACGGAAGCTGGTTTGCTCCGCCGAACGGAGCTCGGAGATCGCGTTTGGCGGTTTGAACTAATCGGCGAGGGCGAGCACGAGCATTTGGGGCATCCGCATTTTGTTTGCATCGATTGCGGGCAAGTATCCTGCTTGGGCGATATCAAGCTCACCAAAAAAAGCCTCACGACGAGTGCGCAGATTGGCAGGATCACCGAGATCCTCCTTCGCGGTCAATGCGCCGATTGCTTGTAGCCATCAGCAACGCGCACAGTTCAACTTCTTCCTGTCGCGGCTTCTTCTCTCTCGCTCAGTGCCATAGTCACCCATGCTCGCCGGTCGAAGAGGAGTCATGGCCAACTGACGGACCCGAACACTGCTGCCTTGGCAATTCTATGTCTGTCGGCAGTGGTGAATCTAGCAGCCGGCTACAGTCTTCTAGCTAGGGTGCGACTTGCTCGTCAATGGCCGAGGATTTTGCGTTCTCCGTCATCATTGCCAATGTCATTCATCTATCTATTGCGTTTGGCCAAGTGGCAAGACGATCCCTTGCGGATCTTTCTTTGTGGCAAGCGTTCCATTCGCCTCCACTCTCTTGATAGTGCTGATGTACTTTAGTTATGCTTCGGCGCTTGATGACAAGGCGATGCTTCAGTGGTTTCGCGTTTCGTGCCCAAAATGCGAGGAGAAAGGAGTAGCATCAGACTTCTTCTATCAAGCAGCGGTCTGCAAGAAGTGCAACTTTAATTAACGCTGACTGTGTTGCCAGCTGATGCGCGATAGGTATGTCATCCAAGAACTAAGGCGGAAGACTAGTCAGAATCTGCCAGTCCAAGTTCGTTTTCAAGCAGTATTCCTTGCGCGAATGCCCCTATCTTGGTATGAGCTCTTCTGCCGGTTGTCGCCTAAAGCATTCGGTACTTGCGTCGCAGCAGCCACTCGGCTGTGATGAGAAGTACAAAAGCTACCGCGATCCACCAGCTATTCCAGAGTGGAATCGGTGGGAGTGTGCCAAGACGGTTGCGGCTTCCGCGCGGCAATTCCTGCAACATCTTCTCAAACTCGTGTGGCCGATAAGACTTACCGCGGGATATCCTTGCGAGAGATTGCATCGTAGTGATGTCGGCTCGGAGATCATATTGCTCACCGGGAGGCTCTGAAACGGTGAATTCCACGGAAGGTGGCGGATCTGCGTTCGGCTGAACGAGCAAAGCAGTGTATTGACCTGCAGGCAGCTGTGGAACTTGCGCTGTGTATCGTCGATTGTCGCGTACCGATTGGCTCAGCCGAATGGTTTGCTGCAGCTGTTTCTCGTTGGTCACGCTGACACGCGCGCTGTTTGGCAGGTCTTCTATCGATGTCGAGCTGCCTACCGTGGCGGTAACGTGTAATGGTTGGCCAGTCTGAATCTGCTGCGGTTCAATCGTTAGCCTGGAGGACTCCTCTTGTTGTCGTAGTTTGCCGCGGCTAGCCCAGCGCAACAGTTGCCCCCAGTATCGCTGGTGATATGTATCGTTTCCTTGAAAGCTGGTCCAACGAAAAGTTTCATCGGTGAGCTGCAAAACGGAGCGGCCGGAACCAGCAAATTGCGATACAAGGAGTGGCCTGTTTTCGCCACCGCCGGCAAGATTGACGGCTTGGGCCAAGACTTGTGCGGCTGGCTTCAGGCCTTTAATGGAGGCAATGTTCTGCACCGGCGGGAGTTGGTTCCAGGTTTCCTGCGTGGTTGCTTCACTTGCATCAAGCAGAAGGGGAAGTGCCGATTCCCCGATAGTTGTAGGCTGCCAGCGCCAAGAAACGAGCTCACTTGGCATGGCGCCTCGGCTAGCAGCAGAATTGAGACCTAAACTGTCGGTACGAATCGGAAGCAGGTCGCCCAGCGGCCATCCCTGAAGTTCCCTATGCGCAGAATCTCGGCCCCATAAAAAAAGACAGCCCGCGCCTTGCTGCGTGACTGTGTCGTAGATAATCTGTTGAGCACGCCGACTAACGAGACTCGGGTCAAAGCTTCCAAAAACGAATACATCGACTTGCTCAAGTCGTTCGCGGTTGCTTGGGACAAGTCGTATGGCGGATGGATCTTGGCTGACATATTCCGAATCGGACGCTTGCAGGACACTCACCAGTTCAAAGGCCTTGGTGCCTTCTTCGCCAACTTGTTGGCTCCGTTCCAAGAAGTGCTTTAAGAAGCGAAATTCGTAAGTCGGCTGTCCTTGGACCAGCATGACTCGGATCGTTTTATTTTGAACCGTTAAGTCCTTTTCCAGACGGTTGTTGCCCAAGTCTGTCTCACCGGGCAACGGCCGGGCTTCCACTGCAAGCCGCATCTTGCCAGAGCGCTTTGGCACAAAGTCAAGTCTGATGTTTCGTTGCGGTTGGCTGGGGTCTAGGGTAAGTGTCTTTTTGTCTAGGGCTTCGCCTGTGCCAAGGTCGATCAGAGCGATTCGGCTATCACCCGTCACGTAGTTGATCGCGACCGCGCTGAGCTCCACGGTGACCCGATCTCCCAAGTACGCATTCGGTTCGACTCGCAAATCGCTGAGCCGGAGGTCGGGTAATGCAAAGTCTCGACCGACAGAAAGGGCGTAAACAGGAATGGCGGCCGAATGAGCGGCTTTGGCTGCTTCTTCAAGGCCAACGCCCGCTGTGTTGATTCCATCGCTTAGAAACAGCACGATAGCGCTTTCGCCGGCCCGCTGATCGATCAGTTTGATCAGGTTCTCACCTAATCTGCTAGTTTCGCCAGTCGCTTCCCAAGGAGTAGCACTATCTTGCAGGAATCCCGATGAAAGTGTTTCCCAGTGATCGGAAACGGAGAACCATTGAATCGCGTACTGTTCGTTTAGCCTTTGTTTGCTGCTTTCGTCTAGATTGGCGAAGCCATTCTCTATCGTTGCAAGTCTAGTGCGTACTTGGTCATCTGGGCCAAGTGCATCGCTGGTATCCATACTGGCGGAGGTATCGATAACAATTGCCAAAGTCGGGCGATCGGTCTCATAGCGAAACCAGTACCAACCGGTTAGCATCCATAGAGTCAGAAACAACAACGCGAACCGAATCGCTACTAACAATCCACGCTCGGGTATCTTGGCAGTACCACGTTCTTTGGCATAAATGAATAAAGCAAAAGTGAAAGCCAAAACGGAGAAAAGTATCCAGCCCCAAGTTGGAAGTGACCAACTGGATTCTATGGCTGATTGCACGAGGGTTTCGGTAGGAGGCATCAACCAATCTTCTGTCCAAAGTACCAAGCAATGCAGCTCTCCACCAAAAGTAATACTAAGACGGCAATGAGTAGCCCTTGAATCAAATGGTTCGAAGCTTTCATTGCTGGTTCGCCGGGAGGTTGATTCGCGCTACTTTCAATGGGCTGGATAGATGGCAGCTTGGGTAGCGAAATAGATGCAAACCGGGAGGTGATGGGCTCGAGGTTGACGCTATATGGTACCAGTCGATCACCGCCCATGTGCTCGGCCTTTACTTGGTACATCCCAGATGTCTGAGTCTGGTAAAAGAACCAGCCGTATCCTCCATCTCCAAGACTTTCCGTGGTCAGTTGTTTGCTTTCTCCGTTCGGCAAGATGACCTCTGCGGTGGATGGGGTTGTGCTGCTTACTTGTCCCCCAAGCACATCGCCACATGCAAGATTTTGATCTTCCAGCTGTGAGTCGAGCAAGGACTGCATCAGTCCTTGCATCAGTGGAACAAAACTTGGCCATGTCGCCATAGCATTCCAGGGTGATTCTGCGCTTGAATCATTGGTGCTGGGCGCAGAAAGCAGGCAAGCGACCCAGCCATTGCCAGATTGGAAACGCGTGACCAGGGGACCGGAATCCACCAAGCCAATATCCCGTCTTAGCCCAGGATGCTCGTTCTGGATGAGCCAGTGGCGGAAAATAGGAGTGGTGAGCAAACCCGAGTCTGGAAAGCCTTGAAATGGCTTGGCAATCGAACTTTGGTATTCAAGTGGATCAATATTCCACAGCTTCTCCGCTGATGCTTGCACAAGTTGAAAGCCAAGTAGGGTTTCGGAATCCATGCTATTCCACATCGCAGAAGTCGTCGCAGGGCCGAGTCCGATAACCAGGTTACCACCCCGCTCAACGAATGATTGCAACTGCGCGAAAACTGGACGATCCAAGTAGCCTAAGTCATTGCAGACAATCACTTCCCATTCCGTTAGATTGGATGCCAGCAGATCAATGGGCGATAGGATGGTAACATCGGCTCTTGTAGCCCCCTCCAGTAAGTCTCCTGCCGATAAAGCTAGGCGAATCATGCGAGTCTCGTCCTTCTTGCTTTCGACAAACAGGATGCGACGATTATCGCGAACTTCTACTACCAGATGTCGCTGATTGTCCACTGTAAGATTGTCTTGAGGAAGTGAAGCCGTGATTCGATTAAAACCCGCGTCTTCGGCTTTCAATTGAAAGCTAACCGAACCAAGACTTTGCGCTGGGATGTCTAGTTGCTCAGAGGTAATATGTTGATCATTGAGCGAAATCGAAACTTCGACGTTGGATTCCGGACGACTGTTGAAGTTGAAGATCGTCGCGGTTACTCTTATTTCCTCGCCTAGCAAGTGGTGAGAAGATTCTGCTTGAAGGTCTTGTAGTACGAGGTTGGTTGGTCTGGAGTTGCCAAGCGGTATCACCTTTAGCGGATACTTTGAAGCGAGCTGGACAAGTGCGTTCTCATTCTGTTCGAAAGCTGGCTGCCAGGTTGCGCCGACAAAATCACTGAGGAGTACTACTTCGATCTTCTTTGGCGCCGCAGGGTTCTGTTTCGTTTGCTCCAAGATCGACGAAACATAGGTTAAGCCACTGGGTATGTCGGCCCGTTGATGAGGCAACTGCTGACGCTTTAGTTCGGTAATAATCCTTTCGGATTCACGGGTTGGTTTTCGGATCGGTGCTGCTGACGGCTTGCCAAGCGTGATCAGCATAAAGTTATCGTTGGGTCCAGACTCTTCGATCCGCGCTTTGGTTTTTTCAATTGCTTGCTGCCATCGTGACTCATCGGCCTCATCACTGTTGTTTTTGCCGTAAGCCATCGTGTAAGAGGTGTCGACGACAAAGACCCAAAGTTTGGCTTGCGTGCCAGCTACTGGGTCTGACTTGCTGGAAAGGGCTTCTAAGTAGGGACGAGCAAGAGCGAGTCCGAATAACACGAGGATCAATGTGCGAATCAGTAGCAACAACCATTGCTCGAAGCGCAGTCTCTTCGATTCTTGTTCGATGACCTTTCGCAGCAGTTCGATGGTAGCCCATGAAACTTTGGTTTGCTGACGCCGAAGGAAGAAATGTATGGCAATCGGAATTCCAGCCGCAGCGATCCATGCGAGCATCCACAAGCTGGCAAATCCAGCTGCTAGAAACACCCTAGGAACTAGCATCGTCATGCTTAGCTCCTCGCTCGACTAGCTAGGATGTGCGGCAACTGCTGCGCGAGCGACTCAGAAGTTCGAAGGCTGAAGTAATCTGAATTCTGCTGTCGACACACACGTTCAAGATCTCGGTGAAACTGCTTCATAGCCTTGCGGTAGGCACCTGCGATCAGCAATGGATCTGTCGTCAAGCTCGGCAGGTTTTCTAGCCCATCAAACTGTGTAGTTTGGTCGAACGGAAAGTCCAACTCGTCTGGATCGAAAATGTGAAGCAAAACTAGGTCATGGCGAGCGTGAGCCAGAAGCTTGAGTGCTTGCGAGACGGACTCGAATTCGTCCAGCATGTCACTCAGCAAAATGAGCAGCGTCGGTTTCTGCAATCGTCCGGCGGTGTCGGATAAGACTTGAGTGAGATTGGTTTTCGTTTGCGTCGCGGATGTTTCAAGAATCTGTACAAAGTCGTCGAGTTGCGCCGGAGAGTTGCTGGCGGGCAGCCAATGCTCGATCTGCGAAGTGTAAGTGACCAGCCCAGCTTGGTCTTGCTGTGAAACAATGAGGTGACCTAGGGCGCAGGCAATGAGTTGTGCATATTCAAGCTTACTGAGATGGCTATTCTTGCCTCGATAATGCATGCTCTCGCTCTGGTCGACCAGGATGTAGCAGAGCAGGTTCGTTTCATCTTCGTACTGTTTGAGGTAGTAACGATCGCTACGAGCGTAGACTTTCCAATCGACTTGGCGCAGATCATCGCCCGGCACGTATTCTCGGTGTTGCGCAAACTCGGCCGAGTGCCCGCGGAGCGGACTACGATGCAAGCCCGACACTAAGCCTTCAACTAGGGTCTTTGCGCGAAGACCTAGCGGGCGGATCGATGCGAGGGTTTCAGGATCGAAGTACTTGAGCGATTTGTTCACGATTTGGGCTATTCTGCAGCGATTGATCCACATTCGCGATCACGGCTTGGATGATCGTATCGACCGTGACACCTTCCGCTTCGGCTTGAAAATTCAGCTTAATGCGATGTCGCAAGACTGGGGCAGCGACGGCTTCGATGTCTTCGCGTCGCACGACAGGGCTACCATGCATGGCAGCTCGGGATTTGGCTCCAAGTACGATGTACTGGCTTGCTCGTGGTCCAGCCCCCCAACGGACACAACGATCGACCAATTCCGTGGCCGCGTTGGTTGTATCAGTGTCCTCTCGAGGTCGCGTGAGTCGCGATAGCTCCGTCGCGATCAACGCAAGCGAAGGTGTGATCGCAATTTGCCTTACAATCTCACCCATCTCGGCAAGCTGTGAGCCGTTGATTGTTGTTGGTAACTGCGATTCGACGTGGCTAGTAGTTCGCAAGACGATATCTAGTTCGTCTTGCTGTGTTGGATAGCCGACGTTAACCAAGAACATGAAACGGTCAAGCTGGGCTTCAGGCAAGGGGTATGTGCCTTCTTGCTCGATTGGGTTCTGCGTCGCGAGGACGAAGAATGGATGTGGTAGCACATGTTTCTTGCCGCCCGAAGTGACGTGGTGTTCCTGCATTGCTTCCAGTAGTGCGGCTTGGGTTTTGGGAGGAGTTCGATTGACCTCATCCGCCAGAACGACATTGGCAAAGACAGGGCCTGGTACGAATTGAAAGGCTCGCTGTCCGGTCGCTTTATCTTCCTGGATCACTTCCGTACCCGTTATGTCGGCGGGCATGAGGTCAGGAGTGAATTGGATTCGACTGAAGTCCAGATCGATCAGCTTGGCGAGGCTGGAGATGAGTAGTGTTTTCGCAAGGCCCGGTACACCTACCAGAATGCAATGGCCTCCGGCGAGCAAAGCGATGAGCAGCTGCTCGATGACATCTTCTTGTCCGACAATGGTTTGGGCGAGACCCGCGCGAACGGCAGTAACCTGTTCCCGGATCCGTTCCAAGGCTTCTGGGCCTGCTTGAGTTGTGTTCAACTGATCCGTCACGCTGGAATCCGGTGGTTTATCCAAGAGTAGTTATTTGTGTTTCGAGAAAGGGCAGGGCAGGGAATCGTCTGGCCGATAACCATAGTGCTGCCAGACAGGCATATCGCACGTTATGCGGGATGACTATCCCACTTGGCCAATATCGGGTCTGCCATCGAAAATTATTCGGCTCCGCGCAATATCTCTCATATGGAGGTGTCTAATAGGGTTAAGCTGGATTGGGGAAAGGGAGTGCTTTCAATGACATCCGATGATTTATTATACCCCGACTACAGCGAAAGAGTTCGGTTCGATCGGCTGATGAATCTGTCTTCATGTTCCCGACGCTAAATGTGGCCGCGCCTTTTATGAACGACTATCCAGCGATGTCAGCCAAGTCAAAGCAAGTGGTCGCCACTGAGCCTGCATCTGAATTTGATGCCTTTGATGTTCGTGTCGCGGATACGAAAGGATTGGAAGGCGGGATATTCGTCTCTGACCTACATCTTCTCAGTTCGCGATGTGACAGCCAGAGAGCGATATCAGATCTGCATCAATACAACTCACGATCGCAATGTATTGTTCTTGGAGGCGATACCTTTGATTTTCGCTGGAGCACACAAGGCGGATTTGAGCACACCTGTGATTCTGCAGTTCGGTGGTTGGAGGAGTTGCTAGATGCAACCGGCGAAGCATCCATCTACTTCCTGCTCGGGAATCACGATTGCTTGCCCGAGTTTGAGAAGAGACTTCGCGCGCACTCGGAAAAAGAGCCGCGTTTTCACTTAGTTCCTCATGTCTTGCTGCTGGCTGACTGCATGTTCTTGCATGGTGATATTACGCACGCTGGCAGTTTTTCAAGGCTCGCCGACTATCGCAAGAAATATCATCATCACGAGCCAAGATCCAAGTGGCAGCATCACTGGTACGATCGTGCAGTCCGCTTGCGCGTGCCAGGGTTAGTCTCGCGAGCTGTTTGTCCGACGCCAGTGACGTGCAACAAGCTTTCTAGGATCATCGAAGAATCGCAGTTAGCTGCATGGAAAAAAGTGAAGCGTGTTTACTTTGGACATACTCACGTCGCAGCAGACGGATTCACGGTATCGGGGCGCCGGTTTTACAACCCAGGATCTGGCATAAGATTCATGAAGTACTTGCCACATCAGTTCCTGCTCCATCATTCAGAAAAGTAGTTGCCCAGCTAGGTAGAAGGATGACATCAGAATCGACCGGCACATCGAAACAGACAGAATCCAAGGCGGATTGTTATTCGGATGGCGAACGCGCTGCCATGGAATGGGGCCAGCGCATACGCGCCCGTGCTCTTGCTCCGCTACTTAAACTGCTTTCACGGTTGAGCATTTCCGCCGACTTGGTCACTGGCCTGAGTCTTCTTGTTGGATTGGCCGCTATCGCGATGTTGGCGGTTGGTTGGCAATGGGCTGCAGTAGCGTGCCTCGTGTTTCACGTGCTATTGGATGGACTGGATGGTCCGCTCGCTCGGATGCAAGGGACCGCTTCGCCCCGAGGAAGCTTTACAGACACTTTGGCAGATCAGATCGTGGTGACTGGAGTCGCCATTTGGTGGATGGCAACGAATCCACAGGCTTTGCAAATCGTCATGGGCTGCAGTTTTGTCTTCCTGTACACGCTCGTTGTCGCAATTGCGATGGTTCGAAACGCAATGGGAGTTCCGTATACTTGGCTAGTTCGACCGCGGTTCTTCTTCTTTGCAGCCTTGGTGATCGACGGAGTCTTCTTGCTTCCGAGTGCCATCATTGTCCTGGCCGTTTCAAATCTGCTACTCGTAATTAAGGCGGGAAGCGGATTTCTCGCGCTTCGTTCCAACCTTCCCGGACCTGCATCGAATGACTCAGCCAAGAAAAACTAGTTGGAGAGGGCTTAGCAAAGTTTGCTTTGTTAGGCTGTTCTTCGGTCTTGCTTTCGTTTGGCTGGTGTCCAACTGTGCGATGTACGTTTCCCGTCAAAGATTAGGATTGCTCGCCGAATTCCAGTTTTAGCACCAGATTGCGAAGCAGTTTCACGATCGTCGACTACTGATCATTGGTCACCGAGGAGCAGGAGTTGAATCAGACAATTTGGATCTCAAAATCGACGGTAGCCTTCGTGTTGGAGATGTTTGGGAAGAATTTGGAGGAACTCACAACTGGATTCTAGATATCAATTTTGATTCAGCTGCCAGCAAGGCTAAGATTGAGGGACAACTTTCGGACCACCAGATCCCCACCTAGAAGATCATCATCGTTGGCGATCAACCGGTAATGAAAGCGTTTCAAGATAGGGAGCTCCGACTTGGATAAACTGCACTCCGGGAATTGCACAAATAGATGCATCGGTCGCACTCATGCGTTTTCGACTTTTGTGAAAAGAACCAATGCGACCTGCTTGTTGTCTCTGTCGACTTAGCGACTCCTTCCCTCGTTTCTCGCACAATTAAGGAAGGAATCGCGACTTGGACCTATGCTTCCGAGAGTCCTCGAGATCATGGACATGCAGTCAGCTGCGGCCGTCAATGGGCTCCTCGTCGATCATCCGGAGAAAGCGATAAAGGCGTTTCAATATATACCTGATCTGAGTAGCTAATGAGAAGGTGTGGTCTATTCGTGCCTCAATGCTTCGATCGGGTGCATCATGGCGGCCTTACGCGCTGGATAGAGTCCGAACAAAAGTCCAGCTCCGACCGAGATAAGTAGAGCAAAAGCCACTGACCAAGGTGCAATACGTGGTTCCAGGTTGTGCACGATTGGCGGAAGCGTTTCAGGTGAGATCGTCATGATTGCTTGGCGCACCGCTCGAAAGATCGGGCCGCAGCAAAGTCCGAACAGAACGCCAAGTAGCCCTCCGCTGCCGGTCAGCACCAAGGTTTCTGTTAGAAACTGTTGAATGATGTCGCTGCGTTTTGCTCCGATCGCCCGACGAATACCAATCTCGCGAGTCCGCTCTGTCACGGTAGCCAGCATAATGTTCATGATGCCAATCCCGCCGACGAGCAGAGAGATTCCGGCAATGACGACTAGTAAAACATTGAACATGGCTCGGGTTCGTTCTGCTTGTCGCAAGAGCTCTTTGGGAACGACTACCGAGTAGTCTTCGATCTTGTGAAACTTTTTGAGCAGGGATTCGATGATCAAAGCAGTTTCGTCCACCGTTTCGATTTCTTCAACGCTAACGGTGATCTGACTAAGCTGGATATTCTCGCCTTCAAATTGACCGCCAGCGATCCTGCGCATGACTAAGTCGCCGACACGAGCTCGCATAGTTTCCAAAGGAATGTAGGCATCCGTGTTGTAGTCTCTTGCGTCGAGACTTCCGCCGATGGCTGCGGACGCGGTTCGTGCTTGAGTTTGTCCTACAACCGTGTAAAACTCGGCGCCAACCCAGATGGACTGTCCAATCGGATTCTTGTAAGGAAACAGACGTTTAGCGCATTCATCTGCCAGGACGATGACCTTTTTTCCGCGATCACGAATGGTAAGCCAACGGCCACGAGCGATCTCGAGCCGGTTCATCTCCAAGTACTCTTCTTCGCAACCGACTAACTTTGAGTCAACAGTCCGATTGTCGCGGCGGAGCTCAAAGCGAACTTCGCGCATCGGAATCGCTTTTTCAATTCCAGGGATGTTCTCGACGATCCGCGTGTAATCTTTACGCAGCAAACCATAAGTCTTGACCCGTTGATTTGCACTATCGCCCTTTGTCGGTGCCACAGTCCGCACGATGACATTGTTCGCGCCGAGTTCCAGGATCTGCTGCTGGGCTCGGTAGCTGACGCCTTCTCCCATCGCGACCAGCCAAATGACTGTCGTCGTCCCAATGAAGATGCCAAGGGCTGCAAGCCCTGCGCGGAGCTTCTGAAGCAGTAGGCTCTTGATGCCAAGCTGAATCGTCTGAATAAGCGAACCGCTGATCATTCGGCTACTCCGCCCTTGCTAGCGGGTTTATTCTTCGACGGTTTCTTTGGCGGCTTTGCTTTCAGGCCTTTTTGCGCTGGCACTGACGTCTTGGTATGTTCCAGGTTCGCTTCAGCTTCGTCCGCGTTTCCCTCCGGCAGAGAATCCTGTTCGGTGGTTTCGTCGATCGTTTTCAGAACTTCATTTTTGGCTTCTTCGACAAAAGAGCGAGGATTCAGGATGACTTGCTCGCCTTCCTGGACGCCGCTATCAACGACGAGGTAGACATCGTTGCTATCGCCAAGTTTGAGGATGCGGCGTTCTGGCCCAGCCTTTGTTTGAACCCAGCATAAGCTCTCTGTTTCCGTCTCGATTACCGCCGCTACCGGAATGGTAACGACATTGGAGTACTCAGCCAGAATGATTTCGACTTCGGCACTCATGCCAGGTCGCAAGTTAGGTGCTTGGGGAAGTTCAATCCATGTATCGTACTTCACCACGTTTCCAGTCCACCAGCCAGCGGGTTGAGCCACCGAAGCGATCTCGGAAACCGCGGCTTCGAGTTTGAGTTCCGGAAGCGTCACTTTGGCTTTCAAGCCCACGTTTAGTCGATCGACAACGGACTCGTGAATACCGACTTTGACTTGCATGTTTTCCAGGTCGGGCATGAGCAGTAAAGTCTGATCTCGGTGCACTGTCGCGCCTTCCTCAACATCAGGCGTCTTTTCCCAGGCTTGGGCCGAAGGGTAGATGACCATCCCACTCTTGGGCGCATGGATCACGCAGTGCTTTAACTCCGCCTCCGCCAGATCCCTTCGCGTCCCATCCATTTTCGCGCGTTCTACCAAGGAGTCACGATTTGCCTCAGCGGCTTTGAGTTCGCCTTTGAGTCGTTTGAGCTCTTCTTCTTTGGTGAATGTTCTGAGCACTTCAATCTCAGTTTGTTGAACGCCAACGTTTAGTTTGGCTTGTTCGACTTGGAATTCTTTCTCCTCCACCTCCAAGCTACTGACATAGCCGCGTTCGAACATCGACTGCGAATGATCGAGCATGTTCTGAGCGGTTTTAAGGTTTGCCTGAGCAATGGCCAAATCCTTTTCCATAGTCTTGAGCGAGACCACGTAAGTACCTTCCAAGTACTGTTTGATCGCTAGCTTGGCACGTCGCGCATTGGCTGAAGCAGATTCAGCGCCAGAACGGGACCAGTGTGCGTATTTAGAACGCTCGTTGATCGTGTCTTCGATAGCCAATGTATCCAGACGACAGAGGACGTCACCTTCTTTGACGATAGTGCCATTCTCGATGACCCAGATGACCGTGTTATCGCCTCGGACCTTGCATTTGATCTCAACGTTCTCAGAACTCTCGAGTGTTCCTTGTTCGATTACGCTAACTTGGAGATCGCTTCGAGCAATGGTATGAAACAAGGCCTTAGCAGAGCTTTCTACGTTGGATTGTCGCTCGGGCCGAAGCCAGAACCAAAATGCCAAGACAACCAACGCGCAAAGCAACGCTAGGCTTGGGAATCCAAACCATTTGTGGCTACTACTTTGGTTGTCAGGTTCGCTTGCCATCAGTATTTGTCGTCAACTAATTCGTCTTTACTGCGACAGCATTGCTGCCGTCGACCGTGACTTCGTCCGATTCATCAATCGTCTTGAGCGTTTCTGATTTGGCTGCATCTAAGACAGCTGCCGGATTGAGAATGACGTCTTCGCCTTCGTTGAGTCCAGATTTGACAATCACATAGATCTCATTGCTGTCGCCCAGCACCAGCGATCGACGATCGAGCTCCCCGTCAGCTTGCTTTACCCAGCAGAGAGTTTCACTTTCGGTTTCGATGATCGCTGCGACGGGAGCGAGAAGTACATTCGTGTGTTCTGCCAGCACGACTTCTACTTCAGCGCTCATCCCGGGTTTTAGTTCTTCGCCTGGCGGAATGTGGATCCACGTGTCGTACTTGACCATGTTGCCCGTCCACCAACCGGCGGGACGAGCCACGGCAGCGACTTCTTTCACTGTACCGTTGATATCACCTTCGGTAAGCGTGATACGTGCGCCTTGCCCGACTTTCACTCGATCGATCATGGATTCGTGAATGCCCACTTTCACTTGCATCTTCTGCAGGTCTGGCATCAGTAGCAGTGTCTGGTCGCGGCGCACATTGGCTCCTTCGGTAACATCGGGTGTTTCCTTCCAGGCCGCCGCCGAAGGATAAATCACCATGCCCGATTTGGGCGCTCGGATGATGCACATATCACGTTCTGCAAGAGCGCGATCGCGGCGACCTTCATCCATCGCTAGGCCTGCGAGGTCCGCTTTGAGTTTTGAATCCGTGGAGAGAACGCGACCTCGAATCGTCTCGAGGTTCATTTCCTTGGTGTAGGTTTCAAGAACATTGAGCCGCGTCTGAACGACCTCTAACTCTAGTTTTGCCTGAGTCACCGTGAACTGATTGCCTTCGACTTCGAGCTTGCTAACATAGCCGCGATTGAACATGTATCGCGAGTGAGCCAACATCTTTTTGGCGGTTTCGAAATTCGACTTGGCAATTGTCAACTCGCGATTCAAGGACTTGAGCTGCGTTTTGTAGTTGCCTTCTAGGTAGGCTTTCTCAGCCATTTCTGCTTGAGCTACATCGGCTTTGGTGCGTTCCAAAGTTGCACGAGCCGTGTGCATATCGGTTGTATGTAAGCTGATGGCATCCTCGACACGCTTCGTGTCGATGCGAACGAGCTCTTCACCTTCCTGAACTTCGGCTCCGCTATCGACGATCCAGGTGACTTTGCTCCAGCCACGAATGCGGCATTTGACTTCAGTGTTTTCTGAGCTTTCTAAAGTGCCTTGTTCGAGCACTGTGACTTGCAGATCACCTCGACGCACTTTGGCCGTCAAGGATGGACCATCTTGCTCATCGTAGTACGAATTCGCAAACCACCAGCCGCTGCCGCCCAGCAAGGTGACGATGATTAGTACCAGTCCGACGCGCGCGAAATACTTCCCTTTCCCGCGTGGAGACGATTCGGCTGCTCGCACTGGGCTGGCAAAGAATTCAGATTGTTGCTCAGGTGATGCGGACACTGAGATGTATCCGTATTGCGAAAGTTTGGTGGGAAGGGATGGCGGGAGATCACTGCCAAGCTCTTCGTATCATTTTCAATGCTGTATGCCGTAGTAGCAAGGCGAAGCGGCCACTTTTGTCAATTCATTCGTTGGTGGAAGGGCCGGCATAGCTTTCTGGGAAGACTTCAAAACGAAAATCTTCGGGTAACTGTTCTGCCGTTTCTGCCATGACCGGAGGGATTGCCGGAGGTAAGTTGTCGAGGAGGAGCTGCTCGGCATCGACTTCCAAGCTTGTGTTCTGTGGCAAGTTGATTTGCATCCATCGCCCGTCTGAATCTAGTTGCATGATGCCCAACTCACGATACAACCGCATGCGGGCCGCATAGTAGCTGAGCCAAACTCTGAGGAAACTATTTTGAGTATCTCGCAGAGCACCTTGAGCCGATAGCAAGTTGATTGTTGCCGTCGGACCAAATACAGCGCTGCGCTGCCCCGGTTGCGGTCGCCTGCCTGGTGCGTAGAGTGCCGAAACGGTAACGTCGACTCGGCGAATAGCAATGGCGACCGCGCGGCGCTGGATCTCCAAATCTGCTCGCAATCGCTGAAGCTCTCGCAACAGGACTCGCAAACCCAGATGCAGTGAGTCGTGCGACTGAATAAAAGCTCTGCGACTTCGCTGGTAGTTGATCAGCGACTCGCGATACGCATTGCGTTCGATCAATCGAGTGAAGGGAGCGTCGAATCGTAGGCCGAGGTTGAGTGTCGAAGTGCGCGGATCAATGCTGACTGGGTTATTACGTTCGGTGCGCGCGTTGCCATTGATGGTCAGGTCCAAGGCGGACTGCAGTGCGTCTGCGGCAATCTGGATTTGCCGCCAGTCGTCGACCAAGGCAGCTCGACCGTTCATGAAGTCCAGGCGACTTTCTAAGGCCAGGTAGAAGGCGTCAAGTGATTCCATTTCTACCGCTTCAACAGTGACCTTTTCTAGCCGAGCTCTACCCTGAAGTAGAATCGTTCCATTCGTAGTTCGCGACAGATTTCGCAGCAGGACCACAGTTCGATCTTTGGCATCCATAGTTGGCGACTTCTTTTCGGTCTGCAACGCTCCGAGCAAGTTTTCGGCATCGACGTTCGCAGCGTCTTGCACCGCAGGATTATCCATCGATTCTTGTTCGCCGGCTTCATTTACTTCAAGATCGGATGTACTTTCTGCATCACGACCATCGAGTTTTAAGGCACCTTTAGCACCATCTTTATTTCGAATCGGATATCGAGCTTGGTCGAACAGTCGCAAGATATCAGCATAGGCCGCCTGAGACTTTTCATAGTTGTCCATCAAGTCTTCTAGGGCTTCGAGCAAGTCGTTTCGTTCTTGAGCAAACTGCTTGCGTTGTTCTTCATCCATCGATGCTTCGCGTGCTGGAACGGCGGCTTCCATTTGCTCTGCGTCCAGTAAAGTTGCCTCAAGTAGCTTTTCTAACTCTGGGAAGACTCCTTGAATTTGCGGAATCGTTCCTTGAAGAACATCTAGTATTTCCTGCTCGGTCGGCTCAATGATCTCTCCATCGGCATCGAGCTTCGATAGCGTTCCGATTTGCTCTTGCAACTCTACGATTCGTGACTGCAAGTCGGTGCCTTCGCGAGAGACGATCTGAAACTGCTGAATCAAGCCATCGTCGACTTCTAGCGGTAAGTCGGGTGGCAGGCCGAGAGTCGAAGTCTTGTAGCGATCCAGCGCATTCTCGTAGTTATTGGTCAGAGCCAATAAGCTGGCTCGATCGCGTTCGACGTTCTGGCGAAACTGATCGACTTGCACCAAGTCGATTTGATCGGCCTCCAACAGTGTTTCCAGTTGGTCGAGCGTCCGCAACTGAAGATTGAGATTGTCCTCGGCGTTGCGTTTGATCTGTAGTTGCTGAAGCAAACCGATGTACCCGCCGATGCCACCTTGGCCACCGAAGATCTGCAAGGTGGTTCCTCGGCCGCGGCGTTGCGGCCCGACGACACCTGCTTCCCCGATGGCGACTTGAGTGTAGAAGCCTTGGCGGAATTGTGTGTAGCCTCGGATGTTGGCCAGCATCACACGCTCGAAGAAAGTGAGCTGTTCCAGCGCGACGTCACGGCCTGCTCGCTGCAAAAGCGGTTGTGTTAAAGCGAAACTGGCGATCGAGGAATGTAGGCCTTGGTTAGGCCCTGTAAATTCGATTACAAAAGAATTGGCAAAACTGGCGATCAGTTCGCCGGCGCTGGCTAGACTACGGCGAGCTTGAAGCGTTGGAGCGGATCCGGTGCGTCCGAGTGATAATCGAGTTTGCTGCTCACCAGGAAACGGTCCTGAGACCTGATAGGATTGCCCTGGTACTGCGGTCGTTGCAATTGTCGCCGGGCCAAGCCCTCCGTTGTGGTTGTAATTCAGCGACGAGCCACCGAAAAACTGAGTATCGAGGCGGAAGCGTTCACGTGAGACATCAAGTGCGGCTAGGTAAAGCGTCTCGAGCTGTGATTGATGATTGGGCGAGTGGACGTAGGCGAGTCTCAGAGCGTTGTCGAGATCGAGCTTGAGTGCACCGGACTCGTTGGTCGGGACGTAATCCGCCAGTGCCGAACGCCAAGCTGGATTCTCTAGGAATGCGCGCGTTCCGAACTCCTCCCATTGATCCCAACCTTCTTTACCATCCACGCAGTGCATATAGTGATGGGAACTTGGATCGTCGCGTGGTGCGGGAGAGCAATCGGGAAGATAGGGATCAAAGTAGCGGCTGCGGGAATCAACATCGATGTTGAACTTGGGCGTGGACCACCGCGGATCGCAGTTCTTCTGAGCGATGATTTGGTAGGCTTCCTGATCGGCCGCGACCCGATACTTGGAACGCGAGCACCCACCTACCGCTAGCAAACTGGCAAGCAGGTACAAACAACTCGTGATGCTGGTGGCTCCTTCCCTGCGCAACGTCGTCGCCCCCTATTCCTTCGATCTTCCCATGCTGGCAATTCTTCGGCGTACCGGAAACTCCGACAATGCACCTTCTTTGGTTTAGGTTCGGAATGCTCGCAGTAACGCCTTGAAGCGAAGCGCGGTTTGTAAGGCACAGCCAAAAACGCGGGGCTGCAGCAATTATGCTGTCGCCAAAATCCGCAAACTCGGACCGTCAGTAGAGGGGTGCTTCCGGCGGCATTTCCCTAAATGTCTTTGCAGTCCGCAGAGATTTACTCGGCCGACAGGTGCGCGCGTGATTCTCGTGTGGCTAATGCTAGCAATCTTCCAGCGGCATCTTCGGAGCGCTTCGAAACCTGATCGATCTTGCATCGCAGGTTAGGAATTCATACAAACTGCCGATTGCCGTCCTTCCTTTTTCCGCTCAGGCTGTGGGTCTTTTTCGAGCTTTGCACCATGTCTCGCATACTGCTTTCCGCCTCCTTCCCTCCGGATCTAATGCTTCGGCAAACTCCTGGCCACAGTGGCAGCTGGAAGCGCTGTCAGTTTGTATCCGAAGACGAACTGGACGCAGCGACGAGCGAAGAAGAATTCGATGCATGGGTCGTCTACGATGACTTGCGAAATCCGCGTGAAGTCGCGTGCTCTCCACTGAACACTCTGCTGATCACAGGCGAACCGGAAAGCCTTCGGCGGTATCGAAAGCGTTTCACCAGCCAGTTCGGCCGCATTTGGACTTCGCACGCTTCCATTCATCATCCACATGTCAAACGACGCAATGAAGGACAGCACTGGCACTATGCGTTAAACGGCAGCAGCGTCCATGGTTGCCAACTGGGTTTTGACGAGCTCGCGAAAATGAGCTGCCCACAGAAGACAAAACTACTGAGTGTGATTTGTAGTTCCAAGGCGCATACGGAAGACCACCGAAAGCGGCTCGAGTTTGTCCATACACTGCAAGAGAACTTTGGCGAGCAAGTTGACGTATTCGGCCGCGGTATCCGCGACCTCGACGACAAGGCCGAAGCGATCTATGACTACCGCTATCACATCGTTCTGGAGAACGATCACAGCGATTTTTTCATGACCGAAAAGCTGGGCGATGCTTTCTTGGGGTGGAGCTACCCAATCTACTTCGGTGGCTCGGAAGCATATTATCGTTTCCCCGAGGGAAGCTTCACGGCGATTGACATTTACAAGCCGGCGGAAGCGATCAGCATCATTCGCAGTGTCATCGAGTCAGAGACTTATGAGCGATGCATGCCACGAGTCAGTGAGGCGCGCAATCGTGTGCTTTATACCAACAACATCTGCAACATGATGGCGGAGTACTGGAGCGAATACATTTCCGATTCACCCGCAGTACCCACACGACTGCTGCCGAAGAAACATCGAGCCGGGCTGGTACTGGATCAGCTCAAGCGAAAACTCTCGCAGCCTTTCGCAAGCACTCCAGTTAAGCGTAAGCCCTCGAGAGGCAAGCGCGCAGCTTAAACGAAATTTTTTTCTATCAGTTTGCATTTCTGGAACAAACATGATCATAAGTCGCATTGATGGTGGCCTAGGCAATCAGATGTTTCAGTATGCGTATGGCTTGTATTTGGCAAAGCGCGCTAAGACTGAGTTCTATCTAGATATCAGCTCTTACGAGAAGCAGCCGCAGCACGGTTACTTATTGGATCATTTTCAGATCGACGCAGAAGTTCTACCTGCAAAGCTCAGTGCCAAGATACCGCGAAAGTACCGTTCTTCCGCAGCGAAAGTCAGTCGGTTGCAAGACGGTTTTGGATTTCGCTCCTTGCGACGGAACAAGGAGCGCCATTTCGGTTTCCAAACTTCGCATTTGGAAGCCGGAGACAATCGCTACTTGGTCGGCTACTGGCAAAGTGAGCAGTTCTTTCCGGGGATGGGTGATGAGTTATTGAGGCAGTTCGCTCTGCGGTGCAGTCTCACGGCTCAGTCTCAAGAAATGGGTGGCCGTATGGCTGAGGGCAATAGTATCGCGTTGCATGTGCGTCGCGGTGACTACGTTACCAGTCAGTCCGCGGCGGCAATCTACGAGCATCTTTCCGTGGACTACTATCATCGCTGTCTGCAAGCTTGGACGCGTGAGCAAGATCGACCAGAGGTGTATATCTTCTCCAACGACATTGCTTGGTGCAGAGAGCAGTTCCGGTTGGAACATCCAACTCACTTCGTAGATCACACATCCGTGGACACAGCCTTCGAAGATCTTTGGATGATGCGGCAAGCAGCTTGTCTCGTTATGGCCAACAGTACCTTCAGTTGGTGGGCCGCTTGGTTGAATCAGCGGCCTGGACATCAAGTTATCGCACCATCTCGGTGGTTTCGGCCTGGAGCGATGGATGGCTCGAGCATTCTATGTCGTGATTGGATCGTGGCAGATGTAGATCCATCTCAGATTACCTCTTCGAAGGCTGCTTAGCGTTGAGACTTGGACACTTGACAGACAGCTGTAGTGGGATTCGCCAGTGCTCCCTTCAATCAGGATTTCCGGCGAAATCGATTACACAGGAATCTTCCTGCTTCGGAACATGGAGTTGAACTATGGGTCGCCCAGCCATCTCCGTTGTCATGCCTGTCTACAACGGCCAAGACTATGTGCTCGATGCGGTGGCTAGCATCGCTGAGCAGAGTTTCGAGGATTGGGAGCTACTTTGCGTCAATGATGGTAGCTCTGATGGCACAGCGGAGATTCTCGATTGGTGCGTGAGTCAGGATTCCAGGATTCGTGTCATTCATCAACGGAATACCGGCTTGGTGGGAGCCTTAAATCATGGCTTCGATCAAGCTTGCGCAGAACTTGTGATGCGGATGGATCACGACGACTTGGCTTTGCCCGACCGGATGCAACGTCAGTACCGCTTCATGCAGCAGAATTCAGACTGCGTAGTTTGTGGTGGAGCTATCATGGAGATGGATTCCGATGGGGACTTGCTGGGTTCATCAAGTCTGCCGCTTGAGCATGACAACATTGTCGCCAATCTTTTGCATCGTAGAACCGGTCACTTTCATCCGACGACTTTGATTCGCGCTGATGCATTCATGCGCGCCGGTAGCTATCGCGACGAGTACAGGCACATTGAGGATCACGATCTGTGGCTGCGACTGTCGAAGCTTGGGCGACTGGTGAATCTGCCTGATGTAGTTTTATGTTATCGTTTACACGCGGCGAGTGTTTGCTGGACGCAGGCTGACTTTCGTCGCGAGCAGATGAACGCCTTGATGGAACAAGCCTATACAGAGCTCGATTGCGAGATTCCTGATGGTGTGATTGCGGATGCGACCGTCAAACGCCAGCCAGCTGGACCGGGCAAGTGGGCTCGCGCCGCTGCAAGACGTTCACGTTATAAAACAGCTTGGAAGCACTGCCGACAACTATGGGGAAGCGACGCAGCAATGTCCTACAAGCTGCGGATGACGGCCGAGGTTGGAATACGCGTCGCTGCGGGGCTGAGCGCTGGTTTTGCGAAAGCAAATCCAGCCGAGAATCAGCGTGAAAAAGCGCCGCAGTTTCCTGAGTGGCATCGTCGATTCACTGCCGCAAACTGTCCTGCCGCTGCGGCATAGGTCCAAGACAGGCCTACGCGAGTCATCGGCTGTAGTGGATGGGGTCACGAATCCAGGAGCAAAGCTCCCCTCGGCCAATCCAAAGTAAGACTGCGGCTGATCGTTAAACGAAGTAGCCGCAGATCGGCGTTTCAGAACAGCGAATTCTTAGAACAGCAAATTCTTGACGAATTCTGCTTCTCGACATGACTCGCTACGCTCTGTCTGCTGACTACGGTAGTCTTAGACTTGCGATCGTGAATGGGATGCTTTGCTGCTCGAGCTCGTAGTACTTTTGCAAGATTGACATGTCGATGCCAGCCTCTTCACGGGCTTCCTTGAGGGTCATCGATTGCATGTTTTGCAGGCTGCCCTTGTAGAGATCTTTAACGCCTGTTTCTTTGCCACACTGAAATCCGAGGTCGAAAGCTGGCTGCAGGTACTTGGGGATGCGGTAGGGTTCAGGGTAGATCCGCGCGAGAACGAACTTGAAGACGTGATATTGGAACCAGCTCACTTTCTTACCGGTCCCCATCGCGAAGCCAAGTACAAACGCTTCGTCCTGATCTTGCAATCCGCGACCTAGCAAGACATGCAGGACATCGTGATCTTCCAGTGCGACTGCTCCGCGAAATCTCAGCCAGCTTCCTGGATTTTCAAACAATCGCACCACGAACGGGATCTTGGTAGGCGGCGACTGAGGCATGCTATCCATGACTTGCTGAACGGTCATATCGTCATTCTGAACTCCTGGGTACCAGGCCAACCACAAGTCAGTATCCGTATAAGAATCGCGCCGACGGCCACGTGAATCGAATAACCACGCACTCGTGTCAAACAGACTGAGAACTGAATTTGCCTTGGGGTAGTTCGCTGCGGTCACAACAGCCGCCGAGGCGACACGATTCATCTGTTCGAGAATGATGCCCTCTGCCTCTAGCCGATGTAGCTCGTCGACTTGTTCTAGCTTGAAGGTATCCACCAGATCAACGCAGAGTTCTTTCGACCAAGCCCGGAAAGACTTTTGATTGTTAGCCCGATAGGCCGCTTTAAGCATCCCGGCATGACTAGCTGCGCGAAGGGTTGCAATGACGAGCCCCAAATGCACATCATGTTCTGTCCGAGCCTCGGCCAGATACCGGCCCACACCGGCCCGATCCTTAGTTGGATCAGCTTCCCGCACAGCGACCACGATCTTGAGTGGTTCTTGGTGCTCATCTTCGATCTCAGTCGAAGAAACCGAAACGGGTTGAACGCATAGCGGAGAAATTAGCTGAGCCAAAGCTTCCGAAAGCTCACCGGAACCAGTCAATTTCTCTTGACTTGAGTCTTTACGACGCAGCCGCAGTCGAAACTCGTATTGAGGCGCCGAAGGCCTACGAGAACACTCAACGCTTTGGATCTCAATCGAAGCCACCTTCATCGAAAAAGTGGAAGGATCTTCAGAAGATGATGCGTTGGTATTCATATTGTTCAAGCCACGAGTACTGCCGACACGAGTTTAGCTTCGATGGGCACTTGTGTCAGCGTCTCAGTGGACCCGCAATGGAGCAACAAATCTCGAGATCCGATCCGCACGAGTTTACGAAGCTGCGGGCCTCCAAGCCCAATTGGCGCGTTCCCCCCTCCGCGGGACGCACAATTCTGCGCGTCTTAGATATTAAGGCTTGATGAAGGCGTTGTTTTCAAAACTTCGGTCTTTGAACCACTTGCCCCGATCAGAGAATCCGATGCGCCCGGTAGTTTTCCATTCTATACCATTGCTCTTGAGTGGCCTATGGTGTTAGTTCAAGCCATCAATCGAACTACTTCTGCTCCCAAGTCATTGGCAATTCGATTCAGTTCTCCTCCTACAAAGTCCTGATTCAATAAATGGTTGAAAGTCAAAGTAAGGGATACCCTGCGTTTACTGCACAGCTCATGATCGGGCTCTCTCTCGGGATTGCCTGGGGTTTGTTCTTGGGCGACTCAGGCGAATGGGTCAAGTGGATCGGTGATGCTTTTGTCGGTCTACTACAGATGACTGTCTTGCCCTATGTCACCCTCACCCTGATTGCAAATGTCGGGCGTTTATCTTTGAAACAGGGATCGCGGATTGCCCGTGTATCTCTCGTGGTGATTTTGTCACTCTGGCTGATTGGCCTAGCCACCTTAGTCGTGATGACCTTCTCCTACCCAGAGTGGAAATCTGGGTCTTTTTTCAGTACCAGTTTGGTGAAACCGCCTGAGAACCCGAACTGGCTTGAACTTTTTATCCCGTCCAATCCATTTTGGTCTTTGGCCAACAATCAAGTTCCTGCCATCGTTATCTTTTCTTTGGGACTGGGTATTGCATTGATCACGGTGGAAAACAAAGAACCGTTGCTCAACAAACTCGATATTTTGCTCGAAGGCTTGGCTCGATTGAACAAGATGGTGGTTCGGATGTCACCGATTGGGATGTTCGGCATCGTCGGCTACACGGCCACTGCAATGTCGTGGCAGCAGTTTGGACTCCTGCAGGGGTATTTGCTGGTGTATGGCGCTGCTGCCATTGTATTGAGCCTATTATTGGTCCCGGCTCTTCTGGCTAGTTTCACACCCTTTTCTTACCGAGAGCTACTTAGCGCATCGCGAGACATGTTGTTGACAGCGTTCATTGTCGGCAACACTTTCGTGGTCCTGCCAATGATCACTGATGCCGTTAAAAGTTTGATTAGAAAGCACTGGCCGGGTCATGCGAACGACGAGGAAACTCATATGCCTGAATACTTCGTTCCGTTGGCTTATCCGTTTCCTGATCTAGGTCGCATCGTTGGGATGATTTTCATTCCCTTCGCGGCTTGGTTCTACGGTATGCAGATCGCACCCGGGAGCTATCTCGAACTGACTGTTGTTGGTTTTATAGGCGCCTTCGCCAAACCGATAATCACGATTCCTTTGCTGCTAAGTTTAGCAGAGATTCCAGATGACATTTTTCAGCTGTATTTAGTCGCCGGGGTGGTTGCCAGTCGATTCGGAGACTTGATGAAAGCAAGTCACCTATTCGCGTTCACTGTAGTGACAACCTGTGTCCTTTCTGGCAACCTGCGTTTCAATCTGCGGCGTAGTCTCCTGAAGGGCTTGCTTGCCTTCACTGTTTTGATCCTGTCAGTAGTAGTCGTCCGCAGTGTCTTGGTACGCTCATTTCAGTTTTCCTACGGCCGCGAAGATCTGGTCGTAGCCCGAGAGCTGAAAGGTCGTCCAGCCGAATTTGAAATTTTGAAAGAAGCTTCAGCCAACCCAGAACCACTCGAAAACGATGAAGATGTGATGGAACGAATTCTTCGTCGAGGGATCATTCGCATTGGGTTTCAGCCGGAAGGCTTACCATTTTCTTACTTCAATCGCGAAGGTAATTTGGTGGGTTTCGACGTCGATATGGCTCATCAATTGGCGTTAGATCTGGATGTGGATATCGAGTTCGTTCCAATTACTGGCGATGTCGTGGAACACCTAAAGCTAGATCATTTTGATGTTGCCATGGCCGGTATGGAGGGCACTCTAAAACGATCGGCGGCGTTGCCGCATGTCGATCCGTACATGGATCTCACGATTGCATTTGTTGTACCCGATCATCGCCGGCAAGAGTTTAAATCGATCAAAACGATTGACCGGAGCGAGCAATTGCTGGTTGCCGTCATTGCGGACAGTGTTGCATCGGAAGACTCGCGCACACTCAACGCGCTTGGCAGCTGGGGAGCGATGCAAGCTCAGGATGGCTTGTTGAACCTAAAGTTTGTGAGGATTCAGTCGGAGAGCGAATTCTTCGATTCCGATCCGCGCCCTGCGGAAGTCTTGGTGACAAGTGCAGAAGCCGGATCCGCTTGGACGCTCAATCACCCAGAATTCTCGGTTATTAAACCAGAAGAGCTAAACGTGCGAGTACCGCTCTATTATCTGGTCGCAGAAGAATCGAGATTCGAGGAATTCCTCGAGGGTTGGTTGTCATTGAAGGAACGTGACGGCACAAAACAACAGCTGTACGATTACTGGATCCTGGGGCGTAACGCTGAAGGCGATACACCGAGATGGTGTATCATCCGCGACGTTCTGCATTGGGTGAAGTAAAGGCGGCTTTACCGACCTTCAAGGAACTCCGCCTGAATGTTAAGATTTGATGAAGGCGTTGAGAACTGAGCGAGTAAAGGTAGCTATCGTTGGTGAGTGAGAGAGGACGGCAACCACAAGTTTGGCTCTTGTTCTTCTACGGTTTTGGCAACGCCGCAACCTACTCCATCGCGCGAACCATTGCCGACAGCACCTATCTAAGCCGGATCGGCACCGGGCGTCTTCCGGAGGTTTACCTTCTTTCTGCTGGGATCGTCGCATTAGCCGCACTCGCCCATTCTGCTTCGTCTAAAAGGTTTGGGTTGCGTGGCACGATCGGTGGGACACTTTTGACCTTTAGCTCCGTATCGGTGCTATTGGCATTGAGTATGAGTAGAGTCCCAGACTCTCTAGCAGTGCTCACGACTGGCTACTTTCTTGCTCAGATTCGTGGAAGTCTGGGCACGATCCACTTCGCTACCGTTCTAAACGAGCAGTTTACGCGGCAAGGCGTAAAGCGCTACGTAGGCGTTATTGGAGCTGGGGCTACCATCGCAGGATTTTCTTCAGGCTGCATGCTTGGCGTTCTGTCCGATTATTGGCAGGTTGAGAATTTCCTATATCTCGCCGCCGTCATTGACTTATTGACCATTCTTCCATTTGTTTACCTGCGTAGATTCTTTTCAAATCAACGCTCGTCAGTAACGGAGAAACATGCTCAAGTTCACGAGTCCGGTCAAAGCGTTATTGGTTGGTCGCGAAAAGTCGATCGCTCGGGTTCGCGACTTGTTTGGATGCTTGCAAGCGTGGTCATGCTTTGTATTGTCGCCGTCACGCTGATTGAGTTTCAGTGGAAAGTCGCGGCCGCAAACGTGTGGGGCGGGGATGTCGTGGGAATGACGAAATACTTTGGGTTCTTCTATGGAACTCTTTACTTAATCACCGGAGTTTTGCAGCTGACGGTCACCGCTTGGCTGCTAAGGGGAAGCAGAGTCCTGTTTGCCGTGGCGGCACTGCCAACTGTACTTATTTTCGGTTCAGCGACCGCGATCACGACCGCTTCTCAGTTTTCGCTATTCATCGCTCTGAATATTTGCAAACTTGGCGACGCGCTGCGGCGATCGCTCCACGATCATGCAGTACAGATTGCCTATTTTCCGCTACCCAGAAACGTACGCCGCGATGCGATCTCTTTTGTCTCAGGAGTCGTCAAACCCTTTGCTGAGGCGTTTGCCGCTGCTGCCGTGGTCCTGCTAAGTCCTTGGCTATCAGCACAGAGCTTTTTATTTCTGGTCGCGGTAGTCTGCCTTTTATGGCTAGCGGTTACCCAGATTCTTTGGCGCAAGACCAGTACAACCCTTTCTGGTGGTGAGGATTCGAAGGCAAGATGATGCCATTCTTCATCAAAGCTTAACGCTTTCTCCTTCTAGCTTGTGCAACAATTAGCAGATCTTGAGTAATGGCCGGCGCGATGTGCCGGAAGGTCCTATTTCTTGACATTGAGACTGTGTGTGTCTGCTTCACTTGAACCCATCGAAGACAGTGTGTTGCCTGCCACTATTGCTGACACGCACCAAGACCACCCAACGTCGATTGATTGGCGTATTCTGTTGGGCTGCGTGACAGTTGGGCTCTATTTATACTTCGCCTTCTAACAGGGCTGGTTCGTAGCTCAGGGCGTCAACTTGGCGATGTAGAAGACACGCCGCTGCTATTGAGGTCATACTTGCACTGTGAACGAAAAAGAGACAGCGTCACTTGCTAGTGAAACTGCCTCATTTGCTTGGAAAGCGTTCGACTGTCTGCTAGGAGTTTCTAGCGCCTAATTACCTGGGTTTGCATGACCGACGCAGCGGTTTTTTCCAACTCCTCTGGATCGATAGAAGCACAATTTTTTGCTTCTTTTGGCACCCACTTGTACTTGCAAGTCGGGCACTCGTAGGTGTGTTTTTCAAGAGTGCAGACAGTTCGAGTTCTGGCTAGCTTTGGTGGTGCACAGCATGGCTTGCTGCACCCGCCGTCGCAATTGCCGTCACACTGTGCGGGAATCTTTTTCTTATCCCAGGGCCATTGCCATGAGAAAGTGACTCGAGGGATGCAAATCGCCTTGGGTTTTACTTTCCAACAGTGCTTCTCTTCCGTGCCTTCCTCAACCTTCAACTCACAGAAAGTCTTGCACTTGGGGCAACAAGCCTTTCCGTCACCAGCCATCGCGGGTGACAGCAACGCGCCAAACAGGATGGCTGCGGCGAAAAGTCGGTAGTGCAGGTTTCGGGTACTCATATTTGACTTCCTTGAATAGCTTCTGATTTCATTTTTGGTTATCCGATTCGAGTCGCCGCTTAGAAGTCGACCATGAAACGGGTGCCAACGACGTTGTAGGTCCCATCCGTGAATCCGCCAACGTCAGCATGCTCTTGGATGTCGCCATAGATGTAGTTGACCTGGACCTTTGAGTAGGCTGTCCAGAACCAGTTCAGACCTGCAGTGAAGTTGTTGCCAACACCACCAAGAATATTGTCATCCGAGAGATCGAGGTACGAATAACGAGCAGCTATCTGAAGAGCTCCGAGCCCGAATCCACGACCACCCTTGCAACGATCTACGAGAAAGAAATTCTCGAAAGGTTTAACACGACCAATGATGCCCTTTTGGCGGTCGTAAGGCTGGTGCTCACCTGTAAGGAAGTAGGAAACCTGTACGTAGCCACCATGGAAGAACAAATCACTGCCTCCGTCACGTTGCGTCCAGTTGGCTTGGAACTCGGAAACAACTTGGAGAGCACCAACATTGACCGCGGTTTCAAAGGCCAAGATCTCATAATCAGAGATCCCGGCGATACGTCCAGTGTTGAGCCAGCGCTGATCTGAGCGATTTTCACCACGAGTTCGAAAACGTCCATCGTTGTTATTTGTTTCGCCAGGGAATCGGTCGCCGTCAGGACGAGCGTACATGCCCGCGACGGCCCAGTGGAGATACCCGCGTCCACCGGAGCTGTGATCGTACCAAGGGCTGGAGGACAATCGAGCGTTGGCACTCATCTGCAACGAGTCGCCGATGAAACGACCATCTGTTGAGGTGTTCTCTAAGCTGTAGACACCATAACGCCAGTGGAATAAGTCGTCGTCGGTGTAACCGTAGGCGGCCAAACCAATTCGACGAGCGTCTTCGTTGAACGCTTCCACGACCAAGGGGCGTTCCATGAAAACGTTGTAACGACTACTGTTCAGGTGATCCATTCCGAGTGGACGCTTTTGGTTACCAAGCAGGATCGTTTGGTTATAAGGCAGTTCTTTCCACCCGAGGTAGATGTCCTTGTACTCAGGACGACCAGGGTTGTTGTAATCTACCTCCAGCTTGTAAAGCATGGTCTCAAGAACATCACCCTTCATGCCCAAACGAAGTCGTCGAAACGCGAAGCGGTCTTCGGTATCCGTACCGAAATTGGCATTCGTCGGATCAGGGTGCTCGTAGAATCCAATGCCAGGTGATTCCTTTGGATAGCCCCAGTAGTCAGCGTGGATTCGACCTGTCCAAGACCAACTTGGCTTCTTTGGAGGAGTGTAAACTTCTTCCTCTGCCTCGGCCGGCTTCTCCAGTTCAGCTATTCGCGCTTCTAACGCTTCGATCTGCTCGCTGAAATCGACGCCCGAGGTTTCAGAACCGGTTGACTCGACCACCGATTTTGATTCCTGGTCCGTGAGGGCCAGTGAGGGCCAGTGAGGTGCCGTTGGTGCTTGTGAAGTAGGTCTGGCCTTGCACGACTCTCGTGGTCAAAACCGGGAAATTGAGTGCGATGACTATGACCATCGCAGGTAGTAGTTTTGCTTGCATTGGTACTTGTCAAAAAGACCGCGTAGAGTTTCTGAATATGAAGTTCGTCCCAAACCTACCTTCCCGGCGCAAAATTAATAAAGTTTGAAGGCTATTCAGTACTTTCGGTGCCACAGTCGAACCGGTTAGACTCGGTTTTCCAAGGAGGAAAAATCTGACGGTTGGCTAGCCGGGAAAGCCTGGGCGAATATGGTGGCAGGTAGCGCTTTGCTATTCCATACAGACCCAACCCCAGAAACGTAAGAAAAAAACGTGTGTATTATGGAGCCTTCACTGACTTCAATTTCTTTCCGCTAGCGAACAGTCCTCTTGATGCCTGAAGCGAACGGCAAAACTACTCCAGGCAATTCGAATGAGGCCTTTGGCGTACTCGAAACGACGGGGTGGACTCCCGCGATGGTCTCCTTGGACGATATGGAGAAGGCGGCGAAGATTCGTGTTTGGCAAGTCGAACTCAATGACTTTCTGGGTACTTGCATCAAAGTCCTCGGTCCGGTCGACGCGGTTCGAACTGCGATCGATCGCGGAACACGGGTCGCTGAGCAAATGCAGGGTGACCCAAAGAGCCGAGTCATCCCCCGGCTGAGTTCAGAAGCGGTCGCGGGTGTTGTCAGCCGTGTCGAATTCAATCCACTGATTCAGCAAAACGTAGTCAAAGAACCTCCAGGAGCAGATATGCCTGATTCAAACACCTCGGGACCCGTTCAGGCATTGGGATTCATCGAGACTCAAGGCTTCACTGCCGTTTTCGAAGCGGTGGACACCGCCTGCAAAGCCGCTCAAGTTGAAGTGGTCGGCAAAGAAAAACTCGGCGGCGGGTATGTCACCATCGTGATCCGTGGTGATGTTGCAGCAGTCCGAGCGGCAATCGACGCTGCAGGACCAGCCGTGTCAGGGCTGGGGAATTTGATTGCCGCCCATGTCATTGCGCGTCCTAGCGAATCTGTCCTTTCATTGCTTCCGCAATAGCTTACGAATTCAGCTATATTGCGATCCTCCCTACCTCCAAACACTCATCCCAGGAGCACAACCATGGTTACCGTTGCGCCGCAAATTCAGCCCTTCACCGCAAGACAATTTGAAAAGCCCGAGAAGTTCTTAGATTTCTGCGAGAACAACGGGCGCCCCTTAGCTGGCATTATTGGTGGTCGTGACGTGATGGGTTCCATGAATGTCACTTACGACACGACTGATCCAGGTTCACTGGAAGTCTTGGCGAGCGTCTGCGAGATGGGGCAAGCCGAAGTAGGACTAGCTGTGGACGAAGCGCAGGCTGCTTTCACCAGCTGGGGTAAGACAAGCGTCGAGGAGCGTTGCAAACTGGTGATGAAGTTGGTTGAGCTCTGTGAGCGAGACCGTGATGTCTTCCTGGCATGCGAGATCTTTGATGGTGGCAAAGTCTCCGAACTAGCCGAAGGTGACTTTACGCAAATTCGCGCTTGCGCCGAGTACTTCTGCGATGTAGCCAAGAAAGCCGAGATGGGTGAAGGCCCAGCCATGCAAGTTGCAGCAGGCATGAAGGGTTTTACCTATCGCGAACCTTGGGGCGTGGTCGCTGGAATCATTCCGTGGAATTATCCAGTCGTACTCAATAGTTGGTTCATCTTCCCAGCACTTCTGGCCGGGAACTGCGTTTTGCTAAAACCTGCTGAAGACACTCCGCTGTCGGCACTTTACACCGGCAAGCTAGCCGAAGAAGCCGGTTTTCCACCCGGCGTGTTCAACGTCTTGCCGGGCCGTGGGGAAATTACCGGTCAGTTTATCGCCGAGCACCCAGGTGTTCGCTACATTTCATTCACAGGTTCGCCCGGCGTGGGGCAAGCGATCATGCGCACCTGCGACGCTCACGGCACTCGTATGAAACGAGAGATGGGTGGCAATGGAGCCGCGATCGTTTTGGGCGACGCAGACCCAGGAGTCGTTGCTCGCCAGATCGGACGCTACACGAATCAGCACTTCGGTCAAACTTGCTGCACCGTGCACCGAATTTTTGTGGACCAGAAAATCGCGGATGATTTCGCGGATGCGCAACGCGACTTCTTTGAGAACTTGCAGATTGGCTACCAGGCCGACGCGGGTACGCAGCTTGGCGCGGTGGTGAACTCCACTCAGTACAGCCGCATTCAACGCGCTCAGCAAGAAACTTTAGCGCGTGGTGGTCAAGCAGTCTTGCCTGGTGGTGTTGCCGAAGTGGCCGATCGAACCGGTTACTACCTCAAGCCAGCTTTGTTCCGAACTGAGCCTGGCGTAGACTGCAATCCGCTCGAAGTCTTCCATACCTATGCGACTATTTGCCCTGTGAGCTCTGAAGAGCAGGCTGTTGCACTGGCAAACAGTTCGCCTTACGGTTTGGGGGCGAGCGTATGGACCAGGGATACCGAACGGGGAGTGCAGATCGCGAAACAGTTCCGAGACGGAACCTGCCAAGTCAACTGCCACAACTCGATCGCATATGGCCTTCCTTATGGCGGACAGGGTATCTCAGGTGGTCCTGGCGGTGGAGTGAATTGCGAAGAGACTTTCTTTGACTACACCCAAGTGAAGGCCGTGTACGTTGGTGACTATCCGGAGTGATTTTGGATGAACCGTTCGGCAATAACCGCAGGCTTCCAGGCTCTAGATGATCTAAAGTCTGGGGCTACCAAGAACGATACGAGGACGGTGTTGCGATGTTCTACGAAGTTGATCGCTTTATCGTGTTACTTGCAGAGGGGCGGCTAAAGCCTGAAAACGAGCAGGTCGCGCACTCCAGTGCTTCACTCCCCTTTGCGCCAGAGCCAACGGAGGGACTCGGGAAGTATGGCGCCGCCGTGAATGCCGTTATGGCCTCCTTCGCCGTAAACAAACTTGTAGTCGTAGCCTTTAAACTTCAGTGACGCAGCCATTTCTTGATTCGCCAGTGGCCAATTGCCGTGCTGGTTGTCGAGGTCGCCCGATCCATCCTGCAAGAAAACGCGAATCGGCTTCTTTTCCGCCTTACGAATCAATGCTTCGCAGTGATTACCACCGCGAATGTTGACAAAACTGCCAACATGACTGAGGACTTTGCGGAAGTAGTCGGGACGTTCCCAGGCAGATGTCCACGCACAGATTCCGCCGGAGCTGATGCCGCAAATGGCCCGCATCTCGGGATCATCGGTCAACTTGTACTTCTTTCCGACTTCCGGCAGAATCTCTTGGATCAAAAACCGAGCGTACTGATCTGAAAGCGTATCGTACTCAAAACTGCGGTTGTTTGGCGTAGGTCGCCAGCCGCGTTGCTCTGGCAGTTCTTTGTGCTTGTGCCCAGGGTCGATAAAGATACCGATCGTGACCGGCATTGCACCCTCGTGAATCAAGTTGTCCATGACAGTGGTCGCGCGAAATTGTCCTTGTGGATTCACATAGGCATGTCCATCTTGAAAAACCATGACCGCCGCCGGTTTCGAGCCATCGTACTGAGCGGGCACATAAACCGAATAACGCCTCACCGTGTCTTCGAAAACTTTGCTACCCCACTCGTGTTCAGTGACTTTGCCCCTAGGGACGTCTGCCTTAACCATCGAATCGGGGCCTAGTTTGTACTGACTTTCATCCGCTCGTGCCAAGAAGGAAAAACAGCAAGTCAAAACTGAGAGTAAGCCGAAACGAACGGAGGGAGAAAGTGAAAGTGTTTTCATGAAGAGAAGGGCCTTTAAGGAGCTTGGCAGGGTGCAGGGCAAGTCATCGAGTTTTTTTGATTAGACAGCAACATTGTGACAGAAATCTAGATAACTTGTGCCACTCCAACTATCACCTGAGTTTACGCGGCGCAGGCCATTAGATACCGCTTGGCAGATGAATTGTTTGTTGCCATGCCGATTCCGTTTTCATTCAAGTCACAGTTGTCCGCCATGAAGCAGAAGCAAGTCGCACAACGATCCTCCAGAGGCTGTTTGTTTTACGGACTAATCGGCTTAGTTGGATTTCCAATGCTGTTGATCGGCGGATCGGTTTTGTTCGTTACGGTACGTGACAGCGGAGCCAATTCAAAAGTTGATCAAATGAAGGCAGATCTAGTTGCCAAAGGGCTTCCAGTAGACGATGACACCCTTTCCAAGTACTACGACAAACTTGCCAGCGAAGAATATGCTAAGCAATGGATGGAATTGTGTCAGGGCAGCAACAGTGATGAAATCAATGCGGCCTGTAAGGGAGTTGCCGTAGTTGGAGCAGACGGTGGAGAGATCCCTGTTTCGCCAGAAGATGATCCTGCTCTGAAGCCAACAAGTAAGGACGAAGGAAACGCAGAGGCCAGCGCTGAAACCGGTGAAACGGATGCTGACTACGGTGCAGAAGGCGAGCTGACGTGGGATCAGCAAAAAGTGAGAGATTTCCTCGCGTTGACTAGCGAGTTGCGTTCCAGAACCGAAGTGGCAGCATTGAGACAGCTGAAGCCCGATGCAAAGCCAGTCCGCTTTCAGGTTCAATTCAATGGAATTGAGACCTTGCTCAAGCATGCTCAGCAAATGCGGCAACTGGCGCGGATTATCGTGATTCAGGGACAAGTTGCCGTCTACGATCGAGACTCCGAGAGTACAAAGCGAAGCATTCAGACGCTGGTTGGTTGCTCGCGAACGTTGGAAGGTGAGCCAATGCTTGTGTCACAGCTCGTTCGGATTGCACTCCGAATGCTGAGTGTCGATTTGTTGCATCGTGCGCTAGAGCAAGACGTATTGATCGAGCAAGACATGGCGGAGTTGCTCCCTTTGATGCTTCAGGGTGCAAAGCTTTCACCCACGTGGTACGTTGCTCATCATGGAGAGCGATGCGTGTACTTGCCGATAGCCGAAGGGAAGAGTTCTGGAGCAACTGCGGATGTTGGTTGGCTACCGTTCCGCGGCAAAGACAAGCAACTCTACATGGAGATCAACGAGGCTTTGGTCAACGTCGAGCTAGGTGACTTGGATGCCTTTCGCGACGAGATGATTCGTCAGGAGGATAGGATATCCAATTCGATCAATGGCGGATCTCTAGCAATGTTTGAAAACTTGCTCACTAGTATGCTTGCTCCCGCAACCGCGGCTGCGGCTGAAGCCTGGATTCGCGAAGCTATGAATCACCAGATTGCGGCACTGGCAATCGGAGTCAAGTTACACGAGAGCCGAAAAGGTGAGTTCCCGAAAGATCTAGAGCAATTACAAGCACTTGATGCAGGTGTCGATTGGAATCCAGCTGAGCTGCAACCGATTGGTGGAAAACCTTACGGCTATGAAGTCGATGACGAAGGAGCGCATCTTTGGGGATTTAGTACTCGCAACCATAGTGAGACGCCAGAAATACGACCGACTGAGGACCTTACGATTGAAACGGAATCTTGGTTGTGGGACATTCCGAAATCGAAGAAGTAGTTGCACGAGAAAGTCGGCTGTTCACTTTGCTCACAACGATCTCTTGGTAACCCGAAGCGTCAGAGCGTCAGCGAGGGATCAGGCTTTTCCTACGCTAGTGCAGTGAATTGAAAGTCCTGTACCAAACGTGCCGAGTGGTTCTGCGCTACAAATCGTCCTATTCAGCGTGGTTGTTTGCCACAGAGGGCACGGAGAAAACCAAACGAAGTGTAGTTGCATGAGATCCCTCTGTGAACTCAGTGATCTCGGTGGCTTCAAACAGCAGCACTGGGCTTGCGTGCGTATGGACGCAGTTAAACACTGACAGATCTTGGGAAACGCCAGCGACCTGAATCGAGGCTACGAGTACAGGTTTCGGGCGGAAGCGGTAAACTCCCGCGCATCTGAAACCTTACTTTCAGGTTGTAGCACTAACGCTTCGGGATTCCAAAATGCGCAAATCCGAAGAATGAGTGGCCGTGTACTTTGACATCTTTGAGTAAAATCCCTACCGCTTCTGGGCTATGATGGTCTGTCATTTTGCTGGGCGCCACTTTTTCTGATCAATCCGAAGACCATGCGAAAAATCGTCTCTATCAAACCTGCGTTTTAGTTGCTCATCCTGTTTCTTTTCGCGCTCACGCCAATCCTAGCTGTGGGTCAAACGAAGAAACAAGGTATTCCGCCGGGGATCAAGCTCCGGCCCAAGGCAGGGGAAGAAGTTGAGATCTACTACCTCGGCGACTGGCGACCCGCTCGAGTGCTCGAAGCGTCGAAGACTCAGATTGCCGTGGAGTATGAATGGGTTAACCGGCTTTACCAGAAGAAGTTCCCGCTGAACGAGGCGCGATATCCTTGGCAGGCGAACGCGATGTCGCCCGTTTACAACTGGAAGGACCAGAGTGGTTCTTTTTCGGTTAAAGCGGCGGTAATGGATTTTGATCGTGATAAGCGAACGGTCACGCTCTACAACTTGGAGAAGAACACCGAGATCACAGTTGCCGTCGACAAACTTTCCGATGCCGACAAGACTCGGCTCAAGCGAATCGTCGACAGTGCGCCGATGAAGATCACGCCTCCGCCTCCACTGGAGCAGTTTCAGAAGCTAAGTTTCGGTCGCGTTACCTCCTGGAATCCGGCAGTAAACTTGGCTGAGGTCAGTCCGGATCCGCCACGGAACGTGATGAATTTTCCAGATGGCGGCGCTGCATTCCCGAAGCTTAGGTTTTGGGATAGTTTGAATTCGGTTTACCCGATCGGAACGGAATCAGGTTGGATGGCTGCTGCCGCAGGCTCAGACAATTTCGACCAGGATGAGTTTCCAGCTCGCTTGGTTTGGGCCACTCTGGCAGACGGAAAAATTCGCAAAATACAATCCTTGGCGCACGGCGAGTTGCTGATGGCCGTGGATGCTGCTTCTCAAAGAGTGTTGACCGTCGGAAAGGAGGGACGCGAGTGGACACTTGCCGTCTGGACTGCGAGTCCGAAGACAGATAAGGCGACACCAATCGTTCGCTGGATCAGCCACAAAGACGTATTCTCACGCAAGCCCTTCGCAGAATTTGTAGGTGAAAACAGAGTCATTCATCGGTGGGGTGACTCGCAATACATCGTTTGGGATTTCGTGCAGCGAACGGCTGTATACGAAGTAAAACAAGAATCGTTCTTCGACGCACCTCCCGTGATCAGTCCCGGCAAGCGCTATTTGGCTTTACCCGAGGACAAGGGTGTGCGGATTCTCTCAGCCGCTGATGGAGAAACACTTGCCAGCTTGCCTGTCGGTACGGATCGAGCTTCCGGTGTGGCCTTTGACGCAAAAGGTGAGAAGCTCGCGGTGCTCAACAAGAATCAACTGCTGATCTGGAAGCTAGGAACGGCTGATCCGCCGGAAAGTTACGTGGCTAGTGCCGTGGGCTCACCTTTTGGTCAGCGCCTTGCTTAGGTGGATGACAGGACTTTGCTCGTGGACGGGAAGACGCTTTTTGACCTGGATCGAGAGCTACCAATCTGGACTTACTCGGCCGCGTTTGGAGAGGTCTCGAGAAGTGGCTTCAACGAAGTGAGTAAAATTGCCGGTGGACGATTATGTTACGGCGTCACATTGCGAGAAGGCGGTTCTGGTGGTGCGTTTGTGATTGGAGCCGTCGAGTTGCCGGGCAAGGGAGTCAGCGACACGGTAGAGCGAATCGACGAGGAGAAACTTTGGACGCTCGGACCTGGATCTACGGTTCGCATTGAAACGAGCTGTGGGAACTACAACCAACAAGTACGCAATGCTTTGATGCGAGCCGCAGAGGCGGCAGGCTGGACTGTTCAGCCGAATGGTCAGTTCACGCTTCGCGCCGAAATGGGACGTTCCAAGTCACAGACGATCACCTATGAACGCCAAGGTTCTGGCCAGACGGAAACCCGCACCGTTACGCCTTACTACTCCAATCTTTCCGTGACCGAGGGCCAAACCCGAATCTGGTCTTCTGGCAGCTCGAGTGGTGGAGCTCCCTCTTTCATGTGGGTCCGTGACGGCGAGTCGATTCAGAGCAAAGTTTCTCAGACTGAACGGGCTGATCCCGGTTTCTTCAATCGCGTCAAACTGCCTGGCCGAATTCTAAACCCTCGCTACAAGGGTGGTTTTGGAACTTCGGTGTACAGCAAAGTTGGTTTGACGGCCAAGCCAATGGAAAACTTGCCGTTGAAGCCTTGATCCTGCACGAGTCGCGTAAGCGGGATGGAACTCGTTAACGGTCGCGATCTGTTGTTCTAGGCTTTGTCTCAAAACGGTAGCGGAAGTCGTCAAGACTTTCGATGCACAGCGAAAACCGAAACTCTTGACGAGTTCCGCTACGAAAATCAGACTTTTGAGACAAAGCCTTTTGCTCCGTATCACCGTCGGGATGCGTCTAGTAGAAGGAAGAGCATTGGGCCCATTCTGCGTCAAGGCGATTTTGCGAACTGAAGGACCGGCAGCCAGCGTCAAAGGCGCTAACTGAAGAAGGGCCGCGTTTGCCTAGCTGCGAGCCTTGATCTTAACCCCAGTCCGTCTGGGGCCTGGAGTAACCATTAAGTCAGTCGTAGATCAGATTCAGCGTCCCGACGTAGAGTTTTTCCGTGATCGCTTGCCTCGCTACATGGTGAGCAGGGCATATCAAGGTGGTTTTGGGAAGGCGGAATTCGGCGCGGTTGGAATGACTTCTAAGCCGATAGGGAATCTGCCAATGAAGCCCTAAAACTGTTTCTGGCTTGGATTTTCCTGCATTTTCCGAGGCAAATTAGCCGTTGTGGAAAACAAGATTGGCCGATAAACTCTGAGATCCAGAGAACGAGAATCCCCCGCGATGGGGAATAAGAATACTTGGAGACAGTGACATGACGCTCGACAAGAGCCTCAGAGTATCCGGCGGCAAGATTAAGAATCGCAACGTTTTGACCCGCGTAGAACGCCTCAAGCGGCTCCGTGAGTTGGATCGCTGGAATGAAGGCGAATCCGTTCTCGGCATTCCTAAGACTCGCGTCGTCAAGGTTAGCTTGAAGAAGAAGAAGAAGGTCAAGAAGGAAGACGAGAAGTAAGTCGCACGTTCAGCCGAATCAGAAACATCCCCAAAACGCAGCTTAGAACAGTTGCGTTTTTTCGTGCGCACCGCTCCCCATGTGCAGGTTCATTGGCTGCAGATGAAAGACGGAATGAACACAGGTTGGATTTGCCGTATTGCATTGAATTGTCAGTGTATTCCACCTTCAGCCGCTTGCATGTTGTGCCCCAAGAAGAGCTACCTAAGAACGAGTTAGCTTCCGTTTTTCAGGCTCTTGAGCCAGCGGGCAAGGTCTGTGGGGAGAGGCATTTTGAAGTTGAGGTGTTCGCCTGAGAATGGATGCGTGAACTCAAGAAGGTGCGAGTGCAAGGCGTGGCGAGGGGCATGGCTGTCGTCCGGGAGAATCTTGCCGTCAGCTAGCTTGTGATAGATCTTGTCGCCGCAAATGGGATGTCCAAGCTCCGATAAATGAATTCGAATCTGATGTGTTCTGCCCGTCTCAAGCTTGCAAGTCAACTTGGAATAGCGGCTACCTGCGATGGGCTCGGAATGGAGGATATGAGTGATTGCTTCTAATGCAGCATCTTGCTCTTCCTGACTTGCGCCTTTAGGCAATGTGCCACGGACTCCGTCGCCTCTATCGCGGATGAGCATGCTGGTAATCGTTTGCGGATCGACCTGGCCACTGCAGAAGGCTTGGTACTGACGGCGAATTGTATGCCGCCGAAACATGCTTACGAGCTTTTGCTCTGCAGCCCGAGTCCGTGCAAAGAGCATCAGACCACTGGTCTCGCGATCAAGTCGGTGGACTGGAAAAACTTGAAGCTCGGGTGGGAGCTTCTTCGAGTTCTGGATGTGGCTTGGCTTCTTGCGATTCCGAGCCTGATTCGTTTGGTGTCGACCACGATTCATGCCTACGGGTGGGAGTGGTGGCCAGCGCAGTCGTTGCATCTTGGCTAGTACTGGCGGCAGTAGTTCCTCCAGCGTAGGTTGCAGCTGTCGACGGCGTGTTGAAATGCGGCGTTCATTGAAGTGCCGAACACTGGTCACGCCAGCTGGCTTGGCAACCACCAGTAGCTGTTCGTCGAGGTGCTCGATCCGGATGTCGCGAACTTCAACGGGTTTGCTTTGCGGTTGGGCGAACCACTTAATGACGTCTTTGGCCGTCAATCTACGCGCCTCGTCAAGGCATAAATTTCCGTTGACTTGAATCTGCCGGCGGCTAATCCATTTCTTGACTTGCCCCCATGATGCATCCTTGGCCAATTCTTTGAGTGCCGCTGCCAGGGTCAGGCCCTCGTGCTGATCGCCAAGGTGATAAACTAGCGACTCTTTGTTCTTCGGATTCAATGGATTTTCGACTTCGTTCTTCACTGCCATTCTGGTCTGTCAGAGATCGCAGAACTTTGCCTTGTCCCACATGCTTGGCCGACCGATTTCATGAAAGAATAAGCCAAAGGCTGAAGATATCGAGTCGAAATGCTCCGTTTTTGTCTGTTCTGCTCCAAGTCGTGAAAGTCGAAAGCCATGCTGGAATTCCTGCCATTGCTGTTTGTGCTCACCATTATTGCGCTAGTCAGTTTTGGTGTAGTTGCCGGTTCCATTGTCGCAGCGAGAAAACGACGAGAGACTTTGGCAAAATTCGCAGAAGACCTAGGCCTGGAGTATCAAGAAATTTTGCCTGCCCAGGATGCCAGTCAATTCCAGCAATTCAACCTTGCAAATAAAGGCCGTGCTCGCAAAGCGACGAATGCCGTGACTGCTGATTCAGGCGAATTGCGACTTGTCATCTTCGACTACAACTACACGACGGGCAGCGGAAAGAATAGTACAACGCGTCGCCAATCGGTTGTAATGGCTTTCAGTAGCAGTTCGTTACAGTTGCCCCACTTCAATATCAGCCCGGAAAGCTTCTTGAGTAAGATCAGCGATTTCTTCGGCTTCAAGGACATCGACTTTGTTGACGACAAGGCGTTTTCTGATGCGTTTCTTTTGCACGGAGCGGACGAAGCAGCAGTACGTAAATTCTTTACGCCGGAGCGGCGAAAGAAATTCTTCGATTTCCGTGATGTTTCCATCGAAGCTCGGGCCAACATCTTCATCTTTTATATTCCTAGGCGAATCTGCAAGTCCAATGAGATTCGTGGTCTTATGGAACGCGGCTTTGCGATTTACACGCTACTGTCTTCGGAAGAGTGACACGGTGAACTTTGATTTGGATATTCGCAGTCCAACTCTCAACCCTAGTAAAGCTGCGCCATGGTCACCAAAGCAAATTATCGATTTGCGAGTAAAGCAAATACGGCAACAGCGTCTTTACATAGCACAGGATTGAGTTCGAGAGCTCTGATGTCTGCGATGCGACCAAACGTTTCTTGCGGATTCTGTGAAAGGTAACCGGCGAGTGGGTAAGCCTATGGGAACGTCTTCGCCAAGGCAGAGACGATGGAGGGAGGATGGATGGAATCGTACTCGGAAATCAAGCGGCATCGATTTGAAGATGGGGCGATGGCTGGCGGTTGGTGGGAGCCCGGTGCCGAGGGAAGGATCGAATGTCATCTTTGTCCGCGAAAGTGTAGCCTAAAGGATGGTGACAAGGGATTTTGCTTTGTCCGCGAGAATCGCAACGGACAAGTTGCCTTGTCGACCTACGGGCGGAGCACAGGATTCTGTATTGATCCAATAGAGAAGAAGCCACTCAATCACTTCTTGCCAGGCACTCCGGTACTGAGTTTTGGTACCGCTGGATGTAATCTCGGGTGCAAGTTCTGCCAAAATTGGGATATCTCTAAGTCACGCGAAACGCAGCGGCTCAGCAATGTTGCAGAACCGGAAAGCGTGGCGAGAGCGGCACAGCAAACTGGCTGTAGAAGCGTGGCTTACACCTACAACGACCCCATCATCTGGGCTGAGTACGCCATCGATACTGCTCGAGCCTGCCGACAGCTTGGCATCAAGAATGTTGCGGTGACGGCGGGCTATATTTCACCTCCGGCGCGAGCTGAGTTCTTTGAGTTTATGGATGCAGCGAATGTCGATCTTAAGGCGTTCACCGAAGACTTCTACCATAAGATTACCTATTCTCACCTGGAGCCAGTTCTAGACACTTTGGAGTTTCTTCATCGCGAGACGGACGTGTGGGTTGAGATCACGAACTTGATCATTCCTGACGCAAATGATAATCCGGATGAACTGCGCAAGATGTGCGACTGGGTTCTGGGGAAGGTGGGCGATTTAGTGCCTGTTCACTTCACGGCCTTTCATCCCGACTTTCGAATGCTCGATCGTCCGCGCACGAGTCCTGATACATTGATTGTTGCCCAAGAAATCGCGTATTCGGCAGGAATCCAATATGCTTATGTCGGAAACGTTCAAGACGCGGAAAGGCAAAGCACGAACTGTCATCACTGTGGGCAGTTATTGATTGCGCGAGATCGATATGAACTTGGGCAATATAACTTGACCGCTGAGGGTACTTGCCGGTTTTGCCAAACGCAGATTCCAGGGCGGTATCAAGCATCTTGTGGCGATTGGGGCGCGACGCGTCAGCCGATTCGCATTGAGTCTTTTGCGAATCCCAGCCCAATTGTTCCCATCACTGTAGCGCACGAAAAGGAAGACATTGTGAGTAACGCACCGGAGTCTCAGCCAGCCAATCCTATTGCAACTCCTGTCCCAACCCCGACACCGCTTCAGCTGCTAGAGATGGACATGCTGAAGGAAGATCAGAAGCAGTTGATCTGCAAGGCGGCGGCCCATTGGTTGGCGGCTGCAGTTTACAACCAGAATACCACTGAACCGGCTGGATTCTTAGGCGACTTGGCTGACACTGTCGTCATGGGTGCTTTTGTGACGGTCAAACGCGGCGAGATCCTGCGTGGTTGTTGCGGTGTGCTAGGCAAGCCCGTGCCGCTAGGGCACGCGCTTGCATCAGCGGCGGCAAAGACGGCCAAGGAAGATAAGAGGATGGCCGCAATTTCGCGCAGCGAACTTCCATATTTAGACATTGAAGTCACGCTGCTTGGGCCATTCAAGAAAATCGAGGCACAAGGTGCGGCACGACAGGATCATGTTGAAATCGGCAAACACGGATTGATGATCCAGCAAGCTGGCCGAAACGGTTTGCTCTTGCCGTCGGTAGCCGTGGATCGCAAGTGGGACGCCTTTCAGTTTATGCAAGGTGTCTGCAACAAGGCAGGCTTGTCTGTTGGAGCTTGGGAGCAGCCAGACACGAGCGTCTTTACGTTTGATGGCTTACCCATAGGTGGCGAGTTTCAGGAACTGTTTGAGCACGAAACACCTGCCAACCTGTACATGCCAATGACCCAGGAGCAGTTGGCGGAATACACCAAGGTGGCTGGCCACAACATCGTGGCTTTAGTCTCTGGTGGAACACCAAGTTATGTCATTCCTGGTCTTCCAGACGCGTCAGTCAATGCCTTGGTGCTCTCGTTGCAGTGGACGACAGATGGCAAGCCAGGTGAAGAAGACGGGAAGAATGTACGACAAGGTAACTTGGTGCAGGTTTCTTATCGACCTGGTGTACCGATGCAGAATGCCTTGTATCAGATGTGTCAGCAAGCGGCGATGATGTTCCGTCAGCAGCAGTTCGCAGGCCAGATGCAGATCGGAATCTCGATTGGTATAGATCCTGCGATGCACGGCTTTGGCCCTCAAGCCGATCTGGAAGGAATTGATACTCACGCGCGCGGACTGGTTATTTCTGATCGTCGACACTGCGGCATGGCATTTAATCCTGAGCAGTCGGCGGAGGAGTTGCGCGACAAGTTACGAACGATTCTTCCAATCAACAGCCGCGACGCAGCTCTGCACAGCATGCAAGTGATGTCCACCATGCCACAAGTGATTGCCATTTCGGCACCCGTCGCTGTGCGTTCTTCCGGTGTGCGTCCGCCTGCGGTGGCCGGCAAGTTCTATCCGAAAGAAGATGCGGCTCGGCGAGCGATGGTGGGAACACTGCTCAAAGAAGAGCCTGCAGAGAAGTATTCGCCTGCGGCCATTATGGTTCCCCACGCTGGCATCAAGTATTCGGGGCAGATTGCCGCGAATACGTGGAACAGCGTTGAAAACTTAGATGAGCGTACACTGATTGTTATCTCGCCGAAGCACACGGAGCATGGAGTCAATTGGGCAGTTTGTCCTTTTGAGTCTTGGCAGCTTTCTTCGACGACTAGTATCCAAAGCGATGCACTTCTAGCGCAGCAGCTTTCCGATGCCGTGACAGCGCTAGAGATGGATTCTGCCGCGCATCAATTAGAACATGGCATTGAAGTACAGTTGCCAATCCTGGAGCAGCTGGCACCAAAGAGTAAAGTGATCGGGTTGGCGCTTCAGGGCGGAAGCTGGGCCGACATCAGTGAAGCGGCTGGCCAGTTTGCGGACTTCCTGAAAACCCAGAATGAAATGCCGTTGCTCGTGATCTCAAGTGACATGAATCACTATGCACCGGATGCTGAGAATCGCCGTCGGGATCGATTGGTGCTGGATGCGTTGGCGACCGGTGACCCCCAAAAGCTGATTGACACTTGCCAAGACAATGAGATCAGCATGTGCGGCTTGGTCCCAGCTGCTTTTGTGATGGAAACGCTGAAGCAGATGCAGCAGGGCTTCGAAGTCAAAGAACTCGACTACGCGACGAGTGCGGAAGTATCGGGCGATCGCTCCAAAGTCGTCGGCTACGCCGGTTGTATGTTGTTGCCGACTTAAAGTAGCAATAATAATACAAGCACGCTGTCAGGTTCTGCGATTGACTATGCAACTTTGGACATGCTGACAATTCAGTGCCGCACGAAGAGCTCCGCTACGTCGACAAGAACAGCGAGTTGCTTTTTCGCATTGCTCGTTACGTCCTGCATCGTGCTGGCAGAATCTAGGATGAAATAGCGGATGGTTGGGTTTCGAGGTTCAGTCTGTAACCAATAATCGCATGCAGCAGATGCCTTATTCGGCTTGGCTGTAAGATTTTCCTTCCTTTTCCTTCCTCTTCCTTTCGCACAAGCATGGATCCAGAACTACTCAAAGCAGTAATACTTGGGGTTATCCAAGGTCTCACTGAATTCCTACCAGTCAGCAGCAGTGGCCATCTTGAGATTGGCAAGGTTTTGCTTGGAGCGCAAGAAGCGACAATGTTGATGACGGTCGTGCTGCATGCGGCCACGGCTCTCAGCACGATTGTCGTATTTCGCGCGGATATCCTCAGCATCCTGCAAGGCCTAGTTCGGTTCAGCTGGAATGACGACTGGTCGTTCGCGGTAAAGATTGTGATTTCGATGATCCCTGCTGTCATCGTGGGTCTGACCATGGACGACTTTCTTGAAAGTTTATTCAGTGGCAACATGCTGCTTGTCGGATCGATGCTACTGCTTACCGGTGTGCTGTTGCTATTGGCAGAACGCGCGAAACAATCGGAGAAAAAGGTGGGCTTTGGCCAGGCTTTGCTGATAGGCCTGGCTCAGGCCTTCGCCATACTGCCTGGCATATCACGCTCCGGTGCTACGATATCAACTTCTGTACTACTTGGGATCGATCGCGCTGAAGCGGCGCGTTTTTCTTTCCTGATGGTCATTCCGCTGATTCTCGGCAAGATGTGTAAAGATATTTTATCTGACGAGTTTGCTACTAGCAGCTCGCAGCCTCTACTACTGCTAGTCGGATTTATTGCCGCTTTCATCACTGGTTTTTTCGCGTGTAAGTGGATGATTGCGATCGTCAAAAAGTGCCAGCTTCGGTGGTTCTCGATCTATTGCTTTACGGTCGGCGTGATCGCCATCGCTTCGACAATGCTTATCTAGTAACAGTAAGACCAACAAGGTGAATGAGAAGAATCCGTACTCGACAGATGCTCAGCAAGGGCTCAGTGACGGCAGTTTGGGCCCGCTGGTAACGCGCAGCGTTTTTGGCGGCGTCTTGATGGGTCTGGCGAATCTTGTGCCTGGAATCAGTGGTGGCACGATGCTGCTAGCCGCAGGTGTCTATCCCAAGTTTGTTCAAGCCGTCGCTGAGGTGACGCGTCTCAAGTTTCGCTACGCCTCGCTGGTGGTCCTCGCCTCGGTGGGAATATCGGCCATTCTAAGTATTTTGCTGCTGGCGGGCGTGCTCAAGGAATTAGTGCTGGATCATCGTTGGGTGATGTATAGCTTGTTCATAGGGCTGACCTTGGGCGGAATCCCCATCGTATGGAGGTTGGCACGACCTGCGTCGGCGGGCCTAGTCGTTTCAGCGCTGGTTGCCTTCGCTGCGATGGTGGCACTTGCAATCGCTCAGGCGATGAACATCGTGGGCAATCCATCAGGGGGAACATTGATGTTCTTCGTGGCTGGTTTAGCAGGTGCGAGCGCGATGATTTTGCCCGGGGTTTCCGGCGGTTATCTGCTGCTCTTGCTCGGCCAGTACGTGCCGATTCTGGCGTCTATCGATGCTTTCAAAGAGGCGCTCAAAGAACCAGATATTCAGGCGGCTATGGGCCCCGCGTTCTCTGTCGTTCTGCCAGTTGGGCTAGGCGTTCTAATTGGCATCGCGCTCGTCGGCAACTTGCTTGGCTGGCTATTGAAGAATCACGCCAGGGCAACTCTCGGAGCTTTGCTTGGATTGTTGATTGGATCGGCCGCAGGCTTGTGGCCTTTCCAAGTCGGCATCAAACCGCAGATCGGCGACATGATCAAAGGCCAAGCTGTCACCGCCGAGAGCATTGGTGAGATTGAAAAGGATGATTGGCCCGTAAAATATTTCGGGCCGAGTCTGCTTCAAGTCGTCGGCTCGCTGGCTCTGATCGCAATAGGTTTTGGCGTGACGACCATCGTAGCTAAGATCGGTGGTGATGAAGAAAAAGAGCAAGCACGAAGCAGAGACGAATGAGTGCGCTTGGGCTCCTGCTGAGGTTTCAAGTGTTGCAATTGATTGTTTAACGCCCTACCGTAGGTGACGGCTTGTTTGGGCTGCTTTGAAGCTATCTTTTGTCCAGACTTTCTCAGAAAGTTGAAGGTCAACTGTCGGCTTCTTCGGCTTCGAATTCATCCTCATCATCGTCCTCGTCTTGCTGCGGTTCTTGGTTGGGCTCTGGAGCTAGGGCTCGGCTGTACCGACAAAACACGATGGCGAGTGGTGCGGTGGCTAGAGCTCCTAGGGTGTACGTGACAATGGGCGCAGCAACGTTTGGTAGATAGATGTGCAGCGAGTAGATTGGTTTCCAAAACGCTCGGAATACCAAAAGCCCAAGCCAGACCCAAACGGTGAGATCTGCCATCCAAGCCACTGCAGCAAATCTTCGCAAGCATCGTAGAGCGATGATCGCACACAGCAACAAGACAAAGGTTAGTGGGATGACCGACTGCCATCCCGTCAGTGCTCCGGCTACGGCCAGGGCGCCAACGAACTGACGTGCACCGGAAGTTTCTCGATCAGAGCTCATTAAGCTACGGTCAAATCCGGGGTAGAGCAGAGGAGCCAGTAAACGAGCCATGGCGATGCCAGCGACGCAACCGCAAAGCACAGTCGCAAGTGCATCCAGGCGTACATCGACCCCTGCAGGAAGGAATTTGCGCCAACGAATGATCTGGCTTTGTGGTATCACGATCGCGGCGACAACAATTGCCAGTAGGCACCAGAGATAAAGTCCTAATGGTACCTTTTGTTTGCGCACCGCAATGAGAGCAGCGGCGATCAGTCCACCGAGCGCAAAAGCGTGGATGATCATTCTGACCACCAACTCGGTAGAGACAGTGACACGTGCCAATGCGCTGGCTCCGAAGGGTAGACCAGCCACTCCAGGAAGATTGCGTCCGCCAGAATAGAACTCAGAGTAATAAAGGACCGAAAAGACGATTGCGACTGCTATTTCGATGACTACGTATCTTGCCGGAATGGGCAAGCGACAAGTGCGGCATCGTCCACGGAGCTTGAACCAGCTCAGAATTGGGATATTGTCGCTTCGCGAAATGGCCGTACAGCAGTAGGGACATTGCGAGTTGCCTCCAATTCCTCGCCCCTGCGGCAAGCGAAATGCGACCACGTTCAGAAAGCTTCCGATCGACGCGCCGACTGCGAAGAACCAGCAAGCAACCGTTACGTCGAGCAAAGCGGACACAACTGCGGAGTGCCAATCGACCAACTCGCCGAACTTCGCAAACGTAGATGCCCCGATCAGTATTTGGACAAACACATATAGTGCAACGCAACTCAGTATTGATAGCCAAGCGATGCGATAGGGCCAGTTCGGGCGCCGTCTGGGGCTTCTGCGTTTGCTCATCCGTTGCAGTTGAAGCGTCAAGCGACAAACTTGTGCTGCCGCAGTCTAGTTGATTCGGGAAGCGATTAAGTATAGCTACTTCTCGCTTCTTGCTTAGACAGGCAGCTGTGTGAGAGCTCAGATGAAAGAGGCGAGAAGAGATGGAAACTGAAGTTCCAAGAATACGAATTCGACCATCCAACGAGCAGCCTGTCTCCGTGGATCGCGATATTGTTGTGTACTGGATGACCGCTTTTCGTCGGATGCGTTACAACTTTGCGCTGCAGTACGCGATAGATTACGCAAATCATCTCGGCAAGCCACTTGTGATTCTGGAGGCTCTTCGGCTCAGGTATCGTTGGGCCAGTGATCGATTTCATCGCTTTATCATCGAGGGTATGCGCGACAATCAAGCGGCTTGCGAGAGTCAAGTGGTTCTCTACTATCCTTATGTTGAGTCGCAATTGGGCGAGGGTTCTGGGCTTGTGGCTTCGCTGGCCGAGCGGGCTTGTGTGATGGTCACCGATGACTTTCCATGTTTTTTCCACCCGCGAATGATTCGAGCAGTGGCAAAGAAGCTTCCGGCTCGCTTGGAATTAGTAGACTCGAACTGCTTGATGCCGCTCGCACATGCCGAACGCACTTTCACGGTGGCTCATTCTTATAGACGTTGGATGCAAAAGGAGCTTCCACTGCACTTGGAAGACATGCCAGAGGAGGCTCCACTAGAGCGACTTGGTTCGAAACGCGGTAAACAAGTAAGGCCATGTAAAGAATTGCAGCTGAAGCTCGAGTCGATCTTCAAGTCCTGGCCTAGGGCAGAATTAGATTCTTTGCTCACGCCAGAGGGGCTTGCGAAACTTCCCATTGACCACGGTGTCGGATCGGGAGTCGTCGAAGGAGGTGCCGCAACGGCGGGGGAACTGCTGGAGCAATTCCTGAACAACCGAATCGGCAGCTACGGAGAAGATCGGAATGTGCCGGATAAGGTTGGTTCCAGCGAACTCTCTCCTCATTTGCACTTTGGGCATATTGCTCCGCAAGAAGTCTTCTTGCGTCTCATGGAGCACGAAGGTTGGACGCCGGAGAAGCTTCAGAAGCCGAATGGTAAAATGAATGGATTTTGGGGCGTCAGCGAAGAGGCCGAGGCCTTCATCGACCAGCTTTGTACCTGGCGCGAAATTGGCTTCAACATGTGTTGGCGCGAGCCGAACTACGAGCGGCTCGAATCTTTACCAGAGTGGACTCAGAAGACGATAGAAGACCACGCTGGGGATGAGCGTGAGTATGTTTATTCCTTGGAGCAATTCGAAAACTCAGAGACTCATGACGAGATCTGGAACGCTGCGCAACGCCAGCTCGTTCGCGAAGGTCGCATCCACAATTACCTGAGAATGCTCTGGGGCAAAAAGATCTTGCATTGGACGCCATCCGTTGCAGAAGCACTCGAGATCATGATCGAGCTCAACAACAAATATGCGCTTGACGGCCGCGATCCCAATTCTTACAGCGGAATCTTCTGGGTGCTTGGCAGGTACGATCGCGCGTGGGGACCGGAACGGCCGATTTTTGGAAAAATACGCTACATGACCAGTGAAAGCACGGCTAGAAAGTACAGCTTGAAGCAGTATTTGAAACGCTTTGCTGAGTGAGTGCTGGGCAATGGATGCGAATTTCGACACACCGCGCAATGGATCTTGAGTTGTGGCATCTGGAAAGGATTATCCGCTCCCAATCGATTGCGTATCAACTCGCCGAGGTCGTTGATGGTTTCCCGCTCGACCAAATCTTCTTCCCGTTCCGATAGATCCACATGGCTCAAGCCGCTTTGGCCTCGCAAGCCCATTGAGATTTCTCGTTGGGACATGCTCCGTGTTATTCCGCGTCTTCTGGGTGGCAAGCGTCGTGAAGCATGCGAAGAGTCAATTGGCGAGTTTTGGGGACAGCCTGTATATGTCGGCCTTTCTGAGCGAAGTTGTTTTGACCTTTTCTTGAGCGCGTTGAAGTTGTCTCAAGGAAGTGAAGTTCTTGTATCGGCTATTAATATCGATGGAATGCGGCGCATTCTTGAAGAGCACGGCTTGGTGCCTGTTCCGATAGACATCTGTCCTGCGAATCTTGAAATAGATTTGGTTCAGGGGCGGGAACGCATCTCTTCCAAGACAAGAGCTGTATTGTTCGCCCATCTGTTTGGAGCGCGAAGCAATATGGCAGCGATCGTCGACTTTTGCCAGAGCTATGGCTTACAACTGTGGGAGGATTGTGCGCAGGTTTTCGATGGGGAGTATCGGGGGGATGAACGAGCCGATTTGCGGCTTTTTAGCTTTGGTCCCATTAAAACTTTTTCGGCCTTGGGTGGCGGTGTAGCAGTTTGCAAAGATCTAGCTGTGCAGAAACGAATGTGTGACTCGGGCAAGCAACTGCCACGCCAGCATAACTATCAATACGCGGCTCGGGTCGCGAAATACTTCAGTATCCAAGCCGTTACCTCGCCTGCTGTTTACCGATGGGTAATGCGACTGATTCCAGGAACCCGGGAACAAAGGGATGCTTGGTTGGTTTTACTTTTTCGAAACACTTCACAGCAAGATCGATTCTTTCGATCGATTCGTCGGCAGCCCTCGACGGTACTCCTTCAAACCTTGGAGCGGCGGATTGTTGGTCGGTTGGACGTTGAGCCAGAACGCGATCAGCGCGGAAAGCTTCTGGCTGAGCTACTTTCTCTTCGACTGAGGATTCGGCCAAGTGTGGCGGGACAAAGTACGGAGAAACATCGTTACTGGGTATTTCCCGCATTCATTGAGAGCTCGCAAACCCTGCTGAATAATCTGGAAAACGAAGGCTTTGACGTGACCTCGCGCTGCCAGCTCTCGGTGCTCGAACTGCCGGATTATCCTACCCCAGCGGCCCGATCGCTAAGAAATTCCATCGTCTTCTTGCCTTGCTATACCGGGATGCCGGAGGACGAACTGCGAAGGCTAGTCGAATTATTGGTGCTGCTGACAGATGTAGCCCCGGCGGAGGAGAACCGTAGAATAGAGGCGATACCTAACTCTTCTAAGATTGCCGTTTCGCGATGAGCAATTGAACTAGGTTGGCCGATCGTACCAAACTCCACCCGCGCCCCATCCGAAAATGTCTTCTGCAGTATCCACGCTCAGTATCGACCAAGTGGCAAATGAGCCCGTTGCCGTAATTGATATAGGTGCGATGAGTATTCGAATGGCCATCGCTGAGATCGATGACGCAGGGAACGTGCATTTACTGGAGAGTCTTTCCCAGGCAGTCACGTTGGGTAAGGATACCTTTACGTCACGTCGGATTCGCAAGTCATCCATTGAGCAGTCGGTTCGCGTTTTAAGAAGCTACCGGCACTTGTTGGCTGAGTACGGAATCGACCAGCCCGACAGAATTCGTGTCGTTGGAACCAGTGCAGTTCGAGAAGCCGCCAATCGCTTGGCCTTCATTGATCGTGTTTTCATCGCTACCGGACTCGAAGTCGAGCCGCTGGACGAAGCTGAAGTCAATCGCATCACGTACATGGGCATCCAGCCGCAGCTGCAGGCTGATCCCAAACTGGCGGCAAGCCGCTCTGTGGTAGTTGAAGTGGGAGGTGGTTCCACTGAGATTTTGGTGGTCCAGTCAGGAAACGTGCTGTTCTCGAACACTTATCGCTTAGGCTCCTTGCGTCTGCTCGAATCGCTTGAGAAGCTCAACGCACCGACGCAGAAGCAACGAGTCGTGTTAGAGAGTCAGATTTTACGCATCGTGGCTCAGATCCGCGAGCATATCAGTGCTGAGTCACCGCTTGAGATGGTTGCACTTGGCGGCGATGTTCGTTTTGCTGCGAACAACTTGATGGAAGCCTGGGACGGTGATCAAGTAGCGCACCTCAGCGTGGATCGCTTAAATGACTTCACGCGAGACATGCTCCAGTTGACTGACGAAGAAGTCGTAGGGCGCTACGGTACAAGTTTTCAAGATGCGGAAACAGTTGGTCCTGCTTTGTTGTGCTATGTCTTACTCGCTCGAGCTTTCGATCAAGAAGAGATCGCGATATCGAACACGAACTTGCGCGATGGGCTGTTGCAGGACCTTGCGATTCGCGACGTCTGGACGGCAAACTTTCGCAGTCAAATCATTCGCTCAGCCGTCACGCTCGGCCGGCGATATGACTTTGACGAAAAGCACGCCAGGCATGTTGCCACCTTGTGCCGCAAGTTGTTTTCTGACTTGCAGGATGAACACAAGCTCGAACCGCGAATGGAGTTGATTCTCTATCTCGCTGCTTTGCTGCACGAAATCGGCTTGTACATCAATACTCGCAGCAATCATAAGCACGCGATGTACTTAATTCGTCACAGCGAATTTTTTGGATTGAGCCGAAAGGATCGTCTTCTGGTTTCCTTGGTGGCTCGCTATCATCGTCGCAGCAGCCCGCAGCCTCAGCATGATGGTTATTCAAACTTAGATCGAACGGACCGCGTCGCCGTGTCCAAGCTTGCCGCAGTCCTGCGAATTGCGATTGCTTTGGATGAATCGAGAAGTCAGCGGATTACGGACATTCAAAGCCGCATGGACGGCAAGAAACTCGTTATCACCGCAAATAGTGTTGACGATATTTCGCTCGAGCAGCTGGCTTTGAGGCAAAGCGGAAATCTCTTCGAAGAGACTTACGGCATCCCCGTGCAGATCCGGGCATCTCGAAGCTAGTGCCTTGGCAGCTGCGACCCTAGGTAGAGAATAGCTGATGGTCTGCTTGGCATCGGGATGATCTTTGCTCGGTTTCGACGTGATTTGGCGTCACGACGCTCTTCCAAGTGCAAAACTCCGTAACAATAAGGGCACAGATTCTCAAACCCTCGAAAGCGACGCATGTTTGCGAAGATCAGTAGTGCAGGCCGAACCGACATTGGAAAGAAGCGCGACACGAACCAGGATCAGTACCTGATCGCGGACTTGAATAAATCCATGTTGGTGCAGTCGACGAGTCTTCACCTTGAGGCGCAATCGCGCTTGTACGGCATGTCTCACGGCAAACTCTTCATGGTCGCCGACGGGATGGGTGGGCATCGTGGTGGCGATCGGGCAAGTACGCTCGCGATCGATCTGCTGATCAATCAGCTTCTAAACAGCATGCACTGGTTCTTTCAGATGGATATCGATCTGGAGGACCGCGAGCAGGGCTTCATCGAAGACTTAAAACGCATGCTCCAGCGTGCTCACGAAGCCATCGAGCAGGAATCCAGCGAAGAAAAGGGTACAGCTGGAATGGGAACCACGCTGACCATGGCCTACGTTATCTGGCCCTGGATGTATGTTGTCCATGCAGGCGACAGTCGCTGCTATCTGTTACGCAACAATGAAATCAAACAGCTCACCCGTGATCACACTGTTTCCAATCGGCTGATGGAGAAGGGCGGTATGACAGAGGCCGAGGCGGAGAAGTCGCCTTGGAGCAATGTTCTCTACAACGCACTCGGGGCCGGTGCCAGCGAAGTCAATGCCGAGGTCCACCGTGTCGCGCTGAAGCCGAACGACATGATCATGCTGTGCAGCGATGGCCTATATCGCTACCTCAAAGATGAAGAAATACGGGATATGTTACAGACCGAGATCGAACCCCTGGAGTGCTGTCGTTCCTTGATTGAGGTTGCCAACTTCCGAGGAGGTGCGGACAATATTACCGCCATCGTTGCGAAGCTTCATACCCCCGACGAAGACCAACCCAAAACGAGAGTGGCAGCAGAAGTTACCCTGGAGCGACTGCTTAGCGATGTCACCGGTTACCACCCCCGAAACTCAGGTGCAAAAACTAGCGAAATGCCGCCAGGTGCCGAACTTGTTGATACACATGAGAGTTAAGTCGTGGACCTTTCTTCGATTGCGTCGCAGCTAGAATCTTGCGATGCGAGTGACCTGCAAAGTGTTGCTCAAGCTAGCGTTGCTCTTGCGCGTCAGATCCAGACTCGTGCCAAGGAGTTGCAGACTCCGGCCGAACGTCGTCAGCAGGCCGAGCTGGACCGTATGGTGCAGCACCCGCGCGACAAAGCGATCCTTACGCAGCTGACCGATCAAGCCTTTCGTTCAGAAACTGCTGCACGAGCCGCAGACCAGCTCGTGCACATTCTCGATGTCCAAGGTATTCCGCGCTTCTTCAGTCCAATCGAGCGGACCATGCTTCGCGGCTTCCAGTCCTTTGGTGGTTATCTACCTGGCGTTGCTGTTCCGCTCGTAAAAGAAAAGATGCGGCAAGAAACGGCGAACGTCATTTTGCCTGCTGAGAAAGAGATGCTGCAAAAGCACCTTTTCGAGCGACGCGGCGAAGGCGTGCGTATGAACGTTAACTTTCTTGGGGAAGCAATTCTTGGTGAGAAAGAGGCTCAGCGTCGTTTGGAATCGTATCTCAACGCGCTCCAGCTACCCGAGATCGAGTGCGTGTCGGCCAAGATCTCCACGCTTTACTCGCAGATCTCGACTCTGGCCCGCGAAGAAACGATTCGTACGGTTGGGAATCGACTCGAGCTGCTTTATCGCGCGGCCAACCGTCATCGTTTCAAACGAAAAGACGGCTCGGAAGTGGCCAAGTTCGTGTACTTGGACATGGAAGAATATCGGGACATGTCGTTGACCTCCGAAGTTTTCATGCAGACGCTCGATCGCAAAGGCATGGAGCAAGTGCGAGCTGGGATTGCGCTGCAAGCCTACGTTCCAGACAGTTTTCCTGTGCAGCAGCAAATCACCGAATGGGCCAAGAAGCGAGTAGCGAATGGTGGTGCGCCCGTGACGATTCGCATCGTCAAAGGCGCCAACATGGAGATGGAACGTGTCGAGGCCTCGCATCGCGGTTGGCAGCAGGCTCCGTATCAAGAGAAGCCCGACACCGACGCAAACTACAAGCAAATGGTGGTCTACGGTTTGCAGCCTGAAAACATGGCTGCTGTCCGCCTCGGTATTGCGAGCCACAATCTATTCGAAGTTGCCTTTTCTATAGTGTTGGCAGCAAAGCTGAACGTCATTGAGCACATCCAGTTCGAGATGCTCGAAGGCATGGCCAATCACCAGCGTCGAGCGTTGCACGAGATGGTCGATAACTTGCTTCTTTATGCGCCAGCCTGCCAACGCAAAGACTTCATTCATGCGATTGGTTATCTCGTGCGTCGGATGGACGAGAATACGGGCCCTGATAACTTCTTGCGCCACGCCTTCAAGATCGAAGTTGACAGTCCTGACTGGCAGAAGATGGAGAATCTCTTCTTGGATTCGATCGGGCGAATGAGCATGGTTCAAGTTGGCCCGCGTCGCAAACAAGATCGACGTACCGAAGGGTTCGCTGCCCCCGCTCCAGCTGACTGGCGGTTGCTAGAAAATGAACCAGATACCGATTTCTCGCTGAAGCAGAATGCGGTTTGGACGCAGCAAATCGTCGACACCTGGCAGCCGCGTTGCGACTCGGCTGCAACTGAGATTCCGCTTGCGATCAACGGCGAAGACCAAGCTGGGGAGGGCGCTGCGTTTGAGTCGGCAGATCCATCCCGACCTGGAGTTGTAGCTGCCAAGTATGCTCAAGCAAGCGAATCGCAAATCAAGACATCACTTGAGTGCGCCGTTTCCGATTCAAGTGGTTGGCGAAAGTGCGGCGTGGAGGAACGCTACGAGTTGTTGCGAAAAGTGGCAGAAGAGATCCGTCGCCGTCGTGGTGATCTTGTGGGAGCTGCCATGGCGGATGCTGGGAAGATCGCAACGGAAAGTGATCCGGAGATTTCAGAGGCAGTGGACTTTGTGGAGTTCTATGCCAAGACCGCACTCGAGTTGCAGCAAGAGCAACGATTCGGAGCCAAGCCCGTTGGCACGGTGATTGTAGTTAGTCCTTGGAATTTTCCAATTGCAATTCCTTGCGGCGGGATCGCGGCAGCGCTGGCAGCAGGCAATACAGTCATTCTCAAGCCGGCCTCGGACACGGTCTTGCCTGCTCGTGTTCTCTGCGAGTGTTTCTGGGATGCTGGCGTGCCGCGTGAAGCCCTGCAGTTGGTGGCTTGCAGTGGTCGTGCTGCGGGTGAGTTCCTGTTGGCGGACGAGCGTGTGCAAACTGTCGTTCTGACTGGAGGCACTGAGACCGCCCAGCGTATCTTGGCTTCGCGCCCAGATTTGCATTTGCTGGCCGAAACGGGAGGAAAGAATGCGACGATCGTATCGAGCTTGAGTGATCGTGACTTGGCGATCAAGAACGTGTTGCACTCTGCGTTTTCTCATTCAGGGCAAAAGTGCAGTGCGACGAGTCTGTTGATCCTCGAACAAGAGGTTTACGAAGACAAAGACTTCAGGGGATCGCTGGAAGACGCGATTCAGAGTCTTACGGTCGGTTCTGCCTGGGATCTCAAGACCAAGATGGGACCCCTCATTCGACCGCCTCAGGGCGATTTGGCTCGTGGTTTGAAAGAGCTGGAGCCCGGTGAATCCTGGGCGGTGATGGCTCGCGACTTGCAAGACAATCCGTGCTTGTATTCACCAGGACTCAAGTGGGATGTCGCACCCGGTAGCTTCACGCACTTGACTGAGTTGTTTGGCCCTGTGCTCGGTGTGATGCCATATCGTGATTTGAACTCTGCGATCGATCTTGTGCACCAAACAGGCTTTGGCTTGACCAGTGGTTTCGAGAGTCTCGACGATCGCGAGCAAGAGATTTGGACCTCTCGACTGCAGGCAGGGAATCTCTACGTCAATCGTCCCACGACGGGCGCAATCGTTTTGCGTCAGCCATTCGGCGGCATGGGCAAGAGTGCCTTTGGTCCGGGCATCAAGGCTGGTGGTCCCAACTATGTTGTGCCTTTGATGGACTTTGCGACGCTCGATGATTCCCCGATTGACGAGAAGGCAATGCCAAGTGCACCTGAGAACGCTGCCTTGTCGGCATTCTGGCAGCGCTTGGCGACGATGCGGACCGAAGCATCACAGCAGGCTCGCGAGTGGCTCGGTCAGGAAGGTTGGCTGCGACTGCAAGATGCGATCTCTAGCTACGATGCGTTTGCTGCAGAGGAAATTCACCTGTCGCACGATACGTTGAAGTTGGTGGGGCAAGACAATATTCGACGCTACCAGCCAATGACGCACCTCCGCATCCGCGTCACTGAAAGCGATTCGTTGCTTGGTATCCTGGCTCGCTCAGCGGCAGTGATTGCAGTGGGCGGTCGCGCGACGGTTAGCACTCCAACCGGAGTACACGCCGAGTGGCTGCAGGTGCTTGAGAAGCTCACTCAAGACTGGGCAGCAGACATCGAGTTCTTAGAGGAGAGCGATGAGGAGCTGATTGCTGCAATTCAGGAGGAACAAGTCGATCGCCTTCGTTATTCAGGAGGCTCCCCGGTGCCGTTTGACGTCCGCAAGGCTGCTGACGACCAATTTGTCTACGTCGCCGATCGGCCGATCAGTCCCGAAGGCCGTCTGGAATTGCTTTGGTACGTTTGCGAGCAAAGTCTCTGCGTTGATTATCACCGCTATGGCAATCTCGGCTTCCGCGCTGACGAAGAGCGTATGGAAGTCCTATAACCTGTAGGCCGATAACGAGCGCAGCGGCGCTGCGCTACGACCCTCTGCTTGCGGAGTGTCGGCCACGACCTGCTACGCGTGTGCCCGGGTCCGTGGACATGCTTTATTCCCCGATCCCCCGCCGCCGCAGCAGAAGTTTTTCACCAGCGAGCCAGAGCGAGACAGCGTCCAGGACGGGTAGATTAACGATTTAGCAACCACGAGTTGAAACCTGAGGCTACCGGCGCCAATAAAGTTGATGTGCATTCATTCTTGATACAATGGTAGCGGTAGAGAAGTAGACTCTAGCCCGCTCTGATCCCACCTTAGCTGCTCGCCTTTTCCATACAAGCCATATGCTGCTGCGCTTCCTACTTGCCGTCTGCCTGTCCTGCGTCGTTTCAAAGACTCAAGCTAGCGACGCCGTTATGCTGCCGAATGACGTCCAGGAAATCTTGAAGCAAAACTGCAATCACTGTCATGGAACGAACGATCCAGAAGGCGATGTGCGACTCGACACGATTCTCGATCTCGATCTGAACGCACAACTCGATTTACTCAATCGCGCTCAAGAACAACTGTTCTTGAAGCGAATGCCACCCGAGGAAGAAGAACAGCCAACAGCTTCGGAGAATGAGCGACTCCGAACTTGGGTTTCTACCGAACTCGCCAAGCACAATGCATCGTCGCTTGAGAAAAAATTGCAGAAACCAGAGTACGGAAACTATGTAGACCACGAAAAACTTTTCTCAGGCGAATAGTTGGACTCGCCGGGGTTTACCTGGGATCGCCGCTGGCTGATTAGCGAATACATCTTTAACGCGAAGTTTCAGCGGATCTTACAAGGCAACACACACGCGCGGCGACAGGGAAAGAACGTGCCTGTCTACGGCAGTCATCGCTTTCGTAGCTTGAGCTTGACCAACCCATTCTTGCTACCGACTCGATCGGGTGTGCGCTATTACGCCGACACCGACCTCAGCGGCGGTCATCTTTCGAGCATGTTGACCAATGCGCAAAAGGCTTCGGAGTACATCACGGACTACTTGGTGAAGCGAAACCCAAAGTACCTGCCTGCGGTCCGCGAAATCATGGCTTTGGAGGAAGAGCAGAATGTCAAGCTCGCGGCTCGGCGCGAACTAATGAACGATTTTATCGCCAAGATCTGCGACGAGGTTTACGGGGAAGAAGAGAACCTTGCGCTGCTGCCTCAATTCGCCGCTGTGAAGCTCAAGGAAGTCAAATCGCTTGAGGAGGGAGAGACTTACAAGATAGCACCAACTCATGTTGCGATGAATATGCTGAAAAACCTGAAAGGCGAAAATACGGTTTTTCGGACATTGATAGATCCAGAGTATCAGGACTTCGATAACCAGGCGTTTCGCGAGCACTGCGAGCGATCTTGGTTCTATTTTGGCGACCACGAGCGCGATATTCAAGGAAGGATGACCATCCTGCGGGACTACATGCCCGAGATCCGAGAACAGCTAGAAAAGAATCGCCGCAAGTACAAGTTGTTGGAGTTCAAGCCATTGGCTCCGGAAGAAATGGCCGCGATCGAAGCTGGTATTCGACAGCACCGCAAGCTGGGAGATCGATACGCACAGATCATCGAGAAGTGCATAGCCAAGTGGGAGAAGGATTTTGCAAAAAAGCGACTCGTGGCAGTTCCGCCTTCAGAGGAACTCATCGCGAAGCTCGTCGATCAGCTAAGTCTCCTGATCCTCGAGCGTTCGCCGAATGTCGACGAAGCGGACGAGTATCTTGCTGTTGCGAAAGGATACATCACCAAGCTTGGAAATCTGAAGGCGATTCAAAAGCTGATTCAAACTCTGATGCTGTCCAGCGAGTTTGTGTATCGACAGGAGTTTGGCAGCGGCGCGCCTGACCAATATGGAAGACGCATGCTCTCGCCGCGAGATGCCGCTTATGCAATCGCCTATGCGCTCACGGATCAGAGTCCTGATGCAGAGTTGGTTCTTGCGGCAGAAAACAGCAAGCTCAACACGCGAGAAGACTACCTTCGTGAAGTCAAACGCATTCTGGCAAAGCGAGATGTCTTTTACTTGATCGATCCGATCCTGGAGGACAAAAGCTATCCTGATAATACAACCGACACAGCGATTCGTAAGTTGCGATTTGTGCGAGAGTTTTTCGGCTATCCCAAAGACATCACAATCTTCAAGGACGAAAAACGTTTTGGCGGCGATCGTATTGGAAATGCAACGGCACGATTGCTGAACGAGACAGATCGACTGGTTGAGCACATCCTAGAGCGGGACGTAAACGTCTTCGAAGAGTTGCTGACGACGGAAGAGTTTTACGTCTACCACGATGGTGACAATGAACGCATGCAGGCGGCTTCGGATCGCATCAAAAGTATCTATGCACACTTCAAGGATCTGGATTGGCAGAACTTTGAGAAGGAAGATTTGCTCGATCACCGCGAATTCTTGAAGGAAGTCAAGATGCGCAGTGTGGATCCAGACAAGTTGGATGCACGCAATCGTCAGGGGAACACGATCCAGCTATTCAAAAAGTCGATGAAGACGATCACTGCTCGATTGAACAAAGGCCAGCAAGAGGCCGCGCCTTACGACCTCTATCGAGGTTACGGCAACGACTTCATGCGTGGTTATAACGTGGCCAAGTTCTTCAACTTCTCGCTAGACAACTGGGACTACGAAACTCTCCAGCCTGCCAAAGTCGTTCATCGAAAGGGATTGTTGACGCATCCAGCCTGGTTGATGGCTCATGCGCAGAATACAGAAACGGACCCGGTGATCCGAGGAAAATGGGTGCGCGAGAAATTGCTGGCCGGAACTATTCCTGACGTGCCAATTACGGTGGATGCTAAGATTCCCGAAGACCATCACAGGACGTTGCGGGAACGACTAGCGAGTGCAACGGAGTCCGACTACTGTTGGAAATGCCATCAGCAGATGAATCCATTGGGCTACGCCTTTGAGATTTACGATGACTTCGGACGTTTCCGTTTAGAAGAACCGCTCGAACATCCTGATAACTTGATCCAGGTGGGGCCTGAACAACGTGGCGACCACCTTGTGGACACGCGAGATACTTTCGAAACGCGCCCGGTTAATTCGAAGGGATTCTTGGAGGGAACCGGTAGTCCGTTGTTGGACGGAGAGGTTCGTGATGCGATGGAGCTGGCCGAGCGTCTGGGCAAATCGAAGCGAGTGCGGCAATCGATCATTCGGCATGCGTTCCGTTATTTCATGGGACGCAATGAGACGCTCTCCGATTCAAGAACTCTCATAGATGCCGAGCAAGCTTACCTGGAGAGTGAAGGTAGCTTGGATGCAGTGATCGTTTCTCTGTTGACCTCTGATTCATTCATTTATCGAAAAGCTGTCGAGGATTGATTGTGCTCAACCGCAAAGAATTTCTAAAGACATCTACACTTGGCTTGGGCGCGATGGCACTGGCACCGTCCTTCAACCAATGCTTTGCCGCCTCGAGCTCCTCAGGAGTGCCGAGACGATTTGTTTTCATTCGAAAGTCGAGCGGAATTCGTCCAGCTGAAATCGCTCTGCAAGATTTTTCTGACAGCGACAAGGCACTGGACGAGCAGAAGCAAGCGTTGGAAGCTGACTTGCACAAGCATGAGCTGCCGAAATGGTTGCGTGGGTTGGATGAGCACAAAGAGCATATGACCATCTTGCAGGGGCTTTCTGCAAAGATGAGCGAAAATATTCACTGGTCATTTTCCTCCGTGATGGGCTGCTTCAAGTCAAATCGAAATACGCTGAGCGCCATCAAGCGGACGACGGTCGACTTTGAGCTCGCCAAGCTATTTCCTTCGCCTTTCGGCCACGTTGAGCTTTCTTTTGCTGGCGGCCGTACAGGAATCGTGGACGGCTACTCGGCTCCAGCGCCGCAGACACGGAACTACTGTTACGCGGATCCAGAAACAGCCCGCAATGAACTTTTCAAATCCGTGCTCAATCCCGAAGCGGTCAACTCGGACAATGACATGCTGTCGTTCCTGCAGAGCAAGGAAGGAATGCAGCTTAGCGGCATCAAGGGCCACGAGAAGCGACGACAAGAGATGCAGGTCGATTCAATCGATGCCATTCGTCGCCGGAACGCGAAGCTGATCAAGATGGCTGGTTCGCTGGTGGATTTTTTGCCCGAGATTGATCCTGTACATGCAGGCGGTGGTCCCACGGCGAGCACACCTGAGAAGCAAGCTGCCATGACGGACGTGCTCATCGCGGCGCTGAAGTCAGGGCTGACCAACGTGGTGACCTATACGATCGACGATCTCGGTACACCCATCACAGGACTTCCTGGGAACGAAACAGATCGCGTTGGGATCCATCCGTTGGGACATGACGAGGCTTTTGGCGGAGTGCCGGCCTGGAAGACTCGGGAGCAGATTCGGATCAGTCACGTGAATCAGATTGCGGCGATCGTCAAGGAGCTCAAGCATACTCCTGAGGCTGGTGGCACGATGTTTGACAATACGATGATCATGTACTTTCCTGAGAATGGCGAGACGCATCATGGTGTCGGCAAGGAGTCGCCTTTCCTAATCATGGCTGGCGACAACTGCAAACTGAATTGCGCCGGTCGCTACATTCGGTTGCCTTATCTTGGAACCGACGGCCACAAGACGCTGGGCAACTGGTACACCACTTTGCTTAACGCTCACGGGAACCCTATCGAGCACTACGGTGATCTCGATCCCGAAATGTCGCGCAAAAAATTGCCTCAGACTGGCCCCATCGATCAGTTGATGAGCTGACCGTCTGACAGTTGGTTTCCTCATTGGGCGAAATTCCCCTCTTCTCATCCTCAGGGTTCAACCATGAGCAGCCTTGGCAAGCATTTTCTTTCTGCGGTATTGCTTCTCGTCTTTGGAATGCCGGCGTTATGGGCGGATGAGACGTTCAAGGTCCACGGGATCTTCCGCAGCAATATGGTGTTGCAGCGTGATAAGCCCATCAGGATTTGGGGCTTCGCAAAGCCAGGGGACTCGGTAAGGGTTACCTTGGGTGACCTAGCAGAAGAGTCTCCTGCGATTGCATACGGAAATCCGTATGGGAATTGGTCCGTCACCTTCGATCCGCAGCCAGCCAACACGACAGGCCAATCCTTGGTGGTGGAGTGTGGCGACCAAAGGATTGAGATGTCCAACATCCTCATCGGCGATATCTGGGTCATGAATGGGCAGAGCAATATGGCGTTCGCGTTGAAGGCTGTTTATGAAGCCCAATTCGAAGCTTCAATGGCCCACATTCCATTAATGCGTCATATCCGAATCAACGCGGGCGCGGAATCGGAACATGAGGAGACCGACTTGGCCGACGAGTTCATCAATGGAAACTCGGCGGACAAGAACTGGCAGATGGTAACGCCGGAGGTAGCATTGGAGATGGGCGCCATCGGATACTTCTTTGGTTCTCGGCTTCAGCGAAGTTTGCAAGTTCCCATTGGCATTATCGATAACGCGCGGGGCGGTGCCTCCTTGGAGAGCTTGGTGCCGCGCCACAAGTTTGCAGAGGATCCGCTGGCGACCGAGTATCTGAAATGGGTGGATCAGCGGAACGCAGAGTTTAGTGAGGAAGATTTTCTTCAAGCTCAGATGGATCGTTGGCAACAAAATCACGACAAGTGGAAGGCTCAAGTTGCTGCGGACAAGGTGAAAGGGAAGCAGAGCAATCGTCGCGAGCCGAAGAAGCCCGACGGTAGTATTCGCACGTGGTCAGTTCCCGGGCGAAGTCCCAGTGATGCAGCTTCATGCTACAACGGAATGTTTGGTGTCTTCAAAGGCCTCCGAATCAAGGGTGTTGCTTTTCATCAAGGTTTCAACAACGCGATGCTGAACACGAGTTGCAAGCCAGGTTTTTACCGCATGCTGATGAAGCTCATGGTTGAAGGCTGGCGCGACGATTTTGACGATCCAGATTTTGACGAGGCACCGCTGCCTGTCGCAATCATTGGGCTTTGTGCGGGTGGGAGAGCGCAGACAAGTCAGAACTTCGAGGAGCTTGGACTTTCGACTGCTGCGTACATTCGCGAGGCGCAGCGACTGGGGTTAGCAGACGTAGGTGATCCAGAGCATACTGCTTTTATCCCCGCCTACGACCAGAAGATTCCACAGCTCCACACGAAGAAAAAGAAGGAGCTTGGACTGCGAACAGCGCGTTGGGCACTTAAGAGTGTTTATGACAATGAAGAGATCGTTTGGGATATAGCTCAGCTAGTCTCGGTTGCCATCGAAAGCGACCAATTGACTTTGACCTTCGATAAGGCTGTACGTCCCGATGATTTCGGCTCTGAGATAGAAGGCTTTTCCATCGCGGACGACTCTGGGGTTTTCTACATGGCGAATGCTGTACCGGTGCAAACAAAAGACAAGACCCTGCAGAACAAGCAGATTGTTGTTTCTAGCCCGCTGGTAGAGAAGCCACGGTGGGTACGTTATGCCTGGGCTCGATCGCCAATGGGAAATCTGAAGGTCAACGGAATTCCTTGGCAACCACTGCATAGCTTTCGCACAGATGACGCTAATTTCGCCGCAGAAGTTTCGCACATGGATCCGGATGGTCCACGCAAGAACTCTGAAACGATCAAGGCAATGAAGAGCGAAGCAAGTGCTGCCCTCAGGGCGAGGTTAGAGTCCGAGACGAACTAGGATGTAGTTGCCGAAAGTAGCGTTAGCTACCGGACCACGTATGTGAGTGCAAGACATCCCGCATAAATGAGGGACTAAGAACGAAAGTGACTTCGCTTCGTGTCACGAATACTGAATCCGAGATCCCAGCGTGTATTGTCCCGCCGTCTTGGTTGCGGACTGCTTGTTAGCATCGAACTGAACATCGATGCGGCCGAGTCGCACGCCAAAACAGCCGACTTGTTGGATCATGGTCGGATTCTTCTTTGGATCTTCCACTATCTTGGGTTCATCAAGAAAGGTGTGCGTGTGACCTCCGAGGATAACGTCGAGCCCGGCGACTTCGGCGGCCAGGTTGATATCGCCAACGGAGTCACGGCGGTAGCGATGTCCGAGGTGCGAGAGACAGACGATCAGGTGGCATCCATCATTGCGGAGTCCTTCAACAATATTGCGAGCCACTAAGATCGGGTCTTCATAGGAGATACCTTTGTGAGCAGAATACAGGACGAGACCATCGAAATCGATGCCCAGTCCGAAGATGCCGACTTTGAAGTCACCGAACTGCCGGGTCGTGTACGGCTTCACGTGCTTGGCCAGCGGCGAGCCAGCCATCTCGTAGTTGGCGCACACAAACTCAAATTTAGCGTGGGGCATGGGTTTCAGTAAGCCAGCAACGCCATTGTCAAACTCGTGATTGCCCAAAGTAGCGACATCGTAGCCCATGGCCGACATGACTTTAAATTCGACCTCACCGGCAAAGAGATTGTAATAGGGTGTTCCTTGCAGAATGTCGCCGCTGTCCAGCAACAGTACGTTCTTGTTCTCTTGGCGTATCTTTTTTATCAATTTGGCTCGGCGTGCTGCGCCTCCAAGCCCTGCATTTCTCGAGTACAGCTTCGAGAGTGGGTCGAGGTGGGAATGGGTGTCGTTCGTATGAAGAATCACCAAGGACTCAGGCTTGCCCGTGACAGCACTCGCTGATGTCGAGGCACCGATGGTAGCCGTGGCGGCTACCGACTGAATGAAATGTCGTCGTTTTAGCATCGGTTATTCTCCTGATTCTTTCCCGAGACTGACTCGGCCATCGAGCACGGAGGGAATATTCTTCATTTGACGAATGCGTTTGATCATGATTTCTCGTAAGAACAGCTTGCCGTCTTTTCGTTCCGAAGCTTCTTGTAGGACGGCAAATTCGTCGCCAATCCCGGCGAGGTAATCCAGAGTCGCGAGTTTATAGGTAGCTTCTGGTTCGAGAGATTTTCCACCGATCTTAATCTTGGTGGCGGTCCAACTGTTTTTTTTATCGGTCGTGTTGGTTTTCTGGAGTTCGTACACCACGCCCGAAATTACCTCTCCTTGTTTATCAGCAAGTGATTGAATCAACGATTCAATTTGGCTTCCGGTCAGTGTCAAAACCACAATCCGATTGTCAAAGGGTACTAGTTGATAAATGTCAGCGACTGTGATCGGGCCGGCAGGAAGTTCCGGAAGGCGGATACCACCCCGGTTCATCAAAGAGATTTTGGTTTCTGGGTCGAGATTCTCTTTCGAATAATTGAGGATCGAATCGGCAATCAAATTCCCCAGTGGACTCTCTGGCCGTCCCCGGTCGATTATTGTGTCGGCAATTCCAATCTCTTCGTCCATGACCGCTTGAAGCTTCTCGCGATAAGGCTGAATGATTGCGTCTATTTCCGCGTCGATTCCTGATGCGTCGTCGACCTCAGACCAGTTGGCGTTGATTGCAGGCTGAGATGGTGCTTGCTGTGCTTCGTTGGTGTAATCTTCAGAGGGTTTTGTGGCGTCTTTGGTTTTCAGCGCACCCTTAGCTTTGCATCCAAGTGTTGCAACACAAAGAAGAATGGCGGCAAGAATGAATGCGCAGGTGTGACGAATCTTCACGGTATTGAAATCTCACAAATGACATGTTCGACGAGAGTATGCGGTATTATCCCTGAGCGTTCCAATTCTTGGTAGGCGTAACGATCTCGGCGCCAGTACGGCATGAGCAGCTCGTATTCACTCCTTACGTTGCGGTACCAGCGCTGCGCTCTTTAGCGTCTATGGCATTAGCTTGGTCAAGCTTCTATCGTTGTTCTTTGTATTTGTGGCGATGCTAATTGGGCTTCGTCGGAGCCGGTTCCGGTCGCTCGCCCCGCACTTCGCGCAGCGAGATCGACGTCCGATACAGGCGTAGCGATGGGCCAATGGAGACACTTTGTTGGTGAGGTTGGAGGGAGCTCTTTTATGTAATTTTCTTGCAACGCATCTGGTTGAACTAACATTATGTACGCCCTCGAACTTGTGATCCGCGCGAAAACCTCTATTCGCTGGTCATGGCCGATGCTCCTGTTGCAGTAAGGTTGTACCCGCAGGGACGGTTCATTCGGCGGCCTAACGAAGGTCACGTGGCCAAGGCCTTCGTCCAACAATCTGCTATCTCGGCCTCTATCTTTGACTCTTGACGTAGTATGGTGTTCCGTACTGGAAACGCAACAATCAGGCTGCCTTGGAGGCAGCCGGGATCTGGTAGGTGTGACCATCGCGTAAAATGGCCTAGATTACTAACAGTGATCGGCGTGCGATCGCAAAGGTCGCCTTCTTGTTGCCAATCTGAGCAGCCAATTCTTCGAATACGTTTCTCCAGCGAGCTGTAGTGGCTTTTCATTCGGTGAGCCACCAACTGAATCATGATTCATCGCGGCAGAGGCGAACCGGCTTTGTTAGACGCGACTTCTTACGTCGATCGTCACTCTCGCGTACTCCCGGTTCAAGACCACCGAATTACACCACAGGTCTGCATTGGTAAAGCGTCGCCAGTCACCGAGCTCTGCTACAAACATATGGGCGGTTGCGTTTTGTCGAGTTCTTCGCGAAGCAAGTCTTCTCATCTCAAAATAAGAACCCCGGAACCACACGTCGCCTCACATCGGATACTCACGGCTTCCATGGAGTCTTACCGTCTTTAGGCTGGAGGAACTTGGCATCCACTTCTTGGTACCACTTGTGGAGTTTGGTTCGCATGGCTTTAACACGCTCGGGCATCTGGTTGGCCAAGTCGTTCTGTTCGCTTACGTCTTGAGACAGGTCATAAAGGTGGACTCTCCCATCTTCATAGCGCTCAAATAGCTTGAAGTTGCCTGAGCGAATGGCACCGCCAGGGATTCCACCTTGGTTGCTGTAGTGTGGATAGTGCCAGTATAGAGCGTCACGTTGAAGCTTGCCCCCTTTCAGAGCAGGCAGAAGGTCGATCCCATCGATGTTGTGTTGCAGTTCGACTCCTGCGGCGTTGGCGACAGTAGGGTAGAGGTCGATGGAACACATGATTTCGTTGGACTGGGTGCCAGGTTTTACAACACCTGGATATCGCACAATCCATGGCTCGCGGATACCGCCTTCATAGACCCAGCCCTTACCGCCACGCAACGGCAAGTTACACGTAGGCGATCCTTCGCTGGTCGACAAGCCACCGTTGTCCGACGTGAAGATCACCATCGTGTGTTCCGCGACACCAGCCTCTTCGATAGCATCCAAGACGTTTCCTACAGCAGCATCCATGGCCTCGACCATCGCACCGTAAACTGCGTGTTTTTGAAGGATGCGGACTTTTCGGTCTTTGCCGTTGGGAAAGATTTGTTCTTCGTCGGCAAATTCTTCTCCAAAGACTTTCTCAGCCTTTTTGCGGTACTTTGCGACCAAATCAGGTCGGCCCATCAAGGGCGTATGAACAGAATAGAAAGAAAGGTAGGTCAAAAAGGGCTCATCTTTGTGTGCCTTGATGAAACTCGCCGCTTCGCGTGAGAGCCTTGCTGGTAAGTGCTCTCCCTCCGGGCTTTCTTCTTTCATCTGTGGATTTTCGAACGGTGCAAAGTACTTCTTACCCGTGTAGGGTCCACCCTTTACGTGACCTCCGATGTTGACATCGAATCCACGATTTTGTGGGAAGTACTCTTCCGACGGTCCGAGATGCCACTTGCCCGCAAAGAAGGTTGAGTAGCCTTTTTGCTTGAGCATCTGTGCTAACGTGATCTCGCTGAGAGGCATCTTGTTACTTAGTGGTGCTGGATTATAGGTGCCTGAGCGTCTGCCGCTGAAGAAGTTTGTTGCGTCGACACGCGAGGGATACTTGCCGGTCATCAAACTGTAACGTGTCGGTGAGCACACAGGATTCGCTGCATAGCCATCGGTAAATCGCATTCCGCTGGCGGCCAAACGATCGACATTGGGTGTTTCGTAAAAGCAGTTCGGGTTGTTGGCACCGACATCCATATAGCCCAGGTCATCGACTAGGATCACCACGAAGTTCATGGGCTTCGCGCGAGCTGAGCTGGTCGGTTCGGCAGCTTGGGCCAGATTGGCGACAAGATAACCAAGGGTAGCACAGAAGAAAAATAGAATTCGACAGTTATTGATTGAGTTCAAATGACTAACCACGGCATTTCTTCAGATCAAGGACAGTTATTTCCACTAACGCATAGATACTACCTTGAGCGAAATTCAAAATCCAGCTGAGGCTGTGGCGAGAGCGGTGGCGCGTTGCTGTTACGGCCCGCTGCTGGTGCTACTCTCCGGGGATCATCTCTGGTTCTAGTAGCAGTGTAGGCCGTCACTGGTTCTCTACAGGGCTTGCCTTGAGCCCCGCTGGAACGAAAAAACGTTCGCTACAACTAAATCCCCATTGAACCAGGAGAGCCATGGCGGCCGCTGGTACAGCACCTTGGAGAATTAGCCTCATGTCGTCAAGTCGAATGCCTGTGAGGATTGGCTGTCCGTAGCCACCAGCACCGATGAGGGCACCGATGGTGGCGGTGCCAACATTGATCACTGCAGCGGTCTTAATTCCAGAGAGAATCGCTTGCGATGCAAGAGGAAGTTCTATCAGCCGAAGCTTTGCCCAGCCTGATAGCCCAAGTGCCATCGCCGACTCATGAATGCCCGGTGCAATACTTGTTAGACCAGTGTGTGTGCCACGCACAATGGGGAGTAAGCTGTAGAGGAACAATGCAACAATCGCAGGCTGTGGGCCCAGCTCCATGTTGGCAAGAGTGATCAGAAATACCATCAACGCAAGAGAAGGGATGGTTTGAATGACGCCAACGAAGGATAGTATTGCTTCGCCAAGCCTTGGGGCTTTGTACGCAGCGATACCAAGTGGTATCGCGAAGATGATTGCCAGTGCAAGGGAAATCACTACGAGCCGCTGGTGTTCTATTGAGCGGATGAAGACTTCTTGGTAGACGGATTTCTCTTTGTTTCGGTCGACCGTGTCGGGCTTGTCATTGTCTTTTAGAAATTGCAGCGCAACCTTGGCTTCTGAAGCTTTGTCAATGCGCACAGATTTGTTCATTGCCGTCATCTGGTTTTCATTGATCTTGCCCGCGAGTTTTTCGAAGGCTTCCACGACGGCGGGATGTTTTTCCCTCAGTTCGGTCCGGTAAAGTACGACAGCTTCGTATCGAGGAAAGTATTCTCGGCGGTCATCTAGAATGCGCAGGTCGTACGCAGCGATTTCAGCGTCCGTGGAATACAGGTCGATGACGTCGATCGCGCCTTCAAATACACCTCGGTAAGAAAGGCTGTGATCGAGTGTTTGCACCGAAGTAGGGTTGAGACCGTAGCGGTTCTTGAGTCCCTCCCAGCCATCGGGACGTTGGGCGAATTCATCGGAAAAACCGAAGCGAAGGTCGCTATGCTCCGTAAGGTCGGCAATAGACTGGATGCCTAGCGTTTCAGCTTGCTCGCTCCGCATGCCGAGTGCGTAGGTATTGTTGAATCCCAGCGGAGCTGACATCGTGATTCCATCTTGTAGCAGTCGCCCTGCCATGCTTTGCAAGCTGTTGACATCCTCGTTCTTTAGGATCTCTTCCTGAATCGTTCCGCTGTATTCGACGTAAGCATCAATTTCGCCTTTCTTCAGAGCGTTCCAGAGCACTTGGGTACCACTAAGTTCTTTTCGGTGCTTGCAAAGAACACCAACATTGTCCGACTGGAGACGCAAGACCTCACCCAGGATGACTGATTCCGTAAAAGCCTTTGAGCCGACGGTGATTTTCGATGCTTTACTTTCGTTAAGGTCAGTAATTCCTGGCATGAAGAGCAATGCGAAGTAGGCTAAACCAAGCACGGCGAAGCCTAAGAGGCGAAATCGTGAGGCAATAGAACTGGAGCGAGATGCGTATGACATCGGAAGTTGCTTCGCTGGATTGCAGCTATTGTTTGGTTTGAGTTGAACCGGAGTGGCTTCTTTTGTGCCCCTCGGCATCAAGGTTCGCTAGAGCAAAGCGGCCAGTTCCAGCACGGCTCTGCAGGTATGACGTGAACGATCTTTGGTCGTCCGTATAGAGCAAGATGCCATGAATTCTATGATCTTTGCGCCCTATCGGGTGAATGTTCTAGCCGAGAGAGAGTCAAAGCCGGCTTTAGGTGGTCGTTTGCGGCTTTCAAGGCGTATCTGTCTTGGCATCGGCTATCGAAAAAGGCGTGTTTTTGCTAGAGTCAGGTCCTCTATTTCCCAGTGAGTTGACTTTGGGGTAAGCAAATTTCCAAAAGCTCGGAATAACGTCCTCCCCCGCAAGATCTGCATTTCCTAGTAAGCACATGGTAACTCTCTACGTAACTTTCGTCGCTCTTTCAGCCGTAATCGTGGCGGCTGCGATGTTGCTGGCGAAATTTGGTGATGAGATTTCCGATCAGACAGGCCTAGGCGGTTCCGTTACAGGCCTTGTCTTACTAGCAGGCGCTACAAGCCTGCCAGAGCTATCGGTTGGTTACTCAGCGATTCAGCTGCCTGGTGGCGGCGAAGATCTCACGGCGGGCGGTGTTTTAGGTAGCTCGCTAGTCAACTTGTTGATTTTGGCTTTGGTCGATCTAATTTCTCGCAAGCCGGGACATATCCTCACGCGTTCCGCAGCAGAGCATGCTTTGAGTGCGACTGTGGGGGCTCTTTTGACGGGGCTGATTCTCCTCGGGATTCTGCTAGACAATCCATGGCAGTTTTGGGCTGTCGGTCCTTGTAGTTGGGCTGTCATCATTGTCTACGGTATTTGTGCTCGCTTGATCTACTTGGATGAGCGACTGAGTGCTGAGGATAGAGAGTCAGACGACGACGAGAAGGTTGAGAAAAGCGTTAGCAAGCTGTTATTGAGCTTTGGGGGCTTCATTGCTGCAACGGCCGTTATTTTTGTCGTCGCCCCCATGGTTGCGTCAAGAGCCGACGAGATCGCAGCTGTCACCGGCTTGGGGCAGACTTTTATTGGAACGCTTCTCGTTGCTACGGTGACTTCACTACCGGAAGCCGTAGCTACCATCGCTGCTGTTCGATTGGGTGCGGTGGACATGGCGATTGGTAATATCTTTGGTAGCAACGCGTTCAACATGGTTATCTTTGCAGTGCTGGACTTCGCTACAGATGGATCCATCTTGGATACCGTCTCAGAGACGCATGCTATCACCGCCGCATGCGTGTTGATCACGACGGCAATCGGGCTCATGTGCATTCTCTACAAGCCAGCAAAGCGTTGGTGGCTGTTTGAGCCGGATGCAGCGTTGATTGCGATGTTCGTCGTTTTAGCGCTTTATCTGGTGTATTTAAAGGGGCAAACGTCTGACGCAGTTGAGGTTGTACCTCAAAACTCTTCCATGTCTTCGCCAGAGAATGGCTCACCATCGCTTGAGCCCGCGCCGGGTGTAAGCTAGAGCTGCGGCGCACTAGCAGAAGAACGTTGAACGATCCGAAGTTTGCCGAGCGTTGCGCTCATCGTAGCACGCGCAGCTGTCTTCGCGATACGACGTGTCGTTTCGCACTAAATGACTTGTACTGAGCTAGGTACTCGCGGATCCGAGGCTGCTTCTATTATCCCATCTTGAATCGAAAGGCCTTGAGAAACAGCGGCTGATCGGATTCTTGCAATATTGTGTCCAAATCGTGCGAGTTGCTCTACAACCTCGTCCTTTATTGCATTCTCGCAGACGGCTGTATCAGGCGACCATTGGTGGTGTGCGCGAGCCGAAGAGATTGCTTCGTCAATTGATTGCCCAAGATCTAGAACTTGGACTAGCACCTGTAGTACGGTGGTGATGATCTTGGGACCGCCAGCGGCGCCACATGAGAGAATTGGAGCGCCGGAGTGATCGAGTACAATCGTTGGGCTCATGCTAGAAAGAGGGCGTTTTCCGGGCGCGATCAAGTTGGCTTCTGAGCCCAGCAGTCCGAAGGCATTTCGAACACCTGGAGCGATGCTGAAATCGTCCAGTTCATTGTTCAGCACAACACCTGTACCGGGAACGATCATCTTGTTTCCAAATGTTGTATTGACGGTTTGAGTGATCGCGACGACGTTACCTTCAGCGTCGGCTGTGGTCAAATGAGTGGTATGACCGCCCTTGCCGAAGAGGTCGATATCGGCCCGCGGCGGCTGGCCATGGCTGTCAATCTTCGAGGTTTGATCTAGCTTGATGCCCGCCGCTCGTTCGCGAAGATAGCTTCGGTCAAGCAAGCCAAGTGGGACTTTTGCAAAGTCGGAGTCACCCAGCCAGTATGCTCGATCTGCCATCGCCCGCTTCATCACTTCCAGGAGCAAGTGTCGCCCCGTTGCTGCGGACTTGTTGAAAGTTTCCTTCACGTCGAAACCAGAGAGCATGCCGAGCATCTGGGCAATATGAATTCCGCCGGAGCTCGGTGGAGGGAATCCATAAACTCGATTGCCTCGATAATTAGAGTTGATAGGTTCACGAAGGACTGTGTTGTATTCTGCGAAGTCGGAGGCCTGCATCACGCCGCCTTGTTCGGCTAAGAATCTACCAGTGACTTCCGCAAACTCACCCTGGTAAAACCACTCGACACCTTTATCGGCCAAGTTAGTGAGTGTCTTTCCTAAGTCTTTCTGAACTAGCTTGTGCCCTGGCTGCCAAGGTGAGCCGCCCGAATCGAGCAAGATCTTTGCCGAGGGCGGAAACCGCTTGAGGCTCTTGGCAACAAGACGAAGGCGGCGCACGTAGTTTTCGTCGAGAACAAAGCCTTGAGAGGCGACTTCGGCTGCGCCCGCGAAGCCATTGGCCAACGTTAGTTTGCCGTGGCTGGAGGTGAGCCGATCGAGAGCAGCCAGCAGCCCAGGGACTCCTGCGGCAAGCGGTCCAACTTGAGATAACTTGGGATCGGGTTTGCCGTTGCGATAGAACATCTCCGGTTTTGCCAGGGCGGGGGCTTTTTCCCGGCCATCTAAGGCCAGAATCTTGCCATCAGCGGTCCGGATCATTGCAAGGCAGCCGCCGCCAATTCCCGAATTGAACCCGTCGACGACGGTTAGCATGATGGAAGCCGCAGCAGCTGCATCAATCGCATTTCCTCCTTGACGAAAGGCTTCGATGGCAGCGCGACTTGCGATAGGGTGCACCGTCGCTACGGCGCCTTCCTTGCTCGTTCCCGTGCGCTTCGAGCCGGTGACTTGCGAGTTTGAATCTTGGGCTAAAGAAAAGCTAGAAGTAAAGGGCAGGGAGCTCAGGGCAGCGCCGTGGGCGAGGAAGTGTCGGCGATCAACAATCGACATACTTGTCTCCAAAGATTCTGTGAAGCTAGCCAAGCAGCTTGGTTGGCTACGTACAGCTTACACACAGAACAACGGCTGCCAAAGTCATCGATTGCACGATCAATCGGAGCGTGTGTCTTTCCTCACCTAGCTGAAGTCATTAAGACTTTAGGCAAAAGAAAAGGTTACGAATTCGAGCAAAGCTCGGCATGCCACTGGACCCAAGCGGGTACCTGGAATGCAAGCAACTTAGCGCGTACCTGGGGGAGAAATTCTGGAGAATTCCACTATGAGCGTGCCCAATATAAAGCGCGAAATTTAGGATCAACGCCCTTCCAGTTGCCGCCAACTTTCCTCGGTTTCGCGTCCGTGCCACGAGGAGCGCGAAGGTGCTCAGCAGGACTGAGTTTGAGACGTCGTACTTGAGCCCAAGTACGAATAGGCTCACCTGAGAAATTTTTAAAGTCGGAGGTGGATAATGTGATTCTCTGCGTGTCATTTTCGCCAGCGCAATCCACTTCCGCTGCAAAATCGCCGAGAAGCACAACTAACTTGTTGGGCTGCGCGGATGTTACTTCCAAAACCAGCTTGGCGTCTTCACTCGGAGCCTTCCAAAGTTTGCTGTTGAGTTTGTGCGTGGTTCGCGCCCATCCGCCTGCACGATAGTGAAACCACTCTTGTTCCCAATCGCCTTCGAAGTCTTCAATTGTTTTGGTTTCAGCCAACGCCACTTCGGCTTTCGAGTCTAATAGTTCCTCAGCCGGTATCTTGTGGAGAAGCGAAGAGACTACGTAGGAGTCCGCTGTGTACGCGCCATAGTAGTATCCTGCACCTGAAATCGGTTTGAGTAATTCGTAGCGTACGTTTGCGTACACCCACAGTGGGGCATCGGTCTGGGGAAGAGGCAATCGGGCGATCCATTCAGACGAGTTCTCATGGGTAGCTCTAGCTGAACTCTGGTGCCAAAATCGATGTATCACATCTTGCATGTCGCTCGGCTGCTCAGCTTCCTTGCCTTGGAGTGTGTAGTAAACATCCACCGATTCAATCGGGCGAGAATAATCGGGGCGGATTTGCAGAACTGGAACTCCATCTGCCGAATCTAGCTTCAGAGTCGTCTGCGGGGTCTCCGGAACTTTGAAACTGCCTTTGAGATGCTGGTCCATCCAGATCTGTGTCGCGACTTCGTGCTCGGGCGTATCTTGGTGATTGTGGTGTGGCGAGCAAGTCACACGCCAATCGTCGCTTGCGATTTCTTCTATGGCGCGAGGTAGATCGCCAATGCGTCCATGGAAGTCGTTTGCAGGGCTAAGAAACATAATGGGACAATGCACCTTGGCCAAACTCACGTCATCTCCCACGGTAGCTCGAAACAACTCACTACGGCTGTAGCGATCACTGATGCCGCCACAAGACGGAGCAGTAGCTTTGACTCGTGGATCTACGGCCGTCATCACTGTTAGTTTTCCGCCCATGGAGTGCCCGTAGACGCCAAGGCGAGAAGCATCGACCTCGGGCTGTTCTTCTAGAAAAGTAAGAGCCCGGCGAGCAGCCAAAGCACAGAGAAACCAACCGCTGTTTCGTGGCGACTCGATGGAGTCGAGTGTCCATTCCGCCGAGGCTGCACTTGGAAACTGATTCCCGGCATTACGACCAGGAGCGTGGTAGCCATCCAGTGCACCCCAGTCTGTTGTTCTGCGGTAATTCGGGGCATCCGTTTTGTCATCCCAGAACAGTTTGACTTCCGCCGGTCCCACCCGATACGCGGGTGCACTGATGCGACCTGCCCACGCTATGGAGAGCGTGGCATAGCCACGCTTCGCGTTGGTTGAACATGCTTTGTAGTCCGCATACTGGCCGCCACCGTGGATCTGAAGGAGGCCAGGCACCTTGTTTGTCTTACTTGCAGAGTCGGGAAAGCCGTAGACTGCTGCCAGAGTTGCTTTCCTGCCTTTGAAAATACCAATGCGAAAGCGAACGATCCTAAGGGTTACGCTATCCTCTTTCCACTGGTGCAGTAATTCGCTTTCAAGTGGTTCGGCTTGAGGGTCAAAGCCAGCCCACATTTGTTCGAAGTTCTGTGGTGCCTGATTATCGATGAGTGCAGGCAGCGTTTCGTCGCCTTGTAGCCCAGCATTCAGTAAGCTAAACAGCAAGATGTGGCTGAAGATCTTAAGTCGATATGGCATGGAGAGCTCAGTGATATTGGCAAGACCAAGAAAGGTGCTCATGCTACCGGGAGCACGAGCGACGCCGTTATTGCGCTGGTTAACGGCCAGCATTCTTAGTTGCAGTGTTTGGCGACTTGCTGTTTCATGAAAGCAAGTCCTTGTTCAGCCAAGCCAAGCTCGGTGTCGTACATGCGGCGCCAAATACGCGTGGCGGCAGCAAGTTCTGGTAAGGCAAGACCGAATGCTTCGATAACTAGCCAGCCGTCGTAGTCAATCTTTCCGATTCCAGAGAAATTCTTCTCCCAGTTGACGTTTCCTGCACCGGGAGTGCTGCGGTCGTTCTCACTAATATGGATGTGAATCAACTTGTCTTTGATGTCATTCAAGGTGCCGACGATATCTTTTTCCTCAATGTTGCTATGGAAGGTGTCGTACATCATGCCGCAGGCTGGGTGGTCCACTTCTCGAGCAAATTCGGCCGCGTCGGCGTGTGCGTTCAGGAAGTAGCACTCGAATCGGTTTAGTGCTTCAACACCAAGGTACACTCCAACACTGCCAGCGTGTTCTGCGACAGCCCGCATGCTCTCGACGCCCCAGGCCCACTCATCGTCCGTGCGTCCAGCGCCCGAAAAGTGCCCGAGTGCGGAGTGGTACGGACCGCAAAGTGTTTGTACTCCTGCAGCAGCGCAGCAATCCAGCGTCTTCTTGGTCAGATCGATACCCTTGGCGCGAACCGCTGCATCTTCGCTGATCGGATTGTCTTCCACGTTACGAACCGTTACAGCGGTGCACTGCAGTCCCATATCCTTCAACTGTTGTCCGAGCTTGGCGTAGTCCAGATCCAGGTTGAACATTGGCAGTTCGACGCCATCGTAGCCCATTTCCTTGAGCTTCTCGATTGTAGGCAGCATGTCGTCAGTGACTTCACCGCTCCACAACAACAGGTTCATGCCGTATTTCATCTGAGCTTTCTCCGCGGGATATGCGAGTGGGATTTTTTGGGGTTGGAAGGCAGCTATTTTAGCCGCTTTTTCCCGCCAAGGAACTGGTGGAGTTGGCCTCGCTCGTGTGTCTCAGGCGTGATTTTTGGATTTCAGCCGTATTGGCGTTAGTCGCGGCTGCAAGCGAATAGATCTCGAGTGCGACTCGTGTTGGAAATCAGAAAAAGTTGGAGTGAAATCCAAAGTAGTTTGACCCGATCGCCATTTCATATCGCATTTGCAGATGATGAAACCGGAGTTAACGCCCTGCCGCTGAAGTCTTGAGTGGCGTTAGCAGCTCGTCGGCAGCGTTGCGCACTCGAGTACGAGCTGAGCAAAGCCACTCGCTGGTTCGGTCGGGTAGCTGCGGGAGCTTGACGCGTTTCATAACGCCGTTGAGTCGGTAGAGCAACAGCTTGTCGTCGTAGTAATCGGCCAAGAATCTTTCTTCGACGAAGCGCGGAACAAGTAGCGTTAGAACCGTTACGGGCTTGCGACAAATCTTGTTGGCGGCGGCCTGCATTTCTTCGGTATCTAGTGAAGCGAGCAAGTCATAATAGCGCTTGAGCAGAGTCGGATCACGCTCGCAGAGTACTGAGTCCAGGAGAAGTTCGATGCTGATGTGGCCCAAGAAACTTGACTGATGCCCCATGCCTTCGCCCAACCACTCTCGTAGTTCGACCGCGAATTCGGAGCACATCAAGTTGAACTTTTCACCCATGTGAAACCAGCGGTCATCATCGTGATGTTGGACGCAGCCGCGTGCGAAGGCCCTGTGAATCGGGTTTTCATCTTCGGCGACTGGCAGAGCAAACTGCCGCCTCGCGCGATTCTTACGATCAATTACACTCATCCAGTCCGGAAGTCCCGTGCCGATCGCGAAATAAGGATCGTCGAGAAATCGGTAAGCGTGCGAGAGGTAGTTCAAAGTGCTTTGAGTTTTTTAGAGGGATCAATAGAGTGGCTGTTAGCGACCGAAGATTCGTCTTGCCCAGCAACGAAGTCGTGAAGGCTTTGTAGTGCCGCTGTTTCTCTGAGTACAAGGCTGGCAACTCGGATTGAGTGAAGCATACGTGCTTGGGGCCTGCTCGGCCAGTAAAGGTTTCTCTGGTAGATCGACTTCTAGCGAACCTTCTTCGATGGCTAGCCGACAAAGATCGTCGGTCGCAATACGATTTGTATTGACTCGGACAGTTGCATTTTGACCGTTGCTCCACTTGAGCTTTGACACCAGGATTCCACTCTTATGCAAAGTACTTGTAATCGTGGCACCTTGGAGCCGTTTTCGGAGTCCAACAAGTTCTTGCATGAGTTCGGTGAACGCGGCCTCAAAACCTGGAGTCTGGTCCCAAACTTTTGGCTTATATTCAAAGAAGGATAGTGTTTCCGCGCCGCCGAGCATGACCTGATACGCGATGACACGCAACTCATCGACTGTTGGCAACTTGTTCTTTGGCTCCAGGATCCAAGTCTGCAGAATCACGAGCTTTGGAATGTCGACACCTGCCATCGCCATTGCTCGATCACTTCGGCGCATCATTAAGTAGACTTCCCGGAGCGGTTCTTCGCCCAGGTCAGGATAAGGCATTAGGCGTATCACATCGGCAGCATTGTAGAGCTTCGCGAACTCGTGGTAAGAGCGCTGGTCCCATCTTGAAAGCGGACCCCAATACGAAATCTCCAGTCGCGTGTTCTGGAGTTTCTTTGTCTCCGGCTTTAGGTGTTTGTAGAGATCAATGTAAAACTCGAAGGGGGTATCTGGCGTGTTGCGTTCCGGTTCATCCATGACGCTGATTCCGCGCAGTCGCCCTGGAGCTACCCTCTCCGACAACGCAAGCGAATCTCGGATAACAGACTCCTCTGTTTTGGGCGTCCACCAGTTGGCAATGACTACGTCTAAGCCAACGCGTGTTGCTAGAGTGTGTAATGGCGCTCGATCCAAGATCACTTGGTCAAAGCCCATTCGTTTGACCTTCTGTAGTGCCTCCAATGAATGCGGATCGTAAATCTCGAATCGTTCCGTGACACGACAGGTCGTTGGCTTGCCGTAGAACTCAGAATCGGGTGTCGAACGAAGACTTTCGTCTTGTGCAATTGCGTCAAACGCTAGGCACAAGCAAGAAACGATGGTCAGCGGAGCGACGAAACGGAAGTTCATTGTTAAGTCAAAGTTGAGTTGTTGAGTGGCGCGCGGCAACTACGACGCCGTCCGCAAGTAGAGGGTGTCGAAGTCCTTCGACTTCGGAGAATTTCAGGATCGCATAAGATCGACAGGCCATCATCGCGTTTCTCCTCTGCTATTTGGGTGTGAATTTGTGCGATAAGCTCAAAAGAAAAGCCAACGTCCGGTTTCGAACGTCGGCTTTCGAATATTTGTTGTTACAGCGTCACTATTGCTGATGTTGTAAGGATTTTCTACACGTTTTCCCAGCGGCTGTCGGCGGCGCTCTTGAGGACGGCATCGCAGACTTTTTGGGTCTCGAGCGCGTCTCGGAAACTTGGCGCAGCTGGCTCGCCAGTGTCCAAGCTCTTCAAGAAATCAGCGACTTGGTGGGTAAACGAGTGCTCGTAGCCGATCTGAAGTCCGGGCACCCACCAGTTGCCCATGTAGGGCTGATCACCGTCGGAAACGTGAACGCTTCGCCAGCCACGAACAATACCTTCGTCGGAGTGGTCGAAATACTCTAGGCGGTGCAGGTCGTGCAAGTCCCATCGCATGCTGGCGTGCTCACCGTTGATCTCCAGGGTGTAGAGAGCCTTGTGGCCGCGAGCATATCGTGTGGACTCAAAAAGCCCCATAGATCCATTTTCAAATCGGCATAGGAACGCACAGGCATCGTCGATGCCAACGGCTTGTTTCTCACCGGTTTCGGCGTGAACACGTTCTTTGACGAAGGTTTCGGTCATGGCAGAGACGTTGTTGATTGAACCGTTCAGCCAGATCGCGGTGTCAATACAGTGAGCCAACAAGTCACCGGTCACGCCAGAGCCAGCTGCCTCGACGTCCAAACGCCAAGTCGCAGCGCCACCTTGCGGCACGTCCGCGCTAATCGTCCAGTCTTGGAGAAAGTTCGCCCGGTAGTGGAAGATCCTTCCGAGTTTTCCGGATTCTAATATTTGTTTCGCAAGTGAAACAGCAGGAACGCGGCGGTAGTTGTACCAGACCATGTTAGCGACACCGGCGGCCTCGACGGCTTGGCACATTTCTTCGCCCTCAGCCGCATCCATTGCGAGTGGCTTCTCGCAAAGGATCATCTTGCCAGCTTTGGCGGCTTCGATGGCAATTTCTTTGTGCAGGTTGTTTGGCGTGCAGATGTCGACAGCGTCGATGTCATCGCGCTTTAGCAACTCGCGCCAATCAGATTCGACTGACTCGTAGCCCCAGTTATCTGCAAAGGGCTGGGCTTTTTCTTGGTTGCGAGCACAGAGTGCTTTCAATACAGGTTTATGTTCGCTATCGAAAAACCTGGCGGCTTGTAGATAGGCGTTCGAGTGAGTCTTGCCCATGAAGCCATAGCCGATCATGCCAATACGAAGTTCTTTCACGTTTGTATTCCTATGTTGGGTTTGTGTTTTGTCTTGTGCGGGGGCGGAGCCGAGCGAGGCATTCTAACCCTATCGCTTGCAGGAGGGGCGGCCTGTCAGGCCGGGGAGGGCTCCTGTTCGCTCGCATTACTCCGGACTATCGCGAGGACCAGTAGGTTTGCAGGTACGTATCCTCACAGACCGAAGCCTTTACTGACTGTGCTAACTGTGCGCTTCGCGCACTTTGATCATCGTGTCCAAAATGGTGTTCCAGGTTTTGCCGTCTTCGAGCATGGCGTTGGGGAACATGCAGCCGTCCCAGCAAATATGCTTGATGCCGCGGTCTGCATAATCCTTGAGCCAGTAGCCCGCACACTTGACAATATCTAGCTTGCCGTTGGGGTCGTCTGCGGGGCAGTGCTTGCCTGTCTTATCATGCGAGCCAGCGCCGTGGACTTCACCGTCGTTCTGAGCGACGTGGAAGTCAATCGTCCAAGGACGAAGCTTGTCGGTCATTTGCTCGTAGGCGGCGTAGAATTCTTCGCCCGAGTAGCCGTCCTTGAGCAACGCATGTTCTGGTGCGTTGTAGCCCATCAGGTACAAGTACGTGTGTGCGAGGTCAGCTTGGAATCCGAGCGACTCTGGCATGCCGACTTCTTCGAGCAAATCGAGCATGTCTTTCCAGCTGTGCATGCCTGCCCAGCAAATCTCGCCCTCGGCCGCGAGACGCTCGCCGCTGTCTGCAGCGATCTTGGCTGCTTCCTTGAATGTGGCGGCGATCTTGGAGGTGTTGGCAGCCGCATCCGCTTTCCAAGCTTCGACACCGAACTCGGCGGAGTCGATACGAATCACACCGTAGTCTCGAACTCCATGCTCGTTAAAGATACCGGCAATGCGGCAAGCCATTTTCACGGCGGAAAGGAACTTGTCCTTCTGCTCTTGGTCGCCCATAGCGGAGTCACCGACGGTGCCAGGCCAAACGGGTGCGACTAGGGAGCCGACCTTAAATCCTTTGCTGGCGATCATGTCGGCGATCTTCTTCAGATCGTCGTCGGAAGCTTCAGGATCGGTATGAGGTAGGAAGAGAAAATAGTCGATACCTTCGTATTTTTGGCCACCGACGTCGGCAGCGGCGGTGAGGTCCAGCATCTTCTCGAGTCCGATTGGCGGCTCTTGACCTTCGTCGTCACCTTTGCCGACCAAGCCGGGCCACATCGCGTTGTGAATCTTGAGGGACATTCTGTACTCCAGTGTATGGGTTGTTGTGTTTTGTTAGTCTTGGGGCGGGGTAGGAAGGACCCCTCCGTCGCTAGGGCTCTGTCCCTCCGCAAGCAGAGGCTGACTACCCGCGGGCTGCGCGCCAAGCGCCATTGGCGGGCATGTTCGGGTGGCAGTCTGGGCCGAAATATCTCAGACCGACCAAGGGCTCCGAGCCAGTGTTTTGGATTTCGACTCCGCCGATCGCAGCTTCGTAGCTGATGAATACTTCATCTTCGGTGTTTTCACCAAAGTCGATCATGGCTGGAGTTTGCAGAGCGAGTGAGCCCATGCTGCCTTTGCCTTGCACCGTGATCCAGCCACTTGCACCAGGATCTTGCAGAGTGCATTTCGCACCTGGCGCGATTGTTAGCTCTTTCGCGGTGAAGAGTTGCTTGCCATCAACCGAGCCATAAACGATCCACTTGTCGACATAGCCATCGCCACTCTTTTCTTCGTCGACGATCGGTTCGATGTAGTTATTGTCCTTAAAGTGCGTATCGACGTTCTTTTCCCAGTCGAGCTGGCCAACGATAAAGTCCAAGTCTTGATGCTTGTCCTCTGGCATGTCCTTCACGAGCAGCTCCCAGGGCACATAACGGCCTTCGACGATGTTCTGATACATGCCGAATACGTCGCTGCCCCATTGAGGCTCATAGGTGCACAGCGAACCCGGGGCATGCAACACGCCTGGAGGAATCAGCCAGCCGGTGCCGCGTTGCAGGCGATAGGCTTTGCTCAAGTCGAGGATGCCGTTGTCACCCTTGTTCCAGTTCTCTAAGCACTTGCGGAGTTGCTCTTTGGTGGTGCCGGGTTCCAGGCCCATGAAGGTGTAGCAGAAGTTGTTGTCGACGTTGTTGTATTGGGGCGAGAAGTAATAGCTCTCCGGCTTTCCTTCCTGGCCAACCAATGCGGCGTCCTCGGCCGACTGGTGCATGTGGTGAGGAATCGGGCCCATGTTGTCAAAGAACTTCGAGTACACGGGCCAGCGGTTGTACTTGCTGAACGTCGCTTCGCCGATTAGCCGATTGCCGAGTTCCGAAACGGCGTCACGCAAGAGGAACTTCTGGCCTTCAAAAAGGCACATGCTGAGGCCTTCGTGCCATACGCGGCCGTCGTTTGCAGCCTCCGTCGTACTAGCAAACCAACGCTCGTCGATCCCGCCTCTCTCAGCACCGAAGGCGTAGAGGTGACTGGGGTTCAGACGGATGCGGCGTCCCGGGTGCAAGAAGCTGCGCGGAACCCAAGTTGGTGTGAGTCGCAGCAGTCCTCCGCCGGCGTCGAGTGCGGAATCAAGAATGGATGCAACGTTATCGCTTTGGACTAAGCCTTCGTCCAATTTTGCATAAGTCATGTCGGACCTGTGTGGATGGCAAGATGCGGTGTAGAAGAGGGAAGGAAGTCGATTCTCAATGGCGTTGGAACGGACTCAAGCCCCGCCTTACTACCAGGAAACACCACAAAGTGGGGACCGCCTGTTTTATTCCGTGGACGAAGCGGTTACAAGTAAGGAGCACTGTTTTCATAGGGTTTCCGCCAACTTCCAAGGGGTAGCTGGCTTGCTCAACCCAGAATCAAAATCCCTAATCCTCAGGGTTTGTCCCGAGTCCGCAGATCTGCTTCTTTCGCAATTTCAACCAGAGGGAATTTTCCTATGGCAATCAGCCTGCCTACGCTTGAGAACGCCTCGAGTCCGCCTGATCTTTCACAGCCGCTTGCAGGCGGTTCGACTCATAAGACCGCAGGTGGTGAGTTTACGTTGCAGCGATTGAATCTGCGCGGTGGTGCCTGCGAAGGTGTGGAATTGTTGTTGGTGCAAAGCGATCGTGTTCGGGCGGCGATTTGCCCGACTCGCGGTATGAGCCTTTGGAAAGCGAGTGTAGACGGGACAACCTTGGGTTGGAGTTCACCCGTGCAAGGTCCCGTTCATCCGAATTTCGTAGCGATTGAGGAAAGTTCTGGTCTCGGCTGGTTGGACGGCTTTGATGAATTGATGGTGCGCTGCGGTCTTCGTAGTTTTGGAGCACCTGACTTCGATGAAAGCGGTTCCTTACTGTTCCCATTGCATGGTCGAATAGGGAACTTGCCTGCGCGAAATCTTCAAATCAATGTCGATGAGGAGCATTCATTACTTGAGGTGCAAGCCGAGGTTTACGAGACCCGGTTCTTGCAATTCAATCTTCAGTTGACTGCGAAATACGTTTTCTCGATGGGCCAGCCCACAATTGGAATCTCAGATACCGTTCTGAATGCTTCTGCCACTCCAACCACAATGCAGATGCTCTATCACATCAACATTGGCGATCCCGTGTTGGAAGAGGGTAGCAAGGTCGACGTCTCAGCTAGTAAAGTAGTGGCTCGCAATGCGCATGCGGCTTCGGACCTGGAGATTTGGAATACGTATCCTGGTCCCGTTGCCGGGTATGAAGAGCAAGTCTACTTCTTCGCTGGCAAGGCCAATGAGCAAGGCTGGGCACAAGCCGTTGTAGCCAATGCTGCAGATAGTCAAGGTGTATCGGTGCGTTACAAAACAGATACTCTGCCTTTTTTCACCCAGTGGAAGAACACGGTTGCTCGAGAGGATGGTTTTGTGACAGGATTGGAGCCCGGAACTGGTTTTCCAAACCCGCGGAGCTTTGAAGAAGAAAAGGGTAGGGTGGTTTCACTCGGGCCTCAGGAAAGCGTTGAATTCAATATTCGCATTGAAGGCCTAGGTGACGCAAGGCAAATCGCAGCGGCTCGCAAGGGAATCGAAGAGCTGACTGGCGGGAGAGTTGCTGCTAGCGGATTTGACACACACTGGTGCACTCCACGGTAACCAAGCGTGTATTCGGTCAGTCGTTCCAGCTTAGTCCCGTTCCTCATCGTGATCTTTGCCGCCATGATCGCGCGTGGCCTGGTCATTGGTTTTGCAGGGGATAGTCTCCAGCAGGATCCTGATTCGTATCGGGTGCTTGCAGAGACTTGGGCGGAGACCGGTACCTTTGGTTTCGTGGATGAAGGAACGGAAAAGCCGCGAGCAACGGCGTTTCGTCCACCGCTTTATCCCTGGTTGCTGGGTTGGTTCGTGGACTCCAATGGTTTAAGCCTGACTTCGGTCGCCGTGGTTCATTGGCTCCTTGGGCTATCGACCGTGGTGTTGGTGTTTTTTATTGCTCGCCAGCTCGGCTTGGTCGCGTGGGCGGTGGCTCTGGCGGTCACACTCGATCCATTGATGCTCCGGGCTAGTCAGCTGGTGATGACGGAGACACTTGCGGGTTTTCTGGCGATGTTGGCCTGGTGGTTGTGGTTGCCTGTGCAATCCGCTGGTAGGGAAAGATGCGTTGCAGTTCGCTCTGCCACGGGACTCTCAACCTCGTCCACTACGGCATTTGGTTTGGTGCTGGGCATGGCTGTCCTGGCGAGGCCGACTGCGGCGCCTTGGTGTGTTCTGCTGATTGGTGCTTGGTTGATTTTGGCTCTGCGGAGACCTTCGCTTTCGATTCGAACAAAACTGATGGGGCCAGCTCTCGCAACGCTGCTGGTGGCTGTTTGTGTTCTGTCGTGGACTTGGAGAAATCAATCGCAGCTGGGCAAACCGATCTGGGCGACGACCCACGGTGGATACACGTTGCTGTTAGCTAACAATCCGATGCTCTACGAGCACTTTCGCCAGAGCGGGCCCTCTCGCGATTGGGACGCCGAGCCTTTTCATCAACGATGGGCGCAGCGGGCAGAAGCTGAACAGGATCCGACACTTCTTGACTATTGGCGAACCGAGAATCAACTATTGACTGACAGCCAGTCGACAGGTTTTCCACAAACCATTGGTTTTGCCGAGCTCAAAGATGATGAAGTTGCTTACGCAGCAGCACGCGCGACGATTGCTAGCGAGCCGTGGTTGTTTTGCGAGAGCTGCATTTATCGAGCGCTTTGGTTCTGGGCTCTTTGGCCGAGAGAAGTAGGCAACGTGGAAAAGTTGTTGATTGGCGGTTGGTATTTGGTTTGGTTTCTGTTGGTGGCTGTCAGTTTGTGTCAGCAAGTATGGATTTGGCGGAACGCTGAAAGGAACCCAGTGGAAGGAAAACTGGAAAGCAGGTGGAAGCATCTACGTCTTTGGTTGCCTGGATTGCTGCTGCTGCTGACGCTCACCGCAATTCACAGTGTTTACTGGGGCAACATGCGCATGCGAGCTCCGCTGATGCCAGTCGTTTACATGCTCGCGCTGACTGGCGTTTCGCGATTGAGTTTAGCCGCAGAGCATGATCAACATGCGGGTTCATTTGGTTGAAGCAGGAAGTGCCCGGCGCCTTACGGCGACGCGGCTGGGAAGATCAACAGACCGTTACTCTGAAGCTTTACTGGAAAGAGGTTCCAATCAGTAGCCCAAGGCAGCACCGTCCTTGCGCGCCTCCGTAGCACCCTGCAGGATGCCTCGTTCCCAATCGATCAGAATACCTTGGTAGCCGCCAAAGCTTCCGCCGGTCGAAGTGGTGTGTCCCTTTGCCTGAAGTGCCTTGACGGTTGCCTCCGGAATACCAGATTCCAACAGCGCTGTCCCGCCGTTCTCTTCTTCCGGAACGCCAGTGGGTTTTGCGCTGCCGTCGTGACGAATGCGTGCTGCATCACCGGCCATCTGAATGTTCATTCCAAAGTCAATCCAATTGACAAGAACTTGTGCATGCCCCTGAGGCTGCATGTCGCCGCCCATCACGCCAAAGACGAAGATTGGTTTGTCATCCTGCGTTACCATTGCCGGGATGATGGTATGAAAAGGTCGCTTCTTCGGCTCGAGGCAATTCAGGTGCTCGGGATCGAGTGAGAAAAGAGCCCCTCGATTCTGAATCGCAAAGCCCAAGTTGCCTGCGACTCGAGCACTGCCGAATCCCCAGTAATTGCTTTGGATCAAGGAGCAGCAATTCCGATCTTTATCGACCACGCAGAGATAAATCGTGTCACCATTGACGAGTTTCGGATCACCAGCGGGAACGCCCACGAGAGCCTTGTCGGGATCGAACAGCTTCGCTCGCTCCGCGGCGTATTCTTTGGAGATCAATGGCTCGAGCGGAACATCAGCCATGTTCATGTCGGCGTAGAACTTCGCGCGATCAGCAAAGGCCAGCTTCTTGGATTCGATGAACAGGTGCGACCATTCAGGCGAGCCCCACCCCATGCTTTTTACATCGTGTGGCTCGATCAGGTTCAGGATCTGCAGTGCAGCGATGCCTTGGCCGTTCGGAGGAAGTTCCCACACATCGTAGCCACGATAGTTGGTACTGACGGGTTCCACCCACTCGTTGCGATGTATCTTTAAATCTTCACTGCGCAAGAAACTGTTATTCTGGGTATCGCTGTAGCGTACTATTTCTTTCGCGATCTTGCCTTCGTAGAAGTCTTTTGATCCGAATTCTGCGATGCGTCGGTAGGTGGCGGCAAGATTTGGGTTCCGGAAGATGTCGCCTGCTTGCGGAGCTTTGCCATTGACCAAGAAAGTACTGGTTGCTTCGGGAGTTTCTTTGAGGCGTGACTCAGCGGCTTTCCAATAGCCTGCGATGACGGGAGCGACTGGGAATCCTTCGTCGGCGAGGCGAATGGCGGGTTGAAAGATATCCTTCCAAGGCAACTTGCCATATCGTTGATGCAAATCGTGCCACCCGGAGACGCAACCTGGAACAGACCAGGCGAGGGGTCCGAAAGTTGGGATGTACGCCATCTCAGGATCAAGATCCTTAAGCTTTGCGATCGAGATCGTACGCGGAGAGCGACCGCTGGCATTCAATCCGGTCAGTTTCTTGTCTTCCGGAGACCAGCAGATGGAGAACAAGTCGCCACCAATACCGCAGCTCATAGGCTCAACGACGCCCAGCACTGCATTGGCGGCTATTGCAGCATCGACTGCCGATCCGCCAGCTTGCAAGATCTTTAGCGCGGCTTGCGTAGCTCGCAGATCGCTGGTGGCTGCCATTCCGTTCGTTGCGTAAGTCACACTGCGAGACTGTTTTTTGTTTCCCGGCCGGTCATACGCTCCGATCGGCGGATTCATGGATTCATCCTGAGCCATGCTGGAAGGGCAGTGGGAAAGAAAGGTGCAAGTGATTGCAATCCAAGTCATGGCTGTAAGTCGCGCTTTTGCCAGCATAGTTGTTGTTCCAAAGTTGGTGGCATCTTGGCTGAGGTGAAGGCTCGTGGCCCGCTCGCTATGAATTATAACAACCAGAGTTGAGCACACGTCCTAGGCTGGAGTCACTAGAACACTATGATAGAAGGCGCCTCCTGTAATTTAGTTCTAATAACTTCATCTCACGCCTCGATTATCACTGGGGACTCCAATGCGCAAACTGGTCTTTTTTTATTGTTGGTTATTTGCTGGGGTGATCCCTACGACAGCACTCCAAGCTGACGAAGGAATGTGGCTCTACAACGCCTTGCCAAAAGAGCACTTGAAGAAGCAACACGGATTCGAAGTGACGGACGATTGGAGCGAGCACTTGATGCTCTCCAGCGTCCGATTCAATTCAGGCGGCTCCGCTTCCTTCATTTCCAGCAACGGACTGGTGTTGACGAATCATCACGTTGCAGCCGAAACTTTGTACAAGCTCTCTTCGGCTGATCAGAATATCGCTGCCGATGGGTACCTTGCTAAAGGATTCGAGCAAGAGCTGAAAGCTCCAGATCTCGAGCTCAACCAGCTTGTATCCATCGAAGACGTAACAGAACGTGTTAACTCCGCGGTCAATGCCAAGGATGCCGAGGAAGCAGGACGCCAGCGACAAGCTGCGATGGCGAAGATTGAGGCTGAGTCTACGGAGAAAACCGGGCTCCGTAGCGATGTCGTGACTTTGTATGGCGGCGGGCGTTATCACCTGTATCGCTACAAAAAGTACACCGATGTGCGACTAGTTTGGGCGCCGGAAGCGAAGACAGCATTCTTCGGTGGAGACGCCGACAACTTTGAATACCCCCGTTACTGCCTCGACGTGACAATTTTTCGCGTCTACGAAGACGGAAAGCCCGCAAAGATCGAACACTTCCTCGAAGTGAATCCTGACGGTGCTAAGGACGGAGAGCTGGTTTTCATCAGCGGTAATCCAGGTCGCACCCAGCGGATTCTGACAGCGGATGCGCTGGAGTACCAGCGCGATAATCGGATGCCCAGAGTTCTTAACTTGCTTCGACGAAAAGAAATTCTGATGCAACAGTATGGTCTTGGTGGTGCCGAGCAGAAACGCCGTGCGCAGGATAACCTGTTTGGCATCCAAAACTCGCGAAAGGCTTACACGGGTATGTTGGCCGGACTGCAAGTTCCTGGCTACATTCCGCAGAAGCGAGAAGCTGAAAAGGAGCTGCAGGCGGCTGTCGGCGCCAAGCCCTGGAAGACAATTCAAAAGGTTTTGCAAGAGCGTATCGCCATGCAGAGACGCTCAGGTAGCCTGCGGGGAAGCATCTACGGAATCGCAGAAGATCTTGTCTTACTCGTGATGGAAGATGAAAAGCCTAGTGAGGAGCGACTTCGTGAGTTCCGTGATTCGAATCGCCAATCGTTGGAGCAATCTCTGTTCTCTCCCGCACCGCTTTATGGTGATTTAGAACGAGTGGAACTCGCTGACGAGCTTGCTCGATTCGCTGAGATTCGGGGGGGCAGCGATGAGCTCGTATTAAAAGCGTTGGATGGCAAAGGTCCACGCGATCGTGCGGCTGAACTCATCAGTGGAACGAGCATGTTCGACGTTGAAGAGCGAAAGATAGTTTCCAAGATGTCGTTGGCCGATCTCAAGAAGAGCAAAGATCCCTTGATTCAACTCGCCTTAACGCTGAATGCCGAGTACCGTGAGTTGCGTGAGGCAAGCGAGCGAATGAGTGAGCAGGAGCGACAAGCGTATGCCAAGATCGCAGACGCCAAGTTCAAGACTGAAGGTGAATCCGTTTATCCTGACGCGACCTTTACGCTCCGTCTGGCATTTGGCGTAGTGAAAGGTTACGAGGAGGACGGTGACTTTATTACCTCAAACACAACGATGGGAGGTGCCTTTGACCACGAGATCGCTCATGACAAAAAGGGAGACTGGGTGTTGCCAGAGAGTTGGCACGATGCGAAAGATAGCATCGCTTCCAGCACTCCATTTAACTTTGTGTGCACCGCTGACATCATTGGCGGAAACTCGGGTTCACCAGTTGTCGATCGCAAAGGCCGTTTGGTTGGCGTCATCTTTGACGGCAACATCCAGAGTCTGACTGCGGACTTCTACCACAGTGAGAAGCAAGGTCGAGCAACATCTGTTCATATTGCTGCGGTATTGGAGGCTTTGGGCACAGTCTACAAAGCCAGCGATCTCAAGTCGCAGATCGGTAAATAGTCGATCTCTGGCTAATCATCGCGAATTTCGATGACTCCCTCGTTCACTTGCTGCTTGGCAATCTGCAAAAGGTTGCTCCAAGTGGTTTGTTCGGAGTCATCGAGTTCGTCGCGGTTGAGTTGTCGCAGTAGATTGATAGCCCTCTTGGGGCGTTCTAAGTGCAAGTAGATCTTGGCCAAGTTGAACTGGAGTGGAATTCGCTGGACGTCGAATCGCTGGACATGCTCAATCATGTAAGGAACCGCTCGCTTGTATTCGCTTGCAGCGGATAAGTCGCGAAGTAGTTTTGCCAGGGCGGGCTGAGACAGCTGAATTTTCTTGTCATTGCGTTCGAGTTTCTCCATCATCTTAATAGCGGTCTCATAATTGCCATCGAGAATGAGCTCTTCAATGTTCTCGTGCATCAAGGCCAGTCTTGCTTCTGGCGAGAGAACTAAGTCCTCTTCTGGTATCTCACCTTTCTTGCGGGCCTTGGCGGTCTTTTCGGCTTGCTCCTTGGCACGATACTTGGCTTTGCGTTTGGCACGTTGCCGAGCTGCTTCTTTCTTTTGCTCTTCGTTGCCAAGTGAGCTCCTGACGAGCTCTTGAGCCTCCCTTTCTGCCTCGCGGTCTTCGGGTTTGCGGTTTGGCTGATCGTGTTCGTTTTTCATCACGCTGACGATGTCCCAACCTTCACAGTCTACCCACTGGCGACGTAACCAAATCATTCCGAACAATAGTCCGAATCCGAAGCCAGTGAGGTAAAGGACACTTTCGAATCCAATTAGCAAAGCAAATGCGAATTGAATGAATCCGTATAGCAGGATGGATAGATCGAAAGGCGGAATCCACCAGGTGAGCCAGACTTCGACGCAGTTCTTCGGCGCCCAAATAACCGCAACGCCAATCAGTCCAAGCACAGTTGTTTCCGCTCCGGAAAGTGGCGGCCCCGAACTGAACAGCATGCACATCTGTATGAATACGGCTTGGCTGATTCCGATTCCGAAGAAGATAGCTAAAAAACCACGTGTCCCCACTTTGCCTTCAATGATCAAGCCGAAAGCCCACAGGGCGATCAAGTTGAAAATTAACTCGAAAATGTTGGCATGGATGAGTGGGCTGCATAACCATTGAATTGGGTTGAACGAGCCAGGATGAAGCCGTAGTCGTATAGTTCCGGTTGCGTTCTTCTCGCCGCTGCTAGGCAATACTGTCACTAGATCCGCATCGCTGTCTGCGGCTAGCCCGGGCCCAGGATCCTCACCCTCAATCCGAAAATCCTCCGCATTCCAACCATTGTCTTGGCTGACCAGGACGATGGCCTCTGCCAACTTGTCGTTGTTTGGAGCCTGTGCGACATCATCGGTCTCAGCAGGAACAAGGATTGACGCCAAAACACAGGCGATCATCAGCCCAACTGTGCCATAGGGTCGGTAATAGATCGGAGCATCTGTGCTGAGGACGATCATGGAAAGTCGCTTACGTAGATAAGTGAGTCCAACGCTGCCAGACTGTCTCAATATGAGACCGCCGTCTCAGAAAGGTGCAAAGCTTTTTCTGGACAGGCTGTCCCGTAGATACATCAAACGGCAATTTTACTTTTATAGGGCGAAACATTTCATGTTAAATGCCGCTTAAAAGATGCGGGAGCAGGAAAACGTCCAGCATACGCAAGGTTTGGCACGCGAATCGCAGCAGAAGAAAGAATATCAGTTGGCAAGGCCAACGCAGACTCGGGGAGTTCAATTATGTCGGTTACCAAAACACTCACAATCGCTTTCGGGCTGCTAGTTGCTGTTGGCTCTACGGCTTCCGCGCAAGTCGCGGTACCTATTAACAACTGGAGTTACCAGCGTCACGCCAGCACTGCAGCGGAAGGCTACTTGAGAGGCTCCGCCTCAGTCATCACTGCGGTAGGCCAGAAGAACTATTTGGATTCAGTTGCCGCGGTCAACTACCAGGAGGCGCTGCGACGCAGTATCGAAAACAGTGGTCTTCGAGTGAAGACATATTTTGAGAATAAGGAGATCAATCGAGCATATCGCGAGAAATATCGAGAGCTTCCACCAACCAAGGATCAGTGGGCTCGAATCATCGAAGCTTCACTGCCAGACAAGCTTACCGATGAGCAAGTTGATCCCACGACCGGCAAGCTAATATGGCCGCACATTCTACGAACCAACGAGTACGCCGCATTTCGCAATCGAATTGACCAACTTTGGAATAGCCGAACGCCAGACAACAGCGGTGACGGCAGCCCATTCCAGATCGAACTTAACGAACTCGTGGACGGAATGAAGTTGCTGCTCAAGAGCAATGTGAAGACCTTGAGTTCAACACAATACACCGGCGCGAGATTCTTCCTGCTCTCAGTCGAGTACGAAGCCTTAATGCCGATGGCTCAACCAGCCACGCCGAGTCCTTCGCAACCGATTGCTCAGTCCAAAGCATCGGCGACTCCGGTTGCTGCTGAGGCCGAAAAGAACTTTCAGCCGAAAACTGCACCCGTCGCAGAAGTGAAGCCAGAGCCCGCAGAGGAGCCAGCTGCAAAAACAGAAGGTACGAAGGTCGAAAAGAACGAATCTACGAAAGGCGATTCCTAAGCGTCAAGCACGTACGATGAAACATTAATTTTGGGGAATCGCGGTGTTTCTTTATTCCTCACCGCAATAGTTCCAACTGCGTCTCCCCACCACGGGCGTCTTCTCTTTTGAGAGGGCGCCTTTTTCGTTTTCCGCCATCAGTTACGTCGGCTTTATCAGAGTCCAAACTCAAAGGTGCGGCTCTTTTCATCTTCTTGGAAATCGGCCAGGGCGGAAAAGCTACACGATTTGGGATTCGTCAAGAATATTCTTTACAGAGTGTAGCAAGTCTCGTTTATGAACCAGAGTAGTCCGGTGTTCGAGCGGTTTCTCTACGGAATAGGGTTTCGTCGAAGTATCTCGACAAATGGTTTTTCTTCCATTGCTTTTCACCCTGCAACCGATCGTAAAATTTCGTTTTATTAGTGCGAGTCTCTACACCGGACGGCCAGGCTAGGCAGGGGCCGATTCGACGACTTGCAATCTCGGCGATCGCGGCAACTGTTGAGTGGCAATACTGCGTTTGATAGCCGCCAACGGGAAGCCCTAAATCGCCTTAGGCGGAGATAGAAGTTCCTAGATTCTTGGTTTAGACTGATAGATTGCTACCTATTGAACCCTGAAGAAATTCGCGCACTGAAACATCATGGAAATCGTCTGTCCAGCCTGCAATCACAAGATGCAATCTGCCAAGGATCTCAGCGGACGCAGTGTAAAGTGTAAGTGTGGGCACTCTTTTCGCGTTCCCTCTCAGTCGGCGGCAGCGAGCTCGCCAGGAAAAATTACCCTGAAATGCGAGTGCGGGAAAACTTTGGCGGTTCCGGCCTCTGCCGCCGGAAAGCAGGCCAAGTGCACCTGCGGGCGGATCTTGAAAGTTCCTGGGCGGAAAGCACAGCCCGCGCGTGTCGCACAATCAGCTGCAAAAGCAAAATCGCCGAGAGCACAGCAGACAACGCCGAGTCCTTCGGCCGGTGCTTTTAATTCGATTTCTGAAGATGAGTGGTCCAAGCTTACCGTAGATACTGCGCCTAAAAAGGCTGATCCTTACGCGGATCTTTTGCCGCCAGAAGAAGAGGAGGAAAAGCGAACGGCTGCAGATGAAATCATGGATCGAGCTCGTGAAGAAATGGGGGAAACCAAAGAGCAGAAAAAGGCCGGAGCAACGAACGAGCTCAACAAGGCTCGTGGGTTCCTGATTATCTCGGGCATTGCCAATGCAGGGTTCTGGGGCACGATGGGATTTTTTCTAACCGCCTGGCTCGATGAAATTGCCGCGGCAAGTGCCGATCAGAACCTTACCAATTTGGCATTCTACCTCAAGCTTTTGGTGGGACTGGATGTAGGTGTTGGAGTTCTGTTCATCGTCATGGGCATCTTTATCTTCGTTTTTCCATTGACCTGTACCATCACAGCAACGGTTCTATTTGTTGGGATGGAGATCTTTGCCCTCATTATCGATCCTCTCGAACTCACACGAGTAAGGGGCTGGATTCGCCGCGTTGCGGTCATTGGAAGTCTGATCACTGCAATCACTAATGCTGCTTACTACAACTACTTGAAGAAGCAGCAAAGCCAAAAGGGTCGCAAGCAAGGGGATTACTAGGCCGATCCTGATGCGTTCAGTTGTAGTCCGCGACAAAAGAAATCGGCTTAAGCTCCACATCAGATGCCTGTGGTTTGAATTTAGGGATGGGCGCGCCTTTCAGCAGCTCTGGCAACTCCGGCATCGGTGCGGACCAAAGTGTGTTCAGGTCGAGCTGGGTTCCATCATCCAGCGGATCAGTTTCTTTGGAAAGTACCTGCATGTTGCGAATGGCCGTGCGCAGCATGCAATCATCCATCGGCTGACCGGCGACGAGGCGATAGTATTTTTCATTCACTGTAGTCGCCGCTTGTCCAAGGTTTAAAACGGTGTCGCCGGGAATGACGTCTCGCCAAGAGAAGTGCGGGACACGAGCCGCCTTTTCAGCTGCACGCACAATACGTTCCGGTGTCAGCGACTCCAGTAGCGAGAAATCCTGCGTGATGAAATAGGTCTTCTGGTACTCACTGATCAAGTAGTCCGTACACACCAAACGCATCAAATGTTGCTCGTTGGACGGATCAATCAGAATCCGATTCGCGGCTGGAGAATGCACCGAATAAGCGGTTTCGCCAGGGGAAGACAAAATGCCAGCTCCGAAGGCACGCAACTTGTCGTCCTGCATGACCAGGCCGAACTCTACAGTGAACCAGTAAATGCGCTCGGCATAAGCCAACAGCTCGTCGGCTCGCGAGCAAATACCCTTGGCCTGCTGTTCATCATTGGCTTTGCTTAGCCGCTCGTCGCGCTCTGTGTAGATCAAGTCACGGGCCTTGCCGTGATCCTGCATCAACTTGGCTACGGTCGGAATTGTGAAGGTCGCGACATGCCCTGCGACGTCATGCCCAATGTCTGGCTCTTGCAAATAGTCCTGCTCAAGCGGCCGCATGAAAGTCGTTACTGGAAAAAAGCGATAGCTGTGGCAGGTAAAGAATAACTCGGCGGGAATGATCATGTTGACAGTCGCCAGCTGCCAGCCTGTTTGTTGGAAGATCCGCGCATTGAGAATGTAGTAATCTGGGATGACCGTTCCACCGATCTCGAAGAGTTCTTCTCCTTCGAGATACTCGCGACAAGCAAACTGGTGTTTCGTCTTTTGTTGATCCGACAGCAGGCAAGCCCAACTCAGGTGCTCTTCAAAGCTATATCGGTCATGGTGCTGTTCCGCCGCGTACTCGACCAGATCGACTGACGTCTCACTGAGTGCTCCGACGGTGAATGGAACTCCTCCTGCCGCATTCTGAAAGTAAGCTTCGGCCCGCACGGGGGAAATCGGGAAGGCGACATCCTGCCGCGATAAGATTTGCCGCAAGACACTCAAGCGCTCTTTGGGTGTGCGTGGTGACACCTCGGCCATATCGATACCGTGTCGATCAGCGATTTTCTGCAACTCAGCTGGCGAAAAACTACGACTAGTTTCGCGGTCTGATTCAGGCATAGTTGGCTTGGGGAGTCTCGATCGGAGGCACTCGATCCCCACTCCTGTAGTACGAGGAATGGAACTTGAGATTCCAGTTGCCGACCGTATTGTTGGTCGGCGAAGCATCAACGTAACTCTTGCTTGCGACGGCGGGAAGTCAAGTTCTGGGAAGCGATCAGTCCCTTGGCGGCATGTTTTGGTGGTAAGCTTGACTTTGACGCTCCAAATGTCCAACATGGGAACACCTCCCACCTTCAAGCAGATTCGCCAGCATGCATACACTCCCCTACGACAACCTCCTCTGTTTTTCACGCAACTACAGAAGATGGACGGCGAGCGTCCTTATTCTTTTCGCGCTGATTTCGTCGTATTCCCTTGCGGACGAGAAGTCGACTGGCGAGGAACTTGAGTTCTTTGAGTCGCGCATTCGTCCCGTTCTCGTCGAACACTGCTATCAATGCCACAACAGTCGCGAGACAGCCGAAGCCGAAGTTCGCCTCGACTTCCGTGAGGGGCTTCGTGAATCTCTGACGCAAGATGGTGATAAGTATTCCACCAGCGAGAGTACCCTCCTTCAAGCCATTCGTCACGAAATCCAAGGTTCAGAGATGCCCGAAGGTGGCCCCAAGCTCGATGATGCTGTGGTGGCAGATTTTGAAAAGTGGCTTGAGATGGGTGCTCCCGATCCTCGCGCAGATCCTCCTTCCATGAAAGAGCTCAGTGCACTCACCTCATGGGAAACACAGTTAGCAAATCGCAAGCAGTGGTGGAGTTTCCAGCCGATTCGGCGTCCAGCATTGCCCGAAGTGAATGAGCCAGATTGGCAAGCTCCTGTCGATCGTTTTATATTGTCCGAGATGCATAAGCAGCATCTTTCTCCAAGTCTGCAAGCTGATCCAGCCACTTTAATTCGGCGTGTGTACTTTGCTCTGATTGGTCTGCCACCGCCTTACGATAAAGTGCAAAGTTTCCTACAAAATCCGTCAAATAAGGCCTTTGAAGCAATCGTAGCAGAGTTGCTGGAATCTAAGCACTTTGGTGAACGTTGGGCTCGGCACTGGATGGATTGGGTGCGCTATGCCGAGTCACACGGCAGCGAAGGCGATCCACGGTTGGTGGGAGCGGAGCTCTATCGCGACTACTTGATTCGAGCGCTGAATGAAGATGTGCCCTATGATCAGCTCTTGATGGAGCATGTGGCAGGAGACTTATTACCCAACCCACGCGTAAACAGTGAGCTGCAAATCAATGAATCGCTGATTGGTACAGCGCACTGGCGCATGGTGTTTCATGGCTTCGCGCCGACAGATGCCCTGGATGAGAAAGTGCGATTCACCGATGACGCGATCAATACTTTTTCGAAAGCATTTCTAGGCCTGACAGTTAGCTGCGCGCGCTGCCACAACCACAAGTTCGATGCGATAAGCCAAGCCGACTATTACGCGATGTTCGGCATCCTTGCTTCGACCAGACCGGGACGTGCTGCGATCGACCTGCCGGAAAAACAGAACCGGCACAAGGAGCGATTGGCCGAGCTCAAAACGGAGATACGCGCTGCACTCGCCAAAGGCTGGCAGCAGCGATTGCACGCCACGGAGCAGCGACTTTCAGCCAAAGACCGAAATCTGATGGGGGCGCTTACGGGAATCAAATGGAAGTCAGAGACAAGTACGGCTGACTACTGGAGAAGGCTTGAAGAGGCCTTTGGTGCTTATCAGAATCAGGAAGAGCAGTTCGAAGCGTCTGAGAAAGCGGTAAGTTGGGATCTCGCTGCAAAGAAAGACTATCGAAGTTGGTTTACTCATGGTGCAGGTTTGGCTGACTCGCCAGCCCTGGCTGGTTCCTTCGTCGTGACGACAAGTGGCGACCAGATCCTAAAGCAAGTCTTACCTGGAGGTGCTTATTCTCACCTGCTGAGTGACAAGCATGCGGCGAGGCTGGAATCAGCGGATTTTAAACTGGACGGTAAATATCGTGTCTGGCTGCAAGTTGCGGGTGAAGGCAAGGCGATGTCGCGGTACGTCGTTCAGAACTATCCACGCAATGGAACAGTCTTTCCGGTGACCGAACATCGCAGTCGGGACTGGCGCTGGCAGAACTACGATGTGAAATACTGGGAAGGCGATGATGTCCACATCGAGCTAACGACGGCCAACGATGCGCCTCTTCTCGTGAAGAACCAAGATCGTTCTTGGTTCGGCTTGCGACGCGTTGCAGTGACAGCCATCGATCAAGCCGGACCTCCTAGCCAAGACATGAGTTGGCTAAAGCCGATCATCGAATCAGCCGGCGAAGGGGGTCCCAAAGATCCAACGGAACTTGCGAGGCTCTTGACGGGTGTGATTGAAGAAGCCGTCGAGGCGTGGCAAGCTGGCGAGGCAACAGACAGTCAAGCTTTGCTGCTGGATCGATGCATCGTTGAGCAAGTCTTGCCAAACGATCTCAAGCAACTCCCTGAACTCGGCGATTTGCTTATACGGTATCGCGAATTAGAAAGTGATGTACCTGTCGCCACGCGCGTTCCAACGTTAAGCGAATGGCAGGCGAAGGACAGTCCCTTGTTCGCGCGAGGTGATCATCGACAGCCAGAAACAGCTGTGCCTCGTCGCTTCTTGGAGGCTATCGATGATTCGCCCTATCGAACGCGACAGAGTGGGCGTTTGGAACTGGCCAGGGATCTATTGCGAGCTGACAACCCGTTCACTTCGCGGGTGATCGTGAATAGAGTTTGGCATCATCTCTTTGGTGCAGGAATCGTTGAGACAACAGATAACGTTGGGCGACTCGGTTCACAGCCATCACACCCTGAGTTGTTGGACTACTTGGCCGATCGTTTTCGAAAAGAAGATCGCTGGTCACTGAAGTCCTTGATAAGGCAGATCGTCCTTTCCGAAACTTGGCAGCAGGCATCCGCACCATCCACCGCTGCCCAAGCCAATGATCCAGCGAATCGTTACTTGTCACATGCCAATGTTCGACGACTAGAGGCCGAAGCAATACGTGATGCGTTGTTGTCAGCAGCAGACTCACTAGACGATTCATTGTTCGGTCGTCCAGTCGGCGGTGAAAGCAATCGCAGATCGGTTTATGTCAACGTCATTCGCAATCGCCTAGATCCATTTTTGACCACTTTCGACGCACCCGTTCCCTTCAGCACCAAGGGGCGGCGTGATGTAACAAACGTACCGGCACAGTCACTGCTGATGATCAACAATCCGCGTGTGCGAGGTCTGGCTCGAACTCTTGCAGAACGGACCGCAGGCGAGTCTGACGAGGCGGTCCGCGTTGCCAAGATGTGGGCAGCTGCGTTCAATCGACCACCCTCGGCTGATGAGTCTATGGCGATGCTGAAGTTCGTCCATGGCTTGCAGGCTGGCTACGAAACGCAGCAGCTGCAATTGAAGAGGCTTCAGGAACAGTCCGAGCAAATACGACCGCAGCTCGCCAACATCCTGAATCCGATTCGCCAGCGACTGCAACGCGAGTTAGACCTGGGAACTGTGCCACTGTTGGATTTGAAGCCAGCCGCCGAATGGCACTTTGACTCCGCCGACAAGGGAGATCGCTTCCCGACTCAGCTCAGGGGCAATGCAAAGATTCAAGACGGGGTTCTTGTTCTCGACGGTAACAGCTGGGGCGAAACAAAGAACTTGGGGCTGGATCTGAAAGAGAAGACACTTGAAGTCCTAGTAAGCCTTTCTAACCTCAATCAAAAAGGTGGCGGGGCGATGACCGTGCAAGACTCGCCGGGCGTCATTTTTGATTCGATCGTTTTTGCCGAGCGCGCGAATCGCGAATGGATGGCGGGCAGTAATAATTTTGCCCGCACTCAGGACTTTGGTGGAGCCCAAGAACGAGAAGCTAAAGAGAAGCCCGTGCACATCGTGATCACCTATGCCAAGGACGGGACTATCACTTGTTATCGCGATGGTCAGCTTTACGGTCGCCCTTACAAGTCCGCACTGCAGGCCTTCTCTGGTGCCAAAACGATGGTGGTGTTTGGGCTTCGGCATGGTCGCGGTGCTGGTGGTGGACGTATGCTGAGCGGGGCCATACATGAAGCAAAACTTTACGACCGTGCCCTATCTGCCGACGAGGTGGCAGGTGCCGCGGCAATGGCGAATAAGTCGATCAGTCGTAAGCAGGTTTTGGCAGCACTTTCTGCGAAAGAGCGAGAAGAGGTTGCACTGCTGGAATCGCAGCTACAGCAGGTTGGGGCGCAAATCAAAGCGTTCAAAGTGCCCGCGGAGGCCGAAGAATGGACGGACTTGTCTCACTCGCTGTTCAACATGAAGGAATTCTTGTATGTCCGTTAACCCCCACTCTTGTCAGCAGCAAGTAACACGTCGTAAGCTCCTCCAGACCTGCTCGAGTGGATTTGGGTTGGTGGCACTATCAGGCTTGCTTGAACGGCATGCGGTAGCCTCGGAAGTCAAGACAGATCGCTGGCTGCGCTATACGTCCAAAGCCAAGAACGTCATTCTCTGCTACATGTCTGGTGGCGTGTCTCAGGTTGATTCCTTTGATCCGAAGCCAAAGCTCAAAGAACTGCACGGCAAGCCTATGCCCGTCAAAGTTGAGCGGACGCAGTTTAATCGCAATGGGCAGGTCTTCGCTAGTCCCTTCAAATTTGAAAAGCACGGCGAGGGCGGTTTAGAAGTAAGTGAAATTTTTCCGCACTTGGCCAGCTGCTCTGATCACCTCGCCGTCGTGCGATCGATGACGACCAATGTCAACGAACACGCACAAGGCAACTTTGTCATGCACACTGGCTTTCCGTTTCTGGGACATCCCAGCGCAGGAGCTTGGGCCAGCTATGGGCTTGGTTCTGCCAATGACAATTTGCCGAGCTATGTGGTTCTGCAAAGTGGTGGGGCTGTTCCGCCACACGGAGGAGTCGGGCTATTCAGCAATGGTTTTCTACCAGGCCAACATCAAGCTTCGATTCTGAAGGCAGATACTCCTGAGGCAGTGCCCAACGTAAAGCCTGTTCAAGCCCTTGGCTTGCAACGCCAGCGTCTCGACTTCGTGAAACAGTTAGATGCATCCTTTGCTGCCAAGGCTCAGGATGCCCATGTCGACGCAGCGATCAAGAACTACGAGACGGCATTTAGGATGCAGAGCTCAATTCCTGAGATCTGCGACATCAGCAGCGAGTCGCAAGCCACCCGTGATCTGTATGGACTCGACGATCCGAAACCGCGCAAAGCTGCTTATGCTCGGCAAGCTCTCCTGGCCCGTAAGTTGATCGAACGAGGCGTTCGCTTCGTGGAGCTTTCGGTGCTGACTCAAGGCATCGGAGCGGGCGGAGCAGCCAACCCATGGGATCAGCATGGCGACTTGGAGAAAGGCCACCGAGCCATGGCTTATCAGGTCGATCAACCTATCGCAGGGCTGATCAAGGACCTCGATCAGCGAGGTCTGCTGGACGAAACGCTCATTGTGTTCACAGGCGAGTTTGGCCGCACTCCGTTTTCTCAAGGCTCCAATGGCCGGGACCACAATCCTTTCGGTTTTAGCGTTTGGATGGCTGGCGGCGGTATCCAAGGTGGCCAAGCGATAGGGGCGACCGATGAACTGGGTTATCACGTCGTCGAAAAGCCCTTTACGATCTACGATATGTGGGCAACTGTCCTACATCAGCTGGGTATCGATCACGAAGCGTTGACTTATCGCTCCGGCGGTCGGGACTTCAGACTCACTGACGTGTTCGGCAATGTCATTGAAGAAATTGTAAGTTAGTGTTGGAGTGACGAGCATGGACGATGACGCTAGCTACATCTGTGATTTCTGTGGCGAGGAAATCGTCATTCCCGTTGACGTCTCCGGAGGAGCGGACCAGAGTTATGTCGAGGATTGTCCTGTCTGCTGCAATCCCAACCTCGTTCACATACAGCTTGATCCAGACGGACAAGTACGCTGTTGGGGAGAAGCTGAACAAGACCGGTACTGAAAAAGCTTAGCGTCAAATATTTGTTCAACGCCCATCCGCGGGCGCCGGCTTTCTACAGAAGAAGCAAATTTCACGTTGCCTAGTCTTCGTTGAGGAGTCTAGTCTCGTGCCAGGGGCGTTAAGCTAGCAAAGGCGGTTACGGCGACATCTGATCGACAAAACCTTGTGCAAGACCGACAAACTTTTCATCGTCCAGCAGGTCCAAAGGCGCGTAACCTGGGTGCCTCGATTCTTTGTATGGGTCATTGCTCTTGGTGTTGTAGCAACAGATCAGAGACCATCGAGGATTGGGGCTAGTGTTTTGAGCCGAGCAGTGGAGCAGATTCCCATGGAAAAACAAAGCGTCGCCGGGATTCATTTCAACATGCAGTACCTCCATTCGCTGGAGAATAGCTTCAATGCGTTCAGGATCGGCTCCAGTCTGACCGCCAACCTTCATATGATTCATCCGACCGAGTTGGTGCGACCTCGGAACGACCTGCAGGCATCCATTCTCTCGCGTGGCGGGATCCACGGAAATAAAGCAGCTTCCCATTGCCGGGAATAGGCAGCCGAAGTCATACCAATATCCGTAGTCTTGATGCCATTCCCAAGCGCCCCCGACAAGAGGCTCTTTGAGCATCATTTTGTGGTGGTAGTGATAAACTTCATCACCCAGGAACGCACTCATGTTGTCAGCCACTCTCCGTGAGCGCACGACCGAGGCGTACAGGTTGTCCTCCAGGTCGTTGCTCAAGGACAGCGTGGTGGTTCCACCCGATGCATCGGAACGCGACGTTGCCTTGGAGTGAATTCGCTGGTCGGCTCGGGCGTAGGTCGACAGTAACTCCATTTCCCGCGCGTCGAACAACTCCTTGACGATAAAAAAGCCTTGCGAGTGAAAAAGCTCAATGTCGGATCTGCTAGCTCGATACGGAGTCATCATAAGGTCCTGAGGTAAGAAAGCTTCTTATCGCCTCCATTCTAAGGCTCTCCTCCCATTCGCGAAGTAGACGGGCTTGATACAAGCTGGGTCTTCAACGAATTCACTCGTTGTCAGCCATCAGACGTTTTGTCGTCCTGCTAAAATGTGGCCCTCTAATTCCAAGGTGGAGACTGATCAGATGAAGAACTCAATAAGTTTTGCGGTGTTGTTGCTGGCTGTTTTTTTCTTTCGCCCTACAGTCTGGCGCAACGCATCCAATTCAAGTCGCAGGAGTTATCGACCGAGCTTCGAGTTGGCTACGCCGTACGGGCTCTGGATTTTAATGGTGACGAAAAGTTAGACATTGCGATTGTGGATAGCAAACGCGTGCTTTGGTTGGAAAACCCGACTTGGAAAGAACACGTCATTTACTCCACACCGGACGCAAAGTTCGACAACGTCTGCTTTGCTCCGCATGATGTGAATGGAGATGGCAAGCTCGATTTGGCGCTGGGCGCAGACTGGCAGATTGCAACTCGGATTCCGGGGGGACGATCGGTTGGCTAGAGCAAACAGAAAGTGGGCCATGGACTTATCATGCGATTGCCTCTGAGCCAACGACGCATCGCATGCGTTGGGCTGATCTCGACAACAACGGCAAGCCTTGGTTGGTCGTCGCGCCGCTAAAAGGACGCGGGACGCGCGGACCAGGTTTTGAACAAACTGGAATTCGGCTGCTGGCTTTCCAGCCAAGCAAAGATCCGACCAAGTCATGGAAGCAGAAAATTATCACGGACAAGTTGCACGTGATGCACAACTTTGAACCGACCGATTTGGATGGCGACAGCAAGTTGGACTTGGTCACAGCTAGCTTCGAAGGGGCAAGTTGGATCACCTTCCCATCTGGCCGGGGCGCTCAGGTGCGACGTGTTGGATCGGGGCAGGAGCAGCCTGCGCCCAAGAAGGGGTCCAGTGAGATCCGCCATGGCGAGTTGGCGGACGGCACAAGTTATCTCGCTACAGTTGAGCCATGGCATGGCGATAAGATTGTGGTTTACGTTGCACCGAAAGACTGGGCGCAATCAGAATTGCTTTGCCCGCGATACGTGCTGGACGAGGAATTGGCTTGGGGCCATGCTGTGGCCTGCGCGAACTTGGACGACGATCCAGATCAGGAATTGATCATTGGCGTTAGAGACGACAAGAAAGGCACCGAGCATCGTCGCGGCCTACGCATTTACGATCCGGGCAACGCATCAGAAGGTCGTTGGCAGCGGACTTTGGTGGATCCAGGCGGAGTCGCCATCGAAGACTTAACCGTCGCCGACTTAGACACTGATGGGGATAACGACATCATCGCCGTCGGGCGTAAGACTCACAATGTGAAGATCTACTGGAATCAGCTGAAGTAGATTGACGTTTGGGATCACCTGCTGGTCGCTCAAGCAGCTTCATAATAAGAATTGATGGCAGCTTGTCCCGTGGAATTGGGATCGTTCTGATCGTCGGCTCCCAGGAAGTTCAGCCGTAGATCTGCAGCAGCTAGAGCGTAAGATTGTTTAGTGCAATGACGTAGTCGATTTCGCAAGTCATATTTTTTCCCGATGCACGAAAGCGTCTTGCAATCGTTCGACCAGCTCGTTTGCCACGTTGGAATCGAAGATTGGCGAGGTCGATGTTGGCGACTACTGGCGAGTCAAGCAGTTCATCCTTGTTCAACAGCTTCAAATGCGCTCGTCCTGCGGATCCAGAGTTTGTGCAGCCATAAAAAAACGGACGTGAGCCACAAGGTGAAGCCCACGTCCGCTGTCAGTTGCTCGTGCGATGGTGATCGACACGAGGAGGTTGACTGCCACTGGCAGCCCGCCGGCTGCCTATGGGGAATCAACCCCATGGCTGGTACAGCAATAACTCACTCGATCACCTCCTTTCGTTACAGGGCCTGCCTTGTTCCAAACCGCCTGATTCAGCCGAGAGGGCTTGGCTCAAGGACTAATCTGTCAATCGCGATGCGTTTTTCGCGATCCATGAAAGTGTCAGCTTTCGCCGACAATGTCAGTTTGTAACATTTTGGACCGTGAATCAAGAGATATGTTCACGCAAAAATTAACGCATATGAACATTTGTGCAGTATCACTTTTCCAAAGGTGCTGCCAAAGCTTGTATCGATCGCAGGCGGCAATAGAGTCTCACCTAATGCTTTGAGTCCTAGCCTCTTCTTCGCTTGGCTCGTCAAACTGAGAACTTGCCCCTTTGGATGTTTCCATGCGTCTCACATCTTGCTGCTACTGATCGGGAAGCAGACAAACGCAGGAGTCATTTTCGGTTCCGGCTATGCTAACCTCGGAATCGGTCACCTCAAACTTGGAAACTTCGACTCATCTACAGGATTTTTTGGTACCACAGCAAACATCATGACCCGCGAGGAGAATTCCCTCGCAGCAGGTATCGACAAGTCCGGAGGAAACTTGGCAGGAAGTGTTACCGGCGGAACATCCTTGTTCAGAGCCAAAGACAATGGTTCAACCGTGATCGCTGTCGAATGCAGCAGCACCGCGATCTTGCCAGAACCATGCCAGAACCATCAACGCTAGCAATTTACAGCGTGATCTGCGTGGTATCTCGAAGCCTCCGTTGGAGGGGATCAAGGCCAAGCTGAAAGAAGCGTCGAGAAGGCCGTAGTTCGGATTCTTCCCAATCGGCAGGGTCAACCCAGACTAAACGAGCGAAGAGCAGTCAATTTCCTTCATTCTCTGGCCTTTAAGATGCCGATTTTCATGCTGCATCAAGAAAGAGAAGGGATTTCTCCTCTTGAGTTGGACCAGGGAAGGTCTTCGCCAGCAAAGCGTGATAGAGCCTTCGAGTGCAAGTCTTTCTGCTTCTTGGAACACTGGACGTTTCCAAGCCGCAATCTGCCCCTGAGCCTCCTCGACTGAAGTGGATGAAACAGCCCAGGAGATGATTCCGTGCCAAGACTCTCAGTTATTGTTCCTTTCCGCGGGAACGATTCCGCTCTCGAAACAACCGTTCTTTCAGTCCTTGAGAATCGTACTCAGGATACGGAAGTGCTTGTAGTTCACGATGGCTCCTACTCCGATCCTTATGATCTGGCAGAGGAAGTTGTCTTAGTTGAAGCTAGGCCGGCTGAGACCGTAATTGGCTTACTGAACGAAGGCATCATGGCCGCATGTTCTCCGGTCGTAAATATCGTTCTTGACGGTGTCGTGGTCTCAGAAGGCTGGCAGCGCGCCGCCCTCGAAGAGTTAGCGAGTGATGAAGAGCTTGCGGCGGTAGCGGTGGTTCAGCGAGTCGCGGGAAGCAAGCAGTTTGGCATCTCTGAATTTGCCTTGGATGATGTAGCCAGTTTGCGCTCTGAAGCAGGTGTGCTCAAAGAAGCTGGGCAAGCCTGTGCTGGGCCGCAGCTTGCATGCGGCTTTTATCGCAAGTCGACGTTACTCGCGCTGGATGGGCTGCGTTACCAGACGATCGAAGCAGCTCAGCTTGAATACGCATTCGCGCTCGCGGAGCTCGATCTCAGCACCCACTGCGATATGCTTACGACCGTCGACAGATCTGGCGCTGTTCGCAGTGATTCGAAAGAAGTACTGAGTGAAATTGCTCAAGTCGCCGTGGACTACGAGGTCACCAGTGGTGGCTTTGTCGCATCGATCTTTCATTTATTGAGTGGCTTGCCATCCGGGTTGTCCAAAGCCAGAAGCTGGAGTCGCGGGATTGCACAGGGGCAACTCGACTTGCAACGGCGACGCATCGAGGCGGCGAGGCTCGCACTGGAAGAACGTCGGGAGCGATCTTCAGCTTCAGAGGGGGCTGCTCCGATTCGAAAAGCCGCTTAGGTAACCGGCAGAAGAGCTTCTTCCGATGGATAGTGTATTCGCGCAAGAGAATACGCTTGAAAAAGGAACTTGGGCTGGCAGGTTCAGACTCGCCTTCTGCCTTGGAGTCGCATTGGCGATGCGGAGACTAATTCTTGCCGTTGCGACGCGTTGTACTTCCGCGCTTCGTTCCGGCGCGATTGTTCCCTGCCGCGTCCTCGCCGAGTGGGCTGGCGGCTTCGACTTCCAGTAGTTCTACCTGTAGCATCGTGCTGCCCGCAGCACGCGCCCCAGTAAGCTTTACTTTGTCGCCAAGCTTGAAGAACATAGCGTCGCCCGCTGCAACGCTAATCTTGGCGTCTGGCTTGAGCTCGACAATCACGGCCCGGTTGCCAGCTTGAATTCGCATCTTTTGCGCTTGCACTACACGGAGCTGCCCAACAACTACAAAGTTTTTCTCCGCTGCTTTGGCAACTCGTGTGGCAGCTTGCCGGGTGTTGCGAGGGCCTTTGTTTTCTTCCTGTTCATCTTTGAAGTCTGATGCAGGGTAAATGCCGGCTGTTTGTTTCTTTCGTTCCTCGGGTTGTAACATAGTGCTCGGGCTTGGCCGGAAGACCTCCAATTGCACGATTGGTGCGAGCGGTGTTCCTTGCTGAAGGTCAAAACCTGACTCAAAGCGGACCATCATGCCGGGGCGAAGAAAATTGGCTGTGGCAGTCGCCTCGTATTGAATCCTCGAGCTTCGGCCCAAAACAGCGATCGTCTCCTTGCCGTTCTCCGATTTGATTTTGATGCGATCTCGAGCGATGCCTTCCAGAGTTCCTTCGACTTGAGAAATCTCGGGGCCGCGTCCACCCTGAGCCTGATTCGATCTGTTTCCAACTTGTGCCCAGCAAACCGGATTCAGCGAGATTAGCAAGATTGCGGTGGCTAATGGACGAGTTTTCATGATCGCAGCCTTATCGATCGGATGGGTACGCGTTAATCTAGCGAAAGCAAACGGTATCTTTGCGACCCGCTACCAGCTCGGATTATAGCCCAGGCTAGCCAAATGAACCTATGGCAGTTGTTGCAGTTTCAGGTTCCTTCGTCCGTTCGAAAGTCCAGAATGTCCTCGCCGAAACCAGTGACCACAGCTTCATTTCAATCCATGAAGGAGAAGTCACAAAAGATCAGCATGCTCACGGCCTATGACTACACTATGTCCGCGCTACTTGACCAAGCAGGTGTCGACGTCTTGCTGGTCGGCGATAGTCTCGGCATGGTCATTCAAGGCCAGAAGACGACTATTCCAGTCACACTTGAAGAGATGATCTACCATGGCAAGTTAGTCGTTCGCGGGGCCGAACGAGCCATGGTGATGGTGGATCTGCCTTTCCCCCATGGTCAGCTTGGCGTCATGAAAACCCTGGAAGTGGCTGCCAAAGTGCTGAAGGAAACGGGTTGCCAGTCGATCAAACTCGAAGGCGGCGTTGAGCAAGCGGAGACGATTCACGCCTTGGCCGCGGCTGGTATCCCTGTCATGGCCCACGTTGGCCTGCGGCCGCAGAGCGTCCATCAAATCGGTGGCTACCGCGTCCAACGTGATGAAGATCGACTCAGGAACGATGCCATGGCGGCTCAAGATGCAGGCGCTTTCGGCATTCTGATGGAGTGCGTTCCAGCGGATCTTGCCACCAAGCTTACCCAAGAGCTACGCGTTCCTACGATCGGAATCGGCGCCGGACCAAGCTGCGATGGCCAAGTCTTGGTGACGCACGACTTGCTTGGTCTGACCATTGGTCGCGTTCCCAAATTCGTGCGACAAACCTGCAACCTGGCCGAGCAAATCCAGTCCGCCGTCGGCGAGTATAATGAGTCTGTCCGAGCGGGTACGTTTCCAGCCGCGGATGAGTCCTTTCAATAGTCCTTCCACCCTCCGAAGATCGAGTCATGCGAAATCGAACCTCTCACTGGATCGCTGTTTGCTGCATCGCTGTGTTTTCGCTTGTTGCCAGTCCTGTTGCATCCCAAGCGGACGAACGACCGAACGTCATCGTTTTCCTAGCAGATGATCTCGGCTTCTCCGACATCGGATGCTACGGTGGCGAGGTAGAAACTCCTGTTCTTGATTCTTTGGCCGCCGGTGGATTGCGTTACACGCAGTTCTACAATACGGCTCGTTGCTGGCCCACTCGAGCCGCGATTCTGACCGGATACTACCCTCAGCAGATTGGCCGTGATGCCTTGCCGGGTGTTCCAGGCGGCAATCGATTCGGTCGTCCCGATTGGGCTGAGCTTGTACCCAAGAAACTCAAGCCACTTGGCTATCGCAGCTACATTTCTGGCAAGTGGCACATCGATGGCAAGCCGATCGCCAACGGCTTCGACCGCAGCTTCACGATGGATGATCACAATCGCTTCTTCAATCCTCAGAACATGTCCGAGGATGACAAGCGACTGCCTCCCATCCCCAAGGGCACTGACTACTATGCCACAACGGGAATTGCCGACCATGCAATTAAGGTGCTGAAGGAACACGAAGCTTCGCACTCTGACAAACCGTTCTTTCACTACGTCGCCTTTATCTGTCCGCATTTCCCACTGCATGCACCTGCCAAAGAAATCGCCAAGTATAAAGGGCGCTTTGACAACGGCTGGGATGTCGCGCGTCAGCAACGATTCCAACGGATGAAAGATATGGGCATCGTGCGAGGTGAGTTATCCAAATTAGAGCCCGAGATCGGACCGCCTTATACAAAGTGGTCCGATCCCGCCAAGGAGCAGCTGGGCGAGAAGGAAGTCGTTCTTGAGAAGAGCTGGAACGAACTAAGCAAAACGCAGCAAGCCTTCCAAGCTACCAAGATGGAAATTCACGCCGCCATGGTCGACAAGATGGATCAGGAGATCGGTCGCGTCATTGATCAAGTCAAAGCCATGGACGAGTTCGAGAATACACTCATTCTGTTCTTGTCTGACAACGGCGCCAGTGCTGAAATCATGATTCGCGGTGACGGGCACGATGACAATGCATCCCCTGGTTCGGCCGAGTCCTATCTTTGCCTGGGCCCCGGCTGGTCCAGCGCTGCCAACACACCGTTTCGCCGGCACAAGACTTGGGTTCACGAAGGGGGAGCTGCCACACCACTCATCGCTCACTGGCCCAAAGGCATCGCCGCCCGAGGAGAGCTTCGCCAACGCGTCGGCCACGTCGTTGACATTCCTCACACCATCGTCGATCTAGCCGGTGGCAAGTGGTCGAATGAATTTCAAGGTAAACCGATTCCTGAGAGTCCTGGTGCAAGTATTGCTCCATCTTTCTCCGAGGATATCAATCCACAGCGTAGCCTATGGTGGTTGCACGAAGGTAATCGTGCGGTTCGCAAAGGCAACTACAAGCTTGTCGCCGCGAAGAACGAGTCCTGGCAGTTATACGACATGACTGAAGACCGCGCCGAGTCGAACGATCTCCGGGTCAAGATGCCCGCCAAAGCCCGCGAACTACAGGACGAGTGGCAAGCCATCACCGACCAATATGAACGCCTCGCCAAGGAACGCATGCGGAAAAAAAAGGGTAAGTAGTTGCATTGATGGGTGGACGCCGAAGCGACATTTTGCTTCCTAAGTCGAATCGAGCGAGGGTGCAAGGCGTCGAGACAATCGCATCGCTAGCCCAGCCAGTGACCTTACAGGGTTGGACGCGCATGGATGATAGGCTCTAGAAGTGCCATACCGTAGATCGGCTGTCTGGGCTCAGGCGAGTTAACGATGTAGGTGGCAAATACCCCACAAGCTTGCAGACAAGCCGATCTCGAAGGCTCCCTGGTGCAGACATCACGCCGTCCTTCACCGCGGACGTTAACCTTAGACCATCGCTTGTAGTGGATCACGAGGGCAATTCTGCGATCTGCAAATAGAAGCCCTTTGCTGTTAAGTAGTCTCCGCGGTTGTTCGACATAAGCGAAAGCCCGCTGAGTCAAAAGCTCAGAGTAAAGATGCCAGTCAAAACCCCCGCGCTCCAGGATGAAAAATCGCACCGGTTTCGACGCGCTTGCGTCGCCGTGAACCGGACTGTCGATCTAGTTCGCGTTTTTTTCTGGACGAAGTAAGAAATTCGACCAATCTTTTCACCCTTTCCCGATCATTCGTGATGTGGATTCTAGGGCTAAACTGGCTCCAGTGCAGGAGGGTAGCATGGTCCAAAGAATCGTCGGTAACTTACTTGGTCCAGTCGCCTAGGTGCTGGTCATGCAACATCGTTAGACGGCAGCATGCTCTTGGATCTCTCCCGCAGCGATTACTTCGACGCAAGCCATGCTGTGTGCGAACCAAAGCACCTATTCGAACCCGAGCTGCAAGTCTTCTTTGCGGTGAGCCTGCATGCGAGCGTAGCGGGCTGATTCGATAATCCAAGTTGTCGCCATCATGTGCTCGTTGGCTTGATCCTCTATGGCGACCGTGTTGGCCGAGTCAAACCATTTGCCAATCGAAGGATCGTCGCGTTAAACAAGTTTACGTTTGGCGAAGAAGTTGCAGGAGAACGCGGTTCGAGAAGAACCTTCGACCATGTGCTTGAAACGCGTCCTGGGAATGACTTCGTCATGGATATTGATGCCGTCTTTGACGAAGCAGCGAACGATCCGTGTTTCGTCGCCAGGTCATTCCATCGGCCTCGATGATCCAAAGGGCCGATTGGCCGCTTGCGCCACATGAGTTTTTCTTCCAAGCTGCTGACGAACACTGCCGCCAGAATTTGGCGGTCCTCTTCTAATGGTCGACAAAGGAATCGAGTGCATCGCGAAACTCCTTCGCCGATTCATGCGCGTCGAAAGGTAGTAGTTGATGTGCCATCAGTACTTCTTTCCTAACTCCACTTCTAGCCAAGAAGTGATGTCTTGTTTCCGAGAAGTTGAGTGTTGGCTATTCGCTTGTCGTTCCGAAAGGCCTGGTTTCGATTACATTAGTCTCTTCGCACTGATCGATAAGTTTGAAGTTTGGCTAATTCTATCGATTTGAAAGTGCCTCCGATTGTTGACGGCAAGCTCGTGATCCAATCGAAGATGCAGATCCGTCCTCAGCAGCACCTACTTTCTCAAGATTCATGTCCGCGTCGCCACTGCTTGAAATGCAAGAGATCTGCAAGCGATTTGGGCCAACGGTCGCTCTGGACAATGTTGGTTTGGAGGTGAATGCGGGCGAAGTGCTGGCTCTGATCGGCGAAAACGGAGCAGGTAAAAGCACGCTGCTCAAAGTGCTGAGCGGTGCTCATCGTGCGGACTCAGGTCGCGTCAAGTTAGCCGGGCAAGCATTTCAGCCAACTGGGCCATCGAGTTCCCGTCGTTCCGGAATCGCGATGATTTATCAGGAGCTGAATCTGGCTCCGGACTTATCGGTGGAAGACAACATCTTGCTGGGCCAAGTCGGAACGGGTGGAGGTTCTCTTTTTCGCGCCAAGCAACGTGGGCGAGTCCAAGATGCGTTGGAAACGGTGGGTCTCGCAGAGCTTGACCCGCGGGCAAGGGCAGGGGAACAGTCAGTAGCAACGCAGCAGCTTGTAGAGATTGCTCGGGCGCTAGCAAGTGACGCGAAAGTCATTTTGTTCGACGAGCCGACCAGTTCTTTACCTCAGAGAGACGTTGCTCGGTTATTTGAGATCATCGATCGACTCAAGGCGACTGGAATAGCAATTGTTTACATCAGTCACTTTCTGGAAGAAGTTCGTCGCGTAGCAGATCGATACACGGTGCTTCGTGACGGGCACAGTGTCGGAAGTGGTGATGTCGCCGCAGTTGCTGACGAGGAGATCGTTTCCTTGATGGTGGGGCGTGATGTGGACGATCTGTTTCCCGTCGCACCGCACGAGCCACGGGATACTTGGGTCGAGGCAAAGGATATCACCGGTTTGGGCTATCCCAAGTCGGTAAGCTTGCAACTGCGTTCGGGAGAGATATTTGGAGTGGCAGGATTAGTGGGCTCAGGACGCACTGAATTGCTCCGCTGTTTATTCGGGCTCGACACCGCGCGTGGAGGTATAAGCAAAGAAAAGCGTTATGTTGGCCCTGGAGTTCGCGCAAGAATGCGAGCTGGTTTTGGCATGTTGTCGGAGGACCGGAAATCAGAAGGGCTGGCACAGGACATGTCGATCATTGAAAATATCACGATTAGCAATTTACGTCCTTACTCGACGGTTGGAATCTTGAACTTGCGAAAGAGAGATGTCAAGGCGACGGAACTGATGCAGAAGGTCGAGGTGAAAGCTCATAGCGGCCATCAGCTTGTATCCGAGCTTTCTGGCGGCAACCAGCAGAAGGTTGCGATTGCCCGGATCTTGCATCAAGAGTCAGATGTCTTGCTCATGGATGAGCCAACCAAAGGGATCGACGTCGGTACGAAGGCTGAGATCTATCGCATGATGGGCGAGTTGGCCGCAGATGGCAAGACAATAGTTTTTGTTAGTTCCTATCTGCCAGAGTTGCTGGCGGTTTGTGATCGGATTGGCGTGATGGATCGAGGTCAGCTTTGCGAAGTCCGCGATGCGGCGGATTGGTCTGAGAATGATATTTTGAAAAGCGCCATTGGGTTGGCGGAAGAAGAGGCTTCGTCTAGCTCATGAATCAGTTCGCAAAGTTTTTTAGTTGGCTATCGCGGTCGCAGGCCGGGCCATTTTTCGCTCTCGTCGCGATTGTCCTGTTCTTCGCTGGCGTCGATTTCATACAAGGAAGCGGGACGTTTCTTTCGATGAATAACATCCGCATCATGATGGGCCCAGCGGCCCTGATCGCTATACCGGCTCTGGGTATGACCATGATTATTATTTCGGGTGGAATCGATCTCTCAGCTGGCACTGCTCTCACGCTCAGTGGAACGGTAATGGCAGTCACGCTCAATGCTCTGCCGATGACGAGTGAAGAACCCAAGTTCGGATCCTACGTGTTCGGTGTCCTGATGCTAACCGTGCTTGTAGGTTCCGTATGTGGCCTTATCAATGGTTTGATTATTAGCCTTTCCAAAGTGGTGCCCTTTATCATCACGCTTGGAACCATGTCGATTTTTCTCGGCATTGGCCAAGTTGTTTCCGGTCAGGCAACGGTAACGGTAGGCAGAGACTATCGCCCGGGGTGGCTTGAAATGGGCTATACGGGTCCAGTTGCGGAGAAGTACTATTTGATTCCCTACGTACCCACCAATGCAATTCTTGCCATAGTGCTTGCAATTCTTCTGACCGCAGTGCTTCGATACACGGTCTTCGGGAGAAATATCTATGCAATTGGGAGCAACGAGTCTACAGCACGACTTTGCGGTATCAGCGTCACTCGCACAATTCTTTGTGTTTATTGTCTGGCAGGCGTGTTTGTTGCCATCGGAGGTGTCGCAGCCCTCGCCAATAGCAAAACGATGAATCCAATCGAAGGTCAAGGCAAAGAGCTCGAGATCATCGCCGCAGTTGTGCTCGGTGGGGGGAGCCTAACAGGAGGCCGAGGTTCGGCTATTGGGACTGTGATTGGCGCTATGATTTTCGTGGTGATCTCAAATGGTTGCACGATGTGGGGGATTTCGTCCACATACACGCATATCGTTATCGGTTGCGTGATCATCGTAGCTGTGGTGCTGGATCAACTCCGGCGACGGTCGCTCGCGTCAACCTAATCTAATATCCACCCTCGTAGCTTCTGTTCAGTCGCTATGTGCCAGGCTGTCTTGTATGTGGTTTGAGAACGCTCAGCTTCAAGCCCGGATTGCGACGCGAACTCCGCTCGACGGTCCCATCGTCACGTTTCGGCGAACAGGGTGAACTGGTCGAGTTTCTAGGAGTTCTAAGTCATATTGTGAAAAAATCGTTCCAAGCGCAATCGTCATCTCGTACAGTGCAAAGGCGGAACCTGCACACCGTCTAGCTCCGCCGCCAAACGGAAAATACTCGTTGGATGCAAAGTTGCGTTCCAGGAAGCGCTCGGGAAAGAATGCCTTTGCATCAGGGTAGATTTCTTCGTTGTAGTGGACCGCTACAGTCGCTGGTGCGAGTGCTACACCTGCTGGAAGTTGATACCCAGCAAATTCCATCGGTTTGTTCAGTACGCGCAAGACTTCTGTGACGATTGGGTTGAGACGCAGGGTTTCAGATACGACAGCTTTGAGGTAAGGCAATTTTGCAAGCTCCGCTGGATCGCTTGAATCGCAGGACGCGAGTTCTTGCTTGAGTTTTTCCAGCTTGTTGGGAGCGGAAAGTAGAAAGTAAGTTGCCCATGCCATCGCGATGGCGGACGTCTCGTGTCCAGCAAAAAGAAAGGTTCCCAGCTCGTCGAAAATTCGATCGGAGCTCATGCCGGAACCGTCTTCGTACCTAGCATCCATCAGGAGCGAGAATACATCTTCGCTTGGTTTGGGATTCTGCTTGCGTCGTGACAGCTCCTCGTCGAAGGCATTTCGCAGTTGCTTGCGAGCTTCAAGGAATCGATCCCAAGGACTGAGCCCAAAGAAAGAGATTTGTGACCTTGGCGAAAAGAAGAGTATTGGCAACGATCTTCGAATCGTTTCCCTGGCACGTTGCATTAGTCGCAAGGTCGCGTCTTCGTCTTGGCTTCCCAGGATCGCTTCAATAATGACTTGTAGTGAGACAGCTGTGGTCACATCCAGCATTTGGAAGGATGTCGCTGACTGTCGCTCTGCCATTTTCGCCAGGGTCGCCTGTCGCACGATACTGCCATACGACTGCATCCGCTGCCCGTGGAACATGGGCATCATGAGTTTGCGTTCTTGACGATGTTGCTCACCATCGATGGCGAGCATTGAGCCAGCGCCAAGTGTTGGGACGAGGGCTCTTTTGCCGAAAGCATCGAATTCTCCTGCGCTATGGGAGAAAACTTGCTTGACTAACTTAGGGTTGCCAGTAATGACGATTGGCCCGTTCAGCGCATGAACCAGAAAGGGATCGCCATAGCGCTCGAACCACTTCGAGAATGCTTTTTGCGGATTCCTGAGAACTTGCAGTGTATTCAGAAGTTTGCTGCCGCCAGGACCGGGTGGTAGCCTACCGTTCAAATTGCTCAATCTACTACCCTCCGCATATCAGATGAGCCCAGTTTAATTACCCCTGAGGAAGTTGCTGCGGAACACTGGGCAGATTGTAACTGGTTAGAATTCGGGGAGGATTGCCGCTGGTCAATGGTCCCGGTTCTAGGAGGTGCTTATGTTGCCGCGAGACGTCTCGGTAAGTTGCGTGGGCGAGACGAAATCGGCTAATTCCTACACTCCAGCCTGCTTACTTCCGAAATGAGGGCTTGTAGAACTTGCGGCCCATGTTGGGGTGGTAGGCGGTCCACTCGCTGTCGGTGTTGCGGTCAGCTTCGACGACTTCGATCGCGTTGTTAACTTTGGCATCGAGATCATCAATGTGAGCCAGAACAATGGCTTCCAATGTCATTGGAACCTTGGGGCTACCATGCTCAAGCACTCCATGATGGCTGATCACCATGTGCTGCAGTCTTAAGAGAATCTCTCCTGGCACTGCTTCCCCCGACTCGCGTTCGATGCGCAGCGCACGCTTTTCGAGTTCCGCTGCACCTTGTACCAAGTGGCCGAGCAACTGACCAGAGTCGGTGTAGGACAGCTCACCGTCGTAGCTCAGCTCGTCCACTTTGCCCAAGTCATGCAAGAACACGCCAAGCAGCAGCATATCCACATCTAGCTGAGGATAGTTCGGAGCGATCGCGACCGCGATGCGAAGCAAGTCGATTACGTGCCGCAACAAGCCGCCTTCGTAGGCATGGTGCGTTTTGATACCTGCGGGTGCACGACAAAACTTGTCCATTAATGCTTCATCGTTTAGGTATGAGGTTGCGAAGCGGCGCAGATGTGGATTGCTGAATCCACCCAGCGTGGAGTGCAGCTCATGGAGCAGCTCTTCCGCTTGCTTGGCATTGGTTTTGGAGAAGTCCTCGATGTTGACTTTGGCAGATGGTACGACTTCAAAGTCTTGAACAATGATCTGCAACATACCATTATGAAGCTGAGCATTACCCATCACGCGGATGTAGTCGCCTTTTTGAAAAGTCTCGTAAAGCGACTGGCCAGCATTCCAACGTAGTCCGCTTATCTGACCGGTACGATCCATCATTTGCAGCAGCAGGTAATCATTACCCTGCCGGTTGGATCGCACTTGTTTGTCCGCCACACGGTAGATCTCATCGACGGAATCTCGATCGCGTAAGTCGGCGATAAACTGGCGTTGCATACTGGAACAATTCTAGAAAACGTAGGACGCGAGCTTGTCGCGAGTGAGCGAATGATGACTCCAGGGATTGTAACGCTGTAGCCTTCAGCCAGTTAGGCCTGATGCCAGCCTAGCGCGAATACAGGACGAAAGGAAAGATTTGCAGCCAAAATAGGCCGTGGACCTGCTCGAGAATCGGCTTTGCTTGCTCTAGCTATCGTAAGATGGGCCCTTTTCAGGCATCTAGAACGTGGGTCGGCCGCTTAGCCAACCTGGAGATAGTCCTTTTTGTTCGAACTACTGATGGGTGACACAGTGAGTAGTCTACTGAATCGCTTGTTTTGGGGCTTTTGCCGCTTCCTACTCGGCTTCCGTTATCGAACGCAAGTTGAAGGAGCCGAGCAACTCAAATCTTTGTCTGGCCCGACGCTCGTCATTCCCAATCACCCGGCTTACATCGATCCGCCGCTGGTTTCGAGTCACATACGACTGCACAAGCCGCTCCGGCCGCTCGTTTACTCGGGCACTTATCGGATGCTGCCGCTGCGGCCGTTAATGAGCCTAGTAAATGCGTTCGAAGTGCCCGACATGTCCAGTCAGAGTCGCGACGCACAAGCTAAAGCACTCGAGATGATCGATGCAGTGGTTGGAAGGCTCGATGCAGGCGACTGCCTGTTGATCTACCCTTCAGGACGCCTGCAACGCGGGAACGTCGAAGTTGTCGGTGCCAATCGTTCTGTCTACGAGATCGTCTCTAGAGTACCGAACTTGAACATAGTCCGCGTTCGCACACGTGGCGTTTGGGGCAGCTCCTTCAGTTGTGCTGAGTACGGCGAGACGCCCAACTTGGGATCAGCCGTTGTGAAGGCTATCGGATGGGTATTCGCGAGTTTGTTCTTCTTCCTGCCGCGACGCAAGGTCACGATGACTGTGGAGGTGATCAAGCCGAGCGAGCTGCCGCTGGAATCCAAGGATGAATTCAACCGCGCTCTGGAGGCTTGGTACAACGCAGACGGCGGCCAAGAGCCACAGTTTGTGCGATACAACCATTTGTTAGGTCCAAGCGAAGGCGAGTTTGGCAAGGGTTCGGCAGGTGATAGGTTTGATCTGGGAGCGATCAAGCCAAAGACACGTGAGCAGGTCAATGACCTCGTGTGTTCGCACCTGGGTCGTGAGCTCACGCAAGAGGAACTAGGGCCTGAGACAAAACTCGAGACAATTGGCCTCGACAGCCTTGATCGTATGGATCTCGCACTCAAGATCGAGCAACAGTTCGGATTCCGCAGTGATAATGTTGCAGAAACCATGGGAGCCCTGTGGGCGCTCGCCGACGGACAGCTCGGCCAAGCCAGCGAAGGCGCTACAGCTCCGGATGCTTGGTTCGCAAAACACGCTGAGCATGATGCGCCAGGAATCCTGGCTGACACGATTGCGGAAGCGTTCGTGAAGCGTTGCCTCAAAAGCCCCAATGATGTGATCGTCGCGGATCAGCTTTCTGGCGTTCTCAACCATCGCAAGATGCTGGTAGGTGCCAGTTTGATGGCCAAACGCTTCGCCAACTTCGAAGAGAAGCATGTTGGTGTGATGTTACCTGCCTCGGTTGCTGCCGATGTCGTTTTCTTCGCTCTGCACTTGGCCGGCAAGACGCCGGTCTTGATGAACTGGACCACAGGACCTGCCAACTTGGCGCACGGCGTTCAAGTGACGGAAATCAAGCATATTGTCACATCGAGCAAGATGATTGATCGGCTTGGAATCGAAGTCGAGGGAGCGGATTACGTCTTCTTGGAGGATATCAAGCAAGGCATTGGCAAGCCCGAGGCCTTGATGATGCTGATGAAGACGTACTTCGCGAACACTAGTTTCCTGAGTGCATTGCCTGAGCAGAAGCCAGACGATACCGCGGTGTTTCTATTCACTTCCGGATCCGAAAGCTTACCAAAAACGGTCCCTCTGACGCACACAAACTTGATTGTCAATGTTGGCGATGGCATCGAAGTGCTTGAAGCCACCAATGACGACTCGCTGCTTGGATTCCTGCCGCCCTTCCACAGCTTCGGAATGACGGGTAACTTGCTGCTTGCTCACTTGGCTGGCATCAAGTGTGTACGCTTCGCTGATCCGACCGATGCCTCTGGGCTGGTTCAAGCCATCGATGCCTACAAGCCCACGATGGTGTTCACCACACCGACGTTCCTGGGATTCATCTTGGCTACATGCAAACCCGGCCAACTCGACAGCTTGCAAACGATTGTCACTGGCGCTGAGAAATGCCCGGACAGCATCTTTGAAAAATGCAAGCAACTGGCTCCGAACGCGACGATCCTAGAGGGCTACGGCATCACTGAGTGCTCGCCGGTTGTTTCCGCCAACTTGCGGCAAAAGGCGAAGTTGGGGTCCGTCGGCAAGCCGGTCAGTAACGTGAAGACTTGTATATTGGATGTGGATACCAACCAACCTGTTGCGGAGAACGAAACAGGAATGCTACTCGTCTCTGGCCCTAGCATTTTCTCTGGCTACTATCGCCACGATGGCCCATCTCCCTTCGTCGAGTGGAACGGGCAGCAGTGGTACAAGACAGGTGACTTGGTACGTCAGGACTCGGATGGTTTCCTGCACTTCCAAGGTCGTTTGAAGCGATTTTTGAAGGCAGGTGGTGAGATGATCTCCCTGCCGGCGCTCGAAGAACCCTTGTCGAAAGCATTTCCTGCAGATGAGAACGGCCCGAAAATAGCTGTCGAGGGCGTGGAGACACCCGATGGAAGACACATCGTTTTGTTCACCACCGTCGAACTGTCGATTCGCGAGGCAAGTGATTTGTTGCTGGAAGCGGGGTTGCGAGGCGTGATGCGATTGGATGAAGTTCAACGCATCGAATGCATTCCGGTTCTTGGCACTGGAAAGACGGATTACAAGGAGTTGCGCAAGCTGGTGATGGAGGCAGCTGAAGTGTAGCGAGTGCTTGTTAATAACCTGAAGTGTAAGCGAGGAATGGTTATGTCGCCTTGCTTATGCTGCGGGTTGCGTGTGGGAATGGCATTTCTTCGTAGGTTGAAAAGCATGATTGAACTAGACAACATCTCGAAGAAGTTCGGCGAGACACAAGTCCTGCAGCCAATGTCGATCGACATTACTGAGGGCCAGACGGTGGTGATGATTGGCCCCAGCGGCTGTGGCAAGTCGACTTTGCTGCGGATTTTGATTGGGCTGATCACAACCGACACTGGCGAGGTACGCTTTCGTGGCGAAGTCATGACGCCTGAGAATGTGCTCAAGATGCGACACTTGATGGGCTACGTGCTGCAGGATGGTGGTTTATTCCCTCATCTTAATGTGGTAGACAACGTTATGTTGATGGCCAAGCACTTAGGGCAGATGTCGCAGACCGAAATGGATTCTCGGGTGATGGAGTTAGCCGAGCTGACGAAACTGCCGTTCGAGGCTCTTAGGCGTTTTCCAAGTGAGATTTCGGGCGGTCAGCGTCAGCGTGTGGCCATCATGCGAGCCTTGATGCTCGATCCGCCATTGTTGCTACTCGATGAACCGATGGGTGCGCTGGATCCACTTGTTCGTTACGACCTGCAGGAAGATTTGAAGCAAATCTTTACGAACTTAAAAAAGACTGTGGTGATCGTAACTCATGACATGGGTGAAGCCAGTTTTTTCGGTGAAGACGTGATGCTAATGTCGGGCGGGCGCATTTTGCAGCGAGGTGCGATTGAAGACTTTGTTCGCAGTCCGGCTGATCCTTTTGTGTCCCAATTCATCACGGCGCAACGTATTCCACAGGTGTAATAGATGTGGACACCGAAGGTGGCGTTGAATTGAAGCGAAGGTTAATGTGAGCCGCATCGCCTTGAGGCGTCGGGCTCGTCCAGCTGCCCACCACATCCCGGATCAAAACTGGGAGAGACTCAGTAGGCTTATCGAAGCGGCTTCAGGTTTGTTTTAAATTGCCTGCTCGCTAGCAACTTCGCTAACCATCTACTTGATTGACGCAAGTCTCTTTTCGAGCCTAACGAGGTTTGCGGCCATCCTCCCGTATGGTCTGGGGATTCTTCCTTCGATCGAGTCTCTTTCCGACAGAACGCCTGATCTAGGGTTGCATTTTTGGCATTCGGTCGTGCTCGGCTGGGCTCTAGGACCTGGCATTCCGTTGGGTGTGCTGTTTGCAGCTCTCTTTACCGCGGCGGGGTACTTCGACTCGTCCGCAAATAGAGGCGCGTTTTTGGGGCTTCTCCTTGGGTCGTTATTTGCGATTTCTGTTGGATTGGTTGTTGCGGGTGTAGTGATTTGTATTTTCTGGCGCCGGACTGCGTATTCTGTTTTTGCTGATGCCCCAAAGTAGTATCACCTTGGCAGATGCCTGCTTATAATTCAAGAATAACCGTCCCCCGCCGATCCTGAGTGCCTGCATGAGACTCTTTGCCTTGTTTCTTGCCTTGCTGGCTTTCAAGCCAGACGCCGTAGCGCAGCAAGTAGACTTCAATCGCGACGTTCGGCCGATTTTGTCGAATGCGTGCTTTCAATGTCACGGACCGGACGCGAATACGCGGGAGGCGGGCTTGCGACTGGATCAACGTGATGCGGCGATTGCAGAACTGGATTCGGGCGAGATCGCGATCGTTCCTGAAAACGCAGAAGCAAGTGAACTGATACGGCGGGTTTTGAGCGAGGATGAGGATCTTCGGATGCCTCCTGCTGAGCACGGTGATGCGTTCGATTCGGATCAGGTCGAAATCTTGAAGCGATGGATCGAGCAAGGAGCGCCATACACGGAGCACTGGGCTTTTGTCCCGTCCCAGCGAAGCGATCCTCCGCCGACGAAGAATGAGAAGTGGGTACGCAACGAGATCGATCGATTTGTGCTGGCCAATCTTGAATCCGCAGGCCTAGCTCCGACAAAAGAAGCCACGAAAGAGATTTTGATCAGGCGTGTTGCTTTTGATCTGACTGGCCTGCCACCAACGATCGCGGAGTTGGATCAGTTCCTGGCTGACAAGTCACCAGAGGCCTTCGAGCGAATGGTCGATCGCTATCTGATTTCGGATGCGTACGGTGAGCACATGGCTCGACAGTGGCTCGACCTGTCGCGCTACGCTGACTCCAACGGCTACCAATACGATACCGAGCGCGAGCAGTGGGTATGGCGGGATTGGGTGATCAATGCCTACAACGAGAATATGCCGTTTGATCAGTTCACACTGGAACAGATTGCGGGAGACCTACTGCACGATGCGAAACCAGAGCAGGTTCTTGCAACTGGGTTTCACCGCAATCACGGCATCACCATTGAGGGCGGCATTATCGACGAAGAGTATCGTATCGAGTACGTGATGGATCGCATCAATACAGTGGGCAGTGTATGGATGGGGCTTACGTTAGGCTGTGCTAGATGCCACGATCACAAGTACGATCCGATCTCCCAAAAAGAATTTTATCAGCTGTTCGCCTTCTTCAATCAAGTTCCTGAACGGGGCATGCGTGGGTTCACGCCGAGTCAGAAGATTCGATCCCCGCTCGGAAGTGAGAAAGAAAAACAGCTCGCGGAGCAAATTGCTCGCGCTAAGACACAGATGGATGAACCGGTGGATGTGGATGCGGAATACGAAGTGTGGGAACGTGGCCGACGACGTGACTCGTGGCAAGTTCAGACGCCCCATGAACTTCAGTCGACCGGCGGCTCGACGCTGACGTCACTTGATGATGGGTCATTCTTAGCAGGCAAGGCGAATCCCAATAAGGATATTTACGACGTAGTTGTCGAGACGAATCAAGCTGAATTGACAGCGGTCAGACTCGAGTGCTTGACACACGAATCGTTGCCGGGAGGAGGACCGGGACGACATAGCAATTCTAATTTTGTGCTCAGTGAGTTCGAGTTGGTCGCAGAATCCATCGTTTCTCCTGAAGAAACGACTATCGTCAAGTTTCGTGAAGCACGATCCGACTACTCGCAGAAAGGCTACGAGATAGGCAAGGCCATCGATGGTACCGTCTCTGGTAACAACGGATGGGCAGTCGACGGACCAACGCGAAAGGAGCCAGCGACAGCGATCTTTATTGCTGAGAAACCATTTGGATTCGAAGGCGGAACGCGTCTCAAGTTCCGACTGCGTCATGAAGCGGGCTTTGCGACACACGGGATCGGTCGCCCGCGTCTGTCCGTGACTACCGTAGATCCGAGAGCCATTCGATTCGAAGACGTGCCAGCAGAGATCCTTAGGATTGCGAAAGTGCCAAAGAAGTCGCGCAGCGAGGAACAATCTGCCACACTGCGAAAGCACTTCATCGATAACTTTGGCCCGAAGAAAGAACTCAAAGCCAAACTCGCAGATCTCAGAATGCAGCTAGCGGGACTCTATCCTGCGACAATGGTCATGCAGGACATGCCAAAATCTCGCAAGACTCACGTGCTGAATCGCGGCCAGTATGATCAGCCTCTAGAGGAAGTTTTCCCGGCAGTTCCAGCAGTCTTCACAGCGATGAAAGAAGATGCGCCACGCAATCGATTGGGATTTGCAAAGTGGCTCGTTGATCCTGAACATCCGTTGACGGCTCGAGTGGCAGTGAATCGATACTGGCAGCGAATTTTTGGAATCGGCTTGGTAAAAACTGTCGAGGATTTTGGGATCCAAGGTGCGTTGCCAAGCCACCCGGAGCTGTTGGATTGGCTGGCGGATGAGTTTGTGGCGAATGGATGGAACGTGAAGGAAATCCAGAAGCTCATTTTGATGTCCGCGACATACCGGCAATCGTCGCATGCTGGCCAAGTCGCCTATGAGGATGATCCTGAGAATCACAACTTAGCCCGCGGTCCACGCTTTCGCTTGAGTGCTGAGGAGATCCGCGATAGTGCTTTGGCGGTTAGCGGATCACTAGTCAGGCAGCTTGGCGGGAAGAGTGTTTATCCTTATCAGCCAGACGGCCTGTGGATGGAGCTTAACAATCGCCCCGGCTATTCCAAAGCTTACCAGGCGGGCAATGGCAATGATCTCTATCGGCGGAGCCTGTACACGTTCTGGAAGCGAACAGTACCCTCGCCGATGCTTGTCACGCTCGACGCGCCGACGCGCGAGTTCTGTACGGTTGCTCGATCGCGAACCAACACGCCGCTTCAATCACTACTGCTCTTGAATGGGCCACAATTCGTCGAGGCAGCGCGGCATCTAGCGTTGCGTTTGATTCGTGAAGGAGGTGATTCAGCCGAAGATCGAATTGAACTTGGATTTCGATTGGTAACCTCACGAATCCCATCCGTGCAAGAGACGAGGCTTGTCCGTGAAGTCTACGAACAACAGCTTGAGAAATTTTCTAAGGATGAAGAGGCCGCTCAAGGGCTGCTGAACATTGGTGAATCAAAAATGGAAGCAGCGCAAGCCGACCTGGCGGAAATAGCCGCGTGGACGAGTGCTTGTCGCTTGCTGCTCAACCTCGATGAAGCGATGACGAAAAACTAGCGATGACCGATCCAATTTTAGACAGCAAACTGAGTGAGAATCGCCGGCAGTTCTTTAGTAGAACGAGCACAGGCATCGGAGTTGCCGCACTAGCGTCGCTGCTAAATCGCGAATCTACCGCAGCTACGCATCCAGCTGGACAAACCGGCTTGCCAGGACTTCCGCATTTTGCACCAAAAGTAAAACGAGTTATCTACTTGCTTCAGTCTGGTGCGCCTTCGCAAGTCGATTTGCTGGACTACAAGCCGAGCCTAGAGGAGCTTCACGGGCAAGAGTTGCCTGACAGCGTGCGCGGTGGACAGCGGTTAACCGGAATGACTGCGGGGCAAAAGAACTTTCCGATAGTCAAGTCGCCTTACAAGTTTGCTCAGCATGGCGAGTCCGGACAATGGATGAGCGAGTTGATGCCGCACTTGGCGAAAGTGGCGGACGACATCTGTGTCGTTAAGTCTCTGTATACAGAGGCGATCAATCACGACCCAGCGGTGACTTTCTTTCAGTCCGGGCATCAGCAGCCTGGTCGTCCCAGTATTGGTGCTTGGCTCAGCTACGGACTGGGAAGCGAGACAGAGAACCTTCCTTCGTTTGTGGTGCTGCTTTCAAAGAATACTTTCCATCAAGCTCAACCGCTTTACGATCGCTTATGGGGCAGCGGTTTTTTGCCCTCGAAGTACCAAGGGGTGAAGTTCCGGAGTCAGGGTGATCCGGTACTCTACTTGAGTGATCCCTCAGGAGGTGATCAGACGGATCGAAGGCTGTTGTTGGACAAGCTTGCCAAGCTAAACGAGTTACGGTACCGGAAAGTCGGTGATCCTGAGATTAATTCGCGAATCGCCCAGTACGAGATGGCTTATCAGATGCAAACTTCTGTTCCAGAGCTGGCGGACACTAGCGACGAACCCGAAAGCACCTTTAAGCTCTATGGTGAAGACGCAAAAGAACCGGGTACCCACGCGGCAAACTGTTTGATGGCCAGACGCTTGGCCGAACGCGGTGTGCGATTCATTCAGCTATTCCACCGTGGCTGGGATCACCACAGTAACGTACAGAAGTACTTACCAACGGTCGCTAAGGAAACCGATCAAGGCTCGGCGGCATTAATCTCGGATCTCAAGCAGCGAAACATGCTCGACGACACGCTTGTCATTTGGGGCGGCGAATTCGGGCGCACTGTTTTCTCACAAGGCAAGCCAGCGACCTTCGGTCGGGATCATCATCCACGCTGCTTTTCGATTTGGATGGCGGGCGGCGGCATCAAGCCGGGGTTCAGTTTTGGCCAGACCGATGACTTTTGCTACAACATCGCCGAGAATCCGGTGCATGTCCACGACTTTCACGCGACGATTCTGCATTGTCTTGGAATCAACCATGAAAAGTTGACTTATCGCTTCCAGGGTCGAGACTATCGCTTGACCGACGTGCACGGGAATGTCGTGAAGGAGATTCTCGCATAAAAGATGCTACAAGGTCTGACTCAGAGAATATTGTAGAGAACAGCGTTCCCACATTGGTGCCGTGGAAAACGTATCTTTTGATTCTGGCGACCGCTGTTGCTACCTTGTTATCCGTCGTTTTCGCAACCATTGAGCGAGAAGACCTTTTGCGATTCTAAAGCCTGGGGTCCGGCGTGCGAAATAGTTCAATGGGAAGGGTTGCGTTCGCCCAAGAGACGTTCGCCGCACATGTCGCAGAATGCGGCATCGGATGAGTGGCCTTCGCTCAGGCAGTGCGGGCAAGCACGAGCGTTTAGATCGCGATTTCGTCCGTCGGCAATCTCGGCGATTACAAAGCTGCTTGGCACAATGATCAGGCTGTAGCCAAGTAAGATAACCACCGATGAAAGAAATTGCCCCAGCGCGGTGACCGGCTTGATGTCGCCATAGCCTACCGTGGTGATGGTGACGATCGCCCAGTACATGCCTGCTGGAATCGAGGAAAACTCTTTGTTGACACCGTGCTCAATCTGGTACATCAATGTCCCGCTGATCGTGACAGCGACCAGTACGGTTGCGATAAACACGAGGATCTTATCTCGGGCGCGCCAGACGGCTTCGCGCAAAGTATGAGCTTCCTTGAGCATCCGCATCATTTTCAGAACGCGGAAAACACGAAGCAGACGAACTGCTCGGAAGATCATCAAGGATTGGGGTTGCAGGCTAAATAGCGTGAGGTACATCGGCAAGCACGCAATCAGATCGATGATGCCAAAAAAACTAAACGCGTACCGCAGAGGTTTCTCCACGCAAATCAAGCGGGCCACGTACTCCGCGGTAAATAGAATTGTCAGTACCCATTCGACGCGAGTCAGCGCGAGACGCCAGCTATCATTTTTCTCGAAGTACTCGACTGTCTCGAGGCTGATCGTGGTGATGCTCAGCAAGATGGCAACAAGCAGGATGATGTCGAAAATCTGGCCCGAGCGGGTGTCTGCTTCAAAGATGACGTGGTACAGGCTGTCACGCCAAGACGCTCGAGTAGACCGCTTCGAAGCCTCCTGTTTCTTCCTCTGTTTGGGACGCTTTGCTGGCATTGTAGTGTTGATGATGTGCATCGGCCGATCTTATATAGATCCGCCGCGGACGCCGCATGAACCATTTTACAGATGGCTGTAGGGCAAGGGACGAAGTGGGGGTTTGCGTGTATCATAGCAGCCTTCTGTCGTCGGGACTGCTCCGACTCCATACGACTCTTTCCGAGGAAACCAAAATGAGACGCTCGTTGACTTGGCTGGCATGCAGCTTGCTTGCACTCATATGTACGCCAGCACTTGCTCAGCAGAAGCAAACGATCGAAGTTCGCACTTACACCTTGGTCGATCAAGCTGCAGAAGCGAAGCTCGATCAGTACCTGGAGAAGGCATTGATTCCGGCATTGACTCGTCAAGGTTTGGGGCCAATTGGAGCGCTCGATCAAGCCGCACCAGCAGAAGATGGTTCGGTCCAAGTGCTTTTGCTCATTGCTGGCCCGAACGTTGAGGCGGTGACTTCGGCAAACAAGAAACTTACCAAGGATGAGGACTATCTCGCCGCCGCGAAGGATTATCTCGCAACGCCAGCCAAGCAGCCGGTGGTCAAGCGAATCCAAAGCGAGTTACTGGAAGCATTTGATTGCTGGCCCAAATTGAAAGTACCTGAGCAGCAGAAGTCAGGCAGCGATCGTCTTTTCGAGCTTCGCATCTACGAGAGCCCTACGGAGAACTTCGGAAATCTCAAAGTCGAGATGTTCAATGCTGGTGAGGTGCCGATCTTTCTCGACTGCGGAATTACTCCTGTGTTTTTTGGACAAGCTCTCATCGGCGATAAGACTCCAAATCTGACTTATATGACCGTGTACGACAACGATGCAGCTCGCAAGGAAGGTTGGAGCAAATTTCGCGTGCATCCGGATTGGCAAGTCTTGAAAGCTGTCGAAAAATACAAAGGCACTGTCAGCAAGATCCACAAAAGCGACTGGTTACCAAAGTCGTACTCGGAGCTTTAGGCTTGGCTCGAGGGACTGCCTGAGGAACTTTTGGCGAAGGAATTCTGGCGAATCCCACTACAGAAATCGTGGGCGCGACGCGCTGGCGATAACGATATTCATTGACTTGGCCGGACAACTTACTCAAAGAACGGAAAACAAATGAAGAGACTACTGTCTCTAGTCGCCGTGTTGGCGATCAGCCCCATCACTTTGGCTCAAGATGCCAAATTGGTTAGTGGTGTTGAGCTGGAGTACGTCAGCAAAGAACTCGCGCCGCAGGATGACTTTTACTCTTACGTCAACGAAGGTTGGCTAAAGAACACCGAGATTCCTTCGGATCAGTCGAACTGGGGTTCATTCTCGGTGATCGACGACGAAGTGAAATCCAATATTCGAGCAATCATCGAAACCGCAGCTGCCTCCGAAGCAGAGAAAGGCTCTAACGCCCAGAAAGTCGGCGATTTCTTCAAGAGCCTAACCAACGTTGAGCTCCGCAACAAACTCGGCACGAAGCCTGTCGAGCCGATGTTGACTGATATCGCGGCGGTAAAAGACTCCAAAAGCATGGCCAAGATGGCGGCCAAGATGGCTCGCACTGGAATCTTTGGCCTCTTCGCCGGTTACATCCAGCCAGACTTGCGCAAGAGTACTCAATACGCGGTCTACTTCACGCACACTGGCATCACGCTTCCCGATCGAGATTACTACCTGGAAGACACTGCCGTTTACAAGAAGGCGCGGAAGGATCTTCAAGAATATATCATTGATATGATGAAGGCCTTTGGCCAAGAAGATCCAGAAGGCGCAGCAGAGCGGATTGTTACCCTGGAAACTGAACTAGCAAAGATCTTCTGGGAACGCGAGAAGCTTCGTAATCCGGTCGCGACCTACAATGCTTCCAGCGAAGAGAGCTTTGTGGCGACCATGAGAAATTTTTCCATGGACGTGTTCCTGGAGGAAACCGGTCTGGCTGGCCAAGAGAAGTACATCGTTCGGCAGCCAGATTACTTTGCCAAACTCAATGAGTTGCTTGAATCGACTCCCATCTCGACTTGGAAGGAATATTACACCTTCCGCGTCGTCGATGCTTTCTCAGTCGACTTGACCGAAGAGTTGGAGAAGCGCCACTTCGCGTTCCATCAAACCGCTTTGACTGGCGTGGAAGAGCAAAAGCCGCTCTGGCGACGTGGTGTCGAGGGTTGCAATGCAGTTCTTGGAGAAGTGCTCGGCGAACTGTACGTCAAGAAGCATTTCCCGCCTGAAGCCAAGCGTCGGATGAACGAGTTGGTCGAGAACCTGAAGAGGGCATTTGCCAAACGAATCGTCGACCTGGAATGGATGACGCCAGCGACCAAGAAAGCGGCTCATGAAAAGCTATCGAAGTTCACCACCAAGATCGGCTATCCCGATGAGTGGAAAGACTACTCGAAGTTGGTGATCAAGGCGGACGACCTGGTTGGTAACTATATTCGTGCCAATCAGGTCGAATTCGACCGTCAGATCGAGAAGCTCGGTGGTCCGATCGATCGCAATGAGTGGTTTATGACTCCGCAGACGATCAATGCCTACTACAATCCGACCATGAACGAGATTGTTTTCCCAGCAGCGATCCTTCAGCCTCCGTTCTTCAACTTGGAAGCCGATGACGCGGTCAACTATGGTGCGATTGGTGGTGTGATCGGGCACGAATTGAGCCACGGTTTTGATGATAGTGGAAGCCAATTTGATGGTGATGGCAATCTTCGCAACTGGTGGGGAGAGAATGATCGCCAAGAGTTTGAAAAACGAGCGGACCAGCTTGTAGCTCAATACGATGCGTTTGAACCATTCCCAGGATTGCACGTCAAAGGTCGTTTCACCTTGGGCGAAAATATCGGCGACTTGGGCGGGATGGCTGTTGCCTACGAAGCCTATCAGCTGTCACTGAATGGCAAAGAAGCGCTGAAGATGGATGGCTTGAGCGGAAATCAGCGATTCTTCCACGGCTGGGCTCAAGTATGGCGTCGTTTGTATCGTGATGCGGAGCTTCGTCGTCGCTTGGACGTCGACCCACACTCGCCTAGCAAGTATCGTTGCAATGGCATTTTGTCCAACATGGACGCCTTCTACGATACCTTTGAGATCAAACCTGGGTCCGGTATGTACATTGCTCCAGAAGATCGAGTTCGAATCTGGTAATCGATCGACTCCCAGACGCATTTTCATCAAAGACCCTGCCAGGCATTTGCTTGGCAGGGTCTTTCTCATTTTCGCCTGTGTATCCCTAAAAAAGGGGCCGCGAGGGGTGAGCACAGCACGAGTAACGCATTGCTAAGCACGGAGTATTGCTTCACTGAGGTGTCGTCGTCTCGCGCAGCGTGATCAGAGTAGGATGTTCTCACAAGGTTTGACGTTTCAAGGGCGAGGGTCTAGCATCTGACGGCAGCAGTGGTTTTTCGTTGGATCCCTTGGAAAGTTAGAAACCTTGACCGCATCTCCTTCTCGCAGTGGTGTCTTTCAAGCAGCCTCGGATGAGCGTCTCGAAGCCTTTGGTGAAAGCATCAGTTTCGATCATCGCCTCTTTCGCCAGGACGTACGAGGCTCGATCGCCCATGCGCGAATGCTTTGCCAGCAGGGTATGCTCAGCGAGGAAGAATTCCAGGCTATCGAAGCGGGACTGAGAGAGATCGAGCAAGAAATCGCCGACGGCAAGATGGCCTTCCGCAATGAGCTCGAAGACATCCACATGCACATCGAAAACGCTCTCATCGAGCGACTGGGCGATGTGGGGCGGAAACTGCATACGGCTCGGAGCCGAAATGATCAAGTAAACACAGACTTTCGTCTGTGGGTGCGCGAAGCTCTTGATCGGGTAGATTCACTCCTGGAAAATCTGCAGCTGGCCTTCTTAAGTCGTTGCGAGCGTGACATGGATGTCATCCTCCCTGCCTATACCCATCTGCAGCGAGCTCAACCGGTGCTCGCGCCACACTATTGGTTAGCGTACGTGGAAAAGTTTCAGCGAGATCGCGAACGCGTCGCTGACTGTCGTAAGCGAGTCAACGTGTGCGGCCTAGGCTCGGCAGCCTGCGCGGGGACAACTTTGCCGATCGATCGCGAGATGACAGCCAAAGAGTTGGAGTTTGAAGTAGTCAGTGCGAATAGCATTGATGTGAGCAGCGATCGCGATTTTGTGATCGAGTCCGCCTTCGTGCTTTCGTTGATCGCAGGACATTTGAGCGGATGGGCTGAGGAGTGGATTTTGTGGTCCACCGTGGAGTTCAACTTCATCGAGCTACCACATCAGTTCTGTACTGGTTCGTCGATCATGCCGCAGAAGGTCAACCCAGACACCCTGGAGCTGACGCGAGGAAAATCAGCACGAGTCATTGGTAACTTGCAGACACTGATGGTGCTCGTGAAAGGTCTGCCTCTCGCCTACAACCGCGATTTGCAAGAAGACAAACCGCCGTTGTTTGATTCCTTTGATACCATCGAAGCATGCTTGGAGCTGGCGATCCCCATCGTCGCTGAGTCCGAACTGCAACGAGAATCAATCGCTAGCCGGTTGGACGAGGGCTACTTGGATGCGACGACTTTGATGGAGTATTTGATACAGACTGGGATTCCCCAAAGAACGGCTCACCACTTGGTCGGAAAACTGGTTGGCATGGCTCAGCAGAGGCGAGTGCGTTTGGCGGATTTGACAGAGGAGCAGCTTAAAGACGCGCATCAAGACCTCAATTTGAGCGTTCGCGAAGTCCTGGGGATGGAAAAAGCCGTATCTGCCTACCAAAGTTATGGATCAAGCAATCCAGAAGAAGTGCGATCTCAGGTAAATCAGTGGAATAAGCAATTACAATAAGCTAGGCTACCTGCGCAAAATCTCTTCTTTGTGATTCACCTATGAATAAACAGCGCTGCTTTTTTCTCTTTGCTTCCCTGGCTTTTTTACTGTTCGCTGCAGGTCACTTGCATGCACAAGGTGAGGATCCGTTTGGGGGCCCAGTGGCTGATCCCTTTGGCTCCGCGCCGAAAGGCCAAGATCCTTTCGGAAGTGGCAATTCTGGCAGCACCGGAGCAATGGATGCCTTTGGTGCTTTCGGTGGTAACAATAACGCCGTTGCTCCAGCAGCGGATGCAGGGACGGATCTGAATGAGGAAAGAGATCCTGTCGTTCAGCTTCTTCGAAGCGATCCCCCGAAGAATCCGAAAGACATGGCAAAGGGCCTTGTCTGGATGATCCGAATCAAACGCTGGGACGAAGTAGGGCGCCTATTGGATTCCGTCGCAGGATTCAATTGGAACGATGCGCAAAAAGTCAGTCTGTCACGCGGAGTTGGTTCAGCGAATTGGATCAGGCTAAAGAGTGAAGATGTCACGCTTTCTGATCCGCAGTCAGTCTTGGCCTCTGAGCTGATGGTTCTCCCTTCGCAGATCGCCAAAAACCCTCGTTGGATAGAAGGGTTGATTTCACAGTTGGCAAGTCCAAGCGTTAACGTGCGGCGCATGGCGACACTCAGGCTGTATGACTCCGGTTCCCTGGGTATTCAGTCTCTTGTGAATCATTTGCTTGCGGGTGACACTCCGGTCAAGCCGGCAGTTTTGTGTTCAACAGCGCTGAGTTTTGGCTCCGAAGGTGTTGAGGCACTGAGCGCGGCTTGTGGGGCTATGGATCCCGCAAAATCATCACGCGTGGTTATGGCCGTTGCTACTACCGCAGAACGTGAGTTTGCATTAGAGATCGCTGCTGGACTGATCAACACCAAAACGTCTGTCGCAGACAAAGAAGCGCTGGTAAAGCAAGTGGCTTCTTTTTCATCGATTCCAAAGCCGGATGCGATCAACACTCAGCTCGCGGCAGTTTTCGCATCGCGGCTCGAGGCCTATCAACGTGCGAGGGTGACTCCGAATCTTGGGAGTCGGCGCGTCTGGCGATTAGACGCTTCGAGAAACGCTGTCATGTTCGTTGATGCAGCCGAAGAAAACGGAGCTCTCACAAGACTAGCCGAGGTTGCTGTTATGCAGCTGCGAGCTGGCGGCACGAATGAGTCGACGACCGTCAATGCGCTGATCGCGCTGCTGCAGAGTGAGTATCAGTGGAATCCAACCGTGCATCCTGCGAGTTTCAATCCTCAGCAGAGTCTACCGGAAGTGGATCCCTCATTGCTCACGCTGGAGCGACTGAAGACTGCCTTTGAGAGGGCCAGTGAGTTGCAGATGCATGGTTCAGCGATTCTGGCGATGCAGCTTTTGCCCAAGCAATTGGATGCGCCTACCTTGGGGTTCTTGAGCGATGCACTTGCAGATTCTCGACCAATCATTCGCTATATGGCTCTCGAGAGTTTGCAAAAGTTGGATCCTAAACAGGATTTTCGAGGTTCAAGCCAAGCTGTGCGTACAGCGATCGAAATGTCGAAGCTAGCGAGTGGTCCCCACACTTTGGTAATTGGTCTTCAAGCAGATCTGAGGCAGACAGCGGCTGAGCAGATTCAAATGATTACGACAGCCGAGGTAACTGTGGTGAAGAGCGCCAAAGCTGCCCTGCTTGCGCTTGAGGGCGATCGGCCGGTAGAGTTGATTGTGATTTGTGATCGTGTCCGAGATCAGACTCTATTTGAGTTTCTGCAGCGAGTTCGGAATTCCGCCAAGGGCGAGGCTTTGCCAATTGCTATTCTCATCGAACAATTGAAGCCTTACGAAGAACGGCTGATTGGGAGTTTAGGTGGAGTTGTGCGTTCTTTGCTGACAACCGATCCCGCTCAGATGCGTCGCGTAGTTAGCCAGCTGCTTGGTGAATTGGACAGTGAACCACTGAGTGAAATCGACCGCTCCGAGTTTGCTGCTGCGGCGATGCGATTCTTGTCGCAAATCACAAGTGATCGCGAAACCTATTCGTTCTATTCCGTTAGCGGTGTACGGGCGGCACTTGCTCAAACCGTCAAATCCTTGGTCGGTCCACAAAGGGCAAGCATTCTTTCTGGAATGGGCACGTCGGACAGTCAATTAGAGTTGGTTGAGTTGGCGGCCGCCGGCGATGAGGCAGAGCGCCTGCTCGCAGCCAAGGCGTTTGCAGTATCGGTGAAGCGCTTTGGAAATCAACTTGGGAAAGCAGGTGTGAAGCAGAGCTACGAGCTTTACAACGATCTAGGTCCGAAAGATCCGTCAAACATGCGAATTCTTGGATTCGTTTTGGACGTGATCGAGGCTCAAGCTGGCGAACGCGACTGGCCAGCCCTCTAGTCTTTGTGTTGCTGAGTTCGTGGGCGGACACTCACTAGATTTACATCCGATGGACGATGGTCGAAGAAAGTCTTGGTGCCTTAATTACGATTTCTTCCTACTTGCCGAGTACCGAGAACTCTCGTTTAAAGGCTATTGGTCCGGATTCTGACTTTGCGTAGCAGTGGTGTTTGCAATCACTCCATTGTTACGTCATTCTTGCTCAAGGAATAGGCAATTCTAATCAGTTGGTAATGCCGTCTTTTGGGGCTATTTCGAAAGCCTGCTGGCTTTGTCTACAATGAACCGTTGGAATGCTGTGCAGCTTGCCCGGTTGTTCGTTCAATGGCTGGCAAAGTTACGTACCTCAAGCAAGGGTGTCGTCGCTAGCGGAACGACATTGAGGTAGGTGGCTAGTAGTTGTGCACATGTTCAGCAAGGGCGCGATCATCACGAATGCTCGCCGCCACCCATTCGCTTTCCTCCTGAGGCACACGACAGAAATGTCGCGCTATGGATTTCAAACTGTTTCTGAGGAGCCGGATTCACCGTTAGACGGTATCATCGGTTCTAGCCCAGCAATGGAAGAGGTCTACAAAACGACTCGCCGCGTGGCTCGCAGCAACGCTTCGGTGCTGTTGCTGGGAGAGACTGGAACGGGGAAAGAGCTAATCGCGAGTGCAATCCACGGTCTCAGCGATCGTAGCTCAGGGCCCTTTGTTAAAGTTAATTGTGGCGCGTTGAGCGAAAGCTTGCTGGAAAGCGAGCTGTTTGGGCACGTTCGTGGTGCGTTCACCAGTGCTGTAAGCAATCGAACTGGACGCTTTGAAGCAGCGCATAGCGGCACGATCTTCCTCGACGAGATCAATAGCACTTCCCTGATCCTCCAGGTCAAGCTGCTGCGAGTTCTGCAGGAACGCGAGTTCGAGCGAGTTGGCGACACGACCACGATTACAGTCGATACACGCGTCATTGCTGCGAGTAACCGTGATTTGACTAACGAAGTGCAGGAAGAGCGGTTTCGAGAAGACCTCTACTGGCGGCTCAATGTAGTCCCTGTGCAGATTCCGCCGTTGCGAAAACGAACCGAAGACATCCCGGCGCTCGTGGCTCATTTCCTGAATCATTACAGTGAAGCCAACAATCGCTATGTAGTGCATATTCAGCCGGAAGCAGTCGAGGCGATGCAGCAGTATCACTGGCCGGGTAATGTCCGCGAGTTACAAAACTACGTGGAGCGGGCCGTTGTGATGGCTGATGGCGATGAGCTGACTCTGGATCTGCTACCAGACGTTGTGCGTGGCCGCAGTGGCGGACAAGGAACGGTTAGCGTGCGTGGAATCGACCTGGAAACTTTGACTAAGGAGCTAGTAGACCAGGGTGTTCAAACGGCTGAGCGCGAAAAGCAGAACATTCATGGGTTTGTCGTCAACAACGTGGAAAAAGAGCTTATCTCTCAAGTCCTTGCCAGCTGCAACTACGTGCAAACTAAAACGGCAGCCAAGCTCGGAATCAATCGTAATACGCTTCATAAGAAGTTAAAGGATTACGATTTGGAAGGCTCGTCCGCGGAAGATAAGAATGAGAATTCTTAGGGCAATCAGCGCCACGCGATAGTTTTGCTAGCGAAGTGCCGATAACGATCAAGCTTCGGCATGCGCTTGTTGATTCAGTCTACAACTAAGATTGTCGGTTGTAGCGATTTTTCGGTCGCAACTCCATATTTAGCCGCCGAAGTCACTGGGTGGCGAACACATGATCTTCCGCGCACAAGCTCGATTAGGAATGCTGCTGGGCAGTATTGCGTTGACGTGCGCGGTTTCGTTTCCAAACGCAACTCGAAGCGACGAATTTCCAATTCTGCGACCTCCCACGCTGGGTGGTGCCGGTCATTGGTCTGATTATGTGCTGCACGGCGATTGGCGAATCCAAAAGCATGCCAACAGCAACGATTATCGCTTGTTAGACGGTCTGAACCGCAAGGTGACCGTAGGCTCGGTTCACGACTGCTTTCTCGCTCTAGACGAACATCGAGCTTCAGGGGAAGCTCCTCCGATGCCTAAGCATGTCGTGGTCGTTATGCATGGCCTGGCAGGTTCTCGAGCCTTGATGAGTGGACTTGAGCGATACTTGGAGCGAGAAGGTGGCTACACCGTTCTAAACTTCGGTTATGCCTCCACCAAGGGCACGATCCAGGAGCATACGCTTGCACTTGAAAGTGTGCTGAGAAACTTACAGGGCGTTGAGGAGATAAGTCTCGTTGCACACAGTATGTCGAACATCATGTTCCGTCACTTGCTGTTTCGCGCCCAGTATCAGAGCGTCCCGCTGCCAGTAAGTATTCGTAGGATGGTGATGATCAGCCCGCCGAATCACGGCTCGGCTTTGGCGGACTCTCTTGGTCAGCGGGCGTATGTGCAATTTTTACTTGGTGCGTCCGTAAATCAGTTTGCTCGTAGCCAGCAGTGGTACAGGCTTGAACAACAGCTGGCGGTTCCAGGGTGTGAGTTCGGGATCATTGCTGGTGGTCGTGGGAACGATATAGGTTATCTGTCTGCGATTCCTGGCGATGACGATGGGATCGTCGAGATCAATTCTCACTACTTGCCCGGGGCCAGTGATTTCATTCAGACCGGTGGGCTTCACCACGTCATGCCTCTGTATCCTGATACTCGACGGGCCACATTAAGCTTTCTCAAGTGCGGGCATTTTCGGAAGCGTTGAATTGCGCGTCAGGGCAATACACGTAGCGTCAGCCAGTGAGTCTTCATACTATTTCTACGCAGATCAGCCCAAGCACGTCGTCGGCTTCGGATTGGCGGAATCGAGCTCCGCTACCGGATCGTTGCCTAATCGACTACTGCCAAAAGTCCTGACGACTTCGGCTACAGGTGACTCTTGGGCAGCTATAGCCCAATCGATGGAACGACGGCTCGAGCGGGAGCTTTGAGGATATTCTCCATGTCCACTTGAAGGCGTGTCGAGCCGCCACAGGAATAAGAACCGGTCGGAGAGGAACCAAATGCAGTTTGGCAGACCTGTGAGATCATTCTGACGCTCGCTAAATGCTCTTTCATATAATGCGAGCGTCCAACGTCTTCCGTTAGCAGCTGCTGGCAAAGCTTGTGAGCGTTTATGCCCAAGCGTGAAGCGCAGATTCCGGTGTAGCCCATCGCTTGCTGGTCGCGACAAGATTGTATCGGCCAGCGTTTGAGAGTGGCGTCTCTCGTGTTGTAAGTCGTGTGGAGCTTCTCAATCGGATAAGCGGCCATTTCGTATCGATGGCCAGAATACAGATGGTCGTTATCCATCGCCGGTGATATGAGCGACAGCCGCAGGTTGATGCGTTCATCTGGAGAACCACCAGCCAAAGTTTGTCCATTCAAGCTACCACCGCCAAGGTAATGAGCTGCTACGACTGCACAGGTCGCTCCGAAGCTGTGGCCGCCCAAAGTCAATGGGAGCTCAGTGCTCATTTGCTGAGCCAGTTTGGCCACGTAGTAGCCCTGTCGCTCGGTGTAGTTGTACTTGGTGCGGATATTTTTACGCACGAGTTTAATCGGCGTTACAAGAGGTCGCTTATGCACCCACTCAGCTGGCCACGACCAAAAAACGAACAACTTGGGGCCAGGGCAAACTCTCAATCGCTCATAGACTTTCCAAGCGGACTTCATCGCATTCTTGTGGTCCAGCGAATTGCCGTGAACGAAGATTAATGTTGCAAGCTGGGATTGCCTCTCCAGTAGTGCTTGTCGAGTTTCTTCTTGAAAGGAGTTTGTCTCCATACACCAACGCTTAAAGGTCAGTGCCTCAAATCCTTCGTCCAGATTATTACAACGCGGAGCGCAGCGTGAGTTGACGACCCAGAATTCCGGACTGCTGTGCTCGCAGAGGCTGCATTCTTGAGCCGATGCGGGACTCGATAGATTCGGCCACGCGAGCAGGAATAGCAAGGCAAGAGACAAAGAGTGTGAGTGGGCAATCATGTCAGTGTTCCGCGCAGGACGTGAGGAAGTGACACAGACTCCGTTATGCATCATGGAAAGGTACCCGGTCGTGGGGGCTTCAAGCAGAGCAGTAGGCTGCAATCTGAGTATTATGCGTGAAAGTAGAACGCTGGCTCCCGACAATTACTACATTCGGAAGGTCTAGTTGATGCGGATTTTGATTCAAGCTACGCGAAAGGGCGTCTTGGCTCTCAGCCTTCTTCGATTTCCTCCTGGAGCCGCCGGACCAAATCAGCACGGGAGAGACTGCTTGCTCGCACAGAAGTGACGTCAAGATCCAGATAGGTGCCGAGTTTCATCGCCAGATCCACGTCACGAATTCCTTCGTATTGGTTCGTGCGCTCTACTCGATTGCCAATCTGTTCGTAAATCGTTTGGGAGTCGATCGAAAAATCCGACTCAAAACAATCCTCAAGCTCCTCAATCCAAGCGGCTGGTATGCCCCGCTGCTGACAGAGTTCGAGGGACCAAATCTCGTCTCCGGTGCATTCAGATAGAAGCTGCAAAGCTGTCAGTCGAGTGAACAACTTGGTGGAGCCCTTTCGTTCAAAGTGAAGACCTCGGCTGAGAAGCACCTAGCTCTCGAGTCTTGTCACGCGTTCGGTCAGTTGTCGAACTTGCGTTTGAAGGTCAGCAATTGTTTGCTTGAGTTGTTCTAGATCCTCGCCGGAAACACGTGGACTGGAACTTGAGCTCGAGGCGAGACGCCCGCCGCCACCAGCAGCTACATGCTGCTTCACTGCTTCCAGTTCATGCGACTCGTAGAGATTGTGCGTGTAAATCTGCCCGCGGCCCTCGGCGGTAAGAGCCACAACGAGATTCTTGTCCTCGAGACTCTTCAAGATGGTCTTTAAAGCTGCCAGATCGGCAATCGGCTCAAAACGACTAACGCGTGTGCGAAGGTCGCCAACCGTCTGTTCGCCTCGAAGAAGCAATTCTGCCATGACGCCAGCTTCCGCCCCTTTGACTCCCAAGAAGTCGTAGCCGTAGTGCCGGTACTTGGGAACGCGGCCACCACCGTGGACTTCGGCAACAATACCTTCGCTGCGCATATCGGCCAAGCATTCTTCCACTTGATCCGAGTTCAAATTTAGTACCGGAGCTCGATTGCTCTTTTGATTGCAGCCCGTCACCAGACCATTCAGTGAAAGAGGATAAGCGTCGGGTGTGGTACGAGCTTTTTCCATCAGAACACCCAGGATACGACGCTGCATTTCCCTAAGTGGTTTGACTTCTTTGGGGGCTTCCGATTCAGGCGTGGTTTCGTTCATGTTGCGCTAGAGTTAGAGAAGTTGGGGACGAGTTGGCGTTAAACGTCAGGTCGTCCCTGGATACGAAACATTTGCTCGTGAGGCAACAGCGCTCCGCCATCAATAGAAATGGTTGAACCGTTGATGTAGTCGCTGTTTGGGTCACATAAGAAAACTGCGGCTCGCGCTATTTCATCAGGTTCCGCCAAGCGTCCCCAAGGTAGCTCACCGCCCTTTTCGGATAATTCCGTTTCGTGGAAGAATTTGCGTTCGCCGGGAGTGTTGGTCCATCCCGGATGTACGATGTTGACTCGGATGCGGTGTTCGGCCAATTCGCAGGCAGCCGTACGTGCCATTTGGTCAATTGCTGCCTTGGCCATATTGTAAGCCATCGCACCAGGAATTGCCTTGATAGCATGAGGTGAACTGACGACGACGACAGAGCCGCCCGTACCTTGCTGGATCATTGCGTTTGCAGCAGCTCGCAAGTAATTGAATGGTCCCCACATGCAAACATCGATCGTCTTTTCAAAGCCTTCCATGTTTGCCTTGTAGAACAATTCACGGTCACTGTACGCCGCATTGGTGACCAGGATATCAATCTTGCCTCGGTCCGCGATCAAGTTCTGAACTGTGGTTTCAGCCAGTTCTCGATCGGTCACATCCGCCACGGCCGCTGAAGCACTGCCACCTGTGGACTCAATTGCAGCTATGGTCTCCTCGGGCGCTAAAATGTCATTCAAAGCAACATGTGCACCTTCGACAGCGAGGCCACGTGCAATGGCAGCTCCAATGCCGCGAGCTGCGCCAGTGACCAAAGCAACTTTTCCATCCAGCTTACCCATTTGCGATTTTTCCTGCCGACGATAGTTTGATTCGAGATGCGTGTGTTTTCTAGTTTCGCGAAACGATCACGACGCCGAGAATCACGAGTCCAATTCCCAAGACTCGCATTCGGTTGATCTGTTGCTGATCGTAGTCGAGCCAACCGAAGTGATCGAGTACCAGCGAAAGTGCGATTTGCCCGGTTAGTACCCAGCCGATCCAACGCGTTGCGCCCAGCGTCGGAGCAACAAGGAACGAAACTGTCACCATGTATGTTCCGAGCAACCCACCCGTCCAGGCCCACCAAGGAAGTCCGGCGAGGTGCGGCCAGGAAGGTAATCCCACCCGCATGGCTGTCGCTATGGCCAGCAGTGCGATGAATCCGGTGCCAAAGCTGATGACGCTTGCTTGCAAGGCGTGACTACAGGCTGTTGATAACTTGCGATTCACAGCAGGTTGAAGCGCCATCACGCAGCCTGCCCCCAAAGCAAGGACGATGAACAGAACTTTAAGTGTGGTGAGCTTGTCCATCGTCATCCCTTGTTACTGACTGTTCGGGGGGGCCAGGTCGATTGGTTGCCTTGAGCAAGAACTACTCGTCCGTTACGCAGCCTTCAGAAGCACTCTTCACATTCTTGATATATTTGTAGAGTGTGCCTCGCGTGGCTTTCAGCGGCGGCGCTTGCCAAGCCGCCTTGCGCTGAGTCAGATCCTCATCGCTAACGTCAACATCCAAACGATTCTCGTCCGCATCGATGGTGACAATGTCTCCATCTTGCACCAGGGCGATCGGGCCGCCGACTTGGGCTTCGGGTGTGACGTGACCGACAATGAAGCCGTGTGAGCCGCCTGAGAATCGTCCGTCGGTGAGTAGGGCGACATCACTGCCAAGGCCAGCTCCCATGATGGCAGAGGTTGGTGTGAGCATTTCCGGCATGCCAGGACCTCCCTGTGGACCTTCGTAGCGAATGATGATTACGTCACCTTTGCCGATCTTCTTCTCTTCCAAGGCTTTGAGCATGTCCTCTTCACTGTCATAGCACTTCGCTGGACCAGTGAACTTGAGGCCCTCTTTTCCAGTGATCTTTGCGACGGAACCTTCCGGAGACAGATTGCCACGCAAGATCTGGATGTGGCCCGTTTTCTTGATGGGCTCCTCCACGGGCTGAATAATACTCTGGCCTTCCTTCAAGCCAGGTAGTGGCTCCAAGTTCTCGCCCAAAGTCTTGCCAGTGACCGTGATACAGTCACCGTTGAGGAAGCCTTTGTCGAGTAGGTACTTCATAGCGCCGGGAGTACCGCCGATCGAGTGCAAGTCTTCCTGCACGAATTGTCCGCTGGGCTTCAGGTCCGCGATGTACGGCACGCGATCACTAACCGCTTGGAAGTCATCGATGCCTAGATCGACGCCGACACTTCGAGCCATCGCAATCAGGTGTAAAACTGCGTTCGTGGAACCGCCTAGAGCGATGACGACGACCATGGCATTCTCGAAGGCTTCACGAGTCATGATGTCTCGCGGCTTTAGATCCTTCTCAAGCAAATTCAGAATCGCGGCGCCAGCTTGCTGACATTCGTCCATCTTTTCGGTGTTCTCGGCGGGAATAGAAGCACTGAAAGGCAAGCTCATGCCTAGCGCTTCGATTGCTGACGCCATGGTGTTAGCCGTGTACATTCCGCCACAGGCACCTGCACCGGGGCAAGATCGGCGAACGATCGCTTCACGCTCTTCGTCGGAGATTTCACCGGATAGAAATTGGCCGTAGGACTGAAAGGCAGAGACGATGTCCAGCGGCTTGCCAGAGGGACACACTCCAGGTTTGATCGTACCACCGTAGACCATCAGGGCAGGGCGATTCAGACGTCCCATGGCGATCAGGCAGCCAGGCATGTTCTTGTCGCAGCCTGGCAAAGTCACCAAGCCGTCATACCACTGGCCGCCCATGATCGTCTCAATGGAATCTGCGATCAGGTCTCGAGACTGCAGCGAGTAGCTCATGCCCTCGGTGCCCATCGAGATGCCATCGCTGACGCCGATCGTGTTGAATCGCATGCCGACCAAGCCCGCTTCCTCCACGCCTTCTTTAGCGCGGTCCGCCAGCTTGTTGAGGTGCATGTTGCAGGAATTTCCGTCGTACCAAACACTCCCGATCCCGACTTGGGCTTTATTCATGTCCTCGGGCTGCATTCCGGTTGCATAAAGCATGGCTTGCGATGCACCTTGACTCTTCGGTTGCGTGATGCGGCTGCTGTATTTGTTCAGTGAATTTGACATCGCGTTCAAGTGGGGGCTTTTTTGTTAAAGTAAGGGCGTACCAAGTCTACTTTTGAGATACTCAGCTGGGTAGGTTGCTTGCCCGATTCGCGTGGAGCTTTGACGATGAAATCTTGTTTTCAAAACGCAGGCCGCCTTTGTCTTGTAATATTTTTTCTTCTTGGGGCTAGCTCGGCAATTGCACAGGAGCGCAAACTCGAAAAGGGTTTCAAGTGGCTTTTTGACGGCAAGACGCTCGACGGCTGGGAAGGCGAGGAAGAGTATTTTCGCGTCGAAGATGGCAACATTGTCGCCGGAACACTTAAGGAAAAGATTCCGGTCAACCAGTTCCTTTGCACCGAAAAGCAGTATGAGAACTTCGAATTGATTCTCGAAGCTAAGATTCGCGGCGAAGGCAATAATGCGGGGATTCAGTTTCGCTCCAAGCGAATTCCAAACGACCATGAGGTTAGCGGATATCAGTGTGACATGGGTGTTGCTTGGAAGAGGCCAGTCTGGGGAGCGCTCTATGACGAATCGCGGCGCCGGAAAATGTTGGCTGAGGGGCCTCCCGAAAAAGTGTCAAAGTGGCTGAAAGACGGTGATTGGAACGAGATGAAGATCCTCGCCAAGGGGGATCACGTCCAGCTGTTTCTCAATGGTAAGCTCACGGTGGACTACAAAGAGCAAGGCAAGGACATTCCAACGCGCGGCATCATCGGTCTGCAGATTCACTCCGGACCTCCAACCGAAGCCTTGTATCGCAAGATTCGTATTCGCGAGCTTTAATCTTGTAGTAGGATTCGCCAGACTCCTTGGTTCCAACACGCCAGAATTCTGGCAAAGATCTAAATTCAATGCGACCCAAAGACCCATTTGTCTATTTCGACCTTGGCAAAGTCATGGTCGAGTTTGAGCATGCGAAAGCGGTCGAACAGATTGCCGCTCTGGCTCCTTGCAGCGTGGAGCAAGTGCGCGATGTAGCGTTTACTTCTGGATTGCAGAACGAGTACGAAACAGGGCTGATCAACAGCGATGCGTACTGCCAACGAGTTAATTCGCTTTTGAACGCCAACTTGCAGCGCGAGCAAATCTTGGAGGCCATCAGCGATATCTTTACGGTGAATCAACCGATTCTCGATGCACTACAGTTGTTGCGTGATCGCAGAATCCCAATGGGCATTCTTTCTAACACTTGTTCAGCGCATTGGGACTGGATCGTAGCCCAAAACTGGCCAATCCCAGGTGACTGGTTCGAGCTGCAAGTGCTAAGTTACGAGGTTCGCAGCATGAAGCCTGATGCTTGGATCTACGAAGTCTGTGAAGAACGAGCGAGACGCAGACCAAGTGACTTGTTTTTTACTGACGACCGCATCGAGAATATCGAAGCCGCAGAGAACCGTGGTTGGAGCACTTACCACTTTGGCAATGCACAAGAACTGATCTACAAATTGCAGAGCTGGCTCGACGGGTAATGGAAAGTTGGTAGCTTCTATTTCTTGCCGAGCCACGTTTTTACGAGAGTTTCCGGTGGGGCGAAGCTGAATGTTGCAGCGTCATTGAAACTGCGACCCTCGCGAAGCAATTTGATCAAGCGATCAAAACGCTGCCGATTGTTCATCATGAAGTTTGTAAGAGCCATGCCAACCAAGCCTGCCGCTTCTTCGTCCAGTCGATCGTCCAGCAGAGACCGGGCGGAATCGACCTTCTGCATTGCGATCGGAATGGCGGACTGCCAGCCTGAGACACGTTCATCGCCTCGCTTGTAAGTCGTTGCGACGAGGTTTCGAGCCACGCCTTCCGCAAACCATGTCGGCACCGCTTTGAAGCCGCCGACATAAGCGCCAGCAACCACTTGAAGAACCAAAGCTTCTGCCTGCTTCTCTTCCAACTCCTCTCCTGCTGATAGCACGGCGTAGACGTCGAGTGGATCTGCCATCCAGTGCCCGAGCCATTCTTGAGGGAGTTCTCGATTCTCAGTCATCTTGCCGAATTCACCGTAGTCATAACGGCTCTTGAGAACAAAGATCGTGATGCCACCTTTGACGAGCGGATTGCGCGATGGAGCACGCATGAGTTTCTTGGTTTGCTTGACCGCGTTTGTGGCGCGATTCAGGACAGCTTCGACGCTGGATGGAGGGACATTTCCAAGGACGACAACCTCGTTGCTGTTTGCCATTTCTGGGGAATCATTCGGAAGCACTTTCGACCACTTGGCGAGACTTCGTTCCTTGCGCCGCTCAAAAAGCTCTTCGTGCGTAGCTGTTTCCGCCCAACCGGTATTCACGACGGTTTCGATATTCGTTTCAGGAGAATCGCCGTCAAAAGCGGCGCCTTCGCGAATCCAAGTCGAGATGAGACTGATCTGTTCGTCGGAGAGTGCTGGTCGACCAGCTGGCATCCGCCTGCCTTCGCCTTCTCCCTTCAGTCGCTGTAGAAGCAAACTTTTGTTTACGTTAGACCCAGCGAATAGCTCGCCACTGTCTCCTCCTCGAAGCAACTGTGTGAAACTGTCCAATCGCAAGTTGCCAGACGCTCGCATACCACCTATGTGACAGCCCTTACAGTTGTCCATCAAGATCGGAGCGACATCGCGAGAGAAGCTGACTGTCTCGGTTCCGTTCGGCTTCTTGGCGGTAGCTCTTGGGCGAGGTGCTTCCATCTCGGCACCGTCACGTTTCGCGTAAGTATTGAGATTGGCATTGGGGTCGGGTCCGTCGAACTTAGCGCCCTGAGCGATCCATGCTTTCAACGCTTCGAGTTGTTCTGGTTTGACTTTGGCTCCACCGCGTGGCATATCTCCCGATTCGATCACTTCGACGAGCATGCTGCCTTTGGCATCACCCGCGTAGACGACTTTTGCTCCACGGACACCTTTCGCAAGATCTACATAGCTGGCCATGGAGAACTGGCCACGTTGGCTGTTGATGTGGCAGTTACCGCAGGCACTGATAAACCAAGGTGCAATGTCGTCCTTGAAGCTGACGGGCTTTACCGCAGGTTCATCCGGCGTCATTTTTCCGGTGGTAATATCTTTCCAGCTGGGAAGTGCTTCTAGCTCAGCACCTTCTAGTTCGAGCAGCCCATGAGCACGTTGCAGCCTTGAGTAGACCGAGCGAACGGCCTTCAATACGTCTTTATCTTTGGACTTAACTAGCTCGAGAAAATCTTTTTGAACCGCTGCAACTTTTTCTGCACACTTGACGAATTCGCCAGATGTGAAGAGTTTGCCCGCCTCCGTGGTCTGAGTCGTCATCTCCTTGATCTTCGCGCGCTGCTCGGGCGTGATGGCCGCCAGCAGCTGGCCAGTACACAGGACCAGAATGACGGTGGAAAGCAATTTGGTGCGAAAGAACATGGCGAAACCAATTCTCTTGAACATTCTCAGGGGTTTGAGATCAGCGGTTTGGACTTCAAACTCGGATTCTCATGTTGAGAAAACCGTAAAAAGAGGGTAGCCGATAGCTACTCCCGTTCTAATAGCGAAACGAAGGATGGCGTGTACTCAGACCAATCAATGTCGAGAACAACCGGAGCGGATGTCGCTAAATCAGGCAACTTTGGACGAAATTCTAGGCTGAACTACTAGTGTGTTTTCCAAAGCCCCTGTTCCGCTCTCTTTGGGGCTTTGCGTCCGCGGAGTAGTCAGTTTTGCGATGAATACCCCGAGAAGGACGGCAAACAAAAACATGATCGCCAAGCCAACGACGTAGATTGGTTTTATTCCAGAGGTAGTGGGTTGGATTTCTGAAATGTTGCTACTCGCGCGAGATTGGCTGCGACGGGCGATTTCCATTTCCAGATCAATCTTGCTGCTTGCATCCGACTTGCTTGGACTCCGCCGAATAAGTACTCCACTGTCTGAGGCTGATAGATTCGTCACCGAACTACCTGATTTGCCAGCGAGTGTGTCGTCACCGCGATTGCTTATCGTGTCGACTCCTACTTCGACGGCAGATCCAGAATCGCCACCTCGCTCGTCGCCCAGGTTCACTGAGCTGCCAGCACTCGAGCCACTGCTTGAGACAGGAGTTTTCGTCTTCGCGAGCCAAGCTTCTAGAACCTCTGCAGTCTGATTGGCAGAGGCGTATCGGAATTTGGGATCTTTCTGCAATAGCTTCCAGCAAATACCTTCCAATTCGCCAGGGCAATCTGTACGCAGCTTTCGAATCTCTGGGGGCATCTCTTTCTGATGCTTCGCAATTCGCTGGGCGATCGATCCGTCAGGAAATGGCGGTTGGCCGGTTAGCAAGAAGTACATCGTGCACCCCAAACCGTACAAGTCTGCTCGGTGGTCTACGTTGTGACTGTTCAATGCCTGCTCTGGGGCCAGGTAGTCAGCGGTGCCGAGCACTTTGTCATTGAAGTCCATGGTGAGAGAGGCGTCTTCGTCTTCGGAGAAAAGAGCCAAACCCAGATCTAGCAGTTTAACTTTGCCTTTGGAGTTGATGAGGACGTTTGCAGGTTTCACATCGCGGTGAATCAAACCGATATCGTGAGCGTGTTGCAATCCGTGGGCGGACTGAGCCATGTAGTTGGCGACGTCTTCAAAGTCGAGTGGCCCATTGTCCTTGACGATCGTCTGCAAGTCGTCACCATCGACGTATTCCATGACGATGTAGTGTGTGTTGCCTTCGTGATCAATGTCGTGTGCCCGGACGATGTTCGGGTGGTTCAGCGACGCGATGGCTTTCGCTTCTTGCTGAAAGCGGGCTAGATACGAGGACTTACCAAGTTTGCTCTGTGGAAGGACTTTTACTGCGCGATGATCGTGCAGCTTGGTATGCTCAGCGAGGTAGACACTGCTCATGCCACCGCTACCAATGTGTCCGAGCAACTTGTGTTTGCCGAGGAAGAAACCCTTGTACTTACCCAGCAGAAGTTTGTCGCAATGCCATTGAGTGACGATCTTCTTTTCGATCAACTTCTGAGCCAACTCAGAAGCAGGTTCTGGGAGTTCACCATCGCTTTCAGCACGAATCTCATCAAGAGCAGCAGTCAGTTGCTCTGGAGTTGAGAGCCCGCTCTTCTCCACTAACAGGGCAAATTTTTCTGACTTCTCAACCTTAGCCATAACGGCCCTTGCTTTTGGGACTTTCCTAGAATTCCCGCACTCTACAAAATGATTCAGTAGAAGCTGATTCTCAGAGACTAGATTCTTGTTCGACGAGATCGATAGCGAGTTTTCCAAGATCCCTGAGGATAGCAGGAACGGCTGGCGAGTAAACAATGGGTAACAGATTCGCGGGCTCGGACCATCTTAGATGAATCAGAGCTCGGTGACTATTATTCCAAATCTCTGATATCTCGCAGATAACAGCAATCCAAGTTTTCTGTTGCCGATTTCTCCGTTCAGTCGGATTACACCACCGTGTCAAATTCCCCGAAATGCTCGAAAATACACAGCACGGATGTTCTTGTTTTAGGGGCAGGTGTGGTTGGATTGTCAATCGCCTGGGAGCTCTCCAAACGTGGACAAAGTGTCATCATCGTTGATGCTGGCCAAATTGGTCGCGGTCGAAGTGGAGCATCCTCATGGGCTGGCGCGGGTATTCTGCCTCCGGCGCCGACCAAGAACGCCATCGATCCACTCGACAAGCTAAAGGTCCTTAGTCACCAAGTCCAAGCGGATTGGGCGAGAGAACTAGTCGAATCTACAGGCGTTGAGACAGGCTACCGAAGATGTGGTGGCATCTACATGGCACTCACCCAAGGTGAACTCGCGACACTTGTCGCGGGAGAAGCCTGGTGGGACGAGCACGGCATCCAGCATCATCGGCTATCCACTGATCAGCTCGCCGCACTGGAACCAGCGCTTTTCAGCGGCAAGGGCCAGGAACGAAATGATATCAAAGGAAGTTGGTTGCTTTCCGATGAATGTCAGATTTGTAATCCACATTTGTTAAAGGCCCTTCATGCTGCCTGCGAAGCAGCTGGAGTTCAGGTTCTCGAGAATTGCGAAATCGTTAACCTTGAAATGAATCCTGAGGGACGAGTTGCAGCAATCTTAACCGCAGGTGGTGAGCGGCTTTGGGCCGAACAAGTTTGCATCTGCTCAGGTGCCTGGAGCATCAATTTGCTTAAGCAATTTCAAATACCGAACGGCTTGATGCCTGTTCGTGGCCAAATGTTACTTTACGAATTCAGTGATCCACCTTTGAGCCATGTGATCAATGAAGGCAATCGCTACTTGGTTCCCAGAGATTCCGGCCAGCTGCTCTGCGGCAGTATCGAGGAGGAAGTTGGGTTCGATGCGGAAACTACTGAGGCGGCTCTGGATAAAATCCGCCTATGGGCCGAATCGGTTATGCCGATGCTTCGAGAGAGGCCTGTTGCGAAGTCCTGGGCGGGACTCAGGCCTGGCAGCTACGACGGAGTTCCTTATCTCGGCTCGGTTCCCGGATATGAAAATCTGTTCGTTGCGACAGGACATTTCCGCAGTGGTATTCATCTTTCTTGTGGCACCGCTTTGTGCATGGCCGATTTGATTACAGGGCAGAAGCCAGTACTGGATCTGACGCCTTTTCGCATTGGTCGTGGGTGAAGGGTCGATCCAATCGATTCGGTAGATCAGTCGGACTCTCTCAGCGTTGATAGATGGGCAGCAGGCCTCGGTCGAGTTGAAGCATGATTAAGTTGCAAGCCGTGATGTAGACCGGATCAATCTGTGCTTCCCAGGATCCATCGGCATTCTGCTCTTTGACGATTCGTGAGTAGAGACTGTCGCGGAATGGCTTCCACTGCTTGTCGCCTTGTCGATAGACAACTTGGCTGTAGTACAAGTATGTGTAATGCCAGTGGCCAAAGGAAGATGCTTCATCGGTCAAGCCGTGTAGCTTATCTTTGGAGTACTTTAGCATTTCCGGTACGTGCTCGCCGTCGTAGTCGCCCGCATTGTACAGTGCCGCTAGGGCAGCGGCGGTGATTGCGGGTCTGGAAGTTCCCATCTGCTTGCTAGAGTAGCTGATCCCGCCATCTTCATTCTTGCATTTGTAAATGTACTTTTTGGCGCGTTCGATGACGTCGGCAGAGACCGCGATGCCAGCGTTGCGGCAACCGCGCAGACCTTGCACTTGGGTGATGGTCGTGGAACCTTCATCGTACTGAGCACCGTCTTTAGCGCTGACGTAACCCCAGCCGCCTTCGTCCGTTTGAGCAAAGCGACAAAATGAAACCGCGCGGTTCAGGACATCAATCAGTTCTTCACGCGTGTCTTTGAAACCTTCTTCGCCCAAGATCTGGCTGAGCATCAGCATTGAAAAACCGTGGCCGTAGGTATAGCGATTGTCGCTCAAAGGCTCACCAATGAGTCCATTGGGCCGACTCTTGCTGATTAGATAATTCGTGCAGCGCTCAATCTGCTTGGCGTACGGTCCCTGGGTTGTCGTCGAACCAGAGCAAATAAGCGCCGTACCAGCCAAGGCGGCCAAAGCCGTATTATGTGGCGGGGTGTTCCACTCGCCTCGAGTATTTTGATGTCGGGCCAAGTAGTCCAAGCCAGCACGGATCGACTTCTCCCACTCGGGCCGGTAGTCGGATCCGAAAGTCAACCCAGCACTTCCCATGGCTGCCGTACAAGCCATGGCTCGAGTCAACATGGTTCGGCGTGACACGCGATGCAAGTTAGTGTGTTGGTTTTTCATCGGTATTGGGGATGGTGCAGTTGACTTGTTTAAGGCGGAGGGCGAGCCAGAATCAGCTACCCAAAGTGCGTTTCCAAGCATTATTCCCTCAGGTAAATACACTTTCCATTGGTAGCTAACCTGCCGGTCGCCTTAGTGGCCTCATTATAGCCCGAGCGGGCTGTTTTCTACCAAGCCAGCTTTTCGGGGAAATACTCGCCAATCAGATCCTGGTAAAAGGGCTTTAGCTGTGACACATTCATTTTCTCATCGCGTTTGGTGTACAAATCGTAACGATTGAAGGCACAAACCCAGTTCAAACTCGACTGATCCGCTTCCTTCAACAGGTGTTTATAAGCGCCCTCTCGATGAATGGGATAGCAGGAGTGATAGCGAATCATCGCCAATGCTGGTGCTGGTAAATAATCACACACGACATGATAGAGATACTCGTCGTGCCCCCATGACAGCATCAATTTGTCCAGTCCACAGCCTGGTTCGTAAATTCCGTTTTCAGACTGGTAGCATTTGTTGTGCCAGTCTGGGTTCTGCTGGAAGGCTTCGTAGTAAACGATCTTTTCTGAATAACGGCAGCCGACCGGAAAGGTATCTCCCACGACGGACCACTGTGGTTCGCCCCAAAGGCAAAGGATCTTACCAAGATCGTGAATGAGACCTGCCAGGATGAACCAGCGTGGATGCCCATCGGCGCGAATGGCCTCGGCGGTCTGAAGCAGGTGCTCGATTTGCGGCAAGTCGAGATCTGGATCGCTATCGTCCACCAGCTCGTTGAGAAACTCCATAGCTTCCCAGATGCTCATTTCCGCCTTGCTCAGTGATAAATACTGTTCGCGTTTCTGTTTGACGAATTCTAGAGTCTGATGCTCGTGGTTCAAGCGATAGAATTCTTTGACGCTGAAACGTGCTTCTGCATCGAAATCACGAAAGCTGTTTTCAGGCTCGGTAGCGTCCCCAATTGGGGCAGGGTAGCGAAGGCGGAGGTCGTCCTCCCAAGCTTCGATCTCGTCAAATTTTCCTGACATGCGAAGCCTCTGAGTGTGGAGATCAGCTGGTTAGTCTTTTCCGTAGTGCTTGACCTGCTCCCAGAACCGATCAAAGTTCTTATCCACTGGATGGAAGTCTGGGCTGTTGTCGAGGTCGTGACAACGAATGCATCCAGTCTTGGGGTTGGTCTTCATTTCTTCGATTGTAACAACCATTTGCTGCTGAAGTTTCACCAAGGTTTCGTTTTCGACATCGACATCACCATTCTCAGCGTCCACGTGAGCCTTGCCTGGTCCGTGGCAATTCTCGCAGCCACTGCCGACCAGCAGAGGCGTTGTTTCTGGACTAAGAAACCCTGTTTCGTATGGGTAATGATGCTCAGTATTCCAACCTGTTGCATGGCAGCTCACGCACTCTGGGTCATAGTGCCGCGGAATCCCACCGCGATCGTTGTCGGCCGCCACGATGCTTTCCGTCGCATGCACGTGCGGTGAGTTTTCCCAGATCTCGTAGGCCGTCGTATGGCAATCACCACAGGCTTCTGAGCCTACGTATTGGCCGCGTGTGTTTTTCGAAACGCTGGCTCCAAGCGCGTCAAAGCCCTCATCCTTGAGCTGCATCTGGTAAGCCGCAAAACGCTCCAGCATGCGTTTTGAATCTTCGAACTGCGACGAGATAGCTATCCGCTGATAACGAATCGGGCTCTTGGGATCGTCAAACAGTCCAAGGATGCCAGCATACATTCCTTTAACACCGGTTTGCACAAAGATCGTATCGCAGCCTTCGACGGTCTGAGGTTTCATCGTCGGCTCGCCGTAGCCGGGGTAGATAACGAGATCGATGCCCGTGACTTGCTTCGCTACTTCTTCGGCTTCTTCACGCTGCGACTGTGACAAGAGCACGATGTAATCACACTTCTGTTCCTGCAATTCCTGAATCACCGGCAGCAGTGACTCGACCGGATTCTCAATGATTAGCTCATCGCTTTCTTTGAATTCCTTGTGGTACTTGGAGCCGAGGATACCAGTGATCCCAATCCTCCGCCCGCCTCGCTCGATGATGCGAAATCTCTGCGAGTAGGAATCGTCGAAGATCGTGACGTTTGCGGAAACAAACATGCTCGGATTCGACTCTTCGTGTCCAGCAATCTGAAGCAACTCTACAGAAGGCAGCTTCAGATCGTCAGGCCCAAAAGTAATTGCCTCGTAGCCCATTTCCTTGAGAGCTTCCGCAGTCGTATTGAACTTGATGACTGACTGCCGCGGAATTCGACGGACTTGGTTTCCAGCGTCGATTGGGATTAGGTCCCAGCCTTTATCACGTAGCTGAGTCATCAAGGTATCGCGGCGAATCAAGCCGCCTTTTTGATTCTCGAGTCCCGTGCACCCGCAAGGTTCTATATAACCATGCTGTTCGCCTGAAATAAATAGCACGGTTTGGGGTTTGGGCCAGTCTTTGCCCAGCTCCTGATTTCTCTCTTCCTCGGTTGCGACGTTGGCTGCTGGTGGGAGCTGGGCAGTAGAATCCAAGGATTCCTTCACCTTATCCTGTGCTGCCGGTTTCGCCGTGTCCTCCTTCGAGGAGGCATCTTGCATCGCATCGGCCTTAGTGATCGCAGCGGTCTCTTCGGGCGCAGGGCCCTCTTCCGTCGGGTTCTGCTTGCAGCCGACTGCGGCCACCAGTGTGAATACGAAGCCAAGGCCGAGGATGAACCTCATGTTAGCAAAACCATTGCTTTCGACTCGCCAAACTGGGTGCGACAAAAGAACTGACTTGGTCACTCGTGCTGTCCTTGTTTTGCTGCAACCATTCTGATTCCCTAGGCTAAATGCCTTTGTGCTAGCGAAAGCTTGCTTATTTGGAGACGTCTAGTTGCACGTTTATCCTTAGTTCTCGGTTGAGAGCGCCGCTCGTCTTGATCACGACTTGACCACTGGATTCCGAACTTCGGCCATCGAAATGAGTTTCAGGTGCGTCTTTAGGCACAACGAAATGGAGCGGGTAATGAATCCGTTTTGCCGTCTCCGTTGGTCTACCAATCTCGACTCGAAGCGCCTCAGATGGAGAAACGGATAGAACTTCAGGAATGATATCCTTCTTGTTGTCACCTTGGATGAAGAGGCTGATAGAGACTTTGCGCCCTTCGCTTTGGCTGATGTTTCCCATCTTTACCAAATTGCGATCTGGAAGAAAGGATGGTCCTCCAGCAAGTTGAAGAGATCCGATAGCGCGACCTCTTACCGGGATTTCCAGGACTCCAATTTTTTCCTCACGATTGGTACGAAGCTGGATATTTGCGCCGAGGCTTCCGAGTGGCATGCCAGGTTTGAGCTTGAATTTGATCTCGTAAGCACCAACAGCGTTCTTGTGATCTGGATCGGTGATTTCGGATACATCAATTTGAGAGTGTGTCAGTTCTACGAGCTTGTCGGTCGAGTCATCGGTCCAGTTCAGTTTCAGCGTGTCGATGTCTTCCGAATACGTATAAACCATCAACTTCCGCTCCGTGACTTCGGTGTCGGAAATGCTATCCAGCCTTAGGACCCGAGGAACGACCGAGATGACTTCGGTGATTTGTCCGAAAATCGAAAGCTTGATTTCGGGGTTATGGACATCGGTAGTCTTGATATTGGCGTATTGGCCAAAGTCACGGGTGACGGATTTCGCACTCCAAGTCAACGTGACATCCGTTTCTTCGCCCGGCTGTAAAACTGTCTTGTCGAGTTCTCCAACGGTGCATTTGCAACTGGAGTCACCCATTTCGAGCAGCAATGGCGCATCGCCTGCATTGCGAAAACGGAAGTCGTGACTCATTTCAGTGCCGTGAAGCATCGAGCCGAAATCGTACTCATCGTCACCGACTACTTCTGCCTTCGGTTGGCCAGTGCCACTAGTCTGCTGCAAAACCTCCTCTTCCGTCGCTTCCCTCTTACGCATCGCCAACGAGGGGCGATAGGTTGAGAAACGCTCTTCACTCGAGTTGATGGAAAGGGAGGCTTGAACCATCCCCATCCCAATTCCAAGACCAGCGAACACGCATGCGACGATGATGGATTTCAACATGGCAAAAAGACTATGAGCTAAAGAGTTGGGAATGGTTTCACAGCAAAACAGGATAAAGCCAAGAGCATGTTTGCGGCTTTTTAGCTTAGGACATGTGCACACCGAATCGATCGATGCTGCAGAATCTATCGTCCTCACTGCTGAGCACTCAATTTGCTACGGATCCATTCTATCAAAGGTTCTGCATTTACCGTCGGTTGTTCGCCAATCCAGACATCCGCTGGCAAAGCGGGAAACGGAAAGCGAATCTGTTGGTCGCCCGGAAGCGTGGTTCGGTGTCGGCCCAGTTTTTTGTCTTGGTGAGGCGTGGTCTCGCTGAGTTGAATTGCTCGGTCAAGTTCGGTCACGGCCACTGCCAGATCGCCAGTCCATGCAGCGATCGCCGAAAGCTGCACTCGGAGTTCCACACTGGTCGGGTAAGCACGAATAGCGCTTTCCGCGTACTCTCTGGCTGCTTGAGTAAATCGTTCCTCCGGCTCGGGCAGTTTTAACTCTGCTGCGCGTGCCGCTAAATCCATGGCGATGTGGCAGGCTAATCGCCAATTTGGATATCCATGAGAATCTTGTGCCAGCCATTCATCTAGAACCTCCATCGCACGTTTGGAAAGCCTGGGGAATTCTCCTTTGCCACCGGCCGTGGCTTGCACGGCAAAGATCTGAGCCAGGCGACTCTTGAGCGTATCGTCTAGCGGGTCAAGCGCAGCGGATTGTTCGTAAAGGTTGGTCTGCTCTCTCGCGGAGGTAGCTACCAGGGCTTGCTGCGATTTGGCCCAAGCGGCATTCACAGGCCGCCAGGCTTGAAGCACAAAAGCTGCTAAAGCCACAGCTGGCAATACAACAATGCCCCAGGACGTGTTTCCGCCCTGGCTCTGATGACTGGCTGTCGGTGTAGCTGACGCTAGAAGCACCACGAGTGGAATAGCCAAACCGCTGGCTTGCCACGAGCCGCTTGCCAGCAAGCAAATCAAGACTGCAATCGCGCCAGCTGCGATTTTCTGCGAGCCGTTTTTCAAGGCTTCCTTTAAGAGCGGCCAAGCGGCAAAGATCAACCCTGCAGAAATACTCCACAGCAAAAGTGTGATCAGCAGATCTTGCCTCTTCAGTAACGACAAAAGAGCGATGCACACGAACCCGCCGATTGCGGTACGGATAAAGAATGTACTCGCAGATGAATCTGAAGGTTTGGACTGTGTGTCTCCGGCTGATTCCGAGTCCGAAATTTTGGTCGCTCTAAGCAAACCTATGAACCAGCCAGCTAGACCAAGCAACGTGCAGAGCAACAAGGGCACTCCCAGAGTAGCGGCCAGATCAAAAATCCAATTGTGCGGATCTGCGATCTCCTCGCTCGCAACGGGAAGCTTGTACTGCGGGTAGTAGGACTGGAAGTTACCGAGTCCGACTCCGGTCAACGCATGATCCTGAATCATCGCCGAAGTGCTTTCCCAGTACTCGAGACGGTAACCCAAGCTTTTCTGGGCTTCCTGGAATACAACGTTGTCATAGAACCAAAGGGTGAGCAGTCCAACAAGAAATAACAGGCCGAATACAACTCCGGCCGCAATTAGCTTTCCGCGACCGATACGCAGGCTGACGGAGGAAGTGAAGCTGAGTAAAAGTAGACTCGCGATGCCAATCGCGACACCGACGTAAGCAGTTCGGCTGAGGGTGAGGAACCAACAGATGAGGACGATAACACTGATCGACGCTGTAGCGCCAAGAGCGACCTTTGCGCGTCCAGTGAAGAGCCAGTCTTTGTGCAACGACATATCCAGTGCGACTCCGCCCAGCAAGACGAGGGCAGCAGAAAGCAGAGTCGCCAGTGAATTCGCCAGTGCGAAAGTCGAATTGGGCTCGGAGCTGTACAAGCGGCTTTCTAGCCGAGCTCGTTGCGGCGATCCCTGGGGTGCTACCATGTCAGGAATGGAAGCAATGACTCCGTCTGGATCTGCTTCATAGGCGGCGCGTATTTCCGGGAATACAACGGACACTTGATAAAGCCCTTGCAAGGACAAGGCTATCGAGCCTATCAGCAGCAGGCCGACTATCGCCGTCCTGGTGTTCAGTTTTCTCGCGAGCATGGCGCTGCAGCAGAGACAGCTCGCAATGGAGGTAACCTGCCAAAATCCATACCATCCACGGCGCGGACTGTTTTCGTGAGCGGCTGTGAATGTACTCCAAAGTAAGCAGCCCAAGATCACTAGGCCGAGTCCCCAAGTCCAGCGGCTGCAATGAAATCCTCCTCGAAATTTGGCGAGCAGCGCGAAGAGCAGGCCGCTTGTGAGCCAACCCAAGTTCTGAGCCAGAGCTTGACCTTCGAAAACACTGGTCGCATCGACCGGGTCGAGGAAGGACCAAATGACAAGGGTGGCGAACAGGCCGGTTGCAAGGGATTCCAGATTCAAAAGCCAGGGCATGGTGGCTTGAGAATCAGCATTCTCATCCTGCTGCGATTCAGTAAGTGGCGTCTTGCTTGTTTTGGACCTGCCCATCCTATTCGTCCCGGCCGACACTCTCGAGGACGTGAACAAGACCGAGAACCAGCAAAGTGCCAGCTGTGATGATAATCGCGCCGGCAAAATCAACCCGTGGCAGCAGCAGCGCGCTTAGAGAACAAGTTGCTGTAGCAAGGTAGATCGTCAAAACTGCCTGCTTCTTTGTCATGCCTAGATCAACGAGGCGATGCGAAAAGTGCCGCTTGTCGGCTTCAAAGGGACTTCGGCCTTCACGCAATCGAATCAGAATCACACTAATCATGTCGTAGAGCGGAATGGCCATCACGATTAGAGGTGCGAGCACGGCGTGCTGCGTTGTGCCTTGATAATTGGTGTAAGTTGCCAGTAACGTCCCTACTGCAATCCAGAATCCAATGAAATAACTACCTGCATCACCCATAAAGATCTTTGCTGGCGGCCAGTTGTGATAAAGAAAGCCAATCAGTGCACCAACCAGAACCAACAGCATGGCCGCGACGAAAATTTGTGGCTGGGAATTGCTCAGCAAAAGCATCAACGCCAGCATGCTTGTCGAGATCGTCGCCACTCCGCCACTGAGGCCGTCCATATTGTCCAGCATGTTGAAGGAGTTGATTAGCGCGACAATCCATATCACACTTAGCAATCCTGTGAGCCAGGGAAGTTCGATGAAGGCGGTGAGTTGTAAGCCTTGCCAGTAGACACAGAAAGCTGCAACGGAAAATTCAACACCCAAGCGAATCCACCACTTGATCCCCTTGCGGTCGTCGGCAAGCCCGAGCAGCATAAGAATGGTTCCGCAGCCTGCGATCACCCAGATCTCACTAATCTTGTCGACAAGTCCCGCAAAGTTAGCGGAAATACTCTCAGGGAAGTAAGCGGCAAGCGATTCACTACTGGACACAACAAGAACAGCGATCGTTCCAGCTAGAAGCGAGCCCATGACTCCGGCCCAGATACCTAGCCCACCACCAAGCGGTATGGGAGTTGTATGAACTTTCCGTGCACCGGGTTTGTCGAGCAACCCGAGCTTTTCAGCCGAGCGTCGTACAATCCCAACTGAAACTACCGAGATCAGAAGGCTAGGCAGCAAAACTGCGATCAGGAATACTGCTAAGGCCCAGCCACTCAAGATTGTTTACTCCATGTGAATTTCATGATGTGGATCCAACGCCTTGAAATGGGCGTTAGACGATTCACTCGCTTGCAGATTCTCGTATGTCCGCAATTCGGGACTTCAACAGTTCGCGGGCTTCTTCGAAAAACGATTGAAAGTCGTCGCGTTGGTAGTCCGGGTAGGTCCAAGGTCTCCCGTTCCAGCGGCGATTCAAATAGTACAGGCACTCTTCGGCGTAGATGCCGCCCGATAGGTAAATCCGGTGAGCCCTATCTTTGGCGCTGGCCAAAACCAACTTCGTCAGCGTAATGTAGCCCGGATCAATGTTTACGGGGCGGTGGTCGGGATAGTTCGAGGATTTGGCTAGGGCGAGTTCCCATTGGTTGCTTTGTAACTTGTGTTCCGCAAGTTTTGCAGGCTCATAGAAGCCGTGCTCACGCCCACAAGCGTCGTTACTTTGGATAATCACGAATTGCTTTTGCAGTTCCTCGCCCATCTCTCGCGAATAATAACTCGTTTCAGAATGATCGAAGCAGGGGCTGACCAAGGCGAGATCGCCCCAGTTCTCAGCGATACGCTGTCGCCCCCACTCGATCGCTGCAGGGTAGCGGCTGAACACCGCCACCAACTGCAGCGTCAGCGGAGGTGCCTTGGGCTCAGCCATCAGATCAATAAGCCTTGGCGAACACAGCCTTTTTCGCAGCTGGTTTGCCGGTCAAGAAGCAGGTTCCAGGTTCATCATTATTCTCAAGCGGGATATTACGAATCGTAACCTTGAGTTCATTCAGCAGTGGCTGCACTTCTTCCTCAGAGGAGAAATAGCAATGTGCAAAGCCAGCGTGAATCTCAGGGTTCTTAACATCTTTCGGAGTGAAGTAAGCTCGGAAGTCGGCTTCGTTGGTAATTTCAGTTGTATTTTCCTCACGCATCTTGAGAGCACGCTGGAATAAGTTGTCTTGGATGCTAGCTAAGATATTTGTTGCTTCGCTGAGCAGCTCCGCTCGAGGTATGCTGCTTTGCTCGCCGGTGTTGCGACGAGCCATGAAAACGGCATCTTTGGCAATGTCCTTTGGCCCGACTTCGATTCGGATTGGAACACCACGTTTCACGTGATGCCATTTTTTCTCGCCGCCACGCAGGTCACGATCATCGATCTCGATCTCTAGAACTCGTCCGCCGTAAACTTGCGTTTCAAGCTCGGCTTTCAGATTGTTGCAGTATTTCAGCACTTCGGCGCGTTGTGAGTCGTCGCGATAGATCGGCAAGATGACTGCGTGAGCTGGAGCTATCCGAGGCGGAATGACCATGCCGTCGTCGTCGGCGTGTGTCATGATGAGTGCACCGATCAGTCGGGTACTGACGCCCCAGGAAGTTGTCCACGCATGAGAGACATTGCCGTCTTGATCTTGGAAGCTAATGTCTTGAGCCTTGGCGAAGTTCTGACCAAGAAAGTGACTGGTGCCAGCTTGCAAAGCCTTTCGGTCCTGCATCATGGCCTCGATGGAAACCGTCATGTCCGCACCAGGAAATCTTTCGCCAGCGGTTTTTTCGCCTTTGATTACTGGTACAGCCATTTGCTCTTCGGCGAACTGAGCGTACACGTCGAGCATCTGATAGGTCTCGTCGACCGCTTCTTGTTCGGTTGCGTGGACAGTGTGGCCTTCTTGCCATAGGAACTCGGCCGTACGCAGGAACAATCGTGTCCGCATTTCCCAGCGAACGACGTTGGCCCATTGATTGATCTTGATTGGGAGATCACGATAGGACTGCACCCACTTGGCGTACATCGCACCAATGATCGTTTCACTGGTTGGTCGCACGATGAGCGGTTCTTCGAGCGGTCCAGCTGGTCGCAACCCCGTTCCATCGGGGTTGGGTTCAAGTCGATGGTGTGTGACGACGGCGCACTCTTTTGCAAAACCCTCGACGTGTTCCGCTTCCTTTTCTAGGAAGCTCATTGGAATGAACAGCGGGAAGTATGCATTCTGATGCCCCGTGTCTTTGAACATTTTGTCCAGTCCACGCTGCATGTTCTCCCAAAGCGTGTAACCCCAAGGCTTGATGACCATGCAGCCACGCACGGGTGAATTTTCGGCCAAGTCCGCGTTCTTGATGACCTGTTGATACCACTCTGGGTAATCTTCTTGCCGAGTTGGCGTGATCGCAGTCTTTGCTTTCTTGTTCATTCTTTAAAGCCAATCCGAGTTGAAATTATTCTGCTGGCCGAGGATTCTAATTCAAATGCGAGAATCCGTTTAGGCCAAGTTGTTAGTGCTGGAGGTAGCTATAATCTCCGATCGTGTCGAACGCCTCAGTCACCCACCTTTTCTGCGGGCACGCGGAAGTTGTCGAGCAGTGAGAGGTGATCTACCTGCCACGATGCCCACCAAACCACAAGCCATGTGAGAACCCATGCTTAGTCACACGCTTTCGAAACTGCTGATTTTCCTGTTGTTGGTCAGTGCTGCAGCCAATTCGCTTAGAGCTGAAGACTACCTAGTTTTTTACCTGGGCGGGCAGTCGAACATGGATGGCTACGGCTTCGTGAACCAGCTGCCCGGCGACTATCAATCAGGAGTACCAGCGGTTCGAATTTTTCACGGCAATACATCGCCGGACAAGAAACCGGTCGACGGTCGCGGTGTATGGGCGACGCTTGAGCCGGGGCATGGAGTGGGATTCAAGTCTGACGGGAAGCAAAACAATCTATCGAAGCGATTTGGTGTCGAACTCAGTTTTGCCAAACTCATCAGTGAATCTCTCCCTGGAAAGAAGATCGCCATCATCAAATACTCGCGTGGTGGTACGTCTATTGATCAGCGAGCCGCCGGTGGGTTCGGGTGCTGGGAGCCAGATTTTGAACAGGGTGATGGCAACGGAAAGGGAGTCAACCAGTACGATCACTTCCTCGCCACAGTCCGTGGCGCCATGGCAAGTCGTGATATTGATGGCGATGGTGAAGACGACAAATTGATTCCGGCTGGCATTCTCTGGATGCAAGGGGAATCCGACGCAGCACGTAGCATTGAAGTAGCTGATGCTTACGAAGCTAACTTGAAGCGATTATTGGACCTTATTCGTGCGGCTCTGCACACAGATGATCTGCCGGTTGTTATTGGTCGTATCTCGGATTCAGGAAACGACAAGAAGGATGGTCGCGTCTGGGACTGGGGCGATCGCGTCCGCAAAGCTCAAGCAGATTTCGTAACCAAAGATGGCTACGCCGCCCTCGTGACCACCACTGATGACTACGGCTATAGCGATCCATGGCATTATGACACCGCTGGCTATCTCGATCTCGGTAAACAGTTTGCAGAACAGATGCTTGGTCTGATCAATCGATAGTTTCGGTGCTTAGTGAGCTAGGGCTTTTCTTTTTTCTCAATGGTGGGCTTAAACTTCTCTGCGTTGAAGCTGATTTTACCGAGGTCATTTATGCCGGGTTTGAGATCGAACTCAATTCGGCCTTTGGGCCAACTTGCTGATTTGCCATCTAGCTCACCGCAATCCATCGACTTGACTGAGTGCTCATGCCAGAGTCTGAATGTAAGCTTACCGACAGGACGATCTTGGATCTCGATTATTCCACTTTCGTTCGATATTCCGACGTACGGATGAGCCAGGACGACAATGTAAGCTTTCATCCATGGGTGGATGTCGCATTCGATTGGAATCGGCACGGGCTCCGCTCTGCGTAAGAGTTGTTTCCTCTCGCATCCGATCGGGATCAGGGGCCCTGATGTTGAATTATTAACCCAGCTAAAGTTGGCGTTGTGTCCTATTTTGTCGCTGTTCTTCTCTACGATAGTGTCGCCAGCCATGGTGCTGAGGATATGCGGCACGAAGCGACAATCTCTTGCTTCAAGAACATGCTTCGCTGGCTTTCTTTGTGAAAAGTCAGGCAGTTCCATCTTGGTGCGGCGCGTGTCGAGATACATCACAACGTTCTGAATCTGCCGTTTCTCATTGACAATGAGAGACTCGGACAAGATCTCGCACTCTGCGCAAAACGGCTCTTTAGTACCTTCGGTCTTTGGGCGTATAGGATTTGGGCCATCGAACAAAAATTGCACCTTGAGATGAGCGCGAGAAGTTTCTCGCGATTCCTGGGTAGGCTCAGATGCAAGTGTTTTGCTTGAAGGAAATGCTGAGGTGAGCGTCAGTAGAGCGAAAAAACATCGCGGAACGATCATGGATTGTTTCTCAGGTGGAAAGGTATCTTGCCTGCCTTGCCTGAACCAACATTGGGATGAAACTGCAGCAGGTAAGCCATTTTCGTTTCAATCTATCACACTGGCTTTTCTACAATCGATTTTCTTATACTCAGCTATTGCTGATTCTGAGGCCGGAGTCATAATTAACTGCATGAACAACAACTTTCCCGCTTTTACTTACTTTTTTGGCTTTGGACCGTACTTTAGTTCCGGGGCTGTGCAGAGTATGTAAGTGCTGAATAGACACGGAAAACTCCCAGCCCCGGTGAAAAACTCACCGGGGTTTTTTTGTATCACTAGCCAATTTCAACCACCGAGAAAACCCGATGATCGTCGTGATGGAACAGAATGCCACCGAAGAGCAAATTCAATACATGACCGAGCGTGTCCAGAGCTTGGGCCTCAAGGCACATGTGATTCAGGGCACGGAGCGAACCGTTATTGCAGCTGTCGGCGACGAGCGCGTCACAAAGGCATCTTCGCTGGAAAGTGGTCCAGGTGTTGCCGAAGTCATGCCGATTTTGGCTCCGTACAAAGTGGCGAGCAAAGAGCTTAAGTCAGAGCCCACGCGCATAAAGGTTCTCGATTACCAAGCTGGCGCTGGCGTGGTTGGTGTCATGGCTGGCCCTTGTTCGGTTGAGAATGAAGAGCAAATTGTTTCTTCGGCGAAGGCTGTCAAGAAGGCTGGTGCTACCGCACTTCGCGGCGGTGCTTTCAAGCCGCGAACCAGCCCCTACAGCTTCCAAGGTATGAAGGAGGAGGGGCTTAAGCTACTCGCGCTGGCACGCGAAGAAACTGGTTTGGCCGTCGTTACAGAAGTGATGACTAGCGAAGAAGTGGATTTGGTTGCCAAGTATGCCGACGTACTGCAGATCGGTGCGAGAAATATGCAGAACTATCGTTTGCTCGAGGCGGTTGGCAAGAGCGACAGAGCAGTTCTTCTTAAGCGAGGGGCCAGCGCGACAGTCGATGAATTCTTGTTAGCAGCCGAATACGTTCTTAACGAAGGCAATCCGAACGTGATGCTCTGCGAGCGCGGCATTCGTACTTTTGAGGGGCATACGCGATTTACACTTCCACTAGCGACAGTGCCTTATCTGCATAAGAAAACGCACTTGCCGGTGATCATCGATCCGAGTCATGGAACCGGCCACGCTTACATGGTGCCCGACATGTCAGTGGCAGCTGTTGCCGCTGGTGCAGACGGCTTGATTATTGAAGTTCATCCGACTCCGGAAACTGCTGCATCGGATGGTTATCAGACATTGAACTTCGACCAGTTTGAGTCCACCATGGTGCGTTGCCAGAAGGTGGCCGCGGCTTGCGACAAAGAACTTTGCACCATGCCGCAGTAACTAAATCTCTACTATCGAACACGCAGCTGGTCTAAGCTGCGTGACTGTTGGTCTCTTGGTTCTCTTCCGTATGAATGCGGGACAATGAAGATTGGTTGCGTCTTGCGCGGGAAGGTTTAGCAGCGTACAATGGGCGGATCTGCAAGAAGTTCCTAACCCACGATTCTCCTGCTCATGGCGACCAAGCTCAAGAAATCACTCGGCAAGATCCACCATGGCGACTGTCTCAAAGGACTCCAGACGCTAACGAAGGAAAGCGTGGATCTTGCTTTTGCAGATCCGCCTTTCAACATAGGGTACGAGTATGACGAGTACGATGATCGTCTAGAAGCGGATAAGTACGTCGCTTGGTGTAGTGACTGGATGAGCGAGATTCACCGCGTTCTCAAGAAGGATGGGACTTTCTGGCTGGCAATCGGCGATGACTTCGCAGCTGAACTGAAGATAGCCGCTCAGCAACTTGGTTTCCAAACACGCAACTGGGTGATCTGGTATTACACCTTTGGGGTGCACTGCAAGTCGAAGTTCACACGCTCGCACACGCATCTTTTCTACTTCACTATTGATCCGAAAGAGTTTACTTTCAATTTCAGCGGTGTTGCCGTGCCTTCGGCGCGCCAACTGGTTTACAACGACAAGCGTTCAAATCCCGCGGGTCGTTCGCCAGATGATACTTGGATTCTTCGTCCCCAGGACTGTGAAGGCTTTTCCGACGACGAAGATACCTGGTACTTCCCGCGTGTCGCGGGTACTTTCAAAGAGCGCGCTGGTTTTCACACCTGCCAAATGCCCGAGCAGCTCTTGGGCCGCATTGTCCGTGGCTGCTCGAATCCAGACGACATTGTGATGGATCCATTTTCGGGAAGCGGTACCACATTGGCCGTTGCCAAGAAGCTCGGGCGGAAGTACTTGGGCTTCGAAATGTCTGAGGATTACGTCAAGTTCGGTATGGAACGCTTGGCTGCCTGCAAGGCGGGTGACGCATTGCAGGGTGCCAAGGAGCCACGAGTGAGTGCGCCAGCCACCAGGGATGGCAAGCCTTTGAATCGGAAGAAAGTGGCAAAGAGAAGAACGTCAAAAAAGAAGAAGCAGGCTGAAGCAAGGGTTAGTTCTCCAGCGAACATCGAGAAGCCAGGCAAGCCAAACTTGCAGCTAGATCTGTTGTTCGAAGAGAGCCCAGCACCAGCGGCACGAACAAAGGCCAAGGCGAAACCCAAGGCGAAAGCAACAAAGAAAAGCAAGCCAAAGTCGAAGCCAGGGTACTCTGCGGCCAAGAAGAAAGCTACGGCTAAGAAGCGTTCCCGAAAGGCGACGGCCAAATCGTGAGTTCTGCTTCTGAACCCCCTGCCAATGATGAAAGCCGGTCGTCTGGTCAAAACGATCTGACGGAGTCGAAATCTTTTGGCTTGGGACTCACCACTTTGTCGGCACTCGTTGTGGCCAACATGATCGGCGCTGGAATCTTCACTTCAAGTGGATTCTCTCTCGCAACACTAGGTAATCCAGGGCGCGTTCTCGTGGCTTGGATCGTTTGTGGAGTGTGGGCCATTTGCGGCGCGATGGGCTATGCCGGGCTGGTGAAACGCTTGCCGCAGTCCGGGGGCGAGTATCTCTTTCTTCACCGCTTTGTGCACCCATCGGTCGGCTTTTTAGCCGGCTGGATTTCCGTGTTCGCTGGTTTCACTGCTCCGATTGCGGTGGCAGCGCTGGGCGCAGCAATCTACATGCTGCCTGGAGCCGAGGAAGGCACGACTCAAGTCAAACTCCTGGCGACGGGATTGATTGTGGTTGCGACTGTTTGCCATCTTGTCGGGTTAGGGCTTGGAACATTCATGCAGAACTTAATAGTGGTATTCAAACTCGCCTTGATCGGATTCACTCTAGTTTGGGCCTTTGGCTTCACGGATTCTGAGCTCTGGGTCGGGCAGGCGTTACCTGAGCGAGATGCGGCTTGGTTGCCAGGAAGTGTTGATGCTTGGAGCGCTTTCATAGGGTCGATGTCATGGATTGCGTTGAGTTACACCGGATTTAATGCGGCGATTTATGTTGCTGGTGAGTCTCGAGATGCAACGCGACTCGTACCGAAGGCCATGCTGTTGGCAACCTTGCTTGTCACTGTAATTTATCTGTTGCTCAATGTTGTGTATGTGTTTGCAGCAGATCCAGAGTCGATTGCGGGCAACCCAGCGGTGGCGGTAATTGCGACAGAGCACATCGGAGGAGAATCACTGGCCCTTGTAGTGCGAGTGTCGATCGTTCTCTCCATGGCGAGTAGCGTATTCGCTATGCTGCTAGCCGGTCCGCGTGTTTATCAGAAGATGGCCGAAGACGGTGTGATGCCCCAAGTCCTGCAGGGGAAAGTAGGAGCCCCGGTTGCTGCGATCTTGGTTCAAGCTGTGCTGAGCATTGTCGCGGTCAATATTGCTGATCTGCTTCAGCTGTTGAAGTACTTGGGGCTGACACTTTCAGCGTGCGGTGCTCTGGCTGTAGCGAGTCTCTGCTGGGTAAGGTTGAAGCTACCAAATAGCATGAAGTTGCACTCAATAGAAATCTTATCACTTGTCGTCTACCTCGGCATTACAGCGTTGATCTTGGCGGCATCATGGTACGAGCATCACACCGAATTTTTGGCCATGTGCGGAACATTTGTGCTGGGCCTTCTTGTGTATGGTCTGTGGTTATTGGTGAGTACTGGTCGCGACAAAACCGAGCCCTTGTCAGACAAGGTTTGACCCTCTCAGAATACGTACATCATGAACAGTCAGTTTATTGCCGAGACTTATCGATTCTGCCCACGCTGCGGCGAGCCGAATCCCAACCCCGGGTGCACGCCTTTTACTTGCGAAAAATGCGGTTTCTATAATTATTTTGGGCCTGTTACGGCCGTTGGCGGTATCGTGGTGAACGAACGAGTTGAGATGCTCTTTATTCGTCGCGCCCGCGAGCCTGGCAAAGGTAAGTGGGGCTTGCCGGGTGGCTTCGTCGACGCTGGCGAAACGGCAGAACAAGCAGTCGCTCGCGAGATTCGCGAGGAAGTAGGTCTCACCGTTGTCAGTACTGAGTTTCTGACCACGGCTGTGAACGAATATCACTTGCGGGGAATCTGCTCACCGGTCATTGATCTCTTCTACGTTGTAAGTGTCCAATCGGACACTCAGCTCGAGTTGGCCGTCGACGAAGTCGATCATTATGAATGGTCGCGACCGATGTTATCACACCTTGAAAATATGGCCTTTGAGTCGAATCGTCTAGCCGTCGAGTTGTGGGCTAGGCGTGTTTCGCATTCTCGGGAGTAGGTTGAATTGTCCTCGATCAAACCGGATCATGACTGAATAGCGTGGAGATTGATCAACGGCGGGTGGTAACCGTCCTAAAGCGAATTAAATCAGAGCTGTTTACCGGCAGTGGAATGCCTGGGACATGAGCCATTAGATTTATTTCGCGGATGTCGCAGTGGCTTTGGAGGCGAGAGATAGTGGCGAAGAAAGTCTTCTTATTCACTTTGATCACGATCGCCTGGATGGCTATTCAAAGTCGCTTACGACCCGTAGCTTGTGGGCCTTGCATGATATTAGATTCCACTGCGTACAACTCAAGTGCAGAGGCTATCGATGCAGACGACATCGACATCGCTATTGCAACGCCGCAAAATTGTGGAGCATGCTGTTGGCCTGATCTGTTTCAGCTGTTCAGTGTGCCCTTGGTACTCGGCACGTCGATTTGACGCGGATCGTCGCTGACAGCGATACGTAGTGCCCTAGCACTTGCTTTAAAGATTCCCTCGGCGATGTGATGGCTGTTGCGACCATAGTGAAGCAACACGTGATAGTTACAAAGAGTGTTGCTAGCGAAGGAATACCAAAAGTCCTCGACGAGTTCGCTGTCGAATTCCCCAATTTTGGCGGCAGGAATCGGCGCGTTGAAGACGACGTAGCTGCGACCGCTTAAGTCTACCGCCACAGTTACGAGTGTCTCTTCCATTGGAAGAACCATGTGCCCGTAACGCGCTATACCTCGCTTATCACCGAGCGCTTTGGCAAAGGCTTGGCCAAGACAGATTCCGATATCTTCAGTTGTGTGGTGTGAGTCCACTTGTGTGTCGCCATCGCAGCTTACTTTCAAATCGAATAAACCATGCTTAGCGAACAGAGTGAGCATGTGATCCAAAAAACCGACTCCGGAATCGATCTCGCTCTGGCCAGTGCCATCGAGGTTCAATTCCAAGTGGATTTTGGTTTCCGCTGTTTCTCGTTGAATTGTTGCGCTGCGAGTCATCTCTAGCGAGTCATCTCTATATTCTGTAGTCGGTTTAGCTTAAGGTTCGCAGGTTCTTGTCTCCCTCCCTTTCTGAGCTCGGTGCCGAATTCTGGGAGGGGCGGAGCCCAAACGACGGGGAAGGCCTCGCGACCAAAGCCCCTCTCAGGGTCCCTGCGTAATGGGGGTGTTCGACTCTCCCCCAGTAACCTGCTCCGCAGGAGGAGAGAAGCGACGTAGTAGTTTCAAGTGGAATGCAAAGTTCGAGCCTACGCCAAGTACCCTGCCAGGTAGGCCAGGCAAGCGTCAACTTGAGCGTCGGTTCCGACGCTGATTCTCAAGCCATCGCCCCAGTCAGCGTAGTTCATGTAGCGAATCAGAATTCCGTCTGCTTTGAGTTGTTCGTAAAGCTCTTTCGAGCTCTTCTCGGGATGCTTGCACCACACAAAGTTGGCTTGGCTATCCAGAGATTCAAAACCCAGCTCGCGAAGTTTGCTCGTCAGGCGATCTCGAGTTGCCACAATTTTGCGGCGATTGTCCAACAACCAAGTTTGATCGTCGATAGCCGCCGTCGCGCCGGCTAGGCTCAAGGCATCGCAATTGTAGCTGTCTTTTACCTTGCGGAGCATTTCAATCACGGGCGGCTGCGCGACCAGGAATCCGAAACGTAAACCCGCCAATCCGTAAGACTTACTTAGTGTTCGAGACACCATAACTCGGGGATTCTCGCGTACCAAATTGATGCAGTTGCTCTCGGCAAAATCGGCATAAGCCTCATCAACCAACAGTGGGCAAGGCAGCTGGTCGGCCAACTCGGCAACTTGTTTGGGTGTGAGAACCGTTCCGCTAGGGCTGTTGGGGTTCGGTAAGAATGCGAAACGAAGTTTCTCGTCAGCTGCCGTGAAGCGTTCGTCGAGCGAGAAATCTCTGCAGAATGGGACTTCTTCGAATTGTGCTCCCTGGAGTTCGGATAGCGTGCGATAGAGGATGTAGCTGGGGTAGGGAAGTCGCAGCTTCTCGCCTTGGCCCACGAATGCGCGTGTCAGAACCGTGAGAATATCATCGCTACCGTTGCCGCAGAGAATCCAATCTGGTTCTACCCCGAGCACTTCCGCAGCACGCATGCGAAAGCCAGTTCCAAGTGCGTCGGGATAGCGTTCCAGCCGCTGGGATGCTGCTTCTTGAATCGCTTGCACGACCTTGGGAGAAGGTGGGTACGGGTTCTCGTTGGTGTTCATTTTGATGACTTTGCCGCCCCTGGGTTGTTCCCCAGGTAAATACGCCGCCATCTCCCGAATCTCGGGTCGAAAGAACTGCTCAATGTCGCTAGTGCGATTCAATTTGAATTCCTAAATACGGTGAGCCCAGTCGGTATTAGCTCAGGCGAATGTCAACGCTGTTGCGGTGTGCGGTCAGACCTTCCTTCTCAGCCAGTAGCGCGATTTCGGCTTGAATGCCGCCGAGAGCGTCTTTCGAGTACTCGATGACGCTGCCGCTTCGTAGGAAGGAGTTCGCCGACAGTCCGGCCGCCCAGCGAGCGGTGCCACCGGTGGGAAGGACGTGCGACGGTCCAGCCGCGTAGTCACCTAGTGCTACTGGACTAAAGTCGCCCAGGAATGTTGCCCCTGCGTTGCGAATTCGATCTGACTGCTCGCGAGGTTTCTCGCAGGCGATATGCAAATGCTCAGGCGCGATCAAGTCGGTGACTTCGCATGCTTGCGTCGCGTCACTGACTAGGATGATGGCACCAAAATCATTTAGACTGTCATAGGTTAAATCACTGCGACTGAGATTTTGCAACTGCGACTCGAGTTCTTGTTCCACTCGGTCGGGTAGTGACTCGTCCCAAGTTACCAGCACACTCGCGCCCGGAGAATGCTCTGCTTGAGCCAACATGTCTGCTGCAGTGTACGCAGAGTTAGTTGTCGAATCCGCGACGACGACCACTTCGCTGGGGCCTGCGATCGAGTCAATATCGACATCGCCGTAGACTTGCTTCTTGGCGAGGGCTACAAACAGATTGCCGGGGCCAACGATTTTGTCGACTGCATCAAGCCCATCGACTCCGTAAGCCATGGCTGCGACAGCTTGAGCTCCACCTATCGGATACACTTCGGTGATCCCGAGTTCGTGGCAGGTGGCGAGAACATCGCAGTTAAACGCGCCAAAGTCCGTTGGTGGAGCGACGACTGCGATTTGCTCCACTCCAGCTGCTTGAGCAGGAACTACTGTCATGAGCACGGTCGATGGATAAGCAGCTGCACCACCGGGAACGCAGACGCCAATTCGATGCAAAGGGACGTAACGCTGGTCGAGTCGGATACCAGGAGCGGGCTCGATGCTGGAGGTCTGGTGAAGGATCGATTTTTGGAATTGCAGAATGTTGTCCCGAATGCGGCGGATCGTGGCTAGGAATTCCGGGGCTGCTGCTGCGTGAGCTTCTTGGAGCTTTTCCGCGGGAACGGCAAAGTCGCTGCTTGGGAGCTCACTTCCGTCGAGTGCTTGACTGTACTTGGCCAATGCAGCTCGGCCTTCATTGCGGACATCGGAGCAAATTCGCTCTACGACTTGGCCTGGTGTTAGTGTTTCGCCGAAAACGCGTTTGGTAAGCTCTTGGCCCTTCGGACTCACAACGTTTCCGGAGGGGCTTAGGCGAGCGCGCATGGCCTCAAACTCGGTTTCAAAGCCACTTTGGCGAGCGTCGATGCGTTGGATTCTCAGTTGCTTCATGGATGCGGTAATTTCTGGGCTACAAACCCGGTGGAAAGCCAGTGTCAGCGTTAACAGGATAGCTTTCTGGCTAGCTTTCATCTATCGCCAATAGACGGAGTGATCGTGCAAGACCCTAGATTATGACCGGGCTTCTACTTGTTTGGTTCGTCCTTTTGGTAACGGAACCCTTCAAGAGTTTCGGCAGTTTTCAACGCAATTTGAATCGCCGTTACATCGCTTCGCTCGTTATCGGCCTTCTTCGGGGAGCTCTGTGGTTTATTGCCCGCTGTGAAGACCTGGCGTTAGCGGTTACCCTGGACTGGCTTGACTTTATCTTGACTCCGAAAAGAAATCTCGTTCATGTCCAGAACTAAAGCAGCTCCGCCGAGAATTGACCTTCGCAGCGACACGGTCACCAAGCCTTGTCCCGGCATGCTAGCGGCAATGTCCTTGGCCGAAGTCGGCGATGACGTCATTTGTTCTGATCCCACGGTCGAAAATCTTCAAGCGAAGATTGCCGGGCTACTCGGCAAGGAAGCTGCCGTGTTCATGCCAAGTGGGAGTATGGCGAATCAAATCGGTGTGCGCTTGCACTGCCAGCCTGGTGATGAGTTTCTGTGTGAGTCGGAATGCCATATCTACATGTACGAGCAAGGTGCTTTTGCTCAGCTAAGTGGACTGGTTCCAAAGCTGTTGCCTGGAACGAGCGGGGTTCTCACGCCGGAACAATTTCTACGAGCGATCAACCCGATTGATGACCACGCGCTGCGGTCAGCCTTGGTCACCCTGGAGAACACTCACAATCGCGGTGGCGGCGTGGTTCAGCCGATGGATTCGGTGAGTGAAATTTGCACTTGGGCGCATGCTAACGGACTTAAGACACACCTGGATGGAGCGAGATTGTTCAATGCGGTGGTGGCCTCAGGATATTCCGCCGAAGAGTTGGCAAGTGATTTTGATACCGTTAGCGTTTGTTTCTCGAAAGGACTTGGTGCACCTGTTGGATCAGCGCTTGTTGGTAATGGGGAGGCGATGGTCAAAGCCCGTCGCATTCGCAAGCTGTTTGGCGGCGGCATGCGTCAAGTCGGCTTTCTGGCCGCAGCGGCTCTATACGCACTTGAAAACAATATTGATTCGCTGCGCCAAGATCACGACTGGGCTAAGCAATTGGCTACTTCTGCAGTTCGGCGCGATGGCTTGTTTGTCGATCGTGAGCCAGAAACAAATATCGTTTTAGTTCGAGTCGATCCGGAGCTGGGAACTCCAGCCGTTTTGTGCGAGGCGTTAGAGAAGAAAGGAATTGGCTCATTTCCTTTCGGTGCCGATCGCATTCGCTTGGTTACCCACCGTGATCTGACTCAAGGACAAATCGATGAAGCCTGCGATGTGATGGAGCGAGTTGAGTTTTAGGCTGAGAATGCACTTATCTGTCTAGCATTCTTGTGAACCAAGCGCCAATTGAGCTGGCGACAAAGTTAAGGTCTGCGGCTTCGCGAGCAAAGAGGTGGTCAGCGCCAGGCAAGGTGATCAAGCTTGCAGGAGAAGGCTCGGGGTCGTCGGGCGTGCGTTGAGTCAAGCAACTGAATAGTCGCAGAGCATGCTCATAGCCGAGCGTTTCGTCTTCGGGGCTGTGAAAGAGCATGACTGGTTTGGTGGTCTTACGGAGCAGGGCCGGGAGGTCATGGCTACGAAAGTCGTCCAGCATCTGTTTGCGAATCACGTAGTCGATCCCGCCGATGGTGACCGAGCCGATTCCCTTCACTGCAATCTCCGGATCCATTCTTTGAAGCAGGTTGGCAAGATGCGAAGTGTCGCTCGGACCGGCGATGGAAACGGTGGCTCGCACTGAGGCAATTTGTTCGGTCAGTGACAGGCTGCAGGCGGCTCCGAAACTGTGCCCAACGAGAAAATGCGGTGCTTCGAGGTGCTTGGAAAGGAAGCGATGGGCTGCCAGTAGGTCTTGCTGGTTGGTGCTGAAGTTTGTCAGCGAGAAGTCGCCTTTGCTACCGCCAAGACCAGTGAGATCGTAGCGCAAGACTGCAAAGCCTTCGGCGGCTAAGCCCCGCGAAATTCGGACGATGGCTTTCAGGTCTTTGTTGCAGGTAAAGCAATGCGTGAACAACGATGTTGCTCGCGGCGTGCTTGCCGGCAGATCAAGGATACCCGCTAACTTGTGGCCGTTACCGCCCTCAAACTCCACTCGCTGGCTGCGGCGAATGGGTGAAGGGCCGTTGGTGTCGTCCATGAGAGATTTCGGCTCGGATCTGATTGCGTCGGAATTCTGGCTAATCCCAATCGGAGAATGTTGGCGAATCGAATACGAAGCGATAAATGTTAATTGGTTTCGAGGCCGAGGTTTCCGTCCTTGAAGGCCAGTGCCATGGCACGTGGAACTTCGGCTTCGGCAAGCACAAGCTGAGCTTGATTCTCTGCGACGCTAGCTCGGTTCTCTTGCTCGGTCGCGATTGCTTCGGCGCGGCGTTGTTCAGCTTTTGCTCGAGCGACACGGACATCTGCTTCGGCTTGGTCAGCTCGCAAGCGAGCTCCAATGTTGTCACCCACGTCAATATCGGCGATGTCGATGGAAACAATCTGGAAGGCTGTCTGAGCATCCAGTCCACGCTTCAAAACCGCACGCGAGATCAAGTCTGGATTCTCGAGGACCGTTTGGTGTGTGTCGCTAGAGCCAATCGAGCTAATGATACTTTCACCGACACGAGCAATAATCGTTTCCTCGGTAGCACCACCAATCAGCTGCTCCAGGTTGGTTCGAACCGTCACCCGGGTTCTGACTCGAAGCTCAACTCCATCTTGAGCGATGGCTGACAAAGTTGACTTGCCACTGCGCCGAGAATCAGGGCAGTCAATGACTTTCGGATGTACGCTGGTGCGCACGGCGTCTTGAACGTCACGCCCTGCCAAGTCGATAGCGGCCGCTCGGTCGAAGTCCAAGTCGATACCTGCTCGCTGAGCCGCGATGATTGCTTGAACCACGTTCATTACGTTACCGCCGGCCAAATAGTGTGCTTCCAGCCGCTGTGTCAGGATGCCACTTTGAGAGCTGATGTCGAGACCAGCTTGAGCGGCCATAATTTTTGCGTGAACAATCACCGGTGCTTTGACTTGACGGAAATACATTCCTACCAAGCTGAACATCGAGACTCGAGCGCTGGCAAAGTAAGCTTGGACCCAGAGTGAGCCAAAAGCGATGAACGCGATAATGACAAAGAGAGCGAACAGTGCGGCAAAACCGATACCAACCCACTTTAGAATCATGAAGATATCGAAGGATTGTCCGAGCAGCAGGAGACTCATAGTTGGTATCTCAGCGAGGATTTCAGGGTCCGAGCAACGTACTCCCTCGCATGATAGCTGGTTCTGGGGTGGTTTCCAAGAAGTCCACTGCGGGGGGAAGGAGGTGTTTTGCTGGGATATTGGCCGACGGCAGGGTCCTGGATGGCGTCTTTCTACCGGTCTACGAGCAGATTCGCTTAGGGAAGATTTGCCTAGGAAAAACGAAGCTTCAAAAAGCAGAAGCGGGGGCAACTGAGGACAATGGACGTAGTTTTTGTTTATTCGATCCAGCCGCCGCCGAGAACGCGATCTTCGCGGTAAACGACGCAGAGCTGCCCGGGCGCAATTCCACTGGCTCCATTAGTAAACTCGACGCGAATTCGGGCACCTTCGAGTACTTCTACCACAGCGGGGCGAGCAGCGCTGTTGTAGCGGATCTGTGCCATGCCTTCGAAGGAGCCCGTGGGCGGCTCGATAAGCCAGTTGACTTCGCTTGCGTGCAAAACTTGCCGATCCAGAGCTTTTTTAGGGCCAAGGACGACATCGAAGCTCTCCGGATCGATGCGCAGCACAAAGGCGGGTTCGCCGAGGGCGATTCCGAGCCCTTTTCGCTGGCCGATCGTAAACTGTTCGATTCCTGGGTGTTGCCCCAAGACTTTGCCTTCCTGATCGACAAAGTTACCAGCCGTGTTCTCAGATGAACGCGCTCGCACAAAATCAGCGTGCTTTCCGGTAGTGACGAAGCAGATCTCCTGGCTGTCTCGCTTATCGGCGACGCGTAATCCGGCCTTGCCAGCCAGAGCTCGGATATCCGGCTTCACAAACCCACCGACAGGTAACAACATTCGCGAAAGATACTTGCGATCAATGCCCGCGAGCACATAGGACTGGTCTTTGCCAGAATCTACGCCGCGCAGAAGTGCGGGGCCATCTTCAGTTTGTTCTAGTCGCGCGTAATGTCCCGTTGCAACGAACTCGGCATCCACGCTATCAGCGTAGTCAAACAGGCGTCCAAACTTGATCCAATTGTTGCACTGGACACAAGGGTTCGGTGTGCGGCCTTGTGTGTATTCGTCCACGAAGTAATCCACGATGCGCGAAAAGTCGGCTTCGAGATCGAGGGCATAGAAAGGAATGCCGAGGCGATCTGAGACACGTCGTGCGTCCATGGCATCGGACGCGCTGCAGCAACCTTGCTTGTGATCCGTTCTTCCCTGCAGTATTGGCAGAAGCGGGTTAGGTGAGCCGTCCTCTAGACTGCAGCTCTCGGCCGACTCTTCGCCGTGACGCATAAAAACGCCGACAACATCGTAGCCTTGTTCGAGCAGTAAATGCGCGGCGGCCGAGCTGTCGACACCTCCACTCATGGCTAGAACTACGCGTTGCATCTTTGCAGGCTTGTAAATGTGTCGGGGGTAATCGCTGGACTCGATCGGCTGCCAGGGTTCAGTCTTTTTCTACCCCGAAGCGTGAACGAGAAGATAAATCTTGCCTTGCCTCGCTGATGCTTCGGATTGTGATTAGTCACGAACCGTCCGTCAGTTGCCAGCCGCTACCAAATGCCGAGCGTCTCGAGTTGTTTCGTTGCTGTTCCAGCCCAGTCTTTGTTGGCCGCGGGCGAAGCTGGGCTTGGGTGGAGGATTCGCCCCACTTGGAGTTCCAAACCTGCCTTTTCAATCACACGCTTGCCACAGTTTTCCGCGAAGGCGCCAACGCCGACCAGGAATTCCGGTTGCAGCGTTTCAATCAATCCCGCCAAGTGTGCGTCACAATGCAATTCAAGTTCACAACGAATGGCGGCTGGAAGTTTGTCTGGAGTGACGTTTCTGGCCGATTCCTCCATGAAAATTAGAGGACAGTAATTGGCCACAAAGTGTTCGTAAAAGAAATCATTGGCTTTGGGATATTTTTCGTGCATCAAGCCCCAGAGACGGCGACCAGAAACTTCGCTGCGGGCGCAGTCGAGGCCTTCAATCGGACGCTTCGGGTGTTCGGGGTCTGGCTTGGCAACCTTGGCATTGATTCCCAGGTATTTTTTGACGAATGCGATTTCTCCGAAAGGCACACCACATTGTGCCATTCCCCATGGTCCAGGGTTCATGCCGAGCATCAAAAACCTGCAACTCTTACGAGCGTACTTATTCAGATACTCTTCGTGGGCATTCCAAGCGTAGTTCAGCGGATTGTAGACCCAGGGAACCGCGTCGCTGAAGTCAATCTGCTCCACAGCCTCACTCAGCGTCTTGGCAAGTCCGATGACTTTTTTGCTGGTAGCACTTCCTGCTGGCATGAATTGCTCGCGTTGAACTTGGCGGAACGGTCGAGAGTAGGGGTCGGTGAAGAGCTACATTTCGGCAGCTTGCTGCTCCATGAACTGCATCGCTTTGTCGCCGATGTCTTTACGGCACCATGAACCGGACCAGCGGACTTGTTGTACCGCTGTGTAGGCGTTGAGTTTGGCTTTAGCGATGTTGTCGCCTAGTGCGGTAACACCGAGGACTCGGCCGCCCGAGGTGACAACATCCTGTCCATCGAGCGTAGTTCCGGCTTGGAAGACCTTCACATCTGCCAACCCGTCAGCCGCATCGATGCCGGAAATGACTTCGCCTTTGTCGTAGTCACCAGGATAGCCCTTGCTGGCCATTACGACACAAATCGCCGGTCGCTCGTCCCATTCCGGCGCTTCGATTTGATCCAAAGATTGGTCAACAACTGCGTCCAAGATATCGACCAAATCACTCTTTAGTCGCATTAGCAAAGGTTGGCACTCTGGGTCGCCGAAACGGCAGTTGTATTCCAGAACCTTCGGCCCGGCTTGTGGAGTCAGCATCAAGCCAGCGTACAGAACGCCACGGAATGGCTTGCGATTGCGTTTCATCGTGTGAACTGATGGCACCAACACGTGCTCTTCGATCCAAGCCATCAGTGCGTCATCAACCATGGGCGTTGGGCAGTAAGCTCCCATGCCTCCGGTGTTCGGACCTGTGTCGCCATCAAAGGCGGGCTTGTGATCTTGTGCAGGAGGCAACGGCAAAATGGTCTTACCGTCGGTAATTGCCAGCACGCTGGCTTCTTGACCTTCCAGTCGTTCTTCGATGATCATCTGGGCGCCGGCGGAGCCAAACTCTTTTCGTCGCGCGATGCGGTCAATGGCTTCCATTGCGTCGTTGCGTCGCTTACAAACTATGACACCTTTACCAGCCGCCAAGCCGTCTGCTTTCACAACGACCGGGCAGCGATCGCGTTCGCCAGGATAGCGGCCTTTTATGAATCGCATCGCGTCGTCAGCATCGCGGAACACTTGAAAGTCCGCCGTGGGAACGTCAGCTTGACGGAGCAAGTTTTTGCAAAACGCCTTGCTGCTCTCAAGCTGAGCCGCCTGTTGTGTCGGACCGAACACGCGCAGTTTTTCAGACTCGAAGGCATCGACGATACCTATCGAAAGGGGGGCTTCGGGTCCCACAACGGTCAAGCCGATGTTCTCTTTCTTCGCGAAGGCGATGAGGCCTTCAATATCGTTCACTCCGATGTCGACATTGATAGCGTCACGCGCAGTTCCGGCGTTGCCTGGTGCGACAAAGACGTCGGTCACTCGAGAGCTTTGACTGATTTTCCAAGCCAAAGCGTGTTCACGTCCGCCATTTCCGACAACGAGTACTTTCATGAGCTCGCGTTTCCTGTTCTATTCGCCTTGCAAAGTTCACCCCTACGCAGGGATTGTAGGCATTCTGGGCGAGTTCGAAAGTCGCGCTGGCCGAATCGTTTGTGGAGTTGTTCAGGTAAGCAGAGCTAGTGGGTGGTATGGCGGGCTCGCTGACAACCTCTGCTTGCGGTGAGGCAAGCTGTAAGCTCGGGGAGGTTCTTGCTTTCCTTCGCCACGAGCCAACTAGAGCCTGATCGATAGTTCACAGAGCCCGAACCTAAATCATCCTGACGGATCGAGTAATGCGCAAAGTAAAAAATGGAGGTGGCTGGGCAGCGATCCGGTACACCTTTTCCAAGGCTAAAGAAGCGGGTGGGCTGCTGAAGCTTTGGAAGGCGATGCGGAGCAAAAACGCTTGCAAGACGTGTGCTCTTGGGATGGGGGGCCAATCCGGAGGGATGGTGAATGAGCAGGGTTCTTTTCCGGAAGTATGCAAAAAGTCGCTTCAGGCGATGGTCTCCGACATGCAATCGGGAATCTTGCCGACTTTTTGGGATAAGCACAGCCTACATGAATTGCAGCGATGGACTCCTCGGGAGCTGGAATACGCTGGCCGCTTGATTCAGCCTCTGCTGTACACGCGCGGTGAGGATAAATACCAGCCGATCACTTGGCAGGACGCCTACGAACGTATCGTGGCCAAGCTCGGCTCGCTCAACCCGAACCAGACCTTTTGGTACTTCAGCGGGCGCAGCAGCAACGAAGCTGGCTTCTTGTTGCAACTGCTAGCTCGAGTGTACGGTACCAACAACGTCAATAACTGCAGCTACTATTGCCATCAAGCCAGCGGTGTTGGTCTCAACAAGTCTTTGGGGACGGGCACCGCTACGGTGACGCTCGAGGATCTAGATCACGCCGATCTGGCGATGATTATAGGAGGCAATCCGGCCAGCAATCACCCACGACTGATGACTTCGCTCAACCATCTGCGCCGTCGAGGTGGCAAGGTGTTAGTGATAAATCCCGTGCGCGAGCTTGGTATGCGACGTTTTCGGATTCCAAGTGATTGGCGCAGTATGTTGTTCAGATCTGAGATAGCGACTCACTATGTTCAGCCACATATCGGTGGCGACCTTGCACTTCTCTCAGGAATCGCCAAGGCGACGGTGGAGAGCGGAGCCATTGACCAGAGCTTTCTCGAGGGATATTGCAATGGACTCGACGACTACATCGACTGGTTGACCGAATTACCTTGGAAGGAACTAGAGATCAAGAGCGGCATTGCCGAGCCAGAGATGCGAGAAATCGCAGAGCTCTATGCCTGCTCGAGGTCCGCCATCTTTGGCTGGACTATGGGAATCACGCATCATAAGCATGGTGTAGACAACGTTAGTTCGATCGTCAATCTGGCTTTGCTACGTGGTATGGTGGGCAGGCCTGGTGCTGGGCTAATGCCGATACGAGGGCATAGTAATGTTCAAGGGATGGGCTCGATTGGCGTGACCCCTAAGCTGAAAGAGCAGATCTTTGATGGTCTGCAAAATCATTTTGGAGTGCAGCTCCCGACTTCGCCTGGAATGGACACGATGGCCTGCATGGATGCAGCGCGAGCGGGGCAAGTGAAAGCAGCCTTTTGTTTAGGCGGAAACCTTTACGGATCCAATCCAGATGCGACCTATGCAGGCGAAGCACTTAGCAAACTGGAATTCTTGGTGACCTTGAGTACCACGATGAACACAGGGCATGTTCACTCCTTGGCGGATGAAACAATTGTGCTGCCAGTGCTAGCGCGCGACGAGGAACCGCAGCCGACGACGCAGGAGTCGATGTTCAACTACGTGCGTCTGAGCGATGGTGGGGAATCGAGATTACCTGGACCTCGATCAGAGGTTGAGGTGGTTGCCGAACTCGGTAAGCGATTGTTCGCAGCTTGCGAAGATTCCGCCGTTCCTTGGGGGGAAATGCAGGATACCGATAGAATTCGCGAGTGGATCGGATCGGTGGTTCCCGGTTACAAGAAGATCTCCGAAATCGGTCAGGGCAAGCAGGAGTTTCAGATCGATGGTAGGACTTTTCATCAGCCGTGTTTTGGAACAAGTGACGGCAAAGCTAGTCTTCACAGCTACGAACTTCCTGATCTGTGTGGCGGATCAGATGAACTACGCATGATGACCGTGCGCAGTGAAGGCCAGTTCAACACGGTTGTCTACGAAGAAGAAGACCTTTATCGAGGGCAGGAACGTCGTGATCTGATTTTGATGCATCCGGATGATTTGGCACGCTTGGGGATAAACGAAGACCAGCCCGTCCGGGTTAAGAATTCTGTTGGTTCGACTGAAGTCCTCGCTCGGGCTTACGAAGATATTCGGGCGGGAAACGTTTTGATGTACTTTCCTGAAGCGAACGTCTTGGTGCCTCGCGATCTTGATCCGCAATCGCGGACCCCGGCTTTCAAGGCAGTGGCTGTCAAAATTGAGCCGCTATAGTTCTAGCGGCTTGTCGGTATTTTCACTTAACATGCCGCCATCGACGATGGCATACGTTGGCGTGCGGCAATCATTGTTTGCCTGCACGACAAATTGCCTATGATAAGCGGAGGCCAACTTACCACACTCCCGCTTGGCCTTCCCACCTACCTGCAGCCATGACGAAGCAGCGGTTTTTTGCAATTTATTGAGCCAGTGTCTTTGCAGTGTTTTACAACTGGCTCGTCACCTCTCAGGACAGCGCAAACGTAACCTCAAGGAGAATTTATGCGCACTCGACGGTTGGTAATGCTTTCGCCCCTTGTTTCAATTCTCTTTATGTCCATGCTCGCTTGCAGCCGGCAATAAGAAGCAGGTACCGCGCGCCGCCGCGCAGCAGGGCTTAGCGCAGCTTAAAAAGAAGGAGACGGAAGTATCCGAATCGGAAAGCCTGCATTTTATGTCCGCTCCCGTGGTTCAGTAGAAAGCGACTTTGAAGTTCGAGGTTGTTTGGGGTGGCCCGATTCCTAAACGCGAAAAGCTGAAAGCAGACAGGGCGGTTTGCGGGAATTTCAATATCCTTTCCGAGAAAATGGCAGTGGGTAAGGGCGGAGCTATCGAGAACTTCATGGTGTATTTCGACGTTTGGAAATACAAGATCGAGCTTCCCAAATCCCCTGCTCCGTAGAAGCAAGCCGTCCTGGATAACAAGGGCTGCGTGTTCGTTCCTCATATTCTGCCTGCCAGAGCTGGGCAGAACTTTGTGGTCACCAACAACGATGGGGAAGGGCACAACGCAAAGTTTCCTTTCTTCGAAAATAAAGAGCAGAACCCACTTGTTCCTCCAAAAGCTCGGAAAATGATCCCAGTACCCAAAGCAGAGCCGGTTCCACCACCAGTGGAATGCAACATCCACGGTTGGATGAAAGCTTATGTCGTCATGTTCGATCACCACTATCTGAGTATCTCAAATGAAAGGGGGGGATTGAAATTCGAGATTTGCCTGTAGGAACGGTCACATTCAAGCTCTGGTTCGAAAATGCTATTAGGACGATCGATGAAAGTGAGCTGAATGACGAGAAAGGCAAATGGGGAAGAGGTAACATCGAGATCGATTTAAAGCTAGGTTTGCATGATCTTGGCATCCGTAAGATTCCAGCTGACAAGTTCAAGTAGAATTGAGTGGAAGATGCCGTTCTCGAAATCTTTTCTTGACGGATGCACGCACTCGGAAGACATTAGTACCGTCAGAGATATGTAATTTCCGCGATGACGTGGCAGACACATTCGTTAGTCGGTCAACGCGAATCCTTTGGAGAAGAAAATGAAAAAAATTCTGTGTTTCTTGGCACTTGCATCACTTGGTTTGGCTGGCTGCAGCAAGCTTCAGGAGACTGAAATGGCTGTCGCGCCGTCTGCGGCAGCTCCCGCCGTCGCAGCGGACCAAGAAGTTGCCAAGCCAGAAAAGGCGGTTCGACTGGTTTCTGCGCCAGCTGACACAGCAACGCTCAAGGTAAAGTTCATGCTGGATGGAGATGTGCCGAAGCGAGAGGAGGTCGATGGGAGCCGCGATCCATTCTGCGCAGATCTGGAAATCCTGTCTGAGAAAATGGTCGTCAGTAAAGCAGGTGAGATTCAAAACGTGGTGTTGTATCTGGATGCTCGCAAGACCAAGGTGGACTTGCCTAATATTCCTGTGCCTGATGTCAAGCCGGTCTTGGACAACAAGGGCTGTGTCTTCGTGCCGCACGTGTTCGCTGTACGAGCCGGGCAGACAGTTATCGTGAAGAATAGCGATGAAGCAGGACACAACGCCAACTTCAATTTCTTCAATAACCCATCGAAGAACTTTCTCGTTCCTGCCGGCGGCTCCAAGGAGCTCGAAATCAAGCAGAGCGAGCCCACTGCAATTCCAGTGGACTGTAACATTCACCCATGGATGAAGTCACACATCATCGTCATGGATCATCCCTTCGTTGGAATTTCCAACGAGAAGGGCGAACTTGAGATTAAGGACCTTCCCGTCGGGGAGGTCGCTTTCAAGATTTGGCACGAGAACTCCGACAGGTCGCTGGAGAAGGGCGAGCTGAACGGCAAGAGCGAAAAATGGTCGCGAGGAGTCATGAAAGTGGAGCTCAAGCCAGGTATGAATGATTTGGGCACGATCAAGTTCAAGGCTGACAGCTTCAAGTAAGTCTTCTGCCGATCAACCAGAAACTAATCGCACAAGCTCCGCTCTCTCGAGTGGGGCTTGTTGCATATGCGGTTCACTATTGGTTTACAATGGAGTTTCCCTCTCGCCCCTTTCCTATTCTCGGAACCTGTTATGAAAAGCCTCTTCCTTCTTACTTGCAGCTTTTGGCTCACGGCGTTTTGCTGCACCGGTGTTTCCGCCGATGAGAAGGCGAAGATCGTTTTTATTTCCGGCTCGCCTAGTCATGGTCGGATGCATCACGAGCATCGGGCAGGAAATATGATTCTGGCTGAAGCATTGAATCAGTCAGGTCTAGATGTCAAAGCGGAGTTGGTGCCGCATTATGGCTACCCAAAGAATCAGAGCATTCTGAAGGATGCCGCGACAGTGGTCATTTTCTGCACCGGTCACCGTGGCCACGTGTTGAATCCGAAGTTGGATGAATTCGATGAGCTGATGAAAAGTGGCACCGGCGTGGTCATGATTCACTGGGCGACAGAAGCCGAGAAAGGCAAGCCTGGCGAGAAGTTCCTGGAGTGGATGGGGGGCTTCTGCGACCTCAATTGGTCTGTCAATCCGCACTGGACAGCGAACTTCAAAGAGTTCCCAGATCACCCGATTGCCAACGGAGTGAAGCCATTCTCGATTAATGATGAGTGGTACTACCACATGCGATTTGTACCTGGGATGAAAGGTGTCACCCCGATCTTGTCAGACTTGCCACCACCGGAATCACTACGCCGGCCTGATGGAGAGCGGAGCGGGAACCCCAGTGTACGCAAGGCGGTGGCCAACGGAGAGAAGCAGCATGTGGCCTGGGCGTACCAGCGTCCAGAAGGCGGTCGAGGTTTTGGTTTTACGGGAGCCCACAATCATGTGAGTTGGCAGGACGAGAACTTTCGAAAAGTGGTCTTGAACGCCATTCTCTGGACCGCGAATGTAGAAGTTCCAAAAGGTGGTTGTCCATCGCCTGCTGTCGGGGAAGAGCAAATCAAAGAGAACCTAGATAAGTGATCTGCTAGTCGGTCGCTTAATTTTCCGAGCGGGGGTGGAGTACTCGGATTGCTGAGTCGGCTTCAGGCTCAATAGAGGAGTTGTGCAGCCCGAGCGGGGCTGATTCAAACAACTATCCAGCAAGGATGTTTTCTAGCTTCTGCCGAGTTTCTGGCGTTGCTAGCTCAAGCTTTCCGAAGCCGCGCACGGCTCCTGCAGCAACAGCTGTATCTTGATGTTCTGCATAGTTGGTGACCAACATGACTGGCGTGGCGGCCAATTCTTCGTCGGCTTTGATTTGCTTGAGAATCTCGATCCCGTCGGAGTAGTCGATGTCGAGCTTCCGATTGATGAAGACTAGGTCGAACGAACTCTCTCGGAGCATGTTCAATGTTTGACCAAGTGTGTCTGCTTTGGCGACTTTGCTGCCTGGAAACAGCCTTTCGATCAATTGGCAGATTGACCTATGATCCGGTCCACAGTTCCCGACGTCGAGGATACGTTTTGTCACGTGACGGTTCCTGAGGCTCGGAAAAAGTTAATTACTGGTTTTTGACGTCTGCTTGCTCGGATTGAGCTGTAGTCTTATCATTGGAATCACAGCCGCTAGTTGCAGCAGTGAGCAGCATGCCGGAGACAAATGCAAGCAGAATGAGGCTGGCTGCGAAGCGTTCTCTTCGCATAGGTAGGATCAGACGAACCATAGTTTTAGGGGAGGTGTGCCAGTCTAGAGTGCATGTTTAGAATCAATCAAGCCACTCGTCAGAAGGATCGAACTTGGGCGAGGCAATAATCATCACCTTCATTTTTCCGATCGCACGATGCCGTGTTCCCGGGTGGATCACGATCGTCGACTTCTCTTGAACGGGAAATAGCTCTCCATCCAGTTCCATCTTGGCTTCCTGCTCGCACTCCAGGATGTAGTAGGTCTCGGTGATTCGCTTGTGGTAGTGAGCCTTTGCGTTTTCCGAGATCTCCGTGATGTGGAGTGAATAGGGAACACTCTCAATGTCCATCAAACCACGGCGTGCCACTCCACAAGGGCATGGGGTGGGTGGAATCTCATCAAAATTCAAAAATGAGAATTTCGTGTTTGGCGAAAACATTGAGCGAAGCAATTTAGCCCAAGAACCGTGGGTTCGATAGTGGGGCTCGACAGGATTAACAGGATTAAATAGACGTTCCCAAGCGCTAGCAGTAGGTTTGTCCCCCAAACCCCAGCGCAGAATAAGTGCTCAAATGATCAGTATCGGGCTCGATTCTGTGAAGTTGTAGGGATTGTTTCGATTCTACTGGCCGCAGGCTTTGCCTAGCTTCCTGAGGCCGTGCAGGCGGCAAATTCATTACAACTGGTCGTCGTAAGTCCTTCCCACAAAAAAGCTTGCAGCACGCTCAAGCGTTTCTTTTCGACTGGCCGATACACGGTTCTGAACGCATCTCAACTGTCCTCGACAGTCGGCGTTTAAAACTCAGGGGCGAGTATACGGAATTATTCGTCCAACCCGTTCGTGAACTCTGCCAGTCAGTAGTTTTGGCACTCAAGAGAACTCAGCCCTCTCTTAAAACAAGCCAGCCGCACCACGAAGCGAGCAACTCTGTTGTACGTTGCGGGGTCGGAGGGTGATTTCGACGACTTCGTGCGTCGAAACCAATCTCGGCCAACTACACCCCCACAGGCTTAGAGCTCACTTACGAAATCAGAATCATCGTTTTAGGGAGTTGTGGCTCGATGAAATCAAACATCGTTCTTGGATCCTTGCTGCTCGGCCTTTGCTTGAGCACCCCTAGCTTCGGCGACGGGCTTTTGGATCGACTTCTAGGACTGAAGGGTAGCGGTTGTGACAGCGCTTGTTGTGACACTGGATGCTCGGCTGATCCTAGCTGTGGTTGTGAAATCTCTGACTGCGGTGGCTGTGAGCCGTCCTGTGGTTGCGAAACTGCCTGCGGCGACTGCGAGCCATCTTGCGGTTGCGAAACTGCTTGCGGCGACTGCGAGCCATCCTGCGGATGCGAAACTGGTTGCGCTGATGCTTCTGCACCAAGTTGCGGATGCGAAGTTGCTTGCGATCCTTGCGGATGCAGCAAGAAGACTCGCCGCCCTCTTCTTGAGCTTCTGATGAAACTGAAGCCAAGCAAGAAGGGCTGCGATGACTGCTGCGAGCCATCTTGCGGTTGCGAAACTGCTTGCGGCGACTGCGAGCCATCCTGCGGATGCGAAACTGGTTGCGCTGATGCTTGTGCACCAAGCTGCGGATGCGAAGTTGCTGACCCATGCGGTTGCGACGACGGATGCGACAGTGGATGTGGCATGAAGAAGAGCTGCGGTGGCCTGCTAGCTAAGCTGTTCAAGAAGAAGAGCAGCTGCTGTGACGCTGGTTGCGACGCTGCACCAACTTGCGGATGCGAAATCTCTGGCTGCAGCAGCTCTGGTTCAGATCCTGCTCCAGCCCCTGCTGCAGAAGCTGCTCCAATGCCGCCTGCACCAGTTGTAGACCCAAATGCTTTCTTGCAAAGCAATCGACGTGTCATTCAAACTTCCTACGGTCGCTAAGCCCAGCTTAGAGATCTGGTAGATTTCAGATACGTTTAAAGCGGCCTATGTCTTCGGATGTGGGTCGCTTTTTTTACGCGCTTCAGCAACCAACTCAAAATGTCTTATGAGCAGCCAGAGATCGAAAGTCGATTGGTCGATGGTACTTGGCCCAGTGCTCTCACCGGCTGCTGGGATGCCTGAGTCGGAACTTAGCGAACTAGACGAGTGTGTTTTCCAGCATGCTCGACGTTCTATTCGGCCTCATCTTCAAAGTGCTCGCCCACTTCCGTTTGGGACGCTTTCAGTTCCTTGGTTTCCAGCTGGCCAATGGCTTGCGGATTCCGATCTTCGACCAGGGGCATTGTTACAGCATGCTGCAGGTGACTACTACGTCCAGGATGCTGGTTCTTTCTTGGCGCTTGCTCTTTGTGACGTTCGGCCGGGACAAACTGTTGTTGATACTTGTGCGTCGCCAGGAGGCAAGGCAACGGCTCTTCTCGAAATGCTTTGCGGGCAAGGTGCTTTAGTTGCTAACGAAGTCATCGCTTCGCGGCTCGCGCAACTGCAAATTGCACTTGAGAGAACCGGACTTCCGAACTTTGTCGTGTCCAACGAGGAGCTTGAAAACTTAGCGGGACCACTTGGTGGTCAGGCCGACTTAGTATTGGTCGACGCCCCGTGCTCGGGGCAGTCGATGGTTGCCAAAGGCAAGCAATCCTTGTCCTCGTTCGCACCAGTTCAAATCGAGCACAACTCGGCTCGGCAAGCGAAACTTCTAGAGCAAGCCGTCAAGCTGGTAAGACCTGGCGGCAGATTGGTCTACTCGACCTGTACATTTTCTTTTGCCGAGAACGAAGCCATTATTGCAAAGTTACTTGAGGGTTCAGACGCTTGGTTGTCGGTCCGCGAGCCAAAGTTGGCGCAATGGGAATCCAAAGATTGGCCCGGGTGCTACCGCTTGTGGCCGCATAGGGATGGCTGTGCAGGCGCCTTTGCGGCGGCTTTGCAACGTAGGGCTTCTACAGACGCGATAGATTCCGATCTCGCAGGCTCAGCCTCGACCAAGTCGCGAGAATCTCTTTTTGAAGCAGTATCAAGTGACGCTCTTCCTGCGCAGTGCTTGGACTGGGGGCTGTCACTTGAGGATCTTGAGTGTGAGGTATTTGAGCGACCACGAGCGTTCCGACGAGGTAGCAAGCAATACCAACTTACGGAACTGCTTGGTTTTCCAAGGCAAATTCCACAACACTGGTTGCAGTTTGCCTACTCGGGGTCCCGAATCGCAGAGAGTTCTGCTCCCCTTCGTTCGGTCAAGCCACCGGTATGGGAACCCTGCTTTGCGTCGGCGAAGTTGGCAGGCGCAGAATCCAGTTCGATCGAACTTTCGGACGCTCAAGCGGCTAGCTACGTTGCCGGGGAATCCGTGCGAATCATGTCAGCATCGAAAGGCTGGTTACCTGTATCATGGGAAGGGCGAAGGCTGAGCTGGGGAAAGCTCGTCGGAGGCGTTCTCAAAAATCATTTCCCGAAAAATTTGAGGCAGCAAGTCGCGTAGTTCAGAGCTGCTGAACATCTGGTGCATGCCGACAAACGAAGTAAAACAGGCTTCAAAACCGTCTACTCGCGAAAGTCGTTTTCCGCGACAATGTTATCCTAGGGCTCAAGATGAGTGAGTCCAAGAATCCATAGGGAAGTGGAGTTGTCGGATGGCTGGCCGTAGGGCAAAGTATTTTTTTCGCGAGATTTCTAGGAATGGAAGTCTCCTTCGTCGAGCTAGTTCCTGTACTCTTCCAGCATTCTGTGCGATCGCGCTTCAGCTGGTTTGGGTAGGCAACAATATCTTTGCGCAAGACGCTAATCAATCGCGGGCATCAGTGCCAGCTCAAGCCGAGGGTCAGTCTGCAAAACAGGCGGGACAGACCGAGCTTCAGCGTCAGCAAGAGCGTCTGACAAATGAGATATCGGCTCGAGCCGCTGCCCTGCCAAGTAGTGCTTTGACGCCGGAGCAAAAAGCAGAAGTAGCAAAGCTCGATGCCGCTGTGATGGCCGCGCTGCAATCCGCAGGTGAACTTGCTGAGAAGACCCAGCAGCAGACAACGGATGCAGCATCTGCAAAATCTCGGATCGAGGCAGCTCGTGCCGAGAAAGCTCGGCTGTCTCAAGCGAAGCCCAAATCTGATGTCACGTGGCTCCGCCTCGACTATCAAGCAGGAGTCGCCGAATCGCAAGCTCTGGGGGCTCAGATTTCGACGCTGGAGTTACGACGAACCGATTTGAGTTCTGTTATCGCAGGCCGAGAGAAGCGGCGGCAGCAACTGGCCCAGCTGATCTCGGATGCAAAAAGTGCTCGCGAGCAAGTGGCGGCTGCAAAGCCCACTTTTGAAAAATCCGCTACCACGCTCTTGCAGCAAAGTGTTCTGGCTGAGTGGGAAGCAAGGCAGTTGCAAGCTGCACAGCAAGTAGGTGCTCTAGAAAGCGAGTTGCTGCTAATTGACGTTGAGTCGCCGTTGTTACCGTTGCAGTTAGAGACCTTGCAGATTCAGGAAAAGCTGCTGAAGGAGGAGCAAAGCGAACTCAACGACGCGATGAAAGCAAAGCGTTCGGCACGCATCTTTGAGTTTCACAATGAGTTCAGCGAGCTTGCGGCGGATGATACGGAGGTCCATGCAAGGCTTAAGTATTGGCTTGAAGTCATCGCAAAAGAAGAATCCGCCGCAGAGGAACTGACTTGGCTCTCGCTCGCACAGCAGCACGACCAGTTGCAGTTGCGAATCGAAAGTATGGATAAGGAAATGAAGCGTTGGCGCGTAGTGCGCGACAATATGCAGCTGCGGTTAGATCCCTCTTCGAATAAGGAATCAATTCCTGGTGCCAATGGCTGGGTTGTCAAGCGGCTTCGCGAGCAGCGAAAGGAATTGCCTTCTGCTGTAGGTCTAATGAGGGATCTGGCCGAGATTTATGAGACGGTCCAACTCGCACAATCGCTTGACTATGACCTGACTGATCTGAGCAACCAGCTGGAAATATTGCAGGACACGGACAGAGCGGATCCGCGGCTGGAGGATATCGGTCGGCGCGTTCTGTCAGCGATGAAAGAAGATGTTCGTGTTTTCCTGAATGACTTGTACAAGCTGGGAGACTTGACCGAGGAGACACTTCGGCTGAGCAACGAGTATCAAGCATTCATCGATAAGCAGCTCTTTTGGACGCCCAACGCAGACTTGCTGTCTTTAGGAGATCTAGCAGACACCTCAGGTGCATCTATCTGGCTAATCAGTCCTGCGAACTGGACTTTGGTAGTGGCGATTGTACTTGACGACGCAAGACAGTATCCTTTCTGGTGGATCGCATTCGCGTTAGCTCTCCTGTTGCTTGGAATGAATCGTGTGCGCCTGCAGCAGAGTCTGGAGAAGGTATCGGTTAAGGCTCACCGCAATACCTGCACTGACTTTGACCTCAGTCTGCGCGGGCTGGCCGACACGGTACTCATATCGGTGCCGTTTCCATTGATATTGCTATTCGTCGCCTGGAGATTGAATGTTTCGGCAGAGGGCGATTCTCGCGAGTTCTGCACAGCGCTCTCTGCAGGCCTCATGTTGGCTACAGCAGCGCTTTTTCCGATGAGTTTGCTACGACAAATCTGTGTTCCGCAAGGCTTGGGAAGGATGCACTTTGGCTGGGGAGAGGCACAGACGCGTCAGCTGCATCAGCACTTGAGATGGTTGATCAACTTCTCTGTTCCGCTCTTGCTTGTTATTGGAGCACTGGTTGCGCAGTCGGAGGCAAAGTGGGAGGAGTCACTCGGGCGGATAGCGTTTTTGGTTTTAATGGTGCTGCTAAGTGTGTTCTTTGGGTTTATCTTCCATCCGCGTCGCGGCGTATTTGCGGAGATCCTGCAGCAGCGAAGTGGTGGTTGGTTAGATCGGCTGAGGTTTATATGGTATCCAGCGCTGAGTATTGCACCTGTGGCTCTGGGAGTGCTTAGTACACTCGGTTATCACTACACTTCACAACAACTAGCAACTCGGCTCGACAGGACCTTGTGGATGATTGTCTTGTTGACGGTGACCTATTGCTTGATGCGCCGGTGGCTACTCCTAAACCGCCGGAAGATCATGATGGATCAAGCTCGTCAGCGTCTGGAAGAGGCGGCGAAGCTTCGGGAGCAGGGCCAGCAAGCTTCAACGCCGATCAAGGGCGTTGAAGATGAAGAAGTGAATCTAGTTGCCATCAACGAGCAGACGCGCAGGCTGATCAAGAGTCTGTTCGTGACTTGTGGGCTTCTGTGGGCGTACTGGATCTGGGCCGACGTACTGCCCGCTATCCTTGTGCTCGATCGTGTGGCGATATGGCCCCTGAATGAAACGGAGTCCATTTCGCTCGCAGATCTTTTGCTGGTGGTACCGATCTTGGTCCTTACCGTCATTGCGACGCGGAATGTTCCGGGACTGCTTGAGATCGCGCTGTTGCAGCATCTACCCCTGGCCCGAGCGGCTCGCTACGCGATTACGACGCTAGCAAGTTACGCAATAGCTGCTTTAGGGTTGGTTTTGGCCAGTGCTAATATCGGTCTGACCTGGGCCAGCATTCAGTGGTTGGTCGCGGGGCTTGGAGTTGGGCTTGGTTTTGGCATGCAGGAGATCTTTGCCAACTTTATATCAGGAGTCATTTTATTGTTCGAGCAACCGATTCGAGTTGGCGATGTCGTGACGATCGATGGGACGACAGGAACCGTTGCTCGAATTCGAATACGAGCGACCACGATTGTGAACTGGGACCGCCAAGAGCTTATTGTGCCTAATAAGGAGTTGATTACTGGGAAGCTTATCAACTGGACCTTGTCCGATACGACCAATCGGGTTGTAGTCAATGTTGGTATTGCCTACGGCAGCGATACCAAAGAAGCTTGCGATGCGGTGAAGGAGATCTGCTCGCAGCATCCGAACATCATGAAAGATCCTGGGCCGATCGTGACATTCGAAGGCTTTGGAGACAACACGCTGAATCTAGTGCTTCGAGCTTATTTGGCTACGCTCGACAATCGTCTTTCAACGGTGCACCAGCTACACGAGCAGATCTATCAGGAGTTTGACCGGAGAAAGATTGAGATCGCGTTTCCGCAGCTCGACCTGCATCTGCGCTCAATGCCCGAGCAAAGTGCTGGTGGTGTTTCGAGCTAGGACGAAAAAAGAAAGTCAGTAGCGCGGGCTACTGGCCTTGGGGTGATGCAAAATATAGTTAAGACTGGGCGAGGGTCGGGAAACCGAAGATGCGAACGGCGCAATGGTAACTGAGCTCGTCAAGAGCTTAGGCATATTCTTGGTCGGCGAGGCAAGCTGCGGTTTCCAGTGCGTAACGCTGCGCCTACTTTGCTGAGGCGAGCCACGCTTGGACATCTGCATCGCTGGGCATACGCCAGTCCCCGCGAGGGGAAAGACTTACGCTACCGACCTTGGGGCCATCTGGAACGCAGGAACGCTTGAACTGATTGGCAAAGAATCGCTTCAGAAACGTTTTAAGCGTTTCGCGTATTTCGTCTTCGGTAAACGGCTGTGAAAACTCCGCCAGTGATGCCAAGTGTAAGATGCGCTGCGGTGAAGTGCCGTAACGAATAAGCTGATAGAGGAAGAAGTCGTGTAGCTCGTATGACCCGATGGATTCTTCTGTTCTCTGCTGGATTTCTCCGTCCTGCGACGGCGGAAGTAATTCTGGCGAAATCGGTGTATCCGCAATCGCAAGCAGGCAATTGCTGGCAGAGCCAGTGAATTGATGTTCGGCCAAGTAGCGAACTAGGAAACGCACCAAAGTCTTGGGGATCGATGTGTTGACGTTGTACATCGACATGTGGTCACCATTATAAGTGCTCCACCCTAGCGCCTGTTCAGACAAGTCACCGGTGCCCAGAACAAAACCTCGGCTCATTAAGATCAAAGTGCGTGTCCTGGCTTGAACATTCTCAAACACCAAGTCGTTGAGCTTATCCGGAGAAAGTCGTCCAAGTTGCTCGACAAACTGCTCTCGACTTTGATCGCCTATTTCAATTCCGAAGGGCTGATGCTGAAGTGCTCGAAAAGTATCCAAGCACAAAGTGCGAATGTCAATTTCTTCGGAATCGACGGCCAAGTGATCCATCAACTCATGAGCGGCACTCAACGTCTTATCGGTCGTTCCAAAGCCAGGCATTGTGATGGCATGAATACGAGAGCTCGGCCAACCTTGTTGTTCACAAGTCTTGGCGGCAACGAGCAAAGCTAATGTGCTATCGAGTCCGCCTGAGACGCCGATGTTCAGCTTCATGTCATTTGGTAACTTGCGCAATCTTTGTGCGAGGGCGGCGCACTGAATACCAAAGATCTCGGCACATCGCTGATGCAACTCCGGGCCCGCGGCGGGGACAAACGGTCGCGCGTTCACTCGACGAAGGTTGCCCGAGTTCTGGCGCGGAGCTTCAATTTCGATGCGGCGAAAGTCCGCTCGGAGACGTTGCGTTGCCTGTTGCCAGCTGACGGCGATCTGCCGGTCGTGCGTGAGTTTTTGCAAGTCGACGTCGGCGGTGGCGCTGCTCTTCTCGAGCCATCCGCAGCCTTGTTCGCCAATGCGTTTTGATTCGGCAAGCACCGCGCCATTCTCAGCGATCAGGCAATGACCTCCGAAGACTACATCGGTGCTTGATTCGGTTGGTCCCGCGCTAGCGTAGGCGTAAGCAGCCAAGCAGCGCCCTGCTTGGCTACGAATCAGAGTCTTTCGCCAAGCTGCTTTCCCGATCAATTCATTGCTAGCGGAGAGATTGACTAGCAAGTTCGCTCCAGAGGCGGCTTGCAGGCTGCTCGGTGGAACTGGCATCCAGAGATCTTCGCAAAGCTCCATTCCGACAATTAGTTGATCCCATTGGACGAGCAGGTCAATACCGAAGGGCACGGTTCCAAATACATCGAGCTCGACCTGTCCCGGCTCTGATCCATCGGCTGCACAAAACCAACGAGCCTCGTAGAACTCTTGGTAATTTGGCAAATACTGCTTCGGTACGAAACCTAAGACTTCGCCATCGAAGATCGCCGCTGCGCAGTTGTACAACCTGCCATCGACGCGTAGTGGCAAGCCGACGACGACAAGTTGCTGACCAACTTCGGAAGCAACGGACTGGAGTCCCTCTAGGCAGGAGCGCAGCAGTGGTTCTTGCGCAAATAAATCTCCGCAGGTGTAGCCCGACAGCGATAGCTCGCCAAAAACGATGATGTCACTTTCGGCGTGTGATCTTAGGGCTTCAATACACGCAGCAGCATTGGCCGGTGGATTGGCGATTGCGGTTCGATGCGAGACGGCGGTGACTCTGACGAATCCAGGTTCGCGTCCCAGTGCATTGGTGTTTTCGTTTCTCATGAGCTTAATCTTCTTTGCCGCGAGCCATTTTGAACAGTCGGTATTTGGAGTTGGAGCGGGTTGGAACGGAAGTTACTCGTTGGCCTTAGTACGGGCCGCGATGAAACCGTCCATCGCCTACAGGAGCCAAAGGCCTTTGTCATGGTCCGATTTGGCTGAAACGACCAATTGTCTGATCAAGTTGCTTCTGCCCAAGGGTCCTGCCAATTTCGCGGCGGCATCGGGTATTCGTATGAGTGCTTGCCTTGCTCTGCGGTAATCTCGAAAGATAGATTCCAGTGCTCAATCGCATCTGCTCTGCGACCCAGCAAAACTAGCTTGCTGCAGTACTCGCGAGAAAAATATGTCAGGATGGTGAACGAGCTAAGAACTAATATCGAGACTTTGGATTGAAACCAATCGACGGAGACTGACTCGACAGAGGAGGTGTTGAGATCCGCCTCGTCTTGCGCAAGCGAATTTGTTTGCCCAAAGGCTGCAAGCAGCGCAAGGCTCAGTGCTGCGGTGCAGTGTTTTGCGTTGTTTTGCATGAGATCCCCCTGGGGTAAGAACTTAGTCAGCCTGGCCCTCTTGTTTCGCAACTCTTTCTTCTCGTCGTAGTTCAACTTGATTACTGTGCTCTCGATCACCTGTTGCACCGACGCGGCGCCGGTCAAGTCGCGAAATGTTTTCAAGCTTGCCGTAGATGATTAAAGTGTCGCCAGCTTGGACTTTGTCATTAGCGCGGGGGATTCCTTGAAACCCTTTGCTACGGTGAATGCCAAGGATCAAGATGCCTTCGTCGGCCAATCGCATTTCTCTTAGGACTCGCCCGGCCAGCCAATGGTTCGTTTCGATCATCATCTCGCTAACAGCATATCCATCCGCCAGCTGCAAGAGAGATTGGTAGTCTCGAACATCAAGGTCAGTAAAAGTCTTTAGCGACCAGCCAATGATTTTGTTCATCTGCCGTTCCACCCAGCGGCTGGAAAAAAAGAAAAACAGCAGAACGACGCCACCAGTCAGAATTGCCAGTATGAGTAGCTTACGTTCCCAGGGAGCGTCAGTTGCGCTGCCAAAGGAAAGCATCACTGTGGCGGCGACGGTCGCAATGCCGATGTTTCCCAGCAACATCAAGATCATTACGATGCGACGGCGTACCGGATGGTTGACTATGTTTTCAGCTTCATCCGTCGTGTAACCGCAGCAAGAGAAGGCGGATCTTGCCTGAAACATGGCAGCTTCTCGGGAAAGTCCCGTAAACATCAAAGCAAGAGCGGCGATGCGAGTCACAATGAGCGAAATGCTCAAAGCAATCAGTAGTGAAAAGACTCCGACCACGTGTGATATGCTTTCTCTTGGGGTTTCTTTGAGGAGAAGTGTGGTGAATGAAGACCGACGAGAGTTTCTTCGGCGTTCTGTTGTCTCAAGTGCGTTAGGACTTGCTGCTACATCGATTGGCAAAGCATCGATGGCAGCCGCCGTTTCAAAAGTCGAAGACGATCTGCAGCCGACTGTCCAACTTCCACGCGGACGCGTGCCACTGTCTTTTATTATTGATGACTCGACTTGTCTGGTGAACATGGGCAAGTTTTGCATGCCGCAGTTCGCCGCAACCTATCCTGAACGCAAGGATTATCAAAAGCCATGGCAGCAGTGGCCAGATGAGATTCCCGATGCTTTTGTTCGCGAGTTTGGCGAGTGGTGCACAGAGCATGGAGTCAAAGGCAAGTACAGCATTGTGCCTTATCCCGCATGCGTTGGCTGGCTGGATCGCACTTTGCCTGGCTGGTCCCAAGCTCAATTGCGCCAGAGTCTGAAAGTTGTCCGTGACCTCATGTTGCCAAATTGGGACATTCATCCGGAGATGATCACACATACGCGTGTGATCGATCTGAAGACCGGGCGTCCTTTCGCCGACTACTCGCCAGCTCACATGGAGAATTCCTACCCTCAGCAAGACGTAAGCGTCGATTATTTGGCCAGCTACCTTGCATACGCGTTGCAGATTCTAAAGAACTGTGATTTGCCATGCGAAGGCGTCACCACGCCAGGAGGATTCGGCAATCGGGTCAAAGACAAATTGCCAGAGGCGGTTAAGCAGTCGGTTAGCGATGTTTATGGCTGCGAGTTACCGCACTACTTCAAGTACGTGGTAGGCCAGGATGAAGACCCCACGCCGCGGATGGAAGCTTTTCGAAGCGTGGATGGTCAGAAGCCTGAGTTCGTCATGAATGTGCCAGCCGGTACAGGCGACTGGTTTGGCGGTTGGGATGGAGTCTTGGAGCCATCGACCGATAAGTACTGCAATGCCGATGCAACAGAAGGCGCGATGGTAAAGTGGATCGAGCGTGGCCAGCCGGCGGTCATGCTTTGTCACTGGCCAGGAATGTACTGCAATGGTAGGAAGACTGGTTTTCGGGCTTTTCAGTCAGTAGTGCAATCGATCGCTAAAAGATTTGGCTCGGTCACGCAATGGATGAAGGTCAGCGAGATTGCACGTTACTGGGCCGCCAAGGAACTTACCAAGCTCGGCCTGGAGGGCGAGAAACTTGTGCTGATCGCTCCGTACGCTTGTCCGGATTTTACGTTCAAGCTGCCGGGCAGTTTCACCAATGCGATTCTGAAGCCAAGTGAATCCGAAGCTGGAGTGCGGCGAAAAAACTTGCGGGTTGTGCGGAGTCTAGCTGCACTGGGGCGAAATTCGCTCTTCGTTGATAATTCTCGTGGATCGGACGAGGCACATAGCTGGATCTGCATCGATTTGGATGAAGGCAGGTCGGAGATCCAATTCAGGTAGGGCGTTGGTGAAGCTCGGTCAACTGCGTCAATTTGTGCTCTTTCCGCATCAAAGCGAAGCCTTTGAATTGGCTCCAATCCACTTATAATGGTGACCCTTGATCCAGTTGGCCAACCAGTTGCTGGACTTACGCACGCCACCTTTCGTTGATGCCCGAACCCACCTTTTGGTTGGCCTCTCAAGCCTAGATGAGCTTGAAACAACGCAAGGCACGTGAAGAATGGTGGTCAAATTCGGTTTGCAGAGGGCGGTGAATCGTTGCAAACCTTCGAGAAACTGAGTCAGGTTTCGCCCCATCTCGACTGACATTCTATGTCAGGTGGTGACGGCATCTGACTAAGCATACAACGATTTTGGGGATGACTTTGGACTCAGAGCAATCGACATCGGTTGAGAACGACGAGATCTATCGCTACGACGATGGCATCGTGCGTTGTTTTATTTGGGCGGCGACTTTCTGGGGCTTGCTCGCCAGTCTGGCGATTGCAGCGAGTGGATATATTTTGCTACATCCTAACCTGGTGGTTCCCGAATATACCTTTGCCAAGCTTTCAGTCTTTCCGCTCACTCTGGCTGTCTATGGTTTCGCGGCCAATGCGTTGATGGCAGGCGTCTATTTCAGTGCCCAGCGACTTTGTCATTCAGAGATGTGGAGCAAAGGTCTGAGCTATGTGCATTTCTTGGGCTGGCAGTTTGTTAATGTGTGGGCCTTGGTGACTCTCGCGTACGGTCATACTGATTCGCGCCCGGGGCAACCTTTTGTACTGGCGGTCAACCTGGGCATCGTTGCTATTCTCGCTTGTTTTACCTTGAATCTCTTGATGACGGTCAGCAAGCGTCGCCAGCGACACATGTACATCTCACTCTGGTTCTATTTGAGCAGCGCGATTGTCGTACCAATCCTTCAGCTGGTTTCGAATCTAGCGATTCCAGTTCAAGGGTACGAGAGCATCAGTCTGTTTTCGGGCATGGCTGATGGTTTTGTTCAGAGTTGGGGGCGGCATGGCATAGAGTTTTACATGGTGCTCATGCCGGCCATGGGGCTGATGTACTACTTCGTTCCTAAAGCAAGTGGGCAAGCCGTTGTGCACTATCGCATGGCGATCCTACAATTCTGGTCGATGTCTCTGCTCGGCGTTTTCGCCGCAACACGTTGGTTGCATTACACGGCCATTCCCGAATGGATTACATCTCTCGGCATGTTGGCCGGCTTGGTTATGTTCCTGCCGATGTGGGTTGGGGTTTCAGCTGGCTGGGCGATGCTTCGCGGTCCGAATAAGGAGTTGACAAGGAGTCCAATCTTGCAATTCTTTCTCCTCGGTATTGTCTTCTATGCGGTGCTGTGTCTAGATACCGGAGTGAGTTCGATTAAGTCCTTGAGTGGCTGGTCGGTCTTCACTGATTGGGATCTTGCGCATAGTTATTGCATGGTTTTTGGTGTTGCAGGCATGTTTAGTTTGGGAGCTGTTTTTTGGATGGTGCCTCAGCTATTCCATCGGCCGCTGTTTAATCGGAATTTGCTCCGATTACAAGTGGTTGTTGCGGCGGTTGGTGTTGTTCTGCTAGTCGCACCGACTTATTTTGCCGGATACCTACAAGGCTCGATGGGGCGCAGCACGGATTCTTCAGGCACCCTGAACTATCCTGAATTCATCGACATCGTTGTTGCCGTGAAGCCTTTCTGGTGGGCGACAATGATCGGCGCGGTGGTTGTCGCTCTGAGCATGGTCTTGCTGGCGGTGAATTACAGCGCTTCATGGGCGATGCGGGATCGCAGGTACAGCGTCCGTACAACCTTGGCACCGAAGCTGACTTCCAACTTTGAAGCCGATGAGGCGCCACATAGTGATTTAGAAGGCAAGCCGGTCCTTGGTTTTGGAATAAAACTTGACAGATGGAAGTCGTTAGCTTTCCACCGGGGCTGGGAGCGATCGCCCCAGACTTTCGCCTGGTTGATCACAGCCAGCACTTTGTTTGCTTGCGTGTTGCTCGTTCTGCCAACATGGGCCGTAGGTCAATGGTCGAGTGAAGACGCGGTAGCTGATCCGTACACTCCGCTAGAGCTGGTTGGCCGAGCGATTTACGTTCGAGAAGGGTGTGCTAGCTGTCACACTCAGACGGTGCGACCACTGCTGGGAGAAGTCGACCGGTACGGCGGTGAGTATACAAATGCATCGCAGTTTCAATATGATCGACCGACTCAGTGGTCTACGCGCAGAATTGGTCCGGATCTAGGGCGTGAAGGCGGAAGGCAAAATGCCTTTTGGCACCTGCAGCATATGCAGGATCCACAAGCCCTTAATGAAGCGTCAGTTATGCCGAAGTTCGATCATTTGGTCGAAGCAGAGTTTTCGGTAGGCTGGGTTCGTGAGCTACTTCGGCACGAAGCGGAGCTAGGAGTCAGTTACAGTGAGGAGCTTTTGGCCGACGATACCTTGAGTGAGGAAGATCGGCTCTATGGCGAGGTCACGGAGCTAGAGGCTGCCTTGCAGAAGCAGGCAGAGGAGATCGCGATGGACATGGTGGTCTCCGGCGGACCTGCTGGAATTCTGGATAAAGAGGTTGTCGCCTTGATCGCCTACCTCCAGCGTTTGGGTGTGGCGAACTAATTAAAGCGTAGCGTCCTTTTCCGGGGCGCGTTTTTGGAACTGTTTGATCCAAAACGAGTTAGAAGAAAATGGCTGAAAAGCAAGATTATATTTCTGATGGCATTGAAGAGTTGGAAGCTCCCATTCCAGGGTGGTGGAAGAATACTTGGCTGCTCCTCATTGCCGCTTGTCCGGTGTACATGATGTTCTATCACATTGGTCCAGATCGCGGGATGGAAGCGGAGTATGATGCGGCGGCAACACGAATTAGCCTCGCCAAATACGCGGAGATTGGCGATTTAGAAGCCAACGAAGCGGCGATTCTGACTTACATGAACAAGCCAAACTGGGTGAAGCTTGGCAAGAGTATCTTCAAGTCAAAGTGTGCCAACTGCCATGGTCGCAATGCTGAAGGTAATGTCGGCCCAAATCTTACGGATGAAAAATACAAGAACATTAAAGTGGCTACTGATATCGCGAAGGTGATCCTCAAAGGTGCCAATAATAACGCGATGCCTGCTTGGGAAGATAAACTTCAGACTAATGATGTCGTTATGGTTTCTGCATACGTTGCCAGCTTGCGAGGGACCAATGCAAGTGGCGGAAAGGCAGCAGAGGGCTTCGACATTGAGCCTTGGCCAGCTCCACCAGCAGAGCTTCCGAATGCCGAAGCAGGGGAAACGAGTTCTTCGGCAAGTGAGGGGACTAGCGAATGATTGTTCATAATTTGTCACGCTGCTGTTTGTTGCTTGTAGTTTCGGTTGGCAGCTTTTCCGGCTGTCGCGAGGCCTCCGAACCTGTCGTCGCGAAGTTCGAACCGAATTTGGTGATGGCGTATCGATATCAAGTCGACGGTGAGTACTCGGCGAAGTGGACGGATGCCGCGCTCACTCAAGCGGATAATGCGTTGGGCGATCTTTTCGGAACTCCCGATGAGCCCAAGTTGCCAGCGCTAGTGCAGAATGATTTCGGCGATCTTTTGAGCTTGAAAAATCTGCGGAAGGCAGCTGGGCCCAAGGGCTTGTACCGTGAACACTGTGCAAAGTGTCACGGGATTACGGGCGACGGGCGCGGAGAGTTGGCTGCCTTGCTGAATCCTTATCCGCGAGACTATCGGCTGGGGCGTTTTAAGTTCAAAAGCACGCCGATCGGTGCGAAGCCGACTCGTAAGGACTTAGCAACACTGATTCGTAATGGCATCGGTGGAACACAAATGGTTGCACTGCCTAAGTTGTCAGATGCGGATATCGAAGCGCTTGTCGACTATGTGATTTTCTTGACCATTCGTGGAGAAGTCGAGCGAAAGCTGCTGCGAGAATGCAGTGAATTGGACCTCGTGGCCACAGAAGATGCGGATGTGCTCTACGATCCATCGATGAAGGAAAGTGAAGATGAAGATACTCGCGAATACTTCGAAGAGCAGGTGGAGTTATTAGAAGATTTCGTGTTGGACGTCGTAGAGCCTTGGTCTGAAGCGGAAGATTCAGCTGTAGAAGTTCCCGTCCGTGACGAATCGGTCGTTCCAGAATCCCTAATCGCCCTGCACGAAATCCTCAAAGCTGACGCCGACTCGCCGATCAAGCAATCGGTGGTTCGAGGCAGAGAATTGTTCCTTGGTGAAAAAGCGGCTTGTGCAAAGTGTCATGGCAAGGAAGGGAAGGGCGATGGTCAAACCAACGACTACGATGAGTGGACAAAGGATTGGACGAAACGAGCCGGAATTGACCCTGCGGTCGAAGCTGAACACGTGCCGTTTATTGCTCGAGGTGCTTTTCCAGTGCGTAAAGTCTCGCCACGCAATTTCCACGAAGGCGTTTTTCGTGGCGGAGGAACTCCTGAAAAAATTTATCAACGTATCGCGCTCGGGATCGAAGGCACGCCCATGCCCGCGGCTGCAGTTACGCCAGAGCAGATTTGGGACATCGTCAATTATGTGCGATCGATGCAAGAGCCTGAGTCAGATCCAACAGCAAGTGCGATGGCCGATAAGAGCGAATCCGCTGGGAACTAACCAGGAGTGAGTCCTTGATCATTCGCAAGATCAAGCCGGAGGACAACGCAGCTGTCGCGGGGATTATTCGCACGGTGATGACAGAAATCGGTGCGGTTGGCCGTGGGTACTCGATCGAAGATCCGGAAGTTGACGCGATGTTCGAGGCCTACGATCAGCCAAGATCGGTCTTCTATGTTCTCGAGGATCAGAACGAGTTGGTGGGTTGTGGCGGACTCGCTCAGTTAGTCGGAGCGGAGTCGACTCAGTGTGAGCTGCAGAAGATGTACTTCTTGCCGGCGGCACGCGGTCAGGGGCTCGGCAAGATTCTGGGGGAGATGCTGATCGTAGATGCGCGGCGATTTGAGTATTGTTCAATCTACATTGAGACGCTCGAAACTCTCACGGTGTCTAACCGACTCTACCAGAAGCTCGGATTCGAGCTTCTGGAGGCTCCTGAGGGAAACACAGGGCATTGTGGATGCGATACCTTCTATCGTTTGAGTATCGAGCCGCTGCAAATTGATCCGAGTCTGTTAGCCTAGCTGTGCGTGGTCTGCGCCGGGAAAGCTTCTATGCGACCGTTTGTCGCCATGATTGGCTTGGCAAAAGCGGCATTTCGTGTTGCAGGAAGCTCTCTGGGCTGATTCACTAGATCCCGGCGGGTTAAGCTTCCGTGCGTCTTATGACCGCAGGCCCTGGGTGTGAATCGACCTCAGCGGAACGCGGTTACCCCTACCGAGGAATTCACAGGTTCAAGATCTACTTCAAAGTCGCATGAGTTTCCTTTCCGCCTCAAGAACCGATTCTTTATCAACCGTATGGTTAGCGATCGTATTGCTGGGCATTGGTATAGTCGGCTGTGATTCAGTTGGTGATCGCTTTGAGAGCAATCGCATTTTTGCGAAACGCTGGGAGCTTACTGAATCGATTGACTTAAGTGAACCGCTTGCCGATTCTGAGGTCGTGTTGACGGAGTTCTTCGGAACGCCGGATGAGCCTAAATGGCCCAAGTTCTTGAAGGCAGGAAAGCGCGAGCTAGTTTCTCTTCAGAACCTAGAGCGCGTGGCCGGGGCTTTCAGCAGCGGTGAAAAAGGCGAGCATAAGGGGCTTTTTCGTGAGCACTGTGTTGTTTGCCACGGTGTGAACGGCAATGGCCGAGGTCCCTCATCCGCGTTGCTCACTCCCTATCCTAGAGATTTTCGGCTCGGCAAGGTCAAGTTCAAGTCGACTCCAATTGGACATAAGCCAACGAAGGAGGATTTGAAAAAGATTCTGCATCGCGGCATCGCAGGCACTAGTATGCCGTCGTTTAGCACTTTGGCCCCCGAGGACATCGACGCGTTAGTTGATTACGTAATCTATTTATCAATCCGTGGAGAACTAGAACGTAAGCTTATCCGCGATGCTGCGATTGAGTTGGATCTTGAAGGTGGAGAGCGCTTGTATGATCCGGGCTCGGAAGAAAAGTATCCTGAAGAATTTGCGGAAGTTCGAGATCGGATCGAAGAGTGGGCGGTTGGTATCCAGGAGTCATGGTTCGAGGCAGAAAATGCGGTCGTCAATGTGGTCGGACCGCCTAAAGGTTTTCCTCTGGTGGGCTTTGGCGTTGATGCGAAGGCCGCCGCCGCGTCGGTCGCCAACGGCAAAAAACTGTTTCAAGGAACTATTGCCAGTTGTGCTTTCTGCCATGGCGCTGAAGCCAAGGGTGATGGCCAGACTCACAACTATGACGATTGGACTAGGGAATGGACAGTGATGGCTGGCCTGAACCCGAAGGACAAACAGAGTCTTGAACCGATGTTCGAGTTGGGGGCACTCAAGCCGACGAACATTTTTCCTCGTAATCTCACTATGGGCGTTTTTCATGGTGGTTCGTCGCCAGAAGAACTTTACACTCGAATCGTAAACGGGATCGAAGGTACTGGCATGCCAGCAGCGCCGCTCAAGCCTGCTAACTCTCAGGGGCTGACGAACGAGGAAGTCTGGGATTTGGTCAACTACTTGCGGAGTTTTCTGCCGGTTGAGGACCAGTCTTTGGAATCGCAGGAAACCAACTCTGATTCTTTTTCAGAGGAGGATGCGAGCAAATGAGTGCTTCTGACGAACTAGCCTTTTCGCCAGCTTCTGGCAAAGCGGTTTACGCTAGTGGAGTGCATCGTCTTGCTGTTGCTCTGACCGTATCTGTTTTTCCGTTGATCTGGGTCGGAGGGCTGGTCACCACTTATGACGCTGGAATGGCGGTGCCGGATTGGCCTGGGACTTATGGCGAGAATATGTTTGCCTACCAGGCATGGTTGTTTGGACCATTTGACTTGATGGTCGAACACGGCCACCGCCTGCTGGGGAGTTTATCAGGGCTGCTTTGCATTGGTTTGGTCGTTGCGGCTTATCTCCGGGATGAGCGTGTTTGGTTTCGCAAATGGTCAGTATTTGTACTCGCTGCGGTGATTGCTCAGGGTGTCCTGGGTGGCGTGCGAGTGTTATTAGACGAACGAACCGCGGCCATGATTCATGGCTGTACCGGTCCCTTGTTCTTCGCAATTGCGACGGCCACAGCGGTGATGAGCTCTAGGTGGTGGTTTGAGCGGAATGGTCAGCGTATTCCCGACCGCGGGGTCGGGCCTGGCGCTGTAGGACAATATGCCACAGGGCGCTTCATCGCTCTTACAGCCAGCGTTTTGACGGTGACAAGTTATTGCCAGCTCATTGTGGGGGCACAGCTTAGGCATACAACAGGAGCCGTATCACCCAACGAATTTAAGGGTTTTGTGCACCTCCATCTCGGTTTGGCAGCCTTAGTGTTTCTTGTCGCTCTTGTCCTCACTTTGTCTGTCGTAGCGGCAAGCGGGACTCCGAAGCAGGTTCGGCGTGTTTCACTTTTGCTAGCAATCGTGGTGTTATGCCAAATCGGGTTGGGGATTGGGACTTGGCTTGTAAACTATGCCTTACCGTGGGCCGAACTTAATGCCACACTCGCCGCCTACACGATTGCCGCTAAGGGATACTGGGAGAGCATGGTTGTTACGGCACATCAGGCAACCGGCTCGTTAATCATCAGTCTGGCGACAGTTACATCTATGAAAGCTTGGCGGTCTAGGGCTTCTCTTGGACATTGAAGTGGAAACAACAGCCAATAATCCGATCACGCTTTCGCAGCGTTTGTCCTACTATCTGGAGCTTACAAAGCCCCGGATTCTGATCATGATCTTGTTGACCGTGGTGATGGCCATGGTCGCCGTAGGGTCTAGTGTGAGCCTTGTCGTTGCACTTCACGCATGTTTGGGTACTGCGATGGTTGCGGCTAGCGCCAGTGTGTTGAATCAGTGGCTCGAGCGCGAGCGTGATGCGGTAATGGTTCGGACCAGCAAGCGTCCGCTGCCGAGCGGCAGAGTGGCAGTCAGTCAGGCAGCATGGATGGGTTGGGCTCTTCTGATTGTCGGTTCTTTGTATCTAAGCCTGTTCGTCAATCATACGACCATGCTTTGTGGTCTAGCCACTTGGGTGCTCTATGTCTGGGTTTACACTCCTTTGAAAACTGTTAGCTGGACGAACACGCTCATCGGAACGATTCCAGGAGCACTTCCAGTCTGGATGGGTTGGGCAGCAGCCGAGGGCTCACTGTGGGACTTGAAGGCATGGGTTCTTCTGGGAGTATTGGTAGCTTGGCAGCTTCCGCACTTCATGGCGATTGCGTCCATGTATGCAGAGCAGTACGAGTCGGCTGGCTACAAAATGATCACCATCGTCGATCGCAGTGGTTGGGGAGCAGGCTTGCACGCTCTTCTCGGGTCTATCGCATTAATAGCGCTGGCGCCATTGGCTGTTCCAGCAACTGGATGGCTGACCGGTGTGTTTACAGTACTTGCTGTTGCGGTGGCTGTCTGGCAGTTGTGGGCTTCTATCCATTTTGTGCGAAACCAGAATCGGCAAACGGCAAGGCGAATGTTGCACGTCAGCTTGCTTCACCTTCCACTTACCATGCTGCTGGTTCTGATCGTTAGCTGGTTAGGCTAGTTGGTCTTGCTAGTGCTCCATTTGTGATCCGCAAATTGATCGCTGTCTCCAATGGGCTTGATCTGCTTCTTCAGTGCCAGCATTCTCGCCTTGGATTGACCCTATGAAGATCTACTATTTTGGATTCCTGTTAGTTCTCGCAGCCATTGGAATCGGCCTGAATTACGTTAGCTTGAATGGTGCTGGGAAGGCATACACTCAGGGAGAAGACGGCAATATCGTGGAGTCTGATGGCTCACGACCAAATGGGCGAACGGAAATCGTTCGTGATAACGGATCTAATGCAGAGTGGCTCACCAAGTGGGTGCTTACTGAGCGTTCTGGGAAACAAGTCGGTACCGAGGACCTTGCCGGTCAGCCATTTGTTGCTGGCTTTTTCTTTTCAACCTGTCCCGGAGTTTGTCCGCGGCAGAATGCGAAGGTCAAAGAGTTGCAGGATGAGTTCACGGGCCAAGCTGTTCGTTTTCTGAGTATCTCTTGTGATCCAGAGGTCGACACTCCGGAGGTTTTGGTCGACTATGCCAACGACTTTGACGCCGATCCTGAGCAGTGGCTCTTTCTGACAGGCGAGATGAAGTACATAAAACGTGTCGGCGTAGAGTACTTCAGGCTCCCAGTGCGACGGAAATTTCACGCGAACAAGTTTGCTCTATTCGATAAGGATGGTGAGCCTGTTGGCATGTATGATTGGGAGGAAGAGAAGCAGTGGAACACACTACGGGATGACATCAGCAAGATCATTGCTGCTGGTGGAACTTGGGAGAAGCAAGTCGAAACTGAGTAGGAGGCAGGTTCGTTGGCAAGTGAAACTGAGGCATCTACCGAAGCGGAAGGAAACAAGTAAGTGATTGAATGGTTGCCCCGCGTCAATGTTTCGCTCAATTCGCTAGCTACTGTTTTACTCGTGGTTGGCTTCGTGTTGATCAAGCGCAAGGCGGAAAACGCGCATCGGAATGTCATGTTAGCGGCGATGGTAGCGAGTGCTTTGTTTTTGATATGCTACCTGACCTATCACTTCAACATCGAAGGCGGCAGTAAGACGTTTCCCACTGATACCGATGTAGCTCCCCTGGCGGCCCGCTATTTTTATTACGCACTCTTGGCTAGTCATATTATCTTGGCGATGGCAGTGCCCTTCTTAGCTGTCGGATCGATATATCTTGGGCTCAAAGGAAAACGCGAGGCACACAGACGCTTACCCAAATGGACATGGCCCATTTGGTTGTATGTCTCAGTGACAGGGGTTATCGTCTACCTGATGCTCTATCAGATTTATTTGCCAACTGTAGGTGCGTGAGCGTTCTTAGCAGTTAGGCAAACGCAACGCGAGCAGTTTGTTTCTGATCTTCACCCGAGGCTACGCCACTTGTCACACTCATCTAGTTGCTTTCGTCGCTTGGCTGATTGCGTTCTGGTGCGTGTAGTCATTCTGTTAGTGTTCTCAGTCTTTCATGCCGAGCTCGGGTTGGCGCAGCCATTGACGGATTCTGACACTAGCGTTGCTTCCCGCAACGATGCTGAGAGCCGCGAGGTAGAGATCGATCTCAACGGCGATGCTCCACCGGCAAGTCTTGGCCCGGCGCAGCAACTCTTGCTAGAGCAGATCGAGGAGTTAATTGCGTCGGAGGAGTTTGAGGAGGCAGTTGGGGATCTCGAGAACCTTATCGAGGCCGAAGTTGACCTGCTGGTTCCGCGCGGGCGCCAGCAGAGGGCCGCCACGATAGTAACACAATGTTATGAGCCTACGCGCGAGTGGGCGACTCGTCGGCTCACGCAACTGTTTTCGGCGCGGCCTGCTCTAAGAGTTTCCTTCCAAAAGCAACGGAGAGAAAGAGTCGAGATTGGCTACCAAGAAATGCTTGGCAAAAAAGATCTCAAATCCGCACTAGAGCTAGCTCAGCGGAACGTAGCAACCCACCGAGCGGACGACTTTCGAGTGCAGGCGATCGATTTGTTATTGGAGCGTGGGTGGTCGATTGCAGCTTGTCAGGAGCTTGAACGTCTGTGCCCCGAGCTTCGAGTTGAGATCCAGGATGGGAGCAACGGCTCGCTGCCATGGTCAGTGGTCTTCCCGAAGTTAAAGCCAAAGGAAGTTGAGGCGTTTTCCGGATGGTTACAGCAGAAAATTGTCACCCCGAATCATCAGTCTCGGCTTGTCGCCGCACTGCAACGAATCGTGTTGGCTGGGCAGTTGGATTCGAATACCGTCGCACTTCGAGACTGGCAAAATTGGGCGGCTGCTGTGGTCGATTGTTTAGAGATTCATTCCAGGGATCCTGCTACTGCAAGCGTACTTGAGGGAATGAAGCAGACTACGGCACGATTGGAAGATGATTCGACGGTGGCGACTTTTGCAGGGAGTTATGATCGCGCCGGACGATATAAGGGCCAGTATCGTGTAGACGCATGGCCGCTTTGGTCTCAGAGCGCACCCATTTACATGGCGACGACGGAGCAAACGCCTGCAAGTAAGCCAAGGGTCGGTGAGTCATCGAAAGGTACTTTGCCGTATCATCCCTTGGTATTTGATGGCAAGGTGTTTGTTAATACCCTCACAGATATTCGAGCCTACGATCTTGAGAGCGGTGAGCCTTGGCCCGACACGCGTTTGGGCACACCATTGTTTGATAGTCATCTTTCACCAAGCGCCTATATGCCTTTGGGCTATCCACTCCTTGGTACACCGCGCGGCACACTTAGCATCGACGATGGGCAACTGTTTGCACGCATGGGTGAACCTGTAACTGGTTGGGCGAATCGGAGACGAGCTTTGGATGGTGGCTCGGTAAGCTATATTGTGGGCCTCGACCTGAAACGCCAGGGAAGTATGCTGCCTGGGTTTCCGCTTCACCTGAGTACGGCAAACTTTAACAATGCAGAATTTGATGGCCCACCGATTCTGTTTGGCGATCTCTTGATCGCCCCGGTTGTTGAACGCGATAACGTCGGGTTGCGTCGACTCGTAGTGGCTTACTACCGTGATACTGGTGCGTTCGCTTGGAAAAGCCAAGTGCTCGCAAGTGGGTTGCCTGCTGGCGGTGAGCGAGCCAATCTGATCTCTCACCAGCTGCTTTCGGCTGCTGGCGGGCGTCTGTTCTACAATACGAATCTTGGCTCGATTGCATGTCTTGATCCAACCAATGGTAAGCTCGTTTGGCTCACTCAGTATCGTCAAGCAGAGCAGTCGAGTGATTTCCCGCGACCGGATCGATTTCGCTACCGCGATCTCACACCATGCCTGTTGCACAAAGGTCTGCTGTACTGTGCGCCTCAAGACTGTCCTGAGCTATTTGCCTTGGACGTTTCTCAGGGCGGTTTAGTTTGGTCCACTGACGGTGAGCAAGTGGCAGACGCAATCCACTTGCTTGGAGTTTCTGAGGAACATCTCGTTGTAAGTGGTGATCGTTTAACTTGGCTCGATCGCCGGACTGGTCGCGTGGCAGCGCGATATCCGGGAGGATCAACCACTGCTATCCTGAATGCTCTGCCAGACCCCCGTGGACTAGGGCGCGGCGTGATTTCGGAGGATGAAGTCTACTGGCCAGTGTCCGGCGAGTTGCTGGTTTTCCGCTTGGGTTTAGATGCATCTGCTGGTCAGCGCGGCCCTTCGCTCGATGTGTCGCCAACTCTGCTGCGAAGGGTTGCTCTCGGCGCCCGTGCTAGAGAGGGCGGGAATCTCGTGGCAACATCGACTGTTTTACTCTACGCAAGTCCGACGCGAATCATGGTATTTGATTGAGAGCTCTATTTTCGCTAGCAAATCTGTCATGATTCTGCATTGCGGCAAAAACGCGTCAATTTCTTAATTTTTCTACGTCGTTGGCGAGACAAGTTGGTCAAAAAAGCTTCCTAACGGTCAGTGGATTCCTGGCGAGAGCACCGAAGAATGCCCGTACATTCTGCCCAGTTTGCTGAGATTGTTGCCCAGTCTGCTGAGCTTGTTGCCCAGGAAGGGTGAGACTGTTCACTATGAGATCTTCTTATACAAAAATCCACGTTTGTATCTGTTTTGGTATGTCCTAAACTACAAGAGGGAATCTGAAGATCGTCTAGTGCCGATTAATGTTCTCATCCGACCGTTAGGGGGTTCTACGGTACGGCTCCTGTTCTTTGCGAAGTGACTTTGGCATGGTTTCATCTCTTGAGCGTTTGAGTAACTCACTTAAGGTTGAGAAATCGCCTGAGCTCCGCCAACGCATGATTGTGGAAGCGCTTCAAGAAGGCTGTTCAATTGAGGAAGTTCGAGAACTGCTAGATTCACTGGAAATAGAACGCCAGGCCAAAAGCGTTGTCGCCTCAAGAAAGTGGCGTTTTCCACTATTCGCCCGCCCAGCCAAGGGGGCCGGCTGACTCATGTTGCGCCGTATATCCCATATGAACGCTAGAACCCCGTCAATTGCAACTCCTTAGCGGCACTCGCTACAGGGTTTAGCGAAGTCTCGAAACGGATGGGTCTTGGATGACCTAGCGTTTTTCTAGAATTGTCCCACTTTTCTCCCTGAACGATCTCTCTGCTGCTCGTGAGCTCTGAGAAATCCCCATTACATGCGCCGTAACAAAGACAACCCGCTGCAACTTTCTATGGCTCAGTCATTTGACGAGCGCTGCGGAGCTTTCGCGCTGATCAATCGCTGTTACAGCAATGCAGGGCTGTCGGAGGCCATGGGGCAGCATTATCGTGTGACCAAGTATCAGCTTCTGCTAGAAAGCCGCGTCTTCATCAGCAAGTTAGCGGATGAGGTGGTAGCCACGGTTTCATTGATACCCGATACAGCAGAACATGGCCTGCCGATGGACATGATCTATAGCGCAGAGCTGGATGTTCTGCGCGCTAAAGGTAAGAGAATAGCAGAGGTCGGCTGCCTCGCTGATCGGCGGCGAGATCCCAGAAGGTTTATTGACAACTTCTGCAATCTGACACGGTTAATGGCCCAATATTCGGTGCAGCAATCCATCGACGGTTTCGTGATCATGGTCCATCCACGTCACACGAAGTTTTACAAGACGCTGAACTTTAAGGAAGTTGGTGGCCTGACCAATTATCCAGTAGTCGGCAACCTTCCAGCGGTAGCTCTGTTCTTGGAATTCGAAGTTGCACGTATCGAGACGCCAAGACGTTACAGCCTGTTTTTCGATGACAAAGTTGAGCCAGACTCCATCTCGAACGGTCAGATGCAGCAAGAAGAAGTGAACTACTTCCAGAATTATGTTATCAACGCTGAACCACAACTGTTCAGTGCTGAACCTGAGTTTGCGTCAGAGGCCGTGTGAACAAAAGATTGTTTATCCCTTCTTGAGAAGGAGAAGCCATCAACTTAAATTTCACCGTTTTGAAGCGACCTAGAACTGTTGGTCGAGCTTGAGATCGTCCAGCGACGCCGCCTCAGAGTCTGCACCAGTCTCTACTTTAGAGCTATCGGTGATCCATTGCTGTAGATGGACTTCCACAAACTTGACGATCGAAGCTGGCAATTCCTGCGGAGTCTCTATCAGAGGTTGCTCAACAGTGGACGGATTCCTATCACGTTCAGGGTTCAGCAATTCGACCAACGCAAGATCCACATTCACTCTGAGCTTGAACCGAGCGGCTGGAGGGTCAGCAATATATTGCGGGTAATGGTTGCCATCTGCTGGGTCGAAGACTCTGCTCGACCACGAAAAACCTTGTGCTTACTCCGGTATCCCACATTAGATCTGGCATTTGCTCGCTGTTAAGCCAGCAAATAGTATAACGCGAGCTTGAGGTACTCGAGCCAAATTGCGGAGGAAAGCTCTGCACTGTGAGCTGGCATTGAGGCCGAGTAGATAGCGATCTCGGCAGCTGGAAGTACCCGTTGAAAGCACAATCGACTACGGCGTGTGTGCGGGGCAGAAGTGATAACGATAATACTGCCTTGGACATTTACGTTCGCCGCGAAGGAATGTGCTTCACCCGACGAGCTGAGAAGGGCGGATTCATCCAAGGGTACGGTCAGAATGGCAGAGTCGGGCACTCCCCACATCTGAAGTACCATGCGCGCTTTTTCGGCCCTTGAGATAGAACGTTTCAGCCCGAAGTGGTAACCAGAAGAATCTGTCTGGTGAGAAATGTAGATTCGCTCAATTCGATCCCAATGATACAGATCACTGGCCGCCCGCAATCGCTCGTAAGAAGCACTCCCACCGGCCATGACGTAGGCACATTCACCTTCTGCATCATTGTCATGAACGTAGAGCGGCCACATCATCGTCGCACGCACTACAGTGATAGTGGGCAGCCCGACAAAAAGAGTCCATGCTGTTAGCAGCCAGATGAGTCTACGAGTCCATCTTGAGGCGAATGAGCCGTTTCTGATTGATCTCTTTGACTCATCTTCTAATGATGTTGATGTATCCGAGGCATCTCGTTGCATAGGCTCGTAGAGTTCGATTCGGTAGCATGTTGGGTTTCCTGGCTCAATTGATTGACCTCATGCAACAGTCGCTCTTCCATTGCTAGTTCGGATGAGGTCTCGCCAAAGTTGTTTCGCCAAGTCTGTAAAGCTCCAGCGTGACTCAGTGGCAATGCTTGCACTTGGCATTTCGCCCATGCTGCGAATGCAGATGGAACAAAAGTCACGGCCATCAGTGTCGCGCCCAAGATACCACCACCAATCACAATTGCCAAAGGTGGCCAGAATCCACCCCCGCCGATCACAAGAGGCAGGAAGCCAAACATGGTCGTGAAAGTCGTGCACAATACGTGGCGAGTGGCTTCCATGACAATCTGGACAATCCGTTCTTGGTCTCCACGAAGCGCTGCTTGATCCGTTCGCAATGCACTCAACACTACGATCGCATCGTTAATTGCGACACCGACCAAGCCGACAGTTCCGACAATAGCCGCAAAGCCGAATGGGAAGCCGAATAGATAAAGTGACCCACAGCCCAGGCCAATTGAACACAAGCCAACTCCCGCAATAACTGCAGCGAGTCGATATGATCCAAGTGTGATGACTAAAACCGCTGCGATGGCGAGTGCTAGAAAAGGTACGTACTGCAACAGCATGCCTATCGCATCGTTCCGCTCTCTAGCTTCGCCTCCAAATTCGAAGTGGTAGCCATCCGGTAGCATCAAGGGATCTGCTGCAACTTGTTCCTCAAAAGCAGCGACGACGTCTGCAGGGAGTACTCCCAAGTTAAGAAACACTTGAATCTCATTCATCCGCAGTGCGTTGCGGTGCGTGATCGAAGCGATCTGAGGCTTGATTTCTACATCTGCAAGCGAGATCAGAGGAGTCATCTTTAAGGATGAGTGCTGTTTGGCTTCGCGAGTATATGCAGCACTTGGCAAGAGCGATGCGCTCTCAATACTGGGAAGAGAGGATTTGAATTCGCTGGACACGGTGACACGCACCGGAATCTCTTCTTTTCCTTCGAGCAGCGAGCCTGCGGGCAGACCTTCCATTTGCGAGTAAAGTTGTTTACCAATCGCATCCTCATTTAGCCCTGCAGCTCGGGCTCGTAATGGATCAATGGAAATCTCTACTTGGGGACGAGTTTCGTTTGCGTCTGAGCGAACTGCTAGAACACCAGGAAGGCTCATTAGTCGATGGTGTATGTCCTGACCAATTTGAGTGAGCATTTCTAAATCTGGGCCGTAGAGCAATACTTCGACTGGCGCATTCAGTGGGGGACCTTGTTCGAATCGTCTGATGGTGACGCGTGCACCTAGAAATTCTTGGTCAAGCTGCTTCTGGAGCTGGGCCAGTTTTTCGTCGCTGACTGTTGGTTCAGCTGATTGCACGATGCCCTGCGCATAGCTGGGGGTATTGTCTCGCAGCGGAATCAAGTTGTAATAGAAAGTGGGAGCACTCGCTCCCAAGAACCACGAGACTCGTTCTGTTTCAAGCTCCTCTCGAAGTCGCTTTTCTATTCCAGCCGTTGTGCGACGTGACTCTTCAATCGAAGAACGGGCACTCAGCTCGACTTCGATCTGAAATTGGTCTCGATCAGAGGGCGGAAAGAATTGTTCGCTCAGAAGCGTTGCACAGCTGAAGCCAGCGATGGGTAAGATAAGCCCAGTAGTTATTCCGACTCGCGGGTGGCGGACAAGGAATCCAACAACGCGACGATACTGTTTGGCGATAGCTGGTATCTGGAGACCATGCGTCCAGGAACTTCGTTGCCCTGCGTCAGGGGATTTTCTCACAGGCAACAGGCGGGTTGCAATCGCTGGCAGCAATGTGAGCGAGACAATGAGTGAGCTGGATATTGCCAGTATTACAATGGAACCGATGGTCCCGACAAACTCGCCGGTTGGACCTGGCATTGTCGCCAAAGGTAGAAAGGCTAGGGCTGTGGTCAGCGTCGAGCCACTCAAGGGAATAGCCAGTCGACGTATCGTGTAGCCCAAGGCTCGAACGCGACTTCGATTGCGGCAGAGTTCTTGACCGACTTCATCCACTGCAATGATGGCGTTGTCGATAAGCATTCCTAAGGCCAGCACCAAGCCAGTAACTGACATTTGATGCAGAGGCAAGTCAAGGGCTCGCATTCCGCAAAGAACCATCAGCGCGACAAGTGGAAGCGCTAGCGTCACGACCATCGCAGAATGCCACCCCATCAGCACGAGCGTCACGAAGCAGACGGCCGCAGTTCCCAAAGCCAGGTTCCCGAGCAGCGTCGACATGCGCGTCGAGACATACTGGTCTTGAATCAGTAGGCGTTGCAGTGAGTAATCGAGTGCTAGTTCGCCTTCAAACTCGCTGCTTACTTGCTCGACGGCTTCGGTCCAAGGCGCAATTTGTTGACTCGCATCCAGCCTCGCTGCGATTACGGTTGCGGACGAGCCATCCACAATTGCCAAAGTATCTGCGGGGTCTTTGGCTTTTCGCTCGATGGTCGCTATGTCTCGCAGCCGGAGTATCCCGAACTTATCGCTACGAATGGGGCTCTCAGCGACGGCTTCGACCGATCGAAATTGGCTCCCGATTTGCATGACAAACTCACTGCTTTCACCGCGAATCTGACCGGCTGATTCCTTTGCATCGGCAGCGGAGAGACTAGCCGCGACTTCGGCTACACTGATTCCCAGCGCGGCAGTTTTTGCAGTATCGATGTGAATGACGACTTCATCTTCGGGTTCGCAGAATAGGTCGACGCTCTTCGTGCCAGAAATGGCTCGGATTCGGTCCCGCAGCTGGCGAGCCAGCTCGCGCATTTCAGCCGCGTCACGAGATGCGTCTTGCGAGCATGCAATTGCACCGATCCATGCGTAGGCTGAAACCTCAATGTCATCAATCTGCGGCTTGGTTGCTTCGGCGGGTAGTTCTGCTTCACATTCTTGCAGTTTATTCGCGATATCGGACCAAACGGGTGTCGGATCTGCAATCCGATCGTCGACTTCAAAGATGATTCGCGAAACGCTCGGGCGACTTTGTGACCGAAGACGCTTTACTTCGGGGATCTGAATCAGCCTGGCCTCAATCTTTTCAGTGATTGTGGCTTCGACATGTTTCGCGCTGGCACCCGGTAGGAGAGTTGTGATTGCAACCGCCCGCTGTGTCAGCGGCGGATCTTCAGTCTGAGGAAGTTGCCAAAAAGCGACAAGCCCCGCAAGTAGTGTTAGCGCCAATGCTAACACAGCTGCTCGCGAGTTTTGGAAGAACCAGATGGCCGGAGCGGCTGTCCAGGAGTTTTGTTTATCGGAGTTTGCATGCTTCATCGATGGGGCATTCATAGCTTGTGGTCCGATGACTTCTGAAGGACACGTACAAGCTGGTTGGGGGCGATGCGATGCAATCCTTTGTGGATGACCAGACGCTCTGGCTCCAGCTCTACATCAATTTCCGAAAAGTTGTCTTCTGTCTTCAAGACTCTGACTGGCATCGTCTCGGTCTGAAAAACATCCGTGCTTCGTGTGGGATGAGCAACGAAAATCGTCCATTCACCCCGTTGAGATGACAAAGCTTCACTTGGTATCCATATGCTGGTCCCATTACTGGCCTCATGGACACTAACCTCAACGGACTCGCCCGAAGCGATGTTGAGCTCTACTCGGTCAAAGCTCAGCTTGGCCAAGCGTGTGCCAGTCGTCGCGTTCAGTGCCGGCGCGAGTGCTAAAAGTCGAGATGGGATTTCTTGATCATCGATTCTGACGCTTGCCGTCACAGAACCAGCCGCGAGTTTGTTGGCAACTTGGGGCGGCAAAGCGATGTGAACCTGCAGTTGATTTTCTACGAGTTCGACAATAGGTTGCCCTGGTTGGACGACTTCGCCCTTTTCGACCAAACGAGACTGAACGTATCCGTCAAACGGAGCTTTGATCGTTGCATTATTCAGGTCATCCTGGCAGCGTTGCAGAACTGCTTCTGCAGCCAAAACGGCTGACTGCTGTGCGAGAATGTCTTCGTCACGCGTTCCTTCGATTAGTAGCTGATGGGAAAACGCTGCCGCCTTCAGTGTTGCCTCAGCGGCAGAGAGTGCGAATCGAGCGTTGTCGAGATCGCGAGGCGAGATAACTCCGGGGCGCTCAACTGACGTGACACGATCATGCTCCGCCTGGCACATGCCAACATTTGCCTCAGCTTCTTGAACAAGGGCTAAGGCACGGGCGATCTCGCTCTTGCGCGGACCCGCCTGCAATTTCTTGAGTTGTGCTTTTGCGGAAGACAGTTCAGCTCGAGCTTGAGCGACGCTAGCCTGGAGACCGGTTCGGTTTAGCTCAACCAGGTTTTGCCCGGTAGTGACAAACTGGCCAATCTCGATTTTGACCTCCTCGGCGCGCCCGAGTGTTTGGGCAGCAACCGTGGAAATGCGTGTCGCCTGTACAATTCCCTGGAACCTTCGTTCTGATCCTGGCTTGCTGAAAAACTCATGCGCCGGCTTTGCCGCAACAAATACAAGTTGCGTCTCGGCGGCTTCTGGCTGCGTTGAATGAAGAAAGCTCATAGCATCGCTAGGCAAATTGCTCGTGAATGCGAAGGTGCCGACGATGCCTAGAACTAGCGCAAACGTGACTTTAGTTATCGAGAAGAGTTCGGCCATGCTGGCCCTCGCTAGAAATGTTACGCGGTCGACCCTAGCCTCGATGTACTGACGGATTTTCAGCGAGGCAATCCGATAAAATGGAACAGCAAAGCTTTGGTCGCCCAACAGGCGTGTCAATCAAAGGGCAGCAAGCTTGACTTCATTGCAGGTCGTACTGGCGCGAATGTAAGGGTTGCGCGCAAGGCAATCAGGAGGTTGTCAGCAGCCGATGGCTGATCTGCGACAGACTACTCGCAATTCTAGTGCATGCTTAGTTCAATAGAGGTGAACCGTTTTGCCCCTAAACGCTGAAGGTCCCTCTCATTCCAGTTAATGTTTCAGATCGCCTCGAGCCGTTAGAGGGGTGCGAATTACTCCCGCGACTTAACGCGCATCGGCAAGCCTGGGTTGAGGCCATTGGTCGCGGCTTGCTGCACAGGACATTCGTACTGGAGCACCGTAATGCTTTAGGTGAAGTTGACGGTCTGTTGCCACTTGCTCTTGTCCAAAGTCTGCTATTCGGCAGGTTTCTCGTCAGCTTGCCCTACGTAAACACCGGTGGAGTGTGGGCAGGTAACGAAGATGTAGCCCGAGAGTTAATTGATGAAGCATGTGACTTAGCGGATCAGCACAACGTGAAGTACCTGGAGCTACGTCATGAGCGTCCAGTCGAACACCCAAGGCTAAACTTCAGCCGTACCGATAAGAAACACATGCGGCTTACACTGCCAGAAAGTGCTGAAGAACTGGATCGTAGTTTCAAATCGAAACTACGCAGCCAAGTTAAGAAAAGCAACGAGTATGGATCGTCGTTGCAAGTCGGAGGGGCAGAGTTACTTCCCGAGTTCTACGAGATCTTCGCGATCAATATGCGAGACCTGGGCACTCCAGTGTTTTCGCAGAACCTATTTCTCAACATCTTAAACAGCTTTGAAGGCGACGCAGAGATCTGCCTAGTGCGTCAGAAGGGCAGGGCAGTTGCAGCTGGATTGCTGGTGCACGCTGGCGGAGTCACAGAAGTACCCAGCGCGAGTAGCCTGCGAGAATACAATCGCACGAATGCGAACATGTGGATGTATCGTAACATGTTGGCTCGAGCCATTGAACGCGGAAGCCATACTTTCGATTTCGGGCGTAGCAGCGAAGGTGCTGGAACCTACAAATTCAAAGCTCAGTGGGGCGCCAAACCAGAGCCCGCGCACTGGCAGTACTACGTGCGAAAAGGCTCGCCAGGAGATATGCGTCCCGATTCGGATGGGAAACAGCGTCTTGTTCAGATCTGGCAGAAATTACCTGTTTGCCTCACCCGTATCATCGGCCCTAGCATCGTCCGTGGCATTCCGTAGTTTTATTGTCGAGTTCTAGCTTTCAGTTAGAAGACGACAACGAATTACTCATTCTCTCTAGCGCTTAGCAGTTCTCGAGGGATAGTCGGGTACTTCCCTCTACGCCTCTACGCGTGGGCTGTGCCCGGAGAGGGACGGTCATCTGGAGTCTCCTCTGCCTGTCCCTCGGGAATGAGTCAGTCCCTCTCCCACCCCAATAAGCAAACAGAAAAGTTCAATGGTCCAGCTCGTATTCAACATGGTGCCAAAAAGGCCGATCGCCAAGAAACCAATTATGCTCGTGATGATGGTCAACGAAAAACTACACCGTTGCCTAGCTGCCAATCGCCGTAATCGTTCGCTCAGCAATACAATTGGAATTGCCAAAGCAAGCACTCCAAGCATACCCATCTCGATGGCGATGTGGGACCACAGGTTCTTTGCATGGTAAACCAAGTGGTCGTCGCTGGAGAAGAACCAGTGCTTGCTCCCTTGCGAGAAATCTCCGTTTTTGAGAACCGGCTTGCCACTCGCATCCCGAATCGAGATTTCCTCGATATCCAAGTATCTTAGTTTTCGTGACGAGGCACTGATACCGATCGTGATACGGCAATACTTGCGCCACTCAGGGCTGGTTTCTGAATTGATCACGTCGTTTGGCAGCTGCTGAAGCACATACTTGCGGCTCGACTTAGGGCCAACCTTTTCAGGGCTAACACAGTCATAGGATTGCAGTAGGCTCTTATGGCAAATCGATATGCTAGGTTCAATATCGCCTAAGTAATGAACCTCAATAGTCCAGGGAAGAGGCCTGCTAGCATCCAGCCGTTGCTCTAAGTAAGTCTTCTCTTGGCTGTGCAGGCGAACCGCAATACCTTGATCTGATTCCACCAAACCTATCGGAGTCTGAGGTCGATCGATGCTTGCTCGAAAAACACTCGGGTACGTTCCGAGACCATAGCCGAAGAGGATTTTCTCGTACGCTAACTCCTTTATCTTTTGAAGATGCTTTGTCCTAGTTTCAAAATCAAACCCTATGCGATCAAATCTTCCAGGCAAGGCAGATCCAGCAATCCAAAGAAGCACTCCGAAGAAGACTATGAGCATGGCAATTCCGATACGCGGAAACTTCGGCTCAACTCGACCAATTGAGGTGGCCGTTTCTGATTGTTTGTTGAAAACAAAGATTCTTAGGACGGCGAGTGCGATAACGCTCGCAAATGTAAAGGCAATGATCGCGCGAGACATGGTGACGAAGACTGTATAGATGCTGGTGATCTGCAGAATCCAAGCTAGGTATGTCTCAAATGATTGTTTCGACTGAAATTGGAACACAAACGGAATGGCCAGAGCCCAGTAGGCATCAATATGTTGCCCTCCGATGTGCATACTATGAAACGGTCCGCTAACGCGTAGCACAACGTCAAAATCGAGCAGGCCAACTGACACAGCACGATCAAAAATCGAGGTGAGACAGACCCAAGCCGCTCCGATCTGCATTCCGCGAGAAAGAGCTCTCCAGTTTTCGCTACGTGACTCTTGATCTCCGGAGAACGCGCGAAAGGCCAGCGGAAACAAGAGTGTACCGACTGTATACGCGAGAGTTATTCGCAAAGGATTTTGATGTGAAGCGTAGGTGCTAAGTGCATCTCCGGTTAGAGCTCCTGGCAACACCACGAATCCGCGAACGCCATTGATGATGAGCAGGCCGAGAAACGGCAGCCAACACACAAAAGAGACGCTCGGAGCCCAGTATTCGCAGTCTCGGTATAGAAGTCTCCCACCGATCATCGCAACTATGAGTATTTCTCTTTCTTGAACCAGCAACTCACCCGTGTCGAGATAAAAGTCGCCAGCCACAAACGCGATTGGCGTCGCCAACAACCAGAAACGTGGTAATTTCCACGAAAGAAAGGCTGCGGCAACAGTAGTGGCAATGAGCGTCATAGGCTGTGCAACGTGACCGAATGCGAACCAAAGACTCAGCAAAAGGAGAGCTCCCCCCATTGCACGATTAGGTGTATTCAGTCGCTGACGAGGTTTCGTCTTGGGCATATGATAGTCGATCGTTTCGACGCTAGATTTGAATTCTGCTACCGCGTTGTATGGCCTGCCAGGCACGCTTTATGTTTCAGATTCACTCGATACGGATTTTTGGGTGAAGCTTGATTGATTAGATATTATGAGCTTCTCAAGTTGGCCCTTCAACTTCGCTTGGCTCGGCATAAGAAGTCGAAACGCGATAGTACCAATCAGCATCCCCAACGAGTAGGTTATCCAGTCTGTTGCATCTGGAACCAAAGGAGAAAGGAAGACTTGGCCCAGTTCGACGCCTAATCCCATTGCCGCACCGCCAAAAAACAAGGTTCCCCAAGGTGCATTCTTGAGTTTCGGGGATTCAGATGAAGGTTTCCTTCGGGATCTCCATCCGCAAATTAGAAATGCGAGCGTTCCGAACGCAATCCACTTCAACAAAATGTTTACCCCAGCGGCGAACTCACTGGAACGGTGAGCTCTTGCAAATGGAACAGTAAAGATGTCAATGGCGCGTTCTCGAAGCAATGCAGGTTCCGTAATTACGTGATCAAACCGCGACAAAAAAGCGATTGCCATCACGCCACACCAAGCGAAGATTCCGAACAGCCAAAAGATACTTCTGTCGAAAGCTAGAAAACGAGACACAAGCGGTGCCAATCGTGTTGCGACGATGACACCTAAGATCGAAGCGATGATATCGGTTGTTGCAAACTCACGGCTGTATATCGGTAGCTTCAGTGCCTCAACTATAACGGCCGCCACGATTCCGTGTCGCAATGCATAGCCTGAGCACCGGCAAATCGAAGCTACCATTGCAAATGGCACGATTCGCAGTCCGGGAACGATCAGCGATGCAAGCCATTTAAGTTGTGGCTTGAGTTCTGCTGGGAAGTCCTGAAAAGGCATGAACGAAAATCCGCCGTTCTGCGATTTTGCTTGAACCTCGCTCCAGTTAAGAATGACATCGAGTGGTAGCAGGCTGTACAGGCAGAGTGCGACTAATGACGCTTGGGCCATCCAAAACCATCGTTCCAGACCAGGGTCGTGTTCGAAAAAACGTTCTAATCCCTGGGCTAGCCGATGGCCGAGCGAGAGCCACAGCACTACGCCGCCCAGCGATCCGATCAGTCCAGCAAAGATGTCGTTCTGCGAAACGACTCGCGGTGGGAAGTAGACTTGGACCAACTCGATTCCGACAACAATGGCTGACAAGGCAGTCACAATCAAAGGTGCGGCGGTCCATAGCCAGATCGACGACTTTCTGCGAAAGCCTATTGCACCGGCAGCAAAGAAGCCAGGCGGCAGCATGATCAAGCCATTCGCTACCCAGTCCGCTCGATTCCCAATCGTCAGGTTTAGCCATGGAATCTGCTGCCACCTCGAGACCGCTTCTTCCCATGGAAACTCCCTGTACCTCAACGGCACCAGTGAGGCGTAAACAACGAAGACAGTCGCCAGAAAAGCAAAGCCGAGCAGACTGCAGCGTATAAGCCTGGTGTTATCCTCCATTGCGATGTGGGCTCATTGTGTGAGTCGGAGCAGAACGTTTCTAAAGCTTGCGCTGTGAGAAGTGCGTGTAAATTGCGATTGAAAAGAGAAGCGACCGAACAGAGCAAGCGCCATCAGCAAAGCACTCAACGGGTCGAAGTTGTGAGACTGCTGTTCAGCTAACATCTTAATCATTTCTGCCCAGAGCGAGAACATGAAACTGAGCATTGGTCTCGTCTATTACCCCGCAGATTCGAAGCGGTCAGCTGGCGATTTTTCAAGGCATTTGAGACATGTTGTCTCGATGTCCTGGTCAATCTCTGGTGTAAGTCGCCCTGGTGGCACTGGAAGTTGCTGCCTGACCGAGATGAGGAGATTGACCACGTTGCGGTCTCGGAGTGAGGGCCGTCCGGTCACCATTGTGTAGAGTACTGTACCGATTGTGTAGATATTAGTTTCGACTCCCACCTCATCTGGTGAACCAGTCGCTTGCTTAGGGGGCATGCAGCCATAGGCGCCTAGCATCACGCGTGTGGCGGTAATGGCTTCATTTGTGACGATGTATACCAATCGGAAGTTGACGAGTTTGAGTGAAACATCAGCAGAAATCAAACCGTTGGCGGGCTTCACGTCGCGAAGCACCACACCTTTGCTATGTGCGTAGTCCACTGCCCGGGTGATCGCGAGTGGAATTTTGTAGCCAGCGTCGGACGCAATGGCATGTTTCCCGCCAACCCGTCAGCGAGCGATCTGCCGTCTATGAAAGCCATCAAAAAAGTGTTGACCATCAGCCTCGTCGACATGGTGTACCTCGACAATGCTCGGGTAATCTAGCTTTGCTGCCGCTCGAGCCGCGCGTTGAAACGCTCAAACTGCTTCTCAGAAGTAAGGCTACCAGCAAGGATCATCTTTATTGCGACCAATCTATCGAGACTTCTTTGTCGTGCTTTATATACGACTACCATTCCGCCACGCGCGATTTCCCCGAGGATTTCCCGGTCTTGCAACTCCAGATGGATTGAAGATGTCATCCTGTGTCTCGTCTTCCATTGAGGTGGTAGATGAAACCGTAGCTGTGTCTTCATTTACAGGGGCACTTATCGAGTTCGCTTGTTTTGGACCAGTTCGGCCAGCAGATCTGTTCCATACCTATGAACCATACAATCGTTGCAATCGTCAGATTCTCGCTACTGGCTTGCGCAAATGAATTCGTCAACGACTGCTCTCGAGAGGTGTGAGCTAGTTTTGAGGTGAGTCCATTCGTGTGAATCAGACAGCAAAAGGTACGAGCTGGTGATTTCAGCAGAGCAAGCGATCGCAACAACAGGGTTCTCGTTGCCGGCCCAACAAATCTCCGGTGGCGGTAGATGTGAGCTCGATTTTGAAGTGCTTGACGAGATGCTTAAGGTAGCTTGCGCTGCTCCTTCAGCAGACAATAATCAGCCTTGGAAATTCGAAGCTGAAACCTCTCGGTTGACGGTACTGCATGACCAAGAGCGCCAACTGAGTTCTGACTTCAATCGAATGTTTGATCTGATGGCACTTGGATGTGCTGTTGAAAATATTGTTCAGCAAGCCGCTGCACGTGGGTATCGAACAAGAGTGAATCTGAGCCCGTTGGGGGCATCAACGCCAGAACAGGAATGCGATCGTATAGCTGAGCTGACTTGGGAAAATGCCGAGTTGATCGAACACGAGGGGCTAGCAAATTGGATTTACGATCGAGAAACGAACCGAAACTCCTATTCGATCCAGCCCCTCGCAGGAAATGAAAGTGCCGAACTCAGCAAGTGTGTTACTCAGGGCGTAAAGCTTGACTGGATCGAGGATCGATCCCAACTTGCGAGTTTCGCAAATCTAATTGGTGAGTCGGATAAAATCCGGTTCATGTGTCGCGATTGTCATGAAGAGCTTCATTCGCAACTGCGGCTCAATTTGCCGGACGTAGCTTGCACGCGAGACGGATTAGACTACCGTACGCTAGGACTACCACAGGGTGGCCGATGGTTCTTAAGAGCGATAAAAAGCTGGAGTGTCGCGGGAGTTTTGAATCGATTGGGGCTTGCGAAGGCAATGACTCTGCCTGGCGTTCAGGTCGTTAGACAAAGCGCAGCGATTGGACTGCTCTCATTAGATTCTAGCGATCAGCAAGCGATGTTCGAGGGAGGCAGGGCCTTTCAACGACTATGGCTAACCGCAACGAAGTTGGGGCTGAGCCTCCAACCGCTCGCCAGTCTTCCAATGGTTCTGTCGAACAAGGAATTGCCAGAGGCAGCCTCAACACTCGTGGGGCGGGTTCGCGCCAGTGCGAAAAGGCAACTGCCTTTGGGCGGGCGTACTCTCTTGATGGCATTCCGGATTGGATACCCGAAACGAACTCCGCACGTGCGATCGCTGCGTCGTGACTTTCGCGAATCAGTCACCTATGAGACGCCGAGTGCGCGAGGTCACAAGTCGCTGACCGGTGGTGAAACTTGGACTTACAAAGAAGCGTTCAAGCGGAACTCAGGGTTGATCTCAGAAGAGTTACAAGAAAAGCTACGACGCTGCCGCGTGGCAATACCAGGCATGGGCGGCGTCGGCGGGGTCCATCTGATGACACTTGCACGGCTGGGAGTCGGCGCCTTCACTATTGCGGATGCCGACGAGTTTGGGGTCGCGAACTTTAATAGGCAATACGGCGCCTCTATCCAGACAGTCGGCGATCAAAAAGCAGATACGATGTCGCGAATTGTTCAGCAAGTGAATCCTGAGGTGCGGCTCAATGTGCTAAAGAGCTTTGTCACGCCTGAGAATGTACATCGGTTCTTAGATGGCGTAGACGTCCTCGTGGATAGCGTGGACTTCTTCTCGATCGATGCTCGCCGACTCCTGTTTGCTGAGGCAAGACGCCGTGGGATATGGGCCATCACTGCAGGGCCAATCGGTTTTAGCACTGCGTGGATGACCTTTGATCCAAACGGCATGAGCTTCGAAGAGTACTTTGCGATGGCTTCGAAGAAGACAAAAGTGGATCAACTCGTTTCCTTTGCCGTTGGTTTGACACCCCAGGCGACGCAAAGCAAATACATGGATCTGTCGAAGGTCGACCTGAATTCTGGTGCGGCTCCATCCGTTGGTCTTGCTTGCCAGCTTGCCAGCGGTGTAGCTGCTTCAGAGGTCGTTAAGATTCTCAGCGGCGAAGGAAATCTCCGGTCGGCGCCCTACTACCAACAGTTTGACAGCCGCGACGTCAAGCTAAAGAAAGGCAAGTTGAGGTGGGGGAATCGAGGTCCACTCCAGCAAATCAAGCAGTTCGTTTTGAAACGTATTTGTGCGCGGAATGGGGTTGCGAATTAGCATCGCACCACTCCATTTCAGCCGCTATCAAAATCAGATGAGGATACGCGATGCTTCCCTTCCTTCAACTCGCTCCGTTGCTCTTCCAGCAGAACGTCGGGCGGCAACTTTTGTATCGAACACCTGAACCGGAAGAGCTTGTCGTTACGGATGGTGGAGATGCCGTCGCACAATACGACCAAGTGATGGCCACGAAACTTGCAATCAACTACGCGATTGGTGTCGAGTCCGTTTATCGTGCGCGTCAAAAGTCGAGTGGCGGGAATGCTCTTGATGTCGCGTGTGGGCCAGGGCATATGTCCCTATCGATGTTGAATCATTTGAGGTTGGACGGTCTCACTGGCTTGGATCTATCTGAACCCATGGTTGCTACGGCGACGAAGAATGCACGTGAACAAGGCTTTCAAGGGGCAAGCTTCGTTAGTGGCGATGCAACAGATCTGCCGTTTGAAGACTCACAGTTCGATCTGACTACGATGGTGGACGCGGCACACCACATGCCAACGATAGAGCATGTTTCAGAAGCCTTAGCGGAGATGGATCGAGTGACGCAGGAGGATGGTCTAGTTTTTCTAATGGACCTTGTCCGGCTACGTACCGAGAGCATAACAAAAAGATATGTCAGCGTTCTGGGAGCTGATTACGAGCAGCGGGGTCTTGAGAGCTTTCTTCAGCAGTTTCACGACTCTATGTTCGCTGCATGGACAGCTGACGAAATCATTTCAGCGATTCCCCAAACAACCGAACGGAATTGGTTCCTATTGATTCCGCGCGGCGTGCCTTTCGCCCAACTGCTATTCGGGGTTCCAAAAGGCCAATCTCACATATTCCTTAGAAGCGGAGCGCCTTGGGGCCCAAGTCTCCCGTTGCGCTCTGAAGAAGTTATGGAATACAAGCTCGCCCGCTTCGGAGTGAGTTTTGCGCAGAAAAAAACCCCTCAGAAGACCTGAAGGGTTTTGTATCGTTTTCAGTTCTCACACGAAGCTTAGCTTCGGCGACGTCGCATTAGGCCTAAACCAAACACGCCCGCAAATGCCAGCAGGCTGGAAGGCTCTGGGACGGCGTAGAAGTAAACATCGCTGTCAGTGACGAAGTCGAATCCGCCAGCTCCACCTTGGCTCTCAAGTGCCCCCTGTAGCTGAAGGTCAGACGATCCAGTCAAGCCTAGAAAGTTGTGCTTGACAAAAGTTATACTCGAGGTCAGAGCTGTTTGGCTGATAACATCGAAACCTCCGAAGAAGTTCAGTGCATCGAGGTTGTTGGCGTTCGTCGCGTCATTCGTTCCGCCGGCGAAGTCAGTCGCAGTGCCACTAAATCCTACAGATGCATCAACCCCGAACCGGAAGAGCTCGTCACCTTCAGTGGCGGACGCAACACCAGCCGCGACCGTGCTGTTTGTGATGTGCTCGCCCGGGTCAGAAGCAGGGTCCAAATAGGCAATCAACGCTGTGCCATCGACGGCTGTGATACCAGTGTGAGTCGACCAGGTTGCGGCATCTGCACCCGTCAGAACATAGTTTGCAATCGATCCACCAGCCTCAGTCGTAACACCAGTCACTGTCACGAGCGAAACCGCGGTGATTGCGTCAGTGGTAGGGTCTGCTGAAAAAACGAGGTTATTGGACGCGGCCAATCGAGTTCCTTCGAATTCGATAATTGCCAGTAAGTGGTCTCCAACATCCAGCGTCCCGTCACCGCCATCTAAAGCGACTTCGTAGTCAACGTCTTCAAGCTTGACGATTTCGTCCTGAAAAATACTTTCCAGAGCCCCAGCTTGAGCAGAAGTAGGCAATGTGAAAATGGCTAGCAAAGCAGCCAACTTATAAAATTTCATCTCTTTAAATTCCAAATAAGAGCTAATAAATCAAAAGGTCAATCCATGGGACTGATGATTGGAATCTTGAGCAGCTCTATCGGAATAGGTTTGACGAAATAGCAATCCTCGGATGCAACATGAGGGTTAGATGCTTCGTTTATTTCCAATTTGTTTACAGTCGAATAGATCGCCGACACGCTGGATTGGACCTGGGGCGACGACGAAACGACGGTTAAATCGTTGTCCTGCTGAATCACTGGGATAGGATCATCAGCCGGAATCTGCATACCTGAAGACGTGTTCTCGCAGGCTTCCCAACCCAAAAGCCCCACCCCTGCAAACGCAATATTCCCACTGCTTGCTACGAAGAGCAAGAAGAGAAAGCCGCGAATTGTGATTGGGTGGTTCATTGAGTCGCTACAGAATGATTCGACGGAAGATCTTAGCGTACTTGAACGAAACAGATTCTACAATTATTTGGGCTGTTATTTGGCAGATGCCTGGAAATTTTATTACTGGTCATTTGTTCAGTGATTGGCCGTGTCTCTGCCTACTTCGATTTGATTCAACTTTCTTAGAATCTCTTCGGCGTTGCAAATCCAATTTCGCCTAGTTTCCACTAGTTTCCGTGCGTTTTCACCAAGCCGAATACAAAGCAAGTCATCATCAAGGCATTTCTCAAGGCAAATCCGAAGTTCTGCTTCATTCGCTGGAGTGAAAAGCAGGCCGCTCACTTCGTCCTCTAGCAGGTCGCGAATATTGGGCATATCAGGAGCGATCACGGCAACTCCCATCGCCATATACTCCAGGATCTTCATCGGGCTCGCATAGAAAGTAGCCTTTGGGCTGACCGCAACATCCATTAACCCCACATAATTGGCGACTTGATGGTGGGAAACACGGCCCGTGATCGTAACCCTGTCCTGAATATTCAGCCGCTTCACAAGCGCTTTAATGTTGGATTCGCTGGGGCCATCTCCAACAAGCAAAAGATGTACTGAATTTGTGTTCAGTTTGGAAAAGGCGCGGCAGAGCATTTCGACGTCATGCCACTCTCTGAGGATCCCCGTAAAGCCGACCACTCTGTGTCCGTCAGCAATGCCTAGTTGTTCCCTTAGGTTTCTCGAATCAGTTTCGATTCTCGATTTGCAGGTGAAGGTGTCTGGGTTGGCTCCGTTGGGCAATACCGAGATTTTGTTCGACTCGACTTGGTATTCTGCCACCAGATAATCTCTAAGCGGAGTAGAAACCGCGAAAACATGGTTGGACTCACGGCATAGTGTTCCTTCGCGTGTCGAAGCCATGTCGGAGAACACAAGCCCACGGTCGTGGTTACTTCGCTCGTAAGCCATCGGCGAGTTGACCTCCAAAAAAATTGGAGTCCCTGACTGTTTTGCGGCTCGTAAGGCGGCATCACAAAAAGTGTTGTAGCGATCGTAAATCAAGTCAGGCTTAAATTCGTCAATGGCTTTTCGAAGGCGACGGATAGCGAGGACGTTGTAGCCAAGCTCTGCCAATTCATACCCAATCCTTGGCACCCAATGTTTCACTCGATGAAGGAAGCCTGGTTGCTTGGCTTGGCCACTTACAGGCTTCGTTTCTTGTGATTCTCCGACCGGTGAGACGACGAGCACTTCATGTCCGAGTTCTCGGAAAGCCGCGACCATTTCGCGGATATGGATTCCCTCAGCCCCGTCAGCCAAAGTACGGTGGTGGTAGAGAATCCGCAGTCTGTCCTTCGAATCCATCATGGTGTCTAAAAGAGGTCCGAAGAAACGTCGCGCAGAGTGGCTACGAGCAGCTCAACTCCTTGCAGCGTATTGTACATTCCGAAGCTAGCTCGCACCGTGGGGCGCTGACCAAGATTGTGATGTGCCAGCTCAGCGCAGTGGAAGCCACTACGAAGGCAGAGGTTGCCGCGGTTGGTGAGAATGCGTGCTACAGAGTGTGCTTCCATGCCTTCGACGCGAAAAGAAACAATAGATGTCCTGTCATCCTGGTCGCCAATTGAATTTACTTTGGGAACGTCGGCTAAGCTCTCGAAGAGTGCAAAACTAAGCTCTTGCTCATGCTTGTGAATTTCATCCTTTCCGATCTCGTCCACGAATTTACAAGTTGCGGCCAATCCAGTGACTCCCTCAAAGGCAGGCGTACCTGCATCTAAACGCATTGGTAGTTCTGCGAGCTCAATGTTCGATTCGCTATCACCATACAGCCACCGAGCAGTTGAGGCCTGAGTTGTTCCAGCAATTCTCGTTTCGCAAACGGCACTCCAGCGGCATCTGGGCCACCAAGTTTATGGCCTGAAAAGCACAGGTATTCACAATCCAATTCTCGCACGTCGAGGCGCTCATTTGCTGTCGATTGATTTGCGTCAAGGAGCACTTTCGCTTGCTACTTCACGTAGGCACTAACATGAGTGGCAGGCCCAATCGCTGCATTCAATCGCTGCATTGAGTCACCATAGGCACGACTTGAGGTGCTCATTTTGGCAAGTTTCTACCAGGGGCGATCAATGTCAGAATCGCCTTGAGTAACGAGCCATCTATCTGGTTCTAATAAGTCTGCGTTCTTTTCCTTGCCGGTTGCGACAAGGAGGTGTCTTGTCGGTTCGCGCCGAAGAAATCCGCAGTTCTCAAGTGCTTGTTGGATGGGCGTATTGATAATATGCATCACGACCGCATGAGCTTCTTTGTCTCGGCAATAGGCTAGAACAGTCTGAATCGCTACATGACAAGTCGAGAGGTCCGTCGAGGTAACTAGGTCGACAAGATAAGCCCTTCGATAGCCATATGCTCTATCCGGTTCTGCAAACAGCAAAGCTGCAGTAGCGATGAGTTTGCCGTCTACAGTGATATCAATGCAGCGGTACTCTTGCCCTGGTTGTTCAATGTATTTCCAGTTCAAGAAAGACGCATCACGCACAGTTGCGTTGCCGTAGCAGGAAGCGACCCTTTCCCAAAGTTGGTCATGTTTCTCGTCAAATTCCACTACTTCCGAAACGGTCCCAGAAGGGCTGGTATTCGCTTGCATCCATCGTCTTGCATTGGAGCGCAGCTTCAGCCATGCGGAGGCGACTGGAGTCAGAACACCAGGAAGCTTTCCTTTGAGAACCCGACCCGGATGAATCGGGTACATGTAGGTTTGCAAGGGCGCAACATTGTGCCAGCCGAGTTTCTCCAAAATCGCGCGCATCTCAGCAGACTGACCAAGGGACAAGTTTAGTGGCATGTCTTCCAGCGACTGCATGACCAGCCGAGTTCCAACGCCATGAGATCGATGCGATTCTTGTACCATCGTTTCGACAAACCACGCCGTGGAAACTTCTTGGTCGCCCATCTTGAATCGGACGAATTGAGCTCCATGGTGGCCGACGATTTCTTCTTCGTCTCTGTACAGCCAGACTCGCGGCTCAGAGTTGATTCGCTTCGCTGACTCCAAATACATCCATTTCCATCGAGGTTCTATCCAGTCTTTTCTGCGGTGTGGCCAAGCCCTTTGGACAAACTCGAACAGCTTCTGCTCAATATCACTCTTATACCCGATGATTTCTGAAACTTCCGGTTCAGGTATTTCGCCAGCCAGGGCGTCAGCTAATGCATCAAGATGAGGGTACTCCAAGACTCTTGGAGCCTTTGTGAGTCCTAACTGATCCCGAACCCGATTGGCGAACTCAACGGAGCCTAAAGAATCAAGTCCTAGGTCGGCAGGGGCGGTTTGGGATGTATGTTCATCCGTAGGCTTGCGAAGCATCTCCCCAAGTTCTTTGCACAGTAAATCGCTCAGAACTCTCTTGCGTTCTAAAGCGTCGACGGATTCTAGAGTGGAGCCCCATGCCGAGGTTTCGTTGGCGGGCGCCGTTGCCTCTCTGTCGAGCTGGATTTGAGGTAGGATTGCCTCGGCAATTCCATGTATCGAAGGATTTCGGAGTAGTTTGCTTGTGCCTGAGATTCCTGCCAGGGCTCGCAGTCGAGTTGTCAACTCGGCCGAAGTCAACGAATCCAAGCCAATATCAAACAGGCTTTTGGAAGTATCGATTCCGCTCGGATCAGAAATACGTAGGAGCCTTGCCACCTCGCCGCGAATCGCATCCTCCAGAATCTGACTTCGCAATTCAACTGCTTGCGATCTAAGTAGCTCAACCCATTCGGCATTGCTGCTTGACTTGGCCGCATGCTGATTAGGCGTCGTCCCACCAAGTTTTTCAAGCAAGGGCTTGGGGCGTCGCGATTCGAAGATGGGGCGAAACTGATTCCAATCGACATCTGCAATGACAGTCTGGGATGCGGCGGCATGAATCAGCTGAGACATTGTGTCGAGCGTGTCGTGTGGATCTAAGCCGAAGTTTCCGATGCGTTCTAGTTCAGCAAGTGATGCGTCGTCTGCCATCCCTCCGCCGGCCCACGGACCAAAGTTGAGGCTAATCGCCCGCAGTCCAGGACTATTCTGAGCGTGAGCAAGAGCGTCGAGGAAAGAATTGGCCGCGGCGTAAGAAGCTCGGTGAATCGAGCCCCAGATTGCAGAGATTGAAGAGAAGTAAACAACAAGCTTCAGTTTGTCAGCATCGCATTTGTCACTGAGAAGCTGTGCGCCTCGAACTTTCGCCGAGAGTATTGATTCGATATCCTCCGGGGTGGATTCGGCGAGTGTTTGAACCTTGTCGATGCCAGCAGCGTGAAAGACGGCGACAATCGATTCACTAGCTGTCGATACACAAAGGTCTACACCGGATGCGGTGCTCACATCAGCGGCAACAATGTCGACTGTGGTGCCTGATTCCTCGATGCTCGAGATGAACTTCTTCGCCGTTTCTGATGGCTGCCCCGATCTGCTCGCAAGGACCAGACTTTGGGCTCCCAAGTCCGAAAGCCACTGGGCTATTCTCAGTCCCAAACCTCCGAGTCCTCCTGTGATCAGAATACTGCCTTCGGCGAGGTCCAGGTCCTGCAGCCAGTCGCCTGGGTTCGGGGCAAGCTCTTTCTCTACAAGTCGCGGTACAAACCGTGTAGCCGCTCGGAGTGCGATCTGGTCTTCATTGGACGGGAATCGAATCTCCTGGATGCAGGAACCTATCTGCTGGGGAAGGTCTTCGACATCAACGATCCCGCCCCACCAGTCGCTGTGTTCTAACACTCCTACTCTCGAGAGTCCCCAAAGACTGGCAGATTGAGGATCTGGAGTTGTACCGGAGGCGGGGACTGCGTTTTCAGTCAGCAACCAAAGCTTCGCTTTACTCTCCGAGACGATAATGGACTGCACGAGCTGTGTCGCAGCTTTGACGGCTTGGATATTGCTTTCTGCAACCGAAAGTTCTTCCCTGGACAAAGACGCAAAAACGATTCGGTCAAAACCTTCAGCAACTAGCTCATCGAGCTGTTTTTGTGAGTTGCAAACAGCGTACTTTGACGAATTCTGCTGGATATTGTGATCATCTGTCTCTATCAGAGCGAATCTCGCTCGAATCGATTGCGAAGCAAGTAGGCCTTCTAATCGGTTAAGAGTCGGAGCATTGTTGGCAAGTATCAGCCAACTCAATTCCTCTAGAGCGTCAGCTACCGCCGACGTTGCTTTTTCAATCCACTCTATTTCGTAGCACTTGTTCGCCTGGCGCGCCTTCGCTGGGAGTGGAGCTGAGTCTCCGGAGTATCCTTCTAGCTCTTCAATCCAAACTCGCTGCTTCGCGAATCGATAGCCTGGCACGGAAACTCGCTGTCGTTGATACGGTTTGTCGTATTCCTTCCAGTCAATGTCGACCCCCGATGCATAAAGGCGACCGACGCTTTCGGAGATGATTGACCAGTCTTTCTGGCCCCGGCGGGCGCTTGGTAACCACCCGGCGATAGAGTCAGGCAGGCAACCTCTGCCCATAGCGAGCATCACAGGGTGCGGGCCGATCTCGACGAACTGGTTGATTCCAAGTGCGTCGATTGTTTCCATAGCATCGAGAAAAAGGACAGGATTACGTGCTTGCTGGAGCCAATACTCCGGCGATGACATCTCTTCCTCAACTTCTTTGCCCGTTGCGGAACTAATGATCTTTTGCGTTGGAGTACCCAAGTCGAGTCGGTCCAATACTTTTGCGAAGTCATCCAGCATTGGATCCATCAGGTCTGAATGAAAAGCATGGGATACTGACAGAGTCGTCGTCTTTACTTCTTTCTTCTGAAAATGCTCAGCGAGCCTTTCGACCTGCATCTGGGCGCCTGAAACGACCGTTTGTTTGGGGCCATTAATTGCCGCGATCGAAACCTTCGTTCTCAGCTCAGCAATCGCGGATTCTGCTTGCTCACGCGTACAAGCTAGCGAGCACATGGCACCCCCGGATGGAAGTGCTTGCATCAACTGCCCACGCGCAGCTACTAGTCTGAGAGCATCTTCCAAAGAGCATCCACCGGCAGTGCAATAGGCGGCTACTTCACCAATGCTGTGTCCCATAGAGACGTCTGGCCGAACGCCCCAAGAAGACCAGAGTTCGAATAGCGAATATTGAATGGTGAAAAGGGCGGGTTGAGTGAATCCTGTCTGATGGATCTCATGTTCGCGATCATCGAGCGCACCTGAGAAAATGACACTTTCAATTGGCTTCGGAAGCAGCTCTGCTAAAGGCTTTGCACAGCGATCAAATGCCTGACGAAATACCGAGTTCGTGGTGTAGAGATTGCCCAGCATCGTTGGATATTGAGCTCCCTGTCCAGTGAACAAAAAGCCGAGCTGTGGAAATTCGTTGGCCTGATCGGATTCTTTGGTTGACTGCCGAATAGGAGTGAGTTGCAGCGAGCCAGCTGAATAGTCTGCAACTACACATCCTCGCAGGCTATGGTGATTGCGCCCAATGTTTGCACTGAAGCAGCTGTTTGCCGCATGCGTTTCATCGGCGGCGAGAAACTGTGTCCAGGCTTCTTCCTGTCGCGCGAGACCCGATTCTGTGTTGGAGGAAAGGGCGACCACATGCGAGGATCTCTCCTCGGTGAATTGCTCATTGGAAGTGTCTCGCTCAGCCGCAATGTTGGGAGCTTCTTCCAAGATGACATGCACGTTAGTACCGCCAACTCCAAATGAGTTTACGCCTGCTCGGCGAGGGGTATCGACCACTGCTCCCGATCGAGTTGCAGCAAGTTTCTCCCAGGGACTGGTCTCTGACTGGACGCGAAATGGCAATTGGCTGAACGGAATCTGCGGATTCGGCGCTGGCGATGTAATACTTGGAACGAGCGTCTTCTGGTGCAGTTGCAACGCCGCCTTGGCAACACCCATCAGACCAGCGCCTGCCTCCAAGTGTCCGACATTGGGTTTTATCGATCCGATTGCACAATCAGGTTGAATTTTGAGGTCGCTATCCTGGAGAGCCGCATCACAGTACGCCATCTCAAGCCCGCGCACTTCGATCGGGTCGCCGAGTTCGGTACCAGTTCCGTGAGTCTCGATGTAAGAGATGGTTCTGGGATCGACAGCCGCATCTTCTAGAGCAGCTCGGGCAGCAACCGATTGAGCTACGGGATTGGGTGCGGTAAATCCAACTGATCCGGCACCAGAACTGATTCCGGTGCCTTTAATTACCGAATAGATTCGATCACCGCGCTCGATCGCATCGCTCAAAGATCGAATTGCAAGTGTAACTGCGCCTTCGCCAAGTACCGTTCCGTCAGCGTTGTCACCAAACGGGACGCAAGTTCCGCTTGGTGAAAGAATTCCAAGTCGCCCCAGTTGAGCGAGACGGTTCGGGTCGATGATAAGATTTACACCGCCCACTAGAGCAACCTTGCAGTCTCCGCGGCGCAACGAATTGCAGGCGTAGTGAAGGGCGGTGGCAGAAGAAGAACAAGCGGTGTCAATGGATAGACTAGGTCCAGACGCTCCTATGATCTGTGAAAGCCGGTTGGCGAGGCTAAAGCCTTCCCAACACCGATAGACTCCTCCTGTTTGAGTGGCAATCGCATTCGCAAAACGGGCGTAACCTGAATACATGACTCCAACGAAAACACCGACGCTCGCATCGAATTCTAATCCACTAGCACCAGCGTCTTCCAAGGCCCGCCAACCAGATTGAACGAGCAAACGCAGTTGTGGATCGAGATACTCCGCTTCTCGCGGCGAAATACCAAAGAACTCAGCATCGAACTCTGCCGCATCATCGATGAGCCCAGCAAAATGAGGGCGGTCGTCTTTAAGAGAACCGACGAAACTCTCACGCGTTCCCGGTACTTGGCGAATTGCACTGTCGCCTTCTGCCAGCAGGTCCCAGAGCTGCTGCGTCGAGTCGCCTGCAGCGCAATGGACATCGATGCCGACAATCGCAATGTCCGTTGTCGCGTCTGCTTGCGTTGCTCTGACAGTTGGAGCGTGACCGCTGGAAGTCTGGCTAGAAAGGTTTGCTATTTGTTCAATAATGTCCGAGATACTTCTGTGCTCGAACAACAGTGTCTTGGGGAGCCACGCAAATCGTTTTGTCAGTTGAATCGTGATCTCAACGATGCGAAGTGAGTCACATCCAAGGGCGTCGAGGCGATCCTTCTTTTGGATTACCTCAGGAGTGAGTTTTAGCTTTTCCGCGAACGCTGAAACTACAATCTGCTCGACTTGCTCCCGATCCTCTGCTTCGGGTATCGCAACCCCAGTCCCTGCGTAGCCCTCGTCTCCGCAGTAGGCAAGCATGTCGCTATAACTGGCCAGCCGCGCCCGAATGTGAGCTATTTGTTGCTCTCGTTCGCGCGGAGAGGGACCTTGCTCTCGCGATTCCGACTTCTTGGTTGCAACTGGCTCTTTCGATTCAGTTGGAGCATCTGACTTAGAAGGTTCTATTTCAACCTGCAGCTTGAATTCAGAAAGATTTTCTGCGGCAATCTCTCGAATGAGAGTTTTCGTCGAACAGGGGAGTTCTTCGCTGCAGATCTTGCCTAAGAACATCCGAGCAGGCGTATTTCGCTCAGTCGGACTATGCTTCCAACGAACAAGGGCAAGACTTTGCTCTTTAGCGAATTTGCCCAATTCAGATGCCATGCGATGTTCGACACCCCGACCGAGTACGCGGCAGCTGAGTAAGAATGTATCGACCTCTAGTGCATCAGAATCGACGCGTCCGATCATGAATCCGACGAGACCATAGTCTCCAAAGCGGTCGCTAACACGCATCGTGTAGCAAGCGAAGGCCTCGTCATGCATCAGCTCTTTGAGCTCTGCCTCAGTGCGACGAATCGTGGTGAAATTGAACTGGTTGGTCCGCATCGTCAATTGCGATGCACGCGGCAAGTCCTCCTCGCTAAGTTCACGCAGATCGGTGTCCAACTCAAGCGAATCAATGAATTCTTGGAAGCTTCCAGCGGACTGTCGCGATTGTTGCCGCTGAAATTCTTCTTTGTACCGCTGGGTACGTTTCTTGTCTTCGGCCGTGCTAGCGTGCGGGTCGAGTTCCCAAAGGTGGTCAAAGAGATTCCCGGCGTCCGTTTCATCCTGTGGCCATTGGAGAGTTAGAACTTCAGGGCAGCCGCTGCGGACCTCAGCGCATTCCACTGGATTGTCATCCAGGAAGACAAAACTATCCAACCCTAGATTTAGATCTGCTGCTAGCTGCCGAATGTTTTGACTTTTCGGCAGCCAGTTTATTGCTGCCGCCACAATTGTCTGACGGTCTAGTCCAAAATCCTCTCGGGCTTCGAAGGCAGACCAAACGTCGGCTTCTTCATTTTTCGAGCACAGGCAGATCAGAACCCCACACCCGGCGAGCTCAGTGAGTCGCTGATGGAGCCGATGTTGAACGCTGGAAAACTGTAGGCCTTCAGGTCCGACTTCGCCTACGACTCCCGTCCACAGTGTATTGTCGCAATCCAGCACAACGACTTTTATCGGTGCAGCAAGCCGCCGATGAAAGTGTCTGACTATAAGCGTACTCAAGAAGAAGTAATACGCATTTTGAAAGGGGATGTGAGCAATGTCTTCACGAAGTGCGTCAAAGATGCCATCTTCGTCTACTGCATAAAGTTTGTGTTGTTTACTTGCGATTTGAATCTGCAGCCCGGGTACATCCAGGAGCTCACCATGAAGCTCGTTCTCGACTTGCTGTATCTGGGAAGAAGTGAGTTCTTCGGTCGAAGACGAAGGGCATAAAAGCAGCAGTGTTGGAGAAGCGGCATGGGAACGGTGAGTCTTCAGCGCGTGGATGTGTTCTTGGGTTGTCTCATCGAGCCAATTGGCAAGGTTGCCTGGCTCCAGCTGTTCAGCTGGCATCTCTCGTAACCAATCAGACACACGTAAGAGAATGACGGAGCCATTTTTGCTGGTTGAAAGCTGACTACTTGGATCTAGTGCTTGCTGGAGAATCTGCGCGTAGGGTGTTTGCGCAACAGCTAAGTTTGCATCGAGTTCGTTTGACCAATCTTTAAAACAGTCTGTGAAGGGATCGATGGTAAAACTGCTGCAAAGTACGATCTCTAAATCAGGGTCTCCAAGCTGGATTCTTGCCTGCGGAGCGTCCTCTGGGAATTCATCGATAGTCTCTAAGTTGGAATAGCTGGCTGTACCGATGCTTTGAACGATACGCAATGCAGCAGCTTGTGTTGGAATGGCCCCCATGGCACTAGTCGGAGTGTCATTCCAGGTCGTCTGAAGCTTGGGAGGACGAGCTATGATAAACTTTGTCGCCCGATGCTCTTGAGCAGCCGTTTTGAGTGAGGCCTCCAAAGCGTTTTTCACTGAGATGTAGTCGGAGAATCCAGCCGGTGTTTCTTTAACAAAAGAAGATGAAATTCCGACCACGTTGCCTTCGCTGGATGCGATCAATGGCAGGAAGGTAATAAGTGGTGTTTGCGCGAGGGCTATGTTCTGCGCGATGTACTCGATGGAGGCGGCAGCTGTATTGGATTGCAATTCAGCTGGAATAGGTGGAGCGCAGGCATTGAGAACCAGGTAGTCGAGCTTGCCGTGTTTTTCATGGAGCATTTCCTTGGTGTCCGAGCACCACTGAGCGTTCCCGACATCACCTGCAAGGATTTCAGCATTACCACCGTGCTCTTGTATGCTTTCGGCGAGTGCTTGGACCGCCTCGTTCGGGTTCCTGCAAGCTAGGTAAACGTGGCATTTCGCTGCACCTAATGCAGCGGCTATCTCAGCGCCAAGTCCTCGGCTCGCTCCGCAAACGAGTGCCACTTTTTCAGAGAAGTCCTGCGATACATGTCCCGAATAAGTACTCGGCTCCGCAGTTGACTGCCGAAAACGAACATAGCTCTGCATCGTCGCGTTGGCGACAGGCTGGCCGTCGAGGGTTGCAATCTCCAGGCGAGTTTCAAGAATACGAAAGTGCGGGTCATAGCTTTGCGGCACGAGGCGATACGCCAAACGATCGGAGAATTCGGTCTGGGCTGCAACTGATCCAAACTCGATCCGTAGCTTCGTAAATAGAGAAGACAGTCCCGGCACTTTCATCCCAACGATGAAACTGCAAAGTGCAAGGACTTGCTCCTGAGTCGTTGTCAGCGAAGAGTCTGATGCTGCAACATGAGTATCGAAGAGGTGAATACCGTAGCTTTCACGACCTTCTCGGAACTGAGAAGGCTGCCAGTCGACTGGATCGTCAGCACCTGAGCTTGGCGCACCGCTCTCTCTAGCGGCAGCTATCCAACCGACAGTCGTTTCGGCACTTGTAGAAGATGGTACTGCCGATCGTGTTGCCGCAATAAGCAGCTGCGGCTGTTCTGGGGCACCAAAACATATATTGAACGAACTATCGGTTGAACTCTCGGTGAGCGCATAAGTTCCACCTGGGCGAAGCTCACTACGGAACTCGATGTCGAGTTCACTTAGAAAGTTTGCTTCGGGCAAATTGTTGCCGACCCGAATAGCCTCAATCGTCGATAACGCCCCATGGATAATCGTTCCGCCGAATGCCGACTTCTTCGCAGCTTCCTGGTCAACGTGAATCGGATTTCTATCTCCGCTCCAACGAGCGAAATCCAATACCTCTTGCTGCGAGATTGCTAGTTCTAGGGCCATAACTGACTTAGGCGTTCAATTTGAGGCTGTGGGGAATGTGGTTAGTTGGACGATTGTCCCAAGCAAAGGAAGCTTCCATTGAGAAGGTTCTCTTTTGTTAGCAAGAATGGTGCAGGCCCTTGCTGATCAAGTACCTGTCCTCCAGCGGCTTGAACAACTGCTTGCCCAGCAGCAACGTCCCATTCCATGGTGGGGCCATGGCGGTAATAGATGTCAGCTTTGCCTTCGGCTACCAAGCAGAATTTCAATGAGCTGCCAACGGATATACAATCCTTTGCACCGTATTGAGAAAGTACGGCTTCTTCTGCTTCCGATGCGTGAGATTTGCTACGAACCGCTATCCGGTCGCTCTTGTTGTTATTGACGGCAATTTTTTTGACTGCACCCTCACCATCTTTCACAAACGCCCCCTGATCAGCTTCTCCATAGTAGGTCTTCGAGATGGCTGGTGCATGGACGACTCCTAGCACTGGACGGCGATCTTTGACGAGTGCGATGTTGACAGTGAATTCCCCATTGCGATTGATGAATTCTTTCGTTCCATCTAACGGATCGACGATCCAGTACTCTCCCCAACTCTTTCTTGTCTCAAAGTCAGCTGCTTCTCCTTCTTCGGACAGAATCGGGATATCGGGAAACTGATGCGATAGTTCGGCGACAATCAGTTCATGCGCCCGACGATCGGCCAGAGTCAGCGGTGAATCATCTTCCTTGTAGTCCACACCCAAGTCGTCTGCCCTGTAAACTTCCATTATCTCTTCCCCAGCGCTGTGGCTTATCTGGACGATCGTCTTGAGCTCGTCGGGCATTTGGAATCTTTCTTAGTTCTAGGTGTGGGCCTGAGTGAGGTTGGGTGCAATTGCTCTAGCAGCAGCTGTCAAAAGAGCCGGCTGATACTGGTATTGAATTTTGGCGTATCGAACGATTTCAACTAATCGCGAATACAGATTGTCAAGAGCTGCCGAATCTTTGGCGTAGGGCGAAACGCCAGGAATAAGCGAGCTACTATGCAGCATCAAAACGAGTGTCGATAGACCATCTGCGTGACAGGCGTCCACAAGACTGATGAGATCGTGAAGCTGAGTACCTTCGGGACTCAATTTGACGCGCCGGGCAATGCCAAGGCGGTCAGCAATGCCAGCAGCTCGGATGTAAGTCCAAGGCTTGCTTCGGAGCTGTCTCCATAACTTGGCCCGCAACCCCAACCCCCTTCGCGTAAATCCTGTGGTGACTGGCAGCTCGACAAGATTTCGTCCACAATCGAAATACCGAAACGGCAGGCGTGGTTGTTCGAAGAAGTCAGGTCCACCGTCCTGTCGATAGTCGTGCAAAGGTATCACGCTTGAATCTACAGCATAGCCAAGATCTTCGAGTATCTCGGCTGATGTGCTACTGAAGCCGTAACGACCAGCGCGATAGGCTGTCGGTGCTTGCTCAAGGGAATCGGCAATTCGTTGTGTCAGCCAAGCTAGCTTGTCGCGTTGAACCTCAGCTGGATGGTTGCATAAATAAGACTCTACTGAGGAGCAGGTCTCCGAGACGATGGGCGGATTACACCATGGGTGACAGTGAGCTCCTACCTCGCACAATTTGGCGTTCTGCCATCTCTTCAAGTCTGAAACGGCTTGCTCGTCAGTTAGAACAGCAGCATCAATGAGGTAGGTTGGTGGAGCTTCGAGCTCGTCGCAGGTGGCTTGAAAGCGTTGTAGGCCGCGAAGATTTTTGGTCGAGCAATTCCGTACGGGGTAGTTGCCACCCCAGAGCCCCTCTTCCTCGGTGTCTACGGTGACAACAATTTGTTTCGGGACTTCGGTCATTTTTTTTTGACCAGTATGCATTCGACGATTGATGTTAGAAATTCTCGAGTGAAACGATTGTGGAATGCTCGGATCGGATGGATAGGGCGTAGCTTGATTTTCTCAATGCGAAAAGGGCTCTCCGCAACGCACTTTTCGAATCCAGCAATCGTCATTCCGTTTAGTCCGCCGTCGACCTCGTTGAACCTATGCGCATCGTCTTCTTTGAAATCGCGTCGCCAGCGGCAAAGCGCTTTTTCCGAGAAAACTAAATGTGCCCAAGGGAACATGGAAAAAAGATGTCCGCCGCGGGGATGATACCAAGTCGGTCCAAAGGAAGCGATGACTTTGCCGTCATGGGCTAGCATCTGAGACATGCACTCAAGAATGGTTCCAGGGTCTTCAAAGTGTTCGAAAGCATCGATTGATAGAATAGCATCAGCCGAACCATTCTCTAAGTTTTTCACGAATCGACAACGCGAACTTAAGCCTCTGTCTTCTGCATGCTTTCGCCCTATTTGTAGAACACTTTCACGAATGTCGATACCGACCAAGGAATGAAATCCACTTTCGGCGAGCTCAATCACTCCTTCACCTGTTCCGCAGCCAAAGTCAGCGACGGAAGACGATTTTAGGCTCTCGAGTTCTTCCTCACTCAGAAGGGATTGGAGTCTATCGTGGTAGCTAACGAGATGATCGGCTCTACCAGTTTGCGTGGAGGCTGCAGGCTTACGCGGGAACATTAGTCGCAACACTTGATAGCCGATCGTTCCGCCAAGACGAATCATGCCTCTGGAGTACCTTCCGAATCAGGTCGACTCGCTTTCTCCCACTGAGGCGGCTGCATGTTGAACAAACCTTTGCATAGTCCAAAAATAATTCCGATTTGGCTCAAGCCAAAATAGTAGACGACGGATCCAGGTTGGGACTCTCTGACGGTACGAGAAGCAAAAGTAAGGAGCAGGAGCAGTAGGAAAGAGAGTTGAATGGCCGCGGCAGCGAGATAGACAGGGCCTGAAATGAGGCTTAGTGACGAAGCGAATAGGGTGAGAAACAAAAGAGGCGAACACCAGCGTAGGAGCTTGTGTGAAATATACTGGCCCATCAGTACAGGCTGAGAAAGCCGAGGATAGCCAGCGCGAAACAATAGCTGCACCGCTCCTGCAGCAATTCTGACCCGCCTTGAGAATTCCTGTTTTCCCGTGGGAGTACCACTCTCCGTAGCCTTTGCTGCGCTGCTGTATAGGACTCTCTTCCGAACGCGTAGGACATTCATGGATACCGCGAAATCGTCCAAGATCATGTCCTCTGGCAGTATTTGATATAGCTCGCGGTGCAGCAAATACATCCCTCCATCAACGCCCATCACACTGCCAAGACGCGACTCCGCAACTTGGATTCTTCGCTCCATCCAATAGTACAAGAGCTCTCCATGTCGAAATTCTTTGCCACTATCAATCAACCTTACTTCACCTGTGACGGCTCCTGCATTGGGTTGCATGGCAGAAGAAACAAGTTCGCGCAGCGCGTTTTCTTGCAGTATCACGTTTGCGTCGGAGAAAAGCATCAGATCATGCTCCGATGCTTCCACTAAGCGGTTCATTGTGGCTGCCTTACCAGTCCTTTCTTCCGACCGGATCAGCTTGATGTGCTCATCAATGAAGGGTTCAACTCTGGCGCTGATGCCGTCTCCACTGCCATCATCGGCAATAATCAGTTCGAGCTTGTCTTGTGGGTAATCCAGCCTCTGAAAGTTTTCAATCTTTGCCCTGATAACGGAGGCTTCGTTGTGTGCGGGAATCAGTACGCTAACCGTCGGCAAATCTGAGTCTTCCATTTTTGATGAAAGACTTGCATCTGAAGGCTTGCCGATCAACAGGCATAGAAAGGGGTAGCCAACGTATGCATAGAAAATTAGGGCCAATGCAATCCAAAACAGCCATGCCAAGATCATCGTTGTGGCTTCCACACCCCGATGGTCCGACCACAGAGAAGCAAGCCGACGCCGTACGCAGCAGCGCAATTCACCAGGAAGAAGTAATAAGCGACGTAGATTGGTTTGAGATTGCGAATTCCTGGGATGATATGCATTGCAGCGCAAAGATACCCGAGACATTGAACTCCGAATGCGAGCTGATACAGCAGCCAACCTTGCATCGCTAACCAACCAGAAGTCACCAAGAGGATTGCCATAAAGAATGGCGAAAGCCAACGTAGTACTTTGTGAGCCAGCAATTGGTAGGCGAACCAGCCAACTCTAAAAGGGTTCAATGCGCTGGGTACTTTGGTGACGGCTTTCAAGCTACGATTCACAATCCGGTATTTTCGCCGGAACTCACCTTGAAAACTTGGGGCTGCATCTTCGAAGCAAACCGCTTGCCAGTCGTATACACCGCGGTAGCCCTTGGCGACTACTTTCAGGGGCAAGTAAAAGTCGTTGATGTCTTCCGCTGCAAGTGGTTCGAACAGTTCTTTGCGAAGCGCGTAAATGGCTCCATCAGCGCCAACCACGGAGCTAAGTCTGCTCTCCCAGGCCTTCATGTACAACTCGACGTTCCAATAGATGTTTTCAGACTGGGCCGATGCACTCTGCTCAAGATTCTCGTAAAGTTGCCGGCCAACCGAGTAACCGACATTGGGATCATCAAAATGTCGCAAGAGATGCTTCATTGCATCGGGGCGAAACATGGAGTTGGCATCAGTGAAGACTAGAATCTCGCCTTTCGCTTCGGGACAGAATTTGCTGAGTCCTGCAGACTTCCCATCTCGTTCTTCTTGGCGGCAGAGTCGTACACTTCGATCCTGATACTCTCGCACAATGTCATCAGTTCCATCATCCGAGGCATCCGAGATCACCATCACTTCGAGATGTCCTCGCGGATACTCCAACGCGAGTGCATTCTCAATCTTTTGGCGGATGAAGTCTTTCTCGTTGTACGCGCTAATTACTAGGGTCAATCCCGGTTTCGCTTCTCCGCCACGCCGTTCCTTTCGCAATCGCGACAGCAAGAAAAGTGTAGACGGATAAATTGCGAAGGGCGTTAGGAAGCAAATGGCAGAAAGCCAAAAGACGATTTGTAAAACAGTGTCAATCACTTGGTTGAATCTGGAAAGTCATATTGTAAATCTACAGCCGACAGCAACTTGTCTCTCGTGTATGCCCATTTTTCGATGCGTTTAACGCGTCCACGGCTGGCCCCCTCTCGGTAGCTCGTATCGGATAGACCTCTTTGAATTGCTGCTGCGATACCTTCGGCCGAATTGTCAACGAACAAAGCACCTTCGGTAAAGGCAGCCCTGAGGCAGGGCCAATCTGAGACGACTACAGGAGTGGACTGGTAGATTGCTTCCCAAGCACCGCGAAGCATGGTGTGGTCGCGAGTGGTCAGCGACATGACCAAATCCGCGTTCGAAATGAGGTCACCATATTCCTCGTCTGAAATAAAACCGGTCAAATGCAAGTTTCTTGAGCGCTGATCGACAAGCCCTGCGTCGAGATTCTTCGCGTTTCCTGTGATGTAAAAGTTGACGTCAGGTAGCAGTCTCGCTGCGGCAAAAATCTCTCCAATGGGCTCATCAGGGTTGAAAGAGCAGACAGCGGCGATTGAGGGGCCATCTGCGGTGGGGTAGTTTTCGCCCTCACCATAAATGATAGGAACGTCTTTGACCAACGTGGTATGGCCTCCATGGCTGCTTACAAGTTCAGCTAGACCTTCATTGTGAACGATGTTGGTGGCAGCGCGCCGTTCCAGGAATCGCTGCAGCCATTGAAAACGTTTCCACCTGGGATGGCTAAATGCGGCCGTGTGACAATCAAGTACGAATGGGCGCCTTGTGGCAATCCAATACAGAAAGGCTGGGAGAACTGCGAATATTGGAGGCGACATAATGAATACGGCTTTCGGCCGTGTTCGCAAAAGCACCCAACAGGTCATACAAAACTGGCCAAAGTACTTGAACAGAATCGTTGCAGGATGACTTCCCAACCAGCCGAGGTAAATCATGCGCGACTCACCACCTAGCCCGCGGGCCGTGTGGTCGCTACGACTGCACGACTCTGCCCACGAAATGTAGAGTACGCCCGAGTTTACGTTTTCTGCCATGAGCTAACTAGCTTCTGCCGTTTCGAGCTGTGGTGCAACCAAGTCCTTGCGCAGGTCGAGAATATGTCCCTCGTATTCCTGCCAGCCGGCTAATCTGTCGACCGTTGAAGTTGCGACAATTAGGAGTTCAGCGTGGTCGAGAATTTCTGGCGCATCATTGCATAAGAGTCGGGCGAGGTGCGGGAGATGCTCGTCGATATAGTGCAAATTCGAACCCACCAATTCCGTAACACGCACGTCGGGGTCAAAAATCTTGATCTCGTACCCTTGCCCCAGTAGTGATTCTGCGAGCCGAACCTGCGGGCTCTCTCGCAGATCGTCCGTACCAGCCTTGAAACTTAGTCCAACCAAGCCAATCTTTCTTGTTCCGGATTGCTGAATGAGTCTCAGTGCACGTTCCAAATGCGAATCATTCGAAGGCAATATGGAGCGAAGTAAATTGCATTGTTGAGCTTCTTGTTCAGCATAGCGCGAAAGAGCTCTCACGTCTTTGGGAAGGCAAGAACCGCCGAAAGCAAAACCAGGGCGGAGATACGCTTTCGATACGTTGAGTTGCGTATCGCGGCAAGCTACTTCCATCACTCGTTGGCCGTCTGCCCCAAAAGATTTCGAAAGTGCGCCAATCTCATTGGCAAAGGCGATCTTTAAAGCATGATAGGCGTTGCCCGTGTACTTCACCATCGACGCTTCACGGGTAGTCGTGACTATCTTTTCGCAGTCAAGATTTGCATACAACTGCAACGCAGTTTCGGCCGCCGTGTCGTCATTTGCACCAACTAGTACAAACGGTGGATTATCGTAGTCCTTGATCGCAGTCGTCTCACGCAGGAATTCTGGATTATTGCAAAGGAATACGTCTCGGCCCACAACAAGACCCGATTCTTCTGCTAGCACTGGTTCAAGGACCTCTTCTAGCACGCCTGGCAACAGAGTGGATCTAACAACCACCGTGTAAGGCCGCTCGAGCGAACGCAGACAACTCCCAATGCTGGCCGTGACCCGCTTGACAACGTCAAAGTTAACGCTGCCGTCAGCTGAGGAAGGAGTGCCCACCGCAATCAAAGCAACATCGGACTCCTCTACGGCAACCGCGATGTCTGTAGTCGCTCTCAAGCTACCGGAAGCAACTTGCTGTTTTAACAGTTCTTCCAATCCAGGTTCAAAAACTGGTGAAATCCCCGAATTGATGGAATTCACTTTCTTGGAATCGACATCGATTCCAATGACTTCGTTTCCATCGCGAGCGAGGCACGTCGCCGTAACACAGCCCACGTATCCCATGCCAACTACCGCAATACGCATAGTGATTTTTCCTTTGTCGCCTGATTGCAGGAAATCAGAAATAGAGTTGATCTTTTGGCTTGCAAACTAACGTCGCAAACGCGTTCTCACCTTGTGGAGATTGTCTTTCCAATAGTCGGTGAAACGCCACTTTCCTAATTCGCTCAATGCTTTCCAGTACGTGTGTGTTAGCCAGCCGCTTTCCTTGCCAGCTTCGGCCACACTCGTTTCGTACCCATGTTTTTCCAACTCACTGAATGCTATGGAATCATAGACTTTGCGTTGGGACGATGAGTATTGATTAACCCATTTATTGCTATTTCCAAGTTTGATGTTAGGAAGCATCTCGTCTGTCAAGCTGGCCCGCAATGTGCCAGGCTCAGCGTCAACGTCAAGGAAGCTTGCTAAGTTCATGAAAACTTCAACTGGTTCATCAAGGAAGTCTTCGTAACGGATATAGAACAACTGCTTATCGCTGAGGCTTGCGGCGAAATCATCGCCAGCTCGCATTACCTCACGCCAGTCATGAGCTGCCGAGAACATATTTTTCGGACCGAAATGAATGTGCTTTAGTGAAAGAGCGACATCCCTCCCATCCCGCACGACGTAGACGAATTGAGCTTCGGGGAACAGGTTATGGATTGAGGCCATATCGTGTATGTAACCAGGTGTCTTGTCACCCCAGCGATCCATCTTGAGATGTTTCGCAAAAGTCGAAAAAATGGCTCGGAGAAGTCCTGAATAACTGCGTTCTTCGATCGCCTGAAAGACCTGCTCTTCTGTGACGTTGAAGTCGCCAAATTTGCGGCTTCTTTTAAACCAACGCTCGGCGAGAATAGAGCGAATCAACGAACGCAAATTGCGGTCGTCGCTCAAGTCTCCATAGTTATCGAGACTGCTTAGGAATCTGAGGATGAATTGGCTTTCGGTGCCGAAGGCGATTCCTAAATGCTGTCGCATTAGTGCAGCAATAATCGAAGTGCCACTTCGACCATGTCCGAACAGGATTACCGGGGGACCTTCCCCTGTTGCGAGAGGTTCACTCGGAAAAGCATCCATTGGATTAGTCATAGCTATACTCATCTCAGTGCCGGGCCTCTGGATTAGTCCTTTGCCTCCTCTAGTAACTGTGCAAACCGCTGCGCGACACTAGTCCATGTTCGCTCTTTCATTTTTTCAGAGATGTAAACGCGATCCCAATTGCGACCCAGGCCCTCGCATATTCCGACACTTGCGGCCTCACTACTGCGTTCTGGGAGGAGGATCCCCAGCTGGTTATCCGCCAATTCATCCGGTATCCCACCGACAGGGGTAGCCATGGAGGGCGTACCGGAAGCGAGTGCTTCGAGTAGAACGTTGGGTGAGCCTTCGCTGGCGGACATAAGCCCAAATAGATCTGCGGAATTAAACCACAGTACTAACTCGTCGTGAGGACATGGACCGGGAAGCAGGACGTGGTTCTGTAAGGCTAGTTCTTCAATTTTGGTTTGCAATGCACTAGTGTTGTCTCTTCCGAACCTTCCCGCCCTTCCAACAATTACAAGCAGAACATCAGGATATTTTGCTATGACCGAAGGCAATGCCTCCAGTAGAAGCTCGAATCCCTTGCGCGGAATCATTTCACCAACCGACAAGATGATTTTACGGTCTGCTGGAAGCTTCAAGCGCGCCCGACATTCGGACTGAGATAGCAACTGGAACTTGCTCGAATCAATTCCATTTGCCAATACCGTTGTTTTTTCGGGAGCCGCTCGATTGGCAAGCATTGCGTCAGCGATTTCGCGGCTCACCCCTATGCATTTTGAACTCCGGGATAATGCCCAGCGAATCCGATCTCCTACAACCGGGTGATTCGGAAAGCTGAGCATGTCCTCGCCGCGGCCTGTCATGGTAACGGGCTTGGCAAAATGTGCTGCCAGCTTGGCAGCCACTACTCCACTTGGGTAGACAAAATGTGAATCGATTAGGTCAAAATCAAAGTCTTTTCGTAGTTTCTTGGCCAGTGGAAGAACACTGCGGTACATCAATTCGCTGTGGAAGTATCCGCCAATTTTCGGGGGAAGAAGGTAGCGCGGGTAATGTACCTCCAAGCCTTCGATTTCGGCCTGCGTTGGAACTTGAGACCACTTATGCCACGACTTAAATATCGGAATTGGCGGAAACCACGGCACGGGAGCTATTACCTTAACTTTAAACTGGTCTAGCTCGGAAAGTGCCTTGATTCTTTCCTTAACAAATACACCTCTGTTGGGATCAACAGGTGAAGGGAAGGTCGCACTGATTACAAGTATTCGCATTGGATAATCAGGATTTAATTGGGGCTAGTGCACGAAAGTTTGCCAGTTGCAATCACCGTGCGTCCAAGAGGTTAACAGCCTCTCAGGAGCCATTTCGGGCCCGGCCACAAGGCCATTGATCGCAACCGAAAGTTCCTCACGATGACACTTCCCGATGAAAGTCAAAGAAAGATGAATCCCTTCGACCTCCTGTTGGATTTGCAGTCGAGTTCCGGGTTCTTGCAGACCGTATCCGGGGCAACGCCAAGCTTCTGGCCGCATCGATTCTGCTAAGTCAAATATCGTCGAGGCAGATGGCGAACTAGACCATCTTTCAATTACGATGGCGCCCCATTGAGCTAGGGTTGCTGTTGAGTCATTGTTCTCATTTGCTCCCGACGGAAGTTGCCAGTACCAAGAGCAGGCTCTTGGTGTATCTGTTTTCAAGAGATCTGCTACCCAAATGCCAGTACCCGGCTTTCCAAGAATGCATCGTTGGTGAGTAACTTCTGGCCACTCCAGAGTGCCGCTGCACATCCAAACATCATTTGATAAATCTGCTGTTATTAGCGGTCGAGCTACCTCACGCGACCAAGCTAAACGTCCCTCGGAACGGACCAATTCAGCGCCGCTGATTTCAACCGTATTGTGGGCTGCTTGCGAACGGAAGTGACGAATCCATTCTGGATCCCCGTTATAAAACGGAATCCCACTGTCCTCGAGGACCTGATCGTCGCCACTGAAATAGAGGAGCTGCAAGGTATCGGCATGGCCGTGAGCAGTCGACGGAGTTGCATCTGGGAAAAGCCCCTTGGCAATTGGTCCAGCGTCGAAGAGCATCCAGTCCTTTTCGTCGCTAGCCAATACATAGCCAGAATCCTCCAGCACCTTTAGCTTAGGACTGCAGTGTGAAGTTTCACTGCGAAGCGAAGTCCAAGTGCGAACTCCGTCGTGACCAAAGAGGGCTTTCAATTCCTCTCCTGGTTCGTCGCCTTGAGCAGCCAGGGAAGGATCTTCAAATAGCAGAGCCGCGGCGTGGTTGAGACCGTCGAAATTCCAAAGGTCAGTACCATGCACCGGCAAAGCTCGCGCCGAGTCTAAGTCTCCGACATAGGGCCACCGGCCGTTCGGACGACGAAAGCTTAGCCCAGTTTGAAAAGCGTTGTGTACTACTGGTTCGATTTCCTCAATCGGTTGGGAGAATCTTCTGGCAGCTATCAAAGCGAGCGTCAAGAAACCAAGTGTGTAATAATGATAGCTCATTGCCTGCTCGACACAGAAGCCATCTTCATAAAACTGTTGCGGGCCGTATGTGACAAGTGCCTTGCGAGCCTGGGATTTCCACGCGAGTGCATGCTGGTGTTCAGCGAGGATTTCGCTGAGCATGTACAAAGCACTTGATTCTCCGATCAAATGGTTGTACGGACTGGAGTAATACGAGAAGTGATGCGTGAGGTAGTGGGCATGGTCTGCAAGAGACTTCACAATCTTGTCGAGTCGTGCTTTTGTCGCCTTCGTATGCCCGATCTTGGATAGAGTGAAAACCCAGGAGATGGCGCGCATCGCGACTTCTAAGCCACTTGTCCAATTCACACCTTCATAGAGCGGATTCTGGTCAATCCAGTCTTCCCAAATCTGGCAGACGTGTACTCCCGCCGACTCCAGGTCCGGAGCATCTTTTTGATGGAGTAGATGAAGGAAGAATTGGTGTCTTGATAACTCCCATGGGTATTTGATGTCCGCCCCGTTTTCCAAGTTGTAGAGCTTCAAGTCTGCGTAGAATTTTCGCGGCCAGCCGTACCCAGAACGCGGATCTGTGTGCCAGTCGATTTCTCCAGAAAGATCAAACTCGTGCCCCAAGAGAACAAAGTGACACGGGTCTTGGTTGGAAGTGAATGCTGCATCGTGTTCCGCCCAATCCTGCGCCAAACCAGGGCAAAGTGTCTCCGCCCGGGAAAGGACTCGGGCAAAGTCAAGTGGCTGGTTCGCCCATTCCCGACTACCTGTTCGCCATGCTTTTCGTTCTTTCGATGCGTGGAGTTTATGCGCAAGCCGCTGCTTGATCTCACGCGGTGTCATTCGGCGCAACTTGGCTAATTTGGCATACATGGTGCAGTTAGTCGCTTGTATAGATAGTCTGCGACATCCCCAATTGCACCCCACTCCAAAACGGAAACTGATCCATCATGCGAGACCCGACTTCACAGTGTTTCTTGCCCGGGGTGCAACCTTAGATAGCCCCGTGAGGCAGATCGAATCTATTCCGGGCTCGGGGGATAATGCAGAGCTAGAGTGTCGTGTCCAATCCGAATCAGCTTGTATCCATGCTTAACAAGCAAGTTAATGCACGAAACTCGATCTGCAGCATTTAGGTGAAGGTGTTCGTATCGTATAAGTCTTGGTATGGGCAAACTACTATTGAACGCCATCTTCAGGATTTCAAAATCAAAACCCTCGGTATCCACAATGAGCAAGTCTAGATGTGTAATCTCATATTTCTTAATTAATGTCGGAAAAGAGATGGTTTGGATTTGATGTTCCAAGATTGCAGAGGAAGCCGTTGTTTTTTCAAGCTGTTCCCGATCGAGCGAGGCCAACTGGCTCGAACGCTCGACCGAGAAAAGAGTCTGTACTCCATCCGCATTTGCAAGGGCTGCGTTGCAGAAACTAAGTTGCTGTTCGTCCTTGTAGTTCTCAACCAATGTTCTGAAGATATCTGTTTGCGGTTCCAAAAGTAGCCCGCGCCAATGATGAAGCTTCACGAGCTTGTGAATTGGGTCACTTGAACATCCATCGTGTGCCCCGATCTGCATGAAGTAAAAATCAGAATTCTGGCGAAACACTGTATCTAGCAACACGGCGAATATGTCGAGTTCGTGTTCGTTGTAGCTGACCTTGCGCTCAATATGATAGCCACGGCTATTCGCAATACGATTCAGAAGTTTCTTGATCTTTTCCGTGAAGCTTACCATCGAATGGGTCCAGGCTAGTCTGGCCAGATGAATACCTGATTCTCTCATGACCGGTGTATCAGAAAATGGGAGCGGCTCATTCCATGGTAGCACTTTATAACTCATGGATCAGATTTTGGGGAGCACGCCATCCGAATGCAACATTGTGTTGCTACGTGAGCTGATCGCAATATTCGAGAAATTCTGCGATTTCGGAATGATCACTCTTACCACGAATCTCGGATGAATAGTAACGCCATATCGAAGCATTAAGCCAGTGCACAAGTTCGGAGTTTTGAAAGAGCCGGCTTGAGACTTTCAAAGTGTACAGGTTCATGTGGTCCGCCCGTTGGATGAACAGTGTAGTCACATCCAATGGCTGAGCAGATCTTCTTGAAATGTTGGAGCTTCAGATTATGCGAGAGTTCTAGAACTTTCGACTGCTTAGGCAGCCACAAGCAGTTCGCAAGACCTGCCCCATGTTGGCCGATAACAAGATGGGCCTGCGAAAACGCACGCACTTGCTCTTCAAAAGTTAATTGTTCCAAACGAACGTTTCGGAATTTGAATGGTTTAGGCGTTGCGTTCGAAATAGCGTTGGCTAATTCTGTGTGATTGGGAATAGACCTTCGCGAAGATCCACCCCCTTTTTTTGTTGCCTCTTCCTTAAAAAAGTGATCAGGTGGCATCCTTTCAATCAACAATACCAAGCGACATGGTCCTGAGGGACCTATGGCGTACCTATGTAGTACAAATTGTCTAAATGCGGCTATCTGTTGTCTAGATAAAGACACCAATTGTGGGTTCATCCCTCGCAGGACGAGGTCCATCGAATCGGATGGCGTATGAGGATCTATCGCCTTCGCACGGTCTCCGAAGAGCTCTTGTGTGATGTTCGCAAATGGGCCTCGCAGTCGCAATTTAAAGTTTGCCTGTGACTCGTTTACTAATAGGAACAGCGGGAGGCACAAGTCGAACAAAAAGTGATAGTAATGTTCTACGCAGGCGTCAGGTTTAAGGGTTAACGGCCCTGAACGCCTGTTTCTTAAAATGCTCCTGCGATTCCGTTTGGCGACCCAGGCTCTTAGTCCTGCCAAAAAGGACTCCGGTATGAACTTCTTGGTTGAATTCAGTAACTTCGTCACTGTATGCGATAACCTTTCACTTACTCAGGCCGAGAGTCTTTCCGCCATAAATTCAATAACTTCTTGAGCTGTCTGGTCCCAACTGCAAATAGCAACACTCTCGGATACAGCTTTGTGATCAAATTCCTGTCTTGCAACATGCTGAATCGCTTTGGCCAGAGCAATCTCATCATCAGCAGCAACGAGTTGGCCGTTGATGCCTGACCTCACGTACTTGTGGTTGTCGCCGACATCCGTAGCAACAACTGGCAAACCAGAAGCAAGAGCTTCTAGAATCGCATTGCAGCATCCCTCACGACGACTCGCAAGAACGAATAGGTCTGACTGACGCAGCACGTGAGAAAGCTTGAGCTGGTTTAGCGAACCCAGGTTCTTGACTTTTGTAACAAGTCCGAGTTCTGATATTAAATGCTCGACGGAGCGTGCGAATGTTGGTTCCGTGGCCTCGCCAATGAGGCGGAGTTCGAACTCAAATTTGAGTTTTGCCAGCCTTGCAAACGCCCGCAAAAGAGTGTCGTGGCCTTTCACATGGCGGAGGTTTCCAACACACACTATTTTTAGAGTTCTGTTCTGGACAATGTCAGTCTTCGTTGGGAAGAAAACTTGACGGTCAACACCATTTGGGATTATCCGAATCCGATGTTCTTTGGCTCCCAATTTTTGTGCTAAGCTCGCCAGTGAACGGCTTACGGCGATAATGCCGTCAACTGATTCCAGGCACTGGCGCAGTTGTTTCCGGACTAACCTTTGTTTTACCCATTCTTCTTCCACACCACGAAGGGTTACAAAGCAGGGAATCTTTAGCTTCTGTGCAACACGCCAACACGCTACTCCCTCTGGATATCCAAAGTGTGCGTCAAGAATCTGTTCCGACCCTGAACTCACAAAGGCGGGCTTGAGCCAATTTAAGATTGTTCTTTGCATCCAGTATGAATCAAGGAATTTCCCAATCCTCGGTAGGTAGGGCATCGGCAAATAGGAAGTCTCAAAACTGGCGCCATCAGGGTTTATTTCCTGAGACCAAGATCGAAGGAACGGGAACCATGGCTGGGGGCAGAGAGCGTCGATACGCGCGCGTTTGGACATCGCTTCAAGCCGATGGCGAACGAATAGGCCGCGTTCCGGATTTTGCATACTGGGAAGCGACATACAAACGGAACGAATTCTGAAATCTCTCACTTCGTCTTGTTGTCGACTAGAGACCAACATTAGTCGATTCGCGGAGAACTACTTGTAGCTTCGGATTCCGTCGAATCGTCCTCCAAGTTTTGCGATGCATAAGTTGCATAGGCCAAACTAACTGCGGCGAGCCAAAGGTACCATTCGCCATCCAAAATGCTGGTGAAGAGTGTGCAGACTAGCTGCCCGATGAGTACCGATTGAAGGGCAGCCCCGAGGAAGGACATCTCATTTTTATTTTCCTTCGCATATTCCCGTGCTACTCGGAACATAGCAAAGTACGAGATAGCGAACGCGGAACTCAAGAGAATAAAACCTTGTACTCCCCAGCTTGTAAGATTATCCAGAAAGCCATTATGAACGGACCGATACTCGCCAGCACGAAAGTGTTCGATATAGGTGGCCCCAAGGTCACTCTTAAATGCAGCTTTTGCGCCTTTTCCAAGAGGATAGTCTTGAACCATATTCAGCGCAGCCTCCCAATACAGGAGGCGCTCTCCAGCAGAATTGTCCCGTTCGCTTCCCTCCGCAAACGTCGAAAAAAACCTTTCCCAAATCCGGGCGTCACCAGCCTGGATGAGAATTGCAATGGCTCCGATCCCCAAGAGAGCCACGGCACGTATCCGCACCTGAGAGCGGGCCGCGACAATCAGCCAGACTCCAGACGCTATCAGTCCGAGAAATGCGCCGCGAGAGTTGCACCGCAGGACCGTATCAAGAATCAACGGTGCCATCGCAACCGCAGCAATTCGGTACAGAGAAGATGGTGGAGATATGATGAAGTAGCCACAAAGGATAAGCCCCATAGACATGATGGCGGCAATTCCATTTGCCCCGCTCGCATTGGCGATTCCAATGCCTTCCAGACGACCAGCAATTGTCGTTCCCGCTTCGTTTACTACTACTTCGTACCCAACGTAGCCACAGAGCGACGTGATCGCGAACAAGAAGATGTGTAGATCCTCTGTCTTGTGAAGTGACAGCCTGATTAGGAATGCTAGGCCAACGGACTTCCATAGCAAATCGAAGTACTTCGCACTTACGTCTGGATTTGCGGCCAGAAGGTTATGTACCAAGAAGGCATTGATGAGATAGAGGAACGCGAAGACCGCGACACGGAAGCAGTTTTTCGAGGTAGGAGCTCGACGACTCCAGTTCGCAAATACGATCAAAACAAGTGCCAAGGCCGCCAACAGGTTCCAACGCATCGTGATGGACGTCAATAGTCCTTTTCCCCACCACCAAAACTGCGGGGCTGCGAAGAATGTCATCAAATAAGCGCAGCACGCAAAGACCGGCCGACGAACTGACGCCGCAAGCAGCGAGCAGAAAATCAGTAACCACGCTATTGCGGTAGCACTCACTTCCGCAAAGCCTCCTGTTTGTTTGCCACGGCATCGGAAACGGCTGAGGAGTACATTCGTTCAAATCCGTCCAGCATCGCGCGTTCAGAATACCGATCCTGATGACGTAGAAGCGAGTTTCTTGCCAATAATTTACTTTGCTCAGGTGAATTCACAAGTTTCTCGATAGCCTTGGCAAACTCTAACGCATCTTGCGAATTAAAGATTATGCCACATGGTGATTCGCCGGCTAGCATTCGACTTGAATCTCCAACGTTACTCGCAATGACCGGTTTACCAACGGCCATCGCTTCCATAATGGATTGACTCATTCCTTCACTGGTGCTGCAATTGGTGTAGGCGTCAAAAGCGGAAAGGAATTGCCAAGCGTTTTCTTGATGTCCAACGAAGTGCACGTGGTCCTGTAGGCTGGCTTTGCGAACGAGAGCTTCTAAGGAACTTCGTTCTGGGCCGTCTCCCACAATCATGAGGCAGACTTCTCGGTGTTTGCAAGTTTTCCTTGCAAGTTGTAACGCTTCGATAGCCAAAGGGAAATTCTTCACCCCAACTAGCCTACCTACTGTTCCCAGCAAGAATACGTTTGAGGAAATGGAATGCCTACTTCGTATGCTATGTCTTGCTTCGTTGAGCCATTCGCTTGAATAGGGGACATCGACGCCGTTGGGAATAATGGCCAATTTGTCGCCGAGTTGTCCGCAGGCTTTTTCTATCTTTCCCGCGACGCAATGTGAATTGGTCATAACGGTACGGGCTCGCCCAATCGCCCAACGCATTACCTGTTGGCGTACAAACTCCTTCAGCCTTCCAGGATTGTCTGAACCGAGAACGCTACCTCGCTCAGCATGGACGTGCGAGATTGACTTTATTCGTTTGGCAGCTAACGCGGTTTCGACTAGGGTACCCCAATTGTGCGAATGGACGACATCAGCACCAACATCTACAAGGCATGAAGCCAGTTTTTTTATGACTTGAAAGCTGTTGCCTGACCCTTTTCGAAGTTCGATTACCTCCACATCGTCGACTTCCAGCCAATCTTGCGCAGTACCCGTTCTGTCCAGGCAAATCACGGATGCTCTGAAGAGTTCTCGGTTTAGTCCGTTGGCGACGCGGGTGACACATCGCTCCATGCCGCCTACATTAAACTTGGTTACCACAAAGGTGACGTGGATAGGCGACATCTAGTCAGCCAACTTCAGCTTGGAACGGTTGGGTAACTTCGCGGCGAAAGTACTAATGATCTTCTTTCTTAGCGATTCATCTGTACATAAAGCCCAAGTCGCAGTCCCCCCGAAGAGAATTGTGATCGAACTTCGAACCATGATGCTCAAGTAGCTTTGGCTAGGGCCCATTAATTCAAGTAATAGGACAGAGCTGATGGCTGGCAAGCAAGCGAGGAAGGCTCGCAGTGAGAAATGAAACAATAGGCTGGTGTATTGAAGTTCGCATCTCTTCGCTAGCTGAACGGGCAAAAGTACAAGTGCTGAGAATCCAATCGAAATAATGACCGACCATGCGAGACCAATTCCCCCGAGTGTCGCCGCTAGTACTGGGGCCGTAACAACAAGCACAAGCCCCTCCTGTAGCGAAACTTTCGTAACCGCCTTGACTTCTCCAAGGCCCTGCAGAAGCAGGCTTTGACAAGTTCCTAGTGCTCGTAATGGAATGCCAAACATAAGTACGAAGAGGACGGGCCATGCTGAGTCAGCGAGTTCGGCGCCAATCCACAATGTCAGAAAGCTATGTCCGTAAGCAGCGAGCAAAACACACATTCCCAAACCAAGATTGAGAAACATGCGGGGAGCAAGGACGACAAACCGATTCTGTGCGGATTGCTCTTGTTTTGCTGCAAGAGAACTTGTTACCGGTACAACCATCTGCCGAGTGGGCACGAGGAAGGCGAGGCTCTTCTCACAGATTGTCTCAGCGATACTGTAGTACGCAATAGTAGCAGGACCACCAAACCACAAAGCACCCAGCGTGCCGATCTTTTGTGATAGTTTGCTCACCATTCGAGCAGCGATGACTAGGCCCCCAAATTTTAATAACTTCTTTTGTTCCATACCCTGAGATGCGACGATCTCAGTCCAAGGAAATGCGAATGCGAAAGTTGCGACACTAATGTTGATCGCAAGTGTCGTAAAGCCAATTGATGCGATGACGCACGACATAGTCATGAATCCATGACCTGAAAGAACGACTGTTCCTATACATACGGCGGTGGCGGTATGAGCTAAGGCTCCGAGCAGGTTTAGATAAGCAAAAGCCTTGTGGGCCTTCAGGTAGGATCGGAACACGGCCCCAGACACCTGGAATGCCATGTTGAAACCGAGAAACGTAGCCGTCCAAAAGAATTCAAGACGACCTATGCTCGCGAGCTCAGTAACTCGTGGAAGGGCACTACCGACAAGGACTGCCAAGAGAACGATAACAATGCCCAGCAAACAGTAGAGTCTTAGGGAGGATTTGGCCACACCGACCAATTTTTGGCGTTCGCCGGAAGCCAAATATTGGGAGAAGTATTTAGACGTCGCGACTCCAATCCCAAAGTCTACTAATCCATAGTAGTTGGTTATTGTTGCGATCAACGACCAGATACCGTAAGCTGCGGTCCCTAGTCCTTGAATGATAATGGGTGTCAGATAGAACACACATATCATGCCGATGGCATGGGAAAGCCAACCAGAAACCGCGCCCAAAGTAACGGCTAGCGAGGTGGATTTGGTCTTTAGAGCTGCGGTCGGCATTCAGTTAGTCTCGCGAAGAGTTCCGAAAGAAGTCTACTTAAATAGGCTTCGTCGCGAGTACCGTGAAGGAAGTTGCGCTATCAGGGTTCGATTTCGTTAGCCACGGGTCGAGGTATTTTAAGGGCTGTATGGCCCAAGCAGTGCACCAGCGAGCGGCAAATCCGAGCTTGCCTGGAAACACTGCATCTGCCACCCGCTCCGTATACAAACCAATAGATGAGATTGGCCGACGCGCCGGGAAGACTTCACCTTCCAGCGCTTCAAAGATGGAAAGCAAACCGTAGGGTGTATAGCGGAAGAAATCTTAAGGACTGCCGTGAATAGGGTAGGCAAACGGGACGCTACAAAAAAGGACTCCACCCGGCCGAAGCACGCGAACAATTTCAGCCGCAGCCAGCCAGGGTTTTCGAAGGTGTTCGAAGACGGATACCGTATGAACCGCGTCGAACGACCCGTCGCGAAAGGGTAACTCATGCGCGTCTCCAACGACTTCACAGTTTGCATGTGGCTGAATATCGAAACCAATCCATTCAGTACCTGTGAGAATAGTCCTCTCACCTGCACCCAAATTCAGAATGACACCGTATCCGACAGATTCAAAGAACTTATTCCTTGCATCGCGATCCATGTCCGTAACATTTGTTTGGGGAAATCGCCTTTTCTCGCGGTAACCTTTTTTTCTTTGAGCCGAGCTCAGTTTTTCGCTCCCATCCAAGAAACCTCTCTGCAGAGAACTCCGTGTCGGAAGGAAACAGTATTGGAAGTGTCCCGTTTGCGACAATCGGAAATTCTGTGGCACAAGAACTGCAGACGGCGGTGCTGCTTTGCACATCGAGCGATGCTTTAAGATTTGGGCAAGCGATTCTTGAACGAATTTCCTCCGGGATCATACCTTGTATCTTTCGGCGCAGAAAAGTAACAGACTACGAGTAGGACTCAGTCACGTTGATGACAGAGAAGACCTGGCACCCCAGCTCTTTCGGAACATTCCATCCGTCTACAACAGCTTCAGAGCTAGCATCTACAACGGCAAGTCTGGCTTGTGGAAAGAAAGAATTTCCTCGTCGCGCGCTCAGGCCGGCGACGAAATGACCTTCCATCTGCGCAATGCCACGAAGGAACCCCTTTTGCCCATCTGGTACGACTGTAATGCGACGGGGTGGGCGAGAGTCTTCGTAGCAAACAATTTTTGAGGTAACGCACTCAGTGAAAACGGTTTGTGAATTACAGATTATTCCATCGTGAGGTCGATCCATGTCCCGGCGAACGATTTCACCTGTCGACAGGTTGAGCTGAACGCCAGGTATCAGCAAGGTTATGAGAATGTCGCCACGATCAACAAAGACATGGTTTGGGTGTAGGAAATGGGGCCGGCAATCGCACACTCTCATGCCTCGGGACTTGGGGATGTAATTGGGGAAAACGTATTTTTGCAAGTTTGCAAATGGCAGCTTCTTGTGCAAGTGGTTGTAGCTGGGCCCGGAACCACCTATCCTGCGGTAAGCACGGACGAACTGCTCGCGCATCACTGAGCAGAAGTAGGAAGGGCTCGGGCAAAACAAAGGAACCAACGGGATGCTCTTCTCGTAATCCAAATCGTTGTTCAGGATATCCACACAGTCGACACCAGAATTGGCGGTGTAGAATTTCTCACCCAAGTGGGCAGTGTGATGAATGTCATTAAAGATAGGGTGGCTTCGACTCTTAGTGATCTGAAGCGGAGCGAGCTTTCCGAGAATGACCTCCGCCTCAGTCGTAGCGACGAAATCTGCGCTCGGGTGCTCAGGACACAGGCTTGCACCGCAGATGCCCTTGTGAGTGGCCTCATAGAACCCAACCTGGTGGACTATCTCATCGACTATCTGAAATCCAGGATACTCAACTACAAGGATCCAACCATCTGGGCCCGCGGATAAGCCCGGCCCCAGTGTTACCAGAAAATAGGATTTGTTTACCATCTAGGCTTGTTCAAAATCGTTAGCGATTTGGCAAAAAAAAGCGTGACTGGCAGTCAGCTAAGCGTGTGCTTGGAGACGAAACTCACCGAGCAACAGGAGGTTCATTAACGCGTTATCCACGAATCGGTGCATCTGACGCAGGCGATAGGGACGCGGGTAAGAAATCTCGGTAGAAGCGAACCTTGCATTACGAAAAATGGATTGCCACACGGACGGTTGCTGGTGAATCTTCCAATCGATAGTACGTTGTGAGAAACACAGTTTCTTTGGAAGTCCAAAGCGTCTCATCTGAGTCCAAAAGCAATAACGGCACGCATCCGTCGCAATCACTTGACCAGAGGGAGATAGGAGTTCGCGGAGTCTACTGGCGATCTCGGTGTACCGCTTGAATACAGCTTCTTCTTTCGAGGCGTCTAGCGGAGTCTCGTATAGATGGTTTAAAACCGCGACCATTAGGATTAGGTCGAAGCGTTCGTTGCTGAACCTTGCCTCGTTAAAATCTTCAACACGGATCTCACAGTTGGTTATTTCCAATTCGTCGAGACGTTCTTGATGGATGCCAGCAGTTCCCGATGTGGAACCTTCCATCTCTGGCTCCAAGCTCACCACATGGTCCGCTCCGGCGGCAGCGATATAGGTGCTGAGTAGTCCCCGTCCGCTCCCGATTTCGAGTACACGCTTACCACGGAAGTCGAATCCGCCAAACAGCCACCCCAGGTAATGCTCATAAGACACAGGAATATGGTGACCGTCTTGATGACGGAATTTATCTACGAGTCTCTGTTGCTTAGGTGTAGGCTGTCTCATCTTCTCTCGCACCAACTTATTCTAAAACTTCAAGCAGAGATGAGACAAAATGGCTAAAGGTAGTTTGCGGTGAGCGTCTCGTGCACTTGAGAGAATGAAAAATGTGAAGCCAATGAAGCTAACTTTGTCTCCGTGCGCTTCAGATTCACTAAATGCCGTAATGGCTCTTTGCTACCTCACCCTGGATCTCAAGTTGTTGTCTTCCTGGATGATGCCAGAGTGCAGGGCTGGCCGATGGTTTCTCGGGCACGCCCATGAGATGGGGCAAAGCAAGCCGGGAACAGGAGAGTAGTGGCGGCCAACGGGAACAGGAAAAGGGGCAAGCGAGCCTAGAGTTGCCAGGTGCCTGATCAGCGATTCATTTTTACGGCTGATGGTATCGGTTTGCTTCGGTGCATATCTACAGTGTTCATGAAAATGTTACGTTGGGCCGAGCGCACTTCGTTCTTGTGGGTGCAGATGTATTTGACTCTAGTTGTGGCATTGTGGCGACCTACAATCTCATCTCGATATTCTTTTCCATCCAAAATTTTTGCGTTGGCTCATAACGATGGTGTGGAAAATGGTGCCGTCTTTCTGCATTAAGTCAAAGGGTCGGTTACGTGAGAGCCTCAGTATGTACCTGCTGTAGATTCACTCGCAGCGTGTTGAGCTTTTACAGTTGCACGGGCAAGCCGGCCTCTGCGGATTGGAGCTGAAACGAATTCACGCTCCGTAACTATTCTTGATCGCTGAGTATGTTTCTGATCGGCGCGAACGAATGCTTTGTAATCATGCGTCTTAGTTTTTCAGAAGTCTTCCTTAAGTTCGCATAGTGCCTGAAGCGGCTCTTAGCACTGGCGCCTTGTATCTTGGGTTGGTTAGGATCTATTTCCCAGGGGTGAATATAAAACATTCCCGGGCCGATGCTGTTGCGGACCTGCTCGATGGCACGGAGGGTCAAGGCAAGAGGAAACAGCCGGAAGTAGCCGCCACCAATGGGAACAGGTAGTGGGCCAAGTGAGCCGGAAGTCGGCGGGAATTCAATCAGTGATTCGTTTTCACGTTCGATCGTGTGGATGTGCTTCGGTGCATCGGGAAAGCCATATCGGTCATGGCCCTTGATCGGGAATATGCTGGAGTCCAGTGTAAAGCCCTGTTCGATCAGAATGTCTAAAGCCCATTCCGATCTGGGGGTAATCGAAAAGCTGGGAGCTCGATAGGCCGTAGCTTCGGCACCACAGGCATTGGCGATGGCATCTTTGCTGTCGGATATGTCTTTCGCAAATTCTTCTGGTGTGAGGTCGTACACGAGCTGGTGCCAGTAGCCATGAGAGGCGATTTCGTGTCCAGCGGCGTGTATGCGCTTGACGAGGCCCGGGTAACGCTCGGCGACCCAGCCGAGGATGAAAAACGTCCCTTGTACCGAGGCCTGATCGAAGATCTCAAGGATGCGATCCGTGTTGGCTTCTACACGGCACTCGTACTTATCCCAGTCTTGAAGCGTGACTCGATCGGCAAACGCCGACACCTGGAAATAGTCTTCGACGTCAACCGTCAGGGCGTTTGGAACACCGGCCGTGAGGGGGAGCGATGGTAGAGAAGTTGGCGGCAAAGGTTCAGAAAGAGAAATGGAGCGGGAACGTTGGGGGAATGCCGCAAAGAGAGTAGAAACCAGGTCTCAGTAATGCGGGCTGTATGGTGTCAAATCGCAGTGGGACGTCAGGGGGTTCATTAAAAAATAAGCTTTGCGAGTGTGTTTGGGATAAATGCAGGACTACGAATCTGAAGGACTCTTGGCTAGCGAGGCTTGATGTTCTGACTCGGAGGTAAGGGCTTGCCAGGACTCCAGAGTTGCGATTCCTTTACCTCGAATTCGTAATCGACTTTCTCTAAGTCTTCAATTTCGATTCGCTCGGCCAGATGCATCATCTCCATGACTTTCTGTCCTTTGAGACCAAACATTCTTAGGAGAGTAGCGGCCATGATGCGTAGATCCAGGATGTGGTTGGCGCGTCCAATGTATCTCAGGTCCAGGATTTGCTTGCGGCGAGTAATGTTGACGTTGGTGTCAGGCTCAATATTGACCTGAGAGAGTCCCGTTACACCTGGCTTTACGTTGTGCCGGAGATGGTAGCCGGGTATTAGTTGTTCTAGGAATATCGTGATTTCAGGTCTTTCTGGCCGCGGTCCAACAAGCGACATGTGTCCACAGGCTACATTCCACAGCTGGGGAAGCTCATCGAGGTGTAGCTTGCGAAGAAAATTGCCAATTCTTGTTTTGCGAGGATCATCCTTTCCACTACTCCATGCAACGCCGGAAGCTTCCGCATCAACGCGCATTGTTCGCAGCTTAATAAGCTGAAACTTCTTTCCCCCAATCCCGACGCGGGTTTGCCGGTAGAAGCCAGGGCCCCGCGAGGTGAGTTTGACAAGCACCCAGCCAACAACGATTAGCAGCGAGCCTGGAACGAGAAGTGCGCTTCCAACTACTCTTTCGAGTACGTACTTGCGTCTGAAAAACGCACAAGGTACCTCTTCACGTGATGGATTATGGGCTTTCATCAGCCCAGTTAGCTCATCGGGAACGGGGTAGTGCCAGCTCTCTAACACTGGAGCCCGATTGGCCGGACTTAGTTCGTTCGAGTCAGAGATATCTTCTATTAGGTTTGTCGACATCTGAGGGCTTTCGGGCAGTGATGTGTTCTCAGGAAGTGCGAAATATCAGGAGAGAGCCCTGCGCTGGAAGTGAGCAGCGCAATGTTAGTTGATATTTTCTATGCGAGATTGCAGTTCAGGGATTAGTTCTCGGAAGAACTCGAGTGTGATTGACTCTTGTCCATCAGCTGTAGGTGGGCCAGCTAGCTGGATCTTGTAAAGATTTTCGGTAAGCCAGAATCGAGGGTTGTCTGCAGCTACCCATTCTTCGCCAACACTCCAAGCGTAGAGAACTTCTAGTTTTGGTTGATTGTCTTGGCTGTCTGCGAAAGACACCGTCCAGATGGAGTGATTGACCGAGTCCAATGGCACGATTTCTTTTCTGGTTGGTCCTGACTGCTTTGTACCGCGGCCTGTGTAGCAAACCTCTGGAGTGTGAACTGCGATGGGGCCACGCCTACCAAACATCACTGCAAAGTTGACTCGATTGCCTGTGTCAATGTTTTCATAAACACGATTCGTTGAGCCAAAGCAACGCAGCATATCTTGTGCGTTCTCGGGAAGGGGAGTCTCTTCTATTAGTTCCCATTGACCAATACGCTCCGGTAACGAATTGAGCTTGCCACCGATTTCGGTCAGCTTGGGAGCAACCGACCAGCGGCCGTCCAGGCGACCGTGGACAACACCCGATAAAATTGTTGCGAGTACACATCCGACGGCACTGGCTGTGAACCCTTTGTTTAGTTTTGATTGGGACATGCTTTACTTGCTCCCCTTGGCTTCTAGCTTTTTCTTCAGCGTTTCATAGAGTTCTATATCATCTTCGGTCATCGACATTCGCTTGAGTCTGCCGTGCGGGATTTTGTTCCAATTCTTCCTAGCACCCGCAAGATCGTCCGATTCCAACTGGACGTTCACTAAGTGAATTCGGAAGGTTGGATTGTTGCTAAGTAAAGTTGCTTCCTCAAAAGCCTTCTCAGCCTCTTTAAATTGCCCAAGGGCTTGGTGGACACTACCCTTGGTGTCGATTAATTCTGGGTTGCGACCAAAATTGTCGATTGCGTGGTTGATCTTTCTAAGGGCTTCCGGCTTGCGGGTTCTTGAGCGCGAAAGAGCTATGGCCAAGTTATTCAAGACTCTAATGCTGTTCTTGTCTTCGAGGCTTCTGATAGCTGCTTCGTAAAGCTCAATGGCCCTGTCGTAGTTCTTCCGCATCAACTCAAGTGTTGCCAGCGATTCGTATAGGAGGGGGGTGTTCGGGTGTACTTTGAGAGCGTTGTCGAGAATGTCCTGTGCGCCTTGTGGTAGTTCTCGTTTGTGGTCCAGGAGTGCGATTTCAGATATCAAAGCTGCTACTCCTGCATCAGGCTTGCGGGCATAGTTTTCTGTGCAGAGTGCCAAAGCTCGATCGTATTTCTTTGCCTGAGTTAGCCCGATTACTAGCAGCTTGTACTGAGAAGGATCGGCTTGGTAAATGCGTTCAAGCCAAACCAGGGACTGAGTGGCAAATCCCATATCAACCAGTGTCTTACCAGCGATCGCCCATACCTTCTGCTCTCCGAAGGACTCAAGTTCGCCAATGTTGTCAATCCATTTCTTCGCGGCTTTCGCCGCCAGCTCAGCGGCCATTTCCGGATTGCCCTCGAGTTCGGCCTTAAGTTGGTTTAGGCGAATTTCCAGCCGTAGTGAGGCCATGGACGACCCCGATTGTTCTTCAAGTGCTCGAATGACCCGCTCTGCCTTCTCGACTAAATCGTTGGCTTCCCGTTCTTGGTCCTTCTGGTATCGTGCAAAACCGGCCGCAGTTAGGAGCTGCGCATACTTGGCATAGTCATCAGGCGTTGCTTCAGGCGAACGCAGAATCTCTTGTTGGATACTCGAGGATCTTTGGAAATACTCAATGGTCTTCGGAGATTTGACGTCGAGTGCATCCCTTTGCCAGAGCGACGCAAAATGTCTGGCGAGGAGTCGTTTTGCGTTAACACCTGCAGCATCTGTGCGTTCGGACAACTTAGTGAGTTCTGTTGCGGCCTCCTTTTGACGTGCGGCATTGCCTTTAATCAAAGCAATCTGAGCTCTAAGTAACTTAGTTTGTGTAGTACTTGTTGCTTCGTCTCGAGTAAGCAGCCTGTCGATTTCTTCCCAAGGAGCTTCATCCTCGCTATTAATCGCTAGCGTCAGGGCAAGGTTTTCTGCAATGACTGTGTTATCGGGGTAAGCACGATTGGCAGATCGCAAAGCACCGATTGCTTTTTCGTTGTCGCCAAGTCGCATGTGGAGCCTGTAAAGCAGGAGATAGGCTTCCGCGTTCTTGCGGTCGAGTTGCAAGAGCCGATCCACACACTTTTGGGTCTCGGCAAACTCGCCGAGGCCGAAGTAGGTCTTTCCTGCCATCAGCAGCCGCTCCTCAATTGGAGCTTTGTCACTGCTTATAATTTGGTCGATCTCGGCTTCGATGGCGGCGCGGTCATCGTTGGCGAAATGTGCGGCAAGCCTGCGAGACTTGACCATCAGCCATCGCCGACTGGAATTAGTGGCATTGACTAGCTTCTCGGCCTCATCTAACGCTTTCTTCGCTGCAGCGCGATATTCGGCTTCCAGATTTTTATCAGGCGTTTGCGCGGCCATTAGGTTGTTGAGCCGGGAGATAACTAGCAAGGGGCCAGTATCCCCTTTTCGCTTGGCAGCAGACAGTTCGGCGTATCGCAAAGCCTCCAGGTAGTCCCCTTGGCGTTCAGCTAGGCTGGCGGACAAAGAGTCCAGAGCAATTACGTCTTCCGAGACGCCAGCCATCTGTTGGATAAGCTGTTCTGCCTCTTCCGTTTTTCCAGTGCTGAGAAACACTTCTGCCAGTTTCAGCCGCGTGCGGATGGACTGGTCGCCATTTCGGATCGCGCGATTGTAATATCGAATCGCTTCGCGTGAGAAGCCTTGTCGTCGCGAGACATCACCACCGAGAGCAGCAGCAAGTCCCCAGCGAGGCCGGCTAATCAAAACGGTGCGGAGCGAGTCAGCGGCTTGCTCAAGGATTTTCCCAGGATTTTTATTTTCAGCAGCGGCGCGGTCTGCTTTGGCGAGAAGTTGTTGGATTTCAACAAACCTCCAATGCGAACCTTCCTCGCCCTCTATGTCCTTAAGTTCCTTAATACAGCCTTCGAAATCAAACTCGAAATCAGGGTAGTTCGAATCGGCCTGTAGGGCAGTGGCTAGAGTGGCAATTTGAACAAGGAGTTTAACCGAGGGACGACCGTCTTCAGCCTCAGGTACCGCATTGAGAAGCTCGAATGCATCGAGCCCCCGCTTCGATTGAATCGCCAAATTTGCCCCAGATTGGGCAAGAATGAGTGCCTCGTCGCGATCGGCAGACTCCATCCCTTCGCGGATGAAATTGATGGCTGCATCAATATCTTGCTGTGCTGCTTGGTATCGAGCGTTGGATAGAACCTTCACTAGCGTTAGGTTGGCGGCAGTGTCCTCGGGAAGTTTTTCGAGCCGATCCAAAGCCACCTTGGCAGTTTCAAAATCGCGTTCCTGCGAGAAAATGGAGACTAGGCGAGACTGTAAATCGGCGGAGTCTGGATATTGTTCGCCAAGCTCCTTCAACGTAGCCGACATTCTGGCTTTTTCGGCGATTGCCTGAGCCGTTTCTTCTTCGCTGGGTGCGCCTTGCTGTTTTTCGCGCCTTCGAACTTGCCGTTCATAGTTTGGCATCAGAGCTTCGAACATGGCAACTTGCCAAGCCTGTTTTTTGATTTCGGGGTCGTCCGATGCTTCTAGGCGTTTTCGGGCCTCAGCAAGTTTTTGCTTGACGGCGTAGGTGTTCGATTCGCCGATTGGCTTGCTTGCTTCCAGCGTTGCCGAAAGTCTCGCTGCTTGAATAGCAGATGCGAAGGATCCATCGTCAAGCGATTCGCCAACTTGGGCAGCTCGAGTCATAAAGCCGGCACGCATCCAGCAATCTGTGCTTGCCTCTCGCAATTTCCTGTTCTCTGGATCCATGCTGATGCAGGTGTCCAGTGTCTCACCAGCCAAGTCAAAGAGTTGCTGAAGGGAGTAGACATTCGCGAGAAAACCTCCAACGTTGACACGCTGGGGATTTGATAGGGGAAGCTTGCTTTCAAAGCACCTCCTCAGGACGCCCGTGGCCTCCGGTAGACGCTTCTCAAGAATCAGAAGTCTGCCCTGAAGTACTTGGCTTTGCCAATCGGCAAGTTTCAGTTCGTTCCGCAGAGTCTCTCGTTGACTGGTCGTAAAGTTTGCACCTTCTGTACCATTAAGGCGGTTCATCTGGTTGCTAATCGTAGTGCTGTAGAGCTCGATGGTCTCGCGTGCGTCGGCCAAGGTGTCCTGCGAGCCAATATAAGTTTCAGCCAACATTCGTAGGAGCGTCCTGCTTTCACTGATGGCTGCCAAACCCTTTTTGAGTGTCTCGATTGCTGGTTTAGTATCTTCTTGTTGCAGCTGAGTTTCTGTGAGAAGTCCATAGGTGCTTTCTCGAAGTTGCCTTGGGACTTGGCTGCCATCAAGATCTACCAGCTGGGCAAGGATATCTCTGGCAGCTGTATAGTCATTGTTCTGAATCTTTTGGTAGCCGTCTGTGAGTACTAACTGCCAGCTCCAGTAGAGTTCGAACTGAGTTAGCGGACCGTCGGTCGGCAGAAGGGAATTGTCTTTCTCGTCTTCCTGCTGTTCTTCAAGTTGTTCCGTTATTGCTTCGACACGAGCGAGTGCCCTAGGGGTGGCTTCCTTGAGTAAAGCCTCAGCCCTGGCTTTATTACGATCCAAGTAGTAAGCAATCGCCGCATACTGAGCTTCGGAATTCTCAATGTACTCCGAAAGCATGTTAGCAGTCTGACTTGCTATTTTTTCAAGGCGACTTCTGTCCGCTTGGCCATCTGGTGAATCGAACCATTCTGGATTGTCCAGGCAAATGCTTGTTAGGAGTCGACCTACCATCGCATCGTCACGATTGGCCTCGTAAGCTGCGAGGAGGACATCACCAGTTGTTTGGTTGGCCTGCCAGTTCCAGAAGTCCTCTCGTTTATCAAATTTCCCAGGGTTTCGAATTTGGTATACGCTTGCACGTCTTTGTGCTGCAAGGCTCTTGGCTAGCCAGATCATCGCTTCTGAATCATTGGGTTCTGGATCTAGAAGGATTATTTGGCGTTCGGCCTCACTTGCCCAAATACCTCCGAGGAGAACGAGGCGTTGAATCAGCCTACGACGGAGTTCGTCACGTTTCTTGTTGTCTTCAACCGAATTGCCAAGAGTTCCAATGGCAGATGAAAGATACTTTCGAGCTCTGAGAAGACTTGGCCCGTCCTTGACTTGGTCATCCAGCGAAACAGCGAATTCGTACATGGCTTCGGTATTGCTGGGCACAAGGGCCACATAGCGTTTTAGCCATTTGGCGTGCTCCTTGTAATCGCCCGCCTCTTTGGCCTCTTTCGCTTTGGTGAGCATGCTGGCAGCGATGCGTTCAGACTGTAGCCAATAGCTCACTCCACCGATCGAGGAGACGACGATGATTGAGACAACGGCGATAGTCAGCAGCTTCATATTCCACTCCCAGGTGACACGACGGTCGGGGCGTGGATTGACAGCCTGAGAGCTGGGGCTAATTGTGGGACCCATAACTAGTACGGTACTTCCGCAGGTGTTCTTTGGTGTGAAGAGAGCAGGGCAGACTCTATCAAGAGTCGTTCAGAAAATAGGGCAGGAGAGTACGTGGGCTAGGCGGACTGAGCGTCGAGTTGATAACGGTAGTGGCCATAGCGATAAGCGTATTCGCGGAAGGGGACTCCGCTAAATACAGTGCCAATGACATTCGAACCAGATGCTTCTAGTCGACGGTGAGTTCTCAAAACGTGGTCTGTGCGGCTGACATCTCGCATCGCGCAAAGGAGCGTAGCATCGGCAGCTGCAGTGACCGCCAGTGATTCTGCAGCTGGCAAAATTGGAGCTGTGTCAACCATGATGTATTGGTATCGTTCCTTTAGTTCCTCGAACAAATCATGCATCGTGTTCTTAGTCAGAAGGTGGTGTGGGTTGAGATCAAGGCGACCAGCGGGTATCACATGCACCAAATCACCGAGGCTCTTGTCGATTGATTGGTCGAGCGAGCTGCGGTTACTGAGCAGTTTGACCAAGCCTGGCTCGTAATCCAATCCAAGAAGTTCGTGCTGATCGGGACTTCGGAGGTCTGCATCTACTAGGAGAACCGTTTCGCCCGTCGACTTGGCCAGCGAGATGGCGAGTTGTGAGGCAACACTACTCTTACCCTCGGATGGCATCGCGCTAGTGACTACAATGGTCCGGACCTGCTCGATCTGGAACAGTAAGTTGGCTCGGAGTGCGTCGATGCTTTCCTCAAAGAGCTGGTGGCGTCTGCCTACTTCAGCACCCCCTGGGATTTTGGCAATTTCACCCATGATCGGGGCGAGGCTCGCCGCTTCCATGGCTTCCGCAGTCGTTAGTCGCTTGTAGCGAAACTCAAGCAGTATGGCGAAAGCAAATGGAAGCATGAACAAGGCCCCAGATGCAAGCATGATCATCTTCCAGGGAATCTCCTCATTGGGGAATGATGGAGCGGTCGCTTCGGCGAGTGTTCGGATACTCGCGCCACGACCTTGCTCCGCATCAATCATATTGCTTCGGTTTTGTAGCTGGCTGAGAATTTCCGCCGACTGTGCATACTCTTCCTTCGCAAAGAAGATGTTAGCTGTTTCGCCTGATAGGCTTTCAATTCGTCCCTTCTCTTCGTCATAATCCTTTTCGTACGCAGCCTTGCGAGACTGGATGCTAAACAGCTCCATCTCGACCCGTTGACGTTCTGATCTGGACGAAGCTTGGGAGCTTTTTGCCATGGAGTTCAAGTAGCTTTTGCGTCCGGCCTCTTCTGCCAAAGCTTGAGCTCGAGATTCTTTTTCTTTCGCGTCTCGCAGTTTGCTTTGGAGTCTTTCGACCTGCTGATCTAAGTTGAGGTTGGTATTGCTCAGCTCATACTGCCGAATCTTTGCTTGAATCTGAGTTACCTCGGTCCGGGCCTCTCTCACTGCTGGATCGGAATCGACGTAAGGGCGAATTAGAAGAGGATCAATCTCTATCTCTTCCTCTTGTTCGCTAGGCCCACTTTCGTTTAATGCCTTTAGCCTCGATTGAGCAACAATCTCCTCTGCGCCAAGTTCAGCTAGCTGTACTCGCAGTACAGCAAGCCTTGAAGAGTCCGACTCCACTGCACTGTTAGGTTTGAAGGGGTCATAACCCTGAGCCTCCTTCGTTAGTTCACTAAGTTCTTGCCGCTTGTTCTCTACATTCAGCTTCCAGATACGTATTGGCTCGTTGAGCCATTCTTTGATTTCGTTCATTCGCTGGTCATCTCTTTCCGAGCGGATGCGAAGGTATTGCTCCACGATTGCATTACAAATCCTAGCAGCATACTCGGCGTCTGAATCTTCATATGAAACGGTAAGCAATTCGGTGGAACCGCCATTACCGATATTGATACGTTTGCGGAGTTCACGTTCTAGGGTGAGGGGATTCGAAAGGCTTGGGGCTCCTCGCAGTTCGCGAAGCTCTAAGACAGGGTTTAGAACTGACGCGTGGGTGATCAGGTTCTTTTCTGACTTGGCTAGATCGCGAGATTGCTCATGCATCCTTGAATCCAACACAAAGTCACGGTTGGCTCTCAGAAAATGAGTTGCGACGTAGGTTGGTTCAAATGTGGCTTGTACGCCCAGCGCACCGAGTGCTGCGAGGACTAGTCCAACCGGGATTACCCAGCCCCAGTGTCGGCGGAATGCGATCCAGAGAATCCAGGGATCAAAGGCAACGTTATCTTGTTTTGTTTTCGCTTGCTGATTCATTTAATTAGGTGAGTTTCTTGGGCGTTCAGACTCGATGGATGAAATTCTCACCCTAGCCATTGATTGAAAAAAAACAACAACTTGACTTCCCTAGCTGCTTGCAGAGGTATTCGCCATCCCCCGCTCAGAGGGCGGGATGCGCTTTTGATGACTCGAGGATAAGGATGGTTTACTCAGTTCGTTAATTGCGATCGGCAGCGGCCGATACAGGTACTCCCAGAAGCTTTTCGTTGCGAACAGCAACGACGCGCCTAGAACAATCATCATTAGTCCTAGAAAATCGTGGATCGTGTGCGCGATCGCATCTGAAAACCAGTAGTAGGCAAGGCCCGTGCCAGCGACGCGGAAAATGTTGACAACAATTGCCAACGGAAATGCGGCCAGCATGACAACGACCCGATCAATCCACAAACGGTTGCTCAGAGCAGCGAAAAAGAAGCCCAAAGCCCCCATCCCCATAAAGATGCGAAGGCCAGAGCATGCCTCTTCTACCATCAGCTGACGGTCGTTGATCCAGATCGTGTTACCTTCTGGAATTGCGGCGATGCCAAAAATCCTCAAAAGACCTGAACTGGCAGCTGTCGCAACACCTTGAAGCTTGAAGCTCAAAAGAGACTCAAAGCGGTAGGGCATTGGGACTAAAAGAAGCAGGAACAGAATCGCTGGGGAGGCCCATATAAGCGCACTAGTACCGGTGAAGATCCAAACAAGGCCAGCGACCCAAGGCACGAGACTCCAGCCATCCAAAAAATCCATGTAGGCGAATCGCCCCACAATCCGCATGGCAAGAGCTGCAGCCATCAGCCCAAAGCCTGCGTAGTGGATCTTGCTCCCAAACTGGGGCAGTTTGTCTGAGCGGAAATAAAGTAGAACCAGAGCAAGCGGGAAAACAAGATAACCGTGTGAGTAATCAGGTTCCGTTCGCCACTGCTCCTCCATCCAAATGAATGTCGGCCAGTATGCCCAGATAGTCGTTACAAACAGAACACTAGCGAGGATAGCTAACTGTCGCGGTGAGGCAATCGGCTCAGCGGCGACAGTAGGAGTAGCAGCTAAAATTCCGTCGCTGCGAGTCGCGGCCTTGGTCAGACGAGCTAGCTTCTTTTTCTTCTTCTTACTCACGAATACTTACCGTTGTGTAGCTCGTTAGAGGGGTTTTGCGGGGGCACTTCGTTCTTGTGGGTGGGTACCCAGTGGTTCGAATGCTGGAATTCGATTCTATTTTGAAACGATAGTGGGTCAATACTTTGCGTTCCCACATGCCAAACCTCGTGAGTAAAGGCGCTTTTCGGTATCGTGTTGACCGAAGAAAATCCCGAGAATCGGGAAGTTTTCTAGCTCCCGTTCATCTGGGCGAGCCTTTATATCCTTTTCGGTGGTTTTCATTCCCGACTTGTTCGTGATTACTGCGCGTAACTTCACTCTGCAAGAATGCGGTGGTATGAACAATATCGTAGTTACCCCATGTGGGAGGCATTCGATTCGTTGCTCAAGTTTGTTCTGAAACTTTGCGAAAGGATCTCCAACGTGCAGAATCAATATAATTCGATCTCTCTAAACGAGCGTCTTTGTCTGTCGATTGTCCTTTTGTACTTTTGGGTTTTTGCCCAAAAAGGAAGAGCACACGACATTTTGCTGGAAGGAAGTCGAGTCGCAAGTGTCAGCCAAGTAGCGTTTACGGAAAGTCAAAATTGGAACGCTAAAGCTAACTGCTTCTTCGCGGATGTGGCGAGCAATCGCATTGTTTGGCGTGATACCGCCAGCAAAATGCGGAGTCATAGAACTCCTTCAGGGCGTGCCAATGGGTTGGTTTTTGATTTGGAGGGAAGGCTCCCCGCTTGTGAGGGAGCTAAAGAGGGCGGCAATCGCCGAGTGACACGAACGGAACTCGACGGCTCCACTAGCGTCCTGGTTGATCTCTTCGAAGATAAGCGATTCAACTCGCCGAACGATATCACGGTGGATTCCCAGGGTGTTATCTTTCTCACCGGTCCTCGGTCTGGCGATCGCAGTGACATGGAGCTGTTTAACGAGAGCGGAAATGCGATCGAAAGCGCCTATTGCATTGCGCTATATATATATAGAAGTGACTCGAATTTTGACCCATGAGGTCGAGCGTCCCAACGGCTTGGCGATTTCTCCGGACTACAAATTCCTTTTCATCTCTGACAATGCGAACCATGCGGCTGCTCGCAAGCTTTGCCGCTTCCAGCTAGACAAGAATCGACAAGTAATCGCGAACACTCGGAAGTTGCTTTTTGACTAGGGGACTCCCGAGGCCCAGATGGAATGGCAATTGGTCAAGCGGGTAGGCTCTACGTCACAGCTGGTCTAGATTACGTAGCTGAACCTAAGCAAGTCGCAACCAAGTCGAAAGCAGCCGTATATGCGATTGCTCCCGACAGCGGCGAATTGCTGGAAACAACTTCTGTCCCCATGGAAATGATGACGAGTTGTGCCTTCGGGGGACAAGACTTGAAGACGCTATACATAACTGCTGGCCACAAGCTATGGAGTATTTCTGTTCGAACTCCAGGTTATGTAGCATGGCTCAACAAGAAGTAAGGACTACTGCGAGATGCGGAAATTTTTCGGTACCATAATGCTACTGATGCTTTTATTTGTCATTGTTGGGCTCGCTCGCGGTTGGATCAGCTTTTCTACCGGGTCAGCGGATCAGAAGACGAGTTTTGAGGTCACGATCGACAAGGAGAATTTGAAAGAAGACGCGAAAAAGCTGAAGAATAAGGTGAAGGAGTTTTCCTCCCAGGTTTCCAGTGAGTCCAGCGAAACCTCTGATGATTCGCAGGGTTCGGTTTTACCTCTCGAAGGCCAATAGCAAACTTTGTGTAGGAACCTATGGTGGAAAACGCAATTCATTCTTGGCTCGAGCAGGCTGCGCGACTCGGTGCTTCGGATTTACATCTCGTTACCGGTTACTCACCGTATGTGCGACTACATGGCAAGTTGTCGGTGCTGGATGGTGCTAACTTAGAGCTGGAGTACCTTCGCGAACTGATGCGGGAATTGTGTGGACCGCCGCAGTGGAATCAGTTCTCGCTCGAGAAAAATCTCGACTTTGCGATGTCGCACGAGGCGGACGGCACGTGCCGTCGTTGCCGAGTAAATTTCTTTGTGAATCAGAATAACTACGGTGCCTGCTTTCGGTTGATTCCGGATTCGATTCCCACTTTCGAATGGACCGGTTTTCCGCATGAACTCGCTGAGAATCTGGCAAACCAGCAGAACGGATTGGTGCTGCTGACCGGGATGACTGGCGCAGGCAAGACTACATCGCTCGCGATGATCGTGAACTTGCGAAATGAACAGGGCAATTGTCGTATCATTACGGTCGAAGATCCGATTGAATACGTTTATCCGCGACGCAAAAATGCGATCGTTTCACAACGCGAGGTGGGCAATGATGTGAGCTCCTTCGCAGATGGGCTGCGCTACGGACTTCGGCAAGATCCCGATGTTGTTTTCGTGGGGGAAATTCGCGATCGTGAGACAGCGCAAATGGCGCTCAGCGCGGCCGAGACCGGGCACTTGGTGTTCTCCACGCTCCACACGCGCGACGCCAAAGGCGCGATTTCGCGCTTCGCCGATTTGTTCCCTCAGTCATCTCAGCCGGAAGTGCGGGCCCAATTGGCGATGAGTCTGCGTGCCGTGGTGAGTCAGCACTTGCTACCTTCGGCTTTCGAGGAGAAGCGTGAGTTGGCTCTGGAGGTTCTCTTCAACAACAACCCCATCGCCAGCGCTATACGAACGGGGAAACTCGAAACGATTGACACTGCGATCACGACTGGGCGAAACGAAGGCATGGTTTCCTTGGATGAGTCTATTCGCCGAATGCTTTCCGAGGGGCGAATCACCCGCGAGGTTGCGCTGCAGCATTGCATCGATCGTGGTTCGTTCTATTAAATGCCTTTTCTGGTGGGGCTCTTCAAAAGCGGGCAAAGCTAACCTCATCGCATGATGCTGATCGGGGTATTGAGCACATTGCGACCTTTTTGTTCTGCCGGCAAGGGACCGCTTTGCACCTGACGCATGCTCTACTTATGATGGCTGATCCCATAGAAAGATTATCCGACTCAAATTCTACCAGTCATTCTCACGGAGCGTTTGCCATGACTCAAAAACTGAATCGACGTAGTGTCCTAGGTGCCGCCGCTACAGCAAGTGCAGTTTGGACATTCCCGAGTACTCCTGCTCGAGCCATGGCGAACGATGAAGTGCGTGTGGGATTTATTTCTTGCGGCGGTCGAGCTGGCGGGCACATGGGCGTCTTTCGAAGTATAAACGGCGTCAAAGTAGCGGCGCTTTGTGATCCAGATGGAAAACGCGTCGCTGAAAAAGGAAAGATTTTTCCGGACGCAAAGCAATTCGCCGACTGCCGAGAGTTGCTTGACGATCAAAACATTGATGCAGTCGTTGTAGCCACCACAAATCATTGGCACTGCTTGGCATCGATCTGGGCCATGGAAGCAGGTAAGGATGTCTATGTCGAAAAACCACTGTCGCATAGCCAGTGGGAAGGTGATCAAACGGTTGCAGCCGCAAAAAAATACAAACGCATTTGCCAAGTAGGGACTCAGCAACGTTCTGATCCGATGCAGGCCGAGATCAAGGCATTCTTGCACGAGGAAAAAGGTCTAGGTGAGATTCTAGAGTGTCGCGTCAATCGCTTTGGGGTTCGCAAGCCGATCGGCAAGCGTTCGTCTCCCTTGGTAGTCGAAGACTCCGTCGCCTACGATATCTGGCTCGGGCCTGCACAAGACAAACCGATCTTCCGCGACAAACTTCAATACGACTGGCACTGGGACTTCAACACCGGTTCCGGAGAGATGGGCAACTGGGGCGTTCATGTGTTGGACGATGCTCGAAACAATATCTTCCTCGATAAAGTAGCTCTGCCGAAGCGAATCATGGGCGGAGGAGGACGTGTTGCTTGGAACGATGCCGGTGACACGCCAAACGTTCACTTTGTCTACTTCGACACCGGCAAGATTCCGACCATCATCGGTCTGACCAACATGACCGCTGCGCCGGGTGAGAAAAAGTCGCCTAAGCATCCTGGTCCAGGCAGTGGCTATATCGCTTACTGTGAGGGCGGTCGGTTCGAGGGTCAACGCGGGAGAGCAACTGCTTATGACAAAGACGGCAAAGTCATCAAGGCTTTCAAGGGCAACAGCGGCGGCCGTACGCATCAGCAAAACTTCATTGATTGCTGTCGAAGTCGTGATGCGAGCAAGCTGAACACACCAGTTGAAATGGGCAACTTATCGACCGGTTGGTGCAACCTTGCAAATATCGCTTTCCAAGCTGGCGAGAAGTATTCCGCTGAGGTTGCGAAAGAACTTGCTGGCGAAGTGCCGGTTTGGGGCACGCTTCATGATGAAATGTTGGCACATATGGATGCACACGGGGTTGATCCCGAAGGCGGCCAAGTTCAGCTGAGCGAAATGCTTGAGTTCGATGTGGAGAAGAGTCAGTTTACAGGTGCAGGGAGCGACAAAGCGAATTCGTTCCTCAAACGAAAATATCGTGCTCCTTACTTGGTTCCAGAGATTTCGTAACCCCTGGCAAAGTGAGCCGAACGCGCTAGCTTCGGGCGGAATTGGAAATGCCAGCCCGCGGCTAGCGTCGACAGCTCACAGATTGAGGATCTGATTTACCCTGTGAGCTTAGTCGCAGCCGCGCGGGCGTCTGCGTCTGAGTCTATAATAGAGGCTCCTAAGCCTGTTTTCCCACTGCGTGCTCCTCCTATGAATCGACGCACTCTGCTGTTTGCCCTGTTGGCATGCAGTCATCTCAGTCTCATTTCAGCTGCTCAGCAAGCTTCAGAATCAAAACCCATCGCACCCGACCATATCGTAAAGATGAAGGCCGGCACCGAGCTCTTTCGAGATGTGATTCGCCCAGCACTAGTCGAAAACTGCTTGAAATGTCATGGTGGCGAGAAAGTGAGATCAGGCTTTGATCTGTCGACGCGCAAGTTGCTGCTTCAAGGCGGCGACTCGGGCGAAGTCGTTGACTTGAAAGTGCCCGACGATAGCTACCTGTTGAGTCTGATTCGTCACGATGACGAACCTGTGATGCCGCCAGCTCAGGACAAATTACCAGACAAACTGCTAGCCGATTTTGCAAAGTGGATTGAGCTGGGGGCTCCCTATGACAAGCCGCTTCTGGAGAAGATAGGAGATGGCCCCAAATCCATGCGAGTCACAGAGAGCGATCGTGACTTCTGGGCTTTTCGCCCGCTGACGGAGGTGGCTCCACCGATTGTCGAATCGAACTGGCCGAAGAATGAGATCGACCCATTCATCCTTGCGAAACTGCAAGACAAGGGCTTGAGTCCAAATCCGCAAATCGATGATCGCACACGTATTCGTCGCCTTTACTTGGATGTGATTGGATTACCGCCAACACCGGAACAGATGCAACATGGACTGGAGATATCCCATGCTGCTCTTGTTGATGAGCTGCTTGATAGTCCGCATTATGGCGAACGCTGGGCCCGACATTGGTTGGATGCAGCAAGATTTGCCGAAAGCCATGGTTTTGAGCAAGACTATGATCGCAAGTTCGCGTATCACTATCGCGACTTTGTGATCAAAGCCTTGAACAATGACATGCCGTGGGATCAGTTTGTTCGATGGCAAATCGCAGGTGATGAACTTGCTCCCAACGAGCCCCTGGCGATGATGGCAACCGGTTTTTTGGGTGCGGGAGTCTTTCCGACGCAACTGACGGAGAAAGAGTTCGAGAGTGCTCGCTACGATGAACTGGACGACATGGCGGCAACAGTCGGGACGGCGATGCTGGGTTTGACCATTGGTTGCGCCCGATGCCATGATCACAAGTTCGATCCGATTCCCGTCAGAGACTATTATCGATTCGTCGCCAACTTCACGACCACGATTCGAAGCGAGGTTGACGTTGAGCTTGATGCGGTTGGATTTCAAAAGAAGCTGGCTGCTTGGCGTGATTCCCATGCCCTCAAAGAGAGCAAATTAGCTGCCTACCGAAACCGAAACGATATCGAAACTAGTTTTGAAAATTGGCTGAAGACCGAGGCCGCCGCTTCCGTTTCTGCTCAACCGTGGAGCATGCTCGCCATTGCTTTCGCTACGTCTGATCAAGCTGCGACCACGCTTACCGAGCAAGAAGATGGAGCTATACTTGCGAGCGGCTCTGCACCAGCCAAAGAGATCTATACGATTCGCGGGAGTTCGTTGCTGCGTCAGATCCGCTTTTTGCGCATTGAAGCTCTTACACATACTTCGATGAAGAGGAACGGACCCGGTCGAGCGAGCAACGGTAACTTCGCTCTTAGTAATTTGGAAGTATTGGTCAAGCCCGACGCGTCTTCCGCTCATGAGAAGTCCACGTGGAAGCCCGTAAAACTGAATTCTGCTCGAGCCACGCATCAGCAAAACACAAAGCATCTTTCGGTTGAAGCCGCGATCGACCAGGATACTGCAAACACGGGCTGGGCTGTCGACTTCGGGGGAATAGGTAAGGACCAAGCGGCAGTGTTCGTTTTGGATACCCCACTTGAGATTTCGAATGAGTCTGAGTTGGAGGTCCGCATGACCTTTTATAACAACTCGCAGCACAGTCTTGGAAGATTTCGGGTCTCGCTGAGTGATCGTTCTGATCCACCTGTAAGAGTCGGCGACAGCCAAGATCCTGGGATGAGTGCCGCTATCGCCGCTTTGGAATCGGGTGATTTACAGGATGAGCATCGTACAACTCTTTTCTCCGTTTATGCCGCAACCCAACCTGAGTATGTTGCATTGCACAAAGCCGTCGAGCAATCGCTTGCGGAGAAACCACAACCGAAGAAGACAAAAGTTCAGGTTTCATCCGAAGGGTTTCCGCCGACCAAGCATCACGCAGATGGCCGCGGCTTTCCTCATTTTTATCCTGAGACGCACTTTTTGAGCCGCGGTGATCCAAATCAGAAGTTGGGTGTTGCACCTTCCGGGTTCTTGCAAGTACTTACTAAATCTGGCAAGGCGGAAGAGTATTGGAAACAAGTCCCACCGGAGGGATGGAAGCGTACGAGCTTTCGCCGTGCGAATCTGGCTAACTGGCTTACGGATCCTGAGTATGGGGCAGGAGAATTACTCGCACGAGTCGCGGTCAATCGGATCTGGCATCATCACTTTGGACGCGGCATCGTTGCGACACCCAATGACTTCGGGCTGCAAGGCAAGCCACCAACGCATCCAGAGCTGTTGGATTTTCTATCTCAGTATCTGATCACTAGCGGTTGGAGTGTTAAGCAGATTCACCGAAAGATTTTGCTCAGTGCGACATGGCTGCAAAACACCACTGCCACCGCTGAAAAGTTAAAGATCGATCCGGAAAACCAATGGTTCTGGCGACTTACTCCTCGACGACTGGAAGCAGAAATTGTCCGTGACTCCATGCTGGCGCTATCTGGGCAGCTAGATGAGAAGATGTTCGGTCCGGGAACATTGAAGCCAGATCAAAGCCGGCGGAGTATCTACTTCATGATCAAACGCAGTCGGCTTATGCCGATGATGCAAATATTTGATCAGCCTGAACCACTTTCCAGCCAAGGGAGTCGGCCGAGCACGACGATCGCGCCTCAAGCTCTACTGTTCATGAACAATGGCCAAGTTGTTAGATGGGCGGCGGGGTTTGCACAAAGTCTCGACAGGACGGATGCAGCGGTCGCTGTGCAAGAACTCTATCAACGAGCGCTTGGAAGAGCACCGAATGAGTCGGAACTCCAGAGCAACGTAGAGTTCCTTCGTCAGCAAGCTGCTTCCTATGGAAACGATAGAGGTCAGGAGCTTGCGTTAGCCGATCTCTGTCAAGTCATCTTTGGTCTCAACGAGTTTATCTACTTGCCATGAATTCACTCACAAATCGCCGACAGTTGCTCAAAAATGCCGGGGCCGGATTCGGTAGCCTGGCTTTTGCATCTCTTCTGGCTCAGGAAGGAATGCTGCAGGCCGGAGAAGGGCTCGATCCACTTGCGCCGAAAAAGCCGCATTTCGGCGGAAAGGCAACGTCGGTGATCTGGCTCTTCATTAACGGCGGCCCCAGCCAGGTTGATACCTGGGATTACAAGCCAGAACTTGAGAAAATGGATGGCAAGGAACTCAAGGGCTTCGACAAGAACACAGGTTTCTTCGCAGGTTCTGTAGGTCCCTTAATGAAATCGCCTTTTGAGTTTACGCCTCGGGGGGAATGCGGCAAGATGGTCTCGTCGCTATTTCCTAAGCTCGGTGAGCATGTCGACAAGATGGCTTTCATTCACTCCGGGTTCACCGAATCGAACAATCATAGCCCAGCACTGTTCATGATGAATTCAGGCCAACCGCGAATGGGTCTGCCGTGCCTAGGATCTTGGGTTACCTACGGATTGGGTAGTGAGAGTCGAGATCTGCCTGCTTTTGTGGTCATGTCTGATCCTCTTGACCGCGGCCTTCCCAAAGGGCACGCGGCGAATTGGGGGGCTGGTTTTCTGCCGAGCGTCTACCAGGGGACTTGGCTCAAGCCGAAAGGCGATCCGATAGAAAACTTGAATCGTCCAACTCACATGAATTCTGAGCAGCAGCAACGACAATTGGCACTGTTGCAGGAACTTAATCAGCAGCATCAAAAGTCTGCCGGCGAGCTGGAGCTGGAAGCGCGAATCAAGAGCTTTGAGCTGGCCTACAGAATGCAAAATGCTGCGCCCGAAGCGTTTGCGTTGGACAGCGAGCCGCAGCATATTCGTGAGTTGTATGGCTTGGACGAAAAGCGATGTCAGCACTTTGGACGGCAGTGTTTGACCGCTCGACGCATGGTCGAACGCGGCGTCCGATTCGTACAGATTTATTCCGGTGGCATGGAAAACCAGCGTAGCTGGGATGGCCACAACGACATCTATGGCAATCACAGCCAGTTTGCCGGAGAAACCGATATACCGATAGCCGGTTTGCTCACTGACTTGGATCAACGCGGCTTGCTCGAAGATACGTTGGTAATTTGGGGCGGTGAGTTCGGACGCTTGCCACTTTCGCAAAAGTCAAACAAACCGGGGCGCGATCACAACCCGCATTGCTTTACCACATGGATGGCAGGCGGTGGCATTCGAGGTGGTGTGACTCATGGTGAATCGGACGAGATTGGCCATCATGCTGCGGTCGACCGAGTGCATGTCAATGATTTGCACGCTACGATTCTGCATCAACTCGGTTTCGACCACGAGAAGTTGACTTATGCCTACAACGGCAGGCGATTCCGATTGACCGATGTCGGTGGTGAAGTGATCAGCTCTATCGTTGGCTGAGCTCAGCCAGCCAGCCTGAGAACCATTAAGGATGCGGAGTACCAGATTCCCCATCCTAGTGCGGTTAGCAAGGCTGTTCGAAAACCAGGTCGGATGCTGTGAGCTGAAATCACAGCAAGAACAAGCATCATGCCAAAGACCATGGTTGTGGTAGCTGTTGGGTTGCTCCAGCGAATCGCACTTGGAATCAAGAATGGCACCTCGAGTACGAGATACAGTGATCCATTCTGCAGCAGAGCAAGGCTCCCGAGGCCCAAGCTGAATAGCAATAGAACGGAAAAGTGCACCGCCCATCGCGTCTTGAATACTCGTTCGTAGAGGAAGTGCCCCAACGCGCCAGCAAACAAAGTGAATCCTACAAAAACCAATGAGGTTGGAACAGATTCGTTTATCAAGCTAGAAAACTGTAGTGTGAGTGCGAGTGGCAGCACGATGTTTACAGGATTCAGCAGAATCTTCGCTAGCGTTCGCTTGCTTGGGAGCGAATCATCTTCAGCCTTGACGAGTGATGGCGACTCGTACGGATTCTCGGCCATGACACTCTCCAGTGGGACGACTCCCAGCGACTGTTCTGTTTGGTCTCCAATGCTCAATCAAGTTTGGAATTGAACAGCGAAGGTTGTTTTCGTTAGGTTAGCAGATCGCGGTTGCAGTGAATGGTGTGCCGATCTTCAATGTACTTAATAATCCTGGAGAGAATGCCTACTTCGCTGGAGAACTCGACAAATCGGGAAAAACTGTCGAAGAGTTGATTGCCACTACCATATCGCGGCTTTGCATCTAGAAGAAATTGTAGGCAAAGGAAATCTTCACTAGATCAATGATCAGCTCAATGATGATGGACGCTACGACTGACGTGCGACTAAAACGTATCCCCACATCAACGGCAGTGTTCGGGGCGAAGTGGATTTCCCAAATGGTGAGATTGCTTCTCAATCTCGCGATGCCCCAATTCGCCCAGACCAGCCACCGCTTCGCGGAGCGGTAGTTGCTGATTTTTCAACGACAGCCACAGAATCGATTTTGACCTGTTAGGTTCAAGGTCGAACAGGAAAGATCACCTGCAGTCCAGTCGGCGAAGACGGCTACACGTTCACCTACTCTCAGCCTAGTGGGAAAACGTGGTCAGAGACCTATTCACCGAAGAGGGTAGTACAGGCCTCTTTGAGTTGCCCGATAGAAAACGGCTTCCGCAGAAAAATAACAGAAGGGCTGGCGGCAATCTCTTGGGGGACATTGCGCGTTACGTGGCCAGTCATGAACACCGTCGGGATGTTCATATTTTTCGCGCGCATCCCATGGCAGAGCTCCAGTCCGTCCATCTCCGGCATCACGATATCCAAGAGAAGTACGTCGATCGACTGCGAGTTCTGCTCCAGCAGCTTGATGGCATCTACGGCAGATGCTGCCTCTATCACGTGAGCCTGTGTTGTTGCAAGCAAGCGGCAGATCGCGCTTCGAACGGTAGATTCATCATCCACCACGAGCAGTGTTTTACCTGCGAATTGGAAGCTAGGCTCTGCGCTAAAGGCATCTCCGCTTGGTTGAGATGCAGGAAGGATTATTTGTGCTCTCGTACCAAGTCCTGGCTCGCTAACGATTCTAAGGTCACCGCCGTGTGATTTTGCGAATCCAAGAACCGAGGAGAGTCCGAATCCTCGACTGCCAGATTTTGTGGAAAAGTAGGGATCGAAGGCGCGTCTTTGCGTAGCTTCATCCATGCCACAGCCGTCATCTTCTATTTCAATTTTCAGCTTCTCTTCGCGAAGCGTTTCTGCTCGAACGCAAATAGTTCCGTCGGAGTCTTGCAGGGCTTCGACAGAATTGAACACTAGGTTAGTAAGTGCTTGCTGCAATGACAGGGGATCAGCCAGGACACACGGTAGGTTATCTTCAGCGAGAATTCGTAACGCTATGTTCTCAGGAATGATTGGCAAGCAAATCGTTTCCACTTCGCCAAGGATCTTTGCGACTTGCACAGTCTTCCGATCGATCGTGTTGTTTCCAGCAATGGAGAGGATCTTCTGAGTAAGCTCCGCAGCTCGGGTTGTTGCCAGCTGAATCCGTTCTATGTCTTCGCGTGCCATGGATGGCGGATCTGAAATAAGACTTGTGTCAGCTGTAGTCAGAGTGACGGTCAGTAGGTTATTGAGGTCATGCGCAAGTTTCTGTGAGAACTCGACGAGCTGCTGCTGTCGCTCGGCCTGCTCTTGTAAGAATTCGGCTCGTTTTTGCTCTTCTGACATTCGCCATGAGTAGGCGAGGATTCCGCACGTCGTCACCAGTGGCTCGAGGAACTCGACTACCTCTTGTGAATAGCCAACCGGGCAATTCGCCAGGCCGATTAGTCCCGTCAGCTTGTTGCCGTGATGGAACGGAATTCCAAGAAAAGAATTTAAGGGCGGATGACCACGGGGGATCCCACTAGCCATAGGATGATTCATGGCGTCATTTGCGATCACGACCTGTTCCGAAACTATCGCATATCCAAAAAGCGTATCCAGGTTGTCAAAAACAAGTCCCGTTGCCGCATTCTCTCGCAGCAACTGACGTGTTTCTTCATTCCACGCAATGTCGGTGTAGGCTCTAACCCGAAGCACCTGAGCATCGTTTGCATTCTGTTCAACTTCACCGATGAAACCGTATTCGCTATCGGTCAGCTCCAACAACTCATCCAGCAGAAGCCTGAATGCACCGCCAGTGCTCGCTTCTAGAATGAAGTTGGTTTGTGCGAGACGTATTGCTTCTAGCAAACGCTCCGTACGAGAATGTTCTTCATGCTTGTTCATATAACATCGAAGCGCAACAAATATCCGCCGGAGCCTTAGTTGCCACAGGCATCCTAGTCACCTTAGCAGTTCGGTCGCACCCAACCATTAGGCAGAGCTTCGATGGCACCGATACTTTGCAAAAATTTCTGCCTACTTCAGAAAAAAATTCTGCCGAACAGCGACCGACTCTTGATCGTTCAAAAAATTTAGTCCTGCAGCAATCCCAACCACCTCCCCATGAGGCCAATCGTCGGCAGAGCTTCCAGAATGGCGTTAGGCCGCATGCTAGTCAAGCCGCCTTTGGCGAACATCCGTCTAGCTTGAGTGTCGCGTTATTGGAGTGTCGCGTTATTGAAATCGCTAATGCCGCAAGCTACGAGTGAGAGTGTATCTTGCGGCTCAGCTTGGTTTATGAGTTCGATTTCCGGCTTGCTGCTAAGCAGCTTCCGGTTCGTCCGAATCTTCGCTAGCGGGCCGTGGCAGCATGGACAGAGAAACCGCGAGAACAGCCACGAGCACTGCTAGTAGAAGCCATTGCCACTGAGCAAGCTTGTACTCAGAGTCGAATTTTAAGTCCAACTCAAGAGGTGCGTTCTTGGCGACTTGGACACCACGACTAAAGCTGTAAACGCGACCCTCCTCAGGCATGCTAATTACGATCGCCTGAGGTGCTGGTTCGGTGCTTCGCTGATGCTTCACAAGTCGCCCGGCAATTTCCATGAGCACGAAGTTGTCCTGCGATGTATTGCCGCCCAAAAGCTGGCTCATCTGTTGTGGGCGGAAATTCAGTTCGTTTTGCTGCAAAATTGGATTTGCTTCGGCAGCCTGAATCATTTGTTCGTTCTCAGCTACAATCGCGTCGCTGCCCTTGTTGTCTAGGTACAAGCGTTGCCGACGCGTGTTGAGTCCGACGGCTGCTTGGGTCGTCTGGAGATTCTCAAGTTGTACGCGTGCATCTTCATTGGATACTGCATCCAAGGCATATCGATTCGCAACACTATTCAAGGCCCAGCGTGCTTTGGTTTGTTCCCCAGATTGCAGCAGCTCATTAGCTTGTTCTAAAAGTTGAGCTGCCTGCTGGGCTTGAACTTGGCGTTTGCCAGGAAGACGACTTGTTCAGAATCCCGGCCGTTGGAGGCGGTTCCATTCACCCAGCGTTGTCGGCTCGCGTTTCGGAATGCTGCATCCGACTGTTGCAGCCAGCATCAGGAAGAGAAGCCCAGCGGCGATCAGCGTGGATCTATTTGAAAGCATCTTTACATCCTGTTTAGGCACCCCACCGAAAGGAGTTCCGTACCACAATGTTCAGATCCACCACAAGAGAGACTCAGCGAAAGTCTTGCTGTTCGCGCACGCGTCATGCTTGTGCTTGAGAAAGTAGGCCTATTGTCTTCAATTGAGCTTCGAGGTCTCACTCGCTCGCACGTTGTGCTTTTATTTGTGTGTTTTCTGGCTATCCGGCAAATGGATTGGCTGGACCAATCGTGGCGCCGCAGTACATGCACTGGCTACGACGTGAACTACTGTTACGTCCACACGAGGGACAGGATTGAGGCGTGCTGGTGATCTTCCCGTCCCGAACGCCATCGCGCAAATCAATCTCTTGCATCTTGACTTCTAGGTCTTCGTCGATCAGCCCATGTTTTTCACGCAAGAGTTCCCAGATGGCTTGGCAAGTTAGAGCCAGGGAATCCATCTTGGATTCGAGCTCGGCGACGCGAATCTCCGCTTTGTTCGCTCTTGATCGGGCATCAGACGCTGTTCCTTGCACATTGTGAATCTGGCGTTGCTGATAGAGGTCCCAAAGCATGTGTTAAATTCCCAGAAGTCCAAATTGCCGAATAGCCCACTCTACCAAGTCAATGACGCAGTGTGCACAACAACCAAGGCCTTAGAAGTCACCACGTTGGGCGCTCCGCGTGTCAGCTACAGACATGTCATCGACGGCTTCGGGATGCTCCGGTGATGTTCTTCCGTTTCATCTCCTGCGTAGAACTGCGGCAAAAATCGGAAAAAACTGAGATTCGATGTTCATTATGACCGCGGAGGGTTGCGCCGGTTCTGCCGCTACTTCCAGCGGAAAAGTCGACCAGAATTGGAGCTGGATAGTCCTGGAGTAGCGTCGCACATCCCGATAGCAGGATGAAAACTACCAGGGGAAGGACTAGAATAAAAGTTTGCCTGATGACCAATTTTCAGACCGCGACTGTCTTTCCTCCTTTCCTCTCACTCTACTTGTAGTAACTCAGGAGTAGCAAGTGCAACACGATGCGCCATTTCTGCTCGCTTCCAATTTGGGATCAGGAGCACTTCGGCGAAAAGTTGCCCTTGCTGTCTGCACTGCTATAGCCTTCGGCGGGCAGCCGGTGCAAGTTGTGGCGCAGGAAGGCATCGAGCTCTTTGAATCCAAGATTCGACCCGCGCTCGTCGAACATTGCTATGAGTGTCATTCTTCGGACGAGGAGATCCAAGGCGGACTCAACCTTGATTCGCGCGCTGGTGTTCAAGCGGGGGGTGATAGCGGAGTAGTATTTGATGCCGACGATCCACAGAGCAGTTTGCTGCTTGAAGCTCTCCGCTACAAGAATCGTGACATGCAAATGCCTCCCAGCGGCAAGTTGCCTGAATCGGTCATCGCTGATTTTGCTAAGTGGATCGAGCTCGGAGCGCCCGACCCTCGGACTGGTTCATCGCAAATAAATGCCACAGGAATGAGTGTCGACGAAGGAAGGCAGTTCTGGTCCTTCAAGCCCGTCGAAAAACCTACGATCCCGAGTCCGAATGACGAAAAAGGATTCGTTCGGACTCCAATCGATGCTTTCGTTCTGGCGAAACTACAGAGGCATGGCCTTACACCGGCACCGCAGGCGGATCGTCAAATTCTCATTCGACGCGTGACACAAGACTTGATCGGCCTGCCACCGACGCCTGCAGAGGTGGAAGCATTCCTGAGTGATGAGTCGTCCGATGCGTTTTCCCGCCTCGTCGATCGGCTGCTCGATTCCCCACACTATGGTGTACGCTGGGGACGTCATTGGCTAGACGTCGCTCGCTACGCCGACTCGAACGGACTGGATGAGAATATCGGATTTGGTAACGCTTGGCGCTACCGTGACTATGTCGTCGACGCCTTCAACGCGGACAAACCCTACGACGAGTTCTTGATCGAACAAGTTGCGGGCGATCTCATCGCAGAGCCAACACAGGAGTCCATCACCGCAACTTGCTTCCTGCAGCTCGGGCCAAAAGTGCTTGCGGAGCCGGACATCGAAAAGTTACACATGGACGTCATCGACGAACAGCTCGACACACTGGGAAAAGCTTTCTTGGGAATGACACTGGGGTGCGTTCGCTGTCATGATCATAAGTTTGATCCAATCAAACAAACGGACTACTACGCCCTTGCCGCAATCTTCAAAGGTACGCAGACATTTGGCGACAAGCGCAACGGTGCGATCAAGTTCTGGTACGAGCACTCGTTGGCGACGGAGGAAGACAAGAACCGACTTGAGGAAGTCGACAAGCAGTTGAAGGAGCTCAATTCCGCCGCGTCCTCGTTCAAGAGCTCGCAGATCGCGAAATTGAGAGTCGACGCACGGAGTAAAGTGGTCGAGTACCTGATCGCCAGCACCCAGTTTGATCTTGGGGCTTCGCTCGATGAAGTCCAGATCATCGCTGATTCGCTGGGACTGCATGCCCGAGTCCTGCATCATTGCCGTCAGCACTTAGAGTTCCATCGCGATGACGAGTTCTTTCAGCCCTGGCATAACTTGTCCTCAGCGGGTGAGCTAGATCAACTTGAAGATCACTATCGGCGTTTGTTCCGAGACTCACGGAACGCTTTGGCAGCCGCGAAGAAGCTGGATCCAAAGATCAAGACTCTGAAAGATCCGCAGCTCAATAAAGCACTGGAAGTGTTGGTTGACAACGCCGGACTGTTGGCCGTTCCGGCGGTGGAATCCCTGGCTTTTGACTCTGAGACTTTGGCCGAGTATCACCGGCTGCTGGATCGCGCACGTGAATTTGAATCCGCGGCACCAGACGAGCCTGCTCTGATGTCAGTCGCAGCCGGCGAGCCGCTTGCGAAGATGGCGATCCGCATTCGTGGTGACCACAAGTTGTTGGGAAAGGAAGTCGAAAAGGCATTTCCTATTGTCATGTGCAGCGCGAAAAAGCCAACTGAGTTTCCAGAGTCAGCGAGTGGACGATTGGAGTTGGCCCAATGGATGGCAAGTCCCAAGCATCCGTTGACGGCACGGGTGATGGTCAATCGCATTTGGGCATGGCACTTTGGCCGCGGCTTAGTGAGCACCACTGAGAATTTTGGGGTCAAGGGAGAGAGCCCTGCCAACGCGGAACTCCTGGATTGTCTGGCTTGCTACTTCGTAGAGTCAGGCTGGTCGGTCAAGGCGATGCATCGATTGATTCTGAATTCCAGCACCTGGCAAGTGTCCTCACAACATACTGACTACTCTCATTGCATAACGGTGGATCCGGAAAATCGCTGGTTGTGGAAGCAAGCGATGCGAAGGCTGGAAGCCGAGCAATTGCGTGACTCGATTCTTGCGGCTAGCGGTCGGCTGGACACGAGCTTTGGTGGCAAGACACTTCCGCTTCGCAATCGTCAATTCGTGTTCAATCATACTTCGGAGGATCACACGACCTACGAAAGCCTCCGCCGTGCGATTTACTTGCCGGTGATACGAAACAATCTCTATACGCTTTTTGAGCAGTTTGATTATCCCGATCCGACCATGCCTACGGGGACTCGAAGCGAAACCGTCGTGGCTCCTCAAGCCTTGTTGTTGATGAACGATCCACTTGTGCTCGATTCGTCACAAGCTCTGGCAAAGATGACCAGTCAGCTCGAACCCTCACAGCGAGTCCGGAGAATCTATAGGCGATGTTTGGGACGCGACCCTTCTAGTGATGAGTTGCAGCGTGATCTCGCGTTCGTCAAGCGAAATATCTCGACTAGCAGAGATGCTTGGGAATTGCTGTGTCAGAGTGTCTTGGTTAGCAACGAGTTTATGTACATCCAATGATCGATCAGCCATTTCCAACGCGACGTGAACTTCTTAGGACCACGGCTCTGGGCTTTGGTGGTCTTGCCTTCCAGTCTTTGTTGGGCCGTTCTTCCGCAGCTGAAGAGTCTCGACCAGGCGAAGCGCGCCAGCCTCATTTCCCGGCTCGGGCAAAGCGTGTCGTCTTCATGTTCATGAAGGGGGGCCCCTCGCAGGTCGATACTTTTGATCCAAAGCCGCTTCTCGATCGAGATCATGGTAAGCCGCTTCCGTTTCCATTGCCCGAAGTGACGTTCGCCAAACAAGGCAACTTGCTAAAGTCACCTTGGAAGTTTCATCAGCATGGTGAGAGCGGTCTGCCGGTCAGCGAGTTGTTTCCAGAAGTCGCCAAGCACGTGGACGATCTTTGCATCCTACGATCAGTTTATGGCACCAATCCAGCCCATGGCGCAGCTGCATTGAAGTTACATACTGGCGCCGAGCAATTTGTTCGTCCGAGCCTTGGCTCATGGGTAACATACGGACTTGGAACCGAAAATGAAAACTTGCCGGCCTTCGTGACGATCTGTCCGACTCTGGCTCACGGAGGAGTGAACAACTGGGGGGCGGCGTTCTTGCCGTCGCACTGTCAAGGGACCCCGCTGGGGAACGCGAGTCTGCCTGCTTCCAAAGTCGAGGTTAAGCATATCGTCAACGAGCGCATCGATCCGGTGGGACAGCGGGCTCAGCTAGACTTGGTCGCAGAGATGAATCAGGGGTTCAACGCGAGGATGGCGAGCGAAAAGGTGCTCGAAGGACGACTGAATTCTTTCGAACTCGCCTTTCGAATGCAGACCGCGATGCCCGAGATTCAGGACTTGTCGCAGGAATCGCAGCGAGTTCATCGACTCTACGGTATAGACAATCCAGTAACAGAAGATTTTGGTCGCCAGTGCTTGATGGCGCGGCGGTTCCTACAATGTGGCGTGCGATTCGTGCAAATCACTCACAGCGACAGTCTTGTACAGTGGGATCAACACGGGAATCTTTATCAAGGCCATACCAAGAATGCATCGGAAGTCGATGTGCCGATCGCCGGGTTCTTGACCGACCTAAAGAAACTTGGATTGCTCGAAGATACGCTTGTAATTTGGGGCGGCGAGTTTGGGCGGACGCCCACGGCACAAGGTACGGATGGACGCGACCACAACCCTCATGGCTTCACTATGTGGATGGCCGGAGGTGGTGTCAAAGGCGGTTACGCCTACGGTGCGACCGACGACTACGGCTACTACGCCACAGAAAATAAGATGCACGTGCATGATTTGCACGCAACAATCTTGCATTTGTTGGGGCTAGATCACAAGAAGCTAACCTACCATTACGCTGGTCGCGATTTCCGTTTGACCGACGTGCACGGAACTGTGGCAACAGACATCCTGGTCTGAGATTCGTTTTCCGAGTAAGTAGAATCTTACCTGGGTTGGCGGCATTAAACGAAAAATTTGTCTTCGATCTACTCCACCAATCGCCCGATAATCTCCGCCAGAGGTCCATGGATCGGCTTGCGGTCAAAGTGAAAGGGATCGGCACCGTGGGCGGCAGGCTTATCCATGTCGATCACGCCTTTCACATGGGTGTGCATATCGACAATTTCGATCTTGGATTCACGCATGATCTTGGCGGCGATGTCGTTGTACTCGATTTCCGAGCCAACCTTGAAGACGCGTTTGGGAGAGCTACGGATCGGAGTGGAGCTCGCCCAAGCAAGTCTCGATTCCGTTGCCCTAAGCCTGGCCACTAATTCGCGCAAGTTTCGTTCGTACGTTTTCGCATCCGTCGCAGGAATGCCGCCGGCATGGAACGGCAGCACACGTAGCGTTTTTATCTTTCCGTCTCGGTGCACTAAATCGCCGAGTCCAACATTGAAGATGATGAGATCCCACGGATTTTCGCCGAGTAGCTGTTTTAGGTTGTCTAGTACGGTAGATGAGTTGAAGACCGGACTGGAGTCGGGCAGGGCAGGGTGCGTGATTTCAGCTTGGCCTTTGAACTGCTTCTTCAGTTCCGCGGTCGGTTGGTGGTAGACGCTGTCACCAAGGATCAAGACGCGGGGCAGAGGCTCTTGGGCGTGGAGAGCCGCGAAGGAGGTCGACGTCACCGACAGCACACCGACCAACAACGTAATCCAATTGGCCATAGAAGGCCCTCCGAACCTCCTGCAAGCAGGAGGGGTAACTATGACTAACTCGTTAACTCACTCATGCTTCCTGAACTGTCGGCAAACCTTTCAACGGGTACGTCGACTGAGTTGAGCATGGTGACAAACAGATTCGCGAGTGGTACCTTCTTTTTGCCTTGGAACGAATGCAGGTTTCCGTGTTGAAGCCCGAGACCGTTTCCACCGGCGATTTGAATAGGATAGTTTTTAGTACTGTGCGATGCATGAGGGTGTGCAGATCCCCAGAGCACCACCGTTCGGTCCAGCATGTTTCCGTCGCCTTCTGGCGTGTCCGCAAGCCGCTTCAGGAAATAGGCGTGCTGCTCGGCTCGCCAGCGATCCCACTTGCCTGCGAAGTCGGCTGGTCGCTTGTGAGCGATATCATGAGTCGCACCCTTGTAGCCAAGCACGTAGGTCGCGTAGTTCCACATCTCGCTGTCAGAAGATTGCTCACTTTCTAGCATCAGAGAGGCGAAGCGAGTGGAGTCCGTGCGAAATGCCAGGTATACAAGGTCATACATGCAGCGAATGTATTCCTCTGGCTCCTTGTGCGACACCTCAAGGTTCAAACCTTTCGTGTCAACTTCTGGCAATGGCTCGTGAGTCCATTTGCTGGTGCGCTCGACGCGTCGCTCGATCGAGCGAATGGACTCCAAGTACTCGTCCATTTTCGCGCGATCTTCGCTGCCAAGTCGCAGGCTGAAACTTTGGCTGTGGTCCATCATCAGGTCGAGAATACTGGCTTCGCGACGTAGCCCTGCTCGGACTTGCTCGACGCCTTTACACGCGTAAGGCTGGAAGAGGCGATTGAAGATCTCTTGCGGCTTGTGCAGCGAAGGAATCGGGCGGCCTGGACCTCGGTGAGAAAGCGTTTTGGAACGGCCGTAAGAACCGGTGCCGCCTTCCGTACCAAGCGTAAGCGATGCAAAACGAGTCTTGTGGCCATGCATGTTGGCGGCGACTTGATCGACGGAAACGTTGTTCGTCTTTTCCTCACCAGTCATGTCGGCGCCAGTAGCGAAAACATCGCCTGAGCTGTGACCACCCAGCGACCAGCCTCCTTGGTGGTCGAGTCCTTGTAGGTAAGTCACCGAGTCTTTCAGCGGCTCAAAGGGCTTGGATGATTCGTTGAAGGACAAAGGCCCTGCATCGCGGCAAGGCCACCAACTCCACGCATGATGCGTTTTGTTCGGATCGGGAATTCCCGCAGCCCCGTTCGGCATGTAAGCGCCATAAGCAAAGTAGCTGACCAACATGCGTTTGGGCAGTTCCTTGGTCCCGGCTGCTTGTAGGGGAGACATGCTATGTAGCAAGGGTAGGGCCAATGCAACGCCGCCACCTTTTAACAACTGCCGTCGCGGAATGTTCCAGGATTTTCGTTTCATTGCTTGTGCTTTCTAGGCCAACTCGCCGCTATTGTGGATGCTCGTTTTGTTTTACTCTACGGATTCACGGAACGTTTCGCTCTGGCAAATTGCGATGATGATATCTCGAAAGCGGAAGTCCCGCTTAGTGGCCTCTGCCATCAGTTCTTCTACGGTAAAGCGATCACGTACGTTGAGCTCTCGTCCGATGCTATATGCCAATAATCTGCGAACGACGTTTTCTGCGATATCCTCGCGGCGCTGCTCGAGTAGATAGTCCTTCAATTCCTGCATACCGTCTACCTCAGGGCCGAGCGGTAACTTGGAGGCAGCCTCGACTTCCATCGTTTGAATCGACCTCAAGTATTCCTGGTATCCAGCTAAATCGCCATGCTGACTATTGAGCGGGCTGACACGCGTGCCGTCTTTAGGCACAAAGGGCTGGTAACGACCAATGGCATTGTAGCGTTCAAAAGGAATTCCCCAGGGATCAAGCCGCGAATGACAATCGTTACAGCTTTCCACTTGCCGGTGCTTCACAAGCAAGTCCTTGATCGTCAAAGCTGTATCTCCTGAATCTCCAGCCGAGTCGGAGAGAGCCGGCACTTCCGCAGGGGGATCGGGCACTTCGTCTCCCAAAATGGCCTCGCGCAACCAGACAGCTCGATAAATCGGATGTGGGGCTGAACCTGTGCCATTGCCAATCAATATCGAGCCGTGCGTGAGTAAGCCACCTAATCGATGTTCAGGCGATAGATTCACTGGACGAAAGTGAATGCCATGTACGTTCTCGACGCCGTAGTGAGCAGCCAGTGGTTGGTTCAAATAAGCGAAATCCGAGTGCACGAAGTTGAATAGGCTCTTGTTCCCTCGAAGTAACTCGCCGACAAAGCCTACGGTTTCTTCGATCATGTAGTCACGAATCGTCGGACGGTAAGGCTCCTCAGTTCCAGCTCGTTCGCCGCGTGGGACGTAGTACAAGAATCGTGGGTAGAGGTCTTGATTGATCGGGACGGTATGCAGCTTGCCGAGGCTCAGCCATTGCATCGTAAAAGTGCGAACAAAATCCTCGGCCCGCTTGTCTGCCAAAAGGCGGATCACTTGACGCTGGATCTCCGCTGGATCGTCCAGCTTGCCTTGAGCCGCTAGCAGCAAGAGCTCTTCATCAGGCATGCTAGCCCAGAGAAAATAGGACAACTTTGCGGCGAGTCGGTATTGCGGTGCTTGGATTTGATTCTGATACAGGAACTGCGGCGAGATGAGTACCATAGCCAGCGTTTCACGCATGGCGGCTTCAAGCGTCTTCAGCTCTGGGAGTACCAAATCGTAGATTGCCGTGAAGCGTTCTACCTCTTCCTTCGTCGCTGGTCGTCGGTAAGCCCGGGACATGAAGCGTTGCAATACTTCTTTTACGTAAGCTGCTGGATTCGACTCTCTTAGTGGTGACTCAAACAGAATCTGAAGATGGTGCTCAGGGGGCCAAGTTTCCGTGAGCGGCCCTTCGAACTCTAGCCAGTTGATGACTACCCGCGGCATGGCCATATTGCGAGTGCGGCTGAAGTCATTCGAGTCATTGAGTGTGCCATCGTCAAAAAGATTCTGTGGTGTGATCGTCATCGAAGGCGGTAGCTTGCGTTGACGATGAGCCCGAGGTGGTCGCACAGGGTGATTCTCGATCCGCCCACGGAAAGTGAAGATCCGTGGATCGTCCGGAGAGTTGGTTAATCGGATTGTGCCCACCGGTTCGATCTGGTGCGTGGATTGATTCTCTTCAAGGCCGCCGTAACCCATCACCAATCGCAGCGGCAGTTCTTGATAACCCTCTGGCAGGATTGCGGAGGCTTGCACCCGTATTCGGTATTCGCCAATCTTAGGGAAGCTCTTCAATTGCATGCCGCCGGCAGGACTTCCACGCCGATTGCCCCAGATGCCGAACTCGTCCAAGCCCATGCCACGATCGAGTCCTTGCGGCTTCCATTCACGGCGCGTCTTGTGGACTTCCGGTTTCTCAGGATCGACAATGGCACTGGCCATCGCTATCCGAGCGCACTCCAGGTAGCGATCGATCTGCTCGGGACCGATACGCATGAAGTTCGGAGTGTTATTGAATCGATAAGGTTGATCAGGATCTTTGGGGAGTCGATCGATTAGCTCCAATCGAAAGCCGACTAGATCGCGAATCGTGTTTTCGTATTCGATATTGGTCAGGCGGCGAGCCGCGGTGTTCCGTGCTGGAACTTTCGACCGTACTTGTTCACGCAATTGCTCGGAGATGGTTGCGACTAGTTGCCCTCTTAATTCGCTCGAAGGCTGTCTTTCCTCCTCGGGAGGCATCTCGCCACTTTCGAGAACCTCCAGTACGCGTTCCCAGCTTGGCAGATTCGCTTGATCGGCAAATCCTTTCAGATCGTCCAGCGTCATTTCGCCTTTGGACTGTTCAGCGTTGTGACACTTGAGGCAAAAAGTCGCAAAGAAAGCTTGCCTCTCTTCAGGTAAAAGTTCAGCTTGGCCCTTGTTTTCACCTGCGGCGGCTAAGTTAGCAAGACTGAGTGCTGCAAGGAAAAATGGAAGACGTAGCATGGTGTGGACACTGGCTATGGGATCGCGTTGGCACTGATGAAGTGTCAATTCGCATTTAATGATAGTTGGTTTTTCATCTCAGCCGAATGGCGTTAGCCGCAGTTCAGGGCTGATCCGCCCTAGCTGCAGTTCAATGCGAATGGATCTGATGTCGCGCGCTGCGATATCTGGGAATGATCGTGCTCTGGTTCGTGGCCCATCAATGGCGGATCTGGATTGTGACTCTTTCGGTGTATGTCCAGCGCTAACTCTCTTCGGCTGACGTTTCGCAACCAACTAACAGTATCACTTCGCGAGTTCGTCCAACTCGGACAACTTGAAACGGACGCTGAGGATGTAGGGTTGTTGGCCGTGGGACCAGTGACCGTAGGTGGTGACCACATAGGTATCGTCGGGTAGGACTTCGACGCCGGGATAGGTGGTGTCGTAACCTTTCTTGTTGTCTTTGAGTCGCACCGAATATTGACCGCTAGCACCACTAACCAAGTCTTTCCAAGTCCCAACCCAGCCAACCCAGTCACCTTCGAATGGCCGGTTGGCAGCGGCTTGTTTAGGCGAACGGCAGCGAAAGCTAATGAATAATCGCCCGTCGTCCGAGTACTTGCCAGTGTGCCTATCGCCCGTCAGTGACAAAGGAACTTCGCGTGGCTCAGTCCAGCTCTTGCCCTCGTCGTCCGAGAAGATGATGTGAGAGTTCTTGCGTCGCGCATTCTCACGGAGCAACACAGCCACCTGTGTGCCGTCTGGCGAACGAATGCATCCGGGCTCGCACAAGTGGACTTCCGAAGACTGGTAAACAGCTTCAGGCTGTGACCAAGTCAATCCACCGTCTCGTGAGAAAGTCTTGTATAGCGTGAACGTCTTCGTGACTTTGCCGTCTTTCGTAAAGAACCTTCCGTCATCGTGGAACATGGCCAAATAGTGCCCCGGCGTCTTCAACGCTTCGACAAATCCCATGACGACGATGCCACCCCAATCGCCGACTGGTTTGAGTTCGCTCCAGTTTACTCCGTCATCTTCACTGACCGCGAGTCTTGCCGGATAAAGTCCTGACCACATGATCAAACGTCTCTTCCCATCGGCGTCGACAACGCGATGCAAAGTGGGAACTTCTTTCGAGGTGGACCAGTTGGTTGGGGTTGGCAGTCGATCGCTCCAGGTCAGCCCACCATCCTTACTGCGCTTGTAGACGATTCCGCCGCGACCATGGCCCTTCGGATAGACGCAAAGGATTGTTTTTCCGTCTTCGAGTAGGCAGGTAGTTGGATGCCCTAGATACTGTCCCGGCTCATGATCTACGACGACTTGGCGATAAAATTGGTCGTCCAGATCGATCGTTTTCGGAAAATCTGCTGGCAGCTCTTGAGCGGCTGTAGATGCCGCAAAGAGAAGAGCGAGGAACGGGGCAGTTCGAAGCATGGCGGAAATCTTGGGTTGGCGAACGTGTGGGATAAACAAGACTCTCTGGTATCATCTTGATCGTAGTCGGCATGGAAACGAGATCGGGAGCGAAGCTCCCTCAGCTGACGGAACTGTCGCCTCGCGGAGGTAAAGTTAACGAGTCGCAAAGGCGAAACAGCACTTCCCTCGTTATCGGTCTACGACTGAGCCGCTTGACAGGGCGAACGTGTCCGCACGGTGAGCAGACTCGATGGAGAATGATTACTATACACCCTAATGATGTCACGAGTTGCCTGTTGCCCTGGTTAGAGTCTCCTGATGCGTCTTACGTTTGCCTTCCTGCTTTTGCTACTGCCTGGTATTTCATTCGCGGTCGAGCGACCGAACTTTATCATCATCTACGTGGACGATCTCGGATGGGCTGATACGTCTGTCGTGATGATGGACAGTGATCCGAGTTCGGTAAGCGACTTCCATCAAACGCCAAACCTGGAGAAGCTGGCAGAACGGGGAATGAGGTTTTCTTGCGCTTACGCGCCAGCTCCTACCTGCACGCCCTCGCGCAAGAGCATCCAGTTTGGGAAGACGCCTGCACGGCTCCAATACACTTTCGTACACGACGTCTTGGCTTTGGAACGAGAGCTCAAATGGCAGGACGAAACGTCACTGGCTGATGTCGTCAAAGCCGCAGATAGTCGCTACATCACTGCGCACTTTGGCAAAGGCATGAGCGGTGAACAGATGAACACGATCGGCTACGATCTCACGGACGAGGTCGACGGCAACGCTCCTAACGGTAATTTTCACGGCGAGTACATCAGTCTAAAGAATAGAATAGAACTGCCACCCGAAAATCCCAAACGCATGGCGTCGCTCAAGAAAAGTGCCGTTGGTTTTGTGGAAGAGTTCGGTGGCAAAAAGCCTTTCTTTATGATGGTCTCGCATTACGCCGTGCACGTTCCTCATGCGGCTCGCGAAGACTTGATCGAGAAGTACCGCAAGCTGCCGCGTGGCAAGTATCTGGACGACAGCGATTATTTACCAACGGAGGAGATCTCACGGGGCAAGAAAATCAGTCATTGGAGACTGCAGTATGCGGCGATGCTGGAAGAGGTTGACGAAGGTTTGGGAGCGATTCTGGATGCAGTCGAGAGGACTGGTCAAATCGACAATACCTACATCATCTTCACGTCGGACAACGGTGGCGGCTTGACTCCAAACGGATCGCTTCGCGGTGGCAAAGCCAATCTCTATGAAGGTGGTCTGCGGGTTCCATTTGTAGTGGCCGGACCAGGAGTTCATTCCGGAGTGCAATGTGATGTTCCAATTGTTCAGTGGGATCTCTTGCCGACCTTGCATGATCTGGCGCGAAGTGAGACCAAACCACCAACTGGTCTCGATGGCGGTAGCTTGCGATCCGTTTTTGAGAATGGCAATGGCGGAAAGTTGCAGCGCGGGACCGAGGCACTCGTCTTTCACTATCCGTGCTACTTCGCACCGCCGCTAAGTGTGATCCGGCTTGGCGACTACAAGTTGATGGAACACTTGCTGACAGGCGAGCAAAGGTTATTCAATGTCGTGGACGATTATCAGGAAAGTCACAATCTGGTGAAGCAAAGGCCAGAAGTTGCTGCTCGATTGAGAGCGACGATGAAGGATTATCTACAGGCCGTAAATGCCGAGGATATCCAGCAAGTGTATCGAGCGAGGTTTACAGAACTGGATCGCTTCGAAAGCAGAGCACTAGCCAACTTCGCGCGCATCCGGCAGACGGCGGTTGATGAGAAGACGATCGCCGACGCACAGAAACACCTCGATAAGGATCTTGCTCGTTTTGCCAAGAACCGCCAGGAATGCCGGGAGAATATGCGTGGCACCAAATTTTAGAATCGCAGCCGCTACGCATTTAGTAGCACCTCTCGTCGCCCTCGCGCTTCTGCTTCCCCGAGCTGATCTTCAGGCTCAAGACGAACCGGCCTTTGTGGATTACTGTGCGCGACTGGAACAAGAGATTCAGGGACGCAAGCACGGATTTCTGGCTGGCAACCTGACCTACTACGTCGGTGGATTTCATGCGAGTTGGAAGCTCGTGGAGCACGAGACGCTCGGATTGACCCATCCATTTCATCACGATCTCCGCAGTCGAGGTGTTGGACTACTGGAGAGTGAACTCAATGGGCCAGAAAACACAGGCATCGGCAACGACTACTCGGGCTGGGAGTTCTACAAAGATACACGAGTCCTTTACGGCAGCGTGATCATTGATGGTGTCATCCACAAGCATCCGAAACCGACGAGCATGCGTTGGCGACCGGATCGAATGATCTGCGAATACGAGGTTGCTGGCATTCGCTTAAAGGAAGTGAAGTTCATCGCTGCGAAGGACGTGGTGATTTCCTTCATCACCTCATCCAAGCCAGTGCAGCTGCAATTTTCTGGAAACAGCTTCAATCATCGAAACAGCGTTTCGTCCTCGGCGAAGATTGAGTTTGACGCAAGCGAGAACTCCATCCTCATTTCAGAAAGTGGCCAAGTCCGCTCGCGACCAGATCCAGTCGGCAAAGAACGCATTGGTCCATGCGTCTACAAAGGAATGACCTCCGTATTAAGCGCTTCACAAACTATCCGTGCACCAAAATTGAACGAAGACGAGAAGGGGGTTCAACACTATCAATTCACGGTGCCTTGTGATGGCCAGGGAACGGCTGTCTGCTGGTTCATGCATGACGAGCGCGAGAAGGCTATACGAGTAGCTCAAGAATCGTTGCGGAATCATGATGCAGCCTTGCAAGCGAAGACCGCGGAAGTCAACCAAGGGCTCAATAAGGAGATTCCTTGGTTTCGATGTTCGGATGAAAAGTTCGTTGATATCTACTACTATCTCTGGTCGCTTTATTTGATGTACTACATCGACGCCGGTCATGGCTGGGAGGCTGAGTCGCATACGCAAACGGCGGTCAACAATTTCTTAGGAATGCATCGCTATGACGCCTGCTTTCAAATCAAAGTTGGCGCTTGGACTAGCGACAAGCGGCGTTACGCTTACGGTAACGTGTTGACTTGGAAGCATCTAACTCAAGCGGGGCATTTTCGCGAAACGCCAAACGGCGTGCGGATGCTTTCAGACAACAAGGGGCAGGCCTGGCACAGCGGAGCCTATGGTCCAGAGATGTCGGAACACGTTCTTGGAGCCTGGCAGATCTACCAGCACACGGGCGACCTTGAGTTCTTGCGAAGCTGCTATGAGGGGCATTTTCAGAAACTCTTCTGGCGGCACCCATCTGGTTTTGCAATGAACCAGTTCGAAGTCATCGAGACGCTGGAGAAGATGGCTCGCATTCTCGGACTGAAAGACGATGACCGGCATTGGCAGGAGTTGATTCGCCGCGATGAAAGACACATTCGCCAGATGTTTGACCAACGCTGGGAAGCAAATGGCGTCGAGAACTACTTCGCAGCACCCAAGGATAGGATGCTGATGACCAATGCATTCTGGGCTATGCGCTCGCGACACTTTCCGAAGGAATACGCCGAACGGATGGTGGAGTCCTGGGCCATGGACTCGGAGCAGGGATTCTTCGGCGAGTTCTTTCCTTTGGCGATGGCGAGGCGCTCGATGCAAGAGTTTGCTACGAACGTTGACCACGCGTTTGGCTATACGCCAGACACGGCTTACTTCACGCTGGATGGAATGTTTCGCCAAGGGCTCAGGCGTCACGCCTCACAGCTGACATTGAATCACTTGGAGCACTACAACTTTCACGATGAGTGGCAGATTCCCGTAGCTCCAGAAGCTTATCGACGTGACTTGAAATTGTTTGGCGATCAGTATTCGAACTTCAACGCAGGAAAGATTTTGCTATACCTTGAAGGTCTGGCGGGATTGGAGTACTCGCTTCTCGATCGTCAGCTGCGCATTAGTCCAGCATTGCCCGAAGCCTGGGAATGGATGGAGGTCCGCCTTCCAATCAACGGAAAATGGACGACTATTCGCTACTCAAGAGAGGGTGTGGAAGTGAGTGGTTGTCCGCTCGACGTCGTGACCTCATCCACTACACGAAGACTACTTCCCTTCTAGCAGGTCCAACATTGCGTCGCCTAATGCTTCTCCAACGAGCACATAGGTCTCAGCATTCTGGTTGTAATGAAAGCCTTGATTTCGAGGTGATACATCAACTTCACGCCAAAATCCGCGTGTCTCTACTGTATTCACGTTGCCTTTAAACTCAGGGTACTTGCCAGTCTCGCCGCTGACGGCCAGCTGCGCGTTGGCCACTGTGAGTGCGCCGCCTTCCATTTTCCAGCCGTCGAATCCGATGGTGGCGATGACAAAGGGAGCTTTCTGCGCTTTGAACTCGCTGCGTAAAGTTTTGATTAGATGTACAAGGTTCTGTTCGTAGCGAGCGGCGTGAATCGCGTTGCCTTGATCTTTGTGCCCTTGCCACCATACAAAGCCAGCGATCTCGTAACCGCGTCCTTTGAATTGTGGAAAGTTCTGATCAAAGTTGTTGAGAACCTTGTGAGCTGCTTGAAAGCAATCATCGTATTGCTTGCCCGCATACCAATTGATAGCTTTCGGCTTCGTGCCCTTATCCCAACTCGCTGGCGAGTCTTTGTAGCCAGCGTAGACCTTTCCATCTTGTTCGTAGCGTTTGCTGCCGGGCGGAAGAAAGTCCCAAGCTAGGGACCGATTGCCCTGAGACGCTTTGATAATTAGCACGGGCTCTTCGTGGTGATCACCAAGCTTGTGCCCGAACCCGAGTTCCGGGCCGATGCTGTTCGCTCCGGCACCGCAGCCAACGTTCAGCCACTTGTTGGTACCTGCAGTCACCACGCCCTTGTACCACACGTCGTCACGTTCTTTCCATCTACCATCCGAGTCAACTAAATATGGGAACTTGCCATCTTGTCGCACTACTGTTGATAGGGTGCCGGGGATGTCGACGCGAGCAATCCAGCCGAGACCACTGGCTTGGTGGTTCAAGTAAGTGATTTTGAAGTCGACAGTTTTACCTGCTGTGAGCTTAATGTGATGGTGTGTTGGCTCCTCTCCGGGGTCGCGGCGGTAAACTTCTTTCCCATCGACAATCATGATGTTATACGTCGAGCCACCGTAGCCTGGCCGAAGTTCATACACGCCTGTCTGCTTGATCTTGAGTTGTCCACGCGTGACGCAGGTTCCGCCTGCCGGGTAGGCCGTTGGTTCGACGCCGCCGAACGCCTCAAGCTTCAGCGTTTCGATCGCCTTGAGCTGGTCATAGTCTTTCTTGGGATCATATTCGCCCTCGTAGACTGATACCACCGGATTGATGAACTCGTCGCCCCAGCGGCTACCGCCTCCTGTGACCTGGCCGATCCCAACCATATTGGATTGGCCCGAGAGAATATAGACCTTGACCGGCTTTTGATTCTCATCAGCGATTATGCCGTTCAGAGCTGTAAGGAAGATGGCAAGGCAAAATATTACGCGAACGAAGCAGAGCATGGCCGTGGGGTAATCCTATGAGTAGCATTGGCAGATCGACCGCCGCAAAGTGTTTCCGGCGGTGGCCTCACAATTGTAACTTGCAATGAAAGTCCATGGTCCTCAATTGCCCCGGTTGTCCAATTCAAAACTCAGGCATCGCAGCACACCAGCTTCAACGCAAGAACGCAGCGTCCGTCACGCAGTTGAAAGCCTTCCTCCCGTACTCGTAACCTTCTCCACTACGAACGGAGGCCGAGCCGCGTGACGGATTCAGCTACTTCAAGTCGGCAGCGAACTCGATCTTTTGGGATGGAAGTATCGCGTCACATTGGATCGTGATTTGGCTCAGGTCTTCCTTGCCGATACTTGTGATTTCACACACCAAATTCTCTCCAGGCAGCAAGCCCTTCAATGAGGTCGTTGAGCGTTTCTTACCGGCGGCAAAGTAGGCGTCGCGGTAGATCGGAGCGATCCCTTCATTGGTCACCGTCAGTCGTAGCGTCCCACCAATCTGGACTGCCTTGGTGACTCGGAAGCGATAGCCTGCGAACATGCTAGCTTGTCGAATACGTTCTTTCTTCTGGTAGCGAGTCTGATCGTTGCCGATCATATAAGTGATGTGAAACTTCTTGGCCGATTCTTCAAAGGAAACTCCATTCGGACCACTGACAGCAAGTGCGTTCTTTTGGTCTCTCGCGTTGTAATAGCTGAATTCGCCGCCACCAGGATGTTGCTTCCAGCGATCGAGTCCCAAGATTTTCCAGTCGATGGCATTTTCTCTTGCATGCTGCTTGCAGAGGAACGAGTCGTCGAAGACACCAAAGCCGAGTGCAAGCAGCTCCTCATTGTCTTCTACTGGTGCGTAGTTGCTGTCCGAGGAATCAATGCTGACTGACCAAGGTAGATTCTGAAAAGTTGCATCCATGTGCTTCAGGAAGCTGGCTTGGAACTCCTTGGATGGAAACGTCTTGCCGATTTCCCTCGGTCCGTCATAGATGTGATACTCGGCCCATAGTCCGAAGCCCGTCTGCAGGAATGCAAGCCGCGGGTCGTTGTCGTACTTTGCTGCGATCTTGGAATAGAAGCTAATGGTGAATTCTTGAAGGGCCGAATTACTCCAGTCGCAGAAGTGCGTTTTCTTTCCTTCACTTTTGCCTATTGTTTCATCGTAGTCTGGCCGGTTGCGAATGAAATCAGGAACCGTGGTTTCTTTTCCCACGTAGCAAAAGTAAAACCGAATGATCGCTTGGTGATTGCGACTCGCGACGTCGTCCAGGATTTCGTCGATCTTCGAGAAGTCATACCTGCCCTCCGCGTCAACGACTTCGTTGTAGCCACAGTAGCGGAATTCGAGGCTGAAAATGTCCGCGTACTTTTCTTTGAATTCATTCGTCGTCCATAGCACGATCCCTGTCATGGGCTGAACGCCAGTGATCTTGGACTGCAGTGGGACGCTGCGTTCGACTGGCTGAGCCCAAGCTGCAACGGGGGACAGCAATACAAGGAGCAAAAATAGTTTATTGGATGGTAGGAACATGTTCGCAATCTGTTGGGGAAATCCGCTCAATCCGGCCGGCAGGCTGGTAGCGATAGAGGCGAGCTCATAAACTCAATACGCAACCAACACTGATCGTGAATAACCACGAATTTCAAGCTAGGACGTCAACCTGAGAAGGTTCTAGAAACATGCTAACTCCGTTCCACCTCGCTGTGCAAGTTCGCGATATCGAGGAAGCCCGTTTGTTCTATGGGGAGAAACTCGGGTTTCTTCAAGGCAGAAGTGATACCTGCTGGATCGACTACAATATGTTTGGCCATCAAGTCGTCGTGCATTTGAATCCCGAGCTTGGTCCCACCGGAAAGATTCAGAAATACTGCAATCCTGTCGACGATCACGCCGTGCCAGTTCCCCACTTCGGTGTTGTACTAGAGGTCGAGCAATGGAAAGAACTTGCTGAGCGAGCTCGTGGATTTGTCGACAAGTTTATCATCGAGCCCTACGTGCGATTCGAGGGTCAGCCCGGCGAGCAGTATACGATGTTCTTCGAAGACCCGAGCGGCAACGCGCTCGAGTTCAAAGCATTTGCTGACATCCAGTCGCAATTGTTCGCAACTTGATTTCTTATAACGAACAGGCGTAGCCGGCGTCTGTTTTAGGTTGGCCGAAGGGGCCTGCTCCCAGATGTGTGAACTCATCCACTACTGCCTAGAGGTGTCCAACTCCACTCCATAGAATCGCATCGCATTTTTGTAGAAGAGTTTTTCACTGGAATCTCTTCCTTTGGCATCGAAGTAGACGCGAGTCAACTTCAGCACAGCGGCATACTCATCGGTCTGACGCGTCACTGGCCAGTCGCTACCAAAAACGAGACGGTCCTTTCCGAAGCATTCAAACGCTAAGTCTAGGATTGGATGATAGGTCTCAATGGTCGTGGGTGCAGGCTGTTTTTTGAAACGTCCGAACAAGGCAGACACTTTACAGTAAACGTTCGGATGCTTGGCAACTGCCCGGAATTTCTTGATCCATTCGTCAGTTAGAGGTCCTTCGCCAAGTCGCACTCCGCCGAAGTGATCCATAATGATCTTTAAGCCTGGGACGCGTTTCGCAACCGTAGCAACGTCTTCCAGCGAGTAACCGCCCACAAGAAAATCGACGGTTCTGCCTTTCTGGGCAGTCAGTTGCAGATCGCGAAACAATTCGTCGCTCAGTTCTTCTTGATATCGCCCCGACAAGCGATAGCCTACGTAACGCGGGTCTCTGCACAGGTCAAGAAATAGCGGTTTCAACTGGTTAGTGCCAATGACTTCGGAAAGATTTCCAACCACTCCAAGGAACAACTGTTTGTTATTTGCGGTGATATCGAGGTTCCATTGGTTATCGGGCAAGCTCTGACCGGCTTGAACTACGACTACGCCACGAACGTCATTTATTTTAGCGATGGGCTCGAACGTTTCAGGTAGCATCGAGCGGTAGAGGACTTGGTTGTCCTTCGCGATCCAGTAAATTCCTGCGGGCCGCGATAGATCCCACAAGTGAACGTGCGTATCGATGATGGGGATGTCGGGTTCATGCGAGCTGGCAGAGATCGGCGACAGAAATAATCCAAGTGCAACGAGCAATTCTCGTAGCGGTTTCATGTAAGAATTCATCTGTAAGGATTCTGACATTAGAGCTGGGGAAAGCCGTAATTTCGCTGCGCTTGCTGTAGGCCGGCGAGCTTAGCCGAGTAACTCTTCGATTGGTCCCTTTTGAGGATTCGTCAATGCGACATCGAGGGCTCCGTAGTGATCGATCGAGTTGCCGTAGGCGTTGAGGATCGTGGTGTACCAGTTGCCTAAAGTCTTGTGTCCAGGCTGACCGTAGCCAGGCAAGCGAATGTAGCGACGACCAAGATTGAGTCGAGCATTGTCGCCAGCTAGTACGACGAAGGGCCACTCGGTTCCTTTGCTGTGATGTGTTTCCCCATTGTCCGAAAAATACAAAAGCGCCGTATTGTCGAACATGTTGCCATCGCCTTCGGGAACGCTCTTCAGGCGGCTGACGATGCGGTCAACTACCGTCATGTGCTGCTCGCGCACTCGATTTCGAATTTCAATCGCCTCAACACCACCAAAGGACTTGTTGTGTCCGACGTCGTGCAAGTTGACGTTCTCGCCTTCAATTCCGGATAATCCCGTATAAGGCGTGCCTAGTTCGTCGACAGTGAAAGTCGCTACGTTGGTCATGCCTGAAATCAAGGTGGAGAGAAGAATCTCTGTGAGACCCGATTGGCGATCGATGGTGGAAAGATTCTCGGAGAGGTATTTCGCGTCCAGCTTGGGAATGTGTTTGCGAATGCTCTCGGCCATCGCGTCGACTCGACGATTGCGAGCTCGCACATCCTGGATAGCATCGGCGTAGTTCGCTACTTTGAGGCGTTCGCGACCGAGTTGTTCTTCGGCCAAACCTGCTTCGCCCTTGGCCAAGAACTGAAGCATGCTACGCTCTAGTTCATAACGTGTTCGCTCAGTAGGATCAGCGGACACCGACTTAAATAACTCTTGCAAGGCAACTTTGGGCGAGCCGAAAGCGTAGTTGGGTTGCTGCGGTCCGCGAGCAGAAAAGCCTTTTTCGATCCCATTGATGTTTCCACGCGAATTGCCGCCACCTGTCGGGAAACAGGCGAGCTCGATGTGCTCGAATGGAGATGGAAACATTCTGGCAAGTTCAAAGTCGACTGTGGCCCATGGGATCGAACTGATACGTTCGTTGGCTTTGAAAGCCCCCAGCGAGGAACACCAAGTGTGGTGGCCGGTGGTACACATTTTGCCAGACAGACCCTGCAGAATTGTCATGTTGTCACGATGATTGGCAATGGGTGTCATCCATTCTGGCAATTCATGTCCATCAAGATCGGCAACGAACGCTTCTTTCTTTTGCTCCGACTCAAGCTGTTCTGCGTCGAATGAAGGCGGCACGAGCGACTCAGGCAACAAGCCGTTGCCTTTATGCATAAAGATGAATCGAGTCGGCCGTTGCCCCGTCGATGCAGGGTCCGCGAACAGGCTGGGCGCCATCGCTAGTGCACTCGCACCAAAGAGCCCTGTTTTCAATAGTTCACGACGTGAGTTCATAGGTTGTCCATGTCAGTTGAACGATAAGTTGTGTCTTGCCGAGTCTTGGGCATGTTGAGCCGCGACTGCGTATGCGGCTGGGTAGCCATTTGCCCTTAATGAGCAAATTGACTGACGCCTTAGGGCAATGCGTCTCACTCAAACGTTGGATGCCTCGCTCACGCGTCGGGTTGAGATTTTCTATACATGAAGGAGTCCGAGGTGAGCAGCGAAACAACGACTGCTCGGAAACTTCCTCCGCTCTTTAAGTATGCTTGATCGGCGCTGATCAATGTTTGTGAATCTGACAGCATTTCGTTCCTTCCCAAGAAAAATCGAAAGGCGTGACGGATTATTGATTGTCTAACTTTATCGGATCTAGCCAGTCGATCAATCAAGTCAAATGCATCTTCCACCGGACCGTCAAGTTCTTTGCTACCGCTACCGGTCAACATCCCTGAGGCGACAACTGGCTTTTTCTTGTAGTTTGTCGGTGAGTTCTTAGTTGCCTTGGGAAGGATGTTGTCTGGATGCTCCAGTGCTTCCAGCTTGCGAAAACGTCCAAAGTCATCGAAGACTTCAAGAGCGAGTCCCAGTGGATTCATCTGCTGATGGCATTTCCAGCATTCCTGTTTCAGAGTTACGGAATCCAAACGCTCGCGCAAGCTGCGGTGATGGTCTTCCGGGATTTGAGCATCGACGGTGATCGGTACATCCGGCACTTGGCCCGCCAGCAATTTTTCTCGGATCCACCGACCGCGACGCACCGGATCAGTCTCGGTGTTTTGCGAATGAGCCAGGAGCCAGGCTGGATGCGTTAACAAGCCTTTGCGATTGGGAATCGAGAAAGGTTGCTTTGTTTGAAAACTCCATGTCTTCATCCCTTCCGGGTACTCACCGCGCGATAGACGTCCTTTGTAATGCAGTGGGCCGGCACCGGCGACGGGCGGTAGGTTATAGATTTCGGCATGACGGTATTTCTGGCCACCATGAAAGAACCATGGATAAGTAATCGGTGTGACGCCTTGACCAAAAGTGTTCTCAAAGAAGATCATAAAACGCTCGAAGTCGCGCACATGTACTTTGCGGCGTTTCTCGTCTAGGTTGGTGATCTTGATGATCGCGAACAGCTCTTTCTTATCCTCGAAGTTTTCGAGCAGCGCTTGTTCGACATCCGCCCTCCAGGCCGTGTCTTTTAGGCCATCGTAGGCCCTGCGCCATTCATCAACGATCTTTTGCCCTTCTTCATTGCTGCGTGTGTGCAAGACGAAGTTCTGGTCTGTGGTTAGCAACTGTTCAAAGACATTCTGATCCTGCTCCAGGATGTAGTCTACGATTCGGTCCGCCTCGTCCGTAACGTACCCAGCTGTGCCTGTGTAGCCACGGCTTCCGTTGTCGTAGAATCCGCCGCTGCGTAGCTCGTCTTTGAAGAGCTTCATGCTAGCTGGATAGCCAAAGAACTCGCGAAAGAATCGAACCAGTTTCGGATGAGGTGATTTGTGCGATCCTGGGCTGATGCCGCTGATGGTTGGATCGACCGCGTCATATAAGGTCTGCCTGTCCGACAAGAGTCGGATGACTTCCCGCTCGTAGTCTTCTTTGGATAGTAGCCGTCTGTCCTGAGCAGCTTTGACCAGGGCCGCATCTGGACCGCGATCAGAAATGGCATAAGCAATGGCATAACTCGCTTCACGCGGTGAAAGCTTCCGCCGGCCGTGCGAGTCCGCTTCGCCCTCACCAAACTCGATGCGATACAAGAATTCCGACTTCAGCAAAACGCTGACGAGCATCTGCCGAAGGCCATCTTCATTGCCCGCCAACTTGACTGCCGATCGAAATAGCTGAAGATGCTCATGGCGTTCTGAGTCCGTCGGCTCACGCTGCAGCACGCATTGAAATTGAGCAGAAATGGCTGCAGTTAATGCTGCGTTGTCTGGTGCGCCTTCGTGCTTGGCAACCGCAATAAACTCCGGAGGAGATCTCGGCGGCACCCAGCGATCCTTTGGATTGGCAAACTCGATCTTGCGACGATCCCCATCATCATGCCTCGCCGCGAGCAGCTGCTTGTCAGCAATCCATCGAGCATTGTTGAGCATGATCAACAGGTGACCGCCGTCGAGCGCCGTCGTGTCGTAGTAGCGAACGCCTGAATTTTCAGGCAAGATGATTGGGTTGGTCACGCCGTAGAAAGAACGTTGTCGCTCGTGCCCCTCGAGCTGGAATATGGCATTGACTCGTTCATGAAAGATCTGAGGACTCACTAACCATCGACGCGCCGGCGTGAAGGGCTTGTCGTCGACCGATCCGTCAAAGAGCTTTTTGTGATCGACATAGTTCCCGTATTGGGGATAGCGGAGCTTTTCGTCGAGGTTCGATGCGTTGTGGCTACGGAGTGTTTTTCGGAGCCAGCCCGCTAGTAAGCTTTCTTCCGATTCGATGAATCGATTGAAATCCTTAGGAGGCATGAGCCCAAAAAAAACTTGATCCTGTGCCCGATTCATCAGTTCCAGTTTCGCTGTTAGCTGGAGTTGTGAGAAATTATCGAAACGCACACCTGCTTCGGCCCCGTCCCCCGTGTGGCAATCGAGACAGCGCTCAGCAACAACCTCACTCACTTGGTCCGGCATCTCAACCGATCTATCATCGGCCCGCGAGAGGTTCGAAACGCAAGTGAAAGCGAAGTAAGTTAGAACACGAAGCAGGAAAATGGAGCGGTAAATCAGCGGTCTCTTTCGTTCTGGTAGTTGATGAGGTTACGAATCCAGAAGCACGGTTCCGGCAAAGCAAGCCGGAGCCTGCGGCTGGGCGTCATACAAATCTATCCTTGCATAGACTCACGGTTGTTACCGAAACAAAGGACTGTCGATGACAGCGGCGATCGTTTCGATGATCCGGTAATCGTGCTCGTTAGAAATATCTACAAGTTTCTCAATCTCAGCATAATCACTCACTTTGGGTTCTTCGCCATTTGCGTAAGTCAATAACTTCTCAACAAAGCAGCGAACGAAGAGGCGTTGGCGGGCGGCAGAGTTCATGATCTCTCGAAACTCGATGATGCCGCGATAGTTCTCACCACTCGCAAAAGCAGCGCTCGCATCGATCGGAATCTCCGCTGCTCTCCCTCTACGATTAGCGGGCGCGTTCTTTGCATCGCTGGAATCGCGAACGGTATAGGCGTCTCGCCAGCTACCATCGGGGCCAAAGTTTTCAAATGCGTAGCCGTAGGGATCGATACCTTGGTGGCAGGAAGCACAGCTTTTATCGGATCGATGCGCCTCGAGAATCTCCTTGATCGTTTTCGCTTGACGTACATCGGGTTCACTGATTTCCACATCAGCCGGAGGTGGCTTCGGATGAATCCCCAAAAAGTTCTCCATCACATACACGGCGCGATGAATCGGCGAAGTTCCCAGACTGTCAGCTGTCGAAGTCAGGAATGCTCCCATGCCTAGCAATCCACCGCGTCGTCGGTCAGCAAAGGCATAACGCTCAAAAGTAGAGCTTTTCGGCCCGTCTTCGATTCCATAGATCTTAGCTAGGTCCGCGTTGATGAAGCTGTAGTCGGATGATAGTAGCTCCGGCAGAGGAAGATTTTCCTTCGCCGCGTGACGGAAGAAACGGAGCACTTCTTCTACCATGTCTTCGCTGACCAACTTGCGATGATAGTGCTTGAAGTAATCAGGATCGGGTGCCATAAAATTGATATCGTTCAGCTCAAGCCAGGCGAAGGGAAAAGCCCGGAGGAACGCATCGGCCTTGCCCGACTGGAACTGAGCCTGAACCTCATTACGAATCTCCTCAAAGGAATCCAGCTCCCCGTCAGTGATAGATTCGTTCAACTCCCTGGGCGGAGTACTGCTTGCAAGCAGATAAGAGAACTTGGACGCAAAGCGTTGTTCCGGTGTCAGCTCCGGTTGGTTAAGCAAAAGAAACTCCGGAGAGACCAGCACCGCCACGATGCCTTCTTTCAAGGCTTCGATTTCACCGAGTTCTTTCCTCAACTGCACTAGCTCGACAAAGGGCTTCAGTTCTTCTTCGGAAATAGAGCGTCGCCAAGCTCGTTCGGCGATCGGTCGCAAAATGGATGACGCTCCGTCGATCGTTGGTTCTTCACCCAATAGTGCGATCTGACGTTTGGGAGGCCAGGACTTGTAAATCGGGCCTTCAACTACCGCGCTGAGAATGCGAGGTCTAGGGCCTTGCCAATAGTCGACCCAGTTGTGCCAGTCATCAGTTTGTCGCTGCCTGCCGTCGCCCCGTTTCTTGGTAAATGTCTTTGCTAGTTCCTTGTAACGCTGTGGTTCGTACTTCTTGTAGTAAAATGCCGTGATGCGGTTCTGAAACTTGAAGTTCCCATTGCCTTGCAGCCGCAGTCCGTCGGTCGGGTGTTTCAGGCGAAATCGAGTTCCTGCGGCCAGCCACTCGTCGAGTTCAATCTCAGTTGTTTCCTTGTCGGGCAAATCGAAAAGGCGTTTGCGATCGCCCATGATGACTTGCAGCCGAATGGGATCCGCGTCGTAAATACCCGTCCATTCCTCATCGTAGCGTCCTCGATCCAGCCCTACGCATTCGATTTTGATACTGTACCAGCCAGTGGTTGGAGTGGTCTCGAAGTCATCAAAGTAGGCCAGTGACCTAGGATCGAGAAAGTCAAAACCATCACGTCTGCCAGGCCGAGCAGGGCGCTTGGTGTTCTGACTGGTGGTAGCACCTAGGATGTTGGTTGGTCGAATCAAATAGCGTTTCGAATGCGGGCGGTCGCCGGTGAGAATCGTCGCGTCGACGATTTTTCGTACCGCTTCGACATATTGCTCTAAGTGAAACTTGCTGAAGCCCAGGGTTGCAGCATGCGTGTCAAAGCCGTGGTGCAATGAATCTCCGATGAGATCAGCTGCTGGCAAATGCGTCCCAATGTCCTCGATTAGTAATACGTCCGCGATGCTGTTGGCAAACTCGCGGTTGTTCATCCGCCGTACGACTTGCGGACGGGCTGCTTCTTCTGCTGGCGGCTCGTACTCGTCGATCTTCTCATTCAAGAAGTCGATCAGCTCTTCGCGTTCTTCCTCAGTCAGCTGGATTCCATCCTCCGGCGGCATCTCCTCGGCTTCGACGCGTTCGAGCGAAGTCATCCATAGCTCAAGGCTATCTTCGTCTGCGCTTTCGCCAAGATCGAGAAGTGAAAATTCTCCTTCGGGTTCGTCGCCAACGTGGCAACCAGCACAAAACTCTTTTAGCGTTTTGTGCTCAACTTCATCGCCGCTGCTTTTCAGGCAGGGAAGGATCGCAAGCAGAACTGTGCTGATGGTAGAAGCCAAGTGCTTTTGCATAAGTTTGCTGCGGGCAAGCGGTGGGTGAATTCGAGAAGCCGGGTGGCTCTAGGAAAACTGAAGATCAAAACTACCTGAGCTGGTGTTGAACTTGTCGCGTTCAATTCCAAAGCGTTGCATCAAGGTGACGTAAAGATTGCACAACGGCATACTCTTGCCGCTCGAATCACTGGCATCGACATGGCCGCGATGTTGGAAGCCGCCGCCAGCGACCAGGATCGGTAAGTTGCGATTGGAGTGTGTACCGCCATAGCCCATGCCACTGCCGAAAAGCACAATCGTATGATCCAGCAGTGAACCTTCGCCTCCGGGCTCTTGGATCGAGTCCAATTGCTTTAGTGCTCGAGACAGTCGTGAAACTTGGAAGGACTCGATCCCGACCAGCTCCGAGGTCACATTCTCTTGCTTACCGTTGTGAGTACAGCCATGATAGCTGCGGTTCACACCATCAATCGAAGTGTAGTTCAGCTCAGCGGGGAACTCGACGCTGGCAACGCGCGTCAAATCAGTTTGGAAGGCGTAGGCAATCTTGTCAAAGATAGCATCGTATCGATCCTCGATCGTCGAATCGCCCTGCATGTAACGCGAGATATCGAACTTGGGTTTGTCACGTTCGAGCCAAGTCGTTCTTTCCTGAAGCGAGACTTCGAGTTCTCGAACCGATGTTTGAAACTGATCCAAGCGCCCTCGGTCGGAATTGCTCGAGGTGCCTGCGAGGCTCGTGAATCGGCTACCAACAGTATCCAAAATGCTTCCATTACGTAGCAGAAGATTGCGTCGGGTCTTCTTTTCTTCGGGCGTCAGATTTAAAAATAGATGATCGAATAGCTCCTGCGGATCTGAGATGGGTAGCTTTTCGACACCGTTCGCGGTCCAGCTCATGCGAATGCCTGCTTCGAGCGAGGCTCCAACCGAGTCGTAGCGCACTTGGCTGCCAATGTGTCGCGCGAAGAGCTGGTCGAGCGACATGTTCTTTTCGGCGTAGGCCTGCGCTTCGCTGGGTAGTACACCGCTGAGAAAGGATATTTCACGGCCATGTCCGCTAATCATTCCATGATCGGTGCGGGAGATGACCGTCATGCGATCTTTGAGCCACTCCAGTGACTTGAGCGTTGATGAGATCGTGAAGTCTTTGCCAAAGTCTTTGGGGAAGAAATGCTTTGGGTGGGCGCCAAATGGATTTCCGACGACCAAGAAACGAGTTGGAGGTGCAGAGGCTGCTTCTCCAGCTGAAGTCATCGATTCTAGAAGCGGAAGGGAAAGTGCTCCTCCGATTCCGCGAAGGATCGTTCGTCGGTCAAAGTGTGGCATTGGGCGTACCGGCTGAATGTGACTTGGTGACCCTCCCCCTTGCCAGGGCTCGCCCATCCCCAAATTCCTCGCAGAACCCGGAAAGAGAGGGTACGTGTTGTACTGAACTACTGCAATTCCTCGCGTGTGCGATATAAAAATGCATCGGAGGTAAGCAGGGAAACGAGCAGGGCTTTCATGCTGCCACCACTTTCCCTGTAAGCGAGATGAGCATCTTGTAGCACTGGGGCGTCATTGAGCGTTTCATTACGCCCCATCCAGAATCGGAAGGCGTGACGCACGAATACTTGCTCGGCCCGCTCGCTTTCCGCCAGCTTCTGGATCATCTCCAAGGCATTGCCCACTTTGCCATCTAGTTCAGGATCGCCGGAGTCGATGATCTCGCCTGAGGTGTCGATAGGTTTATCGAGTTCCATCGTGCGATAAAGGCCGGCATGATTGAACATTTCGAAAGGCAGGCCGAGCGGATCCATCTTTTGATGACAAGTCCAGCAGTAATCCGCTTTGGTGACTCGCATGCGCTCACGCAATGTGCTCTTCGGTTCATCTGGTAGCATCGCGTCGACGGTAATCGGAACATCAGGAATTCCACCACCCAGCAAACGTTCGCGAATCCAGCGTCCACGCAGGATCGCGTGATTGTCCATGGCATCCGAATGAGAGACGAGCCAACTTGGGTGAGTCAGAATTCCCATCCGCTGACCTTCAGGTATCGAGGCAAGGAAGCGTTCTGGCTTCATCGAACCATTGCCGAAGCTGCGTCGACTAACACGAGCAAATACCTTCGGGCCTGACAAATCGGCTTCCTCGACGTTGTGATTCGTGTTATCCGTCTTGCGTTTCTTTTTCTTCGGAGGCTTCTTACCTGGATTCTCTTTCTTCCAAGCTTCCAGTTCCTCGGCCTCTTTCCGCTTGGCTTCTTCCTCGCGCCTCTTCGCCTCTGCAATGGAAGCCGCTCTTTCCTCCTTGGTGCGTTGTCGCCCGAAGTAGATCTTATCGGCCTTAGTGGCGACTACTTTGTCCGTCGTGAGCAATTCCTTGAGAACGTCATGGTCTTCCTCTAAGATCATTTCGATCAAGCGATCTGTGCTCGCCGTTGCATCAAACATGGCTCGGTAGTACGACTGGCCACGGTTGCTCGCGCCGGTTTCTGCCAGTGCTTTTGAATCCTTGCAAATGTAGCCACCGAGGTCGTAGTCGAAGTAGTCGCGGAAGAACTGCATGATGCGCGGCTTGCGAATACTTTGATCGCCAAGCATGCGGTTCAGTTCACGTTTGACATCTTCTTTGGTTCGCATGCGCCCATCGGCGATCGCAGTTCGCAACTCCTCGTCTGGCTTGATGTATCGCAAGGCGTGGTTCAGGGCTAAACCGAGTTCCCAGTCTTGCAGCATGATGCGGCCATGTTCATCAACCCCGTTGGTTTTGGCGAGCTCAGGTCGAAAAAGCGCGTCTCGGTCCAGGAAGATTGCGGAAAAGCCAAGCACGGCTCCTTCCTCTTTGCCCAGAGTGGCGATTGATTCCTTGGCGATACCAAGGTACTCATCGAGTTCCTCTTGGGTGGGAGGCCGGAAGGTCAATGCTTCGAAAAGGTACTCTACCGAAGCTCGGAGATGTTCTTCTGATAGCTCATCTTCCTTCATAAGCTCGTGAACAGGCGTCATCGGACGCATGATCTTCGTGCTGTAAACCAAGCTGGTTGGCAAGCCGCGAAGGTCGCCCTTCATCTTGTCTTCGATCGACTTGGGGTCATCCGTGATCTGGTAGTCATTCGCGATACTCAGCGGGCCGTAGGCCATATAACGAATGATGTCACCAGCGACATCCATGATTTGTGTGGCTTCCGCACTGTTGACGGTGTAGAAGTCTGGATAGTTCTCCAAGCCATGGTGGCGCGCTGAGGAAAGGACTGCAGGCACGCTTTTCACTGAAGTCGCGTAGGCAACGGTTCCGCCTTGCCACTTAATGATCCGGTCAGTGCCGAAGTAGAGCTTCAATTCCCCGCCATGATTGGTAGGGACGACATCTCCATGGGTTCGTATTCCAGGTTTGTTCGGATCAAACTCTGGCTCTTTATTGATCAACTCGTTGAGCCGCGTGATATGTTCCTGCGGAGTGACTCGCCATAGACGGGCTGGCGAGGAAGTCGGCTTGAGCTTGATTCCCTTCGGCAATTTGCCGAAGAGGAGCTCATGATCAATAAAGTTGCCCTTGTTGGGATCACGATGAGCGTGAAAGCCGCCTTTGTGCTTCATTGCTTTTGTCATCTCGTCGACGACCCAAGCAGAGAATTCTAGACGCTCAATAGTCTCTGGATGTTCGCTATCTTCTGGAGGCATCTCTTTGAGCGCGACTTGTGCCCAGACGCTTTTCCAAGTAGCTGCGTTGATTTCGTCGATAGGCCCAAGATCGTCCAAGGCGAGATTGCCCTCGGGATCGCTTCCACTGTGGCAATCCACGCAGTGTTTTTCAAGAAAGCCTTTTGCAAAGTCCCTGAAATTCTTTTTTGAAATCTTGCCGGGCGTAAACTTGGGATCTGGTTCGGCAGCCGTCGCTTGGTTCACAGAAGGTGCAAGCGCGCAGCAGAGCAACGCGATGACGAACCAAACTGAGGGCCGCAAGGTTGCGGCTAAACTCATGCGAGGATTTCCTTAAGAGGGCCGACTCCCGAGTCAAATTTCTTGGCCAGCTGCTCGCTCATGTTGAAGCGATCGCAGTTCACTCCTGCGGCTCGAAGCAGCGTAGCATAAAGCGAGTTGATCGGACGCTTGCCGTCGAGCTGCGTGAAGCAACCTGTCTTGAACGCACCGCTCAGATTGCCGAGCAACATCACAGGCCAGTTGGCACCATTGGTATGTTGCTTGTCGGCATTGTTACTTGTGTACACGATCAGAGTGCTATCCATCATCGTGCCACTGCCATCGGGGACGCTATCGAGAGCTTCCATGATTCGAACCAGCATGCGGCTATTGTACTGACGAATCTTGATCCAAATCGGATTACCAGGTTGATTCATGTGCCCCAGGTTGTGGCCTTGCTCTTCGACGCCAATACCTTTCCATGCACCGAAGATTTCGCCTCGGCCGGATCCGATCGTCAAGGTGTTGGTGATGCCGGAGGTGATGGCTGAGATCCCAAGATCAAGAATCCGATCGTGCCAATCGGTTTCGAATTCAGGGTTCTTGTAAAGATCGTCAACCTCTGGTGCAAAGTTGCGCAAATGAGCCGACACTGTATCAAGACGGTCACGCAAGCCGTTCACGTCTTTGAAGCCTTGCACATACTGGCCGTAACGCTGTGAGTCCTGCTGGGGCAATGAACGTCCTTTGGCGGCGGCCAAGCTCTCGATCCTATTCATGACATTCGATCGAGCCACATGTTGCTTGCGAATGTCGCCGGAGGAAATACCACCGTACAACATTTGATATAGGTGATTTGGATTCGAGTGCATGAAGATCGGTTGACCAGCACCACTAGCAGAGAGCGTAGCGATCGTCGGCTTGGTCGTCATGTTTTCGATCGAGTCCATGCCCACGCAAAGGTGAGGCAACATTGTTTGCGGCAAAGCCTTGCTGAGCTCGTAGTCGATCGTGGACGCGCTAGGAGGCACGCCGTCGCTGCCTCTGTAGCCGCCGAGTGCACCGAAGAAGGCGCTATGCGACGGGCTGGTGTGGATGCCGTGCAAGCCGTTGATGATGTGCAACCGTTCTTTGTAGGGTTCAAGTGCACTGATTGGCTCTGGTAGCTTTGCCTTTGCTAGTGAGCTGTTGTTTTTCATTCCATCGGGAATACAAGTCTTCGGGTCGAAGCCTTGGTTCTGCATAAAGAAGATAATTCGCTTCAGACCACCGCTGACTCCTTCGCTTGCAACGGTTTCACCGCCAGCAGCCAGGAGTTGGTCGGCACCGCCGGAGAGACCCATCGCGGCGCCAGCACCAGCGGCGACACCTTGAAGCATTCTTCTTCGATTGAGCATCTCGTTCTTTCCGTAGGAAGGATGTGGGTAGGGAGGTGGAACTATCGTCGACTTTTCGGTCCCTAAGCCCTTAAGGGAAAGGCCAAGCCTCCGCCGTAAAGCGAAAGGAGCATAGCAAAGGAATCAGACCGAAGGAGTTCAACCTAAATTTTGCAATAGTCAAAATCTGCGGAAGCAAGAGGTTTGCTGGGAGGACAATCCCATTTTAGCCCACTGAGGGGCTGTCACAACTGTAATCACCGTAAGGCTTTACGACTTGTAGAGTTTTTTCAGCCCGTGCTTCAGTTGGTTTGAAAGATGGGTCAGCTTGAATTGCAGGCAGATTGCACGGAGATAAGGGCAGATTTATCGCTGATTTTCGAGTCGAGATGACTTTGCCCCGCAAGGCTTCTGCATAAGTTCGTCAATAAGTACTAAAGAACAAACGCTACTGTGAGGCTGTGGCCAAATCCGGTTGTTCCCTCGAGCGTGTTTTCTTTCCGTTCAGCAAGGTTCCGATCAGCGTATAACGCACGCAATATTCGTAGGAAAGCAAGAGTAGTGCGCTCGTGATCGCAAGAACAAGCGCGAACTTGACGAAGCTCGGGAGTGGCGCTGGAGCGAGGCAACCTTGAATGATCATGACCAGCGGCAAGTGAGCTACGTACAGCCAGTAAGACGAATCTGATAGATATCGCAGCCAAGCATTCTCCGATGCAAAGACTCTTCTCGCCAAACCCATCATCCCGAAACTCATCATCCATACGTACAGAATCTGAAACGCCAATGCAGCTGGCCTCTGCTGCCATTCGGGAATCAAACTTTGTATGGAGATGGATCCGTGAATCGCTACACCCAAAGCAAGCTCGTATCCAATTGGAAAGATCACGAGTAGTGCAACTGGAATCATGATCCACCAGTACTTGCCGACTCGTCCGTCTCCGTCATCCGCGTCGTAGTACCAAACGCCAAAAAAGAAGAACACAGCATAGTACGCAAGTAAGTGCGGCAAGGGCAGAATGCCAGTCGAGGTGTCAGGGCCAAAGCTTGGGTAGATTAGTCCCATCCAGTATTGAAATGGCAGCGTGAGCAAAAAGAGCCAGATGTATCGAACTGGCGAAAGGACCATCCATGCAGGCAGCGACTTCCATCCGAGTTTAGACATAGCGCCCGCGTAGATCGCAAATCCAATCACAAGCCAACACAGAAAATACAGAAACCACAGGTGATGAAAAACTGGAGACAGCGAAAGCACCAGTAGGATTCCAAAAAGCAGATCCCAGTTCACGGAAGCGTCCACATCTTGTCGCGACCCGCTGGTCACATCCGCATTCTCCAGCAGCGAGCGGATTCGTTCACGTCCAGCGAGGATCTCTTCGTTTGTCTTCCTGACCTGAAGTGTGTCGGCGATGCCTCGTGTGAGCGTCATGTCTGCACTGAGATTGTCCGCGGGTGTGGCTCCGAACAGGTTTCGGGTACTTAAGTCCGTGCCTTGCTCGATGAGCACTTTGGTGACGTTGTCCTGCCCGAAGAGAAACGCTAGGTGTGCTGCGGTACTTTGGTCGTTAGTCCTGGCATCAAGTTCCGCACCTTTGTCGAGCAGCACTTCAGCGACTTTCTCGGCATCGTGACAGGCTGCTACTACGAGTGGGGTGAAGCCTGAGCTCGGATCTCTTCGGTTGAGGTCGATACTTGGATTGGCTCGCAGTACTTGCTCGACGGATTGGACATCGTTGGTGGCGGCTGGGATCCACAGCTGGGCGTTCGGATCTAGCTCCGGTTTAGCACTTGTCTGCGAAATCGAAGCAGAAATGATCGCGGCAATCCACACTGCGGGGACGATGGTAAAAGTGCCGATAACAAGCGGTAGCAGGATTCGCTTGGCACGATGTTGAGCTAACGCTCCAAGTCCCCGACTCCGCCACAGCATCGCGGTAAAGAAGCCACTGAGCAAAAAGAAAAGCGGCATGCGGAATCCGTGAATGGCTGACAGGAAGACACTGTAGCCTTCGTGTGCAGTAGCGTCCGTGACGGGCCAAGCCTCTCCGAGTCCTGGCATGTAAGCCATCGCTCCGTGCAACGCGATTCCGAGTAGCATGGCAAGGGCTCGCAGGGCGTCCAAGTCATGGCGTCTAGTAGATTTGCATGGTGGTGTTTCGGCGGGAGCGATACTCAATGGGTTGCCTTAGCGTGTGGGCTGTTACTTCAAATTGGTCGAGAATACCGACTTCTCAGCATTCGCTCTGGTTTCAAATCAATATGGCACTATAACGGACGAAGCTACCCAAGCCATGCTACTTTGGACTCTGACTCGCGAGAAGGACTCTGACTCGCGAGAAGTATTGGATGTGTAGCAATCGCTTCACACTCCCCCCCCCCGCACAATGAACAAGGCAATGAACAAACCATTTCCGATTTTGCTATTAGTTATGTCCTTGCACTTCTGCTTGGCTAAAGCCGATGACTTTGCGGGCAACTGGCATCAATGGCGTGGCCCCGATGCAACTGGTGTTTCTCATGAAGCGAATCCTCCAATCGGGTGGAGTGAAGAGAGGAATGTAAGGTGGAAGGTTGAAGTTGAAGGTCGTGGTACTTCGACGCCGATCGTCTGGGGGCAGAAAGTTTTCTTGCTAACGGCGATTGATACTGGGGTCAAAGATCCTACGATTCTCGATCCACAAGACCAGCCGAAAACGAATTTCTTCGACATCAAACGACCGAATACTCAGCACGCTTTCGTGGTGCTTTGCCTTGATCGCGCTACGGGTAAGGAGCTTTGGCGAACGAAGGTTGCGGAGAAGATCCCCCATGAAGGTGCTCACCGCGACAACGACTTTTCTCCTGCCTCGCCGACTACCGATGGCAAGTACTTGTTCGCGTGGTTCGGTTCCGCTGGCATGTATTGCCTAGATCTAGGCGGGAGCGAGATCTGGTCGCGCGACCTAGGCGAGGTCCGTATGGGCTCGAGCCTAGGAGAAGGTTGCTCGCCAGTTCTGCATGACGGCAAGTTGGTACTCGTTCGTGATCACGCGGGAAAGAGCTCGATCGAAGTGCTTGATGCTAGCTCGGGGGAAACGTTGTGGAAGAAATACCGCGATGAGGAAAACGCTTGGGCGACGCCACGAGTAATCGAGCATCGTGGCAAGACGCAGGTCATTTCAGCAGCCTCTGGAGCCGTTCGGAGCTACGATCTAAACACAGGAGATGTCATTTGGCAATGCAGCGGTCTTACAGGAAACGTCATTCCTTGCCCAGTTATCGAGGGTGATCATGTAATTTGCATGAGTGGCTACCAAGGCTTCGCTGCCATGTCACTGCCACTTGATGCTGAGGGTGATATTTCCGGCAGCGACCAAATCAAATGGAAGATCGATCGTGGCACTCCATACATCCCCTCACCATTGCTTTGCGACGGTCGTTTGTACTGCATTCAGTCGAATACATCGATCTTGACTTGCTTCGATTCGCAATCAGGGAATGCGAATTTTGATCGAACCCGCCTTCCTGGAATCAACAACGTTTATGCTTCTCCTGTTGGAGCTGCTGGTCGGGTTTACGTTGTGGGCCGAAATGGCAATACAGCCGTCCTTGAGCAATCAAGCGAATTCAACGTCCTTGCCACTAACAGGCTTGATGATCGTTTCGACGCCTCGCCAGCACTTGCCGGAAATCAGTTGTTCCTACGGGGCGCGAAGTTTCTTTATTGCATTGAAGAAGAGCCCGACTCAAGGTAGTCGGATCGCTCTTCGTAGGCCGTAACGAGCGCAGCAATGCTTCGGAGTGCAGTGTCGTTTTCGTAGCACCAATGATCACTAAGTATCGCAATTAACCGGTAGACCAACGCTACAATCGGCGATCCGGGCGGTGCGAATGCAAATTGAGGTTGCTAGCCATTCAAAGTGATTGTTTTGGGCGATACACTTCCCGTCTTGCTTACTTTCACCCTTATACTCGTGCCAGCGTCATCTTCGAACTGTAGCTGAAAGACTCCCGGCTAGACTTCGAGCTTGAGCTTTCTTTTTGTTTTCCAATCCAACATGCGTCCGCCGTCGTATCCATCGCATGTTCGAAGGAATCACACTGAGCTAGCTTCTTGGAAGCTTTATGACATAGGCTTGCACCGCAATGTAGCGTGACGCACTGGCTTCGAGTGTTCGGCAAAGCTTGTTTTTCTCTCGCAATTTAGCGAGCTCCAGCGGACGCGTCTTTCTGTCTTTGTCGACAGCGTTCGGATCAGCTCCAGCTGCGAGCAGGATCTTTGCGATCTCCGTCGCCTTGACTTCACTAAGATGCTCTGCGCGAATGAAGGCAAAGTGGAAGAGTGCGGTTTCGCCTTCTTCGTCACAAGCGTGCACAACGGCGCCGCGTTCCACGAGAAGCTGAACCACGTCCGCATGGCCTTCATTAGTGGCATTAATAAGTGGTGTAGCATTCTCTTTTCGTGCCTCGATGTCTTCGCTTGCATCTAGGCACTTCGCAACAGCTTCCAGATCGCCCCTCTTGATCGCGTTAAAGATACGACGACGAACCGCCCTTTTTCGCGACTGCTTCAGATATCTGTTCCGCTTCAACTGCCTTCGTAACTTCAGAAAGCAAATCAAATACCATGCCGCGCTCGTTCTCGAAGGCATCGAATTCGCCTTCGCCGGTCCCGTCTGTCCATTGACCAATTCTCTCGAACGTCAGTGCGTTGAGCTCTCTCTTGCTCAGTTCACGGGCACTCTGGAAGTTGGTCACAACTTCCATCTCACTCGCATCGAAACGAAATTGGATGTGTCCGTTTTGCAGATCCAGGTCAGAAAGCCTGTCTGTCAGATAGTTGACGCAAGAATCCTCAGAAACCAGACGATTCAGCTTTCGAAGTTTGACTGGGCTGGAGAGTGGTTCTTGATTCCTTTCGCTCAAGACAACAAGCGGACCACGGATCGAGATTTGCATCCATCTATGCTCTACTAATTGGGATGAGACCGGAAGTCGAGGAGCGTATCGTAACATCCGTGACAGACTGTTAGATCGATTTCTTGCGGTTGAGACAAAGATTGTCGGGATAAGTCGAGGGCACATGGGCAAGAAGCATAAGCGACTTGCGCGATTGGGAAGTAAGGCATGAAAACAACCATCTTTTTCGCTTTGATAATCTGTTTTTCGCCAACGCTCTTTGCGCAGGTTTCCATCGATCTGCGAAAGGCAGTTGAGGCGGACTACGAAGAACATCTTTGGCCGTTGTTCGATCACTGGCATCGCAATCCCGAGTTATCGTTGGTCGAAGACGAAACGGCAGCGCGGCTAGCCCAAGAACTGCGTGATGCTGGTTGTAAAGTTCGTGAGGGAGTTGGTGGTACTGGAATTGTCGCGTTAATGGAAAACGGCAATGGCCCAATGGTCATGATGCGAGCTGACATGGATGGTTTGCCTGTGGAAGAGAAGTCTGGTCTAGCCAATGCATCCAAAGCTAAGCAGAAGAGTCCGATTACTGGGCAGATGGTATCCGTGATGCATGCCTGTGGACATGACGTTCACATCACTTCGCTTGTTGGTACAGCGAGACGCATGGCGGCGATGAAAGATCAGTGGTCTGGAACACTGATGTTAATCGGGCAACCCGCTGAAGAACGTGTCATTGGGGCGAAGCAAATGATGGAGGACAACCTCTGGGCGCGATTCGGCAAGCCAGATTACGCTCTCGCTTTTCACGTTTGGTGTGGTGGCGAAGCTGGAAAACTCGCTGTCAGTACCGGCAGCCCATACGCGGGTTCTGACGCTGTCGATATCATTGTTCACGGAGTCGGAGCACACGGTGCTTCACCGCATCGAGGCAAAGATCCGATTGTGCTGGGTTCGCAAATTGTACTCGCCCTGCAAACTCTTGTTTCTCGCGAGTTGCCTCCACGCGACCCCGGGGTCATCACAGTCGGTTCGTTCCATTCAGGAACTAAACACAATATCATTTCCGATCGGGCTGTTCTGCAGCTGACGGTTCGAAATACCAGCTTGGAAACTCGCAAGCTACTCTTGGATGGAATCAAGCGTGTGGCTGAGAACTTAGGGCGAGCGGCAGGATTGCCCGAGGATAAATTGCCAGAAGTTATCTATTCCGAGTCCACGCCACCAACGATCAACGATAGCAAGCTTGCGACGCGTCTAAGATCGACATGGGAGACAAAGATGGGCGAGGAAATCATGATGGATGATGACTTTGTCGCTGAGCATCGCAAGGGAATGGGAGCGGAGGATTTCCCTTTCTTCACGACCGAACCACGTATTCCCAGCGTGTATTTCTCGGTTGGCGGAACGCCCAAAGAAGACATAGACGCGGAGGCCGCTGGGGGCCCAAAAGTTCCCTCGCACCACTCGCCGTTCTTCAAGATCTTGCCTGGACCCAGTATCAAATCTGGCGTCACAGCCACCGTGCTCGCATTGCTCGATCTGATGGCTAAAAAGTAAGTCTTCCGTAGTGGACGAAGCACCAGCCCCGCGTAAGAAATGCTGTTTGTGATGAAACTAGTTGGGCTTCTAACCTAGAAGCCGAATAAGTCACCAAGGGAGGCTGGCTGAAGCCAGAAACTGATAACCCGAGCAACGAACTAATCACCCCAGCAACTACTGCTAGCAGCGCTAAAATTGCGATTAAGCCGAAAGTGAACCCGACTAGGTTGGTAGCGAGTCTAGCCTCACGATCCTTGGTAGCAGCCACAGCGCAGAAACTGCTGCAGCAAAAGGAAGGGTGTCACTCGTTTGAGGGGTAGGCAGCCGCCCGGTGTTTTTTTATTGACCCTGCGGATATCGAAGCAACGACCGAAAGCAGCGCGATCGCCAGGTCGAGGCGAATAGTCGGGAGTGGGTGTATCGAACCGTTCTTCCTTTACAGGGGTGCTCAAATGGATTTTCAATCATCAAGTTCTATCTGGGTTTTTCTTTGACGATACCTGCTGCAGTCTACCGTCTCATGAAACGATGTGTATTTGGCAAGTTATGAAGTTGCGGTCTGCGTTCGCTTTGTCGAAAGCATTGCCCGGCAGTTCCGAATCAGTGAACGTAAGTATCGCTCTTCGATTGAATTGAGCATTGGAGCCTTAAGCGGGCCTTGGAAATATAGATGTTCGTTGAATGTAAGTTAATAGTTTCTGCGGTGTTTGCTATCGGCTTAGCTTGCACAATGTTGAAAGCCGGGAGAGGAGAAAGGCTCGGAATCGACTAAAGGCCTGACTCCAGCGAAAGAGTCTCTTTTTGCAGAGCGGCGAGTTCAAGCAGCGATTGTTTGGGCCAGCGGGACTTTCGCATGAGAAATAAAGCGTGCTGCGAATTTGGCCGATGAAGGGCGGCCGATGCAGTTTATGAGATTGCATAGAGGATGGTCACGCAGCGTACCGATATTTCGTGTTTGATTGAGCGGGTTCGTCGTTTTGGAGTTCGTGCAGCGTGAGCGTTGAGAGCAAGATGGGCGTGTAGTTTTGATGGGCGACACGGTTGACATCAATGCAAACGGTCCTGGGCCATGAGCCTGGATGGAATGAGCGATTCAAAAGTGTCTGTGAGTTCGATGGGAGAAAGCCACAGATCGGAAATGGATCAAACACGTATAGGTTCAAACACTGGTTGGTATCGAGAAGCTATCCTTGAGGGAGTGAGGATGGCTATGGAAGAGTGTTCGCCTTCTGTTGGCTAGTAAAACTCAGGGAACTCGCCATACTTGCCACTTTCTAACCAAAAGGGATTTGGGGCGTGGTGTTTAAGACTTCCAGCAAGTACGACGTGGTGATTTGTGATATCGACGGGTGTATGTCGCCAGAATCCCATGCACTGCTTAACGTCGCTGGGATAACGGAGGTCGCGGAGCACAATCAGCAAGCGGTCGCGCAGAAGGACCGTCCAATTGTGACACTGTGCAGTGGGCGACCGATCGGATTCGTCGAATGCATGTGTAGGCTCATACAAAACTCCTTGGTTCCGTGCATCGGCGAAAATGGAGTGTGGTTGTGGAACCCCTCGGACAACGTCTTTGAGTGCGATTCGGCAATCACGGACGAGCATTTCGAGATGGTCTCTGAGGCTCGCAAAATGATTAGAGATCGCTATGGTGCGCAGGGTGTTGTTCAGCAGCCCGGCAAGTCAGCGTCCGTTGCGCTCTATCATCCCGACACAGAGTATCTGCGATCGATCTTGCCAGAGCTGGGCGAAGAATTTCAACGGCGCGGCTGGCCGATTCGAGTCTCAATGACTTGGTTCTACATCAACTGCGACTTGGAACACATTTCCAAAGGAACAGCTATCGATCGATTGCTTGCCCAAACCGGTATCGCCCAAGGACGAATCGCAGGGATTGGTGATACGATGGGCGATCGCTACATTGCAGATCGAGTCGCCTGGTTCGGCTGCCCCGCGAACGCGAAGGATGAAATCAAGCAGCGCGCCAACTACGTTTCTGGGCGAGATGAAGTGGAAGGCGTTATGGATATCTTGGCTCGGTTGACAAATGAACAGGCCGAAGAGTTGGAGCCATAACGAACCAAGCCCAAGCGGATTTGCTTGGGCTTGAATGGTTATTTACCGGATTATCAGGTCACTCGATTTCGCGGATTTTGATGTCGCGCCAGCGGACGTCGTAAGGGCCAGCTTGCTTGCCGATGCCGTGGACTTGAAGGCCAAGGAAGCCTTCCTGGTAGCTGGTTTCGTCATAGATGTCTTCGATCTTTTGACCGTTGATCCAAGTTTGAATGCGAGGACCTACAGCACGAATAAGGTAACGATTCCACTCGCCATTCTTAATCGCATCGGTCTTGGGCTGACGAGGGCTGAGCCATCCGCGGCCAGTCGCTTCGCCGTAGACATAACCTGCTTCGGCAGGGCCAGCTTCGATCTCGACCTGTGGACCGTGAACTCGGAAGTTCATGTAGTCGGCGAGGCTCTTTGAGCGAATCTGTACGCCTGAGTTTAGTTTGTCGTGAACTTTGACTTCAAAAGTGAGCTCGAAGTCGGCGTAGTCCTTGTCACTGCACAAGAAGGAGTTGGGGCTACCCTTAGCAGTCACGCCTAAGATTGCGTCGCCATCGACCGAGTACTTCGCGGTTCCATTACGCTGCGTCCAGCCGTCCAAGTTCTTTTGGTTGAATAGAGAGACCCAGCCATCGGTATCTAGGCTAGGTGCCTTCGAGAAGTCGGACTTCCCGTGACCAATCGGAAGTTTTAGTGTCTTGGGATCACGGATAACAACTACTTTTTTGCTCAGTTGAGCTGCGGTGACGGCTGGTTGAGTCACATCGCCGCTCGCCGCCCACTCGGTCCCGCGTTCCAGAGTGATCTGAAAAGCGGCTCCGCCCATCGCCTTTGCGTCATCGCCCATGATGGTATGGAATACTCTACCTTTTCCGTAGGACAAAACCATCAAAGCTGGCTCATGTTCGCCAGTGCCCCCCGTTTTCTTGTCACTAAAGGCGGTTGCAAGTACTTCCATGTTCTTGGCTGGGCCGCGGAGTTCGGCGTACAGTTCATCGTTGGCTTGCAGCCAGCTTGCTGGGATCCCGCGTGTAATGGGATGCTCTGCATCTCGTACTACTACTTCGTACTCGTGACGGCGGCCATGGCTGCCGCCACGGCCTGCTTGTGTATCTCGCTCAAACTTCCCGTTTCGCCAGCGAACGTAAGGGCCGGACTTTTCATTGCGGCCGCCCCAACCACCTACTCCGATGATCTCGTTGTATTCAGCCCAGTTGGGGAAAGAGTTATTGGCTGCGTGAATGCAAACGAATCCACCGCCGCCTTTCACGTAGTCGATAAAGGCTTGTTGTGTGTTTTCCGACCAAGAATCACCGTTGTAGTTACTAATGACGACATCGTAGTTGCTGAACTTAGGCTGGAACTCATTCATGTTGCCGCCTTTGGCTGGCGAAGTGGCAACATCGACTTGGAATCTTCCAGTGCTTTCAAGCGTTTGTTTGATTAGCGGCGATGTTTCTTGCCAGCGGTGATTGTTTTGTCCGTCGACGAGCAAGGTCTTAAAGATCTTCTCGCCGGCTTGCAGGGGCCCGGTCAAGACGAGGGCCGATAAGGCGAGGTAAAGGAGGCGGTTCATAGAGTGTCGCATGGTTGGCCTAGTCGGGGAAAGAAGTGGAGTGCCGTTGAGATTCCTATTTTGAATGCGAGACTGTCTGCTTGCAACATGCAGGCTTTTTAGTGGCGATCATCCAACGTAGTGGGATTCACCAGAATTCCTTAATGCCACATGCGATAGCTGGCTGTCGTATTGCTTCGTGGGTTCGAGCAAGCATTTCGCTCCTCTAACTGAATCCCTTTAGTAGTTGCTTCAGCTCGCCGAAGGACTTGGGGCGATCAGCCGGATCTTTAAGCAGGCAACGGTGGACCAATTCCTGCATAGGTTGTGAGATGGGAAGGTCGGACGGGAATTGTGGCAGGCGACCCTTGGACTGCTTCCAAAGTGTTTCGATGGAGGTGTTGCCTGAGTACGGTTTCTGTCCCGTCAGCATAAAGTAAAGAACGCAACCGAATGAGTAGATGTCGCTTGAGGGGACCAGGGGAGCTTGGTTGATGATTTCTGGTGAAAGAAACGAAGGCGTGCCTGAAATGCCAGCCGGACCATCGGCTCCAAATTTCACGGCCAGCCCAAAGTCGATCAAGTAGGCACGAGCCTGCTTATCGATCAAGAGATTTGCTGGCGTTAGGTCACAATGCAGCCATTGATGGTAGTGCAGGGCTTCCATCGATTCGCATACTTGAAGTCCAATCGCTCCTGCCTCGGTTTCGTTCAAGACGCCATTCCGATCAACGTGAGTCCTGAGATCTGCAGCGTGAACTCTCTCGGTGATGATGTAGTCAAAGCCGGCATCGCTGCCAGCATCGAGAAGTCGAGGGACGCCCGCCAAACCCAAAGAATAGATTTCTCGTTCGACCTCGAGTCTCTTAGCAACCGGTTCGAGACGATTCGCTAGCTTCAGCACGACTTGGGGGCCCCCCGATTGGGGCGCGGCCAAGTAAGTTAAACTCGTCCAACCGTCGATGATGGGCTGGATTTCTTTTTCGAGTTCGTAAGGACCGATCCGATCGGCAGTCAGAGGTGCAGTGCACCCAGGACCTGGCTGGCCCAGTGGGTCTGGTGGGGACCTGTGTCTGTTAAGTGCTGTGACCCTGGATTGTGGGGAGCTAGCAATGTTTGACTCGGGTGGGTTGTCTGGGCTGCTACTTGCGTTCGGGAGATGTAGGAAGAGAAAAAATAAGGCAACCAGGGCAATCAACGCAACTGAAGCAGCAACAAGACCGAGAATCACTCTAGTATTCACTCCAATCTGGCGGCGCAGGGAACGCACCACCAGAATGGGGTGCTTGGTTTGCGGTTGCTCCGTTTCCCATCGCGCGTATACTCTGCACCATCTTAAAAGAAACCATGGGCGGAATGTGCGATCGCGCCATCTCCGCATTCCCGGATTTGTCCGGAAGAGATATCTAAACTGTAATTTTGTGAAGTTGGGAAGCCTGGTATGGCAAGGCAATGTGCAATCTGCGGAAAGCAGGCCTCTGTAGGTAATCGAGTAGAGTTGCGTGGTAAGGCCAAGTACTTGGGCGGTGTCGGTACGAAGATCACTGGCATCACACGCCGTAAGTTCAAGCCAAACCTTCAAAAGGTGAAGGTTGAACTGCCTAGCGGTGAGCACAAGAAACTCTGGGTATGTACTCAGTGCATCCGCAGTGGCGTGATCCGCAAGGTTGTGAAGCAGAAGCCGTTTGCGCTGCCGAGTAAGTAAAGATTCCATCTTCGGATAGGAAGCTCGATGAGTCTATCTCGGGATGATGTCGCGGGCGTTGCAAAGCTCGCGAAACTGCAATTCTCAAGCGAAGAGATCGATCAACTCACGGATCAGCTCGGTCGTATAGTGAGTTTTGTCGACCAGCTCAATCAGGTGGATACCGAGGGCGTGGATACCATGGCTCATCCCCTCGATGTTGAATCTGTCGTTCGTGAAGATCAGCTAGCAGATAGCTTGGATCGTGCGGATGCTCTTAAGAATGCGCCAAACCAGGATGGAGAACTCTTCTTGGTCCCGCCAGTGATGGCAAAGTAGGGCTACTTTGAAGAAGCGGAACTCGTCAAGAGTTTGGGCGAGCCTCTAGTGGAACCTATCTTGGTTGGCAGTCGAGCTTCACTTGTGCTTACTTCGCTGACTACTAGGCGTATGCCGTCTCGCTTGAGCGCTCACGAGAGTCGAGATGGTTTGACAGCGTTACGTTCGTTACGGCCTACTGAGTATCTTGCGGTACGCGCGATTCATCAGATCCCTTAAGCTCTTGGCATGAACATACTAGAGCTATCGGCGACCGAGATCGCCTCGAAAATCGCAGCCAGAGAAATATCCTCACGCGAGGTGACTGCTTTCTTCCTGGAGCGAATCGATACGCTGGACTCAAAGGTAGTGGCCTTCACGTCACGTAACACTCTAGCCTTGCAGCAGGCTGAGGAAGCGGACCGCAAGATCCAGGCCGGTGAGTTGTCGGGACCGCTCGCTGGCGTACCCGTCGCCATCAAAGACGTGCTTTGTACGGCTGAAATGCCGACAACCTGTGGTTCGCAGATGCTGAGGGATTTTACCGCACCATACTCCGCGACTGCCGTTCGGAAGATTCTCGATGCTGGTATGGTCGTCCTGGGCAAAACGAACATGGATGAGTTCGCGATGGGTGGCAGCACGGAGACAAGTGTTTTTGGTGCGACGCATAATCCCTGGGATCTCAATCGCACTGCGGGCGGCTCGAGCGGTGGCTCGGCAGCAGCCCTCGCGGCTGGTATGGCTCCGATCGCAATCGGTTCTGACACCGGTGGATCGGTTCGTCAACCCGCAGCATTCTGTGGCGTTTGTGGCCTGAAGCCAACTTATGGTCGCGTTAGTCGTTTCGGCTTAGTTGCCTTCGCGAGTAGCCTCGATCAAGTTGGATGCTTCGCGCATCATTCTTCCGACTTGGCTGCGACACTCCAAGTGATCGCTGGGTTTGACAATCGCGATAGCACTTCGGTGAATGCGGAAGTATCCGACTACTCCGCGTCCCTAGGAGATTCTCTATTGGCATTGAAAGTCGGCATCATTCGCGAGCATCTTGAAAATGAGGCACTGGATCCAGAGGTTCGCGCAGCGGTTGCGAAAGCGCAGGATTGCCTCAAAGGTTTGGGAGCTGAGATCATCGAAGTCGAGCTTCCGCATACCAATTACTCAGTCCCTGCCTACTACGTCGTCGCTCCTTGTGAGGCGAGCGGGAATCTGTCTCGCTATGAAGGTGTGCACTATGGATTCCGGCAACTAGGTGGCCCAGAAGATCCACCGTTGGAAGGTATGATCGCCGCAAGCCGAAGCGAAGGCTTTGGTGCAGAAGTGAAACGTCGCATCATGTTGGGCACTTTCGCATTGAGCGAAGGCTACTCGGACGCCTACTACAAGAAAGCTCTTCGCGTGCGACGGCTCATCGCACAGGACTACCAGGAGGCCTTTGAAAAAGTAGATGTATTGCTCGGACCTACCACCCCGACAGCACCTTACGAATTGGGTGAGAAAGTCGGTGATCCAGTTCAGATGTACTTGGGTGATTTATTCACGGTAGGTGCGAACTTGGCGGGCTTGCCTGGATTGTCCGTTCCCGCAGGCATGAATGCCGCTGGCTTGCCGCTGGCGGTGCAGTTGCAAGGGCCGGCCATGGGCGAGGCGAAGTTGTTGCGAGTAGCTCATCAGTTGCAACGCGCGGGGTTGTTTGTGCCCCAGGTTGCCAGTGTAGCGTAGCCGCTGCGTGCATTCCGGTTTTGAGCATTGATTGAGTCGATTTCGAGAATTATGTCATGAGTGAATCCGCAGCAAGTTCGTACCAAATGATCGTAGGACTGGAAGTCCACGTTCAGCTCGCCACACAATCCAAGCTATTCTGTGGCTGTGCGACCAAGTTCGGTGCTCCACCGAACACACAAGTATGCCCAGTTTGTCTCGGTCAACCTGGCGCATTGCCAGTCATGAACAAGGAAGCTGTACGGCTGGCCATCCAAACTGGCCTAGCTTTGAACTGCGAGATTGCCTCCTTCACCAAGTGGGATCGCAAGAACTATTTTTATCCCGATCTCCCCAAGGGCTATCAGATTAGTCAATTTGATGAACCGATTTGCGGCCCCGGCTATCTTGATTTCGACGATCCAGAATCGCCAGGTGAGCAGCTCCGCGTGCGTCTTATTCGAGCTCACTTGGAGGAGGATGCAGGCAAGAGCATGCACGATGAGGAGGCAGGCAAGGCTGATAGCAGGATCGACTTGAACCGCACTGGTACGCCTCTGCTGGAAATTGTCTCTGAACCCGATTTGCGTTCCGCAGCGGCGGCGCGTGCCTATTTGACTGAACTGCGTCTGTTGCTGACTTATCTTGGTGTTTCCGACTGCAACATGCAGGAAGGTAGCCTCCGCGCGGATGCGAACGTTAATTTGCACATTGAGAAAGGTGGGGAAATTGTCGCGACTCCAATTGTTGAAGTAAAGAATCTCAACAGTTTTCGCGCCGTGGAGCGAGCTCTGGATTACGAGGGCCAGCGACAATGGGATGACTGGCAGCGAACTGGGCAAACGATCAAGGATGCACCCAAAAGGACTTTTGGGTGGGACGATGCGCGTGGTGTGACCGTCCTGCAACGAGAGAAAGAAGATTCGGCGGACTATCGCTATTTTCCAGATCCGGATCTGGTGCCGCTGCGAATTAGTTCAGAGCAGCTTGCAAACGTACGCGACAGCTTGGGCGAATCGCCGCGTGCCATTCGTGAGCGACTGCAGACAGCGCATGATTTGAAGCCTTATGACGCGGAGGTCATTGTCGGGCAGGGCAAGGGAGTCGTCGAGTACTTTGACCAAGTTGTTGCTTCTGGTGGTAGTGCGAAGAGGGCTAGTAGTTGGGTGCATCAGGAAGTTCTAAGGGTTCTTAATGATGGGAACTTGGAAATCAAAGACGTACCTGTGAGTCCAAAGCAGTTGGCCGAGTTGATTTCGGCTATCGACGCTGGCGATCTTGATACTTCGAAAGGCAAAGAGGTCTTTCAGTTCTGGTTGGAAAATCCTGGCAAGTCGGTTGAGGATGCCAAGGAGGCTCTTGGGATCAAATCTGTCGACAAGGGCGAGCTGGAATCGCTGTGTCGCGAGCTGCTGGCCGAGAATGAGAAAGTAGTCAATCAGTTCAAGGATGGCAATACTAAGGCGTTGGGTGCATTGATTGGCGCTGCGAAGAAAAAGAATCCCAACGCCGACCCACGCATGGTAAGAGACCTCTGCCAACAGATCATCGAAAATGAGATTTAGTCAGTTGCATCTAGTGGCATACGCTTCCAGCCTGTGATTTACTGGTGCTCATTCCTAATGCTTCTAAGCTGTGAGCTTGGAGGAGTACCGACAGGCTTACAAGCAGGATACTCATTCCACGTTGGAGATCACGCTTTGTTATGTCGATTCTATGTGCGGTTGACGACATGGAGAGAAAACAATGGCGACAGGTGGAAAAGCAGTTAGAGGTACATTCTGGCTGTTGGCATTTTCAGTGACTGGTCTCTGGGGACTGGCTGGGTTCCATCCCTTTGTAACGATGTGCAGCGTTTCTTTCTCGCTGTACCTTCTCATCAAACTGCATACGCTGGTAAGCTATAAGCGAAACAACAAACTCTTCTCAATGTTTTCAGTCCTCGCCTGGTTTATCGGCTGGCCAGGGCTAGATGCGAAGGCTTTCTTTTCTAAAGCCCAAAGAGAATCGTCGAGTAAGCATTCGAAGAATGGGAGATACGCCGACCTAACCGAAATGACGCTTGCAGCCAGCAAGATGTTACTCGGTATCGCGATGCTGGTATTGGTTGCTCCTGTTTTCCTTTCGAGCAATGATCTGTTGGCGGGCTGGATTGCCCTCGCGGGAATTCTGATGATGCTGCACTTTGGCGTCTTTCATTTGCTCGCGATTTTTTGGCGTTGGGGCGGACGCAATGTTCGTCCAATCATGAACGCACCTGTCTTGTCGACTTCGGTTAGTGATTTTTGGAGCAAACGCTGGAACCTAGCGTTTCGAGACTACACGTATCCCCATCTTTTTAAGCCGCTCGCCCGAAGTTGGTCGCCGCTTGCCGCGGTAGTCGGAGGTTATGCCTTTTCTGGCTTAGTGCATGAGTTAGCTATCTCCGTGCCAGCTCAAGCAGGGTTTGGCCTGCCAACGCTCTACTTTGCGATGCAAGGCGTTGCGATCGTATCCGAGCGATGGTTGGCAAAAAAAGGTGTTGCGATTAAAGGGGGGTGGCGAGGTTGGATCTGGACGGCGGTGGTGACCGTTCCAGGTGCAATTGTTTTGTTTCATCCACCCTTTATCCGAAATGTGATTGTGCCGGTGGTTGGGTTTGTAGCTTGGGGGAAGACGTGATGAGCATGCTGCAATGGCTAGTTGTTATCTCAGGTGTTATTCATTTTGGGACACTACTTGGCAGTGCTCAGGTTCCAAAAGTATTGAACTTCCGCGAGGAGTTGCCAAAACTAAATCCGTTGTTGCGTCACTGGGTGTTCGTTTGCGGCGGTTACATTGTCTTCAACATAGTTGCCTTTGGGCTGATTTCGCTGGTGTTCTTTGGAGAGCTAGCGGCGGCCAGCGCCGAGAGAACCACGATGGCTCGCGTATTTTGCGGCTACGTCTCTCTTTTCTGGTCAATTCGGCTGCTGATCCAGTTCTTCGTGTTCAATGCAAAGCCATATTTGCAAAACACTTTTCTGAAAGTCGGCTACCACGGACTTACTTTGGTCTTTCTGTGGCAGACCTTTGTGTACGGGTGGCTCGCGATAGCCTAGCTTCCGATGGGGAGAGACAAGTAGGATGCTTATCCCACGATGAGGTCTAACAAGTAGCCTAGGTACGCTAAGCGATGACTGCTAGAAGCCATTCTTGGTGATGCTTCCGCCGAGAAGACGCATGGCGGTGATAGCAGCGTCCGTGTGCGGGTATCTATTGATCAAGAAATTAAGGGCACGGTCGCGTAAAGTTTGGCTACGTATCTTGCGAGCGGCTACCAGATCCCTAGAGGCTTCTTTTTCCTCATTTTCTTGTAGCTGTTCGATACGAGCGAGTCGTGATTCACGTTCTAAGTCACTGGTTCGAGCAGGCAGATAGATGAATCGCAAAACAGCGTACTGTCGACCGCCGCTATTGACGATCCCCTTTTCCAATTGTGATTCTTCACCGAGTTTCGCAAGTAGCTGAAAGGCCGCTCCACGATACGCTCGATCACCCGCGCGCGGCCGGTGCACCCGAAAAAGGTTTACGAGAACTGAGTAACGTCCAGCAGGAGCGTTCTCCAGCCACCGAATATTCTCGACGGGTTGGTTGCTTTCGCCACGGACGTTCATATCCACGTCGAGCAGGCCGCCGCATCGTGAAGATTTGCGGAGATGTGAGATGCGTTCGCCGGAAGGGCAAATGACGTGAAGGTCTAGATCGTTGATGTTGCGCCAGGCGAGTGCGAACTGCACCTCGCCTTTACTTCCGCCTGCCTCTGAGACTCGCTTTTGAATGCCCATCGCTGCCCTGGACATTGGCTGAGCAAGAGTGGTTGAGACTGGCGTCGTGTTTTCTGACACGGCAGGCTCAGCTTGCGAGGATGTTTCAGGTGGTGGAGTTTCGGTTTTTGGGAGCGTCGGAGCACTGACTTCGACTGTCATCTGAAGTTCTGGCTTGACCTCAATTTCTTCTTCCGGCTCTTGGACAGGCGAGACATCAGCCAGCTCAAAGGTTTCCAGCTCATTGACCAACGTGGGCTTTGCCTTGACGACCGTCATGGCGATGTGTTCCGATGGCGAGTTGTCGCCAAGGGCGATCAGGCAAAGAGCCAGCGCGGCTAGAAGGTGCAGGATGGTGCTTGCGAGGATTGCCGGGAAGACAGGCCGCTGCGAATCTGTCTTTGCTTCGGCCACATCGCCCGCCGCAGTCTTGCGCCCAGGCAAATTCTCTACCGGCACAGGAGGCGCGATGCTCCTCAGGCTGTTCTGGCTAACGGTTTTCCCAAGCATTCAGACGTTTCCAACCTGATTTCAACTATGGTGAAAGCAGGAATGCGGCTCAGTTTTGGATCGGTGTCGAAGTCCTTGGTCCAAATCTGCGACGGAAAATGGGCAGAAATAATGACGAAAGGTGCAAAGAGAAGAGCAAGTTCAACTGCGTCATGGTACCACAATATGTCCCAACCTCAGCAGAAAAAGATTGCCTGGATAGTCAAAAAGTGGGCAACAGGCGACTCCCAGTTCTTTATTTGACTGACTGTTTTTCGGGCTGAAACCGGATTTTGCGTCTCCGAAGCCAGCACGTCTGACACCGAGATTGTTACAATTTTGACTGAAAGTCATCGAACAAAATGGCTTTTCGGTCACTTAGGCAGTTACACGCCCTTCCAAGATAGATTCGAGAATTCGCAGTGGCAGGGACACTTACCGGAACCGTCGTCGAAGTTGATGCTTCAGGGGACCTCATCACAGATATTCAGGCGGTCGCACTGGACGGAGCGCCGCGTGATAATTCGTTGCGAATCGTGGTGGATGAGCATGAGACATTTGGGTTGTACGCGTCTGATCACTCCCAGCCTTCGATGACTCTCGTAGCGATAGTCCAGGATTCGGGGCCTCTCAAGATCTCGTTGGTAGACGACAGTGCAAGCGGCATGCTCGGCGTGCAAATTGGTGCACCTGTTCAGGTGAGTTGGTAGCGAGTAGTCCGCAAAGATCGGCAGGCTGCCAAATTCTTTTAGACGCGGCGCATCGGTGAGTCTCAGCGAAGCAGCTGGTTATGTTCGCGCCAGCACTTTCGTGACTCTGGTTCCAGAATGATTTCTTCGGTGAGTTCAAATTTGTCTCGACTTTTAAGTGACACTGAATTGTTTCAGTGGGATCGTGAGCACTACTGGCACGCCTTCACTCAGATGGCCGAATACGAGCCTCTGCTTATCGAGCGTGCGAAAGGTGCATTTCTTTACACCAGCGATGGCCGCAAATTATTAGACGGTTGCAGCAGTCTTTGGTGCAATGTGCACGGTCACGCTCATCCAAGAATTGATGCTGCAATTCAAGAGCAGCTGGGCAAGGTCGCACATGTCACTTCGTTAGGTGTAAGCAACCCAACTGCAATCCAGCTTGCCAAGAAGTTGGCAGAGGTGACGCCAAACGGTCTGGAATGCGTTTTCTTCAGTTGTGATGGTTCCAGTGCCGTAGAGGCTGGATTGAAGCTCGCCTTTCAATATTGGCGGCAGTGCGATGCACCGCAGTCGCAGCGAGATCTTTACTTGGCACTGGGGAATTCCTACCACGGAGATACGCTCGGCAGCGTGAGCGTAGGTGGTGTGTCACGTTTCCATGCCATGTTTGCTCCCCTTCTTTTCGACGTCGTTCATGGTCCGTGTCCCGATAGCTATCGTTGTCCGGGCGGATTGAGTGACGCAGAATTGACTGTGCATTATTTGTCTGAGTATCGGAAGTTGTTCGAGCAGTTTGGTAATCGTCTGGCAGCTGTAATTGTCGAGCCGTTGGTTCAAGGCGCTGCGGGAATGGTGATGCATCCCCCTGGGTTCTTGAAAGGCATGCGTGAATTGGCAAGCGAGTACGGGACTTTGTTGATTGCAGACGAAATAGCTGTTGGGATGGGCCGCACTGGTACGCTATGGGCTTGCGAGCAGGAGAACATCACACCTGATATTCTTTGTACGGCCAAGGGGCTAAGCGGCGGCTATTTGCCGATGGCTGCAACGGTGACAACGCGAAGAATCTGGAATGCATTCCTGGGCGAGTATTCCGAATCTCGCTCGTTTTTTCACGGGCACACCTATGGCGGCAATCCACTTGGTGCCGCCGCTGCGCTAGCCACGTTGGAGGTGTTTGAAGAAGAAAAGACTCTCGATCGAGTGCAGGAACTCAGCGGGATGTTCCGTGAATTGCTCCGACCTTTGGCCGAGCATCCGCACGTGGGCGATGTACGGACTCGAGGACTGATCGCAGCCGTAGAGTTGGTTCAGGACAAGCAATCTAAGGCCGGCTATCCGTGGTCGGATCGCAAAGGCTATGAGTTGTGCGATGCGTCGATGGGGAAGGGGGTTTGGTTGCGACCGATTGGAAATGTAGTCATTGCCATGCCGCCACTGTGTAGCGATGAAGTCCACTTGCAGCAGCTGGTCGAAGCACTCCAGTTTGGGCTTCAGCAAGTAAGTTGGTAGCGTGCTTCCGAACGCCGCTGATCGTCTATTGATGGTGGTGTTCGCCGAACATCGCCCGCTCCTCCTGATCTACCTCACGAACGTGACGCGAACAGAGTTTCATGCCTACTTGGCTCGCGACTGTTCTAGCTGAAGAGCAGCAGGCATGGGAGCCTCGCCCGCAGGTAGCGGTTGAGGCTGCATGACGGAATTCATGGCTGGTGCTGGAACCGCTTTTTCTGACTTGGTGTTTGGCCGAGCTCCGGTCTGCAGGACCTCCCATGGCTTTGGTGCAAAATAACGCGTGTATCGTGGTGGTGCGTTCCAGACGGTATAGCTGCCAGCTCGGACGTTCTCTGACCACACTATTGCTTCTTGACTACTTGGAGCAATCTTCGACGCAACCCAGCCGGGCCAAAAGCGAGGCCGGTTGTAGCTCTTGCGATATTCTGGTGGCAGGTGATCAGCCCAATAAGGAAGGATGTCCGGGCGTGGATCACGAGTCTTGTTGAAAGTCGGTCGCTCACCTGCGAGGCAAGTGGTGGAGGTCAGCAAGACTAGAAGTGTAGCTACGGAGAGTAGTTGCTTGAGCATGGCGATTCCGTCCGCGGTAATTTGATGACGTGTGCAAGAGTATCCGTACTTGTCGGTCGTCGCACCTTGTTTCGCTTTCATTCGGCCTGTTTGCCCCAGCGATGAATTCAGAATGTTATCTGGACAACGGAATTGCTTGCAGTAGATCGATATCGAAGTGTGATGCGGATTATTCAGGCTTAATACGCTGGCTCGGTTCTGTTTTTAACGGTCGACGCTCTCATAAGAATGCTAAACTCTAACAATTATCGGCTTAGAGCCGGCGTGTGTGGACAGTTGAATGACCGCTCCATTCTGCAGTGCCAGCTATGAATACTCGACGCCGATCGAGAATAGGTGAGAATGATTGATTGAAATAATGAATAAGCTGTTGCCTACCAGTTTTGTTTTCCAGGTTCTGTTCCTGACCGGGCTTGCTCAGGCTCAGCCACCGGGCTCGCCTTTCACGAGCTACGCCGAACTCCGGAATCGTCTGGTTCAGGATGTCTTGGTACCGGGTGGAGTGCAGGATGAGCGAGTGCTGTCAGCGATTCGCAACACCCCTCGCCACGAATTTGTACCACTCAATTTTCGCAATCAGGCCTACTTCGATCGTGCGCTTCCGATTGGTGCCGCTCAGACGATCAGCAGTCCCTTCATCGTTGCCATGATGACTCAGGAGCTGGATACCGAAGGAGAGCATAAAGTGCTTGAGATTGGCACCGGTAGCGGATATCAGGCAGCCGTACTGAGTCCCTTGGTCAAAGAGGTTTACTCCATCGAGATCGTACCTGAGCTGGGTAGAAGTGCTCGGCGGGTGCTCAGTTCGCTTGGCTACAAGAACATCACGACCAAGATCGGCGATGGCTTCAAGGGATGGCAAGAGCACGCCCCCTTTGATCGCATCATTGTGACGTGTAGTCCGGAAGATGTGCCCAAACCGCTTGTGGATCAACTGGTCGAAGGTGGTTTGATGGTTGTTCCAGTCGGAGAGCGATTCCAGCAAACGCTCTACTTGATGCGGAAGAAAGGCGGCAAGCTGGAGCGCGAAGCCTTGCGCCCGACCCTTTTCGTACCGATGACAGGCACCGCAGAGGACAATCGAAAAGTCATCGCTGATCCGGCGAATCCAGTGCTTATGAACGGGGATTTCGAAAGGGATCCACCGAAGAACGGCTTTATGGATGGTTGGTACTACCAGCGTCAATTAACTTGGAAAAAAGAGGAAAGCCCGAGTGGCAAGGCTCACGTGGAATTCGAAAATGACGTGGCAGGTCGACCAGCGAATCTGCTTCAAGGCGTTGCTCTGGATGGACGTGAGGTTCCACGCATTGAGCTCTCGGCAATGGTTAAGCTCGAGTCAGTGCGACCCGGCTTGAGTCGCGACGAGCTGCCAGCGGTGACGATTCGCTTTTTCGATGAGCAACGTAGTCTGCTGGGCACGCACTTCATCGGTCCGTTTTTTGGAACTCGAGACTGGAAAGAAGAAAAGCGAGTTTTTCGTGTTCCCAATGCTTCACGTTTTGCCATTGTATCAATTGGTCTTCTAGGCGGCGTGGGAACAGCCAGCTTTGACGCTGTAAAGCTCCAGCCCGCGAAGCGTTAGACGGTTCTGGAAGTTGCTTATTCAGCCTGTTTTGGCAGGCCTACCTTGTCGTTAAAAACCGCCTAATCTGCTTGATCGGCCATGCCAAGTGGATATGCTATCGATTTAGGGGATCGAGCCTTCTCCCTGCAAGGATGCATATCCAAAGGTGTCTGTGAAGTTTCAGGAGAAAATCAGCATGAAGTTTCAAGCAAACTATTTATGGGGCGCTGCCTTAGCGGTGCTCATTACACCAGCGGCTGATCTGCAAGCTGGCTGGCGTCATTTGCACGGTGGTTCCAGCGGCAGCTATGCCAGCCACGGTAGCAGCGGAGTGAGCTACAACTCCTCCGGGCACGGTTCGTCCGGCTACAGTTCCTATTCGGTTTCCTACGGCAGTAGCGGCTATTCCGCGTCCAGTGGCAGCTGGGGATCATCTGGAGCAAGCAGCGGATATCCAGTTCTGTTTCCTCGCATTCGTCATCATTTTGCGATGAAGCGAGCTCGTCGCGCGGCCTACTACGCAAGTAGTGGTGGCTCCAGTGGTTACACCACTTCCTATTCGTCAAGCGGCGGAAGTTCGGGAGTTTCATATCACAGCAATTACGGGAGCTCCGGCGCAGCGGTAAGTTATGCTCCAGCAACCGTCAGCTACGGCAGCTCTGGAAATGTTGGTGTTACGAGCCCGAATTCGTACTACGGAAGCAAGCCTGCTCCATTAGCTGTTCAATCGCTAGCCTCAAATGCAGCTGGCGATACCGTCTATTTGAATGTTGCGGTGCCAAGTGAAACAAAAGTATTCGTCAACGGTAAGCAAACGACCAGCAAGGGCACGCTTCGCCAGTTTGTGAGTCATGGCCTGACCGCTGGTAAGACCTACACTTTCAAAATTCGAGCTGAGTTGGCTTCTGCTGATGGCGGAAACTTGGTCGAGACGAAGGACGTCGTGGTTCACGCGGGCAGTTCCGAAAGCATTGCCTTTGATTTTGATAACTCGAACGAGTCGATCGAAACCGCATTAACCTTGAATGTTCCTGAGGGAGCCAAGGTGACTCTGGCTGGTAACAACACCAAAGCCATCGGCGATGTTCGGACCTACCGAACAAGCAACATGAAAGTTGGAGAAGTCTGGGATGACTACGAAGTGCAAGTTGCCTTTGATGGGCAAGTCAAGAAGCAAGCGATTCGTTTGATTGCAGGCGACAATCTTGAGTTGACCTTCAGCTTCGATCAGCCAGATAAGTTGGCGGCTCGTTAAGAATTGCATCCTGCGGTTTTTTCGCGGGCCCAAAGCAAAAGACTCAAACCCTCGCCGGCTTTCGCTGGCGAGGGTTTTTTCGTGTCTAGATTTCTTGATGTCCCTACTCTCGCCGAGTTGTTCCTCGGGTATCATGACCGACTTTAAAGGTTCTGGTTTCTATCGAGCTAATTGCTGTCTTGAATCCAAAGTCATCTAAGTCGAAACATCCGGAGCTAGAAAACGCGAGTCAACGGTTGGGAGTAACGCTGGGCCGCAAGTGGCGCGTCGCGCTTTCGTTGCTTATCGCTTTGCATCTGCTGGCAGTTACTGCAGAGCCGTTTCGGTTCTTCTCGCGAAGTTCAAGAGGTACTTCGCCTGCAGCAGATCCAGGGCGGGAGTTGCTCGCTCCCTATGTCGAATTCGCCTATTTGAGCCATGGCTATTTCTTCTTCGCGCCCGAGCCAGGGCCGAGCCACTTGATCGAATGTCGATTGCAAGACGCGCAAGGTCAGCAACTAAGCTTGCGCTATCCCGATCGCCAGGCTCAATGGCCGCGCCTGCTTTATCATCGTCACTTCATGCTCACCGAGAACTTGCATCAGATTTGGGCACCGCCGGTGGATCTGCGGGTGTTCGAAGAGGATGAAGCGCTCGGGCGGCAATGGCGAGCGGATCGCAAGCGGTATGAAAAGGTTCGCGACTCGATGACCAACTATGTAGCTGCGACGTTTGGCGTTGAAGAAGTAGAGCTGGATCGAGTGGAGCATCGTCTGCCGAGCGGTGAAGAAGTGCTTGAACGCGATCCTCCTTTGAAGCTCGATGATCCTTCGCTGTATCTCGTCTTACCCGACTCGGAGTTGCCAGAAGCCAGGACGCCTCCAGTCGCCGGCCCTGAGTCCAATGACAGCCAGCGAGGAAAGCCGGGACAATAATGCAAGCGATCACAGCGGAGCTGAAGATTTGGTGGCAGCAAGTGTCTGATGGATGGAACCAATTTTGGTTTCGCCCAGCCCAGCCTCATTCTCTGGCAGTCATACGGGTTGGCTGTGGGTTGATGTTGGCCTATGTGCATTTGATCTGGCTGCTTAGGCAAGCTGACTTCTTGGGGCCGAATGCCTGGATCGATCGCGGCACCAGCCAGATGCTTCACCAGAATGATTGGGCTTGGAGTTGGTTGTGGTACACCGACAATCCTTGGCTCACCGGTTTGCATGAATCATTGGCTTTAGTTGCCGCCTTGATGATGGCGGCTGGATTGTTCACCCGAATCGTAGTGCCAGTCGTTTGGTTTTTAACGCTGATGACCTGCCATCGTTTGACCTTTGCACTCTTCGGCCTCGACCAAATCACGATGATGCTCGCCATGTACCTCATGATTGCTGATTCGGGAGCGGTGTGGAGTATTGATAGTCGCCTTCATCGCGGTGAGAGCAGCGGCAAGTGGTGGCAGCCGGTTTCTAGATTGAGCACGCGCAACAACCTCGCCACTCGGCTTATTCAAGTGCACTTGTGTGTGATCTATCTCTTTGGTGGACTCGGAAAAATGCGCGGCGAGATGTGGTATGAAGGCAGTGCGCTCTGGTTCACGCTCGTCAATTACGAGTACCAGTCGATGGATTTGACGTGGCTTGGCAAGTCGCCATGGTTGATTGCTATGTTGAGCGCTGGCACGATCTTCTGGGAGACATTCTACTGTGCTCTCGTCTGGCCTAAGCTGACCCGTCCGCTTGCTTTGGGGATGGCATTTTTCGTCCACGCAGGCATTGCCCTTGGTCTGGGCATGATCACCTTTGGCCTCATCATGATTCTCGCCAACTTCGCCTTTATCGACCCCAGGTGGTTTCAGAATGTGACTGGTCAAAGGCAAGGCTAGAGAACTGTCTTGCGTTGTGAGGTTTCTCAGGTGGTAGGAAAGACGCCACAAAAAAATGCAAAGCCGATCGGCTTTGCATTTTGCGTAGTTTGAGAGAGCATTTGCTGGGTTTCTCCAGCAAGTATGTTCTTCTAGATTCGGCGACGCCGGAAGCGAAGGAGTCCGAGGCTCAGTGCTAAGCACGCAGACAGACTCGATGGCTCGGGTACGAAATTGAGGTTGTCTACAGCAACGTACAGCGGAGTGTTGATGCCAAAAGTGCCCACATCCGTGGAGGAGTAGGTCAAACCCACGGAGTGTGCACCGGCCAAGGCGCTGAGGTCTACGGTGCGCCACGTGTTCAGGATATAATCTTGGCTGTTGTCTGCAAACCGGTAGTCAGCCAGATCAACCGTTACCGAGCCGATTGCTGATCCGCTTCCTGTAGCTCCGCCGGTAGCGTCGAAGGCAGTAAAGGTGACTTGAAACAAATCTGGATCGTTGCCGCTGGTTCCGCCAAACTGCTTGGCAAACTGATCGCCATTCAGCATCGAGAGATAGCCGTAGGTTCCGTTGGTAACATCGATAGACTTTAGTGCGAGTCCTGGGGTGACGTTGAAGTACGCCCCGTGGCCAAATGACATCCCATAGGTGCCACTGTCATCGAATCCGCCAGCGCCGTTCGAACCGCCTCCGGGGCTGGCTGCGTATTGGTTGCCAGAACCTGCAGTCGTGCTATCCGCAACGCTTGACCAGCTCCAGCCACTCCAGTAGTCGCCGCCGTCAAATTGAGTGTAGTTGTTATTGAACTCGAATCCTTCGACGCTCCATAGCTGCTGGTACTGAGTTCCCCAGTTAGAAGTTTGTTCGCCGGTTACGCGATAGTTACCTCTGTACGCATCATTGCCAGGGCGATTGTTACCGTTGTAGAAACGACTTGCGGGGGTCGGTAAGCCTTCAAAGTCGACTACCATTTCGGCTTGTGCATTCCGGGCACTGCCTAGAATCGTGAGGATGCCGAGCATCCATGAAAGTTGCATTTTCAAGGAAAAATCTCCAAGGAGTGATGTCAAGTTGTGTTTCTATCCAAATTCTTGCTTCTAGAACTCTTCTCCCGAAACGGCTTCTCCGCCGCGTCGAGTGATTAGAGCGCCGAGAACTTGATGGTCGATATTGTTCGTTAGAAAGTGGACGTGTCCGTCTGCAAATAGTGCCATTGCGCCACCGGGATGCTGGCTGCGGATTTCATTGTCGCCAATCCATGCGTCGGGATCGTTTACGCCGCCGACCTGAACGAAAACATTGCGGCCGTTGATCCATTCGCTGTCGGGACCACCGATGTCTTCAGCGACTGCCATGGTGGTGGACAATCCATCTCGTAGATCTTCCCAGTCAAGTTTTACGTCGTACAAGAAAACCCCGTCGTCAGGATTGCGTGTACGAATACGTTCACCGTAGAGACCGCCGTAATCTGTTTTGCCACGCTCCGATTCATTTTCTGGAGCAGAGGGGCAAACGAAGATTGAGATCTCTGTTGCGGCAGCTTCTCGATTGTCTGGATGGTCGAAAGGCTTCTGGAAATCGATACTGTCGAAGAGGTTTTGCTGCTCTAGGTGCGGCAGGATGAAAGCTGACCAAGCAAATTGACGTCTCGTCGTTGGCCCGCCGAAAGGTCGCCATTCCAGGCAGCCGATGGGCAAGCGTTTCTTGGCTTCGTGAAAGCCGTGGATGCCGAGGCCGATCTGTTTCAAGTTGTTTTGGCACTGCGTGCGTCGGGCCGCTTCACGCGCTGCTTGGACTGCAGGCAGCAATAGCCCCATGAGAATTCCGATAATGGAAATGACGACCAGCAGTTCTACTAAGGTGAATGCTGCATGTATCTTTTGAAGAGACTTCGGGCGCAGTTTCTTGCGCATGACGTACCTCGTGACAGTTAACGGACTTGGGGAAAAACCAGTCGAAAACGAATCAACTACTGGAGAAAGCCCTTTTCCGGAGAGCAAAATCCATCTCTTCGAGGTAGGTCTTCTGACTTGCTACCAACGCTTCCAATCGCCTTCTCGCCACAGGTGCAATACCTTGCGGCAATGGCCTTCAAAGAAGAAGGAAACGACCAATCTTCCGATTGGGGCAGCTTACAGCGGCCGGTCCGTCCCGGATTTTCACCGGGTTCCCTGTTCACACAGCAGGAGAAAACTCACTGCGTCACCTCGAACAAACGCAAAGCATACCAGCTATGCCGCTCTTGTCAATGAAAACAGTTTTGTCCTCGTTCTGCTCGTTGCCCAATTGGCGTCAAGGAAAGAGTGAAAGCCAATCTCAGGCATTGAATCTCAGGCGACGACTTAGGCTTGCGCAATGGGTAGATTACGAATATTCGTGGTGCTGTCGACGCATTGCTGTACCTCTTTTGGTGCTCATGGGTTAGATTCCAGCTGTTATCGCTGGGCCAGTGCCGCGACAGTCAAGGAACACTGAAACGGTTAATATCTTGGTCAACGCATGCATGCCAGAGCGCGAACAGGGTACAGAATCCTTTGCTACAAGAGAGACCGACATGAGCCAATTGCTAAGGTTTGATCCTTCAGCCGCCTTCATTCCTGATACTGGTTTGGACCCCTCGGATATCGCTAGCTTGGGAGCTCAGCTCGAGAGGGTTCGTGACGAAGTCTGCGACATCGACGTCAAGATGCTGGCCGGCGAGATCGCAACGCCCGACGCGAAGCAGCCGCTCGATGCAGGTTTCTATCTGCTGCCTGAAAAGCTATTGGCCGATTACGAAGCGGACCGAACTGGTAGCGAACTGGCTCGCATTCTGGCTTCAACAAAGAAGATGATGTCCGAAGTTGACCGAGTGGTCGTGCTCGGCATCGGCGGATCTTACATGGGTGCTCGAGCTTTGATGGATTCCTGCTGCCAGCCATATTTCAATGAGTTAAGCCGGGGTGAGCGAGGCAGCCGACCGAGAATCTACTTCGAAGGCAATAACGTCGACAACGACGCTTCCCAAGGCTTGATGCACTTGTTAGGCGCCGACAAAGGTGAAGCAGCTACCTGCGTTGATGATAGCTGGGGATTAGTCGTCATCAGCAAGAGTGGCGGTACTCTGGAAACGGCTTCCGCTTTCCGTCTGTACCTTGCCGCACTCGAAAAGAACTGTGGTGGGGATGCAGAGAAAGTTGCAAGTCGCATCATTCCCGTGACGGGAGCGAGCGGGAAATTGCATAGCTTTGCGACAGAGCTGGGCTGCGGCGATGTTTTCCCAGTGCCAGACGGCGTGGGTGGTCGCTTCTCAGTTCTATCTGCTGTCGGCATCGTACCAGCAGCTTTGATGGGCATCAACGTGATGAAGTTGCTCGAAGGTGCCAAGGCGATGAACGAGCATTTTCGGGCGGCGAAGGCTGCGGACAATATCGTACTGCAGTACACAGGTGTAAATCACCTGATGGAAATCAAGCATGGCGCGAACATTCGCTTGCTAAGCATGTGGAGCAAGGCGCTGGAGTCAGCTGGCATGTGGTACGATCAGCTGCTCGCAGAAAGTCTCGGAAAAGAGCAAAAGGGAGCGATGCCACTAACCACGGTCAACACCCGCGATCTGCACTCGCGGCACCAGCAGCATCAGGAAGGTCGCCGTGATAAGATCGTGAACAATGTGATCGTTGAGAAGTATCGCTTCGATGCCCTGGCGATCGGCAAGCGGGCTAGTGATCCTGATCAGCTGAACGATATTGCTGACAAGACATTGCCAGACGTGATGCAGGCCGCGATTCAGGGTACGAATCAAGCTTTGCGCGACGATGGGCGCCCAAGTACGAACTTGTTCATGCCTCAAGTAGATGAGTATTACTTGGGCCAATATTTCCAGATGTTGATGCTGGCCACAGTTGTCGAAGGGCGATTGATGGGTATCAATCCTTATGGTCAGCCTGGGGTGGAAGGCTACAAGATCAACATGAACCGCTTGCTCGGTCGTTAGTCACTGCTTCGATCGGAGGTTTGCGGTTCGAGTGATTCGCCAGCCCTTAAGCCAAGCAATGATGCCGAGAAGAACAAAGAAAGTACCACTGAGGGGGCCCAGGCACTTTCAGTGGAACTGGCGCGGCTGGTTTGGCTCTCAGGCTGGTTGTTCAGCCTGGATGCTGTTCGGAGCCTTGATGCTTTGGCTCAAGTCGCCTTGGCTGGGCGGCTACTGGCTCGCGCTGTTTGTGGTGCTTAATAGCGTTGGTTTCGGGCTCTATTTTCGTCGCGATCGCATTCTGCCTTATCCGGCTTTTCAGCTCCTCTTGCTTGCCTGTGGAGTGACGAGCATTTTCTCTTGGACTTTGCTGGTCGTGATGCGGCCAGATCTTTTGCCCTTGATGCAGGCAACTGCCTTGAAGGGCTATCTGTGTTTGATGATCATTCCGGGTATCATGCTCTCTTTCCATTTCAAGGAATCTGCGCCAACGCGGATTCGAAAGCTTGGCGAGAATGACGAGGAAGCATCGGGTGAGCATTGAACTGACTTGGTTGGGGCATGCATCTTGGTATTTGACGATTGGCGAACACAAAATTGTCATCGACCCTTTCTTGACAGAAAATCCTTCGGCGACAGCCAAGCCGGAGGATGTGGATGCGGATTTTGTGCTGATCACCCATGGGCATTTTGACCATGTTGCTGATGCAGCCGCCATTGCCAACCGGTGTAACTCTCAGCTCGTCGCCATCTACGAGATTGCAACCTGGTTTGCCGAGAAGCACTCAGTCGAGAATACGATTGGCATGAATCTTGGTGGTGGCGTCGATCTACCATTCGGTCGCCTGACGATGACCTTGGCTCATCACTCAAGTCAGCTTCCAGATGGCAGCTATGGTGGCAATCCCGCGGGATTTGTGGTTGAAGCAGATGGCAAGCGGCTTTACTTTGCCGGCGACACGGCCTTGTTCGGAGACATGAGCCTGATTGGCAATGGTGGATTGGACTTGGCAGTGCTGCCCATTGGTGACCTGTTCACTATGGGGCCAGCGGATAGCGTAGAGGCTTGCAAGTTGCTCGAGCCCAAGAAGGTGATTCCTGGTCATTACAACACTTGGCCTCCGATAGAGCAGGACGCGGCAGCTTGGGCTCAGGTGGTGAGTGATGGCTGTGAGGCAGAACCCGTCGTAGCTGAAGTCGGTAAGTCGATCTCGCTCTAGTCTTGAATGTAAAAAATTTGCGGTGCCGGCAGGCCAGTGCACATGAAGTTATGACCGATTCCGAACAGCCATCCGATAATCCTGAGTCGCAGGCCGATCCACTCTTCCCCGAACAATCGGCGGCGGAGCCGGACTTTGTGACTGTTGCTAAGGTGGGCGAGATTCCCGAAGGCGAAGGGCGAGCCTATCCGGTCGGCAAACGCATGGTGGCCGTCTTTTTCAGCGAAGGCAAGTACTTTGCGATCGATGACTTTTGTCCACACCAAGGTGCTTCCTTGGCCGAGGGGTACATCGATTCAGCAAGCTGCTCGGTGGCTTGTCCTTGGCATCACTGGCGATTCTCCATCGACAATGGAACTTGGCTTGATAATCCCAAGATAGCGGTCGATAAGTTCGAGGTCCGAGTAATGGGCGAGAATATCCAGGTGGCAGAGCCGAACGAATGATGGGGTAGATTCGAGGGTGCTCTGGCCATGGCAAGGATGCCCATGCCACAGGGACGCCTAAAGGCTGTACTCCACCAAAGAGCCTGGACTGCGGCAGTTTGGCCTGGGCGAAAGAGGCGATTTTGAGAGAATCTCACCTAAGCTCGTAATGAGTTCTCCTTGGTATCCGATTCGATTCTAGCTTAGAAAACTGCCTTCGAATGTCTGCTGCAAAACGACCTGTTGTCTTGATCGTGCGTGATGGTTGGGGACACAACCCGAACCCGAGTTTCAATAAGCACAACGCCATCCACTTGGCAAATACCCCCATCGACGATCGACTGCTGAGGGAATATCCGCACACCCAGGTTAGCACATCCGGCGAAGACGTTGGGCTACCCGATGGTGTCATGGGCAACAGTGAGGTCGGGCACCAAAACATTGGTGCAGGACGCATTGTGAATCAGCAATTGATGCGGATCACGCATGCGATTCGAGATGGCTCTTTCTTCGAAAATCAGACGCTAAAAAATGCAGTCGCGCACGTTGGCAAGACCGGCGGCAAGATTCACTTGCTGGGGCTGATGTCCACTGGCGGTGTACACGCCCACCTCGACCACGCTGTGGCCATTGTCGATATGCTCAAGCGAGAAGGCGTCGCCTCGGAGAAAGTTCTGGTGCATGCGATTACGGATGGGCGTGATACGGCTCCCAAGTCAAGTTTGGATTTCGTGAAGAGTTTCGAAGCGGAGATCGCGAAGCTTGGCGTGGGGCGCATTGCGTCGATCGTTGGTCGCTTTTACGCAATGGATCGTGACTTCCGCTGGGAGCGTGTCGAACAGGCGTACAACTTGTTGGTGCGAGGCGGCAAGACTTACGCATCGGCCGAAGAAGCGATTCAGAACTACTACAATAACCCGAGCTCGGAGAACGAAACGGGCGACGAGTTTATCGTGCCGTGCAGCATCACTCCGGATGGTGACGCTTCGCAGAACTGTATCCAGTCCGGCGACACCGTCATCTTCTTCAACTACCGCGGTGATCGTCCGCGAGAAATCGCCAAGGCTTTCGTGCTCGAGGATGATGATTGGGCGGCAGTACCCAAGGGCGGTTTCGATCGCGGCACCAAGCTCGATGAATTGTACTTTGCGACCATGGCCCGATACGAGGAAACACTGGTCACCCAAGTGATCTTCGAGAAAGAAGATCGTATGGCCAACACGCTCGGCGAAGTGATCGCTGGTCATGGCATGTCGCAGCTGCGCTGTGCTGAGTCGGAGAAGCATCCGCATGTGACTTACTTCTTCAATGATTATCGCAAGGAGTGCTATGGTCGGGAGATGCAGTTGGATATTCCTTCGCCAAAGCACGTTGCGACCTACAACCAATTGCCAGCGATGTCGGCGACTGGAGTCACCGATGCCGTAGTCAACGCGATCAATTCAGAGCTTTACGACTTCATCTTGGTCAACTACGCCAATGGCGATATGGTTGGGCACACCGGTGTTTTGCAAGCTGCTGTGGAAGCCGTTGAGGCCGTTGACCACGGGGTGGGGCGTGTCATCGAAGCCATGATGCGGAAAGGCGGTGCCGCAATTGTGACCGCTGACCACGGTAACTGCGAACAGATGTTTGATCCTGACACCGGTGGGCCGCACACCAAGCATACTACCTACGATGTCGATCTCATCGTGGTCGATGAGGCGCTGAGGAACGCCAAGTTGCAGGACGGCGGACGCCTGGCCGATATTGCTCCCACTTCTTTGCGTTTGCTTGGGCTGGATCAGCCGGGAGAGATGTCAGGGCAAAGTCTCATTCGGTAGGAGTTGGCTTGTGAAGCGGTCCTCCTCTGCGGAGCGCTGTGCTCCATGATCGAGTGATCGAGTGATCGAATTCGCCCGACGCCGAAACTTTTCGGCGGGTAAAAGTATGCTTGTACGAGGAGGTTTAGCTTCGCAGCTGCTGCATGACTTCGCTTACGATTTGCTCGATAAAGTCGTCCGTGGAAGGGGCAGGCGTATCAGGACTGGCGGGTTTGATATCAGGCAGCCACTGGCCTAGCTCACTGAGTATCTGTGATAGTTGAGCTTGGGTGCGTTTGGCCTCTTCGATCTGCTCGGCCGAAAGTGGTTGGCGACTTTGGCCGAGATCCCAACCTCTCGCCAAGGCTCCGCGCCGGAAGCCCTCTGGAAACTCAGGTTGTCCAATCATGGCGTCAAACAACGGCAGCAGCCGATATTGAAGCTGCATTGCGCGATCCCACTGCCCGCGCTGAGTTGCCTCGTAGATAGCTCGCGTCAATTCGGGCACTACGCCGCTGGTTGCGTTTGTACCGCCGTTGCAGCCAGCCATCAGCATCGGAGCCAGAGCTGCTTCCCAGCCTGTCAGGAAGGAAAATTCGGGGCGCTGCGGCCTTACAGCAGCGATCATTCGCATCATGTGTGGCAGATCGCCAGAGCTGTCTTTGATCCCCACGATTCTCGGGCACTCCAGGGCCAGTCGTCGAACGGTAGGAACATCGATGGGGGAGGCGAACAGGGGAATGTTGTAGAGCGTGACGTCGACCGAGACCGTATCCGCGATTTCCTTGAAATACTGGTAAACCGCCTCGGGACCGATCTTGTAGTAAAACGGTGCGACGATAGCGACTGCCGTCACACCCATGGCTCCGTAAGCTTCGCAGGCATCGATTGTTTCTCGCACGTTTGCTTCGGCTGCACCAGCAAGAATGGGAACTCGATTTCCGACATGGTTTGTCAGGACTTCGATGACACGACGGCGTTCTGGCGCAGTAAATCGCGTGAATTCGCCGGTGGATCCATTCGGGTAGAGGCCGTGCACTCCGCGTTCGATCAGCCAGTCGACATACCCGCAGAGTTTTTCTTCGTCGATGCGGCCGCGACCGTCGACTGGAGTGATGTGCGGAGTAAAGATGCCTTCCATAGGAGTAGTCATAGCGGCGAGTTCTTGGTGTTATATCTCAGATGATTGAAATTGCCGTTAACTTGCTGGCCGGCGGCCCATGTTTCCAGTCAGCGCCACGAGAAAAAGTTAGCGTCCTAGAAAGCGAATATAGCCAACTAGGCTCCGGATTTCTTCTTTGGTGAGTTTCTCTTCGAAGGCCGGCATGGCTTTGTTGAGCTTGACCGCCTCGCCGCCTTCGTGGATGACCCTAAAAATATGTTCGTCCGTGACGGAGTCTTGCCATTGGTTGTGTTTGAGATTTCGTGGACGCGCCGCAAGTGTACCAGCGATGTGCCCGTTTCCTGATCCGTCGCCATGGCAGCCTGAACAGTGCAGTCGATAAAGCTGTTCACGGGATAGCGTTTGCGGCTCTGCGGAACTGCCTTGGCAGCCAGCGGAGATTAGCAGCAAGAGGAATGCAAGCGTGGATCGTATTGGCAAATGCATCACGAGTATGAAGTGTTTGTCGATACTTAAGCGTGGCTATGTTCACTAAAAAAGGACACTGGCCGAAACCAGTGTCCTTTGATGTTTAGAAACTCTAGATTAACCCAGAGAACTTAAAGTCCAAGTTCGTGTTGGAAGGCTTCGCCACCGTTGGATGTTCCCATCGCCCCCCAAACGCCGTAAGGCGAAGGGCCTTGAACGGGAACTGGAGCAGAAAGGTTGCCGGTGTCGATGTTCTCACCAACGAAGTGGATTGAGCCATCTACCATGGCAACATTAACACCACCAGTGTGGTAGCTGTTTGCCGTGTAGATACCTTCTTGCCACTCACCACGCTGATTTGCACAGGATGGCGAGTTAGGTGGAAGGATGGCTGTGAAACCGCAAATCATCGTAAACCCAGAAGCCCACGCTTCACCATGACGGAAGTGGGAGGTTGGCAGAGAATAAGTACCGTTGCCAGCATTGGTGCTGAGCAGGGTGCTGTTCGGCCCTTTTTGGTTCTTACAGATGATTGGTGCGGCGCGGAATTCACCGCGAGGCACTACCAAGTAGTGACCGTGCAATTTTCCTTGTCCGTTGTAGATTGTGATTTCCGAGAACGCCAAGGTGTTCGAGGTACCGTCAACAACTTCGGCGATCCTCTTTCCCTTACCGGTACCCTGTTGGTTACGAGCTCCAGGAGAGGCCCAAACGATGTCGAACATACCACGAGAGCGGAAGGACCCCCACTCACCATTGTGCCGTCCATCAGTGCCACGAGTCGAGTCACCAAAGTTCCAAGCGTAGTTGATTGGAGCATTAGCAGTACTCCACCCCCAACCAGTTGAACCTGGGTCGGATGGGCACAAGAACGCAGGTACTCGAGAACGATAGTGGCTATAAGGTCGCAGCGAGTGTGGACCAAATGGCCGTGCTTGGCTCATGCCGCCTTCTGGAAGTCCCGCTTGAATCAAGTTGTAAAGCGGTGCTTGCTCGATATAAGGTAGCATTTGAAGGAAGGCACTGTGGTGGCCACGCGAGCTTTCCCACGAACCGCCCCAGTTTGCAGGCAGAACGATTGGACCGTTCATTGCACTAGGAAACACTTTGTTCGCACTTTCGTAGTTCAATGATGCCAATCCGAGTTGTTTCAGATTGTTCGAGCATTGCATACGTCGTGCAGCTTCACGAGCGGCTTGAACCGCTGGAAGCAAAAGTCCTACGAGGATACCGATGATTGCAATCACCACCAGCAGCTCCACGAGGGTAAAAGCGTAGGATCGTTTTTTGATCCTACTAATCAACTTAGCCATAAAGACACTCCCATTAGAAAAGATAGATCGACAAATGGCGCATCAGCGCCTGCACAATATCGTATTGTCCATTGGAGCTCGGATCAACCTTCTTTGTCTTTTTGGGCGTTTTTGTTTCCCTCGGAACCCCGGCTCACTTTGCTTCAACGAGGGTGATTTGTTGCCCTGCTTTGCAATCCACGTGTTGCCTCCTGCCAGATGGCCAAGCGATAGTAACTTTTACTACCTCTTGGGGGGAAACGCCAAAATGGGTCGCTGATCTTCGGTCGGATTGATAACTGTGCCCGCTCCGGACTTGCTCAACTTGAGTCCGTCGGCCATTTTGATTCACAAGAATCATAGCTCCTAAAGCATCGCGATTGCTTTCTGTCCCCACCAATTGCACCGATATGTGGGAATCCACAGGGGTTGTAGTGGAATTTTGCATCAGTGTGGCAGAGTTGCGAGCATTCAATGCTATCGCGTCAATTCTACCGTCTTGATTTAGGTCGCCTCCGAGCAATCCTCGTGTGGAACGCTTCACTTTCGCAGCAGTTCCCCAAGTGCCTTTTAAGTCTTTCAGCTGACCGTTGGCTTGACTGAGCACTACGTTTTTGACGTCAAATCCAGTGGTTTTAGCCGCGCCGCCGCGTGCTTGTTTGTCTTCGTCGAGGTCTCCAGTCCCGACCAGGAATTCAGGTTTGCCGTCGTTGTCGAAGTCTTCTCCGATGATGCCCCAGGTTACATGGGGGAAGGTGGCCGCCGAAGCCCCCATCTGCAAGGTGCTGTCACTAAAGAAGCCATCTTCATTTCGGTAGAGCGTCGTAAACTCTTCTGAGAACGAGGTAACAAAAAGGTCCAGCAGCCCATCTCGATCGACATCGCACAGCTCAACTCCCATCGAAGCTTGAGGTTTGCCGGAAAAGTCAAAGGCAACTCCCGCGAACAAGCCGACTTCCTCGAACACTCCGTTGCCATCGTTCTCAAATAGAAAATTTGCTTGGGTGTCGTTGGCTACAAAGACATCGATGTCTCCGTCTTGGTCGTAATCGAAAGAAACCAGTCCCATGCTTCTCCCGGCAACTTTGTTGATTCCCGATGCATCTGTCACATCTTGAAAAGTACCATCGCCGTTGTTTTCTAGCAAGTGGTCTTTCTCCGGCTGAAAGCTCATTGGGCTGGGGTAAGCCGGCAGTCCTTTATGAAAGTGGATTTTATGCTTACTTGCATCGAACTGGATGTAATTTCCAATGTAAAGGTCTAGGTCGCCATCACTGTCTTTGTCGAAGAAACTGACGCCTCCGCCCACACGCGAACCGCGGCCCGCAGATGCTAAGTTGATCATCTCGGAGAATGTGCCATCGCCGTTATTATGAAGCAGCGAATTCACCCCATAATTACTAACGTAAATGTCTGGGCACCCGTCATTGTCGTAGTCAGCTACAGCAACACCAAGGCTCATGTTGGAGTCGGATACACCAGACTGTTCCGTGACGTCGGTGAAGTGGAAGTCTCCATCGTTGCGAAAGAGGCGATTGCTCTTGGGCTTTTGCCTCCCTTCTTCGGAAGAGCTAGACCCTGGGATCTCAATCCTTGAGCCGTTGAGGAGGAAGACGTCCAGATCGCCGTCGCCATCGTAGTCTAGCATGGCCAGACCAGCACTCATGCTTTCGATCAAAAAGAACTGCCCGTAGTGGCCATCTGTGTGAACGAAATCAAGGTTCCTGCTGATATCGTCAAGTTGGATAGAAGGCCGATCCTGGCCGCTAGCAGACTTGAGCGGTAAGAGGCATATTGTGAGGCATACAGCAGCAATTGGTTTTTGCATCGGATTCCTCAATTCAAGCGTAGGTCTACTGGTCGGAACCGGAGTTCACAACTGGTGGAACAGAAGTGCTTGGCGGCGGTGAGATGATCGGACCAGAGCTGTCCGAAGATGGAATGTCTGCAGGAATGATCTCACCTCGCAAGACTTTCAACGCATCCGAATACTTGCTGTTCTCTGGCGATAACTCAGCTGCCTTGGACATCGCCTCAATCGCTTCGTCGTTCTTTCCAGCTGCATCTTGGATGGAAGCTAGAAGAGCGTAATTCTCACCTGACGGAGCTTGGTCAACCAAGCGTTGAGCGAACTTGGCGCCCTTACCATCATTGGGGAGCAAAGAGTAAAAGAACATGGCGGTGCCGTGAAGCGCAGCGGCATTATCTGGATCGGCATCCAAAAACTCAATCAAGACGCTCTCGGCTTTCTCCATCTCGGAGGTTTGCACATACAAGCGAGAGATTTCTTTGGTGTAAGTGAAGTTCTCGGGTTCGATTTTCTGTAGTTCACCAAGCCAACGAATTGCCTCGTATGGTTTTCGTTGCTGCATCGAGAAGAAGGCCAAAGCTTGCCTGCAGCCAGTATTTTGCTTGTCCATTTGGCTAGTGCGAATCAAGAGCAACGAAGCGGAAGCTGGGAATCCACCCGTCACGTAGACGCGAGCCATATCGACGTAGAATCGGCCGACGTCTTCTCTTATTGCTGCAAGGTCGTTGTAGTCACGAGTCTCAGAGTTGACTTGGGAGCCATCACGGCTCAGCTTTTGGTACTCGACCTGATGGAACTTGGCTTTTTCGCGATCCCGCAGGCGCTGATAAGCCGTCACAAGTCCGAGGTGAGGCTTGGCGATATTGTTGGGCGGAATCTGGGCAGCAAGTGCGGCTTCCAGTCGCGTTTTCGCTCCTTCAAAATCCTTCAAGAGCAGGAGCACTTGGCCGAGCTCAGCGAGTGCACCACCGTGACCTGGATTGTTTTCGAGTGCCGACTCCAGTTCGGTCTTGGCCTCCTCCAGTTTCGCCGCTTGGGTCAAGGCAACTCCCAGCGTGACTCTTCGTGAAATACTAGTCGGGTCAAACTCGCAAGCTTTGCGATAGTAATTGACGGCTAGCTCCAATTCGCCTTCCTGAGTCGCGATGTCTCCTAGACCGCGCAGAGCATAGAGAAACTGAGGGTTGAGTTTGAGGATGGATTCCCAGACGACTCGAGCCTTTGCAGTGTCGCCGAACTCGAATTCGGTTCGAGCAAGCATTTCTTTGGCTTCAAGCGAGTTGGGCATGGTGCCGTACAAATGATTTGCGACGCGTTTACATTCCTCGATGACTTCAACAGCCTTTTCCGACGGAATGGGATCGAGTGGCGGCAAGTCTTCCTTGCGCGCCGTTTCTTCATCGCTGGTTTGGCTATTGGCAGAGCTAGGATTGCCGTTACCAGCCAAATTCCGGCTTGCTGGCAGGTTGCGGTTGGAGTCTGTCTGATCGCCATTGGAAAGAGGGTTTTCCTTCTGAAGTTCTGGCCCGGGCACAGAATCGCTCTCAGCAAACAACCCAAACCATTCATTGGTGCTTCCGTAACCAATCACCGCTATTAAAGTGAGCCCGAGCAGGCCCAGCACCGTTGGTAGAATTCCACCTGAGGCTTTACTGTCCTTTTTTGACGCAGCAGGATGTGCAGGGATCTCGACCACATCTTCGTCGGCTGCCGCGTTTTCTTCTTTTGGGTCAGATGCACTCAAGAGTTCTCTTTCGGTTCGTCCCGCTAGTATCGAGGTTCTAGCTGCGTCAGTGAGATTGGTCGTTAACGTGCGATTTGCCTTCCCGCAGAATATAGCATGCATTCACTGGCATATTATCTTCGCTTGGGCGAATGGTTTGCGAGCTACCGCCATGCCAGCGGATCTCGATAGACTTGATCTTTTCTTGCTTACCGAGGCCAAAGTGAAGAGTCGAACCAAAGTGGCCCTGATAACCGCGTCCACTGTGCACTTCGAGTAGTTGCGATCCCGCCTCGGTGGTGACTCGAACTTGACTGCCCACTGCGGAGCGATTGCATTTGATGCCGATCAACTGCAACTGAATCCAGTTATTCCTGCTTTCGGATTCATTGCGAATCACAGTGGGTGGCCGGCGCGAGTTCATTACAATCAAGTCGACTCGTCCATCGTTGTCCAAGTCATCTGCGACACAACCGCGACTGCTCTCGACGGGGTCCGTTCCAGTCCCAACCAGCTGTGTTACATCACCGAATGCTCCATCCTGATTTTCAAGTACAAAGTTGCGGCAGCGGTAAGTGGCGGTGTTGACGTCATCCATGTTGTCATGGATGTGCCCATTAGCCATAAAGATGTCACGATCCCCGTCGTTCTCCAGATCGCACAGAGCTGTGCCCCAATTGACGGGATGGAAGGTGCCTTGGCCGACACCCGTGCTGCGAGTTGAGTCGGAGAAGAATGCGCCTTCTTCATTCCGGTAGAGCGTGGCGAGTTGTTTCGTGTAGGCGGTTTGGAATAGATCCAGCCAGCCGTCTTGATCAATATCGCCAATATCGACACCCATGCTACCTTGCGGATCACCTTGAAAATCGTAAGCAATTCCCATTAGCAAGGCGCATTCAGTGAACACTCCTTTGCCATCGTTGAGCCAAAGAGAGTTCTTAGTGGAATCGTTGGCGACGAACACGTCGGTGTCGCCATCTTTGTCGAAATCCACTGCGATCGTTCCCATGCCCCATTCTTTTTCGTTCGCAATGCCGGCTTGTTGCGAAATATCAAGAAAGGAACCGCTTCCGTCATTACGCAAGAGATTGTCTGATTCTTTCTGGTAGAGCAGGGGACCTCCGTAGACGATCCTTCCACGAAATTCAGATGGTGGGATATCGTAGTCAAATCGAATGTAGCTTGATGCGTAGATGTCCAAGTTCCCATCTGCATCGATGTCTAGCATGCTTGCACCGGCGCCGACTTTATCGCCACAAGCAATTGCTTCCCCGTTGACCGGTTGAAAAGTCCCATCACCATTATTTCGGTAGAAAGTGTTTGGCCCCATGTTGGTAACGTAGACGTCGTCAAAGCCGTCATTGTCGTAGTCACCCACGGTCACGCCGAGCGAGTAGGCCAAATCTGCTAGTCCCGATGCCTTCGACACGTTTTCGAATTGGAAACTGCCTAGGTTGTGATGTAATTGATTGATTGGCTGGGTGTTGTAATTTGTGCCTCGCAGGGCAGCGCCATTCAAGAAGTAAATATCGACGCGGCCATCGTTGTCGTAGTCGAAACTGGCCAAGCTGCCAGAAATCGCCTCGACCAAGTAATGCATCCCAGAGCCGCCATCGGTGTGCTCGAAGTCAATGGCTGCTTCAGCTGAGACATCCGCAAGGCGAATCTGTGATTCTTGAGCCGAAGTGGAGTGGGCCGAGAGTAGAGAGGCCGCGAGGATCAAGGGCAACCAAGTAGTGGGCAGCTCTATCGCAATTGAAGGCAGTAGGCTGGAACGGCTATTCATTGAGTTGCTGTTCAATGATTTTCTTGGCTTCAAGGCAACGTGGATCTTCAGGAGCGACAGCAATTGCCTTACGAAAATACTCTACGGCCGGTTCGGCCTGTTCTAATTGGGAGTATAGACCGCCAATCGCAAGCAAGTGATCCACTTTTTCGGGCTCCAGCTCGGCAATTCGCTTCAGGACGTCGATCGTTTCCAGTGCTTTTTTCTGGGAGTGATACAAGTCCTGAAGTTCTTGCAGCCATGCAAGGCGGTCCGGCTGGAGCTTCAGTGCACGCAGCATTTTGTCCTCGCCACCCTCCCCGTCGCCAAGTCTCCTGAGCGCCACCGCCATGTCTGCCAATACTTGTGCGGACACACTAATCGCATGTTCTCGGTCGACAAATCGTTGGGCGCCAAGCGAAGTGTTCTCAGAGTCTTCTTTTTCCAGTCGTTTAAACTCTTCGAGGTGCACGTTGGCTTTTTCGCGATCCGATTTTCGCAGATATGCCTGCGCCAGTTCGTAGTGAGCCTTCGTCGACTTTGGGTTGAACTGCAGCACAGCCAGAAGAACTTCGATTGCCTCGTCGTATTTCTTCAGTCGCATCTGTGCACTCCCAAGCATCTCGAGTGCTTGAACCGAAGCTCTTTCTGATGCAATGTGCTGCTCCAGGGTGAGTGCGGCTAGATCGGGCTTGTTCTGGTTGAGGTAGGTATCGGCAAGAAGTAGTGGTACGCGTGGATTGCGAACCTCTTCAGCGCCTAGGGATTCGCATAGTGCGGCGGCTTCGTCGTAGCGACCAGCCTCGAAGGCGAGATTAGCGAGCCCGAAAATCGCATCTGCATTCCGACGGTCAAACTCCAAGCTCTTCGTCCAAGCAGCTTGAGCACCTTCGGCGTCGCCAGTGCGGAAATCGAAGTCGGCTTGAGCGTTCCAGGGCAAAGCCGAGTCAGGCCACTTCTGGCGGAATTGTTCTAGCTCTTTCCGAGCCATCTCCAGGATTTGGTCTGAAGTGGAATCATCTTGAAACGCGGCTTCCTTAAAGGGCTTCTCAAAGACGCTCTCGCGATCTAAGGCGGAGTGCGCGGTTCCGGGTAAGGTCCACCAATAGCCTACAACGCCAGCCAGCACGAGCAGGAGAACGATGAGAACTGCAATTCTTGCCAACATGCCGTTGTGCTTACCCAGGTATGTAGGTTGACGCAAAACGAAATCGGCCAGCGATTCGGAGCAAAGCCCGTCTCACTGGCCGTGAATTTCGATGGATCGAAATAGATTACTTGCTAGTGACTTTAAATTCGAAGTTGTTCTCTCCGCCTTCCTTTACAGAAGCCTTCAAACCTGAAGTGCCAGGACTGTTCCACTTCGCCGCAATCATGTTTTCCGTCTTGCCTTCTTTAGAAGTATCCAAGGCTCCGTAGATCGCATCCATCGCTGCTGGATCGTCTGGATCCATTTCCTTGGGCAAGGTGTCTTCTTCAACAGTGCTCTTGAGAATTGCCACTTGGTAATCTCCGGCTAGAGCTCCATCGCCAGTGTCTACAGTGGTTAGTGAGTACTTACCTTCGGCGTCTGTTTGGCCAGAAGCACTTTGGCCAGAGCTGCCAGCGGCTGGCGAGAAGACAACTTTTACGCCCTCCATTGGCTTGTCGTCGACCAAGACGGTTCCTGTGACGGGAATTGTCGGAAGTTTAGCCGCGCCGCAACCTAGGAAGACTGTTAGAGTTAAACATGTTAGTGCCGTGGTGATATGCTTCATTTGATGAGTCCAAATTGAGGTTTAGGTGTGTGTGAAAGGTGACTGAACTGTTAATTTCAGAGTTTAAAGGGTTAGTTGCCGTACCAGAGTACGACCCGGCCAATGCGGTCGTAAGGTTCGGAAATGTGCATGCCGCCGGTGACTAAGTCGAGCTTGCCATCCCCGTTTATATCGCCAACGTCGAGCGCTTGAATGTGGCTTGGCGAGTTGCCAAGCGGGTGCGATAGGAATCGCATGCTACCAGTATTTTCTAGCAGTCGCAAGCTTTGCGACGTGGGCTTGCTCCAGCTGTTAAAGGCACTGGATAGGAAAATATCGAGGTCTCCGTCTTGGTCGTAATCGTGTGCGACAGCGTTTACTGCGCCGCCAAAATCAGCGAGTCGGTGGTATTCAAATTTGCCGTTTGCTGTATTCTCGAGCCACTGGGCTCCATGCCAGGGCCACGGTTTGGGCGGCGAGTAGTCGAACGCATCTCCATTGCAGTAGAGCACGTCTAAGTCGCCGTCTTGATCGAGGTCTTCGAGCCAAATTCCTGCAGATCCAAAGTCTGGATTCGTTGCGTCGTGGATCTTCTCCTCGCGAAATGAGCCATTGCCCTCGCCATAAAGGACATAGATGCTTTCGATTTCTTGACTGATGAGCAAGACGATATCGACGTTGCCGTCCCGATCAATGTCTTCAGGAATCCCATGAATTCCACCAGCTTGCTCTTGAAGGACATGTGGCTCAAATGAAAACGAGTCGTCTTTCCCCTTGTTTTCAAGCCACTGGACTAGCCCCTCATAGTAACCAAAGTGCGTGACCACTAGATCCAGGTCGTTGTCCTTATCCATGTCGCAGGCTCGCACGTCCGAAATCCGCGCGACGTTCTCCAAGAGGACCTGAGATTGAAAGTTTTCTTCCCCGTCATTCTCAAAAAACAGCAAACTACCGACCTTATCGTCGCTCGGGAAAAGTTTGCCAAGCGTTGCCAGCAAGATGTCCAAGTCGCCGTCACCGTCAAAGTCAACGATTTCAGTTCGGGCTGGTGCTAGAACGTCCGATGCAATCGTCTGCTCCTCAAAGCTGCCTGATTCGAGCTGGCGAATCCAGCTAAGCGTATTTTTCGTGCAATCGCAGACGAGAACGTCCATTTTGGAGTCTTCGTTTAGATCAACCAGATCCACGTAAGAGATCCTAGGTGGCTCCTCGAAGTCGAAGCCAATGGGTTGCTGCGAGAAGAGATTGAGCGCTTCGCCTTCTTCGCTATCAGCCGGTGGTAGATCGGTGCGATTGGATTCAAGATTTCGTTGGCGGAGACTCAGCAGCAAAGAACCTGCTGCCGCCAAGAGAAGCAAGGTCGCGATGATCCATTTCCAAGACATACGAATTCGACTGAGGATGTTGGAAGGGCGTTGAGGAGAAAGATTAAGGAAGTTGCGGCGATCTCGATTTAGCTCGCACCGGTTGCTGTTTGGGACCGAGATCTAAGATTATAAATAACAGTGGACGATTGAAATTGGAATAACCTTTTCTGATTACGATGGCTCGACCGTCGCAACCGCGAGAAAGTTAGCCAGCACAATTTCTCTCTGAAACTCGTACAGTTACTTGGGAAACGTAGTGCAAAAACCTCGAATAATCCTGATCTACGCTCTCGCAGCGGCCGCTATCTTCCTGGTGGCTAGAGGCCTAGGATGGTACGCAAATCGCAAGGCCGTCGTTCATTTGCAGCGTCAAGTGATTGAACGTGTTGAAGAGCTAGCTGGCTACGCCTACTACGATTTCCAGATTTTGAATGCCGGGCAGTCAACGGAAAAAATCGCTGATCTGGATGATCCTGAGCTCTCCCGACACTGGCTTAGTGGTTGGTTTGGCATCGAGTGGTTTCACGACTTAGAGTATGTGACCTTCGCCCAATTCGATGGCGTTCCCGGAGACGGTGGCCAGGCCGCGCCGCGTAGCGAAATCTCGGATCAGCAGATTTTACCGCTACTCAAGTTGAAAACCATAAAGTGGTGGGCCTTGAGCGGCACGGCAGTAACAAATGAATGTGTGGCTAAGATTGTCGATGATTTGCAACCTGAGCGGATGTGGCTCGGGCAAACGCAAATTAGCGACAACTGTTTGGAAGTGTTGTCTGGCTGCGATTCGCTCCGCTACCTCGCAATCGAAGCGACAGCGACAACCGACAAGGGGCTTGAAGCTCTTTCCAGGTTGCCCAATCTTCGATCGTTGAGCCTGGGTAGTCCGTTCTACACAGCCAAAGGGATTCGCACGCTTGGTTCCCTCAAGTCACTTGAATCTCTCTATTTGGATCGCTTACCAGTGGCATCTGCGATGCAAGAGATTGCATCTCTGAAGGGCTTGAAGACGTTGTCTCTGCGTGGAACTGGTATTGGAGACAAGGAGCTCTTGTTGCTGGCCGGCTTAACTGACTTAGAAGTGCTACAAGTCGATTCTACACTTGTTGGTGATAGCGGCATGCAGGCAGCCCAAGAGTGGAAGAATCTGCGCGAGCTGACTGCACAGCGAACGCTACTGAGCGACGCTGGGCTCGAGCATCTGGCTGAGTGTGAACAGTTAGAAAGACTCGAGATTTCAGGTTCTGCTTCGACACTACCAGGGGTGATTAAACTGCTGCAGCAGGAGCAAGGACGAACTCTGGAGGAAAGCCTCGGCGTTGTCTTTGAGACGGAGGTGAGCGACAATGGAAAACTATTGTCTCTGGATCTTTCGCCAGTTCGCATAAGCGACGAGCATGTCGAGTTGTTAAAGCCGCTGCAGGATCTGCAGTGGTTGAAGATGCCTAACAATCGGCTTAGTCAGACGGGCGTCGAAGCACTTGTGAACTTGCGATTTGCACGTTTGCAATTGCTCAACATAGACGGCGCGCAAATCGGTGACGCAGCGCTAAGTGTTCTTTCGAAGTTGGACTCACTCCGCAATCTTCACGTGGTTGGTACAAGCGTCACAGCTGAAGCGGTCCAATCGCTGCGTAATGAGAAACCGACTTTGCAAGTCTATCTCAAGCCAGTTCGCAAGCGTATTGTGGCCAATAACACACACGAGTGATCCACTTCTTGCGCCCTGGCATTGGAAATTGGAACTCGAAAGCCGTGGCAATCCTGGGCCTTGGATACCTTGCGGGAATTGCTTGACGCACCCAAGCCAGTTATCCTGGTCTGCCCGAACTTGGCAACTTCTCCTGTCTCCGAGGCAGTGTGAAGGATGAGACAACAGAAGACCTGAGAACCGAAGACTAGCGATGACTGAAGAAGCGTACGTGCCCCCGGAAGATTCCCCCGGCGAAAGCTTGACAGATGAAGTTACTCCCGGATGGCTAGTGCCAGCAGTGCTTGGACTATCCATTGTGATTTGCATGCTTGGGCAGTTTTTGATCATCCGTCTGGCTGACCCGACGCCAGACGGAAGTCATGTTTTTTATCCGCCCATGCATGACCAGTTGGGAGATCCACCTGAGTACATCACGGCTAAGTTTTACGCCATGATTCAAAACAACGCAGTTGGCTTTGCGGTGCTGGGTACAGTTCTGATGGCGTTGGTTGGTGCAGTGATTGGTGTTGCAAAAGAAAACACCGTGAAGGGCCTTGCTGCAGGTCTCGTCGGAGGGCTAATTCTAGGAGCAGCTGGTGGAGCGTTAGGATACGTTGTCGAAGGTAATCTGGCTCAATCTGCGGTGGACGGACTTGTAAAGACTTTCGCGATATGGCTGCCCGTTGCTGTTTCCTTAGCCCTTGTTCCCGGCATTATCGCAGTAGTATGTGGCCTTACGAAGAGTATTCCGAATGCCGTTATCACTTCTGTGATCGGTGGTGCATTGGGGACAGCTGCGTATGTGTTGCTTGCAGCTACCATGTTTATTGGCGAAACGGCCATGCTGTGCCCATTTGACTTTGGCATCCGTTTCTTGGCTTTCACCTGCTTGGGGATTTCCACGGGTTCGGGGGTTTGTTTACTGGTTTTCTTGGATAAGTCTTCCAATAAGCCAGCCGCTGCGGAAGTGGAAGCTGCCTGAGGGAGGTAGCTTTCCAGTTCTTCCTCACTCGCGATTCGCGTTGTGATTGCAGAGGAGTCCTTTGTTTGCTAGTTGGCAAGGAATTGTTTTAGTAATTCCTTGCTGCGTTCTGGCAAGACTCGAATAAAGTGATCACGCAGCAGCGGCATGTGGACTTCGCCCGTCTTCTGGATCTGGATGCTGTCGTCGTAGCCCATCGTCATGTGGCAATCGATGCAGTTAGTTGCCAGGTTTGCTCCCAATTCGGGGTGCATGCCACATTCGTCGGTCTGGTGACACTTCTGACATCGCTGGGAAAACAGCTTTGTGTTGCCACGCTCGTTGCCATGCGGGTTGTGACAAGTCACACAGGTCATGTCCTCGCTTTGCAAATAGCATTTGCTTAGCTCCATGCGTTCCAGCTGATTGGCTGTGTGGACAGAGCCGCCATCTTCGTCACGAAAGATTTCAAAGTGCTCCTTCAGGACGTCACCCGGGCGAAAGCTGAAGGGAGCTTTCAGAGGAGTCGCGGTCCCAAGGTGGCATTGGGCACAAACATCGTTGGTGCGATCTCGATCTAGTTCGCTTGGATTTGCGATGAATTTGGCAGTCTTTGAATCCGGGTTTTCTTGGTGGTAGTCCACATGCTGTCGTGCCGGGCCGTGACAGCGTTCGCAGCTCACCCCAAAGATCGTGGTGTCTTTAACAAAGCTGTTCTTCGTGCCAGGCTTCCACTCCATGTACGTCATATGACACTGCACACACTTGGGAATGGTTTCGCGCGTGTACCAGGCGGTGCCGTCGTGGTAACCAGGGCTGTTGATCCAACTTTGCAAGGGCTTAAAGTAACTCAGGTGCATTTGGAAGAGTCGGTCGTCTTCCCAGAAGAGATAGGTCTGAGCCGTTTTGCCGGAACCGGTGACAATATCGAATGGGATTCTCCTTCGTAGCTCACGAAGATGAACCTCTTGAAAGTGACCTGAGTCATCTCGAATCATTTGGAAGGAAAGGTCGGGATGGATCGATTGCACCGTGCTGTTTGGTGAATCGAATGGACCATCAATTGTCTCGGTCGTGGCCAAGCTAGAGGTCAATGCATGGGCGGTTTCGGAAAATCCCCGATACTGTTCGGCGTGACATTGGATGCAAGCTTGAGGACCGACAAAGTCTGTTGATGAAGCGGGCGAGTCTTTGTCGGCGTCCGCACCGCTGGCGTTGGGGATCTCCAGCCAGCAAGGTGAATTCGGATGCCCCAGCAATGTCACTTGTCGCTGAGGATCCAATTGCGAACGAAAGCCCAGCGATAGTTCTTGCTGCGACAGTTGGCTGTGGTGGATCAGGCGTGGTTTGTCGTCGGGTGACTCAACAGGATCCTGGTCTTCTGGTTCGAGGCTGATCGTTTCATTGGACGGAACGAAAATAATCCAGACTGCGCAGCCAATCAAACCTAAGATGACAATCAGGATCGGTATGAATGGATTCTTCATGATGTTGGCCGCACAAAATCCTATTGCACTAAATTGGGTTATTGAGCTGCAGCAGGTTGAAGAAGGGTAAAGCGTTTGCCGGGTGCGAGTACTTCCTCGGTCAAATTAGTGCTCCCGAGCCATTGCATTTTCACTGTGACATCAGCTTCAGAAGACGGCAAGCCAAAATGCAGCACATGGGAACTCTCAGTTTGGTAACTATGCCCGGAACGGGCTTGCATGCGTTGTGACACTCCGTCTTGGATTACTGTAACCATAGCACCTAGTCCATCTCGATTGCTGGAAGTTCCGACGAGTCGGAGTTGAATGAAGCTTTGACCTTCGGATTGATTACGAATGAGTTGCGGTGACTGGCGCGAATTCAAGATGAGCAAATCTTGTCGTCCGTCCAGGTCGAAATCGGCAGTCGCAGCACCTCGGCTTGAGGCACGCGCTACTGCCGCATCGCCCCATTGATCTTTCAAGTCCCGAGGTTTGCCGTCGGCCGAACCTTGCAGCATAAAATTCTGCGCGAGATAACCACGACTGCCAATTCCACCCCGCGAGCTGTTTTGCTCATCGAGGTCGCCGGCAGCGATAAAAACGTCGGTAGCTCCATCGTTGTTGAAATCGCAGGCGACGACGCCCCAGGTAACATCAGAAAAGGTGGACTGCGAGGAGCCAGTCTGCAACGTACGGTCGCTAAAAAAACCAGAATCATCATTCCGGTAGAAAACCGCAAACTCTCGCGAGAACGAGGTCGCAAAAACATCCAGTTTCAGGTCCCGGTCTAGGTCGAGGAGCTCGATACCCATTGAGGCTTGTGGCTTGGCTTTGTAGTCATAGGCCAAGCCTGCAATCAGACTTGATTCCTGAAACTGGTTCTTTCCGGTGTTCTCGTAAAGATAATTCTGTTCGGTATCGTTGGCGACCAAGATATCGATATCGCCGTCTTCGCCGTAATCAAAAGTGAGGATGCCCATGCTGCGCCCAGCAACACTTGAAATACCAGAGCTCTCAGAGATATCTCTAAATCTTCCGTCACCTAAATTCTCGAGCAGCTGATCCGAGTCGGCCTGCAGGCTCAATGGGGTAGGATAGTCGGGGAGGCCCTTGAAGTAGTGGATCTTGTGGTTGGAAAAGTCTTCGCGGATGTAGTTTGCAATAAAAAGGTCAAGGTCTCCATCCGCATCCGTATCAACGAAGCTTGCACCGGCACCAATTCGCTGGGGCGAATCAATATCCTTCAGCTTAACTAGGGCAAAAGTTCCATCACCCTGGTTACGATATAGCGAGTTGGCACCTCCATTGTTGACAAATACATCTGGCCATCCGTCGTTGTCATAGTCGCCGGTCGCAACACCCATCCCGAAACCGATATCACCCAAGCCGGAATCTTGCGTCACGTCCGTGAAGCGGAAGTTACCTTCGTTTCGATACAGTACATTGCAGTGTTCTGTGTCCGAGACGATTGTATTGCCTTTGAACTGTTCCAGTGAAGTTCCATTGAGCAAATAGATGTCCTCGTCGCCGTCTAGATCGTAGTCGAAGAGTGCTAAGCCCGCACTGAGAGACTCCATAATGAAGAACTCGCCAGCGCTACCGTCAAAGTGTTTGAAGGTGATTCCGCTGCCTTCTGTCGCATCGGTCATGCGAATCGTCTCTTGCGCACTTGTGAGGGAACAGAAACCGAATGCTGAAAGCAGTGGGGCAAAACAGAAGGGAAAAAGCTTCATCATTGTTGAGAGCAATCACACGTGCAGAGGTTGGGCGCGATCGCGCTTACGGGGTTTGCGGCCTAAATGTTGCATTACGAGAACGCGGTATGTTTAGCAGTTGAGCATACTGTGGGTTGCCGGGATCCATCACGATCGCGCGCTCCAGGGTCCTGATGGCTTGATCTCGCTGACCAGCGAATTCTTGCGCGGAAGCCAGCAGTAGAAAGGCTTGCGGGGATGCTCGCAGTTCCACTACGTGCTGTGCAAGTTTTAATGCCTCAGCTGGTCTTGGAACTTGACTCATAAAGAATTGGCTGCAGGCAGCCGCAGCCTCGACGTCTTCAGGATTCGCAGTTGTGAATTGAATCAATCGTTGAGCAGCTTCGTCCTGCTTGCCGGCCTGAAGGAACAGATTAACGGCATCTCGGGTGAGAATAAATTGCTTTGGATGCAACTTCGCGATCTCATCCAGATACTCGATGGCACTTGAGAAGTCATTGCGTCTGGCAAACAACAGCGAAAGTATCTGGCGGCAGTCGATGTTCTTTTCGTCAAGGTGGTAAGCGCGCTCAAGCATTCTATGGCTGATCGTCGCCAGCTGTTCTTCAAGAAACAGTCTTGCTAGGTCGGAGCACAATTTTGAAACGGCTTTTCGATTCGCAGTACCGTCATCGTACTCTCGACGTGCCTTGGTATCTTGCTTAGCGAATTCGGCTTGAAGACGTCGATGCTCCCCAAAGTGCTTCTTAGCCAGATCGGGACTTCCGAGACGACTGTACGTCCTGCCTAATTCCAGGTGAACCGAGCGCTGGTCAGGAGCCAGCTCAAGTGCTTTCTCCAGTTGCTCTTTGGCGGACTCTAGCTCATCAAGTTGCAGAAGTACACACGCGTACTCGACCCGCGCCTCAGGATTCTGTGGATAGTCGGCGACGATTTTTCCTAGAACATCGGAAGAATCTTCAATCTCGGCAGCATCGAGTAATGCAACGCCTAGCTCCAGTCGGTAGTTCGGATTGCCGGGTTCGAGCTGCAGAGCTTGGCGGCTATACCGCACTACTGCTTCGAAATCACCTTCCTGTTTGGCGACTTGCAAAAGGCCTTCGATGACCGTGAGGTTGGAAGCATTCTGTTCGAGCAGGTCTTGCCAGATTTTCTTTGCTTGCGAGGCGTCGCCGAATTCCAGCATGAATTGAGCTTGAAGGTGATGGGCGGCTTCGGAGTCGTGCAGCGTCTGCGTAGCCAGTTGGAGCAAGGCCTCCCCTTCCTTCAGCAACGCGACAGTTTCGTCTGGCACATTCTGGCTAGGCGTCAACTTGAGGAGTGCGTCTAGAGTCTTTTGCTCCACTTCGGAGACCGGTGGCGGCGGAAGGAGATCGGGGACGCTGTAAGCTGCAGTGGCTTGTTGCGTATTCTGTTGAGAAGAGGTCGTGTCTGGATTGGTTGCTTGATCGCCCTGCGCGACGTCTACTGCTGGATTGTCTTCTTCCTTCGACTTGCGACTGCAGCCCAGATTTGTGGAGACAGCTGGTAGGCAGAAGCAGAGGGTAACGCAGACCCCAAAGGACCAGGAGAGGGGACGAATGTGCCTTGTCGTATCCATCGGAAACCTAGGGCCCGCAGGACTTGTTGAAGGAAGACAGCTGTCCCGATCTCGAACGAGGAACAACTTGGTCTAGAATATAGCCGAATTCACTTTGTATCTATTATGACTCAAGCCTTATCCTGGAGCTTGGATGCCCAAGAACAGCCGCAGTTCCGGTCGTAATTCTCCCTCGGTGAGAAGAAATCAGGAGCCACTTGCTGCTGCACAAGGGGAGAATGTCTCTGTAAGATTTGGGGGTGGTGATCTTGGGCCAACGCTGTGGTTTGCGGGGTTGACGTGTGCTTTCATTGCCTACTTCTGCTGGTATTTATCGCAGCCATCTTTTTTTGCCGCTGCTTTTGACCCTGCCGAAGGTGCTGATCACTCTCGGTTTCTTGACCTATTTCTGTTTCCTGCAAGCGCTGCACAGACTTTTCTATTTTTTCCAGGTGGCTTGGATCGCCTACCGTATATTTTGCTTGGATTCAGTTGGCTCAGTGCCGCTGCCTGGATCGGATGGCCACTGGTGCGGTGTGTTGTACCCGTTGTTTGGTATGGCCCCGAGGCGAGCACTCGAGCGGCGCGGTTGGTAGCTGGCAGTCTCTCTGTCTTGGTGGGTTTGTCGCTTTTGTCGACCATGGTCCTTATGATCGGACTGGCTGGCGGGTTAGGAAGCAGAGCGGTCCTGCTGCTTAGCCTTGCGTCATTGTTAGTGATTGCCGATTGCATTCGGCGTTTCGGGCCGAAGCCTAGTGCGGCCGAAGATGATGAGTTGGCTGGCGAGGAATTCGAGCCAAACAGCATTGGCATGGTCTGGTCTTGCCGGTTTACAGCGCTTGTCACCGTTGGCATGGCGTTTTTCTACGTGCTTGGAAGCTTGGTTCCAGCCTGGGAATTTGATGTGTTGGAGTATCACCTTCAAGCACCCAAGGAGTTCTATCAGGCAGGCTGTATCGACTTTGTTCCTCACAACGTTTACGCCAATATGCCGCTAGGCGTCGAAATGCATAGCTTGGCCATGATGGTCTTATGGGGAGGTGACGTTGGATGGTGGCACGGCGGCATTGCTGGCAAGCTGATTATTGGTGTTCATGCACTGTTGGCGGCCGCCTTGGTAGGTGGTTTTGTTACGCAGCGTAATGGTTCGCACTTGGGTTGGTTTTGTGCGGCATTGATCTTTACGATGCCCGGCAACGCACATGTTTCTTTTGCAGGATTGATTGACACCGCCTTGGGTGCGTATGTTTTGGCCGCGCTGATGTGTTTCTTTTTCCTTTGGCGATCGAAGGAAGAAACAACTTCGATTCAGACACGATTGTGTCAAGCTCTAGCGATTGGTTGCTTGTCAGGCGCGGCTTGCGCATGCAAGTATCCAGGGCTGTTGTTTGCTGTTTTTCCTGCTGCAGCCATGTTGTTGTGGTCCATTTGGCGAGCCGAGTGGAAAGCTGGTGTTGTGATTGGCGGGTTCGCTCTAGGGCTACTGATGACTTGCGCTCCCTGGTTCGCTCGCAATGCGGTGCAAAGTCAAAACCCGGTGTTTCCAGTTGCTCATTCCGTTTTTGGTGGACGAGGATTGACCGAAGATCAGGTAGAACGCTGGAGCAATGTGCACAGTCCAAGTGCCAAAGCGGAGATTCCGGCCTTCTCGCTCGCAGCGATCCAGCGAGACTTGAAACAAGTCGCCGTCGGATCTCCCTTCACCAACCTTGCCTTGAACTTTTTCGCCATCCTGTCAATTGGCGCTTTGGTTCAGCAATACCGCCGCTCCGCAAATTTATCGGCAGACTGGCTTTGGTTGATCTTCGTCATTTGGATTTTTGGGCTGTGGTGGCTTGTGACGCATCGGATTGACCGGTTCTGGCTACCAGCGGTACCTTTCATCGCGATTCTTGCCAGTAAGGGCGCAATTTGGACGGCTCAGGTCAGCTCGTCATCAATGGCTATTTTCGCCATGTCGCTTTGGATTTGCATTGGTGGTTTAGCTGTGCTGGCTGGAATTGGTCCGACAGACTGTCGCATTTTTGTTCCGTTGGCGCAGTTTGAACGCGAAACTCTGGAGGAGACTCCCGACGGTGCTGTCAATCCAACGATGGCGTGGATAAATCGCAACTTAAGTGCTGAGGACAATCTGCTATGCATTGGTGAGGTCAAGGCCTTCTTGTACCGAGTCCCTATTATCTACAGCACTTGCTTCAACGATGCACCGGGAGAAAGTTGGCTCCGTGACCAATCTTCGGAGGAGCAACAGGAGAATCTCCGTGCCAACGGTGTGACCCATGTTATGGTCGATTGGTACGAGATCGAACGCTACCGCAGTCCCGGTAACTATGGCTTCAGTGATTGGCCTGTTCAGTCTGACTTCAAAGCGATGGTAGAAGCGGGGGTTCTGAGGCCTATGCAACATCCTTTTCCTGCAGATCGCGTCGAGATTTTTGAGGTGGCGCGAAAGTGATCACGGGCTGCGAGGCGAGGAGTTCGTTTTCAGCGTTCAGCTGCGTGCGCCGACTTTCTTGCCCTTGGCCTGGCCGATGGCGGTCCGGGTGATGGACATACCGCGAGCAACGGTTCTTTGACTTACCTCGTCCATTTTTCGAAGCAGTTTCGCAATCTGCGCCAACTCCGGTATTTCTGCTAAACTGCTGCCAAGTCGTTTAATAGCTCCCGGGGAAGATCGCCATGCGAAGTCACAAGAGTCAATTCATCATTTGTTGTCTTGCAGGCTTGATCTGTATGTCGATGGCCGCCGTAGTCATTTCGCAGCAACGAGGACGACCGGGAGGTCGCGGTGGAAGACGCGGCCCCGAAATGGCCAAACAACCATATGTGGGTGTAGTGACATCGAAGGGCAAGCAAGCTGGTCTTTTCGCGGTCGAGTCATCAGGTGTATCGACCGAACCAGTCGTAAAGTCGGCGAGAAAGTTCTTGGCGAGCTTATCCGAACCTCAGCGAGAAAAGACGACCTTTCCGGTCGACGATATCGAATGGCGGCTGTGGGACAATCGCCATTTCTATAAGCGCCAAGGCGTTGGGTTCAACGAAATGTCTGAAGCACAACGCGAGGCTGCGTTTGCGATGATGTCATCGGCACTTAGCGCTAAAGGACTGAAGAAGACACGAGACATCATGAAGCTCAACGGCACGCTTGCTGAGCTTGCCGATAATTTCAACGAATACGGCGAGTGGTTGTATTGGATCACGATTATGGGCGAGCCTTCGATTGAGAAGCCTTGGGGCTGGCAGCTAGACGGGCACCACGTGGTCATCAACTACTTTGTACTCGGAGATCAAGTGGTGATGAGTCCCGTGTTCATGGGCTCGGAGCCGGTTGAGGCCAAGGCTGGAAAGTTCAAAGGCACGATTGTCATGCAGGACGAGCAAGACAAGGGCTTGACGTTCATGCAATCTCTCTCGCAAAACCAGCAGGCCGATGCCATCCTGATGAAAGACAAGTCAGGCAATCACAATCTGTCGGAAGCTTACAAGGACAATATTAAGCTAGATTACGCCGGACTGCGATGCAACAGATTGAGTAAAGAGCAAAAGCAGGCTTTCATGTCACTCGTCGAAGAATATGTTGGCAACATGGAAGCAGGTCATGCCAAGGTGAAAATGTCAGAAGTTGAGAAGCACCTCGACGGCACATACTTTGCATGGATTGGCGGCGCGACTGAGAAAAGTGTTTATTACTATCGCGTTCACAGTCCTGTGATTTTGATCGAATTCGATCACCAACGCCGCGTTGCACCCTTTCGTTCGAACGCGCCTACTCGTGAGCACATTCACACCGTCGTTCGCACGCCCAACGGCAATGACTACGGCAAAGATCTTTTGCGTCAGCACTACGAGCAGCACAAGCATTAGTTCCCCACGGGCGGGCGAGTCTTCCAGCAAACGAAGGGAAGCGAGAAAGTTGATACGGCATCGCGGTGCAGATCAGTTTCGGCGGTTTCTGGTTTTCTTGGCGCTCGCAGTCTCCTTCGGTGGCTTTCTGTTTTATGCGGGCGTAGTTGTTCCAGCTGGAACCAGCGTAATTGGGGCGAATACTCAAGGATTTGTGACGCAACTGGTCACTCGTATCCTCAATCTTTCCGTGCTGGTCACCGTACTTCTGCTCACTTGGGATATTGTTGTCTCGCTAAGTCATCGAAGCACAGCCGCCAATCGCTGCTTGGTAGTGTGCACGATTCTGATTGGACTCAGCTGTTTGACTCTGATTTGGTTGCATCAACGATTGGATAGTATGCTTGATGCTGAAAAGTTTGCGGTTTTGGAGGACGAGGCTTTCTACGGGCTTCACAGGATCTACCTCTGGACCAGTACCATTCAGTGGTTATGCTCACTTCCAGTCTCCTGGATCTTCGCCAGCACGGGGATTGAATCTGATCCGACTGAATGAAGAAGTCGACGATTCGGACATTTTGTCCATTACTCATATGAACCGTCACATGGCGGCCTAGGAATAAACTTCTACAAAATCTGTGGCTCCAACCTACGTCATTCCGTTCGTCCTCTACTTGCTGGGCACAGCATTCATTGCCAGGTTTGGTGATGAGAATTACCCGATCTGCTACACGGTCGTAGCAGTCGTAGTTGGTGGTTCGATTCTTTATTTGCTGCGCGGAAAGCAAATTCTGAGACTACACTTCCGCGTCGGCTGGGGTGTGGCAGCGGGATTAGTTGGTATCGCGCTCTGGATTGCGCTTTGTCATTTGCATCCTGAGAAACAGCTGACAGCGCTCTTGCCGGACTTCCTGCGTGTAAGAGTCGAGCCATCCGAGCGAGTGGGCTATAACCCCCTTGAACACCTGAGTGCAGGGTTTCAAATCTGGTCATTCATTGCTGTGAGATTGGTCGGTATCGCAGTCTTGGTACCGATTGCCGAGGAGTTGTTCTGGCGTGGATTTTTGTTGCGTTGGCTCATTGATCCTGAGTGGGAGAAGATCAAGCTCGGCGAGTACACGCATCATTCTTGTGCGATCGTGGTGCTGATGTTTACGGTCGCGCATCCAGAGTGGCTTGCTGCAGCGAGCTACTGTTTGCTGATCAATGGGTTGCTCTACTGGAAGAAAGATCTTTGGCTGTGCGTGGTCGCGCATGCGGTCAGCAATCTTGTGTTGGCAATCTACGTCCTGCAAACCGGCCACTGGTGGCTGTGGTAGAATCCCTGCTGTTGTTCTTCAGTCGAACAGGAGCTTGGTGATGCGATTCTCTCGGACATTTCTTCTTTGCCTGGCTGGAATGCTCTCCGCCTCGCAGGTTAGCCCGTTTTGTTATGCTCAGTCGGCGACGCCTCAGAAGCAGCCGAATTTGATCTACATAATGGTCGACGACTTGGGCTATGGTGATCTCGGTTGTTTTGGCCAGAAAGTCATTCAGACGCCGAATCTGGATCGCATGGCCGCTGAGGGCATGAAGCTGACGAGTTACTACGCATGTTGCACCGTTTGTCGCCCTTCACGTCTGGGCTTGTGGACTGGTCAGCATATGGGCCACACAGCGATTGACTCCAATGCAAAGTACGTTTTTCAGCCTGAGGATGTCACTGTTGCTGAATTATTGAAAGAAGCTGGCTACGTGACGGGTGGAGTCGGTAAGTGGGCCATGGGGGGACAAAATACCCCAGGTAACCCTAATAGCAATGGCTTCGATTTCTGGATGGGCTATCTCGATCAGAGCGAGGCGCACAATTACTATCCAACGCATCTGTATCGCAACAACGATAGGTATCCACTGAAAGGAAACGTCATTGGTGACTATCCGAATGGCCGTGAGCGGGTTGCTTCCAAGCGAGTAACGTATTCACACGATGTGATGACCGAGCAAATGCTGGGCTTCATCCGGAAGTATCATCGGCGGCCATTCTTGATGCACGTCCACTGGACGATTCCGCATGCTAATAACGAAGGTGGTCGAGTTAAAGGTGATGGGATGGAAGTCCCTGACTACGGGATTTATGAACGAGAAGACTGGCCCAATGTTGAGAAGGGCCAAGCGGCGATGATTACTCGGATGGACAAAGACGTTGGTCGTCTAGTCAGTTTGTTGAAGGCTCTGGAGCTTGTGGACACTACGTTGATTGTCTTTACTTCGGACAACGGTCCGCACAGTGAAGGAGGGCACAAGCACGAGTATTTTGATGCCAACGGGCCATTGCGAGGCTTCAAACGGGACTTGTACGAAGGCGGAATTCGTGCTCCAACAATCGCATGGTGGCCAGGCAAGATCAAGCCAGGGAGTGTTAGCGACGAGCCACTTGCTGGATATGACTGGATGGCGACCGCCTGTGAACTGGCAGGTGCGAAGGCGCCGGATGATACCGACGGGATTTCATTCTTGCCCACCCTACTTGGCAAAGAGCAGAAGAGTCACGACTATCTCTACTGGAGCTACGGCGAGAAGAAGGCGATTCGCCAAGGCAAATGGAAAGCCGTTATTCCAGGCAAAGGAAAATCGCTGGAGCTCTACGATCTCGATAAAGACATTGGAGAGCAAAATAATGTATCGGAAGGTCATGCCGAGGTGGTTGCCGCTCTCACGCAGGCAATGGAAGAAGCCACCAAATAAAGGTGGCTCGCAAACTCGCCAAGAGAATTCTGATATCGTTTCTCTGTTTATGAGAGATATTTGATGTGTTTCGAACAACGTCCTGGTGATCATGAGTGCTTTGACTATCATCGAGACTATGTTGCCAAAGTGCCAGATGGGAACATTCTGGAAACACTAACAGCTCAGCTGGAGTCGATAACTGCCTACATCGAGGCGATTCCATCGAATCAACTCGGCGTTGTGCATGCTCCCTACGGATGGTCAGTTCGTACTGTCATCGAACACTGCTGCGATGCGGAACGAGTTTTCGGATATCGCGCACTGCGCTTTGCAACGGGCGACCAAACAGATCTGCCGGGCTGGGACGAGAATCACTATGCAAGTTGTGGATATGGTCATGAGCTTGGAACTGCCGATCTGGCTGCAGAGTATCGAAATCTGCGGCAGTCGAATCTGAGTTTGCTGCATCGCCTGAAGCCCGAAGCGTTCGAAGGCATCGGGCTCGCCGATGGCCGCAAAGTTTCTGTTCGCACGGTGGCTTGGCTGATGGCCGGACACTGGATCCACCACCAAGCGATTCTAAAGAAACGTTTAGTAAGTTAGGCGCTATTCGCTCCGTCGAACGCAGCATCTTTCACATAAAATCCTCGGTTGCACCTCGCCATAACTGCGCTGCGCCCGTTAGCGGCCTACGAAGCAATCCGAGACTTACCAATCCGTCGTGCTGGCCGGAGCAGGGTTTATTATTTGAATAGCCAGCTTCACAGCAGATAAGAATCTCTTCGGTACGGATGTTGTTTCATTCAGTCTGAGAGGCTTAGGTGAGCCGACGGGCGGATTAGCATCACGCAGTCCTGGGCCTAAGGGGCTAGTTCGCATCAGCTGGCGCGGCGCTGCTTCTGCGAGGGGACGTTCCCTGGTATCCTGCGGCGAAACTTGACTCTAAGGGGGATTTGAGGAATGCACATCGTTGTAGTTTGCGGAACCAATCGCGATGGTGCTTTGTCGCGGTTATTGGCACAAGAAGTAGCTGAGAGCTATCTACGGTTGAACTGTACAGTAGATCTGGTCGATATGGCGGAGCTACCACCAGAAACGCTGAGCGGTTCGGCCTACCAAGAGCAACCGGAAGCGACTGCCGCACTTGTTCAGCGTTTCTTGAAGTCTGACGGGGCGGTCTTCGTCGTTCCAGAGTACAACGGCAGCTTCCCCGGCGTCTTGAAGCTCTTCGTCGACATGCTTCCGTATCCGGAAGGATTTGATGGCCGTCCTTGTGCATTCATCGGTTTGGCAGCTGGCCAGTTCCAAGGTCTACGAGCTGTGGAGCAGTTCCAGGGTGTTGCTGGTTATCGGAATGCATACCTGTTCCCAAGGCGGCTTTTTATTGGCGATAGCTACTCGAAGTTCGTGGACGGCAAACTGGCAGACGATGAGCTCACGGATCGGTTGCTGAAGCAAGCGGACGGCTTTGCGAATTTTGTCGGGCAGACCGGCGAAAAAGCGAACGGTAGCTGAGCAGCAGAGTGCCACCGGAGTTGAACCGAATCAGTCAGTCCTGGTAGTTTGGCCAAGAACACAGAATTTCTTCGTATCCATCTTGTCCCCCATTGGGGTGATTTTAGCTGGCATAATCCGAAAAAGTTTGACTTCAGAGGAACGTACTTGTAGCTTGAGCGAGTACATCTTGCAGTGAGCTATCGCTACTCTATGTCCCTTTTCGCCCTGCAACGGGCATCTCTTTTCACATAACTGTCCGACTCTTCTCGTCTTTTTCTTCTTTGGTCTCGTTGGATCGTCAAAGGTGGCTTGATGTTGCGCAAATCCTATGGGCTCCTAGCCCTAACTCTTTCAGTTGTCTTGGCCCCGTCGCTACGGGCAGGCACATTCGAAGTTGCAGATCGCAATGAACTCAATCGACTCATGGTTGAGCTCAGAGCACAGCAGTTTTTATCTCATGCGACCTTTGGTCCGACCGATGCCGAAGTGCAAGCACTGTCGGATCGGATGATGCAGGTCGGAATTCGCCGAGCTGCATCGGAATGGATTGATAATCAGTTCGCGACAGCACCGACCTTCCACCAGCCGCTGGCTGAGGCGATGGTGGCTGCAGATGGGTTTGATCAAACCCAAAGTGGAATCAACGTCACTCGCTATCGCTATCATGCTTGGTGGCACAATGCGATCACTGCTGAGGATCAACTTCGCCAAAGGACCGCCTGGGCTCTGATGCAGATTTGCGTTGTGGGTGAAACGGGCTCGAACTTCAACAACCCTGCCGCAGGTAAGACAGGCAAGGGACGTTGGCTTGGGCTATCGAATTACTACGACATGCTGCTTCACAATTCGTTTGGCAACTATCGCGATGTGGTTGGTGGCGTGACTTTTCACCCGATCATGGGGGTCTGGCTAAGTCACCTAAGAAATGAAAAAGCGAATCCAAGTCAGAATATCTTCCCTGATGAAAACTACGCTCGTGAGATTTTGCAGCTATTCACCATCGGCCTCTACTTGATGAATCCTGATGGCACCTTCCAGCGAGACAGTGAAGGTGAGTTGATTCCAACTTATGGGAACCCCGAAATCGAGACTTTTGCACGTCTCTTTACCGGGTTAACCTACAACCAAAGTCGTGCTCTTCGCAATGGAACGGTGAACTTCCAAGAGCCGATGATGATGTTTGACAGTTCGCACGACCAGGATCCCAAACAGGTCTTTGGTGGGGTGACGCTTCCCGGTGGAGTTAGCGGCGTCGCAGACATCAACGCAGGTTTAGATCACATTTTAGATCATCCGAATATTGGTCCCTTTATTGCTCGCCGGCTGATTCAAAGGTTGGTGCGTTCTAACCCTTCCCGCGGTTATTTGTATCGTGTTGTTCGTAAGTGGAACGACAATGGAAGTGGTGTACGAGGAGACATGAAAGCTGTCCTAAAGGCAATCTTGCTCGATCAAGAAGCTTGGGACGGAATTCGCATGGTGCGTAGAAGTGACCCGTGGCGATTGGAGGTCTCTGGTGCTGGCACCGAGAAGAGTCGACTACAAGAACCTGTAGCGCAGTACGTCAGTTTCGTCCGTCGCTATGGCAGCACGGACAATCCGAATGGCTACTTCAATATGAATCGCTTGAACTACAACTGGGCTCAGTACCCATATGGTTCACCCAGCGTGTTCAACTTTTACTCGCCTGACTTCCAGCCTGCAGGTGACATCAAGTCCTACACAGCTTCGCGCCGTATTCCAGAACGAACGCTTTACGCGCCTGAGTTTCAGATTCTGGATGGTGTATTTGCAAATCGAACTCCGAACCGATATCGAGCGGATGTGATCAATCGCGAAATGGTACACACCAATTTGAATAACGATAACGGTGTGATTCGCACTACGATCAGCTACGATTTTTCTGAGGAAATTGCTTTAGCAAGTGACCCGGAGGCACTTGTGGAACACTTGGATGCCAAGCTATGTTGTGGCACAATGAGCAACTCTATGCGTCAGAAGCTGGTGGAGACGCTGGGTCTGACTACCAATGAAACGAATCGCTATCGCATCGCGCTGATGGGCGTTTTGAACTCACCCGCTTTCGCCATTGCGGAATAGTCGGTCCGCCGACCTTCCGTCTCTCTTCTTATCCTTTTCGATTGCAATACAAAGAGTTTGATCATGGCACGCAAAAAGAAATTCCATATGCCAAAGCTGGAACGCCGCGATTTTCTTAGGCTTTCCGGGGGCTGTGCGGCCCTCAGTTCGACGTCACTGTTGTCGACACTCGTCAATTTAAAGTTAACCAATACAGCTGCAGCTGCGGCGGCATCCGGAGGCGATCTGTCAGGCTACAAAGCCCTGGTATGCATCTTCTTCCTTGGTGGCTACGACTCTTACAATGTGCTCGCGCCGTACGAGCAGAATGAGTACAACGACTACTTAAGTGCACGAACCAATCTCGCTTTGCCGCGAGCTGATCTGTTGCAGATCGCGGATCGTAGTGGTCGTTCCTTCGGTGTACACCCTGGCATGACTGAAGTGCGAGACTTGTACAACCAACAAAATTTAGCCTTTGTATCAAACGTTGGTAGTTTGGTTTTCCCGACCAACAAGAGCAATCTTGCTACGGTGCAGAAACCGCTCGGGCTTTACTCGCACTCGGACCTTATTCAGCACTGGCAAACCTGTGTTCCGCAGACTCGATCCCAAGTAACGGGTTGGGGCGGCCGGATGGCGGATATGATTACTGATACGGTGAATCAGAACCCTTCGGTTGCAATGAATATTGCGCTAGGAGCGCTGAACACCTTTGAAACCGGAAACACGATCGTGCCTTACGTGGTTCAGCAAACCGGTGCTACGCCGTTGAGTGGGTACGGAAGTAGCGGTACAGGCTTGAATGGCTTGTACACCAAGTTCACTGACGACATGCTCAGTGAGCAGTACGGTGACCTTCTTGAGAAGTCGTTCTCGGAGACTCGTCGGACCAGTATTGATGGTGCGATAGGGTTCAACAACGCGACGAGTTCGGTGAATCTGAATACCGTTTTTCCAGAGACGACTTTGGCTCAGAACCTGCAAATGGTTGCCAAGACGATTGGTGCGCGGAATCAGCTGCAGCAGTCTCGACAAATCTTCTTTGTCTCGATTGGCGGTTGGGATCACCACGATGAAGTGCTGGGGCGCCAAGCGGGCATGTTGCCTATGGTTAGCCAAGCAATGAAGGCGTTCTACGACGCGACCGTTGAATTGGGAGTGGCCAATGAAGTAACAACCTTCACTGCTTCCGATTTTGCACGCACACTTTCGTCCAACGGAAATGGAAGTGACCATGCTTGGGGTGGAAACCACATGGTAATGGGCGGATCTGTTGCAGGCGGAAATGTCTACGGTGAATATCCAACCACGCTTGCTCCAGGCAACGATTGGGATACGGGCCGCGGACGATTGATTCCGACTACGTCCGTGGATGAGTACAATGCGGATCTAGCGTGCTGGTTCGGTTTGCCCAACGACAACACATTGGAGGAGATTCTACCCAACATTCGCAATTTCTACGCTTCCGGCACACTTGATCCAGCTGTCGGTTTCATGCAAGGTGGGTTCGGCGGTGGAGGTAACTTTATCCAGCCTCCAGGAGGGGATCTGCCCGGCGGTGGTGGAGAGACTGGCGGGCCTGGCTTCGGCCTCTAGCTCACTTCCCCACATTGCTAGCAAAATAGAAGAACTCGGCTACTCATCGGCCGAGTTTTTGCTTGCGCTAATCTTGACGCCGGAGAACCCGTTTTCCTACCGTCGCTTGAGACTATTCTTGGGCTGCGCTTAGAGCGGGGGATCGCGCAGTAAGTTCTCTGGGGATCATTGTGCACCGATGTGGCGAGATTCTCATGTGCAGTGTTGAAGTCCTTCAAAGGTCATAATCATCTCTCGCCGCTATTCAACCACGCAACGTCGCAGGGTGTTTTCAAGCAGTGCTATGTCATGCGTAGTGCTGTGCTTGCTGCTGACGCATAGCTCTTCGGTTGTGGTAGCTCAAAACGATGTCTCTGAGAACACGACGCAGCGGGGTACCGTCGAATTGAACTTCCAGGGGCCCGTCAAGCTCGATGTGCTGCTCAACTATCTTTCCAAGCGCCTTGGAACTCGGTTCCAATATTCAGCCGCTATTGGCAATCGCCAGGTGAGCCTTCGGGCTGTGGAGCCTATTCCAGTGAAGTCTCTTCCGGCACTGCTTTCTAGTGTGCTGCGAACTGAAGGTCTCGTCCTGACAGATTCTGATGTTCAAGGTTGGAAGCGGATTGTCGACGTTAAGAATATGTTGCAGTATGCACCGGTCGGTGAAGCTCCTAACGTGCTGGAAAAGCAGGGAGTCGCAACTCCGGTAACCCAGGTGTTCGTCTTAGAAAACGCTGCAGCTGTTCAGCTTGCAACTGTGCTCAAACCCTTTATGACAGAGACGGGATCAAACTTACTTGCGGTACCTGACTCCAATGTGCTGATTGCAACGGACTATGCAGCAGTGATCAGAACTCTGGCCGAGTTAATGAAGATCATTGATCGTCCTGGCGGCGAGTCTGTGATCGAACTGTACGAAGTCAAAAACTCCGAGTCCGAGGCCTTGGCTGAGCAGGTTCGCCAGGTCCTGGTCGAGCAGGGGAGCCCAGGTGCAAATCTTGTACGCGTGATCGCACAGCCAACGGGTCGTCGCATTGTGGTTGCTGGACGAACAGGCGTAGTGCAAAAGGCTCTCGATCTCCTCCAGCAGCTCGATGTCTCGCGCGGTATGAATACCAAGGTCTACCGTATCCGTCATACGACGGCTGAACGCATCGACAAGCTCGCGAAAGGGTTTATTCAGCCTCAAGATGCAGAAAGTAGTTATCAGTCGACGGTCGATGAAGAAGGTAACTTGCTGATCATTCGAGCCACTGGTGAAGTACACCTACAGCTGCAGCAGTTGATCAACGAAATCGACGTTGCAGTCGATTCCAGTGAAAGTCCGATTCAGTTCTACAAACTGAAAAACGCCAGTGCTATCAACGTCTTATATACCTTGCTCGCGCTACAAGAAGCATATGGAACCGGAGTTGGAGTATCGCAGGCTAGCTACGCTCCAATTGGCGGGGCAGGCGTCCCTAACTACGGTGCGTTTCCTGGCTTCAACGCAGCGCGTCAGGCTGGACAGAACAATGGACTGCAGGCAATGCCTCTGCCACTAGTGCCGGGGATGAACGGCGTAGGCGGGCAAGAGTCATTCTTACCGGAAGCAAACAATCCGCTGGCACGACCTACTTTGGCCGACGGTACTGGTAACTTGCAAAATGCGTTGGCTGGCAGCGCTGGTCTCGGTGCGGGTGGCTGGGGCCAAGCCGGTGCAGGCGTGGCAACCTTGCCGGGCGGAGCTAGAGTTTCGGCAGACATTTCGACGAATAGCTTGATTGTTTTTGCGCCCTCGAACGTGCAGGAAATGTACGCCAAGCTAATTCAATCGCTTGACCAGCGTCGTCCGCAAGTGTTGATCGAAGCCAAGATCGTGGCTGTGGATACGTCGAATGACTTTTCATTGGGCGTTGAAGTCTCTGCTGGAGACCGGATTGGATCGAAGAAGCTCTTCCAATTCAACTCGTTCGGGCTCAGCCAAGTCGATCCGACGACGGGTGCTTTACAGGTCATTCCTGGGTTAGGATTCAACGGTACCTTGGTTGATCCCGATGTGGCTGACGTTGTGGTCCGTGCTTTATCGTCCCATCGCCGAGCGCGCGTTCTGGCGGCTCCAAAGATTTTGGTAAATGACAACAGCACTGGTAAACTAGAGAGCGTGAACAGCATTCCGTTTTCCAGTGTGAACGCTTCGCAAACTGTTTCGACGACTAGCCTCGGTGGAGATCAGCAAGCAGGGACCATCATCACTGCAACGCCGCATATCAACGAGAACGATCATTTACAGCTGGATTTCGACGTTGAGTTCAGTACCTTTTCTGGAACGGCGACGGCTGGCCTACCGCCACCGCGACAAATTGATCGAGTTGGTAGTACGGTGACCATTCCTGATGGCAAGACTGTCGTGGTGGGTGGTTTGAAACGCGTGAGTGCTTCGGAAACTTTCACTGGAATACCATGGGCGGAGAAGATTCCTGTGATCCGTGAATTGACTTCACGCACTGATCGTGGGCGTCAAACCACTTCGTTTTTCCTTTTCATCCGACCACTCATTTTGCGGGATTCTCGCTTCGCAGACTTGCGTTTCTTGTCTGACAAGAATGCACAGGAGGCACGCATACCTGGCGATTATCCGTTTAGTCGCCCGGAGTTAATCCCTTAGCAAATGAATCATTCTTTCTCGCATTCGTTATGTCCTTGCAAGCAGATTCGACTCATGAACTCGCGGAGCTGAGTCGAATACTCGCACTGCCCATCGAGTCTCGGCTAACGAGCAGTTCAGTACCTTCGGAGTTTCTCGAGCGATTTTCGATTGGCTACTGTCGCTCGAAGAACTTGATTGTATTGCAGCAAGCGGATTCACGGGTTCTTCGAGTCGCGATTTGTGATCATCAGGGCTGGCAGCAACTGGACAGTATTTCGCGGCTAATGAGTTGTGGTACTCAGGTTGTACTGGCTGAGCGCGACGAAATTCAGCGAGCCATAAACCAGGCATACTCGGATCGGAGTTCCTCGACCTCCGAACTCTTGTCCGACATGGACGCAGATAGCTTAGTCGCAGAAGCATTGCAGTCGAAGACGGAAGACTTGTTGGATAGCGGCGGTCGAGCTCCGATTATTCAGCTCGTAAACCAATTATTGTTCAATGCTGTGAAGGCGGGCGCCTCGGATGTGCACGTGCAACCGGCTGAGGACCATGTACTGATTCGGCAGCGCATCGATGGCGTGCTATTTGATACGCAGCGTTTTCCCAAATCGATTCAGGATGAAGTGCTCACCCGCCTCAAGGTTATGGGCGAGATGAACATTGCCGAGAAACGCCTTCCGCAAGATGGACGAGCGACTGTGCAGCTGGGTGATCGGGTTGTTGATCTGCGGATTGCTTCGCTGCCGACTAGTCACAGTGAGCGCATTGTGATTCGTTTGCTCGATAAGAGTGCTCGGCTTTACACGCTGGAAGAGCTGGGGATGGCCCAAGCGACGCTGCTAAGGTGGCGAGAGCTGATCGGATTGGATCATGGTTTGATTCTGGTCACCGGCCCGACCGGCAGCGGCAAAAGTACGACTTTGTACAGCGCATTGCAGGAAATCAACTCCCAGGAACTCAACGTTCTAACGCTAGAGGATCCGATTGAGTATCAGCTGGACGGGATTAGTCAGTCGCAGATCAATGAGAAAAAGGGAATGACGTTCGCTGCCGGTATGCGGAGTGTCCTGCGACAGGATCCGGACATCATTATGGTGGGCGAGATTCGTGATCGTGATACAGCAACGATGGCGATTCAGGCGTCCTTGACGGGGCACTTGGTTTTTTCGACCCTGCACACAAACGATGCGGCCAGTGCTGTCACACGATTGTTGGATCTGGGCGTCGAGCCTTATCTCGTTGCCAGCTCTTTGGTGGCTTCTTTGGCGCAGCGACTTGTGCGAAAGCTCTGCGAAAACTGCAAGAGAGCATCCGGAGGTGATTCTGCCGATCGATTCGAAGCGATCGGCTGTGAACAATGCCGCGAGACTGGTTTCGCGGGGCGACTTGGCTTGTTCGAGTTGTTGGTGCTCGACGATGCGGCTCGGGAGCTAGTTCAAACTCGGGCAAACGCGGCTACGATTCGAGAGCATGCTCTAGCCGGCGAGATGTCCTTGCTGGCCAAGGATGGTATGCAGAAGGTTGAGCAAGGCCGAACGACCATGGCTGAAGTAATGCGAGCAACCTCTCTTGCTTCCGAGGACATGTAATGGCGGTCTTCGTATATCGCGGAAGTAATCCCGACGAAAGGAATGTCAAAGGAACGATCCTTGCCGACTCGCCCAGGCACGCTCGGGATAAGTTGCGCGAACGCGGTATCGTTGTGCATGCGATCGACGAACAGCAGCGTGGCGACGTTTCGATACTGCAGTCACTCGGTCAGTTTGGCTATCGCAAGGCACGAGCTCAATGGGGCTTGGTGGCTCACGAGATGTCGATGTTGCTAAGCGCTGGTATTCCATTGCTAGAAGCCCTCGATGATTTGGCGAGTCAACATCGCGGTGCCATACGAACTGGGATTCTCAAATTGCGGGACAAAGTCGAAAGCGGCGCTTCCCTGGCTGCAGCGATGGAAGAGCAGCCCATGATTTTTGATCCCGCTTCCGTTCGCTTAGTCGAGGTGGGGGAGAATGCTGGCAAGCTTGAAGTCGTGTTGGCAGAAGTAGCCGAGTTCAAACTGCAACTTTCGGAATTCAAGGATCGCGTCACCACAGCGCTGCTCTATCCAATTTTTTTGGCATGCTTTACTTTGGCTGCGATGCTGTTCCTGATGACCTGGGTGATGCCTCCACTATTGGAGAGTCTGGAAGAATCGTTGACGGAACTGCCGTTGCCAACTCAGATCGCGAAGTCCATTAGCGACTTGTTGGTTGGCTACGGTTGGTGGATCTTGGCTGGGATGATTATGATGATCGCGGCAATCGCCGTTTGGCTTCGCTCCCCCTTTGGTCGAAGGCTCGTCGATCGACTTGTACTCCGAATACCTATATTGGGGCCGATATTGATTAAGCAGTCGGTCGCAAGAATCGCGACTATAGTCGGATTGCTTTCGCGTGGTGGTGTGATGCTGACGACAGCCGTTCAGCTAGCCGCCAAGTCCACACGCAACACGGTTTTACAGGAAGCACTTTTCGACGCAGAACGAGCAATGGTTGCAGGTGGTGACATCGCAGACTCTCTGCGGGCTAGCGGTTGTTTTCCAAGCTTGGCGATTCGCTTTTTTGCCGTTGGGCAGGAATCGGGAAAGCTCGACGAAATGTTGCAGAAACTCGCAAGCGACTACAATAAGCAGGTAGCAACGGCGTCGGCTCGCATCACGGCTTTCGTCGAACCAGTCATGATTCTCATCCTTTCCGTTGCGGTGGGTTTTCTTCTCTTGGCCACCATACTGCCTATCCTGGAGGCTGGCAATGTTTCGTAAGTTGGACGCGTACAGGGGGCGATTCATGAAATCGCGCCGACGCAAAAGAGCGTTCTCTTTGGTTGAGTTGATCGTGGTCATGGTGATCATAGGGTTGCTAGCCAGTTTGGCAGCGATTCGTACTCGAAGTTATCTGATTGCTTCCAAGCAGAACGCGGCCAAGTCTGAAATTGCGACGATCGTCGAAGCGGTTGAAACTTTCTACGCTGACCAGTCTCGCTATCCGACGAACGAAGAAGGTATCGAGATCTTGATCGAGCCCACTGCTTCCTTTCCGGATGGCTTTCTGAAGAAAGTGCCGAAGGACCCCTGGAAGAATGCCTACGAGTACTTGAGTCCGGGTACCGCGAGTCCTTATGAAGTAATCTGTCTAGGCGCTGATGGACGTGAGGGTGGCGAAGGTGGTGACTTAGACATCTCAAGTGAAAACCTTGAGTAGGCAGTGCTCCTCCTCTTCGCGGCGTACCATCTTGGTGCCGCGTCAACGCCGTGAATCATCTGCATTCAGCCTGATCGAGTTGGTTGTCGTGATGGCCATTTTGGCAACGTTGACGGGCATCGCTTCGATCAGTCTCCGAGGCCATTTGCAAAACAGCAATCGGTCTCGCTGTTTTCAGAAGCTTCAATCAGCAGACAGGTTAGCTCGTCGGCAAGCTCGAATAGGTGGCGTGCGCGAGGTTCGCCTCAAAATGGAGAGCGATCATGTCCAGTTGCTGACCAAGGACAGCCGTGGCAGGCGATCGGACCGAACGTTTCCATTGCCGGAAGGCGCCGGGCTCGAAATGTTTGCCGTCGTTGGTGACCTCGCGAGAGGATTGTCGCAGGACGAGATACGGCTCAATCGGCAAGGCAGATCTGCTTCCTACGCATTGAAAGTGGATTGCGGCGCGACTCCTTTTTGGTTTGTAGCCTTAGGTGGATCAGGGCAGTGTTTGCAACTGATCACGGAGGAGCAGGTCGAGGAGTTGTTGCGTGGTCGATAGCCAAAGACAGCGGGATCGACAAGCCTTTACTTTGGTAGAAGTTGTTGTCGGGTGCGTGCTGCTAGCGACGTTGCTGGTCTCGACTTTTCTCGCCACAAGTCGGTATCGCAATCAGACCGCTCGGGCTCAGCGGCGTCAGCAGGCGGTATATCTGGCCGACAAGCTACTTGCTTCCTGGTGGAATTCTCAGAAAGGAATACCACTCGCAGAGAATGGGACTGTCGCAGATCCGGCACGATCCAACTCTCATATCCTGACATGGCAGACCTCGGTGGTTTCTTCCAGAAATGTACTGGGGGTCGTACATCCCGTCATTAGGCTGCAAGTGTTTGACCAGTTAGGGCGGAGCGAGCTCGTCGCAATCGAAGTTCTAGGTAGAGCTTCAGGAGGTGGACCATGAGTGAGTCGAGATTCCGCGCTAATTCGATTTCACGAGCTTGCGGTTTCACTTTGATCGAAGTGTTGGTGTCTACTGTAATCGGCGTGATCTTAGTCGTGGCGGTGTTGGGTGTATTGCGAAATCTTTTGCGCAATGAGAGCATGCCGCCACCTGCGATTAGCTCTATCCTCGCTGAGCAACTTCGGCATGACTTCAGCAACGCTAAATACTTCCGAAAGACCAGCCGCGGCGTCGAGATATTAGGCCCCGTCTCACGATCTGCCGCTGGGGATCTACTCTGGACGCCAGGTTCGGTTGCTTTTGAGGTTCGACGAGTCAATGAAGGTGAAACTGGCGTGCTTACCCGCCGTGATTCGTCGCCCAACGAGCGTGGGGCGGGAGAATTACTCTGGCTCGGTGTGGGTGGTGTTCAGGTTGATTCCTTTGTACTGGACGAAAGTGACTTGCCGATTTCGCCTCAAGCAAAAGCACAGGGTTGGCAACCATTGGCGTCTAGTTTCGAGCTGTCGCTTTTTGACGATCGGGGCAATCTCTGGCATCGCGAATCCATTGTGCGAAACGGAGTAGTCAGGCAGTGAAACGAAACCAAAGAAAAGTTAGGTCTGGCTATGTGCTGGTGCTAGTGTTGGTAACCTTGATCCTGGCAGCGACTTGTCTCGTGCAGTTGGCGAGCCGTACAAGAGAGCGGCGGGTACAGGGAATCGACGCTGTCGAGTCGTTGCAAGAAAAGTGGGGCCAGTTAAGTTGTGAGAGAGCGACGCTTGGCCAAGCTGCCGCTCATTTTGAGCGCGTTGAGAAGAATACAATGCCAAGTGTGGATTCGCCTTTTCCATCTCAAGTACGTCAGAGTTTGGAATTTGGCGGAATGCGTTTTGACATGTTGGTCGCGGACGAGAACGCGAAAGCTAGCTTGAATCTAGTGTTAGAAGTCTCTGCTGAGAGTGACGAGGTTAAGACCGGGCGGAGGGAGATCGACGCAACCCTCAGGGCGTTGGTACCGCCGCGTTTCGTCACCGAGCTGCAGTTACGTCCGACACTTCCAAGCCAATATTGGGGGCAGATTTTCGACTTGCAAGCGATTCAGCAGAGACACGATAGGGTACGAGTCTTGGCAGAGGCAACCCAGAGGATTTCCCTTACCGGCTTAGGTCCGCTAAACGTGCGGCGAGCGCAGAAAGACGTCATTCGGGCCGTTGCAGCCAGCGTCGTTCCGGAAGGCCAAGCAGATCGCATTGTAGAAACACTAGCCGAGACGCCCAACTCTGATGTTGAAATCGTGCTTCGGCGGACGATAAAGGATAAGGCGGAGCGAGAAATGCTAGCCTTATTGCTAAGCGATCGATCGGCGAACTTCTCGGTTTGGACCGAGGTGTGGGCGAGTGGAACTCCAAGATCTTTGAGTTTTCGCGAGCGGTATGTGGATTCCGAGGGAGAAGTGCGAACTGGTCGCTTTCTTCTACACTGAGTTCTCGCATAAGTATTTGTAAGTCAATTCTGGTGCAGTATCAGGCAAAAAAACAGGTTTTGACGAGCGGGATATTCGTTCTCTCAGCAAGCGCGATCGCGGTGCTGGTCTGGTCGCTTGTTTGGCCGGTTCCTGACTGGAAAACACAGGCCAACGAGAAGCTGACAAACTGGAATTTCAGCCAAGCAGAGGGGGCGGGAGAGGGTGGCAGTTCTTCACCTCGCCAGCGCGAAGCAGAACAAGTCGACTGGTCGCGGCGCCTTCGCTGGCCCAAGAAACCAGGGGCGCAGAACGACGTTCCGACTAAACCAGAGCCGGTGATGCCAGCACAATCGTCTCGCTTTAAACTCTTGGGCACGATCATCGAAAAAGGGCATTCCTTCGCGATGATTCAGGATCAGACCGGGAACGTGGATTTACAACCCGAGGGCGGTGTCTTGCAGCTATCTCCGAAAGGCACAACTATAGCGGAGGTCAAATCGAAGTCCGTGGTGCTGGTGAAGAACAATCGACGCACCGAATTACGGATGACTGTGCGAACGATTCCAGCCATTGAAACTGAAGAAGGACGAGCTGTTGCAGCGATGGCTGAGGAAGATATCGACGCGATGAGTGAAGAGCCCATTTTCAACAGTCTCGCAGAAGAGTTGGATTGGCTGAATGGGGACGATTTCGAACTGGATGACTTCAATGATTCCAGTGAGAAGGAATCATCACTCGCACCTAAGCAAGAAGGTGGAAGTCGTTGATGGCTGGTGCTCCAGTTTTGTTGTTGGCGAGTGACTCCGAGTGGAAGTTGGTTGCACCTGACGGAAACTCGCGGGTCGTCGGGGAGACTGCTGAAAGCCCGGAGGCTGTTCTCGCCAGAGTCCTCGAAGCTTCCTCGAGCAGCCTTCGCCTTGGTTTGCTTTTAGAGGCGAGCCAAGTTCTGCACACTTGTTTTCCTAGTTCTGAGTTGGGGCAGGTTACGGAGAAGTCGATTGCGTTCCGAGTCGAAGCAGACTTACCACTCAGTGCGGAAGAGATATGGACTGATCATGTCTTGGTAGGTGAGCAAGTATCGGCATTTGCGATTGAAGGTCGGGTTTTTTCTAAGTGGCTGGATGCTTGCGAAACTCTTTCCGTCGAGTCGCGACGCATTGAATTGAGTAGCTTGGTACCTGTGAGCCTAGCGCAGGTGCAATCGTTGGTAGACTCGCGAGCCGTTCCGCAAGCCTGCAAGTTGCTTTTGGTCGGTCGTGATCGTTCAGAGTTGTTCAGGCTATCAAATGGCAAGCCAGGGCAGTGGCGGCTTGTGCAGAACGGTGCAACAGAAGCCGAGTGGCAATTGACTCTAAGGGAGAGTGATGGCTCATCGTCGAAATCGCTTTATTGTATTGGTGATGCTGAAGCTTTTGCGGATTTGGCATTTCCTGAATCTACCGACGCCCGTTGGATTGAGGGAGAGCCGCAGGCGATGGCTGTGGGACTTGGACACGAGTTTCTCACGCGACGCAAAGAGCCTTGGATTGATTTTACTCGCGACGTTGATTTTGGTGACAACGCACGCGCCGGAGCGCAGCTCGCTCGTCAATGGTTGCTGGTTGCCAGTGTCTTCTTTCTTTTGCTCTCAGGTTGTTTTTTGTTGCGAGCTAGTCTGCTGAATTGGGCGATTCGCCAAGTGCAGCAAGAGCGGGCATCCGTTTTTATCTCTACTTTCCCAGGGCAGCGACAGCCAACAGCAGTTCTGAAACGCTTCCGCAGCGAGTGGGCCAAGGTGCAAGGCGCTCGTGATACGCAGTCGAATGATTTGACTCCGCCGCAACAGGCAGTTCTAGATCTCGGGGAGTTGCTAGCTACATTGCCTACCGATGTACCCTTTTCTGTGTCTGAATTCCGTATCGAGAACGGAAGTGTCTATCTCGATCTGGAGATTCGGCAACACGAAGATGCTGGGTTGATTGTGGAAGCGATGGATTCGGAGGGTTGGAGCTTTGAACCGCCCAGCACTGATGCTGTAGATGGAAAAATCGTCGCTTTGATTCGTGGCCAGCGGAGGGTGAGATGATGCTGGAGACGACGAACTCAAAACCATCGCGAAGCTGGCTATGGGCAGCACTATTTTTGACTTCCCTGCTAACGCTATGGTGGAGTGTTTCCGAATATCGGAGTAAAGCTCGGCAAATCGAACAGGAAATGGCTAGCTTGCAAGAATGCCACGAACTGGCCACCAAAATCGCAACGTGGAATCTTCGGCCGACTGTCGCTACACTGGATGTGACTTCACCTCAAAAACTCACACAGCAGATCACTTCTTGCGTCAGGACGGCCACCATACCCAAGTCGTCTCTTCTGTCCATTTCTCCCGGCGAACCATCGCAGATCAGCGGGAGGGACTATCGCCAACGCATTACTGCGGTTCGTCTGGGAGGTGTGACTCTGGCCAATCTGGCGAAGCTGCAGCAGGCATTTGATGCGGGAGAGGGGCTCTATATACGCGATGTTCGCTTAACGGTTGCTGATTCCAATGCGAGCAATGACGCAGAGCGCTGGGATGCTTTGTTGACCTTGACGCAGCTTATCTATTCGCCGAAAAGCCAGTGAGCTTATTTCTGCGCGTGTACGCCTGAGAGGGTTTCTTGGGGGATTATCGCGCGCTGATCAGCAAATGCATGTGCCATGCGGTTGTCGGCAGCAAGCGAAAAATCCACGCAGCAACCGCGTTGGTTGCTGCGCGGTGCAGTTTGCTTGATTCTGGCTTTGGTGCTGTTCGGCTCCGGCTGCCGATTGACCCCAGACGGCAACGTCGTCCAAGTGGAGCTGGCCGACGTCATCGGCTCTGGCCAAGTTCACTACCACCAAGCGATGCAGGCTTATCGCAAGGGTGATGTGGAGCGCGCGATCAGGCTCTTCGAGAAAACGCTTCGCGGGAATCATATGCATGCATCAGCACATAATAATTTGGGGCTTGCGCTCTACGAGCGGCGTCAGCTTGCAGCGGCTGCGGAGCACTTTCAATTCGCGATTGAGCTGAGACCCGAAGATCCAAAGCCGATCAACAACTTGGGGATGGCCTTGGAAGCCGGCGGGCGTGTTCACGAAGCCATTGAGCTGTACAGTGAAGCCGTGGCTATGAATCCAAATAGTCCTTTGTATCTAGGGAATTTGTTGCGAGCACGTGTTCGATTGGGTGAGCAGTCCCCTGAGCTCCTTGATGACTTGCAGTACTTGGCCTTTATCGAAACTCGTCCTGACTGGGTGGAGTGGGTCGATGAAGTGCTGGCCTTGCATCTGAACCCTGCTTTAGATCGCGGCCCTAAGGTCGAAGAAAACCCTCTTCAGTCAGAGAACCGAGACACTCTAGCACCCGTGGTTACCATGGAAGAAATACAGGGTGAAATCATCGAAGCCCCGGCTCAGGGCGATTCAGCTACTCCAGCAGAAATCTGGCAACAGCTCCAGGCAGAATTACCGTCACCCGGGTAGTTGTATACGCAAAGTTAGCTTTCTACTGAATACGGTTCCGACGAATACTCCGTGCAATTTTGCAGACTAAATTGCATCGCCGGATTAAACTAGTGGACTCGTCTTCTCAGCTCTACTTGACAGGCTCCCCGATTCTCAAGCGATGGGGAAACGGTATGAACAAGAATTGCTCCTACGGCTTACTGCTCTGTACCCTGATTGCTGGACCTGTGAATGCAGCGATCGTTACCTACACGGATCCCACGGCATTCAATGCGGCAATTTCTGGGCGTAGTAATTCCACTCTTGATTTTGATTCTGCCGCGGCTGGTACCACGATTGCAAACGGCGGATCGTTGGGCGGCCTTTCTTTTGTCTACGATTGGGGCAACGGAGAACAATTAGAAATTAACAATGATAACTCTACGAACTCTGGTTCGAACTACCTGGGTGCCTCCAGTGCAGGTGGTGGAGTAGATTTCGTTGCAGATGGAAACAACTTTACCATCACGCCTGATAGCTCGGCTAGCGCGTTAGGGTTGTATGTAATCACGGCGATTGAAGCCTTGGATGGAGACCTGCGGCTAGTCAGTGGGGCCAATCGAGTCGAGTTAGTTCGTCCGTCGCTTGGAACTTTGGCGGACGGCTCGCACGTTTATTTTCTAGGAATGGTTGCTGCCGAGTCGCAGACAGTTGGTTCATTGACGCTGGAAGGTGATCAATTTGCATTCGGCTTGAACTATCGAGTTGACGGAATTCAGTTCTCTGCACAACAAGGTGTACCTGAGCCGGGCAGTTTCCTTGTGGTGCTAGGGGTAGGTGCAACCATCTTTCGACGTCGTCGCCATCGCTAAGAGTTCTGGCAGATCCTTATATCAGAACTCGTTTTCTCTGTTGTGGAACTCGTCAAGAGGTTCGGAATGGCCACCTTCCCTACGTGCAAGATGCCATGCCACTTTCTCACTCGGAATGGCCGTCGGAGAAGCCCATGCGGCTTCCTAACCCGTTGATGCGTCAGCGTCCTGGATAAACGTTTTCCAGCTCGCGTACTTTGGATCGTCAAGCGGAATTAACATTGCGGGATTACTTCGCGGCTTCGCTGGCTTAGACAAGAGTTTCATGCCAGCTTGGGCCGGATTGCGGCCGCCTTTCTTGGAATTGCATGCCAAGCAGCAGCAGACGATGTTCTCCCACGTTGTCTTTCCACCGTGAGCTCGTGGAATTACGTGATCTAGACTGAGCTGGCTCATCGGCCGCTTTTGACCGCAGTACTGGCATTTGTGATCGTCACGAGCAAAGACACTCTTGCGATTGAAACGCACAGAAGTCTTCGGCAACTTGTCGTAACGAGTTAAGCGGATGATACGAGGTACTTGAATCTCGAAACCAACTGCTTGCAGATAATCTTCTTCGGGCTGTTTTTCCAGTGCCAAAATTTGACTGACTTCGCACCATGCATCGAAGTCGTAATTCATGTAGGAGCCATCTTCGATCGATATGACCTCGGCACATTCACGATAGAGCAAGGTCATCGCGCGTCGCACGTTGACAACTCGAATGGCCATGTAAAATCGATTGAGAACAAGAACGCTGCAGCCCAGCGAGGAACTTAAGGGAGAACCAGATTCTGAATCTTCGGACGAACCGGCTCTCGAAGCGTCGTGGGATCGTCCACGACGCTTTTTGGGGGTAGGACCACAAGTAGAATCCATAGTCGAACTGGGCATAGCACCTCTCGCCTGAAATCTCATCCTTGCGAAGCCAAAATGCCCAACGACAATTATCATAGAGCTGCATGGCGGTCTCATCATTGTAGACATTACCGAATTCAGAAACCACGTTGCGAAATGCTGAGCCTCCTTTTTGACCTTGTTTCCATTAACTTCGTGTTAAGCTTTTTCGGAGCGAGCACTACGAAAGCTGGTTTTTTGCCGTGGATTCCTGGTTTGGTTGGCTGAGACTTCTTGCGGTTTCAGCAGCCAAATAGACGTTCTTTTCCCAGAATCGATTTTTCACATGCCACCCAACAAAGCGTACGGAAGCCGCGCCGCAATACGTCACCACGCAAAGTCGTACTCACGCAGCGGAGGGCAAAGTCGACGAGGTGGCAAGAGAGCAAATGAAAGCGGCGGAAAACGACTGCCTGCTACGTTGCCGTTGGCTCTGGATGGCTCTGAGTCCCTGCCCGAAGTAGTGATCGGCAAATCGACTTCACATCCCAACATCTTTCGTAAACGCATTAAGAGTATCTCAGGCAAAGTCCAAGTCGGTAATTGGGTAAGCGTGGTTGTCGAGTCGGAGTCAGAGGAAAACGGTGAGCTAGAGAGAAAGCAGCTGGGGTTTGGTTGGTATAATCCTAAGTCTGAGATCGCTGTTCGAATGGTGCGGTGGTCGGCTGACATCCCAGATCAGGACTTCTGGAAAGCTCGTATGGAACGCGCTGTTAGTCTGCGTGTCAACGAATTGTTTTTGGACGAGCGCACCAATTGCTATCGACTGATTCACGCGGAGGCAGACGGCGCGCCCGGCCTCGTTGTCGATCGTTACGGAGATTGTCTCAGTGCGGAAGTTTTCAGCGCTGCTGTCGCGCCGCGCGTACCGCAGATTCTAGAGTTGCTTTCTGAGAGGCTGGGAACGAAGCACTGGCTGATTCAGCCTGGCCCGCACTTGCAGCCGCAAGAGGGGTTTGATTTTCGCGCAAGTAGCAGTGCTGAGCTTCCCAAGCAGATTCAAGTCCACGAAGGCGACGTTCGTTTCGAAGTCCGATTTGCAAACTCGCATAAAACGGGATTCTTTTGCGATCAGCGTGACAATCGAGAGAAGCTGACGCAATTCTGTGCTGGCAAATCCGTCCTGGATCTTTGTTGCTACACTGGCGGTTTTTCTGTGAGTGCAGCCAAGGCTGGAAAAGCAGCAGCGGTCACTGGAGTCGACTTGGATGCGGCACCGCTAGAGACGGCCAAACGCAATGCGCGAATTAACCAAGTACAGGTGAAATACACCCAGGCCGACGCCTTCGCCTACATGCGCGATATGCTGCGTGGCAGAAAAGAGTTCGATGTGGTGGTGCTGGATCCGCCGAAACTCATTCGAAATCGTTCAGAGCTCGACGAGGGAACAAGAAAGCACTTTGATTTGAACCGTCTCGCGATGCAACTCGTTCGCCCTGGCGGAATGCTGCTGACTTGCTCTTGCGCAGGCTTGCTACAGACTCAAGATTTCACGCGTGTGGTTCGTGCAGCGGCAAGATCTGCTTTTCAGCCAACCGATTTCAATCCCAATCCGACTCCAAGGGATATGCAGATTTTGGCTCATTCAGGCGCTGCGGCCTGCCATCCAGTGTCGGCCAATTGTCCCGAGACTGAGTATTTGAAAGCGATGTGGCTACGTTTGTAAGCTGAAACCAGCGCTGTCGTCCATTGTTGCCTTGACCAGTTCTCTTGCGGTACTGAAAATTCCTAATTAGCGTCGTTTAACGACCACCCTTTCTTTGGAACGACCAGCCATCGCCGCCGTCTCACTTTGGTATTCTCTTTCGCCAGATCAGCGGCCGAAGCGTTAAAAGTAAGACACGAACCCAGCTGCCAGAAATCGATATGAGCATTGCAGATACCTCCCTGACCGCTTCCCAGCTGCCCGACAATCGTGGGCGATTCGGAGATTTTGGTGGTCGTTACGTGCCAGAAACTTTGACTCGAGCTCTCGATGAGTTGTCGGCGGAGTACGAATCTGCGAAGAAGGATCCCAAATTTCAACAAGATCTGGACGAGCTTCTGCGAACTTTTGTCGGCAGAGCATCGCCGCTTTACCATGCCAAGCGATTGTCAGAGATGGCTGGTGGCGCACAGATCTGGTTCAAACGCGAAGACCTGAATCACACAGGTGCTCACAAGATCAACAACACTCTGGGGCAAGGCTTGCTAACGCTGCGGATGGGCAAGAAACGCGTCATCGCGGAGACGGGAGCTGGGCAGCATGGAGTTGCATCGGCGACAGCCTGTGCACACTTTGGGCTGCCTTGCGTAGTTTACATGGGGGCCGAGGACGTGCGCCGCCAAAAGCCCAACGTGTTCAGTATGAAACTCATGGGGGCAGAAGTGCGTCCAGTTGAGAGTGGCTCCAAGACGCTGCGGGATGCCGTCAACGAAGCGATGCGGGATTGGATGGCTTCTGTCGAGAACACGCACTACATTATTGGCTCTGTAATCGGACCACATCCATTTCCCATGATGGTGCGAGACTTTCAGTCAGTCATTGGCCGCGAAGCAAGACAGCAGAGCTTGGAAGTATTTGAGCGTCTACCAGACACTGTCGTGGCTTGCGTTGGTGGTGGTTCAAATGCCGCCGGCATGTTCTACCCTTTTATCGAAAATACGGAAGTCAAGTTGGTAGGTGTTGAAGCCGGTGGGCTATCTGCAGAGCCAGGGCAAAACGCTTCCCCACTGACGCACGGTGAACCAGGCGTGCTGCATGGTAGCTTTAGCTATGTGATGCAAGATGAAGATGGGCAAACGTCTCCAGTGCATAGCGTTTCTGCTGGTTTGGATTATCCCGGTGTTGGGCCGGAGCACAGTTTCTGGAAGGACGCCGAGCGAGTCGAATACACTGAATGCCAGGATGGAGCGGCACTCGAGACCTTTGACAAAGTCGCTCGAACGGAAGGTATTCTGCCTGCACTTGAGTCTTCGCATGCAGTAGCGAAAGCGATTGAAATTGCTGGAACGATGCAGTCTGACCAGATTGTGCTTGTGTGCCTCAGTGGTCGTGGTGACAAAGATGCTGCTGAAATCGCTCGCTTGCGCGGACAGGATTACTGAAAAGTGGCAGAGGCTTCCAGCCTGTGGGCGGCTCGAAAGAAATTTGTCCAATGACAAGTAGGATGCTTATCCCATCGCCGCAAGTCTTCATGACTTCCGCTACGGGATACAATGAACAACGAGATGGCGGCTGAGACCTGCCTAGAGAAATAACTGACTGCAAAGATTGCCAATGTCCGCTGTCGACGAACGATTCGCTGAACTCAAAGCTGCCAATAAGAAGGCATTTGTCCCCTTCATAACTGCTGGTGATCCGTCCCTGGATGTCACCACGGCTGTGCTCAAGAAGCTGTCGGAGTGCGGTTCGGCGATTGGCGAAGTTGGAATTCCCTATAGCGATCCGATTGCCGATGGACCCGTGATTCAAGCCTCGTACACGCGTGCCCTCGACGCAGGGATTCGGTTGAATCAAATTTTTGACGCCGTTGGTTCGGTGGCTCCGCGACTTGAGATGCCGTTGGTTTCGATGGTCAGCTATTCGATCATTCAGCGGCAAGGATCAGAAAAATATTTGGCCGAAGCGAAGGCGGCTGGCTTTTCTGGAGCGATTGTGCCGGATCTGCTCGTGGAAGAATCAGAGTCGCTCCGGAATTTGTGTCGGGAGCAGGACTTTAGTTTGATTCACTTGGTAACGCCAACGACGCCGCGCGAGCGGATGTTGGAGATCGCCAAAGCTTCGACGGGGTTCATCTATTTCGTTTCCGTGACCGGCATTACTGGGGAACGAAACGAGTTGCCGCCTGATTTGCTTGAGCAGGTGCGATGGTTGCGTGAAAGAACGGAATTGCCAATCTGTATTGGATTCGGCATCAGCCGTGTCGAGCACGTGAAGTTGCTCGCTCCCGTGGCCGATGGCCTGATTGTCGGTTCTGCCATTGTTCGTCGCTTGGTGGAGAGCACCGATTCTGACCAAGCTCTTACAAGTGTCGAAGAACTGGCCAAAGAATTGATTGGCGCAATGGGTTAGGTGGTCTAAAGCTCATCCAAATGTAGGTCAGCTGTCCCAGTTAATTCCTTGGATCTGGCCCAACGGACCACAGGCAAGATGCCTATTCCATCGAAGAGGGCTGGCATCGAAAGCAATCCGTCGCGGCTGAAGAATTGGCAGGCACGAGGTTCAAATAGTCAACTTGGGCGGCGAATTTTAGGTCTTTTTCGTAGCCAGCTTCAATCAGATTCTGACCTCCAGCGGCCGTGTGGAACGCGTTAGAAATGCGAGCTTGATAAGATTCCCAAGCCGCCAATGCTATCGCGGCTCCGTCGCCAGTGATGATAGCTCGAGAGACTTGAAGTGCAGCCAAGATCGCTCCAGCTGCAAGAACGTCCTCCAATGCGATCTGGCCGTCGGTGCCCGCGCAGATTAACTGGGCCGAAACAGGACTCTCCGACTGTAATCGCTGTGCGACCGTGTGGCGATTAACGAGTGCGGCGAGCCATACTGAGGTTGTGCCCGATTCTTGAGCTGCTGAGATAGCTCGCGTGCCATTCGTCGTTGTGAAGAACAGAGATTTGCCACTTACAGACTCTGAAGTGTATTCATAAGGACTGTTGCCCAGGTCGAATCCATCGATCTTGTGGCCGTCACGTTCACCGCAGAGAGCGGTTGCGTTCTTTGCTTTGGAGCAAGCATCACGCATGGAGCGAATCTGATCGATCTCGGAAGCGACCTGTAGTTCCTCGGCACCAGCCTTGAAAGCTTGGCAAGCTGTTGTCGTGAAGCGTAGTGTGTCGATGACGATCGCAAGTTCTGAGGGCGCCGAGATCAGATTGGGAAGCAGGGCCACTTGAATATTCATGGTTTTTCTCGTTCTCTTGGATTTCAGCCGTCGAGCGTACTAGGTAGAGCGTTCGCTCCGGTTCTATTGAGAGCTAACCCTATGTGCGAATCGACTTTGCTGTGGAGTTGATACTCCAAGTAGGTCAACTGTCTCAGTAGCTCTCTCGGATCTGGTGACCAGCTGGGCAAACTGGAATGGGCAATTGAGGCAATGGACCTCCTTTCCTAAGGCCAGAAAATGCGTTCGTGCGAATCTGGCCGCAACCCCACAAGCCTGGGGGCGAGGCCTTATAATTGTCGCTCCGTCCGATTTGGACCATCCCCAACTTGAGTAGATTGCATCCCATGTCACCGTTGCCAAGCGATATTGAGCAGGCCCTGCAGAAATTTGGGCTGAGCGAGTTTCGTCCAGGCCAGCGTGAGGTGATTGAGTCTATCGTCTCGGGCAGCGATTGCATGTGCATCATGCCCACCGGTGGTGGGAAGAGCCTATGCTACCAACTGCCTAGCATTATTCGATCCGGCTTGACGATCGTCGTGTCGCCATTAATTGCGTTGATGAAGGATCAAGTCGACAGTCTCTCGGCCCGCGGCATCTCAGCCGCTTTGATCAACAGTTCTCTATCTGCTTCTGAGCAAGCTTCACGCCTGCAAGCCGTTGCCAGCGGGCATTATCAGCTGGTTTATGTGGCTCCTGAACGTCTGCGAAACCAACGCTTCCTGGAAGCGATTCGAGCAACTCCGATTCAATTGCTTGCCGTTGACGAGGCGCATTGTATTAGTCAGTGGGGACACGACTTTCGTCCCGACTACACGCGAATTGGGAAGTTCCGCGAGTTACTCGGCGGTGTACAGACCGTAGCGTTAACCGCTACTGCAACGCCGAAAGTGCGGCAAGATATCATTGATGTGCTGCACATCAAACGCGCTAAGCAATTCATGAGCGGCTTTGCGCGGCCCAATCTGCATTTTGGCGTGGTGACCTCAAACAACGACAAGGAGAAAGAGCAGGAAGTTGTCCAGTTTTTGGACCGAGAGCCAGGCTCGGGAATCATATATTGTGCAACCCGGAAACGTTGCGAAGCCTTGGTGGAACTGCTTTCCAAAAAATCAAAGGCTTCTGTCGGAGCTTACCATGGTGGCTTGATGCCAGATCAGCGCAAGGCCATTCAAGATCGATTTATGAAGGGTGATCTGGAGATCGTGGTCGCCACGAATGCGTTCGGAATGGGCATCGACAAGTCTGACCTAAGATTTGTGCTGCACTACAATATGCCTGGATCCTTAGAGGCCTACTATCAAGAGGCAGGGCGAGCGGGACGTGATGGAAAGCAATCGCAGTGCGTGATGCTCTACTCTTTTCAAGACCGTCACATCCAAGAGTTCTTTATTGAGAATAGCTACCCAGAGAGGCAGTTGATTCAACAAGTCTACGAATTCTTGCTTTCGCGTGATGAGGATCCGATCGAGCTAACGCAGGAAGAGATTCGTGATCGACTTGGAGTGCAGGTTTCGCCAGAGGCCATCGGGAGTTGCTTGCAAATTCTGGCTCGAACGCAGGTCATTGATCGGCTAGAAATGGGCGGTGGTCTGGCCATGGTCCGCATCGATAGCAACTTACCAACATTGGTTGATTTGCTGCCTCGCGAGGCAAAGGTGCGGCGGCAAGTCATGCGATTTATTGAAAACGCGATCGGTGATCGACGCGGAGAAGAAGTTTTCTTGCATCCGAGATGGATGTTGCAAGAGTCAGGCCTGCAGCGGGATACACTGACTCGTGCCTTGCGTGAACTGAACAAGTTAGGTGGCTTCGATTACATTCCTCCGTTTCGCGGACGAGCGGCGCACTTTCGGCGACGTGATCTCGAGTTTAATGATTTGCAAATTGACTTTGCGAATTTGAAGAAACGCAAGGAAGCGGAATACGATCGACTCAATCAAGTTGTTAAGTACGCGCAAACGCCGCTTTGCCGACAGACCTCGATTCTAAAATACTTTGGCGACGCGGAAACGGATGACTGCACGCGCTGTGATCGTTGTGGATTGCGCCCAGGCTGGCCCAAGTTTGATGTGCCGGAGAGCGAAAGATCCCCATCGAAGAACAAGTCAAACTTGGTGACTGGTCAAGATTCAACCTTGGCTCTTGCAGGTGTGCTGGGCGTTCAGACCGCTGAGCAGTTGAAACCGAAGGTGGAAGTAGATCCGGCGATTCGTTCCGCGATTGAGCAGATCGTCGACGCCATTCAACGCATTCACGGACGACTTGGAAAACTACTGATTTCGCAATACTTGAGCGGTTCACAGAACGCGAAGGTCCAGAAGTTGAATCTGCACCGGTTGAGTGGGTTTGGTTTACTGAAAGGCTTCAAACAAGCGGACGTTGTACAGGTACTGGATGCTCTGCTCGCTGCGGGCTTGCTGCGGCAGAAAGAAGTCAATCGCAATCGTCCCACGGTGGAAGTCGCAACGGAGTGGATGGATCTCGGGCATCGAACCAGGCTTGTTGCGATGGTGCAATTGCCTGGACCGCTAACGCTGAGGCTAAAGGTAATTGGTGGGGCAGCTTCGCCAGCCAAGAGCAAGCCAGTGCTTCAGCAGTCCGCAAAGCCGGAGCCGGCAGAACCCCGCGTGGCCAAACCGGCGGAGTCGCTTTGGTCTTCTAGCGAGCCTGGAGCCGAACAGCGGCGAATCGATGCGGCAGCAAGTCCCCGTCCCGATTGGCAATGGACATTGTGGCTATTCTCGGAGGGAAAGACTTGGGATGAAGTCATGGCGATCCGGCAAATGTCAGACGAAGAAGTTTCGGCCAGTTTGATTAGCGCGCTAAAGGCTGGCGGAAAGGTCATACGAAGTTGGTTTTCCGCGGGCGAGTCAGGGAGTTTGTCGCGAGGTCAGCAACGTATTGTCCGTGAGCTTCAGCGGCGGTCAGCGGCAGGGATTCGCTAGCAAGTTCACGAGTGTCCTGCTTTGACCGGAGTAAATCCGCAAAGAGTTGTGCTTCCGCGCAACATTATATTGGCTTAAGACACTCCCAAAGAACGGGTGAAGTAGGCAACAGATAGTACAGAGTCACGCATTTCACAGTACGTTTTGCACACTTCGTCGTTTTCGTTGGAAGGAATTTCGGCATCGCAGCGAACTCTATCGTACTTTTAAGTCCGTCCCAGTGCCGGTGTTCGCACCGGAGCGTCCTTTTCGGCTGAGAGTTATGGGCTTGTCTAAGCCTGAATAATCCCTGGGAATTGGGCGTGTTTGGCCTCAGGGGTAGTGTCGGGGGTGCACAGAAAGTTGCTCTCTCGGATAGAATAAGTAGCGTTGGCGGAGCTCAGGCCCAATGTAGGCATCGTGGAATCCGCGTATCAGTTTGAGAAGAGAATTGGATGGACGACAACCAGCGGCCACCTGCTGGCAATCAGAACGAGGGAAATGCACCTAGACGCGGCAATGTCTGGCCCATGCTGCTGGTCTTGCTGCTGGGATTCATCGTTGTGCGTACGTTCTGGCCCATCGAGGCAAATAGCGTTTCGTACTCGTTTTTCCTCAAGCAGCTAGAGGAAGGGAACGTACGCTCGATCGATATCAACGGAACGAGCGCAACAGGTTACTTCAAGGTCAAGCCCGACAAGCCAACAGAATACGACAAAGACGGCAACGTCGTAGAGCCAAAGGACGATGAGGATCGCAAGCTGGAAAAGAAGTTCAGCGTTACGCTTCCCAAGGACTGGAAGGTATCGGACGAAATAGAAGACAAGGAGCAGAGGGCAGAGCTTGAAGTCACGATCGATGATGGCGATGCGGCTCGTTACCTAACTCTGTTTCTACTTTTCGGCATTCCGCTAATCTTCCTTGTCGTCATCTGGATGATGTTCCGTCGTACCCGCGATCAGTTGATGGGCGGAGGTGGTTTTCTCTCCAGCTTCTCTCGATCGACGGCAAAAAGATTTGAACCCAGCGACCAGCAAACGACCTTTGCTGATGTCGCTGGCTTGGAGGGCGTCAAAGCGGACTTAGAGGAGATCGTCGAGTTCTTGCGCGCTCCAGAGAAATTTCAAAAGCTCGGTGGCCGCATCCCCAAGGGAGTTTTGCTCAACGGACCGCCGGGTACCGGGAAGACTTTGCTGGCACGAGCCGTAGCAGGCGAAGCAGGTGTTCCGTTCTATTCTGTGAACGGTAGTGAGTTCATTCAGATGTTTGTGGGTGTTGGTGCAAGCCGCGTGCGTGACTTGTTCCAAAACGCCAAGGAGAACGCGCCCGCTATCATTTTCATCGACGAGATTGATGCCGTGGGCCGCCAGCGTGGCGCAGGTCTCGGTGGCGGTCACGACGAACGTGAACAAACTTTGAACCAGATTCTTAGTGAGATGGATGGTTTTACCGGAGTCGACTCGGTCATCGTCGTCGCCGCGACCAACCGACCTGATGTCCTCGATCCCGCTTTGCTGCGTCCAGGCCGATTCGATCGTCACATCACTGTTGGACGTCCGACGGCCAAGGGACGACTGGCGATCTTCAAGGTGCACACACGCGATGTGCCGCTCGATAACGACGTTGATCTGAATCGCTTGGCTGCCGTTACTATTGGCTTGACAGGTGCAGATATTCGCAACGTGGTCAACGAAGCCGCGTTGTGGGCTGCACGCAAAAACAAGAATCGCGTACAGATGGATGACTTTGACCATGCACGCGACAAAGTGCTGATTGGAGCGAAGCGAGAAGAAGTGCTCAAAGAGGATGAGAAAGAAAAGACTTCTTACCACGAAGTGGGGCACACTCTGGCGGCTTGGTTTTTGAAAGGTGCGAACCGCGTTCACAAGGTGACTATTGTTCCTCGCGGCCGAACGCTTGGCACGACGCAGATGATTCCGACAGAGGATCGGGTCAGCATGAGCGAACAAGAGCTGCAAGATGAGTTGGTAGTGATGTTGGCTGGACGAGCCGCAGAAAAACTCATCTACGACGAGACTTCGGTCGGTGCGGAGAATGATTTGGAGCGTGCAACCTCGACGGCGCGTCGCATGGTAACGCACTGGGGCATGAGCCCCAAGCTTGGACCGGTTAGCTACAAGACTTCCGATGAAGACCCATTTCTTGGTCGCGAAATGCAGCAGCAGCGGCAGTTCAGTGAGCACACGCAAGAGATGATCGATGGGGAAGTCTCTCGCATCCTTAACGAAGCCAGCACTCGGGCCTTTGACTTGTTGATGGACAAGCGGACGGAGCTCGAGAATCTGACGAGGAGTTTGATTGAAACCGAGGAGCTGACGGAGAAAGAGATCCAGGACGTGATCGGACCTTCGGTTCACGGTAGCGTTGAGGAGCTGGAGGCCGCTGCAGAGCGAGTTGCTCGAGGCGATACGGATACGAAGGAAGCTGGCAGCGACAATGACTCGAAAGCGATCGAAGGTAGCTCGGAGACGTCTGCTGATTCCAGCCCTGAGGTCGTAGCTTCTTCTGTTGACATTGCAGAAGAGAGCAACGATCACTAGGCTCCCTTTTCGCACGCGCGTAGGCCGCAACGAGCAGCGATGTTACAGCAGGTAGATAGGTACATGGAAAGCCGGTGCCTCCGGCTGGGAGTTAAACCAATGAAACTGCTCCACCGCTGATGGCGAAGAAAAAGAATCGACAGAAGATTCGAACTGAGTTTAAGAAACGACATCAAGGTCGTGTTCGCACCAGCGATCTGACTCGCCAATATCAACAAGTCGATGAAGACGTTGACTTGCCCTCTCACGAACGTGTTAGTGGCAAAGGCGAATTGACGCGTCGACGCACCATTGTCGGCAATGTCGATGATGATTCTGATGGTCTCGGCGTTGAGATGGATCTGGCTGACAAAGGCCTAATTAGCGGACGAGTGCTTCGTGTACACGGCTTGAATTGCGTGGTGCGAACCAAAGAAGGTCAAGAGTATCGATGCGCGGTACGGCAACTTCTCAAGTCGCTCTCGACCGATCAGCGGCATGTGGTCGCCGCAGGTGATATCGTCACGTTTCGGCCAGAAGGCGAAGATCAGGGCATCATCCTGAGCATTGGCCAGCGACACGGAGTGCTCAGTCGAACGAGTCGCGGCAAGCGTCATATCTTGGTCAGCAACGTCGACTATGTGTTCATCGTGGCCAGCGCGGCTGACCCGGATCTCAAGCCACATTTGATTGATCGTTTTCTGGTTACGGCTGAGCAAGCCAGTTTGGAGCCAGTGATTCTTATCAACAAGGTTGACTTGGTGGAGCCAGCCGAGCTGATGCCGCTCGTTGGTGTCTATGCTCAGCTTGGTTACCAAGTCGTGATGACCAGTGCGGAACAAGGGATCGGCATCGCCCAGCTGAAGCAGCTCGTTGCTGGGCGGCAAAGTGTTTTTACTGGTCAGAGTGGTGTTGGCAAGAGTTCTTTGCTGAATGCAATTCAAGATGGCCTTGGTCTTCGCGTCCAGCCAATCAGCAGCGACAATCGTAAAGGCAAGCACACTACGACGACGGCGGAGTTGATTCCTTTGGAAGCAGGCGGTTATCTGATGGATACACCTGGGATTCGTCAGCTGGAACTCTGGGATGTGGCGAAGGAGGAAATGGCCGGGTTGTTCCGAGACATTCGGCCTTATGTGAGTCACTGCCGTTTTCCCGATTGTACTCATACTCACGAAGTCGACTGTGCCGTGCTGGAAGCCGTCGCTGACAACCGCATTGATCCTCGCCGATACAACAGTTTCGCGCACATGTTCGAAAACTCTTAGGCCATTTCGAACCCTTTCTCCTAGCGCGAGTCATCAAGACTTTTGCCACATTGCGTCGTAGTGGATTCCGCTATAATTTTGATCCGAAGTCGCTACTAGGAATCCTGGCGAATCCCACTGCGTCCCGGGCCAATTAGTGCGTCACCTTGGCGAAGCGATCCGTACGCGCTAGCGTCGGGCTGAACCAAGAAAACTGTCCCGCGGCTAACGCTGTCGGCTCACAGATTGAAAATCTGATTTGCCCTGTCGCTTCGTGGGACATCATGAGCGCAGGAGCTTTGCTTGCGGCGAGCCAATCAAGATCAGCACGAACCAAATTGAGAAACATTCTGAGCGCCTCGGCCACCATCAGGTGATCGCAGAACTTGAGCTGGATGGCGAGGTGGTGATATTCTCCTGAATGCGAAGACGGCTTTACTTGCCAAACGAATCTGTAGAAAGCTGCAAGACTCTTCGGCCTCCTTACTTCCGACTGACCGGGACAGGCTATCCGAGCTGTCTTTGCTAGCACTTCTTCTCCGCTCAGCCCGGCTTCTGACTCAGCAAACTTGAGTCAATCTCTCGAAAAGCGTGTGATGGGCTTGATCCCATTTAGCTCTTTTTGAGACAAGCTTTTCGGGATTCTCGCAGGACGGCGGGTTGAAGACTCCGCCGAGAAATGAGATAGCGAATTCGGGGCGACGAAAGTCGTGATGGAAAACTCATGAATGGGAAAGCGGAACAATTTGAAACGCAGCTGCCAGAGGCAGAAGACTCGGCTGGCGTTTCGCGAGCGCCCGCGTCCCTCAAGCCGTTTCAGCTCAGTGAACTCGATGGAGCAGCGACGCCTGATTCCGGCATAGATCACTTAGCAGACGTCGAGTTAGATCTGCGCGTCGAACTAGGAGTGACTCAGCTTAGTCTAGCCCAGATCATGAAGCTCCGTCGCGGTTCGGTCGTGCCCTTGGACGCCGCAATCACTGAGCCCGTTCGACTGTACGCTGACGAGCAACTGGTCGCGCTGGGAGAGGTCATGGTTTTGAATGAACAGTTTTGCGTTCGCGTGACAGAGCTAATGGATGGCGGCATTCAAGAATCATTGCTGGGTACTGTGGCAGAGGAGAATGAAGGTATGGAGCACGGTCATGCAGCCTAGGTTAGATGTCAAGTCATCGAACCGCCGGCGAGCGCCTTTCCGCTCAGCAGGAAACTGGCGGCCAGCGTCTTGCCCGTTAGGTGCAGATCGAATCAATCTCTTTACCTCGGTCGGCGTGTTCTTGAGTTTTTTGTTGGTTCATTGCCAGGCGGCTTACGGCCAAAAGCTACCACCATATCCCAATTCTGATTTATCCGGTGTGCAGCAGTCATTGCATTTCGCGACGGCTGAACCCACTTGGGTGAACACTCGGCCGCCTACAAAGGTGGTTCAAGCATCACACCCGAACACGGCCACGACGCCTCAGCCAGCAGCTAGCCAGATGCATGCACTCAATGGCCAAGCGAGCTCCGCCTCTGCCATGTCAGCGAGCTTGGAGGTGAAACAATCCCGGACGCCACTGCCTCCTCCCAGTAGCGAACAGAAAGAAGCAGAGTCGGGCAGCATGACTCTCGGAACACTGCTATCGGTTTTTTCGAGCCTTTCTGTCGTCGTTGGCTTGTTCCTGGGCCTCGCATGGGTGCTGCGTCGAACTGGTGTCGGTGGCAACCAATCATTGCCAAACGAAGTTCTCCAAGTGCTTGGTCGAACGAACGTTGGTCCCAAGCACCAGATGTTACTCGTTCAATTCGGTCCCAAGCTGGTGCTGGCAAGTTTGCATCAAGGTGAGATGCGAGTCTTAAGTGAGGTTTCTGAACCGGCGCAGGTACAAAGTATGCTGTCCGAATGCGGTGCAGTGAAGCAGGAGAGTGTCGGCTATTCTAATACCTCGCAAACAGCTTCCGGTCTTAAGCAAATCAAACAATTTGCGACTGGCCTACTAGCTGGACCGGGGAATCGAAGCAACAAAGAGTCTCGACCCTCCAAGCCCGGCTTTTTTGAGCAAGGAGCGTAAGTCGTGCTTCGTCGCAGGTACCTTTTTCTTGTTCCGCTTATCGCCGCGTTCTTTTGCGCCTATGCTTCGGCTCAAGTTAACTTTGGTGCGTCGATCGAATCCAATCCTCCGCGAGTCGCGCCCCCAGAAGCGCAGACCAACGATAACCCGCAAGCACTTGGACAGCTCCTAGATGGTTTAAAGTCTCTAGGAGCCGAGCAGGCGCGACCGGGGTACAGTCAGGGTGTCAGCGAAATGACGACTGATGAGACGGCCAGCAACCCAGCACAGAACATGTTGTCTCGCAAGTCGCTTGTTGCCAGCTTGCAGGCACTGCTCATGGTGTCGGTGCTCAGTTTAGCTCCGGCGATTCTACTTATGACAACGTGTTATGTGCGCGTCGTCGTGGTGGTGGGGCTCTTGCGCCAAGCACTCGGCACCGGCCAGCTTCCTCCAAATCAAGTCGTCACGTCGATCGCGATTTTCATCACTTTGTTTGTGATGGCTCCTGTGTGGAATCGAGTCTACACCGATTCGATCCAGCCTTATACGGCCGAGGGCTCAGAGATGAGTGCCGAGCAAGCTTGGCAAGCCGGCGTGCAGCCGATCCGCGAGTTTATGTTTCAGCAGATATTCGCGGCGGGCAATCAGGACGATATCTATCTTTTCTACAGCTACCACAACGGAGAAAGCACGGTCGAGTACGAAGACGATGTTCCGCTGCACGTACTGTTACCCGCCTTCATGTTGAGTGAACTGAAGACTGCCTTCTTGATGGGCTTTATGATCTTCATGCCATTCATGATCATCGATTTGATCGTTGCATCGGTCACGATCTCAATGGGCATGATGATGCTTCCACCAGCGATGATTTCTCTGCCATTCAAGTTGCTACTGTTCGTATTGGTTGACGGCTGGCATCTCGTTGTGGTGATGTTGCTCAAGAGTTTCGGAACAATCACCTAGGAAAGAAAGGGTGGCGATGAGTACGGCGGAAGCAATGGATTTTCTGCGCTCGGCGATCTTGCTGGCGATCGCTATCGGTTTGCCCTTACTACTTGTCGGCTTGATCGTGGGTGTGCTAGTGAGTCTGTTTCAGGCCATCACACAGATTCAAGATCAGACAGTCAGCGCCGTCCCCAAGATCATTGCGATGGTGATTGCTTTGGTCGTCTGCTTGCCATGGATCGCAGAGCGGATGGTGGAGTACACCAAGTCGACCTATGAGCAAATTCCAACTGTGATTCGAAATTAGCGAGTGGGGGCGACGCAGGATGGAATCTGAGCTATGGCTCGCGCTACCAAAGTTCTTGATGCAGAAGCCAGCTTGGGTATTTGCTTGCATCATGTTGCGTTTGCTTCCGGTGACCATGTTAGCTCCGCCACTGCATTCGCAGGCTGTGCCGCGAAAGTTGCGTTTTCTACTGGCGGCTATGTTGAGTTTTTTACTGCTTCCTTCATCACTGCAAATTGCGTCTCTGCCCACAACTAGCGGAGAAACGTCAGCCGCGCTCGTTGGCGAAGTGCTGTTTGGCTCGCTACTTGGCAGCGTCTTCATGTTGAGTTTGTATGCGATGCAGCTAACCGGCCAAATCGTGAGTCAGCTGTCAGGACTGGATGGCTCGGCAAGTGGAGCATCGTCGGATTCGGCTCAGTTACCAGCTTTGACACAATTGTTTGTGTGGATTGCACTCGTGGTCTTGCTGACATGTGGTGGCCATCGCTGGTGGATGCAAAGCTGTCTGGACAGTTTTCAGCAGTTTCCAGTTGGGCAGTGCTGTTTCGATGCAACTTGGGTGCAGAGTTTACAAATCGCAGTAGGCGAGAGTCTTTCGTTGGGGCTGCGGTTGGCGGTTCCTGTTGGAATGGCTCTGCTGATTTCGAATCTATTCATTGGTATGATCGCGCGCAGCCTTCCGCAAATCAATGTGTTATCCGTTGGCTTCAACGCCAACGTGTTGGTGCTACTGTTTGCACTGCTGTTCACCCTCGGTGGAGTTAGCTGGACGTATCAGCATGAGTTGGCGACCTGGCTTCAGAACTACGGCCAAGTTGGTAACTAAGGACGAGCGACGTGACGGACTCTGAACGCAAACACAATCCTACTCCGCGGCATCGCAAGAAGGCACGCGAACAAGGGCGCTATGCGCGTAGTGAAGATCTTGCCAACGCGATCTTGCTGCTCGTTGCGATGAGCATACTTTGGTTTACGGGGCCGCATATGTTCGCAGAGCTCCAGAGTCTTCTGTCGCAGGCGTTGGAGGGGCGCCTTGTGGCAAAGGCGGAGCTTGTGGGGAGCTTTCAAGCCCTGCTGCTTAGCGGTCTCATCTTGGTTCTCCCGATGTTAGCTTCTGTTGTTATCTCGGCAGTCATTTATCAATGGTTTCAGTCGGGCTTTCAAGTCATGCCTGGACGCGTCACCTTCGATCCAGGCCGGCTTAGTTGGGCACGAGGTGCGCGTAAGCTAGCTAGCGGAGGCGGTATTCCCAAGGTTAGTTTTGGATTGCTCAAGATCGCGGTGCTGGTTTGCATCATCGGTTCGGACCTTTGGGCTAACGCGCACAAGGTTCTGATGGCGTCCTCTTTGAGCACAGTATCGATGACAGGTCTGTTGGGGCAGATGCTACTCATATGTGGCTTTAAAGTTGCCGGTGCACTTATCGCGCTAGGGTTGCTCGAATACGCTTATCAATGGTGGTATTTCGAACGCTCGCTCATGATGACCGACGAAGAAATGCGGGAAGACTTGAAATCTGAGAGCGTTAATCCACAGCTGCTTGGACGGCGCAATCAACTGCGCCAAGATCTCAGAGCGTAGGTTGATGTACTGTCGGCCGCGCTCGTTGGCAGGCTACATGAGGCTGGCAGGTTCTAACTGCTAGCGCTGCGATAGGCTCCGAGAGCCGTCTTGAAGACCCAGCGGCTGACGAGAATGGAAACAGCCGCCGCCAACAACGTGAAGCCCGCGAGTGGCCATTCCCAGCTCGCTCGAGGTGTTAAGGGCTGAGCCAATAATCGGGCTGGTACATTCACAACGACAAGCACGGGAATCACGAAGGTGAAGATGAGCCAAAGTGGGAAACCCCAGCCTCGCGCGTAAATCTCCATCGGATAACGCGAGAAGTTCGTGATGTAGAACCAAAAGTCGTACAAAGTCTGGTTCCGGCCTAGCCAAACGCTCGTTGCGGCTAAACATATCATTAGACTGTAAAGAATCGAAACACCGCAGAAGATATAGAGCGGATAGAGCACCAGCATCGAGATTTCGAACTGCCAGGGATTCTCAGGGCGTTGCATGAGTTGGCTGAGGCTAATGCCTAAAAGCACAAAACCGAGCACCAAGTTGGATAGGCTGGACCAGCTGACTTTGCGAAAGGAAATCAAGAACTGTGTGTCGATCGGCTTGAGCATTGCAAAGTCCAATCCACCAGTACGGATCAACTCGCTGAACTCTTCGGAATTGGGCATGAAAAACGCCTGAACGATCGAGTTGATAATCCAAGTCGTACCCATGAAGACGAAAAATTCGTACTTGCCCCAGCCAGTCTGTTGGCCGATGGAGGAGGCGTGCTCGAAGATGATCCAGTAGAAGCCGATGTTCATGAATGACCAAGCCAAACTGGAAATTGCTTCCAGGATGAAGTTGGTCCGAAACATCATGTCCCGAACTAGCGAGTTGCGCGCAAAAGTCAGATAGACGCCGAGATAGCTTGGGTGTTTGGGTTTGTCTTTGCTCGGCTTTGCACTGTTTTTCGTATCGACGATGGCCATATCAACCTCCATATCCGCTGTAGCGACGGACGCCGCGAGCATAGAGGAACCGGGCGATGGCGATCATCACAAGTAACCACAGGAATTCGATACCGATCTCAATCCACAGTCGATCAGGATCTACCTTGCCTAAGAAAATCGCGGCCGGAAAATAAGCCAGATACCGAAATGGTAAGTAGTCAACGATCGTCGCCCATGGACTTGGCAGCAAGTCGAGTGGAAACATGTGTCCGGAGAGGAAGAAGTTCAGCAGCATGTAGACGAACAGGAGAGAGCTGACTTCCAAAAACCAAAATCCGATTAGGCCAATGCAAAGATCTAGAAAAAAACCTAGCAGGAAGGCAAGAACTAGCGAGATCGCAAAGGCGACCGTCGTTTCAGGTGTCGGCCAGCCATCGAAGTAGCTGCGGCAGAGGAAAAACACGAGAGCAAAGGGGAGGGTAGCGATCGTGTAGTAAGCGACCTTGTGAGCCAAGCGACCTAGCAGCATGAATCCGATCATGTCGATCGGTTGCACCAGATACTTCTTGATCTCGCCTTCGCGGATTTGTTTCGCTGTGTTCGAGGCCAAGCCTGGCATACTGGAGAAGGCTCGACCGAGCATGGATAGCAGATAATAGGCAACCATGTTGCGGAAGGTGTAACCGACTAGCTTACCTTCTTCTGCGTTGCCGCCACCAACGGATTCGAACACAGCCCACCAAAGAAAAATCTGAGTGACGATAGGCAGAAATCGCATTAGCGTGCCGACCGCAAAGTCACCACGGTAAGCCAAGCGTTCCTCGAGCGCGGTGCGGAAGATCATCCACCAGCATGCAACTCGAGTTGTGATCTGCATTGCCTGCATTTCGCTACTCTGCCTTCTCGGGGGGATCCGTGTACAACTTCGCGATTACTTCTTCCAGCGGCGGATCTTCAACGGAAATGTCGTCGACTTGATAATGCTGCAAGATCTCTCCGAGGCTTTTTGTTGCATCGGCACGCGGGCAGCGAAGTGTGACACGTGGCAATTCAATGGATTCGACTGCTGCGAATCGCTCGAGGCCGTCAGCCGATTGTCCTTCAGCAAGTTGCAGTCGGAGGATTCTTTGTCCACTGAAGCTCTCGATGATGTCGTCCAGTGAGCCGTCGAATTGGATCTGTCCGTCTGTGATCACCACTACGCGTTTGCACAACGCGGCAATGTCTTTCATGTAGTGACTGGTGAGCAAGATCGTGATCTTCCGCTCGGCCTGATAATACTTCAGGAATTGCTGGATGTTGTGCTGAGCGATTACGTCCAGTCCAATCGTGGGCTCGTCCAAGAAGAGAACCTCTGGAGAATGGAGCAGGGCAGCGATCAACTCCATCTTCATGCGTTCGCCGAGCGAAAGTTCTCGGACGGGGCGGCCCAGCAGCTCGCGAACAGAAAGCAGGTCAGAAAGCTCGTCGAGCGAACGCTCAAATTCGTTCTTCTCGATTTGATAGATTTGCTGGTGCAGGCGAAAGGACTCTTGGGCAGGCAAGTCCCACCAGAGTTGGTTTTTCTGCCCCATGACTAGAGCGAAACGCCGGCGATAGTCGTTGTTGCGTTCCCAGGGGACATGCCCCATGACGGTTGCATTACCACTGGTAGGATAGATAACACCTGAAAGAAGCTTGAGTGTCGTGGTCTTGCCGGCGCCGTTGGGGCCAAGAAAGGCGACAAATTCGCCTTGTTCGACCTTCAGATCAATTGACTTGACGGCGTCGACATTGCGATATTCACGTTTCCAAAGTCCTTGGATCGCGGCGCGCAATCCTTCTTGCTTCTGATAAACGCGATAGGATTTGGAGAGTTCAGAGATTTCGATGATGGCCATATCAGCAGGATTATAGATCCCCGGCTAAATTGGACCAGCACGCAAGGCGACTCTCGAGCAGAGCGGGAGCAAAAGATTGGTTCAGAGGGAAACAGGAAACAAAGCATGGTGATGAGAATCGGATTAGGGCACGATACGCACCGCTTGACTGCAGGCGGGCCGCTGCTGCTCGGGGGCGTGAAGATTGAGTTTGATTTTCACTTGGACGGACACAGCGATGCTGATGTTTTGCTGCATGCCATTACTGACAGTTTGTTAGGCGCGGCCAACTTGGGCGACATCGGCCAACTGTTTCCAGACACTGCGGAGGAGAACAAAGGCAGGGACTCCGCGGAGATGCTGAGCCTGGCTTTCGAGAAAGTGAAGCAAGCGGGCTGGAGTGTGGCCAATCTTGATTGTGTGGTTCTGGCAGAGCGCCCGAAGCTGTCGCCGCACAGGGAGGCGATCTGTGCTCGCATTGCTGAGATCCTGGGAATTGCGTCTGAGCAAGTTGGGCTGAAGGGAAAGACTGGCGAGAAATCCGGCGAGATTGGCCAAGGCAAAATTATGCAAGCGATGGTGGTTTGTTTGTTGGAAAGGTAGGTAGAACGCCGAGGAAAGGAATGCCCGAGGGAGACGAAAAAAGGCAGCCCGGAGGCTGCCTTTCGTTATTTTGGGACGGGCCAGGTGCCCATGCGACTACATTTCGAGTGACCAGCCTTCGCGATACTCGCGGTGTACGAATTTGTTGACTGATTCGTCGTTGGTGCACTTCAAGTTCTTGGCGTCCCACTCGTAGCGCTTGCCGACTTCTCCACGAAGGGCCAGGATACCGACGAGCATGGTTTCAGTCAGACGGCCAGCGTAGCCAAAGTTAGACATCGTGCCGGTCTTGTATTCGCCAGTGATCGACTTGACGAATTCCCACTTCTGACGCTCGTCGTTGCTGCCTTCGTATGGAATACGCGGAATGCTTTGCTCTGGCAGTTTATAGTCCTTAGTGACTTCACCGTTGCGGATGAAATCGAAGCGTGCACCGTAGTCGTCAGGCGAGAAGATGGTGCCTTCGGAGCCCACGACAACCGCACCGCTAGTCTTGCGGCGAAGCTTACCAGCCTTCTGGTCAGCGATTCTTTGCTGGAAGCGCTCTGGCAGTTGTTCCAGGATTTCATCTGGTGGCAAGTTGCCTCCGTCGTACCAATAGAAATCAGTTGCAGCCAAGCCTTCTCGCTCGGGGAACTCAAACTTTAGAGTGGAAGTCGATGGGAATTGCTCGTTGTCGACAATGCCCGAGTTGGCTACCGCGGTCACCGACGTTGGATCCCAAAGCTTTAGAGCCATCACTGGCATGTTGGTGGTGTGGCAAGCCATGTCACCCAATGCACCGGTGCCGAAGTCTATCCAACCACGCCAGTTAAAGCGGTGGTACGCATCCTTAACGTAAGGACGCATTGGAGCAGGGCCGATCCAAGACTCCCAATCCAATGTCTCTGGAATTGGATCCGAGCCTGCTGGACGTCCAGCACCTTGTGGCCAAATCGGACGGTTCGTCCAAACATGAACTTCTTTGACTTCACCAATCCCACCAGACTGAATCAGTTCCACCGCCGTGCGAAGACCATTTTCGCTGGTGCCCTGATTGCCCATCTGTGTGACAACGCCCATCTTGGCTGCAGTCTCGCGAAGCATGCGAGCTTCCTTGATGGACCAGGTCAGTGGTTTTTGGCAGTAAACGTGCTTCTTGCGATTCATCGCCATCATGGCTGCCGCAGCATGAGTGTGGTCAGGCGTGCTGACCGTGACGATATCGACCTTGTCGCCCAAGGCTTCGATCATTTCGCGGTAGTCTGTGTACTGTTTTGCGTCGGGGAACTCGCGTCCCTTCTTGGTCAGTGTCAGCTTATCGACGTCGCACAAGCCTGCGATTGCAACTTCTTGACCACCGATATGGCTGGTGTCGCTACCACCCTTACCACCGACTCCGACGCAAGCTGCTGCCAACGACTGGAGCGGAGAGGCTTTGAGTTTCGGCTGGAGGCCGGTGCCTGCCCAGACACCTGCTCCGATGGCAGCCGACTGGCCTACAAATTGACGACGATTTTTTCTTTGTGACATTGGAACCTCTGTAGGTTGGAATGGAGGAGGCAATGGGGAATGTTGGGATGCAAGCGGCACGGGCCGCGATTGAAGTCTAATAGTATACGTAGAATCCCGCCCTAAAACAGTCTTTGTGGTTCGGTTCCTGCTAGCGTGGGCAGTAGGCAGCCAAAACTACATTCGGTGCTTCGCTGCTTTCTCGTCGCTGGCTGCGCACGAAAAACTGCATATTCTCTAGGAGATGGTAGAGTTGGAGTGGAGGCCAGATACCCAAGAAAACGGCTACCCTTTTGGCGAATCGCGTAGGTTCGAGTACCCTAGAGTCGTTGTTTCCCACCTCAATTCGGACCTGGCACCTTCTGCCAAGTCTTTATTTCTTGACCACCAGATCTTCGCTCGGAGTAACACGTGCGGTCTCCTTCTTACCTTCTCTCAGTTCGGCAATCTCACTTGGCCTTAACTCTCCTGCTTTCGGGTGGAGTGACGCTACTAAGCGGCTGTAACCAAACCAACTACGACGATGTGCCAGAACTAGCGGCAAGCGTTGACAACAACCTTGGGCCAAAGGAACCTACTTTTTCTCGAGATCCGGCTGCGAAGGAGGCAGATGAGCCCAAGGGAGTCAAATCACCGCAGGAACCGAAGGCTGAAGTGGATGTAGATCCAACTCCAACCGCACCAGAAATAAAACCTGAGCCGAAGCCTGAACCCAAGAAGGATGACCCAGAAGCCATCCGTTTACTGACGGAAGCTGGATTTGCACTTACAAAGAGTTCAGCTGGTGACGTAATCGAAGTCAGCGTTGATCGTCGTGAGGAGTCTGGCGAGCTGATCGAGCTGCTGGGAAAGCTGCCCAAAATCAGCTCATTGAAGCTTTCTGGGAGTGGAATCAAGGATATGGGTTTCACTGCACTTGAGTCGCTTCAGGAGATCAAGAAACTGGATCTAGAGGGATCACAGATCTCCGATGTTGCTTTGGAGTCAGTTGGAAAACTCCAAAACCTCGAGATTCTTTCTCTTCGGCTGACAAGCGTTTCAGACGCAGGGCTCAGCAGTTTGGTTTCGGCCAAGAAGCTTCGAGCACTCGACCTACGAAACTCCAACATCACCGATGATGGTATGGGGGCGATCGGTCAGATGAGTAATCTGGTCGACCTGCAGCTCGAGCGTGCAAAAATCACGACTCCTGGCCTCAAGAAGATCGAAGGACTGAAAAAACTGCGGTCCTTGAATCTAAATACAATTGGAATCACAGACGAAGGCTTGGAAGTTCTCGGTAAGATCAAATCGATCGAACAGATCCAGCTTGATAACGCACTCGTGACTGATGCGGGTATGAAGTACCTCGCCGGCTTGCCGAATCTGAAGCGACTTCGAATCCGCTATTGCGACGTCACGGGCGAAGGAATGAAGGAGTTTGCCGGCGCGAAGAAACTGTCGCGTTTGGAGCTACGGGATACCTCTGTTGGAGATGATGCGATGGAAGTGATTGCTGGCATGCCAGCTGTAACCTACCTTGAGCTCAACGAATGCCGGCTAGTCAGCAGTGAGGGCTTTCAGAAGCTAGGCACCCTCAAAGAACTCAAAGAACTCCACCTTTGGGAAACCAAGTTCGATGACGCCTCGCTCGAAGCGATCAGCGGATTGTCGAAGTTGGAGAACCTGAATTTGGAAGCCACCAAGATCTCGAACAAAACGGTGAAGGTGTTGGCCGGTTTTAAGAACTTGACGAAGCTCAACATTGCAGGCACTCGTATAGATGACGACGCTGCGCCTGTTCTTAAAACCTTGCCGAAGTTGATCTGGATCAACGTTGGAAACAGCTCGATGTCCTACTACGGAATCGACGAGCTGATTGATTCTAAGGAGACTTTGGAAGTCATCGAGTAGGTCGTGTTTGCTTTTGCGGCTCGCTCAAGGCAGGTGAGCCTTCCTTCAGAGCTCTTCTGCGCAATCCTCGGGAGTGTTACAGCTTAGGATCTCGTACATCTTGTGCTGAAATTCAAGAAAAATGGGGCTTTGGTAGACTCGTGGGCCGCTGGGGCCCGCTTGTCTCACGTCGACGTTCGAGCATCCGTGATGGAATATTCAAGGCGATCCGCTGCGCAATCATTTAGGTCCTCGGTGGGAACGCTCCGATACATATGAGTGCTTCTTGAAGCGATACCAAAGTAGCTGATTGAACTTCCCGTGGTAGAAGTGTTCTAGAAGAATTCTTGTTGGGTTTTTGTTGCGTGTAGCTGCACTGGTGATGCCTTCGAGACAATCTCGCGGTGAGAGTCCTAGCCGAGATCCGATCGCCATAGTGTGGCAAGGCGGCGGACCAAGCCCAACTCGATTCTTCAAATTTTAGAACGGGGTCGCAATCTAGATAGCTCAGGATCTCAGGGCATTTATGCGACGAAGCAGGTGCCAATGACTTGCGTTGCTTGTGAAATACCATCACCGGTTTTCCGTGTTCGAATTTTTAACCTGTCGATTCACAGGGCTCAAACTTTGAAAACGTCTCAACCTGACAGTCGCGGGGCGACCAATCTAATTTATCGCCATCACAACCGAGCGTCCGATTAATGAATAGGGTACGCACTTTCAGCATCGCGAATGATTTACGTCATTGCGGGAAAATGGGGGGCAAAACCAGCGTTTGATGGCGGTAGGTTGATCCTGCCGCAGGTAAGAAAGTGAGGATCGAATTGACGCCTTGGTTGACGAATGATGACGCCAAGAGCGTGCAAAGAAAGCATACTTCTACGCTTCACAAAAGCCCATTCGAACCCGCCTTGTCGTCGGTAGGTTTTCGGCCCGAGTTCCTCGTAGCAATTCCTGGGCTAGTGACATGGCATTTGCCAACGCAGACGAACAACCGCTACTACCGGATTTATACGGATTTACGGCTTAGATGGATGGTGCATGAAGGGATTCACAAGTGCATTTTGACTTCGGCACAAGAAGGACCTGCGGATCTAGACGATTCAAAGAATGGTTCCTAGGTCGGAGCCAATGTTTCTCCCATTTTCTTATCAGGTCGAACGAGCATGTTTCGAGCTTTCTTTTTCGCCGTAGGAATCATGTTGCTGATCGTTGGCATCGAATGCATGTTCATTGACAGCGCGACGTTGGGGAAAGCAAAAGTGGAGCAAGTGAAAGTAGACGGGGGCTGGATGCAGGAGTCGCAGACCGTCGAAGTGGCCAAGGGCGGACGCAAAGTTGATCCCCCCGAGTGGATGCCGTGGAGTCTGATTTTCTCTGGAGCAGTTGTCCTACTCTACTCCTTCAGCCTCCCCTCGCGGTGGGGTAATTCTGGTGGTTGATGTCTCATTTTGAAGCAGTGTTCTACTGTTTCCAGGCAGTTCGCGCATACTTCATTGATTTGATCATTGACGTGTTATAGCTGCACGCGTACATTTCTAGATCCACCCCCGCTAATGCAGGCCCTTCCTTGCATTAGTAAATCTGATAAAGGTGGTGATTCGGGAAAGTTCTACGATGCAGCTGCGGAATCTACGAGTCTTTTGTGATGTTGTCGCTCGACACAGCTTTTCGAAAGCTGCTGAAGACAATTCGATGACTCAGAGCGGCGCTAGCCAGGCCGTTCAGCAGCTGGAAGAATATTTGCAGGTGAAGCTGATTGACCGCCGTAAAAGGCCTTTTGTGCTTACTACAGAGGGCAGGGTTTTTCATCAGGGCTGCCTGAAAATGTTGCGGCAGTTTGATTCTTTGGCGGACGAAGTTCGGGCGATTGGACACGAGGTGGAAGGCCGAATTGCGATCGGATCCATCTATTCCGTTGGGCTAAGTTACCTGCCGGACATTAAAAAGGCGGTTAGTGCAGAGTTTCCCAAGGCTCAAGTTCGGTTTCAATTTGGACACCCTGATGAGGTGTATCGATTGGTCGAACAGGGGAGCGTGGATTTCGGTTTAGTCAGTTACCCTCGCGCACAGAAGGGTTTCACGACCATAGAATGGCGGGAGGAGCAGATGATTCTGGCAGCTACTCCTGACCATCCACTCGTCGGGGCCGGGCCAGTTTCCATTTCTCAGTTGTCCTCCCAGTCGCTGGTTGCCTTTGCCCCCAATCTGAGGATACGGCACGAGATCGACCGTTACCTCCGCCAATTGGGGGTCACGATGCAGATTGCGGCCGAGTTGGACAACATCGATTCCGTGCGGCATGCGATGGAAGTCAACGCAGCGGTGGCCTTCCTGCCTCGGCCGTCAGTCCAAGAGGAAATCGAAAAACGCAACGTCGTCGAGCTGGAATGTCCCTGGATATCGATGACTCGGCCGCTGGGCATCGTACAGAGAAAACACGAGCCGCTAAGCAGGACGGCTCGCGAAGTGATGGATCTGATCGCTCGCAGCAGCCAATCTGCGTTGGCGAAGTCGATTGAGTCGGGGCCGCATCTAGCCGGCTGAACCGCTTAAGCATCCGGCCGTGTAGGGCTGGATTCCGATCGAAACACTTAGATGAAAATAATTGATAAAGAAAACGAAGTAGAGATGAATGGTAGGGAAAAAGATGAATCAACCATATTTGCCGGAGAAGCAAGGACTCTATAGCCCGGAATTCGAGCATGATTCCTGCGGTGTGGGCTTTGTCGCTCACATCAAAGGCCAGGCTTGCCATGAGAATATCCGAGATGCACACGTTTTGTTGATGGCCATGGAGCACCGTGGTGGCTGCGGCTGCGAAGACAACACGGGTGACGGCGCGGGGATGCTCACTGCCTTGCCGCATGAGTTTATTACCAAAGTCGCCAAGGAAGAACTTGGGGCCGATCTGCCGGCGCCAGGTCAGTTTGGCGCGGGAATTGTATTTCTGCCAAAGGATCCGGGTGAACGCGAGAAATGCAAGGCAGCGGTAGGCGCGCTCGTCGAGGAATGCGGTCAGCAATTGGTCGGTTGGCGCGACGTGCCTCAAGCTACCGAAGAAGCCAACATTGGTCCAGCCGCGCGCAAAGCCGAGCCCTTCATTGAAATGCTAATTGTCGCGGCAGGCGAAGGCTGCGAAGGCGAAGAGTTCGAACGCAAGTTGTACTCCATTCGCAAGCGCAGTTCGCACTTGCTGCGTACGGACGAAAGTCTCACCCAGCGCAAGTTGTTCTACATCTGTAGCCTGTCCACGAAAGTCATCATTTACAAAGGGATGCTAACGACCGCCCAGGTTGTGCCGTACTATCCTGACCTGCAAGATCCAGACTACAAAACGCACCTGGCCATGGTCCACTCGCGTTTTAGCACGAATACATTTCCAAGCTGGGATCGAGCGCAGCCATTTCGCTTCATGAGCCACAACGGTGAGATCAATACCCTGCGCGGAAACAAGAACTGGATGACCGCCCGCGAAGGCACGATGGAAGGCGAGTTGTTCGGTGATGATTTGGAGAAGTTGTTTCCAGTGATTGAGCCAGATTGCAGCGACTCTGGGACTTTCGATAATGCCCTGGAGTTTCTGCTGATGAATGGCCGCAGTTTGCAGGAAGCCGTCATGATGATGGTGCCTGAGGCTTGGCAAAAGCACGATACGATGCCTGAGAACAAGCGGGCATTTTACGAATATCAATCTTGCATGATGGAGCCTTGGGACGGCCCGGCCTCGATTAGTTTTACAGATGGAAAATACATTGGTGCAGTGCTTGATCGCAATGGTCTACGTCCGAGCCGTTACTATCTGACGCATGACGACCGAGTGATCATGGCCAGCGAAGTGGGGGCACTTCCGGTTGATCCAGCCAATGTCAAAGCCAAAGGTCGTTTGCAGCCAGGCCAGATGTTCCTGGTGGACTTCGAACAAGGGCGTTTGATTCCAGACGAAGAGCTCAAGCAAACTTTCGCCGACAAGCAAAACTACCGTGGCTGGCTAAATGAACAACGTATTCACTTGTCTGATCTGCCAAGTGCGTCGGAGTCGCATGGCTTCGATCCTGATACCTTGCTTGCTCGCATGCAGGCCTCGGGTTTCACCACCGAGACCATGCAGTTCATGCTTATGCCGCTGATTCGCGACAAGAGAGATCCAGTCGGCTCGATGGGTAACGACAGTGCTTTGGCTTGCCTGAGTGACAAGCCGCGGATGTTGTACGACTACTTCAAGCAACTATTTGCACAGGTGACAAATCCGGCGATCGATTCCATTCGCGAAGAGATCATCATGTCGCTGGAGTGCTATATCGGTCCTGAAAAGAATCTTCTTACGAGTAGTCCCGAACACTGCCATCGCTTATTGATTTCCCACCCAATTCTGTCCAATGAAGAGCTCGCCGCGCTCAAGCAAATGGACCATCGTAGTTGGAAATCGAAGGAGATCGATATCACTTTCGACCGTTCCTCTGGCAAGGAAGGTATGCTCGCCGCTCTGGATCGGATTTGTTCTGAAGCCGAGCAAGCGATACGTGACGGCTTCAGCTTGGCTGTTCTTTCCGATCGCGCTCTTTCGCATGATCGAGTTGCCTTGCCAGCTTTACTAGCATCAGGCTGTGTGCACCATTACTTGGTACGCAACAATCTGCGTACGCAAATCGGCTTGGTGCTTGAGTCCGGCGAAGCGCGCGAAGTGCATCACTTCTGCTTGCTAGTCGGCTACGGCATTGATGCGATCAATCCGTACCTGGCTTTCGAATCGCTCTGGCAGGCACGTCGCGATGGGATTATCGATACCGAAGAGTTCAGCGACGACGGCAGAGTCGTCGCAGCTTATAAGAAGGGCGTTGCTAAGGGTATGCTCAAAGTCATGGCCAAGATGGGTATCTCGACTTTGCAGTCTTACAAAGGCGCCCAGATTTTTGAAGCAGTTGGTCTGAAGGATGAGGTGATTGACAAGTGCTTTACGAACACTCCCAGCAGGGTGCAAGGCGTTGATTTTGAGATCTTGGCCGAAGAAACGCTGCGTCGTCATGCGCTTGGCTTCCCGATTCGCGAAGACTTCCAGTTGCCAACGCTGCCGAACCCTGGTGAGTATCATTGGCGAGCCGAGGGCGAGAATCATGGTTGGACGCCAACGCGGATTTCTAACCTGCAAGTTGCGGCGCGAACAAACAGTTTGGACGCCTATGATCGCTTTGCTGCAGAGATCAACGAGGAGAATCGACGTCGCTGCACTCTCCGTGGCCTGCTGAAATTCAAGGAGAACGTGAATGGCGGACCGATACCATTGGAAGAGGTTCAGTCAGCGAAGGAGATTGTCAAGCGTTTTTGCACTGGGGCGATGAGCTTCGGTTCGATTTCGGCGGAGTCCCACGAGACCTTGGCAATTGCCATGAATCGACTGGGCGGAAAGAGCAATACTGGCGAAGGTGGCGAAGATCCTCAGCGATTCTTGCCACTTGAAAACGGTGATTCCAAGCGATCCGCAATCAAGCAGATCGCATCCGGGCGGTTTGGTGTGACGGCGAACTACTTGACTAATGCCGACGAACTGCAGATCAAGATTTCTCAGGGCGCGAAGCCAGGTGAAGGCGGTGAACTACCGGGCCACAAAGTCGATGAGAACATTGCCAAGATTCGTTACTCGACGCCTGGCGTGGGCCTAATCAGTCCTCCACCGCACCACGATATCTACTCGATTGAGGACTTGGCGCAGCTCATTCACGATCTGAAGAATGCCAATCCAAGTGCTCGAGTCAGCGTGAAGCTAGTTTCTGAGGTAGGTGTCGGCACGATCGCCGCGGGTGTTTCAAAGGCAAAAGCGGACCACATCCTCATTTCGGGTGACGGAGGCGGTACCGGTGCATCTCCTTTGACAAGTATCAAGCATGCCGGGCTTCCGTGGGAGTTGGGGATCGCCGAAACACACCAGACGCTTGTGCTGAATGACTTGCGAAGCCGTGTGGTACTTCAGACCGACGGCGGCATGAAGACAGGACGCGATGTCGTAATTGGTGCTCTGTTGGGCGCGGAGGAAGTGGGGCTTTCAACTGCTCCGCTTATCACAATGGGTTGCATCATGATGCGGAAGTGCCACTTGAATACCTGCCCAGTTGGCATCGCTACGCAGGATCCTGACTTGCGCAAGAAGTTTGCTGGCAAGCCAGAGCACGTAGTGAATTACATTTTCATGGTCGCCGAAGAAGCTCGCCATCTCATGGCTCAACTCGGTTTCCGCACTTGGGAAGAGATGGTCGGTCGCGTTGACGTGCTCGATACACAAGATGCAGTCGCTCACTGGAAGGCAGACGGAATTGATCTGACTTCGTTGCTGACACGTGTCGAAGCTCTGAATCCGGAGTCGGCCGAGTATTGCACCATGGAGCAAGACCACGGTCTGGATTTCTCGCTTGATCGAACACAGCTCGTGCCTCAATGTCAGCCAGCGATTCAAGATGCTCAACCCGTGAAGCTGGAGCTACCGATAATCAATACCAATCGGACGGTAGGCACGATTCTCAGCCACGAAGTCACCAAGGTGCATGGTGCGGATGCCCTTCCTGAAGATACGATTCACCTCAAGTTTGATGGGTCGGCCGGTCAGAGCTTTGGAGCTTGGGCTACATCTGGAATGACGCTCGAGGTCGAAGGTGATTGCAATGACTACGTCGGCAAGGGATTGTCTGGCGGGAAGATTGTGGTCTATCCGCCAAAGGTAAGTTCCTTTGCCGCCGAGGCTAACATCCTTGTTGGGAACGTTTGTCTCTATGGTGCAACCAGTGGAAAGGCATTCTTCCGCGGGCGTGCTGCAGAACGATTCTGTGTCCGCAATAGTGGAGCTTGGGCCGTCGTCGAAGGAGTCGGCGATCATGGTTGTGAGTACATGACCGGCGGTCGAGCGATCGTGTTAGGGCCAACAGGTCGAAACTTTGCAGCCGGAATGTCCGGTGGTATCGCCTATGTTTGGGCTTCTGATCGTGATGATTTCAGACTGAAGTGCAATCTCGGTACGGTGGAGCTGGAAGATCTGGTTGACGAACAAGATCAAAACGAATTGCGCGAGATGCTTCAGCAGCATGTGGAACTTACAGGTTCTCCCGTCGGCAAGGCAGTGCTTGACCACTGGGACGAGTCATTGCCGAAGTTCGTTAAAATAATGCCAACCGATTACAAACGCGTTCTGATGCAACGCGCAGCTGAAGGAATAGATGTGGCCGTGACCGTCTAACGTGTCTACCTATTAGCCACCTTTTCTTTACACAATTCCCCCGAACAATCTTTTACCTCTCAAGTAGTACCATGGGAAAGCCAACTGGATTCAAAGAGTTTGACCGCGAGGCGTTGCCTTATCGCGACGAACTAGAGCGTTTGCAAGACTTCGGAGAGATTTTTACCGAAGGCGATGAAGGGCATCTGAAAAGTCAGGGTGCACGCTGCATGGACTGCGGAGTTCCCTTCTGCCAATCCACAACAGGTTGTCCGATCGACAACCTCATTCCGGAGTGGAATGATTTGGTCTATCGCGGTCGCTGGCGCGAGGCGTTATACCGATTGCACAAGACGAATAACTTTCCAGAGTTTACTGGGCGAGCTTGCCCAGCTCCTTGCGAAGGAGCTTGTGTGCTCGGAATCACGAATCCTCCTGTAACAATTAAAAACATTGAGAACACGATTATCGATCGCGGTTTTGCCGAGGGTTGGGTCAAACCAGAGCCACCGGAATCGCGGACTGGCAAACGTGTCGCCGTCGTGGGTTCGGGGCCCGCTGGCTTGGCTGCTGCGGCACAGCTGAACAAAGTTGGCCATCAAGTTACTGTGTTTGAGCGAGCTGACCGCATCGGCGGACTGCTGATGTATGGGATTCCTTGGATGAAGCTCGGTAAAGACGTGGTAGAACGACGCATCTATTTGCTTCGGCAAGAAGGCATCGAGTTCGTGACCTGTGCTCACGTCGGCAGGAAAGAGGACTTTGCAGCCGGCCATATGACTCAAATCATGGAGGAGCGAGGGCATGAGATTCAATACATCGATCCCAATGAACTTCTGAAAGAATACGACGCCCTGCTGATGGCGACGGGTGCGACGAAGCCCTTCGATCCTACAGGGCGTTGTCCTGGACGTGATCTTGATGGCATTTACTTCGCAATGGACTTCCTTACGCGAAACACAAAAAGCCTTCTTGATTCCAAGCTTGAAAATGGTGCTTACACCTCGGCCAAGGACTTGAATGTGATCGTCATTGGGGGTGGTGATACCGGTGCGGACTGCATCGGGACCTCTATGCGTCATGGCTGCAAGAGTGTTGTCAACTTCGAGTTGCTTGATGTTCCACCAGCTGAGCGTGCTATCAACAACCCATGGCCTGAGTGGCCACGCGTTTATCGTTTGGATTACTCGCACGCGGAAGCGAAGGCCAAATGGGGCGATGATCCGCGAGCTTACAATATTATGACGAAGGAGTTTGTCGGAGAGAACGGAAAGCTAATTGGCGTGAAGACGGTTCAAGTGGACTGGGGCAAGCCTGGGGAGAAAGCTCCCTTTTCGGAAGTGGAAGGTAGCGAAAAAATTTGGCCAGCAGACTTGGTATTGTTGGCAACTGGCTTTGTAGGACCAGAGCTCGCGGCCGGAGAAATGCTTGGTCTTGAGACTCAGAACCCACGTGGCAACTGGCAGACTTTTGTAGGCCAGCACGGTGCGTTCACCACTAACGTCGAAAAGGTGTTCACGGCCGGTGACTGCCGACGTGGTCAATCACTAGTGGTCTGGGCAATTAATGAGGGCCGCGGAGCTGCGCGGGCTATTGACATTTATCTCCAAGGCGCCAGCACCTTGCCAGCGCCCGGCGTTACCCAGCACACGCCCGTCGTGCAATTAACGGTTTAATTTGCCATTAAGATTTCGAAATAGCGTTTGCCGACAGGTGCCAACTCGCTGCAAAATTCAAGCTCCTCGCAAGCTTGCCTGAGGCTCAGCGATGTTACTAAGTCGTAGACGCAACAATCGAGCTTTGGCAATCTACAGGCAACGCTTGCCTTAGCTCTTTCTGTTGCTGCGCCATCAGCCAACAATTGTGCAAGCTGGATCATTCTTGTGATTCGAGAATCCTGCCGCCGCTTGTTCCGCAACTCGCCGCTTTTTCTTCAGTTGCCTATGTGGCGACTTCCAGGTCGGATTTTTTTCGCCGCTAACCCTAGTGATGATAAGTTTTTGCCGAACTTCACGAACTTCACGAACTGCGCGGCAAGTCGGAATGTCGACACAAACCGAGCGACCATCTGGGCTCGGTGCGATCGGCCAAGATGTTTATCAAGTATTCACCGCGCGAAGACTTTCGAAATACGCAACGCATCTATGGCCCTGGTGCCTTGGCAGGATCGGACTTCACAGCCAAGCTTGACTTGCGAAACCTTCCAGCAAGGGAAAAGCTCTTCTATCGTGTGTCCTTTCGTAACTTGGAGCAAGTTGAGCGATTCGGTGCGCCGGTGACTGGACGTCTACTACCCGCATGTGAAGATGCCAAGGATGTTTCCTTTGCTTATTCAGGTGATACGGCGGGACAAGGCTGGGGATTGATGCCTCTCGCGGTGGGATAAAGACTTTCGAAACTATGCGTCTGCTGCGAACGGAAATCTTTGTCCATTCTGGAGATATTTGTCACTCAGATGGACCGTTCTCCGTAGAAGTCACCCTGGATGATGGTTCCCTTTAAAAAACTTAGTCACCGAGATAACAAGCGAAGTTGCCGAAACTTTGGACGAGTTTAGAGCTGATTTCCGCTACAGCATGCTTGATGAAAACGCTCTGGAATTTCTGGCGCTGGCCCGGTGGGCTGATCACGAGACAACCAACAACTGTTATCTCGGTGAACAGTTGCTCTGCGACGATCGCCACAAGGTGAAGAGTGCTTCGCTGCTAGCTGCGCGAGCGCGTCACGTATTCTTGGAGCATACTCCAACGCGATCGAGTGTTCGCAATCGGATCTTCCGCAAGATTTCGCATGGCCCTGCATTCCTCGATCTACGAAGTTTTAGGGGAGCGAACTCTCCAAATCGCCAAGCAGAGCAAGGACCCGCGACCGCGTTCCTCGGCTCGCAGCAAAATGCATGGCTCAAACGACAGCTCAAAAATTCCACCGCCACTTGGAAGTTCATACGCAGTGATATGCCACTTGGTTTGTTCGTGAGCGACGGCGAAAAGTTTGAGGTATCTTCAAACGGCGACGGCCCTATCCTCGGCCGCGAGCACGGGATCGCATTGCGGCTGAGATTTATCAAGCAGCAAGAAGTGCAAAATATCGTGTTCGTTACAGCTGAAGTGCACGACGCTGCTTAGCAGCATTACGCACCAGAGCGAGCGTAGTTGACGGACTTCAATCCCTTTTGCGGGTTTGTCGGTGGTCCTCTGCACGCCGGGACTTTCGGTCCAGGAGAACTAGACAATACCCCTGGCTTCGAGGTGCGTTTCAATAGCTTGCCAACGGGCATGAAACAGAATCGGCCGCCCTCAGAAGGCTTGTAGTTCTTCGGGTTGGTCAAGTTAGACACCGCGGACAAAACAGCCCATGTCCAGCGCCTCAACCGAGCCGTTGCGAAGGTCTGGGTTGCGACGCTTAAGCCAAAGTAGGCTCTATTGTATCAGTTGACCTCTCTCTTCGAATTCCGGGATCAGTCGATTGTATTCTGAATGGGCCGCAGAATTGCGAAATGGTTGGCGTACCCTATTAGGCGAGGATTTCGTCGACGACGCGAGTGTCTTCAACTCCGGTAAGGCGTTGGTCGAGGCCTTGGAACGGGAAGGTGAAGCGGCGGTCGTCAATTCCCATGCAGTGCAGGATAGTGGAATTGAGATCATTCAGCGGCACGCTGTTCTCGGTGACGTTGTAGCTGAAGTCATCGGTTTCCCCGAAGCTGAATCCGCGTTTGATTCCGCCGCCAGCCATCCACATGCAGAAGTTCCGGGGATGGTGGTCACGGCCATAGTTTTCTTTAGTCAGTTTGCCTTGGCAGTAGACCGTCCGACCAAATTCGCCGCCGAACACAACCAGTGTTTCGTCGAGCATGCCGCGTTGCTTTAGGTCTTTGATCAAGGCTGCGGTCGCTTGATCGACATCCATGCACTGGCCCTTCATCAGCTTCGGTAGCTGCCCATGCTGGTCCCAGCCTCGATGCAAGATCTGAACGACACGCACCCCGCGTTCGACGAGTCGCCGCGCGAGAATCGCACTGGAAGCATAACTGCCAGGTTTCTCGACATCCGGTCCGTACATTTCAAGTGTTTCGCGCGACTCGCTACTCAGGTCCGTTAGTTCTGGTACGCTAGATTGCATTCGGAACGCCATCTCGTACTGGGCAATTCGAGTGAGTGTTTCTGGATCGCCGAATCGTTCGTAGTTTTTCTGATTCAGCACGCGGAGTGAATCGAGCATCTTGCGGCGATCTTCGCGCGAGACTCCAGGCGGGTTCTGCACATACAGAACCGGATCTCCTGAGCCACGCAGGGCAACTCCGTCGTACTTCGTTGGAAGGAACCCACTGCTCCACATGCGAGTAAAGAGTGCCTGGGCCTGACTCGCTTTGGGGAACGTGGGAGTAAAGACAACAAACGCGGGCAGGTCATTGCTTTCACTGCCAAGTCCGTAGCTGAGCCAAGATCCCATGGATGGCTTGCCTGGGACTTCACTGCCAGTCATGACATAGGTGCAGGCAGGATCGTGATTGATCGCCTCGGTGCTTACGGACTTGATCATCGTAATTTCGTCCGCAATGGTCTTCATGTGCGGAACAAGTTCACTCATCCAGATACGGCCTTCACCGCATTGCTCAAACGCAAACTTCGAGGGAGCAACTGGAAATCTGGCTTGGCCGCTGGTCATCGTTGTGATGCGCTGGCCGTTGCGGATCGAGTCCGGTAACTCCTTGTCGAAATAGTCTTGCAGGACGGGCTTGTTGTCGAACAAGTCGATTTGCGACGGAGCTCCGTTCATATGCAAGTAGATCAGTCTTTTTGCCTTGGGTGCAAAATGCGGCAGGCCAGGCAGAGCGGGGTGCATATTTGCAGAAACCGAATCACCTGCAGCGGCAAGTTGGTCTGAGCCAAGCAGACCTGCTAGTGCCAGGCCGCCAATCTTGAGGCCAGCGCCGGAGAAGAACTGACGGCGAGTTTGTTGTTGGTGATACTCGAGGATCGGGTCCATGGGGTGTTCCGTTGCGGAATTCTTCGATTGATTGGGAGTGAGATGTTGTGGAAGGCGGCAAGGATATCGCCTGAAGTCCTAGCGAGAAGCCGGCAGGACTTTCGGCAATCGGTGGTTATCTCTCCGTAACAGCGCTGCGCTCGTTCCGGCCTTCGGATATTTGGAGCCTGCTAGTTCTTCGTGACGCACTCGTCGAGGTTTAGCAGTAGGTTTGCAACCAAGGCGTACGCAGCGAGTTCCTGCTCGGCTAGCTTTTCGTCCGGTTTACTTTCGCCGAACTCGATAAGTTTCGACGCTTCTTCTGGTCTGTCTTGAAATCGCGATAGGTTTTCTTGCAAAGCCGTCTCAATGACAGCGAGTTCAAACTTCGTAGGTGGTCGTGAAGTGACACTGAGCCACGCCCAGCTAAGTCGCTTTTTGGGGGTTGTGCCTCCCTCGGTAAGCATTCGCTGCCCAAAGGCACGGGCAGCTTCCACGTGCTGGACGTCATTCATTAACTGCAGTGCTTGCATCGGAGTGTTGCTTCGGCCGCGAAGCGAGCAGCTTTGCTCACGATTTGGTGCGTCGAAAGTCGACATGAACGGTGGCGGCGCGGTTCGTTTCAGGAAGGTGTACAAGCTACGGCGGTACAAGCTGTCGCCCGAATCTTGTTTGTAGTATCGCGTGTTGCTGTTCCCGAAACCTACTGGCTCCCAGATGTTGGGCGGTTGATAGGGTTTGACTCCAGGGCCACCAATTGTTGGCACTAGTAGTCCACTCACATACAAGGCTTGGTCGCGTAAGACTTCCGCGTCCAGCCGTATTCGCGGTGCATGCGACAGATAGCGGTTTTCTGGGTCGATGGTCAGCGTCTGCGTAGTGACTCGAGAGCTCTGCATGTACGCGTGGCTCGTCACGATGCGTTTGACCAGCTGCTTCATGTCCCAGCCGTCTTCCATAAACTGTACGGCCAACCAGTCGAGCAATTCCGGGTGACTTGGCAACTCACCTTGAGTGCCAAAGTCAGCACTTGTTTTCACGAGTCCCACGCCAAAAAACTGTTGCCAAAATCGATTAACGACGACCCTTGAAGTGAGTGGGTGATCCTTGCGGAGTAGCCAATTCGCTAGATCTAGTCGATTGTAATCTTTATCTTCAGGTTTTGCCTCCAAACCGGGAAGGAACTCCGGAACGTTTCGATACACTTGCTCGCCAGGATTGTCGTAGGCTCCACGTATCATCACAAAGCTATTGCGAGGCTTCGGTAGGTCGGCCATCACAAAGGTGTAGGGAGCGTTGTTCTCCAGTTGCTTTATCTGTTTTTGGACCGGATCCTTGCGTTTTGCGGAGGCGTTTACGACTTCGCGAGCACCGGAATAGATGTTTTTCATCCAGAACAAGCGGACTTGACGAGCCTCCTCATCTGACCACTTGTCAGGCGTCTTGCCTTGAAGTTCACGACGCAAAGCGTCGGGAAGTGCCTTGCGGACTGCCGAGTAATCTCGCGAAGTCCATACTTTCCAGGACCAGGCAGGATCCGCGGCCTTGTCGACAAGAGATTCCACGCCAAATTGATCCCAACCTATGGTACCGCCAAACTGTGTGAAGGCGAAACCAGTGACTTTGGTCCCAGCCTTCAGTCCTAATTTTGCGGCGTCCATTTCAAGGCGCACCCACTTGTTCGTTTCTGGTAGGTCGCCCATGAATACTTTTTCAGTTGTATTGGGGCGCCCAAAACCAATCTTCTCTTGCTTGCCCCAGACAGCGCGGTTGTTCCAGCCAGTGGTATGGAACTGTACCATGATGGATTCGGGCGTATCATCGGGATCCAAATGGCAGTAGATAAAAAACTTACCGCCGTCGGGAACTCGAAAGAATTTGTCGCCGCGATAGAAGAAGATGTCTTGGGATATCTGATTGTTGGATTTTCGCTGAATTGCGGTTTTGCCGCTGAAAACGGGGCCGTCTTCCTTTTTGACGAGTTTCAGTGCCGGTCCACCGCTGACTTGCAGTTCTGCACCTGGCAGAGGCTGGTCGTCGAACCAGATTTCTTGGAATTCCTGAGGCTTGATCGCCGGTTCGGCCGTCGCGGGGTCGCTGTACTCCAACGCAAGAAGTTGAGAGTCTAATTCCCTGTCGATCTCGGCAAGCTGCTGTCGGAATTCGTTGGCCTTAGCGGTATCTTCATCGCTAACCAGTTTCAGGATAGGAGGTGTGTCCTTCTTGTTACCATCCATGGCCGGGTCGGCAGCGCTGTGGAAGAAGGCGTACATCGAGTAGAACTCTTTGGTCGACAGCGGGTCGAATTTGTGGTCATGGCAGACGGCACATCCTGCGGTCAGCCCCATCCAGACTTCTACTGCGGTCGAAGTGCGATCCACGGCGTAACGAAAGATCCATTCGTCGTTGATACTGCCGCCTTCACTGGTCGTCACATTGCAGCGGTTGAAGCCGGACGCAATGAGTTGATCTTGTGTTGGCTCCGGTAAGAGGTCGCCCGCGAGCTGCCAACGCGTGAACTCGTCGAACGAAAGGTTTTCATTTATCGCACGTACCACCCAGTCACGGTACGGCCACATGGTGCGTTCATTGTCTAAGTGCAAGCCGTGTGTGTCCGCGTAGCGTGCGAGGTCGAGCCAATAGCGGGCCATGTGTTCCCCGTAGGTCACGCGCGATTGCAAGTCGTCGATCAATTCTTCATAGGCGCTCTCGGATTCGTTAGCAAGAAAAGCGGCGACTTCATCAGGAGTCGGTGGTAAGCCCGTCAAATCTAAGGTCAGCCGCCGAATCAGCGTGGCTTTGTCGGCTAGTGAGTTGGGCTTCAGTTCCTTTTTGGCCATCGCGACTTGTAGAAAAGCGTCGATAGGATTGGTTGTCTTGGGCTCAGGAACGGTCGGTTTGCTCGGGGAGATGAAGGACCAGTGCTTTTCGTACTCGGCGCCAGATTCAATCCAGGCTCGTAGGACTTCTTTTTGTACGGGTTCCAGTGGCTTATGAAAATCTTCTGGCGGCATGATGTCATCATCTTTAGAGATGATACGTTTCCACAGCTCGCTGGATTCTGCGTTGCCAGGAACGATAGCTTGCGAACCGCCGAGATCCCTCGTGGCGCCTTCGACGGTGTCCAACCTCAAATCGGCTTGGCGCTGTTCTTCATCTTGTCCGTGACAGGACAAGCAATGAGTGGAAAGAATTGGACGCACATCGCGATTGAAGGAGATCGAATCGTCTGCGAAAGTGGTCGCGGCGCACAACGAAGCTCCAAGCAACAAAGCAAGAATCAAGCGGGTCATCGGAAGTCGTATTTTCGTTACTAGAAGTCGATGGCTTAGGTGGGCGCGGAAAGCCAGCTGGAAACGGTGGAACCCCATTATAGCAACTGGCTTGCACGGTTTCTTGACGGTATATCGAGAACAACCTTCCGCAAACGCCGTCTTGCTTTCGGCGAGTGCCTGTGCGCGTTAGCCACTCTGCCGAACGGTGCTGTGCCGCTATGCTCGGTGTCGGCCGGCGGAAGAACTTCCCCGAGTTTACAGCTCGACACTCCGCAAGTAGTGGGTGTCTTTGTAAGACCAAGATTGCTCCGAGATTGAAACGAGACGCTTGCTTCAGTCCGATTCCGCAAGACTACTCAGTCCCATTCGGCAAGGCTGACGCATTCCTCGCGAGCGACGATGATGTGGTCGATGACTTGGATGCCGATCAGCTCGCCAGCACGCTTGAGGCGGTCGGTGACTTCGTGATCTTGCCGGCTGGGAGTGGGATCACCAGACGGATGATTGTGCACCAGGAGGATGGACGAAGCGGAGTCGCGAATCGCAGCTTTGAACACTTCACGGGGATGCACCAAACTGGCGTCAAGCGTGCCGATTGTGATTTGATGACTCTGAATTGGTTGTAACTTTGTGTCCAGCGTGACGATATGGAATTCTTCTTGCCGAGCATCCTGGGCCAAGCGAGCGAAGTGCTGCGAGCAGTAGTTGGTGGCGGCCTTGGTGCTATTGATCTTTACCTTTGGCGAATGAGCGAGGCGAGCTTCGGAGACGCGGCGACCCAGTTCTATTCCGGCCATGATTTGGCAGTAGGCGACCTCTGAAACTGCTTTGCTGATTGCCTTGAGCTCCGAGGGTGAATACTCCGCCATGCGTTCGAGGTTTTCTTCGAAGCGAGAGGCCACGCGTTGGCCGCTTTGCACAGCTGACTCGCCACGCAAGCCTGAGCGAATCAAAATGGCCAGGAGTTCACTGGTCTTGAGTCGCTCAGCGCCGAGCTGCAGAAGACGTTCGCGGGGACGCTCTTCCTTCGGCGCACGTTGAACCTGATTGCCCGAGTGGATCTGCTGGTGAATCCAGCCGTCTGAGTCGAACTTGCCGCGGTTGACGATCCAAGTGTAACGTGTTGTTCCGTCGTTATCGTCGGATTTATAGCTGATGACTGCATCGGCAGCTAGTTGTTTGAGTACATTTCCAACGAAAGCACTTCGCGATTCGTTGCAAAGGGAAACGATCTCGTCGCGATCGAATTCCTGCTTCGAAGCTGCGATGGATAGCACTTCTCGCAGTTTGGCACGCCGCTTTTCGTCTTCCGCCTTGGACATGGTAGAGTGAACTCAAGTAGTGTAGGTCGCGTATGTTGATTGAGCATGATAGGCCATCGCGGCTTCTTGTGTTTGCTCTTCTCAGATTTAAAACCTCCTAGTCTCTTCTCCATCCACAGGTGGAGGCAACCTATGCAAGATGCATATGAAATTGAGTCTGCTTCAAGCGGAATAAAAACGAAACAGCTCTCGATGCTGGATAACTTCTGGCTGATCACCATCGTCGCAGCCATTCTTGCCTACGTGCGGACTTGGGGCGAAGCGACCGTGCAGCAAGCCATAGTATACATGGTGCTAGTGCTTGTGTTGGGCGGAATTGCAGGATTGATCGCGGGGCAGCTCAAAGACGCCTTGTTTTGGTCTGGGCTGACTTGCTTGGTAGCCCTCATTGCAACAGCTGGCGGCAGACTGCCAAGAACTGGAGTGTTGATCGGCTGGGGAACGGTTGGTGCGTTATGCGGTGCTCAGGCTGGAGTCGGCTGGCCAAGTCGCTGGTGGCTGGCGATTCCTGTGTCAGCGATTTTGGGCCTTCTCGGGATGTTGCTGACGCTTGTAAGTCTCTCGGAGCCGTTAACCGGGCTCGTTCAATTCGACCTTGGTACGGCTAAGCTCGTGGGAGCCATATTGTATCCCTTTCTCCGGTTCTTGCAGGACTTGGAACGCAGATCGAAGCAGCCACGCATCGTGTTGACTGCTTGGTTGACCCTCGTGTTTCTCCTCGGGAACTATCTCGTGCCAATAATCGGCGGAGTACAACGGTAAAGACGTGATGTTGGGCCAATGGCTTTAGCTGGATTAAAACAAATGCGAGTATTTGAGCGGCTAAAGCCTGCACTCCAACTCAGGAAGCTTGAGGTGCACCAAAGTCCTCGGTTTGGAGAACAACCATTTTTTGGTAGATACCACCTTGTTCGATCAGCTCTTGGTGCGTACCTCGTTCAGCGATTCTGCCCTGATCGAGAACCAGGATCAAGTCGGCATGAGCGATGGTGCTGAGACGATGTGCGATCACGAAAGCTGTTCGGCCTTGCAGTAGTTGCTTCAAACTCGTTTGAATCAGACGCTCGCTTTCACTGTCCAAGTTGCTGGTGGCCTCGTCCAGAATCAAAATGCGCGGATCGGCCAGTATTGCTCGCGCGATAGCCAGCCGCTGACGCTGGCCGCCGCTGAGCTTTACCCCACGCTCGCCAATGACAGTGTCCATTCCTTGAGGTAGCTGTTGGATGAACTCCAAGGCCGCTGCAGCCTCTGCTGCCGCGTTTACTTCCTCGTCCGTCGCATGCCGCCGTCCATAGGCTATGTTGTCCCGCACCGTTCCATCGAATAGGAAGACGTCCTGCTCGACGACGCCGAGCAAGCGGCGGTAGGACTCGAGTTTGATGTCAGAGAGTGGTCGGTCATCGAGTTCAATTCGACCATTTCCCGGTTCGTAGAATCTCGCAACAAGATTGCACAGCGTGGTCTTGCCTGCACCACTGCGTCCGACGAGCGCGACGGTCATGCCCGCTTTTGCTTCAAAGCTGATATCGTCGAGCACGCTGTCTTCTGCCCCAGGATAAGAAAAGCAAACGCGATCAAAGCGGACGTGGCCAGCGACTTCTGAGGCTTCGATTCCAGAAGCATCAGATTCTTGCATCGTTTCTGTTTCTTCGAGCATGAGATCCAAGACGCGATCGAGCCCGGCTAAATCATTTTGAAAAGCCATGGCCGATGAGGCGATCGAGGCGATAGGGCCGAGCAACATCGTCAAGTAGATCAAGAACATCATCAGATCGCCCAGTGTCATTTGAGCCTGCAGAATCTGCCAGCCGCCGTAGATCAGAAGGAGAGTGGAAGCCACGGGAATCAGCACATCCCAAATGACTTCGATGATGCGTGTCGCCCACCAAACCATAAGTTGTTGACGGGCTAGCAAGTGCGTGTTGCGGCTGAATCGATTCGCTTCGGTTTTGCTACGAGCGAAAGTCCGCACGATGCGAATGCCGCCGAAGGTTTCGGTCGTGGCAGCGTCGATAGCTGTTCGTCGCAGGCGAATATCTTTGTACAGCGGCCGGACTCGGTAAATCCAGGTGCGGTGGGTGATCCAAACTGCAGGCAAGAGACACAAGCCGCCAACCATCAAACGCCAGTCCACGAGCACCAAGATGCATAAACTGCCAATAAGTTGAATGATGGCCTGCCATGGGTTGTAAAGCATGTTGAAGATTAAGTCGGCGATCCCACCGGCGTCTTCACGAATCAGGCTCGTGGCACCGCCTGACTTGAGGTCTTGCACACGGTGCAGTGGCAGCTGCATGGCGTACTCGTAGGTGCGCCGCCGGATGTTGGCTTGCACCATGTTGACAGCTTTAGTCGCGTACCAACGGCCCCAAAGATGTACGCCGGTGCGAAGAAGCGTTACGATTGTCACACCCCCAGCGATCAGCCACAACAGGCCCATTCGCGAGTAGCCAGAAGCGAACTGGGGCAGCCAAGTCGGGATTTGCTTCGGCGGCTCGGTCAATACATAGTCGATGGCCAGCTTTGTACCGGCTGGTGGAATCAGGCCTAGCAGGGTGGATACAGTAAGGGTGCCCAATGCAAAAAAGACTTTCGGGCGGTGTCCATCAAGCAGCCGCCAGAATTGCTTGAGCAGTGTCCAGAAGGTGCGTTGGCGGTCCGAAGAACGTGTTCGAGCATGAGGATTATCAGACCGGTTTTCTTTGTCCTCTGACTCCTTCGATTTGCTTTTTTCCTTTTCGCGTCGAGCTTCGATTTCTTCTCGGTATTGTTCAAAGCGGCTACGGCTAGTCCGGTTCGCCATTGTTTTCCTCGTGGGCCGCTTGGTGGATGAGTAATCGAGACAGTGAAAGCTGTGGTCGATTTCACTGGGTTCGGTACTTCCACTATAGCCAACTGGCACTCAATGAGAATGAGTGTCTTTTTGCGTCGGCCAATCGACAGAGGGTTCCGCTTGAGGGCGAGGCATCAAGCGAGAAACTCAAGAATCGATAAGTCTTACTTGGACACTAAGTAGATGCCTTCGCCAACCCAGATGTGGCGGAAGTACTCTTCCGTCCAGCGGACTTTGCCGACGGCTGGGTCGGCGACTAAGTACTGCCCGTCTTTGAGACGCTCGAGCAAGACCACGGCATGACGGCCCTCTTTCGATTTTCTTGGTGAGCTCTCGCTGGCGTTTCCACCATAGGCAGCGGGGCCAGATGACGCTGCTCGAGATGCACTCAGTTGAATCTCGAAATCCACCAGTGCAAACAGAGGCAAGTGCTCGTCGATGGACTTAGTGGAGGGCTCGCGCACGAAGGCGCGTGCGCCAAGTCCCGTACGACGCGCGCCAACATGGATACCTCGAAAGGCGGCAAGCGAAAGTGTGCCATTGCCACTTGTCAGGCAATGAATGGCCATCTCTTTTTCCGTTGTGTCGACCCCGTATTTGCCCAATAGCGTTGCCGCCGCAGCTGGAGCGCAAGATGCTTTATGAGTCTGTAAACAAACGTCTTCTTTCCATTCGCCATCGGCAGCAAGCAGCAATGGCTGAACAAGTGGTCTGAAAAGTACGGAACCGATACCGGCAAAGGCAGTAACCGCGAAGATGATCGTCACGGCCTGCTTGCGGGACGTACTGATGCGCGGATCTCCAAAAATGAGACCCGCGGCAACGATAACTAACAGCAAAGACGCATTGGAAAGAAACAGGGTGGAACCGTGCGGCAAGATCTCAGCCCATGCGAGATTGTAAGTCGAGGTCCAACTGAGGTAGGTTGCAGTGATTAGGCAGCAAACAGCCGCTATTTGGGCGAGCCTCGGGTGGTGAAGGCTGTACCGCTGGCAGAGGCGGAAAGCAACTGCCGCACAGAAGGCTAGTATTGATGCGGTGATTGCTAGATCCATGGCTACCTCCTTCGAGTGAAACGATGGTGACACCACGACTGCCAGAAAGGCGAAATGTTAAGAAATGGTGAAGCCATGTTAAGGAATGATGAAGATTGCGTCTATGCCACTCCTTCGGCAACTCATTCTGTGAACCATCAGCCCCTTCAGCTCCGTGCTGAAAATAGAGGGGTTTCTTATGAAAAGTAGGTCACGAAAGAAGGCTGCGAGGCTAGCAAGACACACAACGAGGAGGATTTACAGCCCGTTTAGCAAATAGGAACTGCTGTCAGCCCACATTAGCTTTGCCAGGGTAAGCGGCTGGTTGGAGACTGCTTGGCAGCCAAAGCTTCTCCTTGCTGGACAAGCGATGCTTTTCTTGTGTTCGAGTATGAACGAGTACGAGTAGGGGGGATGCCAAAAACCCGTTCAACGGATTTCACAGAGTGGTCGTGGCAATGTCATAGCTGCTGGCGCGAGCCAGCAGGCCATTCTTGACGACTTCCGCGATGGGATCTTCAGATGTACGAAAGTCAGACCGCGCCGCACTCGCTGATGATGGGATTCTCGAGGCGTTCTATCTCAACAGAGTAGTTCTCGAAGGACATGGTGTAACACTCTTCGAAGAGCGGTCGCATGAACTCATCCATGTCCGGGTTGTGAGTGGCCTGAGCAATGATCTCGCGGCCGTCAGGTGTGGCTCGGATGTGGCCCTCTTCGATGATGATCTCGCCACCTTTGACAACATATCGAGGGTAACTGAACATTTTCTCGACATCGTCGTCTTGCTCGTAAATTGCAATGTCTGCGTCACAGCCGACACCCAGATTGCCTTTGTGACTCAGGCCAAGGGCGCGAGCCGGACCGGCAGACATCAGCACAGCTACTTCGTAAAGCGTATACTCACGATCGATCTCAGGAAGCGTAATTCTTTGTTTGATGTTGTCAGGTAACTTTTTGATGCACTCGCTACGAAAGTCAGCACTCATCAACAGCTGGATGATCTCGGGGTAACGCCAGAAGCAACCTCCGTTGGGGTGATCGGTCGACAAAAACACTTGCCAAGGATTCTTGATCAACAGCATCAGCTCCAACCCTACCGCCCATTGCACTGCGTTGACGATATTCGTGCGCTGGTAGGTGTAAGGGACAATGCCGCACCCAGTTTCGTTCTCGATATCTAGATTGCCCCACTTGCGCCCCGTCAATTCGTACAGCAAATACTGCCACGGACCATCGGCGGAAATCGTAATGGTATCGCCAAAAAGGATGGCTCCGGCGTCGGTGGTGATGTCGGGATTCGCGTTAAAAAATTCTGCCAATTGAGCGGTTTCAGAACGCATGGATTCCCAGTCTGCGCCACCGTAGGCATGGAACTGCGAGTGGGCAATGTGAGCTCTTTGCCCTTCCAAGTGTTTGAGCGTTTCCATGGTAGTGGTGATGTTCCCTGGTGCACCCAAGTTGTTACAGTGGAGGTGCATGGGGTGTGGTAGGCCGAGTTCGTTGCAGATGCGCACAAGGTCCGCCACAATTTTGCCGGGAGTGAGGTGGTCGTAGCCTTCGATCTTGGAGGTGACTTGCTTCGCGTCTTTGCCCCATTTCCAAGCCGCGACGCCTCCCGGGTTCACCGCTTTCACACCGAATGCCTTGGCAGCGTTGATGTACCATGCAACCACGTCCTTGGCACGCTCGTAGTTTCCGGCTTCAAGCAAGTCCAACATGATCTCATTGTTGGCCATCAGCACGAGCGTCGTCTTGTCCAAGATCGGAATGTCATTGAGTTCTTCGTGCGTGTGCCGAGCGGACATAACGGGTACGGCTGCCTCGTTCACCGTCGTCCATCCCATGCCAGCGTAGAGGTAGCCGGTCGCAAAAGTCGTAGGAGCAATGCCACCTAAACCGGAGCGACGCGATTGGGAGCGAACGAAGGCCTTGTTCCAGCGATGGTCCTCTGGCGTCATTGCGCGGGCGAAGTTGATGGCGCCTCCCGCGACATGAGTGTGCGGATCCACTCCGCCTGGGAACAAAATCATCCCTGAGGCATCGATCGTTTTTCCGCCTTCAAAATTATCCGAGAACTTCCCGTTTGAGTCGACAAAGAGGTCGCGGACTTCCCCATTAATTTCATTTGCCGGGTCGAAGACTTTTCCGCCAGTGATTCGAAGCATGCCGTGACCAGTTAGGAGCAATGGGATGGTGGGGGCTGCTTGTTGGAAAATCAAGCGAAACCGCCCACGAGCATTTTGCCATGAAGGTCAAGCGGATTGAAGCGGTAGCTGAATTTTTCGATTTCACTTAAATTTCATATGTTGCTATGCATTCATGAACGCCGTGGAAACCCGCGACTTCAAGGCAACTCACATTATCTTAACTTGCAACCGAGCAAAGTGGTTTTATGCTGTCGGCCTAGCAAAACTGTGGAATGACTGATGGCTATCGAAGGAGCTAACATGCGGTCTCGTCGCGAATTCTTGAGCGAAACTTTTTCTTCTGCAACCGGATTCGGTGCTGCTGCAGCGCTTTCGGCCCTTGGCGGTCGCTTCGCTCTCGGCGAGTCCGCCAGAGGTGGGCTCGAGCTGGTACCGACCAAAGACGAGACAACTGGCTTAAGCTTAATCCGTTTGCCGGAGGGTTTTCGCTATGTGACTTATGGCTGGACTAATGATCCCATGACGGACGGTTCACCGACTCCGTTTGCACACGATGGAATGGGCGTCGTGGATGAGACCAATGGCATCGTGACACTCGTGCGAAATCACGAAGTTAGTGATGACGGCAGTGCGATGAAAATCAGTTCTGGCTCTCCTTTTGATGCCAGGGCTCGTGGTGGCTGTACGACATTGAAATTCGAAAGCGTCCAAGGCAAATGGCTGGAGAGCTTTGTCTCCATATCTGGAACCAGTCGCAATTGTGCAGGTGGCGTAACACCTTGGGGCACTTGGTTAACCGCGGAAGAAACTGTACTGGGCATTAGTTCGCTCGACCAGTACCAAAAAGCAAAACGCAATTTCAAGCAAGACCATGGTTGGATCTTTGAAGTAGACCCTGCTGGCGTTAAAGCTCCGGTACCTCTGAGGGACATGGGCCGATTCGTTCACGAGGCGGTAGCGATTGATCGCAAGACGGGAATTGTCTACGAGACAGAGGATCGTGGTACTTCGGGTTTCTATCGCTTTCTGCCAAATAAGCAAGGGAAGCTCGCGGCTGGTGGTGAGCTGCAGATTGCCGAAGTCATCGGCCATGACGATCTGCGAGGCCACGTAGAACAGGGGGCTGAGTTCAGTGTCCGTTGGCACACGATCCCTGCGCCAACTCTGGCGAATACTCCGGGGCTCGATAAGCCGGATGAACTGGGTGTCTTCAAACAAGGCAAGAGGTTGGGCGGCACCACCTTTGCTCGCCTGGAAGGTTGTTGGAGCGGTGAAGGTGTGATCTTCTTCGATGCAACAAGTGGCGGGGAAGCAAAGGCTGGCCAGATATGGCAGTACGATCCAGAGAACGAAAAACTGACCATGCTGTTCGAGAGCCCGGGCAAAGCAACTTTGAACATGCCGGATAACCTCTGCGTCAATCCGCAGGGTGGCTTGGTGATATGTGAAGATGGCGACTATGGCGGGGCAGAGTTTCCGCAGCGTATGCATCTGCTGTCTCAGGATGGCAAGCTGGTGCCACTCGCCGTCAACGACATGGAGCTGACCGGCGAGAAGGGCTTCAAGGGGGATTTCCGCGGGCGAGAATGGGCCGGCGCGACATTTAGCCCAGATGGAAAGTGGTTGTTTGCCAACATCCAGACGCCTGGCGTTACCTTCGCCATCACTGGACCTTGGGAATCGTTGGCGGCGAAGAGTTAACGGAATTTCCTTAACGCCATATGCTGCTATTTCTTGAGCTCGATATCACGCCCGAAGCGTGAGTTTGAAAGTCACGTTTTCTTGTAGGCCGAAACGAGCAAATGCTGCGAAAGCCGGAACATCAGACGCAAACTGTAACCATCAAACGTTGCTTACTGTGAGCAAAGGTGGAGTTTGTACTGTTACGACGCGGTCTGCCTTCTTGTTCCGCATGAATGCGGGATGACGAATTAAAACGAAGCTCGCGACTACTTAATCGCAGCAGACAGCTGTTTGATATTGTTGTGCATCATTGAGATAAAATCCCCATCGGCGGGTGTATTTCCAAGAGGAGAGAATACGACGCAACGTAGGCCCAGCTCCCCCAGCCCCTCTTGAACCTCCGGCAGTGGTGAAGCTTCCCAGAGCATGACTTTCGCTGGGTGTTGTTTCAAAAGTATCGCAAGTCGCTTCCAGGCTGCCTCGCTTGGCACTGCGTCCGGTTCCCAATGAACGCCTTGGATGTTCAGGCCGTAACGTTTCGCGAGATACTGATAAACAGGTTGTGAAGCAAATAGTGGAAATTGTTTTGAGTCCAGCGACTGCAGTTCTTGATCCAAACTGTCAAGCTTGTCCGATAGCGTTAGAAATCGCTTCTCAAGCGTTTCTGCCTCACCTGGACGTAGCTTCTTAAGCGTCTTGTGGATTGATGATGCCTGTGTTTTTGCGATTTCGAAATCTAGCCAAGTGGTAAAGGCGATGCCCTCGTGTGTGTGATCGCCTTCAGGGCCGTGTTGGTGCAGGATCAAGCCTTCCACCTGCAGATACTCTTCCTTTGCGGTTGCTGTAGTGTCGAGCAACTTTGAATCGGGCAGCGATACATGTTGCGTCCATTTGGCGTAACCAGCACCGTTAAGAAGGATCAAATCTGCTTCTTGAAACTTGGCTACTTCTTCAGGCTCGGGGGCCCAAAATGCTGGATCGATATCGGCTGGAACTGGGAAGTGCACCTCGATCAGCTCGCCGCCTATTTCTTTAGCGAAATAGGCTAGCGGATAGTTGACGGTGAAGACGTTGAGTTTCCTATCGCCGGCTGTGTCGCTGTCGTCAGTTGCTTGCTGCTTGCTGCAACTTGGCAGGGCACAAGTGGTTAAGGCAATGATCAAACCAAGGCCGATATTCCGGCTCGCCGTAATGTCTATTCTTCGAAAGTTCGTCATAGCAAGAACCAGTGAATGACTTGTTCGCCGAACTGTTGAGTGGCGAGTGTTAAGCCAGCCGCAAGTGTTCCACTCAGTCCAATCACAAGAAGGATTTCCCATGCAATTATGAACAGCAAACGGAATCGAGCTACTCCGAGCTTGCGCATCGTGTCGATTTCCTGTTTACGAAGACGTAAGGACAGTGCGAACACGAGAAGCACCGAAAGTGATGTTGCGACGCCCAAGAGAAGCACGCCTGCGAGAATAAATGTGCGTACTCGGAGTACGGAAGCAAGCAGTTCTTCCATGACGGAAATCGGCTGAACGATCTGCGAAATCTTGTTGGCCGATTGATAACGCCCCATTAGTAAGGTCTGGGATCTTGCATCTTGTGGCACTGCAATGACGGCCGTGAGCGGAAAGGAATTCGTCTCACCGTGGAAGTGGAAGGAGCCTGCATTCTTGGCATTGATCTCGGTGTAGTTTCGGACCGAGGCGTTGGCAACTAGAGTGTCGCCATCTCTCTCCAGTAACTGTTCACCCGATTCATCCTCGGTTAGATCTTGGTGGCCATGGCCGAGTCCGGCGATGATCCAAGTTGTTTTCACATCCACGAACACTGCATCATCATCTGGCGAATCGGCGGGTTTTAGAACTCCCACGACTTTCATCTTAAGAGGGTAGACCCCTGCCAAGTCGAACATGTTTTCAGATTCGGAGAGCAGTGATGCTCCAGGGACCAGCTCAAGTTGCTTTGCAATCTCTGAGCCGACAACGCACTCGCCCAACATAGCAAATTGTCTGCCGGAAGTTATTTGCAGGTTGCGAAACTCAAAGTAATCCAAGCTCGTGCCAACGATCGGCTTCCCTTTGGTTCGAAAATGAACGTACAAAGGAATCGGTTTTGCGTACTCAGATTCACGAATGCGTTGGACTTCGGCCATCTTCGTCGGCATCGGTGGTTCTGATTCAAAGTATAGTGAGTTCAGGACGAGGTCGGCCTCGCTTCCCTTCGCGCCGACTAGCAACGGGGTTGACTCGGCGCGAATGCGCAGTTGCCTAGCGCTTTCGTCCACCAAGGCATCGACTCCAGCAGGCAGGTAAACGGTCAGCGTTATCACTGCTACGAGAATGATTGTCTTCACCTTGTGAAAACAAAGGTACTTCCAGGCGATAAAGAGGCTGTCGAACATCGCTACTGAGCACCAACCTATACTTGCGAGTCTGGGCTGTTTCGTTGCATCTTCACTTCTGACCAAGTTTGACTCGCGTCAGGTGCAACCTCGTAAACTGTTTCAAAGTGATCTAGCAAAGCGTGATCGTGCGTTACCATCACTACTGTGACTCCACGCTGCGAAGCACTCTCTAGCATTAGATCGAGAACACGTTGTTTGTTGTTCGGATCAAGATTTCCGGTAGGTTCATCGGCCAGCAGTAGAGGGGGTTCTACGATCAGTGCGCGACCGATGGCCACACGCTGTTGTTCTCCTTGCGAGAGCTGGTTGGGAAAGCGACTGAGTTTGTCGGCGATCTCCAGTCCCCCAGCTAACTCCCGGGCCCGCTGTCGAACCGAAGCGGAAAGTTCTGCTTGGCTACTAAGCCGGAAAGGCAACAGTAAGTTGTCGAGGGCTGAGAGGTATGGCAACAATTCAAAGGATTGAAACACGAGTCCGACATTAGCGATTCGAAAGCTGTTACGCGCAGAACGGCGCAAGTTGGCGAGATCCTGCTCAGCTATGATGACCTTTCCTTTATCTGGCAAAGCAATGCCAGCAAGCAAGTGCAACAATGTACTTTTGCCTGATCCGCTGGGACCAATCAACGCGACTTGTTCGCCTGCAGCGACCGAAAATTTTTCTACGCGCAGCTGAAATTGCTGTCCGGGGTAAGCAAATTCAAGGTCTGATACCTCGATCAAAGACAGCTCCTTGGTACTCTGGCAGTGTCCATCGATATTTGTGCTCCGAAACTGACCTGCTTAGTTATCGATGGAATGTATGCCACATCTTATTCCATGGCGAGCCTGAGTGGTGAATCGGGCGTCAGTCGCTATAAAAGAAGATCCGCAAATGGCTTTTTGCCTGTAGATCGTGTGTCCCAACCCGAAGCGTGAGCAAGGCCGATCGCTAAAGTCTTCACACGCACTTCGCGTTAGAACCCCTTGCTCAGGCTTTGGATTAGAATTGGTTCTCCTTAGTTTCCTCCAGTTTCAACACTGCAATGCAAAGCTTCAATGACTCCTTTTTCAAAGCCAAAAGATTGTCTCGCTTATTTTGCGGTGCTTTGTTGCGTTCTGTCAGGTGGGGCGTTCGCAGGTGGGGAAGGGCTTCACCCCGTTTCGGTCACTCAGGCATATGCGTATGTAACTCGCGATGCGGTCGATGTGAAACTAGAAGTGTTCCTCGAAGATCTTTTCCTGTTTCACAATCTGAAGCCGAACGATCAAGATTTTCTCGAGCCAGATATTATTCAGCAAGGCATTGAGCTGCATAAAGATTTCTTACTTGAGAAGTTCGTCATACGAGATCTCGCGGGAGAGCGTTTGCGCGGTCAAATGCTTGAGGTGCAAAAGAAGAAAGACTTGCCGCCAGAGGGCGTGCCTTTAGGCGAGCTGATGGCTCACACACTCGTTTTTCGAGTCCAGTTCGTTTTGCCACTTCCGCCAGAATTCTTGACGGTCAGTCAGCATTTCACCGGCGCGGACGGCTTGGTTCCTGCGGAAATGAACTTGGTAGTGAAGCAAGAGAATGCGGGCGAAGCCCACATGGCGACTCTGAGGCCTGATACTCCAGAGACTGTTCGATTCAATTGGGACAATCCTCCGCTTTCAGCTGAGGCATCAGAGGAAGAACGCAAGAATTGGGAGAAGAAGCAAAAGGAAGAGACACTAGGGATTACCAGCTACAGCTCCGTTTACTCATTTCTGTATATCGAAGATTTTGAGGTTCGGCATGAGATCCTAATTCCGCTATTGACGCTCGAAGAGAGCATCTTGATTGCTCGCGACGACGACGAGTTCCTGGACATTGCAGAGCAGGATGCGGCTCGCCAGCAGATTGAAGCGTACTTTGCGTCGGGCAATCCGATAGAAATAGATGGCGTTCACGCAAAGCCAAAAGTCGACCGTTGCGACTTCTTCGGGCTGGACTTTAAAGACTTTGCCAAGCAAGCAGAACGCAAGCGAGTCAGTTTGGCGAGCGCTCGTGTTGGCATCATTCTTTCGTACAGCATCGATTCTGCGCCTGAGACCTTGAAGTTGACGTGGAACCGTTTCAATAACTTTGTATGGACGATCAATATGATTGTCTTTTCATTCGACGAAGTCTCCAAAGCAACGCTGTCGAGACTAGATTCGAGCAACGTCTACGAATGGAAGAATCCAGGTCGTCCGGACTTGCCAGAGTTAGAAGAAGTCCAAATTAAGGAAGCAACATCTGCTGAATGGTCGTTACCAATGGTTTCGATTGGTTGTCTTATGTTGTCACCTATCGTTCTTCTGGTGATGGCATTCTTGGGTGCTGGTCCGAGACATTTTTTGGTAGTCTCTGTCATCGCACTATGTGTTGTCGTCGGCGGGTTACCGCTCTTGCACCGGAAAGTCCCAAGTCCGCTTTACGAGCCGACAGCGATAACCAATGAAGAAGCGGATGCAGTTTTCGCGACTCTGCATCAAAATATCTATCGGGCATTCAATTATCGTAGCGAAGAAGATATCTACGACGCGTTGGCGAAAAGCATCGATGGCGATCTTTTGCAGCAAGTCTACTTGCAGATTCAACACGGACTGAAGATGCAAGAGCAGGGCGGGGCGGTTTCAAAGATTCGTGAAGTGAATCTATTGGATGGTGGAAAGTATACCGGTGCAACGGATGGATCCGACGCGTCAACGGCGACGAAGTTTTCGTATCGGGGTCGCTGGAACGTGGCGGGAACGGTGGAGCATTGGGGGCACATCCACGCGCGGACGAATCAGTATGAGGCCTTGTTCGAGGTCGAGATGCGAAATGATGCTTGGAAGATTACAAATTTGGAGTTACTTGCCGAAGATCGTGTGAGTTTTGAAACGAGCTTACGAGCACTATAGATTCCACTCGAATATGATTAGTACGTTTAGACTCTTTAAGGATTGAATATGAAAATTCGAATTGTCTGGATGCAAGCAGCAGTCCTGTCGCTCTGCTCGCTGTCTACTCCGACAGAAGTTTTGGCATCGGATAACAATGCAGAAACAATCAAGCGTGTCGGGCACGACATTGAGTACTTGGCTTCCGATGAGTTGGAAGGCCGCGGTCCGCAGACTAGGGGACTTGAGATCGCCGCGGACTATATTCGTGATGAATTCAAGAAAGTCGGCCTTAAGAGCGGTACTGAGGATGGCTCGTTCATGCAGCCATTTGAAATCACAGTCGGTACGGAGATGGTTAAGAAGCAGACTTGGCTCGTGCTGCATGGTCCCGATGACGAAGAGATGAAGCTGGAAGTAGGTGAAGACTTCCAGGCTCTGGCAACTGGTGGGATCGGCGAGGGCAAGGCAGATCTTGTTTTTGCCGGGTACGGCATCTCAGCCAAAAGAGAGAAGTACGATGACTACAAGGACCTTGATACCAAAGGCAAAGTCCTTCTGATAATTCGGCGTGAACCTCAACAAGATGACGATGATAGCGTCTTTGACGGGAAACGCATTACGCAGCACTCGTACATCAGCACCAAGTTGCAAGTTGCCAAGCGACAAGGAGCTCAAGGAGTTTTGTTTGTCAATGATCCCTTCAACACGGAGAAGGAAGGGAAAGATGTGTTGGTGAAGCCCGATGGATTTGGGACCGTGGGAGTGGGAACGCCACTTGCGAATCTTAAGCAAGATGTCGCCAACAAGTTGCTTGGAAAGTCGCCTATCAAGAGTCGCGATGGCAAAGAGCTGACGACGGTGGCTGCAATCGAAGAAAACATTGATGAGACTCTTGAGCCCATTTCACAGGCGTTGGCTGGCTGGACTGCTGAGTTTAAGTTTACTTTCGATAGAGTCCGCGTTGAGATCGATAACGTCGTTGGAGTTCTCGAAGGTGAAGGTCCACTGGCAGACGAAACAGTTGTCATTGGCGCTCACTACGACCACTTGGGCTTTGGCCCATTTGGTTCGCGTCGGCCGAACGAACGCGCCGTCCACAATGGCGCGGACGACAACGCAACTGGCACGGCTGCAGTTATGGAGCTGGCGCGAAGATTCGCAGCGAGGGATGAGAAACCAGCCCGACGCATGGTGTTTGTTGGCTTCACGGGCGAAGAGCGAGGGCTGCTTGGCAGCAATTACTACGTTAAGAATCCATTGATTCCGCTGGAAGACACCGTTGCCATGATCAATTTCGACATGATCGGAAACCTACGGAACGAAGGGCTGCATGTCGGAGGTGTTCGCACAGGCAAGGAGTTCCCAGAGTTGGTCGAGAAAGTTGTCTCTGAAGGTGGCATCAAAATTGACACTTCGATTCCGATGGGCGGGAGCGATCACTTGGGATTCTATAGAAGTGGTATCCCTGTGATCTTTTTTCACACTGGACTGACGGATCTGTATCATACACCTGAAGATGATTTTTCAACGATCAACGTTGATGGTGTGGTTCAGTCAATCGACTTCGCCGAGAAACTGCTGGCGGAGGTCGTCAGCATGCCAAAGCGGCCTGAGCCTGTTCAGAGTGTTGGCCGCAGACCACGAGCTCGTGGTGCGATGTCTTATCTGGGAGTCGTCCCAGATTACTCTGCTGAAGTTGAAGGCTTGAAGCTCACTGAGGTGAACGAGGAAGGCCCCGCAGCCGATGGAGGGCTTGAGTCTGGCGACGTGATCACTAAGATCGGCGACGTTGCTGTCGCGGACATTCAAGGCTTGTCAGCTGGCTTGCGCAAGTACAAGCCGGGTACGGAAGTCGAAATCGTCGTAAAACGAGGCGCTGAAGAGAAGACTCTGAAAGTCAAGCTGGGAAGTGCACCGGGACGCTAAGTTACGGTGAGCAGCTCGACTCAAAAGGCCTCGATGCGATTGCGTGTTGAGGCCTTTGTTTTTGTTTTGGCTCTGCGGCCTTAATCTAGCGGCCAGGCGGTTGTTTCATGGCTGAATACTTCCCCGAGAGCTATATCCAAGCTTGCGAACAGTTTGCGCGAGGCGTAGAGAATCTGAGCTGGGACTTGGAGTACAGCGATCCAGTCTCGACGGATGGCATTCCAAACGCTCCTGAGCTAAGAGTTCAGGCTGCTTTCTCACCGGGTGTTTCAAAGTCTAGATCGGCTCTGGTGGTTTCTACAGGGCTTCATGGCGTCGAGGGATTCTTGGGATCGGCAGTGCTGGCAAAGTTGATGGAAACTTGGCAGCGAGATCCACCGAGATGCAAAGTTGTCTTGTTGCACAGCCTGAATCCCTTTGGCTACCACTTCATGCGCCGAGCGGATCAAAACAATGTTGATCTCAATCGTAACTTTTTGATCGGTGGCCAGTACCAAGGAGCTCCAGAACTTTACGGCCAGCTCGATTCGCTACTCAATCCATCAAAATCGCCGAGTGCATGGGACCCGAGTTTCGAGCTCAAGGCCGTGGCGAACATACTGCGCTATGGGTTTTCAGCTGTTCGGGAAGCGGTGGCGGGAGGTCAGTATGAATATCCCAAAGGATTGTTCTACGGCGGTAGCGAGATTTCGCCCTTGGCCAGCTGGCTACAGGAAAAAATGCCGAATTGGCTGCGAGATATTCAGAACGTGGTGCATTTAGACGTGCATTCCGGGCTCGGCAAAAGAGCGGACTTCCAATTGATTACCGAGATGTCAATAGAGCCGGAGTTCGCTCAAAAACTGCACAAGAGGTTCTCTCCTGAACGCTGCGTGGATATGTCCGCAGCATCCGATGATGGTCGTAAGATCTATCGGGCTTCTGGTAGTTTCGGTTCTTGGGTTGAAAATCAAGCGAGGAAGTGGAACTGCGGGCGATACTTCTTTGCGGTTGTTGAGTTTGGAACGTATCCTCCGATTCAAGTTCTCAAAGCTCTCAAGCGGGAAAACCAGTTGTTTCACTGGGGGACTGCAATGGATCTCCAGCATCCCGCCAAGCAGCGACTTCGAGAAGTCTTCTGTCCGCGATCTCCGGACTGGCGCAGTCGTTGTCTTGAATCGGCTGAGGACATAGCAAAGTGGATGTGTGCGCAGCTGATGGATTTTCATTGACCGGCCGCAGCAAAGCACGGTGCTAACAGCATCTATGAGTTTCTTTGATGCCTTGTTCGAGGTCGAATTCATGCATTGAGAATGGCTGAGGCTGCTGAGACTCGAGTGGAGGTTTCAAGGACTGGCGGTAAAGCAATAAGACTTGTTCCGGCGCGTCCATTCGCCATTCGTAGGCAGACAATAGATGATGCTTTTTGTGCGAGAAACAGAAAAACTCGGGGCTACCTCATCAGGAATCAGATAGCTGGCAGCTGGAGTCGTTTCACCGTTCTCGTAGCGAAAAAGCCAGTTTTGACCTTTCCGTTTTGAACAAAACGAAGCTCGCGGCGCTCAAGGGATATATTGCAGGATTGAGACCCAGCTTTCTCACCTAAGACTTGTTTTCCGCTCTCAAGATCTCAGACAGCAACGTGACCATAACTTTAAGTGAAGAAGTACTTCTCCGTCGCGTTAAACCCCGGCAATACGTGCGCGAAGGGGTGCGGCAACGAGACGTCGGCACCAATTAATGGTTGCGCTTCAAGCGTCGCATTCGGTAGAAATGAAGCTAGTAGGAAGAACGGAATGCAAGTGGGGATACGCAAGCAGGGGAATAAAGTCATGACAAGTTCACCCCTGATGAAAACTGATCGGGACTTCGACAAATTTGGTGTGTAGCCAGATACTAAAGGAACCCATCACGACGAGCGAACCTGGAATGGCGTTTCGCTGCCTGCAACATAGGGGGCGGGGTAGTGGGAGGCGACTTAGTACTGGACTAGGTGAAGAGGCATATTGCACTCTGGGCGATAATTGCAGCTGAAGAGAGGTAACCGCGACGTACGCAAAATAGCCTGAGGGAGATGAAAAACAGTCGCGAGAAGTGGAGGGATGTCGGGCTGGCGATGCCGTCGGTTAGTGACCTCGTCCACTACCGAGGAGAAGCTGTGAAATTACTGACTTCCCGCTTGTCCCTGAGCAACAGAATGCGTCCAGAGTGTGTGCCGAGTACATGCACGTCTTCGTTCTCGCCGCCAGAAACGCAATCACAGGAGTTACACCAGTCGTCAATGTTGATGTTCTCGAGTTGTTGACCGTTTCTGGCGTCGATCCATTTCACCATATGTTCGCCAACGACCAGAGCTTTGTCTTGACGAACACAGCAGGCCAGGATGTTCTGCTTTCCAGAAACAAGGGACTTGATGCGCTTGCCGGTCTCCGCATTCCAGGTCATTGCGCTGCCGTCACTGCTGACTGATAGAAGAGTCTTGTCGCCAGCAAAGGAAATGTCGTTCACGCAGGCAGAGTGACCAGTGAATGTGGCAATGGATTCGCCGCGTTCGATATCGAATACCTTCGCGGTGTGATCACGGCTAGTTGTGGCAAGGCGGATTCCGTCAGAGTGCCAAGTGAGCGAAGTTACTTGATCGGAGTGCCCGAGCAGCTCACGCTCCTTTTCGGCGTAATCGCTTCCTGAATAAACTCGGGTCGTCCCATCGGGCATCGCCACCGCAATGCGACTGCCATCAGGACTGAATTGGGCATCCATGATGACTTCGTCTGTTTGCGCTACAATGCCTCGAAGTTCAAAACTATCCAAGTCAAAGATTCGGACTTCTCCAAGTTTGCCAGGCGTTCCGCTGGCGGAAAGGATCAGCGGCTTGATTGGGTGCATCGCGATGGAAAAGGTGCGTTGTCCTTGGTTCCTGATTCTTGCCTTCAAGGATCCGGCGTAATCCCAAACTAAGATCTCATGATATCCGCCTATCAGGATTCGTTCGTGCTTGGTAAGGAGCAACAAAGCAGATATCGGCAGTGAGGCAGGGTAGCGATCTGGAGGGTCGGGATGCGTAATCACCGGCAACAGTTCTGCAAGTGGAGCGGCTGCGGAAGATCCATCGAAATCTAGCCCTTGCTCGATCCATCGCTCGACTGTTTCGATCTCTGAAGTCGGCAGCGGATTGCTCTCAGGCGGCATTCGCAGGTCCGCATCGTCGGTCACGAGTCGCTGATAGAGATGACTGGCATCCCGTTTGCCACTTACGAAGGCTGGACCCTCCGATGTCTCTTGCATCAAAGCCTTGAACGAATCGACGCGGTAGTCCGATTCCGCCTTCTTCGAACCATGGCAAGCGACGCAGTGCTTCTGCAGAATTGGGGCCACTTGGCGAACAAAACTGATTTTTTCTTCCGCCAAACAGGGCGACGGCAGTAACGCAGCAATAGGGGAAATGGTTAGCAAAACGGTTGCTAGAGAACGAAGAATCATGGACTGGAATCAGTGCTGGAAAAGGAACTCGTTACGGTTCAGGATCGCCCAGCAAATATCCTCCAGTGCCTGCGATGCGTCTTTGTGTTCAATGAGATACCTAAGGTTAATAGCGAGTTCTTCTGCTGTTGGCGGACGACTCAGTGCCCGAATGTAGAGCAATCGCAGGATTTCCCCATGGTCGGTGCCAGCTTTCAGAGCCGAGTGAATATAGTTGGATTGACTGGTGAGCATCTCGCTTACCAACTTTCCATTCAGTAGTTCGAGCGCCTGTCCAAGACTGACGTCCTTGCTGCGCTCGCATTCGCACGCACTTTGGCGTTCTGGTTGCCCAAAGACCTTCAGGAACTCGATGTCACCAATCCGGCCTCGATCATGCGGCCGCAAGTCGGGTGCAGGCAACCAAGTCGCCTTTGTCTCGGGCGGTACACCGAAGAATTGCTTGGGCTTCCCTGTCACAAACCCTAGTGCATCGATCAATTGCTCGGCGCTCATCATGCGCGGATAGTAGTGCGAAAAGTACTTCTCGTCGCCATCGTTCGCACTCGTGCTGGTAGACGAGGCTTGATAAGTATTGCTGTTCAGGATCAACCGTATAACGTACTTGCGATCATATCCACTACTGACAAACTCGTGCTCAAGGAAATCCAGTAAGGCAGCGTTGGCGGGTGGGTTGGAGTCACGGAAGTCATCGAAGGGTTCGACAATGCCTCGTCCCAGTAGGTGAGCCCAAATGCGATTGACCTCGATCTTGGCAAACAGTGGGTTCTCTTTAGCAGTCAACCAGTCCACGAAGGCGTAGCGTCGGTCGCCTTTTCCGGTTTCCAGTTCGCCACGCACCGGTACCCATGTTCCCGCGATTTCGCCTGTTGCGGGATGTTGGACTTCACCGTCCTCACGACTCCAGAGGATGACTTCTTGATCTCGCCGCGTTTTGCTACGCTGCAAACGGTTGAAAAAGGCACTCAAGCCGTAGTAGTTACCTTGTGTCCAACGCTCGAAGGGGTGATTGTGGCACTTGGCACACTGGATTCTGGTACCCAGAAAGACTTGAGCCGCAGTCTCCATCGCGTCGCTTGTATCACCTGCCGAGCGATAGAAGTTGCCTGCAGGTTGAACTCGCGTGCTACCGGTGGCAAGCAGGATTTCCTTGGCGAACTCATCATAAGGCTGATTGGTCGCAACGGAGTGTTCCAGCCAGCGATTGAACTTGTGAGCACTCGACGTCCCAATTAGTTTGGTGGAGACTCGTAGTAGATCGCCCCATTTTTGTGACCAGTACTTGGCGAACTCAGGTCGCTCAAGCAGCTCGTCAATCAAGCGAGAGCGTTTCTCTGCATCCTGGTTTGCTACAAAGGATGTGACTTCTGGTTGCGTCGGCAAGCTACCGATGCTGTCAAGAAATACACGGCGGATAAATTCGTGGTCGCTGCAAAGCTCGGCAGGCAAGTACTGGAGTTGTCGAAGTTTGGCGTAAACGTGCTTGTCGATTTCCGAGGTGATTTCGGGGCCGCGCCACGCAAACTCGGGGATGTCACGGACGAAGGTTACAAGTGGCGTTTCAATAAAGTTGAGGTAGCGAATGATAACGGCACTCTCGCCGCGTTGAATGCCGCGGACGAGTCCGTTCTGATCGACTTCTGCTACTTTGGGATCGCTACACTCGTATTTTGCCAACCGTGTAACATCGCGAGTGGACCCATCTTCAAAGCGAGCGATAACCGAGAAGTGTTGAGCGGCTTTGGGAAATTTGAGTAGGATATTCTCAGATGGAAACACTTGGATGCCAACGCAGTTGGGACCAAAGTGCTCGGTCTTGGCACCTTCCGCAATCCAGTCATGCAGAAGCTTGTATCTTGGGTCTGCAACGTCCAATCGCTTTCCGCCTTGATGTGCGATTTGCCCAGTCGGCTTCATCAACAACAGGCTTTTGTCCGGTTCAATCAGATTGGTCCGGCGTCCGAAGAATTCGCGGGTGAGGGACATTCGATCAAGCTCTCGGTCGGAGCCGAAGAGCGACAAGCGGAATCCGGCTTTGCCCTGCGGCGAGCCGTGGCAGGAGCCACCACTGCAGCCGGTTTGTGCCAGGATAGGCAAGGCATGGTAGTCAAACGAAACAGGCTGAGGCACTTCTGACTGTGAAACCTCGATGCTGGCAAAAGTCGTGAGTCTTTCCTGGCTGATCTGAATCGTAGCCTTGCCGTCTTTCTCCGGTTTGATCCAACCATCTTCGGCGACACTCACACTCCCGCTCGCCGAATATTTGGCCGTTCGAGTCAGGTCAATGCGTTGTCCCGAGTAAGTCGTACCGGTGACCACCAGTTGTAGGCCTTCGCGGGCTCCCGAGATTCTGAACTCACTCGGATGCACTTGAAGAGCGACGATTGCGCCTGGGTCGGGCTGCGTAATCGCGATAGGAATGAAATGCGTTAGGATACTTGGCAGCACTGTCGCGGACTTTAATTCGGCCTGAGTTTCCGCTGACAGATTAAGTGGAACAAAGAGCTGCTTTCCTCCTGACTCGCAGCGGCCAGAGATTTTCAGATGCTTGAGCTCGGTTCCTGAAACGTCGGCTCTGAGCTTGATACGTACGCTCGTTTCACTTTGGTCTTTTTCAAACTGGCCAATCACTTCGCAGGGTATTCCTGCAAGCTCAGCATGGATGCTGACGGGACCTGCGAAACCATTTCGTTCCAGCCTGAGGGGGAATTCAACTTCCGAACCATCTAGGCAATGCAGGCGGTGTAGCCTGGGATTCTTTTTGTCCGTTCTGAGCTTTAGCTCGCAGGCCGCCAAATCATTTCTCAAGACCAAGTGGCACCGGCTGACTTTGGTGTCGCCGAATAAATTGCGGACTTTTAGGCGGAACAGCCCTGCTGTTTCAGTGGCATGACGCAGGTGTGATTCTTCGGTTGGATTGCTGCTTTGTGCGACTACTTGACCATTCGGGGCGAGCAAACTCAGCTCACCCCTAAATCGACTGTCTGAAAAGACCGTTCGAATGTCGAGTGTCTCACCCTGTTTCGCATGGAAAGAAATTGTACGCGTTGCTTGTTGGTTCGAATCAGCTCCGAAGCGAAGGCTGACTGCGATTGGCAGACTCAGTGGTTGCTTCGAACCTGTCGCTGTGGGGAAGGGCAGGGTAAGCAAGTTTGCACTGCCGCCGTTTGCAGCAATAAAGGCGAGCCCCTCTGAATCCACTTCAGTTTTTGCCTGCATGGCATACGAAGTGATCGTTGACGACAGCTCGACTGTCGACGCTTTTCCGGCCTGAGCAAAGGCAGGGAAGGCTTGGAGCTGCGAAGGCGATTTGGCGACTCTCAAGTGGTAGCGTTGCCCGCCGCGATATTCGGCTTCGCGCAAGATAAGGTAATGAGTGCCAGTGTATTTTGGTGAGTAAGACAGTGTGGGGTCGCTGCCATAGGTACTATCGTCCGCAAAGGCTACTTCACGTCCATCCTTATCCTGCAAGATGAGCAACAGGTCAGAGTCGGCTCCAACCATAGAGCTGAACGCCTCCGCCACCAAGGGTTCGCCCGCTTCGCAATGAAGTGCAATCCGTTCTTGGCGTAGCCCGCGTGTCTTTCCATCTCGAAGGATCGGGAGGTGCACCGGATCCTGGTGCTCGGATAAAGCGAGCGGCTTTTCTTCTGACATTTCGCTTGTAACGCGAAAGAGAAGTGGTTGTGTGACTGTTTCTTGCGAGAACAAACGCAATGCCACGAAGCCTTCAATCGCCTCCAGAGGTGTGATTCGGAACTGTAACGAGTTCTTGTCTTTGGACTTAGTTGAGAGATGTTCGACCTTCGACTTGAAACAAGTCCACAACTGTAGAGGTTTGTTGTTAGCATCCCGCAGATCCCTGCCCGTTAGCGTGACCAGGCTTGGCCCATCGGAGCGAATGGATACTCGATCTGCGTCGAAGAGTTCCGCGGCAAGGCCAGGTGCATCCGCAGACAAAATCACAGCTGCACCTGCTGCAACGAGGCGAATCAAAAATTTCTTACCTAGAAAGTACATCAAGCTCAATCGTTTTTGATCCTGAGGTCAATTACTTGGGCACAGGAACTAAGAAGAGGTCAAAACGGCCTGCACGCTCGCCCACGAATACCAGCCTCTTTCCATCGGGATGCCAAGTAGCGTAGTCATCGCGTTCCTCCGTGTGTGTGATGCGCCGGATGTTGGAGCCATCGATATTCATCACGTATACCTCGTAGTTGCCGTCGCGTGTGCTGGTGAAAGCAACTTGAGTGCCGTCTGGTGAAACGCAAGGGCGAATGTCCATCAGCGAGTTTTCGGTAAGGCGTTTCTCGTCACTCCCGTCCAGATTCATCGAGTAAATTTCGTAGTTGTTCTCGCGGCTGTTGGAAAACACGATCCGCTTGCCGTCTGGTGTGAACGTCGGCCAATTGCTGATTCCTTCGGTTTGGCTCACTTGCTTCTTATCGCTGCCATCTGGTTTGACGGACCAAAGTTGCTGTGGGCCAGTTTCGGCGAAAGCGTAGACAACGAGATCGCTCGCCGGCGAGAAACAGGGGCTACGCGTTCCACCGCGGCCCTTATGTGTGATGTAGGCGTCTTTGCTTTTTTCGGTGTCGCGAATGACGAGCCTAGCGGTCAAGTTTCCCGTGCACTCGGTGAAGACGACGTAGCGTCCATTAGGTGCAAAGCATGGTTCAATATGATGCTTGTCCCCCGAGTCCTTGTAGACCACCTCGGGCTCACCCCCGCTCAAGTTGACTCGCATCATGCGAATAAGATCGGGCGCTTCGTCGTAGCAGTAAACGACCTCTGTATCACTGACGAAATGCGGGTCGCGTTTGTTGGTACCATCCGTCGTGACACGTTGCGGTTCGCTGGCGATCACGGGCAATGCTGGGGACAGAGCCAAAAACAAGCAAATAGTTAGTCTCGTCAACATTACAGCAACTCGTGTATCAAACTTCCGCCGTCGAGGACCTTCATCTCTGCGCGTTCCCGAGCACCGATGCCACACAGTTCGCTAATTGTGGTGCCAGTCATCAATGGCGTGATAGGACGTGTCACGGGGTGCTCCGCTTTGGCGTCTGATTCTCCGATGCAACGTCCAGCTTGCACTCCTCCGCCGGCCCAAATTGAGAAGTAGCAGTGTTGCCAGTGTTCGCGCGAGGCTCGATTGCTGATCTTGGGGGTGCGACCAAACTCACCCATCGCAATCACCAGTGTCTCTTCCATCAGCCCACGATCGTACATGTCATCCAGCAAAGAACTGAAGGCACGGTCGAAAATCGGACAGTGACGATCCTGTAGCAACTCGAAGTTGTAAATGTGCGTGTCCCAGCCGAAGTCGCCATTGGGAGTGAAGGACTCAACATACTCGCTCCAATTAACTTGAACGTAAGGCACCTGAGCTTCGATCAAACGCCTAGCTAGAAGGCAGCTTTGCCCAAATGTTGTTTGTCCGTAGCTGTCACGCGTCTTAGGATCTTCCTTAGTCAAGTCAAAGGCAGATCTTGCGTTCTCGTCCGTCAACAAGCCGTAGGCGCTTTGATGCGAGCGATTCCAGTCACGGATCTTCGCGGAGTCGAGTTGCTGTCGCGTGGCATCGAGTTGTTGCAGAAGCCGCTTTCGATCAACGATGCGGTCGGGAGTCATACCTGGAAGCATATTGAGCGTGGGAATGCCGACTTCGCCAGTTTCGCTACAACTCACCAAGAATGGATCGTAAGCCTTGCCCAGTGTGCCTCCGCCGTAGCCCTCAATGCGGCGCGGCAAATCGCGCGGAATGCCACGGCCAACATAGAAGAACGGAGGCAATGCTCCGATTTGCCCTTGGTGTTTGGAGACAATGGAGCCGAAGTTGGGTTGGATGGGGCCAGCGTTTTCCTCGTATCCAGTCAGTCCAACCGTTCCGGCGCCGGGGTGCCCACCGTTGCTGGTCTGCATCGATCGAATTACGCTAAACTTGTCGCTGCGGCTCGCCAATCGCGGGAGCAGCTCGGTAAAGTGCATCCCAGGTGTCTTCGTCGCAATCGTTCCGAATGGCCCGCGATACTCCATAGGAGCGTTCGGCTTGGGATCGACCATGTCAATATGGCTCGGACCGCCCCACAGCCATAGAAGCAGGACTGATTTCGCTTTGGCGCGTTCTCTTGCTTCCTCAGCTTCAGCCAGGCTCGGAATTCCAGCTGAGAGTGCCAGCGGAATGGTGGCGGCTGTTTTCACAAATCCACGGCGTGAAACACCGCTGCATGTGTTAGCTTTGAACCTGCCGAATTCCAGCATCGGCAAACCTCGTGAACAAAGGGTGGGAAAAGGTCTGGCAGAGGAGGCGGATTTACTCTGCTTTGGAACGAAACTCTATTTCAGCACGCCCTGTCTCGAGAATCAAGCTGGATTACATTTGTTTTACCTTGAATCACGAGGTTTGCGGTGGGAACCCCACGTAGGTGGTGCGAGATCACCGATTAGTTTCAGGGGCCCTGCAAATCCTTGGTGTTGCTGCTTCGGTGCTCGGCGATGAACCAATCTTGTCGCTCCTTTATTAGAAACTCTTTCATGCTCTTGCCACAAACCCAGATAAACAGGAAGCTTAGCGGAAAGCAGGCGACGATCAGGTGTTCTAGGGGACCAAGGGCAACTAGTCTCTTCCATGCATCTGGTATTGCTCGGGTCGCAATCAGGACGCTCACCGTGGCAATGTAGCTCATCGGAAAGTAAAGCAGGAAAAGACGGGATTTCGGCTCGATAAAACGATGGTAGGAAACTCCAAAGATCGCAAAGTAAACGATGCTCAGGATCAAAGTTGCGAGTGTCAGTTGCGCTAGGTAAGGCTGGAGCGCCGATGTTCTAGCCAATAATGACGGAACTGCGCAGTAAGTCGAGAATCGGAAAAGGAAAACGATTCCGAAATGATCACCGTGGATAGCTCGAGATACCACGCGTACAAACGCCGCGAAGAGAGTTCCTGTAGCAACGCAGTATGCTGCACCGGCAGCGAAGGGCAGCACTTGGTCATTGTCGTTTTCGAGCCAACTGCAGCAGATTCCTATGGATGCAGCCCCGATAACGGGCCCGATAAACCATAATAGCTCTTGCCGTACACTACGCGAGCGAGCTCCTACTACAAAGAAACCCGCGGTCAGGCTATATGCGGCCAAAGCGATTCCGCCAAACAACGCAATGTAAACCATCGAGCCAACAGCTACCTTATCTCGCTTTATGCCACTTTCGCACCGCTAGCGAGGCTGAACTTGGCAGCATACGCGATTGCGTCTCATTCCCGAATCATTGGGTACATCATTCATGAAGTGGGAGCTAGCAACGGGAAGACAAGATCGAAGAACCTTGCTGCCATAGTATAGGACCCCATCCCTTCCCACCAACCCTGAGAATCTCTTTGTCCTTTCGCAGATTACTTGCCTGCTTACTAGTACTGCGTAGTCTGAAGCTAGCCAGCGCACTTGCGGACGAAGCAACTGTCACCAACTTCGTCAAGTAGTACTGCATGGACTGCCACTCGGGATCTTCGGCCGAGTCAGGCATCGCATTGGACCAATTGCTTGCCCCCTCGAAAGACAATTCGGAGCTCTGGCAAGAAGTCGCCCGACAGGTGGTTTCGGCAAACATGCCGACTGCCGATGCAAAGCAGCCGGATAATAATGAAAGCCAGCGGTTCGTAGAGGAGTTGCGGGCCGAGCTCGAAGAGCTCGGGCAACCACTCGAGATCGACTACCAGCAACGTCAGCCCGCCTACGCAAACTTGCTGAATCATGACCGTTTGTTTGATCGTGAGCTGGCGGCAGAGCAAGGGCCGGCGGCAAGTCCGCCACGATTGTCGCGTCCGCATCCGGAGGCTTACGAGGATTATCTCACCGGTTTTCGACAGCTGAACAAAGGCGGTCCGCTAAGTAAGCCATTTTTGGTGGGCGACGGAAAAGGCGTCATCAGCAACTACGCAGGACTGTATGCCGCCGATTCCGCGACGCTTGGTCAACTGATGCTGAATTGCAAGCAGATCGCGCAGCTGCAGACCAGCGGTTTCCGCAAGCTAGAGATGGATCGCAAGGTGAAGAAGGAAGTCGAACGCGTTTATCAACAAGCTCCCGAGTCCTTCAAAGCCATTATGGAATCGGAGGCGGTACCGGGCCAGGAACAGATTGAGGCTGCGGTTCGCGAAGAATTTGACATTGTCCTTCGACGCGAACCAACCAGCGATGAGCTCGCGAAGTTTGGAGCCTTGTTGAAAGACTCGATTGAGATTGGTGGCAACGCAAACGGACTTCGCACCATGGCGATGGCTATTATGCTCCGCCCAGAGGCTATCTACCGGATGGAAGTCGGCTTGGGAGAGAAAGATGAGCAGGGTCGCCGAATGCTCTCCCCTTACGAACTTGCCCACGCCATCGCCTATGCTTTGACAGATGAAGGGCCGGATCAACTTCGTTTTGGTCCATCCAAAGAACGCGACAGAAGTCGGCGACCAACCGGAGCAACGCTACTGGAAATCGCTGACTCTGGCGAGCTGGAAACTTGCGAGGATGTCCGACGAGTCGTCGAGCAGATCTGGGATGCCAAGCATGTCGAGAAGCCGCGAGTTTTGCGGTTCTTTCGTGAGTTCTTTGGCTACCATGCGGTGGAGACGGTTTTTAAAGGCGATCGGGCTGGCAAAGAGTTCAACACCAAGATTTTGGTCAAAGATGCAGACATGCTTGTTTTGCACTTGGTCGAACAAGATCGCGAAGTCCTGAAGCAGTTGCTCACGACCGAAAAGTACTTCGTGCAGTGGCCAGGCTCACTTTCCGAGTACGAGCGACGGATCAAGTACATCACCGATCGCATCAAGCCAGGCAATACTAAGGACCGGAACTACAAGTACTTTATTGAATGGGTTGGCAAGGGCGGATCGCCGATTCCGCAAGCCAATCCGACTTGGAGGAAGACGGTTCAGTTTTATAACTTGGATGAGAAAACTTGGGACTATCCCACAGAGCAGCCATTTCAGATGCCGGAGAATCAACGAGTAGGCATGCTGACACATCCGGCTTGGCTTGGTGCTTGGTCTGGTAACTTTGAGAATGATCCGATACGTCGGGGTAAATGGATTCCAGAGCATTTGTTGGCTGGCAGTATTCCTGATATTCCGATCACAGTGAACGCGGCTGTGCCTGAAGACCCTCACAGGACGCTTCGTGAACGACTGGCCGTGACGCGTGAAGAATATTGCTGGCAGTGTCATCGAAAGATGGAACCACTGGGGCTTCCCTTCGAAAGCTATGACGATTTCGGGCAATTTCGAGAGCTTGAGGGCTTGGGAGCCACAAAAGCTCTGCAAAAGCCGAAGAGTACAAAACCGACCCAAACGGATGGTGGTGTGATCGCTGCTGGTGACAGTGAGTTGGAGGGTCCAGTGAAAGATGCGCGTGAACTGATGCACCGACTAGCGGACGCGCCGCGCGTTCGGCAGAGTTTTGTTCGGCATGCCTTTCGGTTTTGGATGGGACGCAATGAAACTTTGCAAGACAGTAGTATTTTGATCGCAGCCGATGATGCCTACGAAGAAACAGACGGCAGCTTTCGGGCATTGGTGATTTCGTTGCTCACTTCAGATTCATTTCTGTATCGAAGGTGACGGACACTTCCAGCTGATCCGCTAGAAACCTCTCCGCATTGGCATACTTTGGAAGAAGTTAGAGGAAGAGAAGGAAAATATATGGCACTCTCAAGACGACAATGGGTGCGGCAGACAATGTTGTTGCCAGCGGGACTCTCTGTTTCACCCTTGCTTTCGCCCTTCGTCCGAAATCTCCGAGCCGAATCGGAAGGTGCAAGGCCAGCGAGATTTTTCTTCGTGCTCAAGAGCAGTGGTTTGACCCCTGCAGAGTTGGTGCCAAAAGAATTGGAAGATAAGCTTGTCCAGGTGGGGGAGGCCAACAGTCCGGGCCCCAACTATCAGCAAGCTCTGTCGCTCAAGCCGCAAGAGAAATTCATTGAGCACTCACTGCGCAACGCGACGTTGCACCGTTCCATGAAGGCGCTCGAGCCCTTTCGTGATCAACTTGCAATTGTTCAGGGGCTTTCCGGCAAAATGTGTCGTGGCGGGCATTCGAGTTGGTTTGGTGCAATGGGTTGCTATAAAGCGGGGAGCGAACACGATTCAGGAAACATCCTTGGACCGACGATGGATGGGATCTTGGCGGCCAAGCTACCGAGCATCTTCCCTCATGTAGGCCTCGCAACGCGTGGTCGCTTGATGGGCGGCTCTTCCATCGAGGATGGAGTGGTTTATCCGGGCTTGTCGGCTATGGCCCGCAATCGGCAGCTTCCCTATCAAGCCACGCCACTTGATGCTTACAAAGAATTGTTTTCGCTTGCGGCGACCAGTGCAGCGGACCTAGAAGAGAATCGCCTTCAGGGCACTTTGCTTGACTTCATGGTGGACGATATCAAGAGTCTGGAGAAACGGCTGGGCGGCGCCGAGAAAGAGAAGCTGGATATCCACCTGGAAGGCTTTGAGTCCTTGCGTGAACGACGCCGTAAGTTGAAAGGCGTTGAAGCGGATATCCGAGCCAACGCGCCTGAAGTGAGCGACAAGTATACTTCGCGTGTCGAAACCGACCGTATCGAGGCTCATTTTGATATCGCCGCAGCCACTCTTGTCACCGGGCTTTCAAATGTGATTGCGATCCGGCCCGATGGATTGGGAACAGTTTATTCGGGCCTCGGAGCCGATAAAGGCGTACACGGACTGGGACACGGTGAAGGCTCGGATCCAATTGGTTTTCGCCACAAGATTCGCGAGCATCATATCGAGCAGATTGCACGACTTGCTGCCAAGTTGAAAGCAACGCCAGAAGGCGATGGGACGATGCTGGACAACACGCTGATATGCTACTTCTAAGACGCGGGAGAGAAGCATCATGCCAGTAGCACGCAATGGCCCTTTGTATTGCTTGGCGGCTTAGCAGGACGTCTTCGCATTGACGGACGCTACATCCAATATCCGGCCTACCAAAAGCCTGGCCACCGAAGTATCGCCACGCTCTATAACACTCTGGCTCAAGCGGTTGGCATTCCGCAAGATAGCTTCGGGCAACTCGACAACAATCTAGACAAAGATTCACAGTCAGGTCCTTTGAAAGAGCTGTCGGTCTGAGCTCAATCACCACCCGAAGCGTGAGTTTTGAAGTGTTGCTTTTCGAGTAAGGACTTTGCGGCTATTGACTCTTCCAGATTTTGCCATCGCATGTGGGATAGAGTCTGCGATTGGGCTTGCGTGGGACGAGCATTCCTCCCTTGAAAGGGCCGAATGCCGGCAAAGTGATCGTACGTTCGTCGACAACAAAACACTTTAGTCGCATCGCATCTGCGCCCTTGCCGGCGAGTGTTGCTGGATGGATATGACCACCGATCTGATGGCCCTCGTTGGCTTCTTCTGTCTCATGTAGAAGCGTGATGTCTCCAATCTGTTCACTGGGAAGGACTTGGAGTCTCCATTGTCGGGGGAACTTGTGCGCTCGTCGGTCATGATTTCCAAGTACAAGAGTTGCTTCTAAGTTTGGGAAGCTGCATTGCCATCGCTGGAACTCTTGCGTCAATGATTCCGTTAGAGAGGCTCGGTCGTGGATCATATCGCCAAGGATAAACAACTTTTCGGCCTGAGTGTCGTTCACTGTGTCACCAAGCGATTTCAGGATCCCTTGATTCACTCCTACCGGAACAGGCACTCCCGCGGCACGAAATGACGCGTCCTTGCCGAGATGAAGATCGGCCACCAAAAGTGCGTGGTGTTCTGGTATGTGAATCGATCCATCGCCGCGTAGCAGTATGCTTTCGCCGCCGAAATCCTTTTCGATATGTTTTCGCAAAGCGATTGTCATGACGATGAAGCTGTTGTTCTAGTCGCGTTCTTTTCGGCGTGCCGCAAGAGTTGTTGAGTCATTCTTGCGACGCGATCCTCAAGCTTTTCGCTAGACAGTCGAATGCGCAGACGATCTACCAACAGCGGAAATGCCATGGGCGTTGGCCTAGGCGGATGCTGTAAGGAGATATGACTTTCTGCGAGTCGCTGCATCGCTTGAGCCAGTCGTCCATACTCAAGTTGCAACTCCAAGACCTCGCGACGAGCTTGTTTGAGTAGCAAGTTTTCTGGATCGTACTGCCTGAAGACGTCAAAGAACATGTCGCTGGATGCTTGGAGTTGCTTGGATGATTTACCTTGTCCTGGTAAGCCGCCGAATACAAGTCCTGCAACGCGTGCAATATCACGGAACTGTCGTCGATCCAGCTCGGTGGCATTCATGCTCTTCTCGATCTGGTTGCTCAGACTCTCTGGTGAAAAGAAGCCAGATTCCAATGCTCGCTCAAGTGGCGGCTCAGTTGGAGAGAGCAGCTCGATACCGTAGTCATTCACCGTGGATGCAAACGTGATAGGCTGGAGTTGACTCATACGCCAAGCAAGGATCGCTGCAAGGCCTTCGTGAACCAGTCGTCCTTCGAACGGATAAATGAACAGATGATGACCTTCGCGCGTCTTTACCTTCTCAATGACGAGCGTCTCATCGGTGGGGATCGCTGACCATTCGGCTTGCAATTCTAGCAAAGGACGAACAGCCTTCATTTCACGCCCAACGAACTCGCCACGATTAGCTTCACTGAGTTTGTCTCGCACTGCTTCAGCCAATTCGTTTGACAGCGGTAGATGTCCACCCATCCATCTTGGGAGCGCCGCAACTCTACCTTTGGCACGACGCACCCATGCTGTCATGTCACGCACGGTGACTAATTTGAGCGTCCGGCCTGCGAACATGAAGTTGTCACCGGGTTTTAGCTTGGAGATAAATCGTTCTTCAATCGTTCCGAGCCTGCCGCCGGTCAAAAACTTGACCAGCATCTCTCGGTCACTGGAGATGGTGCCAATCGAATAGCGATGCCTTTTCGCGATCTTGGAGTCCGCGACTCTTAGTTGACCGTCTTCTTCAACCAGGCGGCAGAAGTCCGGGTAGGCTTGTAAGCTCTCGCCACCACGCTGTACAAAATCAAGCACCCAAAGCCATTCGGTGGCCCTCAGTTCTTGGAAGGCATTGGTCGCTCGGACTTCTTTTAGCATTTCATCGGGCACAAAGGGGCGACCTGCAGCAACGGTAACCAAATGTTGAGCCAGTACGTCAAGGCAGTTCTGTCTCGGGATCCGAGCCTCGATACGATTATTCGCCAGAGCCTCTTTCGCAGCGGCCAGTTCAACCAGTTCCAAGGCATGGGTTGGGGCGAAGATCAGCTGACTCTTACCGCCAGGATAGTGTCCACTCCGGCCAGCACGTTGCATCAACCTTGCGATCCCCTTGGGGCTGCCAACTTGCAGCACTTGTTCCACTGGAAAGAAATCGACACCTAGATCCAAAGTCGAAGTGCAAACGACGCAACGTAAGTTTCCTGCGTCCAGTTCTTGCTCGACCCACTTTCGAGCTTTTCGATCGAGCGAACCATGGTGGAGCCCCATTTGCCCAGCCCACATCGGCTTGGCATGCAGGATCGCCGAGTACCAGCGCTCTGCCTGCGAGCGAGTGTTCGTGAAGACGAGCGAGCTTCCTGCCGATTCGAGGGCTTCGATCACTTGCGGCAGCGACTTGAGTCCCATGTGACCGGCCCAGGGGAAAAGCTCGATCTTTTCCGGTACTAAGCTCTTCATCAAAAGTCGTCGCCGAGCCGGAGCTTTGATAACGGTTGCTTTTTGCAGGTCGTGAGCGCGCGGACCGATAGCGGTCTCCATTGCTTGTTGGACATTTCCGATGGTCGCCGAGATGGCCCAGGTGCGAACTTGCGAACTGAGGCTGCGTAATCTCGCGAGGCAGAGTTCCATTTGTACGCCACGTTTAGAGCTCATCAACTCATGCCACTCGTCGAGGACGATCAGATTCAGGTGCGAAAACTGTGCTTGCGTTTTCGGATAGGAAAGCAGCAACGAGAGGCTTTCAGGAGTGGTAACGAGGCAGCTGGGAAGACGCTCGTTCTGCTTGGACTTCAACGCGCTGCTTGTGTCACTCGTTCGCAGTTCGATGTTCCAGGGGAGGTGGAGATCCTCAGCTGGTTCACGCAACGCGAGCAACGTGTCTGCTGCCAGCGCACGTAACGGCGTTACCCAGACGACTTGGAGAGGGTCGTAGGAGCCTCGAGTGATTCGCTTGGAAGACCTCCGTTTTTCGGTTTTCGATTCCAACGAAAACGCTTTTATTCGCTGCCTCCAGTCAGCAATGGCTCCCAGCCAGACCGCCAATGTTTTTCCTGTTCCCGTCGGGCTGTGTAGGATTCCACTGTTGCCCTCGGCAAGGGACTTCCAAACGGCACGTTGGAATGGGAAAGGCTTGCGATCCTTGGACTTCATCCAATCGCTAACCCACCGTATACCGTTAACTGGTTGGCAGTTCTGAGAGAAGCTTTTATTCATCGGAAGCCAGTGACAATATGGTTTCCAAGCGATCTGCTTCCCCAGCGCTTTTGTCATGACGCCATCGGCTGATTCGCGGAAATCGGACTGCAATACCAGACTTGTGCCGACTGGAAGGCTGAATGTTTTCAAACGCCAATTCAAAGACGAGTTGGGGGGTGACACTTCGTATTGGCCCAAACTTCTCTTTGGTGTTCTTGCGAATGAAGGCATCTACTTTGCGAAATTCTGCGTCGGAGAGTCCAGAGTAGGCCTTCGCAAACGGTACGAGTTCGTTCTCCTTCCAGACGGCAAAAGTGTAGTCGGTGTACAGGCTCGCCCGCCTTCCGTGGCCTCGTTGCGCGTAGACGAGTACGGCATCGATGGTGAAAGGGTCGACTTTCCATTTCCACCAAAGTCCGGCGGGACGGCCAACTTGATAGATCGAACCGGCTCGCTTTAACATGAGACCCTCGGCACGAAGTTCCTTTGCCCTCGTGCGGCAATTAGCCATTGCCTCCCACGTCATGAGTGGGCTCTCACTCACTGGTGGGGCAACTCGAATGGCAGGTTCCTGAGAATCGGGTTCTGGATTCGGAAAGAGCGATTGGCCTTCCTGCGTTTCGGTGGACAAGCCAATCAAGAGTTTTGCTAGATCTGCTTGGCGTTGCTCCAGAGAGTGCTCGCGACAATCCGTTCCATCTTTTTCGAGCAGGTCGAACGCCAGTAGCGCGACGGGTACTTCTGTGAGAAGTTTCTTTCCTAATCGTTTACGACCCAAGCGTCTTTGAAGTTGGCTGAAAGGCAGAGGGCGAGACTCTCCCTGACACCAACCCACAATCTCACCGTCGATTACCGTCCCGTTAGGTAGCTGGGAGGCGCAGTCGGCGATTTCCGGAAACTGTTCGGTTACCAACTCTTCACCTCGCGACCAGATAAATGTCTCGTCGGCTCTTCTTATGACTTGAGCCCGAATACCATCCCATTTCCATTCGGCGCACCAGTTTTGAGGTTCTTTCAGTTCCTTCTCGGGGCCATCCTTGAGCGGATTGGCGAGGAAGAATGGATAAGGCTTGCTAGCTGGAGTTTCTGAGGACTCCGGGTTGATTAGTTGTTCAAAGAACTCCGTGCTAGGATTCCAACTACCTGAAAGTCGATGGGCGAGGACTGTACTTTCGACGCCTGAGTAAGCAGACAAAGCTCGAATCACCAGCTGTTTGGATACTCCCACACGGAAGGCTCCTGTCATCAATTTGCCTAGGACAAAAATCTGAGGCTGGCTCATTTGGTCCCAAAGTTCGAGCACCCACCTCCTCTGCTCTCCTACCGTGAGTTCGCGCATTGGAAGCAGTTTATCTTGGATGAGACTGTGCAGCGGAGTTGTAAGGTCTATTTCAGCGCTAGGCAAAAGGAGTGAAATGGTCTCTGCCAAGTCGCCCACTCGATCGTAGCAGTCTTCGAACAGCCAATCGGATATTTGCGCTTCTTCGGTTGCCCACTCTCGTAGTAGCTTGGTTCCAATCAGTCGTCGAATGCGTTGGCCGGTTAGGAAGAAAACTGCCCACGCTGCATCCGCAGCTTCAGCGTTCTTAAAGTATTTCTCCAGTGCCGCGATCTTCTCGCTCGTTTTGGTCGTTCCATCTAGCTGCCAGAAAAGCTTTGTGAAGTCATCCATCGGTGGCCTCTTCCGTTTGCGAGGCTTCCGACTGCTGTTCCAGTAACTCCCCTTGGAACTCCGTTTCGATCGTGCGCGCGTCGATTCCTCTCTCAACCAAAGAACGGGCAACGACCTCTGCATAGCCGTGCGTCACCCAAACTGATTGCGATTCTGTTTCTTCGATTGATCGTATCAAACCTTGCCAATCGACATGATCAGAGAGGATGAAGCCAGAATCTAGACCGCGTCTACGTCGCGTTCCACGAATTTGCATCCATCCCGAAGCCAGGGCTGAGCTGAGTTTGCCAAATCGACGTATCCATGATCCGCCCATCACCGATGGCGGTGCAATTATGAGTGCTTTGGTCCAATCTGTTTGCTTAGCGTCTACTTCACCGACGTAAGTTGTTGATGGTAGGCTGATACCCGAATTGCGGTATGACTCATTCAGCTTTTCCACCGCTCCGTGCGTGTAGATCGGACCAATCGAGGAATCGATTCCCGCGAGCACTCGCTGGGCCTTGCCGAGAGAGTAAGCCAGCAGGAGGCTGGCTTTACCCACTTCTTGGTTGGATCGCCACCAAGCGTTGATCTGCTCGAAAACCTTCTCGGGATTTGGCCAGCGATAGATGGGAAGGCCAAAGGTGGACTCCGTTACGAAAGTGTGACAACGAATACTTTCATAGGCTGTGCAAGTTGAATCCGCCTCACGCTTATAGTCGCCTGAGACGACGACAACGTAGCCACCCTTTTCAATTCGGATTTGCGCCGAGCCGAGAATGTGCCCGGCAGGATATAACGTTACCTTGACGCCGTTGACCGAGACTGGCTCTCCATATCGTTGGAACTCAATCTGGGCATCCGAGCCAAGTCGCGTTCGCAATACTTGCTCGCCCTCCTTGGCCGCCAGATAGGACTTGGAGCCCATCCGTGCGTGGTCCGCATGGGCATGGGTTATGATGTTTCGGTCGACAGATTTCCAAGCGTCGACGTAAAAGTTGCCGGCTGGGCAGTACAAGCCGCGATCCGTCGGCTTGAGCAGTTCAGTTTGCATTCAGATCTGGCTCCCTTGATACTCCATAGTAGCGTAGGGACAACAGAGCTAGTCTTCGTCATGCGGGCGTTAATAAAGTTCCAGATCGCAATAGCAAAGCTTCATGTCACGGTACAGCTTTGGGCCCCGCTCAGCCTCACGTAGTCTCCTTTCCGCGTATTTTGCTTTTTGCGGTTATCCCCTGCCAAATGCGCTGCTCAGCATGTCGTGGCTCTTCCACCGGACTCGTAACTTGGTTCACTACCATTGCTTGCCGCCTACCCTGCTACGGAGTTTTTCGAGCGCCTCGGGATCGGCTCCATTGGCTTTGAACCATTCTTCAAATGCATTCCGAGTATCGGTATCTTTCAATCGTTTTAGTAGCGACTGGATCTCAGTCGCTTCAGTCTTGGAGGGAGTTGCAAACCTCTTGGGAAACGCTTTATCCTGGCCGCTGTCGCGTGCGAATTTGCTCCTGGACTCCTTCTCGCTTTTTCGAGGACGGTTGAAGCTGGCTTTATACAGATAGTCGTCGCCTACGACCTTATTCTTGCCTTCTCCGATTGGCGGAATGACCCATTCTGCGCCAGCGACTTTCTCGGGTCCACTGGCAAGTAAATCAAGTACTTGTTCAAGATCCTTGGGCATGCTGCCAGGATCATGGGGCGGCATATGATCGTTGGGTTTCCAGCCCGCACTCTGAAATAACTTCAGAGTGTTTTGGCCAAGTCGGTGGCAATCGAAGCAGGCGTTGCCCTGGATATGCAGCGTCCGCATATCCCAATTCTCACCACCAATCACGAAGTAAGGGGCGTCTGCATCAAGAATTGGAATCACGGGTTTGTCGGTTCCGGGAATCTTGGCTGCGGTGATAAAAGTGTTTGTGATGAAAGGGTCAGCCTGATGGCACTCGACACACTGTGTGTTTCCCGGAGGCTCAAACGCTCGATTGAACTCCGCAGGATCATCAATCCACGGCATCTTTCCTCGCATCCGCAATGTCTTCTCATCGATTGTCACCCAAGGGCTTAGACGGTCAGAACTTTCGAAAAATGCTGTTGCACCAGTTTTTCTGTTGTACCCGATCAGTTGGACAGAGCCGATGATCCGTTTCGGATTGTCAGTCGAGTTGCGTCCGAACGCGACCCATACGACATCAGGCATTGGTTTGTTCTTTGCGTCACGACCCTCGTATCGCTGGAGCACGCATCCGGAATACGTCGACTTACCGAGCCGAGTCGGGTTGTCGCAGGCTGTTCCAAGATTGCCGAAACGTTGAATGCCATTTACGTAGATGGGGATCTCTACAGCAGTATCGAGATTGACTTGAGGCGGAACGCCAAGTGCGCTTTCCACCATTTTGGCGTATTCGGAAGCCGTTTTCGGAAAGTGATGCTCCGACTTCTCTTCGACTTGCTTCTTGTGTTCTTTCGCGGTGGATGTCTGATGGGAGACGTTCAAAGTGATTAACCGGGCGGTGGTTGCATCGGAAGTCCTATCGCCAAGCCAGAAGTTGGGAATGAGACAAACGAGCACAATAAAGCCAGCAATGAACCAAGGACGCATGAGGATATATCTCTGGGTAAATGACGTTGTCCGCTAGCTCACATTCTAACTTCAGCACCGCATCAGTCCATGTTCATGCACAAAAAACTGGCGCTCAAACAAGTGGAATGCAGCCGATCGCTAGCGTGACGGTTCTCCAGCGAATAATCGTGGCGAACACCAATGCGGCTGATATGCGAACTAGCTCCAGAGCGACTCAGATCGGCCCTGAAAGAAACCGACGGAGGGAATCTTCTCTGGCTATGCGCTTCGCTGCCGAAGGTTACTTATCGTTTAGCTCGGGTGCCGAACGAGCAGGTTCTGCAGCGCGTAGCGCTGGAAGATAGAGACTTGGCTCTTCAAACGTGATGCCATCTGCGGGCTGAAGGTTGGGCTGAACCGATGGGGTGGTTGGATGAATGCTCGCTGGTTCGGCTGCAGAGCCGCCTGGATTCTGCGGAGGGGCTGTCGACGGTGCGGTGGTTTGTTCTTCAGCACGGCTTTCGGGCTCCGTCTCGTTCTGGGATTGAGACCTGCTCCATGGCAACGGTGTAGCGGCAAGGACGCGGAACAGATGGTTACGATAGTCTGCACGTTGAGGCGTTTTCTCGCTGCCGCAGCTCTGCGAGCAACACTCGCAGCTGGACGTCTGTTTCCAAACCGCCAGCTCTTCACAAAGAGTCCTTGTGCCGACGACGATGCGGTCGCCAGGTTGTAGCTGATAGTTGGTGCTGGCGTCACCAAGTTGCGTGATCTGGCGGTAGCAAATCGGAAGCACGACACGACATTTCGTGTTCAGCGTTGGGCGCACTAAGATGATATCACAGGGAGATGCTTCTGAGGTGAGTCCGCCTGCTTCCAGAATCGCTTCTAGAACATGCTCACGCCCCAGCAGTGGATAAGTTCCCGGTGCGCCGACCTGTCCTAGGACATAGATCTGAGACGCGTTGGCTTCGAGGAGTCGAACATTGACATGTTCCTTTGTCCCAGTTTCCGCTTCGATGCGTGATTCAATCAGTCCCTCCACACCCTCGACTGTTTGCCCTGCTACTCTCAGTCGACCGTACTTGCCAAGATCGATCGAGCCGTCAACTTGCACCTCTTGGTCACCCGACGCAGCGAAATCGAAGTCGAAAGAAACGGGTTCCAGCAGAACGCGGTCACCAGGCTCCAGGAAGTAGTCCTCTAAGACGCGCTTATCGAGTTCGTTGGGCAAGCCATTGGTGCGCGGGCTGGTCGCAGCGATCTCTTTAGTCGTTTTGAGTAGTGGAAACTGCGAAGGCCAAAGCGTCAGACCTAGACTGCTGCAACCACTTAGGCATGACGCAAGTAAGCTGATGCAACACAAGCGAAACCAGTTCATTCCATTCAGATTGCACATTTTGTCACCCGCAGGATCGATCGAATCGTTACCGCAGGTGTTTTCGTCACGCGGAGGCCCACAGAGCTACGATAAGACGAATACAGCATTCATTCGTCAAAACCCGCAGAGTTCCCATGCGAACCCAGGCTTCGGTTCTCACTCGATTCCGACGACTAGCTTTCGCTAGCATTGCCGCTTGGCTCGTACTTGCGGCACCCAAAGCGTACGCGCAAGAGCCGACGGAAAGCTGGCCTGCTGGCGTGCAGAAAAAGTCTGAACTTTCCGGGGAGCGTGCATACTCCTACGAAGCCCAAGGTGTTGACCTCAAGACCATCGTTGAATGGCTAGAGTGGTTTCGCATCGAACTGCCACTGGAACTTGAAGGCAAAGTGGATGCCTGGATCTGGGTTCAGCGTGGTGCGACTTGGAGCGAGCTCAGTAACTACCGAGTCGAAGCTGAAATTCGTTCGCCACAGTTGATGATCCAAGGATTGCGTGTCGAGCAAGCTGCAATTCGTTTCGGGTACTTCGAAGGCACTTGGTATCTCAGTAACTTGGGCGGTTACTTGCAGCTAGAAAACGGCGCGTCGCCCGTTGCACGCTTGCGTCTTCTCGGGACCGCCAACGAAAGCAGCAGCAATAAGCTGAAGGTTCTTGGCACTGCGGAGCTGCTGGATCTTCAGCAACTGGCAAATCGATTTGGATGGTCGCAGCTTCTGACTGCTCGCAGTAGCGCAGACAGAGAGCTCAAACGACATTTGTCCTTTCGCGCTGATGCGCCACTCGGCGACTTGAGTGATGTTACTGGATGGAAGGTTGACGCACAGCTGCAAGTTCCTCAGCTTCCACTAGGGCTCACAAACTTAGTGACTCTGAACGGTAGTCTCCACGTTGAAGATGGAAGCTGGCAATTACTACAATCCTATCTGGATTTTGACGGTGTGACGCAGGGTGGAATGCCGGTGAGGCAGCGGGTTCTGCTCGCGGGCTCCGGGACGCTCACTGGCGAACAAGATTTTCAATTGAAAGTGCCGGAGAAGGTGTTGGATCTTGCCGCATTGTCGTTTGCCTTGCCAGAGAAGTTAAAGTTTTTGCAGCGGTTAAGTCTAAGTGTCAGAGCAAAAGGTTCGAAATTCGGTATTCAGGAGATCTGTGCGGAGGCGCGAGCATCCGAGGCAAGTGAAACAGTTGCTTCGTTGAAGTTCGATTTCCAGCCCCAAAAGGGTGCGGAGTTAGCGGCAAATTTCAATTTTGGAAATGACATTCAAGTCCAATGTTTAACGCAATGGAACAGTCTCGCGGAATTGGTCGCAGTGCCGAAGATAGTTCAACTCGAGCTGGCGGATTGCAATCTGTCAAGGATTGCTAGTTTCGCTGAGGTGCAAAAAGTCGGAATCGCAGGTCAGGTAAGCGGTAAGGTCAAGATTCAAACGCAACCGCAGGATAAAGACGAAGCTAGCGCAACATTTAAATGGGCCTGTGACGGGGACTTGCGACTTCACGATCTTGGGTTTGCATCGGAAGGTGTAGCCTCATTGGCACTCGGGAGTTATCGCTTCAAGCTATCGAAGACTTTTGATGCGGAGTTCGTTCATGGTGAGCTTGAGGACTCGAGGCGAGCACTTGGGGGTAGAGCTTCCTTACGTTGTGAGCCCTTGCTGACTATCGCAAGCCTAGCTGAAGTGGGAGGTCTCGTTCAGGATCTGAATGCTTCAGTCAACGCGCGAGGCTTTCGTCTCAGCGTTACTCCGAATGCGGCTCGCAGAACTGCGACGCCGATCGCCGTCTTGCTGGACGGGCAGTTCAGGATACAAGGCGGGAAGGACAACTGGCTTCGACAAGCAGACTTGGAGCTCACGCGTCTGCACTTGGACTTGCCTGAACCAATCACCTTGGTGAATTGTCGAGGTCAGGCTTCGGAAGCCGAGTTTCGATTGATGCGTTTTGAGCTGAAAGATGCGTCTGGAAGTGTCGCTGGGGCCGCTTCGTTTTCTAGGGATGGTAAATCGGATCATCGAATTAACTTGAGTGTAAAGGGCCTCTCGCTTGGACGAGACTTGAGCGACTGGGGTGTTCCCAAGTTCATAGGCGGATTAGCGGCTGCAGAGTTGCGGTTGCGCAAATCGCCCAACGAGTCAAACTGGATCGATGGCTGGAATGGCGGGGTTGCACTGGGCGTTCAAAATTTTCGTTTTCGGGGTCAGAAGCTAGGCTCTTTCGGAATGAAAGGAAGCTTTCGCGGAGGTGACCTAAGTTTGAAGGGAGACGGTCGCTTACTCGGTGGACCCGCGAATCTGCAATTCTATCGAACGCATGCCAAAGCTATTGGGAATGTTAGAGCAAAGCAGGGGATTCCAAGCTTTGAGCATGAATTGATCTGTTCCGTCGAAGGATTACAGCTTTCCGGCTTGGTTGCAACGGTCGGCAATCGAGTGATGGCGTCGCGAATTGGTGGGACAGGCGATTTGGAAATGCATCTGAATATTGCACCCGATCAGCTTGTCAAAGCGGAGACTACTCTAGGATTAAAAAAGCTGAGCGTCGACCAGAATGAAGTTGTTGAAAAGGCGACTTTGGTTGGCAGTTACGCTGATTCCGGCAAGTTTGTTCTGCGCAAGCTCACTGGCCGGGTTTTGGGTGGAACCATCGTCGCAGACGGAAGCTGGCAGCTTCTCGATTCTCAAAGGGAAGGTCTATCGGTTCCGGTTGGTAAGATGCACTATCAGTGGCAACGTTTCGACATGCAACGCTTGCTCGCTATCTTTTTGCCCGGTCAAGAGATATTTAGCGGCGCAGTCACCGCCTCGGGCGACGTCCGTTTTGATCGTCAAGTCAGCGCCACCAGTACGATTCACTCCGGCGAAGGAGTCTTGATCGGACTGGCCGTGCAAGAGTTAGACGGTAACGTTCGCGCTTCGTTTGACTCGGCAGGCGGGCTTATGCGTCTGGATGCGAACAACATTCACGGGCGAATCGCCAAAGGAAGAGCAACAGCCGACTTCAAGATGAAGAACAATGCTGGACATCTTGGGTTCGACACTGAAATCAAGATCAGCCATGGATCGTTGCGCCAGCTAGATAAAGCGCTTGGCTTTGACCACATTGCCGGCGAGGGGCAGTTTGGCGCGCGAGTGAAGCTGGGCTCTTCCGATATCGTTGAGCTCGACAAGCTGACCGGAACTTTTGCCTGCGACTTTAGCGGAGCCAAGTCGAATAGCGTCCCCGTTCTAAAGCAGCTGAATCGACTTGTGCCTGGAGTTGAGTTGCTCGAGACGACAATTAACAGCGGAGAAGTAAGTGGACGTTTGAATGGCGATCAAGTGCGAATCGAAGACATTTTCCTTGGCAGCAACGCTTTCTTCGTCGTCGGCGCTGGCAGGGCTGATTTAGGCACCTCGTACTATGATCTTGATCTACTGCTACAAACAGGCGGTGGCCTCGCCGATCAGCTTGTGCAGAATGGCATACAATATGGAGGTGCAGAGTTGCTGGCGGATTCAGTGGTGCTATTCGAGATCGCGGACTTGCTCCGCAATCACTCGCTCGTCTTCAGAGTTAAAGGCACCGCCAATCACTCATCGATTCAGTTCCGAGCCGCCGAGTCGATTGCAAAGTCATTCATCCAGCAGGTCCGGCGGCAGCTCATGCAAGACGTCACTCCGCTTTCTGCTAATCGAGGCAAGTAGCGTTTAGGCTATTGAGCCAACGAGGTAAGAATCAATGAAAGAGCAGCCAGCGTCTAGACTCGAAGTTATTGGTTGGCGTGAGTGGGTTTCGCTGCCTGACCTAGGAATACCGCGAGTGAAAGCAAAGGTGGATACCGGCGCTCGGTCGTCTTCCTTGCATGCATTCGATCTCGAACATTTCGAGGTCGAGGGCGGAAAGCGAGTCCGATTCAGTGTTCATCCGAGGCAGCGAAACATGAGCCACTCGATGCAATGTGAGGCAAAAGTGATCGACTTTAGGTCGGTTAGGAGTTCTAGTGGCGAAGCCTCAAGAAGGCCCGTGATTCGCACTCAAGTTCGCTTGTTGGGCCAGACTTGGGAAGTTGACATGACCTTGGCGAATCGGGACGAGATGGGATTTCGGATGTTGCTCGGCCGCGAAGCATTTCGCGGTAAGTTCTTGGTAGATGCGGGAGGTTCCTACTACGGTGGCAAACCCAAGAAGAAGAGGCTGAAGCAAGACTGACTCCTTTTCGGGGCGCAGTTCTTAATCAGAAAGTTTCCCAAGTCGTTCGGGAGTAACTATGAAACTTGGAATCCTATCTTGCAACTTGAAGTGCTATAGCACTAGGCGATTGCGTGAGGCTGCGGAGCAACGTGGGCACGACGTAAAGGTGCTGAATACATTGAAGTTTGCGATCGACCTACAGAAGGGAGCCCCGGACCTCTATTTTCGTACCAAGCAACTTTCGCACTACGATGCAGTGCTACCTCGCATCGGTGCATCCATCACCTACTTTGGAACAGCCGTCGTACGGCAGTTCGAACAGATGGATGTGTTCAGCGCAAATTCTTCGGGTGGTATTTCCAATTCGCGAGACAAGCTACGGAGTTTACAGATCCTCAGTCGGCACCAGATAGGAATTCCGCAGACTACTTTCGTGCGAGATAAAAAAGACGTGCTGCCCGCCATCGAGCGTGTGGGTGGCGCGCCCGTGATCATCAAGCTAATAGAAGGCACGCAGGGAATTGGAGTATTGCTCGCGGAGACGAACAAGTCGGCAGAGGCAATTGTTGAGCTGCTGCAGAGTCAGAAACAAAGTGTGCTGATTCAAAAGTTTGTTGCCGAAAGCAAGGGCCGTGATATTCGCGCTTTTATCGTTGGCGACCAAGTTGTTGGAGCAATGCGGCGAGTCGCCCAGGGGCAAGAGTTTCGGAGTAATGTGCATCGAGGCGGGGTGACGGAGCCTCTGATTCTAGATGAAACCTATTGCGAAACTGCAATTCGCTCCGCACAAATTCTAGGGCTTCGAGTCGCCGGTGTAGACATGCTTGAAGGCAAAGACGGGCCGCAAGTCATGGAGATCAATTCATCTCCAGGCCTGGAGGGTATCGAACGATGTACTCAGCTGGATATCGCTGGGGCCATCATCGATTACATCGCAGCACAAGTTGATTTTCCTGAAGTCGATCTTCGCCAACGCCTGACAGTCAGCCGCGGCTACGGCGTCACAGAGATCCACATTCCAGAAGGCTCTGAATACGTCGGGAGTTCGATTTCAGAGTCAGGGCTCAAGGACCGAGACCTCAATGCTCTGACGCTCTACCGAGGGAACTCGGTGATTCCGAACCCAAAATCCAGTCGTACCCTAGAAGCTGGTGATCGATTGCTGTGCTTCGGCAAACTGGAATTGATGCGCGACTTGGTGCCAGCGAAGACGCGGCGAAAACGTCGCCCGAAGGTCAAGGACCTGCCGGATTTACCGGTCGCAGATGAAGTGCAGTCCGAGGATGATTCGAAGATTGCCGGACAGGTGCAGGAAAAGGAAAGGGACTCATAGACGAGGAAAGCTACGAGTGGTCCTCAGACTCGCGGATCAATGTATGGTGAAACTGCCGTCGGGTGTAGTAGCGTCACGATTCGGATTCTTGCAATCGCGTATGCAAGCGATCAAATACACGCTTGGGGAGTTCTTTTCATGATTCGAAGTTTCACATTTTTGCCAGCGGCCGCAGCCTGTGTCTTCTACTGGTCGTTTTGCTCGATTAGTGTTTCGCAATAACGACCTTCGTCTGCCGGGGCGAAATGGCATACCGGCGAGTTCCGTTGGAGTGTAAGCGAACCTTTATTGGCAGTCTGGCAAGAACGCTTACCGGAATCGGAATATCCCTGTATCGGGGTAGAAGTCTCCCAGCACCATCGTTGGCTTCTTGGCCATGCAGCTTCGATAGAACTCCAAGGTCGAAAGTAAATCTAGCTTGTTGCTCGGCCTAGGTTCCCGCAGACAATGCGAATCTGAAATTCTTTGCGGGAAATTATTTACAAAGGGGAGAAGGTGTTTTGCGCGGCCTTAATGCGAAACCCCACTCGGGTTTAGATCAATGACGACCGCGATTGCGAGTCCGAATGAGACCACTTTTAATAAGTTGATTTCGTCACCAAAGAATAGGACGCCAATGATAGCGAGCAGGCACACTCCCGTCCCGGAACAGGTTGCATAGAACGTTCCCGCAGAGAAGTGCTTCATCGCAAACCCTAGCATGGTGAAGCAAGCGGCATAGAGCAGAAGTACTCCGATTCCGGACCAATTCGGGTGCTTGCTGCCCTACGAGGAAAGCTTTAAGAATGTAGTCCCAATGACTTCGCAGAAAAGGGGAAAATCAGGTGGAGCCAAAGCATGAGTCGTTCCTTGGGTGGCTGTCTGTCGTCGCGGCAGCTGCCGTCAGCTATCCTCGCCAAGATTGGATCTTCTTTTGTGAATTTCGAGTGAAGGCTTCAGCCGCGCGGCCTTGCGATCCAACTAAGATGCTCCAATATAAAGCCCTTGCTAACTCCATTCCTCACAGGATGAAAAAACCGCAATGCGATTCATGCAGTTTACCGTGCTAAGTGTTTCTCTTTTCTTGATTTCTCCCACCATAGGTGCGAACGCCGAGACCGCGACCGGCTGCGTATTCAATGACTTGAATCTGAATGGCACCCGCGATGCTGGCGAAGCCGGGATAAAGGGTGTCCGAGTGTCGAACGGCCAGGACGTTGTGCTCACTGATGCTGAAGGTAAGTACGAGATCGAGGCGGAAGCGCCAACGATCATCTTCGTGTGCAAGCCTAAGGGCTGGATTTATCCTGTCAATGATTTGCACATGCCGCAGTTCTTCTACATTCACAAGCCTGCGGGATCGCCCGACGCCGATTTCAAGTTCAAAGGTAGCAAGCCGACCGGGCCGCTTCCTGAGTCCGTTGATTTTGCGATGCGGCCCTATGAAGTCAGCGGAAAACTACAAGCTGTGTTGCTAGGCGATCCTCAGCCCGGAAGCATCGAGCAAGTTCAGTATTTCGGCCGTGACATCATGAGTGAGCTTGTGGGTGTAGATGCCGAGTACGGTGTAACGCTCGGGGACATCGTTGGAAATCAGCTCGATCTATTTCAGCCGATGAACGAAATGCAAGCACTCGCTGGGATTCCTTGGCATAACGTCATTGGTAATCACGATATCAACTTCCAAGCGAAAGACGATGCTCACGCGAACGAGACTTTTCACCGAGTATACGGGCCGTCGGACTATGCGTTTCAGTACGGAAACGTTCACTTCATCGCGATGGACAATGTTGTCTACCGCGGCAAGAAAGAACGCGGTTACAGCGCAGGACTCAATGACGGACAGCTGGCTTTCATCGAAAACTACTTGAAGACGGTCCCAACGGATCATCGCATCTTGATTGGAACTCACATTCCTTTAACCGAAGGCGATCCTGAGGCGACCAAGGCGACGCCGGGACTCAAGAAAGTGATGGAGATTCTTTCTCGCTTTCCGCACACAGCCTCCTTCTCGGCTCACACTCATGTGAATGCGATCTATCACATGGGTGCGAAGTTTGGTTATCACCCAGATCATGGGCACGGCGTTCACATTCATCACAATGTTGGAACTGCCTCTGGCACTTGGTGGAAAGGCCCCTTTGATTCGCGTGGCATTCCGATGACCACGATGCGCGATGGAACGCCCAACGGCTACGCTATCGCGACTTTTGATGGTACAGAGATGACGGTTCGCTTCAAAGCGGCGAATCATGAAACCGATTATCAGATGAATATCTTCGTTGCAGACAGCATCAGTTCGAAAGAGCTGGATTCGGAGAAGGGCGAAGTGCTGATCAACCTTTTCAACGGAGCCAAGGCTAGCTCCAAAGTCCAGATGCGAGTTTCTGGCACAGACCAGTGGCAGGAACTCAAGCACCAGACGCGACTGGACCCGCACTACGTCAAGCAGCAGAAGCTTGATGAGCAAACACCCATGGCCGGAACCGGTAGGCTCAATCCACCACGCCCGAGCACTCATATTTGGGTTGGCAAGCTTCCAAGTGAACTCCCTGTGGGGACACATCTAATCGAAGTGCAAGCCACCGATGCCTACGGTCACGAGTTCAGCGATAAGCGTCCATTCCGAGTGACAAAGTAGCTCATCACCGGTCACTCCACCGATTGTCGCTGTTTCTGCATGATAGGCAGGGTTTTTACAAGTAGTGGATGAGGTCTCGAATCTTGGAGCAAATTCAGTCTTGAGTTTCAGCGGAATCGGCGTCAGCCGAGGTTGTTGGCGAGACAAACCGTCGGGCTACGCGGAGAGTGCTGGACGAAGGTCTGTCAGCAGTTGAGGAGCACGACGGCTGACAAACTTGATCCACCAGTCACACCGGAGCACCTGGAGCGAGCAGCCAGTTTGCAAACGCTTTTTTTGGGGACTCGATTTGTACTGCGTCCTGTACTGCGGAACCGCACAGCACAGGGGAGAATAGCGACCCTTGTGATTTCAAAACCCCAAGGAAACCAAGGGTTTCTTACGCTAAGGGAAAAGAGAAGCACCCCCAAGAGGAATCGAACCTCTAGCTAAGCTTTAGGAAAGCCTTGTTTTATCCGTTAAACTATGGGGGCGAGTGTGGTGCTCTGTGAGGGATGAGGGCAGTGGAGTGAGAGGAGTGTTGTCTGTTTGACAGGCCCAGCTGGAAATCTCTGGGAGGCTATCGATCAGGATGGACAGGGAGAGCAGGCCGCACTTTGTGAATCGGGATGATATTCAAAACGCCTGTCCCTTTGTTACTATTCTAGCGGATGAGGGATCGTGTCCAAGGTGCGATTGGTAATGGCTTGGGAGACAAAACTAATTGGTCTTTGATTCTTGGCAGGAAGCAATGTGATCATGTGCTGGCCGGCGTTTGACATGAGGTTGCGGCAACAACGCGGTGCTCGTTGTCGGCCTACTAGGGCTCTGTTACTGAGCCGAAAGTCTCGACGCTTTCCGATACGATTATGGGCCGAAAGTCTTGAAGACTTCCGCTGCAAGGATGGTTTGGATGTCTTGACGGTTTGGGGAACGTGATTCAGAACTAGGTGATCTGATATCTGGTACGGGAGTTGGTGGTTTTGACTGAGAATGAGGCTTGGCGGGTTCTGGATGCGAATGCGAATCGAGCTGCGGAAGGCCTGAGGACGCTGGAAGACTTCGCGAGGTTGGTTCGGGAAGACGAGCTAGTGGTGCAGTCGGTCAAGGCAATTCGCCATGGTTTGGCGGAGGCTCTGAGACCATATGAGCGGCGATTGCGTCTGGCGAATCGATCCACTGCTGCTGACGCTGGTACCGAGGTCACGGAGGCTTCGGAAGCGAACCGTAGTGAGCTAATCGATCTAGTGCCAGCGGCAGCAGAAAGAGTGACTCAAGCACTCAGGCAGCTCGAGGAGTTCGGTAAGCTGGTTGCACCGGAGCTTGGCGAGGCGTTCAAGAAGCTGCGGTATGATACTTACGATCGATTGGCCCAGGTGGAACTGCAGTTGACGGCGCAAGGAATGGGCAGGTGCGGTTGGAATGCGCCAAGTCTATATTTGCTGGTTGATTGTGAGTTACCGGTCGAAGAGTTTATTGCCTATCTGAAGTCACTTGCCGAGGCAGGTGTCGATTGGTTTCAGCTGCGAGATAAAGAGGCGGATGGCGGCCAGTTGGTGCAGTATGGCAGAGCTGCAATGTGGGCGCTCGAGCAGAGTCGCTCTGGTGTAGTGATCAATGATCGTATCGACGTGGCGTTAGCTTGTGGTGCCTATGCAGTGCATCTGGGGCAGGAGGATATTGGATTGGCGGAGGCTCGGCGATTGGTTGGGCAGAAGCTGCAGATTGGGGTCTCGACGCATGACTTGTCGCAGGCGTTAGAGGCGGAGCGAGGCGGGGCAGATTACATTGGCTGCGGTCCCACGTTTCCCTCGGGTACAAAGCAGTTCGAGGAGTTTGCTGGGACGGCGTTTTTGAGTCAGGTTGCGAGTGAGGTGGAGCTGCCGTTTTATGCGATTGGCGGAGTGGAGCTGACTAACTTGGAGCAAGTTGTTGCTTCAGGGTGCCACCGTGTTGCCGTGAGCGGCGTGATCAATCGGGCGGAGAATCCGGTGGCGGCGGCGCGGGAGTTGAAGAGTAGATTGTGTGGGGAGTAGATGTAGGAAGAGGGGAAAGTCATCAGGAACCCTCTCCCGGCCTGATCGCCCGACTCTCACGACCAAATCAAGATTCGGTGCCTGGAATCTGTGTCGCAGGATGGAGAGTGGCGATAAAAACTTTAGACTGCTAGGTCGACCTAGCGGCGAGGGGCGAACTTGATGCGGTCGATTAATTTGACGACGTCGTCGCCGGTTCGATAGCCAGTCACAGCAGTGATGGCTTCGATGACGTGGATGTAGTGCAAGTTGTAATCGAGGTCGATTTCTACCTCAGGACCATCTTCATCACTGGGCCCTGCTTCGTCACCGACCATCTCGACGATTTTAGCTCGGACAGCTCCCCAGTCTTTGGCAAAGGAGAGGTTGTCGTTCAGCACGATTTCAGACAGTTGCCCGGTGTCGTCTGCGGTTAAGCGGAGCTTGAGTGACAAGTCCGTTGATTCCGAAGCGACGCCTTCGCCGGGCTTGGGCATTTTGACGTTGAAGTCGCCTTCTTGCGCGCTGATCTTGAAAGTCATAATGAAGAACACGAGCAGCAGGAACACGACATCAATCATGGATGTCATTGGAAGTTCATTGCGTTCGTCGCGATCTCCGCGGTGCCGGAATTCCATCAAATTTCCTCCTTCACACGCAAGGCAAAGTTGCGAAAGCCAAGGTCACTTTCCTGGCAGCGATTGATCAAGTCCTGCACACGTCCACCCGGTGCATCTTTATGGCAGCGAATAATGATCGTTGCGTCGCCAGCTGTTTTGTTTTCCAACTTGAGCAACGAAATCTCTGGTAGCAGGCGCGAAGCGATCGATTCTAGAGCAATCTTGTCGCCTCCGATCACCACCGCATCTTCACTGGTTAAGTGCACGATGATTGGAAAATCGATTGGGGCATCGACAGGTTTTGCTAGTTCGCTGGTGGGCAAAGTGACTTTGTCATTCTGCTCACTCTGCGAAAAGTTGATCAACACCATAAAGAATGCGATCAACTGAAAAGTCATATCGATCATCGGCGTCAAATCTGCTTCGGCAGCCGGTGGTCGTTTCTTTCCGAGCTTCATCGCGATTAGCCTTCAAAGCGTTCGAGCAATTCTTCGCTGGTGATGCCGACTTGGAATGTCAGACGTTGAACGCGATTGCGCAAAATGTTGTAAACCGAAATGGCAGGAATCGCGATCGCGAGTCCGGCGAGTGTCGTGAACAGTGCTGTCGAAATGTCCATCGCGAGTTCACCAGGCTTGGGAGTTGAACCCGAATTAGCGATCGTATCAAACGCCGCGATCATCCCTTGAACCGTTCCGAACAGTCCGACCATCGGGCTGATATTTCCGATCAAAGCCATGTAGCTCAGATTGTGATCCATCTTCATAGTCTCTTCTTCGCCGACTTCCTGCATGGCTTCGACGGCCGCATCGTGACCACGGTCAACCCTAGCGAGACCAGCCGCAACGACTTGACCTAGGAAGGATTCGTCGGTCCGAATCAGCTCAGCGGCGTCTTGTGTATTGCCTTCAGCGAGTTGCTGTTCGACGCCTTCGACAAGGTCAGGCGGACAGATATTGTCGAGCCGCGAGGACAGAATATTCATCACGACCAGCGTTAGCAGAGTGATTGACAACGCGAAGAAGATTGTGGTGTAGCTCCAACCCAATGCCTTGAAGGTCCAGGCAAGCAAGTTCGTAGGACCTGACTTCTTTTCTCCTTCGTCACCGTTATTCCCGTTGCCTGCGGCTTGTCCATCTCCATCTCCCTCCTCACCATCGCCGGCGTTTTCGCCTTGGCCGCCATCACCTTCTGCTGGTGGGAGATCACCACCGAGCTCGTTATTAACATCATCACCTTGTGCCATGGCACTGGGGGCTGCGGCAGTTAGACATAGGGCTACGGCGGCAAAGACCATTCCAAGTCTGATCCATTGGAATGGTTGCCATGAAAACGGTTGACTCAACGAGTCCTTCATATTGAAACTCCGGTCGGTGGATGAGTTGTATTGCTGGAACAGCGAATGGAAGAGTTGATTGTACTTAAGGTTTGCTTGCCCATACGCTGGAGGCGTATTGTGTTGTTAGCTTCTTCTTGGCGGCGGCCGCTGCGATGGGATTGCCCTCGGTTTGCCAGAGGCTCTGCAATTCATACAGTGCTTCAGCATGAGGTTCAGCCGCAGTGAAAAACATCAGGTCGGTCATCAAGAAATCTTGCAAAGCAAACTTTGTGTTTCCAGTCGCCTTGTAGCATTGGCCGCGTGCATTGATGACTCGGCCAAAGAGATCGTGATCTGTATTGTCTAGTTTTTTAGCGAGTGCGTTTAGCTGCGAAAGTGCGGTTTTTACGTCCCCTTCGCGTTGTAGGCAGATGGCGACACCGACTTTCGCCAAATTGGCGAAACGAGCTTCCTCGGGAGAGTTGGTTTTCTGTTTGCTCACTTGTGCTAGTTTTGCTTTGGCGCCCGCCACATCGTCTTTCGCGAGATCAGCCATACCGAGTTGGTACTTGCCTTGAAGCTGTAGAGCAGGATCTGTCGCTCGAGCTAGGAAAGCGTAGTATCGAATAGCCTCATCAGGCTTACCGATCGACATGTTTAGTTCGCCGAGGGCTGCCGAAATCTCAAGCATGTGGTGCGAATTGGCATTCGTACTGGCGAGTTGGCTCAGACCAGCGATAGCTTTGTTCACATCTCCCTGGCCGATCATGCCTTGTTTGCCTTCGCAGTACCAGCGATAGAAGACGATGTCCTGGCGAACCTGTTCGCTGTTGGCATCTTCCGCCCCTAGTTTCTTGATCTCTTCCAATGCCTGATCGTATTGCCCGTTCAGGTATTGATCTCTTGCACGCTCCAGCCCGCTCGGTTCACCATCGAAAGCGACTTTAACGATGTCACCGATCGCGAATTTCTGATCTTTTCCGCGGGCGGTAATGACGACTTCTGTGCGGCTGATGCTCTTGATCTTGCCAGAGGCAGGAACGCCGTTTTTGGGATAGACCTTATCGACAGCCGCAGCCCAGCTGGGAGCGAGCGTAATAGCCATGAGTAAAAGTGCGTTCAACTTTCGCATGTTTCTTTTCCGACGTTCGCGATTGCTAATTTCGTAGACTAGGTCGTTAGTACTGTTTTCTTGGGTTTATTTCTTTAGTCCGGTAACCTTCTCGTTAAGCTGCTTTTGAGCTGCCTTGAGCAAATTGTCGAACTTCTTGGTGAGCTCTGGTCCACCGAGTTGCGGATACAGGGCTGCCGTACCCGTCACGTCCTTCTTGACTTTTGCCATTTCCTTCTTCTTCGATGCGGCATTCTTCAGACCCGAAGCATACTTGTAGCGACTGCGGGCAAGCTCGTAGCGGGCCAGGAAGAATGTCTCTTCGTACTGAGGTTTGCCTGCTAGGACTTGAGCAATCTTTCCCCAGCCCCAGATGATGTTCTTTTTGTTTTTGTCGGGCCGACCGCCCATGTAAGCTCGCCAATGAAGGCGAGAATCAACGGCGTCTCCCCAGTCTTGGTATGTCTTAGCAGCTTCGACCTGAGCAGGCAGAAGCGAATTACTGCTAGCTAGTAGTTCGGCAAGCGTATCGAGTGCAGATTTGTAATTGCCAGCACCACGTTCGGAACGGGCGAGATGTAATTGCACCTGAGTCTTTAGGCCAGCAGGATTGATAAAGGTTGAGTCGCTCTCTTGCGCCGAGAGGATCTGTTGCAATATATTGCTGGCGGCTGCATAAGCGTTTTTCCCAGCCGCTTTACCCGAGGCACTTGTAGAGAGCTCCTCCGCAATCGACAGAATGGTATCTACGGCCCAATACTTGGTATTGAAGGCCGGTGAGCTACCAGCCTGCTCAGCCAGCATAATCGTGGCCTCGGAAAGTCGCTTTCTTTTATCTGGCTGTTGAACCTCGGCCATCTGGTCCTTGAGATCTTTTGCCAAGACATAAAAAATGCTGCTCAACGTTTTCTGGCCGTCGGGCATTCTCTTAGCTTGAGCTTGGAGGGCAGTAATGTACTTTTTGCTCTCTGCTACAGCCGCTTGTGAGCTCAAGTTACCAGCAGCAAGTTGAGTTACCACAAGTTGAATCGCAGTCCGATAGCTGTTCATCGCGGGTTTCGCAGAAACGGCCTCGGGGTTGGCATCTAGGGCTTTGATTGGCGAGGCTTTGCCTTTGACCAACAAGTTCACGGCTTTGTCAATTTGGTTGTCGGTCAAGTACATCCGCGTCAGCGCGTTGACAGCGTTTACGTATCCGTCATCAAGCTTGCTTGCATCCAGGTCTTTCGTTGCGATCTGGAGCGATTCGAAGGCCCGCTTCTTCAGCGACTTGGCGGCGGCAGAATCACCCGACTTTTTCTTTTCGTCGAGATAGCGATTGAAGAAGGAGATACCTGCGTCACGTCGCAGACCCAGCATCGCTTCGCCTTCTTTTGGCGCGAGGGCCAAGAACTGGTCTACCTTATCCCACTGCCCGTTGATCAAAGCCGCTTGTACCAAGGCGGTGGATGAAGCGGCGGCTTCCTGTGAGTCAGGCCAGGTCTTGACCAAGTACGTCGCAAAGGGATCCAGATAGTCTGTTAATGCTTTTCGATCGCCTTCACCAGCCGTACGCCAGATGTTGCTGAAAGCACCTAGGCCCACCGAAGCGGCTTTGAGTCCGATGGGGGAGCCGGCATTGTTTTCTGAAACGAATCGAGCGATTACCAAAGACTCCCAGGGCTGCTGCTCTCGAAGGTAAAGGTAAGACATCGAGAAACGTGCTTGGTAAAGGCCGGCCAAGTCATTGTCTTCATCTCGATAGAGGGCTAGGCCTGACTGGAAGAGTGACAGGGCCTGCTTGCGAGTGGAGCTGATTTTGGCTTCAAGCTGTTCTAGCTCGGATGTTTTGCCTTGTTCCTGTAAGATGGCAATACCCAGCGAATCCGTCTCTGCTCGCTCAAGACGCTTTTGCCCCTCGGTGAGAGCTTCTGCAAAGGTCTTGACGTTAGGTAGCTCCTCGTCGTCCACTTCCGTGGGAGTGGTGTCCAGTCCCAGTTTCGACAAGAGCTCTCTTGTCTCTTCTTGGTGGGGACCCGGAACGCGTGAAAGCGAGCGTAAGTCGCTGCGCGTGTCGCGAATCAGACGTTTTGCGACGCTGTCCTGCGCATCTGCTTTTTTCAAACTGTTAGCCCATGCAATTTTCGCTTTGCCCAACTCCAGTTTGAGCTTTGAGGTCTCAACAGTGTTTTTCTCATCTGGTCGAAGTCCTGCGACCCACTTTTCCGCACGCGTTACCGCAGGCTGGAATTTGCCCTCGGCGGCCAACAGGATCAAGAGTTCTGTGTTGGCGACGGTTTGCAAAGGTCGAAGAGCGTCGATGTTTTGCAGATCAGCCACACGCTGAAATCCGTCAATTGCATCCGACTTCTTTCCAAGGTCTCGCTGGATCAGACTTCGATAGTAAAGGGAGTAATTACGGACACCGACCATACGCTGCTCTTTCAGGTACAAGTCGGTGAACATTTTTTCGGCCGTTTTCAGGTCGGCTTCACGCGGCTTGCTTCCCTCAGCCCGGCTTCGCCCGCGTTCTTCGATGGATTTCGCGGACAGGAGTTGAGCCTGACGCAGGTCTTGTTGCACTTTCTTGCGATATGCGACAGCTTTGGTATCGCTGGCATCCGTTCTCGCGCCTTTGATATTCTCCAGCACAGCGGCTAATTCTTGAATCGTACCTTCGAACAGTTTGTGTGCTGATTCGTAGTTTTGGATTGCTTCGTTGTTGTCTTGAGTTGGGTCGGCATCTTTGTTTGCCTCTGCAGCTCGGAGCAGCAGGATCTCACCCAGTTTTAGTCGGCCAGTGCCACGATTAGGGTGGTTCTTGCGGGTATCCAAGAAGTTTCGAATGGATTTCTCAGACTGCGTCAGCAAATCTTTTCGCTTGGCGTCTTTCGGCTGCAGCATCATTGCGGACTGGTACTGCAACATTCCGCGTTCCAGTTCTAAACCGGCCTTGAAAAGCGGCGTGAGATCATTGCGGTTGGACAGTCTGTCCAAATAGGCTTCGGCTACCCCGAAATGTCGCTGATCTTTCAGCCTTGCGAGGAACTGTTCATACGGTTCATCAGCCAATGCAAAGCTTGGGAATGCAATTCCAAGCAGCAACAGCGACGTTGCCCAAGTTAGTCTGAAGATCGAATGCATATTGAAATCCTTGGAGGGTACCATCGGATTTGATCTAGGTGATTTCAAGTCAATAAGTTTGAGCCAGTTCCGACGATCAATATGTAAAACAGCGGCGAACTCGCCTGATTCATCTACAGCTCGAAGGAACATCTCACTCTGTTTGAGAATGGTGTTTAACACCAAGTTCGAACGAAGTGTCTTCAAGATTGACCCATGTTTGAAAAGTAGACTGGAACAGGGAATAGTCATGAATGTTGACGGACTGAGCACCATTGGTGCTACGCAGACTGCTCACAATGAAGCTCTGGAACGGGCAAATCTTCGCGCTACGATCTTAGTCTGCCAGAAGTGTCTGGTCAGTTTGTCCTCTCGGAGAACTGCCCTGGGTACTCTGGCCGGCGCTCGAGCATGTAATCCTTGTGTCAGTGTGACCCTTTCAATCTACCAAAGTAACGAACCCAAATGGGCCCATAACTCCAACAACTAGACCGGTCCTACACGGACAAGTCGACGACTCTTGTGGACGAAAATGAGATAAGACGTCGATAAGTACTGAGTCGTGGCGAGATCTTGTATTCGGATAAGTAATAATGAATGGATCCCTCAGCGATTAGCCTAGCCCCTTTGGAGACAAATCTCAAGCTTTTCGGTATGAGAGGCGGTATAGCGCCGTAGCGCAACTGTCAGCCTTACTGCTTCAAATGGCGGATTCCATGGGCAATCGCGGAAATGGCGGAATTGCGAAGGTTTTAGGTATCCACTTTCGTAATATGGATAAAGGCGTGGCGGTTAAAGCGACACGACGCAGACTCTTACTGTCGAGTTCTAGGCTCTTGCGTCTAAAACGTATCGAATAGGCTGAGGTGGAGCATGGTGCGAATACGATCTGATCGCTGGTACTCATCGGACGGCCAGCGAAGAAGCGGTTCAGCGGTGCGGCAGCAGACTTATGGGAGTCGTCGAGTTCTATCGATGTGTTTCTTGCTCGCGCTGGTGATTCTCTTGATGCAGCAAGCTGCAGATCCAAGATACGTCAGCAACACTTTTCGTGCGTTGGGTGTTCCGCTTGAGGGAGACGGAACGCAGCCAAATGCAGGCAGTGCAATGGTCGCAGCTCCTAGGGACGTTTCGGGTGGCGGAATGTCGGGTGTGCTTTCGCCAGACGCGACTTGGCAAGTTACTTTGGATGACTTGTTGCCGAGACTGCTGCAGGACTGTTCTGCCGACGACATGGAGGCTTTTGCTTCAACCTGGTTTCACCTCCCGTCACGACAGTCCCAGGAAGAGAAGAAACGAAGACTTGAGAGGCTCTTCTCGAGCCAGGAAGCGACCCTCCGGTCACTCTCCTCCTCGATTGAATCCGATGCGTCTGCTGCAAAGTGGGCCGAAGCGCTCGTTCGCTTTGGTAAACAGTGGGCGATGCTCAAGGCTGAATTGCTTGATCGTGCGGTAGCTGATACGACTGAGCGGATTGAAGAAGAGGCCGATGGCTTCAAGGATCTAGATAGATACCTTCGCGCGAGCCTGAATCGTTTTCTGGACTTGCGATTAGTCCAGTCGCTTTCCGATGGAGCTCCATGGCGGAAAGAGGAGAGTACGGCCTTCTGGCGGCTGCTTGCTCGGTGCAAAGCGGGCGGTGGAACGGGAGACGCAAAATCGATCCCACGAGTCAGTACACAACAACTTGAGACGGAAGCTGAGGAGCTGAAAGGCAAGACGTTGCGATTTGCCGGTTCGGTTCGTCGAGTCGAGCGTGTCGAGAAAGGCAGTCCGGAAATTGGGTTGGATCACTACTGGCTTGTTTGGATGCGTGGGGAGGATGGTTCCTCGCAGCCAGTTGCGCTCTATTGTTGTGACGAGGTAGCGAGTAAGTGGCAGCGTCGGCTGGAAAGAGATTCGCAAGATTTCGCTGAGATCGAGGTGCAAGCAGTCTCCGCGAAACGCTTGCCGTACGGGTCTGAATCTGGTCTTGAAATCGCACCGACTCTATTCGCTACTCAGATTTCGACAGCTGCAAGAAATGGGGCTGCCGGCAGCAGTGCTTCACTTGCCACCGGCAATCAGTCCGTGTGGAAGCAGGTTCAGTTCTCGCTATGGACAGGTTTGCTCGGCGCCATGATTGTGCTGATCCCGATATGGCGAGCCTGGAAGAGCAGCCCTGTTTTTCGTCAGAAGACGCTCAGTTACAAAACGAAATCCAAGCAACGTCAGGCTGGTACCAAGAGCAGCATGTGGTTGCTTTGCTTTGCGGCAGGCATCGGAGCAGCGGGGAATCTCTGCTTTGCCCAAGAAAAACCAGCTTGGGCAAAGGACTCTAGCAAGCAGCAGCAGCGTCTGAAGGCGCTCGAGTTACTGCTCAATCGAGCTTTCTCTCCTCAAGCGACTCAGCAACTGCAATGGTATTTGCAAGGTGAGTCGGAGACGCTGGATAGTTTTCCCAACGCGATATTGAGCGGGATGCAAAGTGTTGAGAAGGTGGGGTGGGGTGTGATTCCTGCGGACGCTTCTTTTCCGATTCCAACAGGTGGAGTGATCCGTCGCGATCGGCTTCAGGGCTTTGTCCGACTGGCTATGCCTGTCACACTGAGCGAAGAGCAGCAGAGCTGGTTTTTTCAGAAAGATACCGAAAAGTTCTACCGGCTGGCCGTGATGACCGAGGGCAATCAAGAGATCACCTGGGTCTTTGCCAAGGAGATTCCCCGCCTGTGGACCGTTTCCCCATCCCTGTTTCAACCAGTTGAAATATCGGGGCTCTCGCTGAAACCAGAGGCGAGGAGTTCGGAGGAGCCGTCAGACGGGGCTGAGCTCGCACTCAAGTCATGCTTTCTTGCTGAGGAGATTGTCTGGAGTTTGGGATTAAGTGATAGAGACCAGCTCAAGCCGCAGGTACCAGAGGTGTTCGACCGATTCGGCAGGGCAGGATTCAATTTGACTTGGGTCGATCGTATTGCAGCCAACAACCAACGACCATTGCAGGAAGAAGAATCCGAGGCCTTCTATTCAACTCTGCGACTCGTTAGCGGTCCTGATGCTCCACTTACCGCAAAGAATGAGGTAGAGCTTTCCACCAGCACTCCCTTGAGGATGATCAAGGAAGCGAAGGACGCGTTCGGCCGGCCGCTTCACTGGCGAGTCAGGCTGGTGCAAGGAGCGCGTATCAAGGTACCAGCCGAGGCTGCCGCAACATTGGGGCAAGATTACTACTATCAGTTTGATGGCTTTGTCGACATTGGTAACAAGCAAATTGGATTCAATGTAGCTGGACAAACTGAGGTTTTTGAGCGCGAGTTCCCCGTCACTTTGGTGACTTGTTCCGACTCGCAGTATGTCCCCGAGGAAGAACTAGCTCGTGGCACTCAGGCTTGGTCTGTTGGAAAGTACGCTGAGGTGGAGGGCGTTTTCTATCGTATGTGGTCTTACAGCTCGGATCGGATGGAGAAGCTCCGCGAGCAAGGGCGACAAGCTGCTCCGTTGGTGGTTGTTAGCACCCTGCGACCGTCCAAGGCACCAGTGACCAGGCGAGAGAACCCGGGAATGCAGTGGTTTTCCTATGCATTGTGCATGGCAACTCTGGCAATTCTCGGAACGATGCTTTTCTTTGCATCACAAAAGGATCGACGGCGTTTTTCCAAGATGGCGCCTCTGCAGGATCGTAGCGGATCTGGCGACTAGATTGCCTTGTGTCGTGCAACGGCAAACCCCAAAGTGCGGAAATGCTTGACTTCAAGCCAGCAACTTTGTCGACTTGCTGCCCGTTCCGAGCCAACACAGCTTGACGATCCAAGCTGGAAGTTCATACTCAGCCGCTGAATCATTCTTATCTTCCGACACTTCTGGTCGAGGTTGGCGATTCTTGCATCAGGCTGAGTATTTTCTCTTTCCTGAAATGAAGCTGCTGATCGGGCTAGAGTGGATCAATTCATATTTTCGCGAGGAGTTTGCCATATGCGTCGAGCAAAAATCACGATCGTAGGGGCTGGAAACGTGGGTGCGACATGTGCCCACTGGTGCGCAGCAGCAGAACTTGGCGATATCGTACTGCTCGACATTCCTCAGACGGAAGACATGCCCAAAGGTAAGGCGCTGGATCTCATGCAGTCCTCGCCTATCATGGGGTTTGACAGCACTATCACAGGTACAACCTCGTACGATGATACCGCAGGCAGTGATGTTGTTGTTGTTACTGCTGGTATTGCTCGTAAACCGGGTATGAGCCGCGATGACTTGCTAGCAACCAATGCACGTATTGTTGGTTCTGTTTCAGAGCAGATTAAAGCAACCTCGCCAGACGCCATCGTCATTCTTGTCAGCAATCCGCTCGATGCGATGGTTCAGCGAGCTCTTCAGGTCACTGGATTCCCCTCCAACCGAGTTGTAGGCCAAGCTGGTGTACTCGACACCGCTCGTTATCGTACATTCCTTGCGATGGAACTGGGTGTTAGCATTGAGGATATCTCAGCACTTTTGATGGGTGGTCACGGGGACACTATGGTTCCCATGCCGAGCTGTACCAGCGTAGGTGGTATTCCCGTACGTCAATTGGTTGATGATGCACGTCTGGAGGAAATCGTGGATCGTGCTCGCAAGGGCGGAGCAGAGATAGTAGGTCTGCTAAAAACTGGTAGCGCCTACTACGCACCTGCTGCTGCCACCGCGCAAATGGTTGAAGCAATCGTCAAGGACAAGAAGCGGTTGATTCCTTGTGCGGCCTATTGCGACAAGGAGTATGGCGTTGGTGGATACTACGTCGGCGTTCCAGTCGTCCTCGGATCTGGCGGCGTTGAGAAGATTATTGAGCTCGATCTGAGCGAGCAAGAACAGTCGGACTTCAATCATAGTGTCGACGCTGTGAAGGAGTTGGTTGCAGCGATGGACAAGTTAGTAGCCGACGGCTAGTCGGACTCGGTACTCCGCTTCGTCGGAGTGTCTATTAGGGTGCCATGGAGTGGTGCTCTTTCATCAGCCTTGTATTGCTAGCATTTGTGAATCACTGGTTCGATAGCATTGTTAGGCTATACGCAGGAGGTGGAGATGATGACGTTGACTTTCCTGCACCAGAGGCGTACAACCCTACGCTGAGGTATCCAGACGAACTGAAGACAGATTTGATCTGCGTTCTCGCCCACGCGTTTCACATCTTTTCAAAGGCCTTAGTTTCGTCGATCCAGGCAAGTCAAGGAGGAGAGCCCCAATCCTCATCCAACTTGTAGACTCCCCACACAATCCATCGAAACCATCGATGTGATCTTGCCTGAAAACTACTTCTAGCTTCACTCCACACAACAAGATTGGCGACGAATGCGAAACCGGCTTGATAGCTCTTCGGAGCAGACTGGTAGTCTCGATAAGTTGCAAGATTCAAAATATGCCACCCAAGTTTCGGACGAATCCTACCTAGAGCAGCAAGTCTGCTTGTTTGGTCCGGAATCCTACGAAGCAAGGTATGAATATCCACTGATCGTCTGGCTGCACAGTTGTCGCAGCTCAGAGCAGGAGCTTGAGAACGTGATGATGGAGCTAAGTCTCCAAAACTACGTCGCGTGTGCTCCGCGGGGTACGGTCGCCTGTGACGATGAAGGTCTTTTTTATCGCTGGGGGCAATCGGCTGCATCGGCGGCCATCGCTGAAGAAATTGTTTTCGAATCGATGGCACTGGCGTCGGAGCATTTTACGATCAACCAGCGACGTGTTTTTCTTGCTGGTTTCGGTGGAGGTGCTACTATGGCTTGGCGGATCGCTTTGCGGTACCCGCAAAGATTCGCCGGTGTTGTTTCCTTCTGCGGCGACTTCCCTCGACGTAATCAACCGCTGACCAATCTCACTCAAGCAAAGAAGCTTCCGACGCTTTGGATTTACGGCGAAGACTCTAAAACATGCGGCGTGCAGCGGGTGTGTGAATCGATGTCGATGCTCCATTATGCGGCACTGTCGGTAGACATTCGTCAGTACCCTTGTGGCGATGAGCTGCTCTCCAACATGCTGGTCGACACCAATGCTTGGTTGATGGAGCAAGTGACTTCGCAGCCCTCCGTTCCAGATCACGCGCCGACTCAGCCGAGTTTTTCTGAGAATTAGAGATCGGCAGCGGTTATGATGCCTTTGACCGAATCAGCGATGGTTATACGCCTCGCTTTCGGCTAAGTGCTTCTGCTATAAGCAAGTTTTGCTCGATTAACACTCAGCGACTCAGGCTAGAAGGGTAATTCAGTGCGATCGAACCATTCTTTTCAAGACGCGATCGAAAGCACTCTGCAATCACTCGAGCCAACTCTGTCGCGAGGCCAGCTTCGAGTTGAGTGCGACATTCAAGCGATTGCTTCCCGTGACTGCTCGCCTGGGATTTCCAAGGCGACGCATCACGTGCTGAAGCGTGTTGCGGAGCATTCGCCTCGCGGTGGCATCATTGAAATCAGCGGCATTGAGACTTCGAATGGAATTGAGATCGAAATAGCGGATGGGGCTGATGCTTTTGAGTTGGAAGCCATGCCAGCTTTTCTTTGCCAGCAAAAGTCCCATCACGCGATGAGTCGCTTGTTCCATGAACCTGTTTCGAATCTAAAAGTGTTCTCGACACGTTGTCCTCAAGGCGGAACAGCTTGGACAATCGTACTGCCGCAAGCAATGAGCGCACGGCGAGCGGCCTAAGCTCGTGTTTTACCAGCCGACGTGACGCACCCGAGCAATTGCTATTGAAAGCAAGCAGTGGAGTTGCCTACTATCCCCGTTGCTCAACCGCCTGATTAGGTACTTGCCGAGTTAAACTTTTCGGGTTGGCTAAAGAGTGACGTAGTCTACGTCGATAACGCATGATGAGACGGGCAAGGAAGTCGTGTCTCGAAGCGTAGACAGAAGTTCGCGGTTGCGAGTCGCCGCAATGCGGTAGGCCAGATGGAGCAAGTTTCTGGCAGTCGCACCCTGGCGAGCTCACCTGAAAGTACAAGTCCGTCGAAGGATCGAAGGTCATGAAATCTAGCTACGTTCAGCGATTCGTTTTGGTCGCATTCTTGACGTCGCCTCTCATGTTAACTGGCTGCAAGTCAGGCATGTGGAAGCCAAGCAGCATGTTCAGTTGGGGATCAGATACGCCGCCTGAGACTGCAGAGCTGGAACTACCGGTAAGTCCGGCGAATCAGTATACGCCTAACGCAGTCAGCTCTGTGGGTGCAGGTGCTTCTGGCGCTGCAGCAACACAGAAAACGCCTTATGGTGCACCATCGGATTATAGCTCACCGGTCGGTTACACGGCCGGTTCGACGTCTACTGCTCCTGGAGCAGGGCTCGCCGCGAAAGCGAATGGATACACCGGCGGCTATAGCACCGGACCTTACTCAGTTGGTGGCTCAGGCACTCGCAACACTCCATCGACACCAGCTGCTTATACATCTTCGGCAAGTCCATCTGCTAGCCTGCCGAATCCATACGGTGGTGTTCCATCGAATACCGTTTCGACTCCAACCAATCCAATTGGTCCACCTAATATTACTCTTCCGTCTAGCGTGAAGGCTGCAATGAGTCAGAGTGCTCCGGCGAACTACCCAAGCTTGCCTAACATGGGAGCAACACCGGCAGCTGCCTCTGCAATGCCTGCTGGAAGTGCACCGACCAGCACAAGCATGCCTGCCTACGGTACTTCGTCCATGCCAGCACTTCCGAATGCAGGCACGATGCCAAGTTTGCCAACCAGTACACCAAGTGTCGGTGGTCCGGCCGTGAGTGGGCTTCCAGCATTGCCGACCACGACATCGCCAAGTGCTCCAAGTGGGTTTGCACCAGGTAGCACTGCTCGCCCAAACAGCTACAACTTTGGTAATTAACAAATACTTCCCAAAGCGACAGAATAACAAAACGCCTGGTTCCGCCAGGCGTTTTTTACGGACATATTGTTTAGTGCGTGTGACTGCCTATCAGTCCCAGATGACTTGTTCGGCGTCGAACACTGGGCCTTCGACGCAAGTTCTCTTGTAGTCCCAGTCTTCGGCACAACCAATTTTGGCGACGCAGGTGAAGCAGATGCCAATTCCGCAGGCCATTGGTGTTTCGAGAGATATTTGGCAAGGAACGCCGCGCAGATGCGCAATCTCGGCCACGGCCTCCATCATTGGTTCAGGGCCACAGCACACAATGCGTTTTTCAGAGTCGTCTGCATCCAACAACCGACTCAGTGTGTCAGTGACTCGTTCCGCCCTATCGGTCGATCCATCGGGCTGAGAGCCGTCTTCCGATGCGATGTGTAGTTCGCAGCCGGCGTCGCGAAATTGGTCCAGCCCCGCTAGGTACGAGGCATTGCGAACACCATAACAAAAGCTCACTCGCCGAGCGTAGCCCGACATTCTTGGTTCTGCACCGAAACTCTGATTGCCCAATGCCTCACGGGCCAAAGTGAGAAAAGGTGTCTGCCCAATACCGCCGGCGACCATGATCAAGTGCTCAGTTTTTGCGGGTGGGAAGCCGTTGCCAAGCGGTCCCCAGATGGCAAGTTCAGCTCTAGGAGCCAGCGGTGCGATGCTCGTCGTGAGTTTGCCTTTTACGAGATAGACAAGATCCAACCAGCCTTTATGAGGGCAGGCGTCGTATAGCGCGAATGCACGGCCGATGAGCGGGTCATTTCCACTCGGATTGCGAATCATGAAGAACTGGCCGGGAACGACTTTCGCCGCCATTTCAGGCACTAGCACACGCACGCGCATCGTGTTCTTGGCGATCTCTTCATTCTCGAGAATCGGAGCGGTTACCGAGTTGGCGTTGTCCGCAAAGACAGTCATCCTATTCCACCTTCATCTTTCCTGGTTCACGTTGGACCGAGCAAGCCGCTGGACAGTCCAGCGCCACGGCTGGGGGCTAAATGATGGACTTACCCGCTCGCGCATCGTGCTTTGACATGGTTTTCTCCGGCTAGCGGCGTTTGCGTGTTGTTTTCTTGCGGGCAGCCGGCTTGCCTTTTGTTGACTTCACGGCTGGTTTGCGGCCAGTCGTGGAATTCTTGGCTGTCGTTTTCGCAGCGCCACGACGAGCGGTTGGAGCCTTCTTGTTTTTGGACGCTGTCTTCCCCTTAATTGCTGATTTGCCTGGCGAAGACTTGCGTTTTCCATTGGCTCGCTTGCTCGGGGGCTTGCCACCTGCTGCCTTGCGAGTCCCACCTCGTTTGGCAGTTCCTTTCGCACCTGAGCCACCGCGAGCCCCCGAACGTCGCGTCGACTTAGCGCGTTTAGGCGAAGCGCTATCCAGCTCCTCGTCGCCGTAGCCAAGCACTCTACCCTCTGCCTTAGAAAACCCGCCAACAAAGTCGTCGTCGTATTCGTCATCGCTCCAAATCGGCGACACGAACTCGTCGTCCATGTCCATCGCCAGATTTGGTTGAGGTGAATCAAACGATTCCGGCTCTCGAGGTGCTGGTTGTGATGCACTGGTTTGCATTTTCTTTGTACTTTTTTTCGTCGCCTTCTTTTTTGGCTTGGGTTCGGTTGTCGCATACAAGGCCTTGATCTCGGCCGGTGACAGCTCGCGAGAAGCGCCGACGGGCACTTGGCCAAGCCTTAAGGTACCGATGGCGATTCGCCTAAGCACAACTACTTTGTGACCAGCCCGTGCGAGGATTCGACGAATCTCTCTGTTCTTACCTTCGGACAGGACAATTTCCATCTCGGTCGAAGCTTTTTTCTGTTTGCGAATCGTAGCACCGTCGATACGCGCGAAGCCCTCAGCCAGGTATACGCCCTTCTTTAGTTTTGCGAGTTCTTCGTTGGTCATCACTCCCGAGACGACGACGAAGTAAGTTTTCTGAACGCGGTATTTGGGGTGAGCCAGTTTTTGAGCCAGCTCGCCATCGTTTGTCAGGAGCATCAAGCCTTCGGAGCTTTTGTCCAAGCGTCCGACAGAGAACACGCGATCGCGATCAGGCACCAAGTCGACGACTCGCATGCGCCCGCTAGGATCTTTGTTTGTTGAGAGTACACCCTTTGGCTTGTTGAGCATGAAGTACACTGGCCGGAAAGCTCTTACGACCTGACCATCGAGTTTGATTTTGGCTTTGGCGGGATCTGCTTTGAAGGAGAGATCGGTAATGATCTCGCGATCCACTTCGACACGCCCTTGAACGATCAGCTCTTCTACTTCGCGACGGCTACCCAATCCTGCTCCGGCAAGGATCTTGTTCAGCCTTTGCAGACCTTTGCCCGGCTTAGGAGTCGGCTGCTTGCTGCGGGCGGATCGCTTCGTTTTTGGCTCGCCGCTTTTAGGCTTCGGTTTTTTGGCTTTGGGAGCAGACGACTTGGGGCGCGCCGAAGGGGTTGTAGATTTCTTGGCTTGTTTCTTAGCCACGGGAGGATTCCGATCTGTTCTGTTTGCTCGGTATCGGGCGAGCTGCATCGTTTACATGAGCTGTAAATGCGCCGCACTCGATACGGTCTAAGTTGCAGCCAAGTCGAGCATTGAGAGGCTACCGATTTTCGCAGATATCTTATCTGGCTTGTTCGGTTTTAGATAGCGCAAAGCACTGTCGAGTGCTGCGACACGCAAACAGCGAACGAGCTTACTGCTGGTCTTTTTTCTGGGTTGCTGCCGCGTCTTCGGTGGCGATCGGTTCTGGGAAGCTGTTTGTCCGATTGATAGAGACCTTTCTTGCCTCGCCGCGTTTGGCGACCAGCAACTCAATCCCTTCCATACCGGCGAGTTTCTTCGCCTTTTCCCAACCGAGAATACAGCCAACAGTGGCCATCGCATCGACCTCTATGGCCGACTTGCCGACAGCAGTTGCAGCAATGGGGCCGAGCACACCGTAGCCATTTTTGGGGTCCAAGATGTGACTGTGACGTTGGCCCTCGATCTCCACGAACTGCCACAGGTCCCCCGAGGTAGCCATCGCAGCGCTATTGAGAATCATCCGCTGCAGAGGCTTGCCTCCTCGTTCAAGTCCGGCGACCTCGATCCGCCACCCCTCGCGTCCAGGTGGTTTGCTGCCTACTCGAATGTTCCCGCTAATGTTCACCATGCAGCATTCGATTCCTGTCTCGGTCAACAGCTCAAAGGCCTCATCGACAGCGTAGCCCTTGCCGATGCCTCCGAAATCAAGACGCAAGTCATTAATCTTGAATGTGACTTGAATTTCTTCCTCGTCGAGTACAACCTGATCCCAGCCGGTGCGAGCCAGCGATGTAGCGATTTGTTCCTTTTCTGGGGTTCGCCGAGCACGCCGGTACTTTCGCCAGAGTTTGGTTAGTGTTCCCAGGCTGGAGTCAAAGGCTCCTTCGCTGATGCGGTACCACCGATCCGATGCTGTAAGCACGGCCCAGAGGTCTTGGGAAACTTCAGTTGGATTCTTCACTGCCCCTTCGGTGAGCTTGCTTGTCTCACTGCGGGGGTTGTAGTCTGTCAGTGTTTTTTCAATCTCCCTTACCCGCTGCTCAACTCGGGTGAATGCTGCCGAGACTTCTTGACGGTCAACATGGTAAGCTTTCAGGTACACCAAAGTTCCCATCGCTGGGAACTTGTATTCGTATCCAGCGGGCATTTTTTCTTGTGTGAAGCCAGCCTTGAAAACGAGGCAAAAACAAACGAAAAACGGCAGCCCAGCCCAACCTAGCTTTGGCAGAATGCTCGTGACGACTATCTTGTTAAGTGGATTAAAATCATGCATGACACCATTTTAGCGGAGCCCAAATGTCTCGACACTGGTTCATTCCTTCCTCGCCACGAATTATTCCCGTTGCTGGACTGTGCTTTCTTGCTTCTACAGTCGCAACTTCCATGTTAATCACCGCCTCCGCTCAAGACCGACCTCCAGTCTTGGAGATTCCGGAAGCGTTAGCTAGCGGCGAAGCTGAGATGAAGCCCTACAAGGAGCTAGTCGAGCAAGCGGACGTGAAGTTTGAGATGTTGCCGATTCCAGGCGGTAAGTTCCTGATGGGCAGTCCTGAGGACGAAGATGATCGCAAGGAGGATGAAGGTCCACAGCGAAAAGTTGAGATTGCTCCTTTCTGGATGGCCAAGACGGAGATTACCTGGGATGTTTACGATGTGTGGGCTTCGGAGCTTGATATCTTTCGTCGCAAAGCCTTGAACCTGAAGTCATCGCCACGCGATGCGTTTGCAGATCCCTTCAATATTTCGCAACCTACAAAGCCATACACCGACATGACCTTCGGCATGGGCAAGCGAGGTTATCCAGCTATATGTATGACGCAGCACGCGGCGCGTACTTTCTGCAAATGGCTAAGCGCGAAAACGGGGCGCTATTATCGTTTGCCGACCGAGGCTGAGTGGGAGTACGCGTGTCGCGCGGGTACGACCACTGCCTATTCGTTTGGTGATGATCCTGACGAGCTCGAAGACTACGCTTGGTACTTTGACAATACAGATGAAGGCTACGAGAAAGCTGGCAAGAAGAAGCCAAATCCCTGGGGCTTGCACGACATGCACGGCAACGTCGCGGAATGGGTGCTCGATCAGTATGACGAGGAAGGCTACGGTCTCGTTGACGGCCAACTCGCAAACCCGCTTGCAATCCCAATGGAACTCTATCCACGAACAGTGCGTGGTGGTGGCTGGAATCAGTTTCCGGAGGACTGCCGCAGTGCTGCACGTGGTGCCTCTGACGAAGAGTGGAAGAAGCAAGACCCGCAAATCCCGAAGAGCATCTGGTATCATACAGACGCTCTGCACGTTGGCTTCCGTATCGTTCGGCCCTTGGTAGAGCCCAGCGAGGAAGAAAAAGCTGAACGATGGGAAAAAGCATTGCCTATTCAGAAGGAACGCGTCACGGCGAAGAAATAGTCGAAGCGACGCAGCCGCGTATCCCAGGCACGAACCCCCAAACAACTTGAGATAACTATGAAGACCCCGACACCTAATAACTCAACATCCCGGCGCCGCTTTTTGAAGAGTTCTAGTGCTGTTACTGCTGGTGCTGCAGCAGCCTCTACTTTTGTATCCGGTTCGATGCGAAGCGTGCATGCTGGCGAAAAGAACGTGATTCAAATCGCCTTGGTTGGCTGCGGCGGACGTGGTACCGGTGCCGCGAATAACGCGCTCTCGGTGCCTGACGAGCAAGTCAAGCTTGTTGCAATGGCAGACGTTTTTGAAAACAAGCTCAAGGCGAGTGCCCATGGCTTGGCGACGGCTTACCCTGACAAATGCGATGTACCTGAAGATCGTCGGTTCATTGGTTTTGACGGCTACAAGAGTGCTATGGATTGTCTAGCACCAGGCGATATCGTCATCCTGACCACTCCTCCAGCCTTCCGTTGGGTGCAGTATAAGTACGCGATCGATAAGGGCTTGAACGTCTTTATGGAGAAGCCAGTTACGATCGATGCACCAACAAGCAAACGCATGTTGGAAATCAATAAGAAGGCGATGGAGCGTAATCTCAAGGTTGGTGTCGGTTTGATGTGCCGTCACTGCGAAGTTCGGCAAGAGCTCTTCGATCGAGTGCAAAATGGTGCCATCGGAGACATCTTGATGATGCGAGCCTATCGCATGGCTGGTCCGACTGGTTCGGCGGCTGTTGGACCACGTCCGGCGGACAGCGAGATGTCTGAATTGATGTACCAGATCGCCAACTTCCATGGTTTCCTTTGGGCCAGTGGCGGCGCTGTCAGTGACTTCTTGATTCACAACATCGATGAATGCTGCTGGATCAAAGATGCTTGGCCCGTTGAAGCCAAGGGCTCAGGTGGGCGTCACTATCGCGGTACAGACGTTGATCAGAACTTCGACAACTATTCCATCGAGTATACCTTTGAAGACGGCACCAAGTTGCTCGTTGATGGTCGTACGCAGCCAGGCTGTCACCAAGAGTTTGCCAGTTATGCACATGGCACCAACGGGGTCGCCACCATTTCAGCTCGGGCACACACGCCAGCCAAGTCGAAGATCTACTACGGGCAAGAATTCACTAAAAAGAAAGTGGCTTGGGACTGGGGTGCGAAGGAACGTAATCCTTATCAACTCGAGTGGAACGATTTGCTCCAGGCGATTCGCAAGGATGAGAAGTACAACGAAGTGGAACGCGGCGTGATGGCGAGTGCGGTTACTTCTATGGGGCGCATGGCGGCTCACACTGGGCAGCTGATCACATTTGACGAGTTTATGGAGGTCGAACATGAGTTCGCCCCCGATATCGCGAAGATGACCATGGACAGCGACGCGCCCCTCATGGCCAATGCCGAAGGCAAGTATCCTGTGCCGATGCCAGGTCTGGTCGTCGATCGCGAATACGCGTAGACCTCAGGTGCTTCTGGATGTCCAGCAAGCGATCGCTTAAAAGATACGACTGTATGAATTAGGGCTCGCAGAATGCTACCGACAATTCTGGCGGGCTTGCGTGAGTCGCGTACGAGTCTGGTCGCTATGCGTTAGCTCTTCAGTACGCCTTGGAAAGTCTAAGACGCAATCTAGGAAACGCCATTCTGCTTTTTCTCGCTTCTTCGGTCCGCTTTAGGCTCAGCCGCCATTGGGAAGCCAGGCAATTCGCAAGGCAGGGGGTTGAATTAGCCCCGGCAAGTTGGCTTGGCTACCAAGCGATGGTGTGGGCAATTATCACAGATGGTCGGTACGCGTCTGGAGAGACTTCTCTCCAGTACGCCGAGATGCAAAGCAGTGCAAGTTCTGCTTTGCATGAAGAAGATTCGTGCATTAGGCGCTCAGGCTAAGACTAATGAGGCTATGGTTTTGGTGGATGATGTGCTGAGTCTGCAGCCAGAAAATTCTTAGTGCCCCGGACTCAAGGCAGAATTTGAGTTGGAAGAAAGATAATGTGGACATCGCGCTGCGCGCCTCACGATCTGCGGTCCAGCTCGATCCCGAAAGTGATGAGAACCGGGAAGTCTATTGGGGCGTGATGAAAGCGAAGAATCGCTTCTTGCGCCCAATCGTGGCTTGCCCATAAGTTGCGAGGAGAATACGAAGGCTTCCACATTCCGTAACGAAATACGCCGTAGCAAGCCCACTCATCGGAGGTGCCGCTGTGGGACTTGCTTTTGCACATTTCGAGGGGAGCCCAATCGCAATATTATTTATCGCTTTGATCGTTGGAGCGACTGCATTATTCGCTGCGGAGCGTCCTGCCATGATCTCGGCGGACCTCTGGATATTCCTGACAGATCCCGTCTCCAGAAGCACAGTCGACAAGAGAGCGTTGTATTTAGAGTTCTCTGCGTGGCTTGCGGGTGGGGTTTTTTTCTTTGCAGCCCTGGATGCGTATTGGAAGCCGCGGACTATTGCGTTTTGGTGTTTCGGCTCGATGGTCTGTTTTCCGATTAGAATCAATGTTTCGCGTCCGCATCTCCTAGCAAAGTCGGTCGAGCTCATCAACCTTTTGGTTATGGTACCGCTCTTCTATTTTGCCGTTGCAGCTTTGCAGCAAAGCACCAACGCGGATGTTCTTATATTCGGTGTCTACACGCTAATTGGAGCTGCTTTGTTGGCACTTTCTGGCCCTACGTTTCACTTCAGCAAGTTCAGCCTGGGTGAGGCTACCTAAAGGATGCTCTTTGAGTTTCTACGGTTGCACGAAAGGGGGTTGGAGTCAAACGAGATGTAGGTCAACTATCGCGGTCTGTCCAAATTTGGGCTCGCATCGTACATTGCTGTTCTTACTCCACCCAATGCCACGAGCCTACAAGGATAGTTATGAGCTTGAATGATCGCTTTGAAGTCATTGCGAAAGAGTTCCGCGAAATCGCACTTCTTGAAGCTACGCATGCGTTGCTTGAATGGGATGAGCGAACTGGCTTGCCCGAACGAGCGGGAGCCTATCGTGCGGAACAGGCAACTCTGCTAAGCGGTATGGTTCATCGCCGGAAGACGGATCAGCGTATTGGAGATGAATTGGCAGAGCTCGCTATGTCCGAGCTGGTTGCCGAGCCAAGTTCGCCTCAGGCGGCGGCGATCCTCCGCTTGCACAAGGATTTCCAACGCAATAAGAAGGTTCCGATCGAGCTCGTCGAAGCTCTTTCCAAAGCCACCGTGCTTGGTCAGCAAGCCTGGGAGAAAGCTCGTGCAGCGGATGATTGGGAAGCTTTTCGTCCGCATATGGAAGAGGTTTATCGGCTTCGCAGGGAAGAAGCTGAGCGGATTCGGCAAGATGGTCAGTCGCTCTACGACGCCCTGCTCAGCGACTATGAAGAAGGTGCTCAAACTTCACAGCTAACGAAGATATTCGCCGAGCTTCGTGATGGACTGGTGGAGCTGGTACAAAGGCTCGCTGATGCACCGAACCGGCCGACTGGTGCAAGCTGGAAACGCGCGGTTCCGGTTGGCAATCAGCGCCAGGTCAGCAAATGGGTGGCCGAGCAAATAGGCTTCAGTTTTGATAGTGGGCGTTTGGACGAAACGACACATCCATTCTGCACCACGCTTGGGCCGCACGATTGCCGTATTCTGACTCGCTATCACCAAGACTACTTCCCGACAGCCTTCTACGGTACTCTGCACGAAGCTGGGCACGGTTTGTACGAACAAGGCCTGCCATCTGAGTGGTATGGCCTTGCTCCGGGCAAGTACGCAAGTCTTGGCGTGCATGAATCACAGTCGCGGATCTGGGAGAACTTTGTTGGTCGCAGCCAAGCATTTTGGAGCTGGTGTTTTCCGCTAGTACAAGAACAAGTTGCGGGAGCTTGGAAAGACCTCTCCGCTGAGGATGTTTATCGCGATGCGAATTTGGTACAGCCGAGTCTGATTCGAGTCGAAGCGGATGAGGTGACCTACAATTTGCATATTCTGATTCGCTTTGAGATTGAACAAGCTCTTATCGCGGGCGAAATGGCTGTCGCGGATGCGCCCGATGCTTGGAATCAGCGTTACGAGCACTACTTGGGCATCAAGCCACCTTCGCATCGTGATGGGATACTGCAGGACGTGCACTGGAGTGCGGGGTTGGTGGGGTATTTCCCGACTTATACGCTCGGCAACTTGTACGGAGCTCAGCTCATGCAAGCCGCCACGGCCGCGACAGGAGATCTCGAGGCGCAGTACGCTTCAGGTGACTTCAAGCCGCTGCTGCATTGGATGCAACAGAACGTACACCAGCACGGCTTCTGCCTGCACCCCAGCCAGCTAGTAGAGCAAGCAGCTGGAGCACCACTTTCGGCCGCACCATTACTGGATTACTTGCGAGGCAAGCTCTATCCGATCTACGGCGTGTGACGTAGTGGGATTCGCCAGAAATCCTCTGCTGAGTGACCCGCCGCAAGAGGGGCCAAAGCAAGCCAGCGCAACGGCTGGGCTTTAAAAAGAACGGCTAGGCGTTGATTGTGGATTGACAAGCTGGAAGTTTATCCCACTAGTCTTAGGCACGCGGGTGAAACTGACTGTGTATTCTTCGAAGCCGTGAGCTATCGACCTGAGTGTAAATCTGCGTTGTCTGGATGCTGGCGTGTCCGAGTAGCTCTTGGATCTGCCGCAGGTCGGCGCCGCCTGAGAGCATATGTGTCGCGAAACTGTGCCGAAGTGTATGCGGACTGGCGGCTGGATCAATGCCAGCTCGTAATGCGTAACGTTTTACAAGTTCCCAGATTGCTTCGCGACGCAAGCGTTTCGCGGTTCGAGAAAGGATGACCCAAGGACTTCGCTGCGGATCCCGGGGGCCGAGCATTTCTTCGCGCTGCTCGTCCAGGTAGAGTTCAATAGCCGTTCGAGCTCGTGCGCCAATCGGAACCATCCGCTGTTTTGAGCCCTTGCCTTCGACCAAACAGTGACCTTCGGAGAGATGTAGGTTGGAAAGCAGGAGATTGGAAACCTCGGACACCCGACAGCCTGTGGCGTAGAGCAGTTCGAGGATTGCTCGGTCGCGTTGCCAGTACGTGTCGTATTTTTTTGGCGCATCTAGGAACAGCTCAACCGCGTGGGTGTTGATGGCTTTCGGAATACGTTCCCATGTCTTTTGAGTGCTCAGCAGTTCCGAAGGATTGTCTTGAACCGCTCCTTCAAGTTGCAGGTACTTGAAGAACATTCGAGTGGCCACGATCGTGCGCGACACCGAGGAGGCGGCGAGCTTTTGTGTCTGCAACCAACCAACAAAATCGCTCAAGTCTGGGAGCTTGATCCGAGTAATGTCCTTGCAACCGGCCCATTTCAGAAGTTTGGTGATGTCGCGCGAATAGGCTTCTACCGTGTTTTCGGCCAGATGGCACTCACTGCGGAGATAGTCAGCGAACTTGTCTGCCCAGCCGGACTTGGGCTGTGCGCGAGAAGGCTTCTTCGCGCTCTGCTTTTGTTGCTTCAGTCGCTTGAGTTTGCTTGGCATTGATCAACAAGTGAAACTAGCTAGTTAGACAAGCAAACATAGCACGCTGTAAGTCTGGCTCGGCAATCAAAAATAGCATCTTCGCTGTCTTCACGGCAAAGTCCTATACTTTGCGAGTCTAAGTCTCGGTAACATGGACCGATCTTGAAGGATCCATTGCAGCGGTCCTGACGAAGTTGAGTTCTGGATGGATCCGCAAGGGCGAGCCGAGTAGGGAAAGTTTGACGATGAAAGTCTTGGTTGTCGGTGGTGCTGGCTATGTCGGCTCGCATACTGTTCGCTATTTGCATCGCAACGGCCATGAAGTCTGGGTTTATGACAACCTTTCCAAAGGTCACCGCAATGCCGTCAAGGATGTGGAGCTCATCGAAGGCGAGTTGTCAGATCGCGAGCACTTGATCCGCATCCTGCGTGACAAAGAGATCGAAGCGGTCATGCACTTCGCCGCTTTTGCTTTGGTAGGCGAATCCGTGGCTCAGCCAGCGATGTACTACCAAAACAACGTTGCCGCCCCGCTTGAGCTACTCGAGGCAATGCGTATCGCTGGTGTATGGCGGATCGTGTTTTCCAGCACTACGGCGACTTACGGTGAACCGTCCAAGATCCCGATTGCCGAGACGACTCCGCAGTTGCCTATCAATCCTTACGGCTTTACCAAATTAGTCATCGAGCACGCTTTGACTGACTACGCCCGAGCGTACGGTTTCGGTTGTGCTGCGCTGCGGTATTTTAATGCGGCGGGTGCCAGTCCAGATGGTGATATTGGCGAGGATCATGATCCGGAAAGTCATCTCATTCCCATCGTGCTGCAAACGGCGCTGGGACAACGGGAGCGGATTGGAATTTTTGGCAACGACTATCCGACTCCGGATGGAACCTGCATCCGTGACTATATCCACGTCGATGATCTTGCGTCCGCGCACTTGAAGGCACTCGGCTTGCTCGAGCACGGCACCAATTTGCAATTAAATTTAGGCACAGGTACTGGCCAGAGTGTCAGGTCCGTGATCGAGGCTTGCCGCCGCGTGAGTGGGCACGCCATCCCTACTACGATCGAGGAGCGTCGTCCAGGAGATCCATCGGAGTTGGTGGCTGACAGCAGCCTAGCCCAAAAGGTGCTGGGTTGGGAGCCACACTACACGGATATCGAAGAAATTGTGGCCACGGCCTGGAACTGGCATCAATCACATCCTCGTGGCTATTTGACTTAAGTTGCGAGGAGAGACTCGCGCGAGCGGCTTGTTGTTGCAATTGGATGATTTCGAAGCACCATGCAGAACATCATTGTTGAAAAACCCTACAAGTTCGTACCTCCACATCGGGGCAATTGGGTTCCAAGTCTTGTTCACAAACTGAAGATTTCGGACAAATATCTCAACTACTTCGAAGGCGTTACCTCGCATGAAGTTCGCCAAGTAGATCGATTGAAAGAGTCCTTGGCTGCTGGCCATGGTATCATCCTTGCGTCCAATCACTGCCGCTATGCGGATCCTCTTGCCATCGGCTGGGTGGCACGTGAAGCGGCGACGCATGTGTTTGCAATGGCGAGTTGGCATTTGTTCAATGAAGGGCGGCTAAAAGCCTTTGCCATGCGGATGTGCGGCGGCTTTAGTGTGTATCGCGAGGGACCGGACCGAGCTTCCTTGGACACAGCTATTGAAGCAGTCAGCGAGGCGATTCGGCCTTTGGTCATCTTCCCAGAAGGCACGGTTTGTCGAACGAATGACTATGTTCAACCCTTGCTCGACGGGGTCTCCTTTTTAGCGCGAACCGCGGCTCGGAAGAAGGAGAAAGCGGGCAAGGGCAGGGTGGTGATTCATCCTGTCGCTATCAAGTACCTTTTCCGAGGAGACGTCGATCAGGCAGTAGAACCCGTGATTCAAAAGTTGGAGCGGCGCCTGACTTGGGAGGAGCCTGCGGTCCAACTGGAACTGTTGCCGCGGTTGGAGCGACTCAGCCAAGCACTGTTTTCGCTGCGAGAGATTCAGTACTTCGGCGCAGCCCGGTCGGGATCGCTTATACAAAGAAAGCAGGGGTTGATTGAACGATTGCTTGCGCCGCTCGAGGAGCAGTGGTTGGGCAAGCCGCAGGCTGGAGATCTGATGCCTCGCGTGAAGCAGCTTCGAGCCAAGCTTCTACCCGTCTTGACGAGAGCGAACAGGCAGGCGGAACGCGATCAAATATGGCAACACTTGGCGGACATCTACTATGCACAGACGATCCAAGCATATCCGCTCGACTACTTGGACGATCCGACCGACACACGTGTACTCGAGACGGTGGAAAGATTGGACGAGGATGTGCACAACTTTCCGACCATTCAACGGCCTCTGCATGCGGTTCTGGAAGTGGGGGAGGCGATCGAGGTAGATCCCGCGAAGCCGCCGCGTGGCGAGGTTGATCCTGTAACATTTAGTCTGCGGTCCTCGCTTTCCTCGATGCTTTTAGAGCTTGCCAAAGAGGCGAAGCCATTTCCTCCGAAGGACTAGAAGGCGGTAAGAAGAAAAGGAATCTGATGGTTTCGGTCCGCTCGGGGGCAAAAATCGCTTCAGATTGGGCGGGGAGAAGTTAGCGCACTGATTCCGCCAGCTACAATTCCCAATAGTTCGGCCCTTTAAGCGAGCGGCAGAAGAACTTCTACCAATGGAAAGTGTTTTCGCGCGAGGTAATACTGCATGAAAACGAACTTGTACTGGCAGATTCTGACTCGCCTTCCACCCTAGCGCGGCAATCCAATACAACTCGAACTTGCAGTGCACAGATTCCGTACTTCTTACATCCCTTGAACCCAGGCAAGTCAAAGCCTGAATTTTACAGGCAAATCTTCTCCGCAATGTTTGGACCTATCTTAGCCAGGGAATGGCTTGTTGCCCCTCGCAAGATTCGCTTCTACGCTCAACGCGTTATTTTCGTGTTGGTGCTGTTTTCGTTGGTTTGTACTGCTTGGGCTCTGCTCGCCGGCATCCAACAAGTTCGCAATGTGGGTGATCTCTCGAGATTCGGACTGTTGGTTTTCCAGACCGTTGCTCCACTGGAGTTGATCATCACTATGTTCTTGGTGGCTGTCTCCGCCGCCAGCAATGTGAGCCAAGAGAAGGACAAACGGACGTTGATCCTGCTTCTCCTGACTCGGATGAGCAGCTCTCAAATCGTCCTCGGCAAGTTATTCGCCTGCTTGATCGGAGTCCTTGTTCTGATTCTGGCTGCACTTCCGCTGCAGCTACTGATTTCGCTGCTTGGCGGTGTAAGCATCAATCAAGTTTTCCTGGCGACCGCAGTCATTGCCGTCACGACGTGCTGGTGTGGTGCTCTGGCCAATGTGATTGCATTTTGGCGTGAGAAGACATTTCAGACACTCGCTATTACCCTGATTACGATTGTGGGTTGGCTCGTTTTCTGCGAAGCCGTTGCTGTTGGGGCGATTTCTTCTCTTGATCCACAGTGGGCAGAGTTGCTGAGTCCAGTTCGAGCGCTCTGGGAGATTTGCCAGCCGATTCGCGGCTCTTCATGGCTTCCAGTTCCTGGCGGAATCCCAGCTGCTCACTGCATTTTGGGACTCGGCGCGGCCTTCTTGTTCGCATCCATCGCTGTGTTACGACTTCGTGTTTGGAACCCTTCTAGACAATTGCGTCCACAAGCATCTGAGCCGGATGAAGACTACGCCATCCAATCTGTCGGAGAAGGTTCCGAAGTAGCAGGTGAAACCAAGGCCCTGCCGAAGAGAACCTGGAAGGTTCGGGCTCCACGGAAGATGTGGAACAATCCAGTCCTCTGGCGAGAAATGCGAACCTGGGCTTACGGTCGCAAGTTGATGTTTATCCGGCTCGGGTACTTTGCACTTTTCGCCGCGGCGGTTCTGGGCGTGTACTGGACCATTTCTACCGGTGAAGCTCTACGTCAAAGTCGTTTAGCTGAAGAGTTGATCCCTCTCACGGCCCGAATCCTCGCTCCCTTCTTCGCGGTTTCCTTTGTGATGATTAACGCGTTGGGGGTGAACTCGATTACCAACGAACGAGACGGTCAAGCACTCGATTTGTTGCTGGCTACGCAGGTCACACCGCCTCAGTTTTTGTTTGGCAAGCTTGTCGGTGTACTCTATGTCACTAAGGAAATGGTTGTCCTGCCGCTTGCACTTAGCTGCTACTTGTGGGCTCAAGGCGGCCTGACAACAGAAAATTTGGTGTTCGTGATCGGCGGACTTCTTGTGATGGACATTTTCTCCGCGATGCTCGGAATCCATTGCGGAATGATTTACGCCCAGAGTCGTACTGCAATTGGAACAAGTCTAGGAACACTCTTTTTCTTATTCCTTGGCGTTGCAACGTGCATGATGATCATGATTAGTTTCCGAGGCTCTTTCGCGCGGCAACTCCCACCCTTCTTAGCAATTATCCTTGGGGGCGGAACGGGATTGTATGTTGCGATGGGATCTCGTAACCCGAGTCCAGCGATCGGTCTAGCTGCGTTTGGCTTGCCATTTCTGACGTTCTTCGCGATCACGAGCTTTATCCTGCGAAATCAAGAACTGACCGTGTTCTCGGTCGTCGTCGCGGCTTACGGTTTCGCGGCTCTCGCCATGATTGTGCCGGCTCTGAGTGAGTTTGATTTTGCGATGGGTAAATCGCGGTCACAGGATGAAGACGGATAGTCTTGCATGATCTGCCGTTACAGGCAGTGCTAGGCTTATCCGCTATCACATCCATCGCTTCTTGGCGTAGACTTTAGAAACGTCGGACGCCCCAAGTCAGTGGGATTCTGGCGAATCCCAATATGTGAATTGTGTTCCCTCGTTGGAATCGGAACCGAGCTTTTGTTGACTGAGATATGGCCCTACTTGTTGGCTGCTCTACTTCTGCTGGTGATCAGTGGATTCTTCTCAGGCAGCGAAGCCGCGTATTTCTCATTAACTCCCGGCCAACGTCGAAACCTTTCGAAGGGAAGTTCTTCTGAGCGTGCAGCGGCCAAATTGCTGAGCCGTTCTGAACGGCTGCTGATGGGGATCCTGTTTTGGAACCTCGGAATCAACATCGCCTATTTCTCGTTAGTTTCCAAAGCCGCTATTCAGTTGGACGAGACTTACGCGGCCCTGCTGACGCTGCTAGCGCTGCTGGCGATCATTGTGTTCGGCGAGTTTTTCCCGAAGAGCTTGTCGGTAACCTATCCGATATTTGTCGCGAGGACGGTCGTTCTGCCTCTTTCATTTGCGTTACGACTGATTGATTTTTGCTTGCCGCTGGTGCGCATTGTCAATGAAGGTTCACGTCGACTCCTGTGGCCCGGGTTTAAGTCGGAAGCGTACCTTGAGATCTCGGATCTGGATCGCGCAGTCTCTTTGTCTACCGAGGACGAGCACTTGTTCGATCAAGAAAGTGAAGTGCTGCGGAATGTCATTCGCTTGAGTGAGATTCGCGTCGAAGAGTGGATGCGACCGCGGACTCAGTATCGCAGTTTCCGTCCACCGCTCACGATCGATCAGCTTGGTGGCGAACGTACTCCCAGCGGCTATATGCTAGTTACGGATGCCGAGGGGCGCGATGTGCACGGAGTTATTGACTTGTCTGCGATTCGGCCAGACCAGTCCAAGGATCTAACTGGCTTGCAACAGTCGCTGGTGGTGGTGCCGTGGTGTGCTTCCGTTGCCGACGCGCTGTCGAAACTCAAGGAGAGTGGAAAACGCGTTGCCTTGGTGGTGAACGAGTACGGCGAGTCCGTGGGGATTTTGACTTGGGAGGAGATTTTCGAAGCCGTACTTCAAGCAGACCACTCGCTTTCTCAGCCTGCGTTGGCTCAGGCAGAGATTCATCTTGAGTCGGAAGGCGTCTGGATTGCGACTGGTATGACCAAGCTACGGAGACTGGAACGCGTTCTCGGGCGTCGATTGGAGGGCCGAAGTCTTACGATCGGCGGTGTGATCCAAGAGCAGCTACACCGCCTCGCGGAGAAGGGTGACCGCTGTGAGTTTGAAGGCTTGCAGCTCGAAGTGCTCGACGCGGGGCTTCGAGGTGAGATCTTGGTGCGTGTCGATGCTCGTGGTGAGGAGGGACGCTCATGATCACCGTGCTAGCATTGCTATTAGCCGGTATTTTTTTAAGCGCTTTTTTCAGCGGCAGTGAAACAGGATTCTATCGGGTCACTCGCGTGCGTTTGTTGATGGACGCCAAGTCAGGCAACTTGGTTGCACGTAGTCTGCTGTGGCTCGTCGAACGTCCGACGATCGTGGTGGCAACTGTTCTGATCGGCAACAACATCGCCAACTATTTGGTCTCGCTTGGATTGGTTCTACTTGGGCAGCAGGTTCTATCTGGAACTGGAGTTGTCGAGACTTTTCTGCCTGTGCTTGCCACACCGTTTTTGTTCATCTACGGCGAGCTGCTACCGAAATACCTTTACTACAATGCGCCTTATATGCTCTCAACCAGAGGCGCTCCATTGATGGTGGTTTGCGCAGCCCTCTTCTTGCCAATGTCGATCGTCGTAATCTTACTTGAGAAGACATGGCAGAAGTTAATTGGTGCCGATGGAGCGCAGTCGAAGCTCTCACTCGAACGGCAGCAATTACAGCGTGTCATGATGGAAGGACAAGAAGCAGGGATTCTTGTTCCGATCCAACGCGAGTTGGCTCAGAATCTGTTTACCTACGGCGTGCGACCAGTGCGACAGTTTGCTATTCCTTTGCGAGCGATTTCGCTGGTGGGACCAGAAGCAACTACCGAGGAAATTCTGAAGGTAGCCAAGGAACGCAAGCAAAATTATGTCGGCGTGCAGGAACACTCTGAGGGTCCGCTTGTTGGATGCTTTTCCGTGGCGGATCTTGTCCTCTATGCCCGACAAGGGCTCGAATTGTTGCCGGTGCTAAGTGTTGATCGGAGTGACTCCACGATTCAAACACTGCTAAGTCTGCAGGGAAGCAGTAGCCCCATGGCGCAGATCACTGATCCCAAAGGAACGGTGATTGGAGTTGTTCTGCGAGAGCGTTTGAACTCGTTGCTCGTCAATGAGTGAGCTTTTTCAAGCCGATTTTCTGTTTTGGAAATTTTGGCTTTACTGTTAATTGCTTAACTTGAGTGAATTGTCATGCTAAGAAACGGCGGCAGCTTGTTTTTCGTAGCCGAGCCCTTGAATGACTTGCAGCATTTCTTCGAATGTAATGTATCGCCGGTGGTTGCGGATCTTATAGTTGTCAATCGCCTCAGCCAGTTCGCGGGCATCAGGGCTGAGGCCGGAATGGGAATTCGTGAACTGACGTCGTTCTACCCCTGGAGCAGCAACTCCGCGGGATTGACGTCGGTCAACGAAACCTTCTTGCTGCTGACCATCTTGAAACGTTGTCATCTGTGCCCTCCTTTGTGAGCGCTCAACGCAGTTTGAGCAAAGTGATCGTTCCTAAAACAACGGGTCTTCTGAAGATAGTTCCGATACGAGGTCGTCTGCCAGAAGGCAAACTCGGGACTTGGACCTCGGAAATTTAGCTCTTGAATTATGGTCCGGCAAATGGCTTTGGTGGATTCAGAGGCAGATTTTCGGTCGCATAGCGATTGGTTCCGGAGACCATATCGACTGGAAGCGATCTGACGGCGGAATCTGAGATAGCTTGCTGGAGGCGAAGAGCTTGCCGGTTATTTGGATTGTGAGAGATAATCTGCGCCAAAACAGTTCGCGCCTCGGCAACATGCCCGAGTTCGATTCGCTTTTCCGCTAGTTCGATCAGCAAGTCGGAGTTGTCTTCAGCGCAGACCAGAGCTTCGTAAAGACAGTTTTCGGCATCGGGCATTTCACCCAAGTCTGCAAGCGCGAGGCCTTTGAGCATCCAAGCTCGCGCTGGAATGGACTCAATCACGTGACTATCGGCAAGTCGTTCGATCGTAGCTAGAGCACGCTGCGGCTTACCGAGGTCACGGTAGATGTCAGCGACAGCAATGCGGGCTTTAAAATTCTCTGGGTTGTAGATTAAGGCACGCTGATAACAGTCCATTGCATCATCGTTGCGTTCTTGAGCTCGGTAGATCTTGCCTTTGAGTGCCCAGGCCCCCTCATGTTTTCGGGTGACTCTCAGGGCAGCTTCCGCTTGCTCGGTTGCATCCGTCAGATTACCAAGCTCCAAATGCATGTCACCCAGCCGGACCAATAGCTCTGGGTTCTTTCCGCTGAGTTGGATAGCTCGCGAGAGGTGGACTATCGCCTCCTCACGATTGCCCTCGCGCCAAAGTACTTCGGCCATACCCCATTGAGCTCGCTCGTCGGCTTCACTCAAATTCAGAGCCTCTTGAAACATAGGCGTAGCCTCGGCGTATTTTTCTTGCTGAAGCAAAGCTGCACCTCGCAAGGAGAACTGCCGAGCCGAACCGAGATTGCGTTCATGACGATTCAGACGCAGCGACCTACATCCGCAATGTAGCGGGAGCAGCAAAACCAGACTGAGCAAAATTCGCAGCAAAACGAACTCGGGATCTTCTGGGAATCAGCAAAGGAATCTACAATCGGCGCATAAAATGCGTAACCCCGCAGCATTTCTAGATAATGGATTCCTGTTGCTCACCGTAAGAGCGCTCCGAAATGGAGCACTAGTTGCTAGCAAAAAATCTCCTAAACCTGAGGCGGAACGAAAAGGCCTTTGAGGACTTCCGCTAGAACATGCCAAAACAATTTGAGAATTTCGGAATCTCGTTTCTCTATCCTGACAATTGGAGCTGCGACGAAGAGCCCGAATCACAAACCGTGATGGTCGAGAGTCCCGAGGGGGCGTTCCTGGCAATTTCTCAGTTGTCAGATGAAGACGCAGATCCGATTGCTCAAGCAAAGCAAGCAATGGAGGCTGATTACGATGAGATCGAGGAAGAGAAGTATGAGCGAGCCGTCGGAAGCAGCAACCTTCAAGGAGTTACACTGAGCTTCGTCTACTTGGACTTGATTGTTACGTCGCATCTGCTGCTCTGGGAACCAGATGCAGATGAAGCGACTTACTTCATCCAGATCCAAGCCGAAGATCGCGATATGGCGAAGTTGGAATCCGTGTTCGACGCCATCCTCTCGAGTATTCTGCAGGATGCTGGCACCAGCTCGTAGTGGATGAGGTTTCGAATCCAAGAGCAGTGCTCCGTGCGCGGTTGATCTGCAAAAGGTATTTCTTTAGGCATCTTAGCCCGATTCTCTTTCGCTCAGAGTGCCGCTACTGAAAACGAGAAAAAGGACCGCCGAGGCGGTCCTTTTCGGAGTTTTGAATCGTTCGTTGATCGCAAGCCTGAAGAATCAGGAATCGGCTGAGGCCTACACTCCAACGGGTGCTTTAATTCCCGCCGGTGCGGATTTGAATCTTCGTTGGTTGCTGCTTCTCGATCTTCGGCAGTGACACGGTCAGCACGCCGTGTTCGTAACTGGCGTCGATCTTCTCAACGTCTACCTCGCTTGGCAATCCGAGCACACGGTGGAAGCTGCCGTAGCTACGTTCGATACGGTGCAGCTTGGCATGTTCGGCATCGGAACGTTTTCGAGAACCGGAAATGCTCAGTTTCCCTTCGTGCATCTCGATCTTGACCTCATCTGGATTGATTCCTGGCAAATCCATGCTGACCATGAATCCATCGTCGGTTTCTGCGACGTCCAAGGATGGCACGAACTTTTCGCTGCTACCGGGACGCAGGACAGAGCCTACAGTGCGCCCCAGGATAGAATCGAAAACTCGCTCCATATCTTGGGAAAATTCATCTAGGGAACGGGAAGAACCGCTATTGCAAGAACCACTTCGTGTTTTCATCTCTGCTCTCCTGTTACACTGGTTTGCTATTGATTCTGCCCGAATGCCGCTTCCGAATCGGTGCGCACGCTCGGGTGTAGCTTTTTGTCCAGGCTAGGGTTGCTCTGATTCATGGCGCCAAGAACCTGCAAGTGCCTCGACCAAAAACGGTTCCTGCCAACATGGCAGTGCTCGTTTTCGTGACGAAACAGATATTTGCAAGCGCTGTGCCAATTCGGCGAGAATCGATTTGAGAGAGAGTCTGAATCGCAGTCGCGGATCTACTCAAGTCCAAGTCTCTGAAGGAGTTGCGCCAAGTAGCTCAATTTCTGCACCCGCGTCAATCCAACGCGCCTGGCGAGCTCTTCGATGCTTTTCTGCGCTTCATAAAGGGCAGCTGGATCGCGAACTATTTTCTCGATTTCGGCGAATTGACCGAGTTCATCGACCTGATCTAGCGTCACGATGAAACCTTGGCAGTCATCCTTGGAAGGCTGAAAAACGACTCGTGTTTTGCGTACTTCCGGTAGGGTGCGGAATCCCAAGTTTCCGAGTAACTCTTGCCAGTGGGCTTCATCTTTGGCCACCAACGCGAGTTCAATTTCACGCCGTGTTTTGACCTCTGCTTCCAAACGTTGGCCTTTGTAAGTCACGCAAAGTTGTCCGTTCACGCGACGCAGCCGAAATGCTTCGTCGGTCTGACGAAAGTCGCGAGACGGGTGCTGGAAGTACATGTCGCAATGGACTTCCTCATGGCTGCGCGTGAATCCTGCATCGGTCAGCTCCTCAAGCAGTTGCTCGTAGTCGTCGACAAAGTACTTCTGTTCAACCTCCCATTCAGGCAAGGAGGCCTTCGCGGCTATTGCATCGTCGGCCAAGGAATCGCCAACTCGCGACTCGCCGGTCTGGGGATCCCTATCTGGCTGCGTCATCTTGTCTCTCGTAGAGTGACCTTCTGCCAACTTGCAGATCGATCATAATGTAAGTGTCCGGCACGGTTGCCGAGCACGCTTCGATTAGCCCGTATTCTCCACTCAGATGAAAAGCCATCAAGATGCCTGACGAATCCCCTTCCGGCCATTCGAGCGATTCAGCTGGTTCACACGCAGCAACCGGGAAGAGTTTAGAGCCGTCTGCGCCGGAAGCCCCCAGCGGGCCGAGCTTCCGACAGAAGGTATTTCATTCAGCTAATGGGATGGTGGCTGGTTTCGGCATTTTTATGTTGATTGGACTGACATCGTTGGCGTTTATTGGAAGGCCCCCGCAAGCAAAGCTGGTCGGTGAGAAGTTGCCACTGATGGATCTTCAGCCAATGCTGAACGTGAGTGAGCCTTTCTCAAACGATTCCTTGCAAGGCAGATTGACGGTGGTGCATTTCTGGGGGACTTGGTGTCCACCTTGCCAGAAGGAGTTTCCCGAGTTTGCGGAGCTTGCGGGCGAGTTCGCGGAGAATGACGAAGTGCGGATCTTGTGCGTTTCATGTTCACCAGAAGCCGAGTTGGATCTGCCTGGGCTGAAGGAAAAGACCGCCCAATTTCTTCAGGATTACGGCTCGCCGATTCCGACGTACAGCGATGCTACAGCCATGTCGCGTCACCGGTTTACGATGGTCGGTGGTTCTTTTGGATACCCCACAACAGTGCTTGCCGATCGCGACGGTAAAATCATCGACGCAGTCCTAGGCTATAAGGAGGGCGCTTTGAAGAAGTTGGCCCAACGCATTCGAGATAATTTATAGATATTGGCCTTTTAGATAATTTCTTTACCGGAGCAATGAATTGATTCGTTGGACCGTAGTCCTAGCCGGCATCCTTGGATTTGTTGGAGTTTTACTTGGAGCATTTGGTGCGCATGGCTTGCCGGACCGGCTGGCGGCACAAGGCTTCGATGAAGTGGAAGTGGCCAAAAAGGTGGATCAGCTCGAGATTGGCGTGCGTTACCAAATGTTTCACGTTCTTGCGATTCTCGCCATCGGTCTGCTCGGAGGTGAGGCTAGCTCGAAGAAACGTCGCCTAGCGACTGGTTTTTTTCTCGCCGGCAGTGCGTTGTTCAGCGGAGGGCTCTACAGCATGGCGCTGCTCGACGTTATGGGGCATTGGGCGATCGTGCCACTCGGTGGTTTGTGCTTTATGATCGGTTGGGTGATCGTTGTTATGCTCGGTACCGATATGCGACCGACAATCACGGGCTCGGAAGCAAGCTAAGTGCAAGAAGTCTCGCCAACACAAACTGCCGAGCTTCCGAGAGCTTATATCTTAGCAGGCGGGCGGTCCCAAAGATTTAGCAGCGGTGACAAGGCTCGAGTTGTTACGAATGGCCAGCCACAACTGTGTTCGTTAATCGAGCAGTTGAAGTCGGCAGGTCACGACACTCAAGTCGTAGCAGACGAATCAGATCGTTACGCAGACTTGGGTATCGCTTCGCTGGTCGACGAGTGCCCTGGAAGCGGCCCCTTTTCTGCACTTTTGGCCGCGATTAATCACGAACGTTCTGAGGAATCTAAATCAGCTTCTCGGGGGTTACTGCTTCTTCCCTGCGACTTGCTTCGCTGGCGAGCCGAGTGGTCTGAGCAGTTGCGGCATCGTGAAGCGAGTGTTGCATGTTTCGCTTCCACAGATCAGGAAAAGAGCTTTCAACCCATGCCGGCGTTCTATCGAGTTGCGTTGGAGCCATCGCTACGAGCTGCTTTTGACGACGGCGAGCGTTCCTTGAAGCGATGGATAACGAAATTTGCCGAGAAGCAACCAAGCGAAGTCCATGCCGTTCACTCGATCAAGACTCCTCGCAACTGGAGTTTCAACTCCGACAAGGAATTAAGTGCATTACTCCGAAGGCTTGATGCGGGTGGCAGCACAGAATAGCACTACTTGAGCCAATCTTTAAATGACGGACTCACTCGCTCACGCGTCGTGCTGGTATTTCGCTCGGGGAGCTACAAAAGCACGGCGACCTAAGCCAAAATACAAGCACCTACCTCAACCGCTCTTTCCTTTCGCGGAGATCATGTCATGGTGCGTTTCCTTCGAAGTCGCGTCTTCTTCAATTGCTTTCTTGTGAACCTGACTTTTGCGGGCAGTTTCATAGCTGCCCAAGAAAAAGCAGGGAGTGAGAATCAACCAGCGCTTCATCTTACCACGCGTTATCAAACCGAGGTCAGTCCGGACGCGGGCCGCTATCACTTGAGATTCTCAGACGTGCATTGGAACCCTGAGGCGACTGCCGCGATCGTCTGCGATATGTGGGATTCACATCATTGTGTGAACGCCGTCCGGCGAGTTGGGCAGCTAGCTCCGCGCATTGATGCACTTTGTAAAACACTTCGTGAACGAGGTGTGACGATCATTCATGCTCCAAGCAGTTGTATGGGAACATATGCCTCGCATCCATCTCGACTGCGTGCCAAAGCAGTTCCAGCGGCCAAGAAGTTTCCAGCTGATATTTCGACTTGGTGTGATCAGATTCCAAGTGAGGAAAAGGCGGCATACCCCGTCGACCAGTCTGATGGTGGCGAGGATGACGAGGCGCTCGAGCACAGGCTGTGGGCAGATCGGCTGACGGCTACCGGACGCAATCCTCGATCACCTTGGAAGGCACAGGTTGCGCGGATTGAGATCGATGCAGATAAAGACTACATCAGCGACAGTGGCACCGAAATCTGGAGCATTCTTCAGGCTCGGGGAATCGATCACATCATCATGATGGGCGTTCACACGAACATGTGTGTGTTGGGGCGGCCGTTTGGCTTGCGGCGCTTGTCGGTGGCTGGCAAGCAAGTCGTGCTTTGCCGCGATCTAACCGACACGATGTATAACCCAGAGTCTTGGCCGTATGCGAGTCATTTCACGGGCACCGATTTGGTTGTCAGTCACATCGAAAAATTCGTTTGTCCAACGATTACCAGCGATCAAATTCTCGGAGGGCAGCCGCTGCGTTTCACCAAAGACAATCGTCCGCGGTTGGTGATGTTGGTGGCCGAGGATGAATACGAAACTCAGAATACGTTGCCTCCTTTCGCAGCGAAGCATCTATCCAAGAACTTTAGTGTCCAGCTTCTCTATGGCAGTGAGACCGAACGACATCAGATCGAGGGCATTCAGGCAATCAGGTCAGCTGATGCGATCTTGGTGAGCGTTAGGCGTCGTGCGTTGGGTACGGCTGATATGAAGCTGCTGCAAGATTTTATCGCGTCCGGGAAGCCTGTGATTGGGATCCGCACGGCGAGTCACGCTTTCTCATTGCGAGGCAAGCCAACGCCTGATGGAAAAGCGGTGTGGGATAAGTTTGATGCAGAAGTTTTCGGTGGGAATTACTCCGGGCATTATGGCAACAACCTCAAGTCGACATTGTCGATGCAGATTACCCATGAGAGCGATCCAATATTGGGATCAACAAGCCCTGTTGTGATTAAGCCTGGAGGATCACTCTACAAAACGGCTCCGTTAGCCCCTGGGGCTAACACGTTATTGTTCGGGGAGGTTGAGTCTCAGGAGGCGGAACACCCAGTCGCATGGACTTTCGTGCGAGGCGATGGAGGGCGTTCATTCTACACCTCGCTAGGACACAAGGATGATTTTGCTCAGCCAGAGTTCGAAGCACTCTTGTCAGCTGGCATTCATTGGGCCTGCGGATTGCCTGCGCCGACACTGCAAGAGAGACGATCGCGCAGAATAAGCGTTATGCGGGTGGAAAGGGGAAGCAGCGGTAGATGAGTAGTAGTTCGTTTTACGGTACCGCGTTTAACGACTAGCCGTAGGCACCGTCTTGCTTGGGTTGCTTGAGTTTCAGCCGAGGATCAAGTCGTCCTATTTGCTGGTCACCGATGCGACGCTGAGTTCGCTTTGCTCCGAATCTTTGACGCTATCTTGGCGTCGGAAAGGCTTCAAATACCAATTTAATAATCCCAAGGAGATGGACTTCAAGTCCTGTGCTAGTAACAACGAGCAAGGAATGAGATAGAGCGTAACGATCGTGGCGAAAAGTACGCCGAAAGCCAGTGAGACTGCCATGGGAATCAGAAACTGAGCTTGAAGCGAGCGCTCCATCATCAAAGGCAGAAGGCCCATGAATGTTGTTACCGAAGTCAGCATGATGGGACGAAAACGTTTTTCACCGGCTTCTAAAGCAGCGTTACGAAGCGAAGCTCCCTTGCTGCGGCGACGGTTAACATAGTCGACCATGACGAGTGTGTCGTTGACGGCGATTCCAGCCAACGCCAACATGCCAAACACGGATAAGTACGAAGGCGTTAGGTCCATGAATATGTGCCCCAGTAATGCACCGATGATTGCAAAGGGGACTGCTAGCATTACAAAGAAGGGCTGGACAAGTGATTTAAGCGGAATCGAAAGCATTCCGTAGAGTGTGAATAGTAGCAAAACGGCACCAATTAGCGTTTGTCGCTGAGCGTCTTCTGCTTCAGCAACATAACCGGTGTATTGATAAGTCAGGTTGTTGTCGTTGCAAAGTTTGTCAAGCTTTGGGGCGATCGCTTTAGAAATCGCTACCAGATCCACGGTTTCATCGATACCTTGAGCCCCACAGCGAATGACTTCGGCTCCATCGTTTCGCTCGACAAAGGACGGCGCTTTAGTGAAGTCGATTCTTGCGACGGTCTGTAGAGGGACGTTCGCTCCGCGAGGCGTCGTAATCTTGAGTTGCTCTAGCGTGTGCAGTGATTCTCGCTGTTCTTTCGGCAGACGTACCATCACGCGGATATCGTCTACGCCCCGCTGGAGCCGTTGAGCTTCTTCACCAAAGAATGCTTGGCGAATCTGTTGAGCCAACATGGCTTGAGTCAGTCCCAGCTCGGCGGCCCGCGGCTTCAGACTAAGCTCTAGTTCGTCTTGTCCATAGTTGACGCGAGCCCATGCGTCGCGGATGCCTTCGTAGCCTTCGAGCATCTTTTTGATTTGCTGCGCGACTTCCGCTTTTTGAGGTGAAGCGGGACCACGAAGTTCCAAGTTCAAGAACTCGTCGTCGTTGTCATCGCCTTTGTCCAGATTTGACTCCGCATAAATTCGGAAACTTGTCGCCTCAGGAATCTCGCCGACCAACTCCTTCAAGCGATTCGCAATCTCATTGTTCTTCGGCCCGGGCTCAGATCTCAGATCCGGCGATAGGATTTCAACTGACAAATAGCCACGCGACTTGTCGTAGCTTCTACCTGGAGAGCGTGCACCTACTGTTCGCGAGACATTCTGAATGAGTGACTGGCCTGTGCCGGGATCGACGAACTCATCTCTCAGTTGCTCAATCGCCCACTGCAGACGATCCATGTATTTGGCTGTCGTGGCCAACTGGGTATTGTCTGGCAGGTCGAGCATGGCAGTGATTCGCTGCCGATCGACCGAGGGAAAGGACACGAACCCCAGGCGTCCACCCCAGCAATAGCCAACCATGCCCAAGGCTACGGCACAAAAGCTCGCGATGACGGCTGCTCGATTACGAACAGCTATCTCAAGTGATGGCCTATAGATACGCTCGATAAAGAGCTCGAGTCCGCCTGAAACACTGGTTTGCATTCGAGAAAGAAACCCTCGGCGTTTTTTCAGTCGTAAGTGTTTTAGGTGAGCCGGCAGGATGAACTTGGATTCTATCAACGAGAATAGCAACACCGGCGCGACAATGGGCGGAATCTGCCTAGCAAAGTCGCCCCAAGTGCCGTCGAAGAAGAGAAGAGGTATAAAAGCGACCATCGTTGTCAAAGCACCAAAAGTCACGGGAGTCGCGACTTCATGCGTTCCCTCAATGGCAGCTTCGGCGGGCGGCATGCCCTCCTTGATTTTGCTGTAGACATTCTCGCCCGTTACGATCGCATCGTCGACGACAATGCCAAGCACGATGATGAATCCGAACAGGCTCATCACATTGGCAGTAACACCCATGTAAGGCATTAATAGGATGCCCCCAGCGAATCCGACTGGGATTCCGATCACAATCCAAAATGCGAGGGCAGGCCTAAGGAACAGCCCGAGGACGATCATCACCAGCAAACTGCCTTGCAGCATTGACCACATCAAAGTGCTCAACCGCCCGCGGATCGAGCGAGACTCGTCATCCCATACAAAGAGCTCGATACCATCCGGGAAGAGAGCCTTGCTGTTCCTAACGTACTCATGCACCTTGTTCGAGATGTCGATGGCGCTTTCGTTGCCAGTCCGCATGATCTCGATGAACATTGCAGGACGACCATTGAACTCGACGCGTTTGTCGCTGTCTTCAAACCAGTCTTTGACTGTCGCGACGTCACCCACAAGTAGTTCGGAGCCGTCGACGGAACGAATCGGCACATTCTCGAATTCTCCCGCAGAGTAGGCTTGCCCGCGAGTTCGTACAATGAAAGTACCACTGTCGCTATCGATCGCACCGGCTGGCAGATCGATAGAGAACCGGCGAATGGCATCGGCAAGATCTTGAAATGAAAGGCCATATGACTGCAGTTTTTCAGCGTCGGCTTCGATGGCAATTTCTTGTTTGCTGTTTCCTTGGATCTCGGCGCGGCTGATGCCATCGATTTGAATAACGTCCTCATAGACTTTGCGAGCAACATTGCCCAGCTCATGGCGGGACAGATCGCCCGTTACCGCAATATTCAGTACTTCGAACTTACTGGTTGAGTCTGGGATGAAAATCCGCGGACGTTCTGTCTCGCTTGGAAAAGTGTTGATCGTGTCAACTCGGCCTTTGACGTCATCGAGCAGTGCACGCAAGTCTACGCCGGGTTTTGCTACTAAATAAAAGCGGGCTTCACCACGCGATCCGTCAGCATTGAGTCTGTCGATGCCTTTGACACCCTCCAATGCCTCTTCGATGGGAATCAGGATGGCTTGCTCGACATCCTTTGCGGTCCCTCCACGGTAAGGCATGGTGATCATCACTGTGTTCCAGCTGAGTGCTGGAGTGACTTCCAGTGGTACCCGATAGATGGCGGTGAAGACGCCGGCTACTAGTATGCCGAGCATCAAGAAGTTCGCCGCGATACCGTTGTTCGTAAACCACCGAATCATGGAACCAGCCTTTCACCGACTACGAAGTTAGTTCGTAGACGCTTTTTTATCTTGTTCCGTTTGATCAGCGGCAGCGGCGAGTTCAATGTCTGGAATGATCTCTACTTTCGCTCCCTCCGGCGCGTAAACCAAGCTGGTTGTCGAAAGCGAGTTTCCGTCAGCGATACTCGTGTCGCGAACGATAACATGTTCCTCGTCCGCCCATACTGCTTCAATGGTCTTAGTGGAAATAGTCAGCTTTTGATTGTCCACAAGGTAAATCTTATCGAGTTGTCGAACCGCAGAACGGGGCAGGGCGACCACTTCTTGAAGGGTAGCACCTGGGATCGCAGCTTCGACAGGCTGGCCAATTCTTAAGGTGGCTTTGTTCGTCTTCAGTCCGAAAGGATCTTCGATTCGAGCAATTGCAAAAAGCTCGAGAGAGTTGACATCCAAGGTGCCTTCGGTACGCACGATTTTCGCCTTCCAGCGGTCTGGACTGTTTTCACTTATAGCATCACTGAGTTCGATCTCGACGGCAGGTTGATTCTCGTCTTCGGGCAGGTTGAGAAACTGAAGCTCGCGGCTGGAAACGGGCAGACGGACTTCAGCCAGCTCGACGGAAAAAGCAATGCCAAGCGAAGTACCTGCTCCGATGGACTGACCAAGTCCAACAGTCTTCGTTCGGAGTCTGCCATCAAAGGGGGCATGGATTTTCGTACGAGCAAGATCACGTTTGGCTTGCTCCACTCCAGCAGTTGTTGTCTGCAAGTTCGCAGCGGCTTGTTTCTTATTTGCGCTGGCCTGCATCACTTCCGCTTCAGAGACGTTGTTGGATTTCAAAAGTTCTTCGAGCCTTTGAAGTTCTTGCGTAGCGAGTTCGAGTGTGGCTTCCGCTCCTAGCTTGCTAGCTTCGGCAATTTCCAAGGCTGTCTTGTAATCTTGATCGTCAATCTCGAGCAATAAATCGCCACACGAGAAGAACGAGCCCACTTCGAACTTTGGGCTGATACGCGTCACGCGTCCCGCGACTTCGGCGCTAAAGGCGACTTCGTTGAAAGGCTGAACGATTCCATTTGCGTGAACGGTCACGCTGTAATCGCATACTCTCAGATCAGTCACATTCGTTCGAATCAACTTTGCTTCTTTTTCCTCTTTCTTTTCTTCTTCAACGGGTATCGAAAAAAGAGAGAAGGAGTAGATGCCAAGTCCAAGGATGGCGATCGGCACGGAGACACGAACTGCCAAGGTCAGGCTACGGGCTATCTGCCCTAAGAACGATAATTTTGGCGGCGGTTGCAAGGCGTCACAGACTCCGGTCATACGCTGAATTAAAGGCCAGTTGCTGCGATCGAACTACTTGAGGTCCGACACTGTATCAAGCGATCAATGGTCCAAAATGTTGGTAGGATGTCGCGTATCCCTCACGAAGGGTGTGAGGTCTTTCGGCTGATGCAGGGAGTGCGGCCCACCTTTGGGGGGACGCGATTTGGAGGCGGGATGCATCTGCCACCTGTCTCGACATGGCTACAGCATAGTTCATATCGCCAAACCAAGGGATGGCCTGCGATTACTTTTTGTTGAGTCAGCCAATTGCTTCGAACCCGCCATTTTCCTTCAGGTTGTTCGCTCGAATAAGAACAATCCGCCCCCCTTGGGGACTTCGAAGCGTGTGAATAGAAGGCACGAAAACGAAATAGGTGCCAGAAAATCGTGTTGACTCACTCCCAGGCATAGAAGGGCCACGGGCCCGCACCGGACTCCCCAGCCTGAATTTCAACGAAGCCAGTACTGCGTGAAAGCGATACGAGATCCCCGGAACCAAGTGACGTTGAATAGTGAAGGTGCCCTTCGTTGTCCTGGTCGACGAGTCGGTACCATATCAGCTGCAGCTGGCGGTCATCCGCATTCGTTACAGCGACGCGGGGAAGTAAGGATAAGATTGGCTGCGCTCCTGCGAGCTTTCTAAGAAGTGGAAATCCAATGACGCGAGAAGTGACTGCGACACTGACAGGATTTCCAGGCAGGCCTAGCAACAGTTTACCGTTGCAAGTCGCACCGAGAACAGGTCGTCCAGGGCGAAGTGGTAGGCGGTGAAACTGAATGTTCCCGCCGATGTTTGAAATTGCGTTAGGAACATAATCGGTGTCGCCCATAGAAACACCTCCGGTCAAGATGATCGCATCGCAATCCTCAAGGTGCTTCTGGAGGCTTGCTTCGACCTCTTCTAAAGTATCGCCCACATGTTCGCAGGTTTTGATTTTTATCCACGAAAGTTTGTTGAGCCACGCGCTGAGTGTCGGTCCGTTTGAATCGCGGATCTGCCAGTCTTCGACAGGTTCTCCAGCTTGGGAAAGTTCGTCGCCGGTGTTCAGAATCGCAATGCGAAGTGGACGACGGACCTGAATCGAGCGCCGACCGAAGCTCGCTACTGCCGCGATTGCCGCAGAATGGACTTCGGAACCGACGCCGAGGATTAGATCACCTTGCGCCGAGTTCTCGCCTTTGCGTCGAATGTTGCCGCCGGGTTTTAGCTGCTCGGCAGCAAGCTGAATCGTCACTTGCTCCAGTTCCTCCAAGGTGTCTTCGCGTTTGACTACACAGTCGCATTCGGGAGGAACGCCGGCACCAGTAAAGACGCGAACAGCCGAATTGGCAGGCAGCGAATTCGGCTGAAAGCCAGCAGCGTTGACAGCCGTAACTGGTAGTGTCGTTTTTTTCTCAAGATCCACGATGCGAATCGCGTAGCCGTCCATGGCCGAGACATCGATGGTCGGTGAGTCGCGATCGGCCACAAGGTTCTCCGCCAGAATACGACCGGCACAGTCTGCGATCGGCAGTTCTTCCACGTCGACAGTGTTCAGATGTTCTGCAAGCTTCAGGATTGCCTGATGGATGTCTTGGACAACGGGTAGCGACATGAGTAGTGGGGTTTCTGTAGGAGGTAGCTGAGCTAACGCCCTGCGGCTAAGTGTGTCTGAATTGGACCTGCCTAAACCACCTGTACAGGCTTGGCGACAATGCTCTGTTTTGCCCCAACGATCGCACAGCGGAAACCTTTGTCGGTGCCGGCGGCGCCAATTTCGCCCTTCTTGTTGATCGCGACGAAATTGACGCTCAACTCCCGTGGCTTCTTCTTATCACCTGCGGCAATGCGTTTGATCGTTGCAACACATGCATCAGTTGGCGATCTTCCTTGTCGCATAAATTCTACGATCAGAAACGACGCGCAGTAACGCATGACGTTCTCGCCAACACCCGTTGCGCCCGCCGCACCGACTTCACCGTCGACGTATAATCCTGAGCCGATGATAGGACTGTCGCCGACCCGTCCTGGTAGTTTGAAAGCCAAGCCGCTGGTGGAGCACCCGCCGACCAAGTTCGAGTCCTGGTCAATGCCGAGTAGAGCGATAGTGTCGTGATTGTCCGGTCCCGGGTTGACGTTTTTGTTTTGCCCCTTCTTCCAGCTTTCCCAAGCCTTCTTCGCGCCAGGGGTTAGCATCTCACGGGACTGGAAACCGTTCTTGGCCGCAAAGGCCGCTGCGTCTTCGCCAGCCAGCATCACGTGCTTGGTCGTCTCCATCACTCGACGAGCAACACTGACGGGATGGGGGTAACCCTCCAAAGCACAGACGGATCCAGCTTTCATCGTCGGACCGTCCATAAAGCATGCGTCCAGTTGCACGACTCCGTCAGCGTTTGGATTGCCTCCGTAGCCAACACTTCGGTTCGGCTCATCCAGCTCGGTCACGTTGATGCCTTTTTCAACCGCGTCCTTCAAGCTCCCGCCGCCCGTGATGACTTCGCGCGAACGTTCGCAGGCAGCCTTACCGAACTTCCAGGTTGCGATGAAGGTGGGGGACTGGAAGTTCGATTCGAGTTCGCGAACGTCTGTTTCTTGAGCACTCGCATGAGCGGAGACAAGGAGTTGTGGGCTGGCGCCAGCGATAAGGCCGGCTTGGATGGCGGTACGTCTTTTCATGGTCGTTTAGCTGCGGAAAGTTGGTTTGACTGCACTCGACAAGATGAAAGCAATCTTACTCGGCAAATGGCAGAGTTGATAGTTGCTTGAAGCGACGGCATCATGCCAAGAATCGAGTGAGCCGCATCGCCGTCAGGGCGTCGGGCCAATAACTGTTTCAGTTTCAAGTCACTGCTCATCAAGTTGCTTGCGATCTTGAGCAACTGTTACATATCAGCTGCATTGCTCAATCTCGGTCTCCGAGTCGAGAACCTCGATTTCACCTTTGGTGTTACATACAAGGCGTTCAAGCTAAATTAGCAATTCTTCTCTCGGATTCCTGGTGGCTTTTGATTTCAGCTGATCTCTCACCAGGTTTGGTTCGCGGGCTTAAGCGGACAAGACTAGATGAATTTGGTTGCTTCGCACGGAATGAGTCCATAGCTTCCAGCCTCGGAAGTCGCAGATCGCTTCTAAGGCTGTAGCAAACGTTTCACGCATTTCGGGCGAGAGTAATTCGATCGGATGGTTCAGGCGGTTGATATACTGTCGCTCTCGTTTCGGATTGTGAAGTTGGATTCCTTTGTTAGGCTTGCGCAACCCGCGCGAGTCGTGAGGGAGGCAAGTTCCTCAGACAGCCCAACTGAAGACGAGTCCCAGCGGGCTGTTTCTCATTACACAATTCCTTGTTGGAGAAATTTGTAGTGGATCATAGGATCAGAACAAGATTCAGGCCGAATTACGTGGATTTCTGCGAAATAGCTCGCGAATGCACATGGAACTTTGAAAGCAAGTACAAGTCCCGGCCGCGTATGCGGTCACGGCTCACGGGAAAGATCACCAATTGAACTTCTCACCCAAGAACGATGAATTGCAGCACGATGGTTTTGTTTGGCTGCGCGCGGCGTTGGGGCCTGACGAAGTTGATTCAGCTAAAACGCGTCTGGAGGAGGTTTTGGTTGAGCAAGCCGCTGGTGTTTTGACAAGTCGTGAGCAGGCATACGGAATTCGAAACGTCTTGCAGCTATGGCCCGAAGTGTTGGAAGTCGTTCGACAACCAGAGATTCTTGAGTTTCTGACTCAACAGCTGGGTCCAAGTTTCGGAGCCGTTCGAGTTTTGTTTTTCGACAAGCCGCCTGGCCGGAGCTGGACTTTGCCTTGGCATCGCGATCGGACTATTGCGGTAGAGAATCACACAGGGTGGAGGGCGGCTGGTTTTCGCAATCCCACGAAGAAAGCTGGTATTCCACACTTGGTCGCACCAACTGAGTTGCTCTTAGAAATGGTGACACTGCGATTTCTACTGGATCCAATGACCGAGGAGAACGGACCGTTGGTCATTATCCCTGGCTCGCACCAGATTGATTCGGCCAGTGATGATGATTTGGCAAGCGCGGAAGAACGCATGCAAGTCACCTTAGGCGCTGCCGGTGATGTATTTGTGATGCGGCCACTGCTCGCCCACAGCAGTCTCAAGTCCGATGAGCAAACGGAACTTCGCCGCCGGGTCTTGCATGTGGAGTTGAGTGCTCGAGAGGCTCTGATCGGCGGACTGAAGTGGAAAGAATATGTGCCACTGAAGCCGTGATTCTACTGCTCCTCTCTGCGAGCGTGGGCGCGGGTTGCCGTAGCAACGCGGTGCTCGTTATCGGCCTAATAAGCAGCCTGCCAAGTAGCAGAATTGTGAACCCTGACTTCTGGATGCGGATCGCTGACTGTATGCTGTGCGTAATTCTTATTCCTGGACATCATTCTCACCAAGAAAGTAACAAACGATGACTGGTGCAGCCGAGAAGCCCGAAGGATCGGAGCCTGGAAGCGACGAAGCGAAAGCAGAGCGGCTGAACTTCATTGAGCAGGAGATCGAGAAAGATTTCGCACTTCCAAAGCTCGAAGGCAAAACGCTGACGACGCGGTTTCCGCCTGAGCCAAACGGTTATCTGCACATCGGTCACGCCAAGAGTATCTGCCTGAATTTCGGTTTGGCTCAAAAGTATGGCGGTACAACAAACTTGCGATTCGACGACACGAATCCTAGCAAAGAAGAGCAGGAGTACGTCGACTCGATTCAGGAAGACGTCCGCTGGCTCGGCTTCGACTGGAACTCTCTGCATTTCGCCTCCGACTACTTTGACCAACTCTACGACTGGGCAGTGCAGCTGATTCGCGAAGGCAAGGCGTACGTCTGCGATTTGACGCCAGAAGAAACACGCGAGTATCGCGGCACTCTGACGAGTCCTGGCAAAGATAGTCCGTATCGAGGTCGAAGTCCCGAAGAGAACCTGGAGCTATTCGAAAAGATGAAGAGCGGCGAGTTTCCCGACGGCAGCCGCACGCTCCGAGCCAAAATCGACATGGCCGCATCCAATGTCAACCTGCGCGACCCGGTTATGTATCGAGTGCTGCACGCCCATCATCATCGCACCGGCGATAAGTGGTGCATCTACCCTATGTACGATTGGGCGCACGGTCAAAGCGACTCACTCGAAGGAATTACGCACTCGGTATGCACTTTGGAGTTTGAGGATCACCGTCCGCTTTACAATTGGTTCTGTGAGAATCTTGGTATCTGGCATCCGCGGCAAATTGAGTTCGCGCGGCTCAATCTGACCTACACCGTGATGAGTAAACGTAAGCTGTTGCAGTTAGTGCAAGAAGGGCACGTAGATAGCTGGGATGATCCGCGTATGCCGACGATCAGTGGCTATCGTCGCCGCGGTTACACGCCGGAAAGCATTCGGAACTTTTGTGAACGCATCGGCGTTGCCAAGTTCTACAGTACGATTGACGTCGGAGTGCTCGAGGGTTGCATTCGTGAGCACTTGAATAAGATCGCCAATCGCGTGATGGCGGTATTGGATCCCGTGAAGGTTGTCTTGACGAATTATCCTGAGGATCAGGTCGAGATGATGGAGGCGACGAACAATCCTGAGGATGAGTCGGCGGGCAAGCGTGAACTTCCGTTTAGCCGTGAACTGTACATTGAGCGCAGCGATTTTATGGAAGATGCTCCACGCAAGTTCTTCCGGCTCAAACCAGGCGGCGAAGTGCGTCTGCGATACGGATATATCATTAAGTGCGAGGAAGTTATCAAGGACGATAGCGGCGAAGTTGTCGAACTACGTTGTACTTACGATCCGGAGACTCGCAGCGGTATGGAAGTCGCTCGCAAAGTGAAAGGTACGATTCACTGGGTGAGTGCAGCTCATGCGATCGAAGCACCGGTGCGACTCTACGATCGGTTGTTCTTGTCGGAGAATCCGGAAGTTGCCGAGAAAGGAAAGACTTTCTTGGATAACATGAATCCCGACAGCTTGACGACCATTCAGGCCAAGCTGGAACCTTCTCTGAAGGATTTGACTCCGGGTACTCGAGTACAATTTGAACGCAATGGTTATTTCTGCGTCGATACCGTGGATTCGAAGGAGAGCGAGCCAGTTTTCAATCGCGTCCTCACTCTACGAGATTCCTGGGCGAAGATGCAGGCCAAGGGTAAAGCCAACTAGCGGTTTTCAGTTAGCAGTTAGCAGTTAGCAGTTAGCAGTTAGCAGTTAGCAGTTAGCAGTTAGCAGTTAGCAGTTAGCAGTTAGCAGTTAGCAGTTAGCGCCGGAGCAATGCTTGTCTATGGTATTGGTGTCTTTGGCTGTAGAAGCCAGGTGCTGCTCTGCCGCAGGACTCGCGCCCTTGTCCACGATGCAAGCCGACCTACCAATTTGAGACCTGGTAGTCTTTGAGAAACTTGCCCCAAATGTGCTCGTCGGTCAGCAGGCCGTCGAAGATGGGGTCGCATATTCGGGCTGCCGCATCAATAAGATCCAGCGGAGGCGAAAAGCCATGCTCACGCTGTTTCCGCTCAGTGATCTCTATAGGGTCCTCGTCGGTGATCCAACCTGTGTCGACGCTATTCATATGAATCCCATCTTGCTTGTAGTCGACCGCTGAGGTGCGAGTCATCATGTTGAGAGCAGCCTTTGCCATATTGGTGTGGGGGTGCGTGTCACGTTTGAAGGCGCGATAAAAAATGCCTTCCATGGCCGAGACGTTGACGATGTGCCGATCGCCGGGGCAGTCAAGCTTCATCAATTCACGTAGCCGCCCGTTAAAGATGTAAGGAGCAACTGCATTGACAAGGTGTACCTCCAGCAACTCGATGGTCGATACTTCGTCCAGCTTCAACCGCCAAGAATTCTTATCGCGCAAGTCAATTTGCTGCTGGTCGGCATCGTACTGTCCCTCCGGAAACTGACCTCGCAAATGGTCTTCTGCCAACATTGCGACTTGAGACATCGACGCCGCCGAAGCAATTCCTTGGATCTTATTACCAGTTAGCTTGCTTAAGTCCGTCGCGGTTTCTTGCCGACTTGTAGGGCTACCGCTTCGATGAACTAGATCGCTGTGCATCTCCAGCAAACGCTGAGTCCCTTTAGGCAACCCATCTTCTAGACGTTGCTCTTCGGACATCAAATGCTGGTAGAAGCCGGGTGGGCGTCGCACTGTTTGACAGGCATTGTTAAGAATGAAGTCGAGTCGAGGCAGATGCTCGCACAGGTAGCTTGCCATAGCTTCGACGCTGGGCGTGTGTCGCATGTCGAGTCCCATGACTTGCAGCCTGCCGATCCAACCCTCAGCATCCTCCTGTTCTTGATAACGCCGCGCGGCATCGCGAGGAAAGCGAGTGGTCGCAACGACGTTGCATCCTGCTCGCAACAGTTTGAGGCTCGCCTCGAATCCAATCTTGACTCGCGCTCCGGTGACGATCGCATAGCGTCCGCTAAGGTTGGCAGTCTGCACTCGCTTGCGATAGTTAAACGCAGCGCACTCAGGGCACATCGAGTCATAAAAGAAATGTAAGTCACAAAAGTCACTCTTGCAGATATAGCAGTTACGCGGCTTATCCAGTTTGCCGATCATCCGTTCCGCATCGTCGGCCTGTTCAATTCTAGCTGATACATCGCGACGCAATGCCATCAGCTGTTCCGAGGTCAGTGGCTCCGGTGGTGCACTCTGCAACAAACGACGGGAAGCATCATTAGGTTTCGAGCGAATGCCGGTTTGAGCGACAAGAGCAGCGTCTTGCTCGGCCTCCCTCTGTCTGGCGTTCTCCGCCGATGCACGGCGGTGATCACGTGACGCTTTAGCCAGCTTTCGTCGCGCGGCACGACCAGGATGTGCGACTTTACCCGCCGCCTCCAACATCCGATGTAGCTCTTCGGTTGAGAGCGGTAGAACGAGTGAGCGATCCGCCACGATGCTTTCAAGTTGCTTGGTCAGCAGCAACAGATGTTCGCGCGAGAGTGTGTTTTCGGCCACTGGAGGCGATTTTTCCAAGAAATCTTCTCCTTTTACCTGTTCACTCACGTCGATAGGGCGTTGTTCCGGGACCACGTTGATCTATTGTCGCAGCTTGAATTGAAGATTAGCTGCCTTTGAAGTTGCCGTCGGCGTCATAGCGAATGAAGGCAAACCAAAAGAAAGTAAAAATACAGATTGGGAAAGTCACCACAAAAACTCGGCTCACCAGTGCCGTCATCAGTCCACCACCGATTGCAAAGACCAGCCATAGTAGCCAAGTCTCTTTTAATAGGGTTCTAAACCTTCCCATTTCGAATCCAAGTCTCTGCGAGTAAGCTGTTCCTCTGCCTTGAATGCTATTTCTGGCAACGAATTCACTGCAGCAGCAACGATACCTCCAATCCACCCATTCTCCCACCCTCAAAAGATTCCCTTCTGGAGAACCGATGAAGATTTCTCTATCTGCTAGCTTCCTCCGCGTATCGGCTGTGGCCGTTCTTCTTTGGGTTCCCGCCGCCGCAAGTGCACAGGGCACGGCGATCCAAATCATTGGCGGTTCTGAATTGTCCGAGTCACTGACCGAAGGCGGCGAAGTCAGCATGTCCTTCGGAGGCCCTTCATTCTCAATGGGGACGCCAATTGGAATGGTTAATCCGAAGAGTCGTTCTGAACTTTTCAACCTGCTCACAAACGAGTCCGTGCGAAAAGAGCTCAAACTTTCCGAGGAACAATACGACGGAGCTCAAAAAATTATGAAGGCTTCGCAAAAGCGAATGAGTGATCTGCTGAAAGCACAAATGAGCAAGAAGGACGGCGGAGGGATTTTGTCCTTTGGCGGTGCGGACTTTCGCGAGTTGATGGAAGAAAATCGCGAGCAGGCTGAGTCTGCCATCGAAGAAATCTTGCTTCCCGCTCAGCTGGAACGGGTCCAGCAGCTGGGCTACCAGATCGATATACACCAAGAAGGCGGAACGGGAGAGTCCTTGGTGAATGGTTGCTTGGGCGAGGAAATTGGAGTTCGCGAAGAACAAAAACGCCTCCTGGCAGAGAAAGCAGCCAAGATTGAGGCGGAGGCCAAAGCCGCAATCATCGCCATCCGAGCTCAAGCTCGAGCCAAGCTCTTCAAGGAACTTGTTCCAGAGCAGCGTAAGGCGGCCGAAGAGCTGCTAGGTGATTTCTTCCTGTTCGAAGAGCCAAGCCTGGGCCAGCGAATACGCAAATCCATGAAGCGGATCAACGAGCAGCGAGAGGAGAATGCCGAACACAGCAAGCCCCCAAAACGCCGTTAGAGGTGCAGGTCGATAGGCCAATAACGGTTGAAGCGTTGTTACAGCGGGCAGCTGGCGCTTCTGCTGGGCGTTTAATGCTGGGCGTTTAATAATCGAGCCGCAAGTTTTGACGGCTTCCGATACGTCCAAATGATTCGGACCTCCGATTCTCCGCATGTGAAGACTTGCACAAGCTGCTTAGGTTTTTCTTTCAGTTTTTGTTCGAATTTGTGCGAACCTACAATTACTGCTACTGTCTAAGCAATCGAAGTCTCTGGAAATGGGCGAAGCAGCAGGAATTTCGAGTGAATCTACCCGAAAAGCACTTCATCCTGATTTGTTCGTACTGAGTACTTCTTATAAGCTTTCAATGCAGTCGTTCAGGTTCACTAGTTGATACGACTCACAAGGGTGGAAAGTCTTGGCACAGATTCGCCAGGTAAAACCATCCCACTTTAGTTTCGGAGCCTAGTGGTTCCGAACGGGGCCAGAGGATCTTGAGAAATTGTCCAGCCCGGAAATCCGTAACTCTCTCTCAGTTCACGTCTCAGGAATGGCGTGAGGGAGGAAATGCCATGCGTAATACAACTATCTTCAGCTCGATCGCCTCCGTGGTTTCCCGCGTGTTCGATATCGTCCTGAGTGGTGGTAGTGTGCGCCGCACTCTCCCCACATCAAAACGTGAACGTTTGGGGAATTGGCTAGAGAAATGTTCCTCGTTGCTCGGGTTAGCTGATGGTTATCACCATCAGCTAGTAATTCAGGCGACGATGCCGGGATACCCCGGCGGTACATGCCCAATGCGGCATAGGGACATGGCTCAAGCCCTCTCAACCCCCACATGGTTGACGTCAGGTAGAGCTCAGGGACAAAGCCAAATACAAAGCTAAGTCCGACGCGGCGAGACTTCGAGAGAGAGCGGCAGAGCAGCCTCCACTCTCGAATCACTGACATCCGGCAAAGAAGCCGGAAACCACAACGCAGAAGAGAGCTAGGCAACCCTTCCAGTTGCCAATGTCACTCCGACTCAAGCCATTGCCGAGTCTAAGGCTCCGTGCAACAGCTTGAATGCAAGCCTTGACTAGTCTGGCACTAGATCCGTTTGCACGGCTCCTGCGAGCCGCCGGCGAGTGCGTCTCTCCGCAGCATTTCAATCACTGACCGAATCCGCCTTGGATCGCGAATGATCAGGCTGTGATTCCAGTCCAAGCAAGGTCGCAATAGTCCGATGAACGGACTCGCGGCGAGAGAGAAACAAAATGATGGCTACTGGAACCCTCGAAAGAACGCAAGTCACGATCGCTGAGCTGGTTAGAGTTGCTCAAGCTGGTGATCGAGAAGCTCAAGCAACTTTGTATGAGCGATACCACGACTCTGCCCGAGCCCTGGCTTTCCGGAAGGTTGGCAACTGGGACGAAGCAGAAGAGTTAGTACAAGACGTCTTCATCCACGCTTTCGATCGAATCGAGCAACTGCGTGTTCCCGAAGCATTCGGTGGATGGTTGCGTCAAATTGTACGACGAATGGCTATCAACCGATTAACTCGTCGACGTGTTGCCGTTGCCATCGAAAGCGAGGCCTTGGAGGCGGTTCACGCTTGTGCGGAAACCCCTTTGGATAGTGTTCTAGACGGCGAACGCTGCGAGCAGGTTCGCGATGGTCTGGAGCGACTTGGCGATGTCGACCGAGCTACGCTCGAAGCCTTCTACATTGGCGGTCAGTCTCTGATCGAAATGGCTGAGCACTTTGAAGCACCGATCGGTACGATCAAGCGTCGACTGCACGTCGCGCGTAAGCGATTGGCTCGTGAGATGGAGAGCTTTCAAGCAATCTAATTCTCATGATCCAATGAGCCAACAGAACTAACGCCACCTCACTTCGGTCAGGTGGCGTTTTTCATGCTCAGTCTGAGACCTCATAGCGCTGCGAAGCAGGATGTATCTGCCATTCAACGTCTGTCCCCTAAAGTCAGTTCAAAACCGCGGCCCATTTGACTCTTGGTGAGAGGATCATCTCGGGATGGTATTCAATTGGTTGCCCAAGCACAGCGCAATTTCGTTCCGAGTGCGCTTAGGATTAAAGACTAGAAAATTGTGTCTGACAACAAACCAGCATGAAAGCTCCTCTAGTACCGTGACGCATTCCTACACGTAATTCGCCCATGTTGAATCGTGAAGTGGCATAGCTAATCGGTATTCACGAAGATCTAGGGGATGCCGTAGACAGCCAACGAGCTTAATAAAAACGAGGGGCACGGCCACATCCTCATACCGAGCCCAGAAGCACTCAAGCTTCTTTGATAGTGGGTTTGCATCGTTCTCAACTACGTAGTCAATCACACTTAGGATTAAATCGATTTCAGGCTGTGTCGTAGACTTCTCTTATGCGGAGTCTAGAGCTTTCGATCCAACCTTTGCAACAATGTCTTGAGAGACTTACGGATGGCGACAGGATCGGCGGTTGCGCCTTTCTTGGGGCGTATGATGATGTGCAAACTATCGGGTAGTTGCCCTCGCTGCCGGCGGAAGGCTTCGCGAATGAGTCGTTTCCAGTTGTTTCGCTGCGGAGCATTGCCGACCCGTTTGGCGATGCTGATACCCATCCGCGTTGGCCCAGCATCGGCTCGCACTGCGTGAACAACCAGCACACCGTCAGCGGCTACCTTGCCTTCCTTGAAAGCAGTCTGGAACTCGTCGCGTTTCTTGATGCGCAGCTTGGCCGGAAAAGCTTCAGAACTTTTTGTTGAGGTGTTACCAGACGATGTTGTCTCGGATTGGTTCAAGGTAAAGACTCTCGATCCTTGAAATGGCTTGTTTCACTTCTTCAGGCAACTCGTCGATTGCCTCGGCAGCAACTGGCAGCTTGATCTGCAACTCTACGAAGAGATCACCTGAGTTGCCGGATTTATTCTGAACACCTTGCCCTTTGACGCGGAGTCTCCGACCACTACTGCTGCCTGCGGGGATCTTAAGAGAAACGGTACCGCCAGGAGTAGGGATGTCAATCGTTGCACCGGACATGGCTTCCCCAATAGAGACAGGCAAAGTCAGCTCCAAGTTTGGCCCACGCCGACGAAAATAGGGATGTGGGGCCACTGTGACTTCGACGATCAAGTCACCTGGTTTTCCGCTGTGGCCTTGCTCGCCTTGGCCACGTAGACGCATCTTCTTTCCGCTTTCCATTCCCGGCGGAATTTTCACCGTGATGGAATCGCTCTTGCCGCCGCGCCGCATGCTGATCGAAGCTTCGCCGCCGAGCACCGCAGTGTTAAAGGGAACGGTTAGCTCGGCAGTCAGATCTTGGCCTTTCGAAGGTCGCTGCTGTCGTCGCGAACCGCCGCCTGGGCTTGGACCGCCGCCCATTTGCTGAAAAAAGTCGCCGAAGTTCATCTCACCTGCTCCGCCGAATAGCTGCTCAAGGTCGAAAGCTGCTCCGCCACCTGGACCACCGCCGCCAGCAAATGGATGACCACCAGCGCGTTCGAATTCCGGTCCAAACTGGTCGTATGCTCGACGCTTCTCAGGATCGCTAAGCACATCGTGTGCTTGCTGGATATCTTTAAATTTTTGTTGGGCTGCTTTATCGTCGGGATTCAAGTCGGGATGATACTTCCGCGCCAGCTCACGATAAGCCTTCTGAATCTCATCATCTGACGCCGAGCGCTTCAACCCCAGCAATGCGTAGTAGTCCTTGGCCATATTCGTCTGTTTTCAGAAAGTGATATCCGACTCGTCGAGCGATCCCCAAGTATATCTCGCTTGGTCCATTTCGCCGAAGGGGTGCCAGAATGACAAAATATGGACGAATACAATTGGCAGGCTAATTTCATTCTGATAGCCCTGAATCCGTGGTTTCTAAGGAGGAAGAATCGAATGGCGACGACAGAAAAGAAATCGGTGATTTTGCCCAAATTGCAATTTACCAATTGGAAACGAAGGAGTCGCCGACTTCACTGAGCGAACCGCTTGATGAATGAACCTTGCTCGATCCCCTGCTGCGACACACTTGCGAATCAAGCACCTAGCCGTGATGGATGTAACGCAATCCGACTTACACCCTAAGGTACGTTGGCCGTTTTGAACTTCTTGCTCCAAAATGCTCGGGCGGCGTCGATATACACTGTTGATGCTTGCGATTGATCCGAGGTTTCGATTTGCCCCGCAGCTTTTTCGAGCCACTTTTGAAAGAACTCAACAGCCGATTTGCTCACCCGCGGCTGTTCAGCGATTTCGCAGTAGTAAGGCGCTGTCGTGGCGATCCGGTAAGTGAAATCGCGTTCGGTGACGACGCGAACCACGAGCCAGCCGCTTTCTTCGACGCTGAGCCGAGGGATCTTGCCACCGGCTTTGGCGTATTCGTCCAACCTAGCTTCGTAGAGTTTTTCGCCGTTGTAGATGATGTCCAAATAAGCAACGGGATCGGAAGTCGTTAGTTTCAAGGCGACATCAAGTTCCACTTTCTTAGGATCGCTAAACACCGCGCCAGGAACGAGTCCGTTGACAGTTACTCGCAACAGCGGACCACTGGTCACAAAACAGTTTCCTTTGCGCAAGCTTTCCCACCAGGCAGCTTGGGAAACTGAATCGCAGCTCACGTACACGCGATTGTAACCCAGTACTGTGTCGATCTTGCCAAAGCCACTGCCTGCACTGGGGGGAATCCGTAAGCCAGCATCTAAGACTTTCCAGTAGATGTACTCCAGCATTCTCCCCGGCCCACGATCCCCTCGAAAGCGACCAGGATCGGGGTCGACGATTGGTCGAAACTGATTTTCACCTTCGCCACTCCATGTCAAATGTGTACTGAGCACTTGGATTGAATCGATGCGCTGCGAAGCTAGCCAAATCGGAATGTCGCGAGCCCAAAGGCGACAGATCTCAGCATGGACTGGCAAGGCATCTTCTGGCTGCTCAGCGTTTTTTGCTAGGACAAGCAGCTTGGTCGACGGCAGGTCCTTTGGCACTTCGGCGGGGGGCAACCAGTGATGCAAACTCAAGCCACTACCAGGGCGGCTATCGAAATAGCTCTGGCTCTCAACCCATAGCCCGCCTTCCGAAACAATAGATTGCTCTGAGGCATCCTGGGCGACAATCTGTTGGCCGAGCTGCACGGACATCGTTAGTCCCTCGGCGGGCAACCATTGCAGAAGCTTCTTGGCGGACAGGTGCGCGGAAAGGTCTCCTCCGAACCAGTCCTCCTCAAGCATGTTGGCATGCCTTGGCACCTCCAACACGTCGTAGCCATCGCTGTTAGTATCCAATTCGAAGTCGCCGCCTCCAGCCGCGTATTCGGGACCGCGATAAACACGATAAGTGTATTTGCCTTTGCGATTGCGAACCGTCAGCGGGCTTTCAATCAGGCTCCAACTCCGTTCTTGAGAAGCGCTGCGTGGACGTACAGGTCGCCCTTTTTCATTGAGTACCTGGACGCGGCAGGTCAGTGGATCCTGAGTTTTCTTGTCCAGCAGATCAATCACAACCGTTCCACTGCCCTGAGCCAACGCAGCGTCAGACGGCGAGCTGCTGAGAAACACAAAGGCGAAGATTACAGCGTTAGATAGATTTCTGGGCATCGCAAGCCACACTTGATGATGAGACGATTCGACCAGAGCGGAATGCATTGGTTTGAAACTCGGCTCGAAGGGAAATCGGAAGCTGCCGAAGTCTATTTCAGGGCTTTTGCCGCCGAAGACAGCTTGCAGATACGCGTGTATACTTCTGCGGCTGGGGCGCAGGCTGTTCCGATTGAAACAGATTTTGGGCCGACGATTTCTACCAAACCATAACTTTTACCGCTCGCAGAGCCGCATGTCCTGGGAATCGCTCTACCCCTTTGAGTCCAAGTTTTTGGAAATCCCGATGTCAGAGACTTCGGCTGATCTAGTGCGCATGCACTATGTTGAACAAGGACCGGAGGACGCGGAGCAAACGATTGTCTGCGTGCATGGTAATCCGACGTGGTCTTTCTACTATCGAGAGATCTTGAAACAGTGCAGTGAGCAGCACCGTGTTATCGCCGTGGATCACATTGGCTGTGGGCTGAGTGACAAGCCACAAAAGTATGCCTACTGCTTGGAACGGCACATTGGCAATCTGACTCGACTAATCGAGAAGTTGGACCTCAAGCGAATCACCTTGCTTGTTCACGATTGGGGTGGAGCGATCGGTCTCGGATCAGCGTTGAAAGTCCCACAGCTTATAGAGCGTTTTGTCATCCTGAACACCGCTGCCTTTCCGCCGCCCTACGTACCGCTTCGCATCGCCGCTTGTAGGATTCCGTGGGTAGGAAATTATGCCATGCGTCGGTTGAACTTGTTTGCTCGCGCTGCGTTGACAATGACTCTGAATCGCCTACCAGCGCTGGCACCAGATGTCGCGGCTGGCTTGATCGCACCTTACAAAGACTGGAAGTCACGGGTGGCCATTGCGAGGTTCGTCCAGGACATTCCGCGACGCAGGAGCCAAGCAACTTGGCAACTTCTCGCCGGTATGGAGCAGAGCCTCGAGCTCTTTCGCAATCATCCTTGCCGCTTAGTCTGGGGCATGAAGGATTGGTGTTTCCGACCTGAGTGCTTAGAGCGTCTCCAAACGATCTTTCCAAACGCCAAGACACGGCAGCTAGACGATGTTGGTCACTACGTGATGGAAGAAGCCGCAGCCGAAGTCGTTGAAGAACTTCTTGGCTGCATGTCGGATCCTTTGCCGCAGAATTCCAATTGACCGGAGCTGCTATGCCCGCCAGCATGGACGATTGGCAACGCTCAGATCTGGCACTTGCAGATTCTGTTGCGCTTGCTTGTCTTCTAGAAGCCACTGCCCCCAAAGCAGGCAATGTTCATCCTGGTGCTTCATTCAGCGACATGAACTACCAACATTTTGTGGCAAGTGCGGCTGCATTGGCAGGTGTGGTTCGCGAAGTTATCCCTCGGCAGTCCGCTGGCCAAATAGTCCTCGCATGTGTCCAGACGACGCAAAAAAACGTTGGGCGCAACACAAACCTCGGAACCATCTTGCTGTTCGGCCCGTTGGTCAAAGCCGCCAATGTGGCGCAAACCAAAGTTCATTCGCTCGAACAACTTCGTGGCAATGTGGAACAAGTTTTGCGTGAACTATCCGCAGAAGACAGCGCGGACGTTTATCAAGCGATTGTTGAGTCCAAGCCTGGAGGTATGGGCGAGCAGACGGAGAATGATATTCGCTCAAATGCACCGGATCGCCTCGTTGATGCCATGACGCAAGTTGCTGAATTTGATGCAGTGGCACGGCAGTATGCAAATGGTTTCGCCGATTGCTTCGAGAGGCTGCTACCTTGGCTGCAAGAATCTCTTTCCGCTCTCGGAAACTTGCCCGAGTCAGAACGGATCCTCGAAGCCACGTGTTGGACGCAGTTGCGGTGGCTCGCCCATGAGCCCGATGGTCTCATCTACCGAAAAGTCGGAGCCGAGCAAGCAAAGGAAGTTCAGCAACGTGCGAAAGATGTACTTGACGATCTCACCCGTAGTGGACGAGGTCACGAGTCCCACAGTACAACTTTGTCTACGGCAGATTCTTATGCGCAACTGGATCGCTATCTGCGCTCCTACGGCAATCGCTTAAACCCTGGTACGACCGCCGATCTCATTGCTGCGACATTGCTAATCTTGCTTCTCACGAAAAACGAAAAATCGTTTAACGACCAGCCGTAAACGCCGTCCTGCTCGTCGCCGTAAAATGCGTCCGCTCGTTATAGGCCTACGACTATTTGTTAAGATCCATACTGCTTCTTGTAGATTTCTTGGATCAGCGTCTCGGTGTCTTTGAACTTGCCGCCGGATGCAAGGGCAACTTCGATGAGCTGACGTGCATCGGCTTCACCGTGGCCAAGGGCCATCAGGGCCTGAAACGTATCTCCCACCACGCCTTCGCGAACGTCCGCGTCGGTTGCCTTAGGCATCTCACGACGCACCAGTAACGCAAACTTGGGCATCTTGCGGCGCAACTTGGCAATAATGCGTTCCGCTGTGGCGGGGCCAATACCAGGCAACTTGCTTAGCCCTTTGGTGTCTTGCTGCTCAATCATCACTGCTGTGTCTTGCACTGCATGGGTCATCGCTCGAAGAGCTTTCTTCACGCCTACGCCGTCGACGGAGCAAAATAGCTCGAAGAAATCGCGTTCTGCTGTATTGAGAAAGCCAACCAGTCGTGGAGTCAACCGCCCCCCCGATGTGACGTTGCCATCGAGATAGTGAATCGTGTGAAGTTCGACTTCCTTTTGAACCTGACTCTGTAGATGCCGACGCGTGAACTCAGCAATCAGAACTTGGTATTCCATCGGAGGAATCGAAAGTGTGGCATCTTCTTCGGATAGCTCAATGAGTTTGCCGGCGATCTTGGTAATCATAAAATCTCGATGTGAATCAGTGCGATGAGACTAGCTTTGCTGAGTTCGATGCGTTTTGAGTAGATTCGCATAAGCTGCGTTGACGTGAGGCTTAAGAGCCGGGCTTTCGCTTGCCAAGCGATGGTGGCAATGGGTAACTGCTGCAGCGAGGGCATCCGCGACGTCAGCGGGCTCGGGGAGTTGTTTGAGTCCCAATTGATGCTGCACGGCGAACTGCATTTGACTCTTCGATGCCCTACCATTGCCGGTCAGTGTTTTCTTGATTTGGGTCGCCGCGTAAGAATGCACGGGCACGCCGGCGGTAGCAGCCGCCAACAAAATCACTCCGCGAGCGTGTCCCATCAAAATTGCAGTCGTCGGTCGCTCGTAGTGGGAATATAGCTCCTCCACCGCAAAGCAATCCGGCCGAAATTCCTCGACTACCTCCGTAATGCCTTTGCTGAGCTCCAGCAAGCGATTCTCAAGCGTATCCCTGCGATCGCAGCGGACAATGCCCGCATCGATTACTTCGAAGCGATTGCCGAGATCTCGTACCACACCATAGCCAGTTGTACCTAGAGCCGGGTCGATCCCGAGGATCAGATTTCCTGAGCTGGCGTCGTTGTTGGTGCGCGTCGACTTGAACATCCGGTTCCTAGGTTTGAAGTGGCTTAGGCATCTTGCCTGTGGTCCTGTCCTCAGGCGCCACGGTGTACTTGTAAGGCCGAAAGTCTTGACGACATCCGCTACCAGGCTGTGCCAAAGCAAGCTGGCACCTGCGGCTGGGCGTTAAACGATTAGCTCTTCTCCCAGCTGGTTCCTTCCTTGAGGTCCTGCAAGGTGATGTCGAGTGCGCCAAGGCCGTCGCGAATGGCGTCCGATGTTGCAAAGTCTTTATTGGCTCGAGCGTCGGCACGCAGCTTGATCAACAGCTGCATCAGGCCCTCAACCGTGTCTTCGCTTCCATCGCCGCCAGCTGTCTTCGGTTTCTTGATGAACAGTCCGAGGATGGCACCGAGCTCACGAAGCACACTCATGGCTGATGCCAGAGTGCTCATCGCTTCCTCGCTGCGTTTCTTGGAATCTTCCAAGTCCTCGGATTCAATAAAGCGATTAATTGAGCGAGCCATTTCGAATAGTTCGCTAACAGCTCCAGCCGTGTTGAAGTCGTCGTCCATCTTCTCGAGAAAGACACTACGTTTGGCAGCAACGGCTTCCATCAGTTCACCGCTCGCGCCAGCAAGCTCTTGATCCCCAGCAGCACGAGTCTTGGCGTACTCGGTTCCAAAATAGAATGAATGTCCGGACAATCGATCATAACGCTCAATGAGTCGGTAAAAGGTACTCAATGCTTGCCCCGCTTCAGCCAGGGCATTGTCGCCAAAGAGAATCGTGCTGCGATATTGGGAGCGGAGCAGGAAGAAGCGAATCCGGTCTCCCGTCTGCTCTTCAATCAGCTGAGCCAAGCCACCGTCGCCAGCACTACGACTGATCTTGTTGGAGGCCGCATCTGCATTTTCTGCTCGATCGCCTTTGCCACCAAGCTTTGCTGCAGCGCCTTCACGCTGCATCAAACCGTTGTGCATCCAGTACTTGACCATCGGCTTGTCGTGGCAGCAACGACTTTGAGCCAATTCGTTCTCGTGGTGTGGGAACATCAAGTCCAAGCCGCCACCGTGAATGTCAAAAGTTTCGCCTAGCTCAACACGACTCATCGCTGAGCACTCGATATGCCAGCCCGGACGACCTTGGCCCCAAGGGCTCTTCCAACTTGGCTCATCGTCCTTGGCTGACTTCCAAAGTGCAAAGTCGCCGGCAGATTTCTTCTTCGCCGCAGCTCCACCACCCTCGCCTTGTTGGTCTTCCACCGAGCGATTGCTGAGCTGCCCGTAGTCGCAATCTTTGTTCACATCGAAGAATACGTCGCCGCCGCTGGCGTAGGCAAAGCCCTTCTCGATCAGCTCTTCGATGAACTTGATGATCTCGCCCATATTATCGGTGGCACGAGGCATTGAATTGATCTGGTCAACACCGAGTGACTGTAGATTAGACAAATAGTCCATCGTCATTTCAGTCGCGACTTGCGACATCGGAATGCCACGTTTGCGTGACGAGGCAATAAGCTTGTCGTCGACGTCGGTGATGTTCACGACCCAGTTGACTTCGTAGCCGCTGTAGACAAGGTAACGTTTGATGGTGTCAAAAATGACCGGTCCGACCATATGCCCAATGTGGGCTTCGGCGTAAACCGTTGGTCCGCAGAGGTACATCCCAACCTTGCCAGGCTCGACTGTTTCAAAAGGCTCTTTCTGACGTGTCAGAGTGTTGTAGATCCGGATCGTGTTCGTCATGTTCTCGGAGGAATTGCTATCGTTTTCTTGACTTTGAGGCTGCAAAACACTGGCCACTTAAGATCTCCGTCCTTGGATGTTGTGTCACTGTCAGGCTTGGTCGACTCTTGCTCAAAGCAAGCATAGGCACACTAGCGCGACGCAATAGACGACTCTAGATATAGTGATGCCTTGCATGCAAGCTATTCACCTCGAGAATTATAGTTGGATGGCGGCATTCGGGGGTACGCCAATTTTAAGCTGCGTTGACCAGCAGATCTGGAAAGTTTCAATTGCAAGCACAGGAAGATGGAGGGAAAACGCAGGAGTCAGGTTCACTGCCTGCCAAGCTGATCGGGTGGCTGTTGCGACTGATGGGAGTCTCGCTGTGCTGCGCTTTCTTTCCGATCTTCTTTCCCATGAGCTGGATGGTCGGTATACATCGCTGGCTGGGTCTCGGAGAGGCCCCAACCGATGCTCCCATCTTCGAGTACCTCGCACGCTCCAACTCCGCGATGTATTTTGCGCACGGATTGGTAGCAGTAGCCTGTTCGATGGATGTACGACGGTTTTTACCCATCGTTTACACGATCGCAGCCTTGAATATTTTTGCCTGGATCGTATTATTCTGCACGGACCTGAGTGCGGGCATGCCAAGTTACTGGACTTGGCTAGAGGGACCGCCAATATGCGCCGGTGGCATTGTCCTCGGCTGGCTCTGCAGTCGTGTTTTTTGAAGCGGCAGCCACAACATTTGATCGCCGTAGCAGAAGCCGTGGCGTTGGTCGCTGAGCTCGTCAAGAGCTGAGGCGAATGGCAGCCAAGCTTCTACCATTGGAATACGTGTTCGCATGCAAATGAATGTTACTTGAAACGTACTGGACTGGCAGATTCTGACTCGCCTTCCGCCTTAGGCAAGTCCAGATTGACTTGGCAGAGCGACTCGGGAGGCCGAAAGTCTTGACGACCTCCGCTACGCCCGAAACGCTTTACAACTTCCGCATAAAGGTCTATCTGCCTTCGCGTTTTAGTTGTCGCAGTAGTTCGGGTGATGGCGAATCCACCCGCATAACGCGATCTTTACCGGAAGCGTCGCGAATGACGACAACTAGTTGTTTCGGAGGCGATGTTTCTTGCGTCTGACTGACGAACGCAGGAAGTGTCAATGAATTACTTGGCTGCGACGAAACGCTGCTCGCAATTTGTCCAGGCTCGGGTGAAGCAGTTGTCGACTCGTACAGTTGAGCAAGGTCGACTCGTTGAAGTTGGTCGTAGATGACTTCGCGAGAGGCGTAAATTCCCTCCGGTTCACCTTGAGTCGCAGCATTGCAAACCCCGATTAGTCTTCCTTGTTGATCAAACAGCCCGCCACCGCTGCGGCCAACTGCAGGCGCGCCGTGGATTTCGATATTGGAAGAACCAAGATAGCGATCGATGTGCGTTATCCGCGTATCATGCCGAGTCGGATCAGCACCATGATCGCATCCCCAGCTGAAAACGGGCTGATTGACTTGCTGTCGCTCGTTACTTGGCGAAACGGGAACTGGTTCAATAGGTACTGGCAGCTTGAAGGAAATCAAACCGATATCTGCTTTATCGTCTGCCCGAAAGTCGATGACTTCGGCTAGCAAGCGAGTTTGCTCTCTGGTGCCAGCAAACAGATCCACAGAAAGAACGGCGTTCGCCTGATTGTCGCGAAAGAGGTGTCCGCAAGTTAGGACCAAAGCGTCGGATCCGTGCACGTGGATGATGGTGCCTGTTCCGTAGCTTTTCGTCGCACCTTCTTGCACTTGGATGCGCACCGTCGCTCGTTCGGCCCGTACCGCCGCCTGTAGAGGATTTACGGCCGTGTTGGCTGTCCCAACGTCTATTTGATAACTACTGCCCACCGATGGAGACGCAATGTTTCGATGGCCAGCGAGATGCCCAAGAGCTGTCGGGTCGTTCGAGAGGTCTGGAGACTGTCCGCGAACTTTGGGTCCAGCCGGAATGGAAGATTCTTTCTCTGGTTGGCTAGCGGCCTGGTGGGCTAGAGATATAACCGCCTTGTCATTCGGTGCACTCTTCTGCCGGTTCCCTGAACCATGGAAGCGCTGTGATATTCGGTCGACACGTTGCTTGACGGAAGTGTAGTCAACTGCGCCGACGATACGATCGTATTCCTGCCGATCGCCCAACATCACGAGCGTAGGTACATTTTCGACTCTGTAGTGCTGGACCGCGTCTGCTTGCCGAGACGCATCTACTCGAATTATCCGAACGCCGTCGGCTTCGAGTCGTGCGATAGTCTGTTTCATTTCTGCGCATGGCGCGCAGCCGGGCAAACTGAAGAATACGAGTTCGACTCGTCCAGTGGCTTTGGTTTGGGGCGCAGGCAAGGCCGCAAGTGTTAGCCCTAACAAACCGATCAGATAAGTCGCCATGGATTCCCTCCCAAGGCAAAAAGCTGTTTACGCCGAAAGTTTCGCGTCTTTTGCTTCACGAAGCATTGCCCACATCCTTGTGGTGCCGAGCTTCGGATTTCAGTGCGGGAAGTGTCGCTAAGAGAACAGGTCAGCCGCAAGGGCACTTCGCGCCGTGAGCTTGCAAAGCTAGTTTGCTAGCAAAGGGAGTGGTTAGTGACTGAAAGCTGATAGGTCCCCTCGTCGCTGAGGCTCCACTCTCCCAGCTCTCTCGCTTCCCCGCTCAGAAAGGGAGGGTGACTTGTTTGCTAAACGAATGCGAAACGGAGACGAAAAAAGAATCACTCAGAGCAAGTCTTTGCGGCGCTGATGCGTGCGGAGTAATCGTTGCTCGGCGCGCCACTTGGCAATTTCTTGATGGTTGCCGCTCAATAGAATATCAGGAACTTCGCAGCCGCGAAACTCGCGGGGCCGCGTGTACTGCGGGAACTCAAGCAGGTCTTGATCGCTAAACGAATCTTCCTCGCTGCTGCGTTCGTCGCCGAGTACTCCAGGAATCAATCGCATTGTGGCTTCGATTACGGCCATCGCAGCAACTTCACCGCCATTGAGCACAAAGTCTCCGAGGCTGATTTCGCGTGGTTGGAGAATATCGATTACTCGCTGGTCGAATCCTTCATAACGACCGCAGAGAAGAATCAGTCTTGTCGATTGGGCGAAATTCGGTGCCATGGATTGTTTCAACATCTCGCCCTGAGGGCTCATCAAAAGTAATTCGCCTGGCTCATCAGCCATCGCTCGAACCGCTTCAACACAAGCCACCACCGGTTCTACTTGGATGAGCATGCCAGCCCCACCGCCGAAGGGAGGGGCGTCGACTTTATTGTGTTTGTTCTTTGACCAGTCACGCAAATTGTGGACGTGGACATTTAGCAGGCCGCGCTCGATGGCTTTGGCTAGCAAACTCTCCCCTAAGTAGCCCGGAAAAATCTGCGGAAACAAAGTAATGATGTCAAAACGCATGGCTTCGGAGCTCATCAAGTCAAATTGCCCAACAATGCAGTGTTTTAAAGGGCTTGCCGGTGAGTTTCTTCATTTGAGGACCGCTTCGCAAGCACAAATGCTAGCTGTCCCTCGGGTTCTATCTTGCTCGTTCTCACCACGAGGCTGCAGTCGCAAGCTTTGCGCAACCGATAAAGTTTAGCAGCGTCGTGGTGTGGGATCATTGCGCTGAAAACCCATGGAGTCGCGTTGTGGCGTCATCGTCAGCTAATCATTCTATCCACCAATCTCGGATACCCGAGCCGCTGTACCGTTGGATCAGCGACTGGGGCGAGATGGTTGTCAACGCGTTGATTACCGTTGGCGATATGGCGGTTTTTGCTGGCTGCATCTTCATGTGGCTCTTCTCCGCTTGGCCACGTAAGGGCACCATCCTGCCAAACTTCTACCATGTTGGCGTGCTCAGTCTTCCTGTTGTCGCACTTACCGGGACTTTTATCGGTATGGTGCTTGCGGTGCAAAGTTATGCTCAGTTCGCTAATATTGGGCTTGAAAGTCGCCTGGGTGCGGTGATCAACATGTCGCTAGTTCGAGAGCTAGGGCCCGTGCTTGCAGCTACGATGCTCGCGGGGCGAGTTGGTAGTGCGATGGCGGCTGTCTTGGGCACAATGCGAGTTACCGAGCAGATCGATGCATTGACAAGCATGGGTGCAAATCCGATTCATTATTTGGTCGTGCCGCGATTCTTAGCCTGTATCATGTTGATTCCAGCTTTGACGATCATGGCTGATTTTATGGGCATTGTTGGAGGCTACTTCTACAGTGTGATCATGCTGGGAATTGATCACTATCAGTACTTGAACAACAGTCGCATGTTCGTCGGTGGCTGGGATTTCTTTATGGGAATTTTCAAGAGCTTCTTTTTCGGCGGCATAATCGCTGTCGTGAGTTGCTATCGGGGATTTCATTGCCAAGCAGGTGCTGAAGGCGTTGGAAGAGCAGCGACAGCTTCGTTTGTTTTCAGTTTTGTTCTGATTCTCGCAGTTGATCTTCTTCTGAATATAACACTTGATGCGATTTATATCACCATCTGGCCTCATGGTGCCAAACTCATCTAGGCCGAATTGCTATGACAGAACTCAAGTTCACCATTGAAGAATCGTCAAAGCCCAACGAAGGGGGGGGTGTTGAGTGCGGTGTTGCATTGGAATCGGATACGTCTGGGCAGCCTAGTGATTCGGAATCAGCGCCTCTGGTAGAACTTCGAGATTTGACTTTACAGTTCGCCGGGCAAACTATCCTGGACCACATCAACCTGAAGATTCCAAGAGGCCAAACGTTGGTCATCATTGGTGAGAGTGGTTGCGGTAAGACTATGTTGCTCAAGACAGTGGTAGGTCTGATCAAGCCAACGAGTGGTCAGGTTCTTTACGACGGACAAGACATCAACGGTTTGTCGGACTTGGAGATGACCGGCTTGCGTCGCAAGTTTGGGTTTGTCTTTCAAAATGCGGCCCTGTTCGACAGCATGACAATTGGCGAAAACGTTGCTTTTCCTCTTGTACAACATAATTTAGCTTCGGGGCGAAAACTTCGTCGCACCATCATTGAAGCCCTTGCAGAAGTTGGCTTGCCAGAAACGGTGACCAACAAGCGACCGGCCGAACTGTCGGGCGGCATGCGCAAGCGTGTCGGCTTGGCGAGAGCCTTGGTGTTGGATCCAGAGTTGGTGCTTTATGACGAGCCCACGACTGGGCTGGATCCGATCATGAGCGACGTCATCAATGAACTCATGCTGCGAACCAGCAAGCTGCCGGGGGTGACAAGTCTGGTCATCACTCACGATATGAAGTCGGCACGCAAGGTCGCTGATCGTATTGTGATGCTTTATCCGTATTCGCGTCTGCCGTCAGGTGAGGGACAAATCCTGTTCGACGACTTTCCCTCCAGACTAGCAACCTGCGAAGACAAACGCGTACATCAGTTTGTCGAAGGCAAAGCAGGAGAACGTCTTATGGAGATGAGACGAAGCGAGTTGGACAACTACCAGGACACGCCCAATCTGTCTGCAAAATACAATAAATAGCGCAGGCCAAACAATCAGCCGCTCGTCGTAGCGGTGGAAGTGGCAGTGAGAAATCATGAACGAACAAGGATATCGATTCGGAGTCGGCGTGCTTGTGGTTGCCTCGATGGTAATCGCAGTCATTCTGATCATGTTCTTCGGGGCAGCGCCGGATCTTTTTTCGGAGCGTTATACCGTCACCATTCGATTTGACGCCGCACCAGGCGTGACGACCGACACGCCCGTTCGCAAGAACGGTGTGCAGATTGGCCGTGTCAAAAGTGTAAAGCTCTTGGACGAAGATGGCGTCGATTTGACTCTGGAGCTCGATTCTGAGCACCGCGTTCTGGCGCGCGAACTTCCGCGAATCGGCACAGGCAGTTTAATAACTGGTGACGCCGTGGTTGAGTTCATTCCGCACAATGATGCGAGTCTTCTGGCACGATTTGACACCAATCCAAAAAATGGCATCCTGGACGAATCTGAAAAAGCGGTTGCGATGGCTCCGCTCAAGGACCAGGATTTCTTTCGCGGTGGCGTGGTGGCTCCTAGTCCTTTCGATGCCATGCTGGATATGAATGACTCGATTTCGGGTGCATTGGATTCCATTGCTAGAGCCGGTTCTTCCATAGAGAATGCAGGCAATCAAGTATCTTCACTGGCTGAGGAAGCCCGCAATGTTCTTGGTGGGGGCGAAGGCGAAATGGGTTCGATCGCGACGGAAGCTAGGGCGACCATTCAGAACTTTAATATGACCCTCGCGGCTATTCGAACTGTCTTTGCCGACCCGAACCTGAAGAGCTCCGTCGCGACACTTTCAACGGCAATACCCACCTTGCTAAACGACGCCCAAGGTGCCCTCACTCAGACCAAGACGACGCTTGCTCGCTTTGAACAGACCGCGGTAAACATCGAAGGCAAAACGATAGAAGCAGTTGATAAGGTCTCAAATGAAGCAGCCGGATTGATCGGCAATTTGAATGATTTTACGAAGCCTTTTGCAGCGCAAAGTGACGAGTTTGCCGCGACTACGCTCACCGCCCTCACCGATCTTGATTTGCTGCTTCGGGATTTGCGAGTGACTTCAGCGGAAGTGAACAAGTTCGCGAATCGTCTAAACACAAGCAACGGTAGCTTAGCGCGCATCTTAGATGATGAGCAATTGTACTACTCGCTGAACCTCACTGTACAGGAGATTGCTCAGCTAACGCAGCGGCTGCGTCCGATTCTGGATGACGCGCGAGTGTTTACTGACAAGATTGCGCGTGATCCATCAGCCTTGACCAATCTTCGCGGTGCCATCCGCGGTATCCCGACTGGTATAGGCTACAAGTAGATCCCGTAAGCGAGTTTGGGCAATTGGTCGTATGCTCAATTGCCGCCAGGAGGCACGCGATAGCTGCCGCTGACTTCGGGAATGCGTTGCGGGGCCCAACCACCGAGAGGAGCCGAACTCTGGGGCGTTGCAGGGAAGGTATTGACTGCTGGCGGAACAGTTACTGCATCGGAAGGGCTGGATGGTGCTAAGCCTGGAGTGAATCCGCCTGGCAAAATGTCTCCGTCGGCTTTTACAACAGCAGTGTTCGCTGTGATCAAACCCTGCGAAGACTGAATGCGAAACTCTTCGGCTCTAGCCTGCAAGACTTCGCTGTCAGGAATTTCCTGAGGCACCATTGTGATATCTACAACTCTCTCGTCACGGATTTCTTGTGGCCAGAGTACTTCCGAGACAAAATCTATTGGAGGAATTTGGTACCATGGAGGAGACATCTTCTTGAAGATTTTTTCCGTGCGGAAGCCGTCACGGACGACTTCGATTTCACGCGTTCCATAGTAGGTGAATGAAGTTGAAATCGGACTATTGCCGATGAACTTCTTGTCCACATAAACACTTGCCCCAGCTGGGTTGGTGCGAATTTCCATCCTTCTTCTCACGCAACCTAACGAAACCATCAGCGTTCCAAGTAGTATCAAGGGGGCAAAGGTAGATCTCACCGTGTATCTTTCGAAGATTGAAGGGGCAATAACGATCACTTGTCCAGCAGATTGCTGTAAAGTCGCTTCCCCGTTTGCTGCCGACTACACCAGTCATCTCGAAAAAGTATAGGAATCGCCTGGATTTGCTCGCCAGATCAATCGCAGGGCTTCGAATGGGAACTTGTGTGCTTCATTTTCAGGTTGCGAATCGTGGAAAATGCATAAGCTAGCCTTTGCTAACGTCAGGTGAAAATGTCCAATTCTTCAGAAAAACGTACAGGTAGATCCCTTTTGGGCCGAGCTTTGCTTGCAGTTTGTGGAGAGTTATCGTGCGTTGCGGTACTACAAATAAGCTAGCTATAAGTACAATACGCCCGGAGGTTCGTCCTTCCCCCGCCGATTCTCGTTCATAGAACTTTCCATTGAGCCCAAGCGACAACAATCCTGATAGCAAAAAATGGGCGACAACGGTCCATCATGCGTCGCTGTCTGATGTGGGAATGCGTCGCGCGATCAATCAGGATTCGATGGGTTCCATTCCAGCGGAATCTCGTGATTCCTGGGAAAAATTCGGGCACCTATTTTTGGTTGCTGATGGAATGGGGGCTCATGCCGCAGGTGAGCGAGCGTCGGAATTAGCCGTCGAGCTTATTCCGCAGAATTACTTGAAGTACAACGAACAAACGCCTGCAGAAGCTTTGCACAAGGCGATTGTCGAAGCCAACTCGGACATCTTTCGGCGAGGCCAGGCAAACATCGAGTTTCGGTCAATGGGCACTACTTGTAGTGTCCTTACCTTGCTGCCAGAAGGCGCCGTGGTTGCTCATGTAGGTGATAGCCGAGTGTATCAGTTGCACGGCGAGACTCTGTACCAGCTGACATTCGACCACTCTTTGGTTTGGGAGATGCAGGCCGCTGGTGAAGTAACAGATGAAACCGTCCGCAGTGGCGTCATTCCGAAAAATGTTATTACACGCTCCCTTGGCCCCAATTCTTCTGTAGAAGTAGATTTGGAGGGGCCTTTCCCGGTGCACAAGGGAGATCGTTACCTCCTTTGTTCGGATGGTCTTAGCGGCCAAGTGACGGATGAAGAAATTGGTGCCATTCTTCGTTGCTTGGCTCCTGAAGAGGCGGCACAATTTTTCGTAGATTTGTCGAACCTGCGTGGTGGTCCAGACAACATCACAGCGATTGTCGTTGACGTCACCGAGGAGGAGATTGTTACGGGGGCTCAAGGCGGAATTGTTGTCCGAAGATCTGGCAGCAAAGCCGCGTTTTCGCCCGCGCTGGGCATCGTCGCTGGCGTATGCTTACTACTTGCTGTGGTGTTTTGGTATCTTCAGTTTGCGCCAATCGCACTTGTAGCGGGCGTTCTCGCGATCATCGCTGTCGCGACGGGCGTTGCCCAGATCGCGATGCCATCGGGTAGCTCCGCTTCGCAAACTTCGCGCTACGGCAATGGCCCTTATCGTCAATACAAGGCATCCGCTAGCAAACCACTGTTTGAGTACTTGGCTGGAACTCTCAAGTCCTTGAGAGAAGCTGCTCAAGAAAACAAATGGGTGGTCGACTGGAAAAAGGTGGACAAGCACTTTTCTAAAGCTTGTTCACTGGCAGACAATGGCGAGGTGGATGAAGCTTTGCGAATTCAATCGAAAGTTGTCATTTATCTTATGGAACAGATTCGGCGCCAACGCTGCTCTGACAATGCTAGCGATTCAGCGGTAGACCTCTAGTATTCTCGTCGAGAGTCGGCGGTTATAGGTGAGTCGCCGCCCTTATGACTCTCAGTGCAGCGTATCCGCTACCCTCTCCGCCCCACGGCACTCAGCTGGTTTGATTAACATTTCGGCCGGCGAGAGCACTTGCTAAACTCCCCCCGCTCGCGCTCATCAGGCATCCATAAATGGAGTTACTTTGGGGAAAAATGCGTCGATTCAACCTCTATGTCGGTTGGGAGATAACCAAGATCTTCGTAGTCGCGTTGGTTACGTTCGCTGCTGTCATAATGTTGGCGGTTGTTTCCAAAGAAATGGCAACGCAGGGGTTGGGGTTTGGTGCCTTTCTGCAACTATTGCCCTACGCCTTGCCAATGTCTTTGCAGTACGCGTTGCCTCCGACCATTCTCTTCGCTGTGGCCAGTGTCTATGGTCGAGTCAGTGCGGATAACGAAGTGTTGTCTTTGATGGCTGCAGGCGTCAAGCCGATGCGTATCATGTCGCCTATCTTGATTGCATGCTTCCTGCTGAGTTTGTTTGCGGTCTGGATCAATGACATAGCGATGCCTTGGGGCAAACCCGGAATTAGCCGCGTAGTGATGCACTCAGTTGAAAAGGTTGTATACGGATTCTTGTCTACTCAGGGAAACTACACATCTGAACGCGGCTTCTCCATTCATGTGCGCGGTTTAAGTGAGGATGGTGAGCTGCTGTCCCCAACGATCACGATGATTCCTGAGGCATCGAAACAACCATTGGTAGTCTCAGCACGGACCGGTCGCCTGACGATGGATGCAGAGAACGATACTTTGAGTATTGAGCTCACTGATAGCTCGCTCGATGCGGGTGATAAGCGAGTTGTCATTCCTGGTCCCTCCGTACATGAGATTAGTTTGTCAGACGCGACGAAGAAGGGGACTTCTGGCGGGCATTATTCCGAAGTCGCCATGCGAAATGTTGGCAGCGAAATTCGGACCGAACTGGGAAAGATTCATCGAATTCAAGAGGACTTAGCCGCCCGATCTGCTCTGTTTCTCACCGTGGGCAAACACGAGTACTTAGACAACGCGGTGACTCGGCAGAGTCTCTCGAACATTCAAGTAGCTAAGAATGATATACGCAGGCTTGAGATTGAACCTTGGCGTCGATGGGCACAGGGGTGCAGCTGTTTTTGTTTCGTCTGGGTTGCTATTCCGTTCGCCATTTGGTTTCGAGCCGCTGATAACGCGACAAGCTTTGGTGCCTGCTTCTTGCCGATCCTGTTCTTGTACTATCCACTCTTCGCAGTTGGTTTGGGCAACGCCAAGGCTGGTGATTGGCCACCTTACAGCGTTTGGTTAGGCAACTTAGTCTTGCTCATCGTCGGCGCATTTTGGCTTCATAAACTACATCGTCGCTAGTAAGCATGACAGAATTTTTAAGGAAGCAATTACTTGTCATTCACAACGAAATCTGAACTTTGGACCGAGAACGCTCAAGAGCTGCTCTCGCATCCGATACTGAACTTTTGCACGAAGCGGCGCATCCCGATTAGTCTCATTGGCTTTACCAGTTTGGCCTGTTACAACCTGTTGATACGGCAGACTGTTCCGCTAAATCCATTTGACTTTACAGATTGGCAGGCATCCTTGGCCTTTGTACTGCTCCTGTTGGGATTGGCCATTCGCAGCTGGTCTGCAGGCAGCCTGAATAAGTCCCGCGAAGTGACGCAATGTGGTCCCTACGCGTTGACGCGAAACCCGCTCTACCTCGGTTCCTTTGCGATGATGGTCGCCTTCTGTCTGCTCATGCAAGACATGCTGACTCTGGGATTTATCGTTGGACCAATGGCTTTTCTCTATTGGCTGCAGATCGTATTTGAGGAAAAACGCTTGGCGTTTCTATTTCCCAACGAATGGCCGAGCTATACGCAGCGCGTTCCACGCGTGCTTCCAAAGCTTTGGGCGAAAGAAGCATTTGTGGGGTGGACAAAGTTTGAATGGTTTCGAAATCGTGAGTACCAAGCGGTTGCTGCAAGCATTGCAGGCTGTGGGCTGATTTACATTTGGCACGTACTTGCACCTTTGTTGTGGAAGTAGTTCTCAGCTTAGCTGGCTGCTCGTCGGATTTTGTAGGGTATTCGAAGCATGTTGGACCGAAAACCTATTCGACAAAAAATACTTTATTGCACGCTCTTGCTTGTTGGCTTGTGCGTCTGTCTAGCTTGGTACGGGTGGGAAGGTGTCTCCAGCTATCGTGAGCTGACAATCAATGTGGGGCTGGCATCGGGTGATAACAATCGGCTGAGCGAACTTCAGACGCACGTTGGAGCGTTAAGCGTTGAAGCTTCGGCTGAGGGAAGTAGCATTTTTGGCATGCAGCCGCAGTTAGCTAGCCTACGCAGTGAATTGCAAGTCTATCGTGAAGCGATTGCAAAACGGCTCAAGCATCCCAATCCCTTGCTCGCGACGACTAATGAAGAGCTTGAGAATCTGGAGATGGAAATTGAGAATCTGGAGCGACTCGAGAAAAACTGGCAGTGGCATCTAGGGTCTGACCAAGGTGCGGTGCTAAGGCAAAGTCTTCGTAATCTTGGAGAGGTGCTCGATTCAAACGTAAGTCGTCAGAATACACGCGAGATGGAATTCCGGGATGCAGTTCGCCAGCGTTATCGTGGGTGGCAAGCTGGACTGGCCGTCTCATTCTCTTGCGTACTGATTACCGTCATCGCCACTTTCGTGTACTTCCGGCAATTCGTGGTTAAGCCGTTCAAGGAGTTGCTGCTGGGTAGCGAACGCATAGCGAACGGCGAGTTTGACCATCGAATCCAGATGGATTCCGAAGACGAGCTCGCGGACTTGGCTTCAGCCCTCAACGGCATGACAGATCGATTTGTGCGAATTCGAGACAACCTGAATGAGCAAGTCAGTCAGCGAACCCAGGAAGTAGTGCGAAGTGAGCAACTGGCGAGTGTAGGATTTTTGGCTGCTGGCGTTGCCCATGAAATCAACAATCCAATGGCCACCATTGCTTGGAGCGCAGAAGCTCTCGAAATGCGAATTCATGAAGTTATTCATGATGGCAAGTCGATGGCAAAGGATGGAAGATATACACTTACAAGCGAGCAGATGGACATCGTTCGCGACTACCTGCGTCGTATTCAAGATGAGGCGTTTCGTTGCAAGGACATCACGGAGCGTCTCCTCGATTTCTCACGGCTCGGCGAATCTTCGAGGAAGCAGGAAACGGATATTCACGAAGCGGTGGCAGATGTCTGTGAACTTGTTCGGCATCTCGGACAGTATCGGAATCGAACGCTTGAATTTGAGGGCAGGCCAGAAACGGTAGCCTGCGTCAGCCCAACCGAATTTAAACAAGTTGTACTCAATCTACTGACGAATGCACTGGATGCATCAGAGGATGGTAGCCAAGTCAGAGTCACTTTGCAGGCTAGTAAGCAAGAGTTTTTCCTGACGATCGAAGACCATGGCTGCGGGATGACGGAGGAAGTCAAGCAGCAGCTATTCGAGCCCTTTTTCACACGCCGGCGCGATGGCCGAGGAACAGGCTTGGGCCTGTCCATCACCTACCAAATCGTACAAGACCACGGTGGATCGTTAGTGCCTTCCAGCGATGGCCCAGGAACCGGGTCCACCATGTTACTCACACTACCTATAACTCCGTTGGTATCGGAAGCGAATGAACGACGTAGAGCAGCCTAAAGCAGGTCTGAAAGTACTTTTTGCCGATGACGAAGAGTCGCTACAGACTCTCATGAGTTTGGAGATTCCGCGCATGGGGCACCGCATTACAGTTTGCCCCAATGGAGAGCATGCGATTCGTGAGGCTCGGGCGCAAAAGTTTGACTGCCTGATTGTGGACATGGACATGCCGGGCCTCAATGGCAACGAGGTTATTCGGCAAGTCAAAGAGCTTTCGCCCGAGACCGAAGCCATCGTACTCACAGGAAAAGAATCGCTGGAAACCGCTGTCCAAGCGATGCGTTACGGTGCCTGTGACTACCTTACGAAGCCTTGCCGCTTGATGGAACTCAAGACGTTGCTCGACACCATTCTCGCGCGGCGCGAAACCGTCCGCAAATATCATGCTTCGAAGCGGAGTACGGAGAGCAAGTCGACGGGACCGCAACTCGTTGGTAGGCATACTTCGATGCTTTCGGTGCGCAATCTCGTCAGCAAAGTCGCTCCAACCAACTCCACGGTGCTCATTCGTGGCGAAACCGGCTGCGGCAAGGAGCTAGTTGCGAAGAGTGTCCATGTTGAAAGCTCACGCAAGGATGGGCCATTCGTGGCCATCAACTGTGGTGCGCTTCCGGAAAATTTGATTGAGAGTGAACTGTTCGGGCATCGCAAAGGCGCCTTTACTGGAGCGGACATGGAGCGGAAAGGTCTGTTTGAAGAAGCTGCTGGCGGGACCATTTTCTTGGACGAGATTGGCGAACTACCTTTAGGGATGCAAGCAAAACTGCTACGAGTGCTCGAAAGTCGCGAGATTCGTCCGGTGGGGAGCAATGAACCAAAAAAAGTGGACGTTCGCGTGGTGTGTGCGACGCATCGAAACTTGGAAGAGATGGTGGAGTTTGGAGAGTTCCGTGAAGACCTCATGTTTCGCATCAACACTTTCGAGGTTTATGTACCTGCGTTACGAGAGCGGGAGAGTGACATTCCAGAACTCGCGAGCCACTTGTTGAGCCGTTTTCGATCCGTTGATGCTGCGGCAGGCGAGCTCTTTAGTCAAGCAACAATGCAGGAACTGCAAAATCACGTGTGGCCAGGAAACGTGCGCGAACTTGCGAATGTGATTGAGCATGCATGCATTCTATGCGAAGAACTTCCCATTGAGGCTGAACATCTTCCGAAACAATTTACTGATCGAAGGCTTCGAAAGGAATTGCGTTCTTTGAGAGGGATGTCGCTGAAGGAAATGGAGCTCACCGCAATAGAAGATGCTGTGGCACGACACGACGGCAATAAGCAGGCAGCATCGGAAGAACTTGGGATCAGCCTGAAGACGCTATACAATAAGTTGAATCAAAAAGCTGCGGCTCAAAAAGCGGGATAGCCGACTGAGGCGTTGAGTCGTGTTGCTTCGCTCAAGCTTCGGGGTAGGATGATTTCGTCAGTTCTCTTCGATAGATCAATCGAAGCTGCGAACGATTCCTTGCACGACGCCAACGACTTCGACTCGGTCCACCGTTGTGGTTGGAACGGCTCGGTTGGTTCCGTGTAGGTGATATTGGCCGTCGATTTTGTGGACTTGGCGGAGCACTTGAATCAGGCTGCCCTCAGGACCCGTCAGGCTCACAATCGCAAGTTGGCCATTTCGGACTTCTGTTTGCCAAGCCACGATCAATACATCGCCGGCTTGAATCTGGATATCGACCAAAGAGTCATCCTGGACACGCACCGCGCCTTTCTTTTCTCCGTGAAGCAACGGCGCGAAGTCGACTTTATTACTCCCAGGTACTCCAAGATGACATCGAGTCCGGCTCAATATGCCAGCGACGGGGACTTCAACGGCTGGCTCACGATCGACTTCTTCCGTTAGCTCGATCGCGCGACTCTGATGTTTCTTGCGAGTGATGACTCCCTTTTGCTCCAAGGCTCGAAGATGACACAGCACTCCGTTGGGCGATTTGATGTCCATATGATCGCCAATCTCGCGGACCGTCGGACCATACCCGCGCTCGAGAATCTTCTCTCGCACGAAGTCGTAGACGCGTTGCTGTTGCTTGGTGAGAGGGCGAGACATCGTTACTGTTCTGAGAGTGAGTCTTGCAGAAATGCCAAGAGCGTAAAGTCGCAATCTACTTGACAAATGTACAGTGTCACCTTGGCTGCTGTCAAATAGAAGGGCCATGGGGAGCCGAACTAAAAGAAGCCGCTCTCGAATAGCCCGCTCTTCGTCACGTAGAGCGAATGACTCTCTAGGTCTAACAGTAAGTGCAAACGCTTGAGGAAGTCTCCTCCAAGCACGCTTATTTTCTGACCGCTGATGGCACCACTGAAGAACGATATCGGCACATCTTCAATCTCTGCCGCTTCTATCGAGAGAGTCGGAAAGATTGCATTCCAAGTTTTGAGCTTCTTGCCGCTTGAATTGGTCAGCTCGCATTCCTCGAGGATCTGAAGCCATTGAATGGCTTCATGTCGAGCGACGAATTCATCATCGAGCAGGGCAAAGCCGCTGTAGCCAGAATGGAGCAGAAAGGAGTGTGAGATCCGTTGTTTGCTGAGCTGGAGGTTCCCGTC